>NZ_CP047024.1 GCF_009796745.1 Paraglaciecola sp. L1A13 | reverse complement strand
CAGATAGCTATACATTCAATATTTAGGCCACTATAAGCCGATATTAAAGATATTATTTTTATTTCTGTGGATAAATAGACTTCATTCCTACAACTTACCCAAAGACAAGCAAATTAGTCAAATGATCATTAATTACACAATGATCAAGATAACCGATTGACAAACGTCAGGCAGATCTCTAGAATTCAGCGTCCTTTTTGAGCATGTAAATGCTCATTTGTTTTTAACCTTATGTAGCGGAACTAGGTCATGAAAAGAACTTTTCAACCAAGTAATTTAAAGCGTAAGCGTTCACACGGTTTTCGTGCCCGTATGGCGACTAAAAATGGCCGCAAGGTTATTGCCAGTCGTCGTGCTAAAGGCCGTGCTCGTTTAACAGCTTAATAATTGAAAGTGGGTGAAAATCATTTTTCTCGGGAGTTAAGACTATTAACTCCCACCCACTTTGAATTTGTTTTCAAAAATGCAACCCCTGCCGTATCACCAAATCTAACATTACTTGCTCGACATAATGAAGGTCTCAATCCAAGACTAGGTATTACTGTTGCTAAAAAGCGAGTAAAGAAAGCTCACGACCGGAATCGTATTAAACGAATTGTTCGTGAAAGTTTTCGCAATCATCAGCAAAGCTTACCTAACATTGATATAGTAGTGGTCGGTAAAAGTGGGCTCGATAAGCTCTCAAATCAGGAACTATTCCTAGTTTTAAGTAAATTATGGAAAAAGTTAGCCAAGCGCTGCGAAAAATCCCAATAGGTTTGATTCGACTATACCAGCTATGGCTTTCACCACTGCTCGGGCAAAATTGTCGTTTTCATCCAACCTGTTCTTACTACGCAATTGAAGCGTTAAAAACTCACGGGATCCTAATGGGTAGTTGGTTAAGCATTAAACGCATATTAAAATGCCATCCACTACATTCAGGTGGAGTCGATTTTGTGCCCGAAAAGAAGAAGTACAATAAGCACTGAAATATTTGAATTTGCCATTCTACCAATATGGTTAAAATCATAAAAACGAATGAAGGTCGTCGCCTAGGCAATACGGCTTAAATTAATAATGTAGTTAATATAGAGTATTTTATGGAATCCCAACGCAGCTTTTTATTAATTGGCCTTGCCATGGTCAGCTTTCTTTTATGGCAACAGTGGCAAGTGGACTATGGTCCTCAACCTTTGCAACCAGTAGAAAGTCAACAAACAGTGGGTAGTGATGCTCCAACCAGCAATGGTGATGTTCCCATTGCCGCGCCGACAAACCAAAATGCGTTACCGACCCAAAGTGCAGTCGGTAAAGTCATCTCAGTGACAACTGATACGTTACAACTAAGCATTAATACCATTGGCGGCGACGTCATTTCGGCAAATTTGCTTAAATATCCACTTGAGCAGGGATCTGAAGGCACATATAGCTTGCTTCGCCCTAGCGGCCCTACTATTTTTGTCGCTCAAAGTGGCCTTGTTGGCCCTAATGGAATAGACAAAGGTACCAGACCTACTTATTCCGTCAGCCAAGATAGTTTTGTAATGCAAGGTGAAACACTCACAGTGCCACTGACCTACACAGCTAAATCAGGTTTAGTGGTAACAAAAGAGTTCGTTTTTAATAAAAATAGTCATGATGTAAAAGTCAATTATCATGTCGAAAACACTTCTTCAGACGTTAAAAGCGTTAAACAATTTGGCCAATTAAAACAAAGTACGCAGGACATAGGTGGCAGCATGTTTATGCCGACTTATCGCGGTGGTGCATTCTCTACTGAAGATGAGCGTTACGAAAAATATTCGTTTGATGACATGCAAGACAAAAATCTGAATCAATCAACACCGGCTGGTTGGGCCGCAATGATTGAGCACTATTTTGTTTCTGCCTGGGTACCGCCACAAGGCGAAACCAACAATATATATAGTAAAATGACTCAAGGTGGCAATGCTATTATCGGTTTTACCGGTCAATCTGTGGACATCGAGCCTGGTCAAAGTGTTGATATACAAAGCTCTCTTTATCTTGGCCCTAAAGATCAAGATACGTTAGAAGAAATCGCTCGCGGACTAGATTTAACTGTCGACTACGGTTTTCTTTGGTGGATTTCGAAGTACCTCTTCGCGTTCTTGCAGTTCATTCACAGCTTAATAGGTAACTGGGGTTTCTCGATAATCCTTATCACCATAGTCGTTAAAGGCGCGATGTATCCGTTAACGAAAGCACAATATGAGTCAATGGCGAAGATGCGCGCTCTTAAGCCTAAAATGGATGCATTAAAAGAACGTTACGGTGATGACAAGCAGAAAATGCAGCAGGCTATGATGGAAATGTACAAGAAAGACAAGGTTAACCCTATGGGTGGTTGCTTCCCTCTTCTTTTACAGATGCCAATTTTCTTAGCTTTATATTGGGTATTGCTTGAAAGTGTTGAATTACGTCACGCAGACTTTATCTTCTGGATAACCGATTTATCAGTTAAAGACCCGTATTTTGTGCTACCTATTTTGACAGGCATAAGTATGTTTTTACTACAGAAATTGCAGCCTATGACGATGACAGACCCCATGCAACAGAAAATAATGCAGTTTATGCCAGTTGCTATGAGCCTATTCTTCTTTATATTCCCTGCAGGCCTAGTACTTTACTGGTTAATCAGTAACCTCATTACGTTAGTTCAAGCGAAGATTATCTACGCTTCAATGGAAAAACGAGGACTGAAAACTAAGTAAGTTAATAAATATGATTAGCCCGCATCTTGTAACAATGAGATGCGGGCTTTTTTATATTTGTGCCTAGCATTACAATGTCCCCATTCAATCAATAGGAAAACACCATGCCCTCATTTGATATTGTTTCAGAGATTAAATTAGAAGAAGTACGAAATGCGGTGGATAACGCGAATCGAGAGCTTGCTACACGTTTTGACTTTCGCGGCGTCGAAGCAAGTTTTGAGCTTAAAGAAAGCATCGTTACTATGTCTTCAGACAGCGATTTTCAACTCAAACAAATGCTCGATATTTTACGTGGCACATGTGTCAAACGTGGTGTTGATACTGCTGCATTTGAAGAAAAAGATGTTCAGCATATAGGTAAAATATACAAGCAAGCTATCGCGTTTAAAGAGGGCATCGAACAGCCAGCCGCCAAGAAACTGATCAAACTAATCAAAGATGCCAAGATTAAGGTTCAGGCTTCCATTCAAGGCGATCAAGTTCGGGTAACGGGTAAAAAACGCGATGACTTACAACAAGTCATGGCGCTGGTAAAAGAAAACGACGTAGAACAACCCTTACAATTTACCAATTTTAGAGATTGAGCAAAACAGTGACCTTCCAGCAAGACAGTTCAAATCAAGACACCATCGTTGCGCAAGCAACAGCGAGCGGACGTGGTGGGGTTGGTATAGTACGAATTTCAGGCACTTTAGCGACCAAGGTAGCAGAACAAATTATTGGTCATGTCCCCCCTGTGAGATTTGCCCAGTATGTACCTTTTGTTTCAGCTGATGGTGAAGCCCTCGATCAAGGAATTGCGCTGTTCTTCAAGGCTCCCCACTCCTTCACTGGAGAAGATGTATTAGAACTGCAAGGACATGGTGGGCAAAGTTGTATTAGATATGATAATTAAAGCCACCTTACTTGTCCCTAACGTGCGTCTGGCGCGTCCTGGTGAATTTAGTGAGCGAGCCTATTTAAATGACAAATTGGACTTGGCTCAAGCAGAAGCAATTGCTGATCTTATTGATGCCAGCTCAGAACAAGCCGCACGAGGAGCTTTACGTTCATTACAAGGTGAATTTTCCACCCAAATAAATGACTTAGTTTCACTATTAATTCATCTACGTATGTATGTAGAAGCAGCTATTGATTTCCCAGATGAAGAAATCGATTTTTTAAGCGATGGCAAGGTTCAGCGAGATTTACAGGCTATAAATACTCAGCTTTGTTCGGTGAAAAATAAAGCTCAGCAAGGCAGTTTATTAAGAGAAGGCATGCGTGTGGTAATAGCTGGCCGGCCAAACGCTGGCAAATCAAGTTTATTGAATGCCCTTGCAGGTCGAGATGCGGCGATAGTAACTGCCATCGCTGGCACAACCAGAGACGTGCTAAAAGAGCATATTCATATCGATGGCATGCCACTGCATATAATCGATACAGCAGGCTTAAGAGAAAGCTCTGACGAAGTAGAACTAATAGGTATTGAACGAGCCTGGCAAGAAATAGAGCAAGCAGATCGCGTGTTATTTATGCTCGATAGCACTGAAACTAATGAAAGTGATCCTCATAAAATATGGCCCGATTTTATGAACAAGCTACCTCATAATATTGGATTAACGGTTATTCGAAACAAAGCGGACCTATCAGGTGAAACTATAGGTAAGACTAGCATTAACGGATATGACGTATTTCGACTTTCTGCCAGTCAAAAGCAAGGTATCGAAGCACTCGCAGAGCACTTAAAAGAGTGCATGGGTTTCCACGCATCCAATGAAGGACAATTCATCGCTCGACGACGCCACATTGATGCAATAGAAAGAGCCGAAGAACATCTTTTATTAGGAAAATATCAGCTTGAAGACAACCTTGCAGGTGAATTATTAGCTGAAGAATTGCGACTTGCCCAAGCGTATCTGAGTGAGATCACCGGTGAATTTAGCTCTGATGATTTGCTAGGAAAAATCTTTTCATCCTTCTGTATAGGGAAATGATAGAAATAGCGTTTTGAGCTTAATCAAAATTTCTATCACTAAAAGGCATACCATGTGTGGGATGCCTTAAATTTTTTCAGCTTTATATCAATGCCGTTGCCAGCTAATTTACTGCACATCAATCGACTCACCGACACTCCTAAGCTGCACAATATAGATCGATAAAATAATATTTAGTAGAAAATAAACGAAAATTAAATTAAGCATTAAGTAATATTTATTTAACTTTAAGTTAATTTAAACTAACTTAAAGTTAAATTAATATGCCTTCAATCTAACTTTTAATGAAACCTGATTAGGGCTTGAGTTAAGACGTAGTCGCGCCAATGTATGCAAGGTACAATAGACTTATTGAAAAGTGAGAAAAGCAACACCATGGTAGATTTCGAAATAATAGTAGGCAGTGTACTCGGTGCAAGTGAGTACGTAGCTGAGGCTTTAGAAGAAAAATTAATTGAGCATGAACTGACAGCTCAAGTTCATTTAGCACCAGACTTAATCGACATTGCACCTTGCGCAACTTGGATTATTTGTACATCAACGCATGGAGCCGGAGATTTACCGGACAATATTCATAAATTTGTGAAGCAAATTGAAGCGACTGATTTAACAGGCACTTCATTTTTGGTGGTAGGTCTTGGAGATAGCAGTTATGACACATTCTGCTACGGTGCATTAAAAATAGAACAAAAACTTAGAATGAGTGGCGCTAAATTAATAGCCCCAGCACTTAATATAGATGTACTAAATCAACCTATACCTGAGCATGCTGCAGTTCAGTGGTTAGAGACCTGGCTAAGAAGTAGAGGGTAACTTTGAATAAATGGCTAAATGAAGCGGAACAAAAAGCACTGAGTCAAGCTCTCAGTAACGACGCTCGAGTTTTATATTTATTGGGCTTAAAGCCGACTGTCGATTTAACAACAGGCAAGACGCCAGCTTTAAATTATAAACAGTTGTTAAGCATGCTTAATGCAAAAGAAAACAAGTTTACGCTAGGTCGTCAAGTTAATAGTCTTATCAAAGAGCTAAGTCAGGTCGAACTAATCAGTTTTATCGACGAAGTAGATTTAAATAAGAGCTTCAATGGCAAGATATTAATTTTACCATTATTGATGATTAAACCAGACGACTATACTCAGCTACATTTACAGTGGCAAAAGATGAGTCCAGACTGGTCTCCAAACTCAACTCTGTACCAGGATCTAACTAAACTCGTGGGTATTATCGATAATGAATTTTCGTCACACGAACTAGGCGATTTTGTCGCATATTGGTTGGGGCGACCACAAACACAATTTACCCAGTTTCAGTGGACCCAAAAATTCGTATTTAACGTAAAACAAAAGCGACTGGCCAAGAATATCAAAGCTATTCATAAAGTCGGTAGTCAAATTGTGACTGCAAAAGCTGGCGTGGTTGCAGACGAGAACGCGAAAAACTTAGTTGCTAAATACAGTAATAAAATCAAAACAACCTCCAACTCATGATCATCATCGGAATATTGCCATGAAAAGTTTGAAAGATAGAATCGAACAACTCGGTAAAACACTTGGTAGGAAACATATTCCTGAATCTTATACCGACTATAAATCTGTGAGATTAGAACATGAAGCCCTAGCAAACCGTGATGTGCGCCAATTACAAAAAGAAGGTAAGCGCAGTCGTATATTAGACCTACATGGACGTTCAGATTTGAATCCAAAATGGACGTTCGACAATTTAGTCGAAGACAGTGACGATGTAAAAGAGGCGATAAGTATTGCCCACTCATTCATTGCCGCACACGAAGATCCCGCTTGGCGTAAAAGCGGATCACACATGATGATCTTCTATGGTGATTACGGGCGTGGTAAATCCCACACTGCCGGTGCAATAGCTCACGAACTAATAAATCAGTATGAGATAACTGTTTTATATAGACAACTATCAACTCTATTGGAAATGCGTTTTTTCTCTTATGACTACAGCGCAACAGATAAAGCGGGCGAGAAATTTCGTGAAATAAACCAAGAGTTACTCGATGTGGATTTGCTAATTTTAGATGAGGTATGTGTAAACGAATCTGCTCTTAAAAAGAATGCACAAAGCTGGCTAGGCAACATACTCCGGCAGCGGTTAGCACATAATAAAAATTGTATATTGATTACTAATCATAACCTCGCTGATCTTGAAAAAGCCCTCGGTAGTTACTGTTTTGAGTCCATAAAGGAGTACGACACCTACAAAGTTCGTTTCGAAGGCCCTAGCCGCAGAAAAGAAATTATACCGACTCAAATCGAATCACACAGAGCGACAGGGTATCAACCAAACCAAGTTAAGTGACGATCGTTACTATATAAAATACAATTTTTTGATGCGCGTTTAACCAACAACAGACTTAAATAGGATCCTTTTGAAAGGATCCTGCTTAATTGGATCTCATTTACGATCCTTTAAATAGCAATTTTCAGCTTTTCTTACCATCATTTTCAGCTCAATAATGAACAAACCAAGTCGACGAAAGCCCTTTATTTATCCTGAACTGAGTCAATTTAGCTAGAAAATATGTTTATTTAGAAATAATTTAAATTTATTTTATCGTTGGATCCATCACTTATACACAAGATGATCGATGATCATGATCCAAAACCTAATAGTGTTAGATTACGGGTTATACAAAGAGATCTTAATTATTGTGATCACACTTTATACACAGTTAGATCAAACCTTATCCTTTAATGTGGACAAGATGCTGCATAACTACTGTATAATCGTTACATATCCACTTGATAAGAATCGACCAAGATCGCCCTGTGGATAAGATCGCTACTTACCCCCAAGCTATACAAAACAGATCAACGGATGATCACAACAAAACGTTGGCTGTAACTTACTGATATACAATAATTAAATTGACTTACACACCGATCCTTCGATCCCTAATAATAATAATAATAAGTAAAGATCTAAATAGATCTTATAAAGATTAGTGAAGATCGTACCGATCTTCTGAATAAATTTTAAGCATTTAACTTATGCTAAATAACATATAGAATATGTGCCCCTTTTTTGGGATATACATGATTGAAGAGGTTTTAAATGTTTTATCAAGATGAGTTTGATGTAATCGTAGTTGGTGGTGGTCACGCAGGCACAGAAGCGGCACTTGCGGCAGCACGCATGGGCTCAAAAACATTATTATTGACTCACAACATCGAAACCTTAGGTCAAATGTCATGTAACCCAGCAATTGGTGGGATTGGCAAAGGTCACTTAGTTAAAGAAATAGATGCGCTAGGTGGCACCATGGCAAAAGCTATCGACAAGGGCGGGATCCAATTTCGAACTTTGAATTCCAGTAAAGGCCCTGCGGTACGGGCTACACGAGCTCAAGCGGATAGATCTTTATACCGATCAGAAATCCGAAATATCATTGAACACCAAGACAACCTGACCATTTTTCAGCAATCATGTGATGATCTGATCGTAGAAAACGACAGAGTTACAGGCGTAGTAACCCAGATGGGTTTAAAATTCCGTGCTAAAACCGTAGTCATCACTGTTGGTACTTTCCTAGGTGGCACAATTCATATTGGGATGGAAAATTACAAAGGGGGACGTGCAGGAGATCCCCCATCGATTGCGTTAGCAGATCGCTTGCGTGCATTGCCATTTCGGGTTTCTCGTTTAAAAACAGGTACACCTGCGCGTTTAGACGCTAGAACACTCGATTACAGTGTGATGCAAGAGCAACTTGGAGATACCCCTACCCCGGTATTTTCGTTTATGGGCAAAGTCGAAGACCATCCTCGACAAATTGCCTGTTACATCACGCATACTAATACTAAAACCCATGATATTATTCGCGGAGGTTTAGACCGCTCGCCAATGTATACCGGCGTCATTGAAGGTATTGGCCCACGTTATTGTCCATCAATAGAGGACAAAATTAATCGTTTTGCTGATAAAGATTCTCACCAAATCTTTGTTGAACCTGAAGGTCTAAATAGCATTGAAGTTTACCCTAATGGGATTTCAACTAGCTTACCCTTTGATGTTCAATTCGCCTTGGTGCGTTCGATTAAGGGCTTTGAAAATGCACATATTATACGTCCGGGCTATGCGATCGAATATGATTTCTTCGATCCTAGGGATCTAAAACAAACTCTAGAAACAAAATTTATCAAAGGATTGTTTTTCGCCGGACAAATTAATGGCACTACAGGCTACGAAGAAGCAGCGGCACAAGGTTTAGTTGCTGGAGCCAATGCTTCCCTACAAGCTAAAGGTCAGGAACCACTGATCTTACGTAGAGACGAGGCCTATATGGGAGTATTGATTGACGATCTGGCTACCATGGGTACAAAAGAACCCTATCGCATGTTTACCAGCAGAGCTGAATATCGTTTGTTACTTCGAGAAGATAACGCTGATATCCGGTTAACGGCGAAAGGTCATGCGTTAGGCTTGGTTGACGAAGAACGTTGGCAAGCATTCAATATTAAGCTTGAAGCTATCGAGCTTGAACGTCAACGTTTACGTGATACTTGGGTTTATCCTAAGCACGCATCGGCAGAAGCGCTTAATCCATTATTAAAGAATCCTCTAAGCAAAGAAAATACCTTAGAAGACTTGATTAGACGCCCAGAAATGACTTATGAAACCTTGATGAAGGTGACGGATTTTGGCCCTGGGATCGCGGATCCTAAAGCGGCCGAACAAGTCGAAATACAGATCAAATACGCGGGCTATATTGAACGTCAGCAAGATGAGATCGCTAAATCACGTAAGAATGAAAATACCTTGATCCCAATTGACTTCGATTATGGTCAAATTTCAGGATTGTCAAATGAAGTGGTGGCAAAACTTAGTGATGCAAAACCAGAAACGTTAGGTAAGGCATCACGTATATCAGGTATAACTCCAGCGGCTATTTCTTTGCTTCTAGTTTACTTAAAAAAGCATGGTCTACTAAGAAAGTCAGAGCGTAAAACGGCCTAATGTCAGACAATACAGAATATTTAGTTAATTTATTAGTTGGCCACGTAAGCAAAATTGATTTGCAGGTTAGCGAAATCCAAATACGTAAGTTAGTAGGGTTTGTACAGTTGCTGCAAAAATGGAATAAAGCTTACAATCTGACGTCAGTACGAGATGCTGAATCAATGTTGCTAAAGCACATTATGGATTCTATCGTAGTTGCTAGTCATTTGAATCAAAGCCATTACATAGACGTTGGCACAGGCCCTGGTTTGCCAGGGATCCCGCTAGCGATCATGCTTCCCGACACACACTTCATATTGCTAGATAGTTTAGGTAAACGTGTTCGGTTTATGAAACAAGTAGCTTATGAGCTTAAGATCGATAATATTATGCCCGTTCAATCAAGAGTCGAAGACTTTGTTAGTCCCCATCAGTTAAATGGTGTACTAAGCCGTGCTTTTGCTTCGTTGAATGATATGTTGAGTTGGTGTCAGCACTTAATCGATGAAAAGGGGTCATTTATTGCTCTTAAAGGGCAGTTACCTCAACAAGAGATAGATGAATTACTTGCAGGCTTTACGGTGGCGAATGTTATTCAATTACAGGTACCAGAATTAGACGGCGAAAGACATTTAATTAAGATTGTTAAGTGTTAATCGAGCATTCCCTTTTAGCGGCAAAAGCTTTATCTTCTGCTAGATAATTTTTTCACTACGTGTATCTGTTCTACGTAACTGATACGCCATATATACGACTGGAATACTATTTTGGGAAGAGTCATTGCAATTGCCAATCAGAAAGGTGGCGTAGGTAAAACTACTACTGCGGTGAACGTAGCTGCTTCAATGGCAGCTACCAAGCGTAAAGTCTTATTGATCGATTTAGATCCACAAGGTAACGCCACCATGGGAAGCGGTGTTGATAAGTATGATACACCTAATACTTGTTATGAGTTATTGATCGAAGAAAAACCTTTCAAAGAAGTCGTTATTACAGAAACAAGCGGTAAATACGATCTTATTGCCGCTAATGCTGACGTGACTGCTGCTGAAATTAAGTTGATGGAAGTATTTGCTCGAGAACTGCGCTTGCGAAATGCGTTAGCTTCTGTGCGTGATTACTATGATTTTATTTTTATTGATTGCCCTCCTTCGCTAAATCAATTGACGGTCAATGCCATGGCTGCTGCAGATTCGGTTCTCGTGCCGATGCAGTGTGAATATTACGCACTTGAGGGCCTGACAGCATTAATGGATACCATTAAAAAACTGGCTTCTGTGGTAAATCCTGCATTAACAATTGAAGGGGTGTTACGTACAATGTACGATCCACGTAATCGCCTTGCTAATGACGTATCGGAGCAGCTTAAGCGCCATTTTGGTGAACAAGTATACCGTACAGTAATACCGCGTAATGTTCGTTTGGCTGAAGCTCCTAGCTTCGGTACGCCAGCAATGTACTATGATCGCTCTTCTACAGGATCTAAAGCTTATTTGGCACTTGCTGGTGAAATACTTCGACGTAGCAAAAAAGATACCGTCGCGAAAGTTAGTTAACTCAATATTAATACCGGTTGAATAGAGAAATACATGTCAGTGAAAAAAAGAGGATTAGGGCGAGGTTTAGATGCATTATTGGCGACTAGTCAAGCATCACGTAATGCTGAAGGTCAGCAAATACAACATACCGACAGTGAATTACAACAACTAGCCATCGAGTTCCTTAAGCCTGGTAAATATCAACCCCGTAAAGATATGTCATCTGACGCACTGGAAGATTTAGCCTCATCTATCCGTTCTCAGGGTATAATTCAGCCGATTATTGTACGTACCGTTGGTAACAACGAATTTGAAATTATTGCGGGCGAGCGTCGCTGGAGAGCATCCCAACTGGCTGGTTTAGAAACCGTCCCCTGTTTAATCAAAGATGTGCCCGATGAAGCGGCTGTTGCGATTGCTTTGATTGAAAATATTCAACGTGAAGATTTAAATGCCATGGAAGAAGCTCAAGCACTTGAGCGTCTGATGAATGAATTTGAATTAACTCACCAAGAAGTCGCTACCGCCGTTGGCAAGTCTCGCACTACAGTGACTAATTTAATGCGTCTAAATAATCTTCACGAAGATGTAAAATTATTACTCGAACACGGCGATATTGAAATGGGCCATGCTAGAGCACTGCTCGGCCTTGACGGTGATTCGCAACTAGAAGCAGCACATATAGTGTCTGGCAAAGGTTTAACCGTTCGCGATACCGAAAATTTAGTGCGTAAATTTCTTGAACCAGCTAGCCCAAAAGTAGATAAAAAACTTGATCCTGATGTAGAGCGTTTACAAGATAAGTTGTCGCAAAATTTAGGCGCACCAGTACAAATTGCCCATAACGCCAAAGGCAAAGGTAAAGTAGTTATAAATTTTTCTAGTTTAGATGAATTAGACGGAATTTTGTCGCACATAAAGTAATGTTACAAATAGGCAGACGAAATACCCTTTTCAGTTGTAAATTCGTCGCAGATAAGTATACTTTCGGCGCTTTTGAAGGTATCAGCAAGTAGAGGAATAAGTTGATAGCGAGTTTAACCGCATCGGGTCGAGAGTTGGCAAAACACATTTTTTATTGCCAAGTGATTGTTATTATCGTCCTAAGTGTATTTTTCGCGGTATTTTTTGGTCATAACTCGGCTATATCATCTCTGTTGGGCGGTGTTATTTGTATGTTGCCCAGCGCCATATTCGCCTATTTTGCATTTAGATACGCTGGTGCCAGTAAAAATAAACTGGTCGTGCAACAATTTAATAAAGGCTCAAAACTCAAATTTTTCACCACTATCATTTTTTTTATTGTGGTTTATCAATGGAAAGACGTACAACCGCTGCCATTGTTGTTGAGTTATGTAGTGACCTTAGTTAGCCAGTGGCCAGCAATATTATTTTTAGGTCGCGTTAGAGATTAACGAGACTAATACAAATTTTTTAACTTTACATACTTGGGTGGCAAAATGGCAGGATCTGCTGGCGAACAAACCATTAGTGGTTATATTCAGCACCATTTAACCAATGCAACTGTTGGCGAAGGTTTCTGGACCTTTCACGTCGATACACTAGCTTGGTCGGTGGTACTTGGATTAGTCTTTATTTTGAGCTTTCGCGCGGTCGCGAAAAAAGCAAGCGCAGGCGTGCCAGGCAAATGGCAAGCATGTGTTGAACTGATCGTCGAGTTTGTTGACGACACAGTGAAAAGTACATATCACGGTAAAAGTAAATTAATCGCACCTTTGGCATTAACCATTTTTGTATGGGTATTGCTGATGAACTTAATGGATTTAATACCGGTAGATTTTCTTCCTGTTTTGGCATCATTAATAGCAGGCGAGTCTATGGATGTTATTGCCGCTGGCCAATCTCATACTTATATGAAAGTAGTACCAACCACTGACGTAAACATGACCTTCGCGTTGTCTTTGGGTGTATTCGCACTTATGATTTTTTATTCGATAAAAATCAAAGGTGTTGGCGGTTTTTTGAAAGAGCTTTATGCTCACCCGTTTAATACGCCTTGGTTGTACTGGTTTAACTTTATTCTAGAGACGGTATCTTTGATTGCTAAGCCATTGTCCTTATCACTACGTTTGTTCGGTAACTTATACGCCGGCGAGCTGATATTTATTCTTATTGCAGGAACCCTAGGTGTTTGGCAGTTGCCAATTCACTTTTTATGGGCAGCATTTCACTTGTTAATTATTCCATTACAAGCGTTTATATTCATGATGTTGACCATCGTGTATTTAAGCTTAGCAAGTGAAGAACACTAGTTTTACAACGTTTTATTTTTTTAACATTAACTTAAACACAAAGGTGAAAATCTATGGAAATCTTAGGTAATCTTTATATCGCAGTTGGTATTTTGATAGGACTATGCGCATTGGGCCCAGCGATTGGTTTCGGACTACTAGGTGGTAAATTTCTAGAGTCTGCTGCTCGTCAACCTGAGCTAGCGCCTCAACTACAAGTTAAAATGTTCATTGTTGCTGGTCTTATAGATGCAATCGCAATGATCGGTGTAGCAATCGCTCTTTTCTTATTGTTCGTTGAAAGCGCGAAGTTTGCTGTTTAAGCACCTAACTAGACAATAACGAATATAGGAGGAGCGGTTTTGAATATCAATGCCACTCTATTTGGCGAACTTCTAGCATTTATTTTCTTCGTGTGGTTTTGCATGAAGTTTGTATGGCCCCCAATTATGGGCGCAATAGAAGAACGTCAAAAGAAAATTGCTGATGGTCTTGCTGCGTCTGAACGCGGCGAAAAAGATCTAGAACTAGCTCAAGATAAAGTAACTGAGCAGTTAAAAGAGGCGAAAACTCAAGCAGCTGGAATTATCGAGCAGGCTAAGAAGCGTGGTACTCAAATTGTTGATGAGGAAACGCAACGTGCCCACCAAGAGCGTGAGAATATCATTGCTCAAGGTCATGCTGAGATCGAAGCTGAGCGTAACCGTGCAAAAGAAGATTTGCGTAAGCAAGTCGCAGCGTTAGCTGTTGCCGGTGCTGAGAGAATTCTTGAGCGTCAAATTGATGCAGCAGCGCAAAGTGACATAGTTGCAAAACTTGTCGCCGAGCTATAAGGGGAATTTGAGCTATGTCTGAATTGACTACCATTGCTCGCCCTTACGCAAAAGCTGCGTTCGATTATGCGGTTGAGCAGAAAATTATCGCGGGCTGGCAAGAAATGCTGGTCTTTGCAGCGCAAGTCGCGGTCAACCCTGATATTAAAAATTTAATGTCTGGGGCTGTCGCGCCTGATTCGCTAGCAGAGATTTTTAATAAAGTCTGTGGTGAGCAACTCGACCAACATGGTCAGAACCTAGTAACGGTTTTGGCTGAAAATAAACGTCTTCAAGCGCTTCCTGAAATATCTGTTTTGTTTAACGAATTCAAAGCTGAATTCGACAAAGAGATCGATGCTGATGTTATATCAGCAAGCGAACTTAATGCTAAACAAAAAGCCGATATTAGCGCAGCCCTTGAAAAGCGTCTTGCACGAAAAGTTAAGCTTAATTGTAGCGTCGACCCTACGCTGATTGCCGGAGTAGTTATTAAAGCCGGTGATACAGTGATTGATGGATCGGTTAAAAGTAAATTAAACCGTCTCACAGACGCGTTACAAGCATAACGGGGAAAAGAGCATGCAACTGAATTCCACTGAAATTGCAGAACTGATCAAACAGCGAATTGAACAGTTTGAAGTAGTAAGTGAAGCTCGTAACGAAGGAACTATCGTTGGTGTAACCGACGGTATTATCCGTATTCATGGCCTTGCAGATGTAATGCAAGGTGAAATGATTGAGCTTCCTGGTAATCGCTACGCTATCGCATTGAACCTAGAGCGTGACTCTGTAGGTGCGGTTGTTATGGGCCCTTACGCTGACCTTCAAGAAGGCACAAAGGTAACCTCATCAGGTCGTATCCTTGAAGTACCAGTAGGTCGTGGATTACTAGGTCGTGTTGTAAACACACTTGGTGCCCCAATCGATGGGAAAGGAGCAATTGAAGCTGATGGGTTTGAACCCGTAGAAAAAATTGCCCCTGGCGTTATTGAACGTCAGTCGGTAGATCAACCTATTCAAACCGGTTATAAATCGGTTGATGCCATGATCCCAGTTGGTCGTGGACAACGTGAATTGGTTATCGGTGACCGTCAAACAGGTAAAACTGCTTTGGCCATCGATGCGATCATCAATCAAAAAGACTCTGGCGTTAAATGTGTTTATGTAGCAATTGGCCAAAAAGCGTCAACGATTGCTAACGTAGTGCGTAAGCTTGAAGAACACGGTGCAATGGCTCATACCATTGTTGTTGCAGCATCTGCTTCTGAATCAGCGGCATTGCAGTACCTAGCACCCTACTCTGGCTGTACTATGGGTGAATACTTCCGTGACCGTGGTGAAGACGCGTTGATCGTATACGATGACTTGTCTAAGCAAGCTGTTGCTTATCGTCAAATTTCACTATTACTACGTCGTCCGCCAGGTCGTGAAGCCTATCCTGGTGACGTTTTCTACTTGCACTCACGCCTTCTAGAGCGTGCTGCACGTGTGAACGAAAACTACGTAGAGAAGTTCACCAACGGTGAAGTTAAAGGTAAAACAGGTTCTTTGACCGCATTACCTATTATCGAAACCCAAGCCGGTGACGTATCAGCATTCGTACCGACCAACGTAATATCAATTACGGATGGTCAGATCTTCCTAGAAACTGATTTGTTTAACTCAGGTATTCGTCCTGCGGTTAATGCTGGTATTTCAGTCTCTCGTGTTGGTGGTGCTGCGCAAACTAAAATCGTTAAGAAGTTAGGTGGTGGTATACGTCTAGCGCTTGCTCAGTATCGTGAATTAGCGGCATTCTCGCAATTCGCATCTGACCTTGACGAAGCGACTCGTGCTCAACTTGAGCATGGTGAGCGTGTAATGGAATTAATGAAGCAGAACCAATATTCTCCACTTTCAGTGGCTGATATGGCTCTTTCATTGTTCGCTGTTGAAAAAGGTTACTTGAAAGACGTTGAGCTAGATAAAATCTTAGATTTTGAAGCTGCGTTGCACTCGTACATGAACAGCGATTACGCTGAGCTGATAAAAACTATCAACGATACAGGTAATTTCAACGCTGAAATTGAAGCCATGTTAGCTGAAGCTTTAGAGAAATTTAAAGCAACACAAACTTGGTAATCAATGGCACTGTCTTCGCGGACAGTGCATTCGTTGAATAATCGGAGATAGATTTATGGCTAGCGGTAAAGAGATAAAAGGTAAGATCGGGAGTATTAAAAATACTCAGAAAATCACCAGTGCAATGGAAATGGTTGCTGCGTCTAAAATGAAAAAGGCGCAAGACCGTATGACTGCAAGTCGTCCATACGCTGAGAATATTCGAAACGTGATCGGTCACCTGGCTAACGCTAACCTTGAATATCGCCATCCTTACTTAGAAGACCGTGAGATAAAGCGTGTCGGCTATATCGTTATTTCTACTGACCGTGGATTATGTGGTGGTTTAAACACCAACGAATTCAAGAAGGTCACGAAAGAAGCGAAAAAATGGCAAGAACAAGGTGTAGATGTTGATTTTGCAGCACTAGGTTCTAAATCATGTGCATTTTTCAACCGTTTCGGTGGCAATATGTTGGCCGCTGAATCAGGCATTGGTGATTCACCAAGTGTGAAAGATGTGATTGGTTTAGTACGTATTATGCTAACGGCCTTCAACGAAGGTAAAATCGACCGCCTGTATTTGGTGTTCAACAAGTTTGTAAACACCATGGCTCAAGAGCCACTGATCGATCAATTGTTACCTTTGCCTAAATCTGACGATAAAGCATTAAAGCACCGTTGGGATTATATATACGAACCGGATCCAAAACCAATTTTGGACACATTACTGGTTCGTTACATTGAGTCTCAAGTATATCAAGGCGTAGTTGAAAACGCTGCCTCCGAGCAAGCTGCTCGCATGGTCGCAATGAAAGCGGCCACGGATAACGCAGGTGACTTAATTGATGACTTACAACTGATATACAACAAAGCTCGTCAAGCAGCAATCACACAAGAAATCAGTGAGATTGTAAGCGGCGCGGCAGCGGTGTAGGCAAAGGTTTTAGAATTTAAGAGGAATTAACATGAGTCAAGGTAAGGTCGTCCAAATCATTGGCGCCGTTGTGGACATTGAATTTCCACAAGATTCGGTTCCAAAAATATATGACGCATTGCGTATTGCCCAAGGTGATTTGCAAGGTTTGACCCTAGAAGTACAGCAGCAACTAGGTGGTGGCGTAGTACGTACAATTGCCATGGGTTCTACTGACGGCTTGCGCCGTGGCTTGGCCGTTGAAAATAGCGGTGAAGCCATTCAGGTGCCAGTGGGTAAGGCTACACTTGGTCGCATCATGGATGTACTGGGTAACCCTATCGATGAAGCGGGCCCAATTGGTGAAGAAGAGCGTATGTCTATTCACCGAGCTGCTCCTACATATGAAGAACAGTCAAGTTCAGTTGAGCTACTTGAAACAGGTATCAAAGTTATCGACTTGGTATGTCCGTTCGCTAAGGGTGGTAAAGTTGGATTGTTCGGTGGTGCGGGTGTAGGTAAAACCGTAAACATGATGGAGCTTATTCGTAACATCGCTATCGAGCATAGTGGTTATTCGGTATTTGCTGGTGTTGGTGAGCGTACTCGTGAAGGTAACGATTTCTACCATGAAATGAACGAGTCTAACGTACTTGATAAAGTATCGTTGGTTTACGGTCAAATGAATGAGCCTCCTGGAAACCGTCTACGCGTAGCGTTGACTGGTTTAACCATGGCCGAGAAATTCCGTGACGAAGGTCGTGACGTACTGTTCTTCGTAGATAACATCTACCGTTATACACTTGCTGGTACTGAGGTATCTGCATTGTTAGGTCGTATGCCATCTGCGGTAGGTTATCAACCAACATTGGCTGAAGAGATGGGTGTGCTACAAGAGCGTATAGCATCAACTAAGACTGGTTCAATCACGTCGATTCAAGCGGTATACGTACCTGCGGATGACTTGACCGATCCCTCACCTGCTACAACGTTCGCTCACTTAGATGCAACCGTTGTATTATCACGTGATATCGCCTCTCTTGGTATCTATCCAGCTGTTGACCCACTCGATTCAACATCACGTCAACTTGATCCGCTTGTTATCGGTCAAGAGCACTATGACACTGCACGTGGCGTTCAATCGGTACTTCAACGTTATAAAGAGCTTAAAGATATTATCGCTATTTTGGGTATGGATGAGTTATCTGAAGAAGATAGATTGTCAGTTTCACGTGCTCGTAAAATTCAGCGTTTCTTGTCTCAGCCTTTCTTCGTAGCTGAAGTATTCACTGGTTCACCTGGTAAATACGTATCTTTGAAAGATACCATCACTGGCTTTAAAGGCATTCTTGAAGGCGAATTTGACCACCTTCCTGAACAAGCTTTCTATATGGTTGGTTCAATCGAAGAAGCATCTGAGAAAGCCAAAAAAATGTAAGCGTATCTTCGGATACGTTTGATTTTTTTTGTTAGGAGGTTTTATGGCAATGACAATTCAACTGAATGTGGTAAGCGCAGAAGATAGTATATTTTCTGGATTAGTACAGAGCATTCAAGTTACCGGAAGTGAAGGTGAGCTTGGTGTTCAGTACGGTCATGCTCCTTTGCTTACTACCATAAAAGCTGGAATGGTTAATGTGGTTAAGCAGTTCGGCGAAGAAGAATTGATTTATGTTGCTGGCGGCGTACTTGAAGTACAACCCGGTCACATATCAGTACTAGCGGATACAGCAGTTCGCGCGTCAGATTTAGATGAGCAAGCCGTTTTAGAGGCGAAAAAGCGCCTTGAAGAACATATTGCGAATCCAAGCGCTGATTTTGAATATGCAGAAGCTGCTGCAGAGCTTGCCGAAACCATCGCGCAGTTACGATTGATTCGCAAACTTCGCAAATAATTGAAATGCTAAATTGTTTCATGTGAAACCCGGCTATAAGCCGGGTTTTTTGTCTCCAAAATAAACGCAGCAGAGGCGTCGCACTTCAATTATTCTTTTATTGGTGTTAGCACATTAATATCTTATTTCAACGTCTCTGATAGCCTTTGAAGAGCTATTTTAATCGGTTCAATAGCGTCTTCGTATACACTTATGTTTTGTTCGCCGGTGATCAGTAAAGACGAAAGTTGTTCAAGATAAATATTGGCGTGTGTAAACGCGTTATCTGCAAAAGCTTGCTGTAAAAGAGCGACTATTTTTAAGGCTGTAAACGTGTCTCCTTTTCTCATTAATTTAATAACATCATCAATCGCAGCTTCACTGCGCGAAATAGCGGCCGGCAATTGCGCTAAGTATGTTTCAAGTGACTGGTTAAAGTTTACGATTGCTTGAGCTAAGTCTACTCCTGGTAGACCGAGGCACATATGGGTGTATTTAAGTGTTTTCGCTATGCTTTTTGTTAACGTAAATTCGTCATTATCTGCGATAAGTCTTTCATAAGATTTAAATACCTCACTTATATTGGCTAAGCCAAATGAGCCAGCAGCACCCTTAATTTTATGGATTGATTCAGTGATCGCTGTTAAATCTTTATTTAGCCAAGCTTTCTCTATAATGGCCAGCTCATTGCGTAAATCTGCAATGTATCCATTGATTAGAGGCAGCATTTTTTCGTCGGCGACTTTCACTTTATCCGGAGTTGTTAAGTTAAGGTAACGGCTGACTTTATTAACGAATATATTTCGTTCAATGGGCTTGGCTAAATGATCGGTAAAACCAATTCGTAAATAATAATCGACTTCATGCTTCATCGTGTTGGCAGTCAAAGCGATAGCGGGCGTGGTAATTCCCAAACTACGGATTTGTTTTAGTGTTTCCACTCCATCAAGTTCCGGCATATGAATATCAAGTAGTAACAAATTAAATTGTTCGGTCTGTAATACGTTCAAAGCTTGTCGACCTGTTGCAACTTCAGTTACCGCTATATTCATGCGTTTTAGCAGTAAAGCCACGAGCTCTCGATTGTTTGGGTGATCATCAGCGAGTAACACCTTACAAGCACCTAAAAGAGGTAATTTCGGAGAATGAACAACCTGATTAATGTTTGAAAGGTCAACTTCCTGCGCGGTACTTAACCAAGGTGTGTCCTTAGGGGTAACCAGTTTAATCGTAATAGTAAAGTTACTGCCTTGGCGGGGCTGACTTTTGGCCTTGATGTCGCCACCTAACCCTTGGGCTAAGCGCTTCGCTATACTCAAACCTAAACCTGTACCTCCTACTTGGCGATTGATCAAGCTATCGGCTTGAGTAAAGGGATTAAAAAGCTTATGTAAATCACCTTGACTGATCCCTTCTCCGGAATCGATCACCTCGATTACCAGCATCGAATCCAAGATACTGACGTGTAAACGAATATGCCCGAGGTGTGTAAATTTCAGCGCGTTGTTTGTTAAATTAAATAATATTTGTTTGAGCCGAGTCGCGTCAGTAATAATTTTTTCAGGCAGCGGAAATACATAATCTATGCGAAAACGTAAGCCTTTGTCTTTTGCCCTTTTACTCACCACTGACTCTATTTCCCCGAGTAAAGAAAACAAATGGCAAGGTGAGGCGTCGAAGTCGAGTTTGTTGGCATCAATTTTACTGAGATCAAGAATATCATTAATAATATGCAGCAAATGTGCGCCGTTTTGATAAATAATATTAGTCACGCGTTCTTGCTCGGCTTTGTCGATATCGCCTAATAATATTCCGTCTGCATATCCCATGATGGAGGTAAGAGGCGTGCGAATTTCGTGACTCATATTGGCTAAGAAGTGATCTTTAGCTGAATTTGCTTCAACAAGATTGCGATTAGACAGGGCTAAATTTTGATTCGCTTCTACTAGAGCCTGAGTACGAAGCTCGACAGCGTGTTCTAACTGAGATTTAAGTTGGTTATTGCGTAAATTTATCAAGCGCATCTTTTCGGCGAGCGCAAATGCTAAAATCAAGGAATCTGCGGCAATACCAACAAAGCCTAATAAATAGATATCTATGTTACCGATACCAGGCAATATTCTTAAATTTAATAAGTTGCCAATGATATTTGGCGCTATCACACAAATTAGAGCAATAACAAAATAACGAGCTGGTTTATACCCTTGTTTCCATGCAACGATACCTACACCTAGACCGATTAATAAAACGGCTGTACTCATTATGGATACGGCTATTAAGCCCATCGCTTGGCTATAAAATGCTAGCGGAAGTAACAATAAGCACAAGCAACCCACTACCAATAGAAGGTACATAATACGTTTAGATGTAATATTCAGACGGAAAAAAGCAATTTGAAAAAATGCGGAAAACGCTGAACCGAGTAAAAATCCCGGCATTAGCCAAATTTTTGTACTGAATAGATTTAAATACTCAAATACGCCGAAAAGAGCAGCCCATGAACTGGCATAAAATAGTGTAGACAGCGCGTAATAAAGGTATTGGTTATCACGCATAACAATAAAGATAAATAGGTTATATAAACCCAACGCTAAGCAAATTCCGAAGCAGGTAAATAAGGTGACATTTTGAATAGCCACAATGTGCTTCATATGGTCTTGGGTTTGTAGCTTTATCTTCATCGGTGCAAAGAAAAAGTCACTACTGAATAGCATTAGTACTGTAATCGTTTCACCCGGTTGCACGGTTATATGACTGCCATAATGTAACGGATAACTATTTTCGTGATCTAATCCAGATAGCGTTGTCAGTGCAGCGTTGTTATTTTTGTACACGGATATTTGTAACGTCTCGACAACGGATCCATTGGAATGAAGAAACCAATTTTTATTTTTGGTATCGTTATAAATTTCGAAGGCGGTAACGTATCTGTCTTTAAATGGGCTACTCATATCTCGCTCTTTAAAAGAGTGTAGCCAGTCTTTCAAAGCGCTTTGATAGTTAGGAAGTTGAGCACTACCTATACTCAAGTAAGTCAATTGAGTACTAATGTCACTTTGCGTTATTTCTGATGTTGAAAAATGCGGAACTGTGATGCTTTGCGCTTCAGTATCGACACTAAAACAGCACAACATAAAAGCGAAAAAAATAGCTATTTTCAAAATAACACCAACATACTCACTAGACTCTCTATGTTTCCAACCCAACGTCACAAAACCGCGGTAGTAGCTTCCGCAAAATAATAAAATATTGTCGCCAATCAACGACTAATTCAAATTATGCATGACAAAGACTAGATAAGGTTAGTGTTTTTACCTTTTTGGGCCGTTTTCCATAAAAAAAGTGTGGTTATTATAATATTTTCTAAGTTTTACTGGTCTTGGCTTAACTGATTGGATAAATGACGTGCGAATACCCGTGCTTGCATACCCATAAACGTTTCAAGTAATGGGGTTTTATCAATTCCCTGGGTGAGGTACAGCGTTTGCGCCAATGCCTCAAGTGTTGATAAGCCTGATTCAACTGTTGTATTGCGGATCTGATATTTTCCTTTGGGTGGCTCAGCAAAGTTCCATGCGGGTAAGTCATGTAACCAAGGGTTTAATTGCCACATTTTATAAGCCTTACGCCAAGTCGCATCAAGTAATATAAGCGTATCAACATTGCGACGTTCTCTATTGTCTATCGATTCCAATGGAATGCTATTTTGACTTGGATAAACGACACATGCCTTTCGCTTTTGTTCTTTCAAATCATCAATAAGCTGGCAGAAGTCGTGTGCTGTCTCACCCACCCATATTTGACTATTTGGAACACATAAGCGGATTAATTTCACACTACTCTTAGCGTGATTAACTTCACTAGGATGCTGCAGAATAATAACTTCCTGCGTGCTAGTGACAGTACATAGCAAATTACACATACACACTGATTGTGGATAATCGCAGTGTGTACATATAACTCTACTCATAACCCTAAACCAAAAGAGTCAGAGTTTAAGTATGCTATTGATGACAAATAAACGTGTTTGAGCATGGGGATTCTCATCGATGAAGGCATAATGGGGGCTGAACAACCATTCTATCGAGTCATGACTATGGTGAAAAAGACATATTATAACCAAATTTGGCAAACAGTTTGCGTTATCCCAAAAGGAAAGGTTGCTAGTTATGGGCAGATTGCCGATCTGGCGGGATTACCTGGACGCGCTAGGCTGGTGGGGAAATCTCTTGGTTTTGTTCCTAAAGATATGTTTGTTCCTTGGTACCGTGTGTTGCGCTCAACGGGACAACTTGCTTTTCCCGTCGGCTCAGAACAAGCGTTGCTTCAAGCCGGTTTATTACAGGAAGAAAATGTAGCGGTTATTGCAAATAGGGTGAAACTCGCTACTTTTCAATGGCGACCAACACTCGACGAGATGTTATGGAAACTGAACTCTTAACTGCCTTATTTTATATTTAAAGCCTTTTAATCATTGTGTGTACTTACTAACAAAACTTTATGAACACATTAATGGATTTTTGCAATGGATCTTAGATATTGAGAATGTTTTGTTAAATCGTCGGACTTCTACAGTAATGGTGAATAAAATCTAAGTGGTTCGGTAACGTACTCACTCGCCTAGCCGTTTGATGTTTACTGTTTGATAAAAACATCGTTAGTTCTTGCTCAGACATTGAATCGACTATGGGGTGGTAAGCTTCAGGCTTTATGCCCTGACCTAGCATCACTTGTAACCATGACGCTTCACCGAATAATTCACCATTGCCCTGATACACATGACCCCGTTGAACGAATTGTTCCATACGCACCCGCAAAGTATCAGGTATCGACATATCTTTACAATAGCGCCAAAATCTAGAGTCTTTGCGCGCGGTAGCGTGGTAATGCAAGATGATAAAGTCTCGAATATTGTCGATTTCATTTCGCATGGTTGAGTTGAATTTATCCACCAAGGCAGGCTCCATGCGCTTTGTGGGTAAGGACTGCATAAGACGAATGATACTTTGTTGAATAAGATGAATACTGGTTGATTCTAACGGCTCTATAAAACCACCAGCCAAACCTATAGCGACACAATTTTTGTTCCACAGCTTACGTCTGACACCCGTTTTGAACTTGATCACCCGAGGCGTATTTAAAGGTTTTCCTTGAATATTCGCCAGTAGCTGCAGTTGGGCGTCGTTGTCGGTCATGTACTTGCTACAAAACACTAAGCCATTGCCCATACGGTTCTGTAATGGGATTTGCCACTGCCAGCCAGCATTATGAGCAATAGAGCGAGTATAGGGCACGCTATCATTATGTAACTCAGTTTGCACGGCTACGGCGCTGTCACAGGGTAATAAGTGGCCCCAGTCTTCATATCCAGTGTGAAGAGCCTGTTCAATCAATAAACCACGAAAACCGCTGCAATCAATAAACAGATCACCATTAATTACCTGTCCATTCGCCAGCACTAATGATTCAATCTCCCCGTTATTGTGATTTAAATTGACCTGCTGAATTGTACCTTCTACCCGCATTACGCCACTTTTTTGCGCGATATCGCGTAAAAATTTAGCATATAAACTGGCGTCAAAATGGTACGCATGATTTCTCTCTTGTTTAGGGGCTGTTGCAAATTTACCTAATCTGCATGCAAGGTGCTCTGGGCAATAATCGCCAATTTCGCTAGCGATTTTTAATTTCTTACCCCGTAACCAAAAATGTTGAAAGCCCGCAGCCCAACACCCGTGAGAGAAGTGCCCGAACGAATGTAAGTAAGATTGATTTTTTTCTAGCCAGTTTTCGAACATGATGCCTAGCTTAAAAGTGGCGTTAGTTGCCGCCATAAATTCAGCCTCGTTGATTTTTAATAAATCATGAAATAGATGCAAAGTAGGAATGGTTGCTTCACCAACTCCTACTGTGGGGATCGCATCAGATTCAACGAGCGTCACTTGAATATTTTTGCCAAATAATTTACCAAAGGCAGCTGCAGACATCCATCCTGCGGTGCCACCACCAGCGATAACCACATGTTTAATAGCGTATTCATTCATTATTATTACTCGTACTGCATCTGCTTTATTAACGTCTGAGTTTATTTTGTAAATCAGCACGTAATTTACGTAAGGTTAATTCGTCCATTGGGCTAGCTAACATATTCTTAGCTTTATCCGGTATATGTGAGTAATCACTTTCTTGATAATCAAATACATAATGATCAAATAAATGCCGCCAAGCATCTCGCTGATGTTCCGGTAAATCTCGTAGGCTCATCATGGCGAGTAACAAGGCATTAGTCGGCCTGCCCATTTGTGCAGGACTATCGCGCCACCAATGAGTTATAAGCACATTGAATCCACTTAACCCTTGTACATGATGCCACCACATACTTGGTAAAATAAGCGCATCACCAGCGTCGAGTTCTGCTACTTGGGCTGATTCAAGGGCGTGAGTAAAATTTGGATGCAGTGTCAAATCAGGATCCGCAAAATCCACTGTACTAATTGCCTGACCACCGGGTGCTTTATCTAATGGGCCAACGTAAAGATTTTTTATTTGGTCAGGTGGAAACAAGGTAAAGCGGCGTTTGCCTACTGCACAGCAGGCTAAATTTTGGGCAAAGTCATAGTGAGCGGCAATGAGACTGGCATTACCCAGCCAAATATTGACCAGCGGCGCGTTAACGTCACGCAAAGATTCTATTTGTTCAAGTAGCAGGGGTAAGTTCTGGGCAATGCTGGTGGCGCTAACATAGACACATTCTTGGCTCTCAGCTTGAGCGCGGCTGAGGATTTCGTCGAGTACTTGAGTAAGTGCTTGTTGCTTTATCTGAAAATTGAAACCCGACATATCGTGATTGTAAAATACGCGTCCTTTTTCCGATGCTGGCAGATAACTGACATTAAACGGTTTACCTTGATCGAACTGTAATAAATGTTTTGCAGCAGCTAAATCAGATTTTTTTGCCGCCTTTACAAGCGGCCAATGCTGGCAATAGCCTTTTAGAATGATTGGCTCATGACTTGAAAGTAAGGCTGATGGTAGGTTGTCTGGTGAAATACCTTCGATACACTTTACGCTTTGTGTAACGTGCGAAGTATATGTGATTGACTCCTTAGAATTCACAACTCACTCATCTGCAGTATGGCTAATACGCTGATTTTTGCGGGCGACTAAATCTCTGAAATGCACTTGCGAGGCTAAAATAAGATAGGTTGCTTGCAAGTAACCTGCATTGTGTAAGCGCACTATATTCTCCGGACTTAGATTATTAAGTACCTCTTCATTAATCGTATAAAAGCCAATTAGTTGATGATTTGCGCCATTATCTAAGGTTATATCTAACGTCATCGACTCAAGCAAATTGAGCGTGGTTAATGCTTTGACGAATGCTTCGTTGCCTTGTAGTCCGTGGTGCAGTGTTTCTAATATTGTGGCTATATCTTCTAAATATGGACTGTTACCCCCGTACTCTAAAAATAATTCAATGCCCTCAGTTTTGCTCACGCGAGGTGAATCTAAATCGATAGTAATAACACGTTCCTGCTCTGTTATGCCATCGGTTGTAATCTCCTGTTTCCCAATAAAGAATGGCAATCGTTGAACTGACAAAGGTAGATAAGCTGCATCCCATTTATCATCTTGTAAAAATAGGTTTTCATGCTGTTCAAAACCAAACAATGTGATGGGGGTGAATTGACCACTTTCAGGATTTTTATGAAATACAATAGGGTAATGTGCTTGTACGCTGCGTATTTCATCCACGAATGTGGGTGTAAACCAAAGGTTGTCATCATACTCATCACCTCTTTGGGTGATCACACGTAAATCGCTATGCTCAATACTATTTAGTAATGCATGGTTTGCCATATAAGCCCCATCTTTATTTATTACTGCCAATTAACGTTCATTATCGATTATTTTGTTCATTCGCTTAATTAGACAAAAGCCGCAGTACGTCTTAAGTACTGCGACAAATTTTTTGAAATTTTTAGCGAAGAATATTAAAAGGTATATCTTGCTCCAATGTTGTATCGAGCACCAGATTGCGTAAGTTTATAAATCAAACGATTATCTCGGCCGAATTCATTGATATATTCATCAGTAATATTGATACCTTCTAAGAAAACAGTCAGTCCTTCGAGCTGCTTTACTTCGTAACTTACGTTAAAGTCAATTTGATAATAAGCGTCGGTAAATATAGGCGCTGTTAAGTCACCATTTACTCGGCGTTCATTTAAAAATTCATCGCGCCAGTTATAGGCAATTCGAGCTTGCAAACCGTCTTTATCGTAAAAAGCAACTAGGTTAGCAGTGTCACTTAAGCCCACTAATGCTTCGGTGTCACTCAATGATGACTTATCGTACTCTAGTCCAGAATCAACCATTGTGTAGTTAACAATTGCGCCAAAACCGGATTCACCGAACAAGTGCTGAACATTAAATTCAATACCGTCAATAGTGTGCTCTGTATCACCGTTTATCGGTACGTTGATTCTAAAGTTAACAAGGTTGTCAGTAGCTGAATCCCCCAATATTGTTCCGCCGTCCAACTCGCCATTTTCGTTAAACTTGGGTGTAACGTTTGGATCATCAGCATAGTTTTCAAAGATGTAAGTGCGCAACTGTTGGTTAGTCGCACCGGCGCCTAATGCAGCCACTGCAGCATCAAATTTTTCACCGTCTAATGGGTTAGCAAGATTGAAGATCGTTGAGTTGTTGGTACCAGTGGTAATCCAATTTGTAACATCTTTTCTAAAATACCCTAGAGATACGTAACTACCTTCTTCGTAATACCATTCAGCAGATAAATCGTAATTTACCGACTCCAATGGACGAAGTCCTGGATTCCCTGAATTCCCGGAGTAACCACTTAAGCTACCCGCGGTGCTGATAGTAGTGCCGCCTTGTAGGGCTCCATATCCAGCACGTGAAATAGTTTTACTCAACGCAGCGCGCACAATCACGTCATCAGTGACCGACAGATTAAAATTAAAACTAGGTAAGAACTGTGAATAGTCAGCAGATTGTTTAAGTGTTTCAATGCCGGTAACGCCAGTTACAGCCGTAGAAGTCGCTTCAGACCACTCAACGCGACTGTATCCAGGTGCTGAGGCGGTAGAGGTGATATCCGTTTTTTCGTAACGCATACCTAGATGAGCATTATACGGCATGTCACCTAACTCACCATCATAGTGGAATTGCACAAAAGCGGATGTTGTTTCTTCTTCAGTAAAGCGGTTGGTTTCAGCATCCCAGTTGGTTGAAGCACAAAAATGTCCTTCACCATTTGGCCCCGCTGATGCGCCTTCAGGTGCTAAACAGTCTCCCCATACTGTATCGACGTTGGCTACTGGATCTGCAAATTCAGCAGCGCGCACAATTTCATCGAAATCGGCGTACCAAATACGATTGAATAAATCGTATTCACCTTGGGTTGCTGTACCCTCAAAATTACCTGATTTGGCATCGAATTTATCGAGAATAGTGTCTTCGGTCCAGTTCACGTCAGCAAAGTCACCTTCCACCCCTACACCGCCCCAGTCAGCCCGCTGCACTTGGGTATGGCGATAGCGATTATTTACTGTATTAATAGATACCCCAAAATCGATACTGGTGTCGTCATTTAATACATATTTACCTTTCACTTGGGTCTGGTCTATTTCTGATGTATAGAAGTCATTGGCAAACCAGCTTCCCGATAGGCGCATGGTATTTGGATTAAAGTTCTCGATACTACCAGTGGCAATGCCTGGTAACTCGCCTGTTAGATCCAAACCTGTCCGAGTACGTGTGTAAGAAGGTAATTGAATATTGTTACGGGTACCATGGCGAGGGTCTGAAGCCTTCATTTCAGCTTCTGAACTGTGGTGATCTAGTGTTAGCTCAAGGTCGTCATTAACCAGCCATTCTATATTGAGACCTATTGAATCAATGCTCTCTTCACGACCCCATGAACCAACTGTCAATGACGTATCCTCTAAGTCTGCGTCGCTGTTGATTTCATATATTTCTGAATAAACCAGCGGTACCGAGTTTGGCTCCCCGGCCCAAATTGATTCGCTGCGATCACCAGCATAACCAAACCATACTGAAGCGTCGGTGTGTTGCTCTTCTACGTTATTGCGGATCAAGGTGTAATCTAAAGTCGTAGTAATATTATCAGTGGGCCTAAACTGTAAAACAAGTTGGCCATTGGTCCTGTCTCTCTGGCGCTCTTCAAATACATATCTAGGTTGTTGGGGGTTTGAATAGATACCTGATGTTGGACGATTTGTACCGCCTTCTGCCCCAGCAGGCACGCCACCCCAACCGGTATTGGTATATTCACTGGCGCGATATCCTTGGGTATCAATAAATTCTTGCATTCCGCTTTCACGTTCTTGATAACTACCAGATATAGATATACCAAATGTTTCGTCAGCGAAGGTTTGCGAGTATAAGCCACTTATTTCCGGTGTTTTGTCGCCCTTATCAGTCGATTTGTCATCGACTAATTTAGCCCCAAAAGTCGCTTTCGTGGCTGGTGACTGAAATGGACGGTGAGTGGATAAGTTGATGGTTGCGCCAATACCACCAGAAGTTACGCTAGCATCTGCGGTTTTATAAACTTCAACTCCAGATACACTTTCTGAGGCAATATTAGCAAAATCGAAGGTTCTACTACCTGTTGTGGTAGGCAGTTGACGGCCGTTTAAGGTAATAAGGTTATTCGCTGCACCAAAGCCACGAACGGTAACTTGCGAGCCTTCACCACTGGCGCGGTCAATCGATACGCCAGTAATGCGTTGAAGTGATTCGGCGAGGTTAGAATCGGGAAACTTCCCCATGTCTTCTGCGGATATAGCGTCTACTATGCCGCTTGAGTCGCGTTTTATATCCATGGCGCGTAATAAACTGCCACGAATACCACTGACTTGAATAACTTCTACATCTTGTTGGGCTGCTTGCTCTTGCGCCATAACAGGCATAACGGCTGCACTGCTGAGTAGCACTGAAATACTGCTAGTCAGCAATGACTTTTTAAATTTAGTGTGTGAGTTCATAAATGTACCTTGTGATCCTGGTTGATAATCATCCAAAGAGGCGCAAACCTTGGTGCTGCAAATAGCCTTACGCTAACAGCAAGATGTAAACGCAGGATTACGTTAAAGTCATGTTAACTATATGTCAATAAACCATATTTAACTTCTTATTAACAAAAGTTGTTATTAATTTATTTTTTTTCGTGAATTGTTACTTTGCGACGTAATTGGAGAATATATAGCCAGTGATAACCCTAAATTGATCGGCTTAGTACAAATGCGCTGAGAAAGTAATAGTGAATGAAAAGGTACTTATTGCTGTTTAATGATCTATCGGATTTGCGCAAATATGCAAAATCGTTTATTTTTCTCGCATCCTCGGTCTTACGTCTATTTGGAATATATTTTTAGTGTTGAAAACTATCCCGGTAAATGAACTAGAAATCGGCATGTATGTTGACTCGATTGCAGTGCAAAACGGTAACCTAAAAATTAAAAGTAGAGGAAGAGTGACAAGTGATGCTGCTATTGCTGCAATGAAAAAACAAGGGATCGTATCCTTGATTATCGATTTAAGTAAGCAGTTACCTAAGCCTGAAGAATCCCTACCCCAAGTTGAAGACGTTAAAGATATAAATATTAGTTTTGCCGATGAAATAGGTAAAGCAGCCAAGCTTCATGATAAAGGTAAAATTCTGCAACGTCGCTTGCTGCAATCGGTTAACAAAGGCTTACCGATTGACATTGCCATTCCAAAAGAATTTACGACTAAACTGGTGTCGTCCATTAATCGTAATCCCAATGCGTTACTGTGCATGACGAAAATTCGCGAGAAAGACAGCTATTTACTTGAACATTCATTGAACGTCGCTATTTTATTGGCTAATTTTGCGAGTTACCTAGAAATGCCTGACGACGAAGTGCAAGAGTTAGCCTTATCTGGTTTTTTACACGATATTGGTAAAATCAAAGTACCTGATGATATTTTGCATAAACCTGGTCGTTTAACTGATCAAGAAATGGTCGTGATGCGTGATCATGTCTATTTTGGTGTGCGTGTACTAGAAGATATGGGGATTCCCGAACGTATTATTGAAACTATCTCTCAGCATCATGAAAGGCTAGATGGTTATGGTTACCCTGAAGGTGCTAGGGGCGACGAGATTGGATTGTTTGGTCGAATGATAGCAATAGTTGATACATACGATGCCATTACTGCTGATCGTTGCTACAAGGCTGGAATGCCATCGCAAAAGGCATTGAAAATTTTGCACGCAGACACGCCAATAAAATACGATCAAGATTTAGTGGAGCAATTCATTAAATGTATAGGGGTATACCCGGTAGGCAGTTTGGTGAAATTATCCAGTGAGAAAATAGCGGTAGTGATTAAACAGAACGACAACCATCCTCTCAAACCTCTAGTGAAGGTTTTTTATTCTGTTCGCAGTGCACATTACTTATCACCAGTTGAAATTGACTTATTGCACTCCCAGTACCGAGTTGAAAAGGCGGTAATGGCGAGTGAATTCAAGTTAGACTTCAACCGGTACTTCAACGAATCGATCGCTATTTAGCTGCTTCGCACGCACTGTAGAATCACTTTTACCTGATCCGTTGTAACGTCCGAAGGGCATACTCCTTTGCTCACCAATGTGTGGCGAATTTGCTCGGCATCATCGGCAGCTAACGCGTTGCTATTACGTTGAATATATCGAGTAAGTTGCTGCTGTAATTTTCGTGTTAAACAAGACATCTGTACATCTAAACCAGTTAATTATCTTTCATTTAAAATACGTACCCGCTACGTGGACCATGCCAGGTAAAATCGCGGCTACACTGTGCTTAATTTCTATTAGCATATAGCAAGCCATTTAATTAAAAATAATATAAATCAAACGTTTATTATTGTGTGTCATATTCTAATCTAGTCATTGTTAAAAATTTTGACATAGACTAAAGGCTAGAAAGCCAAGCTTTTGACTACGTATTTATTTACCTAATGACAGGGTAAATTGATGTGCGCGCATACTAGATTAGTTGCAAAGATAAGAGAACCCTTTCAATAGTGAAAATGCTACTTATATATTCAGATAGGTTGTTAAAAAACTTAATTGCCCGCGCTAGGTGAGGCTACGTTGCATTAATGAAACAGTATATATTGCTGCCAAATACGGGTAAGTTATTGAATTCAAGTTGGTTAATCAGCTTAAATGTATGTTTCACATGGAACGAAAATATCAATGTATAGCAATCGCATAAGTTCTCGTTCAGAAATGTTTAGTCAATTGATTTGAGACTTTTAGCCGTTCAGGCATGAACCGCATAAAGGTGAGAAACTAACGGCTAAATGAGAAGTGCTTTGGATTAGGTAGAACTGGAGGTAAAAAACCTCTAAAAATAGAGGCTTTTACAGTAAAAATTTATTGGCTAACTTTATTTACTCGATATTCGCAATCTGCTCACGCATTTGTTCTATCAATACTTTTAGCTCCACCGCCGACTGGGTAATGTCACTGTTGATTGACTTCGAGCCTAGTGTATTTGACTCGCGGTTAAATTCTTGCATCATAAAATCTAACCGGCGACCTACTGGTCCCCCTTTTTTAAGAATTTTTCGGGTTTCACCTATATGTGATACCAAGCGGTCAAGTTCTTCTGCCACATCGACTTTTTGCGCCAGCATAATCATTTCTTGCTCGACGCGATTGGCATCAAGTTCTATTTTGGCTTCTTCAAAACGAGCGAGTATTTTATCTCGTTGCCATTGGATAACGATTGGCATGTGAGTGGTGACCTTATCCACTTCCACTTGAATTCCATCAAGACGCTGTTCGATCATCGCGCGCAAATTGGTGCCTTCAGTAGCTCGGGCAGTAATAAAGTCGTTAAGGGTTGCGTCAAATTCAGCCAGTACATCTGCCTGAATACCTTCCATATCTGCTTCTTCTGCGGCTATAACACCAGGCCAGCGCAGCACATCTAATGGATTAACGCCGGCTGATTGGCCATGAGATTGTACCCAATCTGCAGCATTCATGACTTGGCGCGCTAGATCTTCATTTAAACTTAGTTTGCCCACTGCTGCGTCATTGGCTACAAAACGCAACGCACATTCAACTTTACCGCGTTGTAGCTGCTTGCGAAAACGTTCACGTAATATAGGTTCAAGACTTTTGAATTGCTCAGGTAGACGAAAATAGGTTTCAAGAAAGCGTTGGTTAACGGAGCGGATTTCCCATACGGCGGTTCCCCACTGCGCTTTGAGTTCGCGACGGGCAAATGCAGTCATGCTGTATATCATTCGGTTAATTCCTTAGTTAAATCATGAGGTCATTATACCTTTGTGAACTCAATGCGCGATAGCTATCATCTGCCCAGATTTTTACAGGGATAGATAAGTACTGTTTTAAGCGATTTTATTAAGAACCCCTGTCACCATTTCGGTATAATGCGCGCAAATTATTTAAAGGAGTCACCTATGCGCCCGAATGACAGAACTGCGAGCCAAATTCGCCCCGTTACTATTACCCGTAATTTCACCTGCCATGCAGAAGGATCGGTATTGATTGAGTTTGGCAACACTAAAGTATTGTGTAACGCATCAGTGACCGAAGGTGTACCGCGTTTTATGAAAGGACAAGGTAAAGGCTGGGTAACCGCTGAGTACAGCATGTTGCCTCGTGCTACGCACACTCGCTCCGACCGTGAAGCAGCCCGTGGTAAGCAAGGTGGACGCACGCTAGAAATTCAACGCTTAATTGCTCGTTCATTGCGCGCAGCGATTGATTTGAAACTACTCGGTGAGAACACTATAGTCGTAGATTGCGACGTGATTCAAGCTGACGGTGGCACACGAACGGCTTCGATTACGGGTGCTTGTGTGGCATTAGTTGACGCCCTAACGTGGATGCGTAGTAAAGGAATAATCAAAGCGAACCCTATGAAGCATATGATTGCGGCTATTTCTGTGGGTATTTACAAAGGAAACGCCATTGCTGATTTAGAATATATCGAGGATTCTGCAGCAGAAACGGACATGAACGTGGTGATGACCGACACTGGCAAAATGATCGAAGTTCAAGGTACTGCTGAAGGTGAACCGTTTAGCATCGAAGAAATGCACGAGATGCTAGAGCTAGCAAAACACGGCATACGTGAATTGTTCGATGAGCAAAAAATCGCGCTTAACTAAGCTTTAAAATAAAAACAAACTGCTTCTCAAGATATAGGTAGATAAATGCTAGATTATCAAAAAGAATTTATTGAATTTGCCCTTGGCCGTGGTGTGCTTAAGTTTGGTGAATTCACTTTGAAGTCAGGGCGTAAAAGTCCATACTTTTTCAATGCTGGATTATTTAATACCGGTCGAGATTTAGCGAGATTGGGCCAGTATTACGCTCAAGCTTTACAAGCGTCAAAGATTGATTATGACCTGTTATTTGGCCCTGCTTATAAAGGGATCCCCATCGCTACTACTACTGCAGTAGCGTTGGCAGACAAACATGACGTAGATAAGCCATATTGTTTTAATCGTAAAGAAGCCAAAACTCATGGTGAAGGCGGTAGTTTAGTCGGTAGCCCCCTTACCGGAAAAGTGATGCTAGTTGACGATGTGATCACCGCTGGTACTGCAATTCGAGAGTCGATGCGTATCATTGAAGCTCATAACGCTAGCCTTGCTGGTGTACTAATTGCCCTGGATCGTCAAGAGAAAGGTCAAGGTGAGTTATCTGCTATTCAAGAAGTTGAACGTGATTTTGCCACTCAAGTCGTATCAATTGTTAGTTTGGCAGATTTAATTGAATATTTGCAGACCCAAGTTGATGCACAGCCTGAGTTATCCGAACACCTAGCTAATATCAAACAGTATCGCATTGATTATGGGATTTGATGTGGCGTCAGCGGATTTTGACAGTGCCAATCATCAACTTGATGCCATTGGCCTGCGTTGCCCTGAACCCGTAATGATGGTGCGTTTGAGTATTCGTAATATGCAACTTGGGGAAACCCTGGCAATCTGTGCGGATGACCATTCCACCACGCGAGACATACCTAGCTTTTGTCGCTTTATGGGGCATACTTTGCTTGCTAGCGAGATCGAAGATAAACCTTATCGTTACTTGATCCGCAAAGATAAGAGCTAGCAATAATTCTGTTAAATACACAGCATATATTGCTTAGAATTTTGTATAAGCCACTGCACTAAACTGCAGCGGCTTGCAGTAACAGGTTCATCAATATGCGTTTACTTTGAGTGCACTCGCAATGTATCTCTTCGGCACAAACATTATGTTCTGCTAATAGTCGCCTGAGCACATCTACGCGTAGTTGAATGGGTAAAAATTGTTCTTGGTCGAGAGACCCCGCAGCATAATTTTGCATATTTCCCCCTGCTATATAAATTTACTAATGAATACAGTGTTCCTCTTTTACTTGCCCTTGCATAAATTGATGATGGAAACCTGCCCCCAATGCTAAAGACTTTATACAGTCAATAATACATCGCTGAAGTTGTGGCTGCTGATAGCTTATAACGAGCTCGGGCTTTAGCCTCTTTTGTGCTTGCTCATAAACAGCTAAGCTCAAGGTTTTCTGACCTAATTTGTGAAGAGTGTCAGCTAACAATACCGCTGTAGCGGTGAAGTCGACGATTTTTGTTGAGGTTTGTCGCTCTGCTTGAACCAGCACTATTTCTGCCGTTTCGTATGCACAGCCTAGAAACGGTAGAGCCTGTTGCCAAGCGCCTTGCTCTCGATAATACTGCCCATTATCTTGCGTTTCTCGAAGGTGAGTCTGAGCAGCCAGAGGATTGGTGGTTAACCATTGACGGTGGTTAGGACACAGAAAGTTATGTGACATATCGATTCTCTTATTGATTGCGTAAAATCAAGTTAACGCAAATGAGAATGATTATCAATTATTATTGTTAAGTTAATTAACCTTTCTTGATTAAAGCGGAATTAAAACACAAGAAAGGTTCTTATTTTAAAGTTAACTTATTGATTATAATTATATATTTAATTTAGTCAGGTTTTTTGAATTTAAATGTCCAGCGGTCAGTTTTGCCCGTTACACTCTTTTCGCCCACTTCGTATTTTAATTCATCACCTTCCCTGTAATGCAGATCACTGTAATCAACTAGTTCGAAACCAGCCTGTTGAATCTCCTGGATGGCCAGTACAGGATCGACTCTACGCCGATTTGCTGATGTTTCCGGTTCATTGTGCCGAGCTGTGTGATCCACTACCGCGTAAATCCCCCCTGGTTTGAGTGCGGCAAACGCCACTTCATTCATTTTACGTCGGCCTTGCTCGTTAAAATTATGGTAGTTTCGGAAGGTTAGCACCATATCTAGGTTAGTTACGCCCAAAGAACTCACGTCCATTGAATATAATCTGTCGCCTTCTTCACGCCACATTCGGGCGTCCTCTGCTAGCACTTTGGCTTTTTCAAAACCAGGCTCTTTGAGTAACTTGCTTGCTATGTTACTCGTACCTATAGCAGCGTAATATTGACCTTCTTCGGCTACTACAGGGGCGAGTATTTTTGTGTACCATCCTCCACCAGGCATAAGCTCAGCAATGTGCATGTTTGGTTGTAAACCAAAGAATGTTAGGGTTTCTAGAGGCATCCTATTCGCATCGCGAGCAGTATCGCTGGGCCCACGAATGTCGCTAGCCAAAGCGGCTTGAACATTCTCTTTTAAGTTATGGTGGGCCGCTAATGCAGAGCCTGACAAGAATAGACTTGCAGCAGTAAGTATAGTTAACGAATGGTATGCTAATTTCATGTGGCGCTCCAAAAAGTGATAGGTTTATTTTAAATAAAAATGGTTATCCAAAGAGGTGACCGAGTCGTACACGTGAAGCTTTCAACTTTCATTTTGAAGCATCGGTAAACGCGGTCATCGATTAGAGGCGTTACGCCTCAGGGGTTTTATAAATTTGACCATTTTTCATTATAAAACTGACATGTTGCATGCGTTTAATATCATCCAGTGGGTTACCCTTTACCGCAACGAGATCGGCCAGTTTGCCAGCTTCTATCGTACCCAGCGTGTCAAGTTGCTCAATAAGAATAGCGCCGTGGTAAGTGGCTGCGCGTATTGCCTCAATGGGCTTCATACCGGCTTCTACCATTAATACAAATTCCAAGCCGTTATCACCATGAGCTGATACCCCTGAGTCGGTACCAAAGGCAATTTTCACTCCCGCTTCGTGCGCTCTAGATAAGGTTTGTAAAATTAATGGGCCAATGGTTGCGGCTTTAGGGCGAACGAGCTCGGGAAAGAACCCCTCTATTTTTGCTTTTTCAGCCACCCAATTACCCGCCATAACAGTCGGCACGTAATAGGTATTATGTTTTTTCATTAATTTAAACGTTTGCTTGTCCATGTAGGTGCCATGCTCGATGGACGTTACGCCTGCTTTTATGGCTCGTTCCATCCCCTCTTTCCCGTGAGCATGCACAGCAACAGTCATACCGTAGTCTTTGGCCGTATCGACTATGGATTTTAGTTCATCGTCCATAAATTGGGGGTTTTGACCGCTCTTTGCGACTGATAATACGCCCCCTGTTGCTGTTATTTTTATTAAATCAGCACCATCCTTATAACGTTGACGAACCGCTTTTCGTGCTTCAGCTACGCCATTTATCACCCCTTCTTTTGGGCCCGGATCACCTTGAATGCGACTGGCTTGGCCATTAGTAGGATCGGCATGGCCACCTGTTGTGGCAATAGACTTAGCGGCAGTGAATATGCGAGGTCCGTCGATCACACCTTTGTTGATTGCATTGCGTAAAGCAATTGATTCGTTGTAACCATCACCTAGATTACGAATGGTGGTAAAGCCCGCCATTAGCGTTCTGTTCGCGTATTGAACACCTTTAATAGCGAAGTCAGCTTCGTTTAATGTAAAGCGCTCCATGTAACTTGCAGGCCCATTGAGCTGGGATGTAACGTGGGTATGCATATCCATAAGGCCTGGCATCAAGGTGTATTCTTGAAGATTAATGACCTTATCCTGCTCATTACCGGAGACAAAACCCTGTTTAATTTGACTAATTTTATTGTCATCGATCACAACGGTCACCTTACTCAGCACATCGTTAGAATTCGCTGGGATAAGTTTGCCTGCTTGAATGTAGGTGGCTGCTAATGAATTGGCACAGATAAGCGAGGCAGCAAAGGCTGCGCTGGCAATGGAAACACGCATAATATTATTCTCGTTCTAGCTAGTGATTGTCCAGACTAGGGGAAATCCTGCAATAGGTCAAAGTGCTAATGACAGGTGATAGAAGTCTATATGTTTGCTGCGTAAATAATTAGCAACACGATAATTTTGATAAATAATTATTAGACGTGTACCGCAGACAAATGGCTAGGCTAAAGGTGGCCTAAGCAAAATCTGTAGTCACCACTAGAGATATATAATGCGTTACCTTCTTGTTCGGCTTGCGCTATCAGTTGGTAGTAAACATTCTGATGTAGTCGAGCCCATAAATTGCGCCGAATATTAATATAGGGCAAATCGAGCTGATTTTTACTGTCTTCTTTAAGCTCAACGGGGTGCTCGGCGCTGACGATGATTTGTTCTTCGGTTTGCGTAGTGAAAACCAGTAAGTCGTCTTGCCTATCCCACTGAGTGATTACGTAGGGTACATCTTCGACAGTTATTCCAAGCTTCTCGACAGGCGTAACTAAATAATATTTATCATCTACTTTTTTTAACACGCTGGCGAAAAGCTTTACGAGGGCCTTGCGACCAATAGGTGTGCCCATGTAAAACCAACTACCATCGTGTTTTATGACTAAATCCATGTCACCACAAAAATCTGGGTCCCATTTATCGACAGGTGGCAGCTTACCTTGTTGATCACCAAGTTGTTTTTGTAGTGTGGCTAAGTCCATGGGCTATGCTTCTTATTCTTGTGCCGCAGAAATAGCGGTTTTCAATTCACGTAATTTGGCTTTGATACGACGCATATTTTCAGGACCGGTACGTAATAGCTGTTTTTGCGGAGCAGCAAGCGCTTCAAGGCGTTCATCTTTGAATTTGAACATCACGCTATTAGTATAAACTTCTACTGGTACTGGTACTTCAGGTGTATCGAGTAATAGGTCGATGGCGTCTAAAAGCGTTTCATCAAAATCTTGGCCTGGGCTGCTAATTTCAGCAAAAATTTTGTTAATCGCAGGTTTATACTCTTCGTATAACAGCTCAAGAGATTGGGGATCAAGCGATTCAAGTACATCCACGTATGGCGTATAACGTTTGTAACTAGCTGGATCTATCCACTCCTTTTCCGCTTGTTGGAACGTACGGAATGATTGCTCTGGTGCTTTAAGAACTTGATGATTTGCTGGTAGTTCGTCGTCAGCCAAGTTATTAGTCATAATCACGAAACGTTGTAATAAGTCGTTATTAACCAATAAACGCGCAAGCTCACCGTAGTCTGACAATTTAAGCAATTCTGTTTTTACTGCAGCATCGCTGGTATCCAATGGTTCAGGTGAAGGCTCAGGGATTGGTTCAGGTTCAATTTGTTGATCGATTTCAGGCTCAAGAATTGGTTCGGGTTCGACTTCAGGCTCAGGGATAGGCTCAACTTCAGGCAATGTCGTTACCGGTACTTCAATTGGCGCAACAGGTTCGTCAGGTTTTTGTGCAGGCCAAAATAATACAGTACCAACAATGACAATCAGCACAACAGCTATGATTAAGTAAGGGGCTAATGACTTACTTTTAACGTCTTCTTCACTCATAAAAACTCCTTAAGGGGCAATAACTAGGCCTGAAAATATGGATGTCTAGACACAAGTTTAATGCATCAAAATTTTTAACTAATAGGTAGTAACTTATAGTGTTGTGATAAAAGATCAATCTATCAAGAGGGTTTTCTCCCTCAGAATCACAAAAATATTTGGACAATCAGGCTGCCGCAAAATTCAATCGAAGTATACAAGGAATGTATGAATATATAATAAATGTTAATAATATGTTGCCAGAGAGGGGCGGGCATCTTAATTTATCTTAGTTAATTGCCATATTTTGTTTGATTAAGGTTTTAGTTCAATGAGTTATATTATCTACGCGATCCCATTCTTCTTTTTGCTCATCGCAATGGAATTAGTTGCCGAATACGTTCGAAAAACTGATTACTATCGTACCAACGATGCCATTAATAGCCTTACTGCTGGCGTGTTAAGTCGTATGGTTGGGCTCCTAAAGGCATTGGTTCCCTTTGCCCTGTACATCACTTTGTATGATAATTTTGGACTGTTTTCTCTTGGTGAAAACATCTGGTTGGGGCTCGTTGCTTTTATATTATATGACTTTTGTTATTACTGGAATCATCGATTCGGACATGAAATGAGTATCTTGTGGGCTGCTCATGTGGTGCACCATTCGAGTGAAGAGTATAACCTGACGACTGCTTTGCGCCAGACCAGTGGTAGTTTTTTAAGTTGGATTTTTTATCTTCCTTTAGCCGTTTTAGGCATAGATCCTTTACTTTTATTAACGGTGGGATCGCTTAATCTCATCTATCAATTTTGGGTGCATACACAGCACATCGGCAAACTTGGTTGGTTAGAGTTGGTCTTTGTGACTCCGTCAAACCATCGAGCGCATCACGCACAAAATCAAATTTATATTGATCGTAATTATGGCGGCGTGTTTATTATTTGGGATCGTCTGTTTGGCTCATTCCAAGAGGAGCTAGACAACGAGCGGCCTATTTTTGGAATTCGTAAAGCATTGCACAGCTGGAATCCTATATTTGCCAATACGCACGTGTATCAACAACTTATAAAAGACAGCTGGCGTACACAGCGATGGGCAGACAAGCTTAGAGTTTGGTTTGGTAGAACAGGTTGGCGTCCAGCTGATATGGAACGAAATTATCCACTTAGTCGTGTAGATTTAACGCGTTTTGAAAAGTTTGAAATACCCTTAACAACGTTGCGTAAACTATACAGTTTATTGCAACATACCTTAACGACACTTGTTGGGTTACTCTTTTTACTCAACATCACTAATTTGGCGTTAAATCAACAATTGCTGATTATTGCTTGGGTAATAGGCGCCAGTGTATCGGTTGGGGAAATTTTAGCCTTGAAATTGATAGGCTGGTGGTTAGAAATAGCTAAGTACTTATTATTGACGACAGTCGTGATTACCCAACCTATTCCAGGGTGGTTAACAATAACTCTCACAATTTTTACTATATTGAGTGCGATAATGTGGCGGTCATTGAAAAAAGAGCATAACGAATTATCAAATGAAAAAGCGAATTTCGTGCCTACAAGCTGATCTAACACGCTGTTAAATAGGTAGGCATATTACAGATGTATCACTTCTGATTTATGCCAATAAATCAGGCGACATTTAAGGGGTTAAAATGATCATATATATGCTGCAAGATGTATTGGCAACTGAACCTAACATTGACATAGCTAGCGTGGAATCACACGAAATGAGCATTTACATCCTACGCTTAACCATTGCAGGTAAACAGGGAGTGGTATATGAAAAATCAACCCAACGACCCAAAGCGTTTAGGAGCCTTGAACAAGTACGTGCCATATTAAGTAGATGTAATGTTGCCAGAGCAGAGCTTATTCATCACAGTCCATTTGATGAAATGATTGGCAATCCTCAATCTAATAATAGTATGGTCTTGCCATTCTCAATTCGTTCTAGCGTGTAACAAACCACCACTGAACTAACGGTTTTCAATGGTGTTGTGTACAAACAAATAAGCGTAATAACAACATAATGCGACGATAGTAATAATGCCTAAAATTGAGCCCCAAGCAACTGGGTCGCTTAATATAAGTGCCATCATGATCGATTTCCTCTGAGTTAGTTTGTTACAACTATGCTAGCGAAAATCACTATGTAAAAATTGATCTACATCAATAATTAAGTCTATGTAGGCTGGTTTGGATTTGCCATACGCCCTTCATCAAATAACGTTAAGCTTCAATAATTTTTAACCAATGAGTCCATATATTGAGCTGATCTAATGCCAGTTTAATACACACCAAAAGTGGTACCGCTAATAACACACCTACTGCGCCCCACAACCAACCCCAAACCAATAACCACAATACCACTATAAGTGGATTTAACTGCATATTGCGGCCTAGCACTGTGGGCGTAATGAACTGGGACTCAACTAAATTTAATAAAAAATAAACGCCTGGTGGTATTAGTGCCGTGAGCTGTACACCAAATTGAACTAAGCCAGCTAAAGTCAATATTGTGGCACCAATTAAAGAACCCACATAAGGAATAAAGTTGAGCATACCTGCCAAGACGCCCCATAATAATGCATCTTCGATTCCGATGAAATATAGGGTTAACGCGGTACTCAATCCAAGTCCAGCATTGATAATACTTACGGTGACAATATAACGAGACAGTTCTTTTTGAATTGTAGCAACTAAGTTACGGACCTGCCCTTTGTCAGTAATTTTTGGGAAGTATTGAATAAACGCCTCGAATAAGGAGGGGCCAAAAATGAGTAGAAATAGTGTTAATATAATGCCTGTCGCCAGTTGCGCTAAAATCATAGGGGTAGTGGCAAGCATGGATATCATCAATTCCATACCTCCTTGCTTGATACGCTGCGTTACGGTGTTTTCTGCACTAGGTTCGGCTTTCGCTACGGAAGGTTTTTCGTCGAATAATCCGAAAAAACTAAAGCTTTCGTTATCTTTAGTTTGCACTTCAGTGGGTTTATTTTTGCCGTCCATTGCATCACTTAACGAATCAATCTGTTCTGTAAGATGCTGGGTTAATTCAGGTACAAGCTTGGCCCATTTTTGGGCTGGTTCAGCTAATTCGCTGGCTAAAAAAGTAAAAGGTGCGATTAAGGTACTGACCAATAAAAATGCAGAAATTGTGCGTGGCACATGAGCACGCTGTAACGCACCGACCAAAGGGCTGAGCATAAGTGCAATAAGCGACGTCACGACCACTGGCAGTAATAATGTCTGTGCGAAGTACAAAGTGTATAACACACCAAGTGCTAACAGCCACAAAACTGGCTCTGTTCGCTTGGCTTTTAGTGGAGCATCTTCGGGGAATGGGTGCATTAAAGTCTCGTCGTTATTCGTTCAGCGGCCAATAGCATACATTGGGAAATCAGCGCAGAATAGAAATAAAAATGCTCGACCTGTAATAGCCGAGCATCTAACAATTAATTTACCTTAATGATGTTCAAATTCGACTTTTAATAGCTCTATTGAATCCCTAAAAGTCAGGGTTTGAATATCACCCTTACCTTCCACATTGATGGTGTTAATTTGGCTTGGCCATAAATCTCGTAGGGCGTTATGACTGATCACTAAATTATCGAGTTTAGCAGGTTGTTTTGTTTCCTGATAAACCCAGAAAAAATTACCGTCTACTTCGAATCCTGCCGTTTTTAATGCAATGGGCTGTCCATCTTCTCTGGCCATTGTGAAACGTTCACTGACGTAATCACTAAATTGCTGCTGAGTTTTCGCTGAATCGATGATATCGGCGTTTTTGCCAAAAATATGCCGTACTGCATGTTCGGCGTCATGCAGGTTAAACCTATGCATAACTTCTATATTTTCAGTGCGGGGATTAAAAAGTACTGTACTGATAGCGGTTTTCTGTTGATGAGAAAACGCTGAGCTTGCGACTAATAAAAGCAGCAAGCCAGCAAAAGCACGGGTCATAAAATTAATCATGCCTAGTCGTTGTTCTCATCTTCGTCATCATCTGAGCTTTTTATCTCAGTTTTGATGTCTTGCATAATATCTCGAGAGACCTTCTTAGTGCTCTTCTTCGCTTTATAAGCTTCGATGCGCGATGGAATGATCTTACGTGGATAATCGTTATTGCTAACGTCAACATCAGCCGTTTCCCAGCGAGGATCAACTGATACACTGACCAATTCCTGGTCTTTATCGGTCACGATTAATTTGCTAACGGCTTTGGGGGTACGACGCCATATTTCAGCAGGAATATATTGGTTTTGCGTACTACCATCTGCAAATGTTAGCTGCAATATAATCGGCATGACTAGACCGCCTTTATTTGAAAAATCAAGAACATAGTAGTTCTTATCTTCTTTAACTGCGCGTTCAAATACAGTGCGTTCCCAAGGTTCTAGGTCTTTCAAGAATTTGTTGTATTTATTACGCTCTTTGTTGGTCACGGTGAAGCGGTCGTTTTCGTCATAGAAGTCAGTGATATCAGAGAAGCGATTCACCCATAATTCTTTGCCTTCAGCTTTATTGCGCTCCTCAGTTAATGACAATGGCTTGTCTAACTCTTCTTGGCGCTGGCGATCAAAGTCAATATCGGGGTTTTTCGTGTCTAAGCGAAGTTTAGAAATCTTATCTAAAGAGATATCAACATGATCTGTTGTGTAAAACCAACCACGCCAGAACCAATCTAAATCGACACCACTGGCTTCTTCCATCGTACGGAAAAAGTCAGACGGGGTGGGGCGTTTAAACATCCAGCGCTGGGCATATTCTTTAAAGGCAAAGTCAAATAACTCACGACCCAAGATGGTTTCGCGCAAAATATTAAGTGCAACTGCTGGTTTGGTATAGGCATTTGGACCAAGATGTAAAACACTGTCAGATTGGGTCATGACAGGCACCTGTGACGACGACTTCATGTAGCCTACAACGTCACGAGGCTCAACACCCCAAGGAATAGTTGGATCCCATTCACGGCCGGCAACGCCGTCTAAGAAGCTGTTTAAGCCTTCATCCATCCAAGACCATTGACGCTCATCCGAGTTAACGATCATGGGGAAATAGTTATGCCCAACCTCGTGAATAACGACACCAATCAAGAAACGTTTTTCTGCTTGAGAATAGGTACGACTACCATCGTCTTGTAATTCAGTACGAGGACCATTAAACGAAATCATGGGATATTCCATACCGCCAACTGGGCCATTAACTGATTGGGCAGTAGGGTATGGATAGTCGAACGAGAAGCGAGAATATACGTCTAGGGTATGTACTACCGACTCGGTAGAATACTTTTTCCATAAGTCCCCACCTTCTTTCGGGTAGAACGACATAGCCATAACCAAGTCTTGGTTCGCCCCTTTTTGCTTATGACCTTTGGCATCCCACATAAATTTACGTGATGAAGCCCAAGCAAAGTCTCGCACATTTTTGGCACTGAACTTCCAAGTCTTTTCTTTGTTAGTCGCTTCTATTTCGTTATCTAATGCTTCGTCGGCGGTTACTACAAATACAGGACGTTTGGCGTTTTCTGCTTCTTTTAAGCGTTTACGCTGAGTAGAAGTAAGTACTTGCTTCGGATTCTGTAGCTCACCTGTTGAACTAACAATATGATCCGCGGGTACCGTCATTTCAACATCGTAGTTACCGAACTCTAAAGTAAACTCACCACGACCAATAAACTCTTTGTTAGTCCAAGCTTCGTAATCGGTATAAGCGTGCAAGCGTGGGAACCATTGTGCTAGCAAGAAAATATCGTTGCCACCTTCACGCTCATCATCCGGAAAGTGCTCATAACCCGAACGGGCAGAAACGGCATCTTCTTCAACGATGTTATATGCGTAATCGATAGCAAATTCTACTGACTGACCAGGCGTTAATGGCTTGGCTAAATCAATCCGCATATTCGTACCTACAATGACGTGATGAAGCTTGTTGCCTGATTTATCAACGACCTTCTGTATGTCATAGCCTAACTCATGATCAGCAACAAATTGATCGCGACGAAGAGCAGCTAAACTTAATTGAGCGGGTTTACTGCCACTCGCGCCTTGAGTTGCGGGGCCACGTGCACCAATGCCACCAAAAGTCGTCGTCATGGCTGACATAGAGTCATTTCTGAATTTATTTTGATCTAATTGTAGCCACAAATACTTAAGTGTATCTGGAGAGTTGTTATTGTAGGTAATGGATTCACTGGCATCTAAACGATGTTTTTCTTCGTTTAAATGAACTTTAATTTTGTAATCAACTTTCTGTTGCCAGTATTGGTGACCTGGCTGACCGGCCGCATTTCTATATACGTTAGGTGTTGGAAGCGATTCGTCGAGTTGGCGAAACTTGTCTTTAAAGTCGCCTTTGGTTTGCTCGATTGCAGCATTTGCTGCATTAATTGATAGCAGCGATAGTAGCGCTGTAGTGATTATTTTATTAAACATCTTATTCCCTGGCATTTTAGTACGAACTGCATTGAATTAATTATTATTTGTCAGCGCTACTCGGCATAATATTATAAATAGGCAATAAGATCTCGCTGTGGGAGTATTTACTCTGCGTCAGATTGTAAGGAAATTGTACAGCTCGGTGAACTTACGTTTTTACCCTCTCCACTTCGTTCGATATATTTTGTATTCAAAAGACCATAGCTTATAACGACTAAAGCTTGTATCTAAGCGGGTTTATCGTAATCTAATAGGATATTAACTAGGTAGGATTTTACATGTCATCGCTTTCGTGGCAACGGGCCGTAATTAAAGTCGGTAGTGCCCTAATAGCCCCTGATGGCAAAGGGTGTAGCAGTCAATATCTGCTGCCCATTGCACAATTTATATGTAACAGCCGTGCGCAAGGTAAAGAAGTCATTTTGGTCTCTTCAGGCAGTGTTGCCGCTGGGCGTAATAAAATAGCCTTTAAGCATCATCCATCGATTGCCGAGAAGCAAGCTATGGCTGCTATTGGGCAAACCCACATGATGGCCAATTGGGCTCGTTTGTTTGATTTTGACTGTGCGCAAATTTTGCTTACCGCCGATGATCTACACAACCGTACGCGCTATGTGAATATTAAAAATACTTTGCGAGAACTACTGCGTAACGGTGCTTTACCAATCGTAAACGAAAACGATACCGTAGCAATCAACGAATTAAAAGTAGGTGACAATGATAATCTTGCCGCTTATACCGCATTGGTTGCTCGAGCTGATACGTTAATTATTTGCTCGGATATTGATGGTTTATACAATGCTGATCCAAGACAGAATCCACAGGCGAAATTCATTCCGACTGTGCACGAAATTGATCAACAAATTCATGATTTAGCGGGCGGTGCTGGTACTAGTGTTGGGACTGGGGGTATGCGCACTAAAATTCAAGCAGCTGAAAAATGTGCAAAGAGCGGTATACAAACTCTGATAGTTAATGGCCGAAACCCTGACGTGTTTAAACAACTTGGGCAGGGTAAGCAGGCCGGAACGTTGTTTGTGCCAAGCAAAAATCGCGATAGTGCGCGCACGCAGTGGTTGCGCCATACTTTACGCTCGAAAGGCACACTGGTTATTGATGATGGTGCCGAGCAAGCATTGATGCGTAAAGGGGCTTCACTTCTTCCTTCAGGTATTACCAGTGTTTTGGGCGCGTTTAAAGCGGGTGAAGCGGTTGATATTCGCTATAAAGACCAGATAATAGCTAAGGGATTAACCTTATACAGCAACAGCGAATTGATACAGATTAAAGGTCTTCGCAGTGATAAAATAACCGAATTACTTGGCTATTCATCTGGTGAAGTCATTATACATCGTGATGACATGGTTTTACTTTAAGGTTTCTGGGTATCTGTCGACTGACGTTCAGCGATAGACTTCCGGTGAGATCCAATACGTTTTTTAAAAGGCTTATCAGAATGGAATTTTCAATCGCTCAAGCGGCAAAAGCAGCGCGCGTTGCTTCACGTCAAGTGGCTAAATTATCGTCTATAGAAAAAGAAACCCTATTAAAGGATATTGCTCAGCGCATGCTGGAGCAGACTGATGCGATCATCACTGCTAATAAGCAAGATTTAGCGGCAGGTCATGAGAGTAACCTAGATGACGCCATGCTGGATCGTTTGCTATTAACTCCCCAACGCATTCAAGGTATTGCTGAAGCGGTATTAAACATCGCTGCTCAAGCTGATCCCGTTGGCAGCATTGAACACCTGCAACAAATGCCCAGTGGTATTCAAGTGGGCAAAATGCGTATTCCTTTAGGGGTTATCGCGATGATTTACGAATCACGACCTAATGTGACCATTGACGCTGCGGCATTATGTCTTAAAGCAGGTAATGCAGTAGTATTGCGGGGAGGTAAAGAAGCTATTCACTCTAATTTGGCGTTGGCCGAATGTATAAGCTACGCTTTAGACAAAAATGGCATCGACCCTGCTGCCGTGGTTGTTGTGCCTAACCCTGACCGCGCAGTTATGAATGAACTGATGACCCTAAATCAAGATATTGATTTAATTATTCCCCGTGGTGGAGAGGGATTAATTCGCTTCGTTAGTGAAAACAGCCGTATTCCTGTTATTCAGCATTATAAGGGAGTGTGTCATCTATACGTGGACGATGCTGCCGATGAAGATAAGGCTCTCAATTTACTGAAAAATGGTAAAACTCAGCGCACAGGAGTATGTAATTCTCTAGAAACCTTGCTAGTCCATCAGGATATTGCCCCGACATTTATGCTAAAAGTTAGAGCCTTGTTTGATGAGTTCAACGTCAAAGTGCACGCCTGTGAACGCAGTATCGGTTATTTCGAGAATGCTGGTAAAGCGACAGTAGATGATTGGCATGCAGAATACTTAGCGATGGAAATCGCTGTGCGTATTGTAGACGATTTTGATGCGGCTATAGAGCATATTGAAACCTACAGTTCAGGGCACACCGAAGTCATTGCTACGCAAGACTTTAGCCGTGCTCAAGCTTTTATTCGTACGCTAAATTCTGCTGTTGTCATGGCCAATGCGTCTTCACGGTTCTCAGATGGTGGAGAACTAGGTTTAGGTGCTGAGATTGGTATTTCAACCAGTAAATTACATGCTTATGGCCCTATGGGCGCAGAATCACTGACGACTCAAAAGTTTATTGTTTTAGGTGACGGTGAAGTTCGCGCTTAATAACTTATAGATAAAGAAGCAAATATGCATAGGGCGCTGGAGTGCGCCCCATTCCTTTTGGAGTTCACTTTGTTCATCTTGTCAGCCGTTACACAGTTTTACTCTTTTCAAGCATTGGCGCGCTTACTCGATAGGTCTGACGTTCTCGTTAATACGCTGCTCTGTAATATTAATAGTATTATTTTCAGCGTCAAATCTGCGGTATTATTACTTGTCTCTTCTATTGTGTTTTTGTGCCTAAGAGACAATTTTAGTAAGCGCTTGCTAACCCGAAGCGTTAGTCTAGACCTATTGATAAGTTCAACCAATTTTCATCGATTAATCACAGCGCATTTATCTGTAATCCAATGCCAATTTTCAGCTGCTTTCTTCGCTCTTGTTGAGCCCTCAGCCAATGCCATATGTAAACCAAATTCTATCTCAACTTTAAAAGGTAATTATTATGAAACGAATAGTCGTTATAGGCGGCGGGGCGGGTGGTCTTGAGTTAGTTGCTCAACTGAGTCGTTATTGTCGTAAGCATGCTGATGTGGAGATGATTTTAGTCGACAAGGTAAGAACCCATGTTTGGAAACCCTTGTTGCATGAGGTTGCTGCGGGGATAATCGATAAAAACTCTGATGGAGTGGATTACCGTATTCACGCAAGTCGACTTAAATATGAATTTCAGCAAGGTACGTTAAAAGGTATCGATGAGCCGAATAAATCAATTGCATTAGATGCCCTGTATGACGAAGAGGGCGAATTGATATTGCCAGAGCGTAATATTGAATACGATATACTCGTGTTGGCCATTGGTAGCGTGAGCAACGACTTTGGTACGCCTGGGGTGAAAGACCACAGTTATTTCTTAGACTCTCTTGGTCAGGCTGAACGTTTTCATCGCGCTTTGCTGAATCAAATGCTTAGGGTGAATCAGCCAAATACCCAACAGTCTACCTTGCGCGTATCGATAGTGGGGGCAGGAGCAACGGGTACCGAGTTAGCCGCTCAGTTACATCATGTGGCTAACCTTTCTCGTGCCTATGGTATGCCGGCTATGTCGGCCCAGCGTTTAGAAATTTCTATTATCGAAGCAGGACCGCGTATGTTGCCTGCGCTGCCTGAGCGCATTGCCAATGCGGCGAAAAACGCCTTACAAAAAATCGGCGTGAAAATTTATGAAAATACCAAAGTCATTCGTGCTGAGAAAAACGGTTTTGTAACTGCTGATGATGAATTGATTGAAGCTGATTTAATGGTCTGGGCTGCTGGTGTTAAAGCCGCAAACTTGATTAAAGAGTTAGATATTTTCGAGACCAATCGCGCACAACAAGTGTTAGTTGACCCGCAGCTGAGAGCAAAAGGTCTACAAAATATTTATGTGCTGGGTGATTGCTGTGCATTCCAACAAGAAGATGGGACTTGGGTGCCACCGCGTGCCCAGTCGGCCCATCAAATGGCCTCGATTGTATATAAAAATGTAGTGAATCAGCTTCAAGGTAAAGAGCTAGAAGATTACAAATACAGCGATTACGGCTCTCTGGTGCATTTAAGTAAATACAGCACTGTTGGTAGTTTAATGGGCAATTTATCCAGCAGCAGTATGTTTGTTGAAGGTAAATTAGCGCGCTTGGTATATACCTCATTATATAGCATGCATCAATTTTCTGTGCATGGTTGGCTTAAAGCGGTGCTTATCATGCTAAGCAGAAGGGTCAGTAAATTTGTTGGGCCCAAACTTAAATTACATTAGTTATAGGCCTTTATTTTTGTCGTTGATACAGCAGAGTCATTTGGCTCTGCATGTCTATCAAGCATTCCAAAGTAAACTTACTTCACGTTAAATATTGTCAATTAAATTTACATTTCCTTAAACTTACTCCGCCTCGTTAATCATAACCAGTTGTATTTAAATGATATTATTTTTATGGCTTGATGTTTGCTTGGCTCGCGTGGAATTTAATTGCAACATCATTTATAAAAAGGATATTACAAATGTATGATTTAAAATATTTAATAAAGAAGGTGGCATTGTGCAGTATTATTGCATCTAGCTTTATCACTATGACCGCTAGCGCGAGTGTATTGTTAGAGGGTTGGACCGGCGCTGGTGAATCTGGGTTCGGCAACATTGCCTTGGACAAAAACGATGACAGCTCAAGTGCAGAGATTCTTTTCAGTAGTTTTGATGACTTAGGTTTTGACTCGGGTGTTAATTTTTTCAGCAACAGTCATGATTCTTTCTACGTAAATAACAACGGCAACATTAGTTTTAATGGTGCTATTAGTCAATTTACGCCAGATCCATTTCCTGCTACGAGTAACGCCATGATCGCACCTTTCTGGGGTGATGTGGATACACGTTGTACCGACTGCGGCGATGTCTTTATTGGTTCGCCTAATGCTGAAACCTTGGTTATTACTTGGGATAAAGTTGGCTTTTTCCCTTCCGATAACTCGCTCACAAATACCTTCCAATTAGTATTGATTGACCGTGCTGACACTGGTGCCGGTAATTTTGATGTGGAATTTCGCTATGAGGATATTAATTGGACTACGGGCGATGCGTCTGGCGGCAGTGATGGCCTAGGCGGCACTCCCGCACAAGCAGGCTATGACGCCGGCGATGGTGTTAACTTTTTTACTGTGCCTGGCTCCCAAACCGATGGAATTGTCAATTTAGACACGGCTGATAGTAATACCAGCACAGTAGGTATTTGGAAGTTCGCTATTCGTGACGGCCAGTTACCGGGCGACAACGCTGAAAATCCTATTTTGCCAGTGATTAACCCTGAAACGCCTACTGACTATAACTTTGAATTTGTCATCATAACCCCTGAAATACCTATCTTCATCGACCCAGATGTAGCCGTTGGTTATGACTATATCGTTAACAGTGGCCCTAACGTGCAATCAGTTATGTTACCCACTGGTTTTGGCGATGACGTTTATGACCTTTGGTTATGGGATGACGCTCTAGCCTCTTGGTATGACACTGATACAGATTTATTCGGCGGCGTTACTTTTGATTTTGGTACCGCAGTGGATCGTTTTCGTATTTTAGGTATTGAAACGTCTGAAATGGTTGATCCTACCGACGGAAGTGCATTTGTAACAGCATTGACCTTTGATTCTGCGGGTACAATAAACATCAATCAAAATGCTATTACTGAGTTTGTTGGTGGTACGCAAGCGGTTTCTGCTCCTGCAGGGCTAGGTATCTTCGCTCTATCTTTGTTGGTACTATTTCGCTCTAGAAAGCGTCGCGCTTAACGTTAGTTGAATAATAAAAAGAGGAGCGATTGCTCCTCTTTTTTTGCCTTTATGGAGTGATTTTATGCGGTTAATTTTTGCTGCTTTTACCTTTTTATTCTTTTTATCTGGCGTCACGCATGCTCAAAGTCAGCAAACGTTTGGTTCTTGGAGTTTGTTATGCGGCGATCAGGGTAATTGTTCTGTGAGTCAGCTGGTGGCTATGGACCCCGAAGGCAAAAAAGTGTTATTGGGTGCCAATGTTAATTTTTCTATGTCCAATAGCTTTCCAGTTTTAATGTTACGCATGCCACCCAATTTAAATAAAACCAGTGGTGTGGGGATCAAAATTGACGACAATAAAGCCATTCAAGTTGCTTTATCTCAATGTACAGCAGTGGCCTGTCAAAGCGTGATCAAGATAGATAAAACGTTATTTGCAGAATTGCGCGACGGTAAATTGGCAAAAGTGGCCTTTGCCTTAGAAAAAAGTAAACAACTTACCCTGCCCTTATCGCTAAATGGATTCGCAGAAGCGTATACAGCATTACTCGATTCACGAAAAACCTCTGAAGGACGTTAACTTTCTGCTATTTTGATCGGTATAGCCTATTACCGCCTTTCCTGTTATCAACAATGTTATTTCATTCACCCTCGGCATATCCCTTTCCATACGTTACGTGAGAGATTATTCTGCACAGTTAAAATTAGTAGCTTTGATCTCGATAATTTATACTATAAAGTTTAAGTTGATGAAAAATATACTGAAATTATATTCAGTGAATAAAAGGATGTGCAAAAATGGCGTATGATTTTGGTACCAACACGCTCGGGATCAGTAATCCGTTTAAACCCGAAGGTGCTGCGAAAGCACTAAGTGGGCTGGCCGTAGTAGTGCTTGGGGTGATCGCGCTTTTAGGTGTGGCTGATGATTTGAAAAACGATATGGTCTTGGCGTGGGTTAACGCATTACTTGGGTTAACCTTACTTACTTTGGGTTTACGCCATGCTGGGATTGGTTTATTTCAGTTGTTTAAATATTTTGTTGGCCGCTCGGTGCCAACATCCCTCGCCTACAACCATAATTCAAGCGAAAAGCAAAATGCCGAGCGTGAGCGTTTTCAAACTGCCTACGATGCGCAGGAGTTAGAATCCATGTTAATGGGGCGCAAAAACGCCACCTTTACTGAGCCTGAAGGCTGGATAGCGCGATTGATACATACGTTAGTACCGCGCTTAATATTTAGTCCCTATCCTATCCGTAACTTTGTGCAAGAACTCGGCGGTCTAGTGTGTGCCACTGTGGTCGGCTTAATTGCTTTCGGTGCCGCTTATTTCGTTTCTGCGTCAGGCTTAGTGGGTAATGCAGGTGTTATTATTACCCCTATTTTATCCGTATTGTTATTGGTGTATCTGATTGCCCAGTGGCGCAGTACATCCCATTCGTTGGCAGCGCCTAATATGCGTAAACTGCAAGCAAAAACCGCCGCTAGTCTAGCCAAACTTTTGGTCTTTGCGATTGTGGTTCCGATTGCTATTGGCTTTGTTTATAGCCAACTAAATAGTCGTTTGGCAGAGCAAGTACAGCAAGTGTTGACTGACGTCGTAGCGTTTGATGCATGGTGGAACTTACTATTATTGATCGTTATGGTCTTTGCGGTAATAGGATTATCGTGGGTGATGGTGAAGGAACGTTTAGCCCTAGCTAATCCCAGTACAGAGGTCAGTGAGTTTCGTGAAAACTTACAAGAGTCTGTGCATCCAAATGAGATTTTTATCAATATTGAAAACATCGTTTTGGCTAATCGCCGTTACAAAGAAATCCCCAATCGTATGTATCAGGAATTTGACCCTAAGCTGCAGGAGCAAAGTCAGGGCAAAGGGAGTTTCAAAGGCAAGTTACTTATTGAAACGCAACCCGAATTTAGTCAGTTAAACTACAGCGCTAAATTTAACGCATTTCGTTTGCTCGCTACAATTTCCGCGCAAATATTGGTCTTTGCTGGCGCTTTACTTTTGTTCTTTACTGTACAAGAAGGCTACCAGCTGTATCAATTTATCGCCCAACAATTATTTAATTTAGAGGGGATGAGTCAAGTACGCGTTGATGCAATTTTACATGACTTTGGTTTACAGTTGAGCGGCTTTTTGGTGTTGTTATTTAGCTGGCTAACGGTTGCTGCAGGGGCGACTATTCTAGCCAGGGGCACTAATTTATTTTGGGCGGAGATGCAGTTTAGTAGTTTATTGATGTGGATGAAAACAGAGGGCACATTTACCGAGAGCAAGGTGTCTACTGGAATGTCGATTCATGACTCTACGCGTTCTGAGAACGTTGTGGTTCGTAGTTCTATTACGCCTTGGATTATTACCTCTCGTGTGATGACATCTACATTTGCCACTACTGGGACTAAGAACTTAGAGATGCCGCGCTACGTCATGCAAATGGATAAAAACAATCAAGAACTGCAAGGGATCGTAGGGGAAATCACGCAGTTTTTACGCAAACGAGAAGCCATTGCCTCAATCACCAATGAGCAAGACTTGTCCAGCGCCGAAAACATTTATCGGGTGAATGAAGCAAGTCGCGCTAAATCTGATGTGTTAATAGGTGAGAATGCCACATCAGAAAAGCAAAAGCTTGAGGAGCAAGCGGCAGGAAAATTGCGTCAAGATGAGTTAAACGCATCATCTTGACGTAGACCGCTAGTTAGGCTAATTAATAAAAGCGGGCTAGCCTTGGGCAGCCTGCTTAACCATAGCGTAATAAAATTGAATGGCTTGCATATAATCTTCAACCAATATTTGCTCATTGACACCATGAAAACGTTTCATCGTCTTGGGATCAAGACGTACCATCATAAAACGATATACGTTATCTGAGAGTCCGTAGAAATTAGACGCATCAGTCCCGCCTTGTACTAAATAGGGGGCAACCAGCAAATTTGGGTCTAGACGTCGAATAGTCTGTTCAATAAGCTTATACCCGTATGTTTCAGTGGATGAGACTGGCGAAGCTTCATTGGTCATAAAGGCTTCTATCTCTACTCTAGGGTCGCCTATCGCTTTCGTAATATGCTGAGTAACGCTGTCGATTGTATCCCCTGGTAATATCCTAAAATTAACGACAGCTTCTGCCTCTGTGGGTAAAACGTTCGATTTGGAACTGCCTTTTAGCATCGTTACCGCAGTTGATGTGCGAATGCTGGCCGCTGAACTAGGGCTGTCTAGCATCATACTTTCCACTGCGGGAGAGAATAACCATAAGTTTGACATAGGTAAGCGCGTAGCTAAGTCGGTAGCGAAACCAATATGCTGGAATGTCTCAAGAATAAAGCGCATGTCAGCACTAAACGGGCTGGCTTCAACCTTAACTATGGCTTGTGCGAGTATGCCCGCTGCTGTGTGTGCTGGTGGTTGAGAAGAGTGCCCGCCAGGGGCTTTAACCGTTAAACGCAGATTCACGAACCCCTTTTCGGCCACTCCGATAACGGCCACTGATTTTGATACACCAGGCAGCATGTCTTGGGTTACCACGCCGCCCTCATCGAGAACGAATTCAAAGACGACATTTTTTTTTGCTAAAAATGCGGCGATTTGTCGCGCACCGTCTTTACCACCCGCTTCTTCATCGTGGCCAAAGGCAAAATAGATACTGCGCTTAGGTTGAATATTTTGTGCCAGCAGCATTTCCATTGATTCCATCAGTGCGACGACACTGATTTTGTCGTCAATCGTGCCGCGCCCCCAAACCGTCCCGTCGATGACGTTTCCGCTAAAAGGGGGATGTTGCCACTGGTCAGCCGTTGCTTCGTCGACTGGCACGACATCCATATGGCCCATAAAAAGAGCGGGTTTAAGCGTTGGGTCACTCCCCTTTAGATGGTAGAGCAAGCTATAGTCATTGATCACGTCTAAGTTGGCCCGTTGATGAACCAGAGGAAAAGAGTCTTTTAAATATTGTTGGAAGGCTAAGAAGGCTTCATGGTCAAATTGGCTACGGTCATCAAAGGATATGGTGGGTATCTTTATCGCTTGCGAGAAACGTTTTAGGGCGGCTTCGGTATCTATTTTTACGAGTTTTATCGGATTTTCAACCACGTATTGTTGGTCGTCATAAAAGGTGTTCGCGCGGTAAAATAGCAGGCCGCTTAGCAGCAGAATAAAAACGGCAAAACTTATCAATATTTTTTTCATATTTCGCTACTTATCGTTCATTTAAAGATAGAATCGCCAATCAGTATAACGCTATCTTAATCGGGGGATCTAGTTGTCTAATTCAGCCTTATTTTCAATTGTCTCCCTTATTTGGGGAACGACTTGGATTGCTATTACATTTCAGTTAGGTGAAATACATCCGGTTTTGTCAGTGGCCATTCGTTTCTCTCTCGCAGCTGCGATTTTAGGTGTTTTCTGCGTGGTAAAGGGATTATCTTTACGTTTGCCTAAGCATTTACACATCAAAATGGCCGCGGCAGGATTATGTTTTTATGGTCTGGAGTACAGTCTGCTGTATTTAAGTCAGCAATATATTATTAGTGCACTTGTAGCCTTGATGAGCTCAGGCATGATTTATATTAATGTACTGCTCAGACGGGTTATTTTGAAGAAGCCTATTCGCATGGAGGTCGTCATTGGAGCGGCATTTGGTATGTTCGGGATTGGGCTGATTTTTTATCCTGAATTTTCCCAACTAAAGGCGGATACTTTGCTTGTCTTTGGGATTACCTTGGCATTGGCTTCATTTTTATTTGCTGGTTTGGGTAATGTCTTGTCTGAACGCATATTAGATTATGGTACGCCTGTGGTGCAGATGAATTTTTGGGCCATGAGTTATGGCTCCATAGGTATCTTGGCGTTTGCTTTGGTGAGCGACATTGATTGGGTACTGCCTACGCGCTGGGAATATTACCTAGCTATATCGTATTTAAGCATCTTTGGTTCGGTTATAGCCTTTGGCGCATATATGAAGTTAGTCCGCCAGATGGGCTCTGATAAAACAGCATATGTGGTGCTGGTTTATCCCATTGTTGCGCTATTAGTCTCGACCATTTTTGAAGGTTACCAATGGTATTTAGCTTCATTAATAGGGGTTTTCTTTGTTATTTTGGGCAACGCCATTGCGATGGGGAAGTTGTCAATTAAACGTACGCCGGCAGCAATTTAGCTTAGCGAGATAATTGCCGGCCAATGGTAAGAGCTGTCGTACAGTGTAGTTTCACTATACTGCGCTCGTTACAAGCGAGGGTTTATGAGCGATATATTACAACTACTTGAAAATAATAGAGTTTGGTCAGAGGGAATGAAAGAGGCCGAACCTAACTTTTTTGATAAACTTGCCACTCGGCAAAAACCGGAATATCTGTGGATTGGGTGTTCTGATAGTCGCGTTCCTGCAAATCAGCTTTTAGGTCTTGTGCCTGGAGATATATTTGTACACCGTAACGTCGCGAATTTAGTGGTACACACTGACTTTAATTGTTTGTCGGTTTTGCAGTACGCAATTGACGTGCTTAAAGTTAAACACGTAATTGTGTGTGGCCATTATGGCTGTGGCGGGATCGATGCTGCACTTAAGGATCAGCAACTCGGATTAATTGATAACTGGCTAGAAAACATTAAAGATATCGCTAAATTTCATCAAGATGAGCTCGCAACCTTATCCGGCGAGCAGCGCTCAGCACGGTTATGCGAACTAAATGTGATTGAGCAGGCGAATAACATTCGTCGCAGTAATATCTTCAAGGATGCCGCTGCTCGCGGACAGCGTGTTCGTATTCATAGTTGGATCTATAGCCTGCGTAACGGACGCATCAAAGATTTAGCCAAAAAAGAAGGATAAAGCCCAATGCGCTGTACCTCTGTTCGTTTGTATTACTTGACGTTCCTAGCCCTTATTTTAACTGTAGGTTTGGGCGAGGCAAGCGCAGAGCAGCGTTGGTATTTGGTGCGTCATTTTGAGAAACAAACTGGGGACGATCCTAACTTAACTTTCAAGGGACAACAGCGAGCAGCGGCTTTAGCTAATTACTTTCGTTATATTCCATTATCGGGAGTGTTTTCAACTGATTATAAGCGCACCACTCAAACGGTAGCTGATATCGCCAAGCAGCAAAATATGCCGGTCACCCTCTATGATCCTTCTCATCCTAAAACGTTTATTCAACTTATTTCGACTCAACGTGATGTGTTGGTGGCGGGACATAGCAATACGATACCTGACTTGGTCCGTGCGCTTGGAGGGCAAGCTGAAGATTTAACGGACAAAGATTATGGACGATTATTTATTGTGACGCGCATTGATGGTGATGTAACCACGCAGAGTGTCATTGTACCGTTTTAAATCATTCAACACCTGAAATTGTATTTTTTGTCAATTTCGCAAGCTGGTCAACGGTGTAATAAGATTGTAGAGCTAATGTAATGTTTTATAATTAGTTTTTACGATATATCAGCGTTCTTGAATGGCGTTTAACGGATAGCAAAAAATGATAAATATTTCTTTCAATAAATGACGAGCAATGTTGATAAAACGTTCAAGTCCTACTTCAGTCAATGGTAGAATTGACGTTTAATCTAACAGAGGAATTTTCATGCCCAACGCCCGCTCTACAACTGCTGCCAAGGTTAAACCTGCTTTAGGATTAGTCGAATTCGTAGCTCTAATGGCGTTGATGACTTCTCTAGTGGCATTGAGTATAGATGCCATGTTACCGGCGTTAAATCAAATTGCGCTAGATTTAGCGATCACAGATCCTCAGGATACCCATTTAATAGTTTCATTATTTTTCATCGGTATGGCATTTGGCCAACTGTATTTTGGACCGCTATCTGACGCAAAAGGCCGACGCTATACCATTATCACCGGGTTGATCATTTTTGGTCTTGGCACCGTTGTGTGTATGTTTGCTGAGTCATTAAAGGTGTTATTGATTGGTCGCGTTATTCAAGCTTTTGGGGTGTCAGGCCCGCGTATTGCAGCTTTAGCAGTCATTCGAGACCAATATAAAGGTGAGGCAATGGCTCGGGTTATGTCGTTTATCATGATGGTTTTTATTTTAGTGCCTATGCTAGCCCCGAGCTTCGGCCAAGCGGTTCTTTTTTGGTTTTCATGGCAGCATATTTTTTCATCGTTCTTGGTCATCGGCTTATTAACTGGCGTATGGTATTTTCTGCGTCAGCCGGAAACCTTGCCTAAAGATAAACGTGTCCCCTTTAGTTGGCATCAGCTTTATCATTCTAGTCGCTTTATTCTGAGTAATAAGCTCGTGATGTTTTACACCTTCTCTATGGGATTAGTCTTTGGTGGCTTTCTAGCCTATATCAGCGCTTCTCAGACAGTGTTTCAGGTCATATATGACACAGGAGACCTATTCCCTCTATATTTTGCTCTGCTCGCTTTCTCAATTGGATTTGCATCGTTTATCAACGGTACGTTAGTCATGCGTTTGGGTATGCGTAAATTGTGTACTTGGGCCATTTTTGGATGGCTAGGATTTACCTCTATACTACTGATTATGTGCTTAATATATGAGGGGCTTCCACCCCTTAATTACTTAATCAGCATTTTGTTTGCTGCATTTTTTTGTATCGGCATTTTATTTGGCAATCTTAATTCTATGGCTATGCAACCTTTAGGCGATACGGCGGGTCTTGGTGCGGCGATCATTGGCTCACTGAGTAGCATTATATCTGTGCCCTCTGCCGTATTTGTAGGTAGCTTCATTGAAAACTCAATGACGCCTATTGCTATTGGCTTTGTAGGTTTTGGCTTCGCCTCATTTTTATTTTTTTGGTTTGCAGAGCGGCCCAAAGCACCAACTTAGCGACCATCCATTCTACGCCCCTAAACTTTCTGTTAGGGGCAATCTTAATTACCTTGGAACAGTTCGTGCTTCAAGGCTTTAGTAAAGCATTCATATATCGTTCAGTTAAAGGCTGGATAATTGGCATTATAGATTTTGCCTAACGTAAGTAGTAACGATAGTCGAGGCAAAGTCGTTTTCTAAGGAGTCTCAGATGTACAAGAAACTGGTTGTTGGATTAGCGTTGTCGGGCCTAATGTTAGGTGGGTGTGCCTCTAATTCCATGGGTAATGCCTCTAACACGCAAAAAGGCGCAGGCATTGGCGCCATCGTAGGGGCTTTACTGGGTAAAGGCACTGGTGACAACGACAAAAGCCGATATGTGTGGGGTGCAGCAGTCGGCGCACTAGCAGGTTCTGCTATTGGTAATTACATGGATAAGCAAGAGCAGGAGTTTCGTGACGAACTAGCAGATAGTGGCGTTGAGGTTTACCGTGAGGGTGATACTTTGCGCTTATATATGCCTAGCAGTATTACGTTTAGCTCTGGGAATGCTTCAGTCGATGGTAGTTTTTATCCTGTCTTAAAAGATGTGGCTTTGGTTATTAACAAGTATGAAAAAACTACATTGATGGTAGAAGGCCATACCGATAGTACCGGCGCAGATGATATGAATCAGCGTTTGTCTGAAGCTCGGGCTAATAGTGTGAAAAATTATCTAGTGCAGAATGGTGTCGATAACAGAAGAATTTCAACGCTAGGTATGGGGGAATATGCGCCGATTGCTGATAATACCACTGACGTTGGCCGTCAGAAAAATCGTCGAGTAGAGCTTAAAATTATACCTATGAGTAAAAACTAAAAAAGATTAGTGATAATGGGGGCGCAATGCAACGTGCCTCATTGTTATCCTTAACAATGAAAGCAGGACGTCGTTATTATATGTTCGGGTTTTCTAAAACGGATAAAATTTTTATAAATACTATTTAACTAAACGAATAGCAGGACGTTGAACTTTAGTGGGCTCTATCGCAAGAACTTTTGAACTACGAACACCGTTTTTCATGCGGTCATAGCATACATATTTCATGTCTAACGACTCACAAAATTTGTAAATAGTTAAAAAATCGCTTTTAGATAGTTCTTCGTTGTCTTTGGTTAGTTGGGTATCGATATACATTTGCTCACCATTGGCGGTAAGCATCGCTACTGCTGAATATGGATCTCCGTGTTTGGCGACTTTTAACGCTCTAACCATTTTTACTTCAAAGACCCAATCGCCCATTTTAGTCATTCTAGTTATTTTTTCGCTCATTGGATTTCCTGTTATCTTGGTGGGTAAACATTTGGGAGTTCGGGAACTTCGACTAAAGCAATACATAGGCCATGTTTTTTTTCCGCTAATAACAAGGGTTTACGGCAGGGATAATTTTTTTCGTGTTGCTATATCGATACAATGGCATGTATTGCATATGCTGATTGTTAAAAAATTGTTCCTTTAGACTAAGGTCTATATGTTTCTCTATGATTTTTATACAGAAAAAACATGGTTTTTAATGTATGATTTTAGGTACACTCCTTTTATTTACCTCCAGATTCTGACCTATAGTTACATCAAAAATAGTATTTTATCGCTATCCAATAAATGAATATTTATTGAGCGAAAATAAAAATAATCCCGATATACAGTACCCGATACGCGACTGAATAAAGACATAATACTACGGGGAATGATGCTTTTTTGTACGAATTTTAAACGACTTAAGCCAGAATAAGCCCTTTCATAACATCAATTTTTGTAGCTGATAAACAACATATTCTAGTCGCTTTTTATACGACATCTGCGATATTTAGAGGTAAACAATGATTATGATACAGCTATATTTAGTTGAAATTTGCTCGGTATGGTCTTGATTCGTATTGAGACAGATAGTCTCAGACATAAAAAAGCCCAGCCAAATTGGCTGGGCAAAGAGGGCTTTTTACAGCACCTAACGACAGAAATTGTTCAATTTACTATTCGTTTTATGAAGGGTTAAACCGCTTCAACTATGGCTTTCATGTCAGTCATGTAACCACGTAATTTGTCACCTACGCTTTCAACACCATGCTCGCGAATCGCCTTGTTTACGGCAACGAGAGTTTTATTATCAACACTATTACTGGTCGCTGCGAATGGCTTACCGATTAACTCGGTGCCTATGCTTGGCATCAATTTATCTGCTAATAATGGGATGGCTACATTAGCAAATAAGTAGTTGCCATATTCAGCAGTATCAGAGATAACGACGTTCATTTCGTACAAACGCTTACGAGCGATAGTATTCGAAATAAGCGGTGTTTCATGTAGTGACTCGTAATATGCTGATTCAGGAAGAATGCCTGCTTCAACCATTACGTCGAATGCTAGTTCAACACCCGCTTTAATCATGGCAACAATAAATACGCCGTTATCGAAAAATTCTTGCTCATCGATTTTACCGCTGTATTCAGGGGCGTTTTCAAAACCAGATTGACCCGTTTCTTCACGCCACTTTAATAAGTTAGCATCGCCGTTGGCCCAATCTTCCATCATAGTGCGCGAAAATTCGCCGCTGATGATGTCGTCTTGGTGTTTACCAAATAACGGTTTCAACATATCTTTTAATTGTTCAGACAAATCAAATGCTTTGATCTTAGCCGTATTAGACAGTCTGTCCATCATGTTAGTAACGCCACCGATTTTAAGTGCTTCGGTGATGGCTTCCAGGCCGAATTGGATCAATGCGCCTGCATAAGCTGGGTCGATACCGTCAGCAACCATTTTTTCGTAACCAAGAACCGCTGCTGTTTGCTGCATACCACAAAGAATGGTCTGCTCGCCCATTAAGTCAGACTTAACTTCAGCTACAAAAGATGACTCAAGTACACCTGCACGGTCTCCGCCAGTTGCACTTGCTAGTGCTTTAGCGATATCCCAGCCTTGTTGCTGTGGATCATTCTCAGGATGAACTGCGATAAGGGTTGGTACGCCGAACCCGCGTTTGTATTCTTCACGAACTTCAGTACCTGGACATTTAGGCGCGCACATCACAACCGTAATATCTGAACGAATTTGCTGTCCTTCTTCAACGATGTTGAAACCGTGAGAATAACCTAGTGCGGCACCTTCTTTCATTAAAGGCATAATCGCCTCAACTACGCTTGAATGCTGCTTGTCAGGCGTTAAGTTGTAAACTATGTCAGCGCTTGGAATAAGTTCTTTATATGTACCAACGGTGAAACCGTTACCGCTAGCACGCTGAAATGATTCGCGTTTTTCATCGATTGCGGCTTGACGTAAAGTGTAAGAAACGTCTAAACCTGAATCACGCATATTAAGGCCTTGGTTTAAACCTTGAGCGCCACAACCTACGATTACGATCTTTTTACCTTTAAGAAAATTACAGCCTTCTGAAAATTCGCTGCGCTGCATGAATCTGCAACGACCAATTTGGTCTAGTTGCTGACGTAAAGATAATGTATTGAAATAATTTGCCATTCTTTTTGATTCCTATAAGTGCAACAAGTCAGTGACGATCTCGTGTGGTTGAGAGAATAGGGTATTTCTTCTGTTGATTAAAATGATATATTTGCAACGTAACGTTTCATATTTTGCAACACTGTATTTGATAAGGAATTAATGTGGATATTCGAAGCTTGGAATTGTTTCAACATTTGGCCAGCAGTTTACATTTCAGTAGAACTGCCGAAGCCCTATTTGTAAGCCCTTCAACGTTAAGTCGTATCATTCAGCGCCTTGAGGAAGATTGTGGAACGTCCCTTTTTGTCCGTGATAATCGTAAAGTAAAACTGACGGCTGCGGGGGCTAAATTACTTAGATTCACCCAGCAAACGTTGTCAGAATGGAAGAAAGTAAAGTGGGAATTACAACAAGATCATAAGCAAATACAGGGTGAGCTAAGTCTTTATTGCTCAGTAACAGCGAGTCAAAGTCATCTACCAAAATTACTTGATAGTTTCCGTCATCAATACCCGCAAGTAGAGATAAAGCTCAGCACTGGTGATCCAGCGTTATCAGCCAGTAAGGTCATGCAACAAGAAGTTGATGCCTCGATTGCTATCCATACTCCTGACTTTCCCCAGGAATTGACATTTTTGCCTTTAGGAGAGGTTCCCTTATTACTTATTGCGCCTAAAGACACCCAATTAACGCGTTTAAGCCAAGTGGATTGGCGAGAACATTCGGTCATTTTACCTGAGTCTGGGCCGTCAAAACGTATCGTGCACCATTGGTTTGCTGAGCAAGGGATTCGTCCACGAGTATATGCAACGGTTGCAGGTAATGAAGCGATTGTCAGTATGGTTGCTTTGGGCTGCGGGTTGGGCATAGTACCGGAAATCGTACTCGATAATTCGACCATCAGTCAGCGGGTAAATCGCATCAAACTCGATGATATCGAACCCTATCAGATTGGATTATGTTGTATCCGCAAACGTCAAAGTGAGCCAGCTATTCAAGCTTTATTTAATTGCTAACTTGGGTGCAGCTAATTATAGGCAAGCTGTGCGAGCATTCGATCAAAAGCACGGTAATTAAGAGCTTCGGCTAAGTGTTGACGCTTTATATTAGGCTCGCCTGCTAAATCAGCTATGGTGCGTGACACTTTCAGCACTCGATGATATGTACGTAAAGACAATCCTAGTTTTTCAACCGCACCTTGTAAAAAATGTTGATCCTCGGGCGAGAGAGTACAGTGTTTTTGCACTTCTTTGCTGCCCAATAGAGTATTGGGTTTATTACTGCGGGCGAGGGCGACATTACGCGCTTGGATAACTCGTTGGCGTATCTCATTACTGCTTTGTCCTCGTTCTTTCACTTGCTCAGAAAATTCGTTGCTATTTAGTTTAGGCACATCTACTTGTAAATCAATACGGTCCAGAAAAGGTCCCGAAATGCGATTCAAATAACGCAGTATCTGATCTGCTGTACAACGCCCATCATTGAGGCTGCCAGTGGGACTGGGGTTCATTGCTGCGACTAATTGAAATTGTGCAGGAAACTGCGCCTGTCGCGCGGCTCTAGATATAGATACGAAGCCAGATTCTAAAGGTTCTCGTAGAACATCGAGTACTTTGCGGTCGAATTCGGGTAGCTCATCTAAAAATAAAACTCCGTGATGAGCTAATGATATTTCTCCGGGTCTTGGCACACTCCCACCTCCGACGAGTGCCACTGCTGAGCTGGTGTGGTGTGGATGGCGAAACGCTCGCTGCTTCCATGTTTCCGGATTAACAGGTTTTCCAACAATCGAGTGAATAGCGGCACTTGCGAGTGCTTCTTCATCGGTCATGGGCGGTAATATGGTGATTAAGCGACTAGCAAGCATTGTTTTGCCTGTACCTGGAGGTCCGGTGAAAAGTATATTGTGGCCCCCAGCTGCCGCAATTTCGAGCGCACGTTTTGCCGATATTTGGCCCACAACATCTTGTAAATCAACTTCATACTCGGCTTCTTTGGCAATATTGTCCGAGGTGAATAAGGCAAGGCTTTTTTGTTTGCCAAGATGATGAAATACATCAAGTAACTGACTAGCAGGAACGATCTTTGCGCCACTGATTAGGGCTGCTTCATTCGCGTTATCAAGGGGCAAAATTGCAATGCGCCCGGCTTTGTAACAGGCATAAGTGAAAGGCAGAGCACCTTTGATGGAGCGTATTTCGCCAGATAAGGCAAGCTCTCCCACCAGCTCTATACCGTTTAGGCTTGCGCCAGCGAGCTGATTGCTTGCAGCGATAATACCGATGGCGATGGCTAAGTCGAAACGTCCACCTTCTTTGGGTAAATCGGCAGGTGCGAGGTTGACCGTAATACGCCGAGCGGGGAATTCAAATCCAGAATTAATTAATGCGCTGCGGACTCTGTCTTTCGCTTCTCGCACCGACGCTTCGGGTAAGCCAACTAAGTTAAAACACGGTAAACCATTGGCCAGATGCACTTCTACCGTTATAAGTGGCGCATCTATACCAACACTGGCTCTTGAAAACACCACTGCCAACGACATATGCAAAGTCCTTTGCAAGTCAAATAGAATGTCATAAGGCTAGTCAACGCAGAGACTTAATGCCACTGCATTGGATTTACTGGTAATTATAAATAACGACAGCTATTCCATATGCTCTGGGTTAAAAACGGGTAAGTTCCAATGCCATTTCATGGCCAATAAGCGAATGGTTAGGGTGATAACAAAGCCGAGTATCATGCAGCTATAAGTAGATAAGCCAAAGAATAGCGCTGAAACATAACTTAAGCCGCCGATGATACAAGCCGTTGCATAAAGTTCGCCTTTGAGCACCAAAGGAATTTCTCGACAAATGACATCGCGAATAAGACCACCAAATACGCCAGTCATAGTGCCCAGTGCAATGGCGATAAATGGCGACGTGCCGTAAGTAAGTGCTTTTTGTAATCCCATGACATTAAAGAAAGCGAGACCTATAGCATCGGCGACTTGTAAATACCGTAAAGGAAAGCGATGGCTTATTCTGAGCCAAATGATGGTGCAAAAAGCAGCTGCTAATATTGCAAAAAAGAAACTATGATCTTGCACCCAAAATACCGGTAAATCGAGGATGATATCGCGTAATGTTCCGCCTCCAGTGGCTGTTACCGACGCCAGCACGACAACGCCAAAACTATCCATTTGCTTTTTGTAGGCCATCAACGTGCCTGAAACGGCAAAAACCGCAACGCCCATTAAATCAATCCAATGTAACCAGGTACTCATAATATTCTCACTGCTATTTGAGACTGAATGATACCGATAAATGACAAATTCTAAATAGCCAAACCACTATGTTTGTATATAAACGACACAAAAAAAGCATATAGCATTGCTTGATCCTACATGGGGGTTCGTGTTACCTATATATACAGTGACGATATACCAAATTTAAACTAGTAATTAAACTAAGTGTTCTATTCCTACTCGTGCAGCAAAGTAATTATTTTGGTGACAGTGGCGGAGACGTATTCTCCGGGGGGATAGATCTGGATATATGTCAGACTTATTTAGACCCCCCGCACGAAAGTTCGGGGGGTTTTTTGCTTTTATCAAGCATTCTTTAGCTTGGTATAGAAGTAAGATTAAAATGTAATGGCGACGTCATTACATAGCACAATTTAGATGATACCGATTTTGACGAGAAGGCGAGGTTTTTCACGCATAAGATAATTCGATATGCGCCTCGGCTGATTATTTAACACTATATAAAGTAGAGAGAAGAGAGAATGCCCAAATTACGTTCTGCAACCACAACCCAAGGTAGAAACATGGCCGGTGCTCGTGCGCTTTGGCGTGCAACTGGTATGAAAGATGGTGATTTTGGCAAGCCTATTATTGCTGTTTCTAATTCATTTACGCAATTTGTACCTGGCCATGTGCATCTAAAAGACATGGGGCAACTTGTAGCGCGCAGCATCGAGGCTGCAGGTGGCGTAGCCAAAGAATTTAACACCATAGCGGTCGATGACGGTATCGCCATGGGTCACAGTGGTATGCTTTACAGCTTACCATCGCGTGAAATCATTGCCGATTCAGTCGAATATATGGTGAATGCCCATTGTGCTGACGCTATTGTATGTATCTCGAACTGCGACAAAATCACTCCAGGCATGTTAATGGCTTCGATGCGCCTAAATATACCGGTAATCTTTGTTTCTGGCGGACCAATGGAAGCTGGTAAGACCAAGCTTTCAGACCAAATTATCAAACTAGATTTGGTTGATGCTATGGTTGCTGGGGTTGATGACAATGTCAGTGATGATGAAAGCAACGAAGTAGAACGTTCTGCTTGCCCTACTTGTGGTTCATGTTCAGGCATGTTTACTGCTAATTCAATGAACTGTTTAACCGAAGCCCTTGGTTTATCTTTACCTGGTAATGGTTCAATGCTCGCTACTCACGCAGACCGTGAAGGCTTGTTTAAGCAAGCAGGCAGTCAAATTGTTGAGCTTTGTCGTCGTTATTATCAGCAAGACGACGAGTCAGTGTTACCACGTAACATTGCTAACTTTAAAGCGTTTGAAAACGCTATGAGTCTTGATATCGCGATGGGCGGTTCAACCAATACCATTTTACATCTCATCGCAGCAGCTATTGAAGGGGAAGTGCCTTTCACCCTCGATGATATTGACCGTTTATCGCGTAAAGTCCCTCACCTATGCAAGGTTGCACCGTCTACACCGCTTTACCATATGGAAGATGTGCATCGTGCCGGTGGCGTACTGGGTATTCTAAATGAACTGAATAAAGCTGGATTATTACATGGCGACAATATGCATGTATTAGGCAAAACGATTGGAGAGGTGATTGCAGAATGGGACGTTACTAATCCGGCCAACGAACATGCTCTAACGTTTTATAAGGCAGGCCCTGCGGGTATACGTACCACTAAAGCCTTCAGCCAAAATTGTCGTTACCCAACGGCGGACACCGATCGTGAAAATGGCTGTATTCGCAGTCGTGCCAATGCATTTAGTGAAGAGGGTGGCTTAGCCGTATTGTTCGGCAATATTGCAGAGCAAGGTTGTATTGTGAAAACTGCTGGTGTGGATGAGTCGATTCATGTCTTTACGGGTCGAGCGCGTATATACGAAAGCCAAGATGATGCAGTAAAAGCCATATTAGCTGACGAAGTGATCGCCGGTGATGTGGTTGTTATTCGTTACGAGGGGCCTAAAGGTGGCCCTGGTATGCAAGAAATGCTCTATCCAACCACATATTTAAAAGCGAAAGGTTTAGGTAAGCAGTGTGCATTGATTACCGATGGTCGCTTTTCGGGTGGCACGTCAGGTTTGTCTATCGGACATTGCTCCCCTGAAGCTGCTAGTGGTGGTGGTATCGGTTTGGTTGAAGAAGGCGATAGCATGACGATTGACATACCTAATCGTAAGATTGGAGTCGATATCTCAGATAGCGAGCTTGAAACACGTCGTGAAAAAATGGAGCAAAGTGCCAAGCCTTGGAAACCAGCTACTCGTCAACGTAAGGTATCCTTGGCTCTTAAGGCCTATGCGCTATTGGCCACTAGTGCCGATAAAGGCGCGGTGCGTAATGCTGCGATGTTGGAAGATTAAATGGCCCTGTCAGCAAACGAATATTTGAAACGCATTTTATTAGCGCCCGTTTATGACGTGGCGGTAAAAACGGATTTGGTCAAGCTTGACAAACTATCTGCTAATTTGGGCAATGAAGTGTGGCTCAAACGTGAAGACCAGCAAGTGGTTAAATCGTTTAAATTGCGTGGTGCCTATAACAAACTTGCTAGTTTGTCTGATAAGCAATTACAAGCTGGTGTGGTGGCCGCTTCGGCGGGCAATCACGCCCAAGGTGTGGCGTATTCCGCGAGGATGAAAAAAATTCAGGCTACTATTGTTATGCCTGAAACCACTCCCGATATTAAAGTAGATGCGGTGCGCAGCTTTGGTGGGCAATACGCTAACGTTATTTTGTTTGGTACCAGCTTTGATCAGGCCAAAGACGAAGCCCTACGCCTAGCGAAACTCCATGGTTATACTATGGTAGCCCCCTTTGACGATGAAGACGTTATCGTTGGACAAGGTACTATTGGTCGCGAATTGCTTGAGCAAAACCCCGATATCGATACCTTGTTTATCGCCGTTGGCGGTGGTGGCTTAGCCGCGGGCATTAGTGTTTTCCTTAAACAGTTAAAACCTGATTTAAAAATTATTGCTATAGAATCCGACGAGTCAGCTTGTTTGCAAGCAGCGTTAAAAGCAGGAAAGCCAGTACCTTTAGACACTGTTGGCATTTTTGCCGATGGCGTTGCGGTGAAAACTATCGGTACAGAGCCCTTTCGTTTACTGCAAGAATACGTTGATGAAGTGATCACGGTTAATACCGATGAAATTTGTGCGGCGATTAAAGATATTTTTGATGATACCCGGGTAATCGCCGAACCTGCTGGAGCACTTTCGATAGCGGGTATGCATAAATATCTACAGCAAAACCCCATGCAAGGGCACACGTTTGGCGGTATTTTGTGTGGTGCCAATATTAACTTTCATACCTTGCGTTATGTGTCAGAACGTTGTGAGTTAGGTGAACAAAAAGAAGCAGTTTTTGCAGTGAAAATTCCGGAGCATGCTGGCGCCTTTAAACAATTCTGTGAGTTGCTAGGTGGGCGCATAATCACCGAATTCAACTACCGCTTTGCCACAGACCGAGAAGCGCACATCTTTGTGGGTATTAAATTACGTGGAGGCAGAACGGAATTCAAGCAGCTTACTGAAACGCTGGCAGCTCATGATTACCAGTGTTTTGATCTAAGCGAAAACGAAACAGCTAAATTACATGTTCGGTATATGGTGGGTGGCCGTCCAGCTAATCTGCAAAACGAACATATCTTTTCTTTTGAATTTCCGGAATACCCTGGGGCTTTGATGAAGTTTTTAAATACCTTAGGCGAAACTTGGAATATCACACTGTTTCACTACCGTAATCACGGAGCTGCAGCAGGATTAGTTTTATGTGGTTTCGAAATTCCTCCCGAACAGCGAGAAAACTTTAATCAACATTTAGATGCATTGGATTATCAGTACACAGAGCAGACAGTAAACCCCGCTTACAAGTTTTTCTTGTCGGATGTAAATGGCATTTTAGCTAGCAAGTAAAACTTAAAAAGATGTGATGGGTTGGTAAAAACCCACACATCTTTTTCATTAATTAGCCTGCCAAATTAATTTTTAAACAACCTATCGCTAAATTTGCTGCAAACGCTGAGTGATTTCAGGAGAAATCAAGTTCTCTACCGTGGCCAATAACGCTTCACTCGTTTCAGAGTGCTCTAACTGACCTTCGCTGGACGCATTAATTAAGGCATTGTCTTTAAGCGCGTGAATAAAAGTTGATAGTACGTTCTTATCAAAAAACTCTGGTGAATTGATACCATGCAGCGCGGCTAAGCGTTCTGCAAATTCGCGACTTTTTTTCTCTAAACGACCGCGACTAATGGTTTGCTCTTTTTTCAGGATCGTCAGAACAACTGCGTAGCGTTGCAATGTTTCTTGAATACTGCGATTGAGTAACCAAAACGAATAAAACGCTTTGCTGGTAGCCGCTGGTGGCAAGATTTCATTTTCTTGGGATTTCAACAGGCCCGTTTCAAGCATGGCACTTATTATGTGGTCAGTGTATTCCATCGCTTGCTGATGATTCATATAGATAAATAATTCACGTTGCAGAAGTGGATAAAGCTGCCCAACCAGCGCAATCACTTTATCTTTAGCTAAGCCTTTATGAGCGAATACGATGGCACTGATTAAACCCGGAATTGCGAACAGATGAAGAATATTGTTGCGATAATAGGTTAACGCTACTGCATTCTTGCGTTTAAGCGAAATAATGGTGCCAAAAGTGTCTTCGGATACTTCGAGTTTATTGAGTTTTAATGTGCTTTCGAGTAGCGCTTTGCCATTACTTTCTGGCGCGCTAGATAATTCACTATAAGGGGCAAGTTTGAGTAATGCTAGATAATCATCAATCGCGCGTTCTAACTCATCTTGTGCCATGGCGTGTTTCTTTGCTGACAATAAACACATGGCGCACAATGACATACCACTGACTGCAGCCGCTTGATTTATACGGCCCATCACATCATTCGCTAGCGTATTTACGACTGGGGTTAACCAGCGTGGCTTTTTGTCTGTTTCTACGTTTTGCGCGTCACGCCAATCAGGCTGTTGGGTGTCTAAAAAGTTTGTGAGATTAATGGGTTCACCAAAGTTTAGGAAACCATTACCATAATTTTTGAGCTTACGAACCGCAGAAAAAACCTGGAAAAATGATTCCTTCTTCTTATCTGTGCCTTTTAGTTCTTTTAAATAGCTTGAGACTTCCATGACGTGCTCATAACCTATATAAACAGGTACTATGCTCACCGGCCTGTTAATTCCTTTAACAAGGGCTTGGAGTGTCATGGCAAGCATGCCCGTTTTGGGGGGCAGTAAACGTCCTGTGCGACTTCGGCCTCCTTCAGGGTAGTATTTTACCGAGTAACCTTTGTTGAATAACAACTCTAAATATTCTCTGAATACAGCGGTGTAAAGTTTGTTTCCTGCAAAACTACGGCGTAGAAAAAAGGCACCACATTTACGTAAAATGCCGCCTATGGGCCAAAAATTAAGGTTGATCCCCGCTGCAATATGAGGGGTAACTAGCCCTTCGTGGTATATAACGTAGGTCAACAGTAAGTAATCCATATGGCTGCGATGACAAGGCACATAGATAATTTCGTGACCACTTTGAGCAAGCGCCCGAACCTTGTCGGCATGTTTTACTTCTATACCGTTATAAACTTTATTCCAGATTTTAGTTAGCAAGCGGTCGCCGATCCTAACGATGCCTTCACGATAATCAGCAGCAATTTCGTCAACGTATTTTTTGGCTTTAGCTTGAATTTGGTGTTTGGATTGTTTTTTACCGCGAGCTTCGTCATTCACCGCTTGACGCACAGAGTCGGCACCTAAAACTGCGTTATAAAGTGCTTGGCGCTCTAATAAGGTTGGACCAATCAGGTTTTGACGGCGGCGATGAAAATGTGTTCCGGCTAATCGAATCAGCTTATGGGCTATTTCTTCGTCACTGCCTTTTAAATCCGCCATGGTGCGTGAAGATACAGCTTTGCTATAGCACACAAAATTATCACGGCCTAAAAATAAAACGATAAAGAATTTACGCAGCCAATTGGGAGAGACTTGGTGGGCAATAATATCTGACCAACCTGATAGTTTGCGGCCCGGCGCCCTACCCCAAAATATTGAAACGGGTACTATTTGCAAATCTAATTCGGGGTGTTCTCTGTGAATTTGAAATAGTCGAGTGACATCATCGGCGATTTTGGTAATTTTAACTTTACGGGTCAAGATCGAGCGAGGTTGTTGTAAATACAAACAGGCGGGTAATTCTTGGCCACCAATACTCACCGTATCAGTTGGTTTGGGCAAACCCAAGTAATTGGTCGACATCTTTAAAGCAAATTGGTCGGTGACCGAGTGCGTGCGTAATAAATAGATAATAGGTTTAGCTGTATCGATCCCAAGTTCAGTCTGTATATCTGTGGGGATGCTGTTGACCTTAACGAGCCATTTAAGCGGAACAGATATAATTGTTAGCAGCAGTGTATGCAGCCATGCCATAGAGTGGTACCTAAATAGTGAAAGACCTCAATAGGATACCACGTTATTCAGCTTTTCCACCCCGTAGGATCAGTTTACAGGTCAGAGGTCTTGTATAAATTCCCCCTCAAACGACTGTGAACAATAAATATTTGAGATTTAGCAACGACTGTATATACTCACAGTTAAACTGTATGAAACAACAGGCTGTGTATGCGTCCACTAACTCTTAGGCAAGAAGAAGTCTTGCAATTGATTAAAACCACTATGATCGATACCGGAATGCCGCCTACACGTGCGGAAATTGCGAGGCATCTTGGTTTTAAATCTGCTAATGCCGCTGAAGAACATTTAAAAGCTTTAGCACGAAAAGGCGCCATTCAAATATTACCGGGTACCTCCAGAGGTATTAGACTTACTGAGCCATTAGAAGATCAATTAGAAAATCAAGGTTTGCCTCTCATTGGGCGAGTAGCTGCTGGCGAACCGATTTTGGCTCAAGAGCATGTTGAAATGCACTATAAAGTCGATCCGAATTTATTCAAGCCTAGTGCTGATTTTTTACTACGTGTTAGTGGAATGAGCATGAAAGACATTGGTATTTTGGATGGTGATTTACTCGCTGTACATAAAACTACTGACGTTCACAACGGTCAAGTAGTTGTGGCACGTGTTGATGAAGATGTCACGGTGAAGCGCATTGAACGCAAAGGTCGCCAAGTAATCTTACATGCTGAGAACGAAGAATTTCAGCCCATTAAAGTCGACTTAGCAACCCAACCTTTCAATATTGAAGGTATCGCTGTGGGCGTGATACGTAATTCAGATTGGATGTAAGCAGGTAAACAGTTTGTACTGATTTACTCTGATAAATATGTATTACGTTTGGGGTTTCGCAATGAAGCCCCAATGCATTTTTGAATGAACATTTCCCCCCCTATTTATACTCTATAACAAGCCTCATCTAGATTATTATTGCAATTTTTTTTGTTACTGAGATGTAAACGTAACATACTGATTGATTGATTAAATTTTACCCAATTGAATATAAAATAAACAAAATAGCTGGACTCTTCCCCCTGTTTTGGGTAATGCTTGTTGCATCCTTAACAAGTTGGTAACATTTATTAACTTGTATTGAATCTTATAATAATAAATGAAGACGTAAATTTTGCTGGCTATCGCCACTATTTCAAACGTTTGACAAGCAGGGGGTCGAGTGAAGAAAATTTCGTTGAGTGTGATGGCAATGCTAAGCGCGTTTCAAAGCGGTACTGTTTTCGCAGAGTCCGTATCTGACTTAGATCAATATCAACTAAATATGCGCAAAGGTGTCACGGACATCAGTGCGGATGTATATGACTTGCATATGTTGATGTTTATTATTTGTGTGGTTATCGCCGTTGGTGTTTTTGGAGCGATGTTTTATTCCATTTTATTTCACCGTAAATCCAGAGGTGCAAAACCAGCCAACTTTCACGAAAGTGTAAAAGTCGAAATCGCTTGGACCGTTATCCCTTTTGTTATTTTAATTGTTATGGCGGTTCCTGCAGCGAAAACGCTAATCGCTATGGAGGATGCCAGTGAGCCTGATATCACCGTGCTAGTGACAGGCTCACAATGGAAGTGGCATTACAAATACATGGATAACGACGTTGAGTTTTATTCTCGTTTAGCAACTCAAGCCGGCGAGATATCTGGCAAATTGGACAAAGGCGTTAATTATCTTCTAGAGGTCGATCAGCCCCTCGTGATACCGACAGATAAGCGCGTACGCTTTTTGATTACTTCAGACGACGTCATACATTCTTGGTGGGTGCCTGACTTCGCTATTAAACAAGACGCTAACCCCGGTTTTATTAATGACGCGTGGACGAAAGTAAACGAGCCTGGTATCTATCGCGGTCAATGTGCTGAATTGTGCGGTAAAGACCATGGTTTTATGCCTGTGGTGGTCATTGCTAAAGAGCCCGCAGAATATGATAAATGGATAGGTGAAAGACAAGCCATTCAAGAGAAAGCCAAGGCGGAAGAACAACGATTACTTGCAATGAATATGAGTAAAGACGAATTGATGAGTAATGGTCAGAAAATTTACACTGCTAATTGTGCTGCGTGCCATATGCCAAATGGCGAAGGGTTACCTGGCGTATTCCCAGCGTTAAAAGGCAGTAATATCGCGTTGAATGATATGGCAGCTCATATCGACATCGTATTAAACGGTAAATCTGGCACAGCCATGGCAGCCTTTGCTAAGCAGCTAAGTATGTCTGAACTGGCAGCGGTGATTACATTTGAGCGTAACGCTTGGGGTAATGACACAGATGAGTTGGTACAGGCTAAAGATATTAATGCTGCTCTGAACGGGCAATAGGGGGACGATCATGAGCACAGTTACTGAAACGCTTCATCAAGACGACGACCATCACGAACATCATGCGCCACCTTCAGGGATAAAGCGCTGGTTATATACTACCAATCATAAAGATATTGGTACGTTATATTTGTGGTTCGCGTTCATCATGTTTTTAATCGGTGGAGCCATGGCGATGGTTATTCGCGCCGAGTTATTTCAACCGGGTTTGCAAATAGTCGAGCCACACTTTTTTAATCAAATGACCACTGTACATGGCTTGATTATGGTTTTTGGTGCGGTTATGCCGGCTTTTACAGGTCTAGCTAACTGGCTTGTGCCCATGATGATTGGTGCGCCTGATATGGCTTTACCACGCATGAATAACTGGAGTTTCTGGATCCTGCCTTTTGCCTTTTTAATTCTCTTGTCTTCGTTGTTTATGGATGGCGGCGGTCCTGCATTCGGTTGGACTTTCTACGCGCCTTTATCCACGACGTATAGTGGTGACAGTACTGCTCTATTTGTATTTTCGGTTCATATCATGGGTATCTCGTCGATTATGGGTGCGATTAACGTCATCGTTACCATATTCAATATGCGAGCACCCGGAATGACGTGGATGAAAATGCCACTTTTTGTATGGACGTGGCTGATCACTGCCTTTTTACTAATCGCAGTGATGCCGGTTTTAGCTGGCGCGGTAACCATGGTGCTGACAGATAAGTTTTTTGGGACCAGTTTTTTCGATGCGGCAGGTGGTGGCGATCCAGTAATGTTTCAGCATATTTTCTGGTTCTTCGGTCATCCCGAGGTGTACATCATGATCTTGCCGGCATTTGGTATTATTTCGCAGATAGTTCCGACATTTTCTCGAAAGCGGCTGTTTGGTTATTCCTCAATGGTTTATGCGACCGCATCAATTGCCTTATTGTCATTTATCGTTTGGGCACATCATATGTTTACGACGGGTATGCCTGTATTTGCCGAAATGTTCTTTATGTTGGCGACTATGTTGATATCCGTCCCAACGGGCGTAAAAATATTTAACTGGGTGGCAACTATGTGGCGTGGCTCGTTGAGCTTTGAAGTGCCTATGTTATTTGCGTTAGCGTTTATAGTGCTGTTCACCATTGGCGGTTTGTCGGGTCTGATGTTGGCGATTACCCCAGTGGATTTCCAATATCATGATACCTATTTTGTGGTTGCGCATTTTCATTATGTGCTAGTGACCGGCGCTATATTTTCGATTATGGCCGCTGTTTACTACTGGTTACCGAAATGGACTGGAAAGATGTTTGATATCCCGTTGGCTAAATGGCACTTTTGGTGCTCATTAGTTTCGGTTAATGTGTTGTTCTTCCCTATGCACTTCGTCGGTTTAGCCGGTATGCCAAGACGGATCCCTGATTACGCGTTGCAATTTGCAGATTTCAATAAATGGATAAGCTTAGGCGGATTTGCATTCGGTTTATCGCAATTAATTTTCTTGGTTATCATTATTAAAGCTTGCCGTAAGCAAGGTGAACCTGTGAGCGACCAAGTTTGGGAAGGAGCGGAAGGCCTAGAATGGGAAATACCTTCACCAGCTCCTTATCATACGTTCGAAACGCCGCCAGTTATTAAGTAAGTGGTAAAGGAGAATTTTATGTTGCTAAGTGAAGTGAGGTTTTCAAAAAAAAGACTGCTTAAACGGTTTGTAGCATTGGCCTTTGGTTTTATAGCGTTTGGTTTTTGTAATAGTCTGCAAAACGATGCGTATATGCCGCTAAATGACACAGAGTATTTTGCACTAGAAGGTAAAATGCATAATTCTGAGATCGCACAGCAGGGGTTAGTTCAGTCTTACTCAGGTATGTTCTGGCAATCCTTATGACAGACAAAAGGCAACAACCTCAAGCGCCTGACGCCGCCAGCAATAGTCACCCGCCTAGCAATGCTAAGATGGTGGGTAAGTTGTTGGTAGTCGTTCTGGGAATGTTTGGTTTTGGTTTTGCGTTAGTTCCACTTTACGATGTGTTTTGTGATTTGACTGGATTAAACGGTAAAACCGCAAACTCAGCGGCTATCTATGAAGTGATGGAGATTGACGAGTCACGCACCATAACGGTGGACTTTATCACACGTACCAACTCAGGTATGGCATGGCAATTTGAAGCGCAAACACGGCAAGTGAAAGTGCATCCTGGTCAAATGAACGAGGTGAATTTCACAGTTAAAAATCCTACACAGCACTTAGTCGTTGGCCAAGCGGTACCATCAGTTTCGCCGGGCATGGCTGCGTTATTTCTCAATAAAACAGAGTGTTTTTGTTTTGAGCAGCAAGTTTTGCAAGCAGGTGAGTCAGCGGTCATGCCTATGCGGTTTTATGTAGACCCTCAATTACCACAAGACATTACCTATTTTACGTTGCAGTACACTCTATACGACGTCACGTCGACGGCAGGTGATCTTGCAATGAATAGCGGTGAACAGGAGAACGAATAATGGCTCAGCCAAATTATGAAAAATACTATGTACCAGCTAGTAGCCCGTGGCCAATTGTGGGGGCTGTGGCACTATTTTTGATTGCCGTTGGAGCCGGAAATTTTGTTATTGAACATTCAAAAGGAACAACTGGTTACGGTGGATATATATTATTAGCTGGCTTTGCTACGTTAATTTTTATGTTGTTTGGCTGGTTCAGAAATCAAATTCATGAATCCATGACTGGTCTATACAGTGCACAATTGGGCCGTTCGTATCGTCAAGGTATGGCCTGGTTTATTTTTTCAGAAGTGATGTTCTTCGGTGCTTTTTTTGGTGCTCTATTTTATGCCCGCATGATCGCCATTCCATGGCTAGGTGGCTCGTCTAATAACGATGCAACTAATGAAGTGCTTTGGCCAGCTTTTCAGGCTATGTGGCCTTTAGTAGAAACACCTGGTGGAACTAAAACTGAGGCCATGGGGTGGTACGGATTACCCCTTATCAATACTGTGATTCTGCTAATCTCGTCAGTGACATGCCATTTTGCACACGTGGCTTTGGAAGAAAATAAACGTGGTCGGCTAAAACTGATGTTGGGTCTCACCGTGTTGTTAGGCGCTATATTCATGTCTTTACAAGTTGAAGAGTATATTCACGCTTACCAAGAAATGGGACTAACGTTGCAGTCCGGCGTATATGGGAATACCTTCTTTTTGCTTACTGGCTTTCATGGATTACATGTAACCTTAGGTGCGATTATTTTATTCATCATGTTATTGCGAATATTTAAGGGGCATTTTACACCTGAACACCATTTCGCCTTTCAAGCGGCTAGTTGGTACTGGCATTTTGTCGATGTAGTTTGGGTGATGTTGTTCTTTTTTGTCTATATTTTATAGCCGAGCTAGGTATCCCATTGGCCTAATATTTATGCCAATGGGAAAAAATAGATATTGAAGGGGTTTAGAAAGGACGATGGTTTGGTTCGATAAGCCCCGTAGCAATGGCGATAAGAAGCAGGACTACAATCGCTACCGATGTTAAGACGCGTCGTCCAATATATTTACTCATATTGGGTTGTTTAGGTTCGTCTTTAAGCATTATCACCATGGCTTTGAACAAATTAAAGATCATAACAATAAGTAGTATTCCGATGATTATCTTTATTAACACTTTTATTCTCCCTCTCGCTGATGTTTCTATTGTTGATTAAGCATGCTTAGCGTCCTTAAGCGATTGCCTATAGTTTCTACCCTAGTGACTTTATGTGCTGTTGTCATCATGTTTGCTCTTGCTAACTGGCAACTTCAAAGAGGGCTGAACAAAGCACAGCGAATTGAAAGCATGGCGACTGCATCAGCACGTGAACCGTTCTCTTTCGAACAGATCAAAATGTATAAAGGAGATATTCAAGATTTACCGATCACGATCAACGCGACGCTTAATCCAGAGCAGGTATTGCTGCTTGATAATCGTATACATCAAGGGCGTCCGGGTTTCGAGGTTTTAGCCGTGGCTAAAAGTGACGGGCATAATGTATTGGTTAACTTTGGATGGATAACAGGAAAGCAAATCCGCTCGGATTTACCTACTGTGACGTTACCTAATTTATTGGCTGGCGAGCGAGGGCGAGTTGTTCTGCCGAGTAATAACCCACTTATTACAGAAACAGCAACATTGACAACAACTTGGCCTAAGGTCATACAACAAATAGATATCCACTTTGTAGAACAGATGCTACAGATAGAACTCGTTCCTTTTGTCATTACGCTGACCGTCAATGACAACCCACAGTTTGTGCGTAAGTGGCAGCCAGTAATCATGCCACCAGAAAAGCACTATGCCTATGCCATTCAATGGCTCGGCTTAGGTGTGGCCGCATTTTTAGTTTATTTTTTTGCACTTCGCAATCGACTTAAGAAGGTATCCAATGATGAACACCAGTAATAAACGCATGATAATTACCCTCGCCGTTGTTTTTATTTTGCCGGTGGCATTGGCCAAGCTTGCCTTAGATAACAATTGGTTTAATAAAGCATCAACAAATAAGGGACAATTGCTTACCCCTACGCTAGATATGACCGCCTTACAGGACAAAACCACCGAGCCTAAATGGCAGTTGTTATACGTACTGCCTACTAAATGCAGCGTTGAGTGTAAAAATGCCTTATACAGTGTTGAACAGATATGGGCTGCATTGGGCAAAGAGCACGATAGGGTACGTGCAACGGTTATCAGTACTCCTGATAGTGATGTCTTGGCTATGCAGAGAATAGAGCAGCAGAATTCGGTTAAGTTGTTAAAAACTAACGCGGAAAATGTTAATAATGTGTTTAAAGGTGAGCCGACAAATGCTATTTTCATTGCTGATACTTTGAATAACGTCATCTTGCGTTATCCACTTCAGGTTGAGCAGCAGCAAGCTATTTTGCATAGTCGCGACATATTATCCGATTTACGAAAGCTGCTGAAATTATCGCGTATAGGCTAGAGGGAAATACATGAGGAAGTTGGTATTGGCGGGGCTTATCCTTGCCGTAACTGTGATAGTGCTAGGTGCATATACACGGTTAACCGATGCAGGGCTAGGATGTCCAGATTGGCCGGGGTGTTACGGCCATTACAAGGTTCCGGCTGCACAAGAGCAGATCAACGCTGCAGAGCTAGCATTCCCTGAACGGCCATTAGAGCCTCAAAAAGCTTGGAACGAAATGATCCATCGCTATTTTGCCAGTGCGCTCGGTTTATTGATTGTTGTTATCTTTATCATCAGTATTGCTAAAAGGGCCTATCACCGACCAATTAAATTACCGTTTTTTCTTCTGTGCTTAGTGATTTTTCAGGGTATGTTGGGCATGTGGACTGTTACACTAAATTTATTACCTATAGTGGTGCTTGGCCATTTGCTCGGTGGTTTTGCTGTTCTGTCATCGCTATTTTTATTGTATTTACGCTTAGTGCCGTATCGAATTCCGGGGGGCGACCATCAGGTCCGTAGGCTCGGAAAGTATGCTTTGTTGGGTATCGGTATTTTACTTGGACAGATCGCGTTAGGGGGTTGGACGTCTGCTAACTATGCAGCTCTTGCGTGTACCGAGCTACCTATTTGTGAGAGTAACTGGTACCAGAAATTGGATTTTATTGGCGCATTTAGCCTACCTGAAGCGGTTAACTATGAATATGGCGTCCATAATTATGCCCAACGTATGACGATGCACATAGTGCATCGAGCGGGTGCATTACTCACCTTTATCTATCTGTGCTGGCTGGCAACACGCATATATGCAGTGGCCAGTTCTAGTTTCTTGAAAAAAATTGCAGTGGCGTTGGTTGTCGTGCTGGGTATTCAAGTTATTTTAGGTGTCAGTAATGTCGTGTTTAGTTTGCCAGTTGCTGTCGCAGTATTGCACAACGCAGTTGCTGCGTTGTTGTTGCAAATACTCGTTTTGCTTAGCTACAGCCTTTATCGAAAAACATAGGAGAGACCAATGAGTAAATCAGTTGGTATTACACCTCATAACATCACTGCTAAATTTACCGCAAATTGGCGTGATTATTATGAAATGACCAAGCCCAAAGTGGTGATGTTATTATTATTAACGGCCTTGGTGGGTATGTGCTTGGCAAGCGAAAACTGGATAAGCTGGAAGATCCTTATCGCAGGCCTAACAGGTATTGGACTTCTTTCCTCTGCCGCTGCGGTTATCAACCATGTCGTCGATAGGGAAATCGATGCTAAAATGGCTCGAACCTCTAATCGGCCTTTACCTAAAGGAAAGGTTTCTCCTAAAAGGGCGATTATATTTGCAGGGCTACTAACCGTTGTTGGCTACATTATTTTAGAATTGTGGGTTAATCGTTTAACGGCACTGCTCACTTTAGCGAGTTTAGTTGGCTACGCTTTCGTTTATACTATGTACTTAAAGAGAGCTACTCCACAAAATATTGTAATTGGTGGGTTAGCAGGCGCCGCACCACCCTTACTAGGTTGGACAGCGGTAACAAATGATATTCATGCACACGCTCTGCTATTAGTGCTAATTGTTTTTATTTGGACCCCGCCTCATTTCTGGGCGTTGGCTATCCATCGTGAGAAAGATTACGCACGGGCGAAGATCCCCATGTTACCTGTAACCCATGGCATTGAATTCACTAAAACTTCAATCTTGTTATACACAATATTACTGACGCTTATTTGTTTATTACCTTATCTCATAGGTATGACAGGAGTTATCTATTTGCTTGGCTCTAGCGCATTAAATGCCGGCTTCTTGTACTATGCGTGGAAATTGAAATTCGCCAGTGACGACAACACCGCCATGCAAACGTTTAAGTTTTCAATTATTCATTTGATGGTATTGTTTGTGGTCTTATTGGTTGATCATTACATGAGATTTACTTTTTGAAAAAATTAAGTTTAGGGTTAGTCGCCGTGGTGGCATTGGTGGTCGGGATCGTAATTGCGATAAATATTGCGCCGCCACAGAGTGAAAAAACTGAATATATTAAGCTGTATCCTCAGGCTAGGGCGTTACCTGAATTTTCGTTAGTTGATAGCAAGGGCCAAGTATTGACCAACAAAAATTTTCGGCAGCAATGGACGTTGATTTTTGTGGGATACACTTTTTGTCCCGATATATGCCCAACTACCTTAGCTGATTTAAGCAGTATCTATCCACAGCTGCAAAGTATCGATGGCCAGTACCCAATTAAAGTCGCGTTTATTTCTGTCGATCCGGCACGTGATACCACTGAAAGGCTAGCCGAATATATAGAGTTTTTTGAACCTGATTTCATAGCTGCCACTGGAGAACACGCCGATATCTTTCCATTTGTTCGAGCTCTGGGCATGATGTATTCCATTTCACAAAGCACTGATGACCCAAACTATTTGGTCGATCATAGCGCGTCGATTGTGTTGATAAATCCGCAAGGAAATGTGATCGGCCGATTTAAGCCTGAATTTTCGCCAGGGAAAGTCGCGGTCAGTGACAGCGAGCGCATTCTGCATGATATGGCTATATTGGCTACAGAACCGCAATAATGTTTGTTGTGCGTAAAGCAAACGCGGTTGATGGCAAAGATGCCGTGGCATTGATTATTTCATCCGCTCCCGTTGCGTTAAATAGATTATTTAGCCAGCATACAGAAGAGCGTGATTACCTCGCTAAAACTTTTTTAATAAAGGCATTTACTAAGCAAGCCGGGCAATTTGGCTATGGTAACCACAGAGTTATTGAAATTGATAATAAAGTCGCGGCCATAGGTTGTGGTTGGCAATTTGATATGGGCGAGGCTTATGTGCAAGCTACGCTTGAAAGTATGACCAGCTATTACCAAGGTACAGATGTACTCGAGGTTTTACATCGATGTCAGGTCTTACAACAAGTATTTGCGCGTCCTGGGGTTGATGAAATGTGTGTGGGGCACATAGGTGTGGCAGACGAATTTCAACGTCAAGGGTTGTGTCGTCAATTACTAGCGCATTTCGAATCTTTGGCAAAAGCGGACAATAAGCAAGCGCTGACTCTGGATGTAAAACAAGACAACCTTGCTGCTATTCACTGTTATCAGCGTTTCGGTTTCAACGTCGTTCGCACCACCAAGGACGCAAGCCCAATGTCACTCGGCATTTATGTGCATATGCGCAAAACGCTATAGTTTGCTAGTAAAGGTCATGCTACCCCGCAGTTCAAACTGATCACCCCATCAAATTTTAATATTTAACTAAAACTCAGTCCAACCACTTGCCATCTGTTGTTGGTACAAACCATGGTTTAGAGTACCAATAATAACGTGATGGCTGTCGTTTACTTGGCGCTGTACAGTTAACTCTTGAACGTCCCAATGGTAATTGTTGGGTAAACGCTATAGAAATACGCTCGCCTTCACGTGTTATGGCTTGAGAATTACCTTGAAAATAACAGGCCAATTGACTGTTATTAATGTCGTCACTTTGTACGCTAAATTGAAATACAAATGGGTCTGGATCGACTAAAGGTGTTGTTGGTGAAACATTCGTTACTGGCATGGCTAAGCTCGCCATTTTGACCTTTAGTCGGTCTAAGTTGGCGTAAATACCGGCAGCGGGAAAGCGTGACAAAGCTGAAAAGTCACTATAACTGGCGATAGCACCCGAAGACTGCGCAAAACCCACGTAGCCAAGTTCTGTTAAACGTGCTTGTAAAGCAGGTGAGAATTCGCCATAAGGGTAGGCAAAAAATTTATCCTTAACATCTAAGTTTTCTTCAAGTAACGCTTCGGCCTGTTGTATATCGGCTATGCGACGGGCTAACCAAGCAGTATCACTTTCATCAGGTAAGCGGTTTAACATGTGCTCATGACGTAGATTATGGTTAGCAAAGCTTGCTCCTTGCTTAGCCATATTGCGCATATCATCCCAACTTAAATGATAGTCAACTTTGTTGACTAAATCTGGGTTGATAAATACGGTATAGGGTAGATTCAGTTTGGCCATTATAGGGTGGCCATTTTGATAAATATTCTTAAAGCCATCATCAAACGTGATCGCGATCGCATTGTCTGGCAGTGTTCGTTTTTTCTGAAGTGCTACGATGATGTCTTTTAATGGTAAAACATTGTAATGCTCGGCCAAATAATTCATATGTTGCGTAAACGTTTGCGGCGTTACACTCGTTGAAGCAGGTGTTGTATTGCTGACGTGGTGATAAAGTAAAATAACTGCATTGTCCGCAGCTTGCACCTTACTGCTTGAGATGAAAATACAGGTGCAAACTAATATACAAAAAATGATACGATCCATAGAGTTACCTTTAAATATGTTGAAATTTAACTGGCACCGCGTAACGCTGATAAACGTTGCATCGTACCTAATAGCATAAGTGTAACATTGAATTCTCTCAGCATAATGTGCTGGTTCAGCTTTGATAAATTATATTTTTCTTAAATTCGGTAGATAGCGATTTGGCTCAATCACACGTTTCAACGCACCAAGGATTCTGGCATCGCGCCTCTCATCAGCAGCTGATTTTGCTAGCATTACCCATGATCCTGAGCAATATAACGACTCCACTAATCGGCATGGTCGATACGGCAGTGCTGGGTCACATGGGGAGCAGTCAATACCTTGCCTGGTGCGGCGATAGCCTCACTTATTCTGACTCAAATCTACTGGTTATGTGGCTTTATTCGAATGTCGAGCACAGGCCTTAGTGCGCAAGCAAAAGGCGAGCAGGACGCTGAAGCGAAAAGTCGAGTGTTTTGGCAAAGTTGTAGCGTAGCGCTCGTTCTCGGCTTAGTTATATGGGCAGTGCAAAAGCCCTTACTAACACTGGGTGTTCACTTTGCCCAGCCAGAAACGCAACTATTAGAAGTGATTCAGCAGTATTTTAGTGTGCGTATAGCTGGCGCTCCAGCTGCCTTAGTGAATCTTGCGATAATCGGATGGTTAATCGGTCAGCAAAAGACTAAACAAGTACTTTATATTCAAATTTTTGCCAACCTACTCAATGCTGGGTTGAGTATATTGCTGGTTTTTGTGTTTGACCAAGGCGTGAAAGGCGTCGCACTGGCGAGTGTTGCCGCTGAATACAGTATTTTGCTACTTGGTATGTGGGTGGCGTTTAAAGGTATGGGATTACTTATGCCTCATCGGGCACTATGGCGATGGTCTTCACTTGCGCAGCTAATGAGCCTTAATGGATACAGTTTTGTGCGCAATCTAGCACTGCAGGTGTGCTTAGCTTTTGTGATTTTTCAGGGGGCTAGATTTGGTCCTTTAACCGCTGCCAGTAATGCGATTATTATGCAGTTTTTCGCCTTGATTGCGTTAGGCCTAGACGGTATTGCTTATGCGGTTGAAGCACTGGCAGGTGAGGCTAAAGGCAAGAACGATGCGCAAGAAATAAAGCAAGTCGTACTTCGCGGGTTGTTATGGTCCGGTGTGGTCGCTACGCTTTATAGCCTAAGCTTTTTGTTATTTGGTCGACAAATTATTGCTATTTTAACGGATTTACCTGAGCTGAGATCCTTCACGGAGCACTACTTATTGATCATTTGGTTATTGCCCATTATTAGCCATTGGTGTTTCTTGCTTGATGGAATTTTTGTGGGATTGACCCGGGCCAAAGCCATGCAAAATAGCATGCTACTTAGCGCAGTGTGTTTCTTCTTTCCTAGTTGGTGGTTACTGCAAGATTATCAAAATTATGCATTATGGATTGCGCTATTGCTGCTTATGTTAGGGCGAGGCCTTAGTCTTGGTGGCTATTTCGTTTACCTTTATCGTGCTCAGCGCTTGTTAGGCTAAATGCACTTTGCATACGGTAAGCAAGAATGCCAACGTAGCCATAAAGGGCATAAACACTGCCAATAATAAGTGCGAGTAGCCCAGGAATTTGTAACCAAACCCAGCTATTGGCACCTAATAATACCAACACGACACCAATACAAAAAAAACCAAGGCCGTATTTAAAACGACCCCAGCTTTTGTGAGGATCAGCCGCTAACCTAGAGAGCGATTTTTTTTGCATTGCACGGGTCTATTTACTAGTAGTACGAGTGCTCACCGGCTTCGTGCTCGGTGGCATCTTTGACTGCAGTCAGTTCGCCAGAAAACTGTGCAAGCATTTGTTTTTCGATGCCATCTTTGAGCGTTACATCAACCATCGAGCAGCCGTTACAACCGCCACCAAATTGCAATATGGCTTCGCCTTTATCAGTAATTTCCACCAACATTACTTTACCGCCATGGCTGGCTAGTTGTGGGTTGATCTCTGCCTCGATCATATACTGTATGCGCTCTTCAAGAGGCGCGTCGTCATCGACCTTACGTGCTTTGGCATTCGGGGCTTTTAACGTTAACTGAGAGCCCATTTGGTCGGTCACGAAATCAATTTCGGCTTCGCTCAAAAACGGTGCGCTTTCCGCATCAACGACTGCATCGAAGCCATTAAATTCAAGGGTGATATCCGTTGATTCAACTGCGTCAGGTGGGCAATAAGACACACCACATTCCGCACTTGGCGTACCAGGATTAACAACAAACACCCGAATATTACTGTCAGGCTCTTGTTTTTCAAGCAATTTACAAAAATGCGCTTGGGCTGTATCTGAGATAGAAATCATAAAAAAGGTCCTGTTGTAGAAACATATGAAGATTATATCAAAATTACTTGACTAAAACACTCAAGTAATAAGGTTTGCTTATGTTAATTTCAGCTTAAATATGCGAACCTTTTAAGCTTATTTTGCGGTAATAAAAGGTTTATCTATATGAAGCGCGGTTGTTTTTTGGGATTTGTAAGTCTAATTTTGTTTTCCTTTTCGGCCCAAGCCCTAATCGACAGCGACTATTTACCCAATAATACGCAATTTCGTGATGATATTCCTAGCCCTTCCCAAGTCATCGGTGCGCCAGTCGGGGAATGGCACGTCCGCCATGATCAGCTAGTCGAATACATGCGTATCTTGGCCGCTAAGTCTGACCGGGTTAGCATACTAGAAACAGGTCGTTCACATGAAAACCGCCCTCTTTTATTACTGACCTTTAGCTCAGCTAAGAACCAGCAAAACTTAGCATCAATTCGTCAACAACACGTGTCGTCATTTGGTCAAAAAAGCGCACCAGATCAACCGCTTGTCCTATGGATGGGCTACAGCGTGCATGGCGATGAATCGTCAGGCGCTAATGCCGCGTTGTTAATCGCTTATTACCTTGCAGCAGCTAAAGGCGAAGCTGTTGAAGCCTTGCTTGATAACAATGTGGTGCTGATGGAGCCCAGTATCAACCCCGATGGCTTGGCTCGATTTGCCCAGTGGGCTAATGGCAATCGTGGTCAGCAGCTAGTCGCAGATCCTAATCATAGAGAGCATCAACAGCCTTGGCCGAGTGGAAGAACTAATCATTATCTATTTGATTTAAATCGGGACTGGCTATTGCTGACTCATCCTGAATCACAAGCGCGTATTGCTCAGTTTCATCGTTGGCGACCTCATGTGCTAACTGATTTTCATGAAATGGGCACTAACAGTAGTTATTTTTTCCAACCAGGTATTGCTTCACGCAATAACCCGTGGACCCCGGCGCGCAATACTGAGCTAACGGCCGAGCTGGCAAAGTTTCATGCAGCCGCCTTAGATAAAACTAAACAGTTGTATTTCACACAGGAAGCATACGACGATTTTTATTATGGGAAAGGGTCAACCTACCCAGATGCCCAAGGCTCAATTGGTATTCTGTTCGAGCAAGCAAGTAGTCGTGGGCATAAGCAAGAGTCTATTCATGGTGTGCTGAATTTTAGCGATACGATTCAGAATCAAGTAACGACATCTCTTTCTACGTTCACTGGCGCGCAAGCTAATAAAGCCGCGCTACTCGCTTACCCTGAGCAATTTACCGCGCAAACAAATAAGCTTATTAAAGATGATAAAACCGTCGGCTATCTGCTCAGTGAATCCCAAGACGCCAGCCGTTTTGCACAATTGAAATCTATTTTACAGCAGCATCAAATTAAGTTCAGTTACTTGGATAAAGAAGTCAGCGTGGATGATACCGTTTATCAGCCATTGTCGAGTATCTTTGTGCCGTTGAATCAACCCCAGTACCGTTTGGTTAAGTCATTGTTTTCAGAAAGAAAAAGCTTTAATGATAATAGTTTTTATGACGTATCAAGTTGGAATTTACCGCTCGCATTTAATATTCAATACTCTCCTGTTGAACGCAAGTTATGGCGGAATATCCCCGTTAATGATGAACAAAATGCGTCTGCTAAACAATTAACGGCCATTGATGGGAAAGACGCCTACGCTTTCGGATTTTCATGGCAGGACTCTAACGCCCCTAAGCTGCTTTATCGATTATTGGCTGGTGGTGTAAAGGTCAAAATAGCAGGTTCAGATTTCGCTGCCCTGACGACGCAAGGCAATATTAGTTTTACAGCAGGCTCAGTACTGATCCCGTTAGCACTAAAGCAACCCGATAATCTAGAGTCACTATTGAACGAAGGTGCAGCACAAAGCGAAATAAAAATTTGGTCTATACTATCTGGCTTGACCGCGCAGGGCATCGATATAGGCAGTCGTGATATGCACGGACTTAAAACACCTCAGGTATTATTGGTAGGTGGAGAAGGCACTTCGCAGTATGAAGTGGGAGAAGCGTGGCATTACCTTGATACTGTTGTTGAAATGCCAGTGACCATGACTGACTTATCGCGTTTACCTCGACTAGATTTAACGCGTTATAGCCACATTATTTGGGTCAGTGGTAATTACGCTGATGTGCCTGAAAAAACAGTGCGCACATTAGAAAAATGGTTATCGGCTGGGGGCGTAATGATAGGGCAGCGCACTGGTGCTAAGTGGCTTGCAGATAAGGATTGGTTAAAAGCGTCATTTTTCAGTCAAGATGAAATTAAACGCGCCTTTTCGACGACGGATTTAAATTATGCAGATCGCAATCAACTCGCGGCGAAACGACGTATTGCTGGTGCGGTTTTTGATACCCAGCTTGATTTGAGTCACCCCCTTACTTTCGGATTTACGCGTTCACATCTGCCGTCATTTAAAAATAGTACTGTGGTTATGCGAGTGCCTAAAACGCCATTTGTTACTGTGGGGCGCTATACGTCTACCCCCTTAATGTCTGGTTATGCTGCAGATGAATTACAAGCGCTAGTGAGCAAAAGTGCGTCAATTGTGGCTAACAGTGTAGGTAAGGGGAAAGTAATTGCCTTTGTGGACGATCCTAATTTTCGTGGTTATTGGCGGGGAACTAGGCGGTTGTTAAGCAACGCGATATTTATGTCTAATCTTATTGCCACCGATCAGCCATAATCCCTCAGATAGCTGTGGCCATGTTAACGTGATGGCTTACTATCATGTTCAAGAGTAAGGCACATACTCCAAATATCAATTTGTATGTTTGGGTTATGGCTTTTGATAAGTTGGTAAATAGCTTCAACCGTTGCACCCGTGGTGATGACGTCATCTAAAATCGCTATATGCTGGAATTTGACGGGACGATGTAGCGAGAACGCATTTTTCATATTGGCCTTTCTCTGTGAACTGGAAAGTGACGTTTGTGTTTGAGTGGCCTTATGGCGCGCAATTAAATCAGGTTTTAAAGCGATGCCTGTAAGAGCAGAAATGCACTTACCTAGCTCTATACTTTGATTGTATTTACGTGTTTGATAGCGCCGCGGATGTAATGGCACGGGTATTATTGCTTGGGGTAATGAATCATTTTTTCTTAAAGCGTGATGAAAAAAAAGCTCGGCTAACGCATTAGCATGCATAATTTTATTCGAAAATTTCAAACCAGTAATTAGGCGCGACAAAGGCCATTGATAATCTGCCATAGCCAATACATGATCAGCCGATAACAATTTAAGTCCCCGTTGTGCCTTTGGCCAATTCAGTAAGTTGTAATCATATTTTTCACATTCAAATAATACTAAATCTTGGGTGCAATACGCACAAACTAGCGCTTCAGTGCCTTGTTTACACAATAAGCATTGTTGATATTTAGATATATTTAACTTTGCAAAATTCCACACAAGAGCTGCATCCACTTGATTTCACGGTTTGCGTCTTTACACTAACGCGCTAATCCTTAAGCGTAGATGAAGTAAATGACAACAGCTTTAAAAACTCGTACATCAGGTAGTGGCCCCAATCTCGTTTTAATACATGGATGGGGTGTGAATAGTGGCGTTTGGCAACCGATTTCTGCGCAATTAGAGCAGCTTTTTAGCGTGACATATATCGATTTACCCGGATTTGGTCAGAACAGTAATGCATTTCCAGAAACGTATAGTATCGAGGCTGTGGCCGCTGACGTAGCTACCGTTATTCCGGCTAATAGTATTGTTATCGGTTGGTCGTTAGGAGGGCTAATTGCACAACAAATAGCCTTAACTGAGTCGGCAGCTATCAAACAACTCATACTCATAGCGACCTCACCTAAGTTTCAAAAAGATGATAGTTGGCCGGGTATCGCGCCTAATATTTTACGTGCGTTTTCACTGCAACTGGTAAAAAACCTAAGCAAAACAATCGATCGGTTTCTCGCTATACAAGCGATGGGTAGTCAGTCAGCGAAAACAGATATGAAAAAAATTAAAAGTAGTATCGAAGCATATCCGCAAGCTGATATTCAAGCCCTTACCGCTGGACTTGATATATTGGAATGTGTTGATTTAAGACCGAAGCTGCATACGCTAAAAATGCCAGTGCATTGGATGTTAGGGCGTCTCGACAGCTTAGTGCCGGTCAAGTTGGAAGATTATATACAATACTCCTTACCCGCTACCCACAGCGTGACAGTATTCCCTCACGCATCCCATGCACCATTTATCTCTCATACTGAAGAATTTTTGACTGATCTGGTAAGTAAAATCGACATGTAAAAAGTAACTGTTAAATTTCTCTTTTTTGGTTAATAATTAAGCATAAGAGGTAAGTAGAGGTAATCACAGTGGCAATTTCACTTAACAGCAATATTAATTCGGCATTTGCCAATGGTGTTCAAGGAATTCAGCGTTCCAGTGACCAGGTCGCTGAGGCAGCCCTAGACATTGCTAATGTAAATGGTGATTCGCAACGCCATAGTAATACTTCGAGCGTGAACCTGACCGATAGCATAGTTGATTTGAAAACCGGCGCATTAGGCGTCGAAGCGTCCGCTAAAGTAGTAGACGTAGCAAATGACACGATTGGTACCTTGTTAGATACCTTCGCCTAACAATAAATTATTTAACGGAAAAAATGATCTAAGAAAATGAACATCGTTACGCCCATTCCTATCGCTGTTGGGTTTCCGACAGCGAATATAAACACTGAAGCTGCACGCAGAGATAATACCCTGCGCGAAACAGTTCCAGCGACGACGGGGTCTGAAAATTCAGCCGCAGAGTCGGGCTTAGCCGGTGATCATGACAAAGTAAGAACGCCTGCTCAACCGCTTACGTACGAACGCCCCCAGATTCAGCCTCAAGGCGAGCCTGCATCTGATGTGCAGCAAAACGCAGATAAAGACAATGCCCAACAAGAAAGTGCAGGCAAAGACGATGCTGAACAGCAGCAGTTGGCGCAACAACAAGAAGAACAGCAAGAAAAAGCAGAAATAGACGAACTTCAAAAACGTGATACAGAGGTGCGTACTCACGAGCAGGCTCACGCTAATACCGGCGGTCAATATGCTGGCGCGCCTGATTACGAGTATACGACAGGTCCTGACGGTAAGCGTTATGCTACCAGTGGTGAAGTGTCTATTGATGTGTCAGAAGCGGATACACCAGAAGAAACGATCCGTAAGATGCAACAAGTCAAATCGGCTGCTCTTGCGCCAGCGGAACCTTCGCCGCAAGACTTGCGTGTTGCGACTGAAGCCAGCCAAAAAACGCTTGAAGCGCGCAAAGCATTGGCTGAGGACAAAAGCGAAAACACCTTAAGCGTAGCAGGCAGTGTTAGCGTAGAGAAAGGCAACGGTCAAACAACGCCTCAAGCGATATTTGGACCGGAATTAGATGAAATTGTACGTGGTACCAATGAAGGTACGTCTATCCGCGACTTAGATGCAGAAACGTCGTCCTTGAAAACTGAAAGTTCGCAGTCTGCTTTTAACGACGAAGCCGTTGCAGAGCAGCGTAACGGCAATACTTTAATGGCTGAGCAAGTTGTGCAGCGCTTTTATCAAAGTATCAGTGAACCGAAAAGCTACGGTTTGAATTACTCCGCTTAATAGTGCCAATTCTAATACATCTAAAACGCCTATAACCTCAGGTAAGCGGCGTTTATTCGTTGTGTCCTTAATATACGTTACACTAAGGCTAGCGTACAGTGAGTGCAACAGACAACGCTATAGCGCTAATAACCGAAATCATTCACAAACCGGCTTTTATCCTCAGGCGTTGCAGATTCATTACATTTACCAAGAATATGAAAGCGATTTTCCGATTCGTAGGTATCAATTTCAACGTATCCTTCACGACAATAGCCCGTTTCATTTAACTTCAACTCGAGGCGACTATAAAGCGCATTGAGCGAATTTTCGTTTGTATCTTCGCTGTCTGTTTTGCGTGAATTATTTCTGTCTGGAGGAGGGCCGCCTCGGCCGCCACGCTGTGACTTGTTTTTTCCACGGTCACCTTTTTCTTGGTTAGAGCCAATACTGAAATTGAAGACTTTGTCATTGGTATATTTGATATTGGTCACGAACATATCGCTTTGTTTTGTTTCTGGGCGATGTTTGCCTGCGCATGCACTTAGCACCATAGGCAACAATACCGCTAATGGAATAAATTTTTTCATTGTCATTGTTAAAGTTCCGCTTTATTAGGGTCAAGGAAACAAGAATTTACCCATTGTTTGACGTATTAGTTCTTATGTTAGTTTCGCTAGGGTATGTAAAAGCTATGTAAAGGTATTAATTTGCCGACGGTTGAATTTGAAGAGTAGCGAAGTTAATTTCTTAACGTGTGCTATGTAAAAAAGAGGCAGCGTTAAAGTTCGATGAGCTATACCGACTTAAGTGTTTTGGTCAATGGTGATGCGAGCAATTGTTTCTGACAACAATAAAAAATCCGCTAAACATAGTCAGCGGATTTTTATTTTCTTTTCGTCGGACGTTTTAAGGCTTATAGATTCTATCGCTGGCAACAGCGTGGTAGAAGCTTAGCTTTTTTTGGCTTTTGCAAAGGCATCAGCAAACGCGTTACCCATAGCTAGATTCGCTGAGGCTGGCTTGGGCTTTTTGTTGTGAGGCTTGCCCGATGGTTTATTAGCTTGATGCGGTTTATTTTCACTATTACTCCGGCCTTGATTTGCCGGTGTATTGATATCGTCGTCTAAGCGCATGGTGAAAGATACCCGCTTACGGGCGACGTCTACTTCCATAACTTTAACTTTGACAATATCGCCAGTTTTAACAATTTCGCGCGGATCAGAAATATATTTATTGGTCATGGCCGATATATGTACTAAGCCATCTTGGTGTACACCTACGTCTACAAAGGCTCCGAAATTAGCAACGTTGCTAACCACACCTTCTAAAATCATCCCTACTTTTAAATCACTCAACGATGACACGCCTTCTTTGAAGGTCGCTGTTTTAAACTCGGGACGCGGATCACGGCCAGGTTTATGTAATTCTTTAATAATGTCGCTTACAGTGGGTAGACCGAAAGTGTCATCAACAAACTGTTCTGGTTCAAGCTTCTTAAGTAGCTCGGTATTACCGATTAAGTCGTTGACTGCACTACCTGAATTTTTCACTATCGCTTGCACGACCGGATACGCCTCTGGGTGAACCGATGATGCATCAAGTGGATTGCTACCATTCACAATACGTAAAAATCCAGCTGCTTGCTCGTAGGCTTTAGGGCCTAAACGCTCGACTTTAAGTAAATCTTTGCGGCTAGCAAATGCGCCATGGGCATCTCTGAAATTAACGATGTTTGTTGCCAATGTGCGGTTTAAGCCTGATACATGGCTTAATAAGGCGGCAGATGCCATATTTAAATCTACACCCACAGCGTTAACACAGTCCTCAATCACTCTATCTAGTGAACGACCTAGGTTGCTTTGGCTGACATCATGTTGATACTGGCCAACACCAATGGCTTTAGGCTCAATCTTGACTAACTCAGCAAGCGGGTCTTGCAAACGCCGTGCAATAGATACTGCGCCCCTTAAAGACACGTCCATATCTGGTAACTCATTTGATGCCAGCTCTGAGGCCGAATAAACAGAAGCGCCAGCTTCACTTACCATTATTTTGCTTAGGCCTAACTCTGGATTCGCTTTAATTACTTCAGCCGCGAGCTTGTCTGTTTCGCGAGAGCCCGTACCGTTACCAATACTGATAAGCTTCACTTTATGCTGCTTACACAACATACCTAGCGTGCGTAAACTCTTATCCCATAAGTTCTGTGGAACGTGAGGGAATATGGTGCTGGTGGCTACAACCTTGCCCGTAGCATCCACAATCGCAACCTTCACACCTGTTCGTAAACCCGGATCGAGCCCCATGGTGTTTTTGGCGCCTGCAGGTGCCGCCATCAACAAATCATTAAGGTTTTTGGCAAAGACTTGAATCGCTTCCTGTTCGGCTTGCTCTTTAATCACGCCGAATAACTCGGTTTCCATATGCAGGGCAATTTTCACCCGCCATGCCCACTGAACAACAGTCATTAACCAAGCATCAGCAGGGCGATTAGCGAAATTTAATCCAAAGTGCTGAGCGATAATATGTTCGCCATGTGAGCTTTTATCACTGCCTTCTTTTTGTGGATCAGCGTCCATGGAAACCTGCAAGAAGTTTTCATTTCGACCACGAAAAAGAGCCAAGCAGCGGTGGGATGGAATTTTGCTCAAGCGTTCACTGTGTTCAAAGTAGTCAGTATATTTAGCTGCTTCTTTTTCTTTGCCTAGGATCACTTGACTCTTGATATGGGCATTTGCCATCAAGTACTGACGCACTTTTTGCAGCAATGCTGCGTCTTCTGCAAAGCGCTCCATTAATATATATTTTGCACCTTCTAACGCCGATTTTTCATCTGCCACACCTTTGTCTAAGGCAATAAACTTAGCGGCTTCGGCTTCTGGGGTTAAATTCGGATTATCAAAAAGGGTATCCGCTAACGGCTGCAAACCCGCTTCAATAGCGATCTGACCTTTGGTTCGACGTTTAGGTTTGTACGGTAGGTATAAATCTTCGAGTTCGGTTTTATTATCACAACTTAAAATGCTGCGCTTAAGCTGGTCTGTTAGCTTACCTTGTTCATCAATCGTTTTGAGGATCACGTTACGTCTGTCATTAATATCACGAAGATAAACCAAGCGTTGCTCCAGCAGACGAAGCTGAATATCGTCTAAGCCATTGGTCGCTTCTTTACGATAGCGGGCAATAAAGGGCACGGTTGAGCCTTCATCTAAAAGCTTGACGGCAGCTTGTACTTGAGTGGCGTTGACTTGAAGTTCACTCGCGATTTTTTCAATGATCATGTAACGGCCCTATTTTGGCGAATTTATGAAGGTATAAAGTAATTATGAAAATAGCTCAACAAGGCTATATATGGCCTTGACGGTAAAATACCAGAGTAAACAGACATTATTGTCGTTTATTTTTGAAATTGTCGAAATGGATTGTAGAGTGATGTAAAAAGGTCGCGGCTGAGAGGCTCTGACTTCTATTGATTAGGGCCACTAACTTTGAAATTGTTACGTTTTTTAGGAGGGGGTGTTTTGTTTGGCTATCTTTCAGTAAATCAACTGCTACGAGCATTCCAAAACGGTATTTGAAAAATATAAAAACGTCTGATGTAACACTAATAAAGTTCAAGGGGCCAATCGCATAGCTAAGGGATACTTTCACTTTCTTATGGCTACAACGAGTTAATTACTTACGCCAGAACATTGGATAGCTAAGCCTCAAACTATCAACACTATCATTTAGTATATCTAGTCATGTTTGTGGTATTTGTTATCGCTCTCGTTAAAGAGTTCCTAAATAAATCTACTAAACAGTAGTAAATATCTAGGACTTATATAGCCACTCCGGCTGAGTCAAATAGATCAAAGTTACTGGGTCAGAGATGCTGAAACGTAAATTTTGGGTTTTAGTCTAGACTAATTAGTCACTGCTTATTAGAGGAAGACGAGTGGTTAAATTTCTTCGACTTCATCTAGCGGGTAGCCCACCAAGAGAAAAAGAGGGCGGTGTGGGCTGCGCATTTTATTTCTTGTACTCTATCGAAGTGATATACCAGTCTTTACAGCCAGTGGGTGTTCTAACACTTGCCACATCATCCACTTCTTTTTTGATTAACGCACGCGCCATCGGTGAGTCAATGGATATATAACCCTTCGCATCACCGTAGATTTCTTCTGGACCAACGATACGAAACTTTTTTGTTTCTCCCTGATCATTCTCGATTTCCACCCACGCACCGAAGAATACTTTTCCATCTTGCTGGGGGGAGTAATAAACTATTTTCAGATCTGGCAGTAGTTTTCTTAAGTAACGAACGCGGCGATCAATTTCTCTTAGCTTTCGTTTGTTGTATTGATAATCTGCATTTTCGCTTCGATCACCTAAGCTTGCGGCCCAGGTGACGATTTTAGTGATCTCAGGTCGTTGCTTTAACCAAAGATCGTCGTGTTCATCATTGAGTTTCTTATAGCCCTCAGGCGTGATCAATTTTGTTTTCAAGCCTTAATCCCTTTCTACGTGGTAGCGAGTATTATTTGTGCGCAATATGTATGCGTTATGCCGATTAGCTATTATTTTTCATATTGGGCTTTAGATTTCAGAAAAACACGTGCTCTAGAGCAGCCTACATCTGCTTAAGCCTAACTGGAATAAAAACGATTTTATTAGCGTAATTTATTACAAAAAATAATGGCTTTCTAGGTATCGGTTTTTAGTTTGTAGGCTAATCTTAATACATCAAGTAGTTTGACAGCGGATACGCTTCAATTAACTAGTTGATTATATCAAATTCACCCTTTATTTTTTTGATGCTAAGGCAGGGCATCTGCAGAGATACAGCATACCAAGTTCAACCATTACCCGGATATTCTGGGCCAAATAACCCTTTTTAAAGGGTCTAAAACCGAGGGAACAAGGTTCAGCAAGGAAAGAAGCTGGTGAGTAATAAAAAACCGAACATCTGGTGATGCTCGGTTTTTTTATTTATTACAGTTTATTAATGATGGGTCTACACGACTTCAAACATTTACAAACCTAATTTCAACACGATAAAAATTATTCGCTAGCTTCTTCAGCTGAAGCTACATCTAATAATTCAACTTCAAACACTAAAGTTGAATTAGGTGTGATTTTACCTGTTGCGCGCTCACCGTAGGCTAATTCAGATGGGATAAAGAATTTGAATTTAGAGCCAACTTTCATCAATTGAACGCCTTCAGTCCAACCTGGAATGACGCGAGCTAATGGGAACGTTGCAGGCTCGCCACGGGTATAAGACGAGTCAAACTCAGTCCCATCAAGTAACGTTCCTTTGTAATGCACAGTTACCGTGTCTTCGGCCGTAGGAGAAACACCTTCACCTTCTGTTAGCACTTCATACTGTAAACCTGAATCGGTTACTGTCACTTCTTCACGCTCGGCATTTTCAGCCAAGAATTTTTCCCCGTCGGCAACATTGGTTTCAGCTTTTGCATCAGAAATGGCTTGTTGCTTTTCGCGAGAAGAGGCTTCCATGGCTAAAGTAAGCGTTTGAATTTCTTTCATCTCAAGCTGTGATTGTCCTTGCAGGGCAGCAACAAAACCTTTAACCACTAAATCTTTATCAAGGTTAACGTCTAATGCTTGTTGTTCTGCCATTTTCTGCTCAATAAACTGACCCACGCTCGCACCCATAGCATAAGCTTGTTGCTGTGCTTCGGTATCAAGCTTTTGCTCTTCAACTTTTAATAAATCCGTGTTTTGTTGACCACAGGCGGTAAGGCCAATGGCTGAGGTAATTAAAATCGCGATAGCAGTTTTTTTCATTTACTTCTCCCCTGAGATAATATGTGTCGAATACGTGACTTGTGAAGTGTTTCAACTTGATAAAGCGCTTATACTAAACGCCCTGAGTGAAAAGAGAAACCCAATTAGGAACAATCCATTGACCGTATTGATAAGATTAAGTTTAATTTTTTTATTCCTAAGTGGCTGTTCTGGACAATCATCAACGCCAGTAGTGTCTTGGCGACATGCTGACGACGGTGCTTATGCGGCAAATATTTCGGCTGATGCCTCGTTAGCTGTAGTCTCTAGTGTGACAGGTGGTATATCGGTTTGGGATCTCGAGCAGAATGAAAAACTTTACACGTGGCAGCACCAAGGCGAAGGCAATAACTTGGTTGCCAATGTGCATATCGCCTTTGATAACAGTTACGTGGTGACTTCAGACCGAGAAGCTTTTGCCTTATGGAATGTTGCCAGTGGCGACCCTGAAGGATTTTGGCGCATTGATGAGTCAAGCATTCGTGACGTGGCGGTCTCGAATCAAGGGCGCGCAATTTTAGTGGCCAGAGGCAATGGCAAAGTTATGTTTTTTGAACCGAAAACCGGTCGCCGACTGGAGTTTTTAGGACACCAAGAAAAGGTAAATAGCGTCGATATATCGCCCAATGGATTTTATGCCCTCACGGGTGGGAACGATTACACCGCTTATCTGTGGGATACTCGGACTGGACAAGTTATTCATAGTTTTACCCATACTAGTCGCGTGACCAAAGTCACATTAGATGATAATGGGCGTTATGGGTTTACCGCAGACAGCAAGCGCGATGCGCGTATATGGGATCTCGTTACAGGTAAAGAAGTTAGTAATTTACATTATCTTGCTCGACAGAAGATTTTTAGCACAGCTGTTTTTTCCCAAGACGGTCAATATTTATTGACTGGCTCACCGGCAAAACGATTGAATTTGTGGCGTGTGTCAGACGGTAAAGAATTACAAGAATGGCAAGTATCACCAAGAGAAGGCAGCCGACCGCAAACCGCAGTGGTATATGGCGTTGGTTTTGCCAAGAACAATCAAGTTGTGTCAGAGAGTAGCAGCGGTTTAGCTGAGTTCTGGCAGATAAATGAGTAATTAAATTAGAGTTAAATATGCAACACATAGAAGCAGATATAGAGCAGTTACAAATGAAAGTAGCCTTTCAAGAAGATACCATAGAAGAACTAAACAAAGCCTTGATCAAGCAACAAAAACAACTAGAGTCTTTGGAATTTCAGTTGTCGCATGTCATCAATAAGGTTAAAGAAATTGAAGTGCCCAGTGGCGATTCTCTTGACGTCGAACCGCCACCGCCTCATTACTAAGAGGACGGTCTTGAAGATGAATGATTACTCAGGTTTGAATACGCCAATCACGTTTTTACTTTGGTGAGACGCTTTTTTCACCTCTTTATTGGTTTGAGTTTGTTGATAATGGCACTTTATACATTCCATTTTTTCAACATTGTTCTCAAAATAAAGCATCAGGGTATCCATGCTTTTACATTGGGGGCAGGTTGCCCCAGCGATAAAACGTTTTTTAATTTTAGTAGTCATACAAGAGGATTTCTTCGGTCAATCATCTTGTTATCATACCGCAATCGACCGACTATGTTATCCGTCAATAGGTATTCATGATCCAAATTTCTGATTTATCCCTTATGCGTGGCAATAAAACGTTGCTACACGAAACTAATGCTGTGTTGTACCCAGGGCATAAAGCAGGCCTTATCGGCGCTAATGGCTGTGGAAAATCCAGCCTTTTCGGCCTTATTCGTGGTGAATTACATCCTGAGCAAGGAGAATGTAATATTCCCAAAGACTGGCAAGTGGTGTCAGTGGCACAAGAAACACCCGCCGTTGACCGCTCAGCCCTTGATTACGTGATCGATGGTGACAAACTTTATCGTCGTTTACAGGCTGAATTAGAAGAAGCCGAAAACGCTCATGATGGGGTTAAAATTGCTGCCTTACATGGCCAGTTAGATCATGCTGGTGCTTATGATATTGAATCTCGTGCGGCCACAATCTTAGCTGGGTTGGGCTTTGACAATCAGGCTATTGGCAGACCTGTCACGGCGTTTTCAGGCGGCTGGCGCATGCGTTTAAACCTTGCCCAAGCGCTGCTTTGTCATTCTGACTTGTTGTTACTAGATGAGCCAACTAACCATCTGGATTTAGATGCGGTAATTTGGCTCGAAAAATGGTTACAGCGTTACACTGGTACCTTGTTACTTATTTCACACGATAAATCATTTCTTGATAGTACCGTGAGCGAAATCATTAGCGTAGAGCATCAACAACTCATAAGCTACACGGGTAATTATGATGCCTTCGAGCGCCAACGTGCGGAGCGTCTGCGGTTACAGAATCTGCAATTCCAGAAGCAACAAGACAAAATCGCTCACTTAGAATCTTTCATTAATCGTTTTGGCGCAAAAGCCAGTAAAGCCAAGCAGGCCCAAAGTCGGGTTAAGCAACTTGAAAAAATGGAAACCTTATTACCCGCTTTAGCTGCTTCGCAATTTAATTTTGAATTTTTTATGCCGCCGAAATTGCCGAATCCCTTAGTGAAAATGGAACAAGTGCAATTAGGATATGACGACACCATCATTCTAGAAAAACTACATTTAAACTTGGTACCGGGCAGTCGTATTGGTTTATTAGGCCGAAATGGTGCTGGTAAATCGACCTTGATCAAATTGCTTGCCGGTGAAAAGCAGCCTATGAAAGGCATTTATGAAACCTCAGCTGGATTGCGGATAGGTTATTTTGCTCAGCACCAGCTTGAGTACTTACGCGCCGACGATTCTGCTATGGATCACCTTCAACGTCTTGACCCGAAAGCAACTGAGCAAGGGATGCGCGACTTTTTAGGCGGTTTTGGTTTCAGGGGAGATGATGCTCTTGGGCGTGTTGCGCCTATGTCTGGTGGAGAGAAAGCCCGTTTAGTTTTGGCGCTAACCGTGTATCAAAAGCCGAATTTATTGTTATTAGATGAACCGACCAACCATTTAGATTTAGATATGCGTCACGCTTTGAATATGGCGCTGCAAGGTTTTGAAGGCGCAATGGTGCTTATTTCACATGATAGATTTTTGTTGTCATCTGTATGTGATGATTTCTATTTAGTGGATAACCAACAAGTGACGATGTTCGACGGGGATTTAGATGACTACCGTGATTGGTTATTAAAATCAGATCGAGACAAGCAATCAGCAGACAAACAAACGAGTGACAAAAAAGAACCTAAACTCGATCGTAAAAATATTAAACGCCTAGAGGCTGAGTTTAGACAAGCAACGCAATCTCTACGCAAGACGGTGCAGACTCAAGAGAAAAAAATGGCCGAGCTTGAAAGCAAGCTTGAAGTTATAGAACAGAAAATGGCTGACCCCGATATTTACGATATAGACAAAAAAGCCGAACTGAAAGTTCTATTGGCTGACCAAGCTAGTTGCAAGATGGCTCAAGAAGAGGCCGAAATGTTGTGGCTAGATGCCCAAGAGCAAATTGAAGTCAAGCAAGCGGCTTTTGATGCCGAGGTCGCTAGCTAACCTTAACGACCTTTAACTGTTGTTGCAGCCAGATAAATGGATGACTCATATACGTAAAACCAATAGATTGATTTTACGTAATTATCTCCCGAGTTCGGTTTCCCCCAGAACAATTGCATATGCTTACATATGGCTGGGGAGTTGGTATACTCTGGAGAATGACTATTTTGCAATCTGGAATGCATACGCTACTCAATGTCTCAGTCTTTAACCGCTTCTCGTTCGCTTGCTCAGCCTCAGACCATTACTGAAAATCACGTATTTGGTGAAATTGTACGAAGTACTTTTACACCACCGTGGTGGGCTAAAAATCGACATATTCAAACTATTTGGCCGCGTTTTTTTCAGCGGCGCCTAAACGTGCATTGGCAAAAAGAACGTTTGATTCTACCTGATGGTGATTTTGTGAATTTAGCGTGGAGTGGCGAACGCAAAGATATTGAGCAGTCGAAAGGATTAGTGGTTATTTTTCATGGTTTGGAAGGCTCAAATAAATCCCATTATGCCAACGACATGACCGCCAATTTAGTGACTCAGGGGTACGTTGTCGTTCTTATGCATTTTCGTGGTTGTGGTGGAGAACATAACTCGTTACCTAGAGCCTATCACTCGGGCGAAACCCAAGATGCTTGGTACTTACTCAACTGGCTGGCAGAACTTTATCCTGGTGTACCCAAAGTGGCGATGGGATTCTCACTAGGTGCCAATATGTTGCTAAAACTTTTGGGTGAGCGTCCCAAGCAAAAGATTTTACGTGGTGGTATAGCCATATCCCCACCATTTAAATTGGCTGAATGCTCGTTAAGTATCAACCAAGGCATGTCGCGCATGTACCAATCCTATCTTTTGAAAAGTATGGTAAATAATCTTGTGGATAAAATGCGCACCATCGATTACTCCGACCATTTGGAAATTGACGATGTAAAAGCGCGAAAAATTAAGACCTTTAAAGAGTTTGATGACCATGTCACGGCTCCTTTACATGGTTTCGATAGTGCCGATGATTACTATGATAAGTGCAGTGCAATTAATTTCTTACCCACCATTGCGACCCCAACCTTAATTATTCACGCTAAAGACGATCCCTTTATGAATGAGTCGGTATTACCAAAAGCAACCAACTTAGCTTCTGTGGTACGTCTTGAATTAAGTGATAGAGGGGGCCATGTTGGTTTTATGCAGGGGACGCCATGGCAGCCTAAAATTTGGCTGCATGAGCGAGTAAATCAATATTTTCAGGAGATTTTGCGCGTCTAAGTGCAATTCAATGTAGTTTATGATTATACCTATTAGTGAAATAAGCGCCGATGCCCTTAGTAATTTGATTGAAGGTTTTGTGTTGCGCGAAGGGACCGACTATGGAGATGCTGATTGCAGCTTAGCTGATAAGGTGGAACAGGTGCGTTCGCAGTTAAAATCAGGAGAGGCGTTATTGGTGTATTCCGAATTACATGAAACCGTCAATATTATCCCCAAAGGCCAGCTAGAGCTGACCGATGAGGTGACAGAATAAGTTAGCTGATATTACATCAATGCAATAAATGTCAAATTGAAGGTAACGGGCACCGTTGGGCTGATGCTTGACAACTTCGCGACGTTTTGTAGCCAGTCGATACCTGATTGTAAGCCATAATCTCCAGCACTTATCAGTATCGGCTTGGCACTGGTTGCCACAAATCGATTGTGGTCAGTTTTGGTCACTTGAACCTCTATTTCTAATTCGTGTTGCTGACCCATAATCGTCAGTTTACTAGGAATAATAAAGGTACCAGACTGGCCACTGGTGAATTTCGTGATCTCTTCAGGTAGTGTCGCCTTCAAGGTTGCCTTGGGGAAGTTATCCACCATAAACAACTTTTCACGCATACGCGTATTACGGATATCGATACCTGTTTGTACCGAAGATAAATCTATATCAACAGATAATTCACCCGCACTACTAAGGGAGCCGTCAAGCCGAGAAAAATGATGAATTTCGCTCACGTTAACATTTTTAGTCGAGACGAAATTAAGGTGAGATGCGTTGTTTAGTAATCGCCAATCGGCAGAAGCTGATGCGCAGAAAAGTAAGCTAGATATTGCAGCTAATTTTAGTAGCTGAGTGCGCTTGGTGATGTTCATTTGTCATTTCCTGTGGTGTATTTTACGATGGTTTGCCAATTAACTCTTTGATCTCCCATGACGATAAAATCTGGGTTGGTGACTGAGTTACGCTCGTTATAGCTAAGGGGGGAAAAGTCGTGCGCCAAAATGCTGCCTCCGGCCTCACTTACGATGCACTGAGATGCGCCCGTATCCCATTCTCCGGTGATACCTACTCGCAAAAACACATCCGCTTTACCTTCAGCAATAAAGCACGATTTTAACGAACAACTACCAGTTGGGTAAGTTTGATAAGTACGATGACTACTCATGCTTTGCATGACTTTTTCTCTGGCTTGTCTGCGGCTGATAGCAATCATTACCGCGTCATTTTCGATGTCGTCAAATTTACGCACAAAAATTTGTTTATTCTCTGACAAGCTTTCTTTAAAAGCACCATTGTCTTTAGATGCAAAATAAAGGGTTTCGCCGGGCGGCCAAAAGATTACCCCTATGATTGGTTGGTTTTTTTCGACCAGTGCGATATTAACGGCAAAGTCACCACTTCGAGCGATAAATTCTTGGGTGCCATCAATAGGATCGATTAACCAGTATCGATCCCAATCCTTTCGCTGGGCTAATTCACCGTTCTCAGACTCTTCTGACATAATAGGAATATGTGGGGTTTCGCGCTGCAATATAGCAAGAATAATTTCATTGGCTTTATAGTCAGCTGACGTTACTGGAGAATCATCTTCTTTCTGATAACTTTGATAATCGCCGCTATCATAAATCTCCATTACTACTTTTCCAGCCTCCCGGGCAGCGGTTTTAGCAATTTCGAGTAATGCAGGTATTTGGTCGATAGGCATTATTGTTCCTTTAACCACTTTTGGGCCAGAAAAAGCGCTGTGATACAGCGGGCTTCGATAAAATCTTCACGGGCAAGCAAACCATCAAGATCATGTATAGACCATGGAATGACATCTAACGGCTCTGGCTCATCGCCAGGCAATGTTTGTTCGTACAAATCTTCGGCGATGAATATATCCATGCGTGCATTAAAAAATGCCGGCGCCATACTGACGTTTTGTATGTAGTGAAGTTTTGATGCGCCATAACCCACTTCTTCTTTCAGCTCACGATTTGCTGCATCTTTAGGCTCTTCGCCTGCATCAATTAGGCCTTTAGGGAACCCTAATTGATAAGAATGCATACCGGCGGCATATTCTCGAACCAATAGAAATTCATGGTCGTTGATAAAGGGCACTATCATCACTGCACCACGTCCACCGCCCGCCATGCGTTCGAAGGTACGAAATTCGCCGTTAGAAAACTCAAGATCAACTTGCTCAACGGTGAATAATCCGCTTTTTGCGACAGTTCGTCGTTGATGTATTTGTGGAAGTGGTTTGTTGGGGTCTATTTTGCTCATCTGCCTATCACGTTATCATAGCCTCACTAATTGCATCAATGACGCGTAAACTATTGTAAGTACGAATATAACGCTTAACTTAAGGACATGCCACTTGCCTGACTTACCTTGGAACAAAATTAAAACCGTTTTACTTGATATGGACGGTACATTGCTCGATTTACATTTTGACAGTCACTTCTGGTTAGAGCATTTACCGCGCAAATATGCCAGTACAAAAGGGATCAGCGAGGAGCAGGCTAAGGAATATATGATGGCCGAGTATCGACAGGTATTTGGCACGATAGATTGGTATTGTTTAGATTATTGGGCAAACCGACTTGAGCTAGATATTATGCAAGCTAAGCGCGAGGTTGAGCACCTTATTGGCTTGCGTGATGATAGTATTCCATTCCTCGATGCCCTTAAAGCGTCTGGCCGAGAGGTGGTATTAGTGACGAACGCGCATCCTGATAGCCTTTCGTTAAAAGTTGAACATACTGCCCTTGATAGTCATATCGATACGCTTATTTCCACTCACGAATTCGGTGTTACCAAAGAGTCTCAGATGCTGTGGCAGAAATTGCAACAACGGCTTGGTTTTGAGTGCCAACATACGTTGTTTGTGGACGATAGCTTGCCAATTTTGCAATCAGCTAAAGACTTTGGCATTGCACATTTACTGGCTGTGAGTAATCCAGACAGCCAATTACCGATAAAAAATGTTACACAATTTTTGGCAACCCACGATTACCGATCGCTAATAGCTGATATTGAAAAGCATCCGTTCGGTGGGTAGCAAACATTTAACGAAAAGTGACACTATTTGCAATTTTTTGCATATTTTTTCGTAATAACTCGCAAAACCTGCGCTTTATTACCTCAGTGGCGTTTCATATTGTTGTTGATCGCCCTATAATTCGTGCCAATTTCATCAATCTATAGGTCAATTTTATGAGTCTTAACGATGTTCCAGCTGGTAAAAACTTACCAGAAGAAATTAATGTAGTTATTGAAATCCCTGCACATTCAGATCCAATAAAATATGAAGTGGATAAAGATACGGGTGCTATTTTTGTTGATCGCTTTATGGCGACGTGCATGCATTATCCGACTAACTACGGTTATATAAACGAAACTTTATCAGAAGATGGTGATCCAGCTGACGTATTAGTTATGTCGCCCTTCCCACTTTTGGCTGGTTGTGTCATCAAATGTCGTCCTGTTGGCGTGTTGAAAATGACTGATGAGTCAGGTACTGATGCAAAAATTTTAGCTGTTCCTGTTGATAAGTTATCTACTATTTATCGTGGCATTAAAGATATCGATCAAGTTGATGAGTTGACCTTGAACCAGATTCAACACTTCTTTTCGCATTACAAAGATTTAGAGCCTGGTAAATGGGTGAAAATCGACGGTTGGGAAAACGTCGAGTCAGCAAAAGCTGAAATCGTTAGCAGTGTTGAGCGTTACAAAAACGAAGGTTAGTCTTTCCATTTAATAAAATGAGAATTTATACCTAAAAGCCGACTGTCTGTCGGCTTTTCTATTTGTGCTTCCCCGCGGCTATGAGACACTAAACCGATACTTGGCAATGACCTAACCTATGAAACGTTTTCGTTCACTTGGCTCTAACCCACAATACTTTTTACTGGCCATGGCTTTTGTAATGCCGCTGGTTTTTTCGGTATGGAATGCACTATTAAATAATTTTGTGGTCGAAAAAGCGCAATTTAATGGTGCCCAAATCGGCATGTTGCAAAGCTTACGTGAGGTGCCAGGGTTTTTAGCATTTAGTGCCGTATTTCTATTGTTGGTGTTAAAAGAACAAACCATAGCTTTAGTATCTTTAGCGCTTATGTGCGTAGGCATTGCACTGACTGGGTGGCTGCCCTTTGAGCTCGGTTTATATTGCACAACAGTGTTAATGTCTATTGGGTTTCATTATTTCGAGACGATCAATCAATCGCTAACGTTGCAGTGGTTGGATAAAAACAAAACAGCCCATTTTATGGGCCAGCAGCTGGCAGTAAAAAGTTTTGCTTCGCTACTCGCGTATGGCGCCATTTGGCTATTAATGGAATGGGCTGGCGTCTCTTATATTATAATGTATATGCTGGCTGGTGGTGTGGGTCTGCTGATTGTTATTTGGTTGTGGTTTGCGTTCGACAAATTTACTCAGACCTCGGTGCAGCACAAGCACATGTTTTTACGTAGACGATATTGGCTTTACTATGGTTTGGTATTTTTTAGTGGTGCTAGACGTCAAATTTTTATGGTTTTCGCATCGTTTATGATGGTAGAAAAATTTGCATACTCGGTGGGTGACATCAGTCTGCTATTTATGCTGAATTATGTGTTTAATTTACTCTTTGCACCCAAAATTGGTCGTTGGATCCATAAAATCGGCGAGCAGCGTGCTCTGTGTATTGAGTATGCCGGTTTGATAGGGGTTTTTGTTGGCTATGCATGGGTCGAAAATAGCCAGTTAGCGGCAAGTTTGTATGTGATTGACCATTTGTTTTTCGCTATGGCGATCGCCGTAAAAACGTATTTTCAGAAAATTGCTGATCATAAAGACATTGCTTCGACGGCCGGCGTGAGTTTTACCATAAACCATATTGCTGCTGTAGTGATCCCCGCATTATTAGGAATTGTATGGTTAACCTCGCCTTCATCGGTATTTTATATTGGTGCAGGGTTCGCTGTGTGTTCCTTGGTATTAGCGTTGAATATTCCTGTGCAGCCAACACGCGGGAATGAAGTGCGAGTGAATATGTTACGTTGGGCAAATTTGCCTATTGAAATACCAACTAAGGAGCGTTCATGAAGTACCTAGTGTTTTTACTGGCGATAAGTCCGTTTAGTGTTTTTGCGCAAGAGCCTGAAGAGTTATTTTGGGAAGATATGATCCCGAAAAATTATATTGCTCCTCAAGATGAGGTCAATCACGATGGCACTATGATTCAACAAAGCTTAAATGCGCCTGTGGTCAAAGAGCTTAACGGCAAGTTAGTAAAAATTCCTGGCTTTGTTGTACCCTTAGAAGGTGATAGTGATACCACGACTGAATTTCTTTTGGTCCCGTATTTTGGGGCCTGCATTCATGTACCACCTCCACCACCAAATCAAATTGTTTATGTGAAATTTTCGAAAGGTGTACCAATAGATAATATATATGATGCGGTCTGGGTCACAGGTACCCTTTCCACAGAAGTATGGCAAGGTGACATTGCAACAACAGGCTACACTCTGCAGGGCATTGAAGTGACTCCCTACGATGGCTAAGGTCGCGTAAGTGAGCGCAAACACATGAAAACGGTAAATATGGTTTATTAACGGTATATATTTAGAGTGCTAACGCAATCGTTTCACGCAGCCATTTATGGTGCAATAGGTCTTCTTAGTCTTATACAGGGCTTATTGCTGCTGAAAAATAACATTGCCTGGATTAAACGATACCCATGAAGTGAGTATATATTTATCGCTTGAAATAGGCACTTGGCCTCTATGGGTATGAGTAAAGTAAGCTGGTGCAATGACCATAGTACCTTTGCGTGGTTTGATACTTACATCTTGATAATAGAAGTCTGTTTCCCCCCCTTCATCTACATCATTTAAATAAAACATAAATAATAAGACTCGGTGCAATGCGTCGGTGCTATTGGTTTGAGGGTAAACTTCAGAATGCCAATAAGGGTAACCACCCTGTTGGCATTCATATTTTTGCGCATTTATATCACCTAATCGAAATAGGTAGCGCATTAAATTGCTTAGATTAGGAAGACCGACCTCGTTAAAGTTTTCATGGGATAGTTTAACGGGTTGACCTGTTTTAGGATGCTTAACTGTTAAGCCTATCGGCCCAATTAAGGCGAAAAAATATTTTTCGAAATAACGCAAAATATGCTGCCCTACCACAGGCAGCAACGCTTGATACGGCGCTTTAAATTCAGGTTGTTGAACAATCGACACATCGAAACTGCGCTTCTTTTCAGTGTCAATACCGCCACCAGTACGACCCGGCTGTGTATGTTTACTTAATTCGAATTGAGTGACGAACTGATCGCACATCTCGTCACTAATGGCATGTTCAATAACCTGAATAAAGGATTCTGGCTTAGCCATTCACGCCACGAGGTATCGCATGTTCGGTAAGTTGAGCTCGCATATCTTCGTTTATTACCAACGATTTTTTATCAGCGTAGTTATACTGAACCAAGGTAGTCGTGCCTGTAGCACGCTTAGTTTCTTTTTGCCAAAGCTCTTGATAAACATCAAAAGAACTTCCGCCAATCCGACTAATATAGGTACGTACCTGTACTGGATGGCCGTAATGCATTTGATCAAGAAAATCGACTTTGTAACTAGCCAAAATAAGTGGCCAATTTTGCAAGTCTAACTCCGGCGAAAAGATTCTAAAAATGGGCTCACGAGCCATTTCGAACCAATCCACCAACACCGTATTACTCACATGCGCTAGGGCATCCGTTTCACAAAAGCGTACATTAAATTCTTCAAGTAACATCGGTCAATTCCTTCTTTTTGTTTGATAGCAAAGGTTTAAGAAAACGCGCTGTATGAGACACCTCAACCTCGCAAACTTCTTCTGGTGTGCCTTGAGCAATAATTTGTCCGCCACCTGAACCACCCTCAGGGCCAAGATCAATTACCCAATCGGCCGTTTTAATAACGTCAAGGTTATGCTCAATAACCACTACAGTATTGCCATGGTCACGCAGACGATGCAATACCTGTAATAGCTGTTTAATATCATGAAAATGCAAACCAGTTGTTGGTTCATCCAATATATACAGGGTTTGTCCTGTATCTCGCTTCGATAATTCTTTAGCGAGTTTCACCCGCTGGGCTTCGCCACCGGATAGCGTGGTTGCTGCTTGTCCTAATCGTACATAGGACAAACCCACTTCTTTTAACGTTTGTAATTTGCGGGCAATGGCAGGAATAACATCAAAGAACTCTCTCGCATCTTCAACGGTTAAATCCAGTACTTGGTGAATGTTCAAGCCTTTATATTGGATCTCTAACGTTTCCCGATTGTAGCGTTTACCTTTACAAACATCGCAAGGGACATATACGTCGGGCAAAAAGTGCATTTCAACTTTTATGACTCCATCACCCTGACAAGCTTCACACCGTCCACCTTTTACGTTAAAGCTAAAACGACCAGGTTTGTAGCCTCTCGAACGGGCTTCTTGGGTGCCGGCAAACAATTCACGTACGGGAGTGAAAATGCCTGCATAAGTAGCAGGGTTTGAGCGCGGAGTTCGGCCAATGGGGCTTTGATCAATATCGACCACTTTGTCGAGCAATTCCATGCCGGTAATCGATTTATATGGCGCTGGCTCACCTGTAGTGGCACCGTTTAGCTCGCGATGAGCAATACGGTAGAAGGTATCATTTATCAGGGTTGATTTTCCTGAGCCTGATACACCGGTTACGCATGTCATCAAACCAAACGGAATGCGTAAGTCCACATCTTGCAAGTTATTGCCTGATGCGCCGCACAGTTCAATCCACTTGTCTTGGTCGATTTCAGTTCGCTTAGGGGGGATAGCGATAGACTCACGACCTGAAAGGTATTTTCCGGTCAGTGAATGCTCACTTTTCATAATGTCTTCAATGGTACCCTGAGCGACGATCTCACCGCCGTGTACACCCGCACCTGGGCCAATATCCAGCACAAAATCTGCGGCACGAATTGCGTCTTCATCATGTTCCACCACGATGACGGTATTGCCTAAATCCCGTAGGTGCTCCAATGTTGTCAGCAAGCGTTCGTTATCTCGCTGATGCAAGCCGATAGAAGGCTCGTCTAGCACGTACATAACCCCTACTAACCCTGCGCCAATTTGGCTGGCAAGACGAATACGTTGTGCTTCACCGCCTGATAATGTATCAGCGCTGCGTGATAACGATAGATAGTTTAGGCCCACGTTAACCAAGAAATTCAAGCGGTCATTGATTTCTTTAAAGATTTTGTCAGCGATTTTTTCCCGTTTTCCGGTTAATTCTATTTCGCTGAAAAACTGTAATGTCTCTGCAATCGACATGCTTGTAATCGTAGGCAGTGCGGTTTCACCAATAAATACGTTACGGGCTTCAAGGCGTAAACGGGTGCCATTACAGCTACTGCAATGCTGTTGGCTTAGATATTTAGACAGCTCATCTCGTACCGCGTTTGATTCTGTTTCCTTATATCGGCGTTCCATGTTGGGAATAATCCCTTCAAACGGGTGCTTGCGCTCCATGATATCGCCACGATCATTTATGTACTTAAACTTGATCGAAGTGCCTTTGCTACCGTTTAGCACCAAGTCTTTAGCTTCGTCGTCGAGTTCAGCGAAAGGTTTGGCTAAATCAAACTTATAATGGTCAGCCACAGCCTGCAGCATTTGGAAGTAATAATAACTGCGTTTGTCCCAGCCACGAATAGCGCCGCCAGACAAACTTAATTCATCATTGGCGATAATACGTTGTGGGTCGAAAAACTGCCGAGTACCCAAACCATCACAAGTTTGACATGCGCCTGCGGGGTTATTGAATGAAAATAATCTTGGCTCAAGCTCAGCCATCGAATAGCCACAATGGGGGCAGGCGAAATTAGATGAAAAGACCACTTCTTCTTTTTTAGGGTCGTCCATGTAAGCAATTTTTGCCGTGCCAGCAGATAAATTCAATGCTGTCTCGAATGATTCAGCTAAGCGCAGCGCCAAATCATCACGCACCTTAAAGCGGTCAACAACGACTTCGATATTGTGTTTCTTATGTAAATCGAGATCAGGCGGATCAGATAAGTCGCATACCTCGCCATCGATACGTGCCCGAATAAAACCTTGGGCAGCAAGACTTTCTAAGGTTTTAACGTGTTCGCCTTTACGGTCCTGAACGACAGGTGCCAACAGCATGAGTTTTTCGTCAGCAGGCATCGCCATCACACGGTCAACCATCTGACTAACGGTTTGCGCATCTAAGGGAACATGATGTGTTGGGCAACGAGGTTCGCCTACGCGGGCATAGAGCAAGCGTAAATAATCATAAATTTCAGTAATCGTCCCCACGGTTGAGCGTGGGTTATGAGACGTGGATTTTTGCTCGATAGAAATGGCTGGCGATAAACCTTCGATGTGATCCACATCAGGCTTTTCCATCATGGATAAAAATTGTCTAGCGTAAGCTGATAAAGACTCAACATAGCGACGTTGGCCCTCGGCGTAAAGGGTGTCGAATGCCAGTGAAGATTTACCTGAGCCAGACAAGCCAGTTATTACGGTAAGTTTGTCTCTAGGGATATCTAAATCAATGTTCTTTAGATTGTGAGTGCGCGCGCCTCGTACAGCTATTTTATCCATTATTGACCAAAGTCGACCTCAAAGGAGTGAGTATTACATACTTGATATAAGAGCTCTATGTGGTTGATCAATTATACTTTCAATACTCAGTTGATTAATGGCTATCAATTACGAGCGTAGGCGCTGATTAGATCGCTTAATAAATTTGTAAGTTCATGTTTGTAAGGGATGCATATCCTTGAACTTATGTTATTTTCACTCATATTCGCAACCATTTTGCTGTCGTTGTGCGCGATATATTTATGCTAAACTTCAGCGCCTTTAAATCCTCAATCGAATAGTTACTGATTTGAATAGAACTGAAATCCGCGCTTCTTTGGCTTTGGCTGCCGTTTATGTCCTGCGAATGTTAGGATTATTTATGGTGATGCCTGTTCTGGCCATTCTTGCCGTAAATTACCCAGATTATTCTGCTTTGATGCTTGGCCTAGCAATTGGCGGCTACGGGCTAACGCAAGCGATTTTACAAATTCCCATGGGCGTGTTGTCAGATAAAATTGGCCGTAAGCCCGTTATCATCGGCGGTCTGTTGATGTTTGCCATTGGCAGCGGGGTTGCGGCAACGGCTGACAGCATGTTATGGATTGTCATTGGCCGATTCTTACAGGGCGCAGGTGCCATTGCTGGGGCCATTATGGCGTTGGCGGGCGATGTTAGCCGGGAGCAGCATCGTCCAAAAGTGATGGCGATTATTGGAGTGGCGATTGGATTCTCATTTTATATAGCGCTATTAATCGGGCCTGTTATCGCCGATAGTTATGGCCTTCACGGTATTTTTGCCATTACGGGAATATTAGCGATTCTATGTATTCCGTTAGTGATCTGGGTGGTCCCCAGTGCAATAAACTACGCCCCCAAAGGTGATACATTACCGGCTCTAATTGATGTCAAAAAATTGTTTTTTGATCCACAGTTACGCCGTTTGAACGTTAGCGTTTTGCTGCTTCACATGATGATCACGGTTTTATTTGTGCAAATGCCATTACTGTTAAGTGCATTAGGTTGGCAGTTGGACCACCACTGGGAACTCTATCTACCCATACTCAGTGCCTCGGTCGTTGGTTTGGTTGCCCTGATGATGCTAACGAAAAAAATGAGCCAGGCCAGTGTTATCCGTTTCTGTATATTATTGTTAGGTGGCGCGTTACTGGGCTTGCATTTTGCCCATGGTACCGTGCTGGCCGTCATGATTTTTGGTTGGTTGTTTTTCACTGGATTTAACTTCTTAGAAGCCAGCTTTCCGGCCATGGTGTCAAGTATTGCCCCTGCGGGTAAAAAAGGTTCAGCCATGGGAATTTATGCTAGCTTTCAGTTTCTTGGCGCGTTTTTAGGCGGGACTCTGTCCGGTTTAGCAAGCCAATACATCGGCCCTCAGTGGGTGTTTGTTATTGCAGGCGGCGTATGCGCCCTGTGGTGGCTTGGTTTGCGCAAACTTGATGGTAGCGAGCGTTTGAAGCGTTACACCTTAACGCCTGATTTTACCCGTTATTCTGCGCAAACCATAGGCGAGCAGTTATCGACGTTAGAAGGGGTGGTTGATGTCACTGTGGTGCCTGATGAAGGTGTGGTTTATATCAAAGCTGACGGTAAGCTATTTGCATTAGATAAAGCGCAAGTTTTGGTAAATGGTTGATATCATTTGAACGATAATCAACAGCAAATTTCCAAGAAATAATCTCATAAATAACGTTATAATGTGTAGCACAGTGAAAATCATTTTTGTTTGCTACAACATTCAGATTTTGCGCTAAGCGGTGATGTAAAGCGCATACCTAGCCTTTTGGGCAGCACGTTTAATGATCACTAATTAATTGAAAAATAGACAAATCCATACATAAAGCCAGCGTATTATCTAAGCAATATATGCATAGAAATTTGAGCTTTAGGACACAGCATAGGAGTTAAAATGGCGAGCAAAGGCGTAAACAAAGTCATATTGGTGGGCAATTTAGGACAAGATCCTGAAGTACGTTATATGCCAAATGGTAACGCGGTAGCGAATTTAAGCATCGCGACCAGTGAAAGCTGGAAAGACCAACAAGGGCAAATGCAAGAGCGCACCGAATGGCATCGCCTAACGATGTATCGCCGTTTAGCCGAAGTTGCCGGTGAATACTTACGTAAAGGTTCGCAAATTTACGTTGAAGGTAAATTGCAAACCCGCAAATGGCAAGACCAGCAAGGTCAAGACAAGTACACCACTGAAATCATTGTCGACCAAATGCAAATGTTGGGTGGCAAAGGCGGCGGTCAGTCCGAAGGTGGTTTTCAGGGCCAACAACGTCCCGCAGCTGCAGCCCCTCAGCAACGCGCACAAAATTCAGGCGGCCAACAGCCAGGATATCAACAAGCACCTAACCAAGGTTACAACCAGGCTCCTCAAGGTGGCCAACCTAACCAAGGTTTCAATCAAGCCCCACAAGGTGGTCAAAACAAACCAGCACCGATGGCTGAACCCGATTTTGATTTTGATGATGATATTCCGTTCTAGCTTACGTGCGTTAGCACATTGAAATAATATTAATTAAGCCTCTGTTATCAGGGGCTTTTTTTCGCCTATTGTCTGGGCCTGTGCGACATTTTGTCGCATTACTTAACGACTCACATTGCACTACACTTACCCCCGTTTTAAGCACTTTCCGCTGCTTTAGTTGCAATATCTTTGGAATACACGCCATGCTCCAGTTGAATTCAGGCTCACCTTTTAACGTAAAGCAGCTTTATTTAGCCCTTTGGCGTTGGCATTTTTACGCTGGCGTGTTTGTTATCCCATTTTTGCTGATGTTGACCTTGAGTGGCTTTGGGATGTTAATAGCTAAGCCCGTTGAAGCGTTCTTTAATCCGACTTTTACCATGGTTGATGTTGGTGCTGAGCCCTTATCTGCTGAAGCGCTGCTGAGTTCGGTAGACGCGCGATATCCCAAGTTCGATGTAAAACTTTATATACCCAGCACAATGGATACTGACGCGGCTAAATTTGTAGTGGTATCGGGTGGCGGCGAAGGCCACGGGGATCATCATAAACAAAGTTTAATGGTTTATGTGAACCCATATACTGGTGGATTGCTGGGCGCAAAAGATCCAGCAGGCTCAATTTACGCGTTACTAGAGACATTTCACGGTTCATTATTTATGGGCGATATTGGTGATAACCTAATTGAAATTGCCTCAGGCTTGGGCGTATTAATGATCATAAGTGGTTTATATCTCGCGTGGTCAAAGTCTGACAGCCCTAACAAAACATCAATCTTTATTTTAAAAAGTCGTGTGGGCTGGCGAAGACTTCACAGGCTTATCGGGTTTGTTATCGCCATACCCTTGTGCTTATTCTTGCTGTCTGGATTGTCTTGGACCAATATTTGGGGCGGTGTCTTGGTGCAACCTTGGGGTTCGCTGCCGGGTACGGGTTTCGAGGTTCCTAAAACAGAAATAACCCATGATGCAATGAATGAGCATGCTGCGCATAAGGTGCCTTGGGCGTTAGAGCAGACACCTCTACCTGAATCGAAGATCGCCGAGCAAACACTTGGATTAAATTCTATCGTTGGCATTGCTAAGGGGGAGGGGTTAACGCATTACCGCATACATTTCCCGAAGTCTGAACGCGACGCATGGACTATATCGTCTACCACTATAGCCGGCGATATAACCAATCCTTTTGCTGAACGTACCGTGCACCTTGACCAAAGTAACGGTCAAATATTGGCAGACTTGCCGTTTGCTGATTACCCCACACTAGGTAAAGCTATGGCCGCTTTTGTTCCTTTACACCAAGGGGATTTAGGCTGGTGGAACTGGTTAGTAAATGTATTTCTGTTGCTTGTTATATTAGCAATGATGGTCAGCGGGGTGATGATGTGGATAAAGCGACGACCGAAAAAAAGGTTTCAGTTGGCTCCACCTAGCGTTGCTAGTCAGGGGCATTATACGGTATTCGGTATCATGTTTATTATCTCCTTGTGCTTTCCCCTCTCCGCATTAGTCCTAGGCGTTATTATAGTGGTAGATTTTTTGCTGATATCTCGCTCAAGGCAATTAAAGCGCCTGTTAAAATAAGTAGTCTAAATTCAATTTAGTAACGTATCAGTACGAAGAGTAAAAATCGTGTCTAGTATCGTGCGTTAACAATGTGAATAAGCGTGAATAACCGTCAAATTGTATGAAAAAAGCAAATTTACCCAGCAAGGTCTGCCCTATTTGTCAGCGACCGTTTTCGTGGCGCAAAAAATGGCAAAAGAACTGGGAGCAAGTAAAGTATTGCTCGAAGCGTTGTGCAAGGAATCGAAAGCAACTTAATGAAAATGCGTAATCATTTAGGCCTTATTTTCACCATGAGAGGCTCAGCTTTTTCTAGGACGGTTTGCAGCGTGTGTTGCTTGAGGATCCGCTTACTTTCTAGTTGGACATCATCGCGTTTTTGAAACGCCCAAAGCGTGTCTCTCGCTCGCTTGGCTGTTTGTTCAAGATCAACGATAGGATGCGGATAAGTTTCCCCTAATATCACATCATATAACTTTGATTCCATGGGAGTGAGTAGCCATGGTGTATGGATTAACACGTCAGGTAGCTCTGTTATTTCAGGCACAAAGCGGCGAATAAATTCACCTTTTGGGTCTTTCTCTTGTGATTGTTTGACTGGGTTGTATAAGCGAATAAGGTTGGTGCCGGTTACCGATGCTTGCATCTGAAACTGCGGATAATGTATTCCTGGTTCAAAGTCTAAAAACAATTGCGCTAAGTGAGGCGCTCCTTCTCGCCGATATTTAAATGGTGACACAAAAAGCTTACTAGCATGGCTCGCATACGAAAATTAAGATAACCCGTTTGATTTAGGCAGCGCATCGAAGCATCCACGATTGGAATGCCTGTTTGACCGTTTTTCCATGCTTGTAAATTAAGGTCTTTGGCCTCTCCTTGAGCGTATTCATATGCAAGGTAGGCTTTGTTTATGGGGCGAAACTCCATCTCTGATTCACTTTCGAATTTTTGTATGAAATGGCAATGCCAATGCAGGCGCGCTCGAAATGCGCTGATCGCTCTTTGCCATCCGATTTTTTGCTTTTTCGAAGCGGCGAATTGGTAAGCTTGGCGAGTACTTATATTCCCCCACGCTAAATAGGGAGACAGTCTGGAGCAGGCGGTTCTGCTTTTGGTCGGGCTAGACAGGGAGTAGGCGTAAGCTTTGCCCCGCTCTTTTAGAAAATGGTGGAGGGTATACCAAGCTCGTTTTTCACCTCCAAGTTGAAATGCTGGGTCGCTCGTTTTGTACCCTTCTGGTATTACATTACTGTTATCTAGCATTTTGGATTTTTCTGGGGCTAACCAATTTACTTCATTCAGAGGCTGATCTGCACATTGCGCGTTCATGTGCGCGTGCCATTTTTGCTCCCAGTTACGTCGATTAGTTACACCACGGATAACCCCGCCGTGACTAAATTCATGCCAGCCTATACCTTCAGCATTCAATAATAGCGCGATAGCCTTGTCGCGCTTATAAGTGCATGCAAGGCCGATTTCTTGATGGCTATACACGCCAGCAATATGAAAATGCTCCATCAGTTGATAGAACGCGTTTTGTGCCTCTTTAAAGAACACGATAACCCGAGAGTGATAAGCGGCAAGTTGACTGTTCAGGTCTACTATTGATTGCCAAATAAACCGCCAATGACGTATATCGTAATGAGAGTCTGCTATGACCGATGGCTCAAAAACGTAAATCATTAATACGGGCAGTTGATGTTGTGCGGCCGCGACTAAGGCTCGATGATCTCTTAAGCGTAGGTCTCGTTTAAGCCAAACGATGTTAATCAGGGTTTTATCCAAGTGGCCAATCTACCGCATCAGTTTGGTCAATAGGATTAACGTTACTATCACCGGCCCATTGACGAACAAATTCTCCGTTTGGATCATATTGCTCAGCCTGCTTAGCGAGATCGAATCGCCGATGGCCTCGAGGATCGACTCCTACACCCGCTAGATATTGCCAATTTCCCCAGTTTGATGCCACATCGAAGTCGATAAGCTGCTGCTCAAAGTAGGCTGCCCCGAAACGCCAATCAACGCCGAGCTCATTCACTAGACAACTCGCGACCCACTGACGGCCTCGGTTTGACATAAAACCCGTCTGATTCAATTGCTTCATACAGGCATTAACGATGGGATAAGGCGTGTGGCCTTGGCACCACATCGCGAACCGCTGGGCTATAAAGGTGGTTAGCGGTCGAGCTTCTTGTGTACCAGAAAATTGAAATAATTTTGATTGGTATTTGATCAAATGCCATTGGAAATATTCACGCCATAGAAGCTCAAAATACAGCCAATAGGTAGAGTCGTTTTTTCCATGCTCTGATTCATAACGGGTCAGCTCAGAGAATACTTGCCTGACAGAAAGGCTTCCATTGGCGAGCCAAGGGGAAAGTTTGCTGGAATAGTCCCAACCATCGAGACCATTGCGTGTGAGTTTATATTCTTTGATGTTGTGGCTGGTAAAAAGTGTGTATTCGAGTTGCCCTAACGCAGCGTCTTCCCCCCCTGTAAAGTCATGGTGTTTGACCATATCTAACTGATCGAGCTCCCGCACCGGTAACCATGCTAATTCAGGCGCCGGAGGCAAAGAGGTCGGTGATGGTAAAGCAGAGACTACTTGTTGTTCCTCAATGCGTTTTCTAAACGGAGTAAAGCTTGCGGGTAGGTATTCAACTTCAAAGGGCAGTGTATTAATGTGAAATAAGCATTGGGCGTTTTCCTGAATAAAATGAATATCAGGATTACCCTGTTTTAATCTCTGCCATTGCTGACGTTCATACACGCCGGGGTGCATGCCTGAGGCGACTATGTTGGGGGTATAGGTTTCTATTAATGAACCAAGTATATCTAAGGTTTGGCCATCGAGTACAAACAAACGTTGTCCGCGTTTTTGCAAATTATGCTGCAAAGTTGCCAGACTTTGCTGCAGAAACGCCCAGCGTTTATCGCCCATATGTGCCGACTGAAAGTGGCTGCTCTTAAACCATCGAGGGTCGATTACAAATACACATAGAAGTTCGTCAACTTGTTCACTAAGCGTCACAAGTGCAGGATTATCATGTAGACGCAGGTCATGTCGAAACCAAAAAATCCCACGTTTTTTGTGTTCAGAAGCTAACTTTTTCAAAAATGGGCACCCGTAAAGTAATCATAGTAATTATCGATAAATACGCGTGTTCACAGGGATGGGATCAGCTTAGTCAAAGCAAGCAGAATAAGCCGCCTATATTGATATAGGGCGGTGGCATAACGTTTTATGTACGGGGTATTAAAATGTCTATTTAGCCATATTAATGACGTGCACTTGGGTATATTCCAATAACCCTTCTTGGGCGAACTCAACGCCTATGCCGGACGCTTTTGCGCCACCGAATGGCACTACATTTTACCCTGAGCTTTGGGCGCTGGCGAATCATGACGAATATGCCGACAAGTTAATGGATGAAGTGTATGCCTGTGTACGCTTACCTCTTGAAGATTGTATTAAACAATTGAACCCCGTATTGAGCTTTGAGCAAGTGCAAAAAGTGGCATTGTTTATTTCTTATTCCATGGAAGGTATGACCATGTTTGTAGGCCACGGCAAAGTATGGAACGATTCGATTCAACAGATGGCCAACATCGCCACCATGAGTTTTCTAGCAATGGCGAGAAATATTACATCTGAAGATATAGAAAAAGAAATATAAACCGGCTCGTCGCACAACTGAGCGTCAATAAATTGCGCCGTGTTAGTACCCATTGCATTTTATTAGTTGGTTTTGTTGTGCATTAAGAATAATAAAAAAATTTAACGTTTAAATTTTGTTTCCAAAATAACCGATGAATTCGTACGCTCTACACCTTTGAAATTACCAATTTTGTCTAAAATATGACTGAGTTGCTCAAGCGATTCTGCTTGCACTATGGCAATCAAGTCATATTCACCGCTAATGGCATAAAGCTCGCTTACTTCACTGACTTGGCGAAGTTCGGCGTTGGTTTTAGCGGTTAACTTTTGTCTTACTTTAATCGACACGTGCGATGACACAAGATTGTCTTGATATTCGCTACCATATTGCACTGCGTAGCCTTTTATTACGCCGCTTTCTTCAAGCTTACTCATTCTATTTTGCACGGTGGAGCGAGACAAATTTAGCACTCTAGCTAGGTCCGAAATACTTGCTCGAGCGTTAGATCGCAGTATAGAAAGAAGTTGTTGTTCTTGTTTGGTTATCATTTTGACACTTATTTTGGTTATTTTGACAAATTACTCTGCCATTTTAACCATAATGCTACTGCAATTTTAATCTGTTTATCCTGATAATATAGCTTTACCCACACTTTGTTTATCGGCAGAGTGACTCATTTAAAATCTAACAGGAGAACCAAGTATGCAAGTAACCAGAGAATTGTTCGATGAAGTGATGGTCCCCAATTATGCGCCTTCAGCGATCATTCCCGTGCGTGGTCAAGGTTCTCGCGTGTGGGATCAAAATGACAAAGAATATATAGATTTTGCTGGTGGCATTGCAGTGAACTGCTTAGGCCATTGTCATCCCGCGTTGGTGCAAGCCCTAACTGAGCAAGGCCAGAAGTTATGGCATTTGTCGAATGTTATGACTAACGAGCCAGCGTTGCGTTTAGCTAAAAAATTAACTGAGTTGACGTTTGCCGATAAAATCTATTTTGCCAATTCAGGTGCTGAAGCAAACGAAGCTGCATTAAAGCTAGCCCGTCGCTGGGCGCTGGATGTGCACGGTCAACATAAATCGCAAATTATCTCGTTTACCAAAAGCTTTCACGGTCGTACATTTTTTACCGTAACGGTGGGCGGCCAAGCGGCGTACAGCGACGGCTTTGGTCCTAAACCGGGTGACATCGCTCATGCAGATTATAATGATTTAGCCAGTGTCGGAGCGCTAATTTCTGACAATACCTGTGCTGTGATGTTAGAACCCTTGCAAGGCGAAGGCGGCATTATCTCCCCTGAAGCTGATTTTATTAAAGGCGTACGTGCACTATGTGATAAACATAACGCGTTAATGATTTTTGACGAAGTGCAAACAGGTGTTGGCCGAACAGGCGCGATGTACGCGTATCAGGATTTGGGCGTTACGCCAGATATTTTAACGTCAGCTAAAGCATTGGGTGGTGGATTTCCTATCGGTGCAATGCTGACGACCACTGAAATAGCCAAACATCTAAAAATTGGTACTCATGGTTCCACTTATGGTGGTAACCCGCTTGCATGTGCGGTCGCTGAAGCTGTTTTAAATGTGGTGAGTGATAGTGATGTACTCGCTGGCGTTACAGAACGAGAGCAACTATTTCGCGGTGGTCTCGAGCGTATCAATGCTAAATATAACGTCTTTTCTGAAATTCGAGGCAAAGGCTTACTTCTCGGCGCTGCACTAAATGATACCTATAAGGGGCAGGCGAAAGCATTATTAAACGCCGCCGCCGAGCAAGGTTTGATGTGCCTGATTGCGGGTGCTGATGTGGTGCGTTTCACCCCGTCTTTAGTGATCCCTTTGCAAGATATCGAGCAAGGTCTGGTGCGCTTTGAACAAGCAGTGGCATACCTCGTAAAAGGCTAGACAATATGTTAGTAATTCGCCCTATTTGCGCTGCAGATTTTCGTGCGCTAAAACAGATTGCGATTGAATCTGGGCATGGCTTTACATCATTGCCTGACAATGATGAATTATTGCTGAGTAAAATAACTCGGGCGGAAACGAGTTTTGCTGAAAAGGTAACGACTCCTGGTCAGCAAAGTTACTTATTTGTACTGGAAGATACCCAAAGCAAAGATATTATTGGTGTAACGGCTATTGAAGCCGCCGTTGGGCTGAGTGCGCCGTTTTATCACTATCATATTGCTAGCCATGTACATTATTCGCCTAGCTTAGGGGTAAAGAAAGTCGTTGAGACCTTGAACCTATGCAACGACTACACGGGTGCATCTGAAGTATGCACCTTGTTTGTGCGAGAAAAATACCGTCGAGGTTTTTCTGGTCAGCTTTTATCACGTGTACGCTATCTATTTATGGCTAACCACCCCGAGCGGTTTGCAGATTTGGTGATTGCTGAAATGCGCGGTGTTTCCGATGAAAACGGCCACTCACCATTTTGGGCATGGTTAGAATCAAACTTTTTTGGTATTGATTTCCCTACTGCGGATTACTTAGTCGGGATAGGCGATAAGTCCTTTATTGCTGAATTGATGCCCAAACACCCTATTTATGTGGCATTACTTAGCCCTGAGGCACAAAACGTAATTGCCAAAGTGCACGAAAAAACCGCACCGGCTTTACGTTTGCTACAAAAAGAAGGTTTTTTGCACCGCGGGTATGTGGATTTGTTTGACGCTGGGCCTACGGTCGAAGTGGCCCTTAAAAATATACGCACGGTGCAGCAAAGCTGCGTAGCTAAAGTCGTTATTGATGATGCAGTAACGCCTGCTAAATTAGCTTATTCGAAAGAGCAAAATTACATGTTGTGCAACACAGACGTGAGTCAATTTCGCGCCACAGTATCGGCTCTAGTGAACTATTACGAGACAGTAAACGAACTACATATTCATAGGGATATGGCCGAAGCGCTGGGGTTATCCAATGGTAGTGACGTTCGCTTTATCGCACTTTAAGAAGCAAGGTTAAGCCTTGTCTTTTACCGACATAATATTGAATAAAAGGTTGTTAATTATGCATACTAACGTAAACACGTTGTTTGAAAAATTATGGGAAAGCTACTTAGCGGTTACACCTTCCGCGGTCACCGTACATGATTTATTTGGAAAAACCCAAGGCCAAGAAGTGATTAATGATCATATTGCACTGCGCACGTTTAATTTACCTAACATCGGATTAAGCGCCTTGGCCGCGCATTTCGAAGCATTAGGTTATCAAGCTTGCGGTGAATACCACTTTGTCGCAAAAAAACTTTACGCCAAACATTTTGAGCATCCTGAACACCCTGATTTACCTAAAGTGTTTATCTCAGAATTACTGCTTGAACAATGCAGCGAATCATTACAAAGCACCATCGGCGCGTTAGTTGCCAACATGGATAAAAATGCCGTGACTCAAGATAACTTCTTGTACTCAGGGCGTCACTGGGATATCGATTACGCAACCTATCAACAACTGTTGCAAGAATCCGAGTTTGCCGCATGGGTTGCAGCTTGGGGCTATCGCGCCAATCACTTTACAGTGAGTAACAATCATTTGAGTGAATTTGATTCTATCGAACAAATCAACCAAGCAGTAAAAGATGCCGGTTTGTCATTGAATACATCAGGCGGAGAAATCAAGGGTTCGGTTGAGGTTATGCTAGAGCAGTCTTCAACGTTAGCTGATAAATATCCGGTCGCTTTTAGTGACGGTGAGCGAGCTATCCCCAGTTGCTTCTACGAGTTTGCCAAGCGCTACCCCAAGCCGGATGGCACGCTGTTCACAGGCTTTGTAGCTGAATCCGCAGACAAAATTTTTGAAAGTACCAACGCTAGATAAAGTTTTGGTTTATTTTATTACCGTTTAAGGGGCTTTCGAGGCCCCTTTTTTTTAGCCGATTGTCTAATTGTTTGCGCCTCGCAATGTCGTTATTGTCTTCTATACTAAAGCAGAATTACACTGTTAAACACCAAGTTAACTTATTGGTATAGCTAATAAATCATGAATGGAGCAGGGATTTATATTACTAGCGCTTTATTCCAAAGTTTGTTGTAATGTCAACGTAATGTAACAAGGTATGAACCGAAAAATGCGAATTAGCTGGCGGGAGGTTATTAAGCAGTATTTTAGTAAGCCTTCAAAGTTTCATTCAATTGGAATTGAACTTGGCGATGCCGAGCTGCACCTGAATGTTATTCAGAGAAAATCTGGTAAGTTTGAGTGGGTAAAACAACATAGCCTGCCTATGCAAGATTGGGCGAAGCATCTTGCAGCCTACGTAGAGCAAAATAAATTGGCTCGTACCCCCTGTTATGTGGCGTTAGGGCTAAATAAATATCAACTTTTTCAAATCGATAAGCCAGATGTTGAAGAGCAAGAAGTTGCAAAAGCGCTGAAATGGCAAGTTAAAGAACAGTTAATTGGCACAGATGAACACGTACTCGATTATTATGATCACCCCGATGCCATAGGCGGCAAAGAAAAAGTCAACGTTGTTGCCGTCAGTCGCCCTCAAATTAGCGCAATTATAAAAGGTATTCTTAAAGCCGATTTAAAACTTGTGACTATCAGCATAGAAGAGCTGGCTACCAGCGAACTGTTGCCTACTAACGATGATGCTATTTTGACCTTGTTTCAAGAGAAAGGGGGGCAGATTAATTTAAACATTATCAAACAGGGTAAGCTGTTTTTCTCACGCCGATTGAAAGGTTATGAAAACTTACCGAGCTTTTCATTAGAAGAATTTCAGATGGGGATGGGTGACACGTTAAGTGTGGAAATTCAGCGTTCTATGGATTATTTTGAGAGCCAGCTGCGTCAAGCCCCAGTAAGAAGCATAGTGGTGTACTTAAATTCCCCAATACAACAACAGCTAGCCAAAATTATTAAAGATTTGACCTTTATGCCGGTAGAGGTAATGGCTTTGCCCTTAAATTCACCAGAGATTAATCAAACTATCAGTTTAGCCAGTTTAGGCGCCGCTTTGTCCGAAACGGAACTCGGTAATGGGGCTACCCAATGAAGTCACGTATTAATCTATTTCTACCAGAGCTACAACCCAAATTAGAAGTGTTGACGTTGTCATTTGTACTGTCTATCTGGTTTGTTCTATTGACTATTATTAGCGTCGTTTACTTTCTAAGTTATACCCAAGAACGAGATATTCTTGATGAGTTGACCACGGCACAAAATCAAAAAATACAAATTGAAGACAGATTGATGGCGTTAAATGAATCTCTTGGCAGTCGCACAAAAGATCCTGAGTTGGTTGCTGCAATTGAGAGTAAGCAATTTGGTATAAGGCAGAAGCAAAGAATAATTGATGAACTTTCAGGTCAAGAGCAGTTTAAATCTAATGGTTTCGCTGGGCTAATGAATGGCTTGGCGCTCAATCATCAAGCAGGTTTATGGCTAACACGTATTCACCTTGATGAACGACAAGTCATGATCGAAGGCGGCGCCACCGACTCGTCTCTTATACCTAAATGGGTTAGTAGTTTGAGTTTAACACAACGCTTCAAAGGTCAAGAGTTTGCTACTACTAAACTTTATCGTGATGAGAATGAACAGCTGATGTTTACCCTAGGCACAGAAAATTCATCACAAGCGCAAGGAAAAGAGCAACCATGAACCAAGGGCTAAGCGATAGATATAAAACGCTGTTTGAGCAGTTTCAAAACATTACTCAGCGTGAAAAAATGCTTATTTTAGTCGCTGGTGCAGTGGTTATTATTATGGTGGGTTACATGTTATTTATTGAACCCTTGAATGAAAAAATCGTGCGAGAAGCGCAAGATTTAGCCGCTCAGCATAATCAGTATCGCAGTGTCGAAGCCCAATTAGCTGTCAGTGAACAACTATTTAATAACGACCCAAATCTTCAGTTGGCTGATTCTTTGGCTAAGTTAACCCAACGAATGAAAGAATTAGATACGCATTTACAGCATCAAACGGTGAATTTGGTGCGCCCAACACAAATGCCGATGTTACTTGAGAAAGTACTAGCAGATAGTGAGGGCGTGACCTTAGTGAGTATGCAATCTATTGCGCCAACTGCTGTGCTTAGTACTACTATGAAAAACAATGATGAAAAAGAGATCAATGATGACGTCAACACATCAGACGATATCAATTTGTACCGTCATGGCGTGATGTTATCGGTCAAGGGAAGCTATTTTGATATTCAACGTTATTTGACCAAGATTGAAAGTCTTAAGTGGCAGTTTTATTGGAAGCGCTTTAACTATGCGGTGGACAACTATCCAAATGCATTGGTCGAGGTTGAGCTCTATACGCTCAGTACTAGCGAGGCATTTATAGGTGTGTAATATGAAAATTAAATTTGCTTTTATATCTAAATGGTTACTGGTTGTATTGGTATCTGGCATGACAGCCAATGCACAAACATTAATAGATCCCACGCGACCCATGAATGCCATTTCTAGCACTTCAGCTGAAGCAGAACAGGACGATATACTTATTCTGAATGCAATTTTTATCAATGGTGTTAATAAGCGCGCCATTATCAATGGAGTGAATGTGGAAGAAGGGCAGAATGTGGCTGGGAAAACGCTTGTATCAATCAGCAATAATCGAGTTGTATTGCGCGGCTCCGATGGCTCGCAGGAACTTTTCGTTAATCAGTCTCAATTTATAAAAGATGCAAATGATGGATTTTAAGCGTATTACTTTAGCCGGTCTTTTGCTGGTATTAGTTGCCTGTCAGTCGAAACATGATACTCAGCATTATGAGAAGTCACTGGACGACGCAATCGCGGATAGCGACCAGGCGGTGAGCCATAAAAAACAAGATGTACCCCTTTTACCTGATGCAGTTCAGCAAACCTTAATGCCACAATCAGAAGGAACAGATAACGTTCTTTTTGGTGAGCCTAAATTCGATATAAACGCACAACAAATCGATGCGGTAAGCTTTTTCGCTGGAATAGTGGAAGACACCCCTTTTAGTGTGGCTATTCATCCGTCTGTTTCCGGCGTAATTACACTTAATTTAAAGCAAGTCACTCTTGAGCAAATTTTTGACATCGTCACTGAAATCTATGGTTATGATGTGCAGCGTAGGCAAAACATTTACCGTATTTACCCGTCTGGGATGCGTACAGAAACCTTCGCGGTTAACTATCTATTAATGAAACGTGACGGTGCCACCCAAACCAGTATTACGTCTGGCGGTGTATCCCAGTCGCAAGGTAATAATAGTACACAAAGCGGTTCGCAAAATAGTTTTAGTGGTAATTCGTCAACCAGTAGCGGCAGCTCAAATAGTTTGAATTCTGGAAGTAACGGTAATGGCACCAGTATTTCAACCAGTACAGAAACCGACTTTTGGAAAGACTTACTGGCGTCGCTGCAAGTGATGGTAGGGGTTGAAGATGGTCGGAATGTAATGGTTATGCCCCAAGCTGGGCTTGTTACCGTTAGGGCGTTACCAAGCGAAATTCGTTCAGTGAAAGAGTTTTTAGCTATTTCAGAAGAGCATGTGCAACGACAGGTTATTTTAGAAGCACGTATATTAGAAGTATCCCTAAGTGACGGCTATCAGCAAGGGATCAATTGGACAGAAGTGCTAGCAAACAGTGGCAGTACTGATTTTCAGTTTTCAACTACTTCAGGTAGCTTAGGTGATGCGATTTCAGCTTCGCTAGGAGGCATTACCAGCCTATCGTTTATCAATAAAGATTTCAGTGGCGTTCTTAATTTACTGCAAACCCAAGGTAACGTGCAGGTTTTATCTAGTCCCCGTGTAACGGCTATTAATAATCAAAAAGCGGTGATTAAGGTTGGCGACGACGAGTACTTTGTGACGGATGTTTCCAGTTCAAGTACCGTTACGACGACTACGAGCACCAGTACCCCAGATATTGAACTTACGCCTTTTTTCTCAGGAATTGCCTTGGATGTAACACCGCAAATTGATGCCACCGGCGGTGTATTGCTGCATGTACATCCGTCAGTTATAGAAACTGAAGAACAACAAAAAGTGGTCACGTTAAACGAAGAAGAATATGTACTGCCCTTAGCAGCCAGTAATATTCGTGAATCAGATACCATTATCCACGCCCGTTCAGGTGAAATAGTCGTCATTGGCGGCTTAATGCAGTCGATTATTTCCACGACCGAATCAAAAACTCCTTTGTTAGGGGACATACCCGTGTTGGGTAATCTGTTTAAAAATATTCAAGAAACTGAAACCAAAAAAGAATTGGTTATTTTGCTTAGACCCACAGTGGTAGGTGCAGATACGTGGCGTCAACAATTGCTTAGAAGCCGAAATCAAATGGCCGATTGGCTGCACGTGGAATAACGCGATGTATTTATACCACTACGGTATAAAGGAATTGCCTTTTACCCTTACCCCTAACACTAGCTACTTTTTTGGTCTACCTAGCCATAAAGAAGCCATCGATGTGTTACTCACTGCAATAAAGACCGGTGAAGGTTTTATTAAAGTGACTGGGGAAGTGGGGACGGGCAAAACGCTGATTTGTCGCAAATTGCTTAACGAGCTACCTGAACCATTTGTTGCGGCCTATATTCCGAATCCATATTTGACGCCCAGTGAGTTGCGACGCTCAGTAGCTGCAGAGCTCAACGTGACGTTAAGTAGCAATGCGGATCAACAGGAATTTACCCAGCGTCTTCAACAGCGTCTTATTGAAGTTAATCAACAGAATCGAGGTGTGGTGCTAATCATAGATGAGGCTCAAGCTTTGCCTATTGAGAGTATTGAAGCACTGCGCTTGATCACTAACTTAGAGACTGAATCGCGCAAACTTTTGCAGGTGGTGTTGTTTGGCCAACCTGAGCTAGACGATAAGCTTGCATTACCTGAGTTACGCCAATTAAAACAGCGAGTGACATTTTCCTATGCGCTAAAATTAATGAACGCTGATCAGGTGTTTCAGTATGTGCGTCATCGTATGTCCGTTGCTGGTTATCGCGGTGATGATATTTTTTCTAGTCGTGCGTGTAAATTATTATTTAAAGCCAGTAAAGGCACCCCTCGAATAGTCAATGTTTTGTGCCATAAGGCCTTAATGCTGGCGTATGGCGAAGGGAAACAACAAGTGGAAATTAAGCACATTAAATTAGCCATTAACGATACCGAAGCGGCTTATACCAGTCGATTTAGCGTAGTAAAACTGCTGCTTGGTCTTACCACCACCGTGGTTGTGCTGGCCGCTGCCTATTGGGCTTATCAGAGGTTCGCGTTATGAGTGTGGTCAATAAAATGCTGCGTGATCTTGAAGCGAGGCAAGCCCCCCAAGAATCGGCTAGTGCCGATTATCAGCCGCCAAAGCAGAATACTAAGAGATTGGTGTGGTTGCTGTCACTAATGGTGATTACGCTACTCTTTGCTGCGATTAGTTACATTTGGCCTACCGTGACAGACAATGACGCCTTGTCTAATCAAGACAAGCTAAACCAGATGATCAATCCTGCATTAATAGATATGACAGTGCCTGACCCGATCCAGCCTGATAAACCAGTCGCAGGTGCAATGACGTGGGTTGAACCACCAGACGTTGGGCAATCCGATGTTTCAGAGGCACAGGGGCATCAAGCTGCAGATATGAATTCGCAATTGGAAGCAGCGCCAGTAATAGTAAACAACAAAGAACCACTAGCGTCAGTCGTTCAGCCCCCAGTTGCTCAGGTTAACTCTGATAAGGTGATGCCGCCAACAGCGTCATTTAGTAAAAAAGCCAATCGTAGCCAGAATGCTCAAGCTGGATTAAAACAAAGTATTAATCAGGCACTCAGAGAGGGAAACACCTTAATCGCTATCAACGGCTTACAAAAGCTGCTTAGCAGCGAGCCAGAAAATGTGCGAATTCGCAAAAAATTAGCCTCTCTGTTATTTGCTGAAAACCGTATGCGTGAAGCGCAAGCGCTGCTTAGCGACGGAATCGTGGCCCAGCCTCAACAGCATGATTTACGTTTAATGTTAGCCAGATTATTTGCTCAGCAAGGTGAACCTAAAAAAGCATTGCTACTATTGTTAGAAGTTTCGCCATCGTTGGCCATGCACAGTGATTTTTACGCCTATCGTGGCGCATTAGCACAGCGTTCAGCTGATTATGCTCAGGCTCAGCAAGATTACCAACAATTAGCCAATGCAGAGCCTCAAAAGGCTAAGTGGTGGTTAGGATTAGGCATCGCCCAAGATAGTAGTGGGGATAACCTCTCAGCATTAAAAAGTTATCGCCAAGCTGACAATGAACAGCAATTATCACCTGAAGTGATTACCTTTGTGCGTCAAAGGTTAAATGATTTAGTAGGGATAAAATGAAGCCAAAAACTAAAATTCGCTTAGGAGATCTGCTGGTTCAAAAGGATATCATAAGCGAAGAGCAACTTATGCAGACCTTGTCGGCGCAAAAACAAAGTGGCCGTAAACTTGGATATATGCTTATAGAGCTCGGGTTTATGACCGAAAACCAACTGCTCACCTTCTTATCTCAGCATTTGAATGTACCCCTTATTGATATCACCCAATATCGGGTGTCAGTTGAAGCCGTGTTATTGTTACCTGAAGTGCAGGCTCGGCGCTATCGCGCTTTGGTGCTTGAGGATAAAGGCGATCATTTATTAGTGGGTATGAGCGATCCAGCTGATTTGGCCGCGATCGATATTTTATCTGGTGTTTTGCCTAAGCCAGTGGAAGTGGCAGTGGTCAGTGATGCTCAGTTATTCCAAGCTTATGACCGTTTTTATCGCCGAACCGAAGATATCGCGTCTTTTGCCCAAGAATTGGCGGAAGAATATCAAGAAGATGCCGAGTTCGATTTTAATACTGGGGTTGATAACGAACAAGACACAGCGGTCGCCCGTTTATTACAATCAATATTCGAAGATGCTCTGCAAACTAAAGCGTCAGATATTCATATCGAACCAGATGATGACATGGTGCGCATTCGCCTGCGGGTTGATGGGGTGCTACAAGAAAACATCATCAAAGAAAAAAATATTGCCTCGGCGTTAGTATTACGCTTAAAACTTATGTCTGGGTTGGATATTTCCGAAAAGCGTCTGCCCCAAGACGGACGTACGAATATGCGTATCAAAGGCCATTCTATTGATGTGCGGGTATCAACCATGCCTGTGCAAAATGGCGAGTCTGTCGTAATGCGATTACTCGATCAGTCGGCAGGTTTGTTGTCGCTTGATCAAACGGGTATGCCCGGCCCATTACTCAAGCGATTTCGAGTTCTTCTTAAGCGCCCTCACGGTATGATCCTAGTAACGGGTCCTACAGGGTCAGGTAAAACAACGACCTTATACGGCGCACTTAGCGAGCTAAATCAACCGTCGACTAAAATCATTACCGTTGAAGATCCGGTGGAATATCGCCTGCCCCGTATCAATCAAGTGCAGGTAAATAATAAAATCGGTTTGCACTTTTCAAATGTGCTGCGTACTACCTTACGTCAGGATCCCGATATCATCATGGTGGGGGAAATGCGCGACCATGAAACGGCTGAAATAGGTCTGCGAGGAGCACTAACGGGTCACTTAGTGTTATCGACCTTGCACACTAATGATGCCATCAGCAGTGCTGTACGTTTGCTGGATATGGGCGCACCTGGATATTTGGTTGCCAGCTCATTAAGGGCGGTTATTGCTCAGCGCTTAGTACGTAAAGTGTGTGAAAGTTGCACGCAGACCTACCAACCTAAACCGGAAGAAACCCTGTGGTTACTCAGTATTGATCCGCAAATAACCAATGTCACCTTTCGACACGGGCGAGGTTGTCAGACTTGTAACAACACAGGTTACCGTGGCCGCGTAGGGGTTTTCGAATTATTAGAAATGACCGAAAACATGATGAACGCGTTGAAAATGAATGATTCGATTACGTTTGGCAACGCTGCTCTGCTTAGCCCTGGTTTTGTTCCGTTAGCCAAAGTCGCTTTGACCTATGCAAAAATGGGCATTACGACGGTAGAAGAAGTGCTGAAATTAATTGAAATGGTTGCCGATGAGCGAGCTGATCTATCAACAGATAATATGACTGACGAGCCTCAGGAGCCAAGAGAAGATGAGTCTGTGATGGCTCAAAAGCCGCCCACGGTAAATACAAAACAAGACAAAACAGTGCCTTCAAGCAGCGAGTTTTCCTTTGAGCTAGAGCCTCGCAACGATACCCCGGATGGTGGCAATGGCTAATTTTACCTATACAGCCAGAAACGCAAGTGGAGAGCTAACCTCGGGGAACCTTGAAGCGACCGATGCGTCAAGTGTGGCGCATATTTTATTGGGACGTAAATTCACTCCAATTGAGATCAAAGAGGCCAAAGCGAGTGCTAATACGTCTCTCAATATGTCGCTTTTTACGCCCAAGATTAAGCTGGAAGATTTGATTATCTTTTCTCGACAAATGTTCTCATTAACAAAATCGGGTATTCCAATTATTCGTTCGGTTAAGGGATTAGCCGATACCGCTAGCAGTGAACGTATGACTGTGATTTTAAATGATGTGTGTGATCAACTTGAACGGGGTCGTACATTGTCTTCTGCGATGCACCGCCATAATAAAGTCTTTGGCCAGTTGTTTGTTAGCATCGTGCACGTAGGGGAAAATACCGGGCGATTAGATGAGGCCTTTCAGCAATTATCAGATTATTTAGAGCGAGAACAAGAAACGCGTAAGCAGATCAAAGCCGCTACCCGTTATCCTACTTTTGTCATACTCGCGGTGGTCGCTGCTTTGGTTATTATGAACATATTCGTGATCCCCGTTTTTGCCAATATGTTCAATAGTTTTGGTGCCGAGTTGCCCATAATGACCCGTGTTTTATTAGCTACGTCTGACTTCTTTATTACCAAATGGCCGTACCTATTAGTCGGCATTATTTTTGGCGTATTTTTAATTTCGCATTATATCGGCACTCCCTCAGGTCGATATAAATGGGATAGAACGAAAATACGATTGCCCATAGTGGGAAGCATTTTTGAGCGCACATTACTCAGCCGTTTTGCGCGCAGTTTTGCCATGATGTTACGCTCAGGTGTGCCATTAATCTCCGCCCTAAATTTAGTGTCAGAGGCGGTTAACAATGCCTTTATGGCGGATAAAATCGTGCAGATGCGCAATAACATTGAAAAAGGCGAGAGTCTTTCAAGGGTGGCAAGTTCAAGTAAAATGTTTACGCCTTTAGTGCTACAAATGATTAGCGTGGGCGAAGAAACGGGCCGAGTAGATGAGTTACTCGGTGAGGCGGCTGAGTTTTATGAGCGGGAAGTCGATTACGATTTAAAAAGTTTAACCTCAAAAATTGAACCGATTTTAATTATGATTGTAGCAGCTATGGTGCTCGTATTAGCACTGGGTATATTCACCCCTATGTGGAACATGATGGGGGCAATACAGGGCTAAATTATGCGCAAAAATGAAGCCAGTGAAGAACGTGAACGAAGCATCTTTAATAATTTGGTGGTCGTGGTGGTGTTCACGTCGCTTATATTAGGCTTCATTTTTTATTTCAATGAAAGTAGTCCGAATATTCGCAAAATAGCATTGCAAAACTTAGTCGAACAATTTGGCAAAACGACTTTAAATGCGCATTGGCAATGGCAGAATGAAGGCCGCCCTAGCAGTATTTTGCTTATTGAATATGGCGCTCAAGGCGACGAAATAGGTCGTCACCCCCTTGCCATGACTCACTTAGGCTGGCCGCGCTTAGAGCCTACCAGCAAAGGGTGTGCCGTTTTGTGGCAGGAGATATTGGATCTCGACCTAGAGGTTGAAGGGTTTAAAATGTACGCCGAATTTTTTGATGGGGTGCAATTAAGTAATAATGCTCTGGCCTCTATATGTCGATATAGATTATCAACCGGGCCTTATTTTGAATATAAAGTTTATACGGGACAGGTTTCCAAAATTATAAGTTAATCGAATGGGTAGATAAAGATGATGAAATTAGCGAGAGCACAATGTCAGCCATATTCAGTGGGGCGCCCCCAAGGCCAACAAGGTTTTACCTTGATTGAATTGGTAATAGTGGTCGTTATCTTAGGTTTATTAGCCGCTACGGCCTTGCCACGCTTGCTTGATGTGACTAAAGAGGCCGAAGATGCCACCGTTGATGGCGTAGCAGGGGGGTTTGCAACAGGTGTTGGCTTAATACGGGCTCAGTGGGAAATAGAAGGTCGACCGACCGAAAATTTCTCGACCAACTTGAGCTTTGTGACCATTGACGATATCCGTATCGGAGTGGATCAAGACACAGGATACCCAACTGGTCAGTTGGACACCGATAGCAGCACCGAAGACACCCAAATTAGTTTGTTGGATTGTGAAAGTATTTTTAATTTGATTATGCAAAGTGCACCAACTATTTCATCAGATTGGAGCCAGCGCCCTTTTGAAGATTATCGTTATTTTACTCGCCAAAGTGAAGGCACTGGGTCAGGGGGAAATGACCTTTGTTATTATTATTTAACCCAAACTATAAAAAATGATACGTCGGAACCTGTTGACAACACCGCAGGTAATGGCTTTATATACGACTCAAGAATTGGCCAAGTAATTGTTTTTAGTAATAATTAGTCAATAATTTGACACACTACCATTTGCTAATGGCTGAGGCTGAGGCAAGTGATATAAAATAAATATAGCTTGAAAAAACTATTCAGGAATCGGAGAAACATTATGGGACACAGCAAACAGCAAAGCGGCTTTACACTAATCGAATTGATCATTGTTATTGTTATTTTGGGTATTTTGGCAGTGACTGCTGCGCCGAAGTTCCTCGACCTTCAAGGTGATGCTCGCGCGTCAGTGGTACGGGGAATGGAAGGTGCCATGCAATCAGCCAGTGATATTATTTATGCAAAATCGTTACTTAATGGTACTAATTCATCAGCTGCGGCGACGATCACTTTGAAAAATGGTGATTCAGTACGAACTGATTACGGCTATCCTCGTCATGAATGGTTGCTTACATGGGATGAAATGCTCGATGCTAATATCACTTCTCGAACATCTGGATCATGTATCACAGAATTTTGTGTGGATGATAGTCAAGATATCTCGGCTGATTTGACCGCTGCAGGGGTGACTGCGCCGTCTCCTACAACAGCACTAATCATTTACCCTAATGGCACCACTAATGCGGGTAGCTGCTATGCATATTATACACACGATGAAAGTGCGACTGAAGAAGGTTCAGAGCCAGTACTAGGTAGTATTACTACCGGCTGTTAATTAGCTATGCTGCCTTTGTTCGAGTAAATACAAGTTTGCTCGATGTTTTGTTTCAGCTTTAGCTGTTTTGGGAGCAAATAAAATGAAAACGTTGCTGGGCGTAAACAAATTTCATGTTACTGCTTTGCAACGTGGTTTTACCCTTGTTGAATTGATAGTTGTTATTCTTATTATTGGCATACTGGCGGTATCCGCTGCCAGCCGCTTTGATAGTTCAGGTTACGCCGAGTATGGCTACCAGTCACGTTTGCTGTCAGCCCTTCGCGCCATGCAGCAGCGCGCGATGCAAGACACCCGAGTAGGATACTGCTTTCAAATTAATTTCAACACTAACGACCCCGCTTTTGGTCCTCCTACCCTTAGCTATCTTAACGATACAACAGCAGAGCATACAGCTAGCTGCTCAGGTACTATCGATTTTACTACTGCCGAATTTCTTCGAACCAGTAGCGGTGAAATAGCCAGCGATAACGTGGCCATGACCACCAACGATCTTAATGTGGATACATTCGACTTCATTCGATTTGATAATTTTGGACGGCCTTTAACCAATGTGGGTAGTTGTCAGGTTCAATGCCGCGTGACCTTTCAGGGGCAGCAAGCCCCAGCGATTTGTATTGAAAGCCAAGGGTACATACATGAATGCGAATAAGGTAGGCAAACACCGCGCTGGGCAACTCGGCTTTACTCTGATTGAGCTCGTCATTGGTATGCTGGTGTTTGCGATTGCGGTAACGTTTTTTGTTAGTTTTATTGTGCCGCAAACTACCCGCAGTATTGATCCTATTTTCCAAGTTAGAGCCACTGAGTTGGCTCAATCCCTGATCAATGAAATCAGTGGTAAATCTTTTGATGAAAATTCTAGTCGAAACAGCAATATACGCTGTGGTGAGGCCGCAGCAACGGCGTGCACATTACCTGCAGCACTTGGTCCGGATAATGAAAGTCGCGCTGCGTTTAATGATGTGGACGATTTTGATGGTTTGAATGAAAGCGGTGAGAATATCTTAAGCGCCACGGGAGAAAAAATTGTTATAAATGCCGTTAATTTATATCAGGGATTTCGTGCAAACGTAGCGGTCTTTTACGATGCTGACCTAGATGGCTCGCCTGATAGTGCTGTCAGCACAACAAAGTTGATCATGGTCACGGTCATCATGCCCAATAATGAAAATATGGTATTTTCTACTTATCGGTATAATTACTGATGTCTAGGTCAGTGAAAAACCAAAGTGGGTTTACGTTAGTTGAGCTTGTGACCGTTATCATTGTGTTAGGGGTGGTATCTATCGGCATCTCGAGTTTTATTCGTTCAGGGGTGCAAATATTTAATGACGTTAGTGAGCGTGATGAGTTATTGAGCCAAAGCCGTTTTGTACTAGAGCGTTTAAATCGTGAGTTGCGCAGCGCCGTACCGAACAGCGCTAGGCTTGCTCAGGTTGGAGGCGCCCAATGTGTTGAATTTGTGCCAACGATGTGGGCAACCTATTACACTAGCTTGCCTTTAGTACCGTCAGCCCAGCGTACCGTAAATACGGTTGAATTAGGAGATCCCAACGGGCAGTTCAGTTTGGCGGCGGGTGATATGGCGCTGGTGTATCCCACAGACAGTGATGATGTATATGAGCTGAGTCAGCAAAAAAGACACACAATTTTATCGTGTAGTGATAATGGCATTGACGATAGCTGCACTACGAATGACAGCCCAGAACATTTGGCATCACTTACGGTTGACGGTGCATTTGCGGATATTTCTCCAGCGTCGCGTCTATATATAGTGCGCAGCATGGTCAGTTACTGCGTAAGTGGCGGCAGTATTTTCAGGCAGGAGCGCTCTATTGATCTTGCCCAAACGAGTTTGGGGGTATTGATGGCAGAAAATATCGTCAATGATCTTACTAACCCTGCACAGTTTCCGTTTACGGTGCAACAGGCTACGCTGAATAGAAATGGTTTAATTCAGATTCTACTAGCCTTTGAATTAAATGAAGAAACCATCAACTTAAGCAGTGATATACATGTCCCCAATGTGCCTTAAGTCTGCCCTTATCCCTGATACTGGAACTATGCAAAAGCAGCGTGGAAGCATGCTGGTGATTGCGTTATTCATTATTATTTTGTTGGCGATTTTAAGTTTAGCTATGCTCAGAATGTTAGCTGCTTCAGCAGATAGCGTGGTTAGCGAAGTCTATGGTCAGCGAGCACTAAACGCGGCTAGAAGTGGGGTCGAGCGCTCTATCGCTGCGGCTTTTCCCATCTCTGGTGCGAGTAGTTGTTTAGCATCTGATGTGTTTACGTTCGCCAATACTCCAGGGCTTCTCAATTGTGGTTATGAAAGTCGCTGTTCGGTCGTTACCGTCAGCGATGATGGAGACGATTATCAATATTATCGATTTACCGCTCAAGGTAGCTGTGTTGCAGGTGACATCGTTGTTAGTCGCAATGTGTCGGTCGAAGGGATCCAGTAATGTTATTACTTTGTGCGTACTGCAACGCTTATGTTCTGCTCAATGAAACAGGTGTGCTAGATGCGTAAATTCGGTTACTTTTTTTTTGCTATAATAGCATTGCTATTGTCCTTTTCATCATGGGCTAGAATCGATAGCTGCAGCAGTGAAACGTATACAGTGGCTGATAATTTTCCGTCTGCTAGCTATAACTCAACGTCAGGAACCGCTCCTTGGACGTCAAACTGGTTAGAAGCTGGCGAGTCTGATGGGCCATCCAGTGGCATTTTGCGGGTAAATGATTCTTTATGTACCAGCGCAAGCTGTATGCGTCTAGGAATTGTCGCCTCAAGCACGCCACAATCTTATTCGGCTCACTTTTTGTACCGAACACTGGATTTATCCGATGCTGTTTCTGCGCAACTAACGTTTAATTATCGTACTGGGCATAATGCTGGTAGCTCAAATGTGCGTCTGGGTATTTCACGGGATGGCGGGAGAACTTGGGCGAACCTTGAACAATACACTGTGACGACAAGTCAATTTTCGGCAACGGCAGAATCTTTTGATATTTCATCGTTTATCGGTAGCAATGTAGCGATTGGCTTTGAAGTGAGGGGAACAAATTCCCGTTCTGGTTTTTATGTTGACGATCTGGTAGTAACAGCCACCAAGGCAGAAGTGTGTGATGGTTCGGCTATTGCTTTTTATCAGTTTGAGCAAACCGAGTGGTCAGAGCCTAGCAGCATTATTGATTCTTCATCATCGGGATTTAACGGCTCGCCGATTGGCGATGTCTTTCCACAGTTTCCGAGTTCTCAAACCTCGTGTCAGGTGTTAGTTGCACCGAGTAATTCATCAGCATCCATTATCGATGCACTCGATACGCAATTGCGAGTGGATACAGATATTGGCTATCGCGGTACAATCTCATTCTGGTATCGCAGTACGCAGTCTTGGCAGAGTAACACTGGACGCATTTTGTTCGATGCATCAACGTGGATAGGTAACGCGAATTCTAAGTACTTTCGAATGAGCTTACGCTCAGGCACCCTGGATTTTGGCTTAGAGGACAGCGCCGATGCTGATGCCGTTTTTGGCGCGGCAGGATTGGACTTTGCTGCAAATGAATGGGTGCATGTAGCCGTTACTTATAATTATCAAAACGATAGTGCTGCGATTTATATTAACGGCGCTATCGCTGCGCAAACCACTAATTTGGGGTTCAATGGCCAGATCCCGGTCCTCGATACATTATATATAGGCGATAATCGCAGTCTCTATGAAAGCACTAACAGCTCTGGGTCGTCAGCGAGTGGTGAATTCGATGATCTACGTATTTATGACTACGGCCAAACGCTAGCGCAAATCAACACAGACTTAAGCAACTTATCACCCTGCGACGTGCTGCCCTATGCCGTATATGAATTGGAACAAGTCGAATACGATGGCAATCGAAGTATCATTGATAGTAGTGATAATTTACGCCATGGCTCACCGGTAGGTGATATTTCGTCGATATTATCCGTTGAGCAAATTTCCTGTCGCTTTGTCGATATTCCACTTAATTCGTCAGCTGCTACCTTTGACGCCATCGATACTGGCTTTTCTCCAGATGATATTGGCACCGCAGGTACCATCTCATTTTGGTACCGTAGTAATGAAGACTGGTCGAGTACAATTGGGCGACAGCTATTTGATGCATCTACAGATGTAGGCAGCACCAACTCTAAGTATTTCTACTTGAGCTTAAGCGCCTCCACTTTGTATTTTGGACTTGAAGATAGCAATGACACTGACGCTGAAGTCGTTGCTGGGGAGCTCGATTTTGCGGCCAATGAGTGGGTGCATATCGCGGTGAGCTATGATTATGCTGCTAAAACCGCGGTCATTTTTGTTAATGGTAATGAGGCTGGTCGCTCAAACAGTCTTAATTTGAACAGTAACATCGCGCAATTTCAAACGTTGTATATAGGTGATAATCGCAGTAGCTACATAGTGACTAACATGTCGGGCAATTCTGCCAATGGCCAATTTGACAACATTCGCTTATATGCTTATGTACAAAATAGTAGTCAAGTTAGCACTGATATGAACCTGTTGAGTACTTGCCAAGCCATTAGCCACTTCCAGCTTGAACATGATGGACAAGGGCTAACCTGTGATGCTGAAAGTATCACCATAAAAGCCTGTGCAGATGATGGTTGCAGTCAGCTGTACACCGATGTAAGTAGCCTAACGTTGACTCCCCAAGGATGGGAATCAGGCAATCCACTGGTATTTAACGGCTCGTTGAGCGCAACTCAACTTCGCGTATTGGAGCCTAGCTCGTTCACTTTTACAAGAAATGCATCTTACCCCGATGTACCTTTGCGCTGCATAAATACCGGCTCAGGTGAGCAAAGCTGTGATATGACGTTTGTCGATGCAGGCTTTGAGTTTATTGGTTCACAAACAACGGATAAATTTTTACCAGATCAGCTGTCTCAAGTTAATTTCAGCGCTGCTAATTTGCGTGCCGTACAAAATGATGAGGGTGTGTGTAAGGCCTTGTTACAGGGAGAGCAAGATATCACCTTAGGCGTGACATGTACTTCGCCTAATGTGTGTTTAACGTCCTTTGGGCCAGTGGATACCAGCGTTAATCCAGAGGGGGAGTCTACTGGTAATATTAGCCTGACATTTGATGCGGATGGTATTGCGTCTTTAAGTTCGCTTAATTACGCTGATGCTGGTCGAGTGATGTTACGCGCTGAAGCCCAGATAAGCGGCGTGACAGTAACTTCTGGTGAAGCCAGTGTCGATGTGGTGCCGTCCAGCTTGGTATTATTGGTAGCGCCGGAATCTTTGCTTTATACCGACGGCGATTTTAGTATTTATCCTTCTACTATTGATAGGGATTCGTATCCTGCTGGCGAAGAGTTTACCTTTAATATTACCGCATACGGGGCAATAGGTGATACTCCTTTACTTAACTACCAGCCTGGTGAACTACAAATAGCGATAGAGCGAATGTTGCCCTTTGAGACAGCAGGTGCCGACGGCTCACTGACCTATGGTGAATCGGGCGAAATAATACTCAGCATACAGAGCAATCTGACTAAGCAATTTAGTAGTACCGCTACTTTAATATTTGCAGATGGGCAATATAGTTATCAGGCAAATTACAGTGAAGTTGGCGTCATACGAGTGGACGTACGTGACGCTGATTATTTAACCGATAACAATAACCCAACCAGTATTATTAGCAGCGGCGGGACACTAACCTTGGGGGAATTTAGGCCTGCTTATTTTGATGTAAACGTGCTTACGCCTCCAGAATTGACTAACCAGTGTGATAATTTTAGCTACATGGGCCAAGATATTGAATTCTCACCTGCAACTCAGGTAGAACTGTTAGCAATGAGTGCGTTGGGCAGTGTGACCAAAAACTACGCCAATGGTTATTGGCGTTATGACCCAGATCTGCTAAATGGTGTATTGATTGAAGACGCGTCTATTTACGGATCAACCACTCCAGCAGTGACACGTGTGACTTATGAGACAACGGCCGTTATCACCGAGCCAGTCAACTTTGATGGCATAACCTTAATTGAGTTGCCTGACGCGCGTTTTAAATACCAGAAAGTCGATGCAAGTTTCGCCGCTTACGCTCTGCTTGAACCCTTTGCTGCCACAATCGATATTCGCTTGTTAGACACATTTTTAAGTGCTGACAATAATGTGTGTTATCAAAGTGATTATCCCGTATCGGGATGCGAAGAGTTTAGGTTAAATGATATTTCTGGACCTGATGTGATTGTACGCCACGGTCGTCTGGCCCTTGAGCCTAATTTTGGTCCAGAGACTGACTTTTTAGTGGTGCCGGTTAAGGCAGAGCATTATCTTAATGGGCGTTGGCAATTCAACCCAGAGGATAGCTGCACAGCAATTGATTTAACCGAAAGCGCAGGGCAAATAATACTTACGCCTGAGGGCAGTATAGATATTACCGCTGATATAGATTCGGTGTCTAGCTCAGGTGATTTGGTCAATGGTGTGTCAATAGGGAGTTTTAATTTCGCCTTGTTAGGGAATGCTTCAAACAATGGTCCAGGCGCTGCTGGTGTAGTTAAGGTATCTTTAGATCCAAGTGAAAATACGCCTGCTTGGGCGGAATATATGAATTTTGATTGGAATTCTGATGGTTATATCTGCGCTAACTCAAGTCAATGTTCAAGCGAATCAGTTGAACTAGATGAGCCTTCATCCTTGATTACGTTTGGCATATTTCGCGGCAATGACAGGATCATTCATTGGCGCGAGGTATTTAATTAACGCAATAAAATAATTTTGTTGGTTAAGGCACTTTTAACAAAATGAACGGTCTCAACAAGATCATATTTTTCATCAGCAAAAAGTCAGCTTTTGTCTTTTTTTGGCGCATTAATAAAATATTAAGAGCTAAACCTCTATTAATCTAAGGTTTCTGCATTTTTTATTGCGTCAAACGAGGTGTTTACTTGCCCAATACGAGGGGCATTGGTAAAGTTAGCGGATTATCTCTCATATCAAACAGGTTGCGATTTTTCAATGTTCAAAAAGCTTCGGGGAATGTTTTCCAACGACTTATCTATTGACCTCGGTACAGCAAATACTCTTATCTATATTAAAGATCAGGGAATTGTATTAAATGAACCTTCGGTTGTTGCTATTCGACAAGAACGTGCGGGTGGTCCTAAGAGTGTTGCAGCTGTCGGTGGTGAAGCAAAACGGATGTTGGGTCGTACTCCTGGCAACATTAAAGCCATAAGACCCATGAAAGACGGTGTAATAGCCGACTTTTACGTGACCGAAAAAATGCTTCAGCATTTTATTAAGCAAGTGCACGACAATAATTTTTTACGTCCAAGTCCACGAGTACTAGTTTGCGTTCCTTGTGGCTCTACTCAAGTTGAGCGTCGCGCTATCCGCGAATCAGCACTTGGTGCAGGGGCCCGTGAGGTTTATCTAATTGATGAGCCAATGGCTGCAGCTATTGGTGCAGGTTTGCCAGTATCAGAGGCAACAGGTTCTATGGTGGTCGATATTGGTGGTGGTACCACAGAAGTGGCGATCATTTCACTAAACGGTATTGTTTATTCATCATCGGTACGTATTGGTGGTGACAAATTCGACGAAGCCATTATCAGCTATATTCGCCGTAACTTTGGTTCACTTATTGGTGAAGCAACGGCTGAGCGCATTAAGCATGAAATTGGTGCTGCTTACCCAGGTGAAGAAGTTCGAGAAATTGAAGTTCGAGGCCGTAATTTAGCTGAAGGTGTCCCTCGTGGTTTTACCTTAAACAGCAATGAAATTTTAGAGGCCTTACAAGAGCCACTTAGCGGGATTGTTTCTGCTGTTATGGTCGCTTTAGAGCAATCGCCACCTGAATTGGCATCGGACATTTCTGAGCGTGGCATGGTGCTTACCGGTGGTGGTGCTTTGCTGAAAGATTTAGATCGCTTATTAATGGAAGAGACTGGCATTCCAGTTGTGATTGCCGATGATCCTTTAACGTGTGTTGCACGTGGTGGTGGTAAAGCATTCGAGATGATCGATATGCACGGTGGCGATTTATTTAGCTACGAGTAACCCCAACCAAAGGATATTAAAAAAGCGGCGTTAGCCGCTTTTGCACTTTATATGAACTCAATTTTTCTGAGTGGACCATCATTACAAATAAGACTGGTTGTAGCGCTAGCGCTGTCGGCTGGTTTAATTGTGTTTGATCATGTATTTGATGGTTTTGCGACCACCCGTGTATACCTCAATTCTGTCGTTAGCCCAATTCAATATTTGGCTAACTTGCCTAGTGAAATGCTTAATGCCAGTGCTAGTCGCTTGGTATCCCATCAGCAGTTGGTCGAAGAGAATGCTGAGCTACAGCACAATGCGGTGGTACTCAACGGTAAGCTGCAACGTTACACCATGCTTCAAGAAGAGAACGACCGTTTACGTCGTTTGCTGAATACGCCGGTACGAGGTGATATTCGCAAAGAAGTGGCGGAGTTAATGGCAGTAGATAACAATCCTTATAGCCATCAAATCGTCATTGACCGTGGTGCGATTCAAGGGGTGTATGAAGGTCAGCCGGTAATTGATGACCAAGGTATTGTGGGACAAATTATGCAAGTGGGCTCAACCAACAGTCGGGTTTTGCTTATTTCTGATGTGACCCATGCCATCCCTGTGCGAGTGGCCCGTAATAATATCCGTATGATTGCCTCAGGTTCTGGTAGTTTGGATGACTTAATTATTCAACACGTTCCCCACAGTGCAGATATCCAAGAAGGCGATTTATTATTGTCTTCGGGACTAGGTAATGTATTTCCTGAGGGGTATCCGGTGGCTAAAATTACCTCGATTGTGCGTGATGAAGGTCGTCCTTTTGCCCAAGTGAATGCCCAGCCGGTCGCACAACTCGATAGACTGAAATATTTACTCTTATTATGGCCAAACGACTTTGTGGGGCCTGAGCAACAAGATCAGAGTACAGACCAATGAAATTAAGAAATAATGCAATCGGTCTAAGTATTATAGTGGCGTTGGTGTTGCAGATTATGCCCATGCCTAGCATTGTTGAGCAGTATCGACCAGATTGGGCCTTTTTAGTCTTAGGCTACTGGGCACTAGCGATGCCGGAACGAGTTAACGTAGGCGTCGCATTTATTGTCGGGTTAGTACTGGACTTGCTATTGGGCACCAGTATTGGTGTGCACAGCTTCGCCATGAGCTTAAGCATTTTTGTGCTTGCTGCCAATTACCAACGTTTGCGTAATTATTCTGTGTGGCAACAAGCTATTGTAATCGGGATTTTGTGCGCGCTTTATAACTTAGTCGTTTTTTGGTTAATACATTTATTGACCGACATTTATTTTTTGCTTACATACATGTGGCCCGTTGTTACCTCAATGGTAATTTGGCCTTGGATATTTTGGTTATTACGTCGGGTTCGTCGTCAATTTCGTTTGAGCTGAACCCCACCAGACATCAGTTATGCTTATTTTAGCTTCTCAGTCACCCCGTCGCGCTGAGTTACTTAGTCAAATCGGTGTGCCGTTTACCACCCTTAGCGCGGATATTGACGAAACGCTGTTACCTACTGAAACCCCCAGTATTTATGTGCAGCGACTGGCTGAGCAAAAAGCGCAAGCCGGTTGGCAAGCGAGTGCGCATCTTGCTGACAAACGACTCGCATTAGGGGCGGATACCGTTGTGGTTATTCATGGTCAGGTACTGGGTAAACCTAAAGATTTTAGTGACGCCAAGCGCATGTTAAATCTACTTTCAGGCCAACAGCACGAAGTGCTAACCGCGGTTTCTATATTCTCTGGTACGCGGCACGACAGCGTATTGGTGCGTACCCAAGTGACATTTTGTGCACTTAATGACACCTTGATACACGACTATTGGGAAAGCGGCGAGCCCGAAGATAAAGCCGGCAGTTACGCCATTCAAGGTATAGGCGGCAAGTTCGTCACCCATATAAACGGTAGTTATAGCGCCGTAGTCGGGTTACCTTTATATGAAACGAATCAACTACTATCCCGGATGAGCGAAACCCATGAGTGCTGAACTACTAATTAATGTCACCCCCTCTGAATCCCGTGTGGCGCTTATCGAAAACGGTATTTTGCAAGAAGTTCATATAGAACGCCATACCAAAAGAGGTCTGGTGGGCAATATTTATCGCGGTAAAGTCAGTCGCGTTTTACCCGGTATGCAAGCCGCCTTCGTCGATATTGGTTTAGATAAAGCAGCCTTCTTGCATGCATCCGATATCGCTATTCACAGCGAAGTAGAAGATGAAGTGTCATCCAGTCATCTTGAAAAACGAGATATTCGCGAGTTAGTTCGTGATGGCCAAGACATAGTAGTTCAGGTAGTCAAAGATCAAATTGGTACCAAAGGTGCCCGCTTAACCACAGACATCACTATTCCGTCACGTTATTTGGTGTTTATGCCCAGCGTTGAGCATGTAGGCGTATCCCAGCGTATTGAAGACGAAGAAGAACGAGAAAGATTAAAGAGCTTAGTGCAGGAATATTGCAGTAAAAATGGTGGGTTTATTTTACGCACTGCAGCCGAAGGGGTGAAAGCTCAAGAATTGCGTCAAGATGCCGATTTTTTACGCCGTTTATGGGAAAAAATCCGCTCGCGCATGAAGAAAAAAACCCATATTTTATACGAGGATTTACCCTTAGCACGTCGGGTACTGCGCGATTTTGTGGGTACCGAGCTTGATCGTATCCGTATTGATTCAAAGTTGTCTTTTCATGAGCTTCAGCAATTCACCCGGGAATATGTACCTGAGTTGCATCGCTTGTTGGAATATTATCCAGGCGACCGTCCCATTTTTGACTTATATGACGTTGAGAACGAATCGCAACGATCCCTTGAGCGCAGAGTTGATTTAAAATCTGGCGGGTATTTGATTATCGATCAAACCGAAGCTATGACTACAATTGATATTAATACTGGCGCATTTGTTGGCCACCGTAATCTCGAAGAAACTATTTTCAACACCAATATTGAAGCAACATCCGCGATTGCACGTCAGTTACGGCTGCGTAATTTAGGCGGCATGATTTTAATTGATTTTATCGATATGACTGACGCAGATCATAAAAGGCGCGTTATCCATAGCCTTGAGAATGCAACCAGCAAAGATCGGGCTAAAATAAACATACACGGCTTTACCGCGCTGGGTTTGATTGAGATGACGCGTAAAAGAACGCGAGAAAGTTTGGAACATATCTTGTGTGGTGAGTGTCCAGTATGTAAGGGCCGCGGTTCAGTAAAAACGGTCGAAACAGTTTGTTTTGAGATTATGCGCGAAATAGTACGGGTCAACCGAGCCTATGAAGCGGATAAATTTGTCGTATACGCAGCGCCTTCTGTGGTCGAGGCTTTGCTAGGCGAAGAGTCACATATGCTAGCTGAGCTAGAGGTTTTTGTATCCAAACAGATTAAGGTGCACACCGAATTGTTATACAACCAAGATAAATACGATGTGGTAATGATGTGAAATCAGGCTCTTTTTATGCCGCTTATTGCATTAAAAAGCTATGGTATTGCGCCGCTATTCTGCTGGTGCTGGTGGCCGTGGCGATTAGCGTTGTGCGCTATTCTTTACCATACATGGACGATCAAAAGCATCGCTTAGAACAATGGATAGAAGGCCAATACGGTGTTGAAATTAACATCGGTAACATCACCGCTCAGTGGAAAGGCGCAGGCCCTGCCATTGTGTTGGAAGACTTACAATTGGTGCAAAATGCCCAATCTCCTCTCAGTTTAGATATCAAAAAAACCGTGATAGATCTTGATTTTTGGGGATCAATTCTAGCGCGTCAAATTCGCTCTCAACGATTTGATTTAAACGGCTTAAACGTCAAGATGGATTTAACCTTGATGCAAAAAGAAGGCAGTGACTTTCCTGTAGTGTCAGCGTTAAAGCAGTTATTTTTAGAACAGTTACAGTCGTTTTCAGTTAGTGACAGTCAATTTGAAATCATCACAGATCATGATCAGCAAGTGGTACTCGTTAATCAATTGCTTTGGAGTAACCAAGGCAAGCATCACCAAGGTGTAGGTGAGCTGCAAGTGGAAGAGTTGGCCCGTAACTCAGCCTCGTTTACGTTAGATTTACGTGGCGATAAAGATTCACTCAGCGGAACATTTTACGCCAGAGCGCAAGAGGTCGATTTATCGCCTTGGATTAACCAATGGCTGGCCACGCGTTATGATTTGGTAGAAAGTCGCGGAAATTTTGTCGTCTGGGCCAGCATTAAAAATGGTGCATTCAAAAATGCCCAATTAGATTTGGCTGATAGTCGCTTCGTATGGCAAAACCAAGATGCAGAAATTAAGGCTGCGATATTGGGCGGACAGCTCAACGCTGAGCCAAGCAAAGACGGCTGGATATTCAATCTTTATGACTTTGCGTTGCAAGCTAATGAACGAAAAGTGACCTCGAATTGGTATGGAGAAGTGAACCGCCAGGGGCAAGTACATATTCAAAATGCTGACAAGGTAAACTTATCGGCCATTATTCCTTTGCTGCCATTGGTGCTCGACCCAATGGATTACAGCCAATTAAATGCACTAGAACCCAATGCCACATTAAACAAATTCAATGTGCAGTTCGATAAAGTCGATACCTTTGCGCAAATGAATATTAGTCAAATTAGTTGGCAACAAAGTGCTCATATTCCCGGTGTTGATAACTTGGAACTGGATGTGAATTGGCACAACGACAAGGGACGGGTGCAAATACGCGGACGTAACTCCCAATGGAAGCTAGACAATATAGTCGACAGAAATATTGAGTTTCAAGCGGTGGATATTGATATGTTTATCGAATCCTTGGAGCACGGAGTGACGGTGCACGTACCGCAACTTAAATTAGAAAGTGACTGGTTGAATATCAATCAGCACCTACGGTTTGATAGCGAAAATGGCTTCTTGGCGCTAAATGGCACGGTAGGCGGCCTTGACATGGCTCAGGTGAATAAATTGTTCCCTGGTGATGTGATGGGAAAAGACACCAAAGCCTATTTACAACGTTCGCTCAAAGCGGGTCGGGTAACTGGTGCAAACGTCTTGTGGAATGGCGAACTCAGTCAATTTCCCTATGTTAAAAACAACGGGGTCTTTCAAATTACGGTCGGCGTTGAAGACGCCGCCATGGAATTCGCACCTGATTGGCCTCAGTTAACAGAGTTAGATATACAGTTACTGTTCGAAAACCAAGGTTTGTTTATGCAAGCCAGCAAAGGTAAGTTGTTAGACGTAAACTTGTCTGGTTTATCCGCAGATATACCCAACTTGGATGTGGGGGCAATATTAACCATAAATGCTAATGGCTCCGCACTAGGGTCACAAGTTACCCAGCTAATGAATCAAAGTAGCCTCGCGCATAGTCTCGGTAAAGTATTGGGTGAAGTGCAGGTCAGTGATGATCTCAGCGTGGATTTAAATCTAGTCATTCCCCTTTCAGGCAAAGATGTGGTGGCAAGTGGAGTCGTGTATCTAACTGATAACCGAGTGTATGTGCCTCGGGTTGATATGAATCTTACACATGCTAAAGGGCAGGTTGCCTTTAAAAATGAAGTGGTAGACCTAAGTGGTTTACAGGCAAAGCTTTTTGATCAAAACGTCAAAATTGATTTTACTGGGCGTCAACGCAAAGAAGGTTATTTAGCCAATATCGATTTACAAGGAAATTGGCAAGTCAAACCTCTCGCTCAACGCTTTATCCCAGGTCTAGCGAGTTACTTAGATGGCGTGACACCTTGGCAGACTAACGTGAAGTTAACCTTGCCAGAAAACGGTTTTAGTTATCAAGCAAGCCTTATTAGTGGCTTGCAAGGTGTGGGTTCGCAGTTGCCTGAACCATTAAATAAAACGGTTAACCAGAACAAACCACTGACATTAGAAGTGCGCGGTGATGAAACTGCCTCAACCGTCAATTTGAAATTAGGTTCTGAGGTTAAGTTTGATGGGGTGTTACCATACGAGACTATGCAATTTTCTCGTGCTCATCTTGCCATAGGTGAGTCTATTGAACGAACCATGGGTGTTGGCTTTAGTGTGGCGCTTAATATGCCTACTGTTAATATTGATCATTGGTATCAAGCGATTTCGTCACTTATCCACGGTTTTTCTGACTCAGTAAATACGCCGATTTTGGGCGAGCCTCAACGGATTTTCGTTAATGCAAGTAACGCCACAGTCGCATCTCAGCAACTAACTAACTTAGAAGTGGTTACCAAAAATACCAGCGACAGCTGGGAAATTAATCTTAACGCTAAACAAGTACGTGCCGATCTAACCTTTTATAAAGACTGGCTGGCTAAAGGCCTAAATGTATCTGCAGATTACTTAGATCTAGCCGGTTGGGAACAGAGCGAAACCAAATCCGTTGCTTTCTCGCCTAAATTGGAAACGTTACCGCCGATAGAGTTTTTATGTGCTCGCTGTCGTTTCGAAAATAAAGATCTCGGCCGAATAGACTTTAAGCTATCTAGAGCTGCAAACGGTATGCATATCGACTCACTGCGATTAAATAACGATCATGGATTATTTTACGCCAGTGGTGATTGGTTGTTTGATCAAAATGGCAGTGAAACTAAGCTAACCGGCGAGTTTAGTAGTTCTGATTTTGGCTTGTTTTTAAAAGGCTTCGATTTTGACTCAGGTATTAAAGATTCAAAAGCCTCATCCAAGTTTGACTTAAACTGGCATCGTGCACCTTATGAATTCGATTTAGCCACCTTAAATGGCAGCGTAGATTGGCGCCTTAGCGATGGGTACTTAACCGAAGTGACAGATAAAGGCTCGCGAATTTTCAGTTTGCTGAGTTTAGAGTCTTTAGTGCGTAAGCTACGCTTAGATTTTCGTGATGTGTTCGCCCAAGGTTTTTTCTACGACAAGATGAAAGGCTCATTTCAAGTTGCTCAAGGAACAGTAGATACCCGAGACACAGTGGTCGACGGTGGTGCGGGGGAAATCACCATGAAAGGATATACCAATCTCAACACCCGAGAGGTTAATTACAATATCGCCTTTGCCCCCAAGGTAACATCTAGTTTGCCATTGATTGTTGCCTATATGGTTAATCCAGCGACTGCATTGGCAGCCCTCGCGCTCGATCAGGTGTTAACTTCGGCTAAGGTTATATCCAATATTAAGTTTTCGTTGACGGGTACCTTAGATAATCCCAAGTTAGAAGAGCTTGAACGCGACAGTAAAGAAATCAGTTTACCGGCCCAAACCGCACCCGCAAGAAACGCTTCGCCCAAAGTCGGACTTGTTTCTGACCCTGACGGCCTCAATACAGATATAAAATTCCCGCAAGATATTGATCAAGAGCGCATCGCGCTGGAGGTGTCAGGTGGCTAAACTTATGGCTTTACAGATGACGTCGACACCAGACGTCACGCAAAACCTCGATTTTGTAGAACATAAGCTTGCTGAACTGATAATAACAGAGCCCACATTAGTGGTCTTGCCCGAATGTTTCGCCTGCTTTGGCGGTGGTGATAAAACCCAGTTGCATATTGCCGAATCCCTGGGCGATGGTCCGATTCAAACTCGCCTAATGCGCATGGCAAAGCAATACGCCGTATGGTTAGTTGCAGGTAGCATGCCGCTGAAATCTACTCGTTCTGACAAATTTACGGCTTCGTGCTTATTAATTAATGATGCAGGTGAACTGGTAACCGAATACCAAAAAATTCATTTATTTGATGTACAGGTAGCGGATAACACGCAAACTTACTGCGAATCTCGTTATACCCAAGGGGGAAACAAGATAATCAGTGTTGATACGCCTTTTGGGCGCTTAGGCTTAGCCATATGTTATGACGTACGCTTCCCTGGATTATTTCAGGCCATGTCTGAACATAAGGCCCTAGACGTTATTGCGTTACCTGCTGCATTCACCCAAAAGACAGGCCAAGCCCATTGGCAAGCCCTATTAACGGCTCGCGCGGTGGAAAATCAGTGTTATTTGGTGGCGGCGGGTCAAACCGGTATACACGTCAATCAGAGACAAACCCATGGTCATTCCTGTATTATTTCTCCTTGGGGTGAAACCCTAGCTGAAATACCGCAGTCGGTGGGTATGATCCATGCCCAGCTAGATCCCACTATACTTAATAGAATTCGCCGGGACATGCCGGTCTATGCCCATAATAAATTCAGGAGTTACCTTGTCTAATCTGGTTGAACAAAACCTGCTTACTGCCGCTAATCTCGACAGAGAACATCTCGCTTCGGCCCTAGATGCTATTTATCAACACGATAACGACTTCGCCGATCTTTATTTTCAAGCGAGCCAGCACGAAACGTGGGTGCTAGAAGATGGCATTATCAAAGACGGTAGCTACAACGTTGAACGGGGCGTAGGGGTGCGAGCAGTCAGCGGTGAAAAAACCGGATTCGCCTACTCTGATGACATCAACCCTGAAGCGTTAATGCAAGCGGCTAAGGCCTCGCGCAATATCGCAAGTGTCGGTGGCAAACACAAAGTTACTGGCCTAAAAAGTAGCAAGGTTGCCCCAAGATACCATGCTGACAATCCAATTTTAGGCATGCAAGACGAAGAAAAAATAGCTTTATTACGTGCCGTCGACAGCTACATTCGCAAACAAGAATCGGCTCTTAGCCAAGTGGTTGTCAGCATCAGTGGTGTCTACGAAGAAGTATTAATTGCGGCGACTGACGGTACTTTTTGTACCGATATTCGCCCCCTAGTGCGTTTGAATTGCTCTGTGTTAATGGAAAAAGACGCTCGCCGTGAGCGCGGTAGTTCAGGGGCTGGTGGTCGTTATGCTTACGAATATTTTTTGAGTCAAGAAGACGGGCGTCCACTCTATGAACAAGTCGCCGACGAAGCAATTCATATGGCGCGGGTTAATATGCGAGCCGTCGCAGCCCCAGCAGGTCAAATGCCAGTTGTTTTAGGCAGTGGCTGGCCTGGCGTGTTATTACATGAAGCTGTAGGGCATGGTCTCGAAGGTGACTTTAATCGCAAAGGTGCATCTACCTTTAGCGGCCGCATGGGTCAACAGGTTGCATCAACAGGGTGTACGATTGTTGATGATGGTACCTTGGCGAATCGTCGTGGTTCCTTATCGGTGGACGATGAAGGCACACCGACTCAATACAATGTATTAATCAAAGACGGTATTCTTACCGGCTACATGCAAGATAAACTCAATGCGCGGTTGATGGGGGTTAAGCCAACTGGCAATGGTCGCCGAGAATCTTATGCGCACTTACCTATGCCGCGTATGACCAATACCTATATGTTAGGCGGGCAGTATGAGCCTGAGGAAATCATCTCGACCATTAAAAACGGTATTTATGCGCCTAATTTTGGTGGTGGACAAGTAGACATCACCTCTGGAAAATTCGTTTTCTCTACCTCTGAAGCGTATCTGATTGAAAATGGCAAAGTTACCAAGCCTATTAAAGGTGCAACGCTTATTGGAAATGGCCCTGAGGCTATGCAGAAGGTCTCTATGGTGGGTAATGACCTCGCGTTAGATAAAGGTGTAGGGGTTTGCGGTAAAGACGGTCAGAGCGTTCCTGTGGGCGTTGGTCAGCCAACACTTAAAGTTGATGAGTTAACTGTAGGCGGTACCGCTTAACCGTTTCAAAGTCGTTTTTTCAAAGCACAATAAAAAAAGGCGCAAACTTCGCGCCTTTTTTGTCCCTATCTATAACCCACTCATTCAATCTGACTAATTCAGTGTCACTATCATACTGGCAGTGGATGTTACGCCGCTTGGTGATGTAATTAAGGCTGTCACTGTGGCTTGCGTCGTTTCGGATACATCATTTACAAGATTAAAGGTCGCCTGAGAGGCAGAATTTCGGTTGGTGCTAGGCATCGTAAAATTGGTTTGACCGGTTAACTGACCTGTGCTGCTGCTTATGAAAATCGTTGAACCGCTAGCGATAGGTTGACCAGCGGTATCGGAAAACACTAAGGTAAAGCTCTCGATGCTGTCTCGGGCGATCGCAGTGACGCCACTGGCATTTTGATAATTACTGGCCACGATAGAATTGCTGTCATCCTCAATATCAATTTGGGCCGCTGAACTTGAGGTCACCAAGACCAATGCACGGCGTACGTGCATAGTGTCAGCACCACAATAACTGCCAATACATTGGGGGCCGTTGAATAGGTTATCTGGCCCATCAAAACTGCCATTATTATTGTAATCTAGGAATATCTCGCCGCTGTCTCGAGTGCCATCTTCGTTGTCGTCGCGCCATGCTTCGCTAATATCTACAAATCCCGTCTGCCCGTATAAACTTGTAGTAAGCCCATTGTCGGTACCATCGTTGAAGCCGAGCCCATCATCGTCATCGTACATATTATTGCCATTACTATCGAACAGCGTCTCATGACCAATCGCTGTGGCTAATATAGTGACGCGGTGTTCAGGGACTGTGGGATTAGCGCTAAACCAATTGACAGAGCATGTGCCTGAAACCGTATTGCAATTTGAATCAATTGAGCCACCCTCAGCCGTAAATGAAACCGTTGTTCCATCAGGCACTGGATTATTGAACGTGTCGGCCATACGAACCGTTATGGAGACTTCTTGCTCATTAATATTATATGCCTCAGGGTTGAGATCATCAGCAGAGAGCGTAATGCTATTTTGGTCTGGTAAACCTGTATTAACTGACAGCAGGTCAGATTGAGTAGACATGATTTCACCAGAACTCGTTTCGACTTCGGCTGTAACACGAACGGATGTAGGTACCGTACCTGCAATTACACGGGTGCTAACTTGACCTTGTGAATTACTTAACCCTGTTTCTGACGATAAAGCCAAGCCGCCAGTTTCTGTGTTGAGACTAAAGGTAACAAGCTGTTGTGAAAGAGGATTGCCTAATTCACCATTAACTTCAAAAATTAGCGTCGACACGGATTCGGAATCTTGTCCCCCTGTACCTCGTAACACTATCTCGGTTGGGTCCGCTGAAATAAAAGAAAGCGAACCGATGGACTCTGCCTGAATCGTGATAATTTGTGAAACACTTAAGGTCGAGTTATTGACTACGACTGAAGCGATAATTGTATCACTGGTGCCTGAACTGCCTGCGCAGCTTAGATCTTCATAAGTACTATTGGCTATACCATTCACGGTATTAACTTGGGTGTCGATAGTCGCTGCATCATTTTCTACGCAGTCTGAACTAAACGTTACGGGAGTTTGGTTGAGTATAGGTAAATCATTTTCATCCACTAAAGTAAGTGAAACGCCCATAGTGCCACCTGCGCTTAACACTATATCCCCGTCATCATCACGCAAGGTAACACCCAATTGATTCTCAACGAAAACGCTGTCGTCATCGAAATACCCCAAACGCACAATGTCCTGCGTAATGGTGCCTGACGCCTGTACTTCGTAATTGTATGTGGCGTCTAAACTTACATTATTGACTTCAGCCGAGATGGTTGCCACACCTGCACCAATATCGCTATCTGTTGCCGACAAGGTAACTTGGGCGTTGCCGTCGCTGTCGGTTAGGGCGGTAGAAGTATTCAAAGTGCCAAGCTCGGCAGTGAAAGTGACTACGATATTTTCTATCGGAGCGTCTTCTTTATCACGGATAGTTGCCTGAACCTGTATTTCGGAATCGGCTTGAAAGCGATTTATGCCTTGGCCATTGCTTAGCATTACCACGCTGATTGAGGTTGCTTGTTCGGTTACAGCATCACCACTCAAATACTCGTAATTTTGTTCGACACTAGCGTCGCTGAAACTCGCGCTTAATACCGCTGCACCTAAATCGGTTTCTTCGTTAGTAATGGTAATTTGTGCAATACCTTGGCTATTCGTTAGCTTGGTGCTAGCTGAAAGCGACCCGAGAGAGCCGCTAAATGTTACTATTTCGCTTTGGACTGGGTTACCGTCTTGCGTCAAAGTAGCTTGTACACAGACCACTTCGCCTGAGGTAAAGCTTTGAGTTGATGTAGCGCATTGTTCATCAAAGATTGATAGCGTTAACGCATAGCTTAACGTTTCAGTATCTGAATCACTGTCAGAGTCAAATGGATCATCGCCATTTTCACCTGACACCCCACCACCACAACTGGTTAATGTAAAAAGCACTAACCACACTATGTACACCGGTAACCTAAAACTCATATTTATTTATCCATCTATTGAATACTGCAGATACTTAAATAACTCGCGAGCCGCCTTGGGCGGTTTATTATCCGCTTGTTGTTTTACCGCTTGGCGAACCAACTGGCGCAACTTCTGACGTTCCAGAGCAGGATGCTCTTCTAGTACATCTTCGATTGCGCTATCACCTTGAGCAATTAAGTTATCGCGCAAAACTTCCAATTTGTGAAATTTTTGGTTACTTTTTTGATGAGAAGCTTGAATTTGCAGCAAAGCTTGCTCAATTGGCGTCACATCTCTGTGGCGCATTAGCTTACCGATCAACTGCAATTGTCGACGGTAACCCTCTTTTTTACGCAAAATACGCTGAGCTAACAGCACAGCGTCGAGTAATTCCTGATCCATTGGAATTTTCGCTAAAGCTGCTGGGCTTAAATCCACAAGGGATACGCCCAATTTTTGCAAGTCGTTTGATTGATTCTTGAGCTGAGTCTTGCTCAATTGCGTGTCGTCTTGTTCTACTTCGAATTCGTTTTTATCTGGAGATACGGCCATAACAATGTCTTTAGTGGTACACTAGAAAAATATTGTAACCTTGTATGGGCGATTAATATAGTTCGCCGCTCAAGGTAATCTCGTTTGATAGTGAAGGGTGTATGCAGCAGCAATTAACGGATATCCAACAAATAGTCGAAGATGTACTAAAACTTGCCAAAGAAAAAGGCGCCACACAAGCTGAAGCAAGCATGTCGAAAGTGCGTGGTATCGCCGTTTCATCACGTTTGAAGGAAGTAGAAACCGTCGAATTTACCAATGACGGTGGTTTAGGCATAACGGTTTATAAAGGGCAACGCAAAGGTAGTGCATCTACTGCAGATTTAAGTCCTGGGGCGCTGCGGTTAACAGTCGAAAAAGCAATTGAGATTGCTAAATACACTGGCGAAGACCCATGTTCCGGTTTGGCCGACAAAGACCTAATGGCTTTTGAACCGCAAGATCTCGATTTATATCACCCTATTGAACTTGATACTGACTTTGCCATTGAGCAAGTTATTAAAGCTGAAACCGCAGCGCTTGCTTTTGACCCCCGTATTACTAATTCTGATGGCGCGTCATACAATGCCAACTTAGGCACTAAGGTATACGGTAATAGCCATGGCTTGAACGTGGGCTATAACAGCAGTCGATATAGCATGAGTTGTGTGGTTATTGGTGAACAAGACGGTGATATGCAACGTGATTACAGCTACACCGTTGAGCGTCAGGCTAATTTAATGGCCAGCCCAGAACAAGTGGGCAAAGAATCAGCTGAATTTACCCTTGGTCGTTTAGGCGCTCGTCAAATTAAAACCGCTAAAATGCCGGTATTGTTTGATAAAGAAATCGCCTCGGGTCTTATTGGTCACTTTATCAGTGCAATAAGCGGTGGCAACTTATTCCGCAAGTCGTCGTTTTTGCTGGATAAATTAGGTGAGCAAGTATTACCTAGCTGGTTTGCTATTAGTGAACGACCCTATATTATGCGCGGCTTAGCCAGTTCGTCATTTGATCACGAAGGCGTGCGCACTAAAGATGCCGAAATCGTTACCGATGGCGTATTAAATCAATACCTATTGACCAGCTATTCAGCACGTAAAATGAATATGCAGACCACTGGTCATGCAGGTGGCATCCATAACTGGCTGATTAAATCTTCAGGACAAAGTGATAAACAAATGCTGGCAGAATTAGGCACTGGTTTATTGGTGACCGAATTGATGGGGCAGGGCGTAAATGTAGTGACCGGCGATTATAGCCGTGGCGCGGCTGGCTTCTGGGTTGAAAATGGCATTATTCAGTATCCAGTACATGAAATCACTATTGCGGGCAACTTAGCCGATATGTTGAAAAATATCGTGGCGGTCGGCGCAGAAATTGAACGTCGTGGCAGTATTCAAACCGGTTCTATTTTGATTGATAATATGCAAGTTGCTGGCGACTAAAGCGTAATGTTGGGCCCGTGTTCACGGGCCTATCCAATGATACTTTTTTTGATTTTTGTGAACGTTTCATTCACTGCTTCGCGCTAATACTCCCCATTACCCATTACCCATTACCTATTCCCTATAGCCCAAACTTGCCGGTTTCACGTGACGGGTTAAGCCTAAGCAATCAAATCATGTATTTCATTCAATGATGGCAGGGGTTGTTTCTCTTGATAAAATAAACGATTTAGTCTGCCCAGTAAGTTCACGCTGCGAGTAGGATCATGTTCTTTCATGCGGTGTTCGCTGGTGGTTTCTAAAAACTCCCATGGCTTTAAATTCCATGCGGCTATTTGCTTAGGCGTTGATCCCACTGCGGCAACAGTACTCAAAATACGCTCAGTTTTACTTTCGTTGGTGGATATTAAATCGTTTTGATAGGTGTTTTCTAATGGCGCTGCAATAGCAGCAATGGTGCTGTCGATGGCTTGCCAAATTTGGTCATGCTCAAAGGCCTGTCCTACAGGGGCATAGTAGCCCATCACTTCCCATTCTAATTCAGCATTGCCTTTGGCAATTGAGCTGCCTATCTCCGCTGAATAGGCTAAATCAGGACGCGCGCCAATGTTATAAGCATCAACGGATAAGCCCACGCACACAGCGATATCACCAAAGCGACTTGGATCATAATAAATCGCTTCAAACGCTGCGCGTTTTACCCCCATCCAGCCATGCACAACGGGTTCTTCTAAGGCGAACTGGCGTACTTCATCTGGTAGGTCTTCACCGTATTTATCGATAAATAAATGTGATGGGTCTTGGGCTAAGTGAGCGTCTTGTATCCACACTTCATACTCTTGACGATTATCCGCCTTGCCTCGGCTTTTAATACCGTACGACAAGTTAATAGGACGGCAGATATTACGGTTTTCACCATCTTTGTGAAAAAACTCTGAGCGGAAACGTTTGATAAAAGGCGCATCGCTACCCGCGATGGCGGCTGTTGGGTAACGGAAGCCAATTTCGCTGTTCGGAATGATGTGGAAGCCAGCGATGCTTTTGGCTAATTGGTTTTTAACCCCACGAAGCACAGTTACGTTAGGTACCACTATGCTGCGCTCTGGCTCGATGGTCAGGCGTCGACCGTCCGGGGTGATAAATTTAGGGGTCTTGTGAAATTCATGATTACTTAAACCCAACTGTTCAACGTATTCGCTGCGTAATAAAGCTAATTCAGAGAACAAGGCATCGTGATTTCTAATATGTTTGAACAAGGGGCGATGGTCAGCCATAGGTGCATTCTTCTCTATTGTGGGTTATTTTCGCATTTCACTGCCGAGTATTTTTGATTATTGCTGATTATTTATATGGATTTATCGGCAAAATTACAAGCGAGGATTGTTATTTCACTACAACGTCTGCCCGTACCTATAAATCGTAACAACAACCATAAGATAAGGTAAATATTGCATGAAAATTTATGCTGATGAACAATCGGGTAATTGCTACAAAGTAAAATTGGTCTGCGCCTTATTGGGTATCGAGCATCAATGGGTGCATGTCGATATTCTCGCTGGTGATACAGCAGCTAATTCTTTTCTGGCTAAAAACCCAAACGGCAAAATACCGTTGCTGGCACTTGATGATGGGCGGCATATTTGGGAGTCAAACGCGATTACCAATTACTTGGCCAGTGGCAGTGATTTATTGCCCACGGATGCGTTTACTCTGGCTAAAGTGCAGCAATGGCAATTTTTTGAACAATACAGCCACGAGCCATTTATCGCAGTAGCGCGTTTCATTGCTAAGTACTTGGGGTTACCTGAGGACAAAAAAGCCGAATACGCAGCCAAACAAGCTGGTGGGCATAAAGCCTTGTCGGTGATGGAGTCTCAGTTAACCCATAGCGCCTTTTTGGTCGGTGAACAGCTCACTACCGGCGATATTAGTTTGTACGGTTACACTCATGTGGCCCATGAAGGCGGCTTCGATTTGAGCCTTTACCCCGCTGTACAAGCTTGGTTGGCGCGTATCGAAGCGTTACCTCATTATGTGCCTATGGGCTCAGCGTAAGCTTACTTGCAAGGTTTTATGGTAAATTGCCCTACGTCCACAGCAATCACCTCTACCTTGGTGCCACTGGCGATGGGATCTTCACTGACTAAACGCCAATTTATACCTGAATAACGATGCACACCGGGTTTCTCCGCGCTGATCTCTGTGGCTAATATAAACGTAAGGCCGATTAGGTCATTGCTGGCTTTTTTAGGATCCACATCTTTTTGCATATTTTTAAGCGGTTTCCATAAAAACACAGCCAGTAATGCGGTAAAAAGAGACACGTATAATGTCGCGTTTAAATTTGTGTCTTCCACCACACCCATTTGCATCAGCAAACCAGTAATAACGGCCGCTCCTCCCACAAAAAACAGCACGAAAGTGGAAAACCCCAAGACCGCTATTTCAATGACCAGTAATATTAAGCCAACGCTTATTAGACCAATACCGAGATTATCGCTTAACCACATCATGTTTTGCTCGATTTAGTGAGTTAATAATGGTGGTCGCTTGCGCGACTACGCCTGCGATATCGGTTCCGCTATCAGGCAGCAATACCACGGATGACTCTTTTGCGATGGCATGTTTTGCTTCAATCGCCTTGGTCGCTAAGTCGAGTTGTATGGCCTTTTGACCTTCTTCGGTGGCTGCGGCTTCGCCGACCTGACGCAATGCCTCAGCTTGTGCGGTCGCAACCGCCACAATGGCTTTTGCTTCACCTTCAGCGCGTAACACGGCTTCAGATTTATCCGCTTCGGCGGCGAGGACAACAGACGCTTTTTCACCTTCAGCGCGGTTAATGGCTGCTTGTCTGTCGCCTTCAGATTCTAAAATTTGTGCACGTTTCACTCGCTCGGCTTTCATTTGCGCTTCCATGGCTTCCATGACCGACGAAGGGGGCACAATATCTTTAATTTCATAACGCAGTACCTGAATACCCCAAGGGCCTGACGCTTCGTTGATAGCGGCAACGATATTGGTGTTGAGCACATCACGCTCTTCAAAGGTTTTATCTAACTCCATCTTACCTAACTCTGAACGCATGGTCGTTTGGGCTAGCTGGGTGACGGCAAATACATAATCGTCGATACCGTATGTGGCTTTATACGGGTCAAGCACCCGAAAATACAATACACCGTCCACGGATAATGAAATATTGTCTTTTGTGATCGCGCTTTGCTCGGGCACATCAACGGCTTTTTCTTTTAATGAACGGTCAGCAGAAACGCGGTCAATAAAGGGGATAATAAAGTTTAAGCCAGCTTCTTTGGTAGACTGATATTTACCAAAACGTTCAATCACATAAGCGCGGTTTTGGGGTACAAATTTGATAGATGATTTAAGTAATACGATCACAAACACTAAAAGCAATGTTTGTACCGAGAGTAAATAACTGAGTAAAACGTCCATATATATCTTCCTTATTGAGTGGCCAAAGAGCCGTACTACTATTGTAAGTTGGACTAACAAGATTAACGTGTATCGCTAACCTCGTTAGACTTCAAATATTCAATCTTGAGCTAATGCATTGTAAGTTTAAGGCGTTATCTAACGCGCAGATTGTTTCAGTTCAATTAGTGTAAACCCAAGTCACGAGTCATATTCTCGTTTTTGTCTCTGTGCACAATAATGTTGTCTTCGATACGAATACCACCGTAAGGCCTAAAGCTATCAACCACATCCCAATTGATAAACTTAGATTTTTCAGAGCCTTTCAAATCAGCCAATAAACTATCGATAAAGTATAAACCAGGTTCAATGGTGAAAACCTGACGAGGCTCAATGATACGCGTTGTACGTAAAAATGGGTGTTCAGCAGGTGGTGGATTTGGCGTACCGCGATCATCGGCCACGTAGCCGGCCACGTCATGAACCTGTAAACCCAAAAAGTGACCAATTCCATGTGGGAAAAACGTACTCACAATCTGTTCAGCTAGGATGTCTTGGGCAGCCAAATTAACGATATTAAATTGATTCAACAACTGAGCAATCAGCGTATGAGCGGCAATATGCACGTCAGTGTATGGCACGCCCGGTTTTAGCATATCTACTAGGGTCAATGTGACTTGATCCATACCCTTGATGAGCTCGGCGAAGTGATCATTTTTAGGACTGTTTGCGATGCAGTGTGTGCGGGTAATATCCGCGGCATAACCGTTATAGCTAGCGCCTGCGTCAATTAAGAACGAACGAAACTCGCTAGGTGCAGCAATGTCTTGATCCATATAATGCAAAATAGCGCTGTTTTCATTTAGCGCCACAATATTGTTGTATGGCACTTGGTTATCACTTTGGCGCACAGCCGCTAAATAGGCTTGATTAATATCGAATTCACTTTTGCCTGCTCTAAAAGCAGCCGCGGCAGCGTTGTGGCCAGCGACCGCTAATTTGTTTGCTTGGCGCATACAGACTAGCTCGTAGTCTGTTTTATAAGCGCGCTGATAGTGCAGGTAATTCAGTACGCGGTCAGGGTTTACCAAATCGAAACCGAGTGCTTTGGCGACTTCGATATACTCGCCAATATAGGCAAAGCGACTTCTGTCGTAGGGTAAATGTTTTTCAACCGCATCGGCTTGGGTCAACAAGACAACATCGAATTGCTCAACCCAAAAGTCATTGGGTTCAGGCGGCACTTTATGCCAAAAATCTTTTGGACGATAAAAAATTAGCTTAGGCTTATCTAAACCATTCACAATTAACCAGCAATTTGGATTGTCGATGACGGGCAACCACGCTTTAAATTGAGGATTGCATTTGAACGGATAATTATTGTCATCTAAGAACATGCGTTTAGCTTGCCCAGAATGAATAATTAGGCCGTCAATGCCCTCGCGAGACAAGGCCTCTTTTGTTCTGGCTTGTAATTCTTCGATATGTTGCGGATAAAGTTGAGCTAGCTGTTGCATGTTTTACGTCCACGAGTTGATCATCCCTTTACGGTATCACAACCCGCGATTATCGCGCTAGCTACCTCATTGATGTATAGGGGCAATTTGCATATCGACTAACTCTTTAAACACATGGCTAGGCTGGCCTAAACGCTGGGCATATATCTGTTTATATGCCATGACCGCTTTTACATAATTTCGGGTTTCTTTGTAAGGAATCGTTTCCACCCATATGTCCATAGGTACGGTATCTTGCGCGGGTAGCCAATCCAATACTTTGCGCCAGCCCGCATTGTATGACGCCGTAGCGAGTACCGGATTGTTATCCATTTTGTCCATCAGGTAGCGCATGTATTGTGTGCCAAATTCGACGTTTTGTTTTGGGTCAAACAAGGTGCTGCGACCGACTTTCTTTTTGGCTAAATAATTTGCTGTGCCGGGCATCAGTTGCATTAGGCCCCGGGCGCCAGCATGTGAATTGGCATCCGCCATAAAGGAGCTTTCACGGCGCACAATAGCAAACGCCCACGCAGGATCTATTTGGTATTTTTCGGCGCTATTGATCAATGTTTTATCGTATGCGATGGGAAAACGGCGTTCTAAATCATCTAAATAGCCCACTCGCGCAAAGGTGAATATAGCTTGGTCGTGCCACTGCCAACTATCGGCCAGCACAGCGGCCATTAGGCTTTGTTGTTCTGTTAGCTTTAACTGTAAGTCATACCATTCACGCCTAGCGCTAAGGTCACGCTCTAATTGTAAAAACTCATAAGCCCGCCTAGCTTGGGGCATATTTGCCACTTCAAGAAGTTGCACAGCGCTAAAACTCAGAGTTTTGTCGTGTAGCGTAGGTTTTTGAGCCAATTTACCGCTAGCCATAAACCCATAATAGTGTCGTTGATCCGCCAGTTTACTAAAGGTTTGTTGGGCTAAATCCACCGCTTTTAGTTGTTCATATGTGCGACCCAACCAGTATTGAAACGCCAAGTCTTGAGAAATTCCTTGTGGCGCAGCTTCAATCAACTCTAAGGCATGTTGCCAATTGCCTAAACGCAATACGTGAGCCAGATGCCAGCGAAATAACTCAATATCAGATGAATCAGCACTGGCTTTATCTAACCATAAATCTGCCTGAGGATGGTCGGCTACAGCCAACGCGATAGCGAAGCGTTCGGTCATCGACTGGCGCTGAGGTAGACTAAAGGCAAAGCGCTTTTCTAACGCAAACCAACTTTTTAAGGCTAACTCAGGCTCGCTAAAAGCCAAGCGTCGTAAACCGTAAATTAATATCTGGGTTTCTTTGTCTACCTGTTTATGGGGGAATTTCGAGCCCCGGCTTACATAGCTTGGATCTTTGCGCACAGCTAGCCATAAATCGGCTAAGTAACGCTGATCCTCAGGCAGCAACCTTTTCAAATAAGGCACTAATGTCTGCTTACCGTTGGTGGCGGCCAGTACTAGGCGTTGCCAAACCATTTCTTTGGTTAAAAGATTCTCTTTTTGCCAGATTCGAAAAACCTGATCACAAGCTTTGGGCTGAGACTGACCCACCACCCATAATCTGGGTACTTCGGTTAGGGCAACTTCGCGCTGAGTTGGGTCCGATAGGCTAAATTCAATTTTTCGACAGGCTAACTCGGCGCTACCGGTATTTTTGTATGCGGCCAAAAACTCGCCTTTGCGCTGGCTTTTAGCCAAATACTGTAACCACGCCTTACGTAAAGATCTGTCTAGTGGGGTATTTTCATAGCGCGCTAAAAAAGCCTCAATTTCTGATTCATTTTTTCTATTGATGTTATGCATCAGTGCTTTCAACTGGACATAAGGTAGCAAAGGATAGTCTACTAATTGTGCGACCAACGCTTGATACTCAGCGCTTTGAGGATTGTTAGCCTGAGATTCTGCTTCAACGAAAATTTTGCGCTGGTTTGTCAGTTTTTGTTCTGTTGGGGAAAGTACAGTTGTTGCTTGAGATGAAAAACACACTAGCAGTAGCAACAGAAAATGGTTGATACGCAGAATAGCCCTGCCTCGTTTATTGGTTAAATTACTACCATAAGATATCTGCATTGATGGCATAGGGACAACCTAAGTTTCAACATATTTAACTGGCATGACCAGTTGAAATGTGGCAAGTTACCCCAATTTTATAATTGTTATAAATTAGTTGATGTTTTGATATGAAGATATTAATTAAAAGTTGTTCGGGAATTAATCGTAATTTGAACGTTTATCCAGTTGATACCCTCAATCCTGGCCATAGCCAAAGGAGAAAATAATGATATATGAAGGCAAATGCCTCAACGTAACACTGTTGCCAAACGGCATTGCAGAGTTAGTATTCGATGCCCAAGGTTCGGTAAATAAATTCGACCGCCAAACTGTTAACGAGCTAGACGAAGCCACTCAAGCCCTTAACAGTCAGTCAGACGTGAAGGGTGTTTTGGTTCGCTCGAATAAGTCGACCTTTATCGTAGGTGCTGATATTACCGAATTCACTAGCTTGTTCGACATGCCCGAAGAAGAAGTGCTGACTTGGGTAGCGAAAACGTCTCAAGTGTTCGATCGATTCGAAGACTTACCTTTCCCGACAATTTCGGCTATCAATGGTTTTGCCTTAGGCGGCGGTTGTGAAATGACGCTAGCCTGTGACTTGCGCGTAGCAGACACCACAGCAGCCATCGGCTTACCTGAAGTGAAACTCGGTTTAATGCCCGGTTTCGGTGGCACAGTACGCTTACCTCGCCTAATCGGTGCTGATAACGCCCTAGAGTGGATGACCACAGGCCGTGACCGTAAAGCCGCTAAAGCATTAGCGGAAGGCGCAGTTGATGCAGTCGTTGCACCCGAAAAATTACGTGATGCAGCGCTTAGTATGTTGCAAGACGCGATTGACGGTAAGTTTGGCTGGGAAGCACGTCGCGCCCAGAAAAAGGCCCCGCTCAAACTAAATAAAAATGAATCCATGATGAGCTTCTCAACAGCCAAAGCCATGGTATTCGCCCAAGCGGGTAAGCACTACCCAGCACCGCACGCCATGGTAGATACCGTTGCTAACGCAGCCCGTTTAGACCGCGATGGCGCATTAAAGCTTGAAAACCAAGGTTTTACCAAATTAGCGAAAAGTGATGCAGCGAAAGCCCAAGTGGGTATCTTCCTTGCTGACCAACTGGTGAAAAGCAAAGGTAAGAAGCAGGCTAAAGCGTCTACTAAAGACGTTAAGTCAACTGCGGTATTAGGCGCAGGCATCATGGGTGGCGGTATTGCCTATCAGTCAGCCGTGAAAGGCACGCCGGTTATCATGAAAGACATCAACCAAGGTGCATTAGACCTTGGCTTGAATGAAGCAGCGAAGATTTTAGGCAAGGGCATGGCGCGCGGTAAGGTCACCCCAGCGTTAATGGCCAGCACCTTAAACAGCATAGTGCCTACCCTTGAATACTCAGCCATTAAAGATGTTGATTTGGTTATCGAAGCGGTCGTTGAAAACCCGAAAGTTAAAGGCATCGTGCTTAAAGAAACTGAGCAACATGTGTCTGATGACGCGGTGATTTGCTCAAACACATCCACTATCTCAATCAACCAGTTGGCAAAAAGCTTAGAAAAGCCAGAGCGCTTCTGCGGCATGCATTTCTTTAACCCCGTGCACAAAATGCCTTTGGTTGAAATTATTCGCGGCGAGAAAACCACAGATGCGACTATCGCAACTGTTGTAGCCGCCACCTTGAAGATGGGTAAAACCCCGATTGTAGTGAATGATTGCCCTGGTTTCTTGGTAAACCGTGTGTTGTTCCCTTACTTCGCGGGCTTTAGCAAGCTAGTTATGGACGGCGCAGATTTTGTTGCAGTCGATAAAGTCATGGAGAAAATCTTCGGTTGGCCTATGGGTCCAGCGTACCTACTTGACGTAGTGGGCATGGACACCGCAGATCACGCCTCAAGCGTAATGGCTGACGGTATTCCTGAGCGTATGCAAAAAATCGATAACGATCCGGTGACGTTGTTGTACAAATCTGAGCGTTTAGGTCAGAAGAACGGAAAAGGTTTCTACAACTTCAGCCTAGACAAACGTGGTCGTCCTGCGAAAGTCGCTGCTGACGAAGCATACGCCTTGTTTGCACCACATTGTGCTGATAAGCGCGACTTCGATGCCGATGAAATCATTGCACGCGTGATGATCCCAATGGCTAACGAAGCGATTCGTTGTTTAGAAGAAGGCATAGTGGGCAGTGCAGCAGAAGCTGATATGGCCTTATTGTACGGCTTGGGCTTCCCTCCATTTAGAGGCGGCGTGTTCCGTTACATCGAAACCATGGGCTTGGCTAACTTTGTAGCCCTTGCCGACAAATACGCGGATTTAGGTCCGATTTATCAGATTTCTGATGGGGTGCGTGAAATGGCCGCCTCAGGTAAATCTTATTTTTCTCAATCAGCCTAAATTGCACCAGAGGACAAGAAAATGAAAGAAGTTGTAGTAGTCGATTGTATTCGTACCCCAATGGGGCGCTCCAAAGGCGGTATTTTCCGCAACGTACGAGCTGAAACCTTATCAGCTCACCTAATGAGCAAATTGATTGAACGTAACCCAAATCTTGATCCAAACGAGATTGAAGACATTATTTGGGGTTGTGTACAACAAACCAAAGAGCAAGGCTTTAACATCGCCCGCAATGCTCAGTTACTGACTGATATTCCACGCAGTGTGGCAGCCGTAACGGTTAACCGTTTATGTGGTTCATCTATGCAAGCCTTGCATGATGCAACAAGTGGCATCATGAGTGGCCGCGGTGACGTGTACATGATTGGTGGTGTTGAACACATGGGCCATGTACCCATGGACTTTAATATCGATTTTCACCCAGGCATTGCTAAAACGACCGCTCGCGCGTCAGGCAGCATGGGGATGACCGCTGAATTATTAGGTCGTCAAAACGGTATTACCCGTGAAATGCAAGATGCATTCGGTGCGCGCTCACATCAAAGAGCCCACGCCGCAACTGTTGAAGGTCGCTGGAATGAAATCGTCGCCACCGAAGGGCACGACGCTGATGGCGTGTTAAAGCTGATTGATGCCGATGAAACTATTCGTCCAGACTCAACAGCGCAAAGTATGGCTGCTTTACGTCCGGTGTTTGATCCTGTTAACGGCACAGTGACTGCGGGTACATCGTCAGCGTTATCAGATGGCGCATCAGCCATGCTGATTATGTCTGCTGATAAAGCCAAAGCGCTTGGCTTAACTCCACGTGCGAAAATTCGCGCGATGGCAGTTTCTGGTTGTGATGCCGCTATCATGGGCTTTGGCCCAGTACCGGCTACCCAAAAAGCCCTTAAGCGTGCAGGCATGACCATGGCCGATATCGAACTAGCTGAGTTTAACGAAGCATTCGCGGCACAGGCATTGTCTTGTATAAAACATCTGGGTTGGTTAGATTCTTACGAAGATAAAGTGAATCTTAACGGCGGGGCGATTGCGCTTGGTCACCCACTAGGGTGTTCTGGCTCACGTATATCAACTACCTTAATCAACCTAATGGAAGCGAACGATAAATCTATCGGTTTAGCGACCATGTGTATTGGTTTAGGCCAAGGGATTGCAACTGTGTTTGAGCGTGTGTAACGGTCTTTTTAACTCAGCATAAAGAAGGGCGCCAGATAGGCGCCCTTTTTTTATGACTTCGCCCACAAAGCATGCGCTGCGGGTACTAGCATGTATGCTGCTAAGCGCAGCGTAGGTTTCAAATGTACGCAGTACATGCTCTGTGGCCGCAGGCTATAAATAGGCAACGCGCATAGGTGCACGAAATACACGCTAACGCTGGGCATTTAAAGGCAAGGGGTAAATCGAGTTAGTCTGCGAACTCGCTTTAAAACACCAATTCACTAGTTTCCGAACTTCACCCTAACACCGGCATTGGCGATGAAGCCGTCGTTTCGTGACCAGATATCCGTGGTCCACTGGCCGCTTGCGGCTCTTGAAGGCAGTAATAGCGGATGTTCGTCGGTTTGTTTTACATCTAGTAGGTTTTCTAGGTTTAAAAACCAGCTGGCTCTGCCGGTAGTAATTTCTCCCATCAAGCCAAGGTGCCAGTACGGGTTCGACTCGTCAATATAGGGGTTGTCGTTCAATCTTTGTGTGCCTGTGTAATAGGCTTCAAAGCCTACTCGAAACTGACCGTGTCGTTCCCACATCGCAACAAAACCGGCTGAGTGTCTGGGCGTGAGAGCGATTGTTCTTCTGTCGTTACCATCCAGTGAAACTTCGGTGGCATCTAAATACAGGTAGCTTGCTGTGAGCTTTATATCACGCCAGTAATAGCGCAGTAGCACTTCAGAGCCGCGGATCTGAGTTTCGCCCTCGGCGTTGACTAACCTGACTCTGTCGAATACTGCTGTGTTGTTCGATGAGAAGGCTTGTAGCTCGGTGACATTGTCAATATTTGAACCAAATGCCGTTATGCTGGCTTCAATATTCTCAAGGGTATAGGTTATATCAAGAGAAGCAGTTTCAGCTTGCTCTTCTTTTAGGTCTTGCAGCGGTTCAAGTCTAGATAACCCAGCGGCTTCAATTTCTTCCACAAAAGGCGTGGGCGCGAAGTAACCTTGCCCATAGGAGCCTCTTATTGTTATATCGCCTGGGCGATAGAGCATCGATACTCTAGGGCTGAATTGGGTGCCGTATTCGCTGTGGTCATCTACGCGAGCGCTTATCGATGTGGTCAGTTGTTCCGTTAGCTCATAGTCTAATTGGGTGAATACCCCGGGCACTTCATAAGAATAATCAAACTGTTCGAAGGTGTCTGAGGTGAATTCTTCTGCTTGATAGGCAATGCCCACTAGCCAGTCACTGGCGCCGCTATAGCCGGCGATGCTGGTTTCTAATAAATAACTTTCATGTTGATCATCCTCGCTAATATCACCATAGGTATGATCGTGTTCTTGCACCATAGCTGACGCTCTGGTGCTAAAAGTAAGGGAATTCAGCACGGGCATATTTAATACCAGACCGCCGTCAATGCGCTGTGAATCTTGCGCTTGTTTGAATGGGTTACCGTCTGCAACGACTTCCCCAGGCATAGTGCCACCTTCGCGCTGCTCGGTCATAAAGCCTGTGGTGACATACAGAGATTCACCGTTCTCACCTTCCCAAAACAATCGAGGGCGAGCGCTGTATCGCTCGTAGCTTGGTAGGTCAATCCAGCCATCATCATCAATGTCTTGTTTTGTTTGACGATGGGCGCCAACCGTTAATGAACCTTTGATATCTTCGCCGAGGGGGCTTTCTACATAAGAGGTTAGGTCTTGCCCATCGCGGGTGGTCATATTAACTAATGCTTCGCCATTAAGCGTATCGCCTGGGGTTCTGGATACGAGGTTAATCACCCCGCCCAATGCTGAGCCGCCATATAACGACGAGGCAGAGCCTTTAATGATCTCAACACGTCCGAGGTCGGTAGGGGGGATTTGCAATAAGCCGATAGACGATGCTTGATTTCCGTAAAGGGGTAAACCGTCTGCCAGTAACTGGGTATAGCGTCCGTACAAGCCTTGCAGTCGAATATTCGCACTGCCTAAAGCTGGCGAAGTGGTTTGCACACGTACACCGCCTGTTTCAGCCACCAGCATCGAAATATTGCCTGGGCGCATGGCGGCTTTTTCTTCAATCTCTTCGCGGTCAATAAGCTCTACGCGTATAGGCTGATCATCGGCGATACGTCCTGAACGTGTGGCCTGAACAACAATTTTCTCGACCTCTTCTGTATGCTCATGTTCATCTTCGTGAGCGTCATCATCATGTACGTCGTCGCGATTGATATTGTCGGTAAACGGTTCTGGCGCTTGATAAGCGACAGTAGTCGATTGGGTATTCGCATCATGTGCTGCGAGTAGCTCATCTGCCTGACTAAGCGGTGTAAAGGTTAAGGGTATACAACTCAGGGTAAAAGCAAATGTGGTAGACAAAGAGTGGCTAGGCATAAATAAATTCTTGAACGTGTGAATTAAACTTTGTGCAAGGCTAAAGGTTCTTGTAGGTGGAAGGTCAAGGTAAAAAGATTGTTTAGTCAGTAAAAGAAAACGTTAGCACAGAGAGTGGGCAGAACAGTCATGTTAATTCACGGCAAGTCTTTATTCTTCGCAACGGGGTCACCAGTCCGATGCTTCTGTGTTGCCTTACCTTACAATATCCATATTGGTCGCCTGTGTGTTTCAGCTAACACTGGCCGTGAAAACGTATTTATTGGTAATTTATACTACGTTATTAACACGTCCGTGATGATCGGCTCCCCATAATGGACTTACAGCCCCGCCTTCCTTGACGAGTCGTTCAACTGGCCGCTAATGGCTAGCGAAGGTGTCCATGTTTTGTGTCAAAATAAAATTGAAAAATAGGACGGAAAAGCTAATTTTTTAGTGATTTGGCGTAATATTAAAACAAGTGGGTAATTCCCCGAGTTCTTAGTTGCGGTTATGGTAAAAATGGCTAATCACGTATGCCAAGAACCAAGACTGATTGGCTTCAGTAAAAGGCCATAAGCAACTCAACTTCCGTATGCGTTGTAGGTCTGATGTTATTCACTTACCACGGTAACCGGTCCGGTGGCATGCCTGATCACCTTTTCGCTGATGCTACCCAAAGTCAGGCTGCGCACCATTGAATGGCCGCGTCTGCCCAAAACCAGGTGAGTGCCCGGATTAGCTTGCAGATATTCAACGATTTCTTTGGCAGGGTCACCTTTGAGCAGTATCTCTAGGGTGGGACTGGCTTTCCCCGTCATGGCCTCTTTTGCGGCATCAAAGACTTTGCGCCCATAATTCTTTTCTTCTTCCACTACATCACTGTGCTGTACGCCATTGATAACCAGCCTTTCTGCTTCTGAGTCGGGAAATACGGATAATAGTTTAAGTGGCTGGCCGGTTGCTTTAGCCAAATCAGCTGCCATTTTTGCCGCCTGTAACGATTGACCTGAACCGTCGCAAGCGACCACAATGCTAGGAGTAACGTTGGTCATGATACCTTCTGTGTTTTATTGAATGTGCTGCCAAAGTAACATCAATTAACAGGGCAACCATGTTAATTCGCATATTTTGCAATCCCATCATTGGGAAGTAAGTGCCTAAGGTGTAGGTTAAAAAGATTCGTTGATGATTGTCATAGCCAATTCTACCCACGCTAGACACAATTTATCTTTAGCCATAGTGAATCTTTTACTTGGCGAGCCCCTTATACGCATATCGTACAAAACCGCCTGATTTCGTGTGTTCATGAAAAATACGATATCACTCAGCGCTACTGACATAGATAAGCCTGTTATGTAGTGTATCTAGATAATTTCGGAAGGAAAACGGGGCTTTATTTTATCGAATAAGCGAAAAACCGATGGAATATATCATTAACTTTTCGGTTTTTAGTCTTAGGACGGTGCCAGGTTTTTGTGTTCTATCGAACATCAACTATTCTGGCACGCCCCAATTATACATTTATGGACTCTATGGTACCTCTATCGTACCAAGTTCCAAGCTCTTGGCCCATGCTTGTTCATATTGACTCAAATCTAGCGGTTCTAATATGACCAAGCGAGGGGGGATTAGTGTGAAAATTTCATCGGTTATACCATCAGAATTAGAGTCATCTAATAAAGCCCAGTATTCGACAACAACAAGGCGACCCGATTCATTGGTTGAAATAATATGCCAAGCTCGCTTATCGACAGTTATTGTTGAAACTCTATCGAATAGTAAAACGTTTTCTGATTCACTCCACGCCCATCCATTAGATATAGTATGAAAGTAGGGTATCAATGTCTGTGAGCCACTCATGTCTTTAGTGAATATCCTACGCATTTGAAAATTACTATCCAGATGAAATCCAAACACAGTTTCCACTTTTAACGTGTTTCCTTGCCATAGATCGGCATCAAACATAGTGTCAAACTTAGCGTAGATCAAGGGTAATGCAGTGACTAAATCTGTTCCCGTAACTTGGGTACTAGACGTTATATTCGATTTAATCATTGGGAGCACTGTAATGTTTTGTAGTTCACTTCCATCATAATATTCGATTGAAGCTAATAGTTCTGTTCCATTATCCATGTGTGGGGTAATGATAAATTTTTTGTCATCTGTCTCTAGCGTGATCGCACCGCTCGAAAACTGCCAAATAAAATCAACTTTGCTTAGAAGCCCTGACGCAGTACCATCTTGATTAAATGTGACGATATCAAATTGAGATCCTTGTGCAGAAGTCGGGTCTGTGGCTTCACCGTTTACCTCAGTAACAAAAGTATAGTCAAGAGATATGGCCCAAGTGCCCACAATATCTTCGGCGGTTTTATCGGTAAATATTGTTTCTGGATTGAACAAAAAACTACGTGTTTCAGAAACTATTTCTGATGCTGTAGCGGTGTAAATATCGTTAATTTTTACAAGATGCTCTATTTTTTTTTCGCTCAAAATCAAAGCTTGGCGGCTACCTTTTGATAAAACTGAAATCTTTTCACTTACGGCGTTAGTCGACACTTCTAATTGGAAAAAATAACCTTGATCGTATAATTCCCGTATTTCTTCCGCTGTTTCAAATCCCCAAATACTGTAAACGTACGCATAATCATAGAAAGGAACTTCGGTTAAACGAGGTTCATCAGCATAAGCAATATTCAGTTGGCCATTTTCAATATTCCAAGAGAAATTTTCTGAGACAGTAAACAAATGATTACTTTCGCTTGGAGGATAATAAAATGTTCCTTGGCCATCTTCAGCAAATTGATACACATCCGCGGATGCGGGCAAATATCCTTCTTTAATATTATTAAATAAGGAAATGACTTCCTTGCCTGCAAGCATTGCAGTGGTAAATGTTTCAACGAGTGTTTGTTGTTTAAGAGATTGTTCAATGGCGATTTGTAAATCAGCAAGGTATTCAGCACTAGGTTGACCATCTTCATCGGTCAATTCCTGTTGACTTAAGTAATTGGCGATGCGCTCAGCGATCGAATTATCATTTGAGTTTTGTAAAACGCTCAAACTGGTTTGATTCTCAGGTACGGTGTAATTTGGGTTATCGACTAGTAGCTTTATAAAACCGGATAAGGTTGTCATTTCTGTTGCTGTGAATTTATCGATATTTTGGCGGAACGCTTCCATATCAGTGGGAGCGTCTCCGTTGTTATTTTCAACCACTAGTAAATAATTAGCGGTGGAAAATTGAGTGATGTTTAGCGCGCGATATTGCTCTGAAGATAATTGGCGGCTGGCATCGGGAAACGTTACGAAATCAGCAAAATTTCCCAAATAACTCACTAGCTCCACAGATTCCTGTTGGTTTTCAGTCGCGCCTTTTGCATTGAGAAGTAGAGGAGCGTTTGCGTCTGAAAAAACCAAGTTTAGGGTGTAATTTCCATCTGCATCGGCGACAGAGAAAAAAGATTGGCCTGCCATATTTATGGTGACTGTAGCATCAGCAATAGGCCCATCTGTCACGACACCGGATAAGGTGTAAGATTGGCTGCTAATTATACTCACTTGAGCTTCTGAGGTGAGTGCACCATCAGATACTTGGTAGCTAAAGTTATCTGAACCAACATAGTATTGCTCAGGTGTGTAAATTATTGAGTTTTGACTGATTGATACTGTTCCATGTTCAGGCTCAACACTGATCGAGCTTATGGTTAAGGGATCATTCTCAGCATCTGAGTCATTGGCGAGTACGTCAATAGTGACGGCTTCGTTATCGAGTGAACTAGCGCTATCGGCTGAGGCGACAGGTGCACTATTTGAAGGAGGTGCAGGTGTGGGGGAATCTGATCCGCTTCCTCCGCAGGCTGTTAAAAAAAATGCTGTAATGAGTGAGCAAATCGCAATCCGTTTTGGTGTTAAGTCCATAATCCTGCTTTCCTTTATTTTTATGTTTTTTATAAAAGGTAGTAATCAACTGATTTATATACATAACTCTTAAAAATAGAGCGTGAAAAAATACCCTGTGGATTGTATAAATCCTAATCGGATAAATCTAGGATAAACTTAGTTCTCTTCAATAAAGCGTGATGGTCCGATACGGAGTCATCATCCCAAAACCGAATTAAAAAAATCCATACTGCAACGTACTTATTTAATGCACCTAAATAGCGCATTTGCCTCTTGCTGAATCTTATTACCCCTCCCGTTTTCATGTAAACAAGGGAAACCACGCTTTCTTTTCTGTGTGTATTTAATCAGATTTATTCATTGCGGTGCAGTAATGGCGGGTGATTGCTAGGGTTAGGCTGTGACCTTTTTAATATTCGGATCATGGCAATTTTGAAAGGGCATAGTATTTGCTGACCGTTTGGTCAACTTTTGTTAGCCTCTATGGATAAATTCCTTCATGTCGTTTTTAAAACACGCTAGATCTGCCTTTTTTGTTTTGTTATCCCTCAACGCATTTAGCACCCGTGCTGCTGATAGCGTAGCAACTGACATTATCCCCGTTAAAACCGTTGTTGTGACCATGTACGAAGATGGTGAAGCGATGGGTGATGGAGCCGGTGAATTGCAGTTGTGGTTAGAGCGGGGCAACTTTTCAACTCAATTAGACTTTCCGTTGGGGGAGTACGATTTATATCTTAGTGAAGATGGCGTATTGGTCATATGCGTAGGCGGTGGTATTCCCAATGCCACGGCGTCGATTATGGCTCTTGGTCTTGACCCTCGCTTTGACTTAAGCAAATCATATTGGTTAATAGCGGGTATCGCAGGTGGCGACCCTGAAGATGTATCGTTAGGCACGGCTGCTTGGGCTAAGCATATTGTTGATGGTGACTTGATTTATCAAGTGGATTCACGAGAAATACCAAAATCATGGCCTTATGGCATTATTCCATTGGGCGCGACCGAACCTGCTGAAGAGTCAGAAGATATTTCAACGGGATGGACGTTAGACACGGTTTCGTTTGATTTAAACAGTGCGTTAGCTGATTGGGCTTTTGCGCAAACAAAAGATATTAAGCTTGCTGATTCAGACGAAATTAAAGCATTTAGATCCCTATATAAGACTTATCCAAATGCGCAAAAACCGCCCTTTATAACCCAAGGTGATACCTTAAGTGCAAGTAAGTATTGGCATGGCAAGTACCTCAATCAGTGGGCAAATGATTGGTTGAAGTTATACGGTGGTGACTCAGCTAATTTTATGACCAGTAACATGGAAGATTCAGGCACATTAACCTCACTTATGCGTCTAGCCCGTATTAATAAAGTCGACCCTAACCGCGTCATGGTGTTACGCACGGTGAGCAATTATACTATGGCTCCCGCAGATAAGGCGACGAGCTGGAGTATTACCGCTCCTTATCCTGATGGTGGCTTCCCTGCTAAAGACGCAGCTTATATTGTGGGTAATAAGGTCGTGCAAACCATCGTTAATAACTGGGGTAAATACGAAAATACCCTACCTTACGATGCGAACTAGTGTGTTTGTTACAGACTTAAATTAATGATACCCCCCTTGGAGTTTTGGTTATGAGAATGCTTTATTTACTCATCCTTTTATGTGTGAATTCTACGCCTTTTGCACAGGCAAAAACATTTAATGATGAGTTTGAAGCATTCAAAAAGACTGCCTCAGCGCAGGCGCTATATACCTTTTTATATGCCATGCCCAAGGGCGGTGACTTACATAATCATTCAACAGGTTCAAACCTGTCTGAATGGTGGTACGAAGAAGTTCTTGCCCAGCAAGAAAAAGGCTATCGTTACTACACAAAAGTTCAAATTAACAATTGTCGAGCCTATGGCAGCAATGAATTTACCCAAGCGCCGTACCTGTTGTTATTCGTCAATATTCAAGCGTATGAATATGAAAAGCTTGATAGCTGCGAGCAATCTGAATACGTACGCATTCAAGATCTGAACCCTGAGCAAAAAAAGGCTTGGCTAAATAGCATTCGTCTCGATAAAAGCAGCGAAGGCCGTGACGAGTTCTTTCAAACTCATTGGGCGCGCATTAATTCTTTGCTATCTAATCCCTATATGCAGGCCAATTTAATCGTTAAAAACATGCAAGCCTTTGGGGCTGAAGGGTTAACTTACCTTGAAACAGACGCTGGGGTACGCGGCTTTGTGCACCCTGACGGTAGTCCATTTAATAGTGAAGAGGTGTATCAAATTTACCTTGAGCGCTTTGCACAAAAAGATGCCCTTGCCACGGGGGTTACTGTGCGATTGCAGTACGCCTTAGTGCGTTTTATCACCCAAGCAGAAGACGCGCTTAAGTGGATGTATGGCTTTGTGGCTTCGCATTCAGAGCTCTATGTTGGGGTGGACATGGTGGGCCGCGAAGATAACGACAAAGGCCACCCATTACGTTTTTTGCCAACACTGCGCGCGCTTAGGCGTCAGTATCATGGGGTGAATTTATCTATTCACGCTGGGGAGTCAGACGAGCCTAATCATCATATACGTGACACGCTTTTGCTTGGTGCAACGCGCATTGGTCATGGCTTAAATTTAACCGGCGACCCAGACACACTTTTACTGATGCGCTACAGCCAATACCTGATTGAAATCAATCTTATCAGCAATTTGCTGCTGGAATACGTGGATGATTACACGCAGCACCCGTTCCCTGAATATTTACGCTTAGGCATACCTGTCGCGCTGTCAACCGATGATCGCGGCATGTGGGACTCGAACATGACCGATGAATACTACACAGCGGTCACCAATTTCAACTTATCCTGGTCAGAATTAGTGAAAACCGGTGCCAACTCGTTAGCGCATGCATTTGTTGATGAAAAAACTAAGCAGCAGCTTTTAGATGACTACTATCAACGTATTACTGCTTTTGAAAAAGCCTTTAGCGATAAAAAAATGGCGGCGTTTAACAACGTGAAACCCGAAAGTTACTCCTTCGCTTGCAAGCAGTTTAAGGTCTGTCATTAAGCAATCGATATAAGTCGAATGAGTCTTAAGTAAACCCGTCAGGTGTATATTAGGGGTTAATTCATGCGTCGTATGTGTGCCAATTACAGACATGAGCACTCCAATAAGTCCATGGGCCATTACTAGTAAACAGACACTATTGATTAACCGTCAAAACGGCAAACTTGATGATCAAGACTACCTAATCCGCAGGTTTGAGATGAGGATTAAAAAAAGGTGGTTTTTTCATTGTATTCTCTTACGTAAAAACTGTTTTTTTATACAGCCACCGTCTCTCACCCGTATATATGCAAGATCTTGTGTAATGCCCGTATTTCCCCAGAGCAAAAAATAGGCGAATAAAAAACCTTAGCGTTTGCAATAAGTTACCCTCAGTGTTAAAGATAATGGATATAAAACAAACGCAAAGAGCCGTGTTTAAACACGGGCGTTTGCGTCTTGTTAATATTGTTAGGTGCTAAATCACACGTCCAACCTATTGTGTTCTTCAAAGACGGAATTTAAATGACATCTATTTTTAATAAATTGTACAGCCTATATTTTAGACCCTCACAATTCTTTTCAGATACAAACTTACTTCAAAAACGTTGGCTTATCTTTTTAGCTACAGCTTTTTATAGTGTGACTGGTGTCTTTGAAAGGATAGAGCAAAAAGTAATTCGCTACGATATGGTTAATGTACCAGAGTCTAAAGAGGCTCTATTAAATACAATAGTTACTAGTTGGTTTGTATTTTGGTCTGTATCTTTGGTTATTGGTCTTCTCTTTGCGTGGTTAATATGGTGGATCGGCGGTTGGTTTTATAACTTACGAATAAAGTGGTGTGGTGCTGGACAGTTTAATCGAAAACTAGGGCGCTCTATTTACGTCATTTCTAATATGGTATATGCCTTACCTGTTGCTATAGGAATGCTTGTTGTAACTCTTTGTTATAAAGATTATTTAAGCTTTTATAGTGAAGATTATATACTATCAATTGTAGTTATGGTTTCTGTTTTTTGGTCTTTAATCGCCAGTTATAAAGCTGTAACTACAAATTTCAAAGTTAAAAAGTGGTTAGCTATATGGTGGTTTATTGCTGCTCCAATAATAGTAAATATAATTATTTTGTGCTTTTATGTTTTTGCTTCTTTATATGTAAAATAAAGAAGCACCTAACAAGAAATTAAACAAGGACAAAAAACAGTTGGCTTTTTGTTCACTTCGTTCACTTATTTTAGCCAACAATTTTTTGCCAGTTAATTAGGCGTTAGGCGACAAATATGACTACCAAAGACGATTACATCGAATTACACAGACACCCATTTTACAATCACAGAACATAAATCGTCCTGGTTGTTTTTAGTTAGCAGAAATTATTCTCGAGAAGAGTTAACGTAGATTAATCTGGGCTATGGAGGATGTTTTTTAAATATTGTTTGTTAGCAGAGGAGTAAAGTGAGTTTCATGCACGAGTCAGCGACACAATATGTTATGCATGGGATGTGCTATGAAAAAACAGATTTAGACGTGATTTAACAGCTCTTTAGCTTTAGTCATTCCGCGTAACCTTTGATGGTGTGTATGACGCTTAAACGCATTCATCATTTGCTTAGCGCCAGCGGCGTAGCAGAAGTGCTTCTCGAACTCAGTGGTCAGGGTTAACCACTGACCACTATCTAATCCTAATCTTTCTAGAATTGGGCTTTGAGTATTATAAATATAGCCAGCTTTGTCATCACGAATACAGCGACCTGACTCAATAAATAATATAAAAGCGAGTAATAGCAGCGTACCCAGTAAGCTTAAAGGGCACGCTTTAGCAGTAATATTTGCCTTTAGGTAGGAATCGGCGCGTTTTGGGCGATTAGATCGTTTGATTTTAAATCACTCCAAAATGCATCTGGAATTTTAACTTTCATTGAAGCAACATTCGCTTCTATTTGCTGGGCTGTTCGTGCGCCAGGTATAATAGCTGAAACGGTTGAGGGGGCTTCTGCAAATTGCAGTGCAGCGGTTTTCATATCAATTCCATGTTTAGCTGCAATTTCACTCATTGCTACGTATTTTTGTTGCATTGGCAGAGGAATTTTAGGCGAGTAGTTAAATCGATCACGACCTGCTAAAAAACCACCATTAAGAGGGGCACCAATAACAGCCGATATGCCGTGTTTATCTAACATTGGGAATGTTTTATCTAATGCTTGTTTATGATCCAAAATAGAATATTGAAGCGCTAATAGGCAAATGTCTGGATCAGACATATCAATTGCTTTGTATATTGCATCAGGGGTATTAATCCCAAAACCCCATCCTTTAATTATTCCCTCGTCACGCATTTTAGTTAGTTCAGGAATAGCGCCCTTGGCGGCTTGATCAAAGTATTTTAACCAGTCTTCACCCATGTCACTGTTTTGAGGTGATAAGTCATGAATATATACAATATCAAGCGAGGCAACACCTATTCGTTGTAAGGTGTCTTCAATAGAGCGACGGGTTCCCGAAGCGGAATAGTCGTACTTGTAATGAAATGGGGAATGATCAGCCCAATGCCAGCTGTTTTCTAATGGCTCGGCTGATGGGGTGAGTAGGCGTCCAACTTTAGATGATAATACATAGTCTTCGCGATTTTTATTACGAAGTAAGTCGCCAAAACGTCTTTCGCTTAGGCTCAAGCCATAAAATGGCGATGTATCAAAATGCCTAATTCCAGAATCCCATGCGGCATGTAACATTTGAAGAATTTCTTCATCGGGTGAAATTGTATTAAAACCGTTACCTGCTGCAAGTCCTCCTAAACCCATTCTGGATTTAGGGCGGTAATGTTTACTGCCGCTAACATCATTAGTGGGCAGTAATGCATCTTCATCAATGGGACCTCTGGTTTGCATTACTTTTCCAGATGACATTTTTACTTTTAATTGTTGTGCTAACGTTGGTGCGCTCAACATTGAGCCAATACCAAATGCTGCACCAGCTTTTATAAAACTCCTACGTGATACCATGTTACTTATCTCCATTAGTGATTTTAAATGCTTGTTTTTTACACTAATTTAGTTGCACTGTTAGTTCAACTTTTGATGCGGTGAATTAACCCTTTTGTGCGATAAGATATAGATGGATATTATAAAGTGAAATTATTTATTAATTTTAATAATCTTTTTATTTTTTAATGTATTAGCGTAAGTAAAATGAAGTTGTGAAAATTGTAAGCTCAATAATTGCTAACTGAATCTGCGGTGAATTTTCTGATGTTTTTTTGCGGTATACACAGTTTTCTTTAGTCTTATTTAATTTGAATATGATTTGATAAAAAGAGGTTTAAATTTATAAAAATCAGCTTACATAGACACCCATTTTAAAATCACAGAACATAAATCGTCCTGGTTGTTTTTAGTTAGCAGAAATTATTCTCGAGAAGAGTTAACGTAGATTAATCTGGGCTATGGAGGATGTTTTTTAAATATTGTTTGTTATCAGAGGAGTAAAGTGAGTTTCATGCATGAGTCAGCGACACAATATGTTATGCATGGGATGTGCTATGAAAAAACAGATTTAGGCGCGCTTTAACAGCTCTTTAGCTTTAGTCATTCCACGTAATCTTTGATGGTGTGTATGACGCTTAAACGCATTCATCATTTGCTCAGCGCCAGCGGCGTAGCAGAAGTGCTTCTCGAACTCAGTGGTCAGGGTTAACCACTGAACACTATCTAATCCTAATCTTTCTAGAATTGGGCTTTGAGTATTATCAATATAGCCAGCTTTGTCATCACGAATACAGCGACCTGTAGTATCTAAAAGCTCACAATAGTCTTTAAGTGAAAAAGGAATACCTTTGGGCATTTTTTCACGAGGATTACCCACAAAGGGCATTAAAACGCACGGTTGTGACTGTTGATTTTTAGTGTCGTGAATACGTTTTTTGATACTGGTGTGCTTTGATGTTTCAGGTGTTTTTTCGGTTTTCGCGCGTATGGGGTTTAAATCCACATAGGCCATACAAGCTAACACGGCACTTTCATCTAGTAGTGCTTGTGATTTAAATCTACCCTCCCAGAAACGACCAGTGCAACCGTCCTCTTTATTGGCTTCACGGGCAATGTATTCATTCAAGTCACGCATAAACCAGCTTATTTCGTACAGGCGTTTTCTATATGTTTTTACGGTCTCATCAAAGGTGATTAGCTCTCCTTGGCTCAGCGTATCACCATTCATAAATTTCTGAGTCAGCAGTGTCCCCTTATGAAGTCGATGATAACGCCTCAACACTTCATCGGTATCCCAGTTACAAGCCAACGTTTTATCAACGCACAACACTATATGTGTATGATTATTCATGACTGCATAGGCACAGATGCCTATGGAGAATATCGTAGATAAAAACAATAAACGTTCTTCTACCCAGCCACGGCGGTGCTCGTAACTCTGGCCGGAATACTTATCAATCCCACACAAGAAAGAGCGGCGAACACACCGGGAAACGCAGTGATAGTAAGGCGTATCAACTAAACTAATTTGGCTTTTTCGAGGCTGAGGCATAACCGCTTACCTGACAAAAAATGAGAGACCTAAAAAGTCTAGTTCAGCCCTGAAAATTGACCATTTTTATTATGGATGTCACTTTAAAGCTCTGTTACGCTCATTTTTGTGTATGTCGCGTAGCTCTATTTTACACAAAAACGCTCTCTGCAATATTTGCAGGTGAGCTTGGCGTTAGGTAACAAATAGTATATTTAATTATGAGTGAAGGATTACAAGGAATTATTATCCTGATATCAATATCGTTTCTGTGCTCTGTCATTTCGCACTGGCAATTAAAAAATTTCAAATTTGCGATTGGGGCGGCTACTTTAGTTTCAATTTCACTTTTTCAATTGGTAAACTATTTCCACCTTGGTTATCTTGATCCGTTCATTATTATCGCTTTAATAACATCTTCTTTTTTTGCTTTAATCATCGCAATTTTAGTCGGTTGTCCGTTTTATTTTGTCAGACGAAAGAGGTCTGTATAAAGTATGTTTTTTTACAAAAACATAATGGCGGGTATTTTACTTGCTGGCCTTCGGCCAAAAGCGCTCCTAAAATACTCATACGTTAAGCGTTAAATACTAAGGAAAGCGCGTGACTCTATTAGCAGCAATTTTTATGCTTACCTTTGTCATTGGCGTGATTAAATATGGCATCGAATTGAGGAAAATTAGGACTTACATTAAGGAAAATGACCCAGCTCTATTCAAATCGTATAGCCTAGATGCTGTTAGTCTGCTTCTTGGTACGGATGATGTAGATTGGAACTTTCAGAAGTTCATATTTAAAAGACAATATGGTCAAACTGGTAATGCTGAATTTGTTTGCATGTGTAACAACGCTCGCAAATTAGGCTTACTCGCATACTCAGCCGGTCTTGGAGTTCTATTAACTATGGTCGCCGCTAATGTGTTTGGTAGTTAACAAGTTGCCTAAATTCGCCGCAAAAAGCGCGGCGGGGGAAAATATTCACTGGGCAAAGCCCAGCAAGGTTCGCATTTGCCCTTTGGCAAAGCGTTAAAACCACATAACCCCAATAACTGCCTCTCACCCAAAGACGCCCATCATGTGAGGCTGATTTCTTAACGTAAACCGTTCAACGCCCCCTCCCCAGAGTTAGTCTAAAAAAAATTTAATTGCGGGGCCGGCCACGTCACACTCCATCCAGTTTATATTCACCCTTGTTGTGCATTAATCAACGGGCTAACGGATTGTTATTGGGGTAAGTTCAAATTCATTCTGGACTTCATATGCTGAAACCACCACTATGTGGATCTTCAATATTTCAACGCTCTCAACTTTGCTTTAGCTTGTTTGAGTCAGTGTTTGTACCTGTCACTGTCGGTGGCTTAAGATAAATTTCGAATTGGATCGTGCTATGCCGACCTTATTAAAGTCCATGTTTTCTTTGTTGTTTTCTGCTGCCATTTTACTTGTGGGGCATGGCTTGCAGCTCACCGTTGTGCCGCTTTACGCTATTAGCTTAGGGTGGGAGGCTGATTTAATAGGCTATATCGGCTCAAGCTATTTCCTCGGTTTTGTCTTGGGTTGCTTGACGGTTCCGCGCCTTGTGGCAAGGGTTGGTCACATTAGGGTGTTTACGGTACTCATTGCGTTGTTTACCTCGTCCTTGTTATTTATCGGTTTGGTGGATAATTTCGTGCTTTGGTTGGTGGCTCGCTGCCTAATTGGCTGGGGCATTGCGGGCATTTATATGGTGATCGAAAGTTGGCTTAACGATAAAACATCCGTTGAATACAGAGGCAGTGTGCTTTCTGTGTATACCGTGATCTCGCTTTCAGCTATCTGCGTGGGGCAGTTATTGGTTGGCTTTGATCTTGGTTACGCCGGTTTATTTATGTTGGCGGCTGCTTTACTGGTATTGGGTATTGTACCTGTTGGCTTAACTAGGCGAGCTGCTCCGCAGCCCATACCTGCAGTTAGCTTCAGCTTTAGGCGTTTATTTGCTGTATCGCAAGTGGCCATGGTGGGAGCGTTTTTTGGTGGGCTAGTGACCGGTGGTTTTTGGGCGTTAGGGCCAGTGATAGCGGATGCCAATCAGTTGAGTGCAGGGCAAGTAGGTGTGTTTATGGCGGTGACTATATTGGGCGGCACGGCATTGCAATTGCCCGTTGGCCGTTTATCTGACCGTATAGACAGGCGCTACGTGATAACCGGTTTGGCCGTTATTGCCGTATTAACCAGTATTGCAGCCATTATGCTTGATAGCCGCACGCCTGAAGTAATTTATGTGACCATGTTTTTGTTAGGTGGTTTGAGCTTCCCGCTATATTCTTTGTGCCTAGCTCATGCAAATGACAACACTGATCTGTCTATTATGGAGGTAGGTAGTGGTGTGTTAATGATGAATAGCGTTGGCAGTATTCTTGGGCCACTTATTGTTTCGTTTTTGTTGGGGTATACCCATATGGCACTGTTTATGGTGTCGGGTGTGGCGCTGTCGATTTTGGCTTGCTGGACGTTATACCGTATTCGCTTCCACGATGTGGCCAGAGAGCATTATGAGCCGTTTGTAAATATGCGAAGTACTACCCAGGAAGTCGTCGAGATGGGCCTTGAAAATGAAGATGAAGATGAATCGGACACGACAGAAGATAACTTAAAGGCTCAAACAGCGAACAAGTAACATTGTAGTCGCTGGTCTTTACACTTTAATATAGTTGACGGTTAATTTTTCACGCTTATAGGTAACGGTTGAGGGATAGAAAGATGCGATTATGGACAGTGTTGTTGGTACTTTTTATAGCAGGTTGCAGTAGTACTTCATCAACTCAGGGCAGTAACTCTTCACTAACCCAACCTGTGCAAGTTGATGCAGCCAGCGATAAGACCGACACCATGACGTATCGCGGTTTAGCCGCTGCACTTTATCCAAAAACGTTAGAGACCGTGGGTGTGTTCAAAGTAAAAGCTACAGGAGACATAATAGGGCGTGTGTTTTTAAATACTGAGTATGATTACCGCGACCCAAGAAATATCACTGTGGTGATCCCGCCTAAGCTGGCTGCTGAATTTGAGCAGAAACACAAAACGTCACCCAAAACTTATTTTTTAAATAAACAGATTTTTGTTAAAGGTGAGTTGGCGCAAGTCAAAATTTGGTTTGCCTTTAACGGTAAGCGCAGCAGCAAATATTACTACCAAACCCATATCCGTATCGCTTCATTAGATGATATACGACTGCTGAGCAAGAATGAATCTAGTTAGCGTCATTGGGACACTTCTTCACAGAGCTTATCCACGATAATGTTTGAAACCTGATCGCAAAAATCAAAACCGGAATAATCAGGGTTAAAACCGCTGATAAACGGCACCGCCATTACAAAATATCGATTGCTCGGTGAGCCATCCGCCAATATTGGCTGAAAGTAATCGTTGATCGCTAATCCCTTTAAGGTGAGGTAGTAGTGCTCATCACTGCCTAGGTTTACATTCTTATTACCTTTTGCTAATTCCTCTTCCCCTTGTTGTTTATCTTTAAATCTTACTTTCGCGGGCAATACTGGCTCATGGCTAAACATGGACTTAAATGGAAATGCATCATTCTCCAGGTGTTGCTGGCCTGTACAATCCACAAACGTTGCATAGCTTTGTGTTATTGGCTGATGACTTTCATTTTGATAATGGTAGTCGAATTGGTTATCCCCGTGGACTTGCAGATAACTGTCACGATCAACGGGAATAACCTGAAGTACACCACAATGATGTAGGGCCAAAAGTTGCTCTGCAGACGATTGGGGCACGTTCGCTATCATAAGGCCAATTAAGGGCAGCAACACACTATGTAAGCGGGTCATATCCTCGGCAGATAAATATTTTGCTGGGTGATTAAGGGTGAAACTGAGCAGCGCCAGTACTTCTTTCCATTGTAAGGAGTTTTCATTTTTAATTGACTGCTCGGCCTGCAAATATTCTATTTTAAAGAGTGTAAAAGGCTCGAAGGCTTTCCTTGATTCAAGCATCCATTGCGCGAAACTCTCAAGGTTTTTATCGACAATTTTTTCATAAAAAAGTGGGTCTTTTTGCTGCAATACCAATTTGAAATTATGTTCAAACATAAAATCGAGACTCAAAAATCCGTCATTTTCAGCCATGTGCTGGGCTATCTGTTGCTGCGTCAGCATGCCATCGTCTGAAACCAACGGGTCGTCTAAATGAAAGCGAATATTGGGTAACAAACCATTTAGTGAATGCATAACAATCTTAAAATTGGGCACATCGTTATCTACCTTATAACGGAGTTGCCCTTGGTCTTCGTAAAATTGTCCATTTGCTGTGCTAAGTGAACGAATGGCATCAATGGCGGTTAATGAACTGCCTTTTAAGGCTACGGGATGATTATATTTTTTGCTTAATTTTGCGGGTGGGTAAGGAGAGTCATAGTAGCCAGCTACCTTTGCTTCTTGCTGTTTTGGCCAAACATGGCCCGTGCAAATAATCACTTTATCAAAGCCTTTCACACTTTTATTTGCTAGCTGCACATCGCTGGTATTGTCATTTTTAGCGGATGTTATATCCACCACCTCACTGTTGAGATGTACATGAGTGGTTAACCCTTTTTCGGCGCATTCATCGAGCAAAGCGCTAAATTGTTGCTCTAAATAAAGACCAAATAATAGCCTAGGAACCACATGTTTAGCATGCAATGTTGTTTTATCGATACCATAGTTAGCGAGCATTTTATGACTTTGTTTACCTAGCCATTCTTCTAACGTTTCGTCGAAAGGTGAGAGTTCATCGGATGACACGTTAGTAATGTGTTCAAGAGATGCGCCCTGGGCACTGTAGGGCATACCTTTTCCCAGAGACGCATTGCGTTCAAATATATCGAGTGCAAATATTTGCGGCTGTGAGCACAATAATTTTCTAACGATCGTGAGCGCACTGGGCCCGCCGCCAATCAACGCAATACGTAATTTGTTCATATGACCCGCTTTATGGAATGAGGTGCTAAACGTTCAACTACCTAAGCAGATGTTATGCCTATTATATTTTTGACCTAGGTGTAAATAATACACCTGTAAACATACGCACTGTAGGGATACTGAGCAGGGTATTCTGGCAAATACTTTCTGGATGTTCCGATTGGATATCGCGCTCGGGGGCTAGTTTTTTCTTGTTCTGAGAAATAATTACACGCGTTTTTGCGATTCCATACATAAAGCGAGGTGAGAAGTAGATAGTCACTTAAGCATAATGACGGGATAACTTACCGGATCGCTGTGAACAGTGCGCGGAGAAGAATTGCGCAGTTTGAAAAACTGACCATTTTACGCCATGTAGCATTCAATACCGTGGTATTTTGAGAGCTTGATTATTACCTGACAAAAGAAGGCAAACGTTGTGAGCGCGAAAAAAGAGCAAATGAACATCAAATTTAACGAATTTATGCAACTGCACGTTAAGGCTATACGCAATACAGGTATTATCTTAGTGGTACTGGGTTTTATCGCCCTACTTTTGCCTATAGCTGCGACACTTGCCATTGAATTAATGCTCGGTTGGTTAATCATGCTCGGGGGCGTAACGCAAATTTTGCACGCTTTTCGTAGCAAAGGCGTCAGTCGCTTTTGGTGGGAGATCGGGATTGGTGTGCTTTATTGTTGTATTGCCTTGATGTTATTAGTTAACCCTATGCAAGGGGCCGTCACTATTACGGTGCTACTGACCATTTTATTTTTGATTGAAGGTATATTCAAAATTATGCTGGCAATACAGCAGTGGTCAACATCGACTTCTTTGTGGTTGCTTTTTAGCGGCCTAATATCTGTCGCGTTAGGGCTCATTATTTTATCGGATATATCTGGCAATGCTAGTTGGGTATTGGGTTTGATGGTAGGGATAAATTTTGTATTTGCAGGATGGGCATTGATCCGTCAAGCCAGCTATTTTAATTCTGACAAATAAGCCAATATGCTCTGTTAATCCCAAATAACAGAGCAAAGCCCCCTTGCTAACTAACTGGCTTTGAGGATTGCTATTACATTTGTGCCTGCGCGGTAGCCGCGTTCCTTTAATACTCTTTGATAACTTCTGTTTGTGGGCTCCTTAGTGGATTGCTTGCACGAAAGGGGGTCTCAGGGCATCTGCGTTAAATCTCCTTATTTACTGCACGGTTACTACCCACTTATTTGTTAGGTTTCGCTCATTGATTTTATAATTTTGATTGCGGAGATATTTTCATGACCCGATCCAGCATATATCAGCTTTTAGTGGTTTTAATGATAACTGCCTCGTTAAGCGCGTGTGGTTCTTCTGATTCGTCCTCTGATAGCACCGAGAGTGAGATTATTGTTGATGATAGCGACACTGATGAGAGCACGTCGCTGGCATTGGTTGTGAATGAAATTGTCGCTGCAGCAACAGATGATGGCAATGATTGGATTGAGCTCTACGCGAATACAGATATTGCCGACCTGTCTATTTACTCGCTGGTAGATGATAGTGCCGATCACGCCCTTCAAGCCCTGCCGGAAATAGCCTTGTCTGCTGGCGAATTTATAGTTATTCAAGCCATCGATGAAAGTGATACGCCCCCTGATGACGGATACTATGTGACTTTTAAATTGGGCGGCGATGACGCGGTTTATCTGTATGAGAGCGATACGCTGATCAGCCAATTAGATTGGCAAGACGGTGAGGCCGAAGAAGGCTATAGCTATGGTCTGTATGTTGATGGCACGGGTAGTGCGCAAACCATGTTACCCACTCAAGGTACGGCCAATGAAGAGTTGACTGAAGATGTAGTGGTAACGGATACCATTATTAACAACGATGCCCAGCTGCGTATTAATGAAGTTGTTGCTAAAGACGCTGATGATGGATACGACTGGATTGAGTTTTACGCCTCAGGCGACGACGCTGTTTTCTTAGGGGATTATTCCGTTAGTGACGAAGGGGGGGAGTTATTCTCATTGCCTGATGTAACCATTGCCGCGGGGGAATTCTACCGAGTGTATGCCACTACTGATGAACTAGACGATTTTGCTACAGTTGGCTTTAAACTGGGCTCATCTGATGAAGTCAGCTTGTTTCTTGATACAGATTTAATTGACCAGCTTAGCTGGGATAGTGGCGAGGCGCTAATCGGGTTTAGTTATGGTCGATATCCAGATGGCAGCGATGCAACGGCTACTCTCGCGGCTACGCCTGTGGCAGCCAACAGTTCAGCCAGTCATGGTCCACTAGTCATCAACGAAGTCGTGGCCTCGGCTGAAGATGACGGCAATGATTGGTTTGAGCTATATAACAACAGCGCCAGCGCTATCCTGCTGAGTGATTATCAGGTGCTTGATAGCAGTGATGATATCGACCCTGTCACCTTGCCTGAGGTTACCCTTGAAGCGGGTGGATATATTGTAATCTATGCCACCGACGAAGACCCTGGCAGTGACTATGTGCCCTTTAAGCTAGGTAAAGAGGACGAACTGAGCTTAATCAAAAATGACGAGACAGTCGATTATTTAGAGTGGCAAGAAAGCGATGTTTCACAAGGATACAGCTATGGCCTTTCAACGGACGGAAGTTGGGCGATCAACACGCTGGCTGTCACACAGGGGACGGCCAATCAACTGCCTGATATCTACGCCAAAGATGTAGTGGAGTCTATTTATTTTGAAATCGACGAAGATCAATGGCAAGACTTACTCGATAATGCCTTAGATGAAGAATATCACATTACATCGGTTACTTTTAAAGGCGTAACGCTGGATGAAGTAGCAATACGCACTAAGGGTAATTCAAGCCTGCAATCTGTTTACCAATCGAATAGCGAACGCTTTAGTTTTAATATAGATGTGAATGAATACGTGAGCGGCCAGAAGCTATTGGGCATGAAGAAGTTTGTGCTCAATAATATGTACAACGACCCATCTTATATGCGCGAGTATATAGCCTACGAATTGATGGACGAAATGGGCGTGGCGGCGCCTGATCATAGCTACGTTAATGTCTATGTGAATGGCGAGTTGAAAGGACTGTATTTGCTGGTGGAGTTTGTCAATGAGCAGTTTCTTGCTAAGCATTTCAGTAATACTAATGGCGATTTATACAAACCTGATGGCACCGGTAGCGATTTACAATATATAGATGACAACTTTTCGAGTTACAGCGGTGTTGAATTAAAGACTAACGAAGACAGTTCAGACAACGGCGCATTTATGGACTTCGTTTATGACATGGAATACAGCGATGGTTTAAGTGTGATTGACCAAGATTCTGTGTTGCGTTATTTATCGGTTAGCGTGTCGTTATCGAACCTTGATAGTTATCACGGCTCGCTTGCCCATAACTATTATATCTATGATCAAGATAACGTATTTACTATGTTGCCTTGGGATTTAAACGAGTCGTTCGGTTCCTTTAGTCAAGGATGCAACAGTGCTGATATTCGCGAATTGTATATCGATGAGCCCACTGACGGAGCGCTTGCCGATAAACCCCTAGTGGCGCTTGCATTAGCCAGCAGTGATAACCTAGATACGTACCATGCTTACTTAAATCAACTCATTGATGGACCACTCTCTAGCAGTGCATTTGCTGAGCGAGTAGCAGATATAGATACACTTATTGGTGAACATGTGGCTAATGATCCGACCGCTTTTTACTCATTTTCTGAATATGAGCAAAATCAAACCACCACAGTGGGGAGCTTTTACGGATTAACATCGTTCATCAATTATCGAGTAGAAAACATGACACAGCAGCTAAATGGCACTATCGCATCAGCAGGCAACGGAAATGGTTTCTGTAGTCGTTAGTTAAGTTACTTACACAATGTATTAAAGGGCTGGGCAAGTATTATATGTCCAGCCCTTTTTATTTAGCTGTTAAGCAGATTAGCCTTAAAGAAAGCGACGGTGCGAGACCATGCTAACTCCGCTGCCTTTGGGTCATAGCGGCTGGTAGAGTCGTTATGAAAACCATGTTGGGTGCCGGGATAAATATGCGCTTCGTAGTCCACGCCATTGGCTTTTAATGTGCTTTCGTATGCTGGCCAACTTGCATTTACTCGGCTGTCGTTTTCAGCGAAATTAAGCAATAGTGGTCCTTTGACCTGACTCACTAAGTTTTCGGCGGCGGGAGTACCATAAAACGGCACCGCTGCATTAATTACGTCGGGTATTTTAGCGGCTAAAAAATTACTGATGTAACCCCCAAAACAAAAACCGACCACACCTAATTTATCAGTTGTTTTCTCGTGCTGCTTAATAAAATTGGCAGCAGCGATAAAGTCATTTTCTATCTTTTGGCGATCCATACTACGCTGCATTTCTTTGCCTTTCTCATCATTACCAGGATATCCACCAAGGGGAAATAAAGCATCGGGGGCAAAGGCGATAAAACCTTGTTTGGCTAACCTGCGGGCCACGTCTTTTATATAAGGGTTTAAGCCGCGGTTTTCGTGCACCACCAAAACCGCAGGGACGGCTTTTGATATATTGCTGGGCAAAACTAGGTAACCTTGGCCTTCGCCGTAACCATCCGGCGACGGGAATTTTTGGTAGCTGGCGGTTATGGCTTCATCATTAAAGGACACCTGTTCAGCCAACGCATAATTAGGCGTCAGTGCGCCGCTTAGGGTGCCAATGCTTAACCCTGCCACCGACAAAGATGCTAAGCGTGACATAAAGGTACGTCTGTCCATATCACCATGGGCATATTCGTCATACCAATCAAAGGCTTGCTGGGGGATTTGCTTGGGGTCAATATGTGACATGGTGTTTCTCCTGATAGTTGATAATGCGCTGGTTTAAAGTGCCAAGATTGAATATTGATCATTTGATTAATATTCAATCAAATCAATTTACTATCTGCTGATATGCTTGAGAATTCAATAGTTATACAACGCTAGCCTTGGGATAACTGTTTTGAAATGTAACAAATCAGAGTGAGATAAACGATAAGAGTGAAACTAAAAGGCTGGTTTGTCTTTTAACGCAAAGGGTTTATTCAATCGACACCTAATGAGAATCGATTGCTGCGAAAAGACTGAAGATGTGTTTATTCACGCTTGGTAAAAATGCACGGAAGCGTGCCTATTAAGTCAAAATGACAGCCATTTTGACTGTTACTAAGATAAGCCTATACCACGAAGACTGTGCTCGATGACCGTTTTCAATTCACTTAATGGGACACCTGCTCGAGCCATAGAGGCTGTACCTCTGAGGGTAGTAGCGATACATAATGCGATACTCTCTGCGCGGGTATTTAACCCAAGTTTAATCGCTTGTGGGTCATCAGTGAAGATATCAACTAACGCGTCCTGAATTTTTTGACTCGCCTGATTCAGTAAATTGCTCGGCAACTCAGGCATATCGCCACTGGCAATCTCTCCTTGGCATAAAAATATGAAACATCCTTTAGGATCTTCAGCGGTACACTGCTCGCTTACCACTGATGTCATGTAATTTTTAATACGCTGTGCTAACGGAATGCCTTCTTGCTGTAAATGCACAAAATGAGGTTGGGCATTTTTCTCAATATATCTCTGGGTCGCCTTTAGAAACAACGCTTCTTTGTTGCCAAAGGTGCGATACATACTGGGTTTGTTGATCCCCATGCTTTGGGTTAGCTCCGCTAGCGATGCACCCGCGTAGCCCTTTTTCCAGAACACGCCCATAGCCGACTCAAGTGCTTTTTCATCATCAAAAGTACGTTTACCACTCATCTCTATGAACCTCGTAAAAATCAATTTAGAAATGTATTTGACGTATGTTACCGATCGGTATAAGATTAATCAACGTTACCGATCGGTACAACTTAAAATACTTTAAACCTTAATAGGAGCAAAATAATGAGCGACGCAATAAAAGACAAAGTAGCACTAGTCACAGGCGCCAATCGTGGTATTGGTAAAGCAATAGTAGATTCACTAATCGAAAATGGCGCGACGAAGGTTTATTTAGCGGTACGCAACCCTGAATCAACCAAAGAAATCGAAGCGCAATACGGCGACAAGGTTGTTACATTAGCTGCTGATGTTGCAGATACAGCATCTATTCAAGGTTTAGCTAAGCAAGCCACCGACGTGGATATTTTGGTTAACAACGCCGGTATTATGCATGTGACTTCACCCTTGGCTGAAAACGCAGAAGAATCTTTGATGGAACAAATCAATGTGAATGTGTTTGGTTTGATGCGCGTAGCCAATGCTTTTGCTGAAACATTAGAACGTAATAAAGGCGTATTGGTGCAATTGAACTCTATCGCATCGATTAAAGCCTTCGGCGATATTGCTACGTACTGCGCATCTAAAGCGGCATCATATTCGATTACCCAAGGCTTAAAAGACAAATGGGCTGACAAGGGCATTCGTGTATTGAGCGTACACCCAGGGCCAATTGGCACCGAGATGGGTGATTCAGCAGGTTTTGAAGGTGCACCAGGTGCAACCGTGGTTTCAGAAGCGATTATTACTGCGCTAAATAATGGCGATTTCCACTCGTTCCCTGATCCAGTGGCGAAGCAGCTCGAAGCGGCTTATCAAAGCTACTCAGATGCGATCATCACCAGTGACTTATCTTTATAAGGTTTAGCGTAAGTTCGCGTTAGTCATCACAGCAGCGCGGTTCTGGGTTTTACACTCAGCTCCGTGTTGTTGGTAATGTATTCTAGACCCCTTCTTTTTGATTTTTATCTCTTTTCATATTTGCTGCTAAAGCCAATTTTCTTTCTATTGAATAAATGGTTTACTCATTGTCATTGCAGTAATAAAGAAGTGATATGAATGAACATCGTTATCTTAGCCAACCGAGATCTCGCCAGTAACTACGCGCTGAATTTACTACTTCCGCAGCTGTCACAGCACAGTGTCAGCTTATTTTTATCTGCAAAAGTGGGTGGTAATAGCAGTAAACCTGCTGAACTCGTTACCCTTAGCTTTTTTGAACAAACGTTATTAAACCAATTACTGTCACCATTGTTTGAAAAATTACCCAGCCATAAAGGGTTTATGAGTTTTGCGCAAATGAACCGTATATTGGTACAACCTGTTGAAGAGCTCAATGCAATCAATAGCCCTCAAGGCCTAGCAAAAATAAGTGCTTTACAGCCCGAATTAATATTATCTATTCGTTATGGCTGTATTTTAAAGCAAGACATATTGAGCTTACCCCGCCTTGGTGTATTGAATTTACACTCGGGTTTGTTGCCAGATTATCGTGGCGTTATGGCCACATTTTGGGCGATGTTAAATTCGGAGAAGAAAATCGGCACTACTTTACATTTCATCGATGATGCAAATATCGACACTGGGCGAATTGTCGCCCAATCACATCTTGAGGTTGAACCTGACAAGTCCTATTTATGGCATGTTTTACAACTGTATGTTGAGGGCATCAATGTGCTGAGCGAGGCAGTATCAACCTTAGCCTTAGGTGAAAGTTTATCGCTGCGGAAACAGAGCGGCGGTCAATATTTTTCATTTCCAAAGGCGCAGGACCTGACAAAGTTTAAAGACCAAGGGTTCAGTTTGGTTAATGAGGATGAGCTAGTGACGTTTATTCATAAGCATTACTGCTAGGCTGATCAATGGGATCATCTCTGGATTACATGCTAGATTATTCGTGAATGCAGTTTACATTCGCGCATGAATTGACACAGCACATATTCCGAGACCAGTTTACGGCTATAGTGGATGTTATTCTCGTTACGAAAAAGAAGGGAAAATATGAAAATTAACCCAGCAGATTTTAAAGCCAAGCACGGTGAGTCGTGTAATTTAACGCAACGACCCACAGCTATCGGCCCCTTATATACGTCAAAAGCGCACTATAAACAAAAACTAAAAAAGCAAATTGGAAAGATGAGTGACCAGCAGCGTTTGCTGTATGCATCTAACGAGCATTCAGTGCTAATCATTTTTCAGGCGATGGACGCAGCGGGAAAAGATAGCTCAATTCGCCATGTTATGTCAGGTATTAATCCCCAAGGCTGTCAAGTACACAGTTTTAAACACCCCAGTCAAAATGAGTTAGAGCACGACTTTTTATGGCGCTCGAATGTCGCATTGCCTGAGCGGGGACGTATCGGTATTTTCAACCGCTCTTATTATGAGGAAGTACTTATTTCTCGGGTGCATCCAGAAATACTGCATAGTCAAAATATTCCTGATGAAGCTCTGCACCTAAAGGACATTTGGAAAGAGCGATTTCGTTCGATCAACGATTTAGAGCAGCATTTACACCGCAACGGTACTCGCGTGATTAAGTTTTTCTTACATTTGTCAGAAGAAGAGCAGCGTAAGCGGTTTTTGGCACGGATCGACAACCCAGATAAAAATTGGAAGTTTACCGACGCAGATATTCAAGAGCGGCAGTTTTGGCCACAGTATATGCAAGCCTACGAGGAATGTATTAATGAGACCTCCAGTAAAGAGGCACCTTGGTATGTTATCCCGGCGGATGATAAACGTAATGCCCGTTTAATTATTGCTAAAACAATAGTTGAGACGTTTGCGTCATTAAATATGCATTATCCGGAAGTAGACGAGGCGCGCAAACAAGAATTACAACGTTTACGCACGCAGTTGGCAGAATAATGTATTGTTATCCTGGCTGATAAGGTATGGGTTTGCCGGTCTCTGGGTCGATTCGATCGAGAGAAGGGCCGCTGTAACTATCGTTCAACAAGTCGACTACAGCATCACCATACTGTTTAAACCAAAAGTCTCCCATGCCTTTAAGGCGTTTAATATTGGTTTGGCTGATATCGTCTAGCGCATCATCCGGTGCCTTGTCGAACCCTGGCTGGGCGCGCATTTCCGCATTTACTCTTATATAGCTACCCGGTGGCGAGATGGTAATTGCTTGATAACCAACTACTTTTTCGTCTGCTAGCACATCAATAATGCATCCTTTGAGCATCCATTGCAGGGCTCCCCAGTTGCGCGAGTCAGGCCCATTAATTTTGCGCGTGCGGGTGCCTGTGCCAACTGACAGCACACGCCTTTTGTTGTCAGGCCACAAGCGACAGGCCTCCGCAATAGCGCACATGGTGGGGTTGTTAGCTATTACGCCACCATCGACCATCCATGCCTGCTCATTGTCTGGTGGAAGCAGCATATCTCGGGTCGGGAAGTGCGTGGGCGCTGCACTTGACGCATCCGCGACTTGATACGAGAGTAAATTCTGAAATTCGCTGCGGGTTGATTTAATAACGTAAGGGCGACGTTGTTCAATGCCATAAGCAACTGCCAATACATGCTTGCCCTCTGGTACATCTTTAATTTTGGCTTGGCCTAAGTACTTCTTAAGCATTGCGGTTTTGCCTTTGGCCTCATATTTAGGAGCATTTAGGCCATCTATTTCTAGAAAACCTCGGTTCTCAATAAATATTTTTTTAGCGTTGGGGTAGCTATACAGTTTATTAATATCCTGAATATCCATGTCGGTCGTGGCCAACGCTAAAGCAATTAGGCTGCCTGTGCTTGTGCCCGCATAAAAGTCGACACAATCTCTTAATGATTTTTGATGCGTACTTTGCAGGGCTTTTTCGACGTGCGTTAAAAATTGGGTAGTGGCTGCACCGCGAATACCGCCGCCATCTAATGAAAGTATGAGCTTAGACATACGCTTCTCCTGTGATTTCTGATTAGTCCGTTGTAACCCAAGGGAAATACAGCACGATGACAGCTAGGCAATGGCTATCCCTGTTGGTTATTTAAGCATAAACGATGAAAAAAAAGATACGTATTTAAATGGCATACAAAGCGCGGATTTATCACTTTGTATGCCTATGACAAGTTTCTAGCGCATATTATCGAGGGTGCTTTCTAGCGCAGACATACCAGTGGGTAAATCTACTTTGTGACCTAAGTCGATAAACGCAGAGCCTAAAGCGTGAATGGTTCTAAACAAGTTATGCGTACGGCACTGTTCGCCCATTTGACCTATGCGTACAATATTGGGCCCAAAAGAGCCGGATATTTCGACGCGATAGCGATTAGACATGGTCTTAAGTAACTCTTTGCCGATCACGTTTTCGGGTAGACGGATCCCGACGACTGAATTAAGACGCGCGTGCGGCGGTACATATAACGTCAACCCCATACCCTCAATCGCTGCTTGTAAAGACCTGGAGCACCTTTGATGGCGTGCGAAACGTATTGGCAGGGTTTCGATGCACACTAAGCGTAATGCTTCATGAATGGCTAATATGCCAGAAACGGGAGCGGTGTAGTGATACGACTTTTTATACCAAAACTGGTACGCCAGTTTAGCATCTAGGCACCAGTGGCGAAGTTGATCGGTGCGAGACTCAATAAACGCCCACGCTTTTTCAGAAAATCCCACTAAAGATACACCAGGAATACACGACAAGCCTTTTTGACCACCTGTTATCACCGCGTCAATGCCCCAATCATCCATTGCCAATTCCATGGTGCTTAACGTGCAAACTGCATCGACAATGACCATGCAGTCATGCTTCTTGGCGATTCTACAAATTTCTGCCAATTCAGCATTATGTACCGTGTTCGAGGTTTCCCCTTGCACTATTGTCATCACGTTTGGCTGGGTCCGAATGATGTGCTGCTCGATTAACTCGGCGCTAGCGGTTTGTCGCTCATCTACGACCACTTTTATGACATCAGCTTGTAAACGGTCAGCCATTTCTGCCAATCGACTACTAAAAAAACCATTGCAGATACTGAGTACTTTGTCGCCTGGGCGCACTAAGTTTGCCACTGCCATTTCCATAGCCGCAGAGCCTGGTCCGGCTACACCGAGGATCAGACCATTTTCAGTTTGGAAAACATAGCGAGACATCACTTTTACTTGTTCGATAATTTGCGCCATAGTGTCGCCAAGGTGGTTTATCACTATGCCGTTCGCCGCTGCAACTTTGGCCGGGATAGGTACCGGGCCTGCACCCATCATCAATAATGGTTCATCGGGTAAAATATTATCTAGTGAAATAATTCCTTGTGGCACACAAATCGACACTGGGTCTCCTGAGTCTTTCGACGGCTTTAAAAAAAAGGGTCACTAGCATATCGCCAAGCAGCATTCACGCATAGTGCAAAATTGAAACAATTAAATTTTAATAGTGAGCTTGTTAGTAAAATTATATCTTGCTCAAAGGTACATCCATAAAACACATTTTTTACCACCATAGGTGTATGGCGTTACCCCTTTTACTTATGTCTAAATCACGTTGTAATCTATGCTGAACTTGAAGTAGATTTACAATAAATATCATGTATTTACTTCGCATTAACTTAACCCGTAATTCCACTGGTAAGCTTGCATTATTACTGTACAATCCCGCCCCTCGAAAATTTCGAACTGTTTAAAATATGCACAATTTAAGGCTCGTAAGCGATCACTTTTATTTGGCTAATATAGGAGCAAAAAAGGCATGCATTCTTCTACTCATCGATTTTATGAAGACGTATTAGCAATATTAAGCGGGACGGTTTTTGTTAGCTTAGGGCTGGCGATATTCAAAACATTGGGTTTACTCATCGGCGGCACGGCCGGTATCGCATTGTTATTAAGTCAGTTTGTACCGCTAAAATTTGGCTTATTATTTTTTTTGATTAACTTGCCGTTTTATTATTTTGCTCTGAAGCAACTAGGCTGGCGCTTCACCATTAATACCTTTGTGACGATTACGTTAGTGTCATTATTGGTAGAGAACATGGACCAGTTTATTTCACTTAATAATATTCAGCCTATTTTTGGGGCAGTAGTTGGCGGCATGTTGATTGGCATGGGCATGCTGATATTGTTTAGGCACAAGTCGAGTTTAGGTGGACTGGGAATACTGGCGTTCTATTTACAGGGTAGCCGTGGGATCCGTGCTGGTACGTTTCAATTGGTGGTGGATAGTTTGATTGTCGTAGGTGCGCTATTTATTATGAGCCCAATACTATTGGCTATCTCACTTTTAGGTATGGTGACCACTAACATCATTTTAGCGGTCAATCACAAACCAGGTCGATACCATAGCAATTACGCCGAAACAATGGCTGAATTGACCGTTGAATCGATAGCAGAACCAGTTAAAACAAACGATTAGCTGGCAAAAAGCTGGTCCATATCGTTAAAGGCTTTAAACTCTAAAGCGTTACCACATGGGTCTAGTAAAAACATAGTGGCTTGCTCGCCAGGCTGGCCTTTAAAACGCACATAAGGTGCAATCACGAACTCAATTTCTGCCGCTTGCAGGCGATTAGCTAAGCGTTGCCAGTCATGCATTTTCAGTACAACGCCAAAATGTGGCACAGGAACGGCTTTATCATCCACGTTGTTTGGAGCAGGCCGGCTCGGCATAGCTGCCACTAAATGCGTGACTAATTGATGACCAAAGAAATTCCAATCTATCCACTGTTCAGATGAACGGCCTTGTTCACAGCCAAGTAAATCAGCATAAAATCCTCGACTTGCGCTCAAACTGGTAACCGGAATTGCTAGGTGAAACGGCATAACTGACATGGTTGGTCTCCTTCGGGTATAAAAAAAGCCGCTTAAAAGCGGCTTTCAGAATACAGCAATTGCGTATTACACTTCAAACGGATGACGTAAAACGATAGTTTCGTTACGATCAGGACCAGTAGAAATAATATCAATTGGTACGCCCGTTAATTGTTCTAGGCGTTTAACGTAGTTCTTCGCTGCTTGTGGCAAATCTGCATACTCAGTTACGCCGAATGAGTTTTCACTCCAACCTGGCATTTCTTCGTAAACAGGGGTGATTAGGTCGTAATCATCCGCTGCCATAGGAGGAACATCTTTAACCGTGCCATCAGCATGCTTGTAGCCAATGCAGATGCTTAAGGTTTCTAAACCATCGAGTACGTCGAGTTTTGTTAAGCAAAACCCTGTAATCGAATTGATTTGCACAGCACGCTTCATTGCCACTGCATCGAACCAACCAGTGCGGCGTTTACGGCCTGTGGTTGCGCCGAATTCGTGGCCTTTTATACCTAAATGCTGACCGACATCACAATCTAATTCCGTAGGGAAGGGGCCAGAGCCAACGCGAGTTGTGTAGGCCTTAACAATACCCAAAACGTAATCTAGGTGAAGAGGACCAAAACCTGAACCAGTCGCAACGCCACCAACAGTGGTGTTACTTGAGGTCACATAGGGATAAGTACCGTGGTCAATATCAAGCAAGGTGCCTTGAGCGCCCTCAAACATAATGGCATCGCCGCGTAAACGAGCGCGATCCAATACGTCAGTGACATCTACTACCATGGCTTTTAGTACATCAGCGACAGCCAATGCATCAGCAAGTGTTTTCTCATAGCTTACCGGCTCAACTTTATAATAGTTGGTCAGCATAAAGTTATGATATTCAAGTACTTCTTTTAGCTTGATAGCGAAATCTGTTGGGTTGAATAAGTCACCAACGCGTAAGCCACGACGAGAGACTTTGTCTTCGTAAGCAGGACCGATACCACGACCAGTGGTGCCGATTGGCTTATCGCCTCGGGCTTTTTCGCGTGCCAAGTCGAGTTCAACGTGAAATGGAAGAATAAGTGGACACGCCTCACTGATACGCAAGCGCTCTTTGACCGGAACGCCGCGTTCCTCAAGCATTGCTGTTTCTTTTAGCAATGCCTCAGGGCTCAGCACGACGCCGTTGCCGATAACACAGGTTACGTTTTCACGTAAAATACCAGAAGGTATGAGGTGCAAAACGGTTTTCTCGCCGTCAATTACCAGTGTATGCCCTGCGTTGTGTCCACCTTGATAACGTACTACGTAAGTAGCTTTATCAGTTAAAAGATCTACAACCTTACCTTTACCCTCGTCACCCCATTGGGTTCCGAGTACCACTACATTTTTAGCCATGGATTAGAGAAGTGTCAGAAAATTAGGCGGGGATCCTATCAAATTTCACGCGCCATCTGAATAACTAAATTCGGTTAATTTTTAAAGTAAGAAAAACAGACTCACTAAACCGATAGTGACCAGCACTCCACCAACGCTACGTAGTTGATTTGCAGGCTGTTCTACCATTTGTTGTAGGTAATTGCGCCATTTGTTGGGGAATAACATAGGGCCAAGGCCTTCGATGATTAACACTAATGCACCGGCGATAAGTAGGGTATGCAGCATAAAAACGCTCTAAAACGAAACAAGCGGAATATGATATAGCAAATTAATCCCTCACCCTAATGGGTAAGGGCGTTGCTGTTAACTAATGTCAGTTCGAAACTAAAACACGTTCCTTTGCCTAACTGGCTTTCTACTTTTAGGTCAGAATTGAGTAATGTCATCAGTTTTCGGCATATTGCTAAGCCAAGACCGGCATGACTGCACGCATCTGTTTTTGTGTTACTGGCTTGATAGCGAGCATCAAAAATATAGGCTATTTCTTTTGCGCTTATCCCTACACCTGTGTCACGAATATCCACTCGCAGTTTTTCATCATGGATAGCTACAGCTAAGTCAATTTTGCCAAATTCTGGTGTATGACGAATGGCATTAGCAATAAGGTTGGTAAGAACGCGTTCTAATTTGCCAATATCAGCAAACACGTGATATTCACAATCATTGGGAATAACGCTAATTTGGATATTTTTCCCTTGGGCGTCTAAGGCGAATTTGGCGGCGACATCATGCAGTAACTCACCCAAAGGAAATGGTTCTTGGTGCAGCGTTACTTGGCCGCCCTCTAAATAAGCTAACTCAAAAATCTGATCAATAAGGTGTTTAAGGTTTTTAGCGTTTTTGAGTGATACATCGATAAAGTGCTTACGGTCTTTTACTGACAAGGTATCGTCGTTTATTGCCAGTGTTTCGATGTATCCTTGTAAGCTAGATAATGGCGTGCGCAAATCATGGGATAGGTCAGCGAGTAAGGTGCGGCGCTGACTGTCGATTTGACTGAGTTGATCAAATTGCTTGTTGATGTGCGTTAACATATCGGTGAAAGCACACCCTAAGCGGTCTACTTCGTTGTAGCTATTTTTATTCCAAACCGCTAAATCTCGCGGCAACTGCTCTCGATGGAAATCAGCTTCACGGACTTTGTCCATATCATCACTTAAGCGCTGAAGGGGAGACGTAAAGTACTTAAATATAACTAATAGGGCTGCTAACAGTAGTAACAATCCAACGACTAAAAATAGGGCTATTTCGCGCATACTTTGACTGTTTTTAAGATTCGCTAATATTGAATCGTAGCGCTCACCGCCAATGATCACATACAAGTAGCCCTGTAACTTATCGTCGTTAAAAACAGGCGCGGCGGAAAATATTTTTTGTCTGCCAAGTTGTCTTGGATCGTCGCCTTCGATAGGAAAGTTTTGATTATCGCCAATCAAACTTTTAATGGGGGCAATATTGACAGACTCTGCTTTTACTTTACCCGGTTCGGCCGAGTAAGTGAGAATTTTACCTTGTGGATCTAGGTAATAAAATTCGAAGCTTGGGCCTAAAATCATCAAGGTGTGAAAAAGATTGCCTAAGGCTGCGTAATCGTAAACGCCCTCCTTAAGCAAAGGATTATCTCTGACAAGATGTTCAGCCAAGCCGATATGTAATTTCTGCGCTGCTTCTTGTTGGGTCAGTTTTTGTAATTCATTGGTTGAATAAAAACAGGCGATCATGACCAGCATAAACACTGCAACCAATGAAATGGCGAGACGCTGATAGAAGCAGATCCGCATTAGGTTGATACTCCTTGAGGATTAAATTTATAACCGACACCCCAAACGGTTTGGACGATTTTAGGGGAGGTTGCATCTGTTTCTATTTTTGCCCGGAGTCGATTAATGTGCGAATTAACCGTATGTTCGTATCCGCTATGGTGGTAACCCCATACTGATTCCAACAATTGACTGCGGCTAAATACTTGACTGGGGTGACTAGCCAAATGGTGCAGTAACTCAAATTCTGTGGCGGTTAACACCAGTTCTTGATCAGCGAGGAATACTTGGTGATTCTTTTGATCTATTCGCAGAGATCCCAAGTTCAAAGCGGTGTCAACTTGCTCCGATGGTAGCTGAGCATTTTTTAACAGATGCACTTTACGTAGCTGAGAGCGCACTCTAGCTTGCAATTCTCGTACACTAAAAGGTTTGGTCATATAGTCATCAGCGCCCAACTCCAAACCTAATACGCGATCGGTCTCAGAGGTTTTTGACGTTAGCATAATGATGATTTGCATGGGACGTTCGTCACGGATTTTGCGACAAATGTCCAAACCGCTCATGTTAGGTAACATGACATCCAAAAGGATCACCGCGTAATCGTTATCGAGTGCTTGGCTCAGCGCGATTTTACCGTCTGCTTGGTGATCAATTTCGACCCCCAATTCTAGTAAATTTACACGCATCAGATTTGCTATATCAAGATCGTCTTCAACGATGAGGATTTTATCAGTCATTGGTATCACCACAATTCTAAAAACATATAGAGCGATGAAAAAGCGCTAATCTTTCACAAGATCAGCGCTTTTATTTACGTGTGTATTAATCGTGTGCCATTTTTTATTATTCAGTACGCGATAATACGGGCTAAATTACTCGGTGCGAGTGACTTGTATACGTATCACAGGGTTATCAAACTTATGTTCGATGGTAAGTGTTGAATTGGTTAAACCGTCATCAGCGCTTACGACTCCTGGGTGCATAGAAATAAAGCCCGTGTCGTCACGTGTTGGGTTAAAACCTTCACCATTACCTGCAGGTCCGGGCACGGTTTCTGCTGTTTCAGTATTTTTTTCGGTACCCGCGTCATAGGCAGGGCTGTTGGTTGTCCAGCTGTCACCTACTTCCAGTTGAGATAAATCCCAAGCACTTAAGCCACTAAACGTATCATTGGTGTTACCTAACATCGCGGCTATGGTCATTTTGGCATTGGTGATGTCTTGAATAGTAACGCTGATGGTTAGCTGCTCACCTGGATTGATCCCTGTTTCGCCACCAGCACTAACGGTGCCTAAGGTTAAGAATTCTGCAGAGTCACCGACTTCAGCAATACGCTCTAACGCGACGGTTGCCACATCTCCTAACGCCCAAAGTGTGCCTTCGGTATGAAGTACAACAGCAGGGGGAGACACGGGTTGACCATTGGTTAGATTTGTCACTGTGACTTCATAGCTCACATCAACAGGTACCACTTCTGGTGCGGGCACTTCGACCTCAACAATAACTTCTCTGGTGTCATCGTCATCACAGGCGCTTAATGCCAGTGGAAGCGCTATAAGTAACGCTTTTTGATAATTTTTAATGCTCTTCATCACAGTCTCCTTATCTGACGGTTACTGTTACTTTGGCAACGGGGTTCAACCAACGATGTACGGTATTGTCGACATCGCTTTTACCATCAGTGAGTGAGTCATCACCTATGTTACCGCGGTGAATATGCACTGTTGCGTTGGTATCAGCACCTGCAACACCACTGCCACCTGTACCTAACAATGGCTCTAATGGAGGAGGAACAGGCATACCTGGCGTGCCTGGTGTGCCACTACCGCGAAGCTCATCGTTTGCTTCTGTGCCAGCATCGTAAGCATTTAAATAAACGGTGTACGTACCGGCCTCGGTAGGAATTTCCCAGTTATCTAGACCGACAAAACCATCGTTAGAGGGTAAAACCATGGCCACAACTGACAACATAACGTTGCCATCAACCGTCATTAAATCAGCTGATGCTTTCATCGTAGGTGCAAGTAAACCGCCGGCAGGATCTGAAATCATGTCTGCACTGGCTGCGCTAGCGATTGTAGTAATTCCATCGATGCTGCCACCTTCGGCCATCATCTGTAACTCGGTACTAGCCGTTTCGCCTACTTCAAATAAGCTTACATCTGCAGTATGGGCGACCGCTGCAATAGGGGTGAAATATAGACCGTGTGTTAAATTTTGAATTTCGACTGTGATGTCTGCAGCTAAACTCTGTTGACTTGTTAATGCCAACAAGGTTGCGGCAGATAAAATATTAATACGTTTCATGTTCGTTCCTATAGAGATTGTTGTTTAAGTGCTAACAATCTTGATAGGTAATCGTCCCGAAAGTATCACAGAAAGAAAACGATTTTGTGCTAGTCAAATAGCAGGTAATAAAGCGTTTTCGAGCATAGTTTATCTTTGTCTGGGTGTTGTTACGGTTCGCTCTTATTTGGCTTGGCTTTGACGGCTCTTTTTACCTGTTTTCGGACTGGGATTTTCTCCGCTTTATCGAGCTGTATACTGTAACCGTTGCCACCAATGCCGTTAAATACTTCATCGGTAAAAATAATCGTGTTGTTATCAGCGGCGAACGTTACGGCTTCTTTTTGCGTAACAATGCCCAAATCAATTTGATAAGCGTCTCCTGAAAAAAAGTCGTCTCCTTTCCAGTTTTCAAATAACCATAGGCGTTCTGAATCTAGTAGAACAAGTTTGGTTCGGTCAGGGCTTAATGCTGCTGATGTGACCCAGCACAATTCTTTGATAATGGTGCAGGTCGAAAATTCATTAACGTATTCCGCGTCAAAATTTGCTGCATAGTCGCCAACGCGATACAGGCGAGTTTTTCCATCGAAAGGGCTGGTTCTATTTTTGGTAAACAGATACAGGCTGCGTTTGTAGTAAATGAACGCTTCAACATCATAATGTACGTTCTTACGTGGTTTTTCACCTTCCACAGCTTTAAATTTAGGGTAAGTAAATTTGATGATTTCAGCCGTGGTGGTATCGCCCTTGATATCGATCGGGTTTTCAATTTTATAGATGGTTAACCATTCACGATCGTTATCATTGTTACCAAAGTCGCCAATAAAAAAATGACCAAAATAATCTTGCGTCATATCCTCCCAGTCAGAATTCTTGGCATTGGTGATCTCGATGCTACGGACGATGTCGCCTTTATCATCAAGCTGATATAAACGTGGCGCATCACCTCCATCATTAATCGCCCATAGACGCTGTCTTTTATCATACTCAATACCTGAAATTTCCTTCAAACGGCTATCGAAGCTGATGAATTTTATGCTGTTTAGCATCCACACACGGTAGCCTTGTACTGCCACGAAAATCGTAACGGTTGCGAGTACCAGAAAAGAGATAGATTTTTTTGTTAGCATCGAGAGTAAATAATATGAGTGGTTGTGCAAAGTATACCGTTCTAAAGTAAGAATATTTGGTTATATTCGACAGCAAAGTGCAAAAAAGTGTTACCGCATAGCAACAGCTTTTAGAATTTAATAAATATCACAAAAATGTCGTTAAAAAGCGACAATTTTAAAACGAATTTCACTTAACTTTCTAACTTGTAAGTACATGATGAGTATGTGTTTTTTTGCTTTTTTGATAGTGAGGTAACAAGGGTGTTAATTTTTTATTGAAATACGTTAAAATTTATCTTGACGAGATATAAAATTGGGCGTAAAAATCCGCCGATTGCAGACATTTATCACTGCAAGAAAATACTCTACTATCGCCGAAAGGCATCCTTATTTTGGTGAGGAATTTATGAAATTTTTACTGGGATTGGTTTTATCACTGACTATGTTCGGTGCAGTTGCTGATGAAGGCGAAGTTGCCGATGCAGCGCTAATTGCAGAGTTAACGCAATATTGTACTGATATCGCAGAAGAAGATGGTACCGGCGGACAAAGCCTTAACACATTCTTACTTGAGTGTGTTAACAACGAACTAAGTAGCGAAGGCTACAAAGCTGTTGATAAAATCTAAGTCATATCTGGACTTAATCTTTTAGCCACGCCTTAGGCGTGGCTGTCTTATTTTGACCATCCGTATTTTATATATTCTCGTTTAGCCTTTCGCTAAGACCTCAAGCATATGCAAAAAACCTACGACTGACGTTAAAGGCGCAGACTCCTGCATGGTGTGATAGCCAGATGATGGCACTTGTAAAGTTGTACCGTCTACCAAGCCATTGGATGATGAAATAATACGTCCCAATTCTGTTGCGCCCAAAGAATAAGGCGCTTCGCCTTTGGCTATCAGTTTGGCGTTTTGCGCTTCTACGTAGGTATCTTTAAATTGGTAACTTAATCCAAGGCGCTGACATTCCAACACTAAACGCTCGGTCAAGCGTGGATTAAATACCGCATTGGCATCTTTGTGCCGCAAAATAAGATTTTGCTGCGCCGCGGTGGGTAAATCTGGATAAGGGCTGGTATCAACTACGATTAACTGATTGGTCGAGCCTCCGAAACGTCTGAACCATTCAAGCAAATAACGCCAGCTTTTACCTGCCTCTTCTTGTGCCGTAAAAAATGCCGTGCCTTGAAAGCCACCTTCAAACAAGTGTACCAAGGCTGCAGTGGTCAGTATATTGTCGAGTTGGCCCACTAGTGCTTGATCAGTAATGTTTAACTTGTCAGTAAAGGCCACGGGTGTGCCCGCTACAACATGTTCTAAACCATTGACTTCAAAGATTAAGTTATTACGATTTTCACAGATATAGGCGCCTTTGATTGTCCCCCGGCCACGATAGGCTCCTGACCAAGGCTCATAGGCATAAACTGATTCGCCGTCGAAGCGGTCAACAATTTTTCGCATTAAGCTTTCGCTGACCGAATTACCCAGTAAATCTGAACGAGCGCCTGCTACAAATGCCGCATATTGGAATTCGTTAGGGCCGGTACAGATTAGACCGTGGCGATCAATATGGGCCGAAAACATCATACTGTCAGGTGCATTGCCCTGAGCCACAAGCAAGCCTTCATACCAGGTGACGTTGGCGCCACGTTCTTCTAACTCTCGCTGTAATACGCGAAAGAAAGAATGCTCAGCCCCCACTACGCTGGGGCTGCGCATCAGGCTGCTGAGCAGTTCTATAAAGCTTGTGGGTAATCCAGTCTGAGCGGAGGTATAGGGCATAGTGTACAACCTAAAAGTGTTCTGCCTAATGCGGCAAAAAGCTGATGAAGGTTGCGTTATAGCACGTTAGCTGGCGATTGTTGATAGCAATTGACCTTGAAAGCCATAATGGCGTTACGACTTGTCCGAGACCCAATCCATTTGAAAACCAGCACGGCGCTTTTTATCGAGTATTTCTTCAAGCAAGGGCGTAAGGATTAATTCCATGGCTAAGCCCATTTTGCCGCCAGGTACCACAAGTGTGTTGATGCGTGACATGAAAGCACCTTCAATCATCTGTAGCAAATAAGGATAGTTAACGGTTTTCATTTCGCGGCGAAAACGCACCACGACAAAGCTCTCGTCTTGACTGGGGATTTCCCGAGCGCTGAACGGATTCGATGTATCAACCGTTGGTACTCGTTGAAAATTAACATGGGTGCGTGAAAACTGTGGCGTGATGTACTGAAAGTAATCGTCTAGGCTACGTACTATGCTGCTCATGACCGCCTCACGTGAATGGCCACGCTCTGCAGTGTCACGAACAATTTTTTGGATCCATTCTAAATTAACGATAGGTACCATGCCCACCAGTAAATCAACGTGTGTTGCTACATCGGCTTCTTCCGTTACCACTCCCCCATGTAAGCCTTCGTAAAAGAGCACGTCAGTGTTGCTGGGTAATTCTTGCCAAGGAGTAAAAGTACCTGGCATTTGATTAAACGGTACGGCTTCATCAAATGAATGCAGATAGTGTCGATGTTTGCCACTTCCCGTCTCGGCGTATTCGCTAAATAATTGTTCTAGCATCACGAAGTCGTTAGCTTTCGGCCCGAAGTAACTAATATGTCTTCCCTGTTCTTGGGCTTTACGGATCTCGACTTCCATCTCTGGGCGTGTAAAACGATGAAAACTATCCCCAGCGACCACAGCGGCATTAACCGACAAATTACGAAATATATGACGGATCGCATTTGTAGTTGAAGTGGTGCCGGCGCCAGATGAACCAGTGATAGCGATAATTGGGTGTTTTACAGACATGTATGTTTCTTGACAGAAAAAATGACAACCATTTATAAGCAAGCGACTAGTTTGGGTCAAGGGCTATTCGTATTTAGTTGTGCTTTATCCGCAAATTTTAATGGCAAATTCTCAGGGGGAGGCGTTGCTGGGAAAGGCATACACGCGAATTAGCGCATACTTTTAAGAGAGCTTAAAACTATTTTGCATAGTTAAACATACTAAATAGACTAACGCAGAGCGTACGAAATAGTTGGGTAAAGCGTCGTGCTATGAATTGATGGGTTGCGCCATGAACTGAAAACAACTGTTTCCCATGGAAAATGGGACAAACTTTGTAACAAACCAAAGCCTACTGAATTCAGAGGATGCTTTGGTATTTCAGCGCTTTACCTTATAGTGAGGCTACTGTGATAAAGGGATCCGATAATGGGACAAGAAACCACAAAAATTTTAGTCGTAGACGATGATATGCGTTTGCGTAGCCTGCTTGAGCGTTATTTAGTTGAGCAAGGTTATCAGGTACGAGCTGCTGCCAATGCCGAGCAAATGGATCGCATGTTAGAGCGCGAAAACTTTCATTTGATGGTGCTAGATTTAATGTTGCCTGGTGAGGACGGTTTATCAATTTGTCGTCGTTTACGTCAAAAAGAAAACGAAATTCCTATCGTGATGTTGACCGCTAAGGGTGATGAAGTCGACCGTATTATCGGTCTGGAAATGGGTGCAGACGATTATCTGCCTAAACCATTTAACCCACGAGAATTGTTAGCTCGGATTAAAGCAGTACTACGCCGTAAAGTGGTTGAGGCTCCAGGTGCCCCTTCCCATGCGGAACAAATTGTCGAATTTGGTAAGTTTAGGCTGAATTTGGGTACCCGAGAAATGTCCAGTGACGGTGTGCCAATGACGCTCACCAGTGGTGAGTTTGCGGTATTAAAATCATTAGTTACTCATCCTCGTGAGCCATTATCTCGAGACAAATTAATGAACTTAGCGCGGGGCCGTGATTACAGCGCACTTGAGCGCAGTATTGATGTACAAGTTTCACGCTTGCGCCGCATGTTAGAAGAAGATCCGGCTAGCCCTCGCTATATTCAAACGGTATGGGGTCTAGGTTATGTCTTTGTGCCCGATGGCGGCGGTGCGTAGTTGAACATCAAACCTAGCTAATTTAACGTGAGATTCCTTCCTAAAAGTGCATTTGGGCAAACGGTACTGCTGATTGGTATGTTATTACTGATCAATCAGGTGGTATCGTACCTCTCTGTTACCTATTACTTTATTCGGCCCAGTTATCAACAGATAAATAATCTGTTGGCTACGCAGATTAATTTGGTTTTTATCGAAGAGATTGACCACAAAGATCCTGCACTGCATAAACGCTTTTTTGATGCCACAGGTATGCGCTTGTTAAGCAATGAAAAAGCCCTAGCTGAGGGGGTCGAGCAGGCTATTTATTACCCTTATTTATCTCGTCAAATGAGCTTGAAACTCGGCGGAGAATCTGAGGTGCGTATTACCCAAGGTAATCCGTACTTAGTGTGGGTAAAACCTCCTCAAGATCCTAGTGTATGGGTCACCATTCCAATGCTTAGCCATGGCGAATCAGATATTTCACCGCTGACAATTTATTTGCTGGTAATCGGTATCTTGAGTGTGGCTGGCGGCTGGATTTTTGTCCGCAGGTTAAACAAACCTCTACAAGCATTACAGTATGCTGCTATCGAAGTGGGGCGTGGCAATATACCCCCGCCATTGGAAGCTCAGGGTTCAACCGAATTAATGGCGGTGACCCAAGCGTTTAATCAAATGGCCAAGGGAATTAAGCAGTTGGAAGACGATCGAGCGTTGTTGACGGCAGGGATATCCCATGATTTGCGCACCCCGCTAACCCGAATACGTTTAGCGACTGAAATGCTACCTGAAGCGCAAGATTGGTTAAAAGAAGGCATCGTTAACGACATTGAAGACATGAACGAGATAATCGATCAGTTTATTAATTATGTGCGCCAAGATCAGCAAGAGAGTATGGTTAGCGTGGATGTAAATGATCTTATTCGTGATGCCGTTCAAGTACGGAATATTGAAGAACATCATAATATTCATCTACATTTGAAGCCAATCCCAACCGCGTGCATGCGCCGAGTCGCGTTAAAACGTGTATTGGATAACCTGATCGAAAACGCCTTTCGCTATGGTAGTGAAGATATCGAAATTCGTTCGGGCTTTGATAAAGGCCGTAACTTGTTATTTTTCTCGATTCGAGATTTTGGACCTGGTATTCCAGATACCCAAATAGAAGGCTTATTTAAACCTTTTACTCAAGGTGATAAAGCCAGAGGCAGCTTAGGCTCAGGCTTAGGGCTGGCGATTATCAAGCGTATCGTCGATATGCACAGCGGTGAAGTGACATTAAAAAACCACCCTGAAGGTGGTTTGATAGCCAGCGTGTATATACCTCACACCTGCCCTTAATTTATAAGAGCGGTGCTGTTACTGGGTTTGCCCTTTATCTAATGAAAATGTACCAGCGTGAATGGCATGTACGTCAATTTCATCGAAACGGTATTCGGTATGGCAGTATTGGCAATTCATTTTAATCGCCCCTTCAGTGGCGACGATATCAAGCAACTCTTCCTTTTCTACCGCGGCCAATGCATTGGCACTGCGTTCACGGCTGCAACTGCACTTAAATATTATGTCAGATGGCGCATACACTTCTATCTCTTCTTGATGATAAAGGCGGTGTAAAATCTCTTCTGCGGGCAGGGTAAATAGCTCGTCATCCTTAATGGTGTCAGTAAGACTTGCTAAGTGCTCAAAACCAGTGTCAGCGGTAGATGTAGACTCACTGCTGGTGGGCAGTATCTGCAAAAACATACCGCACGCTTTGGCACTGCCTGCTATTTGTTGGGTGCGTAAAATTACTTTGGTTGCCAACTGTTCAGATTGTTGGAAATAGCTTTCGATACACTCAGCCAATGTCGGTTTGTCTAAAGCAACCATACCTTGATAGCGTTCACCGTCAGTTGGGGTAATGGTGATAACCAACAAACCATTTTTAAAAAGGTCACTGAAATTAGTTGGCAGTGTTTCTACTGTTTCATCCCAGCGGGCAACGCCTCTGAGTTCCTGATTATGGGTACCATTTATTACCGCATAATTAACTGGGCCGTCACTTTGCAGTTGCAATGCAATGTCTCCTTCAAACTTCAACGTTGCCGTTAACAGTGAAGTAGCCGACATTAATTCCCCCAGTAATTTTTGAATAACCGGTGGATAAGCGTATGAGTCTAAGATTGATTGGTAGCTGTTCTCTAGGCGAACAAGCTCGCCACGAACATGGACTTGGTTAAAAAGATAACGGTGAAGTTGGTCAAATGGCATAGTAATTTCTCGATGGTTCAGCAGATACGCTGGTTACTGGTGTTTTAATTGAATAATTTGTCGACGTTGTTTTTTGTCGGGACGCTGATCGGGCTTCGGGCTATGAAAGGCACTTAACTTGCGCATTTCCGTATTTTTTTCACGTTGCGCAATACTTGTTGGTTTTTCTTCAAACATAAGCTGGGCAAGCACTGCAGAGCGTCTATGTTGAGCTAATTCTAACACGGTGATCTCTTTAACATCGAAACCTTGCGGAACTTTTATCTCTGCGCCGAGCTCTACCGCTCTGCTAGGTTTGCAACGTTGGCCATTGTAATTGACCTTGCCAGACATCACTGCGTCTCTGGCTAATGAACGTGTTTTAAAAAAACGTGCAGCCCAAAGCCACTTGTCTAAGCGAACACTTTGTTCTGTAAGAGAATTTTTGCTGTTTTGCATGTAAGTGACCAATATGTAATATTTTCGTAACGATTGCTTAATAGAGTTGTGACCCCAGTGCCTACTCGTTATCATTGGGGGGAAGACAGCGTAATTCAAATAATAATAAAAAATGAGCTGGGGATGTTACGCTCACAGCTTCGAAAAAGAAAACTTAACTCGCGAAAATAGTACTCGTATTAGAAGTTAACGTTAGCATCCTCTGTCGGCAATATTTCCTAGGTATTTATGTTACTGCTTTGAGTGACACGAAATAGGATCTAAATTTGGCTATTCTTGCAGTGAATGCTGGATGGGTAAAGCGGACACGGGTAGACATTAAGTCACGAGCACGGTAGAAGGGATATGAATTAAGCTTATTACCTTACTCGAGGGTTTAACTCAAACCGATAATGGTAAGTTTTAGATGCGTTTGGGGTATGGTTACCTAGGGTAAAAGATCAGAATAATATGCGTATAAATAACGCGAAGCCTTTGCATAACAAAGCTCAACCGCGAGACCATGACTATTACAAATTATAATTACAATCATTTATGGCTAGTTTTGCTTAAGAATCAACAGCAAATTAATCGCGTTGTAGTGGCTCTTTTAGTGATTTTTTTATTGGCTTATTTAGCTGAATTAACTTGGCGTTTGATGCCTCAAAGCGAACTAGCGGCAATTGAAACACCAACAATGCGAGCTAACCCTATAACCGGTGAGACGAATAACGCTCTGGATTTGAACGCGTTGAAACGACTTAATCTGTTTGGTGATTTTCAAGCAGGGCCTGCGGTTGAACAAACAGTAACCGATGCACCTGAAACAAGATTAAATCTGACCTTAACGGGCGTCGTGACCAGTTCAGTAAAAGAGCAGGGCGCGGCCATTATCGAGAACAAAGGCAGCCAAGAAACGTACGGCTTAGGGGACAAGATTATCGGCACCAATGCTACTCTACGTGAAGTCTTTCGAGATCGCGTTATTATTCGAAATGGCGTCGTGAATGAAACGCTTATGCTTGATGGTATTGACTACGACGAAGCAAATAATAAACGCTCAACACCAGCATCAAGGCGCAAAACGCCTGTATCTGCCCCTGCACCAGTTCAGCGAGATGTTGTTACCTTATCAGATGATGTGATTGATGCTACGCGTATGCTTCAGCAGCAACCCGCAAATTTCACCGAGTTTATTTCTGTGGCCCCTCATAATCAAAATGGTGAGTTACAAGGTTATCGAGTGAGTCCGGGCAAAAAACCAGAATTATTTCAAGCCGCTGGCCTGAAAAATGGCGATGTTATTACCGATATTAACGGTTTAAATTTAACCGATCCTCAACAAGCTGTTGAGGCCATGGGCGAATTGCGTCAAGCACAGTCCTTACAGATTACCGTCAGTCGTGATAACGAATTGCTGACCTTATTTTTAGATTTACCCGATGCGGAACAGGAATAACTAGAATGAATTTTATCCAGCGAACAAGCCGTAATATTTTACCCAGCTTGTGCTTTGTTATTGGGACCGCATTTTTTTCTGCGTCAACCTATGTGGCGGCCAACGAGTATTCTCCCAATTTTAAAAACACCGATATTGGTGAGTTTATTAATATTGTGGGTAAAAACCTAAAGAAAACCATCATAGTAGACCCCAATGTGCGAGGTAAAATATCGGTTCGTAGTTATGATTTATTAGATGAAGCTCAGTACTACCAGTTCTTTTTAAATGTACTGCAAGTCTATGGTTATGCTGTTGTTGAGATGCCCAGTGGTATTGTCAAAGTAGTACGTTCAAAAGATGCGAAAACGTCAAACTTACCCGTAGTTGAAGGCACGCCTTTTGATGGCGACGAAATGATCACTCGGGTTATGCCCGTCTATAACGTACCCGTTCGGGAGCTTGCTCCTATATTGCGTCAGCTAAACGATCAAGCGGGTGGCGGCAATGTAGTGAGTCATGATGCATCAAACGTGATGATGTTAACTGGTCGAGCTGCGGTGGTTAACCGTTTGGTGGAAATTATCGAGCGAGTCGATAAAGCGGGTGACGAAGAAGTTGAAATCATCAAGCTGAAATACGCATCCGCCACAGAAATGGTGCGCATTATCGACAGTATTAACAAAACCTCAGGCAAAACAAATGCCGGTGGCAAAGATGCCCCTCGGGTGGTAGCAGATGATAGAACTAACAGCGTTATGGTCAGTGGTGATATCAAAGCGCGCAAACGCATTATTAATTTGATTGAGCGCATGGATCAAGAGCTGGAAAGTAACGGTAATACCCGTGTTATTTTCTTGAAATACTCAAAAGCCGCAGAGTTAGTAAAAGTGCTGCAAGGTGTTAGTGCCAGTATTCAAGCTGAAGAACAAGGTGCGGCGAAAACAACCGCAAAAACGGATCGAGGTATCAGCATTGAGGCTCACGAAGATTCTAACGCCCTCGTTATCACTGCTCAGCCAGATATGATGCGTTCGTTAGAAGATGTTATTCGACAGTTAGATATACGCCGTGCGCAGGTGCAAGTAGAGGCGATAATTGTTGAAGTATTTGAGGGCGACGGCACCACAGTTGGTGTGCAATGGGCTAGTGAAAAATATGGGGCCCAACAGTTCAGCAATGGCAACGTAGTAGGGATCGGCTCGTTAGCAGTCGCGGCCGCTGAGGCAGAAGATTCCACCACGACTACGGTTGGTTTCGATGATGACGGAGACCCTTATTCGTTCGATGAAACAACGGAAGGAGATTATACTGCCCTGGCATCTTTACTTGGTGGTGTGAATGGTTTCCTTGTTGGCGCAGTTAAAGATGGTTGGGGAGCTGTATTACAAGCGGTCAGCACCGACACTAATTCCAATGTACTTTCGACGCCGCATTTAACCACGCTAGATAACGAAGAAGCGTATTTTATAGTTGGTCAAGAAGTGCCGATCATTACCGGTTCAACTACCGGTTCTACTAACTCGAATCCGTTCCAATCCGTTGAGCGTCAAGAAATAGGTATCAAACTAAAAGTTACCCCACAAATTAACGAAGGTAATGCTGTTCAACTACTTATCGAACAAGAGGTTTCGAGTATTAGTGGTGCTACATCAGTGGATATCTTAATTAATAAACGTGAAATTAAAACGACGGTTATCGTGGATGATGGCGGTACGATTGTATTGGGTGGTTTGATTGATGATGATGTACAAGAGAGTGTCTCTAAGGTGCCAATTTTAGGAGATATTCCTTATATTGGTAACCTATTCAAATCAACGACTACTAGTAAATCGAAACGTAATTTGATGGTGTTTATTCGGCCCACTATTATTCGGGACGGAATAACCATGAATGATATTAGTCGTAAAAAATACAACTACATTCGTGCCGAGCAACTTAAACGTCAATCTGAAGGTATTCCATTAATGCCATTCTCAGAAAATCCTGCTTTACCGGAGTGGAACGAAGGGTTGGCTCTGCCTCCTTCATACAATGAATATATGCAAAAGAAAGCTGAAACGGAAGCTGAAAAAGCCATGGAGAAAAAGGGTGACGACGAGTAATGAGCTCTGAAACAATCAGCACTGTTGAAGCGGAAGAGCAGGCGTTAGTTGCAGCGGGAACCGATGTGGATGCGCCTATCGATGAGGCTGAACATAAGCAATTGGCATTTAGCTTTGCTAAACGACATAAGGTGTTACTGGAAACCGCAGAAACGCCAGCTTTGCTTTATCATACCAATGAAACTGACTTTGCCATTTTTGCCGAAGTGCGCCGTTTTTTAGGGCAACCGTTTCAATTACGTGAAATAGAAAGCGGCCAATTTGAAAAGTTACTCACCAGTGCGTTTCAGCGCGACTCATCGGCAGCCAAACAATTAATGGAAGATATCGGTAACGAAAGCGATTTATTTGCTTTGGCTGAAGAGTTGCCTGATACCGAAGATTTGCTTGAAAGTGAAGATGATGCGCCCATTATCAAATTGATCAATGCCATGTTAGGTGAAGCGATCAAGGAAGGTGCCTCGGATATTCATATTGAAACCTTTGAAACGCAACTACTAGTGCGTTTCAGGGTTGATGGGGTGTTACGAGAAATTTTACGTCCCAATCGTAAAATGGCTTCTATGCTGGTATCGCGTATTAAAGTTATGTCTAAGATGGACATAGCCGAGAAGCGTGTGCCGCAAGATGGCCGTATTACGTTGCGTATCGCTGGCCGTGCAGTCGATGTGCGTGTATCGACTATGCCATCAAGCCACGGCGAACGAGTGGTGCTGCGTTTGTTAGATAAAAATAACGTACGCTTAAATCTCGAAGATTTGGGTATGACCAAGGACAACCGTGGACACTTTTCTGAATTGATCCGTAAACCTCACGGTATTATTTTAGTCACTGGGCCAACAGGTTCAGGTAAATCAACGACTTTATACGCGGGCTTAAGCGAAATTAACTCCAAAGATCGCAATATTCTGACCGTAGAAGATCCTATCGAATTTGATTTGCAGGGTATTGGTCAAACCCAAGTGAATGCGAAAGTGGATATGACATTTGCTCGAGGGCTAAGAGCCATATTACGTCAAGATCCGGATGTGGTTATGGTCGGGGAAATTCGCGATTTGGAAACTGCACAAATTGGTGTCCAAGCCAGTTTAACCGGCCACTTAGTGATGTCGACTCTGCATACAAATACCGCCGCGGGGGCGATTACAAGACTTGAAGACATGGGCATTGAACCCTTCTTATTGTCGTCTAGCTTGTTGGCGGTACTGTCACAACGTCTAGTGCGTACATTATGTCCTGAATGCAAAACGTCTTATCAACCTAGTGCGCAAGAATGCACTGTTCTAGGGGTCGCCATCGGCAGTGAGGCGAGCCTGAAAGTATGTCGTCCGAAAGGCTGTGCAGCCTGTAACCATACTGGTTATCGCGGACGTACGGGTATTCATGAATTATTGATTGTCGATGAAGGCATTCGTGAATTGATCCACAACGGCCATGGTGAGCAAGCAATTGAAAAATATATACGTCAAAATACCCCAAGTATACGTGATGATGGTTGTCGCAGGGTGCTCGCTGGTATCACTTCGTTAGAAGAAGTACTACGCGTTACACGAGAAGACTAGAATGGCAGCGTTTGCATTTAAAGCACTTGATAGAAACGGCAAAAATAAAAGCGGTGTACTAGAAGGCGACAACGCTAGACAAATACGCCAGCAATTGCGTGAGCAACACCTTATTCCGTTAGAAGTGGAGCAAGTCGCAGAGAAGGAGCGACAATCCGCTACACAGTTTTCGTTGTTTAAACCTAAGATTTCTGCCTCTGATCTCGCTTTGCTTACCCGTCAACTCGCGACCTTAGTTGAGTCATCATTGCCGATTGAAGAAGCATTGATGGCGGTGGCGCAACAATCTGAAAAACCGCGCCAGAAAAACATGATGATGGCGGTACGCAGTAAAGTTGTCGAAGGTTACAACTTGGCTGATGCGATGGCTGAATTCCCCCATGTTTTTGATGAGTTATTTCGCGCCATGGTGGCCGCAGGTGAAAAATCTGGACACTTAGATACCGTATTAAATCGATTGGCTGATTACACAGAAAAACGTCAACAAACCCGCAGCCAAATAACCCAAGCCTTGGTGTATCCCCTGCTTATGATGTTTTTTGCCATGGGTATCGTTATTTTATTACTCACCGTGGTGGTACCCAAAATTGTTGGTCAGTTCGATCATATGGGACAAGACTTACCTACTATTACTAAAGTGCTGATCAGTGTAAGTGAGTGGATGCAAAGCTATGGTTTGATACTGATAGTCGTGCTGGCATTGCTCGCGATGGTGATAAGTCGTGTGTTACAGCAACCAGTCATGAAAAAACGTTATCATCATTTTATTCTTGGCTTACCCTTACTGGGCAAGGTCTCTAAAGGCCTCAACACGGCACGCTTTGCTCGTACATTGAGCATATTAACCTCTAGTTCGGTGCCCTTGCTTGAGAGCATGAAAATTTCTAGTGATGTGCTGGCGAACTTGTACATTCGTGATGAGGTCAAAGGTGCATCAATCAATGTAAAAGAAGGCTCAAGCCTACGTGCAGCTCTTGAACGTACTAAGATGTTTCCGCCGATGATGATGCATATGATTGCCTCTGGTGAACGCAGTGGTGAGCTGACCCAGATGCTTGGTCGAGCGGCAGATAACCAAGATAGAGAGTTTGAATCTTTGGTAGGTGTGTCACTGAAAGTATTTGAACCACTCTTGATTGTCTCTATGGCGGGTATTGTGCTGTTTATTGTAATGGCCATCCTGCAACCTATTTTAGCTTTAAACAACATGGTGAATCTTTAAATGAAAATGTTACAACGTACCCAGCGCGGCTTTAGCTTGATTGAAGTCATGGTAGTTTTACTTATTATCGGCATTATGGCGTCGATGATCGCGCCATCAATTTTAGGCAATCAAGAGCAAGCGCAAGTGAAAAAGGCCGCTGTGGATATTCAGCAGCTTGAAAGTGCTCTTGAGATGTACAAGTTGCGCAATAATGTGTTTCCTACCAGTGAGCAAGGTTTAGAGGCCTTAGTGACTATTCCAACGATTGATCCTATTCCGCGCAATTACCAGGAAGGCGGATTTATCAAGCGTTTGCCTCAAGATCCATGGGGTAATCCTTATCAATTATTGAGCCCAGGCGAAGTAGGGGTAATCGATATCTTCTCCAATGGTCCTGACGGTGAGGCCGGAACCGATGATGACATTGGGAACTGGAATCTTAACGATTATTTAGGTTAGTTGCTCAGTGCCACAGTCTGCCTTTTTTAACTCGTTTAGCGCAACTCCCCGAAAATCGCGAGGGTTCACCTTAATAGAAGTGATGTTAGTGCTGGTCATAATGGGATTACTAGCAGGCACTGTGGTATTTAATATCGGGGGGCAAAGTGGTCAAGACCGCCTCAAAAAACAAGTGCAGCGCTTTCAGGTGGTGTTTAGTATGGCATCTGATTTTGCCGTACTAAACCAGAAACAGCTGGGTTTAAGAGTCGACCAAGATAAAAATCAATATAGCTTTATGGTGCTCGATGAAGAGCAGAATTGGCAACTTATCGCTAGCGATAAAACATTCGAGGCGCATATCTTGCCTGACGAATTCACCTTCGAATTAGAACTGAATGATTTACCTTGGGACACAGACGATAGCCTATTTAACGAGTCTACTATTGATGCCGAGTTATCCGTCAGTGATGACAGCGTCAGTATAGGTGATGAGGAAGAAAAAACGCTTCCTCCACCACAAGTCTTTCTATTATCAAGCGGTGATATCACCCCTTTTTCTTTATCTTTTGCATATGACCCTGGATTTTCATCTGAAGTACCGAGTTATTTTCGAGTGAATGTTCAAGATTCGTTACCCGTAACGGTTGACGGTCCGCTGGATCAGTTATGAGTTCATGCACCGCACAGCAAAAAGGCATGACCTTGTTGGAAGTGATGGTGGCATTAGTCATTTTCGCTATGACAGCTACCGCAATTATGAAAGCTGCCAGCGACCATCTTGCTAGCATTGGACAAATTGAAGAGATTACCTTTGCTACTTGGGTGGCAAATAATCGCTTAACGCAATTACAGTTATCGACTCAGTGGCCGCCAAAAAATAATGCCAAAGGTGAGCAGGATATGGCAGACCGAACTTGGTATTGGCAACAAAAAGTGACCAAAACTAATGACAAAGAGTTGTTGTCGGTTGAGGTCAGCGTAGCCTTAGACGAGAAACTTGCGGCGCCTATTACCTCGGTTGTGACTTTTGTGGCAAAGCGAGATACCGATGCATAGTTACCTTGATTCTATTGCAGCGAACAATCGTTCTTCATCTCTAGGGAGAGCCAGAGGTTTTACACTGCTTGAAATTTTGATTGCTATGGCAATTTTTACCCTGATTGGCATAGCAAGCACAGGTGTACTTACTAGCGTGATCGATAGTGACAAGTTGTCTAATGAGCGTTTCGGCAAACTTCAAACATTACAGCGCGCTATGCTCACCCTCGAGCGTGATGTGTTACAAGCTGTTGAGCGACCCGTTCGAGTGGAAGGTGAAGCGAGTGAGCGCGTAATGTATGGCGGCGACGGTGTTCTCGAGAGTGACCACGATGGACTCGCGTTTGTACATGGCGGTTGGTATAACCCACAATTAAGATTGCCACGCAGTACTTTGCAGGGTGTGGGTTATCGGGTGCAGGAGCGCCAGTTACAGCGTTTATACGGCAACTATGTTGATAATGTGATTGGTTATGAGCCTAAGGTCAAAGTACTGCTGGAAAACATAGATGATTTCAAAGTGTACTTTATTTCAGCCCAAGAGGATGAAGAAGGCGACTCAGCATGGCAAGAAGATTACAGCGATACCGTGCTGCCTAAAGCTGTTGCAATCGAATTTACGAGTCAAGATTTTGGTTTTATTCGCCGAGAATTTTTACTCTCCGGCAGTAGCTCATGAATCATTTAATGAAACCAAAACAGCATCAGACCGGTGTTGCGCTGATTATTGTATTGCTAATCGTGGCATTAGTGAGTGTGCTGGCAACTGAAATGGGTTCTCGTTTACAGCTGCAAGTTAAACGTGCATCAAATATAAAAGACAACAATCAAGCCTATTGGTACGCCATGGGCGCAGAACAATACGCGCAGAAATCCATTAAGCTTTTACTGGAAAACAGTGATGGCGTAATCAGCTTTGACCAACAATGGTCTGAACCATTTGTTTATCCCTTAGAGGGCGGCGGCATTCAAGCGCAACTATACGATATGCAAAGTTGTTTCAACGTGAATAGTTTACGTGGTGGTACGCAAAGTAGTGCTGGTGGGACTAGCGGCCCAAGTGAGCGTCAAATGGCGTTTAAACGCCTGATGGAGAACGTTAACGGCGATATTAGTACCTACGATATAGATACTTTTAGTGACTCGCTGGTGGACTGGTTAGATAGCGACAGCGATATGAGTCAACAAGGGGCCGAAGACAGTGAGTATGAATCACGCCAATTCCCCTATCTTGCAGCCAATAATTTGATGGCACACAAAACAGAATTACGTTTGGTCAATGGTGTCAGTAGTGAATGGCTTGACGTATTGCTAAAGCAGGTATGCGTGATACCGGGCAATGATGACCTTAAAATTAACGTCAATACCATAGATGAAAAAAGCGCGCCTGTGTTGGCTGCCTTGACTGGTTTAAGCTTGTCTGAGGCGCAAGGCATTATAACTAATCGTCCTAAGGATGGCTTCAAAACCGTAGCTGACTTCTTGGCCAGTAGTGCTATTACAGCACTAAATATGCCTGATGAGCGTGACGATTGGTTTGACGTCACCACTGGGCACTTCTTGTTAGAAGTTAAGACTGCTTACAATGACGCCACGTTTTCAATGGTTAGCGTATTTGCAGTGGATGAAAGTGAGAATGTGACGTTGTTGCGCAGAGAATTTGGCACCCTATGAAAAATGATAAAAATAGTAACCCACACATGGGTCTAATAGACATAAACAGCATGTGTAAAGACCAGAGTAGGCTAGCATAATGGAACAATTAATAGTTAGATTGGGTTCAAATGAAGATGACATAATCCATTGGATCGTGTGTTCAGCCCAAGGTGATGACGTTATTGCAAGCGGTGAGCTTCCAGATGCAGAGCATTTGTCATCGTTAAAAGATCGTGCAGGTCAGCGGCCTATTATCGTGCTCGTGCCTACGAGTGACGTACTGCTTAAATGGGTGACATTACCAAATAAAGGTGGACGTAAAGCCCTTAGTGCCATTCCGTTTATGTTAGAGGATGAAATTAGCGGGGATATCGGCGCGCAGTTTTTTGCATTAGGTGGGCGAAAAGGTAATCAACAAGCGGTTGCTGTAGTGAGCAAGGTACGTTTACACGCTTGGCAGACACAACTTGCAGAGGCTGGTTTACAATGTGAACGCATTTTACCCGATATATTAGCGGTACCGGAGCCTGCCGAAGGTTGGGCTGCCCTAGAATTAGGCGAACAGTTATTAATTCGTCAAGATCAGTGGGCTGGCATTCAAGGCGAAAAAAACTGGCTGGTGCAAGCTATTAACCATCACGCTAAGCAGTTAGCAGTACCGCTGCCTTTAGATAATTACACTAGTCTTTCTGCTGCTGAAATGAATAACGTCGTATTACATGAGAAGCCAGTTGATATGCCGATGAAAATTTTGGCAAGTGGATTACAGGCAACGCATTTTAATTTACTGCAAGGTGAATTTAAATCCCGGAAAAAGCAAGGCGGGGATTTTAGAAAATGGCGCTTAGCCGCTGTATTAGCTGTGATTGCACTGTGTACAACTTTGATTGATAAAGTTGCGATGCAGCAGCAACTAAGCAGCGAGAAAGCGGCGTTGTCTCAGCAAGTTAAAGCGGAGTTTCAACGTGCATTTCCTAAAGCTGGCGCTTATCGAGACCTGCGCGCGACTATGCGCAGTAAAATGGCAGCCCTTGAACAAGGAACTGGCAGCTCGTCCATGCTAGTAATGATGAACCAGCTTTCAGAGGCATTTGCTACAAGTCAGGTGAAACCGGCCAGTGTGAAATTCGATTCAGCTCGCAGAGAGATAAGAATGCAAGCCATGGCTACAAACTTTGAATCGTTAGAAGAATTTAAGCGTTTAGCTGAAGCTCAAGGTTTTGAAGTAGAGCAAGGAGCAATCAATAACCGTAATGATTTAGTATACGGTTCGTTGGTGGTAAGGAGCTAATATGAATATGCTTAAACAAAAATTTAGTCAGCTAACAGAGCGTGAGCAACGCCTAGTTATTATCTCTGCAGTTGTGGTGGTCGTGGGTATGTTTTATTGGTTAGTTTGGGCGCCATTAAACCACGCTATTGAACGTGACCAAAAAGCAGTCATTGCACAAAAATCATTATTAAGTTGGGTGCAAAAGAATGCTAATCGAGCCATGCAGCTCAGAGCTGCACAGGGTGTAGTCGCTGGTTTTAATGGTTCACTCGCCCAAGCCGCAAATCAAACAGCCGCAAGAGCAAATATTGCCATAACCCGCATGCAGCCCCAAGGTGATGAATTACAAGTATGGGTTGATCAGGCATCTTTTAACGATGTATTAGATTGGCTTAAGTCTATGGAAGAAATGGGGATCAGTATCTTGGATGTAGATATCGCTGAGAGTGATGCACCAGGAGAGGTTAAGATCCGTCGTTTGAAATTAGGTAAATTATGAAGTCAGTTTTAAAATGGGGCATTACCTGCCTAGTTATTTACGCTATTTTTCTCATTGCTAAACTACCTGCAGCGCAAGTTATTTCACGAGTTCAACTGCCGCCAGAAGTGACGGTGCACGGGGTATCGGGTACCATTTGGAGTGGTCATGCATCCATGGTAACGGTACAGGGGTTGCCTGTGCATGATTTGAATTGGGAATTGGCCTTTTTGCCATTGCTTACAGGCTCAGCCAGTTTGAATCTAAAAGCAGGCAATATTCGTGAGGTGGAAGATATTTCTCTGAACGGTAATGTAGCGATATCCAATGGTCGCGTGCAAGGGGAAGACCTGCAGATATTTTTACCAACAAGCTTAGTGATCAGTAGTTTGCCTTTACCGATTCCAGTCAATGCTAGCGGGCGCTTTAAAATTGCCCTAGAGGAACTAGATTATAGTGAGCATTGTACAGCAATGACAGGCCAAGGTTTGTGGTTAAAAGCTAAAGTACAAGGGACACAGCAAGATATTGAGTTAGGCAATTTTGAAGCTACGCTCAAATGTGAAAACAAAGAAATAGTGATGACTATTAATGAACCTAACAGCTTTGGTTTAAGTGCTGTGGCACATATTCCAAGTTCGCTAGCGTTTCGTATTAATGGCCGTTTTAAACCTGATAATGCGTTGCCTGAAGAAGTACATCAAGCGGCTCAGTTTTTTGGCAAGAAAGACGCACAAGGTTACTACCCCGTTAAGTTTTAGCTAGCGTACAGCGAATATAAAAAAAGCGCTTTAAAGCGCTTTTTTTTATTGATTTTCTAAATATAATTTAGGCTTTGTAGTAGGTTAAACAAGTTTCTACTTCTTCCTTGGAGCCTAGAATTACCGGTACTCGCTGATGGATTTCAGTCGGCATTACTTCCAATATTCTACCTTGGCCCGTTGATGCCAAGCCACCCGCTTGTTCCATCAAAAATGCCATTGGGTTGGCTTCGTAAAGTAAGCGTAGCTTTCCTGGCATTTCAGGGTTGCGCTTGTCAAAAGGATACATAAATATACCTCCGCGACTAAGTACGCGGTGAATGTCTCCTACCATGGCTGCCACCCAACGCATGTTAAAGTCTTTACCACGCGGACCATCTTCACCAGCAATTAAATCGCCGATGTAGTCTTGTACAGGATCTTCCCAATGACGCTGGTTGGATGCATTGATGGCAAATTCAGACGTTTGCTTGGGCACTTGTACATCTTTTTGGGTTAATAAAAAACCGCCATGAGTTTTATCAAGTGTGTACAAGTGGGTGCCGCGCCCTGTACTCAAGGCAAGCATGGCACTTGGGCCATATAAAACATATCCAGCGGCAACTATCTGTGTACCGGGCTGTAAAAATGCAGATGGGTCATCCGCATCCATCCATTGTGGGGCGTGGGTAATAGAAAAGATGGTACCGATAAGACTATTAATATCAGTATTTGATGAGCCGTCTAGGGGATCAAAGCTAACTAAGTAGTTACCATTGGGATTACAAGGTACTACATCATCTTCTTCTTCTGACGATATGGCCTTCACATAGCCTGATTCACTTAAAATATCTTTAAGAATCTGGTTAGATATAACATCCAATTTTTTTTGCGTCTCGCCTTGAACATTTTCACTCAAGGTTGAGCCGAGTACGCCTGCTAATGCCCCTTGGCTAACCCTAAATGATATTTCCTTACATCCTGCTAAAAGTGTTCTTAGTAGCAGAATAAGCTCCATAGGAGCGCCATCTTCTTGAAGTTGCGAGTTAAGTCTTTTCATGTATTACCTTGGCCTTTTATCACGATTGTAGGGACAGAATTACAGACGAATATTGTTATTTTTATGATCGCTGTGCAAGAACTAATGAGTGTAACTGGATTTGTCATAAAACTCAGCCCAGAATAACGTAGTTTGTATTGTTGATCATTAAATTGTCATCTTGTCAGTGCGAACTGGTGTCAGTATCTGGTAATCTAGGGACCTATTTATTCTAGAAAAAATCATATGCATCTACATATTTTAGGTATTTGTGGGACGTTTATGGGCGGTATCGCGGCGATTGCTAAGGCGATGGGCCATAAAGTGACCGGCTCAGACAATAATGTTTACCCGCCAATGAGCACGCAATTGGAAGAGTTGGGCATCGAATTAACCCAAGGATTTGATGATAGTCAGTTTGATCCGCAACCAGATATCGTCATCATTGGTAATGCACTTTCTCGTGGTAATCTTGCCGTAGAATATGTACTGAATCGCGGAATACCCTATACAAGTGGCCCTCAATGGCTATTAGAGAACGTACTCAAAGATCGTTGGGTATTGGCGGTTTCTGGTACCCATGGTAAAACCAGTACCTCAAGTATGTTGGCGTGGATACTCGAATTCGCGGGAATGTCACCGGGTTTTTTGATTGGTGGGATCCCGCAAAATTTTCATATTTCTGCGCGCTTAGGAGAAACCCCTTTCTTCGTAATAGAGGCTGATGAATATGACAGCGCTTTTTTTGATAAGCGCTCAAAATTTGTGCATTACCGTCCGCGTACGCTGGTTATTAATAATATTGAGTTTGACCATGCTGATATCTTTGACAGCATCGCTGATATTCAGAAGCAATTTCATCATCTTATTCGTATGCTGCCAGGCAATGGGTTGGTTATTGCACCAAAAGCCGATCAGCATATTACACAAGTGCTCGATAAAGGTTGTTGGTCGCCTGTGCAGTTTGTTGGTAGTGACTGGCAAGTGACAAATGCGTTACCTGATGGCAGTGAGTTTGATGTGGTGTACAAAGGTAGTGCTTTTGGCCGCGTTAAATGGTCGTTGTTAGGTCAGCACAATGTACAAAATGCCATGATGGCTATTATTGCGGCGCGTCATGCTGGTGTGTTACCAGAAGTTGCTATTGAAGCGCTAGGTAGCTTTATAAATGCTAAGCGGCGTATGGAAGTGTTGGGTACCGTAAACGGTATAACGATTTACGACGATTTTGCCCATCATCCCACAGCAATAGCAACGACTTTACAAGGGCTGCGAGCTAAGGTAGGTGATGCCCGTATTTTAGCTGTGCTAGAACCACGTTCTAACACCATGAAAATGGGGGTACATAAACAGACGTTAGCCAAGTCATGGTCTGCGGCAGATCAGGTTTTTATTTATCAGCCAGGAAATCTTAGCTGGTCGATGGATGCACTTTTAGCCCAAAGCGATGTGACGGCTTCGTTGCACAGTGACCTAGACGTACTGGAGAAATCTATTCTGTCGTACGTTAAACCAGGCGATCACGTGCTGATTATGAGTAACGGCGACTTTGGTGGTATTCACCAGCGTTTATTAAAAAAGTTGTCACAATAGCAAAACATAGTATTCGACACATTTTCAGCGCTCAGCAAGGGCATTTAAGTAGGGATTAATCATTTATGCAGAAAGTTATTTTGGGGCTAGTCGTAGCAACCTTTAGTGTTAACGTATTGGCATGGGGGCAGATAGGTCATAGGATAACGGGAGCCATCGCCCAACAACATCTAACACCTCATGCTCAGGCTGAAATCAGCGCTTTGCTGCCTAACGAAGATTTAGCTGAAGCGGCAACTTATCCAGACGAAATGCGTTCTAATCCTGAGGTATTTTGGCAGGAAACAGCGGGGCCGTTTCACTATGTAACGATCCCTGAAGGTAAAACCTATGCACAAGTTGGAGCGCCAAAAGAAGGTGATGGGGTAAGTGCATTGAAAATGTTTACCGCCACGTTAAAGGACAGCAAAACGAGCAAAGAAGAAAAGCAATTAGCATTGCGCTTCATCGTACATATTATTGGCGATTTACATCAACCATTGCACGCCGGAAATGGTACTGATCGCGGCGGAAATGATGTGAAGGTTAACTTTTTTTGGAAAGATTCTAATTTACATCGAGTATGGGACAGTGAGCTACTTGACCAGCGTCAACTGTCATACACAGAATGGACCGTGCGCTTGAACCGCAAGATTAGCTTACAAGATATTGATACTTGGAGCGTTGTTGACCCACAGGTTTGGATTGCTGAGAGCGTTAAAATCCGCGATGAGATTTATCCAAAAGAAGAGAAGATATCGTGGGACTATTTATATAACCATCTGCCACAGGCGCAATTGCGCTTACAAATGGCTGGGATCCGCATTGCTACTTACCTTAACGACGTTCTTAAATAGCTTTTTTTAACGGAGTAAGCATACAGACTGCAAAAAGGCAGCGATTAAGCTGCCTTTTACTGTCTGTGTACTCCATCGTGAAATACGTTAACCTGTTTAGTTCTTGTGGTACTGGGCGCTGTATTTGTGCACTGCGTCCACAAATACCTTGGCATTTTCGGGTGGAACATCTAAATGGATACCATGGCCTAAATTAAATACATGACCCGGGCCTTCGCCAAATCCGGCTAGAATGTGTTGCACCTCTTGTTCGATTCGCTCCGGTGATGCATACAGCATAGAGGGATCCATATTGCCTTGAAGGGCGACTTTATCGCCTACCCGAGCCTTGGCATTGTCGATATCTATGGTCCAATCTAGACCTATACCGTCACAGCCCGTTGCCGCAATAGACTCTAGCCACATTCCTGCATTTTTTGTGAATAAGGTAACAGGTACTCTACGTCCATCATTTTCACGGGTTAATCCATCGACGATTTTATGCATATATTGCAAAGAAAAATCCCGATAATCGCGAGGTGATAATACCCCGCCCCATGTATCGAAAACCATAACAGATTGTGCCCCTGCTGCGATTTGCGCATTCAAATACAAAATGACCGAATCGGCAAGTTTATCCAGTAATAGGTGTAGTGCTTTGGGCTCACTAAAGGCCATTTTTTTGATTTTGGTAAATGCCTTACTGGAACCGCCTTCAATCATATATGTAGCTAGGGTCCAAGGACTGCCTGAAAAGCCAATAAGCGGCACTTCACCTTGTAAATTTTTGCGAATAGTACGCACTGCATTCATGACATATTGCAGTTCTTGCTCTGGATCCGGCGCAGGTAAATTTTGAATGTCGGCCATACACGTAATCGGTCTAGCGAACTTAGGGCCTTCTCCTTGCTCGAAATACAAACCCAAACCCATTGCATCTGGGATGGTGAGTATGTCTGAGAACAAAATAGCCGCGTCTAAATCATATCGGCGCAAAGGTTGTAATGTCACTTCACACGCTAATTCAGCGTTTTTACATAAAGACATGAAATCGCCAGCTAGCGCCCGTGTTGCTTTATATTCAGGTAGGTAACGGCCAGCTTGGCGCATCATCCATACAGGAGTCACATCTACGGGTTGACGCAGTAGTGCGCGTAGATATCGGTCGTTTTTTAAAGAATGCATGAATTTCCTCTGTAAAAGTGGTGCGCCAGTCCTAGGCCAAAAAAGTCGACATTGTACCTTGTTCGCAGCAATGAAGAAGTGAAAATCAACCTAAATATTGTAAATACTTGCAACAGCAATGGGAACTCTGTTATAACATTGTTGCGAAAGCAAACTAACAATAAGAAGCTCGAAAAAACGAGACTTAGACGCTAAAATATTCGAACCCCACTTAAAGTGGGGTTTTTTATATCTATTATTATACGTTAGTCAGCACAAATTTCTTGGATGGTGCGCTCAATCAGTTGTCCTGCAATTGAAAACTTCGGGGGAATATTCGGCAGCTCATCGTACTTGAACCAATGGGCTTCAATTATCTCGTGACCGTCCACTTTTATATCGCCGCTGTCGAAGTCAGCTAAGAAACCTACCATCAATGAATGTGGAAAAGGCCAAGGTTGACTTGAAACATAGCGCAAATTTTTTATTGCCACACCTACTTCTTCGAATACTTCTCGGTGGACGGCGTGTTCAAGTGTTTCTCCACTTTCGACAAAACCAGCAAGCGTCGAGAACATGTTGCGTTCTTTTTGAGGCTTTCCTTGAGCAAGTAGAATTTTATCTTCGTGACGGATTGCCACTATGATGCAAGGCGATATTCTGGGGTAGCATCTGTGGTTGCAGCGATGGCAATGCATCGCCATTTCCCAGTCGATTTTCTGCATCGTTGAACCACACTGCCCACAGAATCGATGAGTACGCAAAAATAATGCTACCTGCCAAGCACGAGCTGCGATGGCAAATACCTCTAAATCATCTTGCTGTAAAAGTGATCTGAGGTGAGCTAGATGTATATCTTGTTGTAGAACTTGTTCGTTACCCATATCCACTAAATAACATATGTGACCATTGTGCTCGCCAATTTGAACCACTTGTTCTTTATAAGCGTGGGCAAATTGAAGGTTATTCCATGCTTCAATAAGTGGACCAGGTTGACCATAAGGGACCAACAGTTTTTCGGCGCTAAAAATAAACCAAATATTTGGTGTGTCGCCCTGAATTTGAATGTTTTGCTTAATCATAATACTTTTATAATCACCTTTTTAAACAGCTATCGACTACTGCTTTCATTGGTATGATGAGTCTTATGCACAGGTAATTATTCGTAATATGGAATTTCGAATGTTGCTAAGACGCCCTTAGAATTTAACCGTTCAGCTTTCGTTAATAAATATTTGTACACAATGATACCCACATTGCGCATCAATTCCTTAAGTTTATGATGTAAATCAAGTTACTATTCGTACAAAGCGCTTTAGATGAATGATATACTTCGCTAATATGTAACGATAAATGTAATTGCGCTTCGATCTCGCTATTAGTGATGAAGGGGTGGCATTTGCAGGAAGGCCAGCAACATAAAGATGAGCATTGGATCACAAGTAGAAAAGGCACGTCAATATTGTGAGCAAAAAGGCGCACGTTTTACCCATTTACGGGAAACGGTTTACGCACTTTTGCTAGACAAGGAAGGAGCGGTGGGCGCTTATGATTTACTGGATACGTTGAAAGAAACAGAAACCAATGCCAAACCAGCGACCGTTTATCGCACCTTGGATTTCTTGCTTGAATTTGGTCTAATTCATAGGTTGGAGTCGACAAACGCTTTTGTAGCCTGCCATCACTTTGGTTGCAGCCACCCAGTGCAGTTTTTGATTTGTGATAAATGTGGTTTGGTAAAAGAGATTCAGTCGGAAGGTTTGCAGGACACTTTGGTTAAACAAGCTGAATCATATGGCTTTCAAGTTTCCAAGCAAACCATTGAAGCTCATGGTTTGTGCGCAACCTGTCAATAAGGGTTATGGTGTTGAGCCAAATATTAATTGATAGGAAGCAAAATAAAACATGAATGCAGAGTTTATTAATCCATTTATTGCAGCTTTGCTCAATGTAATCAGCACCATGGCGCAAATAGAATTAGTACCAGGCAAGCCTCAGAAAAAAACCGATCCGCTTGCTCGGGGTGATGTATCGGGATTAATTGGCATGGTCGGCGATGATATTAAAGGTTCGTTGTCGATTACATTTGAGACCAGTATCGCCTTGAAAGTCATGCAAAACATGTTAGGTGAGCATTTAGAAGCAGTTAATGATGACGTTGCCGACATGGTGGGTGAAGTGACCAACATGATTTGTGGTGGCGCAAAAAATGAGTTGGCTAAACTTGGTTACAATTTTGGTATGGCTACACCGGTTGTAGTTTTCGGTAAAGATCATACACTAAGCCATACGGCATCTGGTCGAAAATTAATCATGCCATTTGCTAGTGACCATGGGAAAATTTTTTTAGAGATGTGTTTTGACAAGTAATTTACCTGTTTGGCACCAATCTAGATTGTGCATCAGCGCTAAACCTCGAGGATTTCACTTGATTACAGATGAAATCGTTCGAGAGCTAGATTGCATAGCAAAAGTAAATATTGGTATTTTGCATCTGTTTATACAGCATACAAGTGCCAGTTTGACGATTAATGAAAATGCAGACCCAACAGTCAGGTCGGACCTAGAGAGTCACATTAATCAAACTGTTCCTGAGAATGCGGCATATTATCTGCATAACTATGAGGGATCAGATGATATGCCTGCACATATTAAAGCTAGTATATTTGGTAATAACTTAACAATTCCTATACAAAACGGAAGGTTAGCACTAGGTATATGGCAAGGAATATATTTAGGCGAGCATAGAAATCACGCCAATGAGCGTTGCTTGATTGCAACTATTACGGGCCAATAAATTTTTTACACACTAAATCAGACGATATATCGATGCCTAGAAGGCAGTGATATCAAATGATTAACACATTACATTAAGGACGTTTATTATGAAAAAAACCATGACAGCCATGGGTATCTTGCTTGCTTTCACCGGTGGTGCTTTTGCACAATCAGTTCCTGAAGGCGACAAATGGGTAGGTGGTTTCGCTGAGTATTATAAAACTGACGGTGAGTTGGATGGCGTACCTACATTTTATGATGACGGAGTTGGTTTCGGTGCTGAAGTTGGTTTTCGCTTCAAGCCTCAGTGGGCTGCGAGAATAGAGTGGTCTCATTTAAACATCGATCAAACTAATGGTTTAGGCGATGAATCAGGCAACCGCTTTGGTGTTGATGCTATGTACTTCTTACCAGATGACTTGATGTATGTATTTGCTGGTGTTAAACACTTGGATTTAGCTGACAGCTCACGTTTAGCCAATGTTGGTTTGGGTAAGCATTGGGCAATTAATGATAAATGGCGTGTAATTACTGAAATCGCTGCTTATCACGATTTTGGCGAAGCTTATCATGACCTAAGCGCAAAAATTGGTTTGGCTTACAGCTTCGGCGCAACGTCTGCTCCTGTAACACGCGATTCTGACAATGACGGCGTAAACAACAGCATGGACAAATGTCCAGGTACTGCACCAGGTGTTAAAGTTGACGCTATGGGTTGTGCTTTGGCAATGGTTGCTGAGTCTGACTCAGATAATGATGGCGTTGTAGATAGCAAAGATAAATGTGCTAATACTCCTTCATCAGATAAAGTTGACGCGGTAGGTTGTAGTGTATTCACTGAAGTTGAAGTTGAAGAAACATTACGTATCTTGTTCGGCAACAACAGCGCCAAAATTGAAAACCGTGCCAATTCAGATATCAAAGAATTCGCTGCGTTTATGAAACGTTTCCCATCTACTGATACAGTAATCGAAGGTTACGCATCAGCTCCAGGCGAAAGCGATTACAACCAGTGGTTGTCTGAAGAACGCGCTAAAGCGGTTCGCATGGTATTGATTGAAGACTATGATATTCAACCAGCACGCATAATTGCAGTTGGTTTTGGTGAAAGCAAATTGCTTGACGCACCAACCGCGAAAGAAGCTAATAAAATTAACCGTCGCATCGTTGCACGTGTTAGCGCCTCTGAGCGTGAGAAAGTATCTAAGTAATAAAGTCTTAGATTGAAGCATAAAAAAAGGAGGTGAAATTCACCTCCTTTTTTGTATCTAAAATTTATAGTCAAGAACTCACTACAACATAAAAAATAGTCAGTTAATATTCATCGTCTCTGGCAGGCCCTGCATAGTTATCAAAGCGAGAAAATTGGCCTTGAAACGTTAATCGTGAGGTGCCTATTGGACCGTTACGTTGTTTGCCTATGATAATTTCTGCCACACCTTTATCTTCGCTACCCTCGTTATAAACTTCATCCCGATAAATAAACATAATTAAATCAGCATCCTGCTCGATTGAGCCTGACTCACGAAGATCCGAGTTAATTGGGCGTTTATCCGAACGTTGCTCTAATCCTCGGTTTAGCTGGGAAAGCGCAACTACCGGCACTTCAAGTTCTTTAGCTAAGGATTTTAGTGAGCGTGAAATTTCTGCAATTTCCAAATTTCGATTATCACTCAACCCCGGAACTTGCATAAGTTGAAGGTAATCGATCATAATCAAGCTGATACCACCACGATCCCTAGCGAGTTTACGCGCGCGAGTACGAACTTCCATGGGGGTTAAGCCTGATGAATCATCTACGTACAAATTGTCTTTGTCTTTGAGCATCGCCATGGTATTTGACATACGTGCCCAATCTTCATCATCTAACTGAGCGGTACGAATCTTGGTTTGGTCAACACGGCTCAAAGAGGCCAGCATCCTCATCATAATTTGTTCGGCAGGCATCTCAAGGCTAAATACTAATACCGGTTTCTCTTCCAGTAGCATGGCATTTTCACACAAGTTCATGGCGAAAGTTGTTTTACCCATGGACGGGCGAGCCGCCACTATGATTAAATCAGATTTCTGCAAACCACTGGTTTTTTTATCTAAATCGGTATAACCGGTAGACACACCAGTGACTTCTTTATTATTTTTAACGAGTTCTTCAAGGCGGTCGATAGTTTTGGTTAATATCGTCTCAATGCCCCTGGGACCTTCGTTTTTACCGGTGCGCTTTTCGGCGATTTCGAAGACTTTACTCTCAGCCATATCGAGTAACTCACCACTGTTGCGCCCCTCAGGGTTATACCCCACATCAGCAATATCATGCGCAACGCCAATTAACTCTCGTACAACAGCGCGTTCTTTAATTATGTTGGCATAAGCGGTTACGTTAGCAGAGCTGGGAGTATTTTTTGCAAGTTCACCAAGATAGGCAAAGCCGCCAGCTGCTTCGAGTTCATCTAAGTTTTCTAAATTCTCAGAAACAGTAATTAAATCAATTGGATGATTGTTTTTTAGAAGCCGTAAAATGGCGCTATAGATGACCTGATGAGAGCGGTTATAAAAGTCTTCTTCGGTAACAAGCTCGGCGACTTTATCCCACGAGTCAGGGGCGATCAACATACTGCCCAGCACCGATTGCTCCGCCTCTATAGAGTGAGGTGGAACTTTCAGTTTCTCGACTTTTGGATCTTTATTTTTTGGTGAGACGGCTTTCACAGCAGGTATATTTATCCTCAAAAACAGATGACTAGTATGCGCCAAATCACCCCCGTTAGTAAAGGTGATATGACGCTCAGAGGAATTGGTATGTAGACTATTAAACGTCAGCAATAAACCAATATGTTAAGTTAAGCAGATGGCCCTTTATCGAATAAGCTAGCCAATGGAATAGGCGGAAATAGCGCTTAAAAACTCACTTCCATAGCGGTCAAGTTTGGTTTGGCCTACTCCATTAACATCCAAAAACTCGGCGGACGACTGGGGAAGCTTATCAGCCATATCGGCCAAGGTGGCATCACTGAATACCACAAACGGAGGAACATCTTCTCGCTCTGCAATAGATTTGCGTAGATGTTTCAATTTAGCAAACAACTTGCGATCGTAATTCATTTCTTTGAGTTTCGATTTTTTGCCAGAATCAATCGTTAAGCGTGGCACAGCCAAGGCGAGTTCTAGCTTCCCTCCGAGGACATTGCGCGCTTCTTCAGTTAATTTCAAAACGGCATTTTGGGTGATATCAATCCGCAAAAAACCTTTGTGTATCAATTGATTAATAATATTATGCCAGTGGGCATCGGACTTATCCTTGCCTATGGCGAATGTGCTAAGACTGTCATGCCCCTGTTCTATAATTCGCTTCAGTTTTTTACCGCGTAATACATCTATCACATATTGACTGGCCACATTTTGACCTAAACGATAAATGCATGACAAGACCATTTGCGCAGGTATTGTGCCGTCAAAGCGCTTAGGGGGATCAAGACAAATATCGCAGTTTCCACAGTCTTGCGCTGAGTATTCAGAAAAATAATTTAACAGTACTTGTCTACGACAAGTTTGCGCCTCAGCAAACGCTTCCATGGCGGCAAATTTTTGTAGTTCAATATCCAAACGGGCTGGATTATCTCCCATGCTGATCCATTGTCTGATGCGAGCGGCATCTTTCTCATCGAACAAAAGAAGGGCTTCAGCAGGCATGCCATCACGACCGGCGCGTCCTGTTTCCTGATAGTAAGACTCAACACTCCGAGGTAAATCAAAATGTACCACGAAACGCACATTTGATTTATTTATGCCCATGCCAAAGGCCACAGTTGCCACGATGATGTCGATATTGTCCTGAATAAAATCACGCTGTATTTTATCCCTGATTGGTCCCTCGAGGCCTGCATGATAACCAGCACAATTAATACCTTGGCGCGCTAAAGCGATACTTAAATCATCGACTTTTTTGCGGCTGTTGCAGTAAATAATGCCACTGCCGTCTTGCTGCTTCACATACTGAATAACCTGGTCTGTGGCTTTATATTTGAACAATTGATTATAGCGAATATTGGGTCTATCGAAACTGCCTTTAAATACAAATGGTTGTTCTAAAGCGAGCTGTTGCAAAATGTCACTGCGGGTGGTGATATCGGCAGTTGCTGTTAGTCCAACAATGGGCACCCCCAAAAACTGCTGCTTTAATTGACCTAGCTGACGATATTCTTTACGAAAGTCGTGGCCCCAATGTGAAACGCAATGGGCTTCGTCTACGGCAAATAGGGCGATTTTTAAACTGTGCAAACGTTGCATGAAGTCAAATTGCATCAGGCGCTCTGGAGCAACATAGATAAGCTTATAGTGACCGTCTTGCATGCCACGGTATACCTTTAGCATTTCTTCACTGCTGAGGTTCGAGTTGATATACGCAGCACTAACCCCAGAAGCGACTAAGGCATCAACTTGATCCTTCATTAGAGCGATTAAAGGAGACACAACGATAGTCAAGCCTTCCAGCACCAAAGCGGGTATTTGATAACACAGCGATTTGCCGCCGCCGGTGGGCATCAGCACTAATACATCTTGACCCTGCATGATGCGTTCGATGACTTCTCGCTGGCCTTCGCGAAATTCATCATAGCCAAATACGGTTTTCAGCACCTCTTGGGCGCGGGCGATATCAGGGATTGAAGGAGTAAGCTGGGACAAAAACAGGCTCTAAAACAAAATTCTGCGCGCATTTTACGCGTTTTTAACCCATACATCACTTGCCAATAGTTAAAAAGTTAGTCACATTGGGATTTTACCCAAGACAAGGAAGATAATATGAGCGATAACAAAAGCTTAACCCCAGAGCAATTAGCCGAATTCGTATTGGCATTTTTCCAAGATAGTATGCCATTTAATCAAGCGTTAGGATTTCAAATTGAAACTGTAGGTGATCACGAAGTGCAAATACGTATGCCTTGGAATGATAAGTTGATGGGCAACCCCGTACACAAAATACTCCATGGAGGGGCCACCGCTGCCATTCTTGATACAGTGGGCAGTGTTGTTGCTTTGATGTACGGTATCAAACAACTTAAACCAGATGAAGTGGACGAATTTAAAAACACGTTAGCAAATAATGGCACCATAGATATGCGTGTTGACTATTTGCGCCCAGGTAAGGGCAAAGAATTTATCGCAACCGCGACCGTTATACGCCGAGGAAGAAAATTAGCCGTATGCCGGATGGAGCTGCACAACGAGGAAGGACAGCACATTGCTTCTGGTACAGGTACTTATCTAGTGGGTTGAGTAATAGCCTACGTTATATAATGAGGCTATGTGATACGTCTTAAAATACAGGCATAGCGGTGTATTAATTGCTTAGATATAGAGCATTTCGTTACGCTTTGTAGCGAGAATAGCCAATACCTTGTTCTGCACCGTATGGGGTATTTGCGCTTTGGTCATGGCGTTGATCAACAAATCTACCCCTCGGTTAAAATCTGCCTCTGACATATTCATGCCTGTGTGCACCTGAACCATAGTGTCGCCGCTATATTCACACGGCCCACCGGTTAAATTGCATAAATGTTCAATAAATTTTTCTTTGAAACGATCAACATCTGAATCTTTAAAGTACTCAAAAATAACTGGGTCAAATTCTATTTCATTGATGAAGTTATCCACTACTTGTTCAATTTTCTGCTGGCCACCCATTTGGGCATAAACAGATTGCTGTGAAATGGATGAGCAAGCGTTTAGTCCCACAAGGAATATGATCAATACCACAAATTTACTGCGTTTCATCAGTCTCACCAAAGTTGGCCGTTTAAAGAAAGATATAGTCCGTCTTGACCACTGGCTCCAGCAATGGTGCCCAAGTCCGCCCAAGCCAATGTAATGGCCAAGTTCTTACTGGGAATGTAGGTGACGAATAAGTCTTTCCAGTCATCTTCTCCCAATCCAAGATTATCGGGCTTTTGTCGGTACTCTATGCCTACAGCAAAGTGACGAGAAAACAAAATTCCTGCCGAAGCTTCTAGCATGACTTCATAATCATTGTTGTTTATTCCGCCGTAACCGAGCAAACCCATTTCATTGGCTTGGGTTGCACGAGCGGTTAGGTTCCATACTGCGTTATAGCCAGCAATCGCCCCAAGATGTACTTTTGTTGCCGCAATGTAGAAATCGGTCCCACTGCTAGTTTTATGGGCGCCAAGCGCACTGGCTATGCTTTCGTCCGCTAATACCTTATGTTGGGCGCCAACGCTAATCTGTGGCCAGTTTGAATATACAACGTCACCGTATATGCGATATTTCACAGCGTATATATTTTGCTTGATATCAACCCCAGCGCCTTTTAAATCAAAGCGATGTTGGGCCACACTAATCTCGACACGGTCGTAAAATGACGCACTTAGACCCAATACATTCAAGCGGTAATCATCTACATCCACTTGCGTCGCCACCACATTAACGGAGATTTGATCCTGGCTATCATAACCGACTAATGTTGCCCAAGGTACAATACCACCGCCACCAGATCCTTCCAATTGCACTAAGCCCGCTGTGCCAATGAGTTTACCGTCCTGGGCTGATGCCATAGTGCAGCAAACCGTGAATAAACAACTTAGGTAGAACCACATACTGAGTGATTTGTGCATTAATCTTCTAACCAATTAGTTGATTGATGTTTTTTATGCCATTGAACAAAATCATTTAACGGGAGCGGTTTACTCATATAGAAACCTTGAGCCAATTCACATCCCCAGCCATGTAACAGTTTCAGGGTAGCCTGATTCTCAATCCCCTCTGCTACCACATTCAAACCAAAGTTGTGCGCCAAATCGATAACGGAACGTACAATTTTTTGGTCGCCTTGTTGGGAGTCGAGTTTGAGCACAAAGCTCTTGTCTACTTTTAAGGTCGTCACTGGCAGGTTTTTTAAGTAAGACATGGATGAGTAGCCGGTACCAAAGTCATCGATAGCCATCTCGAAGCCTCTATTTCGAAATGCTTGCAGTTGCTGAATCGCTTTCTCAGGCTCTTGCACTAAGTCGCTTTCTGTCATTTCGAAACTCAAGGCATTGGTCTCCAGTTGGCTTGCGTTCATTAGCGTGATTATATGAGGCAGCAATGTATCGTCCATCACATCTTTGGCAGATAGATTAATGGCAATACTCACATTCAAACCTAAGCCCTTGAGTATTACAGCATCTTTAATAGCTTGATTGATGACCCAGTCAGTAATTTTGCCAATAAAACCAGCTTGTTCCGCCACGCTAATAAAGTCCTCGGGAGAGACAAATCCCAATAAAGCATTATTCCACCGGATCAAGGCTTCCACTTTAGTGACCGTGCCGCTGATTAGGTCTAACTTGGGTTGATAAAACAGGCTCAGTTCTTCTTGCTGGTCGTTTAATGCTGTTTTTAACTCAGCGATAATTGACAGGCGGCGCAAATATCGATGTTCGTACTCAGGTTCGTAACTTAGCATCAGCTGCTCGGTTTTTTGAGTCTCATCAAGCACAATATTCATGCGACGGAAGAGCTCTTCAGCATTTTGTGCATCAATTGGGCAATTAAGCATACCCACAGATACCCGAGTTGTAATTGATGCATCACCCGTTTCAATAGGCTCTTCCAAGGTATTTTTGAACGCTATGACTTGTTCATGGGTAACGAGCGTATCGGGTATCCATAATAATTCACCACCCGCTAGGCGTGCACCTAATCCGCCGTACTCAGCTAGCCGTTTAGCTAATATCTGTAGGCAAATATCGCCGTTGTGATAGCCGAACACATCATTAATGCCGCGAAAACCAAATACATTTATGCCTAACACCTGAAATGGCTTGTTTTGCTCAAATTTGGCGTTGAGTTGCACCTCCATGTTATAGCGATTATTTAGGCCGGTTAGGATGTCATGCTGTGCTTGGTAGCTTATTTTTTCTTCGCGTTGACGAATGTTTGATTGCATCGATTCAAGTGCAATGGCTAGGTTAGTTACTTCTGTTGAGCTGGATGTCGTATTTATGGCTTTATTGTAATCCCCGCTAGATATACGTTGGGCGATGTCAGCAAGCGCAACAAGAGGTTTAGCAACTTTCCGTGAGAACAGCGCCGCAAAACATAGAGCAAGTATGATGGCCAACAAAGCAATCAACGCAATATTGGTTTGTAAGGCTCTAAAGTCAGCAAACAGTCGATGGACATCGTTTGACAAGGTAATTAAGACTTTGAAGTTATCTTCATCTGCTAATAAAAAACGCCTTGAAACATAGGGAACATCATTGAGAAGGCTAAGGGACAGCCACGACAACGGCTGATCTTGTTGAGCTAACGTCGGCGCCACCAGATTTGCTGGCAAGGTACTGATTGTAAAGGTTTCCTCTCCTTTTGTTTGTACTTCTATAGTGGTCTCGAGTTGGGTAATATTTTTAAGTTGCTGGCCCCATTCTTGGTTTATTTCAAAACCGATGACTGCCACGGCGATAGGGGTGGGGGCATCTATGGTCAGCATCATCACTTGGTAAAGACGTTGATCAATAAACAAAAGTGACGAAGCACCACCGTTACTTATGGCGTTTTGCACAACCCGAGGATATGGGAATGTTTGATCCGGCACTAAAATCTTAGGAACACTGCTGATATTCTTGCCATTTAGGGATACAAGCGCCATTAAATCTGCGTTGATACGCCCGCGATGATTAAACAAGGCACTGTTTATCGTCGGTCTATCACCTGTGGCGACCGCTTGTTTAAAACCAAAATCTGCGGTTAACACACTCGCCGAGTTATAAAGCACGTTTTCGCGGTTTGCAAGCACCTGTTCAAATACGTTTTGCGCAACTTTCAGGTCATTATTCAACTGATGTTCGGCGTGTTTACTGGTCGAACTCCAGACGTTGATGAGTATCATTGTGGCGGTTAACATGACGAGGCCAACAACAAGACGGAATATACTCTGGTTTAATTTTTTGGTGGCCAATTATGGGTCTCCTGATGTGAACTTTCGGGAGAATTTGCGTTGCTTAACGTGCGCTTTTCTCTCTTCTAATAGACTCAGTGTTACTTTTTGCAGCCCAATATCTGAAGCATCGCGGGTGAGATGAAGACGTTCGGAATGACTAGACGATAATTGAGCCTGCCAAATATTGAATTCTGTCGCTCGCGTATGCAATGTTGCTTCGCCATTTTCATTGGTTACGGTAGTCAACTCATTATCGGCAATATAGATATAACCGATCATTTGGTCGTGAATATTACAACCGAGCACGACTACTCCGGGTTGGTCAAATGTTACGGGGATGGATTCTTCGCCTTTGAAAAGACGTATTTCAAATGGCTTAGGCTGCGAAAAACTATATATGTGGTGCCGTATATCGTCGCTATTGGGAAAGCGCACCGACTGACCTTTTTGTACGACTAAAACATGAGGTGCAAACTGTTTATTAATTTGGTCCATTACGGCGGTTGTTTCAGCGCTATCTAGCGATGCGCCATCGGTGCTAACAACAGCATTAGCCACTGGCGCTCCAAATTGGTCAACTACTTTAAAATGCACTTCTTGCTGGGCACTGACCGAGAAAATAACGAGTGACGCAATAATTAACAACAACCTATTGAGCCAGTGCTTGTGTTTTGTGTAAAGAATCGGACCGTTCGTCATTAGTATTTAAACTCTTTAGCCCGATTATTCCGGGGGATTCGCTTTGTGTTTCCCATGGGATTTAATATTACACGAGCATGGGGGAATTGCATAAGAGTTAATAAATACGCCAGTATGTTATGCAATTATTATGTAACTTTTACCGATAAAAGGATGGTTTTTGTGAATGTACTTCGAGCAGCAACAGCAATCTGCTTTACTTCGTATTCTTTTATCGACTAGGATGCGCACTTTCATTAATTTCCCCGTAAGCTAAGGCAAAACGGGTACCTTAACTGTAGGCATAGGCCTTCATAAATTGGATTGCACTACATGCTAGAAACACATTGGGTTAATAACGTAATCGACTGGGCCCATCAGTACATGGGTAGCTTGATTTGGACGGCAGTAATGTTGATAGTTTATGTGGTTATCACTAAATTGACGCTACCCAGAATTGAAAAGAAAATTGACGAAAGCAATTTGAAAACGCCAGAAGTTTTGCGGGCTTATCATATTATTCGGCTAGTCTTCGGTATCTTAACGTTTGCGGTTATCCTTATTGCGTGGGGTATCGATTTTAGTGGTTTATTGGTTATTTCAACATCGTTGATTACGCTTACGGGTGTGGCATTTTTTGCCAGTTGGTCTTTGTTGAGTAATATCACAGCGTATTTTTTATTGTTGTTTCAAACGTCTTTCCGACGGGGTAATTTTATTCGGGTGATTGATGCAGATAATTATGTAGAAGGCTTTATCACTGAGATCAATCTGTTCAACACGAAATTGATCACTGAAGACAGAGAAATTATTGTTTACCCGAATAACCTAATTTTGACTCGCCCCAGTATTATTAACCCTCGGGCTAAGTGGAAAACGGTCGGTAAAGTGACTGACAGACCAGAACAAAAAATTCAGCAGCCACGTAAAAAATAATCATATCACCAGCGGATTCATCATTGGTAAGCATGCTAAAATAGCGCCGATATTGACACTTGAGTTGGCATGCCTACCCTTAGTAGGCTTATATAAAGCGTAACGCTCAAGTTTGTATTGATGACGTGACCGTTTTTTCGAATAGCCTTACAAGTATGAAGCCGTAAATGAGTATAGATTTCCCAAATTTTTTAGAACAAATTACTTTTTTCCTTAGCGCTCTGTTTAGTAACAAAGTTGTGCTCACTATCATTGTGGGTTCTCTCACACTCGGGGTGAAGCACACGTTAGTCAAAGTGGTGCGTAATCGCGCGATAAGCAAAGGAAAAGACAAGCGCGATCTCGTTAATAACATTAAGAACTTTTTGAATTTCGTGATGTTATTTCTGTTGCTTAGTTTGTGGGCTGGGGAATTACAAAACTTCGCTTTGTCTATTGCAGCGTTTGCGGTGGCTATTGTATTGGCCACCCGAGAGTTTATTCAGTGCGTAATCGGTTTTTTCTACTTAGCTTCTACTCGACCTTTTCGTATTGGTGATTGGGTACAAGTAGGGGAGATTGTTGGTGAAGTGTCTGAAACCGACTGGATGAAAAGCACCTTGCTAGAAGTGGATATTCACAAATACGAGTACACAGGTAAAACCTTATTTATTCCAAACAATGCAATGATCACGAACACCATCAAAAATCTAAATTTTTTGAAACGTTACGCGACACACCATTTTACGATTACCCGAGACCAAAGTGTTAATCCCTATCTGTTTATCGATCAGTTGCAGCAAAACGCAGAGCTGTATTGCGAAGACTTTAAAGAGGTTGCCTATCGCTACAGCCAAACAATCGAGAGACGGTTGGATGTAAAAATTGCCGGCCCCGAACCGCATATCAGTGTTTCGACTTCAGACGTCGGCGACTCGGTGGTGACGATTGCAATATTCTGCCCCACAGAACGTGCGATTGAAATTGAACAAAAATTGATTAAAGACTTTATGACCATGTGGTTTGCCGCTAAGCATCCTGGCAATATTGGTTCATGCGAAGAAGAACGAGTTTCCTCTCAACGCGCTAATACTGTCGAGGCTTTGCAACAGAATTAATTGTGTCGGTCGTTAACGTGTTGTCATGTATCTTGCTTATTAATTCATTGTTTTGCATCTGATAGCAGTAAATGAATGCTTGTCGTTCCCAAAGCTATCGAAATACCGAGGTTACTTTGTTTATTCTGCGGACTCTTATTTATTTTGCGCTTATGGCGTTAACTGTACCTAGCGCATTTGCGATATCGGTTGATATCGAAGGTGCCGACGATAGTAGTCTTAAAGATAATATTGACGTCTATATTGGTATTATTGGTGCGCCAGTTAATTGTGAGCTGACTCAAAACTACCGCCAAACGGTTAAAGAAGCTGTTAACAAAGCGGCACAAGCGGTGGGTTATTATCAACTCGAAACCTTAAAAATGAGCTTATCTAAAGACAAAGAATGCAGTGAGTTATATCTTACTGTACAAGCAGGCTCGCGGGTTAAAATAGGCAAACGGCGAATTGAATTAGTTGGCACTGAAAAACCAGACGATGTTTTACAAGGGATTGTGGATAAAGCCCAACTCAAAGAGGGAACTTACTTGGAGCAAGGCCAATATGAAGGTCTTAAAAGTAAGCTGTTATCCATGGCCCAAGTACGGGGCTATTTTGACGCTAAATTTACCGTCCAAGAAATTCGTATCGATTTTGACACTTACTCAGCCAGCGTAGATCTGCAGTTTTCTGCGGGTAAGAGATACGGCTTCGGTAAACTTATTATTCCAGAAGATGATAAAGCTCAACTGCTTATTAAAGAAGTCTCTAACTTTAAAGAAGGCGACCCTTATGATGCAGATAAGCTGGCTATATTTAACCAAAACCTGAAGTTAACTGGTTATTTTCAACAAGTAGTTGCCCGACCGCTTGTTAGTAAAGCGGATGGGCTTAATGTACCCATTCAATTGATTACCAGTGCAAAACCCAAAGATACATTCAATATTGGTGGCGGGGCATCGACGGACACTGGCCCGCGTTTGCGTTTTAAGTGGCAACGACCCTGGGTCAATGGCCAAGGTCATAGCTTGGCGGCTGAAATGTTTATTTCTCAACCTGAGCAAAATGCCAGCATCAAGTACAAAGTGCCACTGGAAGACCCACTAAATAATTACCTTAGCTATCAAGCTGGGGTGAAGGCTGAAAACGACAATGATACGCAAAGTGAAGCTTTAACGTTGGCCGTTCAGCGTCACTGGGGATCACAGCAGAGTGATTGGCAACGTATCGGTTTTTTACGCTTAGAACAGGAAAAGTTTACTCAAGGAACCGACGACCAGCAGACAACCACACTACTGTTGCCTGGCGTTACCCTGAGTCGCCGCCGAGCCCGTGGTGGTCTTGATATCAACTGGGGAGATAAGCAGCAATACACGCTTGAAGGAGCCACTCAAGAAGTGGTTTCAGATATCGACTTAGTGCGTATTTCTTTGCAATCTAAATGGTTACGTTCGTACGGTAAGCACAGGGTATTTGTGCGCGCCGAGCTTGGGGCTATTGCCACCAATGACTTTTCTCAGGTTCCCTCAAGCTTACGCTACTTCGCAGGGGGCGATCAAAGTGTGCGAGGTTTTGCGTTGAATACCTTGTCGCCTGAGGAAGATGATGAATTGACGGGCGGCCAGTACCTGAATGTAGCGAGTGCAGAATACTCCTATCCCGTATCTCAAGACTGGCGTATGGCGGTGTTTACCGATATTGGTAATGCCAGTGATAAACCCTTTAAAGATTTAGCCACCGGTATTGGCCTTGGTGCAAGTTGGTCATCTCCAGTAGGGCCTATTCGCTTCTATTTTGCTCGAGGCAACAGTGTGGAAGAAACTACTTGGCGCTTTCACTTTTCAATGGGACCCGTTTTATGAAACTGTTGAAATATTTAGCCATTTTTCTCTGTTGTGTCATTTTATTGCTGGCATTGATTGCCTCTCCTTGGGGTACTAGAGGCGTATTATCTATCGCTGATAGTAGCTTAGATTCCCTTGATATTGACTATGACTCAGGGAGTTTACTTTCAGAGCTTTCGCTGAAACGTATAACGTTTGTCACTCCTGAAGTAAATTTACAAGTGAGTAAACTCGTCGTTGATGTAAATTGGTCGTGCGTGGCGACCATGCAAGCATGTTTGTCAAAACTAAGCGCTCAAAGCATCGGGGTTACGGTGAGCCCAAGCGAGGCTGAAACGACCGCGAGCAGTGAACCTCTAGAGCGCATTACCTTGCCCATACCTGTTTCTGTCGACGCATTGGATATTCAAAATATACGCGTCGATGTGGCCAACACGCTTGGTTTGAAAGTTCAGGCGGTGTCAACAAAGCTGAGTATGTATCGTACCTTGAGCATAGATCATCTCAACCTTGATAGGATCCGAGTGGCTTTACCGGCACCTAATTCGAAGCCGTCAGTCAATGCGCAGCAAGGCATTGATTTACAAAGTATCGCTAACTGGCAATATACTCCGCTTAAATTACCGTCAATTGTTTTTCCGATTGTTATGCGCGGGAAAAACCTGGCTATTAATGATGTACTGGTTACCCAAGGCAAGCAGTCTATTTTAGACATAGCACAATTACGTGCCACCATTGACATTACCCCTAAGGTACTAACCATAAAATCTTTACAGGTAAGTTCAAGTTTAGGCAGCGCTGATTTAACCGCTACGTTAACCAAGCAATGGCAGCATCAACTACAATTGGTGGCGAAAAGCGCCCCGCAAAGTGCTTATCCGCTTGATGCGAAGGTTACACTCAAAGGAAACCTGCAGCGCAGCGAAATAAATATCGAAACCAGTGGATTGGTTACGCTAAAAGCGCTTGCTAACGTTGATTTAAAATCTAAGTTACTTCCCCTTTCTCTAAACGTGAATTGGCAATCTATTGACTGGCCAGTTAAAGAGCCACAAATTCATGTGGACAGTGGGCAACTCAGTCTTAACGGGGATTTAAACGAATACCGATTAACATTGGATACCGCGGTTAAAGGCGCGGCTATTCCTCAGTCGAGTATTGTATTGCAAGCATCTGGTAACACCCGTAGTGCACAAATCGCTAGCTTAGCTGTCAAAACGCTCGGCGGGGGAATTGAAGCAACGGGCGACCTGACAATTGATTCATTAGCACAATGGCAAAGTAAAATAGAGTTTAATGATATTCAACCGCAGGTTTTTTGGCCCCAGCTAGAAGCTAAGGTTAAGGGAATTGTTACGCTTAATGGGCAATATGATGGCCAACATATTGTTGCTCATATGCGTGAGTTGGCTGCATCTGGTGTTTGGCTTGATTATCAGTTACTGGCATCAGGTAGTGCTAATTTTGACTCCATCGATGGGATCGACATTCCAGAGTTGGTAGTGCAAACGGGTGACAACAAGGTCATTGTTAGCGGCACATTGGAAGCGTTTGAAGATTTACAAGCTGAGTTGTCAGTAGATGCAAAAGACTTGTCACAGTTGTATCCAAGTTTTGCTGGTCAAGCGAAATTAAGTGCACAAGTCGATGGCACGTTACTTGAGCCTCAAGTTAACTTCACCGGCTCAGCGGATAACATTTCGTTGCCTGAAATTAGTGTCGCGCAATTATCTACCAAAGGACAAGTAATATGGGATGCGGATAAGCAAGCTGAAATCGAATTACAGTTAACAAATGGTTTGTTCAACCAGCAGTCGATTTCTAATTTGAATGTGATATTGACCGGAGACGCGCAGCAGCATCAATTGAGTTTGTCTCTTAACAGTGAAATGGCTGATATAGTCACAAAACTGCACGGTACGTTGGCAGACACCCACTGGGATGGCAGCCTAGATGTAGCAACCATAGCAATGGATGCTGGGCAGTTTAGTTTGGACGAGGATACTCCGCAGATTAGTGTGAATTGGGCGAACAATGATTATAGTATCTCGCCATTTTGTTTAATTGATAGCGAAGCTCGAGTCTGTATCAAGCAGGCGGTATATGCAACCAGTGGTGCCCAGTTTGATATAGCCGTTAACGATCTGCCGTTGTCTCCGGTGTTAAATGCTAACCTTTCTGCCTTACAGAAGTTGAGCACTGACGCGACATTAAACTTAGTGGCAAAAGGACAGTGGGATACTAAGGGTTTGCCTGTTATCGAGGCTAATCTTAATTTATCACCTTCAACCTGGACGGTTGAGGGAGCTACAACGCCACTTCAGCTCGACATGTTGACCGTGGTAGTGAATACACGTACAGCCCCCAACAGCCAATCTCAACACGTATTAAGCAAACTCACACTGCAGAGTAAACAGTTAGGTAATGTACGCTCAGAAGTAGATGTGCAAATTAATGAAGACGAAAAGCCCATCTCGGGTCAGTTATCGCTTGACGATATAACTCTTGGCGCCTTAGCGCAGTTTGTACCACAATTAAGTGAATTCGCAGGGCGCATTAACGGTCAGGTGAACCTTGCAGGCAATCTCACTGCGCCGTTAATCGACGGGGAAGTCAAGTTGCACGACGGCATATTTGCCGGTGCGATTTTGCCTTCACGTATTAACCAAGTAGAGCAAGTTATTGCGTTTGAAGGACAGGCCGCATCACTGAGGGGACCGTTTCAGCTGGGCAACGGAAAAGGGCAAATTGACGGCCGATTTAGCTGGCAGGGCGAACCCAGCGCCGTGGTCAATGTGAAGGGCAGTGATATGGAAATCGAATATCAAAATATGGTTCGAGCCAAACTATCCCCTGATATCGATATAGAATATAGCTCTGCTGGGTTAGTGGTTAAAGGTGAAGTCACTTTACCTTATGCGCGAATTAAAGTGCGCGAGTTGCCACCAACTGCATTGTCTCCGTCAAGCGACGTTATTTTAGTCAATCATGAGCAAGCTGTAGTAGAAAATAAAATGCCATTTGATCTTTCCCTGCAAATTAATATTGATCCGCAAAAAGACAACGCGGTAAAAATAGATGCCTTTGGTCTTACATCCGATTTAGAAGGCTCATTATTACTCACTCAAGCGGGTGAGGTACTTAATGCCAACGGTGAATTGAATCTGATCAATGGTCGTTACACAGCCTACGGACAAGACCTGGTCATTAGGGAAGGTGAGGTGCAATTTAGCGGCCCCATAGATAGTCCTTACCTAGTCGTAGAGGCTATCCGTGATCCAGATAAAACCGCTGATGACGTGATCGCAGGGCTGCGTATCGAAGGCAGTGCCTCAGAGCCCAAAGTGAGTGTGTTTTCAGATCCAAGTATGAGCCAATCTGAAGCGCTTTCGTATTTGCTTCGCGGAACAGCGATCGACAGCGTCGATGAAACATCTAATGATGCGGCATTAGCGAGTCTGCTAATTGGCTTTGGTCTCGGCAAGAGTGAGAATACAGTCACTAATGTAGGACGCAAATTAGGGGTTGATGATTTGGCTGTAAATACCAGTGGGGCAGGCGATGATACCAAGTTGTCTGTTTCAGGTTATATAGCCCCAGGCGTGCAACTGCGCTACGGCGTTGGCGTATTCGACTCCGTATCTGAGGTTGCCTTGCGTTATCAGCTGATGCCTAAGTTGTATCTTGAGGCGGTAAGTGGATTAAACAGTGCATTGGACCTGTATTATCAATTCACCCTTAATGACGACAAAGAGCATGACGACAAAGAGCCAAAACCTGAATAAATCGCTAATCAGTCACAAAAAATTATAAGTATCATAAAAGTTGTGACTTTTATGGTTAGTGTTACGTCTATTGCTGATAAAAGCAGTTGCGCCTAGTTTAATTTCACTAGCCACCCATCATTTTCTCATCATTATCGAGCCCGTATTGGATAGGAGTCACCATGGCAGAACTATTACCTGAGTTGATTGAAGAAGTTGTGTCAGCTCCTGAGCGTGATGAGCAAGATATAATAGCGTCCCTTGTGGCTGCGCAAGATACCGACGATGTGGCATTATTACTTGAATCGTTACCGTTAGATCAGCGCTTAAAAGTATGGGAAGGAATTCCCAAACGCCGCCGATTAGACGTGTTAGTTGCTATGCGGGGAGATCCTCGTGAAACGCTCATCGCTGCAACCGACATAGATGAGTGGGAAGCGATTTTCTTTGAAGTCGATGCGGAGCAATTGCTTGAGTTATCTGACTCGTTACCCGATGCCTTAGTCGGCAAAGCACTCGACGCAATGGACAAGCAACAGCGCAAGTACTTTACTGACGCTAGCCAGTTCAGTGATGACCAAATAGGCCACTGGCTTAGCCAAGATCCGTTAGTGCTGCCATTAAATGCAAAAGTACGTGATGCCTTGCGACTTATTCGCCGTGATATACCCACTCATGCCGACACTATTTTTTTAGTCAATCGGGCAGGTCAGTTTTCTGAAGCTGTAAAATTGACTAAGGTTATGGGATTACCTGAACATGTTCCGCTGGTGGATTTATCGGAAGAGGTATTTGACACTATTAATGCCACTGACGAATTGACGTTGGCATCATTAACGGTGCAGCGTTCTGGGTTCGCGTCATTGCCAGTAGTGGACGAGCAAAATAAAGTCCTAGGTCGTCTGGATATTTCAACTGCGAGCGAATTACTTAACGAATTTTACGAGCGTCAAGTTATGGCAACGGCGGGCATGGATGAAGATGAGGATTTGTTCTCATCGGTGCCTAAGAGTGCCAAAAATCGAGCTGTATGGTTGGGCATAAACCTACTTACCGCATTTTTAGCGTCAGCTTTCATTGGTATGTTTGAAGCAACTCTGCAACAGGTCGTAGCCTTAGCTGTTCTTATGCCGATTGTGGCTAGTATGGGCGGAATTGCTGGCAGTCAGACCTTAACATTGATGATACGAGGTCTTGCCCTTGGTCAGGTTACCAGCTCAAACGTAAAGGCGCTGTTGAAAAAAGAGTTAAGTGTTGGTGGGTTAAATGGTGTCGTTTGGGCGCTAGTAATCGGTTGCATTGCCTCTTTCTGGTTTTCAGACCTTATGCTGGGCGTAGTTATCTGTTTAGCTATTCTATTGAACATCGTTGCGGCAGCTGCCGCAGGAGTGATAGTGCCTGTGGTATTGAATAAGTTTGATATAGATCCTGCGTTATCAGGTTCGGTGATCCTAACCACGGTGACCGACATTGTTGGATTTGTGGCTTTCTTGGGCTTAGGTTCGTTATTTTTATTGTAGTTGAGCGGCTATGTAAACTTTTCTACCACCAGTGAAAAAGCTACAGGGTGCAAAGTAAATATAACTGATTTCCCAATAAATTTAGGGGCTTATAGCCGATTTTAAAGGTTGGCATACATGTCGCTTGTAGCAGTGGGCTAAAGGGTAAAATTTACCCTTTGCTTTATCTGTTGTGAGGGAAGTGTATATGTTGACTTGGGCCCTAACATTTTTTGTTATAGGCGTTATTGCAGCCGTATTTGGTTTTGGTGGCGTAATAGGTGTTGCTGCCAGTATTGCCAAACTGATTTTTTTGCTGTGTGTTGTGTTGGTTATCGTATTTTGTGTGGTGGCATTTTTACAATACAAAGCGACACGTAAAAAATCTTGATCTCCTTTGCTTGCGTTTTACCTAATGCATTTTTTACCGCATCAAAGGTAACTACTACATTATATTTCTATCTTTGTGAGCGTTTTGCTGCTTATTAAGTGATGTAGATCAATACGGCGTATGTGGCATCTTTATAGCATTGATATGTTATTAGATAATCTAACGAGTTCTCAGGAGACTAAAATGAGTAGAGTAATTCGTAATTTTTTACTATTAACAGCGCTAAGCAGCGCCAGTCTTTACGTTCAAGCAGGCAATTATTGGAAGGCGAGTGCTCAAGATGGTTGGCTTGATGGATACATCGAAGCAACACTGTTGCTAAATGGCAACTTAGATGCAACCAGTATTGATACCGATGTAGAAAACGGCAAAGTGACACTACGCGGTAAGGTCGAAACTGACACTGATAAGGACCTTGCACAGGAGCTCGTTCTAGGTATAGAGGGAGTCAACGGCTTAGAGAATATGCTGACGGTTTTTTCCCCGGGCGACAATGAAGACAGTGTTGTGCAACGTAAACTTACCGATGGAAAAGTCGCAACGGTGGTCAAAACCCGTCTTTTAGTGGCGCCAGATATCGGCAGTACCAAAATTAATGTGAACAGTAATAAAGGCGTCGTTGTATTGGAAGGTCAAGTTAAGAGTGATGCTGAAAAGCAACTCGCAGTGGAGGTAGCAAAGAAGGCCAGCGATGTTGAGCAAGTAATAAACAATCTAAAAGTCAGTGATTAATGCCAAAGAGCGTAATCCACCAGTAAAACCCCTGTTCCTGATATGCGGCGTACTCCTTTCGGACAGGTAGAACATAATAAATAGTAGTAAGGGTATATGTATGAACAATGAAAATAAGAATAAATATTTCAATTGGTTTGATAAAGTAAATAGGCAGGAACCAAGTAACGACGACTTTATTGAGCGTTTAGTTCAGGAAAATGCTTTGTTGAAAAAAATACTCCTGCAAAAAGAGCAAGAAGCAGTTGAATCCGCTGTGTGAATATTGAACAATAGCTCTATAATTGTCGTGTCAGGCGCGCCCAAGTCGAATATGATTGGGCGATAGAGCTAATTCAATAATAGAGCTATTATGCAAAACCCCGCTACACCTAACGTATTGAAGCAAACACTGTTAGTGATCGGTGATGTTGATGAGCGGCTGGGTCGTTTTACTGCTCACTTTTCCGGGTCTTTTCTACTGTTAATTAGTTCCGAAACTGAAGAAGCATTACAACTAACCTTAAACGAACCGGTTGATCTAGTTATGATCTGCGTTTCATCAAAGAATATTGACTGGCTTCTATTATGCTCGCATCTTAAAGACCATCCGCTTACCTTAGATATCCCTATTATCCTGTTCGGTCACGAACCTTCTAAAACAACGTTAGTGTCGGGTTTAGAAGCTGGGGCTTTAGATTTTATTCCCCTGCCTTTGGATTTCGATATTCTCGACGTAAAAATTCGTAATCATATGCAGCTTTCTGCCAAGTTACGCACGCTGGCGCTTATATCGTGCACCGATGGTTTAACTGGTGTGCCCAATCGCATGCAGCTTGATACGACATTTCATCGCTTTTGGTATGCGGCTATTCGTGGCCAACATGAGTTCTCGGTCCTGATGATCGATATCGACTTTTTTAAAGGTTTTAACGATACCTATGGTCATGTAGCGGGTGATGAATGTCTCAAGAGAGTGGCGACTGCTATTCATGACTGTCTTCAGCGCGAAAGTGATGCAATGGGGCGTTACGGCGGAGAAGAGTTCTTGGTGCTATTACCGTTTACTGATAAGTCTGGCGCGGAACTTATTGGTCGTCTTATTCTCTCGACAATCGAACAATTGGGTATAGAAAATAAATCTTCAATGGTAAATGGTAAAGTCACTGTGAGCGTCGGCGTAGCTAGCCTCAAGCACAATGAAATCAATGACGAAAACTTTAATCACCCAGAATTTCTTATTGAACAAGCAGATAAATGTTTATATGCAGCCAAGCATCAGGGGCGAAACCGTTTAGTTAGTTAAGCCAAGTTCGTTAATAAAACTAAAAGGCCTGAGTCCGATTCAATATCGAAATCAGGCCTTGTTAGTAACTTTTATTTAGCCTTTTGTTCTCGGGCTATCGCTCGGTAAGCTATGTCATCACGGTAAAACATGCCCTGCCAACTGATCGTTTTAGCCAATTCATAGGCGCGTTGTTGGGCGTCAGTGACGGTTTCGCCTAACGCCGTGGCGCATAAAACGCGGCCGCCATTAGTGGTAACTTGACCGTTTATTTCTTTGGTACCGGCATGAAAAATTTTGGCGCTTGAGTCCTCATTTTGGCTTAAACCGCTGATCACATCACCTTTGTTATATTCTTGAGGGTAACCGCCAGCGGCGAGAACCACACCTACTGCTGCCCTTGGGTCAAATTTTGCTGTGGCTTGGTCTAACTTACCTTCCACCGCCAATTGTACTAATTCAACTAAATCAGATTGCAAACGCAGCATAATGGGCTGAGTTTCAGGATCGCCAAACCGGCAGTTATATTCAATAACCTTAGGTGTGCCATCGGCCATGATCATCAAACCCGCATATAAAAAGCCGTGGTAATCATTACCTTCACTAGCCATGCCCTGTACTGTAGGATAAATTACGTCGTCCATCACCCGCTGATGAATTTCATCTGTCACTACTGGTGCTGGAGAGTAAGCACCCATACCGCCCGTATTTGGTCCTGTATCGCCGTTGCCTACGCGTTTGTGGTCTTGGCTAGTGGCAAATGGTAATACATGCTTACCGTCGACCATCACGATGAAGCTTGCTTCTTCGCCATCTAAAAACTCTTCGATAACCACGCGGCTACCAGCTTCACCGAAAGCGTTGCCGGCTAACATGTCGCGCACAGCATCTTCAGCTTCAGCTAGAGTCATAGCGACAATTACACCCTTACCTGCGGCTAGACCATCGGCTTTGATTACGATAGGAGCGCCTTTTTCTTGCAAGTAAGCCAAAGCAGGCTCAATTTCGGTAAAGTTCTGATAATCAGCAGTAGGAATATTGTGACGAGCTAAGAAATCCTTGGTGAAAGCCTTTGAGCCTTCCAACTGCGCCGCCGCTTTACTTGGACCAAAAATGGCTAATCCTTCAGCTTGGAATGCATCAACCACGCCGAGAACTAATGGGACTTCAGGGCCAACAATTGTCAGGCCAATAGCGTTTTGTTTAGCGAATGTGACCAGTGCACTAATGTCTTCGACATCAATTGGCACATTTTCTAATTTAGGCTCAAGGGCAGTACCTGCATTACCAGGGGCCACATAGACTTGGCTTACACCGTTAGATTGTGCCGCTTTATAGCCAAGAGCATGCTCGCGGCCGCCGCCGCCAATTATCAATACTTTCATGAGGTTCGCTTTTCTAATAGGTTAACAAATTGGTCTGGTTATCAAAACGCCGCTCATTGTGGCGGCGTTTTTATTTGGCTACTGTGTAGCCTATTTTACAAATTTTAAGGTCATGCGATTACTTTCACCTATGTTCAGGTATTTCGCCTGATCCTTTTCACCTAAGCGTAGGCTAGGAGGGAGGGTCCACACGCCTTTTTCATGTTCGCCGCTGTCGAGTTTATTAGCGTTGATGTCACTTTTAGCTGCGAGGGTAAAACCCGCTTTTTCGGCCAAAGCAATCACGTAAGACTGCTTCATGTAACCAGAACTTTGCTGCAGTGCGCTGCTTTGTGATTCACGTAAACTATGCTCAACCACACCTAACACGCCGCCTACCTTGAGCGCTTTGTAAAAGGCGTTAAATGCATTCTCTACCCCTTCATCGCCGTCTTGCATATACCAGTTATGGATATTACGAAAGGTAAGTACACGGTCTAATGATTCAGCAGGTGCAAAATCAGTAGCTTTCATCTGGTGAAAGGTTGTGACTTTGACATTTTGATAGCTTTTTAACGCAGTTATTTTTTGCTCGAACTGTTCACGAGATTTTTTATAAAACTCGTTGGTATTTTCGTCCACATAAAAATGAGCGGCGTAAAACTGGCCTTTGTCTTTTAGCAGAGGTGCAAGAATGTTGCTGTACCAACCACCGCCGGGTGAGATTTCGGCCACAGCCATGTCTTCTTGTACTTCAAAGAAGCGTAATGTTTGTTGGGGATGACGGTATTCGTCACGTAAACGTTGTTCGGTGGGACGTCCTTCGTCAGCAAGAGCATCGATAAGCGCATCGGCTTGCACGAAAGAAGATGCGAGTAACGTAAGGGAACAAACTAATTGAGTAGCACGCTTAAACATGAGCAAATCCTGTAATGAGTCATAAAACGAGGGATAGTGTAGCGTTTTTTTGTACAACACTGAATGCTATGTACATTAAATCTGCAAGAGATAGGTGGTCATGGCGAATACACCACCATGACCCCTGGCTATTTCTGCTGGTTATTAATGGCGGAAATGACGCATTCCGGTAAATACCATCGCGATGCCGTGCTCGTCAGCCGCCGCAATAACTTCGTTATCACGCATTGAACCACCAGGCTGAATAACTGCGCTGATACCTGCAGCCGCAGCTGCATCAATACCGTCACGGAAAGGGAAGAACGCATCAGAGGCCATAACGGAACCTTCAACTTGTAAACCCTCATCGGCCGCTTTAATTCCAGCAACTTTAGCTGAATAAACGCGACTCATTTGACCTGCGCCCACGCCAATTGTCATGCTGTTTTTGCAATATACAATGGCGTTAGATTTCACATATTTTGCTACTTTCCAGGTAAACATTAAGTCTTTCAGTTGTTGCTCAGTGGGTTTTACTTTAGTTACCACGGTAAGATCTTCCATTTCTACCATGCCAAAATCGCGTTCTTGAACTAGTAATCCGCCGTTTACGCGCTTAAAGTCGTAGCCGTCGGTGAGCTGACCCTGCCAATCACCACACGCCAAAAGGCGTAGGTTTTTTTTGGCTGCAACAATCTGCACTGCTTCATCACTAACGGTAGGTGCGATAATCACTTCAACGAATTGGCGGTCAACTATGGCTTGAGCTGTTGGGCCATCTAATTCGCGGTTAAAGGCTATAATGCCCCCGAACGCAGACGTTGGGTCTGTTTGATAAGCACGATTGTAGGCCTCTAAAATATTTTCACCTAACGCTACGCCACAAGGATTAGCATGCTTAACGATAACGCAGGCTGGCTCTGCAAATTCTTTAACGCACTCTAACGCTGAATCAGTATCGGCGATATTGTTGAAAGACAGTTCTTTGCCTTGTAACTGCGTAGCGGTAGCCACAGATGCTTCTTGAATATTGTTTTCTACGTAGAACGCAGCCTCTTGGTGGCTGTTTTCACCGTAACGTAAATCTTGTTTTTTGCTCATTTGCACATTGAATGTACGTGGGAAGGTGCTGTGCACATGGCCACAATCATCATCACACTCATCACCATGTTCGTCAGACTCAATCATGGCACCGAAATAGTTGGCGATCATGCCATCGTATTCCGCAGTGTGCTCAAAAGCTGCTATGGCTAAATCGAAACGCGTGTTTGCGGTAACAGAGCCGTTGTTCGCTTGCATTTGCTTGGTCACGCGAGCGTAATCTTTAGCCTTAACCACTATGGTGACATCATTATGGTTTTTGGCTGCGGCACGAACCATTGTTGGGCCGCCTATATCGATATTCTCAATCGCATCTTCAAGGCTGCAGTCTTCTTTGGCTACTGTGGCAGCAAAAGGGTAAAGGTTAACCACGACTAAATCGATTGGTTGAATATTATTTTCAGCCATAACCGCTTCATCCTGACCGCGACGGGCAAGAATGCCACCGTGGATTTTGGGATGTAGAGTTTTAACGCGTCCGTCCATTATTTCAGGATGCCCCGTATAAGCGGATGCTTCGATAACGGTCAAACCGTTGTCTGCGAGTAGTTTTGCAGTGCCGCCGGTAGATAAAAGCTCAACGCCTTGCTCGGCTAAGAAAGTGGCAAATTCAACGATACCAGTTTTGTCAGAAACGCTCAGTAAAGCGCGGCGAATAGGTTTTTGAGTCGTCATAGTATGTTTATCTTCTAAATAGGGATTAACAGAGATGCCTGGGTTGCACAGTATAGCGCATACAAAAAGAGCACCCTAGGGTGCTCTTTAAATTTTCAGCTTAGTTCATGCCGTATTGTTTAAGCTTCTTACGCAGCGTGCCACGGTTGATGCCTAACATGATTGACGCGCGGGTTTGATTGCCGCGGGTAAAAGTCATGATTTCTTCTAACATTGGCGCTTCAACTTCGGCCATTACTAGCTCATACAAGTTTTCAATGTCTGTGTTGTCTAGTTGCTTAAGATACTTATTAACTGCCTGTTTTACTGAGTCACGTAAAGGCTTCTGTGCCTGTGTTTGTGAAGGAGTCGTTACCGTTGTGGTAAAAGGAGAAGTTACATTTTGCTCGAACATATACAATCTTGCTCTTTAGTTAGTCATCGTTAGGCAGCAGGTGATACGAGATGAGTCGTAGGTTCGCCTGCCATTTGGTCGAAATAATGTGCCAATGTATCGAGTTGCTCTACTGCATCATCGATGGCATTGAACTTGGCTCGAAACAGCCGTTCCCGGTCGTGTTCCGCTAAATACCAGCCCACATGTTTGCGGGCAATCCTTGCTCCCAAATATTCACCGTAAAACTGATGAACATTAGCTACGTGCGCTAATAATACGTCGCGTACTTCGCTTAATGGAGGCGAGGGTAGTATCTCGCCAGTTTGCAGAAAGTGCTGAATTTGGCGAAATATCCAAGGATTCCCTTGGGCACCTCTACCTATCATCAACGCATCTGCTTCGGTGTACTCCAACACGTGTTTTGCACTGTGCACGCAGGTAATATCACCGTTGGCAACAATGGGTATAGACACAGCCTGTTTAATGGCTTTAATTGTGTCGTACTCAGCGTTGCCTTTGTACATACAGGCCCGGGTGCGGCCGTGAATTGCTAAAGACTTAATGCCGTGTTGTTCGGCGATTTTAGCAATCAGCAACCCGTTGCGATTATCCGTATCCCAGCCTGTGCGTATCTTTAAGGTTACCGGTACTTTTACTGCCTTCACCACAGCTTGAACAATACGTTCAACCAATTGTGGATCTTGCAGTAGCGCAGAGCCCGCTAACTTCTTATTTACTTTCTTTGCTGGGCACCCCATGTTGATATCAACAATCTGAGCGCCATTGTCCACGTTAAACTGTGCCGCTTGAGCCATTAATAATGGATCTGCGCCAGCAATCTGTACCGCACGAACCCCTTCTTCACCAACATGATCCATACGTTGCTTAGATTTATTTGATCGCCATACGTCAGGGTTCGACGAAAGCATTTCAGAAACCACTAAGCCAGCACCCATGCGTTTGCATAATTGCCTAAACGGTCTATCTGTCACACCTGCCATAGGCGCCAGAATCAAATTGTTTTCGAGCTTGTAAGGACCAATCTGCATAATTAAAAACGCGAAATCGCGCAAAAACTGTCCGGTTTGCAAAAAAGGGCGGCAAGTTTACGGTTTTTTTACAGGCTTGGAAAGGCTATATTTTGAACAAATTGTCAGTTTTTTTGACGTTTTGGGCTTGACACTTATAGAACATGGCGAATTACGGGGGTTCCGCCATGTTGCTGGGTAATATCTAAACGCCAGTGTAAATTAAATGTAGCTAAGCTGGCAGGGTTTGTAACAGAGAAACCCTATAAATACTGGGGGTAAGACGTTATTTAAAACTTTATTTTGCCTGTCAGCATGTCCTTAAACATCACCCAATCACCTAAAAAACTGTAAAACGGGTAGGTAAATGTGGCCGGTTTGTTATGCTCAAAAAAGAAATGGCCTAGCCAAGCGAAACCATAGCCTAATACCGGTATAAACCATAAGAGCGCTAATTGGCTATTCATAACAGCGTATATGATGAGCATAATAATTAGGCTCGAGCCTATAAAATGTAGACGTCGGCAAACGGTATCTTGATGTTCACTTAAGTAATACGGATAGAAATCGGCAAAACGTTGGTATTTCTGCGACATTGGGTTTCCCCTTCCATGTTGTTCCAATAGACTATGACGTTAGCACGGCCGCAACCTAGGCAATTGTCTAATCGGCGACAATTCAACGTTTTTCGATGATTGGCGTCTAGAATACGGCTTGAGTTTGTAGCAAATGACCCCACAATTTGATCATTAACATCATAAGAGATCTGAGATGCAAAACAGCGTAGACATCACCATAGAAAACTTTCAGCAAGTCATATTGCAAGACTCAACAACTCAATTGGTTATGCTTGAGTTCTGGGCACAAGGCTATGAGCCAAGCGAACAATTAGCACCCGTATTACAAGCGATAGCTCACAAACAAGGCGCGAATTTATTGCATGCTCGGGTGGATTGCCAGGCGCAACCAGATATCACCGCACAATTTGGTGTACAAAACCTGCCCACCGTTATGCTGATTAAAGATGGTCAACCTATTGATGGTTTTGCCGGCGTTGAAAGCGAAGCCACTATTCAAGCTATGCTAGATAAACACTTACCCAAGCCTCAAGACGAATTATTTGCCCAAGCGAAGGCTATGGCAGAACAAGCAAACTACCAAGAAGCCTATACCTTAGTTAAAGAGGCGTCTGATCTTGATGCTAACCGCGCCGATATCAAACTGTTACTAGCTGATTGTCAGGTTGAAGTCGGTCAGGTTAATCAAGCTAAAGCGTTATTGGCTACAATTGGCTTGGTAGACCAAGACGGATATTACCGCACTATATTGGGTAAAATAGAATTAGCTGAGCAAGCTGCAGAATCACCTGAAATTATCGCGTTGCAAAAAGCACTAGAAAGTGACCCGGAAAATTTAGACTTAAAAGTAAAGTTAGCAGTGCAACTGCGCCAAGCCAATCAGATAGAAGAAGCGTTAAGTTTGATGCATTCAGTCTTACTGAAAGACCTTAACTTTCAAGATGCGAAAAAGCTGATGCTCGACATAATTAATGCCTTGCCTGACGGCGAGCCGCTTAAGTCGCAATATCGCCGCAAGGTATATAGTTTATTATATTAATAGTCCTCTAGGCTTGGCAGCCAAAGGCTGATATCAGAATGAAATGCCAAGGGTGCACACCCTTGGCATTTTGTCTTGTATGCTTAAATGCCGCTAAATGCCTGTTTCACAAAATCAAAAAAAGCTTCGGCTTTGCGTGTTGCTAAGCTGTTTTGTGGGCGTAAAAACCATACAGGTGCTTCTGGCGTCGCGAGCACGTCGGGCAATACCTCAATCAACTCACCGCTAGCTAAGCAACCTTTAATGGCCAACTCAGATTTTATGCCAATGCCGTGACCACTGCGCAGTGCTTGGGTCATATTGTCGCTATTGGAAATAGTGAAGCGTGTGGGAGCGTTAAAGGTAAAAATTCTGCCGTCAACGTGCAACAGTTTAAATTGCTTCTGCCAAGGCAAACATACAAATCGGTGCTCCGTTAGCGCTTGCACATGGTTAATTGGCGCAAATTGGCGCAAATAATTGGGAGAGGCGCATAAGATACGCCGGTTATGCGTGATTTTGCGAGCTAACAACCCAGAATTAGCTAAGGTACCCACGCGTATGGCGACGTCTTGGGCGTCATCGACTACATTGACAAAATGGTCAGTGACGAGAAAATCTAGTATCACATCAGGGTACAGCTTTTCGAATTTTGCTAGGTGGGGGAGAATATAAATAGAGAATACCCAAGGCGGGAGTGTCACACGTAATCGTCCGCTTATCCCGCTGTCTCTGGCACCTATGGCAAACTCGGCATCATACAAGGCGGCCAAAATGTCTCCTACGCGTTGATAGAATTCCTCGCCTTCGGCTGACGGCCTTACGTTCCGGCTATCCCTGAAAACGAGGACTGTGCCCAATATGCGCTCGAGTTTTGCTAACCGGTGGCTGACCGTGGCGGGGGATATATTCAATGCATTGGCAGCAGACACCACTCCTTTGTTTTCTACAATCGCCACAAACGTTTCTAACTCATTGATTGTATACACGATGTTTTCCAAGTCTATCTTGATTCGAAAATATTAAACCATGCATTCAGTTTTACGCGGTAGGTTTTATTTTTTCTAACCCCATATTTTGAGCAAGTAAAATTTTTAACTTAGGAAACGACCATGTCACTACATGCGCAGATTGCAGAATATGACGCCCAAAAAGCGATCAATATGCCTAAAGATATTTTTGATTTAATGGCCAAAACCACAGATACCTTGGTTGCAACCGGTATTGCCAATGATGCATTAACCGTTGGGGATGACGCGCCCGACTTTAGTTTGCCGAATGTTACTGGTGAATTAATCACTTTGGCAGAACTGCTTGCCCATGGTCCTGTGGTGTTAAGCTTTTATCGCGGTGGCTGGTGTCCATACTGTAATTTTGAATTACGGGCGTTTCAAAATGTATTGCCTGAAATTCAGCAGTTAGGTGGGCAATTAGTGGCGATCTCTCCGCAGACACCTGATAACTCCTTAAGTACCCAAGAAAAAAATGAGTTGGGGTATGCGGTTTTAGCTGACGTGGGAAACAAGGTCACAAACGATTATGGCTTGGTATTTAGTTTGGATAAACGTTTACGACCTGTGTATGAGAAATTTGGTTTAGACATTCCAGCTATCAATGGCGATGACACTTTTACCTTACCCATGCCTGCCACCTATATTATTGGCCAAGATGGCAAAATCGTTTACGCTTTTGTGGCTGAGGATTATACCAAACGCGCTGAACCCAGCGAAGTAATCGACATTTTAGCTACGCTATAAATAACATATTCACCCATTTACGATTAAAAAGAGTATAGATACCCATGCATTTAACAAAATTAACCCGATACCTATCCATAACGGTACTTTTCTTCTCACTACTAGGAGCAAATTCTATGGCCTTCGCAGCCCCTAAACCTAAAGTTATTATTTTTGACGTAAACGAAACTCTACTTGATCTTGATACTATGAGCACCTCAGTTGGTAAAGCGTTAAATGGTCATGAAGAGCTCACCACTTTGTGGTTTTCAACCATGCTACATCACTCATTGGTGACAACGGTTACTGGCGATTATCAAGACTTTGGTAAAATCGGGGTGGCAGCGCTGATGATGGTCGCACAAAATAACAATATTCAGATCACTGAAGAAGAAGCACTAACGGCTATTAAAACGCCCTTATTGTCTTTGCCGGCTCATGCTGATGTTAAACCAGGCCTCACTGCACTTAAAGCGCAAGGTTATAAGCTTGTTAGCTTAACCAACTCGTCTAATAAAGGTGTTGAAACCCAGTTTAAAAATGCCGGCTTAACCGATTATTTTGATAAGCGTATGAGTATTGAAGACATCAAAGTCTATAAGCCTGACTTACGCTCTTATGCCTGGGCTCTTGAGCAATTGAACGTTAAACCAGAAGAGGCGCTTATGGTCGCTGCTCACGGTTGGGATATCGCTGGTGCTAAAGCCGCAGGCTTGCAAACCGCATTTGTTGCCCGCCCAGGTAAAGCACTATATCCGTTGGCACCTAAACCAGATTATGTGGTTAAAGACCTTAGCGAATTGGTCGAAATACTTAAATAAAGTTTAAATTGATAGCTATATCGTTCATAACCCGTCCCAGAGTAAGCAACGTGATTCTGGGGCTGGGTTAAACCCCGTTAGATTTAAGCATATCCCCCCTCCTTAACATTTCATTTTTCTGTTCTATCAACCTTCGACCATAACACGCGAACTATCGTGCTTTAGACATAGGCATGCTATCGTTTTCGAATTTTATGCTTATACCAACCCCTCTAGGAAATCGCTAGTGGACGTGCTGTGTAATCGACAAATAATCGAATGGGTCATTAAATAATGCAACACGAATATTACGACATCGTCATAGATGCTCAGCACCCGCTGTTTAACCTTTCGTGCTGGGATGGAATTCGCTTTGAACAATGTCGCTTCGAAGGACTCAATTTACCAAAAAATCAGTGGCGATACTGTGTCTTCGACGAGTGTGAATTTTCACACTGTGATTTATCAATGCTCGGCTTGAACAATAGTCAATTTCATAGTGCGCTATTTAGTGATTGTAAGTTGCTGGGTATCGATTGGGCACATGCTGATTGGTCAGCTAATTTGGGGGATTCGCCTAAATTTACCCGTTGCTTACTTGATGCCGGGTCGTTCTTTGGCCTGAATCTTCAAGGGCTTTGCATGATTGATTGCAAAGTGCACGACGTTGATTTTTCTGAAGGGGTATTTATTAAAGCGATATTTTGCGGCAGTGAGCTGACACATAGTCGTTTTCATAATACCGATTTAAGACAAGCTGATTTTACTGAGGTCCAGAATTATCATATTGATATTAGGCACAATAGGCTAGACAAGGCGCGTTTTTCCCGTATTGAAGCGTTAGGGTTACTCGATTCGTTGGGTATTGAATTGGTGGAATAGTTTGCTGATATTTATGGTCTGCGATGACCAAGGCATACACTTTTCTTTTTGCAATCTATGGCGTAATTTCAAATACCTTCCAAGAGTTTCTAGCCGCACTTTCCTCAACAGCTAGTAAACATCAAGCAGGCAATGTTCTTGCCAACAACTTTCAATATCATAGGAATGATGCGTAGAGCAGAGTAAAGCAATAATAGCTAAAAGCGAATACACCACCTTTAGTCAGTTTTTATTCTCGGATAATCGTCTGGTAGCCTGATATGCCTTGCTTTGCTCTACCTTGCGATATCTACCTCGGGCACCTATGTGTTGTAAAAAAACTCAGAGTGAAAGCGCTTCGCCTGCGCGGTTTTTAAGGCCTATAGAGTCAGATAAAAATCAAAAGCAACAACGTGTTCAACAAGCCGTATGTTGTGCTTATTTATGACTTTAAGTTACTGCCGTGTTAGTTAATTCAGTGCATATTTAATTTGGCTTTCTAAACATATTGTCTAATCGTTAAGCAATTTTAACCATGTTATCTTCTTCGCATCGAAAGCTGATGTTCAATTTAGTCTCTAAAGCACAAAAATCAATCAGCTTATGTATCAGTATTTTTTATCTGATGCGTGTGTAAAAAACTCTAAGTTATTCAGGAAGATGTAGGCCTGTTTTCAGTAGGCGCTACCAATTACATGCAGTGAAGCAAGAGTTGATATCATTTTAACTTCTTGATTTTAATTGTAATTTTATTTCTTTGCACTTGATGTCTGTCACTTTATTGCCTTTGGCTAGATGGGGCATCGATATTGCAAATACTGTTTTTAAGGCAGGGCTATAGACCTTGTTTAATTAATTACCATAAAGAGAGAAACCATGAAAATCTTATTATCTGTGACCACTATTCTTACATTAGCTGCAGGCAGTGCGCTTTTGAGTGCGCAAGCGGATGAAAGTGTATTTAATGCTAATACGGCTACCACAATGCCGATATTACCTGCAGAGCTTCAGCAACTTGAGGCTAAGTTGACTGAAACTCAGTACGACATGTCTGATCGTAATACCAAACTTCGCGTTGAACGTGCAGTGCATTATTTTGGTATGGCTCGTAAGCATGCTGATTCTGGTTGGAGTAAAATGGCTTCAGATCAAGCAGTTCGTGGGTTGTCGCTACTTGAATTAGACAATATGCAGTATATGCAAAGTAGTGATGCGCAAATGTAATTTGCGTTTCTGCTCGCGCAAGGAGAAGTTTGTGAGTACTGCTCACTTGGAGTATTTGGCAGCTGTCTTATCAACTTCGTTTATCAACATTCTTCGATTACAACATCATACGTTTTACATACCGCCATTCAACAAGTCTCTATTTCTAGTATCTCCCCTATGGTTAACCGCTAAGCAAGTGCAACTGCGTAGCTAAAGATTACCGTTTCTTTAATGTAAACTACCCAGCATTAGTCTTTGGTGCTCGTATTATTTGAGTTGGGGGAAGGCAAAAGCGCCTTGGGAAAGCATTGCACTAGGTACGCTGTAATATTGGCAATACGAGCCCAATATTACTTAGCGCAATGCTGATTGTGATAATCGTGCTATCTTTGCCGTCATAAATGAGCAGTGGGGATCATCTTATCGCTCAATGATTTTTGATAAAGGCATATGTGATGATTAATACCAAAATATACAAAGCGGTTTATAACCTGTCAGAGAAGTTAATGGCAGCGGCTGAGAAAGAGGATCAAGCGGCGTTCGATTCACTCTACGCTGAGCTTGAGGCTGTATGTGTTGAGCATGAAGGAACCGCTAAGGATCATCCTGAACAGTGGGAAACCTTGGCTGATTTTACCGATGATTTGCCTAGAGCAGTAGTGGTGTATCAAAAAGCTTTGGATAAAGCGATTGCCATGAATTCGAAAGACCATATGTCGTCTATCGCGTTTTCGATGGCGAAACTGCAAGTGGAGTTAAATGACAAAGGCGCGGCCATTAAAAACCTACAAGCGGCGAAAGTTAGTGCCAATAAAATTGAAGATAAAGAACTCAAAGAAGAGATAGATGATTTGCTTTCGTCTCTACTGATTGCCTAAATCAGCAGCATGTATACTCCCAGTCAAATGAATCAAATTAATCCCAAAAAATTACTCAACAGTAAGTGGACAGCTATAACGCCTGTGCGTAAAGAAAAACATTTTATCGTCACTGAAATAACGTTTGATGAAAATGACGCTGTTCTTTCATGCACCATAGAAGCGGTAATGTCAAAACGCGCGAGTCTAATTGATTGGCATGATTTGAAAGACACAACACATTGGCTACTAGGCTGGAAATAACTGCGTTTGGGTTAACATACGACAGACAAAAAACACCTCGCCACTGACGTGACGGGGTGTTTTTACATCAAAAGATCAGTGAATGCCAACGATGACGTGTGAACAGGCCATCGTCTTCACTATAATCAGCACAGAGACTTATGCGGTGCTTTTTTGTAGGGCACGCATTTGGTCATGATTTTGCTTCATGTCTGTTAACACCCCGTTTAGCGCCATCGTGCACGCTGCGGGTTGGTCTTCTTTCAATGCATCGCGCAATACAGCTAATATTTTGTCTTCTACTTCTTCCAACTGACTCACGTAAGTGTGGTCACTGTTAGAAGTGAGCGAGCTGATAACGTTGGTGTACATATTTCGGATATCGACACTCATAGCGGTATCATCCTCGTATTCACCCTGCTCGGAAACCGCGAATGGTTGTAGGGTAGTGATAGCTGCTTGCTTGTCGCTAATCATCTTCTCGAAGACCGCTTTAACACTTTGAGAGTCGACTTTTTTGATGGCCTCTGAATAAAACTCGATGCCGCCATTTAGCACTTTGATAATCGATGATACTTTTTCAACATGATTTGGATTAGACATAGATTACTCCTTTGTGATTAAACTTATTATCTCGTCAGAGGATTGCTCTGAGCTAATAAAGTAATTGCAATGGCTGTACCAGATAATGCGTATTTAGTTAATAAATATAAAATATTTTAAATTTAATAAAACCATTTAAATCAACGGTTTAAGTTTATTATTGGAGCGTTTTTTAATTGCAGAAAGTTATTTAAGTAAAAATGTTCAGGGATTATTTTTACACCAAGTAAAGATTGCAGTAGCGTTGAATAAACTACCGAGGCAGCTTGTAGTTAGGCGTACTCGTCAATCAAGGTAGGGTTAAGTATCGATATGATTAACGCAGTGAATTGTTATAAATATTTATTCTATTTAACTCAAAGACAACCTTTTATAAAGCGCGCGTTTAAAAAGAAAAAAGCACCTCAGGTTGCCCCAAGGTGCTTTTTACAGATTATCCCTTATGCACTTTTTATTATGATTGGTTGTCATTTACAGAGGATGGCGCACTTGCGGTTTTTGCGTTTGTTTGATCTGCGCTTTTCTCGCCAGTACTGCGTTTTTCACTACTTCTATGCTCGCCACCTTTATTTTCAGCGCTATGATTTTCATCACTGCCCTTTCCTGTATTTTGCTGGCTGGCAAGCATAGAGTCTAACTTCTCACCGCCTTTGGCACCGAAGTCCAAAGTACGAATAGGGAACGGGATTAAGAAGTCGGCTTCTTCTAGGGTCTTTTTAATTAATATTATGGCTTCGTGACGGGCGACCATAAATCCTGTATCGCCTGGGTAATCTATCCAAAACCACACCAGCATATTGATGCTGCTGTCACCAAAGCTCTCTACGTAAACTGCCGTTTCTTCTTTTTTAATAACAAAGTCACATTCGTTGATCTTGTCTGTCAATAGTTTGGCCGCTGCGGCTGGGTCATCGCCATAAGAGATACCCACGGGTATTTCAAGTCGGCGTAAACCTATGGTTGAATAGTTAGTCAGGATATTTCGGAAGAGAATTTTATTAGGAATAACTTCAATTTGACCGAAGAAGGTTTCTACGATCGTATTGCGTAAGTTAATCGCCCTTACATTACCGAATACACCTTCTGCCTGAACTACATCACCTAGTTCAAAGGGTTTTCTAATACCCATCGCGATGCCGGCAATTAAGTTTTCAGTCATATCTTGAAAGGCAAAACCAATGGCTAAACCGACAATGCCGGCACCAGCTAATAACGAGGTAACCGTTCCGGATAAGCCTAAAAATTCTAAGGCGATAAATATACCGGTACACATTACCACCGCTTTAAATATCGATGCGAGCAGGTCAGCGATTTGTCTTGAATCAAGAGCTCGGTGTAAGCCTTTACGCAGCATTTTGCTCATCACGCGCGCTAAGATAGAGAAGACGATAATTATCACGATGGCGACGACGAAATTTGGCAGGTGGGCGATAGTTTGCTCGAGCCAACTCTGTAGTTTATCGTTGATCAATGAAGAAAAATCGCCGAGTGCTTTAAATTCCATTATCTGCTCCTAAGGCTATTAAAAATGAAAAAAGCGAGTACCAATAGGTACTCGCAAGGGGGAACGCACATGACGTGCAGCAGTTAATCTAATGAGCTTGGCGCAAATTTTTAGCAAGTTGCACAGCGTCGAATACTTCCAGTGGAGTCTTTGGATCACCCTTGCCCATGGTAATAAGCAGTGAAGACATGATGTTTTCTTTTACCTGCTTGGTGGTGACTTCGCCGCCAGCATAGTTAGGAGAGCTTGGTGTAGCACAGCCAAGTAAACCGCAAGTTGTGTCGCCCTGTATGGGGTTTATGGTACTTGGGCCAACGCGAGTTAGGTCTTTTGTTTCAATGTCAGTATCGCTTTCAACAACGGTAAACCAATTATAGCCTTGTGCGGTAGTTAACTCGGCAGCGTGAAGTAGCGCGAAATTTTTTACATCATTTTCGGTAGTACTTTTGTTGCCTTTAAACACAACACGATATTGATTATCGCTTAACTGAATATGGCTATAACCCTGAGCCCCATTTTCTTGGGCTGCCTGATACTGGGTTGGCGGGACGCTGGTACAACCGAATAAACAAAGGCAAATCATACAAAGGGTTAAGGTCGGCTTTAGCAAAATGTAATCAGGCAATATATTCATTAGCGATGCTCTTTTGGGTCTTTGCTGCGAGTCAACTACGCAGCTTATTGAGTTTGTCTTGATATATTGTCTTATTCAAAATTGAAGCCAACCTTGCAGTCCTTTGTTTACAAGGCTTTCAGTAGATTACTCTTTTTAGCTTAGGCAAAAATTACTGCGGGTATGGTAAAAAGTGCACACCAAAGTAGGGAATAGTTGAGTGGTTTATCTACCTAAATGCAGGACATAAAAAAAGGCAAGCATGGTACTTACCCTTTCAATCGATTTTGCTTAACGCTGTGAACATTATTGATCAGGGGCAATCAACATGATTAGTGAGCTTGGGTTAATGCGTATATCCAAGGCGTCATCTCGATATGTTTCACCATCGATAACATAGTTAAGTGGCTGGTCGGCAGATATTTTTATCTTTTTAATGCGTTGGTGATGAACATTTTTATTCTCTGCATCAGCGAATAAGCTGGGGGCAATCAATTCAGACAAACTAAACATATGCTCGCTAACAGAGGTTTGTGGGGGCAACCAGGTAAGATCCAGCTCACCGTCTTTTACATCAGGCTCGCCTCCGCCCTGTGCCAGTACGGTAGTAAAGGGCGCAGCATTAGCCACTACAAGGCTACAGACCGACAACGACTGCTGTGCCTCGTCATCTATAGCGATGCGAAGATCAAGAGAGTCATTAACATTGACTGCCTCCCAAAGAGCTTTAATGTATGCCATTTGGCCTCCTTGGTTCTTTTCATCGCGATCAGCACCTTCAATCATTTTCTGCTCAAAACCTACAGCGGTGACTAATAGCATTAAGCGCTCGTTACAGCTGGCAGTATCAATTTTTGTGGGAACGCCATTCTCGATATGCTCACAAGCGACCTCTATGGGCATCACTTTTGACTTAGTACCAAACAAGGCGTGGGCGAGGGCATTTGCGGTGCCCATTGGGATGATTGCAAAATGCACCTTGCTACCTACCAATACAGACGCTACTTCCGTCAATGTGCCATCCCCACCGCATGCTATAACCAGACCCGCACCGGCTTCAACTGCTTGTTTTGCCAAGGTTTTGGCGCTGATATCTGGAGTGGTTTCGACTATTTTAAGCTGCATCGAAGATGACAAGCGTTGCTCAATAAATTCCCGATTCTCGGGCCATTTCCCGGCCCCTGATACCGGATTTGCGATTAACCAAGTTGGTGCCTTGGGACTTAATTTGCCACCATCAAATATCTTGCATAATGCCCGAAGCTGATGCCCATTTAAGCGCGCGGTTTCTCGTACATCTTGAATGCTTGAAATGGCTTGTCGCACACTCATCTGAGGGTTTACCCTGAGTAAATAGGCTGCCATCACAAGCACTGATCTTCCTCGACCTAACGCACAGTGCACAACCACACCGCGTTTTGCTCGGCGGTGATTATCAATCCAGTTTACAGCTCGGATCAAATCCTCCTCACTGGGGCTTTGATGATCAAGCACAGGGACGTTTAGATAGGCGAGTTCTTCGGACGTGGCAGTCCAGTCGAGTCCATCAAATTCGGCGGTAACATCTAAAATAGCGTTCACGTTCAAGTCATGTAACTGTTCTACATCACTAGGAAATAAGCGACAGGCAAGATACAGATCATCGTCAATCTTCTGAATGGCGGGAACCCTGTCATGCTTTCGCGCCCAACTGTTATAAAGTTGAACACCTAATAAGAAAGGAATAAACAGCCAACGTATATAAAAGGGAATCGATCCGTCTTGCTTCTTACGAAAAATAGCAGGCTTTTGCAGTAAATAAGCGCTACCGACGCACAGTAGCGATAATCCGATCCATATTAATGGCACGGAGACGAGTATATTTGCGCTGAAGTACGCCAACAGTAAAGCGGCCAACGCACCACCTAGGTAATACTTGACAATAAACATACGGGGATTCCTTTACTGAATTGCTGACGGCCCATGAATGGTTTGGTTTTTTCGTTGGGTTAACCTAAGCGTTTTAGACAAAACGCTTAGGTTTTTACTTTTAGCCGGTTAAATCGCTTTGGTGCCACGAATGGGGTAGTTATTCTTACGCGTGTAACCTAAGCCTGATACCAACATGTTTAGATCAGGGCGAACAAATGGACTGTTAGCTATTTCAAGTACCTGCACCTTGTTATCACAATTAATAACGAACAAGCCTGGTTCTGGGAACGGGTGATCGGTTTCCGCGTCTGATCTAGGATCTGATACGAATAACCCTAATTCCTTCATGTAATCCATGCTTAGACCAGCGTAGACGGGGTATTCAGCAGCTACATCATCTAGCTTTTTGTTCAACTGCTCAACGGTATCGGCTGACACGGCAACGATATCCACTTTGATATCTTGAAACTGCGTGCGCATTTCCTGCAGTTGGGTTAAATACTTAGTGCACACAGGACAATGCACACCTCGATACACCACAACCATAGTCCAATGCTCTGGACTTATTGGATTAATTAGCGGAACACATTCTCCCTTGTTATTTAATACTTCGATACTGGGGAAAGTAGCCCCTGGGGTTAGTTTTTCAATATTCATGATTATCCTCTTATGTAGATTGCTTATGGTTAAGCATTTATGGCCGATAAAGCCTCTGGGAGGCAGTGAATTAGGCTGTTTGTTGCTCGCGCATTTCTTCGCGGTAGTTACTAGCCAATTTACTCTTTTGAGTTTCGTTTAGCACCTTACCTGCCATTTGAAAGAATTGATGCTCTTCATCATCTAAATGATGCAACACCAAATGTTGCAGGCTTTTCATATGGGTCAACCAAGCTGACGAGCTCATATCGGTCTGTTCAAGTTTTTCGATCAACTCATCGATTTCGTGATGTTCTGCAATGGCATGACGGGATTGGTCCGCCATATCATCTGATTCCATCAGCGGAGCATAGAAAAAACGCTCTTCCGCCAAGGCGTGACTTTCAAGGGCTTCTTTTAATTCATTGAATGCATGGATACGGATATCGCTTTTGCCAGATGTATTGATTAACTTGTTCATCAAGTCACGCTGAACGTTATGATCGTTACGTAACGCTTCAAAAATTTTCATTTTTATTCCTCGTCAGTTGCACATTCGCTATATTTGTATGCGTTAACAATGCGAGCATCGTACCAATCATGGTGAGTGTCTAATTTATTGAAAAATATAATTTTTATTTCATGCAAAACCTATTTCATGATCTACACGCGGTAATATTTACACAACTAAGGTAGTTCTTTCTGTGTGTGAAAATAATTTTTTTGGTCGTTTTTTTCATACTTTTCGTAACATTAATTAACGATGGCTCACCGCTAGTGCTTGTGAGCGTATATGGCTAATAAAGGATGACAATATGAATAAATCAATTCGCGCCTATTTGGGGGCGTTACTGGGTTTCTTGCTTTTAGATGCTGTATGGCTAGGGCTGATAGCGAAAGATAGTTATATCGAGGCAATGGAAGGATTAATGCGTACTGATGTACGCATTTGGCCTTGGATAGTATTTTATGGCTTGTATTGTATGGCCATTGTATATTTAGTTATACGGCCTAATTATCAGGCCGCACAGGGCAAAAATGTGCTGCTTGGCGGAGCCGTGTTAGGTGCTGCGGCGTATGGTGCCTACAACATGACTAATTATGCGCTGCTAGCAGGGTGGCCCCTGGGCATCAGTTTGCAAGATTGGGCATGGGGCACGGTTGTGACCAGTTTAAGCAGTTATTGTGGCTGGCGTTTAGTGCGTACGGCGCTTTGAAACCTTCATGGCGGTCTGAGAGCGACACCGCACTTTGCTACATAAAAGTATCAAAATACATGTCTCTGCAAAATATCTGATAAACATCAGCCATGAACGTCGTTTATCAGATTTAACTATTTATTCAGCTTTCGGATGTGGCTGTAATTGAGCAGAGCCACAAATACAGAGCCGCCAATGGCGTTACCGAGTAGCATTACAGACAACGCGCTTACCATGCTAATAAGAGAAATTTTGTCAGAGGTAAAGTAGCCTACCAGTAATTCAACCGAGCCCGCAATAGAGTGATGTAACCCACCTAAACCAATAATAAAAGTAACGATGTAAATACACAGTATTTGGCTGGTGGTTGAATGGGTAGATAGTATGGTCCAAGCGCCAAGCGCCATTAACCATCCTGCGAGGGTTGCGCTAACGAGCAATGTTCCTGGCGAGTATGACAAAATATGCTCGGCGATAATCAGATAACCCGGACTAGCATGAATAACTTCATCGCTCATGGCCAGCAAACCTGCACTGAAAATACCGCCGATAATATTGCCCGCAATCACAATTGCCCATAGACGAAACATGCGAAAAATGCTTATGCGTCTGTCTAAAATAGGGTAAAAGGCAGTAGCCGTATGTTCAGTAAATAGCTGTGTGCGACTTAAAATACACATTACAAAACCCAAAGGATAAACCAAGGCAACGAGTACTCGATTAAAGCCACTGGAAAGATCGCCAACTATGGTGGTCATCACGCCTACGGCTAACACGGTAAAACAAATGATCATGCCAGCAGCCAGTGCTGACATAAATAATGACATAGCGGGTCTAGCGAGTTGCTCGACCCCTTCGTCAATGGCTTTTTCCAGAATATCGTCAGGATGACGGAAGGTTTCATCCACGCGTTTAACGATGACCGAAACATATTCTTTGCTTTCACGAGTACGCTCTTTGGTTCGCTCGCGGGTATCTTCATTAAACAGCAACTCGCCAGAAGGTGAGACGATTCTTGCTTCGTGATCGTGCTCCCCATGTTCTAAATCATCACTCATCATTTTATCCTTGATATTTATAGGCTAGTGCTTTACCCACCAGAAAATCGCCACCGCTAGTGTTAGCACGATAGCCGTGGGAATTTTATACTTTCTGAAAATAGCTTCGGCTTTATTACCCGCAACTTTTACCAATAAGGCCAGGCCAAAATAGCGGATCGTGCGGGCAATTAAGGTAGCCAACAAGAACATAAAGAGCGAGTACTTCGCCGCTCCGGCGGCCAACATGGCTATTTGGAACGGAATGGGAATAATACCAACAGACAACACGTACCAAAAGCCTTGTTGCTGCATCTGGTTTTTGACGTTTTCTAATTGTTGCGGGTCCGAGAACCAACTAGCAATTTGTTCGGCAAACTGATCAAATAAGTAGTAGCCAACGCCATAACCAATGATCGCACCAAAAATACAGCCTAATGTTGCTAAGAAGGCTAATAGCCAAATTTTTTCGCGCTTGGCCTGCATTAAGGGAATAAGCACTGCCTCTAATGGAATTGGCACAATTATCGATTCCAAAAATGAAGCGATGACCAGCGCCATATACATGTTTTTAGATTCGATAAACTGCTTAGTTTTACGTTTGAAATAAGCGACCATACTTGTCCTATTAGGGGGTTACAGCACCTTTGACCTGGCTCAAATGGTGAAAAATATGCATCTATGTAAACCACTAAAAGCAGGATGTATACCAAATTAAGAAACGCCCTCGCGCAGAAGGTAGCAATATATGGGATATTCTCGCACACTAAGGCATTACCTAGGCTTGAGGCCTATTCAAGATAATAAAATATAAAAATGGTGATGGAATTTCATCGTCATTTGCAAGGACTTATACCATCGGAACCTTGTCTTTGTGGCACAATGAGTCAGGGTCTTTGCAAATTTTACTGGGTGGGGATTGTCCAATAAATGGCTAGGCTAAAGATAAAACGGATTTTTAGCCTTACGGTTAATAAATGATTATTGTTAGCGCATATTACCAATTATCTGCAGATTTTTTGTGCCCCATGCATTGTTATTGGTGAGTGTTGTGTAAATCGAATATGAATTTCATCACAAGCTCTAATTAAATCAGTGTTAGTAGCTTGCATAGATTTTTCACAGCATCGGCGGCGACCACAAAATTACCTCCGTCCTTACTTGCAGCCTCTGTTGCAACATTGCGCGCCAACTTTATAGGATCAGGGTTTGAATATTGCTTTTTACCGACAGTTAACTCACACTCCCGCGCTTGATAAACAAGGGGTGGCAAGATGAATGATAAATCAGTGAGGTCAGGTATTTTGTTCGCAATAGCGGCTTATACCATGTGGGGTGTAGCGCCACTGTACTTCAAGCTGATAGGGCAAGTCCCCGCGATGGAAATATTAATGCATCGTATTGTCTGGTCTGTCGTTGTTTTGGTTGTGCTGGTGGGGATTACCGGTAAGTTTGAGAAGGTCAAACAAGCGGTTTTTAATCCTAAGGTCATGCAGGTTTTATTGATTTCAGGGGTACTACTTGCGGCGAATTGGTTTATTTTTATTTGGGCTATCAATAATAATCATCTATTGGATGCCAGTTTAGGTTATTACATAAACCCCCTGCTAAATATATTTTTGGGCCGTTTATTCTTAGGTGAACGACTACGGCGCTTGCAAAAAGTGGCGGTGGGTTTAGCCCTTTTTGGTGTGGTATATTTTATCGTCAGTTATGGGCAATTGCCTTGGGTTGCGCTAGCACTAGCCGGCACTTTCGGTGTTTATGGTTTGTTACGCAAGCAAGTCGCTGTGGATTCATTACCCGGTTTACTGGTTGAAAGTAGCTTATTGTTACCGCCTGCGATCGTCTATTGGATTTGGTTCGCAGGTGAGTGGAGTAATATGCTGTCTAACGATTCGACTTTGAACGTCACACTTATCTGTGCCGGTATTGTGACCACTGCGCCTTTACTGTGTTTTACCGCGGCAGCGAAACGCATTATGTTTTCGACCTTGGGGTTCTTTCAATACATCGGCCCGAGCATTATGTTTGTGTTAGCCGCGGTGGTTTATGATGAGCCTCTTGATGGCAGTAAAATAGTGATGTTTGGCTTTGTATGGCTAGCGCTAGGGTTGTTTAGTTACGACTCCCTGCGTCAGTATCGAAAAATTAGAAAGGCTCTTAAGCACGCACAAGGTTAGTTCACAGGGATGTGATCGTGCTCTACACGATTACGGCCATTTTTCTTGGCCTGATATAGGTATTCATCTGCTTTACGTAGCATGCCATTTACACCACCGTGCTTAATGGCTGTCACGCCAATACTGACACTGATGTGGAAAGTCTGCCCCTCGAATTTGAAGGTGATATTCGCTAGATCTTGGCGGAAATCTTCAAGGATCTGCGCGGCGGCCGGTAAATCAACATTGGGCATAGAGACACAAAACTCTTCCCCGCCGAACCGTGCGGGTATGTGTGACTCAAAGGTAGCCGCAACCAATTTGGCAATTTCGCGTAATGTGTAATCACCGCAATCGTGGCCATAGGTGTCGTTAATCAATTTGAAATGATCAATATCGATAAGCGCTACGCTGTGGTGTAAAGGGACCAACTGATCGGCAGCGGCAACGCGCTCGAAGAAGTGACGTCGATTGGGTAAGCCGGTTAGAAAGTCCGAATTTGCGGCCAATCGAATAAGCTCAATATTTTCTATTAATTCAATGTTTTGCATAATTCGGCATAGAAACTCTTCTTGGCCGTAAGGTTGCGCCAAGTAATCGTTTGCACCACTTTTAATAAAACGGGCTGAAACCCCAGTATCACTGTGATCAGATAAACCAATAACTGCAATATCATCCTTTTTGGCGCGTTTACGCAATTCACTAAGCATTTCAATGCCGCTCATATCGGGTAATTCGTTGGCTATTATGACTAATTTAACATGGCTAAAGTGTGTTAACGCCTCTAGACCCTGCTGGCCTGTTGTGGCTTGATGGGTGATGAAATTATGACGACGCAGCAATGAAGTGCTGCGATTGCGGCTGATTCTGGCATTGTCGACCACCAACACGCCGATACTTTTGTTTTTCTGTAAGCGGTTGAGCAATACACTGAGATATTCGTAAACTTGTTCATTCTCTTTAAGAATGTAGTCAATTACGTTTTTGTTGAGAATACCTGCGCGAGTTTCAGCATCTAAAAATTCGGTGGTTGCAATCGTGGGCAAAAATGAGCTCAGGGCAAAATCAATGGCTTGACCAATGGGAGCATCAGGTAAGCGGTAGTCTACAATGGCACACAAAAAGTCTTCTGGCGCCGAGTTTGAAAATAAATGTTGCGCAGCAGTCAGGCTGGTGGCCCTGACTGGCGTTAGTTTGGCCTTTAGTAGCAAACTGGCGATAATATCTAAACTGTGTTCGTTACCGTCAATTACCAGTACTTTAGGACGCATAAAACGAGTTTACCTTTTGCTAGATACAAAGACGGTACGCAACTTTGTGTTAACCACATAGTACCTAGTTACTCATTCAAAGTTTACATTTTTATATTTTGTCTAATTTAGCGAACGAAAGCACTAACCATTTACTACCAACATCATCAAAGTTTACCTGAACCCGAGCGTGTTCGCCGCTACCTTCATAGTTTAGCACCGTGCCTTCGCCAAACTTACGATGGGCGACGCGTTCACCCAGCTTAAAGCCTGTAGAATCAAATGCTGTATGACTAGCTGACGATTGAAAACGGCTTTGCATTGGACGCGATACCGTTGCTTTAGTTCGCAGGCGTACTTCTTCTATATATTCGCTCGGTATTTCTTTGATAAAACGTGACTGAGTGTGGTATTTATCTTGGCCGTAAACTCGACGATTCTCTGCATAGGTAATATAAAGCTTTTGCATAGCACGGGTCATGCCTACATAACATAAGCGCCGTTCCTCTTCGATTTTACCCGGCTCATCGTTACTCATTTGGCTGGGGAACATACCTTCTTCTACGCCCACCAACAACACCATAGGAAACTCTAAGCCCTTAGCGCTATGTATAGTCATCATCTGCACTGCATCTTGGTGTTTGTCAGCTTGAGCGTCCCCAGCCTCAAGTGAAGCATGGGCTAAAAAGGCCGACAGGGGCGACATGTTTTCTGCTTCTTCTGGCGGTGCAAATTGCTTACAAGCGGTAACTAATTCTTCTAAGTTTTCGATACGGGCTTGGGCTTTCTCGCCTTTTTCAGCCTTGTACATAGCGTACAAACCAGAATGCTTAATCACATGATCGGCTTGCAGCTCTAATGGTTGTTCTTGAGTATTTTTTTGTAACTCTAAAACTAAATCAATAAACGACTGTAAGGCATTGGACGCACGGCCTGATAAACGTTTTTCGCGTAATAGCTGCAGGCTGGCTTGCCACATTGAAAGCTCATGTTCTTTCGCTTGTTCGCGGACTTGTGCCAAGGTTTTATCGCCGATGCCTCGGGTTGGCGTATTCACCACGCGCTCAAAAGCTGCGTCATCAATCTGCTGGTTAATGATCCGCAAATAACCTAAGGCGTCTCGAATTTCTTGACGTTCGAAGAAGCGCAGCCCGCCGTAGATTCGATAGGCGACTGATTCTTGTAGTAAGGCTTCTTCTAATACGCGGGACTGTGCGTTATTGCGATATAAGATGGCACAATCGCTCAGAGCATTGCCTTGGGTATGCCAATCTTTGATCCGTGAAACCACAAAACGCGCTTCATCTAATTCGTTAAAACCGGCATATAAAGAGATGAGCTCGCCGTCTACACCATCGGTCCATAGTTCTTTGCCAAGGCGGCCTTGGTTGTTATCTATGACCGCATTAGCAGCTTTAAGAATATTGCCCGTAGAACGGTAGTTCTGCTCTAGGCGTATGGTTTTAGCATTCGGATAGTCACGTAAAAAATGCTGAATATTTTGTACGTTGGCCCCACGCCAGCCATAAATTGACTGGTCGTCGTCACCAACAATTATCATATTGTTGGTAGGGGCAGCTAATAGACGTAGCCAAGCATATTGAATATTGTTGGTATCTTGAAACTCATCAACTAATACGGCGCGAAATCGATTCTGATAATGTTTAAGTAGCTCTGGATTTTCCGACCATAGGCGATGAGCGCGAAGCAGCAACTCAGCAAAATCTACTAATCCAGCCCGATCACACGTTTGCTGATAAGTTTGATAGATGTCACGCAGTTTTTGCTGATTGTAATCGCCATGAGTATCAATATGCTCTGGGCGTAAGCCTTCGTCTTTATTGCCATTTATGTACCACTGAACGTGCTTGGGCGCCCATTGCTTTTCGTCCAAGTTCATACTTTTTATCACCCTACGCACTAAACGATATTGATCATCTGAGTCGAGGATCTGAAAATTTTCGGGTAACTTGGCTTCAGCGTAGTGGGTGCGTAGCAGACGATGGGCAATACCATGGAAGGTACCTATCCACATGCTGGTTAGTGCACCGCCTTGCAACTCTTCGATCCGCCCACGCATCTCTCGAGCGGCTTTATTGGTAAAGGTTACCGCCAGAATACCCCAAGGTGCGATACCTTCGACTTCCATTAACCAGGCAATACGGTGAACCAATACGCGAGTTTTACCGCTGCCCGCACCGGCCAAAATAAGCATATCGGCGGCGGGAGATGCAACGGCGTCGCGTTGTTTATCGTTGAGTTGTTCTAAGAGTCGAGATACATCCATGGGGAGAAAAATGCTGTAGAATTATGCTTGCATTATAACAGTTATACTGTGTTTTTATACAATTAATGAATTTGTTCTTAGTCAATATTGGGCTTTAACATCACAACTGATTACACTGCAAAGTAATACGAACTAGAGGGTATACCGTGGACAATAACTTTTGGCTAACGCTTCGTGATGAAGCTAAGGTGATGGCTGAAAAAGAGCCCGTACTCGCGACCTACGTTGACGAATGCATTTTAAAACAAGATAACTTTGCTGGGGCATTGAGCTTTATTTTGTCTAATAAACTGTCAGACAAAGTCATGTCGGCCGAAGCACTGCGTAGCATGTTGAGCCAAGCCTATCGCGATCAACCATTGCTTGTTGACGCAACGGTTTTTGACATTCAAGCCACGTTTGAGCGTGATCCTGCAGTGAAATCTTTCCTTACAGTCTTGTTATATTTTAAAGGCTTTCACGCTATTCAAGTACATAGGTTTGCTCATATGCTCTGGTTGATGGGACGCCATGAATTGGCCCTGTTCGTGCAAAGTCGAAGCTCTGAAGTATTGTCAGTAGACATTCATCCAGCTGCCTATATTGGCCAAGGCGTGATGTTCGATCACGCTACAGGCATTGTAGTTGGTGAAACGGCGGTGATTGAAGACAATGTATCCATTATGCAATCAGTGACACTTGGCGGCACAGGAAATGAGAGTGGCGATCGTCATCCAAAAGTACGCCGAGGTGTAATGATAGGTGCAGGCGCTAAAATATTGGGCAATATTGAAATTGGGCCAGGAGCTAAAGTGGGGGCGGGTAGCGTGGTATTAAGTGATGTACCTGCCCATGTAACTGTCGCGGGTGTACCTGCTAAGATTGTTGGTAAACCGAGCTGCCAAAATCCGTGTCTGACCATGCGCCAAAACGTATTAGAAGACTAATTACAAATCAGCTAAAGCTTAGCTGATTTGTTCTATCGGACCCGAGCAACGGCGGTATTTACTGTCAGTTGAATTTACCGGCTATAGGGTGCAAAGCTCACTTAAGTGTTGCAACTGAATATCCGGTAAAACGGTCACATCTTCATTCTGAAGGTTCATATTGCGATTATCCGCATACCAGGCACTCATAAAGCCAGCTTTTTTCGCACCAAGCACGTCTTTTTCTAAGTTATCCCCTACGTGCAAAATAGAATCACTCGGTAAATTAAGCAACTGTTGGGCAGCATCGAACATGGCGTTATTGGGCTTCATAGGAAACGCTAAGCTGGCATGAAAACTTTTTTGAAAATAGTCCGCGATACCAATTTGCTCAAGGTTGACGTTGCCATTAGTAATAGCTACCAAAGGCCAACGTTCACCAAGCTCGCTTAGAATGCGAGTCACGTCTTCGCTGACCTGAAAGTTGCTACGCTCAAAGTAAAAAAAATCAAATGCTTCGTCTACTGCATTTTTTAGCGCAGAGCCGCTGTGACCGAATGCTTGCAGGCCACTGGTTAGAACTTCTCTACGTAACAAACCCATATCGCTGTGTAAATTTGGTTTTTGCTGCAAGGTTGCATGTTTGTGGCGACGCCAATAGTCGGCGTGACTGTGGGCAGGATCATCGGCGAAGCTACCTAAGAATTCGATCAAGGCATGCTCGGCTCGAATGATATAAGGATAGTTATCGTACAGGGTGTCATCGAGATCAAATGTCATGGCCTTTATTTGGCCTGTTTTACGGTAGTAAATCATTTACGCAGTTTCATCCTCTTAACGTGTCAAGCTCATTTGCGCCTTTTGGCTCTGGGGTGCGCCGTATCGTATACGCTCGCTAAATGTTGAAAGTTCAAGTGTGTATAAACCTGAGTCGTAGATAAATTTGCATGTCCTAGTAGTTCTTGCACCCCACGTAAGTCGCCGCTCGATTCGAGAATATGCGTGGCAAATGAGTGACGTAACTTATGGGGATTAATATGCTGGTCTAAATGCTGTTGCTTGGCCCACAACTGCATACGCTTAGCAATTTGTCTGTGGCTGATCCTACGTCTGTGTTTACTGAGAAACAGCGCATGTTCATCACCGTCTACCAATTCGCCGCGCACTTTTAGCCATTCATTCAGGCAGCCTAGGGCTGTTTTCCCGATGGGTAATATGCGTTCTTTACTGCCTTTACCCATGACCCGCAGCTGTGCATCGTCTTGGATACTCTCGAGATTTAAATCGGCTAGTTCAGCTAAACGTAAACCGCAACTGTAGGTTAATTCCAACATGGCCTTGTCACGGACTCCGAGTAACGAATCATCATCAAAGTCGAGCAGTTGATGCATCTCATCTACGTTGAGTTGTTTGGGCAGCGGGCTACCTTGTTTAGGCGCCTGAACGGCTTTTGCCGGGTTGCTAGCTAGAATATTTTTCTCGACTAAATAACTGCAGTAACCCCGCAACGCAGAAAGCCTAAGTGCGATGCTGCGGGGACTTAAGCCTTGTCGGCGAGCTTGATTAAGTATTTGCCGAACATGATCAACGGTGAGTTGCGCCCAAGTATTTATATCTAAAACATCACAGATACTTGCTAGTTGACGTTGATAATTTTGAATTGATTTTGGTGCAAGATTACGTTCGTACTTTAGATAATAGAAGTACTTGTCTAACGAGGGTTGCAGACTGGGCTGCGACATCACTAATACGCGATTAATTTGGGCAACAGAATACTTAAAAACTGCTGCAATTGCGTGATGAGTAGCGTGTCCATATCGGGATTAAAGTGGCCGGGATCATTGCTTCCTATTGCCAAAATACCTAACTCGCCGTTATCACCTAAGCGCAATAAGGCAACTGACTCTGCCTGTTGATCGTTGAATAACAGCTTTTTTTCATGCTCACTTAGGCGACCGAAGAAAAAAGCATTATCTTTGAAACGTTTTTCAGCAAAAAGCTTACGTTGAATTTCTGGTATCGCAAAAGCCCCCTTATAGGGCTTGAGCGCAACCGATGACAAGTTCAACTGCTCCTGCATGATCTCTTCAAGGACAAACTGTACCGAGCTAATATCAGTGCATTTAAGCACGCGTAAGTTCAAATCCGCATAAATTCGGTAAATAGCCTCGTTTTGCTTGGCTATACTGATCAGTTGGCTTAGTTTGGTGTTAAGCAAGCGCACTTTTTGACGTAACTGTTCGCTTTGTCGTTCGACAAGTGACACGCTGCCTTTTTGCGCGTGAGGTATTTGCAGTTCTTCAAGTATTATAGGGTGTTTAACGAAAAAATCAGGGTGCTGGGTGAGATACTCCGCCACCTGTTGTTCAGTTACGCCATCCGGTTCAGCAAAAGTGGAGGCGACGTCGAGTTGACTTTTTTGCTGACCAGATGCTTCATTCATAACGTTATATTTCCATCAAAGACATGTTCCGCTGTCCCTGTCATTTTTAAGATTGAGCCTGGCCCCTGCCAACGAATCTTCAAGGTGCCACCGGGTAAATCGACTGTGACTTCTTTATTTAGTTTTTTCTGCAATTGGCCAATAGCCACTGCGGCACATGCACCGCTACCGCAGGCAAGAGTTTCACCCACACCGCGCTCATATACGCGTAGCTTAATATGACCGCTGTTCAAAATCTGCATAAAGCCTATGTTTGCCCCTTCAGGGAATCGTTCGTGAGCAACTAACATTTTGCCGATGCCTTCTACATCAGCTGTTTCAACATCATCGACCAATAATACGCAATGGGGATTTCCCATTGAAACTGCACCGCAGAAAAAGGTGTGCTCATTATTACGAATAATGTAAATGTTTTCTTGTTTGTTGGCTTTAAGTGGGATTTTTGCCGGCTCAAAAATGGGCTCGCCCATGTTCACCGTAATTTGCCCGTCACGTTCATGGTACAACACCATGCGGCCAGCCTTGGTGCTGACGACTATTTTATTGCGATTCGTTAGACCTTTCATCTTAACGAAACGTGCAAAACAGCGGGCACCGTTGCCACATTGAGAAACTTCAGACCCGTCGGAATTGAAAATCCGGTAATGGAAGTCTTGCTCGGGATCGTACGGGGGCTCAACAACCAATAGTTGGTCGAAGCCGATGCCGAAGTTGCGATCTGCCAATTGGGCAATCTTTTCTTTGCTGAAAAAAACGTTTTGAGTCACGTTGTCGATCACGACAAAATCGTTACCCAAGCCGTGCATCTTTGAAAACTGAACTTGCATGTTTGCCACTTACGTAAAAATCACTTAACCAGGCGACAATCGCCCTGTATCAAGTACCTATAATGACGTTTATATCATTTCAAAGCACAGCTGACTACGCATTTGCACCCAGCCCCGCGGGCTTAAGGTGCAAAGAGGTCGACTTGGTCGCTAAAGCACGCTTTCGCCGCGCCATAAATCTTCAAGTTTTTCTCGCTCGCGCACTACTATCACTTTATCACTGTCGACCATAATCTCAGCTGCTTTGCAGCGGCTATTATAATTTGACGCCATAACAAATCCATAAGCACCGGCGCTGCGCACAGCCAGATAATCACCCGCTTCTATGGCAAGTTCACGGTCTTTGCCGATAAAATCACCCGTTTCGCAAATTGGACCAACCACATCATAAACGGCGCTATCGCGAGTTAATGATATGTCTAGCGGAATGATATTTTGCCAAGCGGAGTAAAGCGCTGGGCGAATCAAATCATTCATAGCAGCATCAACAATGGCAAAGTTCTTTTCAGCACCTTGTTTTAAAAACTCAACTTTTGTTAGCAGTACCCCCGCATTCGCCATAATGGCTCGACCCGGCTCAAAAATAAGCTGCAGATCTTCACGCCCGCTCATACGCTGAGTAATCGCTTGGGTGTATTCATCTGGGTGTGGCGGCGTTTCATCTTTGTACGTTACACCTAAACCGCCTCCTACATCTAAATGAGATAGCGTTATGTCGTTTGCTGACAATTCATCGATTAGCAATAAAAGCTTATCGAGGGCATCTACAAAGGGGGCGATTTCAGTTAGCTGAGAGCCGATGTGACAATCGATGCCTTTGATGACCAAATTAGGTAATGAGGCCGCATGACGGTATACGTCCACAGCTTGTTCTCGCTCGATGCCAAACTTATTGGCTTTTAAACCAGTAGAGATATACGGATGAGTTTTTGCATCCACGTCTGGGTTCACGCGAATAGAGATTGGCGCAATTTTGTTCTCAGCAACAGCGACTTGACTGATGCGCTCTAATTCCGCTGGTGATTCGACATTAAAGCACTTGATATTGTGTTCTAGACCGAGTGCGATTTCTTCAGGGGTTTTACCCACACCTGAAAATACCACTTTTGTTGGGTCACCACCTGCGGCTAGTACACGCAGTAATTCGCCGCCTGAAACGATATCAAACCCTGAGCCAAGCTTTGCCAATACGCTTAATACGCCTAAATTCGAGTTAGCTTTTACCGCGTAACAGACCAAATGTGGATGTGTTCCAGCTGCTTTGTCGAATGCCAACCAATGGCGCTCTATTGTCGCCCGAGAATAAACATAACATGGAGTACCATGGGTTTGGGCTATGTTTTGCAGTGATACATCTTCTGCATATAGTTTTTCATTTTTGTAGCCAAAAAAATCCATATTACTGCTTACCTTCTTGCGTATCTTGAGATGGAGGAGGCGCTGCTTGCGGTAACGTATTCTGTTGCGGTTTTTCAGGCAAAAATAGCGGCTTCTTTTGCCCACAACCTTGCAGCGTCAACAGAGTAAGAGTGCTAATTAGCGTTAATAGAAATATGCTTTTACGTCCCATCACAGGCCTCAACTGATAGTGTAGCCGCGTATGATGGCACTCCCAGCGTAAAATGCAACGTGTTAGCCGTGCTTTACGCATTATATTCTATATCTATATCAGCTTTAGCGGCCCTTTGATTCAGCCATGTTTAGATAGTTCGAGGGGATATTAATTACGTATCTATCAACGGCTGATAACTGGCAGTTTATCGAGTTGGGTGATAACAGATTGGGGAAAGCGAACTTTACTCCACAATTGATCGCATAAAGAATTAACCGCTTGCCAATCTCGTTTGAGCAGCCAATCAATTAAAATATCTGGATTTTGTGGATACTCGATGCGCTCAATTGCTGGTTTGAGTAACCATTCTTCAACAATATCAGAGTCTAATGTGGACATACTCTGGCCGAGGCCAAGTTGCGTTAAGGTTTTAGCATTAGAAAGCTGCTCAAATTGTCCACTTAACGGTTTAATTAAAAGCTTTTTACCAAAATGTAGACATTCACTCGCTAGTTCAAATCCCGCATTGGCGATAACACCCGAACAGGACTGTAAAACATGCAAAAAATCCATTTTTGACGGGCGTCGCCAACTAATATTTCCAATTTGATGATCGACTTCTATTTTTGGATGGAAACAAACAAAGTCATGTTCTGAAAATGTGTCAAGTAGCGCACTAACATCGGCTATTTCTTCAAAGGGTAAGTACACCAAATATGTCCGCGATGGTAGACTTTTTGCGTCATCAGCTTCAATAAAAGGTGGCATAATAGCGTGGCCAAAGTGATACCAGTGCACGCCGAGCTGCAAGTCGGTAGGTGCGAAGTATCGGGTAATCAAGCGGTCGAACAAAGTACTCGCGTGTTTTGGTATTGGGTGCATAAATGCAGCCTGATGACTGATAGAAATAGATGGGATGTTGTTTAATTTTGCAGCCCAAGCACTAATGGGTTCGAAATCATTGATGACCAAATCGTAATCCTGGGCGCGGACTGTTTTAATATCGCGATATAATTCACGTATTTTGGCGGCTTTTAGGGTTTCGTATTGACTGATTTTACCTGCCCTGGTCTCAAAGCTTAATCCACGATAACTGGCAAAATCACCGAATACTTGCATGTCGAAATATTTATCTTTTTCACGACCAGAGAATAAATAATCTACCTGAATATCTTTGCGCTGGTTAAACGCTTTAGCCATGACTCGAGCCCGTGTTGTGTGACCGTTTCCAGTACCTTGTACACCGTAAAGAATTTTCAAAGGTTCGACTCTTATAATAAGGATAAACTGAAGTAGGACATGCTTAGTCCCAAGGCGGCGCCAGCAATAATATCGCTTGGATAATGCACACCCAGTAATACGCGAGACAAGCCAATAATACTCGCCCAGCAATACACTAAAATCATCATTGATGGATAAAAGCTAGCGATTAAAGACGCCATTAAAAAGGCTGCCGCAGTATGGCCTGAGGGCAAGCTAAATTTGTCTGAGGGCGTAATATGAGCATTGAAATTTTGCAATAAGTCACAGGGGCGCTGTCGACGTAAAAACTTCTTTAAAATTAGGTATACAGGCAATTCAAGACTATAAGCGAGCAAAGCGCTGTAAATAAACAGAGCGCCATGCTCAGCTTCAAATATCCACAATAATAAACCTAGTATTAGGTATAGATGGCCATCTCCTGTGCGAGACATCCAAATGACTAAACGGCAGTCGCGCTTAGCGGTAAGTCCGAAGAGCCAATGAAATAGCTGGGTGTCTGTCTGAGTAAGTGTTTTCAAGGTCACACTCCATCAACGCGCAATCAATTCGATGGGTTGATACTATTTTTGCTGTGTGAAGTTTAGGTGACAGATTAAAGAACACTTTATGAATTAAATTACCCATAACGGTTGTAGGCAAAAAGCGGGATAAAAGGATGATTAGTAGTAGCATTGCAAATGCCTAGCAGTATACTGGGTGTAAATCGACTGAAGGGGATTAACAATGGAATATAATACGTCTGCATTATGTGATTTGTTTGCCGATAGTGTTGATGTGGTCGAACCTATGTTTGTAAGTTTTGGTGGTCGCGCGTCATTTGGTGGTGAAATAACGACAATCAAATGTTTTGAAGATAAAGGTTTGATCCTTAATGCGCTTGAACAACCAGGGCTTGGAAAAGTACTGCTGATTGACGGTGGTGGTTCGATGCGTCGAGCATTGATCGATTCAACGGCTGCGCAAATTGCTTTTGATAATGGCTGGGAAGGTATTATCTGTTACGGCAGTGTGCGAGAGGTTGATGATCTTGAAGAAATTAATGTGGGTGTGCATGCCATTGCGTCTATCCCTGTTAGTGCCGATGATAAAGGTGTTGGGGAAGTGGATGTTGCGGTAAATTTTGGTGGCGTGACCTTTTTGCCTGAAGATCATGTGTATGCAGACCGCACCGGAATTATTTTGTCACCTGAACCCCTAGACGTCGAATAATCAAACTACTCCTTCAGTAAACTCGTTATTTCAGACATAAAAAAACGCCATCAAATGATGGCGTTTTTAGTATCGATTTCTGTAACGATTAACGTTACTTACCAACTAGAACTGAAACGTTCGCGATACCTGCTTCTTTTGCTTGGTTAATAACTTCAACCACAATACCGTGCTTCGCTTTCGGATGAGCCTGAACAGCTGCGGAATCGGTGTTGTTTTCAGCCAAGAAGCTTTGAATGTTAGCCACGATGCGGCGGATATCCACTTCACGACTATTCATCATGATAGTGCCATCTTGCTCAACGCGGATTGCTAAAGATTTAACATTCGTTTTCGGCGGCGGTGAGTTTGTGTCTTTTGGACGCATAACATCTAGACCTTTTTCTTTTACGAAAGAGGTGGTAACAATGAAGAAAATCAACATGATGAACACGATGTCCAACATGGGGGTCATATCTATTGCTGCTTCGTCATCAGCAGCGCCGTGCTTCTTTCTTTTCATCTGTTCTTGTCGCCAAATTGTTGATAATGAATTCGCCTAGTATAAAGGCACTTTTAATTGAGAGCATCCACTAATTACATATATTTATGCAATTGTATTAACGAAAACGTATTGTTGTTCACATGTATGGTATTAAAAATAACCAATCCAGATTTGCCAGCTGGCGAATCAAAGATGTGAACAATGCTAATTTACGAGCAAAACAAATCGCTTATTCTCTTTATTGACTTATTCCCACGACCTAAAACAACCACGAGTGTCACCCAGATCAAGCTGAGGATATCGCAGATCGTTTTCTGATTCGCAGGCTATTTGTATCGTAGAACGATCATTTTTGCAAACTCAGTACATTTTTTGCGCAGTAAATTTGTTTTCGATTATCTAGCTTTAGGGCTTTTATGCTCAATTGCTTGGCCTAAATGAGCAAAGTAATCAAGAAAGTCGTGTTGTACCCTAAAGCGATGTTGGTCTGTTGGATAAATACCGAGTTTGGCTTCTGGACTTTTTTTTGTGCCTTGAACCAAAAAAGCGTTGCGTATGGAGTGATCTTGTACCATCGCTTCAAATGCCCGAGCTGCGAGTTCTTGGGGGCGTGCAAAGTAAAACAACTTCATTTCTTTATCAACTGCGGCGCTGGTTAGCACGTATTGATTGGCTTCTTTCTTATTGCTGCTTAGAAATATATTTTCGAAACAGCGGCTTAATTTTTTATTCAAAGGATGGGTGTGCATCTCGTGGTCATCAAGCCATAGCTCGGACGCGAAATTTTGCGCCTGACTAGCAACAAATAGTTTGTCACATACATAATGATCAAATGCATGAAACCATTCATGGGCTAACGCGCCGCCTCCTGCGTTTTTAGCTAAGGCTAAACGCTTGGTTTGGGATTCATAATGGGCGCAACTGTGCTTGCGTCCTCCTGTACCAAAGGCTAATGATAACGTGCCGTTTAAGGAAATGACAGACTCTGGAACTTGCAGGATATCCATCAGATCGCAAAAAGCATCAAAAAAAAGATTAGCGGCTATTTGTTGTTCTTCAGCGGTAACCCATTTACCGATATTGATAGTGCGAAAACCAAAAATTTTAACGATATCGTGAAAGCTCACGTTTGCGCCCGCACGATGTTCAGTGCCGTTACGGTAATAGGGTCGATGCAGACGGGATTGCCCCGCTACCAGTGTCACTGACCGTCACTGTCCAATTCTAATAGCAGTTGTTCGGTCCAACTCTCGATACGTTGCTCTGTTTTATCATATTGATTTTCATCATCCAGAGATAAACCGACAAAGTGGGAGCCATCTTTTGTTAGTCCTTTGGATTCTTCGAATTCGTAACCTTCGTTGGGCCAATAGCCGACTATTTTACACTCGAGAATTGCTAACTCGTCATGAAGCATACCTAAGGCATCTTGGAACCACTGTGCATAACCGAGTTGATCACCTAAACCAAACAGTGCAACGGTTTTGTCTTTAAGGTTGAGCTGACTGATATCTTGCCAACATGATTCCCAATCTTCTTGTAATTCACCAAAGTCCCAGGTTGAAATACCAAATATGAGCACATCAAATTGCTCAGCTTGGCTAAGTGGTACATCTTTAATATTAAAAATATCGACCACATGCTCATCGAACAAGCGATTGAACGCAGTTTGGATTTTCTCTGCGGCCATTTCGGTGTAGCAGGTAGTTGAACCGTAGAATAAGCCAATTTTAAAGGACGTATCTGACATGGATACCTTTTAGAAGCGATAAAACAGAGTGCTATTGTCCTTGTTTGCTGGGCATTGGTCTAGGTCTGATAGACTTTGGGAGTGCAATTTTATCGCAATCAAGAATGCTAGCATCAACACTTAGCTGTAGCGTAATAGGTAATGCTGCTAATTAAACCTTTGCGCAGTTGATAAATTGACATCGCACACTGGGACGATGTGATGCCATTTTTTTGGGAAAATGCTTCCTCAACAATCGCAATGGTATCGCCTAAAGCAATACTGTCTTTTATTTGCGAACGGGCGTTCGGTTTTGCTTTGAAATGGGCTTGCATGGCCTCGTTAAGCTGATTTTTGTTGGCGGTTTCTGCAACTAACTGATTGTTTGCTACGTTAAGCCATTTAACGTCTTCAGTCATATTGAGCAACATGGCATTGATGTCATGGGCATTGTAAGCCTGCATAAAGCTGGCAATGCGATCTAAGTTGGCCGTGGCCTGTTGAGCATGGCTTTGAGAGCTAAATATACTTAGCGCAACAAGTATGAAGAAGGCGTTGCGCGCGCAGGCGGTAAAACGAGTGGCAGATATTTTCATTGTGTTTACCCATGAGATTAAATCGTTAATGTATGGTCAATGTTCCACTCTTTTACAGTAGGCGACAACTAATTACCTACAACTATTTTAGTTAACAAATCGTAAATTATTTAATTAATATGTAGTATAAATAATATTATAATAACCTATGTAACGGCATCGTGTCATCGCTGCTGGCCTTCTAGCCCACTTTTACGTGAATAAAGATTCGCAACCGGTGCTACTCATTTATCTGTTTATAGGATCCGTTTGATATGACATCCGCTAATTCTACTACTTTGCCTGATTGGCAAGACCCCCAAGTTTTTGCCATTAATAAAGAGCCTGCTCGCGCTTCGTTTTATAGTTTCTCAAAGGACCCTGGAGGATATGTAGATACACCGTTCATGTCTAAAGATTATTTGCTGCTTAATGGTAAATGGGATTTCAATTGGGTCAACTCACCGGCTTCCCGGCCCGTTGATTTTTTTAAGCCTGATTTTAATAGCGGCCAGTGGGACAAAATAGATGTTCCGGGTAATTGGCAATTACTAGGTTATGGAGCGGCAAATTATATCAATACGCGGATAGATTTTGCTGAACATCCCATTGCAGGGCAAGTGCCTGAAGATAATAACCCGGTCGGTTCTTATCGACGTACGTTTTTATTACCCGAAGGATGGGGAAAACAGCGAATATTCGCCTATCTTGGCGCCGTCAAATCCGCTTTTTACTTGTGGATAAACGGTCATAAGGTTGGGTATTCCCAAGATTCAAAAACGCCGGCAGAATTTGATATTACCGACTACGTAAAAGCGGGCGAAAATGTGATTGCCTTGCAGGTGTATCGTTGGTCTGATGGCACTTACTTAGAGCTGCAAGACATGTGGCGTTTAAGTGGGATTGAGCGCGATGTGTATTTATATAGTGCGCCAAACGTGCGCGTACGTGACTTTCATGTTCTTAGCAACTTAGATGAGACTTATACCGATGGACAGCTTGAATTGCAGGTCAATGTTCAATCTTACTTAGTCGGTCATAGCGACGAACAAACAGCTTATCAATTGCAGGCCCAATTACTAGGGCCTGATCAACACCCAATCATGAGCGAAAATGTATCCATCGAAGCTCTTGATAGGGAACAAGTCGATGTGAGTTTTACCAAAAAGATTAACAATGTGGCCAAGTGGAGTGCTGAAGAGCCGAATCTATATCAGTTAAAGCTGACACTACTTGATGAAAATAATCAGGCTGTGCAGCATATTTATGTGCGTGTTGGATTTCGCACCAGTGAACTCAAAAACGGCAATGTGTTGATCAATGGACAAGCTGTTTTGTTTAAAGGCGTCAACCGTCATGACCACGATCCCATTACAGGCCATGTGATAAGTCGCGAGTCAATGCGCCGTGATATGCAACTGCTTAAGCAGTTCAACATTAATGCTGTGCGCACATCGCATTACCCCAATGACCCGTATTGGTATGCATTGGCTGATGAGTACGGTATGTATCTAGTCGATGAAGCGAATATTGAGTCTCATGGAGTGGGGGCGGCGAATCAGCCCGTTCCTTACGATCCAAGTGGTCATATGGGCAATATGCCGGAGTGGAAAGAGGCTTATCAGGACCGTGTATCGAATATGTACGAACGAGATAAAAACCATCCGAGTGTGGTGATTTGGTCGATTGGTAATGAAACCGGTGATGGCCCCAACATGGAAGCGTTGTATGACTGGCTTAAAACCAAAACCAGCATGCCTGTTATGTCTGAGCAAGCACAACTGCGTCGGCATACGGATATGTATAGCCAAATGTATGCCTCTATTCCGGTACTCGAACATTACGCGCAATTAGGTGAAACACGGCCATTGATTCTTTGCGAATATGAACACGCCATGGGTAACTCTATGGGTAACCTTGCCGACTACTGGCGGGTCATTGAGCAATATCCGCTATTACAAGGCGGATTTATTTGGGATTGGGTTGATCAAACTTTTGCTGTCACCTCCGAAGATGGTACACCTTATTGGGGGTATGGCGGGGACTTAGAAGAACCGGGTATGTATCACGACGGTAATTTTAGTGCCAATGGCATGATGGCTGCTGACAGAACGCCGAATCCACACGCTTATGAGGTGCACGCTGTTTATCAACACATGAGCGTGGAATCCCTAGATAGGGTGAGCCAAACTATACGTGTAAAAAATAAGCGGTATTTTACTGACTTGTCTGATGTAACCTTGCTCTGGCGTATTGAAGGAAATGGCAATGTCATACAAAAAGGCAGTATTGAAAATTTGCATGTAGGCCCTCAAACGACTGAACTTGTTGAATTTACCATAGACGCTTACCTGACCGATGACGCTGAGTATTTTGTTATTTTTGAGTTTTCCAATAAACAGGGGAATGACATGGTACCGGCAGGTTTTGTTGTGGCGCGCAGCCAAGTCTCTGTGCCAACTGATGCAACGCAGACCAATGATAAGCCAAAGGGGACTCGTCATAAGACGAGCGCCTTGCAGATTAGTGAAAGTGATTCGGCGCTGATTATTGCAACGGATTTGTTCTCAATCAGCTTTGATATGACGTCTGGGCTGATTAGCGATTATCAATTGCAAGGTCAACGGATGCTATTGTCGGATATTCGCCCCGAATTTTGGCGGGCCCCAACGGATAACGATTTTGGAGAAGGCTTTCCTGAGAAGGCCAAAGACTGGCAATATGCTGGTCAACATACTGAGTTAACAGCGTTTAACTGGCATCAAACTGACGACAGTATTGAAATCAGCACAGAGCATTATCTTACTGATGTGCAAAGCCGTTATTTGAGTAAATATACGGTCAGCGAAGACGGCAGCATTACCTTTGATATTTGGTTTTACGCTGCGCCCCATAAAATTCATAGTGCGCTGCCACGTATCGGTAGTTTGCTGCAATTGCCTAAAGAATTTGAGCAAGTCGAATGGTTCGGTCGTGGCCCTCATGAAAATTATTGGGATCGTAAACAATCGGCACTGGTGAGTCGATACAGCATGGGAGTAGATGACCTTTATTTTCCTTATGTGCGTCCTCAGGAAAATGGCTACCGCAGTGATGTGCGAAGTGTCACCTTTAAAAATGAAAAGGGCTTAGGATTGACCTTTAATGGTTTACCGCAACTTGGCTTTGGTGCACAGCGCTATGATGTTCATGATTATGACCAATTCGAAAAACGTGGATTGCACCCTCATGAACTGAGCAAGCAAAACAAGCTATTTATTAATATTGATTATAAACAACGGGGGATCGCGGGAACAGACTCCTGGGGCACAGCACCTTTATTTCAATACACCTTGCCTTGGCGAGATTACCACTATGGCTTTGTTATGAAGCCGCACGTAGCCTAAAGGCGAACGCGCAAATTGTTAAGACCGCTATAGTGCTTAAGCGCATATTCAGAGACTGACTGAGGATCCGTCTCTGAGTATTTTTCTTAGTTGACTTGACCACGCTTGCACAACTGCATATAAATCACCGCTAGACAGTTGAATGGGAAATATCATGAAAAGTAAATTCGTAGTGCTGTGGGCATGTGTTGCAGCATTATGTGGGTGTCATAGTGTGCAGCCCCTTCGCGATAGTGCTGTAGCTCTCGATAATCAACTCGAGGCACCCGCTGGAAATGTGGCAACCGTAAAAGGACGGTGGCTTACGGAAGAAAACGGTGCGGTTATGCTTGATCCGCAAACTTCAGGGTTAACGGTTTGGAACGGCAAACTGATTTCTTTGAGTGACAGAAGCGCCGACCCATCTCAGCGATTGCAATTGCATGTGATTTCATCAGAAACCGCCTTGGTATCCCCAGATATAATGGCATTTGAATTAAGTGATGCTTTGAAAGCCAGTTGCTTTGCCAGCTACATTCAAGAAAACCCAGATTTAGAAGCGCTAGTGGCAGTGCCCAATGAACCCGGTATATTTCTTACGATCACCGAAGATGCGAGCGACCATAGGGGCCTTAGCCCAGAGTGCGCCGCAAAGTATGGGCATTCTGGTTCCGTCGATTATCCCTTCCTATTAGTTCGACTTGCTGTGCAAAAAGACCGCTCTGTACTGATGACTCATGTGCGACCTTTGATGTTTGCTGATGGGCTTAACCTCGCTAATTTTCCTAATGATGGTATTGAGGGCTTAGCCCTAAGTGAAGATGGTCAGTTGTACTTAGGCTTAGAAAAAGATGCTGCTGGTGGGGCCCGTGTCTTTACCACTAATATATCGGCAGAGTTTTGGCAGCAAGAGGATTTTATCCCCATGCGTGACACACAGGTCAAGCTGCCATCATTTAAGCACGGCAATCATCCCATTAATGCACTGGAAGTTTATCAACGTGATGGGCATCGCTATTTGTTTGCTGCTGCGCGCAATGATGAACAACTTTGGGTTATAGATTTAGCTGGCCAGCAAGATGCGTTAGTGGTCGATTTGAACTTTTTTGCTCAAATTTATACCCCAAACAAAACCTGCTCTCGTTGGGAGCCAATGGACAATGCGTCTATTGAGGGCCTGACTGTTATGGACGATACAATATGGATGGTTAACGACCCATGGAAAGCCGTATATTTAAAAAATATTCAGTGTGAGCAAAACCGCGCCAAATTCGAAAAGATGGCGCCTTTGCTCTTCAGTTTGCCTATACAGGAAACTTGGTTCCGTTAGGCTAGCCGTTTGCAGCACTAAACAGATTTTAAGCGACTGGCGAAGGTCTTTTTGAATTTAGCCAGTTTAGGTGCGACCACCATATTACAATATTGATTTTGCGGATTATTGCTAAAGTAATCCTGATGATAATCTTCCGCTTGATGGTAATTGTTTAGCGCGATCACTTCAGTTACAACAGGATCTGGCCAAATCTGCTCGTCGGTGATCTCTTGCAGAATCTTTTCAGCTGCCACTTTTTGATCATCGTCATGATAGAAAATAGCACTACGATATTGTGTGCCGACATCATTACCTTGTCGATTCAATTGGGTAGGATTGTGCAAGGCAAAGAAGATTTCTAACACTTCACGGTAGCTTAGTTTGTTAGTGTCAAAATTAACTCGTACTACTTCTGCATGCCCAGTCTGTCCGCTACATACAGCCTCATAGGTTGGGTCTTGAGTTTGCCCACCGGCATAAGCACTAACGGCCAGTTCTACGCCATCAACTGTGTTAAATGCAGATTCTAAGCACCAGAAACAGCCGCCGCCTAGAGTGGCCTGTTGAATATTTGCCATGACTTACCTCGTTAGATTCGTAAACCCTTAATGTGGTCACGCTCGTGCCTTGGTTCAAGGTGTAAAAGAGATTAATCTATTTTACACCTTGAAGCGTACTTATCTTAGTACACATATTGTGACGTTCGTTAGGAGAAATGCATGCAAATTAGGATATTTTACGATGGCTATTGTCCTTTATGTTTAGCCGAAATGAATAAGCTGAAAAAATACGATACGGCGCACAAAATTACGTTTGTAGATATTCAACAGCCAGACTTTGTAGAACATTTTCCTGATCTTAACTGGCACGACTTAGATGCCCGTATTCATGTGCAAAAGCTAGATGGAACTATGGTGACTGGCCTAGATGCAACTTATTTAGCATGGAAGATCGTCGGAAAAGGCTGGTTGTATGCTTGGCTTCGCTGGCCAATCATCCGTTGGTTTGCGGATGGATTTTACAGCATTTTTGCTCGAAATAGATATGCCATTTCATATTTATTGACTGGAAAGAAGCGCTGCCAGTCCTGTAAAATTCCAAAGCTTGTTGGTACCGATACAAGCCGGTCAGCATCAAGCAAAGTTAATAACGGGAGTGCCCAGTAATGGAGCAAAAAGGTAATGCACTAGTCATTGGCGCGTCAGGTGGCATTGGTCAAGAAGTGTTTCGGCAGCTTATCGATTCAACTCGTTATAATATGGTATATGGTGTGAGCAGAAAATTGCAGCAACAAGCTGGCGCCGATATATCGCACTTCGTGAAAGGCGCTCAGCTAATTGAACTTGATTATACTGAAGAGTCGGCGGTTGCCCAATTTTGTCAAGAGCAGCAAGGAACGGGGCAATTTACCCGTGTTATCTGTTGTAGTGGTGTTTTGCATGGATCCAGTGGCGACGGAATTAACTTACAGCCAGAAAAACGCTTAGAGGAAATGTCGGCGGATAAGCTTAGCGCTTATTTTTCAATCAATACGATTCAGCCTGCTATGTGGTTACGATATTTACTGCCTTTGGTTAAAGGCAATCAGTCAGCTGACATTAGTTTTTTTAGTGCGCGGGTAGGCAGTATCCAAGATAATCGCTTAGGCGGCTGGTATGGTTATAGAGCGAGTAAAGCAGCGCTAAATATGTTGGTAAAAACCGCGCAGGTAGAATACCAACGGCGTGCCAAAAATGTCAGTTTGATCTGTTATCACCCTGGCACGGTTGATACGGCCTTATCAAAACCCTTTCAAGCGAATGTAAAAGCACAGAAACTGTTTACCCGTGAATACAGTGTATCCCGCTTGCTAAGCTATTTGAATGGGCTTACCCCAGAGCAAGGGCCATATTTTATTGATTGGGACGGCAAAGCGATCCCTTGGTAACTAAGCACGTTTACACATTGTAAATATTTTAGGCTTTTTACCATCTTTATGAATGCACCTGAGCAAAGACTTTTTAATTATCTGCTGTTAACATCCGCTCATTACAATAAAAATATAACAACAATAAAGGATGACACTATGGGTGCACCTCGCGAACAGTTTGGGTCTCGTTTAGGTTTTATTCTCGCGGCAGCAGGCTCAGCTGTTGGGATCGGAAATATGGTTGGGTTTCCGGTTGCGGCAACAAAAAATGGTGGCGGCGCTTTCCTGCTAATGTATGCCATTTTCGTTGCATTTATCTGTTTACCTGTGATGCTAGCCGAAATGTCGATCGGCCGTGCTAGCCGTAAAGATCCCCTCGGCGCTTACAATGTGCTTTCTGGTGGTCAGTGGCATTGGAAAATAGCCGGTTGGCTTGCCATTATTACCCCTTTTATGATTGCCATATTTTACTTGGTACTGACGGTATGGATTTTTGGTTATTTAGTACAAAGTGTGCTGGGAAATCTTGATTTATTAGCCGATCCAAACACCTTTGGTGTATTTATTAACGGTTATGAACTTTTTTATTACATGATAGGCGTTCTGATTATCGTGTATCTGATTCTGCAAGGCGGGGTTAAACAAGGTATAGAGAAAGCTGCAAAGCTGATGATGCCTGCACTTTTTGTTATGTTAATAGGTTTAGTTATTTTCGTATTGACACTAGATAACGCTTTCGAAGGCGTCAAATACTACCTTATCCCAGACTTTAATAAGATTGATGCGGCAGTTGTTAGCGCTGCGTTGTCCCAGGCATTTTTCTCCTTATCATTGGGCATGGGGATCATGCTCACATACGGTTCCTATTTAGACAAACACAGTGATGTGCCCGGTTCGGCGAAACTGGTTGCCTTAATGGATACGGGCGTTGCGTTTATTGCAGGTCTACTCATATTACCCGCGGTGTTTTCGTTTAACCCAAATACCAACACGGAAAGTTTAAGCGACTCCTCTGTAGGTATGATTTTCACTTTCCTGCCAAAAATATTCTTAGCACTGCAAACAACGATTGGCTACGCAGGCGCAAGCGTGGTGGCAAGTTTGTTCTTCTTGTTAGTATTTTTTGCTGCGATTACGTCTTTGGTGTCCATTTTCGAAGTACCGGTTTCGGCTATGATGGATGAAAAAGGCTATAGCCGTAAGAAGTCTTTGGGGCTGCTTGGTGCTTTACTGGTCGTACTGTCCATTATGGCGGCTACGTCGTTTGGTATTTCATCCTTCTTCACCGAGTTTGTGAGTTATGCGGGCCAAACTAAATCTGTTTTTGACGTGATTATTGACGTGTTTTACGACACTATATTGCCGTTTAATGGCTTGTTAGTTTGTTTATTCGTTATCTACCGGTGGAAGAAAAGTAACTTAAATGCCGAACTGGATATAGGTGCGCCAAAATTTGCTAAAAGCTGGTTCGAAAGGTATGTCAATTTCTCTTTAGGTACCTTTATTCCCGTTATTTTACTGTTAGTATTTATTAATACCGTAGCCCTCAAATATTTTGGTAATGCATTGATTGGCTAGACACAAAAGGCAAGGGCATTACATGTCTTGTTAGCGCTATAACATCCGTCTATATGGGTGTTATAGCATGTCGTAGGGGCTAGGGTATTCGAGGGTCAGCGATAGTCTCTGTAAGGAATAACTGGCATCAATTCGTTTACCGAGTTTAGGCTTAGTCTCACTTACAAAATGAGGCGCTGGTAAGCCAAGCTTATTCGCAGCCCACGTGTAATATTCTTGACGCGAAGGATGTGCTTGAGCGGCTAAATGCAGTGTTTCTCCCCATACATGCCCACCTATTATTTTTTCAATTGCGCTGATGACATCTTGCTGGTGGATAAGGTTAACGACCTGACTTGCTCCACTTAAGTGTTGCCTTCCCGCCAGAAATTTACCCGGGTGACGAGCAGGCCCTACCAAACCAGCCAAACGCAATATACAGGCTGACTGTTTAAGGTGTTGAAGAATAAACGCTTCTATTGCTTGATGGGCACGGCCCGACTCGGTTGTAGGTGCTACTTCACTTTGCTCGGTGACATCCTCTAGCGCATCGGAGTAAACAGCACTAGTACTTATGAATATAAGCTTGGCAGATTGATTTATACTGACTTGAGTGATCAACATACACATATCGGCGACAAACTGTTGGCTAGCTTGAGGGTTGTCGGCGAGATGTTTGCGTCCAGGCGGAATATTAATAATGACAACATCATTGTTGAGTAATTCCGCAGCGTCCTTGTGAGTAAAAAGACTTTCACCTAGAGAGAAAGGGTAAGCATTTAGGCCATCCTCTTTAAGGGTAATGATGGTTTGTTCGCTGCGCGCAGTAACACGCACGTGATAACCATTTTGATTTTTTGTTGAGTTGGGAGTCTTGCTCATTTTAACGCTAAGCGTTGTCGCGAGGGGCTGACCTAGCCAGCCACCGCCAAAAATAGATACGTTCATAGTAAACTTTGTAAAATTACATTGAGTAGTGTTTTACCTGAAGTACGTCCATATCTGCAAGCTGAGGGACGTCATTTTGCAGTTTTTCTTCTAAGCGATCGATATTTGCCAAGCTAGCACATAATACTTCAGCACGTGCTTCAAGGGCTTCGCTTTGGTGATCGAATTTATGTTCCATGTCCTCGGCAAAGGTTTCCATACGCTGCTCGAACTCGTCAAAATCGCCACCGTTGAACATCAGCTCGCTACCAATTGTAACCATTATTTGACCAATTGAGTGCGTCACGATAGTTTCTATGGCTTTTTCGAATTTATCTTCGAACGCTTTACTTAAAAATTCATCTTCACCGAATTGGGCTGAATTTAAACGTATTTTACCATCGTCACCGTAAAAACTGCGGTCTAGCTCTCGTTTAAGTTCTTGTAATTGCTCAGTGATGTCAGCCACCACTGCGCTGTCTTCACCTAGTAATTGGGTGAAGGTTTCATCTAATGCATATGTGGCTAGTTCAATTGCGTCCGAGGCTATACCCGCAGCTGCTGGTACAGCCGCATTAATACTGTCGTAAAATTCATTTAAGTGTGCCTGTTGCTTGGCAGACAAACTGGTTTTCTGATCATTAACATACAGCTGCTTACTTTGGTTAATAACGATTTTATTTTCTTGCTCTGTAGTAAGGGTTAGTACTTGATTTTCGAGTTGCAAAGCGCCGTTGAATTCTACGTCGCATTGTTGTTCTGCAGCTGTTGCAGTGGTGCTTAACATAAGAGCGGTACAAAAAATAAAATTACGCATGGCCATTTTTCCTTTGACGTTAATTTAATTAGTTCACTTAGCTGTGAGATGAAAGTTACCAAGCAAGTACTGAACCAAACTAATAATATTCTTTAAAAACAGATGGTTGATTGTCAGGCGTGTAACGTGAAAGACGATTTTTATACTGTGTTGCTATTAAACCTACTAATAGTTAGGCAATTTCGCCAGTCTATGTTTTCTTGTCAAAATTAATATATAATTCCGGCATAATTTGTGTGGGCTTTTAGAATCGTTATACTATTTTGAGGAACAAAGATGAGTAATTGGACTGATGCAATATTGTTTGGGTTTGGTTTAGTAGCGTTTGTTTTAGGCGTAAGCAGTATCATCATGGGATTTATCGCTCAACCAGCAGCTCAAGAATCGGCTATGAAATCACGTGTTGAATATGGCTTCTTCGGTGTATCTGGCGTGGTATTGTTTATGTTATTTTGGTATGCCTTGTCTGTAAGCTAAATGCCTACAGACAATTGTTAGTTACCTAGTGAGGCCTATCACTGATGCGTTGATAGGCTCGCAATCCAAATACTGGCAACATCGCTAGTGCATGATCAAAAATATCCGCCTGAATACCTTCATAAGCGATCCAATCTTTATTGGCGCTAAAACAATATATCTCTAGTGGTAGGCCCAGTTCAGTGGGAGGGAGTTGACGCACCATCAAGGTCATATCTTGATTTATGCTTGGGTGGTGATGTAAATAGGATACTAAGTATGCGCGAAGTGTCCCTATATTGGTTAAACGGCGACTGTTTAGAAGGTCTTGAATATCAATTTTTTGCTCTTTGTGATAAGCGTCTAATTCGGCACGTTTATTCTCTATGTACTCGTTGATAAAGCGTATGTTACAGAAGTCATTAAGCATATCTTGATCGCAAAATTTAATGCTGTTCACATCAATATATAACGAGCGCTTAATGCGCCGTCCCGCTGACTCTGACATGCCCCGCCAGTTTTTCATCGAATCAGTGATCAGGCTATAAGTCGGTACGGTAGAGATAGTTTTGTCCCAGTTTTGAACTTTAACCGTAGTAAGCCCGACTTGTAAAACAGTACCGTCGGCTCCGTACTTAGGTAATTCAACCCAATCACCAGTGTTCACCATACGGTTAGCGGCAATTTGAATGCCTGCTACAAAACCCAAAATTGTATCTTTAAAAAGCAACAGTAATATGGCTGTGACTGCACCTAATCCAGATAGCAGTAATAGTGGCGATTTATCTAATAAGTTGGATATGATCAGTAAGCCAGCAACGATCACGATAAATAACTTACCCACTTGAATAAACCCAGTGACTGGCGCGCGTTTAGCTAATTCTGAGGCGTTATAAACATCTTCAACGGTATTAAGTAAGGCACTACTGGCGGCTACCGCGGCGATTAACATGTAAATGACCGCAATTTTTTGGAGCATTGAAAAAAGAATAGGGTCTTCAACAAGCATACTGCTGCATAGATAAATCACCATAGCTGGCACAATATGAGCGATCCGTCTGAATACACCATGTTCGTGCAGTTCGTCGTCTATGGTGTTTTTACTATGAAAAATGACCCGAGTAAGTCTGCCGGTTAATGCCATCCGTGCTAATAGAAAACTAAGCCATGCTAAACACAACAGTAGCACCACCGCCGTTATGGCAAATAACCCCCCATCATTGCTTACTGTTAGGCCAATCAATTCATAGCCTTGGATGATATAGTCACTTAGTTGTGCACTTTGTTCCACTTATTTGTCTCCGTGTAATTGCTTGATTTGGTTATCTTTATGCGCCCAGCGTGCATTCAGCCAAGATTGAAAATTATCTCTGAAGTCATTATCACTAAAATAATCACCAATAATCCCCTGCTCAATTGGCATCACGCTTGCGCGCAATATAACCTTACTTAGTCTGCCTGCTAACATATCTAACATGGGCCGATTCGGGTTGTTAGGGTACATCAGCGTGACATCTAAAATACCTGTGAATAACTCACCCATTGCAGCGAGGGTAAAGGCTATTCCGCCAGCTTTTGGGGGTAACAAATGGGTAAAAGGGCTGCTGCGATGTTGGTGTTTTTGCGTGGTAAATCGACTGCCCTCGACAAAATTAATGACTGTGGTGGGACATTCTCTAAATTTTTCACAGGATAGCTTGGTAGTTTGAATATCTTTACCTTTCAAGTGAGGATATTTTTCAACGAATTCTCGGCTGTATCTTTGCATAAATGGCATATCCAGCGCCCATGCGCCTAAACCCACAAAAGGTAACCAAATTAATTCTTTTTTAAGGAAGAATTTTGGGGCGGGGATCTTATCTGCTGCAAAGTCCACCAGCAAAATAATATCTAACCAACTTAAGTGGTTTGGCATCATCAGATACCATTCTGTTTTGCTCAGAGTGCCTTCAATTTCTACATCTATTTCAATCCGATTAAACAGACGAATAAGGTGTACGCTCAGCACTCCGAAAGCGCATAACATGTAGTCGAGAAGGTGATTAACAGGTCTAGAAACTAATGCAAAAGGCAGTATGAGCTTGATTAGTCCAAAGAAAATAATTAACACTGCCCAAAACGATAAGTTAATGATTTGCAGACAAAGATGGACCGGGAAAATAAGCACACTGCGTAATATCGAAAGCATCGGCCTACTGCTCTGCCGACATTTGCTCAATTCTACGGTCTTTTTCCGCCCAAACACTATTTAGCCAGCGCTGAAATATCACGCGCTGTGCTGGGTTATCGAAGTAATCTTTTGCGAACGCGTCACTTTGCAATAACTCACTGATTGGCGTTACAGATACATGGACTTTGATTGATTTAACTTTCCCGCAAACAAAATCCCAAAAGGTAGGTATTCCTTGCGGATAGTAAATTGTCACATCAAGCAATTTATGTAATTGAGTACCCATAGCACTTAACACAAATGCCATGCCGCCAGCTTTGGGTTTTAATAAATGTTGAAATGAGGGGGATTGACGCTGATATTTTTCAGGCGTGAAGCGTGTGCCTTCAACGAAATTCATAATGCTTACTGGTTTAGTTTGAAACTTTTCACAGGCTTTTTGAGTGGTTTCCAAGTCTTTACCTTTTAGGTGTGGGTTTTTCGCCAAAAACGACTTAGTGTAACGACGCATAAAAGGGAATTCCAAGGCCCACCAAGCAATTCCTAAAAACGGCACCCATATAAGTTCTTGCTTTAAAAAGAATTTAAGAAAAGGAATTTTGTGATTAAACACCCGTTGCAGAATAAGAATATCCACCCAAGATTGATGATTAGCGATGACCAAATACCAGTCTTGCAGGGTGAGTGATTCGGTGCCGGTGACTTCGATTTTTGTGCGGCTAAATATATTTTGATTAATGTTATTAACCGTTATCCATGACGTTGCACATCCATCCAATGGATAAGACAATGCTGTGCGCCAAATTTTTATAGGGATAAGTTTCAAAAACGACAGTAATACGATGGGGATCACCCAAAAAACTGTATTAATGAAATACAAAATAACCGAGAGCACACCCATAACATTGCCAAACAACCGCGCCACTACATTCACCCCAATACCAATCAAATACGAACAATTGCGTAGTGTAAACTAAAGTTGAATAAACCTAATAGCGAAGTATCACTGTTTTTAACCAATTTCGCCCTAAGTTGACCTAAATACCGACAGTATTGAGGTTATATGATGTTTCCCATTCTCGGTTTTTAGAAAAGTGACTGCCCAAAAATGCCATCTGATCGACGCGTATTCGCCGATTCATTAAATAGAATCTTTCATAAATATTAGGCGTAAAGGGCACGGCGATTAACGTTAACCCAGCTTCCTCTGGCGTGCGATCGGCTTTAAAGCAATTGCAGCGAGTGCAAGCTGATGCACTGTTGGTCCAAATATCACGCCCTCCTTTTGAACGGGGTATAATGTGGTCCCGAGTGAGTTCTGTAATACGGAATTTTTGCCCACAATACATGCACAGATAATTATCTCGGCGAAATAGGTAACGATTGTTTAGTGGAACCTTGCCGGAAGGTCTGGTGACTTTACCTTCGCAACCGATAATAGATGATAAGGCTAGGCGGCTTCGTAAGCCTTGATTATTCCAGCCTCCACGTAATACACGTTTACTATCACCTAATTCGAACAGCACTCTGTCTTGAGCATAGTATTTGGCCGCTTCTTCTAAGGTTATCCATGCCTGAGGTAGGCCAGATTTGTTCAATCTTAATACCAACATACACTTGCCTCGCTAAAGGTAGACAAAATAAATTTTGCTTGGGTAATCCTGAAACACTTCGGCTACGCTTAAAAATCGATCTTACCACTGTACTGTGTACTTATTTTGACCAACTGTCATTAATTGTTATTTTCCAATACGTATGTATCGCATATAAAAGTGAAGCTAAAACAAATTATACAAGCTAGGGCCGGATGGATTCTTCATGCCAATGAGATTGCGCGTCTTGACGGTATAATACGCGCAAATGAGGAGCAGGCATTAGGCGTAAATAATCTACTTGAGTGATATGCAATCTCAATAGTACGAAGTGTTCGCTAGGATTGGCCGCATCATAATCGTCAGCATAACTTTCACGCAATGCGTCGCTTAGATTTCGCCAATGGGCATGTCGCAGCTTTTGAGTATAATAATTAGAATGTTCATTCATATTATCAGTATGCTGACTCTCTATGCTAGGCTGATGCCCGATACAATCCATATGGCCGCTAAAACGAAATTGCTCTCGGGTTTTTTCGAAGTACCAGCATGCCTCGACCTGACTTTCTTGGGTTAGATGAGACACCTTTTCACTGCGATTGTCTGTGTGCAGGTATATTTGGTTTTTACTTTCATTGAACCCTCTAAATACTATAGTACGGCAGTGGGGGTGGCCATGATGGTCTACGGTAGCCAATTGTAAATAACGACTTGTCGCTGAGGATAAATGTGCTTCTAATGCACGTTCTATAGCAGATTGCCAAGATGGATGTTGCTGCATAATTGCTCCTAACAGATAAAACCTAGGTAAAGCTTAATAAGCGTATATTGATGATATCTTAAATTTAAAAGTCTCAATCTTAATATATTTGTAATGGCTAGTTATTTATTATTAATTCTTACAAATCAACTACTTAAAGGAATAAGTAGAGTAAGAGGAAATGCAAATTGAACGCTTGCTCAAATAATAATTGAACGATCGTTCATTCATGTGTATCTTAATACCACTGGCTAGGCAGTAGTCATCTTATTAATTTTATAAACTGGAGAATTAACAATGGCAGATTTCACCCTTCATACAGTAGAAAGTGCACCAGAAAAAAGTAAACCTATTCTTGAGCAATCTCTAAAAACCAATGGCATGATACCTAATTTGCATGCAGTAATGGCAGAAGCGCCTGGTTTGCTTGAGGGTTACCAAGTCTTGCATAAGTTATTCATGGATTCTTCTTTCGATGCAGAAGAGCTTACCGTCGTATGGCAGACCATAAATGTGGAGCACAATTGCACTTACTGTGTTCCTGCTCATACCGCTATCGCAAACTCAATGAAGGTTTCATCTGAGTTAACAGAAGCGCTACGTAATAAAACTGCTATGCCTACTGATAAATTACAAGTACTTCACGACACTACATTGGCGATGGTACGTGGTCGTGGTGTGATATCAGATGACGTTATAGATACGTTTTTTGCCGCGGGTTACGGACAAAGACAACTACTCGAAATTATTTTAGGTTTGTCACAAAAGGTAATGAGTAACTATACAAATCATATAGCGAAAACACCTGTTGATGCGCCATTTAAAAAATTCGCGTGGTAGTAGTGTGAATTAGTAAAAACTTAGGCCGCTGTATAGCGGCCTTTTTTGTGGATGATATGCATAACATGTATAGAGTTGCTTACTAATGCTATAATACGCCGCTAGTTTATCCTCACAGGCATGTAGTGAGGGTCTCGGGGATAACTACTAGTGTCTGGCGTTTATTAAAAATTCTAAATATCAAAGGTTTGCAGTGAATAATTCATCCTCTTCAATCAACCGCACCATCTCTGTCGCTCCAATGCTTGATTGGACCGATAAGCATTGTCGTTATTTTTTGCGTCAAATATCTAAGCATGCATTGCTGTATACCGAAATGGTGACCACCGGCGCTATTATTTTTGGTAAAGGCGATTACTTAGCATACAACGATGCGGAACATCCAGTTGCGTTGCAATTAGGTGGTTCTGACCCGACAGATATGGCGCGTTGTGCTGCACTTGCGCAAGAGCGGGGCTATGATGAGGTAAACATCAACGTAGGGTGCCCATCAGATCGAGTTCAAAACGGACGATTTGGCGCATGCTTAATGGCAGAGCCAAGTACTGTGGCTAAGTGTATTGAGGCGATGCAAAAGGAAGTAGATATACCGGTGACAGTTAAATCACGTATCGGAATCGATGATATGGATGAGTATCAGGATCTAACTAATTTTATCCACGTTGTAGCTGATAGTGGATGTAATATTTTTACTGTGCACGCTCGAAAAGCATGGCTAAAAGGTCTAAGCCCGAAAGAGAATCGTGACATCCCTCCATTGATGTATGACCGAGTATATGCCCTTAAAGAAGAATTCCCCCAGTTGAATATAAGTATCAATGGTGGCGTGAAAACATTAGACGATGCTGCATTGCATTTAGAAAAGCTCGACGGCGTAATGATTGGCCGCGAGGTATATAGTAATCCTTATATTCTTGCCGATGTAGACAGACGTTTTTATCAAAATGATAGTGCAGTACTTACTCGTGAAGAAATAGTACACGCCATGTTGCCTTACGTTGAAGCCCAAATGGCCAGTGGCGCTAGAGCATGGAATATCGCCAGACATATGTTAGGTTTATTTCAGGGGCAGCCTGGAGGGCGCATTTGGCGTCGGTATTTGAGTCAACATGGAACAGGACAAAGTAAAAATGGTTTGCAAGTTGGGCCGGAGTTACTTATCAACGCCCTAGCTGCTGTTAATGAAGCACGAGCGACGGCCAAAGCATATCAAGATACGAGAGTTAGTTAATTTAACCACCTAGGTGGTTATTTTTACGAATCTGTTGTTTTTTTCACTTAACTTAAGTTTTCTGTGTGCTGTTATTTTATTTAAAATTCAACCTAATCAATTGATTACGAAAAAATATCACTTGGCACAACTCTCGCAATAATTTCTTCGACTTAACTGTGACAAGCAAAATAAGCATCGTCACATTACTTTTAAAGATGAGGAATATTATGTTTACTAAATCAACTATCGCTGCCATTGCATTAACGTCTACTTTTGCTTTTAGTTCACACGCTTCGGCTGCTGAAGTTAACTTAGAGCAATTCGTAAGCCACTTAATGGTGAAAACCATCGAAAGCACTAAAACAGAGCTTCAGTATGGAATACAAGAGGCGGTGTTAACCGCAAGTAATATGTTTAGCATTAATGATGAGCCAGTCATTGCTAGTAAGGTAACCATCACTGATTTAGATGAAATAAAAGTGACAAAAAACCGAACTGAGTAGGATATGAATATGTTTGATCATCATGCCCTTATTACGCTTTTACTCGCACCAGTGGTCGCTTATTTAGCGGGTGTAATTTTGTTTTCAGTCGTTGCCTACCTGCAGGAAAACAAGGCAGTAGCTTTGGGCTTTACAGTTTCAAATATAAATAGCGGTCACTCTTTGTAGTATTGATCGCTGTAATATTGTTGAAGATAATTTACTTAGCAATCATTGGCATCCAATGAACTAACTTACCCCATCCCCATTTTTTTATTTCATCCACTTTAATCGCTTTACATAATATTTCAGACACCCAAGAAAGCCCGATATACATAATTAGCACAATGCATAAGCGCTTGGGCCAGCCAGTAGAGAATACCAAATTGACAATTGGCTCTATTACAAAGTAAAGAGGCATATGTCCTATGAAAACAATGATCGTGTTACGTGAAAAAAAGCGCACGATACGCCCAGCTTTCATGCGACTAAACACCACAATACTAAAGATTGTATTACATAAATAAACGATTGAAACTGCAATAGATGTGTACAGCGCATTCATCAAATCAGTGCTAACTTGAATATTTTTAAACGGAAAGCGGCGTGTAACATTTATCTCATTTAATATTACAGCCCAAAGAATTATGAATGTTGCCCAAGCAATTACGCCTAGAATTAAACCTTTGGAACTGTCTTGATCTTTCTGTTGGCACATATACATACCGAGCATAAATAGCGTGAGCCAATTCGGTAATGACATGTAAGCTATAAAAGTGGAATGGTCATGAATAAAATAACTGCGTGTTAGAATTTCTACTATTAGACTTAATATAAGTATCAAAGGGGTTACCTTAATACGGTATAGAACCAGTGCCCAAAGCAAAATAATATGAAAATACGTACCGATAAACCATGTGGTGGGATTGGCAGGAAAAAAATTAAAAATGACATTAATGCCGAACACAAACGGTGCGTAATTACTCTCAGAAATATCGTTGATGACAAAATAACTGATTACGCTAATAAATAGCGCAATGACAATTCCCCAGAAAAACATTGGAAATAAACGATTATAGCTAACTTGGTACCTAGGGCCGGTCGCTTTGCCCAGCCCCCAGCCCATAATGAAGACAAACATCGCTACACCTAGTTGCTTCGGATAAACTGGCTGGGTAAATTGATCAAATGGATCACCAAAAAAATGCCCAAAAACGATTAAAAACATACCAACCGCTTTCATCCAATCGACGAAGTCGCAACGTTTCATATTATTTCCTCAGCGTTAAGCCTGTGATTTTAAGGCTGGGTTCTTTAGTTCTGTGGCAGTTGCTTCTTCAGTTGCCGTTGGCGCGAAGCTTTTAACAAATCTTGCAGGGTTACCAGCGACCACAACATTCGCTTTTACATTGGTGTTAACCACGGCTCCCGCTGCCACCAGTGAGCCTTTTCCAACGCTAGCTAGTATTATTGCACCCTCTCCAACCCATACATTTTCGGCGATATTTATGCGATTAATATTGCTTGACGAGAAAGGCATCCATTCTCCACTTTCGTCGTTACGCAAATGTTGGGTGTTACCGCTGAGTAAGCTTGAATGGCTGCCTATTAGGCAATTCTTCCCTAAATGCGCTGAACCTATAGAACAGTATATGCCGGTGTATACGTTGTCCTCTACTACCGTACTGCGGTGCGCGAATATTGTGCCAAAGCCTATAAAACTATTTAAAGAGCACTTTTCCAGAGTTAAAGAATAAAATGCCCTACGTAAGAACACGCCTGGCAGTCCTGGCAATATGGAGAATAGGTGAGTCCAGAAGGAAAAAATGGCCTCTGAATGCTTACTTAATGAAGACTCTAACCAACAGGTGATTGCCATGGGTAACACTAATAATTGACATAAGCGGTTTATAAATAATTTAAGTGCGTGGTACATAGTAAATATCCTTAATTACGAGTAGCTCCGATTCAATTTGTGGCAAATTGGTTAAGAGCGTTTGCGCATCCTTTTGAACCGTGCATTATGAGTATAGCTATCAATCAGCGTTATTTTTTTAGGAATTTTGTAGGCCTGTAAAAGACCTTCGCAATGCCGTCTCAATCTAACTTTGAATTCCGTTAACGTCTCATCAGTACTGAGTTTAACTTCTATGGCCACAATCATCCCCGTAATCGTGTGTGGTAAAGAATACACAGCTGCATCTTCGACACCTGGCATATCTAGCACAACACTTTCCACCTCAGCAGGGTAGACTTTTTCACCGCCAACGTTGATGATTTCACTTTGTCTGCCAAGTATTTTAAGCCACTCCCCATCTTGCTCAACTTGATCGCCAGTGTCCAAAAAACCATCCTCATCGAATGGCGACGGGGCATTCAGGTAACCAAGCATCGCTGACTCAGATTTTATCCAAAGACGACCATCGACTATTTTTGTCTCAAATTCTGCGCCACCGACCTTTACCCAGAGTGATTTAGAGTCTCTAGATTTAGAGCGTAATATACCGACTTCTGACAGCCCATATGTTTGCAATAGTTTAGTTTCCGGGAACCTAGTCGTTATAGCTGTTAGCGTGCTATCAGGCATGGTCTCAGTCCCGTAGGTAATGAGTTTGAGGGAACTTAAATCAACATTATCGGCGGCGCCAGATAATAAAAGCAGGTTGAGAAATGTAGGTGACGTAGGTAGTACTTCCACCTTGTGTTTTTCAATGGCCTGGCAAACCGACTCTGGCGTGCGGTGAGACGGCACCACTGCGGTGCCCCCATTAGCCAATGTGTATAGTAGTGTGTTCACTCCACCAATATGGTCAAACTGCAAAAATGCTAGCGTACGCATCATTTTTCTTGGCACGGTAAATTTATTTAGCAGTTGTGACAGATCATGAAATATCGCTTTACTTTTACCCGTCGAGCCAGAAGAAAATAATACCAGCCCAGGGTGGTTTTTTTCTCGTAGTACATCGTATAAAGGGTGTGCTGGCCGGTTATTTGTTCTTATTAGCTGAGTGTCGTTTTCACTGACAATAATATCATATTGATTTTGAGCTATATCGCAGAAGGTTTCAAAATGCGCCTTCGAATCATTGGAAAGCGGCACAATTATATTGCGGTTATGGGTCAATGCTAAAAATAAAGAGATACTTTCTGCACAATAGTCAGACTTGATGCTGACCACCTCACCTGGTCTTATATTTTCCGTTGCTATCCAGTCCAACCAGTTATGGTATTTTTCTAATAATTCACCGTAAGTAATAATATTGCTGCCAACCGCAACTGCCTCTTGGGTTTCGAGTTCAGACATTTTGTCTAATAGAAATTGCACTGTCATGATATCCCTCCTAGATAAATTATCTGCCCGGTAATCATGTTGCTCTGGGGCTTCATGAAAAAGTCGACCAGGTTCAGTACATCCTCTGGTTTTGCCATTTTTTGTATAGATTGCTGCTCTACTAAACGTGAAATTTTTTCTTCGCTAACACCGCTAATTAAATCAGTAGCGATAGGTGATGGGCCGATGGCATTGCACGTAATATTAAATGTACTGAGTTCTTTAGCAATCACTCGAGTAAGAGATTCAACGGCACTTTTTGAGGCTGCGTATGCAGCTTCACCTTGCAAATTCATGGGAACTGCAACTGTGCTCATATTTATAATTCGCGGATTGGGCGACTTTCTGAGCAAGCTAATTGCTTTCTGACTGCACATAAACGTGCCTGCATAATTGACGTCCATGGTTTCACGCATATTTTTGAAGGGGGTAAGTGCAAACGCATTCATTCGAGCAACGCCAGCATTGTTTATTAACACATCTATATATTTGAAGGCTTTTCGGATTTTAATAAATAGTTCTTGAACGTGCTCTTCGATTGCAACGTTGGCTTCAAAGTGATGGTAATTGGGGTGTGAAACTTCACTCGTACTTCTAGAGCACCCAATAACCAAATGCCCCTGAGCTAATAGATGCTGCACAATAGCTAAACCAAGCCCACGGCTTGCTCCTGTAACCAATATGTGTTGCATGGGGCTATTCCCCTTTTAACAAGTGATCAATATGCTCAACGAGTGAACTGACGTTCTTAAAAGGACTGTTTGCCGCTGACATTGCTCGCTCGTCACTTAAGGATACATTTATATCTTGGTCTTGCAGCATATCTTCAATGTCGATGAGTAGTGCAACTAACCCCATAGAGTCTAGATATCCTTGTCTACCGAATAATGGAGTGTCAATCGATACGGGAACTTGTTCCGCGTCTTCTCGTGATTGGTTTGTCAGTTCAATTGCTGCCAAGACTAGAGATTGTATTTCGTTATGGGTCATATGCTTATTCCTTAGCGTGAGTTAAACGATTGTTCAGTCATTAATCATAATACGTTCAAGAAACGACCTCCTGCAATCCTTAATTTCCAATTAATGGCTATATTTCATTCTCTAAAAGTGGTTTTTTTCACTAATGAAATTAGTGGTTTTAACCACTTATTGCTGCATATAAATATCGTTACTATTACTCATCGAATAAATAACCTTCAATTTCAGATGCTTACAGTTGCTTAAGTGATTGGCATAACACTTGTAAATAGCAATAGATAATAGGTGGCATCTAATACAGATAAACCTACTTTGATAACGCCAATATAGTGGCGAAGAACCTAACCAAGTGGAGAATCATCATGGGAATCATTTCTAGAGTGTCAGACATAGTACAGTCGAATATTAATGCACTACTCGATAAGGCTGAAGATCCTGAAAAAATGATTAAGCAGCTGATTTTAGAAATGCAAGATACCCTAGTGGAAGTGCGTTCTGTGGCCGCCACGGTATTGGCCGATAAAAAACACATCGAGCGCAATATGAGTAAGCTGAACGTTGAAAGCGAAAATTGGCAAAATAAAGCTGCAATAGCATTAACCAAAGGGCGTGAAGATCTTGCTCGAGCTGCCCTCGCTGAAAAGCAACGTGTTGATGCTGCACTAAAAGGATTGCATGGACAGTTGAGCGATGTGCAAGAGTCGATTGAAACATTGCAGAATGACAGTAGTAAATTAAATGAGAAGCTCATCGAAGCGAAAATAAAACAAAAAAGTTTATTAATTAAACACCGTACTCTAGGTGCGCGTTTGAAACTTAAAAGCACCGGCGGCTGTGACAAGGTCGACAGCGCTATCGTGAAGTTCGATCAATATGAACGTCGAATTGATGACTTAGAGGCACAAGTCGATGCGTTTGACCTAGTTAGCGAATCAAAGAACCTGACGACTGAGCTGACGCAACTTGAAGCGAGTGATGACATTGAAAGGCAGCTTGCTGAACTGCGTAAAAATGTTGCTTAGTAAATAACTATTAGCAAGAACTTAGCACCGTATAACTATTTATACGGTGCAGCTTATATTAGGAGAGCAATATGAGAGAATACATAAATGTGAATCGCTTACATCGCGATACGTTACACGCGAAAGTTTCTGGTGTCTGTGCTGGGCTAGCCAAGCACTGGGGTCAGCCCAGGTGGGCTATAAGAGTAGCAGCAATTGCATGTCTATTATTGCTGCCAGTTGCAACGGCAGTCGCCTATGCTATGGCCGTTGTATTGTTGCCAACACGCTCATGAATGTGTTGAAAAACTTAGCGTTAGCGGTGCTTATCGCTATTTTAATTACCTACAGCCTTGGGTATGCGGCATCTGATTTACTCGATATACGGGTGCAACTTGATGATAGTTTCGTTGAGCCTATGACCTCTCTCGCTATATTGGTGGCGGTGGGTGTTGTGCTCGTGATGGTGGGCTTCGCTGTGGCATTAAGTGTCGTCGCCGCAATAGGCTTTACCTTATTTGCTATTTTAGGGGCATTAGTCTTTGCTGGTTTAAGCAGTATTTGGCCGATACTACTTGCAGCGGTCATAATAGTTTGGGCGCTCAAAGGCAAGACGCGAGAAGATCATTACCGGTAGTGCGCATCGAAAATAAGTCTCAGACATGATCTAACATGAGTGGGAATGGGTAGCATATTTAACAGATTTGCTGAATAATTCCGTTCTGATTTATTTAAAATGGAATTGCAGATGCTTGTGAATGTTAGACGTATAATCGCTATGGCAATGATTTTAATATCGAACGCGGCTCTTGCTGAACTAAATATCACTGATGCGACAGTAAGATTGTTGCCTCCAAGCGTACCCAACACCTCAGCATATTTTACGCTACAAAATATTAGTGATAAAAACGTAACGTTAGTTGGCGCCCAAGCAGGTATTGCTAATAAGGCTGAATTGCATAATCACATTATGCATGGTGATGTTATGCGAATGGAAAAACAAGATACAATAGTCGTTCCTGCAGGAAAAATAGTGAATTTTACACCGGGCGGATTACATATGATGCTCTTCGGTTTAACAGAACCTCTTAAAGAAGATCAAGTCGTTACACTCATCTTGTTAACTGAAGATGACCAACAGATCAGTTTCGACGCAGTCGTCGCTTCGCCTAAAAAACATAGTCATCACTAGGAGGTGAACATGCAAAAATATCTAACCCCAAAATGGTTGCTTAGCATTGCAGCTCTACTCTTTATTATTTTTTGGCTGATTGCTGTTTACTGGAGTTTTGAACCAGAAACTTTCGATCCGCGCCAGACAGCACAGAGTTACGCGCAGCAGCATAATGAAAAAATTGTGCCTGGGTATACCTTAACGACAAGTTTAGTTACCGTAATTGAAACGTTGTTGAATAAATCAGGTGGTTATCTGTCAAATGATGTGATGCCCCCAAGCCTCTTTATGGACAATATGCCGAGCTGGGAATTTGGGGTATTAGAAATGACTCGAGATCTAGCATTATCTATGCGCAAAGACATCAGTCGCTCTCAATCCCAGTCCAGCGAAAATCCATTTTTGACTGATGCGCAACCTAAGCTAAATATTGACCATCGTAGCTGGTTGTTGCCCTCTGCCGAATCTCAGTATCAGGATGCGATTGATAAGCTATACCAATATCGTTCTAGCTTATCTACAAGTCGCGAAGGCACCGCGCAATTTTATGCTCGTGCGGACAACTTAAGAGACTATGTTAAACAAATCGAAAAACGTTTGGGTAGCCTGTCACAGAAGTTAAGCGTCAGCGTTGGCCAAGACCGCCTCAATACTAATTTCGCCAAAGTCAGTAGCGCAGATAATATTCCCGCCGCTGAGTTGCGTGAACAAACAAGTTGGTTTCAGTTAGACGACAACTTCTATGAGGCGCGAGGTGCAAGCTGGGCGTTAATCCATTTTCTTAAAGCGGTTGAAGTAGATTTTGCTGATGTACTAGATAAGAAAAATGCACGAGTCAGCGTTCAACAGATTATTCGCGAGCTAGAGTCGACCCAAGAATCTATTTTCAGCCCTATGATATTAAATGGTAGCGGCTTTGGCATGCTGGCTAATCACTCTTTAGTTATGGCGAACTATATTTCCCGAGCGAATGCTGCTCTAATTGAACTTTCTGAACTATTAAATCAAGGATAAACCATGAACAAACCTCTTTGTGCCGGCGTACTGGCGATGGCCTTAACGAGTTTATCGAGTCAGGCTGATACGTTACTAGGCGTATACGCGGGCGCTCAGGCATGGGATATGGAGACCACAGGCGGGTTTTCAGATAGTAATGACAATGTAGACTTCAACTTTGACGACGAAACCAAAGGGAGTTTTTATGTTGCATTAGAGCACCCAGTGCCCTTTGTCCCGAATATTAAGTTACAACGTACGGGTCTAGATACAAATGGACAAACCGTTTTGTCTTCGAGTATGACGTATGGTGGTGAACTATTTTCGGCTGATACTACCGTTAACACTAATCTTGACTTAGTAAGCACCGATTATATTGCTTATTATGAATTGTTTGATAATGACTTGGTTAGCTTTGATTTAGGCATAAATGCGAAACACCTAGATGGTGACATTTATTTAGAGGCTCAAAACGATGCGACCCAAAGTGCGGCTCGCGATTTTTCTGGATTTGTTCCGATGTTGTACTTGCGCGTAGAAGTTGGTGTGCCGTTTACTGGATTTGGTGCGTTTGTAGAAGGGAGTTTCTTAGCTTTTGATGACAACAAGATTACTGATTATCAAGCCGCTATTACTTACGGACTCCTCGATAACTTAGCAATTGATGCCACGTTGCAGCTTGGTTATCGCTCGTTGGAAATGGAATTAGATGACTTAGATGGGATTTACACTGATTTCGAATTCAGTGGAGCATTCATTGGTGTTGAAGTACATTTCTAATTCAAGTGGCCTGTAATGGAATGTTGACTTTTCTCTCATTCCATTAAGTAATAAAAAATCAGTATTTATTCTTTCCAGTTATGATTATAGATCGCTAACCTAGTGCAATAGCATTCGAGGTTAGCGATATTATGTCATCAAATACACAACAAAATTTAGGTTCTACTACCGCTCTTAACGACACTCAGTGGGCTCAACTTAATCAGTTGACACCTTCACTTACTCCGGCCCAACTAGGTTGGTTAAGTGGGTATTTAGCTGGATTAGCGCAGACGCAATCCGCTGATAATTTACCCCAGGTAAATCCATCGGCAGGTGAAGCTCAGAGGCCGGAAAAATTCATTACTATTCTTTATGGCTCTCAAACGGGCAATGCTAAAGCGTTGGCCCAAGGCTACAAAGCAAAACTTGATGCGGCAAATATTCCAGCCAAGCTAGTCAATATGGCTGACTACAAGGTCAAGCAACTTAAAAATGAAACGCATATCGTTGCTATCGTCAGTACTCATGGCGAAGGTGATGCGCCAGACGATGCCGTTGAGTTACATGATTTTCTGTCTAGCAAGAAAGCGCCGAAGCTAGCTAACCTAAGCTTTTCAGTTTTGGGATTGGGTGATAGTAGTTATGAATTTTTCTGTCAAACAGCAAAAGATTTCGATAAAAAACTAGCTGAGCTAGGGGCTACACGTCTTGTGGATCGTGTCGATTGTGATGTTGATTATGATGAAGCATCAGACATTTGGGCTAAGCAAGTGTTAGATAAGGTTCAAGACGAGCTTAAAGCAAAAGGCCATTCACATGTCGTGGCTATGCCACACTTGGGTAAGCCAACCTTGTCTGTTGCCACTACGCAATACTCAAAGAAAAATCCGTTTACTGCGAGTTTGCTTGAAAGTCAAAAAATTACCGGTCGTGATTCAGTTAAAGATATCAGGCACGTTGAAATATCTCTTGAAGAATCAGGTATTCAGTACCGTCCTGGTGATGCTTTAGGTGTTTGGTTTAAGAACGATCCTAGCATGGTGGATGAGTTACTTACTTTACTTGCGATTGACGCTACCGCTCAGGTAACCGTATCTGGTGATGTTTTATCTGTTCGTGAAGCCTTAATTGAAAAGCGCGAATTAACTCAGAGTTATCCTTCGTTTGCAACTGCATATGGCCAGATTGCAAATAACCCTGAACTTAATGCGTTGATTGAAGATAAAGCCGGATTACGCGCTTTCTTAGGCGAGCGCCAAATTATAGATATTGTGCGCCAGTATCCTGTTAAAACAGATGCTCAGTCCTTAGTTGATATGTTGCGTGGTATGACGCCTCGCCTTTATTCAATTGCTTCAAGTCAAGATGAAGTTGAAGACGAAGTTCATTTAACGGTGGCGCTGGTGGAATACGATGCCCATGGGCAAGTTCATCAAGGCGGTGCTTCTAGTTATTTAACTAAACGCTTGGAAGAAGGTGGAGAAATACAGGTTTTCGTAGAAAAAAACGATAACTTCCGTTTACCTGAAAGCAACGACACGCCAGTGATTATGGTGGGGCCTGGTACTGGCATAGCACCATTTAGAGCGTTTATGCAAGAGCGAGAAGTTCAAGAGGCAGCCGGCAAAAACTGGTTGTTCTTTGGTAATCCTAACTTTACACAGGATTTTCTGTATCAAACTGAGTGGCAACGTTTCGTAAAAGACGGGGTACTTAACAAGGTCAGCTTGGCATTTTCTCGAGACCAAGAAGATAAAATTTATGTTCAACATCGTTTACTTGAGCAAGGTGCTGAAGTATTTGAATGGTTAGAGCAAGGTGCGCATTTTTATGTGTGCGGTGATGCAAATCACATGGCTAAAGATGTACACGCAGCACTTGTTGAGATTGTACAGAAGCATGGTGCAAAGAGCGCCCAAGCAGCAGAAGAATATTTAACTGCATTACGCCGAGCAAAACGTTATCAGAAGGACGTTTATTAATGACGACAGACAATAATAATTTAGTTGTACAAGGCAAACAGGCCGACAACGAGCGCCTAAAAGGCGAGAGTAATTTTTTACGTGGCACAATTGCACAAGACCTGAAAGATGATCTTACCGGCGCTTTCGTTGGAGATAATTTCCAGTTGATTCGTTTTCATGGCATGTATCAACAGGATGATCGCGATATTCGAGCGGAGCGGGCTAAGCAAAAACTTGAGCCGCTGCAAAACGTTATGTTACGTGCACGTTTGCCTGGTGGGATAATTAAACCGCATCAGTGGTTATCAATTGATAAATTCGCCGACGAAAAAACGTTGTACGGCAGCATTCGATTAACGACTCGACAAACATTTCAGTTTCATGGCGTGTTAAAACCCAATATTAAATTGATGCATCAGACCTTAAACCAAGTCGGTATCGATTCTATCGCTACCGCTGGTGACGTTAACCGGAATGTACTTTGTACATCTAACCCAATTGAGTCAGTTGTTCATCAGCAAGCTTATGAATGGGCGGTAAAAATAAGTGAGCATTTACTACCAAAAACCCGGGCGTACGCTGAAATTTGGTTAGATGGTGAGAAAAAAGAAACTACCGACTATGAGCCTATTTTGGGTTCACATTATTTACCACGTAAGTTCAAAACGACGGTCGTAATTCCTCCACTTAATGACATTGACGTGCACGCCAATGACCTCAATTTTGTCGCGATAGCGAAAGACGGAAAATTGATAGGTTTCAATGTGTTAGTTGGTGGTGGACTTGCCATGACCCACGGTGATGAAGCCACATTCCCGCGTAAGGCTGATGATTTTGGCTTTATTCGTGTTGAGGACACATTAGCTGTTGCTGAAGCGGTAGTCACTACGCAACGTGACTGGGGTAACCGTGTTAATCGTAAGAATGCGAAAACTAAATATACCCTTGAACGTGTCGGTGTTGAAACGTTTAAAGCTGAAGTTGAAAAACGTTCGGGTGTAATTTTCGCTGAAAGCCAGCCATATGAGTTTACCGAACGTGGTGACCGTATAGGTTGGGTTGAAGGTATTGATGGTAAACATCATTTGACGTTATTTATCGAAAACGGCCGCATTTTAGATTATCCCGGTAAGCCTCTGAAAACCGGCTGTGCAGAGATAGCAAAAATTCACGACGGGGATTTCCGTCTAACGGCCAATCAAAACCTAATCGTGGCAGGCGTCAGTGAAGCTAACAAAGAAAAAATTGAAGAAATTGCTAGAGCACACGGTTTGATAATAGATGACCTATCCGCTCAGCGCCGAGACTCAATGGCATGCGTAGCGTTACCCACTTGCCCATTGGCAATGGCTGAAGCTGAGCGTTATTTGCCAGAAGCAGTGACGCAATTGGAAGGGATCTTGAGCAAACATGAAATAGCGCAAAAGAGCATTATTTATCGTGTAACGGGTTGTCCAAATGGATGCGGTCGCTCAATGTTGGCTGAAATCGGCTTAGTGGGTAAAGGCCCAGGTAAATATAATTTGCATTTGGGCGGTAATCGTCAAGGTACGCGGATCCCTAAAATGTATAAAGAGAACATCGGTGAACAACAGATCATGGATGAACTGGACGTGTTAATTGGCCAATGGGCTAAACAAGGACAAAACGAAGAGTCATTCGGAGATTTTGTTATTCGAACCGGTGTTATCGCAGAAGTGGTTAATTCCGCTGAGGATTTTTATGCGTAACCTAGCATTGCAGTCGTCGCAAAATGCTGAGCCAAACGACGGAACACCTAAAATTTTAACGCAGGTATCATTGGAAGAACTGAACCAGCAGTTGGAAGCAAAAAGTGCGGTTGAGCGAGTGACATGGGCCCTAGATAACTTGGAGCCAACTTTTATGTTGTCTTCAAGCTTCGGTGCTCAAGCTGCAGTTATGTTACATATGTTGACTCAACAATTTCCTGATATACCCGTTGTATTAACCGATACAGGGTATTTATTTCCTGAGACATATCAGTTTATTGATGATTTGACAGAGCGCCTAAATCTAAACTTACAGGTTTATCGAGCTCCTATGTCAGGTGCATGGCAGGAGGCTCGTTTCGGTAAATTATGGGAAAATGGAGCCGATGGGATAGAACAATATAACAAGATGAATAAAGTTCAACCTATGCAGCAGGCTCTTGGTGAACTGGAAGTAAAAACTTGGTTTGCTGGCTTGCGTCGTAGCCAATCAGAAATGCGTGAGTCGTTGTCAATTTTGCAGAAACTTAATCGCCAAGTGAAAGTTTATCCAATCTTAGATTGGAGCAATAAAGATGTTCATTATTACCTGAAAGATAATAACTTACCTTACCACCCATTGTGGGAGCAGGGATATGTATCGATCGGTGATTGGCATACTACGCGCTCGTTACAAGAAGGTATGGACGAAAAAGATACCCGTTTCTTTGGTTTAAAGCGAGAGTGCGGTCTACATGAGTTTGGTGACGGTGATGGTATCTAGTCGATTGTAAAAGCACTGATTAATGTTAGCTTGAGTGCCTCTAAGTATTTTTCCTGCTTATTGGCACCGACTAGTGTAAAAAGTTCTGCCCCGGTAGTGGTAAATTTATAGTATTTTAACGTTGTTCCATTTTTCCTCGCCGTTAAATTAAAGATTTGACCGTTACTTCTCCATTCAAATTTGGCATCCATTGGCCATTCCCCTGACTCAATCTCGGTTTGATGAATTAAACCTAAATCCATTAAAGAGAGTAGATCTGGATAACTTAACCCAAACATTGCTAAGTTTAGTTGTTGTTCTTTGCGCAAACTAAATAAAGCGAACATAGATGGTTTCTGATAGAAACCGGTCAGCAACTTTGGAGTGGTATCGTCTCTTCGTCTGCTCGATAGCGATACGGCTCGGCGAAAGGTTTGCGCATCTTTTTGGGTGAGTTGCTTCAGCGTAAGCAGAGTGCGCAACGAAAAGCTTCCTGGGCGGCTTGTTTCAACTGCAAATATTTTCCCCCACAACTCCTGCATAGACGAAGAATGTATCTCTTCGGCCATAGATACAAAATTGTAGAACCAATCAGGATCAATTCGTTCATTTTTATCCTGCTCGATGCAAAATGCTAATGCCTTTTCAAATACTCTCTCAATATTATTTAATTTGCGCTGTGCCGCTATTTTTTCACGCTTATGTACACGGCTTTCAATGCTATTAGTTCGTAAGCCTTGGTATGGCAAGGACACGCCTACTTGGGCAAACCACTGGGTAATACGTGCCGCAGTACCTTTTATCTGCTCTTGGGTGCCTTTTGGGGCTTCTGCAGGGGCAAGAGAAGACTTAGATGATTTAACGGATTTTGTTTGTGCCGTTATTGCGTGAGGATTATTTTGGTTTTCGATTTTCATTCACATATCTTATTTAGTAAATATTATTTACCATAGTATGCTTATCCCTAGTAGCATTGCATCAGGTAATAGATTGGCAAAATCATTTTGATTTATTCAGGAATTAGCTAAGCTTAAGAAATACTGCTGCACTAAGCAGATAAACTCAAGAGAATCGTAAATTAAATGTGTCCGATGGAATATGAAAATGATGAGCTAATTTTTCTTTCTGAAGAAAATACAGCAGACAATACTGAATATGCAGGAAGTTGGAATGTTTTAGTCGTCGATGATGACGAAGAAATCCATTCGGTCACTCGCCTAGCTTTGTCTGATCTCGTTCTAAATAACCGGAATTTAACTTTTTATCATGCGTATTCTAAAGCTGAAGCGTTAGAAATCATACAAACGTTGGGTTCTGAGTTAGCGATAATTTTGCTCGATGTAGTGATGGATACTGATGATGCTGGTTTGCAAGTAGCGCGTATTATGCGTAACGAAATGAACCTGACAGAGCCACGCATTATTCTTCGTACAGGGCAGCCCGGTTACGCACCTGAAGAGAGTGTAATTAAAGAATATGACATCAATGATTATAAAACTAAAACAGAGCTAACGCGTAGCAAATTAGTCACTACTATCATTGCCTCACTACGTTCCTACCAGCAAATATTGACCATAAATCAAAGCCGAATAGGTCTTGAAAAGATTATTCGTGCCTCAGCTAATCTATTGGAAGAACACTCCATCAATCGCTTCTGCGAAGGTGTTGTGACTCAAATCAGTTCGCTTATCGGGCTTGACTCATCCGGGGTCGTTTGTGCGCGCGCAGGTTCGGTATTAAATAAAGATGATGATGCGGTCTACGTACTCGGGGCGGCGGGAGAATTCGCCAGTTACATTAATAAAAAAATTGAACATTTACATGATGTAAAAATTGTACAAGTGGTAAACGAATGCTTGCAACAAAAACAGCATATTTATGAAAATAACTATACGGTTTTATACCTCAAGAGCACTGATTACGATGCTGCCGTTTATTTGAAAATAGGCCAACAAATTTCAGATGCTTATAAACAACTTATTGAGGTTTTTTTATCAAGTATTTCAGTCGGCTACGAAAATGTTAATTTATTTCACCAGTTACATTCTGCGGCCTTTAAAGATTGGCTGACTAAATTGCCCAATAGGGTGGAGTTTATCAATCAGCTGGATAATATCAGTACTGACAAAAAGCACGCTAATGACGTTGTGGCGTTGATTGATATTAATCACTTTGCGGATATTAACGATGGTTTGGGGCAGGATACCGGCAACGATACCTTACTTGCATTAGCACAGCGTATTGAAAGCTCATTTCCTAATGCGGCTGCCTTAGGACGCATAGGTTCAGATGTATTTGCCGTTGTTGGAACAGAGCGAGAGGTTAATTCTGCGACCCTTCAAGCGCTTTTTAATCACGCATTTGAAGCTGGTGACCAAATGCTGCCCTTAAGTGCAGCATTTGGTTTTTATCGTTTTAACGGCAAGGCACAGACAGGTATTAATATACTTAAACATGCCAATATCGCGTTAAACCGCGCCAAAAAGAGCCTTAAAACTAACTTCGAATACTATGCCCCTGAAATGGAAGAACAGACAACCTGGCGATTGGAGATGATCCGTCAACTGCGCAGTGATTTTAATCAACGAAAATTACAGTTGTGGTATCAGCCTCAAATTGACCTTGTTACTCAAAATATAATTGGCATGGAGGCTCTTTTGCGTTGGCCGTCTTCAGATGGAGGGTATGTTTCACCTGTTGTATTCGTGCCTTTAGCTGAATATTCTGGACTAATCATAGAGATTGGGGCTTGGGTGATGCAGGAAGCTTGCGAAAAACTGCGCTTGTTGACTGATGAAGGTTTTAATAATTTGCGAATGGCTGTCAACATTTCAATGCCGCAATTTCGCGATTCAGCGTTTATAGAATTGGTGAAAAGTGCCATTAACGATAATAACTTAGCCCCAGAGAGTATAGAGCTCGAAATTACGGAAAGCATTGTAATGGACGAACCTCATATTGTGGTAGAAGCACTGCAAGAGCTTAAGGAATTTGGCGTAAAAGTTGCCCTGGATGATTTTGGAACTGGCTTTTCATCTATGAGTTATCTACAACAGTTGCCGCTAGATCGTCTGAAAGTTGACCGAGCATTCGTCAACGAAATAAGTCCTAATAAGTCGGCCTTTATCGCTGAGACTATTGTAACGCTAGGCGCAAAATTGGGGCTACGCACAATTGCGGAAGGAATTGAAAAACCTGAGCAAGCTAATTTTTTACTCAAGTTAGGCTGTGATGAAGCACAGGGCTTTATGTATGCGAAACCTATGCCTTTTGAAGATTTACTGATATTTATGAGCAGCAATCTAAAAAAATAGCGAATAACCTGAAGTTAAGGTGTAACTAGCGGCGCTACTACGCTTTGTATTTTTGGCACAACGTTCTCTTCAAACCAAGGATTTCTCTTTAACCAAATGTTGTTTCGTGGAGAAGGGTGTGGCAAAACAAAATAGTTTGGCTGATAGTCCTGCCAATTTTCAACGCGCTTTGTCAGACTTAGCTTATCCTTCAGGTAATATGTCTGTGCGTACTGACCTATCAAGAAAATATACTTAATTGACATATTTCCTATGAGCCTTTTGTGCCATAACGGTACGCATTCTTTACGAGGGGGCATATCACCACTCTTTGCTCTACCAGGATAGCAAAACCCCATAGGCAAAATGGCAATGTTATCTGCATCATAAAATTGATCATCGCGTAAACCTAGCCATGCACGTAATCGTTCTCCCGACGGATCGTTCCAAGGCTTTTCAGTTTGATGGGCTTTTATACCAGGAGCTTGACCGACAATTAGTATCTTAGAATTATTATTCCCTTGAATAATCGGCCTTGGCTCAAAAGGTAAATGAGCCTTGCATACGCGGCAATTTCTAGCTTGCTGAAAGTCGTTATTCAAAAAGATCTACCAAAAGTACCTGATTTGTCATATTATTGTAACAATCCTGTGGTTTAGCATCTTTAGTCTGTTTCCAAATAGGATTGTGATGCTTGACGTTCTGTTGAGCGATTTATCAAGGAAATCATTATGTTAAAATTAAAATCATCTTTTATTATTGTATTCTTGGGCACATTGTCCTCTGCCGCTACCTTTGCCAACACACAAAACAATAGATTGTTTGATTGTATGGAATCAAGCACGTTCGCCATCGATGGTTCATGCATGGCAAATAAAATTCAGCAAAATGTACAATTTCGTCAAATGCAGTTAAATATAGCTGAAAAATCACAAGTTCAAGACAGTAATGCTATGGCAACTATGCAATTCTTTGAAAAAGATATGCGCATAAATATAATTGCTCATAAAGATGCGTTAGATGCTTCTGAACTACTTGTACTTAACGTAGCTGAATAACACAGCGCTTTAAAATCGTTCAATATAAAAGCTTAGCCAATGTATTGAACGAATAGTCCTACCTTTATTCTGCCCGTTCAAAATCCATTTCTTTTATGATATTTCTCATTCACTGCAGTACTGTGCATATTTGAGGAAGTTGCTTTGAGAATTGAGAAACAAAAAAACTCCCGAAGGAGCTTTTTTATGCTAATTGATATTTGACTTGATATAACTGCAGCCATTTTTGTTTGTGCAGCTCTAAGTTGTACTTCAACTCGCGGTATTTAAAATCCAGTTCAAGCTTTTCATAATTCCGTTTTATTTTGTATTTACGGATCTCCATCAAACGTTTTTTGGTAGCATACATCTCTGCCATCTTCTGCAAGATTAAGTCGTATTCTTGTTGCAAGCTATGCAAAATTTCATCAGCATTAGGCAGTACAGATAAGCGTTTCTGAGCGCGTTGCAGCTGCATTGCTATTTTTGCTTTTTCGATACGCTCTTCAGGACAGCGACGTAAATTTTTGGTCCAACCGATGAAAGACAATCCGCGGATAAGCCATTTTGTTGGGTCAAATTGCCACCATTTTATTCCGTTCCGATAGTCATATTCAAAAATATGATGGTAGTTATGATAACCCTCTCCAAAAGTGAAGAAAGCTAATATATCGTTATCGCGCGCACTATTTTTGTCTGTATATGGTTGACGACCCCAAATGTGTGCCAGTGAATTAATGAAGAATGTGACGTGATGAACAACCACTAAACGGAAGAACCCAGCGAGTAACAACATTCCTAAAACATCGCCATTGAGCAGTCCAAGTAACATTGGAATACCAAAATTAGAGACTAACATAATAGGTAAATAATATTTGTGCTGCCAAACGACCACTTTGTCTTTTTGCAAATCTTTACAGTTACTATAGTCCGAATAACGGTGTACTTGATATTCACGTAACATCCAACCCATATGAGAATACCAAAAACCACGTTTTGCTGAGTAAGGGTCTCTGTCATTGTCATCTACATGACGATGATGGATACGATGATCAGATACCCAATGTAGAATGCTATTTTGCAGTGCCATCGCGCCGCCTATGGCTAGCACTACTCTGACAAATGCATTTGCCTCAAAGGCTTTATGTGCCCATAGCCGATGGTAACCAGCTGTAATCGACATACCAGAGAAATAAATGAGAATAATACAGGCGATGATCTCTGCACTGTCGAATCCCTGAGTTAGCGCTACATAAGGTACGAGAATCAAGGCGACTAAGCCAGTAATCACAAAGACTAATAAATTGGTGATAATTAAACGGGGTTTTTTCATTTCAAATAAGGGATCTTTATTGAGCTTACACTTGTACGCTAATCTATCTAGCAAATGTACATATAGCAAGCTATTTCTGTGAGGTAACGGCATTTCTTGGTGTAGATTTACACTAAATGCAGATAATATATAGGAATTCTGTATTTCATTTTGGAGCGCCCTTTGAGTCGTCAAGAACAAAAACTTAAGACGAGACGAGCAATTATAGAGGCTGCTTTTAGTTTGCTTGATGAACAGCGAAGTTTGTCCAGTATTAGTTTGCGAGAAGTCGCGCGCGCTGCTGGTATCGCGCCCACATCATTCTATCGTCACTTTAAAGATATTGACGAACTTGGTTTGACCTTAGTTGATGAGGCGGGTTTAAATCTTCGCCAACTGATGCGCCAAGCTCGGTTGCGTATAGCTTCTGGTGGTGGGGTTATCAATACCTCGGTAGATACTTTCATGGAATTTATTTGTGCTCACAGCAATGTATTCAGACTATTACTTCGTGAACATACAGGTACATCGTTGGCCTTTCGGGCGGCAGTACTAAGAGAGATACAGCATTTCATTGTGGAGCTAACCGATTACACCATGGCAACAACTGGGCTGCCTCACCAATTTGCCAATCTACAAGCCGAGGCGATGGTGAAGCTAGTTTTCAGTGCCGGAGCTGAGGTTTTAGACTCAGGGCCTGAACAACAGGCCGTGTTAGCTCAGCGCGTGAAATTACAATTACGTTTTATCGCAAATGGAGCTAAAGAAGCCGCAGGTATTTAACGCTTTTGCAGATAGACCCCTGATTCAACATGATGTGTATAAGGAAACTGATCGAATAACGCGAAGCGTACTATGTCATGGGTTTCTTGCAAAACGGCAAGGTTGTCTTTTAGTGTGTCAGGGTTGCATGATATATAGACGATATTGGCATAGCCTTGGACCATACGAAGCGTGTCGTCATCAAGACCAGAGCGAGGCGGGTCCACTAATACTGTCTGGCAGTCGTAATCGTGTAAATTGACGCCTTCTAATCGGCGGAAGGTTCGCTCATTGTTCAATGCCTGCACAAATTCTTCACTCGACATGCGCAGTATCGTGACATTATCGATCTCATTTAAGCTAATATTGCATTGCGCCGCAGCGACGGATGACTTAGAAATTTCAGTCGCTAGAACTTGGTTGAAATTCTGGGCTAATGGCAAGCTAAAATTACCAGCCCCACAATAGAGCTCTAGTAAATCACCTTTACAATTTTGAGTCACATTTAATGCCCATTCGAGCATTTTACTATTTACGCTAGCGTTGGGCTGAGTGAAACTGTTTTCAATTTGCTTGAATTTGTAGAGTCTATTATTTACTGGCAATTCTTCTAATATATAATCTTTGTCGAGTAGGATTTTCTGCTTCTTAGAGCGGCCGATGATATCGATTTTAAATTCAGTTCTTAACAAGGTGCAAAGGTTTTGAGCCTCAGACTCCCATTGCTCATCTAGCGGCTTGTGATAAACCAAGGTCACAAGAATTTCATCGGTTAAAGTACTTAAATAATCAATTTGAAATAATTTTCTACGCAACATTTGATTGTGTTTTAGCAACTCAACCAGTTTCGCCATTACTGCATTTATGATTTCACTTGCAGGAGGAAATTGATTAACTGGATATTTTTGTTTAGTTGCTTGATCAAACATAACATGATCGAGGTTATCGCCGTCGTGCCACATTCTAAATTCTGCACGCATCCTATAATGTAAAGGGTCTGAGCAGAATGTTTCCAAATCAGGCATTGTAAACGACTGAAAAGCTTGCTTAATACGACTGATCTTATCAGCGAGTTGTTGGTCATAGTCCGCAGGATTAATTTCAGTTGGGCGCAAGGCAATTCTCCAGTTGATCAATTTATCGAGCGCGGGATTGTAAGTGTTTTCAGCGCTTGTGCAATATTAGTTTTTACTTCTAAAGAATTGTACTAAATTTCGACACTATGCGGCCGATACCCTAATAGAGGAAAGTGAGGTAGCTGAAATGAATATTAACGAGATAAAGGCTTTCATGCGTGAAAAGCCAGCACATTTAGGCGAAGCTAACAGCCTGCAAAATCGGCTGCGTGATAGCGGGCTAGAACAAGCGAGCGCATTAAATGATGATAAAGCGTCTCTAAGTGGTGCATCAGCATCTAAAAGTCTTTTCGGTGCACAGGTCTTGACCAATGCATTGAATCACAGTGTGTCATTGGGACTCATTAAACCAGAGTTGCGAGTACCCCAGGAAGCTGAGCAAGAAAGCGACAATGAAAGTTTGTTCAACTTTGAAGAGGTTGCCCGTAACGTATTGAATTTTGTTGGCGGGGCGATCAAAAATGCACAAGGTAAGGGCGCAGACGATAAAGCACTAGAATCACTGTTTAATCAAGCTAGCTCAGGTGTACTTAAAGGTATTGGCATGGCTAAAAAAGACCTTGCTGGCGTCATGAATGACGATATTAGCGAGGGTATTAGTCGTAGCCAAGAATTGATTGATACAGGGTTGCAGAAATTACGCGAATCGATATTTGGTAACGCTGAGGAAGTAAGCAATTCCGCAGCTTCAAAAGTTGCCTTGGAGAACCAAGTGAGCTATCAGCGCCGTGATACAGGTGAATTAAGCATTCGTACTTTAGACGGTGATGAAGTCAATATTCGCTTCGAAGACTTAAAAGGTTTTGAATTAAATCAAAAATCACTGATTGAAAAAGATAATCAGCAGGTTTTTAAACAACCTGTTGAGCCACCAACAGTGGGTGCTACAAGTGCTCCTCAAACGTCATCAGTAAATAGCGCTAGCGAAGAGAGTGTTTCAAGTGATGTTGAATCTACAGAGTCAACATTATCGCCGGATAATGTCATTCAAGGTGAAAGTGTTGCGAGCACAAAGGTATCGTCTGTTACACGCTATGAGCATTTTAACAGCAGCGCTCTGTCGTTTACTGTTGAGGGTAATTTGGACGAAGATGAATTAAAAGCTATTGGCTCGTTAGTCTCTGATGCTAGTGATTTGGCAGACGAATTTTTTCATGGTGATATTGAGTCAGCGTTTAATCAAGCGCTTAAATTAGGTTATGACGAGAAAGAATTGACCGGTTTTGCATTGCAATTAACAAGGCAGGAGCAAACACAATCTATTCAGGCCTATGAGTCGGTCTCACATTTTAGCGAAGACGATCCTAGAGGTGACCCAAATAAAACAGTAAAACCTGTCGCTCATTATTTGGATAAGATGCTTGATGTATTTGAGGAGTCTAGACAAAAGCTTGAAAGTGGGGAGCAATACGATGATTTAATCAACGGATTGATAAATCAAATGGGGGATGTACATACTCCTGATTTAATCTCTGCTATCCAGCGTTTCCATTCTTTTAATCAGAAATTATTAAATGGCTTACCACTCAATTTTTCTGAAGGCAGTATGAGCGAATAAGAGACACGTTAGGTACATTGACAATCAATGTACCTAACGGATTGGTTAAATCAATCTTCTAAATTTAATTTCTTTAGTAACAACACCGCTTGAGTTCGGGTATTTACTTCTAATTTTCTAAAAACAGCACTTATATGGGCTTTAATGGTTGCTTCGGTGACATTTAGTTCATGGGCTATCTGTTTATTTAATAAGCCATCATGAATCAATTTCAACACTTGGAATTGCTTTGGTGTTAGTTCAGCAATCCTTTGTGCTAAATTCACTCCCTCATCGTCTATGTCAGCAATTTGAGCTCTTAGTTCATCCGTTAACCACGTTTCGCCATTCATAATGGTTTTTAGCGCGTCAGCAATAAGTAAAGTGGGAGTGGACTTAGCGATAAACCCTTTCGCACCAAAGCTCATAACATTAGAAACTACTTCAATCGAATCACTCGCCGATACCACCGCAACAGGTATTTGCGGGAAATCCTGTGTAACACGAATAAGACCATAAAAATTTTCACAACCTGGCATATGCAGGTCGAGTAAAATTAAATCAATATCATTATTCTCTTGAAGCATATTTAGCGTGGAGTCGAGGGAATCGGATTGCAAAATCTCAACTTCTTCGAATAGCGGACTTAACGCACCCACTAAAGCTTCACGAAAAAGCGGATGATCATCTGCGATTAAAAATTTTGCCATTTATATGCCTTCAATAAAAGATTCAATATTAAGATATAAGATTAATACTTTAGTCGTAAATAATGAAGGGATAATTGTTCTCCCTCCGATTTATGTAACACATACTACCAGAAGGCTTTAGTTCGATGTAACTAATACGCCACTCAATTCGCTTATCCCATGACTTATGACAGGTTATTCAGTGGTTAAGGCAGTTGAATCGGTCAACGCAATTGCTTGGTCGATGTCAGGCGGGTAGAATTGAGCCAATTTTTTTCCTAGAAGTTATTAATGACATGCAAACAGGCAAAGACGCCATTTATTCACAGCCTCAGCAGGTCAGTGGATTTCGCTTTGATGATTCAGTAGCAGAAGTTTTTCCGGATATGATTCAGCGCTCAGTTCCTGGGTATAGCACCATTGTTGATGCTATTGGTCAGCTAGCGGGGCGCTATGCTACTGAGCATTCCAATATCTACGATTTAGGCTGTTCTTTAGGGGCGGTGAGCCTTGCTGCTGCGCGTTATGTGGAGGCTAAATCCTGTAATATTATTGCGGTAGACAATTCTGAAGCAATGGTCCAACGCTGTAAACGGCATGTTCAGGCATACAAAGCTAATACACCCATAGAGGTGATTTGTGATGACTTACAAAACGTGCACATTCAGCGCGCATCAAGTGTGGTGATGAATTTTACACTTCAATTTATTGAGCCAGCAAAGCGCGACAAAATCATTAAGTCTATATATAACGGTCTGGCGCCCGGTGGCATTTTCATTCTGTCAGAAAAACTTCGCCATGATTCGGAGCAAGGCAACGAGCTACTAGTCGATTTACACCATGAGTTTAAGCGGCGTAATGGCTATAGCGAACTTGAGATAAGCCAAAAACGCGAGTCGCTAGAGAACGTGTTACGTGCTGAAACGTTTGAAGCACATAAAACGCGTTTAACCAATGCCGGCTTTGATGACGTTATCTTGTGGTTTCAGTGTTTTAATTTTGCTTCTTTAGTCGCGATTAAAAACTAGTCTTTTCATCACTCTATTCAGTAGGGCCTATTTCATGTCAGTAACCTGGTTTAATCAGTTTTATAAAGAAATCGCCGATTCGCCCTTGAGTCCTTGGCTTGAATTGTTGCCCAGACAAATATCGATTTGGCATAAAGAGCAGTTACACGGTGATTTCAATAAGTGGGTGAAGTTACTTAGCAAGTTGCCGCAAACTGCCCCTAGTGAGGTCCAGCTAAAAGATAAAGTGGAATTTGGGCTTGCTGAAGATATAAATGACTACACCCAAAAACAAATTGTTGGTTTACTCAAACAGTTCATGCCGTGGCGTAAAGGTCCATTTTACGTGCATGGTATACATGTTGATACCGAGTGGCGATCTGATTGGAAATGGCAGCGGGTGCAGCCTCATATACAATCCTTAGAAAATCGATATGTGCTTGATGTAGGGTGTGGCAGTGGATACCACATGTGGCGTATGTTGGGCGAAAACGCGAAAATGGTAGTGGGGGCGGATCCTTCACAGTTATTTTTAATGCAATTTCAAGCAATGAAACATTTTAACCCAGACCCCCGTATTCATTTATTACCGGTTGGCGTAGAGCAACTACCTGAGAAAAACGCGTTTGATACGGTATTTTCTATGGGGGTATTTTATCATCGTAAGAGCCCATTAGATTTTTTACAGCAACTTAAGAATCAGTTACGCCCTGGAGGTGAACTTGTGCTTGAAACCTTGGTGGTTGCAGGGGATGAAAATACAGTATTAATGGCCGGTGAGCGCTATGCGCAAATGCGCAACGTTTGGTTTCTACCTAGTACTGATGCGTTATGTCTGTGGATGCGACGACTGGGTTTCAAAAACGTTCGGGTAGTCGATGTAGCCAGTACTACACTTGATGAACAGCGAGCAACGCAATGGATGGACAGCCAGTCGTTGGTTGACTTTCTTGATCCCCACGATCATACCAAAACGATTGAAGGTTATCCTGCTCCGCTAAGAGCAGTGGTAATAGCTGAACGCTAAAAATTACCTTATTGGTTAATGAAAATTCGTTTGGCGCGCGTTGGCATGCGGGTTACTAACTCATAACCTAACGTATCTGACCATTGGGCAACCTCATTAACTAATAATTGTTTCCCCCACAATTCGACTTCGGCCCCAACGTTCACATCGCCTAGGTGGGTGACATCTACGCATAGCATATCCATGGACACGCGGCCCGCTAACGGAGCAATTCTGCCGTTGATCAAAACAGGGGTACCCGACTTCGCAGTGCGTGGGTAGCCATCTCCATAACCAGCGGCAACGGTAGCGATAATGCTGGTTTTTTTTGCAATCCAAGACGCACCGTAGCCCACGGGATCTCCAGTATTCACTTTTCTTATCGCTATGACCTTTGAGCAAAATTGCATTGCAGGGATAAGTGGCAATGCCAATGTGTTTTGTTGATCAAAAGGACTGATACCATAGAGCATGATGCCGGGGCGATTCCAGGTACCGTGACTTTCCGGTATAGCCATCAATGCAGCAGAGTTTGCCAAACTGTTGGGTATCGGAGCGTTGCTTTGCGATATTGCGTTGGCTGCTGTTTTAAAGCTGTCAAGTTGCTGACTAACTAACGGATGGTCGGGTATATCAGAGGTCGCAAAATGTGTCATTAAGACAATAGAAGATACATTTTGACTGTTTGATAGTCTTTGGTAGATGTTTAAGCTGTCTATCAAAGGTACACCTAATCGGTGCATGCCTGAGTCTAACTTTAACCACACACTGATTGGTTTAGACAACTCTGCAGCAAGTAAATCGTTAATTTGTTCTTGGTTATGGATCACAATTTGTAATCCTAAATCGTCTACTACGCTCAATTCACTCTTACAGAAGCAGCCTTCGAGCAGAAGGATGGGGCTGCGAATATGGTTTTGACGCAAAAGAACCGCTTCTTCAATACTCGATACTGCTAGTAAGGTGGTTTTATTTGCTAACGCCCGGGCAGTCGCAACCGCACCGTGTCCATATGCATCTGCTTTAATAACAGCCATCGTCTGGCTGTTATTACCAGCAGATTTATTCCCTATAGCGTGGGCGTAATCGAAGTTCTGACGAATAGCGTCGAGATCAATAGTAATCGAAATGGGTCGTGACATTGTCTGTGTCTAATATTGGTATTTGTATTGACTAAATAGTGCCTGGGCTTGTTGCCAGACATCGCCGACTGTTCCATTACCAACTGGCACCCCATCTAAGGTGATGATCGGAGCAACCTCTTTACTGGAACTGGTCAGCCAGAGTTCATCGGCGTTTTTCACTTCTTCCATGCTGATAACGCGTTCTTCAATTGCGTATGAGCTGTACTCGCGCAGAATTGCTAATAATATTTTTCGCGTTACGCCGGGTAAAAGCTGGTTATCTAATGCAGGCGTAGCAATTACATTGTCTTTCACCAAAAATACGTTACACGAACTCGCTTCAGTCAGTTGCTGCTGCTGATTAAACAGAATAGTTTCTTGCATACCTAAATCTTGGCTTTGCTGATAATGCATTACATTGCCAAGGAGTGACGTTGATTTGATGTTGCAACGCTTCCAGCGCAGATCTTCGCTGCTGGTTACATTAAATGGCTTAACTTTCGATTTGTCAGGCGTTGGCGCCGGTGGAATTTCGAAGGAGAAAGCAAATACGGTCGGGGTGACGCCGGTTGGATAAGCATGTGCTCTTTTGCTATCGGTGCCCCGACTAACGTGTAGATAGATCCCACGGTTACCTGCATCATTTTTATTTAATAAGTTGTCGATAATCGCCTGCCAATCGTCATGGCTGTAGTCAAGTTCAATACCGATAGAAGCTAGGCCGCCCTGCATTCGTTCTATATGAGCTGTGAAACCAACCGTTTTGCCTAGATAAGTTGGGATAACTTCGTAAATTCCATCACCAAATAAAAAACCACGGTCCATAGGAGAAATTTTTGCTTGTTCTTGGGGTAGGTAATCCCCATTTAAAAATACGATGCTCATAGTAAGGACTCAAAAAAATAGCATTAGAAGAAGGTCGACTGGTTGCGGATTATGCCACGAATTTTGACGTCGAATTAAGCTTCTTTGTTAGCAAATTTGAATTTTTACCGTCTACATCTATGTTATCAGGTACAATAAGGTTCGCTTTTATTCCTCAATACAGACAGGTTTTATGCTGCAAATAGGTAAGTTCAACTCATTAAATGTAATTAAGCAGGTTCCTTTCGGGTTTTACCTCGATGGCGGAGACGACAAAGAGGTGCTTTTACCCACTAAATTTGCCGATGAAGCCTGCAAGATTGGCGACACGTGTCGAGTATTTGTGTATCACGACAGTGATGGCAGATTAGCGGCAACGACTCAAATACCTCTAGCAGAAGTGGATGAGTGTGCATTTTTGAAAGTCGTAAGCGTTAATAATGTCGGAGCCTTTGTTGAATGGGGCATCGATAAAGATTTGCTCGTACCCTATAGTGAGCAAGATTTTCCAATGGCGGAAGGCGTGTCTTACGTTGTTTTTATCTATTTCGATGATGAAACCGGAAAAGTCGCAGCCTCGACTCGACTACGAGATTTTCTGTTTGAAGAAGGCGAGAACTTTGTGCCTAAGCAAGAAGTTGAGTTACTTATTTGTGGGCTCAGTGATATGGGTTATAAAGCAGTCATAAATGGCACCCATTTAGGACTGCTTTTTAAAGATGAAGTATTCAAACCCTTGCGTATAGGTGAGAAGACCACCGGATTCATTAAGCGAGTGCGTGAAGACAACAAAATCGACTTGTGTTTTCAGTTTCATGATGACAACGCCCGCAAAGATTTAGCTGAGCAAATTATCGACGATTTAGAAGCCCATGGGGGCATATCTACACTAACGGACAAAAGTTCAGCTCAAGAAATATCCAAGCGTTTCAATGTCAGCAAAAATGTTTATAAAAGAACACTCGGTGCTTTATATAAGCAAAAACGTATTTTGCTAGATAAAAGCAAGATAACCTTAATTAAACAAGACGTTTAAAATATTATTTGGTGCGGAGTGGAATGAATGAAAGCGACAGTTAGCTGGCAAACTGATATGAAGTTTATAGGTGAAACAGACACCGGTAAGCGTATTGAAATGGACGGTAATGGCAGTCAAGCAACTCCTATGGAAGCGGTTTTGTTGGCTGTTGGGGCGTGCTCTTCAATTGATGTGGTAGAAATTCTTAAAAAATCACGACAAGCCATAACGGCTTGTGAATGCCAACTTGATGCCCAGCGTGCCGACGAAGCACCACGGGTGTTTACGCAGATCCATGCGCATTATGTACTCAGCGGAGAAACTTTAAACGAGAAGCATATTCAGCGTGCAGTGCAGCTTTCAGCCGAAAAATATTGCTCGGTCATGTTAATGCTTGAAGGGACAGTAAAGATTACGACCAGTTTCAGCATAAATTAACAAATGGACGAGCGTCGTTTCTCGTCAATTTGCTAAATTAGACAAGCCGCATCATTATAATGCGGCGAAGGCTTGTTCAAAGTCAGCCACGATATCGTCGACATCCTCAATACCGACAGAAAAACGTAGCATATTGTCATTAATGCCCATCTCAGCCCTTTGTGCCGCAGTATTTTCAAAATAAATTGTCTGTGCTACGGGTAATCCTAACGTTCGTGTATCACCTAAGTGTGTTGCACAAAGCACGAGATTAAGTTCGTTTAAGAACGCGAGAGGATCGATATGCTCCACTAAATCGATGCTTACAATACCGCCGTAACCTGCAAATAATTCACGGGCGATATAATGCTGAGGATGATTTGCTAATCCAGGATAATAAACATGCCGAACATGCTCATGACCATGGAGATAACTTGCTAGACGTAAGGCATTTTGACAAATTCGCTCGACGCGTAAGGCTAGTGTTTCTAAGCCAATTGAAATGCTGTGAGCTGCTTCAGGTGACAATGTGGCACCCATATCGCGTAAACCGCGCTTTTTAATTTGGGTTAGACCCCATTGCTGGGTATCAGTGGAACGGTAAATTGGCAGTATATTGTCAAATACACGCCAATCGAACAAGCCGGTATCAATCACTACACCACCTAATACATTACCGTGGCCAGAAACGTACTTCGTTAAGGACGCTATAGTAAGTGAAGCTTTAACACTTTTTGGTGAAAAAATATTGGCTGGTGTCATAGTGTTATCTACGATAAACAGCATTTTATTCTCTTCGCATAACTGACCTATCGCACTTAAATCCGCCACCTGCGTCGCCGGGTTAGCAATAGTTTCTGCATAAACCAGCTTGGTTTCTGGTGTCATCGCCTTGGCAACATTTTGCACATCGGTGACGTCTACATAACTAATTTGAATGCCTAGCCCTTGTAACGTACTGGCTAAACTACTGGTATTACCGAATAGAAACTGGCTCATAATGATATGGTCACCAGCACGTAATAAGCTTAAAAATGTTGCGCTGATTGCTGCCATACCAGTTGAAAAAGTGACTGCGCCAATCCCTTCTTCTAATTCACATAGGATATTTTGCAACGATACACTGGAAGCCGATGATGAACGAGAATAGACATGACCTGCGGCCTTGCCTTGAAATACATCAACAAGGTCTTGTGCGTTGTCGAAGGCAAATAATACGGAATTATTTGTTGCTTGATGCACAGCGCCATTTTGCGGTTTGTTAATAACTCTATCTGCGTGTACTAAACGGGTGGTGAAACCTTTGTTTTTCAATCTTGATCTCCGCTGGGGGCGTTATGGTGGTCGCTACTTTATCAGGAAATTTAGCATGCTCAGTGCTGAAATACTGTTAAATGCAGGTTAATTCATGCTCGATACCTTTCAATTTCTAATACAGAAAAGAACTCAATTGGTTTTTTCCCATAAAATCTCGAAAGAGCTGTTTTATTCGCAATAGGTAAATCAATCTGCGTTCTCATTACCTGTCGACAACAAGTTTAAGCTGGGTCTAAGCACATGGTCATTTTATCGACTTCTCGAATTTTAGCGAACATTTGATCTGCCAAACGATGGGCATTATGGCGTTTAATTGATCTGCTACCCAATATTTAACGGATCTTGCGAATAAATAAATTGGTTTGAGGGCGAAGGTTGATTTCACTCTAGGCGCAAAGCGACGGCGATAATCAGCTTTTTAAATTCGCTGAATTCATCGCCAAATTGCTAGCTTATAGGCTGTAAAATGCAGTTCTTTAAGAAATAACTAAAAGCATTAGCAATTGGAGGTAATTCATCACTCACAGTAAGAGTATTTAATCTGCTAGCCATTTCTTTCTTTGCTGGTCCACTTTACACTAGGCTTGATGATCCGCTATGTCACCCAAATTGTCGAGAACTCTTCCTCAGTGCGTATTACAGCGGTTGCCCGAATAAGATAAAAAGGAAAATATAATTTTGAGATATTTGTTATTTGCTCTGTCCTTGTACAGTGCTTTAGGATTTGGTCAGCAAACTGCACAAAATCTTTTCAGTCATTATCAAACCGCACTCTACCAAATTCGTATTATTGAATTAGGCTCTGGCAACAAATCGTCCATTGGATCTGGTTTTCAAATTAATGATTCGGGCGTATTGGTAACCAATTATCATGTTGTTTCTGAATATGTTTATTTTCCTGAAAAGTACCGGATCGAATATCTCGCAGCAGATGGGTCTGTGGGTGATTTATCTGTGGTAAATATTGATGTGGTTAATGATTTAGCGCTTGTACAAGTTCAAACTGATAAAATAAGCACGGACTTTTTTGCGCTATCAGAGTCTTTACCAGAGCAAGGCAGCAGTATTTATTCATTAGGTAACCCCCATGATTTAGGCATGATCGTTGTTCCTGGGACGTTTAATGGTATTAAGAAGAATAGTTTTTATCAGCGCATTCACTTTACGGGTTCAATTAATCCCGGCATGAGTGGGGGACCTGTAGTTAATCCTGATGGTCAAGTCGTGGGGGTAAATGTGGCAACCGCTGGGAATCAAATTGGCTTTTTAGTACCGCTAACTAAAGTGTACTCGCTGATTGAAAATAGCGACTTGACAACATTATCACCTAAAGAATACAAGCAGGTTATCGCTACTCAGTTGATGGAGAATCAACGGCAACTTTTTAATCGTCTTGAACTGGGCGTGTGGAAATCAAGCAACTTAGGTGGAGCGATAATCCCCACCCTAGACGAAGAGTTACTGGCTTGTTGGGGGGACTCAAATAGTGCCGACCAAGAAGCTCTGTACTTGTCAGTTGAAAAGAGATGTCGCTTAGACGAAGAAATTTTTCTTCATGGCGGTCTGCGTACAGGTGGCGTTGAAATTGAGTTTGAATGGCTTGAAAGCGAAAAGTTAGGGTCACATCGTTTTTATGAATTTTTTAGCGACAGTGTCGCTGGTGCTGGAGCAGGAAATCAAGCGAGTAAAAATGATGTCAATAATTATCAGTGTAAGCAAGACATAGTGACTAACCATCATCAGGTCAAAACCAAAAGTACCTTTTGTTTGCGTGCCTATAAAGAGTTTCCACATTTATATGATGCTCTATATATAGGGGCAACGTTGAATCATGATTCTCAAGGATTAATTAGTCATTTTACATTAGCGGGTGTTAGTCAGGACTCAGCTATGCGATTTACCAAGCAGTTTATGGGAGCTATAGCATGGCAATAGTGCTCGAATTACTGTCGCGTAAAGACCAAACTCTGAAGTATTTCAAATTCAATAAACCTGAGATTGTGGTTGGCCGTGATCATCATTGTGACTTACGTTTAGAGGATCCTTATATTAGTGCGGAGCACATTCGTATACGTCAAGATAGCGTCGAAAATTCAATTTATTTTGAAGACTGCCAAAGCATCAACGGTACATTTGTGAACAAGCGATGTTTAGCTAGCGGTAAGCTAGAAGGCGACGATATTCTGAAGATTGGAAGAACCCGTTTAAAAGTGGTTAACACCAATCAGCCAGTTTCTCCAGCATTGCCTCTTAGCCAATTAGAAGAGAGTTTGAGTTGGTTGTCGAATAGCGGAATAGCCATACTGTTGACGTTGGGGTACTTAGTACTCTCGATGGTCTCAGGCTATCTAAACAGTATCACAGATTATAGCATTTTCGATATGTTACCCAAAGAGATGGGGCAAATGGCAATACTCAGTGCTTGGCCTGTTGCGTTTGCAGTGATGGGGAAAGTTTTTAATAAAGAGAGTCGGGTAGTCAGTCAGTTTTCTATACTATGGCTCACGCTATTCATTGTTTATGGCCTATATTTACTAGAAAAATTATTATCGTTTAATTTTAACGCGCCCGTATTGTTTCTATGGTTAGAGCTAACTGTATATACACTTATTCTGTTTGGTTTCGTGTGGTTGTCACTGTTTATAGCCTTTCACCAAACCAATCGGCGTCGTAACATCGTTGGCACAATGATGACTCTGGCTATTGTAGTACCCATCGTTAGTATTGGCATGTTAGGGAATGGCGATTTCAGTGCAAATCCTGAATATGACAGCACCATGTTGCCCCCTGTTTATCAATTACGCCCTGCATCGGATGTGGCGTCGTTTGTTGAAAATTCTGGGACGTTATTTGAAGAGCTTGACAAACAAATTGAAGTCGAAAATTTAAGAGCTAAACGCAAAGATGAAAAGGCTCATTAACTTGGTAGTGTAATTGCTATGTGCATTTTATTTATTGCGGTAAATCAACATCCTGACTACCCGCTGATTGTCGCGGCTAACCGTGATGAGTTTTTTGAACGTCCTACCCAAGCTTCGGCATTTTGGGAAGATCATCCATATCTGTTAGCAGGTAAAGACTTACGTGCTGGTGGTACATGGATGGGTATTAATCGCCGAGGAAAGCTTGCAGCGCTAACCAATATTCGAGATCCAGAGCGTATCGATCCAGATGCTCTTAGTAGGGGGGAGCTAGTGAGTCACTATCTACAGGGCTCACCAGATAGCGAATCTTATCTTTGTCGTTTAAGTGATGAAGCTGATAACTACAATGGATTCAATTTATTGTTTGGAGATTGGAACAACCTATACGTGTTCAATAATCACACCTTACAATCCGAAAAATTGATAACCGGTGTGTATGGTTTATCTAACGCAAGTTTAAATACACCTTGGCCTAAAATATTACATGGTATGGCTCAATTAACTCAATACTGCCAAGATCCTCATAAGTTAGAGAGTGAGCATCTTTTTGCTTTACTTAAAAACCAAACAAAGGCGCCGGATAATACATTGCCTCAAACTGGCGTTCCAATCGATTGGGAACGCAAGCTATCATCAATATTCATTAAAAGTCCCGAGTATGGAACACGCTCATCTACTCTACTATTAGTCGATAAATATCAGCATGTAACCTGGCAAGAACGAACTTTTAATAATGAAGCGCAATGTGTTGCCGAAAATAGCTATGATTTCGATATAAAATAGCAGTATTTTAAGTTCGAAAAATCATCAGGTGATGGCATAATGTCCACCGTTTTAGCCATCTCACCATAAATTCAAAGGAATATCATGTTTGAAGTATTGCCCCAATTGCCCGCAGATCCTATTTTGGGATTATCGACTGCCTATAAAGCTGACCCTAATCCATTGAAAATCGATTTGGGCGTCGGTGTATATAAAGACGAGCAAGGGCATACACCTATTTTATCTTCAGTTGCCAAAGCGCAACAGATATTATTGGCTAAAGAAGACTCTAAAACCTATATCACTCCCCAAGGTGTGCCCGGTTATATTGACGGCATGCTGCAATTATTATTGGGCAAAGGTAGTAAAGTGTTATTGGAAGATCGGGTTGCTGCGGTTCAGGCACCTGGCGGATGTGGCGCGTTGCGTATATTGGCTGAATTGATTAAGCGCTGTAACAGTGAACTAACTGTATGGGTGAGCGATCCTACTTGGGCAAACCACATTCCGTTAATTGGAAATGCTGGGCTTAAAATCCAGACCTACCCATATTTTAATAAAGCTGATGCCAGTATCAATTTTGAAGGAATGGTTGAAACCTTATCTCAGGTTAAATCTGGTGATGTAGTCTTGCTTCACGGATGTTGTCACAACCCAACCGGTGCCGATTTAACGCCTGATCAATGGCAAGTCGTATTGGAGCTAGCGCAAAAAACAGGATTTATTCCTTTTGTTGATGTGGCTTACCAAGGTTTTGGAGATGGTCTTGAGCAAGATGCTTATGGACTACGCCTTCTTGTTGATAACCTACCCGAAGTGATTGTTGCCGCTTCTTGTTCTAAAAACTTTGGCTTGTATAGAGAGCGAGTAGGTTTGGCAGTCATGGTTACTGCCAACACACAAGCACGTAAAGCAATACAGACGCAAATCCAATCTATCGCTCGGGGTATTTACTCAATGCCGCCATCCTATGGTGGTGCTTTGGTTGATATTATCTTGAATGATGTATCTCTTCGCACAGAATGGGTTGCAGAAGTAGAAGCGATGCGTACACGTATGCAAGCTTTACGGAGTTTATTAGTGGACAAACTCGTGGAAAAGGGCGCGCAAAGAGACTTCAGTTTTGTGAAACAACAAAAAGGCATGTTCTCTTATTTATGCATTACTCCTGAGCAAGTTCAAGAAATGCGTAATAAGCATAGCGTTTACTTCGTCGATTCGAGTCGTGTGAATATCGCAGGGATCAGCAAAAGTAATGTAGACGCCTTAGCATTAGCTTTAGTCTCTGTTTTATAAATTGCAAAACTTCAGCGCTAAAGTTCCAAACCTTTAGACACAAAAAAAGCCGATGCAATGCATCGGCTTTTTTATTTGGACTAGATATAGCGGGAAATTATTCCTCAACTTTGTCCTTCGCCATGCGTACCTTCAATGTCCTTTCTTGAAACTCAGAATCATTCAGGTTTTCAATTGCCTTTTCAGCTCCAGCTGATGTCATTTCCACAAAGCCGTAACCTTTGCGTTTGCCTGTACGACGATCTTTCATCAATCGAACAGAGTGAACCTGTCCCTGCAGTTCGAAGTGCTGTTGAACAGCTTGTTCATTCGCGCGATAAGGCAAGTTGCCAACATATAGTGTTTTACTGTTTTCATCATCAGCTTGAACTTCAACCGACGAAGAGGTACCTGAGAATTGTGTACTAATAACGGGTACAAGAATACCGCCAAGTAATAAACCAATGGCTAACGCAAGGTTAGGTTCAAGGTTTGCTGCTATTACTGGTAATAGGAAATAGCCCGCAACAGCAAGGACAACGGCAAGGATTATATTTATTATAGTGGGTGAGTTCATGTGTCTACCTAAAAGATTGTATGTTTATAAGAATATAAGGCCTAGCTATGTTAACCATTTATTACAAAATCGCCAACTAATAACACTTTACATTTTTATATTACGGAGTAAATAGCGATTAGTTGCCCTAACCTTAGACAGGTTGAGTATAAAATGAGCGGTCGAATAGTTTTATTCAATAAAGGGTTGCGCTGTCAGTTTTGATCTCTATAATGCGCCTCTCGCTTCGGGACAGCCGCTAAAACAGCTGCACCGACACTGGGTTTACCCAGGTAATTGCGGACTCTTCGGAGTCAAGTGGTTAGCGTGATGCAGGGCAGTTTAGTTTGCTGATTCGGTTTGAGATTTACGTCAAAAATTGATTCGAAATTAAATGAAGTTAAAGCCTTGACATCGAAACTTGAGAGCGTATTATACGCCTCCCGCTTAAGAGGGTCTTCGGACAGCATCTTAAGCCGCTTCTCCGGAAGCACGCTACGAAGTAGCACTGCTCTTTAACAATTAATAACAAAATAATCTGTGTGGGCACTCACTTGATGAGTGTCTACCAAAAAAAATTCATGTTCGATAAATATTTAATTGAAGAGTTTGATCATGGCTCAGATTGAACGCTGGCGGCAGGCCTAACACATGCAAGTCGAACGGTAACATTTCTAGCTTGCTAGAAGATGACGAGTGGCGGACGGGTGAGTAATACTTAGGAATATGCCTTTGCGTGGGGGATAACTATTGGAAACGATAGCTAATACCGCATAATGTCTTCGGACCAAAGGGGGCTTCGGCTCCCGCGCAAAGAGTAGCCTAAGCGAGATTAGCTTGTTGGTGGGGTAAAGGCTCACCAAGGCGACGATCTCTAGCTGTTCTGAGAGGAAGATCAGCCACACTGGAACTGAGACACGGTCCAGACTCCTACGGGAGGCAGCAGTGGGGAATATTGCACAATGGGCGCAAGCCTGATGCAGCCATGCCGCGTGTGTGAAGAAGGCCTTCGGGTTGTAAAGCACTTTCAGTTGTGAGGAAAGGTTAACGGTTAATACCCGTTAGCTGTGACGTTAGCAACAGAAGAAGGACCGGCTAACTCCGTGCCAGCAGCCGCGGTAATACGGAGGGTCCGAGCGTTAATCGGAATTACTGGGCGTAAAGCGCACGCAGGCGGTTTGTTAAGCTAGATGTGAAAGCCCTGGGCTCAACCTGGGAATTGCATTTAGAACTGGCAGGCTAGAGTTTTGGAGAGGGGAGTGGAATTCCAGGTGTAGCGGTGAAATGCGTAGATATCTGGAGGAACATCAGTGGCGAAGGCGACTCCCTGGTCAGTAACTGACGCTCATGTGCGAAAGTGTGGGTAGCGAACAGGATTAGATACCCTGGTAGTCCACACCGTAAACGCTGTCTACTAGCTGTTTGTGGATTTAATCCGTGAGTAGCGAAGCTAACGCGATAAGTAGACCGCCTGGGGAGTACGGCCGCAAGGTTAAAACTCAAATGAATTGACGGGGGCCCGCACAAGCGGTGGAGCATGTGGTTTAATTCGATGCAACGCGAAGAACCTTACCTACTCTTGACATACTAGAAACTTTTCAGAGATGAATTGGTGCCTTCGGGAATCTAGATACAGGTGCTGCATGGCTGTCGTCAGCTCGTGTCGTGAGATGTTGGGTTAAGTCCCGCAACGAGCGCAACCCTTGTCCTTAGTTGCCAGCCTTAAGTTGGGCACTCTAAGGAGACTGCCGGTGACAAACCGGAGGAAGGTGGGGACGACGTCAAGTCATCATGGCCCTTACGAGTAGGGCTACACACGTGCTACAATGGCGAGTACAGAGGGAAGCAAACTTGCGAGAGTAAGCGGATCCCTTAAAGCTCGTCGTAGTCCGGATTGGAGTCTGCAACTCGACTCCATGAAGTCGGAATCGCTAGTAATCGCAAATCAGAATGTTGCGGTGAATACGTTCCCGGGCCTTGTACACACCGCCCGTCACACCATGGGAGTGGGTTGCAAAAGAAGTAGCTAGTTTAACCTTCGGGAGGACGGTTACCACTTTGTGATTCATGACTGGGGTGAAGTCGTAACAAGGTAACCCTAGGGGAACCTGGGGTTGGATCACCTCCTTACTATTAGGTTAGGCCTCATCAGGTCGAGTGTTCACACAGATTATTTTGTTGTTAGTAAAGAAGAGCAAAAAAGAAATGCTTGGGTAACAAGCAACTATAATGCGAAAGCGAAAGCGTTCGTAAGAATAGGCTTGTAGCTCAGCTGGTTAGAGCGCACCCCTGATAAGGGTGAGGTCGGCAGTTCAAGTCTGCCCAAGCCTACCAAATCTTTTCGTTAGTTAGAAAAGATATCGATGTGACCGCATCGACCTGCATAGTTATGCGGGGCCATAGCTCAGCTGGGAGAGCGCCTGCCTTGCACGCAGGAGGTCAGCAGTTCGATCCTGCTTGGCTCCACCACTTAATGTGGACGGTCTTGCTCGCACAAAGCTAAGCCTTAATCAATACGTACTTATTAAGTATCTATTGATTAGGGTTTTTTAAACGCTAAATGTTCTTTAACAATATGGAAAGCTGATAAAGTAATCAAAACTAAGAGAACTCTTTTAAGAGCTTACTCTATCTGATTTGAAAATGAATACTTGTCACGCATACAAAGCAGAAATGCTAATAACTTCGGTTGTTGGTAATGTCTGTACGTCAAATAAATAAAAGGTTATTTGGGGTTGTATGGTTAAGTGACTAAGCGTATACGGTGGATGCCTAGGCAGTTAGAGGCGATGAAGGACGTGTAAGTCTGCGAAAAGTTGTGGGGAGCCGACAAAATGCTTTGATCCACAAATATCCGAATGGGGAAACCCACCGCTTCGGCGGTATCGTACAGTGAATACATAGCTGTACGAGGCAAACGAGGGGAACTGAAACATCTAAGTACCCTTAGGAAAAGAAATCAACCGAGATTCCCCTAGTAGCGGCGAGCGAACGGGGATTAGCCCTTAAGCTAATTACAAGCGAGTGGAATGTGTTGGAAAGCACAGCGATACAAGGTGATAGCCCTGTACACGAACGCGAATTTTAAGTGAAATCGAGTAGGTCGGGACACGAGTTATCTTGACTGAACATGGGGGGACCATCCTCCAAGGCTAAATACTCCTAACTGACCGATAGTGAACTAGTACCGTGAGGGAAAGGCGAAAAGAACCCCTGTGAGGGGAGTGAAATAGAACCTGAAACCGTATACGTACAAGCAGTAGGAGCAGACTTGTTCTGTGACTGCGTACCTTTTGTATAATGGGTCAGCGACTTATATTTTGTAGCGAGGTTAACCGAATAGGGGAGCCGTAGCGAAAGCGAGTGTTAACTGCGCGTTTTAGTTGCAAGGTATAGACCCGAAACCCGGTGATCTAGCCATGGGCAGGTTGAAGGTTGAGTAACATCAACTGGAGGACCGAACCGACTAACGTTGAAAAGTTAGCGGATGACTTGTGGCTGGGGGTGAAAGGCCAATCAAACCGGGAGATAGCTGGTTCTCCCCGAAAGCTATTTAGGTAGCGCCTCGGACGAATACCACTGGGGGTAGAGCACTGTTAAGGCTAGGGGGTCATCCCGACTTACCAACCCTTTGCAAACTCCGAATACCAGTGAGTACTATCCGGGAGACACACGGCGGGTGCTAACGTCCGTCGTGAAGAGGGAAACAACCCAGACCGCCAGCTAAGGTCCCAAAATTATTGCTAAGTGGGAAACGATGTGGGAAGGCTAAGACAGCTAGGAGGTTGGCTTAGAAGCAGCCACCCTTTAAAGAAAGCGTAATAGCTCACTAGTCGAGTCGGCCTGCGCGGAAGATGTAACGGGGCTAAGCAATATACCGAAGCTGCGGACGCAAAGTTTACTTTGCGTGGTAGGGGAGCGTTGTGTAAGTGGCTGAAGGTGAACTGAGAGGTTTGCTGGACATATCACAAGTGCGAATGCTGACATGAGTAACGATAATGGGAGTGAAAAACTCCCACGCCGGAAGACCAAGTTTTCCTGTCCCATGCTAATCAGGGCAGGGTAAGTCGGCCCCTAAGGCGAGGCAGAAATGCGTAGTCGATGGGAAACGGATTAATATTTCCGTACTTGGTATATCAGTGATGGGGGGACGGAGAAGGTTATGCAAGCATAGCGTTGGTAGTCTATGTGAAAGTGTGTAGGGTTGAATCTTAGGTAAATCCGGGATTCTACATGCCTGAGACACGAGACGAGATTCTACGGAATTGAAGTTGCAAATACCCTGCTTCCAGGAAAAGCCTCTAAACTTATGATATATCGAACCGTACCCCAAACCGACACAGGTGGTCAGGTAGAGAATACTAAGGCGCTTGAGAGAACTCGGGTGAAGGAACTCGGCAAAATCGTACCGTAACTTCGGGAGAAGGTACGCCCCTGTTTGTGATTGAACTTGCTTCATGAGCGAATGGGGGCCGCAGTGAAAAGGTGGCTGGGACTGTTTATTAAAAACACAGCACTGTGCTAAATCGAAAGATGACGTATACGGTGTGACACCTGCCCGGTGCCGGAAGGTTAATTGATGGGGTTAGCGCAAGCGAAGCTCTTGATCGAAGCCCCGGTAAACGGCGGCCGTAACTATAACGGTCCTAAGGTAGCGAAATTCCTTGTCGGGTAAGTTCCGACCTGCACGAATGGTGTAACCATGGCCACGCTGTCTCCACCCGAGACTCAGTGAAATTGAAATCGCAGTGAAGATGCTGTGTACCCGCACCTAGACGGAAAGACCCCGTGAACCTTTACTATAGCTTGGCACTGAACATTGACCCTACATGTGTAGGATAGGTGGGAGACTTCGAAGCATCGTCGCCAGATGATGTGGAGTCAACCTTGAAATACCACCCTTGTATGTTTGATGTTCTAACGTTGACCCCTTATCGGGGTTGCGGACAGTGCCTGGTGGGTAGTTTGACTGGGGCGGTCTCCTCCCAAAGAGTAACGGAGGAGCACGAAGGTTGGCTAATCCTGGTCGGACATCAGGAGGTTAGTGCAATGGCATAAGCCAGCTTAACTGCGAGACAGACACGTCGAGCAGGTACGAAAGTAGGTCATAGTGATCCGGTGGTTCTGTATGGAAGGGCCATCGCTCAACGGATAAAAGGTACTCCGGGGATAACAGGCTGATACCGCCCAAGAGTTCATATCGACGGCGGTGTTTGGCACCTCGATGTCGGCTCATCACATCCTGGGGCTGAAGTCGGTCCCAAGGGTATGGCTGTTCGCCATTTAAAGTGGTACGCGAGCTGGGTTTAGAACGTCGTGAGACAGTTCGGTCCCTATCTGGTGTGGGCGTTGGATGATTGAAGGGAGCTGCTCCTAGTACGAGAGGACCGGAGTGGACGAACCGCTGGTGTTCGGGTTGTCATGCCAATGGCATTGCCCGGTAGCTACGTTCGGAATCGATAACCGCTGAAAGCATCTAAGCGGGAAGCGAGCCCTAAGATGAGTCATCCCTGGCAATTTAATTGTCCTAAAGGGTTGTTGAAGACTACGACGTTGATAGGCAGGGTGTGGAAGCGTTGCAAGGCGTTAAGCTAACCTGTACTAATTGCCCGTGAGGCTTAACCATACAACGCCCAAGTAGCTTTATGTTATTTGCGTAAGTATGAAGACAAGTATTGATAATCAAGAGTAAGACTAAAGAGATTTAGCGATGATTACGGCCTGACCTGAAAAGGAACGGCATCAGCTTTTTACATATTGATTTATTGAGTGCAAGCTTGATAGATAACAGTTTATGTCTGGCGGCCATAGCGATGCGGCCCCACCTGATCCCATCTCGAACTCAGAAGTGAAACGCATTAGCGGCGATGGTAGTATGGGGTTTCCCCATGCGAGAGTAGCACACTGCCAGACTCCCATTTAGAACAAAGCCACCTTAATCGGGTGGCTTTTTTCGTTTCTGGGCTAATGAAAATACCCAAGACAATCTACACAGCATCATCAAGGTGGCTTTATTCTAAAGCGCCATCGCGCAATGCCACTCCCGTATGAGAAACCTAATCCATCGAGTGTGATGCGGGGGATCCCATGCAATACTGGTTCACGTAATACGCGGTATCCGAAAGACACAGCCAGCGTCCCATTAAGAAGAAGGGCTATCCTCAATCGCGCAGCGACCAAGGTAGCCCTTTTTTTATGTCTGGAATTTGTTTAATGGTTAGTCTCAATTAGCTATGCTGAAGATCATTAATATAATGCTTAGTGCTAGTGCTACGTTCGTACTTATGGGATGTGCACTTCAACTACGTGACTTAGACGCGCTTTTATAATTCTGCGAAAACGGTCAGCAAGCTCTCGAAAAAATACCCGTGAAGGGGATGTATTTCGCCAAGCGAGTGCATGCTGACGGAGTATGGGTTTATCTTTTATTTCACATACGTGAAGTGACTCAGGTACGTGCATTTCTGAGTGCACATATAATCCAGGTAAAAACGCCGCGCCCATGCCCATTACGACCATTTGGCGTAACGTATCTAAACTCGTTCCTTCATAATCTTGTTGTAATACAGCCCCTAACTCATTACATATGTCTAACACTTGATGGTGGAAATGGTGTTTATCCTCTAATGTGAGGATTGTTTGTCCTTTTAGGTGTCTCGGTTCTATCAGTAAGTCTTTACTCATTGGATGCTCGCTAGAAAGCACTAGTTTAAGCGGTTCGGTAAACAACGGTTCGGTGACAAAATCGTCAGGAAGGCTAGAAAATGGAGAAATAATGAGATCATAGTCCCCTTTGTACAGTCCAGTATATAGCTCGCTGGGTGCCGACTCGCGAACGTAAAATTTAAGTTTATCGTAAAGTTGATGAAGTTGAGGTAAAACAAAAGGTAATAAATAAGGGCCTAATGTGGGTGGAATGCCTAATTTGAAGGTGGTTTTTGGGCCTTGAGATAATTCCCTAGCGACATTTTGGAACTCCGTCATTGTCTGCAGTAGGTGTTCGGCATGTTTCAGCAATTCCCTACCTTCAGGTGACAGCATTGTACCGTTCCTTGAACGTTCAAAAAGCGTTAGACCTAGACCTTCCTCCAGCTTCATAATTTGATTGGTTAATGTTGGCTGGCTTATGTGTAAAATGTGAGACGCTCGGCGAAAATTAAGGTTTTGAGCGACTGCAACGAAATATTTAAGCTGTTTCAGTGAAGGCTGTGGCGCAATAATTGGCATAACGGCATTTCCAAATGTTTCCTTTATAGATAAAAGCTATCACGAATCTCTGTATTTTTCTATTACGCTATCAGGTAAAACTATTGCCTGATAAATACTCTAACTGTGTTTATCACTTTCAATATTAGGAGTGTGTCATGGATCATGTGATCTCAGGTGTAGCAAAATTTCAAAAAGATGTTTTTCCAAAAAACAAAGAAGTCTTCCAAAAGCTAGCGACGAGTCAGAATCCAGAGGTGTTATTCATTACGTGCGCAGATTCGCGTATCGATCCAAATATGGTGACACAAACAGGTCCGGGCGATTTATTTATTTGCCGAAATGCGGGTAATGTTGTTCCGCCTCACAGTAATCAAACTGGAGGCATGACCGCATCCATTGAGTTCGCAGTAGCGGCTTTAGGTGTTGAGCACATTATAATATGTGGTCATACAGATTGCGGTGCTATGAAAGGTGCGTTGGCACCTGAAGCATTAGAAGGGCTGCCACACGTAAAGGAGTGGTTAGGCCATTGCAGGGGAGCCACTGAAGTTGTTAGACATAGACACGGCTGTGTTGGTAGCGAGCATTTAGGCGAAATAACTAAAGAAAATGTGTTACTACAGATTCAGCATCTTAAAACGCATCCTTCAGTTGCAGGTCGTTTAGCGTGTAAAGAAGTGCAAATACATGGATGGGTGTACAACATCGAGACGGGTGAAGTTCTTTGTTACGAGCCATCAAGCGAAAGTTTTATGCCGATGGCAGAGCGTTATTCGAACGACAATGCATTTAAGTCGACTATTGGTTTAAAGCAACAGGCAGGATAAAGAATTAAATGAAATTAGATTTATCGAATTTACGCGGCGATCTGACCGGTGGTATTACTGCCGGTATAGTTGCTTTACCCCTTGCCTTAGCATTAGGCGTAGCATCAGGACTCGGCCCTTTAGCCGGTTTATATGGTGCAATTGCTGTGGGCTTTTTTGCCGCATTATTCGGTGGCACGCCATCACAAATCTCTGGTCCTACAGGTCCAATGATAGTAGTTCTTGCAGGCTTGTTTGCGAGTTTGTCAGGTAATGTTGAGTTGATTTTCACCGCAGTCATTTTAGCCGGTATTCTTCAAATTATATTTGGCTTTCTTGGCGTCGGGCAATACATCCGTTTAGTACCTTATCCTGTTATATCAGGTTTTATGACGGGCATCGGTGCGATTATCATAATATTGCAATTCGGTCGTTTGCTGGGTCACGAGCCTCCTGGAGGAACACTAGGTGCTCTGTCTTATTTGCCGCACGCCGTTGCGAATACTAATTTCGTTACACTTGCGCTAGGTGGGCTTACGTTGGCTATCGCTTACTACTGGCCTGCTAAATTAGGCAAATACATGCCTGGAGCACTGGCTGCGTTGATTATTGGTACGCTTGTTAGTTTCGCAGTTGCCAGCGTACCTGTTCTAGGCGCAATCCCGAGTGGCCTTCCTAGTTTGCATATACCAGTGTTCGAGCAAAGTCACTTTTGGCTTGTGTTAGAAGCGGCGTTTATTTTGGCCGTGTTAGGCGCTATCGACAGCTTATTAACGTCACTTGTTGCCGATAACATGACTCGTACTCGTCATGAGAGTAATAAAGAGTTAATTGGTCAAGGTATTGGTAACACAGTTGCAGGATTGTTTGGTGGCATTGCTGGTGCAGGTGCGACTATGCGTACTGTAGTTAACATTCGTTCTGGTGGTAAGACTAGATTATCAGGTATGGTACACGCACTAGTACTGTTAGCCGTTGTATTGGGTTTGAGTCCTCTAGCTGCAAATATTCCGCATGCTGTTTTAGCTGGTATTTTGGTTAAAGTTGGTCTTGATATCATCGACTGGCGCTATATTAAACGAGCGCATAACGGACCCCGTTGGGATTTCGCACTAATGGTGCTTGTACTTGGCTTAACCGTTTTTGTCGATTTAATCACAGCGGTTGGAGTAGGTGTTGTGTTGGCGGCATTAGCGTATGTGAGACAAATTGCTCAAATACAAATTGCTCAACTACGGGCTATTCCTCAGGTGTCGAATGATCCGGTAGAGCAAGCTTTACTCGAAAAAGGTCATGGAAAAGTAAACGTATTTAATTTCTCAGGTCCATTGAGTTTTGGTGCGGCTGCAGACTTAGGTCATCATGTACGACAGCATGTTAAACCAGGGTCTGAAGTACTAATTTTAGATTTTTCCCGGGTGCCAGCAATGGATGTATCGGCAGCGATGGCCGTTGATACGATTGCATCTGATACCCACGCAGCAGGTAAATTAATGTATATCTGTGGTATGAACGAAGATGTCAAAGAGGTACTGGTGGCGATTAACGGAAGTACACTCGCCGATTTTGAAAGCGTTACATTAATTGAAGCATTGGAAACGGCGGTCAGAGTTATTGATGGTCAGCCAAAAATGAAAATAACAGGGGCACCTAAACCTCTGGAAAATTAAATCAATATAGCCGTCTCAATCGAGGCGGCTTTTTTATCTGTGCTCTATATTCCTGCCTGTTAGACCTTAGCAAACAACACTTACATATCATTTGTTCTTATTAGACTAAAGTCTAGGCGAATTTGAACGCTATTCTTTTACGATGTAAAAATAATAAAAAGTGTTTAAACGCTTACTTTCACATAATAAGAATAATAAAACGTGAATACATCTGTTGCTAAAACTCAGCATATACATTAGTGGCTAACGTCCTGTACGCCGCGAGTAATTGGCTATTATTTTGTGATTATAGCTAAGTCCTATTTATGCCTAGCCGTCCTATTCCATCTGATGTTCTGGCTTGTACCTCAAAACCAAGTTTTGCGCATTCCTGTGAAAGCTGAGGAGTTATTACCAGCCGGTGGTAATTGAAAACCACCCATTGATACTGTCAGTATGCTATTGCAGTAGGTAAGTATGTAGATGGTATTATGATTGTCTGCGATGTCAAAAAAACGAGAGTGCCGACTTGCTGCTAGCACTACAACGTGTGCATGCGGCAGAGTTACCTATTTTAGGCGTGGTATATAATCGGGTAAAAGACTTTCGCTCAAATATTCATAAGGACTCAGCTTAATGAGTCGTATTAAGCGTGCTTTTGGTTTGAGCGCAAGCTAACACCTCTTGGTTGAAATCAAAAACACGCCTTTGTTTTCCCTCATCCCTTGGCTAGAATGGCGCAAAATAGTCAATGGGTTGTCATATTGAAATCTCTACAACATCTACATACCTTTGGACTGCGAGCGAGCAGTAACGACTTAGCCTGTATTCAAACCTTGAGCGATGCGCACGACTTTGTCGAACATCATAAATACGCTCCATTTTATTTACTTGGTCAAGGCAGTAACACTGCTTTTATCGAGGATTATGAGGGAACAGTAGTTGAAATGGCGCTCAAAGGAATTACCGTAAGTGAAGATGACGGTCATTACACGCTAAATGTTGCCGCTGGTGAAAACTGGCATCAGCTCGTAATTTGGTGTTTGCAGCATAATATACGTGGATTCGAAAATCTCGCGTTGATACCCGGAACAGTAGGCGCTGCCCCTATTCAAAATATTGGCGCTTATGGTGTTGAAATAGAGCGCTTTATCCAATCTGTACAATACATTGACTACGCCAATAATCAGTTATGTCATATTGCGAACAAGGATTGTGCGTTTGGTTATCGAGATAGTGTTTTTAAAAATAAATTGTGGCAAAAAGTGATGATTGTCGGCGTCACGTTCTCTTTAGCAAAAAGTTGGCAACCTGTGGTTACCTACGGCGAGCTCGCGGCGTTAAGCGCTCCGAGTGCTCAAGATATATTTAATAAAGTTGTTGAGGTGAGGCAAGCAAAATTGCCTGACCCTAAAAGACTGGGTAATGCGGGAAGCTTTTTTAAAAATCCTATTATCAGCCGCACAGCACTGGGTTTACTTCAACAACGTTTTCCCCATATGCCGTATTATGAGACGAATATCCATGAGGTGAAAATTCCAGCGGGATGGCTGATCGAGCAACTTGGTTTTAAAGGACAGCAGGAGGGCGATATTCGTTGCCACCCTGAACAGGCACTTGTACTGACTAATTTAGGGCAAGGTACCGGAACACAATTGGTCACATTAGCTCGCAAGATTAAACAAGCGGTTGAGCGACAGTTCAATATTGTATTAGAACACGAAGTTCAATTAATCGGCGCCAAGGGAACCGTTTTACTATGAGACATGGCACAAACAAACAAACAGATATGATCCGTAACCATATTGTAAAGGCATTGGCGGATGGCCAGTTTTACTCAGGCGAAACCCTAGGCGAAGAGTTGGGGATTTCTAGAACCGCGGTATCTAAATATATAAAAGCGTTAAGTGAGTTGGGACTAAATATATTCAGTGTAACGGGCAAGGGCTATCGGCTCGCTGAACCTATTCAACTACTAAACAGTGAATTAATTGCCACGCACTGCCAACACTTTGATGCTAAGCAACTTATACTGCTTAATGTAATAGATTCCACGAATCAGTATCTCAAAGAACGTATTGCTACATTGAAAAATGGCGACGTGTGCCTTGCTGAAGCACAAACCGCAGGGCGAGGTCGCCGAGGGCGCACATGGGTTTCCCCCTATGGTGCAAGCTTGTACTTATCACAGTTTTGGCAATTTGCTGGCGGTTATCAATCTATTTCAGGACTGAGTCTGGCCGTCGGTGTGGCAATTACACGGGCATTAGAAAAGGCGGGCTATCAAGATATTGCACTTAAGTGGCCAAATGATATTTATGCCAGAGGAAAAAAATTAGCCGGCGTCTTAATTGAAGTGGAAGGGCAAATGGGCGGTGCTTGTGACTGCATCATAGGCGTGGGATTAAATATGGCTTTAGATGTAGGTAGTGAGAAAATAGACCAACCGTGGATTGATTTAACAACGTTAAATCCCGAAGGGTTTGAGCGTAATCGCATCAGCGCCTTATTGCTTGATGAATTGACTTGTTGTATGGAGGTCTTTAGTCACTCGGGGCTTGAAACTTTTATAGAAACTTGGCGTGAACGCAATGTGTTTCGCGACAAGCCTATTACATTAGTCATAGGCAATAAAACGGTAAAGGGTATTTGCAAAGGTATAGATGCAACTGGTGCACTGCTGTTACAACAAACTGACGGTGTGCAAGCTTACAACGGTGGAGAAATCAGTGTCAGAGCGAACTAAGGCTTTACTCTTGGATATTGGTAACAGCTATATTAAGAGCGCAATGGTAGAAGCAAGCAAAGAGGTTTTCGGTCAACCTTTAGCTATTATGCGTAGTAATAACGTGAAGGCTCTTAAAGATAATATCAACCAAAGTCAGCGGGTGATCGTGGCAGCGGTAGGACAGGGCGAACAAGTTGCGCGACTGCGGATCTTATGCACAGAATTGGATGTTCCCCTAACGATAGTGAAAACCCAAACTAACGCCTTTGGCATGCAATGCGCGTACAGCAATTATGCCACATTAGGCGCTGACCGCTGGCTGGCTGTATTGGCTGGCCGCAGGTTATGTCAAACTCAAGCCTATGCTGTTATTGATTTAGGTACGGCTAATACCTGTGATCTAGTGTTAGGGAATAGGCATCTAGGGGGATGGATAGCCCCAGGTTTTAGTTTGATGCGCGATAGTTTAATTAACAATACCGAGTTAGTGTTTGCGAATGATGTTTTTCCAAACGATTTGTCGTTAGGAAAGCAAACAGTGGATTGTGTCAATATGGGATGCGCTGCAGCCGTTAAAGGGTTTATTTTTGCTGCTGAGCAAAAAGTTGCCGAGGTAAATTCCGAATATTCTGTGATTATTACAGGTGGTGGACAGAGAATGGTGAAAAATAACGCACCTGTACATCACTATTTTCACGAAAATTTAGTTTTATTTGGCTTACTGGAATATTTATTCATCTAAATTTAATATGAATAACTGTTCTAAAAACACCCAAATACGTAACTTAATAGCAAATTAGCTGAATTTTTAAGCAAACAACACAAAAAAAGTATTTTTTTAATAATTGCCTCTTGCACGATGGCAAATGTTACTCTAATATCCGCACCCACTTGATGACGTGCCGACTTAGCTCAGTTGGTAGAGCAACTGACTTGTAATCAGTAGGTCACCAGTTCGACTCCGGTAGTCGGCACCATCAATCTGGAGGGGTACCCAAGCGGTCAACGGGATCAGACTGTAAATCTGACGGCTCAGCCTTCGCAGGTTCGAATCCTGCCCCCTCCACCACTTTTTACTTGATATGTATGAGAGTAGATCGTGCGGACGTCGTATAGTGGTAATACCTTAGCCTTCCAAGCTAAAGCTGCGAGTTCGATTCTCGCCGTCCGCTCCATTTTGTGAAATGCTGATATGGCTCAGTTGGTAGAGCGCACCCTTGGTAAGGGTGAGGTCGGCAGTTCGAATCTGCCTATCAGCACCACTCTTCTCTTTCCCATCTCAATAATAATTTTTTCTTAATGTATATTTGCTGAGGAATAGACAATGGCAAAAGCAAAGTTTGAACGTACTAAACCGCATGTAAACGTCGGTACTATCGGCCACGTTGACCACGGTAAAACAACATTAACAGCTGCAATTACTACTGTACTAGCTAAAACGTACGGCGGTAACGCATCTGCATTCGATCAAATCGATAACGCTCCTGAAGAGCGCGAGCGTGGTATCACTATTTCAACGTCTCACGTTGAATACGATACTCCTGCACGTCACTACGCACACGTTGACTGTCCTGGACACGCCGATTATGTTAAAAACATGATCACTGGTGCTGCTCAAATGGATGGCGCAATCTTAGTAGTTGCAGCGACTGATGGTCCTATGCCACAAACTCGTGAGCACATCTTGTTAGGCCGTCAGGTTGGCGTACCTTACATGATCGTTTTCATGAACAAATGTGACATGGTAGACGACGAAGAATTATTAGAATTGGTAGAAATGGAAGTACGTGAATTACTTTCTGAATACGAATTCCCTGGCGATGACTTACCTGTTATCCAAGGTTCAGCTCTTAAAGCCCTTGAAGGCGAAGAGAAATGGGAAGCTAAAATCATCGAGCTTGCAGAAGCCCTTGATTCATACATCCCAGAGCCAGAGCGTGATATTGATAAGCCTTTCCTACTTCCAATTGAAGATGTTTTCTCAATTTCAGGTCGTGGTACGGTTGTAACTGGTCGTGTTGAACGTGGTATTGTTAAAACTGGCGACGAAGTTGAAATCGTTGGTATGAAAGACACTACTAAGAGCGTTTGTACAGGTGTTGAAATGTTCCGTAAATTGCTTGACGAAGGTCGTGCAGGCGAGAACATCGGCGCATTGTTGCGTGGAACTAAGCGTGAAGACGTAGAGCGTGGTCAAGTATTGGCTAAGCCTGGTTCAATCAACCCACACACTAAGTTCGAAGCAGAAGTTTACGTGTTGTCTAAAGATGAAGGCGGCCGTCATACTCCGTTCTTTAAAGGTTACCGTCCACAGTTCTACTTCCGTACAACTGACGTAACAGGTGCTGTAGAGCTTCCTGAAGGCGTAGAAATGGTTATGCCTGGTGACAACCTTAAATTCGTAGTTGAATTGATTGCACCTATCGCGATGGACGAAGGTTTACGCTTCGCTATCCGTGAAGGTGGCCGCACAGTTGGTGCTGGTGTAGTATCTAAAATTCTATAATCGTTTAGATTAAGAATTTAATAAGGTCACTTCGGTGGCCTTTTTTTATGTCTGAAGAAAAGTGACTGGCGCAAAATTTCGAATCGATCCTTGATGTGTCGCCTAGTCAAATAAACCGAGGTATGTTTTCATATGCTTAATGATTAATTTGGGTTGCTATAACGACTATGTTTTTCTGTACTTCGTTTATCGGTTGCGTATTATTAATTTAGTGAACCATAAATAATCAATAACCTTCATTTTGGGCGATAATTTAGTGATGAAATATGTTTAAGTGGCTACTGTTGTGCTTTATCTTTTGCGCTTTTTCAGCTCAGCTTGTTGCCAAAACGCCACCTCAAACGACTACATTAAAAGTAGGTGTACCTGGATTTGCGCCATTTGCTTATGTTAACAGCGAGAATGAACTAACTGGTTCAGTCGTACGCTACCTTGATTTGTTAAGCGTCAAAACGGGTATCAAGTTTGATATCGTACTTTGGCCATACGCAAGAGTGATTTCCGGCGTCCAACGAGGAACATTAGATGGAGCCCTTATTTTTCGAAACGCTCAGTTAGACGACTATGTAACCTTTATAGGGCCTATCTCAAAGTCGAAGGTTATTGTGCTACCTCAAGCAGGTAGAAATTTATCTACTTATAATCAATTATTGTTGCTGAATCATATTGCTGTCATTCGCGGAGCGAGCTTTTCAACAGCTTTTGATGAAGACACTCAATTGCGTAAGCTCCAAGTAAGTGATTATGCTCAAGGTCTTAACTTGCTTAGATTGAACCGGGTTAATGCGGTGGTGGGCTCTTTACAGGGAATTGAATACAACCTAATAGCATTGGGCGAAAATATACAGGATTTTGGTACACCACTGGTACTTGCCGAAAATTCAAATTGGTTTCATTTTTCCAAAAAATCATTACATCAAAATGTAATCCCCGATCTAACCAAGGCGATCGAAGCTTTATATCAACCTGATTTGCTATATAAATTGTATAAGTTACCTGAGTCGCCTAGTCCAATGAATAATGACTGACGGTAATATCTGATAACATTTCCAGCTGCGCGCGCAAAAAGATAGGCAAGTATAATAGGTCGAACCATCCCGCAAATGCAGAAAAATAAGGAATATAAATGAATTATTCGGAATTAGGCCATAGTGGTCTGTCTGTTTCCCGAGTGTGCTTAGGTTCAATGACTTGGGGCGTGCAAAATACACAGCAGGACGCAGATCAGCAAATTGAATATGCCCTTGAACAAGGCGTTAACTTTGTCGACACTGCTGAATTATACCCGGTACCTCCATCGGGGGAAAAATATGGTCAAACAGAGAGGATTATTGGTGACTGGCTGGGGCGTCATCCTGAGCGTCGAAAAAATATCATTTTGGCTTCAAAAATTGTCGGGCCGGGCTTATCTTATATTCGTCAAGGGAGCCCAATTTCTCCAGCATCAGTGATAAAGGCGGTAGATGATTCATTAAAGCGTTTAAACACCGATTATATTGACTTGTATCAGCTGCATTGGCCAAATCGAACATCACCACATTTTGCCAAACACGCGGTGGGCCGCGTTAGTTTCTCTAAGACTGACAGTGCCGCAGAAACCGCACAAATGCTAGCGGTTCTTCAAGCTTTGAACACCTGTGTCGAACAGGGCAAGATCCGTTTCTGTGGTTTATCAAACGAAACTCCGTGGGGGCTAACGCAATACTTAAATTTGAGTAAGCAATATGATTTGCCACGTATGGTGTCGATGCAAAACGAGTTTAATTTGTTGCACAGCAAGGATTGGCCGTATCTTATAGAACATTGCGTAGCAGAAAATATTGCTTATTTACCTTGGTCACCTCTTGCTGGCGGCGCGCTAAGCGGAAAGTATCTGAACAATCAACGTCCAGAAGGAAGCCGATGGACGTTAGAACAACGTAACGGTATTTTCAGAGATACCAAGAATACTGAGTTAGCCGTTTCAGGCTATGTGGACGTTGCTAAGGCACATGGTTTAACACCTTGTGAATTAGCATTAGCTTGGTGTAATAACGTTGATGGTGTGACATCAACTATTATTGGCGCAACAAATATGACGCAATTACACGAAAATATTGCGGCGTTTAAAAAGCCACTTAGTGAACAGGCTAAAGTCGATATCGCCACTGTATTAAAACAATATCCAGCTCCGTTTTAGTTTGCATTACCGAGTGACATATAGACTTGGTAAATCCAGTAACACCTGATTTTGAGATAAATATGACTAATCATTCAACTGCTAAATTTAATTGGCAAGATCCTCTTAATCTTGATGGCATGTTGCAAGATGATGAACGTCTTATTCGCGATACCGCTCATCAATATTGTCAACAAAAGCTTATGCCCAGAATATTAAAGGGTAATCGCCATGAATACTTTGATCGAGACATCATGTCAGAAATGGGTGAGCTTGGATTACTGGGTTGTACCTTACCTCAAGAATATGGCTGTGCTGAAGTGAACAACGTCAGTTATGGATTGCTAGCCAGAGAGGTGGAGCGTGTTGACAGCGGTTACCGCAGTGCGATGAGTGTGCAGTCATCATTGGTTATGTATCCTATCTTTACGTTTGGTAGCGATGAACAAAGGAAGCGTTATCTGCCTAAGTTGGCGCTTGGGCAATGGGTGGGCTGCTTTGGCCTAACCGAGCCGAATTCTGGCTCGGATCCAGCCAGTATGCTCACTCGTGCTCAGGAGGTAGATGGAGGGTATCTATTAAACGGCAACAAATTGTGGATAACCAATTCTCCGATCGCCGATGTTTTCCTAGTCTGGGGGAAGTTAAATGGTGTTATTCGCGGATTTATACTTGAGAAAAACATGCCGGGGTTGTCTGCACCTAAAATTGAAGGGAAGTTTTCATTAAGGGCGTCGGTAACAGGCGAAATTGTGATGCTTGATGTCTTTGTGCCAGCCGAAAACATTCTGCCAAATGTACAAGGCTTAAAAGGTCCTTTTAGCTGCTTGAACAAAGCGCGTTTTGGCATTGCTTGGGGAAGTTTAGGCGCAGCGGAGTTTTGTTGGCATCAAGCACGACAATATTGTTTAGACCGAGAGCAATTTTCTCGTCCATTAGCAGCCAATCAATTGATCCAAAAGAAACTGGCCGATATGCAGACTGAAATTTCTATCGGATTGTTGGCATGTCTGCAAGCAGGGCGTTTAATGGATGCTAACGCACTCGCACCGGAAGCTATTTCTTTAATTAAACGTAACTCTTGTGGAAAGGCGCTTGATATTGCACGCACCTCCCGAGATATGCATGGTGCAAATGGGATTTCAGATGAGTTTCATGTAATTCGGCACGTACTCAACTTAGAAGCAGTGAATACCTATGAAGGTACCCACGATGTACACGCGCTTATTTTAGGTCGTGCTCAGACTGGTCTATCAGCTTTTGGTTAGTTAGGTTGCCCAAGTATTCGCAGAATTCCATAAACGGAAGCGGGCGACTAAACAAATAACCTTGGGCAAGGTTACAGTGATTTAACCGTAAAAAATCACGCTGTAGTTCTGTTTCTACCCCTTCAGCAATAACATTCAATTTCAAACTATGGGCCATGGCGATAATAGCCATAATAATGGCTCTATCATTTTCGTCATTAACTAAATCCTGCACAAAGGATCTATCTATTTTAATATGATCTATCGGCAATTTTTTTAAATATGAAAGTGAACTGTATCCAGTACCAAAGTCATCAATAGACACGCTGACACCTAGTTTTCTGACTTCAGTGAGTAAAAATTGGACTCTATCATAGTTATCTACTAACACCCCTTCGGTGAGTTCTAGTTCCAATTGATTGGGTTGAATATGGTGATTTCTAATTTCGTTTTGAATAAAAGTGAGTAGGTTTCTATCGCCGACTTGTCGTGGGGATAAATTGACTGATAATTTACAGCTGTGTCCTCTGTGATTGAGTGTACTTATCATTTCACAGGCTTTTGAAATGACCCATTTACCAATAGGAATGATTAAACCTGTTTGTTCCGCGATAGGGATGAATTCGTCGGGGCCAATACGTTCACTATCGAAACGATTCCAGCGCAATAGCGCTTCTGCTTTAAGGATAGTGCCGCTGGTAAGGTCAAGCATTGGTTGTAAAAATAGTTCGAACTCATGATTAGTAATGGCGGTTTGTAATGCAGTTTCTAGTTCGATAATACGTTGTGATGCATCTTTGAGCTTTTGCGAATAAAACTGTACGCTGCTTTTTTCGAGCTTCTTAGCATTAAAAACGGCGAGATCGGCAAACTTCATCAATGTCTCAGCGTCATCAGCGTCTCTGGGAAAGCTCGCGGCCCCAATGTTTAAACCCACTTCACAATGCGCACCATTGGGTAGATAAAATGGTTGGGTTGCCACTTCAATAAGCGCGTTACCTAAATCGATACACTGCTGCTGGGTAACCGTTTTTTGACGAATAATGGCAAATTCACCACCACCGATGCGGGCGAACATATCACCATTGCTCACATGAGGTGTAATGCGTTCAACTAGTTCCTTAATAATCTTATCACCGCGCGAATGGCCGTGAACTTCATTGATGCGCTTAAAGTTCTTAATATCTAAATATAATAAATAGAACGGCACCGCATTATTGACCGATTGCTCAAGCTGCATCCAGAAATATTGCCTATTGGGAATGGCCGTGAGCGCATCGTAGTGGGTCAGTTTTTCGTTATTTTGTAATAAGTGTTTAACTTGAGAAATATCGCTGATAATAAAAACCCAATGGGTAATTTTTTGGAAGTCTGTTTTAACTGGATATACCGCTAATTTAAGCCACTTCTCACTGTTTGGTGGTTGTAACCAAAAGAGTTCACCGCTCCAACGACTACCTGTGCTAATTACGCGCTCAAATTCAGGATATTGCTTCTCAAACAATTGAAGAATTAGCTCATAAGGTTCTGTTTTCACTGAGGCTAGGTGGGAATCAAAAACACTGTATAGGGCAGGATTCTGACTAACAGGTTTAAGGTTAGGTGATAGGATAGCCACACCTATTTCTGTCTTCTCGATAACTTCGGTAATGGGTTGCTGCATGTCTTTTAGCGTGGAGGATTGACTAAGAAGTTCGTCTAGACGTTGATGAATATATTCTTGTTGAGCTACGATTTTATCATTAGATAATAATAATTCGCGCGCTGACTGAAGCGTTTTTTGACGTCGTTTGTATTGTTCAACTATGTTGTCGATGATTAAATAAAAGTCGCCTTTATCTGTGGTGGCATAGGCGTTCAACTTTAATTCTTGGTCATCAATTTTTTCACTCCATATACCAGACTCTATTCTCCCATCAGTTGCCAGTTCGAAAAACTCCTCCGCCTGCGCTATAAAGTCATCTAAAAACGGACTACCGCAGGGAGTGATAAATATATTTTCATCCCGCGCATGGGGCAGCAATATATCTATCCATTCGTCTTCAGCATAAATGACTTCGTAGCTACGTGAAGCAATACGTTTGAATATACAACAATCAACGATACCTAATGTTTTAAAAAGAGATATGTTCACCGGCTAGCCTCACTTAGTAAGTGTTGGGCAAGGACAGAGAAGAGTTGGTCAACATTTTCTCCAGTTTTCGCGCTAGTGTTAAATGTATGGATAAACGGACGGGAAAAATCAACTAACTCCTCGTCACTCCAGTGCCACGCGGTACTTAGATCTGATTTATTGATGACTAAGATAGCTGGAATATCTGACACATCTCGAGCTAATCGAAAAATCTCTATTCCTTCAACCAAAGATTGTGAGCGAGTGTGATCGACCACTATAATAAGGGCAGAAGCGCCGCGGATATATTTTGGCTGAAAACCGCAGTAACGATCAATTCCCTCTATATCCCACAGCATAAGTTGTACAGAATCGTCTTCACATACAACGAGCTTTTTGTCTATTTTGACCCCTATTGAAGTCAGATATTTCTCAGAAAAGATCCCTTCAACATATTGTTTGATGAGACTCGTTTTTCCGACACCTGAGGCGCCTAGTAAACATATTTTCTTCTGAATCATAATTATTTATTGTCCATTACTGCTGTGCGGCTTGAGTTGTAATGACGTTAAATAAAACCTTGCGTGTGTCATTACTCGCAGCAGGTAAATCGATTACGCCGATACCGATGGCATTAAGCTTATCGGCAGGTATTCCACCATCTTGTATGGCATCTTTTACGGTTTGGGCACGCTTGACACTCAACATTTCATTGTAGGACTGTGAGCCATTAGTGTCGCTAGCGCCTATAAGTAAAAAGTTTACGTCAATATGGACTTTACTGGCTAGCATTAGCAAGGATTTGGCTTGTGCAGTAATAGCGGCAAGTTTTTCTCGAGCTTGTGGACTTAGCTCAGTACTGTCGATAGCAAACTCGATTGAAGTGCTATTGATTTGGCCAATTTTTAGTTTGATGAGCGTATTGAAATCTGCACTGTCATCAATGTTCACCCGCTCAGGGCTAGTTACCTCAACGTCTTGCAACATTGTCTGGGCATCAGTTAATCCTGGCAATTTTGACAGGGCAAGGTTGAGCTTATTGAATTGCGGTTGATTCAGTTTACCTATTAGTCGCGTGGATTCACCTTGTCTAGTAACTGTGATACTAGGAAACTGAGCAGCAACGACGTTTACCCGTTCTTGCACTATTTGCGGTTCTAAGGATAAGTACGATTTTTCGTTCAAGCTAATAATTTTTGTGGGAACATTTTGTTCCGACAGCCATTTTATGATGGGCTTCGCGCTTGGGTCACGCATCACATCCATTTTAATCTGCTGTATGCCCTTTCTTTCTAACTGTACTAGCATGATGCCAGGCTGCTCATTGATCGCTTGAATTTGTTCAACATAGTCTTGGAATATCCACAATTTATAGGCGTAGTAACTCAGCCCTAATACAACAAATAGCAAAATGCTCCAGGCCATCCACGGCTTAGATTTTTTTTGTTTAGCCGTTTCTTTAAGTTCCGATACTAAGCAGTCCATTAGCTGTTGGTCACAATCTACAAATGGGGCTGCATCACCTTTAAATTCATGTAACTGCTTTTCGTAAAGGCTATGCAGTTCTTCTATCGTCAGTTGTAGCTGGTCTGCTATTTTTTGCGGCATATTGCCCGTTACCGCTGCGACCAACACCGCACTAGGACCAGCTTTAAGTACTAATGTGAAATCGTCGGTTTTCACAATATTTAACGTTTGTTCACGACCTTCTATATTGGGTTTAAATGAATCGGATACGAAGTCATTTATAGCCGTTAACATAGAGGAAATAAGGTCGGCATCCTCGGAATATTGCTGATTATATGACACATTTCTAAGCAGCAAACCGGTCTCCCGATGGATTAAAAAAACTTGTTCCACGCGGTAGTTAAAAGTTTGACTGGCAACGTAGTTTGCGTAAGGAACGCCCGCCTGACGCGCTTTTATTCGCCAAGTGAGACCTTTAATCGTTAAACTATTCTCGAGTAACTGATTGGTCCGCTCTATAAATTCGCTCAAAAAAGCGGTAACTGATTTACGTACCACGCTGCCAACTATGGGATATAAATAGCCAACAAACTGTTCTTTTCGATTAGTGACAGAATATTCGACCGACTTATCAACCAACGGCGCCATAACCTTCTTAACGCTACCGTCTTTGTCTTGACGATCCTTTAAGGCTTCTGAAAATACGTCGCTGACAATTTCTCTAGCATTGTGTCGCAGAGCATCAGTGAGATGTTGATTGTTTTTACCAAACAGAATTCTCCGCAACTCTTGAAGTTGCAGTTCTTGGTCATGCTGGTTGTTACTTCCCTGAGACGACATGATAGAGATTACTCGTCATCGCCAGTTTCCAAGTTGGAGGCGACAGTCGCAAGCAACTTCGCCAGGGTTTTACGATCGGTTTTAGAGGAATTTAAATCATTTGAGACTTGAGTTAGCTGTGCAAGTGCTTGTTTTAACTGCTCAGAAAACTTCATTGAGAGGGCATTTAGATCGTGATCAATTCGTTTGTGTAACTCGTCGGTTTCTTGTTTGTTAGCCGCTTCTGCCATTTCGAGTTCAGATGATAAGTTCTTGTTCAAAGTAAATAATTCATTTGCTTTGGCATCTTGATCTTTGTCTGCGTTTAATAGCTTGTCTTCGAGTTGATGCACATGACTTTCAATTGCCCCTTGGAGTTGACCAAACTGACGAGATGTTTGTTGTTCGAGATGCTTGAGTTGAGTCTGCAAGCTGTGTCCGAGTTGGTCTATTTTCTGCTCAAGATTTTTTTGCGCATCACCAAAAACAATTTGTCGAAGTTGTGCTAATTCAGTAGCGGGTGATTGCTTGTCGTTTTTATCTTGAAGTTGCTTATCTGTCATCTGAATTTCCTTTTGGCAGCAACAATTTAAAGCCTAATTTTTTTCCTTATAACAATAAAGCGTTCCGCCCGAGATACAAATACTTTTTTACTAAAAAACAACCGTTTTGACTGAAATATCATCAGAAAACTAGCACTCTCATCTCGACTCTAACGTTTGCTGAGTGAATTAGGTACTATGGGTAGGTAACCGTAAAAACGCATAGGGACAATTAAGGAGTCGGTTTGCAAGACACTAATATACAGAAAAACCAACCGAATCAAGAAAGCCAGTCAGGGTGGTTTTCACGATTTTTAACAACAGTCGAATGGCTAGGGAATTTGCTTCCTCACCCGATTACCTTGTTCGCGATATTAGCCATGTCGATTGTCGTTCTCAGCGGTATCTTAGGATATTTTGATGTCAGTGTAATTGACCCAAGACCCATTGGTGCCAAAGGGCGTTCACCCGATGGCATGATAGAAGTAGTATCGCTGTTAAATGCACAAGGGTTGCAAAGAATTGTTACCCATTTAGTCACTAACTTTACGGGCTTTGCACCCCTTGGCACCGTATTGGTGGCATTACTGGGTGTCTCTGTTGCTGAGCACTCAGGCTTATTATCAACCGCAATGCGTGCCATGGTAATGAATGCATCGAAGCGCATGGTCACAGTCGTTATCGTATTGGCAGGCATTTTATCTAATACGGCTGCTGAGTTGGGTTACGTAGTGTTAATACCGCTAGCAGCAATGATATTTCATTCTTTGGGCCGTCATCCATTAGCGGGTTTGGCCGCGGCCTTTGCGGGTGTATCAGGCGGGTACAGTGCTAACCTATTATTAGGAACTGTTGATCCTTTGTTATCCGGTATTACAGAAGCGGCAGCCCATATAATCGATCAAGATTATGTTGTTGGTCCGGAAGTAAACTGGTACTTCATGTTTATCAGTACTTTTCTGATTGCAGGATTAGGCGCATTTGTTACCGAGAAAATTGTAGAGCCTCGTTTAGGAGAATATGACCCGAGTGAAGCGTCTATCGAACTTGATAAGCAAGAAATGACTGCGCCTAGCGCTCAGCAGAGAAAAGCCTTGCGCTGGGCTGGTATAAGTTTTGTACTGTTATGTGTAATGCTTGCTTTAACCATAGTGCCAGAGAACGGGATTTTACGTCATCCAGAAACAGGTGCCATAGCGGGCTCGCCTTTTCTAAAGGGTATCGTGGCATTTATTTTTATCACGTTTGCTGTTCCAGGCTTTGTATATGGGAAAGTGGCTGGCACGATGAACAATGATAAAGATGTGATTAATGCGATGTCTAAAAGTATGGGCGCTATGGGCCTATATATTACGTTGGTGTTTTTTGCTGCTCAATTTGTGGCATTCTTCAATTGGACGAATTTAGGTACCGTCTTGGCGGTAAAGGGTGCTGAGCTTATCCAAACTATTGGCCTTGATGGGCCAGGCGTTTTTATATTCTTTATCTTAATGTGTGGCATGGTGAACCTATCTCTTGGCAGTGCATCTGCCCAGTGGGCAGTCACTGCGCCAATTTTTGTGCCCATGCTGATGTTAGTAGGTTTTTCACCTGAAGTGATTCAGGCGGCATATCGAATTGGTGATTCGGTGACCAATGTTATTTCACCTATGATGAGTTACTTTGGGCTGATATTAGCCATTGCCGCTCAGTATAAGAAAAACCTCGGGATGGGAACACTCATTGCCACTATGCTGCCATACAGTTTGGTTTTCATGGTGGGTTGGAGCGTGTTATTTTACCTTTGGGTATTTATCTTCGGTATGCCTGTTGGACCTGGCGCTGCAACTTACTATCCCGGATAACCATGAGTAATGGCTAAATTCAAAATGCAACAAGTCCGATAGCGATTTTACGACGTATTTGTTGCACAGATTTATTGATTAATAGAAGTTGAGTAAACAAATGAAATATCTCTCCAATGGCACATTTACCCATAAACAAGAAGATAAAATTGGCGTACTAATCACTAATCTCGGTACACCACAAGCCCCTGAAAAGGGAGCGTTAAAACGTTATCTACGTGAGTTTTTATCTGACCCAAGGGTAGTTGAGGTACCCAAACTTCTTTGGTGGATGATCCTGAATTTAGTGATTTTGAATATTCGACCTAAGCGCTCAGCGCATGCATATAGTACCGTGTGGACGGATCGAGGCTCGCCCTTAATGTTTCATACTCAGGATCAGGCCGCGGCATTAACACTAAGCATGAAAGAAAAGTACGGTGACAAAGTCGTCGTAGATTTTGCTATGCGTTATGGCTCGCCGTCGATAAAATCGGTTACGCAAAATATGCTTGAACAGGGCGTTCGGCAGTTGTTGGTGTTGCCACTTTATCCACAGTATAGCGGTGCAACAAATGGCTCCACCTTTGACGCTCTAGGAAACGTTCTACGCCAAACACGCTGGATACCGGATGTACGTTTTATCAGTCATTATCATGATTTTGACCCTTATATTGATGCACTCGTTAAAAGTATCGAGTCTCACTGGGCCTCGAACGGTCGTGCTGATAAGCTTATTTTTACTTACCACGGAATACCCAAGCGTTACTTAACCTCCGGTGACCCTTATCACTGTGAGTGTTATAAAACCTCGCGATTAATTGCAGAAAGATTGGGCTTGGCTAAAGAAGAATATATGGTGACATTTCAATCTCGCTTTGGCCGAGAAGAATGGTTGCAACCTTATACTGATCACACACTTAAGGCATTACCTGAGCAAGGTGTCAAATCGGTACAAATGATCTGTCCTGGTTTTTCCGCAGATTGTCTCGAAACCATTGAAGAAATTGGTGTCGAAAATAGAGATTATTTTATGCAAGCGGGCGGCGAACGCTATGAATATATTGAAGCTTTAAATGCCCATCCTGAGCACATTTCTGCTTTGACTCAGTTAATCGAAAAAAATCTTGCTGGCTGGGCGTTGCCGCAACGAAATGTGCAATTAAGTGCTGAATTAGCCACTGAGTTAGGAAGTGATAAATAATGGAAACGACTTCTTTAAAAGCCCCTAAAGCGTTGCGTAAAGCACAAAGAATGGCGCATATTCTTGATTCTGCTGTAGCGATACCTTTTACCAAAATCCGCTTCGGTTTAGACGGCGTTATCGGGTTGATCCCTGGCTTAGGCGATCTGGTCGGGATGGCGCTTTCGGCACATATTGTTCATTTAGCAGGCCAGATGGATGCCCCTAAATCTCTGCGAATAGCGATGATACGCAACACGATTTTTGATTTTCTGATTGGCCTGATCCCTTTTGTTGGGGATATAAGCGACATCTTTTACAAAGCAAACCGTAAGAATATTAGATTATTGGAAAGCTGGTGGGTAAAAACGCATCATAAAACATTAAAGAAACAGGCGGAAGAACATCTGCAGAATTGGCAAACAACCATTAAACACGATGAATAAGACTAAAGTTAATGTATTTTTAATCGTTAGGTGTAATAAATGACCTTTGGTCTAATGTCAAAGTAACATCTAAGCACCTAAAATTAGCTTCGAATACATATTTTTCTTGCGGAAAAACGTTGCAGTTTCAAGCTCTGGTTCTTATTCAGTGTTTATATTTTGCAGGGCGAGGATACCTTTTTTTATGATCAAAATCATTTGGTTCGTTTGGGGTTTATGCTGTTACATCGGCATCGCTACAAATGTATCAGCAGCGCAGACCCTATCCGTTGCTGTGCTGACTACAAGTGAAAATCAAAGTGACGTTTATCGTCAGGTCTTCGATGACTTTGAAACAAAATCCAGCAAATTTCGTATTAAATTAGCTTTTTTCAATGACAATGACTTTAAGAGATTATTACCCAGTTGGTTAGAAACCGGCGAATACGATCTTCTATATTGGCAGGGCGGCCAGCGCTTACGCTCCCTCATTGCTCAGGATGTTATTCAACCAATCGATACACTACTGCCCAAGGCTGAATTGCAAAAGGCACTTCAACCCGCTGTTTTGAATAGCGTTACAAATGAAACTGGCACTTATGCTCTCCCTTTAGCCCAATATGGTTGGGGTTTCTATTACAATAAATCGGTTTTCAAAGAACTTAACGTCCGACCGCCAAAGACGTGGAGTGAGTTTGTAACTTTATGCCGGCAGATAAAAAATCAAGGCGCTAGCCCTTTAGTTCAAGCGATTCAAGAAAGTTGGCCTTTACTTGCTTGGTTAGATTATTTATCAGTGGATGTTGGAGGAACTGCGTTTCGGCAGCAGCTAATCAACGCAAGTCTTTTAGAGCAGCAGAATGCATCTAGTTTAATAGGGCAATTCAATCAATTGTTAGGTCAGGAATGGTTTCTCGCGCCAGAGCGTCGCTGGACTTGGCAGCAAGCAATTAAAGTGGTTGAGAATAAACAGGCGGCCATGACGCTTATGGGGCAATTTGCAGAAAGCACTATTGATAGTACTCAGTCAGAAAATATTGGTTTTTTTCCTTTTCCTAAAGCCAGAGAAGATAATCATAGTGAGGTCGCCCCTTTAGAGTTATGGGTAGTTCCCCGGTCCGCTAAAAATAAAGCACAGCTCACCGACTTACTTAGATTTTTATTGAACAATAATGCGTCCATGGCGATTGGTTTGGGTTCGCTACCGGTGACTACCGATAGTTTTTCTGAATATCTGCCAAGCGAACGTATGAAAACGTCGGCCGAGTCATTAGCACAATCAGACACCTTACTGCAGTTCTTTGATAGAGACGCCGACGCAAAAATTTCCTTAAATGCTGCGCGTAGTTTTGCAAAAAGTATCCATGACGATAATAGCGAATCATTAGTTAATGGTGTGATTAATGGTGCTCAAGTCGTCTATGATATGAACACAGATGTCGATACCCAGCAGCAGCCTCAATTATATTTTTCTTCGATAACAGGTATGAAAGAAACATTTTTTGCATCAAATTTAATGCAAAGTATTTATCGGCAGCTTGGTTACGACATAACCATTACCCGATTCACATCAATTGCAGCATCACTTAATTCATATCGTTTTGGTAGTGATGGAGAATTGATGCGCGTAGATGCCTACAGCAGGCTATCACCATCTCTGTTGCGGATACCTGAACCACTGACAAACATCACTTTTTATTTAGTCTGTAAAAACCTAGATATGTGTTCAAGTAGCCTTTCTAAAGGAAGCGATGTGTTTGTCACTAGCGAATTGCTTGTAGTGAAAGATTGGGCGGCTGAAAACCATGTGAACCTTAAGCGATACAATTCGGTAGAAGCGTTGTTTAATGCCTTTAATTTAAGCGAAAATGGCTTATTGGTGCTCGGTGCCAGTGAAATCATTGATAACAGTTCAATGTTGAGCGAAAGCACTTATAGAACAATTATTTCTGTACCCTTGTATCACTATGTGCATAATAAACATAAGGAATTAGTTCCTTTGATAAATAATGCACTAAAACAATACAAAACCACAGAGCAGTACCAAGCGCTCAAACAACGCTACTGGTTACAGCATAACTGATTAATGGTGTCCATTGCCCAGTGCAGCAACTGACACTGGAGCCGTGAAATGAAAATATATGAAACTAAGACCGCACCTACACCACGCAGAGTGCGGTTTTTTTTAACCGAAAAAAATATTCCGATGGACTACGTTCAGGTTGATATACAAGGTGGTGAAAACCTTAGTCCTGTTATGCGAGCTAAAAATCCAATGGCAAAGGTACCTGTATTAGAATTGGATGATGGGACGTGTATCTATGAATCCGTGTCTATCTGTCGTTATTTTGAAGAGTTGTATCCTCAAATACCATTGATGGGGACTACTCCCCTTGAAAAAGCGCAAATTGATATGTGGCAACGCCAAGCAGAGTTTGGCTTGTTTATGCAAATTGGTATGTGTTTCCAACATTCAACAGGTTATTTTAAGGATCGTATGACGCCCGTAGCAGAATTTGGAAAAGTGGCCGGCGAAGAGGCGACTAAGTTTCTAGAAATAATGAACGACAGATTAAGTGAGCATACATATCTCGCTGGCGAAAAATTTAGTATTGCTGATATTACCGCTGTATGCGCCATAGATTTCGGTCGAGTCGTTAAGCTACGTATTTCACCAGAGCAAACTCACTTACAACGTTGGTATGACTTAGTTAGTTCTCGTCCTGCAGCACTAGCTTAAAAGGATTTAGCATGTTTGATTTATATACATCGTCTACACCAAATGGCTGGAAAGCTTCCGTGGCATTAGAAGAAATGCGTTTACCCTATGAAGTACATAGCATTAATTTGATGGAGCAAGAGCAGAAAGCTCCAGCGTTTTTAGCACTTAATCCAAATGGACGCATTCCGGTATTGGTTGATAGAGATAATGGCAATTTTTCTGTTTTTGAGTCTGGTGCCATTATGCTTTATTTGGCTGAAAAGACAGGTCAGTTCCTGCCAAGTGATGCTAAGGGGCGCTCGCAAGTTATCCAATGGCTAATGTTTCAGATGGGTGGTATCGGCCCGATGATGGGACAAGCAAATGTATTTTACCGTTATTTTCCAGAAAAAATTCAACCTGCTATCGATCGGTATCAAAAGGAAGGCAGAAGATTGTTTGAGGTATTAGATACACAATTGAGTCAGCATGAGTATTTAGCAGGGGAATACAGTATTGCAGACATGGCAAATTGGTGCTGGGTACGAACGTATGAATGGTCAGGAATTGATATTAACGGGCTCGAACATTTGATCCGCTGGAAAAACAGCATTGAAGCACGGCCTTTGGCACGTAAAGGCGCACAGGTGCCAGAAAAAATAGACCGAGACAAATTGGTCGAAGGTGCGCAAACAATTGTTACACGTTAGTCATGTTGTCTCTGTCTCCATAGCAAATCGAGGTCATCAGGGTGTCTAAATTACGTTCGTTCTTTGATATCACCAGCTTCGGTATTTATAAGCACTGGAATGAGAAAGAAAAAGCTTTACCCAAAATAAAAACCTTTACCACTGATATACCCGCCGAACTTGATATTGAGTTCGGCTTTATCGTTAATTGTAAAAAAGCCAAGGGTAAAAAGCTCACCTATTATATTTATCATCCTGATATTCCTGATGCGTCGGGCCAGATATTGCCGCCATTTACCGGTGAGGTATATGTGGCAAACAATGACTGGGACTTTTATTTAGGCGATACCATTTGGTTACCGCTCAATAATAAAGTAGGGGATTGGCGTATGGTCATTAAACATGATGATCAGGTCTTAGCAGAAAAAACGTTCAGTGTCCTAATGGAACATGGCGACGGTGAAATTCAATTTTGGAAGCATAGAGGTTATTAGGTAGTTGCCAATGTTGGTCGGCCGAGAACTAGCGTCTTAGCTGTTTCAGTTGAGAATCGTTTTTCTGTCGATACATATCGGTATCCGCCGCACTGGAAAGTTGTTCTCTATTTATGCCGTCAAGTGGATATATGGCCAAGCCAATACTAGCTGTAATGTTGATGGTGTGTCCGCGTATTCTCATCGGCTTTTCAATTGATTCGTTGAGTTTGGCTGCAACCAATTCTACGTCATTTTGGCCATGAATATTGACCAACAATAGCGTAAATTCGTCACCGCCCATGCGCCCAGCCGTATCAGAATAACGTATGCCAGCCACCAAGCGCTGACTAAATTCAACTAAAACCCCATCGCCCACTTCATGCCCTAGGGTATCATTGATCAATTTGAACTTATCTAAGTCGATATAAAGTAATGCCATTTGCTGGTTTTCACGGAGTGCTTGTTTTAATGCAAAATCGAAGCGCACATTGAATAGCGAGCGATTCGCCAGATTAGTCAATGCGTCGTGGTTAGCCAAGTGCAACAGACGGGTTTCCGTTTGCTTGCGCGTAATCGCATTGGCAATTTGCACCGAAACAAAATGCAATAGCTGTTCACTTTGTTCAGAATAGTCACCGCTGTCAGTAGAATGTTGCAAGACAAGCGCACCGATCACACTGTTAGCAGAAATTAGTGGCACACCAAGCCAATCCAAACCATTTAATTTATTGGGCGGCAATTGGCTGCTAGACGCTCCGCTTAGTGGCCCATGTATTAACAGTGGCTTGCCATCTAAGATGACCTTGGATAGAGGCTCACCTTCAACAAGTTCACGGCTGTGATAGCTACGCTCGAGTAGATCGACATAGTAAGGAAAAACCACCTCATTGTTATTTGAATTATATAGCGTGACGCAAAAGCTCTGGGCAGGTAACAAAGTGGTGATAATTTGATGTATATGTCGATACAGCGTCGTTAAGTTTGCTGCAGTATGTGCTGCTTCTGATATATCGTATAGTGCTTTTTGCAGCCGCTCAGCACGTCTCACTTGGGTGATATCCCGAGCAACCGCTAAGCGCATGCCTTCGGTGGCAGACCAAGATGCAGACCACATAATATCCACCAGATGTCCGTTTTTATGTATATAGCGGTTTTCGAAATGGGGGATTGCTTGTCCGTTCATTACTTGTTGGGCGGTATTGAGCGTTCTCTCTCGATCGTCCGGATACACAAGATCAAGCATCGGCGTGCCAATCAATTCGCTCGAGGTATAACCAAAAATGCGTTCGCTGGCAGCATTCACAAATACAAACCGACCTTGCGTATCTACCACACAAACTGCATCAAGGAGTAAATCTAAAAATTTCGGCAGTAATTGTTGAATATCTTCGCGCATTAATCAGCGTCATACATTAGGCACAATGGGGCGATTCTATCATCATCAGCGGATGAATCACCTAGGGATATTTGACTAAAGGAAATTGTTAATCAGGGGAGGGTAACGAAAAGGCCTGTTTGGGTGTTATACACAAACAGGCTTAGATAAAGCTTTATAACATGCCCCAGTATATGGGGCACTTAGGTAAACAATTATTATGGCTTGCCTGATTCACTCTTCATGTATTTGAAGAAGTCACTGTCAGGTTCAAGCACAATAACATCTTGCTTGTCGTTAAAGCTGTTTTTATATGCGTCCATACTACGTAGGAAGTTATAGAATTCAGCATCTTTGGTATATGTTTTAGCATATATTTCAGCTGCTTTTGCATCGCCTTCACCGCGCAGCTTACGTGCGTTACGTTCAGCATCAGCTAACATTACTGTCACTTTTGCATCCATATTCGCCTTGATGAATTCTGCTTTTTCTTTACCTTCTGAACGGTGCTCACGAGCTACCGCGTCACGCTCAGTACGCATACGTTGGAAAATATAGTTACGTACTTCTTCAGGTAAATTAATCTGCTTAACACGCACATCAACAATTTCAATGCCAAGCTCATCTGAACTATCAGAGGCCTGTGCCATTGCTTCATCCATTAACTCTGAGCGCTCGCCAGATACAATCTGTGAAATGGTACGAGTACCAAATTCAGATCGTATTCCGTTGTTCACTTTTTGCTGTAGTAAGATTTCAGCGTTATCTTTAAATCCGCCTGTCGCTAAGTAGTATTTAGCAAAATCTTTGATCTTCCATTTTACATACAGATCTACGATTAAATCTTTCTTCTCTGAGGTAACAAAACGGTCAGCGACTTCATCCAAGGTTTGAATACGCGAATCCAAATTAATGACGCGGTCAATCAAGGGTAGTTTAAAGTGTAGACCAGGTTCGAAAACAACGGTTACACCATTGTCGCTATCGCGCTGTACTTTACCAAACTGTATAACGATGGCCTTTTCACCTTCGTCTACAACGAAAAGTGAACTGAAAACTAAAGCGCCAAGGGCGATAATGATGACTAATATGAAATTTTTCATCGCTTAGTTTCTCCCACTGCGTGAACGGTCACTACGGATGCCGTTATCTTGAGTAATATTGCTCGATACGGGATCCTGATTACGCAAACCTTCTAAAGTACTTCTGTTAGTCGAAGGGGCGTTAGTGGCATTTTGTTTTTCCAATATTTTATCCAAAGGTAAATACAGCATGTTGCCAGTGCCTTTAGTGTCGACCATGATTTTGCTGGTATTGGAATACACAGACTCAAGAGTTTCAAGATAGATCCGGCTACGGGTAACTTTAGGTGCTGCTTGATATTGAGGTAACAACTCTTCAAATCGGGCGATTTCACCTTGCGCTTTTAAGATAGATTGTTCTTTATAAGCTTGAGCTTCCTCGGCCATACGATTTACTTGGCCTCGAGCACGAGGTTCAATTTCACGAGAATAAGCTTCAGCTTCATTGATAAAACGCTGTTCGTCTTCCTGAGCTGCAATGGCATCATCGAAAGCCGCTTTCACTTCTTCCGGTGGACGTGCATCTTTAAAGTTCATATCAACAATAGATATACCCATATCGTAAGGTTCAATAATAGCTTGTAATTCTTCGCTTACATTCTGACGAGCAACTTCTCGGCCGCTGGTTAGAACGTCATCCATTTTTGAATGGCCCACTACATAACGGATTGCACTATCAAATGCCTGACTTAAGCTAGTTTCCGGGCTAGTTACCGAGAAATTGTACTTATAAGGTTCCAGTATCCGATACTGCACTTCCATTTCAACCCGCACAACATTTTCATCTTGTGTAAGCATAGAGCCAGAAGAAGGCAATGAACGAACAGTTTGTACATCCACGGGCAGAACAGAGTCTATGAAGGTCGGTTTCCAACGTAGGCCCGGCTCAACGAAGTGACTAAACTCACCGAAACGCAAAACGACACCGCGCTCAGCTTCACGAATGGTATAAAAACCACTAATAAACCAAACAATAACTAAAAGCCCAACTACAAGACCTAGGCCTAAGCCGAAGCCTTTGCCACTAGAAGACCCGCCTTTTCCGCCGCCAAATTTGCCGAACTTATTTAAGATATTCTTAAATACTTCGTCTAAATCTGGTGGACCTTGGTCGCGACCACCGCGGTTTTTCCACGGATCGTTATTGTTACCACCGGGCTCATTCCAAGCCATCATTACTCTCCAAATAGTTAATCATATTCATTCTGTTAAAAAATTCAGCATTGTTACGCTTCTAGCTCATCTACGATATAAGTCGTTAAGTCTGCATCAGCATGTTTAGCTAAGCGCTGCCAATCTGCAATTGGCATATGTATCTCTACTAACCAGTCACCATTTTCGGCATAAGACTCTGCAGAGATGCAGTTTAAATTAAACAAATCACCCCGTAGTTTACCTTCTTGCGGTGGAATGCGTAACTGATGGCGAACCATGTTATTTGCTAAGCAATCACTTAGCGCCTCGAACAATAATTCAGTACCTAGGCCTTGTTGGGCCGACATCCATACTCTGGTAGGTACTCCATCTTCGTCTCTATCGATCCGTGGCTCAACACCATCCATACGGTCGATCTTGTTACAAATCATTAATTGCGGTATTTCGTTCGAGTCTATCTCGCCTAACACCTCGTTAACCTGGTCGATATTCTCACGAAATTGATCGTCGGAATAGTCAACCACGTGGAGTAATAAGTCTGCCTGTTGGGTTTCTTGTAACGTTGCTTTAAATGCCGCCACTAAATCGTGTGGCAGGTGACGAATAAAACCAACGGTATCAGCTAAAATTGCTGGGCCTACATCGCGTAACTCAATGCGCCTGAGCGTTGGATCCAACGTGGCGAACAATTGATCCGCTGCATATACGTCAGATTCAGTAATCGTATTAAATAATGTTGATTTACCCGCATTGGTATAACCCACTAAAGCCAGGGTAGGGATTTCAGCACGTACTCGTGCTCTGCGGCCCTGCTCACGTTGCTTCTGTACTTTACGCAGACGTGCTTGAATGCTCTTAATACGAGCACGAAGTAAGCGTCGATCAGTTTCTAATTGGGTTTCACCAGGACCACGCAAACCAATCCCGCCTTTTTGTCGTTCAAGGTGGGTCCAACCGCGAATAAGGCGAGTTGACATGTGTTTGAGTTGGGCGAGCTCTACCTGTAACTTACCTTCGTGAGTACGTGCGCGCTGAGCGAAAATATCTAATATTAACCCCGTGCGATCGAGTACCCGGCATTTACATAATTGCTCTAGGTTACGCTCTTGAGACGGCGATAAGCTGTGATTAAAAATAACGACATCAGCTTCGGTTGCTCTGACGGTGTTAGCTATTTCCTCAGCCTTACCACTGCCGACAAAATAACGGGTATGAGGAGCACTGCGGCTGCCAGTAACGACATCAACCGCATTTACTCCCGCAGATGTTACCAACAATTGAAGTTCGTGTAGATCTTCTTTGCTGTTGTCATCAGAAAAATTAATATGTACTAATACAGCCTGTTCGCCTGCTTCATAACGATCAAACAAGCCGTTCTCCTGAAAACTTCACTAACTATTGATTCTCGTCAGTATCCGCATGGGGATTAGTCGCCGCAACCGGTAACGCTCTTGAAGGAACGACGGTAGAAATTGCGTGCTTGTAAACCATTTGGCTGACAGTGTTTTTAAGCAAAATGACAAATTGGTCAAATGACTCGACTTGACCTTGCAATTTAATCCCGTTAACAAGATAAATTGATACAGGAATACGCTCTTTGCGTAGCGCATTTAAAAATGGGTCTTGTAAAGACTGCCCTTTAGCCATCATTTATCCTTTCTTTTTATTATCAAATTCGTCTTTTCGTTCAGTATACAGAAATTAAAAAGGCTGTATAGATCACGGCTCACGTACGAATTCTGCTGAGTTTCATAACATTAGTCAAATTGTCTTTTGAAAAGGTGTCCAACCAATGTAAGTTTTGCCAGCTGCGTAACCATGTCAGCTGACGTTTTGCTAGTTGTCTGGTGGCCGCAAGGCCTTTTTCTCGCATTTCTTGGTAACTATTTTCACCTTCCAAGTATTGCCACATTTGTCGATAACCTACACAACGCATTGACGGTAAATCAAGGTGTAAATCTTTGCGCGCTTTTAGCGCTGCCACTTCGTTTTCAAAGCCTGATTGCAGCATAATGTCAAAGCGCTGAGCTATCCTATCGTGTATAACGTGCCGGTCTTGCGGCGCTATAGCGAAATGCGAAAAATGATATGGGGCCGAAGGTTGTTTATTTAAACTCAGCTCAGTCATAGATTTACCGCTAATCTGATAAATTTCTAAGGCGCGGCTTAATCGTTGCGGATCATTGGGGTGAATCCGCTTGGCTGAAACTGGGTCGATCTCTTGCAGTGTCTGGTGTAGCGCTTGCCAGCCAAATTCGTTGGCTTGTTTTTCTATTTCTGCTCTGACCAGTGGATCTGCTTGTGGTAAAGTGGATAAACCTTCCGTTAATGCCTTGTAGTACATCATAGTGCCGCCCACTAATAACGGAATACGTCCACGCTGAGTAATTTCTTGCATAGCAGTAAGGGCATCATTTCTAAACTCCGCGACGGAATAACTCTGCACAGGATCCAGAATATCGATTAAACGATGAGGGGCTTGGGCTAATTCCTGGGCACTGGGCTTCGCCGTGCCTATATTCATATCTCGATAGATTAACGCTGAATCGACACTGATTATGTCGCAAGGCAAAGCCTGACACAGTTCTATAGCCAACGCTGTTTTACCCGAAGCTGTTGGCCCCATCAATAAAATTGCTGGCGGAAGATCTTGCTTATCGGTGTTTTTGTTCGACATGGGCACTTATCAGTTTAGCCAGTGGTAACGCTACGGCTGCATTTATTAAAGAATCTGACGCTTGGGGCACTACACATAACTCGCTCCATATTTGCTGAACTTGAAGTGGGGTAAGTTTTGGTGAATACAATGCGATGCAGCGAAATAAATATTCTCTCAATACCGGTTCGTCGTTAATTTTCTCGTCAAATAATGCAGGCAAAATGTTAGCCCATGGTAAATGACGCATCCCGCTAGGGACTTTGCGTAGAATAATGCGTTTCTGGCTCCAGCCAATTTCTACTTTATTATTCAGCAGAGGCTCATATATTGATTGTGCGTGTGCCAATATAGGCTTATCAACGGCAATGGATACAGGCATTAACAAGGGCTGAGCAATCGCGCTTTTTTCATCAAAGAACAGACCAATATGTGCCGCGAGTAAGGTATTAATGGGTATGAGATAGTGTTTTTCATTACAAAAGATCAGCACGCTTTTATCGTCTAGCGGGAAACAAACCGAACTATTATCCAACGGATTTGATAAGGCTTTATCAGGATCAACATTGGTACTCATAAGCTGTTGATAACCTTTCAATGCTTGTGCTGACAGATTATTTGATGAATTTGCGCTTCTACTTGGCGTGAGGCTTCTACTATTCACCTGATGACGACTTCCATGGTTACCCACTTTACCAGAAGCCAGATAGTTCTGTTCATCCTGGGTCGTTGCGGTCTGCTGCTGATAAGAGTTTACTGATGGACTGTTTATGTCTTTCAACTTATGAGCCTGAACATGGTGAGGCGTGAATGGCTCGCGGACGATTTGATTATTAGATTGGTCTTCTGTTCCTACCGATGCATTTTCGGATGTGCCAGTTGAAAAGCCCTGCAAAGGGGTGATGTAGTCATGCTGAGGAGTCACTTCACTTAATTCGCTCGGACCGTCCTGAACTGCACCACTATTAAAATATTGATTTATGCCTTCGGAAATTGCACGAAAAATAAAGTCGTGAACTAAACGTGCCTGATGAAAACGAACCTCATGTTTAGCGGGGTGTACATTTACATCGACCTCATTATGGGGAATATGCAAATACAATACATAGTTAGGTGATGTCTCTGGATTAATTACCCCTTCGAATGCCTGACGAATAGCATGGTTGATTAACTTATCTCGCATCATACGGTCATTCACGTAGAAGTATTGCACATCTGATTGTCGATCTGCCATTTCGGGTGGTGCAATCCAGCCTGTCAGCTGCATATCTTGATAGTGAGAGTCTAAGGCGATGGCACTATGGGCAAAGTCTTTATTACAAATGGCCGCTAAGCGTTTTAGGTGATCAGTTTGTGCAGTTAATGCGGGGTATTTACGAAGTAGCTTACCATTATGTTTTAGGCTAAAACTGACATCAAAACGACTCAGTGATATGCGTCTTATGACTTCATCGATATGATTAAATTCAGTTTTTTCAGCCCGTAAAAACTTACGCCGCGCTGGCGTGTTGAAAAATAAATCGATGACTTCAACACTGCTACCATCGGGATGAGCGACAGGATTGAGCTGCACTTGCATGTCTCGGCCCTCGGCGTGAGCTTGCCAGGCTTGTTGTTGCTGTTTGGGTTTCGACGTTAGGGTTAAGCGTGCTACCGAACTAATACTGGCAAGTGCTTCACCACGAAAACCCAAGCTGTGGATATGCTCTAAATCATCCAGAGAGCTGATTTTGCTAGTCGCGTGCCGACTAAGGGCTAACGCAAGTTGGTCTTTTTCTATTCCCCCGCCATTGTCACGAATACAAATGCGCTTATGGCCACCTTTGTCGATTTCGATATCGATCTGACTGGCACCTGAATCTAAGCTGTTTTCCACAAGTTCTTTGACCACTGATGCGGGTCGTTCGACCACTTCACCGGCTGCAATTTGGTTAGCTAGTTGTGCGGGGAGAATACGAATAGTTGCGCTGATGGCTGACAAAAAAAGACCTTATATAAAACGGGTTGCTAAAAATAGCTCTATTGTATAACGGACTAGGTGCGGGGAATAGTCAGGACTTGACCAATACGCACTACATCAGAATTCAAGTTATTGGCTGCCTTAATCGCCCCTACATTGACATTGTACCTTTTTGCTAACAATGAAAGAGACTCACCGCTACTGACTCTATGGGTACGATTGTAGCGTTTTTGCTTAGCCCATAATGAATCGTCTGGCGGAGACTCAGTGAAATGCGTTTTGACCGCTCCAAAAATAGACTGGGCCAATTGTTGACGAAACGTAGACCAATTTAAGTTTTTCTCTTCTGTTGGATTTGAAATAAAACCGGTTTCGACCAATATAGATGGAATATCGGGCGCAGTTAATACAGCCAGACTTGCCGCCTGAGGTATTTTTTTGTGCATCTTGGTAATGCCACGCAATTTAGTGATCACCTTACGACTCAAGTCATAGCTGGTCGTTAGTGAGTGATCCATCGACATATCTAAAAGAGCTTGGGTTAAATAACGTTCGCTTGCGGTATTTTGAATGACCTCAGCTGCCCCACCAAGTAGTTCAGAATGGCGTTCTGATTTTTCCATCCAGCGACCTAGTTCAGAATTTGCTCTGCGCATGGACAGTACCCAAACCGATGCACCTCGAGGTTGAGCTGTGGTGAAGGCATCAGCATGGATAGATATAAGTAAATCGGCCTTGTGTTTGCGGGCAATATCAGGACGCTTATTTGGTGAGATGTAATAATCACCTGAGCGGGTCATAACGGCTTTCATGCCTGGCTCTGCATCAATCAGCTTCGCTAACCGCTGGGCTACATTTAGGGTGATGTTTTTTTCAAATGTGCCGCCACGCCCTATTGAACCAGGGTCTTCTCCGCCGTGGCCTGCATCAAGCACTATAACGATATCGCGAGACCGCTGAGAGTTGTTATTTTTAACAACGGTAGGTGCATTCTGTGGCGCATTTTTATCATCTAAGTCAATTACTAAACGATTACGATAAGGCTCTGTAGGCGGCAAAGCAAAGAGGGCGGTTTCAAGTTTTCGGTTCAGCTCAATGACTACTCGGATGCCATCTTTGTCTTTGGCCGTACTGTAACGCAGCTTTTTGACTAGCGGACTTTTACTGGCGAGTTTGGCAAAATCGAAATTCTTTTCGGTATTGGCTAAATCGATTACTAATCGCTCAGGGCCACTCAAGGTAAAGTAGCTATAATCTGGGGTATCTTCTAAATCAAAAACAATCCGCGTACTGCCTGGTGACGGCCAAATTCGAACGCTGTCTATGGCATTTTTGGCGTAACTAACAGGAACGACCAATAGCAGCATAGTGCTGAGGATCCCTGCTAATATTCTTTGCCAAAGGTACGTCATTTTTGGGCCAAATCGCTAAGTAGTTTTTGTCCGTATTCGTTATTTGCTTGCACAGTTATCGAACGACTATTATCAATAAATTCAATACTAATGTGTAAATCTGCCGCTGCCAATAGGCCGTAACCTTTATCCGGCCATTCGATCAAACAGATACAGTCATCATCGAAATAATCTCGAATACCAATATATTCGAGTTCTTCTGGGTCTGACAGACGATAAAGATCAAAGTGAAATATGCGCCAGCCGTTAATTTCGTATGGTTCAACAAGCGTATAAGTTGGACTTTTCACTCGTCCAACGTAACCCAAACCATGAATAAACCCCCGACAGAACGATGTTTTGCCGGCTCCCAAATCCCCTTCAAGATAAATAACCGTAGCTGTACTGCAAAGGATTGCGAGTTTCGCCGCTAATTCAGTGGTGGCCTGTTCGTCCGCCAAATAAAAAGAATGCTTCATGTGGGATTAACTAATACTCGTAAAGGTTCAAATAAATCGCTGGCAAGCATACCACGTTGACCATATTGTTGGGCAATGATATCAGCTGCAGCCCCATGTAAACATACACCATATAGAGCCGCATCGGTGGCGCTCATGCCTTGTGCTAATAGCGCAGCAATAATCCCGGTTAACGTATCACCCATACCCGCGGTTGCCATACCGGGGTTTCCGTCGGTACAGATCCAGCTTTGTTCACCATTACTTATAATACTGCCAGCGCCTTTTAAAACGCAGACGGCATTATAGTGTTTAGCGAGTGATTGGGCAGCTTTAAGACGATCTTGTTCTATATCGGGCACACCGCAGCCTAGCAGGCGAGCAGCTTCACCCGGATGTGGGGTTATTACGCAATGCTTAGGTGAAAAAATAGTACTGAATTCATGCTGTGACTCTGCGAGTAAGTTAAGCCCATCAGCATCTATTACACACGTTTTTTGTTCGGATTCAAGGTGCGCCATGGTCTCATTGAAAAGCTTCGTCGCCCACTTGTCTGTTCCCAGTCCGGGACCAATGGCTAAACACGTTGACCATGCTAACTGAGAGCTAAGCTCATCGCTGGTCAACATGAGTTCGGGCCGTCCAATTGATATACTTAACCGGCTATCTGTATGACAATATGCACGCACTAGAGCAGCCCCCGTGCGTAAGGCGGCCTCGCTCGTTAGACGCAACGAGCCGGGCATACCGGCATTAGCTCCTAACGTAAGTAGCCTACCAAAATTGCCCTTATGGGCATTCGCTTGTCGTTTTTCCAATTTTGGCAGTTGCTCATAGCTGACTAAATAAGCGCTTGGTTGGGCAATTTTGTCGAATGTGAGCGCAATGTCTAAATCATCGTATATGAGTTTACCCGTATACGCTTTACCTTGTCCGGTGTGCATACCTTGCTTCTTAGCAACAAGAGTGACGGTGCAGTCAGCATGTACGCATATTCCCAATGGCACGCCGGTATCTGAATCTAATCCGGAGGGCACATCTATGCTTAATACAGGTAAGTCAGTTTTATTCAATGCGCAGATAAGTTCGCTGGCATCCTTTCGAACTTGTCCTTTTAATCCTGTACCAAGTATACCGTCGACGATGACATCAAAGTTTTTAAAATCAATATCTCGCCAAGGTCTTATCGTCCCTCCTTCTGCTATCCAAGCCTGTTGTGCTGTATCGGCATCACCAGATAACACTTTGTGCGGATTGAGTGCAGCGACGGTTACTTGCCAGCCAAAAGATTTGGCTAGGGTGGCCACCACATAACCATCACCCGCATTATTACCTACCCCAACTAACACTAAAATATTATGGGCATAAGGATAGGTTGCTTTTAAATGTCCGAAAACTCCTCGCCCAGCACGCTGCATCAACATATACATGCTAAAGCCACACGGTTGTGCGGCTGCTGCTTCGTGCTCGCGTACTTGCTGCGCGAGAAAAACTTTCTGTGATAAACTGCTCGGCGCCCAATTATTTGTCAAGGTTGATAATGTCTTTTGCACAATATGATCTCCATCAGTTAGTCCAAAATATCAAGGCTTGGGGCGAAGCGCTAGGCTTTCAACAAGTTGGGATCGCGGATATTGACTTATCTGCCCATGAAGAAAAACTTAAAGCTTGGTTAGATAGTGACTATCACGGGCAAATGAACTTCATGGCAGAGCATGGCATGAAACGCGCCCGGCCAGATGAGTTGCTACCCGGTACCCTTAGAGTCATTAGCGTGCGTATGGATTACCTGCCACCAGATGCGAAGTTCGCTCAAACCTTAAAAGATAAAGACACCGCTTACATTAGTCGTTATGCCCTCGGTCGTGATTATCATAAATTGTTACGCAATCGGTTAAAAAAATTAGGTGAAAAGATTCGTTCACAGTGTACCACTGCCAACTTTCGTCCCTTTGTAGATTCTGCTCCCGTGCTTGAACATGCTTTGGCACAAAAAGCGGGTATTGGCTGGACAGGCAAACACTCGTTAACGCTCAACCAGCACGGCGGGTCATGGTTTTTCTTGGGTGAGTTATTTATCGATATTCCATTACCGGTAGATGAGCCTGTCGTTGAGCAATGCGGTAGCTGTAACGCGTGTATCACAATTTGTCCTACGCAGGCTATCGTTGCGCCCTATGTTGTGGATGCCAAGCGCTGTATTTCGTACTTAACGATAGAGTTAAAAGGTGCGATCCCTGACGAATTTCGTCGCTTATTAGGTAATCGTATTTACGGCTGTGACGATTGCCAACTGATTTGCCCATGGAATCGTTATGCCCAACTGACTAACGAAAGTGATTTTCATCCCCGCCAGGTCCTGCAAGATAAAACATTAGCTGAGTTGTCATATTGGGATGAAACAACGTTTTTACGGGAAACGGAAGGTTCGGCTATTCGACGTATTGGGCATGAGCGGTGGCAGCGTAATATCGCGGTTGCGTTAGGTAACGCCCCATATTCGCATTCGACCTATGTGGCACTCAACAGGTTAGCCGAAAAAGGCACTGAGCTTGTTAAAGAGCATGCGCTATGGGGATTGAAAGAGCAGGACCAAAAGCGCGCTCAACACATAGACGCAATTGACATTAGCTTGGCAGAAGAGGATATAAATTTACTGCCTAAGCATTCCCAACGACTCAATCAGCGCTTGATCCGCAGTATAGAGAAAGGGTTAAAAAGAGACGCGTAATGCTAATTGATATGTATATTTTCATATGTGTACCATTTCGTGAGTCTCGTTCGTGGTAGGTCTACCGTTCCTCGCTATATAAAATACTGCACAATACGCGGTACATTTTCATGATCCATCGGAAGCGTAAACGCTAGGCCTTCGCAATCTGTCGGAAATCCGTATAAGCCAAAACGATTTCCTCTTGCAACGCTGACAATCGCCACATAATCAGCTTGGTCGTCTAAATCATTTTCTAGTGGATCAAGAATGGGTAAGGTGTAGCGGCCAAACTTCATTATGGCAATTTGCCGATGATGGCGTTGCACAAAACAGCTAAATATTGGGTTGGGGACGCAGGCATATAATGCGAATTTAGGTATCTGTATGCCCACACCATGCCAATGAAACTCCAGCACGTGTAAGCGGTCAGTCAAAGATGAAACAGAGTTTGGTAGTTGTACCGCACGCATAAAAACCTCCCCGTGTTGAGTAAACACTTTAAGTTTACTCTGTTTACACCTTAGGCAATTTTCAATGAATTTTCTAGCGTTTTAGGTTTGCTTCGCCGACCTAGGGTTTAAAATTTCAGATAATAATCTTGGCATAATGCTTTGTAGTCTTCTGAGTACTGCTGGTGCTGAGTATAAATAGTAAGGTTTTCGCTTGTAAGTGGTGCTTGCTGCGCACAAAAGGCTAGTAGGCAGCGTAATGCCGGTGAGTTGGGCTTGGAGTAAACCATTAATTGCGCACAAAGATGCAAGTTTACTGTACTCGCATAAGCGATCAGGGACGTGCAAAAATCTGTTGGTAGTATGCAATAGAACTTGCCATTATTGCTCAGTAATTGCGCTACACAATCCAAGAGAATTTGATGACTTAAATCAACCGTTTGTCTTGCTCTGATACGTTTTTTCGCTTCACTAGTCGCCTTAGGTAAGGGACTATTGAAATAGGGTGGGTTACTGATGATAAGGTCAAACTTACCGCTATTTTCAGCTTTAGTGAATGTTTGTAGCGAGCACAACTCTGCATGGATGCTTTTTGCCCAAGGGCTGGCAGCAATGTTGCACTTGGCTTGGTTTATTGCATCGTTATCAATATCAATTGCGGTAATGTGCGCGTTATCTCTACTTTTTTGTGCAAGCATTATCGCCAGCAAACCGCTGCCAGTGCCGATATCCAATATTCTCATCGGATTTGGGTTTAACATATCTACTTGATGTGGCAAAGTCACCCAACTGCCTAGCATGATGCTGTCAGTACCGACTTTCATGGCGCAGTCTTGGTGTTCAATAAAAAACTGCTTAAATTGAAATCCCTTGCGCTTCATTTATTCAAATACCTGCAAGCGAACCATATGCGCGGCTACCTGAGCGGCTGAAACAGGTTTATATTTGGCAAGTCGACCAAATAATAGAGGCGCTACAAGTTGGCCAAACCAAGCGCCAATTTTTTCCGCAAGGCGAGGCTGCGCACGCTTCCCAAGTAGTAATGATGGGCGCACTGCGCTGGGGTTTTTTAAGTTAGTCATAGCTAAAATGGCATTTTCTAGTTCGCCTTTTACCCGTAAGTAGAAACTTTTACTTTTAGCATTAGCGCCTACAGATGATATCCACACAAAACTTTTGGATTGTTGTGATCTAGCCAATTGAGCGGCTATATGGATGTATTCAAAATCTACCTTTCTAAAAGCAGCTTTAGTTTTTGCTTGTTTGATGGTGGTGCCTAGACACACATAAATATGTTCGGCCCGGAAGTAACCCCGATAGTCCTGTAACGCGTTAAAGTCGATAACGATGGGCTCTAATTTATGCTGCGGATCCACGTAATCCGCGTTTTTAAGGGGCTTTCGGACTAGACATATGACTTTATTGTACCTTGGGTCAGCAAGTAGCTGTGTCACTAAAGCTTTACCTACCAAGCCTGTTGCGCCCAATACTAACGCACTATTTATGCTTTTCATGTTTTACCTATTCTGATCAAGTCTTTACAATGCGCAGCTTATGGTTAAAGGATACTAATATTAATGAAAAACCTCATTTTGATCTTGTTATGTTCACTGGCGGTACCGACAATGGCAACTGAAAATCTTACGATAGAACGCATTTTTGAATCTCCAGCCTTAGAAGGCAGTTCACCCAACAGCGTTAAAGTCTCTCCAGACGGCAAGCGCGTGACCTTTTTACAAGGCAAAACCACCGATTACGAACGTTACGATTTATGGGAGTACAACATATCCACGGGAAAAACCCAGATGTTGTTCAACTCTGATGATTTACACAGCGGCCCTGAATCTTTATCTGATGAAGAGAAAGCTCGCCGTGAGCGTATGCGCTTAAGTGGCTCAGGTATAGTAAATTATTTTTGGTCAGATGATGGCAAAGCATTGTTGTTCCCGCTGGCCGGTGACGCTTACTACTTCCGATTAGGTGATGAAAAAGCACAAAAAATATTGGATACCGATGCTTTCGAGACAGATATTCGCTTCTCACCGAAAGCTAACTTCATTTCATATGTACGCGAGCAAAATCTATATATCAAAGATATCAGCACGCTAACTGAAACCCAGCTTACCTTCGATGGCGAAGGGACGATTAAGAACGCCATGGCTGAATTTGTAGCTCAGGAAGAAATGGGTCGCATGACGGGTTATTGGTGGTCGGCGGATGAAAGCAAAATTGCGTTTACTCAGGTAGATGAGTCCCCGGTTGAGGAAATTACCCGCAGCGAGATTTACGCGGATTCTATTAAAATGATTAATCAGCGCTATCCCAGCGCGGGAACATCGAATGTTAAGGTTAAATTGGCGATTAAAGACATTGCCAGTGGTGACACCCAATGGGTTGATTTAGGTGAAGAACAAGATATTTATCTGGCCCGTGTTAACTGGATGAAAGACAACCATACGCTGACTTACCAATGGGAAAGCCGCAATCAGCAGCAATTAGAACTGCGAGCCTACGACACCCAAAGTAAGAAGCAAAACGTATTGTTAACCGAGACAAGCAATACCTGGGTTAATTTGAATGATGACCTGCATTTTTTGAACGACCAGCAGCATTTTATTTGGGCATCGGAAAAAAGTGGCTTTAAGCATCTTTATCTCTATAAAAATGATGGCGCTTTAGTTCGACAGCTAACTCAAGGTGATTGGGTGGTCGATGAAATTGAAGCGGTCAATGAGAAAAAGGGCTTGGTGTATTTCACTGGACGTGCTGATACGCCTCTAGAACAACATATATATTCTGTATCGATTGCTGGTGGTGACATTCATAAGATTAGTCAAAACAGCGGCACGCATGCACCTAGTTTCAGCGACGATGCGTCAGTCTATGTAGATAAGTTCTCAACCACGAATACACCTTGGCAGGTAAGCTTACATCAAGCGGATGGTAAGCATTTGGCTTGGCTAAGTGAAAATGCGATCAAAGCGGGACACCCGCTAGCCGATTTACAACAGGATTGGATAGAGCCGACACTCGATAGTTTTATGACTGAAGATGGCGTTGAGCTTTACTATCGATTGTACAAACCGAAAAAAATGCAAGGCAAGCACCCTGTTATTGTTTACGTATACGGTGGCCCTCATGCCCAAGTTGTGACAAATAGCTGGGGCGGAAATCGTGGCTTGCTGATGCAGTATTGGGCCAAGCTAGGTTATGTAGTGTTTTCTGTAGATAACCGAGGATCTAATTATCGGGGTAAGGCATTTGAAGATCCACTGTACAAAAAAATGGGCAGCACCGAAGTGGAAGACCAAATTGCAGGCGTGAAATTTTTGCGCAAGCTGCCCTATGTCGATGCACAGCGCATCGGTATTTATGGTCATAGCTATGGTGGGTATATGTCGTTAATGAGTATGTTTAAAGCGGGTGAATATTTTCAAGCCGGTGTTGCAGGCGCGCCAGTTACCGACTGGTCGTTATATGACACGCATTATACCGAACGTTATATGGGTAACCCTATGCAAGATGAAGATGCTTACATTGGTTCGTCCGTTTTCCCCTATGCTAAGAACCTAACAGGTGATTTAATGATTTATCACGGCATGGCAGATGATAACGTATTGTTTACTAACAGCACCAAGTTATATAAGCACTTACAGGACTTAGCCATTCCGTTTGAGAGCATGGATTATCCGGGTAAAAAGCACAGCATTCGTGGCAAGCAAACGGGTATTCATTTGTACCATACGATCACTAATTTCTTTAATCGTCACTTCGATATTAAATAAAAATTGATACTTGAGTGTTGGCGCTGTGCCTAAGCGCAGCATAAAAAAGGCGACACACTAGTCGCCTTTTTTATGTTATTTGAAACTTGCTGCGGGGACAATGTTAGGCAAACATATGGGTAGCCAATGTGCGCTGAATGCCTACCACGGTATCTTTCTTAAGTTCTTTTTCGATGGGGTTATCTTGCCCTGACACCCAAATTTTCAATTCAGCATCTAGGTCAAAATGCCCTGCAGTTTCAATTTTAAATTGGGTAATAGCGCGATAAGGAATCGAATGGTAATCCACTTTTCGCCCAGTCAAACCCTGTTTATCAATAAGTAACAAACGTTTGTTGGTAAACACGTACATGTCACGTACAACTTTGAACACTTGTTGAATTTCTTCTGTGGCACCGATAATGGGTGCTAGTTCTTCACTTACATCGCTTACATCGATTTCTGACGCATTGCCCATGATGGCATCAAGTAATCCCATTTTGCTCTCCTTATATGTTTTGCTCAGTAAACCTGATTTTGCTTTAAAAGAGAACTGATAACCGTCGTTTGCTCATGCTAAAGTTCTTATCCGCTTATTTTACAGAGGAGTTTTATCTAAATGCCCAGTGTTACTTTTGCTGATATCGAAGCGGCCAAGCTGCGTATTGCTGACTATGTGCGAATTTCTGATATTGTGTCTTCTTCACTGCTCAACTCGTGGTTGGGTCATGAAGTGTTTTTTAAAACAGAATGCTTACAGCACACAGGTGCGTTTAAAATTCGCGGTGCATTGAATACCCTTTTACATGCGCGAGAGCAAAATAGAACAATAAAGCGAGTGGTAGCTAGCAGTTCTGGTAATCATGCTCAGGCCGTTGCTTATGCAGCATCCTTATTTAATATACCCGCCACGATATATAGTGCCCAGAATATCTCTTCAATTAAGGCGGCTGCAACTCGATCTTACGGCGCAGAGTTGCGGTTGTTTTCTCTTCGTGAAGAAGCGGACGATGCCGTATCAGGCGCTGCGAAAGAGCCTGATACGTTGTGGATCCCGCCATTTAACCATCCAGACGTTATTGCGGGGCAAGGTACAGTGGCAGCAGAGGTTTTTGCTCAAACAAATGATGTGAATGCGCTATTTATGCCATGCGGCGGTGGTGGATTAGCATCAGGTAGTATGCTCGCTGCTCGGCAATTAAGCCCTGAGACTAACGTCATCGCTTGCGAACCTTTGGCGGGTAACGATGCGGCTCAGTCTTTAAGACTAGGCAGTATTCAACGTTTGCAGGCACCAGCAAAAACGCTTGCCGATGGTGCAGCGACACCTGCTGTTGGTGAGTACACCTATCCATTGATTAAACAGTTAAACGGTTTTTATGAAGTGGATGAAGTACAAATAGCTTATTGGACTCAATGGCTACAACATTTATTAAAATTACATATCGAACCTACCAGCGCCATGAGTATGCACGGAGTAGTAAATTATTTAGCTAAACAAACCAAGCCTCAACGGGTGGTGGTGATTTTGTCTGGCGGTAATATCGACGTGCAAAAAATGCAGCAAATTTGGCACGATGATCATTTGTTAAAAACACCTGCATTACCATTAAATCCACAGGCATCGGTTATTTAATAAAGTGAATAGCCCTTAACAAAAAGCCCCTATTACTTAGTTTTTGGGGCTTTTGTGTATTGTGCGTTAAGGCTTTTTAATTAATCGCGCCAGCGTTTTGTTATATCTTCGTAGGCATCGATGCGGCGATCACGAAAATACGGCCAAATGCGTTTAACTTGCTCGGTGCGCTCTAAATCCAGTTCTACCATAAGATTTTGTTCGCCGTCGGCATCGGCCTGAGCCAGTATTTCACCCTGAGGCCCTGCTATAAAGCTTTGTCCCCAGAATTGAATACCGTTATCGCCTGGGACCGGAGATGTTTCAAAGCCTGTGCGATTTGCCACAATCACGGGCACTGAATTGGCCACTGCATGAGAACGTTGAATAGTTTGCCAAGCACCAAATTGGCGCTGTTGCTCATCGTCGGTATCCGCTGGATCCCAACCTATCGCTGTCGGGTAAAACAGCATGTCTGCGCCGCGCATAGCCATCAAGCGCGCAGCCTCAGGATACCATTGATCCCAACATACCAGTACGCCCAGTTTCCCCACGCTCGTTTGAATAGGTTCAAAGCCCATATCACCAGGAGTGAAATAAAACTTCTCGTAGAAGCCTGGATCATCTGGAATATGCATTTTGCGATATTTTCCGACCATACCTAACTGTCGATCAAACACGACAGCAGTATTGTGATACAAGCCAGATCCTCGTTTTTCAAATAAAGAAGTAATTAGTACAATATTGAGCTTGGTGGCTAGTTCAGCAAAAAATTCAGTCGCTGGTCCAGGAATAGGTTCCGCTAAATCAAAGAAATCGGTATTTTCCTGCTGGCAAAAATAGAGTGTGCTATGCAACTCTTGCAGCATCACCAGTTCACAACCTTGTTCAGCCAATTTTGTTACTTGTTCAGCACTTCGTCGCCAACTTAGTTGCTTATCATTACTGGCAACGGCTTGTTGAACGACCCCGACTTTAAGGGTTTTAGCTGTGTGTGGGGTACGGCTCATAACTCACTGACTCCTGTAGCTAATTTATTGCTAACTTCAAATGTTAACGTACTCACGGGAACTTGCATGCTAATGCAATGCAAACTGCCGAACTGCTGTACTAACGGTAAACAGTTTATGGGTACTATTTTATATTGTGGATATGCCTTAGCCATTATTTGCATAGCCAAGTTATCTTCGGCTTGTTGATATACAGGACATAAGATCTGATCATTATTTATCAAGTAGTTGGCATAAGAAGCGGGCAACCTTTCTCCTTGGGCATTAACTATATGGGGCAAGGGCAGTTCAAATATTTGATGCTCAGGTAAAGCGGCGCGACATTCAGCCACTAGCGCGGCTAGGCCACTATAATGAGAGTCTTGGGGTACGTTAAAAGCCGACTGCACGACCAAGCCGCTATTTGGAGTAAAGCGAACCAATGTATCGATGTGGCCATCCGTGTCATCACCTTCTAAATGACCTTGCTCAAATATATGAACGCTGGTGGCACCCAAAGCTTCTTTAAATACCTGCCGATATTGCATCATGGTCATATCGCCGTTGCGCTCAGGATTCGATAGACAGAACTCAGTAGAGAGCAGAACACCGGCATCGTCGATTTCTAAAGCACCGCCTTCAGCTACAATATCAAAGCTTTGCAACGGTAGTCTGCAAAGGTTGGCTAACACTTGTTGGTTGATTTTATTATCTTTGCGGGCGTTAAATTTATTACCCCAACCATTAAAATTAAATTCTACCGGTTGCATACCTGGTGAACTGTGACACGTTAAAAAACCATAATCTCGCACCCAAGTGTCATTGTAATCTGCTCGCACTAGCAAAACTCTATCTATTGCTAGGTCGGCTTGTTGATACAAAGACGTAAATGTAGCAATTTCTTCGGGGCGAATAAGCAGTATGACACCCGTATTTGCCTGATTAAGTACGCTGATAATAGTGAGGTATACCTGCCTGACGTTTTGCAGCCAAGGTTGCCAATCAGTTTTTTGGTCAGGCCAAGCTAGAATAACCGCTTCTTGGGGGGCCCATTCAGGGAGTAGTCGCATATAAATTTACCATCACAGATTAAAGTTACTCAATATTCGCGGAGTATAATGATAACGCAGATGCGGGTCTTGTAAATTTTATAGTGAAACGCGCTTCTATATAAGTAATGAGTTAAATTTGGGTGTTTGATCTATAGGAAATTCACATTATTGGCTTATCAATTTCTGAAATAAAAAAACCAAAACTGTAATTTAACAACATTTTAACGCATTAAAATTGACTAAATAGCAATAATTGCTCATTAAATATACAAATTTTGACTTTTATGGAATTTCACTTTCAGTTTTTTGTAGAGTTTTTTGGAATGAATAGGAATATTCACATTGCTTATGGATATATATAAATAAAAAATACACTTACAAATCAATTAGTTAGAAATGTTATTTTAATGTAACCCCTTGTTTTACATCATTTTTACTACTTTCGAACAATAAAACCACAGACATGATCATCAAATTCATGGATATTTCAGTGGCAGGCAGAACCTGTAATACACCTAACTAGCAAACCTATTTTGGAGCACACCATGAAAAAAGTACTTATATCTCTAATCGCATTGTCAGCTTTTAATGCAAGTGCTGGCATGGAATCTAGCAGCAAAGTTCGCTTCGCCGGTGATAGTGAATATTCAAGCTTCTGTAAAGCAGTAGTAAATGATGACCTTGGCATGCTTAAACGCAGCTTACGCAGTAAAGTTGGTTATGTTGCAGCGAGCTCAAACGATGTTCTTCGTAAACTTGTATCTTCTGAAGGTATGAAGTGTAACGGTGTTGATTTAATTCAATTCTCTGAGCAACGCGAAGCATCACAAGTTAGCGCTTACCTAAAGACCAAGAAAAATGCTTAAAAGGTATCACGATACCTCATTCAGCATAGGCAAATAGCCTGCCCAGCAGGCTATTTTAGCTTCCCTTCTCGCAGGTTAGCTAATCAGTATCATTAGTGCGTAAAGCCCTAATGCTCAACTCTTTTCGATTTAGACTTATTTGAATGTGACGTGGAATGTGAATTAGTATTACGCCGCGCACTCGATTGAGATCGTTGTTGTTGTTTAGATGACGTCATTCGTTCTACCTTTCTATTCGACTGTACCTGTTTATTACGTACACGGTCCGAAGTTGCTCTTCTCACTTTTTCAGTTTTAGTCGCAGAGCGCTCATTTTTGAGATTATTTTGCTCAGAACGCTGTACTTTATATGTGCGATTTTCTTTCTTTTGCTCTTTACCGACAGTGAAATTCTTACTGTTTGAAGATGTCTTGTGCTTTGTATACACGTCATGTTTGTTATTCTCGTTCGGCTTGCTTTTGTATCTAGGGACGCCGTTGTGGCTCTGCTGTTTTTTTAAGCGTGATATTACTTGTTTCCGATGATTCAGGTTTTGTTGAGATTCATAATTACGGCTAGTAACAGCACGCTGATGACTATTGTTATGATCTGAACGGTATTTTACTGAGCGTCTGTGATGACTGTTATGCTGCCAACGCGGGTATTCACGCACCTTGCTATAGTTATATCTATGATTGGATCTGCGATAACGATAATCGTTATTAATCACAACATAATTATTACTCCATCGGAATCCACCAAAAAAGAAACCACTGCTGATATGGAATCGCGGACTCCAATAAAAACCTGATTGGTAAGCATAATGTCGAGGCGAACGCCAATAGATTGGCTGAGTTACTGTCCACCACCAATCACCGTATACCACGCGAGTATCATAATAGGGCACGTAGACGGTTTCGCGCTCTACGCTGTGAATGACGATTTTGTCTTTTTCACGTTCAATGTTTTGGTATTGGTTGTCTTGCAAATTACCTTTCGCATATGCTCGGTTACGCAGACTTTGCACGCTATCGAGTACTTGGGCTTCGTTTGTTAGAAAGGCATTTCCTAAGTTTTGCAGCCAATCTAAATCTTTGCTCATTCGCTCAAGTAGTTCAGTGAAAGGTGTAAGGGCAATCACGCTGGGGTCCCAATCTTGTTCTTCGGCTAGATCCAGTGCTTGCTGTTCTGACAAATCACTATGCTCTTGACGCCACCGAGCAGCTTGAACCACCTCTAGTGGATAGGTTGCAGCGATTAGTATGTGTGACAAAAGAGAATCGGGATATAAAGCAATAGGCGCTAACATCTGGTCAAGTTTGGCCTGATGTAACTCAATTGCCGGTTCTTGTTGCGTTTCAGCGTTAGCCAACTGAGCCGTGATAGCGGTAAATAGGCTTATCATAGCGATATAAATAATGATGTACTTAGCGGTTTTACCCATAGGGATACCTCAATTGGTCGTGCCTTTATTATTAATAATAAAGGTCAGTCGGTATGCTTAGTGTTGATGACTAAGGCTTAACCAAAACTGAATCAAGGTTAAATACTAATCGATAGGAGAATGCTAAGTGAAGCGAAATGCTTGGCTCATTACCCAGATTAGGCCGTTACATATACGGCCGTCTGGAAAATATTACTTCAGTAGGTGTGAGTCAAACTCGTGGCCGAGTTTTTCAGTTTTGGTACGAATGTAGTTGCGGTTGTCATCGGTAACACCGTGATCAATGGGTGTGCGACTTACCACTTCAATTCCCATGCCCTCTAGCGCAATGCGCTTTTTGGGGTTATTGGTCATCAAATTTACCCGTTGCACATTGAGTGTGTCTAACATGATTTTACATATATCGTACTCGCGCAGGTCAGCATCAAAACCCAAGTGCTCATTTGCCTCTACGGTGTCTAGACCTTGATCTTGTAATTGATATGCTCGGATTTTATTTAGCAAGCCAATACCACGACCCTCTTGACGAAGATAGAGTAATACACCACTACCGTGCTCGACTATATTTTGCATGGCCTTTTTAAGCTGGGCACCACAGTCACAGCGAGTGCTAAAGAGCGCGTCACCGGTTAAGCATTCAGAATGGACCCGAATAGGTACCACATCACCAGCTTTCCATTGGCCAAAGGTCAAGGCTACATGTTCTTGTTGGATAGCGGTTTCAACGAAACCATGGATGGTGAATTGTCCCCAGCGTGTGGGTAAAGAGGCTGAGCTGACAAATTCATACTTCTGATGTTGTTTCATATATTTACTTGCTGACTTGTAAAGTTTATTCAAAGAGCGTGTCACATTGGATGAAAATATGGGTACGGATTATTCAAATACAAGTGTGATTTGTTGCTCTATTTCTGTTTAAGGGGATTTATTTCATCTGCCATGGTACTTAATGATGCGGGCTTATTCACCCCAAAACCTTGGACAAAGTCGACGCCAATTTTGCCCAGTTCAACCATTATTTCTTTTGATTCAACGTATTCCGCTATAGTTTCTATATGCATCGCGTTAGCAATATCTTTTATTGAGTTGACCATAGCCATATCCACCGGGTCGATTAAAATATTCTTAACAAAGTCCCCATCAATTTTCACCTGATCAACCGGCAGGTTTTTCAAATAATTGTAAGAGGAAAAGCCACTTCCAAAATCATCGAGCGCAAATGTACAGCCTAAGTCTTTGAAGGTGTTAATGAATTCCACCGTTTCATCGAGTTTTAATATGGCCATGCTCTCAGTAATTTCAAAGCAAATTTTATTGTATGGGATTTGATATTTTTCAAATGCGCTGAGAATAAACAGCTTTAGGTCTTGGTCCCCTAACGAATGACCGCTGAGATTAATATTACCTCGATGCAAATCTTTTTTGTGCTGCGGATTGTTACTCAGCCAAGTAAAATAATTATTGATTACCCAACGATCAATTCTGGGGCTTAAATTGTAACGTTCAGCGGCAGGTAGAAATTCATTTGGTAAGATGCGTTGGTCATGTTCATCTACCAAGCGCAGTAGTATTTCATAGTGATGACCCTTAGCTATAGTGGTCATTGGCATATAGGTTTGACAATATAATTCGAAACCGTTGTGATTAAGAGCATGCTGGATGCGTGGTAACCAGCTGAGCTGTGTCTCATATTTAGCGATGTGTTTGTCTGTGGATGAGTATGTGTGGAGACGATTCCGACCAAGTTTTTTGGCCATATAACAGGCTGAATCTGCCATGGTTAACAACTGTTCAGAACTGGAAACTGAATTATTCCATGGTACTTGTCCAATGCTAATACATAAATTTAAGCGTCTATCTTCCCAAGAAAAATGAAACTCTTGTACGCTAATCAGTAATTTATTTGCCAGCATAAAACTATTTTGAGCATTGCTACCAGTGAGTAATATGCCAAATTCGTCTCCTCCAAGTCGTCCGATAATCCCATTACTGGTAACAACTTTTAGCATCAATTCAGAAAACTGCTTGAGTATGGCATCTCCTGCTTTGTGGCCATGGGTATCATTAATGGTTTTAAACTGATCAATGTTGACGTGTAGCAAAGTGAGCTCATCTTGTTGCTGTGTGGCGACATTTATCGCCATGTGTAGTCGTTTTTCAAATTCTTGACGCTGATAAAAACCTGTTAGCGTATCGTGACTGGCCATGTATATCAGGCTTAAGTCTGCTGATTTTTGGCCGCTAATATCTAATACAGCGCCGCAAATGACTTTCTCATCATTATCGAAATTCTGATTAAGGTGAGCTGAAACCGCTAACCATATATCTTGATCTTGCCGAGTTTTTCCACGTAATTCTTTACCCACGGTATATTGGTTTTTATGTAACTCACCAAGCAGTAATTCACGTTCGCCCGGCTCAGCATATAACTGTGACATTGAGCTAAGTAGATTTTGCATCTGCCCTGAGTCTTCATAACCAAATATTTTTGCCAAAGCATTATTCGCTCGCAAAAGCCGACCGTCTAAGCTTGAAATGAAACGTCCTTCAGGGGCGTCTTCGAACATATCCACGAATTGTTGCAAGGCGCGAATATCGTCTTGTTGTTCATTATGGTGACGGAACGCAATGACCTTTTCATGAGCCGCTATGGCGACTGCAATCAGTACAATACCCAATACGATAAGGGTGCTTAGAGCTAGAGAAAGTTGTTCGGGGAAGGCTATCCAATTTAAATACAGACCTAGTTGCGCGACGGTAGTGAGTGCAATAAGACATAGTCCTAAGGCAAACACCCGATTACTAATAGTGTGCTCTTTGTAGCGATAGAATATGGCCAACAAGCCAATGGCGATTAGGGCTGAAATAGACGCCCCAGATACGATAAGGATTTGTTGATAACTATCAACAATAAACGCTGAAGCCGCGCTTATCCAGCCCATTGAATATAGAAAATAACGGTAATAAGTAGGCAAAGGGCGAAAAATAGTAAACGTTATTTTGGCTAAAGAAAATAATAACAACGCACCTAGCATCGTGCTTATCTTATCGATATAAGCATTAAACCCAGACACATGACTGATAACGCCTTGGCTGTTTAAAAACAACAGGAGATACCCTGCACTTGCCACCGAAAACCAGAATCGTACCGGGCTACGTAATAGGGTGTACGTAACCAAAAAATACAGCACCATCATGGCAAGCGCACCGCTAAATAATGCGAAAATCGTGCTGTAGCGCTGTTCTTTTATTATTAAAGCGGATTCAGAAAAGAGCTGGAAAGAGAACACTAAAGGCCCTTCGTCATGCACTTTAATGTATATATTCCGAGGTTGAGCGTAGGGCATATCAATAGGCACAACAAATAGTCTGTGTCCGTAGGCGCGGTTTTCCATTGGTCGTGATGTGCCCAACCGATAGGAATTAATAATGCGTTCGCGTTCATCCAGAACATAGATATCAAGCGCATCGATACGGGGATTATCGATACTAATAAAATAGGGTTGATGTGTACTGTCACTTTGCAGTGTTATTTTGCCCCACAGGCTTTGATTAGCACTAAGCGGTTGAGGCGAAAACGCTGCACGCCAAGTTTGCAGTTCTTGTACGTCGGATAACTGCACTCGATTATCAGCGACTAACCATTGGCTTTTACTTAACAAGTCGGTGGTAGATGACGCGCTATCGATTTTGATGACACCAGGAGTTAAAACAGCCTGTGCATGCACAACCTGAAGTAACTGCATAGCGACAAGCAGTATCAGGCAGAGCACCAAATTTACGTGTTTTAAATGGCGTATTTTCACTATCTAAGAAACCATCGCTGTATGAGTTGCATCGATAGAGTACAACCTTAATATGTATCGTGAAGCGTAGCCTAACATCGGATATTCATTTTCAACAAAGGGTTTATCCTTAGTTATTTCGATTAACTGCTGCATGAAATTTCCATATGTTTTCCCCAATCAGGTGGCGGTTTTGCAAAATCTGCATATTCAGACTTAGATTCAAATGGCTGTTGCAGCACCTGCAAGAACTTTTTAAAACGAGAAAAGTCCCCTTCTTCTGCAGCGTCAATAGCAAGCTGAGCCTGATAATTACGTAAAACATATTGCGGATTTACGCCACGCATTTTGTTCTGGCGGTCATCGACAGGAATGTTTTGCTCAATTAAAGCGTGCTGATATTGGTTTAGCCAGCTTTGTGCCGCCTCTCGTTGAATGAAGTGATCCACAAGTTGTGTATTGGGTTGATGTTCATCTACCTCACATAGCAGGCGAAAGCTTATGTGATAGTCTCGTTTATCTTGAGAGATTAAATCTAACCAGCGATTAACTAATTCAGCGGTAGATGGGCTTGCGGTATATAGGCCGAGTTTCTGACGCATGAGATGAGAAAATTCACTTAACAGTTGTCCTTCGTATTCTCCTAAAGCATCTTTAATTTGTTCGATACTTAAATAAGGTGTAAATGCATGCGCCAGAGCATTTAAGTTCCATAAACCGATACCCGGTTGCTGCTCAAAAGCATATCGTCCTTGGTGATCAGAATGGTTACACACAAATTTTGGGTCGAAATCATCTAAGAAGGCGTAAGGACCAAAATCGAAGGTAATACCGTGTATCGACATGTTGTCCGTATTCATTACTCCGTGATTAAAGCCGAATGCTTGCCATTTTGCGATCATGCTGGCGGTATCCATTACGATACGTTCGAGCATAGCGAAATGCGGATTTTCTTGTTTTGCACAGGTTGAAAAGTGATGCTCTAAGCTATAATTAAATAAACGCTCAAGCTTATCTGTTTGGCCACTGTGGTAAAAATATTCGAAATGACCAAAGCGAATATGACTTTGGCTGATGCGGATCATCATCGCCGCTCGCTCTTGTTTTTCCCGGTACACGGGTTCATCACTCGTTATCAAGCACAGAGCTCTAGAGGTAGGGATCCCTAAATGATGCAAGGCTTCGCTGGCAAGATACTCGCGTAAAGTTGAGCGCAGTACCGCGCGGCCATCAGCAAAGCGAGAGTACGGGGTTGGTCCCGCGCCCTTTAGATGTAAATCCCAGCGCTGACCATTATTGTCTAGTGTTTCACCAAGCAGTAAACCTCGACCATCACCTAAGTCAGGATTCCAGCCGCCAAACTGATGACCACCATACTTTTGTGCAAAAGAATGCCTCGTAAATGAACTTGTGTTGTCAAATAGCATCGACGTTATGGTAGATTGCGTAAACCATGATGCAGGGAGTTGCAGCGCTTCGCGTAAAGTGTGGTTGACCTCAATGAGTTTAGGGTTAGCAACCTCTAGAGGTTGAGCATAGGCACCTAAGTCACCTAATTGCGTTGCATATGAATGATCTAAATTCACGTTCTGCCTCTATTTTATTACGAGTAAAATGGGTTATTGTAAAACTGACGTTATTTTAAGGACCAATTATGAATCTAATATCAAAAACATGTGTAGTGGTGAGTCTGTCAATGACCGCCATCCTATCAACTAACGTTTTCGCTGGCGACATTGCAGCTGGTAAATCTAAAGCGGCGACGTGTGTGGCATGTCATGGCGCTAACGGAATATCGCAAATTCCTATGTATCCGAATCTAGCAGGGCAAAAAGAGCAATATTTATCGATTCAACTAAAAGCGTTTCGCTCAGGCGAACGTAAAAATATGATTATGGCACCTATGGTTGCGGGTTTAAGTGATACCGATATCGATAATTTAGCGGCATATTTTTCTAGCTTGGACCCATCTGGAAAATAGTACAAGCTTTTGTTTTTAAAGTGAATTATCAAAGAGCTGGATGATGCGATATCTTCAGCTCTTTTTCTTTTAAGGTATCAACTAAGATAGCTTCGTATGCGCACATATTCATAAATTTGATGAGCCAGTTTCATGTTTTGCGCGTAGCTTACTTAATTATATAACTAATTAAACTAAGGCTCCTTTATGATCATACTCCACCATCTAAATAATTCCCGTTCTCAGCGTATTCTATGGATGTTAGAGGAGCTGGGGGTTGAATATGAGATTCAACGCTACCAACGTGATGGGCAGACTAATTTGGCTCCAGAGTCGTTGAAAAAAATTCACCCGTTGGGGAAATCCCCAGTGATCACTGATGGTGAAGTGACGGTCGCTGAATCTGGAGCAATTATTGACTATTTAGCCCGCAAATACAGTGATAAAGCACTGATCCCGCAAGCTGATACTGAAGCGTATCGTCAATATACTTATTGGTTACATTTTGCCGAAGGTACATTGATGCCTCCCATGGTCGCGAAGCTGGTGTTTGATAAAGTACGTCAAAACGCCAAGCCGTTCTTCGTCAAAATGGTGGCTAATAAAATTGCGGATAAGGTAATGGATGGCTATTTTGGCTTAAACCTTGTTGCCAACCTTAAATATGTTGAGCAGCACTTGGCTGATAATAAGTGGTTTGCCGGTGAAGCGTTATCAGGTGCAGATATACAAATGAGTTTTCCGCTAGAAGCGATGGCATCACGCAATATTTCTGGGGAGTATCCAAATATCGACGCGTATGTAAGACGTATTCATGCCCGTCCTGCTTATCAACAGGGGCTATCACGTGGTGGGCAATACGACTACGCTTAATTAAAAATTCTGCTTAGTGTTACACATAACTGAATAGCCCAATTAAATGGGCTATTCTTCTGAATCAATATCTATTCCCATTTCTTGCATGATACGCAAGGCATCACTAGGAATACGATTGTCGTTGTCTTTTTGCAAGTCGTTATCGTTTGGCAAAGGCTGCCCAGTGAAAGCATGCAAAAATGCTTCACACAATAATTCTGAATTCGTCGCGTGACGAAGATTGTTTACTTGTCTGCGGGTTCGCTCATCCGTTAATACCTTAAGCACTTTAAGAGGAATCGAGACAGTGACTTTCTTCACTTGCTCGCTCTTCTTTCCATGTTCAGCATAGGGATGAATGTATTTCCCGTTCCATTTAGTCGTTTTGGCCATCGGTTACTCGTTTTTTTCTTTCTTATAAGGGGAAATTCTAACCATTAAACAATAAAGGTCAACGATAGACTGCTAAACATCTTGACGGCTTTACGTACAAAGTTTAGTTTAGACGTCTAAACGTCCAGATAATTACGGAGCTTTCCATGGTCTCTTATGCACAAGGTATCGATGCCCTCAACCAATCACTGTCAGAAGTGAAAGGGATCAATGTATCATTTGAATTTTTTCCACCGAAAACAGAAACGATGGAACAAACATTGTGGAAATCGGTTGAACGATTGGCCCCGTTAAAACCCAAATATATGTCGGTCACTTACGGTGCGAATAGCGGTGAACGTGATCGTACCCATGAAATTGTTAAACGCATTCAAAGTGAAACTGGTATTGCAGCAGCTCCGCATTTAACGTGCGTTGATGCAAGTCGCGAAGAATTGAAACAAATCGCCAAAGACTACTGGGCTAGCGGTATTCGTAAAATTGTAGCCTTACGCGGCGATTTGCCAGAAGGATATACCGAACATGTATCCTATGCATCCGATTTAGTGGCCTTGCTCCGGGATGTGGCTGATTTTGATATTGCTGTTGCCGCTTATCCAGAAAAGCATCCAGAAGCACCAAACAGCCAGTTTGATTTGTTAAACCTAAAGCGCAAAGCAGAAGCAGGAGCGAATCAGGCAATTAGTCAGTTCTTTTTTGACGCTGAGGTATTTTTACGTTTTAGAGACAGAGCCGCAGCGGCTGGTATCGACATGGACATAGTGCCTGGCATTCTGCCTGTTACCAACTATAACACTTTGCAGCGTTTTGCCGGTTTTACCAATGTGCATGTGCCCAGTTGGCTTCACAAAATGTATGACGGCTTAGATTCAGATGATCAAACTACGCGTAATTTGATGGGGGCGAGTATCGCTATGGATATGGTCAAAGTATTGGCTAAAGAAGGCATTCGAGATTTTCATTTTTACACATTGAACCGTTGTGAATTAAGTTATGCTATTTGCCATATGTTAGGTGTTAGAGCAGACTAGGGCACTTACTCTTAGCTTGTTAATAAAGGAAAAATATGCAGCCCAAGGTTTTCTTATCGGGTCTATTCGAGCGCTGGTTGCCTAGAGCAAACATATTTGCGCGAATGTTTATTCGCGGTTGTCAGGACGACGGGATTACCGTGTCTGCAGGGCACTTGGCCTATGTCTCTTTATTATCCTTAGTACCCTTTATTATGGTGTTTTTCACTATTTTGTCGGCATTCCCAGCGTTTTCAGAGGTAAGAGGTGAAATAGAAGCGCTGATTTTCGGTAATTTTATTCCCACATCAGGTGATCTGATTCAAGGCTACGTCGCACAGTTTGTAGGTAATGCCTCTAAAATGGGGGCTATCGGTATTTTGTCTTTGGTGGTCGTCGCCTTACTGCTGATTTCAAACATAGATAAAACGTTGAACCGTATCTGGCAGGCAAAAAGTGAGCGACCCATTATCTTTACGCTCGCGGTGTATTGGATGATCCTGACATTGGGGCCTTTGTTAATTGGCCTAAGCGTGATTATGAGCTCCTATTTGGTGGCTTTCGCCAACTCAGCTGAGGCTTACACTATGGGGGCTACTACGGCTATGCTTAAAATCGTGCCGTTCATAGCCTCAGTATGCGCTTTTTTCATTTTATATATGATTGTACCTAACAAGCGTATAAATCCTCGTCACGCCATCGTGGGGGCGTTTGTTGGGGCATTATTATTTGAGTTGTCTAAGAAGGGTTTCTCGTTTTACATTACCCACTTCCCGTCTTACCAAATGATTTATGGTGCGATGGCAGTGATCCCAATTCTGTTTGTATGGGTTTATTTATCGTGGATAGTAGTACTACTTGGGGCTGAATTAACCCACGTAATCGAAGTGTTTTTCCATGAAGAGTCTGAAGAAAGCTTTACGCCAGTCGACGAGGGCAAACCCTAGTCGACAGCGTATTCACTTTTTATGTATTTCGGCGTTAGTCTCGCATGCTGGATATAAACGCATTCGATTCTTTAATGGCATTATTCATTTCAGCAATTAACTGATTAATATCATTTTTAACACCGTTAAATTCACTTTGTAGCGCGCCTATGGCCGTCGCATTCAAATTATGTTTTAAATACAAGACGTTATCTTGTAACGCAGATAAAACAGGATCCATTTTAGCTTCTGCTTTACGCATGCTTTTCACCAAGCTTTGATAGCGGCGTTGGGTATCTTTCAACTTACTCGCGCTTTCTCGGCGCAGGCCAGGATTTGTATATTTATCTAATTCAGTCTCCCATTCATCAAACAATGCATCAGCTAAGCTTTCAACTTTATTGATACGCTTTGTAACCTCAGCAGCAGCTTGGTTACTCTCTTCATATTGATTTTTTAGCTCTTCGTATACATCCTGTAATTCGCCGCCATCGTAATTCATTAAATGGGTAAACTGCTCTAATGCGTCACTAAATTGTTGTTGGGCATCTTCTTGTGATTCTTTAGCATCCTCAACACGGTCGACCATAATATCGCGCTTTTCAACACCGACTTTTTCCCATGCTGCATAGTAAGCACTCTGACAACCAGTCAGTAGCGTGAACAGAAATATTGTAGGAATAATTTTCTTCATGAAATCCTCTTTTGAAATGTTTATCCGCGGTACTTTGCCGCATCGATAATTGACCATACCTGAAATATAAAACCGAAAACCGCCATAAAAAATAAAATGCCGGTGGCGGCCAATGCATAGTTTGTCCACACTAAAACGAAAAAAATCAATGCAGCTAAAATTCGTCCTTGGACCAACTGCCCTAATCCTGGAATAAACAGGTTACATATTGCTGCAATTACATTTCCGCCTGAACCTTGTCCTGCCATCTGTTGCCCCTAAGTTATTAATTCATTATTGTAGTTACACTTTATCAAATTATTGCGATCGGGTGGAAGAAACAATGTCAAAGTGGTTGTTCTTATGAGTGAACTCTATCCTGCGATTAAGCCTTTTTCTAGCGAGATGTTCCCCGTGGATAACGGTCATTCGCTGTATCTAGAGCAAAGTGGCAATCCTAAAGGGATACCTGTGCTGTTTTTGCATGGAGGCCCAGGGGCGGGTCTTTTTAGCAATTATCGGCGTTTTTTTGATCCTCAGAAATACTGGATCATTGGTTTTGACCAAAGGGGCAGCGGTCAATCAACTCCATTTGGTAGTATAGAATGCAATACCACCCAAGAATTACTCAATGATATCAAACAAATAAGAGAGTATCTGGGCGTTGAACAGTGGGTATTGTTTGGCGGTTCCTGGGGGGCTACATTAGCGCTTTTAGCTGCTATCGATAGTCCTGATACCGTAGCAGGCTTAGTGCTTAGAGGAAGTTTCCTGGCACGTCGCGAAGATTTTGATTGGTACCTTGATGAAAAAGGCGGTGCCGCGCAGCTATTCCCTGATTACTATGCAGAATTTGTGCTGCCCGCAGGCGGGGCACTCACGACTCATACGCTGGTGGAAGCCTACTACAACCTTTTCACTGGTAGTGATGAAGTTCATAAGATGGCGGCAATCAAAGCGTGGTGTCTATGGGAGGCAAGAATTAGTCGTCTGCATTGTAAAATGCAAGATGATGAGCTGGTTCCGGATGTGCATCGAGGTATAAGCTTGGCGATATTAGAATGCCACTATATTAAATATCAGTGTTTTATTGAGCCTAATTATATTTTAGATAACATTCGTAAAATCAATCATATACCAGCCACGATTATTCATGGTCGATACGATTGCGTATGTAAAATACAAGGGGCATATGCACTTAATAAAGCATGGTCCGCCAGTCAGTTAACCATAGTGCCTGAGTCTGGTCACAGTGCGAATGAGCCTAAAATAACTGCGGCACTATGTTTGGCCGCAACTGCCATGGCGAATTTTATCAAGGAAAATAAATGATTGGCTTGATACAAAGGGTTAGCGAAGCAAAGGTGATGATCGACACTGAGGTAGCAGGAAAGATTGATAGAGGCATATTATTGCTTCTTGGCGTAGAAAAAGATGACGATGAAGCAAAGGCAAAAAAATTGTTTGAACGCGTGTTGAATTATCGGATTTTCAGTGATCAAGACGGTAAAATGAACCTTAATCTCAAACAAGTTGGTGGGGGATTATTAGTGGTATCCCAGTTTACTTTGGTGGCCCAAACCAATAAAGGCAATCGGCCTGGTTTTTCCCAAGGCGCATCTCCAGAGTTGGGAGAGGCTCTTTATAATTATTTTGTAAAATTAGGCGAAAGCAGCGAAGTATGCTGCCAAACTGGTAAATTTGGCGCTAATATGCAAGTTAGTTTGGTAAATGATGGACCCGTTACTTTTAGTTTGCAGGTCTAATAGCCATTTGCTCAAGAGCTGGTAATGATATTTAATGCTGTGCTAGCCGATTCGATATAGCTACAGGTTAGCGATATTTCCACAAGGATAAATGCATCGTAATGTATAAAATTGAAACCCCTGAAACTGAAGCTGATTTTGACGCTTACTTTGATTTTCGTTGGGAAATGCTCCGGAAGCCTTGGAATTACCCGCAAGGTTCGGAGAAAGATGAGTACGAACAGGTCAGTGAACATCGCATGATCCGTAACAATAAAGGTGACGTGATCGCCATTGGTCGTGTGCATATGAACAACTCAGAAGAAGCACAAATTCGACATATCGCCGTAGCAAATGAAGCCCAAGGCAGGGGCTTAGCAAAAATGATTATGTCTTCTCTGGAAGCCGTGGCTCGACAAGAAGGTGCCGTGCGTATGGTGACTAACAGTCGGGAGTTATCTACACCGTTCTTTGAAAGCTGTGGTTTTGAAGTTGAAAAAGAAGCATCCGCTGAATTAGGGAAACTGAAGCGCCAACAAATGGTAAAGCGCCTATTGGAACATAATTCCATACTGTTGCATCCTAAGTGGTGTAAAGAGCTTCAGGATACCTGGCACGATTCAATACCTATCAGCGAACAAATGGGCATTAAGCTTTACCAATACTCAGGTAAAACCCTAGAAAATCGTGCCTCGCTAAATAAAAACATTAATCTACACGGGACTATGTTTGCTGGCAGTATTTTTTCACTCGCGACCTTAACGGGCTGGGGAATGATTTTTTTACAGCTCAAAGAAAAGAACTTAATGGGTGAAATTGTATTGGGTGATGGCAACATTCACTACCATAAACCGATTACCATGCAGCCGCGAGCCTTGTGTCATATAGAAAGCTTAAATGGTAAATTTGATGGATTGTCCAAAGATAAGAAATGTCAGATTAAGCTTAAGGTTGATATTTTAGATGGTGATACTGCCGTTGCCGAATTTAGTGGTGTTTACTGGATTTTACCACTAGAGCCGGAGAAGCAGGATGAGATTGCGCACTAGATGATTGTTCGTGTATGACTAAAAATAAAATAAGTCATGCATCTTAGCGAGTTTCAGACAATAAAAAAGCGCGTTATAAACGCGCTTTTTAAGACTAAGTTACCGAGTTATACCATCGCACTCTGTAATTTTTTCATAGCATTTTTTTCAATTTGACGAACACGCTCTGCAGATACTTGGTATTTGTCTGCTAGATCTTGCAGCGTTGTCTTATCATCACTTAACCAACGGGTTTGGATAATGTGCTGACTACGCTCGTCAAGGGTCTTAATGGCTGAATACAATTTTTGCGAAGCAAGCGCGTCCCAATCAGCATTAACTACATCGGTTTCAACATCTGCGCTTTTGTCCTCTAAGAACTGTACAGGTGCGAAGCTACCGCTTTCGTCGTCATCGGCTGATAAGTCAAAAGACTGATCGTGGCTGCTCATACGAGCTTCCATTTGTAACACTTCTTTTTCACTTACCCCTAGAACGCTTGCCACATTTTGCACTTCCGCATGGGTAAACCAACCTAAGCGCTTCTTATTTTTACGCAGGTTAAAGAAAAGCTTACGTTGTGCTTTGGTCGTAGCAACCTTCACGATGCGCCAGTTACGAAGCACAAACTCGTGAATTTCAGCTTTGATCCAATGTACTGCAAAAGAAACTAATCTTACGCCTACAGTGGGGTCGAAGCGTCTTACCGCTTTCATTAGGCCAATATTACCTTCTTGAATTAAATCTGCTTGAGGAAGGCCATAACCAGAATAAGACCTAGCAATATGCACCACAAAACGTAGGTGCGACATGATTAGCTTTCTTGCTGCTAATAAATCGTCGTCCTGTTGTAAACGTTCTGCTAGACCACGTTCTTCCTCGGCGGTAAGCATATTAATGCTGCTAACGGCCTGAACGTAAGTTTCGATGCTACCGGTCTGTGGAACGGTTAACGTTAATGCACGCATATCTGTTGTCATAATCACCTCGTGTAACGATTTGTCCTAGGATCTATGCAATGACTCTGCCATCCAAGAACTGCTTTGAGTTTAGCTTGCTGTAATAGACCACTCAAAGACGAAAAAATTTCATGTAGCGGTCAATATATTGGTACGATAATATACGAAAATAATATTTAAATGATCAAGATCAATTGAAAAGTTATTAAAGCGCTACATTTGGGGGCTGTTCAAGCTGTTTCAAACATATCGAACAACGAATGATGCCACCATAATAACAGAAGCTATTGTACGCAAGCACTATCTTAGCAATATTAATATCCTATTACATATGATGGTACTTCATAACGTTTTGCCTTATAAATTGATCCATGTTGTTTTATTGATGCAAAAACAACGATGGGCGTTATTTACAAAGTTCAAATTAGTCTGCTAGTCTGCACTTTGTTTGAAAATTAAACGATGGTATAGCTCGAGCCATTTTCAGTTCGTAAGCACCGCTTCAGTGCTATATTTTTAGGTTTAAAAGCTTAAATAAAATGATTTCAAAGGGATGTAAATGTTCGCCTTTATTGCTCGCCAGCCTATTTTAGATCGTCAGCGTGATGTGTTTGCCTATGAATTGCTATTTCGCGATGGCAAAAACAATTGTTATCCAGACGAAGTTAGAGATGAACGCACTGAAAGCTTAATTGCTAAGCACTATCTTACATTGGGCTTAGAAGATATCTCATGTAATAAGAAGTCATTTATTAATTTTCAGAAGGAAACCTTGGTGAAAGGGCTTCCCTCTGTTTTAGACCCTTCAAACGTGGTGGTTGAGTTATCAGATGCGTTATTGCCCCACAGCATGTTGTTGGATGTGTGCCGTCAGGTTAAGAATTCTGGTTTTACTATTGCGCTAGACGATCATAATCTCGATCCTAAATGGAACGAGTTTTTGCCCTATGTGGATATCGTTAAAGTTAATGTGATGCAAGGTGATTATGATGGCGTGGCGAAAAGCATGCCTAGATTATTGGATGCCAATGTAAAACTTGTTGCAGAGCAAATCGATACTCAACAAGACTTCGAGATTTATCGGGATATGGGCTTTGATTATTTTCAAGGATACTTTTTCGCTAAGCCAGAGGCGATAAAACAGCAGAACTTACCCACCTCTAAATTAACGCTAATAGAGTTAATGGGCGCCAGCTCGAGTGAAAAGTTTGATATTGAGCGAGTCAATTCAGTTATTGAGCACGATGTAGGCTTGTCTTATATGCTGCTGCGTTTTGTAAATAATCCAATGGTTAATAAACGCTATAAAATCACTTCTTTACGACATGCTATTACCTACATGGGTGAAGTAGAATTAAAGAAGTTCGTTGCGCTGTTGGCATTAGCAAATTTAAATGATGACAAGCCCATGGAGCTATTACATTTATCTCTCGTTAGAGCGAAATTTTGTGATTTAGTCGCCTGTGAAGCAAAGAAAGGCGACAATCCCCCGGTTGGCTTTTTGGTTGGGTTATTTTCGTTACTTGATGCCGTTCTTGATCAGCATATGGACACGCTGCTTAATCAATTACCTATTGATGATGAAGTGAAGTTTGCGTTAAGTGGTGGACAGAACGATTTGTCTATTTATTTGGTTTTAGCTAGAGCGTTTGAAAGCGCGAACTGGTTAAAGGTTATCCGGATAGCAGGATTACTAAAAATTGACCAAAAACGACTACACAGTATGTTTAACCAAGCGATAGTTTGGGGGAATGGATTACGTCAATCTGTGTCAGCTCACTTTCCAGAAACGCAACCTTAATTACTTGTACTACAAAGGTGACTAAGATTGGGGCGCGCCCCAATCTTAGTCACCTAGCTTATTTAGGTTCAATGGCGCTCACGTGACGCTTAACCGATATAACAGAGCCCGCTAAGCCCAACAATACAGAGGTAGAAAGCATTACCATTAAGGTGTTGAAATCGACGCCGGTTAAATTGAACTGCTTTTGATATAACTCACTTACTGCCGATACGCTGGCGCTCATCCACCAAAGTAAGCAAATAACTGCGAACCAGGCGAGTAAGCCACCGAGTAAACCATACCAAAAGCCCGTGTACATAAATGGCCTTTGAATAAATGCATCTGTTGCACCGACAAGTTTCATCACTAAAATTTCATCTTTCTTGCTTAAAATATTCAATCGTATTGTGTTGCCAATAATCAATACAACGGCTAAAAACAATAACAGCGCAATGACTGTCACTAATTCTTTGGCTACCGTAAGCATAGCGTCTAAGCGCTTTAACCACTGGACATCAAGCTTTCCTATATCGACTTCGCGTTCTTTACGTAATTTCTCAAGGAGCTGACTGGCGGCAGTAGGACCAGAGTATTTCTCAGTAGGCGACACCAGCACCACCGACGGCAAAGGATTCTTATCAAGATAGGCGATGGCATCGCCAAAGCCAGAAAGCGTCTTAAATTCCGTTAAGGCGTCATCTGCGGGAATATAAGTGACCTTGGCTATCTCAGGCCATGAATTTATGCGAGTGAGTAACTGATCGATATGTTGTTTGGACGTTTCTGTCTTTAGAAATAAGGAAATTTCTGATGCTTGCTCCCAACCTGAGCTGACTTGCTCAACGTTCTTTAGCAGAATATACAAGGTGCTTGGCAATGTAATACTCAACCCTAATACACCTATAGTCATAAGCGAGGCTGCTCCAGCGCGCCACATTTCTCCTAAACTGCCCAGGGCTTGACGCACATGGCTAAGAAAAAACATTTGAATACGCTGAACAATTGAGATCTGACTTAGCTGTGCGCCTTGAGCCCGTCCCTTAAATAATAAACTCATTCTTCAAACTCACTTATCATTGCGTGGCCAGAACGATAGAACTCTGTATAGGCTACGACTGGGTTAAAAATCTTGTGAAAGACCATCAGTGATCATCTGGCCACTTTTTAAGGTGAGCGTGCGATATTTCATCCGAGCGATTAAGCCAAGATCATGAGTAGCGATAAATACTGATACCCCTGCTTGATTGAAATCCTCAAACAAGCGGATGATTTCCATCGATAACTTAGGATCTAAGTTTCCCGTAGGCTCATCGGCTAATAGCAATGGTGGTTTATTAACGACGGCTCGGGCGATACCTACCCGTTGTTGTTCACCACCTGAAAGCATAATGGGCAGGTTCTTAACTTTATCCCGTAAGCCAACCATTTCAAGTGCTGCATGCACCCGTTTACTGGTTTCTTTGTGAGAGTATCCTTCGATAATTAAGGGTAGGGCGACGTTATCGAATATGCTTTTATCCATTAACAATTGATGACTTTGAAATATCATGCCAATGTCACGGCGAATATAGGCTATCTGTCGACGACTAATTTCATTTAAATCGTGACCATTAATTAGAACTCGTCCTACGGTCGGTCGCTCCATCAAGCTGATTAATTTCAGCAAGGTACTTTTCCCTGCGCCAGAGTGCCCAGTTAAGAACGCCATCTCTCCAGGCTCAATATGAAAATCGACCTTGCGCAGAGCTTGCTGACCACCTGGGTAGGTCTTACTGACTTGCTGAAATTTAATCATAGGATAACTATTCGCTTAACCGATTATTATCAACTGACGTGCTCTTTGATGTTTTGGTTTCAGTGTTATTTTCAGAAAATAAGGCCTCTACAAATTCATCACTAACGAAAGGACGAAGATCGTCAATACCTTCTCCCACACCAATATAACGAATAGGAATTTTAAACTGATCGGCCAGTGCGAAAATGACGCCGCCTTTCGCAGTGCCATCAAGTTTAGTCAACGTGATACCCGTTAGGCCTACCGCTTGGTTGAATAGCTTCGTTTGGCTTATCGCGTTTTGGCCGGTCGCCGCATCTAACGTTAACATTATCTCATGTGGGGAAGCAGGATTGATCTTGCGCATCACGCGAACCACTTTTTTAAGCTCTTCCATCAAATGATCTTTGTTCTGAAGGCGCCCAGCGGTATCAGCAATAAGCACATCGACGTTACGGGCTTTGGCTGATTCCAGCGCATCGTAAATAACCGAAGCACTGTCTGAGCCCGTTTTTTGCGCTATCACCGGAATATTATTGCGTTCGCCCCACACTTGCAGTTGCTCTACGGCTGCGGCTCTAAAAGTATCACCTGCAGCCAGCATTACTTTTTTGCCTTGAGCCTGAAATTGCTTCGCCATTTTACCTATTGTGGTCGTTTTACCCACCCCATTTACCCCTACCATCAGGATAACAAATGGGCCATCTTCGCTTTTAGGCTCAAGTGGTTGGCTGACTTCTTGTAAAATATTACTCATTTGTTGTTTAAGCAATTGATATAGGGCATCACCATCTTTCAATTGGTTACGCTTAGCGCCGTCTGTGAGCTTGGCAATAATTTTACTGGTGGTATCAATTCCAACATCGGCGATAAGCAGTTGCGTTTCTAGCTCTTCAAATAATTCATCATCAATCGCTTTGCCGCGAAACAAACTAACAAGACCACTTCCCAAACTTTCTTTAGTACGCGAAAGGCTTTGCTTTAATTTGGCAAACAAGCCTATTTTTGCAGGTTTTTCTTGGTTCTTTTCAGGTTCTGGCTTTATCGCCTCGAGCTGAGGCTCTGGATTATCATCAGTCAGAACTGGCGTTTTAACCTCAGGAGCTTGCGCAGCAGCATCTTGCTCAACTTTTGAGACTAATGGTGTTTCGCTAACCTCTGGGCTGACGATTTCTTCATCAGATCTATTTTCTTCATGTAGCGCAATTTCCACCTCGATAGGTGAATGGGGTAGCGATGATGTTTCTACCTCAGTGGCAACCACATCTGAAACAAGAGTACCTTCTTCACTTCCCTGATGCTGAGCACCTTGGTTTGTGGCCGGTTGGTGCTCTACTTGGGCTTCTTGTGGTGCGCTCTTGGAGGGATCTTGCGGCTCTGACTTGGGCTTGTCTTTTTTGAGCCAACCGAAAAACTTGGACATATTGACTAGAAATCCTTGGAAAATCGTTGAGTTAATTGAGTACACTTACGTATGTTTGCAGCAATCATAACATTTCTAATATAAATGAAGCGAGACGTAAAAAAGACTCAAGCCGCCAATGGCGCAATTCGTATCATAAGTGGCCAGTGGCGTGGGCGTAAATTACCGGTCATGGACGTACAAGGGCTGCGTCCTACAACGGATCGTAATAAAGAAACGCTATTTAATTGGCTAATGGCACATACCCAAAATAGCCGTTGTTTAGATGCTTTCGCCGGAAGTGGCGGTTTAGGGTTTGAAGCACTATCCCGCTACGCTAAGCATGTGACGTTTATTGAGCTGGACAAAAAGGTTGCGGCTAATTTGCGCAATAATCTCGCCCACTTAAAAGTGTCAACACTAAGCGCCGAAGTGATATGCGCAGACTCGTTACGTTATCTAGCAAAACTAGAAGATTCATTTGATTTAATTTTTCTCGACCCTCCGTTTAACAAAAACTTGTTACCAGGGGCTATAGAAAAAATTCAACAGCAAGGTCTACTGAATGAAAATGGTTTGATATACATCGAGTGTGAAACACAGAATGCTCAATATATGGTGCCATCAACTTGGCGGTTATTGAAACAGAATCAAAGTAGTCAGGTTACCGCGAGTTTATACCAAGTCGATTAGACGCTAAATCTAACCCCTTTGAGGTTCAATTTGTCAAAGGGATTAGCAGGGCTTTTAACACGCGGGGCTTATTGTTAGGGAGCGATATCAATACCAATGTTGCTCATGCCTTCCCCGATGGCAATTTCACGTAGATCTTTGCACGTTTGGGCGCTTTTAGGGCTGCTTGCTAAGAGCGTTAATAGTTCCTGCTGAGTCTCGATTTCCCATTGCATCAATGGATGTTGCTTTATTTCTTCATCGCTTAGTTCGACTTCAGAGGTCGCTTCAATAAACGCTTCAACGGTACCTTGTGCAAGCTTACTAACCACAACAGCACCTTGTAAATCTTCTTCCATTAACAATAAAATAATAGCGGACATAGACATGGCTGTATCAATAGCTGGGTAAACACCAATACTGTCGAAATCATTTGGATCAGGCACCGCTGATTCAACTTTTTCTAATTGGGCAGCAAAGTTGATTTTAGTTTTAGGGTGTGCCAACCACTCCCAGATAACGTTCAAACTATTGCGATACTGACTCGGGTCGGCGAACTCTGTAGCTTCACAAAATAGTTGGTAATTTGGCAGCATTCGTTCTAGTAATGCTGCTGAGAAAGCCACTGCCTGCCAGCTTTCTAACTCTCTAACCTGTTGAAAAATAGTTAGTTTATTGTCTTTCATTGTTACCCCATTGTTTCGCAATCTACACTAGCGAATAAAATTGTCCGATGCCATCTAATAGCATTTGAATTGAAATCATGATTAGGATCATACCCATTAACCGTTCGATGGCGATGAGTCCTCGTTCGCCGAGTACGCGATGAAATAAGTTGGAAAACATCAAAATAATGGCCGTCACAAACCAAGCAGCGAGAAGTGCAAGAGACCAGTCAAGCATACGGCTATGGTCTTGATTAGCTAATAAGATCAGCGCAGCAAGAATAGACGGTCCGGCAATCATAGGAATGGCTAGCGGAACAATAAAGGGCTCTTCACCTGCAGGTAAACCCGTAACACCGCCAGGTTGTGGAAAAATCATTTTAAGTGCAATCAAAAATAAAATAATGCCGCCAGCAATGCTTACTGTTTCTTGCTTCACACTGAGAAAATCTAATACCGCTTGACCACTAAATAAAAAGCCCATCATGATGATCAGCGAAAATAACAACTCTCGAATCAATACGACACGACGACGCTTTGGTTCAATGGATTTCAATACTGACATGAATACAGGCAAATTGCCTAAGGGGTCCATGATCAAAAATAATGTAATGGCCGCTGACCAAGTATCCATAGTGTTACTCTGATGGTGGCTGAATGTTGAATATAATATGGTTGTCAGTGTATAACATCTGGTAGGCACAACCCATCTGATTGAAACATTTATCTATTTTTTATTTTGTGGCTTAAAAAAACATTTGGGTAAATTATTTGCTATGGTTGATTGAGTGTCATTTACTGAACGACAGTGCGTTTGCCATTGCTGGCATTTTAATTTAACAAGGAGCAAAAAATGAGTGTGATGACAGTTGACGAGGTCGCTACATTTTTGGGTATTGAAGCCATTAGAGTGGAGCGATTAGAACGTGAACGCCTGCTAATTGCCACTGAAAAGAACGAGCAGGGCAAACCTATTTTTAATTCTGCAGATGTTGAAAAGTACAAAGTGCTCGCTGAGCGATTAGGTGGCTTATAACAAACATAAATCCTGCTGCACACTTTCGTAAGGTATAAACCTAGGGCCGGTTTTAATGGCGCCTAGGTAAAACATAGAAACGTGTGTGTTTTATAGAGATATTCGCTAATGTATTATTCTTCTAACAACGCTTTAGCGATGGTGCGAATTCCCATGGCGGATGCGCCAGCAGGTGAATAAGCATCAGCACTGTCATTAAATGCTGCCGCTAGATCCATATGCAACCAACCTTGACCATCATTCCCTACAAAACGTGACAAGAAACCCGCAGCATTCGATGCTCCACCTGCACCACCACCTTTTTGTACCCGACTGTTCGCCGTATCCGCGTAATTAGAAGGACATTTTTCTTGATGCCATGTTTCTAGCGGTAATGGCCACGCAGGTTCATTTTCGTCTGTTGCGTAACCTAGCATACGTTGCATAAGGTTTTTGTCTAATGCAAAAAATGCGTTGTAATCTCGACCTAGCGCCACACTTGCAGCGCCTGTCAGTGTCGCCGCATTGATGATTAAAGGTGCCTGAGTTTCAGTTGCTGCAATTAAACCATCCGCCAATACTAAACGGCCTTCGGCATCAGTATTGACTATCTCTACTGTGGTACCATTTTTATAGGTGATAATATCCCCTAGTTTGTATGCATGACCGCTAATCAAATTCTCAGCACAGCATAAGTAGAGTTTTACGCGCTTATTCAAGCCTTGCATAATCGCCAAACCAAGACCGCCAGTCACCATGGCCGCCCCGCCCATATCACATTTCATATGCAGCATGCCTTCACTACTTTTAATGCTATAACCACCGCTATCAAATGTAATGCCTTTACCCACTAACGCTGCACTCACTGGTGCGAGCGGATCGCCTGTTGGGTTATAATCCACTTCCAACATCACAGGAGGGCGTGCACTGCCGCGACCTACGTTGTAAAGGCCGTGCCATTGCTGTTCAACTAATTCTTCACCGGTCCATTGCTTCGCACTGACGTAGCTAGGGCTTAAGCTGGTTAACCACTCAGTGCTGCTGCTAGCCAACTTTTCGGGGGATAAATCCTCAGGTGTGGCGTTGGTTTGATTACGGGTGAAAACCAATGCTTGATAGCGCTGCGTTAACGTATTGCTATTATCGTCGTCAGCCCATTGAATACGATGTTGTTTTTTTGTGTTGCTGAAACTGCAGGCAAATGCCCATTGTTGTTCGATATGCCATTTGCCGCATAAAGTAACGAAATCTAACGTCAAACCGTCTAGAATGCGGGCAGCACGGCGAATGATTCGATGTTGAGGATCATCAGATAACAGGTGGATTGTAGCGCTTTCATTGTCGAACGACAGCAAAGCATTCTTGCCCCAATGAGCAGGTGCGGCTGAAGTAGACAGTTGAATAGAAAGTCGAGACATAAAACACTCCTAAGAGAAAGTAAGCCAATATCATAGCAATTTTGTGACGATTAACAGTATGGTGATAAATGCAATTTAATAACAGTTTGATTGAAGGCGTATTAATAAAACGTTACAAACGGTTCTTAACAGACGTGACATTGTTAAATGGTGAAGAGGTAATAGCGCATTGTCCTAACACGGGCGCCATGACCGGCTGCGCTGAGCATAATATGCAAGTTTGGTTATCACCAAGTAATAATCCAAAACGAAAACTAAACTATACTTGGGAGATAGGGGTAACGGCAAAAGGACATTGGATTGGTATTAATACTAATAATGCCAATAAAGTCGTTGGTGAAGCTTTGCAGCGTGAACGGGTCGCCGAACTTGTTGGGTATGATAACATTCGACCTGAAGTTCGTTTTGGCCATGAAAACAGCCGTATCGACTTCTTACTTACCGGGGTGGGACAAAAAGATTGTTACCTTGAAGTGAAGTCAGTGACGTTACTTGAATCGGGTCAGGGATATTTTCCTGATGCCAAGACTGTGCGTGGTCAGAAACATTTGCGTGAATTAGCTGCTATGGTGGAACAAGGTAATCGTGCTGTTTTACTGTTTTGTGTTCAGCACACGGGTATCGATAGTGTCAAAGTCGCGGAGCATATTGATCCTAAATACGCAGAATGCTTCAAACAGGCTATTGCTGCAGGAGTCGAAATTTTGGCATACTCGTGTGTCATCGACGAACAAAATATTACGCTAAATCAACGGCTCTGTGTAATCGACTGAAAATAAAAGTTGATTTTTTCGCCGACATCGCCATATTGCCCGTCGGAAATTGGTTTTTAGCAAGTACAGTAGGTCAGTGCGCAAAATTGCCAGCGGTATTTCTTTCTGTTATACATATCCGCTTGCACAAAATCGTCCTGTGCTCGTAGTTAAGGAGAATTGGCTGATGCCAACAGGAAACACCATGAAAACACTCGGATTATTAGCCTTAGCTGGACTTACTCCCTATCAGGAGAAAGCAGGCGAGGAATACATGAATGACAAACAAATGGAGCATTTCCGTTTGTTGTTAAAAGCATGGCGCGACCAGTTACGTCAAGAAGTAGATCGCACAGTTCATCATATGCAAGATGAAGCGGCAAACTTTCCTGATCCTGTCGACAGGGCAGCTCAGGAAGAAGAGTTCAGTATTGAACTTCGAACACGTGACCGTGAACGTAAATTGATTAAAAAAATCGAAAAAACCCTTAAGCGTATTGAAGAAGATGATTTCGGCTTCTGTGATACCTGTGGTATTGAAATTGGTGTGAGACGTTTAGAAGCGCGCCCCACTGCTGATTTATGTATCGATTGCAAAACATTAGCTGAAATAAAAGAAAAGCAGCTTCAAGGGTAACTCCTCGAATTGCTAAAAAAGCTGCTCAATGCAGCTTTTTTTGTGCATATGAATTAATGAAACTGCCTTTCGCTGAAAATAGCGCCAATCAAAATGAGCGCTATGTGGGGCGGTTTGCACCGTCTCCCTCCGGACCTCTGCATTTAGGTTCTTTAGTGGCCGCACTGGGCAGTTATTTGCGTGCCCGTCAAATGGGTGGCAAGTGGTTACTGCGCATTGAAGACATTGACCCGCCCCGAGAACAAAAGGGCGCGGACACGCTTATTAAAAATACGTTGGAGCAGCATGGGCTTTATTGGGATGATAAGGTCATTTACCAGCACGATAGCCACCAGTACTATGAACAAGCATTAAGCGCATTATTTAACAATGGCCATAGTTACTATTGTCAATGTACGCGAAAGCAGCGTTTAGCTAATCCTAAGGGTCAACCCTGTCCATGTTCAGAATTAACTCTTGCTTCTCAGGGCTGCGCCGCAGTATTGCGCAATACTGTCGGTGTTAGGGAAATGATCGATATAGCGTTAGGGCCAATTGTTTTTAACGATGAGGTGAACGAAGACTTCATTCTGCGTCGAAAAGACGGTTTATATGCATATCAACTTGCCGTTGTGGTGGACGATATTCACGCTGGGATCACCGAAGTAGTGCGAGGTGCAGACATTTTGCCTGCTACAGCCTTTCAGTTAGCGTTGTATAGGATTTTCAAGCTACCTGCGCCGATTTATATGCATCTGCCATTAGTGTTAGGCGAGAATGGCCAAAAATTAAGTAAACAGAATCACGCGCCGGCATTGATAAATGAACGTGCTGCGAGTAATTTATGTTCCGCTTTGGGTATTCTTGGTTTAAATGTGCCGCATAACATGACTAATGCCACTGTAGAAGAAATACTGCGCTGGGCACAAAGCAACTGGAACGAAGCGCTAATTGCCAATAGGGCGAATGCGTTTGACAATAGAATTGACGCGCCAGACAGTATATGATCGCACGCGTCAAAATCCCCAGTATGGGTATTCCTTAATCATGGAGCTGAACTTATTATTTCTCGCGTAATCAACAAGGTTAAAGAGGCGTTTAAAAGCACGCCGAGCACGGCTAAAACCACTCTTGTTGCCAATATTATTCCTCGTGCTGAACATCCGGTATCACGCAGTGATATCAGTGATAATGCGCTAAAGGTTCTATATCGACTGCATAACAATGGCTACCAAGCTTATTTGGTTGGTGGGTGTGTACGTGACATCTTATTGGGTAAGAAACCCAAAGACTTTGATGTGACAACCAACGCAACGCCTGAGCAGGTCAAGGAGTTGTTCAGGAATTGCAGACTAATTGGACGCAGATTCCGGCTTGCTCACGTGGTTTTCGGTCGTGAAATTATTGAGGTGGCGACTTTTCGTGGTCATCATCCTAGCCAAGATGATAACGCTGAAGAGCAACATTTAAGTAAACAAAGCGATCATGGTCAGTTATTACGCGATAACGTCTTTGGCAGTATTGAAGAAGATGCTGAGCGCCGAGATTTCACCGTTAATGCCATGTATTATAATATTGCGGATTTCAGTATCCACGATTTTGCTCAAGGCATGCAGGCCATCAAAAACCGCGAAATAAGTATGATCGGTGACCCTGCAACACGCTATCGTGAAGACCCAGTTCGTATGTTACGGGCCGTACGTTTTGCCGTTAAGCTAGGGATGAAAATCAGCCCTGAGACAGCGAAACCAATGTATGAACTTGCGCCTTTAATGGCAAATATTCCGCCTGCTCGTTTGTTTGAAGAAGTATTAAAATTATTATTATCAGGACAAGGCTTAGAAACATACAAGTTGTTGAATGAATTTAATTTGTTTGAACAATTGTTCCCACAATTAGGGCCTTTGCTGAAGACACAAAACAGCCGCGAATTAGCCTTTATTGAACAAGTGCTGATGAATACCGACAACCGAATCAATTCAGATATGAAAGTGACACCTGCTTTCATCTTTGCAGCTTTGTTGTGGTATCCCCTAGAAGAGCGTTGTCAGCAACATATGGTTGAAGGCGGCTTGAATCATTTTGATGCCTTTAATTTAGCCTTGAGCGATGTACTACATCGCCAAATTCAGCGCATTATGATCCCTAAACGCTTTACCATTACCGTACGTGAGATTTGGCAACTTCAACAGCGCCTACCAAAACGTTACGGACGTAGAGCGTTACAAATGCTTGAACATCCGAAGTTTAGGGCAGCCTACGATTTCTTATTGATCCGTGCGCAGATAGAAGGTGGAGAGTTATTAACGCTTGCTCAGTGGTGGACTGATTTTCAAGATGTTGACCCCGAAGAACGTCAAACTATGATGAAAGCTTTACGTGATAAAGAAGGTGGCGGCCCTAAGCGTAGAAGTCGTTATCGAGGCAAGAAGAAAGCCACGCAATGAGCCGTGTATTCGTTGGGCTAGGTAGTAACCTAGCCGAGCCAGAACAACAAATATCGAACGCCTTGCAAGCAATAGAGGCGATTATTGATACGCATATATCGGCAACATCGAGTTTGTATGTTAGCCGTCCTATGGGTCCGCAGGATCAGCCTAGCTATGTTAATGCCGTGGTCGAGTTGCAAACTGACTTACCTCCTGTAAAATTTCTTCACTGCTTACAAAAAATTGAATTAGACCACGGGCGAGAGCGTAAAGCTGAACGTTGGGGGCCCCGTACTTTGGATCTGGATATCCTACTTTTTTCAGATCAAGTTATTGATTCAAAAGAACTTACTGTTCCGCATTATGGAATGAAGCAAAGAGAATTTGTTTTGTATCCCTTACATGAAATCGCTTCAGATCTAACCTTGCCTTGTGGTACAAAATTGACCTCTATGCTCAATAATTGCCCATTAAATGGGTTGGAAAAATTACCGTATAAATGAGTGTGATAGAAATCCGTTAAAAAATCCGTATAGTGCCTGATTTACTCAAGCTCTATTTAGTGTTCATCGTACTGGAGTGATTCAAAATGAAAAAAGTCACAACTTCCACGTTGTTGAAAATGAAGCAACAAAGCGAAAAAATTAGTGCGCTTACCGCCTATGATGCGAGCTTCTCAAAGTTGTTTGATGAGCAAGGGATAGACGTACTGTTGATTGGTGATTCGTTGGGCATGGTCCTGCAAGGCTGTGACGACACACTAGGCGTAAGTATTGATGATGTGGCTTATCACACACGTGCTGTGCGTAAAGGTGTTGAACGTGCATTTGTTATAGCGGACATGCCTTTTATGTCATATTCCACTCCACAACAAACTTACCTTAATGCAGCAAAGTTAATGGCTGCTGGCGCAAGTATGGTTAAGCTTGAAGGCGGACGTTGGTTGCTTGAAAGTATCAAGGGTTTGAACGAGCGTGGCGTCCCAGTATGTGGTCACTTAGGATTAACGCCACAATCGGTACACGTTTTTGGTGGCTTTAAAGTACAGGGTCGTGACGACTTACAAGCTGAGCAAATGCTTGAGCAAGCCAAAGAAATGGCCGCTGCTGGAATACAGTTGTTGGTACTCGAGTGTGTTCCGACAGAATTAGCCGCTGCGATTTCACAAGCGATCGATATCCCGGTTATTGGTATTGGCGCGGGGCCTGATACGGATGGACAAATCCTTGTCATGCACGATATGTTTGGTATAAGTGCCAACTACATGCCCAAATTCTCCAAAAACTACCTGCAGGAAACGGGCGATATGCGTACCGCAGTTAGCCAATATATTCAAGAAGTGAAGGACGGAAGCTTTCCGTCTGATGCCCACAGTTTTAGTAAGTGAGTTAAATATGCGAGTGATTAGTAATATCGCTAGTTTACGCGACGTGCGTCGCAGCTGGCAGGCTGAGTCTAAGGTTATTGCCTTTGTACCGACCATGGGTAATTTACACCAAGGCCACCTCAATTTAGTTAAAGAAGCCAAATTAAAGGCTGATGTTGTGGTGGTGTCTATCTTTGTTAATCCACTGCAATTTGGTCCTGATGAAGATTTAGAAGCTTATCCGCGCACATTAGAAAATGATCGCAAAGTATTAAGCGAGATGGGCGTAGACGTTTTGTTTACCCCGCAAGTAAAAGACATCTATTCGCGGGGTCTTGAACAGCAAACCTTTGTCGAAGTGCCTGGTATTTCATATATGATTTGCGGTGCTAGCAGGCCAGGTCATTTCCGCGGTGTGGCCACCATTGTCTGTAAGCTGTTTAATATGGTGCAGCCGAACATGGCTTTTTTTGGTGAAAAAGATTTTCAGCAATTACAAGTCATCAAAGCTATGGTCACTGACTTATCGATGAACTTAACGGTTCATGGTGTGATTACGACTCGAGAAGAAAATGGGTTAGCGTTGAGTTCACGTAACCAATATCTTAACGCAGAACAGCGAGTTTTAGCGCCTACCTTGTACCAACGCCTACAAGAGATGCGTCAAAAAATTGAATCCGGAAGACGAGACTTTTCACGTATTACCAGTGAATGTTGCGAGATGCTCGCACAAGCAGGATTTAGTATCGATTACATCGAAATTCGCTCGGCAGATACACTATTACAACCAGGTCATGAAGAGACTAAGGTTGTAATCCTAGCGGCTGCGTTTTTAGGCCGTACCCGCTTGATTGATAATATTCAGGTGTCATTAACCTAGTCGTTATTGGATTTTACTTGAATCATTAAAAAGGCTGTTAGTGAAAACTAACAGCCTTTTTAATTGTTAGCGGTAAAGAGTCTAACGCTAACTAAGAAAAGGATTTTTAGTTAATTCAGCCCAGTCTTCACTCTTGTTAGCGATTTCCATTTGCTCATCAAGAATATTCTGTAAATCTTTCTCTGTGGTTAGCGGATTGGCCAATACCACACGAAAAACCGTCATAGTTTGATCGCCATAAGCTTCTGTTTGTAAGCGTGTACGCGATACAAACGACTTACCTGCTTCACGTTGCTGCTTTTGTACATAAACAGTGAGCTTATCTAATTTCTTATTAAACCCAGGGCTCAATGAAGGATCAGCTTTGATCTGCTGTTGTATTTCTTGTGGATTTATCCGATAGGTAAGCAAAGATAACGTTGGATGTGTGATCAATTCAAAGTCAGGATGCGATTGAATCATACGCGCGAATATCTTAGCTTTTTCTATGCTTTGATCGATCAATAACTCATAGCCCTGTCGACCAAAGATATGCAAAGACGAATATACCATCATAGCCATACCATTGCGCGAACCCTCTAGCGTCGTGGCACCTAAGTCTTTTGAACCTGCCCGCAATATGTAGTTGGCGTGATGTCGTACCGCATTACTATCATTAGGATCTTTAAATAAGACCATGCCAGCACCCATAGGTACGTACATTTGCTTGTGTGCATCTATGGTCACTGAGTCTGCGCGCTGAATACCTTTAAGAATATTTCTATGGGTATTCGAGAAAAGCGTTGCGCCGCCCCAGGCTGCATCAACATGGAAATGGCAACCTAACTCCTCGGCTACATCAGCTAGTTCGTCTAACGGGTCTACATGGCCTGTCTCGGTGGTACCTGCAACCCCAACTATGCTTAAAATTTTGTTACCTTGCTCGGCGTATTGTTTGCCAAACGCTAAGGCTTTCTCTGGTGATAGTCGCTGGGTAGGGCAGTCTAGGGTAATTAATTGCTCTCGGCCTAAGCCGAGTATGTCAACTGATTTGGATAGCGAATAATGGCCCCTACGAGATGACAAAATTGCCATTTTCTTATAACCGTAATGTGTCAGGCCAGCGGCAAGACCTTCACGAGCAACACCTTTAAATTTGCCATCAGCAGCAAGTGCTTTGTTTCGGGCAACCCACAAAGCGGTGACATTGGCGATTGTTCCGCCAGAGCAAAAGGCGCCCAACGCATGATTGGCGCTGTGCAGATAGGTGTTATAAAACTCGGCATTCTGGCCATACACCAATTCGTGCATCATACCCAGCACTTGACGCTCCAAAGGCGTAAAGGCTTTAGATGTTTCAATTTTGACCAAATTTTGATTCAACCCGACTAATAATTTAGCCAGAGATAAATGAAAATAAGGTAAAGCAGACGTCATGTGCCCGATAAATGTTGGCGAATAGGTATTAACGGAATTTGCGACTACTTTTTCAAGTAAGTTCGCCGCGTGCTCAGAAACGAACTCTGGGTGCTCTGGCACATTAAATTCTGCAAAACTTTGCTCTATTTGCTCAAGCGATGTGACTTTGGTCACCACATGTTGAGACAAAAAGTCGGCCAAGTTATCTGACAGATGCTGCTCAATCTGAGCTAACTTAGAATCTTTACCTTCAGGCATAGTAAAAACTCTAAACAAATGCTCTAAACTGACTTCAGCTACAGCCACGCTTGACACCTCATATGAAAACTTTCGGGTCGCGAACTTTACATTAATTTTCCAGCCATACCAACATAAAGACCCATAAAATAGAGGGCTAAGGTAAGATTTCACGACATATTTTTACGTAACAAAGTGTGATATTTGTTTGATCTGCAAGCACAAAGCACAAAAGTTGTTCGATTGTACCTAGCCTTAAAGCGCTAACTTGCTATAGTATAAAGAAAAAACATTACCCATTATGAAAGTTTCTCAGGTCACTGAAAGTTTTAACCTTGATAACGTCGTGCCGTTTTTTCAGCCGATTATGGATTTGTCTAATAATCAGGTTTGGCGTTACGAATGTCTAGCGCGCCTTATTACGTTTGGCGAACATCCTTTTATTCCAACTGAATTTTTGTATTTAGTTGAGCGCCAAGAAAGCCAATCCCAGCTAACGGAGACCATATTTAATCGCAGCGCCCAGTATTTTCGCGAGCTAAATATGCCTTGGAATATCAATATTAGTTTGGCCGATATGCAGGATGAAAGTATCCATCGCTTTTTGGCAGCACAAGTGCAGAATTATCCTAATCCGCAACGCGTTGCATTAGAGGTCACCGCGCAAAATGTTTTTTCTGATACGAATACCTTCGAAGCATTCTCACTATTATGCAAAAAGCTGCGATTAAACCTATTTGTAGATAATGTTGAGCCACAACTTGGCAGTATTGAACATTTATTGGCGTTGCCGATAAGCGGTTTGAAAATGTCGGGCGCAACCCTAGCGACGCTGTCGCAAGATGCTCCGGCTCAATCTGTTGTGAAGCAACTTTGTGAGCAAGGTCGGCGCAAAAATATCGCGTTAGTTGCACAGCATCTTGAGAGCGAAGAGCAATTGGTGTTACTCAAACAATTAAATGTGCGTTATGCCCAAGGTTTCTACTTTAGCCAACCTAAAGCTCAGGCGCACTAGTTTACACGCTATAACTGCGCAATAACCTGCCAGCTATGTTGTCCGCTCGCCCAGTATTTACGCTCAAACGGTGTGATTGCTTGCTTGTCGTGATACTGATGGGTATCGCCGCTGAATCCTGCGATGTCTAACGCCATGGAAAATTCCTGAATATAAATTTGCCAGTTGCTGCGCACCTCAAGCTGCCCTCCCAATTTTAGGATATCTGCAAAGGCCGGACTAGCGTGCCAACGTCTCTGCACATGAGCTGACTTAGGATAGGGATTCGGATAAAGCAAAAAGTGTCTCGCTAAGCGCCAGTTAGCTTGAACGGCTAAGCGCCAAAAGTCATTTAAATCCGCGCGTAATATCAGAGCGTTGTCTTGCTTAAGACTATAATGTTCATGCTTACCAATTCGATGAGCTGATTTGTCAACCCCAATCACTTTTGCTTCAGGATACTTATTGGCAATATGGGTGGTACTTTCACCCACGCCGCAACAGGCATCCAAGATTAGCGGTCCCTGCCAATCATTCAGCCAGTCTTGCGCTTGAGCAAATGCTTGTAGGGTGTGTTCAGTAAACGGACGTTGACTTGTGTGTTGCAGATGACGTGCGACCAGCTCTGGGATCTTCTCGTGGATCCCCGTTTGATTACTGTCAATATGCCTAGAGTTGCCGCCAGATGTTGAATTGCAATTGTTCATTATACTTACCGTTTCCGTCTAACTTCTTATACCTACACCGCGGTTGATAAGCGAGTATGCGAAACTGAGTAAAATGACATTAAAAACAACCAACAAACCTAATGAATACAGGTAATCAACGTCAGACACGCCTAAAAATCCGTAACGAAAGCCATTAACCATATACACAATGGGGTTTATCTTACTGACCCATTGCCAGAATTCAGGTAGCAAAGTCAGCGAATAAAACACCCCGCCTAAATAGGTAAGAGGGGTTAATACGAACGTAGGTACTACACTGATATCATCAAAAGATTTAGCAAATATGGCGTTAATCAAGCCCGCTGTAGCAAATAAAGTTGAGGTTAATAGCAAGGTGATGATGATAATGGGGATGCTATGCAAGGTGATGTCTACAAATAACATGGATACAAAGGTGACGATTATGCCAATTAGAATAGCCCGAGCCACACCGCCTCCAACGAAACCGGCGATGATTACCCAGTTAGGAATAGGGGCCACTAAAAGCTCTTCAATGTTGTGCTGAAATTTAGCACTGTAAAACGACGAAGACACATTGGAGTAAGAGTTGGTGATAACAGCCATCATAATAAGGCCCGGCACAATAAACTCCATGTAGCTAAAGCCTCCCATTTGACCAATGCGACTGCCGATTAAATTACCAAATATGACGAAATACAACGACATAGTAATGGCTGGTGGTACTAGCGTTTGTATCCAAATACGCAAGAAGCGCGTGCATTCTTTTATCAACAGTGTTTGCAGGGCAATTATAGTGCGATTATTCATTGGCTAGCGCCTCTTTCTTTGCTGAGTCATCTTTTACCCGCTGTGCTTCTCGACCTGACTCGACCAAACGCACGAATAACTCTTCTAAGCGATTGGATTTATTACGCATACTCAAAACCTGTATCTGCTGGTTTGAGAGCTGTTCGAATACATTGTTTAGGCTTTCTTCTTTAGCTACATCTACTTCTAGGGTGCGAACATCAAGCAAACGGTGTTCGAATCCTGTTAAGGTGATATTTTGATGCTCACCGGCTAAATCTAGAATAAACGTTTCAATATTTAAAGTGGCTAAAAGTGATTTCATGCTGGTGTTTTGCACGATAATGCCTTTGTCGATAATGGCTATATTACGGCACAACATTTCAGCTTCTTCGAGATAGTGGGTGGTAAGGATGATGGTTATCCCTTGCTCGTTAAGTTCTTTTAGAAATGTCCACATCGAGCGGCGAATTTCAATGTCTACCCCAGCGGTGGGTTCATCCAGAATGAGCATTCTGGGTTCATGCATTAGAGCTCTGGCAATCATCAAGCGGCGTTTCATTCCACCGGATAAATTTCGTGCAGGTTGATTACGTTTTTCCCATAAATCGAGTTGCTTAAGATATTTCTCAGCACGTTCTTTTGCTATGTTGCGCGGCACACCGTAGTAACCCGCTTGGTTAACCACAATTTGCATCAAGGTTTCAAACTGATTGAAATTAAACTCTTGAGGAACCAAACCTATACATGATTTAGCTTCGACGGGTTGGGTATCTAATGAGTACTCGAAAATATCGGCGCTACCGTCTGTCTTATTAACCAATGAGCTAATGATACCAATTGTTGTCGATTTACCCGCCCCGTTGGGGCCGAGTAGGGCGAAAAAGTCACCTTGTTTTACCTGTAAATTGATCCCATTGAGGGCTCGGGTTCCACCTTTATAAACTTTGGTCAAACCTTTGATATTCAGTGCATTCATGCTTGATTTCCGCGCGTGTCTTTGAATTTAGGATATGCAATTTATTGCGTTAGCTGCCAACTTAAAAGGACAAAAATAATGATTAAAGTCGTCGACTGGATGTACTAACACCACAAAATATGCATCATACCATGGCGATGAATGAATAAAATTCAAGGTTTTTAGTTTGTTAGCAAATAACACGCATCACCTCAAAGTTGCTATGCAGATGAAACCTGTTTGTGCTTACCCTAGTCACACAACCCATATCAATAAAGAGAAAATCATGGCCCATATGGCTCCCCTACCAAAAGACACCACTCCCCAATTAGCGGATGATTTTGCTATTTTCGAACAAATTCTCGGGTTCGTACCCAATAGCTTATTAACGATGCAACGGCGTCCAGAGATTGTGCGCGGCTTCGGCGTACTTACCAAAGCCGTTATGGCTCAAGAAGGAATCGTTGATTTAGGATTCAAGCGCCTGTTGGCACACTTTTCAAGCCGTGCTGCTGGCTGCCAATACTGTGAAGCTCATTCGTTAATCGCAGCCAAAATTCACGGTATTACGGATGAGAAAGTTGCAGCTGTTTGGGAATACCAAACCAGCCCGTTGTATTCTGATGCAGAGCGCGTGGCATTAGACTATGCATTAGCAGCTGGTTCAGTGCCTAACGCCGTAGATGAACCGTTAATGGCGCGCATGCGAGTACATTGGGACGAAGATGAAATTGTTGAAATATTAGCAGCCATATGCCTATACGGTTTCTTGAATCGTTGGAATGATTCTATGGCAACTGATTTAGAAGCAGCACCCAAAGCATTGGGCGAAGAGGTATTGGCTCAAGGCGGCTGGACAGGTGGTAAGCACGTTTAGTATCTATCACTAATAAAAAAATTTTTATCCATGAGGGAAGAGCATAGATTTCATGGTAATAAAACGGTGATTTAAGGATTTGATAGGGTGTAATAAAGTAGAGTTTTTTATCGTTTTCAGGTGGTTAAAATTATTTTCAAATTGTGCAAAAATTCTACTGTACAAGTGTTGAATTCGGACTTACATTAGCGCCGATTTTCTCTTACTGGCCGTGGGCCTACCGGATTTTTGTGAATTTTAGTAATAATCGTATTTCAGCTATTTATTTAGGCAATGAAGAGTCTATTTTAAGCTCTGAGCAAGATTGGCTGAATGCGGAGCGCGGTGCTCGTTATCGTGATGCGGTACATATCGCATTACCCGGTGGTGAGGTATGGTTATTTGATTACGGCATCGCAATTTTCTGGGGTGTTGATGAAGATGAACGCCTAGCGTTATTGCACCGTCTTAGTTTGGCTGAAGGTTTGTTGACGTCGGCAAGTCAGGAGCATTTTCGTTTTACGCTTAACGCGCCGGAAGCACGTATTAGTCGGGACAACATTAGTCTGACTCAGGATGATCCGCTGTCCAGGCTAGCTATTAGTCATGCACTTGCTCAGTCTTTGAAGTTAAATGAATATGAAAGCCAAGCACAGCAAACTATCCAAGATCATGCGCATATTCCTCAGGCATTGGCCGATACTGGTAAAATTGAGTTATCTAGACGCAATATAGCGAAAATTCGTGGTCGGTTGTTTAGTACTAAAAGCGACATTATTTTGCATTACGGTTTACTAGATACACCTGAGTTTTTCTGGGAATACCCAGAATACGAAAGCACCTATAACTTGGCTGCCCGCTATTTAGAGATTCACCAACGGGTTGAATTATTATCGAAAAAGCTGGCTACCATCCATGAACTATTTGATATGTTGGCCGATGAGCAAAAACATCAGCATTCTTCATTTTTAGAATGGATTATTATCATTCTGATAGCAGTAGAAATTGTTATGTTCGGTGCGAAAGAGTTACAGATAATGCTCGGTTTGTAGGACCTCTCTTTTTAGGTATGCTTTGCGTTAAAAATGCCCACATCTGTGGGTGTTTGTTTCTCTGTCGGTATACAAAAATAGGCTTAATGATAGCGTAAAACACATAACGAATATTTGTGTCATATCTGTTTAACGATTTACTTTTCTATTTGCACAAGGTAAGTCACAGAGTGATGTTTAATTATGGTAATGGTGTCACTCTCTCGTTCGAGGTTATCGAAGACAATAATCTACTCACCGCTTTTTTCGGCGTTTTACTCAGCTTTTGAATTAATGCAAAAGGCACGTCTACTTGTGCTGTTTGTTGGGCAATATCTTCAAGCATGGCCATCCATAATTTTGCAGTCATCTCGGAGTCGAACAACGCCCTGTGAAAGCCCCCCAGTGAAGGAATGTTTTTGTAGCTAATTAGCGAGCCTAGCTTGTGATTAGGGGCACGTTGATATAAACGTCTTGCGACCAATAAAGAACAAGCAAACGAGCCGTCATATGTTTTAGCAATCCGGCGTAATTCGGCATCTAAAAAACGTTTATCAAAAGATGCATTATGCGCCACAAGGTTACTGTTGCCCATAAAGTTAGCAAATTCCTCCATTACTTCATCACAGGGCGCGGCTTTGCTTAACATTTGGTTAGTGATACCCGTGTAATTTTCAATAAAACCACTGACCCGCTTTCCTGGATTCATTAAAGCTTGAAAGCGATCAACTACCACGCCTTTTTCTAGACGAACGGCCCCTATCTCGATAGCTCTATCGCCCATATCTGGTGACAGTCCAGTGGTTTCGAAATCAAGCACGATAAGTGAGTCGGCGCTGTTTTGTATCATCGATATATTACCTGTTTGTTGGCAGGCTGGCATATTAACAAAAAACTATTGGGCTCAGGTTAAAATAATGGAGGCAGGTTTCTTTGACTGAGAGGTTAAAAAATGGAATTTAGAGCTCTCGCTACATGGATTATTACCGTTCTAAATGGACGAAGATCCGTTGCGTCATATATATCAACAAAACGCCCATTAATATGGGCGTGTTGTATCTTAAGTTAATTAATTATTGTCGTGCTTATGGCTCGTCGTTAACCAATAATTCTTGAGCGCGATGCTGATAGAATTCTGGTTTTAAACCAATCAGTTGCGGAATAGTTGCCGATACCGCGATTGACGATAACGTACCGAACACCACGCCGGCAAAAAGACCGATAGCAAAGCCTTGCAAAGGCTGACCGCCGAATATCCAGATTGCGCCTATGGTCGCCAATGTAGTGCCTGACGTTATAAGCGAACGAGTCAGGGTCGATTTAACAGCAGTATCGACTATATCACTCATGTTCATATTGGTTTTAGCGCGCATAACTTCGCGTAATCTATCGCCGATGACAATAGAATCGTTTAATGAATAACCGATGATCGCCAGCACACTGGCAAGTACGGTTAAATCGAACGGTAAGCCAAGCCAGGCGAACAATCCTAGTACGACCAATACGTCGTGAACTAATGCGACTAATGAGCCACAAGCCAAACGCCACTCGAAGCGCCAGGTCAAATACAGCATCATGGCTATTGCGGCTACAAGTAGCGCTAGACCGCCATTGTCGACTAACTCTGAACCCACTTGCGAGCCTATAAACACCGAGTCTTGGGGTGTAATATCGTAGCCAGTTTGCGTGGCGAAATTATTTAGCCAATCCTTGTTTATTACGTGCGCAGTGTCATCTGCCTGACGGATGGTCCATTGGGTATCAGCAGTGCGGCTATTTAGCTCAAAGTCACCGGTTAAATACGTAGCTAATTGATTTTGCATTTGCCCTTTATCGATACTTTGTGACGTAGTGAACTCGGTCATATAGCCACCGGTAAAATCTAAACCTAAATTTAACCCTTTAAATCCAAGCCCTAATGCAGAGAGTACCATCAAGGTAATGGCAAGATAAAAACCTGCCAAACGATATTTACTGAACGTGGCTAACGGTGCAGCGAGCGCTTCGGTTTTGTTAAGAACATTTGCGTCGTTGCGTATAATTGATTTACTGCTCATAGATCTTCCGTTCATGAGGTTAGCTCCTGATGTTTAACCGTGATTTTCGGTTTAACGATATATGTCAGTACGTGGGCGACAAATACGCCAGTAAACATACTGGTTAGAATGCCTAAACTTAAGGTCATGGCGAACCCTTTGATTGGGCCGTAACCAATGCTAAGTAAAATTAGCGCCGTGATCATTGTGGTCACGTTGGCATCCAAAATAGTGGCGAAGGCTTCTTTGTAGCCAGCCTCAATAGCCATAAAGTTACTCCGACCTCGTGAACGTTCTTCTTTTATTCGCTCAAAAATCAACACGTTGGTATCGACTGCCATGCCAACGGTTAATACCAGTCCGGCTATACCAGGCAGCGTCAGCACAACATTTGGTAATAAGGCCATTAAGCCTAACAAACACACTAGGTTAAGCACCAAGCTGACATTGGCGATAAGGCCAAGTTTGCGGTACCACAAGCCCATGAAAACCAAGGTGATACCCAAGCCAATGGCTAATGCCATGATGCCGTTGCTGACATTTTCTTTACCAAGCGATGCTTGAATTGTACGTTGCTGAACAATGGTAATCGGCGCATCTAACGAGCCAGCACGTAACAATAATGCAAGATCAGAAGCGGCTTGAGGGCTGTCTAAGCCGGTAATGCTAAAGCGATTTCCTAGTTGACTTTGAATCGTCGCTACACTGATCACTCGACTATTTTTAATCATCTCATCAGCATTGTTTTTGTGGTACTCGGAAAAAATAGTCACCATGGGGTTACCAATATTATCTCTGGAAAACTCAGACATCTTTTTACCACCGATACCATCTAGTGACAGATTTACCAGTGCAATACCCATTTCATCCCGCCCTGAGTTAGCGTTTTCAATGTTAGAACCAGTAAAAATAGGTTTTGGAGCGACGCGCAAACGGCGACCGTTTTCATCAGTAAAACTTTTCGCACCTACAGTGCCGCTACTCGCCATTTCGTAAAAATCCAATGAGGCGGTGGCACCAATAATACGTTTGGCCTGTTCAGGGTCTTTTACACCAGGTAATTCGATACGAATTCGGCTTTGCCCTTGACGCTGAGTAACCGCTTCTGTAATACCTAACTCTTCGATACGGCCACGCAAAGTAGTCAGCGCCTGTGCCATAATTTCATGATGAAAGGTACTAATACTCTGTTCTGAAAAAGCTAAAGTAGCGCTGCGATCACCTGTTTGCGCGTATGTAATGCCCGGCAAACGTTGTTGTAATTCACTGACCATCGCTTTTGTTTGGGAGGCTTGATGGCTGAGAAAACTCAGTTCAATTTTGCCGTCAGTATTGGCTTGACTTGCTGGTGGCAGGCTTGCTTTGAGCGAACCGTCAACAACTTTGTTATCGAAGGCGGTGACTTTAACACTCATACCGCGTAGACCTTGGTCATGGATGATCTGTAACGCTTCATCTTTAGCATTACTAAGGCGTTCTTGATCGGCTTTGTTGGTATCAACTTCTAACACAAACAGCACGCCACCGCTTAAGTCTAAGCCTAACTTAATAGGTGACATGCCTAGTCCTTGAAGCCATTTAGGTGCGGCCGATTGGTTGCCTAAGCGTACTTGATAGCCATCACCTAAGCTATTTTTAAGCTGCTGTTGGGCGCGCAAAAGTGCTTCATCATCACCACCGATAACAATCTTACTATCAGCATCGCCATTTATGATTTGCTCGACTTGAATATTTTCTTGCTGCATTAAATTGCGCAGTTGTTGCGTGTTAGGCAGCGATTGAGTTGGGTTAATGCCACTGATTAGCAAGGCATTATTATTGCCGTATAACGTGGGAATGGCATTTAATCCCAGAATGACCACAGTGATAATGATCACCAGTATTTGCCAAGTATGTTTGGGCTTTGTATTAGTTTTACGCATTTTCGTTCTCATATTTACCCATATGACGTAAATGATTAGCTGAAAAGCGTCTCGGTCAAATGGGGAGCGCTGGTGCAGTAATACGCACGCGCAAAATTAAATTCTATATAGGTGTACTAACAAGAAATGTGCACTTTATAAGCGCGAGAACGTACTAACTTGAGTAGGTGAGGGTGCCGGTATACTGAGTATTTCCGTCTTTCCAGCCAGCTAGGCGGCTGTGAGTATTCGGTGCGTCTGGTCGTAGATACCATGGCACTGCATTATTTGCTGTTAATGGCGCTAAGAAATATTTTAGGTCTAAAAATTCAGGCAAAAATTCATGCACTAAGACAAATATAGGCTCACTTTGAAATGTAGATCCAAAGGCACTGGCAGCTTGACGCTCGAAAGGCGGTAAGCTGACATTGTGGTTAAACCTGACTTCATAGACGGGAGTTTTATGGTCGTTTTGGTCACTATCATTTCGATCGTTAGCGCGCTTGACTGGCGTCTTCGTGCATTCAGATAAGCTAAATTCTGACAGCAATGCATGAAACATCTGATCGGGAGATATATGCGCGTTTACACTTTCGTAATCGCTCCCATCCCTATGCACAGTAGTTTTCACGAAAACGGTATAATCTGTGAACTGACCTAGATTTTCTGTTGCGCGGGCAGGACTAATTATCGCTGCAAAAAGAGCAATACTTAAGCTGAAAATAAACGCGCGCCAAACCCACATGGAAATCAATTCAATCCATCAATAAAAGTGACGCTATGATAGTGACGAATGACGTAAATACAAGATAAAGAGTGTGACAAAATAAGAAAAGATCGAACGCATTATCAGAACTGATATTAAAAAAGGAGCCGAAGCTCCTTTTGTTATTTTTTTATCATTTTGCTATTTATAGTCGCCTTTCTTGCTAAAGACACAATGTTTTTAGCGATACAAAGTAAGCTTATTTGATAAATAGCATTTCTTGATACTTAGGTAATGGCCATAAGTCGTCAGCGACCATTGTTTCTAATTTATCTGCGTGCTCACGTACTTTAACTAATAGAGGGCACAGCGTTTTTGCACTGAAGCTCATATGGGCTTCAGTGCTGTCAAAATCGTGTTCCTCCAATGCGGCTTTAAGTTCGTTAACCGCGCTCATCATTGCGTTAGCTTGGGTAACCGCTTCAGCTAAATCTGTATTTTCCAGTGTTAAGCTCAGACCTGAAAGTGTTTGGCTAACATCGGCTAAATGCGTTAGGTGTTGGGTTACCGCAGGATATATTTGTGTGGTTGCCATATCGATGACTAGCTTGGATTCCACTTCAAGGGATAAGATATACTGCTCTGCGTAGACCTCGAAACGACTTAACAGCTCATCTTTTGACAATACACCTGTTTTGATAAATAAATCGACTACCGCTGGGTCTTTAAACTCAGGCAATGCATCAGCGCTGGTAGGTAAGTTTTTAAGTCCGCGCACTTCAACAGCTTCTTTGTGCCACGCTTCGCTGTAACCGTCACCGCCGAAAATTACGTTACCGTGTAATTCCATTAGCTCTTTAAGCACTATGATAACAGCTGCCGTTTTATCGGTGCCGTTAGCTAGAGCTGCTTCAAGTTTTTCAGCTATCCAGTCGAGTGAATCGGCTAGCATAGTGTTCATTGCAACCAAAGGACCTGACACAGATTGAGATGAGCCTACTGCACGGAACTCGAACCGGTTGCCGGTGAAAGCGAACGGTGAAGTACGGTTACGGTCACCCGGATCTCTTTCAAATTTTAAAATTTGCGACAAGCCTAAGTCCATTAAGCCGCCTTTGGCTTTCTCAAGCAATTTGCCAGCTTTGATATCATTAAATACGCTTTCTAATTGGTCGCCTAAATAGACAGACAAAATTGCGGGTGGGGCTTCATTGGCACCCAAACGGTGATCGTTTGATGCAGAGGCAATAACCGCGCGCAGCAAACCACCATGTTTATGTACGCCGCGGATAACAGCACCACAAAATAACAAGAAGTTAAGGTTATCATGGGGGGTACTACCTGGATCAAGCAAGTTACCTTGAGTGGCATTTCCTACTGACCAGTTAACGTGTTTACCTGAGCCATTTACGCCTGCAAATGGTTTTTCATGTAATAAACATAAAAATCCGTGTTCCTTGGCAGTGCTTTTCATCAGAGTCATCATTAATTGTTGATGATCAGCTGCAACGTTAGATGATTCGAAATAAGGTGCTATTTCAAACTGTCCAGGGGCGACTTCGTTATGATGCGTTTTCGCTGGAATGCCTAAGCGATATAGTTTGTCTTCATAAGCTTGCATGAAAACCTGTACACGGGCTGGAATTGCACCGAAGTAATGATCATCGAATTGTTGACCTTTCGCCGGAGGAGCACCGAATAAACTACGTCCAGCAAGTAATAAGTCAGGGCGTAGGTTGGCAAAATGTTCATCAATCAAGAAATACTCTTGCTCGGCGCCACAACTGGCATTAAGCGTGGCGATTTTATCTTCGCCCATGAGGGTGAGTACTTTACGTGCGGCTTTGTCCATTGCCGCATTTGAACGCAAAAGTGGGATTTTTTTATCTAGGGCTTCACCGGTCCAAGAGAGAAAGACACTTGGTATCATCAAGGTTGCACCATTGGCAGTATGCATGATGTATGCAGGGCTCGTAGGATCCCAAGCGGTATAACCTCGAGCTGCATTGGTCATACGTAAACTGCCGTTAGGAAAAGATGACCCGTCGGGTTCGCCCTTAATAAGTAGGCTACCGGTAAATTCTGTGATTGCCGCACCTTCAGGGTTAGTAATAATAAAGCCATCATGCTTCTCAGCGGTGATATTGGTCATAGGGTAAAAAACATGCGAGAAGAACTTTGCACCTTTACTGATTGCCCACGTTTTCATTGCTGACGCCACAACGTCTGCAGTAGCCGGATCAAGAGGAGCACCAGTAATAACGGTGTTTTTAATGGCTTTAAACGCATTCTTGGACAAGTCTTCTTCCATTTTTGCTAAGCCGAAAACGTCCGTTGCCCAAATGTCAGTCAAAGGTGGTGGAACTTCGCACTGTATTGGTGCTCTGTTGGTGATTTGCGTAATAGCGTTTAAGCGTGAAGCGTGACCGGACATAGAGTTTCCTTAGGCGTAAAATAGGTGTTTGTAAGCTGAGTCGCTTTCATAGCGTTGAAGTGCATCCTCAGAATAGATTCTTAACTATTCAATAAGCGCGCCAAAAAATGCTGTTTTTATCACCAATATTGAGAATAGCTTAAAATGTCTTGTTAACGCTCTCATTTACTGACTAAAACCAATGAAAATGACCCTTGTGGGCAAGATTCTATGACATTTTCAACTACCCTCAAACAGCAATCAGATCGAGAATATTGGAACTAAGCGTTCTATTTTGGTGCGAATTTTGATCTTGTTGGTATTTTTGCTTATTTTTGGTGCGACGCCTATCGACAATCAACTATGCGTTCGGGATGCTCGCCTAACGAGTAGGTCCGGCATCATTTTTTGACCTGTGGATGTATAGACCATAAAGGTAGGCCTAGCGAGTTAAAAAGACTATCCTTTAGCCGTTGGTGCTGTTTTACTGTCAGCCGGTCTGGCCTGTAAATACTGCTGAGTGATCTTCTCGGCTGAACGTCCTGCTACATATCCCCCCAAGCCAATCTGAAGTAAAATCCAAGCTTCTTTAGCCAATGGATTAGGTAACCAGCCAAAGCTGTCCATTACAACTAGCGCCAAAAAGGTCAACATAGTAATAGGGCGCCAATTACGCTGTATCCAAGATTGTCCAGTGGCTTCCGCGGTGATAATGGCAGTTTTGCTCTGCAATAATTGACTTTCGTAGTCAATTACCTTGGCAAGCAATTCGTTTTCCACCGCTTTGATCTGACTTTGCAGTTGTAAGCGTTCTTCGTCGCTGGTGTGAAGTTCGTCAACCAACTTCACAGCGGGTTCAAATAAATTACTGATAAAAGAAAATACGTTCATGATCTTGCTCCTAGCATAACTTGATGGGCATAAAGGGGTTAAGCGTTCGGGAGTAACTTATTGAACGCGTGGTAATGATTGGCGATTAGTCGCCCGTACAGCTCTTTTTGTCCGCTGCCGTTATATAGTGCGGCGAAGTTTTCAAAAGCTTGGTCTCGTAAATGTTGGCGCATGGTGTGATTGAAAAATTCAAATAACCCGTCAATATGCGCAGGAATACCTAAAGAGAAAGCATCAAACATTTCTACAACGGACTGATAACCTATGCGTTCAAAATGAAATCCCATGATTTGCGGTGCACCCATGCTTATTGACTGCATTGCGGCGTCTTCATCCAGACTGCGGGCAAATTCAAATACCTGCCACTCTCTAGATTGCTCGCCGTGAAACCCTTGCCAGGGATCAGCAGGATTGGCTCGCCATTGATGCTTAGTCCATACCTTTTTCGAATTGTAAGTGAAATGCTGTCGATATTGCTGAGCGTGGTGTTTTCCCCAAAATTTCCAAAATTTGTGATTCTCGAAACGGATAATAAGTCGGTCGGCATTATTTTGCTCAAAACCCTTACCTCGACTCTCGACGCACAACACGGCGACTGCGCAGGCTACCTCTAACTCTTTCTCAGAGCATAATTGACTAAGTAAAGCACCCCAACGATTCCATGTTGCTGCTACGGCGCGCTGCTCTTTAGTGCCTACTACGGCCAGAATAATATCGGGGGTTAAACGTGGTTGCGGGTCATGCAGTGGTGTCAGTGGGCTTACCTCGTCGTCAATTTGCTCCTGTGCTGTCTCGTCAAATAATTCATCGCCATGATCACTTGAGATTGCAGGATATAGCTCAGAGACTGGGAGAGTGGGCTGCAAGTATGCACCTGCCACATAGCCACGATTTCCGTTAAAACGAATTTGACACCAGTTTTGTTGCTCGCCTTCTACCCAAACGGTACTGTCAGCAGCTAATTGACCAAAAACGCTACCCTGTTGATTGGGCGCACTTCTGACGTTTAATGTGGTAGCCGTTACGATGGCGTAGTAGCCGTTATTTGCGTAAACCAAGTCTACATGTTTTGCCAAGGTATAGGCTTGATGGCCGTTGAACTCTACTTCTAGCCAATCGCCTATGACTGCCAATGTTTTGATCGATGCACCAAGGGCGACAGTCGCTATTACTTTTGCACTAGCATTTGGACCTTGACGTATATTCAATAGGTTTGTATTCACTGTGCCTGTCAGTCGGGTGAGATCGTTAACAGGTTGTAAGTAATGCCCCGCGGCAAATCCAAATGTGCCACTGAATCGAAATTGTACCCAATCATGTTGCATGGGCGTGGCAACAATGACCATTCCCTTGGTTAATTGACCAACAACTGCGCTGGTGATCGTGGGCATGCTGCGCACATTGAGTAAATCTGCACTCACTGCTCCTAACATGATAATGACTCATTACTTAAAACAACGGGCTTTGGCTTGTTGATAAAGCGTAGTGTGTAATTTTGGGGGATTAGCAACGTAACTAAGTGGTGTAGTGCTAAAATAGAGGGTTTTATCCGAAAGAACATGATGTGCCTCCTGCTATCTATTCATTCCTCTTAAATTGATAGCAGGTTTACAGTACTTTACTAGTTTTTTGGTTAAAAAATATACAGCTGGCAACTTTATATCAATGCGCTCGAGGGGCGTTAAATTTTGACAGCCCGGGTCATAAAGGGGGTAAGCAAAGGGTTGCTGACCTTGCGCTCAGGAGAAATGAGATACAAGCGTTCCGTTAGCGAATCAGTTCTGCCGATCACTTTCACTTTATATTGTTTCTCTATATCGATTTCGACGGATGTGGGTGCGCAAAATACGCCATAGCCACGTTGAGCAAATATCTTCATAAGTGCACCATCTTCAAATTCAGCAGATATTTGAGGGGTGATCTTATGTTTGGCAAACCAGGCCAGAATCGATAGTTTTTGTGCAGATTTATCGCCTGGAATTAAAAACGGTTTACTGTCTAAACATTGCGGGAAATTATCGATATATTCATGGGCCTGATTTTGAGCGACAAAAAAGCTTAATCCACTACGCTCCAATAGATGGTTGAAGGCTTTAATATTGCTCGAGCGTGGTAACGGCCTGTCAGACAATATGCCATCAATTTTATTCAATGCCAGTTCCGCGCTGAGACTATTTAAATCGCCTTCTTTACATATTAGCCGCACATCAGGATGTTGAGTAAGACAACGCTGAAACATATCAAAGGCGAGTACTTTTGGTAGCACGTCTGTTACACCAACTGATAACACTAATTGCTGATTTTGCCGTTGGTTTTTCACTGACATTAATAACTCGGTTCCCAAACTAAAAATGTCTTTGGCGAAATTGTAAGTCAATTTTCCCTGACTATTTAATTGCAGACGTTTACCTACTCGGTCAAATAAATCAAAGCCAAAGTAGGCCTCGAGTGTCCGAATTTGCTCACTGATGGTTTGAGGGGTGAGGTGCAAAACACTAGACGCCTTTATTATACTGCCTTGTTTAGCTGTCACGTAAAAATAGTATAAGTGCTGATAATTCAATTGATTCATGGTTGATACCTTGCGAGTTCGTTATCAGGAAATACCTGATTAAAAATCAACAATAAACGACTATACCTAATTTGACTTGGCGCTTATATTAAATACTTGAAACACCTCAGGTAAAGTCTAAAATATTGAGGTGGCATAGGACTAACCCTAAACCAAATATGGAAGAATATGACCGTGCCACCTACTTATAGGGAAGAATATGACCGTGCCAACCTACTTAAGTAAATTAATACAACACGAAGCTGCAGGTGGCGTGATCCTGGTTATTGCCGCTGCGGTTGCAATGATTTTGGCTAACTCTCCAGCGTTTGGTTTTTATAATGGACTGCTGGAAATACCAGTCAGCATTCGCTTTGGTGCATTCGAAATCGCCAAGCCGTTACTGTTATGGGTCAACGATGGACTCATGGCTATATTTTTCTTCTTGGTGGGACTTGAGGTCAAACGAGAAATTCTTGATGGACAACTGTCGTCTATTTCACAGATCACCTTGCCGGCCGTTGCCGCAATAGCAGGAATTGCATTTCCTGCCCTTATCTACGTGTGGTTTAACGCTGACGATCCGGTTGCGGTAAATGGTTGGGCAATTCCATCTGCTACTGATATCGCCTTTGCCGTCGGTGTTTTTACTATATTCGGCAAATTTCTGCCATTGAGCTTAAAGTTGTTTCTGCTCAGCGTCGCTATCTTTGATGATATAGGTGCGATCGTGATTATCGCCCTGTTTTACTCACAGGACTTATCTACCACCTCGCTGATTGTCGCCTTTGTCGGTTTATTTGCGCTGTTCTTACTTAATCATTTCAATGTGCGTCGCCAGGCTGCCTATGTCTTAATTGGCGTGGTGGTTTGGGCTGCGGTACTTAAATCCGGGGTTCACGCAACTTTAGCCGGTTTTGCTCTAGCTTGGTTTATTCCCCTTAAGTTGAGAAACGAAGATGGCCACCCTATGTTGCCGCACCTTGAGCATAAGCTTCATCCTTGGGTCGCCTTTGTGGTGCTGCCAATATTTGCCTTTGCCAATGCGGGAGTATCATTATTTGGAGCAAGTTTGTCTGACTTACTCAACCCTATTACACTGGGGATCGCTGCCGGTCTGTTTGTGGGCAAGCAGCTAGGTATTTTTGGTGTGTGTTGGTTAACCGTAAAAATGGGTTTAGCCAAATTGCCAGATGGGGCCAACTGGGTCCAGTTATATGGTGTGAGTTTGCTGTGTGGTATTGGCTTTACCATGAGTTTATTTATCGGCAGTCTGGCATTCGAGGAGCAAGGTTTAGCGTATCAAACTAGCGTAAAAGTGGGTGTGTTGCTTGGGTCGTTGATCTCTGCCGTGCTGGGGGCTGCTTTGCTGGCCAGAAGTAACGCTAAATCTAAAGAACGTATTGAGCGTGAAGCCGCTCAACAGACTTAACTGTGGAGAATGCTATGCACAATTTATCGATCAAAAATTTTGTAAATAATAAATCTTATCAGGTTATTTTTCTGAGCCTAGGGCTAGCGGTTTTACCCAATGTATCTTCCGCTATGATGGATACCAAAGCCTCGAGAGGCAATGACGCTACGCATGGAGTGTGGCAGAGTTGCCAAGTGCTGAAATCTGAATCCGCTAATCAGCAAAATATAAAGCAATTACCCAGCTCAACTTGTTACCAATTTATTAAGGGCTTCTTACACGGAGCTGTGCTCACAGACACTCAGATAATGCGTGGATTAGAAGACAATAAAGGGATGAGTTCGTTTTCTCAACGAGCTATACGAACCCGAGTAGGTAACTCAAGAGCGACTGATGCCGAAACCTATTTAGCTAAATTTTGCTTGCCCGATGCGGATGTCGATCATGACGTGGTTGTGTCGGTAGTGAATGCTTTACCAAATGAGCTAAACCATAGGCAGACTATGGAAAGTGAGGTATACGAAGCCGTTAAAAAAGCCTACCCATGTGAGGGAAATTAGCAGAAGGAAACTCTGTCATTAGGGGGATTGTGTTTTGTGTGCAAATAGCAAATACTCGTTTTAAGTGTTATCTCCATTGAAAACAGGATGTTAAATGCGGTTTATTTATGACAGGTGTTTAGCTGCGATTATATTAGCCGTTCTTGTATTAGTTGGGTGCAGTAGTCATACACCTAGCAAAGCGGTTTATGTTGAAACAGCTAAGAATACTGATTTAGAAATCCCTAAAGACTACTTCAAACTGCAAAACGTCCCCAGCGTTGTAGATATATTCTCTCTTACTCCTAGTCAGCAACAGAATTTTTTAAATTACTATAACGACCCAGCAAATGCCGATGTGAAAGGTCATGAACGCTTATATGATTATTTGAGTCAATATACGGCTAGCTTTGATTTTCGTGGTGATACTTTCATGGCAGCACAGAGTTTGACTAACCAAGCTGGGAATTGTTTATCGTTGGCTATTTTGACCACGGCTCTTGCTGAACTGGTTGGCGTTGATATCGAATATCAAAAAGTCAACTCAGCGCCTATTTATCAGCGTTATAGCAGCGTAATGACGCTGTCTTCTCATGTGCGGACTGTGTTACATGAGCCGAATTTTGTTAAAGACCCGGATTTCATTTATTTCAGAACTCCCCAGTTAATTGTTGACTACTTTCCTCAACAGGGTGACGTAGTAGGGAGTTCCGTTTCTCGCCAGAATTTTGTTTCGATGTTCTATCAGAATCTAGCCAGTGAAGCACTCATTAACCATGCATATGATCGCGCGTTTTCGCTTTTAAACGCAGCGTTATCTCAGTCAAAATCTAACTCCGCTACGCTTAATACGCTCGCTGTTTTGTATAAGCATGCAGATAACTTTGCGCAAGCAGAAAAAATATATCGGTTCGCCATCGATCATGAGCTTCAGTCGATCGACATGATATGGAATTATGTAAACCTATTGGAAGAAGCGGGACGTTTTGAGGACGCCACTCATTGGCGTGGGCTGATTGAGAATGCAGATGATGACAACCCCTATAGTTGGATTGACCTTGCTGACCAGAACTATCAACAAGGTCATCATAGGAAAGCAGCCCGTTATTACCAAAAGGCCGCTCTTATAGCGCCATACTTACATGAAAGCTTTTTTGGTTTGGCGAAAGCGCAATATCAGCTAGGCGAATTGGGTCATGCCAAAGCATCGCTGAAAACAGCGATGCAGATTTCGTATCTGTCTGACGATAAAAAGCTATATCAAGCGAAAATCAATACACTACATTAGTTAGCCCATAACCTGCGGTCGATTCTGATTGGCCCCTAGCGTGGATTTGTGTACCGTGAACTAATTACATAAGTCACGTAGGCTTTTCTTTTTTCGTTGGTTATTTGCGACAGCCGCTAAACCTGCATATTATTTTAACCTTATTAACTTATTGTTATTTAAACAATTAATCCGTGCGTCTTAATCGCTTACTCTATTGGCACAGTACTTGTAAATGTGCTTGAAGTAGATCAGTCATAACAATGTGTTGTTACCTTACTGACCGACAGGTGTATCCTCACCGATACTGATAAATACAAGTGTTGGAGCCTCGTGAATATGTCACGATCGAATTGGCCCACATTTAATAACTTAAAAAGAGAACACCATGACTAAACTAATCACACTCATTAGCGCATTATTGTTAACTATCAGCCTAGGTACAGCTTCAGCTGGTGTGTATACCTCAAATGACGTACTGAATCAGGCGCAATATCAATTTAGTAAGCAGCAAGTGCTGGCAATGGTTGATAGCCAAGATGTGTTAGCGCAGCTTGAACAACTAGGCGTTAATCCAGTTGATGCCAAAAACCGCATCAATAACATGACACAAGGCGAGTTAAATTCACTGAACGAGCAGATGAATACCATGCCCGCAGGTGGCATCGTCGGCGCCATTATTACGGTGTTAGCCGTGGTTGCTTTACTTGATTTATTCGGTGTGACTGACGTTTATCCCTTCATTCGACCAATTAATTCTTAATATTGGCTTTATCGAGAGACATCAATATTATGCTTAATGGTTGGAGGGCTGGCATCATTGTCAGCCTTTTAGGTATATTGTGCGCGTGTCAAAGCGCCCCACAAACCCAGCAGCTACTCGCTAATGAGCACAACTTTGCTGATAAATATGAAATTGCCAATGTGCCGTTTTATTCCCAGCAAGCGTTCTATTGCGGCCCTACCACATTAGCCGAAGTGTTTAATTTCTATGGTGCGGATTCAACGCCGCAAGACATTGCGCCTAATTTATTTGTACCCGCATTAGAGGGTAGTTTGCAACTTGAAATGGTCTCTGCGAGTCGCCAACAGGGCCTATTGGCTTACGCCAAAAGAGGAAGCTTTCAACAGTTATTGGGGCTTATTCGCGATGATATTCCAGTAGTCGTTTTGCAAAACGTGTCTATTTCTTGGTTACCTATGTGGCACTATGCAGTCGTTATCGGTTACGACATAAGCGCACAAGAAGTCATTCTGCATACAGGGGAAACTAAGCGACATAGACTTAATTTTACTACCTTTGAGCGTACTTGGGCTCGAGGGGATTATTGGCTTTTGGCAGCGGTTCCTCCTGACAAAATAAGCAGTCAATTTACGCCACTTGCTTATACCCAAGCTGCTCAAGATTTGTTAAGTACTGGGCAAAAGCAAGCTGGGCGTACCTCCCTACAAACTGCTATATCGACGTGGCCAGACTATTGGTTAAGTTACTTTTTACTCGCTAATGATTACCTAACGGTTGACCTACAACAAGCTGTCATTTGGTATCAAAAGGGCTATGAATATGCACAAGATAATGTGCCTTATTTGAATAATTACGCTTATGCGTTAGCTCGATTGGGCTGTGTGAGCCAAGCAAAAATTATGATTGATAAAGCGTTAGCTTACCAACCAGATGATGTTAATGCGCTTGATACGCAGCAACAAATTTCTACCTTGACCCATGATGCAGCAATTTTAAGCAACAAAGCGGCGACGCAATGTCCGTTAGTTCGATTGTAGCTAAAGTCGCGGTTCTGCATCTACTGAGCGGCTAATAAATAGACATAAAAAACGCTGATATTACATAAGCATTTAACCGTGTTAAAAAGGTTCAATAGCAAGGTGATTACGCACTGATAGTTGCCATTACAGTGGGAGTATTTTATGTCATCAATTGAAATAAAAGGTATTTGGGAGCCTGAATTTAATTTAGTGGTTGACGCATTCAAAGCTAATTTTGAGCCACAAAGCGCAACGCCCGAGCAAGGTGCGGCATTTACCCTTTTTCATCAAGGAAAGCTTGTCGTTGATATACACGCCGGTACTCGAAACGCAGCGCTCGCTCCTTGGCAACAAGACACCCTAGTCAATGTATTCTCAACGACTAAAGGCATAGCTGCACTGTGTATTGCGCATTTAGTCGAGCTGGGGCGTTTGCGGTACAGTGATTGTATCGCTGCGCACTGGCCTGAATTTGCCAACAACGGCAAGCAAGACATAACTTTAGCGCAAGTGCTGTCACATCAGTCAGGTCTGAACGCATTTGAAACGCCCACCACTTTAGATGATTTACTTGATTGGGAACTATGTTGTACGAAACTTGCGGCTCAAACACCGTTCTTTCCACCGGGTTCTAGAACATGCTATCAAGCGCTTACGTTTGGATTCTTAGTGGGGGAAGTGGTTCGCCGAGTATCGGGATTGACCATAGGCGAATATCTCCAACAAAAAATTTGTCAAACAAATAACATCGACTTTCATATCGGTTTACCGGAAAGTCAACATGCTAGAATCGCTGACTTATTTGCCCCAACGCGTGCTCCTTCAATGCCTAAAAATATGCCTAGTTATGCGCTCGCGAGCATGACGAATCCAGTGTTACGAGCTGATTTTATGCTAAAAAGCCAAACTCGCTGTGCTCAATTACCGGCAGTAAACGGCCATGGCAGCGCAAATGCGGTGGCTAGCCTGTATGAATTATACAGTGCTGATAAAGGCCTAATTAGTGCTGAAATCCTAGCTAAAACTACCGAAGTACAGAGCACCCGCTCGGATGACTTAATTGGCTTGCCTGTACACTGGGCGATGGGTTTGGTCGTTAATTCGTTAGCCAATACTTATGGTAAAGAGCCCAAGACCTTTGGACATAGCGGATGGGGCGGTTCGTTTGGCTGTCATGATCCAATTAACCGTTTATCTATGGGCTATGTGTGTAATCAAATGAGCCCAGATTTAGTTGGTGACGCACGCAGCCAAAACTTGATTAAGCAAGTTTATGCTTGTTTGGGTAAGTAAGCCGCGTAAACGTATTTAGAGGCGCGGTCGCGGTTAGTATTTTGCGGCAATGGATATTTTTTCACCCTCTTGATAAAGAGTAAGTTCTTCTATTTCACCATTGCTCCAACGCACTTTAGCAGAATCTATTTAGTCGCATGTTCCTAAGCCCACATGTAAGTATGTGTTTATACTTTGCGAAAAAGCAGCCGAATTGGAGCCAACTCTGCGCTGATAGATTTGTCTACACGCTTGAATACTAAGTAAAACGCCTTGAGCGCTGGCTATTTGACCTGGTGAATTGCCTACCTCTGTGGACAAAATACCGTGGTTTGCAGCACGCTCGAGACCTTTACCTTGTTGGTTCAAATAAACATAGTATGTTTAATGTTGTGGCTAAATATTCTATTGGTAAAACAGATAGGGCAGGTTCGATGGGCAAAAAAAAGACGGAGCCATTAAGCTGACTTCGTCTTTAGGATTTCTGTTGATAGTTGTTTTAAGTCGATTATAAAATAAAGCGGCTTAAATCTTCGTTTTCAACCAGCATTTCTAGGTGATCATTCACGTATTTCGCATCGACGGTGAGCTGTTCGCCACTTTTTTCAGAGGCATCAAATGAGATATCTTCCATTAGACGCTCCATTACTGTGTGCAAACGACGAGCGCCAATGTTTTCAGTACGTTCATTAACTTGCCATGCAGCCTGAGCAATACGCTCAATACCTTCTTCGGTAAACTCAACGTCAACGCCTTCAGTTTTAAGCAAAGCGATATATTGCTCAGTAAGGGACGCGTTTGGCTCCGTTAAAATACGTATGAAATCATGAGCTGTTAGAGCTTCTAACTCAACACGAATAGGCAAACGGCCCTGCAACTCTGGGATTAAATCAGAAGGCTTGACCATCTGAAATGCACCTGATGCAATGAACAAGATGTGGTCGGTTTTCACCATACCGTGTTTAGTGGATACCGTTGAGCCTTCCACTAAAGGCAACAAGTCACGCTGAACACCTTCGCGAGAAACATCGCCACCACTGGTAGAGCCTTCGCGTTTACAAATTTTGTCGATTTCATCGATAAAAACAATACCGTTTTGTTCAAGGGACTCAATGGCGTTGGCTTTCAAGTCTTCTTGATTGACCAAGCGCGCGGCTTCTTCCTCAATTAATAGTTTGAAGGCCTCCTTGATCTTAAGCTTTTTCTTTTTCTTCTGGGATCCAGATAGATTTTGGAACATGCCTTGTAATTGGTTGGTCATTTCTTCCATGCCTGGAGGGGCCATAATTTCTACGCCGACCTGAGGTAAAGCCACATCGATTTCGATTTCTTTATCGTCTAGCTGACCTTCTCGTAATTTCTTACGGAAAGTCTGGCGGGTGCCTTTATCTTCACTCTTTTCTTTTTCGCCCCACTGATTCTCTGCTGGTGGCAATAATACGTCTAAAATACGCTCTTCAGCGGCTTCTTCAGCGCGGTATTTAACTTTTGTCGTTTCTTGCTCTTTGGCCATTTTCACCGCGATATCAGCAAGATCACGAATAATAGTTTCGACTTCTTTACCGACGTAACCCACTTCGGTAAATTTGGTCGCTTCCACTTTAATAAACGGCGCGTTAGCCAATTTTGCTAAACGACGAGCGATTTCAGTTTTACCCACACCTGTGGGGCCGATCATCAAAATATTTTTTGGCGTGACTTCTTGGCGTAAATCACCGTCTAACTGCATACGTCTCCAGCGGTTACGTAAAGCAACTGATACGGCACGTTTTGCATTTTTTTGGCCAATGATATGGCGGTCCAATTCGTGGACAATTTCTCTTGGGGTCATTTCTGACATAAGTTAACCCTTATATGTTTGGACTTGAACAGCCGCGTGTACGGCGTCTGGCTCGTCTAAAAACAACGAACGTTAGTAATCAATTTTTTCTATGGTTTGGCTATGGTTGGTAAACACGCAAATGTCACCGGCAATAGTTAAGGCTTTTTGGGCTATTTCCTCTGCGGTTAATTCAGTATTTTCTAGTAGGGCACTCGCAGCAGCTTGAGCGTAAGGTCCACCTGAACCGATAGCAATTAGGTCGTTTTCTGGCTGAACAACGTCACCGTTCCCGGTGATAATAAAAGAAGCCGTCTCGTCGGCTACAGCCAATAAAGCCTCGAGTTTGCGCAGCATGCGGTCAGTTCGCCAATCTTTGGCTAATTCGACTGCTGCACGTGTTAGGTTGCCCTGATGCATTTCTAATTTTGACTCGAAACGTTCGAATAAAGTGAAGGCGTCAGCAGTACCGCCAGCAAAGCCAGCAATGACTTTGTCATGATAAAGACGGCGCACTTTCTTTGCGTTGCCTTTCATTACGGTGTTGCCAAGTGAAACTTGGCCATCGCCAGCGATAACAACTTGGTTACCGCGACGTACAGATACGATTGTAGTCACAGAAATTCCTCAATGGTTTAACAGCAATGCACACTAAAATGGGATTGGGCATTACAACAATTGCCTTAGATGTGGGGAGCAATCATAAATTTTCAAGTAACGAAGAATAGTCAAAACGTAAACGCCCCGAACTAAAAAGAGCTACCAAACAGCAGCTCTTTTATCGAGAGGTTACATAAGCGGTATGAAGGATGCGTTTATAAATTCCACAACCAGATTTGGCAGCCGTTTATTTTTGCTCGCTGTAATGTATGACGTTGCTTTTCGGCTAATCGTTTGCTTTCGTATGGACCAATAATAACGCGATACCAGCGTCCTGATGAGCCATCACTGGCACGCACTTGTGCTTCCAAACCTTGAAAGGCAATACGTGCCTTTAATTCCTCTGCCTGGCCTTGTTTTCTAAAGGATCCACACTGCATCAAATAACGTTTTTCTGATGCTTCGCGTTCTTCTACGTCAACTTCAACACTATATTCAGGCAAGGTTTTGATGAATTCCCATTCTTCTTCTGGTGCATCAGGTAAAGGGTCAACTTGTTCACTTTTGGTACTGGCTTTTTTATGGGCAGGATCTTCCGCTTTGTCATTTATTGACCATAAAAAGTAGCCAAAACCGAAGAGCAATGCCAACGTGACGACAATACGAACCCAAGGTAAAGCGCGCTTTTCTGGTTCTGGAGGGGTTTTAGGGTTACGCCCTCGGGCGACATAATCTTTGTGAGCCATCTTTAACATCCGAATACTAAGGCTAGAAGAGTCGCGGATTTTACCCTGCTCAGATTAATCCTCAATCACAATTTAGTATTAAGGTGAAATAACATCAGCTATTGACGGTTGTATTGTTGATTGAAGCGTTTATCCCCAAGGATGTTACATGAAATCTTGTGGGTCGACGTCCAATGCCCAACGTACTTTAGTCGCCAGAGGCAGTTGTTCGATATTAGGCATGGCGTGTGCCAAAGCATGTTGCAGTGCGCCACGATTGTTGCTCATTAATACTAACTGCATGCGAAATTTACCTTGGCGCTTTTCCATCAAAGCAGGCAGCGGGCCGATGCACTGGACATGTTTTGAATAGCTAAATTGAGTCGCGATATCAATTAGCAATTGATTGGCTAAGCGAGCATCAGTTGATTGAGCTCGAAACAGTGCCTGATAAGTATGAGGTGGCAACATTGCTTGCTGGCGTTCAAGTAATGCATAGCGAGCAAAGTGAGAATAACCATTATTGAGCAAATCTTGTAGCAAGGGATGACTAGGGTCATGAGTTTGTAGCCACATTTCGCCGGGTTTTTCAGCACGCCCAGCACGCCCAGCTAATTGCGTGACCAGTTGGGCAAGATGCTCTGCTGCCCGATAATCAGCGCTAAAAAGAGCGCCGTCTACTTCTAAGATTACCACCAACGTAACGTTTGGGAAGTGATGTCCTTTGGACAATATTTGTGTGCCGATAAGAATTTGGTATTCGTTACGATTAATTTTATCCAACATGTCGTTAAGACGGTTTTTACCCCTAGCACTATCACTGTCGATGCGCACACTCTTATATTGCGGGAAAAGCTGTTGTAAACCTTGCTCTAGTTGTTCTGTACCGACACCCATGGCGCCAAGTTCAGTACCACCACAGCTTTGGCAGCGCTTGGGAATCGCTTTGGCGCTGCCACAGTGGTGGCACTGTAATTTGTAAAGCTGCTTGTGCAAGGTATACGGTTTATTACATCCTGGACATTCTTCCACATGACCGCATGTGTGACAGACTAATGCTGGAGCATAACCGCGACGGTTAATAAATAACATTACCTGACTTTCTTGTGCTAAATGCTGACCAATGCGCTCGATAATGCCTTTTGCTAGGCCAAATTCTAAAGGTTGGTTACGGATATCCAGCACTTGCTGTTTTGGGTGCGAGGCATTGCCCGCCCGCTCATTCAAAATAAGATGTTCATATTTACCATTCAGTGCATTGTTGAGTGACTCAAGTGCTGGGGTTGCAGAGCCGAGCACTAGAGGAATATTTTCTTGAACGGCGCGCATAACGGCTAAGTCACGAGCATGATAACGCAGACCATCTTGCTGCTTATAAGATGCGTCGTGCTCTTCATCAACAATTAACATACCTGGGTTGCGCATGGGGGTGAAAATGGCTGAGCGCGTACCAATAATAATGGGAAGCTGACCAGCATAACTTTGTTGCCAAACGAGTAAGCGCTCATTGTCAGTCAGATTTGAATGCAAAATACCCACAGGTACATTAAAACGCTCAGCGAAACGCTGCACTGTTTGTGGGGTCAAACCTATTTCCGGTACTAAAATAAGCACCTGTTGCCCTTTGCTTAACACACTTTCTATGGCTTGCAGATAAACTTCGGTTTTTCCGCTTCCTGTTACCCCCTCAATTAAAAAACTGGCATATTGACCAATTTTTCCAGTGATTTGGCTAATGGCGATGGCTTGTTCAATATTCGGTGTGGGTTTATCGCCAATACTCAAATGCGCCAGCCAATTGGTATCTAGTGACGGTACCCGCTCTAATTGGCTAACAAACCCCTTTTCCACTAGTGCCTTGACGGTAGTGCTAGCATATTCGGACATTACACTGGAATAGCGTATTTCACCTTTTTGTAATTGCACGAGTAATTGTTGTTGTTTGCGTGCTTTCCCCAAGCTTTCTGGGGACGTTTGCTGACCTTCTTCTGTGATGCGCAGATAGCTAACAGGTTTAGGTTGACTTGAGCCGCCCTTACGCAGCGAAACAGGCATGGCGCTATGCAGTACATCACCAATAGGGTGTTGATAGTATTGACTTAGCCATTGGCAAAGCTTGAGCTGAACAGGACTGAAAATTGATTCGCTGTCGAGTACCTCAATGATGGCTTTTATCTTATTGCTTTGCCATTGCGAATGCTCGGTTGTATCGAGTACGACTCCAATTAATTGACGAGGCCCGAATGGCACGCGTACCCGAATACCTGGTTCAAGGGCGCTTGTATGATGGTATTCAAAAAATTGGCGCTTGGGAACAGGAACAGCAACGCAGATAATGGGCATAACAGGCTAATCGTCTTTTAAGTTGGTGGTTTTTAAGGGCATGGGCAGTTGAAGTTTGTATAATTGTCCATATATTCAGCAATAGAGCTTGATCGGGGCAAGGTGTTACATTAATATGCCCGGCTCTTTGCGGCAAGCCGCATTGATCGCATAATTTGAATTTAATTTGCGTATGGTGTTCAACTTCGGGTTGGATAGCGATACGGCCTTACTTTAAGGGTAATCCATGAAACAAGGTATACATCCAGACTACCAAGACATGACTGCAACATGCTCATGTGGAAACAAAATCGTCGTTCGCTCAACTTTGAAGAAAGATATCAACTTGGACGTATGTTCAGCTTGCCATCCTTTCTACACTGGTAAGCAGCGTAACGTTGATACTGGTGGTCGTGTTGACAAGTTCAACAAACGTTTTACCGCACTTAGCACTAAGAAGTAAGCGAAAAAACGTAATAAAAAAGGCGCTTTTAGCGCCTTTTTTTGTGTCTGCAATCTATCAACCTTAATTCTTTTCCATTCTTTGAGACAAACATTATTCATCATTCATAACGGTTATTAGCTTTGGCTATCTTAAGTAAATTATGATGTAGTTGAATTTATCGGGTAGAGATACCTGATAAGTGGATGTTTAGCGGATTTTCGCCATGATAATAATTCTGTGTTCGGACAAATAGTTTCGACAAATTGAAGCTAGGAACATGATAAAGCGAAAACTGAAAACTACTCTGATTCAACCCTACATTTAAGGATCTAGACTAAGATGTCTGATTTTCGTCAACAAGCACTGGATTATCATGCCAAACCTATCCCAGGAAAAATAGCGATTCAGCTAACCAAGTCAGCAGAAACAGTGACAGATTTAGCGTTAGCATACAGCCCAGGCGTAGCTGAACCTGTTCGAGAAATTGCTGCTGATCCAAATGCTGCTTATAAATATACCGCCAAGGGTAATTTAGTGGCGGTTATCACAAACGGTACCGCTATTCTCGGCCTAGGTAACTTAGGCCCTTTGGCCTCTAAACCAGTTATGGAAGGTAAGGCTCTGTTATTTAAGCGTTTTGCCGGTATTGACTCTATTGATATCGAAGTTAATCACACGACAACTGAAGATTTCATCAATACGGTGGCAAACATAGCTGATACGTTCGGTGGCATTAATTTAGAAGATATTAAAGCTCCTGAGTGCTTTGAAATTGAACAAGAGTTGATTAGGCGTTGTAAAGTCCCAGTGTTTCATGACGACCAACACGGTACAGCGATTGTGACTGCAGCGGGTATGCTTAATGCACTGGAAGTACAGGGCAAAGACCTGACAGACGTGACGATTGTGTGTATGGGCGCGGGAGCCGCCGCTATTGCCTGCATGGAGTTATTGATTAAATGTGGCGCCAAGCGCGAGCGTATCTATATGCTGGATACCAAAGGTGTTATTCATACACGTCGAGATAACCTTACGCCGCATAAGAAGTTGTTCGCAAATAATACCGATAAACGCACACTTGAAGATGCGCTTGATGGGGCAGATGTTTTTGTCGGTGTATCTGGGCCAAATGTATTGCCGCCAGAAGCGCTAAAATTAATGGCAGCTAACCCTGTTATTTTTGCCTGTTCAAATCCTGATCCTGAGATTAAGCCAGAGTTAGCCCATGCTGTGCGTGATGACGTTATTATGGCCACAGGGCGTTCTGATTATCCGAATCAGGTGAACAACGTACTGTGTTTCCCCTTTATTTTCCGTGGGGCGCTCGATGTCAGAGCATCAGAAATTAATGATGAGATGAAGATAGCCGCAGTTGAAGCCATTAGAAGTATTACCAAAGAACCCGTGCCACCAGAAGTGCTGGCGGCGAGTAACTTAACGAGCTTAACGTTTGGCCGAGAGTATATTATTCCGAAACCGATGGATCCACGCTTGTTAAAGCGGGTTGCTACCGCAGTTGCTCAAGCAGCTATCGATTCAGGCGTGGCAGTACTTAAAGAGTTACCATCAGGCTACATGCAAGATTAAAGTATTGTTTAGCTATTATAAAAAAGCGCTGAGCGCTTTTTTATAATATCAGAGTGGCCTATCGTTCAATGTTAGGGGCACTGCGTATTTGGCAAGAATAGCATCAATGTGCATTGCCAGTGCTTCTTCAGCCAATGAGTACCAGTTAGGTGTTTGGAATACACTGGCAACAGCATGGTGTTTCAAACTGACATAACCATGCAAAAACGCCCATATTTCTAACGCATTTTTTTGCTTTAAAGCCAAGTTGGCGTCTTGGGGCAATAGTAAGGCTGTGACTTTAATAAGTGTACCAAACGCAGTCTCTGCCACTGCTTTGGCTTCATCAGAGGGGGCGTATCGGCTGTCGCTTTCCCCAAAAATTAATCGGTAATGACCTTCATGGGCTTCGGCCATGGCAAAGTAACCCTTTATGGCTTTAAGTAAAATTTGCTTAGCTGTTAGTTTTTCTTGCTCGAATTGAATGGCCTGCATAACCAGCTCAAACCCTTGAATGTATAACTCATCCAAAATTCCTTCTTTGCCGTTAAAATGACTGTATATGCCTATCGTCGATACGCCTGCCTGTTTTGCAATAGAGCGTACACTCAAGGCCGCAATACCACCGGCTAAAAATAACTCAGATGCAGCGCTCAGTATTTTACGTTTGGTAATATTCAATTAACATTCTCTTGACATCTATAACGCTGTTATTATTTAATATAACAGTGTTATGTACAATTGATATTTTGTCTATGGCTATATCCGAAAAAATATTGCACCTGCGCTTAGACCCGTGTGCAAACGAAATTAACCCGTGAGACACAGGAATAAGAATGACAACTATAACCCATGAAACTGATTATTTAATTGTTGGTGCTGGTGCCATCGGTATGGCTTTTGCCGATGTTTTACTGAGTGAAACTGACGCCAATATTATAATTGTGGACAAGTATCAAAAGCCTGGAGGTCACTGGAATGTGGCATACCCTTTTGTCACATTACATCAACCATCTGCATTTTATGGGGTCAGTTCTACCGAATTGAGCAAAGGTTGCATTGATCAAGTGGGTTTAAATAAAGGCTTAAATGAATTAGCCAGCGGTGCAGAAGTCAGTGCATATTTTGATAATATTATGCGCGAGCGTTTTTTAACATCCGGACGCGTAAGTTACTTCCCTATGTGTGACTATAAGGGTGATGGTAAGTTTATTTCCATGCTAAATGGTGATGAGCATCAAGTCACAATAAAGAATAAAATTGTCGATGCGACGTATCTTAAAACGTCAGTGCCTAGCACCCATAAACCCAGCTTTACTATTGATAATAACGCCCAGTTTATACCTATCAATGATTTAGTGAAAATTACTAACAAACCCGCTGGTTTCGTTATCATTGGTGGCGGTAAAACAGGCATCGATGCGGTGCTGTGGCTATTAGAGAATAACGTTGACCCAGATGATATCCAATGGATTATGCCAAGAGATGCATGGTTAATCGATCGTAAGACCACCCAGCCAACAGTGGAATTCTTTAATGACGCGATTGGCGCTCAGGCGTCGCAAATGGAAGCCATTGCTCAATCTACTTCGGTACACGATATGTTTGAGCGCTTAGAGAAAGCAGGGGTGTTTTTGCGCTTAGATAGTAACGTATGGCCAAAAATGTTCCACGGCGCCACCATCAGTAAGATGGAACTGGCTCAACTACAAAGAATTAAAAATATGGTTCGAATGGGGCGTGTGACCCATGTTGGTCATGACAATATACAACTCGAGCAAGGTGAAATAAAAACCAGTCCAGAACATATACATGTTGATTGTTCAGCCAGTGCAATTACCAACTTAACTGTGAAGCCTATTTTTGCTGGCAATGTTATTACGCCGCAAACCGTACGTTCATATCAACCGGCTTTTAGTTCAGCCTTTATTGCCCATATTGAGGCTGCCTATCCTGATGAAAAAACTAAAAATCATATTTGTGGTGTCGTCCCTTTACCAAATGATGTTATGGATTGGTTGCGCATAACCGTGGCATTTATGCGTAATCAGCATATTTGGTCTCAAGATAAAGAACTTAAAAAGTGGCTGTTAAACAACAGATTAGATGGATTTAGTCAATTAGTGCGTAGCGTTGATAAAACGGACATGGAAAAAATGATGATTTTGAATCGCCTGCGTGAGAACGCTATGCCTGCTATGGGCAAATTGCAGCAATATTTAGCAGCTGATGCTGCACAAGGAGCGTAATGTGAGTGAATTTCAGGTCAAGCAACAAGCATTATTGACCCATAGGTTGGTTGAAACTAGCTCTATAAAAGAGGTCGCAGATGGGCAGATATTGTTAAAAGTTGAAAGCTTTTCATTTACTGCAAATAACATCACATACGGCATGATGGGAGACAGGTTAGGTTATTGGCAGTTTTTCCCGCCAGCGGATGATAACGACAAACAATGGGGTATCATCCCGGTTTGGGGGTTTGCCCAAGTGACGCAGTCTAAGGTTGCGGATGTTGAAGTTGGAGAGCGTTTATTTGGTTATTTCCCTCCTGCTGATCAGTTGGTAATGACGCCAACGAATATCTCATCTCAACGCTTGGTTGATGGCTCAGGGCACCGGATGAAGTTGCCTCCAGGATATAACAATTATAAGCGGGTAAACAACGAAGCGGGTTATAACCCTAATTTCGACAAAGAGCGCATGCTGTTGTTTCCATTGCATATAACTTCTTTCTGTTTATGGGATCGGTTACAGGACAATAATTGGTTTGATGCGAAACAAGTCGTGATCATCAGTGCGTCGAGTAAGACCAGTTTGGGCTTGGGTTATGCGCTAGATGCAGATGATAAGGCGCCCTGCAGCGTGGGGTTAACATCAAGTGGTAATATGTCATTTGTCGAACAAGTTAATGTGTACGACCGAGTGGTTAATTACAATCAGTTGAGTGATATTGATGCGGCTGTACCCACCGTCATTGTGGATATGTCTGGCAGCGCTGACATTTTAGCTAAACTGGGTAAGCATTTGGGTGATAACCTTAAATATTGTATCAATGTTGGGCTGACGCACTGGGATGAATTTTCAGCTGACAGTGCAAAAGAATCCCAATGCAGTGAGTTTTTCTTTGCGCCTGGGCATATTCAAAAACGCTTACAAGACTGGGGCCCTGCTGGGTTTGAACAACGTACCTCGCGCTTTTTATCTGATACAGCGATGAAATGTCGGGATTGGTTAGAGGTTAAAGAACTTAAGGGACTCAAAGAGCTAGATAAAATGTATGAGCAAGTCTGCGCTGGAAAAATCCCCCCCCAACAAGGTTTAATTATTAAGCTTTAAACCTTTGTGTCCGATATCTAGTATAAGTATTAAGGGGCTAAGTGATTTCTTAGCCGCTAACAGACAGTATTTATCAAAAGCATTGCTTCACGGAAAAACTTAATTTCTCAAGCGAACAATAATTATTAGGTTCATTCATTGAAAAATCGATTTCAATTCATTGAATTTACAAGCTTTACGCTCTGGTGAGGTAAATGGGCACAAGGGGGATAAAATGGCAACGCAGTCAAGTTCGTTTCAACGCGTGCTTGTTGTTATCGGGTTAATTAGTTGGGTTGGGCTAACCATTGGTGGTCTTGCATACTGGAGTATGCAGAGCCAGAGGGATTTTGATCCACAACAGACGTTTGCATCTGCGGCCATGGCACCTGAATATCCTCAGGCTATTGTCGCTAGCATGAGTAAGCAATATCCGGGGTTAACAAAGACGGTGGTTCATATACAGCAAGAAGGTTGTAGTTGTAACTTTTCGAATAATATTCATGCAGACCGAATAGACTATAAACTAGATAAATTTCAATATCATTCGCTACATGTGTCCGCCAGTAGTTTACCCAGCAATATTATTCTGCCTTCGTTACCGGCCATTATGATTTTTGATGAACAGGGAGAATTAGGTTATTTCGGGCCTTATTCATCAGGATATTTTTGTTCGACTAATTCAGCTATCGTTGATCGGTTTTTAGATAATATCTTGCTGAATACTCACCTCGGAAGCGCGGTGATCAGTGAAGGTTATGGTTGCTACTGTCAAAATACGCTCGCGGAGTCATAATTGCATGGCAAATAGCTTATTCATTTTGTGTCAATAATCGCTATTTCTCAGTGGAGAAATAATTAAATCCAATTGACGAGTATTAAACTTGGTCAAAATATCGACGTAGGGACTGTGTAATACTGTGGAGAAAATCATGTCAAATCCTAGTTATTCTTGGGTAAGTAGTGCAAATAAGAATATGCAATTTACCTTTATTGCATTAGCTGTGATTAGCCTAGGGTTAGCCAGTGTTAATCAGACGTGGATTGAAGCGCTCTTATTTGGAGGGTCAACCACGGCTATTTGTTTAACGTTCATTCATATGCGCCCTCAATCGACAGTAACCCAGCACGTTGTCGCTATCGGCTTGATGTTATTTAGCGCCCTACATATTCATCAGATGCATGGTTTAGTCGAAATACATTTTGGTATTTTTGTACTACTTTCATTTTTAGCTTATTACCGAAATTGGCAGCTTTATATCACAGCCATAACCGTTGTTGTTGTGCATCATTTAGCATTTTTTGTTATGCAGTCCCAAGGCATGCCGGTTTATGTATTGGCAGACGGCGGCTTGCTATTCTACTTGATTATTGTGCACGCTATTTACGCGTTAGTGCAGGCTTTAATGTTGGCAAAAATGGCCAAAGATACTCGGATGGATTCGCTGTCGGCAGTGGCTATAACCGATAGTATCGACATGATTATGCGTGATAAGACGGCCATTGATTTGAAAATTAGAGCTGATGAATCCCTTGATGCAAAATCGATAGTGGCCTTCAATAGTTTGCTGGGCATGTTTGATAACTTAATCGTTGATATGCGCGGTGCCGCAGAACAAATTGATAGCACATCTAAAATTACGAGTATTAATAGCGCTGAGCTACACGTGACTAAACAAAAAAGTATGACTGAGGTTGAACATATAGATACGTCGTCTGCTGCATTAACCCAATCATCACGTACTATGAATGAAGACACCCAAACGGTAAAGATTGAGTCAGACAAAGCGCAAAATAATGCTCGAGAGGCAGAGCAAACAGTCGAAAAAGCCAAAGAGGATGTGACAAATTTAGGAACCAAGCTCGGCGAAACCAATGATAACGTTAAAAAATTAGCGCAGAACTGCCAAGACATTTCACAAGTACTAGATACCATTAAATCTATCGCTGACCAGACTAATTTACTTGCGTTAAATGCCGCGATTGAAGCCGCTAGAGCAGGGGAACACGGAAGAGGTTTCGCTGTTGTCGCTGATGAAGTCAGAACACTCGCTTCTCGAACAAAAGTGAGCACTGAAGAAATCAACACAATTATTGATAACCTTTTGTCTTCGTCCAAGCTATCTAGCGACTCGATGGCTGATTGTTTAGCCCTAAGCGAAACAACGAACACGAGAACACAAAAGGCAAGAGAGTTGATGGCCCAAGTGCAGACTAATATTTTGCAGGTCACGGAAGCCGTTGATGTCATGGCGCGTTCTTGCGAGCTGCAAACACAAAATAGCGAAGCAATCCAAGACTCTGCAACACGTCTAAAATTAATTAAGCAAGATGAATTATCAATGATTGCTGCGATAGATAACGAGGCTAGTTTACTATCAGGTAGAACAAAAGATCTGAGTGTTCAGCTGTCCAAGTTCTCTGTTTAATTTTCCTTGTGCTTTTGAACAAAATTAAACTTATACCGTCCAATATAGTTAGTGTTTTGAGCACTATTGGCGGTATTTTTGTTGATAAAATAAGCAACTTACCTCGACTTATCCCTCGTGTTTCTTTATAGTGCGCCCCGCTAACCATATATAGCGTTAGTGTGACGCCCTCTTTACTTGAATTACTGACACCATCCCTAGGAATTTTCTTTTGATATCTACCGCAAACATCACCATGCAGTTTGGCGCTGAGCCTTTATTTGAAAACATTTCGGCCAAATTTGGTCACGGAAATCGTTATGGCCTAATCGGTGCCAACGGCTGCGGAAAATCGACATTTATGAAGATTTTAAGCGGTGAATTACAACCTTCATCCGGTAACGTATCAATCACACCTGGTGACAAACTGGGTATTTTAAGCCAAAACCAATTTGCGTTTGAACAATACTCAGTTGTAGATGCGGTCATCATGGGTGATATGGCGCTGTGGAAGGTTAAGCAGCAGCGTGATGCTATTTACGCCAAACCCGAAATGTCAGAAGAAGACGGCATGTTGGTCGCACAACTTGAGACTGAGTTTGCAGAAATGGATGGCTACACGGCTGAATCTCGAGCGGGTGATATTTTACTCGAGGCGGGCATTGGCGAAAGTTATCATTATGGCTTGATGAGTCAGGTAGCGCCGGGCCGTAAGCTACGGGTGTTGCTTGCCCAAGCATTATTTTCTAACCCAGATATTTTGTTATTAGATGAGCCAACCAATAACTTGGACATTTTTACCATTTCTTGGTTGGCCGATGTGCTAAATCAACGAAAATGCACCATGATCATTATTTCTCACGATCGTCATTTCTTGAATTCAGTCTGTACGCATATGGCAGACATCGACTATGGCGAGTTGCGTGTTTATCCTGGAAATTATGAAGCATTTATGGAAGCATCTTCATTGATACAAGAGCAATTATTGACCAGTAATGCTAAGAAAAGCGCAGAAATGGAAGACCTACAAGGCTTTGTGGCGCGCTTCTCGGCAAACGCTTCGAAGGCAAAACAAGCCAGTTCACGTGCTAAGCGCCTAGAAAAAATTCAGCTCGATGAAGTTAAATCATCTAGTCGTCGTACCCCTACGATTACCTTAAAGCAGCACCGTAAATTACATCGCCAGGCGCTGATTCTAGAAAATTTAGGTCATGGCTTTGATGGCCAAACGTTATTCAGTGGCGGTGAACTGATCCTTGAAGCAGGCGCTCGCTTAGCGATCACTGGTGAAAACGGTGTAGGTAAAACCACTTTACTACGTTGCTTGATGGACGAATTAAGCGTCAATGAAGGTAGAATAAAGTGGTCTGAAAATGCGGTTGTCGGTTATTGCCCTCAAGACAGCTCTGCTGACTTTGCGGTTGATATGACATTGTTCGATTGGATGTCACAATGGCGTACACCAAAACATGATGATTTAGCCGTACGTGGCATGTTAGGGCGTTTATTATTCACAGCCGATGATTTTAATAAAAAGGTCAATGTTTGTTCTGGCGGCGAGAAAAACCGTTTGATATTCGGTAAGTTGATGATGTCAGATATCAATATTTTGATTATGGACGAGCCAACCAACCACATGGACATGGAAGCGATTGAAGCCTTGAACAAGGCGCTTAAAAAATTCGATGGGACGTTAATTTTCGTTAGTCACGACAGAGAATTTGTTTCTTCTTTGGCGACCAGGGTGATTGAGATTAAAGACCAAGAAGTGATTAACTTCCAAGGCACCTACGATGAGTACTTTGCTAGTCGCAAAGAAGCCAGCGCTGCCGCGTAAAGCGGCTAAGTAACTAGCTTAAAAACCAAAAGCACCATAATGTTATATTACTAATACGTATCACTTTATGGTGTTTCCAAACTTGCTAATTTACGTATTTCACCCAGTACTCGGTCACATTCTCGGCACTGCTGTAAAATAACAGTGAAAGCGTTTGCAAGTTTGTCACTGCTCGTTTGGCCTTCAAGTAGCATATTGCCTAACTCAGCGTGTAATGCGATGCTGTTTAACGGATTACGCACATCATGGATATGTTGACGTATCAGATTTGCCTCTTTGTTATTCATGCTCGTTATCGGCCTTCGACTGTGATGATAGTTGAGTGGATGGATCATAGCTCACTCTGTTTTTACCGCTACGTTTTGCGATATACAGCTGTTTATCCGCCAATTCAATAAGCGCTTCAACCGAATGGTGGCTAGATTGATCGCCTTTAGCCTCAAATACAATTAAGCCTATACTAATAGTGACTCTATCTGTCTCACTGGCGCCTTGGTGCTCAATATTTAGCACTCTTACCGCTTGCAATAACTTATTAGCGACAACTAGGCCACCTTCTAAGTCGGTATCTGGCAACACCATGGCAAACTCTTCACCGCCATAGCGTCCAACGAAATCAGTTTCTCTGCGTCGCACGGATTGTAGGGCCTTTGCAACCCGCTTTAAACAGTCGTCTCCTTGCATGTGTCCGTACAAATCATTGTAAGGTTTAAAGTCGTCGATATCGATCATCATCAAGGTCATAGAGTGGCCAAAACGGATCGTTGAGGCATAATGCTGGAGTAACACAGTATCTAATTGACGACGATTAGCCACGCCAGTTAAGCCATCTACACTGGATAAAATTTCCAGTTTTTTACGGTAATACACCAGTTCCATATGATTACGCACGCGGGCGCGTAAGATGGTTAAATTGACTGGTTTGGTGATGTAATCTACCGCGCCAAGCAGTAGGCCTCGGGCTTCATCGTCGCTACTGTCTGATGCAGTAACGAATATCACCGGAATATGCGCTGTTAACGGGTTTGACTTTAACTCGGTGCAAGCATCGTAGCCGTGCATATCAGGCATATCTAAATCTAATAGAATCAAATCTACAGAGCCTACTTGCGCGAAGGCTAGCGCCTCTTTGGCGTTATCAAACATAACCACTTGGTACTGAAATTCAAATAAGGCATTCATGGCCTGTAAATTACTTCGGTAATCATCTACTACCATTAGGGTTTGCTTGCGCAGTTCACTGTTTGCCACCGAAGTACCCGCTGTTAATAGTTGCGTTTGAGGTTCGAATTCTCGGTTAGGGCGTAACTCAGATACGCTCATGGTTTTTTCCCCATTTTTTTTAGTTATGCTTTTGCGTAAAAATCGATTGATATAAGCAGCTTAGATGCCAAGTTATAGATTACTAGATAACTTATTGATATATCGTCTATTTTGAATTTACGTTAGCGTAATTTTTTCTACATTCCCTTTTGTGGGTATAGGTAACAGTGGCAAGTTATTTTGTAGTATTTACACTATATTCACTAATTGTGAATATAGAATAGTGATTATATTATTCATATATTATCAATATTTTGTAATAAAAATTTCTTTTTGCTAGCGCCGTTATTTGCTAAGTTAAACAAAAAAGAGAGAGATTACATGTTAGAGCGTCGTTCGTTAATTAAAGCGTTTATTTCTTCAACCTTAGCGGCGGCATTGTTGCCTTCTGTATTGGTTAATGCCCATGCGTCTACGAAGTCTGCCGCTACGGTTAAACTCCGGGGGGTATATAAACCTAAGCGTTTGCAGGCTGGCCAAACCATAGGCTTAATAGCACCGAGCAGCAACACTTGGGAAGATCAGGAAATCTACTTCGCTATGGACATCATTCGTTCTTTTGGTTTCAAAGTAAAAACCGCAGAACACCTGTTTGAGCGCACTGCTTATTTAGCCGGTAGCGATCAAGATAGAGCGAGTGACTTAAACGCCATGTTCGGTGACGACAGTGTCGATGCTATTTTCTGTTTGCGCGGTGGTTATGGTTCGCCACGCATTCTACCCTATCTTGATTATGAGCTTATCCGTAAAAATCCTAAGGTTTTCCTAGGTTACAGTGATGTCACCGCTCTATTAAATGCAATTTATGCTCGTAGTCAAATTATGACTTTTCACGGACCTATTGCCAAACAAAGTTTTACTGATTACACCTTAGCACAGTTTAAAAGTGTACTGTTTGATCCCGTGTCGCATACTGTGTTAGCTGCACCACCTCCTTTTGAAATCGTTGAAGGGCAAGCTGAATTGGCTAATCGCTTAACCACAGTGAGCAAGGGAAAAGCTTCAGGAGTATTGATTGGCGGTAACTTATCTCTGATGGTGAAACTGGTAGGTAGCCCATATGAGCCTGATTACACTGATAAAATCTTGTTTCTAGAGGATGTGGAGGAAGCGCCTTATAGAATAGACGGCATGTTAACGCATCTTAAATTGGCCGGTCGTTTAGACAAAATTGCCGGTCTAGTTTTTGGTAAGTGCACGGATTGTGAAGTAGGCAGCGGCCCATCGTTTAGCGTAGAACATGTGTTAAACGATCGTTTGGGTGATTTAGGTGTGCCAGTACTAAGCGGCGTGATGATCGGGCATATTGAAGATATGGCAACCGTGCCCATTGGTGCAATGGCGACACTTGACGCCACCAATCAGAAACTGACGTTAGATGAACCCGCGGTAGTATAACCACCGCGGTTTAACCTTTATTATTACGCGTTATGTTGGCGGTTAGTCTTAGTTTTTACCGATCCAGTTGCGCATAGTGTGCCCATAAAATGCGTAAAAACCGATGATTAAGTAGCCAGGTAGCAATATCCAATAAGCTTGCTGGTTGCTACTTGATTGCGCAAGGTGACCGTATATTAATGGCATTAACGCACCCCCAGCAATACCCATAATAAGGATTGCAGAGCCCTTGGCTGTATAACGTCCCAGTTCTGCTAACGCCAATGGCCATAGAGTAGGCCAAACCATTGCATTGGCTAAGCCGAGTAAAGCAATCAGTGCCACACTATTTGGTAATGTCGCTATCCCCGTCCAGCCCCATAATAGTTGTGAAATTTGGCTTTGTTCGTTGGATGAAAGCAGTAGCGCGATTGAGATAATAAAACCTATTATCGCACTTAAACGTAGCGCATTAGCTTGAGAAATAAATCGCGGAATACAGACCAGACCAAGTATATAACCGAGTACCATAAAGGCCATAGTATAAGAAGTTAACGTGGTGGCATTAGCCACACCAATACTGGCGCCATATAAACCAATAGTATCTCCGGCGATAACCTCGACACCCACATAAAAAAACAAGGCTATTGCTCCTAGTATTAGTTGAGGGAATTGCCAAATTGTACTTTTATCTATGTATCCTTGATTCGCTTCCCCTGCATAAGCCTCGTTATTTTCAGCGGGTGCTAACAGGGCTAAATCGGGTAAGCTGATGCGTGATAGTCCGCTAGCTAATATTAGTAAAGCAATCGCCATACCTACGTAAGGTGTGATCAACTGATGAGCCATACTTTCAATTTGTAGTTGTTGCTGTTGCGCGGGCATTTCGTCAATCAACGCGAGATTAATATCGCTAAATCCGCCTAATACCCACGCAGTAAATAATACGGGCGCGAGTATTCCTGCCCCTTTATTGAGTAGTCCCATTATCGCAATTCTTGCCGCGGCACTGCTGGTTGGTCCTACATTAACAACGTAAGGATTAGCTGCGGTTTGCAGTATTGTTAAGCCGCTACCGATAACAAACTGGGCCAATAAAAATATCCAAAACTCTTGTAATAACGCTGCAGGAATAAATCCTAATAAGCCAAGAGCGATGATGCTTAGTCCTAATACCATAGAATACTGATAACCGACTTTTTCTAAGATCATCGCCATGGGAAGTGCCATTACTACGTACGCAAAGTAAAAACACGAAGCGATCATCAAAGCTTGCGGATCACTCAGTTGGCACACGACTTGTAAAAAAGGGATCAGCGCGCCGTTAAGCCAAGTGACAAAGCCGAATATAAAAAACAGTAACGCGATAATGCACATAGGCATAAAGCTCGAGCGCGGTGCAGATGTAGCGTGTGTCATAGGGTTGTCCCTTACGTTATTATTATTGGTTGTCCAGACTGCCAAAGCGCAGTGATATTTAAATCGTCGTCGAGCAATACCAAGTCTGCTTGCTGGCCCACAGCAATATCGCCGTGACTGGCTCGTAAGCCCAAATAATTTGCAGGCGTTGTACTGGCCATTGCGATGGCATCTTCAAGGGGCAGATTTAAGTCATTTACCGCATGTTTCACCGCACTTAACATGTCTAAGTGAGAGCCCGCTAAGGTGCCATTATCCGTTGTTAATTTGTTACCTATTCGGGTGATTTTCTGATCGCCAAACATAAAGCTATCATCATCTGTTCCGATTAAGCCCATGGCGTCAGTGACCAGCATTATTTTATTTATCCCTTTGATTTTTATTGCTATTTCACTGCAAATAGGATCGATGTGATAATGATCTAGAATGAGCCCTGCATAGGTTTTAGGTGTATTAAGTGCAACGCCTACCATACCCGGTGCACGAGATTGCATTGCCGACATGGCATTAAATAAATGGGTGAAACCATCAGCACCGGCTTCAATGGCCTTTAGTACGGTATCTGCGTCGGCATTAGAGTGTCCTAAAGACACTTTTATGCCGTTTTCAGACATTAGCGTAATGATATCAGGAGCAACATTTTCAGGGGCGATAGTGACAATGACTCTACCCAAATCTTTGCGCATATAAAGCGCGAGCTCATCGTCGCTTAGGGGGCGAATAAAAGAAGCGTCATGCACGCCTTTCTTAGGTCTACTCAAATGGGGCCCTTCAAAATGAACACCTAAAATACCGGCTGTATTTTGACTAACGGCATCGGCAATCGCTTGGGCTGCTTGGCGCATTACGGGTAATTCGTCGGTTATTAAGGTAGGCATCAATCCTGTGCTACCAAACCGCAGATGAGCTTGACTCATCTGTGTCAATGCAGCCACGCTAGGCTGTTGGTTAAACAATACACCGCCGCCGCCATTAACCTGCACATCAATAAAGCCCGGTACTAATGAACCCTGACAAAGGGGCAGATGGGCATCATTTTCGGTGGTCGGTCGGATGCTGATAATTTTATCGTGTTCGATGCTCAGGGTTTGATTGTTTAACCAAATATTTGATGAGAGTAAGCGCTCACATTTTAGTTGCATTTTAATGGGTCTCGGTTACTTTTTTAAGGCCTTGTGGGCGATCTGGATCTCGTCCGTAGGCTTGGGCAATACGCTCAACATCTACGTAGAAACGCAGTACGACCAACAAAGGTAAGCAGCGAGGATGCACTGTGAGTTGAGAATGCGAAAGCGATACCACACGTCCACCTTGTTGGGCGAAAGTTTGTATTTGACTACTATGCACTGGGGCAGATTCATCTTCAACTTGAACATCAATTACTTGGATGTGATTCGCGAGCATAGCAGAAGGACCATGCATAAACTCCGCGCTACTAAAAGCTTCACAGTGAATGGCGAGCACTTCTTTGAGCTTCAATGCCATCTCGCGACTAATAGCATAACCAAAACCACGCCCAAGCATGACACCGTGCTGCACATTGCGCAGAGTGTCGGGTGTTAGCTGTGCAGGTTCAGCTAACACCTGGTTAAGTGCCTCAGGTAACGAATTCAAGCTGCTAAGCAACGCGCTGTTGTTATTCCAATGTGCAGCTAACTGCAGTAGGGCACTTAAACTGGCTAAGTAACTTTTAGTGGCAGCAACGGATTGTTCTAATCCCGCGTGCATGGGCAACACCCAGTCAGCTGCTTGCGCAAGGGGAGATTGCTGGTCATTCACCAACGCCACACACATTGCACCGCTGGCTCGAGCTGATTTAACTTGATTGACGATATCTGGGCTGCGACCTGACTGTGAAATAGCGATGACGAGGGCATCCTTGTAATCCACTGACTTATGATAGATACCAAACACCGAAGGTGAAGATGCCATGACAGGCATACCTAGTTCAATTTCAAGCAGATATTTGCCAAATACCCCTGCATGATCAGAGGAGCCCCGTCCTATCATCAAAACGTAACGAGGTTTTCTAGCTTTTATTTCAGTGACCAATTGCTGACACAACTGAGCATTGTTGATGAGTTGTTGACGGATCACTGTGGGTGTTTGCGCGGTCTCTTGTGCCATGAAGCTATTCAATGTAATTCCCGTGTGTTGATTATTTGTGCGATGAGACCAGAATAATAAATTATTCTATAATTTTCTATATTTTATAATAGTTATTTACAAATACCCCTCAACTGGTTACTGTTTGACTACTGCAAACTAACCTTAATGTTTATGATCACAACCGCCTTTCCATACGTCAGTGTGTTGCTCTTTATTGCAGGTTCATTAGCGCTTGTTGAAGAGAAAACTCGCTGGAAATTATTCAATTATCTGCCGGCGATTGTACTGCTGTACTTTACCGTTATGTTGTTGTCTACATTAGGGTTGTGGAGTAAAACAAGCGAGATCAATCAAGCTTATTCGTCGTTAAAAGGAAATATCCTGCCAGCGATGATTTTTTTGATGTTGCTGGATGCCGATTTGCGCCAAATCAAGCGTTTAGGGAGCAAGATGCTATTGGCCTTTTTTGCTGCAGCGCTCAGTATTGGGTTTGCGTTCATTATTGGTTTTGCCTTATTCAAAGGCTTTTTGGCACCAGATGCATGGAAAACGTTAGCTGCGTTAAGTGGCAGTTGGATGGGGGGGACTGGCAATATGGCCGCAGTGCAGGCGGCACTAAATGTACCAGACTCAAGCATGGGCTATACCCTATTAATTGACTCAATCGATTACGCCATGTGGGTTATGTTTTTATTGGCCTTAGTTCCGCTAGCGGGTCGTTTCAATAAGTGGACTAAAGCAGACGGTAAAGCATTGGAAGAAGTCAGTGCTAATTTAGCCAGCAAGCAAGGGCAATATAGTGGTAACAAGACCACTTCGATGTTGATTTTATTATCTGGCGCCATGCTGGTATCCGTCGCGTGTCAAACCCTTGCTGACATATTGCCCGTGAGTGAGTTTTTTACGAAAACGGCTTGGACTGTCATGTTGGTCACCATTTTAGGGGTGATTTGTGCGGTGACACCTATTAGTAAAATGTGGGGTGGCAAAGAACTGTCTTCATTGATGCTGTACCTGATCATTGGATTGATTGCCTCTCGAGCAAATTTCAACGAGCTCACTCAAGCGCCAATTTATATCGTGTTAGGTATGTTTATTTTGCTCATTCATGGCGTCTTGATGTTGCTGGTGGCGAAGGTGTTCAAACTGGATCTTTTCACCTGCGGCATTGCTTCTTTAGCCAACATCGGTGGAGTCGCATCGGCACCCATTTTGGCAGCAGCTTATTCTCGTGCATTGATACCTGTGGGCGTCTTAATGGCATTACTGGGTTATATCGTAGGAACCGGCGGCGGTTTACTTGTAGGGCGAGTATTAGCATGGCTAAGCGCAGCGTAAACGGAGAACATTATGAAAAATTTAATACCAATAACGTTGTTAATGATCAGCGCGTTGAGCATAACGATATCGCCTGTCAGGGCTGAGCAACAAAAGTGGGGGTCAGACGTCATGCATGTTTCGCAGACTCAGTTACAGGCTGAGCATTGGCTGAAAAAGCTGCAGGGCTCTGAGCAAGTTCTGATGAGTGGCGCTCAAATTTCGTCGCATAATCGTGCGATGGTTGAGCATAACCGTTTTATAAGCGACCCTTTGTTAACCCATGAGGTACTCAGTGACAAACAACTCAAGGGTAAAATTCATTTAATCAGTAAGGTTCCCACAAGCGCGCGATATTATATTGATGGCCGAAAATTAACACCGAACGATTACGCAACATATCAAGACAATATGCAATTTACGTCCACAGAGCAGGGGCATAAAGTTGAGTACGGCCTTATCGTCAAACGGGCCGCTATGCGCACTTTTCCTACTGATGATCGCGTGCTCAATTCAGGTATGGACGCAGACCTAGACCGATTTCAAGAAAGTGCGTTATTTCCAGGTGATGCAGTCGCAATTTTAACCCGCAGCCAAGACAGCCAATGGGCGTTGGTGCAAGGGTTTAATTACCTAGCCTGGACACGCGTTGAGAACGTTGCCCTAGCCAGCAAGGAACAAGTACAGACATTTACTAAAGCGGCAGATTTTATCGTGGTAACAGGGGCTAAAGTATTCACGCAATATGTACCTGAGCAAGCTGCCGTATCTGAACAGCAATTAGACATGAGTGTACGCCTGCCATTAGTGACACAAAATGAAGTGCCGAACGCGTTGTATGGGCAAAATCCATACGCTAACTACGTGGTTTGGTTGCCTACCCGTACTACACAGGGACAATTAAGTTTACAAAAAGCCTTAATTGGCCGTAGTCAGGACGTCCATTTAGGCTATTTGCCTTTCACCAAAGCCAACGTGATAACCCAGGGATTCAAATTCTTAGGGGAACGTTATGGCTGGGGACATGATTTTAATGGCCGTGACTGCACGGGATTTGTGGGAGAAATATATCGCTCGTTCGGCATACTTATGCCACGCAATTCCGGTGATCAGGGTGGCACGGCTTACGGGATTGATCATCACTTTACCAAAACTACAGCATTGGCAGATAAACTCGCCGCCATCGAGCAACTAGAGGTAGGCGACCTGCTGTATATTCCTGGCCACGTTATGCTGTATTTAGGTGAAGAGAATGGGCAACCATTTGTTATTCATGATGTAAAAGGGTTGGCTTACTTCGACGATAAGAAGAGGCTTTATAAAGGAACATTAAACGGGGTTTCTGTTACGCCATTATTGCCCCTCAGATTATCAGTGAAAAACAGCTATGTTGATCGTCTATATAACATTAAGCGGATACGGTAGTTGTCCATGAGCGCACAATATTCAGGCTTTGATTGGTTGGTGTTTGCCGCATATGGGTTGTTATTGCTGGGGTCTGGTTGGTTTTTTAATCGGCGCTCCGCAAATAGTCAAGATTATTTCCGTGGTGGTAATGCCATGCCAGTGTGGGCGGTTGCTATATCAGTGTTGGCTACCTCGCAATCTGCGGCGACATTTCTAGGTGGACCCGATCAAGGCTATCGGGGGGATTTATCCTACTTAGCCACTAATTTGGGGGCCTTTGTAGCGGCTTTCTTTGTCGCGGCATTTTTGATCCCTAAGTTCTATCAATACAATGTGTATACCGTCTATGAGTTGCTTGAAGTACGTTTTGGGCCGAAAGCTAAGAAACAAGCCGGCTTGATGTACTTATGTGGTCGAGTGTTCGCTAGCGGTGCTCGTTTATATATGGCTGCTATTGCTGTTTCGATGATTTTATTTGCCGATATTCAAGCTTCCCATGTGATCACCGCGACGTGTATTTTAACCATTGCTGGTCTGCTATATACCGTTTATGGAGGCATTAAAACGGTGATTTATAGTGACGTGATCCAGTGCGGCGTATATGTAAGTGCAGCGGTGGCGGTTATTTACTGTTTAGTCAATGCGATACCAAGCGATCTATCTGCAGTCATAAATGTGTTGAATAATCCAGGGCCGGGGGAAGCATCGAAGTTAGCGTTATTCAAATTCGACTGGGATTTCAGTCCTAGTGGCGTTTTTAACATATGGTCGGTATTTACAGGATTTGTGTTGTTGAATATTGCCGCCTTTGGTTTAGATCAAGATATGACGCAACGAGTATTGACGTGTAAAAATGCCAAAGAAGGCAGTAAAGCGATGCTTTATTCCATCGTCATGGTCATCCCCATTATGCTGCTATTCATTGTAATTGGCTTGTTATTGTATATTTATTATCAGCGTCCAGACCTAATGCACAGTGGCGTCACAGGCGAAGTTTTACCTACATTTGAAGGCGAGCCCGTGACTATTTTTATGTACTACGTATTGAATCATATTCCCTCCGGAGTAAGGGCACTAGTAACTGTTGGCATAGTGGCTGCAGCGTTATCAACACTTAATTCCGGGCTGAATTCTATGGCTTCGGTATTGGTACAAGATATTTACGCTCCGTGGCAGAAAAGTAAGGGGAAAAGCCACAGCGATATGCATTATGTGGGAGCTGGTCGAGTCGCTATGGGCTTAGTGGCAGCATCATTAGGCGCCATGGCTTGTTTGTGTTTTTATTGGCAACAGTACACAGACACGCCATTATTACAGTTTGCATTGGGGGTCATGGTGTTCTCATATAGTGGCTTGTTAGGGGTTTACTTCACCGCAATATTTACCAAGCGGGGTAGCCCTGCCACGGTACTAGCAGCGCTTATATGTGGCTTTATGACTACGCTATTATTTCAACCATATGTAATGACACTGTATTTACCACAAGAATGGATTGTGCACATCGGATTCACTTGGCAACTGTGCATTGCTACTTTGGTTGCGACCTTAGTGTGTTTATCGACTAAGGGCAGCGACAACCTGATTTTTCAAGGACAGAAAATATGAATAACACAATTGAATATATTCTTGGTTTAGACGGAGGCGGCACTAAAACAGTGGCTCGCCTTGTCAATTTAAGTACGTCTATGCAATGGCAAGTGAGCGTGGGCCCATCGTCTCTGAGTAATGATTATTCATTAGCGCTAGCGAGTATTACCAATGCCTGTAGACAATTATTAGACGAAGCTGGATGTAAGTCGCAGCATGTTTCGGCAGTTTTTGGTCTCGCAGGAGCAGGTGACAGACAACTTGTTGCAAAGTTAGAACAAGATTTTCCCTTCGACTTTGCTTATCTGGATGTGGTGTCTGATGCTAAAACATCATTGTACGGTGCCAATGCAGGTCAACCCGTTGCAGTTGTTGCCTTAGGTACCGGATCAGTTGGCATGCGTATGGACCTTGATGGCACCGAAAAGATGATAGGTGGATGGGGATTTTGCATTGGAGATGAAGGTGGCGGTGCCAAACTAGGCTACCTAGCGGTGCAAAAATTATTATTAGAAATGGATATTAATGGCGTGGCAAAAAGCACCCTGAGTTTGTACGTAGCCAGTCAAGTTGGCTACAGTCGTCAAACTATCTTACAGTGGTTAGCGATGGCTAAACCTGCAGATTATGCGAAGCTTGCTCCGCATATATTTACCTTAAAAGATGACTGCATTGTAGCGTTAGAAGTGTTGACCGCTCACGCCAACATGATCGAAAAATTGATTAAACGAACCTGTGGTACAAGTAACTTACCCTTAGTCTTGATGGGCGGGTTAGCTGAACCGAGTAACGAATTACTCAGTACCACTTATCGTAATTTAATTATGCCAACTAAGGGGAATTCCCTAGATGGCGCTTGTTTGTTGGCGAAACAACTGTTTTCGCCTTCAGCGACTAACTAAGCGTAAGTAAAACCTTATGACTCAAGCAAATTTACTCAGTGAATTGAACACGATCGCCTCAGAGGGGCGTAACCAGGACACGCTCAATATCGATACCTTATCGACACTGGCGATCTTAGAAAAAATCAACCTTGAAGACTATAAGGTTGCCGCAGCGGTTAATGCTGTGTTGCCTAATATCGCGCTTGGAGTCGATACGATAGTTGAAAGCTTTACGCAAAAGGGACGTTTAATTTATATGGGCGCTGGCACCAGCGGGCGTTTAGGTATTCTAGATGCGGTTGAATGTATGCCGACCTTTAGCGTGCCACAGGGCATGGTAATCGGCCTTATTGCCGGTGGTGAAAAAGCGGTGACACATGCAGTTGAGGGGGCTGAAGATAATCGTGAGATGGCGGTGGATGATTTGAAGGCGATAGAGCTGAATTCAAAAGATGTGCTAGTGGGTATTGCTGCTAGTGGCCGTACACCCTACGTGGCCGCCGGACTTGAATATGCCAAGCAGTGCGGGGCAAAAACTATTGCTCTTAACTGCAGTGCCAAATCGTTAATTGGTCAGATAGCTGATATTGATATTTGCGCCCAGGTAGGCCCTGAAGTACTGACTGGCTCTACCCGCTTGAAATCAGGTACTGCCCAGAAGCTTATTCTCAATATGTTAAGCACGGCTAGTATGATCCGTATCGGTAAAACCTACCAAAACTTGATGGTTGACGTAAAAGCCAGCAATCAAAAGCTGTATGCCAGAGCGATACGTATTGTGATGCAGGCCACGGATTGCGATGAGCAAACCGCATCAGAGGCGCTGGTTCAAGCCAACAAAGAAGTAAAAGTTGCGATTTTGATGATCCTCACCAGTAGCAGCGTAGAGCAGGCCCGTGAGAAGTTGACCCAGCATAATGGCTACTTACGCCATGCTGTGTCTAAAGACAAATGATGAGAATATTACTTTTTATTGCGTTCGGAATATTGCTAAGCGCGTGTGCCAGCCAGTCCAATAAAGCAGTCACTGTTAGCGCCGGTATTAAAGTTGCTGCCGAGCGCCCTGATGCTTACTTAGCTCAGTTAAAAGGTCAGCGCGTAGGGCTACTGGTTAATCAAACATCTATGGTCGGTCAGGCGCACCTAGTGGACTATTTGATAAAGAACAATATAAACGTAGCGCGTATATTTGCCCCTGAGCATGGTTTTCGTGGTGATCATGATGCAGGAGCTCACGTAAACAGTGAGATTGATGCTAAAACGGGGATCCCAATTACCTCGATTTATGGGAAATTTAAAAAACCTCCGATTGAAATGCTGAAACAGCTTGATGTGGTGGTATTTGATATTCAGGACGTAGGGGTGCGTTTTTACACCTACATTAGCTCGATGCATTACATGATGGAAGCAGCTGCAGAGGCAGGTATACGTTTTATGGTATTGGATCGTCCAAATCCAAACGGTCGCTTTACCGATGGGCCGATCCTTGAACCTGAGTTTCGTTCATTTGTGGGCATGCACCCTATCCCTGTCTTGCACGGTATGACGGTGGCTGAACTGGCTCTTATGATTAAAGGTGAAAAGTGGATAAATCAAGCGCAGAGCCTTGATTTAGTGACCATACCTGTGGCCAATTATACGCGAGATATGCCCTATTCATTGCCTGTCGCCCCGAGCCCCAATTTACCTAATGATCAGGCGATAGGTTTGTACCCCAGTTTGTGCTTTTTTGAAGCAACGCCCATTAGTGTTGGGCGAGGGACCGACTTTCCTTTTCAAGTATTTGCTTTCAATGAGATTGCGCTAGGGGCATTTGAATTTAGCCCTGAATCTCGCCCCGGCAGTGCATTGCACCCTAAACTCGAAGGCAAAATACTCCATGGCGTAGATTTACGCGAAAGTCCACAAAGAGGGTTAGATGTAAACTGGCTAATTACGGCCCAAGCACAATTTGCCAAGCGTGGCATGAGGCTGTTTGACCGAGCAAATTTTATGGACAAACTGGCAGGCACCGATCGTATGCGCAAAGCAATTGAAGCAGGTCAAAGCGCAGAGCAAATAAAGCAAAGTTGGCAGGCTGGGCTCGATGAGTTTAAAGTGCAACGTCAGCCTTATTTGCTCTATAAATAAGTGCCCTCCAATGCTTGAAGAGTCTGACACTACTGCGTTTACTGGGGCTGCATACACCCGCTTACCATCGAAAATGGTTTTCATGACTTGTATATCAGCAATCGTCTTAGGTAAAACCTGACGAGGATCCGCTGACAGTTGGAGCATGTCAGCACGCTGATTTCTCCCAAGTGTGCGGTGTCTGTCCATTGCTAGCTGATTTCCTGTGGTATAGAAAAATCACGATCTATTATCGCCTAACTCACAAGTTGTGACGGCGAGCAAAGTGTAAATGCGCTATATCAGGGAGATCGAAAGTCCAATTATGTGCAAACAAAGGTAAAGTTATCAGACAACTACTCTGCTGTGTGGTTAAATACGGCGATTTCACCTGTGTAGCAGGTAAAACTTATTTTGTTAAAACCGATTACCGAGGGCGTCATGGCATCACCCAAATTTCACAATACTTTTAGGCAATATCACAGATGGTTGGGGTTTTTCCTCGCGGGCATTATGTCGGTTTACGCAGTGAGCGGTATTTTACTGATCTTTCGCAGTACTGACTTTATGAAATTCGAGTACACCACGCAGCACACCTTAGCTGCTCAGCTTGATCCTCAGGCATTGGAGAAAGCGTTGCATGTAAAAGGGTTTAAAGTCACCGGCGAAGATGCCAGCGAAGTACGCTTTAATTATGGTGTTTATAATAAAGATACCGGTGAAGCTATGGTGACCAAAGATGATTATCCATTGGTGTTGGGGAAATTAGTCAATTTACACAAAGCCACAACCAACAGCCCTTTATTTATCTTAAATATTACCTTTGGCATCGTGCTGTTGTTTTTTGTGGTATCTGCATTTTTGATGTTTATGCCCAAGGCCAAAGTGTTCAAAAATAGCATTAAAATCGCTGGGATAGGTTTTATATTTGCGTTGTTGGTGGTGGTATTTGGTTCATAGCGCCTAGTGGGGCCGTGAGATGAATTACAGCAATTAAAAAGGCCTCAATTGAGGCCTTTTTAATGTGTTATTTTCTACTGAGATAAAGGGCGATTACATCGCGTATGAAAGCGTTATATAGCCAAAGCGACCAATGTTTTCATAAGCACCTGTCTTCTCGCCTGTTCCGGTTGTTCCGTAAGGAAGTTCACGGTTGAACACGTTATCTACGCCGACTGTTAGTGATAAGCCATTTTCAAATGCATAGCCTACAGTGACGTCAGAAACTGCGTATGAGCCATATTCCATCAAGGTGCTACGGTTAGGATTAACCGCAAGCTCTTGGTTATCAAAGATGCTTACACGCTCTAAATAACGAGTTTTGATACCGGCTTGCCATGCATCAACCATATAGTTCACGCTTACCATACCTTGCCACTCTGATTCGCCTGCAGTACCTGCATATTCAACATAGTCAGAGGTATCTTCTTGGAACGGATATTCTTTACGCTCAATAAGGTAAGTACCGATTAGGTTAGTTTTGAATGACCCGCCAAACGCATCAAAGTCATAACCAAGTTCGAAATCCACACCCGCAGCATCTTGACCTGAAAGGTTAAGGGCAAAGCTTCTGATTTGTGAAATTTCACCGCTTGCATCACGGGAGATAAGCGAGCAGTAATCATTGCTCACACCGCTAGTGTTATCGACACAACGATCAAGAATGGTTTGAGAGTCTACTGAAGAAATGGCGTTAGTCAGCTCAATTTTCCAGTAATCTACTGTGGCAACAAAGCCTTCAAGGTAAGACGGCTGATAAACCACGCCCACAGTGGTACTTTTTGATTCTTCAGCGCGAAGGTTAATGTTTCCGCCTTGCTCGCCTTCAATAGTTGCTTGATCGTAATCTGAATCAAATTCAGTTGGCACACCTAAAGCGGCACAGTTCGTGGTACGTGTCGATGCGTCAGCCAGTTGACCTAACTCAGAGGTTTTACAAGGATCGTCGATGCTGAAAAACGTCTGGCTTGCTTCACCAAACAATTCGCTGATGTTAGGTGCGCGCAGGGCTGATGAGTGGGTAGAACGAATACGTAAGTCATCATACACTTGCCAATCTAGGCCTAACTTCCAGCTTTTTGCATTGCCGATAGTGCTGTAATCTGCAATACGTAGTGCGGTTTCAAAATTCAGATCTTGAATGCCTGGCAAGTCAGCCAACAAGGGGACTGAGAACTCTACATAGGCTTCTTTAACATCGAAATCCCCCTTGTCTTCGCCTAATACGTTGAAGAAAGTTCCTTCGGCGTTGTCTGGCTCTTCAATTTCACTTTCTTCTTTGCGGTATTCAATACCTGCAGCAAAACCCACATAACCTGCTGGTAATTCATAAATACCAGAGTTGTTTACCGAGCCGCCTACAACCGTTTGAGTGATGGTGCTGTTACCAACAGAGGTGGTGTTAACGTAGTTACGAGCGGCTTCGCTTGGCGCGCCGTCACCTAATAAGTTCAATGGTACACAACCTGCTGCTTGAGCTGCCGTGTCACGACACACAATGGAACCGTCATCAGCTGCAACAGCATCTACTGCGTTATAAAAGTTAGCGAGTACTAGGTTGTTCTTGTTTGCACGCGCAAGCTTGGTTTCACCGCGAGTAATGTAAGTTTCAAAACCCCAATCATCGTTGATATAACCTTCAAGACCGGCAACAAATGCTGTGGTTTCACGCTCATCATCTTCTGTACGCCGGCCAACATCGGTCAACATACGGTCGATAGTAATTTTAGTAAGATTATTTGCACCCATTAGAGCGCGTAAGTCCTCGCCTGCGTAAGGGTTATCGTTTTGGATAGTGATCGCATCTGCGTCGCTTTCAAAGAAGAAAAACGCAGGCTGAGCAATATTAGTAGAGCGCGTTCGAGCGTACTTGCCTTCCACATAACCACGAATGTTGTCGGTTAGGTCGTAGCTCAACTTAAGGTTATAGTTAGTACGGTCAAACTCAGGTTGAAGCTCGGTGAACTGATTCAAGTTGATAAAATCACAATCCTCACAGGCAATACCATCAACGTTATCGCCAAGGTATACATCACGTACTGAGCCGTTCGGGTTAAATGAGTAGTAATCATCCCCTATCGCAAAGGTACCTGCGTTGCTGAGTGCGTAAATACCCGCATTTGGGGTATAAATATCATCTGGGAACGCTAAAGAATCTTTATTTTCATCAGTTTGCGCGTTGTTTGTTAAATTACGGTATGAAGTGGACGTCCACGGGTTATCAAGGGCGTTCAGGCTTTCTTGGCTGCTATGCTCAACCGAGAAGGCGATGTTACCGCGATCATCGTTGAAGTTAGTACCGTAAGAGAATGAATACTTATCGTTACTGTAATCATGGTTATCGGCATAGCCTTTAGTGGCGCTGACTTGCAGGCCTTCAATTTTGTCTTTAAGAATAAAGTTAACCACACCGGTTACTGCGTCAGCTCCGTAAACAGCTGATGCGCCGCCAGTGATGATTTCAACGCGTTCGATCCAGCTGGTAGGGATGGTGTTGGTATCTACCGAAGAGGTGCCCGCACTGCTTGCGACGTGGCGCTTGCCATTAACCAATACTAGGGTTCGTTCAGTGCCCATTCCACGTAAATCAAGAAGGCTCAAACCTGCCGTACCAATAAACTGGCCAGAGTTTGATAAAGAGTAAGTACTCGCTAATGCGGGCAGTTCGTTCAACGCTTCACCGATATTCATGGCGCCAGTATTAAGTAAACTTTCGCCACTAAGCACTGTCACAGGTGAAGGGGCAATGGCGCCTTCACGTAAAATGCGAGAACCTGTAATCTGAATTTTTTCTACTGTGTCTGCGTTTTGCGAATTCTCGCTTTGCTGAGCTAAAGCACTGTTGGTCATAGCAATGGTGCTACCTAACAACGCAACCTTAACGGCGTGAGTGATTTTGTTCATAAGTGTCCCTGAAGAGGTATCTATTAGAAAATAAGGAATCTATCTGCTATAAGTGCAGATTGCAGCGGATTGTATTGGTGATAAGGTGATATTTCAAACAAATATAGCGTAAATATTTTGTTAAATAGTGTTAATAACTTTTAAATTGGTTGTGGATTGCCCGTTTATTGTTTGCAGTTTGTACAAATAGAGTGACTTTTGAACGTGTAATACTGACGAGGGTAGCGGTAGATGGGAAATATGTTTAGTTACATCAGTTAGTTATACTAAGCAGGCGAGGGGGCAAGGCTAAGAACTGACTAATTGAAGCGAATAAGCGGCGAAAATATACGTTTTGCGCCGATTTTATTCAGAGGATTGCCGAAAGTCACTGACAACTGAGTTAGTTTTTTCCAATAATTGCCTGCCTTGCCGTGATGACTGGGTAATCGCAATAAATAGTATGTCGATAATAAACTCTTGGGCGGTACGGGCTAAAATTGACGATAAGCGTGCCGATTCTTCTTCAGCCACTGAATACAGTTTAATGTCAGCCAAATCTGATACGGGTGTTGGACCATAGCGCGTTACAGTAATGACTTTGCATTTATTCTGCTTAGCCTGCTTAACTACATTTACAATTTCTCGTGTGCTACCGGATTCACTAATGGCAAACACTAAATCTTGTTCTGATAATGTGGCCGCGAAAGCCAGTTGAGCATGCATATCAGGTTCTTCAATGGCCAACATGCCCAGTTTTTGTAGCTTGTATGAAAAATCTTTACCTACCAACGCTGAACCGCCTAAGCCGCAAATAAGAATGCGTTTAGCTGATTTAAGCAGCTCTACCGCTTGATGAAAGGCGGCTTCTTCATTTAGATTTTTAGTTTCGTTTAATACCGCTACTTTACTGCTTAATAGTTTTTCAGATACTTGGCGAAAGCTGTCATTTAAGGTGATTTTACCGTGTAAGTTAGCGTCGCCTGTATTAGCATTTAAGGCATCAATGACCCCGAGTTTAAAGGCAGGATAACCTTTATACCCTAGCTTTTGCGAAAATTTTACTACGCTTGATTGACTTACGCCGACCACATTGGCCAGTTCTTGAGAGGAGAGATCACGCACCGCATTGGACGAGCTAAGCACGAATTTAGCGAGCTTAAGTTCGCTGTTAGAAAGGGTATCTTTAATGGCTTTTATTTTTGTGAAAGTAGACATTAAGCAACTCTGAGTAATAATTTATTATTTAGTTTACCGTAATTTTAGTAACTTACGTACAAAACCTAACAAAAAGGAAGAGCAATAAGGTTACCGTTAAAGCGAATAATGTTCAATTTAAGGAACATAAATTATTCATATGCTTTTTGCAGTAATTAATATAATAATTATCTTGAAAAAACCGACTATTCTGACATGTTTTTAGAGCAGTTTAGGTCGCTTTGCAACCTAAAATCGATCACTGACTACGGTTCCATCAAACTTAATACACTGTTGAACGCGTTGTTTTTGTACGTCGGACAATGAATCAATGTCGAAATAGGCATATTCACTGTGCTCGTCGCTCAAGGTAATTTTATGCTCAATTAATCGCACCTTAAAAATACAAGCCTGCGAATTAAAGGCACTGTGATAATACACTCCGGACAAATATTCGATGCTCACACTGGCGCCTAATTCTTCATGGCATTCCCGCAACAAAGCCTGATGAATGGTTTCCCCGGGCTCTAATGCACCACCGGGCAAACCCCAAGAGCAGTCTCCATAGGTCGCTTTTAGCAACAATACTTGTCCGGCGTCATTAAAAATAACGCCGTGACTGCTGATACGAAAGGTATCGTTAAATGCCATACCCACCCCTGTTACTCGGTCTCGTTCAACTTAGCGAATATCAGCTCAGGTGTATAAAGACCGTTTATTGATTAAATTATTTCGGGCGTTTAATCGATACTGACCGGTAATGTGCCAGTAGCATGTTTTGGACCCATTAATATGTCCGCTATGGCACGATAAATCGGTCCCTGATAGCTAACATAACTTTGTCCGTTACTATCAACGCTTTCTACAGTTTGCGTGTTATAAGCAAAACTGGCAATGATGCCATCTACATCGCTTGCGTACTGTTTTACCTTGTATGGGGTGCGCATGCTAATTAGCAACGAAGTTTGTTGAGGCAGAGTGCTTTTAATCAACGTGAGCAGCTTTGCATCTAATTGGTCTTTATTGGGACGTAGACGCCAGTCGTTGATGTCGTCCATACCACCCATTTCAACTAAACTTTGCTGGGGGGTAATATCACTAAAAATGACCATTTGAGCGAGATGTTGTAATGCCAAAATGTCTTTTGAGTTGTCGCTGGTTAAGCTAGAGCAAGTGATAGTTTTTGTTGTGTTTAGGGTTTTTATCGTTTGCTGCAGTGCACTGGTTAAGGCAATACACTTACTGTTATCAGGCATGGTGATATGAATTCGTTGAATGCTTTCTCGAATAGGCCAGACATTTTGGTTTTTAATGGCTACGATCGAGTTGTCGGCAAGTGCTTGCTCAGCTTGTAAATTCGCTGGCGCGGCCAAAACCGTTTGTGCGTAATCAATCGCTTTCGTTATATCAATATCAGCAGATTCAGACTGAATATAGCTCTGTTTCAATGTATTAATCCGAGCGACAGATTGCTCCACTTCTTCAATCGATAATTGCCCTTTTTGAATTGCATAGGCAACATCAAATATCAGCTTCTTAAGCTTAGGAATATCGCTCGGTGAGCGAACGGCTATTGGCATAAGCGCAATATCGCTGCCGGCTTTGAATGTTTGTATCACCGCCTCTGTTGGTGCGTAGAAATGAGCGATCGCCGCCATGTCTAACGCGTCAGTGATGATCACGCCTTTGAACGCCATTTTATCGCGCAATAAGTCCGTTAAAATCACGCGAGACATAGTGGCGGGCAAAATGGTGCGGCTACCATCAGTCGCATTAAATACCGCGTTATCGAGGGCTGGGTATTGAATATGAGCGGTCATGATCATACCGGGCTCGCCGTTATCAATGGCATATTGAAATGGCGCTAAATCGACCGCTTCTATCTTACTGATATCATGCTCGACAAGCGGTAAGCCTGAATGACTGTCGGTGCTAGTATCACCATGTCCAGGGAAATGCTTAAGGGCGGAAATAATGCCGTTACTTTGCATAGCCTGCATTTGCGCTAAGCCCAGTTCAGCGACTATCTGCGGATTCTCGCCAAATGAGCGCACATTAATAACAGGATTTTCTGGATTGACGTTTACATCTACTGTTGGCGCAAAATTAAGATTAAAGCCTAATACTGCCAGTTCTTTCGCGATGACTTCTCCGCTGATCTTTGCGAAATGCGTGCCATGTAGCGGGTAGGTTGCTCCGATAGCCATATTACCACTGAAAGCTGTGCTGATATTCTGTGGAATGCGCACCACACGACCGCCTTCCTGATCGATTGAAATAAACAGTGGCTTGTGCCCGCCTTGGGCCGCAGCGGCTTGTAAGTCACGATTTAACCGAATCATCTGCTCGGTATCAACCAAGTTATTGGCAAACAAGATGATGCCGCCCACCCCAGTATCGCTAATCATATTTTTTAGCGATTTTGGTAAAGCAGTGACAGGCGTGGTGCATTTTTTAGCGTGTTTACTATGGGTTACATTAGGGCAAAAGTAACGTATGTCTAACATTAACTTTTGCGCCACTAAGGCTTCAAGTTTAGGGTCGACAGTCGGGTGACTGACGCAGGAAATACAACTGAAAATTAGCAAACTCACTACACTAAAACGCAACGGCTTAACGCCCATGATTCACTCCTGAAAATAAAGAGACGCTCTTAATTTGCGTCCTATAAAATAAAATTAACCCAAAAAAATCCCCGCATAAGCGGGGATAAAAAAACAACTACCTGTATTCGCTAAGGCTAGTCGTTAAGTTGGACTAGTAATTCAAACTAACCGAAAGTTGAATACGGCGAGGATTTATCAAATCTTGCGATTGACCGAAAGTGGCACTAGAAACGATAGGTTGAGTGTTATAACCCGTCTGTCTGTCGAAGACGTTAAATACATCGGCTTTAAACTTCAGCTCCAAATCTTCGGTAATGTTGAAGGCCTGTGCGTAGTTCAAGTCTAACTGCCAATGACTTGATTCACGACGACTACCAGCAGGTTCAGCATAACGAATCGTTGAGCTAGAATAACCGTAAACTCCGCCATCCCATGCTTCCCATACATCGCCTGATTGATATACAAAGTTGAAACCGATGTCAGCATTCCAATCCGTTGTATAGTAACCCAATGCTTTTAATACGTGAGGCTTGTCACCGTTTAAGGTACCTGACTTGCCATCCCACAACATACGTCCACGGCCATCACCTAAGTTAGATGAACCAACAAACAAGTTACCGTCAGAAGCTGTGCTGGTAATGTCTTGGTCATAGTTGCCGAAGTAATGACTCCATACATAAGAAACGTTCAAGTAGAAGTTATCGCCAGTGTAGTCACCTTCAACGCTCCACTCGTAGTAAGTATTTTCTGCACCATCGAGTTCGGCAATTACATAGCTACCATCACTTGCCGACAGTCCCATACTTGCGTATTGCTCCGCTAAGTCTGGAATAAACAGGCCTTTGTCACGTAAGTTCTCTGGCACGCCACCAAAAGGACCATAGTCGCCGTAGGTGCGGGCATTGTTAGGCTGATCTTCCCATGCATGGAAGGCTTTACGTTGACGTACATGAGTACGAACAAAGAATTCATTTGATACGTATTTGGTCATACCAATTGTGATTTCATCGGTACGACGTGCATCCATGTCATCTTGGAATAATTTACCAGATGAGCCATTCGCTTCAGTGTTACCAATAAAGGCACCTTCTGCATCAAAGTAAACTACTTGGGTTGATTGATTGTTACGATCCCATGATGCTGCGCGCGCCAAAGAAGTCGTATCAGGGTTATAGCTAGCGAAGTTGGCAAACACACTATCGCGACCGTTATACGCCCATGTAACACCTAATCTTGGTTGGATCATATCCATAAAATCAAGTTCATACATTTTGTACTTGTTGCCAGGTGCGACTTCGTAGCCAGATGCATTTGCCGAGTTTTCTCTTAAGCCTTGTCCGTACAGCGTATCGTTACTGAACAAGAAACCGACGTTATAAGTGAAATCTCCATGCTCAATCGTATCGTTGACTTCAATGTTGATAACTTCGGATGTTGAAGTAAGTGGGTTTAAGTTTTCATCACCATTTAAGCTATTTGAGTAAACCGTTGCGCTGTAATAAATCGCTTCGTCACTTACAAAATCGGTATCAACGTTTAATCCGCCGTTATAACTGATTGACCCCCAACCATTTGAAAGGCGAGTAAGGACTTCTTCGCTCTCTTTCCACTGACCACCGATATGAATATTATGAACGGTATTACCCAGTTCCATTTCGTGGTCAAGGGCAACTTCAAAGCTCTTACGAGAGAAATCTTGGTTATTGATAAGAGATGCGCCACCGATGTTACCACCGCCTGTAAGCACTCCTGCCTCATCGGTATAGCCGTAAGCGTTGATCAGTGCTTGCGCTGTTTCTGCATCAAAACCTTCATCAGTTTTAATGTTAGGTACAGTGAATAGACCTAGTTGGTCAAGGCTATTCAAATCAATCGATCCACCAATAGACGGAATCACGCCTGAAAAATTGGTGTCAGGACGACTAGAGTTTTCGTTTTTAAAGTCACTGTATTGGAAGGTTAACGTGGTGTAGTCATCAATAATATATGAACCATCAACAGTAAAGATATCTTGCGATACCGAGCTACCTTCAGAAGTGGAGTCTGCGGCCTTTGTATCAACAGAATCACCTACGACATCTTTATCCGATGTTCTGTAGCTGACGTTAAATAAAAGATCTTCAGTGGGAGCCCAGGTTAATTTACCGAAGTATTCATCACGGTCACTTTTATATTGCTTAGTCGGGCCGTAAGCCGTTTCTTTGTTGTCACGTGTTATTTCTGGGCCAAAGTATGAACCGTAGAAATACAATTCATCTTCAATCAAAGCGCCGCTTACATTTGCACTCATCCATGTTTTATCTTCATCGAAGTTTGCATCCGTACCTTCGGTGGTATCACGGTCGGCAGATAAGCTAGCGGGCTCAATACGATATTCTACGCTGGCGTGAAATTCGTTGGTACCTGACTTAGATAAGGTATTGATTGATAAACCGCCAGCGCGATTGAAGCCGATTGCTTTTGCGCCCCCACGATCAATCGATACAAAGGCAATATCTTGAGTTGATGGCTCAGATGCAAGGTTGCCGTACATAGGTAACGATACGTCTACGCCATCATAACCATATTTGTTGTCACGACCTGAACCGCCAGCTGATGGACCAAGGGTGGCATTCTCTGAATACTGCACACCCGGAATGATAGCCAACAAAGAGCGATAGTCTTGACCGATTGGTACGCGAGATAAAACATCCTCGCCCAAAGAATTGGTTAATGAAGAATCCCCTTCACGACTGATACGAGAGCCAATAATTTGAATCACTTCAGTGCTATCGGTAGGAGCGGCCTCGAACGCAACATCCACATTTGATGTCTGATCTAATAATACATCGACCTGAGTTTGTCGAACCGTGCCGTCAGCAGAGGTAAAGGTCAGGGTGTATTTACCGGGTTTAAGTGCAGGTAATACATAACTACCATCTGCTTTTGTTTTAACCGTTCTAGGTTTTGGCATCACGTTACTTGAAGCGGTGACTGTTACATCGTTAACCGAAATATCAGTTGCTTGGGTCTCGACTTTACCCTTGATGCCGCCTGCTTGTTGAGCCATAGCGGCTGGTGCGCAAGCTAATGAGCCCGCCAGTAGTACGGCTGATAATGCTGTAGCACGATTGGTCCATGCACTTTGCATGGCGCGGTGTATACGCTGTTGTATAAAATTAGTAGTTCGTGTTGCCATGTGTTCACCTATTTGTTGCTTGTGCTTTTTTATTTGAGGACGACGACTCATAAGCCTTCATAAAGTTTTTTTATTATTCTTATCTGTGCATTTAACAAACAATATTGGCTAGCGTCAAGAATAATATGTTCTTTAATGTTGCATTCTTAGTAATAATTTATCTATATCTGGTTATATAAATTAACCTTACTTTCCCAGGCAGCCACGCCATTCTTGAGTCTCGACTAGGATGTACTGGTATGTTTTATTACCTCTGTGTAGGTTTGCTAAATTCATATTGATTATTCTGCAGTGGCTTTTTTTCGGTGGTTATTCCTTGAGTACAGGGACGTCCGATGCACAGAAGAAAGCATTAATGGCTTATTGACTAAATTTAGCGCAATAAGTAATGGAATTATTATTCTAATTATTTATCATGACTGTAATTAATTATTCTTTTTGGTGATCTGGTAGATGTTAGGGCAACGGGATATCCTGAGTGTTATGAAAAAACTTATAGTGAATTGGCAGCGTTTTGTATTGATTTGCACCTTAACGGTGGGCATCGTCAGTTGTGCAACCTTGCCGATTAATGCGTTGCCGTCCCATAATTTTGGTTATCGAGTGAAATTCTTAGTAATGCATTTCACTGCTATCGATTATCAAAATTCGGTTGATGCATTAGTCGATGAGGGCGGCCTTAGTGCGCATTATCTTATTCCTGAATCAAACGATGCTAGTTATCCCCATTCTTCTTTGGAAATTTTGAAACTGGTTGACGAGAATAAACGTGCTTGGCATGCGGGCAATAGTTTTTGGCAGGGGCGAAGAGAATTAAATGATTCTTCCATCGGTATTGAAATAGTTAATGTGCCCGAGTGTCACTGGGATAAACAAGCTACTAATAAGACAAAAACAGAACATAGCGATAATCGCCTATGTGTATTTCCTGATTATGATCCTAAACAAATTGAACTGTTGATTGCGCTTAGTAAGGATATTCTCCAGCGTAATCCTGATATTTCACCCACGCGGATTGTTGGCCATTCGGATATTGCCCCTGCGCGCAAGAATGATCCAGGACCGCGGTTTCCTTGGCATGAGCTTTATAAAGCAGGAATAGGGGCTTGGTACGACAACGACACATTGGACGAATATTGGCAACGTTTCACACTATATCAGCCGAATATCGGTCTGGTGCAAAGCGCTTTGCGTACTTACGGTTATGATATTTTAGAGACTGGGATAGTTGATGATCAGACCCATGATGTGGTCAGTGCCTTTCAAATGCATTTTCTACCTTGGCAGGTTACCGGCCAAATCGATAGTAAAACCGCCGCGGCGGTATTTGCTCTACTCGATAAATATTTTGCGTATAAAGCTAAAACATTGATGGCACGTTATATAGAGGAACAATCGTCAGGGGCATCAAATGAAGCATCATTTCAAGACATACCTAAGCACGGTCAGGTTGATCAGATTTTTCCAATGCAAGAACGCAGTACGCGCGTGCTAGTGAATGATCGCGAGCGTTTTAAGAGCTACCAAGGGCGCGGCGATATTATAATCAGTAGCTTGAACGCTAAGCAGGCTGATATATACGTGAACGGCCAAAAGCTGAATATAACCCAGCCTTTTACTAACGATGAGCGTTATCAATATAGCCTTAAACGTCGCACCCAGGACGGTATTAATACCTTGCGGGTAGATAATGTGCTGCCTGAGGGGAGCAATTTACAAGTGACCATACCTTTTCCTCGGTTAGTCGATAACAGTGCTAAATATCAAACGAGTTTTAAGCAGGTTGATGCATTGATCGAGCAAGATGTAGCGGATGACTTTCCAGGAGCCGTGCTATTGGTAGTCAAAGATGGGCAAATTATAAAACGCAGCGCTTATGGATATGCCCGCAAATATGACGACAGTGGCGAATTGCTCAGTCAGCCTGCAAAAATGCGTATTGGTACGCTGTTTGATATTGCTTCTAATACCAAGATGTTTGCCACCAATTTAGCCTTAATGAAACTGGCCAGTGAAGGCAAGTTGAACGTGAATTTAGCAATACAGCATTATTTACCTGATTATAAAGGTGCTGGCCGCGAAACCCGATTAGTACGTGACTTGCTCACGCATACTGCAGGTTATGCCCCTCAGGTGCGTTTTTTCACCCCAGATAATGAACTGGGTAAAAGCCTATATTCACAGGATGCTAAACGAACGGATCAATTGCTGTTAAATCGCGTGCCGTTTGCTATGGGGCGGAACGTGAAGGCCGTATACAGCGATACAGATTATATGTTGCTTGGTATGTTGGTCGAACGCATCACCGGCATGGGATTAGATGCCTATGTTGAGAATCAGATTTACCGACCTTTAGGGTTGAGCAATACCTTGTTTAATCCATTACGCAAAGGACGTGCGAAAGGCGAGTTTGCCGCCACTGAAATTCAGGGCAATAGCCGTGGCGGGCGAGTGAGTTTTAACAATATGCGTCAATACGTTTTACAAGGTGAAGTGCATGATGAAAAAGCCTTTTATTCACTCGATGGTGTTGCTGGGCACGCAGGGTTATTCTCAACCGTTGACGACTTAGCCGTACTCGGACAATTACTTCTTAACGGTGGTGGTTATGGCGAAACAGAGGTATTCGAAGAAGCCGTTTTACAGCAATTCATTAAGCCCGAAGAACATGATGACAGTTTTGGTTTGGGTTGGCGCCGAGCCGGCCATGGTCAGAATAAATGGCACTTTGGACCTTATGCCAGCGCTCAAGCTTATGGGCATACCGGCTGGACCGGTACCGTATCTGTTATCGACCCAGAATATGATTTAGCTATATTTTTGCTGACTAATGCTAGGCACTCAAAAGTACAAGAGGACAGCAATGGGCATTTAGAGTTCGCGGGCAAAACCTTCGAAACAGGTAAGTACGGCAGTGTTATTAGCTTAGTGTATGAAGCGATTCTGAATGGCGAGTAACATAAATGTCGCTGCTTAACCTGATACAAACTGAATTTAAGGCAAACAATACTATGACTTTTTTACGCTGTAGTGGCATCAAATTCATTACCTTACTCGTATGTATGTGGACGGTACCGACAGGGGCGCAAGTGACACAAAATGAACCGCACGAATCAGTGTTAAACAAGTCTAAATTAGATGTACAGGTCGCGCAGATCATGGATAGCTTGCATATCCCCGGCGTTGCCTTAGGCTTGATTAAAGACGGTCAGGTGGTGATTAAGCAAAGCTATGGGGTGAAGGACATTCGCAGTAAGGAGCCTGTTACTGCACAAAGCCTGTTTAAAATCGCCTCGAATACTAAGGCATTCACAGCAGCGGCGTTAGCGATATTGGTCGATGACGGCAAGCTTAACTGGGACGACCCGGTCGTTAAACATTTACCTGATTTTCAGTTACACGATCCGTGGATAAGCGCGCACTTTACGATTACCGATTTACTTACTCATCGCAGTGGTTTGGGACTAGGCGCAGGAGATCTAATGCTTTGGCCCGAGCCGTCAAGCTTTAGCCGAGAAGAAGTGGTGCATAACCTGCGTTTTCTCAAACCTACTGGCCAGTTTCGAGCAGATTATGCCTACGATAATTTGCTTTATATTGTCGCGGGGGAAGTCGTGGCTGCTGCGAGTGGACAAAGTTGGGAGCAATTTGTCGAGCAGCGTTTATTCGCCCCTTTAGGCATGCAGCACTGTTTTGCAGGTCACATACCCAAAGCGCAGCAAACCTCAGCTGCGACACCACATGGCATAGTAAACGGTAAATTAGTGACTGTTTTGCGTGACGTGGACACCAGTAAACCTAATGTTTCCGGTGCTGCTGGTGGCATTCAATGCAGCTTAGAGGACATGCTTATTTGGGCGCAACTGCAGCTCAATCAAGGTGTTACAGCGGATGGAAAACGTTTGTTTTCAATGACCCAGCATCAAGCAATGTGGTCAGCAAAAACCATTATGCCGGTATCAAGCACAGACCAGTATTACAACAACAGCCATTTCAGTGCCTATGGCTTAGGTTGGCGCTTGAATGATGTTGATGGTCAGTTGCGCGTTCACCACAGCGGTAGCTTAACGGGTATGTATTCTTATGTGACGTTTTTTCCTGAATTAGACTTAGGCATGGTGGTACTGACAAATCAACAATCGAGTGCAGCGCGCAGCGCACTTATGTACAGCCTAATGAAACCTTACTTGGGTGACAGTAAAACGGATTGGCTTGATGTGTTCGCACCTAACACGTCGTCTTTAGATAACAAAACCGCAAAAGCACAATCTTCCCATGTTGAGCGGCTAAACGATCAGTTCTCAAAAACCAAACCAGTCTTAATTAGCGACCCTGAACTTCAAACTGCTTTAGGCAACTATCGCGACTATTGGTTAGGGGATTTTTATGTAGAACAGCGAGATGGGCGTATTCAATTGCGTTCTAACCGTGTCGTGAAGTTAATTGGTGGGCTATTTGCAGACAATAAAACAGATCGCTATTTAGTGCGTTGGGACGACAGAAGCTTAGAGGCTGACGTGTACGCACAGTTCCATCGAGATGAGAACGCACGGGTAACGCACATTGAGCTGATCCCTGTATTTTCCGATATCGATTTTAGCTACGATTTTCAAGATCTGAACTTGCGCAAAGTTAAAGAGTAACCATCTGATTTAAATCAATTTTTCATCTATATTCTGGGGCGCATTTTTAGGCCTCAGTTTTCACAAAAATTATTATCATTTTTTTGCAAAAAAATGTTGATTTAATCTACGTAACGCCTATATTCCGCTCCAATATCATTGCCCAGACCATCCTACCGATGTGGCAAGCATGAGCTGTTGATTAATAATTGATTTTGCTTGGCTTGTTGCACTTTTATGTGCCCTAAATACAAGTCAAATTGCTATTTGGAGCGCTATAAAATGTTTAAAACCATAGTTGTTGTAGATAACGCCGATGGCTTCCCAAGTTTGGATGCTACGGTTATCGATTTCGCCCAATATCTTGCTGATTACCCTAAGGTCGGTGAGCCAAAAACACGTATCATTAACTTATGCGATACCGATAAATATTTGAGTCAGGGTTACTACTGCTCTTTACTGGCTGAAGCGCGCCAACATAAAGTGTTGCCAAGCGTAAACACCATCAATGATTTGAGCGAGTCATTAACCGATCAAGCTAATATGCTAACGCCTGTACCAAAGTATATGAGCACAGATTTATATGCACATATCGGTGATGAATTACCGGCGGAAATTTTAGTGTTTTTCGGCTGGTCACAAAATGAACGTCACAAGCGCATTGCTAAGCATATTTTTGAGCGCTTTCCTGCGCCTATTTTGCGTTTGTCGTTTACCCGAGATGAAAAAGGCTTAAGTGTTCAACCTCAAGCGTTAGGTATCCGTGAAATAGATTCTAGCTTATGGCCTTTATTTGCTGAACGTTTGGAGCATTTCACTCAGAAATATTGGCGCAGTCGGAGTAACAAAAAACGGTTCCGTTGGGATATGGCTATTCTGGTGAATCCAGAGGAAAAAACCGCTCCTAGCGACCCTAAGGCGATCCAAAACTTTGTTAAAGCCGCTGAGCAAGTAGGCATCAATGCTGAGGTTATCACCGCAAAACAAGGGCCGATGATCAGTCAGTTCGACGCCTTGTTTATACGAGAAACCACTGCGATTAATCACCATACCTATCAACTTGCCCGAAAAGGCGAGCAAGAAGGGCTTGAAGTAATTGATGATGCGACCTCTATTTTACGTTGTTGCAACAAGGTGTTTTTACATGATGCGTTTAGCTACAACAAGGTGCCGTCCCCTAAGAGCCGATTTGTGTCCAATTCCAGTGACGAAACCTGTGAATTGATGGAAGCTGAGTTTAACTACCCGATGGTGTTGAAGTTGCCTGAAAGCTCGTTTTCAATCGGTGTATTTAAAGTAGAAAACTTGGTTGAATTAAAGCTGAAGTTGGTGGAAATGTTACGCCAATCAGCCTTAGTGTTAATACAAGAATTTGTGTACACAGATTTTGATTGGCGCATTGGGGTATTAAATGGCCGAGCGATATACGCATGCCGTTACTTTATGGCGCGTAACCATTGGCAAATTTATAATCATAGTTCGAAGAAACACTTCTCAGGTGATTTTGAGACGTTACCGACTTTCGAAGTACCTAAGCCTGTGCTCGACGCAGCAGTTAAAGCTAGCGCCATTGTGGGTAAAGGCTTGTATGGCGTAGACATTAAACAAGTTAACAATCAAGTTTACGTGATTGAAGTAAATGACAACCCAAGCTTGGAGTCTAAAGTTGAAGACTTATACTTAGGTAAAGAGTTATATATGTTGGTGATGCAAGAATTCGCTAACCGTCTTGAGTTACGAGGCAAATAAGATGTCCACTGGGCACAAAAAGCAACAAAAAAGCAGCCTACCCACACGTATTGCTCCTACTGGGGGCAATGCAAAAGAAAGTGGTATAAATAAAAAAAGCGAGTTGACTATTCGCGGTGCTGAGCTGGATGATATTGCTCAGCTTGTGGAGTTGGAAAATGCTAGTTTTGAGTCAGACCGATTAAGTCAGCGCCGGTTACTGCATTGGCTTAAAGCAACCGATAGTCACAGAGTGTTTATGGTAGCAACCCATAATGACATTTTGCTCGGGTATGGCTTGGTTATTATGCGCAAAGGTACGCGATTGGCGCGGCTTTATTCAATTGCCGTGAGCAGTCATGCGCAAGGTTTGGGGGTGGGTAAAAAGCTATTGCTTGCACTTGAGGAAAAAACCTTAGAGCAAGATAAGTTATTTATGCGCCTTGAAGTTGCCACCAATAATACGGGGGCAATTAAGCTATACGAGAGCTTGGGATATCGCACTTTTGGTACGTATGCTAATTACTACCAAGGTTCAATCGATGCGTTACGTATGCAAAAACCGATACGCCAGAGTCTGTCATTGCAAACATTGCCAGCTTATCCTTGGTATAAGCAAACTACGGAGTTTACTTGCGGGCCGTCGGCTTTAATGATGGCTATGGCAAACCTGAATAATGAGTTGGATATGTCACAGTCTCTGGAATTGGACATATGGCGCCAGGCGACAACTATATTTATGACGTCAGGTCACGGTGGTTGCCACCCTATTGGGTTAGCACTTGCTGCCCATCAGCGTGGCTATTCGGTTACCGCTTATGTGAATACCAGAGCGCCATTATTTATTGATGGTGTGCGCAGTGAACATAAGAAATACATAATGCAGGCCGTAGATCGGCAATTTTTACAACAAGCTAAGGCCCAGGGGATCAAAATTATCTACTCGGATCCTGACGTAAATGCCTTGCAAAAGGGCTTAGCAAAAGGGGCTGCGGTCATTAGCTTAATTAGCACGTATCAGCTCGATGGGAAAAAAATACCGCATTGGGTAACAGTTACACACATAGATGAGGATTGTTTGTACCTGCACGACCCGGATCCAGACGATTTACACCCACAGCCCATGGACTGTCAGCATATTCCTATTGCCCGTGAAGATTTTTACAGTATGTCTGCATTCGGTAAAAGTAAATTGCGTACTGCGTTGTTAATTTCAAAATAGATAATAAAAACAAAATCTTAAAGCCTGTCCATGACAGGCTTTTTTGGTTTGCGTGGCAAAGCGGTGGGACAAAAATTATTGTTCCTGGGTCACCCAATATATTTATTTTCATGTGAATTTACTTATGGCCTAAGTTTTGCTTTCCTACATCCGTTGTGAAATTTCCCGAGACAGCTTCCTAACGCTACTAATTTCAATGAATCGATGTGATAAAATGGTAGGTACGATGCTACTATTCACATTGCATTTTCGGATGATCACTCAACCAACTCACTGGTGGTTGTTAATAGGTTAGCTAATCACAACGGTCGACAGACCCTAGATAAGAAATAAAGCTAGAAACTGAATTAACAGTTACTCAACAAAAAAGGAAACAACGTGTCTCAAATATTATTAGTCGATGATGATAAGGAATTTACCGACGTAGCCAGTAATATTATCGAGTTTTTAGGCCACGACGTAGAAGTTGCCAACAGCTTGGAAGAAGCTTACAACTGTTTGGAATTCGAACAGTTTGATCATATATTGCTTGATTTTATGCTGCCAGATGGCAGTGCGTTGCATTTAATAGACAAGTTAAATACCAAAGCTAAAGTACCGTTTGTGACCTTGATAACAGGGCATCCGTCGGTTAAAAGTATTATCGCTGGCATGTGCGGGCCCAATGTTAATTACCTCGTTAAGCCGCTGCAGCGTGAAGATCTAGAACAAGTTTTGTCGGGTAAACCTAAAGCCAATAAAAAGACTAAGTCATCGTCCATTACTAAGCACTTTGGTTGCCTAGTGGGTGAGTCTGCGCCGATGCAAGAGCTATATGAGATGATAGAGCGGGTTGGTAAAACCAATGCTAACGTTATGCTTATGGGTGAAAGTGGTGTCGGCAAAGAAGTAGTTGCCCATGCTATTCACACAGCCAGTAATGTCGAGGGCCCATTGGTCGCAACCAACTGTGGCGCATTATCTCGCGAACTTATTGGCAGTGAGTTATTTGGCCATGAAAAGGGGTCATTTACTGGCGCAGTGGGGCGCAAGATAGGCGTGTTTGAACAAGCTCAAGGCGGTACATTATTTCTTGATGAAATCACCGAAATGCCACTAGAAATGCAGCCAAATTTGTTACGAGTACTCGAAAGCAAGCGTGTTACCCGGGTTGGAGCGGTAAAAGACACGCCAGTTGATTGCCGCGTTATATCAGCCACTAATCGTACGGTTGAAGAAATTGCACTGAGTAAAGTACTACGTGAAGATATCTATTTCCGCTTGGCTGTTTTCCCTATCACGATACCGCCGCTGCGTGAACGACTAGCGGATATCCCTTTGTTAGCTACCGCATTTATTGAACAGTTAAACGCCGAAAACGACACTAATTTTGAATGGCAGAATGCTCAGCTCGATCAATTAAAAGCTTATGGTTGGCCTGGCAATATTCGAGAGCTGCGTCATGCGATTCACCGTGCTTTTATTATGAGCGATCCGGCCACGAGTCACATTATGCTACCAAAGAATTTCGAGTCGCCTTTTGCTAAAAGTCAGACTACATCGAATCAAGTTACGGCAGGACAAACCATTGATGATGTTGAAAAAGAGCTTATCCGCGTGACATTAGAGAAAGTTGAGGGCAATAAAACCCTAGCTGCTGAAATGCTCGGCATCAGCACCAAAACCTTATACAACCGCTTAAATGCTTGGGAAAGCCAGGCTCAGGGGTAAGCTATGCAACCAACAACTGACGCACCATTACCGACTACTAATTCGTTAATTCATGACGTGCGTAATCCACTAAACCGTATTTCCATGCAGGCAGAAATGGTTAAGCTTGTCTTGGAAAACGATATGCCGAAAGAAAAGGCCATCGCGGCATTAGATAAAATATTGGTTGCCTGCCAAGACAGCAGCGCAGCCTTGCAAAAATTAGCGGAGCATTCACGTTCTGTTGCAGAGTCGTAATATTCTATTCGTTGACTCATTTGTAACGAATTAAAGTCACATTAAAGGACGAACATGCGCGTTAAACGGTTATTTGGTAACACCACTGCCACTTGGATCATCATCTCTATCATAGTGGTAGGAATTATCGGTATTAATTTATCTATTGCACTTGGTACGGTGAACCAATTGTCTTCAGTGCAAACCAGTCTCGATAAAACCAGTAACATCATTATGCGCTTAGAGAGTCTGCACCTATCCGTCGTGGTCGCGGAATCCGGACAGCGTGGTTACTTGTTGACCGAGTATGAAGAGTATTTGAATCCTTACCATACCGAGTTAAAAAGTTTAGATGAAAAAATAAAGCTGGTGCGAGATATCGAATCAGATATCAGTGGCCAAAAAGAGCTGATAGCAGAGTTGCTTATACTGGTTGATGAGAAAATATCTGAGCTAACAAGTAGTGTCGATTTGGCGCTACGAGAGCGTGAAAAGTCTGCGTTACGGCAAGTTATGACTAATCGGGGTCGTGACTTATATCGAGAAATTCGAAAAAATATCAAACTGCTGGTTGATAAAGAATATGCTCACAGACGCACTTTATACAGTGAGTTAAAAAATATTCAGCGAGACGCAAAGGTTAACTTTGGGGTGTCGGCCATTACCAGTGGCTTGCTTGTCATCGGGATGTTTTTGATGGCTCGTATCAATTTACGTATCAGTACCCGTTACCAAGAGGGGCTGGAAGAACAAAACGAACAGTTGCTGGAAAAAGTTGCTCAGCGCACCCAAGAGCTAACGGTGTATTCCGAGGAGCTTTCTCGCAGTAATCGGGAGCTAGAAGATTTTGCCTTTGTTGCATCCCATGACTTGCAAGAACCGTTACGTAAAATTCAGGCCTTTAGCGATAGGTTGACCACCATTTATAAAGATAAGCTTGATGAACGAGGAGTCGATTATATTAAACGTATGACCACCGCTGCGTTTAGAATGTCGACGCTAATCAACGATTTACTTGAGTTTTCTCGTATTACCACCCGAGGCAAAGATTTTGTTGAGGTTGAGTTAGACGAGGTATTTGAAGAGGTTCTTGGGGATCTCGAAATAGCCATCAAAGAGAGTAATGCCCAGATCAATGTGGCCCCTCTACCAAAAGTGTGTGCTGATCCGAGCCAAATATATCAACTGTTTTTAAATGTACTGTCGAATGGTTTGAAATTTCGTAAAGTTGATCAACCACCACTTATTAATGTGCTGGTCGAGCAAAAAGATATTTATGATGAATTACAGCACATTGATGTGCCCAGTTGTATCATTACGATAAAAGACAATGGAATAGGGTTTGAACAAACCTACGCTGATAAAATATTTTCACCGTTTCAGCGTTTACATGGACGTACAGCATACAAGGGGACAGGTATTGGCTTAGCCATTTGTCGACGAATTGTAGAGCGCCATGGCGGGACGATCGTCGGGCATAGCGCGCCTGATGAGGGCGCAACATTTATCGTTACCTTACCAATTGAAGCGGTCGTTAACAAATACATGGGAGAGTAAAGTGCCTTATTCAAAAGCAAAACCGATAGTAATATTAATGGCCGATGATGATGAAGATGATCGTCTATTGGCGCAAGACGCCCTGCGAGAAAGTCGCGTACTGAACGAGTTACACTGTGTGGAAGACGGTGTGGAGTTATTAGAGTTCTTGCGCCGCGAAGGCAAGTTTAGTGACAAGGATGCCGCGCCGCGCCCAGGCCTTATTTTACTCGATTTAAATATGCCGCGGATGGATGGTAGAGAAGCGTTACAGCAAATTAAACTCGACCCCGAACTGCGTAGTATTCCTATCGTTATTTTGACCACCTCAGTGCAAGAGGAAGATATGGTCAAGGGCTACGACCTAGGCGCCGCATCGTATATTACTAAACCTGTCACATTTGAAGGATTAGTCGCATTAATGAGTGCACTAGGTAAATACTGGGTAGAGTTTGTTGAATTACCCGTGAATAACGGGTGAACCAGAGGCTAGCAGGCAACCATGTCTAATTCAATTTCACGTTTGCTTTTGGTCGAAGACGACGAAGATGATTATATCTTAACGCGAGATTATATAGAGCAATTAAGTACCCTAGAGTTTGAAATTGATTGGGTTACCAATCAGCATGATGCATTAGCTGAAATGGCAAAGAATCGCCATGATATTTGTTTATTAGATTACCAATTAGGCGCGGAAAATGGGCTAAGTGTTCTAACGCTGGGCATTGAGGCGGGTTTTACTTCTCCCATCATCATGTTGACTGGACAAGCTGACGAAGAAGTTGATATGGCTGCACTGGACGCCGGTGCGGTTGACTACATTATTAAAAGTGAATTAAACAGTAGTCGTTTTGCTCGAGCGATCCGTTACGCCCTTGCACGTCGTGAAATAGAAAAAGAGCGAGTAGACCGATTAAAAGCAGAAGCAGAAAATCGCTCAAAAGACCGATTTTTAGCTCATCTTAGTCACGAGCTACGCACACCATTAACGTCTATTTTGGGTTATACCGAGTTGTTGATGGACTCAAAAATTGGTCAAGCAGCCCATGCTGAGCTCGGGATCGTGCTAAGTAATAGTAAGCATTTATTGAGTTTGCTAAATAATATGCTCGATCTGTCAAAAATTGCTGCTGATAAACTTGAGTTGAACATCAGTGAAGTGAATTTAGATGCCCTAGTAGCCGATGTATACGCGTTAATGAGTATACCTGCCGCAGATAAAGATCTTACGCTTACGGTCTGCTCTGAGACGCCCTTACCTTTGAAGATTAATACCGACGCAACCCGTTTCCGCCAGATACTCATTAACCTTATCAGTAATGCCATTAAATTCACCGAGCAAGGTGGCGTGACGCTTACGCTTTGGTATGAAAAGCAACAAGGCGCTGATTTATTATATTTCTCAGTATCTGATACTGGTATTGGTATCCCGAAAGAGCAATTAGGTAGTGTATTTAAACCATTTGAACAAGTGGCTGATGTTGTGTCTCGCAGACAAGGTGGTAGTGGGTTGGGCTTGGCTATTTGTACTGAGCTAGTGGCGAAAATGGGTGGCGACATGAGTTTGGAGTCAATATTTGGTTCGGGTAGTTGTTTCACTGCTCATATTCAGACTGGTGATGTAAGCGACGTCCCCCACGAACTGCTTAAATTTGACGCTAAGCCATTGCTGGTTAAAGACGTAAAGACACCGCGTTACCAAGGCAAAGTGTTAGTGGTAGATGACGTAAATGACATTCGCATGCTGGTCGGGCATATGGTGTCAAGCACTGGGCTGCTGGTGGAGTATGGTAAGAATGGCTTAGAGGCATTAGACAAAATCACTGATGCAAGCAATGACAGCCAGCCTTATGATTTGGTATTGATTGATATACATATGCCGGTGATGGACGGATCCGAAGCAATTAAACAGATACGCCAAAATGGTATTGCAGCGCCGGTGGTTGCTATGACTGCTGCCACGATGAAAGGGGTACGCGATCAATTGATTTCCCAAGGGTTTACTCGTGTTTTAGAAAAACCAATTAACCCTGAAGCATTGATGAGCGTACTCGATACATATTTGCCTGTTGAACCAAATGAATCGCTAAGCCCAAACAGCCATTTTCTCAACGAGTTAACAAGCGACGAATCATCCCTGCGTCAAAGCAGCAAGCAGCAGCATATACTGCTGGTAGAAGATGATGTTGATGCCGCTGATATTACCGCGTTATTGCTCAAAAACTTAGGTGTATCAGTCCATATAGCCCATTCAGGTAAAGAATGTATCGATATTTTCAAGCAACGAAACGACTGGAGTAAGGTATTACTGGATTTAAACTTGCCTGACGCTGATGGCTTGAGCTTAGCAAAAGAATTGCGTCAGAGTGCACCACAAGTCGAAATGGTCATTCTAAGTGGTGAGCAGCCTGACAATGCTAAATTAATAGAAGCTGACATATCCAAATTTATTTTAAAACCAATCAATATGCAGGTATTAACGGACCTCGTTAAAGACTAGTTTGTTAAGTTACTGACAATACGTTCACTTTATCGTCTGTTACTCTCTACTTAGTCGAGCAAATTCAAAGCTTATTTAATCCACTGCACTCAATTTTTGTACATCTGCGTATTAAATCATTATAAAGAGAATTCACTGGGGCTAGATAGTAGCAGTATCAGGGGTTTAACGCCCCAGCCCCAGCGAAAACGGGTGCAAGTTAACAGCGAATCAAAGGCGCTAACTCGGCAAACGGGTTTATGACTAATCCTTTGGCATATCGTTAATTAAATTGAAAAGCAATTTCCGTGCAAATTCGTAACCATCTGAATTTAAATGATTATTTTTATATTCATTTTTCTCTATGCACTAAACTGTGAAATAACACGACAACTTATAGAGCATCAACAAGATGAAATTATCCATTGTTACTCAAAGACGACTTTTTCTGACTTTTAGGATGAACGAATTTTCGTAATAGCACGGGCAGTAAAGTGGTATCGGTTACAAAGGCTAGCAACATGGCCAAACAGGTTAGTAGTCCGAACAATATACTGGGCACGAAGTCGGAAAAGCTAAGTAGTGAGAAGCCAACAGCAATGATGGTGGTGGTATAAATTAGTGCATACCCCACGGACTTGAACGTCCTTTTAATCGCTTTACTGGCGTCAGCATTCTCTTTATTTAATTCTTCAAGATATCGATGCACGAAATGAATGGTGTCATCGACAGCTATCCCCATGGCAATCGCTGAAATCGTGATTGTCATTAAATCTAATGCGATTCCTAACCATCCCATTACGCCTAAAATGACTAAGGTAGTCAGAATGTTGGGGATAACCGCGATAACAGCCACTTTAATAGAACGAAATATCACTAACAAAACCAAAGTGAGCGCGCCGAAGACTAAGCCCAGAGTCATGATCTGAGAGGAAAATAAACGCTGTAAAATGTCCTGATAGAGCACAAACAGGTTGCTTAGGCTGTAGCTGTCAGGTGCGATGTCGAGCATCTCCAAATCGTTTCGCAAAGTATTTAGGAATTCAGCGCGATTGAAATTCTCGGTGCTGTCCTGAATACGGGTACTAATACGTAACTGATTATTTTCAGGGTCGAAATAAGCCCCTAACAACTGATCAGTGAGAGATTCATCAAGCAAGGTATAAATAACCGTTAATTCGTATTCGGTGAGTGGCTTTCCGTTATTTATTTGTTTCGCTAGCTCAGTGAAGTTCACCACTGAGGTGATATTGCCTGTTGCTTTGTATTGACGCATCACGTGCTGAATTTTTTGTAAAGTTTGAACCGTTTTTGCACTCATAACTAAGTCATCACGGCGTTCATTTTCTGGAATGGTGTAAATCAAATCCAATGGTGTGGAGCCGCCAAATTCTCGGTCAATAAACTCTAATTCGGTACGTACTTGTGTCGATTCTTTGAAGTAATTTAAAAAGCTGTTTTCCACATTGAGTTTAAGAATGCCGAATATGGCGCCACTACTGATAATAAGGGTAATCAAAATAATGAATGTGGGGCGTCTTAAGGTGAAATTACTAATAGCGGAGACAACATATTGGCTGAATCGACTTTCGTGACTATCTCCCTTGCGCTTAAACGACGCTAACACGGCAGGGAATAGCAATAGGCTAACGGAGATAGATACACCCATCGCTACTATCATCATCCAGCCAAAGCTAACCACAGGCTGTATGCCGCTAAATAATAACGAGGCAAAGCCAACGCTTGTGGTGATCCCTGCGTACAGGCAAGGCTTGAATTTATTAATAAAGGTTTGACGCAGCAGGCTTTGCTGGCTGGCTTCGCTGTCTTGCTCCTCTAGTTGACGGAACTCCACAATAAGGTGAACTACCACCGCAAGTGTTAGAATTAACTGCAATGCAATAAAGTTTGAAGAGATAACCGTTGCTCTAAAATCAAGCAATCCGAATAAGCCAACGGTTAGAAGTACGCTTAATCCGCAGCACAGTAGTGGCAGTACCACCCAGCGAATCTTTCTAAACAGAACGAACAATATCAAACAAATTGCTAGGCCAATAGCGCTGCCAAACACCAGTAAGTCACTTTGAATTATGTCGATCATTTGCTGACCAAGTACATAAGCACCACCTAGATATAAGTCAGCGTCATCTTTAAATGGCTCAATTATCTGGTATATCTGCTTAATTTCTTGTTGGCGAGTCTTTTTTAGTTGCTCTTCAATGGGCTCAGCCTGTCTCTTGAGCTTTTCAATTCTTTGCTCATCTTGTTCACTTAATTTGCCATCAAGAACCTTTTTTTGAATGCCAATAATCTTGCTCTGTATATCTCTTAACTCTGTGTTTGGCTTGAATACAATTTGCATGGCCGTAGCAGTTTGATCTTTATTCACCAACAGGTCGGTAAACAAAGGGTGATCGGTGAACACCTCACGCATTTTATCCGCGGAGTAATGATTGGCCTGCCAAGTTAATTGCTCAGGTTTAAGATCTGGGTCAAGCTTGCCCGATAAGGACAGCAAAGGCACATTGAGTATATTGGTGACCTCAGATACTCTCGGAATAGTTTTGAGTTCGCTGGATATTTGTTGGATATCATTGAAAGACTGTTGACTGAATACAGGACGATCTTTCGGTTTGTAGGCCACCAAGATAAACTCTTGTGGCGAAAAACGCTCATTCATCACCTGGGTTTCTACAAACATTTTATTGTTTTTTATCAGTAAGGTGTCCGCCGAGGCGTCAATCTTAAATTGCTGAGCTGACCATGCTGCAAGCCCACCACCGATAACGAATAAAAGCAGAATAAGCTTGGCATGACGGATAATCATATTGGCTAAAGATGCACTCATGAATTGCTTACTCCGGTTGCGATGCTGAAGCATCGCCATCTATGTTCTGTTCATTGGCGCTGTTAGCGTTACCCATTTTCTTCGTTTCCTGCTGCCCATTTTTGTTATCTGTGTTTTCGACTGGGAATTGCTGATCGCGCAACATGTTTTGCATATAGAGGTTTCGGAAGAACACATAAGGATCGTTGGTTTCGCTGCGCAATTTCTCATAGGTGGGTGCTTGAGGAGCAAAAGCGTGAAAGCCACCGTAGGACTGGATATAGATAGTTTGCGGGTTTTCAGTAGCGTACTGAATAGGATTGAAAATAGACTCAGTAATGGTAGAGAACCCATTACGTAAATCGGATTGACCCAGAATAGGTAACACCAAATAGCTGCCATATCCCACGTCGTATTTGATTAAAGTGTCGTTAATTGTGGTCACATTTTCGTCTATCTCAAACCACGCGGTCGCTGGGTCAAAAAAGCCGAGTAATCCAACCGTTGTATTGATAAGGAACCGGCCAACGCTTTTACCACTATCACCGACCTCACCTTGGAATAACTGATTTAAGGCATTTAAGGGCTCTCGAATATTGCCAAAAAAATGTCCTACACTGGTTCGTACTGGATCGGGAACTATCTTTGTATAGCCATTTGCTGCAGGAATTAGTATGTACTCAAACAATTTATCGTTGAATGCGAAGATGGGTCGGTTGATAAACTCTAATGGATCTTCAAAAGCGAGGGGGATGTTATCCTGGACTGCCTGCTCGTTGCTAGGCGCTGCATAGCTAACAACGGTTGGCTCAATGGACTGGGTACCGTGAGAGCTCTTTATTACCAACTCACTGCCAGCATTATTTGTTGTTTCAGGTTCGGTTATAGCGTCGGGTGTGGTGTTAGAGCTACAAGCACCTAGAAATAAGGTCGCACAGAAGATGCTGCTGACGAGAATTTTGTTCAGTATATGTGTAGTAGGCAAACCGTTATTCCTCTGCAATTGAAAGTGCGAATACTATAAAAAGTGTTGTTATTTATTTTATATCTCACCCGATATAGCACCCTGCTATTAAGTAAGATACAAGATTTATTCCAGTATTAAATTATTGATTTAAATTGATAAAGTGATTTTTAAGTAGCACAGGGCTACGGCCATCGGAAAAAACTACGCAGTGATTACGACAAAGTTACCGATACGGCTCACCGCCCACAGGTTTAATGACCATTAAAATCACTGCATTCAAAAAATTATTATAATTACCTTTATTTATCATGATGTTGGTGTTGTTGGTTCGGTAATTGCTATGTTCTTTACAATATTCGTAAAAGCTTTTTTAAGGACTACTTATGCAGCATAAATCATTGTTTCTAGTATTTTTTTCCGTATTTTCTCTCATAGTGTTAGGTGGATGTGCCACCACGACCGACGCCACTGTTGCTCAAAAGCGTCAGGCTGTACAAACCATGAAAGACCGAGTGCTTACGGAGTTATTCGCACTTAAGCCCAGTGTGCGCTCACAAATTAATAGCGCCCCAGGGTTCGCGGTGTTTGATAATGCTAATGTGAACCTAATTTTAGCCAGTTTTGGTGGTGGTTACGGTGTGGTAACAGATAATCAAACAGGTAAACAAACTTACATGAAAATGGCTGAAGTAGGATTAGGATTAGGTGCAGGCGTCAAAGACTTTCGTGCCGTATTTGTATTTCATAACGAAGCTGTTATGTCGCGTTTCGTAGACGAAGGTTGGGCGTTTGGTGCCCAAGCTGACGCTGCTGCTAAAGCGGGAGACAAGGGCGTTGCGAAAAGTGGTGAGGTTACTGTTGATAACATCACCATATATCAGCTAACCGAAAGCGGTTTGTCGTTACAGGCGACAGTGAAAGGGACTAAGTACTGGAAAGACGACCAGCTAAACTAATCTACAATTTAAACGTTCGGGAGAGCGCCTACTTAAGGTTCTCCCCACTTGTGTTTTGCGGATGTATTTGGCCAACTTGTAGTAACGGGGCAGCGTCCAAGGCGTCTGCATCCATCATTTTAGCGATGCGCTGCATCGTTGATACCAGCTGAGTTTGCTCCCATTCATCTAAGGCTTCAAAGCGTTTAATGAAATGCTCTTGCAATAACGTTGGCGCGTTATTAAATGCATTGGTACCTGTCGCTGTTAGCCTAACGCCGACTTTACGCTTATCTATGGTCGAACGCTCACGTACCACGTACCCCCGTGCTTCTAAACGGTCCAAAATACTGGTCACGGTGGCAGAACTCAAATTGATGTGATTGGCAATATCTTTAACCATCACATCATCATTGTTGAAAATTTCTTGCATGACGATCAGTTGAGGACTGGTTAAACCAGATTCTTTACTGAGTTTTTTCGAGTAAAGGTCTATCGCTCGTATAACACGGCGTAGTGAAACCAGTAACTCATCGTATTTTCTCATCTTTTTTACCTGCATTGTCAGTAACGGGCGAACCCTAGCAAATTTCCCATCGAATGCAACTTAAAGCACTTCTTCTCTTGTTAAAAATGGTATTTAAAAAATAACGCGTCGGCCTCGGGGAGATCAATGCTGGCGGCTATCTAGCCGACGCTAAACAAGACTGTTTTTCAGTGTTGGGTCAACTTATTAGGCTTAGTGATGCGGATTTAAATTTGATCTTTGGGCAGTAATTGAGCATAATGCTTCGTGCACTAATTAATAGACCTGTAATTATATGTGCACAACTCATTATTCATCTACGGAGATAAAATGCAAATCCTCAAAGCGATTGGCAAGACGCTTAATCAACCTGCCACTTTACTCGTTAATGCAATTTTTCATAAATTGAGCTTTTGGTTATTGACCTGCATTTCCTTGTTCGTCCTCGCTACCGGCAGCCAATCTCGCGCTCGCACCAAAAGCCAAATTTCTACTAGCCACTAGTTAATACAATATGAGTTATATTTCTTTAGCAGTATATTTTATCGCTATGCTGGGAATAGGCGTGTTTGCCTACCGTCGTTCTACCGGTGATATGTCAGGTTACATCCTGGGCGGTCGGCAGGTTAGTCCACAAGTGACCGCCTTATCAGCGGGTGCATCTGACATGAGTGGCTGGATGCTTATGGGTCTACCTGGCGCCATGTTTGTGAGCGGCTTTGATAGCATGTTTATCGCCATTGGTCTGCTTATAGGGGCGCTAGCTAATTATATTTTTGTGGCACCTAAATTGCGTGTCTATACAGAAGTAGCAAACGACGCACTGACCATTCCAGAGTTTTTTGCTAAACGGTTTAACCGTAAAGCTAGCAGCATCAGGATAATCTCTGCGGTTATTATCGTGTTATTTTTTACGTTATACACATCTGCAGGGTTGGTGGCTGGTGGTAAGTTGTTTGAATCGGCATTTGGTTTGGATTATCAACTCGGGTTGTTTATTACCTTGAGTGTAGTGGTTTCTTACACGTTGTTGGGCGGATTCTTAGCGGTCTCACTAACGGACTTTGTACAAGGTTGCATTATGTTTGTCGCCTTGGCGCTAGTGCCAATTGTCGCTTATCAGCAGTTTACTGATGGCAACGAAATGCTCGGGTACGCCTATGAGTCTATTCCGACCTTCTCGCAAACTTGGCGTGATGTGACATGGTTAGGACTGCTGTCTAGCTTAGCATGGGGATTAGGCTATTTCGGTCAACCTCATATTATTGTGCGTTTTATGGCTATTCGGTCTGTATCAGCAGTTAAAACTGCACGCACCATCGGTATGAGCTGGATGACAGTGACGATCATTGGTTCGTTATCCACAGGTTTAGTGGGCGTGGCCTATTCGAATAAATTTGGTTTGGCAGTAGATGACCCTGAGACCATTTTTATTATTTTTTCGGAATTACTGTTTAACCCGTTGATCAGTGGTTTTTTATTGGCAGCTATTTTAGCGGCTATTATGAGTACGATATCGTCGCAGCTTTTGGTTTCAGCTAGCTCTCTTACTGAAGACATATATCGCTTGAAAGCAAAGGGCGAAGTGAGCGACGAGCAAACGGTGAAAATGGGCCGTTACGGTGTAGCGGGTGTAGCAATCGTAGCTTTGTTGTTATCACTAGATAGTAACAATAGCATTTTATCATTGGTCAGTAACGCGTGGGCGGGTTTTGGCGCCGCGTTCGGACCGTTGGTGTTGTTTTGCTTATACAAAGCAAATTTAACCCACAAAGCTGCTGTAGCCGGCATTATTTCAGGCGCCTTGACCGTATTGGTTTGGATTTATGCGCCGCTGCTACCCGACGGACAAACGCTTTCGAGTGTGATGTATGAAATTGTCCCCGGCTTTATTGTTAGTGCCACTGTGATATGGCTCGTTGATCTATTCGGTGACGAACCAAGTGAAGCCACAGTTGCCATGTTCGACGAAACTAATTTAGTTTTAGCTAAACAACATTCAAATTAAGGAAACATTCTATGGATCTTTCACAATGGAAACGCGTTGTAATCAAAGTAGGCAGCGCACTTATCGCACCACATCGCAAAGGGTGTAGCAGTCATTATTTACTCAGTATCGCGCAATTTATCGTGCGTTTAAGAGCCAACGGGGTTCAGGTGGTATTAGTATCATCAGGTTCTGTTGCCGCAGGAGCACATTTGTTCCCAGAAACGGACAACGTCGATATTGCCTTAAAAAAAGCCATGGCAGCTGCTGGGCAAACCGAAATGATGGCGACATGGGATAGACTTTTTGATTTCCCTACCGCGCAAATTCTATTAACTCATGGCGATCTGCGGGACCGTGAACGTTATGTCAGTATTCGCGAAACTATTTTTTCACTGCTAAATAACGGTGTGTTACCCATCATCAACGAAAACGATACGGTAACAACAGACGATCTAAAAGTGGGCGACAACGATAACTTATCAGCGATGGTTGCTGCATCAGCAGACGCCGATGCCTTGATTATTTGCTCAGACGTAGATGGTTTGTATGATAAAAATCCTAACATCCACGACGACGCCGTTTTGTTGCCTGAAGTTACCACTATCGATAGCCGCATTTTTGCTATGGGCGGCGGTGCTACCAGTGCGGTTGGTACAGGTGGGATGAAAACCAAAATTGAAGCAGCAGAAAAGGCTACTTCTCATGGTATCGACACCTTTATCGTCAATGGTTTCAAGTCTGCAAGCTTTAACAGCTTACTTGAGGGTAAAAACCCTGGAACGTTCTTCAGACCTTACGCTAAACCTATGCAAGAACATGATCATTGGATGAGGCATACCGCGTCAGAACAGGGCGAAGTCGTAGTTAATAATGACTTCGATACCGAGTTTTCAGTGCATGGTGAGCAATTGACCAGTGATGAAATTGTTGAAGTGAACGGTAGTTTTGCCGTAGGTGACACCATCTTATTAAGAAAAGATGACGGCACGCGTATCGCAAAAGCACGCTCAAACTACAGCAGTTGCTTGTTAAGTTTTATCGCCGACCAAGACGACCGTGAATTTGCCGGAGAATTCCAAAACAGAACCGGCCCTATTATCTCGAAAAAGAATATCGCGTCATTGGAGAAACAATAAACATGATTAAAGAATTAGCAAAGAACGCAGCACGAGCTGCCAAGGTATTAGCTGTTTTAGATGAAAAAACGAAAAATATTGTATTGCAAGACATGGCAGATGGGCTACGCGCAAATGCTGAAGCAATTTACGCGGCCAACAAAATAGATTTAGCTCAGGCTGAAAAAGACGGTTTGGGTGCAGCCATGATTGACCGATTAACGTTAAACGCCGAACGCGTTGAAAGTATGGCCGTCGGAATTGAAACCATCGTCGCATTACCAGACCCCGCTGGGCAAGAGCGCGTGATTGGTGAACGACCAAATGGCCTTAAAATTAGTAAGATGCGTATTCCGCTTGGAGTCGTTTGTATGATCTATGAAGCGCGTCCTAATGTTACCGCAGATGCCGGTGCATTATGCTTCAAATCAGGCAACGGCGTCATTCTGCGTGGTGGTAAAGAAGCTCTTGGCAGTAGTAAGGCCATTGCCGGCGTACTGCAAGATGTGCTTAAAAAGCACAATTTGCCTGTTGAATTGATTACAGTAGTGCCCAATCCTGACCGTGAGTTGATGATGGAATTGATGCAGCAGAGTGATTACATCGACGTAATCATTCCACGTGGCGGCGAAGGACTTATTCGTTATGTGACCGACAACAGTAAAATCCCTGTTATTCAGCACTTTAAAGGTGTGTGTCATCTTTACATTGATAAAGACGCAGATTTACAAACAGCTATCGATATTTTAGTCAACGGTAAAACCCATCGCACGGGTGTTTGTAATGCCCTTGAAGGACTTATCGTGCATAAAGATATCGCCGATGAGTTCTTACCACTGGCTGCGGCAGCGTTGCAAAGCAAGCAAGTAAAAGTTAACGCCAGTGCAAATGCTGCGACTTACTTTGATAATGCCACTGTAATACAAAATGATGAATTCGGTGTTGAATATCTGGATTTAGAAATAGCTGTAGGCATTGTTGACGGCATAGATGCAGCATTTGATCACATCTCGCGCTTTGGTAGCCACCATACAGAGGTTATCTGTACGACAAATGAAATCACTGCTAAGCGCTTTCAGCGCAGTGTTGATGCCTCAGTGGTCATGGTAAATGCATCATCGCGCTTTTCCGATGGCAGTGAGCTTGGTCTTGGTGCTGAGATTGGTATTGCGACCTCTAAACTCCATGCTTATGGCCCTATGGGGCTCGAGTCACTTACCGCTGAGAAATATTTAGTCAGTGGAACAGGACAAATACGCGCCTAAGTTCAAGCTCGCCATTTCCTCGAACGCAAGGTTCGGGGTTGGCTAGATTCGTGCATATTCACTCAATATTCTATCTAATTGACTATGAGGGTGTATGCTGAACATAGCATCGGTGTTACAACGAAATCGAGTCAATATCGCGGTATTGATTCGATTTTTAGTTTTCGCATATACGTTGACATACTGTAAATCAAAATTCTTTTCTAGGCTATTCAGAGGCTACAGACATGGATAACCTTGAAAACAAAGATCGCGAATTAGCGCCTTTAGAACGCGAGTTTAATCATGTAATTTGCTCCTTCGAGCACTTTTTTAAAAGCCAAGCTACCGCCGGTATTATTCTTCTACTCTGTGCGATCGCAGCGATGATCATCGCTAACTCAGATAGTCATGACTTGTATGAAAAAATTAGTCATATGGCGTTGAGTATTTCTCTGGGCGATTTCACTATAAGTCATTCATTGCACACTTGGGTTAACGACGGGTTGATGGTGATGTTTTTCTTCTTACTCGGACTAGAGATAAAATATGAAACCCTAGTAGGTGATTTGAAAGATTTTCGTGACTCAAGCTTAGTGATTGCTATGGCACTCGGTGGAATGTTGTTGCCAGCGGGTATATACGCGGCCATTGCGTTGACTGGGTCTGAAGCCACAATGAATGGGTGGGGAATACCAATGGCAACCGACACCGCTTTTGCCTTGGGGATCTTAGCTCTGCTTGGCAGTAAAGCACCGCGTTCAGCCGCTGTGACGCTTTCAGCGCTGGCCATTGTCGACGACATGGGTGCCGTGGCTGTTATTGGTTTATTTTACACAGACAGTATTAATCTTGTCTCGCTAGGTTATGCAGGTCTAGCCTTACTCGGTCTGTTTATGTTTAATTTACTCGGCGTACGTAGGCCCATTTTTTATATTTTAGGGGGCGTATTACTTTGGTGGTTTGTGTTGCAATCAGGCGTGCATGCTACCGCAGCAGGTATTTTAGCTGCTCTGGCTGTACCCACTAAACCCTATGCTCAAAGCCGATGGTTTTCGCGTAGAATGCGCGGCATTTTAGATCGTTTTGAAAAGATAGATAAGCAAGACGTATCGATATTGGAGCATCAAGAGCAACACGAGTTAGTCGAAAAAGCGCAGAGTGTAGCGGCCATGACGACTACGCCTATTCAACGTTGGGGGCATGTACTAAATCGGCCTGTCAGTTTGGTTATTTTGCCCATTTTTGCTTTTATCAACGCCGGTGTGGCGTTACCTAGTGACCTAGGGCAAGTTTTCAATTCAGTTGTGCTTGTTGGTATAGCCAGTGCCATGGTGTTAGGCAAAATATGTGGTATTACTCTATTTGCTTGGCTTGCCGTGAAAAGCGGCTTATCACGTTTACCTACGGGCTTAGCTTTCCCGCAAGTTTTTGCCCTATCTTGCTTGGCTGGGGTAGGATTTACCATGTCGTTATTTATTGCCTCGTTAGGTTTCGCGGGGCATCCTGAGTTATTGGCTCAGGCAAAGCTTGGTATCTTGGCCGGCTCTATAATCGCAGCCATATTAGGTACGACCCTGTTCTTAATAATTAACAATGGCAATCAAGCTGGGCCACAAACTGAACAATAATTGATCCCAGCGGCTAACGCTTACATACTTAACCCTTAGTTTCTGTGCGTTAAGGGAAATAGAAAGAATGCAATCGAGCAAATCGTCGAGCACTAGCGCGTTTGTGCGCTTAGTGGTCATTTCAACTATGACCAAGCTAGCGGACATTCTTATTTCAGCTAAAACGACCCTACCTTGGATTATGACCAGCATCGGCGCACCTAGTTGGATGATATCCTTATTGGTGCCCATTCGTGAATCCGGCTCACTTATCCCCCAATGGCCATTGAAACAACGCATTCAAGAATTTATTAAAAGACAACGAGTATGGCGGGTCGGAGTATTCATTCAAGCTTTGGCCATAATGGGAATGATCCCCGCAGTAGCATGGTTTGAGCCATTTTATGCCGGTTTGTCGGTATTGATTTTATTAACTATGTTAAGTCTTGGTCGAGCTTTGTGTTCGCTAACCATGAAAGACATGGAGGGAGTATTAATTGCAAAAGGCCGACGAGGTAAGTTAGTCGGCATAGCGAGCGGCATTTCAGGCTTGCTTTCGTTGCTCAGCGCTGGCGCACTTATATTAGGTAAAGACCAGTTTGACCAAGTCTGGTTGTTATTTATTATCGGTATAGCAAGTTTGCTGTTTATAGCGACACTGCCGGTATCTTTGGCATTAGATGCACAAGTTCAGCCTGAGCATAACAAGCAAAAGCATTCTTTCATTGAAACCCTAAAAGGAGACCGGGCGCTAGCACATTTAATTATTAGTCGCTGTTTGCTGTTGCACAGTGCATTAGTGGCGCCTTTTTTCGTTAGTATTACCTCGAGTCAGGACGACACGTTTCAATTACCGTATTTTATCGCCGCCAGTTCAATGGCTGCTTTTTTGTCGTCGTATTTGTGGGGGACTTGGTCCGATAAAAGCGCAGTATTGACTATACGTATTGCCAGTATGATTTGTGTTGTGGCCAGTGGCGGGTTTTATCTGTGTATTGATATAGCCTCACTGTGGTTAAATGTTGGCTTATTCTTTTTACTTTCAGTGGGATATGCAGGTGTGCGTACAGCACGAAAAACTTATTTACTGGATATCGCCAGTGGTGACACGCGTACCCAATATGTGGCAACGGCTAATACAGTGGTCGGCTATGTATTACTTGCTTTTGGCGGTATATATGCCGTGTTATATCCTATTATAAACGAGCAGATTATTGCGCTTATGAGCGTATTTTTATTCCTCGGTTTAATACAAAGCTATTGGCTGAAAAAAGAAAAGTAGCCAGCTAGAGTGGTGACTATTAGTAGTCAATTATAAAATATTTTGCCCTTGCTCTGGGTCACGAGCTTGTTTAGCCTGTTGACGAATATCATGGTTATCACTTGATAAATCGTCAAAGTGTTCGCCGTCGCGAATATCCCGCTCTATAGTCGAGTCTTTAATTTCCGTTAACTTTTCTGTTTTGTGCATCGCAGCATGATCAGCTGGGCTCTGTGGTGTTAATAGCTGACGAACTGGCACGCCTTGTGGAAATATAATCTCGCGGGCATCGTCTGGCATGCTGATGTTATTTTTCTCAAACTCTCGCATAATTAAACGCATCAGCATAGATGAGACCTTGAGTAAGCTGTACTGCTGGGCATCAATCCAGAAATAGACTTTGAGATTCACTGTTGACGACCCCAGCTCATTTACTAGAACCTGAGGCTCTGGATCCTGAAGAATGGTAGGTTGTGAAGTCAGTACCTTATTCGCTACCTGTTGAGCATGCAAAATACTGGAGTCGTATCCTATGCCGATGGTGAATTTTCCACGCATTTTGGGATTGGCCGTTAAGTTACGTATAATATTTTTATAGATCGTCGCATTGGGGATCTGAATATGATTTCCATCAAAATCCACTAACGTGGTGGCTCTGGCGGTTACCTGTTTAACGATGCCTAGCTGGCCTTGCACCTCTATCACATCGTCAATTTTAAATGGCTTTTGCACGCTTAGTAGTAAACTTGAGATAAAGTTTTCAGCAATATCTCGAAACGCAAACCCCAAAATCAGCCCCATGACGCCTGTACCACTAACAATGGCGATGGCGAACTCACTCAATCCGGCAAAGCGTAGAAAAACATATAGCCCCAGTAAAATAATTAATAAGCTAATGGTGCGTCGGCTGACCAGCTTGATCAGTTGGCTTTGGCTGACGTAGCCGATGGGTCTGACAAGCAGTGTAGATATAGGTCTGGCAAGGACGTAACAGATAACAAAAAATAGTAATCCCAACGAAATCATCGGCAATGCCAAAATAATGCGCTGCCATAAATCAATAACATCAGCCCAAACATCCAGCGGCTTAGCTGATAGGGCTTGCTGAGAGGTGGCTGCTTGGTCTTGTGCCCATATGTTAGGCACAAAAATGGCATAGGTGACAATCGAGAACATAAACGTAATAGTTATTTTATTTAGGCTGGCATGTATTTGCATATAGCACCTTGATAGTGAACAGCGAACGCTTAATTGAATACGTATAGAACAAAATATTACGCAAGATAGATGCCACGCAAGTTTTCACCAGCCTATATCACTAAAAAAGGACAAATAAATGAGCGCCTACAGAGGTCAGCAAGCCAATACGCCCCAAGGTATTCCGTTACGAGGTTGGTGGGATATTTTACGCCGGACCGTGAAAAAAATGCTCGATGACAATTTGTCGTTGATCGCCGCGGGTGTCGGCTTTTATTTCTTGTTAGCGGTATTTCCTTTACTTGCAGCATTTATCTCAGTGTACGGCTTGTTGGTGTCCCCCGATGATGTACAACAGCACTTGAGCTACCTTATTGGTGTTGTGCCCGATCAAGGGAGAGAGCTTATTCAGGGGCAAGTGAGTCGCATTATGGATAAGTCCGAAGCAGCGCTAAGCACCGGCGCTTTACTCAGTACACTATTTGCTATTTGGAGTGCCAGTAAGGGCGCGCAGGCCATGGTTACTGCGAGTAATATTACTTACGGTCAAAAACAAAATCGTGGTTTTTTGATGATGCTGTTTATGCGAGTGGCGTTAACCTTGAGTGCGATTTTAGTACTGTGTGGTGCTTTATTTAGTATTGCTGTACTGCCTATTATTTTATCTTTTGTGGGACTGAAAAATTACAGCAGTCTACTGGTAACGTGGCTGACCTGGCCAATTCTGGCTGTGGTATTCAATATCACCTTGGCATCTTTCTATCGATATGGTCCTCATCGGAGCAAAGCTAAATGGCGCTGGGTTACGCCAGGCTCAGTATTGGCCAGCACGTTATGGATCGCGTTTTCGTTTGGGTTCTCATTTTATCTAGGACAGTTTGGCCAATACGACAAGACCTACGGTTCTTTGGGTAGTGTGGTGGTATTGCTGATGTGGTTTTATTTAACCGCCTACATCATTTTACTTGGTGCAGAGTTTAACGCAGCTATGGAACATCAAACGAAGCAAGACAGTACACATGGGGCTGATAAATCAGTCGGAGAGCGTGGGGCATTTGTAGCAGACACTCGGCCAAGCGATTTAAGCGATAAAGAATAGATTGTAGCGGTTAACTGTAAATATATTTTAAATTGGCAAAAGTAGGAACGCAACTTGCCTAGTTAGATATTAACAACAGACGGTTTTTTAAATTATAACCACATAGATAAAACAGGAGCTTTATTATGGATTTACTCAGAATACTCATTGCTATTTTAATTCCACCGCTAGGTGTTTTCCTTCAAGTGGGCTTAGCTGGCGCGTTTTGGCTGAATATTCTACTCACGTTACTCGGCTATATTCCTGGCATTATTCACGCTGTTTGGATTATAGCTAGACGTTAGTTAGCGTTTAAAGCTAATCGAGTAGAGCTGTAAAATTCACCAGTACGTGTGTAACTTTTACGTTTTCATACTCGTTAATTACTTTCATTCACCCGCGCTCAGCGGGTGAATGCTTTTTATAAAGGGAGTCTCTTATGGCATTTCGTCATCGCACAATCGAGGTCACTGTCATCAGCGTTATAGTGATTATAATTGCGTTGCGACTTGTGGCTCCCTACGCTCTTGAAAAAGCAGTTAACTATGCAATTGATTCGACGCCCGGTTTGAGTGGGCATGTGGGTGACGTAGATATAGCACTCTATCGCGGGGCATATCAGGTAGAGGACATCGAAATAAATCTGATTGACGGGGATTTACCCAGACCATTAATCAAGATTGCTCAATTGGATATCTCTGTACTTTGGTCAGCATTGTTGCGCGGTAGGATCGTTGCAGAGATGACCTTCGTTGAACCTCAACTATATTATGCTGATAATGCCAATCGCCAAGAGCACATTAATGATGATGCACAAGATGAACAAACATGGATCACATTGGCAAATCGTCTCGTGCCGTTTTCAATCGACAGGATTGATATTGTAGATGGCGTGCTAATATTTGAGACGATCAGTGACGAGCTCAAAACTCACACAGAAATTCAAGACGTACACGGGCAAGTTACTAACCTTACCAATAGCAAGGCGCGTACTGGCTCCATGATTACCAATTTGAATCTCAATGCTGAAATTGCAGGTGTTTGTCCTTTGTATATTTCTGGCTCCTATGATCCTTACGCCACGAAAGCGACCTTTAATATCGACGTTGAAATGCAACGTCTACCTGTGAAGCACATTGATCACCTTATTAGTTTCTATACGCCGTTTGATGTTGAAGCGGGCCAGCTTGATTTCGCCATGGAATTTGCTGCCAATCAAGGCCAAGTAAGTGGTTACGTCAAGGCTGGTATTTATGATCTGTCTTTATTTGACTGGCAACAAGACGTAGTAGAAGATGGTGATAACCCATTTCAATGGATATTCGAAGCGGTCACTGGCGGAATATCTGAGTTGTTTGAAGGGGGAAAAAAAGATTTGATCGCAACCCGAATTCCTCTTGAAGGGCAAATTGACGATATCAAAACGCCATTGTGGCCAGCAATAGTTGGTATTGTAAGAAATGCGTTTATCAAATCATTTGATATTAAAGTCGACAAGGTAGTGGTTGCGCCTGAACCTGCTGAGCAAACTAACCAAAATACTCCACTTGCTCCTAGGGGCGATTTTAAAACTAGTTAAGCTGCTGGTCCACGATATAGCCAGTTCTGTCTTAACTTATGACTGATACTGAGAATAAGCATGTTCACAATTTTTATCGTTACTAGCGCATTTCTAGTACTGTTGACGGTGGCTCCGCTTTTACCCAGCGACCACTGGATGGTGAGAGCATGGGAATTTCCGCGCTTACAAATAGCCGGTTTACTGATACTTAATTTGGTGGCGATGGGTGCACTCTACCATCAAAATTTAATGTATATGGCGCTGCTTATTAGCGTTAATCTTGCTGCGCTTGCCTATCAAATTCATTGGATTTTACCTTATACACCTCTCGTGCCTGTCATGGTCAAGAAAATAAAATCGGCTGATCCAAAGCGCAGTATTAAGATCATTAATGCCAATGTACTTATGACCAATCATGATGCGCCAAAATTAATTAAGTTGGTTGAACAAGAACAGCCGCATATTTTAGTCACGTTAGAGAGTAATCAGTGGTGGCAAGACGCTTTGAAACCATTACATGAAGCCTATCCATACCGAGTGAACTACCCGTTGGAAAACTTATACGGGATGCATGTTTTCAGCAGATTACCACTAAGTCAAATTACCACTGCTGAGCGTGTGGAAAAAGGCGTGCCGTCGGTACATTGCGTTGCCCTACTGGAAAGTGGTGAGCAGGTTAAGTGTCACTTTGTTCACCCTGCGCCCCCGAGCCCCACGGAGAATGAAGAGGCGACTGAGCGTGATATTGAATTGCTAGGCTTAGCCAAGGAAATTGCAAAATATGATGGGGAGGGTTCATTGCCTGTCATCGTCAGTGGTGATTTAAATGACGTAGCCTGGTCTCCAACAACGCAAGCATTTTTACGGATAAGTGGTTTGTGCGACCCACGCATCGGACGAGGTGCGTTCAATACGTTTCACGCTCAACATCGGCTGGCTAGGTGGCCACTGGATCATGTTTTTCACAGTGACGACTTTGAGCTCGTCAACTTGTCACGCCTGCCTGAAATTGGTTCGGACCACTTTCCATTATTAACTGAAATTTGTCTTAAATAGTCTAAATGATTTGGGAAAGTTGTTCCGTTTCTAATTGTAAATATTTCAACAAAGGTTTACAAATTCTCACTAACGTTTTCGGAAAAATTTAAAATAATTTAATTATATCAGTATCTTAGGTTGATTTTAATATGCTGGCATGAATAGAGCATTAAGATAATCGTTAATCAATTTAGAACACATTAGGAGAATATTATGTTGGGTTGGGCATTAACATTTTTAATCATCGCAATTTTAGCTGGCGTTATGGGTTTTGGTGGTATAGCCGGAACTGCAGCTGGTATTGCAAAAATCATTTTCTTTGTATTTTTAGTACTACTGGTTCTATCGTTGGTAGCGAATGCTATTCGCGGTAAAGGCCCGAAAGTCTAGATTCACAACACATAATTTCACTTTTATTTAAACACGGAGATACATAATGAACTTACTTAAGAAATTTACACTTTTAGCGATGGTTTTTAGTTCACTTACTTTAGTGACAGCTTGTAACGATAACAATGCTGAAAACGCTGGTGAGAAAGTTGACGAAATGGCAACTGACGCAGGCAACGCAATCGAAGATGCGTGCGAAGATGTGAAAGAAGGTGCAGGTGCTAAAGATTCAGATTGTTAATCTGCTTTAGCAGTAAACAAGCTAAATTATTAAAAAAGGGTGCTTGCACCCTTTTTTAATGTCTAAAATTTTATGGGTCTCATACAATTTAGCTGTCCGAAATACCACAGAGTCAAAGTTGGCTTAGTAAGCTAGGTGGTATAAATTTTTTATTTGGCGTTAAACGCCAAGGAGTGTTTAAGGTGTTATTACAAATCACCATTATCATTTTAATTGTTTCCGTTGGGGCAATCGTAGGCCTAGGTGGTCTGGGCGATGGCAGTTTTCTTATGACATTTTTAGCTGCTTTCGGGGTATTTGTTATTATTGTATTAGGGGCTGCTATGGTTCTTATAAAGAAAAAGAATGCTAAAAAGACCCCATAATATAAAGACTCGCGCTAGCGTTAAAAATAGCAGCTCAAATCAGGCAGCATTCAGGTAAAGGAAGTGACATGAATACAAGGATAATTACTTTATGGGAAACCATCAGAACCAGTTTTTGGTTCGTTCCTTCCATCATGGCGATTATTGCCATTGGTTTGTCTCAAGTCGGCCTAGCGTTTGATCGCTTCGGCGCCGAAAGTGAACTGCCGATTTTCGCTGACTTTTACCAAACGTCGCCCGAGTCTGCTAGGGCTTTACTTACCACTATTGCCTCGTCAATGATCACTGTCACCAGTATTGCATTTTCCATTACTGTGGTGGCGTTAAGCTTGGCATCGTCTCAATTTGGTCCGAGGCTTATTCGTAACTTTATGATGGACACCGGCACCCAATGTGTTTTGGGTTTTTTCGTGTCAACATTCATCTATTGCTTATTGATTATTCAGGCAACGAAATCATTCGATGATCAAAATTTTGTTCCTGGCTTGAGTATTCTCACGTCGGTAATCTTAGCTGTCTTAGGAGTTGGCGTACTCATTTACTTTATTCATCACGTGGCCAGGGCTATCCAGGCAGACAATGTGATCGACAACGTATACCGCGAATTAAATGAAATTATTGAACGTCTATTTCCCAAAGAACACAGCGATAAAAAGCCGCAACTCAGCGGTGATGGCCCGAATTTCAGTCAAGTTTATCCGAATCGACAAACGTTTATTTCTCCAAGCAGTGGCTATGTACAAACATTGGACGTTGCAAACCTGCAAAAATTAGCGCAAGAATGCGATATGGCGCTTGATGTACAGCACATGCCAGGTGATTTTGTAATGCAAAATGCTCCTTTAGGTACCGCATATTTTCACGGTTCTGCACTTGCTTGTGAGCCTGACCAAATAACCGAATTGATCCGTTTAGGTGCGCATCGTACCCCGATTCAAGATACGGAATTTGCTATACGCCAACTAGTGGAAATTGCAGTGCGAGCGCTTTCTCCTGGGATCAATGACCCTTATTCGGCCGTAACTGTGGTCGATAAGTTAAGTGCTGTGTTATGTGGCTTAACAACCAAAACGTTTCCCCCCACTTTGTATGAAGATCCTCTAGGGGTGATAAGACTGCAGTGTAAACCAGTGGTATTCACTGGGCTGGGAGAGGCCGCATTTAACCAAATACGTCAATATTCAAAAACCAGTCTGGCAGTGACTATTCGGTTGTTGGAGGGGCTGATTAGCATTCTGCAATTCAGTCAAACATCTGAGCATCGTCAGTTTGTGCGCCAGCAGACTGCTATGATCGAGCAGATACAAAGTGAATTGCCGTTAGGCGCACAGGATTGGCAAGATATAAAAAAACGGTTAGACAAAATAAAGCGCCAATTAGATAACGACACTCCAGTTATTTAACGTCAGTAATGAGTTCAAATAGCTGTGCAAATATTTCATCAATCTCTTAGTAAGTTTACACAAGGTATAAAAAAGCAATTAATTTCATACAGTTAATATTTGGCACGTTATTCGAATGGAGACTTCTACGTTTGCAACGTACAGGCTGTAATTTGGCCTGTATTCTTAACAAGAGGACTTACATATGCATAATTTTTCACTACCTACTCCAGGATTTGGTACTTATCGTCTCGAAGATGATGAAGCAAAATCAGCTGTGGCGAATGCGCTTGATGTGGGGTATCGACATATAGATACTGCACAAATTTACGAAAATGAAGCCGAGGTAGGTGATGCAATCGCTGGCTCCGGGTTAAAGCGAGATGAAATATTCTTGACCACCAAAGTGTGGTTTGAAAACCTCAGTTCGGCTAAATTCATCACTAGCGTACAAAATAGTCTGACATTACTTAATACCGACTACGTAGACTTACTGCTTATTCATTGGCCTTCACCAGATAATAAGGTGCCAATGTCTGAATATTTGAAAGAGCTAAAAGGTTGTAAAGAACGAGGCCTGACTAAGCATATTGGTGTGTCTAACTTTACCCAAAGTCAATTAGACGAAGCGTTAGCTATTCTTGGTAAAGATCAAATTTTGACCAATCAAATTGAAGTTCATCCCAACTTTCAAAACACCGAGCTAGTGCAATATTGTCAGCGTAACAACATTCAAGTAACAGCGTACATGCCTTTAGGTGTAGGGAAAGTTATGGAGAGTGATGTACTGCAAGCCATAGCGCATGAGCATGACACCACACCTTCGGCAGTCGCCTTAGCTTGGTTAAATCACAAGAAAATCGTTGCAATTCCTTCGTCTACGAATGTAGAGCATATGCGAGATAACCTCACTGCCAAGCAGTTGATGTTAACGGCTGATGAAATAGTAAAAATAGACGCAATAGAGCCGCAGGAGCGAATAGTCGATCCAGATTTTGCACCAGACTGGTAGAAGCGCGGGACATGACCTTTTTTATTAAGTATTTAGAACCTCAGACTGTAATGGTCTGAGGTTTTTTTATATCTCCATTTAATGCCGAGATCGGTAAATTTAAACTTTGTCGAATATCACAACCTCAGTAGAATTATTTACAACGCTCTGGTAATAATTTCCACGCTCACAGCTTTAACTTCCGCAAAGAATCAAAATTAATTCATATTTATCAGTAGCTTATATGGTTGGCATCGAACTGGCATTGATTATATGGAATCTTTAAAAGGAGATATTTATGAAACATTCAATCATTTCAGTTTTAGTAGCCGTATCGTTAGGAACTGCATCATTAGCCGCCAATGCAGAAAATACTTGGAAGGACACCGCAAGCGATGCGTGGATCGACGGCAAAGCCGAAACGACCTTAATGCTAAACGGTAATTTAGATGCCTTCGATATCAACACCGACGTTAAAAATGGCAAAGTAACATTAACCGGTAAAGTTGATCGTGAAGTCGATAAAGCGTTGGCCAGCGAATTGGTCATGTCACTTGATGGTGTTAAAGACGTTGATAATCAATTAACCGTTATCGAAGAATTAGACGAAGACCAAGACGGCGAAGTGATGCAAAGCCTGAACGACGCAAAGATTGAAACAGTGATTAAAACCCGTTTGATGTTTGAATCAGAAGTCAGTGGCTTAGAAATCGAAGTAGAGTCTAAGATGGGTGTTGTGACGCTATCGGGTACGGTCGATGATGACGCAGAACGTCAGTTAGCGCTCAAAATTGCAGAAAATACCAATGACGTGAAGAACGTAGTTGATATGCTGAAGATGACAGAGGAAGGTGGCCAAGCTTAACATCTCGCTTGACTAAAGCTTCATTGAAAACGCCCGCTTCAGCGGGCGTTTTTGTATTTAACAGTCTGTAAGTCAAGCATGACTGTTTTAGCAAATCCGATCGGTAAGTTGGTTGTGCTTTATTGGGTGTTTTGTCGCATGGCTTTGTGGTGGTATTTATCCATGGTGAATTTGACAATACAGCCTCATCTTTAGTTTTACAGCGTTGGATGCTTAAAGCCAATCTATAACAAATTCTGAGCTTGATATATCACTACGATAAAGCTTGGGTGCAAAATTTCTCTGCTAGCATCATTAGTATTCAATCTCAGCCCAAGGTTGGCCGTGATGTACAAAATCAATGACTTCGATTTCAAAACCGTAGCGGATATCCGCTTTGCAGTAAATGCCGCTTTATCATTACCCACGCTATTGATTACCCGTTTTAACGCTAAGTCGATTATATTAATCACTGACAAGGGATTACTTAAGTCGGGTGTACTTGATGACCTATTAAATCAGCTAGAAATTTCAGACCTCAATATACAGATATTTGACGAGGTACTGGCTGATCCGCCTGAAGCCATTATTCGCGCAGCCGGAGAACAAGCGAAACAAGTGGACGTTGTAGTGGGCATTGGTGGAGGTAGCTCTATGGATACTGCAAAATTGGCCGCGGTGCTAGCCATGGAAGAACAAGCGTTGTCCGATATGTATGGCGTGGATCAGGTGCTATCTACCCGTAAACCCTTAGTGCTAGTGCCTACCACTGCTGGAACAGGCTCTGAGGTTACACCTATATCAATTGTGACCACGGGAGAATCAACCAAAGCTGGTGTCGTATCGCCGATTTTATATCCTGATGTGGCACTTCTCGACCCCACATTGTTGCTAGGTTTACCCGCACACATCACCGCAGAAACGGGTATTGATGCCATGGTACACGCCATTGAAGCGTTTACCAGTAAACATAAAAAGAACCCACTGTCGGACAATCTCGCGATTAAAGCGTTGCAGCTTTTAGCAACGCATTTACCCCTTAGTTATAGAAATGGCAAAGACGTAAACCACCGTAGTGGTACGTTGTTAGGTGCGATGCTAGCCGGACAAGCATTTGCAAATGCGCCTGTGGCGGCAGTGCACGCACTGGCATATCCGTTAGGCGGCATTTATCACATGGCTCACGGCTTAAGCAATGCGCTGATGCTGCCCTATGTTATGCGCTTTAATGTAAGTGCGGCTCAGCCCCAATATGCGCAATTAGCGCTTGTGTTAAATCCGAAGCTAGCTGAGCGCACTGAGACAGAACAGGCGTTGGGGTTTATCGAGTATATGGAACAGTTTTGTAAAGCGCTTGGCATTACCAAACGTTTGCGTGATTACGGTATTGACCAACAAGATCTCCCTGCACTTGCTCAAGGGGCTATGCTACAAACGCGGTTGCTAATGAATAACCCGCGCACGGTCGCTTATGAAGACGCGCTAACTTTGTATCAACAGGCTTGGTAAGTCAGCTTGTTTTTAAAATAGCCAGTGTGTTAATTGCTCGCTAAAAGTTTGAGTGAAAAATTTAGTCAACAGCAGAAAGTGGAGATTCATTGATGACAACATCGAAGACAGATACAAAGGTGCCCCCAACACGCAGCGACTTTCGTTACTTTGATACCATAGACACCCGTTGGTCCGATAATGATATTTACGGGCATGTAAACAACGTGGCCTATTATAGTTTTTTCGATACTGTGGTTAATCGTTTATTGATTGACAATGGTTGGTTGCGTTTAGACGGCGAGGGGCCAATCGGCTTAGTTGTTGAAACTCGCTGCCAATATTATGCATCGGTCAGTTATCCAGCGGTATTAGATATAGGTTTAACGGTATTAAAACTAGGCAATAGCTCGGTAGTATATCAGTTGGCGGTTTTCTCAGAAGGAAATGATGACGCAAGCGCCGTTGGACACTTTGTACATGTTTATGTAGATAAACCCACTCATTTACCCATGGCTTTACCTTTGTCTTTGCGAGAAGGATTGAGTCATTATTTGGCAATAGAAGATTAGTGTTAGCTTATAACCAAAGACGACACCAATACGACGCTAGGTCGTATTGGTTTTGCTCGCGTGTTGCTATGCGTATTGTGAACCTTGCTCTTTAGCGATAATTACCGATTTCTGCCGAGGGCATCATGGCTAGTAACCCAATCACCTGCTAACACTGCTGCACTTAATGAAAGCTCCCCAGCCAATACTGTTGCCCCTATAATTTCAGCTAATTTATAAGCTTTGCCTTCACCGAAGCAGTCCATAATTTCAAGACACTCTTTTTGTGTTGCCAGTGCGGTTCCACCGCCATAAGTGGCTACGATAAGTGAGGGTAAGGTAATAGCAATATAGAAATCACCTTGCTCGTCTACGTCCACAAAAGATAACGCTGCTGAGGACTCCGCTACGTTGGCTGCATCTTGGCCGCAGGCAATGAACATAGCGGTAATGCCATTCGCTGAATGGGAGCCGTTATTAATTGAGCCTGCCATAAAGCTGCCCATATTTGACACTTGGCGCATCTTAAATAACATATCAGCCGAAACACCTAGCATCTTTTTCAAAATATCGTTGCTGATCTTTGCTTCTGCTATAACCCGTTTTCCCCGGGTGTGGAGCGTGTTTAATTGGGAATGTTTCTTGTCGGTATCCATGGCACCAGATAAGTTATAGCGCTGTAAACCTTCTCCTGGGTAATGAGCTTTTATCCACTCACATGCAGCAAACGTGGCCTTGCCCACCATGTTTTGCCCTGCGGCGTCACCTGTGGTGAAATTAAAACGTAAATACAACATACGGGCGGCAGCGTATTGTTCAATATTACGCAGCTTTCCTACACTGGTAGTGCTTTGCGCTTCGTTTTTTATAGTTTCAAACTGCTGGTTAACCCATATTCCGAAAGCGTGGGCCTGACGAGCATCCTTAAATATAAACACCGGTGCCCGTTGCATGGCATCGTCCACCACTGTGACTTTAACGCCACCTGCTGCACCCAGTACGCGCATGCCTCGATTATAACTGGCGACCAAGGTGCCTTCAGTTGTCGCAAGAGGGACATAAAACTCTCCCTTTGCATGTTCACCATTGACTTTGATTGGTCCAGCTAGGCCGATTGGCACTTGGGCGACCCCGATGAAGTTCTCGATGTTTCCGGCAGTTTGCTCTGGACTCAATGAGTAGTGTCCTACGTGATTGAGTTCTGTTTGAGTTTGTTTTGTAACAAACTGTCTACGTTGCTCGGCCATGCTTTGGGTATTGTCATTCTCTTTATCGCGAGGAATTAAAGAAGCTGGCGCTTTATTATCTGACATGCGTGTAATCGATTTTGTAGATAGAAGGTGAATCTACAACTATCAACAAATGCATTCATTTTGAAATCGTTATGCCTAATTAATGTGCAGTAGTTCTAATGATAGTTTGTCTGTCTGTTTTATTTTAGGTTTCTAGATACTCAAGTTTGTTCGGTACGCCGTCCCATTCTTGTGCATCGTCAGGGGGCGGTATCACCTCAATAATATTAGGCCACACCTTGGCAAGTTCGGCGTTTAATTCGGTAAACGCCTCTTGACCTGCAGAGAGATCATCATCTTGAAAAATGGCTTTGGCCGGACATTCAGGTTCACACAACGCGCAGTCGATGCAGATATCTGGGTCGATAACTAAAAAATTGGGCCCTTCAAAGAATGCATCCACCGGACAAACGGCGACGCAGTCAGTGTATTTACATTTTATGCAGTTGTCGGTGACTACAAAGGTCATGAGTAAAAGCTTTGCTAAATGATATGAACGACGATCATACTTATCGGCAATAGAAATACAAGATAACGGGAGAGATGAGTAAGATATTGCTGAATAAACCAGACACAAGGCCAAGCATGACTTAAAATAGTCGGCTTAGTGTTTTTGTGTTGGGCTGTGCCCGTGTGTTTACCTTTTTGGACCTTTCTATGCTGCGTTTAACTGATATAAAACTTCCCCTTGAACATCAAGATGCTGACTTAACCCAAGCTGTGCTGAATAAGTTAGGGTGCAAAGAGGAGCAGCTGAAACAGGTATCGGTGTTTAAACGTGGTTTCGATGCCCGAAATAAGTTTGATATACAGCTTATTTATACTCTTGATGTAGAGGTAGATGATCACGAAGCGTTACTGGTCCAGTTTGAAAATGACCCCCATGTGCGTATATCGCCAGATACGCGCTATCAATTTGTTGGTCAGGCGCCGCAGACATTAACGGAGCGCCCCGTGGTGATTGGCTTTGGGCCATGTGGTCTATTTGCGGGTTTGTTGTTGGCCCAAATGGGTTTCAAGCCGATTATTTTGGAGCGCGGTAAAGAAGTGCGAGAGCGCACCAAAGATACCTTTGGCTTCTGGCGTAAAAAACCACTAAATACCGAATCTAATGTGCAGTTTGGGGAAGGCGGCGCTGGTACGTTTTCAGATGGCAAACTGTATAGCCAAGTTAAAGACCGTAAGCATTACGGACGAAAGGTACTCACGGAGTTTGTCGAGGCCGGTGCGCCAGATGAAATCATGTATGTGAGTAAACCCCATATAGGTACGTTTAAGTTAGTGGCTATGGTTGAACGTATGCGTGCGCAAATTATTGCCCTGGGTGGTGAAATTCGCTTTAGCACTCGCGTAGATGATGTACATATTGAAAATGGTCAGTTAACGGGCTTGAGTTTATCTACAGGCGAACGCTTAGATAGCCGACATGTTGTGTTGGCGGTAGGACACAGCGCTCGGGATACATTTAAGATGTTGTACGATCGAAATGTGTATATCGAGGCCAAGCCCTTTTCTGTGGGATTTCGTATTGAACATGAACAGTCGATGATTGACGAGTGTCGTTTTGGGCCAAATGCTGGCCATCCTATTTTGGGTGCCGCAGATTACAAGCTGGTGCACCATTGTAAAAGTGGCCGTACCGTTTACAGCTTTTGTATGTGTCCTGGGGGAACCGTTGTTGCTGCAGCGTCCGAAGAAGGGCGGGTGGTGACCAATGGTATGAGCCAATACTCTCGCCACGAACGCAATGCAAATAGTGCCATTGTGGTAGGTATTGAGCCTGAAAAAGACTTTCCAGGACATCCCTTGGCTGGTATCGACCTACAACGACAGTTAGAAGAACAGGCGTATGCATTAGGCGGCAGTAATTACGATGCACCTGCTCAGCTTATTGGTGACTTTTTAACGGGCATATCGTCATCAACCTTGGGGGATGTGAAACCTTCTTATACACCGGGCATCAAACTAACAGATTTGTCTAACGTGTTACCCGATTATGCCATCCGCGCGATTCGCGAGGCGATTCCTGCGTTTGATAAACAGATCAAAGGCTTTGCCAAACCAGATGGCTTGTTAACGGGTGTTGAAACTCGGACGTCTTCGCCTATATCCATTAAGCGCGGGGCGGATTATCAAAGTGTGAATGTGAATGGGCTATATCCTGCAGGTGAAGGCGCGGGTTACGCCGGTGGTATTTTATCTGCCGGTATTGATGGTATTAAAGTCGCTGAAGCAGTTGCTTTGTCTATGTTAGGCAATTATGAACCTGATATTGACTAAGTATATTGCTTGGTCGATGCTTTATGCATAAAAAAAGCAGCCTTAGCTGCTTTTTTTATGCATATCGAGTGTAGTGATTAACACATCGATTATTTCATCTGCGCCGTTAAGCCTTGATTGATATCGGTAATATCTTCAACAGACAAAGTACCTGCAGCCAATTTAAGATTAAGCACACTGATAACATAACCGTAGCGAGCACTCGATAAGTTTCGACGGGCATCAAACAAATTACGGGTACTGTTTAATACATCGACTATGGTACGTGTACCCACATCAAAACCGGCTTCAGTGGCTTTTAATGCACTTTGCGCTGAAATAACGGCCTGTTCAAACGCTTTAATACGTGAAATGGATGCTTTCACATCGTTATAGTTTGAACGGATGCTGCGAATAACCGAGCGATGAATACGTTCACGATCTTCGCTGGTGGCAACAAATCTGTGTTTCGCAGATTCAACGTTGGCGGTGACGAGGCCACCAGTATACAAAGGTACATCAACGGTCAGTTGTACCCCGTAAGTATTGAAACGGTCACTACCACCCGCATCAGGGTTAGTGGTAAAACCATCAGTATCATTCGTGTTTGCAGTGCCACCTAAACTAACCGTCGGATAATGACCTGCACGGGCACTTTTAATATCGAATTTTGCAATATCAACACTGGCGTTTGACACCAATAGTTCTAAATTCTTTTCTTCTGCCATTTTCAACCAACTGTTCACGTTAGCAGGAGTTGGCATGCTGGCAGAGAATTGTTGGGTGTTAAGTACATTCAAATCAGGGTAATAAAAACCAGTAATTTCTCGAAGTGCTTCGAGATTAGTTTCCACTACGTTTTCAGCACTGATTTCAGCAGCTACCGAAGTATCGTATTGGGCTTGTGCTTCATGCACATCGGTAATAGCGGTTAAACCGACTTCGAAGCGTTGTTTTGTTTGCTCAAGTTGGCGCGCAATTGCACGTTTTTCAGCGCGGGCAAAGGCCAAATCGTCTTGGGCTTGAAGGGTATCGAAATAAGCGCTAACGGTACGTAAAATTAGGTTTTGCATGGTTAATGCAAGGCTTGCGTCAGATTGACTGGCAACCAATTCGGCACGGTCTAAACCAACCCAAAGTGAACGGTCATAAATCGATTGTGTTAGATTCAAGGTTGCGTCGTTGGTTGAGCGGTCTAAATCACCGTAGGTTTCTGCCACATCTAAGGTCAGTGAAATTTGCGGCAATAGACCAGCTCGACTGATTTCTATATCAGAAAAAGCGGCTTCTCTACTGGCTTGAGATTGCAATGTAGCGGGATCGTTTTGCAACGCTTGTTGATATACGCTTAGTAGGTCATCGGCAAGTGCGTGGGTCGATACGCCAAAGCTAATCAATAGCGAAAGAAGTGTTTTTTTCATGTGGTTTCCTTGATGAATTTGCTTGTGGCAGCGATACCGTTATTTTATGTTTATTATTTGTCGCATATTAAGGCGCTAAAGTTTAAAGACATTAGACGCGAACACGAAACATCCAGACGTAAAACTACCGTCTCAAGTGTAACAGAATATTATACTGGCTTTCGACTGATAAATGCTGCTCCACTATATGGTACTAGAGTTTAAAAATTAAAGAGGATTTATGTCTAAAATTCAGCAATTTTCCAGTAAAGACGTCGAAATTACCCGCAAAGAGCCGCTTTATGAGGGCTTTTTTAAAATGGTGAAATATCACTTCAAGCACCGATTATATGACGGCGGTTGGAGTAAAATCGTAGAGCGTGAGATATTTGAACGGGGTCATGCAGTTGCAGTATTGCCTTATGATCCCAAGTTAAAAGAATTCGTTATGATTGAGCAAATTCGTATCGGTGCTTTAGCTACTTCGAATTCACCGTGGTTGTTAGAGATTGTGGCTGGTATCATTGACCCTGGCGAGACAGCCGAAGACGTATGCTATCGCGAAGCTCAGGAAGAGGCCGGGGTCACGATCACGCATTTGATAAAAGCGCTTAGTTATTTGGCGAGCCCAGGCGGCACTACCGAAAGATTGCATATTTATGTCGCTCAAGTTGATGCAAGCCAGGCGAAAGGTGTGCATGGACTAGACTATGAAAGCGAAGATATTTTGGTACACCGAGTACCAGAAGCCCAAGCGATAGAATGGATTAATCAAGGAAAGATCGAGAATGCAGCCACGCTGATTGCGTTGCAATGGTTTGCTATGAATAAACAACGAGTACTTGATGACTGGAAACAATGAACACAACTTAAGACGTAAATATGTACCGCACTTGCCGAGTATTCAGCGAGTGTGCGCGTTGAACTATGTACGCTTGATTAAATTATTACCCGATTGCGACACTGAAGATCTTGAATATCAATTTGAGGTCAATAAAACCCTCAAATACAGCATAAAAATTGTTGAGTGTAGTCGCTACACCAGTACGGTGACCATGGCGCAAGAATCAGTGGTTGGGCCAGATTTTATGCGCCCCGTTGTACGTATTCGTTTATACCACGACGCACAATTGGCTGAGGTGATTGAGTCCCAACATATTGGGGCCTTAAAGCCGAGCTATGAATACCCCAATAGTAAAATGTTTCAAAAAAATGAAAAAGAAATGGTGAATCTATTTTTGAGTGAATGGTTATTGTTTTGCTCGAAACATAAAAATCAACTGCAAACGACGAGCGTTTAACCGTCATGAGATATGTGTGAGTTTTAAGATTGCCCAAATTTCTGATTGCCATCTGTTTGCAGATAAACAGCAAATCGGCTATCAAGAAATTAATCCTTATTTAAGCTTACAGAGTATCTTGAGTGATATTGCACTGAATTGTCCGGATCTTGTGGTGGCCAGTGGTGATATCAGTGCAGATGAAAGTCAAAGCAGTTATAAGCATTTTTCCCAGCTGTGGCGAGACAGCCAGATATCCGTGCCGTTACTTGTGATCCCGGGTAACCACGATCATCTTGCCTATTTAGATAACGTGCTCAATGCATCCGCGGGTTGGCCTGTATCACGCAGCGTTGGGCAGTTTTGGCAAGTGCATGGACTGAATACTAAATCCAAAGGATCTGGGGGGGCGCTTTCAATGATGCAACTCGATTATATCAGTCAGCAAGTAACAGCTAACCCCCACAGTCATCACTTGCTCGTGGTGCATCATCATCCCTATGCATGCGGTGGCTGGATGGACAACCATGCATGGGACAATGGCGACGAATTTTTAGCGCGAGTACGTGAACATAAGCAGATTAAAGCCGTTATTTATGGGCACATTCATCATGCAAGTAAGTTACAAAAAGGTCACAGTTTATATATGTCAGCCCCTTCTACTTGTTGGCAATGGGCCAATAGTGATAGCTTCGCTGCCACTGATGAGGCGCCGGGTTATCGGTTAATCAGCCTTGCTGATAATGGGCATCTCGACAGTAATCTCATCAGAATTTAACGGAAGATTCATGACGCAGAAAATACGCGAAAAAGTGGTTATCTATTTACATGGTTTTTTAAGCTCCCCTCAATCAGTCAAGGCACAGCAAACCAAAGCGTTTGTGACCGAGCATTACCCAGAGCTAATATTTTATATCCCTCAATTAGATAACCATCCTAAACCTGCGGCTAAGATGCTAGATGAGCTGGTTGCCCGTCATCCACATGCCGATTTCGGCTTTATTGGCAGCTCAATGGGTGGCTATTTTTCCAGTTACTTACTTGAGCGTTATGGTGGCAAAGCAGTACTTATTAATCCCGCGGTGCAACCATATAATTTATTGGCAGACTACATGGGTGAGCATATCAACCCCTATACTCAGCATCGTTTTTTTCTGGATGAATCCCATACTCGCGACTTAACGTCGTTTGATACTCCGATATTGGCAAATCCACAAAACTATTGGGTATTATTGCAAACGGCTGATGAAACCTTAGACTATCGTCAAGCACAGCAGAAATATGTGGGGGCGAAATTAACCATCGAACAAGGTGGTGATCATAGCTTTCAAGGATATGAGCGTTTCTTAGCAGATATTTTTCAGTTTCTACTGCACGAGTAAATGAAGATTGGTATAACATGAACCTAACGGCTCAAGCATATCGTCAGATAATTTTCGTAAACAGCCCACAACTATAATAAGAACTATGTCTAATCAATATAACGCAGATGCAATTGAAGTATTAAATGGCCTTGACCCGGTCAAACGTCGTCCTGGTATGTATACAGATACCACGCGACCTAATCACTTGAGTCAGGAAGTCATCGACAACAGTGTGGATGAGGCACTCGGTGGGTTTGCCAGTTCGATAAAAGTGGTTTTGCATGCCGACCAATCATTAGAGGTAACAGATGATGGGCGAGGCATGCCAGTGGATATCCACCCTGAAGAGGGGATCTCTGGTGTTGAATTGATCATGACCAAGCTGCACGCGGGTGGAAAGTTCTCCAATAAAAATTATCAGTTTTCTGGTGGTTTGCATGGGGTGGGAATTTCTGTTGTCAACGCGCTGTCTAATCGAGTGGAAGTCAGTATTCGCCGAGACGGAAACGTCTATCAAATAGCCTTTGAAAATGGCGATAAGGTTGAAGAGCTTAAAGTAATTGATACCTGCGGTAAGCGCAATACGGGTACCCGTGTGCATTTTTGGCCCAATGCGCAATATTTTGATTCGGCAAAATTCTCTGTCACCAAGTTATTACATGTGCTGCGTGCAAAAGCGGTGTTATGTCCTGGATTACGTATTCGTTTTGACGATAAAGTCAGCAAAGAAACCCATGAATGGTATTTTGAAGATGGTTTAAAAGATTATTTATATCAATCAGTTGGTGAAAGTATAACGCTGCCAGTTGAAACACCTTTTGTCGGCGCTGTAAGCGGTAATACTGAGGCGGTTGATTGGGCGGTTATTTGGTTGCCAGAGGGCGGTGAAATGATCACCGAGAGTTACGTCAACCTCATTCCTACTGCTCAAGGTGGTACGCACGTAAATGGTTTGCGCCAAGGTCTGCTTGAAGCGATGCGTGAGTTTTGCGAGTTTCGAAATTTGTTACCTCGTGGGATTAAGCTAACGCCAGAGGATATCTGGGATCGCTGCAGTTACGTTTTGTCGACCAAAATGCAAGATCCCCAATTCGCAGGCCAAATAAAAGAGCGCTTGTCGTCCCGTCAAGCAGCAGCATTTGTGTCAGGTATCGTTAAAGATGCCTTCAGCTTGTGGCTAAATCAGCATACGGATGTCGCAGAGCAACTCGCTGAGATGTGTATAAGCAATGCACAAACACGATTGCGCCAAAGCAAGAAAGTGGCCCGTAAAAAAGTTACCCAAGGCCCAGCGTTACCAGGGAAATTAACGGATTGTTCGACGCAAGATACTGGGCGCTCTGAACTATTCTTAGTAGAAGGAGACTCAGCTGGTGGTTCAGCGAAGCAAGCGCGGGACCGTGAGTTTCAAGCCATTATGCCATTGCGTGGAAAAATCTTAAACAGTTGGGAAGTAGATTCATCTCAGGTACTGGCATCACAAGAGATCCACGATATATCGGTGGCTTTGGGGATTGATCCTGATTCTGACGATTTAAGCGGATTACGCTACAACAAAGTCTGTATTTTGGCCGATGCTGATTCCGATGGACTACATATTGCGACCTTATTATGCGCATTGTTTGTTAGACATTTTAGGGCTTTAGTCGACAATGGCCACGCCTACGTTGCCATGCCCCCACTGTTTCGAATTGATATTGGTAAAGAAGTCTTTTACGCCTTAGATGAAGGCGAAAAGCAGGGCATTTTAGATCGTATTGCCGCTGAGAAAAAACGCGGTAAAGTGAATGTACAACGCTTTAAAGGCTTGGGTGAAATGAATCCGTTACAACTGCGTGAAACGACTATGGATCCGAACACGCGCCGCCTGGTGCAACTGACCATAGAAGATCCAGACGATATGATGGAAACCATGGATATGTTATTGGCCAAAAAACGGGCTGGTGATCGTAAGTCTTGGTTAGAAAGCAAAGGCAATATGGCGGACGTTTAGTTCGCTTTTAACTATTCATTTTTATATCTACAAGGGTTTGTTTTGCCGCGATTTCTGAAAGTTTTATTGCTTATTTTGCTGCTTATAATCGGCTTGATTATGGGGTTGTTTATTGCCAGCGTTGAAGAGCAGCCTTTGGTGGTAGCGACGAGCGCAACACAAGTCAACGACGCTGAATCTGTTAAAGAGCTTATCGAGCAGATAAAGCTAAGTGTAAAAGACCGCACGTTAGACCAGCAAATTCCTTTGAGTGAAAATCAGCTAAATAGCTTAGTTGGCTTCCTGCAACGTGCGAAAGAGCAGTTTCAGGGGCAGGTGAATATCACGCCACTGGCAAGCAGTATCTCTGCTAGTTATCAGTTACCGAATAACCCTGTTGGTCGTTATGTGAATTTCAGCGCCTTGATCCATCCTGGTCAGGGGCTGCAATTGTCGGAAGTGCGCTTGGGTAGCATAGTGTTACCAGGTAGAGAAACATTACGCACGCTAGTCTGGCTAGCTGATTGGTGGACAAATAGTAGTATCGCCAGCCAGTTTGTAGAGCAAATTGATAGTATTCGTATGTTCCAAGGCAATATGATTATTGCAATGCGTCCATTGGATACGTTTCTACGTAATTTGAAAGATCTGAAACGCGAGATTGGAGCAGATACTGATTTAAGTATTGCTACTGCACACTACTTGCGTTTCTTAGCGGATTTAGATGTGGGGAAAGAACAAGTATCTCACTCTCTGGCGCGTTATATTCAACCGTTATTCGCCGAGGCGCTAAGTCGGTCGACATTTGATAATGCAGATGAAGAAAACGAAGCAGCCATTATGGCGTTAGCAACCTACGCTGGGCACCATAGATTTTCCAGTTTTGTGGGAGATGTGCAGCCGCACCCGAAACACATCGCTGCACCGCGCAAAATGCCGACGTTAATGAACCGGGCTGATTTAAGTCAGCACTTTATTTTTTCAGCGGCCATTAAAGTGTTGTCTGAACAAGGTCTCACTGCTGCTATAGGTGAATTTAAGGAGCTAATGGATCGCGGGGAAGGAGGCAGTGGCTATAGCTTTGTAGATTTAGCAGCTGATCATGCAGGCGTGAAGTTTGCTCAGATAGCGACAGATACGAATACTGCATTTGCAATGCAACGTCTCTTAGCACAGTCGGGCAGTGAAGAGCCGTTTTTCCCAGATATGCAGTCACTACCAGAAAATATTGATAAGGCGAGCTTCACGCAACGCTTTAAGCAAGTTGATAGCCCTGAATATAAAATGTTGTTGATCGAAATTGACCGACGCATTGCGCTATTACCTATAAGCCAATTGGAGACTAATCGGTAATAGATTGCGCAAAGAATATTATTCTATGTAAAGTGAAATGATAGGACATCAAAATAGGGTCAGGCTAATGTCCCGTAGTCTTTGAAAAAACATTTATCACTATAACGCCAGCCAGAATAAGCAGTATGCCAAGTATAGCGGCCATGTCAGGTAAGGTTTTTGTCATAACAGCGCTGACTGTCGCGATTAACACAATCCCCATACCTGCCCAAATCGCATAAGCGATACCAACGGGCACGGTTTTAAGCACCAGCGACAAAAAATAAAATGCAGTTACATAACCCACCACGCACACCGTACTGGCGAAAGCATGGTTAAAGCCATCAGAAGCCTTTAACGCTAATGTGGCAATAACTTCAGCAATAATCGCTGCGCCAAGATACCAATACCCCATTCTATAATCCCTTAAACTGTGCGTTGATAAGAGCTTATTAAACTTTAACGCTGACCTGAAACTGATTGAGTGTAGTTAATAGCAATTCAATTTTTTTAACGACTTTTGGTAGGGCCTGTTTTTGCTGTTCAGTTTCGAGCTGACTCAAGTTGGCAATATCCTGAGCAAGTTCTTCTACGTATGGCTTGAAAAAACGACCGCTGGCAGTAAAACCAGAATCGCTAGGGAAAATAGCATTGAACTTGCCTTTTCCTGAGCTTTGAAGCTTGGCAATAATCGCGTCTGCGTCAATTGATTTACGATAAATTAGTTGCGCGTTCTCAGTTAGTTTTTCAATAATAGTTTGCATGTTTATTACTTAATCAGTTGAAGGGTTAAAGTTTTATACGTAGTGGTCGATACACCGAAGAGCGGGCGATTTTGCCTGCTTTTCAACTTTGCTACAAGCAATAGGGGTTCTGGTATGGACATTCAAGGAAGCGCTGCTTCTGGATCATCCGGTGCGACGCTTGAAATAAAATCGTTGCAGATGGCTAAATCCCAGCAGCAACAAGATGGTCAAGCGACGCTTCAGCTTCTCGAATCAGCAGCTGACGTACCATCTTCTTCATCAAATCCTAGCTTAGGTTCTGTGGTAAACACATTTGCCTAATTAGGGATGAAGATTTAAATCAATTGGTGTTTTACCGGGTTGGCCGCCTATCTCACGAACGAGCTTAGGTACCAGAAATCCCGGTAAGCGCTTTATCATTCCCGCCATAATACCTTTGGCTATTTCATCGTCTTGGTCAAAATGTTGTGCCCCTTGCACTTTATCCATCACGTGTAAGTAGTAAGGTAATACACCCGCATCGAATAACCGTTCACTCAACGCCACTTGAATCTCAATATTGTCATTTATGCCTTTCAGTAATACGCCTTGATTAAGCAGCGTAACCCCAGCATCTGACAGCTTTTTCAGGGCATTAGCCAACGGTTGATCAATTTCTTGTGGATGGTTGATATGTAACACCATCACAGGTTTAAGCCGCGTTTTTGTGAACCACTGAATCAGTTCAGGCGTTATACGCGACGGGATCACTACTGGCAATCGAGTGTGAATACGGATCCGTTTTATATGGTCAATATTGGCAATTTCTTGAGTTAACCAAGCCAAAAAGTCATCTTTGGCCATTAGTGGGTCACCGCCGGAATATATGACCTCATTGATATTTGTATCTTGCTTGATGTAATCCAAGGTTTCTTGCCACTCTCGTTTATTCAAATGGTTATCTGAATACGGAAAGTGACGACGAAAACAATAGCGACAATTGATCGCACAGCCACCGCGAACGAGCAACAAAACGCGGCTTTGGTATTTATGTAATACACCCGGTTTGTCGTTATTCTGTTCTTTTAGCGGATCAAGTAGGTAGTTTGGGTCAATTAAAAATTCTTTTTTACTGGGAAATACTTGACGAAAAAGCGCGTCGTTTGCATCGCCTTTTTTCATTCGCCTAGCAAACGGAAGAGGCACGCGCATAGGAAATAAGCGCCGTGCAGCGATATCGTCCTCGAATAGCTTAGGATCTAAATCCAAGTAAGTTAGCAGAGCAAGTGGATCTGAAAAAGCACTTGAAAGTACTTTTTGCCAGTTGTTCTCTACAGCAATGAGTTTTTTAGGTATTATTTGCGTCAACTAGATACTCTACACAGTTAATTGATTACGAGGAAACATGGCTACTATCAGCACTAATGAGTTCAAAGCGGGCGTCAAAATTATGCTCGACGGCGAACCTTGCAACATTCTTGAGAACGAATATGTTAAACCAGGCAAAGGCCAAGCCTTTAACCGCGTTAAGTTAAAAAAGCTCATCTCAGGTAAAAGCCTAGAAAAAACCTTTAAATCAGGTGAGTCGTTTGAAGCTGCAGATGTCATGGATGTTGAGCTGTCATATTTGTATACCGACGGTGAATTTTGGCATTTTATGAATAATGAATCATTTGAGCAAATCGCAGCAGATGAAAAAGCGGTTGGCGATAACATTAAATGGTTAGTTGAAAACGATAGTTGCACCATTACTTTGTGGAATGGTACACCGATTGTGGTTAGTCCTCCTAACTTTGTAGAATTGGAAATAACAGAAACCGATCCCGGCCTTAAAGGTGATACCGCAGGCACTGGCGGTAAACCAGCAACATTGACGACTGGCGCTGTTGTTCGTGTGCCTTTATTTGTACAAACGGGTGAAGTGGTTAAAGTTGATACGCGCAGCGGTGAATACGCTTCCCGCGCGCAGAAATAAGTAAACGCTAGTGTTTAAGAGCTCACGTAAATGTGAGCTTTTTTATGTCTGTAAAGGAAGTCATGATCAATAACAGCTCACACGTAAATTGGCGACCAACAGCCGACATCCAATCTTTACGTCAGCGCGCCGTAATCATTGCAAATATTCGACAATTCTTTGCGTTGCGAAATGTATTGGAGGTAGAGACACCCTGCTTGAGCAATGCCACAGTGAGTGACCTGCACATGCGGGCTTTTTGTACGCAGTTTAATGATCCAATGTCGCCGCAACAGAAGACGCTTTATCTTCAAACGTCGCCGGAATATGCTATGAAACGCTTACTCTGTGCTGGCAGTGGCCCTATATACCAAATTGCGAAGGCTTTTCGTAACGAGGAAGCAGGTAAGTACCACAATCCCGAATTTACCATGTTGGAATGGTATCGACCTGATTTCGATCATGTGCAATTGATGAACGAGCTAAACGAATTGGTGCAACAAATTGTCGGTTGTGAGCCTAGCGATCGAATGACTTATCAGCAGGCTTTTAAGGAGCATTTATCCTTAGACCCGCTAAGCGCGTCATTAGAAGAGCTGCAAACACGAGGATGCGCCTTAGGCTATGAACATATTTGCCGGGACGAGCAAGATAAAGACACTATTTTACAGTTGCTGTTTAGTCATGAAATAGAGCCTAATATTGCCAAGCAACGCCCCTGTTTTATCTATGATTTTCCTGCTAGTCAGGCTGCATTAGCGCGGATTAATTTGCAAGACGAACGGGTTGCCGAGCGGTTTGAGCTGTACTACAAAGGAATTGAGTTAGCCAATGGGTTTCACGAATTAGCCAATGTTAGTGAGCAACGCCAACGATTCGATGCGGACAACGCCCAGCGTCGCGCCTTCGATTTACCGCCAGTCGTCACAGATGAATTTTTTTTAGCCGCCCTTGAATCGGGATTACCTAACTGTGCAGGCGTTGCTGTGGGCATTGATAGATTAATAATGCTAGCGCTAAATAAAACAAAAATAGCTCAAGTCATTGCGTTCAATTATCAAAATGCATAAATTTATGTTTCAACGTACTCGTAAATTGCATATATCGACTATAGTTATTTGAAGGAAGCCGTATAGACGTAGAATTGAACTCGTATGCAGATAGTACCCAGTCCCCCTTCTCATCAAACCAAAGCTTATCAACAAACCTCAGTTGAAAATAATCTAACCTTAGTTTGGTACTTTTCAATTGTGGCTTTAATTGGCTTTGGTGTGCATTTGTTGCATCACTTACGTCTAGGAAATGACGCATTTAGTGAGCAGATGATGCCTTATCTGACGGTTTACGTTTCTAATGTGCTGTATGCATTACTCAATTTGTTTCTGTTGCCTTATGCTCGAGCAATATCTAGAACGTCGTGGCGAGTGACGTTACTCGAATTGATGTACCCAACATTCTTAGCTTTTATGGCGACTGTGCTATCTATTTATACCAGCATTCAAGGGCACGGTCCGGTACCTTTTATCATGGGTATGATGGTCATTGCCATGTTAGTACAAGGCCACTTGGCATTTTTGTTCTGTTTATTATTTCTGTGCTGGGTGACGGTCAGTCTCGGTTTGTTATATGAGCTGCCTATTGAGGATGCCTCGTCACCTATCTTGACTTGTTTTACCTCTATGCTGATTGCTATTTTTATCGCTCGATTAGCTGAGCGCTCTAGGGTCGATCAGTTTGAAATACTGCATGAACTGCACGAAAAAAATAGCTTGTTAGAAGAACTAGCCGTTCAGGACCCGCTAACAAAGTTAAATAACAGGCGTTATTTTGCCAATAAATTAGAATCAGAGACAGCTCGCAGCTTACGCTATCAGCATCCATTGGGGCTGCTGATAGTTGATGTAGATGATTTTAAAAAAATTAACGATAGCGACGGTCATTTGATCGGAGACGAAGTGCTTATCGAGATAGCTCGGCTAATCAGTCAACAGTTGCGTTCAGATGATATCGTTTGTCGGCTTGGCGGTGACGAATTTGTTATCTTATTGGTGGAAGCAGATGTGGAGCAGTCTAAGGAAATTGCGACGCGGATTTGTGATTCAATTAATGAGAATAAATTTGCTCGAACAAGTCACAAAGTCACTGTTAGCATTGGCTACGCTCAATATACAGGTCAGCCCTTGGGGAACTTTATGCAGCAAGCTGATAAAATGATGTACACCTCTAAAAAACGCGGTAAGAACCAAGTGGCGTTTTTTGGTTATGACTTCAATTCCCAATCTATCAAATAGTGAAGCAATGATGGGCCGTTTTATGTTTGGAATTTGATTCTGTGCATCAAAGTTCATACCATAGGCCTGTTATTAACCTCTTAAGATATTGCTATGCAACCAACACTTTGTGCACTTCAACAAGAATGGATCACTCTTCAAAATCAGTACGATAGCTACGAGAAATTTGCCTGTGTTATTAAGCTGGTATGTATTAGCCTTGTAGCGGTAATGCTGTTACTCAGCGCGTCTATCTTATTAGTCGTTGCACTCATCTTCGTTCTTTGGCTGCAAGAAGGGATTTGGAAAACCTTTCAAGCACGTATCGAAGTGCGTTTGTTATCGATCGAACAAGTATTATCCAAGCAAGAAGAGACGCAACACAGCAATCAACTTGCAATGCAATTCAATTCTACGTGGCTGAATACCAGACCCCGTGTGCTTGGATTGCTCAAAGAATACGTAACGTCAGCACTAAGACCAACGGTAGCATTGCACTATATACTGCTGATAGTGATTGTGATATTTGCCAATTTCGGAATGTTTGCGGGGAGCATTTAGCGTGCACCCTCCATTTGTTGGCATACAATCGCGTAGATTCAATTTGCGATTATTAAATGATGCTGACGCAAGTTTTATATTAGGGTTATTAAATGAGCCTGGTTGGTTGAAATATATCGGCGATCGCGGTGTGCATACCCTAGACGATGCTAAAGCATATATTCTTTCAGGGCCTCTAGCCATGATTAAAAAATACGGTTTCGGACTATATTTGGTTGAGCGACAGGAAGACCTTATGCCGGTGGGATTGTGCGGGTTATTGCAACGAGACGGGTTAAATTGGCCTGATATAGGTTTCGCTTATTGTGACCAGTTTCGCCGGCAGGGAATAGCATTTGAAGTTGCCCAAGCAACATTAGAATATGCGCAAAGTGTACTTAGGCTAACAAAAGTCGCTGCACTTACGGCGACAAATAACGAAGCCTCAATAGGACTGTTAAGAAAGCTTGGCTTCGCCTACGAACGTCAAATTGCGCTAAGTGGACAGGCTGAAGCCAGTAACTTGTATCTTAAAGCGTTGTAGTCCGGCTAGACCGGAGGTAAAACAACTACTCGCTTTATCAATACAGGTTTTATCGGAACATCTGCCCATCCCCACGTAGTGTCATAGTCTGTTTCGACTTGAGATATTGCATCAAGTATCTCATTACCTTCAACCACATAACCGAATACGGTATATCCCCAGTCACGACCAGGATCTAAACTGACGTTGTCGTTCATATTAAAAAAGAACTGACGATTCGAAGAGTGGGGGTCTTTTTGGCGGGCCATGGCGATGGTGTACATTTCGTTTTTTAAGCCATTACCTGATTCGTTTATGATATCGGCGAACGACGGTTTCTCCGCAAAATCCACATCATATCCGCCGCCCTGTACAATAAAATCAGCCACTACTCGGTGGAATATGGTGTCTTCATAGCTTCGTTTATCTACGTAGCGTAGAAAGTTGTTGACTGCAACTGGCGCACGAGAGCGGTCTAGCTCAACGGTAACGTCACCCATTGAGGTTTCTATTTTCACCCTAGGGTAAAAGTTATCGGTTTGAATTTGGCTGCCATCGTCTTTTTGTTTTGCAAAGACTGGGGCACTAATAAGAAAAATACTGATAAATAGGGCACGTAACATTATAAGCTCCTGACTACTTCTTGATAGCTGATAAAATACTGAATTTACGATCACTTGCAAGTACCTTGTAATGACCGAATAGTCGTTTAATCGTTTGCGGATAGTCTAAATGTCGATTGCCAACGACGCGCAATTCCCCGCCATGCTTGAGGATACGTTTACTGTCGCGGAACATTTGCAGCGCAATATGATCCGTAATGGTATTTTGTTGATGAAATGGCGGATTACATAAAACTATATCGACCTGCTGAATCTCTTTACCATTATGGCCACCAGAATGGTCACCAGATTGAGGATACTCATCTAAGCAGTTACTGACGATAAACTCACATTGAGATAATTTGTCAGGCATATTTTGTGCGATGTTTAGCTTTGCTGATGCAATAGCCATAAAAGACTCGTCAACAAAAACAACCTGCGCTTGTGGAGATTGCTGCAAAATATGTAGGCCCAAAACGCCATTTCCACATCCTAAATCAACCACCTTTTTATTATTAGCCTCAGGTAAGTGAGCCAACAATACACGTGCACCTATGTCCAGCTGTTGGCGTGAAAATACGTTGGCAAGGTTATTCATTATGAATTCGCTGCCGTCGATTTTCCACTGAGTAGGGTAAGGGCTGCTACTGTTTTTAATACCGTCATATTGGCAAAAAATCAAACGGGCCTTTTTCTTCGCGAGTGAAGTGGTGGTCAGGCCTAAATGCTTCTCAAATAGCGCTAAAGTAGACTTTTGAATGGCATTCGCTTTGCCCGTGGCGATAATTTTTGTGTCTGGGGTGACACATCTTTGTAAATCAATTAATTGCTGTTCCAGTAGCGCTAGGGTCTTTGGGAGTTTAATCAATACTAAATCAGCTTTCACGGCAGGTTGATAAAGGCTGTTGTGCGCGGTGACTTGTTTTTCGGGGACATTATTGCGCTCAAGATTGAGTTCAAGCGCCTTGTGTGCCACATATGAATCGCTTATCCACAACGGTGAACGGTTAGCAAACCAAACGCCAAGTGCACCAAAGTCATCGTTGTATATGAAGATGTTTAAATCTTGGCGATCTGCCATATTGTATTCAGCGTATTCAATTAAGTATTCGTCAGCGGCATCCCATGCTTGCCAACTGATATGTTGATTTTCCGCTGGATAGCGCAATAATTGATAGGTTTGGTCTAAAAGCGTGAATTCTGTTTTCATTTATTTCTTATATATTGGAGTTTACTTGCAACAATCTAGTTTATTTCCTTCGGAAGCATCGACCGAACCAGAAATACTGCCTTTACCTGATGGAAATATCCGCTATTTTAACCATTTTCTATCCACTGAAGAAGCGGACCATTATTGTACTCGACTGCTTGGTTCATTAGCGTGGCGTCAAGATCATATCAAATTGTACGGTAAACAGGTTAAAATCCCACGCTTACAAGCTTGGTACGGTGATAATGATGCGTTGTACCAGTATTCAGGGCTAAATTTACGGCCCAATTCCTGGAATGACGAGCTTAAAGAGTTACGTGAGCGCTGCGAAGCAGTGTGTAACGTTCGTTTTAATTCGGTACTGGCAAATTGCTATCGTGACGGCCAAGACAGTATGGCCTGGCATAGCGACAACGAACCCGAACTCGGGCGTTATCCGGTAATAGCCTCCTTAAGTTTGGGGCAAGTGCGTAATTTTGATTTGAAGCATCGTATAAGTGGCGAGAAACATCGTTTACCGTTAGAGCATGGTAGCTTGTTAATTATGGCGGGGGGCACCCAGCAATTTTGGCTACACAGTTTAGCTAAAACCAAAAAGTCATTGGCCCCACGGATTAACTTAACCTTTCGTTTGGTCACGCCAAATCTAAGGCGATAATCGATTTACGCTATCCATATTTGAACAATGAATGAGGAAAGAAAATGACAGTACAACAGACAATAGAAGATAAATTACAGACTGGTTTTTCACCTTCCCATTTACAGGTTGTGAATGAGAGCTTTATGCACAATGTGCCAAAAGGTTCTGAAAGTCATTTTAAAGTGGTTATTGTTAGTGATGAATTTACTGGTAAGCGTTTAATAGGCCGTCACCGTGCAGTGAATGAAGTATTAGCATATGAATTAGCGAATAGTATTCATGCTTTGGCTATCCATACTTACACTGAGCAAGAGTGGATTACACTACAAGAACAGTCACCAGACTCACCTAATTGTATGGGAGGAGCGAAGTTATAAGTGTCCACATTAAGGGGAAATATGACGAAAACGCAATGTTGATGTATGGTTACTCCGTAATATTCCAAAAAAACAATAAAATATAAGGTTCATTATTATGCAAAAAGTAAATCCATTAAATTTAATATTAGCTATTTTCCTACCGCCGTTAGGAGCCTTGTTACAAGTAGGCCTTAGTGCACATTTTTTCTTAAATATATTACTAACTTTATTTGGTTTTATACCCGGCGTTATCCATGCAGTATGGCTTGTTTTAAAAAATAAATAGTAAGCGTTCATCACCAAATCATCTGTTCAGAGTTGTTTAATCGCTCTGGGCAATTACAATGTACGCCGATCTTTTGATAGGAATAAATGAATATGGTTATTAAGCCAAAGATCCGTGGCTTTATTTGTACAAATGCGCATCCAGACGGTTGTGCCGCGAGTGTTGCCCAGCAGATTGAATATGTAACGTCTCAAGGTGACCTTGGTAATGGTCCGAAGAATGTACTGGTCATCGGTTCATCGACTGGTTATGGCTTGGCATCACGAATTGTTTCTGCCTTTGGCTATGGCGCAAATACGCTAGGGATATGCTTTGAAAAAGCGCCCAGTGAACGTAAAACCGCCACTGCTGGTTGGTATAATACCGCTGCTTTTCATAAACAAGCTAAGACTAAAGGTCTGTTCGCTGAAACGATAAACGGCGATGCGTTCTCTAATGAAATTAAAGCTCAGGCTATCGAAACCATTAAGCGTGAGATGGGACAAGTTGATCTGGTCATATATAGCCTGGCATCCCCTCGTCGAACTGATCCTGAAACAGGTGAAGTTTATAAGTCTACCTTGAAGCCTGTAGGGCAAGCCTATACCACTAAAACCTATGATACAGATAAAGACCGTATCCACGATATATCCCTTGAGCCTGCAAATGATGATGAGATTGCACAAACCATTAAAGTCATGGGTGGGGAAGATTGGGAATTGTGGTTAGCGGCGCTTGCTGATGCTGGTTTACTCGCAGATGGCTGCAAAACTACCGCTTATACTTATATAGGTAAAGAGCTGACTTGGCCTATTTATGGTCAGGCAACTATTGGTAAGGCAAAAGAAGATTTAGACCGAGCTGCAGCCGCCATCGTGAGTAACAATAAAGCTAAGCACGTTGAAGCCTATGTTTCCTCTTTAAAAGCCCTTGTTACGCAAGCAAGTTCTGCAATTCCTGTCATGCCTTTGTATATTTCGTTGATTTATAAAGTGATGAAGGAAGAAGGCACCCATGAAGGGTGTATCGAACAAATCAAAGGTTTATTTACCGAACGTTTGTTTGCTGATTCACCTCAATTGGATGAAATGGGTCGTTTACGCATGGATGGAAAAGAAACCAATGATGCGACCCAGGCAAAAATTAAGGCCTTGTGGGACCGAGTGACCCAAGAGAATTTTCATGAGTTAAGTGACTATGCTGGATATCATCATGAGTTCTTGAAACTCTTTGGTTTCGATATTGAAGGTGTAGATTACGAAGCGGAACAAAATACGTTAGCAGATTGGGAATAATCATCTCTCATATTTTCTAACGATACAAAACCGCCGATATTGGCGGTTTTTTTCTATCATCCCACACAATGTAAATACGAGTTATTCGCATGCATTGTGGCGGTGAATGTTAATATATTGTTGTTTTTTCTAGGTCTAGAGACAAGATGCGGATAATGACGATAAAATACACTAAAAAAATAGTGCTTAAGCACATTTGCCATGGCAGAACCGCTTCGGATAATGTTAAAATTCCGGAGTTAGATGAAGTGAAAATTTCATCACTATTTAATTTTTTCTATCAATAATAATAAAATATCGGGTCTAGCTACGCTTCCAGAGTGAGATGCTCAAGAGAGTCGTTAGGCAATTACATTTACAAAATAACATCCATAATACTCATCACGAATAGGTTTTTTGTCAGCAAGTCACCGCGATTGATGGCATGTAGCTGAAAGGCTAACCGTGATGTGTATTGACTTTAGAGTAGTGCTATTGCGTATGATTAAAATCAAGAAAGGGTTAGATCTTCCGATTACGGGAGCGCCAGAACAAAAAATTCACGATGGTCCAGTGATTACTAAGGTTGCTGTATTAGGTGAAGAATACATTGGTATGCGTCCAACTATGCATGTGCAAGTTGGTGATAAAGTGCAAAAAGGCCAAATGCTGTTCGAAGACAAAAAGAATCTAGGTGTGAAATTTACCGCCCCTGCTTCTGGTACTGTCATCGAAGTTAACCGTGGTGCAAAACGTGTTTTGCAATCAGTGGTTATCCAAGTGGAAGGCGATGACGCGGTAGTTTTCGACAAATATGCCGAATCTGAACTGTCATCTATCGCGGCTGATAAAGTGCAAAATAATCTAGTTGAATCTGGATTATGGACTGCCCTTCGCACACGCCCGTATAGCAAAATACCTGCATTGGATAGCAAACCCCATTCAATTTTCGTCAGCGCAATGGATACAAGTCCACTTGCGGGTGACCCCGCGGTTATTATTGCTCAGCGTAGTGCTGACTTTATCAACGGTTTACGCGTTATTTCGTGTTTGACCGAAGGTAAGGTCTTCGTGAGCAAAGCACCTGGTGCTGATATTCCAGTGGGTGACGTAAAAGTCGATGTAAACGAATTTTCTGGGCCCCATCCAGCAGGTTTGGTCGGCACACATATCCATCATTTGGATACGGTAGGTGTGGGCAAAAAGGTTTGGCATGTTGGCTATCAAGATGTGGCTGCTATCGGTGCTTTATTCACTTCGGGTACACTTAACAGTGAACGTGTTGTGTCATTAGCGGGTCCTGCGGCTAAAAAACCTCGCTTAATCAAAACGGTACTCGGTGCAAGTATCAGTGAACTTATCTCGGGTGAAACTACAGAAGGCGATGTGCGTGCTATTTCGGGTTCGGTTTTACAAGGGAATAATGCCCATGGTGTTCACGGCTATATTGGTCGTTACCATGTGCAAATTTCGTTGATTAAAGAAGGCCGCGAAAAAGAATTTCTAGGCTGGATTAAGCCTGGTGCTAATCAGCATTCAGTTACACGAGCTTATTTAGCACATTTCAGTCCCAAGAAATTATTCAATATGACCACAACGACTAATGGTTCAGACCGTTCTATGGTGCCAATTGGTAACTATGAGCGCGTTATGCCGTTAGACATTTTACCAACTTTATTGTTGCGTGATTTGATTTCTGGTGACACTGATGGTGCTCAAACATTGGGTTGTTTGGAGTTAGACGAAGAAGATTTAGCGCTTTGTACCTATGTTTGCCCAGGTAAATATAACTACGGGCCGATCTTGCGCGAGAGTCTAGACAAGATTGAGAAAGAGGGTTAACTCATGGGTTTAAAAGCATATTTAGAGAAAATTGAACCTAACTTTGAAGCGGGTGGTAAATACGAAAAATGGTATGCGCTTTACGAAGCTGCTGCGACTATTTTTTATACCCCAGGTAAAGTTAATAAAGCGGGTACTCACGTACGTGACAGTATTGATCTAAAACGTATTATGATTTTTGTTTGGGCTGCGACTTTCCCTGCTATGTTCTACGGTATGTACAACATAGGTCAGCAAGCTCATAGCGTTATTCTTAACGCTGGCGCAACAATGCCTGATACGTGGCAAGCAGCGCTATTTACTACGTTGGGCGGTCAAATTGGTCTTGAGTCTACGGGTGGTTTAGCCATGTTCCTTTACGGGGCATGTTTCTTCTTACCCATCTACGCAGTAACCTTCATTGTCGGCGGTTTCTGGGAAGTGCTCTTCGCTTCAGTACGTAAGCATGAAATTAACGAAGGTTTCTTCGTTACCTCTGTGCTGTTCGCATTGACGCTACCTGCCACTATTCCTTTATGGCAAGTAGCATTAGGTATCACCTTCGGTGTGGTAATTGCTAAGGAAGTATTTGGCGGCACTGGACGTAATTTCTTAAACCCAGCTCTTTCTGGTCGTGCATTTTTGTATTTCGCTTATCCTGCTCAAATTTCAGGAGATGCAATTTGGACTGCAGCAGATGGTTTCTCTGGTGCAACTTGGTTAAGCCAAGCCGCAGCCGGTAACGTGTCTGACTGGAGCTTGAATGCTGATTGGTGGGACGCCTTCTTCGGTAACATTCAAGGTTCTGTAGGTGAAGTTTCGACTTTAGCTATCTTACTTGGTGGGTTATTCATTATATATATGCGTATCGCCTCATGGCGCATCGTGTTGGGTGTTTTGTTGGGCGGCGCGGTATTTAGTACCTTGCTTAACGTCATTGGCAGCGACACTAACGCAATGTTTGCTATGCCGTGGTACTGGCACGTGGTTACCGGTGGATTTGCCTTTGGTATGTTCTTTATGGCGACAGACCCTGTATCGGCGTCATTCACCAATACCGCTAAATGGGCCTATGGCTTCTTAATCGGTTTGATGTGCGTATTGATTCGTGTGCTTAACCCTGCTTTCCCTGAAGGCATGATGTTGGCAATCTTGTTCGCGAACTTATGGGCTCCATTATTCGATTATTTCGTCGCTCAAAGCAATATTAAACGGAGGATGGCACGTGTCGGCTAAAAAAGAAACATTAGGCAAAACGGTCGGCGTTGTTATCGCCGTATGTTTAGTTTGCTCAGTTATTGTATCTACGGCGGCCGTTGGTCTTCGTTCACTACAAGAAGCAAACGCTAAACTAGATAAGCAAACAAATATTTTAGAATCAGCAGGTTTGCTTGAACCTGGTCAAAGTAAAGATCAGATCGCTGCTACCTATGCAGAGCGTGTTGAGCAAAAATTCGTAGATTTGGCAACGGGTCAATATGTCGAAAAAGATGCTGATTACGATATGTATAAAGCGGCACGCGACCCAGATAAAAGTATTAAACCAGTACCTGATACAGCGGGTATTCTGCGCCGACCTAATGTGGCAAGCGTATACTTAGTTAAGAATCCCGCTGGTGAAGTTACCCGTATCGTGCTGCCTATTAATGGCAGTGGTTTATGGAACCTAATGTACGCCATGCTTGCAGTGGACTCTGACGGCAACACTGTGCGTGAGCTGGTTTATTACGATCAAAAAGAAACTCCGGGTCTTGGCGGTGAAGTTCAGAACCCTGAATGGAAAGCGAAGTGGGACGGTAAGAAATTGTATAAAGATGGTGAAGTGGCTATCGACGTAACTAAGGGGGCTGATGCAAATGACCCTTACGAAGTTGACGCTTTATCTGGTGCTACGCTAACCAGTAATGGCGTGCAAAATACACTTGATTATTGGCTGGGTGAGAATGGCTTCGGCCCTTACCTTAAAAACCAACCATGGAAATCGTGAGAGACTAGATAATGGCTGATACTAAAGAAATGAAAAAGGTATTGTTTGGGCCAATCCTAGACAATAACCCAATTGCACTACAAATCCTGGGCGTATGTTCAGCATTAGCAGTAACCACTAAGTTAGAAACGGCATTAGTAATGTCACTCGCTCTTACCGCGGTAACGGCATTTTCTAACTTATTTATCTCTATGATCCGTTCACAAATACCGTCTTCGGTACGTATTATCGTACAGATGACGATTATTGCGTCTCTGGTAATCGTAGTGGATCAAATCCTTAAGGCATATTCTTACGAGATATCTAAGCAGCTCTCGGTATTTGTTGGTTTAATTATTACCAACTGTATCGTAATGGGTCGTGCAGAAGCCTTCGCTATGAAGAGCCCGCCTTTTATTAGTTTCCTTGACGGGATTGGTAATGGCTTAGGTTATTCTTTTGTATTGATTGTTATTGGTACAATTAAAGAGTTATTTGGTTTCGGTACTATTCTGGGTTTCGAAATTCTACCTCTTATACAAAACGGCGGTTGGTATCAAGGTAATGGCTTGCTTATTTTGCCATTCAGCTCGTTCTTCTTAATCGGTGGTTTAATTTGGTTCATTAGAACGATTAAACCTGAACAAGTAGAGCCTAAGGAGTAATTTCGTGGAACATTATATTAGTTTATTTATCCGTTCTATCTTCCTAGAGAACATGGCGTTGTTCTACTTCTTAGGGATGTGTACGTTTTTGGCCGTATCTAAAAAAGTGAAAACGGCTATGGGTCTAGGCGTTGCGGTTATCGTGGTATTGACTATCTCGGTTCCGGTAAACCAGTTGGTTTACGCTAATATTCTTGCACCTGGTGCATTGGCTTGGGCGGGTTTCCCTGATACTGACTTAAGCTTCTTGAGCTTTTTGACCTTTATCGGTGTTATCGCCGCGTTGGTTCAAATTTTGGAAATGACTTTAGATAAGTACTTCCCTGCGCTTTACAATGCGCTCGGTATATTCTTACCTTTGATCACTGTTAACTGTGCGATTTTTGGTGGTGTTGCATTTGCCATTCAACGTGACTACACCTTCACCGAAAGTATTTTCTACGGTGCTGGTAGTGGTGCAGGTTGGGCATTGGCGATCACATTGCTTGCAGCAGTGCGTGAGAAACTTAAGTATGCAGATATGCCAGAAGGCGTGCGTGGTTTAGGTTCCGTATTTATGATTGCAGGATTAATGGCATTGGGTTTCCAGTCATTTTCCGGCGTATCAATTTAATCGAAACCGAATAGGAGTATTTAGATGTTAGACATTTATCTTGGCGTAGGAATGTTTATTGCCATCGTTCTAGCTTTGGTTTTGATCATTATGTTTGCCAAATCAAAGTTAGTGCCAGAAGGCGAAGTGACCATTTCTATTAATGGTGACCCAGATAAAGCGATTACCGCTCAACCTGGTGATAAGTTATTAGGTGCCTTAGCAAATTCAGGTATTTTTGTATCATCAGCATGTGGTGGTGGTGGTTCATGTGGTCAGTGTCGCGTGGATATTAAATCAGGCGGTGGCGAAATTTTACCTACAGAACTTGATCACATCAGTAAGCGTGAAGCGAAAGAAGGTTGCCGTCTGTCTTGTCAGGTTTCTATTAAACAAGACATGGATATTGAGCTTCCTGAAGAAATTTTTGGGATCAAAAAGTGGGATTGCGAAGTTATTTCTAACGATAACAAAGCGACCTTCATTAAAGAGCTTAAGCTTCAAATTCCCAATGGTGAAAGTGTGCCTTTCCGTGCCGGTGGTTATATTCAAATTGAAGCACCAGCTCACCATGTTAAGTATAAAGACTTCGATGTTCCTGAAGAATATCGCGGTGATTGGGAACGTTTCGGCTTCTTTAATATTGAGTCTAAAGTGGACGAAGAAACAATTCGTGCATATTCCATGGCTAACTACCCGGAAGAAGAAGGCATTATCATGTTGAACGTGCGTGTGGCTTCACCGCCGCCGAACAACTTGTCTTTACCTGCAGGTAAAATGTCTTCATATATTTGGAGTTTGAAAGAAGGCGATAAAGCGACTATTTCTGGTCCATTTGGTGAGTTCTTCGCTAAGAAGACTGAAGCTGAAATGGTATTTATCGGCGGTGGTGCAGGTATGGCGCCAATGCGTTCTCATATCTTCGACCAACTTCGTCGTCTTAAAACAGATCGTAAAATTTCTTTCTGGTACGGTGCCCGTTCTTTACGCGAGATGTTCTATGTAGAAGATTTCGATATGTTGCAAGAAGAGAACGAGAACTTTAAGTGGCATGTGGCTTTGTCTGATCCCCAACCAGAAGATAACTGGGAAGGTATGACAGGTTTCATTCACCAAGTATTGTTGGAAAACTACTTGAAAGATCACCCAGCTCCAGAAGATTGTGAGTTCTATATGTGTGGTCCGCCTATGATGAACGCAGCTGTTATCAGCATGCTGAAAGACCTAGGTGTTGAAGATGAAAACATCATGCTTGATGACTTCGGTGGTTAATTAAGGTGTATTAGATAACTATCTAAGCCGAGTTAGTACAGCATATAAATAAGGGACTTCGGTCCCTTTTTTAATTTAGGTAATTCTATGAAAATGAGTGAAGGGTACATGGCAAGGTTTATTGGTGTAATTGCCTTTTTGTTGTTACTTTGTAGCTGCAGTCAGGCACCTGTAGAGACCCATTTGACCGGTCATACCATGGGCACAACTTACAACGTTAAATTTGTGAATAGCGGGAAAGTCGACGAACAACAATTGCACGATAATATTGATGCAGCGTTAGTCAAAGTAAATGAACTGATGTCTACCTATGACCCTGATTCAGAGCTATCACGCTTTAATCAATGGAACAGCGAAGCGCCTTTTCCTTTGTCACCAGAAACCCTAACGGTAATGCGCGAAGCTAAGCGTTTAGGCGAGTTAAGTCATGGTGTATTAGATGTGACCGTAGGGCCTCTGGTTAATCTTTGGGGTTTTGGTCCCGATGCCAAACCTGACAAACGACCTTCTGAGCAAGTGGTGGCCCAAGTTAAGGCTCGTACGGGATTAGATAAATTGCATTTATTGGATAATGCGGCAAAAAAAACTGAAAGCGATTTGTATGTCGACTTGTCTACTATTGCTAAGGGGTATGGTGTTGACGTTGTTGCTGACCTACTAGACGAGAGTGGGCTACATGACTACTTGGTAGAAATCGGTGGTGAGATGCGTGTTGCTGGTCATAAAGCCAGTGGCAGAGAATGGCGGATTGCCGTTGAAAAGCCGGTATCAATGGAGCGTGCAATACAAGACATTATTTCTATTGGTACCAACGCGGTGGCAACATCTGGGGACTACCGCAACTACTTCGAAGAAGACGGCGTGCGTTATTCACATTTGATTGATCCGCGTACTGGCGCACCAATCACCCACAACTTAGTGGCAGTAACTGTGGTGCATCCGTCGTCCATGACCGCTGATGGTTTAGCGACAGCCCTAATTATTATGGGTAAAGATGAAGCCCTTAATGTAGCGTTACACAATGATTTAGCGGTATTGATGATCACTCGAGAAAACGGTGAGTTTAAAGAGTATACTACGCCGAAATTCGAGCCATTCATTAATCGCGAATGATCATTAACCGACAATAACCGACTGCGAGGTGATATTTTGAGTACTTTTATTTTAGCATTTGTGTGTTTCTTAGTCGTGGCGATAGCCATGTCGTTAGGCTATTTGGTGCAACGAAAAGCTATTGCGGGTAGTTGTGGCGGTTTAGGTTCGTTAGGCATTGATAAAGCCTGTGATTGTCCAGAACCCTGTGATCGCAAAAAAGCGCGTTTAGAACGCGAAGAAGCACGGCAAACGAAGCTGAACGAATGGAAACAGAACCAAATCCTATAAAGAAATAGGCGTTAGCATGACCGCCAGTGAGATTTACGTTGACTCTGGCGGATAATAACGCAAAATAACTGTTTTTAAATACAGTTGTTTGCAAGATGCGTAAGATCATACACATCGATATGGACTGTTACTATGCAGCAGTCGAAATGCGTGATAATCCCCAATATCGCGCAGTCCCCTTAGCGATAGGTGGCAGCGCCGATCGCCGCGGGGTTATATCAACTTGTAATTACCTTGCTCGAGAATATGGTGTTAGATCTGCAATGGCTACAGCTTATGCCCGTAAGCTCTGTCCTGATTTAGTCTTAGTGCCTGGTCGCATGTCCCTTTACAGTGAAATATCACAGCAAATACGTAAAATATTCCTGCGTTATACCGATAAAATCGAGCCCCTGTCTTTAGATGAAGCATATTTGGATGTGACCGACAGCGATTTGTTTTCCGGCAGTGCTACCTTAATTGCTCAAGATATAAGGCGCGCTATATTTGAAGAAACCCAACTGACCGCATCAGCGGGGGTCGCACCTTGTAAATTTGTAGCTAAAATCGCCAGCGATGAAAATAAGCCTGACGGAATATGTGTTATCACACCTGATACTCAAGATGCATTCGTTAAAAAATTACCGCTAGGTAAAATTCCTGGGGTAGGCAAGGTTACTTTACACAAGCTCAACAATATGGGGTTGTTTACCTGCCAAGACGTCCGAGAGTATCCCTTTGAATCGTTTGTGAAATCATTTGGCAAATTCGGTCCTATTATTTGGGATCGAAGTCATGGCGTAGATGACCGAGAGTTAACGGTTAGCCGCAAACGTAAGTCAGTTGGCGTAGAGCGCACCTTAGCCCAAGATATCACTACAGACGAAGCCTGCTTGGCGATGCTTGAGAGCTTGTATCCCCTGTTGCTTGAACGATTGGAAAAAGCCAGCCCAAAGTATGAAATTCAAAGTCAGGGTGTCAAATTAAAATTTAACGACTTTCAGCAGACGACGGTCGAGCATAGGCACAGCACACTTGATAAGGAGTATTTTAAAAGCTTACTCCATGAAGCGTTGAGTCGAAGGAAGACCCGCGGAATTCGTCTTGTGGGCTTGTCGGTTGGATTACCAGAAAAAATTGATGTGCAACAGCTTGTTTTTGAATTTGAAAATAATCCATCTCTTACCCACAATGACTAGTCAGTAAAGGATCCTCTACTGAGGATTACCTCTGACCAAACGACAAGGTATACTCCATTAATTACGGTATATATAAGGTTATTTATGAGTATTCAAATTGGCAAATATCGCCATTACAAAGGTAACGATTATGAAGTTATCGGTGTGGCAAGGCATTCAGAAGATGAGTCGGAGCTTGTGGTCTATCGCCCTCTGTACGGTGAACGTGGTTTATGGGTTCGCCCTTTATCGATGTTTCTAGAATTTGTTGAAATAGACGGTGAGTCAATCCCGCGGTTTGCGCGTATAACTGACTAGATATTAATTTCAGTTAAAGCCCGGAATTAAGTGAACTGAAATTGCCGTGACTTCGTTCATTTAGATATTACTTATAATAATAGGAAACATGATGACAAATTTGATGATGAAAACGATTGGTTTAACCTGTATCGCTTTTACAGCACTGGCATCCGCTGCTGCGACTGCTGCTGATGATGATAAATACGCTGATGTAAAAATAGCAACGCAAGCACTTAGTGGGTCTGTTTATATGTTGACGGGAGCTGGCGGTAATATAGGTGTGTCAGCGGGTGAGGAAGGTATATTGATTATTGATGATCAGTTCGCTCCTTTAGCGGAAAAAATATCTTCTGCAATTGGCGAAATCGCCAAGCAACCTATGAAATATGTTATCAATACTCATTATCATGGTGATCATACTGGTTCGAATGCTTACTTTAAAGAGGTGCATGACAGCACCATATTTGCACACGACAATGTGCGTAAGCGCTTAGAAGCCAATAGCGATCATGTACATGCAGCGTTACCTGTTGTGACGTACGAACAAGGTCTGACTTTCCACTTTAATGACGACACTATACGCGTTATGTATTTACCTGCAGGCCACACTGATAGCGACAGTGTAGTGTGGTTTGAAAAAGCCAATGTGTTACATGCGGGAGACTTGTTCTTTCAGGGACGCTTTCCGTATATTGATTTAGCAGGCGGCGGAACCGTTAAAGGTTATATTGCGAATGCGACTAAGCTGATTGGTATGCTTGATGATGAAACTAAAATCATCCCAGGGCATGGCGACTTAGCCACTAAGCAAGATTATCAAGCTGCTTTGAATATGATGCAGCAGACCGCAAAATATGTAGCGGATAAAAAATCAGCCGGAGCCAGCTTGTCCACCCTTATTGAACAGGGTTTAGATGATAAATGGCAGGATTGGGCGTGGAATTTTATCACTGAAGAAAAATGGATAACTACCCTATATAACGATCAGTAAGCCATTTTTATTAGCCTCGAACAACTTGTTCGGGGCCAATTAGGCTTAATTTCTCTATTTATATCGGCATTAGTGGTTCTTACTGTCGAAAACTTTTACACCTCCAACCCAAGTTTCAAGCACCTTTGTTTTCCATATATCCTGTGGGGGAATAACAAATATATCTTGGTCGAGCAAAATAAAGTCGGCCCATTTCCCCGGCGTTAACGTGCCCAATATTTTCTCTTGATGAGCAGCATAGGCGGCATTTAGGGTAAAGGCTTTGAAGGCTTGTTCTACACTGACCGCTTCACCTTTTATCCAACCTGCGTCGGGCTTATTTTCTCTGTTCTGGCGAGTGACCGCTGCATGTAGGCCGAAAAAGGGGTTAGCTAATTCAACGGGAAAATCTGAACCAAAAGTCACTATAGAACCTTGCTTCTCAAATGTTTGCCATGCGTACGCACCCTTCAATCGCATTTTGCCGATACGTTCTTGCGCCATATTCATATCGCTTGTTGCGTGGGTAGGCTGCATTGACGGAATGATCTCTAATGATTTGAATCTAGGTATGTCAGATACTTCAATCACCTGTGCATGCTCTATGCGGTTGCGTAAGTGCTGGCCTCCAATACGTGAAAAGGTATCTTCAAACTGATCAAGCGCTAATCTATTCCCACGATCACCAATTTCATGGATGTTAAGCTGAAAACCTCTACCAATAATAAGATCAAATAGTGGCTTGAGTTGCTTTTGTGGTGTTAAAAGAAGCCCTTTATTGTCTTGGTCATCAGAGTATGGGGCAAGCATTGCCGCTCCACGACTGCCTAACGCACCGTCGCCGTAAACTTTAACACTGCGAATTGCTAAATAATCGTATTGGTCGTAGACAGGACCTTTGGCCAGCATTTCAGCTAGCTTGGGATCTTCGGCGGAAATCATGGCGTAAATACGCATGCTTAGGGCCTTCTCTTGGCTGCGCTTAATATAGTATTGATAAGTCTCATAACCGATACCTGCTTCATGAACGCTTGTCACACCCAGTGAAAGTAGATGCTCGCTTGCTGCATCAAGTTTGCGCTTTAACGATTTTTCCGTGTCTTGTGGTAGCTTTTCCCAAAGCATAGTCATAGCGTTATCAATTAAAATGCCGGTAGGAACACCATTATTGTCACGCATAATTTGCCCACCTGGCGGGTCCAATGAATCCTTAGTTATGCCTGCTATCTGCAAGGCTTTACTATTTGCCCAGCCTGCATGCCCATCTACTCTTGATATCCATACGGGGCGGTCTTGAATATACTCATCGAGCATGGCAGCAGTAGGAAACTGCTGTCCAGGCCAAAGTACTTGATTCCATCCACCACCTAAAACCCAGTCAAGGTCGGGATTTTGTTGTGCATAATCACGGACTTTTTCAGCTGATGCTTTCGCGCTGGCAATATCTCTAACATCCACTTCTAATAGGGTTTCTCCTAATCCTAGGATATGTCCGTGAGCATCGATAATACCAGGAAGAAGTATGTGCTGCTGACCATCAATAACTTGTGCATCAGGGTATTGATTGGCTAGGTTACGACTGCCAATAGCTAATACTTTGCCGCTATCAAATATGAAATCTGTAAATTCTATAAGTTTTCCTGCTTCGTCGAGAGTATAGCCTTGAATATTTTTTATATGAGACGGTGCAGCTAAAACGCAAAAGCTAAATATACTGATCAGCAATATGTAGATGTGTTTCATCGTGTAATCCTTGCCTATGTTTCGGGACGCATTCTTGGGCGTCTGCAATAAACTGAACCAAGCATAAAACTTGCCCTAAAAGTGTTAATTATGCAAATTTGGTACACGAAATTAACAATTCACAGATACAAAAAAGCCCCGCTTGTATACACAAGCGGGGCTTTTAACACTAGCTGTAATTAGCGATTACTTCTTAGCGTTACGCTCTTTAGTTTCTGCAATTACTTTTTCAGCTACGTTATTAGGACACGGTGAGTAGTGTGAGAACTCCATAGAGAACTGACCACGACCTGATGTCATAGTACGTAGTGAACCAATGTAGCCAAACATTTCAGCCAAAGGTACGTCAGACTTAATACGTACACCTGTTACACCAGCTTCTTGATCTTTGATCATGCCACGACGACGGTTTAAGTCACCGATAACATCACCAACGTGATCGTCAGGCGTGAACACATCAACGTTCATGATAGGTTCAATCAACTGAGGACCTGCTTTAGGGATCGACTGACGGAACGCACCTTTCGCCGCGATTTCGAACGCGATTGCTGATGAATCCACTGCGTGGAAGCCACCGTCAAGCAATTCAACTTCAACATCAAGCACAGGGAATCCAGCTAATACGCCTTTACCCATCATGCTCTTAAAGCCTTTTTCAATGGCTGGGAAGAATTCTTTAGGAACGTTTCCGCCAACAACTTTAGAGTTAAATGTGAAGCCAGAATTTGCTTCGCCAGGTTTGATTGTGTAATCAATTTTACCGTATTGACCTGAACCACCAGACTGTTTCTTGTGGGTATACGAGTCTTCAACAGATTGTGTGATGGTTTCGCGGTAAGCAACTTGAGGCTCGCCAACAACCAAATCAACACCATAAGTACGCTTAAGGATGTCAACTTTGATATCTAAATGAAGCTCACCCATTCCACGAAGAATAGTTTCACCAGAATCTATATCAGTTTCAACACGGAAAGTAGGATCTTCAGCTACCATCTTACCGATAGCAATACCCATTTTCTCAGAACCGCCTTTGTCTTTCGGTGTTACCGAAATGGAGATTACAGGTTCTGGGAATACCATGGCTTCTAGCGTACAAGGGTGCTTCGGATCACATAAAGTGTGACCTGTTTGTACGTTCTTCATGCCCACGATAGCGATAATATCACCAGCATGTGCAGAACTGATTTCTAGACGCTCATCAGCTTGCATCTCAACCATGCGACCAATACGCTCAGTTTTACCTGTAAAGGAGTTAAGAATGGTGTCGCCTTTGTTCAATTTACCTGAGTAAATACGTATAAAGGTAAGAGCACCAAAACGGTCATCCATAATTTTAAAGGCTAATGCACGAAGTGGTTCATCTACAGATACTGTAGCGTACTCACCGATCGCATTACCTTCTTCATCGGTCAATGGCTGAGGATCAACTTCTGTTGGGCAAGGCAAGTAATCAACAACGGCGTCAAGTACGTTTTGTACGCCTTTGTTTTTAAAGGCTGATCCACAGAATGTTGGGAAGAAAGAAAGATTGATAGTACCTTTACGAATACAACGTTTAATTTCTTCTAGAGAAGGCTCTTCACCTTCCATATAAGCCATTAATAAATCGTCGTCTTGCTCAAGTGCAGTTTCAACCATCATTTCACGGTATTCTTCAACTTTGTCTACCATGTCCGCAGGAACATCAGTGACTTCAAAGTTTTCAGGAAGACCAGTGTCATCCCAAACGTAAGCTTTACGAGTAAGTACGTCTACAACACCAACGAAATCATCTTCGATACCAATTGGTAACGTCATCACCAAAGGATGCGCCGCTAAGACTTTTTTGATTTGACCACAAACGCGGTAGAAATCAGCACCCATACGGTCTAATTTGTTGATGAAAATAACACGAGCTACTTCTGATTCGTTCGCATAGCGCCAGTTAGTTTCTGATTGTGGTTCAACACCACCAGAACCACAGAATACGCCGATACCGCCATCAAGTACTTTAAGCGAACGGTAAACCTCTACAGTGAAGTCAACGTGCCCAGGGGTGTCGATAACGTTAAAACGGTGTTCTTTCCAGAAACAACTTACAGCTGCTGATTGGATAGTAATACCGCGCTCAGCTTCTTGTTCCATAAAGTCAGTGGTAGATTCACCATCATGTACTTCACCGGTTTTGTGGATCTTACCGGTAAGCTTCAAAATTCGTTCTGTTGTGGTAGTTTTACCCGCATCAACGTGGGCGAAAATACCGATGTTTCTGTAATGTGATAAGTCTGTCATTGCTTCAACTTCAGTCTGAGTAAAAATTGCGCGTGATTATACAAGATATTTCCGCGGGATATTGATTTTCTTTTAGCTAAATCTAAATATTCACACTTTTTGTATGTATTTAATGCGAACATTTAAAAGAAGTCGCGGACTTTACATGGTTTCACATGTTGAATAAAGCGCTGTTTTGTTTATTTTATAGGCAAGTTGCACTGTGCTGGTAAGTGCATTTATGATTTGCTTAGATATTGTGTTGTTTTTCGCTCTTTCATCAAACACCAATATATCTCTAGCGCTTAGACATCGGCATTACTCGATTTCGACCAAGGGATTTTGCTTCGTATAATTGTTTATCCGCCGCTTCAATAAGGGCGAGGGGATTCATCCCTTCTTGAATCTCTACTACCCCAAAAGAGGCGCTGATACCTTCGAGTACTTTGGCGCTACGTTTGTCTCTTACGCCGATTTTTTCAATCGAGCGGCGCATGGTTTCGGCGATTTGTCTCGCCATATCAAATTTACAATTAGGCACGATAATAGCGAATTCTTCTCCACCAAAGCGAAATGCCTGTGCGCCATTACGACAAGCTGCTTGAAGCTTTTTAGCGCTGGCTTTTAGTACGAGATCGCCCATCACATGTCCATGGGTATCGTTGATCACTTTAAAGTTGTCTAAATCCACCAAGATTAAACACATGTTCGGGCGCATGGCTTGTGCAGCCAGTTCTTCATCAAAATATCGCCTGTTACACAATCCAGTAAGTGCATCATATAGCGCGGCTTGCTGACTTTTTTCCAGTTGATTTTTTAGCCGGCTAATTTCACGCTCAGCATCCATTAAGGCGGTATTAAATGAGAGAGTTGTGCCGCGAATCTGTTTAGTCTGGGTGACTAACGAGCGGACTAACTCCATGACTTCTTCCATACTTAGCCCTTCACGCTCGACTTTAGCTAAGTCATCCATGCAGGTGTCCATGGTGCTTTTGAACGCACGGGTTTCGCTGCGGGTGTCTTTGACCGATTGAGATAACTCTACAATCATCCTTTCAATCGATTGCCTTAATTCCCATACGTCTACATCTTGATCGTTGGCCACGTGTTTACGATACAACTCTCTCTTTTTGGCGGCAGATAACGGTAGATTGTGCTGTACGGCTTGATCTAAAGTTTCGTTGAGCGTAGCTGACTCGTTACTTACATAGGTATACCAAAGCGCATAATTCAGGGGGATAGGAGGGATCTTATGCTTAAGCAACAATGGAATAGTTTGTTTTAGATGCTTAAATGAATTCTCTAAATCGTTATTAGACACACGTTTTGCTCAGGCAGCCAGATGTTTTTTAAGCTTACCAGACTAATATGGTTCGTCCAGAAATAGTGTTTATGGTATCGAAAGAACAATAATTAAAGCAGCGGCTGAATATTCATACCGCTGCATTATTAGTTACTCGTAGGCGTTAATGTACCCAGTGGTGCTTTTCGGCTTTTTGCTGAATACTGTTATGCGTGGCTTGTGGCATAAATAAATGGTTGTTATTTTCGAAGAAAAAAGCAGGTCGTTTGGTTTTGCTGTCCACTTCGTTCATCGTTGCTGCGTCATATACACGACCATTGATAACGGTGTAGCTTACATACTCGCTGCGACGAATATCTGTTAGTACATCACCGTCTATTATCATCATGTCGGCCAGTTTTCCTGCTTCGATGCTGCCAAGCTGCTTACCCATTCCTAGGTGCGAAGCACCATCTATGGTGCCACCACGTAGGGCTTCCCATGGCGTAAAGCCCCCTTGGGTCATTAACCATAGCTCCCAATGAGCGGCGAGCCCTTCACGCTGTCCATGAGCGCCTATATGTACACTTACTCCTTTGTCACGGAGTGTTTTAGCATATTGTGCTACGTATACATGATTGTATTGATTATCCGGCGCAGTGGGACGACGGATAGAACGCTCATCTAGTAAAAAGCTTGGGGTGTAACGTAGCAAACGCTCGTTCTTCCATACTTCGGTGCGATCATACCAGTATTCTTCGCCCATTAAGCCACCATAAGACACGACAAAGGTTGGGGTATAACCAAAATCAGTTTGTTGCCAAAGTGATGTTAAATCTTGATATCCCTTGGCAATTGGCAATGAGTGCTCTAAACCCGTGTGGCCATCGACTAACATAGAAATATTCTGTTGGTACTTACCGCCACCTTCAGGCACTACCATCAGTTCTAATTCGCGGGCTGCAGCCAAAATCTGTTGACGCTGATCGCGACGTGGCTGGTTATAACTTTTTACTGAAATAGCCCCTGCATCTTTAAGGCGTTTTAAATGCGTTAATGCGTCATCATAGCTGTTGATAATAGCTTTATATCCTAGTGCTTCAGCGCCATAAATAATGGTACCGGTTGAATAAGTGCGCGGAGCTACGCGCTTACCTGCTTTTTGTAACTCAGCAGCGGAAAATATTTCAGACGTATCATTAGATGGGTCGTGAATAGTGGTAACCCCAAATGCCAGTGCTGAGTACATACTCCAGTTTTGATTGGGAATGATTTCGTTACTGCCTTGTGCTCCGTGGGCGTGTGAGTCAATCAAGCCAGGTAGTATTGTCTTGCCACGAGTATCGATTTCTTGGGCACCGCTTGGTATCTCAAGTTCCGAGCGTTTACCAACAGCAAAAATTTTATTGTCTTTGATAATAACGACAGCATCTTCAATTACTTCCTGTTGATTATCAGCATCACGCATGGTGACGACTGTTCCGCCAATGAGTGCTTTATAACCTGATGGTTTGTCGGATTTTTGTTTAAATGATAACGAAATACCTTCGGTAACTGGCTCAGGTAGTTTTTCCGTTGCCTGGGGAACAAATGCAAAAGCATCTTTCAATTCTCGTTCATAGTATGTTGCGGCGTGATACCAGCTCAGTGCTTTACTGTCGCTGCGCCATGTCAGATATTCGCCTGCGCGGTCAGATAGCTGCTTAATAGGAATAGTTGTGCTTGCAGGACCGATGTCCTGACGCTTACCAATTTCTGTAAACGGAGCCACATAGGCCTTGTATTGATACACAAAGGCAATCCATTTTTTGTCTGGCGACAAACGATACTCTGCTATTTTGTCCGCTCCATATAAGTGTTCTCGCTTATCCTCGCCATTTAAATTAACACTAACAAGTTGTTGTTCAGGATAATCAGAGCCCGGCACCGACTGCGTAATGTAAACTCGACTATTGTCACCAGCGAAATGGGGAGCACTACCACTTTTGGCCACACGTTTATGTTGCTTACCTTTAGCTGTCGCAATATAAATACCTGGTTCAACCGAATACTCGGGAGATAATAAATATCCACCGGTTTTCTTGTTATAGGTAATAAGCTTATCGTCAGTGGAGAAGCTAGGCTCTATATAGTGGCCAGGCGCAATCGTAATCACTTTTTCAGAGCGACCTGATGATGATACAGTGCGCACGCTTCCTAAGGTTTGATCATTCCAAGTGGTAAACACGATTCGCTTGCCGTCGTGTGAAAAGCGCGGGTAATACTCATCATGATCATTTTGTTTGGTTAAACGTTTCGTTTTGCCGCTTTCAATATCTTTAACATATAACTTGCCTAATGCCTGAAATATGATGCTTTTACCATCGGGAGATTTTTGTGCCCAACGCGTCATTTTAATATCGAATGTATCGGGGGCAACATCAACGTCAAATCTTAATGCGTCGGCATATCGCACTTTAGATTGGACTCGAACAGGGATATTGCTGAGTGCTTGCGTTTCCACATCTAAACTATGGAATTTCCCTGCCGTCCAAAACACGATCGTCTTTGAATCAGGGGTCCAGTCAAAATAGGGGAAATATCCTTCTGATCCAAAGCCTTCTTGCATGTCTCGTTCGAGCTCTAAATAAAGAGGCGTTTCAGTCCCAGTCTGGATATTTTTGATAAATAGAGCGGTTTTCTCTTTTATTCGACGGATAAAAGCAATGTGTTTGCCATCTGGTGATGGAGTAGGGACAACGGCGCCGCCGGTACCACTGATATAGCGTTCTTCTTCACCAGAGGTTAGGTCGTAGCGCGTAATGGCAAAAATACCCTTTAGCGGGTCACGGTTATAATCAAAAGTACTACCAGAAGAAATATCTTGGGTGTAATAAAGGTATTTTCCATCAGGAGAAAATGCAGGATCAGCGATATTCTTTTGGTCTGAATTGCCATTTACACGTTTTTTAATAACCATACCATCGCCACCTGAATGGTGATAAAGCCAAATTTCCCCAGCGGGGATACTTCGACTAGACATAATTCCTTTATTCGCGACTATATATTGACCGTCAGGACTCCACTTGGGGGAATGAATTAAATTGTTTTTCTCTTGTGTGACCTGCACCATTGCACTGCCATCTATATTCATCACCCAGACATTCGAGAGGCCGTCTCTGTCAGAGATAAATGCCACTTTTTTACCGTCAGGACTAAAGGTTGGCTGTATGTTCCAAGCAAAATCTTGGGTCAGGGATTTCGCATCACCACCATTTATAGAGCTAATGTAAATATCGCCCAGCATGTCAAATACAAATTGTTTGCCGTTTGGCGAAACGTCAAGGCTAGACCAAGTGGTCTCGTCGGTATCTATGTTTACTTCATGCAACTCAAACGGTGGGTTTAATACATCCCATTCCGGTTTGTTGTCTTTTTCTTCACGTTCGACGGTAACTTCACTTTCTTGAATTTCGCTGCGACTGAGTGCTTCGCCCCCGAAAGTTAACATTGCACTGAGTAAAGCCCAGTTAACGACATTTATAGACATACTATTTCCCTGATCGATTATTATTATTAAGACACACCTGAAAGCGCAGATGGAATATACAAAAGTTCACTTTTGAAGACCAGTTTTCCTACTACGAACAGCTTAGTAAATTTATTATTTATGTGAACTTATGTTCACACTATGATTGGATTTGCCTTACCCGCCGGCAAGCATTTGAATTTGCGCTATATCCGTATCACCTTTAATAACTTTAAGAATGCCGTCTTGAATCAGGGTGCGCATACCATCATTCATTGCTTGTGCTTTTAACTGACTTACAGGTGCCGTTTTATACACCAGCGATCGTAACGCTGGCGTCATGCTGAGTAATTCATGTACACCCGTTCGGCCTTTATATCCTGTGTTACCGCAAATCTCACAGCCTTTTGGTTTGTGTAATATCAGTGGTGATGCCAGTTCGAGCTCAGGTAAGTAGTCAGCGCCATACTGGCGTTTAATAAAATCCATATCTGTATCGGTGGCCGGTGTGGCTTCTTTACAACTCTTACATAAGGTGCGAACAAGTCGCTGGGCAAGAATGCCGATGCAAGCATCTGTAAAATTGACCGGGTCTATGCCTAAGTCGAGCAAGCGAGTTATGGTTTCTGGTGCTGAGTTGGTGTGTAGAGTTGAAAATACCAAATGACCTGTTAATGATGCTTCAACGCCAGCATGAGCCGTTTCTTTATCACGCATTTCACCAATTAAGATTATATCGGGGTCTGCACGCAAAAAAGCACGTAGCGCGCTGGCGAAAGTGAAGCCGATCCGCGGGTTTACTTGAACTTGCTGTAAACCAGGTTGAGTGATTTCGACTGGATCCTCGGCGGTCCATATTTTTTTGTCCGGCGTGTTAATGTGACCTAAAACCGCATGTAAGGTCGTTGTTTTCCCAGAGCCAGTGGGTCCAACGACTAATAAAATTCCGTGGGGCTTTTCAATCATCCTTAAAATGGTTTGATGATTAGCAGGGGATAAATTCATTTTCTCCATAGGCAATGCTCCACCCGTAGCAAGAATTCGCATGACGACGCCTTCGCCCGCAACAGTCGGAATAGTCGCTACGCGCACTTCTATTATTTGACCGGATAATTTGAAAGCCAACTTGCCATCTTGGGGCAAACGTTTTTCGGCAATATTAAGATTAGACATGATTTTAATACGCGCGATGACAGCATTGTGATGAGAAGCGGGTACTTGGGTAATATCTCGACAGACACCATCAATACGCATACGTACACGCGTTGGTGCATTTTTTTCTGCATCTATATGTATATCTGATGCTTCGAGCCTTTTAGCATCATGCAATATCCGACTAACAAGGCGCACGACTGCAGGCGTATCGTCAGACATATCATCCATTTGCTCATCGGTCTCCTGACCGCTAGTACCGATTTCATCAAGTATTTCATCCATTGCGCCAGGGCCAGCACCACCTCCATTGGCTTCTCCAAGATATTGCAAAATCGTATTGGGCAGTGCCACGGATATACCATAGCTATCTATCCCCAAAGCACTTTCGATTTCCATCAAAAGACTAGCATTGCTTGGTTGCGCCATAAGTACGGTGGGTCGATCAGTCGAATCAGTGATAACGGCGACAAAATTGCGCTTGAGATAAGACAGATTGAGTTTGCTATCACTTTGATAAAGTCTAAAACGGTCAGGTTTATAACCCATATATGGCACTTGATAGTGAACCGACAGGGCGATACCCATTTCGTCCTCAGGGATACGTTTCTCGGTCATTAAGCGCTGAACAAGTAGTTCGTGCTCAGGATTTGCTTGTACAAATTTATTTAAGGTCGGCTCATCGATTACTTTCCTATGAACAAGATAATCAAAAGGTTGGCTGGTGCCACCGAGTTCATAGCGAAATTTGTTGCCTAGCGTTTGCGCAACTTTGCCGGCGAGTGCCAAATCGGCCGATTGAAAAGCACCGTCATTCTTATTAATAATCTGCATAATGCCCATTAACACACCAGCGTTTAATATAGGAATACAAATTAAATTCTGTGTCCTAAATGCAGAGTGTTTATCGAACTTATCCGCAAATTTCAATCGAGGGTGAATCGCCGATAATTCATCGCTACTATATGGATCATTAATAATGAGGGGGGTTTGACTAAGCGCTACATAACCGGCGATAGAATGGGGGCTAATAGGAACTTTGATTTCCTGTACTTCGTTACCTGTTTTAAAACGAGCCACCAGATCTTGATGTTGCATCCTACGCTGGAAAATACTCATACGTTGCGCTTTAAATAATTTCAGCAACATAGGTTCCAGCGAGTCGTAAACACTTAATAAAGAAGGCGCGTTCGCCAATAGATGCTTAAGGTCTTGTAGAGCAGATTGTTGTTCCATAGGAGTCAGCTTCAGTGTTGTTTTTATTATTTGCTATAGCATCACTATAGCCGAGGGAATATGCGGATAACACCGTTTTGCTAGAACTAAAGCTACCTTAGCTAACTGCGCAGCAACGTTGTAAGCAGTTAAACTCGATTATTTTACAAACCGCTGTTGCAAAAGTAAGCGATACAGGTATAATTCGCGCCCACTTGTCCAGAAGGGCAATGGTTTTTGACTTAAGCTTCGGCATGATGTCATTAAATACAGGACCCTAATTTTGGGTTAGCAGTTTTCATTCATCCCCCTACCTTAAATAGAAAAGGTAGTCGAGGATGGTTTTTTTTGTTCTTTCGATTGGAGCTTAATCGATGCCAAATCAAAGAATTCGTATTCGTTTGAAAGCGTTTGATCACAAGTTGATCGATCAGTCCACGGCTGAAATCGTTGAAACAGCGAAGCGTACCGGTGCTCAGGTTAGTGGACCTATTCCTCTACCTACCCGTAAAGAGCGTTATACAATACTTACTTCGCCTCACGTAAACAAAGATGCACGTGATCAGTATGAAATTCGTACACATAAGCGTTTGGTGGATATCATCGAGCCTACTGATAAAACAGTAGATGCCTTGATGAGATTGGACTTGGCTGCCGGTGTTGATGTTCAAATCAGCCTGGGCTAACAAGAGAGGGTTTTAACAATGGCGATTGGTCTTATCGGTCGTAAAGTTGGTATGACACGCATCTTCACTGAAGACGGCGTATCAATACCAGTGACTGTTATAGAAGCCACCCCGAACCGTGTTACTCAGTTACGCACTGACGAAACCGACGGGTATACAGCGCTTCAAGTAACCGCTGGCGACAAAAAAGCGAACCGCGTTAACAAAGCAGCAGCAGGTCATTTTGCTAAAGCTGGCGTGGAAGCAGGTCGTGGTTTATGGGAATTCCGTTTAGACGGCAACGAAGGCGAAGGCATAGAAGTTGGCAGTGAAATTACTGTTGAAATTTTTGCTGACACCAAAATGGTTGACGTTGTAGGGACTTCTAAAGGTAAAGGTTTCCAAGGTGCTATTAAGCGCTGGAACTTTAGCCACCAACGTAACACACATGGTAACTCATTGTCTCACCGTGCTCCTGGTTCAATTGGCCAAAACCAATCACCAGGTAAAGTCTTCAAAGGCAAAAAAATGGCCGGTCAGATGGGAAATAAACGTGTGACTGTTCAGTCTTTGGATGTAGTACGTGTTGACGCAGAGAACAACCTTCTTCTAGTAAGAGGCAATGTTCCTGGAGCGCCAGGTGGCGACGTCATCATCAAAGCTGCAATTAAAGCGTAACGTCTGGGGAGTTAAGTGATGGAATTAGTATTGAAAGATGCGCAAAGCGCTCTTGAAGTATCCGAAGCAACCTTTGGACGTGAATTTAACGAAGCACTAGTACATCAAGTAGTAGTTGCATTCGGTGCAGGCGCCCGTCAGGGTACTAAAGCACAAAAAACACGCTCTGAAGTTCGTGGTGGTGGTGCCAAACCTTGGCGTCAAAAAGGAACAGGTCGTGCCCGTGCTGGTACAATCCGTAGTCCTATCTGGCGTTCTGGTGGTGTAACATTTGCTGCTAAGCCACAGGATCACAGCCAAAAGGTTAACAAGAAGATGTACCGTGGTGCGATACAAAGCATCCTATCTGAATTGGTACGTCAAGAACGTTTAATCGTGGTTGAAAAGTTTTCAGTTGAAGCGCCTAAAACGAAAGAATTAATTTCTAAGTTAAATGAGCTTGAACTAAGTGATGTACTAATCGTAACGTCTGAAGTTGATGAGAACTTGTTCTTAGCAGCTCGCAACTTATATAAAGTTGACGTACGTGACGTGCAAGGCATTGACCCAGTCAGCCTAATCGCATTCGAAAAAGTGTTGATAACTGCTGATGCAGTAAAAGCATTAGAGGAGGCGTTAGCATGATTAACGAAGAACGTCTTTTAAAAGTGGTTTTAGCACCACATGTTTCTGAAAAAGCAACGCTTGCAGCTGAAGTTAACAACACTGTTGTTTTCAAAGTGCTTAAAGATGCGAACAAAGAAGAAATCAAAGCGGCAGTTGAAAAATTGTTCGAAGTTGAAGTTAACTCTGTTCGTACCGTAAACGTTAAGGGTAAAACCAAGCGTCACGGTTCATCTTTCGGTAAGCGTAAAGACTGGAAAAAAGCGTACGTTGTGCTTAAAGAAGGTCAAGACATCGACTTTGCTGGCAGCGAAGGCTAAGAAGGGGACTAGACATGCCATTATTGAAAGCTAAGCCGACTTCTGCTGGTCGTCGTCACGTAGTTCAGGTTGTAAACCCTGATCTACACAAAGGCGCTCCTTATGCTCCTTTGCTTGAAAAGAACAGCAAATCTGGTGGCCGTAACAATAACGGACGTATTACAGTACGTCACGTTGGTGGTGGCCACAAGCAACACTATCGTGTTATAGATTTCAAACGCAATAAAGATGGCATTCCAGCCAAAATTGAGCGTTTAGAATATGATCCGAACCGCTCTGCTAACATCTGTTTGGTGTTATATGCAGATGGTGAGCGTCGCTATATCTTGGCTCCTAAAGGTGCTAAAGCGGGTGATCAGATTCAATCTGGTTCAGACGCTGCGATCAAAGCTGGTAATACTTTACCTATGCGTAACATCCCAGTAGGTACTACGGTACACGCTATTGAGATGAAACCTGGTAAAGGTGCACAAATTGCTCGTTCTGCTGGTCAATACGCACAGATCCTAGCGCGTGCCGAAGGTTATGTAACTCTTCGTCTACGTTCTGGTGAAGTTCGTCGTGTATTAGCAGACTGCCGTGCCACTATTGGCGAAATCGGTAATGCAGAACACATGCTACGTTCACTTGGTAAAGCCGGTGCAAACCGTTGGCGCGGTATCCGCCCAACAGTTCGTGGTGTTGCCATGAACCCGGTAGATCACCCACATGGTGGTGGTGAAGGACGCACATCAGGCGGCCGTCACCCAGTTTCACCTTGGGGTGTTCCAACTAAGGGTAAGAAAACCCGTAGTAACAAGCGTACCGATAAACTTATCGTACGTCGTCGTAATAAGTAACAGCGAGGATTCACCATGCCACGTTCTCTCAAGAAAGGTCCATTTATAGACCTCCACTTGCTGAAGAAGGTTGAGGCTGCAGTGGAAAAGAACGACAAGAAACCAATCAAAACTTGGTCTCGTCGTTCTATGATCATCCCAGATATGATTGGGTTGACCATTGCGGTCCATAACGGTCGCCAGCACGTTCCAGTTTTCGTCAGTGACGAAATGGTCGGCCATAAGTTGGGCGAATTTGCGCCAACGCGTACTTACCGCGGCCATGTCGCGGATAAGAAAGCTAAGAGATAGGGGATAAAATATGGAAGCATTAGCTACACATCGCCATGCCCGTACCTCGGCTCAAAAGGCACGCTTGGTTGCAGATCAAATTCGCGGTTTACATGTTGAAAAAGCACTTGAGCTTTTGGCTTATAGCCCTAAGAAAAGTGCTGGTCTAATCAAAAAAGTATTAGAATCAGCAATTGCGAACGCCGAACATAACGAAGGCGCAGACATCGATGAATTGACTGTCGCAAAAGTTTTCGTTGATGAAGGCCCAACAATGAAGCGTATCAAGCCAAGAGCCAAAGGCCGTGCTGATCGTATATTTAAGCGTAGCAGTCACATCACCGTTGTTGTGGCTGATAACTAGGAGAAGATAATGGGACAGAAGGTACATCCTACAGGCATACGCCTGGGTATCAGCAAACCATGGACATCTACCTGGTACGCTAATACTGCAGATTATGCAGATAACTTGTTTAATGATCATCAGGTACGTCAGTATCTGACGAAGGCACTTAAAACTGCTTCTCTTTCTAAGATCGTTATTGAACGTCCAGCGAAAAGCATCCGTGTGACTATTCACACTGCTCGCCCTGGCGTCGTAATCGGTAAGAAAGGTGAAGACGTTGAGAAGCTACGTAAGTATGTATCTAAGTTGGCCGGCGTGCCTGCTCAGATTAACATTGCTGAAGTACGCAAGCCTGAATTAGACGGTCAACTGGTTGCTGACAGCATTGCTAGTCAGTTAGAGCGTCGTGTTATGTTCCGTCGTGCTATGAAGCGCGCAGTTCAAAATGCGATGAGAATTGGTGCCAAGGGTATTAAAGTTCAAGTAAGTGGCCGTTTAGGCGGAGCTGAAATTGCACGTGCTGAGTGGTATCGTGAAGGTCGTGTTCCATTACACACTTTCCGTGCTGACATCGACTATGCAACGTCAGAAGCTAACACAACTTACGGTATCATTGGCGTGAAGGTCTGGATCTTCAAAGGTGAAGTATTAGGCGGATTGCCTCTTACCCAAGAGCAACCAGCTCAGCCTAAGAAGAAAGGCCGTTCACCTAAGCGTGAGGGCTAATTATGTTACAACCTAAACGTATGAAGTTCCGTAAAATGCACAAAGGTCGTAACCGTGGCTATGCCGCTGGCGACAGTGTGAGTTTTGGAACGTTCGGACTAAAATCCGTTGGCCGTGGTCGTATGACCGCTCGCCAAATCGAAGCAGCTCGTCGTGCTATGACACGTGCCGTTAAACGTCAAGGTAAAATTTGGATTCGAGTTTTCCCTGATAAGCCAATTACTGAGAAGCCTCTTGAAGTGCGTCAAGGTAAAGGTAAAGGTAACGTTGAATACTGGGTTTGCCAAATTCAACCAGGTCGTGTTTTATATGAGATGGAAGGTGTTCCGGAATCAGTAGCTCGCGAAGCGTTTGAATTGGCCGCGTCAAAACTGCCGTTTAAAACCACCTTTGTAACTCGGACGGTGATGTAATGAAAGCCACAGAACTGAAAGATAAAAGCGTAGAAGAATTGAACACTGAGCTACTTAGTTTGCTTCGTGAACAATTTAACCTACGTATGCAAGCGAGTACTGGTCAGCTTGAAAAAACTGACCAAATTCGTAAAGTACGTCGCAGTATTGCGCGTGTTAAAACCATTCTGACTCAAAAGGCTGCTGCATAATGACTGAACAATCAAGTCGTACAGTACAAGGTCGTGTGGTCAGCAACAAAATGGATAAAACCATTACTGTTGCGGTAGAGCGTAAAGTGAAACACCCCATTTATGGTAAGTTCATTAAACGTACTACTAAGCTACACGCTCATGACGAGACTAACCAATGTAACGAAGGTGACGTAGTAACAGTACGTGAATGTCGTCCTTTGTCTAAATCCAAAAACTGGATGTTGGTAAATATCGTTACTAAAGCTCAATAAGTTTTAGTTACTATGCTAAAAGGCGCGCCTCGTAAGAGTCGCGCCTTTTTTGTATGTGCTGAATTCTGTTTTAGAATTAAAGTGATATTTATCACTGATAATATTCTTTATTACCTGATTATTTAGGTTCAGTTATTACGTGGTTAATTGTGTTCTCAAGAATGATCGCATCGATAATGCTAGACGATGTGCGAATGCGCAGGCCTTGCTCAGAAGAGATTTGAGTACTCAAGCGTTTGGCTGCCGGTTCGACAGGACACTCTCCCGTTTGTATATGATTAACCGCTGCGCTGAGCATTCCTTCGTTGCGATCACCCATCGAGTGCTGAAAATCGTCCTCTACCATACAGCCTTGTACATCCGCGTCGAACAGCGGCACCGGGGTCGGTATAAAGCCGTCTGAGTATTCACCGAAGCCTTTTTGATTACTACCTTGAAACTGAATGGTGAAGTAGGTTGTACCGCAGTTGTCTTGTGGGTAAAAGCCGTAAGGCTTACCGCAAGTGGTATCGCCAATCAATACCACTTCTATATCAATTCCTATTAGTCCGTTTATAAAGGCTTCACTGGCAGAGCAGGTTGCACTGCTTGAAAGTACATATACAGTACTCAAGCCAAGACTGGGTAGTGCATTAGCGGTAAATACACCTTGTTTGTAGTCTATCTCTCTTCCGTAAAATGGCGTGGCTTGTAGGCGTTGTCCGGTGATAGGGTTAAAGGTAGGGTGTTTACCATTAAATTGCAGCTGATTAAATGTAAGCGCGTCGGTTTGAGACGAGCCTGTGACCATAAACGCCAACTGTGAGGCCATGGATAACAATCCGCCGCCGTTATAGCGCATGTCTATTACTAACGCTTGTATATTGTTTTGGCTAAATAAGGTTATCGCTGAAATTAACTGTCTCTGGGCGCTCTGAATATGGCTGTTGAACTGCATATAACCAATCTGGCCAATATCTGTTGTCAGCACTTTACTGTTTTGAACCGGCGATAGGGCGACATCTCGAGCTGACAGTTGATAACGGGTTTGAGCTCCATTTTGTTTTAATAGGGTAAAATTGGCACTTTGACCTGTAGATGATGGAAACAACGCGGCATTAATCGCACTTACATCATCGCTATCTTGAGTATTGATAAAGTCGATTGTGTTTATAAAAAGTAACTCGTCTCCCCTCGTTATGCCTGCCAAATCTGCCGGAGAGTCGGGTTCCGTATAACGAACAATTATGCTTCTTGGAGCCGTAGCTCGTATAAATTCCCAGCTAATACCGTAACCAAAGGTAATGCCTCCTTGCGTACGGGTTAAATATTCTTCTGTGCTTTGGGAAAAATGAAAATTGTCTTTAAATGTCCCTGAGTTTGTACGAAAGTTGGTTTTTAGCTGGTCGAAATAATCGGCGACCGAAAAATCAACGGGATCGTTATCATCGACTTCGTCAAACCAAAGATAGGTATCATTTGTCCATGACCGCAACCAAAGCATTTCGTCAATCGAATTACCCACAATATCGGGGTAGGCTTCGCCTGTAATATTGTCAATGCCGTTTCTAGGCACTTCACAGTTGTCCTTAAGTAATGATTCGTCGTCAAATACTCCTAGTACCCAGCGGTTGTCAATTTGGGGAGTTGGCATGGTAGGTGATATTAAAGCATTACTGGTTTCACCGCTTCCACCACAAGCGATCAGAAATAGAGACATACATGTTACACACGTTAGTTGAAAACTGATTTTGAAATTCACATATCGCTCACTTGTCATCGTATTATTCGTTTTACGTCATTATCTTAAATTTTGTATCGGTTATTTCCTCTTAATCTTGCGAAGAACGTTTAAGTAAAACCGTAAAGTATGTGCCTATTTTAGCAGAGTCAAGCATGTCAGCTGCTATGCCACTATGGTCGAATATCCTAAAGTTCAATGTCTAAAAATGGCTCTTAAGGCTAATATTTTCGTTTCTATCAACACCAATCAACGTTACTTTTTTACGCGGCCTAAAGAGATGTTTTTAACTCACTTACTTCTAGGGCAGTCAGCGCGTATGACTGATGAGCGCTTTTTAAGTTGTATGGTAATGCGACTTCGATTATGCGGTTCACTGAGCCTTGGAGGCACCGAATAATGGCCACTAGAAGAACGAAAGCTAAAGGCTCTACCGCAGAATGTGGAAGTGTCCTTTCGAGTATGCTGTATCTATTACTGGGTGGCATGCTTGCCATCTCGGTTCACTTTACGTTAGATAAAGTCATTCAGGCCCAAGTTAAGGTAGCACATGAGGTAAATATTAGTCATCAGCAACGTATGCTGGTGCAAAGAACAAGTCTATTCGCCACTGCTTATCTGTTCAGTGGCGACAGAGCCGCTAAGCAAACTAGTTTACAAGCACTAGGAAAATTGCAAGCAAACCATCAACAGCTGCTAAATGAACATTATAATGCAATAGATAATAAGCAGAAATCGCCTTTGTCTAATGCATTACAAGCACTTTACCTCACGTCTGATAACAATGTTAATTCTCAGCTAAATTTATTCAGCGAGCAGATTTATCATGCTCTGGATCTACAAGAACAACACGATGATGAGAGCCTCGATGCGAACGTATTAATGGATTTGGTATATACCCCGCTCTTACGTAGTTTAACTAATGTTGCTAGGCAATATGAAACACAAGACTATCAGCGTATAGCGACCTTACGATTGGCTCAGGTTGTTATTTTTTGGTTTATCGTATTTATTTTGTTTATTGGACTTATTGTTATCCTTCTACATGCCAAAAAACAGCGTCAAGAAGCAACCATTTCACATGTTCTAGATATTGATTCGGAGCAATTGAGCCCCATGCTTAATCGGTTTGCTTTTGAGTTATCAGCGTCGAAATTGATTGCTACTGCACGACGACATAATGAATCCATGAGTGTTTTAGCATTTGATATTGACCGGTTTCCCCGTATTTTGGCTAATCATGGGCAAGAAGCCGCTACCAGTGTTTTAACGCGTGTGGCGACAACAATATTGTCAGTTTGTCGAGAATCAGATTATTTAGGGCGAATTGAAGACGAAAAGTTTATCCTGCTTTTGCCCAAAACATCGACCGAACAAGCCGTGTGTTTAGCGAATAAAATTCGCCTTTATTTTCAAGAGGACCAAGGAGATATTCCCTCAAATACGATCTCAATTTCTGTCAGTATCGGCGTGAGTGAACTTAACGATGACGACAACCTACTGCAGCAAATTATTGCTCGAGCTGAGCAGGCCTTAGGGCGTCGAAAAAATGAAGGCTGTGCGAGAGTCTGCATTGCGTAAACAGTTGCAACTGTATATTCACCTGTTTTTAAAAAAGCATTTTCGAAAGTATTTTGACTGTTAGTTTTTAACTATCGCTGCAATATTTATAAAAGCTTAATTGATTCAGCTGATTAAGTGCATCGAATTTTTTCATAGCCCCTTTTTTAAAGAGGCTGCTATTCTAACTTTACGGATTTAATTGCCTATGTCCTTTCGTAGGTAAAGTCAAACCATGTAACAGAGAGATTACCATGACAGATAAGCCTAGATTAACGACCAGTGCAGGTGCTCCCATCCCTTCGAATAGTACCTCTCAGTCAGCAGGTGAAAGAGGGCCATTACTGCTTACCGATTACCAATTAATTGAAAAGCTTGCTCATCAAAACCGTGAGCGTATTCCTGAACGAGCAGTGCATGCAAAAGGGTGGGGCTTGAAAGGGAAATTTACTGTGACGCACGATATCAGCCAATATTCTTGCGCTAAAATATTTTCACAGGTCGGTAAAACAACAGAAGTGCTTAGCCGCTGGTCTACAGTTGCAGGCGAGTCTGGTGCTGCCGATACCGAACGTGACGTGCGTGGTTTTAGTCTCAAGTTTTATACCGAAGAAGGTAATTGGGATATGGTGGGCAATAACACCCCAGTATTCTTTGTGCGTGACGGTTTTAAGTTTCCTGACTTTATCCGCACCCAGAAACGCCATCCCAAGACTAACTTGCGCTCTCCAGAGGCTATGTTTGATTTTTGGGCCGCGCAACCAGAATGTGTACATCAGGTGACTATTCTGATGTCAGACCGTGGGATCCCCGTGAATCCAATGTATATGAACGGCTACGGGAGTCATACTTTTAGTTTGTGGAATAAAGAAGGTGAGCGTTTTTGGGTCAAATTTCACTTTAAAACGCAGCAAGGTCACAAGCATTATACTAACGCCGAAGCAGAAGTATTGACCGGTAAAACTCGTGAGGCTTATCAAGAAGATTTATATAATGCGGTTGAACAGGGTAATTTCCCCAAATGGACGATGTATATTCAGGTTATGCCAGAACTTGATGCTCCAAACCAACCGTTTAATCCATTCGATATCACCAAAATCTGGCCCCATGCTGATTTTCCACTTATTGAAGTGGGTGAGTTAGAAATGAATGAGAACCCTGAAAACTATTTCCAAATGGTAGAAAACGCTGCTTATAGCCCATCCAATGTGGTTCCAGGAATTGGTTTTAGTCCTGACAAAATGTTACAGGCACGGGTATTTTCTTACGCTGATGCCCATCGTTATCGTTTAGGCACGCATTACGAAGCATTGCCAGCCAATGCAGCGAAAGCAGCTAACGTCCAGCATTACCATAAAGATGGTTCGATGCGTTTTTTCACCAATGACTTTGGTAACTCAGATGCCTATTACGAGCCAAATCAACACAACGGTCCTGTTGCAGATGCTAGCGTAGCCGAGCCGCCACTTAGAATTGATGGCGATGCTACCCGTTATGAGCAAGTTGAAAGTGACGCTGATTACGTGCAGCCTAGAGCACTGTATGAGATGTTCGATGATGCACAAAAGCAGCGTCTATATAATAACTACGCTGCGGCAATGGGTCCTTGTTCTTCTTCTGTGAAAGAACGCTGGTATGCGGTACTTGAGAAGGTACATCCCGATTATGCGCAAGGTGTGCGGTTAGCAAATGAAAAGATCGATAGCGATATTAACGCTGTGCCTGTAACGAATAACACGCCAACTTAGTCAACGGCAAAAATAATGATATAAAAAAAGCCGCTAAAGCGGCTTTTTTTATATTAAATCATATGCGTTTTATTACATATGTTGTGGTCGCTAAATGACTGGCTAATAAAGATACCAAACAATACCCAACAAAGTAGAAAAAACCATCTCCTGCGGCGGATAAAGTTTGCGTGCTTATATCAATCGAAATACCAAATCCAAACAAACTGAGTGTTTCACGAGAAAACGTATCTGCATGATTTGTAGATAGAATTGCTAAGAATATAGCCACTACAAATACATCAGCCATGGACCATTTACCAATAGCTGCCACAAACTGTGTAATGTGCAGCTTGAGATTTTCGTTACGGGTAAAGTACGCAAGGCTCATTAAGGCAGTTTTGAGTATTGGAATGCATACTGAGAACACAAAAATCAACACCGCCACTAAAAAGCGCTCACTACTCCACAGGTCTTGAACCGTATTAAGTATCGATAGATCTTTATCGATCAATGTTGAAGTAATCCCTGCGGCATTTAGTAGCGCAGTCATCTCCATATTTAATGCGAACATGGGTAGGGTGATACCAGGAATGAATAAAGCTATGGCGATAATGTTTAAGGCGAATGAGAGATGTCGTTTCAAAAAAAGTCCTAAAAATCTAATTTATTTTTCGAAACGATAAACGACTTTCAAAGAATCATCTACTTCTGATTCTAATAAGTAGCCAATTGCTTGGGGCGTTGTTTTAAGCTCATTAAGCATCTCGTCGTCAGTGTCGAAGCTACTTGGCGGACTTGCGCGGCCTGAAAACAATAGACGGGCCCAGTAAGCATTAATTTTTGCCTCACTCTTGCTCACCAGTTCTTGATAGAATCGCTGTTTTTCAGGACTACCAGCTACCCGGTCAAGGGGTTTTGCCAACACACCGTCTGGGAACGTATTATAGCGACCCATGTAAATATCGATGATTTGCGTTTTGCTTAATGAATCGATGGGATTTTGCTTGCTTACCACCACAACCATAGCCTGTGCGCAAACGGGCAGGCACAGTAATAACATTAAACCCAATACGCTTTTGCTTATAAAATGCATATCAGAATATCCAGTTAAGGTTAAGGCTGGATACTGTTACTTTTTGGCCTGACTCAGGCTCTTCATAAACTCGCCATAACGCGAAACCATTATCTGATATAACACTATAATCGACCTGAAGTTTCGCCACCAGAGAGGGCGATATCTGCCATTTAGCGCCCACGCTAAAAGTGTGTTGTTTAATTCTGTTATTTTCTAATGATTCTTTAATTATGGGACTAAAAGACTGAATAACGGCCACAATCGTCGCGGAAGCGTCAGATGAAATTTCCCCCACATCGTCGCTAAAATTATCCTTAGTCGGATGTATCGCTGAAATGGTCGCGTAATAGGTAATATTGCCGGGTTGATAGCCCAAACTGACGTAACCCGATAGGGTATCTCGCTCTATATCCCATTCGGAGTCAATAAATCCTATCTCTGATTGGACTAACCATAAGTCATTGTCATATTGGTAGCCCAAACCAAAAAATTGTTGTTTTTTGCCAACAAAATCAAACCTATCTAGTAGCTCGGGACCGCCTGGCCAAATAGAAGGAGGGAACAGAGCAATTGCGTCATCAATTACGCTTAAGTCGGCGCCGTACTCATCCACTTTTGTATCCAGAAATGAAGCCCTTATCTGCCAATTGTCTTGTTGATAAGTCATTGATGCTATTAGCATATTACCGAAATTAATATCTACCGCTGAGCCCGTTGTTGCAACTGTCGCGTCGGTTTCCCCATAACCCAATTTAAGTTGTAGAAAACCATTTCCCAATGAATGTTTATATAACAGGTCTGCACCTTCAAATTGGGATACAGATGACACTTTTGCGTAAAACTCAGAGGGAGGTCTAGCCCACAAGTATGCATAACCAACTGATTTATATTCAGATAAAAAATAAATGTCAGTGTTCATGCGCCCAGCGCGAATTTCCCAGTTGTTATTTACGTGATAACGTAAAAAGGCAACATCTAAATAATTAAGCGCTGAATCATCGAGTTTGTCTCGATAAACCGCTTGAACAACCGCATCCCACTGGGCATTCACGTTGATGTTGACCTGCGCTCCAATTAAAGAGTCAGGCGCAAATGAAAAGCTGCGTTGGGCTGGAATTTTGAAGTTAGGATGAAATCCGAGATCATCGCTATCGTTATATATTGCCCCTAGGGTAGCGAAGCCATTGAACTTGAACATGTCATCCGCCGCGTGCGCGATATTAACGCAAAGTACATTTACAAAAAATAGGCAAATTATGGGACGAAGATGTGTTTTTAAGATATTTTTCATGGTCGAATATACACTCGAAATTTTGCGTTTTAGATCGCGGCACAGCTTTTGCTCTGGGTAATAAACGATATCACAGCATCAATTCATTACCTACAAAGCACCTGACATTTTATATTGGGGCAGTGCTTATCGTTTTGACTTTCCTCGTACTGAATGTTTGTGATTATAGACAGCTTTACCATTTAACGAGTATGAAATTACATACCTAGTAATGTGAGTTAATACCCATAATCTGTAAATACAGGCTACATTTACGATTCTAATGAACTTCGGTAGAGATAAAACTTTGCGCATTGTCTTATGTATTTTTATATTCTGCTTTACCTTCAAAGCTTCCGCGGCAGAGTTAAATTGGGTAGAGACATTAAACTGGCTAAAGCAATCATTACCGCAAAGTGCTGATCTCGATTTTAACAAGAAAAGCATTAAATTCGATGGTTGCCACCAACGGGATTATCAGCTCAGCTTTCATCAAGAATTGGGTGAATATATTTTTATCGAAACGCAAATAGGTTATGTAAAAGGTGAGCTAAGTTGGGGAGCGCACAATCAAAAAACAACCTCACGTCAATGGGCCATTTTACCTCGTTACCGCGTCAATCATCAGATTAGTTTAGGCTTGGGTTATGTGAAACAAATGGATACTAATCTTGAAACATCACAAGGTGCTGATATTCAGCTTCCTGCGAGCGATAAATGGCTGCTGAGCTCGCGTTTTACCCTTGATTCTGATCACCAATATGTAGAGGTGGCTCTTTCTAAAGCACTTTGGCAGGCGAACGATGCGACCCAAACATGGTTAGGACAAGGGCGCACCGATAAACATATTAATATTGTCTATGTAGCAAATTTTTAAACTGCGATTTGATAGTTTAATTTTCCTTGAACAGTCTCACTTATGCAAACACCACTGTTTTAGAACGATGAATAATCACCCTGTCCTCTAAATGATAACGAACACCGTTAGCAAGTGCTGTTTTCTCGCAGTTTTTACCTTTTCGAACCATATCCTGAGCGGAGTCGCTATGGGAAATTCGCATGACTTCTTGTTCGATAATCGGTCCCTCATCTAGATCACTGGTAACATAGTGACAGGTAGCGCCGATAAGTTTTACACCTCTATCATATGCTTGTTGATAGGGTTTGGCGCCGGCGAATGAGGGCAAAAAACTGTGGTGAATATTGATAGCGCGGCCAGCTAATTCTTGACACAGGGATTCAGGTAAAATCTGCATAAAGCGCGCAAGTACGGTTAAATCAATGTCGTATTGCTTAATTAACTGACTGATCTGAGCGAAAGCAGCTTCTCTACCCAAGGTTTTAAAGTCAATCCAATGAAAAGGAATGCTGTGCCAATCGGCAAATTGTTTCATTTGTGGATGATTGGCAATAATACAGGGAATATCACAATACAATTCTTTGCTATGCCAGCGGTGTAATAAGTCCATTAAACAATGGGATTCATGACTGGCAAGTAGCGCCATTTTGGGCTTATTCCGAGAATCAACTAGTTTCCAATTCATGGAATACGAGTCGGCTATGGGCATAAATGCTTGTCTAATTTGGTCTATGTCCATGGTTAGTGAGTCGGTACGTATTTCATGGCGCATAAAAAAACGACCTGTTTGCAGATCGGTATGATGGCTCGCTTCTACAATAGTCGCGTTATGTTGAGCCAAAAATTGACTAACACTGGCCACAAGGCCAACTTGATCGGGACAATCTATGACCAATCTTAAGGTTTGTTGCATGAGTAAATCATCACTTCTGAAATTTGCACCTGTTTTACCTCGCTAGCTCCTTAAGGTAAATAGCGAATCGTTATTGATTGACGGAATTGTCGTTAATTTTTGCTTAAAACGAAAAGCTAGGCTGTAAAGACCATTCTAGCAAAGGGCGATACATGACTCCGTGTTCTGTAGAGATAGACTGATATAAGGTCACCTCGCTATTTTTAAATGTAAAACTAGGTTCAATTAATGGTGCTGGAGGGTTTTCGTGACATTTTCTAGCCAGAGTTAGATGAGAAATATAGTCGCGTTTTTGGATGCTTATACCACTATTTATTGCCGCCTTGTGCAATAGAGCTACCAAATCGAGTTGCGGTTTGGGTACATCCGTGTTGCCTATCCATAACGCCTTTGGCTTCGACCAATATCCCAAATAATCTAAGGTTAACGAGAAACACTTAGTCTTTAAGTGGCTGTCAAGGTACCGACTTAAGGTGTCTAGTTGAGATTCAGAGATTTGCCCTAAAAAGGCCAACGTAATATGAAAGTTACTCGCTTTTACTGGGCTCATAAAATGCGGAAAGGCTTTTTCTCGCCACGCTTCGATAGCCAGTTTCGTTGCTGGGGGTGGGGTAAGGGCAAAAAATGCACGCATATAAAACTCCTGAAAATGCCTGAAAATATCACCTCTACAGGATACACTAGTCAATGACCTTATTTGTTGGTCGGTATCGTTAATTTGTATGAGATAAAACCTTGTCGTTTGTAAAAAGCACCCTGCCAGTAGAAACTATTATTCCCCAGCTACACCATGCGCTTGCGCTAAGGGATGTGATCTTAGTTGCCCCACCTGGTGCAGGAAAATCGACGTGTGTGCCCTTGTCACTGTTAAGGCTTGCACAGTTCTCCGAGCAAAAAATAATTATGTTGCAACCTAGGCGCATTGCCGCGCGCAATATAGCCCATTATCTGGCCAAGCAATTAGGTGAAGATGTGGGGCAAACCGTGGGTTATCGCATTCGTGGTGAAAGCCGCAGCAGCAAGGCAACACGTTTAGAAGTTGTGACTGAAGGCATTCTCACTAGGATGCTACAGAGTAATCCGGAATTACCGGGAGTAGGACTCGTTATATTTGACGAGTTTCATGAACGTAGCATACATGCTGATTTCTCGCTGGCCTTGTGTTTGGAAGTTCAGGATGTTCTGCGCGACGATTTACGTCTACTGATTATGTCTGCCACGTTAGATGTGGCCAGTCTCGGTGAGTTGTTGCCAAAGGCCAAACAGATTGCTTGTGAGGGGCGAAGTTATTCCGTTGAAACCTACTACCGCCCTAATTCTACAAGTGCCTCATTGGTCGAAAAAGTCGCAAGTTTAACCGTGCTTGCGGCAGCCGAGCACCAAGGGGATATTCTGGTCTTTCTGCCTGGGCAAGGTGAAATTTTACGCTGCGCGAGATTGTTAGAACAAAAAATAACAAGTGATGTAAAGATCCATTGTCTTTTTTCACAGCAAAACATAGTCACTCAAGAAGCTGCCTTAATCGCTGACCCAGATGGCAAACGAAAGATCATTCTCGCTACTAATATTGCTGAAACAAGTTTGACCATAGAAGGTATAACGATTGTCGTTGATAGCGGTATGCAAAAAAGTGCGGTTTATCAACTAAGTAAGGGCTTAACACAACTTCACAGCCATATGATTTCAAAGTCATCCGCTACGCAACGAATGGGGCGAGCAGGGCGATTGAGTTCCGGTGTGTGTTATCGTTTGTGGAGCAAAGAGCAGCATCAGCGTCTGATTGAACACGGTCAAGCAGAAATTTTAACCAGCGACCTATCCCCTTTTTTATTAGAAGCGAGTGTTTGGGGCGCAAAGATCAACGATTTAGCATTAATTGACACACCCAGTGACGCTCAACTTAAACAGGCACACTCGGTGCTGATGGGATTGCAGGTACTTGATGAACATCATCAGGTTAGCACTCATGGTAAAGCGGTACATGCTTTGGGCGGGCAGGCAAATATCGCAACCATGCTGTTAAAAAGTAAAGCCCTTGGGGCTGGACATCAAAGTTTAGCGTGCGCAATTGCTGTGCTCCTTGAGGATAAGGACCCACTAGGAAATCAAGCAGGTAGCCTTTGTTATGAACGCTTATCATTATTACAACAACAAAAAAGTCATCCATTGTGGCGCGGGATACGCCAGTGGTATAAAAAGTTGGGATGTGGTGATGCATCTTGGCCGCTAGACGACACGGGAATATTGCTCGGGTTTGCCTTCCCACAATGGATAGGAAAAAGCAGCGGCGCTGGACGTTACGCTTTAGTAGATGGCACAGGGGCTCAGTTGAGTGATAACGACCCGTTAGTTGGCCAACCATGGATAGCCATAGGGCAAATGTTACTCAGCGATAAATACCAGAGTAATGCACGTATCACACTGGCAGAGCCCATTAATATAGTCCAAATCGAGCAGTACTTTTCTCACCTTATTAATAAAGAAATGCGCTGTGAGTGGGATGAAACACGGGAGGCTATTTCCGCTCATTCTCTTCAACGGTTGGGTCATATTGTTCTTAAACAGACCCCGTCAGGAAAGCCCAGTAGCGACCAAATACATCAGATCTGGCGCGAGCAGATTAACCGCCGTGGTGTTATGGCATTGCCCTTTAGTGAGAATGATCTGCAATTGATATATCGATTGAGAATTGCTCACACTTATTTAACTGATAGACAGTGGCCGGATGTGAGTGAAGTCGGGTTGATGGCTACTATTGATAATTGGTTGTTACCCTATTTGTCAGATGTGTTGAGCTGGCAGCAACTAAGCAAATTAGATTTTAAGGCTCTACTGTTAAATCAACTTGATTACACTGCGCAGCAATTACTTAATCAGTTGTTACCCAGCAAAATAACTGTGCCTAGTACAAGTCGCATTGCCTTAAAATATGACGACCATGGCAGTGTCTCGCTGGCGGTTAGAATGCAGGAAGTATACGGCCTTGCCGATACCCCGATGGTTGCTCGGGGACAAGTCAAAGTACAGATGGTTTTGTTGTCACCCGCAGGCAGGCCATTGCAGCAAACTCAGGATCTGGCGGGTTTTTGGCAAGGCAGCTATAAGGAGGTGCAAAAAGAAATGAAAGGACGTTATCAAAAGCACTATTGGCCTGATGATCCTGCGAATGCGTTAGCCACAAGCAAAACGAAAAAGAAGATGAGCAATAACCAGTGAACTGCTAGGATATGCGCGTGTTTTCTGACAACCAGATTCCTACTGTTCACCTGTTGTCTAAACAAAATAATACTATGCGTTCATAATAAACGACTGACACCATTCGTGGTTGATTCTATTTTTAAGGTAAGTCTGTAAAAAATATGAAAAAAACGGCTAAAAGCAATTCTAAGTCCACTAAATCTGCTTCGTCTTCGTTATGGAGTCGCCTGCATCCCTGGGCGTGGATAAAGCGTAATTGGTGGCGCTTACTAATCATTATTGCTGCTGTTATTGCCGCTTATGGCGTGTATCTAGATGCGCAGATTGTTAAACAGTTTAGCGGTAATAAATGGCAAGTACCGGCACAAATTTTTGCACGTCCAATGCATTTGGAATTGAAGCAAGAAATCACGATTCAAGAAATTGTTGAAGAGTTGGAATTACTAGGATATCGCAAGGTCCGACATGCGGACGATACGGGGGAGTACCAACTTAAGGCCACAGGTTTGCGTATTCAGCGCAGAGCATTTCACTTCCCCCATGGGGATGAGACAGAGGTTGCGGTAGATATCACGCTGGCCAACGGCCGCATTAGCGCCCTGCGTAATTTAGACAGTAACGACACGCTCAGCGATATTTATTTGGAGCCTTGGTTGGTCACGCGCCTGATGAGCAGTGGGCGTGAAGACAGAATGCTGGTCAATTTAGATGGCGTACCGCCGTCTTTGATTAAAGCCTTAGTACTGGTGGAAGACAAAGATTTTTATAAGCATTACGGTATTGCTCCGTTATCTATTCTACGTGCGTTGCTGGCAAATATTTCAGCAGGACGGGCGGTTCAAGGGGGGAGCACGTTGACCCAGCAATTGGTTAAAAATTTATTTTTAACCAATGAAAAATCACTTGTACGTAAAGCAAAAGAAGCCCTAATGGCACTGATTATAGACGCCCGATACAGCAAAGATGAAATTATCGAAGCGTACTTGAATGAAGTATTTCTTGGGCAAAATGGAAATACCGGTGTACATGGCTTTGGTTTGGCGAGTTTATTTTATTTTGACCGCCCGCTTGCTGAATTGAACGTAGCTGAAATTGCGACGCTCGTGGGGATCATCAAAGGACCATCTTATTATAATCCCCGTAGACACCCAGAGCGCGTGACTGAGCGGCGTAATCTAGTACTAAGAGTATTATTCGAGAATAACGAATTACAGCGTAGTCAATATGAGTATGCAATTAACCAGCCGCTAAATTTAGCAACGGGTGCCAGTTTAATATCTGGAAAGCATCCTGCATTTATGGGCTTAGTCCGCCGGGAGCTAAAAAACGTGTTGGCCGACCCGAACATGCGTGAATCCGGCTTGAAAGTCTTCACCACACTTGACTCCGTTGCCCAGCGAAAAGCCGAAAAGGCCGTTAACGCAGGCGTGAAGACTCAGCAGAAACGCATGAAGTTAACGGAATTGCAGGCAGCTATGGTGGTGACTGATATCAAAAGTGGTGAAGTACGCTCGATGGTTGGAGACGCTAATCCCCAGTTTCAGGGCTTTAACCGTGCATTGGACGCAAAACGTGCAATAGGCTCACTGATTAAGCCTGCTATTTATTTAACGGCGCTTGAGCGGGCGTCTCAATATAATTTGGCAACGCCACTAAAAGACGAATCTATTCAACTTAAAAGTACCTACGGTAAAATGTGGGAGCCAAAAAACGCGGATAAAAAATTTCGTGGTCAAGTAACACTAGTTGAAGCATTAACCCAGTCGCTAAATGTGCCGACAGTCAACTTAGGCATGGCCGTTGGATTAGATGATATTGCAGCAACAGTTAGGCGTTTGGGGGTTAATGAGCCCATCGATATTTATCCTGCCATGACGCTCGGTGCCGTTAACTTTTCGCCGATTCAAGTCAATCAAATGTATCAGACCATCGCCAATAATGGTCGGTATATCCCTCTGCATGCGGTCACGTCTGTTCTATCGCCAAAAAATAAACCGTTATGGCAATTCAGCAATCGTGGCGAACAAAGAGCTGATTTGAAAGCGACGTATCTACTTAATTACGCGCTACATAAAGTTACGCTTGAGGGCACCGCAAAACAAATCAAAAAGGAGTTTGGCGATATTAATATGGCGGGTAAAACAGGTACCACTGATGACTATCGAGATAGTTGGTTTAGCGGTTTCGACAACAATATCTTGGTCACTAGCTGGATGGGCAAAGACGATAATCAACCCATTAACTTAGGCGGTGCGAGCGGTGCAATGCAACTATTTATTGGTTACCAGAAGCAGCAGCAACCTAAGTCATTAGTGCGTCGCTATCCAAAAGGACTAGGGATTGCACATTTTGATGAGACTAGCGGTGCCGTTAGTCGCCCAGGATGTGCAAATACCATTAGTGTACCGGCTATTTTAGATGCGCTGCCCCCCGTACCAAAAACCTGTAATGGGGAAGTGCGTGGCCCGCTGAAAAAGTCACTATGGGAAAGGCTCTTTGGTAGCTAAACACTGACCACAAAGTTATTTGTCTTTGTTGTCTTTCATGGCGGGCAGGTGGGCTGTTTTATTCAGCCTATCCTGAATAAACGATTCCGCGCCATTGGTTGTGGTGCATTTAATATTACCGCCTGTTAATCCCGCCAATATAGCAACGCCTTTATTGGTATAGCTTGAGCAGTCTGCAAGCACTTCATTTTCCTTTTGCAATTTTTCATCTTCCGTTAACTGGCTCAATTCTGGTTTATCAAGCAGGCTTGGAGAGGTTTGTTCTCGTCGATACCGCGCAGCTTCCTCGGCCGCTAACTCTTCAATGGAACGCTGCGATGAGGTATGCAATTGGTCCTTCACTTTATCGGAAACGGTTTGCTCTTGCCCTTCAGCAATATTCGGTCTCTCGCTACTTTTAGGAAGCGCTAACGGATCGTGCTGTACAAAACTGGCTTCACTCTTTGCTTCTGACTGTGATATTTCGTCAGGTGGCAATTCAGGAACGTTCTCAGGCAAAGTTATTGGCTCAGGTGGCGCCACTGCTACAGGTTCTGATTCAACCGTCACAGGGGTTTCTCGTTTCGCTGTGGCGTCTGGTGTCGGTGCAGGCTCTGATGTCGTTACAAGATCAACATCGTTAGCTGGTTCAGGTTTATCTGCAGGTGCTTGTTCCTTGGGCTGACGGATTGGGGGGAAGATCAAACGTGCCGCTATGGGCTTGGTTTTCGGTGCTGCATCATTTGCCGTTTCGAAATTGGGTATTTCATTTGGGCTGCGGGCAATCAAAATCACAATAACTAGGTGCAACAGCAAAGATGCCAAAATTATCCATAATGTTCCCACTTTCGCTTTTGGTCTTCGCGGTGGGCTAGGGCTGAAATCCGCTTTCATTGGGTAGGGGTCTGTTATAAGCACGTGATCATTAATAACTGTAAGTCAGTAAAACCCAGTAGAGTAACATATGGGAAGGTAAGTTCAGTTATAGCAATGTAAAGGTAGTGTAAAGATGCCAATGGCTTGTCATTCACCACTCATCATTCAGACCGCGCCCTATTTCTCCCCGATTTGTGCGCACATTCAATGTATTTCAATCTCGTCTATATAACGGCAAATTTAAGCTGAAATCTAAAAATAGAAAGTTCATAAAACGCTTTATGCGCCAAATAGGTGCATTTGCGCAAAATTGAACCAATTTTGTGCGAGGTGAGGTGATGAAAAAGCGAGTTTTTATTGTAAATACATGATTTTATTGATTTAAAATTTATGGCATAGCTCTTGTTCTATCTAGTGTAATTATAGCGTTAAACATCATAATAATTACCGGGAGCAGCAATATGAAATTAGTCACAGCGATCATCAAGCCGTTTAAGCTAGATGATGTGCGCGAAGCCATTTCTGAAATAGGAATCGACGGATTAACCGTTACCGAAGTCAAAGGTTTTGGGCGTCAAAAAGGCCACACAGAGCTATACCGCGGAGCGGAATACCAAGTGGATTTCTTACCAAAAGTGAAACTAGAGATCGCGGTTCAAGACGATCAAGTTGAGCGCTTGGTTGAAGCCATAGTGGGCGCAGCGAAAACGGGCAAAATTGGTGACGGTAAAGTATTTGTTTACGACTTAGAACATGCAGTTCGAATTCGTACCGGTGAAACCGACGGCGAAGCTATTTAGAAAGACAGAGGATAATAATAATGGAACAAGCATTTCACTTACAATACGCTTTGGATACGTTTTACTTCCTAGTGTGTGGCGCACTCGTTATGTGGATGGCCGCTGGCTTCTCCATGCTAGAAGCAGGATTGGTTCGTTCAAAAAACACGACTGAAATTCTAACTAAGAATATCGCACTTTTCGCAATCTCATGTACGATGTATCTCGTGTGTGGTTACGCAATTATGTACGGTGGCGATTACTTCTTAACAGGCATAGAAAACGTTGATGTTGCAGAAAAATTAGGCGAATTTGCAACTCGTGAAGACGGTTTTGAAGGCGGTTCGATATACTCTAACGCGTCAGACTTTTTCTTTCAGGTAGTATTCGTAGCAACCGCTATGTCAATCGTATCTGGTGCGGTAGCCGAGCGTATGAAACTCTTTGCTTTCTTGGCATTCGCTGTTGTGATGACTGCGTTCATCTACCCAATGGAAGGCGGCTGGACTTGGGGTGGTAACTCTGTGTTTGGTTTATATAGTCTTGGTGATGATTTTGGATTCTCTGACTTTGCTGGTTCAGGCATTGTACATATGGCTGGCGCTGCAGCAGCATTAGCCGGTGTATTATTACTTGGCGCACGTAAAGGTAAATATACCGCAGACGGTAAAGTAAATGCTATCCCAGGTGCAAACTTGCCTATGGCAACGTTAGGTACATTCATCTTATGGATGGGTTGGTTTGGCTTTAATGGCGGTTCAGTATTGAAACTGGGTGATATCGCTAACGCTAACTCAGTAGCAATGGTGTTTTTAAACACGAATGCTGCCGCATCAGGTGGTGCAATAGCGGCACTTATCGTTGCAAAAATTCTGTTCAAAAAAGCAGATTTAACTATGGTGCTTAACGGTGCTCTTGCCGGCCTAGTAGCTATTACTGCAGAGCCATCTACTCCGTCAGCATTAGGTGCCACGCTTATTGGCGCTATCGGTGGTGTGATCGTTGTATTTTCTATCCTTAGTCTTGATAAGTTGAAAATTGATGATCCAGTTGGCGCGATTTCAGTTCACGGCGTAGTGGGTTTCTTCGGCGTAATGGTAGTACCAGCTACTAACGACGGTGCGACTTATTTAGGACAGTTTGTCGGAGCAATGACTATTTTCGTTTGGGTATTCGCCGCGAGTCTAATCGTATGGGCAATATTGAAAGCGGTAATGGGTATCCGAGTTAGTGAAGAAGAAGAGTTTGAAGGTGTGGATATTAGTGAGTGTGGTTTAGAAGCTTACCCAGACTTTACTAACGGTAACGGTCGTTAGTAATTACTAACGATACGGTGGGATAATAATAATATAATCCACCTACCCCCCAAGTACTTTGGTGGGGTAATGTTCAAAACGACTTTGGCCCCGCATATGCGGGGCTTTTTTATGACGTTATTTTTAATTCAATATTGTGCAAACTATCGACCAGTTGATATATGACGACCGCAAAATGTGGACAGCATCTTTTATTCGCAGTTTCAGCAAGTTGTGCCAGTATTCAGTGAATTATACGTAATGCTCAAAATCGCGTATATTACGTGTAAGCGCTAAACCCCAAAGAGGGTGCAATCATACTGAAGTTCTTTAATGACTATGATATGTGCAGCGTATGACTAAAACCGCAACCACACTAAGAGTTTTATGCTACAACCACAAAAAGGGATTTGTGCTGAGCCAAGTTTGCACGCCCTATACCTACTGCTGAATGTTAATGACGACGATGACTGCTTGATGCGCATCAAAATTGCGCAAATAATTGATTTGTTTGCACATTACGATGAAGAACACTATGAGGCTATGGTTTCTGGCGTGGTGGCGATTGGCAGTAGCTATTGGCACGAAGTGTACCCAGGGTTGATACCTGTTGAGTTGGCACCCTTTCCTGATATGCACTATGACGATCGTAGTGCGCCGGTTTCACCTTGTGATTTATTTATTCAGGTGCGTGCGGACCGGGCTGATATTTGCCATGGACTGGCTATGGAGATTATGCGCATATTGGGTTCTCATGTTGATTTAATGGAAGATATTCGTGGCTTTAGATACTTAGATGGTCGTGATTTAACTGGCTTTGTTTATGGTGCCGACAATCCTAAAGGCATGCAAAAGCTAGACACTGCATTAGTGGGGGAGCTAGATCCTGATTTTGCGGGAGGAAGCTATATTCACGTTCAGCGTTATCGACACAATATTGTGAAATGGGAGCAGCTCTCCACTTCCCAGCAAGAATACATTATGGGCCGCAAAAAATCAGACAACAGTCAGCTGAATGACGCATTGAAATCACCACGTAGCCACTTTGATTGTGCGAAGATAGTTGATAATCAAGGCAAAGCCATGGGTATTTTACGCCAAAGTATGCCCTATGGTGATATGCATGTGCAGGGGCTATTTTTTGTAAGTTGCGCCAAAAGCCCAAAGCCATTTGAATATATGCTACGAAATATGATCATCAATGATGAAAATGGCGAGTATGACAGGTTATTAGACTACACCAGTGCAGAAACTGGCGCCGCTTTTTTTGCTCCTTCGTTAACCTTTATTAAACAGCGGGCAAACTAATATACGTTGCTCGTTGGCGATAAACTTGAAATATTACGTAAACGTAACTTGATGGCCATAAGCGCGACTTACTGCTGTATTTTATCGAAACATCTATCAGTATTCCGATGATCTGCGTTTAACTATACAAGCGCTGCTTGTATCAACTGAAGAACGGCCATAGATACTTACAATTGCACTGTGCCGTCCCAATCATGAGGTAAGGTAAGTGTTGCTAAATGTTTGCATTGTTTAATGTGCAAACGAGGTAAGTAATCATCAGGATTGAGTGCGACCGCTTGTTCAAAGCAGTCAATTGCTTGGGGCCAATTTTGCTTGAATCGATGGCTGAGTCCTTGCTTTATAAACCTTGAATTAACTAGCTTTTGCTGTTGTAAATCCTCTGGTAAGTGAGCGATCACTTCGTGTATTTCTATTGCTTTGCTTCTTCCTTTTACCTTTATCCAATCAAGTAGCCGAGATGTGAATCGCTTAGGTTGCGCGGCTTGTTGTAATGTCTGTGCACTAACAACAATATCGCAGTGGTAAATAGGGGCTAAGGCCTCAAGACGATAGGCAATGTTTACACTATCTCCGATAACAGTGGTATCCATACGGTCATCTGAGCCCACCGTGCCTAAAACGACAGGGCCAAAATGAATACCCACACCAATATCTATCGGAGGATAATCACTATTTTGTCGGTGCTGATTATAGATATTAAGCGCATAGCGTAAATCTAGCGCAGCGCACAGTGCGTCACTGGCCTTATCTTCGTTATCGCCGCCGGGATGATCAAACAAAGCCATAATAGCATCGCCAATAAATTTATCGATAAAGCCACTATTGAGATGAATGGGGTCGTTCATACGCAAGAAGTAGGAATTTAAAAAGCGCATTAGTTCTTGCGGACTCATTTGTTCCGACAAGCCCGTAAAGCCGCGAATATCGCAAAATAATATCGCTACATCGTCTTCTACTGCATGACCGAGTTCAAGCACACTGGAGCCATGTTTAGCAAAATGGTCAACAAACTGTTTAGGCACAAATTTTTGAAAAGTATGGCGTAAGCGCAATGCTTCATCGGCCTTTTGCTCGAAACGTTCAGGGGATAAATTACTTTGAACGTCAGGCTTTATGCGCGGCTTGGGCATAACTGTGGGTTGTGTGCGCAGCTTGCCAATTAATATTAGAATAATGGCGATACACAGCGCACAAATCGCTAACAAAACAAGGGGTAAGGGGTGCATGATAGGTTCAAACATAAAACTTACATTGTTTCGCTAACGAGTGATTACGTCTAACTACATTAACCGAACTTCTTGGCTACGTCTGCTAGAACCTTATCTGCAATATCCAAAGTTTGTTGAATAATCTCCGGGCTGTGTTGGGTCGAAACAAAACCAGCTTCATAAGAAGCAGGTGCCAAGTAAACCCCGTTTTCTAACATGCCATGATAGAAATGATTAAACTGCTCGGTATTACAATTGATAGCTTGTTGGTAATTCGTCACGCGCTCAACGTCAGTAAAGAATAAGCCAAACATGCTGCCAGCATAGTTGATAGACATAGGAATGCCGTGACGAGTGGCGATAGCTTTTATGCCTTCAGCCAAGGTTTTAGTGGCTTCGCTTAACTCATCATATAGGCCCGGCTTTTTCACTTGATTTAATGATGCTAGTCCAGCGGCCATAGCCACTGGATTACCTGAGAGGGTACCTGCTTGATAAACTGGGCCAGAAGGCGCTATTTGTTGCATTATTTCACGCTTGCCACCGAATGCGCCAACAGGCATACCTCCACCAATGACTTTACCTAGGCAGGTTAAATCTGGGACGATATTATATTTTTCTTGTGCGCCTCCAAGGGCTACGCGAAAACCTGTCATCACTTCATCAAAAATAAGTACGGCGCCATATTTGTCACATACATCACGTAAACCTTGCAAGAAGCCATCGACAGGAGGGATACAGTTCATATTGCCGGCAACAGGTTCTACTATAATGCACGCTATATCGTCAGGGTATTGTTCAAACGCTTGAACAACGGAATCGATATTATTATATTCCATGGTCAGTGTATGTTTAGCGAAGTCAGCCGGAATACCTGGTGAGCTAGGTACCCCAAAAGTTAGTGCTCCTGAACCCGCTTTGACCAGTAGTGCATCCGCATGACCATGATAGCAACCTTCAAACTTAAGAATTTTGTCGCGGTTGGTATAACCTCTTGCTAAGCGAATGGCACTCATAGTGGCTTCAGTGCCGGAGTTAACCATGCGTAGCATTTCCATTGATGGCACTAATTCACTGACTAAATCAGCGATAATGACTTCTGCTTCTGTGGGGGCTCCAAAACTTAACCCATTTTGTGCTGCATCGATTACCGCTTGGCGGATCACAGAATTATTGTGGCCAAGTACCATTGGACCCCAAGAAAGAACATAGTCAATATACTGTTTGCCATCGACATCATATAAGTAAGGTCCATCAGCCTTCTCAATAAAAGGAGGGGTGCCACCTACCGCTTTAAATGCACGTACGGGAGAATTAACACCACCAGGGATGTGTTTTTGGGCGCGGGCGAATAACTGTTCTGATTTTTGCATCTTGTTTATATTCTCTTATTCATCTTTTAAAGGGTAAAAGTTGCATGCTGGCAGTATTAGTGGCCACTATACCAATGAACTTCTTTATCGAATTTACTAACAATGTTTTGCACCCCAAGTGTCAGGGCAAACAGGGCCATGCGCACCAATACGCCATTGTCAGTTTGGCGGAAAATAGCCAAGTTAGGGTTCATATTTAAATCATTGTCTAACTCGTTTGCCTCCATACGTGAATCTCTGGGCAGTGGATGCATGATCACTGTTTTAGACTGAAAATGTTTGGTATAAATTTGCTGATTTAAGCGAAATTTTCCGCGGTATAAGTTGGCTTCTTCTTGCGAGTCAAAGCGTTCTTCTTGAACGCGAGTTTGATAACAAATATCTGCGTCGAAGTTACCTTCTAACGTTTCACTCATAGTGTACTTGTGCCCAGCGTTTTCAATGGCATTGAGTATTGAATCCGGCATAGCTAGTTCTTTAGGAGATATTAGGGTGAAGCGTACATTTTTAAACAGGCATAGTAATTTAGATAAGGAGTGCACGGTTCGTCCGTATTTGAGATCACCAATCATTGCGATGTGCAAACCATCTATATTGCCACCGTGGTAAAGCAATTCTTTTTGAATGGTATACAAATCGAGTAATGCTTGAGTGGGATGCTCATTGGCGCCGTCTCCTCCGTTAATAACAGGTACGCGGCTACCTTGGGCGAATTCAGCAACCGAGCCTGAATCAGGATGACGCATAGCGATTATGTCAGAATACCCACTTAATACTCGCGCGGTATCATACAGAGATTCACCTTTAGCAAGAGCTGAATTGCTCATACCTGTCGTTTCACGTACATCACCACCGAGTAAGTTAAATGCGGTGCCAAAGCTAACGCGAGTACGGGTGCTGGGTTCAAAAAATAAGTTACCTAAAATTGCGCCGTCTAACACTGTAGTGCGCTTTTGACGCTTAGCGTAGGGCGCCATTTGATTAGCTACATCGAACACACGTTCTATCGACTCACGATCGAACTGATTAACGGAAAGAATATGACTACCTTCGAATTTCATTTGCCCTGCGCCTGTGTTGATAAAACCGCCGGCGATTTTATCAAACTTCTTGGCTACAAGGCTAAATCTATTGAAATGATTCATTAATTTATCATTAAGCAATGCTAAATTACCTATTAATGGTCGGTTCTAATGCAATGCGCTTAGGGAAAATAATGAAAAAGCAGACTGACGCGCCAATACGTATCGTAATTTTTGGCAATTCGGGCTCGGGTAAATCAACGTTAGCTCAGCGTATTGGCAAAGAGTTGAACATTGGCCACCTAGATTTAGATACTGTGGCTTGGCTACCCACAGAAATTCCAGAACGCGCCGCTATCATTGACTCAATGTGCAGTGTTAATGCCTTTATAGATACCCAGTACAATTGGGTAATTGAAGGGTGCTACGGGGATTTGCTGGAAAATGTATTAGGCCAAGCTAGTCTGGTAATTTTTACTGATTTGCCTGTAGGAGCGTGTATTGAAAATGCGCGCAATCGGCCATGGGAACCACATAAATATTCATCAGAAGAAGCCCAAAACGCCAATTTATCTATGCTGGTGGATTGGATAAGCCAATATTATGTCCGCACTGACACCTTCTCTTATGCTGCACATAATATGTTGTTTAATGCCTATCAAGGTGTAAAAAAACGTATCCGCCAAAATCCTGCAGACTTGGTGCTATTAAAGATAGAAAATTAATAGTGCCAATTCAATATTACAAATATGAATTTTCATATGTTTGTAGTTAATTGTTCGTGCATTATTTCAGCAAGATATTCACCCCACAATTGATAAGCGGGGGCACCTGGGTGGAATCCGTCAGCGGCTACAAATCTTTGATCCAGCGGGTAGGGTACACTGATGAATGTGCAGTTCGGGGTTTGCTTACAAAATTGCTTCGCCAATTCATTTAACTGCTTAGCTCTGGTGCCCAACCACCATCGAAGGGGATGGGGTAGCGCGGGGAATAAATGCATGGGAGGTAAGCTTGAGAATAATATCCGTTTCGCAGCGAATTTTTCGTGTAAGGCTTGGGCGATTAAATCCAGGTTGTTTGTCCAGCTTTTGGCTGAAGTCAGCCCTGTAACATCGTTTACACCAACTGATATGATGACGGTGTCAAAGGTTTCGCCTGGCTTTGAGTGGCGGATTTTATCCAATAATTGAGTAGACGTATCACCAGTCTTGGCCATGAGCTTCCATGATATTTCATAGCGTGAGCCAAGTATGTTGAGTATGTTGCCCGCTAATGCGTGTTGTTGATATTCAACCCCAACACCTGCTGCCGCTGAGTCTCCAATAACAAGTAAAGATATGGGTATGCCAAGACCCACCACCCCATGTCGCGGACCATCTGGCTCGGGTAGTTTTGGGGTCACGCGTCTGACATATTTACCTTGCATGAAAAATATTGGGCTGAGTAAAACAGAGGCAACTTGGTAAAGCATAAGGTGTCCAAATGAAATTGATACGTAATAACTTTTATCATCCTATAAAGCATACCCTCTAGGGGCAAGAGCTTTCCACTTAAGGGAGACTTAAGTATGAGTCCCCAACTCAATTTACGTCGGCGCATTGTTACCCAGTAAGCCTTAGTTTTTTGTATCTGAATTATCAGCGTAATTCCTTTGGTAGTGACTATGGTATATCAGCCTTGGTGACCTAGCTCATAACTCAAAGACATGGGCTAAATCAAAATGAGGTCAGATTAAATAGCGTCCGGCCTCAGTTTTTACCATAGCATTATTCCTCCTTCGCCTGATGTACCTTCGCTATATAACCTTAAACGTAAATAATAATGTCGACCATTTATTAGACGTAACGTGATTTTCGAATTGTAGTTTGAGCCGCTATCGTCGTCACCGGCTAAAAATATCGGCTCACTATCATCATCTTCAAAAAGCACAATGACGGTATCCATAGTGCCAAAGGTCTGAATGTTATACGTTCGGCTGATTTTCGGTTCTATGATAAAATCTAATTGCTCCCCCGGTTTCATATCCAGCTTATGGGATAAGAATGGTACTAACTGAGGCCATTGAATTTGAATATTGCCAGGGTAAAACTTGCGTGCTTCTTGTTTATCCATTTCGGATAAACCGGGTGCCGGTATCAACGGACGATTTTCATAGCCAGGGGGTTGTAATATCAAACCAGCTTGAAACTGGTAATGCATGATTGAGTCTCTGTCCCAAGACGAACCAGTTGCATCTTGAGAGGATAGCTTACGAATAATATTATGGTAGGTTTTGTCCCTTTCCCAAAAATTTGGTGACCCGGCAAAAGCTGCATACACAGCTTCTTCGTTCCAGACGATACCTGCCTTGTGGTTTTGATGTTCATGGGGGAATCCCATGGCGTGGCCAATTTCATGTAAAGCGGTATCGTGGCCATATGCAGTGGTTAAATCCCAACCAAAGTTCATGGTTTGTTGCTCGTGATTTGGTACTAAATCTATGCAGTCACGACCGACATATGACCAAGAACTTCCGGGCGCAAAACCGATTCTAAATTCTGCATCAACTGCTTGTGCAACTTCTATAAATTCTAAACCGAGACCTAAGCCTTTCCATTCATCAAAGGCGTCTCTGACCGCTTGTAATTGCACTGCAGGCGCGGCTAAGTCGTTTCTATTTTGCATGAAATAATAATGTAAAACCGTATGGTTAACCCATTTTTTCTCGATATAACGCACTAAAGATTCGCGGTTTTGATCAAGATCTGGCGCTAGCTTTCGTGGCATTACCAGCGGTAGATCACAATATTTGGGCGTGTCGTGCTCACATTTACTCATTTTCAAATCCTTCTGGAGGTTAGCTCAGTCCTGCTGCTGATATGTAATTCATCAGGCACTGGGATTATTGGACAATAATGTTTCTGTGTTTTCGGGGCGGGTACTTCGAAACTGCGCGAGCGCCTTGGGCGTCCCTTCTGGAACCAAGCAGATAGGTACCCTATAAAGCTAGTTTACTGGGGAGAAAGATTCAATTTTATCGAAATTCAAGTTAATACATTTTTTAAGATGACGGCTATGCCCGTTGGTCTTTGGGTGAGTCCATTACGACGTGCGTAGTGATGGTACTCACTTGGGGCAGGGTACCGAGTATGTCTGTGTGAAAGGTCTTGTAAGTTTTCAAATTGGAAGTTTCGACTCGTAAAATATATTCGAAGGATCCGGTGACGTTATGACACTCCTTAACTTCATCTGCGTTAGCGATCGCTTGTTCGAACGCATCTTGCGAGCCTTTAGTGTGCTCTCCTAAACCGACCGTTACGTATGCGATAAAACCGTTGCCTAATAATTCACTGTCTAGAATGGCACGATAACCTTTTATAACACCGCTGTTTTCTAACTCCTGAACTCTTCGTAAACAAGCTGATGGGGATAAACCAATTTTTTCAGCCAGTTCAGTATTGGCGATACGCCCATGTTGACTAAGCTCTTGCAATATTCGTTTGTTATAATTATCTTTTTTGATCATTAGTTGTGCTCAAGCTTATTCTTACGCCGTTAATAACGCAGTAATTTCGTATTATGCTCTTTATAATTGCACACATCGTTCAGCAGTGAAATAACCTCAATGACCTTCGAAATACTCAGTGCGTTAATACTTTTTGCCTTTGTGTCATCAATTACCCCTGGGCCGAATAACCTTATGTTAATGGCGTCGGGTGCAAATTATGGCGTAAAGCGTACCTTGCCGCATATGCTGGGAGTAGCATCTGGCTTTACCTTAATGGTGGTTTTAGTTGGGCTGGGGATTATGCAATTATTCGACATGTTTCCAATTACCTATCATATTTTGAAAATAGTCAGTGTCAGCTATTTATTATATTTAGCTTACAAAATAGCTACTTCGTCTAATGCATCTAAAGATAAATCCGCGGATGCGAAACCTATGACCTTTTTACAAGCAGTCATGTTTCAGTGGGTTAATCCTAAAGCATGGACAATGGCGTTAACTGCAATCAGTGTTTATGCGCCATCGAAAAGTGCTATGGCGGTGCTAATGGTGGCGGGAGTATTTGGGTCGGTGAATCTTCCATGTATTAGCGGCTGGACGGTTTTAGGGCAAAAAATTCAAAGCTTGTTGACCAACAATAAACGTTTAAGGATATTCAATTACACTATGGCCGGATTATTGGTTACGTCTATGTATCCGGTATTTTTATAGCAAGTGTGTATTTATCTGAAAGCTGTCAGCGCAACTATTCAGCATCAGTTTTTACGTAACTGAGTGCTGAATATTGTTTTAATAAACTAAATTAATCCCGTGTTAGCACTTCTAGTAATTCGATTTCAAAGGTTAAATTGGCGTTAGGCGGGATCATATTGCCAATTTGACGCTCACCATAAGCAAGAGATGCTGGCACCCACAATTTACGTTTACCACCTTCTTTCATACCTTTAAGACCTAGTATCCAACCTTGGATAACCCGCTTGTTGCTCAACACAATTTGAAATGGCGCATCATTTTTATATGACGAGTCAAACTCGCTACCATCTTCAAGATAACCGCGATAGTGCACGGTGATGAGTGCACCACGCTCTACAGCTTTTCCGCTACCTTCTGTTACGTCGGTAATTTTCACTTCATCTTGCATATTTGTCGCTTATTTGTAGAGGTCGTTGAAGTAGGTGGTTACCCAAACTCTCGCTGTTTTCATGAAACCTATTCAGGGCCTTACATCTTTTGCTGATTAGCTCGGGTAAGTTGCTTACGGTCGAGAAATATCTGGACGCCAACCCATACCTGATTCTTCCATTAAACGCTCATAAACACCTTCAATGTTTAGCGGCAACCACTGTTCATAGTTTGCTAGATCACTAAATTCCCTTAAATCGACGGATTTTTGAATGTCTGCTAATGATTTACCTGCTAGTGCGCCAGCTGTGACCTGACTATATAGCTGATTCAAATATCGCAAATAATGTGCCACGTCTTGTTTGTTGCCAACATCAGCATGGCCGCCGACAAAGGTAGTAAAGTCATACGTTAATACCGTTTGCGTGGAGTTTATCATTCCCTGAATATCGTAGCTCCATAGTTTTTGCCAAGGCATCCGACCCACGATTATCCAATCCACAACGAAGAGTAATTTTTGCTGTTCGAACAGCATACTTATAGAGCCTCTACCATCATTGGGTCCATGATAGTTGAGACGAACGCTTTGCGTGCCAATATTCAAGCGCATTTCATCATCAAACGTCAAGTCTGGGGCAACGGTATTGGCGCTGGTGTTATGAATATCTTGAGCTGCAAGTTTGTGCGCAACAAATATAGTTTTGGGATCGTTAAACACTTCAGCACCATATATATGATCAGAATGATTGTGACTATATACAACGTATTTAATGGGCACGTTAAAGCGAGATTTTATTTGTGCTTTTAACCAAGTGGCAGCAGCCGTATTCAGTGGATCTGTAATAAGTGCACCTTGTTTGGTGATCATAAAAACAGAGCGATGTCGATCATCAATAAATCGGTAAAGACCGCCCTCTAAGGTTTCAATTTCATAACTTGAGGCAAAGTTTGAGAAGGTTAGTAGGCTTATTACTAGCAAAATAAGTTTCGAGGAAATGGGTTGCATGGCGAATCACGTTATAATTTATCAGTGATAATACGAACGCCATTTGCGCAGAATTATTTCATGTTGTGTGTTCTAAGACATGGGGTTTACGTCTTACTATTTTAAATCAAGCTCTTGAAATTGCATCGAACTCAAGGTTTCACGCATGGTTGCTCTTTCACCAAATTCTTTATCAGCCTTGCGCTCGTTGGTAGAAAGCAGCTCATCGATTTTCTTTTGAAAATCTTGGTACTCAGCTGTTTTCATATAGTCTTTGTATTCGATGACTAACATTATATCTGCCTCACCTTTCCTTGCGTTATTCGTGGCAAGTACGTGGTAGTCAATAACGTGGCCTTCTTTTTTGGCAAAGTCATAAACTTGTTTCCAACTGCCGGATAGATGATCCATGTAATTTTCAAATTGGCCGGGTAATATTCGAATACCATGGGCTTCCCACACTGTTCCATATGAGTAACTTGATTCTTGAGCATTCGTCGCCGTTGAAATACTCAGTGCCAACATACCTGTTAGAAAAGCCATTTTTATATTGTTCATATCGTTTATCCTTTTTGATATCACCTCACCCTGAGGTAACTTGCTATTAAGCCTCTCCATGACTGCATGGGTGTGGCAATTAATAAATTGGCGCGATATATCAAAGTGATTGATGACGAGAGAGAATTAAAAAGTCAGGCTACGGTGTGTTAATTACCTAAACACTCATCAGCTAATGCAATGTGTATTGCGCTGAAGAAAAGATTACGCCCATTTTTATTTTATGGGTTAAAAATAAGGCGTTTTTGAGTAGTTTTTAAGATACTCAAAAAAATAATACGAGATATATTTTCTTTAGCTACCGCAACTTACATTCCGTTAATATGTGTTGATTATAAATAACTGCATAATCGTGCGCTTTGGAACGCAGCGATGTTTGTTCACCAACGCGCAGCATATCTCCAGTGCCTTTTAGCGTGCGATAGCCACAATGGCGCTTTAAAACGTCAAGTGGCTGCTTAGATAAATCAACTCCGGGTATCGATACAGCGCGGCCTGAAAAAGCTAATAAGCGAAAATCACTGTTAACGATGGCTTGCTGGGCATCAGATTGTGGATCCGCGTCAATAACCCAGCTTAGCGGGTGTTCATTTGAGGTCATGCTATCTTTCGCCTGTGATGTTTCTTGTGCCGGCGTTACCTGCTCGCTCGTATTTGCATTTTTAGATGGATTAAGCGCAATTGCATAACGGGATTCAGACGCGGTTTTTTCGCTTGAGTCACTAAAACAGGCACAAGCATTTAGGCTACTGAGTCCAAGCAATATAATAGAGCTCATTAAAACGCGAAGGTAAATTGGCTTTGGCATCAGTTAAGCCTAATTTGAGATTGGCGTATATATGCTATTGCACCAAGGAACCAAATCCAGAAAAAACCTAGCGACCCCCCCCCAGAGTTACTAGAGGTAACAGGTGTTGTTGATGTAGCTGAAACCGTTATGCTTAAAGTGGCACTACTGGTTGAACTGCCATCACTGGCAATATACGTTAGACTTTCGGTCCCTGAGAAAGCAGCACTAGGTTGATAGCTAATTTGATCGCCACTTATGCTTGCAGTACCGTTGCCGATGTAACTAATATCACTGATGCTCAATGTATCGCCGTCAATATCTATGTCGTTACCTAGCACATTTATCAGCGTGGTAGCACTGTCTTGTTCAACGGTTTCGCTATCGTCATTTGCCTCTGGCGCATCATTAATTGGATTTACACTAAGCACAAGTGCAAATGAATTTGAATCTTCGATGCCATCGTTAACGGTAACCGAGATTGACAATTCGCCGTTAAAATTGCTATCGGGTACGACTGTGATGTTATTTTCTAAGCTGTAATCTGCCCCAGCTTCTAAGCTCAATGTGAAGTTGTCGGGATACGAAGAGTCGGGGTCGGTAACCTGTAAATTATCCAAGGTAATGGTGATACTGGTATCTTCATCAACGGTCAATATTGATTGACCATCAATGATTGGCGCAACCGAAGTGTCGCCTTGGTTAATTGTGAAGTTGGCTGGGTTGACGGCGTAAAATACATTGTCTACACAGCTGATTTTGACTCGTGCATTGGTGGTATTCGTATTCGGTGAAAAGATGACGTGTTCACCGTCATTGGCGGCATTACTGGCAAGTGTACTGTCAAAAACACTATCGCCGTCTAAATCGGCAGTAATATCGACGAATTGACAACTGATGGGCGCGTTTTCAGTCAATGCTGTGTTCCAGCTGATAGTTTGGGCGATATTGCCCTGCCAAACACTGCTAGCATTAGGTTGATTCACTGTAAATTCAGTGCCGGTGTCTACAACATCAAGCGATACATCAGCGGTATTTACCCCGCCTTTATTATCCTTAACGGTCACGCGGAAATTTAATTCACGATTGGTAGTGGCATACGCTTCACCAAAACTCACTGTGTCATTCAAAACATCGGCCAATGCAGGGAAATATCGATAACTGTCACTTACAGCAGCATATGAACGAAATAATGGATTAGCACCATTGTCGCTGGCCATTTCACTGGCATTGGCGGTACCGCCATCAACCCCTCCGACATCGATTTGCTCCCAAGTGTAGGTCAATAGGTCACTGTCATCGGCTTCTACGTCTAGTAAAAAAGGAGTGTTGGCAGGGATCGTGTAGTTATCATTTGTTAATGTGAGACTTGGTGCTGAATTCGTTAGACTGGTGGTGGTGCCGCATAAACGGCCGCGCCCCGTTTCTACATAGTCACGAATTTGTTCCACTGAGCCTGCATGAAAATAAGGAGAACTGTTATTTTGTATATTTTGAGTGGAGCAGATACCTGCATACGACATGATGGTTGAACCGCTGCCGGGTTCGAATGCGCTGAAACTGCTGCGCTGCTCCTCGTCACAAGAGTCTAAATCCTGAGCGTTAAAAGAGTGTTCGGCATCAAGTTGATGACCCAATTCATGAATAACTAAATCTATATAAAAACGTTCGCCTTGAGGATTGGTATTTCCTGTATAACCTTGTGCTTTGTAAGCGCTTAGGCACACCACACCCACGTAGGCTAAACCGCCTGGGTTAGTGGCAAGTAAGTGACCAATATCATAGTTATCACTGCCAACAGCATCGTCTATCACCTGTTGATTCGTTTCAATATCAGCGTTGGCATCACTATCGGAATAAGGGTCTGTGTCGGGGTCGGTAAAAATGATGTCATCGTTATCTACTAGCTCGAATTGAATGGCGGTATCGACCAACAAAATTTGATTGACCCGATTAACCAGTGTAATCATTTCAGCGACGGCATCCGCTTTTGTGCCGCCCACCTCAGCGGTATATTCTGCCGTTGCGCTTAACGCTAAGCGGTATGTCGTAAGAGTATCACCAGTGGTTTTTTGTGCTGTAGTTAACTGGAGGTTCGTGTCATCAGATGAGACGGCTGGAGAGAGTAAAGCATCATTAACACCAAGTGGAAGTAAGCTTTCCCCTTCAGAATCTGAATAATAGTAACTAATGTATTGGCTCGCATTGTTTTCATACAAAGGAGACAATAATACCCATTGATTTTGCTGACGGAAAATACCTGTGAGTCCTTTATGTGTCAGGCTAAAACGTCCAATATTTTGTGCCGCATTAACTTGAACTGCATTATAAGACATAAATTGTGGATAACGGTCGGCTAACTTTTGGGACATAACCGTTGATGGCGTTAGAGTGAAATCAGCGAAAGTGCCATCAGGCAATGGAACGGCTAAGGTGATTGTGCTGCTTTTATCACCGAAATGTTGCGCAAGGCTATCACTGTCAATACTTTGATAAGCCCCCTTAGATGCAATAACTTTTTCGGGATTTAAAGTGGTAACTGATTTACTTTGTGCGGATTCAACCCATGTTATTTCAGCGAATGCATTATTGATATTTAAGGCACTAAAGCCTGACATCACGACGAACATAATACGTTGAGTGATTTTATTGATAATTTGTCTATTTACTACTTGCATAAAACAACCTTGAATGTTGACTGCCTGCGAGATATCGCCCCGACTAAGCTAAGCGGCCAGCTTAAAATTAAAGAACAGTCTCATCCGTGTTTGCTCTACTTCATTCAATACTGACAGAACAAAAATGCCAAGCTTGAATAATTACATGCGCTTTATTCTAGTGATAAATAATGGAATTTGTATAACAAATCTAACGCAATATTCTCGCTTATAGACATGAACTGAATATGAATTGCATAAACGCGCATTTGACTGGGCGGATAATCAGGTACAATACGAGATAATAAATCCCATGCCCAGCAACCAAAAGGAGACGTTTATGGCAGCAAAAAAGCAATCAGCCCAAAGCGATAACGTTAGTTTATTACGCTTATTTAAATCTGATTGTCCTCGTTGCATACGTATGCGCTATATCATTATTTGGGGCATTTTGATGGGGTTGGTATATTTTGGGTTTTGGGCTTAGTGAAAGGAAAAGTATGCAAGACGTAATACAAATTCGTGCTGCGGCAAAACGTAATGTACTTACCACTAGTATGTTTGGTGTTGGGGGATTGCTTTTAGGTGCAGCTATATTTGGTTGGCTGCCTAAATCTTTTTTCTTGGCAGGAATATTTGCGACCAGCGCTGGGATTGTCGCCCTGTTAATCGCATGGTTTAAGTTTCGTGAACCCATTTTTAGTATTGAGCTGTCACATGATTCAATTTGTTATCAGCATCGCAAAGGGCAATGGTATGTAAACTGGGACAATATTCAGCGCATTGATGTTCCTCGAGCCCATCGCGATTTACAGTTAGAAGACTTAAGCTTGGTAGGGATTAAACTCAAAGATTATCGGCCTTTTTTGACCACAACACCTATCAGGTTGATGATTCATCTTCTTATGGAACAGCGCCCGCTCTTACTGCTCGGAGACAAAGCCGAAAATGCTTCAGGGGAAAGCTTCAGTAATGATTTAGTTGAAGATGACAAACACAAATTACCTGATGGCACTATTTTGACGGGTATCCAAGCTATGCTAGCCAACCGTATGACTAAATTACGTCAGCGACTCGGTTACGATCTGTTTATCAGCGTATCTGAGCTTGATCGCAGCGAACAAGATTTTGTGCAATTATTGCGAGAGTGCCAAGAGTATGTGCAAAACAAAGTAAAGTAGTGCCATTTTTTAGCGTAAATTATCATTTTAGAATGCGCATCTTACACATACCAAAGAGTCTGCTGCTAGTCGCGCATCGTTAACTTAATAGCCTCTTTTTGAGTGAGCAGACCTTCTATATCAAAGCTGATTTTAGCTAACGACGCCGGGACTTTTATATACTGTTTGCGTTTCAACTGACATTCTAATTCAGCACAAGTCGAGTGCAAAGCTGACGCTCCCGTATAACAACAAATTCCATGTAAGCTGTGCACAACCTGCTGCAGTTCATCGTACTTAGTTTGACTTTTTAGGCGGCTGAATTTATCGGCAAATTCTGGAAGTTGAAGCATAAATTGATTAAATAAGTCCCGGGCGGCATCGGCGTTTTGATTGGCACGTTTTAATGCTAGTTGCCAGTTGAATATTTCTTCTGGTACGTTATCTTCTTCGCCCTGATGGCACCAGCGATTGATCAAATCGACTAAATCAGATAGATCTAGTGGTTTAGGAAGGTAGTCGTCCATACCACTGTTCAATAGCCTTTGCTGTTCTTCCTTAAATGCGTGGGCGGTTACTGCGATGATAGGTGTTCCGAAATTGAGTTGGGTAGAACGGATAAGCTTAGTCGCTTGTAAGCCGTCCATATTGGGCATCTGAACGTCCATCAAAATTAAATCATATTCATTTTCTTCACATAGTGTCACGGCATCTTGACCGCTATATGCTTCCTCTATAATTAGCGGAGACGACTTAAGCCAAGTACTGAGCAGTCTCAAGTTCATTTCCATGTCGTCAACGGCTAACACTTTAACTGGAGGGAGATGTTGTAAGCGCTGCTGTAATTCATTGACTGGGTCTTGCACTGGCTTGTGCATAATTTCTTCTAACTTACCCGGTGTCAGTGGTAAGCGCATCTGTGGAGAAAACTGGGCGGCGTGTTGTGAAAAGCGAGAACAGGATTCTTGACCGGAACACAGCAAAACCTTATGAGTCGCATTAATATGCTCAGCGCATTCAAACGCCCGCTCATTGGAAATTTGATCCTGAGGGTGAACGCATAACATAAGATAATCGAATTTTTGGGTACAGGTTTGTAAAAATGCTATGGAGTCAGCGCTTGTAACCTTGGCCCCAAGTGCTCGAAGCAGTTTACTGGCGGTAAAACGCGCATTAGGATAAGGGTCAAATAATAAAATTTGTTGATTGTGCCATTCGCTTTCGGCAGAAATATTGAGTTTAGTATTTAAAATATTCATACGAATGGTGACGTTAAATACGCTGCCCTGCCCGGGAGCACTATGTAACGATAATTGACCGTGCATCAATTTAACCAATTCTTTGCAAATAACTAAACCGAGCCCGGTTCCCTGATATGAGCGATTAAGTGCATCATCGACCTGAGAAAATGCCGTGAACAACTTACGTTTATCTTCTCGGCTGATGCCAATGCCTGTATCTTCAATTTTAATATTGAGTTCAAAAATACCGTGCTCTAACATGCGGCCTGATGCGGCTAAACCTATGTGACCATGGTCGGTAAATTTGAGTGCGTTACCTAGTAGGTTATTGAGTATCTGGCGAATTCGAAAACTGTCACCAATCAATTTTATAGGCAACGGTTCGATGTCATAGACAAATTCTAGCCCTTTTAAATGGGCAGACTTAGCCATTACGCCAATCATTTCTTCAAGCAATTCATTAATTGCCAAAGGGTGACTATTGATCTGTAACTTGCCTGCTTCAATCTTAGAAACGTCTAGTACATCATTCACTATCGTCATCAAATTATCAGCAGCATCATTGATGATATTGATTTGGTCACGTTTGTCTGCGGCAAGGTTGCTTTGCTGTAGCTCTTTACTAAAACCCAGAATCGCATTTAGTGGCGTACGAATTTCGTGGCTCATATTGGCTAAAAATTGTGATTTTACATTACTGGCGGCAACGGCTTCCTTGCGAGCGATATCCAAGCGTACGTTTTGTTCTTCGACCAATTCGATATTATTGCGCAAATCATTAGTGGCTTGTTGTACTTCTAATTCCAACTGGTGGCGGCTCTTGTCCATGAGTGCTAAAGAGAACAGAGCTGACTCAAAGAACACACCAAATTGGAAGCAGTAGGTAGTGAAGAAATTAGAGGGCAGAATATCCACTAGACTAAACATGCCTATGAGGGCGCAAGTCGCTAATATGGTCCAAGCAAAAATGAAATAACGAGCGGCATAAAATTGATTTGAGTAGCTTTCAAATCCTGCGTAGGTATAGCAACTTATGGCTAACATGCTTACCACATAGACAGCGGCATTTTGTGATACGGGCGGGAACAGATTTACCATCGAGCATAATCCCATTAACGCCAACAGGCCTATGCTGGCCTTAATGAAAGGTAGGGTTTTAGGCGCCGTATGTTTCGCCTCTAAAAATATTATGGTGAATATACCGGAGCCAATGCCAATCAACACAAAGATAATGTCTGTGTGCATATTAAACCAGTCAGAAATTTTTTGGGGTAGCATCATATTGGCATGACCGCCCCATACGAACTGCCATATGATAACAGTGCAAATATAGCCTACATAAGCTAATAAGCTGCTTTCTCGTAGGGCTAAATAGACCACCAAATTGTATATAGCGAGTATGATCAAACCGCCGTAAAACAAGCCCCATAACAAATTATCATAAAAATTCTGAATTTCATGGGATTCAGACGATTGTATGGTGATGGGCGCCACTAAACTGCTGTGTTGGCTTTGTAATCTTACGAAGAGCTCAACAGTCTGGGCATAAGGTAAATCAACTTTTAGGACGGGTAAACGATAATGAGATGACTGACCTAATTTACCTTGGAAGCTCGATGCGATGACCTGACCGTCTTGCAATATATACATGTCGACATTATCGAGTTGTGAAAATGCCACGCTAATCACCCATTTGTCTGTCGTCGTCACATTACTAAGGGTGGTATACAGCCAGATGCCATGCTCTGAAAATCCATAATTGGGATTGCCACCAGAGTGCCAAACGAACTGAGATAACATATCTCGTGCTTGCGAAACACTGAGTTCAACGCCTGACTCTTGCATTACGCTAATAGACGACGACAAACTCACTTCGTGCTCTTTGGAAATAAGCTGTATTAAACTCTCTGCTTGTTGTGCTGTCCCTGAGGATGCAATACCTAATGTTAAGCACACCAGCAATGCTCGCCAAATATGCATAGCTTTTTTAGATGGGTAATTAGGCCTCAAGGTATCTCCTGCTGAGCTAAATGAATCCGTTAACGAGTACTAATATCGATCACCTTATTAGCGATAAACTTCGAAGCCGTTAGGATAGATATCTACTGAATTCAAACTCCACTAAACGAAAATTTACTCTATATGAACCAAGCGTTTTTTTAAACAAGGCGTCGCTCAAGGGGAGTGGAATTGTTATAGTTACTATGTTTTTATCATCACTGGAAATAATCTATGATACTTCGCCGTTTGATTCTACTCTCTTTTATTAGTTTTCAGGGAATGACTGACACGCTGCCGCTGGAAAAACTGACTTTACCTGCCGGATTTAAAATCGACATTTATGCCTCGGATGTGAAAAACGCCCGTCAGATGGCGCTGAGTGAAAATGGCATTTTGTTTGTTGGCAGTCGCGATAGTGGTGTACTGAGTGCTGTTATCGATAAGGACCAAGATGGTAAGGCCGAAGAAGTGCTAACCATCGCTAAAGATTTGACCATGCCTTCCGGCTTAGCCATCAAAGACGGTGATTTATACGTGGCTGAAGTGAGTCGCATCATTAAGTATCCGAATATTGAAAATACATTTCGTGACCTACCTACTCCTGAAGTGGTGATTGACGGTTTACCTGACAAGAAACATCACGGCTGGAAATATATCGATTTTGGGCCCGATGATTGGTTGTATGTACCTGTTGGAGCGCCATGTAATATTTGTCAGACTAACGGTGGTAAGAACTTCGACAATCCTGAGTTTGCATCGATTTTAAAATTCAATCTTAAAACCAAAGAGCGAGTATGGGTTGCTAAAGGCGTACGCAACAGTGTGGGCTTTGATTGGCACCCACAAACCAAGCAAATGTGGTTCAGTGATAATGGTCGCGACATGATGGGTGACGACATTCCTCCTTGTGAGATTAATCGCGTAGACGAAGAAGGTGGCCACTACGGTTATCCTTATTATCATGGCGGTACCGTGCAAGACCCTGAATTCAGCGAAGGTAAAAAAGCCGCAGACTATATTGCGCCAGCATTCAATTTAGCTGCGCATGTGGCACCCTTAGGCATCCATTTTTACCATGGGAATATGTTTCCAGCGTCGGTAAAAAACAGTTTATTTGTGGCTGAGCATGGTTCTTGGAATCGAAGCAAAAAATCAGGTTACAAGGTGATGCGTGCAGTGCTCAAGGATAATGAAATTATCGATTACAAACCCTTTATTGAAGGTTGGTTGCAGGCCGATGAAACATCTTGGGGCCGACCGGTCGCTTTACTGACGATGCCCGACGGAAGTCTGTTGGTATCTGATGATTTCGCGAATGTTATTTATAGGGTAACCTACCAGAAGTAATCTATTTTTACGTTTGAAAGCGGCAGCAAAACGTTTTTTTTGCTGCACAACAATAAAAACAGCGGCCGATAAAGCACACTATGAGTCAAGAAATTATTATAAACCAAGATGGCATCGAACAACTTCCGATGCGTCGATTCACCGAAGAGTCTTATCTCAATTATTCCATGTACGTCATCATGGACAGGGCTTTGCCCCATATCGGTGACGGCTTAAAGCCGGTACAACGGCGTATTGTGTATGCTATGTCTGAGCTTGGGTTAAGTAACAATGCGAAATATAAAAAGTCAGCTCGTACGGTAGGTGACGTATTAGGTAAATTTCACCCTCATGGCGATTCGGCGTGTTATGAGGCTATGGTGCTAATGGCTCAGCCTTTTTCATATCGCTACCCACTCGTTGACGGTCAGGGAAACTGGGGTGCGCCAGATGATCCTAAATCGTTTGCCGCCATGCGATATACCGAATCTCGTTTGTCTAAATTTAGTGAAGTGCTGCTTACCGAGTTAGGTCAAGGTACGGTAGATTGGCAACCCAATTTCGATGGCACCATGAATGAGCCAAAGATACTGCCGGCTCGCTTACCGCATATTTTGCTTAACGGTATTACGGGTATTGCTGTGGGTATGGCTACTGATATACCGCCGCACAATGTGCGTGAAGTAGCCAATGCTTGTGCACATTTACTGGATAACAGTAAAGCAGATCTAAATGAGTTACTTGAATTCGTACAAGGGCCTGACTACCCCACCGACGCGGAAATTATCACACCTAAAAGTGATATTCGTAAAATGTACGAAACAGGCCGTGGCTCGATAAAAATGCGCGCGGTATATCACGAAGAGAATGGCGATATTATAATTACCGCACTGCCTCATCAGGCATCTGGTGGCAAAGTTCTAGAACAGATAGCTGCCCAAATGCAGGCAAAAAAATTGCCTATGGTAAGTGATTTACGTGATGAATCTGATCACGAAAACCCAACACGCTTATTGATCACGCCACGCTCAAATCGGGTTGATATCAAAGTGTTAATGCAACACCTATTTGCAACGACTGATTTAGAGAAAAGCTACCGCGTTAATATCAATATGATCGGCTTAGATGGTCGCCCGAAAGTCAAAGACTTGCGGATGATCCTCACAGAATGGCTGATTTTTAGAAAAGATACAGTTGTTAGACGCTTACAATATCGCCTAGATAAAGTCCTAGCACGATTACATATTTTACAAGGCTTGATGATTGCCTTCCTCAATATTGACGAAGTGATCCGTATCATTCGTTACGAGGATAAACCCAAGCAAGTGCTAATAGACACGTTCACGTTGTCTGATATTCAAGCCGAAGCTATTCTTGAATTGAAGTTACGTCATTTAGCAAAACTCGAAGAAATGAAAATTCAAGGTGAGCAAGATGAACTCGCTAAAGAGCGCGATGAACTTCAAGTTCTTCTTGGTTCAGATCGTCGCTTGAAAACATTGATTAAGAAGGAAATTCTGGCCGCTGCTGAAATGTATGGCGACGATAGACGCTCGCCTATTATTGAGCGTTCAGAAGCCAAAGCGTTGACAGAGAAAGAATTGATCCCATCGGAAGCGGTAACCGTGGTGTTATCTGAAAAAGGCTGGGCGCGCTGTGCAAAAGGGCATGACGTTGATGTTGAAGGATTAAGCTACAAAGCGGGCGATAAGTATCTTGCAAGTAGCAAAGGGCGCAGTAATCAGCAAGCTGTCTTTATGGATACCTCTGGGCGGGCGTTTTCCTGTGATGCTCATTTATTACCCTCTGCACGAAGCCAAGGAGAACCCGTTACTGGGCGTTTTAGTATTGTGAGTGGCGAAAGTGTTGAACATGTGATCATGGCCCTAGATGAGCAAAAATATCTAATAGCTTCAGATGCAGGTTACGGTTTTGTGGGCAAATTTGCTGACATGATCAGTAAAAATCGTGCAGGTAAAGCCTACTTATCATTACCCAAGGCGGCAAAAATTATTTCGCCTCAGCGGGTGCATGATTTGACGTCAGATTGGTGCTTAGCGATTTCTAACGAAGGGCGCATGTTGATGTTCCCCTTACGCGACTTACCCAGTTTAGGTAAAGGTAAGGGCAATAAAATAATGAGTATACCTTCGGCTAAATCACAATCTCGCGAAGAGTTTGTCAGCGTACTTGCAGTCGTACCTCAAGGCGCTAACGTCAAGATACTCGCAGGTAAACGCGGTATGACGTTAACCGCTGATGATTTAACGCATTATCAAGGTGAGCGAGGACGTCGTGGTAATAAGTTACCTCGAGGGCTGCAACGCGTCGATGGTATTGAAGTTGAGGCAAGTAAAGCAAACGAAAATCAACTTGAATCTAATGGCGATTTACCGGGCGAACCCCAAATTTAACGCTCTTTAGCGGTTACTTATGTAACAGGTAACCGCTTTTCTATCTCTCACAAGGACATCTCATGAAAGTAGCCGCTGTGCTTTATTCCCTTATTATTTTCAGTGTGTCTGCCATCAGCGCTGAGCAAGTACGCACACAATTTGGGCTATTATCTGGTACCAGCGATGAACAAAAGCATATTAGTGCGTTTAAAGGGATCCCCTTTGCTGCCCCTCCTGTCGGTGAGTTTCGTTGGCAACCACCGCAGCCCGTTAGTGCATGGCAAGGCGTGCGAGAAGCAAAAAATTTCGCATCCAGACCCATGCAAAATCCTATCTACAGTGATATGCAGTTTCGCTCTGAAAATACCAGTGAAGACAGTTTGTACCTTAATGTTTGGACCCCACAGGTCAATAACAAAAGTAAGTTGCCAGTGTTACTTTATTTTTATGGCGGCGGATTTATTGCCGGCAGCAGTGATGAAAAACGTTATGACGGAGCGTCGATGGCGCAAAAAGGCATAGTGGTGGTGACGGCCAATTATCGTCTGGGTGTATTCGGTTTTTTTGCCCATAAGGGATTATCGAATGAATCGGGTTACCAAGGTTCTGGTAACTATGGACTAATGGATCAGCAAGCGGCCCTTAAATGGGTGGCGGACAATATTAATGTTTTTGGCGGCGATCCGGCGCGTATTACTATCGCCGGTGAATCTGCAGGTTCGATTTCAGTCAGTGCGCTGCTGGTGGCTCCTTCTGCTAAGCCCTATATAGCGGGTGCGATTGGCGAAAGTGGCTCCATAGTAGGACCGCCGCTTGCCCCTTTGCCACTTGGTAAAGCAGAACAGCATGGCGATGAAATTGCTATGGCGCTACTCAAAAATAGCGCAAAAGGAAAAACCGCTATCAAGCCCGAAGACCCCATAGCTGCACTTAGAGAAATACCAGCACAAGCGCTGCTTGATCAGGTGACTAAAGCGGGATTTATCTATTTTAAGCCGAACGTAGATGGCTATTTTTTGCCTGCCTCTGTGGTGGGATTATTCGCAGATGGTAAGCAAGCAAAGGTGCCACTTCTGCTAGGCGATAATTCTCAAGAAGGCAGTTATCAGCAAATTATGGTCGATGGTGCGCCAACAGTTGAGCATTATAAGGATCGCATTAAGCGTTTATATCCGGATGATTTTGAAATAGTTTTACAATTGTATCCTGGTAACAATAGCGAACAAGTAATGGCATCAGCTCAGGCTCTAGCTAGTGACCGATTTATGGGCATTGCGACATATAATTGGGTTTACCAGAATAGTAAAACGAACCCGTCACCAAGCTATTATTATTTTTATGACCACGTACGTCCAGCCACTATAGGGGCAAAAAGAACCTTATTAAGCAATCAGCCAAGAGGAGCTGTACATTCTGCTGAAATTGAATATGCACTGGGGAATTTGGACGTGAATCCGCTCTATAAGTGGAGCAAAGCCGATTATCAAATGTCGACAACCATGCAGCAATATTTTGCCAATTTCGTTAAAACGGGGGATCCGAATTCAACGGACTCTGATGCAAAAAAATTATTAACATGGCCGAAATTTTTGAGTCATAAGCGGATGGTTTTGCGTCCTGAGCCTACGGTGGAAGATATTACTTATTTAAAGGCTCGGCATGCTTTTCACCGCGAATATTATTCACAGCAATAACATTCTAATGGCAAGCTTGTTGACAGTATAGCGCTGAGACAAGGTTGCCCATCACAGCGAGCGCAATCGTGACCAATCAATTTATAAAAGAATATATAGTCGTGGCGCAAAACGCGTCGGGACGCAACATGAATGTGCCCCTTTACCGATTTATCGGCCAGCAACCCGGGCCTAAGGTCTATATTCAAAGCTCGATCCATGGTGCTGAAGTTCAAGGCAATGTAGTCATTTATCATCTTATTCAGCTATTAAAGCAGCAGCCGATCCGCGGTGAAGTGATTTTAGTACCTAATTGTAATCCTGTAGGCACCAATATTAAGGCCGGCGAATATACCTTAGGGAGATTCGATCCAGTCAACGGTACAAATTGGAATCGAGGATATTTCTTTGATGAAAGTTTGATTCATGAGTTCGCAAAAAATGTGCATAATGATGATTCATTAGTGCAGATAAAATACCGTTTTCGTCAACAAATAAAACAGATCTTAGCGGATAAATTGGAAGAGCCTTGGGGAATTGGTTTAGCACAACGGCTAAACCTGAAGCTACAACAATTAGCATTTGATGCCGACTTTGTACTCGACTTACACAACGGTCCTGTTTCAACCCGTCACATTTATGTACCAGAGTATGCACAAGCTTCTGCGAGCTTATTTAATATTCCGCATGTGATTTTAATTCCCAATAAATTCGCTGGTGCCTTAGATGAAGCCACTTTTTGTCCCTGGTGGACACTACAAACTCTGCTCAGTGAAAAGCGTCAACAGTCTATCGACTTTGGTGTTGAGGCTTTCACACTTGAAATGGGTAGTCAGGAGGTGATTAACTTCACTGAAGGGGAATACGACGCTAATAGTATTTTGGGATACTTGAATGCTAAGGGCTGCTTGATAGAAAGTGATATTGAGCCTCAACGTATGCGCAGGGTAGCAACGATGCTAAAAGACTATAAAGTCTTATACACGCAACAAGGCGGCATGGTGGAGTATTTGGCTAAGCCTGGTGAGCCGGTAAAAAAGGGACAGCCGCTAGCTAAATTACTTAATGTAGATGAGCTTGACACACCCAATGCAACGGAACTTATTCGCGCACAATGCGACATGATACCAATTTTGCATTTCCCGTCGGCTTCCATTCTTAGTGGTACGCAATTATATAAATGCTTTACCGAATATTTCGAGCTGTAACAGCGCAAAAATAAGTGACGAAGTAGGGGGGAAAGGTCTTAAAATTTAGGTAATTGCCCAGAGCATCGATGCTCGTATACCAGTGCACTTTCAACGTGATTAACCTCAGGCCTTGCGGTAAGTTGATCGAACACGAAATCACGTAAATGGCTCGAATCTGCAACGCTAACATGAAGTAGAAAGTCTATATTCCCACCCATATGAAATACGCTTAATACTTCTGGTAGGGGTAATAAGTCTGCGACAAACGCGTCTACCGCTAAGCGGTTATGGTCTGATAATCGAATTGATATCATGGCCTGAATATGACCACCTAGTGCGTTTAAATCTACCTGCAATGAGGCGCCTTGGATAATATCATCCGCTTGTAGGCGTTTAATGCGCTCAAGACATGATGACGGCGCTAATCCAACCCGCTTGGCTATTTCTTTGTTTGTGGTACGGGCATCTTCAAAAAGCGATGCGAGAATAGCTAAATCGATGCTATCTAAAGGACGACTGTTTTTTTGCGCCATAGTCTCTTTCATTATAAGGGGATAATAGATGCTCGGGAGCGTTTCTCGGCTAGGGTTTGTGTCGCAGGGAATATTGCCCGCTATTTTAGCTTAGTAATCCTAGGCTAATGATGGCCATAGAATCGTTGCTATATGGTCAGAATGAAAAACCCGTTCACTGGTCGAGCTAACCTTACATTTCGGCGTTGTTCGTTGCAGTCCAGATATCAATGAAAGATATCTGGACAAAGGGATTTAGTTCATCGCCAACATGATGCGCTTACTATTGCTTAGCAATTCAAGCTGATGCTTGGCAACAAGTTCAAAGGCCGAACGTTCTTTTTTAGCAATGGGTAAGGCTTTAGGTAGCTCAACCGTTCTTGGATTACGATGCACACCGTCAACCAAAAATTCGTAATGAAGATGCGGGCCTGATGCTAAGCCAGTAGATCCAACAGTGCCAATTATATCGCCTTGTTTGACAGTTTGGCCGACCTTTACGTTACGCTTGGTGAAATGCAGATACTTGGTGACGTATTTTTCACCATGTTGGATAAACACATGGTTACCATTGTATTTATCATAGGAGGAACGAATGACTTTACCATCACCGGCAGCCATTACTGGCGTGCCTCGGTTGGCAGCATAATCTACGCCTCTGTGTGCTTTCCAGCGCTTTTGAACCGGGTGGAAGCGGCTCTTCTTAAAGCTAGAGCTAATATATTTAAAGCTGACTGGCGCCCGTAAAAAACTCTTACGCATACTGCGCCCTTCAGGGGTGTAGTAGTTACCATCGGAATAACGAATAGCGGTAAAGGTGTTTCCGCTGTTAGTAAATTCAGCCGATACGATATCGCCATATTCAACAAACTCGCCATCGATATATTTTTCTTCAAATACCACGTTGAAGTTATCGCCTTGGCGTATTTCTAAAGCGAAATCGATATCCCAACCGAAGATAGCGGCCAAACTCATGATTTGATTTTCAGACAAATGTGCTCTTACACCAGCATTCCAAAAACTACTATTAATTTCGCCTTGAGCGTAATTTAAGCGGGTATCAACTTGCTTTTTATCGACACTAGAGACCAAAGAGCCGTCTTCTGCCGGTTGAATAAGTAAGGTTTCAGTATTTGAGAACGCATAACCAAGCCCAGCAAATTGACCTTTCTCATCAATTTGCAAAGAAACAAGCTGACCAGGACGTATCTTAACTAATTTTTTAGCTAGGTCGCCTGCTTGGGTAACATTATAGGTGTCACGGGCAGATAAACCTGCTCGAGCAAATATTTTGGCTAACGTATCGCCGCGCTTAACTTGAAACGTTTTCCATTCAAGGGTGTCGTTAGCCTCGGCTGTAGTGCTAGTAGCAAGGTGCTCAGTGCTAATCGGTAATTCATAACGCTTGCCTATTTCAAGCAGCGCAGTTTCAGTATTGCGCGATGCGCTGGCTCGATCAGACGGAAACAATGCGAGAACTAGCACGAGAGAAGCGAGGGAAATAACAGCCCACTTATGTGCTTTTGGTAATTGTGAAAAGGCTTTTTTTACCACAGGGAAATTCAACTCATACAACTATTGAACTAGCAGAATATAATGATTACAGAATATTTTCTAGTGGGCGGTCGTTTTTTATACATATTTAATTAATGAGTAATGCAACATTAAGTTGATTAATCCTTATGCGCCCTTTCAATAGCAGTCGGTGCAACGTAAAATGTCCGACTAAAATTTTACATATATACGAATTTATAAGGGTCTAAAATGGCAGATTGGCAAAGTGCGTTTGCTGAGCTTCAGCGTGGTGCTGAAGAAATATTGTTGGAAGAAGAGCTAATTGCCAAGTTAAAAGAGGGCAAACCGTTAAAAATTAAAGCTGGCTTCGACCCGACTGCACCAGATTTGCACCTAGGTCATACTGTTTTAATTAATAAATTGCGCTCATTTCAGCAGCTTGGGCATGAAGTTATTTTTCTTATCGGTGATTTCACCGGCATGATTGGCGATCCAACAGGCAAGAATGTGACACGTAAGCCGCTGACTCGAGAAGATGTGTTAGCTAACGCTGAAACATATAAAGAGCAGGTATTTAAGATCCTTGATCCGGCGAAGACAACAATTCGCTTTAACTCTGAGTGGATGGAAGCATTAGGTGCGTCGGGCATGATTAAGCTGGCATCTAGTCAGACCGTTGCACGTATGCTTGAGCGAGATGATTTCAAAAAACGCTACGCTAATGGCCAGCCGATTGCTATTCATGAGTTTATCTATCCCCTAGTACAAGGTTGGGATTCAGTTGCTTTGCAGTCAGATGTTGAGCTGGGTGGTACCGATCAGCGTTTTAATCTACTGATGGGACGTGAATTGCAAAAAGGACAGGGTCAACGGCCACAGACGGTATTAATGATGCCATTACTAGAAGGCCTAGATGGCGTGCAAAAAATGTCTAAGTCATTAGGTAATTATATTGGCATAACGGATTCCCCTAGCGATATGTTTGGGAAAATCATGTCCATTTCTGACGATTTGATGTGGCGTTACTACGATCTACTTAGCTTTAAGGCGATTGAAGAAGTAGCGCATTACAAAGAGCAAGTAGTCGCCGGTACCAATCCAAGAGACATTAAAATTGCTTTGGCTAAAGAAATTATCGCACGTTTTCATGACGATGCCGCAGCGGAAGCCGCGCACCATGAGTTTATTCAACGATTTCAGAAAAACGCCATACCTGATGAAATGCCAGAATTTAACTTCGCTGCAAGTGAAGAGGGTATGGCCGTTGCCAACTTACTTAAAGAAGCTGGTTTGGTGACATCTACCTCTGAAGCTATGCGGATGATTAAGCAAGGTGCGGTCAAAATGGATGGTGAAAAAGTGGCTGATCAAAAAGCACATTTTACATCTTTAGAGCAAGCTGTATTTCAGGTGGGTAAACGTAAATTTGCCCGTGTGACAATAGCGTAGAGTCGATTTTGGTTTACTCCATAGGGAGTAAACCACTTATCTTATTCTGGCTTATCACGAGAAAATTTACGTTTTTTCCTATCTAAATTAAAGTGACTCAAGTGCAAATCTAGTGCTTCCACTGAAATGTTTATTTCTCTTACCGACAATCCTAGCGAATATAACAACAGTATTAAACTAGCCGCAAATATAGTGCTACCGATGGTTTGATATTCAGCATATATAGCTAGCATCGAAAGTACGCAAAGAAAAAAGCTAAAGGCACCAAATTCTTGCATCCGTTTAATTAACTGGATACGTTTACGTAAGTTATTAATTTGCGCGTGAGTGTTCTCTTGATCCTGAGTGGGGTCAAGATTACGTATTGTGCTCGCCAGAGCCAAAAAACGATTGGTGTAAGCCAATAACAATAAAGAAATGGCCGGAAATAACATTGCGGGTGTGGTAAGGGTGATGGTCATCTTAGCGGTAGATTCTAAATATGAAAAAGTATTGCCATTATGGCACAGTTTGAAGTTGTGCCTAATTGGTTGCTATCACGCCTACCATTATTTCCCAGTTTTAAATGTTAATTATAAATTAAGCGCTTGGTTTAGCTGCTTAATAGCAGTGGTGTGGTATCAAATAGGCATTCTCGAATAGGTAGCTTGGGCGTACGTACATGATGTAATTGTGGGTCGCCAAGATAAGCCCAAGATGCCCCATCAAATGCTTTCACTCATTCCGTGACACTCTTCAAATAGCGCTGGGCGATAAGCTCATAACAAGCTAAGTTTAACGTGTCGATGACTATGTTTTTTGTAACGGTAATAGAATAACTACCAATGGCAGTCTTAAAGGAAAATATAGCAACATATACAACTCTAAATACTTGGAACGTTGTTCGATTGTTGAATTTTTTGGCATCAAAAATAGAATGTACCAAGTGGAAGAAATCTCAGTCTTTATTATGGTGTACTTTATTACACAAAGTCGTCAGCCCATTTATTAGCCTTGGGGTGAAACGGTGTAATTGATCAGGGTCAACCACTGCAATAGGAGCAGGTATAAGCGCGCGTTTGTCATACCAAAACGATTCCGCTTCTGTGGAACTAACGTGCATGGCTGCGATCATTAAACTGGGGTGCTTGCGTGCCACTTGTTCGATACTCACTTGTGGGTAATCGGCCGGGGCGTTGGAAAACACATTTTTTGCGCCACAAATATGCAAAAGGTGCGTCGCCCAAGCATTAGGACCGATCGTCATCAGGGGCGCTGGCCACATATAATAAAATACATTTATACTCACAGCCTTAGCATATTGCTGTTTTAAAAGATTAAGTTGCTGTGAAAAATTACTCGCCAGATTATCCGCTTCTGCTGATCTGCCAATAAATGCACCTAATGCTCTTATATCTTGAGTAATGTCAGTTGGTTTCTTAGGGCTAGAAAGATAAATGTTAAAGCCTAGGCTTGCTAATCTGGTTAAATCCTGAGGTTTATTTCCCCCTTGCCAAGCGACGATAAGATCTGGGGATAAGCGCAGGATCTGCTCGAAATCCACGCCGTTGTAACTCGCTACCCTTGGTAATAATTTGGCCTGTTCTGGATAATCACTGAAATCACTAACAGCTAACAATTGATCCCCAGCACCTAACGCATAAATGAGTTCAGTAGTGTGCGGTGCTAGGCTGATAATGCTAGGTTTGTTTTGTGCAAGGGCTGGCAATAACAAGCTCGAAAATATGATAACGAAGTTTAATACTCCGCTGATAAAAATCTGCTTTATTAGCGAACGGTGGTTTATCGAACGGGCAGCTCTACTGTGGTTGTCAGTGAGCCAATAAAATATCAGTGGAGTCATTCCTTATAACCATTCCATTTATTGAATCACCATTTATTGAGCCAAGCTGCTTATAACCACTGCGATGCATAAAGATAAAATCCAGTATGTAAGTTTACACAATGTAATGGCTTGCAGACTACGATTTATATCTAGAATACTAGCTTGATTAGGACCGCCACATTTAGTTGAGCGCTTTTTGTTTTGATCATAAATGATAGGTCCACTTAGCTGTATTCCCAAAGCCCCGCCTTGCAAAGCCAATACAACTTGATGGGTGCTACTTGATGACGGCAATGCGCGTAATGCCTTAAATGCTCCGGATATATTGTGTATTAATGCGCACAACGACGCTGAAATACGCACAGGTAGCCACAGCAAAAGAGCTAATATATTGGCGCAAGGCTGGCCAAAAATACTGAAACGCTTGAGCTTTACATTCCAGCTATGGGAAAACTCATATAACAGGCGAAGTGAAAGTGCGACTACAGGACCAAAGACCAGAAATACCAGTATGATAAACAGGTATTGCTGATGAAAGCGAAGTATTACACTCTCAATACAGGCTTTAACGATGCCCACTTCTGAAAGTGACGCAGTCTCGCGTAAAACCATGGGGGCGAGTGTTTGCCTAGCCAATACTTTCTTATGCAGCGATAACGCATTTTGCACTTTTCTAGCACGGTCTATTATTGGCTGGTATTGCAACGCAACTAACAGTAGCACGCCATCGAAAAAGAGTGGGAATTCAGCCATGCTGGTGAAAATAGCCAATATCACAGCGATGGGACTGATTAATACCAGCGGCGCTAATGTGCCTGATATCTGCTGTTGCAGTGTAGGTCGCTCTGCTGACGGGTGAACTTTTTCGGCCATTCTGTCCGCGACCAAGCGAACGAAGCCAAGTGGATGATACCGCTCAGGCCAGTTTAGTAAGTTTTCGATTAGCATTACCACCCCTAAAACCCATACTGTTTGGAGCATAGGGGAGTTTAATAATACGAGAAAATAGCTAGGCAATGTTAAGGACGCTTAATGTGAGCGCGCATTGAGTTCGGATATCATTCCCATGACTAACAATGCAGAGTGTTTAGCGGCTTGCCCCAAGTAAGCTTGAAATGAGACCGTTGACGCTTTTCCTGCGATATCTGAGAGAGAACGAATAACTAAAAAGGGTACGTCAAGCAAATGGCAGGTTTGCCCAATAGCGACACCTTCCATTTCAGCTGCTGCGATAGTGGGGAAGTTAGCCAATAATTTGGCCGCGGCTTCATCGCTACCAATAAAAGCATCGCCGGTGCAAATCAGTCCGCCTTTCGTTTTAACTTGTCCTAGAGACAATGCGGCCTTTTCAGCTGCGTCTATAAGCATGGGGTCGCAAACGAAGGTTTCTGGCATACCTGCGCATTGGCCGAATGCGTAACCAAAATGGGTAAGATCTGCATCATGATGAACTACTTCGCTAGCGATAACGATATCGCCAATACTCAGTGCTTGGTCGAACCCACCAGCAGAACCAGTATTAACCACATAATCAGGAGAAAACTTATCCACTATGATAGTGGTGGCAATCGCTGCAGCAACTTTACCTATGCCGCATTTGACCAGTACCACATCTATACCATTAAGCTGTCCGCTATATAGCGTTAGGTGGGCATGATTATGCTCGATAAGATTACTGATTGATTGCTTAAGAAGAGTAATCTCTTCATCCATGGCACCTAGAATGGCAATTTTCATAAATTCAATGGTCACTTAACTGAAAAATAATGGCGGAAGTTTATTACGTCTAGCGGGAATATGAAACATATCAGGATAACGAACTGACGAGTGAATAATTATTTTCTGGTTCAATTTGAGTTAAAATAAAAAAGCGCCATCAAAAATATGATGACGCAAAACAAGCAAGCAAGTTGGGATTCGCTGCTAGTTTAAGCTTGCGCAGTCCTTCGCATGGTTTAACAATCTATAGTTCAATCACTTAAAACGCATATGTAGCTGAAAATTGCAGACGGCTCATATCACCGTCGACATCTGACTCGAGCGTTTTTTCTGCATAGGCATATTCCGCTCCGAAGGTCAGCTCTGGCGCAGGGGAGTAAAGAATATTTGCTCTTGCGCTATAGGTCTCTTTGATTACACCTAACCCTGTTAAATCGGTATCGTTATCGGCGCTGAACATGGCATAACTAAATGTACTGCGCCATTTTTCATCCCACAAGTGACGATAGGCTATCGTAAAGCCTCGAACATCAATGGCATCAAGTTTATTATTGGCATCTAACACTGCACCGTTGGACGCGTTAAGCGCGATATAACGGCCCAAGCCACTGCCGATATTAGCCATAATACGTAGATCGTCTTCACCAAATTTTATTTTACTTGTGATGCTTAAACCGTAACCCGCCTCTGAAGTATCAATATCATTTCCGTCTTGCTTGTCTTCATAGGCCAATTGACGTACCAAGCCTGCTATAGATACATGGCCCCAAGATTGATTCAGTGTATAGCGGGCAGCCAGATCAGGGACTGAGTTATCATCTGCAACAATCCGTCCACTACCGCCAAAGGGCGTAACCGTAGTTTCTGGATTTTCAAGGGACACCTCAAAAGCGCCTGAGGTATATTTCAGCATGGTTTGTCGGGCAAATATAGTGCCGTCAGTTACGCCGATAAAATCCAAAGATTCGGGCAAGGTTTTAACATCTTGAAAGGTCGACCAAGTTTGCCCTATCAACCAATTATTATATTTCAAAAACGCGTGCCTGATACGTGGCTCATAAGAATTACTGATACGTTCGTTACCATCCGGGGTGGTATGAAAGTCGAACTCTAGTACACCGGTAATTTTATCATTATTACTGAGTAGGGTATTGGTCGTAAAGCGGAAACGGGATTGCTTGATATGCGCGTCAAATTGGGCACTTTCTTTTTCGCCCCCGCTAGGCGTCAAGCTAGGAATATAAAAATCTCGGCCGATACTACCAGAGCTTAACGTACCGTCGCTATATTGGCTTACCATTGCGTCTGCTTTGATATAACCGCTGAATTTAAACGTCGTTTTTTCGAGTGGGTTGGCAGTTGAAGTAAATGGCACCGTAGTGCATGCGATTGCAAGGCTTGTGAGTGATATGTGTTTTATGTTCATCTGTATCTCTGTCCGTATAGTAGCTATTTACACTATCTACTCTGGATCAGGTTAAAAAAAACAGCTATAAGCTCATGGTCTATGATACCAAGGTCTTAACATTTGTTACATTTTGGTAATAACTTTGATGGTATTGCTCTGGAGTGGTTAAATTACCTTTTTTGAGCGCTATATATGGTCTGAATTATTTACTGTTAACGCTATCCGGATACCTTGAATTGACTAACGAGTGCTTCGAGCTCGGTTGTTTTTTGCCTTAGACTTTCGGCAGTTTCTCCATTTTTCACCGCAATTCCGCTTAAGTCCGTCGTTTGACTTGAAATATCAATGATACGGCGACTGATCTCTTTTCCAACGATGCTTTGTTCTTGGGCCGCGGTGGCGATCTGAACATTAAGATCACGCATAAGTGCGACTGATTTTGCAATCTCTGTCAGAGTTAGCGCCGTTGCACTAATACTTTTCTCCGTTTCGTCACTACGTTGAATACTTTGTGACATAACGTTTACAGCAGCACGAGAGCCACTTTGTAACGTGGAAATCATCTCTTGTATTTCCTCGGTACTGCCCTGGGTTTTACTTGCAAGATTTCGAACTTCATCGGCCACTACGGCGAAACCACGACCATGCTCACCCGCCCGTGCAGCCTCAATTGCGGCGTTTAACGCGAGCAGATTGGTTTGACCGGCTATACTTTCAATAACCAATAAAACGGCACTTATATTTTCAACGTCACCCCCAACTTTTGTTACAACGTCTCCCGTCTTAGTCAGTTCTATGATTAAGTCGGACATCTCGTAGCTGCTTTGCTCTACGTTGCGCATCGCTTTATTTCCGTCGCTGTCGGCTAATTGGGCAGCCGATGCTGCGTTATCTGCGTTAATTGAAACTTGATGAGCCGTTTCTGACATCTCAGTGGTGGCCGTTGCAACTTGGTCTATTTCATTATGCTGTTTAGCGCTTAACGCCATAATAGATTTTGCTTGTAAGGCCAGGTCTTCACTGCTTTGTCTTACACTTACGCTAATTTTAAGAACGTTGCTGATAATGGTTTGTAGGGTGGCGAGTAGTTCGTTAAGGTTAGAGGCAAGCTCGCCTAACTCGTAGTTGTCTTTGATATGTAAGCGACGAGTAAGATCTCCTTCACCACTTGCTAACTCTTTTATCGATTGGGTGACTTCATTTAAGGGACTCAGTATAGACCGAACAAGTAACAGTCCAATAATGACAAGTACAACGAGCAATACTCCCGAAACGACCGCCACTGATGTGATTAAGTCGCTGCGTGATGCATCAATGTACTGTGAGAATATATTAACCTGATTATCGATTGTATCTATATACAAGCCTGTCCCTATCATCATTTTCCATCTTGGGAAATAAATGGAATAGGACAATTTTGCGGCAGCGTTTTTTTCCCCTAAACGAGGGAAATGATAGGTAACAAATTCATTCCCTCGCCCTAATTTATTCGAGCGACCGGCCGCAATGAGATCGCGAATAAGATAAATGCCATTCACATCTTTAAAGTCAACGTAGCTATTACCGATACCTGCTTCATTTGACCCATTAAACAAGCGCACTGCTTTATCATCATAGCCAAATATGTATCCATCTTTACCAAATTGAAGGCGTTGTAATAGTGTAATTGCATCGCTTCTATCGCCGTCTGTGTTGTATATTGTTTTTATACTGTTGTAGGCCAAATCTACGGTGTTCTTTAGTTCTTCTTTTTTGCTTTCGATCAGCATTTTTCCTGCTGATTCTTCGACCGTGCTTATTAGGTTGGTTACTTGAGATACGATAATAAATAATAGTATCGTAACCAAAGTAACTAACGGGACAATAGATATGATGAGTAGGCGATTTTTAATAGATAAATATTTAAACATTTCGCAGTACCTCGTGAATAAGCGCGCAGACTTTTTCAGCATATTTAAAAGTGACTGCTTGGCTACAAATCTATACGTAGAGTCTAGCACCCGAATTCACCATGGGCTTAATTGCTTTGGAAGATATAAGATTAAATTCGTATTTTTTATTTAGGCAAGTAGAACACAATGTTTGTTAAAGATTTTCGTAGCTTGTATTATTTTGTTTGTCGAATTGTAATCAGTACGTAAGACCAAGGTCTCATTCCGGTTTACGTTCTTACGAGTAAAGTGCTCAATATTCTTATTTGTGTTTTAGTTTTGGAGTCATTATGCCGCAAAAAATTTATCCTGTTCCTGCACACGCGAAAGAGCGCACTCATCTTACACCTGATGGCTATGAGCGTATGTACGCTCAATCAGTCGAACACCCTGAAGAGTTTTGGGCAGAGCAAGCCAAAACGCTTGATTGGATCAAAACTCCAACCAAGATTAAAAATACTTCGTTTGATGCGCATCATGTGAGTATCAAGTGGTTTGAAGATGGTGAACTAAATGTGGCATATAACTGTATTGACCGTCATTTAGCGAAACGAGGACACGTTACGGCCTTCATTTGGGAAGGGGACGATCCGCATTCTCACGATATTATTACCTATCATCGTTTACACGATGAAGTAGGCAAAATTGCTAATGGTTTGCGAAAGCTTGGTGTTGTCAAAGGAGATCGTGTCGCGATATATATGCCGATGATCCCGCAAGCTGTTTACGCCATGTTAGCCTGCGCACGAATTGGTGCGGTGCACACGGTTATTTTTGGTGGTTTTTCGCCAAATGCTATTGCCGATCGAGTTAATAATTGTCAGGCAAAAGTACTTATTACCGCTGATGAAGGCCTTAGAGCAGGAAAACACATTCCACTTAAAGTAAATGTTGATACCGCACTTGCTGAACACGATTGCCCGAGTATGGAGCAGGTGGTGGTATTTCAGCATACCGGTAACCACGTTGGTTGGGGCAAAGATGATATTTGGTGGCACGACCTTACTGATGATTGTTCACCTGATTGTCCACCTGAAGTAATGAATGCAGAAGACCCGCTGTTTATTCTGTATACGTCCGGTTCTACCGGACAGCCAAAAGGCGTAGTGCATACCACTGGTGGATATTTGCTGTGGGCATCACTGACACATAAATACGTTTTTGACTACCACCCTGGTGACGTTTATTGGTGTGCAGCTGATGTAGGATGGGTAACTGGTCACAGCTATATCGTCTATGGTCCGTTGGCTAATGGTGCCACAAGCGTCATGTTTGAAGGTGTACCGACTTATCCAGATGTACGCCGAATCGGTCAGATTGTTGATAAGCATAGAGTGAGCGTACTGTATACCGCACCAACAGCGATCCGTGCATTGATGGCTCATGGAGATTTCCCGACTGAAGGTATTAGTGGTGAGTCGTTACGTTTACTCGGTTCAGTGGGAGAACCTATTAACCCTGAAGCTTGGCATTGGTATTATACAACTGTGGGACAGTCCCGCTGCCCTGTAGTAGATACATGGTGGCAAACAGAAACTGGTGCGGCGATGATTACGCCGCTGCCAAGCGTAACACCTATGAAACCTGGCGCAGCGAGTCATCCGTTTTTTGGTGTGCAACCCGCTTTAGTTGACGGGCAGGGAAACGAACTTTCTGGGGTTGCCGAAGGCAATTTGATCATAAAAGACAGTTGGCCAGGTCAAGCGCGAACCGTTTACGGTGATCATGAGCGTTTCGTACAAACCTATTTTACAACTTATCCAGGCACTTACTGCACGGGTGATGGTGCTCGACGGGATGAAGATGATTACTACTGGATAACGGGCCGTGTTGATGACGTTCTCAATGTGTCAGGGCACCGCTTAGGAACTGCTGAAATTGAAAGTGCTTTGGTTTCACATCATTCTGTAGCTGAGGCAGCCGTCGTTGGATATCCACATGACTTAAAAGGTCAGGGTATATATGTATATGTTATGGCTAACGAAGGTGTTGTGGTAACTGAGGAGCTAACCAAAGAGTTATCCAATTGGGTGCGCAAAGAGCTTAGCCCAATCGCGACACCTGATTTAATTCAATGGTCAACAGGGCTGCCTAAAACACGCTCTGGAAAAATCATGCGTCGTATTTTGCGTAAAATTGCGGCTAATGAGTATGAGCAACTTGGAGACACATCAACGTTAGCTGACCCAAGTGTAGTTGACACCTTGATCGAACAGCGTTTAAATCGGTAGGGTCGAAATTACTAACAGTTGAATATGATAACGCTACTTGTTGCAGATGATCACCCTTTGTACCGTGATGCTTTACGCGGTGCTTTAACGATGTCTTTCAGTGAGTTAACGCTTTTAGAAGCGGCTGATTTGATGCAAACGGTAGCGTTGTTAGAGCAACATAACGATGTTGACTTACTGCTACTTGATCTACATATGCCAGGTAGCGGTGATTTGTTTGGCTTGATCCATATTCGAAAATTGTTTCCCGACTTGCCGGTGGCTGTGGTCTCAGGATTAGAGGACGCAGCCATTATTACCAAGGTAATTAACCTTGGAGCGCTTGGCTTTGTGCCCAAGACGACGGGCGCTGCACAAATTGCCCATGCAGTAACGAGCATGCTTGAAGGTGATATTTGGTTACCAGAAAGTTATGCCGGTGATGGTGTGGAATTAGACAATGAGTTTGCTGAATTAGCAGACAAAATCGCTAGCTTAACGCCAGCTCAGTACAAGGTGCTATGTTATATGCGTGACGGATTACTCAATAAGCAAATTGCTTATAATCTGGATATTGCTACCGCTACCGTAAAAGCTCATGTCACCGCCATTTTCAAAAAATTACATATTAACAATCGTACCCAAGCTGTACTTATTGCCTCGCAACTTCAGCTTGAGCCGCCTGCAGCAACGCCCTCAATTTAGCCGGTTTTACCGGTTTAGATAAATATCCACAGTCTTGCTCATGGCAACGTTCTATTAGGCTTGCCTCGATATTAGCGGTTACCAAAATTGCTGGAACCCGACCTTGCTTGTGTTCACTAAGTTCCTCGCGCAATAAGCTAATAAGCGCTAATCCATCTATATCACTGCTAAGTTGAAAATCCATTAAGATTACATCAGGTGTGAAGTGTTTGATTGCAGCCAATGCCGCTTTAGGCGTTTGTTCACAAACAGCGGTGACTTTCCACTTATCGAGTAACGTTTTTAAGGCGTCTAGATTTTGTATTTGATCATCGACACAAAGGACCTTTAATTCATGAAATCCTACTTTGTTAGCTCGTACAATCGTTTTTGCTTTAACTGGCTCACAATGTGGCAATTGGATGCTGAAGCAACTTCCGCGATTAACGCGAGAGCGAACCTGCAAATTTGCATCTAAAATACTTGAAAGACGCTGCACGACACCTAGCCCTAAGCCCACACCTTGCTGTTGGTTGCCACTAATACGATAGAAATCACCAAAAATTTTACTTAGTTGCTCAGGCTCTATACCTGAGCCGGTATCAAATACTTCAAATAGAACCTTTTTATCCCGTATTCTCACGGACAAAAGTACCCCACCGTTATCGGTATACTTAACTGCATTTGATAAAAAATTTTGTATAATTCGATACAGGTATGTGCGGTCTGTTTTAACCCAGAGTTCTGTTATTCGAGCGCGAAGTTGCAAACCTTTTTGTTCTGCGATCAGTTCAAACTCCGCTAACAAAGGTTCGAGTACCTCGCGTATATTTATTGCATTGAATTCTGGTTGAAGCTCACCTTGATCGAGTCGGGCGATATCCAGTAACGTGGCGATGAGTGCTTCACTAGCTTGAATACTGTTTGATAACTTACCTACAGTTTGGCGTGCATCGCTCGTTAACTCTGCTTCTTGTAGCGCGCCAAGATATAGTTTAGCCGCATTCAAGGGTTGTAATATATCGTGACTGGCGAGGGCTAAAAAACGTGTTTTACTGGCATTGGCTTGTTCGGCGACCTTCCTTGCGCTGACCAATTGTGTTTCTGCTTGGGCGCGTCTTTGTATTTCAGACCTCAATTCCTCATTGATGGTGTGCACTTCTTGACTACGCTTTTGAATTCGATTTTCTAAATCGATGTTGGCTTCTTTAAGGGCATGTTGCGTTTCTATGTGCTCAGTTACATCATTGAAACTGGTAACAAAGCCACCGCCAGGCAATGGTGTGCCAATCATCTCTAGTGTCCGTCCGTCGCTGCGTTGACGCAAGAATCGATGGCTGGTGCCTTTACGCATATGTTCAAGCCGTTTTTGCACCAAATACTCAACATCTCCTGAGCCGCACTCGCCGCGCTGTGCGTTATATCTGACTAAATCTTCGATAGGGCGTCCGACCCGGATCATATTTGCTGGGTAGCTAAAAAGCGCTAAGTAGCTTTTATTCCAAGCGACTAAATTGAGATCGCGGTCTATCACGCTTATGCCTTGCTCAAGACTTTCAAGAGAAGCGACTAAGGCGCTCATATTGAATTGAATCGCTTGGGTCGTATCATCAAAAAAATTGACGACTTCTTCGAAATTGAGTTTTTTACCACTGATAGCACTGTCGACTAATGCTTTAGCAGATGATGCACCAATAACACCTCCTAATGCCCGCTCACTAAAGTGCACAAATTCTTCACTTGCTGATTCGGCGGGGTTAAGGATGTGACCGTTACGTGTTTGATAATCGCTAAGTAGTTGTCGACAGCGTTTTTCACCTAAAAATGTACTCAGTAACGTTTGTAAGTCTTCGACGGTGGTGTGAGTAGATGGGGTATTATGATGCTTGGCTTTGTCATCTGTTTTAGTTACAAATGCTTCCGCTTGGATACGATCAATCAAGCGTACATCGGCTACATACGAGAACAATACATAGGTTAGCGCATTCGCAATTAAACTATAAATGGCAACCGCATTTATAGTGTCGTTTAGCATAAAACTTTGACCAGAGTCGTTAATTAAGGGCAGCATCAGCCATAGTACCCATGAACCTATACCAACCATTAACCCAGCATATACACCTTGTGCATGTCCACGTTTCCAGTATAAGCCGCCCACAATAGCCGGTAATAACTGAATAACGAGCGAAAACGCGATTAAACCAATAGAGGCAAGGGATCGACTGTCGGTCATTTGTTGATAATATAAATAAGCCAAGAATAAAATGGCCGCGATGACCGAACGGCGGATCAATAAAATACGTTTAGTAAAGCTTGGCGGCATGGCTGAACTTCGATGCTCAGCCAACATTTTGGGTAAAATTACGTCGTTGGTTAACATGGTGCTCAAGGTCAGGGTGGCGACAATGATCATCGCTGTAGCTGCAGATAATCCCCCTACAAACACCAACATTTGCAGCAACATGCTGCCGCTATTCATGGCAAGGCCTAAAACATAAGTGTCCGGCTCTTGCGCTGAATTGCGAAACATTTCATCGCCTGCGGCAGATATAATCGGAATGAGTACCGCAATACACAGCAGGTAGAGGGGAAATAGCCAACGTGCTGTTTTTAGATGGCTTAACTTGAGATTATCAACAATGGCAACGTGAAATTGCCTAGGTAGGCATACAACCGCACCGGCCGCCATTAAAGTTTGCGCTACAAAAGAAAAAGACCCTATATTATCTAGTGCTTCGAGTGTGGTGAATGCAGCAAGTAAAGGAGTAGTAGATTGCGATGAATAAGCTAAATATCCGAAACTAGCTACCGCAATTAAAGCACACAGCTTTATCACTGATTCAAAGGATATCGCCACCATTAGACCGCGGCGGTATTCAGTGACGTCGGTATGTTTGGTGCCAAAATAAATGGCAAATAAAGCGATAAAGGACGTCGCCCCCAATACAACCCATTCCGCATGGGTTTGCCCTGAGACCATTAAAAATGCCGAACCAACCGCTTTAAGTTGCAACGCAATGTAGGGAATAGTAGCCAATAGCGCGATCAAGGTTACCAATAAAGCAATGGTTTGTCGTTTTCCGTAACGAGAAGAAATGAAATCGGCAATAGTGGTAATATGTTGACGTTTACTGACAGCTATAAGTTTACGTAAAAAACGATAACCAAATAGATAGAGCAACATCGGGCCAAGGAATATCGGCAAATAATCCCAAGTAGCTCGCGATGCCTCACCTACAGAGCCAAAAAACGTCCAGGCTGTGCAATATATCGCTAACGCCAATGAGTATATGGCGGGATGTGAACTGATACGTTTAGCCAGAGAGGAGTTTCCATCCCCCCATTTAGCAATCCAAAATAGCCCCATTAAATAGACAATGGCTAATACCATCCAACCTAACGCCATAACCCTTCCTAATTAAATTGCAGTCTAAATTATATCCCATATCGTCACGTAGAACGCTTATTTATAAGGACTTTAGCATAATCGCCTGAACTAATTCACCCCGTAAGACCATGGTCTCATTCCGTCTTTTGAAACATAAGACTAAAGTAATTTACATCTTATTAACGTTGGATGAAAAACAAGATGGCATTTAAAAATGAAGAAGATAAAAAAGCATATTGGCGGGAAAATCTCGCTCTTATGGCAAAACTACTAGTCGTTTGGTTTGTCGTGTCCTTTGGTTGCGGTATTTTGCTGGTGGACTTACTCGATCAAATACAGCTCTTTGGCTTTAAGTTGGGCTTCTGGTTTGCTCAGCAGGGTGCAATTTACGTTTTTGTCGCGTTGATATTTATCTACATGTACAAAATGAATCAACTCGATAAGCGCTACGGCGTCGACGAAGAATAGGAGCAGGTCAATGGATGTTCAAATATTAACTTTTATTATCGTAGGCGCTTCATTTGCCTTGTATATAGCGATTGCTATATGGGCTAGAGCAGGTTCAACGCAGGAGTTTTATGTCGCAGGTGGCGGCGTTCACCCTATAGCAAATGGTATGGCAACCGCTGCGGATTGGATGTCGGCTGCATCATTTATTTCAATGGCTGGGCTTATTTCATTTATGGGATATGACGGCGCCGTTTACTTACTTGGCTGGACCGGCGGATACGTTTTACTCGCATTATGCCTTGCACCATATTTACGTAAGTTTGGTAAATTTACCGTACCGGATTTTATCGGCGATCGATATTATTCACAAACTGCCCGGACCGTAGCGGTTATCTGCGCAATATTCGTGTGCTTTACCTATGTTGCAGGTCAAATGCGCGGTGTAGGTGTCGTCTTCAGTCGCTTCTTGGAAGTCGATATTGTAACCGGTGTGGTTATTGGTATGGCTATCGTGTTTTTCTATACCGTTCTTGGTGGCATGAAGGGCATAACCTATACCCAAGTTGCACAGTACTGTGTATTGATTTTTGCTTACTTAGTACCAGCCGTGTTTATCTCAATTTTAGCAACTGGCCATGTATTACCTCAAACAGGCTTTGGGGCAACGTTAGCGGATGGTTCGGGGGTTTATCTGCTAGATAAGTTAGATGGATTATCGACCCAGCTCGGATTTAACGAATATACGTCCGGCACGAAGGGCACGTTCGATGTGTTCTGTATTACCGCTGCACTAATGGTTGGCACTGCGGGTTTACCGCATGTAATCGTACGCTTCTTTACTGTACCCAAAGTACGTGATGCACGTAAGAGTGCCGGTTGGGCGTTGTTATTCATCGCTATTTTGTATACCACTGCACCTTCTATTGCCGCGTTTGCTCGTGTCAACATGATAGAAACCATTAACGGTCCTTCCGTTAGTGACCAAGCAGGTACTGGTACACCACATAGTGAAGCGCCAAGCTGGATAACGAGCTGGGAGAAAACAGGCCTTATTTCTTGGGACGATAAAAACCAAGATGGCAATATGTTCTACTCAGGTGATGAACGTAATGAAATGCACGTGGATCGCGACATTATCGTCATGGCCAATCCAGAGATAGCGAATCTGCCAGCTTGGGTTATTGCATTAGTTGCCGCAGGTGGTATAGCAGCGGCACTTTCAACATCAGCAGGTTTATTGCTGGTTATCTCAACTTCTGTCTCGCACGATTTATTAAAGCGTAACTTGATGCCCAATATTTCAGATAAGAAGGAGTTGTTTTACGCACGATTGGCGGCAGGCGTTGCCATTGTTATCGCGGGATATTTCGGCGTCAATCCGCCCGGGTTTGTGGCCCAGGTGGTCGCCTTCGCGTTCGGCCTGGCAGCATCGTCTTTCTTCCCTGCTATAATTTTGGGAATATTCATGAAGCGTATGAATGACAAAGGCGCAATATCAGGCATGCTTGCAGGAATAGGGTTTACAGCGGCTTACATCATTTACTTTAAGTTCGTTAACCCTGCAGCCAATGTGTCAGAAAACTGGTGGTTCGGTGTCTCGCCTGAAGGTATAGGCGCAATCGGTATGTTGGTGAATTTCGCGGTTGCATTATTAGTCTTCAAAATGACCAAAGAGGCACCACAAGAAATTCAGCAATTAGTCGAGGATATTCGTTATCCAAAAGGTGCTGGGGAGGCCACAGCACATTAATCGATGATTTTAGTGTAATAAGAGTGAAGTAAAAATACTCACTTACTACAAAAGCGCCCCTCAGTTTGGGCGCTTTTTATTTTCTGCGAATTATCAGATTATCGGGGGCAAGTAAGCGCTGGTAATTTAGGCGTTTTTAGCTATTATTGTCTGCGTATCAAACATTTAAAAATTTATTAAATGATAGGGATGTTGATGGCGGTATTTACTGATGTGCAATTTAATTCAGTTGTAACTGTAGGGGCGTTAGCTAACAGCGTTAACGCTGTGATGTCTAGTCATCCAAAAGGACTTATGATCCTGTGTACCGATCAAGCCGCGACTTGGGGGGATGAATTTGATGATTGGCTAAAAGACGTTGACGTACCGATATTTGGAGCGATAGTACCGGGGCTTATTTTAGACTCGAAATTTGAACCAACTGGTATATTGGTCGCTGGTATGGTCAATTGCATCAATGTTTCAGTGATAGAAAATATTTCAACTGAATCTCCACAAATCTCGAATATAGACTTTAAATCTTCGACTGCGAAATCTGTAATTGTCATGGTGGATGCTCTATCACGCCAGGTTGACGCCTACTTACAGCAAATATTGCGCTTGTTACCTGAAGATTGTTGTGTTTTTGGTGGCGGTGCTGGCACGTTAAAGTTTATTTCTCAGCCGTGTCTGTTCAGCTCTGCTGGTATGCATCAAGATGCGATGCTATTAGTCGAAATGTCGACTGAATGGGATTTGGCGGTAGCTCATGGCTGGGAAATTTTAGCGGGGCCTTATTTGGCTAATAATGCTGATGATAACTGTATCTTGGAGCTTAACTTTGAACCCGCAGTCACACTTTATCAGCGAGTCGTAGAAGAGCACACAACGCTGCGTTTTGATGAACATGATTTTTTTGATATTGCCAAAACATTTCCTTTTGGGTTAGCTAGGTTAGATGACAGCGTTCTTATTCGCGATCCCATTAAAGTTGAGGGGCAAGGGCTTATTTGTGCCGGTGATATACCGGATAATACCATGCTCTACATTATGCAAGGAGATGCTGAGAAGCTGATATCCGCGGCATCGGGAGCAGTAAAAAATACCATTTCGAACGTAGCCACTTCGGGTAGTGTGAGTGACGGTATATTGTTCGACTGCGTTAGTCGGCAATTGTTTTTGCAAGATGAATTTTCCATCGAACTGAATCAAATTCATGCCGAGCTAACCGAACCTTATCGAGTGGTAGGCGCATTGGTATTGGGTGAGATAGCGTTAGATGAAAATGGTATTTTAAGTTTACACAATAAAACGGCCGTTACCGCTCTGGCTCGAGCGCAGAGTGAATAGGCATTATGATAAATGACACCCACATATGCGTTTGTCTTCATTTACTTGTCGGTTTTTGTAGATGAATGAAATGAGCCGCACCTTACAGATTATTTCTATTCAGCATGAGCTGGCTATGAGTATCGGCTTGGACTTGGATTTAGATAAAATGCTGCAGCTTTTTCTCGATAGAGCGAAAAAGCGTTTGAGTTTACGCAGCGCGTTAGTTTTCAAACAAGCCCCCAGAGAAGACAAGGACAGTAATCTACTTTGTTACCCTTATGCCCCTAGGCCCGACGAAGGGAGTGATTGGCTGGTAGAACAAATTTTCCAATTTAGTAAATTAGATAAAGCTAATCAATGCCTGCAAAAAGATGACTGCTACTTCTATCTATTTAAGGTGCCTAAATTCGGCGCGATCAGTTTCGAGCGTAAATTACATCCAATAGACGACATTGTGCTGCATGCGCTGTTGCCTCTGTTTGGGCGATTAGCCGTGAGTTGTCAAGCTTGTTTGGAACATCAAAATCTTGTTGATGAAATTAAAAACCGTAAGGCCATCGAAGAGCAACTCAGACGACAAACTTATCAAGATGTCCTGACGGGATTGCCTAACCGTAAAATGTTAAACATTAATTTGCAAAGTTTACTAAGCAATGTTCAACAACAGGGCCAATATGGCGCAGTGTTTTTTATTGATTTGGATCGCTTTAAGTTAATAAACGATACCTTAGGTCATTCTGTTGGCGATGAACTACTGATCAATATAACCAGCAAATTGAGAAATTGTATTCGCCGGGACGATACATTGGCTCGAGTCGGTGGCGATGAATTTATCTTACTGTTGAATAATATAGGCACTGACGAACTAAGTGCGGTGGCAAAAGCAACCAAAGTCGCAGAAAAAATGCTGGGTATTACCCGTGAAAGCGTTGAGCTATCTAATTGTTCTGTTTATACCAGCTTTAGTATCGGTATTGCCTTATTTCCTTCCCCTGAACTGAGTGTTAATAAGACGATCAGTGAACAGGCGAAGTGTCTTATTAAAAATGCCGATGTAGCTATGTATAAAATTAAGCATACGAGTCGTAACGGTTACATGTTTTTTCGCCACGAATTGCAAGTCATGTCGGCATTTCGTTCCGAGGTAGAGCAACGTTTGCACGTGGCTTTACGGGAACAATCATTCGAATTATATTTTCAACCAATGGTTAATCTCAACGGAAAAATAATAGCCGCTGAAGCGCTACTGCGGTGGCATGATGAGAAACTAGGTTGGGTAGGCCCTCAGGACTTTATTCCGGTGGCTGAAGAGTCAGGACTTATTGTTGACATTGGCATGTGGGTCTTGAGGCATACATGCGAGCTAATAGCGCAGAATTTAAATTGGTTTGAGCAGGGTAAGTTACGATATATCAGCGTCAATATTAGCCCGCGCCAGTTTAGCCAACCTCATTTTGTCGCCGAGTTGTTAACATTAATAGGCGAATTCAATATTCCGCATACATACTTACGACTTGAGATAACGGAAGGCGTCGCTATGGAGAATATCACCAGTGCTATCAATATAATGAAAGCACTATCCAGCCAAGATTTGCACTTTATGTTAGATGATTTTGGCAGTGGTTATTCTTCCTTATCTTATCTTCACCAATTACCGCTTAAATCCGTTAAAATAGACCGAAGCTTTGTCTCTCAAATACATAATAAGACTGATAACCAAGTTATAGTTGAAGCCATCATTTATATTTCAAAGCACTTTTCTTTGGAGTGCGTCATCGAAGGCTTAGAAACTGCGGAAGAGAGAGCGTATTTTAACGACAAGAGTATCGCCGCTATCCAAGGATTTTATTTCTTCAAACCTCAATCTGAGCAAGCATTTACTAAGCTGTTAAACGGAGTGGGTTAATTACCGGAAAAAGCTGATTTATGCCGAATTTTTAGCCCGTTTGAGGTATGCTTTTTATTATGCGCTGAGCAAGGCTGATTGTTAGAGAATTCATATGAACCATATCCCACAACACACGCTAGAATTTCTGCGCGAATCAGCGCCATTTAATTTACTTAACGAAGAACAAAGAAATGTTCTGGCTCAATCCATTACGGTTGCTTACTTCAGTCAAGATGATGTGGCAAGTCTTTTGAAGCAACAACAAGGCAGCCTGTTTCTTATCTATAACGGCCAGTATTCGGTGCAAGACTCAGCGGACGCTGAGCGTCATGTCAGTGATGGGGATTATTTTGGCTGCGATAATTTATGGCAAAAACAGCCCAATGCAATCAGCATAAAAGTAGACAGCCCTGGATTGGTATATTGCATTCCTAAAAAAAGTTTTAGCCAATGCGCAGTAAAACATCCCAGTATTGAGACTTTTTTCCGCAACTATACATCGGAGCAAATTTACAGTGAGCACGTCGATGATTCAAAATCTATGTGGCTGTATAAGCCGATCAAAGAAGTTATTTCAGGTGACGTAATAGGCGAAGATATTCATAGTAGTATTTTGCAAGGGGTGCAAAAGATGTCCCGCAGTAGCGTTTCATCCCTTGTTATCACCGATAATCAAACGTTGGTTGGTATTTTAACTGACCGAGACATACGTAACCGCGTGGTCGCTCAGCAAACGGATGTCAACCTTGCTGTTAGTGAAATTATGACCCGAGATCCGGTTAAGATAAATGAACAACGCACCTTGTTCGATGCCTTGTGCGTAATGACCGAGCATAATGTTCATCATCTGCCGGTAGTGGACAAAAATACTGGCGCTCCTATTGGCATGCTGACGGCCAGCGATATGATCCGCCATCAGCGCGGGAATGTGTTGTTTGTTATTAATGAACTTACCAAAGCATCATCGCTTTATGAGCTGTCGCGGCTATCGTGGCAGTTACCCCACTATTTTTCGAAACATGCTAAACGCTTAGGTGACTTCGATATCGCGGGCAAGGTGTTGTCTCAGGCAACGGATATTATGACTCGTAGATTGATTAGTTTTTTTCAACAACAGCATGGTGAAGCCCCTTTGGAATATTGCTGGCTGGTTTATGGTTCCCAAGCAAGAGAAGATCAAACTATGGGCTCTGATCAAGACAATGGATTATTACTCTCCCATGAGCCTACGCCCGAGCAAGGGAAGTATTTTGCAGATATGGCGGAGTATGTTTGTAGAGGATTAGACAAATGCGGCATTCAGCTATGTACCGGCAATATCATGGCCAGTAATCCTGAATTGCGCTTATCGGTAGACCAAGCGATTAAGCAAGCTCAAGTTTGGGTGAGAGAGCCTAGTCCTCAAGCCATTTTGAATTGTAATATATTTCTTGATGTACGAGGAGTAGCTGGCGATCGTTCCTTGCTGAGCCGGTTACATGAAGGGCGTAAAGATCTACTCAAGCAATCAAGGTTTATTGCTGCCCTAACTCGACACGCAAGTGAAGGACACGTTCCACTTTCCATGTTCCAAAAATTTGTATACAAAAAAGGGTTGGCGAAGAAAGACTGTATTGATTTAAAGCACAGTGGTGTAGCGATAATTAATAACTTGGTGCGCATTTATTCTTTGGCTAACGGTTTAACGATGCCGTCTATTCCACATCGATTAGATGGGTTGTTATCTCATTCAGGTTTATCTACTAAGGACGTTAAGAACCTACGAGATATCTGGTTATTACTCAATCGGCTTCGCTGGCGTCATCAAATCGAGAACAAAGTTACCGACAATTATGTTTCGATCAGTGATTTATCGTCTATCGAAAAGTACCAACTAAAAGAAGCTATGCGGGTCATCCGTCGTACTCAACAAGCCGCTGTGTTCAAGTTTGCCGGTGGGTTAGGTTAAGTCTAGGGGGAAATTTGATGTGGAAAAAAGTGAAACAGTGGCTAGCACCCAGACCGCAAGTGCCTGACGAATGGCTAAACATGCCATTGGCAGAGATACCTTTTTTATGTATTGATTTAGAGCTTACATCACTTAATTTAAAAGATACCAAAATATTGTCAATTGGATGGGTGGAAGGCAAGGGTAAGCAAATATTCCTACAAAGTTGTTTTTACCAAGTGGTATCGACAACGGGGTCGCTAAATCAAAGTCCCGTTATACATGGATTGACCGCGCAGGATATTGCTCAAGGGGAGCCGCTACGGATTTCTCTTGAAAAACTTAAACATTATGCGAGTAGCCATATTTGGGTTTTTCACTGTACAGCCTTAGATATGACAGTTCTAAATGGTGTTTTTAAAAAGCTAAATATTGCTTTACCCACAGTGGTTACTGTAGATACTCTGCGATTTGGCTTATATCAATTAACGAGAAATTTACGGCCGCCTCCCCCCAATGCTGTCGTGCTGCCAGTCTGTCGAGCGCGCTATAATTTACCTGCAGTCGCTGGGCATAATGCATTAGACGATGCAATGGCGACTATGGAGTTACTGTACGCCCAGATCCAGAAGTTTTCCCCCAAAACCAGTGATACACTTAAGAGCTTGCTTATAACCAGTGCAGTTGAAGTATTTCCAGCACAACCGATTCAAGAGCGAAAATAGAACCTGTAAATCTTATGTAACAAAATAGTTTATATAATGTTATTAAAATGTTGCAAAATATACCTCCACGCTATAGTAAAAACTCCTTTCTTTAACTAAATTTAAGGAGAAGCAAAGAGGAGAGGTATTGTGAAATATTTTACCAAGCAGGATACATTTTGGGTGATTCTATTTGTTACCCTAGGTTTAACAGCTTGCCAAAGTGCTCCGCCCATAAAACAAGTATCAGGGCCCATTTTGCAAGATGATGCATTTCCCAGAGCAAGTGATATTAGGATTGAATCTGAAAAAGATATATTTCGGTTGGACAAAGAAGCCAGGGCCTACGTGCAAAAAACAGTCGGCCGTATTAAAGATCCAATAGAGCGAACGGAGACGTTAGCCAGAAATATATTTGAGCGCTTAGATTTTGATTTGCTTTATCGCGGTGACGCGAATACCACGGCCAATGAAACCTTTTATAACAAAACCGCGAACTGTTTATCTTTATCTATTATGACTTATGCAATGGCTACAGAGGCAGGATTAGGTGCGCGCTTTCAAGACGTTAAAGTGCCAGAGTATTGGACACGACGTGAGGGGGTAAGCTTACTAAACGGGCATATCAATTTACAAATAGTCCCAAGAGAACGCAGCAGTAATTCATTCTATGTGTATAACAAAGGTTATCAAATCGACTTTAACCCGCAAACCGCAAAAGAACATTTTATAAAAACAGAATTGAGTAAAAATCAAGTTATCGCGATGTTCTATAACAATAAGGGAGCTGATGCGTTGCTTAATAATGATCGCGACCGCGCATATGCTTATTTTGCAGCCGCCCTAAAAGTTGAGCCAAATTTTGACTCTGCTTTGGTCAATTTAGGTTTTTTGTATCGCGTATCTAAGTTGTATGAATTATCGGAAAACGTTTACTTACATGCTTTGTCTTCATCTCCTGATAATTTAACCGCATGGGAAAATTTAGCGTACTTGTATGCACATTCGGGCAAGCCGGAACAATCGGCAGCGATTCTTGCCCGAGTGCAAAGTAAACGTTTACGTAACCCATACTATCACTTGGACTTGGGAAGAAGGGATTTTGACCTCGGCAAACTGCAACAGGCTTTAACTCATTTTAATCGAGCGTTGGCTATCGACGGTAGTCGTCATGAAATATTTTATGCATTAGCGAAAACGTACTATGCGCTTGGTGAGGTAGTTGAAACTGAGAGATATTTGAAAAAAGCCAAACGTAAGACGAAAAACTTACAAGAAAAAGAGCTGTATCAAGGTGAGTTAGACTTATTGACGCGTTCTTAAATATACATATATAACTTTGTAAAGACCGACCTCAGCGATTTTTATATTGCTGAGGTTGGTTTTTGTTGTTTGATAATCAACAGTTTACGCTACGCCAAGTTCTCGTAAACGTTCAGCTAAGTAGGTCTTCGCGGTATGGCGTTTTGATAATACTACCTCAGGACGGGGATGCAAAAACAACGGTAACGATATCCGAGATTTAGATTGATCAGCACCTTTAGGGTTAATGACCCGATGAGACGTAGACGGAAAATATCCACCGGATGCTTCTTGCAACATATCCCCGATGTTAACAATCAAATTACCAAAGTCGCAAGGTACGTCAATCCATTCATCACCGGTACCTTTAACCTGCAGGCCAGGTTCATTCGCTGAAGGCAGAATGGTCAATAAATTAATATCTTCATGGGCTGCGGCGCGAATAGCGTCAGGTTCTTCATTGCCCGTAATCGGTGGGTAATGTAGCACACGTAAAAGTGTCTGATCACTGTTCGTGGCCATGCCGGAAAGCGGTTCACTGTAGTGGGCAGCAACGTCAGCAGGCGAATACTTTTCAACCCAGCCAAGTAATTCAGATGCTAAATCATTAGCTGCCTGATAGTAGTCTTGTAATTCTTGTTTTAAATTTGGCGGGCACTTACCCCAAGGATAATAATGAAAGTACTCTTTAATATCTTTCTTTTTAAAACCCTTGGCTGTTTCAGATACTTTAGTTGAGAAGAAACCGTCGTGGCTTTTATTATCGAACGCATAATGAAGCTTCTCATCGCTATTGAAGAAAGCCTGCCAGTTTTGATAAATACTGGTAACAGAAGACTGTTCAATAGGATGGTTTTTAAGGACACCAAAACCTGTTTGGCGCAGCGATTCAACGAACTGTTTGTCCGCGTCAGGCGCTAGATAGTCAACTGCGAGCAATTGCATAATATTCTTTCCTGTCTGTCATGTAGTGTGAATGGATTGCCTACCTTGGCATTCATTCCTTTAATATTTACTTCAAAGCCGGCGGCGTTACTTTAAAGGCTTAGATATAAGCCTGCTAACGCTGCGCTCATTAGATTTGCTAACGTGGCCGCTAATACTGCTTTTAAGCCAAGTTGGGCAATTTCTTTGCGTCTGGTTGGAGCCAATGCGCCAATACCACCCATAAGTATCGCAATCGATGAAAAATTAGCAAAACCACAAAGTGAAAATATGACGATAGCTTGCGTACCTGGTGATAAATCTGCTTGGTATTTTAGAAAATCTACGTAGGCAACAAACTCATTGACGACCATTTTCTGCCCGATAAAGCTCCCTGCAAGATTCGCTTCATCCCATGGCACGCCTAATGTCCATGCTAACGGCTGAAAAACGTAACCGAGGATCATTTCAAAGCTTAAGTTTTCAACGCCCACTAAACCACCAGCCCAGCCAATTAGACCGTTTAGCAAAGCGATAAGAGCGATAAAGGCAAGCAGCATGGCGCCTACATTTAGCGCTAGGTGCATACCGGAAGCTGCACCGCTGGCTGCCGCATCAAAAATATTAGCGTATTTATCTTCTTCATTGTCGACTTCAGCTAGTTCGTTCTTCACTTCTTGGGTCTCAGGCATAATGATTTTTGCCATCAATAAACCACCTGGAGCAGCCATGAAGCTGGCAGCGAGCAAATACTTAATTTCCACCCCCATTCCCGCGTATCCAGCCATAACAGAGCCCGCAATAGACGCTAAACCGCCAACCATAATGGCGAACAGTTCTGAGCGAGTCATATGTGGAATAAATGGCTTTACCACCAATGGGGCTTCAGTCTGACCAACAAAAATATTAGCTGCAGCAGACATGGACTCAGGGCGACTGGTTTTTAGGGCGACTTGCAAAAAACCACCGATTAAGCGGATGATCCAAGACATAATTCCCAAATGATAGAGAACAGTGATTAACGAAGAGAAAAACACGATGACCGGTAAAACATTGAACGCAAAAATAAAGCCAAGTGATTTGTTACCAAGCTGACCAAAAATGAAATCTATGCCTTGCTGACTGTATTCAATAATATTTTTGACGTAGACAGTCAGGCCTAGCAAAAACTCTTTCCCTGGAGGGAAGTACAGCACTAATGCGCCAATTATGGCCTGAATGGCAAATGCACCACCCACAGTGCGCCAGTTTATCGACTTGCGATGTGCAGAAAGCAGTATCGCAAGAATGAACAGAACAGCGATGCCAATCAAGCTGACCATCCTAACTCCTTAATTATTGTTATTATATCGTCGTTATTGGTTTCGGACTAAAGTAGCGTCTGCTGAATATGAGATTTAATAACATCCAGTGCAATACGGTTCTTGCCGCCTTGGGTAACAATCACATCAGCAGTAAAACGACTTGGTGCGATAAACTGATGGTACATTGGTTTAACAGTTGATTCATATTGTTTGGCAACAGAATCTAGCGTACGACCTCGTTCAGCAATATCACGTTTCATGCGACGCAATAAGCAAATGTCTAAGGGGGTATCTACAAAGATTTTAATGTCGAATAAGGGCTGCAAATCTTGATTTGCTAACAACATAATACCTTCAATTATGATAACCGGTGCTGACATTAGTTTTTCGGTTTGAGCCAAGCGTGTATGTGTTTTGTAGCAATAGTGAGGGTATTCAACCGACTGCCAGTTTCTCAGGGCTTGCAAGTGCTCAACCAGTAATTCATGTTCAAATGCTTTGGGATGGTCGTAATTATTTTTTTCACGCTCTTCCATAGGGAGATGATCCTGAGCGCGGTAATAATGATCTTCACGTAATATTCGAACATGTTTCCCGTCTTCTGAAAATTCCTTTAGCAAATTTTCAGTAAACAGCGATTTACCCGAGCCAGAAGCACCGGAGATAGCGATAACGAGGGGGGCAGACATACTACTCCGAAATGATAGATATGAGATTGCTTGAAAGATACCAGCGAACGGTGAAAAAGTCAGTTTTCACGGTGCATTTATACAGCAATTTTTGTGACAACCCGTAAATCTACCCAATGTTAGCCCCTCTGGTTAACATTAACGCAACAACGTTAATATTTATAGACCATTTGGTCAAGTTTTGTTTTTTGGTAAATTGATTATATGCAGCGGATAGAAGTTACCCGAGCAAAGCATTTTGAATTTAGGGCTTCAGATGCTATGCAACAAAAGTAGAAAGGGAAGAAAAATTAAGCATTGATGGGCATCGCGCTATTTTCCGATGAAAACAACTTTGTCATCTGTCAAATTGGGTAATGCGTAATTGTGTAACTTCGACCTAGAGCCTTCCCCTTGCGCTTTTGGCGGGTAGAATTGCTCTTTTTCATCTTGATGATCGACGAATAAATCATCCAACGCGGAACGTATTTCACTGAGGGTTTTATCTAAATTAGCGGTAAAGTCTGGTCTTTTACGTTTAGTGTGCCCCAAATCAATTAAGCGATAAAAGTATTTATTTGCGGTTTGTGCAAGTTCGTCTGGCACATCACTGCTATTGCTTAAATTAGCGCTTTTATCATGTATACAAAATTCGACCAATGCAGCATAAAAACAAAATGGCTTATTCGGTAGTACAACGGTCGTCGTGTTGTCGATATAGCTCAGGGTTTTGTTTTTTAAATCGATAATCAATTGATGTTGATGAGCGACTTCTTGCTCGTTTTGCAGAACAACCGCATTTTTATGTGTAGAGCGCAGTTTTCTTATATATAACAGGCTAAGAATAATCGCTAATATAATCGGAATAACACTGAAATAATCAAACCAAAATAGAGCATTTTTTGTGTACTGTATAACTATTTTCTGATCATTAGTTTGAAGATAAGCCTCCCATTTTTCAACGTCTTGTTTTACATCAGGTGCCATTATCCCTTGAATGCTAGTCACATAAATTGGGGATGTTCGTTGCTCTAAAAGGTCATTTAAATCGCCCAAATACAGGCTTACAGAGCGTGCGTCTGCAACTGTTTTGAATTTAGAATTGGCTAAACGCAATTTTGGTAAGTCAATAGCGATGCGTTTTTCGATACTGGCTAAAAACTGTGTTTGGTTTGAGGTCGTTTGGAAATGCACACCTACGACAAATGCAATTTGAAATACCAACCAAGTTGTTAAAAAAACGGCAGCGTAAATTAGGTTATTTTTCATCTAATTGCTGCTCCTCTTCATTTAATGGCGGCTGGCAGTGGTTGGGGATAAGCTGAAGTTGACTGTAGTAATCTGATTGAGTTTCAGCTGATAACTTTAATAAGGTATTTTGAATTTCGCATATCAAATCTGTATTGCGAGTTTCCATTTTTAAGTACCATTTGCTACCACTAACTTTCGTTTTTATCGGCGTAATGTAATTCGCAGAGAATCGCTGCTCGTCTTCGTCTTTCCAAAAGGACGAGATGATATCAACCTTACCGGCAGCTAAAAGATCGCGCAGCGCTTCGTGGGAGTTAACGTAGACTATTTCCATATTTGCTTCAGATATACCTAAGTCATTCATCAAACCTTTAGGTACGATATGCCCTGAACGGCTACTGGGATAATCCAATAAGCCTAAGCGTTTCCCCCATAAGTATTGTTTAGTCAGTTCCGGTTTTTCTTTTAGGGAAATAAGATAGGTAGAATAGTCTTGATATTGGGCGATTGTTTGATAGCGGTAAGTGGTTTCTACAGCAAAAGCAAGCATCACATTTTCTTTAACTAATGCAAGGTCAGCGATACCTTTGCCGACATATTGAATGATCTCTTGTTCGTTATGACTCCATTGAATTGACACTTCACCGTATTGACGATTGATGGTTTGATTGCTACATAAAGAAGAAAGAAGTTTGCTCGCCATTCCTTGATCGGTTATAAAAACAACAAAAATGTCACTATTTTTTACCGATTTTGTTTGGCAACTGAGCGATTCAGAAATTAAATTAGATAAATCTTCACTTTTTATCGCGCCTGAAAAAACACCAGTATACCAACTGGCAAGCATGAAAAGTCCCGATAAAATAGGTAGGGTTATGGTGCTCGTCGACAAAATGTTAATCTATACTCAAGTTAGGTGTTTTTACTTATTGAACTGATTTGACCAGTTAGTCTTACTTAATGCAATAGGTAAGTTTACTTAAGTAGGTTAACCTATTGATTATTAATGATTACTAATAAGAAGTTATGAATGCTATTAAGGGGTTTTTACTTTGCGAAGATTGGTCACACTAACTAAGTCGAAGTTTGTCACATATCGTTTCAGGCCACGGCAAATAAAAAATAATAGTGGTCGTTAATAGATAAGATTTTGAAGCGGGCAGGGAAAATTTGACCATTTAGTCAGATTGTTCGGTTATTAGTCAGTGCAGTAATATAAATGCAATAAAAAAATAAAATAATAGCGGCATAAAAACTAACACGATTTACTATTCACAATAATTAGGAAACACACAATGTTAAGAAAAACTAAGCTCACTAGCATTGCGCTTGCAGTTGCCATGTCACTCGGCATGTCTTCAGCTGCATTCGCACAAACTACTTCTTCAGGTATGACAGGTCAGATTGTTGGTCCAAATGGTAATCCAGCAGCAGGAACGGTTGTTAAAGTAACTCATGTACCTACTGGTGCTGTAAAAACTGCTACGGTTAACTCTGCAGGTACTTTCAATTTAAATGGTCTGCGCGTAGGTGGTCCTTACACGATTGAGCTAGATTCAAATACATTTGCTGACCAAACGATAGAAGATGTTTACCTTAGTTTGGGTGAAACAGCGCCGATTAACCGTGCCTTGACTGCAGAGGACAATATTGAACGGATATCGGTTTCCGCATCACAAGTTAGCAGTTTATCTTTTGGTAAAATTGGACCTGGCGCTAACTTTGATTTAGCAACGCTAGAAAATGCACCAGCCATTAACCGTGACTTGACTGATATCGTAAGAATTGACCCTCGCATCTACGTTGATGAAGGCGGAAGCGGCGGCATTCAGTGTGTGGGTAAAAGCCCTCGTTTCAACAGCTTAACTGTTGATGGCGTGCGCATGAATGACTTGTTTGGTCTTAACTCAAATGGTTACCCAACAGAGAGAATGCCTTTCTCTTATGATGCGATTGAAGGTGTTGCAGTGGAAATTGCACCGTTTGACGTCATCTATGGTGGTTTCTCAGCGTGTAATATCAGTGCTGTAAGTAAGACGGGTACAAATGAAGTGCACGGTTCTGCATTCTATGATTACGGCAGCAATGACCTTAGAGGTGACTCGTTAGAAGGCGACGACATCAACATTGGCGACTACACAGAAAAACGTTATGGTTTCAGTGTTGGCGCTCCATTAATTAAAGATAAATTATTCATTTTTGCAGCATATGAAAAACTCGAAGGCGCAAATATTTTTGATCGCGGTGTAGCTGGTTCAGGTGCGATCAACGAAGTAGCCCTTACGCAAACTCAATTAGATGAAATTATTCGTATCTCGAATGATTTATATCAGTTTGACCCAGGCACAGTTCCTTCAAGCCTTGCAAACGAAGATGAAAAGCTTTTAGTTAAATTAGATTGGAACATCAACGAACAACACCGAGCGTCTTTCACATATAACTGGAATGATGGTAACAACTTTGCTGAATCAGATGGTGATTCAGACGAATTTGAACTGTCTAGCCATTTGTACGAACGTGGTGCGGAACTGACGTCTTATTCAGGTGTATTGTATTCTGATTGGAATGATAAATTCTCTACCGAAGTGCGTCTTTCTTATACTGAATTAGATAATCGTCAAAACTCACTTACCGGTGATGGCAGTGTTGGAGGGAATGACTTTGGTGAAGTTAAGCTCTTTTTAGATGATATGACCGTCTTTTTAGGTTCGGACGATAGTCGCCAAGTGAATGATCTCAATTGGGATGCACTTAGCATGATGTTCCGTGGTAACTATTACCTTGATAACGGTCATAGTCTTACGTTCGGTTACGAAAGTGACGATCTAGAAATATATAACATCTTTGTACAACACGCTGAAACGTCACTTTCTTTTGATAGTATTGCAGATTTTGAAAATGGTATCGCTAGTGACGTTGAGTATGGCCACGCCTATTCAGGTGACATTAATGATCGTGCTGCGGAATGGGGTTACACATCGCACAGTACCTATATTCAAGATGACTTCTACTTAACAGATGATTTGAAAGTAATAGCGGGTTTACGTTATGACTGGATAACCACGTCTGATAAGCCTGTAGAGAATGCAGATTTTCTTGCTGGTAATGGTTACAGTAATACGGCAAACCTAGATGGTATTAGTTTACTTCAACCGCGTATTGGTTTGAACTATACCCTTAGCGACAGTACTGAAATCCGTGGTGGCGTAGGCTTATTCTCTGGTGGTAACCCGAACGTTTGGATGACCAATAATTACCAGAATACCAACGTAACTGGCGGTGAAGTAGACGGTGGTGATTTCGGTTATGACGATGGATCTCGCAGCTTGTTTGATGATGATGTGGTTTGGGCCAATGTTGAAGATGGCGCGCCAGTTGGTCCAGGCTATGGTGTTCCTTCTGAACTTGACGACTTGTTGGATAGTGGCGCCGCAGGTAATTTTGAATCAAATAACTTAGATCCAGATTTCAAAATGCCAAGTGAGTGGAAAGTATCAGCGGGTATAACGCACGTAACTGATTCTGACTTCATCCTAAACGCAGATTTATTAGTGTCGTTTACGCAAGACCAAGCGATGATTAAGTATGTTGGTATTGATGAAGTTGGATTTACTGATGAAGGTTATGTTGATTATGAAAGTAATGGTTATGGTTCTCTTGAACTAACTAATTCTGACGAAGTATCTACTTCTTATTCATTGACAGGAACCTTAGAGAAGACTTGGGATAATGGCTTACGCTTGGTCACTGGTTACTCCTATAACCATGCTGAAGATGTACAGCCTATGACAAGTTCTGTTGCATTCTCCAATTATCAATATCGTGCATTTACTAATCCAAACGAAGATGTATCTTCGTTATCAGATTGGAACATTGAGCATCGTTTTACTGCTGACTTTAGTTATGCAATTGAACTCTTTGCAGGTTTAGAGACACGCTTCAACATGTATGCATTGGCGCAATCAGGTCGTCCATATAGCTTCACTCTATCTCAAGATGTCGCCAACAACGAAATCTTTGGATATACACCGTATTTGGACAGCAACAGCGTGCTTCCTATCGGAGCAGAGCGTAATGATCAAGAAAGCGATTGGTGGACAAAAGTGGATATCGCGGTAAGGCAAGAGATCCCAGCATTTGCTGATGGTCATACAGCCACCGTTAGCTTGACCATTGATAACTTCACTAACATGATTAACGATGACTGGGGAATTTTGGAAGAAGTATCTTTCAATACTGCCACTATCGGGAATACTTCACCTCAAAGTCGTCAAGGTGATGCATCTTTGTGGGAAATGCGTATTGGTGTTAACTACAGATTCTAATCATTAAATTGGTTATGCTAAGAAGCCGGCTCTTGTAGCCGGCTTTTTTATTTGTTTAAAGGAAATCATAAATGCACAGGGCGTTATTGTTAATAACATTATGGATGGGAGTCGTTTTTGTGAGTCATGCACAAACAATAAGAATAGCGACGTTTAACGTCAGTATGGAAGCGAGTAATTACTTGCCTAAGGATGTCCAGCCTAAGGGACATGAGTTGTTTGAAAACCTTGCTTTTGGTAAGCACCAGCAGATACGTAATATCGCCGAAATCATACAACGAGTGCGCCCTGATATTATCTTGCTTAATGAATTCGATTACACGGAGAATGAAGCTAAAGGAGTAAAAGCATTTATTAATAACTACTTGGCAGTTTCGCAAGAAGGCATCGAGTCAATAAATTATCCCTATTATTATTCTGCACCGGTGAATACAGGTGTGCCTTCCGGGGTAGATCTTAATCATAACGGCAAAAATACCGATAACGGTGGTGATACCTTTGCTTTTGGTTTGTATCCAGGGCAATACGGCATGGTGCTATTAAGCCGATACCCAATTGAAAGCGAGCAAGTGAGAACATTTCAACATTTCCTTTGGAAAGATATGCCAAACGGTCTACTAAATAGTGTGAAAGCAGAAGATGGCACAGATTGGTATTCGCCTCAGGCAAAAGCGGTATTTAGGCTCTCGTCAAAGTCCCATTGGGACGTACCCATTCGCATTAACGGAAACGTAATTCATATATTGGCTAGCCATCCGACACCGCCTGTTTTTGATGGACCAGAAAACCGCAACGGGAAACGTAATCACGACGAAATTCGCTTTTGGGTTGATTACATATCGGGCTCAACTAAAGCTGATTATATTTATGATGATCAAGGGGCGTTTGGTGGCATAAGTAGCGAAGCGTTTGTCATTTTAGGGGATTTAAATGCGTCAGCAGAAGAAGGAGATGCATACAAAGAGGGAATTCAAGCATTGCTGAGCCACGACGCAATTAACGCCAATATGATACCCACCAGTAAAGGCGCATCGTTACACACTAAAAATAGTGTTTATGCAGCCACTCACACGGCTTTTTGGCGAATGCGTGCTGATTATGTGTTAGCCAGCACTAAACTCGGTGAGGTGACTGACAGTGGCGTATTTTGGCCTACCCCACAGGATCCCCTATATCGATTAATTCAAAATCGCCAAGCTTCGTCTGACCATCGTTTGGTATGGGTTGATGTGCAATTAGAAGCTGGCCACAAGTAATAATGAACGTTTGTGACCATTTTAATTACTGTACTCGCCCCTCTAGCGAATGCATGAGGGAGAGTTATGTTGGAAGATTTCGGTTTAGACGTTTTCAAAAAGGGCTTCAACGCGCACGCGAATTTCCTCGATCTGATTAATATCCGAAGGCGCAATAAAAATTGTGTCGTCGCCTGCTATGGTGCCCAATACACCATCTTTTTGACTTAATGAGTCAAGTAATCTTGCAATAAGTTGGGCAGCGCCGGGGCTTGTACGAATAATGATCATGACGTTGTTGTGCACTATGTCCAGTACTAGCTGGCGCAGTGGACTGCGCGCCGTGGGCATGCCTAGCTCTGGCGGCAAACAATACACCATATCGCCTCGGGCGTTACGCGTTCGCACTGCGCCAAACTTACTGAGCATGCGGGATACTTTAGATTGGCTGATATTATCAAAACTTTGTGTTTTGAGCGCGTCGACAATATCACCTTGAGAGCCAAAGTTTTCGGCCTTTAAGATATCCTTAAATGCCTTGATGAGTTCTTCTTGCTTATTAGTAGCCATATATTCCTCTGTTTATGGCGGCTATTTTGCCTTAGTACTTGAAGTTAAGCAATTTGCCCTCACATAGAATTTCGTACAAATCCAGCTCAGCATTTAATTGTTTTTTCGCGGGTCTTGCATTAATGTTTCGCTCGCGAATTGATTAGCATTCCACAGGAGAGATTTATGAAAGTAGCGGTATTAGGAGCAGCTGGCGGTATAGGCCAAGCGTTATCATTGTTGTTAAAGACTCAATTGCCAGCTGGTACAGAACTAGCTTTGTATGACGTAGCCCCTGTCGTACCTGGTGTTGCAGTTGATTTAAGTCACATTCCTACCGATGTTAAAGTTGAAGGTTTTGGTAAAGATGACCTAGCTAAAGCATTGACAGGTTGTGACATCGTGCTTATTCCTGCTGGTGTTCCGCGTAAACCTGGTATGGATCGTTCTGATTTATTCAACATCAATGCTGGGATTGTTAAAAACCTAGTTGATGGTGTTGCAGATAATTGTCCTGAAGCATGTGTGTGTATTATTACTAACCCAGTTAACACCACGGTTGCTATCGCAGCTGAAACGTTGAAAGCTAAGGGTGTCTACAACAAGAACAAGTTATTTGGTGTAACAACCCTTGACGTTATTCGTGCTGAGACTTTCGTTGGTAACCTTCGTGGCCTGAACCCTGCAAACGTTCACGTTCCTGTTATCGGTGGTCACTCTGGTACAACTATTTTACCTTTGCTTTCACAAGTGGAAGGTGTTGAGTTTACTGATGAAGAAGTCGCAAGTTTGACGACTCGCATTCAAAACGCGGGTACAGAAGTAGTTGAAGCTAAAGCTGGCGGCGGGTCTGCAACTTTATCTATGGGCCAAGCAGCAGCTCGTTTCTGTTTATCTCTTGTTGCTGCGATGCGCGGTGAAAACGTGGTTGAGTATACCTACGTTGAAACTAACAGCGATGACGCACAATTCTTCTCACACCCAGTTCGTTTGGGTAAAAACGGCGTTGAAGAAATTCTGCCTTACGGTGAGTTGAGTGATTTCGAGCAGAAGGCTAAAGAGTCAATGTTAGAAGGCCTACGTGGCGATATTAAGTTGGGTGTTGAATTCGTTAAAAACTAATTCTTGCCCAATATATAAAAAAACCAGCGAAAGCTGGTTTTTTTATATTCGTAATTCATCAAATCAATATCATAGGTAGTTAGTTACTAGGCCGCCATAGGGTTTTGAGCTAATGGTTTTGTTGGTCGAGTTGCCACATTAGGATCTTTTACCTGACCCGCCGTGCCTGCAATAAGTGGCGTATTGCTTGAAGCAATTCTTACCGACGCGAGCTTAGCGTCAATGCACTGACGTATATCTTTTGCGGTATATCCTGAACGAACTTTAATACGTACATGTGGAATACGCGCAGCGTCTAACGCCCCGCTTACAAACCAATCTCGTTGGCGCTTGTACCCATCTTTACCATTTTGATTGGCATGCACTAAATCGATTGCGATAACGGGCGACATGTCATCTTTTGCACACAGGACGAAATCAAGTTGCCGACCACTGGTGCGACTATATGCGTTTTTACTGGTCTTTTTGTTAGCACTTTCGCGTGTTGCAACTACGTCTGACAGTTTCACCCGGCACATAATACGAAACTGATTACCTACAGCTTCGTCAATAAGAGCGAGAAAGCTACGCTCGACGGGGGTAAATAGATTCGTCTTCTTTTTAAACGGGAAGGTTAAACTTGGTTCATTCAATTTTACTGCACCAATCGCGACCACGATTAATATCATCATTAAGATAATTGCCAATTCCATACCTGCTCCTATAGGCCTGCCAAATATTTGACAGTTTTTGCCTGTGTTGATACCTACAGAAGATATAGCAAAGACAGTGCCAGACGTTGCGCTTAAATGTTAGGGAACAAATTAGGCCGTAGACCCATCGAATTTAGCTTGGGTTAATCAGTATATCTACTTGGCTACCTAGACCATCTGGGGAAATTACGATGATTTTATGATTGCCTTCTAAATGCAGCAAAATTCGATTGTGATCGAACGCTTGCGTGAAGGGGGTGTCTATTTGTTGACGGAAGAATAGCTGAACTGCTTTAGGCGGTTGGTTGCTGTGGTACGTTATTGAAGCGGGAAGTGTTCTGGCAAAAACGTGGCATGCGCTGGCATCAAACGAAAGCTGTAATTGGTAGAATACAGTGGGGCACGTATCTGCATGTATGTCTTCTGCCTTTTGCGTGTCATTAGTTGCCAGCGTTTCACTACTGAATAAAACATTCGTTAGGCAGAAGAATATGGTTGCTGCGGTCAATGCTAAGGTATTAAACATATTGAGCCCTTTTCTATACGTCTATCATAATAAGTTTACCGCTTATGACAGGCAATCGTTGATGGCGTATCTTAGGTATGTAATATCGATTCAGCGTATAACGGGTAGTAGAAGCTATGAACATATTAAGAGAATATATTCGGTTAGCCATTTTTGCCATTGGACTGCTTTGCGGTGTGCAGATACCTGCATTTGTAGATCAGTACCAAAAAAGAGTGGATGCACACTTACTCGAAGCCCAGCAAAGCCTAGTTGGATTTCAGCAGACTGCGGAACGTTATTTTGACGGTGATCTTAATAAGCTAATTGCGCACTACCAACGTAGTCCTGACAGAGTCTTCAATCAAGACGCCCTGAACGTTAGGGCCATATTTCAACGCGAACAATCTTTGCAAAGTCAGTGGGATAACCTAAGAGCCGGTGTTGTTAAACGTACTTATTATTTATTGACGCATTATAACCCACAAATTTTGCAAGAAACGACCAATCAATTCAGTTATACGGTCCCGCTTGATCCTGCAGCGTTAGGTTGGGGGATTTGTATGGCACTATTGTTTGCTGCGCTTTTTGATGCATCGGTGGGGCTAAGTGCCAAAACGTGCTCAGTTTGCTATCACGCAATCCGTAAGCAAAATACACCTTCACGTTAGCTGCAATACACTAGCTACTTGATGTAAAAATGGTGCTGTACGCAAAAGAAAAGCCGCGCAAGTTAATTAACTTGCGCGGCTTTTTGTACATACTTTTCAATATTTAATTCTGTTATTTACCAAAGCTAGGTATTTAATCACGTTCGATAAGGTGCTGACCTTTTACAAAAGTGTCATACTCTTGTTGACTGATTTTGTCATCACTATTGACATCAGCATTGTCAAAATGCTCGGCAATCGCTGCGTCACTTGCTTCATCTTTATTGATGAAACCATCTTCGTCAGCATCTACGTCACCAAACGCTTGTTTAATAGGTTCTGGTTGTTCAGGGATCTTTAAAGCTGGATTTTCGTTTTCTAAATCTGCGTTAATCTTTGTAGTTGACGATGCTGCAATCCCAGATTGACTGTCGTCAAGTTGCTGATTTAAACCCTCAGTACTTTGATCAATATTATGATCAATCGCTTCTTGTCCCTGTAGACTAAGCTCTTTAGCATTATCTAACGCATTTTGGACATTGGATTCAGCATCTTTCATCTGGTCTTCGCTATCGGTCATCGCGTTAACGTCATCATGACTGTCGTGCTCAGTGAGCTGCGTACTCAGTTCGGCGTTACTGTTTTGCGCTTTGGCCGAAATAGCATTTTGCTTCGCGCGGCTTAATTCACTATCGGCTGCGCTGATTGCTTCATTACTGCTGGTGCCTACTTCATCAAGGGCATTTTCTGCATGGGAGTCAACCGTGTCTGCTAAGTCGATATCTGCTTCACTATAGATGCTTGCGTAGGTATTAAATTCGCGCGGATTAATTTGACCATCAGCATCTTCATCTACTTTAACAAAGACATTCCAAATATTATCTTGCTTTGCTTCTTGCTGTGAGACGAATCCATCTTTATTGCTATCTAATGCAACAAAGGTCTTGTCTGTAAGTTCAGGCATTTGAGGTGCATCGGACTGTTGCTGTGCGGCAAATGCTGATGTTGCTAATAGACTGGCGATAATTGATGCTAGGGTAAGTTTTTTCATAAATCGTTCCTCGGTTCGTGTTTCTCCGTAAATCACTTAGGAGACGTTACTTTCAAGGAAACTAATACATAACTCATGCCATTTAAATAATGGCTTTAATTTCAATGAGTTAATTGAAATTGAAAAATTATATATATCAAATATTGCGTAAATATAGCGACACAAATGAAATAAGTTCATCCATAGGACGATGATATTATTCATGCTAAAGGCGGGGGAGCAGATTGAGTGTGAGACTATTTTGCAACAACGTCACACTCAGGAATTGATAAACGCTTACACTGTAAACGAAGCCCCACAGCCACAGGTTGTCGTAGCATTAGGGTTATTGACCAAAAAGCGTGAGCCTTCTAAGCCTTCGGTATAATCCACTTCGCCGCCAACAAGGTACTGTAAACTCATAGGGTCGACCACTAAGGTAACTTGATCTTTATCGATCGTGGTATCACCTTCATTAACTTTTTCATCGAATGTGAAGCCATATTGAAAGCCTGAACATCCGCCACCAGTGACGTAAACACGTAGTTTTAAGTTTGGATTTTCTTCTTCATCAACTAACGCCTTAACTTTACGTGCGGCGGCGTCGGAGAATTCGATAGGGACTGCTGTTTGCACCGACATAAATTACCTCTGTGTATACAAATTGGTGATTGGGGATAGCGCGGATCTTAGATTTCTACAAAAGCGAGCTAATATTGCCGACATTATCTAATACCTGACTAATCTAGTCAACTATTCACTTGACGATAACACCCAATCAAATGTTTTGCTTACCTCGCCTAATTTGCGTTTGTATTTATATACATCTGCGCTGATCACAACCTTTTCTGGTAAAAAGTTTGGTGGAAGCTGAAATTCCCGCTCCAACATTTGAAAATATTTGAAGATAAATTGCAAAGGCTCACTTTCTTCCTTAACAAGTTGCGTTAAGGAGTAAGTCACGGGTTGTCCATTTTCACTGCCGTGTAGTACTAGTCTTAGGTCGCCATTTAGCGTGGTTTTTATCTTATCTTGTTGCAGTAAGACCAGCTTAAATCTGAAATATCCTTCGCTTAGGGTTTTCTCTATCGCAAAACCGTCAATGGCTAATCCGGTGGCATTTAATTCAGGAGCCATCACTTGTTGGTAAAACGCCAGTTCTTTGCGTAACGATACTTCGCGACTAAGCGCTTGCTCTATTTCCTGTGACAAATTGCGTTGGGCTGATTGAGCAATATCTAGTTCAACGCTCATTACATTCACTTGCTGAGAAAGAGCGGCGTTTTCAACCCGTAAGTTCTCGCTACTGCTTTTAAGTTGCGTTAAAAGTTGCTGGCGCTCTTGGCTTAAATTGAAGCCAAAAGAAAAGGCTAAATAAGCGGTAGCTAATATAATTAAGGAGCAAACCGCGTAAAATTGATAGGGGCCGAAATAGCGCCTTAACTCTGAATAATTCACAAACTACTTAACCTTGCTAGCACACTAAAACCAACGATATAAGGTAATTCCTTACATTACAGCGGCTTGTGATAAGATGCTGTAATTCTGTATCGTATTAATAGCGCTAATATATGTCCCTTAATGCATTTCGACAAGAGCTGGCTACGCCGCGCACCTCTATTCAATTGTGTGCCTTGGGTATTATTGGTGGGGTTTGCGCTGCATCTGTGATTATTCTTTTCCGCTTAAGCGTAGAATGGTTACAATTATTATACCTCGACGAGGTTAATAATTTTACGACTTTATCTGGTATTGAACGTCTCGTTTTGCCCGTTATTGGGGTGTTGCTTATTCTATTCGTCGCCTATTTAACAGGCTTTAAGCAATACCGTATGGGTATTCCATTTGTTATTCACCGGGTTAAACAGTATTTCGGTCATATCCCTTTTCGTACCACGATAAATCAATTCTTTGGTGGTGCATTTGCATTGGCCAGTGGTTTTTCAGTGGGACGAGAAGGCCCTTCTGTACATCTTGGGGCTGCAGGCAGTAGCTTCTTCGGACAATGGCTTAAATTACCGCACAATAGCATTCGTATTTTATCGGGCTGTGGAATTGCTGCTGGGATCTCCGCTTCTTTCAATACCCCATTTGCCGCTGTCATATTTGTCATGGAGGTCGTCCTACGGGAATATAAAATTCATATTTTTATTCCTATAATGTTAGCCGCCGCAATTGGCACGGTTATGACCAGAGCCGTATTTGGCCAAGCTCAAGAATTAGCATTTATTGAGTTTTTTGAATTCAGTCGTTGGATCTACCTGTACTTGATTTTATTCGGCATTTTGCTTGGGGGCCTAGCAACATTATTCAACAATGCGTTGATGAAGGTAATGCACCTTTTTCAGGGTTTTAATATGATAAAACGTTTATTGATCGCCGGTGTGATAACGGGTGGGGTAGGGTACGTGCTACCTGAAGCATTGGGAGCGCACTTTTTTTCGGTGCACGAAATGGTCTTGCAACAGCAAGACGTAGCCTTGTTGGTGGCGGTGCTTTGCGCTAAATTTTTTATCACTATTATTGCCATTGGATTGGGGATACCCGGCGGTATTATGGGTCCTGTCTTTGTGCTTGGTATGCTAAGTGGTGCGTTACTCGTTGCGCCTCTGGGATTAGCCGTTGATAATGTTGAACAGCTTAGTGGTAGCTTTGCCTTGCTTGGCATGGCGGGTTTGATGACTTCGGTGGTGCATGCACCACTTGCCGCGTTGTCTGCTGTTATGGAGTTATCTTACAGCCCTGAACTTATCCTGCCAGCCATTTTGGTTATTGTACCAGCCTATGTTACATCTACTCAGTTCTTGGGGAATAACTCGATATTTATCCGACAATTAGATTATCAAAAATTGCCCTATACCACATCGCCGGTACTTGAAGCCTTACAAAAAACCGGTGTATTGGCGGTGATGGACAAAGAATTCAAGTTGTTTAACAATGCTCAGAAACACCATATTCTACAGTTTTTAGAGACATCACCTACCCATCCCGTTGTACAGCGTAATAGCTTCGAAATTGATGCGCAGTTTTCACTTGTTCAATACGACATCAGCCTTAGTAGGGAAGAGTCCTCATTGGCTTATTTTACGATGCAGGGCGTCTCTTTTCAGTCGACATTGGCAGAGGTTTATCAGTTATTGCAAAGCAGTCGTCAGGGCGCGGTGTACGTTTACGAAAACGAGCCAAGCAATATCACGGGAGTGATCACCTGGAATACGTTGCGTAGTTATTTACATAAAGCACAATTTTAATTATTTACCCATGACTATATTATTCGGAGTTAGTTAGTTGACTATTTTGTGGCTCAAAGCATTACATGTATTTTTTATGGTGGCGTGGATGGCGGGTATTTTCTATTTGCCTAGACTATTTGTGTACCATGCTCAAACGGATATTCAAGCGGTGCGTGATCAGTTCAAAGTGATGGAGCGCAAGCTGTGGTTTTTCATTACCCCTTTTGCTGTATTAACATTGGTATTTGGTGTCAGTCTTATTTATCAATACGGCGCGTCATGGTTTGCTAGTTCGGGATGGTTGCATATAAAGCTTTTATTGGTCGTGTTGTTATATGGTTATCATTTTTATTTGTATCATCTAGTGAAGGTATTTGCTCGCGATGAGAATACCCACTCATCACGCTTTTATCGGTTCTTGAACGAAGCGCCGGTGCTCGTTTTACTCATTATTGTGTGCTTGGCTGTGGTTAAGTTTGTTTAATACCAATAAATAAGAAAGGAAGAGTGTAAATATTTGTAAAACATGCCCCATGTTGTTTGCGTTCAACAGGGCATTTGCTAATCTGGAAAGGTAAAAACTAATCAGAGAAAGTCATAATATGGATGTTGTGCAAGTAAAATTACAAACCCTTTTGCGGCAATCTGATATCGCTTTTGAAGAATATAAAAAGCATCCCAACTCCCCCGATAGAGCAGAAGCGTATGAGAGCGCTAAGTTGGCACTTGATGAATATATTGCAAATATGCGTACTGCTTATGAGAAGCGTTTAAAATAATAATATTTTATATCTAAATACTCTGCTTATTTTTTGATAAACCCATTTAGTAACCCTCTATGTAGTTTGTCGCAATGAATATGACACAGATCTGTCATCAGGCATTTATCCCACGGCTAAGAAAATGCTATCATTCTTCGATTGTATGGCGCGCAAGTAAAGTCCTAACCTTAAGTTAACTGCTCTTCAACGTTGCCAGTCTATTTCTAATTACAGAGTCAGATTTAATGTCAGATGATTTAACCCAGCATTACTCGCAAATCCTTTCGATTTTAGGTGAAGACACCACGCGGGGTGGTTTAGTGGATACACCTAAACGAGCCGCCAAAGCTATGCGGTTTTTGACCAATGGTTATGAGAAAAACCTCGATGAAGTAGTTAATGGCGCCATATTCGAGGCGGATACAGATGAGATGGTTGTGATCCAAAACATCGAATACTATTCATTGTGTGAACACCATATTTTGCCCTTTATTGGTCATTGTCATATTGCCTATCTTCCTAAAGGTAAGGTTTTGGGGTTGTCTAAGTTTGCTCGTATCGTAGACATGTATGCGCGACGTTTACAGATCCAAGAAGGACTGACCAAGCAGATAGCTGATGCGATCCAAGAAGTAACCGGCGCTGCGGGCGTAGGTGTTATCATGGAAGGCAAGCATATGTGCATGACGATGCGTGGTGTGCAAAAGCAGAATTCTTCAATGGTAACGTCAGTTATGCTTGGGGCAATGCGAAGATCGGACGCCACACGAAATGAGTTTTTGCGTCTTATAGGCAAATAAAGTCTCAATTTATTGCCAATAAAAACATTATAGATATGCCAATACTTGATTTTTCTAACGTATTGGCATGCTTTTCTCATACTTATTCCTCCAACCCGTTTAAGCGTGCATGAAGTCGTTATATGCACAGACCTTTGCTCCAATATGGTGCGCCTGCATCATTTTTGTATGGAAATTCACATGACAGTTAAACCTAATATCCCTTTTCAGGGCGTTATGCGCCGTGTAGCCACCGTTTCGTTATTTAGTACGTTGATGGTTACCAGTGTATTTATGAGCGCAAATGCGAATGCAAAAAGTACTGAATCGTTGAGTCAGTATGGGCCTCGCACTTTTGATGTAGAAAATAAATGGACCGCGATTGTGGCGGCATATGAGCCTGAAATTAAGGCTATTGATGCCGCGATTGCTAAATTACCAGATGCGAAGATCAGCAAAACAGTTTCTTTCCAAGGCGTGAAATACCAATTAGGCACTTATAAAGGTGAGCCCATTGTTATTTTCACCACTGGGATAAGCGTACCTAATGCAGCAATGACGATGCAGATGGCGTTGGATTATTTTCCCATTGATAGAGTGATTATGATGGGTATCGCTGGTGCTGTTAGCAGTGAGTTTTCTCCCGGCGATATTTCAGTACCAGCAAGGTGGTATTTCCACGATGAATCGGTGTATGTCAATCCAGACCTTGAGAAAGAAGGCGAGTTTGTGTTGCCTGATTATTACGAAAAATCCTTAGCGTCGTTTTTAGAACGCCGTAAGCAAGATCCTGATTCACCTGCTTATGAAAATTTTGGTTTTATTCATCCTGAAGAAATGGCTGTAATCAAAGAAGGATGGGACAGTCCGCGACAAAAACCGTACTTTAGTGCGTCAACTGAACTGTTAACACTAACAAAAAAAGCGCTTGAAAAGGTGAGCCCCATCGCCATGCCATCAGGTAAGGCTATTCACGTAAAAGTAGGCGGAAATGGCGTAACAGGCTCAGTATTTTTAGATAATGCCGAATATCGCAAATGGGTACGGCGAGTATTTAACGCCGATGTTTCAGAAATGGAATCAGCAGCTGTTGCGCAAGTGTGTTTTGTGAATGACGTTGATTGGGTGGTGATCCGTTCCATCAGTGATTTAGCCGGTGGGCAACAAGGCAAAAATGTTGAGAATGTTTTTGACGGTATCGCATCTGGCACAGGTGCTAAACTGCTGTTAGGCGTATTAGACGAAGTGGTCGCACTAGAAAAGCAATAACGAGCGCTCTTTATACATTATTTCAATAAACCATTAGAAAAATGCGTTAGATAGTAAAACACCGTCAATTGACGGTGTTTTTATTAGCTTTTAGCGTGATGTTTGAACGTGCTCGTTTTTATTCTTCTTCACCACGTTCTACGACTGCATTGTGGTAAACGTCTTGAACGTCGTCACAGTCTTCTAACATGTCGATGAATTTATCGAACGTCGCTACGTCATCGCCAGAAACAATACTTTCAGTTTGCGGAACAAACGTTATCTCTTCAACTTCGAACTCTTGGTCAGGATTTTTTTCAGTAAGTGCCGTACGTGTCTTGTAGTATTCAGTGTGCGGCGCAAACACAGTTATCATACCATCTTCACATTCTACGTCGGTTACGTCGACATCTGCTTCCATCAACACTTCTAATACCGCGTCTTCATCATCACCGGGAAAAGAAAATACAGCCTGATGGTCAAACATATGACCGACCGTACCTGTTACGCCGATTTTAGAGCCTGTCTTGGTAAAACAGTTGCGTACATCTGTGATGGTGCGATTATTGTTATCAGTTAAGCAATCCACAATGACCATGCAACCACCTGGGCCAAAACCTTCGTAACGTGCTGGTGTGAAATCTTCACCTGCGCCGCCGGCAGCCTTATCAATGGCTTTGTCGATTACGTGACTGGGGACTTGGTCTTTCTTAGCTTTTTCGATTAATCTTCGTAACGACAGGTTGGCCTGCGGATCTGGGCCACCATTTTTAGCAACTACGTAAATCTCTTTACCGTATTTCGAATAGACTTTGGTTTTAGCGCCGGCAGTTTTTGCCATGGAAACCTTACGTACTTCAAACTTTCTGCCCATTTATGTTCTCTTTTTTGATACAAATATAATGATATGACTGAGATTTTACCGATAAACGCACGAATTGTACAAAACCCTTTAGTCGGGTTACAACACGTTTAGTTGCTTAAGGCAGATGCTCAGTCGCTAAATAATCGTGAGATTGCATTTCTTTTAATCGGCTGAGACAGCGACGAAATTCAAAATTTAAACTGCCCTGAGTATAAAGTTCCTCAAGGGGCACTTCTGCTGACATGATTAACTTAACATTGCGCTCATAGAACTCATCTACCATGGCGATAAAGCGTCTAGCTATATCATCAATAACTAAACCCATTTGCTCTACATTAGCGAGCAAAATTGAGTGGTAACAACGACTTAATTCCATGTAATCAGTTTGACTGCGGGGGCCGTCACATAAGGCACGAAATTCAAACATGGCTACACCTTGAGCATAATGAATGGCAGGAATAGGGCGGCCTTTAATGATGATAGCCCCATCGTGATGGCACTCATCAGATGCTAACTGGTTAAAATAAACAGCCAGATTGTCAGTTGCTACAGGCCCCAGAGGGTAGTGATAAATCTCGGCTTGTTGCAGCGTGCGCAGGCGATAATCCACTCCGCTGTCGACATTGATGACCTGGGTATTTTGATTAATTAAGGCAATCGCTGGTAGAAAGCGTGCTCGTTGTAATCCATTACGGTATAACTCATCCGGAATAATATTTGAGGTCGCTACCAATACAATTCCTCTGGCGAACATTTCTTCCATGAGCGTGCCTAAAATCATAGCGTCAGTAATGTCAGAAACAAAAAACTCATCGAAACAAATAACGTTTGCTTCACTGGCAAATTTCGCCGCGATGGTCTTCAGCGGATCAGATTGGCCTGCGAGGCCCTTTAGTTCTTCGTGTACTCGGTGCATAAAGCGATGAAAATGAACTCGCATCTTTTTTTCAAACGGCAGGCAATCATAAAAGGTGTCGACTAAATAGGTCTTACCTCGACCAACGCCGCCCCAAAAATATAAGCCCTTTATAGCACTGGTCTGTGCATCTTTGCCTATTACGAACTTAATTTTGGTCCAAAGACTAGGTTCTCGATGAGGTTCTACGAGTTCATCATACAAACGTTGCAATTGTTTGACTGCATTGGCTTGAGCAGGATCTGAGTGAAAGTCTTCGCGCTGTAGGTCTAGTTGATATTTTTGCCAAGGTGTTAAAGCTGACATAAGGCGTGTTTTTTCCTTCTACTGAATGACCTTAAAATTCGCGATACTGACGACGTTGGGGTATTGAATACAAATTTAATGACCGCATAAATGCATGACAGGGTTATAATATCAAAACACGGCGTTTTTTGCGCTGTCAGCTTGTATAGTTTATAAATTATTGCCGTTGGTTACTGTAGCGTTTAGTAGTTTCCCGCATTTTAAGCGGATGTTATTTTCACAACCTTATTATTGGAGTAGGTATGGATTGGTTAATTGGTGTGGTTTTAGTGCTGGTTGGCGCTGTGATTGGTTTCTTTGTTGCAAAATATGTCTACCTTGAAAGCACTAAATCGTCGAAAGACAACCAAAAAGAGCAAACCTTAAAAGATGTTATGGTACAACAGTCGTTGACTCACGTAGCTCAAAGTAGAAAAGTGGCTGAACAACTGGAGCAGCAATGCCAAATATTAAATCAAAATTTGGATGAGTACGAGAAGTCTCTAGAGCTCTTAAATAGTGACGCTCAGAGCAGCAACGTAAGCTTTTTTGGAGAGCACGCATCACCTTTCTTGCAACATAAAGAGCAGAAAGTGAAACGCGACAAAGACAGCGCAGATGTGCAACCTTTAGATTTTTCAAATCAGAGCTCTGGGTTGTTTAGTGGTTCTGAGAAAGCTGCCGCTGAAAAGCAGTCAAAGTAGCTGAACAACATTCCTGTGGGAACTTTTTAAAGTAGCTCACAGTCTTTATTGTGTTTATTTTAGCTAATAAGTTATCAATGGAGTTATCGTTAAATGAGTAAAGTTATCAACCGCACTGCCATCACTAGTTGTGTTTTTGCGGCAAGCTTAATGATTGCCGGTTCGGCAAATGCCGCCTTGCCATTTTTTTCTAGTGACAATGAGCCTGTCACTAGCCTTGCGCCGATGTTGGAAAAAACCACTCCAGGGATAGTAACTATTTCTGTTGAAGGCACACAAGTTTCGCGCCAACAAGTACCAGAAGTGTTTCGACGTTTCTTCGGTGGTAATGGTGAACAAGTCCAAGAACGTCCATTTAAAGGGTTGGGGTCGGGCGTGATAATTGACGCTAAAAAAGGTTACATTGTTACTAATAATCACGTGGTTGATAATGCTGACGAAATTACCGTTAAATTAAATGACGGTCGTGAAATCAAAGCCAAGAAACTTGGTGCCGATGAGCAAAGCGATATTGCATTGCTTAAAATTGATACTGATAACTTAAATTTGGTGGCTGTCCCTTTAGCGGATTCAGACAAAGTACGTGTTGGTGATTTCGTGGTAGCTATCGGCAATCCATTTGGGTTAAGTCAAACAGTCACCTCGGGTATTGTTAGCGCTTTGGGTCGTTCGGGTCTTAACATTGGTGGCTATGAAAATTTCATTCAAACTGATGCGGCAATTAACCGTGGTAACTCAGGTGGAGCACTAGTTAGCCTTAATGGTGAGTTGGTTGGTATTAATACCGCTATATTTGGTCCTAATGGCGGTAACGTAGGTATTGGTTTTGCGATCCCTGCTAATATGATGAAAAGCTTGGTTGATCAGATTATCGAATTTGGCGAAGTACGTCGTGGATTACTCGGCATATTGGGCCAAGACGTGGATTCAGGCCTAGCAGAAGCGATGAATCTAGATGTTAGCCGAGGCGCTTTCGTTAGTGAAGTATCTGAAGGTTCAGCGGCTGACAAGGGTGGAATTCAAGCAGGCGATATAATTGTCGAAATTGAAGGACGACCCGTTACGAGTTTCTTGGAACTTCGCGCTAAAATAGGCAGTAAAGGCGCAGGATCAAAAGTTAACTTAACCTTGCTGCGCAAAGGTAAAGAGAAACAAGTACAAGTTGTGTTAGGCGATGCAACTCAAAATACCGTTGCAGCAAAAGAGATTCACCCCGCGCTGGAAGGCGCTACGCTAACCAATGGTAAAACGAAGCAAGGTGTCGATGGTGTCGTTATTTCTGACCTAGTCGCACGTTCGCCTTCGGCTCTTATTGGCCTTCAAGACGGTGACGTTATCATTGGCGTTAACCGGCACAAAATCGACAATGTTGTTGATTTGCGCAACGCACTTGATGAATCTAAAGGCGTTATTGCACTTAATGTAAAACGTGGTTTATCTACCCTTTATTTAGTAATCCGTTAGTAATATCAATTTAATAGCAGCCCCGGTACTGGGCTGCTATTAACTTTTTCCCTTCAGTGTTATTCTTAACCTCTGATAAGTAAGCTTTTATTAGCAGGTCCCTTGAAAGATTCATTAACATTTTTGATTAAATCCGCATTAGTCGGTGTCATCATCTCTGGAGTAGTACTCCTTTTGGTGCCTGATTTGCGTCATGGCAGCGGACTAAACTTAGCTGTGTTCAGCCCTGTCAGGCAAACATCTGACAAGCTTAGTTTCAATCATGCGGTCAATGTTTCTGGCCCTGCTGTGGTAAACATTTACAGTCAATCAATTGAAAGCGGTAGTATTTATAACCGTAGTCAGGCTGTTGAGCGCACTAGTTTAGGTTCGGGTGTGATTATGACTGAGGGTGGTTTGATTCTTACCTGCCTGCACGTCATCGCAAATGCAAATAGTATCTTGGTTGGCCTGCAAGACGGGCGCAGAGCTGAAGCGCAAATTGTGGGGTACGACCCTTACACCGATTTGGCTGTGTTGAAAGTGGCTGAAGACAACTTACATGTGATCCCCCAATTAGAAGACCCTGATACGCGCGTAGGGGATTTGGTTTTAGCCATTGGTAACCCGTACAATTTAGGTCAAACAATCACTCAAGGCGTTGTTAGTCGCGTTGGGCGTAACGGATTGGCGGCTTATTTCGATTTTATCCAAATGGATGCCGTGCTTAACGAAGGTAATTCCGGTGGGGCCTTAGTTGACAGTAACGGTTATTTAATTGGCATTAATAACGCTAACTTCAAAACATTAGATAGCCAGCGAAGAGTGAAAGAAGTTGATGGCGTGTCTTTCGCTATTCCTTACGGTCTTGCTAAAAAAGTAATGGACGAAATTGTCGCTAATGGCCGTGTTACGCGGGGACAACTTGGTGTTGGGGCGGCTGAAGTTTATGGTCGCACAGGCATCTTGATTACCAGTGTCACCCCTGGTAGTTCTGCTGATAAAGGTGGCATTAAAACCGATGATGTTATGCTCACTATTAATGGTGAGCCAACAGATAGTGTTACTCAGACATTGGATTATATTGCTGAAACCAAGCCCGGTAGTGAGCTTCAAATAGAGGTAAGCCGAGGCGGTGAATTATTGACCTTAACGGTAGTAGTCGCCGAACTGGGTCGGCCATAAGATATGATTATTCGCTTGGCACTTTTAGTTAATCGGTAGGTCTGGGTAACTAAAATGCCAAGCAGTCTAAATACTCTATTTAATGCGTTTAATATCTGCCCCTAAGCCGTTAAGCTTAGTTTCAATATGCTCGTATCCCCTGTCTAGATGGTAGATACGGTCAACGATAGTTTCTCCCTCCGCTACTAAACCTGCAATCACCAAGCTTGCAGAAGCACGTAAATCTGTTGCCATCACTTGTGCCCCTTTTAAACTTGATACGCCGTGGCACACAGCACTGTTTGTTTCTAAATCTATCTTGGCTCCCATACGCTGCAATTCAGGTACGTGCATAAAGCGATTTTCAAAGATATTTTCGGTGACGACGCCAGTGCCTTCAGCCACACAATTAAGTGCGACAAACTGAGCCTGCATATCAGTTGGAAAACCAGGGTGAGGTGCGGTTTTAATGTTCACGCTTTTAAGTGAATGGCCCTGCATATCAAGCTCAATCCAGTCTTCACCTGTGGTGATGACTGCGCCAGCCATCACGAGTTTGTCTAACACTGCATCTAAGGTGTCAGGGGCGGCGTTTTCGCAACGAATTTTGCCACCAGTTACGGCCGCAGCAATTAAAAATGTGCCTGTTTCAATACGATCGGGTAATACCGTATAACGGCAACCTTGCAAACGCTCTACGCCTTCAATGCGTATTTTGTCGCTGCCAGCATCTTTTACTTTAGCGCCCATGGCATTTAAGCAATTGGCCAAATCAACAATTTCAGGCTCTCTGGCGGCGTTCTCTAAGACGGTTTCACCGTGGGCCAAACATGCCGCCATCATTAGGTTTTCCGTGGCACCCACGCTTACCACATCCATAAATATGTTAGCACCCTTTAAGCGTCCATCCACTTTGGCGCGAATATAACCCGCTTCTACGTCGATTTGTGCTCCCATCTTCTCTAAGCCTTGCAAATGAAGGTTCACTGGCCGTGCTCCTATGGCGCAGCCACCAGGTAAGGAAACGTTTGCTTCGCCATATTTGGCTAGTAGTGGCCCCAATACTAAGATCGAAGCTCGCATGGTTTTAACTAAGTCATAAGATGCGTTGAAGTTATTAATTGAACTTGGATCGATTTCTACTGAATGGCCAGAAACACGTTTAGCATCAGCGCCTAATTCAGCCAGTAGGGCTAAGCTGGTATTGATATCTCTGAGTTCTGGTACGTTATCAAAATAGCAAGTGGAGTCGGCTAAGATACTTGACATTAAAATAGGTAATGCCGCGTTTTTCGCGCCGGAGATACGTACTGAGCCCTGTAGAGGCTTTGACGCTTTTATGAGTAGTTTGTCCATGGAATTGCTCTTATGAATTGTACACAGTGATAGATTGTAAAACAGGTGGAAAGCTGTGCTGAAATGCCAATTTACTGAGGCATATTAAGAAGACGTTCACGCTTCCATTGCTTTTCAGAAAAGGTTTTAATTGATATGGCATGCATGGTGCCCTGAGCAATAATGTCACTTAGCGGAGCGTATACAAATTGCTGTTTTTTTACTCGGCTCATTTCTTCAAATTGGTCGCTAACCGCAATAATCTGAAAGTGTGACCCGTCACCGCTAACATGAGCTTCTGCTAAGCCAAGTTTTTCAATTAATAACTGTTCGATTTCAGAGTTCTGCATTGGTTTCCCCAAGATTAAAATTAAACAGTTATTGTAACGGTAAAAAGGCCTCAACGTCGCTAATTTTAGCCAAATTTAGTAGGGTTTTTGGAGGATTAGCTATATGGAATTGAATATCCTGAGCCTTAGTATCGCGTATAAGGTTGATTAACCATGCAAGACCTGCGGTATCAATGTGCTCAATATTCGTTAAATCTAATACAAGTGGTTGATTGATCGACTTAGCACTCGTTAGTTGTTGCACACTGTTCGGCCAAAAATTAGGGATCGTTTCACGGTTAAGCTTTCCCCTAAGTGCAAAGCACTCAGGGGAATCTTTGAGATTTTCGACAGTGATTTGTGAAGTACTGGACTCACTCACTAATTTCTTCCTTTTTGGCTTGTTCCAGAGTAATTGGTTGAGCAATTTTCTCTTTCATAATATCGATGACTTTTTGAATGCCATCCTGGCGTAAAATTGATTCATATTCGCTCTGCTTGCTAGATAGCAAGCTAATACCTTCAGCGACCATATCGTAAGCTTTCCATTCATTCGTTTTGGTATTCTTACGTAATTTAAACGAAATCTTGATATCAGGACGACCAGGTTCTCTGACGACAGCACGAACGGTTGCCGTTTTATCTTCTGGGGTATCTTGCATCGGCTGGAATATTACGTCCTGGCCATTATAATAGGTCAAGGCTAAAGCGTAAGTCGTGATCAGGTACTCACGAAAGACTTGGATAAATTCAGGAATTTTCTCTTTTGGAACTGTTCTAAAATGCTTACCTAAGACCTTTAACGCTGCAAAGTTATAATCAATGTAAGGTAGAAGATCCTGTTCAATGATAGTGCGTAGTATTTCAGGGTCTTTCTGAATTTCAGCATGTTCGTCTTTGATTCTGGCGAACGTTTTAGTAGCCACATCTTCCAGTAGTTTATAAGGGTTAACTTCTTCGGCCGAGGCAACGCTGCTGAAAATTAAAATGACTGCGACGCTAAATATTCGTGTTAATTGCTTCATGGGGTATTTTAAGTCCAAAGTTTATAAATTTTAATCGTTCTTACTAAATAAGAACTGACCAATTAGGTCTTCTAGAACCAATGCTGATTTGGTATCTGATATGTAATCGCCTTCAGCAAGATCGGCGATACCGTCGATACTAAAACCGGGTTGAAAACCGACATACTGTTCACCGAGTAAGCCCGAGGTTAAAATCGACACTGAGCTTGTTTCTGGGAATTTAGTATATTTCTGGGAGATTTTTAGGGCGACAACAGGTGTATAGCCATCGGGGTCTAGGTTAATACTGTCGACGCGTCCGATTGTAACACCGCCCACTTTTACTGCCGAGCGAGCCTTAAGGCCGCCGATGTTGTCAAATTTTGCATATAAGGTATAAGAGTCCATGCTACCAGACATGCCCTGATTAACTACCTTAAGAGCTAATAGCAATCCGGCTGCTATTGTCAGTACCACAAACAAGCCAACCATAATTTCCACTTTCCGTGACGACATTACTTTTATACTCCTACTATATACCAAACATTAATGCGGTTAGGATAAAGTCTAGTCCTAACACTGCTAAAGATGAAAATACCACGGTTTCAGTGGTGGCTTTGCTTATCCCTTCTGATGTAGGGATAGAATCATATCCTTTAAATATTGCTATCCAGGTAATAACAAATGCAAATACGATAGTCTTGATAATGCCGTTAACTATGTCTTTATCCCAGTCGACACTAGACTGCATAATGGACCAATAGCTTCCTGCATCTACGCCTAACCAATCTACGCCGACAACATGCCCACCCAATATGCCTACTGCGCTAAATATTAGCGCTAACATTGGCATCGATATAATACCTGCCCATAAGCGAGGGGCAACAATTCGACGCAGCGGATCTACTGCCATCATTTCTAAACTACTTAACTGCTCAGTGGCTTTCATTAAGCCTATTTCTGCTGTCAGTGCAGAGCCAGCACGCCCAGCAAACAATAGAGCGGTAACAACAGGGCCTAATTCACGCAACAGTGAAAGTGCCACCATGGGTCCTAAGCTACCTTCCGCACCGTAATCGACTAAAATGGTATAGCCTTGTAGCGCCATAACCATACCGATGAACAATCCTGATACAATTATGATTAACAGTGACTGAACACCGACCACATATATCTGTTTTATGGTCAAAGGCGTATTTTTTATCAGTTGAGGTTTCGCGATAATCGCACCAACTAGCATTAAAAACGCACGCCCAAATGAACGAATTGTATCGATTGTATTATGCCCAATATCCGCCAACCACTGCATTTACTTCACTCCAAAAAAGGCGTTTTCAAGCTTGTCTGCCGGATAATGAAACGGCACTGGCCCATCTGCTTCACCGTTTAGAAATTGCTGCACAAGAGGGGAATCGCTTTGTTTAATTTGTTCAGGTGTACCACTGCCTATTACTTTCTTTTCAGCTAAAATATAAATGTAATCTGCAATCGTAAGTACTTCAGCAACATCATGCGTTACCACGATACTGGTCAGTTGAAGCGCGTCATTTAACGCTTTTATCAACTTTACCAATACACCCATTGAAATAGGATCTTGTCCACCAAAGGGTTCATCGTACATGATAAGTTCAGGGTCAAGAGCAATCGCTCTTGCTAGCGCTGCACGTCGCGCCATACCGCCAGACAACTCAGCCGGCATCAAGTGAGCTGCTCCCCGTAACCCGACAGCTTGTAATTTCAACAATACTATTGTTTTAATCACCGATTCGGACAACTTAGTATGTTCCCGTAATGGAAACGCAATATTGTCGTATACCGTCATGTCAGTAAACAATGCGCCGCTTTGAAATAGCATGCTCATTTGGCGTCTCACCGTAAATAGTCGGTTGCGACTCATGGCTTGTATCGACTCGCCCTTGAAGCGAATATCTCCGCTATCTGGTTTTAATTGACCGCCTATTAATCGCAACATAGTCGTTTTGCCTATGCCACTGGGCCCCATTATCGCCGTGGTTTTACCTTTCACTATGCGCATTGAGATATCATCATAGAGAACACGGCCACTGCGGGAGAACGTAAGGTTGTCTATTTCTAGCAAATTTTCCATTAAGACTGTTGTATTCCTGTTAGGTAAATCAAACACTTACTACGAAGGGCATATTAATTGCGAGCATTATACGTGTTTTCAAGAGCAAACCTCAAAGCCAAAAAGTAACAAGTTATATTCGTATTTTTCGAACATAGAAAGTAACAACGAATGACAGTATAAGGAATCATTATACTCAACCGTTACGTATAAGACCCGTATTGAATATTTATCGTTCAGTCTTATTTATAATTAGCGGGTTTATTTGTCACACAATGAATATGCAAAGGCAGTGCTTTTTGCGACAATTGGGTATTAGTTTAAAAGAAGTGAGTTTTCGTGATAGTTGAAGCGTTATTATTTTTGTTGTGGTTAGTAGTATTGAGTTGGGGTGCAGATAGATTCGTATACGGTTCGTCGGCACTCGCTCGAAATATGGGAATTTCTCCCATGGTCATCGGTTTAACAATAGTTGCGATGGGCTCTTCCGCTCCTGAAATTATGGTTTCGGCGACAGCTTCATTAAACGGCAATACAGACACCGCCATCGGCAACGCTATCGGTTCAAACATCACTAATATTGCCCTAGTTCTTGGCTTAACCGCGCTACTTAAACCTTTAACAGTCGCATCTACTACCCTGAAACGGGAAATGCCTGTTTTATTGGCCGTGTCGTTGTTGGCTACCTATTTTCTTGCTGATTTATATTTGTCGCTGAGTGAAGGCGTTGTGCTGTTCGTTTTATTCTTTTTCACCATCGGTGGACTCGCATGGATGTCTTTTAATATGGAGAAAGGCGACCCTCTGGAATCAGAAACAGATAATGAAGTGCCGTCCGACGTTCCCACTAAAAATGCGATTATTTGGTTGTTAGTTGGTTTGGTATTATTGCCATTAAGTGCTCATTTTATGGTTAATTCAGCCGTTGTGATTGCCCATCATTTCGGTTTAAGTGACTTGGTTATTGGTTTAACCATCATTGCAATTGGCACCAGTTTGCCTGAACTAGCGGCGAGTATTGCCGGAGTATTGAAGAACGAAGATGATTTAGCGCTGGGCAATATTATTGGTTCTAACATATTTAATATTTTGGCAGTAATGGCGATGCCAGGTTTAATATCACCCGGCCCCGTCGATCCCGACGCCGCGAGTCGAGATATTTACAGCATGTTAGGACTAACCTTTTTGTTAGTCATTTTTTGTTTTAATTTACGCGGTGCTGGGCGTATTAATCGCTTTGAAGCAATGATCTTTTTAGGCTGTTTTGTTGCTTATCAGTACTTCGTATTTAACCAAGGTTAATCCAGAATGAGTCAAGTAGATTACATTCAATCGGCCCTGCGCGTGCTTGAAATAGAAGGGCAGGCAATAGCACAACTTACTCAATACGTAGATGAGAATTTTGTCGCTGCATGTGAATTACTGAAAAATTGTAAAGGCAAAGTTGTGGTTTGTGGCATGGGAAAATCCGGTCATATCGGTCATAAGATTTCGGCAACGCTGGCCAGTACAGGCACCCCCGCCTTTTTCATGCACCCAGCAGAAGCCAATCATGGTGATTTAGGTATGTTGACTGAACAAGATGTTTTGTTGGCTATTTCTAACTCAGGTGAAACATCTGAACTGTTGGCGTTATTACCCGTGGTAAAACGTCGAGGTATTGAGATTATCGCTATGTCCAACAATCCGCTAAGCTCATTAGGCAGATATGCGGACGTCAACATATGTATCAAAGTTGAAAAAGAAGCCTGCTCTTTGGGGTTAGCCCCTACGGCGAGCACTACTGCTACACTCGTGATGGGAGATGCGCTAGCGGTAGCACTGCTCGATGCTAGAGGTTTCACGCCAGATGATTTTGCCTTGTCACATCCTGGCGGGTCTTTAGGACGTAAGCTTTTGCTCAAATTGGATGACATCATGTGTAAAGGAGATTTTTTACCCTTGGTCACAACAGACCAGACTATTAGCCAAGCGTTGCTCGAGATCTCTCGCAAGGGACTTGGTATGGCTGGTATTGTCGCTGAGGACGGACGACTGCTCGGTATCTTCACCGACGGTGATTTGCGCCGGGTGCTTGATGCGAGGGTTGATATTCATACCGTTCGTATTGAAAGCGTAATGACAGCAAACTGCATAACAGCTTCACAGAATACCCTCGCTGCTGAAGTATTGAATGTTATGCAAAAACGAAAAATTAGTTCGTTGTTTATTGTCGATGAACAAAATATGCCCGTTGGGGCGATAAATATGCAGACTCTATTGTCTGCAGGAGTGATTTAATGGGCGACATCAATACCCTATATGGAAACAAATCGTCGTCGTTGATGGACAAATTTTCGCGTATCAAGTTGCTGGCCTGCGATGTTGATGGTGTTTTTTCTGATGGTCGTATTTATATGGGCAACCAAGGCGAAGAACTTAAAGCGTTTCATACTCGCGATGGCTTTGGCGTGAAAGCATTACTGAATATCGGGGTTCATGTGGCTGTTATTACTGGTCGCGAATCTAAAATTGTCCATCAGCGAATGTCTGCTCTGGGTATCAAGCATATTATTCAAGGTTGTGAGCAAAAGTATGATGCTTTAGACGCTCTGCAAAAGCAGCTGAAAATCGGCAAAGAAGCAACCGTATCCATTGGGGATGATATGCCTGATATTGGCATGTTCAATCTGAGTCATATAGGTGTTGCTACTGCTGACGCCCACCCATTTGTGAAAAAACAGGCGTTATATGTTACACAGATTAATGGTGGTTTTGGTGCGGTTCGTGAAGTGTGTGATCTTATTTTACATGCCAAAGGTAAGCTACACAAAGTTACCGGAAGTAGTGTATGAATCGCCTCACACTCAGCATTGGCGGCTTGTTCCTGTTAGTCATTGCGACTAACTTACCTGACTGGTTAGCCGAAGAGGATATGATTCCACAAACCGAAACTGAGACCGCTTGGCAGCCTAATTATCAGGCTAGTGAGATGTTAAGCACGTTATTCGATAAAGATGGGCGTTTAAGTCATCAGGTGTTTGCGAGCAAAATGGAGCACTTTGAAATGCTTGGTTTCACGCTTTTTAAACAGCCGCAATACACCATATTTGTAGAATCACAGGCTTCTCCGTGGCAAGTGTCGGCTAAAGACGGTACCTTGTACGAAGATAACCGTATTCAATTAGAAAATAATGTTGAGATACGTAATCAGGACGAGCAAGGATTTGCTAGTACCATTCGTACTGACTTTATCGAAATAAATTTAATAGACAAAACCATGGAATCTGACCAACCCGTGCAAATATTCGGTCAGCACTATGTGATTAACAGCAACGGTCTTAAAGCCAATTTATCTACCCAACAATATGAGTTACTTGATCATGTGCAAACCATTTATCAACCTCGGCCTTAGCGTAGTTGCCATAGCAACATTGACGTTTTCCCCATTGAGCTTGGCCGGCAAAGAGGATTTTACACAAGCTATAAAAGTGGACTCGAAGTTTCAGTTTGGTGATGGAAAAACCAAAAAGTCTATTTTTCGTGAAGATGTGCATATCAATCAAGGCAGCTTGAATGTTTACGCAGATGAAGTGGAAGTCGATGCCAGCAAAGGCGAAGGAAACGAAGTGTTTATCGCGACTGGCAGCCCAGCCAAATACTCTCAGCAACAGGAACTCGGTGGTAGTATTGAAGCGTCGGCGAATAAGATAGAGTATCGTCGTGATTTACGCACCCTTACCCTAGAGGGAAATGCGCAATTAAAGCAAAATAATAGCAGTGTTAAAGGTGAGTCGATTACTTTTAATATGGAACTTGAGCAAATCGTTGCTCAAGGAGAAGGCGAAAATGAAGGTAATGGCCGAGTGATCACTATTTTTCAGCCTTCAAAAAAAGCGGCTTCTGACAACAAGAAAACGCCTCAAGAAAATAAGGCAAGCGACTTACCTGACCAACCTAAACAGGACGTAAATCCATAATGGCGACCTTAAGAGCCACTCACTTGGCTAAATCCTACAAGTCTCGGCAGGTTGTACGGGATGTAAGCCTTGAAGTTTCTACGGGCCAAATTGTGGGCTTGCTCGGTCCCAATGGCGCGGGTAAAACGACCACCTTCTACATGATAGTGGGACTTGTACCCCTAGACAAAGGCGAAATATGCATCGACCAGCAAGATCTTACCTTGCAACCAATGCATATGCGGGCACGTTTAGGGATTGGCTATTTGCCTCAAGAAGCTTCTATTTTTCGTAAGTTGACTGTGTATCAGAATTTAATGGCTATTTTGCAAACGCGCAAAGAGCTAACGACAGACCAAAGAGAGCAACAGGCAGATTCATTATTAGACGAATTCAATATTAATCATATTCGAAACAGCGCTGGTATGAGTTTGTCAGGCGGTGAACGCAGGCGCGTAGAAATAGCGCGTGCCCTTGCCGCTGACCCAGAATTTATTTTACTTGACGAGCCCTTTGCTGGTGTAGACCCTATTTCGGTTAATGATATCAAGAAAATTATTCAGCATTTACGTGATCGTGGCATTGGTGTTTTGATAACAGACCACAACGTAAGAGAGACACTCGATGTTTGTGAAAAGGCGTATATTGTCAGCCAAGGTGAATTGATTGCTTCCGGTACAGCCGAAGAAGTATTAAGTGATCAACGTGTAAGAGATGTATACCTAGGTGAACAATTCAGGCTATAGTTACTGTGAAACAGCCACTCTTTTTATCGAGATATTTATCAGGCGCTTGGTGAGACAAATACAGTCAAATTGAATCAACCACAGCATATAGATAGTTTGCAACGGACATAATAAAGAAGTAAATGAAACCCTCTTTACAATTAAAATTTAGTCAATCACTCACTATGACTCCGCAGTTGCAGCAGGCTATACGCTTGTTGCAGCTTTCTACGCTGGACTTACAGCTAGAAATTCAAGAAGCGTTGGATTCAAATCCGCTTTTGGAGATAGAAGAGCCTACTGACCAAGAATCTGGCGACAGTGCACTTAACGATAATTCGTTAGATCCTGCGTCTAAAGACAACAATGAGATCGTCGAAACTAGCAGCGATAATATTGATGCAAGTGAAGCCCTAGAAAAAAATGATATACCCGAAGATTTACCCATGGATACCACGTGGGATGAATACATCAGTGCGTCATCCGCTCCTGCATCAAGTATTTCGAGTGGGTCAGCAGGCGACGATGAGCAAATTTTTCAGGGGGAAACCACTGACAATATTCAAGATCACCTGCTATGGCAGATGCGCTTAACACATTTTAGCGATACTGATGTGGCGATAGCGACGGCCATTATTGACTCTATTGATGAGTCTGGTTATTTGACCATGAGTGTTGAAGACGTACTGACGAGTATGGATGATGAAGAGATAGAACTTGATGAAGTTGAATGCGTGCTAAAACGGATTCAGATGTTTGATCCTATCGGTTCAGGTTCTCGCACTCCGCAGGAGTGTTTATTGGTTCAGTTACGTCAGTTTGCGCCAGATACGCCTTGGTTAGAAGAAGCCAAAACACTGATCGGTGAGTATGCGGATTTACTGAGCAGTAAGGATTATCGGACGTTAATGCGTAAATCACGTTTAAAAGAAGATGATTTACGCGAAGTAATGCGCTTACTCAAGACATTAAACCCACGTCCAGGTAGCGCTTTGATAAAAGGCGAACCAGAATATGTAATACCTGATGTTTCGGTGAGCAAAAAGAATGGCCGCTGGACAGTCGAACTCAATCCCGACAGCTTGCCAAAGTTGAATGTAAATCAGCAGTATGCGGCCATGAGTCGTAAAGCAAAAAATACTAGTGACAGTCAATTTATTCGCTCACACATGCAAGAAGCCAAATGGTTTATTAAAAGTGTTGAGAGTCGCAACGATACGTTATTAAAAGTGTCAAACTGTATAGTGCAACAGCAAATGGGCTTTTTTGAACACGGTCCAGAAATGATGAAGCCTATGGTATTGAATGATGTAGCAGAAATGGTTGAGATGCATGAGTCGACTATTTCTCGTGTTACCACGCAAAAGTATATGCATACCCCTAGAGGTATTTTTGAGTTGAAGTATTTCTTCTCTAGCCATGTTGCTACCGAAACTGGCGGAGAATGTTCATCAACTGCAATACGTGCGTTGATTAAGAAATTGGTCGCGGCTGAAAAACCCAGTAAGCCGTTAAGCGACAGCAAGATTGCTCAATTGTTAGCTGATCAAGGCATTATGGTTGCTAGGCGAACGATAGCAAAATACCGGGAATCTCTTATGATACCCCCGTCGAACCAACGAAAAAGCCTATTGTAGGCTGATTAAAGAAGGAAGAGGCGTTATGCAAATTAATATTACTGGTCACCATGTGGATGTTACCGATTCACTTAAAGATTATGTTGATACTAAATTTACCAAGCTAGAGCGGCACTTCGATCAAATTAACAATGTTCACGTCATTCTCAATGTAGAAAAGCTGAACCAAAAAGCTGAAGCTACGATACATTTGAATGGAGCAGATGTTTTTGCAACCATGGAACACAGCGATATGTACGCCGCGATAGACGGGCTAATAGATAAGCTCGATCGCCAAGTCATTAAGCATAAAGAGAAAGTTAAGCGCCATTAACCCATCAGGTAAATAATGGAAATTTCAAGTATTCTTCACCCTGACTGCGTTTTATGCGCAGTTCAGGGTTCTAGCAAAAAACGCATCTTAGAGCTCATCAGTCAGGTGGCCTCTCAGCACCTTGTTGAGATAGACCAAGCCACTATTTTGGCCAGCTTAAGTAGTAGAGAAAAGGTGGGCTGTACAGGAATTGGTGGTGGTATTGCGTTGCCCCATGGCCGTATAAAAGGTCTTGAGTCTACCTTAGCTGTGCTGGTGACTTGTCAACCTCCGGTTCAATACGATGCTATCGATAATATGCCTGTGGACATATTTTTCGCGATATTGGTGCCTGAAGAGAAGGCCAACGAGCATTTACAAACCTTATCCGCGATCGCCAAAAAATTCAGTGATAAAGATGTCTTGAAGGAATTGCGTAGCGCGACTACTGACCAAGCACTATTTCAGGTACTCAGTTGATATGAAACTTATTATTATAAGCGGTCGCTCAGGCTCAGGTAAGTCCGTTGTATTAAGATCGTTGGAAGATTTGGGCTACTACTGTGTCGATAACATCCCAGTCAATTTGTTGCCTACGTTGACCCATACTGTAGTCGATGAGTATGACCAAGTGGCGGTCAGTATTGATGTGCGCAATCTCCCCAAAGATCCCAATGAATTGGTAGAGATACTTGATTATCTACCTTCGACGTGGGAAATGACCATTCTTTATTTAGATGCTAGCGATGATGTACTTATCAAACGCTTTAGCGAAACGCGTCGCCTACATCCGTTATCAAAACAGAACAAATCGTTAGCTGGTGCTATTCAAGCAGAAAGCCAATTACTGGCGCCTATTGCTGAGCGTGCTGACTTGTACATAGATACTGACCAACTATCGATTCATCAGCTTGCTGAATTAGTGCGCGAACGTATTTTAGGTAAAAAAAGTTCACGTTTAGTATTGGTGTTTGAAAGTTTTGGTTTTAAGCATGGTATTCCCAAAGATGCAGATTACGTATTTGATGCACGTTTTTTGCCGAATCCACATTGGGAACCAGATTTAAAACCGTTGACCGGTCTCGATTCGCCAGTAGAGATATTTCTTGGCTCGCAACCCATAGTGACTAAATTTATCTGGCAAATCCAAAATTTGATTTCAACTTGGTTGCCACATTTAGAGCGTAATAATCGCAGCTATGTCACTGTTGCGATAGGCTGCACCGGCGGTCAACATCGTTCGGTTTACGTGGTTGAAATGCTTGCCAAGACTTTTAGTGCTTCGCATCCTGATGTACAAATTCGCCATCGAGAACTCAATCGATGAGTGAGCGTTTAGAAAAGACTTTACTCATTGTAAATAAGCTCGGCTTGCATGCCAGAGCAGCGACAGAATTGGTTAAGCTGACCAATCAATTCGACGCTGAAGTGACCATAGTGCAGGACGATAAAAGTGCCTCTGCTAGCAGTGTACTGGGCTTGATGATGCTTGAGAGTTGTCAGGGCAAAGAAGTACTGGTTATTTCACAAGGCATAGATGCCCAACAAGCCATGGAAGCAGTAGAAAAGCTCATTGTGGGTAAGTTTAACGAAAGTGAATAGACTTCATTAGTGTATTTTTTTAAGCCTGAATAATATCCCTAACATTAATCGCTAATGTTTTAACAACCTAACAGGCTGCTCAACCCTCCTAGACGGGATTCCACTGTATATTCCTTACTGCCAGTCATTGCGGGGAATATATTTAAACCACTGCGACTTTCGACATTGTCTATCGTGACCTCTTTCATGCAATAGTTATCGGCACGCGCGCTGTTTTGTTCCATAACATAGGCAGATGCTCGCACGTATCCTGAGCTGGTGATCATAGCCACAACTTTAAAATAGCCAGATGGAACAACATGTGATTCATCTGCGCCTGGTAATACGGCAAAAAATCCTTCATATAAGAGGCCGGTAACAACGTAAACAGTGTTCCCGCTTCGTGCTAAGTTCCGTATTGCTGACTCTAACCTCACCCAAGGGCCTTGATTTAAATTGGAGCTTTGCGGGGTGATATTCGACAAATAGTTTGTCGTGCGCCAATCATTGGTATTGCTCACACTCGCAAGAGGTACCTGATGCCCGCGGTCCGTGCGGATAACAGCGTTGGCATCTTTGTAGTCAGCAGTTTCTAAAGTGAACTGGCTTAATATTTCGGGATCAGATCGCCAACTACGTGAACGACTCGGCCCATCAATCGTTTCTGGCGTGACTTGGTAAGCAGCCCAATCGGCAAATTTGGTGTCGTGATTGTTGCTTAATATATAAATTGGGCGTTCGATCACATCATTTTCAATGGGTGCACCAGTCGGGCAGTTAAATTGGCCGCACACGTTAGCGTATAAGGTATTTGTTACAAACACCAAAAGTATTAATACGTAGGACTTCATTTACAGCGCTCTTAGCGTTCTCTACAAATACATCAATAACAAAATGATACAGCAAAATATCCTTGGGACGGTGATATTAATATTAAATTATTTAGCAAATTTAAGGACTTATGAAAAAGGATAAGGACGTTGATGAATGGCTTCCTGTCAGATATCTACCAGTAACACCAATGCTTTTGTTGTTGGGCTTGTAGAAAATGTTCGGCTTCGCTCCCTTGAAGTAAGGCCATGGTCGCTATCATGCCGGATTGAATGCAAAAGTCTGTTGCGACTGTCACTGAGCGCGGGGCACCGGTTACAGGGTAACCTGTTTTGGGGTTTAGAATATGGCTATAGCGTATGTTGTTGTGAATAATAAAGCGTCGAGCGTCACCACTTGTGGCTAAGCCACCTGAGGCTATCTTTACCATAGCGTGAGTATCTTGGTCAGCGTTTTCTGTTTGCTGGCAGGGCACTACTTGTTGAGAGGCATTTATAAGCTGAGGGCTCTCAATACCGACTTGCCAATAAGCATGATGGCGTCTGGGCTGAGTGACTTGAATATCGCCGCCGAAATTAACCAATGTTGAAACAGTAGGCGCAAGTTCAGTACAAAGCTTGGCCGCAGCATCCACTGCGTATTCTTTGCCTATACCACCAAAATCTAATTCGAAACCAGAGGGTAAACGAATATGTTGTTCGGTAAATTCTATATGCTGCCAGCCGATGTGTTTTATTATATTAGCGACTTGTTCTGGCCTTGGAAACTGTCCTTTACCGGTAAAGTCCCATATTTTTCGCAGTGCGCCAGATGTTAAATCGAACATGCCATCGCTGAGCTCAAAGCAGGTTTGCGCGAATGCCAGTAACCTGTGGGTTTCTTGGTCTATTTGCACCCAACTGTTATTGCTGTGGTTTATTCGATCAACAAGATTACCGGCAATATAGCGACTGTATTTTTGTTCGATACGTTTAGTCTGTGCAACTACTTGCTGAAGAAGATGATTGGCGAATAACTGATCTTGGGTTTCAATTAACAGCTCACATGGACTAGCCATGCAAAAAAAGTGACCGTGAAAATAGTCACCTTTTGAGAATAACGTTGGGATTTGGCTCAAGACTGTCTCACCTTAGTTGGCAGTTCTATCATTGCTAAAGTAAGTAAACATATAGCAGACAGTATACCCTGAGCCAAATTCATTATGAAATACTAGCGCTAAAAGCTATAGCTTACCTGAGCGATGACAGCATCAATGCTCGGGTATAGATCTAAGCCCTGAAGTGCACCTGGCTCGTCGAAGCCTGCATTTTTAGGACTCTGTTGGTAGTACTCCAATCTGATGGCCCACTCTCGGCCATTGTCCATAGTTTGCCCATATTTAAGGCCTACGGTATATGCCGTCATTTCACCTAAACGATAATCAGCGCTGGCAACTGACGGCAACAACGACCCCTCAACTAAGAACGGTTGATAAAAATCTGCAGCACTTTGCTGGTAATAACGAAAGTGCGGTTGCAGGTAACTGTTGTCAGTTAGTTGCACTCTGAATCTCGAATCAAACGTGTGAGAATCAATATCCCAATCATCTGTGGCATAGCGATAAGATACATCCGCAATACCGTAATCAGAGGCATATTTGGTCTGCCAATAAAAACTTTGTTTAGTGCGCTTATCGGGGCGATTTTCGTGCAGAATGTCTTGGGTGATCCCTTCACTGTTAACCACACTTAATAACTTGTAGGGGTCGGTTAAATAACCGTCTGCAACTGAATAGCTGTAGTTAAACTGCATTAGCATGCGTCGGTTTATAACTTGGGTGACACCTAACAGTAAATCGACCGTATTTTTGTCTTTGCTATCAGTAGTACGGGTCGCATCGAAAGCGGTATCAAATAATGTTTCATCAGCAAACTGACCTGTATCAACCACCATGCTGGATAGGCCAACAGGTGCTTCTCCAACCGGATCAATACTGTCGTACTGGTAAGAGACGCCAGCGGATACAGTGGTATTTTTCTGATTAAAGTCACGCGCTAGTGAACCGTTCACACCTAACGACAAGTAGTCGTACTCTTTTGATAAATGTACCCCTGTACTGCCGGTCATATTCTCCCATAGGGGCTGAGTCCACTGGGCACTGAGTTGCACACGGGTATCTTGGAATGTGTCATCAAGGGGTGTTTCTTCTGGATTCACCACATATTGGCCATTTCCGGAAGGACGCGTGAATGTTTGGGCTTCTTGCTGGGCAACCGCGCCTGATGCTGATGCGCCAGTAAGGGTATCAATGGCAATTTTGCCATTAAATATGCGCTGATCGCCAAAGTCTTTATTGGCGTTGAATACGCCTTCAGCAAGCTGTACTCGGTCTGTTTCACCGTAATACAATATTGCCGTATCGAACTTCCATTCCTCTGCTGGTGTTTCTTCCGCTTGTGCGCCAACGTTCAAAAGCGCGCAGGCTGCTGCTGCCAGTGACACGCTAAGATTTTTACTTTTAGTTAGTTGCATCCGCAGCCCCCCCCAGCAAATGAACGACCACCACTAGTGGCTTCTTTGCTAAAATAAATATGGTCATCTAATCCTAAATCGATGCCTTCGGCATCAAGTGCCATTTCGTCCTTGGCAAGTAGGTCGCGCTGCCACGGCTTGACGCCTAAGTTGGCACAGCCATTTAAAGCTAAAGTAGCAACTAGCGCTGAGGCGACTAGCAAGCGATTAATAGTAGGTTTACTAAGCATAATGATTACTCCAATTCTTGTAATAAGCTGACAAGTTGTTGTTCATAGGCCGATTTTTTGGCACTGAAAAAGCCTTTGTGACTAAAGCGGACACTGCCGTCTCTAGCGATTAAGTAGCTACTGGGCATACCTATAAGCTCGTAGCGCTGCGCGATTTCCCCATCAGGGTCGAGAACAATAGGAAAGTTAGCTGGAATTTTTTCTAGAAATGCGTTGACTAATTCAGCTTCTGTGTCGAGATTGACAGCGACCACAACTAAGCCTTGTTTGGCATATTTTTGCTGCATATCGTTCAACCAAGGAAAAGACTGTCGACAGGGCTTACACCAAGAAGCCCAAAAGTCTATATAAACAACTTTACCTTTCAATTCACTGAGCTCGACCGGCACGGAATTTACCGTAAGGGAGAAATTTGGTGCAACGGACGCGTATCCGTTATTGGCATAGCTCGCCAAATACAATACAAAACAGGCTATAAAAAAGCGCATTATCAGACTCAAAGATATAAATGATTTGCACATACATTAATAAGTGAAACTTAAGGCATACTTAATTTAACTAAATAACATGCGATTAAAATACCTCGTGAGATAAGGCTAGAATTTACTGACTAGTAAAATATTATGTGGGTGGCTATCATGCGCGTTTTGCACCTGAGATAAACCCCAACATGAAGTTGTATTACGTTTTAGCCATAGGTGGATTGTTACTTACGACTGCGTCGTTTGATACTCGAGCAGAGAAAGAATCGTTTGGTACACTTAAGCATTTAATCGCGCTTGCGGGCGAAAAAAATGGTATTGGCGCAAGGCCGGCCGGCTCAGTTGAAGAGCAGCAGGCCGCTGACTATATTAGTCAGCAATTGCGGGACTTAAATTTAATACCTGAACGACAAAATTTTTCCATTGAGCTAGATGATTTTTCAGGTCAGTCGGCGAATGTCAGTGCATTGATCCCCGGACGTAGCGAAAAGCAAATAGTTATCGGTGCCCATTTTGATTCTACCGGTGTAAAGCAAGGCAGTTTGGGGGCGACTGATAATGCTAGTGGTGTTGCTGTTTTACTTAGTGTTGCCGAGCATCTAAGTCAGCTAAAAAACCTTCCATTTAGTGTAAAACTGGTATTTTTTGGCAGTGAAGAGGTCGGCAAGCTTGGGTCTAAACATTACGTAGAGCAACTCGCTTCTGGCCAACGCGAAAATGTGGTCGCAATGCTGAATTTAGATACAGTGATAGGGGGTGACACGCTCTATATACACAGCGCATCAAGTACTAACTTTAGCTGCAAGAACGTTGCTCAGCCGAATTTGAATACCAGTGGAAACTTCCGCGATGCCCTACTTACCTATGCGCAGACGCGGGCCAATCTTAAGGTCGCTTTCACACTGCATGACGAGTCAGATGCGTTTGCTCAAGGCGAAACGGGCGATTGGTCAGATCATCAAGCGTTTGCTTGTAGCGGTATTCCTATCGCTTACATTGAGGCTACGAATATGGATATTGAAGGCAAAGGCGGAAAAGATGGATATTCTCAAACCACCAACAGTGCATTCTGGAGTTGTTTTTCAAAACCAACGTTGGGCAGCTGTGAACCAGATAGCGAAACAAAGTGGGGAGAAATTTGGCACACAGAATTTGACCGATTAGAACGTCTTAATCCTATTTTTGCCGGAAGATTAAATAGTCAACTTCAAGCCAACGTAGCACTGATCGTTGGTGCGTTGCGCGATCAAGAAACAATGAATAAGTTGATGAAGTGAGTTTGATATGACGATACATAAAGAAGAGCCAACTAGTAGTGTTAGCTAGGCCTCTTCTTTATTTTGTTAGTTAAGCGTTAAGCATCAAACTTCAATGCTATGTTAACTCATTAGGGTTGTTATCGTTTTTGTGCACCAAGCGATACAAAATGGGTAATACCAATAATGTGAGTATGGTGGATGAGATTATTCCACCAATCACCACTGTAGCAAGTGGCCGCTGGTCTTCAGCCTCGGTACCTACGTTTAATGCCATGGGTACAAAACCTAAGCTGGCAACCAGTGCGGTCATCAACACTGGGCGCAATCGCGTCATTGCTGGCCATTACGTTTGACGAATTCTGTGGCGTGACTCGTATTACAGCGGCGGGAATCTGTGCATCGTTATTGACGTTTATTAACGATGTGCTTTGATGATCAGGCGCCAGTTGATGAATAAGTGCCAGATGCTCGGACTTAACTTGATGAAATTCTTGCGTTTTTGCCACAGTCGCTAATGACTGCAGGGCAATCAAAATTAGCATAGTGTAAGCAATGACATTGAATTTCTCTCTTTAGCTTAACAATATTTACTGTTGATTCGTGTCGGTTAATATTATCAAAGCCCTAACCACAAAACGCAGGCGGACTCTAACAAACTTCATGTCGCGGTGAAACGCCTCTAGCGATTTTGAACGGAGCAAAGTGTTACCAATATTTTCTCTGGTCGCAATATGACCCGTGTGTGTTTGTTATGGTTTTTTTTCGAGTTTTTTCGATGGTTTAATCAATTTGTTTTTCATATCGATGACTTTACCCACGCCTGAACCTAACTTCATTAATGTGCCCAGTGTGTCAGGATTCATCTGTTGCAATTCACTTGTCCATTTACTGATTGTTTCTAATAGATCATGGATCTCTTGCAGGCGCTGCTGGGCAAACACTTCCTCTTGATTTTCTGGGCTCTCAAGGATAATGCCTCGAAGTAAGGTCAGGGTTGGATCCATTTCGCGTTTGCGCCGTTCTTCAAATACTCTATTGGCCATCTCCCATATGGTACCCGCACTTTGGTAATATTCTTTACGATCACCAGGAATATGATGTTGTTTAATCAATTGCCAAGACTGTAGCTCTTTTAAACCCATACTGACATTGCCCCGGGAAACGCTTAAAGCCTCGGCAATTTGATTGGCACTTAGGGGGTTCTCACTGATAACTAACAAAGCGTACATTTGCCCTACGGTACGATTGAAGCCCCAGCGGCTGCCCATTTCCCCAAAGTGCATAACAAATGATTCGATCATTGGGGTCATTTGCATAGAATATTTTTCTTATAGAAGTTTCAGTAACTACTGAAATTAAACCTGTGGTAGATATTTGTCAACTTTGCATATGCGCTAAGTTACTACTAGTCGATAACATTAATACCACTAAGAGTTAATGTTGAGTGTGCATATGTCAGTTCTATTTTGTTGTTATAAGCTGACGCTATTTTCCTGCAAACAAACCAAAGTGATGGTTTAATTCGTATTAGAGCAAATCTACTATTACAAATTGATTATTTAACTGGAAAGGAGTGATGAGATGACGTTTCAACTGCCATTATCAATTAGCGCTAATTTGCTACCAAAGTCTATTTTCCGTTTGGGTTTACTGATGGCTATGCTTTCTACTAGTGCTTGTACGTCAATTCCCGATGGTATCGAACCTGTATCCGGATTTGAATTGAATCGTTATTTAGGTAAGTGGTACGAAATTGCTCGACTGGATCATTCATTCGAGGAAGGTTTAGACCAAGTAACCGCTGAATATAGTATGCAACAAGACGGTGGCGTTAACGTTATTAATCGAGGGTTCAATCAACAAAAACAAGTGTGGGATGAAGCCCAAGGTAAAGCGTATTTCGTTGACGATGAACAAGTAGGGCATTTAAAGGTATCTTTTTTTGGACCCTTTTATGCCAGTTATGTGATCTTTTCGTTAGACACTCAAGGCTATGAGTATGCGATGATCACCGGACCGAATAGAGATTATTTTTGGATTTTGTCCCGTCAACCGCAACTTTCACCTGACGTCCTACAGACTTTATTAAGCAAGGCGCGCAAGGCAGGGTTTGATACCGAAAAGTTAATATTCGTCAATCAATGAGGACTGTAATAAGGACATGATATTTTTATGAAATATTCTCCCCTTAATATGGGTCTGTTAAATATAGATTATTTGAAGTAACAGGAAAAATATGCTCTGTGATAGCCAGGCATTGCGAAGCCACTTAGAAACCGTTGAGCAAGCCAAGACATTTTTAAATCATATATCCCATCATGCTTATCAACAAGAGATGGCTCCCCATGTTATGAGTAGCGCAGGTGCGCATATGCGCCATGTTATTGATCATTACCTAGCGCTTAAACAAGGAATAGACGCTGGCGTAGTCGACTACAATTTACGCCATCGTCAGTCAGACGTGGCGAAATCAACGACGTTCGCACTGCAAGCGTGGAATGATATTGAAGCGTGGTTGGTGGATGTATACCAAAATGATATGCAAGCAGAGTTAAGTGTACTAGCCGAGACGTCAGTTGAACAATCTTATGTTAATCAGGTTAGTTCAACGTTGGGCCGTGAATTACTATTTGTTTCGAGTCATGCAATCCACCATTTTTCTCTATTAGCGATCATTGTTTCATTACAGGGCCAGAAAACCCATGCGTTATTTGGTGTCGCGCCTTCTACCGCAACTTATCAACGCGCCCAAGCATAACCTTACGTCGATTTGGTATTTCTATAGTTTATGTGGATAATAACGCCTACATCTGCTCGGCTATGGGCAAAATATCGTTCTAGCCTCGGGATGCTGACATCGTTTTAGCTAATATAGGGACACACCATGAGTGGTTTACCAAATTGTGTAGAGTGTAATTCTGAATACACCTATGAAGATCGTAATATGTATATCTGCCCTGAATGTGGGCATGAGTGGGCGCAAGGTCAAGAATCGACTGACGATGAAACGCCAGTTATTCGTGATTCAAATGGTAATACCTTAACAGATGGCGATACGGTTACCGTTATCAAAGACTTAAAGGTGAAAGGTTCTTCTTTGGTCGTTAAAGTCGGCACCAAAGTTAAGAACATTCGGTTAGTCGACGGTGATCACGATATTGATTGTAAAATCGATGGCGTAGGAGCGATGAAACTTAAATCTGAGTTCGTTAAAAAAGTTTAAAGCCCCCAACTCGGCAAAGATGCTTATCGTTTGACCAGACAAGGTAAGCGTTTTGCGCTAATGCCGCCCCATACTATTATGTGGGACGGCATCCGAGTTAATTGTCTTTACTCGCACCAGCACGTCTACACTACATCATTATTCTGAATATTCTTTGTAGCTCTGCCAACCTTCGCCTAAGTACAATTTGCCCAGTTTTTCTGGTGTGCTTGCTAGATCCACGCTGAGTAATAAACCAGGAGTATGGTTAAAATTACTGTCTATACCTAAACAATGAAACTTCGCACCAAGTTTTTGGTAATGCTTGAGTAAGATTGGTATGTCTTTACCGTCACTTTCTATTCCTGCTAGTAAGCTAGATAAATGATTTTTTAAAGAATAATTCCGAGAAAAATCAGCTACTTCAGGTGATACAGGGAAACTGAACGGTGTATTTGCGGTTGCATCAACAGTAGGGATAACTAAGGCGTGTTGTATTAAACTGACACTGCGGGGATCATAAAGTTTGCTCAACGATACCGTGCCATAAAGGGTCCGATATTGGGGGAATTGACATACAAAACGGCCAATGCCCCGCCACAAAAGAAGCAAACCATGAAAACTGCTTTGATATTCAGGGATCAAGAATGAACGGCCCATTTCTAAGCAAGGTTCTTGACTATTAATGAATTTTTTTGAAAACGTAAACATTGCACTGAGATAAAAGGGATTCGAAATGCCCATTGCCAGCAAGCGGTCTGATTGGCCCATACGATACGCACCAATGATGCGTCCTTCATCACGTTCTACTACAAATAAGTGGGTGTAGGTTTTATCAAAATCGTCAGTATCTAATGGATTTCCGCTGCCTTCGTCGTGTTCGCGAAATACCAGTTCACGCAATCTTGCTATCTCTTTGACGGTTTGTGGAAGCTGCTCATAATATCCGTAGTACACATCTAAATTTCGATAACTAAGTAATTTCTGATTAACCTCTAAGTTTGCCAACTCTGCTTTAATAACAGTACCAGAGACTTGCGCAATCAATGGTTGTAACGCGATAGTACTTGAGGCTGGCCAATCATAATGCCAAAGAGGATCTTGAACGTAGCTCTGTATCCGTTGCAGCGCAGTTTGCTCTAAATCATCGATTGTTGTTGAAAATACATTTGATGGAACGCAAGTTCCCGCGGAGATTTTGATTTTTGAGTCACGTTTATTGAGAAGCTCTCTGGGTAGCATAAGCATGCGTAACCGGTAGTAGATACGACCTAAACGATAGAATAGGGGGCTATTTTGGCCACTCACAAAAACGGCTAAATACTGTGCTTGAGTGCGGGCAACCAAGTTAGCCACGATGCGATTCCATTGGTGTTCGCTTATACGCTTTTTATCCTTTTGGTAATAAGAGACGCGTCCGGCTGGGAATATCAATAAGGCTCCACCTTGCTTAACGTGGCGCAAAGTGGTGCGCAATGAAGGTCCATTTCTTGGGTCACGCTCAGACAACGGATTAGTAAAAATAAAGTAGTCTTTAAGTTCACTAAAAAGCTGCAAGCCTTGATTAGCAAGTACTTTCAAATCAGGTCTTATTTGACCAATCACATAAGCCAAGATAACGCCTTCAATGCCGCCAAAAGGATGGTTACTGGCAATGACTAGAGGTCCGCTGCTTGGGACTTTTTGCTGTAACTCGTGAGTGCCTTCAATCGTCACATTTAACGCACCGAGTAATTTTATGGCGAATTGCTCTTTGCTTAAACCCGCTAGTTGATGATCTACATACAGCTGATCTAGGCGATGGATAGCGAGCAGTTTATCAAGTAACCCTATTAAACCAGTAAAAATAGCGTTTTTTTTATCTTGCGGTACAAGGTTAAGTAAAGAGATTGCAGCCGGCATAGAGCGGATCCTGAATAAATTTAAATGTGTGACTGCAAATAATTTCTACAGCGTGTTAAATATAAGACCGATAAAATTAGATTTTTAATTCATCACGTTAACACAATATATTGACTATTATATCTACACGTAATTTACGGCATAATGTACTAATTAAGATATTAAACAACACGACTTAAGGCTAAAAAATGCAGCAAATTACCTTGACCCAACCAGATGATTGGCATTTACATTTTCGCGATAATGAGATGTTACCTGAGACTGTGCCTGCTACGGCTAGGTCATTTCGCCGGGGTATTGCCATGCCAAACTTGGTACCGCCTGTGGTGAATGCTGAAATGGCAAATGCGTATCGCGAGCGGATTTTAGCCGCGCGACCTCAGGGGAGTGACTTTGAGCCCCTTATGACTATTTATTTGACTAACAATACGTCTGCCGAAGATATTCGCTTAGCAAAAAAAGCCGGCGTTGTAGCTGCTAAGTTATATCCGGCAGGGGCGACTACCAATTCAGATGCCGCAGTGAAGGCAATTGAAAGTTTATTTCCAATATTTGCTGAAATGGCTGAGCAAGGCATGTTGTTGCTGATCCATGGTGAGGTTACGGAAAGTCATGTGGATATTTTCGACCGTGAAAAGCTTTTTATTGAGCAGTACTTAATAAAGATAGTCAGCCAGTTTCCACAACTCAAGGTGGTGCTGGAGCATATTACGACCAGTGACGCCGTTGACTTTGTCATTGCTAGTTCAGCAAATGTAGCAGCGACTATTACGCCTCAACATTTGTTATTAAACCGCAACGATTTGTTGGTAGGCGGCGTTAAACCCCATAACTTCTGTTTGCCCGTTTTAAAGCGCAGTACTCATCAACAAGCTCTACGAAAGGCTGTTAGCACAGGCTCGAGTAAGTTTTTTTTAGGAACAGACTCTGCTCCCCACGAGCAACGAGCGAAAGAGTCAGCATGTGGTTGTGCTGGCTGTTACAGCGCTTGGAGTGCCTTAGAATTATACACTCAAGTATTCGAAGATTTAAATGCGTTGGATAAGTTGGAGGGTTTTGCTAGTCACCATGGTGCGGATTTTTACGGTTTGCCTCGTAACACTAAGCAGGTGACGCTAGTTAAAAAATCTTGGCAAGTTCCTGAGTCAATTGTATTACCAAATGGTCAACCCATAGTGCCATTTTTTGCCGGTCAGACTATTAACTGGGCTTTGAAATAATATGAATGGACGGCGGCCGCTTCGCGTTCTATGGCTGAGTGCCGTCTTAAGTTTATTCTCTACGCATTGTGTGTCTGCTGTTGCCTCTAGTGACACCTCTGATTTTTGGGTATTGACTGCTCTTGAACCACCATTTTCCCAGCGCAATGAACGGGGACAGTTGGAAGGCTACTTGATCGAATTGGTAACAGGTATTCTAGCTGAAGCTAATATTGAACAGCCGATACTGGCTGCACCCTGGGAAAGATTAATCAGCGAAGCGCAACAGAAAGCGAATGTGGTGATTTTCCCTCTTGCTCGCACACCGGAGCGCGAAGACCAATTTCATTGGGTATTACCACTAACGGCAAATGTTTATGGCGTGCTGGGGAAAAAATCACCTTCTCACCCCATTAGTAATATTGCAGATTTAACCACAGTTTCGCCTATTGGTGTATTTGAAAATGATTTTAGGCATAAATTGTTATTAGCGGAAAATGTGCAGAACGTGGCTTCTTATAAAGATTATGATTTGGCAGTCTCAGATTTAATTTCAGGGCAGCTTAGCTCATTATTTTTCTCAGATGCAGGGCTGCGCTATTTTTGTTTTAAACAACAGGCTGACTGCTCAGACATGAAAATACTCTATCAATATGATACGTTGACCAGCTATATAGCCTTATCTAAAAATACCGACACTGGCCATATTAAAATCATGAATGACGCAGCCGAGCGATTTTTTAAAAGTCAGAAATTTAAACAAATTCAGCAGAGCTGGTTGCAGAAATTGAGAGCTCAAGGTCCTCTTAAATTACACATTAAAAACGGTGTGTTAAATCTGTGGTAGATATCTGAACAATCGCCGCTATTTCCCCGGATGATTAAGGGCAATTGATTAAAGTGATAGCCTTAATTAACACATATTATTACACTGTTTACTTAAGTATTTATGAGCGTTAAATCGGGGTTATTGATTATGCACGAGAGAAAATTTAGTGTTTCGTAACCTGGTTTTAAGTTTATTCCTAAGCTGCGTAATCATTCAGGAAGCAAATGCTGCTTCTGAGCATCAAGACTTAGTGGTGGCAGTCATCTTCGCTGACGGACTGCCATTCTACGTGGTTGATGATAAAACACAGCAAACGAGCGGCTTGCTTAACGATATTCTGTTAAAACTTGCACAGTCGCTGCAAATGGATTTACGTTATTCACCAACTGCTCGTAATAAAATTGAACAAGATATTATTTCCGCTAAAGCTGATGTTGGTTTCCTTGACCCTCGATGGCTGAACACCCCAGAATCTATGGTGTTCAGTGAACCCGTTCTGACTTATCAACATGCATTTTACGGGCTAGTTGCTCCACGAAAAAACCTATCGCTTGGCTCTCAAGTCAAAGGAAAAACCGTTTGCTTACGGGAAAACTTTAACTACCCAGAATTAGAAGATTGGCTAGAAAAGGGCGAGTTGACCTCCGTGAGAGTGTCTAAGGAGACACGTCTATTTGATATGCTGCAACTTTCGCGTTGTGATTTGGTGTATACCAATACCCTGCGAGCACAGTGGACTATAAATAGCCATGACTTCGACAAGGCCGTTTACCAACTGGGTACACTTGGCGAAGTTGACAAAATATCCTTGGCGTTCTCCCAATCTTGGTTGTCTAGAATGCCAGAGATAAATGCGGCGATCGCCGATATGCATCGTTCTGGGGAATTAAAACAGATCATCGACAAAAATATGGCCTTAAAGTATGTGAAACGTTAAGCCTTCTTTGTGTTTGAAAGTTGCGATATGCAACTTAGATTAGTTGCCTAAAACAAAATTAGATAATGTCCCAATACAAAAAATAATAATGAGTAAGGATAAAATATGACTGAATTAGTTCAATACCACTGTGCGGACAATATTGCCACTATTACCCTTAACAATGGCAAGGTAAATGCGTTTTCTCACGATATGATCGACGGAATAAACGCCGCTCTTGATAAAGCCATAGCCGATGAAGCCGTAGTGGTCATTAAAGGGCAGCCGGGCATGTTCTCTGCAGGCTACGATTTAAGCGTGATGCAGCAGAGCATGGAGGCTGCAATGAAATTAGTTGAGAAAGGTTCGACGTTGACGCGTAGAATGCTCGCCTTTGAGTTTCCTATCATTGCCGCTTGTACTGGGCATGCTATCGCTAAAGGTGCGTTTATACTATTAGCGTCGGATTATCGTATTGGTATTCAAGGTAAATTTAAAATTGGTTTAAACGAAGTGGCTATCGGTATGACGATGCACCAAGCTGGTTTAGAGCTAGCAAGGGGACGTTTGGCCCCAGTGTTTTTTAATCGTTCAGTTATTTTGGCTGAAATGGTTTCAGTTGATGGTGCTGTTACAGCTGGATTCTTAGATGTGGCTGTTGCGCCTGAAGCATTTGAGCAGACTGTTGCCGCTACGGCGCAAGCGATGACCAAATTAAATATGAAAGCCCATAGACAAACAAAGTTAAAAGCCCGAGCCGGACTATTAGACGCGTTAGATAAAGCCATCGACGTTGACCGTGGTTCGAGTCTTTAACGATTATTGATATAAATGAGAGAGTGTTGTGAGTAAGGAATTTTCCTCCCTAGGGCTAGAGCCTGCCTTGTTAGACAATTTGCAGAGCATGGGTTTTAGTCAAATGACTGAGATCCAGGCTGGTACGTTACCCGCGATATTAGCTGGCCGTGACGTAGTCGCAAAAGCTAAAACCGGCAGTGGTAAAACCGCCGCATTTGGCTTGGCTTTATTGCATAATTTAGATGTAAAACGATTTCGTATTCAGGCATTGGTAATGTGTCCAACTCGGGAACTGGCTGAACAAGTAGCCTTAGAGATCCGTCGGTTGGGGCGGGGTATTCATAATATTAAAGTGTTGACGCTTTGCGGCGGCACGCCAATGGGTCCGCAGATTGGCTCATTGGAGCACGGTGCGCACATTATTGTGGGTACGCCTGGACGGATTATGGATCACCTATACAAGCGTCGCTTAGACTTGTCAGAAGTGAATACATTGGTGCTTGACGAAGCCGATAGAATGTTAGATATGGGTTTCGAGGATGAAATGGACGCCGTTATTAAAAGCGTACCTCAGCAGCGTCAAACCTTATTATTTTCTGCTACCTATCCAGAGTCGATTGCAAAAATTAGTGGTCAAGTACAGAAAAACCCACTAGAAGTGACCGTTGAATCGACCCATGATACGGAAACGATAGAACAATTGTTTTTTGAAGTTGAAGACGCTCATCGTACAAAAGCCGTTGCAGCTTTATTGAGTCATTATCAGCCTGAGTCAGCTATTGTATTTTGTAATACTAAGATCGCCTGTCAGGAAGTTGCGGATGAATTGCAATCGCTAGGTGTTTCCGTGTTGGCCTTGCATGGTGATCTTGAGCAGCGAGAACGCAATCAAGTATTGGTACGCTTTTCAAATAAGAGTGTGTCTGTGCTGGTGGCGACCGATGTTGCATCTAGAGGCTTAGATATTAAAGAAGTCAATGCGGTTATTAGTTATCACATTACGCCAGACCCTGAGGTGCATATTCACCGAATCGGTCGCACAGGGCGAGCAGATTCCAAAGGGGTCGCATTGACATTAGTCGCTCCTGATGAAATCGCCAGAGCCAATGCTATTGAAGATTACCAAAAAGCTAAACTGAAATGGACGGGCATTCAAGCTATGCGTTTTCATGCTAACCGGCTCATTCAGCCTGTTTACAGCACTTTGTGCGTTGACGGCGGTAAAAAGAGTAAGCTCAGACCAGGCGATATATTAGGTGCATTAACAAAAGAAGCGGAAATCCCAGGTGATGATATAGGCAAGATTCATATCACCGAATTTCATGCTTATGTGGCAGTGAAACTTCGTAGTGTGAAGCGTGCTATGCGTCAGTTAGGTGAAGGAAAAATCAAAGGTAAGAAATTCAAAGTTCGTAAGTTTAATTAAGCTTACTGCTGATTTTAATAATAAACAAAGGCGCTGAGTAATAATGCTTAGCGCCTTTTTTATTTTTAGCTTAGAAATCTCTATGCTGGGAAAACGAATATGTTTGCCAAAATATGCCCTGCCTAACTATTGATATATATGTAGTCGTTTTCTATTTGTTGCGAGATAAATAGATATTTGTAAACTTTCAGCCCTTAGCGACTTTCTTGATAAGCGGACAAACAATCTATCAACTTTTTTTGTTAACTCGAAAATATTTTGTTCTGATGTCTTTTCATCATCTTTTCGTGCAACATTTCCCTAAATTCAGCTGAGTCATAGGCAAATAAAACTCCGATTCCTTCCTGACTGCTATGGGTAATTAACCCTTTTTGCAATAAATAAGCATCTTTTTTTACTTCGTCCATAAAATACATTTCGACAAAATCGTCAGTACTTAGTTCTGATTCAGGCATTTCAATAAAAGCCCCAAACGGACTAATATTGCGAGTACAAGTTTCCCCGATATCTTTGCCCATATGACGAATTTTTACATCAAGTGTTAAAGGTGTCCGGTTACTCGTGCGGTGATATAGAGCCATAGGTTCCTCACTTTTAGACGTTTACTATTAGTCGTTCACTAATAGACAATAGTAGTATACAAAAGCTTGATGATTTGTGTTAGTTATTTGGGTTTAAAATTGACCTTAAACAATAAGTATATCGATTTTGACTATTTGTCGCTGCGACAAAGATGCAAAGCGAATAAAGGTAAAAATAATTAGCGGTCAGATATGCGGTGTATGCTGCTTTCTAGCAACAAGACTGAAAGACCATTAGAAGAGGGCATAGAGAAATACAGTGGCGTAAGGTCTATTTTGAGCTATAGAATAACGTAGTCCATGAGTTGATGTGGCACACTGTTAGTATCGATGCAAAGCGTTGAATACTAATGCAGCATGCTAAATTAGACGATTAAGCTAAGTTCAGATGATTTACGCCTTTATGAATTTATAAATGAAGCGATCGGTATTGCCGCGAACCGATGAATCGAAAACTAGCTTACTTAAGTCATCTTTTGAGTTGCGTAAATAAAAGGCTTCTTCAATTAATTTAAATCCAGCTTGTTGCATTTGATATTTGACTATATCGGGATCAATTCTATGTAATGAGTTCGCAGCTTCATAGCCAGAACCAGCTAATGCTGTATGGTCGATAATGATAAAAACGGCATTGTCTTTCATGACTCTTTTAATCGTGCTTAACGCCGCTTTGTAATCCACAATGTCGTCGCGCAAAGCCACTTTTTTACCCTCTTGCATGTTATAAGTGAAAAACAAATCATGGTAATTCAAAGCGCTAAACACTAAATCTAAGCTATTGTCTGGGATCGTCATATCTACTAATGGCATATTGTCGAAGCGCACCAAGTTCGTCAGCCGATTGTCTTTTGTGCGTTCTTTTAAGCCTTTTTCAGCAAAGCGCCAAATAACTTCATCGTTTTGAACATAAACTTTTCCTTGTGAACCTACTGCTTTAGAAAACAGCTCACTATACCAACCACCGCCGGCAAAAAAATCTAAAACGTGTTGCCCTTCACCTATTCTAGTAAACGCTAAAATTTGTTGCGGCTGACGCGATTCATCCCGCTGTGTATCGTTTGAAGGGCGCTCTGGTCAGTTGAGTAGTTTAGCAATTTGCGTTGAGTTAAGCGCAGACTTAGGAACATCAGCAGCATGAGCAAACGATGTCAAATTAATGATTATGCTAACCGCTAACACGGTAAGTTTGATAAGGGGTTGCATTAGATTTCCTTGATATAAAGAAGTTGAGTGCACAGTACTGTATTTTGCCTTTAATTAGCGAGTGCCAGTATTGGGTAAACACGATACTATTTAATACGGAGAAAAATTAGGTTTATATACTTTTAAACAGTGTAATAAACGTGCCAATTTTTTGAATCGATATTACTTGTACACAAATTTATGGGGTGGCGTATGTTAACAATGGCGGATTTTGTAAAAGTATCTCCCTGTGAATATTCTGAAGGGTTGGGGCGTGAACAATTTGTAGACAGTGCCATTGGTGAATTATGGCCACAGATGCCGCGTATCGCGGGGCCTGCATTTACCGTGAAATGTGCCAAAGGCGATCATTTAAGCTTGCATGCTGCAATATACCGCGCTGCACCAGGCGATATTATAGTTGTCGAAGCAGATTCAGATTTTGCTAGCGCAGGCGGTAACGTTTGTGCGATTGCACAGCAACGCGGCATAGTGGGATTCGTTATCGATGGTCTTATACGCGATTTAGGCGAAGTACGGGATCTGCAATTTCCTGTGTATGCCAAGGGTGTTATGCCCAAGCCAGCAAAAAAAGAGCAAATTTTACCTTTTAACCAACCAATAATGTGCGGCGGAGTGCGTATTTGTGCCGGCGATATCGTAGTGGCAGACGAAGACGGAATCGCGGTGATACCGAAAGACCAAGCCGAAGAGGTTTATCGCTTGGGCAAAGCCCGAACTGATAAAGATGCTGCAATGACCCTAGAGCAATGGCAACAAGCGCATCAGGCCAAAATTGAGTCTACGCTTAAAGCGTTGGGCTTCGAAGGTTAATTTTCCTAATAAGTTGTTTGTATGTTTTCATTTTTTGAGAAATTAGTAGAACCGTTTCCCCAAGACTTACCCGAGCAACCGCCTAAAGGGCTGATAGCGTTTTGCCGTTATTATTCCAAAGGCATGTGGCCTGCGATCTTTGCGGTATCCATATTGGCGGCTATCATTGCCGTGTTAGAAGTCTCTTTATTCGGATTTGTTGGTCAATTAGTAGACCGGTTAGCAGAACAAAACCCAGAGACATTCTTAACGCAGGAGCGTTCTAACCTGATTTGGATGTCGGCGGTAGTACTCGTTATTTTGCCCAGTTGTGTGGCCCTTCAGTCATTGATTAATCATCAAACTCTTATGGGTAATTATCCCATGCGTATTCGTTGGCAGGCCCATCGTTATCTTATTGGCCAAAGTGTGAGCTTTTTCCAAAACGAGTTTGCCGGACGTATCGCCACCAAAGTCATGCAAACAGCTTTGTCTGTGCGTCAATCGGTGATGCAATTATTAAATTTATTGGTCTATATCAGCGTTTATTTCCTCAGTATTTTGGTCATGGTGTTTACTATTGATTGGCGATTGAGCTTACCGTTGCTGATTTGGTTGGGGATTTATATCACTGTATTACGTTTCTTCGTGCCTCGTCTTAAGCAGGTCGCTCAGCGTCAGGCTGATGCACGAAGCGTAATGACAGGAAGAATAGTCGACAGCTACAGTAATATTGCAACCGTTAAGCTCTTTTCACACACCAGCCGTGAAGCAGATTATGCCTATGAGGGGATGAATGGCTTCTTGCAAACCGTTTATCCGCAAATGCGTTTAGTGACACTGCTTAATACGTGTGTATGGTTTAGTAATGCATTATTGGTGTTTTCGATAAGTGGACTATCAATCATGCTTTGGTTGGAAAAAGTCGTTACTCCTGGGGATATCGCTATAGCCATTACCTTATGCTTACGTTTAAACGGCATGTCTCAATGGATCATGTGGGAGGTTTCATCGCTTTTTGAAAATATCGGTACGGTGCAAGACGGTATTAATACATTGTCTAAACCTACAGCAGTTAAAGATAAAGAGAATGCGCAGCCATTGAAAGTGCAGGGAGGGGCAATTACTTTTGCTGACGTTACATTTAATTATCCTGGGCCTGAGGATAAACAAATTGAAGTGTTTAAAAACTTAAACATCGACATCGAACCCGGAGAAAAGGTTGGCTTAGTTGGGCGATCAGGAGCGGGCAAATCAACCTTGGTTAATCTTTTATTGCGCTTTTTTGATATTCAAAGCGGTAAAATATTAATTGATGGGCAAGATGTTAGTGATATCACACAGGAGAGCCTGCGCTCACATATTAGTATGGTGACGCAAGATACGTCATTATTGCATCGCTCGGTTCGAGACAATATTCTGTACGGTCGTTTAGGCGCCAGTGAAGAAGAAATGTTAGCGGCAGCTAAGCAAGCGGAGTCACACGAATTCATTCAGCATTTGTCGGATCTGCATGGTGAAACAGGCTATGACGCACAAGTGGGCGAACGTGGGGTGAAATTATCCGGAGGCCAACGTCAACGTATCGCTATTGCCCGAGTGATGCTTAAAGATGCGCCTATTCTTATTTTAGATGAAGCGACATCCGCGCTAGATTCCGAAGTCGAAGCCGCGATACAAGAGTGTTTGAACAAGGTAATGGAAGATAAAACGGTATTGGCTATTGCCCATCGACTATCTACAATCGCACAAATGGATAGGTTACTGATCTTAGATGAGGGACGTATCGTGGAATCGGGAACCCATGCTGAACTCCTTGCGCAGCAAGGAATATATGCAAAGTTATGGGCCCATCAAACAGGCGGTTTTATTGGTGTTGAGTAAACGAACCGATAAAGCATAGGCATGCTGTATGCTTTATCGTGGTTTGCATCTTGTATAACACGGGCTAATAAGTATAATACGCCTCCCTCCTTATTAGTGATTCTAAATTTTTCCATAAAAATATAAGACGTCATAAGGTTGGTGTAAGCAAAATTAGTCTCGCTTGCGGGATTATTAAAGGCAGTATTTTAGGGGTGTAGTTCCAATTGGTAGAACAGCGGTCTCCAAAACCGATGGCTGGGGGTTCGAATCCCTCCACCCCTGCCAAATTAGGTAAAAGTACAGGCGCGTATTACTGCGTCTGAATAGTACAAATGTAGAAGGTTGAGGGATGAGAACGCCCACGGGTTCGACAAATCGTCTGGAACGATTTGAACCGCGTCAGCGCCGCTTGCGGTCAGTTACAGGGAGGTAACTGAGATCATCTCTCCACCCCTGCCACTTTGGCATTAAAAACTAAGTGTATAGGAAGGCGCTCGCGCCACTTATAACGTCGCGATTAAGTTAGTATTAGGTAATAGCATGAGCGAAAAAGCGGAAAATAGTTCGAACCCACTAGACTTAGTTAAATGGCTAGTTGTAGTGGTTTTATTAGGTGGTGCAGTAGCAGCAAATTCCATCTATGGAGATATATCAGTACTTTATCGCGCACTTGGTGTTGTCGCAGCTGTGGTTGTAGCCGGTTTTATGGCCGCTTCAACTGAAAAAGGAAGCAGCTTTTTGACGTTCGCGAAAGACGCCCGCACTGAAGTGCGTAAAGTGGTTTGGCCTACGCGCCAAGAAGCTACCCAAACAACTATTATCGTTTTAGTTGCTACAGCCTTCATGTCATTACTACTGTGGGGACTTGATCTCATTATCGTACAGTTAGTTTCTTTCATCACCGGCTTAGGAATTTAGACCATGTCAGAAAATTCAGAAAATGTAGAAGTTTCAGAAAAATCAGACAAAAAGTGGTACGTAGTTCAAGCGTTCTCTCAATATGAAGGGCGCGTAAAAAAAACACTTCTTGAATACATCAAAATGCATGAAATGGAAGATTCATTTGGCGAGATTTTAGTGCCGACTGAAGAAGTAATTGAAATGCGTTCTGGCCAACAACGTAGAAGTGAACGTAAGTTCTTTCCTGGTTACGTGTTGGTTCAAATGGACATGAATGAAGATTCATGGCATTTAGTCAAAAGTGTTCCTCGTGTATTAGGCTTCATCGGTGGCACATCTGACCGCCCAGCACCTATTACCGAGAAAGAAGCTAACGCTATCTTGAATCGTCTTGAAGAAGGCGTTGATAAACCGAAACCTAAAACCTTGTTTGAACCAGGTGAAGTGGTGCGTGTTACTGATGGTCCATTTGCTGACTTTAATGGTTCAGTTGAAGAAGTTGACTACGAAAAGAGCCGTTTAAAAGTTTCGGTTCTTATCTTTGGTCGTTCAACACCTGTAGAGTTAGAATTCGGACAAGTAGAGAAAGGTTAATTCAGATTGTTTAGGTGCGTTGCGCCGTCTGGATTGATACTGTCAACACTAATTGCATAAAGTTCGTACATAATAGTTGCTAAGGGTCGTGAGTTAATCTATAATTCGCGACCCTTTTTGTTGAACGGGAAGCCAATTACGCAAACATACTCAGTGTTCGCGAGGCGTTTGACCCATAAATTGAGAGTATTATCATGGCTAAAAAAGTCACAGGCATTATTAAGTTACAGGTTGCAGCCGGTGCTGCTAACCCAAGTCCGCCAGTTGGTCCAGCATTGGGTCAAAAAGGCGTAAATATCATGGAATTCTGTAAGGCATTTAATGCTAAAACAGGCGATATGGAAAAAGGTTCTCCGGTTCCAGTAGAAATTACTGTATACGAAGACCGTTCTTTTACCTTCGTTACCAAGACATCACCTGCTTCTTATATGCTTAAGAAAGCCGCTGGTATCAAAAGTGGTTCTGGTCGTCCTAACACTGAAAAAGTGGGTAAAGTGACACTTGCGCAATTAGAAGAAATTGCTAAAGCGAAAGAACCAGACCTAACCGCAGCTGATCTTGATGCAGCTGTCCGTACCATCGCTGGCTCTGCACGCAGCATGGGCTTGGTAGTAGAGGGATAAGAAATGGCTAAATTAACGAAACGCGCTCGCCTTGTACGTGAAAAAGTTGTAGCGACGAAAGAATACGAATTCAATGAAGCGGTAAGCTTGTTGAAAGAACTTGCTTCTGCAAAGTTCGCTGAAAGTGTTGATGTTGCGGTAAACCTTGGCATCGATGCACGTAAATCTGACCAGAACGTACGTGGTGCAACTGTACTACCTAACGGAACTGGTAAAGAGGTACGTGTTGCAGTATTCACTCAAGGTGCAAACGTTGAAGCCGCTAAAGCAGCTGGTGCCGACATCGTTGGTATGGAAGACTTAGCAGAGCTAGTTAAGAAAGGCGAGATGAACTTCGACGTTGTTGTTGCTTCTCCTGACGCTATGCGTGTTGTAGGCATGTTAGGTCAAATCTTAGGCCCACGTGGTCTTATGCCTAACCCTAAAACTGGTACAGTAACCCCAGACGTAGCGACAGCAGTTAAAAATGCTAAAGCTGGTCAGGTTCGTTACCGTAACGACAAGAATGGTATTATTCATGCCAGCATCGGTAAGATCGCGTTTGAAGCGAATCAAATCGAAGAAAACTTGTCAGCTTTAATTGAAGCGGTTAAGAAAGCTAAGCCTTCATCGGCTAAAGGCATATACATTAAGAAAATAAGCTTGAGCACAACTATGGGCGCTGGTATTACCATCGACCAAGCTAGTTTAGCAACAACAGCTTAATTTTTGCCTTAGTTTTACTAAGGCACTTGTAAGTAGCTGAATATTGGACTACTTATTCTCTCTACAAAGGTATGGGTTGGAGTCATTGTTTTTATTAACACATGACTCCCGTCCAAGACCGCAGGCGTAAAACAGTAACTGAAGTAAGAGAGCAGTTACATATAGATTGAAAAATCTTAAATGTTTTACTTAAAACAAAAGCCTGCGCAGACGGTGATTTCGACTCAGACTCTCTGGGATTAACGAACACCGTAGAGCGGTAAAATATTCATATTGGATTAACCCATAATGAGCGTTTTATCAATCTGTGAATCCTGAACGGCATTATAAGTAATATGTCTTTCAGACTTTAAGAAGGTGAACACAGTGGCACTAGGCTTAGCAGCAAAGAAAGAGATCGTCGCGGAAGTTAGCGATATTGCATCTCAAGCTCTATCCGTTGCCGTTGCTGAATACCGTGGTATGGAAGTATCAGAATTAACTGAACTTCGTGTTAAAGCTCGTGAGCAAGGCGTATATCTAAAAGTTGTTAGAAATACCTTAGCTAAGCGCGCATTGGCCGATACTAAGTTTTCTGATTTGGAAAGTGCCTTAACTGGTCCGTTAATTTACGGATTTTCGATTGAAGCACCAGGTGGTGCAGCGCGTCTTTTTAAAGACTTCGCTAAAACGAATGCCAAGTTAAACGTTACTGCCCTTTCTATTGGTAGTGGTCTATTGGGTCCTGATAAATTGGACGCAGTGGCATCCTTGCCTACCCGCGACGAAGCGCTTGCAAGATTGCTTGCAACCTTTAAAGCACCTGTTGGGAAATTCGTTCAAACTATTAACGAAATTCCAAGCAAGTTTGTGCGTGTATTGGCAGCGATCAAAGAAACCAAATAATTTGGTTCTTTGTACATTTTAAATTTTTAATCATTAAACCCAGGAGTTTAGAGAAATGGCTCTAACCAAAGAAGATATTTTAAACGCGATTGCTGAAATGCCAGTAATGGACCTTGTTGAGCTTATCGAAGCTGCAGAAGAGAAATTCGGTGTAACAGCTACTGCTGCTGTTGCTGCTGCTGCTCCTGCTGCTGCTGGCGAAGCTGCTGCTGAACAAACTGAATTCGATGTTGTTTTAACATCTTTCGGTGGTAACAAAGTTGCAGTAATCAAAGCTGTTCGTAGCGCAACTGGTCTTGGCTTGAAAGAAGCTAAAGAAGTAGTTGAGTCTGCACCTAAAGCTATTAAAGAAGGTGTGACTAAGCAAGAAGCTGAAGAACTTAAGAAGACGCTTGAAGAAGCTGGCGCTGAAGTTGAGCTTAAGTAATCTGTCTAACGACAGGTTATTAGCCTGAAAATGGCTTAGGCTGGTGATTTTTTAATCACCAGCCTTTTTGCGCTGTAGAATAAAGTATTTTCATCCTTTAAAATTTATTCTATCTGTTAGCGCAAATTGCATTTAAACCTAAATAAAACCAATAAGTTAAGTAAGCCTCTTAATGACTTTGGTAAACGGTTAAAGTGTAAAATAAAGGGTGCTGGAAGTTTGCTTCATAGAAAATCTATTTAGCAAGTTGGGTCAAAAATCGGCAGGCTGAGGAACCCATGGTTTACTCTTATAGCGAAAAGAAACGTATCCGTAAGGATTTTGGCAAACGCCCACAGGTATTGGAAATACCGTATCTACTTTCAATCCAGCTTGATTCTTTTAAAAAGTTTATTGACCTTGACGTCGATGGTCAGCATGGACTGGAAGCAGCATTTAGATCAGTTTTCCCAATAAAAAGTTACTCTGGTAACGCAGAATTACAGTACGTAAGTTACCGTTTAGGTGAGCCCGTATTTGATGTTAAAGAATGTCAAATCCGTGGTGTAACCTTTTCAGCACCTTTGCGTGTTAAATTGCGTTTAGTGTTGTTCGATCGTGAAGCAGCACCAGGCACAGTTAAAGACATCAAAGAGCAAGAAGTTTATATGGGCGAAATACCGCTCATGACTGATAATGGAACTTTCGTCATCAACGGTACTGAGCGAGTTATCGTATCTCAGTTACACCGTTCGCCAGGCGTATTCTTTGATCACGATAAAGGTAAAACTCACTCATCAGGTAAAGTGTTATATAACGCGCGCGTTATTCCTTACCGTGGTTCGTGGTTAGACTTTGAATTTGACCCTAAAGATAACCTTTATGTCCGTATCGATAGACGTCGCAAGTTACCCGCGACTATCATGCTACGTGCATTAGAAATACCTACCGAAGAGATCCTTGGTTTGTTCTTTGAGAAGAACCAAGTCCGTGTCGATGGTAATCGTTTCATGTCTGATATCGTGCCTGATCGCCTACGTGGTGAAACAGCACAATTTGATATCTTAGATTTGGAAGGAAACGTGCTTGTAGAATCAGGCCGTCGTATTTCAGCTCGTCATACTCGAGCGCTTGAAAAAGCTAATATCGTTGAACTTGAAGTTCCAGCAGAGTATTTAGTTGGCCGTGTATTCGCGTGTGATTATGTGGATAAAGAAACTGGCGAACTAGTTGTTGCTGCGAACGACCTGTTGACTCTTGAAAATATTTTAGCGCTTACAGAAGCCGGATATAAGAGTTTTGAAACTTTGTATATCAACGAACTTGATCACGGCGCTTATATTTCTGACACCTTGCGTATTGATAGCTCAACAAACCGCTTAGAAGCGTTAGTTGAAATCTACCGTATGATGCGTCCTGGTGAGCCACCGACTAAAGACGCCGCAGAAACATTGTTCAATAACTTGTTCTTCTCTGAAGACCGTTATGACCTTTCTTCTGTTGGTCGTATGAAGTTCAACCGTCGTTTAGGTCGTGAGTCTTCAATTGGTTCAGGTACGTTAGATAAAGACGATATAGTCGATGTAATGAAGCAACTGATCACGATTCGTGACGGTAAAGATGACGTTGATGATATCGATCACTTGGGTAACCGACGTATTCGTTCTGTTGGCGAGATGGCTGAAAACCAATTCCGTGTTGGTCTAGTTCGTGTTGAACGTGCCGTTAAGGAACGTTTGAGCTTAGGCGATTTAGATGCGGTTATGCCACAAGATCTTATTAACGCTAAGCCTATTTCGGCAGCGGTAAAAGAGTTCTTCGGCTCAAGCCAGTTATCTCAGTTTATGGATCAGAACAACCCGTTGTCTGAAGTAACCCATAAACGTCGTATTTCAGCCTTAGGCCCGGGCGGTCTAACACGTGAGCGTGCAGGCTTTGAAGTACGAGATGTACATCCGACTCACTATGGTCGAGTATGTCCAATCGAAACACCTGAGGGACCGAACATCGGTTTGATCAACTCATTGGCGAGTTATGCTCGTACCAATGACTTTGGTTTCCTTGAAACACCGTATCGTAAGATAGTTGACGGTGTTGTGACTGACGAAATCGATTACTTATCAGCAATCGAAGAAGGTCAATTCTCAATCGCACAGGCTAACGTCGTGTTGGATGAGAATGGTCGTCTTGAAGATGATTTGATCCCTTGTCGTCACCGTGGTGAAACAACATTAAAAGAAAGCTCAGAGATCACCTATATGGATGTATCTCCACAGCAAATCGTTTCTGTTGCTGCCAGTATTATCCCGTTCTTAGAACACGATGATGCTAACCGAGCCTTGATGGGTGCGAACATGCAACGTCAAGCTGTTCCTACATTGCGTGCTGAAAAGCCGTTGGTAGGTACTGGTATGGAAAAAATCGTAGCAGTAGATTCGGGTGTTACAGTTGTTGCTAAACGTGGTGGTAATGTTGACTACGTTGATGCGAGCCGTATCGTTATAAAAGTTAATGAAGAAGAAACCGTTGCCGGCGAAGCAGGCATCGATATCTACAACTTAACCAAATATACCCGTTCTAACCAAAACACCTGTATCAATCAGCGTCCTACTTGTAATGTTGGTGAGCCAATTGTTGCGGGTGATGTGCTAGCTGATGGTCCGTCTACGGATTTAGGTGAATTAGCACTAGGGCAAAATATGCGTATCGCATTTATGCCTTGGAATGGTTATAACTTCGAAGATTCTATCTTGATTTCAGAGCGCGTAGCTATGGAAGATCGCTTCACCACAATTCATATTCAAGAATTGAGTTGTGTCGCGCGTGACACCAAGCTTGGGCCAGAAGAAATCAGTTCTGATATTCCAAATGTCGGCGAATCTGCGTTAGGTAAATTGGATGAATCAGGCGTAGTTTACATCGGTGCTGAAGTTAAAGGCGGCGATATCTTAGTGGGTAAAGTGACACCAAAAGGTGAAACGCAACTCACACCAGAAGAGAAGCTTTTACGAGCTATTTTCGGTGAGAAAGCCTCTGACGTTAAAGATACTTCATTGCGTGTGCCTAACAGTGTTCGCGGTACGGTTATTGACGTACAAGTATTCACTCGTGACGGCGTAGAAAAAGATAAGCGTGCACTTGAAATAGAAGGCATGCAGCTACGTCAAGTGAAGAAAGATTTGTCGGATGAGTTTAATATTCTTGCTGACGGCATCTTTGCTCGTGCGAAAAACTTGTTACTAAAAGATGGTATCGAAGAGTCGCGCTTAGAATCTGCCCAACGTGAAAAATGGTTCGACCTAACCTTGTCTAACGACGATTCTCAAGCAGAGCTTGAGCAGATTGCAGATCAATTTATTGAAATTAAAGCTGATTTCGATAAGAAATTTGAGATCAAACGTCGCAAGATTACGCAAGGTGATGATCTTCAACCAGGCGTTCTTAAGATTGTTAAGGTTTATTTGGCTGTTAAACGTCAGATTCAACCTGGTGATAAGATGGCTGGTCGTCACGGAAACAAAGGTGTTATTTCAACTATTAAACCAGTTGAAGATATGCCTTACGATTCTGACGGTACGCCGGTCGACATTGTATTGAACCCGTTAGGGGTTCCGTCACGTATGAACATCGGTCAGATCTTAGAAACTCACTTAGGTATGGCAGCTCACGGAATCGGTGTGAAAATCGATCGCATGCTCAAAGAGCATGAAGAGATGACCAAGTTGCGTGGCTTCCTCAAAGAAGTGTACGGTGCTGGTAAGTCTCGCCAAGTCGTGGATCTTGATAACTTTACTGATGATGAAATCAACCGTTTAGCAGATAACTTGCGCAAGGGTGTGCCTATGGCAACACCAGTATTTGATGGTGCTACTGAAGCAGAAATCAAACACATGCTTACGCTTGCTGATATTCCGGAAAGTGGACAAATCACCTTGTTTGACGGCCGTACTGGACGCGCATTTGAACGCCCAGTAACAGTTGGCTATATGTATATGTTGAAACTTAACCACTTGGTTGATGACAAAATGCATGCTCGCTCAACTGGCTCTTACAGCTTGGTTACACAGCAACCGTTGGGTGGTAAAGCTCAATTCGGTGGTCAGCGCTTCGGAGAGATGGAAGTGTGGGCACTTGAAGCATACGGTGCTGCTTATACCTTGCAAGAGATGCTGACAGTTAAATCTGATGATGTGAATGGTCGTACTAAGATGTATAAAAACATCGTAGACGGTGATCACCGCATGGATCCTGGTATGCCTGAATCATTCAACGTATTGTTGAAAGAAATTCGCTCACTGGGTATCAACATCGAACTGGAAGAGCAATAAGCCGCGTCTGCAGAGCTTAACGACAGGATAGTCCGGGGGATGTATTGCATTCACCGGGCTTTTTCAACTGACTCCGCTGGGAGAGTAATGTGAAAGACTTATTAAAGTTTCTTAAGCAACAACACAAGACCGAAGAATTCGATAACATTCGAATCGGACTTGCGTCACCTGACATGATCCGTTCATGGTCTTTTGGTGAAGTTAAGAAGCCAGAAACCATTAACTACCGTACTTTCAAGCCTGAGCGTGATGGCTTGTTTTGTGCGCGTATTTTTGGACCGGTTAAAGACTACGAATGTTTATGTGGTAAATATAAACGCCTTAAGCACCGTGGTGTTATATGTGAAAAATGTGGCGTTGAAGTAACGTTAACCAAAGTACGCCGTGAGCGTATGGGCCACATTGAATTGGCAAGCCCAGTTGCACATATTTGGTTCCTTAAATCATTACCGTCACGTATCGGTTTGATGCTGGATATGACACTTCGTGATATCGAACGTGTGCTTTACTTTGAATCATACGTTGTCGCCGAGCCTGGTATGACAACACTTGAGCGTAGCCAACTTCTTTCAGAAGAAGAATACTTGGATGCACTTGAAGAACATGGTGATGAGTTTGAAGCTAAGATGGGCGCAGAAGCAGTTTACGAATTGCTCAAAGCGTTAGACGTTGATGCCGATGTTGTTGCGATGCGCGAAGAATTGCCTAGTATTAATTCTGAAACTCGTCGTAAGAAAATCACTAAGCGCTTGAAGTTACTAGAGTCTTTCCAATTGTCTGGCAACAAGCCAGAGTGGATGATTTTGACTGTACTTCCAGTGTTACCACCAGACTTACGTCCATTGGTACCGCTTGATGGTGGCCGTTTTGCTACATCAGATCTAAACGATTTGTATCGTCGTGTTATTAACCGTAACAACCGTTTGAAGCGTCTACTAGACCTTGCTGCGCCCGATATTATCGTGCGTAACGAAAAACGTATGTTACAAGAAGCGGTAGATGCGCTTTTAGATAACGGTCGTCGTGGTCGCGCTATTACGGGGTCCAATAAACGTCCTCTTAAATCTTTGGCTGATATGATCAAAGGTAAGCAAGGTCGTTTCCGTCAAAACTTATTGGGTAAGCGTGTAGATTACTCTGGTCGTTCGGTTATTACCGTTGGTCCTACCTTACGTTTACATCAGTGTGGTCTTCCTAAGAAGATGGCACTTGAGCTATTCAAACCGTTCATCTATGGAAAATTAGAAGGACGCGGTTTAGCCACCACTATTAAAGCAGCTAAAAAATTAGTTGAACGTGAAGATCCAGAAGTATGGGATGTGCTTGACGAAGTTATTCGTGAACACCCTGTATTACTTAACCGTGCGCCTACACTTCACCGTTTGGGTATTCAAGCATTTGAACCAACCTTAATCGAAGGTAAGGCAATCCAATTGCATCCATTAGTATGTGCGGCTTACAACGCCGACTTCGATGGTGACCAAATGGCCGTTCACATTCCGTTGACGATTGAAGCACAGTTAGAATCGCGTGCGCTAATGATGTCAACGAACAACATACTATCACCAGCCAATGGTGAGCCTATTATCGTTCCTTCACAGGATGTTGTAATGGGCTTGTACTATATGACACGTGACCGTGTTAATGGTTTAGGTGAAGGTATGATGTTCATGAACCCAGATGAAGCTGAAAAAGCTTATCGTACGGGTCATGCTGAATTGCATGCGCGGGTTAAAGTGCGTATGACTGAATACGAAGTTGCGGAAGACGGCACTAAGACTGAGAAAACAACACTGACAGATACTACTGTCGGTCGTGCTCTTTTATACTTGGCATTACCTAAAGGTTTACCTTTTGAGCTAATTAACCAAGCGATGGGCAAGAAAATGATTTCTCGCCTATTGAACGCTTGTTACCGTACCTTAGGTCTGAAAGATACAGTTATCGCAGCTGACCAAATCATGTATACCGGTTTCCACTACGCGATGATCGCTGGTGCGTCTGTTGGTATTGATGACATGGTTATCCCTGATGCGAAGAAAGACATCATTGAAGGTGCTGAAGCTGAAGTACGTGAAATCCAAGAACAATTCCAGTCTGGTCTTGTTACTGCGGGTGAGCGTTACAACAAAGTTATCGATATTTGGTCAAATGCTAACGAAAAAGTAGCGAAAGCTATGATGGAGAATCTTTCAACTGAAACGGTTAAAAATCGCGACGGAGAAATGGAAGAGCAAGCATCATTTAACTCAGTATTTATGATGGCCGATTCTGGTGCTCGTGGTAGTGCAGCCCAGATTCGTCAGTTGGCAGGTATGCGTGGTTTGATGGCTAAACCAGATGGTTCAATCATTGAAACACCTATCACCGCTAACTTCCGTGAAGGACTAAACGTACTTCAGTACTTTATCTCTACTCACGGTGCGCGTAAAGGTTTGGCCGATACAGCATTGAAAACAGCAAACTCGGGTTACTTAACACGTCGTTTGGTTGATGTTGCACAAGATTTGGTTATTAACAACGAAGATTGTGGCACCGTCGAAGGTGTTAAAATGACACCGTTAATCGAAGGTGGTGATGTTGTTGAACCGCTTCGCGAGCGTGTACTAGGTCGTACCGTTGCTGAAGACGTCATGAAACCCGGTTCTAACGACATTCTAGTAGAACGTAACGTATTACTAGATGAAGCCTTAGTTGACTTGTTAGAGATTAACTCTGTAGACCAAATTATGGTTCGCTCGGTTATTACCTGTGAAAACGACTTTGGTGTATGTGCTAGATGTTACGGTCGTGACCTTGCACGTGGACACATGGTTGGACACGGTGAAGCGGTAGGTGTTATTGCAGCACAATCTATCGGTGAGCCAGGTACACAGCTTACCATGCGTACGTTCCACATCGGTGGTGCGGCATCTAGAGCGTCAGCAGAAAACAACGTACAAGTGAAAACCACGGGTACATTGAAACTGCAAAATGCTAAGTTTGTACGTAACACAGATGATAAAGTTGTTATCGTTTCTCGTTCAACTGAAATCACTATTATTGATGATCAAGGTCGTGAGAAAGAGCGTTATAAAGTGCCTTACGGTGCTATTTTAACCACAGATGATAACTGTACCGTTACAAGCGGTGAAGTCGTCGCAAATTGGGACCCGCATTCGCATCCAATCGTTACTGAGCGTCAAGCTAAGATCAGTTATGCTGACATTGATGATAGTAACACTGAGATGCAACAGGATGAGTTGACAGGTCTTACCCGTATCGTTGTTAATGACTTATCTAAAGCGAATGCTAAAGAGCCTAAGTTAATTCTCGAAAGTGAAGAGCACGGTTTACAAGAAATACGTTTACCTAGTTTCACTACTATCGAAGCGGCCGACGGTATGCAGGCCAAACCTGGTGATGTGTTAGCGCGTATTCCTCAGGAAAGCTCGAAAACACGAGATATCACAGGTGGTCTACCACGAGTTGCTGACTTGTTCGAAGCACGTAAACCTAAAGAGCCGGCTATTCTTGCGGAAATCTCAGGTACCATTGGTTGGGGTAAAGAAACCAAAGGTAAGAAACGTCTTGTCATCACGCCGAAAGACGCTGATGCATACGAAGAGATGATCCCTAAATGGCGTCAACTTAACGTATTCGAAGGTGAAAACGTTGAGAAAGGTGAAGTTATTGCGGATGGCGCCGAGTCACCACATGACATCTTACGCTTACGTGGTATCAGTGCAGTTTCTAACTACATCGTTAACGAAGTTCAAGAAGTTTACCGCCTACAAGGGGTTAAAATTAACGATAAGCACATCGAAGTTGTTATTCGTCAAATGCTACGTAAGTGTATGATCACTTATGCAGGTGACAGTAACTTCCTAGAAGGTGAGCAAGTTGAAGTGTCTAACGTGAAAATCGCTAACCGTGAATTGGAAAAGCAAGGAAAAATCCCTGCTCAGTACGAAACACAGTTATTGGGGATCACGAAAGCATCGTTGTCTACTGAGTCATTTATCTCAGCTGCATCGTTCCAAGAAACGACTCGTGTACTTACTGAAGCCGCTGTGCAAGGTAAAGAAGATGAGTTACGTGGCTTGAAAGAGAACGTTATTGTAGGTCGTTTGATACCCGCCGGTACCGGTTTCTCGTATCACCAGAAACGTACTGCAAGAAAATTAGCAGAACGTCAGGCAGTAGAAGCATTATCTGTCTCTGCTGAAGATGCTGAGCAAGCCCTAACGGAAGCATTAAATGCTGAAGTTATGGATACGCCATCATCTGATGAGTAAGAAATAGGATCATTTGTTAACCTGAACGGTAAGGGCGCTGATTTAAGCATTAATATGCGTTTATTGGAGTTCAAGCTTGACAGGTCAAACTTTGGTCATTAGACTTCCGCGACCCGAAATTTGGTAACAAATGTTGGGTCGCGGATTTTTCGCGTTTTATATCCTATATAAAAGGTATTCCAGTCGTAATTTTAACCAGGAGCTAGTTAATGGCAACAGTTAACCAGTTAGTGCGCAAGCCACGCCAAAAGCCCGATGCGAAGAGCAACGTAGCGGCATTGCAGGCCTGTCCACAACGCCGTGGTGTATGTACTCGTGTATATACCACCACTCCAAAGAAGCCAAACTCTGCATTGCGTAAAGTTTGTCGTGTTCGTTTAACCAACGGTTTTGAAGTTTCTTCATACATCGGTGGTGAAGGCCATAACCTACAAGAACACAGTGTTGTTCTTATTCGTGGTGGTCGTGTTAAAGATTTACCAGGTGTTCGTTACCATACTGTTCGCGGTACATTAGATTGCGCAGGCGTAAGTTCACGTAAAAAGGCCCGTTCTAAGTACGGCGCTAAAAGGCCTAAGTCTTAACGGTTCTCCGTTAGTAAGGCCAAACTAAAGTATTAATTGAGTTTTGGGATATTCCTGAATTCTACGGAGAATTAAGATGCCAAGAAGAAGAGTTGTAGGTCAACGCAAAATCCTACCAGATCCTAAGTTCGGATCGCAGTTACTTGCGAAATTTATGAATGTCGTAATGTTAGACGGCAAAAAATCGACTGCTGAAAAGATCGTTTACGGTGCACTCGACATTGTTGCGGAAAAAGCTGGCAAAGCACAACTAGAAATTTTCGAAGATGCATTGGACAACATTCGTCCTACGGTAGAAGTTAAATCTCGCCGTGTGGGTGGTTCTACGTACCAAGTACCAGTAGAAGTTCGTCCTGTTCGTCGTAATGCCCTAGGTATGCGCTGGTTAGTTGACGCTGCTCGTAAACGTGGTGAAAAATCAATGGCTCAACGCCTTGCAGCTGAAATGCTCGACGCTGCTGAAAACAAAGGTTCTGCGGTTAAGAAACGTGAAGACGTTCACCGCATGGCTGAAGCCAACAAAGCCTTCGCTCACTACCGCTGGTAATAAGAGAAAGCTATGGCTCGTAAAACGCCTATCAATCGCTACCGTAATATTGGTATCGTCGCTCACGTCGACGCGGGTAAGACCACGACGACTGAACGTGTTTTATTCTATACTGGTTTGTCTCATAAAATCGGTGAAGTCCATGATGGCGCTGCCACCATGGATTGGATGGAACAGGAACAAGAGCGCGGTATAACCATTACCTCGGCAGCAACGACCTGCTTTTGGGCAGGTATGGATAAGCAATACGACCTACACCGCATAAACATCATTGACACGCCGGGACACGTTGACTTCACAATTGAAGTTGAGCGGTCTTTGCGGGTTCTTGATGGTGCCGTTGTCGTATTTTGTGGTTCTTCTGGTGTTGAACCTCAATCAGAAACGGTCTGGCGTCAAGCTGATAAATACCATGTCCCTCGGGTCGTATTTGTCAATAAGATGGACAGAACCGGTGCAGATTTTGAACGAGTGGTTGCGCAAATACGCAAACGACTCGGAGCTACATGTATTCCTATTCACCTCAATATTGGTTCAGAAGAGAACTTTAAAGGTGTTGTTGATCTGATCAAGATGAAAGCCATTAATTGGAACGAAGCTGATCAGGGCATGACATTCACCTATGAAGCTATCCCTGCTGATTTGCAAGACAGAGCCGAAGAGTTACGTACCGAACTTGTTGAAGCCGCTGCAGAAGCGAATGACGAATTGATGAACAAGTATTTAGAAGGCGAAGAGCTAACTGAAGAAGAGATCAAATCGGCACTACGTCAGCGCACAATTAATAATGAAATTGTGTTAGCGACCTGTGGTTCAGCTTTCAAAAATAAAGGCGTACAAGCGGTTTTAGATGCAGTTATAGAATTCTTACCTGCACCTATCGATGTTCCTGCAATCACCGGCATTTTAGATGATAAAGACGAAACAGAAGCGACACGTCCTGCGGACGATGACGCACCTTTCGCTGCTTTAGCATTTAAAATTGCAACTGACCCTTTTGTGGGCACTTTAACATTTTTCCGTTGTTACTCGGGTGTAGTAAACACTGGTGATAGCGTTTATAACCCTGTTAAAGCGAAACGTGAACGCTTTGGTCGTATCGTGCAAATGCACGCTAAGGACCGTGAGGAACTCAAGCAAGTTCGAGCTGGGGATATCGCTGCGGCGATAGGCCTGAAAGATGTGACTACCGGTGATACCTTGTGTGATCCGAATCATATTATTACACTCGAACGGATGGATTTTCCTGAACCCGTAATTTCTATTGCTGTTGAGCCTCGCTCACAAGCTGATCAAGAGAAAATGGGATTAGCGCTAGGTAAACTAGCTGCTGAAGATCCGTCTTTTAAAGTTAATACTGACGAAGAGTCAGGACAAACAATTATATCTGGGATGGGTGAACTTCATCTAGATATCATTGTAGATCGCATGAGACGTGAATTTAGCGTTGAATGCAATGTAGGTAAACCTCAAGTTGCTTATCGCGAAACCATTCGTGGCAAAGTCGACGTTGAAGGTAAGTTTGTTCGTCAATCAGGCGGCCGCGGTCAGTTTGGTCATGTCTGGCTTACAATCGAGCCTAATGAAGAAGGGGCTGGATACGAGTTCGTTAACAACATAGTCGGTGGTGCAGTTCCAAAAGAATTCATTCCGTCAGTTGATAAAGGTATCCATGAACAGATGCAAAATGGTGTGCTCGCGGGTTATCCGGTGCTTGATGTAAAAGTTACCTTATTCGATGGTTCATATCATGATGTTGACTCTTCTGAAATGGCGTTTAAAATCGCTGGTTCAATGGGTTTTAGAAAGGGCGCTGCTGAGGCAAAACCTGTATTGCTTGAACCCACAATGAAAGTTGAAGTTACCACCCCAGAAGACTGGATGGGTGATGTCGTTGGTGATTTAAATCGCCGACGTGGTGTAATCGAAGGGATGGAAGATGGTGTAGCTGGTATCAAGATTGTTCTTGCTAAAGTGCCGCTATCGGAAATGTTTGGATACGCCACTGACTTGCGTTCAGCTACGCAAGGAAGAGCATCATATTCAATGGAATTTTTTAATTATTCAGAAGCGCCTAATAATGTTGCGAAAGCCATTATTGACGCTCGTCAATCTTAATAAAGGTCTGGTCCGGTTTTCTACATTAGTAGGGCCGGGTTTTTAACTTAGGAAATTTGTAAAATGGCAAAAGCAAAGTTTGAACGTACTAAACCCCATGTAAACGTCGGTACTATCGGCCACGTTGACCACGGTAAAACTACCCTAACAGCAGCAATTACTACTGTACTAGCTAAAACGTACGGCGGTAACGCATCTGCATTCGATCAAATCGATAACGCTCCTGAAGAGCGCGAGCGTGGTATCACTATTTCAACGTCTCACGTTGAATACGATACTCCTGCACGTCACTACGCACACGTTGACTGTCCTGGACACGCCGATTATGTTAAAAACATGATCACTGGTGCTGCTCAAATGGATGGCGCAATCTTAGTAGTTGCAGCGACTGATGGTCCTATGCCACAAACTCGTGAGCACATCTTGTTAGGCCGTCAGGTTGGCGTACCTTACATGATCGTTTTCATGAACAAATGTGACATGGTAGACGACGAAGAATTGTTAGAATTGGTAGAAATGGAAGTACGTGAATTACTTTCTGAATACGAATTCCCTGGCGATGACTTACCAGTTATCCAAGGTTCAGCTCTTAAAGCCCTTGAAGGCGAAGAGAAATGGGAAGCTAAAATCATCGAGCTTGCAGAAGCTCTTGATTCATACATCCCAGAGCCAGAGCGTGATATTGATAAGCCTTTCCTACTTCCAATTGAAGATGTTTTCTCAATTTCAGGTCGTGGTACGGTTGTAACTGGTCGTGTTGAACGTGGTATTGTTAAAACTGGCGACGAAGTTGAAATCGTTGGTATGAAAGACACTACTAAGAGCGTTTGTACAGGTGTTGAAATGTTCCGTAAATTGCTTGACGAAGGTCGTGCAGGCGAGAACATCGGCGCATTGTTGCGTGGAACTAAGCGTGAAGACGTAGAGCGTGGTCAAGTATTGGCTAAGCCTGGTTCAATCAACCCACACACTAAGTTCGAAGCAGAAGTTTACGTGTTGTCTAAAGATGAAGGCGGCCGTCATACTCCGTTCTTTAAAGGTTACCGTCCACAGTTCTACTTCCGTACAACTGACGTAACAGGTGCTGTAGAGCTTCCTGAAGGCGTAGAAATGGTTATGCCTGGTGACAACCTTAAATTCGTAGTTGAATTGATTGCACCTATCGCGATGGATGAAGGTTTACGCTTCGCTATCCGTGAAGGTGGCCGCACAGTTGGTGCTGGTGTAGTATCTAAAATTCTATAATCGTTTAGATTAAGAATTTAATAAGGTCACCTCGGTGGCCTTTTTTTATGTCCTCAATAAAATTATTTATGACTCAATTCCATTAAAGTTTGTTCGGCCTTCCAAAAGAATAATCTCTCACCTTGCTCTTTTACTTGTCAAATGTAAGTGTATTTAGTTATTGAAATGTAAGGTGGGTCAATTTACCCGCAATTAAGCTCATTATTTAGAAATTCACCTCGATTTTAATCATGCTGATAGTATCTTTGCCGATATTATATAGGGTGTTAACTAAAATCCTTTCGAGCAAAAGGCCACGCATGAAACAGTCATCTATTAAACGAAAAATCATTCTGACGCTGACACTATTTGTGTTATTTACATCCGCGCTTGTAGGCGGTATTAGCATGATGACCGCACGTTCCAATGTTGAAGATCGGGTATTAAATACCGAACTACCGAATATTATAAAGCGTATTGGCAATCAGATAGATAGCAAGATAACTATGATGCAGGTCATAGCGACTCAAATCGCCACCGATCCATTTATCTTGGAGTGGAACGCACAAGGCCATGCTAAAAGTGGTGAAGAAATGCTGGTCAATTTTTTAAAAAATACTGCCCAAACTTATGATTTTAGTGCCACTTCATTTGTTGATAAGCAAAGTGCCCGCTATTGGAATCAAGATGGATTTCTTCGTACTTTAAAAGATGATGCTGCGGACGGTTGGTTTTTTGATTATACCGCCAGCAAAGAGCCCTTTATGGTCAGCATCTATAGGGATCCTAATACTGGTGATACAAGTCTTTTTGTTAATTACCAACAACAAGATGGTCGGGGATTATCCGGTACCGCAAAATCCTTTAAAGATGTGGTCGATTTATTAACAAGCTTTAAATTAGAACAGTCAGGGTTAGTTTACTTGGTTGATGCCAAAGGGCAGGTACAACTCCATACTGACACCGATCTCATTAATAACGCAGACCTTAATAGTTTGTACTCGAGTAACTCAATAGGGACTCTATTGAGCAAAAACGAATTCAATCTTGCAATTATTGATGATAATGGTATCGATATGATTGTGGCTTCAAGCTATATCCCTAGTATGGATTGGTTTGTTGTAGCTCAAGTTCCCTACCATGAAATGTTTGCTTCTTTGGATAACGCTACTTGGCATATCACCCTTTGGTCGGTGTTGGTTACAGTATTGGCATGTATCGCTGCTTGGTTTGTTGCCAGCAGTATTACCCAACCTATTAGTCAACTTGCCGACGTATTTACCCAATTGGGCAAAGGCAATGCAGATCTTGCTTTCCGCCTACCAGAACGGGGTCAAAAGGAGATTGTCGACGTAGCCAAGGGTTATAATCTTTTTGTGAACCATTTGGATGAGACCTTTATACAGGTTGCCAATAACAGCAATGCCTTGAAGGATTTTGCCCGCTCGCTGCAAGATAAAGCCAATACTACGGTAGAAAGTGTTCGCCAAAGCGATCAGCATACCCAAGATATTTCAATGACACTCAGTCAAGTGAGTATTGCAGTAAATGAAGTCGCTAGAAGCGCTGAGTCTGCCACCTTGGTTGCAGTACAAATCAACGCCGAGGGAGAGCAAATTTCACAGGTTATTACCGAAACTCAGCAAGATATAAATAGTCTAGTGAGTAAGATAAATGATGTAGCCGAGGTTATTCAGTCATTAAGTAGCAATACCGATACCATTGCTAAGGTGCTGGAAAACATACAGGCGATTTCTGATCAAACGAATTTGTTAGCGCTAAATGCTGCCATTGAAGCGGCTCGGGCGGGAGATCAAGGACGCGGTTTTGCAGTGGTCGCAGATGAAGTGCGCACCTTGGCTAAGCGTACAGCGGATTCGACTCATGAAGTTCAAGCTATTATGCAAGAATTGAAGCTCACATCAGCGTCGGCCACGAAAGAAATTACCTCAATCATCGAGCAGTCTCAAATTACTGCTAATTCGATTGGTACTGCGCATCATGTATTGGATGCCAACAGCACTCACTTTAATGATATTACTCAGGCTAACCGCTCTGTGGCAGCAGCTACAGAGGAACAGTCTGTGAGTATAGAGCTGATAAATCGAAACATGCAGGATATTAGGCAGCGTTCCGAGCAAAACATGTTGAAAATAGCACAAATGGCCGATGAGTCATGTGGGGTAAATGCACTGGCGGTTAAGCTGGATAAGCTAACGCATCAGTTCCAAAAAGGCAGGGCTAAATAGGCTGGCGACTACTAATATTGAGGCGCTACCTGCGTGGTTAATTTTTTGCTGCTAAACGGCTAATGGCTAGTTTTTTATTATCAATTAGCGCCGCTTTATTTATCAGATTAGCGGCGTGTTTTGATTCTACCGTGACTATCACCGATGCCTTATGTGCAAACTCTGATGATTCAATAGTAAGTGAGAATTCCCGCTTAAGGTCATCTACAACGCCCTGTAGGGCATATTCATAGTGAATGAGCAATAACTGCATTGCTACACGTTTTTTGGTCGTGAGTTGCGTTAAGGCTTGTTTTACGCCGCCACCATACGCTCTGACTAATCCACCTGTACCCAACTTAATGCCACCTGAATAGCGCACAACGACCGCAGTAACCTCGCCAATTTTGCTACCTTGTAACTGAGCGAGTATCGGTTTACCTGCTGTTCCACTGGGCTCGCCATCGTCACTAAAACCTAATTGCATGGAATTATGCGGTGCGTCAGCGACGAAACCCCAACAATGGTGACGCGCGCCACGGTGCTGTTCTTTGACTTGTCGAATAAATGCTTTGGCATTTTCAGTACCGGGCGTATGTGCCAATTGGGTAATAAAACGGCTGCGTTTTATTTCTTCCTCAAATGTAGTTGCTGCTGCAGGAATGAGATAAGGGGAAGGAATTGTCATAAATTGGATATGATAAAATTGTCATGTTTAATCTGATGCACACGAGTATACCTAATATAAAAAAACTGTCTTAAGTGATTACCTAAGACAGTTTTAATGGTGGTATACAGTTAGCGACTAGCTGGTCGCATTTTGGCTGCAAACACTGCACACTAGAATCTAGCTTATAAAGTATTACCCCGTAGGCGCTACTCGGTAAGCGCTACCCGGTAAGTATTACCCGATAAGTATTACCCCTTAGACGCTACCCGGTAAGTATTACCCCGTATTCCTCATACCCACTGCGATACCGGCGATGGTAACCATCATGGCGCGCTCTAGAGTTGGGTCTGCTTCATCTTCTTTTGCTCGAATACGCTCTAACAACTCGATTTGTAAGAAGTGCAACGGTTGCAAATAACCATCACGTATATTCATTGATTCTTTGCCTTTGGGATCCGACTCCATGACTTCTTTTTGATGAAGCAAATCAAGTAACAAGGCCATGCTCATATTAAGCTCATCGCGTAATGCATCACCTAAATGGCGTAACTCTTCTGGTACCAAACGTTTATCATACTCAGCACTAATACGAGGGTCTGCTTTACCGAATACCATGTCTAGCATAGAAAAGCGCGAATGGAAGAACGGCCAGTTCTGAAGCATATCATCGATTAACGGGCGTTTGCCTGCATCAATTGCAGTTTGCACTGCTTTCATTGCGCCTAACCAAGATGGCAGCACCAAGCGTGTTTGTGCCCAAGCAAAAATCCATGGGATGGCGCGTAGGCTTTCAATACCACCACTTGGCTTGCGTTTGGCCGGACGACTACCTAAAGGTAGCTTACCGAGTTCTTGTTCTGGTGTTGCGACTCTAAAATACGGTACAAAAGTGGGATCGTGACGCACAGTATTACGATAGTTATCACGGGCCGTAGCAGAAACTTCTTTGATCAGGTCTCGCCATTCTTGTTTCGGTGCAGGTGGCGGTGAAATCAATGCTTCAAGTATGGCGCTGGCATATAGCGCCAAACTACGCTGGGCTAATTGCGGCATGCCAAATTTGTAGCGGATCGTCTCGCCTTGTTCGGTAACACGAAAGCCACCTTTTAATGAGCCAGGAGGCTGAGATAAAATTGCTTCGTGCGCGGGTAATCCACCACGACCAATTGTACCGCCCCGTCCATGAAATAAGGTTAAGTTGATATCATACTTGTCGGCTATACCTACAAGCGCCTCTTGAGACTCATATTGTGCCCAACCCGCAGCCATCGCGCCTGCGTCTTTAGCTGAATCAGAGTAACCAATCATGACATACTGATGGCCTTGAATATATCCACGATACCAATCAATGTTCATTAGCGCGTCAATAACACTGGAGGCTGCGTTCAAATCGTCCAAGGTTTCAAATAATGGCGCAACCGGCATTGCCCATGACACACCAAATTCTCTTAATAACAAATGCACACAAAGCACATCAGAGGGCAAGCTTGCCATTGAAATAATGTAAATACCAAAGCCTTCTTCACTATGCTGTGCAACAACTTTGCAGGTATCTATGACTTCTTGCACATCAGCAGAAGGTTGCCATTTTGACGGGAACAAAGGACGTTTAGAGCTTAGCTCTTTAAGTAAGAAGGCTTGTTTATCTTCTTCGCTCCAGTTTGCGTAATCACCCATACCAAGGTAGCGAGTTAGTTCACTAAATACGTCAGCATGACGCTCAGCGTCTTGGCGAATATCTAATTTCAGTAAATGCACGCCAAAACAATGCACGCGACGGATCGTATCTAGCAGACGACCATTAGCAATAATGCTCATACCACAAGCTTGAAGAGAGTTGTAACACAACATCAAAGGAGCAAGTAGTTCATCTTTGCTGGAAATCCAATGGCTATCGTCTACCGAATCGTCAGTCAGAAACTCAGCAATCCCGGTCTTTGTTAACGTGAGCTTGTTCAATAGCGGACGCAACAATGCACGATAGGGCTCAAGTTCATCCCCGACCTGTGCGCGGATTGTCTCGTCACAGTCGCTCATTGACAACTCGACTTGCAACATATCTACGTCTTGGGCAAATAGCTTAGCGGCACGTTTACGGGCTAACAGCAATACTTGCTGGGTGACCTTTGAAGTAACAAACGGGTTGCCATCGCGGTCGCCGCCCATCCAAGAGCTTAATTTTACTGGTGCGGCATCAAGTGGCAGCGACAAATTATATTTGTCTTCAAATTTAGTGCTTAGTTCACGGACGAAATCAGGTACGGCTTCCCACAAAGAGTTTTCGATAACAGAAAAACCCCAACGCGCTTCGTCTACTGGGGTAGGGCGTACTGTACGAATCTCTTCGGTGTGCCATGCTTGTGCGACTAAGTCGGCGATACGCGTACGTATTTTATCACGCTCAATATCAGACAAGCCAGTTTGATGTTCTATACGTAAACATTGCGCAAGTTCACTGTGTTTGTGAATCAAAGTACGACGGGTAACCTCTGTTGGGTGCGCCGTTAGTACAAGTTCAATGCTAAGCTGATCAACTGCTTTTTCAAACGTATCAGCTGACACATTGGCTTTATCCAAATGACTAAATAGTTCCTGCATAGGATCTTGGTCATGGGTGGCACTGTTAAATTCTTGTTCGGCGATGTTGGCCAAATTTAAAAACTGTGAAAATGCACGGCCCACGACCAATAACTCTTCATCTTCGAGCTCGCTAAAGAGCGCTTTGAGTTTGTCAGTACATTCACTTTCGCCTTTGAAAGATTGGCGTCCGTCTAACCTGATGGTTTCTATTCGTTGCAGCCATTCATCCCCTAATTGGGCTCTGATCGTGTCACCTAACGTTGAACCGAGTGTACGTACGGTTTCTTTAAGTTGTGAGTCTAGAATTTTTGGCACTGGTGCCTCCGCTGGAATAATAATAGAAGATTAAGAAATTATGCTAAAAACAGCCGTTACCATACTGTGAACAGTATGAATTGTCTAAAACGTGATGTAGGCGCTTGGCAAATAGATGCATACTTTTACCTTAAACTTAGCATCAGGGATAGGTGTATTTAAATCTGAAAGCTTTCAATACTGGTTACCAATTCAACAAGTGCAGATGCTTTTTTAAATCGCCAGACGCTTTGTGGTACCATATCGGCCATTTTTCTGCGAAGTGGTGTGATTTTACGCCCTTTTTCAAATTTTAGGAGTCATTGTGACAGATAAATTTACAAGTGTTGAGCTGCAAGCGAGTTACGGTATTGGTCTTCAAATGGGCGAGCAATTGCGCGCCAATCCTTTCGACGGTTTAGATATCTCAGCCGTACAAGAAGGCCTAGCGGATGCGTTTAATTTGCAGCCAGCCCAAGTAACTAACGACGTACTACGTGAAGCATTCAACGAAATTCACCAACGCATGCAAGCTGCCAAAAATGAGCAGTTTGCTGAAGCTCAAGAAGAAGGTGTTGCTTTCTTAGCTGAGAACGCAAAGCGTGATGACGTAACGGTAACTGAGAGTGGTTTACAGTACGAAACGGTTAATGCTGGTAACGGCGAAACGCCGACTGCTGCCTCAACTGTGCGTGTTCATTATCATGGCACCTTATTAGACGGCACTGTGTTTGATAGTTCTTATGACCGCGGCGAGCCAGCAGAATTTCCAGTAGCCGGCGTTATCAAAGGTTGGACTGAAGCGCTTCAACTTATGCCCGTAGGTACCAAGTTACGTTTGTTCGTTCCACATGACCTAGCTTACGGCGAACAAGGTGCAGGCGGTGCAATTGCTCCGTTCAGCACACTCGTATTTGATGTTGAGCTGCTTGATATCATTGCGTAAATAATATTACGTATTTGAAAAGCCGGTTCGCCGGCTTTTTTTGTGCCTAATTATCGCTGAACCGACCCAAAGGGCATAAAAAGTTCAGGGTTTAACAAACTGTTAAAACATCTTGTTGCATTTTGCTGGTAAAATAAGCGGTTATTAATGCTGTTGTGTAAAAATTGAGGAAATTGAATGATTGATCTAACAGGCAATCGTGACAGTAATGTCAAAAACGATGTGCTATCTGGTATCACGGTTGCGTTGGCCTTGGTACCTGAAGCGGTTGCGTTTGCTTTTGTGGCGGGAGTCGAACCTATGGTGGGGCTTTATGCTGCTTTTATGATGGGCTTGATTACGTCAGCCATTGGTGGCCGCCCAGGTATGATCTCTGGTGCGACAGGCGCAATGGCCGTAGTCATGGTGGCACTTGTTGCACAGCATGGCGTGCAATATTTATTCGCTGCGGTATTACTGGCGGGCTTACTGCAAGTCTTAGCTGGGGTGTTTAAGCTCGGCAAGTTTATTCGTTTAGTACCGTACCCAGTTATGCTGGGGTTTGTAAATGGTTTAGCTATCGTGATCTTCTTGGCCCAATTGGGTCAATTCAAAGTAGTTAATGGACTAGGCGAACACGTTTGGATGCAGGGCAGTGCGATGTACTACATGATTGGCCTTGTTGTTTTGACAATGGCAATTATTTTCTTGCTGCCTAAATTAACCAAAGCGGTACCTGCTTCGTTAGTGGCTATTGTTACTGTGACATTATTGGTGCATGGCTTAGATTTAGAAGCTCGTACGGTTATCGATTTCGTTAGAGATATGCTTCCTGCGGATCAAAAAGCTGGGGCGACATTAGCTGGTGAGCTCCCTACATTTGCTTTTCCTGTTGTGCCCTTTAACTTAGAAACCTTGTATATCATTTTACCTACCTCGGTTATTTTAGCCTTGGTTGGCTTGATTGAATCACTATTAACGTTGTCATTGATCGATGAAATGACCGATACCCGAGGTAGCGGTAACCGTGAATGTGTTGGCCAAGGCGTAGCGAATACAGTTAATGGCGTCTTTGGTGGAATGGGCGGTTGTGCCATGATCGGCCAAAGTATGATTAATATTAATTCTGGTGGTCGTGGTCGCTTATCTGGTATTACCGCTGCATTGGTTTTACTTGGTTTTATCTTATTTGCAGCGCCGCTGATTGAGATGGTTCCGTTAGCAGCATTGGTTGGCGTAATGTTTATCGTAGTGATTGGTACGTTTGAGTGGGCGTCGTTCCGAATTATTCGCGGCGTAAACAAAGAAGATGCTTTTGTATTATTCCTTGTTACAGCTGTGACGGTTATTGCCGATTTAGCCATTGCGGTTATCGTTGGTGTTATCGTTTCTGCATTGGTATTTGCTTGGAAACACGCAAAACATATCTCAGCAAAAACCCATACTGACGACGACGGTTGGAAGGTATACGAGCTGCAAGGTCCGTTGTTTTTTGGTTCAGTCTCTTATTTTAAAGACTTATTTGATCCGCAAAATGATCCTCAAGAGGTAGTCATTGATTTTAATGACTCGCGGGTATGGGATTCGTCAGGCGTAGACGCCATTGATTCACTCGCTGACAAATACCAAGAACAAGGCAAAAAGCTGCATATCAGGCATATTTCGACTGAGTGTCGAGCATTAATGACAAAAGCCCAAGGCTACGTGGAAATGAATTTGAATGAAGATCCACGCTATAAGATTGCGACTGACAAACTAGGTTAATCACTTAGTTCAGTACTAACAAAGCGTAAAACTAAAAAAACCGCTGAGGTCATCCTTAGCGGTTTTTTTATATGAGATTAGAACATCTCTAGTTCGTCAGTTTGAGACATGCCCAGCTCTCGCAATTCTTGCCGCAGCTTGTAGTGGTCATGAATTGTTTCAATTTCTCTCCACTTCCTTTTTGTTGTTTTTGTTTTACTTGGGCGGGATTCGTTATCAATTACAGTTAATAATTCAGATGTATCCATTGAGATCTCCATTATTATATAATGTATAGCATTGAAATCTTTGAACTTTCCATTCGCTATTAATACGCAAAGTTCAAATAATATTTACCATAGGCAGGACTAAAATAGAATGTTTTTCTTAACTTTTTATTAACGTTTGGTGAAGTTTTTTTGACAGTAAAGACTGTAATATGAGCAACCGTGCGGGTTCTAAGCGCTATTTTGCTAAATTAGGCAGTTAATAATTATTTTCTGCTAGAGCGTATTTTTAGCTATTTATAAAAATTAATGAGGTGTCATGGCACAATAATCTTGAGTACGAGCATCTTGCCTCTTGATTAATACCTTAATGTTGCCATGCTACGAACAAATAACCTGAAGTAGTAATGTATATGGAAATAGTTTGGCTTTTATTCGCCTTTGTTGGCGGATTAAGTATGAAGCAATTAGGCTTGCCGCCGCTGATTGGGTTTTTAGGCGCCGGCTTTTTACTCAATTACTTTGGTTATGAAAGTTCAGAAAACCTGCAATCATTAGCAGACTTGGGTATCACTCTGATGCTCTTCACTATTGGCTTAAAACTGAATATCCGCGACTTGCTCAAGCCAGAAGTATGGATAACTAGCGCTCAGCATTTGCTGATCTGGGTATTGATGGTAACAGGTATAATGTTCGGTATAGGTTATCTGGGTTTATCGTACTTAGCTGATATGTCGTTGCAACAAGCCGCCTTACTTGCCTTTGCTTTAAGTTTTAGTAGCACGGTTTGCGTGGTGAAAATACTTGAAGAAAGTGGCGAGATGAAAACGCGTCACGGGAAAATAGCCATCGGCGTACTCGTTATGCAAGATATCTTCGCTGTGCTATTTCTTGTCTTTGCTGCGGGTAAAACCCCTACTTTATGGGCATTTGCCTTGTTCGCGCTGTGGTTCCTCCGCCCTATATTCTACCGCCTTATTAACAGCGCTGGTCATGGCGAGTTATTGCCCTTAACGGGCTTTTTGTTTGCATTAGGTGGTTACCATTTATTTGACTTAGTGGGTGTGAAAGGAGATTTAGGTGCGTTAATTATGGGTATGTTAATTGCCCCACATGTTAAGGCGTCAGAACTCAGCAAGTCTCTTTTGAGTTTCAAAGATTTATTTTTAGTTGGTTTCTTTTTATCCATTGGGTTAATCGCTCTGCCAGACATGGAAATGGTCATGGTCGCATTACTGCTGTGTGTATTGGTACCCCTTAAGTTTCTGCTATTTTTCACGACCTTTGTGCAATTCAAACTACGAGCCCGTACTGCTTACTTATCCGGTTTGGTGCTCAGTAACTTTAGTGAATTTGGTTTAATCGTAGCGGCATTAGCGGTGAGCTCCGGTTGGTTCAGCCCTCAATGGCTAGTCATTATTGCGCTTTCTGTATCGTTTTCTTTCATATTTACCAGCTTACGTTATAAATCAGCCCACAGTCAGTACCTAAAACTTAAATCTTTGCTGCGTCAGTATGAAAGTAACGTTAGGTTAAAAGAAGATATATATCAACAACCTGAAGGGGCGAGCGTATTACTGATTGGTATGGGCCGAGTGGGTAGAGGCGCGTTTAGCGCACTATCCCCTTCGTTAGGGGATGAACTCTGTGGTGTCGACGCTGACCCTCAGCGGGTTCGAAAGCTTCAAGATGAAGGTCTAAAAGTGATCGTAGGTGATGGAGAAGATGCCGATATGTGGGAAAATGTTGATACCACAGACGTCAGACTTATTCTATTAGCATTACCGTCTATCGACGATACTGCACACATTACCCAACAGCTTAGAGTGGCCGAGTACCAAGGTAAAATAGCTGCCATCGCTCGCTATGACGATGAAGTTGAAAAGCTCATGTCTACAGGTACAGATTATGTGTTTAATATGTTTACCGAAGCGGGAGCGGGCTTAGCGGAAGAAAGCTTACGCATGTTAAGCGGCGAAGGTGAGTATGAGGTGGCCAAACCTCTAACATAAAGGCTTTTATTAACATTGAAGTGCGACACACTCTATTACGTTATGCATAGGGTAGGTGTGGCTTGTGCGTGCTAGCATCTTCGGTATTGATTGTGATTATTACACTACGTTGTACCGAGTCGTACTCAGTATAGGTAGCATTAAGGGCGATAAATGAAAATTTTATATATGTTGGTAGGCGTGATCTTTAGTTTGTCGTTAGCGGCCAAACCATTAGACGTAAAATCGTTAAGTTATAACGCGATATTAAGTGACGTACAGTATCCGTTCCCAGTACAACATTTTGCGCTTGATTCTCAGGGCCAATTGTTAGATATGGCATATATGTACTTACCTCCTACTGACAATAAAGAGGTGGTGGTCTTGCTACATGGCAAAAATTTCAATAGCGCTTATTGGCAGTCCACAGCTAGCTATTTACACAAACAGGGCTATGGCGTGCTGATGCCTGATCAAATCGGCTTTGGTAAATCATCGAAACCCCTTGATTATCAATACTCATTTGCTGCATTGGCCAGCCATACCAAAGCACTGATGTCATCTCTAGATATAAAACAGGGGATCATTTTAGGGCATTCTATGGGGGGAATGCTAGCCAGTCGCTTCGCATTACTCTACCCAGAAAGTACCGCGAAGTTGTTATTGGTCAATCCGATTGGTTTAGAAAATTACTTGCTCTATAGCCAATACAAGGATGTTAGTTTCTTTTACCAGCAAGAATTAAAGAAAAGTGCTGAGTCTATTCAGGCTTACCAAAAGAAAAATTATTATGCTGGAAACTGGAATCAAGCGTACGCAAAGCTAACCTACTTTTTAATTGGGCAAGTTCAAGGGCCTGATAAAGACATTATTGCTCATGTGAATGCATTGACTTATGACATGATATTTACCCAGCCTGTCATTGATGAGTTTAGTCATATAAAAGTGCCTACACGGTTGATTCTGGGCACGCGAGACCGGACAGCCCCAGGTCGAAATTGGCAAAAAGCTGCAACTACTTATGAATTGGGCCGTTATGATAAGCTCGGAGAACGCGTGGTGCACACGTTACAATACGGCAAGTTATACCAATTATCTGGCTTAGGACACTTACCGCAAATTGAAGATTTTGATCGCTTTAAAGCGGTGCTAAACGAAGCTTTAAAATAGTTGAGTTTGTTTGCATGTTACCGCTAGCTTAGCGTTTAGCTAGCGGTAATGGTACGAAAGGGATTAACTAGGAAAAGAAAAACTTGCTCCTTCTCTCACTCCACTTGAAGGCCAGCGTTGGGTGATGGTTTTTCGTTTTGTATAGAAACGGACGCCATCAGGCCCATAAGCGTGAAGGTCACCAAATAATGAGCGTTTCCAGCCACCAAAGCTATGATACGCAACCGGTACAGGTAAAGGGACGTTGATACCCACCATACCTACTTGAATATGGTCTGAGAAATAGCGAGCTGCTTCTCCATCTCGGGTAAAGATACATGTGCCGTTACCGTACTCATGATCATCAATTAACTGCATTCCCTGCTGCATATTGTCGACTCTAACGACTTGCAACACCGGGCCGAATATTTCTGCTTGGTAGCTTTCCATAATCGGCGTGACGCTATCAATTAATGTCGCACCAATAAAAAAACCATCGCTATAACCGTCTACTTGTATATTGCGTCCATCCACAACAATTTTGGCTCCCTGGCGCTCAGCGCTGGTAATAAAAGCTTCTACCCTTTGCTTATGTTGCTTTGTAATCAGTGGCCCGAAATCGTTACTTGCGTCTTGATATGAGCCGACTTTTAATTCACTCATGGCAGCTTGCATTTTAGAGACTAACTGATCAGCTGCTTCGTCACCCACAGCAACGACAACAGAAAGTGCCATACAGCGTTCGCCTGAAGAGCCAAATGCAGCCCCTAACAATTGATTGACTGCATTGTCCATATCGGCATCAGGCATTACGATCGCATGGTTTTTGGCTCCGCCTAAGGCTTGGCAGCGCTTGGCGTTGGTGTTAGCGGTAGTATAAATATATTCAGCAATTGGCGTAGAACCTACAAAACTTACCGCTTTAATACGTTCATCGCTAAGTAATACGTCCACTGCTTCTTTATCACCATTGACTACGTTAAAGATACCATCCGGCAAACCAGCTTCTTTTAGTAATTGGGCTAAATACATTGCGCAACTTGGGTCACGTTCAGAAGGTTTTAAAACAAACGTATTGCCGCATACGATGGCCAATGGAAACATCCATAAAGGCACCATGGCAGGGAAATTAAACGGAGTAATACCCGTTACTACCCCAAGAGGCTGAAATTCGCTCCATGAATCAATGCTGGGGCCGACATTTTTACTGTGCTCACCTTTTAAAAGGTGTGGGGCTGCGCAAGCAAATTCAACATTTTCAATACCACGTTGAAGCTCTCCGGCAGCATCGTGACTAATCTTGCCGTGTTCTTGACCAATTAAAGCTGTTATATGCTGTGCATTCTCTTCTAGCAGGTGTTTAAATTTAAACATGACCCTTGCCCGTTTACTGACAGGGGTGTTACGCCAATCTGCAAATGCAGTTTGGGCATGTGTTATTGCTTCTTCTACTGTGGTTTTGCTAGCTAATAAAACAGATTTTTCAGCGTTTCCGGTGGCAGGATTGTACACACTTTGTGAGCGTCCTTGAGGGGTAATGGTTCTACCATTAATGAAATGACCAATTGTTGTCATAGTTTAATCCGCTTTAGCTGAAATTTGTTGATAGCTGCGCTGGTGGTATATAAGTGAGCCTGCCGACGCATTCTGAGAAATAGCAACGACTTCACAGTACATGACGTCATGTGTTGCCACACTATGTTTGGCTATCACGATGCAATCAAATGATACCGCTGCGTTACTTAGTATTGGTGAGCCGGTGGTTAAGGTCTCCCACTCCCCATTGGCGAAACGATCGCCCATAGAGGCTTTACCTCCAAACAGGTTCGATAGATTGTCTTGACCAACGCCCAAGGTATTAATTGCTAATGTGTTGCAATCTTTAAAGGTTTGGTACACAGATGCATTTCTGTTCAAGCACACGAGCATGGTTGCTGGGTTGTCACTAACGCTACATACTGCCGTTGCGGTAAAGCCTACTTTGCCGCTTTTACCTACAGTGGTCACTATGTTCACAGCCCCAGCAAGGTTAGCCATTCCATCTTTGAAAGCTTCAGGTGAAATACACATTAATTCGTTGGGTTTTACTTCACTTAACGCGTTCATAAGCTGTCCTCTTTTTAGTTTGAGTTATTTATATCACTTTACATGCTTGTTCAAAGTCCAAGCGAGGTAAGCGTTTGTGTGCTTTGTCTTTGTTACCAAATCCTATATTCAGTAAAAAGTTAACTTTCCATGTGGTGTCCCCAAAGAAGGTTTCATTTAAAAGTGTTGGGTTGAAGCCTGACATGGCACCTACGTCTAACCCTAGTGCTCTTGCAGCGCAAATTAAATAGCCACCTTGTAGCGAACTATTGCGCATTGCGGTTTCGTATGCGGCCTCAGGACTAGATGTAAACCAGCTACGTGCATCGGCGTAGGGAAACAATGTCGGCAGTTCTTCATAAAACGCTTCATCATAGGCAACGATCACAGTGCATGGTGCTGTCATGGTTTGCTCTACATTGCCACTCGATAAGCAAGGTTTTAGTTTTTCTTTGCCCTCGTCAGAGCCAATGAAAACGAAGCGTCCTGGGCTACAGTTCGCAGACGTCGAACCGAATTTTATTAGCTCATAGAGTTGCTTAATAATACTCTCAGGCACGGGGCTATCGTGCCAGGACGTATGGGTATGGGCTTGGGTAAAAAGCTGCTCTAAAGCTGTTCTTGATAGCTGGGTTGTCATGTATTTATTGTCCAAAAGTGAGTTGAAGTAGTAGGCATAATAAATGCCATTAAAAAGTCTCTAAGTGCTTTAGGAGTGTATTGTTAAAATCAGTGGGAGTGGTCACCGAGCAGGCATGCCCTCCATAATCAAAGAGGACTAATGTAGCGTGAGGTAATGAGTCCGCTAGCCACTGTGAGCGCTGCCAGGGCACTAATATGTCATCTTTATTGGCGATGACTAAGGTGTTAACCGTTAAGGAGGCCAATTTATCATCAATGTTAAATTGGCTAAGTGCGTTAATACGGGCCAGTAAATTTGTCTTGTCAGGAAAGTTGGCCAATAAGTGTTGCTCTTCTTTCTCTAACGTTTGGATATTTCCTACTATCCAATCTGGTGGATATAGGATCAGCGCCTGAGTCTGCAGATATACGCTGTGAGAACAGTTATCTAATATGGCTAAACGAATATTAAAACAGCGGGTGGTATGCGGGTTAGGGCTACTCCAAGCGTTGACCAATACCATACTGATGACTCTTTCAGGAGAGCTAGCTGCAATGTGCAAGGCGACTAATCCTCCTAGCGCGTGACCGATAATATGGCATTTGGCTATATGCAGTTCATCAAGTAAGGCGATTAACTCACTTGCCATTGATGCGATTGAGTAATCGTGTGCTAATTCTGCGGGACTTCTGCCGGTTCCTAAATGGTCGTATATGAGCACGCAATACTTTTTTGTTAACGCTGGCAGCTGAGACTGCCAAAAATTGGCAGAGCCACCTAAACCCGAGCTCAACACTAACACCGGGGCGTCAGCGGCAGCTAATCCGTGAATTTCATAATACATATTACTTGCTCATACCAAATTGAACGGCGAGAATGAGTGCATTTTCAGGGGTTAACCAATATGCGCTACAGTAGCAATTTCAATGAGTGCATCGGGTTTTACCAAGCCACATTGAATACAGTATCGAGCTGGTTTTTCGCCAGGAAAGTATTCTGCATATACCTTATTGATAGCCCCATAATTTGCCCAATCGGTGAGCAATAGGGTATTAAATGTGACATCTTCCATGGTACCTCCTGCCTCTTCGACCACTGATTTTATGATGTCTAGAACATGGCGTGTTTGAGCTTCTGCATCACCCACATAAACCACGTTGTTTTCTTTATCAAAGGGCAAAGTGCCAGAGACATATAAAACATTGTCTGCCATCGAGCCCGGAACAAAAGGGGCTAATGGTTTACCTGTTCCTGGGGGAATTATCGATTTTTTACTCATTGCTATCACCTTGAATTGAGTTGGGTTGGGCCGTTTTCTCACAAACCACGGCACAGAAATCATCAACGGTTGAAACCCAGCCAAAAAAGGTTTCAATGTTATACAAAGAGGCCTGTTGAATAGCATCAGAGCCTGCTTGATAGGTGGCATCAGCTAACAAGACACCAAAATATTCGAGAAAGAAGCCGTCACGCAAAGTGGACTCAACGCATACGTTCGTCGCGATACCGGTAAAAACTAAATTGCGAATACCACGGCTACGTAACATGCTGTCTAAGTTGGTATTGAAAAATCCGCTGTAACGGGTTTTAGCAATCACAATGTCAGTATCCTGAGGCGTTAATTCATCGACTAACGCATAATCCCAAGTTCCCTTTGCCAACATGGTGCCCATTAGATCTGGGTTCTTACGCATGGTTTTTAATGCGTTCGACTTGTACCAATTCGGTGAGCCAGGGCCTCCGGCTTCTGTGTATTGAGGATCCCAGCCATTTTGAAAAAATATCACCGGCATGCCCGCTTCACGCGCTAGCTTCACGACTTGTGCTGTTTTTTCAATTACCGGTTTGGTGCGAGATACATCAAACCCAGCTTTGTCCAAATAGCCATTTTCACTGGCATACGCATTTTGCATATCGACTACAATGACAGCTGTTTGCTCGATATTGAGCGCTAGGGGCTCTGGTTTAGCTGAAAGAATAACCGCGTTTTTTTGTTTTTCTTGATAGTAACCAGCGACGTCAAAATGTGCTTCCTTGTTCATCAGGCCACCGCATCAGTAAGGTGTTGTCTAGATTTCATTAGAGGTTGAATTTTGGTGCCGTAGTCATCCATTCCTTTAATAAAATCGTCAAACGTCAGCAGCACGCCTTGGCAGCCGGGTACGGTCGCTATTTCATCTAACATTTTCGCCACCGACTCGTATGAGCCAACGAGTGTGCCCATGTTAAGATTTACTGCAGAGGTGGGATCTGTCATGTCTCGTACGTTGGTGTCTTTACCTGACTTCTTATCAGCTGCGCCTTGATTGGTCATCCAATCAATGGCATCTTGATCTTTGCCTTCTTTGTACATTTGCCATTTAGCCATGGCTTTTTCGTCAGTACCGTCAGCGATCACCATAATTAACACAACTGAGCTTACGTCACGGCCAGTTTCTTCGGTGACTTCTAGCAAGCGAGCGGCAGTCGGCGCAAACGCTGTAGGGGTATTGAGGCCTTTACCAAAGCAAAAGTTGTAATCTGCGTGTTTGGCTGAGAAGGCCATGCCTGCAGTGCTTTGACCCGCACAGATAATCGGAATTTTTCTTTGGGGTTTAGGTAGCATGTGGCAATCATCCATCTGAAAATGCTCGCCTTTAAAGTCACTACGGCCTGTGTCCCATAATTCTTTTACCACTTTAATATACTCATCTAAGTACTCGTAGCGATTAGAGAAGAATTCATCACCCGGCCACATACCCATTTGTGAATACTCAGGACGTTGCCAGCCTGTGATTAAGTTAACGCCAAAACGTCCGTGGGAAATAGAATCGATAGTCGTCGCCATACGCGCCATGATCGCAGGCGGCATTACTAAAGTTGCGGCTGTCGCATAAAGTTGAATTTTTGACGTTACTGCGGCCAGCCCAGCCATTAAAGAAAAAGATTCTAAGTTGTAATCCCAAAATTCGGTTTCCCCGCCGAACCCCCTTAGCTTAATCATCGACAGAGCAAAATCTAACCCATATTCTTCTGCTTTAAGCACAACTTCTTTGTTCAAGTCGAACGTAGGTTTATATTGAGGAGATGTTTTTGACATCAGCCAACCGTTATTTCCAATAGGAATAAATATACCTACATCCATTTTTGCCTCACTTATTTTTTAGTTAATCGTGCCTAACCTGAGTTCGATCTCAAATTTTGATGTCGTATATTCTAAAAAGCACAAAGTAGACCAATAAATAAACAGTATGAAAAACAGTCAGTTAAATTGTTTTTTAAAATCAAAGTGGACCGAGTGGTCCATTTTGGAGCATGTAGTGCGCTAAAAGTGAGCAATTTATCATCACTTCTGACTTTTCTTGGAAACACAGTGTTTGGGGAAATATGGATAAATTGATGGTTAGCTTATAGAATCGAACCCAATATCACTTCGCCATAGCGAATAAGACACTGAAACCCGAACAAGCTACCCGTAAATTTAGTCCAAGTGCGCAGCGTAGGCGCTCTGAGGCTGCTGAGCACAAACGCAAGCGGATTATGCAAGCTGCTTTGCTGCTATTTTCTCAAGGTGGAGTGAGTGCCACGAGTATCGAGCAAATAGCGGAAAAGGCAGATGTGTCTAAAACGAATTTACTGTATTACTTCAGTAGCAAAGAGCAGTTATACATTGAAGTCATTAAGCATTTGTTGGGTGTGTGGCTGGCACCGTTACATGGCTTCACCGTTGAGCAAGATCCTATTGTGGCTATTTCTGAATATATTAGAGTGAAATTAGAAATGTCTAGGGATTGCCCCGCAGAGTCTAAGTTATTTTGTATGGAAGTGGTTCAGGGGGCTCCTCTTTTATTTACTGAATTGGAGTCGCCCCTACACGATTTGATGGTAGCGAAAGTCGAGGTAATTAACGCGTGGATCGATGAAGGTAAGTTAGCGAAAATCGATCCCTATCACTTGATATTTAGCATCTGGGCAATCACCCAGCATTACGCAGACTTTAGTGTTCAAATAAAAGCGGTAACTGGCCAAACGTTGCAAGATCCCACTTTTTTCCAAAGCACTTTAGAAAACGTTCAACGTATTATTCTTGGTGGAATCGAACCGAGATAGCGCTAGCTCAAATCGACATGGTAACGTAACGCTGCCTAATATAAGGCATCGTTTTTAGTCAATTCGTCATATTAGCAACCTAGTGCGGCGGTTAAGCCACCCAACTTCCCTTCAACTGAACTTTCTTTATACGAAGCTAATGAGGGCATAATATTGAGTCCAGAGCGTGACTCTACTTCATCTACCGTCACTTCGGTGGAACAAAAATCATCAGCTCGGTTCGCATTTTGCTCCATAATGAATGCTGAAGCTTCTACCCAACCATTTACATCAGTAATAACAACTTTGAAGTATCCACTGGGAATGGTATGGGTTTCATCAGCCCCAGGTAATGTGCCAAATGTCCATTCATACAGGGGACCGGTGACGACATAAACGTCTTGTCCGCCAGCTACTATATTTCTGACTGCTGTCTCTAAATCAACCTAAGGGCCCTGATTTAAGTCTGAAGATTGGGGCGTAATATTTGATAAGTAATTGAGCATTGCCCAATCAGTGGTATTGCTAAAAGAAGCTAATGGAACTTGGTGCCCGCGATCGGTTTCTAACACAGCATTAGCATCAGTATAATCGTCGGGTTCAAGTGTTTCGCTTGAATCAATGCTGGGATCTGCACGCTAATATCGGGAGCGAGATGGGCCATTAATCGTTGCGCTCGTCACGTTATAGGCTACCCAGTCAGCAAACTTAGTATTTCCATTGTTGCTCATTGTATAGACTGAGCGTTCAATCTCTTGGCCAGTAACACCAGTGGGGCAATCATATACACAATTTGCTCCAAATATGGCACTACTCCAAAGAGATACAATGACAGCTGCGGCGGTTTTTAATTTCATGCTATTTCCTTGTGGTTTTGGTTGTTTTTCATACGGTTATACACAAGGATTGTGCCAAAAATATTACATCCGATTTGATTACGTCAGTCCCTATTTAGTCATACATAGATCCTCTGCGTACATACGATGTAAAAAAATCTGTATTAGATGTTTCAAATTATTAGTTAGCTTGCTAAGTAAATTTAAGTCATTATAATAGTTAGCATGCTAAGTAAATAAGTTGCAATCGAACGTAAAGTCGAGGCAACAGCAATATGAGATCGATATGTCAGATAAAAAGAGAGAGCACAGAACACTTAACAATCCTGGGATGGGTTGGTTGTTAGGGCGGGTATTTCGCTTGTGGCGAAGTGCTATATCTCAAACTGTTCAGCCAATGGGAATGACTGAGGCGCGCTGGTCGGTGATGATGAACTTAAAAAACATGGGAGAGGGGGCATCGCAACATGCCATGGCCACCGAACTCGGAATAGAAATGCCATCTCTAAATCGTACCGTTAATCAGTTAGAGAAGCTTAATCTTATTGAACGGCGTGCCCATCCGAGTGATGGTCGATGTAAGTGTTTATGGTTTACCAATGAAGGAAACACTTGTATGCAAATGTTAAGTGGCGGTGTGGATTTGGTACGCACGGAGCTGACAAACGGAATAAGTGACAAAGAACTGGATACGGTTTATAGCGTGCTCAAAAGAATTGAGCACAACGCCTGCACCATGCTGCACAAGAAAAATGAAGGAGGAAAGTAGTAATGGCTCCTGACCAAATGTTTAAACGCTGGGTACATATTGCCCTAACGGTGTTTATGTTGTCGTTTGTCTACTTTTTAGTCGCGGATCTATGGATGCCGGTCAGTACTCAATCTCGCGTGCTGCATCCAGTGGTGAATGTGTCATCAAAGGTCAGTGGGCAAGTTGAATCTGTATACGTGCGAAATAACCAACAGGTTGACGTGGGTCAAGTGCTATTTAGTTTAGATAAACGCCCTTACGAGATAGCGGTAGATAAAGCCGAGTTGTTGGTTGAAAGTGCGTCGCAAACAAATTTGCAGTTAGATGCATCTATCGCTGCGGCAAAAGCACAAGTATTGGCATCGAGAGCAGATGTAGACGAATTAAAGCTTGAGGTAGAGCGAGTTGAACACTTGATCAAGTCGAATACTGTGTCACGTCAGCTATATGATCAAACTAGAGCTAACTACCGTGCGGCTAAGGCGAAATTGGAGGCGGTACAAGCTGATGTGATTAAATTTGAAGCGCAACGAGGCAAAAATGGTGACGCTAATTTACGCCTTCGTCAAGCTCAAAACACCTTACAAAACGCACAGTTACAGTTAAATTACACGGATGTACGGTCACAGGTGGCAGGGCAAATAACCAACCTGCAATTGCAGCCCGGGAATTATGCGCAGGCAGGTTTGGCTGTAGCAGCGATAGTCGTGGACAAAGGCGACATAGTGGCGGATTTTAGGGAAAAATCGTTGAGCCATGTACAAATTGGCGATGAGGCCTCAGTCGTATTTGATGCGCATCCAGGTGACGTGTTTACTGGCAAGGTATTGGCTATCGATGCGGGTGTCAAAAATGGTCAAATCAGTGCTGACGGTTCACTAGCCAATCCAGAGAATTCTGACCGCTGGGTGAGGGACGCTCAATATATGCGTACCCATATTGTTTTACACGAGAACCTACAGTTACTTCAGACCCTGCCATCAGGTGCTCGGGCGACAGTGCAGCTTCATCCTGTGGGTGGTTTAGCCAGTTGGTTAGGTACGCTGCAAGCCCATGTGATCAGCATTGTTCACTACATTTACTAGGCCAAACTGATGTTGAAACCTCTATTAAGGCTGCCGTTTATCCGCAAAGGTAGCGTCAGTCGCCCAGCGCATCGAGCACTCATTGGGAATGAAGTTCGCCAGTGTTTACGGGTGGCATTTGGGGCAACACTTGGCTTTACGATTAGTAAACTCATGGATTGGAATTACGGTACCTTTTTTACTGTATACCCCATGCTAATTCTGGGCTTGGTTCCGATCCTCAATGCGCACATTATTCGTCAGTTTTTGGCAAGTGCAGCATTAGTCACCGCTTTTGTATTTGTTGTTCAAGGAATGTTTGGCGACCAGCCTATACCCATGATCATCACGGTGGTGATGATTTTCGCTTTTATGTTCCGTTGTATGTCAAATGGAGCGAATTTTTTATTTGGTGCAGTAGGAGTGGTCGGTTTATCGATGCAACTGCACTTTGCCAGTTACAGCACTGCGTCAGTGAGCGATCTGGTCATGTCAAATGTCGCTGCGAGCATATTGACTGTTTTTGTGGCGATGTTCATGCATTTAATCTTCCCCGATGTAGAAGCGCGTGCCAAGCCTCCTGTTGTCAGCAAACCGGATAGTAATCGTCGACATGAAGTGATATTAGCGTCCATGGTTGCAACCTTGTCATTTATTGTATTTCAAGTACTTGATTTGCAAGATTCCCTGTCTGCTCAGGTATCATCGGTACTGATCTTGTTCCCTTTAAACTGGTATGGGGCAGGCCGCGCAGCGCTCAATCGTGCTATCGGTACATTGATAGGCTGTAATATCGGTTTAGCTTGGCAATTCGTGTTGCTCGACCATAGTGGTATTTTATGGTTTGTGAGCATTGCCTTGTGGATAAGTGTGATGTTGTTTGCGCGCTATCATATGCTTGAGGGCGGGGGATCTGGTGCGGGTTTTGGTGCTATGACGACCATGGGTATCTTGTTCGGACAGTACTTATCACCGCAACAGGATTTAGTTTACAATGCGTTGTATCGTTTTACATCAGTTACCGTATCAGTGGCAGCCACGTTAACAGCTGTGTATCTTATGCATCGTTTCCTTAATCAGTTTGTTACCACACGTTTTGTTTTGCCTAATTCTGCACCTTGAAAAATTGCCTTTCACTTAAAAAAAGAGACCATAAAGGTCTCTTTGTTTTGCATTATGTTAACAGAGCATTCATTAGCTGTTTGCTTGTCTAAAGCGGGCAATAAGCGCATTGGTAGAACCATCAAAATATAAGGCCGCATCTGTGTTAACGATTTTATCTAATACTTGATTCCCCAACTCTTTACCGAGCTCAACGCCCCACTGATCAAATGAATTTACACCCCATATTGCCCCTTGTACGAACACTTTATGTTCATACATAGCCACAAGTGAGCCTAATGTTTTAGGATCTATTTGTTCGAACAACAAGGTATTACTTGGCTTGTTGCCTGGCATCGTTTTGTGGGTCGCTAATTTAACGCGTTCAGCTTCTTCTAAGCCTTTGTCTGCAAGATCCGCATAACATTCATCGAACGTTTTACCCTGCATCAAAGCTTGGGTCTGACCAAAGCAGTTAGACGCCAACATTGCGTGATGAGTATTGTCTTGATCAGCTACATTCAATGGCAACATAAAGTCAGCAGGGATCAAAAGGGTGCCCTGATGAATTAGCTGGTGGAATGAGTGCTGACCGTTAGTGCCTTCGCTACCCCAAATAATAGGTCCTGTAGCATAATCGACCTGCGTTGTATCGCCGCTGATGCTCTTACCATTACTTTCCATGTCCAATTGCTGAACGTAAGCAGGAAAGCCACGTAAGTAATGGTAGTAAGGTAAAAGCACATGGCTTTGAGCACCAAAAAAGTTAATGTACCACACACCCAATAACGCGGTGATCATGGGCAAATTCTGTTCTGGGGGCGCGGTTTTAAAATGCTCGTCCATGGCGTAAGCGCCTTCAAGCAATTGACGATAATTGTCGTAACCCATAGTCAGTGCGATAGGTAAACCAATAGCAGACCACAGTGAATAACGCCCGCCAACCCAATCCCACATGGGGAAGATGTTTTCTTCAGCCATACCAAAATCTGTTGCGGCTTTAATGTTCGACGAAACTGCAATGAAGTGCTTGGCTATGTCTTGTTGGGTACCACCGGCCTTTAAGAACCAGTCCTTAGCGGTTAAGGTATTTTGTAGGGTTTCTTGGGTAGTGAATGACTTAGAGGACATAACCACTAACGTTTCTTCGTGGTCAAGACCTGCTAGCACATCTTGAATGTGGCACGCGTCCACGTTTGCTACAAAGTGTACTTTTACGCCGTCAAACCAATAAGGTTTAAGGGCTTCAGACATGATTTTAGGGCCCAAAAACGAACCACCAATACCGATACTCACTATCTGTGTTAATGCTTTACCAGTGTAGCCTTTGCGTTCGCCGCTATGAATACTGGCAACGAAATCTTTGATTTTGTCTTGGCAAGCCAATACTTCTGGCATGACATCTTGGCCGTCAACATAGACTGGCTGGCCCGAAAAGTTACGTAAAGCCGTGTGCAATACTGCGCGGTTTTCAGTGTGATTAATGATATCGCCTTTGAACATAGCGTCACGCTTTTGTGCGACTTGGCTCTCATCCGCCAGCGAGAACAACGCTTTCATCACATCGTCAGTGACCAGGTTTTTTGAGAAGTCTAGCTCGATACCGCAGGCTGTTTGCTGATATTTGCTGGCGCGGTCGCTGTCGTTAGCGAACCAATCGCGCATATGCTGTTGTTTAACATCATCAGCTAAAGAGGCAAGTTTTTGCCAAGTAAGGGTGTTAGTCAACGCAGTCATGCAGGACTCCTGTAAGATTTAATATCAATTTTATAAAGTAAAAAAAAGCGCCTAACTAGACGCTCTTTTCATAATGCCTGTATTACAGGTAGCTTTTCAACAGCGTTTCGAGCTTAACTTGGTCTGCGGCAAAGTTACGGATACCTTCAGACAGTTTTTCAGTGGCCATCGCATCTTGGTTCATTTCCCAGCGGAAAGCTGCTTCATCAAGTGGTTGGCCGGCTTTTTTAGTTGCGCCGTTGTCTTTTAACTTAGTTTCAAGAGGCGCATCGCTGTTAGATAACTCTTCTAGCAAACCAGGGCTAATCGTTAGACGGTCACAACCAGCAAGCTCAGTGATTTCACCAATATTACGGAAACTTGCGCCCATGACTACGGTTTTATAACCATGCTCTTTATAATAGTTATAAATTTGCGTTACAGATTGCACGCCAGGATCTTCACTTGCTGCGTATTCAGTCTTACCTGTTTTCGCTTTGTACCAATCTAAAATACGGCCAACGAAAGGTGAAATTAGGTAAGCACCGGCTTCAGCACAGGCTTGAGCTTGGGCAAAACTGAACAACAACGTCAGGTTACAATTAATACCTTCTTTTTCTAAATGTTCAGCAGCTTTAATGCCTTCCCACGTAGAAGCTAGTTTGATCAGGATACGGCTTTTATCGATGCCCGCATCTTTATATAACGCGATTAGCTTGTGAGCTTTTTCAATGCTGTTTTGTGTATCGAACGATAGACGGGCATCCACTTCAGTAGAAATACGACCAGGCACGATATTAACAATATCTGTGCCTATGGTAACTGACAATTTGTCGCCAGCGTCTATGATTTGTTGGGCAGCGTCATCTGACTGCTCTTTAGCCCACGCAACGGCGCTTTCTAGATGCGAGCGATATTGCTCCATTTCTGCAGCTTTAAGCAACAAAGAAGGATTGGTAGTGGCATCAACAGGTTGATATTTCTTGATTGCTTCAATGTCGCCGGTGTCGGCAACGACTGTGGTGATATCGCGTAACGCTTGTAACTGATTGGACATGCTAACCTCGAATTCGTTATGTTGTAAAATTACAACATTTTAATCAACAAATGTATATGCTCTCAGACTATTATTGGGGGGTGATCACGTCACAATCAATGCCGTTCATAAATTAATTCTTTATGACAGTAATGCCGTAATAACTGAGATCGGGTGTAAACAAACAGGTAGCATAGGATATAACCGTTGTCCTGCATACGCGAGTAAAACACCCACAATGTCAGCAAAAATAACGCTAATACAAGAAGACATAAATCTTTTGCAGGTTGATGCCATAGTGAGCACCACCTATTTAGAGGATCCACAAGGCCAGAATAGCGCTGTTCACGGCACTGATGGCGTGCGGGTAGAGATTGCTCAGACCACACCTGATGATCCATGGGTAGCGGGTACTGTTATTAAGCTCAAACTCCCCAGCGAGGCTAAATCTCTTGATGAGATCACAGCAGAAATTTACACCGGTTATTGTCAGGCACTAAGCAGCGCCGCAGCATCTGAACTGCGTAGCATTGCATTGGGCGTTATTGGCCACCATTCACAACCAAATAATAATGGCTTATCGACAGTACATCTTTGCCAATTAGCGATTACTGCTGTCAATGAGGCGTCGATTCAGTATGACAGTCTGCGAAAAATCATTATTTGTGCGCGAAATGAACAGGAATATGCGTGCTTAGTCGAAGCCTTACAGGGCGAGCAACTGCATTAATTTATATATTTTAGATGGGACACTTTCATATCTAAGGTAGAGCACGTCGCTTGTATTCAATTAAAGTGCCCAGCGTTTAAGGGGACGCATTAATAGTGATTAACTTTACTGATTAAGCCTATCTATTTTAATCGTTTGAGCGTTGGCGTCGTATTGGTATCATAACCCCAATTAATTAGGAATAAGGAACTGAGATGTTACTGGTAGTATCACCCGCAAAGAATCTTGATTTTGAGAAAATTAAAAACGCTCCGCCATTCACTCAGCCTGAGTTACTGGAGCATAGTAAGCAACTAATTGATCGCAGCCGCAAGCTGAGCCCCGCACAGATAGGCTCGTTGATGAAAATCAGCGATAAACTTGCTGGCTTAAATGCCGATCGTTTCGCTGCGTGGCACATACCGTTTACCGACGATAATGCCAAGCAGGCCGTATTAGCCTTTAACGGGGACGTGTATGGCGGTTTGGATGCGGCTAGCTTTAGCGATAAAGATTTTTCATATGCGCAAAAACATATGCGTATATTGTCCGGTTTATATGGTTTGTTAAAGCCATTAGATTTAATGCAAGCGTACCGTTTAGAAATGGGCTGCAAGCTTGACACTGAACGAGGCAGTAACCTGTATCAGTTCTGGGGTGACATTATCACAGAAAAGTTAAATCAAGCACTGGCAGAGCAGGGCGATAATATATTGGTTAACTTGGCGTCTACCGAATACTTTAGCGCCGTCAAGCCTAAGGTGTTAAACGGTGAAATTATTGAGCCTGTATTTAAAGATTTTAAAAATGGCCAATACAAAATCATTAGTTTTTACGCCAAGAAGGCTCGCGGCCTCATGGCGCGTTATATCATTCAAAACCAAGTGAGTGATGTTGCAAGGCTTAAGAATTTTGACACCGCGGGTTATCGCTTTAGCGAAGAGCAAAGCTCAGGTAATAAAATCGTATTTTTAAGGGACGAACATTAGAGCCACCATCGCTAAGTCCCAGTGGTTTTGGTCACTTTCAGCGATTGTTTTAAATAATGATCGCAGCCCAATTATTCCGATTTTTTATGGGTTTTCTCTGCGCAGATTTTCAAACAATGAAGGTTCCCATGGGCGCATTGCCATCAGTAGCCCAAAATGCTGCCGCTTACTCAGTGGTAGGCTCGCGTCTTCTTGGTTCAAAATTGCGGCCTCCTTTGTTAGTTGGTTGAGCTTGCGTTGTATAATGTCTACCGAGGTTTGAGAATAACGTCCTCTGAGATAGAACCGAAACGTCCAAGGCTCTTCTTTCTTTGGCGCCATAAACTTGACCATAACCTCACGCTCCATAAACCGCTCAAGTGGCCCTGCGGGGATCCATCTAAAGTCTTGAGCAATCAATGATTTGTAGTGGTTATTAGGCAGTAAATCGATAATTTTTATTCGATCTAACTTGGCTAATAGCTGAACGCACTCATGATTATTAATATCGTAGTATTGAATGATTTCATCAAATGTCCACGCATCGCGCACACAAACAGCCACAAGCAATAATTTGGTGTTTCCAAGCAACTCGTTTTCTTGCTCTTCGGTGAGTTGAGTGAGTTGCTGAGTTTGCTTTTGGGCGATGATAAACAGATCAGACAAACTCATCTGCAGAATTTCACAAATTTGCTCTAAACGGTCGAGCGCGAAGCTATTGGTCGAGAATATTCGCTTGATGTTGGCTTCGCTCATATTGAGTTTTTCAGCAATGTCTTTATAGGTGATCTGATGTTGACGCAGCAGTTGCTTTAAGGTGTTACTGATTTGACTGATCTGGCTCATAAATCCCTTTTGGTATCGTATTAATATACTTTTGGTCGCCCTTGAGTATACATAAATGGTTAATGTTTACACAGGTAATACCAAGACATAGTCTGTATCTCGTTCCTTGGCGATGTCGTACCAAGAGAACACAAATGTTATCTACCATAATAAAAACCAAAAGGATTACCGATGAAACTTATCAACACGTTAGTTGCTATCACGCTTACATTTTCAGCGACTGGGTTACATGCCCAAGGTTCAGTTCATCATAGTGCTCAAGCAAGCAAGCATTCAGCATTAGCCTTAACCGAAGGCGTTGCATCAACTGCCAAGGTGGCCAGTGTCACTGTTGCCGCTCCATTGGTAGTCGTCGGTGGCTTAAGCTTAGTCACTGGCAGTGTTATCGCCGAATCAGCTGATAGCGTTAAACTGAGTCATGTTAGCAAACCAACCAAGGCCGCGCCTTTAGACATAAGTGACACGACAGTCACGGTAGATCCTGCGCCAAACCAAGTGATTTTAATTCAAAACACTACGCATACTAAGAATCAAAATATTAACAAGCAGGGTCAGTAAGCATGAATATGCATTTTAAACATTTACTTAGCGCAGCCGTGCTGGCTCTAACGATATCCTTCAACGCAACAGCAGGTAGTCAAGCTAAGCAAACTGCTACCCATAAACCCGAGCAAATAGTCAGCTTTGCCAAGAATGTTGAGAAGTATGCTGCAGGACAGGGAGCAAGAGCGTTCGTTATCGCAAGAGTAGGCCGGCCGCAAAAAGACCTACCAAGAGGTATTCGTTTCACGCATACCGCGGTGGCCTTATATTCAGACATCACTCTTGATGACGGTGAATTAGTCAAGGGTTACGCCATTTATAACCTTTACCAAAAGGCCGACCAACTCAACCAAAGCCAGTTAATCACAGATTATCCAGCAGACTTTTTTTGGGGGGCAGACCAGTTAACAGCGGGTATCATTGTTCCTACCCAGGAAATACAAACTCGGCTAATAGACATCATCACTACAGGCAAAAATCAGCAGTTACACAACAACAATTATTCGGTTATTGCCAACCCGATGAACGCTCAGTTACAAAACTGTACAGAGCACACATTAGATATGTTAAATGCAGCCATCTACCAGACGGTTGATATAGCAAAGTTAAAAGCCAATACCAAAGCGTATTTTACACCGCAGCGCGTACACACGAGTCGCGTTAAGTTGATGTTTGGCTCGATGCTGCAAGATGATATCACCACCAAAGATCACACAGGAAAAGTGGCGACTAGCACCTTTACTTCAATTGCTCAGTATCTAGCAAAATACGACTTAGCCAGTCAAAGCGTGATTTTAGGCAGTAACGGGCAAGTACTTGAAGCGATGACAGATTTGACGTTTCAATCTATTGGCGCACCGACAAAGAGTTAACAGGGTGATAGTCCCAAAAAGGTATCGAAAAAATAGACTATTGGTGTAGTTATGCTCAACAAAAAGCAAGTGGGTTTATTTATTCTAATCCAAAGGGCATATTAGCCCCACTCCAGCAAGACGCGGGTTTATTTAACAAAAATGAAAAAGGACAAACAAATGACAATTCAAGCACCTACTAAATCTTATACGTTGGCATCAGTAGCGGCATTAGTTATTGGTACCGTTGCTTACGGCATCGGCTTATTCAATGCAGAGATGGCACTAAACGAAAAAGGTTACTACTTGATTACTATGCTCTACGGTTTGTTCTCAATGGTATCGTTACAAAAAACGATACGTGATAAAGCACAGGGCATCAAAACCTCAAGTATGTACCAAACGTTATCGTGGGCATCATCGGGCTTGGCTATCGCATTATTAGCCTTAGGTTTATATAACGCGGAATTAGCACTGAGTGAAAAAGGCTTCTACGCTATGGCCTATGTCTTAAGTCTTTTCGCCGCGGTCACCGTACAGAAAAACGTACGTGATAAAGACGCATTAGCCGATGACCATAATGACCAAGCCGAATTTATCACTGAGTAAGTTCACTAAATAAAACAGAATTTATCAACTAAGCCGCGAGGAACATACGATCCTCGCGGCTTTTTAGTTTTTACGCGCTGGGCACAGAGGATGGTTGACGCGCAAAATATCCGAGATAATTATAGAACAGCTTTAACTGTTTTTTAGGTAACATCCAGGCAGCACACATTAACGTTAAAACTCGTACTCTATTGCCACACGCAGAGTGTGATCTTTGCTGTCGCCATTTAATCCAGCGATAAAACCCAACTCCCATTTAACTTGTTTTTGCCCTTCAAAGCGGTGGATCCCCATAAACGATGGGCCAAGGCCAACAAAATCTTCCGCAGTATACAGCTCAATAGCCGGTTGGATCTCGGGAATAAAGCGATAGCGATATTGCAACCTGAACTCTGAATGGAACGAGTTTTCGATTGTGCTGCCAAACTCATAAACAAGTAGGTAATTACTGGTGATACTGGCACGGCCAAACTCTTTTTCCACTAATATGCCCGTCGTAAACTCCCATTTGTCTTCTTGGTGTTCTTTTTCAAGTTCAAAAAGCGCCCCCCAATCTGCGTAATACCTGCCTTGTTCGGTGATCATCCATCTAGCTTCTAGCTCGTAAGCCACTAGACCAAAGTCATCGCCTTCATCTCGGTCGCCTACGAGATAAGCTTCCAAGGTTAATCGGTCATTGATTGAGTGACCAAACGCAACCCGTTGCACAAGTGAATTACCTTCATCGTTTTGGCGTGACATTAAGCGCCATTCGAATTCTTGTTCTAACGGCAACACGTAGGGGTGATAAATTTTATCAACCACGTTGTTGCTGCTTTCATGTTTCTCAGCTTTGGCCAAACCTGAAGCGAGTACTAAGCTTATGGCGAATAACATGACGCTACGAGATATCATACTTGATACTCCGATGTTGAATGAGGTGCGCGTTGTCTAGATAACACAACGCTGCGGATGATTAATGGTAAAAGTAGAGCGATTAGCAATGTTGATAAGTAAAAGCTGCTTGGTGCGGCTTCATAGCCGATAAGTACCTTCAGTAGATGACCGTATTCACTTTCATCTGCAATGACATTGTTTATATTCCACAGTGGCCCTGGGTCAGCTAACCAGTCGATCTGTTGTAGCAACAAAACAACGTTTGCCACTTGGCCTGCTATAAATAAGGTAAATGCGCAACGGGTAATACTTCGTTTATTGAGACTACTGAATATCACATCCACTAATATGGCAACGCTAATACAGATACCTAAGCCCAAGGTGGTACCAAATAATATGGGCGACAGAGCATCTTCTTGAAACCAAAATCCGACAACAAATACCGAGAAATCAGCACTTCTGGGGACCACAAAAATCGCTACTATAATGGTTGCAAATAAACCCAAACGCGTGCCCTTCGTGATGACCAGTCGCGCAGCTAGTAGGTATGCGGCTATAAGCGTGGCACACTTTAATATCTCGTAACCCGCCCCTTGATACCACTGGCTAACGGTATGTTGATTGACCACCACAATGGTGGACAAAAATACCCCCATAGCCAAGCCGCATAATAAATGGCGCCAATCAATGTCTGCATAGACACGCAGCATGCTCAACAGTACAAAAATGGGTAGTGCGTCGCGTAAAAAAAGCACCACAGTATTAATTAACATCGTTAAATACCTCAGGAGATACAACTATAACTTTGCCCACAGCACTGGAAGGATGGAATTCACCGAAAAAATGGTATTCGCCCTCGTCCAGAGGACCAATAAAAACATTGGCTTTGGCGTTGCCAAAAACCACCTTCTCGCGATTCAATTCAAAGCTATCGAGCTCTTCTGGAGTGTTGTCTTGATTGATGAAAATCAGTTTGACCTTTTTACCTGCTGGCACAATCACTTCAGATGGATAAAACAAGTGGTCACGAATAGTAATCACCATTTCAGGCATCGCCATTGCCGGAGCACTGTGCACAAGCACCAATAAAGAAAAAGTCAGTAAATACTTATGCAATGTTCACCTCGCGCTTTCTACTTAGAGGTAAATGAACTTGTACCGATAACCCGCCTAACGTGGAGCGATGCAAGCGTATTCTACCTGCATGCAAATCGACGATTTGTTTTACAATCGCTAAGCCTAACCCGATGCCTTGTCCTTTTTGCTCTATATGTTTACTGGAGCGATAAAAACGCTCTAACACTTTGGCGTATTCATCGTCGTTTAAGCCGGAGCCTGAATCATCTACTTGGATGACTACGTCGCTAGCATCTTGGTGCACGTGAACTTGAATATGGCCTTCTTGTGGAGCGTATTTATGGGCGTTACCAATTAAGTTTTGAAACAATGTTAAAAGAGCAAACTCACTGCTTAAAATAACCTGTGGTTTACCTATTAACTCAATGGTTTGCTGCTTGTTGTCGATACTGGCGTACATATCTGAAATGACACTTTGCGCAATTTCGTACACATCGACCTGACGACTATTGGCCTCGAAGTACTCTGGATTAGTGCGGCTCAATAATAATATCTGATTGATCGCATGTATCATGCGATCTGTGTCTTGATGTAGTTTATCGATACGTTGGATATTGCTGTCGCTAACGGTATCTTTACGTAAATTATGTAAGTTAATTTTTAATACACTTAATGGCGTGCGTAACTCGTGGGCAGCATTCGATGCAAATTGTTGTTCACGCTCAAAGGCGGCTTGTAAGCGACCAAGTAGTGAATTAAGCGTAGTAATCATAGGTGCGAGCTCAGTCGCTGGTGCGTCTATATTTAGAGGCTCAAAGTTTCTTGGAGAGCGTCGCCGCAAGGCCTCAGATAGAGAGCGTAAAGGTTTTAATCCGTGGCTAACTGCAAAGTATATGATTAAGGCTAGGAAGGGGATCGTTAAAATAATCGGCGCCATAGCCGCAATAATCATTTTATCAGCTAGTTCGAAGCGACCCTGTAATGGCTGCGCGACCATGATCCATATCTGGGCTTTTTGCGATAAGTGCGAGTACACACGCCAACGTTTACCGGCAAAGTTATTATCGGAGAAACCAGTGGAAAATTTACCTATTTTTCGCTTAGGTGTGTTTAAAGAGCTGACGAAGAGCGTGTCTTTTTTCCATAATTGTAATGCGATATTTTCGCCACTATCGAACTGTTGCGACGTTTGCAGTAACGCCACATGCGTAAAGCTATTGGCTAATGCGATAAGTTCGGCGTCAAACAGCTCTGAAGATTTGAGCATGCTAGAACGATAACCCTGCAGTGCAGCGCTAAAGCTGATAAGTATGAGCAATGCGATGAGCGTTAAGGTTAACTGGCGACGAATTGAGCGCATGTAAGTTAGGCGCTCGTTCTTGTTGTCACGCTATAGCCGACTCCGCGAATAGTTTTAATAAAATCTTTAGGTAGCTTCTTGCGTAAGTTATGAATATGCACCTCGATGGCGTTGCTAGACAACTCGTCGCCCCATTCATAGAGCCTGGTTTCTAATTGGCTTTTTGACTGGATCCGCCCGGCATTATCCATTAGTGCTTTGATTAGCATGAACTCTCTGCGAGATAACTCTTTTGATTCACCCTCGACTTGAATTTGATGGCTGGCTAAATCAAGTGTGACCGCACCTATGGTCACAATTGAGCTATTTGCTGTACCTAGCCTACGCTCTATTACACGAAGACGAGCTAGCAGTTCCTGCATATCAAAGGGTTTGGCAAGATAATCGTCGGCGCCGCCATCTAGGCCGGTTATTTTGTCGGTCATGCTGTCTCTGGCAGTAAGAATAAGCGTTGGCAAACCTTGTTTATTTCGATGGGCTTGTCGCAATACGTCAATGCCGTCCATATCGGGCAACCCTAGATCCAAGATCATTAGGGTAAATTCGCCCGTGACAATCGCCGATAGTGCCGCAGCACCCGTCGCCACGCTATCGATGGCGTAACCCTCACTGCGTAACGACTGACTCAGGGCATCACTCAAGGATATGTCATCTTCAACAAGTAAAATTCGCATTTCATTCACCCTAATAGTACAAAGATCTAGCTTACTCATTACAGCTTAAGCCAACATTAAGTGCCCGCTACTGGAATATACAGGGTTACGCGAACTCTATTGCACGGGTCGCAATAACGTGGATTGGGATATCTTGCTATTAAATCACAAAAAAGGGTGATTTTAATACTGCTATCGTGGCTTGCATCCATTAGAATATAGGCCATAAATCAAGATGTTAAGCGCACGTTTTCTAGGTAAATACATACTATGCCTGATTCTCAAGAAGCAAAAAAACTTAGCAATCAAATTGAAGAGATTAACGAAGCTCTAAACGATGGCATGATAGTGCAAGTGCGAGAGATGCTAAGCACAATGCCCTCTTGTGATGTGGCCTTATTACTTGAATCTAGCCGCAGCCGCACTCGTTCAGAAATTTGGCAGTTAATCGAACCAGAGCAATACAGTGACGTACTGGAAGATCTTTCTGAGGACGTGCGAAACGGTATTATTCGTCAAATGGTGCCTGAAATTCTAGCCGACGCACTAGAAGAGATGGATACCGATGATCTCGTCGAAACCCTAAGTGGCTTACCCGAAGCGGTGTCTCAAGATGCACTGAGCTCTATGGACGAGCAAGATCGGCAGCGAGCAGAGCAAGCGTTGTCTTACGGCGAAGATACTGCTGGTTTTATTATGAACACTGATACCATTACTTTGCGCCCAGAAGTGACGGTGGATGTGATTTTGCGATATCTACGCCTAAAAGGGAATATTCCCAAGGGTACCGATACCTTCTATGTGGTTAATCGAAATGACGAGTTAATTGGCAGTGTGCCTGTTATTGCCTTGTTGACCGCTAGGCCTGCGGTCATGGTTGAAAAATTGATGACCCAAGACTCGGTGACTATTCCCGTAGACATGCACGAGGACGAAGTGGCCAGTTTGTTCGAACGCTATGATTGGTTATCAGCCCCTGTGGTGGACAAACAAAATCATTTGGTGGGCCGTATCACCATTGATGACGTGGTAGACATTATTCGAGAGGGTGCGGAGCACTCCATGATGAGCATGGCAGGTTTGGCAGATGAAGAAGATACCTTCGCCCCTGTAATAAAAAGTACCAAGAAGCGGTCTGTATGGTTGGGTGTGAACCTGTTTACGGCGTTAATGGCCGCTGCAGTGAGCGACATGTTCGAAGCCACATTAAGCCAATTAGCGGTGCTCGCTATATTAAACACCATTGTGCCGAGTATGGGCGGGGCTGCGGGAAATCAAACTCTGACCTTGGTTATACGGGGTATGGCGTTGGGACATGTTAGCGACAGCAATGCCCGTTGGTTGATTGGTAAAGAGCTGGCCATCGGCTTTTTTAACGGCGTCATTTGGGCATTGCTTATTGCGTCAGTTATCGCCATTTGGAAACAAGATTTAATGCTGGGTGGTGTGATTGCTTTTGCCATGATGATCAACATGATAGCGGCGGGTTTAGCTGGCGCTATGTTACCGATCATGATGAAAAAAATGAATATTGACCCTGCGCTTGCCGGTAGTGTGATTTTAACCACTATTACCGACGTGGTAGGAATTTTTGCCTTCTTGGGCACAGCAACTTGGTTGTTATTGTAATTTATGACTGTGTTACCTCTTGTTTCTTTGACTTTTTTAACCTTAGTCGCATTTGCGGCTAATTCGGTGTTTTGTCGCTTAGCGCTGGACGAGCAAAATATGGATCCCATGAGTTTTACTGGCATTCGCTTGACTTCAGCTGCGTTGGTGCTGGGTGTTATTATGCTCGTTAAATCACCTGCAACCCTTCGTAGTTTTAGCGCCTTAAATGCTTATGGTAGCTGGCGCCAAGCTGGGTATTTGTTTGCTTATGCCGCTGGATTTTCCTATGCCTACGTGACATTACCCACCGCAACAGGGGCATTAATATTATTCGCAGCGGTACAATTTACTATGTTGCTGGTGGCTAGATTTTCGGGTCATCGTATGAGTGCGCTCGCAAGCAGCGGAGTGGTGATATCTCTAGTCGGGTTTGTGTATTTTGTGCTGCCAGAATTATCATCACCTAGTTTGATAGGATTGATGGTTATGGCGTTGGCGGGTGTTGCGTGGGGAATGTACAGCCTAGCTGGTGCTAAATCGACCCATGCCCTTGAGTCAACTTCGGCAAACTTTATTCGTTGTTTACCTTTGGGACTGGTATTAATGGCTGTGTTTATGCCAACGGCTAGCTTAACCTTTGAAGGTGTTGCCTACGCATTAGCATCTGGTGCACTCGCATCGGGTATTGGTTACGCTATTTGGTATCAGGTTTTATCTCAGTTAGACAGTAGCGTAGCGGCAGTTTGCCAATTATCAGTACCAATTATAGCTGCGTTTGGCGGTGTGTTGCTGGTGGATGAGCCTATTACAGCGCATTTAATGCTTTCATCTATCGCTATTTTAGGTGGCATGTTATTGGTGATTCTGGGTAAAAAAACGAAGGTTTAATGATTGTGAGCAGCCGTTAGGCTTAAATATAAAAAAGGTAGCGGGTTTATCTAATGTTAATCGCTACCTTTTTTATTATGTGAGCGGGCAATTAAAAGCGTACTTCACCCGCACCATCGCTAGCACAGCACACATAGAAGGTTTCTTGGTAACCTGTTTCTGGCTGATACCGCTCGGCGATAAGTTGCTGAGCTCCGGCTACCATTTCCCGTGGCATTAGTGCGACAATACAGCCACCGAAGCCACCGCCAGTCATACGTACTCCACCGTGCTCACCTAGATATTCAGCTAAGGTTGCAACAATAAAATCGATGGGTTTCACGGTAATTTCGAAATCGTCTCGCATCGAAGCATGCGACTCGGCCATTAATTTAGATAAGGTTTTCGCATCTCCGACGCGCAGGGCGTCTGCAGCTTGAAGCGTACGCTCACTGTCAGACACAACGTGATGGGCACGGCGATAAACTACTTCAGGTAACTTATCTTTTTGAGCTTGTAACTCAACCAAACTAATATCACGTAGGGCTTTTATACCCAACGTTTTAGCGGCTTCTTCACATTGTTCACGACGCGTATTGTATTCGCTATCAACGAGGCCGCGTTTTACGTTGGAATTGATGATAACCACATCAAGTTCAGGGGGCATAGAGATAAGCTGACTTTCCAGCGAGCGACAATCAAGTAATAAAGCGTTATTTTGTGCGCCGCAAGCACTGACCATCTGGTCCATTATGCCGCAGTTACAGCCAACGAATTGATTTTCGGCTTCTTGGCCGTTTAATGCGATATCGGCAGAGGTTAAAGGCAAATCGAATAACTGACGGAATGTTTCACCGATGACCACTTCAAGAGACGCTGATGAGCTAAGACCTGCACCTTGTGGTACGTTACCAGACACCACCATATCAACTCCTTTCAACTGCATACCACGTAGTTGAAGATGTTTAATAACACCGCGAATATAGTTGCTCCACAGTTGAGTGGGATGTGGCGCTATAGGTGAATTCAACGAGAATTCGTCGCGCTCGTTATCGTAATCAGCGGCCACTACGCGCACCAAGTCGTCTTCTCTTGGGGTGACAGCAACCAAAGTTTGGTAATTGATGGCGCAAGGTAATACAAAACCGTCGTTGTAGTCAGTATGCTCACCAATTAAATTAACGCGCCCAGGGGCCTGAAAATGACGAGCAGGTGCTGTTGCAAATATTTCCTGATATGTTGCGTCTAGCTCGTCAATTGCTTGTTGAGAAATTATTTTCATTGCTCTAGGCTCCGGTTGATTCATTGTAATGGACATCGCTGAGCGCTTGTAGTTTTTGGGCCGCTTGCTCTGGCGTAAGGTCACGCTGTGGCTCTGCCATCATTTCGTAACCCACCATGAACTTACGGACGGTCGCTGAACGCAAAAGCGGTGGATAGAAATGTGCATGCAACTGCCAGTGTTCTGTTATGTCTGTGTTGTGCGGTGCGCCATGCCAACCCATTGAATAAGGGAAAGAGCACTGAAATAAGTTGTCATATCGACTCGTGAGTTTCTTAATAGCTAGCGCTAAATCGGCTTGTTGAGCGTCGTTCATTTCGTCGAAGCGCGCGCATTTAAATTTTGGCATAAGTAAGGTTTCAAATGGCCAAGCCGCCCAATAAGGTACAACGGCAATCCAATGCTCAGTCTCGACCACGGTGCGTTCGCCGCTAGTAGATTCTTTTTGCGCATAGTCTAGTAAAAGTGAGCTGTTGTGTTTATCAAAATAAGCGCGTTGATTCACATCGGCTTTACGCACTTCATTGGGAATAAAATCATTTGCCCAAACTTGCCCATGGGGGTGGGGGTTAGAGCAGCCCATGGCAGCGCCTTTATTCTCAAATACTTGCACCCAAGCGTAATCTTTGGATAATTCAGCTACCTGGTCACGCCAAGTTTGTACAATTTTTTCAAGTGCCGGCAAGGATAATTCTGGTAGCGATTTGTTATGTGCAGGTGAAAAGCAAATAACCCGGCTAGTACCACGTGCCGCTTCTACTGTGAATAAATCATCGTTAACCTGTTCTGATGCCGGTGTGTCTTTCATCAAGGCAGCGAAATCGTTAGTGAATACAAAGGTATCTTTGTACTGAGGATTCACTTCACCATTTATACGGGTGTTGCCAGAGCACAAAAAACAGTTAGGATCATGAGCGACACTGTCGTTTTGTTGAGGCTTTTCAACCTGTCCTTGCCATGGACGTTTTGCTCTATGTGGCGACACAAGTACCCAATCATTTGTGAGGGGATTACGACGACGATGAGAATGATCTACCGGATCAAATTTAGACATTTAGACACACCATGTTAATAACTGGTTAATTAATACTATTATATTATTAATCGATTTTAATTTGCAAACGGCTTAATGTCATCCCTTAAATCTATATTTTTATTTCTTAAATATGCAAAAAGCCTGCGGAGCAGGCTTTTTTAAGTGTTACTTTTTACATAAATGCGCGAAAGGTAATACTTTTTCTACAAATTATGGGGCCTAGAAGCGTAAACCAGGGTTTAAACTTCCCGGCAGGGCGACTTTCTCAAGCTCCACTGAGGCAACAGGGTATGCACAGTAATCAGCAGCATAATATGCACTTGCTCTGTGATTGCCACTTTCGCCAACGCCACCAAAAGGCGCGGCACCGCTGGCGCCTGTGATCGGACGGTTCCAGTTTACAATACCGGCTCGAATTCGCTGATAAAAATGTTGGTATAAATCATGGCTATCAGATAACAAACCAGCTGATAAACCAAACTTGGTGTTATTACCAAGCTCTATAGCGCGATCAAAATCATCAAAACGAATAACTTTTAACAATGGACCAAAATGCTCGTCATCAGGCATTTTTTCAACCATGGCCGTTACATCAATGATGCCAGGGCTGACAAAACCTGATTCGGTATCTAGGTGTTTAAGTTCAACCAATGCGGTTGCGCCTAAATCTAGCAACTGTTGCTGAGCAACGACCATTGAGTTAGCGGCGTTGCTTGAGATCATTGCCCCCATAAAGGGTTGTTCGTCCGCGTCATAGTCACCGACTTTGATATTTTTAGTGACCTCGATAAGACGGGCTAAAATAGCATCGCCTTGTTCGTTATTCTCAATAAACAACTTACGGGCACAGGTACAGCGTTGGCCAGAGGTGACAAAAGCCGACTGAATAATGTCGTGCACAGCCGCGTCGATATCGCTGACGTCTTTGACGATAAGCGGGTTGTTACCGCCCATTTCAAGGGCCAAAATTTTGCCAGGGTGGCCAGCGTATTGCTCATGTAATATTTTACCAGTACGAGAGCTACCAGTGAAAAACAGGCCATCAAGATCTGGGTGCGCCGCTAATGCTTTACCGGTTTCCACTTCGCCTTGAACAAGGTTCAAGACACCTTTTGGTAGGCCTGCTTTTTCCCACAATTGGACCGTTCGTTCGGCGACCAGAGGTGTTAAATCGCTAGGTTTAAATACTACGCAGTTACCGGCTAAAAGGGCCGGTACTATATGGCCATTAGGCAAATGTCCAGGGAAGTTGTATGGGCCAAATACCGCCACTACACCGTGTGGCTTATGGCGAATAAAGGCTCTGCCTACTGGCATAGGGTTTTCAACTAAGCCGGTACGTTCTTGATAAGCGCGCTCTGAAATGGCTATTTTACCAATCATAGCACCGACTTCAGTGGCGGTTTCCCATAAGGGTTTACCGGTTTCTTGAGCAATCGTTAGCGCTAGCATATCTTTATTTTCGGCCAGTAATTCACCAAATCGTTTTACGTACGCTAAACGCGCTTCAAAAGAAAGCGTTGCCCACGCAACAGTCGCTGCGCGTGCACTGATTACTGCTTCATTTACTTGCTCGGCAGACGCTGATTTAGCCCGCCAAATTTGGTTTTTTTTAGCCGGATCGATCGACTCGATAGTATGGCCTTGACCTGCTTGCCATTGGCCTGAAATAAAATGGGTTTGTTGTGTCATATATTACACCTTAAATGTGGTTGGAGCGAAGCGGATAAACTCACCATCTTGTATGCCAAGCTGGTTTGCCCCAGCCCGAGAAATGATGGCTTGCTCGTTCACTTCGTCAATATTAAGAGACGTGGCGATGGCACGAAACTCTGCGATTTTGGTGTTGATCACAAAATATTCTGTGTCTGAATTGAGCGCTTGTTCGTCAATTCTAACCGCTAACTTACGACTTGCCTGAGCGGTTCGGATATGCGTTAAATTGGCTTCTACTGTTGGGCCTGCATCAAAAATATCAACGTATCCACGACAGCTAAAGCCTTCACTTTCGAGTAATCGCAGCGCAGGCTTGGTTTTGTCGTGAACCTTGCCAATCACCGCTTGGGCTTCTTTGCTTAGTAAACTGACATAAATGGGATATTTGGGCATCAATTCAGCAATAAATTGCTTTTGCCCTATGCCAGTCAGGTAGTCTGCTGTAGGGAAGTCCATTGAGAAAAAGTGCTCTTCCAACCATTGCCAAAACGGAGATTTACCATTTTCATCACTGATACCGCGCATTTCAGCGATAACGGTTTCAGCGAAACGGTCTTTGTGTTCCATCATGAATAAAAAGCGCACTTTAGATAGGAAACGACCACAATTACCATGACGGGCTGATTCGCGTAAAAACAACGTGCAGATTTCGGAGACGCCAGTGTAGTCATTACACAAGGTCAGTATTTCTGCGGTGTTGTATATATCAAGCTCACGTGAGGCATGTACCACTTTACTTAAGTGGTAGTGATAAAACGCATCTTCAAGTCCCACGCTAGAGGCTATACCGCTGGTGCCTACGACTTGGCCTGTGTCGGTGTCTTCCATCACAAACAGATAGCTTTCGTTACCTGGTTGATTGATATGTGCTGTGAAGGCCACTTCTGAATCAGTGATCTTACTGCGCAATAAAGCTTCGTTTACGGGCAGTGAGGTAAACCCAATGCCCGACTCGATAGCAATCTCGTGCAGTGCGTTGTAATCGCTGTGCTTAATAGGGCGAATAATAATCATGATCGCAATCTCTGTAGGTGGTTTATGCGTTTACGACAGCGGCAACACCGCGCTCGAAACGACTCAAACCTTCCTGAATATCGGCATCAGTCAGGATCAATGATGGGGCGAAACGAATAACGTTAGCGCCGGCGACTAAACACATCAGCTTTTCTTTTGCGCTGGCAACTAAGAAGTCACGAGCACGGCCCTTAAATTTGTCATTAAGTGCACAGCCTAATAATAAACCTTGGCCGCGTATTTCTTCAAACACATGATATTTATCATTAATGACTTTTAACCCTTGGCGGAACAGCTGTTCTTTTTGCTTTACCCCATTTAACACCTCAGCAGTATTAACAATATCTAACACGCGCTCGGCAACGGCACAGGCTAATGGGTTACCACCGTACGTGCTGCCATGGGTCCCTACTTTCAAATGGGTGGCAATAGCCGTAGTCGTTAGCATAGCGCCAATCGGGAAACCGCCACCTAAGGCTTTCGCTGACGTGAGAATATCCGGAGTTACGCCGAGCCCCATGTAGGCATACAACTCACCGGTGCGGCCTATACCAGACTGAACTTCATCAAAAATAAGTAAAGCATTGTGTTTGTCACACAAGTCTCGCACGCCCTGTACGAAAGATTGACTCGGGCAAATGATACCGCCTTCGCCTTGCAGGGGCTCCATCATGACGGCACACGTGCGCTCAGACATCATGGCTTCAAGTGCGCTTAAGTCATTGTAATCAACGTGTTCAATACCACCCGGTTTAGGGCCAAAGCCGTCAGAATAAGCGGCTTGACCACCAACGGTTACGGTGAAGAATGTGCGGCCGTGGAAGCCTTGATTGAATGCAATAATCTGGTCTTTTTCTGGACCGTAGTTATCAAGGGCAAAACGACGGGCTAATTTCAGCGCCGCTTCGTTCACTTCTGCCCCAGAATTAGCAAAATACACTTTTTCAGCAAACGTCGCATCCGTTAGCTTTTTAGCTAAACGTAATACAGGTTCATTGGTCATTACGTTACTGACGTGCCAAAGCTTTTCGCTTTGCTCTCTTAGAGCGGTAACCAACTCAGGATGACAATGACCTAAAACGTTAACTGCGATACCGCCAGCGAAATCGATATACTCGTTTCCAGCTTGATCCCACACTCGTGCACCCAAACCACGCACTGGAATGATGTCAGCGGGGTTGTAGTTAGGAACCATAACTTCGTTAAATAATTCGCGGGTAACTTGCATGTAGGTTGTCTCCAAATTTAATAGCCTAGGGCATAAAATAGACAACCATTATTTCAGATTAAAAAGAGCTTGTCTGCATGGATAATGCAGCTAAACCCTTATTTTTAAAGGGTTTGAGTGAACTTGCAGGAATAGTGAATAAGTATTTAGTCTATTGAATAAGGAATGTTATCGAGTGTCTGTGCTTAGCGCCACAGGCCTTGAACTTTATCTAACTCAACTTATAAAATGGTGTTGCATGATTATTAACAGAAATTTTCCCAAATTTACGCAGAATTTTCAGCTTCTAGACCAATTGAGCGCATATCTGTGGTTTTAAGTGCTTCTAATGACCCCACAGGGAATGCAAAACTGCGTAGGTAATCCCTAGCTTCATCGTTACTAACCAAATCGTGAAACTTCAATATGCGGTACTTAGCATAGGCGTTACCTTGTGTAAGGACTGTGGTTAAAGGCAATGGATCTTTGGGAGGGACTTTTGCGGCCAACTCTTCAAAAGCACCGTGCATAACTAAACGGCTAAATTTCATATGCTCGATAATATTTGCCGTCGCTGTTGCGGCATGCTTATTAATTAGGGATAGAAGTACGTCCCCAGACGGCTCAACTCTGGTTAGGGCGCCGTGACGTTGGTGCTTATGTGTACTCTGGGCTTCTTTTAAAGCATCGAGTTGTACCTGATCAAACAACCTAAAATATAATTTTACCACCGCGATAGTTCCGAGGCTTTGCAACATGCCAGCGGTAAACGCTTGATTTTCATTGACCTTACTAATGCTGGCCAAACGTTTACTAGACATAGCCGTAGCAATCGATTGCTCCCAAACACGCCTTTTTATCTGCGGATAAGGGTCGGTTATTTGTGGTAGGCAACGACGTATAGTTAAAAATGGCACTATCATTTTTAAATTTTCGATACCAAAAAAGCTTAGCGCAACTCGCAGTGTGTCAGCCGTTAGCACTTGGTTTTTGCTGTCTCGACGTTGATATTTTGGCGAGTTGATCATCTTCACTAAATCTTTGTACAGCCATGGAATATCCGTCGCCAACGTCTCTAAACGAGATACCGTACAGGCTTTCACAGAAAGTAGATCTAAAATCTGCGGGATTACCGTATCTATGCCTAGTACTTTAGAAACTATATGCTCTTGGTCTTCTAGTGCCTCAGCTAATTGCTGGGCGATATCTTTGTGTAACTTAGTGGATATCCGCTCTAAATAGCCTTCTGCTATCTCTTGATTGGCTTTTTTTTCTTCTCTAGCCTGCTTTTCAACAGCAAGTAACTCTCGGGTGGGCACGATCTTTCTTGCAGCGGGTGACATTTTTTCATCAGCCAATTGTTGCTTAGCGACTTTAATATCGATAAACAATTGCTCAAAGCGAGATTCGACGATGGGTGTATTAGGAATTGATGCTGTCATTTTCTGCTCAGAAAACCTTGATTTTTATGTCTAAACCGTTGCTGTTAGGTTGAATTGTGCCTTACTTTTAAGCCAATTTTCTAGGCTAATCTTATTTTATCTGCCGATACGGTTAGAAAGTTAGCCAATATTTGCATTCCGCTTGCGCTAAGCAGTGATTCCGGATGGAATTGTACGCCATAAATCGCCAATGATTTATGTTCTATAGCCATTATCTCACGCTCTCCAGGTGTTTCTTCGCACCAGGCGGTTACGTTGAGTGTATTGGGTAGCGTATGTTCAGCGATAATCAGTGAATGGTAACGAGTGGCGACAAACGGATTGTCAATGCATGAAAACAGGGCACTGTCGTTGTGAGACACCAAAGAGGTCTTGCCGTGCTTAATATTGCGTGCGCGAACCACCTGTGCACCGAATACCTGACCAATTGCTTGGTGGCCAAGGCAAACACCAAGCATAGGTATGACACCTGCAAAATATTCAATCGCACCTAATGTGATACCTGATTCATTCGGTGTACAAGGGCCGGGCGATAATACTAAATAGTCAGGTGCTAACGCTGCGATTTGCTCACAGGTAATTTCATCGTTGCGTACAATTTTAACTTGTTGACCTAAATTTACGAAGTATCTAGCAAGGTTATGCGTAAACGAATCGTAATTATCGATGATTAGCAGCAAAGGTATTTAACAGCCTATTATTATGTGCCGCCGGTGCGGCAGCTCAAATTCCAAATTCTGCGGATTGTAAAACATTTCACAATGCATTGCTGTGACTTACTACTCTCCATGCATTTGGGCAAGTGTAGTGTATCTTGTACAGGTAATTTGTTGTCGAGCAAATAGACCCTTAAAGTTAATCTTATGGTAGGGGAAGGGGATTGTAAAAAATGAATTTATTGCGCTGTAGCTTTTGCAGTGCATAACAAATGACATTTTAAAACTCAATTAATAACTAGGTGCCTGTCATTATGTTTTGTCCTTTTATGTTAATTGTTAGACTTTTTTCGATCTTGTGGCAATACGGTTTAACGTCCAAAATGTACAACATAACGAAACATATAATTATTTTCAGCTAACGCTGAGTCAAAATGGGCAGCCATCGCTAAGGTGCCACAGACAGAGTGAGACAAATATGAAGATATTAGTAGCGGTAAAACGAGTCATTGATTACAACGTAAAAGTACGTGTGAAAGCTGATAACAGCGACGTTGATTTAACCAACGTGAAAATGGCGATGAACCCTTTTTGTGAAATTGCAGTTGAAGAGGCTGTGCGCCTTAAAGAAGCTGGTGTGGCGAGTGAAGTGGTAGTGGTTTCAATTGGTACTAAAGCTTGCCAAGAACAAATACGTACAGCACTCGCCCTAGGCGCTGACCGCGGTATACAAATTGATCTCGATACCCCGGCAGATGCGCTAAGTATTGCTAAATTATTAAAAGCGGTTGTCGAACAGGAGCAACCTAAGTTAGTGATTTTAGGCAAGCAGTCTATCGATTCAGACAACAATCAGACTGGCCAAATGTTGGCGGCCTTACTTGATCAGCCCCAAGCGACGTTTGCATCAAAAGTAAAAGTTGAAGGCGATAAAGTACAAGTTACGCGTGAAATTGACGGCGGATTGCAAACCATTGAAATTGATTTGCCTGCGGTTATCACTACGGACTTGCGTTTAAATGAGCCACGTTATGCGTCATTGCCCAATATTATGAAAGCAAAACGCAAGCCCCTTGAGGTAAAAACACCTGCTGATTTAGGTGTGGAAGTGAAAAACAATATTACCTTAGAAAGTGTTAATGCACCTGCTCAACGTCAAGCGGGTATCAAAGTTGAGTCTGTGGCTGAACTAGTCGAAAAATTAAAAAGCGAAGCTAAGGTACTTTAATTAGTACGTAATAGGAGAGAACGAATATGACTATTTTGGTAATTGCAGAACATGATAACCAAGAACTTAAGCCTGTCACGTTGAATACCTTAGCTGCAGCGCAGCAAATTGGTGGTGACATTGAACTATTAGTGGCGGGTCACCAGTGCCAAGCTGTCGCAGATGCCGCAGCGAGCATTGCCGGTGTGACCAAAGTGTTAATCGCTGACAATGCTGCGTATGAGTATCAATTAGCAGAAAACATAGCCAAATTGATCGTGGCGCGCGTAAATGGACATAGCCATGTGTTAGCGCCGGCAACAACTAACGGCAAAAATTATTTACCCCGCGTGGCGGCACTACTAGAAGTTAACCAGATTTCAGATGTTACAGGGGTGGTTTCAGCAACTACGTTCCAGCGTCCGATATACGCAGGCAATGCAATAGCGACGGTGACATCAAACGACAGCATAAAAGTTATGACGGTGCGCGGAACTGCATTTGACAGCGTTAACGCTCAAGGCGGCTCTGCCACTATCGAAGTCATCGATGAGCAATGCGATGCCGGACAATCCCGTTTCGTTAGCGAAGAGCTTGCTAAGTCAGACCGACCCGAGCTAACAGCAGCATCGATTATTGTTTCAGGTGGTCGAGGTATGGGTAATGGCGATAATTTCGAAATACTGTATAGCCTAGCTGATAAGCTTGGAGCCGCAGTTGGTGCTTCACGTGCTGCTGTTGATGCTGGCTTTGTACCTAACGATATGCAAGTTGGGCAAACAGGTAAAGTTGTGGCTCCGGACCTTTACATCGCGGTGGGAATTTCTGGCGCTATTCAGCATTTAGCGGGTATGAAAGACTCAAAAGTGATTGTGGCTATCAACAAAGATGAAGATGCGCCTATATTCCAAATAGCTGATTACGGTTTGGTTGCGGATTTATTTGACGTCATCCCTGAATTGACTAACCAAGTTTAAACCTGAGATAAGAGTTAAATTATGAGTGATTACACACACCCACTAGCAGACGCTGAGTTTGTTCTAAATGAACTTGTTGGTTTTGATAAGCTTTGTGCTGACATGGGCCACGAAGATATTAATAGCGAGTTGGCATCGGTTATTTTGTCAGAAGCGGGCAAGCTAGGTAGTGGTGTGTTGGCACCGCTCAATAGAGTAGGGGATTTACATCATCCTGCTATGATAGAAAAAGATGGCGGCTCGGGTGTACAAGAAACGGCTGGCTTTGCGCAGGCGTATAAAGAATATGTAGAGGGCGGTTGGGCCTCGTTAACCGGTGCTGAAGAGTTCGGTGGACAGAATCTGCCAAACGTATTAGGCAGTGCGGTTAATGAAGTATGGCATACGTCGAATATGGCATTTGCCTTATGCCCTTTGTTAAGCCAAGGTGCGATTGAATCGATATCTCATCATGGTAGCGAGCATTTGCAACAGTCATATTTGCCAAAAATGTTGAGCGGTGAATGGCCAGGTACTATGAACCTGACCGAGCCAGATGCAGGTACTGATTTAGCTGCGGTCAAAACCAAAGCTATCCCAAATGGTGAGCACTACTTGATCACGGGGCAGAAGATTTACATCACTTGGGGTGACCATCAGATGACCGATAATATCGTGCATTTGGTGCTCGCTCGCTTGCCTGATGCACCTGCAGGTGTGAAAGGGATCTCTTTGTTTATCGTGCCTAAGTTTAATTTGGATGAAAATGGTGCCCCGGCGGAACGTAACGACGCATATTGCGTATCGCTAGAGCATAAACTGGGAATTCATGGCAGCCCTACATGTGTTATGAGCTTTGGTGAAAACGGCGGTGCAAAAGGTTATTTAGTAGGTGAGGCGCATAAAGGCCTTTCTTATATGTTTACCATGATGAACCATGCTCGCCAAGGCGTTGGCCTTCAAGGGTTAGCGGTTTCTGAGGCGTCTTATCAGCACGCGTTACATTATGCTAAAGAGCGTTTACAGGGCACCAATAAAGACGGTAGCCGCTTCACAATTATAAAGTTCCCTGATGTGCGCCGTATGTTGATGCAGATGAAATCATCCACTGAAGCGATGCGCGCTTTGTGTTTGGTGGCTGCTGCTGAAATAGACCGAGGTAATAGTGCTCGTAACGAATTATTCACGCCTATCGTTAAAGGTTGGTGTACTGAATTATCTCAAGAGCTGACTTACCTGGGCACGCAAATTCATGGTGGTATGGGCTTTATTGAAGAAACTGGCTCAGCGCAGTTTTATCGTGACGCCAGAATTTTAACCATATATGAGGGCACCACCGGTGTGCAAGCGCTGGATTTAGTCGGGCGCAAAACCTTGGTTAATAAAGGTGAATCATTAGGCGCATTATTGGATGAAATTGCTCAAGACTTGCATAAATTTGATGCCATGGGTGGCCAATTTACTCTGGCTGCTAAGCAATGCAATACCGCATTGGAATGCGGTATTGCGGCACGGCAATGGTTGTTGGATATTGCCGTCACGGACAAAAATGCACCAGGCAGTGCCAGCGTAAACTTTATGATGTTATTTGGCTACTTGTGCGGTGGTTGGCTGATGGCCAAAAGTGCCATGCAAGCTAAAGCGCAGTTGGACGCAGGAGAAGGCAATAGTGAGTTTTTAAACGCTAAGCTTATATCGGCGCAGTTCTTCTGTGAGCATATGGTAGTGCGCACTCAAGCCTGCTTCGCCTCTATTCAAGCAGGAAGTGAGAGTATTATGTCATTGCCGGAAGACGCGTTTTAATTTAGTTGTCGAATAAACACAATGTAATGAAAGCATCATAGGGAAACCTATGGTGCTTTTTTGTTTTGTGCATACATGCATATTCCAGCGACCGGCTTGAGGCGTTATACTGAGGCGATACGGTATAAGCATTATATAACGAGTAGTTAATCTTTCATGCGCTATAAACACCATTCTATTTCTGTCCATTTCGCTCAAGCAATTGTTAAGCGCGCAATCGAAAGGGGACTGGATGAGGCGCAATTGCTTAACGAATCGGGCTTGAGTAAGGCTTTGTTAGTTAATAATGAGGTTCGTATCACGCCAGAACAACTCAGCCGTTTGATGCAGTCAGTTTGGCGCAGCGCCGACGATGAATATTTATGCTTCGGCAGTGAGCCTTCTCGCCACGGTGTTTTCAATTTGATGGCCAAGCAAGTTTCGCACAGTGCCAGTTTACGCCAAGTCTATCGACGCGGAACCCGATTCTACAATTTGGTCGCAAGGGCCACACAACTGAAATTTGAAGAGCGTGAAAAATACGCGCGTTTTTATTTAACCTTGACGCAACCTGAACTAGATCCCCAGCACGTATTGATTGATTTTCTATTATTGCTTTGGCATCGGTTTCCAAGCTGGCTTATTGGACAGCGTATTCCGTTGCGCCAAATAGGCTTTATGCATGCCAAGCCAGTTCATTATGAAGAGTATAGATTGATGTTCCCATGTGAAGTGGTGTATGAACAGCAGAGTAACTATTTTGAATTCGAGCATGCTATTTTGAGTGCGCCAGTAGTACAAACACAGCAAAACCTGAATGACTATCTGCAACGTTGTCCACTTGATTGGTTTAAGCGCCAATCTTACTTTCCAGTTTTTACACGCAAGGTTTTGAACTACCTAGAAGCCACTGACGATATGGCCTCGATTAGTATGACTGATATTGCCCAACAACTGCATACCACTATTCGGACTCTCAGGCGCAAGCTTTTGGAAGAAGGTACTAGTTTTCAAGAATTAAAAGACAGCGTGCGACGGGACGAAGCGATTCATTATTTAAGCCAACCTGATCTGCCTATATCGCAAGTAGGGCGCTTACTTGGCTTCACTGAACCCGCCACTTTTGCTCGGGCATTTAAAAGCTGGACTGGCGTTGCGCCTAGCATGTATCGCAAATCTAAAATTCGCTAACGAATGTCCTATTTGGTTTAGAAAATGGCTTTTACTGCCATACGTATTTTCACATATTTGCAACATAATAATTGTGTTCATATTGTTTTTTGCTATGAACCGCATCTAAGTCGTTGGAATGTTATCCCAACCTAACAGACTGACTTCCTTTGCCTTATAGACGGGCACTAAGAGTATATTTGTAGTTCTTAGTGCCGGTTTTTGAGGCATAAAAAAAGCAGCACTAAGGCTGCTTTGAAAATCATTAAATCTTACGTTAAGGCTTTAATGGGCTGGTGACGAAACCAATAGCCTCATATACTTTGTTAATCGTCTGCTGAGCGCGTACTTGAGCTTTTTCAGCACCAACTGCCATTATACGATCCAATTCTGTTTGATCTTGACGAAGCTCTGTGAATTTTGCCTGAATGGGTTCTAACATGGCCACTATAGCATCGGCTACATCTGTTTTGAGGTGTCCGTACATCTTATCTTCATAGGCAGGCACTAAGTCAGCGATAGATTGGCCCGTTGCACAAGACAATAAGCTAAGTAGGTTAGACACACCTGGCTTTTCAGCCGTATCGAAATAGATGCGGGCTTGATCATCTGAATCGGTTACCGCGCGCTTTATCTTTTTGCTGATCTTTTTAGGGTCTTCCAATAAACCAACAAAGTTATTTTGGTTATCATCTGATTTAGACATCTTTTTAAGCGGATCTTGCAGGCTCATTATACGCGCACCAACTTCAGGAATGTAGGGATCAGGTATCGTGAATACGTCCCCATAGATATTGTTAAAGCGGGTAGCCACATCACGAGTCAGTTCTAAATGCTGTTTTTGATCTTCACCTACCGGTACTTGCTTTGCTTGATATAACAATATATCTGCGGCCATCAATGCTGGGTAGGTGTATAACCCGGCATTAATATTGGTGATGTTTTTTGCTGATTTGTCTTTAAACTGAGTCATACGATTCAGTTCACCCATTTGGGTATAGCAGTTCATTATCCAGGCAAGCTGAGCGTGCTGTGGCACATGAGACTGCATGAAGATAGTGCTCTTGGCCGGATCAATGCCGCAGGCAACGTACAATGCCAAACCGTCTAAACAGGCATTGTACAAAGCTTTAGGATCTTGGCGTACAGTGATTGCATGCATATCAACCAACATATAAAGACATTCGTTGTCGTCTTGCATATTTACCCATTGACGAAGTGCGCCAATGTAGTTGCCTAGGGTAAGTTGTCCAGAAGGCTGGCAGCCGCTTAATACAATTGGTTTACTCATAAGATAATTATTCTATTTTTGGAGTTAATTAGGAAATCACTTTGGCTAATTCAGCACGCATCTCATCAATCACTTGATGATAATCAGGCTGATTAAAAATGGCGGAGCCTGCAACAAACATATCAGCGCCTGCTTGGGCTATGGCGCGAATATTATCGACTTTTACGCCACCGTCAATTTCTATTCGGATATCGCGCCCACATGCTTGCACCATTTTCTTCACTATTTGCAGTTTATCCAACGTCTCGGGGATGAACGCCTGCCCACCGAATCCCGGGTTTACCGACATAAGTAAAATATGATGCAGTTTATGTAGTGTGTAATCAAGACAATCTAATGATGTAGCAGGGTTAAGTACTAAGCCTGGCTTGCAGCCAGAATCGATGATGAGCTGTATACTTCGGTCGACGTGCCGCGAGGCTTCAGGATGAAAGCTGATCATGCTGGCGCCTGCTTTGGCAAAACTAACGATCATTTCATCTACGGGTTCTACCATAAGATGTACATCGATTTCAGCGGTTACGCCATAATCGCGCAGGGCTTTGCATATCATTGGCCCAATAGTGAGATTCGGTACGTAATGGTTATCCATAACATCAAAATGAATCACATCAGCTCCTGCGGCTAGCACTGCGTCTACTTCAGCGCCTAAACGGGCGAAATCTGCTGAAAGAATGGATGGAGCAATCAAAAAAGGACGCATATAAGCCTCGAGTTATGCAAAAACTTTATGTTACCGAATAAAGACTTAGGACAAAAGTCTGAATTTTGCACCATATTAGTGCTTGTGCAATAAAGTAGTGCGTAGTTGCATGGATAAATTACAGGGTAATTAACACACCATTTCGAAAATATTCCAAAAAAACCTTTTATATCAATGTAATAAAATTGTTATACAAATTATTTTATGTGTTCGATATTTAGGCATTCCTTTTGCGTAGTAGTGTTCAAACATAATAATAATAATTAGACAGAAAGCCTAAATAAATAAATCAAAACACATGGAGAACACATATGAACTCATCAATGAAGAAAACAGTACTCGCCCTTGCGCTGACTTCGGCAACCCTGATTGCATCTGCACCTTCTTATGCAGAAGTTACTGCTAACGCAAGCGTTACAAGTAACTATATTTGGCGTGGTCTAACACAAACAACTAACGACGCGGCAGTGCAAGGCGGTATCGATTACGCAAACGAAAGCGGCTTCTATGTTGGTACGTGGGTATCTAACGTAAATTATGGTGCTGATGATGTTTATTCGTACGAGCACGATATGTATTTTGGTTTTTCAGGCGAATCTGGTGATATCACTTATGATGTCGGTTATCTTTATTACAACTACGACAGTGAAGCAAACTTTGACTTTGCTGAAGTATATGGTTCGGTAGGCTACGGTGGTCTTAGTGCAACACTTTCATTGTTAGCGCACACAGAAGCTGACGAAGGCGAAGGTCGAGATTATGGCTTTGCCCAAGCTTCCTATATTTCAGTCGACTACGGAATGCCGGTATTAAATGGTGCCGAGCTGGGACTTCACGTGGGTTACCACCAAGGTGATTTCGCTGAAGATTTTAATGGCGTACCAGACGGTTATGCAGACTGGGGTGTCTCAATAGCGAAAGACGGCTTTAGCTTCGCTGTTACTGGCACTGACTTAGATGATACAGGTGCTGATGCTTACGATAACGATTCAATTAAATTTAGCGTAGGTTACGGTGTGGATTTTGAACTTTAAATTTTGATTTGAAAAACTTTAAGTCAATGTCAAAGGAAACAAATTTGCTGGTAGTTGAGGCATGAGTTTTTAATTAGCCTTTAACTACACGATTTAGAAGATCCGTTAGCCTTATGGTTAGCGGATTTTTTCGTATTGCCGAACTTAAAAATTAATAAGCAACAATATAGTAAATATTATTTAATTCGCGATGAATAGCGTCACATTTGAGTTGAACTAAATCTATTCGACGAAAGTATAAGGTATAATGCAACAAGATATTTCAACAAGGAGCAATTATGAGTACTCATTTTAAACGACTAATTGGCTTCGGTGCTTTCGCTTTAGTGGCGATGTTGGCCGTGGGCAAAACGTCTGTGAGTAACGAGACATTATTCTGTAGTTGTCCTCAAGCGATGGCATTTGATCATGGTTTGCCTATGAGTCACCCTATTAACCGCTGTGCCAAACAACAAGCAGATGTTATTAGCTGGTCTGGTTGGGTCAGAGGAAACTCAACCTCCTATCAAATGCATTTTATTGATTTACTTGAGCTACTTTCGCGTTATGCTGATGAATCGGACGATCTTCAACCACGAGCGTAATCATTATGGACAATACAAAAAGCGGGCTATGGGATGTAGTTAAAAGTGTGGCCGCCAGTGTTTTTGGTGTGCAAAGTAGTGCTAACCGCGAACGAGATTTTAAACAACAGTCATTCATACCATTTGTTGTTGTCGGCGTCATTTTCTTTATAATATTAATCGTGTCATTAATATTAATTGTTTCTGTAATCATACCTGATTGACACGGTTTCACGGTTTTTTGAACGTTAAATCAATTAATCAGCACTAAGGTTAGCGTTCTAAATTGGGCTTAACATAGAGAGCCAATAACTCGCTGACTTTTTTCCTACCATTGCCTTTCTGGCTAATGAAGCGACTAACCTGTAGTTCTGACAGCTGCGCTAATGCATATAACCTTCGGGTATCTGCCGTGTCGTGATTACTGATCAACACTGGAATATCTCGCTCGAAAGCCGTTTTTGCTGCTATCAGCGCTAAACTACTTTGATGCGCCATAGAAAAGCCCCCTTTCGCATAGCTGGCAAAATTAGCGGTTTTACTGATCGGTGCATAAGGCGGGTCGCAGTAGATCACGCTACCCGCGCGGGCGCGGCTAAACGTTTTTTCATAAGATTCACAGACAAATTGAGCTTTTTTGGATTTTTCGGCAAAAAAGTACAATTCATCTTTTGGGAAATAAGGGGCTTTGTATTTGCCAAAAGGCACATTGAACTTGCCCGATAAGTTATATCTGCACAAGCCATTGTAGCCGAAGCGATTTAAGTACAGGAACAGTACCGCGCGCTCATATATATCTTCGCTGGCGTTAAATAACGCACGCATCGCATAGTAGGCGTCTGAATCGTTGTTTTGCGCGGTAAAGAGTGCCTGGGCGTCTTCTATGTAGCGCTCGGGCTGTTGCTGCAATATCTTGTAGAGGTTAATTAAATCGGGGTTAATGTCGCTTAAAAGATAACTGGAAAAATCCGTGTTCAGAAATACAGAGCCTGCACCTACAAAAGGTTCGACTAATTTTTTCGCTGAAGGTAAATGTTGGTTTATCTGCTCGACCAGCCGATATTTCCCGCCTGCCCATTTCAAAAAGGCTCTATTTTTCTTATTCGTCATTGAAGATTCTTGTCAGGCTCTGCTTTCGGGTAAGAAGGTGCAAAGTAGGGATTGTAACGAGCCAAGGCAAAAACAACAATTGGCATATGGGTTTAATTGGCAGAATTAATTTCCTGATGCACTTTTTGTAACGCTTTAGGGAACGGTGTTGCCTCACGCATGCCTTTTGGTAACGACGTGACCGCTCGTAAAGCCGCAGGCAGTGAAGAGTAATGTTTGTTATACAACAAAACATACCAATCTTTGTTATAACGCTGGGTCTGATATACCCATACATGCTGTTGAATATCGTTGTTTTGTATGTACTTTTGTATCGCATCTCGGACACTAAAACCAATAATCTGCAATACATATCCTTCATTGGGCAGGGCCAATATGGTCGCCTCATCGAAGGGGTAAGCTGCAGGTGAACTTAAGGGGTTAGCAAGCTTTATGGCAGGCTCTTCATTGCTGGAGGTAACATCAGCGGCAACGGGTTTTTGCGCCACTCCTATTTGCACGTTACTGTTTGCTGGAGCAACATTAGTTTGTGCTGTGCCGCCTGTTTCTATCTGGGTGTTGTGTTTTTGTTTGGCCGCATCTATACGGTTACTTTCATTTTGCCAAGTTGTAACCAGTGCATCACCTTGGGATTGGATGGCATCTTGTGGCTTTTTATCTGCTTTTCCGGCGATGGATGAAGAGTCTACTTGTTCTTTTGCTAATGGGCTTTTTTCACCTAATAAAACGTTGTCAGTAGCGTTAGCGTTCTGGGACAGCTCATTTAGTGATGAAGTTTCATCATTCGGTTTTTCTGTACTTGTTGCTAAGGTCTGTATTTCGTCTTTCTGGCTAGTATCGGGCGGTACTGAATCATCCGCGTCATTGATAGATGTCTTTGAGCTATTTCCAACCGTGTTTTTATCGCTATCTGTTGATGAGCTTAGTAACTCCGGATATTGAGAAAGCAATATTCCGGCGAATAGGCTTAAAAATAACAACCCGATAATAGGAAAAAACCAAGGGCGCTTCATAACACTGGGGGATTCAGACGGAGTCACCTGATTACGTTGTTCGATTCGTTGAGCAAACGCCTGTCGTTTGTTGGCAATTAACTGTTCTAATTCACTGCCTGATACATTCGTTGTGGGTTCAACCGTGGCACCAGAATCAACTACTATGACATTGTTATTGGAATCGCTGCGTAAAGCCTGATAGGTCTGGTTAATCCAATGACTCTGGGCGAAAACAAGTACGTTTACTTGTCGCTCACTGCCCTCATGCAGGGCCAGAATTAACTGCTGTAGATCACCTAGCATGCTTGTTGAGAGGTGCTCGCCTTTTGATATACAAATCAGTAGGGCTTGGGGTTGACTAGCCCCATGTTGGCTTACGCTGGGCGCTAATAGTTTAGCGAGGGGGAGGTTGCCAGACTTAGGCGTTAACTTACTTGATAGTTGCTGGGTTAATTGCTGACGAAAATCATCTAGCATCATACTTGGCTTAGCGGTTAGTACGGCCACTTCATCATTTTCATTTTGTTCAGACAACAACGCATCTACGCAACTAGATACGCTGAATTCGGGCTCAGACTTAACAAAAATGAGCCCAGAAGAATACTGAATCAGATGATTAAGACGTTTGTGCAGTTCGCTTTGCAAAGATGTTTACTCAAAAATGGTTAATCAGTGCCTAATTCAACAAGGCCGATAACAGGGTTTCGTCCAAGTCAGAGGTGACGACTGCTTCGCCAATGGTGGTAGGCAAAATATAGTTTAGTTTGCCAGCCTGAACTTTTTTGTCATGTACCATATGTTGCATAAATGTCTGATAATTCATTTCAGCAGGGGGGGCAATAGGCAAAGCAAAGGCTTCCAATAAAGCAACTATGCGTTGTACTTCTTTGTCGCTCATCCAGCCTTTCATTTGACCTGCTTGAGCGGCGAGTACCATGCCCGCTGATACGGCTTCACCATGTAACCAATTACCGTAGCCTTGCTCTGCTTCGATAGCGTGACCAAAGGTATGGCCAAGGTTTAGTAAGGCTCGAAGGCCCGATTCTCGCTCATCAATAGCGACAATTTCAGCTTTGATTTCACAGCAGCGTGCAATGGCGTACTGCAGGGCATCAACGTCTTGGCTAATCAGTTGTGCGGTATTTTTCTCTAACCATTCAAAGAATGCTTTATCATAAATTATGCCGTACTTAATCACTTCAGCCATCCCAGCTGAAAACTCTTTCGACGGCAGAGTTTGTAATGTAGTGGTGTCAATAAACACGGCTTTGGGCTGATAAAACGCACCAATCATGTTCTTGCCCAAAGGATGGTTAACGGCGGTTTTACCCCCAACAGATGAGTCTACTTGAGACAGTAAGGTGGTGGGTATTTGAATAAACGGCATACCACGTTGAAAACTAGCAGCAACAAAACCGGTCAAATCACCAATAACACCGCCGCCAAGGGCAATTAAGGTCGTGTCACGGGCCGCAGACATGCTCAATAGTTGCGTGATTACATGCTCAAAACTAGCTAGATTCTTATATTGCTCGCCATCAGCGATAACAATTTTCTGAATTTCAATATCAGGCAAACTATCGATAATAGTTTGACTATAAAGTGGATCAACTACTGTGTTGGTGACCAATACCGCTTTGTTCGTTTTGATGTAATCTGCGAGTTTATTCACTTGGGTTAGCAAACTCGGCTGGATAAAAATGGGGTAGCTACGCTCACCCAACTTCACTGTTAATGTTGTCATAAGCGCAGCCCTTTCGAGATGATATTTTAGCTATTACTGATTGATTTTCTCAATGATTTGATTAGCAACTGCGCGGGCGCTTTGCTCATCAGTATCAACAATGTAGTCAGCAGCATCTTCATACATTGGGTTACGTTCTTCTGCTAATCTACGCAAAACGGTTTCAGGATCGTCTTTTTGTAACAATGGACGACGTTTGTCACGTTGCGTACGAGCGACTTGTTTGTCGATAGTCGTTTGTAAGTAAACGACTATGCCTCTCGCTGATAAGCGATTGCGAACGGCTTTGCTGACCACAGAACCACCGCCTGTTGCCAAAACAATACCTTGTTTGTCGGTTAAATCATTTATGACGGTTTCTTCACGAGCGCGAAAACCTTCTTCACCCTCTAAATCAAAGATCCAAGCGATATCTGCGCCAGTGCGCTTTTCAATCTCTTGATCTGAATCATAAAATTCTAAATGAAGTTCGTCTGCGAGGTGTCTTCCAATCGTGCTTTTACCAGCACCCATTGGACCTATTAAAAAAATATTACGTTTTTCAGCCATTTTTGCTTAGTTCACAATTCTGTTTATTTCGGGGGTAGAAATCTATTATCGCGGCTACCCTTCAATGGATTAACCTGACCTCGTTGAAATTTCGAGGGCGGGATTATCTCAGCTTTACCCTGAAATTTGCAAGCTTTGTTAAGTCTAGGTGAAATTTAAATGTAAGGGGGGCTAAAACTATTGAATTTTTGAGGCGTAGTTAAATGGCCTGTATGTCTTATATACCGTGCGTTTTGCTACTGTTCAACTAGGTTATCAAGCAATATTTTAGGCGTGACAAAAATCAATAATTCTCGCTTCTCATTGACCGTTTGGGAGTTTTTAAACAGGTGACCTAGTACAGGGATGTCTCCAAGGAGCGGAACTTTGTTCACATTTTCAGTACTGGTCTGCTGAAAAATCCCTCCCAGCACGATAGTTTCACCATTATTTACCAGTACCTGGGTACTGATTTCTTGGGTATCAATTGCGACGGCTAAACCCGTTGATGTATTGACTGTATCGCCTCGTGTGTCTTGAGTGACTACCAAGTCTAAAATTATTCTATTGTCAGGGGTGATATGAGGCGTAACTTTTAAACTCAATACGGCTTTTTTGAATTCAACGGATGTTGCACCGCTGGATGTAGATTGCACGTATGGAATTTCAGTGCCTTGTTCGATGTAGGCTTCGCGCTGATTTGCCACGGTAATTCGCGGGCTGGCAATCACTTCGCCTTTGTTTTCAGATTCAAGCGCAGAAAGTTCTAGATCCAGAATTGTGCCGTCAACTAATCGGGCTACCTGTATACCTATGCGCCCCGCTGGGTTGGTGACCGGTAGGTTTACATTCAATCTGTTATTAAGAGCTGGGACCAATCCACTGCTTAGTGTGTCAGCGCCTTCTAATGAGCCGGATGTGGCGCTGTCGCCAGATTTATTGCTAAAGCCCCAGCGCACGCCTAATTGCTCATCTACATTGTCACGTACAGTGACCATACGAGATTCGATTAAAACTTGTTTCACTGGAATATCTAAGTCGCCAATCAGCAATCGGGCCTCATCGATAGAAGTTTGGGTATCGCGAAGCAATACCGTATTGGTGCGTTCATCCACTGCAACACTGCCCCTAACGCTTAAAATACTGCTATCAGTATTTTTCAATATATTGGCTATTTCCTTGGCTTTAGCATAATTGATTTGTAAGTTTGCCGAGATAAGAGGCGCAAGCTGTGCCACCTGCTGGCGATTTTGTAACTGCTGGGTTTCTCGGGACGCGAGTTCTTCTGATGGAGCAATCAATAATATATTGCCCTCTAAGCGTTTATCTAATCCACGAATTTTTAAGATCATGTCTAAGGCTTGGTCCCAGGGAACGCCGCTTAAACTCACGGTTACATTGCCACGAACGGTATCAGTGGTGACTAAATTGAAGTTATTTACCTGAGCAATAATTTGCAGAACATTACGCACGGGCACATCTTGAAAATCTAGTGAAATTGGCTCACCGTCGTATACGGTGGCATTTTTTGCTTGTACTGATGACTGAGGCTTAATTGTTAAGATTAATTGATTTTTATTTTTGCTGTGCTCAAACACCACATCTTCAATTAAATTGAATTCTAAAACACTGGCGCCTTTTATAAAAAATGTCTCAATCTCTTTTATGGGCGTGGAAAATTCTGCGACGTTCAAGGTAAATAGCTGATCTTTAGCGAGCTTAATATTTGGTAGAGTGACCGTTAATCGTTGTTTTGAGGCAATTAACTGCGGATTAATACGGTTGTTATCAAAGGTCAACGTTGCAATGCCATACCCTTGCGGGGTTCGGGTGAATTGAATATCTACCAATTGATTATTGGTGAGTTCGTCAACTGCAGAGACAGGATCTATCAACACGTCATCTGATTGCGCTATGCTGTGAATATGCCAAGTCATGCACAGCAATGCAAAAAAGCCTCTGAGCACCTTAGGTAATAATTCTGAGTGGCGACTAGCCATTGTTCTCTCCTAGATTGGCTTGCATGGTCAATGTTGCTTGCTTTTTTTGCCAGCAGCCAGTGCCGTCGGGCAACATTTCAGTGTAGGTGATTCGTCCGTCTTTTATCGCGTTAATGCGACCATAAAAAAGCCCTAAATAGTCGCCCGTTGTAGCGCGATACAAATTGCCGTCATTCGTTTGGATGAGCGCCCAGTTTTGATTATTCTTTTTAATGGTGCCGATAAAAGCCATAGCATCTATTCCATGATGCTCTAAAGGCTGTTTTACGTGAGCTGCATTTGGTTGAGGACAGCTTGTGGTAATAGATGCAGTCTCGATCTGAGGCGCATTTTTTAATCGCTTAAATGGGCTACGTAATTCGTTAGCTGCATAAGTAAATGCAGGCGAAGTGGTAAACTCAGGGTAGAGCTCAATACTAATTGAGGTATTGTGTTTTACATCAGAAATGTAAGCGTCTAAATCTTGTTGTTGCTCGGAACAAGCACCGAGCAACCATATTAAGCACAATAAAATGAGTACTTTCATTTATCTTGACCTGAATCGGTAAATTCTGCTCGGTAGGTTTTGGCGGCTAATTTAAGTTTCAAATTTGCCCGTTCTTGGCTTACCTCGAAATCATGCACTGTTACAATACGCGGTAAAGCAGCAATATCTGATACGAACTTGCCAAACGCATGGTAATTACCTGTCACTTCAATTTGAATAGGCAGCTCGGTATAAAATTCTTTCGGTATTTCTTGCTGCCAATTCAATAATTTAAAGGTAAGGCCTGCGGAGGTACCGACAAAGGTGATGTCATCTAATAAACCAGGGGTTTCGTTGCTAGTAGGTAATGACTTTAGCATTGACGAGAAGTCTTTTTTTAAGCGAGCTAATTGCTCTTCATAGGCGGGTAAATTAACGGCAATATTGTATTTACCTTGATAATTTCGCTTTAAATCTAATTCTTGCAACTGGGCTTTTTCAAGCAGAGGTAATTTGTCTTTCACTAGTGTGTAATAACCACCAATAAGCGTGATGATCGCGACAAATAGAGCTACCACCGTTTTGACTTCAAAAGGCCAAGTCGCTAACTGTTCGAAGTCTAATTCGTTGAGCTCTTTGAGTTTACTGAAATCAAATTTCATTTAATTTGGTTGCTCCTGAATTTCACTAAAATCAGGTGCAACGTTAGAACTAATATTGAATTTGAGTTTAAATTCACTCACAGCGTCAGCAGCAGTTGTATCGGCGACAATAGAAGAAAGTTCACCGTCATTAAATACCTCTGAGTTGGCTAGATTGCGCATAAAGTTAGCTAGCCTGTTATTTGAATCGCTAACACCATCCACTTCTACTCGATTGCTTGTTCGAGCGAAGCGATTAAAAGAAATTCCAGGAGGTACTACGCGAGCTAGTTCGTCCAAAACGATAGGAGCAGCGTTGCGGCTTACTTCAAGCTGCTCGATAAGCGTCATGCGTTGTTCAATAGCTTGCTTACTTTGTTTGATATCTTTAATTTTGCCAATTTGTATATCAATTTCATTTAATGCTTGGGTTAAAAATTGATTACGCTTTTCTTGAGTGGCAATTAATTGATCCATTCCTTTGCTTAAAGCAAACATTAGCAAGACCATAGATACACCGATGCCAACCAACAGCGTTAGATAATTCTTTTTCTGTTGTTGGCGCTGTGCTTCTCGCCATGGCAGCAGGTTTATATGTGGCAAGGTGAAAAGCCCCTTAATGCTAACCCAGCGGCAATGGCAAAATTTGCCCCTTGGGATGCAATTAATTCAGCGCTCTTCTTGTCGCTTTGCATGCCAAGTAATGGGTTGAAAATTTGTACGTCAATGCCGAGTTCTTGGGTTAATTCGTTGGCTAAATTTTTAAAAGGGCTAATAGCGCCACAAATTAGTAGGTGCTGCGGAGATGGCTGATGGGTTGAGCTTACATACATTTGAAGGGCACGGGTAATGTGCTGCTGTAAATTGGCCTGAAAAAGCATGTAGCAGTCACGAGGCCAACTCTCAGGCAAGCTATTGGTTGTTAGTTGTTGCTCGTACTGAATGCGTGACAGATTAAAATTTGAACAACTATCTTGGGTTAACATATCAAGCCCAAAATTATGTTCTTTGGTGTAAAGCACTTGGCCATCATATACTGCACAAAACTGCAGTTGCGAGGCCCCAATATTAATACAGCATTGCACCATTTTATCAGCTAGATCATCGGAATTATCATTAGTAGATTCACTGGTCGCAGCAAATTGTATTAAGGCGTTGGCGAGTGCATAAACCTCAACATCGGCAATTTTTGTTTCAAATCCAACTTCGTTTAATAACGTTAAGCGCGAGTCGATCATGTCTTTGTGCACAGCGCTGAGTAACACTTCAACTTTATTTGGGTAACTAGCGCTTGGGCCTAAGCGTTCAAAATCTAAATATATTTCTTCTAATGGGTAGGGAATTAAGCTGTCTGCCTCAAGCTCGATTTGGCTTTCAAGTTCAATATCAGTTAAGTCATCATCCATGTACGCTAACTTGTTGATCACCGCCTGTCCAGAGACAGCGATTGCCACTTGCTTAGCTTTACCTTTTAAGTTGAGTTTAATTTTCTTAAGTGCTTGGCTCAGGGCTTCGTAATCTTTGATTTCACGCTCTGCAAAAGCGTTGCCGTTAATAGACTCGCACGCAATAGCGAGCAACGTAATGTGTTGTTTGTTTTGTTCGAATAAAATGGCCTTAACATAACGGGTGCCTATGTCGAGTCCAATGAGGTGTTGCGTATTTTTAGCCAATAATTTATCAAACACTTAAGGTTCCGATGCAATTATACGAAGCGGGATGTTAGTATTATTGCTCAACTTTTAATTATTTATGGTTCTTATAACGGTACTTAGGTATAAAATATGAGTCATTTATTGCAACTTGTCTTGGTAATATTGTTTTCGTGAAGTTTTTAAAGCCCGCATTTTTTATTCTTATCCTCGCTTTTGTCGTCGGTGTTATAACGACTTTTGCCCTTTATTTTTATATGAAACCAGACTTACCCAGTGTGGATATGCTCAAGGATGTGCGTCTGCAAACGCCTATGCGTGTGTATACCCAAGACGGCAAGCTTATTTCACAGTTTGGGGTTAAACGTCGTATTCCACTCACAATTGAAGACGTTCCTGAAGATTTGATCCATGCTGTGCTTGCCACTGAAGACAGCCGCTTTTACCAACACCATGGCGTGGATCCAATTGGTATGGCGCGAGCCGTGGTGAATTTAGTGCTCACCGGGGAAAAAGGTCAGGGGGGCAGCACCTTAACCATGCAACTGGCACGAGGTTTCTTTCTTACTCGGGATAAAACCTATATTCGTAAAATAAAAGAAATCTTTATTGCTTGGCACATGGAACAGTTACTTACCAAGCAAGAAATTTTAGAGTTGTACCTGAATAAGGTCGAGTTGGGTCACCGAGCCTTTGGTTTTGGTGCAGCCGCGCAAGTTTATTATGGTAAAACAGTCAATGAATTAACGCTGGCGCAAATGGCTACTATAGCCGGATTACCGCAAGCACCGTCAATTCTTAATCCTATCAGCCGTCCTGAACGCTCTAAAGTGCGCCGCCGAGTGGTATTACTGCGAATGCTGGATGAGAAATACATCACCCGAGCGCAGTTCGATGAAGCCTCTACTGCGCCGATTACGGCCACTAAACACGGTGCGGAAATTGAGTTCTCAGCCCCTTATTTGGCAGACTTAATATGGAATGAGATGGTCGAGTTATACGGTAAAGAAGAAGCTGAAACTGGTGGCTATCAAGTATACTCGACTGTGCCTTCTTATACCCAACTAGCCGCTCAGCAAGCTTTGCAGCGTAATTTACATGATTACGATGAACGTCACGGTTACCGTGGCCCAGAGCAGCAGTTGTGGATCCCAGCCGGATTACCTGTAGCAGTAGAAAAAGACCAAGACGCGGTTGTAACAGCGGCTATTTCCACTGAGCCTTGGGATGAGCAACGCATGCTTACTTTCCTTGATGGATACCAAACGTTCGAATCGATGCAGCCGGCCATAGTGATGAAAGTGAATGAGACCGATGTTAGTATTTTTACTCGCTCAGGCCGGGTTAGCACAATCGACTGGGATGGGTTGGATTGGGCTCGGAAATACATCACTGACACGCGTCAGGGGAATGAACCTGAAAAGGCCAGTGATATTCTATCCGAAGGGGCATTGATTTTAATTCGCCAGCGCGAAGATGATAAGCATTGGCAATTGACTCAATATCCAGATGCCAGCAGCGCCTTTATTGCATTGAATCCCCATAACGGTGCGGCTCAAGCAATCGTGGGCGGTTATAGTTTTTATCAAAGTCAGTTTAACCGAGCGACTCAAGCCAAACGTCAAGTAGGCTCAAATATTAAGCCTTTCATTTATTCGTCTGCATTAGCCAATGGATTTACGTTAGCGAGCATCATCAATGATGCGCCCATTAATCAGTGGGAAAGGGGAACAGGTAATGCTTGGCGTCCCGAAAACTCCCCTCCTGAATATGATGGACCCATACGTTTGCGGGTTGCTTTAGGCAAATCGAAAAACGTCGTTTCTGTTCGCTTGGTGCGTGCTGTAGGCATTGATAAAGTTACCAAACACTTAGCGCGTTTTGGTTTTGATATAACTGAAATTCCTAGAGATGAGACGGTCTCCCTTGGTTCTGGCTCACATACGCCGCTGGAAGTAGCAACGGCTATGTCGGTAATTGCTAATGGCGGCTTTTTGATTCAGCCACACTTTGTGGAGCGTATCGAAGATGACTACGGCAAAGTGTTGTGGAAGTCGAATCCCCTGCAGGCGTGCGATCCATGTGAGGCTGCGCAAGAGCACCACGATGCAATATCTGATGAACATATGGATATAGAAGCCATGTTAGCTGCTGAGTTGGGCTCAGCACAATTACCTAAAAAGGGTACAAGTGCTGACACCGTTGATCCGGTTCGTTCTGCGCCCAGGGTACTTGATGAAGATAATGCCTTTCTGGTTGCCGAGATGATGCGCACAGCGCTCAAAACCAATGGTAACTGGAATAAAAAAACCTATTGGCAAGGTACCGGTTGGCGAGCCAGTAATTTGCTGCAACGGGGTGATATCGCGGGTAAAACAGGTACCACCAATGATTCAAAAGACACTTGGTTCAGTGGTTTTACCAATGATTTAGTGGCTACCGTTTGGGTTGGCTTTGATAATATGGGACGCAGTTTAGGTCGGGCATCGCGTAATCAAAACTTGGTTAATAAGAATCCCAAAAAATTTAATTTCATCGGCAACGCCATGATAGGCGGGGAAGATGGTGCCAAGGCAGCTGAACCTGCTTGGATACGCTTTATGCAAAAAGCCTTAGACGGCGTACCTGAAAAGAATCGCCCTATGCCTAACAACCTAGTGACAACGCGTATTGATCGTGCCAGCGGTAAGTTAACCCAACGTACGGATCATACTGCACTGTTCGAGTACTTTGTGCCGGGGACTGCGCCGACGAGTTATGTTAGCGACAGTGAATTTGTCGATCCAGCGGATGAAAATAGTAAACAAAGCAAACCACTTGAAGATATTTTTTAAGGCATTATAGAGACCATTGGGAAAGCATTGTATGTGATTGAATTTTTGATATGCTGGGCTTTCAATAAAAATGCTGCTAAGTGATTCGATGCTTATTATCGTCGTCGATTGTACTTCGCAGCATTTTTAATATATCGGTTGTAAATTTTCTGCGAAAACCCTATTTTCGCGCCAAACAGGACACTTTTTATGAGTAGCTCAACGCCTAAAAGTGCGTTATATATTCCTCACTCAGGACCTTCTTTGCTTGAAACTCCCTTACTCAACAAAGGCAGTGCATTTACTGCCCAAGAACGTGTAGCGTTTAATCTTACCGGTTTAATACCGCCGCGTTACGAGAGTATCGAAGAGCAAGTTGAACGTGCCTACATGCAATATTCAAGTTTCAACGAACCGATTAATAAGCATATATATTTACGCGCGATTCAAGATAACAATGAGACGTTATACTACCGGCTTATCCAGCAGCATATCGATGAAATGATGCCGATCATCTATACCCCCACGGTAGGTGATGCGTGTGAACAGTTTTCTGATATTTATCGGAGTTCTCGCGGCTTATTTATTTCCTATTCAGAACGTCATCAAATGGACGACATTATTCGCAACGCCACGAAGCGTAAAGTGAAAGTAATAGTCGTCACAGACGGTGAGCGAATTCTCGGTTTGGGTGACCAAGGCATAGGAGGTATGGGGATCCCTATCGGTAAGTTGTCTTTGTATACCGCGTGTGGCGGTATTAGCCCAGCATACACGTTGCCTGTTATGCTTGATGTGGGAACCAACAACGAAAAATTACTTAACGATCCTATGTATATGGGCGCTCGCCATAAACGCATCGGGCAGGCTGAGTATGACGAGTTTGTTGATATGTTTATCAAAGCCGTGCTCAAACGTTGGCCTGAAGTCATGTTACAGTTTGAAGACTTTGCTCAGCCCAACGCAATGCCGTTACTTAAACGGTATCGTGACAAAGTCTGCTGTTTTAATGATGATATTCAAGGTACCGCTGCAGTAACGGTGGGCACGATATTAGCTGCTTGTAAAAGCAAGAACACCAAGCTCAGTGACCAACGAGTCGTATTTGTTGGCGCAGGTTCAGCTGGCTGTGGTATTGCAGAACAAATTATCAAACAGATGACCAGCGAAGGGATTTCTGACGCTCAAGCTCGTGGTCAGGTCTTTATGGTCGACCGCTTTGGTTTAGTAACTGATGATATGGAAGGCTTGCGTGATTTCCAGTTACGACTCGCCCAACCGCTGATTAACCAAGTAAATTGGCAGAAAGTGGGCCAATATCCTTCTCTGCTCGAAACGGTAAGCCAAGTTAAGCCAAGTATTCTTATTGGGGTTTCAGGTCAGGCAGGCTTATTCACTGAGCAAGTCGTTAAAGAAATGAAAAGTCATTGCGATTTGCCGATAATATTCCCTTTAAGCAATCCGTCTCGTCAGGTTGAAGCCCGTCCTGAGCACGTAATTGAATGGACTGACGGTGACGTTATTATTGCTACTGGTAGTCCATTTAATCCAGTTGAATACAAGGGTAAAATCTATCCTATTGCTCAGTGTAACAACAGTTATATCTTCCCTGGCATTGGCTTGGGCGTCTTGGCGGCAAAAGCGAGCTTGATCAGCGACGAAATGTTGATGGCAACCAGTGCCGCGCTAGCGAATGCTTCACCTTTGGCTAACGGCCTAGGCACAGCGCTTTTACCGCCTTTGACTGGTATCGCCCAGTTAAGTAAGAAAATTGCATTTGATGTTGGCAAGATTGCCCAGAAACAAGGTTTAGCATTAGAAGTAAGCGATGAGATGCTCAGTGAAAGAATCGACGGAAATTTCTGGAAAGCAGAATATCGGCCTTACAAGCGTGTCAGTATCTAACGCAACTGTGCTTTGAATCTAAAAAATGCCGCATTATTTGCGGCATTTTTATATGCGTTGACTTTTAGTCGGCTTTCTAACGTCAAAGCAGATTGTAAGTCAGGCTTAACCTGCGTAGAATCCCGCTCCGGAGTTGGTCAGGCAATCGCCGCTTATTGGATATAGCACCTAGTGTTGTGTGTTAATAGGGGGAGGAAAGTCCGGGCTCCATAGGGCAGGGTGCCAGGTAACGCCTGGGCGGCGCAAGCCGACGACAAGTGCAGCAGAGAGGAAACCGCCTAAGCGCGTAAGCGCCGGTAAGGGTGAAAGGGTGCGGTAAGAGCGCACCGCACCACTGGTAACAGTGTGTGGCAAGGTAAACTCCACCCGGAGCAAGACCAAATAGGATCTCGTATGGCGTGGCCCACGTTGAGATCGGGTGTGTTGCTTGAGCCAGTGAGTGATTGCTGGCCTAGATGAATGGTTGCCCACGACAGAACCCGGCTTATCGACCAGCTCCACCTTTTTACAATATCATCGCCTGAACTTCGGGCGGTGATAATTTTTCTCTTACCTTATTCATATCAGATTCTATCCCTCAGTCCTGTTTTTAGTTGTTTTTATGCATTGTTTAGCAGCTTGTAACTTAGACTTTAGTCTATTTTTTGTGCTTTAAAGACGTAAATCACTAGCATATATCACCACAAACGCTTATTTTTACTTAAAGAAACCACTGCATCCAAGTCACATATTGTAGGTTTTTAATGGTTAAAAAAGTAATCGATAAATTGAGGTGGAACCCCTCTTCGTTTCCTAAAGTGAATTTGGAAAACAAAAACATGTTTCGCTTAGCGATGGAGCATTCTGGAATAGGCATGGCTTTAATCGCGCCTGATGGAACTTGGTTGAAGGTCAATCAGGCCATATGCGATATTGTGGGTTACACCGCCAGTGAGCTAGTTAAACTCGATTTTCAAACTATCACGCATCCGGACGATTTAGAGGATGATTTAACACTATTAAAACAGTTGCTTGGCGGTGAAATTCAAACTTACAATCTAGACAAACGTTATTTCCATAAAAATGGTCAGCTTATTTGGGCAAAACTTACCGTGTCATTAGTACGTGATGATGATCAACAGCCACTGTATTTTATTTCTCAAATTCAAGATATTACTGCGCAAAAGAAAGCATCGGATGAATTGTCCTTGGCGAATCAAGAAATGGAGGAGTTCTCGTATCGGTTGACACATGACCTTTGCTCTCCGTTGAGCTCAATGGAATATGTGATGGAAATGGCGGCTAAGTATATCGAAGACGGTGATTTGCCTAATGCTTTGAAAACGGTGCGGATTACGCAAGCAGGGATCACTAAACTGAGTGATCTTGTAGAGAGCGTGCTGGACGTGAGCAAAATTAAGTTACAAGAAGAAGATAACCTGCCTGTAGATGTACCGGTCGTTGTTTACAAAGCGCTAGAAGCGTTGAGTTATATGCAGAATTATAGTCGCTTGGATATTGAAACCCGATTTGATTACATTGGTTCAATTAATACTAAGCCGCAAAAATTTATGCAGATTATTGATAACCTTATATCTAATGCTATTAAGTATCAGGATACACGCAAGCCTAACTCATTTGTTAGGATTTCAACGTATAAGATCGATGGTGATTTTATACTCGAAGTACGTGATAACGGCCTTGGCGTGGATGAAATATATCGAGACAAATTGTTTACGATGTTTGAGCGTTTTCATCCTGAGGCATCATTCGGTACTGGACTGGGGTTATATATGGTCAAAAAAAGTGCAGATATCTTGGGCGGTAGCCTTGCTTATTCTGCACCTGAGGTGGGTAAGGGATCAATTTTCCGTCTTACATTGCCAGCGAGCACCGTGAAGCTCAGTTAGATTGATATTGCGCTAAAAAAGTCGCGAGGTTTCTTTCGATAATATCTGTGATATTTAAAGATGAATGTGTTTCAAATCCATAGAGAATAGGATAAAAAATAAATCCTTTTAAGGCGTAAACAAATTGCTTTGCAGCAAAATCGATGTCCTCTATTTGCAGCCTTTGTGCAGCGTTAGCTTGCTGTAAAAATGTGCCCAAATACCGCATACAACCGAATTCATTATTGGCGATGCTTTTCGCTAAAGAGGGTTGTTGCAACATTTGCATAAACGTTATCTTGGCAATACGCAGGAAGCGTTCGGAAGTCAGTAACTCGACTTCTTGTTGCGCAATTTCACGCAATTGGCTCTTAATAGGTTGGTTGTCGTTAAATTGTAGCTCTTGTGCGTCATCAAGCTGTGCAAACATGCGAGTAAGTATTGCTTGAAATAGCTCTTCTTTCGTTGAAAAGTGATTATATACCGTGCGTTTAGAGGCTTGTGCTGCTTTTGCTATTTGATCCATAGTGGCGTGTTCTACCCCATATTCAAAAAATAATTGCTCGGCAGCATCTAAAATATTTAGACGTTTCTTATCTGATAACTTCATCTTTATCCCTTATTAGTTACTATATGTTACCCCATAAAAAGTAAACCTAATAGTTTACTTTTTATGGAGTTATGATAAGTTACACTCATTAGTTTACTTTTTAGAGTGATGAATGAAAACATTCAGTCTCGGAATATTGCTCACTTGTGTGAGTGGGATAATAGGAGCGTATCTGTTGAACAATGAATTAACCGCCACCACTAACGAGAGCGTGGTAAGTAGCATCCGTCATAGTAATGGTAAGTTTCACAACAGTGTGCAGAGCGAGGCACCAAGCTTGGGGAAAACCCTTGGTATTTTTAAGCGCTACTTTACTGAGAAAAAAATAGATTCGACACCAACTGAGCAAGTCCCCATGCTTCAGGTAACGCGCCAGCAGCTAGATGCATTAAGTGATGACAATGTTCATATCGTTAAATTGGGGCATTCAACATTATTGATTAAAATGCATGGCGAATATTGGTTGATTGACCCGGTTTTTTCAATGCGAGCTTCTCCGTTTTCTTTTATCGGACCTAAGCGCTTTCAGCCGACACCTATCAGCATTGATGATTTACCACCTATTGATAAAGTATTGATATCGCACAATCATTATGACCATTTGGATCAAGCTGCAATTAAGGCGTTAAACACTAAAACGCGAGCGTTTTTAGTCCCGTTAGGAGTAGAGGGTGATTTGCAAAAATGGGGGGTAAATGAAGAAAAAATAAAACAGTTTGATTGGTGGCAAGAACAACAAACTGAGCACGCATTGGTGGCATTTACGCCAAGCCAACATTTTTCAGGCCGCGGTATTGGTGACGGTAATAAAACGCTCTGGGGATCATGGGTTGTTAAAACGCCTGGGCGTAGTTTTTATTTTAGCGGTGATTCTGGATACTTTGCTGGTTTTAAAAGCATCGGTGATAAGTATGGACCATTTGACTTAACTTTCATTGAAACAGGTGCTTACGACAAAGACTGGGCTGATATTCATATGACACCTGAAGAATCAGTGCAAGCTCATATCGATTTAGCAGGCGATACGATGGTGCCAATTCATAATGGTACTTTTGATTTAGCCTTCCACCCATGGTACGAGCCATTAGTTAGAGTCAGTGAGGCGGCACTAAAATATAACGTTTCTCTAAGTACGCCCGTTTTTGGGCAAGTATTCAAACTTGAACATAAGCCGATTCAAACGGTATGGTGGTAAAATAACCCATAAAAAAAGGCCCTGTAGGGCCTTTTCTTATGTTGCTAATTATTCTCGTTCAACAACCGGTACACGTCCCATGTCATCGAGTTTTTGACGTTTTACTAACATTGAGAGTTTACGCATTAGTACATAGAACACCGGCGTAAAGACTAAACCGAAAAAGGTTACGCCCAGCATGCCACTAAATACCGCTACGCCCAATGCTTGGCGCATTTCTGCCCCAGCACCTGTTGCAGCAGCAAGAGGCAACACCCCAAGAATAAAGGCAAATGAGGTCATCAGAATAGGGCGCAAACGCAGTTTGGCGGCATCGCTTGCTGCTTCATATAAACCTGCTCCTTCGTGCTCACGATGACGAGCGAATTCTACAATAAGAATAGCGTTTTTACTGGCTAAGCCTACCAGTACAATTAAACCTACTTGGGTCAAAATGTTGTTATCTAAGCCCATGAGGTGCACCCCAGTGATGGCACTTAGCAAACACATTGGCACAATCAGAATAACCGACAAAGGTAAGGTCCAACTTTCGTACAAAGCTACGAGCAATAAGAATACAAACACAACGGCAAAACCAAACGCTAATAACCCTGTGTTGCCTGATTGCTGTTCTTGGTATGCAAGCTCTGTCCATTCGTAAGTGATACCATCAGGCAAGATTTCGGCTGCTAAGCGCTCCATGGTCGCGATGGCTTCTCCAGAGCTATAGCCCGGCGCTGTGCTGCCAATTAAATCGGCCGCTGGATACAAATTGTATCTAGGCACGCGCGACGGACCTGAGCGGTACTCGAATGTAGCCACTGAACTTAATGGCACCATTTCACCCGATGAATTACGCACTCGTATACGACCAATATCATCAGGCTCCATACGATAGGGCGCGTCGGCTTGGGCTGTCACCCGAAATGTTCTTCCTAGATAACTGAAGTCATTGACGAATGCGCTGCCTAAGTAAATCTCCAAAGCGCTGAACACGTCAGACACTGAAACACCCAAGCGCTCTACACGCTCTCTGTCAATGTCGGCATATAATTGCGGAGTGCTGGTTTCGAAGAAGCTAAACACAGCTGTGGTTGCAGGTTCTTTATTCGCTGCACCTGCGAGCTGCCACATAGCTTGCTCTAGAGCCGGTAATCCACGACCGCTTCTGTCTTCTAGCATCATTTTAAAACCACCACCGTTACCAATTCCTCGAACGGGGGGGGGGGAATAACGACAACATTGGCATCACCTATAGCCCCCATCTTCGCCCGAGCTTGACTCAATACATCATTGAAGGTAATACCAAGCTCAGCACGCTCATCGAAGGATTTCATAATGGTGAATATCGCTGCGGCATTGGTGGCATTTGTGAAGGTAGCACCTGAGAAACCGGCAAATGCAACAGCGTTTTCAACTCCGTCAATACTGAGCAGTTTTTCAACAGCGTCTTGAACGACGGCATCGGTACGTGACAATGATGCGCCAGAGGGTAATTGTACACCGACGATCAAGTATCCTTGATCTTGGGCTGGTATAAAGCCCTTTGGAACGATGCTAAACATGTAAACCGTAAAGCCCATTAAAACGATATATATCAGAGACATCAATCCACCACGACGGACAAGCTTATTTACCAATTTAGCGTACTTGTCTGATGTTCTGTCCATTCCTCGGTTGAATTTCCCAGAAAGATGGTGAAATAAGCCGCTTTTTTCTGACTCATCTTTATGGGGCTTAAATAATACCGCTGCAATCGCTGGGCTCAGTATTAATGAAACTGACACTGAGATAATGGTCGCAACGGCGATGGTGATACCAAATTGGCTATAAAATTGGCCTGAGATACCATCAACAAAAGCAGTAGGTAAAAATACAGCAACTAATACCAGCCCGATTGCTAACACCGCACCGCCGACTTCAGTCATAGTTTGACGAGCAGCTTTGAGCGGTCGCATGCCTTGTGCCATAAGGCGTTCCATATTTTCTACTACAACGATGGCATCATCTACCACAATACCGATGGCCAAAACTAAACCGAACAAGGTCAGGTTATTTAGCGAGAAACCTAATGCACTTAAAATAGCAAACGAGCCAATTAATGAAATAGGAATGGCGATAATGGGAATTAGCGCTGCCCGCCAGTTCTGTAAAAATACCATAATAACTAACACCACCAGGGCGATAGCTTCGTAAATAGTGTGCTCAACCGCCGTAATAGATTCACTGATAAAGTTGGTAGGGTTATAGGCTATTTTATAGGTTAAGTCGGGTGGAAAGTTTTTTCCAACCTCTACCATGGCCGCTTTAATGGCGTCAGCTGTTTCAATTGCATTAGAGCCTGGGCGTTGAAATACAGGCATGGCCACTGCTTTTTTATCACCTAAGTAACCACGTGTTGTGTAACTTTCTGCACCCAGTTCAACACGGCCTACATCGCGTAATCTTACAATCTTGCCATCTTGGTTTTTGATGATGACATTCTCAAACTCTTCCGGCTCAATCAATTGACCGCGAGTTTGCACATTTAGCTCAAACGCTGTTTGACCCGCGTCTACAGGTGCTTGGTTCAAGGTCCCACTGGCCACCTGAATATTTTGCCCTCGTAATGCGGTTATAACTTCAGCTGCGGTTAGGTCTAACGACGCAATGACATCTGGGTCAAGCCAAACACGCATGGAATACTGACTGGCTCCAAACAGTAAGATATCGCCTACACCGTCAATACGAGATAGTTGATCACGTATTTGCAATGAAGCGTAGTTGGCAATATAAGTCTGGTCATAGGTACCGTTTGGTGAGTACATATTAACGACTAGCATTAAGTCCGGAGAGTTCTTCTTGGTCGTTATGCCTAAGCGACGAACCGTTTCAGGTAATCTTGGCTCAGCAATCGCCACACGGTTTTGAACCTGTACTTGTGCATTATCCAAGTCAGTACCAAGCTTAAACGTTACGGTAATCGTAACGCGGCCGTCGGCAGTTGATTGGGATGACATGTATAACATGTTTTCCACGCCGTTAATCTGCTGTTCTAACGGGGTGGCAACGGTTTTAGCGGCGACTTCTGCACTCGCACCAGGATAAGATGCAGCCACTTGTATCGTGGGGGGCGCAATTTGCGGATACTGCTCAATGGGTAAACTAAAATAAGCCAAGCTGCCTATGATTAGAACGATAATAGCTAATACCGAAGCGAACTTCGGTCGATCGATAAAGAAATGAGATATATTCATGTTGTCTCCCCTTACAGCGTGTATTGGCTAGAAAGGTCAACTTCTTTGGCTTCTACTGGCGTACCCGGACGAGCTCGCATCAAGTTATTCAAGATCATGCGATCGTCTTTACTTAAGCCAGATTCGATTACACGTAGGTCTTTGGTGTGAAGCTTACCTAAGGTAACGAACTTGCGATCGATTTTACCCTCGTCATTCACGACGAAGACAAATTTACGTGATTGATCTGTACCGATGATGGCGTCTGGGATCAGAATTTTTTCAACATTTTGTTCTGATAGCAAACGAATACGACCAAATAAACCAGGCACAATAAATCCGCCAGGATTATCTAAAATAGCTCGACCAACTATGGTGCCGGTGTTTTGATCAATTTGATTATCGACAAAGTCCATGACGCCGATATGGCTATAGTCTTTTTCGTCTTGTAAGCGGATTTTTACTGGATTTGCTGCATTTCGAGAACTTTCGCGCTTATTTGACTGACTTAACCGAATGTAACGCAGTAAGTCACGTTCACCGGCATCGAAATAGAAATGAATGGGGTCAATTGATACCACATTAGTCAATAAGGTGGCACTGGTTGCTGTGCCATTAATTAGATTACCTTCGTTGATTAAGTCTCGTGATACCACGCCATCGATAGGCGACTTTACTTCGGTAAATTCTAAATCAAGTTTAGCATTGTCTAAATTAGCTTGCGCCATATCGTATTCGTTTTGGCGACGATCGACTTCTTCTTGAGAAAGCGAGTTCTTCTTACGTAAATCATTACCGCGATCCAATTCCTTTTTCGCTAATGCAAAACGAGATGCCGCACCCTGTAAGGCGATTTTAAAGGGGCGTTGATCGATAATAAATAATACATCGCCTTTTTTAACGGTCTGACCATCTTTGAAGTTAACTTTATCTAAGTAACCACTCACGCGGGCACGGATGTCCACTTGTTGTGTGGCGTCAAAACGACCTGTGTATTCGTCCCACTGGGTAATAACAGCGGAAATCGGAGCCGCCACTTCAACTGGCAACGATTGAGGTGCAGACGCCTTTTGCTCTGGTTGCTTGGAGCAGGCGGAAACTAGTGTTAACAGTATCATTGTCAGTAAATAGGGCTTGAGTAAGCGCATTAAATTAAATCCTCGTTTGGCGTGAGCAACACACGCTTAATTTAGTATGGTTTATGTGCAGTATGGCTGATATGAGCGCATGATCCTTTGAGTTGAAGGCATGCATGCAGTCTTTGGATCGATAAGTTCAGTCATGACTAATTGTCTGGGTCAGTGTTGTACGTCAATAAAGCACAGACCGATTAACTAACAAGAAAATCTCACTTAATTAGCTAATGGTTGAATTAACTTTGGACAGCGAAAAATCAATTGCGGAAATGGGGTCAGATACAGAACAAACAACCGCTAAGGTTAGATCTGTGGACTATAAAATATTTTTTTTAGCTATATCAAAGGCTGGTGCTATTTTAACCCTTGGAATTTATCCATAAATTTTGCTGCTTTTTAAAATGAAAGTAACTATGAGGAGACCAAGTACGCGGAATCGCTTCTCTATTTTTAGGTTGATCGAGTTCGGTAGCGATTTTCTGGGCTATTGCATCCAATGTGGCTGGCGCTAAAGTTGAAAATCGATTGTGGACTTGTTCAAAGTACAAATTTTGTTGGGCACTAATAGTGCACTGATTACCAATGGGATAGCTCGCACCCAATGCACTAACTACGTGGCAATTAGGTTCATTTACGTGAGTTGGATTCAGGCTATTGACCAGTGCATAGGAAAATTCGTTAGGAGTGACGTCAGCATCATTCGCAAGACAGAATACTACTCCGAAGCCTGGCGGGAAATGGCCCATTATTTTTTGCAAACTCTCGGCGCTATTTAACGTTAATGCGCCTCTTTGTGCCGAATGAATAACCACTTTCGTGGCTTTAGGTAAATCTTCGAAGTTGAAATTGGGCTTGGTGGATAACACGATAGACGTATAAATTTGAGCTGCTTTAATCGTACTGCCAAGAGCTTCTCTGGGCTTAATGGCACCATCTAACATGCTACGTAGTAGGCGAGCACGGTTATTTTCACTTTTATCAAAACGATCTTTGCGCAGCTTATAGTCGTCTGAATCATCATTTTCTTCGTCAAAGTGCCCAGTACCTAAGCCCTCAGAGACATATTCAATCGTCTGTTCGTGATTCATAATCAAAAGGGGTACACGGACTTCTTTATCCAGCACTCGATAGGGATCTAGTGCGCCATCGGCCCCCTTAAGGAGGCGCTGAATTTCAGGATGTTGCATACCAATATCTTGCAATAGTGCTGCACTAATCAAAGGAACGGCCACATCTTTTTGGAACAAATTAAGCGGCCCGAATGAAGCTGGGGGCGTGGAAAAACGTGATGACAGGTGGTACCGACTAACAATATATTCGTTTTCTACGTATTTACTCGCCAACATTTGATCGAGTAAACGTAAGCTAAGCACTGCTTTATACAAGGGTTTGCAACGTTGGTGGGATTGCGCAACATTTTTCCCCTGAGTAGGGCATATAAGCAATAAGGTGGTGAGAACTTTTGCGCTTTTCTGTTGGGTTTCTTGCCAGCTCTTACCTTCGCATAACTTTACAATGTCAATACAGACTTCATTTAAGCATTTCAAACGAACATATCGTAGGCGATCCTGTTTCGCTGTTTCAACCTTTAAATCCTTTATTGCGTCGTTATGAAGCTCCCGTAAATGATTTCTCTGAATTTCATTTTTGGCTGTTTCAATGTCTTTACACTTCTCTTCTACCACTTTTGTTAGCTGCAGGATAACTCGTTGCTGACTTTGCGCACTTTGAAAATAAATTTCCGCTTGCTCAAACAGAGATTCCTTTGTTTGCGTAACATCGTTTATTCTAGCCACTAATGCAGCTACCGATTTGGTAAATGCATTATCGCTTGATGTTGTCATGTTTCGTATCCTTTGGTTATGTGACCTTCTGCCTGCGCACCGTAAGTCTAGCCTAAAAAAAAGGGCCAAGTAACTGATTTTAATTGTCTTTGATTGATCGATAAAGCATAAATAATGAATGGGTATTTTAATTGCCTATATATTATTGTTCTTCAATATCCGCGCTTGCATTTTTTAACTGTACATTATTGAATAGACATTCATATTAAATAGGAGGCTAAGGTATTGAATAAGATAAAAATGTTTGGTTTGTTGGGATTAATAAGTTTAGTTTTGTCTGCATGTAGTCATTCAACTGCTCGTGAATCTGATTTCTTAGGTGAAGTAAGCGCAGAGCAATTGCTAGCTCAATATCCTGTTTTCCAAGATGAATATGAATCTTATGAACCGAGTGAGAAAGAGCTCGCTGCTGTTGCTTCGTTACAAGACGATAGCCTAGTAGTGTTGTTTGGTACTTGGTGCCATGATAGTCAACGAGAGGTGCCTAGACTCTTAAAAATATTTGATCTTAGTGGATTAGATGTTCCTAAGTTAACCTTGGTTGCCGTTGACACTAAGAAAAATGACCCTCAGGGACTGGCTAAAAAATATGCACTTAAGTACACACCCACCTTTGTGCTATTAAAGGGCGACAAAGAACTAGGGCGCGTGATAGAGCGACCTAAAATGAGTCTAACCGAAGACTTACAATTATTATCATCAATGACAAAGTAACTTCAATAGCTAATAAATCGGCATTTACAACTGAAATGCCGGATTTTTTTTGCTGAATACCTAGCTGTTTTCTAAAGTGACGTCCAAGGTGATGTGTGTATCAAGCAACTTAGATACGGGACAGTTGTCTTTGGCCTGTTGTGCAATTTTGGCAAATTCATCATCAGCAATTCCGGCTACTTTGGCGGTCAAACTTAAAGCTGATTGACTGATTTGGAAGCCATCATCGATTTTATCCAAACTAATTTTAGCCGTAGTACTCAATTCACCGTTCTCATAGCCTGCATCTGCCAGTGCAAAGGAAAGCGCCATTGTAAAACAACTCGCATGGGCTGCACCGATTAGTTCTTCAGGGTTCGTTCCCTTACCATTTTCAAAACGGGTATTGAAGCCATAAGGCTGATTCGTTAATGCACCTGTTTCAGTTGAAATACTACCTTTACCCGCTTTGCCTAATGGTTTGTAAGTGGCACTACCTGATTTCACTATACTCATATGCTTCTCCTAAATTAGGGTTGATAGACCAAAAGCCAACAACATAAATGTTCTAGATAAGATGCAAATGCTTTGCCGCTTTTTTTTATATGCGGATAGCCCCGCCCAGTAGAAGGATTGGAGATTGGCTGCGTGATAAATTTACCGCAAGGTGAGAGGTGTTCGTGAGGTTATTACATATAGGAATGCAATTATTACTGGGCTAGAAACCCGATTATAGGGCATCAAATTGATAATAGCCGGCTTGACGTTGTTAAGGACGAGCATAACCATTGAGGAACATATCAACGGCAGCGGTTACAAACTCCTCTTGTTCTTCAATACTTAGATTGACGACTTCGCCAAGCATGCAGCGAATATGATAATTGCCTTTGAGCGCGCCCATAAAATGACTGGCAGCAATAAAGCAGCTTTTGATATCTAGGTGTTGTTTGTCAACTTGGGCTTGCAAATATTCAGCTAGATTGCGTATGGCACGCTCCGTAGCGAGGGTTAGGAATATTTCTCGAAGCCGAGGGGTCCGCACAGCTTCACCTATTATCAAACGGTGAATTGCCCCTACCTCTGGCGAAATAACCATGCTAAAAAAACGCATTCCTATTTCTATCAACGCGACGCGGGGGGGTTTACTTTGTAAGTCGTTGTAATCTATTTCACTTAATAATTGATCGCTTTTACGCTCTATTACCGCGTAAAACAAACCTTCTTTATTACCAAAAAGTCGATAAAGTGTGGCAAGTGATCCACCCGCCAGAGCCACAATTTCTTGTAAGCTCGCTGCTTCGTATCCTGATCCCACAAAAACTTTTGTAGCGGCCTGAATGATTTTATCGCGCCTAATAAGGCCTCGCTCTCTAGGAGCATATTGTGGCGTGTCGATTGGTGTTGTTTTTGTATTTGAGGACATAATTAAACTGTTTTAACAAGACGAAGGCACAATAACAAATATTCACTATTTTAGCTTTGTTATGATTGATCGTTTCAAAGTGTAGTGTAATATACATTACACTTAATGGGTTAAGCATTCAAATTTGGGCAAGCAAATGTCGTTAAAAAAAGTGTTTTTTCTAATTGTCTTGTTGGCATTCATAGGCTTTGGGGTCAATAAAGGTATCGAATGGTATGAACATGGGCGTTTTATCGAAGAAACTGATAATGCCTATATAAAATCAGATAGTATTTCGGTTCGAGCGGAAATCTCAGGACGTATTGAAACCTTAGCGGTTCAAGAGAATCAACATGTACGAAAAGGTCAGCTTTTAGTACGTATTAATGCGAGCGATTATCAAGCCAAATTAGCCCAAGCTAATGCCGAACGTGGCGTCGCCCTAGCCGCATTAGTGAATGCCCAGCAGCAAATTAACCTGCAATACAAAAAAATGGATGAAGCGAAAGCTAATATTGATGCAGCAACAGCGGAAGTGAAGCGCGGACAGCTCAATTTAGAACGTTTTCAAATCTTAGATAAACAGTCATTTGATTCTAAACAACAATTGCAAAACACTGAAGCTGATGTAGCCGTAGCAAAAGCGAAGCTAGCCCAAGCCCAAGCTGCCCATGCTGCAGCCCAGCAAATGTTTGCCGTACTCGATGCTCAACAACAAAGCGCGGAGGCCAATATTACCTCTGCCGAATCGCAAATTGCTTATGCGCAAAGCCAGTTGGCAAAAACTGAGATCCTTGCCCCCAGTGATGGCATTGTGGGTAACTTAGGTGCGCGTAGCGGTGGTTTAGTACAGCCAACTATGACCCTTTTGTATTTAGTGCCTTTACCTGAAGTTTACGTTGTCGCAAATTTTAAGGAAACGCAGATTGGCCACATGACTATCGGTCAGCCCGTTAAGCTCACCGTAGACGCCCAAGACGATGTGGAATTTACCGGTGTGGTGGCGTCAATTTCCCCCGCTACGGGCTCTGAATTTAGCTTGTTGCCCAAAGACAACGCCACTGGCAACTTTAATAAAATAGTCCAGCGCGTGCCGGTGCGTATAGATGTTCTAGGCCCAATTGAACATATGCATATTTTACGGCCCGGCTTATCTGTGGTACCTCACGTGGACACTCAAGGGTTTAATCAACAAAGCGCCTATTTAGCAAATGAACAGGGCTTAACCTCACAACGCGATATCCATTAAACCGTATAGGTAATATTAGCGAGCAACTATTTAATAGCTAAATATTGAGCTGATCGCATTGTGATGGGCTACTTAGCGGCAATTTGGTGTAAAAGAGCAAGGCGCTTGATATGAGTGATGAAAAAGCAACTGAAATGCCTTCGTTTAGGCAAAAAATCGGTTTTGTGGCCGTTATGCTTGGTATGTTTATGGCCATTCTTGATATTCAAATTGTGGCCAGTTCCCTAAACGAAATTCAAGCTGGCGTGTCGGCAACTCAAGATGAAATCTCTTGGGTGCAAACAGCCTATCTTATTGCCGAAATCATTATGATCCCACTTTCAGGGATGCTGACGCGTTGGTTGTCAACGCACTTAACCTTCGTTATCTCATGTATCGCTTTTACCATCGCAAGTGTGGGTTGTGCCTTAGCCCAAACGATCGACCAACTCATTGTGTTGCGTGCTATTCAAGGCTTTGTTGGCGGGGCAATGATCCCCATTGCCTACGCTATCAGTTTTAAATTATTTCCGCTTAGAGTGATGGGGGCGGTACAAGCCGTGATCGGTATGATTGCAACTACGGCACCTTCAATAGGGCCAACGCTAGGGGGTTACATTACCCAACATTCGAGCTGGCATTGGTTGTTTTTAATGAATGTGGTGCCCGGTATATTGGCCAGTGCTGGGGCGTGGTTTTATTTGCGCATCGATAAACCAGATTTCTCGTTATTTAAGAAAATCGATTTTATTGGTTTGCTGTATCTAGCGCTGTTTCTAGGACCTTTGGAATACATTCTTGAAGAAGGGCCCGGAGATGAGTGGTTCGACAGTACACTTATTTTATTACTGAGTACGGTTTGTGCGTTAGGCGCTCTTGGTTTTTTCTGGCGGGCGTTTCGGGTGGCCTTACCTATCGTTGATTTGAAGGTGTTTACTGACCGTAATTTTGCTTTAGGCGCTTCGTTAGGCTTTATTATCGGTATTGCGTTGTACGGTATGGTTTACCTTATGCCATTATTCTTGGGCACGGTACGCGGCTTCAACAGTTTGCAAATAGGCCAGTTAATGTTCGTGACAGGCGCCTCTATGTTCTTTAGCGCACCGATTATCGGCCGCTTGTCTGACAAGGTTGATGCGCGCTACATGTTGGCAGTTGGTTTGATCATGGTAGGTGCGGGCTCAATGATGAACGCAAATCTTACGGACCAAGCCGACTTTCAGCAATTTATGTGGCCGCAAATGGTGCGTGGGGTGGGGTTATTGATGTGCCTACTTACGGCTTCACGCATTGCTATGGGTACACTACCAAACAGTGAAATCAGCAACGCTGCTGGCTTGTTCAACGTGCTGCGCAATTTAGGCGGCGCCGTGGGTTTAGCCCTTATGGATACCATTCGCGATATTCGCGTGGATTATCACTGGGCGCAACTGATACCCGCAATTGATACAAACCGAGCTGTGGTAATTGAAGAACTGACCAAAGCTCAACTAGCCGTCGCCGGAGTAGCAAGCGATCCCGCAGCAGCTGCTATTAAGCAAATTGCTGACAGAGTCATGCAGCAGGCGCAAGTATTGGCTTTTAATGATCTATTTCTATGGATAGGTGCTATGTATGCTTGTGCGTTGCCCTTAATGTTTTTTATCCGCAAGGCAGAAAATGAAGATGTCGGCGGCGCACATTGATGAAAGTAGAATAGCGTTTATCGGTTCTTCTATCATCGAACGTCACATTTTTGTGGGCGTATTGTTGTAGCTTGAAAGGATATTTATGAAAACTGTTTTATCAGCACTGTTACTCAGTGTGTTGTTTTTCTCTTCCCGTGTATCTGCCGATGAAACCATTTTAGCGGGTGGCTGTTTCTGGTGTATGGAATCTGATTTCGAGAAATTAGACGGTGTAAGTGATGTGGTATCTGGCTTTACTGGTGGCAAGACGCGAAATCCGACTTATAACGGTGATCATCGCGGACATTATGAAGCAGTAAAAATAACCTATGATCCTAACGTAGTGACCTACCAACAAATTCTGGATCATTATTGGGTTAATGTTGATCCCTTTGACGCTCGAGGACAATTTTGTGACAAAGGCCAGAGTTATTTAAGCGCCATTTTTGTTGCTAATGAACAAGAGCGGGAAATTGCCGAGCAAACAAAAGAAGCAGTGCAAGCTCAATTCCCTAAGCAAACTGTTGTGACCCCCATTTTAGCGGGGACGCGTTTTTATCCTATTAAAGGTAGTGAGATTGCGCATCAAGACTTTTATAAAAAAAGCCCTGTTCGCTACAAGTTATATCGATGGAACTGCGGACGTGATCAGCGTTTAGAAGAAATATGGGGTGATAAAGCCAGTCATTAAACGTCTTGCTGCTTACCTAGCATAAAGACATACTGTTGTGTAAAAAAGGCGTAACTGCAGATGGCAGTTACGCCTTTTTTATTAGCGACAGCACTAGGATAATTTGTTTTTAAAGTCTTCGTATTCGAACTTCCGTATCAATTCAAATTGTCCATTTTTACGTAAAATGCCGATTGAAGGATGTTGTACCCCATTGAAGAACGTGGTTTTAACCATGGTGTAATGGATCATATCTTCGAAGATGATGCGCTCGCCAATTTGTAGTTCATGATCGAAGCTATACAAATCAATGGCGTCGCCGGTTAAACAAGAGTTGCCTCCAAAACGATAGGTATGGGCGAGTTCGCCTGCTTTGCCTGCTCCTCGCACTTCTGGGCGATAGGGCATTTCAAGGACATCTGGCATATGAGCCGTCGCGGACATATCAACAATCGCGATTTTATCTCGATTCTCAACAATATCGATCACTTCACACACTAAGGTACCGGTTTGCCAAGCAACGGCAGAACCAGGTTCAAGTATGACGTTCAAATGCGGATAACGGGCTTTGAAGGCTTTCAAAGTGGCGATAAGATGCTCGAGATCGTAGCCTTCTTTTGTCATCAAGTGGCCACCACCAAAGTTTATCCATTTAATTTGTGAAAAATATTGACCAAATTTTTTCTCTACGGCAAGTATGGTTCGTTCAGTAGCATAAGAGTCACATTCACATAAATTATGAATATGAAAACCTTCTATTTCACTTAGATCAGCCCCCACTAAATCTTTTGCCAATATGCCAAATCGTGAGCCTGGTGCGCTCGGATCGTACAACTCAGTGTCTGCTTCACGGTGTTCTGCGTTTAAGCGTATCCCAGGGGAAACATTGGAGCGTAAAATTTGTTGTTTGTAACGCTGCCATTGGCCGAGACTATTAAAGGATATATGGTCTACTAGTTCCACTAATTGATCGATATCTTCCGGTTTATAGGCAGGTGAAAACGCATGTACTTGCTTACCAATTTCTTCTTTACCTAAACGAGCTTCCCAAACTGCACTGGCTGTAGAGCCTTGCAAATATTTTTTAACTAGGTCGAATGTGGACCACATGGAAAAAGCTTTTAGCGCTAAAATAATTTCAACGCCACTTTCTTGCTGCACTCGTTGCATAAGTTGCAAGTTTTTTTCCAGTTTGGCTTCTTCACAGACATAGCAAGGGGAGGGGATTGCGGGATTTAACATTGGATCAGTCACGGGGTACTCCGCTGGATAAATAAAGGGCCAAGTAATTGGCCCCTATGATGTGCTTACTTGCTAAATGGGCTCGCATCGCATTCGATGACATGCCAAGGCAACCCATGTTGATTTAGCATATCCATAAATGGGTCCGGGTCAAACTGCTCCATGTTCCATACACCTGGTTTCTTCCACTTACCGCTTAGCATCAATGACGCACCGATCATTGCGGGTACGCCAGTAGTATAAGAAACGGCCTGTGCACCAACTTCAGCAAAACAAGCAGCATGTTCACAGTTGTTGTAGATAAAAATAGTTTTCTCTTTACCATCTTTTAAGCCTGTGATGTACGTACCGATACAGGTCATGCCCGTATAGCCGTCAGCTAATGAACCTGGATTAGGCAGTACGGCTTTTAAGAACTCTAACGGTATAATTTGCTGACCTTGGAAATCGATTGGCTCGATACTGGTCATGCCAATGCCCTCAAGTACTTTAAGATGCGTCAAGTATGCATCACCAAATGTCATCCAAAAGCGCGCACGTTTCAAGGTAGGGAAGTGCTTAACGATTGACTCGAGTTCTTCGTGGAACATCAGGTAAGACGCTCGCACACCAATGTTTTGATAGTCTAAATCTTCACGAACGCTTAATGGATCGGTTTCTTTCCATTCGCCATTTTCGAAGAAACGTCCACGCTGGGTGATTTCACGAATATTGATTTCAGGGTTGAAGTTAGTAGCGAAGGCTTGACCATGGTCACCACCGTTACAATCAACGATATCCAAATAATGAATTTCATCAAAATAATGTTTGGCGGCATAAGCCGTATATACATTGGTTACACCTGGATCGAACCCACTACCAAGTAATGCCATAAGACCGGCTTTTTCGAATTTCTCTTGATACGCCCACTGCCACGAGTATTCAAATTTCGCCACATCTTTTGGTTCGTAATTGGCGGTGTCCATATAATGCACACCTGTTTCTAAACAGGCGTCCATGATGGCTAAGTCTTGGTAGGGCAAAGCCAAGTTTATGACTAGGTCAGGTTTTACTTGGTTAATGACCTTAACCACTTCACTAGCATGATCTGCATCAACCGCAAATACGCCTTTAACACGGTCGACACCAACTTCTTGTTGCAAGGCCTCGCATTTAGAGACGGTGCGACTAGCAAGATAAATTTCGTCAAACAGCTCAGGTAAACGAGCACATTTTTTGATAGTGACAGCAGCCACGCCGCCAGCGCCAATAATCAGAACACGAGACATAGGGAAACCCTTATAATTAACAAGATTCATTAAAACGCGAATGCTATCACCTAATGATGGGATGTAAACAAATGGCCGTGAAAAAACTTAACTGGGGGCGATATATTTAGAAACTTAATCTGCCAGTCGAAGATTAAATGAGAATCAATCTTATTTGTAGATTGACGTGATTGATTTGTTTCATTGGCTCGATTAATAAGCACAGCATATTATCTGCCTATCAACTTCTTATGTCGGAATATTTATGAAAACTATTACATTTGCTATCACGCATTTTACCGTGGCGTTCAGCGTTGCTTACCTATTAACGGGTAGCTTTATTGTGGGTGGGTTAATTGCTTTAGTAGAGCCGGCAGTGAATACAGTTGCTTATATGATCCATGAGCGAATCTGGGAGAATAAGCGCCTTCATGATGAGGGGGGAGAGACAACGCAAGCTGATAGGCGTCCGCTAGCCCATTTTGGGCATAGCCACTGATACGCCCTAGCACATTTTTTGATATTTTTAATATCAAAGGGGGGATCAAAAAAGCGCCTTACCCGGACAAGAATAAGACGCTTTCGTTTGAAGAGCTTTATATCGCTCAATACTGCTATTTTTAATTATAGTTATTATTTTTGTTCCCGTATTAGATGATCTGGACACCTAACACAACTAACCATATGCAACAGGTAGGCCAACTTTTAAAGTCTATATATTTCAATTGGTTAGGTTTTTTCAGTCAAGTGTTTGGACTTTAAAGCTTTGCTTCGGACGGTTTAATTTAGTGCAAGAAGCACCAAATAAGTGAAGGAATTCAATCGTTTACAATATTTTAACAGACCGGTGAAGCCGTTTTGTTCAGTCTTGATGTGAGGGAGTTGAGTGCGCTCATTACTTGCGTGACACGAGACTTAACCGTGCCACCGACCGTAATGAAATGGATGCCATGGGTGACCAAATATTGTTTAAGAAACTGTTGAAACTCACTGCGATTAGCATCGCCAGAGCGTTCCCAAGTATCGTCATAGGGAATATCATTGTCGCAAAGGACCACAAGGTCATAACGTTGCCAGCTAGCATGAGCTAGTTCCGTCAATTCGGGTAAGGGGGTGGTGTGATAGTGACAAGCAAAATGCCATGTTGTAAAGGCGTTCGTATCACAAAATAAGTAGCGATGGGCTTTTTGTTCTGCTTCGTCTTCCCATTGGTTTTGAACTTGGGCGATATGTAATAATTGCTCTGGTGAGAGGCGACGGTCTACTTGGTGTTCAATCCAGTATTCTCGACCATATTCTGCCACCGATAGTGTATTCAAGCGGTCAGCGAGAGCTTCGCTTAAGGTTGATTTTCCGGTGGACGGCGCTCCTAAGAACACTACTTTTTGAATCATGCTGTTACTCTGCTGGTCATTTCGAATCATGGCTTGGGTTACAGTGCTTTCTACGTTAACTACGCGCATTATCTGGGTCTGATAATGCCTGAGTATTGTTATGGCGGCGGAATTCCTTTATCCAAGAGTACTGGCCAACTAATGCCATAAGTAGAAAGCTGAAGTATAATGCAGATGTAGGATACAACCCTTTTTGCCAGTAAATGCCGATTGCCACTACATCGACAATTATCCAAAGGCTCCAGTTGTAGAGCTTACGGTGAGTGAGTAACCACTGTGCAACTAAACTTGCGCACGTTGTAAAGGCATCCGCGTAGGGGAAACTGGCATCAGTTTGACTCGACATCAGACTACCTAGTAGGCTGGCACTTGCAATGATTAGTACCCCGTAGCCAGCATATTCCAACACACTACCTGATACGGGAGATATTCGACCTTGCTGGTTCTGGTTTTTGGTCCACATATACCAGCCGTATACTTGAAAACCGATATAGATAATATGCAGCCCCATATCGGAATAAAGTTTCACATCGAAGAAAATCCAACTGTAAATACTGACCTGAATCAGCCCAAAGAAAAAACTCCAACGGCTGCGTCTGATTAACAAAAATACGCATAAAAAACCTGCGGTAGTGGCGACCCATTCTACAGCTGATGCGCCCGCAAATCCCGCTAGCCACTCTGGCCAATTCATTGATGAAACACCTGAATTTGACTCATGAACGATTTGCCTTTACCCGCATTGCCTCCGATCACGTACAAGGTATTGCCTATTGAATTGGCACTGGTATAAAGCGCAGGTTTATAATTGATGTTAGCTATATGCCATGTATCTGATGGCAGCGTTAGTGTGTATGCACTTTGCGATTGGTCTTCATCGGCGAACACCCATACGGTGTTGTTCGCTAAAACTGTGCTGTGAGCACTAACTGCATGGGGCAAATTAGGCATCCTATGCCATTGATTATTCGCAATATCGTAACGTTCGACACTCGCTAAATTATCCAGATTTTGTTCACCACCAATAGCATAAATATCCTGATCAGTTGCCACGACAGCCGTTGATTTGGCGTTAGGCATATTGGCTAGTTTTTGCCAGATATGGCGTGTTATATCATAACGCCAAAGTGAAGCACTGGGTGTTAGCTGATACCCATTGCTGGCTTCATAAGATGCTCCGCCAACCAAATAAATATAGCCGTCAATATATACTGCTTTATTGTTTCTCAATGGTTCAGGTATATCACCTAAAACAGTGACTTCGTGCGTTATGGTATTAAACACCTCAATGCGTGGCTCAACTCGCACATCGTCAGTTTCATGGCTAATGCCGCCAACAAGGTAAATAGAATGTTGTTGATCAAATACTGCTGAAAAATAGCTTCTGGGTAACACTTTATTCGCTAGCACGGTGACTTGGGCAGTTAACGGATCGATAATCTCTATATCGGTTAAATAGCCTTGTTTACCGTATCCAGAAAATACATAAAGTAATTTATTATCTGCGGCAGATGCATGGGCAAAGCGCGCGGTTCGCAAGCTAAGTGTTGATGGAGTCGCCTGTTTATCAATTTGCTCATCAATACTTTTTTGCACTGCGTCATTATCAGCGGGGGCTTGCAGGGATTGAATAACGTCATCTGCAGATATAATAGATGCAATATCAGAATCTGATGTAAACACATCATTCGTAGGCGAGGCGGCTGGTGGAGCCGATGCACAACCACTTAAAAGAATAGCCAAACTTAATAACAACGCATATCGGGTGTTAAACAACATATTAGCCAAATGGGATAAGTGAAAAGATAATGGGCGGGAATATACCATCACCATCGGAAAATGTAATCTCTACTCGTAATACAAATCCAAGTAAAAAAAGGATTAGTTTAGTATGTGCTTCCCACCGTGCTTATTGGCGAGCGCCTTGTAACCCCCCCGTATGTATCAGCAACATTTTGCTACCCTTGGGTAACGCACCTTGAGCCATTAATTCTTTTGCGGCCCAGAATAGCTTGCCGCTATAAACCGGTTCGATAGGAATAGCTAATTCACGATTAACGCTTTGACAGAAAGCCTCAAGCTCTGGGGTAGATTTAGCGTAACCATTAAAATGAAAATTGTGGTTTATATTCCACGTGGGCAGCAATTTTACTGAATGGTGGTGAGTCTCGAGTAGATTGTTGACGAGTTCTTCTAAATAGTCTTGACCTTTCAAGACGCCTATTCCAAGAATATGGGCCTGCTTGGCAGTGGGTTGCATAGCGGTGCCGTGCACCAAGCCTGCTAGGGTACCGCCGCTGCCTACAGGAGTCAGAATATAATCGTAGGTTTGCGTTAATTCGCTAATGATGTCAGCTACGCCGTCTAACGCAAGCTGTGACGAGCCTCCTTCTGGAATAACCAATGCCTTAGGAAAGCGATGTAATAAGGATGCTAAATAATCAGCTTGGTCCCGCTGCTGGTATATTTTACGATCGACATATTCAATATTTACTTGCCAAGCTGCTAAGTCACGTAACATAGGTGTTGGCGTTGATTGATAGTGACCCCGTACTATCGCTGTGAGCTTTATACCTAATTGTTTACAGACGTATGCTAATGCATGAAGATGATTAGAGTATCCACCACCGAAGCTAATAACGTGACGAATGTTATTGTCCAATAAGTGTTTAATGGAGTAGCGCAATTTGCGCAACTTATTACCTGACACAATGGGGTGAATCATATCGTCTCGTTTAACCCATAACTGGTAATGCTCTGCATTCGGCCAAGCCGGCGTTATTGGCTGTTCGGGGGAAGGAAGGGTGAAATGTTGTGTAATATGGCGCCCTTGAGGATCGACTGTCACGTTTTAAAAATGCCCGTGCAAAAACAGCAGTGTAACCTTATTGTTTTGAACTGAATAGAATCGCTCGGTTTCGCCCCTCTGTTTTCGCCTGATATAAGGCTTTATCGGCTTGTTCAATTAAATCATTGGATTTTTGCTTCGGCTCAGGCACAACCGTTGCAATGCCGATGCTAACGGTTACAGGTATTTCAACATCATTGTGGACGAACTTATGCTGAGCCACGGATTGCATAATATGGCTAGCCATGAATTGGCTTTGGGCAGCGTTACAACCAGAAATAAGCACCGCGAACTCCTCGCCACCGTATCGCGCCGTAATATCTGTAGCACGATTAACTGAGATACTTATGGCATGAGCGAGGTTAACTAAGCAAGCATCCCCAGCTAAGTGACCGTAAGTATCATTCACCGTTTTAAAGTGATCCACATCGATAAGCAGAAGGGCCACTTCGACCTTGTGACGTATTGCATACTGCCATTGGTCTTCAAAGTATTGATTGAAATAGCCTCGATTATAGATACCAGTTAAGGCGTCCGTCTGGCTCAGCGTTTCAAGTGTTTTACGCTGTGCTTCTAACTCTATTTCGATTTCAAAAGCACGCATATACTCTCTATTTGCCCTTATGCCCATGCCTGAAATATAGAAAGTATAAACCAGCATCATGGTTGCAAACGGTATATAACCTTCCGTGAAAAAACCTGTCAACATAGCCGGCAGCATAAGTATTGCTAAGTTGATAAGTCCTAGTTTTATTCTGGGACTTAAAGCGAAGAGTGCACTGCTGGCTATTCCTGCAAGGGCAAGCATTGAGACATGTATCAGGGGCTGGAAGCGTATATCAAATATCGCCAACATAAACACGGAGCCTAAGATGGCTGCCTGGCTGAGGGAAAGGGTTGAAAATATTGTGAACCACAATCGGCTGGAATACGCATAAATAGTGGGTGAGTAAACGTAGTGTACAACCCGCAGCAAACTAATAAAAAGCATGCTACCGGCAAGCAAGTAGGCTAGTTCTGGCTGCATGGTATGGAAATGTAGCGGCCAAAAAATTACCGGTAAAATGAAGCTATAAACAGCTATCCCCGCCAGTGAGCGACGGAGTAAATCCATATCGATACGTTTTTCTATACTTGAAGCTTGAATGATTTTCTACTCCTTTTCGGTAATTCTGCGCGACTAATGTTTGGTCAACATAAAACCAATTAAACCCAGAGCAAAGCCAAAAACACCGCCCATTGGTGGAAACCAATGCTTAGCTAGTTTCGCTTGTGGGGCGATATCTTGAAAAATAGAATATAAAATTCCCCCTGAAGCAAATAGCATAATCGCCGAAACATATTGCGGATACCTGGCTAACCAAAAATAACCCCCTAATCCAGCCACAGGGCCAAACAGCGCTAACAAGCAAAAAACTATTAACAGACGATTAGCGCTGAATTTTTTTCCTGAGCGCATTTCACGAAACGCGTTAAATCCTTCGGGTAAATTCTGCAGAGCGATTAATATTGCGATCAAATAAGCATTACTTTTGCCAGTGGCAAATGCTGCCCCCAGTGCCACTGATTCAGGAATAAAATCCGCTAGCATAGCGGCTAACTGGCTTGCTGGAGTATTTATTCTAACCAGTAAAATATCAATAGCCATAAAACTCAGGCTACCGCCAATAAAAAATAGAAGTCCGACGCTAAGGGACAGATTAGCCATTCCCTCGGGTACTAATACCAGCGCTACAGCAGATAATAATGCACCGCCCCCAAAGGCGATAACAAGGTGACGAATTTCGGCTTCGAACCAGTCCGACTGAAAATGTTCAATGCGAGCGATAAGCGCACCCATTGGCATCGCCAAACCAGCGAGCAGGGCAAAAATAATGACTAACCATACGTTATCCATAAATTCCTTTGAAATACGTAAAGATATTCGAGGGTTAATGTAGAGTATAATTTATTTTATAAAAATCAATGTATTAAAGTGAACGTTAAAAGATATTGAGCGTTAGATATAACCACTAAAACGATATATTTTATTTAGACTCTGCTGGTTGATGTGAGTCGCAAGTTTAAGGAATATTTCAAAAGTCATGCTAAAGTCGGACTATCTATATCGTGTTTGGGGCAAAATACAATGACGACAATATTAGTATGTTTACTGATTGCCACCCTGATGCCTATTTTGGCAAAAATACCGCTTACCATCGCTATGAATAAAGAGCAGGGCGGTTACGACAATCGCCATCCTCGAGCGCAGCAAAAACACTTAACAGGATTCGGGGCGAGAGCTGTTGCAGCCCATGCGAACTGTTTTGAAGCCCTGATCTTATTTGTGCCGGGTGCGTTGGCGGTAATTATAACGCAATCTGCTGGGCATCTAGCTGAATATAGCGCGATGTTGTTCATTGTCGCGCGAATCGGCTATTTATTTGCGTACTGGTCGAATGTACACCTGGTGCGTAGCATTTTATGGGCAATTGGCTATATTGCTTCTTTGAACCTTCTTTGGTTAGCCATTCCTTAACCGCTTAGAGAATAAACGTGGATACAACAAATAGCAGTAACCTGACTGGCTCGACAACTAGCACCATTATGGAAACATCTGAGACCGCACTTAAAAGCAACGATGTCGTGCTTGAAAATACCAGTCAACCCCTTATGCAGACGCTACAACAGTATGCTGATGTAGTGCATCAACATATTTTTATGACCGATACATATATACAGCTCGGCTTAATAGGTTGTATTTATTTATTGGCTTTTTGGTTAGGTACTAAGTTACGACGAGCATCCAAATTCGTTGATAACCAACCGGACGTAAAAGATCACCCTATACGGCGGATTACCTACCGTATTGATAAGATGATATTTCCGTTAATCGCTATTGTATTACTTAAAGTAGTCACTGAATTTAGCTTGAGTGTTATTGGTGCTAATTGGATCTTAGATTTAGCCCTGACGATTGCGGTACTACTGTTTGTTAATTCAGTGATTAATGCCTGTGTTTCACACCCCATACTTGCTGGTTTGTTGAAATGGATGATGTTGCCATTGTTGTTCCTGCATATGGTGGGTTGGCTACGAGGCATTATCGAGATTTTACAAGGTGTGAGTGTGAGTCTAGGGAATATCGAAATCTCTGCTTACGGGCTGGCCAGAGTATTGATCTTTGGTACGTTACTATTTTGGATTGGACGTGCTTCCAATAACGTAGGCCAAGATATAATTCGTAAACAAGAATCCTTAGACATCAGGACGCGAGAGGTCTTTGCGAAGCTTTTTGAAGTGGCCTTAGTCTGCGTTATCGCGTTGTTATTACTAAATGTAATGGGGATAAACCTAACAGCGCTGGCTGTGTTTGGCGGAGCTGTGGGAGTTGGCTTAGGGTTTGGCTTACAGTCGATTGCGTCGAACTTTATTTCAGGGATTATTATCTTACTTGATCGCTCGGTTACGATAGGCGATTACATCGAAATGGAAGAGGGACAAAAAGGCTTTGTACGACATTTTAAAATGCGTTACACCACCCTTGAAACTTACGATGGTAAAGACATTATGGTGCCCAATGAAAAATTCATTTCAAGCACCTTTGTTAATTGGTCACATAAAAACATAAAACAACGTTATCGAGTCGATTTTTCCGTTGCTTATCAAACGGATATTCGCGCTATGGTTGAGATTATCAAAGAGGTCGTTGGCACCCATCCACAAATTCTAAGTGGCGAAGATTATCCCATTGAGGAGCGTCCAGATTGTGAAATTGATAGCTTTGGTGATTCCGGCGTCAATGTATTTGTAGAATTCTGGATGGAAGGTATCGACGATGGTAAAAACCGCGTGGGCGGCGATTTAATGCTGATGATATTCGAAACCTTACGCGAACATAATATTTCGATTCCATTCCCTCAGCGTGAAGTCAGAGTGCTCAACTCAGAGCAGTATACCGTGACCAAGACAACTGACGGCAATATTACCCATGCTGTCGATGGAACAGCCAAGCAACCTTAGCTAGTTCACAAAGCGTTTGCTTTGATCATAAGGGATAAATTCAGGTACATCGCCCTTTAGAGATTGTGCCTGCATATCTCTCCAATATTCGGCGGTCATTATTTCTCCATGCAGCGCTTTGAGTTCTTGCTTTAAGCGTTTTTTGCCGACAATGAAATGCTCAAACTGCTCTGGGAATACGTCAGTTGGTCCAACCGATAATGTATCTATAGCGTAAGGATCATCAGATTTGGGCAAACTTCTAAACTCTCGATCCTTCAAATAACAGATTTCGTCGTAATCATAAAATATCACTCGTCCTCCCCGAGTAATACCGAAGTTTTTATGCAGCATGTCGCCAGCAAAAATATGCGCCGCAGCTATTTGCTTAATGCATAAGCCTAAATCATTTAGCGCACTGGTAATAAGTTTGGGGTCGGTTTGCTGTTCTAGGTAGATATTCAACGGTGTCATTTTACGCTCAATATATAAGTGCTTAATGATCACTTCACTCTCAGTTAACTCGATACTATTGGCACACGTTTCGAGCAATTCATCAATAAGTGCTTGTTCTACCCGGTGTCGGGGCAGACGAAAACTAACGTACTCATGGGTGTCGGCCATTCGCCCCACGCGATCAGTCATTTTAACCAACCGATAACAGTCTTTTACATGTTGACGAGTGATTTTCTTACTTTCAGGAAATTCATCTTTGATAATTTTAAACACCACGCCATAAGAGGGCAGATGGAATACCGCCATGACGAGTCCACGTATACCTGGGGCAATAGTGAATTGATCTTCTGAATTATCCAAATGTTGTAAAAAGTTACGGTAAAATACGGTTTTTCCGTGCTTGTAGAGTCCTAATGCAATGTATAACTCGAATTTTTTCTTATGCGGTAATAGTTCATGTAAAAAAGCCACTACCTCCGCTGGATGCTGAGTATCAGCCATAAAATACGAGCGGGCAAAGCTGAAGATAACACTTAAGTCTTGGCGGTCTGTTAATAGGGCCTCAACCACTATTTTGTGTGAGTCTTGGTCGCTACCGGATTCGTCAATAGAAAGAGGAATAACAAAGGGCAGCGTTTCATCTGGCATACAAATACGCCCAATTAAGTATGCGGATTTACTGCGATAAAATACTGATTTGAGCATTTCGACTGTATGTACGCTCGCTAACTGGCCAGTATTTAAGCGGCTGCGCAAGGCATCCTCTAAATGGTCAAGATCTCGCTGCATATCTTGAAAATTAATTTCAAATTTATATTGCGAAAAAATATCAACTAGCATCTGACTCACAGTGCCAGAGGTATCAAAACTGTGTACTACCAAATGGCGCTGCAGCCCAGCCAAATAACAGCGGGTAGGCAGAATAAACATCATGCTATCGTTAATTTTCTGATGCTTGAAAATGCGCCCAATAACTGAGTTGTAGAAAGTCTCAGCCAGTTCGTATTGAGGATGGTCACTAAGAAGTTTTTGAAAGCGACTTTTTAATGCTAGCCAAAATTGGTTGTTTTCTTGATGAGGAAAAACCTGTTGATAAATTTCCCCTACAGCATCCGACAATGTACGCTCGTATATGGCGATTCGCTCTTTCACCGCTTTTTGTGTCTCTTGCCACTGAGCTTGCTCAAAGCGTCGTTGTGCATCTCGAGTAATGCGTGAATGCCAACGATAGCTTTTGTCAAAGCCATGCAGAATCAAATACGCCACTTTATTCAACACTGAAGCGTGTGTGTTGTTCACTTAAAACCCACTTATGCGCTAACCATCAATTTACTATCAATATCAAAAAAGCCTATAAGTTGCCATCACCAGATGTATTAGGTGCTTATAAGCTATGCCGTAAGATGGGGCTCATTCCGTCAATTAACGCTGCTTCTTGTTTAACCTGAAGTGGGAGATAAAGCCCAATTACGACCGTTAGGTCGCAGGAAAATAGCGGTTGTACTTTATTTGCCGATTAAGAGAGTTATCCATATGGATAAAGGATTAAAGTACTTCAGGTAAAACAATTAATGAAGTGAGCATATTTTTACATTACACTTCGCGGCTTTATTTTAGGTCAATGAACGGCGGATATGGCAGCAATAGGCATAGATTACGGGACGTCAAACTCTGAGGTTTCCTACTTTGATGGTCAGCAGCACCATTTTATCAAACTCGATCCTAATGTTGATGGGGCGAATAAGATCCGCTCGTCCGTTTTTATCTATTATGAACATGAGTTGCCTACGCCTCCAGTCTCGATGATTGAAGCCAAAGTTGCACAAATAAAACGGGCGATTTCAGAGCAGATAGATAAAGCTAAAGAAGGCTATTACGAAGCCCAAGACGCCAGAGAGCAGCAACGTTATAGTAATCAAATAGACGATTTACGCGCCGAGTTCCATAATCTTCCTGATTTGCAACGTCGCGCGATTGAGCTTTTGTTAAAAGATATGACAGTCCAAGATTTGCCGTTAAAGCAGCTGGTGGAAACGGGGCAATTTGCGTTTGGTGAAGAGGGCTTTAAACGTTATTTAACTACCCCTGATAAAGGCCGGCTTATATATTCGCCTAAGAACTTCTTGGGAGCCAGTTTAGTAGCGGGTCAACAACAAGCATTTGTGGGGCTTATCGCCAAGCAATTGGAATTCTTTCGTTTAAGTGCCGAGCAACAACTCAATATGCCGGTGGATACTGCTGTCATAGGCCGCCCGGTGAAATTTCATGGTACTAGGGGGCAAGAAGGTAATAATCAAGCTATTGATATTATGACCCAAGCGGCAACTCTGGCCGGATTTGCCCATGTTGAATTTCTAGAAGAGCCTATAGCTGCGGCTTATAAAATTGAACGAACCCTGGATAAACATACCAATGTGCTGGTAGCCGACATTGGTGGCGGTACCACAGATATCTGTTGCATTAAATTATCACCGGAAAAGCAAGCCAACCATGATCGTCAGCAAGATGTACTGTCGGTCACGGGAGCGCGTTTAGGTGGTATGGAATGTGACAAAAACCTTATTATTAAAAGCATTGCTCCCACTATGGGGCGCGGTATGTTGATGCGTAATGGGTTGCCAGTGCCTCCAACATTCTTTTCTGACATGTGTGCGGTTGACGATATTCCAAAACTTAATCAATTTTTCTCAGACGAGTACTGGTTAGATATTGTTCAAACCAAGTCTGATGTAAAAGAGCCTAAGTTATTGGCACGACTGTTAACCGTTCAAGAAGAGAAATTATCAGCCAGATTGGTTAACTCCGCGCGTTTGGCAAAAGAAATGCTTTCCTCGAAAGACACCATCACCTTGCCTCTGCATTATATCGAGCCGGACTACGATGTAGATATCACTATCGAAGAACTTAGTAGTTCGATGCAATCGTGGATGAGTAAGGTAAAAGCGTTGGTGACCGAGTGTTTACGAAACAGCATTGAACCACCTGAAATGTTATTTATTACGGGGGGAATGAGTTTGTCGCCCATCGTAAAAAAAGAGCTAGAGGAAGTGATGTTGCCCCACTTACCCGTGATGCAAGGAGACGCGTTTAATTCTGTGTGTGAAGGTTTGGGTATTCAAGCCGCGCTGTTAGCTCAGCGCGTAGCCGAAACTTCTAGCAAATAAAATGCTTAGCTGTTCTAAGGGGAAGTGATTCAAGCGGTTAAGCATTATATTACCGGTATACGCTAAGTTTCGTTACACTTCGAGTACACAAATCCGTAAATCTATTTTTGGTTATTATGCAGCTCATTGAAATTAATAAAGCCCGTTATCGACGCCATTTAAACTTGGTAATAGTGGGATGTATAGCAGGCTTGGCAGTAGGGAGTTTAACTATTTCACAAGGGTTGATTGCCTTATTCCCCGATGACAGTGGTAGCCATTTTCACTGGAATTTGCTCGGCGTGGTAGTAACAAGTCTAACGTTAGGGTGGTTACTCAATAAATACCGAACTCACGATTTTATGACCGAAGTCGTATATGTTTGGGAGTTAAAGCAAGCACTGAATAAAATAAACCGCAAAATGCGTAAACTTAAAGCGGCCGCTGAACAAGGTAACGCTAATGCGTTACTCGCACTGCAATATAGTTATGCTGGCTCACGGTTATTATGGCAGCTGGACGACAACACCATTATTATGGATGACTTAGCGATTGAACAAGCCAAGCTTGATGTGCTTGCGGCACAATATAATTTAACGTTAGACCCTAACGATTACGACGCTCGAATTTTAAAGCAATTTTAAGGCTCGTAATAATCCGCGCCGCAGCGAGTAGCAGATTCGTTTACCCTTACTGGTCAAGCGAACGCATCCATAACTAGGTCATATTTTAGCCGTTTATTTACGTTATCTTATTTTCACAAATAATGCTTTTGTGCGTTGTTTAGACGATAAACGGTAAAATAATTTCCAAGTAGAATGAAAATGCATAATAAATCTCACAACAAGACGTCTAGATGGTTGACATATAGACGTCTATACGGCAAATTGAGCCCATGAACGTAGATTCAAATATAATAACAAGCACCACCGGCATGATTATGATTATCACCTCTTTGAGGTGATCGCTGGCTTGTGCATATCGAACAGACATAAAGCCCGCAAATTAAAGCGGGCTTTTTTGTTATTAGCGCAGCAAAAAAGTTAATTACTGGTTATTCCGTCGCGTCAAAAACGGAGTGTGAATAACCACACTAGGAGCAAAATACATGAAGGTGTTGAAGTTTGGCGGTTCGTCATTAGCCGATGCAGAGCGTTACTTACGGGTAAAAGACATTTGTTTAGATACCCATGCAACCAGCGGCTCTGCCGTTGTGTTATCAGCCCCTAAAGGTGTAACCAATGCATTATCTTTGTTATGCGAAGAAGCCAGCAGCGGTAAGGATTACGGCGAATTGTTCGCTAAGCTGAACATGGTGCTCTTCGGTATTTTAGATGATTTAAACGATACCCTTCCTGAATTTGATGACAGCAAGCTTGCCCCTTACATTCAAAAAGTATTGAATGAATTGAACCAGCATCTTGAAGGCTTTGCATTATTACGTTGTGCTCCTGAGTCTGTAGTTGCAAAAATTTTAAGCATCGGCGAATACATGAGCGTTAATATATTTAGCCAAATATTGACGACTCTTGGTACTAAAAATCAAATTATTGACCCTGCTGAATTAATTTTAGCGGAAGGAGATTACCTCGATAGTATTGCTGATGTTGCCGTCAGTAAAGCGCGCTTCAGTGAAGTCGATAGCTCGGGCGACGTAGTACTTATTATGCCTGGCTTTGTAGCGGTCAATGCGGAAGGTGAAAAAGTCACGTTAGGCCGCAACGGTTCTGACTATTCAGCAGCTATATTAGCGGCCTGTATTGGTGCCGAGTGTTGTGAAATTTGGACCGACGTAGACGGGGTTTATAACGCGGATCCGAACCAAGTTGATGGTGCAGTGCTACTCGACAAGTTGACTTATCAAGAAGCTATGGAGTTATCTTACTTCGGCGCAAAAGTATTGCATCCGAAAACGATTGGTCCGATTGCTCAGCATCATATCCCTTGTCTTATTCGTAATACTCTTAATCCTGCTGCACCAGGTACGCTTATCAGTAATGAAGCGAGCACTAAGTGGACGAGTGTAAAAGGCATTTCACATCTGGATGATATGACCATGTTTAATGTGGCAGGTCCAGGCATGAAAGGCATGGTCGGTATGGCTAGTCGCGTATTCGAAGTCATGTCGAATGCGAATATCTCTATTAGCTTAATCACGCAGTCATCTTCTGAGTACAGCATTAGCTTCTGTATTCATAGTAAAGATGCGGTTCGTGCTCAAGACTTATTAGAAGACTCTTTTGCGCTTGAGTTAGCCAACAATTTACTTGACCCAATTGAAGTGCGTCATGACTTAGCGATAGTGACCTTAGTGGGAGATGGTATGCGCCACTCACAGGGATTAGCGGCTAAGTTTTTTAGTTCTTTAGCACAAGCGCGTGTTAATAACGTTGCGATCGCTCAGGGTTCATCGGAGCGTTCAATTTCAACAGTGATTGAAAGCAGCAAAGCGAAGAAAGCAGTAAAAGTGGTTCATCAGAATTTCTTCTCAAATTTACATGCCATAGATGTATTCTTGGTTGGTTGTGGCACCGTAGGCAAAGAATTGCTTGGCCAAATATCCCGTCAACAAGCGGTATTGCTTGAACGTGGCATAAGTTTAAAAATCTACGGTATCGCCAATAGCCGTAAACTATTATTACAGGCTGGTGGTGTTGATTTAGACGACGATTGGGCAGCACAGCTTAACGCTAGTGAATCGTCATTGTCGGTTGATAAGTTACAAGATTTTGTAATGCGTAATAGCTTGGTTAACCCTGTCGTGATTGATTGTACTAGCAGTTCAGTTATCGCCAAGTTGTATGTAGAGCTAATGAATGGTGGTTTCCATGTGGTCACACCAAATAAAAAGGCTAATACGGCTTCTTATGCTTATTACCAACAGTTGCGTGAAACAGCCCAATCGACGAATCGCCAGTTCTTGTATGAAACGACCGTTGGCGCTGGTTTACCTGTTATTGATAACCTACAAAAACTCATTTACGCAGGGGATGAACTTCAGCGTTTTGAAGGGATTTTATCTGGTTCGTTATCGTTTGTATTTGGTAAGTTAGACGAGGGTTTAACCTTATCCCAAGCAACTGAAATCGCTAAAAAGAACGGATTTACTGAACCAGACCCCAGAGATGATTTAAGCGGTACCGACGTTGCTCGCAAATTATTGATTATGGCCCGTGAAGCGGATTTAAAGCTTGAGTTAGACGATATTCAGATTGAACCCGTGTTACCGCCACATTTCGATTCTAGCGGCAGCGTAGATGAGTTTATGAATAAACTACCTGAACTAGATGCGTTGTACGCCGAAAAAGTCAACGCGGCTAAAGAAGAGGGTAAAGTTCTGCGTTATGTTGGCTCTATCAGCAAAGGTAAGTGTGTGGTATCTATCCAAGCTGTAGGGGCAGATCATCCTTTATATGTAATTAAAGAAGGTGAAAATGCTTTGGCAATTCACAGTAACTACTATCAACCTATCCCTTATGTAATACGTGGATACGGTGCCGGTGCGGCGGTAACTGCCGCCGGTGTGTTTGCTGATGTATTACGAACAATGCCATGGAAACAAGACGTGTGATGAGTGAATTAGACGATATGAAAGGAAAAGTACTGCGTGCTTTTGCTCCTGCATCAACCGGCAATGTTAGCTTGGGCTTTGACATACTCGGCGCAGCTTTAAAACCGATTGACGGCACTGTGTTAGGGGATGAAGTTGATCTTGAATTAGCCAGCGAATTTAGTCTTGAAGTCAAAGGCGCATTTGCGCATAAATTGCCGGCAGACCACGACACTAATATCGTCACGTGCTGTTATCGTCACTTCGTGAGCGTGTTAAGTGATAAAGGCGTAAATTTGCCTGCGGTAAAGATGACCTTACACAAGCACCTGCCTATCGGCAGCGGCTTAGGGTCAAGCGCCGCATCTGTGGTGGCGGCGTTGCACGGCTTAAATGAATTTTATGGTCGGGTATTAGGCGAAGTACCCTTTAATCAACATCAGTTACTGTTGATTATGGGGGAATTAGAAGGTCAGATCAGCGGCAGCGTACATTATGATAATGTAGCACCCTGTTACTTAGGCGGCTTGACGTTAATGGCTGAGCAAGGCGATACGCTAGCGCTGCAATTACCGACTTTCAAGCACTGGTATTGGGTTGCGTGTTATTCAGGTATTAGCGTATCCACTGCTGCAGCGCGAGATATCTTGCCTAAACAAGTGCCTATGGCCAATACCTTAAAATTTGGTCGTCAGTTAGCGGTATTTGTTGATGCCTTATATCGCCAAGATGAAAAACTAGCGGTGAGCATGATGACCGATGTAATCGCTGAACCTTATCGCAAATCGTTATTGCCGTATTTTGATGAGTCTCGTCAATTTGCTATGCAAAATGGTGCACTGGCCTTTGGTATTTCTGGCTCGGGTCCTACGGTTTTCGCAGTATGCGATGACTTAACGCAAGCGCAGGCGATCAGTACCTGGCTAGCAGAAAATTACATTCAAAATGACACTGGCTTTAGCCATGTATGTCAGCTTGACGAACAAGGAGCGGTGGTTACAAACGCCAACGCTTAGCACAATATTAAATTACGCTTAGTTGAATAAGCACAAAAGGTAAGAAACGTGGAACTTGTTAATTTAAAAGACCCCTCTGACAAAGTTAGTTTTGCTGAAGCGGTAAAAAAAGGCTTAGGTAAAAACCAAGGGTTGTATTTCCCTACAACTTTGCCAACATTTGATGACATCGATGCCATTCTCGAGATGCCATTCGTTGAACGGTCAGTTGAAATACTCAGTCAGTTAATAGGCGATGAAATTCCTCGCGATCGGTTACAGGGTATTGTTGAACGTGCATTTGCATTTGAAGCACCGCTAGTAAAAGTGACAGATAATGTTTACTGCTTAGAGTTATTTCACGGTCCTACATTAGCGTTTAAAGATTTCGGCGGCCGCTTTATGGCACAGTGTTTAACAGAGTTAGCGGCAGGTGAAAAAATCACAATTTTAACTGCCACTTCTGGTGATACAGGTGCAGCTGTTGCCCATGCATTCCACGGGTTAGATAATATCGATGTGGTTATCTTGTTCCCTAAAGGGAAAATTAGTCCCCTTCAAGAAAAACTGTTTACTACGTTAGGTGACAATATACACACCGTGTCTATTGATGACGACTTTGATGCGTGTCAGCAGATGGTTAAGAGTGCCTTTGATGATGCAGATGTGCGTGAAGGTTTGCATCTAAACTCAGCAAACTCGATTAATATTAGCCGTTTGGTTGCTCAAGTTTGTTATTACTTTGAAGCTGTATCTCAGCTAAATAAAGCGCAACGAGAAGACTTAGTTATCTCTGTGCCGAGCGGTAACTTCGGTAACTTAACCGCTGGTATGATTGCTAAAACCATGGGTTTGCCTGTTAAGCACTTTGTTGCAGCCACTAATCTAAATGATACGGTACCGCGTTACTTGAAAACCGGTACTTGGGATCCCAAAGCAACGGTAGCCACTATCTCAAATGCCATGGACGTTAGCCAACCGAACAACTGGCCGCGTATCGAAGCTATTATTGAATTGGGGTATTTACCGCCTGAAGTATTATCTGGTGATATGGTTGATGAAGATTACACTCAAGTAGCAATGCGTCACTTAGCGCATTTAGGCTACATTAGTGAGCCTCACGCAGCGATTGCATATAAAGCGTTAGCGCGCTATATGGAAGAAGGCCAAACGGGAATTTTCTTGGGTACAGCCCATCCTGCTAAATTCCGTGAAACCGTGGAGAACGTTTTGGGACAGCCCATCAGCTTGCCTCAACCACTCGTCGATTGTTCTACTAAAGAGAGCTTTGCGGTTGATTTACCAAGCGACTACGACACACTTAAGAAGCATTTATTTAGCCTTTTAGGGTAATACAAGTGGTGTGTGAACGTTGTGCGTTATAGTCAAAAAAGGTCTTCGCTTAATGGACTCTAAGCTTACTTGGCATGCTCTGCTCGGTGAAGAAAAGCATAAGGCTTACTTTACCGAGATGATGGCGTTTATCGAGGAGCAGCGCTCACAAGCTAAAATTATTTATCCCCCTGACAGTCAGGTATTTAACGCATTTAGCTGTACCGAGTTTGACCAAATAAAGGTGGTTATTCTCGGTCAAGATCCCTACCACGGACCTCATCAGTCTCATGGCTTGAGTTTTTCAGTGCCTATCGGAGTGAAAATACCTCCGTCATTGCGAAACATTTATAAGGCCTTATCTCACGATTTTGCAGATTTTGTGGTACCACAGCACGGATGCTTACAAGGGTGGGCAGACCAAGGGGTATTTTTACTTAATACGGTACTAACAGTAGAGCAGGGCAAGGCCCACTCCCATGCCAAAATTGGTTGGGAAACGTTCACTGATAAGGTCATTGAAACCATTAGTGACTACAGCGATGGCGTGATATTTTTATTGTGGGGCAGCCATGCCCAACGAAAAGCAGCCTTAATTGATCTACAAAAGCATCATGTTTTAAATGCGGTGCATCCGTCACCACTGTCTGCTTATCGCGGTTTTTTTGAATGCGCTCATTTTGTGCAAACCAATAAAATTTTGCTAGAAAGCGGGCGCACACCGATTAATTGGCAAGTTTAAGCCAGACGCTTTTGCTCTGCATACACAATAGTATTGCGGCCTTGTTCTTTTGCTTTATAGAGCGCGGTATCTGCCAAATTAAATAGTTCGGTGAAATTCTGTCCGGATTTAAGCTCAGCGATACCGAAACTACATTGAAGAGGTTGGCCTGGCGCAACTTCAGCTAAATTTAGGTTTAATAATATTCGTTCAGCGATACGGTGAGCATCTTCTACTCTTGATTCAGGTAGCAACGCGACAAATTCGTCTCCTCCGAAGCGTCCTAATAAATCTGTTGGTCGTAAAGATAGTTTAGCGAGCCGACACACATTTTGCAGTGCTAGGTCACCTGCACTGTGACCATAGGTGTCGTTGATTTTCTTAAAATTATCCATGTCAAACATAATAAGAGCTAGCGGGTTATTATCCCGTAGGCTGCGGTTAACGGCGCGCTCGGCTTGTTGCATAAAGTGTTGACGGGATGCAGCCTGAGTCAGTGCGTCTATTGTAATGATTTCCTGCAGTTTTGCGTTATCTGCCATTAACGCTGGAACGGCTATCCCAAATAGCGCATTTGCAGTCACTATAATAATCGCAAATTGATAGATGAGTACAAACTCGTTGAGCGCTAATATGTTACTAAACAGCGCGATTAACATACAACTGTAGGTGAGACTTAGCATATTGAATAGGGCACTCTCAGTGCAGGCAATCCACATATGAGGCAGTACTAGTAGAAAAATAACAAAGGCACTTTCTTGTTGTTGGGTGTATTTATTTAACACCATGGTAAATACAACGAGTAGCGTTACAAGCATGAGCTTAGAGGGATAAAGCTCACTGGCGCGCGTTTGATTTGGGCTAAGGTATTTGGTCAAATCAAATTGGCTGTATACAGACTTTCGAGTGATTAGTGCAGCAAATAAAGGAGACAATATTAATACACCTGCATAGTCGCCTATCCAAAAAGCTAACCACGTTTGATTGAACTCATCTGGCTGCATCATATTGCTAATGATTAAGCTATATATGACCAATGAAGTAGTAGCTAGTGCAGCTATACCCGTATTAATAATATACACAATGATTAAGCCAGGTGTGCTTAATCGGTCTAATCGGACTACCCATAGAAATAGCTGGGCGCTTAGCCAGTAAGGAATAATATGCGCGCAGCCAAATAACAAGCCAGCCTGAATCATCTGAGATAAATCCAATGGAAGACTGTATTGAAAACACGTGATTATGGTGACAAACACCGCACTTAACAGCAAAGGTAATACCGCGGATGTACCGATTACGAGCAACGCCGCGTACGTTAAACCTGATGCAGGAAACCACACACTGGCGTGGGCAGTGTATTCCATGAGTTGGGCTAAGGCCCATACTCCTAGCCATAGGAGCATAAATACAATAGCTTGAGAAAACCGCTGGGGCAGAGCTTTTAATAGCAACTCTTCAGGTAAAATATACTTACTCCTTGATTAAAAGCCAAAAAAACACCAAAGCTATGGTAAGGGCGTGCTGTTCGTAGTCATTATTAAGGTTTGTTATCTATTAAATTATTTCCGCTGTAGTGGTTCGCATGAAAGGCGATAACCGATGATATTATATTGGCACAAAGGATCTACTTGTCACAGCTTATTAGTAAATTAATAAATGTAAGAAGGCTTTGTGATATAAGGCCTGGAGAGGTTTATTTACCTTCTTTATCTGAATTTGGTCGTTTTATTTACAGACACAAAAAAGCCCTACATGACGCAAAAACATGTAGGGCTATATATATGTGGACTAAGCGTCAGGTTACTTTTGTTTTGACAACCAAACGATAAGGTCAACCATATCTTTAGTGTTCATGTCACGAGTAAATTTAGCTTGGAATTTACCATTAACGATAAAGTTAGGTACGCCACGTAAATACTGACGATACTTCTCTACCATTTTATTATTCTTTTTAAGCATACTATTTACGCCAAAGCTGCCAACTAACTTGTCGAAATCTGCTTCATCAACACCATTTACCATAAAGATGTTTTTAAGATCTTTGATACTAGTAACTGATGATTTTTGTACGTGAATATAGCGGAATATTGCAGTACTCAAGGCATCTTCTTTTTTCAATGCTCGTGCAACCATAAGGGCACGGCTGGCATCATCCTGAATTTCAGGGCTAGTGAATCCCATGAAGTTAACGTGTACTTTTTCAAACTTCACATCATCAGAAATTTTGCTTTTAATCTCTTTTACAATGGGTTCAAATTGAAAACAATGGGGGCACCAATAGGAAAAGAACTCATTGATAACGGGTTTATCCGTGGCGGTATCATTGATAATGGTGTAATGCTCACCTTCTTTCCATTGTTCTTGGGCACAGGCTTGAAGCGGAACTAAAACCGCAATAAACAAAGCAAGTATGATTTTTTTCATAGGTAATTCATCTCTTTAGTAAAATATCTCGCGGCAGATTAGCATAGCTAAAATAAAATGCCGACTGCACTTTGTAACCAGTTATAAGAAAAAGTAGCATACGCTGTGTCTTATTAACCGATTATGAACAACGTTGATTAGGAAAATTAGGCTTAAATACGCAATTCTGCTTCTTGTAATGCTGATAATTGTTCTTTAAGCGCTAATATTTGCTGCTCCCAGTATCTTGGCTCAGCAAACCAGGCAAAAGCTTGTGGAAACGCAGGATCCTGCCAACGTCGACTTAGCCATGCCATGTAATGCACCATACGCATTGCTCTTAGCGGTTCAATTAGGCTCAACTGTGAAGGATTGAAATCGCTAAATTCTTCGTAGGCTTCTACTATCGTGCTCATTTGTAACGACTGAGATTGGTTATCGCCTGATAACATCATCCACAAATCTTGGACCGCTGGGCCGTTGCGACAATCATCTAAATCCACAAACGTAGGCCCGTCACGCCAAAGGATATTGCCAGGATGGCAGTCACCATGTAAACGCATAATATCTGAAGTGTGGTAGCGTTTAGTGGTCAGTGCCACAACTTGCTCTAATATTGTAAAAAAAGGTTCATGTAGACTCGATGGGATCAATTGACTGCTGTGTAGCTCTGCAACCGACTTCACTAAATAATCTTGAGTTTTAATGGTCGGTCTATGGATAAATAAACGCGTCTTAGCAACTTGATGTATACGCCCGATAAAACGGCCCATCCATTCTAGCTGCTCCAAATTATCTACTTCAAATTGTCGACCACCCACGGATGGGAAAATAGCAAAATGATAGCCTTTATATAGGTGTAAGCTCTCTCCGTTAATCACCATAGGGGCGACGACAGGCACCTCATGTTCCGCCAACTCCAATGAAAAACTATGCTCTTCATTTAGCTGGTCTTCGCTCCAGCGTTGTGGGCGATAAAATTTGGCCACATAGCGTTTATTATCTTGACCAATAAACTGGTAAACACGATTTTCATAGCTGTTTAACGCAAGCAAACCCGACTCAACCATAACACCAACCGATTCGATAGCATCTAGAATCAGGTCGGGTGTGAGTTCGCTGAAGTTAAAGGTACTCACTAGCGATACAAGAACTTAGAGGTTTGTTCCATAACCGCTTCTTTGTCTTCTTGTGACTGTATTGTAAAGGTGAATGCGGTCACTGGTTTTTCCAATTTGTATGGATCTATAGCGATACTAATAGGCAAGTTGTATACCTCGCCGCCCATTACCGTCACGCTTTTATCGCCGATATATTTATAGCCGTCTAGGCCATTAACAGAGATATCAAAATGCTGAGTGTGTTGTGACTTATTTAAAATTTTCAGGGTGTAAACATTTTCGATTAAGCCATCATTAGTTTCACGATATAGCGCATTTCGATCGCGAATAATGTCCACCTCTAGCGGTACCCGACTTAACAATTCAAATACAAGTAAGGCACTCATTAATACCAGAACGACAGCGTACCCCATTAATTTAGGGCGCATTATTTTAGTTTTTCCACCTGCCAACTGAGTCTCAGAAGTGAAGCTAATGAGACCTTTTGGATAGTTCATTTTTTCCATTACGCCATTACATGCATCCACGCAGGCTCCGCAGTTAATGCATTCATATTGCAGTCCATTGCGGATATCTATTCCCGTTGGACACACCTGCACGCAAAGGTTGCAGTCAATACAATCACCTAACCCTTTTGCTGCATTTTGTTCACGATCATTTTTACGTGGACGAGGACCACGCTGTTCACCGCGATTCGCATCATAGGCTACGGTAAAGGTGTCTTTATCGAACATGGCAGATTGAAAACGCGCATAAGGGCAGATGTGGGTACACATGATTTCACGCATATATGCGGCGTTACCATAAGTACATACAGCAAAAAATAGTACGCACATAGTGGCCCAAAAGCCTGATGAAAAAGTGAAAAAATCTACAAACAGAGCGCCAATGGGAGTGAAATATCCTACAAAGGAAAGTGATGTCAGCAGCGCAACACTGACCCATGCAATATGCTTTAGGGTTTTACGGATAAACTTGTCGACGTCCATCTTGCGTTCATCAAGCTTGATACGCTTATTTCGACTGCCTTCTATTTTCTCTTCAAACCAAATATAGATAAAAGTCCAAGTGGTTTGCGGACACATAAACCCACACCAGACACGTCCGGCAAACGTAGTAACAAAGAACAGCGCGAATGCTGCAACAATAAAAATCCAGGCTAGCAGCGTTAAATCCTGAGGCCATAAAGTCAGCCCAAAAATTTGGAAGCGCTGTGCGCCGATATCCAATAAAATTGCTTGGCTACCTTCATATTTTAACCACGGAAGAGCGGCAAATATAGATAGAAAAACCAAACCAAAAAAGCGCCTAAAGTTCTCTAATACGCCTTTAACAGCGCGCACGTAGATACGATTACGAGGCGTATAGCTATCGCTTTGCTTGCTTTTATCAGGACGATGAACCTGAACAGGAGAGATATCTTTTACGGGAATGCGGTCACTCATTACTGCTCCTTTGCTAAACCTAAATACTTTCGGCATATAAACGCGGCGTATAGTACCAGTTTGTTGGCTTAAATACGTCATCTAGCACTGTTGATTACATTAAAGATTGATGGAGATCATGAGCTGATGAATTAGAATCTAATGTCTCAAAGTATTACCGTCTCTAATGATAGATTTGATTAGTGATAGGGAATATTAAGTATTGTGACGGGGATAACGCAATACAAATTTTACCCCACCTAAAGAAGAGTCTTGTAGCCAGCAGTCACCTCCGTGCCACTGTCGAATGCGCCTAACGATCGCTAAACCTAGCCCTGCGCGCGCCTGAAGCGTGAATACGGCTTTCATCTAGACGCAGAGCAGCATCAAATTTTTTATCTCGGACCTCAGTGGCAACGCCAGGGCTGTCGTCTTCTACCGTTAACATCTTATCGTTATCATCATGGCTGACGTTAAGTTTTATTCTGATATCGTGACAGTGTGTTTGGCTAAGTGGGGTGTTTGAAGATGAAGAATAACCTGTCCGGCCAGTTCCCGATGTGGGATTTCGGCTAAGTTCAGCTCTGGCATCAATACATTGCTACCAGCATCATCGAGCCTTTCGAGCTCTTCCACGTCAATTGCATAAGGAAGAACAATTTATTGGTTTAGCTTCTAAGGCAAAATTCAATCTTGCTAAAGGTGTTCTAAATTCATAGGCGACTGCCCCCGTTGTGCTTGCAACAAGCTTTTCACTTTGACGCTTATGCTATTGATAACCTGTGCTATGGGCGCAATCAGCGAGGTATTTAAAATTTGATATAGATCAATATGTGAATTATATCGTGACTGTCGAGACATCATATTCGTCGCCAGTGGTTACAAAGTGTCTCTTTTGTATTAATGTCTATGCGAATTATTTAGCAGTATCTCGGTCTTATAATAGACAAATAACGCTATTGTACCGCGCTGCTGATTAACCTACCTGAACTTGGATTCAGGTAGGATTCAGCGGTTTGCGATAAGGTGTATCAGTACAGTTTCTGCGTAATACGTTTTACCGAATAATAAGAGGTAGAAAGAGATGAAAAAATTAGCTGCCGTTATGTTTACAGGCGTCGCGTTTATGATGTCGACCCCGGCTTACAGTCAAGCAAAAGTCGAAGTCACTTGGCAAAATCCTGATAAATATACCGATGTTCGACCTTCAAACGAATCTCGTACTCGGTTTAAAGAGCGAACATTCAAAGTGTTAGAAGAATACTTAGTGGAGCTGGCTGAAGTATTACCTGATGACCAAACACTAAAAATTACCGTGACTAACCTCGATTTAGCGGGGCAGGTTTGGCCTGCGTCTTTTGTCGGGTTAGGGCAAAGCGCAAGCGATGTACGCTTGATTAAAAGGATCGATATTCCACGAATCGCATTTAATTATGAATTGCTCAATAGCAATGGTGAAATATTTAAACAGGGTGAGCAAAACCTGAAAGATATGTCATTTCAAGACCGCCATAATCCGTTTTTTTCATCAGAGAATTTACGCTATGAAAAAAACATGCTGCGTATGTGGTTTGAAGACCAATTTCGCCAAGAAATCGAAGCCTCTAAACCCGCCACAACGACAGGCTAAAGTGAGCAACGAGGAACATGCGTTGGATAACGTTTAATATGGGGTTAACTATCTATGGTATCGGCATAATGAATGGCTTGATCGCGGCCATTTTGCTTGGCCGTATATAAAGCACGATCGGCTAAACGCTGAATATCATCAGCATCTTTTGTGCAACCTTGTTGGCAGGTTGCTACCCCAATACTGACAGTAATATATTTTGCTTTAGGGCTATAGCGATGCTCAAGTTGTGCCTCGCGAACGGCGTGTAAAAGTATATCGGCAACTTTCATTGCGCCTGTTCTATCAGTATTGGGCAAGATAAATACAAATTCTTCGCCCCCATACCGTGCGACAAAATCACCGCTACGATTTGCCACCTGCGCTAAAATTTGTGCTATTGCTACTAATGCGGTATCACCCGTGATATGCCCATAGTTGTCGTTGTAAGGTTTGAAAAAATCAACATCGACCATCAACATCGACAACGGCCATTTTTCACGCGTGGCTAGTTTAAGCTCATGCTCTAGTCGCTCATCTAAGGCTCGACGATTGGGTATCGCTGTCAGACCATCAAGCAACGACAATTGTTGCAAGGCCTTTTTTTGCTGCTCAATTGTTGTTGCAAAGTAATCAATTGTATCGGCAATATCCGATATTTCGTCATTACCAGAAATGCGAGTTGAATTACTCAAGCCATTCGCTCGATCTTGTACCACCATATTTAATTTGACGAGGCGACGTACCACACGGTTTTGAATAAAAAATACGATGAGCAACAAGAGTATTAAAGCGCCGACAACATACAAAGCCACATTTTCGATTTGGTCTTTAATACGCATTGACGTGTGGCGAGTTTGGGTAATGAGTGAATCACTCATTTGATACGACTTAAAGTTAAGCAAGCGTGAGTAATCGCTAATTAAACTACGTATAAAGTTTCCCCGACCGATCACGCGACCAGATAAACGCAGTAAACTGATTTTTAAAGAAAAAATCCCTTGTTCACTCAGTACGATACGATTAAGTTCATCCTCTACGGCTAGCATCTTTGCGCGTTGTTTGTCTGAAAGCTCAGGTGCCTTTTCGTACAGTGCCTGCGTGATCTCAGTTATTTTAAATGAAGATTGGCGTATGGTTTGCAGCCTTGATAAATTCGCTGCATTACTAGCCAAAGCGATTGCTTCGAATATCGCCGCCCTCCAGCGTTGAAGTATCTGAATATCACGCTCAGCAAGGGATGTCGCCGTTGTCATTTTCACGACACGATTATTTAGCGCATACAAAGTCTGTTCTTGAGCAGCTAGTTTTTTGGCGAGTTTAATGCGATGCGAAGCGAGGGTTTCAAGTTCGAGTATTTCGCTTTCAATGGCATTTAAATGAAAGTCTAAATACTGCGTATTGCCTTGACGCTGAGCAAGCGACCGAATGTCACTTATTTTTTTATTTACGCTACCTTTTGCAATACGTAAAGCAGGCTCTGAATCGGCGTAACTTAGGCCATCGCTAATCGTAGTTAGTGTAGTTATATGGCTATTAACTTGCTCTGAAAAGACCACATGGGGTAAGGATTTATTGGCTATACCGTCTAGAATTTCGCGAAAATCGCTCAGACGTGAATACGCTAAGAGCGTCACACTGATAAAGATCGCAAAGATACTAATAAAGGCGACTGCAAATACTGTACTCAACGAAATTCGAGCCATAACTTTGCCTCGTGTTGCGGATGGCAAGTGGCTATCTTGATTCATTAATATTGACTAATCGTGCGTCCAACGAGGGGCCTAAAGTGTTCCGCTCTTGAATACTATCAATGAATATATCTGCAATCATGGGTGGATCTAGATAGCCCAAAGAAATTTTAGGACATTCTTCTAATACGGTATAACCATCCCCCCCATCAGCTAAATAATCTGTAGTGGCAAACTTGTATATCTTGGAGGGCTGAATAGGTTTATTAGCAATTTTAATGGACGTGATTCGTTCACCGCTCGCTTTTGTTAAGTCATACGTAACTTTCATACCCGAAAAATGCGGAAAGCGACCACGCACTTGTTTAACAGCACTAATGCCATTTTCAAGAGCTTGTTTGAGTTGCTGACCGCTAATATTTAATACCGTTACTTTGCTTCTAAAAGGTAATTCTTCGGCAATATCGCGTCGGGTGAGTCGTTGCCCCTTAACATAAGAGCGATTACCACGAATATTGCCGCCATTAATCAATGCGATATCAGCATTAGCGAATTTTCGTAATGTGTCCGCTATCGCATTAGCAAAGGCATTCTCTTGTGTGCGCACGCTGCTTCGTAATGTTTGAAAATCTTCAGTAACAGTCGCGATAGGCCGATTTAACAAACGATTTAAGCGAGAAATATAGCCTTTGACCTGACCTTCGACGATTGGATCCGTGGGGAAGCTAGACAGTTCTTTGTCGTTCCAAGTAATCGATGGCGCAGCAGCAAGTTTGTTATTAAAATCAATGGTTACTTCAGCCAAATGGTTGAGCTTACTAAGCACCACAGCGTGAGAGTGTGTAGGCATTATTTCGTCTGATAATTTTGTCAACTCGGGGCTTGTGGTTAACGTTAAATCGACTATTTTGTTATCTAATAATTGGTCAATAAAGGGGAAATAATCCGAGTACATCAGTACCACAATATCGGCGTTCTGTTGCCGCAATAATTGTGCAGATTCTTCAATAGCGGCTTGGGGGTCCCTTATCACCACATGCTTAAGTAAGTAATCGCTAATGGCGCTATTCTCTAAAACTGAGATAACGCCTATTTTCACTCCTCGTTGCTCAACAATAGTGGTATCTAGCAAACCATCTACGTTGGCTTCACTGCGTTTATCATAGACATTACTGGCAACAATGGGAAAGGCAGCTTCATATGATCGCAGAGATAATTCATCTTCAAAGTAACTAAATTCTCGTTTACTTACCGCCATCGCATCGGGCTCTAAGCTGTTGAGTATATCTATAATATGCGTGCCACGGTCAAGTGATGAAAGCGGGCTCGGGGCGAGGCTATCCCCGCCAAACAGAAAAAATGTACTGGTATTTTCTTGGTTACGGTACGCATGTAATGCACTAGCGAGTTCAGGATAGCCGCCCACCTTTGGTAAGTCGATGACGGGCATATCGGAGGCATATATAATCGAAACGTGTTGATTTGCAGGTACAGCGGCTGACACTGGTTTGATGATGTTAATGAACACCATAGTACATAACAGTAATAAACGTATCCTGTTGATTTGCCATCTCCCTCACTGTTTATGAATATATAACCATTTGAAATCCCAAGTACAAATACCATAGATTAGCAATAATCCATAATCAGATTTTAATCTAATATTGGCATTTTTGGGGCTTACTTTTTCGCTTTCTCTCAAGAGAAAAACGGTTTAAGTCGACAACATAGGTGAGGATAAAACGACTGCGTTATTGATTTAGCTAAACGCAGTCATTCCACAGTCGATTACAAATTTTCGATTGTTTGCTTTTGTTCTTTTAACTTTTTTATTTGCATACTGAAGTCATCAAGTTTAGCTTTCTCTTTATCAATGACCGCAGCTGGTGCGTTGCTAACAAATTTCTCGTTACCCAGTTTACCTTGCGTACGCCCGAAGTCAGCTTCAATTTTAGCTAATGCTTTATTGATGCGAGCAAGTTCTGCATCCTTATCAATTAAGCCAGCCATGGGAATTAAAATTTCCATTTCCCCTACTAACGCTGTGGCGCTGGCCGGTGCTTCCTCTTCGGCCTGTAGCAACTCAACGCTTTCTAACTTGGCTAATGCCCCTAAGAATTCGCGACTAGTTTGCAGACGTTGCCAATCTTGTGCGCTAGCGTTACGCAATAATATGCTTAATGGCTTATTTGGTGATATGTCCATTTCACCGCGGATATTACGAATACCCACGATCACACTTTTTATCCATTCCATTTCAGCAAGCGTGTCTTGGTCACGCAATGATGCGTCTTGCTCAGGGAAGGGTTGCGTCATTATGCTATCTGCATTGATGCCGCATAAAGGTGCCACACGTTGCCAAATTTCTTCAGTGATAAAGGGCATAATGGGATGCGCTAAACGAAGAATGCTTTCAAGCACGTTCACTAACGTGTGCCGAGTGCCGCGTTTTTGTGCCTCGGTGCTGATTTCTGAATTCAGTACCGGCTTAGACAATTCTAAATACCAGTCACAGAATTGGTTCCAAGTGAACTCGTAAATAAGATTAGCTGCGATATCAAAACGATAGGCCGTTAACGCGTCTTCAAAGTCTTTCAAGGTTTGCTGGAAGCGCGCCAAAATCCATTTATCCGCTAGGCTAAGGTCCATGTCGCCGCCATTTGCGCCGGTGTCTTGATCTTCAGCATTCATCAATACAAAACGCGATGCATTCCATAATTTATTACAGAAATTGCGGTAGCCTTCAACACGCTTCACGTCGAAGCTAATGTCTCGACTAGTGGACGCCATCGCAGCAAAGGTAAAACGTAACGCATCGGTACCATATGCAGCGAATCCTTCTGGATAGCTTTTACGCGTGTTCTTTTCAATTTTTGCTGCGAGTTTGGGCTGCATCATACCTGAGGTACGCTTGGCAACTAAGTCGTCAATGCTAATACCATCAATCAAATCGATTGGGTCGATAACATTACCTTTTGACTTAGACATCTTATCGCCTTGCTCGTCGCGAATAAGGCCTGTGATGTAAATCTCTTTAAAGGGAATTTGTCCGGTGAACTTTTTAGTCATCATTATCATTCTGGCGACCCAGAAAAAAATGATATCGAAGCCGGTTACCAACACTGCACTGGGCACAAAGGTATCTAGTTCAGGTGTTTTCTTCGGCCAGCCCATAGTCGCAAATGGCCAAAGTGCTGAAGAAAACCAAGTATCGAGTACATCTTCGTCTTGACGTAAGTTTACGCTAGCATCGAGCGCGTTCTTCTCTCGAACTTCGGCTTCAGTGCGACCTACGTATATTTTGCCGTTGTCGTCATACCAAGCCGGAATGCGGTGTCCCCACCAAAGCTGACGAGAAATACACCAGTCTTGAATGTTGTTCATCCATTGGTAATAGGTTTTATCCCAATTTTCAGGCACAAATTTTATTTCGCCACTTTTCACTGCATCAATGGCAGGTTGAGCGAGCTCTTTGACTGCTACGTACCACTGATCTGTTAGGTATGGTTCGATAACAGACCCTGAGCGATCACCACGTGGCACTTTTAATTTATGATCTTCGATTTTAACCAGTACACCAGTGGCATCTAGGTCGGCTACTATTTGCTTACGTGCGTCGAAACGATCCAGACCGCGATATTTTTCAGGCGCTACTTCATTAATTTTAGCGTCGTCGGTAAGAATGTTAATGACCTCAAGATTATGACGTTTACCCATATCGTAATCGTTGAAGTCATGCGCCGGCGTGATTTTCACACAGCCAGTACCAAAGTCTTGTTCGACGTAATCATCAGCAATGATGGGAATTAAGCGACCAGTAATGGGCAACTTAATCGATTTTCCGATAAAGCTTTGATAACGTTCATCATCTGGGTGCACGGCAACGGCGGTGTCCCCCAACATAGTTTCAGGGCGTGTGGTGGCCACAATGAGCTCACCGCTGCCATCTGCTAACGGATAGCGCATATGCCACATGAAACCGTTTTCTTCTTCGCTAAGTACTTCTAGATCGGATACGGCGGTGTGTAACACGGGGTCCCAGTTAACCAAACGTTTACCACGGTAAATTAATCCTTCTTCATGCAAACGCACAAATACTTCGTTTACCGCTTCAGATAGGTCGTCGTCCATGGTGAATACTTCACGATCCCAATCTGGCGAAGTGCCTAGGCGACGCATTTGTTGGGTAATATTACCCCCGGATTCTTTCTTCCAGTCCCAAATTTTGTCGACGAATGCCTCACGACCTAAGTCATGACGAGTCTTACCTTGGGCGTTTAATTGGCGTTCAACTACCATTTGAGTCGCGATGCCAGCATGGTCAGTACCACACTGCCATAATGTATTGTCGCCTTTCATGCGGTGATATCGAGTCAGGGTATCCATAATGGTTTGTTGGAAACCATGGCCCATATGCAGGCTACCTGTCACGTTTGGGGGAGGCAACAAGATGCAATAAGGTTGGCCTTTGCCGCTGGCTTTAAAATAGCCTTTATCTTCCCACGACTGGTAACATTGCTGTTCAATATTTTGTGGGCTAAATGTTTTATCCATTGTATTTGGTCTCGTTATTGCGATGACTAATTACCAGCGAGCGAGTCGAGTAACGCTTTACTGGGTAATGTATCTAATTGATGGCCGGCGGCGCGGTAATGCTTATAGCGTTCCCGAGCTTGCTGTTTAAGTGTGTCAGCAGCAGGTACGAAGTCGAATATGCGGCCAAATTTGCTATGAAAGTCAGGCATATCATCCGCTAGGTTAATAAGCACCGGCTTGTTAAACTGAGTGGGGCGCTGCCAGCAGATTTCCACCGGAGTGCCCGCTGGCGGGCCCTCGCCAGTTAAATTATGCGGCACGAAACGATCATTGGGTAATTGCCAAAGTAATTCGTCAAACTCTTCAGCCTGAGCCTGGCTTTGGCACATCACCACACAGCGTTGTTTGTTGCTAAAACACTGGGCCGCTAATTGACAAGCCAGCGCGAAGTGCGCTGGCTGTTTGCTGCTTATTTCTGCTTCTTGTTCAAGCAGGTAAAACGTGACCTTTGACATCAGGTTTTCAATTCTCTTTGCAGACTAATCTTCCGACTCAATGCCAGCTCGATTCATTAAGAACTGAGATAACATTGGCACGGGACGGCCAGTAGAGCCTTTATCTTTACCACCAACCCACGCGGTGCCTGCGATATCCATATGAGCCCAATTGTATTTGCGGGTGAAGCGTGACAAGAAACACGCCGCAGTAATAGCACCAGCGGGGCGACCACCTAAATTGGTCATATCGGCAAATGGGCTTTCAAGCTGATCTTGGTATTCATCCCATAACGGCATGCGCCAAGCTTTGTCACCGCTTTGTTCTGATGCATTGACCAGTTCATGGGCCAAAGGGTTGTGGTTACTGAAAACGCCAGTAGCGTGACGGCCAAGGGCGATAACACAAGCCCCCGTTAGGGTGGCGACATCGATGACTAATTCTGGATCGAAACGCTCTACGTAAGTGAGTGCGTCACATAACACCAAGCGGCCTTCGGCATCTGTGTTAAGCACTTCAACGGTTTGACCTGACATGGTGGTTAATATGTCGCCTGGACGATACGCATTTGCGTCAGGCATGTTTTCACATCCGGCAAGTATACCCACCACGTTTAATGGCAAGTTTAATGCGCTGATTGTATGCATCGCGCCTAATACGCCTGCTGCGCCGCCCATATCATATTTCATTTCGTCCATGGCTTCGCCTGGTTTAATTGAAATACCACCTGAGTCGAAGGTTAACCCCTTACCGACTAATACAATCGGTGCTTGATCTGCAGGTCCGCCTTTATGTTCCATTATGGTCATAATCGATTCATTTACTGAGCCGCGGCCTACTGCTAGGTATGAGTGCATACCCAGTTGTTCCATTTGTTTTTCATTAACAGAATCAACATGAAGGTTAGGATATTGTGTTTCAAGTGCTTTGGCTTGATCAAACAAATAAATAGGATTACATATGTTAGGTGGCATATTGGCCACGTCACGTGTGGTCTTGCTGCCTAATGATACTGCTAGGCCGTGCTCTAGAGCGCGCTCGCCTATGGCCAGTTCACGACGGGTTGGAACATTGAATACCATTTTGCGCAAGGGTCTACGTGGTTCGCCTTTCTTGGTTTTCAATTGTAAAAATGTGTATAACGAGTCTTGAGTGGCTTCAACTGCCTGGCGCACACGCCAGTATGTATCACGACCTTTCACATGTAGTTCAGATAAGAAACAGACCGCTTCCATTGAACCAGTTTCATTCAGGGTTTTAATGGTCTTAGAGATAATTTGCTTGTACTGACGCTCGTCTAGTTCACGCTCTTTACCACAACCAACTAATAATACTCGTTCGCTGAGCACATTAGGCACATGATGTAGCAAAAGCATCTGTCCAGGCTTGCCTTCTAAATCACCACGGCGAAGCAGGTTGCTTAGGTAGCCACCACTTATTTCGTCTAATTGCTCAGCCACTGAGGTTAAACGACGTGGTTCAAATACGCCTACTACGATACAGGCGCTGCGTTGTTTTTCTGGGCTTCCACTTTTTACACTAAATTCCACGGGGCATCCTCGTCACGAAACTGTTAATCTGTCATTACATACTGGTTGTAACACTGCGCTATTTTATTTTGTTATTATGTAATCTTGCTGAGTGTTACGGCGTTATCTTTGTTACGGTGTTCCATTCCAATTGCAAGAAGCGCCCAAGCCAGACATAATCTGTAAATTACGTGTCGGCAAGCGCTTTAAAATGGCACACATTGCAAATGAAACATGTGAAAACGTTAAGTTTACTGAAAATTTTGTAGCTTGCCACTAAAATTACCACTTTTGTGTTGGACATTGCGTGCTGATATTTCGTTATTTAGTCAAAGAAACCGTCAAATCCCAAACCGCCGTTTTTCTGGTTTTGATGGCCATTTTTATTACCAATAAATTTGTTAGGGTGCTCTCAGAAGCGTCCAATGGCGATATTCCTGCCAGTTTAGTGCTGGGCTTTTTAGCCTTAAGCATGCCTGTTTTGGCCTCCCTTATTTTGCCCTTAAGTTTGTTTTTAGGGATCATGTTAGCCCATGGGCGATTGTACGTAGACAGTGAAATGACTGTAATGCGGGCCTGTGGGATCAGTGAATGGTACGTGACACGGGTGATGCTAGTGTTAGCCGTGGTGATGGCCCTAATTACCGGCGCTATGACCCTTTGGATTGCGCCCATGTCAGTTGAGCGCGAATACCAACTCGAGGAACAAGCGGGGGCCGATACCGGTTTGACAACTTTGATCCCGGGACGTTTTCAACAAACAGCCAATGAAAAAGCTGTGATTTTTGTGCATGAAATTGGCAACGACAGTGAGCCGTTAAAACGGGTCTTTATGGCCCAGCACGATACCACGACCGGTAGCCAGAATGTGCATTTGGTTTACGCCAAAAAAGGCGGTTTACGTGAAGCCGCTGATGGTTCAGAAACGCTAGTACTTGGTGATGGTATTCAATACGAAGGCACCCTAGGTGAACGAGACTACCGCGTGGTGGAATTCGGTGAGTATCAGATTCAAATTGCAGAGCAGGAAGCGGAACAAAAGCGCAGAAAGTTATCTGCCTATACAACCATGCAATTGTTCGACGACCCCTCTATTGATGCAATAGCTGAGTTGCAGTGGCGCTTTGCTATCCCACTTTCGCTATTTTTCTTAGTGATTATAGCGGTGCCCCTAAGTGCTGCTGACCCTCGTCAAGGGCGTTTCGGTAAAATGTTTCCAGCGTTAATGCTGTATCTAGGGTATTTCTTGTTACTGCTCGCTGGGCGCAAAGTGTTAGAAGATGGAAAGGTTCCGCCCATTCTAGGCTTGTGGTGGGTGCATTTTGTTATCGGCTTAATAGGCATGGCACTTATTTTCAAAGGGCGTCCTTTTGGGGTGCGATTAAGAGCCCGACTACGAGGTAAAAAGTCATGATTAAAATCCTCGATTGGTATATCGCTCGTACGTTATTAGGCACCACGGCAGTGAGTCTAGGCGTGTTAGTTGGCTTAAGCGCTTTAATTAAATTTATCGAACAAATGAAAAGCGTTGGTAAAGGCAGTTACGACATGACGGTCGCAGCTGTTTATGTATTTTTGAGTTTACCTCGAGAATTAGAACAGTTTTTCCCTATGGCAACCTTGATCGGTGGCCTAATTGGTATGGGGGTTTTAGCCAGTAACAGCGAGCTAGTGGTCATGCAATCTGCAGGACAAAGTCGCTGGAATATCATTATTTCTGCCATGAAGTCCGCTGTATTAATGGTTTTATTCGTGATGGTTATAGGCGAGTGGGTGGCACCGGTAACCGAAGCTAAAGCTAAGGAAATTCGTACTCAAGCGATATCAGGGGGCAGCTTGTTTTCGTCAGATCGCCTCGTATGGGCCAAAGATGGCGACAACTTTGTCAGTATCGGTGACGTGGTCGATAAAAATAACCTACGAGATGTGAACATATATGAGTTTGATGGTGATTTGTATCTGCGCAAAATCACTAAGGCAGAAAGTGCGCGCTATAAAGACAAGTCATGGCGTTTAAGTCATGTGCAATCCACACACTTTTCAGATGACAGTATTCAAGTTGAAGATGCCGCTGACGGTGCATGGGCGTCTTCCCTTACGCCTGATAAATTAGGTGTAGTGACGGTCAAACCGGAAGCCTTATCAATACGGGGGTTAGTGGGTTATGTCAATTATTTGGACAACAATAGCCAAAACTCAGAACGCTACCGTTTAGCCTTGTGGCGAAAGGTACTACAACCGGTATCTGTTGCCGTGATGCTGCTTATGGCGTTGTCATTTATCTTTGGTCCCCTTCGTAGTGTCACCATGGGGGCGCGAGTCATCATGGGCGTATTAACGGGTTTCGGCTTTTTTGTCAGTAATGAAGTGTTTGGCTCGCTGAGTACGGTGTATCACATCCCACCTTTTATCGGCGCTATTTTGCCCAGCATTATATTCGCTGGTATTTCAGTGCATTTACTGCGCCGATAAAGACGTACACTACCGCTCGACCACAACGTCTAGTTCAAATTACGCCAAGTGCGGTGGTGATTAGCTTCTTTGCTTAAGCAAATTACCTCTGTACTGGCGATGCGGTCTTGCAACGACTGTTTATGTTTAACATCTAGTAGTACCAATAGTGTCCCTAAGCCAAATAGTGACGACACCATGCGCACAAAAGCACGAGTATAGGTAATGGGTTGGTCATTTGTACTGGCAATGCGCAGTCGCCAAGCTCGCATACCAATGGTTTGCCCTCCATTACGCCAAAACCACAAGAAGAACGCCATAACCCAAGCCCCAACCCATACCTGTAAAATATATTGATAAATTGGCGCGTGCTGTATCAGGTCGCTAAAGTGCTCGTAGCCGTGATTATTTAGTACGCCATTTTCTACTAATAGCAACATCGTAATCAACATCAACATAGCGGCACACATGCCGACGGCAACGGCGACTAAAATATCGTAAATAATCGCAGCTAGGCGGCGAAAAAAACCTGCACGGTGGTAATGTTCAGTAGTCAAAAGAGCGTTCTCGTTACATATAAAATGAAAAATATCGTGTACAAAAGCCACGAAGACCATGAGCTTAGTTTCGCATAAATGGAGTCACTAAGGGTAGTGGCGATAAACAAAACAGCCTAGCTGGTGATAAGTTGAGCATTTAAACGCTCAAGGTAGAAAAATCACTTGCGTGCAGACAGTAAGTCGCTATAATGCGGCGCTCTTAAAGGTTGCACGCAACCTGAAAGCACCTTTGCCAGTGTGATGGAATTGGTAGACATGACGGATTCAAAATCCGTTGCTGAATAAGCGTGGCGGTTCGAGTCCGCCCACTGGTACCAAACATTTAAACCAACTTTTTAGTTGGTTTTTTTGTATCTAAAATTCATGAAGTCGCCACGCAAGCGTGTCGGCCGAAGGTCGGTCCCATCGAGCCCGCCCACTGGTATCATCTCTTTGTTGTCTACCAAAGAGATACACAAACCGACTTCAAGTCGGTTTTTTTGTGTCTGTAGAAAAATGAAAAAAATTTATGACTTTTTATGAAGTGAAACTGATCGGTCGAGTATATTGGAACAACCGAGTTGTGTTAGCTCGATCGGAATGATATTCCACTAAACCAAACATCCTTGTCTAGCCGTTCAGCAAGCGTACCTATCAATCAGGAAAATTCAGGTTTCTTTCACCTTGACGGGTTTGCCCAGCGAAACTGGGCAAACAGAAAAGGCGAATCGTTAATGTGAATTAGTCTTGCTTGGGATCAGTATCAACGATTGCTGTGGAGGTGTTAAGAACTCAGCGCCATCCTTGGTAATTACAACCATTTCCTCAACTGAAATTGTTTTGGTCTTTTGTTTGTTGCTACCGGGATAAAACCAGCTATAAAAACCGTCATAGGCAAATGTCATTCCTATATCAAGTTTTTGATTGGATGTCGCTCGAATACCAAGATTTGGGCCTGTGTCATGTGCTACATATCCTACAGGATGGCCTGTACTCCACATGACAGGGAGTGAACCGGACGCTTCCATCACAACTTGCTGAGCTTTGTGAACACTTCTGCCGGTTACGCCCGGTTTCATCGCTGCAAAGGCAGCTTGACTACCTGCTAAGGCGCTATCCCATGCATGTTGCATATCTTTAGGAGCGGCGTTTTCATTTTTTCTTAATACGTAAGCGAAGCGCTGTATATCTGTTACCCATTGATCAAATACTCTAATCCCAAAATCTATTTGAATGATATCTCCAGCTTGAATAACTCGGTTTGTAGGATGAGAATGTCCACGGTCCGGGCCAGAGTTTACTGCAGGGTTCTGGTCGGGTGACCATCCATCTTGTACACCAGCATCAGCGATCTTTTGTTTCAGAAATGATGCAATGTCTTTATCCGTTGTAACCCCTGGTACTACGCTCTGGTATGCTTCATATTCCCAACTTGAAGTAACTGATGCAGCTTTTTTCATTATTGCTACCTCTTCAGGTAGCTTTCGGGCTAGCCAATAATTTATTAATGGTTCAGCTGAAACTAATTGGATGTCAGTACCTTTTAGCGCGTTTATGACTGAAATGTACTGTGAATGGCTTAAGCCATCAGATTGAGGGTTTTCACTAAAACTATTTACCGCAATTTCGTCTTGGACGTTTTGCGCTTTTAACCATTGAGCAGCAGCATATATGGCACTATCTGTTTTCCCAACATCGATAACTTCATCAAAGGTATTTAATTCCTTAAGTGAGGTGGATTCACTTACAGGGGAAAACGCTCGAGTAAATACGCCAGATTTAGTCCGACTGAATAACACTACAGCAGTTCCTCCGGCGTTTTCACAACCTACATGTATTGCTAACGGATCGTTATCATTTTCACGACAAACAATTAGCCAATGACTTATTTTAGTTATGTCCATTGCTGTAGGGAGTAGCTCGGCAACTCGCTTTTTGCGTATATCTGACCAGGGTGATACTCCCGGGATAGTCAATTCAACTAAATTTTTCTCAATAATATTAGGACTCAATTCATCTGCATGAACGTGGGTAGCGTAAATTCCAGTTGTGAACAAGACAACAGATAAATACGAAGACGTAAATTTCATGGTGTTTTCTCTTTTTTGCAAGGTTTAACAGGGGATACAATTTATTAAGGGTCTAATTTTGAAAGCATTACTGAATTTTCAGCAAAGACCGTAATACTTCCAAATGCCTGACTGTTAGGAATAGCGCCTATCTATTCCACTTAATTAGAAGAAATTAAATAGAACTCTTTTTGTCGATCATCGATGTAACTTACGTTGTCACCGTTAAAAAATGCATCTTCTTCTAGCATGATACGAATTTCCTTATCCCACTCCGGAATATAGCTAGCAGAATTTAATTCGATGGAATAGGCAGTATTTGCGTACATTGGATAATCCCCTTTAACCGGTAAACCTTCCTGAGCATCCCACATGCCGATGGTCGGGCCGGCAGCGTGACCGTGAAAACCCAATGGGTGAGTGTATATTGACGGTTTTATACCTTCTTTAATTGCCTGCTCTCTGGACAACCTTAAAATTTCATTTCCGCTGCGGCCTTGCTTGAAGTTTCCTGTCAGAATGTCTTGTAACCGGTTACTGGTAGCCAAGGCTTTAACGAGTCCAACGGGTGCCTCTACTTCTCCAGGCTTAAGTACATAAGCATGTTGCTGCTGATCGGTGTTTAAACGCAGATACGTTATGCCAAAATCAACATGTAGTAAGTCGCCAGGTTGAATTATGTTCTCACCTGGGCGTTTGCTAAAAGCTTTAATTTGGTCGAATTTTTCGTTATCTGCACGTTGAATGGAAACGGTAGGATGAAACCAATTTTCAACGCCAAGTGCTTTACTCTGATCTCTGAACCACCAAACTACATCGTCTGTTGTTGTCTCACCAGGAGTCACAACTTCGTTTGAAAAAGCGGTTGAAATCAATTTGTGCCCTATTTTAGCTAGCGTCGGGTAGTACGTCATTTCTAGATTGCTACGTGTTTCTAACCATCCTATTGCAAGTTTCTCAGCAGAAACGACTCTTGAACGAAATTTGTCAGACAGTGCAGCTAAAAATTTATCGTTCTCAGTACTACTCATGCCGTCAGATAAAGCGAAAGCCTCCGATACATTTATACCTATTCGTTTAGGCGCTCGCTCTTCGATCACTTTAGCTAATGCTGTCCATTGATTTGGTTGCGCGTCTTTATCCCATGCTTTTTTGAAGGAATCACCTACTGCGTATCGTGCTACGGCTAGTTTCTCAAGGGGCTTACCTTCACCAGGATTAAATATCACTAGCATTGTATGTCTTCTGGCAGAAATCCACGTTGATGGCAGCATCGTTTTGATAACAGGATCTTCATTGTATTCTCGGGACATAATTACCCACATATCGATGTTTGTTCGGCGCATTAGGTTTGGTAATACTTCCTCAAACCGCTGCTTTAAAATATTGTCTATCACTTCAGCTCTTTCTTTCATACCTAAGACTTCTGCCGCAGAAGTTGGTAAGCATGTCAAAATAAGAATAAATATTAAAATATTACGCATGTCATCAGTTCCCTTTATTTAAGATTTTTATTTGTTATTAGTTAACTTTCTGCTAGCCATTTATCTTGGAATTAAGAGTAATTCCGTTTGTCTACCATCAATGTAATAAAAGCTATTACCTGTGAAATAGCCGTCTACCTCCAACATAAATCGCACTTTTTGATCATTCCACTCAGGGACAGCCTCAATGGCGTTCAATTCAATGGAATAAGCTGTATTAGCGCGCATGCGATAATCGCCTGTTCCTTTTGAACCATTTTGTTGTTCCCATGAACCTATTGAGGGTCCTGCACCGTGGCCGTGATAACCTATAGGATGAGTGTAAATTGTCGGAGTTAATCCGCTATTAATTGCTTCTTTTCGAGCAGCAAACAGAATTTCATTTCCGCTAAGACCTGCTTTAAAATTATCGGTCAGCGCATCCTGTACTTTATTTGCCGCATAGAGTCCTTCTCGTAATCCCTTAGGTGCAGACATTTCATTAGGTCGGCGAACATACGCCATCTGTTGAGTGTCCGTTTTTAAACCCATGTAGCTCATACAAAAATCTACATGGACTAAATCTCCAGGGAGAATGATATTTCCATTCTCTAACACCATCTTTTCAATATCGAAGGTGGACATGCCAGCACGCTGCACACTGACGCTCGGTTGGCACCAAGGGGACACTTTTAGTTGCGCAAGCGTTTCGCGATACCACCATACAACGTCGTCTGTCGTCGTCACTCCGGGTGTGATTACTTCCTCTGAAAGCCCCCGTTCAACAATACGGTGTGCGACTCGCATAATAGTTTGATACGTTGCCATTTCTGCTGGAATACGCGTTTCCAACCAGCCTATAGCCAGTGAATCGTTCGAAACTAAACGCTCTTCAAGGCTTTCGCCTAATGCGTTTTTTAATTGTCGATATTGACTAACTGATAATCCATCTGCCAACGGGAAAGTATCCGAGATGTTAACCGCTATGCTTGACGGATTTTTTTCCTTTATTATCTCAGCAACTCGCGCCCATTGATCAGGCTGAGCATCAGGATCCCAAGCTGATGGGAATAGATCTCCTACCGGATAACGAGCAACCGCTAGACGTTCGACTCCCTTGTTTTTACCTTGATCGTGAAATATAAGAACCATTCGTCTTCTCGCTGACATCCAAGTGGAGGGCAACATAGTCTCTAATACAGGATCTTCGTTATATTCCCTGGCGATAATAAGCCACATGTCTACACCAGCTTCTCGCATTAAATCTGGTATAAGGAGATCTAAACGCTGCTTAAGCCATTTATTTTGTATCGTCGCCCGCTGTTGCAAACTAGGTAATCCAGGCATGGTAGGAGCAAAAACGGGTATACTTTTAACTAACTTATTTGGAGCAGAATTAGCTGTATTAACAAATGTACCTAAGTAAAACATAACAGCTATGAGTACTACTGCGTTCTGCTTATATTTTTTAATATTCATTTTTTTCTCGGGTATTTAATCAGCCAATCGGCTGTTCAATAGAAGAGGGAGGGTGAGAGAACCATTTGGGCCCATCGCTTGTTATATAAAGACAGTCTTCTAAACGGACCCCATAACTCCCGGGCACATATAACCCAGGCTCGTTAGATAAACACATTCCGGGCGCTAGAGGAGTCTTCTCATTGCGAACAAAATTAATGGGTTCATGAATGTCCAAGCCTATTCCGTGGCCGGTGCGATGAGACAAACCAGGTAGTCGATAATCGGGCCCGTAACCCACTTTCTGGTAATATTTTCGTACGGCTATATCTACCTCGCCGGCAGGTGTTCCAACCTGAGCGGCTGTGAATGCAATCTGTTGCCCTTTGTGAACATGATTCCACAGTTTTACCTGATCAGGAGTTGCATCACCGAAGACGAATGTACGAGATATGTCTGAACGATAACCGCCTACAGAACAGCTAAAATCCATCAATATTACTGAACCGCTATTGATATACTCTGGTTCCTTCGAGCCATGCGGCAACGCACTACCTTTACCAATTTGAGCTCCTCCTGCTGGGTTATCACCTCCGAGCTTAGATTGAGCGCTATACATTAGACTTATAACGTCTTCTCTTCCCATCCCTTTCTCTATTAGCGGATGAACCGTTCGATAAGCTTGCATAGTGACATCGCTAGCTTTTTGCATCAGCGCTATCTCTGCTGACGACTTGATCATACGGCAATCGTTTACTTCTATACGCGCTGATGTAATTGATAATTTTGGAGACATTGTTGCTAATTGATGTGCTACGAAATGTCTGACCGATTCATCGAGACCTAACGTCAGCTCTGAGATTTTCTGACTTTTAAACCAAGAAGCGATAAGTTGAAAAGGGTCCTCATCTTCTTCCCAAGTCAGAATATCAGCTGGCATATCCAGTAACTCTCTTAGGCGGCTTTCTTCGAACGCTGGTGTAATAAACATTAAATTACCATCAGCAGGAATTACAGCGGCCGTAATACGTTCACTAATCCACCATTTAACACCGGTAAAGTATTCCAAGGTTGAACCAGCTTCGATTAATACCGCTGCATGGCCTTGTTTTTTCATTCCAAGACGAAGCTTATCTCTACGAGCTTTTCTCTCGGCAGAGGTGATCTTTTTTACTCCAGTGGTAATTGATTGTAAGTTAGCAAGTTTAGATGCTGAAATACGCAAACTTGGCTCCGAATTGCTAGCCAATACGGTAGCCGAACTTGACGCCAGTGTAATGACGCCACTAGCCTTTAGAAAATCTCTTCTATTAAAGGCTTTCATTCGCTTTTTTCTCCCCCCACACGTCGAACAACATAGTCCCAATAATCCATTTCTTTGAGGAATGATTTAATTGGGATCCGTTCGTTAGTCCCATGTGCTCGGCTGTCATCAGGACGCACTAGTGCTAGGCTACCTGCACCGTAGGTGGGGATGCCGGCACGTCGGTATTCACGGCCTTCAGTGCCACCAGATGACATGGTTGGTTGTAACGTAATGTTGGGATAATTGATGGCTACGCCGGCTTGCAAAATAGCGGTAATATCTGTTCGAATTGGAGACGCTGGACTTTCTACAGATTGGCCTTGTTGTTCAATCAAAACGTTTTCATTACCAATTGCTTTAGATAGTTCATTTCGTACATGTTCAACACCACCCGTGTCTGGCAGGATGCGACAATTTACCGTCGCTTTTGCATCCTGAGGGAGGGCGTTTTCTGCATGGCCTGCTTTAAGCATAGTAGCGACACAAGTCGTCCACATCATATTTGAGAATTGAGGGTATTGCTCCATTACCGCAACTGCCTCTTTATTTTCCGGATCATTTAACAAAGTTTTCAATGCATTTGATACATCTCCTCCTTCTCGCTCTGCGACTGATAGAGCCATAGACCTGGTAATTTCATTAAATTTAACAGGGAATTCCAAAGCTTCTACTTTTAAAAGTGCGCGAGAAAGGTCGTAAATCGCATTTTCAGGTCGAGGGACCGAACTGTGTCCTCCAGAATTTTTAGTAGAAACGATAAACGTCGCAAATGTTTTTTCTGCGGCTTGCATTGAAAAAGCAACTGCTCTTCCTTCACGAGTCATTGTGCCGCCACCAGCGTCAGAATTCAGTGCATACTCAGCGTCTTTGACAAAAGGATGTTCAAGTATTTTACGGGTTGTTAGCATGCCCGTTTCTTCATCTCCAGCGAATGCTAAGACAAGATCACGCTCTGGTTGGTAACCTGCGGCTTTCAAATTGGCAAAAGTAGAAACTAATAATGCGACACCAAATTTATTGTCTTGTGTTCCGCGGCCATAAAGGTAACCGTCTATTGTTTTAGGAGTGTATGGATCTGTTTCCCAATTCTCCGTTAACGCATCTACTACATCCATGTGCGCTAAAAAAGCGACTGGCTTTAAACTGCTGTTAGATTTCCCTGCGTATCGGACAATTAACCCATTAACAGACTCGCCATCTATGTCTACGGGAACGCGAACAATATCTTTGTCTGTAAAGCCAGCTTCAACTAGTTTATTTACTAAGACATCAGTCATTGACGAAACTTGCCCATATCCTTTAGCTGTTCGGTAAGGAATGAGTTTCTGAAGAAGGTTTTCAGCATCTGCTTTTTGTTGTGAAGTTACTGCAGCATGACCGTTACCTGATATTGAAAGAATAGAAGCGGCAACAAGTAATTTTGCAGTATTGGAGATAGTTCTAAATTGCATAAATGCACCTAATAATATTGTGTAAATGGAAAACAGGATGCGAAGTGTTCGGTACACTTTGCATCCTTAATATTTAATAAAAGCTTATATTTGGTAAGTGAAACCCATGAATATGGTGCGACCAACCGCATCGTAAAATTGCGGGTAAGTGTTGCCGTTTCCACCATCTTCGATTGCAGAAGATGTTGTCAAAGGTGGATCGCGATCTAGAATATTATTAATTCCGAGCCTGATTGAGGCTTGGTCGTTCAACACATAGCCGGCAGATAGATCAAAGTAGTTTCTTGCGCCAAGTGTTTTATTTACCTGTGCAAAACTGCCTACTAGGGCTTGCTGCGAACTAGTTTGAGCAATATCAACAGCTGAAACGTAACGCCAAGTTAAGCTGAGTGATAAATCGTAAGGAGTGGCCCAACTCATTAGCATTTTATGGCGCCATTCCGGACGTGGACGGCCGCATAACCCTGCATACAATCCCTTACAGTCGTAAACTTCAGAACTAGTAGAGTCAGGCAAGGGGGTCGATGTAAATTCATCTAAATAAGTCCCAACGAAGTTAACCTTAACGTCACCCATATCACCTACTTCAAAGGCATAGTCAGTTGCTAGGTCGAAGCCTTTTGTCTCAAGTGAGCCGGTGTTAATATTAAATCGCTGAAAATATCCATCATCGAACAGGTAGAGCGAACCGCCTTGTCCTCGCTTGATAAGGTCGCAGAAATAGTCACTTCCGGTTGCCAAACAATTACCCATCGCTAAATTAGGATTAACGCTGCCGACCAAGTCCTCCACTTCTATATCAAAGTAGTCAATTGAGACGGTTAAACCTGATAATAATTCTGGGCTAAAGACCAACCCAAAAGAATATGTGTTGGCTGTTTCAGGTTTCAATGCCTCACTACCACCTACTAAGGTATTGAACTGACCGGCAGGGTTGTCCTGAATATTCCCATATTCAGCAGCTGTAACGCCTGTTCTAGCACATTGCTCAAATGTAGCGAAAGGAGTCTCACCTGAGCAAGGATCGAATGAGCCGTCAACATTTTGGGTTAAATCAACCTCAAATCGTTGTTGACTAGAAAATAATTCAACGACATTGGGAGCGCGAACTGCTTTTTGAAAACTTCCACGAAAGCGTAGGTTTTCAATAGGCGACCAGTTTAGGCCTAACTTATAGGTATTAGTTTCGAAGTCGCTACTGTAATCAGAGTAACGGTATGCTGCTTCAACACCCAAGCTTTGCATCATGGGCTTATCATTAACCAGAGGAATATTTAGCTCCGCAAATACCTCTTTGACAGATACATCTCCACTTATTGGTAATTCAGGGGTTACTGCAGTTCGGTATATTTCATCAGGGATGTATTCTAATGTATTTTCGCGATACTCCACACCGCCAGCTACTCCCACTGCATAGTCGGCCCATGGCGATTTAATACCCCAATCATCTAAATCTGCGTTAACCGAAAATACGATATTCTTTAATCCGGTGTCACCGGTGATTCCTTTACTTTCCAAAATATAAGCGGTGGCTTCAGGCGAAGCACCATTTGGTCCAAAATAGTCCAGAGGTGAGCAGTCTAAAGCGTCATTAGTGGGGTCTGCATCTGCATTAACAGCACAAACAGATTGACCAAATGTTGATGAGCCATCTCGTTGATCGGTAACAACATTTAAAGCATTTCCTAAACGATTTCTATTGGCATCCCCTTCGAACCTACTGCGATAGGAGACATTGGCATAGGAGGCAAATAAGTCATATTCAAACGGACCCGCTAAATGTCCTTCAGTGCCTATGACAATACGAAAACTTTCGTGGCGAATTTCATCCTGTCTTGGTCCACCTTCAACATTACGACGACGAATTAATACACCTTCAGCAATAGCATCAGGCCCTAAATAATTACCCGACGCATCGTAATTTCCGCTTGTGGATAGGCCTGCTGCGCCACACAAAAAGTTAGCCTGTTGAGCGCTCATTAGTGGATTGTCACAGTTGATGCCGCCCGTACTGCCGAAAATACCACCAGATACTGTACCTGGTGCAATTTGAGCTGTGGAACTGTCATCCATGTAACTCATTTCTAAATAGGGGGCGAAATGATCGTTAACCTCCATATGAGCTAAGGCTCCTACAGAATAACGTTGATCTGGGCGTTGATAATAATTAAAAGGTGCGTAGTTAAAAACTGAACTACCTTCGGCAAACTCTCCGTTGTTCACTCGAAATCCAGTTGGTACACCGTTGATGCCACTTGTATTAGATAAGTTGGCTGGATAGGAATATCCTGATCCTCCACAAGCGAATCGCTCGCCACTATCACCGTCTGCAGCTAAAGCACAGGCAGAAAAATCCCGTTCACTTTGTAGAATAGGCTCTACTTCGCGATAATTAGCATAAACAGTTATGTTTCCTCGGTCATCTTCAAAATTAGTGCCCATAACCATCGAATATTCTTGTCCATAGCCATCCCATACAGAACTACTAGGTTTATCGAAATCATTGCTATCTAACAACGTTTGTAAATTTTCGTTATCGTTGTTGTGCTGGGTGGTTGTTAAGGTGGTAGTAAATTTCATCCCTTCAAAATCATCAATCAACTTAAAGTTAACGACTCCAGCTATTGCATCAGATCCATAAACAGCAGATGCACCACCAGTAAGTACTTCAACCGACTTAATTAAAGAAGATGGGATTTGATTTAAGTCTGAAGGTACAGAAATGGGAGAGCCATAAGGTAAGCGTCGGCCATTAACCAACACTAACGTGCGATCTGCAGATAATCCCCGTAAATCAACCTGTGCCGTGCCTGTTGCTTCGTTAGATGCACTCGAGCCTTGAGCAGCAAATACCTGAGGCAAAGCATTTACCAAATCTTCTGTACGGATTACGCCGCGAGACAGAAACTCTTCAGCATCCACTGTTGTGATTGGACTGACACTTTCAGCGTTTGCTGATCGTATTCGAGAGCCGGTTACAACGACTTGTTCGATAGCTGCATCGACCTCATTATTTGCTTCTTGAGCATTTACAGGCACTGAAGAGAGCGAACTAAAAAGCGTCGTCGCTGCTAAAGCAGTTACGATTTTTGTGTGTTTCATAGGATCCCCTAGACTATTTAAATGTGCAGCACGCAATGTGCTGCGGTTGGTTTTTTGTTTTTATTTGTACTTCCAGCTTTTAAGATCAGCACCTTGCGGAGCAGCATCCTTAATACGCTTTAAAATTTGAGGGACGTAGAATGTGTTATATCGTAGGCGAGAAATTGCATTTGAATTTTCATGGTCACCGTTCCAGCAATGTTCATCCCGGTCACCATAATCAACTACACCTTCATAGGCCGGTTGCGCATTTTCTAAGAATTTTTCAGTGAGATAGACGGCATTGTTGAGGTAATAATTGTCCATGTCTCCAGTGTATAAATGTATTTTCCCTTTAAGTTTTGGACCTAGTTCTGCCCAATCACGCTCCATGATGTATCGTAGGTCATAATTGTCACGCCAATGCAGAGCAACATCTTTGTTTATCTGGCCTGTTGTCTTATCCCATATACGTTGTGGATAACCATCTGCGCCATTGGGCGAGAAAACGGCTTCCCAAATGTCCCATTGTTGACCTGAACGAGATTTATCACCTAGCACTAACTCCCAACGATTTTCCATTTCCATATACCGTGAAATATGGCCTAGGTAATTACGATGAGATGGGCGCTCTATGCTGGAAAACGGGCCTTTACGGTAGTAGGCGTTTTCGTCTTCGTATAAATTCACAGTCATGAATTGACGAAAGTCGATAGGATCAGGGCAGGCTGCAAAGGCGCCATTGTATTCTTCAGGGTATTTGACCTGAACTCCTAATGCTTCCCATCCGCCAGTGGAGCCGCCATATAAAAATCTCGCCCAACCTTCACCGATTCCATTAAATTCTTTTTCAATTGCAGGAATTAATTCATAAGTTATTGCATCTCCATACGGCCCAAGATTCTCAGAATTGACTGCGTAGCTATCATCGTAATATGGATTACTGTGGTCTATTTCTGCAATCAACATTCTAGGTGTGTCTTCTGCAATCCAGTACTTATAGAAGTCGTAAGACTCCTGCGCTTCAATTTTGTTATAGCAGTCAAGATCAAAACGTTTGCTGTAAACACACTCTTCATTAGGATCAGGTGGTGTTTCACTAAAACCACCAAAGTCAGCAGGGAAGTGACCATGAAAGATTGATAACGGAAAACGCGATTCGGGATGTTTATCAAAATCTCGAGGTACAAGCACGTGTGCGCGCAAAAATACATCTGTCCCCCAAAAATCAGAAAGTAATTTACTTTTAATTTTTATATGACGAATAAATTCGCTATCTACTGGTTCTTCGATTGTAGGATTGACGTCACTCAACTCGATTTTAATAGTGCCTTGATTGGCAGGGTCAAAGTTGATCTTTAGAGGTTCACTTAAAAGGTTGCCTGGCTCTTTCCTCCAATTTTGACCTGCACCTCTAGCTGCCGGAAGCTTGACCGTTTTTCCGTTAGACAAATTAAAAGTTTCATATTTATGCAATACCGCCTGTACGTAATATTCACCTGCGGGTATCTCGCTGAGACTCCTAGTTGGAAAGCCAAGTACACTGGCACCAATTTCGACAGATTTCCCCCGTTGCAGGCCATCAACGTTGACACCAAAAATTTGCGCGGCATCAAAGTCAGCACTAACTTGATTAATGGGAAGCTTTTCATTATTCGAAGCTAAAACCAAAATCATACGCCCGTCATAAACTTCTTCGGGTGCCGTTTTTGGTAGGTTTAATTCAAAAATTTCAGCTTGTGATTGGGCTGTTATTGTTAGCAGGCTTGTAACAAATAGTGACTTCAGCAAAATTCGTTTGGTGGTCATAATATCTCCGTATTTATTATTTTTATAAATGATTCGGTTAAGAATCCGCAGTACTCCGTACGGGAAAGGATGAAACCTCGCCAGAACTGCTTAATTTCATATAAACACGCAAATATATTCGACGTCAATTGGATTATTAAGTCATTAAAATCATGAGTTTAGCGTATTAGTATAATAATTCACGGTTAGTTAAGTTACCTTTTTTTAAAGCTGGTGAATGTAAATTTATGTAAAGAACGTGCAGGTATTGTGCGTAAAACACTCTATAAGTGTGCGTTAATTGTGCGGACATCATGCAGGATTAGTACTTTAGTATAATGTTATTTTATACAGCTTTATTTTTGCTGGGTTTAGTTGAATATTAGTTTTTCTGTTGCAGATGTATTTACAATTGCTAACACTTTTCGAGCGATAAATTGAAATCAAATTGAACTAAGCCAAATTTAGGTGTCGAGAATTTATTACGGGAAATAGCTTAAAGCATCGTTTGAATATTGGGATTTCATCAACGAATGTCTATTTTTAATGATTCAAAGCTAACCAGTAAATATACAATTTATCGATCTTGAAAACAGAGTTAGGGTTTTTCAAATGGTTGCTGAATAAGCGTGGCGTCTGAAGTTAAGTCCCATCGTGCCAGTCGTCTAAAACCATCTCTTTGTTGTCTACGCGAAGAGATTCATAAACCGACTTTGAGTCGTTTTTTTGTGTCTAAGATTTATATAAATTTTCATTGAGAAAGATAACTTTTATCACAGGCGAGTGGACTTTTGAAAAACGTCGCTTAGGGGAATTTGATAATCATGCTGCAGACTTACTCATTCACAACAAAGCGAACAAGAACCTTTGTGCAAGTAACAACTTAAAGCTGATGTAGCGTAGACATTTAAAAAGCCTCTTAAAGAGTATAATTTAAGAGGCTTTTAGACGCTTAATTGAAGCTTGTATTTTAAAATTTATATTTTACTGAGCCATATGCATATTGACCACGCAAACTGTGTGTTTCTGCTACATATCCATAACCACGGTCAGTAAATGGTGGATCGGTGTCGAATAAGTTATTAACACCAATTGTAAGGGTCGTTTTGTCATTGAGGTTATAATGCCCTTGAACATCAACCAAGGTTTGCGAATCGACCATCGTCGCCTTAGAACTTTCCATTACTGATAGCGCTTGATAACTTTCAAACTCACCAATGTATTTAAAAATACTCGTCAGTCCAAAATCATTATAAGCCCAGTCAACTGAAAGGCGGCCTCTATGTTGTGGGTAGTTTAATTCACCCGCATATTGTAGGTTATCTTTCTTAAACGAATCAATATACGACCAATCTAAACCAAATTTAATCGTTCCTAAATCGACTAAATCAACTACGTAGCCAGCGGTCACATCAAGACCACTTGCTTCTTGAGAACTAAGGTTTACATAAACGTTATAAATTTTATCGATTTGTCCTAGTGTCTCCCCTGATAATGGTTCAAAACGTTGACAAATAATACTGTCTTGATTTCCACATTCAGCAGCATAGATGTTCTCAACCGGATTTTGATCGATTTTGTTATCTTGTTTAATGCTCCATACATCGGCTGTAAAATCGAATGCTTCGGTGATTTGCCATACCATGCCGACGTTCCATGTAGTCGATTCTTCCGGGTCTAATACTGCGTCAGAGGTATAAATAACGGAACGTTCACGCTCACCTTCACACACGCCATCTGATTCACAGCGATAAAAATCGTCAACTAATGGTGAGTCCTGCGATGGGCCCAAGCCAATCTGCGCCAAAGACGGAGCTCTAAAACCTTGCCCCCAAGAGCCTCTTAGGGAGAAGTTATCTAATGGGCGCCATGAAATAGAAACCTGTGGATTCGTGGTCGAACCAAAGTCGCTATAATCATCATATCGACCGGCTAAAGTCACATCAAATGTATCGGTAAAAGGCACAAGGAACTCTACATAAGCAGCCGTTATATCTCGAGATGCTTGGGCTGATATCGCTTCGGTACCAAAAATTAAGCCTCTCTCAAACTGCTCATCAGGTTTATCAAAAGCGTCTTCTTCGCGATACTCAGCGCCTGCTGCCATTTGCACGGTAATATCAGCAACTGTGAAAGCCTCACCGGCAATATTGGCATTGAACGAAGTCATATGTGATTCACCTTGACGAACAAGGCTAGTAGAAATGTCGGCAACAACATCAGGATTGTTATAAGTGCCACCAAAAGGATTATAATTTCCTGCATCAATTTCACGTTGCAAATAGTCAACACGGATCCAACCATCACCGATACCGCCCGTTTGCAGTGATTTACTGCGGCCTTTTTGGGCTGAAACGTCATAATCCCAGTCGTTTATTGTTCCTCTTACCCCTGCCACTAAACGTAATGTGTCAGATTCAATATTCCATACACGACCACCGGCATCCACTGTACGATAGTTATTGATAATAACATCTGAACCGTAAGGGTTATTTGGGTGATCGGCACTCACCGTTAGGCCTGCTGTTCTGCCAAGCGGTGTGGCTGCCCCGAACGCCTTTGACGTGTTGTGTTGTGCTGATAACTCCATATATCCTTCAGCAAATTCACTCAACTTTTGATTTGCTTGAAACATAAGGCCGACACGCTCAGCGACGGGCAATACCGCACCTGCTGGGCCATAATCGTAGCGACAGGTACTATTAACAATGTTTTCTTCAGGGCAAGCTGCATCTGGCGTTAGTACTCCATCCACAATGAATGTTCCAGGGAAGCCGGAAGACGAACGTCCGTCGATGCCATTTTCAGGCTGATACACCGTACCGTAGATGCCTACTTCATCGCGCATCAATGCTGTATTTTTAAAGTAATCCAGTATCACGGTGGCGTTACTGTCGTCGTCGCCCGTTCCCCAAAGTAGACTAAAACTGGTTTCTTCATAACTTGGTCCAGTGGTTCCACCATGCCCGAGTGACACCTCAGTCCCTTCAAAGTTTTTACGTAAAATGACGTTTACTACACCCGCTACGGCATCTGAACCATATACTGCCGAAGCTCCATCTTTCAATATTTCAATACGTTCAATCGCCGCAACAGGAATATTGTTAATATCAACAAAGGAGTTCACTATCCCTTCAGCAAAAGCACTACTAGCCACACGACGACCATTGATTAGTACCAGTGTTGCATCTGCACCGAAGCCCCTAAGACTAATTGCTGCACCACCGTTAGCGGTTGAGTCTTGATTATTCCCTTGCGTAGAAAACGTACCTGTCCCTGCGGCAGGCAAGGTTTCGAGTAATTGTTGCAAATTAGCAAATCCTGAACGATCAATATCTTCCCGTCCTATTATCTGCACTGGGGCAGCACCTTCTAAATCATTACGCTTTATATTTGAACCGGTTACTTGAATCCTTTCTACAGTCTCTCCTGCTTCTTGGGCAAATGAGGTTGAGGCGCTCAATCCTAAGGAGACTGCTAACGGAAATAAAGAATACTTTCTGATTTTCATACTGTTTCCTTGTATCGCTATAATGATTGTTATGGGTTTAAGCAGCTTAATGAGATCTCAGTTTTTACATAGCTCTATACTTAGTGCTGTATGTAGCAATAACCAAAATGTGAAGCACTCTAAAATAACGCACTTTTATAGGGCGAAATTTGTCTTATTTTGGTGATTTAAATATAGTTAACGTAATTATTTGGACATATAAGCTGTCGTGGATAAATAAAGCAATTTGTACGCCAAATCAAATGCTTGCGTGTGTTTTTAGGCGTTTTTTTTACTCGTTCATTCCGAGGGGAGACTAAATTTGCTGCGACAGACAAGGCAGGGATTTTTATGGCCCGTCACACGGTGCGTTCTATATTGATATTCAACAAATATCAATATAGAAATAAGGACAACATGTTCGTTATTCTTCCATTATTATTTACTGGTTTGCATATCTCCTAGTTTACTTTTGCCTCTTGCTGTTTGTTCTATTTGGGTTAGAAAAGCGGGTTTATTACCCGTCATTTCCCAAGTACCCAAGGCAATCGGTATGCCTCCAATATTATTTAGTTCGTCAAAAAATGCTTTTAAGGAAAACGGGTTCAGCTGCTCTTCATCAAGTTTCGCTTTTTGTGCGATAGCGGTATCTAATAATATCTTGCCAGTTACATAGCTGGTGCCATAGCCAGGTTGACGTAAATAAAGATGTTGTTCAAAAATAAGTAAATCGGGCTCTGTTTTCATCCAGCCTCTCGGGGTGTAATTCATATGTATATCACCGGCTTGTTCCATCGGCATTTGATTTGCATGAGCGTACAACGAACCGAGTCCTCTAGCTGCCCGCTGTGCCAACATGATCCACACTATCTCTCTCGCCCTAGGATTGTGGTCGTACAAGCCTGCATGCATAAATATCTCTTCAACCGCCGTTGCAGTGCCTTCGTTACGACTATCAAAAATATTATATAGTAACGACTGTTTTCTAAGGGTTCGAGGATTAGGGTCATTGGCCATTATTGCTAATTCAAACCAATGATAAAAATGTGAATATAAGGGGGTAGGATCTAAGTGAGAGCCAATGTGAAAAAAGTGTCTGTTTTCTTCGGGAATAAAGCTACCTAATTTATCAAAAAGAGCCGGTCTAAAATAATCGGGTACAGTCACTATATTCTTTTCATCTAAAAAATTAATAAAGTAGTCAGCAGAACGATTAGCTAAACGATCAAATTCTTCAGTGTTTTTAACTGACACTAAAGGCGGTAAGTCCTTATTTCGCTGTTCTTCTAATTTTAATGACGACCAAGCTCTGTCTAACTCTCGGCGTAATAAGCGCTCTTCGTCAGCCCATGTCATGGGTACCATATGCACGTTTTGTTGATACCAAGTATACTGCTCAATACCAAGACCTGACGGCCCGTTCTTTTTTGACGTCTGTTGTTTCAACCAGGTAATAAACTCTTGAGTAGATTGGATTGCTTGAGTGTGGGTGTGAATCAAATTTGTATTGTTGGTATTTTCGATTTGTGAAGTAATGTCGACTAAGTTCTTATGCTGTATTTGAATATCGCGTATGCCGGCAATCCACAGTTCTTTGGCATTACCGATTAAATTTACTTTAGCTTGCGTTTGCAGTGGCTTAATTCGCGATAAATCAGTGGCTAACCTAAGTTGTTCATTTGCACTAAGGGGAAACGAATATGTCCATAACTCTGTTGTATAATGCGGAGTAGGGCCTTCATGCGAGGGAACATCACTCTGATAGGTCCACACTTGTTTGTAAAATGCGGGGTCTCGTTGCCACGGTTTTAAGACTTTACTATTAAAGTCGTAGCCATTGAGCTCCGCCAACATGACAAACCAATCCACTTGCTGTTCAACCGTCCAATCAGCTTTATCAAGTGAGAGTAATTTTGATTTAAATTGCGACCATTGTTCTTCGCGCTTATTGAAAGTTTGTTGACGGTAGTCGGGAGCAAGTTGATGTAATGGAGGTACTTCAAATGCGCGCCATTGCGTAAATAAAGTTTCTAATTGGCTAAAGTCCGAAGAAGATTTTGCAGTAAATGTGCAGCATACTAGTATGGCAGCAATATACATTGCTCTCATTTTTCATCCCTGATAATAATTAACAATATATTTTAAAAATTAGCATGGTGTTTATATATTAGTCAAGTGGTTAATATATAAACAATAAACCAACTTATTTTCTAATATTCTCAATTTAACGGCTCCAATACTGTGGCTTCATTATCTTACGTTCATAGTTCGTTTTCGTTTCAAGCGTTCAATTTGTCATTTAGTCGCGTCACTATAATTTTATCAATTAAGAGGTTGAAGAAAGTGCTGGTTAGCATACGTTCTACACAAGGTTAAAATGTTAATAGTAGCCAATCAACTTTGACTGATGTTCTTGCGAATAATGATCGTTTAAGATTAAGACTGATGATTAAACATGCCATACCAAGGTCTTAATGCTGATTAGGCCATTCTATGGCAGAGTAAGTTTGAGTCTATCTCAGGAGTTATTATGGAAGTTGCCTTACCCAATCGCCCTGACTGGAAAGAATTACTTAAGTCAGGCAATCGCATTTTTATTGGCTCTAATGCTGCCGTTCCCAATGCACTTATTGATGATTTGATTGCCAATAGCGGTGATCTGCATGACATTGAATTGGTGCATATCAATACCTTGTCAGAAAGTCGTTGGGTAGAGTCGCAATTCAGTGATTTATTTAAAGTTAACGCCTTGTTTATTGGCGGTAAAAAAATCCGCCAAGCTGTGGCGGAAGGTCGAGTAGACTATACCCCGTGTTTTTTATCAGAAGTGCCATCGCTGTTCGAACAAGACATCTTGCCGTTAGATGCGGCTTTGATTATGGTCAGCTTGCCAGATAAATACGGTTATTGTTCATTGGGTGTGGCGGTAGATGTGAATTTGGCTGCCGTTAAAAAAGCCAAATATGTGATTGCGCAAATAAACCCTATGATGCCCCGCACCAGTGGTCAGACATTTATCCGCATTGACGATTTTGCAGCATGCATTGAAGTTGAACAAGCCTTACCTGAACTACCGCTTTTCGAACCGGATAAAATCACTGAACGCATAGGGCAATATGTCGCCATGCTGGTGGATGATGGTGCAACGCTGCAACTTGGCGTGGGTAAAATCCCCAATGCCGTGTTGTATTACTTGCAGAACCACAAAGACTTAGGTGTGCATAGTGAGTTGATTACGGACGGTATTATCGATTTGATCGCCAAAGGGGTGATCAATAACCGTAAAAAGACCTTTCATCCGGGTAAAACGGTGGCCAGTTTTTGTTTAGGCAGTAAAAAGCTGTATGACTTTGTGGATAATAATCCTCATGTTGAGTTTTATCCCAGCGATTACCTTAACTCACCGGCGAATATTGCGCGAAACCATAAAATGGTCGCCATTAACAGCGCGCTTGAAGTCGACTTAACGGGGCAAGTGGTTGCGGATTCAATTGGTCATCAGTTCTACAGCGGTATAGGCGGGCAAGTCGATTTTATCCGTGGTGCTGCCATGTCAGTGGGCGGCAAGCCCATTATCGCCATGCCCTCAACCGCTAAAGACGGCTCAATTTCGCGTATTGTGCCTTTTATCACCGAAGGCAGTGGAGTGGTAACATCTCGTGGGCACGTACACTATGTGGTTACCGAATTTGGTGTGGCTTCACTTAAGGGGCGCAGTATTCGTGAGCGTGCTTTAGAATTAATTCGGGTGGCTCATCCTAAGTTTCGTGAACAGTTGCTTGCTAAAGTACGTGAGCATTACTGGGTACCAAATTATCAAAAAAACTATCCTCGGGACGTTCCTGAACTAGGACCTCTGGGGTTTAAAACACTTAAAGTTGATAATCAAGCGTTTGACTTACGACCCTTGAACCCTGCCGATGAACGTCGTTTGCAAGAGTTCTTTTATTCGCATACTAAAGAAACCCTTTTTTACCGTTATAACCATTATCCCACACAGATGACCCGGGAAAAATCATGTAACTTGGTCAGTGTTGATCAGAGTCACGACTTAGCGTTGTGCATTGTTAGGCAACACGGTTCAGTAGCCGAAATTCAGGCTGTAGGGCGCTATTATTTAAACGCAGATAAGCAAAGCTGTGAAGCTGCTTTTGTGACCCGGGAGTCATTCCATGGCAAAGGCATGGCCAAACAACTACTGGCTGAAATGATACTTATCGCCAAACAACGTGGTTTAACAAAAATGCTCGCCATGGTCAGAGCAGATAACCGCAATATGCTAAGAGTATTCGAAAGTGCTAATTTTGTGCGCCAACCAGCAGATGAGCCCGGTGAAGTAAATTTAATTTTGAGTCTGGATAAACAACAATGAGTTTTGTATTTATTAGTCACCCTAGTTGTGGTTTGCATGACGCAGGTGAAGATCACCCCGAAAGCTCCGACCGATTGCATGCTATTAATGATCAACTGATTGCCTCAAGGCTTGATTTTGTTATTGATAAACAACAAGCAATTCAAGCCACCAAAGCGCAATTATATTTAGCCCATGACAAAGCATACGTGGATCACGTATTTGCCAGTGCGCCAAAAGAAGGGGTAATCGAATTTGCACCCGATACGCAAATGACGCCTCGCAGTTTAGACGCTGCGTTATATGCCGCGGGCGCAAACGTGATGGCGGTCGATCTAGTCATGCAAGGTAGAGCCGAACAAGCGTTTTGTGCCGTGCGCCCACCAGGGCACCATGCCGAATATGCTAAATCCATGGGCTTTTGTTTTTTTAATAATATTGCCGTCGCAGCCGCTTACGCTATGGCGCAATATGGCCTGGAACGCATAGCTATAATAGATTTTGATGTACATCATGGTAACGGTACTGAAAACATTTTTTTTAACGATGAACGCGTATTGTTTTGCTCGTCATTTGAGTCGCCTTTTTTCCCTTATAATATGGGGCCGGGTAACGAGCATATATTAAATCTACCTTTGTCTGCTGGTACGTATGGCGATGAATTTATGAAAGCAATTAGCGAGCAATGGCTACCTAAAATAGATGCTTTTGCTCCGCAATTAATTCTTATTTCTGCTGGCTTTGATAGTCACTATGAAGATGATATGGGGCATTTGAATTTAGTCGAAACGGACTACTACTGGCTGACCTCAGAGCTTAAAAAGTTGGCGGTTAAACATTGCAAGGGCAGGATGGTTTCCACCTTGGAAGGTGGTTATGTATTAAGTGCATTGGGGCGCAGTGTTATTGCACATATTAAAGGGATGATGGAGTGATCCGTCATCAAACACTCAATATGTTTACTCAGCATAAACGTTTTTAATGTGGTTATTAGCGATGTCTTGATCTTTTTTAACGAGTTTGAGATACGTCGATAGGCTCTTGTCTTTTTCATCTTTGTAGCGGGTATTGAGTTGGCTGAATTCTGTGATCCGATCAAGACGGAAATTTCTAAATGCACCGCGTAGTTCACACCAGCCGGCCAGTAACCATATCGGACTAAATGATATTAATGCGAGAGGTCGAATGATTCGTTGAGTTTGTCGGTCATTAAGGTCCAAATAGGTAAAGCTGACAACATGTTTGCGCCTAATGCATTCTCTCACTTCGGTGAAGTTGACTTCCCAAGGTATTTTGTAATGGCTGGGGGCTGAAAATGTGCTGATTTGGTGAAGCTCGTTAATTAACTGAGCGGGTAATGTGGCTTGAATTTTTCGATAAGCACTTTGTGCTTTTTCGGCGAACTTTTCATCAGTCCAATTACTCACCATACCAATTCCCAAGGCGATTGCTTCCAATTCATCTGCATCAAACATAATAGGTGGTAGATGGTATTTTTTATCGATTACGTAACCCACTCCAGCCTCACCTAGAATCGGTACACCTGAATTAACTAGATCTTGGATATCGCGATAAATAGTTCTTAAGCTAACTTCAAAACTCTCAGCCAGTGTATGCGCTGTAACAGCTTGATGCATTCTTCTTAGGTGATGAACAATATCGTTTAGTCTGTCAGCTTTGCGCATATGTGATTACTTCATCTGTGTGGATGTATGCTTAATTTTATACAAACACTACTGACATTAACTGTCAGTAGTCAATGGCTACTATTAGGTCGCGTTAAATAATAACTTACAGGAGAGCGCAATGATTGGATACGTAACGATAGGAACAGCAGACTTAGCTAAATCAGGGGCATTTTACGATGCCTTATTAGGCACTATAGGTGCAGTACGATTTATGGAGGAGCCTAATTATTTTATTGCTTGGTCAAAAGGGCAAGGTGAACCTTCGCTTGGTGTTGCAGTGCCTTTTAATAAAGAGCCTGCAACGGCAGGTAATGGCACCATGGTCGCCATTGCGCTAGAAAACCAACAACAGGTTAATGCCTTCTATAACAAAGCACTTGAATTAGGCGGAACATCTGAAGGGGAAGTTGGTTTTCGGCCTGAAGAAGCAGAATCAGGTTTTTACGCAGGTTATTTTAGAGATTTAGATGGTAATAAACTGAATGCATTTTGTATAGTAGGTTAGGGCGCTTAATTATATCTACCAGTGGCAAAGCAATTCTGCTTTATAATGAAACTTTCAATATGCAGTATTAGTGCTCAGCCTAGAAGCTATATGCTCTGACGATTAGGACAGGGCATTTTCATTAATGCTTACATTGCCTTAGAAGTGTAAAGACAAACTTTACACTTCTGTTAGGGTATAAAATCTCGATATGCGTTAGAATAGCGCGCTAAACTACCCTTCATTGCATCATTCGAACTTTACACTACAAAAGCATTCTAAAATGAGTATTAGGCTGAACGCCGATTTTATTTGCATGCTGCGTTCATCTAAATATGTGTTGCGGCGGGTAAAATAATTCCAAACATTCAAACCATTTAAGGACTATTAAATGAAAATATTCTCTGTTTTACTGATCACAACCTTAACCCTTTCATCGCACGCATTTGCTAATGAGACGGTCGATAAATTAAAAGGCTTACTGGGTAAGTCTAGTAGCTCAACGTCAACACAAACGGTTTCTTCTACTGAATCTCAAGCTTTAGACGTTTCAAGTATGGTGAGTATGGTGTCTGATAATTTAGGGGTGAGTGAAACTCAGTCTCAAGGCGGTTTAGCCTCAATTTTTGATTACGCTAAATCTAACCTTTCTGGCGGCGATTACACTGAGCTAGCAAGCAGTATTCCTGGTTTAGATAGCTTGCTTGACTACGTGCCTGAGGTGAATTCGGACTCGTCATCAAAGAGTTCTGCCATGTCAGGATTATTAAATAAGGCCTCAGAATATAGCTCTTCGTTAAGCAGTATTAATGCCCTAAAGCAGCAATTTGAAGCGCTGGGTTTAGATACTGATATGATTAGCAGCTTTGTATCGCAAATTAACGCTTATCTTAGCGGTGATAAAGACACTCAGGCGTTGCTTCAATCTGGGTTAGGTAATTTAGCTGCGTTGCTTTAATCATCCTTGGGCGGGCTTTTTGCTATCTGTGATGGGCTCGCCATGTCTATAATACTATTCTCGTCTTAAAACCAAGCCCACTATGTATTTCAAAAATCTAGTAACAACTTTCAGCAATCAAACAAAGTGGGTGCGTATTTCCGCTTATGTCATCACTGCCTATGTCATTTATGCGCTAATTTTAGGTCTCATCACGCCCTTGGTTCTACAGTCTCAGTTGCCAGGTGTGTTGAGCGACAAGCTCGGGCGCACGGTCACTATTGAAAAAGTACGTATCAATCCATTTTTGCTTCGTGTTCGTGTATCTGACTTTATCGTTGAGGAAGAACAGACTAATGCACCATTTGTGCAGGTTTTGCTATTAGAGGTGGATGTTGGATTTTGGCAAACGTTGCTGCACTTAACCCCAACCATTGAACACGCATATATTGATGAGCCCTATACCCATTTAGCCCGCATATCTGGTGGTGATAAAACGACGCTTAATTTTTCTGACATTATCGAAAAGCTCAAGCAAGAATCGTCAGAGCAACCACCAGTGGATGAAGATGAGATAACAAAAATTCCGCATATTCGATTAGGGCGCTTTCAACTCTCTGGCGGACACGTACTGCTTTCAGATAAAGTTACCGAAACAGAAATTAATTATCCCGAGTTAGCATTTGTATTAACTGATTTGGATACCCTCGCTTTAATTTCTCAACCATCGAAAGATAAAAGTGCTCAGCTACCTGAGAATCATTACAATTTTAAGCTGCTTACTGATGAAGGTGGTACGCTCCACTTCGATGGGCAGTTTCAATTGGCGCCTCTTGAAGCAAAGGGCAGTATTGAGCTGGCAAGTGTTGCGCTATCACCTTTGTGGCCGCTATCAGATGACGTAATTGAAGCAAGGCTCACCAATGGCCTATTAGATTTCAATTTGAATTATCATCTAGTACAACAGATAGACGGCGTACGCTTACAAGTAAATAACGGACAACTAGCTCTATCGAACCTGACGATTACTGATAGCAATAGCCAGCCAAAGGTTAAGATTGCTGGCATACATATTACTGGCGTTAAACTTGATACAAACACTCAGCAAGTTGATATCGCTAGTGTTCGCATCGATGAGCCTTGGGTTGATGCGAGTGTTGATAAGATGGGCGTAGATTTAGTTGCCATATTAACGCCGCAGTCAAAACTTGATCCCGTTACCGCAAGTGCCCCTAATGTAAAATCAGCAGCAAACTCAGATGCTGTTTCTCGCACTGAGTCACAAAATGCACAAACCGAGCAAGCGGATCCAAATGCAGGCACTTCTGTCCAAGACGAAGCAGATGAACCGGAATGGCGAGTGATTTTACAGTCATTTGCTTTGAATGATGGCGATATAGCCATTAACGAACGTGTCGTTTCCCAAGGTGTGCATTGGCGAGTGTTTAATATCAATGCCACGACGGGTGTAGTCGATACACATTTTGAAAGCCCCATAGAATACACCCTGCAGCTCGGAGTTGGGGGGAATGCCTCGCAGCGGCCGACAAGTGCGTCAGGCGAGTTTGTGAGTAGTGGCAAGGTAAGTATGAAGCAACAACAAGTCGCTGGTACGGTTGATGTTAGTCAGTTCGCATTAGTACAACTTCAACCGTATATCACACCCTATTTAAACGCTAATCTGCAAAACGGTATCGCTGGTGTATCGGGTACATTTGCAGCGGGTTCGGCTAGTCCTACCGTGTTTACAGGTCAAGCCAATATTAGCGAGCTGGCTGTCGTGGATGGGCTGAAACAAGAACCGCTGCTTAAGTGGCAGGATATGCAGTTAGCTGGGATCCAATATGACAGCAGCGAAAATGCCTTTTCGCTGCAAAAAATAGCGCTTAAAAGTCCATTCGCCAAACTGGTCATTGATAAAAACAGACAAACAAACATTAGCGATATTATCGTTAACACGCCATCAGCCAATGCGGCTCCAGCGCAACCATCTGCTGCTGTGAATAGCCCCACAATGACTGAGCAAACAGCTTCGCCAATGATGGTCAGAATTGATGAAATTAGTGTGCTGGAGGGCAGTGCTTACTTTGAAGATAATTCTCTTAGACCGCGCTTTGCTTCGGGTATTGAGGCGTTAAACGGCAGTATCACTTCTTTGTCGTCAAAAGCAGATACTTCCGCTAACGTTGATTTGAACGGTAAAATTGATGGTTATGCGCCAGTGGCATTAAGCGGAGCGATTAACCCCCTTCTTGAAGACACGTATCTTGATTTAAGCTTCTCGGTAAGTGGCGCTGAGCTGACGTCAGTTAACCCATACTCAGGTACCTATATGGGGCATTTTATTGACAAAGGTTTATTGTCATTAGATGTAGGTTATAAGCTGGAGAACAATCAGTTAAAGGGTCAGAATCATGTGGTCATTGATCAGCTCACCTTAGGTAGAAAAACGGATTCAGAGCAAGCACTTAGTTTGCCACTAGGGCTTGCTATTGCGTTGTTGCAAGACTCTGATGGCGTAATTGACCTAGGTATGGAAGTGTCGGGGGATTTGAACAACCCAAGCTTCGGGTTTGGCGCGATTATTTTCAACGCGCTTGGCAACATAATAACCAAAGCCGTCACTGCGCCTTTCTCACTTTTGGCTAATCTAGTTGGCAGCGACGATGAGCTTAACGAAATTGCATTTTCTCATGGCTCAGCCGCTCTGAATGACGCCATATCTGAAAAACTTAACACATTGGCTAAAGCGCTGGTTAAACGACCTGGTCTTCGCGTAAACATTGAAGGCACAGTTAACGAAGTACAAGATGCATACGAGATTGCTGAACAACAGCTGCAACAGCAATTGCTTGAGTTGACTGGGGACGCTGTGCTGCCTGCTGATTTCTCTGCTAGTGCCATTACGTTAACTGGGCCATACGGAAACGCTTTAGTGACATTATTTAGCGCTGCGACCGACAAGGTTGTAGAAGAAGAGCGTCAGGTAGTCAATGCACAACTAGAACAGGGTCAACCAGAGCAGAAAGACGGTAAGAGCCTTGTCTCACAAGAACAACAGAACCAAGCCTTGGTCATTGCTATGTACAATCAAGTTAGAAATAATATTAAAGTGCCACGCCATGCGTTGGCAATATTGGCCGAAAGTAGGGCTAAAGCAGTTAAAACGTTTTTGGTGAATAACGCGAAAGTAGATACCAACCGATTATTTTTGCTAAACAGTCGTCAGCATTTGCAGCGTGATAAGAGTGGCGTAACACTCACACTGGAAGCAAACTAACCTAATCAAAATGCGTTAACACGTTAGTAGCGATAGCTGTTTTAACGGCAATGGCAATGCTGGTGGTATGAGTGATGCCAGTCGTTGCAAAATGATTTAGGGCTTCAAACAGTGAAGTAGAAACAGATTAGCAAGGATAACCGCAAAAAAAATGCCGCTCACTAGTGTGAACGGCATTCGGTAATTTACCGCAACTACAAGGTTACTTTTAGTATTTAACGCTCACGCCCGCAAACAAGCGAGGGCCGTAGTCATTTACTTCCCCTAAGTTACCTTGAACATAATAATCTTGAGATTTTGGCGCACTAAATAGGTTAATAGCCTCGACTTTAACACGCACGTGGTCGTTTACTTTATAAGACGCTCGCGCTTCCCATACACCTACTTCATCAACGTAACGTAAACGCGTTCCGTTACTGGTATAAGGTTGGAAATATTCACTACGATATTTATAAATCACTGCCGTGTCTAAGTCGCCAATTTGGTAGTACACCTGAGTGCTAAATACATGTTCCGAAAAGCCAGGTACTGAGCCAGGAGGGATGATCCCCGCACTAAGCTGAGTGGTGTTTCCGTCTAAGTCGGTAATAAATGTGTCGCCGTATAAACTGTCTTCGAATTCGAAATCAGTATCAGCATAGTTATAGCCAATTTTAATACCAATACCACTGTCCCAACGATAGGCAATTGACGTCTCGATACCGAATAAATCACTCTCATTATCTGTTGTCACAGCACTTGTTACGGGCAGTGCAAAATTTTCGCCATCTATTTCAAAGTTTTCTAACACGGTTTCTTGCTGAAATCCGCCTTGAAACTGCTTGTAATAAACGCCGAACGCAAAGATAGAATCTTCATTTGGGTACCACTCAAATGCTACGTCGTAGTTCCATGACATTAGCGGTTGTGTATTTGGATTACCTGAGCCATTCACGCCGACTAGCAGATCTGCAAGTGAGGTTGGCGCTATATCATCATCGGTTTGAAAGGTACGGCTATAACCCAAATCCGACGGATCGGCGCGTGACATTCCACGGTAAATACCACCACGCAGTAGAATATCATCACTGTAGTTAACCACTAAGTTAACACTAGGCAACACTTCCGTGTAGTCTCCGCCGCCTTGTATTTTTTCAAGTGAGTCGCCCGTTACCAAACTAAGAATGCCTAATTCGTCAGTGACCACATCGAACGTGTTTCGAAAGCCAATAGATGTCACCTCAGTATCAACAACACGTACACCAAAGTTACCGCGAATCAATTTACCAAACATTTCTGTGTCATAACTGGTCATGACATAGGCAGAATTGGTTTTTTCTGTTACATCAATGGTACCGCTATTTTCATACTCTAACTCTGGGTATGCGAACTCTCCGCCTTGGGAAGCAGCAACCGCTTTTGAGAAACATATGTTGTCGTAGGTAGCCCAAGAAGACCCTGTACCACTGCTAATAACATTGCCTGCGCTGTCTACATTGGTAACAATATTACCGTCTGAGACACTGGATAAAAAGTCAGACTCAGGGAAAGACTTTTGGCAGCTCTCCAGCACTTCAAGGGCTGATGTTACGTCGGTATTTAAGTTATACTCATTTCTTGATCCATTACCTTGGCTACCGCCATACTGAATAAAGCTCAGTTCAGATGTTCTAAGACCCGCTTGAATGCTAGTGAAAACCTCACCATTTAATGCGTAATCAAAGTCTAGGCGCGCCGACTTTATTTCATTATCTCGAGTGTTTTCTTTATCGATACGGGTGCGCAGACTGTCGGTGTAATTACTAATGTCACTCACATCGAAGTCGGTTAAGGTAAAGTGAGGAATATTCTCTCCCATATCCCAACTAAAGAACTGCCTGTCAGCAGTGCGGCCTCTATTAGAAACTTGCAGTTCTTCACGCTCAGTTTTAGAGTAAGAGGCATCAAAATTAATGGTGAGTGCTTCTGTTGCGTAATGCTCAATATTCACACCGTAGCCGCGATAGTTCTCTTCTCGAGAAAATTCTTCACCTGCTGATTCAATACGTTCTTGGCCTTCCCAGTGCAGAATACCACCCACCTGATTTGTGACTAAAGTTGGCCCAGTTAGGCCTGGTGTAGCGCGTTTTTGTAAAAATATTAAATCGTGACGAGACTCTTGTTGCGTTCTATCTGACACTTGCGCGTCAAAATTAATATCCCAAGCTTCTGAAGGTTGAAATTGCAAGGCTAAGAAAAATGCATCCCGTTCATCGGACGTCTCGTTTTGACGGTAGCTGCGGCTACTGCCAGTCCAAGCGTACGGTGTTCCGTCACTCACCGCTTTACCCGTCTCAGGATCGATAGACGTATCGTATCCTTGGTTACTGCTTCCGTTCACCTGATCTTCACAGTCACCGGCACTACTACGATAGAAACCCTCGTTAGTATTGGTTGGGTCGTTTAAGCATGCCCATAAAGAGGAACCGGTTGGACTTGAGCTTCGGTACTCAGCTTCAGGTTGGCTAATGTCTTGGCGTTGTACACCAAACGATACCCCTAGGGCTTTGCCATTATCGAACTCGAACTGATCAACGTAGCTTAAGGTACCACGAAACCCTAAGTCGCCTTGTAGAGCGTTGTCTACGTTACCTTCGTCTGGGTTATAATTACCTTTTATTTCACCTTGGATACGTTGCTTACCAAAATCGAGGGGTTGCACTGTTTCAAGCGAAATAACTCCCGCTACGCCCCCTTCAATCATCGATGCGTCTTGGGTTTTATAAATAGCGACTTTTTTTACTAATTCCGATGGGAATTGCGAGAAGTTGACCGAGCGGTCACCGCTGCCATTAGTTGCTTGGCGGCCATTGATGTAAGTTGCACTTAAAAATGGTCCCAAACCACGAATGGTAATTTCTGTGGCACCGCCATTTTCCCGGTGAGAAGCTGCGCCAGTAATAGATTCTAATGCTTCACCGATAGAAAGCGCAGGTAAGTCGCCAATATCCTCCGAAGAGAGCCCATCAACCACTGTGTTTGACTCTCGTTTAATGGCAATTTGATCCTGAATGGTTCGTCGCGAGCCTACTACGTCAATGATCTCAAGCTCTGCTTCATTCTCGTCTAGTGCGGCTTGCGTTTCTTGTGCTTGCAAGGCGAATGCAGTCGTTGTGGTCATCCCAGCAATAATCGCTGCTTTTATCCATTTCGCTGCTGGGCGAACGGCAAAAGCAGGCCCCGCTGTAAGGTGGAATTCAGGTGTACAATTGTGTTTTTTGTTCAACGACATTTAAGTATCTCCGTTGTCTCTATTAATATGTTTAAGGTAGCGTTTTGCTTTTTTTTTAATATGAAATTAAGGTTTAATCGTCTTGTGCTACCCAAGTAGAGCCAACGCCTACTTCTGAAGCTTGTATGTAATGCAGGCCCTTCGCGCTAGCGGCTGCTTGAGCGCCATTAGGGTCCGTTTCAACGAGTGTGCTGGTGGCCGTAATGAATTCAGGTACTTCTTTAGCGTTGCCTGCTGGGTCTTGGTCAATCGCCCCATCAGTATCAAACTCACCGTTGCCGTCAACATTTCGGATATCGACCCAATCGTCGGAGGTGTCACCTGACATATAGCTATCACTAAAGCCAAAATTGTTGGTTAGTGAAGATTCATCATGGTTGATTATGTCGCAATCGTATTCGAACGAGTGGTCACTGAAGCCTCCGTCAGCGTTTAAATATAGGCCCTGAGTAGTGGCATTCTCGTTGAAACCATTGGCAATTACGTTGGCATCGAAATCAATAACAAAGAAGTTTTTGGTTAAGGCGTATAACTGAGGATTGTCAATTACAGTGAGCTCATCACAATCGCCTACTCCGGCCTTTGAACCAATTTCAGTACTAAAAACAATAGGTTGAAGAGAGTTAAGAACGGTGTTGTTAGTAACGGTTAACGTTAAGTCGCCTGTGCCGTCAAGTATTGCTTGATTGCCTGAATTAGGAACGCCACCATCGGCTTGAGAGAATGGGTTTGCAGTGAAGACAATTCCGCCTGCTTCTTTGTTGCCTGAACGGATCCCAGCGATATAGTTATTACTTACCGTATGACCTAAAGGCGTAATTAACACGCCACTGGGTCTATCGTCAGAACTAAGGATGTCACTGGTGCGTATAATGACGTTGTCAGTAATGATATTAAAACCGCCGTCTTCTAGGGATATACCACCGTTGGCATTGAAAATGGTATTACCATGAATAGTGGCTCCGGAGGTTTGCACGCGCATTAAGCGACGACCGGTAACAACGTTTTCAATACGGTTATACTGTACAGTGAAGTTCGCATTATCAGCAGCATCGCTGCCCGTTGTGCTACCTAAGTTAAGTAGTAGTAGGCTGGAGTTATCATAGTTAGCATTAGCACTATCGCTAAACAAATTGTATTGAATAACATGGTTAGAACCAGATGAAGCCAATTTAATAACAGAGCCTTCTGCCGCTACATCGCGGCCTGAAAAAGTGTTTCGCTCAATTAACGCGCCACTACCTTTTAGAACTAACCAATGGTATGAATCATCTGGATAATTCAATACGGCCTGTTCGCTATCCATGGTATTTTGAGAAAACTCAAAATTATCACCCTCAGAATAAATTACCGCTTCTTCACCACTATCACAGCTCGACCCTGAAAGAGTATCGATATCAGTGAAGGTTAGGCCGGTAACCGCTGCACCATCAACACCATCGGCAACATGAATACACAGGTCACCTGATAGGGTAGGGGTTTGCCCCTCTAGTGCGCGCAACGTTATGCCGCTGGCGAATTCTATTGCAGCAGTAGGGCTGTAAATATTAGTATTTAAACCGAGTACATCACCATCCGCTAAAACGCCAATCGTGCTTTCAAGTGCTGCTGTATCACCGACGACCTGGGTGTATATCAGCGTATCGAGAGTGTCGGTAACAGTGCCAGTAAACGCATCGTTATCAGTGTAAGATGCGCTAACAGAGATTATAGAACCTGCTTGGCTGGTAGGTGTAAAGGTTTTGCTATTCGCGCCAGTAATTTCAACACCATCGGCGGACCAAGAATAAACTACATTTGTTTCTTCTATACCATTGTTGTCAGTAATTTCAGCGGTAAGTGTGGCACTGGCTAAGTAAGGAGCAGTGCCCATAATTTCGATACTTCCGAGCTGATCTACCGCGACACTTGATACAGTGATGGTCGCGTCAGAAACATAATCTTCTTCAAAGCCATTGTCATCAACGTAGGTTGCTTTTACCGTCAGCACCATGCCCACCAATGAGGCGTCGACCATATATGAACTTTCAGTTGCACCTACAATAGCCGTATCGTCAGCAAACCACTGATACGAGATGCTACCTGTTGCGCCATCAAGATCAGTGATTTCAGTTGCTAATATATTACCTACCGTGGGTGTACCTTGAATAACGACAAAACCTTGGGAATTAATACGATATACGACGTCGGTCGCTGCTGACGTTACCGATTCATCAAAACCTCTGTCATCTTCAAACGCCGCGTTAACCGTAATCACTGTTCCGAACTGGGCTTCTTTCAGTACAAGCTCGGCCGATACTTCGTCTTCTATTGCCACATCATCAGCAAACCAAGTGTATAAAATCGTCGCATCTTCAATACCATTTTCGTCAGCTAAGGTGGCTGCTAATGTGGAGCCGACAAAAGCATCCCCAGCGATCGCAATTGACGCTGGAAAGATAATTGCTGAAATATCAGAAGTGGGGTCGCTAATATGAGATTCGTTGATATTACCATCATCGGTATATAGGGCTTGAACGGTAACGGGTGAACCAATTTGCTCGTCAGTTAACGTAAAAGAGGCGGTATCAGCGTTTGGAATAACAACACCATCAGCGTACCAGTAATAGGTAATAGCCCCTGAAATACCATTTGCATCGCTTACTGATGCACTCAAGGTCTCACCAGATGTTGGTGTTCCTGAAAGAGTAATAGAGCCTAAAGTGTTGGGGTTATTGTCTGAGTCTGTACTACAACCTGTTATAGCGGCTGCAATCGCACAAAGTGCAAATGTTTTAAACTTCATAATGGCTCCATTCTCCGTATTATTGATTTTTATTAGCAGTTAGTTGCGCCATGTTATTACCATGATTGACTTAAATGATTACCAAAATGTTAATTAATTGCTAACCAATTTGGTTATATAAGCATAATAATGTTGCGCCTTCCACTATATTTGCACTAAATAATTAACTTTGTATTTACATTGTGAGCGGTTGATTTTGTCTTTGAACCCAATATTGGTATGACCAATATTGGCGATTTGCAGCAATGGGGGGCAGGTGGAGCGGTATAAATTGTCTCTCGGTCCAGAGCGTCATATTTAGAGAAACTTAGAGGCGTTATGGCAGGAGAAGATAGCGATGGCGGGATTACGCCTTCGCTATCTCAGCCTATTGACTAAAATCGATAACCTGCATGCTGATTGTCTAGATGATAGAAAGTAGCTTGTACGTAATCTTTGGGATCGCCGCCATTATTCTGATTATAAACCCCCGCTTTAAAATACATATATTGATTACTCTTACCGTAGCCGCTCGCACTCATATCAAACTGTTTATTTATATTGGATTTGCCCTCTCTTATAAGAGTGACAAACAACACGCTATTTTCTACGGAAATTTTATAGCTAAATTTTTCATTTAATTTAATGCCTTCCCTAGGATCGGCTAAGGTATGGGAACGTGAACCAATGAGGTTTATCCAACTGTCATCACCACCATTAATTTCGTGAGCAAAGTAGATTGAACCATATTCATTGTTGGGCAATTTTCGATAATAAAGTTTAATCGGTTCGTCATCGGTACCATGAATTTGACCTATTATCACTCGGCCTACCATTTTCTCTTCACCGGTTGTTGATACGCGATTGACGGCTAAGGTCGCTTCTAAACTACCTTCAACTGCCCCTGCTTTTCGTTTAACTGAACCATGAGCGTCAGCAAAAACCCAATTATTTCCCGTAATGCCCTGCGCTTTTACCCGACTATTACCACGCCTGAGCATTTCCCGAAGTTCAGTGCGCACATACTTAGTATTTTTAGATGTTTTTGCCCCCACATTAGGACACGCGAATACCATTCCACCATCAATAGCCGTATAAAAAAGAGGCTTCAATTCAAAATTATTACTTAAGGGTTTTTCGTAAATAATGTCAGCTTTTAGGTCTTTATTGAGATCAGTGGGAAGCGTTAAACTCCAATCTAGTAAATCAAAATTTCCACTGGGAGGTTTACTAGGATCAAGCAGTGTAATTTTACCGAGTAACACACCTTGCGCTAAAGCACTGTGTGAAACTGGCATTGGGGTAATATCATCCACGATTGCACTTTTTGATCCCATTGAACAAAAAGTACTGGTCAGTAAAAATGTGCAAGCAACTGTTTTAGTTATTGATTTCATTTCACTCCCCTTGATTAAGGTATTATTTTTAAATGTTGCTCTTTTGCATAATTAAATGAAGATATAACGCCTAATTACAAAGCGTTACGATGAAAGCGAAAGCTATTTTTGTTAGAAAACACGCTGAATTTTTCAACTAAAAGCTAAGTGTGATGCAAACAGTAAACGAGAGCGTTAATCTGCATATCAACCTTGTAGCAAATATTTCATCGTTACTGATAACCACGTAATTCAATTAATCATTGATGACATATCTAACAGAATAAGCAGCGAGCCAGTGTCACACTGAATACGCCACCAAGCCTATCGCGCAAACCGTTAAATGAGTGTTATTACCCATCAAGTAAGTGTATTTCAGATTTCTGTGTCAACATAAATGCGTAAATTCATTAACAATAATGTAACCAATTTGGCAGTGGTTAGTCAATTATGGTTTACCAATTTTATTTATTGGTTTGTTTAATACGGATTACCACAAGGAATGCTCGGGAAGGGGCGTGCTTCACGTTAGTTGGAAAGCGATTTAGCCATTTAGCTATAACGGCAAAGCTTTTTTAAAACTGCTTGGCCGGTATTTATTCATCTTTTAGCATTATTAAGCTGATATTCTTAGAATGAATTGTTATCGAATTAAACGTATATATAGAGACAGTGGAAATAGTGATTTGGTATTTATGTTAATGGACCAACCTTGGATAAAGTATAGTTTTTTAGGTGTGCTTTATGCCGTAGCGTTTAATTGCTTGTGGGTAGTCAGTGCCCAATTGGAGTTGATACCGAATGTTGTTAGCTGGTATTTACCTGCCGGTTTACGTATTTGTGTTTTCTTATTTTCTCCCATTCGCAGTTGGCCCTACCTATTCGTTATCGATCGCATCGCGTTTTTGCTGTTTTTTCACAGCGGTGGATGGCTGTCATCTCCTGTATTTTATCCTGAGTCTTTAATCTGGTATGTCACACACTTTGTACTCTATCCATTTAGTTTTATCTTTTTGATATGGCAATATCGAAAGCGTTTTGGCACCCACGTGCTTACTTCCATCAACAACGCCTGTGCGTTGCTCGTGCTTTTTATTGTGACGAGTATCACTAATGCAACGTTGTTTGTTGGAAGAAGGGCGTTGGATGATCCACATGTGGCAATAAATTTAATACAAAACATCACCAATATGGCTTTAGGTGATTTAGTTGGTATTTTCTTTATATTTCCACTGGTGTTACTCACACAAAAATTATTATTTCATTTTGATGAACAATCAGTGGCTGCTGCCGGGCAGTGCACTGTTGTTTGGCTATTTTTGCTCAGTGGATATTTTTTCTTAACCATTTTTCATGATGGATATGACCAATATGTAAAATTAGTGGCGCTTCTTCCGGCAGTGTTTTATACCTTCAAGTATGGAGTGATCGGCGCGATGTGTAGCGTGTTTTTTGTGTGTGCAATGACTTATATGGTCGCGTTATTGACCCAAGGACCAACGGTGGAAAATCAGATTTATATGATAGCCATATCAATTTGCCTGTTTCTTATTGCCGGAGCCGAATTCAACAAACGACAATTTTCGACTCATACACCAAACTGACTATTTAGCATTCGTAGACTTACTGTTGTCGCTATGCACAGGAAGTTTGCATAGGTTAATATCCACTTCTCCAATAAAACGGTTAAGTACCCAATATTTGATTAATTTACATGAAACGAGAAATTCTAGAATACTCGACTAAAGTACAAAGGTTATTGCTTATAAATCGTTGATACTTAATGTATTAGCCTCACCTTAAATAATACGAGTTGAGATAAAAATGAACATCTCCAGTAAGCTAAAGCTCATAGTCGTATTAACCGTCTTCGAAATATCTATCACGCTTTTGTCGGTATTTGAAATATCTAAAGGCGCGCAGTTTCATCAATTAAATTTGCTGCACTTGAAATATATTAGTCAGTTTAGCGACAATATTTTAGCGCTTGAAAATAAAATACAGCTTGATGTGCTTGAGACTAAAAGAGTAATTACCGATATTCGGCAACAACCTATTGATTGTATTAAAAAAATAAATTTCATCAATGTATTTATTATGCGTCAAATCGGTACTTATTCTGCCATTGATATTTGCCATGAGGATATAAAACAGGCTAATCGCGCTTTGCTAGCTGTCGCTAGCTTTGAAAACCAGCAAATAACACGCGAACAGTTACTGAGTCAGCTTAAAGAATTTGAAAACATATTCATTCTGCATTCACAGCAATTTGAAAAACCTGTTTCGGATACGGTTTCGTTTTTAATGCGCACCATGATCCCTATCATCATTATCATTTCAATGTTCAATATTATCTCTATCGGCTATATGTCGAAAAGCATATCAAGCTCCATTCGTAAAGCGATCAACTTACTCGAAAGAAACTCGGATGATAAAAATTTATCTGAAGACATTGATAAACATGTTAGCGGGGAATTACAAACTTTGTTACTGGCAGCCAGAGAGCGCTTGGCCAATGAAATGTTAGTAGCAGAAGTTAATCAAAAACTTGAAAAGTTAGTTGATCAACGAACCGAGAGTCTGACGCAGGCCAATGCCGAGCTAGCTCAATTTGCGTATCGTGCCTCTCATGATTTAAAAGCCCCTCTTAGTTCGTCAAAGCTGTTGACCCGATTTATCGTTGAAGATATTCAAAGTGGTCTACTTACCAGTGCCATTGAAGATGCGCAGAAAATCCATGGGCAAATGGAAAAGTTAGAGGACTTGGTGGTCAGTATTTTGTCTCTAACGGAAATTGACAGCTTGGATGGCAATGTGACTGAGATTGAGCTTATACCGGTAATTGATGACATTCAGCAACGTTTATCAAGTGTCATCGAATTACATAAAGATGCAATTAATTGCCATGTCTGCCTTGAACACCCTTTTATTAGCGATAAAGTCAGGGTCGTTCAGATATTAGAAAATTTGATATCTAACGCCTTTAAATACCGTGATGAAGATAAAGTAGAAAAGCCATACGTTAAGGTGTCTCTCTCAGAAAAAACCGATAGTTACCAGTTAAGTGTGCAAGATAACGGAATTGGCATTCCAATGAACCGCCATAATGAGGTTTTTCAAATGTTTAAACGGTTTCATCCAAAGATTAGTTTCGGTTCAGGCTTAGGGTTAGCGATTGTTAAAAAGCATGTGGATTATTTAAATGGAACCATACTTATGCAAACGTCTGAACTGGGCACCCACTTTAAAATCAATATTCCTAAGCAGGTAAGTTAATGAAACGAGTTAATGTTCTTATCGTTGATGATAGCGAATTAGATAGATATATTCTTAAGCGCCAATTAAAAACGTTAGGCGTCGAGAGCATTTTTGAAAAAGACGATGGCGCGACGGCATTGGTTTTTTTGCAAGATTACGAAAATAATAGAAAACGCTATCCCGATGACTTCCCTCCTGTGATTATCTTTTTGGATATCAATATGCCGATTGTTAATGGGTTTGATTTTCTGGAAGAGTTTTCTAAGATCAGAACGCACTTAGAATTGTCAGCTTGTGTGGTCACTATGTACTCTTCGTCTGAAAGAGCTGAAGATAAGGCGCGCGCATTTAAATACGATTTTGTTAGGGGATTTTTAGTAAAAGGTGAATTAACGATTGATTTTCTTAAAGAAACAATTGAAGCGCTTCGTTAATGCAGATGTTTAGCTAAAAGGAAACCCCATGCTCAATATCGAAAATTATGTTGGACGTCCTTCGTTAAATAAGAGCACCGATGCGTGGGAATTAGACTTAGACCCTGGAATAGCGCTCAATCTCGAAAATATTTGTGAATTAACATTAACTATTTTCGACGCGCAGTTTTGCCGTATTTTTTGTCAATACGCAGATATGCAGGTTTTAGTGGCACAAAATGGCGAATTGAATACAGCACTAGCAGCGCAAATTTCGTTACTTGATTTACAACGAGATAATGGGGAGTCATCTGATTTAATTAGCAGTGTGACCAGAGGGCAATCACTATTAGGCACTGGGATAAGTCGCGTGGTATCTCCAGTTATGTTGCCATCAGGTTTGAGCTTTGGTTACCTAGAGTTTTTTCGTTCTAAAGGGGGCCAGTTAACGGCAAAAGAACAGGCCGTTATGACGGTGCTTCAGCGTGATGTAACAAACCATATTGTGCAACATAAATATATCTTGCAAGCGGCTAAATCTCGTGAGCTACATCTTCTTATTTCGAAACACAACCATGACTGGATCTTTGTTAAAGATACCGATTTCAAAATGGTCTACGCCAACGAACCGTTTATGTCGATTTTCCCTAAGGGCTTGCGCAACAAGATAATTGGATTCACCGCTACTGAGGAGTTTGACGAAGGCGAAGCTAATCAATTTTTTGAGCAAGATAAAATCGCGTTTGAAAAAGGGGAGTGCGTTGTTACTGAAGACATCTACAATTCTGACGGAAGCAGAATGGTTTTCGAAACGATTAAGCGTCGATTTGAAGATGAAAATGGTAAGCCGTATATTTTGTGTATTCGCCGAGATGTAACGGAACGTGAAAACCTTATTCGGCAATTAAAAGTAGCCAATAGCGACCTTGATGATTTCACCAATATCGCGTCTCACGATCTTAAATCCCCTTTGATCGCTATTCGTCGTTTATTGGGCTGGATAGCAGAAGACTGCCAAGATATTTTACCGTCAGAGTCGCTTGAAAATCTGCATCTGGTAGTCAATAGAGCGGATAGAATGCATTCCTTACTCGAAGATTTACTTTCATTTGCCAGGATTGGCAGAGTAGATACACCTGCAGTGAGCCTTGAACTTTCAAAGCTTGTGGAAGACATCACGCCATTACTCGATGTGCCCGAGCAATTTACCATTACAGTTGAACCGGCAGAATTAGTTGTGCCCTCAGTTCCGTTTAAAACAATTATTTTAAATTTAGTCGGCAATGCCATTAAACATAACGACAAAGAAAAAGGCCTTGTGAAAGTTAGTTGCCAGACTAGCCAACATTATTACGAGATCCATATTACAGATAATGGCCCAGGGATTGCGCCTAAATATTTTGAGCGTGTTTTTCAGCTTTTTCAAACGCTCAAATCTAGAGATGAACTAGAAGGAAGTGGTGTTGGGCTGGCTGTTGTGATGAAGCACTTAAATCAATTCGGTGGCAAAATTGAAATAGATTCAGATGGTATTGAAGGCACGACGTTTAAAGTATTTTGGCCGAAACCCAAACAGTGAACAGGGAGGCGTTTTAATAAAAAACGCCCTAGCCTTAGGACTTGGCTATTATCAAGGTTGTTAAATTAAGTTGAGGTTGCGAGATGAAAGTGTTGATTGTAGATGATGACGTCGTTGACAGACGACTCGTTAAAAGAACGCTTAATGCATCAAGTGATTCGTTCCATGAAATTGAAGAGGCCACATCTGTTGCACAAGGACTGAAACTGCTTAATGAACGCCATTTTGATGTTGTTTTACTCGATTGTAAGATGCCTGAAGTAGATGGCATTGAGATGCTGATTGATCTGCGTGCTAAACCAGACATGGGTAATACCGCTATTATTATGATAAGTGCCTCGGAAGAAACCTCTTTAGCATTAGATTGCATTGAGGCCGGGGCCCAAGATTTCCTGTCAAAAAATGAAATTTCCTTAAGTAAACTTGAAAAAGCAATACTGCATGCAAACAAACGCTTTGAAATTGAACAGCGTATGCATTACAGCTACTTGGCTGTAAAGAAGATGGCGGAAAAAGACACGCTTACGGGGTTGTCCAATCGGTATCATTTTGAAGAAACACTGAAAATCATGATTACCAACAACAAGCGTACTCAGCATAAGGTCGCACTGTTGGCGTTAGACTTAGATAACTTCAAGCATGTTAACGACACTATGGGACATGATGCGGGAGATGACGTACTTAAACAGTCAGTCGATAGAATACGTGCCTGTTTACGCTGCAATGAAGGGTTTGCTCGGCTCGGCGGAGATGAATTCGCCATTATTATTGGCAGTATTTCGTCTCCGGGGGAGGTTAATCGAATAGCCAGCCGTATTCTAGATTCTTTTAAAACACCGTTTGATTTAAACGGTAAAGAAGTCGCATGCGGTGTCAGTATTGGCGTAGCGCTTTGTCCTGATGATTCAGCAGACGCCCAAGCGTTATTAAAATGCGCGGATATTGCCATGTATCGCGCGAAGCAAAACGGTAAAAATAGCATTAGTTTTTACCAACCCCATTTTCAAACCGAGTTTAATCTACGTTTTTTGATTCAAAATGAATTAAATCGTCACCTAGAAAACACGTTGTTCCGACTTTTTTATCAACCGCTATTTTGTGCCAAAAAGAATACGTTACTCGGTTTCGAAGCACTTATTCGTTGGCCAAACACCGATCCTATTTATACGCCCGATGAATTTATTCCTATCGCAGAACAAAGCAAACTGATTAATCCCATCGGACAATGGGTAATCAAAACTGCTATTTGCCAGCTATCAAAATGGCATCAACAATTCGATCCACAGCTGACTATGTCTATCAATATATCACCAGTTCAACTACAAGATATTGATTTACCGACAGAATTGAACCAAGCAACGGAAGAATATTTAGTGTCGCCAGGCAAGATAGTGTTAGAGATAACCGAAACAGCACTTATTAAAGACAATATCAAAGTCACTGATACACTGTGTCTATTGTCACAACAGGGTTATAAAATTGCACTCGATGATTTCGGTATGGGTTTTTCATCCGTTGCCCACCTGATGGATTACCCAATTGATATCGTGAAATTAGACAAAAGCATGCAAGCCACTGGAAATCTTGCGGACAAACGCATACGTGTATTTGAGGCACTTGCTTTGATGCTAAAGAAACTTGAATTTATTGTTGTCGCCGAGGGAATAGAAACAGAACATCAGTTACGCCTATGCCAAGAATTTAATTTAGACCGACTGCAAGGTTATTTATTAGGTATACCGATGGACGATGCGAAAAGTGAATCATTGTTACAGGGAATTTATCATATCTAACTCAGTCGACCGATTGATACACATGTATACGAGCTTACGATGAAAAGCCCACCGCTCTAAAAAAAGCTAAATTCTATCCAACCTTCTCGTAGCTTAGTGCTGCTGGATGAACTAAAAGCGTTTAACTATTGAAAATAGTGACTGCAACCAAAGTATCACCCTCATTCAAAATTATCATTTAATAATTTCATCCCAAAGGTGTCATTTTTATCATTTTTAAATTTTACCTATATAAAACAACTGGTTATTTATTGGCCTGTTAATTGCTTTGACGAGGATAGTTATCGCCGAAATATAGCAAGTGGCTAACTCGCTTTCATATCGCGACAAATTTACCGGATAAATACTTATGAAACCAAAATTTAAAAAACGCAATACACTACTGCTCATAGGGTTGATGGGAGCTCTGTCTTTACCAGCCGTTGCAGCAAATAATGGTTTGGTAGGAAGCACTGTTTACGAGGTGGTAGATAGCGCTAACGTAAGCGAGATGAAAGGTTCTCTTGGCGCCTCAAATATTACCAAGGTCGTTAATAGCCTTGTCGGGCTAGATAACGAAGTCTTAATTCAAGGTGCTGAGGTCAGTATTTTAAAAGACGTAGTTGAAAGCATTGGCGGTGTTGTAACACATAAACTCCCGTTAGTAGACGGAATAGGTGCCCGTGTTAGTGACACGCAACTGGTTATACTTACCCAATTAGCCCCCTTGATAAAGGTTTCTAAAAACGAAGCCGTTTTTACTTCAGGTTCGTTAGACAACTGTTTAGTTTATGGTAGCCACGTTGTAGAGCTTACAGAGAATAAAATTCGTTGGAATTTATACAACGCCCGCGACAAGCAAGCCAATATGGAGAGTATGTCATTTACATGGCCTGAAGAGCTGGGACATGTGCGCTCTGTAAAAGTGAATGGAAGTACTGTTTACTGGCGTTTATTCAGCCGTAAAACGGGTGAGTTATCGATTAATATCAAACGCTTAAAACGCTTCGCTAAGTTAAATGCGTTCGAAAGTGCGACCATTGAACTGAATTTTGCTCGGCAAGGTACGCAAGATTATACTCAACGCGATTTCTCATTAGATGTGCAGTTTAAAGAAAATTGTGATCGCAGTTTAGTTAAAGGCTATGACACTCAAGCGAACGAAGGGGATAGCAACAGCTACTATGTTAATAATATTGGGGCTGATGAACTGCATGATAAGGGTATTACTGGTAAAGATGTTACCGTTGCCGTTATTGACAGTGGCCTTTGGTCAGCCCATAGCGCCTTAAGTAATGACACTACTGACAAGACCCGAATCAAAGCGGCTTATAATGCGCTTAATGACGAAGACGTTGACGCACTTAGTGTAACGGACGAGAACAGCCATGGTACCCATATTACGGGCATTATTGCTAACAGTGATCATGCTGTTGTTGACGGTCAAATGCGCAGCTATTATCAAGGTGTTGCGCCAGATGCTAATTTAGTTGTTATCAAGGCCTTTTACGAAGATGGGCACAGCACCTATTTAGATGCACTTCGCGCATTGCAGTACATTGCTGATAACCATGAGGCTTTGAATATACGGGTAGTTAACCTGTCGTTTGGTGCGCCGCCTCGCTCGAACTACTGGGATGATCCGATAAACCAAGCAGTAATGGCATTGTGGGAAAAAGATATTGTGGTGGTGACGTCGGCAGGTAATACCGGTCCTAGCGCGATGACCATTGGCGTTCCGGCTAACGTACCTTATGTTATTAGCGTTGGGGCCATCAGCGATAACTACACCCAAGACAATCCAAATGATGACACTATGCTATCGTTTTCGTCTCAGGGGCCAACTCACGAAGCCTTTATCAAGCCAGATATGGTGGCACCGGGCGGACACATGTTCAGTTTAGCCAACGAAAATATGTATGTGCCGAGTAAATTTCCACAATATATGGTTGGCGATGACCGTTTCATTATGTCGGGTACGTCACAAGCGTCGGGCGTGGTTAGTGGTGTGGTTGCGCTAATGCTGCAAAACGACCCAAGTCTGAGTGCGAACGATGTGAAATGCCGCTTAATGAGCAGCACCACAATGGCGCAGGTAAATGGCAAATTGGCTTATAGCCCATTTCAACAAGGCTCTGGTAGTGTTAATGCGGTTAAAGCGGTTGAGTCTAACGAGGCAGGTTGTGCCAATAATGGCATGGATATCGCGGCAGACTTAAGCGGTGAACAGCATTATATGGGCGCGGCTCGTAAAGACGAAAACGGCAACTACTACATTAAAGGCTTCGAATTTGAGGTATGGGAAGAAGCTTTCATGTGGGATGAAGCTTTTATGTGGGATGAAGCCTTTATGTGGGATGAAGCCTTCATGTGGGATGAAGCCTTTATGTGGGATGAAGCCTTTATGTGGGATGAAGCCTTTATGTGGGATGAAGCCTTTATGTGGGATGAAGCCCATATGAACCAAGAAAATTTCATGCTCCAAGAATAATACGTTTCTGAATATCATGCCCCTTTTATCGATGAATACTATTCGTTGATAAAGGGGCATTTTTGTTTCAATTATTTACCTCTATCGCACATTCAAGCGAATGTATTCTCGCTGGCTAAGCCGGACTTTACTTTCATTCATTGCTACATACCGTGATCGCCTGCTCAAACACATTAATGCTCTTTTAGCTGAAGCGGTAATTAACAATGGCTGCTGAATAATTTTTTTCGCTGTTTTTTTGTTCAAGTTATTGTTACTTAAGAATATGTGGGAATAGGAAAGGCTTTGGGTTACGATATTTTTATAAGAATAATATTATTGATGGATTTATGTTCAAAAACGGAATGATCTGGATCGTACTATCCGTCTTTTTCAGTATTACACTTAACGCAAGTGAAAGACCTTTCTTTAGTTTTATAGCCGCAGACTTTAGCAAACAGCTCTCACAGAAAACTGTGCGCCAAGTATATCAAGATAGTACCGGATATTTGTGGTTCGTCACTCAAGAAGGGCTAAGTCGCTATGATGGCTATCAACTGCTGAATTTTGTACACGATCCTCGAGATGCAAATTCTATTAGCAGTGATAACGTTCGTGCTGTAGTTGAAGACAAGCGCAATAGATTATGGATTGCGACCGACGGAGGAGGATTAAATTTGTTTGATGCTGAGATGCATCACTTTATTGAGTTAGCTGCAGAAGAAAACTCAGTCACCAAACCTACTTCCGATAGACAACAAGCACTGTATTTGGATACCGAAGGTTTCATTTGGATTGGATATCGCAATGGTAATTTCAGTCGCTTTAATTCTAAAGATATGACGTTCAAGCATTTTAATACACGTGAGCTATTACCAGAACTGGATCATGATGCAGGCATCACTTCAATCTTAGAGGATGAACAATACTTATTTTTAACTACTAATGGCAATGGGCTACTGAAGTTAAGCAAAATGGATAATCAACTTTCCCGGCTTTCTACAAAAAGTGCAACTCCACTCTTTAGTGATCGTCTTACCAAGGTGTTCATTGATGTTCAAAAGCGTATGTGGTTAACAAGTTATGACGCTGGTGCAGGTGTTTTGCTTCCGAAAAGCAATAAGTTTATTCAATTACGAGCGTACCAAGATAAAGCCGATAGTTTAGCAGCAAATTTCGTCCACACTATTTATCAAGATCAGCAAAAGCGGATTTGGCTGGGAACGGAGGCGGGCGTAAGTCTGTGGGATGGTAGTAAAGGTTTTACAAATTTCACAGTTAAAGATGGACTGAGTGACAATATAATTCTGTCTGTTTTGCAGGACGCGTCTGGCTTAATGTGGCTTGGAACCTATAGCGGTATTACCAAGAGTATTGAAATACCTTTTGAGCAAATTGATTCAGGCTTAGCAAGCAATGTTGTTTTGGGATTTGCAGAAACCCTTTCGTCTGACGGGGACCGGTCTATTTGGGTTGCCAGTTACGGAGGACTAACAAAACTGAATAGCGATGGAGAAGTGCAACAGGTCATAAACAAGCAGAGTAGCCCGGCGCTCGCCGACGATCGGGTTATGACAGTCCGCGGTGAGCAAAATATTTTATGGTTTGGCACAAGAGGTGGCGGTTTGGGACGCTTAAACGTTGATTCACAGAAAATCAACTACCTAGAACATGATCCTAAAAATCCACAAAGTTTAAGTTTCGACGGGGTATCGGCAATTCTACCTGACCGTGAAGGTAATCTTTGGATCGGTACTTTTGGCGGAGGATTAGATTTTCTGCCCAAAGGAAGCAATGATTTCGTGCATTATAGGTACCAAATAAACCATCCAAGAAGTATTAGTAGCGATCGTGTTTTAGCACTTGAACGACTCGAAGATGGCACTTTAGTTATTGGAACGGTTTCGGGGATCAATTTATTCAACCCGATAACTTTAGATTTCGACCGCATTGAATATCAGACAGATAAAATTGACGGTTTATCTGCCCCAATGGCGTGGGCCCTTCATCAAGATTCAGATATGAACCTTTGGGTGGGTACTCAAGGAGGAGGGTTAAATAAATGGTCTTCATCAGATATAGATGCGCTGAATAATCACTTCAGCCACTATAATGGCCTTAATGGTTTACCCAGTAGTCACATATATTCGATTCAATCTGATGAGGAGGCTAATTTATGGCTTAGCAGCACTGCTGGTTTGACACGCTTTAATCCCGTGAATAACAAAGTTCGCCATTTTGATTCCTCTAATGGATTACAGGACAAAGAGTTTAACTTTGGTGCGGGATTTACCGACAGTGAAGGTTATATGTATTTTGGAGGGAACTCAGGGTTCGTTCGTTTTCATCCTAATGAAATCACCGATAGCCAGAAGGTGCCACCAGTCGTTTTAGTGCGCACCAAAAAACTCAATGATAAAGTGGGCGTTGATTTGCTTTATCAAGATCAGCCTGAAATTGTTTTGGATTATCAAGATTATTATATTTCTTTTGAATTTGCTGCGTTAGATTTCAATGCACCTGAACTAAACGAATATCGCTATAAACTAGAGGGGCTCGACCCTAACTGGGTCGAGCTAGGACATACTCGATCGGCGTCATTTACTAACTTACCAGCTGGCGATTATGTGCTTAGAGTTCAAGCAAGCAACAATCAGGGCCTATGGAATACAGAAGGGAAATCCTTAAAATTGCATGTACTGCCTCCTCCATGGCAGACAAGTTGGGCTTATATTTTGTACACAATATTCTCGGTATTAGTTGTACTGGACGGCATCAGACGATATCAACATAAGCGCTTGCGGGAGAAGCGGCACCTAATAGAATTAGAGATGAAAGTAGATGAAAGAACCATCGACCTAATTAGAGCAAACGAAAAACTTGAACAAATCAGTTTCACAGATCCTTTAACAGGTTTAAAAAATCGCCGTTATTTGGCGCAGAACTTAAGTAAAGATGTTGATTTAGTGCTCAATCGTTATAAAAGCAGTAAAGACAGAAGTGCCTTAGTGTCAGCCGAAGACACAGATCTCATTTTCTTTTTAATGGACTTGGATCATTTCAAACACATTAATGATAAATACGGTCACAGTGCCGGTGATGCGGTGTTAATTCACGTTAAGTCTATTCTAGAACGCGTTTTTCGAGAGACTGAATATTTATTGCGCTGGGGAGGGGAGGAGTTTTTAGTTGTTGCGCGATTTGTCGACAGAGAAAATGCACCGCGATTAGCTGAACGACTGCGAAATGTTGTTGAAGAATATGAATTTAAAATTGATCAAGGCAATGTGCTTAATATTACGTGTTCTATTGGTTTTTCGGTATTTCCGCTTTTGTCCCATCAACCTACCGCATTAAATTGGGAACGAACCATCGATATTGCCGACTTGTGCTTATATGCGGCTAAAAAATCAGGACGAAATGCTTGGGTAGGGCTACTTGATTCAACATGTAATGAAGAAGACACTTTTCTAGCGATTGTTGAAAAAACGGAACAATTAATTCAGTTAGGGCAACTTCGTTTAGCCAGTTCTATTACCGATACTGACAAGATTTTATGGCGTTAGTAGTTTAGTAAAGATATAACCTTACCGCATCAGAAGATCGCGCTAAATTGTGCGGATTGTATGGCTGTCAAACAGTTGAAAGCCAGATGATTTATCAAAGCTTAAAACAATAAGCATCCGTTATTGCAAGTTTCAATCAACTTATACCCACTGGCTGCGCACGTGTGCGTTATCCACGTAATAACAGCGCGACGTACATTAACGAAATGAGCGCTCAACTTTTTTATCGTCAGCTCAAATGAGATCAGCGAATACATTGTCTAACTTAATGCAGATGCTACGGATAAGCTCTCTCAGTCTTGGGCAAACACCTATGGGTCTTAACGCGGTGCAGATAGCTTATTAATCGCAAGGTAGATTTCTGTCCCAAGTTAACCGTTTACCATTTTTTCTTCACTTAAATATTTAAGTGTGTAAAAAATGGGTGCAACCAAAGTATTAAAGCAATCAAAAATATCATTCAGTAATTTCAATGTAAACATCCATAATTTTCATTTATTTAATTAAACTCAATAAAATCAAGTGCTTATTTATTGGCATGTGTATTGCTATCATAAGTGAAGTAACGGAGGTATCGGTATAAGTTTGCTACCACTTATATCGGGCGACTCATTTAAACAGGAATTACACATGAAACTAAAATTTAATAAAAAAAGTGCGGTATTACTTGCGGGGTTAATGGGCTTTTCTGTTTTGCCTCTGTCCGCATCAGCGAGTGGGTTACTAGGTTTAAACTTAGACGAAATTGTGACCACACTTGATGTAAACGAATTGACAACGTCTTTAGGTTTACCAGAAGTCCCTATTGTTAACAGCCTTTTGAGTATGGATAACGAAATACTGATTCAAGGTGGCGATATTGCTGTGCTGCGTCAGCTTATAGATACCGTTGGTGGGCTTGTAACCCATGAATTACCATTAGTCGGTGGTATTGGCGTGCGAGTGAGTGATTTACAACTTACCATTTTGAGAAATTTACCACTTGGTTTGATTAAAATTACTGAAAATGAAGCTGTTTTCACATCGGGCGCGTTGGATCATTGCTTGGTGTACGGTAGTCATGTTGTTGATTTAACGGCAAATAAGATCCGTTGGAATTTATATAACGCTAAAGATATGCAAGCGAACGCTAAAAAAATGACATTTTCTTGGCCAGAGCAACTAGGCCAAGTACGGTCAGTTAAATTTAATGGTAAAACTGTCTATTGGAGTTTATTTAGTCGCCAAAATGGTGAATTAACCTTGGATAATAGTAGCTTAAGTCGCTATGCCAATTTAGATTCATTTGAAAGTGCCACGGTTGAAGTGTCGTTTTCACGCTATGGCACAGATAGTTACGACCAACGTGATTTTTCAATGGACGTCGAGTTTGCAGAAGATTGTGATCGTAGCTTAGTCAAAGGTTACGACACACAAGCGAGCGATGAAGATAGCAATAGCTACTATGTAAACAATATAGGGGCAGATGAACTTCACGACCAAGGTATTACCGGTAAAGATGTAACCGTTGCGGTGATAGATAGCGGACTTTGGGCCAGCAAAAGCGCTCTTAGTAAAAACACTGAAAACCGAGCAAGAATAACAGCAGCTTATGATGCGATTGAAAATATTGATGTGACAGCGGATAACATGACTGACGAAAATAGTCATGGTACTCACATCACCGGTATTATTGCTAACAGTGACCGTGCAATTGTTGACGGCCAAATGCGCAGCTTTTATCAAGGTGTCGCCCCAGACGCTAATCTAGTGGTGGTGAAGGCATTTCATGAAGATGGTCACAGTACTTATTTAGATGCATTACGCGGGTTACAGTATATTGCTGATAATTATGAGGCGTTAAATATTCGTGTTGTGAATCTTTCGTTCGGTGCGCCGCCGCGCTCAAACTACTGGGATGATCCGATTAACCAAGCGGTTATGGCATTGTGGGAAAAAGACATTGTTGTTGTCACTTCTGCTGGTAATACAGGGCCCTCAGCAATGACGATAGGCGTTCCAGCTAACGTACCTTATGTTATTAGCGTTGGTGCGATAAGCGACAACTATACCCAAGACAATCCAAATGATGACACCTTACTATCGTTTTCATCGCAAGGCCCAACGCATGAGGCTTTTATCAAGCCTGATATGGTGGCGCCCGGTGGCCATATGTTTAGTTTGGCCAATGAAGATATGTATGTGCCAAACAAATTTCCTCAATATATGGTAGGCGATGACCGTTTTATCATGTCTGGGACCTCTCAGGCTTCTGGTGTGGTCAGCGGTGTGGTTGCATTAATGTTGCAAAACGACCCAAGCTTAAGTGCGAACGATATAAAGTGTCGTTTAATGAGCAGTACTACAATGGCGCAGGCAAATGGTAAATTAGCCTATAGCCCTTTCCAACAAGGATCGGGCAGTGTTAATGCACTTATGGCAGTACAGTCAACACGTTCTAATTGCGCTAATAACGGTATGGATATCGCAGCTGACTTAAGTGGCGAACAGCATTATATGGGTGCAGCCCGTAAAGATGACAACGGTAATTATTATATCGAAGGTTTTGAGTTCGAAGTTTGGGAAGAAGCCTTCATGTGGGATGAAGCCTTTATGTGGGATGAAGCCTTTATGTGGGATGAAGCCTTCATGTGGGATGAAGCCTTTATGTGGGATGAAGCCTTTATGTGGGATGAAGCCTTTATGTGGGATGAAGCCTTTATGTGGGACGAAGCCTTTATGTGGGACGAAGCATATATGAATCAGGAAAACTTCATGTTGCAAGAGTAACCTTACATATTTAGCGGTGCCCTTTATTTCTATGAACGTTGTTTCATAAGAGTAAGGGGCGCTTTTATTAGTCCTCTAATTCCTCTTATCTATTTCCTCGCACTTTTATTAATAAGCATTTATTCCTCGTTGTATCTCAACTGAACGTTCTAATTTAAAACACATTATATCTAACACCTATGCATTTAGGTGTGTAAGGCAAGTGTTTGTATTAGAGGCTATTTGTTGGCATAAGGTGGGCTTTGCGGTAGTCTATTTTTAAAAGAAGAATAAGATGTAATTCAGGTATGTTTAGAAACGGTATTTTTTGGTTCATATGCTTCCTCTCTTTCAGCTCAGGTATTCACGCTGCTGATACCCCAAACTTTAGCTTTACGCCAGCTGAATTAAGCCAGCAATTGTCACAAAAAACCGTTCGTCAAATATACCAAGACAGCACCGGTTACTTGTGGATAGTGACCCAAGAAGGCGTGAACCGCTATGACGGTTATCAACTGCTTAGTTTTGTGCATGATCCGCGCAAACCTGATTCGCTTAGCTCTGACAATGTAAGGGCGGTATTAGAGGATAACGAGAAACGTTTATGGATTGCCACTGACGGCGGTGGGCTCAATTTATTTAACGCTGCTAAGCAAACGTTTTCGAGCCTAAAAGAGGGGGCTACATTTTTAGCATCACCCATGTCCAATCAAGTTAGAAGCATGATACGCGAAACAAGTGGCTCTATCTGGTTAGGCTACAATGATGGCAATTTCAGCCGATTCAACCCGCTCGATATGCAATTTGAACACTTCGATACGCGAGTCTTGTTACCTGAATTAGATAAAGATGCGGCCATTATGTCCATCGTTGAAGATTTGCATAATATCTGGTTTGCGACCGACGGTAATGGCTTACTCAAGTTAAATAAGAAAACGAAAGAACTAACACGACTGCATACTGGCGCTAGCGTGCCGCTATTTAGTGATCGGTTAACGCAGTTATTCGTCGACGTTCAACAGCGGTTATGGGTGACCAGCCATGATGCTGGCGTTAGTGTGTTTGATCCCCAGCGAATGAATTTTACTAATTGGCAACACCATGCCGATCAGCCCAATAGTTTAGCCGCGAATTTAGTGCACACCGTTTATCAAGATCAGCACCAACGTATTTGGCTTGGAACTGAAGCTGGAGCAAGTCTTTGGGATGGAAGAGATAAATTTACCAACTTTAATATCGACGATGGATTAAGTGACAATAAAATATTGTCGATTTTACAGGACTCATCAGGCTTGCTGTGGTTTGGTACCTACAATGGTATTACCAAAAGTATCGAAGTGCCCTTTGAATACATTGAAAAAGGGTTGGCTAGTAAGGTTGTTCTCGGTTTCGCTGAAACTGAATCGTCCATTGGAGAGCGCGCTATTTGGGTGGCAACTTATGGCGGACTAACCCGGCTAAACAGCAACGGGGAAGTACAGGAAGTCATTAATAAAGACAGTGTACCAGCGCTACACGATGCACGAGTAATGACCGTGCGAGGTGATAATAATATACTGTGGTTTGGCACCCGAGGCGGTGGTCTGGGTCGACTTAATGTAGATACCCAGCAAATAGAATACTTCGTGCATGAGCCAGAAAACCCTAAGAGTTTGAGTTTTAATGGCGTAACGAGTGTATTCCCGGACAATGCAGGTAATGTTTGGGTGGGGACATTTGGTGGTGGGGTGAACTATCTACCAGCCGGAAGTAAAGATTTTGTGCATTATCGCTTTGATGAAAATAACCCAAGAAGCCTTAATAATGATCGTGTGTTAGCGGTTTATCAACTTCTTGACGGAACTATGGTTGTTGGTACCGTTTCGGGCATAAATTTACTCGACCCTGTAACGTTGGACTTTGAGCACATTGAGCACCAACCAGAAAACTTTGATAGTTTATCTGCATCAATGGCGTGGGCTTTTTATCAAGACGAAAAAGCGCAATTATGGGTCGGAACGCAAGGAGGAGGGTTGAATAGATGGTCCGCTCGAGATATCGCGGCCTTGAGTAATAACTTCACACACTATGACAGTTTTAGTGGCCTGCCCAGTAGTCATATTTATACGATATTAAATGATGACAAAGGCCATCTATGGCTTAGCAGCACTGCCGGCTTAACACGGCTAGATCCTGATAGCGGCAAAGTACGTCATTTCGATACGTCACAGGGTTTGAAAGAAAGTGAATTTAATTTCGGGGCGGGGTTTAAAGATAGCCAAGGGTTTATGTACTTCGGTGGTAATGAAGGCATGATCCGCTTCCATCCGGATGACATCAAAGACAGTGATATTATTCCACCTGTCGTCTTAGTGCGTATCAAAAAGCTCAATGAACAGGTGTGGTTTGATGTGCCTTACCAGCGCTTGCAAGAGCTAGAGCTGGATTATAAAGACTATTTTATATCCTTTGAATTTGCTGCGCTAGATTTTAATGCGCCAGGTTTAAATGAATACCGTTACAAACTCGAAGGGTTAGATCCAAATTGGATTGAGTTAGAGCATCGACGCTTAGCAACCTTTACTAATTTACCCGCCGGCGATTACGTACTCAAAGTGCAAGCCAGTAACAATCAAGGCTTGTGGAACACGCAAGGTGTAGCATTACCATTAACGGTGTTACCGCCCCCTTGGAAAACTCTGTGGGCCTATGGTCTTTACGTATTAATTATATTGCTGATTATGTTGAATGTTGTGTGGCGATACCGCCAAAAACGTTTACGTGAAATGCAGCGCTTGATCGAATTGGAAGACAAAGTAGAAGAGCGTACCAAAGAGTTGCGCTATGCCAATACACAACTCGAACACGCCATGGAAGAAACTGAAAAGGCCCGACGACTTGCTGAGCAAGCAAGTAAAGAGAAGAGTGACTTTCTTGCGATCATGAGCCATGAAATTCGTACCCCCATGAATGGTGTGCTTGGCATGACGGAGGTTCTGCTAAGTTCCGATTTGAAACCCAAACAACAGCATTTTGCGCAATTAGTATATCGATCTGGTCGGTTGTTACTTGATCTGTTGAATAATATTTTAGACTTTTCAAAATTAGAAGCAGGCAAAGCAGCATTGGAATCGGTGCCAGTTGATTTAGAAGCCTTGCTTGAAGAAGTGTGCGACTTGTTTAGCGAAGCGGCTTACAACAAAGGTCTGCACATCAATGCTATTTTGTCAGATGAAGTATTGCCTCAGGTTTATGCCGACCCAGCACGATTACGCCAAATCATCGCTAACCTAACCAGTAACGCTATTAAGTTTACCGAGCGCGGTGAGGTGAATGTCAGCATTAGACGAGTACCCTGTCACGATGTTGCAGCTAAGCGGAAATTGAGTGATGCACAGTACAGTGGTTTTGTGTTTTGTGTGCAAGATACAGGTATTGGTATGGCGCCAGATCGTCAGCAAAAAGTGTTTGAAATGTTCACGCAGGCGGATGCTTCTACCACACGTAAATATGGCGGTACCGGCTTAGGCTTAGCTATTTGTAAGCAATTAACTGCATTGATGGGGGGCAATTTGGCCCTGCAATCAAATATAGGGGAGGGCAGTCGATTTAGTTTGGAGGTTGATTTACCATTAACTGAAAATATCTTGCCGCAACTTGAGCCGATTTATAACTGCCCTACTGTGCATTTGGTTAATCTAACCGTGGGCCTTGGTAAATCTATTGAAACGATGTTGGGTAAGTTAGACATCAAAGTAGTGCATGTTCAACGGATAAAATCTGAGTTGGCATCGGCTAAAAATGGTTTATGGGTAAGCCAATCGGAGTATCAAACAGCTCTTGAAGAATCAGGGATTAACCTGAAAAATTGGATTTGTTTACTGCCGACGTCTCAATGGCAAGAAAATGATCAGCGCAATATATTACCTCTGCCCGTTCATTTTAGAGGTTTGCATCAGAGTCTATGCCGCGCTTTGGGCATTGAAAATGAAAACCAAAAACGCCTAGATGAAGATCATCGTAATCATCAAAAATTTAATGCCAATATTCTGGTGGCAGAAGATAGCTTAACGAATCAAGAAGTCGCCAAGAGTATGTTGGGACTATTAGGTTGTGAAGCTTGGTTAGCTGATAACGGTGCAGAAGCCGTTGAACAAGTGAATTTACAGCAACCTGATTTAGTTTTAATGGACTGCCAAATGCCAGTGATGGACGGTTACGCCGCAACTAGAGCGATCCGGAATAATTGGCCTAATATACCCATTGTTGCCCTTACGGCCGGTATGGGCGATAACTTGCGCCAGCAATGCTTAGATTCAGGCATGAATGAAGTCATGTCTAAACCTTTCTCTTTGCAAGAATTAGAGCAAATGTTACTGCGTTATTTGCCCGTTCCGAATGGCCCTAAAAGTACCAGCGCAGGCAAAACAACAGAACGCGATATTGAACATGAGTCTGAGCCTGATGATACAGGGCCATCGAGCTTATTAGATATGGGAACCATTGACACCTTACTAAAAATTTCACGGGATACTGGCAATCCTGTATTTGACCGAGTTCTTGATGCATTTACACAAGAAGCCGAAAAATTAGTCGACCAACTGAATGAGCAAGTTAACCTTGATGAGCCTGATTTCACGACTATTGGCGAAATTGCTCATGCGCTTAAATCTATGGCTGGAAACTCAGGCGCCAAAGCCTTATACGAATTGTGTAAGGAATTAGAAGGCAAAATGAAGAATACTCAAGGGAGTGATATACACCCGTTAGCTCAGCGCATTCAGTCGATATTTAATATCAGTTGCGAGAAATTGGAAGCATTTAGACATGTCGATTGAAGGAAAAGTTAAGATTTTAGTCAGTGATGACGATCTCACTGCTCGTATCCTAATGAAAGAAACTCTCGCCAGCGACACCATTGAAGTGCTTGAAGCTGAAAATGGTAAACGGGCCATCGAACAGTTTGAAAAACATAGCCCGGCGTTGCTGCTGTTGGACGTATCTATGCCCGAAATGAATGGTTTTGAAGTGTGTGAATATATTCGTGCACATGAAAAGGGCAAGCATATTCCCATTATTATGGTGACAGGCTCAGATGACTTAGAATCGATTCACAAGTCATACGCCGTAGGTGCGACTGACTTTATTGCAAAACCCATTAAATGGCCTATTTTGGGTGAACGGGTCAAATACATTCTTCGCGCCAGTCAGGCCTTCGCTGATTTGGTTATCCAGCAACAAGCACTGCATAAACTAGCATTTTACGACACCCTAACAGGTTTACCCAACCGACAGTACTTGATGAAAGACTTACATCGTTTTTTAGCGATGGCTAAGCGAAATGAATATCAAGCTGCCATGTTATTTATCGATCTTGACCGCTTTAAACGGATCAACGATACCATGGGCCACAGTTACGGCGACAAGTTACTACGAAAGGTTGCACATCGTTTACAAGCCAATCTACGAGACAGCGATATGTTCGCTCGCACGGGGAGCTTTCTCGAAGCCGATGAGCCGCAATTAGCGAGTTTTGGTGGTGACGAGTTTACCATTTTCTTAAGTCATTTAAACGACCCTAATGAAGCGACGCTGGTGGCCGAACGAGTGATCCGCAGTTTTAGTAAGCCATTTCAGTTAGAGCAATACGAGGTGGTCATTACCCCTAGTATCGGTATTTCTATGTTTCCTAACGATGGTGAAAACGCAGAAATGCTGCTTAAGAATGCCGATACTGCGATGTACTTTGCAAAGCAATCAGGTCGTTGTTGCTACAAATTTTATCAAGATTCCATGAATGCCAAAGCAGCCGCTCGTTTGCAGCTTGAGCAGGACCTACGCCGTGCACTGAAAAATGATGAAATTGTGCCATTTTATCAGCCACAGATATGCGCTCAATCGGGTAAAATTGTTGGGGTTGAGGCGTTGGTTCGTTGGCTTCCCGTTCAAGGCGGTATTATTCCTCCTGATGAGTTTATCCCTATCGCAGAAGAAACAGGGCTGATAAATGAACTGGGACGTCAGGTATTAGAGCAGGGATGTCATCAGGCTAAAAAATGGGTCGATATGGGGACTCCGGTGCGCATTGCGATTAACGTGTCAGCACACCAGTTTCGACAACCCGATTTTACGCAAATCGTAGCGAACGTTTTAGCACAGAGTGAGTTACCTCCGTCGCTACTCGAATTGGAATTGACTGAATCGGTGATCATGAGTGATGCACAAGAGAATATTGCTCGATTGATTGAATTGAAAAACCTCGGTATATCTCTTGCTGTTGATGATTTTGGCACAGGTTACTCTTCGTTAAGTTACCTAAAACGTTTCCCTATTGATATTCTCAAGATAGATCGTTCCTTTATGTGTGATGTGAATTCAGCACCGGATGATAAGGCAATTGTTGAGGCTATATTGGCTTTGGCCACAAGCTTGAAGCTTGGGGTGATAGCGGAAGGTATCGAATATACTAGCCAAATAAAGATCCTACAAAATACCGAAAAATTACTGCTACAAGGATATCTCTTCTCGCGACCCGTTGCGGCAGAGTATATCGCTCCGTTACTACAGCAGAATTTTAACCATTTGATGCCAGAATTATGATTAAAATATCTCCTGTTATTTCGCATGTTGCTGACGACTTCGAACATATATTGTTGTATGCACAGACAGCCGAAAACCCGCTGATAACAGAACTCCAAAAGCAAGTTATAAACACAGAGTTTCAGCTTGATGTCGTACAGCTAGCGTTAATGGGACCAGAGACTGCATCGACAAACCTGAGCGCGTCGCCCACGCTACTTGTTGCTTGTGACAGTCCTGAACATGCTATTGCACTGACTGAAGATTACGGGCTGTTAGAACGACAAGTCTATTGGCTATCTGCTGATACCGGAGGGTTGCAAGACAGCCAGCTTATACCGGGGCACCTATTTGTTGATTGGCGAGCCTGTGGGGTATTAACGGTGATGTTAAACCTGTTAAAACAACAGACTAATATTAGCCAAGATAAACAACACATAGAACATAAGCTGGCCTTGTTGTCTGATTGTTTAGGAGATCTATCACTTACCCTAAGTGCACAGGGTAATATAATTGATATTAATCTAGAGCTAATGTCTTTGATGGGTACTAAAGGCTTGTCAGCATTGGGACGACATTGGTTGACTAGCTTACATATTCCATCGAGTACCGCAAAAAGTCGGATGCAGAATATTTTGTCTGACTTGAGCCATACCCACTCTATGACCAGATTACCGCCTTTTCCAATTCAGTTGGACAAGGTTGTTATGATGGTTGATGGATTTGTAGGGCCGTTACCTAATGATGAGACCTTGCTGATTTTACGCCAAGTGGCCCGTTGGCAAAGTCATGAATGGGCTGAACAACTTAGCGAGCAGACGACCCCTGTTACCTTACTGCTGATTAACCCAGACGACTTCTCAGAGGTTAATCGACTTCATGGGCGCGAGATTGGCGATCAAGTCCTTAGCGAGATTATGCACAGCGTATCTGAGGTTTTGCGTGAAAATGATTTTGCCAGTCGTTACAGTGGGGCAGTGTTTGCTGCGCATTTGCCTGAAACAAACGAACAGCAAGGGCAAGTTCTAGCCGCTCGGATGTTGCAAGTCTTGCGCAACACATATTTTTCGAAAAAGAAGCTAAAGCTAGAATTCAGTTTTGGACTCGCCTCTTTAGATGCTGAAGAGCAGCTAGGTGAACAATCACCGCTAGAATTATTTCGCCGAGCAAACGCCGCTATGCAAGCAGCTCGAAGCATAGGCGGTGGAAAGCTAGTGAGTTGGCAACCTCAATTTGATGCCAATATTTTAGCGAATTTGGATCGCATGAGCGGTAAGTTCTCTCAAGCGCCCAATGATGATTTCAGGTTAATGACCTTACAATGGGACGTTATTCGTTTGATTGGCAGCACCCATTCATTGCAGACATTTTCTTCTGAGGTGTGTCAATTATTGAATACGGGTTTACAAAGTGAATTTGCAGGCTTGTACACGATACAGGCCGGTAACCCGGTCAACTTAGCATGCACTGCTGCTAAAGCAGACTTTGATTCACAGGCTATTCATCAATGGGCTAAAAACAAGATTAAATTTAAACCTCGTGGAAGTTGTGTAATTGATAAAGTTGCTCAACACCCGTCTTTTGGTAGTGCTGTTATTCCACTTGTGACACGGGATCAATGTTTAGGTGTATTAGTTGTTTGCTGGCAACCCCAAGCCAAAGACAGCGTACTCAAATGTACTCACCAACTTGAGCAAGTCGCGCCAAATTTGGCCGCAGCAATTGATCGCATCATATTACTTGAGCAAGATGAAAACAGACGTGTTATCACTGAAAAAGAGCAATCTGGCGGGCATGAATTATTATTCGAATCGGCTGCCATGCGTACCTTGATGCAGCAGATGCAACTTGTTGCACCGACCGATGCTTCTGTGCTCATTATTGGTGAATCTGGCACAGGTAAAGAGGTGATTGCTCAACAACTCCATAACCATAGTTTACATCCAGATAAACCATTTATCACCGTAGATTGCTCCACAATCGTCGAGCACCTTATTGAAAGTGAGCTGTTTGGGCACCGTAAAGGGGCCTTCACGGGGGCGACCAGCGATCAGCCGGGCAAAATATTACAGGCTGATGGCGGCACTTTATTTTTAGATGAGGTGGGCGAATTGCCCCTAGATATTCAGTCTAAATTATTGCGTTTTGTACAGGAAAAGACCTTTGTAGCCGTGGGTGACCAGCGAGTACGAAAAGTCGATGTGCGGTTAGTGTTAGCGACAAACCGTAATTTACCAGATGAAGTGGCTCAAGGACGTTTTCGGGCTGACTTGTACTACCGAATAAACGTTTTTACCTTGAATTTACCCACGTTGAATCAGCGCGGTGATGATCCTATATTGTTGTCACGTCATTTTCTGCGCAAATTCAGTCGGCAGTATAAAAAGGATATCAACGATTTTTCTGAGGCGGCTCAAGAAAAACTTCGCGCTTATACATGGCCGGGTAATGTCAGAGAGTTAAGAAATTGTATGATGCGAGCGGTTATACTCTGCTCGGGTCGCTACGTAGAGCCTGAGCATCTTATTATGCAGCACGAAGAGCAGGGGGGGAAATCTACAGTGCCGTCGGTATTGAGTTCATCAAAAGTGTCATCAGGCGCTTTGGGCCATGTGAGCAACGATGATGTAATGCAAATTAACGCACTGTTGACCCAGGTGGTCGAATTGGCAAGTCAGCATGTTGATATGTTCTCGGTAAGTGGTTGGTTAGAAAAACTATGGTTAGGTCAGTGTGTTGTTAAGTGGGGGAGTTTATATCAAGTTGCTCAGCAACTTAATCAATCTGAGTCGACGATAAGACGTCGGTACGCCAAGCTAAATGCTACCCCTTTTGAACAAATAGAGATGGTCGATTTTACTTCGCAGTGTAATCATCTTTTGGCCTCAATACTTGAAAGCGATAAGCACAGTAAGCTCTGGCCAGTCATTGAAACGTCATTGCACTCAATCGTGCTGCAGTTGAATGTTAGCCAAAAAACATAAAGCAAAGTTACTCGATGTAACGCAACCAACATTACGAAAAATCATTCAGCAAACTCAAGAATCGCTGTAAATTTACCTTAAAAGTAGATGCGAAAGAGTGTCGGCTGGTTTAACTACTTTTTACTTGAACGCTTGGGGGGCTTTATTACAATGCGACTGTTGACGTGATCGATTATTCGATATGGCATCACCCGTCGTGAAGCCCTTTTATCACAAATTATACGACGCGTAAAAGTTGTAAAAATAATAAACTTTATTTTCGGCGCGAAGTTTGCTTAAGGTATACTCATAGATTGTTTATAGGTATGCCTGATTAGCGAATAACGACGGTAGGGTGAAGGTTGGATAAGTTAGTGTGTATCCACTGTTAAAGGCGAAATGGCAGTTGTCTAAGCTTATTTTCACATTAATGTTGTTTCATTATTTATTCAAATAGTGATTTCAGTTTTTCTACTTAACAAATTTCAAAAAATCGTCGAACGTATCGACTTGGCGACATGCTTAAGAGGAAATAAATCGAATGTGGAGCCACAAGGCAATACACAGTAATGGATTAGGCTGGGTAAGGGCTTTTATAGTTCCTATTCTACTAGGATGTATTTTCGGCGTTATGCGTCAGGCTCATGGGGCAGATACCAGTGATATTGTCCTATCTGAAGGCTTTGTAGATGGAATGACTTTACCCGCTTATAAAATGCTAGTGATTAGTGGGCAGGCTCCTATGGGGCGAACCTTAGATGTAAAGTTGGTAAAAGATAACGTAACGGTCACGATGGCTAGAGTGACGGTAAATAGTGACGGTGATTGGAATATATCGCTGAATGAGCAAGCCCCCAGTGGACCTTACCAGCTAAAAATCTCAGATGATGAGCGCACCAAAGTCATAAATGACATTTTCATTGGTCAAGATGATTACAGGGCTCGCAATCCCAAAGGAGGCATTATTCTGACGACCCATTTACATGATGACATGCTCCTGCAGCCTGGAGAAACCATTAATGTGAGCGGGCTTGCAGAGCCTGGACGCTCGATAGATATAAAGCTTATTAAGGATCAAGAAACCTTCACCATGGCTAGAGTCCAAGCTGGGCGTGACGGGCAATGGCGAGTGACCATGGCTGCTCAAAATGCGGGTGGTCCATTTCAATTAGATGTTACCGATGGCACACACAGTGAAAGGGTCAATGGGATCATTATAGGGCGAGCGGATATCAAGAAAGCGCCCATCATCAGCGAAAAAACTGTCAAAAAGAAAGCGACTATTAACAACGTAGTTAAGGCCAGCAGTGAGCCCAAGCCGGCAATATCTGAAAAACCGAAGCGTGTGCCTAATCAAATTAAAGACGAATTCTTTCTACAGCAATTTGATGATTCTTCTTGGCCGCTGGCTAATTTGACCTCGTTGCAAGATATACCTAAGAGTGAAACCTTGATAGCGCGAAAACACGTGCATTTTGCTATTGATCCCCAAGTCGTTAGCTTGAGTGTTGGTCAAACCAACCAGATTCAACAGATTTATATTAACGGGCAGGCATTGGATGCCACGCAGTGGCAACGCAACCCAATAAAAATACAAGTACCCAGTGGTATTTTTCGTTCGGGAGACAATGTTATTGTTTTGCTATCCAAAAAACAGTGGGACAATACGCGCTTTATTGGCACCACTGGACGTTTTAACCTGAACATTGATAATTTTAATCTTGAATTATCGAGCAACTGGAGCGTTTTTTACTCATCTGAAGAAACATTATAAAGACTAATATCTTAATTTTATGACGTTTTAATGGCCATGGTTCGGTTGCTTTACTGAACCGTAGCTTTTTATTTGCGCTAAACTATTCCTTACACATATTGGACTACAGATTTTGCCTCTGATATAAAACGCTATGCGTCAATGAGCTAGGGCTCTGCAATGGGTAGATCAGCTTTCATTAGACATCAATATTAAATAGGGAAATTATGCAAATACTAGGACGTCTTTTTTGCAGCTTGGTGCTTTTTTGCGCTATTCAAGTCAGCGCACAAGAAGTCACTGAAATAGAAGCACAACAGCAGCAACAATATATACAGTGGGCCAGTGAACTTTGGGATTCAATGGATCCACAAACCGGCAATATTCAACTGCCCGGTGAGGTGGCTGAATTAAATGTGCCAGATAATTTTTATTTCTTAAATGCGGCTGACGCACACAAGGTGTTAGAAGATATTTGGGGCAACCCTCCTGGCAGCGCTGGGTCTATGCTTGGCATGCTCTTTCCCGTCGGTTCTACGCCGTTCGAGAGCGACACCTGGGGCGTAACAATTGAATATGAGCAAGACGGCTACGTAACCGACGAAGATGCAGATGAAATTGATTACGATGCGTTACTCACGCAAATGCAAGAAGACACAGCCCAAATTAGCGCAGATAGAGTTGCCCAAGGTTATGACGCAATTTCGCTCGTAGGTTGGGCCGCAGCACCCTATTATGATAAATCCTCAAACAAACTGCATTGGGCGAAAGAGATTAGATTTGGCGATTCGCCGACTAATACTCTCAATTACAATATTCGCGTTTTAGGACGTAAAGGCGTATTGGTCCTGAATTTCATTGCAGGGATGGAGCAGCTGACACTGATTGATCAAAACCTCGATAGTGTTTTAAACATAGCTGACTTTAAAGAAGGCGCGAAGTATGCTGATTTCGACCCTGATATCGACGATGTGGCGGCCTATGGTATTGGTGCGTTGGTCGCAGGTAAAGTGCTCGTCAAAACAGGTCTAATTGCAGCGGCACTGATTTTTTTGAAGAAGTTTGGTGTGATTATTGTACTTGCGTTAGGAGCCTTTGCTAGAAAACTCTACAAGGGCAGAAAAGCACACGCAAACAATATCGATAGTGATTAAAATCCTCACTAATTTTTTGTTATTAATGATAAAAAACGCTGCTTAAGAGCAGCGTTTTTTTGCTTTAACACATTTGACGCTTTGCTTTAGCGATCGTATAGCAATATATAAGAATGACTAAAACGACAGTTGGTATTCGGTAACTGAATAATAATCTTCGTTGGCGTTTAGCGTCGCGCTTGGAAATTGTGGGTGATTAGGCGAATCAGGATAACATTGAGTTTCGAAGCAATAAGCATGCTTGCCTTGATATTCAGTGCCACCCTTACCGATCGGCTCAGGGCCAATATAGTTTGCTGTATATAACTGTATACCCGCCATGGTGGTATACACAGCAAGTGTTCGACCACTTTCAGGATCGTATGCTTTGGCGACTAAAGCGGGTTGGGTCATATTGGGCTGATAGGCATCTAGACACCAGTTGTGATCAAAACCGTTACCCAACTTTATCTGTGGGTGGTTTGATTGCAAAGGCCCTTTCAAGGTGGTTAGCGAGCGCAAATCAAATGGTGTGTTTGTCACATCAGCCATCTCGCCGCTAGGAATCGCGTTTTTATTCGTCGGGGTATACGTTCCAGCGAGGATCTGTACCTGATGATCTTCAATTGAACCGCTGCTGTGCCCCGCTAGATTGAAATAGCTATGTTGGGTCGGGTTAAAAACGGTATCTTGATCGCTTTTACCTCGGTAAGTGATCTTTAGGCCAGAGGCAGTCAAAGTATATGTCACACTTACATTCAGCGTGCCAGGGAAACCTTGGTCACCGTCGTCACTGACTAAGCTCAATATCAAAGTTGGTTCGCTTTCGCTATCGATCATTTGGGCTTGCCAAACACGGCTATTAAAGCCATCACGCCCTCCGTGTAAGCAATTACCGGCTTGATTCACATCAACCTGATATTGGTTGTTATTCAACGAAAACTGACCTTTAGCGATGCGATTAGCATAACGGCCAACTATTGCCCCTAAGTAGGCCTGATCGGCTACATAATCATCGAGCGAGTCAAAGCCTAATACAATATCGATATGGGGTTGTTTGTCGTCTTTAGTTGGTACTAACCAACGGCGAATAATGCCGCCTAAATCGAGAATGTCGATTTGCATACCTACCGCGTTTACCAAGGTATATTCAGTGACTTTTTTCCCATCAGGAAGCGTTCCAAAGAGCCGTTTACTTATCATTTGGAATACCCCAAGGTGCTTTGAACGGCGTTTTCCCAACCTGCTATAAGTTTCCGGCGTTGGGACGATGGCATTTGTGCTGTAAAGCTATTATCAACTTCATTCATACTGGCTAAATGCTCACAAGAATCGTATATTCCTGCCTGTAAACCCGCAAGATAAGCAGCACCTAATGCGGTAGTTTCCATAATTTTAGGTCGCTCAACGGTGACATCTAATGTGTCAGCTAAGAACTGGCACAACCAATTATTACCAACCATACCACCGTCAACGCGAATTTTACTTAGCGATACTCCGTCCTCGGCCATGGCGTGCAGTAGATCTGAGGTTTGGTAGCACACCGATTCAAGGGCCGCGCGCACAAAATGGGCGTTAGTCGTGCCTCGGGTCAGACCAAATACAGCCCCCCGAGCATCTGGCGACCAATGCGGTGCGCCTAATCCGGCAAATGCTGGAACCATATATACACCGTGTTCATAATCCAATGACTTGGCTAAATCCTCGGTCTCTGATGCGCTTTTAATAACACCTAGACCGTCACGCAACCATTGAATGGCTGCACCAGCAATAAAAATTGAGCCTTCCAAGGCGTAATGAGTTTCGCCTTTAATGGTGTAGGCCACTGTAGTCAGTAATCTGTTTTTTGAATTAAAAGCTTTCTTACCTGTGTTGAGCATAACAAAACAGCCAGTGCCATAAGTGCTTTTAATAGCGCCTTCTTTGAAACAGCATTGACCGATGATCGCTGCTTGTTGATCGCCGGCTACCCCAAGTATGGGTAATGAAAAGCCGAATAAATCCTCTGTGGTATGACCGTAATCGTCGGCACATTCTTTGACTTCAGGTAGTACCGATTTAGGCACATCAAAGACTTCAAGAAGCTTCTCGTCCCAAGCCATATCATGAATATTAAAGAGGTTGGTCCGGCTAGCATTAGTGACATCTGTGGCATGCATTTGACCGTCGGTTAGGCGCCAAATAAGAAAAGAGTCAATGGTGCCAAACGCCAAGTCGCCTGCTTCGGCTTTTTGGCGCGCGCCCTCAACATTATCTAAAATCCACGCCACTTTAGAGGCTGAAAAATATGGGTCTAACAATAAGCCTGTGCGTGAATTAACGATTTCAAATAAACCTTTGTCTTGCATCTCACGACAGGTTTTAGCGGTGCGCCTATCTTGCCAAACAATCGCGTTGTAAATAGGTTGGCCGGTATTTCTATCCCAGACGACAGTGGTCTCTCTCTGATTGGTCACCCCTATAGCGGCAATTCGTGCACCCTTAGCTATCGCCTCTGAGATAGCTTGTCGACATACGACTATGGTTGAGGACCATATGTCCTCAGGATTATGTTCTACCCAGCCATCGTTAGGATAAAGCTGGGTAAACTCCTGTTGGGCTACGGCAATAATACTGGAGTCCGGAGCGAATATAATCGCTCGAGTCGAAGTGGTGCCCTGGTCAATAGCTAAAATACAATCTTTGATCCGCATCGCAATTCCGGTCCTTTTACAGGTTAACTTTGTAGTGGTTTTTTAATTTTTTCTTCATCGAGCGCTTTGTTTAAAAGAGTCTTAGCTTCTAGTAAAAGACTGCGCATTTGGTTTTCGGCTGACTGATGGTCGCCGGCCAAGATATAGTCAAGAATTTCTTGGTGATCTGCCACGCTAGCACGATCAACGCCTTTGAACCGGTTGGTTATTCGAATACTGAAACGCAGGGCTACTTCAATTGTGTGACGCATATTCCAGAAGAATCGATTGTCGCTTGCCTCTAAAATACCGACGTGAAAAGCAATATCAGCATCCAAGTGATCATCCTCGCCTCTTGCCGCTGCTTTCATCCGCTCTATTGCCGCTAACAAGGTTTTACGATTATCTTCCGTTAGATTGGTCGCCGCTAGCCCTGCGGCAGCTGGCTCTATTGCCAAACGCATATCGGCGAACTCAGAGATAATAGGTAATGATCCCTTGCGGTCTAATAACCAATTTAAAATATCAGGATCAGACAAATTCCATTGAGACTCGGGCAGCACAATGGTGCCGCGCCTAGGCCGTGCATCTAGCATGCCTTTTGCTGTTAGCATTTTTACTGCCTCGCGCAAAACTGTGCGACTAGCATCAAACGACTCGCAAAGTGCTGCTTCAGCCAATAATGGTTGCCCCTGAGGGTATTCACCTAAGGCGATTGCTTTGCCTAAAGATTGGACTATGTGACGGGTAAAGTTCCCGCTAAACATTCTACTTGCCATGTTAATTCCCGCTTTGCGTTGTTATTTTAATTTTTGAGCCCACTTGGTCGATTCGCATCATTATCGTTTTGGTGACGTGCATAAGGGCTCAGCTAATCCTTGAAACGGTGTGTGATAAATAAACACTGCACCATCGTTTTTGTGTAACTCACCATCATTTGATTGCAAGCCATCAGCTGCAGAGGTAACAAATAAGTGATTAAGATTCGGACCTCCAAAGCTGACGCATGAAGGTTGTTGGCATTGAATAGGTAAAGTGAAATTCAGCTTTCCAGAAGGGGAGTATCGTTTAACACAAGCGCTTCCCCACTGAGCATTCCAAAGGTAGCCTTCGTTGTCAATGCAAGAACCATCTGGAAACGCGTTGTTATAGGTATTGAACAATGGTTCTCTGGGGCCTGGTTCAGCGTCTATTACATTATAGTCACTGCGCCAAACACGTTGCTTGGCTGAGTCGGCAAAGTACATGGTTTTACTATCTGGACTAAAACATAAACCGTTGGAGATAGATATACCGTCAAAAATAGTCTGAGCTTCGCCATTGGCTTGTAAACGATATAGGCTCGCTTGTTTATTTAATGGCAAGGTGCTCGCATCGATGGTTTCATCTTCGATCATTGAACCGGCCCAAAAACGTCCTTGGCGGTCAACCTTACCATCGTTCATACGAGTGTAGGGCAAGTCAGCTTCGACTTTACTTAGCCATTGAATCTGTTGACTTGCGGGATTAAAAAAAGCGAATCCCGACTCGAAAGCAGCAATGAACCAATCTTGCTCGTCTGTTAAGCCAAATGCACATAAGCGTTCAGGGCATGCAAATGCCACTAATGTGCCGCTAAAGTCCCAACGGTAAAAATGTTTTCCCACTATGTCAGTCCAAAAAACACATTGCTGACGAACGTCCCATATAATCCCTTCACCAAGACGATTGGCTATGGACAGAGTGTCAACTAACGTGATCTTGTCGAGCATATTAAGGTTACTCATTAGTGAGGTTAGTTGCCATGTCACCCCAGTTTGCGGAGGCTAATGTCTGCAACCCTAATAAGGTGGCGTCTTCACTACTGAAATGTTCAGTGCTGATCCCGATATACTCTAGTGCTTCAATATATAAGCTACAAATGTGATCAGAACCGATAACGACCACATGGGAATAGACGTCAAAATCTTGTACCGCGGCCTTTACATCGGAGCCAATTAATAAGCCCGATAAATACCCCGCAGCTTCGGTATTCGTGCGTTTTTCTATAACTTGACAGGCTCGAGTAGCGAACAAGGTGTGTAGCAAATTACTCGATTGATGCATGCCGATACGTAAACCATTTGTAAAGCTACTTTTACACCAACTTTGCACTGCTGCGGGGCTAAGCAATACGCTATGTTGACTGAGCACTTCATAAAGTTCACCTACGGGACTGGTAACAAAAGACGTAATGGTTTCTTCGTCGCAAAGCGCCCACTTTGTGTGCGTACCAGGTAAACAAATCAGTCGTTTTTCAGCTCTATCTGACAGCTGAAATAAAAAGCCGAAAATCTGTGTTTCTTCGCCGCGCATTATGTCGGGTAAGTGATGGCGGTTTTCGCATGAAACACCGGGTAGTATGGTGATATTCAAGCCACGAGCAGCGAACTTTTTGCTCATCGCTAAAAGATTGTTTTTATCTGTTGGACACGAAACATAATTAGTTGGCTGCCAACCTGTGTCAGAGCCCACCGCGCCAATTAAAAATACTGGGATATTGCCGTATTGGTCAATCCAAGGCTGACATAACTCGAAAAAACGGGTTTCTGGATTGCTAATGTATTTAATTCCCATACCCTGAGTACGGGCCAGAACCGTTAATTGTTGTTCATGAAAGCGACATAAATAGAGACGACACACACTGGTCCCCCAATCACCGAGAATAATGATATCTGATTGTTTATTCATCAGGTACGTCCTGCATCAATCACAAATTGTTGGCCCGTAATCATGGCACTATCCTCTGCTGCTAAAAACAGCGCCATATTCGCTACATGAATGGGTTCTAAACGCCCACGAAGTGCCACCGATTTTTGCCATTCTTTATCTGCTTCAGCGGTCAGCCACAAGGCAAGCTGGCGATCTGTGGCAACCCAGCCAGGTAAAATAGTGTTTACCCGAATTCCGTATTCCCCATATTGATTTGCCAATGATTTACTTAAGCCGTTTAGTGCAGCTTTCGCTGCAACATAACCAGGCATTTGTTTTGGGCCAATCAATACGTTAATTGAACTCATATTAATAATATTGCCGCTACGGTTTTCGCGCATTAGGCGAATCGCACTTTGACAGGCAAAGAATGTGGAATCTAAATTAACCGCCATACAGTCTCGCCAGCCTTGCTGGTCGATATCTAAAGGGGAGTGGCGTGTGTCATTTGCGACATTGTTTATCAACACGTCAAGTCGCTGGTGAGATTGACTTATGGTCGCGATAAAGCTTTGCAATGCGTCTATGTCTGTAGTGTCTAAATGTTTAAATACAGGTGCCGCGCCCAACTCCTGGACTAGTCTTTCACATAACGCATCGCCTTTTTCTTTTTGTATATCTACAAAAATAACCGACGCTTTTTGCTTTATAAAAGCTTCAACCATGACCGCGCCGATACCCGTAGCGCCACCGGTAATAAGAATAACTTTGCCTGCAAGGCTTGGGTAGGTTGCGTAATTGTGCATAACTAACTCATTGGTATTATTTGAACAGCCATTATAAGCAAACTGGTGAACCAATCCCAAATGCGGCATCAGTTCATATGTGTATATATATTATAATATTATTAATTATCAAATTTAACTCATTTTATTTACATATTTGATCTTATTCTCCCTTTTGTGATTGAAAAATAGTCGGCATTGCTTGCTTTGACGATATCCTTGCGTGTCATTTTAGTCTCTGGTGATGCTAAAAAGCGTCACTTTTTGGAATTCCTTTCAGTTATCAGTGACTTTAGTCTAACCCTTGAATTCTCTGGCTTAGGGCAATCTTAATTTGCCAACTTTATCCCTTGACATGATAGACATGAGGTACCTAAACTGTGCATCGTGGGTAAAAGTGGCGAAAAGTGGATCTTAAAGCTCATATTTTATAAAAAATGATTCAAATTAAGTAACAGACTAATGAGAGGCTAGGGAAATGTTCCGCGGCGCTAATGCAATCAATCTTGATATTAAAGGACGGGTAACGATACCAACTAAGTATCGTCAGTCTCTGCTGGATGATTGTCAGGGGCAGCTGGTGTGCACCATTGATACCCAACAACCTTGTTTGTTGCTTTACCCACTTGCTGAATGGGAAGAAATTGAGCTTAAGTTATCACGATTGTCGAGTATGAATCCTCACGAACGTCGATTACAACGTTTGCTGTTGGGTTATGCAACCGAAGGTGAAATGGATAAAAGCGGTCGCTTTCTATTAACCGCGCCTTTGCGCGAACATGCCCATTTAGACAAACAGATTATGTTGGTTGGCCAGTTGAACAAATTCGAAATTTGGGATCACAGTGTCTGGCAACAACAAATACAACAAGATGTTGCGACTGAGCAAGAAGCAGCTTTCGAATTAACAGAACGCTTGCAGGACTTCTCACTCTAATGACAACTAAATCATCACATTTATCCGTACTCTTACAAGAATCCATTGACGGTTTAGCCATAAAACCGGATGGCATTTATCTCGATGCTACCTTTGGACGCGGCGGTCACACTAAGCAAATATTGTCTCAGCTTTCAGCTGAAGGCCGGGTTATTGCATTTGACCGTGATCCCGCAGCCATTGAGTCAGCTAAAGTACTAGCCGACGACTCGCGCTTTAGCATTCATCATTGTAACTTTTCGGAGATGGAAGACGTACTAACATCACTTAATTTACATGGCAAAATTGATGGAATTTTGATGGATTTAGGCGTGTCATCTCCTCAGTTAGATGAAGCTGAACGCGGTTTCAGTTTTATGCGCGAAGGGCCATTGGATATGCGTATGAACCCTACTAAAGGGCTAAGTGCAGCGCAGTGGTTAGCGCATGCGGAAGAACAAGATATTACACAAGTAATAAAAGAGTTTGGTGAAGAAAAATTCGGTAAACGTATTGCTCACGGTATTGTGAATGCACGTCAAGAAGCACCGATAACGACCACTGCCCAGTTGGCACACATAATCGATTTAGCCGTGCCGGTAAAAGATAAATTTAAGCACCCTGCAACCCGCAGTTTTCAGGCTATTCGCATCTATATCAACAGTGAATTAGATGAAATTCGTACAGGATTGAAAGCGGCCCTCAACAGCTTAGTTTCAGGAGGACGTTTGTCAGTGATCAGTTTCCATTCATTGGAAGATCGTTTGGTGAAACGTTTTATACGTGAACAAAGCCGTGGCTTGCAGGTGCCGCATAATATGCCAATCATGCAACAGGAAATAGATTCACATAAAGCCATGAAGGCCATTGGCAAAGCGACTAAACCGTCAAGCGATGAGTTATCGCGTAACGTGCGCGCCCGTAGCTCAGTTCTCAGGGTTGCTGAAAAGTTATGAGTACACAAGATACAAACTTCCAACTCGTCGGTTTTTTATTTACTGACCTAGCCCGCCATCCAGTGCGGGTTTTGTTGTTTTTATCACTGTTGGTCAGTGCCGGCGCCGTGATCCTCGGGTCACACCATAATCGCCAAGCGTCTATTGCCCTTGAACGCCTGATGCAGAAGAAAGATTTGCTCGACGTCGAGTGGCGAAACTTAATACTTGAGCAAAGCGCCTTGACCGAACATAACCGCATTGAAACTTTGGTATCCAAGCAGTTGGGTATGCGACGTCCTGATGCGGATGAAGAAGTGGTGGTGAGAATTAAATGAGCCGCGTGAACACTAACAAAAAACGTAACCAACAAGCGAAGCAAAATATCGCGCCTACTGGACTCCAGTGGCGTTATTTGGTCGTGGTTTGCGTCATTATGTTGGTGTTCGTTGGACTCTCTGCTCGGGCGGTTTATATTCAGGTAATTGATCCTGACTTACTTATTCAGCAGGGTGATAATCGTACGATGCGTACGCAAAATATGCCCGTGCATAGAGGTTTGATTACCGACCGAAATGGCCAGAAATTGGCTGTCAGCGTACCCGTTAGGGCTATTTGGGCAGACCCAAAAACCATCGTTGAAAACGGTTCTTTGCAAGACACGCGTCGCTGGCAAGCACTAGCAGATGTGTTAGGGCAAGATTATCAGAAGCTGATTTCTAGAGTAAAAAATCCTAAAAAACGTTTCGTCTATATTCAACGACAAGTGTCGCCTGCCATGGCTGATTATGTTGACCAGTTGTCGATAAGCGGTGTGTATCTGCGTGATGAATCTCGCCGCTATTACCCCACGGGTGAAGTATCCGCTCAACTGATTGGCTTTACCAATGTGGACGATCAGGGCATTGAAGGGGTTGAGAAGCTCTATAATGCCTGGTTAAAAGGCTCACCTGGTAGTCGTAAAATTCGTCGTGACGGGAAAGGGCGTCAGGTAGAAATTTTAGAGCAAGAAGCCGGCGAAGAACCTAAAAATATTCAACTGACTATCGATCAGCGGATTCAAGCTTTTGCCTATAAAGAATTAAAGAAAGCGGTGCAATATTACAAAGCAACGTCAGCTTCAGCTGTGGTGGTAGATGTACAGACCGGCGAAATTTTAGCAATGGTTAATAACCCGTCATACAACCCTAACAATCGCAGTGGGGTATCTGGCCACAGAATTCGTAATCGTGCCATTACTGATGCATTCGAACCTGGTTCATCTATCAAACCGATTGCGGTCTTAAGCGCCCTTGAATTTGGTTCAGTCGAGATGAATACCGTTATCGATACTTCGCCAGGTTGGATGCGTGTGGGCGGCAGTATGGTTCGCGATTCACATAATTACGGAAAACTAGACTTAACTGGCATTATTCGTAAGTCCAGTAATATGGGCACGTCAAAGCTGGCCCTATCCGTTCCCAAGCAATTCTTAATTGATCAGTATTACAACATGGGCTTGATGAGCGATACAGGTTCAAATTTAATTGGTGAAAGTAGTGGGATATTCCATGAGCGTAGTCGCTGGTCTGAGTTTGAATTATCCACGTTATCGTTTGGTTATGGTTTATCGGTTACTACCGCGCAGATAGCCAGAATGTACAGCATATTAGGTAGCGGCGGGATCAAGCGCCCACTTAGCATGATAAAAAGCGACCAAAAAGTGCCTGAAGAGCGGGTGCTTAGCGAAAATATCGCCAAAGAGGTGCTCACCATGATGGAAAGCGTGGTGAACGAAGGTGGTTCAGGTACTAAGGCCAGTGTGCCTGGTTATCGTGTTGCTGGTAAAACGGGTACCAGTCGTAAAGCGGTAGCTGGAGGATATGGCGAAGAATACGTGAGTATTTTTGCGGGCGTAGCACCGGTATCTGACCCTCAGTTAGCCGTCGTCGTGTTGATTAATGAACCTCGAGGTGACGTATATTACGCCGGGGATACGGCAGCACCTGTATTCTCAAAAATTATGTCGAACAGCTTGCAGTTACTTAACGTGCCTCCTGATGATAAAACGGTTTCATCGTTAGCCTCGATTACGAGGACGCCTGATGCTGGATAACACACAGAATGAAATAAGTAAGGCTCAGAGCATTCAACCGCTTTTAGCCCAATTCGGCATTACTACCGCAGATATTACGATTGAGTCTTTGGTTTTAGATAGTCGTGACGTGGCTATTCATAGTGCTTTTATTGCCTTAAAAGGCCATGTCCGTGATGGGCGTGATTTTATTCCTCAGGCGATTAGCCTTGGGGCAAAAGTGATTATTGCCGAATGTGACTTACCCCAAGAGCACGGTCAAACGAGTATGCGCGAGCAGTCCTTGATTGTGCATTTTTACGCACTTTCGCAGAATTTGTCAGCGCTAGCTGCTGCGTTTTATGGTCACCCTGCTAAGCAATTGCAAGTGATAGGCGTAACAGGTACCAACGGTAAAACCTCTACGGTTCAATTGACCAGCCAGTTGGCTGCGCTATTAAATAAGTCGTCAGCCTCAATTGGAACATTAGGTTCGGGCGTGATTGATCATCAGGGGAGATGTTCATCGTTTACTGAAACCCTTAATACCACGCCCGATGCAATAACCATGCATAAGCTTATAGCGCAATTTTCCCACGACGGTGTTAAGCAGGTCGCTCTTGAGGTGTCGTCTCATGCATTGGAACAACAACGTGTTGCTGCGTTGAAAATGGACGTGGCTGTGCTGACAAATTTGACGCGCGATCATTTAGATTATCACGGTACCATGCAAGCTTATGCTCAGGCAAAACGTGAGATTTTGAATCAACCAGAGCTTAAATTTGCCTTATTAAATGCCAATGAAAATGAAAGTAAACATTGGCTTGAGCATATGCCGTCGCAGGTTATACCAGTCATTTATGGTATCGATGACGACAGTCTGATTTTACCCACGACCGAGCATATGTGTTTGGCTCAGAACATTGAATATTTTAACCAGGGCTGTCGCTTTAATCTGGTGAGTTCATGGGGCAAGTGTGAAATACAGCTAGCCTTGCTGGGACGGTTTAATATTTTCAATGTGCTAGCTGCGATTACCAGTCAACTGTGCTTGGGTGAATCACTGACCGATATCGCTAAAGTCGCCCATAAGTTGGTTCCTGTAGCAGGACGCATGGAGTGCTTTAGCGCTGAAAATACTCCCGTTGTTGTGGTTGATTATGCTCATACGCCAGACGCGCTTAAACAAGCGCTTTTAGCATTACGCCACCATAGTGAAGGCCGTCTAATAGCAATATTTGGTTGCGGTGGGGATCGTGACAAAGGGAAGCGTTCGCTAATGGGCGAAGTAGCTGAAACCTATGCGGATATCGCGATCATTACGAATGATAATAGTCGCTCTGAAGACCCCTTAGCTATTGCCAAGGATATCTTAACGGGTTGTATTCACCCAGAACAGATTCACGTGGTACTTGAGCGTAAGGACGCCATTAGCAAGGCACTTTCTTTAGCTGCACCAAAAGACATTATTTTGCTGGCAGGTAAAGGTCACGAAAATTACCAAATTATTGGCAACGAAACGGTTGCTTACGATGAAAGAGAATACGTTCAACAATTGTTTGAGAGGAACATCACATGATCCCCGTTTCACTGGTATGGATTGCGCAGCAGGTGCAGGGCGAACTTATTTGCAATGAGCAAAGTATCGCTGAAAACGCAATTATCCAGGGCGTGACTACAGACACTCGCCATATCCACAGCAACGATTTATTCATTGCCTTGCGAGGACCGAATTTTGATGGTCATAAGTTTGTTGAACAAGCCCGATTAAGTGGTGCGACAGCGGTAATTGTTAGTCACAAAATTGATACGTCTTTGGCGCAAATAGTGGTTCAAGACACTAAAATTGCGCTTGGTTTACTGGGTAAAGCCGTAAAAGCTGAAGTGGCACCGAAAACGGTCGCGATTACCGGCAGTAGCGGAAAAACAACTGTGAAAGAAATGGTTGCCGCAATATTAGCGCGAAGGGGCAAGGTGTTAGCCACCAATGGCAATTTTAATAACGACATCGGTGTACCATTAACCCTACTGCGCCTTGAAGCCGATCACGAATTTGCTGTGGTAGAACTAGGTGCAAATCATCTAGGTGAGATCGCCTACACCACTGATTTGGTTAAGCCTGACGTGGCGACCATAGTCAATGCTGCAGCAGCTCATTTAGAAGGGTTTGGCAGCCTATTAGGTGTTGCCCGAGCCAAGAGTGAAATATTTAAAGGGTTGGACAAAAGCGGACTCGCAATATTTAACGCTGACAGTCAGTTTTATTCGTTTTGGCATGGTAAATACGAACACCTGCGTAATCAGTGCTTTTCAACGCAAAATGAAGCAGATTTTTATGCTCAGGATGTGGTCATGGGACTCAACGGTTGTGCGGACTTTTTGATGGTGACCCCAATAGGTAAAGTATCCATTTCTTTACCTCTACCAGGACTACATAATGTGAGTAATGCACTTGTTTCAGCGGGTCTTGCGATTGAAGTAGGCGCTAACTTACAAGATATTAAAGACGGGTTACAGTACATGGCCCAAGTGAGTGGGCGTTTGCAGGTTAAACAGCTAACTGGACAAGTTAAAGTATTAGACGACACCTATAACGCCAATGTGGCCTCAGTAAATGCCGCAATCGATTTGCTGGGCAGCTTTGCTGGTCGCAAAGTACTCATACTTGGAGATATGGCAGAGCTTGGCGAACGAGCGCGCTTCTATCACCAGCAAGTGGGGGAGTATGCCAAAGAAAAAGGCATTGACGATTTATACAGTCTTGGTGTGTTAAGTCAAAGCGCTAGTGATGTATACAAAAATAATGGTCATCATTTTAGTGATAAAAATGAATTAGTAGCGGCGCTGGCCGAAAAATTAGCATCGGAGAAACGTGACATTAGTATTTTAGTGAAGGGCTCTCGTAGTGCCCGCATGGAGTTAGTCGTTGAAGCCTTGGAGGTATCCCCCGTGGGAAAGTTTGAACGGTTTAGGGAGCTTATAGCATGCTAATGTTATTGGCCGATTGGCTTCAACAATACGAACCTAGCTTCCGAGTCTTCTCGTATCTAACATTACGTGCCATTTTGAGTACGCTGACGGCTTTACTCATTGCGGTCTTAATTGGTCCACGGATGATCCGCTGGTTGCAAACCATGCAAATCGGTCAGACTGTTCGAGATGATGGTCCCCAGTCACATTTGGCTAAATCTGGCACGCCGACCATGGGTGGGCTATTAATTTTAGCTGCTATCGTCATTAGTGTTTTATTGTGGGCCGATCTCTCAAATCGATATGTTTGGGTAACGTTAAGCGTTGTTGTGGGTTATGGCATTATTGGCTTTGTAGATGACTATCGAAAAGTTGTGCGCAAGGATCCCAAAGGATTGATTGCACGCTGGAAATACTTTTGGCAGTCAGTGATCGCTATCGCAGTCGCTTTATATTTGTATGCCAGTCAACAAGACCCTGCTGAAACTGCATTGTTAGTGCCATTCTTTAAAGACGTAATGCCGCAAATGGGCTTGTTTTTTATCGTTATGACGTACTTTGTCATTGTTGGCACCAGTAACGCAGTGAACCTTACCGATGGACTTGATGGCCTAGCGATAGTGCCAACTGTTTTAGTCGCTGGCGCGTTTGCTATTTTTGCCTACACCACAGGTAATATTAACTTTTCAGCCTATCTCAATATTCCATATTTACCGTTAACCAGTGAACTTGTGATTGTATGTACTGCGATTGTAGGAGCCGGTCTCGGATTTTTATGGTTCAACACGTATCCTGCCATGGTGTTTATGGGAGATGTTGGTTCTCTCGCGCTCGGCGGCACCTTGGGCATTATTGCGGTGTTGGTTCGTCAAGAAATTGTATTGGTGATCATGGGCGGTGTATTCGTGGCTGAAACCTTGTCCGTTATTTTACAAGTCGGTTCGTTTAAATTGCGTGGTCAAAGAATATTCCGTATGGCCCCCATTCACCATCATTACGAGTTGAAAGGTTGGCCTGAGCCGCGCGTTATTGTGCGCTTTTGGATCATTTCACTCATTTTAGTCTTGGTTGGCTTAGCCACCTTGAAATTACGTTAAAGGGTAGCGACGTAAATGGCATCAACTCCGTTGGTAAATAAAAACATCATAGTTGTCGGACTCGGTTTGACCGGCTTGTCCTGCGTGACGTTTTTGTCTGCCAAAGGAGCAAATGTGAGCGCCATGGATACCCGTGCTGACTTGAGTGTAACCTTAAAAGTGCCGGTGTTTTTAGGTGAACTTGATGTTAAACGGTTATGCGCAGCTGATATGTTGGTGGTTAGTCCTGGACTAAGCTTAAAAACGCCGGCAATCAAAACTGCCATTGATGCGGGTGTTAAAGTCATTGGCGACATCGAATTATTTGCCATGTTCAACACTAAACCAGTATTGGCTGTGACTGGTTCAAACGGTAAATCTACCGTAGCGACCTTAGCTTATGAAATGTGCCTAGCTGCAGGCAAAAAAGCGCTGCTTGGGGGCAATATAGGTATTCCTGCTCTTGAGCTATTAGATAAAGACAGCGAGATTATCGTGCTTGAACTGTCTAGCTTTCAACTGGAAACGACTTATACATTGCGCCCGCACGTAGCGTGCATGTTGAACTTAAGTGACGACCATTTAGATCGCCATGGCGATATGTTGAGTTATCAACGTGCCAAGCTGCGGGTTTATCGCGATGCGCGCTTTAGTGTATGTAATCGTGACGATGCGTCAACTTGGCCAATGACTATCAACCCTGATGTTATGTTTGGCTTAAGCAGCAGTGAACGAGGCTTGAGCTGGGACAAACAAAATACCGAAATTCTGCTCGACGGCAAAGCATTTCTTAATAGTCAAGATTGCATGCTAGTGGGTGAGCATAATATGCTTAATATTCAAGCCGCTACTGCTATGACTATGTTGGCGGGTATTCCTCTGGATGCCGTTAAACAAGCCGCTAAAACGTTTGCTGGTTTAGAGCATCGTTGTCAGACAGTGGCAAAAATTGACAGCGTACGCTGGATCAATGATTCAAAAGCGACCAACGTGGGTGCCACAATTGCAGCCATCGATGGTTTAGCGCCATCTTGCAAAGGTAAGCTTATTCTTATTGCGGGCGGTGACGGCAAAGGCGCTGACTTTGAACCGCTTCGTGAGCACTTTGAGCAGCAAGTTAGCGAATTGATTACTCTCGGCAAAGATGGTCCGGCGCTGGCTAAGTTAAAAAATAATAGTCATCAGGTATCAAGCTTAAATGAAGCGGTGAAATTGGCCGATAAATTGGCGGACAAAAACGCAACCGTTATGTTGTCTCCAGCTTGTGCCAGTTTAGATATGTTTAAAAATTATCAGCAGCGCGGTGAGCTATTTGTTGTCGCAATCAATGGGCTAGCGCAGAATAAAAAAGGGGCACAGTCATGAATGTGTCTACTTTTTCAATGCCGCTACGCGCAATGTTTGCCCAGCGGCATGATGCAGCTCCTGCTGTCGTGCGGCCCTACGATGTTAGCCTAATCCTTTTAGCGCTGTCGCTGCTTTCTATTGGCCTGATTATTGTCACCTCTGCTTCAATGCCTGTTGCCGCACGTTTATTTGATAACCCTTTTTATTTTGCTATTCGCCACGGTATTTATATTGTGCTGGCAATTGGGACGGCGCTTACGGTGATGCAAATTCCTATGCAATGGTGGCGGGTGAGTAACGCCTGGTTGTTATTGGTTGCTTTAGCCTTATTGATCGCCGTTTTGTTAATCGGCCGCAGCGTAAATGGCAGTACCCGTTGGTTAGTCATTGGGCCTATCACCATACAAGCCGCAGAGCCTGCTAAGTTATTTTTCTTCTGTTACTTGGCTGGTTATCTGGTAAGGCGATACGAAGAGGTGACAGAGAATATCAAAGGGTTTATAAAACCTTTAATTGTTTTCTTCGCCTTTGCAGTACTGCTATTGATGCAACCTGATTTAGGCACCGTGGTCGTGATGTTGTGCACCACCATTGGCTTGCTATTTTTAGCAGGTGCTAAGTTATGGCAGTTCTTCGGGTTAGCACTCACTGGCGGTTTAGCCGTGACATTTTTGATTATGTTTGAAGAATATCGTATGAAACGTATTACTTCATTTTTAGACCCATGGGCAGATCCTTTCGGCAGTGGTTACCAACTAACGCAATCGCTTATGGCTTATGGTCGCGGTAACGTGTTTGGACAGGGCTTAGGTAATAGCTTACAAAAATTGGAATATCTTCCTGAAGCTCATACCGATTTTATTATGGCTATTTTGGCTGAAGAGCTTGGCTTTGCCGGAGTAGCAACGGTATTAGCGTTAATGCTGTGCATCGTATTAAAAGCGATGAAAATGGGCCACAAGGCATTGCAAAATGAACGGCCGTTTGATGCATATTTAGCGTACTCAATAGGCATTTGGTTTAGTTTTCAGACTGCAGTTAACGTGGGCGCCAGCGCCGGGATTTTGCCTACCAAAGGCTTAACATTTCCGTTGTTGAGTTATGGAGGCTCGAGTTTAATTATTATGGCTGCTGCAGTTGGCCTGTTAGTACGAATTGATTTTGAAATGCGCGTAGAGGGTATTCAGGCTCTTGATCGTGGTGGCAAGGGAAAACCTAAACCAAGTAAACCCACTAGAACAAAAGCCCAGACTAAATCTGCTAGTAGCGCAGGGAAGAAAAACGTGTCGAGCGTTTTAGATGACGTAGCATATGCGGTTGTCGACGAAGACGATATTGATGACATGTTTGACGAAGATGATACCCAAACAAATATCAAAAAAGCGCGCGCTAAGAAAGCTAAGCAGGAGGACGACAATGTCTGATTCCGCTATGTCTAAAACGCTGCTTGTTATGGCCGGTGGCACAGGTGGACATGTTTTTCCAGGATTAGCTGTAGCACAGGCTCTTAAAGAACAGAATTGGCATATTCATTGGTTAGGCACAGCCGAGCGTATGGAAGCTGATCTTGTACCCAAAGCCGGTTTTGAGATTAGTTTTATTGATATCGCAGGCGTGCGCGGCAACGGATTACTGCGTTTACTCGCAGCCCCATTTAAAATTATCAAAGCTGTATTACAAGCTAGGCGCGTGATTAAGCAGGTTAATCCTGATGTAGTTATTGGTATGGGCGGCTTCGCTAGCGGCCCCGGCGGAGTTGCGGCTTGGCTAATGGGCAAGCCATTAGTCTTGCACGAACAAAATGCAGTGCCAGGCATGACCAATAAACTGCTTTCTCGGATAGCGAGCAAAGTACTAACGGGGTTTGATGCTACTTTTGAAGCTCAAAAAGGTATTCGCCAGCCAGCAAACCAGGAAGGTAGTCAGCAAGAAAAGTATCAATGGGTAGGTAATCCTGTGCGTGCCGGTTTCGTCGAAATAAAACGCAGTGGGTCCGTTGAGCAAGCCATGATTTATGAGCCACAGCAAGTACTTAATATATTAATACTAGGTGGCAGTCTAGGCGCAAAAGCATTAAATGAAAATGTACCTTTAGCGTTGGCGAAACAAACAAATATCAATGTACGCCACCAGTGCGGTAAAGGGCACTTTGTATCTGTAACTGACTTGTATCAATCACAGTTAGGTCAAAGCGTTAACTGGACAGTTGATGAATTTGTAGACGATATGCCCAAGGCCTACCAATGGGCAGATTTAGTTATTTGTCGCGCAGGCGCATTAACCGTGGCTGAAGTCGCAGCGTCAGGCGTAGCAGCGATTTTCGTGCCGCTGCCCCATGCTGTTGATGATCATCAGACTAAAAATGCCCAAACATTAGTCGAAAAAGGGGCGGCTTATTTGCTCCCGCAAACCGAATTAGTTAACGGCGGGTTAACGCCTTTGTTGAAAGCCTGCCTTGCAAAACCAAACATGCTAATTGATGTGGGCCTTAAAGCCCGATCATTAGCCAAATTAGATGCAGTACAACGAGTCACTCATTGCTGCCAGTTGTTAGCGGAGAAAGCGCAATGATCGCACCCGATAAAGTTCATTACCATGTGCCAGAAATGCGCCGAATTAAAAATATCCATTTTGTGGGTATTGGCGGTGCCGGAATGGGAGGGATCGCAGAAGTATTACTCAATGAAGGGTATCAAGTATCAGGCTCTGATCGCCAAGCGAATGGCATGACAGATCGTTTAGCGGGCCTCGGGGCAACGATTTTCTTTGGCCACCAAGCGAGTAATGTCGAGAAAGCCAATGTTGTGGTGGTATCAAGTGCTATTGACCCAACTAATCCTGAAGTTAATGCGGCAAATGAAAAGCGCATTCCGGTTATTCGCCGAGCGGAAATGCTAGCTGAACTCATGCGCTTTAGACATGGTATTGCCATAGCGGGAACCCACGGTAAAACAACGACCACCAGTTTGATTGCGACAATCTTTGCGCAAGCTAAACTCGATCCTACTTTTGTGATAGGTGGCTTGTTAAATAGTGCTGGTACTAACGCTCGTTTGGGATCAAGTCAGTATCTTATTGCGGAAGCTGATGAAAGTGATGCATCTTTTGTGCACTTGCAGCCTATGGTGTCGGTTGTGACGAACATTGAACCTGACCACATGGAAACCTATCAAGGCGACTTTCAGAAGATGCAAGACACCTACATCGATTTTTTACACAATTTACCGTTCTACGGATTAGCCGTGCTGTGTATCGATGATCCTGTAATTGAAAAATTACTGCCGCGTATCAAACGTAAATACCTCACCTACGGATACAACGAACAAGCAGATGTGCGTGCTACTAACGTTAAACATACTTTTAACCAAAGTGAATTTACTTTAATACGCAGTGGTCATGATGATGTTCAAATCACTGTTAATGTGCCAGGTAAGCATAATGTGCTTAATTCGCTTGCTGCCATTGCAGTGGCTAGCGATGAAGGAATTGACGATAGTGCTATCAAAGATGCTTTAGGGAGCTTTTCAGGTATTGGTCGTCGTTTTGAAATACTGGGTGATTTTGCCACTGGCGACGGGGATGTGCTGCTGGTAGATGATTACGGTCATCACCCTACTGAAGTGGAAGCCACTATCGCAGTTGCACGCAATAATTGGCCAGACAGACGTTTGGTTATGGCGTATCAGCCTCATCGTTACTCGCGTACACATGATTTATATGAAGATTTTGTGCGTGTGTTGTCTCAAGTGGACGTGTTGTTGTTGCTTGATGTGTATTCTGCGGGTGAAGAAAAAATCGATGGGGCAGATAGTAAATCTCTTTGTCGCTCTATCCGTCAGCGTGGTCAACTCGAGCCTATTTATGTAGCAGATAAAGACGAGTTGCCGCGGTTGCTAGCGGACAATCTAGCCGATCAAGATGTGTTGATGACACAAGGCGCTGGCAATATCGGTCAAATTGCCAAGCAGTTACAAGCCTTAAAGCTGAACAAAGATGTGTTAAGTAAAGGGTGGTCTAAATGAACTTAGATAACCTAATAACCAATATTCCCGTAGTAGATTTTGGCAAAGTAGCCGTGATGTTTGGCGGTCGCTCAGCTGAACGTGAAGTGTCTTTACGTTCTGGCCAAGCTGTGCTTGATGCTCTGGTTGGAGCAGGCGTTAATGCTCATGGATTTGATCCTGCTGAGCGCAACTTGCATAATTTGGTAGAGCAAAAATTTGACCGCGTTCTGATTATGCTACATGGTCGGGGCGGTGAAGATGGCGCATTGCAAGGCGCACTCCAGCAGTTGAACATTCCCTATACAGGAACAGGTGTATTGGGCTCAGCATTATGTATGGATAAGATCCGTAGTAAGCAAGTTTGGCAGAGCTTGGGATTGCCAACCGCCAATTATGAAATAGCCGATAAAAGAGACTTTGATGCGACAAGTTGCGAGGCTATAATGGACCGCTTAGGGAATCTGGTTATGGTTAAGCCTGCGCAAGAAGGTTCGAGCATCGGTATGGCCAAAGTTTCAAATGCGCAACAACTCGCCGCTGCGGTCCAGCATGCTTTCGAATATGACGATAAAGTGCTGTTGGAACAATTCATCCAAGGTTCAGAGTATACCGTTAGTCTACTCAATGGTTCAGCCTTACCCTCGATCAGCATGTCGACACCACGAGATTTTTACGATTACGAGGCAAAGTATCAGTCTAATAGTACTGAATATTTTTGCCCCAGTGGCTTGTCACAAGAGCAAGAAACCACGTTAGCTAGGCTTGCTTTAGATGCCTTTGACGCAGTTGCAGGGGCTGGGTGGGGAAGAATAGATTTTATGCAGGACATGCTAGGTAAATTTTATTTGCTTGAAGCGAATACGGTACCGGGTATGACAGAAAAAAGCTTAGTACCCTTGGCGGCTAAGCAAGCAGGATTAAGTTTTGCGCAGTTGTCGTTAGCTGTATTGGCGACAGCTGGCTAATACTGATGACTGATAAGGCGCTAACAGCAACCGATCAACCAAACTTCCGATTCATCGGCGGGATGGGGTTTTTACTGCTGTTACTGATAGGTATTGTCTACGGAGCTTGGTCTATCAAAGAATGGGCCGAAGACGAGCAAAAGGCGCCCGTACGAGACATAGCACTATCAGGTGAGTTGCGCTTTGTCAGCCATGACCAGATAGAAGGGTTGATTCGTCGTACTCAACCAGGCAGTTTTTTTGAGTTGGATGTTGAGCAAGCGCATCAAGATATTGAAAGTATGCCTTGGGTATATCGAGCATCAATTCGTAAAAGATGGCCCAACAGTCTGAAAATTTATGTGTTGGAGCAAACGCCAGCAGCCCGTTGGAACAGTGATTTAATTTTAAATCAATACGGGGATGCGTTTGCAGGTGCAATTAGTACAGATCAGGCTCCACCGGAGCTGCCTAATTTGTTTGGGCCACAAGGCAATGAGCATACTGCACTTGAAGGTTACACTGCGATGCAATCTTTGTTAGCCAGTGCAGGGATGAGCATTGATGAAGTGCGCTTAAGTGACCGTTTTGCTTGGCATGTAAAGCTGGTAAATGGGGTCAGCCTTAATTTAGGGCGAAAGGAATATATTAACCGGTTGCAACGATTTATTGATTTGTATCCGTTGTTACAAAAGAACGAAAAAGCCGTAGATTATGTTGATTTACGCTATGACACAGGCTTGGCTGTGGGATGGAAATCCCCAGCACAACCTTCACAAGAGAGCTAATGAAAGTGAGAGCAGCACAATATGTCTAAAGTTGCAGATAGAAAGCTAATTGTAGGCTTAGACATTGGTACCAGTATGGTAAAAGCCGTAGTCGGCGAGTTACTCGACGATGGTGGGATCAGCGTTATTGGTGTCGGTAGTCATCCTTCGAAAGGAATGGACAAAGGTGGAGTGAACGATTTGAACATGGTTGTTCAATCGGTTCAGCGTGCCATGAGCGAAATGGAGTTGATGGCAGATTGTCGAGTATCGTCAGTTTTTATGTCGATTTCAGGACGCCACGTTCAATGCCAAAATGAAAGTGGCATGGTGCCCATCAATAATAAAGAAGTGACACAAGAAGACGTTGATAACGTGATCCACGCTGCGCGCTCAGTGCCTATTGCCGCTGAGCGAAGATTGCTGCATGTGTTACCTCAAGAATTTACCATTGATGTACAAGAGGGTATTAAAAACCCAATTGGCATGTCAGGGGTTCGTATGGAAGCCCAAGCACACATCATTACCTGTGCTGATGATATGGCGAAGAATTTAGTCAAATGTGTTGAACGCTGTGATTTAACCGCTGATCAACTTATTTTCTCATCTTTAGCATCTAGTTATGCGGTATTAACCGATGATGAAAAAGAATTGGGCGTCTGCGTTGTGGATATAGGCGGCGGTACAATCGATATCGTTATATACACCGATGGCGCTATTCGCCACACTGCTGTGGTACCAGCAGCGGGTAATCAAATTACCAGTGATATTGCCAAAATATTCCGTACACCTATCAGCCACGCGGAAGATATAAAGATTAATTATGCCTGTGCGATGAAAGACATGGTCAGCATGGAAGAGAACATTGAAGTCCACAGTGTCGGCGGGCGACCGTCTCGAGCTATGTCTCGTCATACACTGGCAGAAGTAATTGAACCAAGATACCAAGAGTTGTTCGAATTAGTACAAAAAGAAATACGTAACAGTGGTTTTGAAGAACAAATTGCTGCGGGCATCGTGTTGACAGGTGGCACCGCCAAAATGGAAGGGGCGATTGAATTCGCCGAAGAAATTTTTCAAATGCCTGTACGTGTCGGTGAGCCTCTCTCTATCAAAGGGTTATCTGAGTACGTAGAAGATCCAACCTTCGCTACGGCGATAGGGTTATTACAATATGGTAAAGAACACATTAAGGCCAAAACTGCGGCCAAGAGCAAAACGTCTGAAGGCGTTTGGGAACGAATTCAAAGTTGGTTTAAGGGCGAGTTTTAAACCTGCTTTTAAATAAACTTAAAAAACTATAGGCCGCAAGTTATTTTGCTTGCAAGTCTTAGCGCAAAAAACCGGAGAGTAAATATGTTTGAATTAATGGATAGTCATAGTGAAGAAGCCGTCATCAAAGTTATTGGTGTCGGTGGTGGTGGCGGAAACGCTATCGAACACATGGTTGCGCACTGTATTGAAGGCGTTGAATTCATCGCGATTAATACTGATGCACAAGTTTTACGTAGCTCAGCAGCTAACGTGACGTTACAGATTGGTTCAGGTGTGACCAAAGGCTTAGGTGCAGGTGCCAACCCGAATGTGGGGCGCCAAGCTGCAGAAGAAGACCGTGAAACTATTCGCCAAGCTTTAGAAGGCGCGGATATGGTGTTTATCACTGCAGGTATGGGTGGCGGCACAGGTACTGGTGCGGCTCCTGAAGTAGCAAAAATAGCCAAAGAGTTAGGTATTTTGACCGTTGCCGTGGTCACTAAACCGTTTCCTTTTGAAGGCCGTAAACGCACAGATTTTGCTGAACAAGGTATTGAAGAGTTGTCAAAATACGTTGACTCACTCATCACCATCCCTAATGAAAAATTGCTTAAAGTGATGGGAAAAGGCACGCCTTTATTGCAAGCCTTTAGTGCCGCAAACGATATTTTACGGGGTGCTGTACAAGGTATTGCAGAATTGATAACCCGTCCTGGCTTAATTAACGTGGATTTCGCCGATGTGAAAACCGTTATGTCTGAGATGGGCACTGCAATGATGGGTAGTGGTTCGGCATCTGGTGAAGACCGCGCTGAGGAAGCATCAGAAGGCGCAATTGCCTGTCCGTTGTTGGAAGACATCGACTTATCTGGCGCTCGCGGGATTTTGGTCAACATTACTGCTGGTCCTGATTTCTCAATTGATGAGTTTGAAACGGTAGGTAATGCCGTTAAAGCCTTTGCATCTGAAAACGCTACCGTAGTTGTGGGCACCGTAATTGATATGGATATGTCTGATGAACTGCGTGTAACAGTTGTTGCTACCGGTATTGGTGCAGAACGTAAGCCTGATATCTCATTGGTATCAAATCGTAGTTCAGCACGTGTGTCGAATGAGCAGCAAGAAGTGCGCATTCAGGCCAACGGTACAGACAATATGCAAGCGAGTGTGACAACTGAAAGTAGCCGTTCAGTAGCGAGTGAAGAACGAACTGACACAGGTAATGATCTTGAATATTTAGATATTCCTGCGTTTTTACGTAAGCAAGCTGACTAAAAACCGGTCAATGAATTATTAGACTAATGTGTAGTCTTATCACTTTACGCCATATAACAGAATATATTGTAAATATGGCTTGAAAAGAGTGAATGTGACACTATTTTGACAATATACACTTTATTTTATATAATACGTGCCGCTTTTTATTAGGTTAACTAGAGCCAAGAAATAAAATGATTAAACAACGTACCATCAAACAATCTGTTCAAGAGACAGGGATTGGTCTGCACAAAGGTGACAAGGTCACTATGACTCTCCGGCCTGCGCCGGCAAATACGGGTATTGTATTTCGCCGCGTTGACCTTGAGCCTCATGCGGATATTCCAGCTCGCGCCGAAGCAGTAGGCGACACGATGTTGTGTACGTGTATAACCAACGCTGACGGTGTGACTATCTCCACCGTAGAGCACTTGGCTTCAGCTTTAGCTGGTTTAGGTATTGACAATATTATTGTCGAAGTCGATAGCGATGAATTGCCGATAATGGACGGTAGCGCAAGCCCGTTTATTTTCTTATTGCAATCTGTGGGCATCGAAGAGTTAAATGCGCCTAAGCAATTTATAAAGATCAAGAAGCCGATCAAAGTGAAAGACGGCGATAAATGGGCAGAGTTAAGACCCCATGATGGCTTTCGTGTTGATTTTAGAATCGATTTCGATCATCCGGCGATCAGTCAGACTCGTCAACATATGGTGTTGGACTTTGATTCATCGTCATATGTGGATGAAGTCAGTCGTGCTCGCACATTCGGTTTTATGAAAGATTTAGAATATATGAATGCCAACAACCTAGCATTAGGTGGCAGCATGGCAAATGCAGTGGCATTAGATGATTACCGCGTGCTTAATCCTGAAGGGCTACGTTATAGCGATGAATTCCTTAAACATAAGATTTTGGATGCAATCGGCGATTTATATTTATGCGGTCACAGTATTATTGGTGAACTTGTCGCCTATAAGACTGGCCACGGACTTAATAATAAATTACTTAACGCTATGTTACAAAATCAAGCATGTTGGGAATTCGTTAGTTACGATAATAGTGAAGAGTTACCCATTAGATTCGCATCACCTATCTTAACGAACTAAATTGAATTATTATTAAAATGCCGCTTATAGCGGCATTTTTTGTTAAGTCGAATTGATTTTGTTTATCCACAGCCCTTTGTTAAACTGCATCTTATAAGAGGTGTAAGGCGCCCAACCTTGGGGAATAGTTCAATAATGAGTTTGACATTACTGTATCGCAGTAAAAAATCACGTTACGTATATCGGCCGACTAAGCGTCAGATATTGACGTGCTTTATCGTTATATGTGGGCTCTTTCTCATATCTAGCCGCTCTACTGACTCCCCAGATGAAAATCTCGCGCGATTGGCATTGGCACAATCTGGATTACATCAGCAGCAAGCTCAAATAGATGATTTAAAAAATACCACTGAACAACGCCTTGCCATCGTGCTGCAAAAATTAGCAGAAGCACAAAGCCGACTGGTTAAAGTGAATGCATTAGGAGCTAGATTGGTTGAACAAGCACAATTAAATCCTGAAGAATTCAGTTTCTCTGTAATTGATGAAGAAGCCGCTGCACTGCCTGAAACATCTACCGATTTAGGTCAATATAATGTGGTATCGCGCATAGAAATCATGCTAGATGAGCTCGAAAATAAAGAGCAACAGCTCGGTGCGCTTGAATCTATCCTAATGAGTCACCATATTACTGAAGAAAGTGCTTTAGCGGGGCGACCCATCGAAGCAGGTTGGTTATCGTCTTATTACGGTATTCGTACCGACCCGTTTACGGGTAAGCCAACTATGCATAAAGGATTAGACTTCGCTGGTGCAGAAGGTGAGCCTGTTCTAGCCACGGGTGCTGGCATAGTGACATGGGCTGCATCGCGATATGGCTACGGTAATTTGGTAGAAATTGACCATGGTAATGGATTGGTCACACGGTTCGGGCATAATAAAACGCTCAATGTAAAAATGGGTGATGTAGTAACCAAAGGTCAATCAATTGCATTAATGGGGAATACTGGTCGATCGACGGGTCCTCATGTACATTATGAAGTCATTAATAAAGGGCAACCGCAAGATCCGTTGCCATTTGTATATCGTGATTAGCTATTCGATCACTAGCTAACGCAGGGACAGTCTGTTTGATGTCGTCCAACGAAATTTTTCGTTAATTATTGGCAATCAGCTCATTGGAGCAGTTTGTTTTATTTTAGTTATGATTTTTACGCCATCGCCGGCAGTAATATCATTCATTTATTAGATTGGAAGCTGTAAATCCATGTTTTCGAGTATTCTGACCAAGGTTTTTGGTAGCCGTAATGACCGAACTTTAAAAAAATTAAATAAAATTACTGAGCAAGTTAACCAGGTAGAAACCGAGTTTGAAGCGCTCAGCGATGAGCAACTTAAAGCTAAAACAGGTGAATTCCAAAAACGTTTGCAAGACGGTGAAAGCACTGATAATTTGTTGCCTGAAGCCTTTGCCGTTGTTCGTGAAGCCAGTAAACGTGTTTTTTCCATGCGTCACTTTGATGTTCAGATGCTGGGCGGCCAGGTGTTACACACTGGTCAAATCGCTGAAATGCGAACCGGTGAAGGTAAAACGCTGACTTCGACGTTACCTGCTTACTTAAATGCATTAAGCGGAAAAGGCGTACACATTATTACCGTCAATGACTATTTGGCGAGTCGTGATGCGGAAGGCAGCCGTCCTTTGTTTGAATTTTTGGGCTTAACGGTTGGTTGTAATATTCCCGGCATGAACCACGCTCAGAAGAAAGAAGCCTACGCAGCTGATATTACCTACGGTACTAACAATGAATTTGGCTTCGATTACCTGCGCGACAATATGGCGTTTAGTCCGAATGATCGAGTACAGCGTGAACTTCATTATGCAATTATCGATGAAGTCGATTCAATCTTAATTGATGAAGCTAGAACCCCCCTTATTATATCTGGCCAAGCAGAAGATAGTTCTGAGCTATACCGTAAGATAAACACCATTATTCCTCAGCTTGAACTACAAGATAAAGAAGATGAGGAAGGTAATAACGGTGACGGCGACTACACTATTGATGAAAAAGGTAAGCAGGTCCATTTGACCGAAAAAGGTCAAATTCACGTCGAAGAAATTTTAAAGTCCAGTGGTATTTTAGACGAAAATGAGTCACTTTTTGCCGCGGCAAATATTTCATTGCTGCATCATGTTAATGCCGCTCTACGTGCGCACAAGTTATTCAGCCGAGATGTAGATTATATCGTCAAAGGCGAGGATGTGGTTATCGTTGATGAGCATACTGGCCGCACAATGGAAGGTCGTCGTTGGTCTGAGGGTTTGCATCAAGCGGTTGAAGCAAAAGAAGAAGTGAATATCCAGAACGAGAACCAAACACTCGCTTCGATCACATTTCAAAATTACTTCCGTTTATACGACAAATTAGCCGGTATGACAGGTACTGCTGATACTGAGGCGTTTGAGTTCCAAAGTATTTACGGCTTAGATACGGTTGTTATTCCTACTAACAAACCAATGGTGCGTAAAGATAAGGCGGATTTGATTTACCTCACCGCCCAAGAAAAATACGAAGCGATTGTTGAAGACATCAAGGACTGTGTGAAACGTGGTCAACCGACACTTGTGGGTACAGTTTCAATTGAAAATTCGGAGTTGATATCAGATATTCTGAAAAAAGCCAAAATCCCGCATAAGGTTCTTAACGCTAAATTCCATGAGCAAGAAGCTGATATTGTTGCTCAAGCAGGTAAACCTGGTGCGGTGACTATCGCCACCAATATGGCCGGTCGTGGTACAGATATTGTACTTGGCGGAAACTGGCAAGTTGCCGTTGAAGGTATTAACGATCCTAAGCCGGGTACCATTGAAAAAATTAAAGAGCAGTGGCAGAAAGATCACGATGCTGTCATCGAATCAGGTGGTTTGCATATCATTGGCACGGAACGTCATGAATCTCGTCGTATTGATAACCAATTACGAGGCCGTTCTGGTCGTCAGGGGGACGCAGGTTCTTCACGCTTCTACTTGTCACTCGATGACGCGTTAATGCGTATCTTTGCCTCTGAAAAAATGGGCAATATGATGAAGCGTTTAGGTATGGAGCGTGGCGAAGCGATTGAGCACCCTTGGGTTACCCGAGCTATCGAAAATGCCCAGCGTAAAGTTGAAGGCCGTAACTTCGATATGCGTAAGCAACTACTAGAATTTGATGATGTTGCTAACGATCAGCGTAAAGTTATTTACGAACAGCGTAACGAGCTACTTGATGAAGGTGAGATTAGCGCCACTATTGATGCCATTCGTGTGGACGTGGTTAACAGTATTATCGATCAATATATTCCGCCTCAATCACTTAGTGAAATGTGGGACGTAAGTGGTCTTGAAGGCCATTTCAAAAGTGAGTTTTTGTTAGATATACCTCTACAAAAATGGATTGACGAAGATGACAAATTATTTGAAGAAAAAATTCGTGAACGCATTTTAGATGAAGTAAGCGCCAGCTATAAGGCTAAAGAAGAAGTGGTTGGTGCTGACGTACTTCGTCAATTCGAAAAAGCGGTTATGCTACAAAACTTAGATAGTCACTGGAAAGAACACTTGGCGGCGATGGATCACCTTCGTCAAGGTATTCATCTTCGTGGCTATGCACAAAAGAATCCTAAGCAAGAATATAAGCGTGAGTCATTTGAATTATTCACTGAAATGCTTGAAGCATTAAAAGTAGAAGTGGTGACTGTGCTAAGTAAAGTGCAAGTGAAGGCCGAGTCTGACGTTGAGGCAGTTGAAGAGCAACGTCGACAAGCTGATGAGCAACCCAAACAGTATGAACATGAAACTGCTAGTGTCACACAAGAACCTGAACAAGCGCCAGAGCAATCAGCGCCTGCACGTTCGGGTAATGCATTGCGTGAAGGTCCTAAGGTGGGTCGTAACGATCCTTGTCCTTGTGGTTCAGGTCAAAAGTATAAGCAATGTCACGGTAAACTAAACTAACAAAACGCTTAGGGCATTCGTGCCAGGTGTTAATAAAGGCGGGTTATTTCGAATAGAATTAGCCCGTTTTTTTTGGGTGAAATATAAGGTGCTTCAATGAAAGTGGTCGACGTAGCAGTAGGCGTTATCAAAAGAGAACAAGCCATTTATATCAGTAAACGTTCAGACGATTTACACCAAGGAGGCAAATGGGAATTTCCTGGAGGTAAGCTCGAACTCGGTGAAACGCCAGCTCAAGCATTAACGCGAGAGTTACAAGAGGAAGTTGGTATTGAGGTCATCGCGTTACGGGATTATATGCTGATTGAGCACGATTATGGTGACAAGCGTGTTCGCTTACATATTCAACTAGTTGAGGGCTTTAGAGGCGAACCACAGCATCAAGAGGGGCAAATTAGCTGCTGGGTTAGTATTCCCCAGTTAAGTGATTACGATTTCCCCGCCGCTAATGCGGATATTGTCAGTAAATTGCAAACTGACAGCTTAGGTTAATTCATATACGTTGAATTGTATTAGGTTACATGCCTAATCTCAGTCGGGTAATTTCGTCCTGTGCCGCGCGAAGCTCTTGTTCTATTTTACGACGTGAGTCAATCATCTCGTTGGCAATAGTGGCTAGGTATTTAAATTCCGAAAAGCCCACGCTTTTTTCATCCATGTGCTTATATTCGCGCTTACAGCGATAAAAAAACATTCCAAAGTTATTAAAAGCACGTTGTAGAGTTAGAAAACTACGAACCAAAAGTACGATTAAGGTAGCCGTTGTGCTTAGCATTATCATAACACTGGTGATTTCCACCCGACGCTGGGCGGCTGTAACTTGCTGCTGTAGGTGATGATCCAGATTTACGAAGTTTTGTTCAACCAAATGCGCCTGATCACGAAAATTTCCCTGTAAACCCGTATTATGATTTAAGCCGACATAACGGTAAGCATCGACTAACTGCATAAATTCATGCTGGTATTTGCTCAATAACGGCATGAGCTGCGAGTATTGAAAGGGCGATTGAGCTTCAATACGCTGAATAAGTGTGGAATATAAAGCACGCTCTTTATTGACGTATTTCAGATCTTTGCGTAATAAAAAATCTTTTTCGGCCCGACGAATTTGCAACAACAATTGATACATATTTAAAAACTCAGCTTCAGATAATTTTGCTTCCAGTGCATGGGCTGCTTGGCGAAAACCACCCTGATAGCCTCTATTTTCATCTAATCCCATGGCAATTCTTGTTTCTACTAGGCTGACAAATTGCTGCTGGTATAAGGGAAAGCTGTTGAATAGCTCATCGAATATCTGTTGATTCTGTTGGGACTGTTTATCGAGTGCTTGAACCGCTGTTAACTGGGTTAAAAACCGCTTGGCTTGATGGGTAAATTTATCAGTGTATTTAAGATCCAAGCGTAATAAAAAATCTTTCTCATGGCGGCGAAGTTGCAAAAAATCTTGGCCTAAGCGTAACAGTGATTTGTTTTTTTCATTCAAATCTACCAACTTTTGGGTGTAGTAAATTTGACTGCCCACAAGTAACAGCATGCCCAATACACAGACCGTTATAATTAATAGCAGGCGAGTTTTAATAGAATCTAAATGGATCAACACGACTAAGCACTACAAATAATGAGTCTAGTCAGACAGTGTGGCACTGTTTTATGACGGTTTAGTGTCTAAGATGGCATATTAAAAGACGAAAAAACCGCCATTGGAGGCGGTTTATATAAATAATATTATTCGAATAGGTTAGTTTGTTTATTCGCTTACTTGAACGCCAGATTCAGTACCTGTTAACACTACGTCAGCTGAGCGCATAGCGAAAAGGCCATTGGTGACAACGCCAACTATATTATTGAGTTGCCGTTCTAATTCCACTGGGTTTAATATTTTGAGATTGAATACATCTAGCAGCACATTACCGTTGTCAGTTACAACCCCTTGGCGATAAACCGGATCTCCGCCAAGCTTAACGATTTCTCGAGCGACGTATGAACGTGCCATTGGTATCACTTCTACAGGTAGCGGAAATGCCCCTAAAATAGGGACATTTTTAGTATCATCAATGATACAAACAAACTTTTTAGCCACAGCAGCGACGACTTTTTCACGGGTCAATGCCGCGCCGCCGCCTTTAATCATGTGGCGATGTTCGGTGATTTCGTCGGCGCCATCTACGTATACCGATAATTGATCTACGGAGTTCAGATCGAATACCTCAATACCTAATGCTTCTAATCGTTTAGTTGAAGCCTCTGAGCTTGAAACTGCCCCTTGGATAGTGTTTTTAACCGACGCTAATGCTTCTATAAAGTAATTAACCGTGGAACCCGTGCCTACGCCAACGATTGAGTCTTGCTCTACATATCTGATAGCGGCTAGAGCTGCGGCTTTCTTTTTGTCATCTTGGTTCATGGTTTTCTTCAGTAAGTCTGGTGAAAAGCAAAGTATACCCAAGGAAAATGCAAAATATATGTTCAGTGTAAAAATTATATTTGTTTCAAGGGGCTATATATATTTTTGAGGGAGTAATAATTTTTTGCATAGGGATATCCCATTTGTCACTTTTTATCCCACTTGGCACTTTCTGACAATCATGAGCCACGCCGTATATCTCAGTGGCAAACGTATTGTGCGCAACAGGTGCCAAAGTACGGTCATAAAATCCTCCGCCCATACCTAAACGGTTGGCTTGGGCGTCAAAGGCAACTAGAGGCGCAAAAATTACATCTATTAAGGGCAGCGGGACGATGTCCGTAACCCGCAGAGCCGGTTCAGGAATACCAAATCTATTTGCTTCCATTTGGCTGTCTTTGTGGTAGCGCAAGAATAACAGTTGGCCTTTGGCAAATGGATGTAGCACAGGCAAACAGACTATTTTTCCTTGCATCCATGCATCTTCGATCACTGGCTTCATTGAAATCTCACCATCTTGAGCCAAATAACAGGTAATATATTTCGCCGCCTGATATTGCTCAATAGCTTGGCAGTGTTCCAGTAGAAGATTGCTTGCGTGCGTTTGTTGCTTCTCTGACAGGCAGTTGCGCTTTTGACGAAAATGTTGACGCAGAGTTTGCCGTGTATAATTTGTATGCATAGTCATTTTCAATATGTTTTTCAATTGGGCGGACAATAACGGTTCAGTATAGCTACGCGTTTATTTTTATCAAAAATACTGATTAACGCGATAGGGGGCATGGATTTTAGATGTTAGTGTCGTAAAGCACTCAAGTGCTTTTTCACTGCGCACTCGAATGCTTTTAACTTTTCAATATTCTGCCGATATCAAACGAGTAATTTGTCGTGATATCGGCATATCTACATTAATTTAGTAGGTATCAATATATAATTGGGTGAGTCTTTCCTTGTCAACTTTAACAGCAACGTCAACCTGTTGTGCTTCGAGCCAATCGGGGCTGGCTGTAGTATTTTTTGGCGCGATTGACGTTTGGCCAATGTTTAGTGGATCCGTTGATACCCGTGCGTGACCTCGGACAATTTCAAACAAACTTGGATCAACAAGATGAGCAATAGGCATCGCGTCATGGAAGAAACACACTCGATCTTCACGATTTTGTGAGTAAAAGTCCATATAGAACTGAGCAGCATCGTGAACAAACCCACCTAATTTTGCGTTGTTTTTGCGTAAAGCTTCTAAAAACGTTGGTTCAAACGGGACCGTCATTGTCACATCTAGACCAAACATAGTTAGGTTCCAGTCTGCCCCGAAAACAATCTCAGCTGCATAAGCATCGTTCCAAATATTTGCCTCTGCAACCGGGGTTACATTCCCCGGCACAAATGCTGCACCGCCCATTATTGAGACACCTTTTAGTAACTTAGGCAACTCGGGTTCAAGACGCAGTGCTAACGCAAGGTTACCAAGAGGACCAATCGCAACTACGGTAATTTCACCAGGATACTGACGAGCCATATCAACAATATATTGTGCTGATGAGCGAGGATCTAATTTACGTTTTGAAGGCTCAGGGCAAATATTACCGAAACCATCCTCACCATGCACAAAGTGCGCGTATTTAGACTGCGGCCCGACCCAAGGCATACCGACACCTTTGCATACGGGAATATCTACACCTGCCATCTCACATAAGGTAAGAGCATTTTGTGCCGCCATTTCAACGGGCACGTTTCCGTACACAGTGGTTAGGCCGAGTACGTCAATATCTGGAGATTGAAAAGCGAAAAAAATCGCCATTGCATCGTCGATTCCCGGATCGGTATCAAGAATAATTTTATGGCTCATAGGGTCCTCGTTGAATGTGGGTTAGCAATTATGTTTAGCAAGAAAACGATTTACTTGTTCTTCATCTGGAATAGATTGGGCTGCGCCCACTTGAGTAACCGCAAGTGCAGATGCAGCACAAGCGCGGGTAAGCGCTGTTTTTGCATCCGTGTGCTGGCTGTAAGCCGATAAGAAGAAACCAATAAAGGTATCACCGGCCGCTGTGGTATCAACCGCATCCACTACAAATGCATCAACTTCAATTCTGCGATCGTTTTTGAGCATGCACACCCCAGCCTTACCTAGCGTGATAATGATTTCGCTCTTTGGCCAGTTAGCACTAAAGTATTGCGCCATGCTATCTAAGTCGCTATGGCCGGAAATTTCTTGTGCTTCAACTTCGTTAACGATCAAAAGGTCAATACACTCAAATGGCAGTTGCTTAACTGACTCTGTCATCGGGGCAGGGTTGAACGCGACTTTGAGACCTTTTTCTTTAGCTTGTTTGAGTACTTCATCAATGGCGCTAGTCTCATTCTGCGTTAATACCCAATCACTGGATTTTACGTCATCCAGAGCCGCCATTACTTCTTTGGACGTAATTTCATGGTTAGCGCCACCAAATAACACAATAGCATTTTCGCCAGATGGCGTGACTTGTATAATGGCATGGCCAGAAGGGCTTTCGGTGCAAGCTACAAATTTACAATTAATATTGTGTTTTATCATGATCTGTTTGAAGTTGGCGTCAGATTCATTGATACGACCAACGTGGCGTACATCAGCCCCGGCTTTAGCAAGCGCGATAGATTGGTTCGCGCCTTTACCACCCAATAAACATTGATAATGAGTCGAGGCTAAGGTCTCACCAGGTTGAACGAAGTGCTCAACCTGATAAACATGGTCCACATTGATAGAACCAAAATTAATAACGGCCATATAGAGTAATTCCGAAAGTTTATATCATTTTGGCATTATTCTAACCGAGAAACTGTATATATGTCCCATATAAGTAACAAGATTTAGCTCTTTTCAATTCAGAAAAGGAAAAATTCGTTTCAGTAGAGGTTTTTTTGAAACAAATGGTTCTTGATTGACAATAAATAATCTGATCGAGACGGTTGCCCCGTGGCCCCAAGGCCACCAAGCAAGCATAACGTCAGGGCGCTCATCTTGCTGAGGGTAATATAGTTTCTGTTTTTTGCTTAGACGGGCGTATTTCCCGGCTAAGTGTTTCATTAAATTTGGAGCTTGCTTGACGTTAGTCACGTCCCACTCGACAGTAAAATGTTGACGCACAATCGCATTGACCTGCTGAGCTTTATCAGCCGAAAATTCAGCTAATAATGCACGATTAAAATCATCGTATTTCCATTTCACCACGTCATTAAGTGCATCTACGATAATGGCGCCGCGTTGGCGTATTATTGTTTCTTGATTCATTTAGGCCACTTGTAAATGTGCTTGAAGTGCATATTTTTCATCCTTGAAGTATAAATGCAGTAGGACGATAAAAATAAAAATTTCATCGATATCATATACCCAAATAACTTTAAACCAGTCGTGAGTGGCCGTACAAGCAACTCTTAATCCGTTATTTCGAAGTCACTTGGGTATATGTAAGATTGGTGTCTCCCGAAATGCCGCTGTTCGGTGTACGCCCGTGAACCGAAAGTTCAGGGCGGAAGTATCATCATTGCCGTAGGCGTCTCGATACGAGCCGAGCTTGCGCAATAGCGATGGAATCAACTTCCTAGGTAAAAAGCATCGGCCAGGGACATTACTGAACTGGCAAACATCCCAGGAGACATAGTACATGCACATTGTTGAGCATGTTTTGAACGAAAATCGATTACTTTTATGCTTGCATAATCACAACCGCGAATTCGACGCCATTATAGTATGTTCTGGGGGGAATGTTCCAATTTCATTTCACTTACTGGCAAATTACTCATGTGCTGGGCATGACCTGATTTGACCATAGTGATAGAATCAAGCATTAACAATACGGGATACTGCTTTGAATACTCAACAACAAAACTACGAACAGATTACGGCCGCGCTGCAGCGCAATAATATTTTAGCCAGTGCAGCTGAAATTCAAGGGCTGTTTTGCGGCATGCTAGGTGGTGGAATGCCTTTAGAATCCCAAGATTGGGTTGACGCGGTGGCAGATTTTGTTAATCAAGGTGAGCCGTTAACAAAAGAAATTGTGCAGTTGTTGACAGAGTTGTATAACGAAACTTGCCAGCAATTACTTGAAAGCGATTTCTCGTTCGCCCTTTGTTTGCCAGATGATGCCGCTCCTATTAATGAACGTGGTCAGGCCTTACTCGAATGGGTTCAAGGTTTTATGCTTGGTTTTGGCTTACATCAAGACGATCTCACTAATTGTTCTGATGATGTAAAAGAAGCCCTTGAAGATTTTGCCGACATCGCTCGTATGGATGAACAAATGGCCGAAGGAGAAGAGTTTGAACAGGCATTATTCGAGGTAGTTGAATACGTGCGTGTCAGTGCGATGTTGTGTTTCAACGAATTAGGCAAATCGCCTGAAGAACAACAAAGCCAACCAAAAACGGTTCATTAAGTATGTTAATGGCATGATAGATTTTGCTAAAAATGAGTTCATTGAGCGGCGCCAACAACTACTAAGTAAAATGCAAAGCAATAGCATTTGTATTGTGCCAAGCGCGACGTTATTGACGCGTAGCCGGGACACAGAATTTCCATTTCGCCAAGACAGCTATTTTCATTACCTATGCGGTTTTCCCGAACCTGACGCGTGGCTGATTTTATCTAATTCTGCTGAATATCCCGTGGGCCTTTGCGTATTGTTTTGTCAGGACAAAGACCCGAATGTTGAGATGTGGCAGGGTCGACGTATTGGCCCTCGCGTGGCAAAACAACAATTTGGCTTTGATATTGTATTTGATATCGAAGACATAGATGAAAGATTGCTTGAATTAATAGATGGTCATCAGCAACTCTATTTCGCTTTAAATGAATATCCTGAGAGCGAAGAACGCATATTGGATTGTTTATCTCAGCTTCGTAGTGCACCTAGGCAGAGTCAAAGTGCTCCTGCGAGCTTAGTCGACAGCCGAGCGTTATTAGATGAAATGCGTTTGTTTAAGTCTCCTTACGAAGTCAATATTATGCGTAGGGCAGCTGAAATAAGTGCGCAAGCTCATATAAAAGCCATGCAGTTTGCTCAGACTGGGCGTTTTGAGTATCAATTAGAAGCAGTGCTACACCATGAATTTGCCATGCAAGGCGCAAAACATCCTGCATATAGCACAATTGTCGGGTGTGGTGAGAACGCCTGTATTTTGCACTACACCGAAAACAGCGATGAACTAAAAGCGGGCGATCTGGTATTAATTGATGCTGGGTGTGAATTACAAGGCTACGCAGCTGACATCAGTCGGACATTTCCTGTATCAGGGAAATTTTCAGCTGAACAACGTGAGTTGTATCAGTTAGTACTGGATGCGCAAATAGCGGCATTTGACTGTATTAAACCCGGTGGCACTGTATCTAAAGCAAACCGAGTAGTGGTAGAGGTAATAACTAACGGGCTTCTCGAATTAGGTTTGCTACAGGGCACTGCAGCAGAGAATATTGAACATCAGCATTACAAAGCCTTTTTTATGCATGGCTTGAGCCACTGGTTAGGGCTTGATGTGCACGACGTGGGTAATTACAAAGTCGACGGGCGTGACCGGCCATTAGCGCCAGGTATGGTATTAACTATCGAACCCGGTATTTATATCGCCCATGATGCGCCAGTAGCAAGGCGGTGGCGAGGTATAGGTATTCGAATAGAAGATAACCTGCTAGTGACTGAAAGAGGGCATGAAGTGCTGACCCACGGTGTACCAAAAGAAATTGAGCAAATAGAAGCGCTCATGGCGCAGCGCAATGTCTAGTCGTAAGTTTACGCAATGAAACGAAACCCTAAATAGGACAGCAATTGATGCAAAGTTATGATGTGGTTGTCATCGGTGGTGGTGTTGTCGGTTTAACCGTAGCACTAACGTTAGCTACCAGTGAACTTAATGTTGCGGTTATTGACGCTCAAGTCGGTGATAAGCCATTGGGTGTTACGCCGCATTTGCGCGTAAGTACTTTCACCCTTGCTACGCAAACGGTTATGCAAAAATTAGGTGCGTGGCAACTTCTTGATCAATCTCGTCTATGTGCTTATCAACATATGTCAGTATGGGATCAAGACAGTTTTGCCAATATAGGCTTTTCTCATGACGATGTGCAGCAGTCTTATTTAGGTCATGTAGTCGAAAATCAGAATTTACGTCGTGCATTATGGTTACGCGCACAGCAAAGTGCCAAAATCACCCTTATTGCGCCCAACAAAGTCAATAAGATGGTGTTTGGCCAGCAAGAGAGCTTCTTAACGTTAGATGATGACACTATGCTCAGTGCGCGCCTTATCGTAGGAGCAGACGGCGCCAACTCGATGGTACGTCAAAACGCTAATTTACCCCTCACATTTTGGGACTATGAGCATCACTCGATTGTTGCAACTATCAAAACTCAGTTCCCCCATGAAAATACCGCACGTCAAGTATTTACGGCCCATGGGCCTCTTGCGTTTTTACCCTTGTGGGATGAGCACCATTGTTCAATCGTTTGGTCTCAGCAAGAACCAATGGCTAAACAGCTGATGAGTTTAGATAACGAAGCTTTTGCGAAAGCATTAATGGCCACATTTGATATGCGATTGGGCATATGTGAGGTTGTTAGCGAGCGTCAAAGTTTCCCGCTTAAAATGCGTTATGCTAGGCAGTGGGTGACGGATCGAGTCGCTTTGGTTGGCGATGCTGCACATACTGTTCACCCGCTAGCAGGCCAGGGCGCAAATCTTGGTATCATGGACGCTGTGGCCTTAGCCGAGCAAGTTATTAAAATCTCAGAGCAAGGTAAAGATATTGGCCTAGGCAAAAATTTACGCCCATACGAGCGCTGGCGTAAAACAGAAGCTGTAAAAATGATTGCCACAATGGAATCGTTTAAGCGCTTGTTTGACGGCGCTAACCCTGTACAAAAACTTGTTCGGGATATTGGCTTATCGGCGATGAATCATTTACCCAAGGCTAAACAAAATATTGTGCGCCATGCCATTGGTTTAAGTGGTGAGCTTCCTGTTTTAGCCATGGATAAAAAATAACTCGGGATTAATCGGAAAACACAATAAAAGGTATAACATGACACCTGCGATTAACTTATTGCTCAAGTATAAAATTGCGCACGAAGTGCTGCAGTATGCACATGATGCGAATGCCGAATCATTTGGTTTAGAGGCTGCACAGAAATTAAACCTAGCTGCTAACTTAGTGTTTAAAACACTGGTGGTGAAGCTCGATACACAAGCTCTATGCGTAGCCATATTGCCCGTTGAGCATAAGCTCAGTATGAAGTTATTGGCGAAGTCAGCGGGGGCAAAAAAGGCACAAATGGCTGATAAAGCAGAAGTCGAGCGAGTGACCGGATATGTGCTAGGTGGCGTGAGTCCTTTGGGGCAAAAAAAGACCTTGATGACAATTATTGATAGTTCCGCATGTCAACTACAGACCTTTTACGTCAGTGCGGGTAAGCGAGGATTAGAAATAGCACTCACACCAGATGATTTAGCCTCTGTGTTAAATGCAAAGTTCGTTGATATTTGTCAGTGAAAAACACCTTACACTTAAGCGACGATGCCGTATTTTAATCGCTTATCCTACCTATTTCACGACTACTAGATACATTAGATAACACTTTTACTATCGACTAAATAGCCCTCTATATGCTATATTCCCCGCTTAAACGGTGTTAAATCATTTCACCTTGTCGTTATTTTATTTACTAAGGAGTATCAATTCTCAACATATTATTTAGGTAACACCCCCACTCTTGTTAGGGTAGTATTTATTACCTTACTCCGTGACTTTTCTTCCGTAGGAGCCATATGAGCGAATTAATACCGATTTTTATTTTCTTCTTTGCCGTCATTGACCCTATCGGTAGCGTGCCTGTTTTTATTGCGACTACCACAGACTTTGATGCCAAAGCCAAGCGCCATATCGCCTACAAAGCTATTTGTGCCGCTGCCGGTATACTGCTGTTTTTCATTGTGGCTGGTGAGTATGTGCTGTCAGCAATGGGAATACCACTTTCTGCCTTTGAAATAGCCGGTGGTATTGTGTTGTTTCTTTTCGCGTTAACGATGATCTTTGGTGAGGGTAAAGCTAAGAGTGAGCTTCGCATGGCTAAGTCGGTCACTGAAACGGCTATTTTCCCGTTAGCAGTGCCGTCTATCGCTAGCCCAGGTGCTATGCTCGCTGCAGTTATGCTAACTGAGAATGCCCGGTATACTGTAGCCGAACAGGCCACAACAACGGGTATCATGTTGTCAGTGCTTTTAATTACGCTTATTTTGCTGTTAACGGCTGGGCCAATTCATAAAGTTATCGGTAATGGTGGGGCTAATATTGTTAGTCGCGTAATGGGGTTAATATTAGCTTCTGTTGCTACCGCCAGTATTCTTGAAGGGATTAAAACCTATTTTGCGTTATAAAATAACCGTTTTATAACTATCGCTTTATTACTACCTACATACCGTGCGCTTGCTCAGAATTTTAGAGCAAGCGCCGGGCTATCCATAACAGGGTCAGTAGTAGCAACAACAAGCCATAAAACCAACCTTTGTGTAACGAACTATCATATGTATTCACGGCGATTTCGGGTGCTGATGCGGCTACTTCTGTGCTAGCTAAATGTTTAATGGACTGCTGCCAGCTAGGCCATGCATCACTTGGATAGACATAGCTGTATTGCTCTGTAACTGATGCCGTTAATTGCTTGTTAGCTTGTTCGGTTGTATGCGTTTTAGCGGTATAGATACGATGCCAGCCAGGGAATTCAGGCCAATAGTGAGCGCACCACCAAGCCGACTGTTCTGGAAGTTGATTTAAAAATAACGGCTGCTGTGTGAGGGCTTGGTTGTTAACGCGCTCGATAAACGCGTGTGGCTCGACAAGATCTAATCCATCACTGCGCGAAGTCAAACACGCATTTACGAGATTATGTACTAACGTTAGTTGATCTTGCTGCTCGTTTTGCCATTTATTTTGCTGGGTATTACGCGCAATTTGTTTTAACAAGTAATGCCACAGATACGTGTAATCGCCTCGCGTCTCATTGAGTTTCCACACATAGGTACGCGGTAACAAGGTAAGCGCTACTTGCCCGAACCCGTTTTTGATACGCTTAACTAAGGCACGTTGATTCGTGGCTTTGAGTAATACATCACCTTTTTCATCGCTGAATCTTAGCGGAGATACGCCAAGTAACTGACTGCTATTGGCGTTACTTGGCGCTATGTATCCATCGACGTTGCCGATAGCTAGCTCATCTGCAGCTTGTTTATCTTCTCGTACTTTTGGGATATTAAGACTGTTTTCTTGGTGTGTATCTGTGTTCAGATTGCTACTGGCTAAATCATTATCGGCTAAAATAAGCAAACCTAATCCGTCTTGTACCGCTTTTTGTAATCGTGTCCGTTCATTTGCTGAAAGGCGTATGAGTGCGCGTCCATCGATTATCAAAACATCTGTCTTATCAAGCGCTTGATTGCTATAAAAACCATCGTCAGAGTGATCCCCAGCATCCGTTTCGGGTTGATTGAACGTTTGTCGTAGATAGGCATCTTGACTAACTTGTGTGACAACTGTCACCTGACTACCCGCAGCGCCGACCCAGTCTTTAATATGCTTAGTTTCGAAAGATGGCGACGATTGCCAAATGGCCAAACGCAGCCCAGCTGGTTTTTCAACAAATACCGCTATGTCGCTTAGCTCAAGTATGTTTTGCTCGTTACCTCGTTCTATTAACTTTAATTTATAGAGCCATTGGCCAGCTGCTTTAGGTCGAGTATTTAGGTTAAATGCTTGTCCGGCTTCTAGCATCAGTTCTTGTTGCACATCACCGCTTGGTGAGAGTAGTTGTAATGAATATTTAATAACGTCTTTATTATCAGCAATAACACGCGTGTCAGGGCCTTGTATGGCGCCACTGATAGTAAGTCGTTCACCGAGGATGAGTTGTTTATTCCAACTCATATTTACTAAACCTACCGTTTTATTTCCAGGCGTGAATGCTACGGCGATACTGCTAGTGTGAGTGTTGCCCCATCTAGGTTGACTAGCGAACAAGGCTTGCCATTGATATGGGCTTAATCCATCACCCAACACCGTTATTTTATTAACATTAGGCATGGTTTTAACAAGTAGAGACGGTGATGATAAATATATCGCATTGGCCAAATCCAAATTACGCTCTAACGTAAACAGCTTGTTGTTAAGTGATTTATCATCGACCACTGTGTTTAGCTTATCTTGGCTTACGCCAGGCGTAATGAATATGGCTTGATTAGTTTGTGTACTGACATAGTTGATATCTAACACGGTTCCCAGAAGTGCTATAAATGCTAAGGAATTTAGGCTTAATAGTAAGCATGAAACATAAAACTTAGATTTAGATAACCGGCGATAAATAAATAGATTACCCAATAACCATGCAGCCAGTAACATCGAGCCTAATATAGCGCATTGAACTAACGACATATTAGCAGGCGTAGATACCGTATATGCGCCAAATTGTGCTATTTGCCAGCTCATTGTTGCTCCTTGCCACGTAAAAATTCTGCATAGTGCGTAATGGTAGATTGAGAATTACTGTAAGGCCGATTAGGTTGCCCAGGGCTACTTTTGGCTGCTGGTAAAAGCTGCCATAGCTGTTCTTGCAATTGTTGCGCGCACAATTCACATGTTGGGGGATAGCGTTTATTCGCACTTTGAATTTGTGCTAGCAGCGCTAATGCATGAATGACATTAGGATCGTTAATTAGCCTTTTCTGAAGCAATGCGTCGGTATCTTGCAGTACTTTGATTTCGTCCCCATTGAAAGGTAATGCTGGGCGCAAAGGGTTGTTGAGTAGTGTGAGCATTCGCGCGAGTGTTTGCGCCTCATTTTCATTTTGAACAGTAGGTATGTTGTGTTTCTTATTCTTAATATCATCCAACTTGCCTTGATAGCGGCGTTTCTCGCTGACAGGTGGAGGCTCAAACCCTAATCGTTTCACATAAATTCGCTCAGCTTTTTTGGCCCGGTTTAGCCACAGTAAGGCTTGTTCTTCATGGGGCAGGGCATCTTGTGGACGATTCAACAAAAGTTGACTCTCAGCTTGCCACATGTATCCAATGGCCCGTTTCATCATTACACGTGGATTTTGCTCTACCGAGTCTTTGCTTTTAAATATGGCGATATCAGTTTCGCCATGGGCATGGCCAAACTGTTCCAGCATTGATTGATAACCAGATTTATCATTTATATTCTGTTGTTCATGAGCATCGTGCCCTTCGTGATCATCCGCTTCGTCACCGTCATCATGACCCGTATGTTCCTCGGTTGTGATGCGCTCTTTACTGTCGCCATCTTCCATAGAACGCGTGATTCCACTGACTTCATCCCCTACAAATTGACCGTATTTATGTTTTAAATCGGCTTGGGCAATACCTAAGCCTTGAGATGAATGCGTAAATTCTGCATCGCTTAACGCCCCACTTTCTTCAATCAGCGATTTAGTATCTATGATTATTTGCCGCTGACTTTTGAAATAGGCTGGCATATTGTTGACTAAGGTACCTTCACTAAAAACCCTTTCAACATCTTCATCTAACCAGCGCACAATCTTGCTCGACGACCGAGTTAATTGACGTTCAGGTTGGCGGTTATCCCACGCTCTGATACTGAAATACAGCTCATCCCCAGGCGCCATTCCAAGTTCGATTAAATCCCATAATTTGCTATAAATTTGTTGGCCCTCTTTATTGTTAGCGGTCACACTATCGAAGGAAAATACACTGTCTCGAAACTTAACGGATTCACCCGAGCCTTTAGCGACCGAAGCAACAATCTCAATTTTACTTAAGCCAAAATCATCACTTATTAGCGCTTGAGTGTTTATCAAAGGTTTAGATACATTGTCAGCAGTTTGAACCTCAGTGATGGTTGCTTGAGGCGTTATATAAGTGATTTTTGGAGGATAGTCAGGTGTTACGCTAATCGTATGAACCGCAATAACTCGCTGTTTTGCATCGAGTATTTGGTAAACGCAAGCGCGTTGAATAACCTTTGATGCGGTAAATAATCCATCGGCGGTTTGGACTAATTTTACGCTGTCATCAGCATTAAATTTGAGCGTGTACTGTGCATCACTGATAGAAAAGTCGAAACGCCAAGATACCTTACTGCCAGCAAGTACTTGCGCATCTAAAGGTTGCATTTGATGGGCTAAATAGCCTGCTTTACCAAGGGCATATTCAGGCGCAACGACATCTAGTTGCGCCGAGAGAATGTTGGCTAATGTATCGGTATTACTATTTTCAGCACTGCGGCTTTCATGGAGAGACGTTTGTTCAACTAACGATGGATTCATATGTCCATTGCCAACAGTAAAAGACCACAATAGGAGACATACTATTGCTGTCAAAAAATTGAGTATCAGCAGTACTTTAAGTGGATAATGTACCGCCAAATCAATGGTTTTATCGTTACTCAAATTATCGAAAGCACCTGCAACACGTTTGCACTGTAGGCGCTGTATGCTGCTCGGTAATGGTTCTGAGGAGGGAGCTAAAGAGCTCTTTTGACCGTCAAGTGTTAGCAGCAGTTCGCAGCTCTCTTCAAGGGCCGTAAACCGTCGGTTGAGATGTTTTGCTAAATTGCTCAGAGTGATCTTTTTATAAGAGGGGCGTATAAAACCCAGCAGCAAAATCAAGGGTGTTGCACCCAGCAACATCACGTACTGACTGTAACCGAACCATAGAGAATCTCCCGGGGTAAATGCAACATAAAGTATTAAAGCAAGCACAAACAAAAGAGGCGAGCACTGCAGCATATGTTGCAGTAATTTACGTTTTTTACTCTTTTGTAATGCTCGCTTTAAGGTATGCAATCGTTGGGCGTGAGACATTCGCTTCTGTGCCATTACTTAGCCCTGCCGAGCGCACTTGCTTTAGGTTTATACTCTGACCAAACTCGCTCGGTACAAAACGCAGCTATCAGCAGAGTGAGTAACCAAAAATGAATGTCATCTTCGCTACGCCTATAAAACTGTGCTTGATTGAAATTCTGCTCGAGGGACTTATTTTGCAACCCTCCAGTATGTTTTATCTGAGATCTATCAGCAGTATTCACATCGCTTTTCTTTGCATGATTAGGCGCGATATCGCTAGTAATTTGTGCTTCAGTGATCTGAGCTCTATTGAGATAACTTTCACGATAAGGACGTTCATTCAAAAGACTATCCAAGGCAAATGGAAAGTCTAAGTGCGTTACCCAGTCTGTCCAATTCGTCTCAAAACGACTGTAAAATTTAATTACCTGACCATTCTTCTTTTGTGGGCTAAATGTGGTTCTGGTTAACACGTTTTGTCGGTCGGGGGTTTGCCATAGGATCTCTTCTTTTGCATCAGGATTTACTTTCTGCAAAAACGGTAACATCGTCGCTGGCTCACCTATTTGGCTTAACTTTATGGGGCTGGTGATATCTTTTGCGCTTGGGTTTCTACCTATGTCAAAAATAGAGCCCCTCATAGAAGTATGTGGTGCAATAACAAGCCAAGTTCCTTGTTTATGTTTTTCTAGGGCAGTTAGAAATAGTTGCCCGCCATTTTGTACATATTGATTTAAGTTACTTAGCGATACGGGGTTGGGAATTACTTCTCCAAGGTAGAATACCCAGTCGTAACGAGCTAACTCGGTCCAACCGGAAAACGTTGTAAGCAGCGCTACATCAAATTGTATTTCGCGTTCGCTTCGGGTATTGATGGCATTAAATGCAGCGCGCAAATAATCTACTTGAGGTTGCTTTGTATCGCTCGAGAGCAGCAGTATTTTTGATATTAATTTGTTATTGGGCACATCTGTTGTTTTTAATATATGCCACTTTATCTGTGCTGGCACTGCAACACGTTCGTTATTGAACTGGGCTAAGTGATTAGTGGCAAATACCTGAATATTGGCCGGGAGTACATTCGGATGGGTGGCACTAAAATTGGCAACTTGCTGCCAAATCGTTAATTGAAGATCGCCAGGTAAAATGCGATCCCTCAATAAATCATCTATGTCTAAAGTAGCGAGCGTTATTGCTTCCTGATGATTAGATTTGTAGCCGTTGCCTGACTGATAACCGTTATTAGCGGTCATATCTGGATCAAACGAGCCTTCGCTGTCATCTAACAATATTAAGCGTTTTTCGGTCTCCTTTTCGAGCTGGTTAAATCCCTTAATAAACGTCTTTTTTTGCTGCTGATTGGCGGCGGCTAGCCAACCATGGCTCACGATAAAATATTTGACCTTGTTATCGTTCTCGGTTGGCTTTACACACTGGGCTAGCAATAAGCTGAGTAACAGCAAAATCACTATACGTAGTGCTAATAATAGCCACTCACTGAGGCGCATAGCATTAGGTATTGTGCTCTGTTTTACGGGGATCAGCGCAAATTGAGAAAAGGAAATAAGCGGCGCTTTGCTTTTGCTAAAAAAGTGAATGGCAAGTGGGATCACGCACGCGAAAATACCAAGTAACCACCAAGGTGATAGCCACGCGCTAGTCAATGCATTGAAAATATTAGTCACGCTTATCTGACCTTTCTGCGAGAAGCTAAATAGGCATGTACGCTTTCATCTAATGGCTGATCGATATTGGCAGTAAATAGATTAACATTCTGGGCTGTTAATCGATTCTGTAAATCCACTTGGAAGTTTTGATAGGCTGCAAGATAAGAGGCTTTTACATCTTGGCTTGAAACGAGTCTTTGTTGCTGTGTTTCGGGATCTTCAACACGTATCGCCCCTTTATACGGGAAAGCGACTTCGTCGTCACAAATCAACTGTATAGCGACCAGCTCATTTTTACTGTGATTCAATGGCTGCATGAAATCGAGTATTTCCTGATCGTGCTGAATAAAATCGCTGAGCACGAAGATCAATCCTTGGGGTCGTATATTACCAAGTTGTGCGTGTAAATTTTCTTTGTTTGGAAATTGCTTACCTACTTTCAGTTGGCTTAACTGCAACATCAATTTATGCCAGTGGCGCTGTCCCGATCCGCAGGGCAGGTAGTCAATCTGTTGATCAGACAAGCCAATAAGACCGACTGAGTCACCCTGTTGCTGAGCGATATAAGCAATGGTAGCCAGAAAATAGCGTGCATAATCAAGTTTATGCCAGCCATTTTGTGCCCTACTAGCGACTGACTGTTGCAGCATAGATTGACTGGCATCGAGTACTAACCAAATATGCGTATCACTTTCACGTTCGGCTTCACGCACAAAATAACGATCTGAGCGTGCAAACAATTTCCAGTCCACTTTACCTAGCTCATCTCCGGGTTCATAACTACGGTACTGACTAAACTCGATACCTGAACCCTTTTGTACGCTGGTGTGTTGCCCTTGCAATATACCTTCTGCCACAGTTTTGGCTACCAAAGGCATGTCTTTAATTCGTGAAAGGGTAAGGGGGTCAATCCATTGCTGCATGGTTAGCTTACGTTGCCATTAGGTGCTGCAGACGCTAATGGGCTTTTTGGCAAAGGTGTATTCTTAAGCAGATGCTCGATTACTGCGTCGGTATCAATATTTTGTGCCTCAGCTTGAAAGTTTAGCAGTATTCGATGGCGCAGCACGCCGTGGGCAACACTGTGAATGTCTGCCAGGGTTACGGCGAAACGCTCACTTAGCAATGCATTGGCTTTGGCGCATAAGACCAATGCTTGACCGGCACGAGGGCCTGCCCCCCAGCGTACGAAATCGACGACTTGTTGGTTATCACTGCCCTCTGGACGCGTATTACGGGTTAGTGCACTGGTATATTCAAGTAGGTCAGAGGAGATATCCACTTGGCGTACGACGCCTTGCAGTGTAAGAATATCTTGGGTATGCAGTACTTCTTTTAACGTGGTACTTTGCGTGCCTGTGGTGCGTTTTAGAATTTCAACTTCTTCAGCCGCACTTGGATATCCCACTCGCACAAACATTAAAAATCGGTCTAATTGGGCTTCAGGTAATGCATAGGTGCCTGACTGTTCAACTGGGTTTTGTGTAGCCAACACAAAGAATGGTTTAGGCAAGGGATAAATACTACCAGCATAGCTGATAGTGCGTTCTTGCATGGCCTCGAGCAGGGCCGCTTGTGTTTTTGGTGGTGTGCGGTTTATTTCATCCGCCAGCAAAATATTAGTGAAAACGGGGCCTTGCTTAAACTTAAAAAAACGCTCGCCGCTGTCATGGTCGGTTTCCAATATTTCTGTGCCTATGATGTCGCTTGGCATTAAGTCAGGGGTAAATTGAATACGTTTATAATCTAGCTCCAATGTTTTAGCCAGCGAACTGACCATTAGGGTTTTTGCCAAACCTGGTGCACCCTCAAGCAAACAATGTCCCCCTGCTAGCATAGCGACCAATAATTGCTGAACCACGTCCTGTTGGCCAACAATTACTCTTGCTATCTCGTCTTTCACTGAGGTAAGTTTGGCGAGTAACCGTAAAATAGTTTGCTCAGATAAAGTGTCGTCTTGAGCCAGTAACTCGACGTTTTCAGTTGTGCTCATGGTCATACTACCTGTGGTTTTAATTATATGCGCATGCGTTGCGCTATTAGTTAATTCGCGCTATTCATTCAAATTGAAGCGTTAAGCCGTCATAGCATAAAGCACGATATTAACGGCAAATTTGGTATTGTCTTCTTTTAACCAGCGCTTATTACGAAAATCGTAATCCCATTCGCAGCCCAAATCCTTATTACTGTATAAAACGGCGATTTTATCGTTTATGACGATAGCTTTTAAGTAGTTATGTACTAAATCATCACCCCAACCATTGAGTTCAATGGAAGTGCGGGGGGGACCATCGAAGGTAAAAAACGCGCTATAAATAGGATGATCATTGGGAATTTTTTGCAATGCGTCTTCACCAAACAGTTTGACCATTTGTGCTTCAAACGTTTTGGCGAACATACCGTCGATATCATGATTACAATCGTCAACAAATACAAAGCCGCCGTTTTCGACATACTGTTTAAAGTTTTGCGCCTCAGCATCACTAAATTGGACGAGCCTGTGACCTGCCATATAACAAAATGGTGCGTTTAGCATGGCTGGGTCAGATAAGGGGACGATGCGCTCTTTAATATCCACCCTCAGGCTAGTGTATTCAATCAACGAGTTGAGCATATTCGCTGGCATGCGCTCATCTACTTCCCAATCACCAGACTCATAGCTTAATCGGGTAAAGTAAAAATCGAAATTATTGCTCTGTGCCCATGAATAACTATCACGAAAAAAGGCCTGTGCGGCAAAAGCTATACAAGCATTTTTAATAAATTGTCGTCGTTGAATACTCATGACTTATTACCGTACACAGGAAATACCGTTGGTGAATATCTCAGGCCCATGTGAGCCTGAGAAAAATCGACTTATACCGCGTCAGATAAGCTACTAAAGGTAAAGTCACGGATTTTCATAGGCGGTATCATGCTGCCATCAATACGCTGTGGCTCGCCAAGTGCTTCGATGTTGTTCAACATAATGATTGGGCTTTCGTTGAAGCGGAAGTTTTTAATCGGATATTTTATTTTACCATTTTCGATATAAAACGTGCCGTCACGGGTCAAGCCTGTGTATAACAAGGTTTGTGGATCTAAGCTACGGATGTACCATAAACGGGTAACCAGTACACCACGGCGGGTATTTTTAATCATGTCCTCCAGTGATTGATCGCCACCGCTCATAATAATGTTACGGTTTGTTGGGATATATTCACTTTTTGTATGTTTCGCCCAATAAGGCGAGTTCGGCATATTTTGTATGGTGCCGTCTTTTATCCAATCAATTTTATTCAACGGATAACCATTACCTGCAAAGGGGGCGCTTGGGGCAATAGAGTGCTGAGGGTCTGAATAAATGTGTACGCGTTCGTCGAACATTTTTTGGCCCAATTTATTTTTAGGCCCTTCTTCACCTTTTGCGACTTTATTACTTAAAAAGCTGCGGCCTTCATCTGCTGAACGTTGATCGAAAGCTCGCATCATATTCTGCAGTAAATCTACGCTGGCTGCAGGCTCGAGAATAACTGTGTATTTTCCTGGCTCCATTTCTTTAGCGTCAGCTGAACCTTTCGATTTTTGAATGGCGATAGAAGACAATTTAGCCGTATCTAATAACTTAACGTCGCTGTAATTGCCCGACGACCAGCCTGAACCTTTGCCATCTTCGGTGCGAATAGTGACTGAGAAATCCACATTGGTTGAGGTGTTATAAGCAAACAACCCCTTGCTGTTCATGATGGCACTCATCAACACTTCATCTTCTAAAAAACCAGCTGCAATTAACTTGCTTTTCTTGGATGGGTCAATACTGTCAAATGCTGCTTGAGCCCGGTCTTCTGGCGTAACGTTGGCAGTAGAGTCAAAATAAGTATTAGCTTCGGCATATTTCTGCTGACCAAACAGCGGCATGAACTCTTCATTTTCTGGGGCAAGTTTGGCAAGTTCTTCTGAGCGTCGAACTACTTTTTCAAGTGACGCATTATCAAACTCATTGATTGTTGCGGTACCTGTGCGCTTGCCAAATGTAGATTGAACGATAAGGATCAGGTCGCTTTCCTGACCAGAGGTAGAAACCGTATTGCGTGCGTAACGAATATTGCCGCCCACTTTGCTTTCTAAATTACATTCACATTCATCGGCTTTTGAGAATTTTAGTACTTTACTCAGCAGCTCTTTTGCATGTTGTTGGGTGATAATTGTCATGATTATATTCCTTCTAAGTGAGCTGCTTACACGTTGCGCGCGGTGTTAATAACATTAATGCTGTCAAATCTCGTGGTTGGGCAACCATGAGAAACTGCGCTCACTTGTGAAGGTTGGCCTTTACCATCAAAGAACGAACCGCCCACTCTATAATCTGATTTACCGGCTAATTGACTACAGCTATTCCAGAATTCTTGGGTGTTTGATTGATACGCCACGTCCTCAATCTGGTCGACAATTTTGCCGTCTTTGATTTCGTAAAACAACTGCCCGCCAAACTGGAAATTATAGCGTTGCTGATCGATTGAGTAAGAGCCGCGACCGGCAATATAAATCCCTTTTTCTACATTTTTGATCACATCATCAGCAGACAAGTCTTTCTCATTGGGGCGCAGTGAAACATTAGACATACGCTGGAACTGCACGTCACGCCAACTTTGTGAGTAGCTACAGCCGTGAGATTCTTTTTGGCCTAGCATATGTACTTGGTCACGTGTAGCTTGATAATTAACCAATATACCGTCTTTAATTAAATCCCACTCTTTGGTTTTTACACCTTCGTCATCATAAGCGACGTTACCTAATGTATAAGGTTGATTCTTATCAGCATATAAATTGACTATGTCAGAACCATACTGGAACTTACCGCTTTTCCACTTATCTAGCGTTGCAAAGCTAGTACCTGCGTAGTTCGCTTCGTATCCCAGTACGCGGTCAAGTTCTAACGGGTGCCCTACTGACTCGTGAATAGTCAACATTAGGTGGGCAGGGTCAAGCACTAAGTCATATTTACCAGGCTCTACTGATTTAGCTTTAAGCTTGGCTTGCAGTTGTTTGCCCGCCGCGGCAGCATCTTCAACCATATCGTAAGAATTATTGTATCCAATGTTTGCGCCTTGAATACGCACTTTGTCTTTTTCTAAACCGTCTAAGTACTCATAACCCATGCCAACTGGATTACCTAAGGCTGAACGTTGTTTGAAACCGTCTTCACCGACGGCGGTGGCAGTAAACGGTGCCCATAAACGATGAATGTCTTGATCGATATAAGACCCGTCAGTTGAGGCGAAATACTTTTGCTCATTTACTAAGAATAAACGCGAACTGATAAAGTTGGCGCCGTTTTGCATCGCGGCGTCATTAACAGATAAGAGTAAATTTACTTTGTCCTGAATTGGCACTTCCATGGCGTTTTTCACAATGGGTGTTTGCCAGCTTACGTCACCCACGCCTTTAACTGGAGCGAGTTGCACAGGCGTAGTTTGAAACTTAGAGTTTGCCATGGCGACAGCGACAGCTTGTTCAGCAGTTTTGGCCACGCTATCCGGAGTCATATTTGATGTAGAAGCAAATCCCCAGGTACCATTGGCAATCACGCGCACACCAATACCAGCAGATTCAGTATTCACAATATTCTCTACGCGCGTTTCGCGGGTCGTGACGAATTGATTCAAATAACGGCCGATACGAGCATCAGCATAGGTTGCACCTTTCGCTTTTGCTGCGTTCAATGCGATGTCAGCAAGCTTCTTTTTATAGGCTACGTCCATTGGTTTATCGAGTAATTGGTCGGCTGAAATCGCCGTCCCCGATATGGGTAGCATAAGGGTGCCCATACCGGCACTCCCTAATTTAATAAAGTCGCGTCTTTCCATTTGCTCTGTCCCCTAGGTTAGGTATTGTTATGATTTTTACAACTTTCTAAGAAGTCTATATTTTAGTCACTTAGTGTATGGCAAACAGTTAAAGTCACTCAAGGCGGCTTTGTACTCTTTGATTGGTAATGCATGTCTAATACGTAACAAGCCGTAACAGACGGTTATTCGTCGTGTTTTTGCTGTGTTTCAATCCATTGGTTCACGCTGTCTTCTAATACGGCCATGGGCAAAGAACCTTGACCTATTATCACATCGTGAAATTGGCGTATATCAAAGTTTTCTTTTAGGCTGCTTTCTGCTTGGCTTCGTAGTTCACGTATTTTAAGCTCGCCAATTTTGTATGACAGCGCTTGTCCCGGCCAAGATATATATCTATCAATTTGATCTGCTGTTGACTTCTGAGTTAGGGCAGTGCGTGAGCCCAAATAATCGATGGCTTGCTGGCGGCTCCAGCCAAAAGCGTGAATACCTGTATCTACCACGAGACGCACAGCGCGCCACATCTCGTAACCTAATCGACCAAAGTCACTGTAGGGATCTTGGTAAAACCCCGCTTCTTTTCCTAGGCGTTCAGAATACAAGCCCCAGCCTTCGGTGAAGGCTGAATGACTCAAGGTGCGACGAAATTCCGGTACATCAAGTTCCATTGCAATGGCGTTTTGCAGGTGATGACCAGGTACAGCTTCGTGTAAGCTCAGTGCTTCAAGATTATACAGAGGTTGCTGGGCAGGCTCAGACGTTAAAAAATACGTGCCGGGTGTGCGCGTATCTGGTGGCGGCATATAAAATGCGCCTCTTGAGGCAGAACCTTTTATGGTAAAGGTGTTACGTGGCAAAGTGGCAAAAAAGCTCGGTAATTTGCCGTACATTTTTTGGGTGATAAAGGCTGTTTTTTCTAATACATCTTGGCGATCTTGGGCATAAAACTGCGGATCAGTGGCTAAAAACTGTAAAAATTCACTGTTACTACCCTCAAAGCCCACTTGTTTAATAATGGCGTTCATCTCTTTTCCGATGCGCTCTACTTCGTCTAAGCCAAGCTGATGAATCTGCTTAGGCGTTAGATCGGTCGTGGTGAAGTAGTTAGCAGTATAAGCATAATATTCAGCGCCGCCTTTTACACTAGCTATACCCGGTTCTTTACGACAATGAGTCATGTAATCATTAACAAAATAATCGTAAAAATGGGCATAGGCTGGCACCACAGCTTGTTTAATAAGTTCCGCACCTTTATGCGCATACTGATTTTTTTGTGCTTCACTAAACTGACTAGGGAAACGAGTGAAAGGCTCGTATAACGCGCTGTCTTTTGGCGTATCAACTATGTGCGTGGATATGCTTTGTTGATAATCTTTGAACGTTTCACAGTGTTGTACAAACCCTTTCTTAACGCCTTGTGCAAGTAAGTCGATATTTTCTTGATTGAAACGAGGATAATCGGCAAGACTGACTAAGTATTGATCGTAATCTTGCGTCGATTGGAATGCCATATTGGCCGGTGCTTCAGCAAAATAGGTATGCCAACCGCTTAAAAAATTAATTGGAAAATAACGGTCTTGAAATTGATAACTGTTGGCTTCAGTTTCTCGTTCATATTTAAATAAGCGATAGCTAACCTGCTGCTTAGCGCTCAACTGGGCCATATCTATGTTATCTAACGCGTCTAACATGCGCTGATTAAATGCGTCACGGCGGGCAAATCCTTGAGCACTAAAGTCGGCCAGTTTGCCCTGAGGTTTCCAACCATCAGGGTCGGTACGAAAAAATATTTTTTCCTTATTTGCTTCTTGCCAATGGATGTCCAGCAGGGTCGAGAAATCTTCGTTAGCGCCTGCCCAAGCTGTTGAACTGATGACTAACAAGGTTAGGGTGCTTATCGCTTTAGTCAGTGCGCTAGATGCATGATTTAATAATGTCGTCTGCTTCATTAAATGGCTTCTTCTTTAGTCGATAAACGAAAAGGGATCTGAGCTGATAGGACCGAGTCTAATGGGCTTACGTTACCTATGGGCGCTTCAAGGTTATCTGGCGGTGTGGTGAACCAGCGAGGGCCGTCTTTTGTCATATAGAGGCAGTCTTCCAACCGTACGCCAAATTCTTCTGGGATGTAAATACCGGGCTCATCGGAAAAACACATACCTACTTGAAGCGGGGTTTGTTCATTGTGCACAAAATTAACAGGCTCGTGGCCTTCCATACCAATTCCGTGACCAGTGCGATGAGATAGACCCGGTAATTGATAATCGGGCCCCAAGCCTTGTGTATGATAGTAAGCTCGCACAGCGTCATCAACTGCACCAGCGGGGGTGCCAAGTTGGGCTTTTTCAAAAGCTATTTGTTGGCCTCGGCGCACAGTTTGCCAAATTTGTTGCTGTTTTTTACTGGCTTCGCCAAAAACAAACGTACGACTGATATCAGATTGATAACCCTGCACCGCGCAGCCGCAATCCATTAATATCGTTGATCCCGCACGAATGGTTTGCGCTTGATTACTACCATGTGGATACGCACTGGCTTCATTAAATAGCGCCATTGTCCAGATACCGCTACCACCGAGTTGCGTTTGCGCACTGCTCATCAACTGTTTGACGTCTTGTTGGCTCATACCTATGGCAAGGTTAGCGTGCACGTGAGCATATGCCCTCAAGGTTATCTCATTCGCTTTGTGCATCAGGGTGATTTCATGGACGCTCTTAAACATGCGGCAACCCTGAGTAATGGGATCAGCTGAGGTATGCTGCATATTGCTCATTAAGGCCAAAGTCCCTTGCAGTACGAAGTACCGTACCGACTGCTCAAATGCTAATCGGCCTTTTTGAACACCGCGGTCCTTCAATATTTGCTGTATCAACGCGAAAGGGCTTTCGTGCTCTTGCCACACACGGACATCGTCACCTACCTGAAGCGATTCACGGATACTGGGTTCTTCGAAGAAGGGGCAAAGTACCGCTATCTCGCCTTCCCTTGGAATAACCACCGCTGTTAGGCGTTCGCTACGCCACCACTGAATACCAGTAAAATAATCCATAGAAGCGCCAGGCTCCAATACCATTGCGGCAATATTAAATTGCGTCATGAGTATTTGGGCTTTTTTGATCCGCGCAACGCGCTCGGCTTTGCTAATGGGAATGCTTTTTGAGCTAATATTAGGCAGCTCTGAAGTTTTAGCGCCAAGTGATGGATTGGCTGAGGCTGTATTTACCGCCGAAACAGTATGCGAAAGGGGGAGGGTAGCAATGGCTGCTGCACTGGCTTTGATAAAAGCTCTTTTAGTTAACTTCATCAGGTTCATTCCTTGTGACACTTGCCCACAACATTATTACAAAAGGCTGACGAGATATAGCAAGTTTATAAAATTACGGAAGCCCAACTGTAAGGAAATTAACCCATCTGCGGAACGTTAATTAACAGTATTGATTTGAGATAGCAGCTCTTGTGGCTACAGGGATGGAAGAACTTAAGCATATGTTAGTTATATTTTGCTGATTAATTCATTGAAAAAAGCGTGAAATAATTTTGCAATATGCTGATTATGTTATATTATAACGTTTGACTTATTAAGGATTGACGCGCAATGCAAGTAATACAAGACAAATCGCTATTAGATAGGCTAGGCATATGGGCCTCAAGTTTATGCGCGGTGCATTGCCTGGCATTACCCATTCTTATTCCCTTATTACCTTTAGTCGGTGCAAGCTTCTTCGCTCAAGCATGGTTTGAACGCATTATATTATCGTTATCCATGATCGTTGGATTTTGGGCATTGTTATCTGGCTTTTATCGTTATCATCGCCAAATTTATCCTGTTTATAGCTTAATGCTTGGGGGGATTATTTATTGGAATAAGAACATGTTTGGCGATAGTTATGAGCCTTTCACTATTGCGATAGGCGCCATGCTTATTGTGGGTGCTCATATAGTGAATTTGAAATTGTGTAGGAGTTGTCACAGTTGTGATACTGAAACAACAAGCTGCTCTGCGGATTAGTCTAACTTGAGGCGTCGTTGTCACGCTGCTTTCTAATCTGGAAATCCAATCGCTAACGCCTCTTTCAGCTTCTAAAATTAGCCTTAAACTTCTACACTAACCTTCTACAAGAAGCGTTCAAATCTCTCTATTAAGCAACACTACCCTAACGTGCCAAAAAAGCTTTTGCTCGTCCCGGGCCATTGCTAAATACACCATCAACATGCCAATTAGCTAACTTGGTTAAATCTGCTTGCTGATCAACTGTATATACAAATATTTTCAAACCTCTACGTTTGGCATCAAGCACAAACGCTTCATCGACAAATGTTACATCTGCATTGACTGAATAGGCATTTAGCGACTGGGCAAAGCCTGCGTAATCAATAGGCTTACTTGCCGTTAAGGCACCAATTTTTAAATCTGGCTTATGTTCTTTAATACTGCGCAGTAGATGGTGGTCAAACGATGAAACAATAAAATGATCTAAAGTGAAATTCAGTTCGTGCAAGGCTTTTTCAATATTATCGAGTACCAGTTGTACATCATGTACGCCTTTTATTTCAATATTCAATAAACAACGCCCAGCAACACACTCCATTACCTGCCACAGGGTAGGGATACTCTCACCAAGGCCAGCATCGAGTTTTTGTAGCTGTTCAAATGTGTATTCACTCAGTTGCCCCTGACCATTGGTGGTGCGATGCAACCAGTGATCATGGATCACCAATAGTTGGTCCCCATGTTGATGTACATCTATTTCTATACCATCGCAATCTTGGCCTAAGGCCTTGTTGACGGCGAGTAAGGTGTTTTCAGGGGCATCGGCACTAGCACCACGATGGGCAAAAACAAGCATAGGTAGGCCTATTTCTTATGTAATTTTTGAGTGTTAATAGTTTCGTACAAAGCGGCTGAAATGACCAATAATCCACCCACAAATGTCTGCCAATTGGGCTCTTCGTCGAGTACCAAAATAGCCAAAATAACGCCGTATAAGGGCTGCATACAGGCAACCAGCGAAAATGTTTTTGCTCTTAGGTGCTGCAAGCTCGTAGCAATCAGTGCATGGGGAACAGCGGTAAAAAACGTGCCGAGTAAAACGAGATATACATAGGTTTGGCTACTAGCTTTGAATAATTCCGGTGTAATGAAAAAGCTCAAGCAGAAGAAAATAACCAAAGTTTGATAGGCCATCGCCAGCGATCCGCTGTAATGGGAAAAGTATTTTCGATGACACAGATTACGCAAGGCATAGAGTATGGCAGAACCTACGCCAACAATAATTCCTAAGGTAACATCGTTATCGAACGACACTTCAGGCACTATCAAGCATATGCCAAAAAGTACCACTACCGCGCTAAGAACATCTTGCCAAACAAGTCGTATCCCTTCAAAGAAGGGCTCAATTAAAACGGTTATCACAGGAAAGGTAAATAGGGCAATCATGCCCACCGAGACGCTGGAATATTGCATTGCTGCAAAATAACTGACCCAATGCGCCGCCATTAATAAGCCTAAGCCGATACCAATTAAATAATCTTTTCTGCGGGCTAGGTTAAGCTTGCCACCACTCATTTTCACCAATGAAAAAAGCATTAAGCAGGCAATAATAGAGCGACCGAATGTGATATCAGTCGCCGAGAGGGGGATTATTTTAGAAAAAAGTGCAGTTGCCCCTAATAAAATAACAGTGAAGTGCAAAGACCACAGACTTTTTTTAACAGGATCCATGACTATTTAGTCAAAGTAGCGAAAACATCACCGAGGCGAGTTTCATCTCCAGCGTTATAGTCAGCGAATTCCACCATATTGGGCTCGAAACAAGCCACTATGGTCGAGCCTAATTTGAAACGACCTAATTCGTCGCCCTTTTTGAGGAAAACGGATTCTTCTCCTTCACTTGGATATTGCCAATGCACGACATTTTTACCCACTGGTGGCGACACTGTACCTGCCCAAACGGTTTCAATGCTGGCAACGATTGTTGCGCCCACTAATACCATAGCCATTTTGCCTTTAGGTGTAGAAAAAATGGCGACGACACGCTCGTTTCGTGCAAATAAACCAGGAACACGTTCCGCAGTTAGAGGACTGACAGAAAACAAATCACCGGGCACATATACCATATCAGTCAGCTGACCATCTATTGGCATATGAATTCGATGATAGTCTTTTGGCGATAAATACACAGTGGCGAATTTACCATTTTTGAAAGCTGTAGCTAATTCAGGTTTTCCACCGAGTAAAGTCGTTAAGCTGTAATCGTGGCCTTTAGCTTGGAAAATATTGTCGTGCCTAATATCGCCTAATTGGCTTACTGCACCATCAACTGGCATCGCTACGTCTTGTGCGTTAGGGCAAATAATCCGTGCATCACTTTTTAGGGCGCGAGTGAAAAATTCATTGAATGACGAATAATCAGCTGGGTTTTCACGCTCAGCTTCTGACATATTGACGTTGTACTGTTTAACAAATAGCTTAATTAAAGCCGTGGTTAAACCACCTGCTTCGGCAGCGGCAAGTTTACCTACTAGCCTTGAAATCAAATGCTTAGGGGTGATGTATTGCAAAGCAATTTTTAGCGAGTCGAACAAAATTAGCATCCTAAAACGAAAAGTTTTTACCGTAGGTGATTGTACAGCAATATTTTATTTTGTGTGAAGGATGATAAGCACGTTGGGCTATATGCTAGTTAAATATGGCGATCAATAATTCACTGACCGCCTTAAATAGGCTAATTATCTAAGCGTTTGTTAAACTTTACTGTGGGCAGGCCGCTGTTCATCTAGGTTTGACAGTATTTTGTGATAGCTCTCATAGCGTTGCATGCTGATATCACCTTTCTCTGCGGCGGCGCGAATAATACAGCCTGGGTCGTCTCCATGCGTACAATCACGAAATTTACAGCCGCCGATATAATCTCTGAACTCTTTGAACCCCCAAGTTAAACGCTCCATGGGCATGTGCCATAGTGCAAATTCACGTACGCCTGGGGAGTCAATTAAATCACCGCCTTGAGGGAAGTGTAACAACTTGGCTGTGGTAGTCGTGTGCTGGCCTAAACCTGAGTTGTCAGAAACTTCTTTGGTGATCTCACTAGCATCAGGTAGTAATTCATTGATTAAACTAGATTTACCTACACCCGATTGACCCACGAAGACGCTAATTTTATCTTTTAAACACAAAGCAAGGTCGCTTATTCCTGTGTGCGTTTTACAGCTGGTATAAACCACCCGGTAACCAATGTTGTGATAAATTTGTAATTGTTTTTCGACGTTCTCGCGCTCAGCATCCGTTAAAAGCTCTACTTTATTAAGCAAGATCACCGGTTCGATCCCCACATCTTCTGAGGCCACTAAGTAGCGATCAATAATGTTCAATGACAAGGCGGGTATAACAGAGCTCACGATAATAATTTGATCGATGTTGGCAGCCACAGGCTTAACACCGTCATAAAAGTCAGGGCGAGTCAGTACTGACTTACGATCTTGGACTATTTCAATGACGCCACTGATGTTTTCAGTACCGTCTTTACCGGGACGGAATAACACCTCATCACCACAGACTACGCTGATAACGGTACGACGAATATGACATCGATGAATATTACCTTCACTGTCTTCAACGTCAGCATGCTTGCCGAAGCGGCCGATAACACGACCTGCTCGTTGATCCTCTAGTTGATCATCAGTTGGGGTAGTCGCTGGCACAGCCAATCGCTTAGTACGATTATTTGAGACTTGACGGCGCTGTTTATGCGTAAGTTTTGGTTTTTTCGACACAGGCGAATATCTGCATTTGCTTCTAATATCTAGTATTATGGTAACGTTAGCTCGGACGGAATTATAGCAATTCCTTTCACCAACTTAATTTAGCGCGATTTTAGGAGTAACTATGACGGTTGATGCACAAAACCTTGTTTGGATTGATATGGAGATGACCGGATTGCATCCCGAAGTAGATGTTGTGTTAGAAATAGCCACAATAGTGACAGATGCCAATCTAAACATCTTGGCAGAGGGGCCTGTTTTAGCCATACATCAATCTGACGATGTGCTCAACAACATGAACCAATGGTGTATTGATACTCACGGTAAATCGGGATTAACCCAGCGTTGCCAAAAGAGCAGTATTAATGAGCAAACAGCTGTAGCAGAAACGATTCGGTTTCTTGAAAAGTATGTGCCTAAAGGCGCGTCGCCTCTTTGCGGGAATACCATTGGGCAAGACAGGCGGTTTATGGTGAAATATATGCCGGAATTGGAAGAATATTTTCATTATCGCAATATTGATGTCAGCACGCTTAAAGAGTTGGTTAAACGCTGGAAGCCTGAAGTACTAGACGGATTTACTAAAAAGGGTGTGCATTTAGCCTTAGATGATATCCGCGAATCAATTGCCGAGCTGGTTTACTACCGTCAGCATATATTCAATATTTGAATAACAATTTTCAGCTTTGTACTTTTCTTCAGCACAATGCCGATAAACTACGCATTTAACCTTATCAATTTCATATAAATGCAATTTAGGGCTTGCGTCCTCAGCTAGTTTTTGTAAAATGCGCACCCGCTGTTAACTACAGCGGATGATTTTGTCACAAATCATGATGCGGGAATAGCTCAGTGGTAGAGCACAACCTTGCCAAGGTTGGGGTCGCGAGTTCGAATCTCGTTTCCCGCTCCAAATTTAGACGTTGAAAGTAATGGAATATAATTACTTAGTATGCGACCCCGAGGGGTCACGACAACGCGGTTGCCGGTTACGAATCTCGTTTCCCGCTCCAAATTTAGACGTTGAAAGTAATGGAATATAATTACTTAGTATGCGACCCCAAGGGGTCACGACAACGCGGTTGCCGCAACGCACTTGCCGTAACGCGGTTAGCGGATATGAATCTCGTTTCCCGCTCCAAATTTACAAAGTGACAAAGTTAGTAAACACCATATCATTATGCGGGAATAGCTCAGTGGTAGAGCACAACCTTGCCAAGGTTGGGGTCGCGAGTTCGAATCTCGTTTCCCGCTCCAATTTCGACTATTCAGTCAAGTTTCAATATTATACATTTTTGGGTAAGCGACCAGTCGCGACAACGCGGTTGCCGGTTACGAATCTCGTTTCCCGCTCCAATTTCGACTATTCAGTCAAGTTTCAATACTATACATTTTTGGGTAAGCAACCAGTCGCGACAACGCGGTTGCCGTAACGCGGTTAGCGGTTATGAATCTCGTTTCCCGCTCCAAATTTAGACGTTGAAAGTAATGGAATATAATTACTTAGTATGCGACCCCAAGGGGTCACGACAACGCGGTTGCCGCAACGCACTTGCCGTAACGCGGTTAGCGGATATGAATCTCGTTTCCCGCTCCAATTTCGACTATTCAGTCAAGTTTCAATACTATACATTTTTGGGTAAGCGACCAGTCGCGACAACGCGGTTGCCGCAACGCACTTGCCGTAACGCGGTTAGCGGATATGAATCTCGTTTCGCGCTCCAATTTCGACTTTTCAGTCTAGTTTTAACATCATACGTTTTTTGTAAGCGACCAGTTGGGATCGAGCGTCGCCCGCAACTCGGTTGGCGCAACGCGGTTGGTGTAACTCGGTTAGCGCAACGCGGTTGGCGCAACATAGGTTACCTATATCCAATCTTATTCTCAGTGGTTATTATTAAGCCTCAATCGTCGCTGCCTATTCGTGCACGTATCGTGCGCCAAAATGTTGCATTTGATTCATTTAAAGAGCACTTTTGCACCATTTCGTGCCAGCGTCATACTCCATAAATAAATTAACCTACTGAAAATATTGATTTTATTCTGTTGGCATAAGACTTGTAACACAGAATGTGTATTCGGGGGATTTTGTCCTCTCAAACAAATTAATTCAGACGACGGCGTCTAGTTTTTTCTGCTTCATAGCGGAAAGACTAGCGCCGTTTTTTTTTGGTTTGCTTGAAAGGACAAAATTAATGAAGTACCGAACAAGATTCAAAACTAGCTAAACACATTCACTTAAACGGGGTTACTTATGGCTTATTTATTACCGGCAGAGTTTGTCACTAAAATGGTAGACGCAGGGGAATCGAAAGTATTTATGTCGACGCGAGATACATTGATACGCGGCTATATGGCAGGTGCAATTTTAGCGTTGGCGGCGGTTTTTGCTATTACGATTGCGGTGCAAACGGGTATGTTCCTACTGGGGGCTATTTTATTCCCTGTAGGCTTTTGTATGTTGTATTTAATGGGATTTGACCTGCTCACTGGAGTTTTCGTCCTGACGCCATTAGCGCTTATTGATAAGCGACCCGGTGTGACTATTCAAGGAGTATTGCGCAACTGGGGTTTAGTCTTTATAGGCAATTTTGGTGGCGCGTTAACAGTCGCCATTATGATGGCCTTCATCTTTACTTATGGGTTTAACACCGACCCCGGCGCTATTGGTAAGAAAGTTGCCTCGATCGGAGAAGCACGTACTTTGGGTTATGCTGAATATGGTACTGCGGGTTGGTTTACTATTTTTATTCGCGGCATGTTGTGTAACTGGATGGTATCTCTTGGCGTGGTTGGCGCAATGATTTCAACTAATGTCAGCGGTAAAGTGATCGCCATGTGGATGCCGATATTCTTGTTCTTCTTTATGGGTTTCGAGCATTCAGTCGTTAATATGTTTTTGTTCCCATTCAGCCTAATATTAGGTGGTGAGTTTTCAGTAATGGATTACCTCGTATGGAACGAGATCCCTACTGCACTGGGTAACCTAGTGGGCGGCTTAGCCTTTACTGGCTTGACCTTGTATACCACGCACGTGCGTACAGGACCAAAACGCAATTTACCTTATACAAAAACGGCTGATTTAGCCTCAAGCTCAGTTGCTGAGCATGCAACTCGCTAAGTTAACGGTTGGCCAGCATAGTATTGCTGGCCTTAAATCTATAAACCAGGATTATTGCGGTTGGCATAGTACTAATGACGCGCAAAGTCGCTTAAAAGGGCAAGTGCTGGCTATTGCAGATGGTATCGGCAGTAGCAGCGTAAGTCAGGTAGCGAGTAAAGCTGCGGTTAATAGTTTCTTGCAAGATTACTATGCCACATCTGATGCCTGGTCAGTTGAAACATCCGCAAGACGAGTGATGCAGTCTATCAATGCGTGGTTGCATGGTTACACCAAGCAAAGTGAATTTCGCTACGACATTGAGAAAGGTTATGTGTGCACTTTTAGTGCGTTGGTTATCAAAGGTGATACTGCGCATGTTTTTCATGTTGGCGATGCGCGAGTTTACCTTTTACGTCACGGCGTATTAGAGCAGCTTTCTAATGACCATCGACAGTATGCCGCACAAGGTAAAAGTTACTTGAGTCGCGCGCTAGGAATGCATCCCCAGCTTGATATCGATTATTCTCATTTAGCAGTCTGCCAAGGCGATACGTTTATTTTGTGTACTGACGGTGTACACGAATATTTAACCCCTGGGGATATGCTTCAAACCGTCACATCTACGCTAGCTATTGATGATGAACATTCTGCGAACACACTTGCTGAGGCGTTGGTGCAACAGGCGCTGAATAACGGCGGTGATGACAACCTGACATTACAAGTCGCTATAGTAGAAGCTTTAATTGAATCACAGCACAAGCCTATTACCAGCGAATTGACCGCCTTGCCTTTGCCGCCTATGTTGCAAGCGGGAGAAAATTTTGACGGTTATTGCATTATTCGCTCGTTACATGTATCTCCACGTAGCCATGTGTATTTGGCTGAGGATTTATCGACTTCGCAACAATGCGTTTTGAAGACGCCCTCAGTAGATTTATCTGATAACGATGAATATTTAGAGCGGTTCTGTTTAGAAGAATGGATCGGGCGGCGAATACATAATCCTCATGTACTCAATATACCCCCTAGCTTACGGGCTAAGCAGTTCATTTATTCTGTGGCTGAATATGTGCAAGGCCAGTCATTACGCCAATGGATGACCGACAACCCCAAACCTGAACTTGAAGCGGTGCGTCAAATCATCGAGCAAATTGCTAAAGGGTTACAGGCTTTTCATCGCCTCGATATGTTGCACCAAGACATTCGTCCTGAAAACATTATGCTTGATAAACAAGGCACAGTAAAAATCATCGATTTTGGTTCGACCACGGTGGCTGGTTTGCAGGAAGTGGGGCAGGGATGTCGCAACAATGAATTGCTCGGTACCGCCTTATACATGGCGCCGGAATACTTTTTAGGCGAAGTTGGCACGCCTCGCTCAGATATATTTTCATTAGCTGTTTTGGCATATCACATGCTTAGCGGCCGCTTTCCCTATCATACCCATGTGGCTAAAACACGTACCCGTGCTCAGCAAAATAGATTAATTTATCAATCTGTTAGAGATGACAATAGCGTTTTACCCGCATGGTTAGATGCCACCTTATACAAGGCTCTTCGAGTTGACCCTTTTAAGCGTTATTCAGAGCTTTCAGAGTTCGTACATGACTTGCGCAATCCTAACGTAGATTTCGTCCGCAAAGCTAAACCACCCATTATGGAGCGTAATCCCGTAGCATTTTGGCAAGGCGTTGCTAGTGTGCTGCTTATTAGCAATCTGTATTTTATTTACTTATTTTTAGCGTAAAAAATTACATTATCATTTTAATTAGGAGTCGATCTTTATGCAAAGCAGAGAACAAGTAACGCAAGCCATTCTGGTAGCAAAAGTACAAAAAGGTATTACTTGGCAACAAGTTGCTCTGGATGTAGGACAGTCGAAGGAGTGGACAACCGCTGGATGTCTTGGGCAAATGACCTTTAATGCCCAACAAGCAAGCATTGTTGCCAAGCTGTTTGATTTAGACGAGAACGCTGAGGCTTGGTTACAAGTGGTGCCTTACAAAGGCTCGTTTACTGAAAGTGTGCCAAGCGACCCGTTGCTGTACCGTTTATATGAGATGATAAACGTATACGGTTCAACAATTAAATCTTTGATCCATGAAGAGTTTGGAGATGGAATTATGAGCGCTATTGATTTCTCGATGGATATCAAACGGGAAGAAAATAGCGCGGGTGATAGGGTTAGTATTGAGTTATCAGGTAAGTTCTTACCCTACAAATCGTATTAATTTAAGTCATTAATAGCTGGTTACTTCATAATTATGGGACCAGCTATAATGTTAGTTTTCGTTACGTAGCTGGTTAACTGTTTCACTCACGTATATTGCCCCCGTTAACACTTCTTCAATTATAGTCGCAGCTTCTTCAACTTGTTTTGCGCTTTGCAGTGATTGCTCGTGAATATCGGCTATGCTGTCTTTGGCTTTTTGCGTGAGCGCACTATTACTGGTGACTAATTGTTCGATTCCAGCGGTCGAGCTGACTGTTCGAGCAGCAAGGGTACGAACTTCATCTGCCACCACGGCAAAGCCACGTCCGTACTCCCCCGCACGAGCCGCTTCAATGGCGGCATTAAGTGCAAGTAAATTAGTTTGATCAGCAATAGCGCTAATGGTTGTCACAATTTTTGAAATTTCCTGTGAGCGTTTATTTAACTGTTCGATCAAATCGGTAGAAGTAAGTGTGCTACTTACGATTGCACTTGACGTATCTACGGTACGTTGCAAAATAACGGCGCCGTCTTGGGATATTTTAGCCGTTTGCATTGATGTACTGTAAGCAATTTCTGCGGCCTCTTGTGTCGCAAGTTGCTGCTCGATACGAGGTGTCACATTTGATGCGATTTTCACGACTTTTATCACATGCCCTTGCTCATCAAGTACAGGGTTATACGTGGCTTCAAGCCATACAGTATTGCCCGTTTTTGTCAGTCGGTTAAATTGACCACCTTTAAATTCCCCGTTAGCCAATTCAGTCCAGAAGTTAGGATTTTCACGGTAGAAATCCTCAGAGCAAAACATACGATGGTGCTTGCCCGCTATATCATTGACCGAGCTATAACCCATGGTTTGTAAGAAATTAGAATTAGCGCTTATCACCTCACCAGTCGGTGTAAACTCAATCAGTGCGTTTGAACGATCAAGGGATTCAAAAATGGCCGTTTGGCTGTCTAAGCGTTGTTTTTCAGCGGTGATATCATTAGCAATTTTTATAATTCTAACAATTTTACCATTCTGCTCCACAGGAAAATAAGTCGCCTCGAGCCATAAGTCACCGCCATCTTTACTTTTTCGCAAAAAGGTTCCATTGGTGCTTTCACCTTGTGCCAGCTGCGTCCAAAATGACTGATACGGTCTAGATTCCGACTCTTCTTTAGTGCAAAAAATCCGATGGTGCTGATCTTTTATCTCGGATAGGCTGTATCCTACCGTGCTTAAAAATAAAGGGTTTGCGTCTAATATTATGCCTTCGGGTGAAAAAGAAATAGTAGCGCAATGGCGCTCAAGTGAGCGAATAAATGATGACTCAAAACTGTCGGATATCGGTGTTTCTAGTTTTGATTTTGCACGAGAAAAAAACATGGTCCTGAACCTCAGTTATATCACTAAAACATATGGAAAATATTTTACCGATAACTTTTAATGATAGTGTTCAGGAATAGTATATTAATACAGCTGTTTTTGTAGACCTATTATAAGATTAGTGCATCACTGGTTTATTTTTTGGTTTTTTTCACTGCTGGATTCGTTTTCTGGTGGCGTTTTTAACTGCTTTTTTGTGATTTGTTAAGGTGATTATTCTGTGGCTCAGCTTATTGAACCACTAAATAACTCTCTTTTAGGCGTTATGGAAAACTGATAATGTAACGAACGATCGTATCGTCATTAGGAATATTGTGCATGAAAACAACGAACATAACGCGTCGTTTGCTCTTAATTCAGGGTTTTGTAGTGGGTCTTACTTTATCATTTCAAGTTTTATCGAATGAAGAGCCTGAGCGCGCCTCTTCCGCTGGCTTTTATCGTACGCTATTAGGGCAATTTGAAATTACCGCCTTAAGTGACGGCACCGTTGATCTGCCAATGGACAAGTTATTGCATCAAGAAAGTAATAAAACGCAAGCTCAACTGACTCAGGTATTTTTAAGTAGCCCTACTGAAACCTCAGTCAATGGCTATCTGGTTAATACGGGCGATGAGTTAGTGTTGGTGGATACTGGTGCTGGTAAGTTGTATGGCCCAACATTGGGTAAGTTAATAACCAGCTTACAGGCCGCTGGTTATGAATCAAGTGACGTGGACCATATTCTAATAACACACCTACATGCAGACCATGTTGGTGGTTTGGCGCGAGATGGCAAGCGTGTGTTCCCCAATGCAACTATTCATGCCGATAAGCGCGATCTTGACTTTTGGTTAAGTGAGATAGAAATGAACAAAGCGCCAGATGCTCAAAAAGGTTTTTTTCAAGGGGCCATGGCATCACTTAACCCTTATGTTCTGGACAACAAAGTAGACGGCTTTGATGGTAGTCAACAGATAGTGCCCGGTATAAGTACGGACGCGACCTATGGTCATACGCCTGGGCATACGTCGTATCATGTGCAAAGCAACGGGCAGGAAATGTGGATCATTGGTGATCTTATTCATGCTCCAGCCGTGCAATTTCCTCATCCTGACATTACCATCGATTTTGATTCTAACCCTGAAGAAGCTCAAAAGCAGCGATCTCGAATATTTCAACAAGTAGCGAATAGCAAAGCGTTGATGGCTGGCGCACATTTGCAGTTTCCTGGTTTGGGCCATGTGCGTAAAGTGGAAACGGGATTTGAATGGATCCCTACTAATTATCAACGTCTTCGATAAGAGCGTAGTTTGATTGTGGGGCTTAAAATTAATCAAAATATACGATTATGCATATGTTGTATTGATTATAAACACCATCGCTAGTGGTATGCTTCTGTCTTTATCAGATAAACCTCTAGCGGACTCAGAGTGGTTACTGCTTAATATTTTTTTCAACAATGATGCCCAAACGTTTAGCCAAGCGCGCCAGGTTAGCTCGGTCCATGTCTAATTGCTTTGCTGCCTGCGTCCAGTTCCCGTTATTATTATTCAGAGCATCAGTGATGTGCTTTTTTTGAAAGGCTTCAGTCATCGATTTGAGCCCTTGCTGGACTAATGAAACGATATTATTATTGTCTGTATTAAGTGAATTATCATGCTCTGCATCAGTTGATACCGTACGTTCGAAATCTAAATCTTCAGGGGTGATAGAGATAATATCTTGCTGCTCTGTGTTACGTGATGCTTTTAAAGAAGCACGGCTAATAACATGTTCAAGCTCGCGTACATTACCCGGCCAGGAATACTCAAGCAGGGCCTCTTGTACTTCAGGCCGCATTTTTAGTTGACGTATTCCGAGTTTCCGAGCTGTGACTTCTAAGAAGTAGCCGGCAAGTAGTAGAACATCATCTTCACGATCTTTAAGTTCAGGAACCCTAATCGGATACACAGATAGACGGTGATAAAGGTCGGCGCGAAAACGCCCTAGTTTGACTTCCTCTGCTAGATCTCTATTGGTGGCAGCGACAATACGCACATTGACTATGTTGACTCTGTCTTTACCCACGGGCTGAATCTCGCCACTTTGCAGCACCCGCAGTAGTTTGCTTTGTACGCTTAACGGCAATTCACCTACTTCGTCTAGAAAAATGGTGCCGCAGTCGGCTAACTTAAATTTACCTGGACGTTCTTTTTCTGCGCCACTAAAAGCCCCTTTGGTATGCCCAAATAACTCACTTTCTGCCAACGTTTCTGGGATTGATGCACAATTAAGATACACCAAGGGCTGCTCTCGGCGATTGGATAATTGATGTACGGTTCGTGCAACTAACTCTTTGCCAACTCCTGTTTTCCCCATGACCAAAACAGTGTAATCAGAACCTGCAACCAACTGAATATCACTTTTAAGCGCCAACATGCTTGGGCTTTTACCAATCAACTCACCACCGTCTCGGGTTAACGCTTCATGGGTCAGTTCTTGCACTAAATCTTGGGCTTGTTGGGCACGTTGTTCTAGTACTTTAAGCTGAATCGCCGTTTTAAGCGTGGCAGCAGATAAGGCCGATATTAGCTGCAACGTACGCTCGGGTATATTGCTAAATGCATTGGGCTGCAGGCTATCAAGTGTTAGCACGCCCATCAGTTGTTCGTCACTGTATAACGGCAATCCCATGCATGAATGCACAGGTAGATCTCCGTCTTGAGCCAACAATAAACCATCGTAAGGATCGGCGAGTGTTGAGTCTGAAGGGAAGCGCACAGGTTGCTCTGCAGTGCAGATAAGGCTCAGACGAGGATGATCACTCAGCTTAAAGCGGCGTCCTAAAGTGTCGGGTGCCAAACCTTGAATTGCTAAGGGTTTCAGCTGATCCGTTTGATAAGCAAGTAAGACGACCGCATCACAATTAATGGCTTTTCGAATAGAAGAAAGCAATCTATCGAATCGATCTTCACTGGTAATACTGTTAGCTAAATCTAGTGCTACTTCTAATAGAAGTGTTGAGTTGAGCTCGATCATGTTTTCTATTCGCCAATTATCTGGACTTTGATATGTGGATAATGACACAAATTTTTCTTTGTGTCATAAAGCATCATTTGAGTCATATTGACTTTTTACGATAGGTCATTATGACTCTTTATTTTTTATTTTGTTTTTTAACTTGTTGATATTTATGATTTATATATGTTGGCACTATTACTGCTGTATCTATGCTATATCGGCCATTTCATTGCTACTAACAGCAGTGAGATGTGAACATAGGAGTAATTCATGGCGTCTTTTGAGGTAAGTAATCCTGTCACGCGTTATAGCAGGTTGTTCAACATAGCGAATTCTATTCTGGCGATTTCGTTAGGGTTACTGTTGCTTAGCATCGCTATTAGTTATCCCTTGTCCGATTTGTTTTCTTTGGGACAACAGATAGTTAGTCATATATTAATCATTATCAGTGCCAGTGTGCTCAAAGTGGCTTACGTCTGCAGATGTATTGCCCAATATGAACAGCATAAGGCGGTTTATTAGATTATGAATATGCCAGTAAATAATCCTATTAATAAACTAGCCAATAACGCCAGTAATGGAACCAGCAAACTTCGATTACCTAATGAGCCTATGGTCAATAATGTAACCGGTGGTTTTGGAACGATTCTATTTTCATTAGCATTTAGGGCATTCTTCTTATTTGGTACTGTATGGGCAGTGTTGGCAATAGGTGTATGGGCATTGTGGTTTAGCGGGAAATGGACCCTTAACTTTACGATGCCGCCCACGTTATGGCATGCCCATGAAATGATATTTGGTTTTGCAGCCTGTATTGCTGCAGGTTTTTTATTGACGGCTGTACAAACTTGGACTGGCTTGCGCAGCATTAATGGCTTAGCTCTTATGGGATTAACGTTGCTTTGGTTTATTGCGCGAGTGAGCTTATTATTAGGCGATACACCAGAAAGCATATTCTTGTTTAGCGTAGCTCAATTTTCGTGGTGGTTTGGCGTTGTTGGTTTTTTTAGCTACTTGATTATTAAATCAAAAAATACTGCCAATCGTGTTTTAATTTTACTCTTGGTGGGTATGTTTAGCTTAAATGCTTTATTCGTGACTATGGTGTTAAAGCAAGAATACGCACTAGCTTCTCATTTTTCCCAAAGCGCAATTGTGTTGTTGTGCGCCCTCATAACGCTTGTTGGCGGAAGGGTCATCCCATTTTTTACCGCCAGAGCACTTACCCAGAAACAATATAAAAACCCATGGTTAGATAACGCTCTATTCTGGTTATCACTTATTACAACAGGGGTATTTGCTGCACAGTTTTTTGCTGACTTTACCCTTGAAACCAGTGGCCTATTAATCATGCTTGGGTGTGGACATTTATGGCGTCTTTGGCGTTGGTATCATCCGGGTATTTGGCAAGTGCCGCTGTTGTGGTCTTTGCATTTAGCTTATTTCGCGATGGCAATAGGCTTATTATTGGTCAGTATAAGCTTACTCACTTCTATGTTAGCCCTTAAAGATGCACTGCATCTCATTAGCATAAGCGCTGTTTCGGGCATGATATTAAGCATGATGTCCAGAGTTTCACTGGGTCATACCGGCCGCGCACTCAAGGTTAGTGTTAGTTTGAGTGGCGCTTTCGCTCTGTTATTACTCGCAGGGATTGTGCGCGCATTTTCTGCTTTCACTCCTCACGTTGTTATTTCTTGGCAGCTAAGTGCAGGATTATGGCTAACGGCGTTTGTATTATTTCTTTGGCACTACCTGCCAGTTCTTATTCGGGCCCGCGTTGATGGTAAACCCGATTAAATTTCTAAGATAAACCCACGATATTTTTTTACTTGACTTAATTAGAGGATTTTTATGTTGTCAGCTCATACTATCGCCACTGTGAAAAGTACCATTCCTTTGTTGGAATCAGCAGGAGTTGCGATCACCGATCATTTTTACCAGCGCATGTTTCGCTTAAACCCTGAGCTTAAAAATATATTCAATATGGCTAATCAAGCCAATGGTCGTCAACAATTTGCGCTTTTTAGTGCGATTACAGCTTATGCTAAAAATATCGATAACTTAGGTGTGCTAAGTGAAGTTGTTGAGCGAGTGGCCCAAAAACACACGAGTTTTTTTATTCAACCTGAACATTACGATATAGTTGGACATCATTTAATAGAAACGCTTCGCGAACTAGCGCCAGATGCATTCACGCCTGAGGTAGAGCAAGCCTGGACGGAAGCATACGGTGCATTGGCTAATATATTTATTAATCGCGAAGGGGACCTTTATAAGCAAACAGAACAAGCTCCTGGAGGCTGGTTAGGCCAACGAAAATTTACTGTGCTTAGTAAAACGCCTGAGTCATCGTTGGTGACCAGTTTTGTATTGTCTCCAGTGGATGGTAAACCTGTTATCGGGTACAAACCGGGTCAGTATTTGGGCATTAAAGTCCAGCCTAAGCACTGTGAATATGCTGAAATGCGTCAATATTCATTATCCGACAAACCCAACTCCAGCACTTATCGTATCAGTGTGAAACGTGAACAGGGTGAAGTAAATGGCTTGGTATCAAACCATTTACATGATTCCGTCGAGGAAGGGGATGTGTTAGACATATTGCCACCGGCTGGCGACTTCTTTTTACAACATCAACATTTACCGACTGTGCTTATCTCAGCTGGAGTGGGTTTGACACCTATGATGTCGATGCTTGAGGCCACGGTAGATAGCCATCCTCAAACACCGATACATTTTTTACATGCGTGCGAAAATCCTGAGCAACATTCATTTACACAACGCGTTGCTGAGCTTGAAAAAATAACACCTGAGCTTAATGCATATACTTGGTATGCAAACCACGCTCCTGAGCAAGATAATGTTTTTAGCGGGTTAATGTCGTTAGCACCCATGGCGCAGCAGTTGCCCTTGGGCAGTGGTAATTTTTATATCTGTGGCCCTACAGGATTTATGTCGTTTATTAAAAATCAATTATTGGATTTAGGCGTTAAGGACGCGCAAATTCATTATGAAGTGTTTGGCCCTCACAGCGATTTATAACAAGCAAAATAGAGCAGCATGATTGTATGCTGCTCACTTTCCTCACCTACCTCACTTTCTATTGATACATTTTCGACCTGCATTCGAGACTCTTGTTCTAAAAGCCTCATCACACCTAATAAAGTATTCCCAATAGGCAGGGGGATTGAGCCTAACCTAGCTGTGTATCTTTTTGTCTGCTTCAGGCAAATTAAGCTCTTAAACGGGTTTACATGTATCACTAGCTGAGCCGTTCAGGGTCGATTATCGAGATGCCAATTTAATTAAGTGAATAGTTATGCATTATTAACCACTTCTATTTGGTGCGTACGGTAGTGATTTCTACTTTTTTTATCGAGCAAGCTCAATTCCAGTAAAGTTTCCTTGAATTTTCTGGCGCAATGCATCATTAAGGTGCGCTTTTAGATTTCACTCATACAAAACCATTATTTATGCATAAAAATATAAATTATGCGCATCGCCGGTTGTATTTTTACCCTGCTTTAGCGCGCAAATGAGATAAAACAGGCATGAAACCTGCTGAGTTAAACCTGAACATACATTTAATACGCAACCGTTAACCATAAAAAGAGACATACGCATGGCGATAGCTAAACGCTTCCTAACTAAACACACATCAATTGCTTTGGCGGTTTCAGCCACTTTTGCTCCTATTCCTTCGGTATGGGCACAAAGTGCAGATATTGGCATTGAGACGATCGAAGTCACAGCGACACGCCGCGCTGGTTCATTGCAGGAAGCGCCCTTGAACATCACCGCCCTTACCTCCGATACCTTAGCAGAACAAAATATCGCCGATTTAGATGATGTGGCGCGCTGGGTACCCGGTTTAACCATTACCGACCAAGGCGGACGCAGTGATTCACCTATTATCGTCAGAGGGTTAAACACTAACTCATCAGGCCCCAGCTCAGACGGTGGTACCGTTTCCACTTACGTTGGTGAGATCCCCTTATTCATCAATATGCGTTTGAATGACATTCAGCGCGTAGAAGTATTAATTGGTCCTCAAGGCACACTTTACGGCGCGGGAACGTTAGGTGGCGCAATTCGCTATTTACCAAAACAAGTCGAGCTTGATACGACTTCTGCTGAAGTATACGGCAATGTTTCCAGCATGAATGAAAGTGACAGTGTCGGTGCAGAAGCAGGTTTTGTATTTAATACCCCCTTAATTGATGATGTACTTGGACTACGGATGTCGCTTAACAAGTTACACGACCCCGGTTTTATTGATTACAACTACCTTGTACGCGAAGGCGGGGTATCGATTGCTGATCCCGATTGGCAAGATCCCAACGATGTCGCAGACAACTTGCGTTCGAAAAAAGACGCCAACGGTGAAGATACTTTATCTGGCCGCGTTGCTCTTCGCTGGACCCCCACCGAAGATATAGATGCCACCTTAACGTATTTCTATCAAAAGCAAGAAGTCGAAGGGCGCTCAATCGTGCATTACGACGCTTTGTCGCCAGATAATGGTTTGGGTGACGTGATTGGCAAATATGAATCAGCCTACCGCTATGTAGAGCCGCGTGAAAAAGAAGACGATTTGCTTAGCTTAGAATTAAGCGTTGATTTAGGGTTTGCAGAGTTGGTATCAGCCACAGGAAAATCAAGTTTTGAGGCGGTCGGTCAACGAGACCAAACAGACTTGCTGATAAGGCTAGCGTATAGCTACGAAGAGTTTCCCGCATTTTCAAGCTACACCCGGGAGCTTGACAATCGAGACGTGTTCACCCAAGAACTGCGCCTAGTATCCAAAGGCGACTCTGACTTAAGTTGGATCGTAGGTGCCTTTTATAACAATATCGATAGTGATGGAGCAAGTTTAGAATTCACTCCTAACTTTGATGAATATGCGATTAACGTCTGGGAAACGGGGGGGAATTTACGTGAAGACGCTCTTGAGTACATCTCAGTTGATGAAACGGAAATCACCGAAAAAGCCCTGTACGGCGAAGTGAGCTATGCGGTGACGGATCAGTTGGATATCACCCTAGGTGCGCGTTTTTACCAGTACGATTTAGAAACCGCGTCTGATGTGGATTTGCCCCTACTTTACACGGCTATCACTGTTGAGGAAGGTGCCGATGATTTCAGGCAAGGAGATGAGATTATCTTGGCCCCACTTGAAAATAAAGCGGACGATAGTGGCAGCTTGTTTAAATTTAATGCCAGTTATCAATTTACAGCTGACGTAATGGGTTATGTCACGTTGAGCGAGGGCTTTAGAATTGGCGGAGCCAATGGCGTTGGGGCGTGCAATCCTGATTCTAGCGGTGATACTCAAGAAGTCTGCGCCTTGCCTAATGAGCAAATTTACGCGCCAGACACCACTACCAACTATGAACTCGGTTTGAAGAGTACCTGGTTAAAGAACAAGTTCCATTTTAATATGGCGCTGTTTAATGTCGACTGGGATGATGCTCAGGTAACCGGCAACACGGAGAACGGTCAACAAACAATCTTAGTTAATGCAGGCAAAGCCAATTCGAAAGGGGTCGAGATGATGTCCCGAGCCATTTTTACTGATGAGTTAAGCGCGTATGCGACCTATGCGTTTACGAAGGCTGAATTGACCGAAGATGTACCTGAGTTATTTGATGACTCAGACGCCCTAGATGGCGACCGCTTGCCAGGCTCACCCGAACATCAGTTCTCCCTTGGTCTTAAATACTCTACTGAGGTCATGGGCGATAAACTACTTGATGTGACTTACGGTATTACTGCGCAAAGCGATGTTTATTCTAAAATTGGCCTGCACGAATCAGGTGAAGTGATTTCGGGTTATGCATTGAGTAACGTGAGCGCATCGTTATCTGATGAAGATTGGACTGTCACCCTATATGTAGATAACCTCTTCGACAAATACGCTTTTAGTTCTTCACGAAACGACTTAGGCGATATTGGTTTGGCAGTGGCCCCTGATACCAACTCAAACCGTGGTGATCTGTTGCGTTACTATGGCCATTACTTAGAAAGACCGCGTACCATTGGGTTAAAATTCAATTATCAATTTGGTATGTAAGCGATAATCGACTATTCAGGGCACCTAAGGTGCCCTTTTTTATTGATATTATTATTCAGCTAGCGTCAATATAGTCAAATGTTGAGGCAAATTAAGAGACCTATGCAAGAAATTAAGCAGTTACATCAACAGGCTATCACTGCGCTTAATAAACGTGATTTTGCGCAAGCGCACAGCTTGAGTGTACAAATTATTAAGCACGATCCATCGCACAGCGACGCCTACTTTTTGTTAGCTATGGTCAATATCGAAGTGGGACAAATTGCAAAATCGATAAAGTTGCTAGAAAAAGCATTATCTCTTTCTACTCATGTTGAGTACTGGGTTTATCTTGCCAAATGCTACTCCCTCAGAGGGGAAGCACAGCGGGTGCTCCATGCCGTAGAACAGGCCCCTCTGTTGCAAGTGAATAGTCCATTAGCACTCGATACCTTTGGTGTTGCCCTAAGTCGCGTGGGGCTGCATGAAAAAGCATTGCAGTATTTTGCTAAAGCCTTACTTGTGGACAAAGACAATGCACAGTTTTGTTATAACTTTGCTGTTTCCAGTAAATTTGCTGGCCAGTTTGCTATCGCTAGAGTCTATTTTGAGCGGGCAATCACCTTAGCCCCTGATTATCATCAAGCACATTTCGCCCTTTCGGATCTTGGTGGTGTATCAGCACAGGCCAACCATGTAGCACGATTACAGGCAACGGCTAAACGCACCAAGCACGTTGATGCATCACTGCATATCGCTCACGCGCTAGCCAAAGAATACGAGGCATTTGGGCAATATCATCGTGCTTTTGAGAGCTTACAGGCGGCAAAACGCGACAAACTCAACAGTTTGACATACACATTCCATGACGACGAAATGCTTTTCAACAGTGTGCAACAAACCCAGTTAAGCGCGCCGAGCAGCAAAGAAATGGCAGCAGGGCAAGGGCATGCTAGCGACCAGCCTATATTCGTGTTGGGTATGCCACGTTCTGGGACAACACTCGTCGAGCGAATTTTGAGTAACCACAGTGACGTGTTATCCGCAGGTGAACTGCAGGATTTCGGTGTTGCAGTGAAAGAGCTATCAGGGACGTCGTCTCCTAACGTGCTAGACGTTGCAACGTTGCAAAAGGCAATGTTGTTACCTCCTGTGCAAATAGCCGAGCGTTATCTTGAGCGAACACTAGCCGTGGTAGGGAATACACCACGCTTCGTCGATAAATTGCCCTTTAACTTTTTTTATATCGGCTTAATACGAAGAGCATTCCCGAATGCTAAGATCGTCTGCTTGTTGCGTAACCCTATGGATACTTGCATAGGCAATTATCGCCAGCTTTTTTCACTTAACAGTCCATATTATGCTTATGCCTACGATTTAGAGAATATAGGGAAATTTTATGCACGTTTTCATCAGTTAGTGCATGAGTGGCAGGCCAGAGACACTAACAACTTTACGTTGTTGAATTACGAGCAGCTCGTTAGCGAACCACAGAAAAACATAGAGCAATTACTTCATTTTTGTAACCTACCTTGGCAGTCCCAATGCCTGCATGTGGAGCAAAATCAAGCGCCAGTTTCTACTGCCAGTAAAGTGCAAGTGCGAGAGGCCATCAATCGAAAATCTATTGGTAATTGGCGTAAATATCAGCCCTATACAGAGGTCTTACAGGCTTTGTTTAAACGGGAGCAGATAAATATTGAGACCTAAAGTAACAAGGTGCCCTACGTCCAGACCTTCTACTTGGCTGTTCAGCTAAACATTGATCATACCTAATTAATTTGCATTCGTTGACTGTGGTTTGGTATTGCCTATCTGTGTGGCATAATCAGCGCCGCAAAAATAGTCCTCACTTTTGATAATATTGTCAGCGTTATTTACCCTATCCCCTCAACTATTGGAATATATATGCCTGCTGTTAAACGTCTCGACCAACTACTGAGTAATTTAGGTTATTGCAGTCGCAGAGAAGCGCGTTATTTGCTCAAAGACAAACGCGTTCGTGTGGCAGGGGAGATTGCCAAGAGCCCATCGCAAAAAGTTGACCCTGCAAACGTGCTGGTGGACGCAGAGCCATTGGATATGCCTGAAGGTATTTTGGTTATGCTGAACAAACCTTTAGGGTATGTGTGCAGTCACGATAACAACGAAGGTATGCGTATTTATGACTTATTGCCACCTCGCTGGGAGGCTCGCAACCCTAAAATCGTCAGTGTTGGGCGTTTAGACAAAGACACCTCAGGGCTGATATTAATCACAGACGATACCAAATTAGTACATAAGCTTACGTCACCCAAACATCACGTTAATAAACTATACGTTGTCCACGTGGATAGACCATTGCAGCAAAGTATTGTTGATGAGTTTGCCAAAGGCGTAATTTTAGGGGATGGTGAAGAGCAATGTTTACCCGCTAAAATTGAAATAGTCGAAGAAAACGTGGCTAATGTGACGCTAAATGAAGGTAAATACCATCAAGTTAGAAGAATGTTCGCAGCCTGTGGTTATCACGTTGATGCGCTACACCGAGCGCAGTTTGGCGAATACAGTTTAGGTGATTTAGCTGAAGGCGAGTGGCGAGATCTAACGCTCTAAGTTAAATACGCTTTGCCTATGGGAATGTCGGCCAAATTTAATGAAGATAAATAGCGCGACGTGATGAACGTTAAAAGCTATTTTTAACCTGTAGGCGCCATTCCCAACTATCGACGAATTCAGAGTTAACTAAAGGCTTCGCGATATCGATGTGAATGACATTGCGATGGCTTGAGCGACTGGCGTAGATACGTGCGCCGATACCGACACTTGATAGTATCGAGTCGGAGTCATTCAGCCTCGCTTCGTCCCCGCCCCAAGCGCGGCCTACATCGGCAAAGGCAACCATACCCACGTCGAATAATTTATAGATGTTGTATTTTGGATAGACGCGTACTTCTGCATTGAGTAAAGCACTATGCTCACCGTGTTGATATTGCAACGGATAACCACGTGCTCCCGTGTCGCCACCTATTACCACAGGTTGATCGAGAAATTGCTGAGCAGATGTCACCAGACTTTGCTTACTATACAATGACCAAGTGTCGTCGAGTCGATAGAAATGCTCGGCGCTAACAGCGATCTTCAATTGATTCTGTTCATCGCCATCAAATACACTTTGTCCTTGGGCGGATAACAGCAGCAAATAATCTTGCCACTGATACCCCTTATCACTGCTAAAGTCCAAATGAAACAAGCGAGAATCCGTTTGTTGAGTGTTCATATCGATCCCAAAACGCACACTATGATGCCAACCTAAGTTCACATCCTCGTTTTGCCCAATGAGATATACATTCGACATCACTTTGAATTCGGCTTGGCGGTACTCGAGCCCCAGCCAAGGGTAAAGATAGTCTCGGTCGACCGGTAAGAAGAGTGAGTCCTGTGGGGTTTGTTCAAACTCAGGTAAGGTAAAACGAGTACGATCCTTGGTGATACCAGCCGTTAAGCGCAGCACGTTTCCGTATTTATCAGCCTGAAGGTTGTTATCAAGTAGCCAACCGTAAGTAAATTGTTGAAAATCGTGATCCAGCGCAAACCGGTTGCGGGTCCCACCATTTTGGTACAGACGTTCGGTTCGTTGATCCGTTTCATAATGTATATTGAACATATTCTTGGTTGAGCTTTGATAAAACGGATCATCGAGAATTAACTGCACCAATTGACCATCGTCATTGTCCATAAAACGGGTAGAGATAGTCGCGTGAGACAGATAAGGAACAGGGGATCTAAAATCAACTTGATAGCCTGAACGCTGATCATCTTCTTTGTAGCGTACAGTGGTGCGTATTCCTGTGCCTAAAACGTTGTCTTCCTCAAAGCCTAGGGCTAATTTGTTTTCTCCCCCCTTGCGCCCAAAACTAAAGGTCGGTAGCAAAGACCAGTTATCCCAGGTGGTCACATCGACCTGAGTATTGCCACCGCAGTCCCGCTCAGCCGTTACACTCGCATCTCTGAGGTAGCTTTCACTGCGCAATATACGTTCTGCTTCGGCGAGTTCGTATGCAGTGATCTCTTCCCCTGATTTAAAAGGTAATAGGCGTTTGACCACACTTTCTTGGGTGTCATAGTGCATCCAGTTGGCAAACCTGTGTATTGCCACCGTGTCATCTGCGCTTTCATCAAAGATTGGCTGAGTATTAATGTTGATGGTTCGTGCAATGAGTTTGGGCTCAATCTTTGGTTCTAGTACATTTGACTCGCTGTCTGTTGCAAAAAGTGCAAGGCACCCAGCTTGTGTCAATGTAGCGGCATGTGATGTGCTACAAGGTGAAAGAGCAATAAAGCCAGCAAGAGATAGACAAGCACTTTTATTCACGATTTGGTACACCTAATAACAGCAGCCATGGTGGGGCAATATCCTATTGTCATATTTCGGGTCTCACTTTGTTAACACCAGCATGCGCGTTGATTATTAAGGTTTACTTAATCTGTTCTTTTCATTTTCACATGATGCAGCGAGCGTATTCGTAGGGGGTATCCCTCGAGATGAAATGAGATGCTAAGCGCGGGAATGTTTTCGTCACGCAATGTTATCGTGCTGGTCGACATACATAATTTATTGAACCATCAACCCTGTGCGTAATTTATCATTTTAATACGTAATCCAATCGCTAGGCTTAGGGGGCATTCGCATAGAAACATAAAAAAAATCAAAATTGATAGCTATAACCAAAAAATACTGGCGGTTTTGCATTTACAAGCCAATTTAACCAATATCGAATTAGCGGAAAAAGTGAGTCTATCCACGAGTGCGTATTTTCAACGGGTTAAAGCGTTAAAGGAAGCAGGCTATTTTAGAGGGTCCCATGCTGCCGTCGTTTTAGAGCAGCTGTGTGAAGATGTATTTTACTTTTGATAACAACAGTACTGCGATGCGGCGCAAATTTGCTGACGTTATTAAAGATATGCCGTATATCATGGATTGCATGTAGCTCAGCGGCGCTGTGGATTATATATAGCTTAGTTGTTTTCCCGATATCAAAGCCTTGAACGAAGCATGTACGGCTTTAAGCGACAATTCCAAGTTATCTATTAAACACATTAAAACACGCATAGTGCTAGACAGGGCAAAATGGTTTTTAGGCTATCCCTTAACCCAACTTAAGTGGATTGATGACACAAATCACGATTAACGAACTACTATCATTATAAAATATGGTTAAACCAAGAATCAAAATAGTATTTATCGCTCGGGACAAGACTACCCAATGCCGCAGAAAACGGGTCATTATATTTAGCTTAAACAACTTTATTCATAAAATATTGGAATGGGGCGATATATAATTATCAAGTGCGTGGATTGTGTTAAAGAATACTGTGTATCAGAAACGAATTTAACCCTTTTTACCGATAAATCGGAATAACCTTTCGTTAATTCAATAGGATAAGATGCTGTTTACTATGAGAAAACTAAGTTCAAAAATATTCAGTGTAGTGATGGCATTTGTTATCGTCCTTGGTTTGATTGCGGCAGTAACAATCAATAATCTCAGCTCTCATATGACGCAATATAGTGAGTTGTTAGAGCGGGACGTCAAAGCAACATTACTTATCGACACCATGAACTTAAATTTTAAGCGCCAAGTTCAGGAATGGAAAAACGTTTTGCTGCGAGGTAAAGATAGCGCTAAGCGAGAAAAGTATTGGAATAGCTTTTTGGCTCGCCACAATGAAATTGAGGATTATCTTCTGCAGTTTGAAAGCATCGACGTGAGCGATGACGTTAGTCAGCAGCTCGCTCTTTTCTCTGCTCAGCATAGCGCCTTACTCCAACAATATAAAAAAGGATACGAGATATTTATTCAGTCTGGTTTTGACCCTTACGCTGGCGATAACGCCGTAACGGGTATTGACCGCGCGCCCACCAAATTGCTCGAATCTCTAAGCGCACAAATAAACCAACACGTTATCGCACAGAACCAGTATCAAAATGAACAAGTCGCTAGCTCGCTGTGGTGGGGCAGTATCAGTTTGGTATTCACGCTCTTGATAGGCGTGGCGATTTTGCTTTGGGCCATTAAAGCCATGGTCACCACACCACTGCGTCAGCTTAGCCGTCATATTTATTACGTCAGTCTAGGCCGTCTCGAGAAGCCTTTGTCTTTTGAGCGCAAAGATGAAATAGGTAAAATGGCGCAATCAATTGAGACTTTACGCAGCGATTTACTTGAAATTTACTCAGGACTGGACTCAACCCAACAAGATTTAGACCGAGTTTGTTCAAGTTTGGTCGACAGTGCAGGGGCTATCAGCCAAGGCGTTACCGAGCAAAATAATGGCACCGTAAGCGTTCAAAATGCAGTGCAGCAATTGTCGCGGGTGGCGCAAAGTATTGCGGATTCTGTGCAAAACGCCGCGGACTCTGCCGCCCAAGCCAGCCAATCTGCCGTTACGAGTATTAACGTGATGCAAGAAACCATTGAAACCATATCAAGTTCGTCTCAGCAAATAGAAGACACCGCCAAAGTTATTGCTGATTTGAATGAAGATGCTCGTAAAATTGGCTCCGTACTGGATGTTATTCAAGGCATAGCCCAACAAACTAATTTACTCGCATTGAATGCAGCTATCGAAGCCGCGCGAGCAGGCGAGCATGGCAGAGGATTTGCTGTGGTAGCAGATGAAGTACGTAACTTGGCGGCAAAGACCCAGCAGTCAACTGAAGAAATCCAGCAAATGATTGCTAATGTGCAAAAGGGCACAACCGATGCGGTGAACGCCATAAGCCAAGGCCAAGAACAAACTAAATCTAGTGTGGACAAGGTACTAGAGGCTGATGGCAACTTAAAAGCAGTGACCAGTGCGATAGAAGAAATTTCCCAGGTGAATCAGCAAATAGTAGATGCAGTTTGTGAGCAAACCAATGTGACAGAACAAATATTGAGTCACTTAAATTCGCTCAGTCAGGTTGCGAAATTAAATGGCAAACATGCACAGTCCTGTGATGAAGATAATTTAACCTTGTTGGATGTGAAAGATCGCATGGCAACCATTATTCAAAAATTTGTGCAGTAATCAGGGGATTTACAAGCAGCTCAATTCGCGAGTTGAATAAAGATTATAAATCTGCCATGCGGGAACTGCTAACTTGCTTGTAAAACGTGATAAAATTCCTTCAAATCAATGAAATATTGCAGATTCATTGCGTCGAATGACTGCTTCTGTGACCTCCGCTGAGATAGAACAATGCTTAAAAAAATAATGCTGCTGGTGGTTCAAGGACTGCTTGCGGTAATCCCTATTACCTTGACCCTGTACGCACTGTATTGGCTTGTTACCACCGTTGAAATGGCGCTTACTCCTATAATTCCTGCCCAATGGTACTTCCCAGGTATGGGATTAGTGACGGGGATCGTATTATTATTTTTTGCCGGACTGTTGGTCAATGCCTACGTAATTAAGGTTTTATTGCACTGGGGTGAACTCATATTCGAGCGTATTCCATTGGTTAAAACATTTTATGGTGCAATTCAAGACGCGGTGAATTTAATCAACGTTGGAAAGCAGCAAAAAATGCAAAGTGTGGTGTCGGTTCAAATCAGCGACAGTATTCATCTTATTGGTTTTGTTACCAACCAAGATGGTGGTAAAAGCTTGTTTAAGGACGCTGAAAAAATTGGGGTGTATATTCCCCTGAGTTACCAGATCGGGGGCTACACCCTATATATCGACCGCAGCAAAGTCACTTCACTGGATATTGATGTTGAAACGGCCATGCGGGTTGCCTTAACTGGCGGCGCACAATCTAAGAGCGAATTTCAACATCGAAAGAGCAAAACCAAGTGATTGTTACAGCCTTTGGTTGGGCAATTCACTGAATTAGTGTGAGTGTCTTTAAAAGCATGCAGATTGGTGTGCTTTTAAATCCAAATGAGGGCGTTTCTTGTTGTTCGTAATAATTGCATAGCCAGTGCAATTAATTCCCACTCCCCCTTTCCTACCCTCTGTCTACCGTTGCATGTAATGGCCCTACAAGCCTTGTTATTCTTAATCTTTTTAATTAAATATCACACTGGCACAACCATTGCTTTTATCTTTGTAACAACCCAGCAAGATAAGTTTTTTAGCTGAGTTAGAAAATTTTTAGGCTAACTATGTGTGACTCAATCATTTGATGATCACCGTAACATCGTAAGGGGATTACTATGGAAAATGCAAAAACAGCGTCATCGAATACTACTGCGAAACAAGACTCACCTATTTCTAAGCGGGCTCAAGAAGCTTTGCATGAATCAGTAGATGCAGTAGCTGATAAAGCCTCAAAAGCAGAACGCTCAGTGCGTGAGACCGCCCATCGTTCGGCTGAATCTCTAGGGGAAACTCAAGACAAGATTGTTAAGCAATGGAATGGCTCAGAAGTACGCCGTTTCGCCGCTGAAAATCCTGTCGCGACCGTGGGAATAGCGTTTACTGCCGGTATGCTGTTGTCTTCTTTACTTCGTAGACGTTAATACAGTGAATACGCCAAACCCAGATCAGGCAAGAGACGCAAGCAGTGATGCCGAAGCGGTCGATCTTATAAAGGAAATGATGGGGGCCGCAACGGATGCAGGCCAGCGTTATCAGCGCCAGTTCTCGCTGGCCAAAACATTAATGGGGCGTGAATGGAAATTGTCCGCTCGCGCTCTGTTGCTTGTAATGACAGGTGTGCTGTTGTTAACCGCCGTTGGAGCAACCTTATGGTTGACGCTCAACGCAATGCTGGCACTAGGTTTAGTCCAGTTAGGTTTGCACTGGGCATGGGTCGGAAGCAGTATTTTATTGCTTAATGGTTTGGTGTTATGGGGGTTAATTGCCACTATACGTGCACTATTAAGGCATATCAGCTTTAGTCGCGCATGGGAGGCGCTTACGTTATCTACCGATGTAAGTCTTACAACAAAACCTGACCATACTAAAGAGACAACGAGTGCTAGCCAGCACTAAGCCTGTTTATTTGATAGGGGTGTGCCCGTGTTAAATCGTATAACGATGAGCCGACTCTTGCTCGGTCGACGTCTAACTGACGTGGAAAATATTGAGCGAAAAGCGTACGAAAATCAGCAAATAATTTTAGCGCGCAAAGAGCAGATTGCCAGTGCTGGTCGAGAATTATGTCGATTGCCTATGGCACCCGTAGCTGGATTCGCCGCAGGCGGACTGACAGGAATGCTTAGCGATAGCAAACCTTCCACCGTTCCGCTAATTATGCGTATTGTCAGCCTAGCTAAGCTAATTTAGCTATCCAAATTTAAAGTATAACGCTGTCAGAATACGCGTCTGAGTAGCGTTATAACGATTTTTAGGAGTCACCCAACTCACCCCAGGCAATATTCCTCTGCCGCTTTTTGGTGACTCCTTTTTTATTTGTGTAAACAACCCGGCCTTCACACTTTTTTATGCACTGCTTAGCGCCGTTTAGGCCAGCTAACCGAGTATGGTTAAACCATCACAGTAAAATTATTCCAATCTAACGCTTTTTAGATACGTAATACATAAAAATAGACAGATTCTTTGGGTAAACCTAACTCATTAGCCTACTCATAATTCAACGCGTGTTGCCATCTAAGTAATGCAGCTTATGGTCCAGTGAAATGGCCAGCGATAAAGCGTGAGACATGCAGAAGGACAGGCTTACACTTTTTGCTTTTTCATTTTTGACTGTCTTTGATAATGTGACGCGATTGACCATTACTAGGAATAATAAATGAAACATAAAACATACTTCCTGAAAGGGTCACTTTTAGCCCTATCGGTAGTCGCACCTCTTTTGTCGTTGCAAAGTTACGGGGCATCTTTACCACCCGTTGAAGCTGAAAATGGCATGGTGGTTTCTTCACAGCGCTTTGCATCCCAAGCCGGTATCGAAATTATGAAATTGGGCGGTAACGCCGTCGATGCTGCAGTAGCGGTAGGTTACGCACAAGCGGTTGTTAATCCTTGTTGCGGTAACATCGGTGGTGGTGGGTTTATGACCTTACATTTGGCTAATGGCAACGATCACTTCATTGATTTTCGCGAAATGGCACCTGCCGCAGCTAGTGCCGCAATGTACCAAGATCAAGATGGAAATCTTATTCCCAAAGCCAGTACCATGGGGTGGGGAGCTATCGGTGTGCCAGGCACTGTGAAAGGGCTGGAGTTAGCCTTAACGCGTTTTGGATCGGGCACCCTGACGCGAGCACAGATTATGGCACCAGCCATAAAGCTTGCCGACCAAGGGTTTATATTAACCCGTGGCGATACGGATGTTATTGATACCAGCTTAGGGAAAATGCGCGGTGACGAGCAAGCAAAAAATATCTTTTTACGCGCTGATGGTAGCCCGCTGCAACCGGGAGACAGGCTTACTCAAAAAGCACTAGCCGTGACTTTACAATCTATTGCTAAAAATGGACCTGATGCTTTTTATAAGGGGGATTTACCCAAAACTATCGAAAAAGCCTCACGAGCCAATGGTGGTTATTTAACGGCAACGGATTTTGCAAACTATACAGCAAAAGAACGCACGCCCATAAAATGTTCCTATCGGGGTTACGACTTTATTTCTGCTCCACCGCCAAGCTCTGGTGGCACGACTATGTGCCAAATTCTCAATATATTGGAAGGCTATGACATGAGCTCGATGGGCTATGGCTCGTCTGATGCAATACATTACACCGTTGAAGCCATGCGCCACGCGTTTGTTGATCGCAATAGTTTACTAGGCGACCCTGACTTTGTTGAGGTGCCCGTTGAAAAGTTACTTAGCAAAGAATACGCAGCTAAAATTCGTCAGCAAATAGACCCGATTAACGCCACACCATCAAGTGAATTGGCGGCAGGGGTTTCCCCTCACGAAAAACCGCAAACCACTCATTATTCCGTTATCGATAAAAACGGTAATGCCGTTTCAACCACTTACACCATTAACGGTCGTTTTGGAGGAGGCGTTATGGCCCCTGGCGCGGGATTTTGGTTAAACGACGAAATGGATGACTTCACATCTAAAATTGGTAGTAAAAATATGTTTGGCCTAGTGCAAGGCAAGAACAATGCTATTGCCCCGGGTAAACGTCCTCTTTCCTCTATGTCACCGACCATAGTGACTAAGAATGACCAACCTTTTTTAGTCCTTGGCTCACCAGGGGGCTCACTGATTATTACTATTACCCTCAACACGGTAATGAACATCATCGACTACGGCATGAACTTACAAGAAGCAGTTAATGCACCGCGTATCCATCAACAGTGGCTACCCGATATTGTAATGTACGAAAAAAGAGGGATATCACCCGACACCCTGAAAATTCTCAAATCACGTGGTTACACGATGTTAGAAAGAGGCACATGGGGCGCCGCTGAAGCCATTATGGTAGGGCTACCAGATATGAAAAAAGAAGAAAAGTCTAACGTTAGTGACGCGGGGGTATCAGGTAAAGTTCGCGCCGGACTTTATTATGGTGCTAATGATGCTAGGCGTCCACAGGGTGCGGCAGTAGGGTACTAAAGCGTTGTTTTTCGTCGCGCTTATTACTAAGCCAGCACTGTTCATACGGGCTCAATTGTTTTATATGCTTTAACTTGAATGTGCATGTCACGGCCTCATATCTAATGTTAGAAAAGGAGAATAATTCATGCAGCACGAAATCGTATTAAAAGATGGCACTCGCTTTCCCGCACTAGGTTTTGGTACTTGTGCCATAGGTGGGTGGCAACAAGATGACGACTATGTCGTCGACACTATACTCAAAGCCATTAAAGCAGGGTATCGCCACATCGATACAGCCTCGCTCTATGGCAACGAGCGTAGTGTGGGTAAAGCCATTAAAGCATCGGGTATACCAAGAGAAGCGTTCTTTGTCGTTAGTAAAGTATGGGATACCGAGCAAGGCTATGACGAAACCCTGAAAGCCTTTGATGCTAGCCTGAAACGCTTAGACATGGATTATATTGACTTGTATTTAGTCCATTGGCCAAATCCAGCTAAAACCCAAGCTACATGGCAAGCGTTAGAACACCTTAATGGGCAGGGTAAGGTACGCCACTTAGGCTTGTCTAATTTTAGACAATCAGACATAGAACAATTGTTGTCTTTTGCGAAAGTGAAACCGGTTTACAACCAATTGGAGCTGCATCCGTATTTAACGCAGAAAGCGTTATGTGAGGTGTGTGATAAACATGATATTTATGTCTCCTGCTGGTCGCCACTTGGCTCAGGTACGTGGAGTGGTGTTCCCACCAGTGAAAAACCAATAGCAGATCCGGTGATCCTAAACATAGCTGAAAAATATGGGGTCAGTGCAGGGCAAGTGATTTTAAAGTGGGATATACAGCAAGGGCGTATCGCTATTCCTAAAGCTGAAAGTGAGAAAAATATCAAAGCTAATCTTGAACTTGACTCGTTTGAACTCAGTGCTAAAGAGATAAGTGTAATCGATCAGCTTAACCGCAATCACAGATACGGAGGCGATCCAGATACAGCCTACGACGGCAATATGAAAATGAAAGTGCCTGACTAAGACTGTTATACCCGACAGATAAAATCGCGCATTTATGCCAACGCCAAAACAACCCTCTTGGTTGCAATATCGTTATTATGAATGCGCGAGATAGTGGTATAATGGATCACCCTATCTAGGGCATTAAATACCTAACCTTAAAGGAAAAATGATGAGTAAGCAGAAAAGTACACTAGCGAAAGCGCAAGTGGGTGAGACAGATTTAGGGCGAGGAAAAATTAAAGATAATTTTTTAGCCGCAATAGTGACGTCAAAGCTTTATAAGATGCAGGTAGTGAAAGCCAAAAAAGGCAAAGGTTCTTACCAGCGCAATGCAAAAAATATAAGACAAGAGTCTTATTTAATAGCGGCTTGAGTAATACCTAGCCCCTATTACATAACACTCTTACCAAATGCTAACTCGACACTTATTGCTGGCAAATAGTGCTGCAAAGGGCCGCCTTAACAAATTACCGGATTGTTGAAACTGCCGTCTTCGTTAGCGGATAACGCAAGATAGCCGCAAGCCCTTGAGATCCACAACAAGGGCTCGCTCATATGGGCTTTTCTGTTAATGTTTTCCATACCTGTATTGAGACTGCTTTGGCTGCAATGTCATACGTACCCAGCTATTTTCTCACCTATTTTCAGATCTTCAAGCTCAACCGCGATACTTGACGAGTGAATTTTTGCTCTATTTTGCTAAGGACTAATGCGCAGCGTTTCCCGTTCAAGGCCAGCTAACTTGCTTCGGTTATTTAACTCTATTACATTTATTTGCGTAAAATGTAATTTGTGGTAATAATAAATGCAGGCACTATTATCGAGCAAGCCCAATGCTTAAACGACACCAAATAACCCCCAAGACCATTATTCTTGATGTGCTGCGATTAACCCGCAGTGGCTATTGCCAAGCGGCTAAGTTAATCGCTGTAGGGGAGTTGTTCGACTTTAAGGCGAGCACGATGCGAGTGGCCTTAACACGTCTTTTGACCGCGGGGAAAATAGAAGCAGACGGTAGCAGTGGATATCGCATGGGCTCTAATACCGATTTGCTTAGTGACTACATTGAGCAATGGAAATTAGGGGATTTACGGCGTAAAGAATGGCAAAAAGACGATTGGCTAATGGTTCTTTTACCTAGTAATCCTGATCGCGCAACCCGCTCTTCAAGCCAAAGTACCTTGCAGTTCTTCGGTTTTCGCAAGGCGCAAAATAAAGTATGGATACGCCCGAATAATTTACTGCCTGCTTTGAGTGAATTACGTGCCTTGTATCAGTTGGTTGGCCTTGAGCCAGAAGCGTTAGTTTTTAAGGCCTCGGATATTCCAGGTCCCGAACAATTCATATGGGAAAGCACTTTATGGAATACCCAAGAACTTCAAACCCTGTACGAGCAACAGCTAAGCCAATTGACTACAAGCAAAGCCCGCCTTGATAAATTAAAGGTGAAAGACGCCCTGCGTGAGAGTTTTATGATAGGTGGCGAGACGATAAGTTTATTGGTTAAAGATCCCTTGCTACCGGATGAAATGTTTTGTACCCCCAAGCGTGAACAGTTGCGCCATGCCATGTGCGACTACGATGTTTGCGGGCAGAAAATTTGGGCTCAGTTTATGGGCGAGTCTGCCGTGATCAACGTTTCGTAATACTAGGATAAGTCGATGAAAGCACATGACGTATTTACCAGGCCAGAAATTGTACAACTGATGACCAGAAGTAACCTGCGCGCCTCACTATTGGTTCTGAGCTGTTGGGCGTGGGTTATCGCGGCTATGGCGCTTGTGGCAGTTTGGCCCAACTTTTTTACGCTAGCCATCGCGCTATTAATTATTGCCGGGCGACAACTGAGTTTTGCTATTTTAATGCACGATTGTGGTCACAATAGTCTGTTTAAATCAAGTATGCTCAATCAATTTGTCGGCACGTGGCTGGTGTCTGCGCCGGTATTCACAGATATGCGAACCTACTCACGGCAGCACACTATTCATCACAAAGATGTTGGCTCGGCGGATGATCCTGATTTGGCTAATTATGCCGCTTATCCGATCACTAAGGCGTCATTGCTGCGCAAATTTTTGCGCGATGTTTGTGGCTTAACGGCACTGAAATTCTGGTTTTATATTGTTAAAACACGTCTTGGGTCGCAAAATAGCATGGTTTCGAATCAGGCATTATTCAGAGGAATAGTCGTTAATCTGGTTATATTTTTATGCTGTTATGCATTAAATATGGCGTGGTTATACCTAGTATGGTTCGCTGCCTACAATACGATTTATTTTCTGTTTTTACGCATCCGGCATATTGGTGAACACGCCGCTGTACCTAATTCTAATAGTCCGAACATGTTCGAAAATACCCGCACCACCTTATCGAGTTGGTGGGAGCGATTATTAGTCAGTCCGGTATATGTAAACTACCATATTGAACATCATTTATTGCCCTCAGTGCCGCCCTATAATTTACCATTGATGCACCGTTGGCTGGTGGCCAAAAAGGCGTATGCCAATACACCCTTACCATCAGGTTATATTTCGATGCTGCGCAGCGTACTGCATTAGCCTTGAGCATTAACGAACAGTTCCACTCAAGCTAAACGGGCAGAAATGCATAGCACGTGACGCCTGATGATTAGGTCAATAGTGTGCTTGTGGAAAAGTCGTCATGACGGATATTGGTGTTATATCTTGAAAGTAACGCTATACCAATAGTTAAAAGACGATCTGATCCTTGCCTAAAGCCTTTGCCTTATATAGGTTTTGGTCCGCACGATTGATTAGATTGTGCAGCGTTTTATCAGTGTCTTTGTGGTACGTTGCAACGCCCATTGAGAAGGTGACGTTGCTAAAATCATGTTGTCTTTGCTGGATTATTTTATGTAATTCATCACGTATTCGGCTAAAAATAGCCGAGATTTCTGCTGGGGTCGTATTAGCAAATACAAATAACCATTCTTCACCGCCATATCGACCAAATTTGTCATATTGTCTAATCGTGTTTTTACATGCTGTAGCAAATGCAACCAGAACATCGTCGCCCACTTTGTGACCGTATTTATCGTTAAGCTTCTTAAAGTTGTCGATATCGATTATGCCTATCGTCAACGTTTGTTGGGTGCGGATAGATTCTTGAAAACGTAATTCAGCGTATTCTAGTATTGCCCGTCGATTAGGTGAGTTGGTCAAGTGGTCATTCAATGCCATTGACTTAAAGTGGTTTCGATTTCTGGTTTGAATAAATAACATAAAACCTACCGCAAGCAGCAATAAAATACCAAATCCGATTACCAGCCACCACAGCTTTTGCTGAGCGGCCTGCTGATTTATTTGCAGGTTTTTAAGTTTATTTTCAGTGACCAGCGCTTGGTTTTCCTTCTCCTTCAATTTGCTACTGAATCGAATAAGCTGTTTTTCAATCTCTTTCTGCTTTTCCTCTGAGCGAACATCATTGGCGAACGTATAGTTCTCAGCCAAAATATCGAAGGCTTGTTGAAAATCCTTTTTTGCATATGCAATATCAGCATCAATTTTATGTAGCGCTATTTGGTAAATAGGATCTTTAAGATTTTTCAAAATACGCCGGCATTGATCGGCTTTTTGCTTAGCAAGGTCTAATTCGTTTAGCGCTAAATACGCTAGCGCTTGCCCTTTAAGTGTTTCAAATAGAGGCAGCGCAGAGCCACTTTGTATAAATATAGGTTCGATTTCGGTGTATAACGCAATGGCGTTTTGCCAGTTTTTCTCTTGAATATCGTAGCTAGCCAATTCTTTTTTCGCCCACGCTATGCCAATGTCATCATTTAATTCAATGCTCAATTGCATTGCTTGCTGCATATGGTTCCTAGCTTCCTTGATATTGTCGCTATTTAAGTATGAATAACTCATGTTAAAAAGGACAATTGAACTGCCAAATTTATTGTTTAACTCATAGGATATAGCAAGGGATTTTTGCAAGTATTCAAGGGCGACATCAGTATTCCCTAGGGAATTATTTATATTGGCTAAGGTGTTTAGCACTCTTCCCACCGCGGATAAATCATTCGCTAATTGGTATGATTCATAGGCTTGATTGAGCGATAGCAGGGCACCGGTATAATCCAAAGATTGATACAAGCTGTCGCCTACGTCATGATAAATTTCCCCCGCTAATTGAGGCGATGCGACAGTGCTGGCTTTTTCAAGCAAACGGGATTGTAGTTCGGGAATGCCTTCAAACAAACCTTTCGAATCTTTAATGTTTAAATCAACTAATTCTAGTCGTATTAATATTGTTGGCTTATTGAGTTTATTTGCTAACGTCATTAATGGCTTAAGTAATTTTTCTGCTTCGTTAATATCAGTCGTGGAAAGAAGTGATTCGACTTTTAGAGTGGATGCGTATAGACAAGCCTGTTGCCAATTATTTTTTTTACAGGTAGCAATAATGGCGTTGAGTTTTTTCAGCATTTCAAGTGGCGACTCGTTGCTTTTATTGTCGATTAACTCAATCTGCGTAAATAATTGTGCTTCATCGGTGGTGGAATTTTCTTGTGCAACGGCGAGATCGCCCATAACAAACGACGATAAGATAAGAAAAATAATGCCTAATATGAGTGAATTTCGCATACTGATTGCTGGAGTAATTCCTTAAAACCATTTATTAAAACGATTCCTTTGCGCTATTTCCGTAAAGAAAGCGAGCAGGCTAATTGGTTTTTCGTCATGCTAAAAGCCAAATAAAATGCTACTTTCCATACTATTTGATGTTAGCTATTTTAGATAGCTAACCATTCTGCATAAATATCAATGGGTATGCGTTAAGTAAGATAACGCTTACATCAAAGAGTAATGGCTACACCTAATCAATGCAATACGACTATTGACGCTAACTCTCCCCGCCAATGTTATGTATAGCTAAGAGCCGCGACTCATTCCGTTGATAAACGGTTATTAGCCCCGAATATTATTCGCGACCTTAGCAAATGGCGACAAGCTACTATTCAGCTTGGTTTGACCTTGGCTGTTTTTCTCACCATGAGGCGCAGTTCAATTAAAGCCCCCAGCAAAAGTTACGCCACAGGATCATTACCACCTAAGTTGACGCGCTTAGGTCAAGCCATAGGGTACCGTGAAAGCTGAACCGTATGTGTGGTGTTGCACCGATAAATAACACCGGGCACTTACCGTATAAACTAAGTATATCGCTTAAGAGTCAGGCTCGGTCAAAACGTATTTGTGTTGCGGGGTAATAACACTTAACGTGCGTTTACCGTTTGTCTCTCCAATGAGCAGTTCCAACTGCCCAAGGGTTGCATCGCCTGTTGCCACGAGGGATACCGTGCCGTCCGGGTTGATCTTTGAACCTAGGGGACTGCTCCAAGTGCCCGAGTCGAGTATTATCGCGTCATCCATCACGCGAATATCAACGGTACCAAGTTTGGGGCTATGATACGTTTTGGCCAGCGCTGAGACGACGTCAGGGTCTGCGGGAATGGTCAGCAATGCGCGCTCTTTAGCACGAGCTTGCTCAATACTTTGCTTCGTTGCAGTGACTTGAGCCGCCGCTTTTGATTCGCCGTTATAAAGTAGCTCTATTAATTTACGTTCGAAGGGTTCGAATAGTGCCCAGCCTTGATCAGAATTGGTTAGAATTACGGCGCCAACATTGGATTCTGGAATGATGAACATTTGAGACAAATATCCCGCCATTGATCCACCGTGTTTCACAATAGCGATACCATTCATGTCTTTATTTGACAAACCCATACCGTAGGAAGACCCCGCGCCGGTTTCTACAAATGGAGCCCTGCGCTCTAACAATGGTGCCTCAGCAAATAAACGCGTGCCGTTAGGGCTGATACCCGCCGTGAGTTCATTTTGAATATATTTGAGCATATCTGTTGGCGTAGACCAAGCACCTCCTGCGGGACGGTAGGCTGTCATGGTATGATTAAAGCCATCACTTGGGGTCTGTTTGATGTCTTCAATTTCGCCATCAAAATTTACCGTATAGGGCTTAGCAATATTGCCATTTAATGCTGCTTTGAAGTCGAAGGTGGTATTGCTCATACTCAGGGGCGCAAAAATATACTCTTGCATAGCGCGATCATAAGCGGCGCCGATTTCCATATTGGGATAAAGCAAATGAGCGGCCACATAACCTGCCGCTGCAGCCATCTGATTATTATATTGATAGATCTCACCAAAGCTACTAGTAGGCTGAGTTCCGGCCAATTCATCGAAGACAGCTATAGCAGGTGTGCTTGCAGTGTTATTAAATACCCATTCAAAATCTTTACGAGGTAAACCTGTGCAGGCACACACTAAATGGCGAACCAATACACTTTGTGTGGTTTTATCGTCACCCAATCGAAAGTTTGGATAATGATTAATCACCGGATCGTCCCACCTGATACGCCCCATTTCTACAAGCTTAGCAAGTAGTAAGGTTGTCATACCTTTTGTATTAGAGGCGATAATAAAACGGGTATTCCCGTCAATGGGCTCACCCGTTTCTATGTCTTTTACGCCGACTCCGCCAGTATATATAAGCGTACCGTTTTGCATTATTCCAATGCCAGCACCGGGTATGTCGAGGTTTTCTGCCGCGCTTTCTACAAATGCTAAGAGCTCGTGTAAGATTTCAGGCGTCAAGGTATTGGCTGTGCGCCCTGATAGATCCTCGGCTTGGTATCCCGCGCGGGTTATACTTCGATACAGGGTGCGTGCCGCTGCACTTCGTTTGCTCATGGTGCCTAGATGACCGTCAATTAATAAGACCGTCCACTTCCCTGCGTAATGATGGGGGTAGGCGGAGACCCGCCGCTCTTCGGAAGGAGAGGTTTGGTATTCAATCTCCCAGATTGCATCCCATCCGCGAGCAGGCGGCTCTTGCGTACTTAGCTTTACCTTACGTGCGAAATTGGCATCTATCGTTTTCCAAGCCATTTTTGCTGCGTGCTGGGCATCTAGCGCATTTGCGATCGGTACGAGAGTGAGTGTGGTATCGCCTTCAGGTGCGGTGTACATAACCGTTTCATTTTTTTTTGACACAGACCAGCCTTTAGGCGCGTCAAAGGTGGGCGTTGTATTTAGGGTGATTTCAACAACAGGAGCTGGTTCAGACTCGTTTTCCGTTTTATTAAGTGAACATGCGCTGAGAAATATAATGATTGCCAAGCAAACCAATTGAGAGAGTTTCATTTAATTAACCAAATAATATTTTGATAATTAAAAGGCTAGACTAATTGGCGTGATAACACTACAACCCATCCATTTAGGTTGATATCCCTACCGAACGCATTACCTTAAAGAAACACCATTTTAGCTAAAAATAGCGCTGTGCTTTGTATCTTTAAGGCATGATTAATTCAAAGTCAGCGCGACCCACAGAGATACCATTCACTATTACTTCAACGCTATGTGCACCGGCATAATAAACCCGAGTGGTAATGGCTTTAATGGCATGTTTTTTCTCAATACTCAGGATTTCGCGGGGCATTAAGTTGCTATTACGCCATTTAAACACCTTGCCGATGGTTTTGCCGTTAGCTTTTTGGTGATGCACGACGTAATCAATCATCAGCGCTTGGGGCGCATCCGTGTTTGAAGTTAACGATAAACTAAACTGGAGTGCCTCACCGAATATCACTTGCGTATTTAACACGCTAACCTTTGCCGACGTTATTACTGGCGGTGCAAAGCCCAGTGCTGCTAAGGTTCTTTTATGACCATTTTTAATCAAAGTACGACAAGCATGGCGGACTAACCTTCGGCGGTTTGTATTGGCATCTTTTAACCATTGTTCTGCGAGATCAGCGACTAACTCTGGGTGATCTTTAGCAATATCATTTAGATTGTTGGCAACTGAGCGTCGAACGTATTCTTCGTCATCGTCTTTTAACTGTTCTAACAGCGCGATAACAGGTGCAGGGTCTGCAATAAACATAGGAAGTTGCATGGCCCAAGGTAATCTGGGTCTGCTGCCCTCAGAGACAAGGCGGCGAACATGTTGGTCAGGATCGCTTACCCACATGGCAAACATGGCCAAGGTATTTTGCGCTGACTGCAAAATAAAAAAGCGGATAGCAAATTCTGACGACAAGCGCTTAGTCATCTCCTTTAGCAGCATCATCGAAAAATCAAAATGTCCTTGGCCCTGCAAGGCCACGTAATGGCTAAGGGTCATGACTGCCCAACCGGATATTCCCGGGTTTTCAGTGCTGCTTGAGGTGGGTGGCTCGTCTTGCAGGGCTGGCAAGCTGGCCAGCAATATTTGTCCTGCATGTGCAAAGTCCGCCGGAAGATAAAGGATCATCGCTTGAGTAATATGCTCAGTACGAGCCTTTAATTCAAGTGACGCCAGACCATTGCTGGCTGCGGCTACAAAAGCGGGCTTATCGAATTCGTTGTAATGGAGGCTGAAATACCCCGCCATATCTTCTACAACATTTTGATTTAACGAGTTTTTAAATGGCTCAGCCACAAATGTGTCCCTATTGATTACGCTGTATGACGATCGGCTAGCGGTGGGCGACGCTCGGTGGTCGTCACTTGGTGACCGTCACGCGGTGGTCGTCACGCGGTGAGCGACAGACGATCATAAATGATATTTTGGGATTTTAGCATGTGGTGTGAATAAATCCTGTTACATCAAAAGCAATATGTTCTTGCGCTGCCCTAAGGCACTTTTGACTTAGGTGTGAGTCTGAGTAAATAGCAGGTGAGGTGACAAAGTGGTTTTTGTGACATATTAAAGCACTGTTTCTGACGGTGCTGATTAACGTTAACTGGCAGGAGAAAAGGTTTTGAAGGTAAATCGTGATGCTAAATCTTATGTCGCGCTAGCGCTGCTGGTGGCTTTTTCGTTGAGCGCTTGCAGTTCGAATGACATTGGGAAAGTAAATGCGGGCACAACATTGGGTCCACCGGACGGTCATCATCGTGGTGGTCGTGATCAAGGCAGGCCGCCTGAGGGCGGATCCCAGCGCAGTGTCTGCGAAGCATTACAGCAAGGTCCGTTGAACAATGCAGAGCACGGGCCGATGGACAACGCGGATCTTAATCGAGATGGCACCGTGATGCGTGACGAACTCGAAGCATTTATGGATCAAGGGAAATATAGGCGTATCACCATACTCACATTTTTCGACTTGTTTGACACAAACCAAGACAATAAGCTCAGCGATGATGAGTTCGCTAAAGTTGACCCGCCTTACGGTTTTGACGGCACAGATGCAAATGGTGATTGCGTGGTAACGCGCGAAGAAGTACTTGCTTACGCCAATCAGGCTGGGCGCAGTTATCGCAAAATTGGACTGGGTCAGTTTTTTGATTTAATGGATACAAACAACGATAACAAAATCACCGCCACAGAAGTGGAAGCAGCCCATAAAAGCGGCCTACTTGCTCGATTCTAACGGTTAAATGTATTTTCGCTAAACAAATATGGCGGCCAATTGGCCGCCATATTGCTAATTGAAAAGTCTATTTACGGTATGTATTGCTTCTACAGGATCTGTTGGTGAAGATTTCTGTTCAAAACAAAGCTGCTCGTTCTAAAGCGTACCGATTATGCCTTCTCTGCGTTTGTCTGCTGCGCCCTCAAGGCTGCCATCAGGTTTACGCATAATCACGCTTAAGCCTGAATTTTCGCCTTTTGATGCATCAACGTCGAATCCCATTTCTTTCATGGCTGAAATTAATGAATCGGATGCGGCATCTTTTTCTAGGCGCACGGTTTTACCTCGGGCAACCATATTCGGCAAATCAACGGCGGCTTGTGGACCTAGTCCCCATTCAAATACCCCGACCAATGTTTTAACGGTGTAGGCAATAATGTTATTGCCGCCAGGTGAGCCAGTGGCCATTAAGAAGTCGCCATCCTCGTCTAACACAATGGAGGGAGACATAGATGAGCGTGGGCGTTTATTGGGCGCAACGGCGTTAACAATAGCGTTACCGTTTTTGTCATGATGCTGGAAAGAGAAATCAGTTAGTTGGTTGTTCAAAAACATGCCGCCAACCATACGCGTGGTGCCAAAGATGCTTTCAACTGTCGCTGTCATTGAGACCACATCGCCTTTGGTATCCACAATGACAAAGTGCGTGGTGCCGTGAACGTCTTGCGTGGCATCGATCCCCGCAGTTTCATTGCTTGGCGTGTTGTTATAGGCCCAAGGATCGCCTACTGCATAGGTCAGTGGTGTGGCTTTATCCGATATAAGGGTTGCGCGCTTGGCAAGGTAGTCTTTGTTTAACATACCGCTAAGAGGCATATCGATAAAGTCAGGATCTGCAATAAATTGGTCTCTGTCGGCATAAGCAAGTTGCTGCGCCTGAGCTAACAATGCCCAATTTTTGGGATCATCTGGGCCTGCTGCACTTGGGCGAGGACCATTTTCTAAAATCCCCATAATCATACCCACTGCTAACCATGAAGAAGGCGGCGGTGCGCCACATACTTGAGTATCGCGATAAGGCTGACACAGTGCCGCACGTTTTACAGGCTGGTAAGCAGCGATATCTTCTGCGGTTAATGAGCCCGCTCTAGGTTGCTGCTGCACCATAGCCGCGATTTTTTTCGCTATATCGCCGTGATAGAACTCAGCAGGATCTTTAGCAATGATGTCTAAGGTCTTGGCATAGTCAGGATTTTTTAAGGTGTAACCCACGGGGTAGGGTTGGCCGGCGTCATCAAAAAAGTACTCGTGCGCATCCGTTGGCCCTTGGTCTGGCGTACTAGGAATATACTTACCAAAACGTTCTAACATGCCATGTAAACGAGGTGATATTTCAAACCCTTCGTTGGCAAGTTTGCTGGCGTAATTAAATAGGCTCGCCCATTCTAAAGTGCCTTGTTCTTTGTGGGCCATCGACAGCATAGCCAATACCCCCGGCACACCGGTAGACAATCCGCTAGTTTTAGCTTGAATAAATGGCATTGAGTCGCCGTTTTCTAACATAAACATATCTGGCGTCGCGCCACTTGGGGCCGATTCGCGGCCGTCATACACTGCCAACGTTTTGCTTTCATTATCGTAATGCACCATAAATGCACCACCGGCTAGGCCAGAGCTTTGCGGCTCTACTAGGCTTAATACCGCTTCAATGGCGACAGCTGCATCTACGGCGGAACCACCGGCGCGCAATACCGCTAGTCCTGCTTCAGTTGCATGAGGGTTTGCGGTGACCACCATGGCTTGTTGTTTGGGTAGCTCTACTGCTATTTTTGTTTGATTTTCTGCTGAACTGCAGCCCCAAAGACTGGCTGATAAGACCCCGAATACGAATATGTGAAACTTCATTGTTTGTTCCCGATAGTTAAAATCTGATAGTTGAATCAAAGAGGCGAGAATCACTTTTGAATTATTTCAAAACGCGCAGTACACCCAAGCGATGACATGTATTTATGCCACCCTCTATTTTTCTATCATAAATAACCACTTACTGACAATAAACTTGCGTTAATGAGTGCTAAATTATCGTTTAAGGCAGGTCGAGTTGCTACAATTCGTACTGATACAGGTTATTAAGCTGGTATGTTTATTCACTTGGTATTAAAGCCAATGCGTAGCAATAACCTCAAATATTTGCCAGAAGCACCCACCATAAAGTCATTATCATGGGTGCTCGGCTACGCAATGATTTATCTACATCAATATCCGTTACAAGTGTTTATTCAAAAACGTAACAACTTTATTCATATAGGCTTTTTGGTTTTCAGGGTCGTAAAACCCATGGCTCTCTGCGCTGACGCCATAAAATTCATACTCTTTTTCATTTTTATCTAATGCGTCTTTCAATCGTTCCAGTTGCTCAATGGGTGCTCGTTGATCTTTTTCACCATGAGCGAGAAAAACAGGAACTTGTATTTTATCAACGTGGTAAACAGGTGACATAGACCTAATATGTTCTTTATCCTTACCTAACGTCGTTTCCAGATAACTACTACCCCAAGAACGGTCAACTATATCGCCCTCTTCAAACATCATTTCAAGGTCGTAAACACCCGCATTACTGATGGCACACTGATATATGGTGGGGTAATTGATAATACTTTGAATAGCAGAATAACCACCAAAGCTTCCTCCCATAATGCAGGCTTTATCTTTTAGTGCTTTGCCTTGTTGGATAGCCCACTGATATGCATCATAAATATCCTGTTGAATAAGTGTACCCCATTCTCCGTAGGCCGCTTTTTCAAAGGATTTACCGTAACCTGTTGAACCACTAAAATTAACCTGTAAAACGGAGTAGCCATTTAACGCCAAGAATTGTGTTTGGGCAGAGTACGTCCAATAGTTACGTATGTGAGGCCCTCCGTGAACAACGACGATCAAGGGCGCAATTCCTGCGTTTTTAGCTGTTTTTGCTTGGGTAAAGTAACCATTTAATTGATGACCGCTATCCGTGGTAAAGCTAAAGGGATCGGTCATGGCCATTTGGTCACTATTGAGTTTCGGAAATTTCTTAAATAGAAATGTTAAAGCGTTTGCCGTTTTATCGTAAATAAAGAAGCTGCCAGCATCTATGTCTGAAGAGACAAGTAAGGTGTACAGCGAACCGTCATTGGAATGGCTGGTGATTTCAACTGATTCACCGGGAAAGGTTGCCAACAGGCTCTTAAATACTTTGGCCTCAGGTAAAGACGTATTCAGCATGTAATATGCTGGAAAACCGTCATCAACACGCAATCCATATATATTTCGGCCATCTGTTGTTAACGAGACACTCGTAATATCCACATTTTCGTCTGTTAAAATAGCTTTGCTTTCACCACTTTTCAGATCGAATTTAAATAATCCTGTTTTATCTTGTCCTAAATTATCTAACGCATATAAATAGCTATTATCTGTGCCTACGGTTAGCGGTGTAAAGGAGCTGCCAAAATCTTGGTTAGATATTTTTTGCCAATCACCGTCTTGATGGATATAAACTTGGCGGTTAAAGTCTTTATCAGTACCGTAAGCAACGGTTAATTGTCCATTTTCATTGGTTAGAAAATCTGCGGTGATAACGGGAGAAATCGCTACTCGTTCTTTTAATAGTCCCTTGTAGATATCAATTTTATTTATATCCGCGACGCGATCACCAGAATCACTCCAAGGTGTTGAGCTAATCAATATATGATTAGGCTCTTCAGGGAGTAAGTCGATAATGTTAGCCCAACCTCGGGTTTCCTTTTGTTTTTGTATTCGCGTACCAATTTGACTTTCGCCTGCTCGATAACCATAAATAATGCTGCCTCTAGTTCCGTCATAATCGATGGCGTATAACTCACCGAAAAACCTAGCTTCACGTAACCCGGCCACTTTTTGGTTAATTTTTATAACCACTCGTTCGTTATTTACCCAATAGTATTCTCCCACCTCATTTTTGCCTGATAGGTTCAGCGACCCGGCTAATTCCATTGAAGTACGATTTAGAAAAACCAGAACACGCTTACCTTCAGACATCATGGCAACCGCTATATGTTCACCATCCGGTGATAACTTTACATCTTGATATTTGGCATCGTCGAATAAACTATCCCAATTTTGGGCGTATGTAGATGAGCAACACAGTACTAAATTCAAGAAAAAGACTGCTTTTGTTATTATTGTTATTCCCTTCATAATCAAACTCACTTTCTATTTTTATAGATTTTTATTTTTAGGCTACCGCTAATTAAATATGTGTATTAGTAACCTTATGATTTCCTTTCACTGTTAAACATTAAAATATTGATTAACCCTCCATATTGCTTTTTATCTAATGGTTTTAATTCCATATGTTCGAGTGATTAACTATCCATTATTTATATTGCCATGGTCAAGTTATTGGGTCGAAAAATCCCCGCTAGTAATGTTAAATATACTGACTTTTTGCTTTAAAGTGGGGCGTAGGCAAGCGAGGTAATGTAGCGAATAAACAAAGGCAAGGTAGCCAACGTATTGCAAGTTGATAGAGCGTTAATAAAGCATCAGGCGTGATAAAAAGAACGTAAGCAATCTTGTTGCTTATTTAAGTCTGGGGTAGGGCAATGACAACGCTTTATAATAACGCCTCAAAAATTAACTGCTTTTAAGAGGCGTTATTATAGTTATGTTAGTAAATTAAATGCTTAATCCTTACTGCGCAAGGCTATTGCCTAAGCAGTTACCTTTTGGTCGTCGTCGGTAAGTCTATTAACGGCTGAACCACTGCGAATGTACTGAACTACCGCGAGCAGAATAACGAGACTAGAGAACATCAAAGCATAACGCAGAGATTCGGCACCATATTCGGGAGTCAAAGCGTCACTCATCATACCGGTCACGACAGGGCCACAGCCTAATCCGACTATATTCAAAATAAAGAACAAAATAGCCGATGTGGTTGCACGCATTGATGGCTTAACCAAATGGTGAGAAATCGCGATAGTCGGCCCAAGGTAACAAGAACCAAAAACATTACTGATAAATATGCATACCAATACCCAGGTTAATGAGTCTAGACTTAATGCCAACAAAGCAAACGGCACTGAAAGTAACACGCCGATAGCCGGTACCCACATATACCAACGTAAATTTATTTTGCCGAATTTGTCAGCCAAAAAACCGCCGCTTAGGGCACCAATCACACCTGAGAAACCAATAATAAGACCCAGCGACACACCCACTTCCGAGATGCTCATACCATGACTTCGAATTAAGAAAGAAGGGATAAAGGTTAACGTAGAGTAACCGGTAAAAGCACAGAAACCCGCAGCAAACGCCGCTTTACGGAAGGGTTTAGAATTCCATAAATAACTAAGGGTTTCTTTAAAGGTATATTTTTGACCCACAGTTGGGTCAGACACCATACCAGAACCACCACGAGGAGGCTCTTTAAGGGTAAAGCGCACCACAACGGCCATCAAAATACCGGGTAAACCCACCGCGAAAAACGCCATACGCCAACCAATTTTGTCAGCTAACCAGCCACCTAGTAATAGGCCAACCAAAATACCCAAATACAACCCCATGCTATAGATAGACATGGCCGCACCACGTTCTTCAGGCTCATAATAATCGGATATCATAGAGTGAGAAGGCGGACTCGCACCGGCTTCGCCGATACCGACACCAATTCTGGCCAGTAGTAATTGGGTATAGTTTTGTGCCAAACCAGATACTGCTGTCATACCGCTCCACACGACCAAGGCCATACTGACAATATTGCGCCTATTGCCCACATCGGCCCAACGTGCAATGGGAATACCCACCACCACATAGAACAAAGCAAAGGCAAAGCCGGTTAATAAACCAAGCTGGGTATCAGACAAACCTAATTCAGCTTTAATCGGCTCTTGCAGAATGACCAGAATCTGCCGATCAACAAAATTGAATATATAAACCAAAGTAAGAATAAACAGGACATACCGTCGATAACTGCGTGTTTCCGCATTCATAAAACATTCTCAAGTGACTATTTTCATATAGGAAAATCGAGTATGCCGTCTAACTTTTATCCGCTCAAGCACCAGAAATGCATGTAAGGGGTGTTATCGACCTGTAGACGAAGGTCGTATGCGTTTACAAGTCAGTAACAATGCGGTTACGCGGGGGTTACATTGGGATCAGAAGATATCTATTTTTATTATGAATGAATTATTATAGGGAAATTGGTTCTTTATTTTCTCGAAGTATTCGCGTTTCTTATTATGTGCTGCGCACTCGGGGCAATAGCTTTGCTTACTGTCATGGATTGCGATAAACGCAGCGCATACTTTGGCGACAAAGTCGTGCTTTTGATTTTGTCCCGACTCAAGGAACCCCGAGCACCGAAGGCTAACACTGGATCAATGACATGAATGTCATTTAAGTGAAAGCCGCGTCGGGAACGCGTTTTCACGACCAGTGTTAGACAAGACGCGCAGGGAATAGAGACTTGCCGGAGGGCGGCTTCTTTACTTCGGGCTATCCATGCCCTACGTGCTGCGCACCATCCTTCGGATGTTCAAAGTTGTTCCCGACAACTTTGTCTGGTTACTCTTTCTTAGCTGTAGAAGAAAGAGTCACTGGTGCGGCAAGGATGCCGTATCAAAAAACGCAAAGGATTGCGGTAAGCGTAGCGCATATACTGTGCGCGAAGCGTAATCACTCTAGCGCAATGACGGCTAAGTGCGCGCAGCACATACACTCCCTTACGCACATCGACTCGATGCCCCTCAACCGAGTTTAAAATAACCCACAGTCGCTTTTAATTCCTGCGATAAAGCATCAAGTGATTGGGTGATTTCATTATTTTTTTGCAGGGCGGTGATTGATTCAGCTGACATGGTATTGATGTCTTGCATTGAGATGGATATTTTTTCGATAAACGCCACTTGCTGATTGGTTGCGCTGGCCACTTCTTGCACGTTAATCAATGAGCCGTTCGCTTGTTTTTCGATATTGAGCAATAAATCTATTGTTTCGATGGTTAACGCGCGGCCGTTTTCAACTAGGGGTTGGGTTTTTTCCATTGCCATCACCGAAGCGGCTGTTTCGTTTTGTACTTCGTTTATCATTCTTTCAATTTGCTGGGTGGCTTCACCTGTGCGCAGTGATAGGTTTCTAACTTCATCAGCCACTACCGCAAACCCGCGGCCGCTTTCGCCTGCTCTGGCTGCCTCGATAGCAGCATTAAGGGCTAATAAATTGGTTTGGTCAGAGATGCTGCCAATAACACTGATAATACTGCCAATCTCTTTGGTTCGGTCTTCTAGTTGTTTAATTTGCATAACGGTTGCACCAACCGTGCTAGATATTAATTCCATTTCACGGGCGCTTTCATCGATTTTTTCTTTGCCTAGTTTGGCAAATTTAGAGGTTTCCGCGGAATTGATTTCTGACTGGGACATGGATTCAGACACATGTGCCAGTCCTTGACGCATGGTATTAAGGCTTTCAGTTGTTTCACTTGTAAGTTTGGCTTGTATTTGGGCGGCTGTATACACTTGTTCAGAGCCAGCAGAGACCATTTGAGTTTGCGCGGCAAGTTCAGTTGCGCCGCTAAAAATACTGGCTACGATCCCGCGCAATTTTTCGCGCATGGTGACCACTGAGCCCATTAAGCTTTCAGGGCAACACGTATCGATTTGGGTATTTAAATCGCCGGAGGTCATATTCGCCAGTGCATCGGCCGCTACAGAGGGTTCTGCTCCTAATTGATTGGTTAAATTACGACTGATAAAAACCGTGACGCCCACACCGATAAGAATGGCAATGCTGGTAATAATCACCATGAGATATTGAAAATTACCCGCTACTTCCCGTGCTTTTGGGGTAGCGACTTTATTCACTTCTTCTTGATAGTCAATAAACGCATTAATGACTTTTAACCATTGCTTAAAATCACCCGCAACTTCAGAGGCGAGTAGTGACTTAGCCTGTAAGCCATCCCCCTGTTGCGTTAGCGTAATTATCTGTTGAATTTGCGGGGTTGTTTTCTTCTGGATAGCAGCGATTTTTGTTAAAATACTCGCTTCTTCAGGCGTAAAAATCACACCCGAGTCAATCATGTTTTTCATCGCCTGCTCAGACTCATGATAATAGGTTTCTAGGGTATTAATATGACGCGCTAATACTTGCACCTCAGCATTATTGGTCGCTAATACGACGTCGCGTATATCAATTGCCCGGTCATGCACACTTCCTCGATAGTTAATTGCGTAGCGCTGTTTGACTGAATTAACATCAGATATTTCGGTTAAGGTCTCATCAATGTAGTTCACATTCTGAATACCAATAACAACTAAGGACACCATCATAAATAACACTAACCCAAAGCCCGCAAATAATTTTTGTCGAATCGTCATGTTATGCATTTTGAGCCTTTAGGTTTATTTGGAAAGATAGCGGTCTGTAATAGTACGATAACGCTTTAATAAGCTATCGGCATATTAAAGAAGATAAGTAGACCTTTCACAAAAAGAAAGTATTTCACCCATAAACAGCCAGCGCTTAAAAAAACGATAAAACGATAAGCGCAGCGCATGCCCAGTGTGCACAGCACATCGCAAACAAAGCTCCGGTGACATAGTCGTGCTTTTGATTTTGTCCCGACTCAAAGCACCCCGAGCATCTAAGGCTGACATTGGTCAGATTACATGGAGCAATCTGAGTGAAAGACGCGTCGGGAACGCGTTTTCACGACCGGTGTTAAGTGAGACGCACAGGAAATAAGTGACTTGCCGCAGGGCGGCTTCTTTTATGAAATGCGTCCATGCATTTAACCTTGTGCGATAATCGCTGAGGCCATCCTATGGATGTTCAATTCATTCCCGATGAATTTGTGCTTACTTTTCTTAGCTGTTGAAGAAAAGTACGTCGGGCCGCGATCGCCTCATGGATGAGGCTTGAAAAAAGGCATGAATGCCGGTAAGCGCAGCGCATAGGTGAGCAACGCTTTTATCTAGGAAACGATTTGCCGAATTAGCAGGGTACTCGTTCTGAATTTATGTTGGCTATAACATCACTCCTTTTTGGGGAAAAGAGGGCTGATATGTCTGTAATTCTTTTGCCTAATACTTAAACGTCTCTGACCCTTTTATTTTCCTTGCGCCACCTAACATACGCAATAATTCGTTAAAACGTAGCGAACCATCTTTTAGATGCCAAAGAATTTTGCTACATACAACGTCAAACATCGGAACATACACTATGCACCGATGTTTATTCTTTATTTAAAAAGACTCTCACGCGTAAGACATTAAGCCTTAATCTTCCTTACGGTAAAGACTTATCAAGCATATCGCTAAAAGTAACGTTGCAATCACTCCTGAACCGCCAGCAACGCCTGAGGGAAGAAAGCCATCACGGCCAAAGGTAATTAGTATGCCATTGGCAGACATTGCAACTACACCCGCTAACGCTGTAAGGCCTCCTATCGTTTTGCCACCTTTTGCTAAACTTGCCATTCCAAAAACAAGTGCTGCTAACCCCAATAACACTTTGGCTGCATAGTAAATCATGAAAGACAAAGCAACCACACCACCAATTAAAGGTTGTGCCCCTTCAACGTTACCCGCAACTTTTCCAAATGATGAAAACAAACTCAGGCCAATACTTACCTGCACGATGTTAAGCACAGCACTAAATGCAATAGCTGACCATCCCAATTGATAGTTTTTTGCCTGCGTCAAAGCCGCACCGGCAAAAGAGACAAGAACAGTAAATACTACTGCTTCTAGCCCCCATAAAATCTGCCTTGAAAAGCCTATTTCAGCAACATAAAGAGCAGTATAAATAGCCTGTGTTATTGCCAACACCAACAATAAATATGCCGTAATTAGGATGGTGCGTTTATTCGTAAACTCCATTATGTACCTCTTATAATTTTAAATTTAACGCCTTCTCATAGCTTTTTTTCACTAGATTAGCCTTAGTTTTTGTATGGCCCACCACAAATAAGTAGCAAATCACCGTATCTTGTTACCCGCCTAATACATAACGTATCGAAGCTATTATTAGCATGCAAATTGCTAACATTGTTAGCTGATTTAAGCGGGATAGCTTTTTTGAAGCAGCATGCTCCATTTACAATATAAAACCTACTAAATCACAGTTATATACAGAGCTATTATCGTGACATAACGCTCTAAAAAGAGCTCTATGGGTACAGTAGCTTTGCATACATCAAATAGATAAAACTTTTTAAGAGGTAGTTTTCATATTGGAAAGCATAAGACAGGTAAAGTTACTCAATTCTTTCACGTGGTGAGTCAACAATATACCCATGTTAACGTGTTTCAAATCCGCACTCGGAAAAGCCGCTATCCTAGCGGCGTAGCAGTTTCTTTTGGCGACGTAGTCACTGATTTTTTCACGACTCCAATTTTCTATATTTTGAATTGGCTTGTCAGATGTCCAGATATGGGTGACCCCGTGACGTTTAGGAGCATCGATCTTGTCGGGTGAACGATTCGCCATGGATGGTGAAGCTGTAACTCCATTATGGGGTGCGTTACCAAGGATGGAGTTAAACTGAGTTTTGTATTTTAAGTTTTCGAAGAACCTGATAAACAAAGTGTTTTACAGGCGATCTGCATGGATGCACAAAGGTAACATCTCGCCGCTTAGACATAGAAGCCGATGAAAAATATGGGCTAAAAAATTGGTTGGAGATCGGTCGTTCTTGGTGACTTCTTTTGGCTGTTGAAAAGAAGTTACTGGCTCGTAGAGATGAGAGTCAAAAAACGTCATGGATGACGGTAAGCATCGCGCATGCTCAGTGTGCACCGCACATGGTAAGCGAAGTGCATAGTTAGCTTGCGCAGCAAACGCTTGACGCGAAGCGTAATCTTAGTCGCGTAGCGATAAATCAGCGCAGCGCTCCCCTAGCGCTAGCAAGATCAAACCACCGCGTACTTACGATCCAACTCACTTACCCCTAAACCACTCTTTTTAGTCACTGCCAATTGCGCCACAATCCGCTCTTTCATGGCTTCAACATGACTGATCACGCCTATCATTTTGCCTGAAGCATGCAGATTATCTAGCGCGTCTAAAGCTATATCTAAGGTTTCACTGTCTAGAGTGCCAAAGCCTTCATCAAGAAACAGCGAATCAATACTGGTTTTATGACTGACCAATTCTGATAAGGCCAGTGCCAGCGCAAGGCTGACTAAGAAGCTTTCACCACCGGATAAGGTTTTGGTGTCTCGTTGAATATCCCCTTGCCATGTGTCTATTACGCTAAGCGCCAGACTGGCGTCGGCTTTGCGTTTAAGCAGGTAACGACCGTGTAAGCGTTCCAGCTGCTTATTGGCCAAATACATTAGGTTATCAAGGGTAAGCCCTTGGGCAAAAGTGCGGAACTTGTCACCTTTTTGTGAGCCAATCAACGAATGTAAGTAGTGCAGGTGTTCGAATTCTTGCCTGTGTTGGTCAATTTGCAGTAACAAGGTTTGTTGCTCGCCTGTGCGCTGGCTGTCTGAGCTGAGTGCGTGGCTAATTTCCCCTTCGCGTTTAGTGAGAGCCTGTTGCTGCTGAGTCAATGCTTCTAGGGCGGTTGTCACATCTTGCATGCTGGTTTGTCGCCATTGCTCGGCGTTTGGCGCACTTAGTAAGGTGGTGACCTGTGTTTGGGCTTGCTCAAGTAATGCGTGTGCTCTGGCGTGTGCGTTGTCTAACCGCTGTTTAAGTTGTTCGAGTGACGTACGGGTGGCTTCATCAAGTAAGGCGGCTTCAAAGGCACGTTGATCAGCAAAAGGGCTGTTGTTTAAACGCTCAAGCCACGCTTGTTGGCGAGTGTGCAAGCGTGCCTGATTTTGCGCCAGCTGTGCCTGAGCATTTTGTACGTTGGCTGCGTGAGTATTGTGCTCGCGCTCAGCAAGGCTAAGCTTTTCTTGTGCCTCATTTACACTTTGCTCGAGTGCGCGCAGGGACAGGGCTAGTTTATCGCGCTCGTCTTTGACTGATTTGTCAGCGAATAGCGCAAAGCGCTTTTCTTTAAGACTTGCAAGCTTGCTGGTCAAACTATCTCGTTCTTGCTTGATAGCCGTTAACTGGGCATCAAGGTCCGACAACTGCGCTTGCGTATGCTCATGAGTGCTTTTGAGCTTTTCAAGCTGGCTTAGGGCCTCGCTGCGCTGGGTAGTGTGCTGCTCCCATTGTGTGGCATCGTGCTCTTTGTTTTTTAGCCAATTGAGTAGTTCGTTATCTTGCGGGGCCGGGTAGCCGTGGCCTTGAATTTGCTCTGTTAACTTAGCGTTTAATTGAGCAATAACTTGGCTAAGCTTGGCGTGATCCTCTTTAAGCGTTTGCACGGTGCGGGTGAGACTTTGCAGTGCATGCTGAGCAAGTTGCCAAGCTGAGTCGTAGGCCTGCACGTGGGCTTGGCTTTGCTGCCATTGCTCTTTGTGCTGATTGAGCAAATTGGTTTGCGTTTTGAGCTGTTTAATATACTCACTTAACTGGGTTGATTCAGCTTTGATTTGCGCATCAAAATGGGCAAGCTGTTCGCTGTTTTCAATGGCCAATAGCTGGGTGTCTGCACCTGCAAGTATGGTGTTATCTGTGCTTTGGATATGCGCTGTGCATGTTTGCCAATGTTGAACTTGAGCGCTTTGCTCATTTTGCAACCAATCAATGCGTTGGCTTAATTCTGCTTGTGCGCGAATAAGGGATTCAAGCTTAGCGCGTACCTCAAGTCCTTGTTCTTTTAGTTGATTAAGCTGCTGCTCGGCTTGTTGCTTTTGCCCAATGGTCTGGGGAATATCTACCGCTACATCGCTGCCTGCTGGATGTTCTTTTGCGCCGCATAAAGGGCAGGGTGTGCCTTGTTCAAGCGCCGCGCGAAATTGTACGAGTTGCTCTTCTTGGCTAACCAACTGCGTGAACAGTTTAACTTGCTGCTCTTGTGTCTTGTATTGGGTTTTAAGGGCGTCACGCTGAGTATTTAGTTTGCTTTGCTCGGCTTTATTAAGCTCGATGGCGTTATGCTTTTGCGTCAGCTCTTGGTGTTGGTTCAGCCACTGCTTTTGGGTGTTTTTGAGTGTTAAAAGATCAGGCAATACTTGACTTAGCATACTAAGGCGCTGTTCTAATGCGCTTAAATCACCGTTGCGCTCAAACGTGGCTAATTGCGCCGCTTGCTGTTGGTAGCTTTTTTCCAGGCCATTGGCCTGAATAACACTGTCAGCATGCTGCTTTTGCTTGCTTTGCTCGGCTTGTTGCGCGGCTACTAACTGGCGTTGTTCATCGGCCATTTTTACGGTTAGGGCATCTTGGCTTTGCTGCGCTTGTTGTAGTTGGCTGGCTTGTACTTGCCACTGACCTAAGAATTGTTTCAAGGCGCCATCGGCTTTGTGAGACTCAAGGTAATTGTCGGCTTGGGCCAAATGTTGTTGCTGCGAGGTCAGCGCTTCTTGTGCACGCTGGTGCTCAGTGAGTATTACGGCCTTTTTGGCACTAAGGTTGTTATGCTTCTCTTGAACGTAAGCCGTCTGCTCTTGATGTTTAGCTATGTCGTTATCAAGGGGGATAACGTCATCGTTAAGGCATTTTTCTTGGGCGAAATGCTTGTCTTTGCTGGCTTTTAGTTCATTGCTTACTGTCAGTGCAACACGCTTACGCTCATCTAGCGTAACAAGACTTTTGGTGAGTAAGGCGGTGCTTTGTGTAATATTTTTTTTATCGTGCTCACATTGGGTTTGTGTGTCGTTTAATAGCTCAAAGGGGGCGCGCAAAGCTTCACTTGGGTGACTATTGGCTAGGCGTTGCAGCGCTTCTTTTTCTTGCTCTTTGTTTGCTTGGGCTTGCGCGACGTGTTGTTTCGCTTGGGTGAGTGCACTATTGGCGCCGTTAAGTTGTTGCCACCAATTCACATGAGCTTGCTGGGCTATTATTTTTTTGCCCACTGCGTTTTGCTCAACAAGCAAGGTATGTTGCTCGTCTTGCAATTGTTGTTTTTGCTCAGTGGTTAATAACTGTACGCCTTTCGCTTGCGCCTCTAATTCAGCCAGTTGTTGCTTGGCTTGGCTGTAGTGCTGATGAACACGCTCTGAGATAAGCCCGTATATTTCGGTGCCCGTGAGCTCTTCTAATAGTTCAGCGCGCTGCTTTTCATCGGCATTTAAAAACGCTGCAAACTCCCCTTGTGAGAGCATCATGGATTTGGTGAATCGGCCAAAGTCGAGGCCGGTTATTTGCTCGATAAGTTCTGATTTTTTCTTGATCTGATTGGCCAAGACCTTCTGGGATACCACTTCACCTAGTTCAACCACGGCAGCTTGCAAATTGCCATCGGCGTTTCCCCGTGAACGGCGCATGCTCCAAAATGCGCGATAAGCCACACCTTTCACTTCAAATTCCACTTCGGCGCTACACTCGGCGGTGCCACGAGTCATGATCTCATTATTGTTGGCCGATAAGGCACCTAAGCGCGGGGTTTCGTGATAGAGCGCTAAACAAATCGCATCAAGCAGGGTTGTTTTACCCGCGCCAGTTGGGCCAGTGATGGCAAACACGCCATTGTCGGCAAAAGGGGCTTGGCGAAAATCTATTTTCCACTGGCCTTTTAGAGAGTTTAAATTGCTAAATTGAAGACTAAGAATTTTCATTATTTTGCCTCCTCTTGACGTACTTCTTCTACTATATTGGCAAACGTTTCACGTATTTGGATTAAGCGTTGTTGCTCTTGCTCTCCCTCGAATGCTTCAAGAGCGAGACGTTTTTCAAACACATCGAACGGGGTGAGCTCGGCAAGGGTTTCGTTTTTTATTTGCTGTAAACTTTGCGCGGTTTTATTTCTGGCGCGGCGCAATTGCAGCACTTCAACGTTTCGTCCTTCGATCAAGCTTTGAATTTTTTGCTGTAAGTCGCTTAAGTAATCTTGCACTTCAACATGGATACATAGCCAAGTGGCTAGTTCGTTGCTTTGCTCTGCGCCTTCATCTTCACTGCTACGCATGGGATAAGCCGCTAATTGTTGGGTAATGCTGTCAATATCTCCTTTGAGCATAGCCATTGGCTGAAACAGTGGGATCGCTAACGGCGTAATTGTTCGCTGGCCTGTGTGGTCAAATTCCACTAGCACGACTTGCTTTTGTGATTTTAGCTCATCAAAACTCAAAGGAATGGGCGAACCGCTGTAGCGAATATGCTCTGACTTGGCGACTATCTGCGGGCGGTGAATATGCCCCAGCGCGATGTAATCCGCAGGGGGAAAACCATCAGCAGCGAAGCCATCTAGGGTGCCAATATAAATCTCACGGACAGATTCAGACTGGCTGACGCCCAAGGCTGTTAAGTGACCGGTCGCGACAATGGGTATGTGTTTTTCTGTGCCAGTTGTTATGTAATTTCGACGGGCGACTGCATGTTGATAGATGTTGGCATAGTGGTCTTTTATCGCTTCGCTTAAGGCGAGCTTTTTATCTTCACTGGTTTCACCTGAGCGACTTTGCAATACATCACGGGGGCGAATAAAGGGAATGGCACATAAAATGGCGCCCACCTCATCATTAGAGTCGGTTAGTTCGATAACTTGTTGCTCTATATCGTCGCAGGTATTAGCGATGACATGGGTGTGCAAACACGCGAGTAATTGCTTGGACTCGTTTAGGGTAGAAACCGAATCATGGTTACCGCCTAACACCATTAACGTGCAGGTGAGTTTACTTAGCTCTACCACAAATTGATTGTACATTTGCCGAGCGTAGCTGGGGGGTGTACCGGTATCAAAAATATCACCCGCAACGATTACCGCATCAATTTCATGTGCCTGTATTTGCACAAGCAACCAGTTTAAGAAGGCTTGATGTTCGTTTTTTCGGCTTTTAGTAAAGAAGTTTTGCCCGAGATGCCAATCAGAGGTGTGTAGAATTTTGATACGCCAAGTCCTTACTGGTTTTACGATTAATATACTGCTAACAGCAAGTGTACTGCATCGATGGGGCGCAAAGTAGACAGTGAAGAAAATTCATTGTCAGGATCAGCAAAGCATGTTGTTGCTCACACTTAGCGCAAGCATAACGCTAATCGCTTGCTTGTTTTGGCGCGTGATAACTGTTTGTCCAAATATTTCGTTTCCTGATCGAAGACGTTGGGGTGTTTTACGCGATATTAGCTTTCTTTAACCGATAACTAATTGCTTTTCGAAGGGGTTAACCTATTGATTTAACTGGTTTGTTTTTAAGCTTTTAGGCGCAAAATTTGTAACTAAATATGTGTAACTGCGCCGGCGAAGGATTTTCGTGTTAATAGTGTTTACAGCTCATATTAACTGGGCAACCACATACCCAACAACTGTTATAATAATAATAAATCGTTCTTCTGACCGGACAGAAAGCAGTAACAGAAGACGACGCAGTGTTGAACATTTCATATTGATTCTGGGACATACAACACATGAAGAAAACACATACCTTTAAAGCCAAAGATCAGTGGTTAAAAGTCGCGCTTATGATGAGTGCTTCATCGGCAATTTTAAGCGGGGCAAATGCCTACGCCCAAGAGCAAACAGTGGAAGCTGCAGATGAACTCGAAAAAATCAGCGTTATCGGTTCTCGTCGTTTAGGCCGTACCGTTGAGGATAGTCCCGTGCCTATCGATATTATTGGCGCCGAATCGTTAAGCACCACCGGGCAAACCGAAACCAATATGATTTTGGGCAGTTTGCTGCCCAGTTTCAACTTTCCTCAGCCGTCATTAACCGATGGTACTGATCATGTACGCCCAGCTCAGCTGCGTGGTTTGGCGCCGGATCATACCTTGGTACTGGTCAACGGCAAACGACGTCATTCTAATGCATTGCTTAACCTTAATGGTTCAACGGGTCGTGGTTCATCGGCGGTCGATTTAAATGCTATACCGGCTAATGCGATTGAGCGTATTGAAGTATTGCGCGACGGTGCTGCCGCTCAGTATGGTTCTGATGCCATTGCTGGCGTAATTAACATTGTACTCAAAAGTGCCAGTAGCGGCGGTTCTGCGTCGGTGACTTACGGTGCTAACGTAACGACTATGGACGGTGTACCTGACTTAAAAGATGTGGGCATCGACGCAAATGGCGATTTAGCGTTCACAGAAGGTGGCGATCGCGAACTAACCGACGGTCAAACAGCGACTATGCGTGCCAATATGGGCTTTGAGCTAGGCGACGATGGCTTTTTAAATATCTCTGCTGAATTTCGTGACCGAAGTGCAAGCAACCGTTCTGACTATGATAATCGTGAAAACTATGCACGTATCGACGGTGAGCTTGACCCTCGCGAGCTAACCTGGGATCGCTACAACCACAACTTTGGTAATGGTGATGTACAAGATGTAGCCGTGTTCTTTAACGCGGGCCTTGAGCTAAACCCAAATGCTGAATTGTATTCGTTCGGCTCGTACAGTACCCGTGAAGGTGAAGGCGGTGGTTTCTATCGTCGTGCCAGCGATAGCCGAAATATTGAGGCGATATACCCAGATGGCTTCTTGCCGATTATTACCTCTGATATAAACGATTACTCATTTGCCACTGGCGTAAAAGGTGTAATGAGTGATTGGAACTATGACGCATCTGCGGTGTATGGCGAAGATGAATTTCAATTTGGCGTTAAAGACAGCTTAAATACGTCACTTGGGCCAACTAGCCAAACGGTATTTGATGCCGGTACGCTAATTTACGACCAACTTACCTTAAACATTGATCTTAGCCGTGAAGTCGATGTTGCAGGCTTAGACAGTGGGTTGAACGTGGCAGTGGGTGCTGAATATCGCCGTGAAGGTTACGAGATACAAGCAGGTGAAGAAGCATCTTATATTCAAGGTGAGTTTGGTGGGTCTGCTGGCTCTCAGGTATTCCCTGGCTTTACCCCTGAATCGGCGGGCAGCAATAGCCGTCACAACATCAGTTTGTATGTGGATTTAGAAGCCTATATTACCGAAAACTGGAATGTAACAGTGGCAGCACGTTACGAAGACTATTCTGATTTTGGCTCAACCGTTAATGGTAAGTTTGCTACTCGTTATACTGTGTCCGAAGATATTGCCCTTCGTGCGTCGGTGTCTACAGGCTTTAGAGCGCCGTCTTTACAACAACAATATTTTACGTCGATCGCAACCGTGTTCGTAGATGGCGAACCCACTGAAACAGGTACGTTTGCGCCTAGTAGTAATGTTGCTCAAGCACTTGGCTCTCCGGGTCTAGATGCAGAAGAAGCGGTTAACTATGGTGCGGGTATTACTTGGTCACCTGATTCAAACTTCAGTTTGTCAGTAGACTATTACAACATCAAAATTGATGATCGTATTGTGTTATCTAACAACCTATCGGGTGAAGGCATTGAAGCATTACTTGCTGGCACCGGTGCTAACCGTGCGCGTTTCTTCTTGAATGCGATTGACAGTGAAACCTCTGGTGTGGATGTAGTGGCTTCCTATAACACAGACATTCAAAACTGGGGTGACATTGCCCTTAATGCTGGCTTTAACTATAACAAAAACGAAGTAACTGATGTTATTGACCCACCTGCGGTACTCGCTGGGGCGGGCTTTGACCAAGGCAACTTGTTTGATGATGTAGAGCTGCGTCGTTTTGAAGTGGGTTCACCTAAAACCAAGCTTAACTTAAGCGCGGTATGGAGCATGGACGAGTGGCACGCCACATTGCGTACAACGCAATACGGTGAAACTCAAGAGCCATCAAGCGACCCGGCGACTAACGAAGTGTTGCCAAGAAAATGGGTGACAGACTTAGACGTAGGTTACGACGTGACAGAAAATCTGACCCTAACATTAGGCGCCAACAACTTGTTTGACGTTTATCCTGACACTACCCGTGAATTGGTCGATGAAGTGGGCACATTTTCACGCTTGTTCCCATACTCTGGGTTCTCGCCGTTTGGTTTCTCGGGCCGATTTGTTTACGGTAAGGTTGCTGTAACATTCTAAAGGTTGGTCTTTGGCGGTCTTGTTAGGCTGCCAGTTGGTCACGCAAGTGTGCTGACATAACAGAGCAATATAAAAACATTATCGGGGGCAGCATATGCTGTACCCCGATTTTTTTATCTTTTACACAAGGTATTTGGGTGGCAGTTGGCTTATTTAGCTTATTCGGCTGTTTCAATACGTAAGTGGTAACCAGCATATTTGCGCATATTAATAACGCGATCCCCATCAAGCATCCAGTATTGGCCTTTCAACCCTTGTAATACGCCACTGAATGTTAGTTCTTTATCTAAATTAATCGATTTTACTTTTTCAGGATATTGCTCAACTGGGTAGTGTATGTTCACTGCTGGCAGGTCAAGTATGTCAATAGCCTGAAAGCCATATTCATCGGTTATCTCATCTAATTGATCTTCAATTTTGGTAATGAGATCTTCTTTTAATTGCTGTAAATCTGAGGTGTCGGGCTGACTTTTCAGCATCGTGCGCCAGTTGGTTTTATCGGCAATAAATTCTTTCATGGCGGTTTCAACCAAGCCACTGGTTAAGCGATTTTGCACACGCATAATCGCCATTGCTTGGGTGGCACCTTGATCAATCCAGCGACTGGAAACGGGTTCATTAACATGGCGGGTGATGCCCACCTTGATGGTGCCCGTGTTGGCCAAATAAACATAATGATCGGAAAGGCAATTGGCCTCACCCCAACTAGGTTCTCGGCAGGTACCAGCGTCATAGTGGCAAAGCTCAGGTTTGATAATACAGCTATCACACTGGGCCAGTTTGGTTAAGCAACGGTAGCAGTAACCTTGGTTGAAGCTCTTCTTCGTTTTTGTTTGGCAATGAATGCAATTGATCAAATTGTCGAAGCTGACTTTAATCTCTTTGCCAAGCAGTGCATTCATATCGATATGTTGTTCGCCAATGGGTAGCTGATATTGCGCAAGATGCTCTGAGTCAGTGGAAACCTGCATTTTACGAATGTTGCCTTGATAAATGGTCATGATGCTCTGGTCCTGTGGGAAATGTGTCTAATTTTTGTCGGCACGTCTTTTTAGCCAAGCCGGTTATTGTGCCAGTTTGCAGCGAATATAGCGAAATCAACCTTGGTATTTGTGCAGCGTAGTACTTTGTTCAGACGTTATCTTGCAAGGTGCTACTAGGCATAACAGATAACTATCTAGGCAACGGGCGCCGACGAGGGATACAGCTACTGGGCCTCAGACGTGGATATTCTATCATCGACAATGACCTGCTCCAGTTTCCATCTATTTCCAGCAATACCCTTCAATATTTTTCAAACCCATACAAGGTCCCCTTTGCCCTCACTGAGCAAAAATTGACCAAATGGTCTATTGTATGGTAAAAAAATTACCTGGAATTCACAGTTGTCACTGAAATATCATCAATCTCAGGCAGACTTTGATGGCCAAATTCACCTCAATAGAACGATAAACATAAGACGAGAGCAATATGAAAAAAGTAGCCTTAATATTATGTGCCACGCTGTTTGCTAGCCACACTGCGTATGCAAACGTTGAAAATGGAAGCTTCGAAAATTGGACCGCTGGTGCACCTGCAAGTTGGACAACCATAGACTCGGGGATCCGTATTACTCAATCTGCCAGTGAGGTGAAAAGTGGTAATAGTTCGGCGGCGATTAGCGTAAATACAGGCTCTCAGGGTTCTACCGATTTTAGGCAAAGCGTGAATGTTGTCGCCGGGCAACCTTATTCAGCCAGTGTTTGGGTTCGCCACACTGAAGGCGGTGTAAAAGCGCGTTTATATGTGAATGGTTACCGAGATTACTCCACCGCAAGTTTGGTCAATCAATGGCAGCAACTGAGCTACAGCTATACACCTAGTGCCAGTGGCAGCATTGAAGTGGGTTTGCGTTTTTATGATGGATCAGGTTTCGATGGTTCAGAAACCGTATACGTGGACGATTTTGAACCCAATAGTGATAACGGCTCTGACCCTAGTGCCTGCAATACTAACAGCGGAAGCTTCGAGCTGGTCACCGACAATTATGCCAGTGAAACGAGTTGGCAAATCACTAACAGTCAATCTGTGGTGTTGGCTTCCGGTAGCGGCTACGCCAACAATACTAGCTATAGTGAGCCACTATGTTTGGATGACGCAAGTTATGTATTTACCATCGATGATACCTATGGAGATGGTATATGTTGTAGCGTAGGCATGGGCCAATACAGCCTTTTTTTTAACGGGGTTACGCTGGCCAGTGGTAGCGACTTTGTTAGCAGTGAGTCTTCAAGTTTTACCTTAGGTACATCCTCAGGTGGTGGCGGTAATAGTGGGGGAAGTGGCGACCTAAGCACTTATTACGCCACTGCCCAAGGGTTAACAGGTTATAGCCTGAAATCCTCCTTGTATAACATTATCAAAGGTCATGCTAGCCAAGGTTATGGTGCGCTGTGGACGTTTTACAACGCGAATGGGCGAGACCAATATTATGAAAATGATGGCTCAATTTTAGATATTTACTCAGAGAACCCTAGTGGCACTGAAAGCTATACTTATACTGCGGTAAGTGATCAGTGTGGTAATTACTCAGGGGAAGGTAACTGCTATAACCGTGAGCATTCGTTTCCTAGGAGCTGGTTTGGTGGGGCAGTTGAGCCGATGAATTCTGATGTGCATCATATTTTTGCTACGGACGGTTATGTAAACTCTAAACGCGGTAGTTACCCCTTTGGGGTGGTGGGCAGCGCAACCTTTACGTCGACTAACGGTTCTCGTTTAGGCAGTGCCAATGTTGGGATTGGCTTTACTGGCACAGTGTTTGAACCCATTGATGAATTTAAAGGGGATATCGCGCGGGCCTATTTTTATATGGCTACCCGTTACCAAAATGTGGTTGGTGGCTGGCAAGGTAATAGCACGTCGTCTAACGCGGTCTTAGATGGAAGTAGCGATCACGTCTTTGAAAACTGGACGCTGAATTTGTTGAAAAACTGGCATCAACAAGACCCCGTAAGCCAAAAAGAGTTGGACCGTAATGAGGCTGCTTATTCCCATCAAGGTAACCGTAATCCCTTTATTGATTATCCTCAATTCGTCAGCGAAATATGGGGTCAGTAAGAATTCGTTTTACCCAGTAAATTATCTTGATTAGTCAATTACCAGGGGCGTTATTCGCCCCTTTTTCAGTTCTATAGCATTTGTTATGCTTGAACAATAGATTTGAACAGAGCGCAAAAAAGTATAGGAGGAATATGAACACACTAGTCTTGCAACAGATTCAGCGCTACTGCGATGATCCCCAGCTGTATAAAGTACAAACGTTGCAAAAGTTGTGGAGTAATTATGGTGAGATTGCTCGTTATTACAGCCCTAAACGCGATAAAAATATCATTGTTAAACATATTAAACCGCCATCTGAGGTGAATCATCCCAGGGGCTGGCACAGTGATGTGGGACATCAGCGTAAAGTTGATTCATATCGAACCGAGGCAGATTTTTATCAGCATTATGCTGCCTTTTGTTATGACAAGTGTTACGTGCCTGATTATATCACCCTAATTAAAGACTCGGTTCATACTGAGCAGCAAACATTGCTGATGGAAGACTTAACATCCAGTGGTTTTAGCTTTACCTTTAACACTGCAAGTGACCAGCAAGTTAACATAGTGCTGAACTGGTTAGCGCATTTTCATGGCCGTTTTTTACACATCACTACGCCTGAATTGTGGCCTGTAGGTTGTTATTGGTATTTAGCGACCCGCCAAGCTGAATACAATGCGATGCCAGACGGTCCATTGAAAGATAGCGCTGAACAAATAGATAGGGCGTTAAATAGTGCGCGTTTTAAAACGCTTTTACACGGTGACGCCAAGTTAGCTAATTTTTGTTTTAGTGACGATGGTCGCGTGGCGGCAGTGGATTTTCAATATGTTGGTCGAGGCGCGGGTATTAAAGACGTGATGTATTTTTTGGGCAGTTGTTTACCTGATGGGGAGTTGAGGGCAAAACATGATGCGTATATTGACTACTATTTCGCACAGCTAAAAAGCGTGTTACTTCACGGTAATGTTGCGAAAACCAGTGGGGATAATGTTAATAATCAGGCTATCACGGATTCAGTGCCTGATAATACGGTTTGGGTATATGAACTAGAACAAGAATGGCGAAAGTTGGTACCGTTAGCTTGGGCTGATTTTAATCGTTTCCTGCAAGGCTGGAGCCCTGAGCATGTTAAAATAAATGACTTTATGCAGGCGCAAACGTCGTTAGCACTGGCAAGGTAATGTATAACTGCTCGCATTCCTTTGCTCATTCTCGATTACGTGATGATAAATAATGGCGCATGGTAAAGAGTGACACACAATAAATGTGTGACACTCTTGGTCATTTCGTTCTTGCGTTTACCCTCACAAGAGTTATGGAATTCGCTATTGTGATTGAATAGCAACAGGAACCAGTACACCATCAAGAAACTGATAAGGTGACCATCGCTTTAGCTAATCTTCGCTGATTACGACCTTATTTTATCTCAACTCTTTTTTACTGACTCAAGCCTTGCTAATTATGAATAAATCGCTACTTTTCGCTAATATCCGGCGCGCTTTAAAAGTAAATTTCATTCCCGCGATATGTTTGCAAGTTATCGCTTTAGGGATTGGATTAAGCTACTTTTATTGGCCAGCAAGTCTGCCGGTGTTTAATTTTTTTGGTCATTTAAAAGCACAACATGGCGCCAGCTATGCGGTGGTTTCGACGGCTTTTTTTGGTGGGCTATTACCTTATTTATATTTATTGAGCACGGGGCAGATTAGCTTTAAACCTAAAAGTCAGCTGGTGTTCTATTGCTGCCTGTGGGCAATGATGGGCTGGCTGGTGGATACCTTCTATGGCTTACAAATTGTCCTATTTGGTAATGATACTGACATTGCCACCCTTATAAAGAAAACCGCATTTGATCAGTTTGTATTTAGTGCTTTACTGACGTGTCCACTTTTGACCTTAAGTTATCAGTTTAAAGATGCGCAATTTAGTTTTAAAGATTTTTTGCAGACCCTAGATAGCCGCTTACTTTTACTCTATTTGCCGACCACAATAGTTACTAATTGGTTGGTTTGGATCCCTGCGGTTTTGCTTATTTATCTTATGCCGCCAGTTTTGCAGATCCCACTTTTCAACCTAGTCTTATGCTTTTTCGTTTTAGTGCTAGCCATGTTGAATTCAGATCCAAAGGTGTCTTCAGTCCCCATTAAATCGCGACCTTAAGTCTTCTTCCTAAGTCTGTGTTAATAATTGCCATATAAACTGGCGGTCGTTGTTTCATCCTTAGGGCTGGTATTTTGACGCGCTCATTTTTATTTTTTTTCTTCTTCTTCGGCCTAGGCTTGCTGCTTATGGTGACTTTTCAACTGAGTGGTATTGATGAATGGTTAGCGACAAAACTGTACATTTATACCGATAATTGGCAGTCGAAAAATAATTGGTGGTTAGACGCAGTTGCCCATAAAGGCGGGCGCTATTTGGTGATCATTGTGATGCTATCACTCTTAAGCCTGACGATTGTTAGCTATTGGCGCGCTTTATGGCAACCATGGCAACGCAAGGTTGGTGCCTATGTGTGCGTGGCGACGTTAAGTGCTATTGGGATCGTGTCGTTTTTAAAAGGCTTCACAACGCTGCCTTGCCCTTGGGATATACAGGGATTCGGTGGGGATAGGCCGCCAGTCTATTTGTACGATATATTTGCTAGCAATTTAGTCACAGGACATTGTTTTCCTGCGGGTCATGCCTCAGGCGGTTATGCTTTTTTTAGTCTGTATTTTGCCGCTAAGGTTTGGCGGTGTAAATCCCCCCAATCGTCATCCTACAATCTATGGTTTTTGCCAGGAGCGTTCCTTGGGGCGATATTTGGCGTCGATCAGCAATTACGTGGGGCACATTTTTTATCTCATGATATTGCTAGTGCACTTATTTGCTGGGGTGTGTGTGCGTTACTTTATTGGGGCTATTTCACCCGTGGTGAACCCGCCCAAATAGACATTAATCACTGATACATTCTGTTAATTTATCCTCTTCATCATTAGGCATATATGCATATTTCATCAAATAAATTAAACGGTACTGGCTGGCGCCGGATTGCTAAAGCCACGCAGTGTTCTTTTCAAGGTTTTAAAGCGGCGTGGTTATTCGAATCGGCATTTAGGCAAGAACTTGTATTGTGTGCGCTATTATTGCCATGCTCATTGATACTTAAGCAATCCGCATTTCATTGGCTAGCCTTAATCATCAGTTTGCTATTTTTGTTATTCGCAGAAATGATTAACTCTGCATTGGAAGCGCTGGCCGACAGTGTATCCCTTGAGCACCATCCTCTTATTGGCCGTGCCAAAGATATGGGCTCGTCTGGGGTCTTTATCGCTATGGTTATCGCCTTGTTGGTCTGGGGAGAAGCGCTTTGGCGATATATGCTTTAAGCGCGCTAGAGCATTCAATTGAAGGTCACAGAGTTCAAATCGCAGCCTAACGGTGATGCATATTGGATTACTATCTCCTAAATGGCCCTTTAATGTATAGAAATTGCGCTTTAACAGGTGTTTTGTTGTTAATACATAATTAAACACATGGACATCTCGATAAATCTAGTGGTTAATTTATTGACCTCCTATTTCTTCTAGATTACAGTTCTAAATCAGTCTGTTGCGCATTGCGTAGATCATATATAGCGTTTATCCTTTCAGTATTATTATTAAGCATTTTTGTTATCAAATTCTTGTTTTAAGACGCAATATAGATTATTAATTTATGTAGCGAGATAGAACATTGTTTATTCCGTCAAATCAATAGGCAGTTAATTTAGCGATATGTTAATCCCTGAAAAAGCCATAAAAGATGCTGTTTACCAATTATTTGATGCGGTGGATGTTCTTTCTGTGCAAGGATACGATGAAGAGCGCAGGGTTATTTATTGGAATTTGGGTAGCGAATTACTTTACGGTTACACCGAAAAAGAGGCCTTAGGCAAAAAACTAGAAGACATCATTTTCCCTGAGCATATGCGTCAATTTGTCGTCTCTGCGCACAAAGATTGGCTCGAACAGGGTATCAAAATTCCTGCAGCTGAAATCACGTTGTGCAATAAAAGTGGTGATGATGTAAGCGTCTTTTCAAGTCATGTATTGTTTACCAATGAATATAACAAACACGAAATGTATTGTATTGATATTAACTTGGCAGAGGTAAGACAAGCTCAAGCTCAAGCGAAATTTAAAGAAAATATGCTTGAAGCTGTGTTTGAAGCGACTCCTGATAGGTTTTTCTTAATTGAAGAAGATGGCACTATCATTGATTATCACGCGGGCGATAACAAAGATCTCTACGCTGCACCAAAGGAATTTATTGGTAAAACGATAAAAGACTTATTTCCTGATAAGGTTGCTAGAAAGTTTAAAGTTTACAATACGAAAGCAATGTCTCACGGGGGAGGGGCGAGTTTTGAGTATGAGTTAACTATGCCCAATGGCGTGAGTTACTTTGAAGCAAGACTTAGCCACTTAAAAGCGTTTAAGCAAGTCGTAATCATTGTTCGAGATATTACTGAACAACATAAAGCTGCGGAAAAAATACGGCAACATGCATATTTTGATAGCTTAACCTTATTACCCAATCGTTTTTTATCCCTCGACCGTTTAACGCAAATGATTGAGGAAGCGAAAAGAAATCGCGAAAAAGTCGCGTTGTTATTTTTAGATTTAGACGATTTTAAAAAGGTAAATGATTCATTAGGCCATGAAGTGGGCGATAAACTACTGATAGAAGCCTCCAATAGATTAACACTCGCATTACGCAAAGCAGACACTGTCGGTCGTTTAGGTGGTGATGAATTTATTGTGTTGCTACGCGCGTTGGTAAATGATCGTGACGCAATTGAAATTGCTGAACATTTACTTAAAATATTTCGTGAACCTTTTCAAATTGATGGCAAAGAGCTCATTCTGACCTTAAGTATCGGCATAGTTACCTATCCTGAAAACGGTAATAGTACCTCTGATTTGCTACGTAATGCCGATGCCGCAATGTATCAATCAAAATTACTAGGACGCAATACCTATTCATTTTTTACCAAAAAAATGAACGATATTATGTTACGCCGTTTTGAAATAGAGGGGCAGATGAGTCATGCGTTAGAAAATAACGAATTTGAAGTCTATTATCAGCCCAAAATTGATGTCAAAAATGGACGAGTTATTGGTGCCGAAGCCTTACTTCGCTGGCGCAATCCAACCTTAGGTAATGTGACGCCAGATGAGTTTATTCCTATCGCGGAACATACCGGATTAATTGTGCCTATTGGCAAGTATGTTGTTGAGCAGGCCCTCAAATTCTTAAATGAGTGGCGAAACGTTCATCAACGAAATTACACCATGGCGGTTAATCTATCTCCGCGACAATTTAGGGATAAAGAACTCATTAGTTTTATCAAAAAATCCCTTAGTGAAGAAGGTATTAAACCTGATAGCTTAGAATTTGAAATTACCGAAGGGATTTTAATGATCGGTAACTCTTATATTGATGATGCGTTAGATGAAATCCATAAGCTGGGAGTCAAATTATCAATGGATGATTTTGGAACAGGATATTCATCACTCAGTTATTTACGCCAATATTCGTTTGATATATTAAAAATAGACCGAAGTTTTATTAACGGGATAACCTTGGAAAAGGAAGATTTTGACCTGGTAAAAGCAACCATAGCCATGGCCCACAGTTTGGATTTACTGGTGGTGGCTGAAGGCGTTGAAACCCATGAACAACTCACGCTATTGGGTGAACTCGGGTGCGACTTAATACAAGGGTATTATTTTAGTCAACCCATACCGGCTAACGAGATGTTGAATTTTCGGTTCACTGCAAATCACTAAGCCAATCTGCTAAGGCGGATTTTGGCGAACCAAACATCATTTTAGCAGGGGACCGTTTAAAGGTCCTTGATTACTCTGCGGACTGTCTGGTTTATACCGGTATTTCACCTCCTAATGCCGTGAATTCTAATCTTCTGGTTTCATGGCTAGCAGTGGCGGCGACGGGGTCAACGCTACGTCTGATTCCACTTCCATACTTTGTAAAATAGCCTGAGCCAGCGCGTCATGAGAATTGGGCACATCTTTCAGGGCACGCGTCCTAGGGATGTCTACATCGGAAGTCTCACCGGCCCATACAATCAAAGGCACATGCGTTTGTGCTTCAGGGGCAAACATATATGGCATGCCATGCAGATAAACGTTGTTTTCTCCTAATGACTCGCCGTGATCGCTCACATAGATCATCGACGTTTCGTATCTGGGTGTATTGTTTTTTAAAAAGCCTATTACTTTGGATAAAAAGTAGTCTGTATACAAAATAGTATTGTCGTAGGCGTTAATGATTTCTTGATTACTACACATTGATAATTCGCTGGTTTGGCACGCTGGGGTGAACGTTTCAAACTCTGACGGGTAACGCTTGCTGTATGCTGGGCCATGACTACCCATTTGATGCAGCACAATCAGAATGTCTTGTTCTTGGGCGTCGATGTATTCCTGTAGTCCATAGAGCATGCCTTCATCACGACACTCATCGTCACACACTGGGTTGGTATCCTGATTTTTGAAACTGACGTAAGGTATGCGGTCGGCGACGCCTTTCGAATCAGAGTTGTTATCACGCCACAGTACGTTAATATCCGCTTTGGCAACGATGTCGAGAACATTTTCAGTGGTGTTACTGTTGCCTACATCAAAGCCGTCTCGGCCGATTATTGAGAACATACATGGCACCGATATAGCTGTTGATGTACCGCAGCTACTGATTTGGCTAAATGACACTAAGTCTTTCTCTTTCGCCAGTAGTGGATTGGTTTCACGGGCATAGCCGTTTAGTGAAAAATGATCGGCTCGGGCTGTTTCCCCCACAACGACTATCACTAACTCACGGTGTAAGTCTGTGTCAGGGATAGCGGCTCGGCTTGTTTCGAATACAAATTCAGTGGCCGAAACTGCGCGCAAATTCTGTAAGGCCAATGCGACAAATGAATACATGGGTTGAACAGGGTTGCTGTAGTAACGAATAGGTTTATGTTCACGAAAGAAGCTGGCGTACTGGCCGCTAAAAGCAAATATATTAGCGACGATAATCGCAACGCTGCTCAGCAAGGTAACGCCGGTAAAAACAGAGCGGCGTTTAAAATCCTTTAGGTTTGTTTGTTTTTTTATGCTGATGGCGTTAAAAAATATACTGGGTAGCACACCAAATAGCGTAACGTGGCCTAACATGCCGATGTTGAATAAGTCTGTTGCTTCAGCTGAATTGGTAGCAAACATGTTACGGATCATTTCTAGATCAAATATGACCCCAAAACCATCGGTGAAATAACTGCATACTGCACTTGTTAACAGTAGGATCGAAATAGCCAGTTTCACCGGCATCATCCAATTTAATACAATGCACACTATGCTGGTTAATGCCCAGAGCATCATGGCGACTGAACTGATAAATAGCGCATTTTCAGGCCAGGGGTATACCGCTTCCACGTGACTAAAAAAAGTGCTGTTGCCCGAGATAGTGACAAAAAATGTGCTGAGTATTATGGCCAGTTGAGGACTAAGTTGCCAAGTTTTCACTCGTCCTGTTATCTGTTGAATAAAACTCATGCTGATAAAATCTGCCGGTTTTGAATTTTCATTCTGCTGGATGACCGTATTGTTAAACACCCTATTGGAATGAGGCGTTATTTAAATGTAGGCGCATCCTAAAGGGCACAACTTAACATTATATTAAGGTGTCATTTAAATCAGCTAGACTTGCCCCAAGATAGTCTGTAGTTATTTTTGTGAAAATATAAATATTAAGTAATCAACTGATTAGCGGTTATTTTTCTCCTTGAGATTATTAGGATGCCTGTGAAAACTGTAAAAACCCTCACCTTAATGCGTTGGTTATTTGGCCAGCTTGCTCCCTATAAAGCTAAAGTGATTTGTGCGGTTGCCGCGCTTATTGTTGGCTCAGGCTCTTGGTTATTGCTCGGCCAAGGGGTAAAAATTGTCGTTGATGAAGGCTTCGTGGCGAATAATGCCGATAAACTTAACCAAATGATGCTGCTAGTGATGGCTATCGCACTGCTTGGCAGTGTGGCCGCATACTTTCGTTTTTACCTTATGATATGGCTGGGGGAAAGGGTTAGCGCGGATATACGCCAGTCGGTATATGCCCATTTACTGACGTTACCTCCTGCTTTTTATGAAAAAACCCGCACCGGTGAAGTCATCTCACGATTTACCAGTGACACTACCGTATTACAGTCGGTGGTGGGCATGGGCCTTTCGATGGCGTTGCGGGCAAGTATTACCTTTATTGGCGCCTTGTTACTGATGTTATTTACCAGCCCAATGTTGACCTTGTATGTGTTAATAGCCGTGCCCATTGTGTTGCTGCCTATTCGTATCTTTGGGGCCAAAGTGCGTTATTACGCCCGCACTAGCCAAGATAGAGTTGCTGATTTAGGGGCGTATGTTGATGAGTCGTTACATGAAATTCATACCGTTCAAGCCTATTCACATGAGCACCTAGACAAAAGTATGTTCCAAGGGCGGGTGGAAGATGTGATGAACGCAGCGAAAAGTAGAATTCGTTTTCGCGCGTTATTGGTGTCTTGTATTATGGGTATCAGTATTACGGCCATTACCATTGTAGCTTGGCTAGGCGCGCAGCAGGTATTAAATAGTAGCTTAAGCGCGGGGGAATTAACTGCGTTTATGTTTTATGCTGTGATGGCGGGGGGCGCGGTGGCGACCATCAGTGAAGTGATTGGTGAAATTCAAAAGGCGGCGGGGGCCAGTGAGCGTTTAATGGAGCTGCTGAATACCAGCAGTACCGTGTTACAGCCTATAAAACCTGAGCTATTGCCATCTTATGTCGCTGGTAATCTTACCCTTTGTGAGGTGGATTTTACCTATCCAACGGGGGAGGGGGTTCCAGCGTTACAACAAATTAGCTTGGCCGTTGAAGCGGGTGAACGAATTGCGTTGGTGGGCCCAAGCGGTGCCGGCAAGTCGAGTTTGTTTCAATTGTTGCTGCGTTTTTATGACATTCAAGCGGGGCAGATTACGTTAGAAGGGGTAGACATCACCCAAATCGATCTCGATATACTGCGTCGGCAGTTTGCCCTTGTGCCACAGGAGTCGGTCATTTTCGCCTCTAGCGTAGCGGATAACATTCGCTACGGACGTCCTGACGCCAGTGATGAAGATGTGCAAGCTGCAGCAAAAGCGGCCAGAGCCGATGAATTTATTGCCTTGTTGCCAGATGGTTATCAAACCTATCTAGGTGAACGAGGTGTGCGCTTATCTGGGGGACAGAAGCAGCGTATTTCTATTGCGCGAGCGATATTAGCAGACCGTCCCATCTTGTTACTCGATGAAGCGACCAGTTCCCTTGATGCAGCAAACGAGCAGTATATTAAACTGGCGCTAGATGAACTTATGCGCGGTAAAACCACCTTAATTATTGCGCATAGATTATCTACTGTGATCAATGCTGATCGGATCGTGGTAATGGATCAGGGCACAATTGTTGCTATCGGCAAGCACCAGGAGCTTATTGCCAGTAATGCGCTTTATCGTGAGTTTGCTGAGCTTCAGTTGGTCAATTAGCACCTAGTATTTGATAATGGGTAATCGAACGAATATGAGAAATGTACTGTGATGAAAATAGCCCAAGTAGGGGAAGCAATATTGCGCGCCACGGCTAAGCTCGTAGCGGACAGCGAAATACACTCTGATGAATTTCAAACCTTTGTGGATGAATTGCTGCTCATTATGCAAGAAGCTTATGGGGTAGGTATTGCCGCACCACAAGTTTTTGATGAACGGGCGGTGATGATTATTGCGTCTCGTCCTAGTCCGCGTTACCCAGACGCGCCGGACATGGCGCCTCTGGTATTGATTAATCCAAAAGTGATACAAAGCGCTAGCGAGACAGTAAAAGACTGGGAGGGGTGTTTATCAGTGCCTGGTTTGCGGGGGTTCATTCGCCGAGCAACCTGGGTTGACGTTGAATATCAGAGCCGTGATGGCGGGACACAAAAGCGGCGTTTAGACGGTTTTGTGGCGCGCATTTTTCTACATGAATATGACCATCTCATCGGTAAAACATGGCTTGACCATGTGGAGGTGAACACGGATATTATGGCTGAATCGGTTTGGCGGCGTGATGTTGCAGGGATACCTGAAGAGGCCGAGTAGGCACGTGTTGAATATTGCGTCAGGCTTAAATAGATAACAAATTTGTATAGGCAAACCCATCCCAAATCTGTTAATTTTCGGCTAATGGTTTAGCGTGATATATCATGGTTAAACATAATCTTTTTTATGAGTGAGAGTGTAAGTTGCGAACAGTGTTAAATAGATTTTCGGTAGTGATGTGTTTGTCCGTGTTGGGTTGTCTGAGTGCGCCTGCCTATTCTCAAGCTAACGATGAAGGCAAAACGCCTAATAACGTTCACCCACCCGTGCAGACCTCAGAGGCAGAGCAAATGAACGACGAAGTGGCAGAAGCGCTAAGCCCCAGAGCTCTTTTTGCCCAATGTGTGGTTGACTTACAAAGCCAAGCACAGGCGGTTGGCGTGTCAGTGCGGGTGACCAAAGACGTATTAGGCCAAGCTAAATACAAAGAAAAGATTATTTCGCTGGATCGCAATCAGCCAGAATTCGTGCAAACGTTCACTGATTACTTCGATAAGCGCGTAAATACGTGGCGTATTGAGAAAGGCCAGCAAATGATGGCTAAGCATCACGCGTTTCTCGCTCAGTTGAATAAAGAATACGGCGTACCCGCACAATATTTATTGGCGTTTTGGGGCCTCGAAACTAATTTCGGCTCCTACAAAGGCAAAAGTCCAGTGATTGATTCATTGGTGACATTGGCTTGCGATAACCGCCGTAGTCGCTATTTCTCCAGCGAGCTTATGCAAGCTTTGCTACTTATTGACCGTGAAAAATTAGATGACAAGCAAATGGTCGGATCATGGGCTGGGGCAATGGGGCATACTCAATTTATGCCATCTGCTTACATGAAATATGCGGTAGACGGTGACAAAGATGGTCAGATAAATCTATGGGAAAGTGAAAAAGACGCCCTCGCATCGGCAGCAAACTTCCTGAAAAATTTAGGTTGGCAAACTGGGTATAAATGGGGGCGAGAAGTTAGCTTACCTGCGTCGTTCAATTATCTGCTTGCCGGTAAAAATGATCCGAAGCCTTTATCAATTTGGAATACGGCGGGGGTGACACGTACCGATGGTAAGGCTATTGGCACTGGCGATATGAAAGGTGCGCTGTTAATACCTGCGGGTCATGATGGGCCTGCATTTTTAGCTTATAAAAACTTTAATGTGATCTTGCGTTGGAATAACTCTGAATACTATGGCATTGCCGTTGGGCATCTTGCCGATCGCATTGTTGGGTTAGGTACGCTATCAAAACCCCTACCGAAATTGCCTAGCTACACGGTAGATGAAATGCGTCAGCTACAAGATAAATTGAACGAGCTAGGTTTTGATGTGGGTAAGGCTGACGGTATTTTAGGTCCCGGCACTCGCAGCGGCATTCGTCAATTTCAACTTTCCCAAGACATGATTGCAGACGGGTATCCTGCCCGTAATGTGTTCGATGTGTTAATGAGCCAGCCTAGGCCGACTAACTCTTAGTTTTGTTCAGTATTATCAGCAATGCCCATCGATTTTGATGGGCATGCATCCTCAATGTAGCCGCGTGTTTAATTGCCTTTTTCGAACGACTTTACTGGGCTAAAAAGCACTTTAGGTATATACTCCTGCGGTCAAATTTTAAGCATGTTTTTATTTTTTTGTGGAGTTGTATGTCCAACCTGAGTCAACCTGTCGCCAAATCGCCTGTTAAACGCCAACCTGTAGGGCGTATGAAAGCCGAACGCGGCCTCTTTTCTTACCCCAAGTACTGGGCTGAGTGTTTTGGCCCTGCGCCATTTTTACCCATGTCACGCAAAGAAATGGACATCTTAGGTTGGGATAGCTGCGATATTATTATTGTGACGGGGGATGCATATGTTGATCACCCTAGTTTCGGTATGGCGGTGATTGGTCGTGTGCTTGAGTCTCAAGGATTTCGCGTGGGTATTATTTCCCAGCCAGATTGGACCAATAAGAATGACTTTATGCAACTCGGTGAGCCTAACTTATTTTTTGGTGTAACCGCAGGCAACATGGATTCAATGATTAATCGTTACACTGCCGAGCGCAAGTTGCGCCATGACGACGCCTATACTGCTAACAATGAAGGGGGGAAACGCCCTGATCGCGCGGTAACGGTTTATACCCAGCGCTGTAAAGAAGCCTACAAAAAACCCGTCGTTATCGGTGGTATTGAGGCGAGCTTACGCCGCATCGCCCATTACGATTATTGGTCAGATAAAGTGCGTCGCTCGGTATTGTTTGATTCCAAAGCCGATATGCTTATGTTTGGCAACGCTGAACGACCATTGCTTGAAATGGCACATCGCTTTGCTGCGGGTGAAACCATAGAACAAATGCAAGATATTCGCGGCACCGCCGTTATTCGTAAAGAGCCACTACCCGGTTGGCAAGGTGTTGATTCAACGCATTTAGACAGTATAGGAAAAATCGATCCAGTCATTAGTCCCTATGAAATGATTGAAGACAAATGCGCAGTATCTTCTGAAGCCGAAAAGCAAGCTGCTATCGCAGAGCAAAAAGCTCAGCCTATCGTAGTGCAGCCTTTTACCTCGAAAACGCAAAGACGTAAACCTTGGGATAAAACCTATGTGTTATTGCCGCCCTACGATGTGGTGCGTGCTGAAAAAACCCATTACGCACATACTTCTCGTATCTTGCACAAAGAAACAAACCCAGGTTGTGCGCGAGCCTTAGCGCAGCGACATGGCGATAGAATTATTTGGATTAATCCGCCTGCTTATCCACTTGAAACCGAAGAAATGGATGCCGTGTTCGATTTACCTTATGCACGGATACCGCACCCTAGTTACGGCAAAGCTAAAATACCGGCTTACGACATGATAAAAACGTCGGTGAATATCATGCGTGGCTGTTTCGGTGGTTGTACTTTTTGCTCGATCACTGAGCATGAGGGACGGGTAATACAAAGCCGTTCTGAAGAATCGATTATTCGAGAAATAGAACAGATTCGCGACAAAGTCCCTGGTTTTACCGGCGTTATTTCAGACTTGGGTGGGCCTACAGCGAATATGTATAAGTTACGCTGTAAAAGTCCTAAGGCTGAACAGGCGTGCCGTCGTTTATCCTGTGTGTGGCCAGAAATTTGTGGGCATCTAGATACGGACCAAACGCCTACTGTAGAACTCTATCGTAAAGCCCGAAAGGTCGAAGGAGTGAAGAAGGTTCTGATTGCATCAGGCGTGCGTTACGATTTAGCCATTGAAGATCCGAATTACGTACGTGAACTCGTCACTCATCATGTCGGTGGTTATCTTAAAATTGCCCCTGAGCACACTGAAAAAGCACCACTGGATAAAATGATGAAGCCGGGCATGGGTACCTATGACCGCTTTAAAGAAATGTTCGACAAATACACCAAAGAAGCAGGTAAAGATCAGTACCTAATCCCGTATTTTATCTCTGCCCATCCAGGCACAGAAGATGAAGATATGTTGAATCTTGCGCTATGGTTAAAAGAGCGCAACTTCAAATTAGATCAGGTGCAAAACTTCTATCCGTCACCGATGGCAAATGCCACCACTATGTATCATACGGGCAAAAATCCGATCCATAAAGTGACTCATAAGAGTGAAGAGGTATCGATCCCCAAAGGTGAAATTCATCGCCGTTTGCATCGTGCATTCTTGCGTTATCATGATCCGGTCAATTGGCCATTATTACGTAAGACATTAAACGAAATGGGCAAGGGATATCTAATTGGTAGCGGGGCGAAGTGCCTCGTGCCAGCAGAGGGACGCAATGAGCTTAAAGGCCGAGATCATAAAGAACATGCTAAACGCTCAGCAAATAAAGCCTACGCCAAAGGCAAGGGAGTTCAATCGCCTAACGCTAAAAAAGCGCAACAAGGACTGACCCGTTTTAGTGACAATCAACCCCATAATAAAGTGGCTGCTACTGACGCCGCTAGCCGCAAAAAATCTAAGTCTAATGCAAAAAAGCCGCACTAAATAAGTGTGGCTTTTGGTAACGTGATAGACAATGGTTGACTTATTGACGACGGCGTCGCAAATATACTAGCGCTGCCAATGGCAACATTAATAATGAAAACATGCTTGGCGTTGGAACCTCCCGTAGCACTTGGCCACGTATTTCGCCTCCGCCAAAGGTCGGTGTGTGTATATTTACATACCACATTCCAGCCAGTAGGTCTGTTGCTTGCTGACTCGATAACAGCGCATTGCCCATGGATGGGTTTATGGTGCTATCGATAGCTAATTGAACCCCTGCATTTTGCATGGGGGTTGCCGGACCATGAAAGTGTGCTGCGGTCACATCAACTAAATCAACCCAACTGACCGTCCAAGAGAAATCATTTGTCATATCGTCTAGCCACATAGTCGCTGTGCCAGTTGCTAAGCTGCCGGTACCGTTTCCTGCATTGGCCTGAAGCCCATCAATCGTGGCGGAAAAAGAAATTAAACTGGCTTTTGCAGGAGCAATAACCATCACTGTCATGAGCGTGACTAACTGTAAAAATCGAGCTGCGCTGGCATATTTGAACATAGTGTTAAGTCTCCGGTAATCTCAATTCGGACAGCAACTACTTGGTTTTTATGGCATCAAGACGTAATAAATTGAGTTAAGTTAAAATGCCCAAAATGGGAATTTTGTATGCTATGCAATATTCAGCATTCAGCATATACTGAGGACCAGCACTTATTAGGCCAATCCCAAAATACGACATCATTTCAGTTACTTAAATCTATGACTTAATTCTTTGTCAACGCAGATGTAAGAAATTTCGACATCTAATAGGGTAAATGGGCGGTTTACTGTTAGAAGATGCTTTGCAATCCATATGGAAATAAAAGAGCGTTGCGGGAACGATTATGAATACATTGAAGTGAGCAAGACGACAACAGCCACATATTTGCGTCTGTTATCGTCGTGGGAATTGAGCTAATGGCGGTCTATTGGCTTAACGCTTTGATGATTTGCTCGCTGAACGCTGGTAAATCATCTGGATTTCGGCTGGTAATTATTTGCCCATCAACCAAGACTTGCGCATCTTGCCAATTGGCTCCAGCATTTTTCAAATCGGTTTGAATACTTGGATAAGATGTTAAGTTACGGCCCTTTACTATTCCCGCTTCTATCAATAACCAAGGTCCGTGGCATACCGCTGCGACCGGTCTTTGTTTCTCGTCACTAAAGAAGTCTTTAATAAAGGCAATGGCTGCATTACTGGTGCGAAGCGTATCCGGATTGAACAAACCACCGGGTAGTACCAAGGCATCGTAATCTTCACTTTTAGCTTCTTGTAAGGTTAGGTCGACCTTAATGGAATCTCCCCAATTGTCTTCGTCCCAGCCTTTAATTGAGCCTTTCTCTAACGAGATGATGTCGACATGAATGTTAGCCTTTTTTAAAGCGTTCAGCGGATAAAACAGCTCACTTTGCTCAAATCCGTTGGTGGCTAAAATGGCTACCCGTTTATTTTCTAGGGAATTACTCATGATATCTCCTTTATTTTTAAGCGAAAAAATTGTTTGCCAGAAGCGCTCTATAAGCGTTATTTGCTATTCATTACTTCTAGGCTGTAGCTAGGGACGTGCCAGATATGCTTCTTTGGCTTAAAATGTTCGCCAAACGACGAAAATAAAGGGCAGAGGAGTGATGAAAATGAAAATAAGTCCCCTATTAGAGGTGAAAATATGGGGCGTTTTTATAGAGCTAAGAAATTTTTACAGGTTGAGGTTGATGATGCAGGGCAAAGAATAAAGAAAGTATTGATGGTAAATGTCGCTTGGGGGAAAATCCAACGTATCTACAAAAAAACAAGAGCGGAAAGTATTGAACGGGTGACTTATGGTGATCCATCAATTACGTCTTAAGCTGGGCTAAGGCTTACTGTAACGTTAGTTTCTTTCGGCCTACGTTATCAGCGGTTAAACTACTAATATACAAGGCATCATTCGTTTCAAGTACACCAGTGGTGAACGGGTATGCGCCGCTTGCGTCTTGTAAATCCATAATGACTTGACCGTTTTCATCGATTTTAATGACATGGCCATAGTCTTTGGTTCCTGGACGCATAAACGCAGGTAAGCGCTGCATAACTTTTCGTAGGAAGGGCGAATCAGCTAACGCATCTAAGCTTTTTGAACGAGGAGACGCAAACCCGAGCCAATAACCACCGGTAGGAGACTGGGCAATATTGTCGGGAAAACCTGGTAAGTTATCGATCAAAATATCTATCTGCGTGGCTTTTGGGCCACTTAACCAATACCGCAGTACTCGGTAACTACCGGTTTCATTGACCAAAACTGATTGTTGATCATGACTAACTGCTACGCCATTGGCGAAGACTAATCCGTCGAGTAATACTGTTGTTGCCTTACTTTTTGGATCGTAAGCTAATAACCGCCCATTGCCTGCGTGCTCTAACACTTCCAATAAGCTTGCGGCTAATGTTCCACCAAATTCTTGGGTTGAAAATTTAGTGGTGGCGTCTGTAAAGTAAATCATGCCATTTTGCGCCACGTCCACATCATCTGCATAAACTATTTTACTGCCATTTACCTCATTGCTTAGTACGGTTATTTCGCTCTGGGAATCAATAGCCAATAGACCTTTTTCTGCATCTGCAACCAGCAAGTTACCTTGTGTGTCGAATTCTATTCCCAATGGACGTCCGCCTGTGTTGAGCCAAGGTTCGAATCGTTCAGCACCGGGCTTTAACAGCAAGATATTTCCTGAGTGAGTGGCTGTAGCGATAGTTCCGTCGCTGGCCAAAGCAAAGTCTTCAGGACCTTGTTGCCCATGTAATGATAAGGTGTCCAAATTGGCTAATTTTTTATTCTGGGCATAAGGGCCTGTATAACCCTGTGCTTTTGGAGCTTGCCAGGCTTTTGGTTCCACGGGAACTGGCCACATCAGTAAATAGGCTCCAGAAGCAACCGCAAGCAAAATACTGAATTTGAAAATTTTCATGCTATCTCCCTGATAAAATGACATTTCATGTATAACAGTTTGTCGTTAGTGGGGTAAATTGTTATTAATTATTCAGGTACATTTATTAACCTTATTCGAGTGTTAAATTTTATTTAGCTGACACAAATAAGGAGTAGATTCAAATCAAGGGGACATTTTTAAGTCTTTAGTGCTTTTGAAAATATGCTAGGTTAGTAAAAATGCAATTTAATCGCATTTTGGCTGTATTAAAACGCTTTTTCGCTGTACTTAACATCCTATTAACCCCTATTTTTATAGGGAATAGCCGGTATAAGGCTGTAAATAAACAGGTTATTTTTATTTTGTAGCGTTAAGCCTTATACTTGTCCGGTTTTATTTACATACTCAAGAACGTCCGGTGTTCTTTGAGTCAATCAAGAGGTCCTAATTGTGTTAGAAGCATATCGTAAACATGTTGAAGAACGTTCTGCCGAAGGTATCCCACCTAAACCGTTAAATGCCGAGCAAGTTGCTGGTTTGGTTGAGTTACTTAAAGCGCCGCCTGCGGGCGAAGGTGACTTTTTACTTGAGTTGTTATCAGAGCGAGTTCCACCGGGCGTAGATGAAGCTGCATATGTAAAAGCAGGCTTTTTAAGCGCTATCGTTAATGGCGAAGCGACTTCTCCGCTTATCAGTAAAGATGCGGCTATTCAGTTATTGGGTAACATGCATGGCGGTTATAATATCGTCACTTTGGTTGAAGCCCTAGATAACAATGATTTAGCTGAATTGGCTGCTGAAGAGCTTAAGCATACTTTGCTTATGTTTGATGCATTCCACGACGTTGAAGAAAAAGCTCAGGCGGGTAACGAGTACGCTAAAGACGTTTTACAGTCTTGGGCCGATGCTGAGTGGTTTACTTCTCGTCCCGATATGCCAGAGAAAATCACTTATTCAGTATTTAAAGTGACTGGCGAAACAAACACCGATGATTTGTCGCCTGCTCCAGATGCATGGTCACGTCCTGATATTCCTTTGCATGCTCGTGCTGCTTATAAGATGACACGTGATGGCTTAACGCCTGAAGTACATGGCGAAGTAGGTCCTCTGAAACAAATCGAAGAAATTAAAGCCAAAGGCCATCCAGTGGCGTTTGTTGGTGATGTAGTTGGAACGGGCTCTTCACGTAAATCAGCGACTAACTCTGTGCTTTGGTTCTTCGGTGAAGATTTACCCGGCGTACCAAACAAACGTGGCGGTGGTGTTTGTATTGGTAACAACGTAGCGCCAATCTTCTTCAACACCATGGAAGATGCGGGTGCGTTAGTATTTGAAGCTAACGTAGACAAGATGAATATGGGCGACGTGATCGATATCTTTCCACTTGAAGGTCGTATCACTAATGCTGAAACTGGCGAAGAACTTGCGAAATACGAATATAAGTCTGAGGTATTATTAGACGAAGTTCGTGCTGGTGGCCGTATTAACTTAATTATCGGTCGTGGCTTAACAGACAAAGCGCGCGAATCGTTGAAATTAGGTGCATCTGACTTGTTCCGTAAGCCTGACCAACCTGTAGATACAGGTAAAGGTTATACGCTTGCCCAGAAAATGGTTGGTAAAGCGTGTGGTGTTGATGGGATCCGTCCTGGCACTTACTGCGAACCTAAAATGACGACTGTTGGTTCACAAGATACTACTGGTCCTATGACCCGTGATGAACTCAAAGATTTAGCCTGTTTAGGTTTCTCAGCTGATTTGACTATGCAGTCTTTCTGTCACACTGCTGCTTATCCTAAGCCAGTTGATATCGATACTCAGCATACTTTGCCTGATTTCATTATGAACCGTGGTGGTGTTTCACTTCGCCCTGGTGACGGTATTATCCACTCGTGGTTAAACCGTATGTTGTTGCCTGATACTGTTGGTACAGGTGGTGACTCGCATACACGTTTCCCTATGGGTATTTCATTCCCTGCCGGGTCTGGCTTGGTTGCATTCGCAGCTGCGACGGGTGTTATGCCTCTTGATATGCCTGAATCAGTATTAGTGCGCTTTAAAGGCAAAATGAAACCGGGTATTACCTTACGTGATTTGGTTCATGCCATCCCATTGTACGGTATCAAGCAAGGTCTTTTGACCGTAGCTAAGAAAGGCAAAATCAATGCTTTCTCTGGTCGTATTCTTGAAATTGAAGGCCTTAACGAATTAACTGTTGAACAAGCATTTGAGTTATCTGATGCATCTGCAGAGCGTTCAGCTGCAGGTTGTACTATCAAGCTTTCTAAAGAATCTATCGCTGAGTACTTAACCTCTAACATCACGATGTTACGTTGGATGATCAACGAAGGTTACGGCGACCCACGTACTCTTGAGCGTCGTGCTCGCAAAATGGAAGAGTGGATTGCTAACCCAGAATTAATGGAAGCAGATAAGGACGCTGAGTACGTTGAAACCATCGAAATTGATCTCGCTGAAATCAACGAACCGATTCTTTGTTGCCCGAACGATCCAGATGATGCCAAAACTTTGTCTGACGTTGCTGGCGTTAAAATTGATGAGGTATTCATCGGTTCATGTATGACCAACATCGGCCACTTCCGTGCTGCAGGTAAACTACTTGAGCAATTCAACAAAACATTGCCAACTCGTTTGTGGATCTCTCCACCAACTAAGATGGACCGAGCTGTGTTGATGGAAGAAGGCTATTACAACATCTACGGTCGTGTGGGTGTGCGTACCGAAATGCCTGGTTGTTCATTGTGTATGGGTAACCAAGCACGTGTATTAGCTAACTCTACAGTACTCTCTACCTCTACACGTAACTTCCCTAACCGGTTAGGTGATGGCGCTGACGTGTATTTGTGTTCTGCTGAGCTTGCGGCCGTTGGCGCAATTGTTGGACGCATTCCGACCACTGCTGAGTATATGGAATATGCTAACAAGATTGAATCTATGTCTGGCGATGTGTTCCGCTACTTGAACTTCGATCGCATTGATGAATTTACTAAAGCAGCCGAAGCAGCTAAAGAAAATATCATCCCTGCATTAAATATCGCTTAATCACTGGTTTATTTAATTAAATCAGATTAAAGCATTAGAAGCCGGACAGGTGAAAGCCTTGTTCGGCTTTTTTGTGTCTGAATTTCCATTTTTAACCAAAGTACTCAAATTGGGTTGTTCACTTATGCTCTGGGGTACAGTAAACTTAGCCCATGGTGAATAAACTAACCCATTGTTTTTAGTTGGGTTTTATCACTCTAATAATTAACTGTGCAGACTGCACTGGCACGTAAAATGCTAAATAATTTTTGTTAGCAACTATCATCGTGCTGTACTCAAGCGAATGGAATACTTATGTCGTTAAAATTTTTACGTTTATTTGTCCCGGTTTTATTAGCCGGGTGTTTTGGCTTAGCTACATTTCAGGCTGCAAGTTCAGTAGATGATGGGCAGTATCAGTCATTACCTTTAATCCAGATTACAGTGGGTGATATACCGTTGGAGGTTGAATACGCCTATACGTTCGAGCAACGGGCAATGGGGCTGATGTATCGTAAGTCAATGTGTGAACAATGTGGAATGTTGTTTAAGTTTTCTGGTTCGAAGAAAGCCAGCATGTGGATGCAAAATACCTTTCTAGCGTTAGACGTGGCGTTTATTCGTAGTGACGGCGTGATCACCGATATTAAGCCCATGCAGCCACAGGATTTAACGTCAGTGGGCGCATCACAAGCCGTACTTTATGCCCTTGAGATGAATCAAGGCTGGTATGCCAAACACGGTATAAATGTCGGAGACAAAATGGTTATTAAGGCGCAGTAACCTTATACGCCTTGATCCATTTATTGATCCCTTTTATTGATACCGTGTGCCAGTGGGCTAGTTTAATCGCGGCGTGATACGCGCCTGTGTTATTTGCTCGAAACTGTACGCGGCCTCTATTAATATTCCTTCAGATTTTGCCGCACCGAAGAAGCTAATATTTACCGGCATTCCACTTACATCTCCCATCGGTACTGTAATATGCGGGTAACCTGCGACAGCCGCCGCACCGATTGCGGAGCCTAGAAAATGGTCGCCATCGATATGATCTATTTTCCATGCTGGTGCGGTTGTTGGGGCAATCAGTAAATCAACTTCATATTTAGCTAATGTAGCGTCAATACCTTCTTTGCCTGCTTTACGTTTAGCGCGAGCCAGTGCGTCAATGTAAGCGTGGTCTGTCATTGAAGGTGACTGCTGAGCACGCAAAAATGTTTCCTGACCAAAAATAGGCATAGTACGTTCTTGATCGACAATATTTTTTTCAATCGCATCTTGTAAACTAGTAATAGGGGCTTTGCTTTGCGATAGGTAAAGATTTAAATCTGCCTTAAATTCTGTCAGCAATACGGTGAATTCATCATCGTTCCAACTACCTTTATTTTCGATGTTGGCGTTTTCTACGATTATCGCTCCAGCCTCTCTTAGTGTGGCAAGTTGGGCATCGAAAACCTTATCAAGTTGCGGATGATAGCCCATCAGATTACGCACGATACCGATGCGTTTACCTTTGAGGCCATCTTTTTTTAGATGAGTTGCTAATGCTATTGGCTCAAAAGTGATGGGATCTTTTGTGTCTACGCCCATCATGGCTTCTAACATCATGGTTGCGTCCGCTACTGTACGAGCCATGGAGCCAGCGGTATCTTGTGAGTGGGCGACGGGAATGATACCGCTGCGACTTACTAAGCCTAATGTTGGTTTGATGCCGACTATGCCGTTGACTGCAGCAGGGCAAGTAACTGAGCCATCGGTTTCTGTGCCTACGGCAAGTAAGGTGAAGTCTGCCGCAACGGCGACGCCTGATCCAGAACTTGACCCACAAGGAGTGCGAGTTGGGTCGTGGGGGTTCAAAGTTTGTCCATGCAGGCTGCTCCAACCACTAGAGGACATATTAGAACGAAAGTTTGCCCATTCAGACAAGTTGGTTTTACCCAAAATAATTGCATCTTGTGCTTTGAGCTGTTTCACCAAATAGGCGTCGTCTGCGGGAACATGACTGCGCATAAGCCACGAGCCGGCGGTATTTGGCATACCTTTCGCGTCAATATTATCTTTTAGTAACACGATTGCACCGAATAATAAGCCAAGTGGCTGGCCACTTTTTAGTTTTTGATCTAAATCACTTACTTGCTGCTCAAGCTGATTGCTTAGTGTTGCGACGGAATTGAGCTGCGCGCCATTTTCATCAAATTTTTGTATTCGCTGTAAATAATATTCACTCAACTGAGCCAGACTAATTTGCTGCGTCCGCAGCAGCGTTTGGGTTTGTGCTAAGGTAAGTTCATGTAATGATGGTGACGAGGCTCGGCTAGGTTGTTCAGCAAGACTATTGGCTGCCATTATTGTGCTAAATAGCCCTGCGGCTAATATGAGTCGATATAAACGGTTGATGAGCATAGCGTGGGTCCTTTATTTTTATTTTTTATTACTGGTGCGTCGTAGTTTAAGGTGAATTAACATACGTTGATTACCATTTTGAACATTAAAGCGGCTTAAGCTGGCGCGCTAACGTATAGCCTATTCCAAAAAGTGCACATAAACTCATAAAATATGCTTTATATGAGCAAAAAAGCTGGTAATTTATGGCATCTTTTTTGTTCAAATTTTAATTAGGAAAAACATTGAGTGACTCTTCGATAAACGTAGCAAAATTTGGTGGCACCAGTGTCGCAACTCACGCAACGATGCTTAATTGCGCCAAAGTTGTTAAAGCTAATCAGAACACAAAAGTGGTGGTGGTCAGTGCATCTGCTGGCGTAACTAATATTTTGGTTGAGTTAGCCCACAAGGCGCTAACAAAAGACGAAATCACTGCTTACATTGAACAAATTCAAGCGATTGAGTTTGCCATATTACATGACTTGGGTGCCCCGACATTAGTGGCTGATAAGCTGATGGAGTTACTTGAGTCATTGAGACAACTGGCTTTTCATGAAGAAATGTTACATCGCCCAGACTTAAAAGACGCCTTGTTATCTCATGGAGAGCGTATGGCGTCTTTACTGTTTAGTGAAGTGTTGTCGCAAAATGGTGTACCTGCGGATAATTTCGATGTACGTAAAGTGCTACTGACCGATAGCGAATTTGGTCAGGCGGCGCCACAACTTGATGGTATTAAACAACGCGCAACTCAGTTAATGGCGCCGGAGATTGCGAATACAGTATTGGTTACGCAAGGCTTCATCGGTTCTGATGAAGCGGGTAATACTACTACTTTGGGCCGTGGTGGCTCTGATTTTACCGCCGCTTTATTAGCTGAAGCTTTAGGTGCCCAGAGCTGTGAGATTTGGACTGATGTGATTGGGGTTTATACAACGGATCCGCGCATTACCGATGCTGCCCGTCCGTTACCCGAGCTTAGCTTTGAAGAAGCGGCTGAAATGGCGACTTTTGGTGCCAAAGTGCTGCATCCTGCGACTATGGAGCCCGCCCTTCGTCAAAACATTAAAGTGTTTGTCGGTTCAAGTAAAGAACCAGAGAAAGGCGGCACGTGGATTGTACGTGACTGTGTGCATGAACCGTCTTATCGAGCGATTACGCGTCGCAAAGACCAAGTAATGGTGACCGTGAAAACACCTAAAATGATGTACGCCCAAGGCTTCTTGCAGAATGTATTTACGATTATTGCTAAGCATAATTTGAGCGTTGATTTGGTGACCACATCTGAAATCTGTGTGTCGTTTACCTTAGACAACCCACCGAATTCTGTGCTGCAACGTCTTAATCGAGAAACGATTGAAGAACTAAGCCAAATTTGTGACGTGCAGCTTGAAGAGCATTTCGATTTAGTTACGGTAGTGGGTAACAACATGCATAGTGCTGCTGGTGTATCTAGCCGTATTTTTGCTGCTGTTTCTGACTTCAACTTGCGCATGATTTGTTTTGGCGCAAACGTTCACAATATGTCGATGTTAGTGAGCGAGAAAGACAGTACCGATGTGGTGAAAGCCCTACACAGAAACTTGTTTGAAGCGTAGTGATAAAAGACTGATTTAACGGTCAGTTATTTTATAAGCTAACATAAAAAACCCGCTACCTGCAAAGGGAAGCGGTTTTTTTATGCATTAGATAGGGGCATTATTGGCGTTAATTAGACCTTGAACTGCTGTACTGAGTGTTGAAGCTCTTCAGCTAACTTCGCTACCTCATGGCTTGATGCCGACGTCTGATGAGCGCCTACTGAGGTTTCCTCGGCAATGTTTACTATGTTTTCTAGCTTTTCGCTAATTTCTTGTGAAACTACGTTTTGCTCTTTGGCCGCTTGGGCAATTTGCGAACTTACGTCGTAGGCTTTATGAACCGCATCTGAAATTAGCTGTAACGCTTGGGTAGATTGCTCAGTTTTTTCTACACATACAGAGGTTTGCTCTTTACCTTGGTTCATAACCGCAACGGCTTTTTCTGCCCCAGCTTGTAGTACTTCAATCATGGAGTTAATTTCTTGGGTGGATTGCTGAGTACGGCTAGCTAATGTACGGACTTCATCGGCTACTACTGCGAAGCCTCGTCCGTGCTCTCCAGCACGGGCCGCCTCAATCGCAGCGTTTAGCGCTAACAAATTCGTTTGATCCGCTACTCCGCGGATAACATCTAAAATTCCCCCAATACTTGCACTATCCTGATGTAGTTTATTGATAACCTGAGCCGCTTCATCGACATCTCTGGCGAGCACTTCGATAGTACGAATATTTTCTTCAGAGATAGCTTTTACTTTTTCGGCTTCTTCGTCAGCATGTTGAATTTGACGCAGGGTGTCTTCTGCGCTTTGACTAACCACCAAGGACGTACTGTGCATTTCAGTTGTCGCGGCTGCGACTTGCGCAATTTGTGATTTCTGCTCTTGAATAGATGTGGTGGTTTGCATGGTAACCGCTGACGTTTCTTCAGACGCCGCCGCTAACTGAGCAGAGCGTGATCCAATACCTGAAATTAGTGTTTTTAGACTATCAACTAAGTTATTGCAGTTTTTTGCTAAGGTGCCAAATTCATCATCTGAAGAGTCATCTAAACGGCGAGTGAGATCGCCCGAGGATACAATATTAAGCATCTCATTAACCCTGTTGAGGGGCCGAATAATGGCGCGAATACTACGGTAAGCAATAAAACTGGCGATTAAAACTGATATTAGGGCAATAAAGATGGTTTTCATATTACCTGAATCGATTGATTCTTTAACCAACTCTTTGGCCACAGAGGCCTTATGATCGGCTAAAGTAGATAGGGTATTTAGTTTTTGAATCGCGAGTTCTATGTTGGCATCGGAAGCTCTATAAGCATCAGTGGCTTCATTTTGTTTGTTAATTTTCTTTATTTGATTTTGCAATAAGCCCGTTGAAGAGCTGATCAAATCTAATACTGACCCGGTCATTTGATATATTTCAGAAAGGGAACCTTCTGGATCATTGCCCCCAGCTGCTTTTTGGATCTCATCCAAGGTTTCACGTATCTGGTTGACCACGAGTTTAACTTCGTTACCTAGGGTGTCGGCTCTGACGAGGTTTTGGGTTTTAGCATATTCCCCGCCTACCGTTAATAGAGACATCAGATTGGTTTCAAGGCGATTTGTTAATTCAGCTGCTTTTTTCAGCTGCGGACTATCTTGAACTTCGTCGAGGTCTGCAAAATCAAGAATAAGTGAGGATGTATCGTCTGCGTTGTCTTCAATATCCCCCAGCTGTCTATTTAGCGCGCTGCGCATGCTCAGATCAGCTTGGCGGCTATCAAATAATTTCATTACGTTTATTTTGTAATCTTCATAAATGGTATCGACTTCAGCTAAAGAAGCGTTTAAATCAGGCTCTTGGCTGACGACGCGTTTGAGTGTGTTGAACTCACTTTCAAAGATACTTTGACTACTGTTAAACGCTGTATTTTTTTCATCGAGTGCTTTTAATTCATTGCCATAATAGGCTTCTGCGGTAAGACGTCCCATGTTCAAAAATGACACTTTAAGCTGGCTACTGCCACTGACTGTGGGAAAGGCGAGATTGCTAACTTCTTCGGTTGCTTCGTCAATATTACTCAAGGTGGTGAGTGAAAATATTCCCATGACGATAAGCAGCGAAGTTATAACGGCAAAGCCACCCACTACGCGCGTAGCTACAGTCATTTTCATTTATGATCTCCAAATAAGCGTATTGATTATTATTATGGTTAGTCGATTATGTTGTTTTCAGCTATTTAAAAAGCTATGCATTAGTTTTGCATACTATTGGTGGCTATCCTATCGGGATAAATTATGTTATTCGCTGGTTACTTATTAAAAACGATACCATCTTGTTTTGTTGTATCGACATTTATTCACGTAACATTAACGAACATTATGCGGTTATGGTAAATATATTTCTAGGGTTGATGACTGCAATAGCATATTGGCAGCGTTTTGTTAAATCATGGGATGCGGCAAGCGAGAAAGCAAAATGGAATTCGCCAATGCGATCAAAGTTGTCGAAAGGTAAAAGCTAAGCCAATGAGCTTGCCAAACAGCCTAATTTTGCAGCCGTTTCATGGTCTTTGTGCAGAGTAATGTCATACAGCCACCCCAAACAAAACCCGTATCCAAAGCAAGAAATTGTTCGTTATTTGTCTCACCATTTAACGCAGCCCAATGACCAAACACTACTTTTTGTGTAGAAGTAATATTGGGGTTTTGCATGCTAAACCACGGCAACAGGGATTTTGGTGCTTCACTGGGCTTGGTTTTACAGTTAAATTCTAGTCGTGCGTCTTTTTCTAAAAAACGCATTCTGGTAAATGCGTTAATGATAAAACGCTTTCTGTCATCGCCACTTAGCTCTTCGTTCCAGCTGTTTGGGTTATCGCCGTACATACTATTTACGATAAGTTGCCATTGTTGTGATTGCAGCACGTCGCTTATTTCAGCACTTAGGGCCAGTGCTTTATCAAAACTCCAAGCGGGATATAAACCAGCGTGAGTGAGCAAAATATCTGACCCGACCAGCATCGCCAGAGGTTTTTGTCGTAACCAATCACAATATTTAGCGAAATCAGGCGAGGAAATAACCCCATCGAGTTTATCGGCTTTTTTTGCACGTCTAGCCCCGCAATGTATTGCGAGCAAATTCAGGTCATGATTTCCCAAGACTGTTTTAAAATTATCGCCCAAGGAGTTGAGATAAGCGAGGGTATCGAGTGCTTCAGGCCCGCGGCCTATTAGATCACCTACTGCGTATAACGTGTCGGTATGGGTGTTGAAATCAACTTTGCTTAACAAGGCTTTTAAACCACTTAGGCAGCCTTGAATATCGCCAACAATATAATCAGCCATAATAAACCTAAGATTTAGTTGATAAGATGGGGAACCGCAAGACGGAAGATATCGATAGGTACACGAAATGTCGCGCCGTCTTTATCTTGCATTTCATAGTAGCCTTGCATGGAGCCGACAGGTGTATCTAGCACTGCGCCGCTACTGTATTGAAAGCTGCTGCCGTTTTCAATATGTGGTTGCTCGCCGACTACGCCAGCGCCTTCGACTTCTGTTTGTTTGCCATTGCCGTCAATTATCAGCCAATAACGATTAATTAATTGCACGTTTTCATCGCTGTTATTGGCAATGTTAATTTCGTAGGCGAAGGCATATTTGTCTACATCATTGGCCGGATGGTCTACCAAGTATTGCGTGTTAACAGTAATATTAATTTTATCGCTGAGCTCGTGACCAGTGCTAAGAGACGTTGTCATCTATTCCTCCTGAAGGTTAACGGCAAGATCCGCTATTTGGCCAAACTGTGCTAACGAAAGGTTCTCGGCTCTTAAGTCAGGATTAATGTCCAAAGATATGAGCTGTGCTTCGCTTAGGCTCTCTTTCAAACTGTTACGAATCGTTTTACGGCGTTGATTAAACGCTTGAGCACAAACCTTATTCAAAGATTCTTCACTTATAACGCTGACCGGCTTTACCTTATGGGGCATAAGACGAACGACCGCTGAATCAACCTTTGGCGGTGGGTTGAAGGCGCTAGGTGGAACATGAATAACAGGCATGATATGGCAATGGTATTGGGCCATAACTGAAAGGCGACCGTAGCTTTTGTTGCCAGGCGAAGCGGCTAGTCTGTTAACCACCTCTTTTTGCAACATAAAATGCATGTCTTGCACTTTATGCGCAAACGAAAATAAGTGAAACATTAACGGTGTTGAAATATTATATGGCAAGTTACCAAAAACACGTAACGGTTGGTCTTCACTGAATAATTCAGAAAAATCATACTTCAGTGCATCTTGTTCAATGATATTAAGCTTGTTGGCAATAAAAGGGTGAGTGCGAAGGCGCTGGGCCAAATCTCTATCCAATTCAACCACGGTCAGTTTGTCAATAATTTCGCAAACAGGTTCGGTTAATGCGCCTAATCCTGGGCCAATTTCAACGACATTTTGCCCAACTTGCGGGTTGATCGCTGAAACAATTTGATCAATAACGTATGCATCGTGAAGAAAGTTCTGTCCGAAGCGTTTTCTGGCTGTATGGCCTAAGTGTTGTTTGCTCATTGTTTACTTTTTGCCAATGAAATGGCTTCCTTGATAGCGATGCCGAAACTACCAGCATCGGCTTTGCCTGATGCGGCTAAATCGAGCGCGGTTCCGTGGTCAACGGAAGTGCGAATAAAAGGTAATCCCAACGTGATGTTCACGGCTTGACCGAACCCTTTGTACTTTAACACGGGTAACCCTTGATCGTGATACATAGCGAGTACTGTATCGGCTTGTGCTAAATACTTAGGGTTAAAAATAGTGTCCGCAGGTAAAGGGCCGGTTAATGTAAAGCCTTCTTGTCGAAGCGAATTTAGCGCTGGAATAATAGTGTCTATTTCTTCTCGGCCAATATGTCCGTCTTCGCCTGCATGGGGATTTAACCCACATACAAAAATGTGCGGTTGGTCGATACCAAATTTGGTTTTTAAATCGTGATCAATAATACGGATAACCTTGTTTAGGCGCGATTCGGTTATTGCGGCTGATACCGCAGTGACAGGAATATGCGTGGTCACCAAAGTGACTCTTAAGCCAGTGGTCGCTAGCATCATTACCACGTCAGGGGTATTTGATTGTTCAGCAAAAAACTCAGTATGACCACTAAATGGGATCCCTGCTTGATTAATAATACCTTTATGCACTGGTCCAGTGACCAATGCATCAAACTCACCGTCTAAATTCTTTTGGCATGCTTGGTAGAGGGTGTCTAATACATAATGGCTGTTATCTTGATTTAATTCCCCAGGCTTTACCTCAGCGCGCAAAGGAATGTCTACTATGTAGAGCGCTCCGGCTTGCTGAATATCCTGACAGGATGAATCGTAAGGTAACAATATAAGCGGCAAACCCAAAGCTTCAGCCCGCGTGCGCATAAGCTTTTCATTGGCAAAAACCACCAGCATGACCGACCATTGGTGCTGAGCCAAGGATATAATCAAATCTGGGCCAACCCCTGCAGGTTCGCCCGGTGTAATCGCAAGTTTAATGGTCATGAATTAGCTATTATCTTTTTTATCAAGCAATTCAACATAAGCACTATCGCGCATTTCTTTTAACCAAGCTTCGGTTTCTTCAGCGAATTTACGTTGGAACAACAACTGATAGGCTTTATCTTCTTTAAGGTTTTCTGTGGCGTCTTTTACGCGTTTGCCCGTAAGCTGCATTAAATGCCAGCCGTGAACAGAGCGCACCGGTTGACTTATTTCGTCTACTTGCAGTGTCTGCAATGTATCTCTAAATTCAGGTACATATTTGTTAGGATCTGACCAACCTAAGTCACCGCCGCGCAAGGCTGAACCAGGATCTGCAGAGTGTTCTTTGGCTAATTCTGCGAAGTCTGCGTCACCAGCAAGAATTTCTTTTCTGAATTCTATGAGCATTTTTTCTGCTTTCTCGTCACTCAATATCACCGAAGGTTTAATCAGAATATGACGTGCGTTAAGCTCTGTGACTTCAACTTTTTCGATCCCACGAACATCTAGAATTTTTAATACGTGAAAACCAGCGCCGCTGCGAATAGGACCTATAAGCTCATCTTTGCTCTTACCTTGAACCGCTTCAGCAAAAAGAGTTGGCATTGAGTTGATGTTCATCCATCCTAAATCACCGCCTTCAAGGGCTTTGGAGCCAGATGAAGAAGCCGTCGCTATTTTACCAAATTCAGAACCATTATTGAGTAACTCCAATACCTTGGTGGCTGTTTCTTTGGATTTATTAACGTCTTCATCCGTTGGGTCGGGCGGGAATCCAATAAGGATATGGCCTAAATGGTATTCAGCTTGTTGACCGCCTTGTTCATCAATGAGCTTAACTAAATTACTAATTTCTTGCGGCGTAATATAAACACGACGACGAACATTGGCACGGCGCACCTCACCCGATATGAGCTCTTTGCGCACTTGCTCACGATAAACTTCATAACTAACGCCTTCAGATGCGAGCTTTTGACGCATTTGGTCAACACTCATGCCGTCTTCTTTAGCAATGTTATCAATAGTTTGATCAAGTTGAGGATCACTAATTTGAATGCCCATACGTTCAGCCATTTGGTTTTGTAGGCTATCAACAATCAAACGCTCAATGGCTTGAGTACGTAGCACTCGGTCTGAAGGCAGAGTTTGATTGTTGGTTAAGGCGTTACGTTTTACGGTACTGACTAATTCATCAATTTGACTTTCAAGAACCACGCCTTGATCGACAATGACTGCGACGTTGTCCAAGCGAGTTTGCTTAGCGAACGTGTTTAACGAAATAAATGCCAAAAGGGCAAAGGTGACTACAGTTAATTTCATATTTATGGTTACTTATTAATTTAAATTTACACCTAGGTGTTTGGGTTATATTTTTATTGTACTTGGGGCTAATCTAACAGATAAGGCTGTCGATAGCCGAACAATCCATCTTCTAACATATCGCGCCCTGAACTATCGCCACCAATTCCTTTAAACAAGAATTGCACAGCGATACCTGAATCAAATTCATCAGTGCTTTGCAAACCATTATCATCAAAACGACTCGTTAACTGACGCTGAGCGACTATGCGCAGTGCCCAACAACAAGACTCATATTGCAATCCTGTATAGCTTTCAATTGTGCGGTGACGGTCCATATCTCTGTACCAACGCCCAACCCAATACCAATCCTGTGTTATTGGCCAACTTGCCGTTAACCCCATCTGACTGATTTTTTCACCAGATAAATCGCGAACATAACGATGGCTAATTTGCACCATTTTGTCATGTGCGAGTCGATATTCAAGGCCAACACTGCTGCGCTCAATTTTGTCAGTTTGAGTTGATACTTGTGCTTCAGTGTGGGCTGACCACTTACTGCCAATACGCCAATCTAACTCTGCGGCTAAGGCAGAACGGTCGTCTTCTTTACTTGCTGCAGTCACTTTGTTGTCTTCAAGATAGAAAATCTGACCTAAGCTAAGTTTAAATTGTTCCCTATTATCTTTATCTATTATTCGCGTAGTGACCCCGAAGGTCACTTGATTCTTGTCACTTATGCGGTCTAGCCCAGTAAACTCCTGGCCTCTGAATAAACCTGCGAAGTCATTAAATAAGCGAGTAGTATCATATAAACCAATGTCAGATTGGTCTTCAAAGCTGGTATACAGATATTGAACTCGTGGTTCTAGCGTTTGTGTCACATCGTTACCTAGCCAATTTGCGTCCCGTTCAAATATCAACGCGCCATACAACTTAGCCTGACCCAAGGTACGTGACGCATTACGCGCTAATGCCGTTCCCTCAATATCTTCCTGACGATAAACCGTGTGCATGATAGACGTTTCGGCTAAAAATTCACCCCAACTGTTTTCATAAGGAAAACTAAGGGTAGGGGCTATGTGCGCCCGAGTTGCTTTGGGGCTAGTGCCGTTAGCGTTATCAAATCTCGCTAATTCAGAATGTATATCGAATTGAAAACCTGCCGGTAGGTCGGTTTGGTAATCTAACTTCAGCTCGGGTAACGCTCGATAGGTGTCTTCGTGGTCGCCTAATATTTCGAAATCCCTAAGTTGCAGGCTCATATTCAATGCATCTGAGTAATAATGTAGCCCTAGGGTGCGATACAGATGTGTATCCGCTGAGCTGTAATAATCGGATCCTAGGTCAGATATATAGTTGTCATCGCTAATGCCATTGAAATCTACGTTGACTTGCCAGTCTTCTGATAAGGCACCTTTGTGAACAAGACGATAAAAGTAACGATCTTCACCAGTGGAACTATCAGAATCATTCGCTAAGTATTCAACGTCAACTTGGCCACTGTTTTGTTCAGTCAAATAACGAAACTCTGTTTTTAACTGCAAGCCCCGATTAGTCATATATCTAGGGCTAATAGTGGCATCGTACTGTGGGTCAAGATTTAGATAATAGGGTTGCTCAAAGTCAAATCCATTACTACTGCTACTGCTGATTTTAGGAAATAACAAGCCAGTTTCACGGGCATCGGTCACCGGAAATGAATAATACGGCAGATAAAAGACAGGAATATCTTGCACATAGAAAAATGCATTGCGTGCCACACCTCGGGTTTCATCAGGCTTTACTTTAATGCTATCGGCATGTACTAACCAATCCTCGTCACCCTTTGGGCAAGTAGAAAAGGTAACCCCGTTTAGCTCTATGCCCTGAACTTGGTCGACCACCAATAGTTCGGCCTGACCTCTGGCATTCATTGTGGTGAATTCGTATTGGGTGTCAGCAATTTCCATGCGATTATTTTGCGTATTCAGCAGAACTTCTTGACTGGTTACGCTCAATTGAGGAGTTTGATAGGTCACATCCCCAGATGCAATCAATTGCTGAGTAGTGCGATTAATTCGCGCTTTGTTGGCAATAATCTGTGAGTCTTGAGATATTATTTCTACATTCCCCTCGAATTCTGCAAAATTATCTTGCTGTATCGAGGTCATATTAGATATAACTTGAATTTGTCCGTTAGGCAGGTGTTTCTCTACCACGAAAGTATTTTTGGGTGCTGGGCATGTTTCTTGAGCTACAGCGCTAAGCGAGCAGACTGAGAGAAAGAGCACGTAAAGAGGTTGCTTAATTTTCATACGGTAGGGTAAAAAGGCAGCCTGATAAAGGTTAAAGTCATGGGAGTTAAGCTCCAATTTTAAGGGTTTCGCACAGATTTACTAGTAAACTTGCAAAAAAAGCTAGATTTCGCCATTCTTCGCTGTCAAATATTACCCCAACACGAGGTCCTAAGTGAGTCCATTGGCACAAAGACAAGCACAATTGATGGATTGGATTAATCATTCCACACCTTTTTTGTGTCAACAATTACACATGGTATACGGTGATGCCAGCTTTAGGCGTTATTTTCGCTTTACCTTTGAAGGGTATTCCATTATTGCGGTTGATGCCCCACCAAAATTTGAAGATAGCCATAAATTCGCGTTAGTCGCTGAGCTACTTGCAGCCAATGGATTAAAGGTGCCTGATATATTGGCCGCTGATCACGATTTAGGCTTTTATTGCCTCAACGATTTTGGTGATGTGCAATTGGCCCATCGCTTAAACGAAAAAAGCTGCCATGAACTTTATCCACAAGCGCTGGCACTTTTGCCAAAGGTACAGCAATGTGTGGCTACATCTCAAGCACCTTTACCTGTCTATGACCACAAACTTTTCAGTGCGGAGTTTGAAATCTTTACTCAGTGGTTGCTCAATGTGCATTTGGAGCTAACGATCACTGCCACGCAACAGACGTTATTAACGAATACATTCAATGTACTTGCCGACAGTTTTTTCGAGCAACCAAAAGTAGGTGTACATCGTGATTTTCATTCACGTAATTTGATGATGTTAGATAATAATGAAATTGGTGTCATCGATTTTCAAGACGCTGTGGTCGGCCCAATTACTTATGATGCAGTTTCCTTGCTACGAGATTGTTATCGTCGTTGGCCTGATGAATGGGTAAGTGATTGGTTGCACGCATTCCACGGGCAATTTTATACACAGTATCCACTTGCGCAGTTCACCCGTTGGTTTGACTTAACCGGTATGCAGCGTCACATTAAAGCCAGCGGCATCTTTGCGCGCTTGCATCATCGTGACGGTAAGAGTGATTATTTGGGTGATATTCCGCGTACGCTTGGGTATTTAGTTGATATAGGCAGGTTGTATCCACAATTAAGTGCCTTCTCTGATTTTATTGAGCAAGACGTTCTACCCAATGTATTAGCGGCCCAGCATTCAGAAAAAACAAAGATTGTATCCCTTGCTAGTGGCAAAGGATAGAAGGTTGGTGTGTGTTGAATAAAGGTAAGTTTCGATGAAACAGATCAATACCGCCATGATATTAGCGGCTGGGCGCGGGGAACGAATGCGCCCTTTAACAGACATTACCCCGAAACCCTTATTAGAGGTCAAAGGTAAGGCATTAATTGAATACCATTTAGAGCGCTTAGCGGTTGCAGGTATCGAACGTGTGGTGATAAACCATGCTTGGTTAGGCGAGCAGCTAATTCAGCGCTTAGGAGATGGCAGTCAATACAATTTAGATATTCTGTATTCCGAGGAAGAAGCTGCATTAGAGACCGCAGGTGGCATTATTCATGCGTTGCCTCTGCTATGTCCAAACCACAAAGAGAGTCATTTTTTAGTTATAAATGGTGATATTTTCACTGACTTTTCATTCGCTGATATGCTCGCTAGTAACCCTTTGAAAATTGCCTGTCAGGGGAATACATTGTCGCTTGCCCACTTGATTTTAGTCCCTAACCCCCCACACAACATAAACGGCGATTTTTATTTGCAAGACCAACACATTCTTAAGCAGGTCCCCGAGAGTATTAACGCGACAAAATACACCTTTAGCGGTATTGGAATATACAGCAGTGCATTGTTTAACCATTTACCACAAGGCAATTTGCGCTTGGCGCCAGTGTTAATCGATGCAATGGCGAAAGGGCGAGTCACCGGCGCTTTATACGAAGGTACGTGGATTGATATAGGTACCCCTCAACGGTTAGCACAATTAAATTAGCGCTATTGAAGTAACAGAACGCAATCATATTCATTTAAATACAGGGTAAACAATGATCGGCAAGATTTTAGGCACCATTTTTGGTTTTATGTTCGGACGTATCCCCGGAGCAATATTAGGCTTTGTGGTTGGGCATATGTTCGACAAAGGTTATAGCCAAGACTTCAACCAAATGGGTGGTTTTAGTGGTTTTTTTACCAGTCAGGATGATTTTAAGAAGCAAGCGATATTCTTTCACGCGTTATTCTCGGTTATGGGGCATATTGCTAAAGCTGACGGCAAGGTCAGCGATGTAGAGATAAAAATGGCTAGCGCCTTGATGGACCAAATGGGGTTAGAAGGTGATACGCGAAAAGAGGCTCAACAAGCATTTCGTGAAGGCAAAGAAGCCGACTTTGCCCTGCGTGAAATTCTCGTAGAGCTAAAAGAGTCGTGCCATGGCCGACGCGATATTATGCAAGTTTTTATCGAAATATTGATCCAAGCTGCCTACGTCGATGGCCGTATGGACAAAGCAGAGCAAAAAGTACTGGAGACTGCAGCACTTCATCTCGGTTTTAAACAAAGTGAATTACTGTATTTGCTATCCGTTTACGAAGCGGAGCTACGTTTTCGTCAACGCGGAGGGCAACGTTCTGGGGCGCACTCATCCCAGCGTGGCCGCGGACAACAAGGCAGTCAATCCACTTATTCTACTCAGCAGTCATTAAATGATGCCTACCAGATTTTGGGTGTTAGCGAGTCAGATGATGATAAAGCGGTTAAAAAAGCATATCGTAAACTCATGAGTGAGAATCACCCTGATAAATTGGTTTCCAAAGGCTTGCCGAAGCAGGCGTTAGAGCTGGCCAAGAATAAGGCGCAAGATATACAGGCTGCCTACGAAATGATCAAAGAAAAACGCGGTATGCGCTAAATCTATCGCCTGAGTCGTTTCTGGTTCTTTTAATGCGTTGCAAATACGCAACGTATTGATGTTGCCTTTGCCTTATCAGGCAGAACGTATTATCCCCTCCATAATCCACCGTTTACCTTTGCGATTAGTCAGCCCAGCCCGATTTTGTCTGGGCTGCTCAAGGGCGAAGTTTTTTAGCCGGATAATTAGCTATCGTCATATTAATATTACCGACTTGTCACAAAAATATCCTATAAACGTCATGTAGTTGTCAAATTTATTCCATGAAACTGTCACAGGAATTCGTCACCTTATTGCGGTCTTAAAACTCCAAGAGAACACACACAAATGAGATCGACAGCTAAAACACACTTAGCATTATGCATCGCCGTTGCCATGGGCAGCCAATCATTGATCAGCACGGCTATTGCGCAAGAAGCGCCGAATGATGCGGCAATCGAAGAAATTACCGTTGTTGGCAAGAGCGTTTCATACGCGAATAACCAAACATCTGATGAGATGGCCAAACAGCAAAGCTCTTTAACCAGCGCCTTGGCTGTGATTGATAACCTTCCGGGTGTTTTGATCAACGAGGGTGATACGTTCGGTTCTGATGATTGGTCAACGACTGTGTCAATTCGTGGTTTTCAGTTAAGCCTAGATGAGCAACAAATCGGTATTACAATTGATGGAATTGCCAACGGTAACTCCAACTATGGTGGTGGCGCGAAGGCCAACCGTTATATCGACACAGAGAATTTAGGTCGTGTTGAAGTATCTCAAGGGACAGGTGATATTGCTTCACGTTCAAACGAAGCCCTTGGCGGTACGTTAAACTTCACCACGATTGACCCAGGCATGGAAGAGTCTATGGTGGTGAGTATTTCTGGTGGCAGTTTTGATGCGCAGAAATATTTTGTGCGCTACGAAACAGGTGAAATTGCCCCAGATACTTATGCATGGTTTAGTGCATCTACCAGCGAAAACACTGACTGGGTAACCCAGACTGCTGAAAACAAGCGCGATCATTTAGCGGCTAAGTTTATGACAGTGGTGAGCGACGTTGATATCAAAGGATATTTCTCTTGGGATGACGTTCATGAAGATAACTATCAACGCGTTAGCCTAGCGCAATTTGAGCAAAACCCAGAGTCAGATGGTTTATCAGGTGAATGGGTTGGCATTCCTTATGTGGATCAGGTTTTTCGTCAAGCCTGGTCAAGTTTGCGTGAAAACATGTTTGCTTATTTAAGTGCCGATTATAAAACCGAAAACTTCGAAGTGTCGGGTAACGTTTATTACCACGACAACGAAGGTCGCGGTGATTGGGTGCCGCAGTATGTTGTCGACGTAACCGCAGATGGGGAAGGCGTTGGGCATTCTGAGCTCACTTCAGGCAACACGGTTTATGGTGGTAGTGCATTAGGTCAATTATTGTTTGTTAACGCTAGTGGCTTAGCAGTTAGCCCTATCGAGGGTTGTGAAAGCTCAATCACTGCTCCATACGGTGGTGCAGGACCTGAGTATGATCCAGGTTGTTACGCTCAAGGCGCTATTCCTGTAGGTTCGTACCGCCACACGCATTATCAAAAAGAACGTTTTGGTTTCGATGCTGATTTCGCGTGGTACACGCAAATAAATGACATGGATAACACGTTACGCGGTGGTATCTGGTATGAAGATTATAACCGTGAGGAGTCTCGCGATTGGCACAAAATCATTGATTCTCGCAGCAGTTTTGAATTCGATCATACTCCTTACTGGGTGCAGTATTCACGTGAATTCCCAGTTGAAACATTGATGGTGTACGCAGAAGACGAACTCGATATGGGCTGGGCAAGTGTGCGCTTAGGCATGAAGCGCTTTTTTGTCGACTTAGAGCGCCAAGATAACTTTGATGCCGCAAACAAAGCTAAGTTGAATTCGGATTCAGACACTTTGTTTTCTGGTGGTATCGTGGCCCAAACTCCTATTGATGGCTTAGAAGTATTCGCGGGTTACGCAGAGAACTTCGCGGCGATTAAAGATACCGTACTTGAGCGTGATGCGTCGACGTTGACCCAAGTAGAGCCAGAAACGGCAGAAAATGTCGATGTGGGCTTACGTTATGTTTCGCAAAACATTAATGCGAGCTTGACCTACTACAGTATCAAATTTGATAACCGTTTAACCTTTATTGCCCCTGATTCACCGGATGGCATCGATTACCTTATTGGTACTAATGGTAGTTACGTCAACGTAGGGGGTATTGAATCATCAGGTTTCGAAGCATCGTTGTCGTTCAATGTGACTGATGAGTTATCTGTATATAGTTCTTACACATACAATGATTCTGAATACACAGACGGTTCAATTGATTTCCCTGAAGGTAATACCGTCTTTGGTTCTCCTGAAAACATGGCTGTTGTATCCCTTGATTGGACACGTGGTAATTACTTCATCGGTGCCTCAACTAAATGGGTTGACGATCGTTTTATCGATGCGGCGAATACCCAAGTTGCTGAAGCTTATTTAGTCACTGACTTTTATGCTGGTGTCAGCTTAGATGCACCGATACAAGGAATTCAATCGATTGATTTACGTTTCACCGTAAACAATATGTTTGATGAAAGTTATCTAGGCGGTATTGCAGGTCAATCAGCTTGGATTGGTGCACCACGCACAGCTGCATTTAACGCACAAGCACGTTTTTAAAAACGTTGTGTGAATGCTAAAAAAGGCGAGCTTAAGCTCGCCTTTTCTATTTATGTTCAGTCCACTCCACTCAATACTGATGAGATCCTTATGAAACAGTTAAAACGAATTGCGATATTGTGCCAAACCTTGCTAGCTATTTTACTCAGTTCACCTGCGTACAGTGCGGATAATGTGTTAATTATCAGTATCGATGGACTACGTTGGCAAGAAGTCTTTCGAGGTTATGAAGCAAGCTTGTTAGAGCAGCCAGAATTTACCAGTCATGCTGAGATAATGGCTCATGAATTCAACGGCCAGACGCTAAACGAAAAGCGTCAAAAACTGATGCCCTTTTTATGGAACGTCATTGCCAAAGACGGTTTGCTTATCGGCAATCGTGATAAGCAATCGGCCATGGAGGTGAGTAATAATTGGTGGTTTTCTTACCCAGGATACAATGAAATATTAACGGGTAAGGCGGACCCACGCATTGATTCTAATAAGCCAGTTGCTAATCCTAATGTGACATTTTTAGAATGGTTAAATACCCAGCAAGGGTACGAAGGTCAAGTTGCGGCATTTGGTAGTTGGGATGTATTTCCAGCCATTATCAATACAAAACGTAGCAATTTGCCGCTCAATGCTGGCTTTATGCCTGCAGACTGGGCTGGCTTAACGCCCTACGTCCAGTGGTTAAATCAATTACAAAGTGATATACCAAGCCCTTGGCATAATGTGCGACTCGATGCGTTTACAGTGGGTTTTGCTCAAGAGTATATTCGCGCTAAGCAGCCTAAAGTCATTTATGTTGCATTAGGCGAAACAGACGACTTTGCCCATGATGGTGATTATCCAGCTTATCTTAGTTCGGCTCATCGCAGTGACCAGTTCATTGCGCGTTTATGGCAGCAACTTCAGTCGATGGCACAATATAAAGATAACACTAACTTGGTCATTACCGTTGACCATGGACGCGGAGAGACTAATGAGACTTGGCAGCACCATGCTAGTCCTAAAGCGACAAGAGGTTACTTAGATAATTTAGCACAATATGAAATGGGAATTGTTGGTTCAAATCAAGTGTGGATGGCGGCGATCGGTCCGGATATAGCACCTAAGGGAGAGCTACAAAACAGCGACACTTTCAGCCTCAATCAGGTTGCAGCAACTGTGTTACAGTTACTCAAACAAAATCCAGCAACATTTGCTAGCGTCAATGGTCGCCCTATTGGTCAGGCCATGCTGATTAGCCCCAGCCCCGTTAATAACAAAAAGTAAAGATGATGAAATCAATTAAAATATGTATTGCGAGTGCATTCTGTCTCACCAGTGTCGCTTGCACCACTACATCAATGCCCATTAGCAGCGATGCACCAGCGCCCAATAGTACTAATGTACTGACAGTCAGTTCTGCAGACAAACATCAATTCAAGGTGTTGATTGGCTCATGCTCACACCAAGATAAAGACCAGCCTATTTGGCAACCGATGCTAGAAGAGCAGGCCGATTTATTAATGTTGTTGGGGGATAATATTTACGGTGATACCGAAGATATGGCTTTGCTGAAGGCTAAATATCAAAAGCAATGGGCTAAGCCCGGCATGCAGAAAATGCTTGCTGCTACACCAACTATTGGTATGTGGGATGACCACGATTTCGGTCAAAACGATGGGGGGAAAACCTATCCGCAGAAAGAAGCCTCACGTCAAATTATGCTCGATTATTTTAACGAGCCACAAGATAGTATCAGACGTACCCGGTCTGATGGTATTTATACTAGCTACATGTTCGGCAGCGCCCCCAAGCGGATACAAGTCATCATGCCTGATTTACGGTGGAACCGAGATGCGTTAGCCCATGTTACGCCTAGCGAATATAGGCAGGTAAAAGCCCCGCAACATTTAGGACCGTACTTGCCGCACACAGATGCAAGTCAAAAAATGCTCGGTAATGCTCAATGGCAATGGCTAGAAGAACAGTTGCAACAACCGGCAGATGTGCGAATTTTAGCCTCAAGTTTACAGCTTTTACCGGAATTTAGTGGATGGGAGTCATGGGCCAACTTCCCAATAGAGCGTCAACGCTTGCTTGATCTGTTAGTGAAGTATGAAATCAGCAATTTGGTCATTGTCAGTGGCGATACGCACTGGAGTGAGCTTAGCCAGGTCCACTTTGAAAACGGTCAAGCTCTTTGGGAAATGACCTCGTCGGGTTTAACGGAAGAGTGGAAGCAAGTGAGTCCAAACAAGCATCGCGTGGGTCAAGGGTTTTCCAAAGCCAATTATGGGGTGCTGGATATTGACTGGAGTGACAAGCATCCAAAAGTGACGATGAGCATTAAAGATGATACAGGCGTTGTAAAAATGCAGCAGGAAGTATCCTTATAAAGTAATCGGATGCTTTGAGCGATACTAGGCCTAAAAACAAAGGGTAACCTAGTATCTCTTTTCTTCTTTTATAGTATTGCTTGTTTTCGCCCGCAATCAGCCAAAAAACCAGGTATGCATCATTCTGCCGGGCATAAAGGTAAAACCGCCAGCGAGGAGTATCGCCCCAACATAGAGCAACACCATACTGCGTTTATGCTTAGCGATATTACCTTTACGAACCGCAATATAAGCGCTGGGTACGGCATATAAAACCAACAAACTGAACAGGTGCACATAGCCAAAGTGACCAATGATCATAGGGCCTACTTCGGCTCTCATAAACAACGTTGAAAGCGCAGTTATTAGCATTAAGCTCATATAAATTTTGCCCAATAAACGGTGTTTTGGCGTGCCTTTACGATTGGCCAGTAAATACGTTCCTATTAAAAATGCAGGCAATACTGTGGCAAGGTGAAAATAGGCTAGTTGCAGGTAGGTCATATTTTTCCAGTTCCGTGGATACGTTTAAGCTTATTTAAGTTGGATTATATGTTGAGCAATTTTTAAATATCATGACTTTTAGATATTTTTTTGTGAGCAAGGCGCTATAAGTTAAACAATTGATAGGGTTCCCTTGCGTGCAAAAGCCGACTGGTTCATTCATTCGAACCAGCGGGCTGATATTGTTAGCGCTTTTACACAGCGTCAAACGCCTGTTCTAAGTCTGCTTGTATGTCATCGATATGCTCAATTCCTATGCATAAGCGCAGCATTTCTGAACTGATACCCGCACTTTTTAGTTCACCTTCATTTAATTGTCTATGGGTCGTCGAGGCTGGGTGGCAAGCGAGGGTTTTGGTATCACCAATATTCACTAAACGTTTGATAAGCTTAAGGGCATCGTAAAACTTCACCCCAGCATCAAAACCGCCTTTGATACCAAAGGTCATTAAGGATGATGGACGACCGTTAAGGTATTTTTGCGCCATGTCATAATACTTATCCCCTTCAAGACCCGCATAACTGACCCATTCTACTTTTGGATGGGCTTTTAAATACCTTGCAACTGCTATGGCGTTATCACAATGACGTTCCATGCGCAGGGGTAAGGTTTCCATGCCTTGCATCAGCATAAATGCATTAATTGGGGATAACGCGGCTCCGGTATTTCTCAAAGGAACGGTGCGCGCTCGGGCAATAAATGCTGCCGCACCAAATTCTCGGGTATACACTACGCCGTGATAAGCAGGCTCGGGCTCATTTAGCATAGCAAAGCGTTTCTTATGCTCTGTCCATGGAAATTTGCCTGAATCAACGATAATACCGCCCAATGAATTGCCATGGCCACCCATGTATTTGGTCAGCGAGTGTACGACTATGTCTGCGCCATATTCAATTGGGTTTAATAGTGCTGGAGTGGCGACGGTGTTATCGACGATTAATGGTACGCCATGTTCATGGGCCATTGTGGCAATGGGCTCAATGTCGACTATGTTACCTGCGGGGTTGCCGATGGTTTCGCAGAAAACCGCTTTGGTTTTATCATCCATTAGCTTGGCTAAATCTTCGGCTTTATCTGAATCTGCGAAGCGCACCTCTATACCTAATTTAGGCAATAAATGCGCGAATAAGGTGTAGGTGCCACCGTATAATTGCGGAGTCGCTACTATGTTATCGCCCGCTTCTGCGATGGTTAAAATAGCATAGTTAATGGCAGCACTTCCCGCTGAAACAACCAGCGCTGCAACACCACCTTCAAGGGCAGCCACACGTTTTTCAAGCACATCCCACGTGGGATTCATAATACGGGTGTAAATATTGCCAGGAACGGCTAAATCGAATAAATCTGCACCGTGTTGAGCATTATCGAACTCATAAGCAACGGTTTGGTAAATTGGGACAGCGCAGGACTTGGTTGTAGGGTCGGTTACATAACCCTCGTGAATGCAGATCGTTTCCTTTTTCATGGGATGCTCCTTATATTACGTCGGTTTAGTTGAGTGATCAAAGGAATTACATTATCAAAGGTTTGCCTAAAAACTAGCCTTTTATCAGAATTTTCTGCGCTAAATTAGACTATTCGACATTATTCAAAAAATGAATGATAACTAACCTTCGTGTTTAAATGAAATGCTGGCATACAACCAATGGCAAGAGGTAGTATCAATGCTAGACAATTTGAAGTGAAAAGTAGCAGAAAAAGGGGTGATGATTGAAGTATTTATTTGGGCTTATAATTTCCTTAACGCTCAGCTGGTCGCAGGCCAATGCCTATACCAAAGAGTTTACTGAAGCCGAACTACAAGAGATGGTAAATACCATCATGCCCATGACACGAACCAAGTTTTTTGTGACCATGACTCTGTCTGAACCGCGTCTCAATTTGCTCGATGCTACTAATGAAATAGGTATCGGGGCAAATATTAAGGCTAGTGCTCTAGGCGCATATGGTGGTACAGGCAGTACCTACATCACTGGTAGCCTGGCGTATAACCAAGAGCAGGGCGCGTTGTATTTTACCAATGCTAAGCTGGTGGAGCTGAACTTACATAAAGTGTCCCAGAGCCAGCAAAATGAGATTAAGAAACTGCTGCAATCTGTGGTGGGGACTATTTTAGAGTCACGTCCTATTTATGTGTTAAATGATGCTGATCTAAAACAAAAATTAGCCAAAGCAACGCTAGAGTCAGTCGTAGTAGAAAATGGCAAGTTGATTGTGACGTTGGGGATGTTTTAATCCCGCTCTCGCCCCGTTATATCCATAGGGCTTTATGGGGTGGGTATACCTATCTTTAACCGTTCCACGTTTAGGAATGTGTTGCAGCCTGACTAAAATGTAATGATTATACGCGCATGATCATTAGCAATCGCCGAATATTATAGCGGGTTTGATTTAGCTTGGAGAACGCTTTATGCCAATACCCTATTTATCCAATATTACTGTATTCAAGCACCGAATAACGTCCAGCACTCTGATCTTGGTCTTGGGATTCTGCGCTCCTGTAATGGCGCTCGCTAACGCTGCTGAATATAGAGGGGGTAGACCAGATAATAATACTTCTCGATGGGGGATTGGAATAGGTGCAATAAGCCAGCAACAGGGCATTACAGGTATTGATAGGAACACCGTTGTCATTCCATTTTTAAGTTACGAAAGCCAATATGTCCGCTGGTTTGGTCCAAGTATCGACATCAAACTGCCTAGCGTGATAATCGATAAGGCTCAGCAAATAAAATTTAGTCTCACCGGTCGTTACGATTTTGGAGGCTACGATGATGATGACATTGATGATACCCCGATTTTACAGGGAATGGACGAGCGAGAAGGCGGCTTTGGTATAGGCGCTAAAGCCCAGTGGCAAAACCCTTGGCTCGATGTGTACGCCCAATGGATGAGCGACGTATCAGGCGACAGAGATGGATATTATTTCAGCCTTGGTGTAGACAAAAGATGGATATTCGACCAGCAAATTATGGTTTCGCCGCGCATTGTCGCTGTTTGGTTGGATGACAATTACGTTGATTTTCAATACGGTGTTCAGTCCCATGAGGCCACTGTTGCTCGCTCAGCTTATACCGGTGAGGCGACCGTGAACATAGAACTCGGCGTGCGCGTGGCATACCTGTTTGATAGAAGCAGTTCGGTTTTTATTGATGGCAGTATCACGAGTCTAGGTGACGAGATAAAAGACAGCCCGTTAGTGGATAGCGCCACCGAAAATAAGTTAATGATAGCTTATTTATATAAATTCTAATGCATATACCCACTCAAATAATAACGAGCCACATGAATGGGTAACTCTTTTTAATGGTAAAAATTTAGATGATAGGGTGGTGAAAATTAATCACCACCCAACAGGGGATAATTATGGTAATACCTTCCGCGTAAAAGATGGGTTGTTGAAAGTCCGTTACAATCAATACGATTTTACCGTTGAGTTTGGCCACTTATTTTACAAAACACCTTTTGAAACTTTCATCCTCGTGTCGATTAGCGCATTAGTGTCCTAAACCTTCGCTTTAAAAGTTGGAAGCTGGCTCGCTTTGCGCTGCTAATTATCACAAAAGTATACCGGGTATCACTATTCATTAACAATAACTGCGACACCCTTTTGTTTGAAAAATAACCTGTCTACACTGCGGTCATTAATTTTTAAGCTGACGGCTATTTCATATGAAATCATTACTGATGCTAGCGATCATAGCGTTGTTCTTTTTGTCAGGCTGTGCGTCAGCCGTAAAGCGCCATGAACAGGTTCAGGGACATTTGAATAAGGCTGTTGATTGTGCTCAAGCTCATCTCGATATTGCGACCCTTGAATTACAAAAAACGACGACGCGAGAAAAATTAGTTAATGGTGTTGCTTCTGTCTTGCCAACTTCAATTTTACTGAACGTTATTTTAGGGGAGTACGGTAGTCGTGCGGCCATTGCAACAGGGGCGTTTGATAGAACGGTCGACAATAAAATAAACGCAATTGAAAGTGACTGTATGCTTGATGATGGGACCCGTGACGTAATGTTAGTAAAGCAATAAATTCGCAACAGTATGTCTGCTGCGTATGAGCTTAGTTTATTTTGCACTGGTGTTTACCCAATATTTTGCAGTAGCATAAGCCCCACAATAATAATAACGGCGGCATTATGAAAAAATCACTTAGTTGGGCAAATTCTTTAGATTGGTTTATGGCGTTGCTAGCTTTAATTACGGCTTTGGGTGTATTGCAAACCTTTGCCATCGGTAAGCATTATATTATTCCTACGATCTTGTTGGTTGTCACTGTGCTGCTTGGGAATTTGGCTTGGTATGGTTTGACTCAAACTAACTGGGCAAAACGGATTAATTTCTGGTGTGGATTTTTGCTGACCGCTCATGGCTTTTTTGCTTTGTTTTGGTCCAAGAAATATCGAGAGATACTTGGGGATCAATTTGAATTAATTTGTGCTGCAGTGGCATTAGTGTTTTTTGTGGTGACATGGATGTATGCCAAGCAGAATCGGTTGTTTACTAAAGCGCTAACACCGATCCCGACGCTATAGAATCCGCGTACTAATGTATATTATATAAGTTTTGCTCGTTGTTATTTATGGTATTTTCCAAACTCTAACTAGGGCGAGCTACTTTCCTGCAAACACTTATGATGCATATACGGTTCACTCGCGACATTTATTTGAATTGTATTAAATCTTGTGCAGGCCTGTGACACTAGGGTGCTGCGAGGAAATAAAATGGTTCGTCAAAATTAATAAAGAGCAACGATTTGTTATTTATTACTTTTTTTGCGTCTTTTTTGTTAAAAAAGTATGCACTGCAGATTATATTTCTGTATACCCAGGTATTCGTTATCTCTAATGAAATTACAAGAATAGAAAAGACTATTTGTAAATAATGCTCTAGTGATTAGCAGCAGGTACCGTCTAAACAAATTTGCTGTCACTTTATTGCACTGACGGCTAAAAAACGTCATCAAATTTGCTTTGTTGCAGAGGAGGTTAACAGTCTTAAATAATTTCAGGTATGAGTGAATAATGAGAATTGATGAATTAACTTTTTTTAGATATATAGCGGCTTCAATAGTTGTTATTTTTCATTTTGGAACTGATGCCACTGGCTTTCGTGGTGCATTAGCCGCAGGACCGCAAATGGTGACATTTTTCTTTGTGCTGTCAGGATTTGTTATGGGAATATCCTATTTTAATAAAGAAATAAATAATAAATCGTACTGGTGGGCAAGGATAGCTAGAATAATGCCAGTCTATATATTAGCGATAGTTCTGATGGTGACTTCATCTTATTTACAAGGGAAAGAGGTAGATAACTTATCCTTGGTTTTAAATTTATCGCTCCTGCAGGCTTGGTTCTCTCCTCACCCTCTATCTATAAATGGAACTGGATGGTCACTTTCTGTAGAAGCTTTTTTTTATCTAACGTTTCCATTTTTATTATATGGCATTAAGTCTCGAAATTTGTCAGTTAAACATATGATGGTAGCTTCATTGTTGGTGTGGGGTGTTACACAAATAATAACTACAGGGGTTTTATCTGCTGGTTTCTACGGTGGGTTCCCGTCGTTTTCACACGATTTAATCTACTATTTTCCTCTCACCCATTTTTGCAGTTTTATCATCGGGATTTATGGTGCAATGTGGGTTTTAGAAAAGAACTATTTGATTACAAATAATACTGTTTCATTTTTTATTGTTGGTGTAAGTACGGCAATATTAGTTATTTTACTAAATAACGAAACTGAAATATCAAACTTTTTTGAGTTGGAATTTGCTTTCAGTTCAAGCTTTTTCGCGCCGTTGTTTCTGCTTTTTATTATTGCAGTGTCTATATGTCGTTCGCAATTAATACGAATGTTTAGTGCTCGGCCACTTTTGCTTTTAGGTGAGGCAAGCTTTTCACTATATATATTACAGATACCAATCCATCAAATTTATGAGAAATACATCGTAGGCGATTTAGGCTTATCGCCACTGAGCAATTTCACGTTATTTTTTGTTATATTAACGATAACTTCGATTGGGTCTTTTCTTTTGTTTGAGAAGCCTGCAATGAACTTCATTAAGTATTCTCTGCCGACTTTCATAAGAAAAACAGCTAGCAGAAGTAATTAGTACGGACAGTTTTAAGAGCGTTTCGGGTTATTGCTGATAACCCTCGGCTGAAATATTAATTGCTTAACCTTGTTCGATATTTCCCAATAAAAGTGACGGCAAGTTTGATGTTCTATATGCGTCAAGGATATGTATTTAGGGCCCGAGCAGAGTGGATCTCTGATACCTTAAAAGAGGGGTATCAATAATTGAGTTATGATGATTATTACAGTACCGAGTACCGAGTACCGAGTACCGAGTACCGAGTACCGGGTACCCGGTGCCTTGAGGTCGGTATTCTTACTAAATTGCTAAAGAGTTTATTAACTGTGTTTTTGTCGTTAAAAACGCTTTGGCTTCATCCGATAGCGCCCTAGAGGATAGGTAGTTTTTGCTATTGTTGTGGTAGAGCAACCAGCCGTTTTTGGTAACTTCTATTTTGCTGATATCGCTCCAGGCTAGCGTGTTTTGAACGTGAATAGATTTACTGCTAATGCCATGTTCGTCAATTGTGAGTGTGAGTTCTGTATTCGCTGCTTTGCTAATTAATTGCCTGGCCAGCCACCACGGTTTTTTAAAACGAATACTAAAGACTTCTAAGCCGCCTAGCGCGATAATAAACCAAGCCACAAAGGCGTTTATCTCAGTCAACATAAGAACAGCCAAGCCTACTAGTGCGAGTAGAACCGCAATCAGATAGACTTTCTTTGAATTATCCGCCGGAACCGATGCTTCGTAGGTTTCAATATAATGGCTTTTATCGAGTAAATAGGTCGTGGAGTAGGTGAACGCTGTGGTCATAAGCTTTTTTATAAATGCAAAAATCCAGTGTAACGGGATGCGGGTCACCTTAATAGATGTATTCTTAAGATATAACGCATTAATTAACCTAACTCGTCGATTATTATATTGCTACAAAAGCTAATGTTAGCGTTGACGCTACCCCACAATCAAACGGACAAATCATGGCCCATTTACGGTTGTTTACTGACGGTAGCGTCAACACTCAGATACAAGTCGGTTATGGCGCTTACCTACTTGTATCTGAGCTGACTATGTCGAATGATACCCTTAAAGAACAGGTTAAAATTAAACGTTTCGAACAAACAAGTTCGACCAAACTGGAATTACAAACCCTGTTATGGGCATTGGCTGAAATAGATGCGTTGGTTAGTGATAAAGACACAAGTTTGACTGTATATACCGACTCACAAAATATCATAGATTTACCGAGCAGACAGGCTCGACTCGAGGATACTGATTTCTTCACTAATTCCAATAAGCGGTTGAATAATTATCAGTTATATAAGGCGTTTTATCGATTTACTGCTGGCAGAACATGCACGTTTGTAAAAGTTATTGGACATCAAACGTCTAGCAAAAAAGATCAAATCGACAAGTGCTTCACGTTGGTTGATAAGGCGTCTAGGCGAGCCATGCGAGAAGAGTTTTAACTTTCTACAGGGTAGTGCAGTGAGGGAAAATGCGTATTAAACATGTTGCAACACTACCTCCAAAGATTATCGAGCATGATGGGTTTACCGTAGGCTTTGTAAATATGTGCTGCTTAGGTCAAAAAAAAATACCTAGTTAGCTGACTCTCAATCCAATTTATCTCGTCACTGACCTTATCACTATTCATCCTCTGGCGTTTCTACTACGTTTTTGATCTCAGCAAGTTCTTGTTTTAACGTGTCGATGCGCTTTTCCATGGCTTTACGTTGATCTTTTTCGGCCTCGGGAATTTTGCTTTCTAGGGTCTTAATTTGCTCTAGTAAATCGACTTTATCGGTTGCTTGCTGTTGAGCTTGTTCGGCTTTGTCAAAGACCACGTCTTCTGCGGTGTTGTCATTTTGAATCTGATTAAACCCTGGAGAGTGGGCAATTTTGCGCTCTACGTCAGGGCCAGCGTGTTGGCTAACAAAGGTAGGTGACATGATTTCTATATCATTGTCGTGTAAGCAATCAAGCACATGACGGTGAAAGTTTGAACGGGCAGTGAGTAGGTTTTTGATTTCCACTAATAGACCACTGACACGGTAAGTAACGGAAAAATCGCCGAGTTGCGTCACATGCACAAAGGGGTCCTCTAAACCAGTTTGTTTGGCAGCTTGTAATAATAACGTATCTATCTTGCTGTGATGCAGATCATAACCTAAGGATAATTCGACGCTAATAATCGTACCTGAACGACGGATCACGCTAAGGGGTTTGTTGATCAACAGATTATTAGGAATAGATACCAGTTCTCGAGTTTCAGTTTGAATTTCACAATCAAACAGACCTAATTCTGTCACGCGGCCAAAGAAGGTATCAAAACTAATAAAGTCGCCAGTACGAAAAGGCTGAGTGAAGCGCATTAATGCGCCGGCCATCAGGTTGCTAAACAAAGTGGTAGAGGAAAATGCCAGTAAACCAGAAAGCACTAAGCCTATTAAACTTAATATTTGTAACTCTAGACTCTCTGATACCGGTAGCATAATGACCACAGTGATCAGGCCCACTAGCATTAGCGTTAACATGCCAAGCTGACGAGCAAATATATTCTCATCTCCCGTGTGTTTTAGCTTATTAAAGAATACGGCTTGCACTAACCAGGTGAGCAGCCCAAAAATAATCAATGTAATAACAACGGGAAGCCAATCACCGATGAAGTTGTTGCTTGTAAACATAGTTTTTCCGTATCAGTAATCGTTTTATCTACGGTATAGGTGTTTGTTATACCTTGTTATTGCAGGCAAATGCCAGCCCCTTACATAAAAGTAACGAATATTATGCTTCGGGTGATCCTTTTAGATCATTCGTTCTATTTGTTTGAATGAATAATTGACATTCGATAAAACATATATATGATATTTCGTATATCAAGCTGCGGAGCGTTTTATGTCTACCCCGATTTTGTCCCCACTTTCGTTTTATAAATGTTTGTCTGACGACACACGACTTAAGGCGTTGATGTTAATTTACCTTGAGGAAGAATTGTGTGTATGCGATTTAATTACTGCTTTGGAATTGAGTCAGCCCAAAGTGTCGCGCCATTTAGCTGATTTACGCCGCTGCCATATTTTGCTTGATGAACGGCGAGGGAAGTGGGTTTATTACTCCATTAATCCAAAAATGCCGGAATGGGCAATGACCGTGCTGCAAACAACTGCACACAATACAGAGGCGTATTTGAATGACTGTATTACCAATTTAAATATTGCCAAGCAAAATGAGTGTTGTGATTGACGGATTGCCCAGTACGGTAGAGCAGCCAATTACGCTAACACTATTAAATCATCATCCGCTAAATAACGGAAAATTGTAGAGCTATATCATGTTAAAAATCCTTTTTATTTGTACCCATAATCGCTGTCGCAGTATTTTATCTGAGGCCATTACCAATCATGTTGGACGAGGCAAGTTTGACGCCCGCAGCGCTGGCAGTCAGCCCGTTGGTGAGGTGCATCCATTGTCGATTAAATACTTACAGGAAGCGGGCATTGCAACCAACGGACTAAAGAGCCAGTCCTGGGATGAATTTGAAGCATTTTCTCCAGATGTGGTCATCACCGTTTGTGACAGTGCCGCCGGTGAGGCTTGTCCATTATGGTTTGGCAATAGTGTTAAGGTGCACTGGGGCTTGTCAGATCCATCAAAATTGGCGGGTAATGACGAGGAAATCGCCCACGCTTTTCGCGCAACAATCGAACAGATTACCCAACGAGTGCAGACCATGTTGAGCATGGATCTAGATGCGAAAAATCCTCAGGCATTGCGTGATGCCTTTTCTGTACTAGGAGCACGATAATGCCCGGTGTCAATCCAATTGGCTCACCAGCGCCATTGGTAAACGTATCTGAAAATATAGCGCCTGAGTCATTCGTCGTCCCGTCTTCAGATAATTTCAAAACCGCTGGATCAAAGCACAAACCACGGATCCTGTTGTTGTATGGCTCACTTCGAGCGCGTTCGTTTAGTCGCTTAGTGGTTCAAGAGAGCGCCAGATTACTCAACGCCATGGGCGCAGATACTCGGATATTTGATCCGACAGGTTTACCCTTACCGGACGCAGAAGATGAAACGCACCCTAAAGTCGTTGAATTGCGAGACCTTATGCTGTGGTCAGAAGGACAGGTGTGGTGTTCACCTGAACGCCACGGTGCTATGACGGGCATCATGAAAAGCCAAATTGATTGGGTGCCTTTGTCGTTAGGTGGAGTGAGACCTACCCAGGGAAAAGCCTTGGCGGTCATGCAAGTTTCCGGTGGTTCTCAGTCATTTAATGCGGTAAATCAGATGCGTATTTTGGGTCGTTGGATGCGTATGTTAACCATACCTAACCAGTCTTCGGTGGCAAGAGCCTTTATGGAGTTCGACGATAATGACCAGATGAAACCATCACCTTATTACAACCGTATTGTGGATGTGTTGGAAGAGCTGATGAAGTTTACCTTGCTGACACGAGATAACGCTGATTACTTGGTAGATCGTTATTCTGAAAGAGTAGAAAGCGCCGAGCAGGTTAGTCAGCGCGTAAATCAACGGTCGATATAATTTAAGCAAAGAATAAGGCAAGTGTTATGGGTTTATTTGAACGTTATTTATCAGTGTGGGTCGCGCTAAGTATTGCTGCTGGCGTGCTGTTAGGCAGTATGCAGCCAGCGTTATTTGCCGTGGTGGCAGGATTTGAATATGCCCATGTTAATTTGGTGGTGGCGGTACTGATTTGGTTGATGATTTACCCGATGATGATCCAAATCGATTTTTCGTCTATCAAAGATGTGGGACGCAAACCCAGAGGCTTAATACTGACATTGGTGATTAATTGGTTGGTTAAACCATTCACCATGGCCGCTTTAGGTTGGCTATTTTTTAAAGGAATATTTGCCGATTGGGTTGACCCTCAAACTGCGAACGAATATATCGCGGGCATGATTTTACTTGGCGTGGCGCCGTGTACGGCCATGGTTTTTATATGGAGCCAACTAACCAAAGGTGATGCAAATTATACTTTGGTGCAGGTATCGGTGAACGACATCATCATGATTTTCGCGTTCGCACCGATTAGTGCTTTGTTGCTAGGAATGAGTGATATTCAAGTACCGTGGGAAACGTTGATTATTTCTGTGGTGTTGTACGTACTCTTGCCTTTAGTGGCGGGAGCGATGACGCGCTTTTGGTTGAATAAACGTACCGTTAGTGGCGAGTCACAAACTGGCGATGCACGGATCGCTAAATTTGTAAGTGTATTGAAGCCTTGGTCAATTATTGGCTTATTGGCGACAGTCGTTCTGCTATTTGGATTTCAAGCGCAAACGATTCTAGAGCAGCCACAAATGATTGTTTTAATTGCGATCCCTTTATTACTGCAAACCTATGGCATTTTTGCTATTACTTACTACGCAGCAAAACGCCTGCGCTTACCCCATAATGTGGCGGCACCCGCGAGTATGATTGGTTCGTCTAACTTTTTTGAATTGGCGGTAGCCGTAGCAATATCGTTGTTTGGGTTACACTCAGGCGCAGCGTTGGCCACGGTAGTGGGAGTGTTAGTCGAAGTACCCGTCATGTTGTCTTTGGTATATTTTGCCAACCGTACACGTCAGTGGTTTGATTGATATAAGCTGGCATATTAATAGTACCAGTCCCCAGAGGGTATCCACGGGGTCTACTATTCCTTCTAAGCACAAAAAAACCAGCTAATTAGCTGGTTTTTTATCCCTCTCTTTATAAATTATTTATCAGAGGGTTAAAGGTACTTAATCGTTGCTGTGCAAGCTGGCGTTGAGCCCGCCCCACTTAGATGAGTCTGCAACAATAGCTTCAACGGAGCCGCTTTGACTGTTGCGACGGAATAACAAGCCGTTCATACCTGATAACTGACGTGCAGATACGATTTCACCATCTGGGGTTTTAACTTTGGTACCAGCGGTAATGTAAAGACCGGCTTCCACGATACAATCATCACCGAGTGAAATGCCGATACCCGCATTGGCACCGACCATACTATTTTTACCAATAGCGTTAATGGTTTTACCACCGCCAGACAATGTGCCCATAGTGGATGCACCGCCGCCGATGTCAGAACCGTCGCCTACTACCACTCCTTGAGAAATACGCCCTTCAACCATAGAGCTCCCTAGTGTACCAGCATTGAAGTTCACGAAACCTTCATGCATTACCGTGCTGCCAGCAGCTAAATGTGCGCCTAAACGTACACGGTCTGCATCACCAATTCGTACGCCCTCAGGAATAACGTAATCGGTCATGCGCGGGAATTTGTCAATAGAGGTAATGCTTAAATGGTGGTGCTCATTGGCAATGGCACCGCGAAGCTCGTCGACTTTGTTCGGTAATACCGGGCCTGCTGAGGTCCAGGCTACATTAGTCAATAAACCAAATATGCCAGTTAGGTTGATGCAATTTGGTTGCACTGTGCCTTCAGATAACAAATGCAAACGCAGGTAAGCGTCTTCGATGGTTTTTGGCGCGCCGTCAATTTCAAGTTCAATTTCAACGAAATCGCTGTTAATCAAGCCGACTTTTTGCGCCAGGCAGCTACGCGCAATTTGGATGTTCGCGCGGGGAAACCACACATCTAACGTTTTACCACTGGCGGCATCGATGTAGCGATGACCAATACGTTTTACAGTCATTTATTTTTCCTAGTTTGTTCGTTTTAAGGACAGAAGCCGAATTATGTCTTGAAACGACACATTTGACAGCCCCATTTTGCTTATAAATTATAATATTCGCGGTTTTTAGTGCCGATAAATAGCTGTCACAGCTTACAAGCTTAACGATAATTCACTTTTGATTTTTTCAGTGGAAGCAATTTTTTCCTGTACTGCAAAATCAATCAATGACAATTCTACCCCGCGATTAGCTGAATTGGCTGCCGATGGGTCGAACGAGCACAACGTTAGCACTTCATTGTAATTCTGTATTTGCCACACATAGCATCGGTTAAAGCCACTGTGCAATACAGCGTACCCGGTATCATCACTGACAAATTTAGAACTGCGTGATACTTCCAACGCTTCGAAGTATTCAATAACGTCATTCGCAACATCTTCTCTTGGGTTTAACGCTGCTATAAAACTATGAAGCGGCACATCACCTTGCTGCGTGCTGATTTGGTTGCGTGCAGTCTCAATCGTGAGAGGTTCTCCATACTTAGAAACCGCTGATGCGAGCACATCTTTTAATACGTCTTTGATGCCTATATAAGCGCTTTCAACGGTATACAGGCTTTTTATTTCATTAATGAAACCGTTAAATTTATTAAAGTGTAGCTCTACTCGTTGTTCTAAGCGTGAGGTTTGGTAGGGTTGATAAAAACTTAAGCGAACTTTATCACTGCGGGTACTGCGGGCAATATGGTGAAGCTTTGCTCCTTGATCATACAGAATTATGGCGCTGGCGAGAGCGTTATCGCCAATATGGATATGTTTTATGTCCATGGTACTGCGGCTATTTTGGTCTATACCTAAACGCTGTGATGCATCAAAGCGTTTTAACCCAGTGGTTTGCTCTAATGGATGAACACTAGCGGCGTCGGCTGCGCCCAAACTTACTAATGAAAGGTAACTAACTAACAAAAAACATTTTGGGATTTTTATCTTCATGGGGTTCCTAATGGCGTGAACAACAAAGCCTAAGGTGCAGCATAGCACTTCGCGCACTCCGGCAACACTGATGCGCAGTTTGTAGTAGAGATAGCTTTAAAATATTGATTTTCAAGCAAGATTAATTGACTTAATGTTTATGGAACGTTTGTTAAGATAAGTTTGTTAGGATCAATGCCAAGGATTTTGTCGAGACGCCGTTTAAGCACTTGATATTGAAACATTAGCAGATTAATCTAATGCAAAGTGTGAGCGTTTCAACCTGCTTTTAATTGATGACGAGATCCTAAAAGTTACCACGACAGAGTCGTAACTCAGCTTTCGTTCAAAGCCAATATCTAACTTCATTTCTAAGGTGTTTCATTGAGTAAGTGTATGACAATCTTTTGCTGCTATTCCAAGCATGCCTTAACTGCTGTATAACGGCGCCATGAAAATACCAAAACGAATCCAACCACTGGTTGATGATGGCCTTGTCGACGAAGTGCTTTACCAGCTAATGAGTGGTAAAGAAGCCACAGTGTACGCTGTACTGTGTGGTAAAGAAATCCGCTGTGCCAAAGTATATAAAGAAGCGATGAAGCGCAGCTTTAAAAAAGCAGCGCAATATCAAGAAGGCCGTAAAGTGCGTAATACGCGCCGTGCCCGTGCCATGGAAAAGGGCTCTAAGTTTGGCCGTAAGCAGCAAGAAGATGCTTGGCAAAATACAGAAGTAGATGCCTTATTTACCCTGGCGAAAGCCGGTGTGCGCGTCCCTGAGCCTTACGGGTGCTATGACGGCGTGCTGCTGATGGAACTAATTACCGACGATGACGGAGATGTGGCGCCGCGTTTAAACGATGTTGCTATGTCTGCTGAGCAAGCCATAGAAGATCACGCAGTGGTAATGGTGTATGTTATGCGAATGCTTCTGGCCGGCTTGGTGCACGGAGATTTATCTGAATTCAACGTCTTAGTTGATGCATACGGCCCAGTTATTATCGATTTACCGCAAGTGGTCGACGCTGCCGCTAATAACAATGCGTTTAGCATGTTGCAGCGTGATGTGCGCAATATGACTGAATATTATGGCCAGTTTGCCCCAGAGTTGAAAGATACGCACTACGCTGAAGAAATGTGGGCGTTGTTTGAATCCGGTGAACTTGAGCCTGATACCCAGCTAACGGGGCATTTTGATTTCCCTGACGATGAAGCTGATGTAGACACCGTTCTAGAAGAAATTAAAGCTGCGTTCGAAGAAGAACAAGAACGTAAGGCGCGTATTGCAGGCCCTAGCGAAGAGGAATAAATGCGGCATTTTACCTGCTAACAAATATCGGCGTCGTCGCGGATAGCGCCAGCTATCCGTGTTAACCGTTTCCTTGGACTAAATCTCACTAATTCAACTCAGCGTAAATACAACTGAGCATTTTGTTGATCAATTCTAAAATCAAACTCCCGCAGAAAATTCATGCCTAACAAGCCATCGCTATAAGCTAGCTCGTCAAGGGGTAACACCATTATGTTGATATTTTTAACGCGAACATTCGCAATCTCTAGTGAGGCAAATTGATACATAGGTGAGCGCACAGTACCATTGGCCGTTTGCACGTTAAATTGCCCGACGAACTTGGTTACAGTCGTTTTAAAAATCTGCTTAAATTTTTGTCGCGAAATTACAGTTGTCGATGCGCCGGTATCGATTAAAAAATTTACTTGATGGCCGCTTAGACGAGTAGGCACCACATATTGGTCGCCATACTTCTGTAGTGCTATGCGGGTACCTCCGCTGAGACGTGAGGAATCTGAAAGTGGCTTAGAAAGCCGCGAGTCACGATTAGGTTCGGTTATTGATTGGTCGGTTCGCTCAATGAGCTGTCGAATACGCATGGCCTGGGGATCATCATAGCGAATGGACGCCAATACATTTTCCATTAGGTTGGCTTGTTGTTGGCGTGCATAAGCAGTTGCAAGGGCCAATATAAGCGAGCGACTAGTAGGACTGACTTGCAACAATGGCTCTACGAATTGCGCTAGAATATCCCAGGAATTGGCTTGTTTGAGTTGAACTATCGTTTCTTCAGTTAAACGGGTAACCGTTTGCTGTACTTGCTCTTGCTGGGCTGCACTTAATGGTAAGCTCAGCAAGCTTTGATAATGAATAATCGCGTCACTTAATAAGCTGGTGTGGATGATATATTCGGCTTCGAGCAATAAAAAGTCAATATCTTGCGGGTGTTGGCGCAGATAAAGCGGCAAAAACTCGTCTATCTTGGCGTATTCCTGAGCCGCTAGCCAATGCTGCACTTGGGCTAAATAAGCCTCTCGGCGATCGAGGGAGAATTTTTTAGTAATATGCTGTTTAGACTCTATTTGGTAAGACTGGTCGCGAGCAAGAAGATCATCAGGGTTATTATTGGCACCTGGGTTTTCCTGCTCGCTAGATTTTTCGCGCTCGGAATCCAGGCCTTCAGCGGTGTCTCTTTCAGATACATATATTGTCGTTGTATCGATTCGTTCTGTGTATTGATAGATATTAATAACCAATGAAGCGATAAGGAGTAACAACAGCGTAGTATGCATTTTAGTCATGCTAAGTTAACTCATCGACTTGAAAGCATCATAATTTGGGTGTCTGGCATAGCTATTTTTACTGCTTATTTCCATTTGGATTTATTCACAGTCATCAGGGATCATTGCGCCAATGTACGTGTCGATAAATATTTTCGGCATTCGCTTAGGTCTACCTGAGCTTAGGGCAATACAGACAAATTCTGTTCTCGCTTTTAGCATGGTTAAGCCATCGCTAAGCCGAATAAATTGAAAGTGTCTGGCCAGTTTTAGTTTGTTATCACAGCTTATTATCCAAGTCGCGCAAGCGAGGGTATCCCCCAGCAATGCTGCGGCAAGATAATCAATTTCGTGACGGCTGATAGCCATGCCTCGATCCAGTTCCTGATATTGCTCGATACTTAGTCCTAATGCATTGGAGTGAGCCCACGCGGTGCGTTCAAGTTGGCTGACATAGGCCACATTATTGACATGATTATAGTGATCAATTTGTTCAGGACTGATTTGCCATTGGCAGATAAAAGGCTTTGAGTGTAGCCAAGCAAGTTGCTCTGAGGGAATTGGCATATTAGCTTATGTCTCGAGTGTAATTTCAGTATTAGGCACATAAGGTAACGGGTTTCCCCCCCGCTGGGCAAATAATAGTGACATAAGGCGCTGCTCTTTAGTCACAATATCTTGCATAAACAACTCACTATTGGGGATTCTCTTAAACGCTTTGAAGCCACTTTGCAAAAATTGATGTAGCGTGTGTAAGCCTTTTACTTTAGCTGGGTGCTTTGACAAAGCAAGCATCAAGGTCACACCTTTTACAGCGACGGCGTCACGCAGGTTAACCCCTAAGGTATTTAATAATGCTATTTGCTCTTGGCGTAGGAGTAAATTATCACCCGCAAGATAAGCCTGTGCGTAGCTCTGGCGGTCAATTAAAATGAGCCTAGACGTAGCTTGTTCTTTTAACTTAACGGCCACAGCGTAATCCAATTCAAAGGACAACGCTTGTAAGCGAAGAGCTGACGCTAACGAACTTAGTGCCTTATCAGGCATATATTTATGCATTTTGGGCACTACCCGGACAATGTCGGCATCTCTTTGGCCAAAATTTTGTGGACCGTATATTTGTTCAACAAAAAAACGCAGTGCGGGTGCATGGTGCGGATCATTGAGTAGGGCCTGATGAGTGGCCTGCATGCGGAGCGTTTGCCACTTTTGTAGGCTCTTAACGAGTGGCAGTAGTCCCGTTTCGAGGGCTACATTTTGAACTTCAGCCACCGTGCGTAAGTGGCGAGAAATTTGTGAGATTAAATCCTGCATGTAATTAACAAGCTTGATTTAGACTTGCTAGAGCCATAGCGAAAATGGGCATTATTTTTTAAGGGTAATTTTACCGAATACGTCGGCGGTGATGAAACCTAGGTTTTTGCTGCCATTTTGCGCGTCAAAGTCATGGTCGCCCATAAAATGCTCTCGGACGTCGCTGCCATCATTGTCACAATAGGCCAGCATAAAACCCATGATATCGCCTGCTTTAAGCAAAATGGGTGCTTTTGGCTTAGCATCGGTATAGTCATTCGGATAACGTTTGATTGCCACTTCCCACAATACAGTATTGGGTGCGTCTAATTGGCGCTTCCAACTGCTGTTGATGTGATCGTTATACAGATGCGCTTTTTCATCATCGCCAATATCAGCTGCTTGGTTATCAAGACCAATGTGATATGCCAATGCAGTGTGGTTGAACTGATGAATTCCACCTGATGCATCGCCATCAACAAAAATCTCAAGAGCATCATCATCCCAGTAACGATCTAGGGGATCTGCATGGGTGTCAATTAACGTATCGTCGGTAATTTCAGCTTGTAAGTACAAGTAATTTTCATCCCACAATAAACGATAACGGCCATTAAAATCTGCTTTTTCAGGCAAGGTGCCGTCCATCAAATACGGCATATCGTGCCACTTTACTTGCTGCCAAATCGCGTCTGGTTGTCCATCGATAACTGGCGCCACAGAAGTATGTTTAACGTCAAATGCCTGAGCAGAAGCAACGCTGAACGCGCAGGCGATTAATAGCGGTTTTACGATACCTTTTAGCATGGTATGTCCTAGTAGATAAGATGAAAAATAGTTCTGTCTATAGCTTGACGCAAAGCAAGAGGTAACACAATAGAACGTTTATCGGCTTGAGTTTATAGCATGGGGTTCGGTAGAATGCCGCCCCTAATGAATACCTTAACTTCCCCAGAACCGTCACGTGATGTAAGTCACTGTGAATTACATCACGTGCCACATCGTTATCAAGATGCTATCGCGTTATTTTATGCTGCCTTTGGTAAAAGTGAAAATACCCGGTTGGTTAAGGGCCTAGATGAACCAGAATATATCCCCGCAGGTGGCAGTTGTGTTTATCACCAAGTGATTTTTGCGCATGGTTATTTTGCCAGTGCGCTGCATGAAATAGCACATTGGTGCATAGCCGGAGCACAACGGCGTTTGCTCAACGATTATGGTTATTGGTATTGCCCCGATGGTCGCAGCGAGCAACAACAAAAACAATTCGAGCAAGTTGAAATAAAACCTCAAGCAATTGAATGGGCATTTTCTGTCGCGGCTAATAAACCATTTCGCGTCAGCACGGATAATTTAAACGGTGCTGAGCCTGACACGAAAGCCTTTACCCTAAATGTGTACAAACAAGTGATGCGGTACCTGCGAGATGGTTTTCCTCCTAGGGCGGCATTGTTTATTAAGTTATTAGCTGAATTCTATGGCTCTGGGGATATCACTTCAGCTAAGTTTACGCTGCCAAGTGATCTCGCTAACCTAATGGAGGAGTCACTACGATGAAGAAAACACAATTTAAGTTAGGTCTTATTATTAATCCGTTTGCTGGTATTGGCGGCAGTGTAGCTTTAAAAGGCAGTGATGGTTTTGATACGCGTGCGCAAGCTTTGGCATTAGGCGCACAAAAGTTAGCAAATAGTCGTACCCGCTTAGCCCTCGAAGAGTTACTTCCTTTTAAGACACAATTACATATTTTTACCGCGGCCGGTGAAATGGGCGGATCCTTAGCCGCCGACCTAGGCTTTGATTACACAGTGGTGTACCAGCAACAAACCTTACAAAGCGAAGCGGCTGATACAGAACGGTGCGCACAAGTGCTAAAAGCACACCATGTCGACTTGCTATTGTTCGCTGGTGGAGATGGTACCGCACGCAATATTTGTCATATTATTGCTGCAACGTTACCTGTGTTGGGCGTGCCAGCGGGCTGTAAAATTCATTCAGGTGTGTATGCGGTGACGCCACAAGCCGCAGGGCGTGTGGTCGCTATGTTGATTCAGGGACAAATTGTCACACTGCAAGACGCTGACGTTATGGATATAGATGAAGTTTTGTTTCGCCAAGGTCGTGTTAACGCTCGCCAGTACGGCGAGATGCGCGTACCCAGTGAGCTACGTTATATGCAGGCAGTAAAAATGGGCGGAAGAGAGTCCAATGAATTAGTGTTAGCGGATATCGCCGCCCAAGTTATCGAGTTTATGGATGAGCATCCCGAACGGTTATTTGTTATGGGATCAGGTTCAACTGTTGACTTCATCATGCAAGAGCTCAACTTGACCAATACCTTACTAGGGGTTGATATAGTGCAAAACGGCCAGCTAGTAGCCAGTGATGTTTCCGCCAATGTGTTACTGAAACATACTGCCAAGACACCTACCACCTTAGTAATTACTTTAATTGGTGGACAGGGGCATATTTTTGGTCGCGGTAATCAACAACTTACTTCAGCAGTATTGCGGCAAATCGGTCGCGAGAACTTTTTAGTTGTCGCGACTAAGGGAAAGTTACAGGCACTGAATAATAAACCCCTTATAGCAGATACCGGTGATATCGCACTAGATGCAAAGCTCGCGGGCTTGATAAGTGTAACCACAGGGTACAAAGACCAAGTATTGTATCCGATTGCTAAATTTGAATAGGTTGAACATATATTTTCGGCCTATGTACTAACTTACATTGTTATAGGACTTTAGAAAGAGTAATGAATGAATCAATAAACAGTGATGTGACAAAACAAGCGTTCGATGACTTTGTAGATTCGACCCAAGCCTACCTCGACAGCGTGGTAATTGACGGCAGCGACCAAGAGTTGTTTATTGCCAGTTATTTAACGGGGCATTTTTCATTAGTGGGCAGCAACGCCTTGGGATTAGATGACTTCTCGCTAGAAACGCTAAATACTTACATGTTAAAAAGCTTAGAAAAGGCATACGCAAAGAATGAAGTGTTAGGCCAGGATCAAATCGAAGTCTCAGCTTTATGGCAACAGTTGTTTAGTCGGGCTGAATGAAGTCTAGGTTGATTAACGGTAAAAATGAGAGCTGGATTGCCCTCAGTTTTATCTCTTTTAGTTAGGCGAGCAGGCGGGGGTTCTCTGTCGCTCGCTTAGATTCTAAGTTCGGTGTTTTGGTGATGTTTTCATCTTTCAACCGCGCTATATTTCTCGGCGAATAAGCTGTCGAATAAGAAAGCGGTTAGGGTTTAAGGTATTTAGTAAATCATTAGGTAAAGGCAATGGCTGACCACTGATTTGGCTGGCCAGTATCTCGGCCATCATTGGGGCAGTCGTTAATCCTCTAGAGCCTAAACCGGTGAGCATAAATAGGTTTGGCAAGTCGCTTCCTTGGGGGTACTGAGTTTGGGGAAATGCTTTATATAAATCCACCAATTCACTTTTTTGCTTAGTAATATCAGCCAATGCACCGACTAATGGTAGGTGATCTGGTGAGCTACAACGCACCGCTGCGCGGCCAGTCCCATTTCCTTCAACATTCTGTGCCCATGGGCATTTTTCAAGAGATTGATAATGAGTCGCCAAGTTTTTTGTTTGTTCTTCAAGTCGATAATCCGACGCCACATCATCTTTTACGTAAGTCGAACCTAAAGCATGTTGCCCTTGATATTCTGGGGTTAAATATCCTTTATGGCACAGTACTGTATTCAGGTTAGCTAAGGCTGGCTGGGTAGGTATCGCTTCAACTTGACCGCGAACCATACGCAAGGGGAAATCACGCAAATCGGTTACACTTTGGCTTTGGGCCCCAGTGGCGTAGATAACAATATCAGCGTTGGCTTGGCATTGTTTGTTATGAGCATTTTCAGCTAAGCAATCAAAGTTTAATTGCCACTGCTTGTTATGTCGTGCAAGTCCGGTCAATGCCTGATTATTATGTAATGTGGTTTGGCTCAAATCCCCTGCAGCGCTAAATAGCGCTTTGACTAATTGGGCGGGGTCAATCCAGCCGCCTAAAGGCATAAACAATCCACTGTAGGGCATATCGCATTTACTTATCTGTTGGGCTTGCTGTGAGTCTACATATCGGACTAATTCTTCGGGCCAAATATTGTTGTCAATTAGTTTTGCGTAGCGTGCTGCCAAAGCGGGCTTGAACCCAAGCTGTAATACTCCGCACCACTGATGGGCAAAATTATAACCGCCAGCTAACAGTTTTCGATAAACACCTGAAGCGTATACGAAGCTATGGGCATTAATTTGACTGCTGTGGCTGGCATCTACATTCAATTGAGGATAAAACCCAGCCTGAGGATTACCGGAGGCGCCTTGTGCGGGAGTTGCGTCGTTGAAATAGATGTCACATTGAAACCCTCTTTGCGCCAATGCATAGGCCGCTGTAGCCCCAGCAATACCAGCACCTATGATGGCAACGGTCGGTTTTGTCTCCGATTCTAAAGACTTCGTAATAGCACCGCTATAGGCCGATCGATGGTAATATTTGGCTTGTTGTCGTTCACTATTTGGATGAGTAATATGTCCCGCGAGCATTTCGCGTTTACGACCATGGCCCTTACGTTTTTCAACGGCAAAGCCGACATCTCGCAAGCCGCGTTTAACAAAGCCAGCGGCTGTAAATGTAGAAAATGTGCAATCGTTGCAGGCAAGTCTGGCCATTTGTTCGAATAACGCTTGAGTCCACATTTGTGGATTCTTGCTGGGCGCAAAACCGTCCAAAAACCACGCATCTACTAATCCCTTTTGATCCACATATATTTGCGGGAGTGAATCATGGATATCACCCAGCCATAAATCTAAAATCACCCGATTATTACAAAAGGTCATTCGATGACAGCCAGTTAAAGGCATGGGATACTGGTTAATAAGTTCATTTGCTAAGTCATTAAATTGAACAAAAGCCCCCAATGCCTGCACTAAGTCTTTGCGGTTTAGCGGAAATTTTTCTGTACTAATAAAATGTAGGTTAAAATGAATATCGGGATTCTGTTTAATAAATTGACTAAAAGCAGCTAGGGTGACTAAAAAATTTAGTCCTGTACCAAAACCAGTTTCGGTTATAACGAACGTATTTTTTGACCAGTGCGACCAACGTTCGAGCAATTGATTATTCAGAATGAAGACGTGTTCGGCTTCGGCCGCGCCGCCGGCAGCGGAAAAATAAATATCGTCAAAATCCGTGGCCAGTGGTGTGCCATCGGTATTAAATTCAATATATGCTGTTTTAATGGTCAATCGGGTGGGTCTCCGCGTATGCTTGGACTAGTCTTCAAAAGCACGATAGTTTAAGGTAACTGTCTGAACAAACCAAACAGTCTATATAAACCAAACTGTATTGCTATTTTAACCGGTGATGATTTGTTGAACTGTAGGCACTATGTATGATTTTTATACACAGAAGAGCAGACCAGTTGCGACGTTAAAATCGTTACCATATGCGGCAATTTTATAAGCAGCAATTTTTTGCTTGAAGGGTTAATCATGAGAAGAGCGGTTATCACCGGACTAGGTATAGTTTCTAGTATTGGTAACAACAAAAATGAAGTCACGCAGTCCCTTAGAGAGGGACGTTCTGGCATCACGTATTCTGAACAGTTTGCCGAAAATGGCATGCGTAGTCATGTTTGGGGTAAAGTTGATATTAACTTAGCTGACCACATCGACCGTAAAACATTACGCTTTATGGGGGATGCGGCGGGCTATGCATACATTGCTATGCAACAAGCGGTGGAAGATTCAGGTCTTACGCCTGAAATGGTATCTAACGTACGCACTGGTATTATTGCCGGTTCAGGCGGCGCATCTTCTCAGCACCAAGTAGAAGCAGTCGATATTTTGCGTGAAAAAGGCTTACGCCGCGTAGGACCTTACATGGTGACGCGCTGTATGGGCAGTACTGTATCTGCTTGTTTGGCGACGCCATTCAAAATCAAAGGTGTTAACTATTCAATTAGTTCTGCATGTTCCACCAGTGCACACTGTATTGGCAACGCGCTAGAGCAAATTCAGCTTGGTAAGCAAGATATTATTTTTGCCGGTGGCGGTGAAGAATTACATTGGACTTTGTCTATGGAATTTGACGCTATGGGAGCACTTTCTACCAAGTACAATGATGATCCAAGTAAGGCATCACGTACCTATGACGCTAATCGTGACGGTTTCGTCGGTGCAGGCGGCGGCGGTATGGTTGTAGTTGAAGAGCTAGAGCATGCATTGGCTCGTGGCGCTAAAATTTACGGCGAAATTGTCGGTTATGGTGCTACATCAGATGGTGCTGATATGGTTGCTCCTTCAGGTGAAGGCGCAGTTCGTTGTATGCATCAGGCAATGGAAGGGCTTGATGAGCCTATCGATTATATTAATACTCACGGCACCTCTACTCCAGTCGGTGATGTAAAGGAGTTATGGGCGATTGGCCAAGTCTTTGGCGATAAAGTACCACCACTAAGCGCAACTAAAGCAATGACGGGTCATGCTCTTGGTGCAGCGGGTGTAAACGAGGCGATCTATAGTTTGTTGATGATGGAAAACGATTTTATCGCCCCATCTATAAACATTGAAACTCTCGATGAAGCCGCAAAAGGTATGGACGTAGTCACTACAACACGTGATGCAAAATTAAATACGGTTATGTCGAATAGCTTCGGCTTTGGTGGCACAAACTGTACGTTGGTGATGCAGCGTTACAAAGGCTAATTATCTAGCGTTAATGATTGATGGAAGCCCGCAAATCAGCGGGCTTTTTTTTGCGCTTAACTATTTGACTCGTTAAAAATAGGTTTCTTCGAGTTGATTAAATACTTGGTGTATTCCTAGCTGCACATCGTCAATAAACTGGTGTAATTTATCTTGAATCAATGTTTGTGGGTTCGCATTCATTAGCATCTTTTCAACATCCTCAATTTCCTTCAACGCGGCTTCATAGTTGGGTAGCGTTTGAACACATTTACTCACTTCTTGCAGCGAGTGTAGTAACGAGCGAGGAAATCTCTCTTCTAGTAGTAAGAACTTTAATACGTCTGAGCGTCGAATTCTAAGGCGTACCTCTCGGCGATACATTTGATAGGCAGTCAACGATTTAAGCACGCTCATCCATTGTAGATTTTCAAAGGCTGACTGTTCCGTTTCTGTCTCAGGGAGTAAGGAGGCTGAGCGCACATCAATAATCCGCGTGGTCATGTCTGCTCTTTCTAAATTTCTACCTATTTTCAAGAAGTGGTAGCCCTCGTCATGGGTCATGGTGCCAGCTAAGATACCGGTTATTTTTTGTACTGACTGAATAACTTCCGTGAGAAAGTCATAGCGGGAGCGTCTAAAAAGCGCTTTTTGACGGTTTTCATCCCCATAAATATACAGTTCGTTAATTTGCTCCCATGCCTCTCTGGGTATGATTTCGCGAATTGTTCTGGCATTTTCCCTAGCATACTCTAACGAGTCGACTATGGATGAGGGATTGTTAGGTCCGGCGAGTAGAAAGCCTAAAACACTCCTTTCATCGGCGATTTCATAGTTTGCATAATACGTTGTTCTATCGGATACGATATCGATTATGGGCTCCCATCCTAGAACAATGCTTTTGGGTAAATCTAACAATAAGTTTGAGTTGACGTTGATGAGCCTGGCAGTGTTTTCTGCCCGCTCTAGATAACGTCCCAACCAACATAAATTACTTGCGACTCGAGATAACATATTAACTGCCCTCCATATCAACAATCCAAGTGTCTTTACTACCACCACCTTGTGATGAGTTGACCACGGTGGAACCCTTAACTAATGCAACGCGGGTTAAGCCACCCATAGTTACGCGAACATCTTGGCCGCTGAGGATAAAAGGACGTAAATCCAAGTGTCTGCCTTCGACCTCGTTTCCCACTATGGTTGGGGCTGTAGAGAGCAGCAACATGGGTTGAGCAACATAGTTTCTAGGGTCATCTTTTATGAGTTGACGAAATTCCTCGTGCTCTTTTGCGCTAGCATGGGGGCCAATTAACATACCGTAACCGCCAGATTCGTTGGCCGGTTTGACTACCATTTTTTCAATATTAGCCAGCACATACTCTTTCTCTTCAGGGTTAACGCATCGGTAGGTCGGAACGTTAGATAGTAAAGGTTTTTCGTTGAGGTAATATTCGATAATTTGTGGCACGTAGCTATACACAACCTTGTCATCTGCTACGCCTGAGCCTGGTGCATTGGCTAATGCTACATTGCCTGCTTTCCATGCTCTCATTAACCCCGTAACACCTAGTGTAGATTCGGGATTGAATACTTCGGGATCGATAAATGCGTCATCTATGCGGCGATAAATGACGTCAACTCTGCTCAGTCCATTGATGGTTCGCATGTAAACACAATTATCGTCATCGACAACTAAATCATCGCCAACTACTAATTCGGCACCCATCTGTTGGGCTAGGTAAGCATGTTCAAAATAGGCTGAATTATAGATACCTGGGGTTAACACCACTATCTCAGGCTCTGGAATATCTCGCGGCGAAAGTGTTGCCAACATGTCGTATAGGTCAGAAGGGTAGTTATCTACCGGTAAAATATCATATTTACTGAACATCTCAGGGAAAACACGTTTCATAACATGTCTGTTTTCGAGCATATAAGATACGCCGGAGGGGACGCGTAAATTATCTTCTAAAACATATACAGTGCCAGTTTGATCGCGTACTAAATCTGAACCACAAATATGAGCCCAGATCCCTAATGGTGGACTAAAGCCCTTACACTCGGGTAAGAAATTTTTTGAATGGGTTAATAAATCCTGGGGAAAAATACCGTCTTCAATGATTTTTTGCTCGTTATACAAATCGTCGATGAACATGTTCAACGCTTTTACTCGTTGTTTTAGCCCTTTTTCAATTTGCTGCCATTCTTTGAGTTCAATCAGGCGGGGGACTATGTCAAAGGGCCAAACTCTATCAATAGAGCCTTCTTCATCATTGTAAACGCGAAATGTAATTCCCATTACTTTAATGGCTGATTCAGCTGCGGCTTTATATTCTTGTAGCTCGGCATCTGAAAGGTCTTGTATGTAGTCACACAAATCCTTTGCATATGCCCTTGGCTCGCCAGGATTTTTAACTAACTCATCGTAAAATGGTCCTGTGTCGTATTTATTCCAATCAATCGGCATAGATAGCTCTCCATCATGTTAGCTGCTTATTTAGTATACGGATTAAGTTAATATATGGAACAAAAACTCTTGACGTTTTCGACCTGTTGAATTCAAATCAATAGCAGTAAAAACATTGTGATAGCAACGTTCCTTTGCGCAAATTTTGGATAGAATTAAATGACATATTGTTTAGCAATAAGTGTGGACGACGGGCTGGTCTTTGCCTCAGATTCACGCACCAATGCAGGTGTGGACTATGTTGCAACCTACAGTAAGATGACACGCTTTGTTTTTGATAATAATCGTGTCTTAGTCTTGCTGACATCCGGTAGCTTGGCTACGTCGCAAGCGGTAGTAAACGGCATTAAGCGCGACTTAAATGATCCCAATGCGGAGTTTGATATTAGTCAGGGACAATACTTACATGAAGTCGCCCAGTACATAGGGAAGCTAAGCCAAAGTGAGCAGCGCTTGCATGCGAAGGCGATTGAAAAATCAAACGCTAGCACTGAGTCTAGTTTTATTTTAGGGGGGCAGATTGAAGGACAAGCATGTGAAATTTTTCTGATTTACCCGCAGGGAAATTTTATTTCAGCGTCAGCTGAGACGCCATATTTGCAAATAGGCGAGAGTAAATATGGCAAGCCCATTCTGGATAGGATTATTAGCGCAGAACTATCGCTGTCAGATGCGGCCCGCTGTGCGGCTATATCGCTAGACTCTACCATGCGAAGCAATGTGTCTGTTGGGCCACCAATTGAATTGGCACTGCATAAGAAAGATGTAATACAAGACCCAGCACATATAGTGTTAAGTGCTAATAGTAGTGATTTTCAATCTTTGCAAAACCAATGGAACGAAGGGATGAAATCAGCTTTTAATCAACTACCGAGATTAGATTGGGATAAATACAACGCTTAGTGCGATTTGTCCGCTATAACCTCGTGCACAAATCGAAGCTTGTCTAATGCGGTAATGGATATAATAAACGGATAAGCGTCGTCTAACCCCATGCTGCGATTCAAGCCATTTAATGCTTTGGTGAGTTGGCACCAATTATCAAATAGATGAGTGAAACTAGATGCGACATAGACTTGATCGTGGGGTTGACTGTCAGGTATGGGGCTAGCTATTTTATTGCCCGCTATCGAGAAATCATAATCATTGGCCGTTTCAAGTGTATCGATCATATGAAGGTAATGAGCCCAAGTTTCGGCCCAGTCTTCCCAGGGATGCATACTCGCATAAGCGCTGATCCACACTGTTTGCCAATTCTGACTTGGCCCATCGCGATAATAGTCCTGCATAGCTTCAACGTAACCTAGACGTTCGTCTCCAAAAAGTCTTCTGAATTCGTCAATTTTGTCACTCTGGGCAATTAACTTATCCCAATAATAATGACCTGATTCGTGCCTGAAATGGCCTACTAATGTTCTGTAACGCTCACCCATTTTTTCGCGCATATCGATGCGGGCACTGTGGTCAGCCTCATTAATATTGATAGTGATAAGCCCGCTCGCGTGTCCGGTGGTTACAAAATTTTTTACGGTGAGTTCATTTCCATATTGATCTTCCACCTCGTCCCGAAGAAAAGAGAAATTAAGACCTGAAGGGTTATTTGTTGCTTTACCGTCAATTGGCAAACCGAGAGTCATTAAGCTATACAGCAAACGGCGCTTGGCTTGTTCTAATCTAAACCAAAGTGTAACGTTTTCGGGATCATCGAGATTTGGAATGGTTTCATTGAGACGACATGATAGACAGTATTCATGATTGTCGTCATAACTTACCATCCAATTGCATACATCGTACTGAGAGTAATTTTTACACTTGCGGTATGTCTTACCATTACAAGATGCTTGCAAATTACCGTATTGGTTTGTGGTAAAAGCACTTAATTTAACTTCATCGGGAACAAAGCCAAGCATGAGGCCACATGCTACACATTTAGAATTGGTGAAATGCAATGTGTTGGCACACTGGCAGGTAAAAGTTTTCAAGCGGGTGCTCCTAGTATTTCGCCACAGGCAATGTGGACGATACTCGATTGTAACAAGCTCGTGGGTTTATCCTAATAATAAACTCGCCTGTCATAATTTAATTTTTTAAGTCGATGTTAAATGTCCTTGTGATAAATCTTTACTCACTCCCATTGTTAGAAAATATAAGATATTTGTGGATATGTGGTTAATGGTATTTTACGAAATTGCTGTTATCAAAAGAATCAAACGAATTATAAAAAATTAGCATTGCACTAGGGACTATAAGTTGGTTACCTTGCGCCATTGATAGCACGTTAAGCCTAGGTCATAGGTTATTTTCAATTGCTGTTTCCCTATTCATTTAAAATTGGAGGGTCTATGGATCGCCGTGCTGCTACATCTGTCATATTTGCTGGTTTTTTCTTTCTTGGAATGGTGTTTATATTATGGGGAATACTACTTCCTGACCTAGCCAAAAGTTTGGCCATGAGCGAGGTGATCAGCGGGGCATTTTTTACGTTGATATCAGTAGGCATGATTTTAGGTGCAATTATAGGCGGGAAGTACGCACAAAAATTTGATTTTATGTCTTTATTTGCTGTCCTGCTGATGTGCGTCATGGGATTGCTGATAGCGATATCGTTTGTGCAACACTGGATTTGGTTACTCATTGGTGCCTTGGTTCTAGGTATTTTCAGTTCAAGTTTATTTACCATAGGGCATACCGTTATTGCCCGACTACACGCCGAGCGTCGTTCAGCCATGATGGGATTCATGGATTTTATGTTTAGCGTCGGTACTTTGGCTGCGCCATTTTATGTGTCTGGACTGTACTTAATTGAGCATGATTGGCGATGGCCTTTACGTATATTAGCTTTAGGCTTGTTGGTTTTAGCTGCTTATACTTGGCGTGTTGCTCATCAAGGCAAGAAACTGATTACGCCCGAAGATTCGTCTAAAAATCGTAAAAGCCTAGCCTATAGTGACATTATTCGCCGTCCGGTATTTATATTCTTGGCGTTAGCTGCCTTCGGTTACGGTATGGTTGAATTTGGTAATGCTAACTGGTTTGTGAGCTATGCGCAGAACGGCCTTGGTTTGAGTGGTGAGCAGTCACGATTAGTGTTCGCTTTTTTCACCGCTGGTATGGTGGTTAGTCGGTTGATATTCGCTTTGTTGTTGCGCTGGTTATCTAGCCACAGGTTAATGCTCATTTTAGCCACTATCATGGTCGTGGGTAGCTTTATGGTTAAGCTAACGGTTGATCCTGTGGTGATGTCTTGGGGCAACTTTATGCTGGGTTTAGGCCTTGGTGGCATATTCCCACTGATGCTCTCAGCAGCTATGGATGTGGACAGTGATAAAGGGCCGGTTATTTCTGGCTTGTGTGTTATTGGTTCATCGATTGGGGTTCAAGTTGCCTCATTCGGCACAGGTCTGTGGGCGCACTTTGCGCCACTTACCACCGCATTTTGGATGATCCCCATTGGCGGCGCGTGGTTATGGGGGATGATATGGGCTTACAGTCGTTTCGTTAAACAGCATATTGCCAGTCAAAATAACTAGTTTATTTATGAACTGGCGCTTTGGGGTAAAGACGAAAACGTTAGATTTAATTTACTCAGGTTATTGCAATAAAACTGCTTTAACGGCACCGCGACCGATGTAGGGCACGTGGTAGAAGTTTCTGACACTAAGCGCGAGCGTTTAATGCACTTCGTAAGTAGATAGCTGCATGGGTCTGAGTATCGCTAGGGCACGCTACATGGGTGATAGTGTCTCTGTGAGTAAATATACAGCTAAAATCGAATCTACAAACTACTGCTTTATTATCGTTAAATTAGTCGTTAGTTTTGACGTTGCACTGCCCCGAATGCCACCAGAAACAGGCATAGTGTTTTCCGGAATAGCACTGGAAGCAACTGCAAAATGCGTATTTCCGGTTAATATTCCATGGCTAGGGTCAAACCCTAACCAGCCAGTGCCAGGTATAAATACCTCTACCCATGCGTGTAATTCATAGATTGGTTTTTCCATATCAAAATAGAAATATCCGCTGACGAAACGCGCGGCAATACCATAATTTCGCAACAGAGCAATTTGCATCCAAGATAAGTCACGGCAAGAGCCCCTTTTCATTTTAAAGGTGCTATTGGGTGATAACGGTGGTCCATCTTCGCGATATTCCACGATAAAATCTTGGTGTATTTGGCTCGTAAGATTGGTGACAAAAGCGATGGTATTAAAATGTGAGGCATCAAGTATCGCATTGGCATAATCAACCAGTTCTTGAGCAATTGCTTGTTTCTGTAAAGAGGCAAAAAGAATTTGCTGCTGATGAGCAGAATAGGCAAACGGTAGCGTATTAAATGAGTCAGGATGAACAATAAAATTAAAAGGATTATGCTCTTTGGTTTGCAAGCAGCTTTGTACATGGATAGTTAGGCTTGTTGTTAGTTTTTCAAACCAGTAAAAGTCTATCGTATTATGCTCTTCATCTTCAATCACGCTATGTCCTTCCGGTTCGGATTTTAGGGCGATAGAAAAACTGGTGAGCTCAATAAAAGCCGTTTGCTTGGGACGAAATCGTAAATAATGTGGCTCTAAAAAAACGTCATCATCAAATATATACGTCGTCTCATGGATTATCTTGTAATTCATGTTGCTCTCCCTGATTAAGTGAACAGCTGCGTGATTGTGTGGCAATTAACGCTGTAACAAATTAAATCGCTTTATACCAAACGAGAAAAAGGATTTCTACAAAGCGCAAACTACGTCGATGGAATTGATATACGCACTCATTCATATTTTTACCAGCAATACTTTCATCCTGTACATGCCATTGGCGACATTTCGGCTTGTAAATATTTAGTCAAAATCCTAATAACGAACCGACTGCGCGCAAAGTGAAGTTGAATAATAGCATGTATAAAATGTGCGAATGGGATAACGAATTCATCATTTTGGCCAATCTATTTGTTAGCTATGCATGTATATAAAAGTTCTCTTTACCATGAGTTCATCTCTAAATGAGGTCTTACTTTATAACGTACATTTCCTTCAAGTGTCGCAACTTATCACAATGCGACGATTTGCGTAATATCTGAAAAAATGTAGCTTTTTAGCAGCAAACAGCGTTAAACGTCGAGGGTAGCAAAACAAACTCAGTGCAAACTCTGCTACACTGCGCTTTTTTGTGAGCTGAGAATATTTATGTGGATTTGTCCTGCCTGTCAGTCGCCTTTGACATTAGTCGAACGTACTTATAAATGTGCCGCAGGGCATACTTATGATGTGGCGAGAGAAGGGTATGTAAACCTACTACTTGCTCAACATAAACGCAGCAAAGAGCCAGGTGATAACAAACAGATGGTGAATGCTCGGCGTAGTTTTTTAGAGCAAGGATATTATCAGCCGTTAGCAAAACGTATGGCTGACGTGTTGCAGCAGTTTTCTGGTTCCGTGCCGGTGAATGATATTGAATGTCCAGCGGCAGAACGCCTGATCAACCTATTCGATGTTGGCTGCGGGGAAGGTTATTATCTGAACTATGTCCTAACAAGGCTCAACGGGGATCAAAAGTCGTTCGTGGCGAAGGGGGCTGGTCTTGATATTTCCAAAATTGCAGTGCAAAAAGCAGCCAAAAAGTATTCAGTTAGTGAGTTTTGTGTTGCGAGCAGTTTTGCTATTCCTTTACCTGATGCAAGTCAGCACAGTGTTATTCAGGTGTTTGCTCCTAGCAGTGAGCAAGAGATATTACGTGTGCTAAAGGATGATGGCGTTTGGCTGCAGGTTAATCCAGCAGCGGAGCATTTAGCTGAGCTTAAAGCCTGTGTTTATGCTGCCCCAGCGGAACATAAACCCGCTCTGCCAGTGCCTGAAGGCTTCGAATTGTGCCATGAAGAAACGGTCACTTTTCGTTTTACTTTAGACACATCTGATATGCGCATGAATTTATTGATGATGACGCCTTATTATTGGTCTACTTCTGTACAAAACGCCCAGCGAATTAAAGATTTGTTAAGTGACGTGAGCGCGCATTTTTCACTAAGGTTATTGCGTAAAACTGCCGTCAGGTAACCATGGCTATTTAAAAGTAGGCTCGAAAGAGCCGAAGTTTACTCGATTTTTCAAGACAGACAAAAAAGCCTGCAGACGCAGGCTTTTTTGTCTGTGGGTAAGGGGTGCCTACAATAGCGAGTTAATTTTTAGCTGCGAAGCTACTCAAGCGTTTGATTGCCTGACTCAGCAAACGTGTGTCTGCGTCATCTGGAAGCTCTTCACCCGTTATTACGTTATAGACCTTACTACTGCCATTGCTGGAAACTTCAATGCGCTGGTCATTTTGCAGAACGACTACCATGCGATCTTGTGTGGTTACTAACCAATCACGCCCAGGCTGACTTAAATCACGCCCTGTGCTGTAATTCTGAGTCGGTGCGTTGCAACCTAGCATATTGAGCATGGTGGGCGCTAAGTCTTCGCTGCTAGAAAAGTCTGCATGAAGTTCAGTATTACTATAGAGGTAATGCTCACCGGATTTAGCGCTTTTTACCACCAGTACTTGATAACGCTGTAAAACAAGCGGGTCAAGAATCAAACTATTGAGTTGCTCAGTGTCGACGAAGCCGATCGCAAGGTTTGTAGTTGCAGAGGTTAAACCCTGTTTAAAGCCGTCCCAGTCTTGCGAAAACGGCTTACTTTGCTTGCCCGCTTTGAGGTCACCAGCGTAAATACCGACTTGTAGTCCAAGGGCGGCGGGCAAATCTAATAAGATAGGCGTTTTTTTACTTAGGGCTTGATGATAAAGCGCCGGTAGACCGAATAAATAGTTACGTTGGGTGTCAGCAAAAGATGCTTGCGCGGCATAATGCATAATTTTGCTGCGCAATTTCGCCTCAGCCGTTAGCTCGGTTGGGTCATTGTTAACCAGCAACAAGACTTTTTTCTGAGCGGAGACCGAACAGTAGAGAGGCGATAATGGATAGTTTATCTGGCTAATTCGGTCGTCAAACTGCAACTCTCGGCGTTGTTCATAATTCTCTTTATCTAGTAAGTCATAGCGTGACATCAATGTTTTTGCCGTTGCAGGGTAAGATAAAGGGAACAAGTCGTCTTGCTGCACGATAGGGTGATATAAGTTGGCATCTGCCCAGATATGCAGGGCATGGCTTGAAACAAAGCAAACGACAAAAAAACTGCTAATGGGCAAGGCTAATTTACGCTTTTGCAAGCGCGCGACTCGCTTCCAAAGGGCGTTAGCTAAAACAAGTTGCGTCGATAACCAAAATATAAATATAAGGAAAAAGAACGCCCATTGCTGCCAACTGAACAGCGTAATTGCGTTGTTTGCCTCGCTGCGAATAAGTTGAGCTGTTGAAAAGCTTAAATGCACACCGTATTTGTTGTACAGCAACGCGTCAAACCCCAGCATGGCCAAGGCAACGGCAGCTAAAACTGCACTGACCGCTTTGACCGTTCTGGCGTTAGGCACCAGATAACAAAGAGGGAGTATGAGAATGATAAATCCAAAGAAAGTCAGAAATCCAATATGACTGATCCAGTTGGACAGTAGGTATATTATTCCCAGAGGAGTTTCAGGAGATGGCGAGCTAAATATGTAGACACTAGCGATAGCAATCGCCAGTATCATATTGGAAAGTGCGAACCAATGTCCCCATGTAACTAACTGGGTGACTAATTTACGTCTAGGTGTTTCTGTTAAGATCATGAATTTATCTATTTAGCATTGATACTTTTTAAAAGTACTTGTGTAAACTTATCAGCCATTTCACTGCGCTGACTTGCGTTAACTTGTTGCATGAAAATATTAGTGATGACATTACCTAACACCATCAATGATAAATCTCGACTAGCTTGATGCTTTTCTAGTGCAATAATGATGTCGTGCATAACGTCTTCAAATTGACTGTCTGAATATTTAGAGTTTTGAGGCATTTTTTTTCTCGCAAAGTTTATGGCGAGATAGTAACAATGGTCTGCTCAAAATGCGAGTAATGCGCAATGTGGACGTGTAAATAGTCAGTTCAACGTAGTGAATATGCCTAACAGTATTAAATTAGGTTTGTGGTTTTTAGTTCACAAACCGTCAACCGAATTAAAGGAGCCAACGTGAGCGCACTCATTCGTCACTTTGTGGTACACCAACTTGCGATAAATGATCAACAACAGCTAACACTCGTTCCGCGTAACAGCTGTTTTTCAGTTTCGCCTGAAATCGAGGATCTTGCCCAGCAAATTAACCATGCCTTTAATACTAAGCCAGGTAAAGGGGTAGGCGGGTTCGTAGAACAAGGCGCAGAAACCATTCAAGATGGCGAGAATGAGGTTGTGCCCGTTAGCCCGTTCCAAGACAAACTCAAAGTGATGTTAGATGATCCTGAACAGTTTGTGCATTTCAGTATACAAAGCAGTGAAATGTTGAAGAAAACCATGACCGATATGGCGAGTATTGAAACCGGATTTGTGGTTTTTAGTCATTACGAGTTCTTGGCAACTGAGTATCTAATGATAGCGATTTTAAATACCAAGCAGCACGTAGAAATAAATCGTGATTTAGAGCTAAGCAGCAGTGATCACCTTGATCTAGCTAAGATGCAACTTGCTGTGCGCATCGATTTGACCCAGCTTTCGACCACGCCTGAGCAAAATCGCTACGTCAGTTTTATTAAAGGACGCATGGGCCGTAAGGTGTCAGACTTCTTCATGCATTTCCTGGGCTGTGAAGAATTGGTTGATATTAAACAGCAAAATAAACAGTTACTTAGTTCGGTAGATGATTACTTAGCGGCAGAGCAGATGGACGCCACTGAAAAGCAGGCTACGCGCAAAACTGTATCTGAGTATTACAAAGAGAAGCTCGACGCAGGTGAAGATATTCAACTTAAGGAATTAGCCGATAAACTGCCGAAAGAGCCCGATGGCGACGATTTTTATCAATTTGTTGCGAACAGTGAATCACCTATCGAAGAGACATTCCAGGCCGACCGTAGTGTTTTGAAAACGTTAGCAAAATTTAGCGGACAAGGAGGCGGGATTAGTCTTAGTTTTGAGCGTAATCTATATGGTGAACGGGTGCATTACGATGCGGGCTCTGACACTTTAATGATTAAAGGTATTCCTCCGAATCTCAAAGACCAGCTGCTAAAAGCACAAAAGTAATTGTTTTTTTGGGTTAACACTACACCGGCTTGTTTATGCTCGCTGGTGTAAACACATGATAAAGTTTCATACTCGCGATATACTGCGCGTGGTCTCAACAAAGGTATTCAGTCTGTTTTATGCAATTATTCGTTAACGATTTAACCGTTATGGATTTCTCATACCTATGCCCAAAACGCGGCATGGTTGGTGAAAGTTGGATAGTCGATGTCGTTTTAGATGGCGATTTAAATGAAGAGAGCATGGTGCTCGATTTTTCAAAGGTTAAAAAACAGCTAAAATATTTGATTGACGAATATGTCGATCACAAATTGCTCATTCCCGTAGAGCATGAATATAGTCATATTTTGCGGGACGAAAAAAATGATCGGGTAAGTGTTGATTTTATGCGTCCTGACGGCCGTTCAATTCACCTTAATTGCCCATCTGAAGCGTATGGTTTTATCTATTCAAAACATGTGACCATGTCTTCTGTGAGCCAATATTTAAAGCAAGTCATCGCCACTCATTTGCCTGAAAACGTCGCTGGTCTTGAATTGACCCTGCGTGCTGAAGTGATTAGTACACCTTATTACCACTATACCCATGGCTTAAAAAAGCACGACGGAAATTGTCAACGTATTGCCCATGGTCATCGTTCGAAAATTACGATTATTGAAAATCAACATGAAAGTAATGAATGGCAGCAGTATTGGTCTGAGCGTTGGTGCGATATCTACGTGGGATCAAATGAAGATTTGGTCGGGCCAGACAAGGTTAATTTCGCTAAAAGTGACGTTAATTTTAGTGAGCATTATTTGTTTGGCTATGAATCGTCACAGGGATGGTTTGAATTGGCTATTCCAAAAGCAGAAACCGAAATGGTTGATACTGACACTACCGTCGAATGTTTAGCTCAATATATCGCAAATGAACAAAAACGTCTTGAACCTGAAAGCGAATTCAAAGTATATGCATTTGAGGGAGTAGGTAAAGGGGCAATCGCTTATGGGTAAGTTCTTTTTTGGCGCTTTTGTGAATCTGATGTTTATGGTTGGCGCCCAAGCTGAAATGTTAGAGCTGCGTGGAGAGCTTACTCAAGGTAGCTTAATCAGAGGCAGTGCGCCATCAGGTAGTGAAATATGGTTAGACGGTAAAACGATTCTTATCGGCGAGGACGGTAATTTTGCATTCGGTTTTAGTCGTGATGATGAATTAGAGCATCATATTAAATGGCGAGATCCTCAAGGTGAAAGCCATGAGAAAAGTCTTACGTTAACACCCAGAACATACGATATTCAACGCATCGAAGGTTTGCCTAGTAAAATGGTTTCGCCGCCAAAAGAGGTACTCGATAGAATTAAACGAGATAATATACAGGTCGCTCAAGCCAGAGCACGTCGTGATTCTCGTAGCGATTTTGCTCAAAACTTTATTTGGCCAGCACAAGGCCCTATCAGTGGAGTATATGGCAGCCAGCGCGTACTCAACGGGCAACCTAAACGACCTCATTATGGTGTTGATGTAGCAGCGCCCACGGGGACAACGGTTTATGCCCCTGCAGATGGCGTGGTGACTCTTTTTGTGCCGGATATGTATTACTCTGGAGGCACAATGATAATCGATCATGGATTAGGTGTTTCTTCAACCTTTTTGCATTTGAGTAAAGGTCTCGTCAAAGCGGGAGAGCAAATCAAACAAGGTCAGCCCGTGGCTGAAATTGGCGCCACAGGACGTGTCACAGGTGCACATTTAGATTGGCGAATGAATTGGATGAGCGTACGTTTAGATCCTGCCCTGCTGGTGCCTAAACGTTAATTTCAGGAACATAGCGGTTGAAACTCAGGCATCTCAAGATGCCTGCCCACGGTGTTAAATACCGGACTTATATCTGCCTGCATTTTATATACTCGCGCACATACGTCGATTTGCCCTAAAGCAAAACGTTTTTTCTGCGATAACCTAACTAATCAATCATCTTAAACACGCCCGCCGTTGGGCGAGTTGTTTATTGGTAGTGAAGGTTTGCAGCAGACTCAGTCAACACAAAACAGTCACACGGTTAATGCCGCTACGCAGGATATTGAATTCAGCGGGCTACTTAATCGTGCGTCTAATCAAGGCGCGAAGTTCGCTTTGCTGCTGGCGATGTTGCAACAAGATGTGCTGGCTCGCCCTAATATTGGCCAAGCAAGAGAACCCGAAAGCCAAGAGACGGGTGACGTTCCAACTTATTACCCTGAGACTCATTTACAAGCCCACGCTCAGGACTGGCTTTTGGCCGATACTGCCAGTGATATTTTGCATCATGATGGAATTCGAAGTGCTCAGTTATGGTTAGTGATGCATCCTCAACCATTATCCTTGCATAATGATCCTTACCATATCGATGATGAAATTTATGTAAATTGCGATACCTATACACAAGCGCGTTACTCAAAAACGACGCCTCAAGAGAATAGTGAAATAACAGTAGATGAAACAGGGATCTTTGATTTACTCGAAGAAATTGGTCTGAAAATGCAAGCCTAAATAGAAAGCCGCACTGCTATGTAGCAGTGCGGCTTTGGTTTTTTGGATTACTACAGTTAACCGTCTTGGTTAATTTTTTGCGTTATTTCATGTAATACAGCCTCTGCTTGAACTGTTGCAACTTGACACGTCCCGGCATTTTCGTGCCCACCTCCTTCATATTGCAAACAGACTTCACCAATATTGGTGTTCGAGGTTTTATTCAAGATAGACTTACCGATAGCCAGTACAACGTTTTGTTTTTGAAACCCCCACATCTTGTGGATAGAGATATTACACTCTGGAAAAAGTGCGTAAATCATAAAGCGATTGGTTGCATATATCGGATCTTCATCTTTTAGGTCGAGGATCACCAAGTTGTTTTTTACTGTCGCGCAGCGCTTTATTTGTTCAATAGCTAAAGAACGATGTTCTTGGTAGATTTTAATGCGTTCTTGAACATCAGGCAGTTGAATAATCTCATCAACGCTAAGATCCAAGCAGCAATCAATCAATTTCATCATCAAGTTATAGTTTGATATGGTAAATTCTCGAAAGCGTCCTAGGCCGGTACGAGCATCCATTAAGAAATTCATTAGATCCCATCCTTGTGGGTCTAATACTTCTTCTTGGTTAAAGGCTGCTGAATCGCCTTTATCAACAGCGTTCATTAGTTCATCAGAGATTTTGGGAAATTTATTTTTACCGCCATAGTAGTCATAGACAACACGAGCTGCTGAAGGGGCGTCTGGGTCAATAACGTGGTTGTTGTAAGCCTTGTTGCGGACCGTTTCACTGTGGTGATGGTCGAAACACATGTGACAACCTTCCACGTAAGGTAAGTTGGTTAAAATATCGCGGGGGCCCACTTCAATTTTACCGTCTTGCATATCTTTTGGATGAACAAATTTAATATCGTCAATCATGTTCATATCTTTAAGCAAAGCGGCGCACACTAAGCCGTCGAAATCGCTTCTGGTAATGAGTCGAAAAGTACTATTAGACATAATGCTCTCTTGGTTGTGTGTTTTTGAGTGAGCCAGAACGCATGCTTGACCAACTCAATACTGGTAATTTTGGCTATCGCACCAAACTTGATTTTAAATCAGTCTAAATGTAACAGAGCTATATTCAAAAAGTAAATCGCTGAAAAATATTGATATTTCGTTAAATGACTAATTTAATTAACATTATTAGGAGTGAAAATATTCCCACATATTAGCTTGCAAATACCTGATAAAATATCGCTTTAAAATTAAATTTTAAATTCTTTTAAACTTTTTACCTGTTTATGGCGACTAACATTAAGACAGCCTAGTGAACTGTCGTGTAATCCCTGGGCCGCCACATGTTTTATGTCGCGGCTTTTTCATGTCACTTTCTATCAATTATACTTCGCACCCTTGCACGATTATAGAATTTATAACGCTGATTAAATCAGCTCAGTGGGTTGGCAAAAGTAGTAACCTTGAGCGTAATCTACGCCTAGCTTTGTTAGAGCTTCCATTGTTTTTTTATCTTCTACAAATTTAGCGATCACTTCTTGATTAGCCGCCTTAGCAAGATCACATATAGATTTTACCATTGTGTAATCTAGCGGATTTTCCAGCATCCCGGAGATGAATGAACCATCAATTTTTATTTTTTCAGTGGGAAGTTCTCGAATATTTGTATAGGACGAATGTCCGCGGCCGAAATCATCCAAGGCGAAACTACAGCCCAGTGCTCTGATGTTATCCATAAACTGGCGGGCGCGTTTAACATTGGTGATCGCCACTGTTTCGGTTATTTCGAAGCATAATTTTTCAGCGGGAATATCTCCGTTCGCAATTTTATCAATAATGAACTGTTCTAGTTCTCCATCATTCATAGAGTGACCCGACAAGTTGATGGAAATGGCCTGAATATCCTCGAGTTGTTCTTGATGACTAACAAAGTGTTGGAATAGCGCATTAACTACCCAGCTATCGATTTTACTCGTGAGTCGATAACGTTCGGCAATTGGGAAAAAGTTAACTGGACTTATAATACCGCCGTCTGGGCATTTCATACGTAATAGAATTTCAAAATACTGACCCCCATTCGAATTTTGCAATGGGGTAATATCTTGTTTATATAGGATAAAATGATTGTTATCGAGGGCATTATTGATTTGATGCACAGACAATATATCTTGCTGTTTATCGCAGCTTTGTTCTTTAGTTGCGTCATAAAGGTGCACAGTATTGCGTCCCGCGTTTTTTGCTAGTCCGCAGGCCACATCGGCTGAATTTAATAACTCAGTAGTGGTGCTATTATACATTTTTGTGGCAACACCTATGCTGGCGCTCAAATGAAACGTTTCGCCCTCCCAGTGATAGGTTAAGCGACGGATATTGTCTTTGATATTAGTGGCAATTTTCAGCGCTTTATCAAAAGGACAGTCTTTGATTAAAACCGCAAATTCGTCACCGCCCAACCGGGCAACGATATCATGGCCTCGCACATTATCTTTTAAAATACGTGCAACGCTGACTAATATTTCATCACCAGCGGCGTGACCACATGTGTCATTGATTGTTTTAAAATAATCTAAGTCAATGAAGAAAAGAAAGTAATTGTGTTGCCGATCGTGAATAATCTCGTTGAGGTTACGCTCGAATGCTCGCCTATTTTGTAACTCAGTTAGCGGATCGTGAGAGGCTTGATGGAATAGGGTTTCAGTTAAATATTTGAAGTCGTTGCTTAACTCAATTATTTCTGTAGGGGCGCGATCAGTGGCCTCAAAATCGTGACCCGATAAGGCACGGTGTGATGAATAAATTAAGCTATTTAGCGGCTTACAAATGCGCGTATTGGCCCACCACCATAATACAATGATCACAATGAAAAACGCTATTCTGGTTGCCCAGCTTATTAGCTCCATTCGTTTCTTTTCATCTTGCAGAAACTGAGCTTCTGTTTGCACCATAATGGCGGTTTGCTGCGTTAGAAATTGAATGTTTCGTGAAAGCGCTAGACTGATAGGATCGTATTGAATTAATAATTGACTAAGGCTTCGTTGCAATTTGGTTGGGGGAAGGTCGGCAATAATATCGAGTACGCCATTAATACTCTTTACCAATGTTAAGGATTCATGAATTTTTGATGTTAATGTTGAAAAGGGGCTGTTAGATTGCATTAAATCGAGTTCATTTGTCAGATATTCGCCCATATTTTTCGCCCCGAAAATAAGATACGTATTACCCGAACCTATGACTAAATCTGATGAGATCAAAAATTGAGAGGCAGTATTTTCAATTCGTTGTAAATCTTTTTGCCATAATAAACTGTCACTATGCTCTTGGGCTAAGGTTTGTACACTCGTGAAGCGGTAGGCTAAGACTTGCTCCAAAACGTAAGCACCCAATAAACAGGCACATACCAATAGGGCTAAATAGCTTCTTATTCTCATTTATTTCTTGCCTATTGGCTTGCAGATAAATTATGAATTTCTTTTTTCCAGCTAATATCCGTTATCGCTAGCGTTTTCAGGGCAGAGTGAAGGGTCAAGAGCGCCAAATTTTGCGCTATTGGAAAGGCCGCCACGCCTTGCTGTGAAAGGCTTGTTCCGTCATCACTTAATAATCTTCTTAATTGTGTGAAGGACTTACCTCCGAGCGTTTGGTTAATACTTGCTAAAACGGTTTCGTTGCATTGAGGGCTTCGGCAGCGTTGAAAATAAAAACCTTTGAGGCTTCTATCTAGATTAATCGCCCACGCTAACTCTACCAACCCCCATTTTGCCCATTCAGAACGGGCTTGTAAAAAGCCCTGAGGTTGGTCGTCTTTGTATAACACATATAGGGTATGCTTACTCACTTCGCTTTGGTGGATAGTAAAAGGTAACAACTGTTTTAATTGTTCTCTATCGCCCTCTGTCACGTCGCTAACCACAGTGCGGAACTGGTAATCTTCTGTGTACAGGGCTTGTATCGCGGAAACAGGATCGCGCAATGAGCAAAACGCCGCATTGGTATGCAACGAAACAATCGCCAATAATAATACTGGCATTCTTAGGTATTTCACTACGGATATTTGGTTAAAGCCTATCATCACAATCTGTATCTCAGTTGTATACTTAAGTTAGGATCAGTATTGAGTGTAGGTGATGCATTCAATTTATGTTTGTATTGCGCGCTTATGTCTAGCCCGTTGGTATTTTGCCACTGGACTCCAGCAACCCAATAGCTAGCGGAGTCGGTTTGATCGATCTGCTCTATATCCTGATAGCCGATCTGTAGGTAGCTTTTTAACTGTTCTTTGGCATTCATCCAAGATACCTCTGCAAAGCTGTTGCGGGTGTTGTTTCCTGCTGTTTGGCCAATCGATGACTCAAACATAAATTGCCATTGATAAAGAAAATATGAGGCATCGATTCCTAACTTTTTGCGCTCTGTGACCCCAGCTTCTGTTAATACGTCTCCGTAAAACCACGATAGCCCGCCAGTAAGATTCTTTTGACTGGGGGTGCCTATACGACCTGAAAAAATATGCGGATTATGCGTGCTTGATATTTCATTACCCGAGCCACGTGTCAATGCTATCTCATATTCTAAAAAGGGAAAGATACCGTTTACAGACAGGCCCCAATCCGCTTTTATGCCTCGATCACCAAACGTTAATTGACGTAATGTGCCGTTGGTATCTACTTGGTATTCTAAGCCATAAGGAATTTCAAAATGACCTAACCTGATATTTAGTTTGCCTTGAGTAAGGGCGGTATAGTTGAAGTTGGCAATTCGCCAAGTTAGCTCGGTATCATCCCCATCATCGAAGTAAAAAGAAGGGGACTTGACGTTATTTAATTTGACTAGATAAGGTTGGAAAACTAGCGTACCAATATCTCTGTTGCTTCCACTAAAGACTTTATGAACATCTAACCCCAATGCAAAGACATTCGCATTATTTTTACTCTGGGTATTGCGGCTCACTCTTGCTGATGCATCGATTGCCCAGCGGCTATTCTCACCTAAGAGTGACGTATCGAATGCGTCCGCCTGTACATAGAGTGATGGGAAAAGCAGGCTGAAAGCCATGATTAATTGGAAGAGTGAATGACGATTTTTCATGTACTATAGCGTCCTTAGTTAACCTTTCGTGTGCACTTTCTTTTAACCGTGCCTTGGGTAAGAAAATTGCAAACTTGGTTTGTGTTCATCTGGCTTGTAAACCAGATTGTTGAGACATTCCATGATGTATTGTCTAAATGTTATAGGGTATTTTACCTGCCAGTTAAAATTTTCATATTAGACATAGATATGATTTTTCCCTGAGCTTTCATTTGCTGTAAACCGATTCCATCAACTACAAGAGCCTCGTTTGAATTATCATTACATTTGGATTTATTTATTGATTTTCGGGTTAACTGGGTCTTACGGACTCGGATTGACGCCGCTAATGCTAGCCTTGCTTTACGTTATGCTAAGTTTAGGGGCTTATGTTTTTTACAAAAAAGATAAGGCTGCCGCAATAAAGGGTACTTGGCGCGTACCAGAAAAAACATTGCATCTATTGGCTTTGCTTGGTGGATGGCCCGGGGCGATTATTGCGCAGCAGCGCTTGCGGCACAAAACCCAGAAAGTGTCATTTAGAGTAATATTTTGGCTGACGCTCATGTTGAATGTTGGTCTACTAGCTTGCTTGCATACAAAGCAAATACATGAGGTCTTTTCTCAAGGGCTGGTCGTGCTCAACCACAATCTGGACACACTGTTCAATGATGGGCATAGCAAGCGATTCGTTTTATTTTTTACCATGCTTAGGTAGTTTTTAATTTTTACTGGGGGAAAATTTTTGTAATTTACGTTGTAAGCTGCGTCTGTGCATGCCCAGAGCTTCAGCCGTAGCACTGATATTGCCATTGTGGTTAAGCAATACTCGCTGAATATGTTCCCATTCTACTTGAGCTGGAGTCATCGGTTTGGCTGGCGGGACGTTCCTTGCGTGGGACACATTTTGAAAACGCTGGACCAGTTCTTGGAAACCCACCGGCTTAGTTATGTAGTCTGTTGCGCCTCGGCGCATTGCTTCAACTGTTGTGGCAATGCTGGCATAACCGGTCAGCATAATAAGATGGGTCGGTTGGTAATGAGTCTTTAGGGCGACGATGCTGTCGAGCCCTGATTTACCGCCTAGCATCATGTCGAGCAGTATACCGTGGGTTATTGATGAGGGTTCTGTTAAGGCATCATTGACATTGGTATAGGTATTAACAGTAAATAAACCAGTTTGCTGTAAGCGTCGCTGCAATACTGTTAAAAACGCATTATCATCATCAATGAGTATTAGATTATGCATGGCTGCTGTCCAAGGGTAGATAAACTGTAGTTGTCATAGTGCCCAGTTTAAATTGCCAGTTTACTTCCCCTGAAAATTTCTCAATGGTGGCATTGGTTAGAACTGCGCCGATACCGTGGCCGTGATGACTGGGTAAAAATTGACTTCCCAAGGATGCAAGTGTGTCCGCTGGCAAGCTCTGTCCTTGATTGTCTATTTGCAAATACCAACCCATCTTACTTATTTTCGTGGTTACAAGCACACGTTTGCTCGTACTATTTAACGCGGCTTCGCAGGCGTTAATAATGACACTGGTAAGGGCAGGCAGTAGCGTGCGATCGGCTAAGATAAAGTGTAATGCGTTTTCTTGTGGTGATTGCCAGTGAATTTCTGCCTCTGGCCGGGCTATTTGCAGCAATTGACGCAACGAATGGGTCAGTTCATCTACCTTGTAGCGATGTAAACGTTGTTCTCGCACATCGTCGGCGATTTCACGCCAATTACGTAATTGCTGCTCGATGCGTTGAAATTGCAGATCTAACGCGTGGAGCCATTCTTGCGAACGTTGTTGCTCTGCACCTTCTTCTAATAACAGACGGATAGATTGGGCAGGCGTGGCCACATCGTGTGTTAACTGCGCCGCAGCGGTTCCTATTGCCAGTAGTTGCTCGTCTCGCAGTTGACGCTCTCGTAGTTTCTGCAACGTACCGTCACGATCGGCAATTTGATAATGGAAGTAGCACACCACGATGGCGATAAGTAGACTGGTTAAAATAAAACTGCCGACCATGGCATAAGAATGCTCTTGCATCATGCCTTGATGATGACCTTGCTCAGGTAGCAATAGCACTTGTATTATTTGTGCGAGTATACTTAACAGTAACAACCCAGCAGCATGCGCTAAGGGAAGTAACATAAATGCCAATACTAAGGGAACCAGCAAAACAGCATTAAATGGGTTACTTGCGGCACCATTGAGCGCGATTACGATATTAATGCCAATGACTTCTAACGTTAACATGCTCAGCATTAACCAAGGGTTTAAGCGTAATTGGCGTTTAAATGCCATTGCCATTAGTAACAACATTTTCTATTTTCTCTTAGCTAAAGAGCATGAGAGTACTAGAATGCGTAACTCACGCCAATGTTAACGGACCGCCCCGCACCTGCTAATTGGTTGAAACCTTGGCTATTGTCCATTTTATATTCAGCAATGCTAACGCCACCCATAGGTAATTCATAATAAGCGTCAAGCACATTGTTGATGGCAAATGATAGTGTGATGTTTTGCCAATTGAGTTTGCTGTGTAAATTAACTAAATGGTAGCTTTTGGTGGTATTTTCTAAACGTCGATCATCAATGTCTTTTTTACTTGCCACCCATTGCCATTCAATCGAGTTTTGCCAAGCACCAGATTGTTGTTCAATACTTATTGCCGATTTAAGAGGTACGATTTGGTATAAGTCTCCGTTATTATTATCTCGTTTTCCACGTGTACTGGTGATATCGGCATTCAATTGCCATTGTCCCCAAGCCCTAGAATCGCTTAGTTGTAGTGAGCCGGCCAGTTTAACCCCATACAAGGTTGCATCTACGTTTGTAAATTGCAGAATATTTCGCGTACCTATATCAACCGAGGTATTGTTAAATGAATCAACAACGTGGGCGTCAATATAATCTTTTACCGATGTGTACCAGAGGTTCGCACTAAGCTGCCAATCATTATTTATTCCAGAGTCAATATATGTTGCGCTTAGGGTGTGGGCTGTTTCGGGGGCGAGATTTGGGTTACCGATATAGCCGTTACCATCACCGAACCATCCTATCATGGTGGTGGCCATTGTACTGACGCCCCAACTGTAACGCTCGTACAAGTTAGGCGCGCGATTTTTACGGGCGAAGCCAAACTCTATTTGTTGATTAGCATCAATCAGGTAACGTGCACTAAGCGTCGCATCGAGCAATGTGTCGCTGCGCTTTCTGCTCATTGCATTGAAGATATCTGCCGCATCGTTATTGTTTAATGTGCTTATGGGCATGTCAGAATCCATAGACATACTCATAGAGCTCGTGTCCATACTCATTGATGAGTTCTCGGTATAGGCCTGTACTTCACCTGTATTCGTGCTGACATGCTCTAGACGAATACCTGCTGATAACCACCAACTCGAACTCAGTAATTGGGTTGTTTCGGCAAAAACAGCCATTCGTTGACGCTTGCCATCATTAATATTGAGGTAATCGTTAGGTCCCATCATCATCGAGTTTTCTATAGCTGGCCACCAATCATCCAAATGATAATCAAAGTATTCATGGCCAAAGTTGACAGTATTGTTTTTGCCGGTAATAAATTGCCAGTTCAGCCGATAACTATAGTCATCGGCATCTGTTTTCATGGGCATCATACCGGTTTTTTCATCACTGAAAAAACCCATCTCATGTTTAACACCGTGCCAGTTGACTTGGGCTTCAAATTTTCCGTCATCTAGTTGGCGCTGATATAAACTGGTAATGCCGTAACTTTTGTTATCGGTCATATCCATATACTGATTTGGAAATCCCTGAAACGGAATATTTTGATGAGTAAACTTAATGGCAAGTTGTTGTTTATCGTCTTTTATTGCAGCGGTCAGCGCATGGTTTTGTGCTCGGTATAACGAATCTAATACCTTGTCACTATGACCATCTTCGTAACTTTCAGCATCTTCATATGCACCTTGGTAATCAAGACTAAAATATTGGTTTGCCATACGAGCACCGAAGCCAATCGAATTTGCTTGATTATTACTGCGGTATTGGGCCGATGCGTAACCTGAATGCCAACGTATATCACTACCTTCAATATACAAGGGCGCTATCTCGTTTACGCTTATAACACCGGCAATGTTGTCGCCGCCTGCGCTCACTGGGCTGATCCCCGCGACCACATTTAATACTTGTACCTGATTCGCTGATACATACGACAGCGGTGGGTTCATGTGATTAGCGCAAGAAGCTGTGATATCCGCGCCATCAATTAACACTTTCACTCGATCGCCCATCATACCGTTTAATACCGGTAGGCTCGACATACCTCCTGCCGCAGAAAAATCGACACCTTGTTGTTTTAACAACTCATCAACTGAACCTAGTTGGCTAACGTTATTCTGTTGATGACCACTGACTTTCACCACTTCTATTGGTTCTTCGGCGTGTATGGCAAGTGAGAAAATAATGCTGATGGTCAGCGCAAGAGGAGAAAAAGAGCACCGGTAGGATGACGACATAGAGGATGAAATTTGCATTATCTATCTGAATGTTACGTGATTTGCGTCCGAGTATATAAAGTACAAGCTGTGTTTAAAACGCGACAAATTGTCGCAGCAACGAAGATATTAATATATTACCGGTATAGCGAGATATTTGGGGCATACTCTTTTATGGGAAAAAGAGACTATATCTGACACAAGGTCTTTAGTTTTGCGTGATCCAATATATAAAGTTGGCCATAGTGAACTTTAATAACGGCTTGCTGTTGTAGTTCTTGCAGCAGTTTATTTACTGTCTGACGTGAGCTGTGCAACATTAGCGCCAAGGATTCCTGAGAAATACGTAAACTGGCGCCTTTTTCAATGGGGGCTTGGTGCTCTAATCCTTCCGCTAATAATAGAATGCGTCCACATAATTTACCCTTGAGAGACAAGCTGCCAGTTTCATCGATAAAAGCAAACGTGGTGCGAATTCGCTGACATAACAAGCGCATAAAATGCGGGTAAAGGTCAGGACGTTGCTTGAGAAGTATTTTGAAATCGAGACTGGATATTTTGAGCAGTTCGCAGGGCTCGTCTGCATGTGCGTCGTGCGCGCGAGGTAATCCATCGAATAGTGATATTTCACCAAACCAATTACCCGGCTGCATCCAAGTGAGTATTAATTCCTTACCTTCAAGCGTCACATTACTTAGGCGCACTTTTCCGGACATCACACAGTATAAGCCATCACCTAAATCATGCTTTTGGTAGACAAGCTGCCCTGCATCGACTCGTTTAAATTTTGCCGCATTGACGAGTTGTTCAATAACGTCCTGAGGAATAGATTTAAACCACGGACTTTGGCTCAGGATAGGACGTAAAGTATCAAGTTGCATAGGAATTATCGGATGATTGTCGTATTGGCGACAGTTTGTAAGGTAGAGGTAGACTAAATTGTTGACACAAAATTAACAATCAATAGAAGTGAATCTATGCAGTCAGTTAAACAACAAGTAAGCGAGCAGGAATGGAAAACAAGAATTGATTTAGCGGCAGCATATCGCATGGTGGCCTATTACGGCTGGGACGATTTGGTTTTTACGCACATTTCGGCTCGCATCCCAGGACCTGAACATCACTTTTTAATCAACCCCTACGGTATGATGTTTGATGAAGTCACTGCGTCGAACTTGGTTAAGGTTGATTTGCAAGGCAACAAGGTGATGGAATCAGAGTATGACGTTAATCCAGCCGGCTTTGTTATTCATAGTGCTGTGCACGAAGCACGAGAAGATGCGCAGTGTGTCATGCATTTGCATACAACTGCGGGGATTGCTGTGTCCACTCAAAAAGAAGGCTTGTTACCGCTAAGTCAGCAATCGTTGTTTGTACTTTCTTCGTTGTCCTATCACGATTACGAAGGCGTTGCTTTGAACCCTGACGAGAAAAAGCGCTTAGTAGCGGATTTAGGTACAACCAACTTTATGATATTACGTAATCATGGCTTGCTGACCTGCGCTGATACGATTGCAGATGCATTCCTAGGTATGTTTTTAATGCAGCGAACCTGTGAAATTCAACTCCAGGCACAAGCATCAGCGCAAGAATTAGTCTACATTCCTGAGAAAATTTTAGCAGGGATAAAAGCCCAGGCGAACCAAGTGACTCGCTCTGCGGGAGGCGCATTAGCTTGGCCTGGCATTTTGCGTAAACTCGATCGTACTAACCCAGGTTATGATCAATAATGAGCGCCTTTCCCAGTATCGAGCAGTACCAGAAAAGCGCAAACTACGCTCAGATAGGCGAATATAAGATTGCCTATTGGACTGCCCAGGATGAGACCGCCGCTAAAAGTGAGGCGCCTTGGATTGTAATGATCCATGGCTTTCCTAGTGCTGCTTGGGATTGGCACGGTCAGTGGAAAACGTTACGCAAAGATTATCGTTTGCTAAGTTTTGATTTACTGGGCTTCGGCTTATCGGATAAGCCCCACATACATAATTATAGCTTGATAGAGCAAGCTGATGTGATCGAGGCTCTATTAGATCAGTTGGGCATAAAGCAATGTCATATTCTTTGCCACGATTATGGTGATTCAGTCGCACAAGAGTTGTTAACTCGGCATTTTGATAAGCTAACAAGCGTTGATATTCAAAGCGTTTGTTACCTAAATGGTGGGCTGTTTGCGGATTATCATCGACCCTTATTGACCCAGAAATTGCTTAAAAGCCCAATCGGACCATTCATAGCACGCTTCATGAGTCAGCGTAGTCTGCAGCAAAGCTTCAATAAGATTTTTGGACCTAATAGTCAGCCTAAAGCTTCACATATCGAAGTGCTATATGGATTGCTAGAACATAAGCATGGGAGACGAGTATTACCGCGTTTACTTACGTATATAGATGAGCGTAAGGTTCATAATTTACGATGGATAAACGCGATGCAGCATACACAGGTTGCCCAGTGTTTTATAAATGGTGTACATGATCCTATATCTGGCCAGCACATGTTGACGCAGTTCAATACACTTTTGCCGCAAGCAACTACGCACGCTTTAGATGTAGGGCACTATCCTCAACTTGAAGCCCCTAATAAAGTCGCTGCGTTATACCAAGCATTTGTGCGCGTAAATAGCTGATTTCTATCTCGTTAGCTTCCTGCTATTGGGTAGCAAATCTAACATGGGCACCTAACGACATCTCAAAAAATGAACTTGGTTTAGTCATCAAGTGATTAGACCATTAGTCATTGACGATAAAAAGTCTCTACAGGGCATTTCGGTTATGGGTTCACCGTGGCATACTTGCGCTCTTTTTTTAGGTGCTGATACGGCGCTTTAGCGTTTAAGTTAGGGATAGAGCCAATTGAAAATTTATTATGAAGACAGCTTGCCCTACGCGGACGAATTTTTTTCTGAACTGGGCGATAGTCAAGTTTTTTCCCATAAAGACGTTGATGCAAAACGTGTTGCCGATGCTGATGTGTTATTGGTCCGTTCGACCACAAAGGTCAATGCACAGTTATTGGATTTGAATAAAAACATTCGTTACGTGGGTACCGCGACTGCTGGCACCAACCATTTGGATGCGAATTATTTACGTAGCCGAGGGTTAGGTCTTCATTCTGCTGCAGGTTGTAATGCCGTTGCGGTTGCTGAATACGTGTTAAGTGCGCTATACGTAATGGCTGAGAAACTAGACTGGCAGTTAACCGAAAAAACTGTCGGTATTGTTGGTGTTGGGCATGTGGGTAGTAGCTTAAGTGCCAAATTAACGGCCTTAGGGATACAACATTTGTTATGTGATCCGCCGTTAGATGATGCCGGTGACTCACGTGATTTCATTGATATGTCGCAAATTATGCAATGTGACATAATCAGTTTACATGTCCCATTGATTGAAGGTGGCAAATACAATACGGCCCATCTGTTCGACGCTAAGCGTTTAGAAATGCTAAGTGAAACGCAATTGTTAATTAATGCCTGTCGCGGTGAAGTGGTTGATAATAAAGCACTATTAGCCAATTTCGAAGCCGGAAAAAAGCTAAACGTAGTGTTAGATGTGTGGGAAAATGAACCGAATATTGACCAAGCGCTTGTACCTTTTATTGCGCTTGCCACTGCCCACATTGCTGGGCATACCGTTGAAGGGAAAGCTCGGGGTACCGAAATGCTTTATCAACAGGTGTGCAAGCAGTTCGGTTTGACCCCAACCAAAAAACTTAGTGACTATTTGCCTGTTCCGCAACCTGATAGTATTCGTGTTGACGAAACGTTGCGCGGGCAAGCGCTATTTAGCGCATTAGTGCTCAGTGTGTATGACATTCGTAATGATTCAAAACTGTTTAAAGAAAGCATTCATCAGCCGGATCAGTTTAGATATATCCGAAAAAACTATTCTATTCGAAGAGAATTCGCTGCACTAAGCGTAAATGCTGGAAATTATCCTGAATCAGAGGCAATCTACGCTCTCGGATTTAACCGTAAATAATATATAAACAAACATTCACTTTTTAGGAGTTATGCTACATGTCTCGGTCTTTTGATGTCGCCGTGTTGGGTGCTACAGGTTTAGTAGGACAACATATGATAGAAATTCTTCAGCAACGAGGATTTCCGGTCAACAAACTTTATCCATTAGCGAGTTCACGCTCAGCAGGAGGTAAGGTGACGTTTAAAGGTGAAGAGATTACCGTATTAGACGCAGACACCTTTGACTGGAGCTTAGTCCAATTAGGTTTCTTTTCAGCTGGTGGCAGTGTTTCTGAAAAGTTTGCTCCTATAGCAGCTGAAGCCGGTTGTGTAGTGATCGACAATACGTCTCACTATCGATATGAAGCCGATATTCCACTCGTGGTGCCTGAAGTTAACCCGCACGCATTAGCCGATTTTCGTAATCGTAACATTATCGCTAACCCAAATTGTTCAACTATTCAGATGATGGTTGCATTGAAACCCATCCACGATGCAGTTGGCATAGAACGTATTAATGTTTGTACCTATCAGTCGGTATCGGGTGGCGGTAAGGAATCTATGGACGAGCTCGCGAAACAAACAGCGGCGCTGTTAAATGGTCAAGAAGCAAAGCCAGAGGTGTTTAGTCGTCAAATCGCGTTTAACGTTATTCCACAAATTGATGTGTTTTTAGATAACGATTACACCAAAGAAGAAATGAAAATGGTCTGGGAAACTCAGAAAATTTTAGGTGATGAAAGCATTCGCGTAAATGCAACGGCTGTTCGTGTACCTGTTTTCTATGGTCACGGCGAAGCGATTCATATTGAGACTCGTACCCCAATTGATGCGCAAGATGCCAAAGCACTATTAGCCAATGCCCCAGGTGTTGTATTGAAAGCTGAAGCGAGCGAATTTCCTACCCAGGTAGGCGATGCAAGTGGTAAAGATGAGGTATTTGTTGGTCGTGTACGTAACGATATTAGCCATCCTAATGGATTAAATATGTGGGTTGTATCTGACAACGTACGTAAAGGTGCAGCAACTAACAGTATTCAAATCGCTGAGGTGTTAATCCGCGATTATATGTAATCGCTGGCTACCTCTTGATAACCCACGGTGCGTGTTTGGCGTCCGTGGGTTATTTGTTTATAGGCTCATTATTTATAAGCTAATTGTTTATAAGAGCGTGCCGATACTATTTGATAGCGTAACGTTAAATAATTAGGTGTTTACAGCGTTAATCTGCAACAAGCAGACTGGACGAAGACCCTTAATACCTTTCTAGATCATCTTAACCTTCTGGTTTATAGTAAGATACGTTGGCTTAAGTCCACGCAGTTTATGAATTAATGGAATACTTTTTGCTTTTTATATTCAAGTGCGTGTATTGATAATAATAAATGACGTTGTAAATAACCTCGTAACAGCTTATTTACCCTAATTTTGAGGCATAAAGGATCAATGAATTTGCGAACGCTAGCCCTATTGTTTGTAGCGAGCCTCAGTTTAACGTTTTCTCTTGGCCTACAAGCGCAAGCGGCCGATTTTCAGCAAGTACGTATCAAAGGGCCTAAAAGTACAGACTCTGATTATTCGGGCCAAACTTATGGGCCTATTACCTCAGCAGATACGCTTTGGCGTATTGCCAGTCAGTCTCGTCAAAACTCAAGTCATTCTATCTACCAAGTTATGTTCGCAACCTACGAACTCAACCGGGATGCGTTCGAACGCAATAACATCAATTTACTCAGAGATGGCGCGATACTCCGGTTACCGGCCACGCAATATGTAGGTCGTGTAAGCGAAGGGCAGGCCATTGCTAAAGTTCGTTATGATAATCAGTTACTCAACATTGGTGGTGAAACTGCTGACAGCGGCATTAGCACCAATAAAAAATTGGCCAGTAAAACTGATTTAGATGAAACCAAAGAAATTCTTGAAAAGCGTTTAGGCGCTATCAATGAGGAACAAAGTCGCCAGTTCCAAGAAATACGGCAGCAATTTGCCGAGTCTATTCTCAGTGTGCAAAGTATTATCAACGAAAACCAACGGGTCTTTGAAAGTCTAGATTCGGTCAATAAAGATTTAGCGGAAATTCGCAGCCAAGAAGCATTGCGAGATGAGCAAATGCTGCAAATGGGTAAAAGCATTGAAGAGCTGTTGGCCAAGTCTCGTGAAGATGCTGCTAAAGTGCTAGCCGCCGAGCAAGAAGACGGGTTCAGCGATTGGTTAATGAAGCCACTGACACTCATTATTTCCTCCATATTATTTTCCTTGCTACTACTCGGAGGTTTCGCTTACTGGTTAGTCAAACGCAAAAAGCCAGCTGAGATGGATCTTGATTTGCTGGCGACTAAAGACGAGCCCGCGGATACTTACGTTGCCAGCGAAATGGACGACTTGTCTGACGCATTGAGTGAAGAGCTCAGTTCTGAATTAGACGACGACAGCTTATTTGGTGAACAAGATGTGCCTGATGATGTATTGGCTGAAGAGCTCAAAGAATCGTTCGAGGAAGAAACAGACGACTTTGATGATCTTGGCGACGATATGTTGGTGCCGGATAGCGAGCTCAACCCCACTGAAAACTTTGAAGCAGGAAGCGACGAGCTTGATCAAGATGATTTAGATAATCTATTTGAAGATGAAGACGATCTTCTCGCCGAAATCGATGAAGAGATGGACAACATCGATTTGTCCGAAGACGACTCGGTTCAAGAAGCACCCACAGAAACGACTGCTGCGGATATCGATCCTCAAGATCAACCAGAGAGTGACGCACCTGAAGTTCAAGACGAGTTGCAGAACGAAAATCTTGATGATGATGACTTCGACTTAGGCGATTTAGAGGATGAGTTGGAGGTAGATGAAGATGTTGAGCTAACAGTCGACGACGATATCATTGAGACTAGTGTCAGCAGTGAAGAAGAAGCACCTGCTGATGCACTTGACGATTTGCCAGTGGATAATGCTGAATTATCTCCCGTTGAGGATATTGACGAGCAGCCTGAAATCAGTATCGATGAGCTGTTAGTTGAACCTAAAGCGGAGCTTCCTGCATCGTCCGAAGTCAATGCAGATGATCCCATTAATGAAGACGTACTGGAACAACTCGATAAAGAGATAGCATCACAAAGTGAAGAGCTAGATAACATCACCAGCAACTTGATCGATGAACTCGAGCAAGTTGAAATGATGCAAGACATGTTGCCTGAAGGTGAAGACGAAGATGAGCCTGAGTTTACTGGTACCCCGCAACATGGCATACAAGAACTGGATAAAATCACCGAAGAGTTAGGTGATATATTTACCGAAATAGACAATGGTAGTTCAGAGCCCGAGTCGTCAGAGGATCATTCATCAACAAGCATGGATGAACAGACTCTTGCGAATGACACTGCGCCAATAAGTGAGTCCCCTCAAGAAAACGTAGCGACTTCTAGTGATGAGTCTGGATCTGCGCCCGAATTGGACGCGGCACTGGAGCAAAGTACTGCCGAGCAAATCCCTGCAACTAATGAAACAGATGATGCTCAGCAAGAACTTGTTGAACAATCAGCCGAGCAAGAAAAGAGCAGATTTAATGTAGAGCAAGAGGCTGGCCATGCTGATGATGGCAACATCGCTGACAGCCCAGACGATGTCTCAACTGATGAACCCCCTTATGCTGAAGAACCTTCTGTTGAAGAGCTTAGCGACGATGAAATTAGTGATGGCAATGGTATTCCCGATGCACAAAAAGCCCTCGATTTACCGCAAGATAATGATGACTTAGACGTTGTCGATCGTACCCTCGATGAGTCTAATAAATCAGAAAATCACGGTGAACAGCAAGATGAACTTCAAGATTCAAATGCTTTATCGACTCCCCTAGACGATAAAGACGCAGAGCTAACATCAGCTCCTGAACAAAATAATACAGAAACAGAAACAGAAACAGAAACAGAAACCGATGACTATTTATCGGAGGAGCCGGCATCATCTGAGGCTATTGATGATGAACGTCAAGATACAAATGCCTCATCAGCTTCGGTAGTCGATAGCGACGAAGAGCTAGCCTCAGCTGCTGAACAAAGTAATTCTGACACTGACATCGATGATCATGTACTAGAAGAGCCGGCATCATCTGAGGCTATTGATGATGAACGTCAAGATACAAATGCCTCATCAGCTTCGGTAGTCGATAGCGACGAAGAGCTAGCGTCAGCTGCTGAACAAAGTAATTCTGACACTGACACTGACACTGACACTGACACTGACACTGACATCGATGATCATGTACTAGAAGAGCCGGTATTATCTGAGGCTATTGATGATGAACTTCAAGATACAAATGCCTCATCAGCTTCGGTAGTCGATAGCGACGAAGAGCTAGCGTCAGCTGCTGAACAAAATAATGCTGACACTGGCACCGATGATCATGTACTAGAGGAGCTGGCATCATCTGAGGCTATTGATGATGAACGTCAAGATTCAAATGTTTCATCGGCTTCGCTAGACGATAGTGACGAAGAGCTAGCGTCAGTTGCTGAAGAAAATAATGCTGACACTGACACTGACACTGACACTGGCACTGGCACCGATGATCATGTACTAGAGGAGCTGGCATCATCTGAGGATATTGATGATGAACGTCAAGATTCAAATGTTTCATCGACTCCGCTAGACGATAGTGACGAAGAGCTAGCGACAGCTGCTGAACAAAGTAATGATGACACTGACACCGATGATCTTCTAGAATCAAATGATCAATCAAGCAGATCAGATGATAGCGAGATAGATGATGCATTAGAGCAAGCATTAGCTGATTTTGATGATATCGAGTCTGACGCATTAACAGATACCTCAGAACGCAAAGATGAATCTAGCAGTGCTTTGGATTTAGATGATATCGGTACGTTAGAGGATTTTGATGATGACGAGTTAGAAAGTGCACTGCAAAGCTTCGCGTTGGATGATGAACAAAGTGAGGATGCTGAGCAAACATCAACTGAATATGCACGACCTACGGCTGTTACAGCAACTGAAAATAATGATGAATTAGATGATTTTCCTGAGCTAGAAGACTGGCTAAGTGAAGCTGACGTACAAGACGTCGAAACAATCGATGACTTAGAGTCGGCCTCTTTTGATGACATGTTACAAAGTCTAGATGATGACTTAGATGAAGAGTTAGGGCAAGCATCGGCCGACGAGTCGTTGCAAACCCCAGATAGAAAAGTTGCGCAAGACGATGCGGTTGATATAGCCACCTTACTCGAAGGGAACGAGCTGGATGACACCGATGACCAAGACAATGATTTTTTAGATGTTGATGAGTTACTTAACGACAGTATTACCGCCGATCCATCACCTGAAAAGGCGCTAAATTTAAACTCTGTTATGGGGGAGTTCTCTGGTGCCCAAGGGGATGCAGATCATGTAGATGTTGATAGTGATGATGGTTTTGGCGCTAAGCTTGATTTAGCACATGCCTACATAGAAATCGGTGAGATTGAGTCTGCCACTGAGTTACTTGAGGAAATAATAGAGTACGGACACCCACCTCAATCTGATGAAGCTAAACGTGTGTTGGCCAGCTTGAATGGCTACGCGTAAGTTAGTTGACTAAAAAACGGTTAGTGTTTATTAAAAATTTGGGGTAGTGATGCGTATATTCAGCATGGGTTTACTGTTAGGTGTAACGAGTTTTATGAGTTACGCAGGAAATATAGAAATAACGGTGGTAGATAAGCAAAATAAGGGATTGTCTAATGTTGTTGTATATCTAACATCTGAAAATCTAGCCCCCCAAGAGCCTGTCGGTAAGATGGGCATAATGGATCAGGTCAACACCCAATTTTTACCGCATATTTTAGCCGTGCAGCGTAATACCCAAGTCAGCTTTCCCAATTCAGATTCTATTCAACACCATGTTTACTCATTCTCGCCAGCCAAAGTATTTGAATTAGAATTGTATAAAGGTCTTAGGGCAAACCCATTGTTATTTGAAAAAGTTGGTGTGGTGGAACTAGGCTGCAACGTGCACGATTGGATGCTCGGTTATATTTACGTCGTCGATACCCCCTATTTTAAACAGACGGATACAGCAGGCAAGGCGATGATTGTTTTGCCTGATGGCGAGTATTCGCTCAAGGCCTGGCATCCACGTATTCAAGACTTACCTGAATCCTTCGAAATAAATCTGTCTGTTCAAGGCGATGAGCAAATAACGTTGGAAATTCCTTCAAGTTTGCTTCCGGACGTTAAAGCTTACGAAAATAGTGACAATGAATTTGGTGACTATGAATAAGCTGTTTTTCACAACATTCCTGCACGCACGATTATCGTTTCAAGCCCTATCATTACTGAGTAATATTTTATCAGTCATCTTCTACTTCCCGTCAAAATCAGTTTACCAACAACTACATACTCAACGCTTGTTTGGCATTCTCATTGGGAGAACACTCGCTTGACTCAGCTAAAAAAAATATCAGTAGTAAAACGCAAGATTGATAAGCTTGTGTCAGTGGATTTAGGCAATAACCAACATGCTAAATTGATGGTGAAAATATTGTGGGTTTAGCTTATAACTCAGTTTTAGCTAGCATTGTCGAAAGGGCAAATGATAGCGCAACTTTGACGTTTATGCAGATCCTCGGCCGGACTAAGGCCCACGCTCTCTTGTTAACCAAAAGCTTAAGTGTCGACGAGTTTGTGCTTTCGGCCGAGAATCTTACCGGTGGTCGTCTAGTAGCATGAGTGAAGTGTTTTTTAAGCGAGTCATGTTGGGCCTGTTGGCTGTATTCACTGAGCTGACTATGGTCAATGCGCAACAATTTAGCGGATTAGTACAAGCTAATGTTGTTAAAGCGGACGGTCAGCTTCCTTGGCTTGATGGTGGAACCGGTATAGTTCAATATCAAGATGACGGCTTGAATTTACAGCAAGGCTTGGCGAACGTTAAAGGTAAATTTACCTCTAGTTTGTCTTATAACGTAGTAGCCAACGTTTATCAAAACGGTGAACAGCATCTGGGGGTGACTCAAGCCGTTGTGAACTATAAACCCTTGTCTATTGGTTCTGCGCGGTTTAAAGCGCGGGCCGGATTTTTTTATCCCAGGATGTCTCTAGAAAACGTTGATATTGGCTGGTTATCTCCATATACCTATACACAATCGTCTATTAATAGTTGGGTAGGCGAAGAACTACGCGTCGCAGGCGTTGAGGTGTCGTTGTATAACTCGGGTCGAAGCAGTCGAAGCCCGTTATCCTGGGAAGTACTCGTAGGGGCATTTAAGGGAAATGATACATTAGGTACAATTTTGAGTTGGCGAGGGTTCGCCATGCACGACCGACAAAGTCTACAAAATGACAGGCTGATATTTGCCAACTACCCAACCGTAAATGACCCGGATGGTATTTTTCATCCATCTTACGTTGAGCCTTTTCATGAACTTGATGGGCGCGTTGGATTTTATTTAGGGGCACATCTTAGCTATTATAAAAAAACGCAGTTGCGTTATTATTTGTACGATAATCAGGCCGATCCAAATGTAGTGAATCATCAGCGCTTATACGCTTGGCGAACGAAATTTCATTCGTTGGCTTTCTCACATGATTTTACTTCGAACGCGAGGCTTATTGCTCAGTGGTTAACTGGCAGTAGTGTGATGGGTCAGCGCTTTGTTTATATCAACTTTGATGCATGGTACTTGATGTACAGCCATAAGCTTGGTGCACACCGTGTAAGTGCCCGTATTGATAATTTTAGGGTAACTGAAGACGATATTTTCCCCAATGATATTAATAAAAGTAACGGCAGGGGTTTGACCATCGCTTGGCGTTACAATATTAATAAAAGTTGGCAATTAGGGTTAGAACAACACGTTAACCACAATCGCGCCTACAATCGTGCAACATTGGCCGAGCAGCCAAAGCAAGACCAACGACAGACCCTAGGTGTCGTTCAATTTAGATGGCGTTAAGTAAAATAACAGGCACAAAAAAAGGCAACCTAAGTTGCCTTTTTTTGTGCTTAAATATGCTCGTTTAGAAGAACGTGTAAACGATGGTTGCGGCCGTTTGTGTATCTAGCTTCTCTGTATCGCTCGTCACGTTGGAGTTGTGATCCAAGGTGAAAGTCAACTTCATCGACAAGGAGCTGTTTATCTTTGCTGATAGCGAAGTAATTGATTTTGACTTGGTGTTATCTTCACCGACTTCCGTACTCATTGTTTGTTTAAATGTGGCCGTATCAGAAATTTTCCAATTGAAGCCTAAAGCACCACGAACAATGGCGCTGTCTGCGTCTTCGCCTTCAGCAGTTTCAGCAAATGAGTAACCAGGACCCACACTGTATTCAAATTTTGTGGTTTCGTTGTCCCACAACTTTTGGCTCCAACCAGCTGCAACCGTTGATTGATAATTAAAGCTGCTGAAACGGTCATCTTCGTACGAACCGAATGCGAATAAACGGTGATCAGGGTTAGCTAACTTGTAGTTACCTTGACCCGATATAAAGAATTTTTGGGCGGTGGTTTGTTTTTCGCTGGTATCGTCGTCAATGGCGACATCGTCATTCTTGTATAACCCTTCAAACAAGAAATCATTGCTCCATTGTTCTAGCTCTTGGTGAGCAGACAATTTTGCATTTAAAGAGGTGGTTTCAGTATTACCCGACGTAGCGATAAAGCCTAGCTCGCCATCCATAGTAAATGGTTTAACTTCTTCTTGGGCGAAGGCATTTCCGGTGAGTAGTAGTCCGGTGGCGATAAGCGTTTTTTTCATAAAAATATCCTAAAGTTGAAAATTAAATTTGTTAGGGCAATGGCGAATTAAAAAAAATGGTAAACAAGCGTCACAGCAGTTTCCGTGTCTAAGCTCTCTTGGGACACTTCTGCATTACTATTGTGTTCCATAATAAACGATAACTTCATGGCTAATGAGCCAAAAATTTTAGTGGAAAGTGACGTCTCAGATTTTGTTCTGGTGTATTCGGGGTCGGTTTCAGTGCTGATAAACTGACGAAACTGTGCCGACTTTGAAATTTCTAAAGTGTACTCCAAAGCGGTCCGCAGGATGACACCTTGCAAGTCATCATTCTCTTCATCATTTCTTGCTTCAGCAATGGCGTAGCCCGGCCCGACGCTATACTTAAATTCACTGAATTCATCGCGCCATAAGCGTTCACTCCAGCCACTAGCGACTAACGTTTGGTAATCATAAACATCGAAACGATCATTTTCGTATTCAGCATAGATGAATATACGTTCATCAGGGGAAGCAAGTTTGAAATCAATTTGAGTTGAGATAAAGTTCTTCTGTGCAGTTGTCACATCATACTCTTGCCCGTCATCGTCCTCTTCAGAGGTTTTATAACGGGTACTGGCGATAGCTTGATAACTCCACTTTTCTAGTTCGTGACTAATGTTAAATTTGGCGTTTATACTCGAGGAGTTGGTGTTGCCTTTGTTGGCCAGTATACCTAATTCACCGGTAGCTGAAATATTGCTACCAGATTCTGGAAGCGAGCCAACGCTGTCCGACATATAGAGAGAACGCATAATGTTAATCTGAGCATGACAGGGGAAACACAGAGCCAGCAAAATTAGGTATCTGAACATTATTCTTCGAAGTAAGATGAGTATATGTAGGATGATGCACGGCATTATAACTAACTGGAGTATAAAATGCATCCCTATACGCGGCCAATGTCTAGAACTTTAGGCTAGCTTTTGGCAATTAAGAGCGTAGTACACTTATCAGTGTTGCAGCTTCCATTTGAGCAAATTTCATGCTGTCGATAATGTCTTGTTCCGTTAGCCCCATCTTTTGCAGTAACGAAAGGGGAATTAAATTCGAAAAATTAAATTTCTCAGGTTCAACCAATACTAATGCCGCTCGGTACACTATAAACATCAATCCATCTGCTTGACTGCAATCAACCATTTCAGTGTGGGTCTTAGGCAGTCCTTGGTACAAATTCAGCGGTAGGTTCCATTGCTTTAGTAACGCATGAGTACAGTCGGTGTAACAGAAGCCAAGTACAAGCTTTTGGCGTTCCCAGGGAGGTACCTCGGTACTATATTGAGAACATTGTGCCGCAAAATTAGGCGTGTTGACTGCCACTATCAGCTCTCCAATATTATGCAGTAAACCGATTACAAAATAACGTCCACTGGTGCGAATACCAGCAATTTTGGCCAGATGTTTTGCAACTAACCCAGCGTAAACACTTTGCAGCCAAAAACGTCGTAAATCGATCGCATCATTGCTGAAGTGCTCGAATGCAGAACTGGCGGTTTCTGCCATCATTAAATTGTACAGGGCTTCTCCCCCTACAACAGTTATCGCTTTGTCAATATCGTCGATTTGATATTCGAAGCGAAATAGAGCGCTGTTGGCTAACTTAAGGAGCTTTGCACCAAGAGCTGGATCATTAGATATTATCTTAGCTATGTCGTTGGAGTCGGATTTATCATTATCAAGCAGACGTCGGAGCTGAACACACGTTTGCGGTAGGGTGAAAGATTGAGTGGCGTGAAGGGCATATTCTTCAGCAGATAACATGTAACGTTCCCTTTTAGTGTTTTAGGTTCAGTATAAGCATGGAATGAGATATGCGGAACTAAAGTCATTTTGCATAGCCAGAAAGATAACAGTGTTAAACGTTATTCTATCTTGGTATGGCCATATTTTTGCGCATACCATGGGCTAAAAACTGATTTAGGTTACAATTTTTATGACAAAGACCCAGTTAATCGAACTAAATTGCAAAAACAATACAGTACCTCTTCAGATTGCATACGATACTTTCGGCACCAAACAGAACATACCTTTGGTGTTGATTATGGGACTCGGCGCTCAGCGTATTTTCTGGGAAGATGAGTTTTGCCAACTAATTGCAGAACACGGTTTTTGGGTTATCCGTTTCGATAATCGAGATGTAGGGGAAAGTACATACATCGACGACCAGTTTACGCCAAATTTATTGCAACTTATTGCAAGCGGTTTGCTCGGTGCGCAGATACCTATTCCTTACACGTTACTTGATATGGCGAACGACGTTGTTTGTTTAATGGAATACTTAAATGTGCCTAAAGCGCATATTGTTGGTGCGTCTATGGGTGGCATGATTGCTCAAATTTTAGCGATTGAATATCCACAAAAGGTATTAAGTCTAACGTCAATTATGTCCAGTACAGGTAATAAAAAGTTGCATAAACCGAATAAGGACGTCGTCCTTAAATTACTTAAACCCATGCCTAAAAAACGGGATAAAGGTATTGCTAGTGGCATTGAATTTTGGCGAACCCTACATGGAAATTTCTATACATTTGATTGGTTACGTACGTCTAAATTGATTAACAAAGCATATGACCGAGGAGTTAGTTCACAAGGTGTGTTGCGACAATTTGCCGCAATATTAGCTGCCAAAGACAGAACATAGGCGTTAAACGCGTTGTCACTTCCTACGTTGGTTATTCATGGTGATGCAGATCCTATGTTGCCAGTCAGTAACGGGCATGCAACTGCTAGTGCCATTTCAGGCGCAAAACTTCGGGTTTATGCCGGCATGGGACACACCTTGCCGACTGAGCTATGGCAACAGATAGTTGGTGATATTGCTCAAGTCGCATCATTGACAAACAATGATCTTGAGCCGAACCAAAGAGTCGTTTAATCGAGCAAATTGCCTTGAACAGGATCTTCAGAGACAACGGTTTCTGTGCTGCGCTTGCGGGCAAATGCGCGCTTTTTACGTAATGCACACGCTTTAACGATTTTGCTCTTAACGTGATCGTCCAAGTTAATCCAGTGCAAACGTTCCTCTCTAGAACGGTAACACCCTAGACAATACCCACGAGGACCCGACTGGCATATACCAATACAAGGGCTGTCTATGTGGAATATTTCGAGTTGTTGCAATACAGGGTTCTCAATCACTTGATTGATTAAAGTTTACGATGAGCTGAGGTAAAATGGTACTGCTAACAATGATGGAGTGTTAAAATTAACGTACCAACACAAATGCCTAGCACAAAGCCACGCATAAAAAAGCCAACTCAGATGTGATATCCGAGTTGGCTATGATGTTGGTATTTAATTTATATTACCAAATTTTAACGCGGTCTTCTGGCGACAGATACATCTTATCGCCTTCTTTAACATCAAAGGCTTGATAAAAGGCATCTACGTTACCTACGATACCATTCACACGGTACTCGCCAGGTGAATGAGGGTCGCTCAGCAAACGAGCACGTAATGCATCCTCACGCATTTTGCTACGCCATACTTGGGCATAACCCATAAAGAAGCGCTGGTCGCCCGTTAAGCCGTCAATGACTTTACCCTCGTCATTTCCAAGAGACATGTGATAGGCCTTATACCCAATGGTTACACCTGCTAAATCGCCGATATTCTCGCCAAGGGTAAGCTCACCATTCACGTGTTGATCAGGGATGGGCTCAAAGGCATCAAACTGAGCAACGAGTTTTTTGCCCAAAACATCAAATGCACTGCGATCCGCATCACTCCACCAACTGCGTAAATTACCATCACCATCGTATTTAGAACCTTGGTCGTCAAATCCGTGACCAATTTCATGCCCTATAACAGCACCTATAGCACCGTAGTTAACTGCGTCGTCAGCAGTCATGTCGAAGAAAGGTGATTGTAGGATCCCTGCGGGGAAGACAATTTCATTGCGCACTGGGCTGTAATAGGCGTTGATGGTTTGCGGCGTCATGCCCCAATCTGCTTTATCAACAGGTTTGCCGATTTTAGCAACGTCAACTGCATGATCAAATTCGAAATAACGAATGTAATTGCCAACTAAGTCATCCGCATGAATTGTTAAATCATCGTAACTGCGCCATTTATCAGGGTAACCAATTTTAGGTGTAAACTTAGCGAGCTTTTCACGGGCGGCTTTTTTGGTTTCAGGCGACATCCAATCTAATGTATCGATGCTTTCACCGTAAGCTTTGGTTAGATTTTTAACTAACTCATCCATTTTTGCTTTAGCTTCAGGCGTAAAATGACGTTCAACATATTGTTGGCCTAGCACTTCACCTAAGACACTACTGGTAGCGGCAACGGCGCGTTTCCAGCGAGGTTGTTGTTCTGGAATACCATTTAATGTTTTTGAATGAAAATCAAAATGCAGGTTTACCAGCTCTTCGTTTAATTGCGATGCATATGCATCAACAAGGTTGTAAGTAAGATAGTTTTTCCACACTTGCACGTCATGATTCGCGTAAATTTCACCAACGGCTTCAAAATACGGCATATTGCGCACGATGATTTCCTCAACACTACCAATGCCACTCGCATCTGCATATGCCTGCCAATCAAAGCTACTACCCATTAGGCTCTTTACTTCTTCGGCACTGCGCTTGTTATAGTTCTTTTCTGCATCGCGACTTTCAACACGAGAAATGTGTTTAGAGGCAATGTCTTTTTCTAAATCCATTAAGTCGCTAGCGGCCATTTCAGAGTCTTCAGCGCCAGCGGTGGTAAGCAAGTCAGCCATATACTTTTGTGTAGCTTCGCGAAATTTCACAAATTTATCTTCGTTTTTGCTGTAATAATCGCGATCAGGTAGCGTTAAACCACCTTGGATTAAGTACATGCCCACCACTTCAGGATTTTTCGCGTCCGGAGATACATAAAAATTGAATATACCACCAATACCTTTTGTATATAGTTCACCAAACTTAGCTGATACTTGTTTCATATCACTGATATTATTGATGCTATCAAGCTCGGCTTGCAAGGGAGAAAGGCCTAATTTGTTAGCGAGATCAACATCCATATAGCTGTTGTACATGTCGCCTAACTTTTGAGTGTTAGACCCTTTTTTGGTATCAGTGTCCGCAGCTTCTTGGATAAGCGCTTTCAGATTATCTTGCGTGTTATCGTATAAGACATTGAATACACCGTAGGTCGACTTATCGCCGGGGATCTCTGTGTTTTCTAACCAAGTACCGTTTACATGACGAAATAAATCGTCTTGTGGACGGACAGTTTCATCGATCGCGGTTAAATCAATACCAGATAGTACAGGGGCTTTCTTCTCAACAACTTTCGTTGCCTCTTGCTTGTTTTCTGATTTTTGTTCTGGCGCAGGACTGCATGCGCTAAGACCCAAAGCAATGCATACGCTCATTGCTACTAAAGATAGCTTTTTCATATTTTTCCTTGTGAAGTGATGATACACGATTATGCCTAAAGTACCTTTAGGGGGCGGTGTACTCACTTTTTTTCTGTCGTTTTTAGCAGTCAGCAGTCTAATGACAACTTGAGACGAGTGCAAAAACCTTGGATGAATAAGTGTGAAAATTTGTAACATAAGTCGTTTAGCTGAATAACTTGCTATTTCGACGCAGCTGACGATAAAAAGAGATATTTTTCAGGTTCAAAGGCAATAAAAAAGGGCCTTCGAAGGCCCTTTTTGGCAACGGAACTAAGCAGTTCCTCGGCCGTATTTACTTCTTCTTCTTCGCTTTTGGATTAGGCAAATCTGTAATGCTACCTTCATACATTTCAGCGGCTAAACCAATAGACTCATTCAATGTAGGATGCGCATGGATAGTTAATGCGATATCTTCTGCATCAGCACCCATTTCGATAGCAAGACCGATTTCACCCAACATTTCACCCGCATTCGTTCCAACAATGGCACCACCGATAATGCGGTGTGTGTCTTTATCGAAAATAAGCTTAGTCATACCGTTAGTGGCAGCAGAGGCAATCGCACGACCAGAAGCCGCCCAAGGGAAACTAGCTGTTTCATAGCTAACACCTTGTTCTTTTGCTTCTTTTTCAGTTAAACCAACCCATGCCATTTCTGGTTCGGTATAAGCAACTGACGGTATACATTTAGGGTCGAAGTAATGCTTCATACCAGAGATAACTTCGGCAGCTACATGGCCTTCATGTACAGCTTTATGGGCTAGCATAGGCTGACCTACTAAATCACCGATCGCAAAGATACTGCTAACGTTGGTACGCATTTGCTTATCAACATTGATAAAGCCGCGCTCATCGACCGTTACGCCTGCTTTGTCAGCGTCAACTAACTTACCGTTAGGGCGACGGCCAACAGCGACTAATACTTTGTCGTATTTAACGGGTTCTGCTGGCGCTTGTTTACCTTCAAACGTGACATACAAACCGTCATCTTTTGCTTCAACCGCTGTTACCTTGGTTTCAAGCATGATGTTGAATTTATCTTTAACGGTTTTTTGATAAATTTTAACGATGTCTTTATCAGCCGCTGGAACCAATTGGTCCAAGAACTCTACCACATCGATTTTTGACCCTAGCGCGCTGTATACCGTGCCCATTTCAAGACCGATAATACCACCACCCAATACGAGCATTTTTCCAGGGATGTCAGCCATCTCTAGTGCGCCAGTTGAGTCAATTACACGAGGATCATCTTGTGGGATAAAAGGCAAACTAACAGGCTCAGAACCAGCCGCGATAATTGCATTATCGAAAGAAATGGTTGTTTTGCCATCGTCGCCAACAACTTCAAGAGTATTAGCACCAGTGAATTTTCCGTAGCCTTGAACATGCTTAACTTTGCGCATTTTAGACATACCAGCAAGACCACCGGTTAGTTTGTCAACGACACTGTCTTTCCAACCACGAATTTTGTCTAGATCAAATTTTGGTTCACCAAAATCTACGCCATGAGCAGATAATGCTTTAGCTTCTTCTATGACTTTCGCGACGTGAAGCAATGCTTTGGAAGGTATACAACCTACGTTCAAGCATACGCCACCCAGTTTGCTGTTTACGTCAACAATTACAGTTTCGATACCTAAGTCGGCTGCACGGAAAGCTGCGGAATAACCACCGGGGCCCGCACCAAGCACTACCAACTGAGTTTTTATTTCGCTCATTTTGACCTCAATCTATTGATTTTCTTCCAGACTCGGCGAAATTCTACCTAGCCGATGACTGGTTAGCAAAGAAAAGGCGATAACTTTTTGCACATTATCGCCTCGCTATTCGTTACAGTAACATTTCGCGTAAATCACCCAAGACTTTACTCAAGTGCACAGCAAAGCGTGCGGCAACTGCACCATCAATGACTCGGTGATCGTAAGACAGCGATAAAGGCAACATTAGCCTTGGTTCAAAGTCTTTACCGTTCCATTTCGGCTTCATTTCACTCTTAGATACACCTAATATGGCGACATCCGGAGCATTTACAATAGGTGTAAACGCAGTTCCACCAATTCCGCCTAAGCTAGATATAGTGAAACAGCTGCCTTGCATGTCAGTGGATTTAAGTTTGCCGTCTCGGGCTTTGATACTTATTTCCATTAACTCTTTCGATAAGTCGTATATGCCCTTTTTATCGACATCACGCACTACCGGAACTACAAGACCATTTGGCGTTTCAACAGCAATACCCACGTGGAAATACTTCTTCTGGATCAAACTTTCGCCAGAGGCAGATAATGAAGAATTAAATACAGGGTAAGCTCGCAGCGCATCGGCAACGGCTTTCATCATAAACACCAACGGTGTTATTTTAAAGCCAAGCTTTTTCTTTTCAGCGACAACATTTTGTTGCTTACGGAAGGCTTCTAAATCTGTGATATCAGCTTCTTCAAACTGAGTAACGTGTGGGATAGTTACCCAGTTACGATGCAAGTTTGGACCAGAAATTTTCTGGATACGGGTTAATGGAATTTCTTCTATTTCGCCGAATTTACTGAAATCAACTTTAGGTGGCGCAAGTACTTGTAAGCCACCACCGCCACTACTGACAGATGAGCCTGCGGTCATTTTAGGACGAGACAATTCGTACTTAACGTATGATTGTATATCTTCTTTCAATACGCGATTCTTTGGACCTGTCCCCTTAACCTGAGATAAGTCTACGCCAAATTCCCGCGCCACACGGCGCACTGAAGGTGATGCATGTACTTTACCTGCTTTAGTGCGCTCACCAGCCGAAGGATGGTGGGGTACGGGAGCAGATCTAGGTGTGTTTTTTGCCGGAGCAGCAGTTTGAGCTGCTTGGGGTTCAGGAGCCTTTGGTGCTGCTTTAGGGGCTGCCTTTGGTGCACTACCTGCTACTTCCAACAATAATACAACTGAACCTTCCGATACCTTGTCACCGACATTGATTTTCAGCTCTTTTACCACACCCGCTTTAGGAGCAGGAACGTCCATGGTCGCTTTATCAGTTTCTAGGGTAATTAAACCAGTTTCTTCGTCGATTTTATCGCCAACTGCAACCAATACCTCGATGACGTCAACATCAGTATCTCCACCAATATCAGGAACCTTTACTTCAATAATTTCAGGCTCACTAGAGGCTTGCTCTTCTTCCACAGCAGGAGCACTTTCAGGCTGACTTTGTTGTTGAGCTGGAGCCGATTGCGCTTGAGGTGCAGCGTCAGCTTTCGCCGGGGCACTTCCTGCTACTTCTAACAACAATACCAAAGAGCCTTCAGATACTTTATCCCCTGTTTTGACTTTAATTTCTTTAACGATACCCGCTTTAGGAGCGGGCACGTCCATGGTCGCTTTATCAGTTTCCAAGGTAATTAAGCCAGTTTCTTCATCAATGCTGTCACCTACGGCAACCAGTATTTCAATGATCTCAACATCAGTGTCTCCACCAATATCAGGAACCTTTACCTCAATGACTTGAGCCTCCGCTGCCCCTTGAGGCGCTTCTTGCTCAGCCTTTGGTGCCGCGGGTGCTTGCTCTTCCTGAGCTGGCGCAGGTGCTGGTGTTTTGTCTTCTTGCGGCGCACTGGCACCACTAGACAACTTCATAATGAGCTGGTCTTGGCTGATTTTATCGCCTACGTTGACTGAAATTTCACTGATTTTTCCAGCGAAAGGAGCAGGGATATCCATGCTCGCTTTGTCGCTTTCTACTGTAATAAGTGATGTTTCAGCCTCTACGTCGTCGCCAACGGCGACAAGTACTTCAATGACTTCTACTTCATCGCCACCAACATCGGGTACCAATACATCTTTTATATCTGACATTTTGATTAAATCCTCTAATGGTTACGCGTAAAGCGGGTTAATTTTGTTTTGGTCAATGCCAAACTCTGCGATGGCGTCTAGCAACACTTTTTTGTCAATATCGCCAGCGGTCACCAACTCACGAAGCGCTGCAATAACGACAAATTTCGCATCTACTTCGAAATGATGACGTAAATTATCGCGGCTATCAGAGCGGCCAAAACCGTCAGTGCCTAACACTTTATATTGACCAGGAACAAAAGCACGAACTTGATCTACATAGCTCTTGATGTAGTCCGTAGCGGCAATTGTTGGGCCGTCAAAGCCATCATTCAATACGGTTGTGATGTAAGGAACGCGTTGGTCTTTTTCAGGGTTGAGTAAGTTAAAATGCTCACAATCAACACCGTCACGGGCCAGTTCATTAAACGAAGTGACGCTATATACTTCTGAAGCGACAGAATATTTATCATGCAAAATTTTCGCTGCTTTACGCACTTGTTCAAGTATGGTGCCAGAACCAAGAAGCTTAACTTTCTTCTTGTTGTTTGCATTACCTTGATGTTCAAGCTTGTAAATACCTTTCACGATACCTTCAGTAACGTTCTCCGGCATGGCTGGTTGAACGTAGTTTTCGTTCATAACCGTCAGGTAATAGAACACATTTTCTTGCTCTTCGAACATACGACGCATGCCGTCTTGTACGATAACTGCAATTTCATACCCATATGTAGGGTCGTAAGAAACACAGTTTGGGATTAAAGCCGCTTGAATGTGGCTGTGTCCATCTTGATGTTGCAAACCCTCGCCATTAAGCGTTGTTCGACCGGCGGTGCCGCCTACTAAGAATCCGCGTGTTTGGCTATCGCCTGCAGCCCAAGCCATGTCGCCAACGCGTTGGAAACCAAACATTGAGTAGTAAATGTAAACCGGGATCATCGGTAAATCGTTCGTTGAATAAGACGTACCAGCAGCAACAAAAGATGCCATTGCACCTAACTCGTTGATACCTTCTTGCAGTACTTGGCCTTTTTCATCTTCACGATAGTAAGCCACTTGGTCTTTATCTTGTGGAACGTACTTTTGACCGCCATTAGAGTAAATACCTACTTGACGGAACAAACCTTCCATACCGAACGTACGTGCTTCATCAGGAATGATTGGCACTACGCGTGAGCCAACTTTCTTGTCCTTTAACATTACGGTTAATACGCGCACAAATGCCATAGTGGTCGATATTTCACGATCACCAGATCCTTTTGTAATCGCCTCAAAAGCTTTAAGCGGCGGTGCCGGTAAATCTTCTGTGCTTTTCGCTAAACGAACAGGCATATAACCATGTAATGATTCACGACGAGAGCGTAAGTATTTCATTTCATCGCTGTCTTCAGCGAACTTGAAGTAAGGCAGGCTAGCGATATCTTCGTCAGCAACAGGGATATTGAAACGGTCGCGATAGTGACGCACTGATTCGATATCCATTTTCTTAACGTTGTGCGCGATGTTTTTACCTTCGCCTGCAGCACCCATACCGTAACCTTTTACGGTTTTAGCTAGGATAACCTGAGGACGACCTTTCGTTTCAGTTGCGCGTTTATACGCAGCATAAACTTTAACGGGATCATGTCCGCCACGGTTCAAGCGCCAAATATCATCGTCAGACATATTCGACACCATTTCTTTTAGTTCAGGGTACTTACCAAAGAAGTTCTCACGGGTGTAAGCGCCACCTTTAGCTTTGTAATTCTGGTACTCGCCATCAACGGTTTCGTTCATAACATCAAGTAACTTACCTGATGAATCGCGGGCCAATAATGGATCCCAATAGCGACCCCAAATAACCTTCAATACTTCCCAACCAGCGCCGCGGAACGTGCCTTCAAGCTCTTGAATAATTTTGCCGTTACCACGTACCGGTCCGTCTAAACGTTGCAGGTTACAGTTAATAACAAACGTTAGGTTATCGAGTCCTTCACGTGAAGCAAGGCCAATAGCACCTAAGCTTTCTGGCTCATCTACTTCACCATCACCCATAAAGCACCACACGCGCTGATCTGAACAGTCTTTCAAACCACGGCTTGTGAGATACTTAAGGAATCGGGCAAGGTAAATAGCCTGCATCGGACCAAGACCCATTGATACCGTAGGGAACTGCCAAAAATCAGGCATAAGTTTAGGGTGCGGGTAAGACGAAATACCTTTGCCATCCACTTCTTGACGGAAACCATCAAGCTGATCTTCGCTCAAACGACCTTCAATGAAGGCGCGAGAGTAAATACCCGGTGATACATGGCCTTGAACGAACAAAAAGTCGCCGCCGTCTTTATCATTGGGTGCACGGAAAAAGTGGTTAAAGCCTACATCGTAAAGCATGGCTGATGAGGCAAAACTTGAAATATGGCCACCTAGCTCTAAATCTTTCTTAGAGCCACGAAGCACCATCATCATCGCGTTCCAGCGGATGGCTCTGCGGATATTTGCTTCGAGGGTTTGATCACCAGGCATAGTTGGCTCTTGGCCAGCTGGGATCGTATTGATATATGCTGTGGTCGCATCATAGGGCAGGTAGGCACCATTGCGACGGGCTTTATCTATTAAGCTTTCTAGCAAATAGTGCGCACGGTCAATGCCTTCCTCTTCTAGTACTGCGTCAAGGGCATCTAACCATTCTTGCGTTTCTTGTGGATCCACATCCGGATGCATCATATCAGCCATGGTGCTCTCCTATATTTAAAGTTGTTTATTAAATTTACTCTTCACTTCAGTAGTACAAACATTAGGTGAACTGAAATCAAAAGCGATTCATTGTTTACTTAAAACTATTACTCTTTTACTTCTATTCTGCGTAACGCTCTTTGCATACGCATGTCTTGACGATTTATGTCTAATAAAGTCTTCTCTATGTATGCAAGGTGTTCGTTACTCGCATCACGAGCCAATTTAGGATCGCGTTTGATAATTGCTTGTACAATATTTTTACGCTGCGAATTAATCATATGCTGTGCATCTGGGTGAGCAGCTAAAAAAACTAAGTTTCGGTGAATGTTATCTTTCAGTAGCGCTTGAAAGCTGCGCATAACATGCAATAAAACCACATTATGGGCTGCAACAGCCATTGTTAGATAAAATTCAACCAGAGCTTCAGCTTCTCGATTGTGATCAATTTTCTGCGTAGCACTGGGTAAATTTGACAGTGCATCTTGCAGGGCGTCGTAATCACTCTGCTGTCCTCTTAGCGCAGCGTAATAAGCTGCCATTCCCTCGAGTGCGTGACGAAATTCCAGTAAATCAAATTGGGTTTCAGGCCGAGTGGTTAATAAGGCCATCAACGGGTCAGTGACCAAGGTATTCATCCGGCGTTTTACAAACGTTCCGCCGCCTTGCTTGCGCTCAACTAATCCTTTGGCTTCCAGTTTTTGAATGGCTTCTCTGACGGAAGGGCGAGACACGGCAAATTTGAGCGCTAATTCACGCTCTGACGGCATTTTTTGTCCAGAAAGAAAAGTGCCGTCTATCAACATGGATTCAATACGCTCCATTATTTCATCGGACAATTTTTTTGTACGAACATGCTGCATGTCGTGTAACCACTCCTGTCTTCTAAAACCGTATGTTCGAAAGCAAAACATACGAATTGGCCAATTGGTAAGACCAATTAGCCCAATAGCTTAGAGCAGTATTGCAATTGGGTAAATGTCTATTTGTATAAAGCGTGTTAAATATAGTAATAAAAAGCGAATGGACAACCCAAATCGCGGGAGACTTAGCGGATTCGGGGTGACTGGTCTGAGGTGTTAGTTAAGCCAACCCACTAAGGTTAATCCTGAAATAACGGCCATTAAAAAGAGCATGTTGCGCTTAGCTAAGCGAACCAATGTGCATGGTTCTTCGGTACAATTGAGTTCATCGGGCTCAACATCCTCAGCAGCTCTGGATACATCTGTGAGTAGTTTTTTCGCCGAAATATTGGGCGTCAAGAAGTGGCCTAGCCAAACAGGCAGTGCATGTGAAAAATGCCCGACCAACAAGAAGCCTAATGCTGTTATCCGTACAGGTAGCCAATCTAAAAAGTACATAATCTTGTTAGCTGTATTATTTTCATGACCTATACGTGATTGGGTGGCTCGCGCTAAAACGTATAGAACCGCCCCTGGGGCACCCAAAATTACAAAAAATAGTGCCACGGCAGCATAATGACGATAGTTCTGCCAGACTAGGTTTTGTCCAAACGTAGTAGAGCTTTGATTATTCTCAATTATTTGGTCGGCGTAGAGATTGCAGGCTTCCATGTCACCACGGTTCGCTGCTTGTAAATAACATTTATAGGTGGCCCGAACGCTGGGGCAACCAACACAGACCATCAGTATTGCGGTACTGATAATAAAAGCGATAATTTGTCCGACGGCAAATGTGAGTACGCAAAAGATAAGTAAAGAAGGCAACGCGATAATCATGGTTAACAACAGGAACGACGATTCACCTGACAACCAATCGCGGTTCTGCCATCTGTCTAGGTATTTGGTGCTGTAAAAGTCCGCTTGCCAGTAACGCGACTTAGTTGTTACACGCTCCACAAACAGCACCAGCAATAAACTGATTAATGTCATGCTTTATTCCTCATTGTTATCGTTATTATTATAGGTTTTTCTTCGGCTGTATGCCTTGTCTAAGGCGCGGCCAATCAAAAGCAAGACCTGGATCGGTTTTACGGCCTGGAGCAATGTCATTATGCCCTACGACCCTGCCAAGACTAATCTTAGGATAGGCATACATAATGGCATTACTTAGCTCGGTTAGCACGCGGTACTGAGCCGATGTGTAAGGAATATAGTCTGCCCCTTCTAACTCAATGCCAATAGAGTAATTATTGCAGATAGATCGGCCTTGAAAACAAGATTTCCCAGCATGCCAAGCGCGTTGGTTGAAGGGAACAAATTGAACTATTTCTCCATCACGTTTGATAACGCAATGTGCCGATACGCGTATTTTATGTATTTCCCTAAAGTAAGGGTGTGCATCAGCGTTTAGTTTGCCGACAAAAAAATCTTCTATATAACAGTTATCAAATTGATTCGGAGGTAAAGAAATATTGTGTATAACCAACAATGAAATATCAGTGGGGTCGGGACGCTCATCCTTATGGGTAGTGAATATTTGACGAGCACCGTTAATTATATGCTGATTAATTAGCGAATCAACGGTCATATCGTTAGGTAATAATGAAGACAACACAGCAACCCTGTTAAATCTCAGTGAGGTTGGTATTATTTAACGTCACATAGTAAAAGTCGAATCGAATATGTCAAAAGATGGAACACCAGAGGCAACTGAACCGAATCAAAGTGCTATGGGGAAGTGGATGTTGATACTTGCTTGGGGCGCGGGTTTAGGTCTGCTAACCTTGTTATTTCACAAGCAGTTAGCCGAGCAACTTAACCCTAATACAGCGCCCCACAGTCAAGCAACCGGCGACCGGATCGAGGTACAGTTACAACAAAATCGCTATGGGCATTACGTAACCAGCGGCTTAATTAATGCTCAGCCTGTGGTTTTTATGCTTGATACTGGCGCAACTGACGTGTCTATTCCCAGTGAGTTAGGGCCCAGTCTAGGGTTAAAACCTGGAATGAGGGCCTGGGTACAAACGGCCAATGGTCGGTTGCAAGTTGCCCGTACTGTTATCGCTGAACTGCAAATTGGCGGCATCGTATTGCGAAATGTTACCGCTCACTTAAACCCGGGCATGATGGGCAATGAGATATTGCTTGGGATGAGCGCATTGAAACAAGTAGAATTCGCCCAACGAGGGGATATGTTGATCCTACGTAGTGAATAAATATTTCCTAATTTCCTAGAATTTAATTTACAAAGATAAAGAGTGAATATGTTACAACAAGCAATTCAAGACGCGGTTAAAACAGCATTACTGGAAGATTTAGGCGGCCCTGACTGCACGGTGGGTGATATTACGGCCAATCTTATTCCTGAACCTCAACATATAACTGTGAATATAATCACCCGTGAAAATTGTGTTGTTGCTGGTAAAGAATGGGTGAATGCAACCTTTTTGTATCTTGATGAAACGACCGATATTAAGTGGTATGTCGAAGATGCTCAGCACGTTAAAGCGGATACCGTTTTATGCCAGATCTCTGGTAACGCTCGAGTGATTTTAACCGCTGAACGAACCGCGTTAAACTTTTTGCAAACGCTATCGGGCACTGCCACCGTCGTGGCTGATTATGTGCAAGCTTTAGGCGCCAGCAAAACTAAGTTGCTAGATACGCGCAAAACTTTACCTGGGTTACGACTAGCGCAAAAGTATGCAGTGGCTTGTGGTGGTGGTAAAAATCATCGTATCGGTCTGTTTGATGCCTATCTTATTAAAGAAAATCATATCTTAGCGTGTGGCTCTATCGCTAATGCCATAGGTAAAGCACGGGAGATGCATCCTGATATTCCTGTTGAAGTGGAAGTGGAAAACCTTGATGAGCTTCAGCAAGCTTTAGACGCGAAGGCAGATATTGTTATGTTGGATAACTTCTCATTAGAAGATACCCGCAAGGCCGTAGCGTTAACAAACGGCGCCAGCAAATTAGAAGTGTCAGGCAATATCACCAAAGAACGTATCGCCGAGTTGGCTCAAGTCGGGGTTGATTATATCTCCAGTGGAGCTCTCACCAAACATGTGCAAGCCATTGATTTATCGTTGAGAGTCATTGGCTGATTATTGTTCTCCCAGTCTTTATCTTGAGGCGTTCTTCTGCATTAAAGTGTTAAGTTGGTAATTCCATACACCTAGGTATAGGCCCACATACTTGTCAGTTGGTCGGGACGTTCTATACTGAAATGGAATTAGCAACACGCCTTGTTACATATTCGTGACTAGGGCGTCACTTAACAAAACATGCACCGCACAAGTGCAGGAGAAGCTCCATGAACACAACTGACACGAATACAGCAGCGACAACAAAACAAGGTGGATTTACCCTAATAGAATTAATGATTGTGGTTGCCATTATCGGTATTTTGGCCATGATTGCATTACCTGCATATCAAACCTATACAGCAAAAGCGGGTTTCAGTGAAGTGGTCTCGGCTGCCGGCCCTGCGAAAACAGCGGTTGAGATATGCGTACAAACGGGTATTCCCGCTAACTGCGATACTATAACAGATCAGCCCGGTTGGGCTTCAGGTGATCTAGTCAATACGGTTGTTATCTCTGGTACTGAAGCTGACGGTTATGTTGTTACAGTCACGCCAAATGCAGACGTACAATCTGGTGTTACCGCTGATGAAACCTATGTGCTGACGGGTACGGTTTTGAACGGCTCTGTCAACTGGGCCACATCAGGCGGTTGTACCGCAGCTAACTTGTGTTAATACGCTAACTTAGCCAAATGCTGCCCAGCTATTTATGCTGGGCTTTTTTATTTAAGAGACAGCCACTTATGCCAAAAGCCACCACTACCTTTGTATGGAGCGGAGCAAATCGTAAAGGTCAAACCGTTAAAGGGGAGATCAGTGCGGTATCGGTATTAGAGGCCAAAAACCTGTTACGTCGTCAGGGCGTATCGGCTAAGAAAGTTAAAAAACTCCCTAAACCGTTATTCGGTGGACAAAAAATAAAAGCGGTTGATATCAGTATTATCTCCCGCCAAATTGCCACTATGCTCAGTGCTGGCGTCACGCTAATCCAAACTATAGATATGATCGCCGGCGGACATAACAATCCTAATATTCGTAAAATGTTGGGTGAAATTGGCAATGAAGTCAAAGCGGGCAATCCGCTGTCGGTGGCGCTGCGCAAGCATCCTGATCAATTTGATGACCTGTATTGTGATTTGGTGGCGACCGGAGAGCAATCCGGTGCACTTGAAACCATTTACGAGCGCATTGCTACTTACAAAGAAAAAGCGGAAGCCCTGAAATCGAAAATTAAAAAAGCCATGTTTTATCCCGTGGCGGTCATCGTGGTCGCTTTTATTGTGACGACAATATTGTTAATTTTCGTAGTACCACAGTTTGAAGAAATTTTTAGTAGTTTTGGCGCTGAGTTACCCGCCTTTACTCAGTTTGTGTTGGGTATTTCTCGTTTTTTTCAAGACTATGGTTTGTTTCTTGCCGCTGGCCTAGTTGTAGCCAGCATTGTCTTTAGCAAGAGTTATAAAAAATCAAAACGTTTAAGAGATAGCCTCGATGCGAAGCTACTTAAAATTCCTGTTATCGGTTTGATCTTAAAAAAAGCTGCGGTGGCGAGATTTAGTCGTACTTTAGCGACGACCTTTGCAGCCGGTGTTCCGCTGATCGGGGCATTAGATTCTGCTGCGGGTGCCTCAGGTAATGCAGTCTTTCGCGACGCAATTTTATTCGTTAAGAAAGAGGTCGCTGGTGGTACGCAAATGAATACGGCGATGAGGGCAACGGCCGTGTTTCCCGATATGGTGACGCAAATGGTGGCCATTGGGGAAGAAGCTGGTGCGGTTGATGATATGCTCAGTAAGATTGCCACTATTTACGAGGCAGAAGTGGATGATATGGTCGATGGGCTGACTAGTTTACTCGAGCCGATGATCATGGCTGTACTCGGTGTGGTTATTGGTGGCTTAATCGTGGCAATGTATTTGCCTATTTTTGAAATGGGCAATGTTGTTTAAATCTAATCCTAACATTCTGCTCGGGGAATGCCCTTCAAGGCCTAGTTTCGGTTGCACTTTTCTGGCAAGCTAGCGGCCTTTAATCGCCGATAAAAGCTTTTTGTAATGCACGCAACTCTTCAGCTGATGGCTGACTCCCCAGCATTTTTTCTCAGTTTCGTTTTTATCGTCAGTCTAATGATCGGTAGTTTCCTTAATGTGGTTATCTACCGCTTACCTGTCATGATGGAACGCAGTTGGGAGGCTGATTTTCAAGCTCATTTCAACCCTGATGAACAAATTACCCAAACGAGCCCATTCAATTTAGTCAAACCCGATTCTACCTGTCCCAAATGCCAGCATAAAATTCGTGCGTGGGAAAACATTCCCGTTATAAGCTGGTTGCTACTGCGCGGGAAATGCAGCCAGTGTCATAATCGTATTTCTATTCGTTATCCCTTAGTCGAGCTTTTTACTGCGTTTTGTTCAGTTTGGATTGCTTGGCATTATGGTTATTCGACATCAGCATTAGCTGGGATATTCCTAACTTGGTTATTGATAGCCCTAATTTTTATCGACATTGATACTATGTTATTACCGGACCAATTAACGCTGCCACTACTATGGATGGGGTTATTATTCAGTGTTGTTAATCCATCCGTTACCAGCGCCGACTCAATTATAGGGGCGTCGGCAGGATACTTGAGTTTGTGGTCGGTCTATTGGGTATTTAAACTATTAACCGGTAAAGAGGGAATGGGTTATGGCGATTTTAAATTACTTGCCGCGCTTGGAGCGTGGATAGGCTGGCAATATTTACCGATTGTGATCCTGCTGTCTTCACTAGTAGGCGCGATAATCGGCATCTGTATTTTAACTTTGCAAGGTAAAGATAAAGGGCAGGCGATACCGTTTGGTCCCTATTTAGCCATTGCAGGCTGGTTGACGTTGTTATACGGAGATTGGATTGCGGCACAATATTGGCAGTGGGTGAGATTATGAGTAGCTATAATGAGTAAATATGTTGTGGGTGTCAGTGGCGGAATAGGCAGCGGTAAAACGACCGTAACTAATGCGTTTGCCAAGTTAAATGTTGATATTATTGATGCCGACGTGGTTGCCAGAGATGTGGTTACGCCTGGGAGCGACGGCTTGCGTGCGATCATCGAAAAGTTTGGGACAAGTATTCTAGATAAAGGTGAATGCCTTAATAGACGCGCTTTACGACAGATTATTTTTAGTGACGAACAGGCCAAAGAATGGCTGAATAATTTATTACATCCGCTTATACGACAAGAAACGTTGCGCCAAACCATCGCGGCTACATCCCAGTATTGTATGTTGAGTGTACCGTTGCTTATTGAAAACGGCAGTTACAAAAATGTTGACCGTGTTCTGATTGTAGATATACCAGAAGAAATGCAATTAGCCCGCAGTATGGTGCGGGATAATGCTGATGAAAAAATAATTCGCTCTATTATGGCCGCACAAGCGAGTCGAGAACAACGACTTGAGGTTGCCGATGACGTGATAGATAATAGTGGCGATGAAAGTGCGCTGATTGGGCAAGTTAGTCGCCTTCATCATCGCTATCTTGGATATGCGGCCGCTCTCGGCTAATCTTGATTTAACGCTATTAATGACGTTTTTTTAGCTGTGTCGATGCAATAAATCTAATCTAATGATAAACAATTTGTGTTTTTTGCTGTCTAATTGTTTGTGCTTTTTTTCTTACCAACTTTTCACATAACTTTGAGAGAGTAATGCCCCAAGCAATTTATGAATTTCCGCTCAACGAAAAAGTCAGAACTTATCTGCGTCTTGAGCAACTTTTTCAACAATTAAACCAAGTGAAGCATGCCACTGAAAGTTGGCAATACATTCATTTTTTATCGTCTTTATTCACTCTTTTAGATTTACTTGAGCGTCTTGATTTACGTACTGATGTATTAAAAGACCTAGAAGCTCATGAGAAAAACTTGGTTTTGTGGTCTCAACATCCGAATATAGATAACGACGCGTTGCAATCTGCACTGCAACAGATTTTGCGTTTGCGGGAAGAGTTTAAAGGTGCCAAAAAATTTGGTTCTGATTTAAAAGACGACCGTTTTTTGGCCGCAATCCGCCAGCGGTTCTCCATTCCAGGAGGTACTTGTAGCTTTGATTTGCCGAGTCTACATTATTGGTTGCAACAACCCCATGAGCAAATTCAAAACGATATCAAAGGCTGGATGTCAGATATCAATTTAATTGACCGTGGTTTGCAAATTATTTTGGCGTTTTTACGTGAACGGGGTCGATTTAACACAATGGAAGCGGCTAAAGGATTTTATCAAGGCATAGCAGACGACAAAAACGAGTTGATTCGGGTTATTAGCGCGACAGACCAAGGGTACTATCCAATGTTAAGCGGTAATAAATATCGTTATGCGATACGCTTTATGTTGTTCACACCCAATGTAAACGGTGGCACGGCGGTAGATGAACACGTCGTGTGTAAGCTGGCATGTTGTTAGGAATAGAAATTTAAAAGAGGAGCACGTGGTGGAAGTAGACTGTCCTTCATGTAAGAAGCGTGTTGAATGGGCTGAAAGTAGCCCATATCGGCCATTTTGCAGCAAAAACTGTCAGCTTATTGATTTAGGTGAGTGGGCAGATGAACAAAAAACGATTCCGAGTGGATCATCAAAAGATGCTGAAACGTCACAATTACCTGATATTGAAGATATCGAGGCAATGTTGAGCCAACAAGGTGATGACTTTTTTAAAAGTTGATCAGTTTTTCGATTCAAATAGTAAAACCCTAATGTAAAAAATGTTTAATCGTTTTTATAGATTTAGCTGATAGATTTTAATTACTTATTATATTTAAGTACGTGCGCTATATTAGTTCCATCGAAAAATGATTAACCCACTAAACAACTGGAGATATTATGTCTAATCCAAATTTTGCAGATAAAACTGGCCAAAAAGTTCCTAACGTTACGTTCCCTGTACGTGTAAATGACGAATGGCAAACACGTACCACTGACGAGATTTTCGGCGGTAAAACAGTTGTTGTTTTCTCATTGCCGGGTGCTTTCACGCCTACTTGTTCATCAACACATTTACCGCGTTATAACGAATTAGCGAAGGTTTTTAAGGCTAACGGCGTTGATGAGATCGTTTGTATTTCAGTCAATGATACATTCGTAATGAATGCTTGGGCCGCTGACCAAGAAGCACAGAATATTAGTTTGTTGCCAGACGGTAACTGTGAATTCACTGATGGTATGGGTTTACTTGTTGATAAAGCTGACTTAGGTTTTGGTAAGCGCAGCTGGCGCTATTCTATGTTGGTAAAAGATGGCGTGATAGACAAAATGTTTATCGAACCAGATTTACCAGGTGACCCGTTTGAAGTTTCTGACGCTGACACTATGCTTGCGTACATTGCACCAGATGCTCGTAAACCTGCACCTGCGGCTATTTTCACCAAGCCTGGCTGCCCATTCTGTTCAAAAGCAAAAGCATTGTTAACAGAAAAAGGCTACGAGTTTGAAGAACTAGTGATGGGTAAAGAAATTACGTTTACGGGTATGAAAGCTATCTCTGGTCGTGATTCATGGCCGCAAGTTTTCATCGATGGTCAACACATCGGTGGCAGTGATGATTTGGCAGAATTTCTTAATAAGTAATTTTTCCGTTCGTTAAAATACCAAAAGGGCTAACAGTGTTAGCCCTTTTTTATGGATGATAGTTAACTAATCTGTAACGATCATATGTCCATAGCAATCAGCTGTTTTGCCAGATATTATGGGCATACACAAATAGCGCAGATGCTTACCCTATGATACATAAACGATTACTGATAACTTTTTCTATTCTAATTTTTTCTTTTGGGGCCAATGCTTCAATTGCAGTGGGCTTGGCAAATTTTGATGCACTCTATCAAAGTGAGTTGGGAGATATCATAGATTGTGAAGCGCGATCTGAATATCGGCATCGCGTATGTTCGAAGCAATTAAAAAATGAAGGTAATGCCCCGTTTATTTTGCACCATGGTCATAAAACCCCGAAAGTGTTTGTATTATTTCACGGCTTAAGCGACTCGCCTTTCTTTTTAACGTCTATCGCACAAGCATTATATGATCAAGGTTATAACGTCATGGTGGCACTTCTACCTGGCCACGGCAGAAAAGATGCCGACCAAGATATGCAGGATCCTAAGCTAGCGGCTAGGTGGCACGCTAATATACAGAAAATGGTTGCTATAGCCCCTTCATTTGGAGACACACTATATATAGGAGGGTTTTCTACCGGCGGTACACTAGCAGTACAGTATGTACTAGAAAATCCCAACAGAGCTAAAGGGTTACTGTTGTTCTCAGGTGCGTTGGCATTGGATTCAAGTGTTGAAACTATGGCTAACATTTGGGGAATTAAATGGTTAGCTAAAACGTTAGACGGCGATTATCAATCTATCGGCCCTAATCCGTATAAATATCCTAGCGTGGCGCGCTATTCGGCATTCCAGCTAACGGATGTGATTTTTTCTGTACGTGAATTGATGGCGCAAAATCAGCCATTAGATCTTGCTATTTTTGCCGCACATTCGGAGGCGGATGTTACAACTCCCATCGTTGGCGTGAATGATCTATTAGCGTATAACAAGGGCAAAAATACCTTGTTTTCGATCCCCGAAGACTTAGATGTATGTCATGCAGATTTAGTCGTCAATAAGGCGCAAATTGCGCAGATCAATTTTGATGAAACTCAGGTGATAGAAATTTTGCCCTGCAGCGTACCGAAGGCTAATCCACAACATCTAGAAATGCTTCAAGCACTGAAAATATTTGTGAGTAAGCATTAACGTTAATTGTTATTGATGGTATTCCTTGTAGGGTCTGCTGGTATACGCTTATATTTGTGTATCATTGAACAAAATGGTCGATTACCCACTGGAGTATTAGTCTAGACCTAATGTTTCAATTGGGGATCGTTCCTTTTATGTATACCTTATATGGCTCTGAAGTGTCTTTGTACACGGGGAAATTACGCGCTTATTTGCGCTACAAACAACTGCCTTTTAACGAAGTGTTATCCACAGTGGGAGTGTACAAAAAGACGATCCTTCCCAAAACTGGTGTGGCATTTATTCCTGTTGTGAAAACCCCTGATGGGGAATATCTGCAAGACACTGCGCGTATCATCGACCATTTAGAAATGCTGCACAGTGAACGTTCAGTGGTGCCAATTGGAGCAAAACAACGTTTAGTAAGTGAGCTATTTGCCCTGTGGGGAGATGAATGGTTGGTGATCCCCGCGATGCATTATCGGTGGAATAAAGATAATTTTCCGTTCATCTATCAAGAATTTGGTCGAGTGGTATCGCCAAACTCACCTGCTTTTATACGCGCTTATTTTGGAAAGAAATTAGCCAAAAAATTTAGTGGCTTCGTGCCAGTTCTGGGTATAACGGAACATTCAATCCCAACGATAGAAAAGTGGTATGAGAATACCGTGTTACATCATTTGAATAAACATTTCGCAGATCATGATTACCTATTGGGGGGACGTCCATGCATAGGTGATTTTGGATTAATGGGCCCCTTATATGCACATCTGTATCGAGATCCGGCGCCAGGGAATCTGATGAAACGCATTGCACCTAATGTAGCAGCTTGGGTGGAACGCATGAATCAGGCTTGTGTTACTTCTGCGGATTACGTTGAGCACGATGAAATCCCTGATACCCTTCTACCCTTGCTCAAAGATATGTTTGAACAACAGTGGCCGGTACTCAATAGTACGGCGACAGCGTTGAGCGCGTGGCGGCGATCGCACCCTAAAGAGCGATTTATACCGCGTAGCGTAGGTGAGCATAGTTTTGCAATGGGCGGTATCAGCGAGAAACGTTTTATTTCAAGTTTTCATCAATATAAGCAACAAAGGGTGCTCGATACGTACCAACAAATAAATGATGAAAATAACGCACAACTCGCTGCATTTTTAGTCGAAATAGGCGGGCTTGAGCATATGCAAATGACAGTTGAGGACCCCGTCACGGTTGAAGATAATAAATTAGTTTTCGCCTAATAATGTTTACGTTTCTATGCGTAAGTTTGATGGGTATAAAAATAAGGGAACTGGCGAGTCACTCAAGCATACGACTCGCCAATTCAACGTCTATCACGCATTATTTTCTGGTAATACTGATGCGCTTTTTATAAATCTCCGTAAATCGCTTGTAGGGCACTAATGGCGGTTATTGCAGCCGTCTCTGTGCGCAATACTCTTGGTCCAAGTTGCACGGTTTGAAAGCCACCCTGTTCTGTTTGGTAAATCTCTTGATCTGAAAAACCACCTTCAGGGCCGATCAATAATCTCACGCCGTCTTTCCCCACATTGATATGACGGAAACTTTTGTTGGCTCGAGGATGCAACGTTAAGCGTAACGCCTGTGTCGATTGATTCACCCAACTTTGAAATTCTGTCGGCATATTTAAGATAGGCAGCACGTTACGACCACATTGTTCACAGGCCGCAATTATGATCTTTTGCCATTGCGCGTGTTTTTTTTGCCAACGTTGCTCATCCAGTTTGACCCCACAACGCTCGGTGAGCAGAGGCGTAATTTCGCTGACGCCTAATTCGACAGATTTCTGTAATACTAAATCCATTCTGTCGCCTCTAGACACAGCTTGTCCAAGGTGAATAGGTAGTGGCGATTCAACACTAATACTGATTTTCGCGTCTATTTGCACCCGCACTTTACGCTTTGAAACATCAACAAATTCACCACTGTACTCGTTGCCATCACCGTTAAATAACACCACGGGTTGACCTATTTTCGAGCGCAATACATTCGCCACGTGATTGCTTGCTTCAGGGGTTAATTCAAGCTCTTGATCAGAGTGGAGGGTATCAGGATGGTAAATTCTGGAAATTCGCATAGCTCAAATAATTGGACAATTTGCACTATGGTATCAAGGTATATCTACATGAGGGAAGTTTTAGCGTGACAAAGAGCAGGCTAATAAAATATAACAATACTCGATAGGGGGTTCAGGCCTATCGAGTATTTGATTTAGTTTATTTGTGCTACGTTACCAGTATCTATTGTAGGCGCCTGAGCTATAGCGTTAGCTCCCTTGCGTGCATACTTTGTGTTCTTACCCGTATCTCTAAAAAGAGAGTAAGTAAATAGAACGGCAACGATCATCGCTAGTACTACAAGTAGCAACATTTTCAATTCCTTTAAAAATATTATGCCAAGTCGAATAAGTCGACCTGACAAGTATATCACCAAGATTACTGCATGTTCAAAAAAACAACAGAGTTTCGCGTATCGCTTACAACTAAAGGGTAGTAGCCAAAAGTTGTACGCAAAAACAATATATTTTTTTTAAATTACAGGTATATTAACCCAGCGTTGAAAAGAGCTAAATTCGTATTATTTAATCAATCTGTAATATTAAATAATCCCTACATAGCCATGCTAGGCGTGATGGTTAGAGGAATCGGAGTAGCCATCGAAAAATATAATGAAATAAATGGAGAAATACATGTTTGAATTTGACTCAGAACAAATGTCGCAAATGATCGACACTTACGTAATCCCTTGGGGTATCAATATCGTGATGGCGATCTTGATTTACATCATCGGTAAAATTGTTGTTGGTATTATCGTTAACTTGCTAGGCAAGGTAATGAAACGGTCTAAATACGACGACATGCTCGTGGACTTTATTAAAGCGATAGCGAACGCAATATTAATGCTATTCGTTATCATTGCATCGTTAAATGAATTAGGCGTCAATACAACCTCACTTGTGGCTATTTTAGGTGCAGCAGGTTTGGCTATTGGTTTGTCTTTGCAAGGTTCTTTACAGAATTTCGCAGCTGGCGTTATGTTATTGGTATTCCGTCCGTTTAAATCGGGTGATTTTATCGAAGCTGGCGGCGCAACTGGTGTAGTGAAAAGCATTAGTATCTTTACAACAGTAATGACCAGTGGTGACAATAAAGAAATTATTGTACCTAATGGACAAATTTACGGTGGCACAATCACTAACTATTCTGCGAAAGAAACGCGTCGTGTAGACATGATAGTGGGTATTGGTTACGACGCTGATCTTAAACGCGCTAAAGAAGTGCTTAAAGAAATGGTTGCTGCTGATTCACGCATTTTACAAGACCCAGCTCCAACCGTAGCGGTTGCTGAACTTGCCGATAGCAGTGTGAACTTTGTTGTTCGCCCTTGGGTAAATGCTGCAGACTATTGGGGTGTTAAATTCGACTTTACTGAAGCGGTTAAACTACGTTTCGATCAAGAAGGCATTTCAATTCCATTTCCACAAATGGATGTGCACCTTCACAAAGATCCAGAGTAACTGTCTTTGGATTAAAAAAATGCCGCTTTAAGCGGCATTTTTTATGTCTATGATTTAATGGAAATACTATTTTTTGCACTGAGGACGGTCTTTTGCCTGACGGTATAAGCTCATCGCTGGGGCCATATTTTCACTGAGTTTTTCAATGCGGCTTTGGGGAGCGGGATGAGTTGATAATAGCTCAGGCTGCCGATTATCACCGCTAGCTTTCGCCATATTTTCCCACAAATTCACCGACTGCTGTGGATTGAAACCAGACGTAGCCATTAATTGTAAACCAATTAAATCAGCTTCGGTTTCGTGTGTGCGGCTGAACGGTAATTGCACACCGACCTGAACGCCCATACCGATGGCGGCCATGATCATACTGTTATTGGCAATTTGATTCGCTTGCAATAACTGATTGGTTGCTTCCATCCCAATTCCAATAAGTGTGCTACTGGACATACGTTCGTTGCCATGTTCAGCAATCACGTGACCTATCTCATGGCCTATAACCGCCGCTAGTTGATCTTGATTTTCCGCTACCTCAAGCAACCCAGTATAAACACCAATTTTGCCGCCAGGAAGGGCGAATGCATTGACCTGAGGGTCATCGAAAACGACTAATTCCCATTCACCAGCAAACACCGATTTAGGCACATGCTTCGTAATGGCATCAGCCACACAAGAAACAAATTGATTAGTAACGGGGATTTTAGATACTTTTTGCTCTGTCTTCATGCCATCAAAGGTTTGTTGTCCCATATTGGCCAGTTGATCCGAAGAATAAAGTTTAAGTTGATTTCGCCCCAGTGGTGATTTTGCGCAGCTTGTCAACAGCAAAGTAGAGACACAGACGGCGGTGAACACTTTACTCAAAGAAAATGGCATGACGTACTTCCTGTGAAATAATTTAGTTATAATGTTAAGGATACTACCCTGTTCTCGTTGTTCAGTTAATACTTAACTTAAGGTATAAAAAAACGCATTGAGCGTTAGCGCAATGCGTTTTTTGGTGATTAAACGCGCAATATATAACGTATCGCGGCACAATAACCCGTTGTTACTTAGCCCCTGCACGCAAAGCTTCGGCTTTATCGGTTTTTTCCCATGGGAATTCTTCGCGGCCAAAGTGACCGTACGCGGCCGTCGCTTTATAAATTGGGCGCTCTAAATCAAGCATCTTGATTAGGCCATAGGGGCGTAACTCAAAATGTTCGCGTACCAATGCAGTTAATGCTTCATCTGAAATTTGGCCTGTGCCAAAGGTATCAATATTGATAGAGGTAGGTTCAGCAACACCAATAGCATAAGAAATCTGAATCTCACAGCGTTTGGCGAGACCTGCCGCAACGATATTTTTGGCCACATAGCGTCCAGCATAGGCTGCACTGCGGTCAACTTTAGAAGGATCTTTACCAGAAAACGCTCCACCACCATGACGTGCCATACCGCCGTACGTATCAACAATGATTTTACGTCCAGTCAAACCACAATCACCCATTGGTCCGCCGATAACAAAACGACCTGTTGGATTAATAAAATATTTGGTTTGCGCCGTTAACCATTTCGCTGGCAATACCGGTTTAATGATTTCTTCCATTACCGCTTCACGCAATTGTTCAGTGGTAATTGAATCACAATGCTGGGTTGATAATACCACTGCATCAATACCCACAGGCACATTGTCTTCATAAATAAACGTTACTTGGCTTTTTGCATCTGGGCGTAGCCAGTCTAGTTGACCACTTTTACGCACTTCAGCCTGTCGTTTCATCAAACGATGGGCATAAGTCACGGGTGCTGGCATGAGTACGTCGGTTTCGTCACTGGCGTAACCAAACATTAAGCCTTGATCACCAGCTCCTTGGTCTTCAGGACGAGAGCGGTCTACCCCTTGGTTAATATCAGGAGATTGTTTACCAATAGCGTTTAGAACGGCACATGAATCGGCATCAAAACCCATATCTGAATGGGTGTATCCAATTTCACGTACGGTATTACGTGTGAGCTCTTCAATATCAACCCAAGCATTGGTAGTGACTTCGCCACCTACCATGACCATGCCGGTTTTTACGTACGTTTCACAGGCCACGCGGGCCTTGGGATCTTGCGTTAGAATGGCGTCAAGTACCGCATCAGAAATCTGATCTGCGATTTTGTCTGGGTGCCCTTCGGATACCGACTCGGAGGTAAAAAGATGCTTTGCCATGTAGGATCCTTATTAAATAAAAAAATACTAATTAATATAGTGACATTTTACTGATTAAGATCAAAAATACCAGTCTTTACTTCTAGACGTCCAAACGGCTGGGCGTAAACGAACCGTTCCAGTAAAAAAAAGTCAATGACAAATGGAGTTTCGTTATGTTTTGTCGTTGCAGTTAGGCGAGGCCTAAGCCAGAATATAGAGCTAAATCGATCGCTATCTTACTATTCTAAGCAATTTTGACCGCGACCGTAAACCAGCCACTAATAATCAGGAGACCACATGCCTTCACGTCAACAACTCGCTAACGCAATCCGTGCGCTTAGTATGGATGCAGTACAACAGGCTAATTCAGGACACCCAGGCGCCCCTATGGGCATGGCCGATATTGCCGAAGTATTGTGGAATGATTTTTTAAAGCACAATCCTGCTAATCCGAAATGGGCGAACCGTGACCGGTTTATTATGTCCAACGGCCATGGCTCGATGTTAGTTTACTCGCTATTGCATTTGACGGGTTATGCATTGCCAATTGAAGAACTGAAAAATTTCCGTCAGTTACATTCTAAAACTCCTGGTCATCCAGAGTATGGTTATGCACCAGGCGTTGAAACAACTACTGGCCCACTAGGTCAGGGTATTAGTAATGCTGTGGGCATGGCGATTGCGGAAAAGGTGCTCGCTGCACAATTTAACCAAGAAAAATTCGATATTGTAGATCATTTTACCTATTGCTTCTTGGGTGATGGTTGCTTGATGGAAGGTATTTCACATGAAGCTTGTTCGCTAGCGGGTACGTTAGGGCTAGGCAAACTTGTGATGTTTTGGGATGACAATGGTATCTCTATCGATGGTAACGTAAAAGGTTGGTTCACTGACAACACGCCTGCACGATTTGAAGCCTATGGATGGCAAGTCATTGCACATGTTGATGGTCATGATCCAGAAGCAATTAAAGCGGCTGTTGAAAAGGCGAAAGCCAATACTACTCAACCGACCTTAATCTGTTGTAAAACCGTGATCGGTTTTGGTTCACCCAATAAATCAGGTAGCCATGACTCACACGGCTCGCCTTTAGGCGTGGATGAGATTGCCGCAACCCGTGAATTCTTAAAATGGCCTTATGCTCCTTTTGAAATTCCAAATGATATTTATGCAGGATGGGACGCTAAATCAGCTGGTTCTGAACGTGAACAAGCTTGGAATGAGCAATTTTCAGCTTATGAGAAAGCACACCCTGAATTAGCCGCAGAATTAACACGTCGTTTAAATGGCGATTTGCCAGCTGATTTTGCTGAAAAAGCACAAGCTTTTATAGAGCAATCTCAAGAAAAAGCAGAAAATATTGCTAGTCGTAAAGCATCTCAGAACTCTATCGAAGCCTTTGCTTCTATTATGCCTGAAATTCTAGGTGGTTCAGCGGATTTAGCCGGTTCAAACTTGACTTTGTGGTCTAAATCTAAAGGTGTAACCGCAGATGATGCCAGTGGTAACTACTTATACTACGGTGTACGTGAATTCGGCATGAGCGGTATTATGAATGGCCTTGGTCTGCATGGCGGCTTCCGACCTTTCGGCGCAACCTTTTTAATGTTTATGGAATATGCACGAAATGCCGTACGTATGGCCTCATTGATGGGTATTCCTAACATCTTCGTTTATACCCACGACTCAATTGGTCAAGGTGAAGATGGCCCAACGCATCAACCGATTGAACAGATTGCTAACTTGCGCTTAACGCCAAATTTAGACACGTGGCGTCCTTGTGACGGTGCTGAAACTGCCGTCGCATGGAAGTCAGCTTTAGAGCGTAAAGATGGTCCAAGTGCATTAGTATTTAGTCGTCAAGGTTTACCTGCACAAGCGCGTAATGCACAGCAATTAGCTAACGTGGCTAAGGGCGGTTACGTTCTGAAGGATTGCGATAGCACTCCTCAGGTTATTTTAATTGGTACAGGTTCTGAAGTAGGCGTTGCTATGGATGCTGCTGAACAACTTAGCGCTAAAGGTGTTGCTGTTCGCGTGGTGTCTATGCCAAGTACATCTGTGTTTGACCAGCAAGATGCTGCATATCGAGAAACTGTATTACCTCGAGCAGTGACTGCTCGGGTTGCAGTTGAAGCAGCTCATGTGGATTACTGGAGCAAATACGTTGGGCTTGACGGCGCAGTGGTGGGTATGACTACTTTCGGTGAGTCAGCACCTGGTGGCGTATTGCTGAAACACTTTGGTATAACAGCCGATGCAGTAGCCGAGAAGGCACAAGGTTTATTGAATTCTTAGGAAATGCCTTCCAGTTGAAACAATAAAACTATAATCTAAGGCGCTCTCAAGCGCCTTAGTTGTTTTAGCGAATTAATAATAGCGAATATACTTTTTCAATAAGAGTCGAATGATACGAGTAGCAATAAATGGGTTTGGTCGTGTTGGACGCAACGTATTACGTGCGCTATACGAAACTGGACAGAACAAACAGATTCAAATTGTGGCGATCAATGAACTCGCTGAGCCTGAAGGCGTGGCACATCTTTTAAAGTATGATACTGCCCATGGGCGTTTTCGCTTTCCAGTGGTACTGGACAATCAACAGCTTGTTGTTGCTGGTGATCGCATCACGCTTTTACAGCAGGGAAATATCGGCAAGTTGCCTTGGTCTGAGCTGGATATCGACGTGGTATTAGAATGCACAGGCGTAAATAACGAGCGCAGTCATGGTGAACAACACCTTGCTCAAGGCGCTAAAAAAGTGCTGTTTTCTCAGCCATGTGGCTCAGATATGGACGCCACAATTATTGTTGGTATTAATGATGATACGTTAAGAGCGAGCGATACAATTGTATCTGCTGGCTCATGTACCACTAATTGTATCATTCCAGTTATCCAAGTGCTTGATGAAGCTTTCTCAGTTTCAAGTGGCACTATTACCACTATCCATTCATCTATGCATGACCAACAAGTGATCGATGCTTACCATCCAGATTTACGCCGAACTCGAGCCGCCAGTCAATCGATTATTCCGGTCGACACTAAGCTTGCACGGGGCATAGAACGGGTTTTACCTAAATTTGCTGGTAAATTTGAAGCGATAGCAGTACGTGTACCGACCATCAATGTTTCTGCTATGGACTTAAGTGTCACTCTTGAAGCTAAGGTCACTATTGAAGAGGTTAATCAAGCCTTAAAAGCAGTCAAAAATGGTCGCTTAAACGGCATATTAGATTTTACTGAAGAGCCTTTAGTCTCAGTGGATTTTAATCATGATGCACATTCTTGTATTGTTGATGGTACACAAACGCGTGTTAGCCACAAGCAACTCGTTAAGTTGCTTGTTTGGTGTGACAACGAGTGGGGATTTTCTAATCGTATGATAGATATTGTGCAGGTTATGAACAGACTGACATTAGGTAGCGCGAGTCATTAACTGATGGTTCACTTTAGTACAAGCTAAAGTGCGAAAAATAGAAATCAAATAAATACATTTTTTTATGAGTAATACACGTTTTAACACGCCAATTGGGGGAAATATGTCAATAGTCAACATGACTGATTTAGAGTTAGCAGGAAAACGAGTTCTTATTCGTCAGGATCTTAACGTACCGATTAAAGACGGTAAAGTGACCTCAGATGCGCGTATTAAGGCCTCGTTAGGTACATTGAAAATTGCTATTGATGCGGGTGCTAAGGTGATGGTTATGTCTCACCTAGGCCGGCCAACAGAAGGGCAGTTTGCACAAGAATTTTCATTGCAACCAGTGGTAGATTATCTCAACAACGTATTAGATTGCCCCGTGCGCCTTGCACGCGATTATTTGACCGGCCTAGAGGTTGAAGAGGGCGAATTAGTCGTACTTGAAAACGTACGCTTTAATCCTGGTGAGAAAAAAGACGACGAAGCGTTATCAAAACAATACGCTGCATTATGTGATGTATATGTAATGGATGCATTTGGTACCGCTCACCGTGCTCAAGCATCAACCCACGGCGTAGGTAAATTCGCGCCTGTTGCGTGTGCTGGTCCTTTGCTTGCTGGAGAGTTAGAAGCCTTAGGTAAAGCGCTGCATAATCCTGCTCGTCCGCTCCTAGCGATTGTTGGGGGCTCTAAAGTATCCACTAAATTGACGGTACTTGAAGCGTTGTCTAATAAAGTTGATCAGCTAATAGTTGGCGGGGGTATCGCGAATACCTTTATTGCCGCAACAGGTAATAATGTGGGTAAATCCCTTTACGAAGCGGACTTAATCCCTGAAGCAAACCGTTTGCTGGCGGCAGCGAAAGACGCGGGCGGTAATATTCCCGTACCAGTTGACGTAGTCACGGGTATCGAGTTTTCGGAACAAGCCGTAGCAACACTTAAAGCAGTGGGTGATGTGGCTGATGACGATATGATTTTTGATATTGGTCCGCAAACGTCAGCTGAATTAGCCACGCTTATTAAACAAGCTGGCACCATTGTCTGGAATGGCCCCGTTGGCGTGTTTGAGTTTGATCAATTTGGTGAAGGCACAAAAGCCATTGCTATGGCTATAGCTGAAAGTAACGCATTTTCTATTGCTGGTGGCGGTGATACGTTGGCGGCAGTAGACAAATATGGTATCGAAGATAAGATATCGTATATCTCCACTGGTGGTGGAGCATTTTTAGAATTTCTGGAAGGCAAAGAGCTACCTGCTGTCACTATGTTAGAGACACGGGGCGCATAATAGCCTTGCAAAATGAATAATAAGAAAAGCTTAAGCTTTCAATAACCTTTGTAACCTACAAGCCGTTATGCCCATCGGCTTACAACACAATTAAGGAGTGTTGCTCATGGCATCACAAGCACAATTAGATATGCTAACAAAAATAAAAAGTGATAATGGATTTATTGCAGCGCTTGATCAAAGCGGAGGCAGCACACCTAAGGCTTTACTTTTATATGGTGTTGAAGAAACGCAGTACACAAATGATGAAGAGATGTTTACTCAGGTTCATTTAATGCGTACGCGAATTGTAACTAGCCCTGCTTTCAACGGCAAACGTGTGGTAGGTGCGATATTGTTTGAAAATACGCTTGATCGTCAGATCGGTGGAAAATCATCAGCACACTTTCTATGGCAAGAAAAGAATGTCGTACCTTTCTTGAAAGTAGATAAAGGTCTGCTTGATGAAGCTGATGGCGTTCAGCTAATGAAGCCTATTGCTGATTTAGACAAATTACTTGCCAAAGCCAATGCCCAAGATGTTTTTGGCACCAAAATGCGCTCAGTGGTTAAGTTAGCCAATAAAAAAGGCATCGACGCCATTGTTGCTCAGCAGTTTGAAGTGGGTAAGCAAATTTTGGCAGCAGGCTTGATGCCTATCATCGAACCTGAAGTTGATATTAACAGCCCCGAAAAAGCCGCAGCTGAAGCATTGCTAAAAGCAGCTATTTTAACGGAGCTTGATAAACTAGATACCGATCTAAAGGTGATGTTGAAACTCACTTTACCGGTGGAACCGAATTTCTATCAAGAGCTTGTTAAGCATCCGAAAGTTCTGAAGGTTGTTGCGTTATCTGGTGGTTATAACCGTGAAGAAGCAAACCGTCGCTTGTCTGAAAATAATGGCATTATTGCTAGTTTTTCTCGTGCATTAACGGAAGGTGTTAGTGCTCAGCAATCTGATGATGAATTTAATGCTGTCTTAGACAAAGCAATAGAGTCTATTTATCAGGCGTCTATTAAATAATTACTCGTTAGTTTTTGTGTTAAAAACCAAGCCCCGTGCTTGGTTTTTTTTGGGGTGAAACAAATAATATCTATACCTTTGCCTAGTAGATTTTCCAGATAGGGGCTTGGTATTATAATTTTTTAACTAGAATTGATAGCCAATATTTCATGCGTTATTTTCATCAAGCGTTATGCTTAATAGTTGATTTATGAGGAAGTGGTGACGTTGTTATGCATGAATCTTTACCTTTGCCATTATACAAAAAACTTACCGTTACCTTTAGAGTCGAGCCAGGTTGTTTAGGACCTGATGGCCCGGTTCATATCGAAGGTTTTTGTCAATACGCCAAACAACACGTTGCAGCTTTGCACAGTGATTTTGTGCGTTGGCGGATTGTACCGCGTTATGATAAAAGCTTACCTGAGACTGAATATAAAACGAATAATAAGCGCTTGGATCACCTAAAGGCTAGGCAATACTTGGGCGTATTTGATCAAGAGCTAGATGCCTTTGAAGCCCATTTTCAAGACGAGCTAGCGAGACTAATTGATTTGTACTTGGGGCGTTAACTGGCTGATTGAAAATGCGCGAGTTATCGGTTCTGTAACCAACCATTCTTTACGGCTTCATCCACTTGCTGTTCCACATATTCCCAAAGTTTAGGAGCGCTGCTTCTTAGATAGCTATTGCGTTTTAGTACCTGTGTTTTGTGTACATTGTGGGCTTTCCAACTCCCACCGTTATTACTCATATTTTGAAAAATAGGTAATACGCAATCCATACCTTTAGCAAACTGAGCATCAACGCTGTCTGCTTTCTCAAACTCTAACCATAAGTTAAGCATTTCTTGTCCTGACGCTGTTGGCAATAAACCAAAAATACGTTGAGCGGCGTCTAACTCTTTTTGTTCTTGGGCTTGATGCGCTTGTTCATCGGCAAAAGCAAATAGGTCGCCAGCATCAATCTCGACAATATCGTGTATAAGTAACATTTTTGTGACGCGTAAAATATCAATAGAATGCTCTGCATACGTCACCATTGTTTGCGCCAACAGCGCAATATGCCAGCTGTGTTCAGCACTATTTTCATGGCGGTTGTCATCCGCTTTAACCATGGTTTTACGATACACCGCTTTAAGTTTGTCTATTTCGAGAATAAAGGCGATTTGAGCCGATAGGTCGTGCATGGTTAATGATCCTGAATGTAGAAATAGGCTGGGGTAATGAAACAACTGCCCGCGGGCAGTTGTCGTTCACTACTTATAACTCGTTCGTAACGTCTTGCTTGTCGGCTATTTTTTTCAAATTTTCATGGATTTTAAATAAAACTATCAACAATTCACACCAAATACGCGCCCCGATAACACCCGCGATCAAAATGCCGGCACCAGCGAAAAAGCCTCCGCCGTATGAGTTAAACATAGTACCTACGCCTGAAATTACCGCTGCGATAAGCATCAACCAATATACAAAGGTGATGATTTTAGGCGTTAACATTGAGTCGAAAAAGAATAGATCTTTCATTATAGCTTCCTTGTTATTACGTTATGTAAGTATACAGATGAACCTTCTCGCCATACGAACGATAGCGGAAGGCTGAAAACTATAAAGTTTTTTCACTAATTAATACAGTAACTTATCGTTAATTTAGTGAATTTAATTATTGGACTGACGTTACCATCTGCGTTCGTCCTAACCCGGGCATCATTCAAAACGCAGTTGTAGATCTAGCGCTTGAATATATTGTGCCTCATTGGTTAAATCTGCACTGAATATAGGTTTGTTCTCAAGCCAGCCTTCGGGAAAAGTTAAGCGAATGGTATTGTTTTTTACCTTGATTTCAATATTCGGCAGGATATCGTCTTGGCGTTTAATATTCAGTAGTACACCCAGACGTAAAATAGCAATTAATTTATAAACCTGCTCTGACGGTAGCAGTGTAAAGTCAGGAATATCTCCTGGACGGACTTTTTTACGATAATAGCGCACAAGTGTCGCCATCAAGGTTTGCTGTTCTTGATTGAACCCCGGTAAGTCTATGTTATGTAGTATATAGGCGGAATGGCGTTGTGTACCATGGGCATTAATTTGCAAACCTACTTCATGAAGCAAAGCAGACCAGCCTAGTAACCCTTTGAGCTCTTTATTGGCGATATTCCAGTCGTCTTTGCAGCTCTGGTAAATACCCATTGTAACGCTGTGCACACGTTGTGCTTGCTCAACATCTACATCATAACGGGTCGCAACGCTTTCGGCGGAGCGCTGACGCACATCTGGGCGAGTAAATTGCGTTTCCATTTCGTAAAGTACGCCCTCGCGCAAAGCGGCAGGGGAGAACACCATACTGTCGATGTTTAAACTCTTAAATATGGCGATTAGAATAGCTAAGCCAGCGGCAAATACGGGCTTACGATCTTCACTCATTTGACTAATTTGTAGTTTATCTAAAGAGCCTGCCTCACAACAAACTTTCATTAAGCGCGTCAGTTGTGTCAACGTGACTTTGCCTTCTGAGTCCTTAACACTTTCATTTTGCGCAATTTGAATAATATTGCGTATTGTGCCTGAGGTGCCTATGCAGGTTTTCCAGCCTGCACGTAAATAGGCTTTATTGATCATTTCTAGTTCTTGCTGGGCTGCAGTGATCGCACGATCGAATGACTTGCTCTTTAGCTCATCATTTTTAAAAAATATTTTGGTATAACTGACGCAACCCATTTGTAAACTGCGTAACATTTTGGGCTCAAATCCTTGACCGATAACAAACTCGGTCGAGCCACCGCCAATATCAACGACAAGACGTTGGCCATCATCATGATTGGTGTGCGCAACGCCTAAGTAGATTAAACGGGCCTCTTCAGCACCACCTATGACTTCTATAGGGTAGGGGAGTATGTCGCGAGCCGCTCGAATAAAAGCTTTTGCATTGTGGGCTTTGCGCAAAGTGTAGGTGGCAACAATACGTACATTTTCCGGTGGAAAATCTTGTAAGCTTTCTGCGACGACGTTTAAGGCATCAAGGCCTCTTTTTTGCGCTTCATCGTCAAGATAATAATCGCTGCTTAAGCCTTGAGCTAAGCGCACTTTTTGTTTCACTCTGTGCAGAATCTGAACCGATCCTGCGACTACGCGCGCAACGACCAAGTGAAAACTATTAGAACCAATATCTAATGCGGCAATTTTGCTGGTGTCTCTTACTTCCACACCATCAAATGGCGCATTATCATTGGGCATCTTTTTGCTTTTCCCGGTGTTTTATATATTCGTACGTTTCGATTTGTGAGCGCAGCTTTTTGCGGTTCCCACGGCGCACATATTTATTAGATTGTGTTTGATCTATGATACGAGCTTTTACCGTATCTTGAAATTGAATTTCGAGTATATCTAAAATCTGTTTAATCAACGATGGTTCATAAATTGGACAACCCACCTCGATACGAAAATCCATATTTCGGGTCATCCAGTCAGCAGATGAAATAAATACCCGTTTATCCCCAGCGTTTTCAAATACCATGACCCTCGGGTGCTCTAAGAAACGATCCACAATACTGATGACCGAGATATTTTCGCTTAAGCCTTTAACGCCAGGGATCAGCGAACACATTCCGCGTACTATTAAGCGCACCTTTACACCTGCTTGACTCGCTTTATATAGATCATCTATTAGTAAGTGGTCATCTAGGTTATTTAACTTCAACGTAATACCAGCGCTCAAGCCTTCCTTAACATTTTGAATTTCCTGACGGATCAGTAACTGAATTTTTGTTCGAGCATTGATCGGTGAAATTTGTAAATGTTGAAATTTATGTCGACGATAAGGCTGTTGAATAAAATTAAAGACGTATTCAGCTTCAAGGGCAAGTTCTTGATTACGAGTGAATAAACTGAAATCAGTATAAATTTTTGCCGTTTTCTCATTGAAGTTACCGGTGCCAAAATGAGCGTAGTTTACCAATTCGCCTTTTTCTTCGCGGCTAACCAAGCACAACTTACTGTGAATTTTTAGGGCATGCATACCAAAAACGACTTTAATGCCTGCATCGGTCATTGTTTTCGACCAGCTAATGTTAGCTTCTTCATCAAATCTTGCTCTTAGCTCGACGACAACGGTCACTTTTTTGCCGTTATCTACCGCATCGATAAGTGAATCGATAATTCGTGAATTTTTGGCGACTCGGTAAATGTTGAGCTTAATTTGTTTTACTTTGGGATCGAATGCCGCCTGACGAATAAATTCAGTCACGTGTAAAAAACGGTGGTACGGGTAGTAAAGTAGTATGTCTTTTTCAGTAATTGCATCAAATACGGTGTTGTGTGCGGCAAAGTCGCTGGAGGTAATTGGCGGCAACTTAGGGTTCTCAAGATAATCACGGCCTACGTTAGGGAAACCTATAAAGTCTTTAAAGTTACGATAGGTTCCACCTGCAATAAGGCTGTCGTAAGATGATATCTTTAAGCGTTTTTTTAGGTTGCGTATCATTTCGTTAGGCATCTGTTCGTCGTATACTACGCGCACTGGTTCAGCGATCAGGCGCTGCTTCATGCTTTCAGACATTTTCTCAACGTAGCTCTCTTCAATTTCATCGTTGATGGAATATTCAGAATCACGGGTCATTTTAAATGAATAGGCCTCGCCAGACTCAAAGTCGACGAAACCTTTAAAGATACTTTCAAGGTTCAAGCGAATAATGTCATCAAGCAGAATGATGTACTTTTTCTTACGGCTATTTTCAGGAGGAATAACCACAAAACGCGTCAGCGCGTTGGTGGGAACTTCTATTGTGGCGTATTGGGTGCTTTTTCCACTATTGTTAATGGCAACATATAAATAGGTAGCGGAATCATTCAGGCGAGAAACCAAATTCACTTTACTATGTAACAGTATCGGTGCGATGTGACGTAGCACCTTGTTCTTAAAATAATTTTTGAGCCAAGTGGTTTGATAATCCGTGAGCTTGTCACCTTCAATCAAAAATATGTTATAGCGAGCTAAGCGGGCAACAACATCTTCACGAACCTTCTCAAAGTCCTCGGTCATTCCCAATACTTTTTCTTGAATTTGCTCCATAAGAAGCTTAGTTTGCTCGGCTTTCTCTTCGTCATCTTCATCTAGATGAATATATATTTTACGTTTTACATCGGCCACCCGCACTCGATAGAACTCATCCATATTACTTGAATAGATGCCTAAAAATCGTATCCTCTCTACGATGGGGTTTTTTCGATCCGCAGCTTCTTGAAGTACCCGTTGGTTAAACGCCAGCCAACTGATTTCGCGAGAAAAGTAAATATTTGGTTGAGAAGTCATTGTGTCTTAACATCAAAATAAGAAAAATTTGAGCGGTATAGTGTCAATTCTGTATGACGAATTTATGACAAAATGCCGCAATACAAGTCATATCAGGCCGTAGTAGAGATATCGACCATTAAATCGTTAGCAATTGATTCAAGTGCCCGGCGAAGCTCATCTAAGTCGAATCCGTTTTCTAAGGCGACTATGGCTTTAGCTTTAAATAGCATGCCACCCCAATTTGGAGCACTACCGCAAGTAGAATCAAACTTAACAATATTTAAGCTGAAGCGATTTAATATACTGGTTAATTCTTGTACGATGCCAGGTTTGTCGTTACCCATGATTTCGATCTGTACTGTATGAGTTTGAACAGGATTTTCATTGGCACCTTCCACTAAATTTATGGACAGGTCTGGATGCGAAGAAAACTGCTCTATTAAAGCGTCCTGTTTATCTGCAGGTAATTGAATTTCGACAAAACCAGCAAAGTGACCTGCCATATATGACAGATTACTACCAAGCCAATTACCACCCAATTTGAACACAGATTGAGCGAGTGAGTCGACTAGACCTCTTTTATCTTTGCCGACTAGCGTAAAAATCATTGGTTTCATATTCGTGAACCTCGCGTTAAAGTTAAGGACTAAGATATGACCTTGAGCATAGCTTAGCATGGCGCTATTTGTTTGCAATTTTTCCTTAATAATCAATTGATAATATTAATTGATTATTCAATTTGCAATGTATATTGAGAGGGGAATATGACAGTTTAATGTGTCATTAAATATGCTCTATTATTACTGTATGTTGTAAAACTGAGACGAAAAGCACGTCACTGTCATGTTACTGTCATTTTTCTTGATGTATCATGCGCGACGATTAAATTCGAACTGTTGTATTCAAACCATAGAGATACCTAACGTATGCCAACAAACACATTTCTTGGGGTTTTTGCCAAATCACCTTTGAAACCACTCGAAAATCATATCAAAGTGGTGAATAAATGTAGCCTAGGTTTGCTACCTTTTTTTAATACTGTTTTCACAGGAGATTGGGAGAAAGCAGCCTTATTTCAACGAGAAATCTCTAATTTGGAAAAACAAGCAGATGTTCTTAAGCGCGAGCTTAGAATCAGCTTACCTCGTGGTATTTTTATGCCCATACAGCGTCAAGACGTACTTGATCTGTTAACCCAACAAGACAAAATTGCCAATAAAGCCAAAGATATCTCTGGCCGTGTATTGGGTCGCAAGTTGAATATTCCAGTAGAAATTCGCGATAGCTTCATGGTGTACCTAGAGCGTTGTTTAGATGCAACCAAACAGGCCACTCGTGTTATCAACGAATTAGACGATTTGTTGGAAACAGGCTTTCGCGGTCGTGAAGTTCGTTTAGTGGAAGATATGATCGTAGATTTGGACAAAATCGAAGATGATACTGACGTAATGCAAGTTTCATTGCGCCGAGAATTACTACATTTAGAGTCACAGCTTAATCCTGTGGACGTGATGTTTTTATACAGCATCATCGAATGGGTTGGGGAGTTGGCCGATATTTCAGAACGCGTCGGCTCGCGACTCGAACTCATGTTAGCCAATTAAGAGACAGTATTAATGGATATTTTACAAACATATGGCTTCGCGCTTATCGTGGTAGCTGCTTCCGTTGGTTTCCTCATGGCATGGGGCATCGGCGCAAACGACGTTGCCAACGCAATGGGTACGTCAGTTGGGTCAAAGGCCCTAACGATTAAACAAGCTATTTTGATTGCTATGGTGTTTGAATTTGCTGGCGCATATTTAGCTGGCGGTGAAGTAACATCAACCATTCGTAAAGGGATATTGGACTCATCCTACTTTGTCGACAGCCCTGAACTTCTGGTTTACGGGATGATATCGGCACTTCTTGCTGCTGGTATATGGTTGGCATTTGCGTCCTATCTAGGTTGGCCTGTGTCTACTACGCATTCAATTGTAGGCGCCTTAGTCGGTTTCGCTGCTGTGGGCGTTAGTGCTGATGCTGTTGCTTGGAGCAAGGTGGGCGGCATTGTAGGTAGCTGGGTTATTACGCCAGCTATATCTGGTTTTATTGCCTATTTGATTTTTCAAAGTGCTCAGAAACTCATTTTTGATACCGAAAAGCCGTTTAAAAAAGCCCAACGCTATGTGCCTTTCTATATGGCCGCTGCGGGTTTTGTGATGGCCCTTGTGACCATTAAAAAAGGCCTTTCGCATGTTGGTTTTGATGTAGGTACGGCAAATGGCTTTTATATTGCTATCTCTATCGCTATTTTGGTTGGGGTGATCGGTAAGTTTGCGATTAACCGCATTAAATACGATGAAAAAGCAGACAAAAGTACACATTTTGCTAGCGTAGAAAAAATATTCGCTATTCTGATGATAGTTACAGCCTGCTGTATGGCGTTTGCTCATGGGTCAAACGATGTGGCGAATGCTATCGGACCGTTGGCTGCTGTAGTGAGTATTATTCAAAACGACGGTGAGATAACAAAGCAATCTGGTTTAGTTTGGTGGATATTACCGCTAGGTGGTTTAGGCATTGTTGCAGGTTTGGCCTTGTTCGGTCACCGCGTTATCAAAACAATAGGTAACGGTATTACCCACCTGACCCCTAGCCGTGGTTTTGCTGCTGAACTAGCTGCCGCATGTACGGTGGTTATCGCTTCTGGGACTGGTTTACCCATCTCTACCACGCAAACTTTAGTTGGCGCGGTATTAGGTGTTGGTATGGCCCGGGGCATAGCGGCAATCAATTTAGGTGTCGTGCGCAATATCGTTGTTTCTTGGGTGGTGACTTTGCCTGCTGGTGCAGGTTTGTCGATACTATTCTTCTTTGTATTAAAAGGTGTTTTCGCCCCCTAGGTAAAAACTAAGGTGGTATATCACCAGTACAACAGAGCTTTCATACTTAGATGCTTTTTTACTAAGTAAGGGGCTCTGTTTTTTTTTGCCTGAAATGCGCATAAACAAATTTATTGAATATTAGCGACTGTCATATAACCGTTATAAAACTGTCATATTATGTGCAGCTAATGTAAGTAGATTAATTAAGTAGTTGAATGAGACCGAGCGTAATTCCGTTAATTTCTTTTTGTTTGTGGGCTGCAATTAGCGCCCCAGTGGCGGCAATGCGCGATTATATTGATGTTGTGGGTTCGTCCACTGTTTATGCGTTTTCGACTGTTGTTGCAGAGCGTTTTGGCAAGATATCCGAATTTAGAACACCTAAAATTGAATCAACGGGGTCCGGCGGCGGATTAAAGCTTTTTTGTCAGGGCGTAGGTATGAAGTTTCCAGATGTCGCTAACTCTTCTCGTCGAATAAAGGCGTCTGAAGTTGAGCTGTGCCGACGCAATGGTGTGCAAGACATCATTGAAATTCTTATCGGTTTTGATGGCATTGTATTAGCCCAGAGTAAATTAGGATCAGAGATCCGTTTAACGCGTCGTGAGTTGTTTTTGGCGCTAGCCAAGAACGTTCCTAATCCTGATGGCAGCGAAAATACTATCGATAATCCCTACCATACTTGGCGTGATATTAACTCAACTTTGCCAAATATTAAGATTGAAGTGCTTGGGCCGCCGCCAACATCGGGCACCCGTGATGCATTTTCCGATTTAGTTCTTGATTATGGTTGCCACACATTTACGTGGTTGGCCGAGTTAACAGAGCAATCAAGAGAAGCACGTGAGAAACATAATTTTCAGCTTGCTGGAGAGTTAAAACGCAAGCAGCGTCGTTTATGTAGGATGTTGCGTGAAGACGGCGCGTATATCGATTCTGGTGAAAACGATAATTTGGTGGTGCAAAAGTTAAACGCCAATCCCGATGCGCTTGGTTTACTCGGCTTTAGCTTTCTTGACCAAAACAGCGATCGTATAAGAGGGGCAAGAATTGATGGATTCGAACCCACTTTTAGCTCTATTGCTAGCGGTAATTATCCTATTTCTAGGCCTTTATATATTTATATTAAAAAGGCGCATATCGGCATGATCCCTGGAATTGAAGCTTTTATAAGTGAATTTATTAGCGAACGAGCGGCGGGAGAGAACGGATATTTATCGCGCAAAGGTATGATACCGCTATCGCGAGCAGAGCGAGAAGACATTGCACAACGCGTTAAAATGCTGCGGGGCAAAGCACAAAAATGAACAATAATCGTAGACAGGAACACAGACATCCAAAAGCAGTTTTACTCGGTATGTTAAGTATTGTGGCTAAAAAGGCAATGAATTGAAGTCTATGGAAACCCCGACGCTCATCATTATCACGCTGTTGTGTGCAGCCGGTGCGTACATTCTTGGACGTAATCGCGCCTCAAATATTGCGTACCGAGCGGGTAAAGAAAACGTCTTGCATTCGTTACCTTATTATTATGGTGTATTAAGTGCCCTGTGGTGCGCGCTGCCTTGTCTGTTCATTGTGCTTGGCTGGAATTTACTCGATGATTACGTGGTGCATACCGCGATTGTGAAACTATTGCCTGGGTCTGTTCAGGCTCTACCAGATAGTGAAATTGAGTTGATGGTCAATAACGTCATCAATAACGCCCTATATCCAAATGCATTAATCAGCAGCACCCCCCCAGATTATCTGTTACAAGCGGGGCAAAATTACCTGCGCTGGCAACAACTGAGTCAGTTGAGTTTAACGGTAGTGGTGCTAATTAGTTTAGGGCTTGCACTTTCATTAGGTTGGCTATGGATTAAGCCAAAAGTTCATGCTCGCCAGCAGGTAGAGCGGGTGTTTCAGTGGTTCTTGTTATTTTGTGCAAGTATCGCAGTTGTTACGACTATCGGCATCGTACTGTCGGTGTTGTTTGAATCGCTGCGTTTCTTCCAGTCGGTGAATCTTTTTGATTTTATATTTGGTACCCATTGGAGTCCGCAAACAGCATTGCGAATCGATCAAGTGGGGGCGTCTGGCGCGTTTGGGGCAGTACCGTTATTTTTAGGTACCATGCTCATTTCTTTTATCGCCATGTTGGTGGCGGTGCCTGCGGGCTTAATGTCAGCAATTTATTTGTCTGAATATGCCTCGCCTAGGTTTCGCGCAACAGTCAAACCTATATTAGAAATCTTAGCGGGTATTCCTTCCGTGGTATACGGTTTTTTTGCGGCCTTAACGGTAGCGCCATTTATTCATGATGCTGGTGGCTTACTGGGCTTAGATGTGTCTTCTGAAAGTGCGTTAGCAGCAGGCTTAGTGATGGGCGTGATGATTATTCCGTATGTTTCATCACTATCTGACGATGTGATAAAAGCGGTGCCTCAGTCATTGCGAGATGGCTCTTTGGGGTTAGGGGCAACTCAGTCAGAAACGATTAAGTTAGTGGTGATCCCCGCTGCGCTGCCGGGTATTGTCAGCGGCATACTATTAGCCGCATCACGGGCGATAGGTGAAACAATGATAGTGGTGATGGCCGCTGGATTAGCGGCCCATTTAACCGCAAACCCGCTGGAATCGGTGACCACCATTACCGTGCAGATAGTTACTTTGCTGGTGGGAGATCAAGAATTCGATAGTCCTAAAACCCTATCGGCATTTGCATTGGGTTTAATGTTATTTACCGTCACGCTATTACTTAACTATGTAGCCTTGTATGTCGTGCGCCACTATCGCGAAGAGTATGAGTAAGCCAATGACAAAAGCGACAACAAAGGTATCAGTAGGCAAAAACCTAAAAACTATTGTTTTGGTGCAACGTAATTTAGCAAAACGCAAGCGTGCCGAGTGGCGCTTTCGAGCTTACGGAGTGAGCGCTATATTGTTTGGCCTTGCTTGTTTGTTGATTTTATTTAGCGATATTATTGGCAAAGGACATGGTGCATTCTTGCAAACGCAAATTTACCTGGAAGTGACTTTCGACAGTCAACGATTAAATATCGATGATCCTACTAGTGACGCCCAGGTTAGACGAGCTAATTACGATAATGTGATAGCGCAAGCCTTGAGCGTGCAGCTTGAAACGGATAATAAAGCGACAGCAAATAAAGCAGGTTCGCCCATCACATTATCAGCCATAGAAAAGCGACAGCTTTTAAATCTTATCAGTAGTGGTGCTGTATACACCATTAGACAAAGCTTGAGTGATAATCCCCGTTTACTTAATCAAACTGTCGGTTTGTGGTTGATAGCTGATGATGACGTAGACAATTATGTAAAGAATATTGGGCATGATGGTAAAGGCTTTAGTAGTCGACTGAACAATCAGCAGCAAGAGTGGGTGAATAACTGGATTGCCAAAGATCAGGTGCGTCAAGTGTTCAACGCTACTTTTTTCACTTCCGGCGATTCACGGGAGCCAGAACAAGCTGGGATCCGTAGTGCACTGGTAGGTTCCTTGTATATGTTACTGGTTACAATTGGGTTAACGTTTCCTATCGGTATAGCTGCCGCGGTGTACTTAGAAGAGTATGCCGCTAAAAACCGCGTAACAGATTTTATAGAAGTGAATATTAATAACCTTGCAGCGGTACCATCGATAATTTTCGGTTTACTGGGTTTGGCAATTTTTATCGGCTTTTTTAATATGCCTCGTTCTGTGCCTTTAATGGGAGGGCTAGTATTGACCTTAATGACACTGCCTACCATTATCATTTCTAGTCGTGCTGCCATTAAAGCCGTGCCGCCCTCCATACGCGACGCTGCCTACGGATTAGGCGCTTCGAAGATGCAGGTAGTGTTACACCATGTGATACCGCTAGCAATGCCGGGCATGTTGACAGGGGCTATTATTGGTTTTGCATTGGCGCTTGGTGAGACAGCGCCATTATTAATGATTGGGATGGTAGCGTTTATCGTGGATGTTCCAAATGGTTTAATGGACCCTTCAAGCGCGTTGCCGGTGCAAATTTTTCTGTGGGCTGACAGTCCGGAACGTGCATTCATTGAGCGTTCATCTGCTGCGATCATGGTGTTATTAACATTTTTAATCACAATGAATGGACTAGCGGTGTGGTTGCGTCATCGTCTTGGTCGCAGCTATCAATAATAGGAACAAGCAGTGAATTCAAACTCAGGTTACAACGGTTTATTCGATCCGATGCTAGAACAAGGGCGAAAACTTGATTTTGCTCAACAAGGCTTGAATAACAAGACTGTAGGCAATCCGTTCTCAGACAAAGCCAAAATGTCGGTGCGTAATTTAAATGTGTATTACGACAATAAGCAGGCCATTCATGACGTTAGTTTAGATATTAATCGCAACGAGGTGATGGCAATGATCGGTCCTTCAGGTTGTGGTAAATCGACCTTTTTACGTTGTTTAAATCGAATGAACGATACGGTAGATAACTGTAAGGTTGAAGGTGAAGTGACGCTTGACGAACATAATATTTATGCTCGTAAACAAGACGTAGTACCTCTTCGCGCCCGAGTGGGGATAGTGTTTCAAAAACCGAACCCTTTCCCTAAGTCGATATACGAAAATGTTGCCTATGGGCCCAAAGTGCATGGTTTGGTATCGCGTCGTGCTCAACTGGATGAAATTGTTGAAGACAGTTTACGCAAAGCGAGTTTGTGGGATGAAGTAAAAGATCGCTTGTTTTCTCCCGGCACGGGGTTATCAGGTGGTCAGCAGCAACGGCTGTGTATCGCTCGAACTATCGCCGTTAGCCCAGAGGTGATCCTGATGGACGAACCCTGTTCGGCATTGGACCCGATAGCGACCGCTAGAATCGAAGAATTAATGGCAGAGCTAAGCCAAAACTTCACTATCGCGATTGTCACCCATTCGATGCAGCAAGCTGCTAGGGTGTCTAATCGCACGGCATATTTCCATATGGGACGTTTAATAGAAGTGAACGATACGCGTCGTGTATTTACGAATCCAGAGCATGAGCTAACAGAAGCCTACATTACCGGACGATTTGGCTAAACCAAGGGGAACAATATGGAACGACATATTTCTCAACGCTTCGACTCTGATTTAGAAGCGCTGAAAAGCCAAGTCCTAGAAATGGGTGGCGTGGTAGAGCAACAGATTATTGATTCGGTGAAAGCCATCGAATCGGTCAACCGTACGTTAGCCGAACATGTACTGAGTGTTGAAGATGACGTGGACCGTCGTGAAGTCTTGCTTGATGAAAACTGCACCATGATCTTAGCATGCCGTCAGCCAGCTGCATCAGATTTACGCATGGTTTTGTCGGTCACTAAGATGACGCGTGATCTTGAAAGAATGGGCGACGAAGCGCAAAAAATAGCGCAAATGGCCATTGCTTTAAGTGATGACGGCGCCGCGCCTGGAGGATACCAATCGATCCGCCATATGGGGGCTTTGGTACAAAAAATGGTGAACTCGGTACTCGATGCGTTTGCCAGATTCGATGCCGATAAAGCGTTAGATGTAGCGCGCGCCGATACACAAGTCGATAGAGAATACCAAACGGCGATGCGTGAAATCGTGACCTATATGATGGAAGACCCGCGCTCGATTGGTCGAGTGATGAATATAATATGGGCACTACGTTCGATTGAGCGGATCGGCGATCATGCGCGTAATATTGCAGAGCATATAATTTATTTGGTCAAAGGTTATGATGTTCGCCATACCAGTGTTCATGAGATTGAAAAGAGGCTAAATAAGTCTTAAATCATAAATTTCAACTGGATTGCATACCTAAACAAGGCAATCCAGTTGTTCAAGCCTACTTCTAAATTTATTTCACTGAAGTAATCTTCGATACCCCTAGTAATTATTCATAAACTCTTCATAAAACTGTCATTTTGTCATGTTTTTGTAATAAAATTGTCATACATTGCGCGCAATTAATTTGAATGCTTCATATACTACAACTGCGATTAATCAACGCAGGTTTATTGAGTATTGTTAAAACCAAATACGCCGGAATACCCCTGCAGATGATTTCCGTTAAGGACATATCGCGAGCGGGATAAAATGAGACGCTCTTTTACTCTCAGAAGAATTTTGCGGTCGTACAATAGGAATTCGTTTTCGTATGAATATTAAAAACCACCTAGTTGCCTGTAGTGCGTTGATTACAATTTTACCTGTCAATGCCATCGCAGCGACAAATACGAGTGAAGAGTTAGCCACACTTATCGAGCGGATTAATAAACTAGAACAAGAAGTGCTCTCGTTACGCAGTGAATTAAGTTCAGTCGAACTTGAACAGAAAGATCAGACTAAGCGTGTTGTCCTCATTGAAGATGCGGCAGAAGCAGATAGTCCCATCGCGATAAATTGGAAAGGTGCACCTGAAATAAAAGGTGAAGGAGGATGGAGTGTCAAACCCCGGGGTCGCGTACTCTATGATTTCGCTTATCTTTCGTCGGTTCCTTCAACCATTGATATTCCCGGTGAAGGATTTACAAGTGAAGCGAGACGGCTTCGGTTCGGCATAGAAGGCACTATTCCTGGCGGTTTTGGTTACAAACTTATAGCTGATTATCTTGACGGTGTGTCGCTGACTGACGCTTATATTAGTTATAAAGATGGCCCTCTGAATATTATCGTTGGCCAGCACAATACCTTTCAGGGGCTTGAAGAGCTTTCTAGTAGTAACGATACCAGCTTTATAGAACGTTCGGCATTTACTGATGCTTTTGGATTTGAGCGCAGGGTCGGTCTTTCCGCAGCATATAATGTGGGTGATTTTTTGCTAGAAGGCGGTGTATTTACAGATAATATCGATGATTTAGATGATGGAAATAATTCCTTTAGTGTCGATGGTCGAGTCACATACACTAAATTTGTAAATGAGGCACAAATACACCTTGGTAGTTCTGTACATGCACGTGATTTGGGAGAAGAAATTGATAGTGTAGGCTATAGCAAACGTCCGTTGGTGCACAGTGTTGATACACGTTTCATCAATACAGACCAAATATCAGGTGCCCAAGACGAGTTGAGTTATGGTCTTGAGGCCGCCGTAATTGCAGGCCGTTTTCATATTGCAGCCGAAACCTACTGGGCCAAAGTCAATCGTACAGAACTTGCTAATCCTACGTTTTTTGGGGGATCGATTGAAGCAGGCTACTTCTTAACCCAAGATAAACGTGAATATAAAGAAGGTGTATTCAAGGGCATCAAAGTAAACAATCCAATTGGCAATGGCGGAACAGGGGCTTGGCAAGTTAACTTTCGTTTCGATCGCCTCGATTTGGTGGATGCGGGCATTGTGGGTGGAGAGCAGGATGCTTATATGGCATCACTTATTTGGACGCCAGTGGATGAAGTCCGCTTTTTACTAAATTATGGACATCTTTCTTACAGCAACGTCTTAGAAATTGTTGAAGGCGCGCCAAATGACTTCTCGGTAAATGTGATAGGTGCTCGAACACAGATCGGTTTTTGAGGCTGCCAGAAAGACATTCTGGTTTTAGAATCCTTTGTTTAGGCTGGGAGTGAAAGTTTCTTTGCACACTCAGCCTCACTTATCGCTTACATTTTTGGGCTTTCGAAGGATAAAATTCTGCAAGCAACATCTGAGTATTTGATTTAAACTTATTATATCAATCGTTTTTATTAATGAGTTTCTATGAAATGGCCCAACCTTAAACACCTTCATTATCTTGTTACATTGCATCAAGAGCAGCACTTCCACCGTGCGGCAAACCATTGTCATGTTAGTCAATCGACACTTAGCACTGCTATTCAAAACTTAGAAGAACAGTTTGGTTGTCAGTTGCTTGAACGGGAGCATAAAACGTTTGTTTTTACCCCGTTTGGCTTAGAGCTAGTAGAGCGCAGTCGGCGTTTGTTAAATGAAGCGAATGAATTGGTCGATTTCGCCCAGACTGCTGGCGATTGGCAAGCGGGAAATCTAAAAATTGGTGTCATCCCCACTATTGCGCCATTCTTTTTTGAAGGCTTGATTGGCGTCGTTAAAGAAAATCTTCCCGATATTACCCTGCAGCTACAAGAAGACACCACGACCAATCTATTGAGCCAATTAAATGAAGGGATTTTGGACTTGTTAGTATTGGCATTGCCTATGGAAACCCCAGGTTGTAAACAGCTGGTGTTAGGTCATGACCCATTTCACCTAATTGCGCACTCTGATTTAGTCGAGACATTACCCATGCCCATGGATGTGTCAGGGTTACCGGCGAAAAGTGTGTTCTTACTACAGCAAGAACACTGCATGACTGGCCACGCTGTGAGCGCTTGCAACTTACGCCACAAAGAGCAAGTTAATTCGCTGGCTGCTAGCAGTTTGTATACCTTGGTGCAGTTGGCCAACAGTAAACTGGGTTTTACCTTTATGCCTGAACTGGCGATTAAAAATCATATTTTGACTACCACCAAACTCGTTTCTATGCCTGCTGAAGACGGTGCTTATCGCGAAATTGGCTTAGTATGGCGTAACGCTACCACGCGAGTCCGTTTATTCAGATATCTTGCAGAATTACTCGCTCCGTTAACACCTGTTCCTACCTTGAAAAAATAAAAGTCAGCTATTTCAAACTTTTTTAACCCAGTCTGCGACTTTACTTATGGTCAACACAAAAGGGAATCAAATGGGTGTTTGAGAAAAGCGACGAACAGCTAATAGAAAAAGCACAAAAAGGCCATAAGAAAGCCTGGTTGAGCTTGCTCAAACGCTATGAAAAGCCGGTTTATCATTATGGATTGCGAATGACTGGCAATAACGCGGATGCGCTGGATCTTATGCAAGAAGTGTTTATCTCGGTATTTCGAAATCTATCCTCATACCGAGGTGAAGGCAGTTTCAAAGGATGGCTTTTTCGCATCGCCCATTATCGCTGTATAGAGTTTTATCGACGTAAGCGGCCTACACAAGGGCTAGACGATGCGCCTGAAATTCCATGTGATGCTACGCCCGCTGAGCAGCTTATTGAGTGCTCCCAGCGCAATACCCTGTTGATCAAAGCGATGCAGCAACTACCATTGGCTCAAAAGTCCGTGGTTGAGCTTAAATTTTTTGGTCACTTTACCTTCGACGAAATAGCCCAACAAACCGGTATGTCAGTTAATACCGCTAAGTCGAGATTGTATGGTGCGTTAACCAAATTGAAAACCCTAATGGAGGTGGATTATGTCGAGCTTTGACAACGCCGAATTACTGGCTTTATGGCTAGAAGGCAAACTGACCCCAAAACAACGGGACGAGTTTGAACAACACTGTATCCAAGATAGTCAATTTGCTGAGCAAGTGGAAACGGCCGCTATGGTTAAAATAGGTGCTGAGGATTATCCCTCTTTTGAGGTCCCACAGTGGAATAAAGCTGCAACCTTTGAGCCCCAACAAGCCCGTAATAGTTGGTCGTGGTTATCCGGCGTATCATTTATAACGTCGGCGCTGGCCATCGTGCTGGTGTTAACGGGTACACAAGTGACTACATCTGATGGGGAGTTACGTATTCGCTTCGGTTCTGGACCGTCAGAACAGGCATTAGCGAAATTGGTAGATAGCAAATTAGATGCGTTTAAGCAAAATCAGCAAGACGCGTTCAGCTTGTATGCGCAAACGTTACAGCAACAGCAGTTAGAAAGCGCAAGCCAATTGACGAATTATTTGTTGAGTTCAAGTCGCAAGGAGCGCCGCGAAGACTTTGCCGAACTGATTAAATTTGTTAATCAGCAGCGCAGCGACGATCAGCTTTTTTATGCACGCCAACTCAATCAATTACAACAAGACGTTTATCATGATGCGACTGGCGTCGCATTAGAAAGTATTCAACAGTAGAGGTAGCCCTATGAACATGTCCAAACATATTTTCGTCATCAGCACCGTACTTGTTGTCTTGTGGGCATCCCCCGTTTTAGCTGACACAGATAAGCAAGAATTGACCGGTGAATTAGAAATAATGAGCAGTATTTTGCAAACCGCACTCAAGCAAGATAACCAAAGAGGAAGTCTGAGCATACGAGATATCGGCTATACCTATCTGCAAAATCAAGGCGTGGTGTTTAAACTGGATTTAAATCGCTACGGTAGCAGGCAAGTGTTCTTTACTGATGGTCACTCGTCTGTGCCTGTCGCGCCGCTTGCGCCTAACGTTTTTGATATGCAAGACCTCGATATCGACATTCACATGGACGAAGATGAAATAGAGGATGCAGTAGAAGACGCCATGGAACGAGCTAAATATTTATCACGTGAATCAAGCAGTAAATTACGTGCGCTAGGTGAAAAACTACGGGAGATCTCACGGGAGCAGCGCGAATATGAACGCCGTAGCCGAGATCTTGAGTTTGAAAAAAGCAACAGTAACAACGAACGTAAAGCTAACATCGAAGAGCAGTTAAGCGAGTTAAACGCTGAGCTCAAAAAGCTTCAAGCAAAACGTACAGAGGTAGAAAGATACAAAACGAAAATCGAGATCGAACGCCAAGCGCAATTACAACAACGAAAAGAAGCTGCAGAACAAGAGCATAAACGCTTTTTAGCTAACTTCGAAGAAAACTTAGGCCAAGTTTTATGTCGTTATGGCTCAGGATTAAGAGCGTTAGATAATAACGAATATGTCAATTTTGTATTAGCTGATTTTACTTCTTTATCGGCTAATGAAAAAGGCAATCAAGATAGGGTTTATGTCTTTAAACACAGTGATATTCAGGCGTGTGTTAAAGATAAAATAAACCAGGCGACCTTATTTTCTAATAGTCAGGTGTATGGGTTTTAGTGTGAAACGTGAGCTAAGCGCAACAGAATGATTACATTCTTTGTCAATCCTTCATATTAGTTATTGTAAAAAACCGGAGAGCTAATTGGGCACAATATGTCGCAATAACCTAACTATTAAATAGCGAACAATATGTTAGAGGAGCTAACGACGAGAGGGATACTCGCCGTTATCTTATTTTACTTAGTTTTGCTGGCCATTTTCTTGACGTATCTGATTAATGGTTTTTTCTCTAGATTCATACACATTTTTCATTTTTTTACCTCTGTGCAAACTAACTTCTTGAGCTGAAAATTTAGGGCTATCTTTTTCCATTAGTATTTCGGCACAAATGTAATTTAATACATCTGCGAGTTCATTATCGGTTAAGGGGGAGTTAGCCGCACCGGGCACACTAATCCAATATGATCTGCCTATACTGGAATGCACCAGTTCGGCTCCATATTCTGAAAAGTTAGGTGTCTCGGGCGGTGTTCCCGAACCATCGCTTTTATGACATCCTTGACACTGTAAAATGTAATTAGACTTAGCCGCAGTCAAACTGTTGGCCCAGGATTTCGGGGCCAACACGAACAACGTTAAAAGCAATGTCAGAACCAAAAGCGCAGTGCGAAAAGGTTGCTGGTTACTTTGATCCATAACGGTGATTCACTCCTGTTTATTCTAAAGGCAATGATGAGCGAAGTTCTCGGCTTTTAGGCCAGTTACCCAGGGCTATTTTTTGCCTAATGTTAGCAACGTCAGTTTGGGTAAACGGGCTCAATGTCTTATCGCTTGGTACCGATACCTCAGTGGTGACATAGTTAAGTACTGCGGCAATTTCTGAGTCTGTGAAGTTCATCGCAAAGGCTTGCATATAGCCATTATATTGGGCGCCTCCAATGGTTAATGGGCCATTTATTCCCTGCAACACCACGCTGATTAAATAATTTTTCCCACCTTCCAACGTTGCCATTTTATGCTTGTTGTTTAACGGTGGGAATGCGCCTGGGATGCCCTCTCCCGTCGCTAAATGACAGGCAGAGCACGTGGTATAAACTTGCTTTCCTAAGGCTAAATTTTCATTAGCAAATAGCTCACAAGATATGAAGAGCGAACAAGCCAGCAATAAGGTAGCTAATATCTTAAGATCAGAATTAACCATTTACCGCTACTCCGAGTACCACGCCAGTAGAGCATGTATAGACATTACTGCTAGTGCCTAAACACCAATTGATATCGTTATTAGCCTGAGGACGATAAGTGGGTTTGTCATTTTCGTTACGGTTACATAAGCAACGCGCGCAACTGGTTTTGCCGCAACAATCGTTATAGGAAATGATATAGTCTTTGCCATCTGTTGGGTTACGGCAGGTTCCTATCCAAGTAATTGGCGACATCTCAGTACCAGGCGGGCAGCTGGATGCTGTGCCGCCGCAGCAAGAACACAAAAAGCCATCTATGGCACAGTAACGCCAATAATCGCAGCTGGTCGGATCTCCCGGGTCGCCCTCTAGGCCGCTCGTTTGCGCCCCAACACCTGGGTAGCCTTTCCCACCTGATTCACTGGCCCGAGCGACTGGCAACAGGGGAATGGCGGCCGCGCCAATCATTAACTTAGACATATTCGCAAGCATGTGGCGGCGAGATGTATTTTGCGCAACTTTACGTGAGCTACGCTCTAACCATTTATCTAGAAATCTCATATGACTCTCCTTATGCGTAATGTTTTTGCATATATTCTTGCAGGCTGCTGTATCCGGTTTCTTTTACATTAAATAAGCTTTCAATATGTTCTCTAGAGTTGACTATTCCCATCGCTTGAAGTGTTCCTTGCTCGTCAATCAATATCGCATAGGGTAGTTTTGCGACACCAAAGGTTTTACCCAGTAGCTCTGAATTAACGAATGGGCTATTGGTTAATTGTTGTGCCTCGATGAATTTTGACATGGTGCTTTGTTCACCGTCTGAAGCGAATATCAGGTCAATCCAGCTTTGTTCGGCTTTCGCTATAGACTTAGCCACCCCAATCAAGGATTTACACATAGGGCAGGTGGGTGAAACAAAGAACAGTAGTTGGCATTTTTGGCTGGTCGACTGGCCACCAATGTGCAGCGATGTATTGTGATTTACGTCCATTACATCAATTTGTGGAGCAGATTGACCAACAGTCAATTGTTTGTTAATCGCTAACGCACCGGCGGGAGCAACGCGTTCGTATAAAATGCCAATTTGACGGATAAGGGCAAAAATAACTACTGCCATTACGATAACTGCAATCCACAGTGCGATATTTGAAGCGATAATTAAATTAGTCATGTTTAAGCCTTAATTTTGAAAGTAACACGTGATTTTCCAGCAATAAATCCACACTGCTGTAAATAACAAATAGGAAACAAGAAAAGGTTAGACCGAATAGCCATTCGGAGGGGGAACCCGTTGTTTGCTGTGTTGTTAGGTAAAACACACAACATAAAATAATTAATGCGATATTGCGCATCAACAGGGTTTTTGGGGCAATAAGCACATTCGAGTCGAACAACGAGCAACCGCAATCGACCAATGTGCGCTTTTGGAACACCAGAGTGCTGATCATGGCGCTATATGCAGTAAACAAAGTGAACAATAGTAAAAAACTGAGTTCAATCTGGCGCATGGCGTAGCACACGATAGCAGCTGCGATGACGGTGATTTCCAGCCAAGGCACGAATTTAGCAAAAGACGAGGCTAGTTTAGAAGGGAGGAAATCGTAGCTTTGCAGTGAGCGTTGAAAATTCGCTGGCGCGTTTAATTTATGTACGGCCGCTGCGAGTATTAACGACAGTAAAAAGCCAAATACGCCATAGTGTAAAATGCTGAGAAACGAGGCTATCATGGTTTATCTCCCACTGTGCAGTACAATGGGCATAGCGCCGTCACCCACATTCACGTAACGAATAAATTCGCCATCCGTGGTGTAGATATCTAACCCCATGTCGGTATTCGTCACAGCTAAAAATGGCTGCTCAGATTGGGTAACCTCGATAGAAAAGGCATTGTTTTTGAGCGCTATGCGCTTAACGCGCTGCTGCGTTATCGCGTCAAATACCCATACTTCTTCACCACCAAATTTATGGCTGCCGTTGTAGCCGTCTTTATGCATAATGATGTAGAAGAATTTTCTATTGTCAGCGGTAGCGATTTGCCACCCTCCGGGACGCCAATTTTGTATTTCTTCCTCTTTTGATACTAATGACCACCGAGCTTGTAACTTGGGCTTGGCGCTGGCTAAATCGATTGGCTGCACTTTGCCTTTGTATGAAAAGAACAAGGCGGTATCGCCGACATAAACGGGTTTATCGAATAGCGGGTCGTCATCAATATTGAAAAATGGGGCTAAGTCAAAACGTTCGCTTTCTTGACCTTGGACATCCATTTTCACGGCCTTCATTGAGCCATCGCCGCATAATGAGGAAAAGCCGATTTTACCAGTAGGATAAATCATGCTGCAGCCAGCAATGTTAATCTCACTTACGAGTTTGTTGGTTTGGGTATCCATCACAATGACGGAAGAGGCTGGCGTGAATGCATATATCAGTAGGTATTTTTCGTCATTGACCAGCTGTAGCATAAATTTGTTAGTCACTATTTGAGCGCGATTCTTTTTGGGTAAAATTACCTCGCCTGTTTTTGCAAGTGAGCTCTTGTTATACATAGAGATGACGTCCGTGCGTTCGCCCTTGGTGCCTCTAGAATAAAAAGACTCTGCTACGTAAAGAGTCGGCAGTGACTTACCTGCCAAAAATGCCGCCATTTGTGAGGCATCGATGGCGCCTTTGTATTCTTGGCTCGTTGCTGCTAGGTCTATAATGGCGATTTTACCGGCAATCATGGCGTTAAAATTTACATCATGGGCGAATATCCACGAATCTGGGTAGGTCGCGGGTAATGTCGCTATATTGGGAATCGGTTCGGGTTTTAATTCCGCCTGACTTACCAAGGGAGCAAGTGAGAGCGTTAACAACGGCAGTACCGTCAGTAATTTTGTTCGCATAATTAAGCCCTATATTGAAAATTATGGTAGCGGCCTCTAATGAGACCGTTCTGAGTTGATGTGTGCTACAGCCAAGAGTATTTAACTGATACCCCCCACCACCGTGGCTTGCCGTAATACTGCTCGGTTATGCCAAATACATCGGTACTGGATAAATCAAATGCTTGGACCATGTACTCTTCATCGGTGAGGTTGTCGACGAAGGCCTTGAGTTGCCACTTGTCATCGGATGAGGTGTAAGTTACCGAGGCGTTGTATAAGGTATAGGCTTCCTGCATAACGGTTTCTGCATCGATTAAGGCAAATTTCACATCATCACGAAAAACAAAGTCGCCTTGCAGACTGAGCGAACCGCTTGCCAAGGGCAAGGTGTAACGCAACAGACCATTGATGTTCCATTTAGGTGATTGCACTGGGGTTTGTTTAGAACCGTCAAGCAGGGTCGCTTCGGCGTCGTTATAGGCCACACCAAACAACACATCCCAACTATCTCCTAGGCTTGCTTGGTATTCGACTTCAATACCTTTGGATGAAGCGCTTGGTGAATTAACGGTGAAGGTATCAAGACCAATAATGTTGAAAATTTGATAATTGTTGTAGTCGTAGTAATAAGCCGCTAGGTTTACACGTCCGTATTCGCCCAGCTCATTTTTGATGCCTATTTCATATGCATCCAACTGTTCAGGATCATAGGACAAGGTTGCATCATCATAATCATTTGGTGGGGATAGCGGGAATATGGGGGCGTTGTAGCCACCGCCTTTTACGCCTCGATTCCAACTAAAGTATGTCAATATGTTCTCAGTAGGAAACCAGTTTAATTGTAAACGACTAGCGATTTCTGTGTCTTCTCGGCTGTTTGTATATTCCCCCAGTACTGCTTGAAGTATCATATTTTCGCTGCTATCGAAGCCAATTTTAGAGGTCGGATCAAGAAACTCAACTACCTGATCACTATAGGTAAAATCCCGCTCATCTTTGATCCAGCGAAGCCCTGCAATGACCGCTAAATTATCGGCCAATGGGTACTCAATTTGCGCAAATACAGAAGTGGATTTAGTTTTTGAAGTATAAGGGTTATACAAACCGCCTTCGCTGCCCTCAGCAGTGGTGCCACCTCCGCCGATAAATGGTTCTGATACCGCACCGTTAGCATCTGAAATATCTAGGTCCATGTAATAACCCCCTGTTACCCAGTGCATCTCATTTATGTCACCTTCTATGCGTAACTCTTGGGTAAACTGATCGGCATCTGTGGTTAAGAATAAGTTGAACAGTGATACAGGGGAGGCATCGCTGTCTTCGAAGTAGGTGCGCTCTACTTTTGAAATGTCAGTAATTGACACTACACGCATATTTTCACTGATGTCCCACTTTATTGTTGCGCTCGCGCCCTTTGTTTCTAAGTTATTAAAACCAGGATCGTCATAATCACCGGCATACACATCACCGTCGTTATCTATGTATCCCAGTACGGGATTCATCTCGTCAGGCGTTAGTTCACCCGCGCGAACTGAACTCACATTTTCAAAAAAGCCAGTATCGATATCTTGCTCGGCATAACGAACGTTGAATAGTGCTTCTACGCCTTCAGTAGGGGTATACAAAAATTGTAAACGTACGGTTTTATCATCTGCATTGTTTAGGTCATTACCTGTGTAACGGTTTTCAACGTAGCCGTCTGCGCGGTTAATATTTACAGACAAACGTGCCGCTAAGTTTTCAGTTAGCTCATTACCAAAGGCGCCCTCAAGTTTTAATTGATTGTAATCACCAACCGTTAGCTTAGCGTAACCATCTGGATAAAATGTTGGTTTTCGGGTAATAAAATGAACCAGTCCTCCTGTGGCATTTCGGCCGAATAGGGTGCCTTGAGGTCCACGTAATATCTCGACACGTTCTAAATCAAAGAGACTAAATCCCGCTCCCGACATTTGACTGATGTAAACTTCGTCTACATACAACGCAACTGGACTTTCCACATTTGTAGTAAAATCCGAGTTGGTCACACCTCGAATACCAATTGAATAATTGGCTTCACCATTTGGCTGAACCGTTTGCACACCAGGCGCCATCGCTGCGACTTCCTGAGCATTATCAAAGCCTAGAGCTTCCATTTGATCACCGGTTAGCGCGGTGATGGCGATACCTACTTCTTGAACGCTTTGTTCGCGCTTTTGGGCGACCACTTGTATTTGCTCGAAAGTGCCTTCGGCGTTAGCGGAAAATTGCCAACAGCCGGATAACATGAGCGTTAATATTATTTTATTTATTTGCATAGATATCCTCCAGGTTCCTAACAGTGTGTTTTGTGTATTGCCAAGTTGGCTGGAGCAATATCTAGACCAAAAATAGTACAGGTGAACTAAATTCATTCTTTGTTTGGTATTTTCCTGAGCAAGTTTGGGTTATTATTTAGCATGCAAAATTAACGAGTCGGAGAGTCGAGTTTGGATGACAAACAGGCGCAAAAAGACAACCTTTTAGGTAAAAAAAGAGGTCCTTATAAAACAGGGATAGAGCGTCAAAAATTGATATTAGAAGCTACTCAAAAAATATTTATTGAAGATGGATATCATAATTTTTCGTTTCGAAAAGTTGCTAAATCAGTTGGCATTTCTCCCGGTAATTTACAACATCATTTTGCTACCAGAGATGAACTTGTAGCAGCCATGCTGGACTATGTTATTGGTGGTTACATGGAAGAGATCGATGCCTTGAAGCGTGATTCTGACTCGCCAAAAGAGTATTTGTTACATGTGTTGCAACATATTATTCGGGACCTTCAAACCAGAGAGACCACACTATTTTTTCCTGAACTTTGGTCTTTATCTAATCACGAAGAAAGTGTTGATGTACTGATGCAAAATATGTATGAGAAATATCGTACTGTTTATGCTGCTATTGCCATACAAATTAACCCTCAGTTAACTCAAGTACAGGCGAACACTATTGCATTTTTTATCTCTTGTTCAATTGAGGGACATACGGTTTTTATAGGCCATAGAAAACCCCACCATGATATGTGTGAATTAACGATAAAAATAATTTATTCAACTAGCCTCAGTATGATTGAAAGTGGTGATATCCCCGTTTTTGACTGAACGAAAAAGCACCAATATGGTACGCTTGTACTATCTATGCACTAAAAATGCTCAAATTTCATACTGATTATTAGAGCTTACATTGGAATAATTGGTGTTATAACATTAATGGAAATACGCAAAGATGCCTAGATATATAGCTTTTACTCCCAGTTATGCTGGGCAAAGTCGTAGCCTATTTTTAAAATATCACCAGCCGGTAAGCTATCTCCTCTTTTACGTACCTTTTCCATTTTTTAGTAATATCACTTAAGACGACATGTTTGATCCCGATATCGCATTGAGTTCTAAATACCCCGTTATAAAACATACCTATTGGTAATCATCTTGCTCGTTTCATAAATTAATGTTCGTCTAATGAGTTTGACAATTTTTGAGCTCTGAACGAGTGAGCGCTTTGATTTACATCTAGCAATAAATCTAATGGAGGTTCTGAGATGAAAAGGAAAATATGAATATTATAAACATGGACGGTCTTGAATTGATGCAGGCAGTGGTGTGCGGTGAGCTGCCGCATCCCAATATGGCGGATACCATTCCAATGAAATTCGTATCGGCGGATAAGGGGGTTGTGGTGTTTGAAGCTATTGCGGATGACAGACACACAAACCCTCTTGGCGGAGTACATGGTGGTTTTGCTGCGACGGTTATGGACTCGGTCACAGGGTGCGCTGTGCATACCATGCTTGATGCAGGTGTAGGTTACGGTACTATCGATTTGAATGTGAAAATGCTTAAGGCTATACCCAAAAACATTGCCTTGATCGCGGAAGGTAAGGTGATCAGTATGTCAAAATCACTCGGGGTGTCTGAGGGGAAACTAGTTGATAAAAATGGCAAAGTCTATGCGTACGCTTCAGCCACGTGCATGATTTTGTTACCAAAAAAATCCTAAATTCAAAGATTATTTGAGGTTAAACCTTGTGTATTTTGTACCGATAAGTTTTGATTGTCGGCAAAATGTCATATTTTCATGGGCATAATTCATTTTTTATTTTTTGGAGTACGTGATGAGGTTGGAGTTTATACGGTGTAGTTTGACTAAAAGCATGGGGCTGAAAAGCGTTTTTGTGGTGTTGTCGCTTGGATTCACGGCTGGGATATTTGCTGAAAATAGAATCGATACTCAGCGACCCGATGCGCCGGAACTAGCAGCGTATGGTGAGCACAGTATTGGCGTGCGTCAGCTTGAGGTGGTTAATGCGGATCAAATTGATATGCTAAAACTCGACCCAACGAAGGCTCAGCCCACTGAGTTACCGCATTATGATAGGCCCCTTACACTTGAAGTTTGGTATCCGGCGGTAAAAGGTAGTCAGGGCAATACGACTTTAAAGGCGTATATGCGTGATGGCAAGACCGAGGTTGATTTGCACGGTAAAGCTGTGCGTGATGCTAAGCCTGAAACAGGTCAGAAGGCATTTCCTTTGGTACTTGTTTCACACGGTTATCCTGGGAACCGTTTTTTGTTGTCGCATTTAGCTGAGAATATCGCTTCAAAAGGCTATGTGGTGGTCTCTATCGATCATACTGATTCTACTTATCGTACTAAAGCGGCCTTTTCGTCAACGTTGGTTAATCGGCCTGTGGACCAGTTATTTGTTTTATCGCAAATTGAAGCAATGTCTCAAGACAAAAACTCCTTCTTGTATGGTTTGGTTGATGCGTCAAACGCCGGACTGATCGGTTATTCAATGGGGGGATACGGAGCGGTTATTAATGCGGGCGCAGGTGTTACTGAGCAAGTCGTCACGAGTAAGCAGAGCCCGCCATTTGGAACGCTTAAGCGTCATCAGTCAGGTATTAAGCCTAATGCTGATAAACGTTTGAAGACCGTGATAGCGTTCGCACCTTGGGGTATGAATTACCATATGTTTAGTAATGAAACCCTAAAAGAAATCAGCGTACCCATGCTGTTAATTGCTGGCTCGCAAGATGATGTGTCGGGTTACGAGAATGGCGTTCGTGCCATCTGGCAGGGAGCAAGCAACGTGAATCGCTCACTTCTGACTTATGATAATGCCAATCATAATGCAGGGGCGGTGATGCCGGCTCCAGAAGAGTCCTATGTATTTGATAACGAGTTGGGTTTTAATATCAGCGAGCACTACATAGACGCGGCTTGGGATAACGCTCGGATGAACAATATTGCCCAGCATTTTGTTAGCGCTTGGTTAGACAAGTATTTAAAAAATAACGGTGCTATGAATGCGTACATGGATTTGATACCTAATTCGAACGATGGAGTTTATGCTGTCGATGATGAAGGTAACCCTAAGGCTACCAATACTTATTGGAAAGGTTTTCCCAATCGCACAGCGAAAGGTCTGCATTTTGAGAGCTTGAGTCCATCAAAATAAGTTTTTTATCACCTTTAGTTGAGCAGTCTGCTGGGCTGGTTTAACTGAAGGTGAGCTTCTATTCACGTATTTTCTCTTCGCTCTACTTAATTTATTACTCAGCAATAAGCAGTTTTCACTGTAAAAATTACAGCGTGTGCTTTAGATAAACGCTATATCACGGGTTTTTTATTATTATCTATCTGATTCATATCTAATTTTATTTTGGCGCTGGTTTTGCTTTATGACTCTGATAGCAATCTTAAAAGTCTTGAGCAAGGGCGAAGCGCATGATTGATTTAATACCAGAGCATTTGATACGATTCGAAATAGATTTTCAGATGGTGGTGTACCATTTGTTTCAACTTGGCTTAGCTTTTTTATTTGCCTTGCCGATTGGACTCAATCGCGAGAGTTGCTCAAATGGTGCGGGGCTTAGAACTTTTCCATTAGTGGCGATGGCGTCTTGTGCGTTTATGTTAATTGCGATGAACGCTTATTCGAAAGGTGATGGCGAAGCGGAAGCAAGGGTGATGTACGGTATTATCACCGGTATAGGCTTTATCGGCGGCGGTGCCATATTTAAACAGAATGACGGGGCAAGTGGGACCGCGACTGCCGCTGGGATCTGGAATACAGGCGCAATTGGCATAGCCGTGGCCTATCAAAATTATGAAATTGCTATTATTTTATCGATCCTTAACTTCTGTATCTTTCAATTTGCCAAGCAAATTAAACCTAAAAAGTCCGAAGAGTTAGATGACTGACCATAGATCGACTCCGCATCGCCTATGGTTTGGTTGCTAAAGGTAATTTAAACAACAAGATGTTAATCGCTTTGCAAGGTAATGAGGCTGGTAAATCTATCTATTGCCATATCTTAGGCTACTATACCCCTGCATTACACTGCGACTCAGCGTCTTTTAAAAGACAAAATCCCGCAATATAGCGGAGCTAGAATAACAAAAACGTTTTTTGTTAACGCAAAAATAGCTCAACATACGAAAATATTGAGCTGTGATTTTATAAAATGCTATATATTTTAGAGTCTTAAGACATGCTTAGTAGGCAACACTTATACGCTGGTTAATGTGCGCTGCGTTCTCAGCCTCATCAACCAATGCTTTGGCATAGTCAGACACTGATATTTTACTTTCACCGTTGCTGTTAGTAAAAAATGCGTCACCACCGATGCGGAACGTTCCTTCACTTTCACCAGGGTAAAGCTGCGCTGCTGGGCTAACAAAAGTCCATTGAGTGGCTTTTTCATTGACGCGAAATATATCAAGTGCTTCACCTTGGGCCAGGGCTTCATCCTTAAATTCAGATGGAAATTCGGGTGAGGAAACCAGTAATACGCCTGGTGCAACTTCTAAACTACCGGCACCACCAACCCAAATTAGACGTTGTTGGCTGTTTGCCAACGAATTAAGTAAGCGTGCTGCGGTTTTAGCCACTAAGTCGTGGTTACCCGCTGCGCGCCCCCCGATAGAAGCAATCACCACATCAGCGCCTTGAGCTGCTTGTGCAAAGTCGTCATCGCTTGTTAAATCAAATGCGCGCGAAACTACGCCTTCTTCGTTTATTTTGGCTGGGTCACGAACTATAGCGATAACATCGTGTCCACGCGCCTTTGCTTGCGCTGTAATAGCGCTGCCGATCCAACCTGTTGCGCCTAATATTGCAATTTTCATCATAATACTCCGAATGATTATTGTGTTGTGTTAATTCAGTGAAGCTAGTTTACTTGTCTATATATTGATGATAAATACACATTTATAATCAAGATTGTTTCAATATAAGGTGCTAATGGATAAGATTACGTCACTTAAGAGTTTTATCGAGGTTGCACGATGTAGCAGCTTTACCAAAGCTGCGGATACGATTGGCTTGAGTCGCTTGCAGGTAACACGCCATGTGCAAGACGTTGAACAGTGGCTGAATTTACGTCTTTTCCATCGGACTACCCGAAAAGTAAGTTTGACCCTACAAGGTGAAGAAACGTTGGTATTTGCCAAGCAAATAATCAGTTCGGTGTCTGATCTTGAAAGCCGTGCACATAGTCATAATCATGAATTGGTTGGCACTATTCGCGTCGCTACACCGATTGGCTTAGGGCAGAATATGTTGTTGGATGCGATAGAGCAGTTTGTAGCAATGCATCCGCAAACACAGATCCAAATGCTGCTATCAGATAGTTTGAGTGAGTTGGTCGATGAACGCGTTGATATAGCATTACGGTACGTAGATGTACCACATCAACAGCTGATTGCCCGGCGATTACTGCGTATTGACAGTGTGTTGTGTGCATCTCCCGACTATATTCATCAACATTTTGAACTAACACAGCCTAGTGATTTGCTGAGCCATAATTGCTTGGTGCATAACAGTAATAGCCAGTGGCGAGTAATGTCTGCTACCAGTGACGAAAAAATATCGGTAAGTGGAAATATACAAGCCAATGAAATGGGCGTTATCTTGAAGGCCGCTTTACGTGGTTTGGGCATTGCTAATTTACCGTGTGATTTGGCTAACGGTTATTTGCGTAACAAAGAGTTATGCCAAGTGTTACCTGAATACTCAACACCGGGTAGTAATTTATGGGCAGTATATTTGTCTCGTGATCATCAACAAAATGTGGTGCGCGCCTTTATTGATTTCTTGGCGCTGCGTTGGCAAGATGATGTGAAAAGAGCGTGATGAATAAAAAACTTGATAAGTAACTGAGTATAGATTTTTGCATGGAAACACTCTAGGGAAATGCAAACTACCGCTAAATCAACGAAAATAAGGTCTCTTATGTCACCTATTATGCCGCAAATATTTAGAGTCTTCGCGCGAGCGACCATTTTTATCCCATTGTTATTGTCTGTTTCTGCTTGTACCAATAAACAATTATATAAGGCTGGGCAGTCTTACCAAAAAAGCGAATGCGAACGCAGCGCTTTGTCAGATGTGCAGTTTACTCAATGCAAAGAGATCGAAGCCAAACGTTTTGAAGATTATGAGCGAGAACGCCAAGCTGCATTGGAAAAACCGTAATATACAAACAAAGCCAATAGTAGACCTTAGTATAAGGGTGGATTTTTATTGGTAGATCTAAATCACTATTTTTAAGTGTATAAGTAGTGATAAATGTTAATTAAATGTCAAATTTATTTACAATTTACTGCTTGTGATTTTTTCGAAATATTTAAGGTGTTGAATAAAAAGCACTTTTAATTGTGGTGTTGTTCTTGCTGTACAGGCTGTGATTTTCATTAAGAGGAATGTCACATGCATAAAAAAAATATAGCAAAAACAAGCTCAAAATTAGCTAAACATATGGTTAAGATACTCAGTTTAACGGCGGTATTGGGTCTATCTTTCAATGCTTACGCGTCACCGATAAACGGCACTGGTAATATCACACCAGAAGTCATTTTTGGCGATGGTAATGCAAATGGTGCTTGGACCGGCGAAACCGTTAATGGCGTTGAAGTTGCCTTAAGAGGCAAGTTACGTTTTAACGCAGCGGCTAGCCCAGAAAATACCTTCAATTATGATGGGGATCGTACTTATACTTTTGATCCTACGCTAAGCTCAATTCCGGCAAATCGCTCGGTGTTTAATTTTGAGTATGCGGTCAACGTCGATACTGATGCATTGGGTAATACACTCGATGATTATTTCTATTTATTTGAATTTGATTTAGATCCCACTGCTGGCACTGAATTTGTCGGTTTCGATATAATTACCTTAAAAACCGATAACGAGTTAGGTGATAACGCGACCGGAAATGGTGATGGAATAGTAGACGATATTAACTATGCGTCTATTTTTGGCAATTATAGCGTGGCCCAGAATTCTCAGAACCGAGGCTTCGGCTATTCAGGCTTACTTGACGCGGCGGCAGAAGGTATTTTTACCTATAATTTAACCGTATTTGATGCAAACGGTGGAGCTGTAGCAACTAGCTCAATTGATATTGTTGTTGGAAATGTACCCGTGCCGACACCATCAACACTGGTGTCGTTATTTAGTGGAATCATTGCTTTAGGTTTTGTTAGCTTGCGTCGTCGTAAGAAGCAATTATCTTAAGTATTTAAATCTGAAATTCGCTGGTATTTGCGGCTGAGAGGGCTCAACCGTAAATACCATTATGATAATACTCTTAGCGATTTTCTAATCGATTATAATCTAACAAGCCTGCTTCAATAGGGTCGTGCTGCATAAAAATTTGATTAAGTTTGTCGCTAAACTCCCAAAAGTCTTTTGTTGTGCGACGCACGGCAAAGGAATCTAAAAAGGCTTCGTAATCCTGTTCATTTTTAATCTGCTGAGCGTTAGCCACTAATCTCGCTAAATCGGCCTCTTTGACTCGCCAAAATACATCTGGATAACTGCCAAGCAACCCATGCACTAACGTTACATCATCATTTTTGTAATCGCGGTTGGCGTCCTCAGAAAACAAGCTATTCACGTTATAATGGGCACTATTACGCACCAATGTGAATATTTCAGCTTGGTGGCCGACTTGTGGCTCAACCATGATCATACTTAGCTCAGGTAGAATAGAAGCACTACGGCCTTTAATGTCAGCTAATTGCCCTAACAGCGCTTTGCTGTTTCTGCCCAGTTCGCTGTCTTTTAACCTATAACGACTTGGTTGCACGTCTTTTACGCGTTCGGCAAAAATGGCGTAAAGTTCTTTTTTATGCTGTTTGGTTTTGAATTTAATGCCACTTGGTTGATCAAATGGATTAATTTTGCCTTCGACAAATTCAGTCAGTTCAGGGCTAGCTTTTTGATACCATGACGCTAATTCTGCGCGCCGACTTTTTGGCGGTAAAAAGGCCAGAAAGTTTGATTCGCCTTCCATGCGTAGAAAATCCATATACAAGCGCGTCATCAATTGATGTCCGTAATTACCGTATACGTCGAAACCAGCGACAAGTAGGTAATGTATACGTTCAAGTAAGGCGTAGTCGATAACCCAAGCTGTTTTAGGCGGTTTGCCCACTAGCCCTTTTATTACTGTGGCGTTATCGAAATGGCGAAATACTGTCAGGGTGGCGTTGTCGTTTTCATCATCGCCAGCCCAAATGTCGTCAGGGGTAAAGTGCTGCCCATCTTCCATCGCTGTATTCATAAAGTCATTTCGGGCGCGCATGTAGTCGCCTTGTCTGGATGCATACTCAATCCACTTCACTGCTAATGCGCTACTTTCTTGTTCTGCAGGGAGACGCAGATTATCCCGCTGTGACGCATAGAATGCGCTTATTTTATCTGATGCAGCCACTTCAGGTTTTATAAAATATACCCAGAAACGGTCGTTGATGACGTTCAGTGCTACTTGGCCACGACATACAGGGCCTTTTATATAACCCATGATGGTATTTTGTGCGCGTTCAAGCATAAACCGGTAACGAGCATTCACAGGCAATTGAGCAAAAGCAGTCAAAGGATTAGCGCCTATGCTCGGCTGATAGCTAGGTAAAGCGGTGACTCCATAATCCGCGTCGACAAACCATTTTTGCCACTTGTCGGTGAGCTGTTTGTGGATCGCATAAGGTTGGTGGGCTTTATTCACGATTGTCGACATCACGGGTTGCAAGCGGTAGTAAACACGCTCAACACCAGGGGAATCGAACGGACGCCGACTGGCAATAACATCTATCGGTAGTCCTGAAGAGGTTCTGGAACGCACTACATTGAAAAACTGTGGTTGCACATCTGATTTGCTTAGCTCACTAAAATACAAGTGGGTACTAAATAGATGTTCGTAAATGTAGCGACCGCTAAGTTGCATTTTTAAGCTATCACCATTTAGAAAGGTCTCCAATTTGTTGACTGCTTGCTGTAGATCGTCAGGGATTGGCGCGCGGGCTGGCATAAACGCACCACTTTCTAACCAGCTCATTAATACATTGTGCTCATTGTCGGTAAGTTCAGGAAGCGCATAGGGCATACCCCCATACGGTTGGCTTTTGGCATAACCGTTAAACTCTTGAATAGTTGGGCACTGTTGGCTGCGATCGATACTGACATCAAAACGCTCATCTAATAGCTTGTCATCCGGTAGGGGATGCTGTTGTTTTAGGGTTAGCATTTCAGCCAATACGGACGCTTGGGTGTTCGCTCTAGGTGTTTGCGCTCGCTCGTTTAACACCGGGTAAAAGCCGCGCTTGCGCCATTCCTGTGAATCTAGTGCATCCATAAACAAGCGATTCGGGGTGGCCGCCAAAATACGTGACCCGTGATAAACCTTTTCTTTGTTTGCACCGCGATCGATTCCTTCTGGGGAGGTCATTTTCAACTGGCAAGGTGAGTCGTAACAAGCGTGGCATACAACGCAGCGTCCTTCGATGATCGGGGCCACCTGGTTTTCATAAAATACCGTGGCAGGACTTTCTAGTGTTGATTGCGCAATGGTCGCAGATGCTCGATTACTGGGGTCTTCATTACCGTAAAGCTTATTCAAGTCTAGGTTAGCTATGGTTGCGCAGCCTGAACATATCAGAATGACGCCGATGAATATCTTTATCCATCTGGTGTGAGTATTTTGCATAGAGGTCCAGTAATGGCAGAGGAACAACAAGTATTTGTTCGTTAACAGTAGCGCACAGCGCTAGAGTTAGCTGAAAAAACAAATTAATAGGTGGGCGTCACAAATTTGCCGCGCAGTTTACCTTGTGAGCCCCATTGACTCAAACTTTGTTAACTCTCAGTGATACGTTGACCAGCTATGGGCCGCTTTTCTTTGTACTTGTCACGCAGCTTGACAGTATAGCTAAAAGCATTAACCCTATTGCCACTCAATAAATATTTTGGTTGCTTATGAGCCGTGAAAGTAATGTGACGTCAGTGTTCGGTCATATCTTGATTATTATCCTGGCGGGCGAACTCATTTTCGCATTACCGTTTCACCTGGCGCGTTTTTTTCGGCCGACTTTTTTGCAAGCGTTTGAACTTACTAATACTCAGCTAGGTGACATATTTGCGGCTTACGGCGTTGTTGCCATGTTGTCTTATTTTCCCGGTGGCTTGATTGCCGATAGATATGCACCTAATCGCCTAATGAGTTGCTCGTTATTAGCAACCGCAGCCGGGGGAGGGTATTTACTAAGCGGGCCAAGTCATTTCGGACTGACGCTGTTATTTGGTTATTGGGGGGCAACCACTGTCTTGGTTTTTTGGGCTGCTATGATCAAAGCCACACGTTTATCGGCTGCGCCTAGTCGCCAAGGTTTTGCTTTTGGTTTGTTAGATGGAGGGCGAGGGCTAGCAGCAAGTTTGTTTGCCAGTGTGGGGATCCTGTTGCTCAGCCAAGGCGCGTTTAATCCACAAGGAGACTTTAACAACAGTCACGACGCCTTTAAGGCCATGAGCTCTCTCATTATTTACTACACCTGTTTAACGGTCGTTGCGGCTGTATTAACTTGGCTCTTTGTCAGTGCTGAGCGTCCAGAGATAGATGATAGCCATAATCAAGCTTCCCAAATTGCTTCACATCAATCGGTCTGGAATACGCTGCGCATAACGTTGGTAAACCCAATGGTATGGCTACAAGGTGGTGTGGTGGTTTGTGCATATTGCGGCTATAAGGCGCTGGATAATTATAGCCTTTTCGTTGTGCAGGCATTTAATTGGTCGCAAGTTGAAGGGGCTCAATTTATTACCTTCGCAAGTTATACGCGTCCTGTTGCGGCGCTTGCAGCGGGAATACTCGCTGACCGATTACGTACCAGTCGCATGACCTATATTTTGTTTGCCTTTTTAGGAGTGGTGTTTGTCAGTATTGCGTGGCTCACCCGTTCCAATTCTGCGGTGACAGTAATGTTAGCCATGCTATTGTTTACCTTTATAGCGGTATTTGCGCTGCGTGGTATTTATTTTGCTTTGGTTGATGAAAGTCAGATCCGAATGGGGGCGACCGGCACTGCGGTAGGCATTATTTCGGTGTTGGGTTTCACTCCTGATATTTTCTTTGCCTCTGTTTCTGGGCGTATGCTTGATGCGGGTCAACACGGCTTTGGGTATTACTTTTTATTTGTTGCCGCAATTATGTTTATCGGTTGCCTGTGCGCATTATTATTGGCTAACAAAGTTAATAAATTAGTTAGTGTTAGTGAAACACAGTTGAAAATCGAGCGTTAATTATTGATATTTATCGGTAAATTTTTTGGCTGGAAATAACCGAATATTCAATGCGGCCTGATGAATTGTCATATTCGCCACATATCATTAACGCTTAACATCTGTTTTAATTAAGAAAATTATAAGTAGTAGTAATCATATGTTCGGTATTTTTAAACCCGCTCCTCATCAGCCTCGACTACCCAAAGAAGAAATCGATAAAGAATACAAAGCATTGCGCTGGCAAGTATTTATTGGGATTTTTGTTGGATATGCAGGCTACTATTTAGTTCGTAAAAACTTCTCTTTGGCTATGCCATTTTTAATTGAAGAGCAGGGCTTTACCAAAGGGCAACTCGGTATCGCCTTATCCGCAGTATCTATTGCTTACGGTTTAAGTAAGTTCCTGATGGGCAGTGTGTCGGACCGCAGTAACCCTCGTTATTTCTTGATGACTGGTCTGTTGATTTCGTCTGCTGTGATGTTCATTTTTGGTTTTTCCGATTGGGCAACACAAAGCGTCGGCAGTATCTTTTTACTGCTCTTTATCAATGGTTGGGCTCAAGGTATGGGTTGGCCAGCGTGTGGGCGAACTATGGTGCATTGGTACTCTGGTAATGAAAGGGGACGAACGGTCTCTTTCTGGAATATTGCTCATAACGTAGGAGGGGGCTTAATAGGCCCGCTTTTCATTTTAGGTATGGCGTGGTTTAACGATTGGCACAGTGCTTTTTATATTCCAGCTGCCGCGGCATCGTTAATCGCGGTGCTCGTTTATTTTATTATGAAAGATACTCCTCAATCCTGTGGTTTACCTCCAATTGAAGAATACCGCAATGATTACCCTGCGCAATATTCTAAAGCCCATGAAGAAGAGTTTACGGCTAAGCAAATCTTCATGCAGTTTGTACTGAATAACAAACTGTTGTGGTTTATAGCTGTGGCAAATGCGTTTGTGTATTTAATTCGTTATGGGGTACTTGATTGGGCGCCAACTTATTTGTACGAAGTCAAAGATTTCTCATTCGATAAGAGCTCTTGGGCTTATTTTCTATACGAGTGGGCAGGCATACCGGGCACGCTTCTATGTGGCTGGATAAGTGATAAATGGTTTAAGGGGCGCCGTGCACCAGCAGCCATTTTGTACATGATACTGGTGCTCGTAGCTGTCATCATCTACTGGTTAAACCCTGCGGGTAATCCAGGAATAGATATTGCCGCCTTGATGGCTATTGGCTTTTTAATATACGGTCCCGTTATGTTAATTGGCTTATTTGCGCTCGAACTTGTACCTAAAAAAGCAGCAGGTACCGCAGCAGGCTTAACCGGTTTGTTTGGTTACCTAGGCGGGGCTGTCGTGGCAAACATTGCCCTTGGTTACACGGTAGATAATTTCGGTTGGGACGGTGGCTTCGTATTGCTGGTTGGCGGGTGTATAGGTGCGATATTGCTTATTGCCTTAACGTTAAAGCATGAAGTTGCCCATGAGAGCCATCAGCGAGAGCATTAGTATATAGAGGTATTGAATAACAATTCCTTAAAGTAACCCGTTAAAAAAGACGTGCTGAGATAGCGTTGAACTATCTAGCGCGTCTTTTTTTACCCGCCACTTTGTACGATTCGCAGCCAAGTCAGGCTTTCTTTGCGATTTGTTACAGATTTTTCCATGTTGCTCTTTCACTGGATCGCGTCCGCGCGAGCTTAGATGCAGCGAGGCAAAGGCTGAGATTTTTACTGTCCAACACTAACAAAGCGTGATGCAGAACGGTCAAACGCTTGAACATTCATGACATTTCCGTTGCAAAGCGATAAGCTAAGGGGATATTTCAAGCGGAAAAATAAACATGACAAATTCTGTAGTGATCAGTGGTTCGGGATTATGGAATCCTCCACACAGCATCTCAAATGAAGAGTTAGTAGATGCGTACAATGCCTATGCAATGCAATTTAATGAACAACATGCCGGCGAAATTGAAGCTGGCTCGTTGACAGCGAAACCTTTATCAAGTGCTGAATTCATCCAAAAAGCATCGGGTATTCGCAGTCGTTATTGCTATATTAAAGACGGCATTTTAGATATTAATCGTATGCGTCCAATGATTCCTGAGCGTTCAGATGATGTGTTATCCGATCAAGCTGAAATGGCGATTAATGCGGCTAAATTGGCGCTAAAAGCAGCTAACAAAACCGCTGATGATATCGATGTGGTCATCGTGTCTTGTGCCTACACGCAACGCTCTTACCCGGCCTTAGCGATTGAAGTGCAGGGCGCACTGGGTATTAAAGGGTTTGGCTTTGATATGCTCGTTGCATGCTCGGCGGCCACGTTCGCGTTGCACCGAGCCTATGAGATGATAACCGCAGGTACGGCCAAAGGGGTTTTGGTGATCAATCCTGAATTGACGTCTCCTCAGGTAAATTACTGTGACCGTGACAGCCATTTCATTTTTGGCGACGTTGCGACTGCTATGGTGGTCGAAAATGCAGATACTGCTACATCAGACCACATATTTGAAATTGTCAGCACTAAAGCCGTGACACAGTTTTCGAACAATATTCGTTCTAACTTCGGTTATGTAAGCCGAGCGAACGATGTTGATCCTTATGGAGCCGATAAACTTTTCCATCAAGAGGGGCGTAAAGTATTTAAAGAAGTGTGTCCCATGGCTGTTGAGCATATCAGTGAGCATTTGACGCGTCATAAGCTAACCACTGCTGATGTCAAACGCTGGTGGTTGCATCAGGCCAATATCAATATGAATAACCTTATTAGTAAAAAATTACTTGGCCGCGAGCCAACACGAGAAGAAGCGCCAATCGTATTAGATCAATACGCCAATACGGCGTCTGCAGGGTCCATTATTGCTTTTAGTATGCACCATAAAGATTTACAAGCGGGTGATTATGGGTTGCTATGTTCGTTCGGCGCAGGTTATTCGATAGGCAGCTTACTGGTTAGAAAAAAATAACGGCTAAGTTGGTGACAGCGCTTGCTTACTGAAAAAGGGATGGCTTTTTACGTCATTAGCATAAAAACGGAATAACAACGTTGGGGACAACACCATTATGCTAGCAGTTTGGGGATATGCAGCCAGTGCGTTAGGTTACGCACTGTTACTGTTGTTACTGTTAACTTCCCGCAAGTCGGGGTTAGCAAAATACTTACTAATTCTCGCTACAGCTGCTACGTGCCTGTGGTCGTTGTCACCGTTTTTCATGGATGAAATTACGGTCGAACGATTAATTGTGTTCGATAATATAAAACAATTTTTCTGGCTGCTGTTCTTGGCAGCATGCTTAAAAGACAATTTTACCAGTCTGGCTGGGGTGCTAAGACGTCCGGAAACTTGGTTGATTTTAGCCTTACCAACAGTCGCTATTATTGTGCCGCTGTTTTTTAACGTAGCCGACAGTTGGTTGTTCTTATTTCAAACCGTGCTCGCATTGCAAGTACTGATATTGTTGGAAATTATTTATCGGCAAGCAGGGGATAATCGGTGGGCATTCAAGCCACTTATTTTGTACCTCGGGGCAACAAACTTATTTGAGTTTGTGACGTTTGCTAACGCCCTTATGGTTGAGCAAATCGATCTTACTTATATCGCCGCTAGGGGCTTTATTTATACCGCTCTTATTCCATTTTTAGTGCTGGCTATTCGCCGAGTGCAGCATTGGGGCGTTGATATATTCGTTAGTCGTGAAGTGGTGCTGCACAGCTCTTTGCTTGTTGTGGCGGGCTGTTACTTGTTTGTAATGTCGCTTATTGGCTATGTAGTTAAATATATGGGCGGGGAATGGAGTTCCACGATCCAAATCTCGTTATTTTTCTTGTCATTAGCCTTACTGGTCACTGTCTTTTTATCTGCTAGTTTCCGTACTAAAGTGAAAGTGTTTATTACAAAGCACTTTTTTGCCAATCAATTTGATTACCGTCATGAATGGGTCAAATTAACCCAATCGTTGGCACATAATCGCCCCGGACAAACCGTCTATCAAACTGTGCTTAATGCGTTTTTGCAAGCGATGGATTATCAGTCAGGTTTGTTGATTAAGCGTGTTGACAATAAAGTGGAGTATCTGGCGGATCAAGATGCAGAGCCATTATGCGAAGAGCAGTTAATTGTGATGCAGCAATTTTTTGATTATTTTCAGCATAAAAACTGGATTATCGATATTGCTGAATTACGCACTAAGCCTTTTGTGTACGAAGAGTTAAAGGTTAATCACGCAGCATTGAATGAAGTAACCTTTCAGTTGGTGGTCCCCATCTACCGTGAGGAAACATTTTGGGGGCTAGTTTTAATGACTAACACCAAAGAAACGTCGCGCAGTTTAAATTGGGAGTTACGAGATTACTTAACCGCTGTTACGGCTCAGGTAGCAAATTTCTTGTTTCACCATGAAGCAGCGAAAGAGGTAGCTGAAAACGCCCAATTTGCGGCGTTTACCCGTATGTCGGCTTTTGTCCTTCACGATTTGAAAAACGTACTGGCCCAAATAGATTTGATTTTATGCAACGCTGAGCAGCATAAAGATAACCCTGAATTTATTGATGATACCTTTGAAACATTGCATCATACCAAGGCACGCATGGAAAAAATGCTGCGCCAACTATCAGAGAAGAACTCGGATTTGGCCAGTCCTCAGCGGTTGTGCCGTTTATCTCAGTGTATCGACAGTGTTATTCAACAACGCTGCGCCAATCAATTACCCAAAGTGGAGTTGAACGTTATTAGTGAAACAGATGTCGTGTTAGATCAAGACAAATTCGCTAATGTGATGTATCACTTAATAAGCAATGCTCAGCAGGCCACAGCAGATGATGGTTTTGTGCGGGTTGAAATAGAGCATGCCCCGCAAAACACGCAAATGGTTGTGACCATTTCTGATAATGGCTCAGGAATGAGTAAGACGTTTATTCAGCAACGTTTGTTTAAGCCCTTTGATACCACCAAAGGCAATGCAGGTATGGGTATAGGTGCATATGATGCGAAAACATTTTTAGAAAAAATTGGTGGTTTTTTATATGTTCAAAGTGAAGAGAATGTTGGTACAGTCTTTACATTGAACATACCAGCAGACTAATCAAATAAGTTGCAAGGACTATTACATGGATAAGATTTTAGTCGTCGATGACGACCTAGGCATTCAAAAGCAACTAAAGTGGAGTTTTACTGGGTATGATGTGGTATTTGCAGACGATAGAGCATCGGCCATTACGCAATTACGTCGTCACGAACCGAAGGTCATTACGCTCGATTTAGGCTTGCCGCCTGATCCGGCAAATGCCACTGAAGGACTCGCTGCGCTGCAGGAGATACTGGCGTTGTCACCCAATACCAAGGTGATAGTGGTCACTGGCAATAATGATAAGCTCAATGCGTTAAAAGCCATTGAGCTAGGTGCCTACGATTTTTATCAGAAGCCGATAGATTCAGATACTATTCAACTGCTTGTCAGTCGTGCGGCCCAACTTTACGACTTAGAAAAAGAGATCCGTCACTTATCGGCTGTCGCGCCCTCAATGGATAGGATCATTGGTAACAGTGAACAAATTTTAGCGGTTAGTAAAAAAGCAGAGCGTATCGCGCAAACTGATATCAGTACTTTGTTACTAGGCGAAAGTGGAACAGGTAAAGAGGTATTTGCCCGTAGTATTCACGAACATAGTCTACGTAAAAATAAAGCATTTGTAGCTATTAACTGTGCCTCAATTCCGGAAAATTTGCTTGAAAGTGAGTTGTTTGGTTATGAAAAAGGCGCCTTTACCGGAGCGAATAAGACCACCCCAGGTAAGATTGAAAGTGCCCAAGGCGGCACATTGTTTTTAGATGAAATAGGCGATATGCCAGTTGGTTTACAAGCCAAGATGTTGCGCTTTTTACAAGAGCGAGTCATTGAACGCGTGGGCGGTCGCTCAGAAATACCGGTCGATATTCGGGTTATTTGTGCTACTCACCGTGATTTATCTTCAATGGTGTCTGAAGAAACCTTCCGAGAAGATTTATATTATCGTATTGGCGAAATTAATATTCTGATCCCGCCGTTACGTGACCGTGGTAACGATGTGATCTTATTGGGTAAAACCTTTTTAAATCAGTATAACGAAGATTTTAAAACCAAGGTTAAAGGCTTCAGTGACAGTGCTGTGCAGGCGATGCTACAGCATCGCTGGCCGGGTAATATTCGCGAATTGCAAAACAAGCTTAAATCCGCGGTTATTATGACTGAAACTGCCTATATTCAACCTGATGATCTAGGCCTTCAAGTGAATGAGCACCAAAGTGTGATGCCCACATTGAATTTGCGTGAAGTACGCGAAGAAGCCGAAAGTCGAGCCATTCGACATGCTTTTCAAGTGGCTGAACGTAATATGTCGCGTACTGCTGAATTGCTTGGTGTTACGCGTCCTACCTTGTATTCACTTATAGATAAATATCATTTAGAGGATATTAAAACTGGCTCTTAGTTCGTGTATGATTGCTGGTTATCGACTGTAATGAAAACTATCACGACCATTAGTACTATTAACACCAATAGGATGATGACTGAGGCGTTAGATGCAATGGCTTAAGTACGTACTGGCGCTTTTGTCTTTGGTAGGCTTTTGGTTTGCCGGCTTGCTTTTGAGTCAGTTTATTGCGTTGCCGGCATCATTGCTTGGCTTGTTATTATTGTTAATGGGCTTGATGTGGTTAAAACAAATTCCCAGTGCATTATTACGCGTGTCGCAGTTTGCACTTGGGCATATGTTAGTGCTATTTGTGCCTGCAACTATGGGAATTTTATTGTTTGGCGAAAAACTCGCCGGTAACCTGTGGTGGTTAGTATTGATAATTGTTATGAGCACCGTCATCAGTTTGGGGGTTACCGCTTGGATTGCGCAACGTCATTGGCAGAATAATGAGCAAGCAGATATTCAAAGTGAGGATCACGATGACTAAGAATGCCTATGCTTAGTGATAACAGCGAACTACTATCTGTGGTTATTTGGGTATTCATTACGCTCGTGGTCTATCTTGGCTCGCTGCTAATATATCGCTTATTAGGTAGTCGACCTCTTTTCCATCCAATAATTTTTTGCATCGCTATATTAGCCATACTCTTGTCCTATGCTGAGGTTGATGTAAAAGAGTATCAGCTCTACACAGGTTTGTTAAGTTGGTTACTTGGGCCGGCAACAGTGGCATTAGCCATTCCTGTATATGCGCAACTTAGCAGTATCAAGAAAAATGGTTTGGGCATTATGCTACCCATAATAGTTGGCGGCACGTTAGCGCCTCTGCTGGCCTTGTTTGCTTTGTATTTTTTACCAATGGAAGCCAGTATCAAGTTAAGCTTTTTGACTAAATCTATCACCACGCCTCTTGCGATAGAGACCAGTCAACATATTGGCGGCATTCCCGAACTCGCTGTGGTGATTGTGATTTTTACCGGAATTGTCGCAGCGATATTTGCCGCCAGCATTTATCGATTACTAGGGATAAAATCGGCACAAGCACAAGGTATTGCTTTAGGCACCGTTGGTCATGCTATTGGTACTGCCCAAGGGTTTCAAATGAGTCAAACGGTAGGCGCTTTTGCCTCACTAGGACTATGCATAAACGGCGTATTAACCGCGATCATCCTACCTATTATTTTCTTTATAATCAGCTAGTGGTACGAATGCTGCTTAGATAAGTTTATGTATTGAGTAAGCGTATAAATTTAATTCGCTTATTAATCACGTTTAGCTTATTGAAATGGTGAAATTATTTCGTCATTAAAAGACAACATTTCACGGACACTGGTTACCACATATGCGCAAAATATCACATTACACAATTCATTATTGGCTATCGCTTTTCCTCGCGACCATGGTTTTAACTGCATGCGGCGGATCAGGCTCTTCAGATTCAAGTACTGACAACACGCCAAACGTACTTGTTAATGCTGGGCCAGGTTCAACGGTCAACGAGGGAACCACAGTAAACCTGCAGGGTGATGCAGTGGGCACCACTGATGCACTGACTTATTCATGGTCTGCAGCGCCTACTCTTGACATTACGCATGACGATACCACTTCAGGAGTGGCATCTTTTGTGGCGCCAACAACGAGTGACAGCCTGACTTATCTGCTGACATTACAGGCTACCGACGGTAACGGAAACGTAGGCTCAGACACCTTAGATATTACGGTTTTACCGTTAAATACCAAACCCAATGCGTTGATTACTTATCAACCTATAGACGGCTTCAGCAATAATATATTCCCAGCGGGAATGGACGTGACGCTAGATGGCAGTACTAGCACCGACACAGACGCAGCGGACGCGAGTGACCCCATTGCCGCATATCAATGGCAACAACTTGCCGGAGTTGATGTACTTTCTGGTGTTAGCAAAGACGGTAACAGCATCTCTTTAACTACCCCTATTTTAGACGAAGACACGAGCCTAACGTTTGAGCTTACGGTAACCGATTACGAAGGAGGGATGGATAGCCAAGAGCTTACGGTGACCATATTAAGCGCGCGTAACAATGTTCCGACTGTTGATGCAGGTGTCGATCATCAGGTATTTTCAGGGGAGAGTATCTTGTTATCAGGTATCGCAGACACCGCCATACCGTCAGCGAAACCGCTTACTTATTTATGGCTAAAAGATTCTTTGCTTGAACCTCAAATTAATAATGCCAATGTGTTACAGACTTTTGCGGTCGCCCCTATGGTTAGTAGTGCTCAAGTTTTAACGTTTACGTTGCAGGTGACGGATGCAAACAACAACGAAGTAGACGACAGTATTTCGGTCACGGTTAAGCCTTTCCCTCGCAGTTTAATTAACGATACTGGCGTCACTCGTCAAGGCAGCACGAATGCTATAAATTCATCTCATCAGGCTGAATTCCCCGCGCAAGACGGCCAACGAGGCCGCGATATTATTGCCAATAATAATATGCTGACGAAGGCTGGGCGCGGTGAGGGCGGATTCGATTTTACTCGTCTGGATAATATTGGTGACGAAGTGGATGATGTGAGTCAGCCTTGGCGTTGTGTGCGTGACAACGTAACGGGATTGGTGTGGGAAATAAAAACCACCACGGGTGATTTACATGGTCGGCGTCATACCTACAGTTGGTATGACGAAGAAAATAACGGCGGATACAGTGGACCATTAAACCCAGATGTGCCGAGTTGCTCTATCAGTAATTGTAATACCCAGGCGTTTGTTGAGGAAGTGAATGCTCAAGGGCTATGTGGTTTTTATGACTGGAAATTGCCCGACCATAACGAGCTATTGTCGGTGGTACATTTTGGCAAGTCGACAAGCCCATTGCTGGATACTGATTATTTTCCTTATGCAGATGATGGCTCAACCAGCACATTGTGGTACTGGACGTCACAAGCAAGTGTTGATGGTACTAACGAGGAAGCGCAAAACGCATGGGCGATTGATTTTTCATCAGGTAACGATAATTTTTTGAATAAGTCCACAGCGGTTAATGTGCGCTTAGTTAGAGCAGGACGATAATATGAAAAAGCTTTTAATTTTGACCCTTCTTAGTCTTAATGCCAGTGCACAAACGTGCCTTGACAGTGTGAGTGAAACCGCAAACGCCGAGCAATTTGTGGTCGATACTGATGGCACGGCCACGCATACCGAGAGTGGTCTAATGTGGATGCGTTGCAGTTTAGGGCAAACATTCAGCAGTGACAGTTGTATTGGCGAGGCCGATGAACTCAATTGGCAGCAGGCGTTAGATGATGCACACGGTTACACCTTTGCTGGTCTAAGCGGTTGGCGAGTGCCTAATTTGAAAGAATTAGCCACCCTGACTGAGCGAGCGTGTGTGCGTCCAGCGATTAACGAAACTGTTTTCCCCAATACGTTATCCGATGATTACTGGTCATCGACTCCTTCCGTGACTGATGCCAGTCGAGCTTGGGTGGTGGCATTTTTTAATAGTAGTAATGCGCTGAAAGAAAAACGTTTATTCGTTTATACCCGACTGGTAAGAACAGTCGATTAACCTATATTTTAATTGGATTATCGTATCGCGCTTTCAATACCGATAGTTAATGGTCAGAATATCTGGGTCTTTTTAAGTTAGCGGTTCGATATGCGTTTTTTGTGGTTAATTTCTCTGTGCTTCCATATAGCCAATGTAAAGGCTGAATATAAGTGTGACGTCGAGTTAAACTACGGTTTAGTGGTGACGGCAAATAAGATCAGAGTTATTGATAACAGCCGCACAGTTTATCAAATTAACAATGATGATCAGCTCATTGTTCAGGGGCAGTGGGTAGCGCTGTCGCCTAAACAGCAAAGAGAACTCAAAGAACTCGCAGATGGTGTGCACCACGTCGTACCAAAAATGATTTTATTGGCCAGTGAAGGTGTTGAGCTGGCCATTGAAACAGTCGAACATGTATATTTAGGATTAGTGGGGGACGAGCATGATAGCTATGAAAAGCTTCGTTCGTCTCTTGCTAGAGTGCAATCCCGAGTCAAAGAAAAATTCATTCACGCTGGTAGTAATTTTTATATGGGGCCAGGCACACTTGAGAACGTGGACGATTTAGTCGACCGTGAACTCGAAGAGCAAATCGAAGAAGCAATGAATACTTCTCTTGGGGGGATTTTATCGGCGATTGGTGGTTTGGTATCTGAAAGTACCAGTACTGAAGAAAAAATCGCTAAATTAGCTGAAAAAATTGACAGCATCGGCAATTCCGCAGATGAGGCTATTACCTCGAAAAGCCAGACGTTACAGCAAAAAGCACACTGGTTTTGCAACGAATTTAATCGTCTTGACCGAGTGGAAAATCGTTTGCGTCGGGATATTCCCGAGTTAGCGCAATACGACGTGGTGAGCAGTTCTCAATCTCGCGCTCGCTCTCATTAATTTCAATCCTCGGTTATCATTGCGCGATTAATACTGGGGTTAAAGCGTGTCCGCTGCTAGTATAGCCGCCGTTTTGCCCAGAGTTGTATAAGATCACCCACAATGCGTTTATTCCATCAAGATGCGGTTCAATGGCTGCAAAGTCTACCCGATGCCAGTATCGATTTAGTTATCACAGATCCTCCATATGAATCATTAGAGAAACACCGAGCCAAAGGCACAACCACGCGGTTAAAGCATAGCAAGTCGTCTAGCAATGATTGGTTTGAAATTTTCCCAAATGCGCGTTTTAATGAATTGGTTGAGCAGATTTATCGGGTGTTAAAACCCAATAGTCACTTTTACTTATTCTGTGATCAAGAAACCATGTTTGTGGTTAAGCCGCTTGCTGAGGCTGCTGGATTTACTTTCTGGAAACCACTGGTGTGGGATAAATGTGCCATAGGAATGGGCTATCACTACCGAGCGCGTTATGAGTTTATTCTGTTTTTTGAAAAAGGTAAGCGTAAATTACAGGACTTAGGTATGCCAGATGTGTTGCAAGAAAAACGCGTTTGGCGGGGTTATCCGACGGAAAAACCAGTGCCGCTAATTGAAAAACTTATTGTTCAAAGTTCGGGGGAAGGGGACACAGTCATAGACCCATTTTTTGGTTCTGGCGCAACGTTAGTGGCGGCAAAAAATCTTAAACGGCAGTGGCAAGGAGCCGATTTATCACCGTCGGCCCATGCCTTTGCCGCTGAGCGCCTAGGTTGTTAACCGCCATAACGGAATGGCGGTTTAGCACATACATTTATAGGCGCTAAACCAGCATTTCAAGTAAGGTATTCAAATAGCGCCTTCCTAAAGGCGTTACCTGCCAATGAGTTTCGGTTTCTGCTAACAAGCCTTTGCTTATTGCGCTATTCAGATTTTTTAATAACTGAGGCTGCTCGGCCATGACCAAACCGGTAAATTCTGTAAAATCCTGTTTAGGGCAAGGTTCGAGTAGGCGCAGACGATTCATAAAAAACTCAAAGGGCAACTCATCATCCTGAACTTCATGTTGTTGATGCATATAAGAGCGGGTGAGATCCATGTATCCCTTGGGATGCTTGACTTTGACCGTACGTATTATTTGACCGGAGTCTTTTAACGTCACTTTGCCATGCGAACCGCAACCAATGCCTAAGTAGTCTCCAAATCGCCAATAATTCAGGTTATGTTGGCATTGCTGACCCGGTAAACTATAACCTGATATTTCGTACTGCTCATAACCTGCTGCAACGAGTATTTCGTGACCTTGCTCTTGTATGTCCCACAATATATCGTCTTCGGGCAGTGTTGGGGGTTTAGAATGAAATTGTGTATTGGGTTCAATGGTCAATTGATACCAAGATAAATGAGGTGGACTCTGAGCGATACCTTGGCGTAAATCAAACAATGCGTCGTCAATAGTTTGTTCTGGTAAGCCATGCATTAAATCCAAGTTAAAGCTATTTAAACTAGCATTACGCGCATAGCCCGCGGCATTCAGCGCTTGTTGTTCATCGTGAATACGGCCTAATCCTTCGAGTTTATCTTGTTGAAAACTTTGTACCCCTATGGATATTCTGTTCACGCCTGCTTTAGCAAAACCGTTAAAACGTTCGCTTTCTACAGTACCGGGATTGGCTTCAAGTGTTATCTCGGCATCGATGGCTAAATTAACGCGTTGACGAACACCTGCCAACAAACGGCTGATCGCATCGGGGGAAAATAGACTTGGCGTGCCCCCACCTATAAAAATACTGTGCACTAGGCGCGAGCCGATTAGTTTGGCGTCTTCGGTTAAATCATCTAATAAATGACTGACGTATTCAGATTCCGGTAACGCGCTCTGTTTTTGTCCATGTGAATTAAAATCACAATATGGACATTTCTGCACGCACCAAGGAATATGAATGTATAACGCTACTGGTGGCAAACTTAGGGTTTTAACTTGAGCGCTATTTATAGCTACGTGTGGCGAATGTGTATTAATCAAGATCTTTACTTAACCTAGTTAATAGCTGAGCAAGTGCTTGGCCGCGATGACTTAGTGCATTTTTTTGTTCACGACTAAGTTGTGCGGAAGTACATTGCTGCTGGTCCACCCAAAATACTGGGTCGTAGCCAAAGCCGCTATCACCGCTTCTTTGTTGTGTTATTTCACCGTGCCATTCGCCTTGACAGATTATAGGCGTAGGATCGTTTTCGCTGCGCATATAAACCAATACACATAAAAAGCGGGCTTGGCGCAGTGGCGTTTTTACATCTTGTAGCGCGAGCAACAACTTATCTATGTTATCTGCGTCAGTGGCATTTGGACCTGCATAACGAGCAGAGTATACGCCTGGCGCACCGCCTAATGCGTCAACGGCTAAACCTGAATCATCAGCAATAGCGGGTAAGCCTGTTTCTTTAGCCGCATGACGCGCTTTAATTATGGCATTTTCAACAAATGTGGTACCCGTTTCGGCTACTTCAGAAACGTTAAATTCACTTTGTGGAACGATATGAATGTTTAGCGGAGTAAGCAATTGACTTAACTCGGCGACTTTACCTTTGTTACCCGTGGCTAAAACTATTTTGCGCGACAAGAGCGGCCCTTCTATCTAAATATGTTTGGTCGAATTTTACCTGTTTCAACAAAAAATTGATATTGCACTGTTGCGCTTTTAATCTTTTACGAAAGGTCGCTGGTGACAAATACACCTTGCTGTGAAAGGGTAAGTTAATTAGTCTTGATACTAACTACTGAATATTGGAAATTGATCGCACCATCATTCGTTTCAATATTATCTTGTTTAAACTTAACCGCTTAGTAGCGCAAGGATGCTTTATGACATTTTCAGCCAAATTACTCCTCATTAGTAGTGCAAGCTTAATCACTGGTTATGCGACTGCTATAAATAAGCCTCAAACGGAAGCGCAGATCCATCCCATCGCAATCAGCGAACCCAGTACAGTGCTTTTAGAGTCCGCTAAGCTCCCTGAGCCTATTGAACGCGTAGCACCTAAATATCCAGTGAGCATGGCACGAAAGGGCGCTGAGGGTTGGGTGCAACTGAATTTTGTGGTGGGTACTGACGGCAGCGTCAACGATATCGTTGTGGTTGATTCAACTGGTATGCAAGCCTTTGAAAACGCGGCGGTAAAAGCAATGAAAAACTGGCAATACAGCCCAGCATTTATTGATGGCAAGCCAATTGAGCAATGCCACAACAAAGTACAAATGGACTTTCGGTTAGATGGGGGAGAAAGAGGGGTTAGGCGAAATTTTAAACGTAAATATGAGAGTGTGCGTTCCGCGCTAAGCAGCAATGATATTGCTTTAGCGCGTGAGTTGAGTGAAAACATGAAGGACAAAGGCTTGCTCAATAGCATAGAGTTTAGCTTTTATTCTTTGCTACGTGCTGACTTGGCAAAAGCACAAAACGATGAAGTTTCAGAGCTTAAGCACGTTGAACATATCTTAAGTACCGACAGAAAAGGTGAGTACTTAGGCAGCGAAGCGTATAGCTTGTTGTTAAACCGTATGTTTGTGCTGCAAATAAATCAGTCGCAATACCTGGACGCCTTGGATACGTTTCAGCGCGTGGAGACGCAAGAAAATAACGACAAAAACATCGCCATGCTCAAACCTTATGTGACCCAAATACTCAATGTGCTTAAGAGCGACCAAGTAATAGCCATTCCAGGAAAAGTCAAACAAGACGGTGATTGGTGGCACGCTCTAAGCCGGCGCGCCTTTAGTTTACGTGACGTGCACGGCACCCTAAATACAGTGGAACTTCGTTGCCACAATAAAAGCGAGCTATACACCGCCACCACAGACAGCACATGGAATATACCCGCCAGTTGGGGCCGTTGCAGCGTAAGAGTGGTAGGAGATACCGACAGCCAATTCACCTTGCTAGAAATTCCCACTAAGAGTGAGCAAAGTTGATTTTCAGCCACAGCTCTTCTTTTTAACTAAATCAATAATCACCACTGTCCGCCAGTGGTGATAGTCTTCATTTCATATCGCTATGCTCTATTCTTAGGCTGATAATCCAAACGACACCGATCAGGCAATATCTTGGTCAATATTGTGTAGTGAATGTATATTTCAGAAATTTCATTCTCTACATAATTGCCCCACATTTAAGCATTACACTGCCCAACGTTACCTATTACTATTTTCTCAAAATCGATTGGAGGTCAGTTAATGAAAAAGACATGGGCGTTTTGCTTAGGTGTGATCTGTTGTTTTACCCTAAGTGCGTGCGATGACTCAAATTTTGAGCTAGAACAGCAAACCCATATCAATGAGTTTGTTTTGAGTAGCTCAGCGATGGCGGATGGTGACAGCTTACCCACCATCTATACCTGCGATGGCGACAGCCTTAGCCCACCCTTGACGTGGCACGGGGCTCCTGAAGCAACAAAATACTATGCGTTGGTGATGCACCACGATGCACCTGAGGGAGTGCACTGGTATTGGACCCTATACGATATAAATGCTGATACAACCCAAATAAAGGCTGGGGAATCATTGGGCCAAGTTGGCAGTAATAGCGTGAATGACGTCGATGAGTACGCGCCACCATGCTCTAAGGGGCCAGGTAAAAAAAGCTATACGTTTACCGTATACGCACTGTCTGCGCCTGTGGCTTTTAACAAGCAAACCAAAGTAGATAGAGCGACACTACTAGCTGCTATTGAGGGGACTACACTTGACTCCGCAAGCATGACGGTCACTTATCAGCGAAGCGCTAGCGATAATCAAGGTAAGGCCGAAGCCAAAAAAAAGCGCAATAACGTGCCTAATCAGTCACGTTCGACATCTAATATCGATTCGCCTCGTTGTGACGATATTAAGCACTCAGTGAATGATGCAGGGTTTGAGCAAAGTGTGACTGTTACGTGCGACGAAGACTATGCGTATGTGGCATCTACTGCGTATCCTAGCCATGAGGTTATGACGGGGATTACAGGTACTAATGAGCAAATTCCGGTACCTGCTAAGGGGTATGCTGCGCCTATCAAACTCAATCCTGAAAAAGCGCAAAAATTGACGACGATTGATGCTGCTGTCGGTGTAGCGGTAAATGGCGTTCCAATATACGACTACTCTTCGCAAGGCGAGTTAGATGTAACTTCTTACGATCCAAAACATGACACATTAGCCCTTGGGCAATTAGATAATTGCGGCGGGCATGCTGGTCGTGGTGATGATTATCATTAGCACGTGTCGCCTACTTGCATGATCAACACAATGAAAAACCAAGCAAGCGATGCCATCATTGGTTGGGCCTACGATGGCTACCCTTTATATGGGGATAAAAATCCAGATGGCAGTAACATTCCACAGGGGGCATTAGATGTATGTAACGGCCAAACTGACGAGAAGTTTGGTTATCGCTACCAAACTTCTGTGACACCGCCTTATATTATTCAATGTTTGGTGGGGGAAGTTGATACCAGCAAACTCCCCAGAGTCGCTCCCCTTAGTGGCGACACTCAAGGGATAAGAGCGGATCTGCGCCCACCCCCTGAAGGCGTTAAAAACTTAACACACAGCGTAGCTGAAGATGGTGGTCGTACTATGCGTTACTCATACCGAGGTGAAGATTATTTCACTACTTACACACCGTCGGTTGACGGCGATAACTGCTACGACTTTAAACAGAAAACGATTAGTAATGGCGGTAAGGTTCAAACGGGTACATTTTGCAGAGGTTCACAATCAGCCGCGAGCCAACCATCAACAACCCGTGTTAATACTAACCCTGCAATCAATGGCGAACACAATTTAAAGCTAGAGGCATGGGCTGATAATTGGTTTGCAGCATATGTTGGTGAACAGCTACTTATTGAAGATTCAGTGTCGATTACCACGGAACGCTCGTTTAATGCAGAAAGCATCTCTTTTTCAGCTGACTACCCTATACAACTTAATTTGATCATCAAAGATTTTAAGCAAAACGATACAGGCTTAGAGTACATAGGGGCCAAAAACCAACAAATGGGAGACGGTGGTTTTATTATGCAATTAACAGATACCGACACAAATAACGTTGTCGCGGTCAGCAATAAAAGTTGGAAATGCGAAGTTCTGCATAAAGCACCGCTGAATAAGTTATGTGAAGACGAATCTAATCCTGTTGCAGGACAGGGATATTGTACATTTATGTCTAAAGAAGCGCCTGACAATTGGCTGCAAAGTGATTTTGATGACACTAACTGGCCTCATGCTACCGAGCACAACTTTGGCGATGTTGGGCCTAAAGATGGGTACGATGAAATAAATTGGGACAAGAACGCGCAATTTGTCTGGGGCGATGACCTTGAAACGGATAACACCCTAATTTGTAGAGCAACGATAGAACAACCACAGCACAGCGATGTAGGTAGCGATAAATAATGATTGTGAATTTTTTAAAACGAATACATTGGTCAATCTTGATATGTGTGTTGATGAGTATCAGTTCAACAAGCGCACATGTTTTAAATGAGACTAGTGCGCAAGTCATTTTAAGAGATGGCCAGGTTGAAGTGAGGCTCATAACCGATATAGACCACTTAGTCTCGGTTTTACAGAACGAACAAGCTTGGCTAATGGGCGATATCGAGCAGGTCATGCCGACAAACTTAAGCAAGGTCGAGCAAGCGGATTTTGTAAAAAACACTTTAGCAAAAAATATGATTTTGGCTGTCAATCAGCAAGTGATAGCCTTTGAACGAGTCGTTGTTGAAACTAAAACTAGTGGCAGCTCCCATGGTGAAGAAATTGTTTTTCAAGCCAAGCATGATTTTGCAAACGTGGATGATATTACACTTTCATTCCCCAAAAATTTAGGCTCTGTACACGCAAGTTTTGTCAAACCCCGATACCAATATCTTAGGGCCGGGGACACCGGACATGTGGTCTTTCATAACCGGTAGTTAATAGAAATACTCTGCCCCTAAAGTGTATCTACTAATTTATTTTTATTAGTAGATACGCGATTACACGCATTGTAGGTGCCTACTCAATATGCAATATTGCGCAACATACTTTACATCATGAGTTTTAACATTTGGCAGCCAATGAAGTTAATTCATAAGTTCTTTTTAGCCTTTTTTATCACTAATATCATCCTAGTGGGACTCATGTTTATATTTATATACATGACCTTTTCGTCAGGATTCAATAATTATGTTGAGCAGGAAGAGAAAAAGCACGTAGCGAGTGTTAAACAGCAATTAACAGAACTTTATGTTGAATTAGGTAGTTGGCAACCCATTACTCAAAACACACAATTGTGGCGCTCAATTGTTGAACCTGAAAATGCACCTGGGGTACCTAATGCCAATAAACAAACTAGCAATAGCCAGCCCAAACAACCTACCGATAGCGCAAGTCCGTCTCTTTTGTGGATAAACCTTCCCGCAGGGGCACTTAAAACAGGGCAGCGCATAAGCTTATATGATCAGAATAAAACAGTCGTAATGGGTAGAGAATATTTACATGACAACCCATCGGTTGAGCCCATTTTATTACGAGGAAAAATAATAGGTTGGATAGGTTTAGTACCTTCCCTATTGGTTCAAAGCAGTCCGGCAAAAGCGTTTTTAAGCGCCCAATTTCAGAATTACTTTATGATCACGTCATTCATTGTGTTACTGGCATTTGTTATGGCTATTGCTGTGTCTAGGCATCTCATTAAACCCATAAAGAAAATCCTCGCCGGAACAAGTGAGTTAATCAAAGGTAACTTTACCAGCAGAATAACTGTGCTAAGTAAAGACGAACTCGGCACCTTATCCAACCACTACAATGAGTTAGCGCTTACATTGGGAAAAAACCAGCGATCGCGCTTTCAATGGGTTTCAGACACATCCCACGAGCTAAGAACGCCGCTCACTGTATTACGCTCTCATTTATTGGCCGTTCAAGACGGTGTATTTGTGGCTGATGAGAGTCGTATTCGTTTGCTGCTCAAACAAGTAGACAAATTAAATTGCATAGTCGATGACCTCGCCCAACTAGCTCACAGTGATACAGCAAATTTGACATACAAGGACTCCGACGTTGATTTAGTCTCTACCTTTACGCAAACGCTAGAAAACTATGCTGTACGATTTGAGCAGCGTGGCATAACAGTTGATAGTCATGACTTAAATAACGCTGGCAAATTTATCATTAGTGGAGATAAAGAGCGCCTTCAGCAGGTATTTATCAATTTATTAGAAAATACCTGTAGATACACTCATCAAGGCGGACAGCTAAACGTAAAAGTGGGCACCCTAGACCGTAAGGTTGTGCTTACTTTACAAGACTCGACGCCAGGCGTTTCGCCAAGTGACAAGCAAAGGTTATTTGAACGTTTTTATCGAGTTGAAAAATCTCGTAACCGCGATTTTGGTGGTTCTGGTTTGGGGTTAGCGTTGTGTGAACAAATAGTAGAAGCACATGACGGACATATCACATTGCACGACTCACCACTTGGTGGGCTGGAAGTTAAGATAACGTTTCCACTTATAGGTCGATAATAATGGCAGCGCAAAAAATACTTATTGTTGAAGACGAAGAAAATATTGCAGAAGTACTTATTGCTTACAGTAAACAACAAGGTTTCAGCACACATCATTTCAACAGCGGTATAGGCGTGACGAACTATGTGAAGCATAACCCTGTAGATTTAATTTTACTTGATTTGATGATCCCAGAAGTAGATGGCATACAGTTATGTAAGCAAATTAGGGCTTTTTCAAGCATACCTATCATTATGGTCACGGCAAAAAGCTCAGAAATAGACCGTTTATTAGGGTTAGAACTCGGTGCCGATGACTACATATGTAAACCCTTTAGCCCTAAGGAAGTCATGGCTAGAATAAAGGCCGTATTGAGAAGAGCAAACCCAAACCCAAGCCAAGTGATTACCCATTCAGGCTTTGCGTTAAACAAAGAGGGTTATGTAGCATCGCTTCACGGTAAGAATATTGCTCTCACAGCTGTGGAGTTTAACATTTTCTTGTTGTTAATAAGTCATGTTGGGCGGGTGTTTAGCCGCGAGGATATTATCAAGCATGTTTATAACGACACGATTGATATCTCGGATCGTAACATTGATACACATATTAAAAATATTCGAAAAAAAATGACTGAGATTGAAGTTGGGGTAAATCCAATTGTCGCAGTTTACAGTGTGGGTTATAAATTTGAATACCAAAGAGATATCTAAGGTAACGCTTGGTCGATTTCTGTTCTATTTTCAGATGGCTTAATGGCATTACAGCACTTGGCATTCTCGCATCACCTCATTTAATCGCTAGATATTTTTAAGAGCGAATAATCTCAGAGTAAATGAAAAAAAATCCAGAACTACATTAACGAATTAACAAAGAGGTTGATTCAAACGTTAAAAAGGCTAAGAGATAACCATAAAAAAACCTGCAATTTTGCAGGTCTTTATATAATGTTAAAGTGCTCTAAAAAGAACGGTAATTAGCTTTTGTTCTTTTTCTTCTTAGCTTTTTTCTTCAAGGGTACACCCGCCGCTTTTTTGGCGCGGTTACTCATTTTTTTCTTGGCTGGTGGTTTAGCCTCTTTGTTTTTTGGGCGCAGCTCATCAATCACACGGCGTTTAAGGGGCTGCTCCGTGTAACGTTCAATTTTAGGCACGATTGCGATATCGTGTGCTTCCACGATCGAAATAGCGGTGCCTTTGTTGCCTGCGCGACCTGTACGACCAATACGGTGTACATATATATCAGCAGTGCGTGGCATGTCGTAGTTAATAACGTGGCTGATGTTTTCTACATCAATGCCTCTGGCAGCTACATCGGTGGCGATCAGTATTTTGACTTCACCGGAGCGAAATTTAGCCATGGATAAATTACGTTTATCTTGCGGCATCTCACCTTGTAACCAACATACAATAAAACCGTCACGCTCTAATACCTGCTTTAATTCGTTCAGACGGTCGCGAGTTTTAACAAACACGACTGCTGACTCAACCTGATGAGTGAGAATATGTTTGAGTAGAGCATATTTGTGTTTCGCGTCGTCAGCTAGGTGAAGCCACTGATGAATTTTACCTTGTTCTTTTCGGCTAGGAGCCGCTTCAAGTTCAACGGGATCATTCAGAATATCTTTTGCAAAGCGGCTAATGCCAGCACCTTCGAGAGTGGCTGAAAACAGCATGCTTTGTTTGCGCCAGCGAGCTTCAGCAGAAATCTGGTTTACGATTGATGAAAAGCCCATATCAAGCATACGGTCGGCTTCATCTAAAATAAGGCATTCAATATCACGACAATCAAAACTTTCTTGTTCAATGTGTTCGAATAAACGGCCTGGGGTCGCGACTAGAATATCGAGATTTTTTTCTAGTGTGTCTCTGTCTGTGCCGTAGTTAATACCACCTGTAATCACACCGCAGACGATATCCGTGTATTTGCTTAGCTCTAAGGCTTGATTATAAACCTGCTGGGCCAGCTCACGAGTCGGCGTTAAGATTAAAATCCGCGTCGAGCCAATACCGCGACGAGGGTAATCTAATATAAATTGGCAAACAGGCAATAAAAATGCTGCTGTTTTGCCCGTACCCGTAGGGGCTGAGGCAAGAATATCTTTGCCTTCCATCGCTGCTGGAATAACCAACTGCTGAATACTGGTGGGTTCTATGTAGCCTAACTCAGCGACTGCGCGGCAAAGTTCATCATCTAGGTCTAGTTGCTCAAACATGGCGTTTCTATGCTTCTTAAAGTTGTACTTAATATAATGGGCGCAAAAACAAAACTGTTAAGCTCCCGAGATGCCTAAGGCAATTAACGAGTTTAATTCGTTGGGTAACGCTGCTTTAATTCCTGATAAACCTTATCGCTGTAATCAGGTAAAGCAATGTCTAATGTGTTTAACACATCGACTAGGTGTTCGTTGTCTTCACGGCCGTGCCATAGCTTTAAGTAGCTACCATCTTTATAACCGTTGTCTTGACGAAAGAAGTTTAATACATTTTTACCCACATACTGACGATACAGTTCATCGGCGGTCATATCAGCTTGCTCGACAATTTTGATGAATAAAGGGACGTCAAAACGATTAGCGGCGCACAGGCCAGCCATTAACTGTAAATTATCCAGTATATCTAAACGGGTGAAATCATAGGGTTGCCATCAAAAACGACCTGTTAAATCAATAGGTGTCTTTAGAAGCTTTTCCCAATTGCCTATAACCTATATTTCCGCAAGGTGGAATGATAACAGACCAACCTATTCAACTCTACGGTGACTTCACTTACTCAAACAACAAGTAATTTAGGAAAGAGTATAAAACATTCTACTATTTAAACGTCTGCGGACTCAGCATTATATAAATGGTGCTATAAAAGCGTTTGATGATTTTTGAATTCTTCAGTTTTAGAGCAACGCGAATTCAACTCCGGAGTGTACCACTCAATAAATTAAGCTGCGCTGCATAGTCCATTGAAGACAACTATGGGTTGTCTGTACCCAAGACACTTTCTTGGTCTCAGGTTAAGTCCCTGCTGTGCGTCAGCAACCTGTTCACCTGTAAAGGTACTTAAATCTATGCATTTTAATGTATTGCCTTAAAAGGCCGTTAAAATCCTCGTTCAATCCTCGCTCCCACGATGAGCAGGGATTCGCGAAGTAGATATCGGTTTCTAGTTTTTTTGCAACCTGCTCGTGACCGCGGAATTCTCCGCCATTGTCAGCTGTTATCGTGTGCACATGACTACTGTAGCGCCATAGCATCCCAACCATGGCTCGGCCTAAATCAGCTTCGCTTTTAGCGGGTACCTTGCGTAACAAGTACAATTTGCTTGTACGCTCCACCTAACTTACAATGACGCTGGTACCGTGCTTGCCTAACACGGTATCCACCTCCTAATCACCAAAGCGCTCTTTCTCACCTACAATGTCCGGACGACACTCAATACCAACCTGATTTGGAATGCTCACGCGTTTCGCTCGGCCACCTTTAGGGTACTTACGGCGAGCTTGTCACAGCTGTCTGTACAGCTTGTGGCCCACTGATTTGTCTCATTGAACGTAGCCGTAAATCCACTCATGACTGACTGAGTAGCCAACGATTTTATCCACTCCAGCAATCTGCTCGGGACTCCATTTCTGCGAGAGTGCGTACTCAACAAACCTAATGGTGACTGCTGATACTTGATATTTAGCAGCCAGAGACCGCCAACGACTTGTTTTACTTTGTGCCAATTCACGCAAATAATGGCTGTCTCTTAAACGATTGCACCGAACTTCCGGGCTGATCTTGCTGTGACTGACACACAACCGTTTTACTATTTCTCAGATAACTCAAACCCTCGCGCAAGTAGGCGTCTATCTGATATCTTTGTCTTTCGAACAACTGCTTGTAACTCATGGTGATACTCTTTTTGTTTGGCGACTTAAGAATAAGACCAACAAGCAATTGTTCCTCTATCGCCAGTTAACCATGAGCGGTGTACTTATTATCTGAATTCGGGAATACATGCAGACATTTAATTACAATAGAATCCCATTTTCCGGTAAGCTAACTACACGAGAAAGCTAGGCTTGTGCGATGAGTAACGTTCTTGAAAATATGTAAATTTTTATAATTATTTTGAAGTGCTCAGGTTAAACTCGCAAAATAACAAATTTCTGTGTAATTATGAACTTAAAAGGATTGAACTCGGTGGGAATATTATCTATTAAAGGAAAACATACGGACTGTAATGAGATTTTTGAATTAAATAAAACGTCTGATGCAAGTCGGATTTATTCAGATGCTACTATGATTGAGGAGTTTTCTATAGAACTATCGATAGGAGATGTGTGGGCCGAGGATATTTCTAAAGATAAAGCTGTTATGTATGCCATTGAAGATAATGAAATATCAATTCCCCCCCAGACTTCAATTGTAGTTGAAGTTCAAGAAAACATTCAAGTACCATTTAATATGTATGGACTTATATTACAGACAGGTTCTGTATTTTTGGAGCAAGGTATTTTAATTGGAGCTGGAAAAATAGAGCCTTCGTTTGATGGCAAGTTGCGCCTATTAATATTTAATACATCCAGAACAAAAAGGACGTTGAAAAAGAAGCAGAAAATTGCATCTGCTATATTCTTAAGAACTGATAAAACTATAAAGACTTCAATTTATAAAAATAATAGAGAGTTTCTTCATAAAAAAAAGAAAGGGAGATTCACTCAGGTGCGAAGTTTCTTTGCGTCGGATATGAAATTTACACTAACCCTTATTGCTATGATAATTACATCATCGCTTACTACCGTGCTTTTTACATTTGCCATCACTTAACGTAATGCTGAAATAAAATGTAGTAAATTTAAGTGCAGCGCTCCCCTTAGAACCAGAGTTTCTCAGACTGAGAATATTTGTCTATATTCCTTCAGTGCGAGTGAATCTAAAATAGAAATTAATAGGACGAAAATGGTTGTTGTAGGTGAAAATCTGAAGGGCTTGATTCAAGCAAGCCAAATTTGCAGTGACGATTTATTTGATGAGTTCTCTATCAAGGTGAATTTGAATCGTATCGTGTTTCGCTTGAACCCTGATAAAAATGAGCCGATTAAATACGGAGCTCAATCTGTAGACGAATATTATAAAGAGGAAGAATTAACTGGAGGTGATCTTACATTAGCTTCTGGGGAATGTGTTTTAGCATGCAGTGCCCAAGACATAAATATGCCACTGGGATATATTGGTTTTGTTCAGACAAAGGGAACTCTAGCTAGATTATTTGTTGCAGCGCAATGCGCTGATGCGCAGATAGAGCCGGGGTTTTCTGGGAGAGTAACTTTAGAATTAATGAATCAGTCTCCTTTTGATGTAGTCATACCAGTAGGGGCAAGTATCGCTCAAATCTATATAATGAGATGTAGCACTGATAATAGTAAACCTTATAACGGGAAATATCAGAAGAGCGGGCTCCCAACTTTGCCACTTCCTTTTAATTAACTGATGTATTTATTTTCGACTAATGAGTAGCTTTTAGCCTTATAAAAAACTATTTAAATTGCTCAAATTAACTTTTCGATAAAACTGAAGTTTCTAGTTAGAATTTTACTTTTAACTAGAAACTTTATTGTTGGTCGATATCAACGTGTAGGTAGTTATGTGAAATTCTACAAGAAGTTATTGTTTTTTACTTTTGTTAGAATCTCACAAATAATTCTTGCCCAAGCCTCAATATTATATTTACCAGAAAGTAACTCAGTAGGAGAAACAAAACCCACAGTCTTCAATTGCTCTTCCGATGAATTTACACCTTCGCCGTCAAGTTCATGAACATAAACTACAGCGATATGATGTCTATCAACTTCGGTATCATCTGCACAAATCTTTTTTTCGAGTTCCATCGTTTTTATAATATTCGATGTCAGATTTACTTCTTCCTTAAGTTCCCTTTGCATTGTTTGCTTTAGAGACTCATGTAAATTAATGATACTACCTTTTATGACAAGGTCATCTAGATCCCAATGTCCCCCTACAGCTACAGCTATTTTGTTATGTAATCGGTTCTCACCGCCTTTATTAGTACGTTCATATGCCCAAACTTTCCCTTTGTGAGTGAATACAGAAATAGGTAAAAGTTGGCGGAAGGTATCATCTTTCTCAAGAGATGCTCGCTGTCCAAGCATCAGATCAGCGCTATTTAGTTCGTACTCAACAAATCCATGTTCGCGGTTTTTTACAGTCTCAGATTTAATGCACACAATGTGTTCTTGGTGTTTTTTCATAAAGTATCTCGATGTTGGATATGTATTTGCGTAGCTGGACTATGGTCTGGTTGCTACAAAAGCGGACGAGTATTATGCCACGTTTGCGGCAATAGCATGAATGCGTTTTTGACTGAGTTGCTGTTTTATTTCCACGCCTTTGTAACCTGCTTGCACTATTTCTTGTACGTTGACCTCTTTGGCGAGCAAATAGGCTTGCCAAATATAATCTGCGTTGGGGTAGGGGCGCTCTTCAAAGCCGGTTCGCCCTTTCGCATCCGCAGTGCAGGCCAACAATAAATCAGCAAAGCGCTCAGGTTTTCGCCACACGTCACATTTGTCTAAAAAATCATTAATCGTGGCGGCTTTGAGCTTAAACGCGTGATGCACATGACTATGAAATTCACTCATTAATAACGCTAAATCACGACAGTCATTGGGTACTTTTAGCCGCTCACAAAGGGTGTTAATGGGCGCGAGGCCACGTTTTTCATGCCCGCGGTGTGATGGCCATTCTTCTGGTGGAGTTAAACCCTTGCCCAAGTCGTGTACTAAGGCGGCAAAACGCACACTAAGTTTCTTCGATACGCGTACAGATTGCTCAAGTACCATCATGGTATGAATACCGGTATCTATTTCTGGATGCCATTTGGCCGGGTTTGGTATGCCCCATAAACAATCTAATTCAGCAAACCATACCTTTAACGCAGTGCACTCGCGCAATGTCTCAAAATACACTTGCGGGGTATCTTCAAGCAGGCTTTTAGCCGTTTCGACCCACACACGTTCGGCGCTTAAATTCGCAAGTTCACCCGATTGGCTAATCTCGCGCATGAGTACTTTGGTTTCATCGGCAATGGTAAATCCGTAACTTGCATAGCGTGCAGCGAAGCGAGCGACGCGTAAAACGCGCAGGGGATCTTCAACAAAAGCGTTCGATACATGGCGTAAAATACGCTTATTAAGATCGCCTTGACCATCAAATGGGTCGATGATATTTCCAGCGTCATCCATAGCCATGGCATTCACCGTAAGATCCCGGCGCATTAAGTCTTGCTCAAGGGTGACATTGGGCGATGTATCGCATTCAAAACCCGCATAACCTTGACCTACTTTGCGTTCAGTGCGAGCCAAGGCATATTCTTGTTGGGTGGTTGGGTGCAGAAATACCGGGAAATCTTTACCTACCTGCTGGTAACCCTTAGCAAGCATGTCCGCTACGCTCGCACCCACAACAACCCAGTCTTTATCTTTTATCTGGCGATTAAGGAGTTTATCGCGCACCGCCCCACCGACTAAATATACCTGCATACATACCTTAAATAATAAAATCACCTTATTATGCCTGATTTCCACAGATAGCAAAAATCTTCGCTGATTGACAACGTGCGTTATCCTTCGAATCAACGTCCTGAAAAATTATCAACTTGTCGTTCGAAGAGGTCTAGACATAGGCTGTTTCACTAAACTCGGGTATATCTTTGACAAGTTTAGATGAAGTGGTTAGTTTATCTTCCGCTTATCCTCAAACTGCCATTAGAATCGTTGTTATGTATCTCAATTATTTCGGACTCTCAGATAATCCGTTTTCCATCGCGCCCAATCCCGCGTACCTATACATGAGCCCCAGACATAAAGAAGCCTTAGCGCACTTAACGTTTGGTTTGCGTGAAAGCGGCGGTTTTGTGATGCTAACTGGGGAAGTGGGTACGGGTAAAACCACTGTATCGCGGAAATTAATGCAGCAACTACCTGATAATACGCAAGTAGCCATGGTACTTAATCCGACATTATCGGCCATAGAGCTACTTGCCACCATTTGCGATGAACTAGGAATCGAATACCTTTATGAGAGGGCGAGTCTTAAATATTTTACTGATTTGATCCTTAATAAATTAGCGACCAATCATAACAGCGGCTTAAATACGATTTTGATTGTAGATGAGGCTCAGCATCTGTTACCTGAAGTGCTTGAGCAATTGCGTTTACTAACAAATCTCGAAACAAATCGAGAAAAGTTGTTGAAGGTGGTGTTGATAGGCCAGCCTGAATTACAACTGCTACTTAAACGCAATGAATTGCGTCAGTTGGCTCAGCGGATCACGGCTCGTTATCATCTGTTACCGCTCACCTCAGGCGAAGTGAAAGCCTATATTAGTCATCGCTTGAGCGTGGCAAATGGCGACAGTAGTATTTTTAGCCCCGGCGCGTTAGGTGCGGTGTATCAAGTGACGGGAGGTATACCCAGAGTTATTAATTTATTGTGCGATCGCGCGCTAACCTTGACGTTTACTAAGCAATCCCCCGTGGTACACACCCATATTTTTTATGCCGCAGCTGAGCAGATTTTAGGCGCTGATGTGGTCGCGCAGCGCAGGGGGAAGCAACGACGCTTAATATTAGCGCTCTTGTTTGTCGTCGCCTTGGGTGTAGGTTTTTTCGGAGGCAGATGGTTTGGATAATATCGTAAACATAGACGCGTTATTGCCTGGCATGGTGATTGTTAAAATTACCCAACAGAATGGCCCGATAAAAATACGTAAGTCAGGCCTAGTAACCAGTATGGAAATGGTCATTGGGCTCGGTGAGATGGGGGTTCAACAAGTGGAGATTGACCCAGCACAAACCGTCGAAATAGATAAACCAAAAGTACAAAAGTCACAGACGCAAAAGCTATTAGAAAGTGAGCGTTTAAGTGAGCATGGCGCAAATGCGGCTGTGTCTGATCAGTTCAATCGCAGCTTATTTCTGCCATCAGTGCAAGCATTGCCGTCACGGTGGCATTACTATGCGAAGCCGTTAATGCAAGGTTTTCTGGTTATTTGCATCGGTTTTGCATTGGGGTGGGGTGCGTCAGTTGCGCCAACGTGGCTGGTAAAGCTTGATATGACAGGGGAAACGATACAAATCAATGATAACGAACATATTGATTTAGCGCCGCAAGCGGCCAATTCAAATCCTGCGGGCACTAAGCTTGTTGTTACCCAAACTAGTGAAGGGGCAAAAGATGTCGTCAGTCCTGAAACGCTTCCAATTTCGAAAACTGAAACGGTCAATACCTCGCCAAATGCTACTCAGCCCAAGCAAGCACAATCAGAGCGCGCAGCCAAAACAGATCGTAACGAATCACAAGGTGAAATGGTAAACACGGTTAATAGTGCGAGTAACTGGAATAATGGGACGGATGAATCGAGTTCTAGAATCTCAGCAGATTTACTAAAACGATTTGAAAAAGCCATTACCGAAATAGACAATGAACCGAATAAACCGTTTGAAACAACTCAAACGAAAAGCGAAGACACTCCCCGTATTGATCAGTTGCCAGCTTGGGTGCTCACTCGTTTACCTCCTATGATATTTTCAATGCATATGTATTCGTCCTCTGAACAAGACCGCTGGGTCGAGGTTAACAACAGACGACTTCACGAAGGAGATATGATCGACAATAAGGTGCGTATCGAACACATAGAGCAGCAAAACGTCATCCTGAATTTCCAAGGGCAAACATTTAGTATGTCAGCTCTTAGCGAGTGGTAAACAGTCAACACCGCAGACCACCTGGTTAAACACGTCATTGGCTAGAAATAAACGGTTTAATGTGCATAATGCGATTACTGAACACCGATTATCGCGATTATGGACACATAACAGACATGTTAGCCAAGGAACTGCACTGCATCACTGCTATATTGATATCAGTGTCTTGCATGTGGCTAAGTTTTATCAGCCACGCAAGTGAATTAAAAATTCAGAGTACGTCAAAGGCCAGCCAGCAGAGCGAGCCACTAGAAAACCGTACTTTTGTGGCGAGTGTCTCTGGTACTTCTCCCGCGCTTGTAAATTCGACCAGTGAACGGATCAGATTGGCAACGGGAAAAGGTTATTATCCTTATGTCTCTCAACGATTGCCTCAGGGGGGATGGTCACAAGCTTTGGTTACAGGCACATTTTTAGAAATGGGTCATAAGGTTGATATTCATACTTTACCTTGGGGGCGCGGTCAGATGTGGACCGAAGAAAAACGATTTTTAGGAACATTTCCCTATGTTTATTCTGCGCAAAGAGCAGAGAAATTTTTCTTTTCCACTGCGATTAATTATATTTCTGTGCGTTTCTATGTAGCTAAGACTTCCAATATCACTGATGTTCAGCAGTTAAAAAATAAGCGTTTATGTCTTCCTTTTGGGTATAGCGACGATTTTGTCGATGATGGTGTCATTGAAAAACTAAATTTAAAGATAAATCGGGTACTTGATGGCGCAGCATGTATTGGCCACGTACAACGGGGGTGGAGCGATGCAGGGCTAACCAACAGTTATGTATCGTTAAATGAGGTAAGTAATAATCGGTTGAATGATAGCGAGTTACGCGTGCTACCTACAGACCTAGAAAAAGTCGATTTGCATTTTATTATTTCTAAATCTTACCCTGATGCCCACGCTTGGATTGAAAAATTCAATCACGCATTTAACACCCTATCTAAAGATGGCCGCAAAGGTGCCATAGACCAAAAATTTATGCAGTTAATCGATCTCCAATAACACCAATTAGCAATACTACGTAAATTAACCGAATAAAGTGAAAACGCTTTCTATCTGTTTTATCTAGGCGGGCTATGCAAATAATTATCTCATTGTTATTTCGCACAGAAATGACGAGCCTAGATGTGTGGGGGGAATTTAGGTTGCTAGCCGTTTCTCAGGAACACTTTATCCATCAGTTTCCAAAAATATAGCGATTTTACAAGGGCTTACATATGGACAAGGGCATCGGCGTTTACCCCCTCATATGAAGCTAATGGGGCCTGCGTTTAGCTATTAATAGCTGATTTGCAATTGTTCTTTATTTCACATTGTGGTGATAAAGTTTTAGAGCCTCGCCTTATACTTGATGAGCCAAACGTTTAGTATCGGAATAATGAACTACTCGTTATCTTCTAAGAGTGACAGTAGCTGAAACAGCTCTGTTACTTTCACCTTTGATTGACTAAAAATACCTAGACATCGACGAACTCCACTCTTCTTGAAAGTCTTTCTGTAACGCCCATGATGAAATATTAGCAGCGGCTAAACACAGATATGTTTCCGTTTTCAGGCTTTTTATTCCGAGAGAATTTAATGCTTAATTTTAAAGGTAGATAATTTAACCGCAATACTTTAATGAAATTAAGAGTTGTTAATAAAGGTGACTAAATTGAGTGTGACAGTTTGTAGATAATTCAATGACTTTAAGTGTTATTTGAAAGTTTATTTTTAACATTTATATATTCGCACATTATAAAAAATAGATTTCTTTGATTTTTAATTATCCACTAAACCCCTCTATTTATGGGATTGTAATGAGGTGTCGTTAAATTTAACGCCGAATTTGTCATAGTTATGACCGATTTTTTAATACCCCATATCACTAAATTGCATTAATGTATTTATAACATTTGACTATCCTGCTGGCGTAAGTCTAAATTTCAAAACTATTGAACAGTAAAATGTTGACGAAATGTTAAAATAACCCTAGCATGATGAAAACGTTTACATTGCGTGGTTTTTTTAGCGTAATGGATGAAGCGCATACCGAAAAATGCCATGCAATACGCATTGCAGCGAAGTACCTAGCAGTACAATGCATTTTAGTGACGCGTTTCTTAAGCATGGTGAATAAGTGGGGGCAATTTGAAATAGGTACTTCCCCCTAGCTTGGATCGTTTTCAAGTAACTCTACTAATAGAAACACAAAGGACACACAATTATGAACACATACGCGAAGTTTAATAAATCGCTGCTAACCAAAAGTATTTCGATACTGCTAGGCAGCGCGGTGCTTGCACCGGTAGTCGCTGTTGCACAAGAAACGGCCAGTGATCTGGAAGTGATCCAAGTGCGTGGAATGCGCTCTAGTATTCAAGAATCTATGGGTATTAAACGTGATTCGGCAGGGGTAGTAGATGCTATCTCAGCTGAAGATATCGGTAAGTTCCCAGATACTAACCTAGCGGAATCCTTGCAGCGTATTACCGGTATTTCTATTAGTCGGAGTAACGGCGAAGGGAGCCAGATCACAGCTCGAGGCTTCGGCCCTGATTTTAACATGGTTACGCTAAACGGCCGTGCTATGCCCGGAGCAGCTATACCTGGTGGCGGTGGCACGCCTAATTCGCGGGCATTTGATTTCGCAAACCTAGCCTCTGAGAGTGTGCGCGGCGTTGAAGTTTATAAAACAGGTCGCGCAAGCATCGCTACCGGCGGTATTGGTGCAACAGTTAATATTAAAACCGCTCGGCCTCTTGAGGCTGTAGAAAGTGGCTTTACCGGCTCAGTGGGTGCTAAAGCATTAATGGACACCACAAATCGAGTGGGTGATGACGTGACACCAGAAGTGTCAGGCTTCTTTAACTTTGTTGATGACGACGGTATTTTTGGTGTGTCATTGTCGGCCAGTGTGCAGGAGCGAGATAGCTCTGCAGTGGGGGCATTTGTTAATGAATGGCGCGTTAACCCTTATGAGGGCACGATCCCTCAAACGCCTAATCAGACGGATCCAAGCTTACCAGGTTTTAACGGTCCTGCGGTCGTGATAAATAACGGCCCTGCTGATGGGCAGCTATTCGCTATTCCTGCAGATTTACGTTACTCCATCGCTGATCGCGAGCGTAAACGGACCAATGCACAGCTGACTTTTCAGTACGCACCCAGTGAAGATTTAACCGCAACTTTAGATTATACCTACTCTAAGCAAGATTTATTTGAAGCGCGCGCTGAGCAATCAATTTGGATGGATGACGGTTATTTTTCTGAACTAACATTTGATGATGGTATCGTTAAAACACCGGTACTTATTGAACAAGAACGTCGTGATTTATTGCCACGAGATCTAGGTTTAGCAATGCAAGAACTAAACCAAATTAATGAAAATAAATCCATTGGTTTCAATGTTGAATACCATGTGAATGATAGATTAGCCTTGTTCTTCGATGTGCATGATTCATCGGCTGAAGGTCGTCCTGATGCGCCTTACGGTACGTGGGCCAATCTAGGTTTAGGCGCTAACGTGAATCGTGGTCAAGGAGCTGATTTCTCAGGTGAGTTCCCTATTATGACCGTGGATTTTGATGATGTTTCGCGTGATAACCTAAATGGCAATGGGGTGCTTGACCAAGACGATGTGGGTACCGCTATTCTTGATATGAACTTTAATTCGCAGCGCACAGATATTACTCAGTTCCGTTTAGACGGTGAATACGCATTTGATGACGGCGGTATTAACTTTGGTGTTGAATCACGCTCAATGGAGAGTACTTCATTACAAGCGTTGACCCGCCGTACCATGGGGAACTGGGGGATCGAAAACCCTGGTGAGTTACCAGCAGATTATTTAACGCCATTTAGTTTTGCAGATGAATTTGAAGACTACAACACTAACGGTATCTTTAGCCAAGGGTTTACAGGTAGCGTGGCGCAACTTGGCGCTTTTGCGGCCCAAGAATACGGCTTTGCCTTCGAAGCGGATAATCCTTACGCAACTAATCGTACTATTGAAGAAGATATATTTGCTGCCTATGTGGAGTTCGAATTAGACGGCGAACTAGGTGGTCGTCCATATAATATTTTGGCCGGCGTACGCTACGAGAGTACAGATTCAAAATCCGTTGCTAATATTAGTTTACCAAGTGCAATAGCATGGGAGGGAAACAATGACTTCAACGTGCGCTTTGGCTCTGAAAGCCAAGATGTGGCAGTTGACTCTGACTATGACCATGTTCTGCCGAGTATCGATTTCGACATCGAAGTTATAGATGGTGTGAAAGCGCGTTTGTCTTACAGCAAAACCATTGCACGCCCGACATATAATAATTTGAGCGCCGCCGCTTCTGTTGGCACGCCAAGTGGACCAACCCTCATTACTCAGGGGGCAACAGCCACCGCGAGTTCTGGCAACCCGTCACTTGTGCCGTTAGAGTCAGACAACCTCGATTTGTCGGTTGAGTATTACTTTGAAGATACCAGTTATGTGTCTATCGGGTTTTACGATAAACGCGTGAAAAATTTTATTGGTAATGAGCAAGTAGAAGAAAACATATTTGGTTTACGTGATGCGACAGCTGGTCCGCGTGCAGAGGCGGCAGCAGCAGAGCTTGAGCGAATTGGCCAACCATTAACTGATACCAATCTGTTTAACATGGTTGCTGCCATGGAAAACAACATTGCGTACGATTCACTAACCATAGAACAATTTGAAGCTCAATATGATGTATTGCCTAACGAGGATGACCCATATTTGACGTTTATAAACTCAAAACCGGTCAATAATAAAAGCGCGAATATATATGGCTTCGAACTTGCTGCGCAGCATTTCTTTGGTGATACCGGCTTTGGTATTCAAGCTAACTACACGACAGTTAATGGTGATGTTGGTTATGACACAACCGCTAATCCATCAGTAACTCAATTTGCGCTAGTGGGGTTAAGTGATACTGCCAACCTTGTGGCTATGTATGAGAAAGATGGTTGGCAAGGGCGTATCGCTTATAACTGGCGTGACAAGTTCCTTGATACTACCAGTCAATACGTGAATGAACCGGGTTTTACTGAGTCTTATTCGCAAATTGATTTTAACGTGTCGTACCAAGTGAATGACGACTTATCGGTATTTTTAGAAGGGATTAACATTACCGAAGAGAACAGTCGCCGTCACGGTCGAACATCAGCTCAATTGTGGAACTTAGAGCAACTGGGCGCACGTTACGCGCTCGGGGCTCGTTATACATTCTAGAGATTTAATGAGTGTGTGTGCCTGTAGGTAAGCCGAGTTAATCGGCATTTCATAAGCCGCGATTTATCGCGGCTTGTTTTTTAGTTATATTAAAACAAATGCACTACACAATTACACGAAGGTAGAGGTCGGTCTTGAATAGCGAAAAAGTTCAGAAGGTGGTGATCGCAGGCGGAGGGACAGCTGGTTGGATAGCCGCGGCTTCCTTATCCAAATTACTGGGAAAAACACTCGATATTACATTAGTGGAATCTGACGATATTGGCACCGTTGGTGTAGGGGAAGCAACTATTCCGCCCATCCGTACACTGCATAAGTTACTCAATATTGATGAGAAAGCCTTTATGCGTGCCACCAATAGCACATTTAAGTTGGGGATCGAGTTTAATAATTGGGGGCAAAAAGACGATACTTACATGCATTCATTTGGTGTAACGGGAAAAGAATGTTGGGCCGGAGAATTTCATCATTTCTGGCTACGGGGCAAAGAACTCGGAATCAACGCACCTTTCGGAGATTACTGCTATGAGTTGCAAGCATCAAAGCAGGGTAAGTTCGCGTTTTCCGCTAACGCGCCAATGAATTTTGCGTATCACTTAGATGCGACCCTTTATGCGAAGTTTCTACGTGATTTTTGTGGTGAATCAGTTACGCGCATTGAAGGTAAAATTCAGTCTGTTAGTAAACATACCCATAATGGCTTTATCTCCTCGTTGACCCTGGAGTCAGGCCAAGTAATTGACGGAGACTTCTTCATTGATTGTACCGGCTTTAAGGGACTGTTAATTGAAGAGGCACTGCATACCGGTTACGAAGACTGGTCTCACTGGTTACCTTGCGATAGCGCTATTGCAGTGCAAACACAAGCTAATTCCGATCCACTGCCTTATACCCGCTCTACAGCTCATGATTTTGGCTGGCAATGGCGGATACCGCTGCAAAATCGAGTCGGTAATGGCATGGTCTTTTGTAGCCGTTACGTGAGTGATGAAGAAGCGAAAGAAGCACTGCTGGCGAATTTAGATGGTAGTCCAATCAATGAGCCTAGAGTCATTAAGTTTAAAACCGGTCGCAGGCGTAAAGGATGGAATAAAAACTGCGTTGCCTTAGGTTTGGCAAGTGGCTTTGTAGAGCCATTAGAATCCACCAGTATTCATCTGATTATGACGGGTATAGTGCGCTTGATGCGTTTATTCCCATTTGATGGGATACACCAATCTGCCATTGATGAGTACAATGAAAAGCTAACGAGTGAGTTACATAGCATTCGTGACTTCATCATATTACATTACAAAGTGACTCAGCGAGAAGACTCACCATTTTGGCGTCATTGTCAGAACATGGATGTGCCTGCATCCTTAGCTCATAAAATTCATCTATTTAAGGAAACGGGTCGTGTGTTTCTGGATGATGGCGATCTCTTCCGAGTGGATTCATGGACCCAAGTCATGCTGGGGCAAGGTTTAGAGCCGAAGCAGTATCATCGTATCGTGAATGAGATGAATGACGATGAACTTCAGCGTTTTCTGGCAGGCATGCGCAAAGCAATTGAGCAGCGTGTTAGCAGCTTACCGAGTCACCAACAGTTTCTTCAACGTTATTGCGCTGCAAATTAACCAGGCAGGATAATAAGAGAATGAAATACATGAGATGAATATTTTGGATTAAATCCTATCAAATACGATAGTATTTGTTTATTCGATGCTCGCTTATTGGGCAACACTGGGCACTTTACGTTTTAGATTGGTAGTAATAAATGAATAACCGCAGTATTAAACAAATTGTCGTGGTCGGCGGCGGCAGTGCGGGTTGGCTAACCGCCGGTATTATAGCCGCTGAACATCAATGCGGCTCTAGTGACAGTCAACTTCAAGTAACATTAATTGAATCCCCAGACGTTAATATTGTTGGGGTAGGTGAGGGGACTTGGCCTTCGATGCGTAATTCATTGCAACGCATAGGGATAAGTGAGACTGAATTCATCCGTCACTGCGGCGCTTCTTTTAAACAAGGTTCAAAATTTGTCGGCTGGAAAGACGGCGCTGAAAAAGACTTCTATTATCACCCTTTTGTGGTGCCTAACGGTTATGGTCATGCAAATCAATACAGCACATGGAAGACCTATGGTGCTGAGCACTCCTTTGCCGATGTCGTCAGTGCCCAAAGCCAAGTGTGCCAAGCTGGACTTGCACCTAAGCAAAACGCTACCCCTGAATACGCGGGTGTGCTCAACTACGGTTATCATCTAGATGCAGGTAAATTTGGTCAGTTGTTACAGCAACACTGCACCGCAAAATTGGGGATCACGCACATACAAGACCATGTTGAAGGCGTGCTTAGTCATGATAATGGCGATATCAAATCGTTGATGGTTCGTGATTACGGTGAGCTTACAGGTGATCTATTTATTGATTGCACCGGCGCACGTTCTTTATTGCTAGGCCAACACTTTAATGTGCCTTTTATTGACAAAAAATCTGTCTTGTTCAATGACAGTGCTATGGCGTTACATGTGCCTTACATCAAATCTGATACGCCCATTGAATCAGCAACTGTTTCGACTGCACAAGAAGCCGGTTGGGTTTGGGACATAGGCCTTCAGGATCGCAGAGGTGTAGGGTATACCTACTCCAGCGCTCATATTGATGATGAGCAAGCTGAGCGCACACTGAAGTCATATGTGGCTCAGTCGATAGGTGACGAGCAAGCTGCTAAGTTACAGGCGCGTAAAATTTCTTTTGAGCCAGGGCATAGAGCACATTTCTGGCATAAAAACTGTGCCGCTGTAGGTCTATCCGCTGGTTTTTTAGAGCCCTTAGAAGCCTCGGCGTTAGCACTTGTTGAGTTGTCGGCTACGGCTATTGCCGAAAATATGCCCGTTACTAGGGAGCATATGCAGGTCACGAGCGATAATTTTAATCGGCGCTTCTTGTTGCACTGGGAAAATATTGTTGAATTTTTAAAGTTGCATTACGTATTGAGTGAACGCAGTGAGCCTTACTGGCAGCAGATGCGCGCACCTGAATCAATTTCATCACGGTTACGTGCTTTACTCATACAATGGCGTTTCCAGCCTCCGAGTCGCAGTGACTTTGTACAAAACGAAATTATGTTCCCTTCTGCTAGTTATCAGTATGTGTTGTATGGCATGGGATTTGATACGGTAAACGACGTATCTTCACGGGTATTCGACCAACCGCAAAGTGCGATGAAAGATTTACAAGAAAACCAACAACAACTGCGTAAATTAATGAGCGGCTTGAAAAGCAATCGAGATTTGCTTTCTCATGTTCAACGTTACGGTTTTCAAAAAATTTAGGTTAATACTCTCCCTTTATTTATCGCAACATTCTCGATAAACCTCTTCTTATTCTTTTTTATGTCAGGTGCCTAGGACTTACTCCTCCTATGGGCACCTTCGCTTTATTGCCTATAGCAAGAAGCAAAAGGGTTCGCTAAATTTTGTTTTGTACGCTCATTGAGAAAAACACACAAAAAAGCTTGAAAACGTTTTCATTTGCAATTAACGTTAGGTTAACAATGCACGGAAATGGCAATTCCTTTCAGGCTTTATCCATAATATGTGCTGACGCAAACGCCCCAAAAAGGCATTGGATATAGGAATCATAACAATGCGCCAACGCATCCAGAACATGTTTGTTAGGAAAGTATTTTCATGATCAAATTACCCCTTTACGAAAAGATTGGTTATGCCATGGGGGATGCGGCTGCCAATTTAGTTTGGCGAGGCGCACTTGCCTACTTAGCGGTTTTTTACACGGATACTTTTGGTTTAACTGCTTCAGCAGCCGCTATCTTATTTTTAGTGGTACGTCTATCTGACGGTGTAACAGATATTATTATGGGCATGATTGCCGATCGTACCCATACATCATGGGGTAAATTTCGGCCATGGATATTTTGGTCGACACCTTTTTTGTGTGCTTTTATGGTGCTGTGTTTTACCACGCCCAATCTCAGTGACAGTGGCAAGTTAGTTTACGCTTACCTAACCTATATAGGCTTAACACTGGCATACACAGTTAATAACGTGCCTTATTCGGCGCTGATGGGCGTGATGACCGAAGATGATAGAGAACGCACCAGTTTATCTGGCTTTCGTTTTGCTGGGGCCTTTTTAGGCGGCTTGTTCGTTATGGGCTTTTTACCTAGCTTAGTCGCTTTACTAGGTGATGGAGATGACGTACAGGGGTACCAGTACACTATGTATGTTTTCGCAGGATTATTGATGGCGCTGATGGTCACTTCGGTAGCGACTACCAAAGAGAGGGTTGCGCCAGTCGAGCATGCTAGAAGCAGCTTGCGTAGCGAGTTGTGGGACTTGACTAAGCAATCTCCCTTTGTGCTTATTCCTCTGCTATCCATGTCGCTGTTCTTCTATTACCGCAATCTATTGACGGGCGTAATTTTCGTGTTGGTTTTTGCCACTGCTACTTGGCTGGTGCGCCGCATGCTGAATCGTCCTCGGGGAGATGTTTCCGGAACACAGCAAGATATGCTCGATTTATTGACCAACAAACCTTGGCTTATCTTACTCGGCATGGGCTTTTTGACCATGATGTTCAACGGTATCAAGTACAGCGTTATTGCCTATTATTTTAAGTACTTTGTCGGCGATGAACTGCTAACAGGGCAATATTTTATAGCATTGCTGGTGGTGTCAATTTTGGGCGCGTTGTGCACCAGTTACTTGGCTAACAAATTAGGTCGCCGCAATTTATTTATTGCTGCCTTGCTGTGCAGTAGCGCATTAACGAGTGGCTTTTATTGGCTACCCGGTGAAAATATTACCTACATCTTTGTTCTTGGTTGTGCCGCCGAATTTTTTGCTGCGATGATGCCTACCTTGTTCTTTAGCATGCTTGGAGACGCCGCTGACTATTCTGAGTGGCGTAATGGTCGTCGAGCGACCGGTCTGGTTTACTCAGCCGGCACGTTTGTGCAGAAAACCGGTAACGGCTTCGCGGGCGCTTTAGTGCTGGTGGTACTGGCGGGTTATGGCTACAACGGTATGGACGCAACCACTATTGCCGCATCATTGCCAGGCATGCAACAGCTTATGAGCTTTATCCCTGCCGCCTTTGGTGTTGCGGGGGCATTGCTAATGTTGTTTTACCCCCTTAGCGATAAAAACCAGCGTCAAATCAATGCGCAGCTTGTTGAGCGCCGTAATGCTTTATCCACACATCATCAATAGCGCTTTTGCCTCAGTGCAGCGTAATTCACCAAGAGAGATATTTACCCATGACCAAGCCATTCACTGACGCCAAAGACAATTCATTTGGCTATTTTGATGATAAACAAAAAGAATACGTAATATCGACGCCATTTACACCAACACCTTGGATTAATTACCTTGGTAATGATGGGTTCTATGGATTGATATCGAACACGGCTGGGGGCTACAGCTTTTATCAAGATCCTAAGTTTCGCCGCTTAACCCGTTATCGTTACAACAGCGTACCAGTTGACACATCGGGTCGTTATTTCTATTTAAAATGCGATGACGAAGTATGGTCTGTTTCGGGACGTCCAGTTGATAACCAACCCGAAAGTTACGAGTGTCGTCATGGTATGGGCTACAGTCGATTTTTAGTCAGAAATCTAGATATAGACTCCGAACTTACTTGTTTTGTACCGTTAGGGGAAAAAGCGGAAGTGCACCGATTAACCCTTAAAAACTGCGGTGCTCGACATAGAAAAATTAGTCTATTTTCATACATTGAATGGTGTCTGTGGAACGCAGAAGATGACGGCGCTAACTTTCAACGTAACTTATCAACCGGTGAAGTAGAAGTTGAAGGTAGCGTGATTTATCACAAGACCGAATACCGAGAGCGTCGCGACCATTATGCTTTTTATTCGGTTAACCAACCTATTAGTGGGTTTGATACAGATAGAGAAAGCTTCCTAGGACCATATCGTGGTGTAGACAATCCTTTGTGCGTTGAAACCGGCAAAGCGAGCAACTCTCATGCTCATGGCTGGTCACCGATTGCGTCTCATCATTTAGAAGTAGAACTAGCTCCTGGCGAAGAGCGTACATTGGTATTTGTGCTCGGTTACTGCGAAGTGAACAAAGCGCAAAAGTGGCAATCTCCAGGTGTGATAAATAAGGCGTCTGCTAAAGAAATGATTAGCCGCTACGAAAGTGCGCACAGTGTTCAACAGGCACTTAATGCCCTCGCTACGCATTGGGATAAATTACTCGGTAGATTTCAGTTAAACAGTCCAGACAAAAAGTTAAATCGTTCGCTGAATATCTGGAATCAATACCAAAACATGGTGACGTTTAATTTATCTCGCAGTGCATCCTTTTTTGAATCGGGTATTGGACGTGGTATGGGCTTTAGAGATTCTAATCAAGACACCATAGGTTTCGCCCATATGGTGCCCGAGAAAGTTAAAGAACGTATCTTAGATTTGAGTGCCACCCAAAAAGCTGACGGCTCCGCATACCATCAATATCAACCTTTGACAAAAAAAGGTAATGCCAACATCGGTGGTAATTTTAATGACGATCCCATGTGGATGGTGTTATCCACAGTGAATTACATTAAAGAAACTGGCGATTTTTCAATATTGACTGAAAAAGTGGGTTTTGATGGTGATAACGAAGGAGATCCTGATCATTTCGAGCACTTACGCCGAGCGTTTGATCATGTTGTTAATAATATAGGTCCCCATGGCTTGCCATTGATTGGACGTGCGGATTGGAATGACTGTTTAAATCTAAACTGCTTTTCAGAAGATCCTAATGAGTCCTATCAAACTACTCAGCGTGGTCAATCAGATGTAGCTGAATCCCTAATGATTGCTGGGCAATTTGTGCTTTACGGCCAAGACTTTGTGCAGTTATGTGAACAAATTGGTCAAGTTGAATTAGCCAAGTATGCTCAGCGGCACGTTGATACTATGCGAGATGCAGTGCTCAAACACGGCTGGGACGGTGAGTGGTTCTTGCGTGCCTATGATGCTAGGGGTAAAAAGGTAGGCAGTCACGAGAACCAAGAAGGCAAAATTTTTATCGAATCACAAGGTTTCTGCGTAATGGCAGGTATCGGCATGAAAGATGGAAAAGCTCGCCAGGCACTTGATTCTGTTGAAAAGCATTTAGCAACGCCACACGGTATTATGCTCAATCAACCGGCATTTAGTGGCTACGATAAATATCTGGGTGAAATTTCTTCTTATCCTCCTGGATATAAAGAGAATGCGGGGATTTTCTGTCATAACAACCCGTGGATCATGGTGTCTGAAGCGATGCTTGGGCGAGGCGATAAGGCCTTTGAGTATTTTGCCAGCATTTCTCCGGCTTACCTACAAGACGTGCAAAAACTGCATAAAACTGAGCCTTATGTTTACAGTCAAATGATTGCTGGTAACGATGCAGCCACCCCAGGTCAAGCGAAAAATTCATGGTTAACAGGGACTGCTGCTTGGTGTTTTTATGCGGCAACGCAGTACATTTTGGGTATTAAGCCTGATTATAAGGGCTTAACTATCACGCCATGTATTCCAGCAGACTGGCCTAGCTTCGCAGTGTCTCGCCGGTTTCGAAATGCTCACTACAGCATAGAGGTACGCAACCCAGACAGAATAAGCTCAGGCAAAATAAAATTGGAGATTGACGGTACACAGATAGCCGGTAACGTGATTGATTACAGCCTATTTAACGGCGAGCATCATGTCATTGCGACCATTATAAACGGTTAATGACAACATGGTGTACTAGAAAAACGCTCGGATGCATACATACTTTCTGAGCGTAATAAATTCTTAAAAGATAGTTTCCTCATTCGCTCCCTTTAGGCTTAATTGCATTTAGGGAGCGTTTTTTGCTATAGCGATTTAAGCTACGAACCTGTATAGCTGTTAAAGGCTTTTGTGCCCCACAACGGCACGGTTGACAGGCTATGTTTAAAGCTGCCAGAGGTTTCTTTGGTGGAGTACGACACGTACATCAGTGTTTGACTGCTAGGGTCAAAAATACGACGTATCTTCATGGTTTTGAAAAAAACACTTTTGGACTTTTTAAATACCACATCGCCCGATGCTGACTTATCTATTTTGGCAATCATCTCTGGGGTGATTTCTCCTGTTTGACGACAGGAAATCGAGCTGTCAGAAGGGTCAGAAAAGCTTAGGTTCGCTTCAATACTTGCCACATGGCAGGTTACACCACTGATAAGTGGGTCCTGCAGAATATTCAGTTTGATATCTTTGGTGGTGAATAAACCTAAGCTTACATCACCGACTTCATTCGAGTCACAGGCAGTTAAGAGTAGCGCGCTACCAAGAATAGCTAATATTTTTTTCATACATCACTCACTAAAGGTATTTCCCATAGTGTAATGGATTTTAAGGATGATAAAAATCCTATTAACGATCAGTAGGGACGGGTCCTGTGCTTTGACGAACCATTAGTTTAAACGGTAGTTCAATATAACGACCTGGCTCTGACTTACCATCGAGTTGTTCAAGTAACAATTCGATACATGCCTTGCCTATTTCTTCTAACGGCTGATGAATGGTCGTTAGGGCAGGGGTCATTAATCTGGCATAGCGGATATCGTCAAAACCCATAATCGAAATATCTTGCGGAATGCGGAAACCGTTTTCTTGCAGCACGCTCATTGCGCCGATGGCCATGTCGTCACTAAAACAAAATACCGCAGTGGGCCGCATGCGTAGTTTTAGGAGTTGCTCCATGGCGCCCATACCTGAATCTAATCCATAATCCCCGCGGATAATTAATTGTTCATCTATTTGGATACCTGCATTTTTTAGTGCGCTTTTATAGCCATCGAATCGTTCTACCGTACTGGGCGTATCCGTTGGCCCCATAACCGCAGCAATACGTTTATGGCCTAAACTAAGTAGGTGTTCCACAGCCGTGCGCGCACCCGACACATTGTCGATCATTACCTTGCTGATCCCTTCAACGGGGATCGATTCGCAAGAGTTGACCATGGGGGGTAATTGTTTCAACACCGGCTGATTTTGGGTGAGTTTAAAAGGCATGTGAAAGGTGAATAATAGTACGCCGTCAGCTTGGCCTGATTGCGCCATTCCCGCGTAATGCTTTTCGCGCTCAATTAAGCCTTGGGTATCGCCAAGCAGAATTGAGTAGCCAGCCTTTTGTGCTTCTCGTTCAATAGCACGTATAATGCCTGCGTTTACCTGATTGGTAATATCCGGCATCACCACAATAATATTGCCACTCTTTTGGGTGCGTAAGTTGGCGCCGAATCGACTTGGGGTATATCCCCCTTCTTCCACTGCTTTCATCACTTTTTTGCGGGTTTCTTCACTGACGATATCTGGATTACGCAAGGTGCGTGATACCGTTGCGGGGGAAACACCAGAGATGGCCGCAATATCTTTTATGCCTAACTTAGCCAAAGAGTTCTCTCTTGCTGGGGTAACGGATAAACCATAGATTAGCGCCAGAACGCTTAGCTGTAAACGTTTTCAATTTTAGTGGCGCGATAACAGATCGCAATGTTGTAAAAAGGCTATGTTTATTAATATGTTAAATGAATTAAAGCGTTTATCGTTAGCAGAATAATGGGAAATGACATGATTTTCATTTGTATGATAAATGACCTGAGGGCAAGGTAACTGCTATTTTCAAGCAGCTACCTTGTTACTTTTTAGCTATGAATCAACACTGCCATGCAGATTGTTTAGCTTCGAACGCACTAATTTTGTCATTAAGTTCAAGCGTCTGACCAATGGCATCTAAGCCTTTGATTAGATTATTCTTGTGATGAGGTGCAATGTCAAAAGGGATCACTTGATCATTAAAGCGCACTTCTTGCTGGGGTAAATCTACTACTACCTGACAACTTGAGTCTTGTGCAACAGCGTCAAACAAAGCATCGATTTGTGCGCTTTGTAGTTTAACGGGTAGCAAGCTGTTATTGATGCAGTTACCGTAGAAAATATCGGCAAAGCTGGTGGCAATAACGACTTTAAAACCGTAGTCGTCTAACGACCAAGGCGCATGCTCGCGACTCGAACCACAGCCAAAATTTTCACGGGTAAGTAAAATGCTGGCACCTTGATATTCAGGTTTGTTAAGCACAAAGTCTGGATTCGGCTCTTGCTCATGTAAGTCTAAATAGCGCCAATCATGAAACAGATGTTTTCCGTAACCGCTCTTAGTAACCGAGGTTAAAAATTGCTTAGGAATAATCTGGTCTGTATCCACATTCGCTTGATTTAATGGCGCGACGTGGCCGGTATGCACACTGATACCGGAGCTTGCTGGGGTAGATTGATTGCTCATGTTAATTCCTAATTATTAATCGTTGGCAACGAAGTCGCGAGTATCGGCGAAATGCCCTGCTAAAGCAGCGGCAGCAGCCATGGCTGGGCTAACAAGATGCGTACGAGCGCCGCGACCTTGACGACCTTCGAAGTTTCGGTTGCTGGTTGATGCGCAGCGATCTCCTTGACTCAAAATATCATCGTTCATACCAAGACACATAGAACATCCTGGTAAACGCCATTCGAAGCCGGCCTCGAGGAATATCTTATCTAATTGCTCAGCTTCCGCTTGCGCTTTGACTGCAACAGAGCCTGGTACAACAATGGCCGTTACGTGACTAGCAACTTTGCCTTGCTTGGCAATAGCGGCAGCGGCGCGCATATCTTCTATCCGGCCATTAGTACAAGAGCCAATAAACACATGATTAACTGTTAATTCTGATAATTTTTGACCTGGCTTAATATCCATATATTTAAGGGCTTTAACCGCGGAATCACGATCTATCGCGTCACTAAAGTCTTCCGGTGCAGGGATAGGTTGATTAACGCCAATAACTTGACCTGGGTTAGTTCCCCACGTCACCTGAGGGGCAATATCTTGGGCTGAAAGCTCTATGACGATATCGAAAGTCGCATCTGCATCAGATTTCAACGTTTTCCAATAAGCGACGGCAGCATCCCAATCAGCACCTTTGGGCGCATACTCACGGCCTTCAAGGTAATCAAAGGTAGTTTGGTCAGGAGCAATAAGACCTGCCTTTGCACCAGCTTCGATGCTCATGTTGCATACGGTCATACGCTCTTCCATGCTCAAGCCTTCAATGGTGTCACCGCAATATTCGATGACGCAGCCTGTTGCACCTGCATGACCAATCTTACCGATAATAGCTAAGATAATGTCTTTTGCTGTTAAGCCTAGCGGGCGAGGGCCAGTCACTTTGACTTGCATGCACTTGCCTTTACTTTGCTTCAAGGTTTGGGTTGCAAATACGTGTTCTACTTGTGAAGTACCGATACCAAAAGCGAGAGCCCCGAAAGCGCCGTGCGTCGCTGTATGTGAATCGCCACAAACAACTGTTGTGCCAGGTTTAATCAAACCAAGTTCCGGCCCCATTACATGCACTATGCCTTGCTTTTGATGACCCACTGGAAACAACTGAATATTGTGTTTTTCGCAATTATCCGCAAGAGTTTGTAACTGTAATTTGTTCGCAGGACCGCACGCATCAATGGCCAAAGAGCGGGTGGATATGCTGTGATCCATGGTGGCAAATGTCAGATCAGGACGGCGTACTTTGCGTCCCTTTTGCACCAAACCGTCAAATGCTTGGGGAGAAGTGACTTCATGGATAAGGTGGCGATCGATATACAATAATGCGTCGTCGCCGATTTCATCGACAATATGTGCCTGAAAAATTTTGTCGTATAAGGTGGTACTCATGTCTGGTCTTTCCTTTAAGCGTTTGCGGTGGCGATAATATTGGCGATGTAATCGCCTACTTCACTGGTCGATTTGGCTTGGTCACGATTCTCTGCACTGAGTAGTTCACCGGTTAATATGCCATCGGCAAGGGTTTTAACTACTGCTGCGTCAATTGCATCGGCAGCATCCGTTAGGTTCAAGCTAAAACGAAGTAGCATGGATGCTGATAGAATTTGTGCAATCGGGTTAGCGATACCTTTACCTGCGATATCCGGGGCTGAACCACCCGCAGGTTCGTATAAACCAAAACTTTCGCCGTTAATACTGGCTGATGGCAATAAACCCATTGAACCCGTAATCATGGCGCATTCATCAGAGATGATGTCACCGAATAGATTCGAGCATAACATCACATCAAAATCGCCTGGGTAGCGCAACAATTGCATAGTCGCATTATCGATATAGATATGTTCTAGGGTCACTTCAGGATAGTCTTTAGCGACTTCCTCGGTCACTTCACGCCATAATCGGCTGCACAACAACACGTTGGCTTTGTCTACCGACGTTACCTTCTTACCGCGCTTCTGAGCTGCTTCAAACGCACTGATGGCGATACGACGGATTTCTTTTTTACTGTAGCGCATCGTGTCGAAGGCAAATTGTTCTTCGCCTTCACCTTCAATGCCTTTAGGCTGACCAAAATAAATGCCGCTAGTTAGTTCACGTACCACAAGCACGTCAAAGCCACTGGCAGCAATATCAGCCCGTAATGGCGATAAGGCTTCTAACCCTGGATAGATTTTTGCCGGGCGAAGATTACTGAACAAATCAAAATGACCGCGAAGGGCAAGTAGGGCTGCACGCTCTGGTCGCTGCTCTAAAGGAAGGCTGTCCCATTTAGGGCCACCAATAGAACCGAATAAGATAGCTTGAGCTGCTTCACAGCCTTTTAACGTCGCAGGAGGCAGTGCCTCACCGTGGTTGTCGATGGCAATCCCACCGACATCAAATTCATTTAGGGTGAACGAAATATTAAACGCTTGCTCTACAGCTGATAAAACCTTCTTTGCTTCTTGCATGACCTCTGGGCCAATACCATCTCCTGCCAACACGGCAATATTGTAATTCGACATGTGTTCCTAGACTCCAGCAATCTGTGTTTGTTGTTTTTTCTGATGATCAATTCGATCGGCTAAATGGGTGTTGTTTAATACATGGATCAGGGCTTTGACGCCAGACTCGACGATATCTGTGGCTAAACCGATGCCATTAAAACGGCGACCGTTATATTCAACGACGACGCTCACTTGAGCTAGTGCATCGGCCCCTTCTCCTTTTGAGTCGAGTTTGAAATCGACGATATCAAGCTGTTCGTGACCTAACACTTTGATAATAGCGTTGTATGCAGCATCTACTGGGCCATTGCCTGTGCATGACTCAATGATTTCTTCATCGCCAACCTGTAATTTAACGGTGGCGCTAGGGATGATCTCTTTGCCTGAACTTGCTTGTAAATAAAGTAACTTATAGTGCTCGTCCGCGGGTTTTTGCTTATCAAAAAACAATAAGGCTTCAAGGTCATAATCAAACACTTGGCCTTTTTTGTCGGCTAATTTTACGAATGATGCATATAAGGTATCTAAATCGTAGTCTTGTGCTTTATAACCCAACTCTTCAAGACGGTGCTTGATAACGTGGCGGCCTGAGCGCGACGTTAAATTTAAATTATTTTTGTTTATACCCACACTTTCTGGGGTCATTATCTCATAAGTATTTTGCGCTTTTAAGACGCCGTCTTGATGGATACCAGAAGAATGACTAAAGGCATTTGCACCTACAATCGCTTTGTTCGCTTGCACTGGCATATTACATAGCTGACTGACCAATTTAGAGGTGCGAGAAATTTCCTGACTGCGAATATTGGTGTTTAAACCCAACATGGCTTGGCGGGTTTGTAAAATCATGGCAATTTCTTCTAACGAACAATTACCAGCGCGTTCGCCAATACCGTTGATTGTGCATTCAATTTGACGTGCACCGTATTCAACTGCCACTAATGAATTGGCAACCGCTAAACCTAAATCGTTGTGGCAGTGCACTGAAATAACCGCTTTATCGATATTGGGCACCCGATTAAACAAGTTTTGAATAATGCCACCAAACTCAGTTGGTGTGGTGTAACCCACAGTATCGGGAATATTAACGGTGGTTGCCCCTGCATTAATGGCTGCTTCAACCATTCGGCATAAGTAATCAATAGGTGTGCGGCCAGCATCTTCACAAGAAAACTCAATGTCGTCTGTGTAGCGACCTGCATGCTTAATCGCTTTTACCGCCATTTCAACCACTTCATCTTGTGATTTACGTAACTTGCTCGCTACGTGAATGTCAGAGGTAGCAATAAAAGTATGTATTCTAAATTGTTCAGCCACGCTTAATGCTTCACCGCAGGCATCGATGTCTTTTTCTAAGGCGCGAGATAATCCGCAGACAGTGGCATTTTTGATTTCTTTGGCAATACTACGTACCGATTGAAAATCGCCCGGTGACGATACTGGAAAGCCGGCTTCGATGATGTCAACGCCAAGTCGCTCTAGCGCAAAAGCAATTTGTAGCTTTTCTTTCATACTCAAGCTTGCCGCTAGTGCTTGTTCGCCATCACGTAACGTGGTGTCGAATATTTTGACCTGGTTGGACATATCTTTTCCTCTTTTAAATGACGCGCTTTTAAAGCGCTTTAAACGAAAAAACCCGTGCTAGGCACGGGTTTTTAGTTATTGTTTGCGTTTCGCTTACAACCTACCCGTACAGTCTTGCTGTCAGCAGAAGTAGAGTTGATAGTAAAAATATTTTCATTTTATATTAAGCTCAAAACGTCAGTGCGCTATTTGTAACTCTTTGGATGGCATGCGTCAACCTTAGTTAACAAATCAACATATAACAAAAATGCATATAAACTTGATTTATCAGGGAAAACAGGTGGTCTGACTAGTTTTTTAGTGGGTATTGATGTGAATTGTGCAGAATAATTCTGCTTATCGAAAATTTTTCCAATTAATACTGCCGGAAAGTAACAGCTCTCTGAGGGTTAATGTTCGAGGATGACTACGACCTTTGTGGTTCCAAGTATGTCCACAGCAGGCGGCTGAAAAGATGGCGTTACTAGGACGCAATAATACATATTTACCGAGCGCAGCATGATCACGAATATTGCTACTAGAGCGGTCAATGTCATTGGTTCCATTCATAGCAAACCAGCCAAATTTATTGCTATGCAGTTGCTGAGTATCGGTATCAATGCGGTCAATAGAGTCTAATTCTAAATGTTCACCATTTATGTTTTTCACATAAATTACAACCGGCAGACCCGATCGAGCATATTGCACAAACCATTGGTGCGTTTTATCTTTATCGTGTCTTCTACCCATGCAGGTAGCACTTTGTTTTGCTTGCCAGCTGGCGTTATGCACATCAACAGACAAAGGGCCTGTATGGTGAATGAAATGATATGCGGCGCGTTTAACATGATGGCGTAGACCACCTAATTTGCGTTGTAGCAAACTGATATTAGAGATGGGTTGGTGGGCAAGAGTAATTAGTTCACGCTCATACAAAGCATTACAAATTTCAGCAAAATGGGTCTGCTGCTGTGAGTCAGAGAATATATTTACTTGGGGTTGCGCGGGAGGCGTCACCATAAGAAATGAGGGGCAGCAAACGCTGCCCGCTTACATCTAAAAGGCTTTAGCATATACTAAAGCACTTCAGATATAGGTCTTATTGACCCTTTATTTCTTTACGTCCGCCGTATGTTGCTGCATCACCTAGCGCTTCTTCGATACGCAATAGTTGATTATACTTAGCAACACGGTCAGAACGACACAATGAACCTGTTTTGATTTGTCCTGCAGCTGTACCAACCGCTAAATCAGCGATAGTTGCATCTTCAGTCTCGCCACTACGGTGAGAGATAACTGCCGTGAAACCAGCAGCTTGTGCCATACGAATGGCTTCAAGGGTCTCACTCAATGTTCCGATTTGGTTAAACTTAATCAAAATTGAGTTAGCTACACCATTATCGATGCCGCGCTTAAGAATTTTGGTATTAGTCACAAACAAATCATCGCCAACAAGTTGTACTTTGTCGCCAATTTTTTTGGTTAAGCTTGCCCAACCGTCCCAATCGCTTTCATCAAGGCCATCTTCAATAGAGATGATAGGGTACTTAGCTGCAAGATCAGCTAGGTAATCACCAAAGGTTTCTGAATCGAATACTTTGCCTTCGCCTTTAAGATCATATTTACCATCTTTGTAGAACTCAGATGCAGCGCAATCTAATGCTAACGTCACGTCTTTATTCATTACGTAACCTGCATTTTCAACGGCTTGAATAATCACTTTTAGTGCTTCTTCATTTGAGGCAAGGTTTGGTGCAAAACCACCTTCATCACCAACGGCAGTGCTCAAGCCTTTAGCAGAGAGTACTTTTTTCAAGCTATGGAAAATTTCAGCGCCCATGCGCAATGCTTCACGGAAGCTAGGTGCACCAACGGGTTGAACCATAAACTCTTGAATATCAACGTTGTTATCAGCATGCTCGCCACCGTTGATGATGTTCATCATAGGGACAGGCATTGAGTATTTACCCGGTGTGCCGTTAAGCTCAGAGATATGTTGATACAAGGGAATTTTCTTTTCAATTGCAGCCGCTTTAGCGACCGCAAGAGATACGGCAAGAATAGCGTTAGCACCAAACGTTTCTTTGTTTTCAGTACCGTCTAAATCGATCATGATTTGGTCGATTTTCTTTTGTTCAAATGCACTATTACCAAGCAGGGCAGTGGCGATATGTTCGTTAATCGCGGCTACCGCTTTCAGTACACCTTTACCTAAATAACGGCTTTTATCACCATCGCGCAATTCTAGCGCTTCGCGTGAACCAGTAGATGCGCCAGATGGTGCAGTCGCTCTGCCCATTGTGCCTGACTCTAAGTATACATCTGCCTCAACCGTAGGGTTACCACGAGAGTCCATGATTTCACGACCAATGATTTTACTGATGTTTGACATATTTGACATATTTGTAGCCTTGTTATAAAAAATTATCGTTTACCTGAGAGCAGATACGCTTAGTTTTCAATCGTTTGCTAATTATTATTTTTATAATATTCGCCCGCGGCTTTAACAAATCCTTCAAACAAAGGATGACCGTCGCGAGGTGTAGAGTTAAATTCAGGGTGAAATTGCCCCGCCACAAACCAAGGATGATCGCCTAGTTCGATGACTTCTACTAGACGTTTGTCAGTAGACAGACCAGTTACTTTCAATCCGGCTGCTTCTAACTTGTCACGTAAGTTGTTATTTACTTCATAACGATGACGATGACGTTCGTAAATCTCAGATGAGCCATACAACTCATGTACCTTGCTGCCAGGAATTAAATGACACAACTGGCTACCCAAGCGCATGGTGCCGCCCAAATTTGATTCTTCAGAACGCTGTGCGGTGCTGCCATCAGCATCTAGCCATTCAGTGATCAAGCCAACGACAGGATAAGGCGTTTGCGGATCAAACTCTGAACTGTTGGCGTTTTCAAGGCCAGCAACATTGCGCGCAAATTCGATAATGGCTACTTGCATACCCAAGCAAATACCTAAATAAGGAACTTTTTGTTCACGGGCATACTTGGCTGCTGCAATCTTGCCTTCGATACCACGCTCACCGAAACCACCAGGCACTAAAATTGCGTCACAACCGTTGAGAATTTGATCTCCTTTGCTCTCGATGTCTTGAGAGTCAATGTAACGAATATTAACGGTCAAACGATTTTTAAGTCCAGCATGTTTAAGCGCTTCATTAACTGATTTGTAGGCATCAGGTAGCTCAACGTACTTACCGACCATGGCGATTGTTACTTCGCCAACCGGGTTAGATTCTGCGTATAACACCTGTTCCCATTCGCTCAAATCCGCTTCTGGGCAGTCTAGGCCAAAGCGTTGTACAACAAGCTCGTCCATACCTTGTGCTTTTAGTGCTGCTGGTATTTTATAAATGCTATTGGCGTCTTTTAGGGAGATAACCGCTTTATCAGCTACGTTGGTGAAAAGAGCAATTTTTTGGCGTTCGTTTGAAGGTAATGCATTTTCTGAACGACAAACCAAAATATCAGGCATTATGCCGATTGAGCGAAGCTCTTTAACAGAATGTTGCGTAGGCTTGGTTTTTACTTCGCCCGATACTGCAATGTAAGGCACCAATGTTAAGTGCATATACATAGCATGTTCACGGCCTACTTCGGTGCCCAATTGACGAATCGCTTCTAAGAACGGTTGTGATTCAATATCACCTACGGTTCCACCAATTTCAACAATAGCTATATCAACGCCTTCAGCACCGGCAACGATACGGCGCTTAATTTCATTGGTGATATGCGGTATGACTTGAATTGTTGCGCCTAAGTAATCACCACGACGTTCGCGTTTAATGACTTCTTCGTACACACGGCCAGTTGTAAAGTTATTGCGTTTAGTCATACGGGTGCGAATAAAACGCTCGTAGTGACCTAAGTCTAAGTCGGTTTCAGCGCCGTCGTCGGTGACAAATACTTCACCATGCTGAATGGGGCTCATTGTGCCTGGATCGACATTAATGTATGGGTCGAGCTTCAACATGGTCACATTAAGACCACGTGCCTCTAGAATAGCAGCGAGTGATGCAGCAGCAATGCCTTTACCAAGTGATGAAACGACACCACCTGTGACGAAAATATAGTTTGTCATGAGTACCCTAAGGCGTTGGAGTTGAGTAAGATTTTTTTAATACTGATGTAGTCGAGCTCCCTTTAAAAGGCGTGACATTATTCAGTACCGGACGGCGTAACAGTATACGTAAATACGACCCCACAGACAATTGAAAAGAGCCTTAGGTTTGCAAAAAATATACAGATTATGGCATTTTATTGGTTTACACTGTGGACCAAATAGTCAAAGGATTAGCTTTATGGATAAAATGCGTCCCATTTTAGTGGTTGATGATGTCGAAGCCATCTGCACTTTTATAAGTACTGTGCTGCAAGGGAATGGCTATATGCAGGTTGATACAGCGAGCGATTCGGCTGAAGTGATGGCCCGAGTGTGCCGTAAAGATTATCAGCTTATCTTAATGGATATTAAACTACCCAAAGTGGATGGTTTAGAGTTATTAAGTATTCTTCGTGAAGAAATCCCCGAGGTGAAAATCGTTATGTGTTCGGCTGATACGTCGGAAGAAACGGTAAATCTGTCATATGAAATCGGCGCAGTTGGTTTTCTTGAAAAGCCGGTAACACCTATGAGTCTCCTTAGTTTAATGGAGCGTCTGTAAAACAACGGCTCACCATAAACGTTACATGCAATATTTAGCTTAACGTTTATGGCAAGTTATGGCCTTTCAAGTCTATCTGACTAATTTCTTTAATTGATATAAATAATCAAGCGCCTGTTTCGGTGTAAGATCATCCGGTTGTATGTTGTGTAACAGATTCTCAGCTTCACTAACAGGCGCTAATAAATCTAATTGAGTTTCGCTCTTTTCCTTAGGAGGGGCAGTTTTGATTGGGTTTGGTTGACTCACCAACGGCTCTTGGTTCCCAGCACTGCCAGTTTCAAGCTCATGTAATTTTCGCTTGGCGGCTTGCACAACTTGCTTCGGCACGCCAGCCAATTGTGCAACTTGTAAACCATAACTCTTATTAGCCGCGCCATCTTGTACCGCATGCATAAAGCGAATGGTATCGCCATGTTCGACAGCATCTAGGTGAACATTCGCCAGTTCGGGCAGTGAATCAGCTAGACTGGTCAGTTCAAAGTAATGGGTGGCAAATAAGGTAAATGATTGAAGCGTAGTGGCGAGGTATTCGGCACAGGCCCAAGCGAGAGACAAACCGTCATAGGTACTGGTGCCTCGGCCAATTTCATCCATTAACACTAGGCTATTGGCCGTCGCATTATTTAATATATTCGCAGTTTCAGTCATTTCAACCATAAAAGTCGAGCGACCAGAAGCAAGATCGTCTGATGCACCAATTCGGGTAAATATACGATCGATAGGACCAATTCGGGCATCTTGGGCAGGAATATAACTGCCGATATAGGCCATTAAAACAATTAGCGCTGTTTGGCGCATATAAGTTGATTTACCGCCCATGTTTGGACCTGTTATCACCAGCATTCTGCGCGACGGATTCACTTCAATCGGGTTGGCAATAAACGGCGCATCCGACACTTGCTCTACCACAGGATGACGACCCTGACTAAAATGAATGCCACTTTGGGCACATAAATCTGGGCAATGGTAATCTAGGCTCTCGGCACGTTCCGCTAGGTTCGTCAGTACATCTAGCTCGGCAATAGCGTCAGCACTTTGCATAAGCTCTTTTAGCTTTGGTAGCAGTAAATCGAATAACTCTTCATACAGGCGCTTTTCAAGGGCTAACGAGCGACTTTGGCTACTCAGCACATTGTCCTCATGCTCTTTGAGCTCAGGAATAATATAACGCTCGTTATTTTTTAACGTTTGACGACGTACATATTCCACTGGCACAAGATCTGACTGGCTGCGGCTAACTTCAATAAAGTAGCCATGTACACGGTTATAACCCACTTTTAAGCTGGCAATGCCGGTACGTTCTTTTTCACGTAATTCCAATGCTTCTAAATAGTCTGTTGCGCCTTTTGACAAGGCTCGTAAGTGATCAAGCTCTTCGTTATAGCCTTCTTTTATCACCCCGCCATCACGAATTAACACCGGTGGCGCTTCAATTACTGCACGTTCAAGTAATTCAGCAAAGTCAGGATACTGACTTATTTGGGCAGCAAGTTGCGGTAAATCACTATGCTGGGCGTTTTCTATTTCATGCTCAAGGTAGCTTTGAATATCAGGTAATAGTGCGAATGCTTGGCGTAATCGTGCAAAGTCTCTTGGACGAGCACTGCGCAAAGCCAAACGTGCTAACACGCGCTGCATATCACCTATTTTTTTAAGTGCGCTTTGCAATTGGCTATATGGCGAACTCATTAGTGCATGAATATTACGCTGACGGCCCTTCAATATTGTTACGTCAGTTAAAGGGCGGTGGATCCAGCGTTGTAGTAGTCGACTGCCCATGGCAGTGGCTGTTTTGTCTAATATGCTAGCAAGGGTGTTTTCTGTGCCGCCAGATAAATTAAAGGTCAGTTCTAAATTACGTCTTGTCGCAGCGTCCATAACAACTGTGTCATTATGCGATTCAAGTACGATACGATCGATATGCGGTAATGCAGCGCGCTGAGTATCTTTGATGTATTGCATTACGCAACCTGCTGCGCATATACCTACTTGATGATTCTGGACCCCAAAACCAGATAATTCGCTGGTGCCAAATTGGCTGGTTAACTGGGTAGTGGCGGTTTGTAAGTCGAACTCCCATTGGGGGCGACGACGTAAACCTTTGCGCTGATTGATTAGATGACTGTAAGCAAAATCATCAGGGTATAAAAGCTCAACGGGATTCGTGCGTTGTAATTCAGCTGCAAGCGCTTCTTCACCTGCTAGTTCGCACAATGTGAAACGACCACTGGTTACGTCCAGCGTGGCGTAACCAAATACCAAGGCCTGATTAGTCTTTTGTACAGCACAAAATACTGCCGCCAGTATACTGTCTTGTTTATCGTTAAGCAGGGCTTCGTCAGACACAGTCCCAGGGGTAACAATACGTTGTACGCGGCGCTCTACGGGCCCTTTGCTGGTGGCTGGATCGCCAAATTGTTCGACGATCGCTACTGATTGCCCCATTTTGACTAATCGTGCTAAATAGTTTTCAACCGCATGATAGGGTACGCCTGCCATCGGGATTGCATTACCGCCAGATTTGCCTCTGGCCGTAAGAGAAATATCAAGTAACTCGGATGCTTTTTTTGCATCATCAAAGAAGAGCTCATAAAAATCACCCATACGATAAAACAATAGAATATCTGGATGCTCAGCTTTTAATTTCAAATATTGCTGCATCATAGGTGTGTGTTGCTGCAAAGAAGAGGGGTTGGTTTTAACCGACTCGGCTGATGATAACGTATTCGTTTTAGGCATTCTGGATGGCACTCTTGTTTGTATCGCTTTTAACGCTTTGTTTCATTATCAATGTTTGGCATGCTAATGAAGCCCGCTAAGTAAAATTAGCGAGTCAGATAACCCCATGATGGATGCAAAATATGACAAACAATTCAATTCAATTAGCGCAACAACTCGGTAAAAAGCTACAGCAATTAGGCTGGCAAGTAACCTGTGCTGAGTCGTGCACTGGAGGGGGCATAGGATACGCCATCACAAGTACATCTGGAAGCTCAAGCTGGTTTAAAAGTGGCTATATTACCTATTCGAATGAAGCGAAACACACCCTTTTAGGCGTGAGTGAGCAAACCTTAATCGACTTTGGGGCAGTGTCTAAACCTGTGGTAGAACAGATGGCGCTGGGGGCTGCGCAAGCTGCCAACGCTAACATGGCTGTTTCCGTCAGTGGTATCGCTGGGCCTGATGGCGGTAGCGCAAAAAAGCCAGTCGGTACGGTTTGGTTTGGTTTTGCCGTTAACGGTGAGGTGTCTACGCATTGCCAGTGTTTTAATGGTGACCGGCATCAAGTCAGGGAACAAGCAATAGAGTTTGCTTTGCAGCAACTACTGGCGCTGTGTTAATTCAGTTCTGCAGTAAAAATTTTGCTAAACATAACACTGGTTTATTCTAAATTGGCCAAACCCATCAATTGAGAGAGCAACTATCATGATCGCAGTAGGAGCATTTGAAGTTAATTTAGCAGCGCAAAATGATGAAACTGCGCCAGTAGGACGCATGTTAATCGATAAAACCTACACTGGAGCGTTAGTGGGTAAAGGCGTAGGGCAAATGATCAGTAAGCGTACTGAAAATGGCACTGCCGTGTACTTCGCCATCGAGGAGTTTGAGGGCAGTCTCGCGAATAAAAAAGGAGGTTTTACCCTGCTGCACAAAGGTGAAATGTCAGCTGCGGCCCAATCGTTAGAGATTACAATTTTGACTGGCTCGGGAAGTCATGATCTACGTGAGATTAGCGGTAAAATGCGTATTATTCAGCAAGAAGATAAGCACAGTTATGAACTGGAATATCATTTATAGCGTACAGTTTCTATTATTACCGCTCAATGCATTACGTGTGATTATTAATTTACCGTGGACTAACAACGACAAAAATGCGCATTTACCGGATAAACTAAGTGGAAAAAATAATAGGTAGTTGCCTATGCAGTAGTGTGCGTTTTGAATGTGATGATGTGATAAAACACTTTCATTTATGTCATTGCTCGCAATGCCAAAAAGCGACAGGTTCAGCTCATGCATCGAACCTATTTACTGAGATTAATAATATTACATGGCTTGCTGGTGCAGAACTGGTCAAGCGTTACGACGTGCCCGGACGTAGCATCTCAAATGCGTTTTGTGGCCAGTGCGGAAGTGCGCTACCTTATGCGTCTTTATCTGGTAAAGCCTTGGTGATCCCGGCAGGTTGTTTAGATAATGCATCAAGTACCCAACCGCAAAGCCATATTTTTTATGCTGAGAAAGCGAGCTGGTACGAACCTGCGTTAGGCAGCATAAAATACAATACCTTACCCAGCGAAGAGTAATCAAATATGTTGTTTTGTTGATTAAAAACTCTGCGCACGTATAACCTTGCATAGAAATGACACTAAGTAATGGGAGTGTAGGGGCTAGTATTGGCGAATAAGACAGATATCTGCCCGCTGTACCGTACAATAATATTAATTTAAAATTTAGTTATGTTACGTCAATCAACGACTTTGTTGTCTTAACAAAGGCCCAACATGACTATTTTTAGAAAGCGACTTGTAACTGTATGGTTGTACAGTATAATAACAAAATAGAATTTCAAATTCCGGAGACCGAAGAATGGTTACTACGACAGACAAAAGCAAAGCATTAGCCTCAGCAATGGCCCAAATTGAAAAGCAATTTGGCAAAGGCTCAATTATGAAATTGGGTGAGAATAGAACAATGGATGTAGAAACTATTTCTACAGGCTCGCTGGGTTTAGATATTGCTTTGGGCGCTGGCGGCTTCCCGATGGGACGAATTGTTGAGATTTACGGGCCTGAGTCAAGCGGTAAAACCACTTTGACGCTTGAGGTTGTTGCTGAAGCTCAACGTAACGGTAAAGTATGTGCTTTCGTTGATGCGGAACATGCCCTTGACCCAATCTATGCCGCAAAATTGGGTGTTAATATCGATGAACTTTTGGTCTCTCAACCTGACACGGGTGAACAAGCACTAGAAATATGTGACATGTTAACGCGCTCTGGTGCTGTCGATATTATAGTGGTCGATTCAGTCGCCGCCTTAACGCCAAAAGCAGAGATTGAAGGTGATATGGGAGACAGCCATATGGGTCTTCAAGCCCGAATGCTTTCGCAAGCAATGCGTAAGCTGACAGGTAATCTAAAACAGTCGAACACGATGATGATTTTCATCAACCAGATCCGCATGAAAATTGGTGTGATGTTTGGTTCTCCTGAGACGACTACTGGTGGTAATGCCCTTAAATTCTACGCGAGTGTTCGATGTGATATTCGCCGTATAGGGGCTGTAAAAGACGGTGATGAAATCACAGGTAACGAAACCCGAGTAAAAGTGGTTAAGAACAAAATTGCACCGCCCTTTAAACAAGCTGAATTTCAGATTATGTACGGTGAAGGAATTAACAGAGATGGCGAGTTAATTGACTTGGGCGTAAAACACGGATTTGTGCAGAAGGCTGGCGCTTGGTATAGCTATGGCGAAGAGCGTATCGGACAAGGTAAAGCAAATTCAACCAAATATCTCAAAGAGCATAAAGAAGTGCGAGACGAACTGAATAAAAGACTCAGAGATTTACTGTTAAGCCCTAAAGATCCTGCACCGAAAGAAGCGGTGGTTCCAGAGCAAGAAGAATAAATTATAAGTAGAAGAATACGTTCTTCAACTTTGTATAAACGAAAAGACCGTCGACTGACGGTTTTTTTGTGCCTATTTAATGAGACCTAAAAAAGTTTATGTGCTCATTGATTCGAGGTGGTGAGGGAATGTTAAAAAACAATACTAAGTATGTTCAATCAAAGAATTGCAGCGGTATAACTCACGCAACCATCGAGTTAAACATGTTTTGATACCTTGTTATAATCCTTGGCCCAACTCTCTGGAAACTTGCCCTGCAGCACGTAGGAAAAACTAATAAGTTCTGCGATGACGTGATAAAGCTGTTCAGGGATTTCTTGACCTAAATCTAAGCTCGCTAGAAATTCACTTAGATAAGGATCTTCATGGATCAATACACCACTTTCTTTGGCCAAGGCGATTATCTCGTCGGCTAATTCGCCAAATCCCTTTGCCACCACCAGAGGTGCATTTTTTTTATCCCCGTCATGATGTTTTATCGCGACAGCACTCTTAGCCTTCGGGTTATCTGTATTTGCTTTATCATTGCCTGACATACGGTCTCTACTTTTATCTTTAAGCCAAAGTGTAAATTAAACTTGCGTTTGCAATAAGTGATAGGGACGTTGACGCAAGGTGTCAGGTATTTTCCCCAACTGACATTGGCTTTTGGTGACTTCAATTCCTAATGCAGTGAGTCGCTTATTAAATAGCGGCAAAAAATTCATTACTTGGTGTTTGGTTTGTTCATTAGAGGTATAAAAATCGAGTTCTAAGGTTCCTTCGCGTAGCTTAGCTTTTGTCAGCACCTCACCTAGGTCGCCAGCGTTTAACTTAACAGTTAAATGCCAAATACGATTATTCTGTGTATTTTCGTCGCTTGCCTCTTCTTCATTTGCACCGTGCTCTCGGCGGATCATTAGTTCTATGTCTTGCAGTTTATTACCAAAAGCAGAGGGTAGGGTATAATAAAAGCTGTCTTGCCCTTGCAGAAGTTGCTCCGCATTACCGATTTTGCTGCTTTGATGACCGGCAAATAAACGACTGATTTCCCGTAATATTTGGTGTTTTTGTTCTAACTGAGCAAATTCATTTAGTCCTTTGGAATTTACCGTCGTATTGCTTTTACCTGTGTTGCTGGAATTTGCATTTGGCTCTGAGCCAAGTAACGAACTAAGACCACGTGAAAGTTTTTCACCCTGATTGGGCTGGTTGCGAGCAAAGCGCGACGCCAAAGATATTTGTATTAAAGTGACCAAACCGCTGAGCATACCTTGGCCTGAAGCAGGACTGATAATTTGCGTTGCATTTAAACTAAGCGCAGAAGCGGTCAGCAATTGACGTATTTGACTGACATCTTGCTCCTTACCCTGGGGGACCCCTTCCTTTATTTGTCCGAGCATCTGCTCTTTTAATCCTTTAATCGACGGCTCATCAATAAACTGATTGTCCGTCAATGCAGTGGCTATACGACTTAAGGCATCGCTAGGTTGCTCTGCTCTAGCTTGTACTACCCGTAGTAACGTATGCAAAACCTCTATGGCTTGTGCCTTCACAGTTGGAGTCATAACCGGTGCTGTAATAGTCGGGGTGGCGGCAGGTTGAACATTTATCGGTGCATTACCTAAAGTTTGCGCCGCAACAGAGGGTGTTTCAGACGATTTAGGATTAGCCGTTTTACTCGTATTGTCAGTTGGCGGCGCCGCAGTTACTTTTTGCATTTGCACCTGAGTATCAGCTACTTTTATCGACGATTGCGTTGTGCTTTGTGTCGAAGTGAGCGGTACTTGCCCACCGACTTTACCCTCTGAATGGGTTTGCCCTGAAGCGATGTTCTGAGTTGCTCGTTTATCACCGCTAAAAGCATTAACTATCTGGCTTAGACCTTCACGCACTGCTGCCACAATAGGCGTACTGACTTTTTGCACGGTTTCAGTTGTTGCTGTTATCGGGGCTTTCTGCTCAGCAGAAGCTTGATTAGCTTGAAGCACATTCGTTAACGGATTGGTACTTAGTTTAGGTGATGCTACCGGTATTGCGCCATTTGCTATTTCCATTATCACGCGCTGGGTTTGCGCATTTACCGGTAGATTCAATGTTTTCACCAATTCAAGCACGGCACCGGCGTTTTGCTGAGTGATATTGATGTGGGCACTGGCCCGAGGCTGAAATTGGGCTAATGTTTCCGGATTACGAATAGCTGCGCTGCCATCTTTATTAATATTCAATTGTATTTTACTGGGTGGCAAATTTTGCAGGGCGTTAATAAGTGACGCGTTATCAGAAGAAACTTTACGTAAAGTGCTGGGGGAGTGGGTTAGCCCTGAATATTCCTGACTAGAAGGCAGAGTTGTTGCGCGTTGCAATACTTGACTCAAAACTTTGCTGTCTATGGTTAATTGCGTGGTGGGCTGTTTATGCGACACGCCAGCGTTTAACGCGCCGCTTACTAACAACTGCTTGATGGCCGGCGCGAGTTGTTCCAATGATGCTTTCGCTGGAATACTCTGTGCGTTAGGTGTGGTAGCAGTGAGTAATACTTGCCATTGATTGCCGATAGGTTTCAATTTGAGATTAACGGCGTCACCAGTTGTGATGGCTGACTGTGCACCGGCGATCACATTAAGACTGACAGCAGGTTGGTTCGGGTTTCGACTGATGCTTAAAGTGAATTGATTCCTTACACTGCTGGTCACCTGGGCTTGCGTCGTCAAAAGTGCAGGCGGTATACGCGCAGCCTGTAATTGATTGGGTGGTAAACTTAAAATTCGTTCCAACTGCTGGCTGCTTATCGTATTTGTCAGTGCGCTACGATTCACAGGTGTTTGCTCGGTGCTAACAAATTGCAGAATTGGGTTTGCTACTATTTTTTGTGCTTGTGCTTGTGCTTGGACTTGGATTGCAGTCGGACTTTGTCCTGAACTATTTATAATGCTTGTCACGGCCGTTGTTAGAGCAGAAATTGCATTTGCATTGGTTTGACTAGTCGTTTGAGTTTTAGCTGGCACAACTGTGCTTATAGCGGCGTTAGCACTGGCTGTGGAAGCTGCGACTAAATTATTAGCACTATTCGCAGCGGCGCTGGTAACACTGACGTTATAGCGTTGTTGTATATCGAGCCGTCCCTTGATATCGGCACTGGGTAGTACGACTGTTTGGCCTTGTGCAGTGGCGCTCACGCTGACTTGATTAGGCGAAACTTGCTGCACAACTACCTCTGCGCTTTGACGCTGGGTATTCGTCGACGCAGCCACTTGTTGCGCTTGAGTAGCGGTTGTTTGCGTCGTTGTTGTGAGTGGGCTATCAGACATAGATGATTTATCGGCCGCGAGCGAAGAATATTAATCTAAATGTAGCACGAACCATCTTTAACGTTACCACGGTTCTCGTGCGTCGATGTAAATGGTCTATATACCAATTTAATTGCATTGATAAACCCCTCGAATTAGCCTGCGATAATTATTAAATAAGCGTCTATTAGCCGGATTCAGTCTGTGAGTATTCTAAATATCCAAAGGAATCATTCTTTAGGCCCCTAAAATTGCATCTTTAGTACATGAATTGATACGACTTATTTGTTTTTCTAAGTATTCCAGCCTGCGGTGCTGTGGTATTATCGCGACGTTTTTTTGTCGATTAAAGGTCTATTTTGCCGTTACTTTCTGCCCATGAATTGTCCGTGTCGAAGCGCGATAGATTGCTGTTTAGTAAGATAAATTTGTCTGTGTCGGCGGGTGATTTGATGTATATCAAAGGGCCAAATGGTGCGGGCAAGACGAGTTTACTGCGAGTATTAACGGGTTTGGTTAGTCCTGATGAAGGACTCGTAACTTATCGTGAGCAGGATATTGTAAAATTTCGAGACGTTTTTCATCAGCAGTTATTGTACTTCGGCCATGCATTAGGGGTTAATCGCAGTCTGAATGCGCTGGAAAATTTACACTATTGGTGTTCTCAACATGGTGTACATCCCGACGAAGCAGAAATTTATGCGGTGTTGGGTACATTGGGTTTAGTTGGACTTGAAGATGTTCCCGTTAATAACTTATCAGCGGGCCAGCAACGTCGTGTAGCATTGGCGCGATTTTGGTTAAAAACCAGCGCTGAAGTGTGGATTTTAGATGAACCCTTTACTGCACTAGACGTACAAGGCATAGCGTTACTCAATAAACGAATTGTCGAGCATTTACAGCAGGGTGGTTGTGTAGTGATGACATCTCATCAGGCGCTGGATGTGAATTATCCGACTAAAGAGTTAGTGCTGGAGTACCGCATATGAGCGAGTCGTTAAACGCAATTTTTCGTCGTGACTTGGCTTTGGCGTATCGCCAGCGTTCCGAGTTGATGCAACCAATGATGTTTTTTATTTTAGTGATTAGTTTGTTCCCGTTAGGCATTGGGCCAAATCCTGACATTTTACAAAAAGTTGGACCGGGGGTTATCTGGGTGGCGGCAATCCTTTCCTCTCTATTAGGGATGGAGCGATTATTTAAAGACGATTACAACGATGGCTCGTTAGAGCAAATCATGTTGTCTGCTACGCCGTTACCAATAGTAGCGTTAGTAAAAGTGTTTGCTCATTGGCTGACCAGTATTGTGCCGCTTTTATTATTGTCGCCGTTGTTGGCGCTGTTCTTAAACTTGACTGAAGACATGTATTGGGCGCTGTTGTGTACATTACTATTGGGTACACCGTTGCTGAGTCTGGTTGGTGCAATAGCGGTGGGATTAACGCTAGGGTTAAATCGCGGTGGTGTGCTATTAGCACTCTTATTACTACCGGTTTTTATTCCTTTGTTAATTTTTGCCACGGCGGCCGTAGAAGCGGCGTCATTACAATTACCCTACAGCGCACAATTAGCCATTATTGGTGCGATGTTATTAATCTCTTTAGCGATGGCACCTTTTGCCATCGCCTATGCATTACGAGTGAGTCAAAACTAATGTGGAAATGGTTACATCCTTATGCAAAAACGCAAAATGCTTATGAGTTGTGTGAGCGTTTACTACCCTGGTTTGTTGTATCTGCGCTTATCACTTTTGTGGTTGGCATGGCTTGGGGGTTAGCATTTGCGCCTGCTGATTATCAACAAGGTGATTCATTCCGCATTATTTATATTCATGTTCCTAGCGCGATTTTATCTATGGGGGCATACAGCGCCATGGCGATAGCGGCCTTTATTGGTTTGGTATGGCAAGTCCGTACCGCGTTTATGGCTATGATTGCACTCGCACCAATTGGTGCGGTGGTTACTTTTATTGCATTGTTCACTGGCGCTGCATGGGGCAAACCTATGTGGGGTACATGGTGGGTGTGGGATGCACGCTTAACATCAGAGTTAATATTACTGTTCTTATATTTAGGGGTAATTTCTTTATATGCCTCCTTCGAAGATAAGCATCAAGCAGGCAAAGCGGCTGGTGTTATGGCCATTGTGGGCGTGGTCAACCTACCTATTATTCATTTTTCGGTGGAGTGGTGGAACACACTGCATCAAGGCGCGAGTATCACAAAATTTGCTAAACCTTCGGTTGCGCCAGAGATGCTTTGGCCTTTGCTAATTAGCATTTTAGGCTTAGCGTTAGTTATGGCTGCTATTTTTATTCGTCGCTTACAAAACGAAATTGTACGCCGAGAGCTAAACCGCCCTTGGGTGCAAACGCTTGTTAGCAAGGCAAAGGAGAAATAACCGATGCAATTCGATAATTTAAGCGCATTTTTTCACATGGGAGGCTACGCATTTTATGTGTGGTTATCGTTTGGTGTTAGCGTTCTAGCATTGGTGATTTTAGCGGTCGATGCAGTGCGCCAGCAAAAAGTGTTGTTTGACGCCGTTGAAAAAGAGCAAGCGCGTAAAATACGTATTAAAGCCGCCCAAGCAAGTGCAAAGCAAAATCGACTTGATACCCAGAATATATCGCAAAACGAGGAAGTAACCCATGAACCCTAGACGTCAAAAACGCCTGATAGTTGTGTCTGCTATCGTATTGGTGATCGGCGCAGCGATTGGCTTAATGCTGTATGCACTTAGTCAAAACATTGATCTGTTCTATACCCCTTCAGAGGTAATTGATGGCAAGCAAATTGGACAAGTGAAGGAAATTCCTCAAGTAGGTCAGCGCTTGCGAATTGGTGGCATGGTCGTACCTGGTTCAGTGAAAAGAGATAATGAAAGCCTAGCGGTCAGTTTTGATTTAATTGATACCGGTCCCATCGTCACCGTTAGTTATCATGGTTTGTTACCGGATTTGTTTCGTGAAGGGCAGGGGATAGTCGCCACTGGCGTGTTAACGTCCACCAATCACATTAAAGCGCATGAAGTATTAGCAAAACACGATGAAGAATATATGCCGCCTGAACTGGCTGAAAAAATGAAGGGCATTAAACATGTTAAGCCTTCAGAGGCCTATACGGCACCAAAGGTGAGTGGATAATATGGTTGCTGAATTAGGTAATATCTCTCTGGTTTTAGCGTTATTAATGGCGATCTCGTTAGCGATTTATCCGATGTGGGGGGCCCACAAAAATCACCTCAAATTAATGTTAATGGCAAAACCGTTAGCCATTGGTATGTTCGTATTTACGCTTATCGCTTATATCTGTTTAACATGGGCATTTGTGCATGATGATTTTAGTCTAGCGTATGTGGCGAGCACGTCTAATAGCACTTTACCCCTAAGATACAAGTTTACTGCTGTATGGGGCGGCCATGAAGGATCGTTCTTGCTTTGGGTGATGATTTTCTCCATATGGACAGTTGCCGTCGCGCTTTTCAGTAAAGCTATCGAGCTAAAAATGGTCGCCAGGGTGTTATCAATACTGGGTATGGTGGCCATTGGTTTCTATTTGTTTATGTTATTAACGTCAAATCCGTTTGATGTGTTGCTGCCTTTTTATCCGGTTGATGGGCGAGACTTAAACCCATTACTACAAGATTTTGGCATGATCATCCATCCCCCCATGTTGTATATGGGCTATGTTGGGTTTTCTGTTGCATTTGCTTTTGCACTTGCGGCCTTGATTTCTGGTCAATTGGATTCAACCTGGGCCCGTTGGTCACGCCCTTGGACAATCGCTGCTTGGTCTTTTTTAACCGTAGGTGTTGCCTTGGGTAGTTGGTGGGCTTACTACGAACTCGGTTGGGGAGGCTGGTGGTTCTGGGATCCAGTAGAAAATGCTTCGTTTATGCCTTGGCTTGTGGGCACAGCCCTTATGCATAGCTTAGCGGTGACTGAGAAACGTAAAGTATTCAAATCTTGGACCGTTTTATTAGCGATAGCCGCGTTTTCACTTAGTTTGTTAGGTACTTTTTTAGTGCGCTCAGGTATTTTGGTTTCAGTGCATTCATTTGCCAGTGATCCAAGCCGAGGTATGTTTATACTTGGCTTACTGGTCATTGTAATCGGTGGGTCGTTATTACTTTTCGCGATCCGTGCGCCTCAGCTTAAGGGCGCTGGTCGTTACCAGTTATTTTCTCGCGAAGTCTTACTTGCCGGCAATAATGTGTTTTTAACTGCTGCGTGCTTAGTCGTGTTGCTAGGTACCTTGTTGCCTTTAGTTCATAAAGAACTGGGAATGGGTTCTATTTCCATTGGTGCGCCTTTCTTTAACCAAATGTTTAGTTATTTGATTGTGCCTTTTGTGCTGATAATGGGTATCGGCCCCTTATCTCGCTGGAAAAACCAACCACCGTCAGCTTTGTATAAACAGTTGATGATTGCACTTGGTTTAAGTTTATCTGCGGCTTTGTTAGTGACATCGAACTTTGAACAAACTGCATATATGGCAACATTAGGCATGGTATTGGGCTTCTGGATTGTCGTGACCACCATCATGGAAATTCATCAACGCATTAACGCCGATAAAACATTATCCAAGCAGCCTATTTTTAGTGCGCTTAAAAAACTAACGCCAAGTCATTGGGGAATGGTGATGGGGCACCTTGGGTTTGCGGTGTCTATTATGGGCATTACCTTGGTCAGTCATTATAACCAAGAAAAACATGTGCGTATGGCCTACGGTGAAACCGTTCAACTAATGGGCTACGACTTTACCCTTAAAGGGGTGAGTAACCTTCAAGGGCCAAATTATACCGGCTATCAAGCGCATGTAGTGGCCAGTCGAGATGGAAACGTTGTGGCTAACCTTGAAGCTGAAAAACGTTTTTATACTGTGCAGCGCAACACGATGACCGAAGCGGGTATTGATACAGCAATTAATCGTGACCTCTTTGTCGCCTTGGGTGAACAATTAGACAATGGCGATTGGGCTCTGCGTATTTATGTTAAACCCTTTGTGAACTGGATATGGGCAGGGGCGTTTATTATGGCTTTTGGCGGCATTCTATCTATATCTGATCGGCGCTATCGTATGCAAAAAATTAGTAAAAAAAGACCATCAGTAAACGTCGAGAAGTCTGCTCCAGTCTTACCTGAGGTTTCCCATCAAGATACGGCGGAGTCTCGTTAATGAAAAAAATATCGTTATTTATCTTACCTTTAGTTTTGTTTGTAGGCTTAGCGGTTTTCTTGTTTCAGGGCTTGTTTAGTAATCCTAGGGAACACGAATCTCCGCTGCTTAATCAGCCAGTACCAAGTTTTATTCTGCCTGATTTAATGGATACTGATATTACTTACACCACAGAAGTTTTTGTGGGCAAGGTGACCTTGCTCAATGTATGGGGTGTTTGGTGCGTAACCTGTGCGGTAGAAATTCCGTATTTAGAGCAACTTAAAAACGACGGCAAGCATATTGTCGGATTGTATTACGATCAGGATATAGACCCCGATTTTGGTATTAAAACGGTAGCACGCGTGCAGCAAGAAGTTGATCAGAAGCTCGGTCAACTAGGTAACCCATATGCGTACAATATTTTTGATGTGAAACGTGATTTGTCACTAGATTTGGGGGTGACGGGCGCGCCTGAAACGTTCTTAATCGACAAACAAGGCAAAGTGCGCATACACCATATTGGCGATATAAACCCTAGGGTATGGCAGAAAAAATTTGAGTCTGTTTACGAGGAGTTAGTCGCTGAATGACGCGTTTTATACTTTTACCCTTTGCCTTCTTTATGCTGCTAAGTTTCGCTAGTTATGCAAGCGAAGAGACCTATCAATTTGAAACTGACGCACAGAGCACAATGTTCTTTGTGCTGACTAAAGAGCTGCGTTGCCCCATGTGTCAGAATCAAAATATTGCGGATTCCGACGCTATGATAGCAGCAGATTTACGCCGTAAGGTTTATCAATTGGTGAATGAAGGCCAATCTCGCGAACAAATTATTGATTATATGAAGCAGCGTTACGGTGATTTTGTTTATTACCAACCACCTGTTAATGCAACCACGGTTTGGTTGTGGTTATTACCGGTAATCTTTGTGTTGTTAGGAATTGTTTTAGTTGTGCGCAGCCGCCAACAAAAACCAGTGACGCAAGACAAAGCTAAACTAGAAGCCGCCGAGAAGTTGCTGGAGGAAGATAAGTGAGTGTTTTTTGGATAGCCGGTATTGCACTGGTATTAGTTGCGATTGGCTTTGTGGTCTTTCCTTGGTTTGTTAATGGGCATAAGCGCGAAGATACTTTGACCAACACGCGCCTTATTCGCCAACGATTAGATGAACTGGTACGAGAGGAACGCGAGGGGCAATTAAGCGCCAGCGATAGACTAGAGACAGAAAAAGATCTAAAGATTGCGCTACTAGACGAGCAACCAAACCAGCAGCAAAGTACCAGCTCGGCGAAAGGGATTTTAGTCGTTGGAGGCCTGCTGAGTGTTGTTGCCGTCGCTGTTTTGTATTGGCAAGTGAATAATGTTTCTGCATTGAATCAGTGGCAGCAAGCAATTGAACGCTTGCCAGAGCTGGCAGAGCGTATTGTGACTCAAGGAGATGCGTCTGTTAACGAAGAAGATCTGCAACAATTTGCTTTGGGGCTGCGTACTAAATTGCAGAACTCAGACAACGACGCAGTCGGCTGGACTTTATTGGGCCGAGTGTATGTTGCGATTAATCATATTGAAAGCGCCATAGATGCGTTCGAGCGCGCACTGGAAATTGATCCTAATAATATCGAGACGCTGGCCAGTTACAGCCAAGTATTATTGATGGTTAATCAAGCGGAATATTTAACCCAAGCTAAGCTGTATTTAAACAGAATTCTTGAGCTTGATCCTCAGAATACCGGGGCGCTGGGTATGTTAGCCATGGCCGCGACGCAGCAGGGCGACAAGCCATTGGCAATAAAAACATGGCGGAAGTTGCAAGAATTTGTGCCAAAAGACGCTCCTATCTACCAATCGATCGAAGCGCAAATTGCTGAATTAAGTGACACGGCGCAAGCAAAAGTGACCACGAGCCCGGCTGATGCTGTTAATTCGACTAACTCGCCAGAGGCAAGTAAGGCACTTGTTTCGGTTACCATCACCCTTGATGACGTGTTGAAGAGCAAGCTACCTAAAGAAGCCTTCTTGTTTGTATATGCACAAGATGCAAGTGGCGCAAGTAGAATGCCTGCTGCAGTAGTTAAAATGCCATTGGCTGAATTACCGATTACAGTGGATTTGTCAGACAGCAATGCAGTGATGCCGACCCTTACTTTATCGCAGTTATCTCAGGTTCGATTAGTCGCCAAAATATCGACCACAGAAAACGTAATGCAGGCAAGTGGAGACTTGCAAGGCTCACTGGAAATCGAGCTCGATAAATCAAAAACAAAACATTACACGATACTAATAAATGAGGAATTACAGTGAATAAGGTAAAAATTGCTGCGCTATTTTTAGTGCTATTAACATTGGGGGGATGCGCTTCAAGTAATAAAGCAGACGAGCAGGCACAGCAATATAACGATCCCAAAGATCCCTTTGAATCTGTTAACCGGGCATTTTGGGATTTCAACTACGATATACTAGACAATTATGTATTACGGCCAGTAACGGTCGTTTATGTTGATTACACCCCGCAGTTTGCGCGTACTGGTTTGTACAATATGGCACTGAATCTGGAAGAGCCATCAAACTCCGTGAATAACCTGCTGCAAGGTAAACTAGATGGCATGCTTATCAGTGTTGGGCGATTCTTGCTCAACTCCACCGTTGGCTTATTAGGCACTATCGATGTAGCGACTGAGCTAGGTTTAGTGCGTAAAGAAGAAGAATTTGGTGAAACCTTGGGTACATGGGGCGTAGGCACAGGGCCTTATTTGATGATCCCTGCCTTAGGCCCCAACGACATTCGAAGTGGAGTGGGCGACATCGTTGATACGTCTTATTCCCCTTTAGATGCGCTTAACTTCTATTTCGCAGCCTTTAGAACGGGTATTAAAGTATTAGAAAGCCGCGCGGCTGTGATGTCTCAAGAACAGCAACTTGAACAATCAGTTGACCCGTACAGCTTCGTAAAAAATGCTTATTTCCAGAATTTAAAGTTTAAAGTAAATGACGGGCAAGTAGAGCAAACCAAAGAAGAAGAAGCGTTAGACGATGATATTGATGCTTTTTTAAATGATCTATAAGAATTCATTTTCCAGCCATCGTTAATAACAAAAAAAGCCCAGATAACGTCTGTTATCTGGGCTTTTTGTTAGTCTGGCTAATGTTAACGCTAAGGTTAAAATATACTTATTTATAACCGTTAGGGTTATTAGATTGCCAATTCCATGAATCACGGCACATATCAGCTAAACCCTTCTCGGCGTTCCAGCCCAATGCTTCACTGGCCATTTTAGGGTCTGCGTAACATGCAGCAACATCGCCTTCTCGGCGCGGCACGAATTTATACGCAATGGTTTGTCCGCTTTGTTTTTCAAACTCTTTGACCATATCGAGTACACTGTAACCTTGGCCAGTTCCTAAGTTATAGGTGACTAAGCCTACATCCTGTTGCAGCTTGGCTAACGCTTTAAGATGCCCAGCGGCTAGGTCTTCTACGTGAATGTAATCTCGTACGCCTGTGCCATCGGGGGTGTCGTAGTCATTGCCAAATATTGACAGGAATTCACGCTTACCAGTTGCCACTTGGGTAATAAATGGCATTAGATTGTTAGGGATCCCGTTAGGATCTTCCCCAATGCGCCCTGAAGGGTGCGCACCTGCTGGGTTAAAATAACGCAATACAGCGATATTCCAGCTTTTATCTGATTTGTACAGGTCGCGCAGTACCAACTCAACCATCAACTTAGATTGGCCATATGGATTTGTCGGTTCACCTGTGGGTAAACCTTCATGTAAAGGGAGTTCAACCGGATCGCCGTATACCGTGGCTGATGAGCTAAAAACAAGGTTTTTGACGTTATGTTTAGCCATTGACTCACACAATACAAGCGTACCGTATACGTTGTTGTCGTAGTACATCAAGGGCTTTTCAACTGATTCACCTACTGCTTTGAGACCAGCGAAATGAATAACAGAATCGATACTGTGTTGACTAAAGACTTTATCAAGCACGGCCGTATCGCGAATATCACCTTCAACGAAAGTTGCTCGTTTGCCCGTAAGCTCTTCAACACGCGCTAGCGCTTCTTTAGATGAATTGCAGAGGTTATCAAGCACAACAACCTTATTGTTGTTTTCCAACAGTTGTAGAACCGTGTGGCTGCCGATGTAGCCAGCGCCGCCTGTTACTAAAATGGTTTGCATCGATTTACTCTCCTTGAGGGTCAGTTGGGGGAAGGTACTTAGCGCACAAGCTGTATTGAATGGGCCTGAGTACGAGCGGGTACAAGGCGGCAACGAGTGCAGCCCAAAGCAATGAATACCAACTTTCAGTGCTTCTAAATATTAGGATAAATATGGGTAAGAGTACCGCTAATTTTAAAACATTTAGCAGCAGTTTTTCTGGCCCAGTCAGCTTATTTTGTGCTTGTTGAATTAACGCTAAACGCTCGGTAAGCGGTAACTGAGAAATACTAGGAATGTCACGGGACGAAAAATAGATATTCATTTTACCCTGGCTTATGTAAAAGAAACGCCCAGCTGCATTTCAGCAGATAGGCGTCTTTTATAATATTATACTATTAATTGCACTGCCACTGGCAAAATGTAATTAACTAGCTGGTCGGTTGACCTAATCTAAACATATTCTACGCACGTTTATTCTCAGCAAGCTTTTCCCATGCTTTAGTTTTAAAACTAACAAGGAAAATAACAATGCCAATAGCGATGGTGAATAAGCTAATTTGTAAATACAGATCAGGCATGTCTTCGACTTTGTTTGGGTCGAAATTACCAGCAAGCAAGCCAGCTATCACATTACCAATAGAATAAGTCAGTACGAATACGCCCATCATCTGGCCTGCAAAACGTTTTGGAGACAACTTACTTACCGCTGCTAATGCAACAGGGCTTAAGCATAATTCACCGACTGTATGCAAGAAGTAAGTAGCCACTAACCAATAAGGTGCTACGCGTAAACCTGTAGCAGCTGCTTGTGCCGCAAAGAACATTACCAAGAAACCAGTGGCCATAATAATTAGGCCAACCGCACATTTCAAACCGTATGAAGGTGTTAACATGCGTTTAGCTAAGTTTATCCACAATGCCGCGAAAAAAGGTGACAACAGAATAATGAAAAATGAGTTAGCTGATTGGAACCAAGCGGTAGGAATTTCGAAATCACCCAGCATTCGTTCAGTATAATCACGGCCAAAGAGGTTCAATGACGAACCTGCTTGCTCAAAGCCCGTCCAAAAGAATATAGAGGCTAAGCAAACTAAAAATAGTGCGCCGACGCTGCGTTTTTCATTACCATCTAAGTTACCTAAGAAGAATATACCCGCGTAATAGGCTAAAAATACCACCGTAATCGCAATGGCTGTGTATTGCGCCATTGTTACAGGGTCGAAGCTAAGTTGACCGCTGATCATGGCGTACGTTAAAACAGCCAGACCAATTAGAAAAAGGGTAATAATTTGCCATGCCCGTTTATTACCTGCGGCAGACATAGCGACCATCGGCTGCGCGCCAGCACCATCTAGCTTATGCAGGGTTAAACGATATTGAATTAAACCAATACCCATACCGATAGCTGCGGCACCAAACGCCCAATGCCAACCCATTTCAACTTGAAGGTAACCACAAACAAGGTAGCCAATGATTGAACCTAGATTAATTCCCAAATAATAAAGTGTGTACCCACTATCACGGCGACCGTCGTTATCTGCATACAGTTGACCCACCATTGCGCCAATATTCGGTTTAAGCAAACCGGTGCCTAACACCACTAATACTAGACCGACGAAAAAAGTAGAGTCATTGGGTATGGCCAGTACTATGTGGCCTAACATAATAATAATTCCACCGTACCAAACAGCCTGCTGTCCGCCAATTAAGCGATCGGCTATCCAGCCACCTGGCAAACCCATAAAGTAAACCGCACCCGTGTATAAGCCATAAATGGCGGTAGCAGATGCAACGGTTATCACTAAACCGCCCTCTTGAATACTTGCGGTCATAAAAAGCACCAATAAAGCACGCATGCCATAATAACTCATGCGTTCCCACATCTCTGTAAAGAATAGGGTGGAAAGGCCCCCTGGTTGGCCTAAAAAATCTTTGGTTTTTGTTGTCATATTACCTGCCGTAAACCACGTTAGCGTCTTTAAATAATAAAGAAACATGAATGTAAGACGCTAAACAGTCTGGTTATAATTATTGTTTTTGCCGACTACTCTAACGGTAGTTAACGATTTTCAGCCACGTTTATACTAGAGCCAGCGGGTGATGACAAGAAAGCGGATGAAATCTTGTTTTATTTTACTGTGCAGGGCTTAATACTGTTAAGCGAAAAAATATTGGCGGCTGCCTATTATGCGGCCCCAGACTTATAGGGGTAGAATGATTAAATTAGTAGCATTTTGGCAACTTACTTTTTAATCTATTCGAAATCTTTACAGTCAATAAATTACGAGTACAAATTTTAACGTTTAAATGCTGGTAATAGAGGTTCTTGATTTGCTAACATACCGCTGCAATTTCTCCGGTGGTGAATCAATTGACTATTTTAGTCAACTCCACTTTAGGATAAGAACTATTTTCGCCTGATTTTTATGTATTTCTGTAGGAAAGGTGTTGTTGGGGTTTAGATTGAAAAGTGTTTACGGCAATACTTCGAAAAGGAATATAAAGTAGTATGTTCGCTCATTTGGAACTTTTTCCGATATTTACGGCAGCTTTTGTCGCATTTGTTTTGCTTATCGTGATGACACCGATGGCGCACCATCTTGGCTTGGTCGATGAACCAGGGCAACGTAAACACCACCGTGATACCGTGCCGTTGACGGGCGGCGTAGCTATATTTATGGCTGTGCTTATTGCTAGTTTTGTAACAGATGTATGGCTTAAAAATGGCTCATTGTTCTTTACTGCTGCAGCCTTCATTGTTCTTCTTGGCATGTTAGACGACAAATTCGACTTGAGTCCCAAAGGTCGATTATTCTGTCAATTCGGTGTCGCAGCCATTATGGCGTGGAGCGCTCAAAACCATATTAGCTCTTTGGGCGATATATTAGGTACGGGCAGTTCAGACCTCGGTATTTTCGGTTATTTTTTCACCCTTGTTTGTGTAGTAGGCGTGATTAACGCTTTTAATATGATTGACGGCATTGACGGGTTAGCCGGCGGAATGAGCCTAGTTGTGCTCAGTGGCGTGGTATTTTTACTTATATTCTCAAATAACAGCAGTGCAATAATGGGCCCCATGCTTATTATTGCGGCGATTGTTCCCTTTTTAGCATTTAATCTCAGCTGGAAAGGCTTTAAAGGCAATAAAATTTTTATGGGTGACAGCGGCAGCATGTTCGTTGGTTTAACCATAGTGTGGTTAATGGTTGATTATACGCAAGGCAGCAACCCTGCTATGCGACCCATAACCGCAGCTTGGATTATCGGTTTACCATTAATGGATATGGCGGCAATTATGTATCGCCGAGCGCGTAAAGGTCAGTCAATGTTAAGACCTGATCGTCAGCATCTACATAATATTTTTATGCGTGCTGGGCTTTCTTCCCGTCGTGCATTAGCGGCCATATTATTGCTAGGTTGCGGCTACGCCTCAGTTGGTATTTTAGGTGAAATATATAAAGTGCCAGAGTCTTATATGTTTGCCAGCTTCATCGTATTACTCATTGTTTATAGTTTTGTTATTCAAAATATATGGATAATTCTGCGTTTTATTCGCGATAAGCGAGCTGCTTAATTAAATAAGGCTATTCGGGTAGTAAAATTTACGCCTGTTTAGTCCAAGTCATTTTACTAATGTGCGGCTTCGCGTTAGTCTTCACCCACTGAATTTTAGACCCTATGTTGTGTATGAATAAATATTGTTATTTTTTGGCAAGCGTCATGCTTTTTCAAGGCTGTACAAGTATCAGTCAACCGACTGCTAGTAGGCCTCTTGTGGAGCATGAGTATGTCATTGCGGCCCCAGCAGAAAGCGATCTTATGCAGCGACAGCTAACGCATAGTACAAGCGGATCAATCATCAGTTTAGACAATGATTCAGGTACGGTAGGACCGAAATTTTTTGCCGCAACTGGAGCGACTTGTCGTAAAGTATTTTTAACTATGAGTGGACAAACCGTATTCTGTCAAAATGAGCTAAAGCAGTGGTATAGAGTTAAGTCTGTTATTTCTGAATATGCTGAAAATTCACGTGGAGGAGCCCAGTAATGAAACGTATTCCATTATTTTTCCGCGTTATCAGCGGTATGTTTTTTGTATTTTCGTTTGGTATTTCGGCACAACAAAGTGCTTCTGAAGATCAATTGCGCCAAGCACGCGCTGCAGCCGGTGAAAGCCAGCAAGTAGACGTATCGCAATATATTCAATCTGGCGGTAACAACACTGGGCGTGGCTCTGATGTAAATGTACCAGGTAGCAATAATGCCAGACCAATGTCTGAAGAAGAAATGGGCTTACCCCCTCCTTTTGGCGCAAACTTATTCGATGGTGGCTTTGAGTCTGAGCGCAGTGATGGGCTAAACAGTTCATATTTAGTGGCTCCCGGCGATAAATTATCCATTCAAATGTGGGGCGCTGTGAATAGTGCCAACGTGGTTACGGTCGATAACCAAGGCAATGTGTTTATTCCAGATGTAGGGCCAATTAAAGTTAAAGATGTGCCTGCTAACAGAGTTAACAGTACTGTTACCCAAAAGATAAAATCAATTTATACCAATAACGTCAGTGTTTACGTTAATTTGCTTACTGCTACGCCTATCAGTGTCTTTGTAGCAGGGCCAGTAGAAAGACCCGGCCAATACGCTGGTTTAGCGTCTGATTCATTATTATTCTTTTTGAAGCGAGCCGGTGGAATCGATTCGTTTCGTGGAAGCTACCGGAATATTAAAGTCTTACGTCACGACAAGGTTGTTTTGGAATACGATCTATACGACTTTCTTAAAGAAGGTAAGTTAGAGGCATTTTCGTTTAAAGACGAAGATGTGATTTTTGTTGCAGAGCAAGGTCCTATGGTGACGGTTGAAGGCTCGGCTCGATACCCCTTTAGATTTGAATTAGAAGCAGAGCAAGCCGCCGGACAAGATCTCATGTATTACGCACGGCCATTGAGTAAATCTAGCCATGTGGCGATTACGGGTAATCGTCAAAATGGCTTCGTATCGGTTTATCTACCTTTGGCTGAGTTTTCAAGTTTTACCATGGAAGATGGCGACACCGTATTATTTAACGACGATATCCGACCGCAAGTGATAAGCGTTCAAATATCAGGTAGCTACAAAGGCCAGTCATTTTACACCGTCGAAAAAAACACTCGTTTACTCGATTTGCTTAGTCATATTGAAGTCGACCCAAAACAAGCTAACTATGGTGCGATTTACATAAAGCGTGAGAGTGTAGTCGAGCAACAAAAAGCCTTGCTCGAAGAGTCTTTGCAGCGACTTGAAAGAAACATATTTACTGCGCCAGCATCAAGCAGCGGTGAAGCATCTATTCGTGCTCAAGAAGCTCAGCTAGTGACACAATTTGTTGCCAGAGCCCGCGCCGTGGAACCCTTGGGTAAAGTCATCGTGTCTGAAAACGGTAAGGTGGCAAATATTCGTTTAGAACAAGGTGACGAAATCATCATCCCAGCGCAGACTGACTTAATTCAGGTCGCAGGGGAAGTGCTCATGCCTCAAGCCATCGTTTACAACCCTAATGCAACCCTTACGGACTATGTAGCATGGTCAGGTGGCTTTAGCGATCGAGCTGACGATGAACGCATCGCAATCGTACATGCTAACGGTTTAACTAGCTTTATGGCTGGCGATAGTGACTTGTGGTTTACTGGTGAGCAAAGTAATCAACTTGCGCCTGGCGATCAGATCTTAGTTCTTCCTAAGGTTGATACTAAGTTGCTGCAATCAATCAAGGATATAACACAAATTATCTATCAGATTGCCATTGCTGCCAACGTAGCAAGAGATTAATGAGCAGACTGATTTAGCATGACTGCCGTTACTAAAAGAAACAAATGGGAAATATGGCGTGATGTAATATTCGCGCTTTTTGCTCGTGAAATTCGTACAGGATTTAATGATAAATTAGGCTTGAGCTGGGCCATCTTCAACCCAGTCATCTTTATTTTTGTCCTATCGTTTTTACGTGGTCGGTTAGGTGGAGAAGAAACACACACCATACCTACCTTTACATTTATGGCAATTGGGATTTTGTTTATTCAAAGTTTTCTGCAAACCATGAATGGTTCGTCTCGCGCCATAATGAGAAACAAAGCGCTATTTGCTTTTAGGCAAGTACAACCCATTAGTGCAGTAATTGCTGGTGCACTGTTTGAGTTATTGGTAAAAATATTCGTTATCACTGGAATAATAATAATAATGTACTTCATGGGGATGGATCTAAAAGTTTCTAACCCTTTATTGTTCTTAGCCTGTTTTTTCCAGTTATGGCTTTTTGCCGTGTCATTAGGTTTGCTTTTCGGTATAGCGGAGATGTTTATTCAAGAAATAAGCAAGGTAAAAGATTTACTGACTCGGCCATTATTTTTCATATCGGGAGTCTTTTTTTCGCTACAAGATTTCTCTCAAGAATATTGGCGTTATCTAGATTGGAATCCAGTGTTGCATGCTATAGAGCTAGCGCGATATTCAGTCCATTCAACTTATGGAAATGAAGGTGTTAGCTTACAATATCTTAGCTGCAGTGTTTTAATTTTCTCTTTCGCAGCACTCGCTATTTACCATGTTTCATGGAAACAGGCAATAAGTCGATGATACGGCTAGAGAACGTCACAAAATACTATCCTTCGCGTTTAGGTAAACAGTATATTTTCAAAAATCTGAGTTTCGATATTCCTTCTGGTCATAATATAGGTATTTTGGGCTCAAATGGCGCAGGTAAGTCTACCTTATTTCGATTATTAGCCGGAAGCGAATATCCTAATAAAGGCCGAATTATTACTGACCTTAGTCTGTCTTGGCCAGTGGCGTTAACGACTGGTATACATCAACAAATGACAGGGCGCGAAAACACTCGCTTTATTGGTAAAGTAAATGGTGTAGCGGATTTGGATACTTATGTAAAACGTGTGATGGAGTTTGCTGAATTAGGCGAAAAATTCAATTTGCCAGTAAGAAACTATTCAAGTGGTATGAAACCTCGATTGGCATTCGCATGTTCTATTGCAATCGATTTCGACGTTTATCTAATCGACGAAGTAACATCTGTTGGTGATGCCAAATTTCGCAAAAAAGCTAAAGAAGCATTGTTAGAGCGAAGTGAAATAGCGAACGTGATTATGGTGAGTCATGAAATGGATGAAATCAGGCAGTTTTGTGATAGCGCAATCGTTCTACACAAAGGTGAATTAACTTTTTATAACGATCTCGAGCAAGGGATCAAACAATATCAGGCTTTATAAATATGACCCAACAGGCTCAATTAGAGTTAGAAGAGAGGTTTCGAGTATTACGTGCAGCACTGACGGCAGAGCAGTGGTCGGATTGGCATGACTTAAATGCACGAGTAGACGAGCTTGCTCCGGTTGATATCGCACTAGCGTTCAGGCTTATGCAACGAGTGAAGAATCTTAATCCTACAGAACAAAATATACATCGACTAACTGAATTGCAAAAACAAGCATTAGAAGAGATACCCGCATTAGCGGTAACATCTTCACGAGAATCTAAAGGTGCACGATTGTTAAATAATGCTCAGACCCTTAAGGAACAGATATCAGGAGTGTTTTCACACCCCCAATTTGCAAAGTTTAAGCGGCCTTTCACCGTATTTGTGGTCTTACCTTTTCTTATATTTTCTTTCTATCAAATTCTACTTGCAAGTCCAAGATACGAGAGTCAATCAAGGTTAATAGTTAGAGAACCCGACAGCATGGCAACGCTAGACCCTACAATGGCACTGATGTCAGGGATTGGTGTTGGTAGTGGTAGTTTAGATACTGAATTAGTGAAAGCTTTTATTTATTCTAACGACATGTTGGACTACCTAGAGAATAAGTTAAGTGTAAAAAAACATTATAGCGATAACAAATATGATGTTTTTAGCCGAGTTGCTGATGATTCAAGCAGAGAAAGTCTTTTTAGTTATTACTCAGATAAGGTAACAGTTGAGATAGACGATGAATCACAAGTCCTTAGCATTTTTGTGCAAGCTTTTGAACCTGATTTCGCTAAGTTAATGAGTTCAAATATTGTCGAACACGCCGAATGGTATATAAACGAAATTGGACACAATCTTGCTAAAAAACAACTTGAATTCGTTAAGTTAGAGCATCTCAAGGTCGAACAGCGATTGCAAGAGGCGAAGACCGCATTGTTGGCCTTCCAACATCGACATGATTTACTTGATCCAGAAGCCGAGGGGATCGCTTTACAAAAGATAACCTATCAACTTGAAAGTGAAGTTGCAGCAAAACGTACCGAACTTAGGTCATTACGGAGCAGCATGAGTGATAATGCGTCACAAGTTATTCAGGCTATCTCTCAACTGGAAAGCATGCAATTGCAACTTGAAAATGAAAGAGCTCGACTCACACACCGGCCAAAAGACGATGATATTTTACCTGATGATGAAAAAGATCTAAGTGTTAGTCAAATTGTAGCTAAATTTAGTGACTACAAGATCAACATGGAGCTGGCACTGCAGGCTTATACATCCTCACAAATTTCTTTAGAGAAGTCTAGAATAGAGGCATACCGTCAGTTAAAATATCTGGTTGTTGTTGAGTCGCCGACGAAACCAGAAGAAGCTAAATATCCTACAGTGTTTTACAACATCAGTTTGTTTCTAGCTGTGATTATTATGATTTTTGGTATTGGCCGTATATTGGTGGCAACAGTTGCTGAATTGCGATGAGCCTAAGATAGAATTAAACACATCACTAACGAAAAAAGAAGACAATTATGGATAAAAATAAAGTAGCAGTTATAACCGGAATCACAGGCCAAGATGCGGCATATTTAGCTGAGTTATTGCTCGATAAAGGATATAAAGTTTTTGGTACGTACCGTAGAACTAGTTCAGTTAATTTTTGGCGTATAGACGAATTGGGTTTGCAAGAACACCCCAATTTAACGCTTGTTGAATATGACCTAACCGACTTGTCTTCGAGTATTCGTTTGTTGAAAGATACTAAAGCTAACGAAGTATATAATTTAGCTGCTCAAAGTTTTGTTGGTGTTTCGTTCGATCAACCGTTGACCACCGCTGAAATTACAGGAATTGGTCCTGTGCATTTATTAGAAGCTATTCGTATTGTCGATTCAGGCATTCGTTTTTATCAGGCATCAACTTCTGAGATGTTCGGTAAAGTACAGGAAATTCCTCAGGTAGAGTCGACCCCATTTTATCCAAGAAGTCCTTATGGTGTTGCTAAACTTTATGCTCATTGGATGGTAATCAATTATCGTGAGTCATACAATATTTTCGCGACGAGTGGCATTTTATTCAATCATGAGTCACCGTTACGTGGAAGAGAGTTTGTTACTCGAAAAATTACCGACAGCGTGGCGAAAATTAAGTTAGGTAAACTTGATGTCTTAGAGTTGGGTAATATCGATGCTAAACGTGATTGGGGGTTTGCAAAGGATTATGTCGAAGGTATGTGGCGTATGTTACAAGCGGACAAGGCTGATACCTATGTCTTGGCCACAAACCGCACCGAAACTGTTCGCGATTTTGTGACTATGTCATTTAAAGCTGCAGGCATCAATATAGAATGGTCAGGTAAAGAAGAAAGTGAATTTGCTACAGATACTGCTTGTGGCAAAGTTGTAGTGAAAATTAATCCTAAATTCTATCGTCCCGCTGAAGTTGAATTACTTATAGGTAACCCTGTTAAAGCTGAGAAGGAATTGGGATGGAAGCCGACGACTAACTTGGAAGAACTTTGTAATATGATGGTAGAGGCTGATATTAGGAGAAATAAACTTGGATTCTCATTCTAAACCAACCGCTTTAATTACCGGTATAGACGGTTTTACCGGTCAGTACCTAAAAAAGACGCTTGAAAATCAGGGGATATGTGTGTTCGGTACCACACACTCCCGCTGCAATATCAAAAATAGCTATGTAATGGATATTACTGACTCATTAGCTGTAAGTAAGGTAATAAATTTAGTTAAGCCTGATTACATTATTCATTTAGCCGCTATTTCTTTTGTTGCTCACTCAGACCCTACTGAGTTTTATCGTGTTAACGTAGTGGGCACAGAGTGCTTGCTACAGAGTATTATAGACTCGGGCCTATCTTTAAGAAAAGTAATTATATCCAGCAGTGCTAATGTCTACGGAAATTCATCTGCGGAACAGATATCTGAAAATATATCACCAGAGCCTGTAAATCATTACGCTTGCAGCAAAATGGCAATGGAAAAAATAACAGCAAATTACTTTAATCGGCTACCTATTATAATAACTAGACCTTTTAATTATACGGGGGTAGGCCAAGCAGAGCATTTCTTAGTTCCTAAAATAGTCGCTCATTTCAAAAATGGTAAGAAAAAAATTGAATTAGGTAACACCGATGTTTACCGTGATTTTTCGTCCGTCGAATTTGTGGTTCAAGCGTACGCTAGCCTTTTAAATTCCGATGTCAAAAGTGAAATCATCAATGTTTGCAGTGGTCATAGCTATTCTTTACAGGAGATAATTGAAACTTTAGAAGAACTCGCCGGTTATAAGATAGAAATATGTGTCAATTCGGATTTTGTTAGAGCTGATGAGGTAAAAAAAATCACCGGTGATAACAGCAAGTTATTAACGATAGTCCCCAAGCTTTATATAAAAAAATTGGCACGGATATTAGAAGATATGTATTTAAACGGAATAAAAGATGATTGAAAATAAAGAATATCAAGGCTTTTTGGACGCAGTCGAAAAAAATAGGTTTATCGGTTGGGCTCGTGAAGTTACATCGAATTCAGTCGTCAATATAGTTGTTGCTATCGGTGATTTGATCATTAAACAGGTGGTAGCGGATAATTTTAGATCAGACCTTAAAGATAGTGGAATTGCCGATGGGAAATTTGGTTTTGATTTCTCTATCAGTAACGCTAGTTTAAATCTCGCAAAGGAATCTAAAAAGGGAGTTTCTCTATTCATTGAAAATATAAATGGCTTTTTGATTGCTGAAGTAAATTTGAGTAATGGTATTTTAAATAAAGAAGCGCAACAACTTTTTGGGGCTATTGCTGAAGAGTATATTTGTGCTACTCAGGAAGCTAACATAGAGTTTGATAAATTGCTTGATATCCCTAAAAGCTCATTTCAAAGAAGTCTGACTCCAAAAGTTACTACGCCACTATTAGAAAAAATGTTCGTAAATTCAGCTAATAAATCTGATGCTTCGGAATATTATACTTTTCAAAGAAAACCATCTTTAAGCCCCTACCTTGAATTTTGTCGGCATAGATTTAGAGCTGAAAAAATGTTTGATGTTAATACTAATACTGTTGATATCGATAATTTTTATATGTGGTATGTTGAATTTTATAATGGCACTCAACGTAAGTTTCTAAAGCCACCATTTAGTCGAATCGATTTAGAGTATTTAAATGAACTAATAATATTACCTGGTTGTACATTTCAATTATCTAGAGTTCATTTTTACTATATTTTAAAGCACAATCCAAATATTAATTTTAGTTCCGTTTTAAATGATGTTGCGCAGTATACTGCTCAGGTTTTTGATTGGACCTGCAAAGTATCGGTTCAGCTAAATGTAGACGATTGCCTTATACCGAAAAGCTATAAAGCTTTAATGTCTTCTATGAATACAGAATGGATGACGAAGCCTACACCGTTGACATTGATGTCTGAGCATTACTTTAATAGAGATGTTTCGCTCCATTTTCTACACTTAGATAATGAATTCGATCGGAAAGTATATTATGGCGTGTTGCTAATGAAGGCGATTGAGGAACCTATTTTACTTTGTGCTGTACCACAAAAAATAATAATTAGTTATTTTAGTAGCGTAGACGGTGAACTCAATCTACTTCAAAAGCTAATATTAGAAAACTGCGGGGGACTCAATAAGATTGATTCATTGCCGCTAGATAATTTTTCTAAAGCAAATTATTCTAAAATCCTTTTGTCAAAAGGATTTAATTTAGATAATTCCTCCTATTCGTCGATAGACTCTGTTGGGAACCGAATAGAATCAAACAAATATATTGTGGATTCATCAGAGCAGAGTGAGTTGTTTGATGTGCAGCTTATTGGACCTATCAATAAAGCGTCTGGACTAGGTCAGGCCACTAGGCTCAGCGCCGATATTCTTGCAAAAACCAATTTAAAAGTGAATTTAGTTGATTTTGGATTAGATAATCCCGCAAAAGAGGGGTTTAATTCAACTAGGTTGCTAGGTACTTTAGCTAAATCAAAGGTGAATTTAATCCATTTGAATGCAGAGTCACTACCTACTTTATTAGCATTTTATCCCGATGTATTCTCTGATAGTTATAACATTGGATACTTTTATTGGGAGCTAGATTCACCAGCTGCCTGCCATCGCTTAGCGATGCAGTTAGTAGATGAAATATGGGTTTCTACTGACTACGGCGTCAAGCAATACCAACCATTTTCTGATAAGCCAGTTACCAACGTTGGAATGGCTTATGAACCAAGTGAGCCGATTAATAAGCAGAGTGCTAAGAGTTTCCTGTCTGAAAGATATTCAATTGAATCAAGTAGCACCGTTTTCTTAGTCACCTTCGATTCGTTTTCATTTCCCGAACGTAAAAATCCTATTGCCACTATAAAGGCATTTCAGCGAGCATTTCAATCGAACGAGAATGTTAGAATGATTTTAAAAACGCAGAATCGTGATTTTATTGTGGATAAAAAGCAGATCGGTATATGGGATCAAATTAACCACTTAACGTCAATCGATTCAAGAATCATCATTATTAATGAAACACTTAGTTATCCAGAGCTACTCAAGCTTAAAGCTGGTTGTGATTGTTATGTATCACTCCATCGTTCTGAGGGGTGGGGTTTTGGTATGATTGAAGCAATGGGATTAGGTGTCGCAGTTATCGCCACTAACTATTCCGGAAATTTAGAATTTTGTAATCAAGAAAATTCATGGTTGATCGATTATGAACTTAAATTTGCTGACACCGATGATTATGTATATGTAAAAGCTGGACAACGGTGGGCCGAACCATCTATTGAAAGTGCTTCTAAGGCAATTCGAGAGGCTTATGAAAATCCTAAACTTCGGGCAAAGAAAGCTGATGCTGGTAAAAAAACTGCGACTAGTGATTTTAGCCTTACAACGATTTCAAAAAGATATTCTAAAAGATTGAGTTCAATTTTAAACAAATAGTTTTAATTACTAGGTATTAATTCTAAAAAAGTAGGTAAAATTATATGATCTCAGAAAATGAAGTTATACAGGTTTATAAAGGGCTGCTTAATAGGCAGCCCGAAAATCATAGGATCATTAAACAGTATGTAGATAGTTGCAATGATTTGTCTGAACTGTTAATAAAAATTTCTAATTCTTTAGAGTTTAAGAATAAATTTTACAATAGTTTAATTCCATCTAAGGTTCTTGTTTTTGTCCATATTCCAAAAACGGCAGGTACATTTTTAAGAACGGGTTGGTTGTTTAATAACATACGTACATACTTTTGGTCTGACGAGATGCGAGCATTTCCCACGATCTCTAATTTTGTAACTTCTAGTTTTGTGTCTTCTAGTTATGAAATGCTAGGAGGCCATTTACACCTTAGTCAATTCTTGAAATTTCCTACTAATCAACCAAGAGTTTTTGTTAGTGTAATTAGGCGACCTATTGACAGAGTGATTTCATTTTATAATCACGTGAAATATAGAGATCAAAAACATCCGATGAATGAGTTCCTTCAGAATAAAACACTATATGACGTGTTGAAGTATGAAAATTTGTTTTCGAAATCTATAAAGAATGAACAGTTAGCATATTTATTTAAATGCGATGACATTGACTTAGACCGTTTAACTAATAGAGATTCTATTATTATCGGTAAGCAAGAAAGTATTGACGATTTTATCAGAAAAGTTGATGACGTATTTGGATTCACAAATAAAGCTATTTTAGGCGGCGATCGAAACGCAGCTGAAAGTGACTATAAGACTCTTTTAATGGAAGAGGCTAACGCAGATTATGCAATAGAAATGTTGGGTAATATGTTAAAGCATGAACAAGAATTTTTTGATAGCTTTGATAGTTTAAAAGTTATGAACTTAAATGAGTATACAGAGGTTCGCAACAATTATAAATTTCTATGGTCACACTAAATGTTGACTTTCTTTAAATTTACTTGCTAGGCGTGATTCAGCTCGAACTAAGATTGAGTTTATACTGCCGCCTATTATGTCTAATTATCACGGTTCTAAATAAAATCAGTGTAATGCTGTTATCTTACTCAGTGAAAGGAAATTATTCATCAAATGAACAAACAAAATTCTTTTTACGAATTTGGACAAAATTTTCTTGGTCCAATTTGCAGTGAATATTTTTTCAACATTCGTACTTATTGTTCACAGAACAACATAGATTATTTAGGCTTTTTGGCCCGTGAAGGATACTTATTTCAGCGTATCTACAAGAGACTTGTTGCTAAGTCTTTGATGGAAAGATTAGATTCAAATTATATCTATGCGTCTCGCTCTTTTTTGTTTCGTTTAGGGATGGCTAATGATTTTTCATTAGAGTATTCGTTGTCTCATAGTTTTTCTGGTTCGCTTAAAAGTTTATTAATAAGGCGTTTCGGATTAACCGAAAGAGAAGTTGAAGGGCTTTTCAATGATGAAGCGTTAAAGCGCGAATGGGAGTTACCTGACCAGAAGGAAAGGGTAAAATCTTTTTTACTTGATGCATCTGACGCATTGACTAAAAAGACGCACGAGCCTCTTCAGCTTTACAAAGAGTACTTGCAGAGCACTGGTCTAACTGATGCTAAAAAGCCGCTTCTTTTGGATGTGGGGTATTCCGGAACGATTCAAAAATTACTGACTAGCATGATGGAGATTGATACGCACGGAATGTATTTCATCGCGACCAAATCCGGCGAGCAAATAATACAAAGCAATACGGTGACTATGAATGGGGTGTTCAAATCTGGGGTGAAAATGGGTGAGGGTTATCTTATGTTGGACAGATCTTTATTTCTCGAAGGATTATTGACTGCTCCCCAGGGCCAGTTTATCGATATACACAAAAGCAAGACGGATGGCTCGTTCAAGTTTACCTTCGCGAGAAAAGCTTATGCCCAAAATAACTTTCAAGATCTGAATGCTATCTTTGATGGCGCAATAGATTTTGTTGAGTTTGCTTTTAAAAATAATATCCGGTATTCGACTAGCGAAACAGAAATGCTATTTGCGCAATACGCGACTAAACGTAATATGTTGCCCAGTGCGACTTGGGCGATGTTTGATGTTGATGATGCTATTTCAGGTAATCCTAACGTTAATCCAGTAACTTTTTTCGGACTGTAGTTAATAATGCTAAACAAGATAAAACATAAAATAAGAATGGCACAATACAGATTCGAACTCCAAACGAAACGCCGCACGAGTAAAGCGTTTAAACAGGCGACCCGAGAAGGTCTATTTAATCTTGAATGGTATGAGGCGCATTATGGTAATTTCTCTCACCCTTTAAGGGCTTTTGAAGATTATCTGCACAAGTCTAAATTTGCTAATGTGAATCCTTCGGCTTTATTTGATACTGAAACTTATCTCAGAGCTAATACCGATATATATCATGCCGGAATAAGTCCTTTGATTCATTTTATGAATCACGGTCGCTATGAAGGGCGAATGTCGTCTGCAGCGGTATCACGTTGGAACCCAGTCGATGAGCTAGTACCAGAAGAATCGTTGAGTTGGCGCCAGCAAAAAGTGGCGATATGCCTACATATATTCTACTCAGACTTTGTTGATAAATTCGCTGAATGTTTAAAAAAATTCCCAATCAACATTGATGTTTTTGTAGCCGTATCAACAGCCGAGATTGCTGATAAGGCGAATAGACAATTTTCTCAATTGGGTACAGTGAATAAATTGAAAGTTGTCGTAACCCCAAATAGAGGCAGAAATTTTGGGCCTATGCTTGTGGAGTTTGGCAAAGAGTTACTTGAGTATGATTTGATGTGTCATTTGCATTCTAAAAAGTCGCTTTACTCTGGTAGAGAGCAGACACAATGGTTTGATTATTTAAATCAATATCTACTAAAAGACAAGCACACAGTTAAGTCGATATTACGATTATTTGCTAAAAATCCAGATTTCGGTATGTATTACCCTACTTCGTTTTGGATGATGCCATCCTGGGTAAATCACTGGACATGTAACAAAGCTTTTGCGAATGATTTTGTAGAAGGTTGGGGTATCGATATCTCACAAGACTTTGTTAATTATCCTGTAGGTGGAATGTTTTGGGCTCGACCAGATGCACTATTGCCTCTTTTATCTCAATCGTTCACATATGAAGATTTCCCTGAAGAACCATTGCCTAACGATGGTTCTTGGTTACATGCTTTAGAACGTTCGGTTGGTCTGTTAAGTGAAAAGCAGGGCTACAAGCAGTTTTTTTATTATCCTCCGGCAGGGCGTTTTACGTCAGATAAATCTCAAATATTTGCACAATACCACAAGCATCCAGAAGCGCTTTTTAATGAGTTAAATACTGTGGAAATTGTATCATTTGATATTTTCGACACAGTGCTACGGAGGGCTTTTACTGAACCTGATTATGCCAAATTAAAGTTAGGGAAGTTGTTGACTGAAAAAGGTGTTTTTGAAAGCCCTGAAACATTTTTAGCGGCTCGCAATGACGCAGAACTATCGTTAAGAAAGTTAAAGTCTTTTAAAGGCGATGTCAGTATTACCGAAGTCTATGACGCGTTAGCAAACGAGTTAAATTGGACTGCAACTGACAAATGCATGTATCTAGAGCTAGAATTTGAGTTAGATTTAGAGATGATCAAGCCTAAAGATGAGATGGTTAATATTGTGAATCGTTTGAGTGACGCTGGACGTGATGTATGGTTTATAACTGATATATATTATACGCATGAGCAGGTAGAGCGTATGCTGCGAAAAATAGGTATTAACATCCCCTTTAAGCTATTAGTTTCGAGTGATCTGGGAATGCGCAAAGACGCCGGTACAATGTGGCGATATGTTAAAGATGCTATCGATGTGTTGGGGAAATCACATATACATGTTGGTGATAGCGTACGCTCCGATGCGCAAATATGCGGAGATTTTGGTTTATCTAATATGCATATTCTTCATCCAAAAGATAAGTGGCAAGCGGCGGGTTACCCTGTTGTATTGACTAACCCGTTAGATGAAAGCCAGATTTTGAAATGGGGATCATTGATATCGAACTGTGGTCGCTACCCGTTCTTTGGTGAGTGATTTTTACCGAAATGTGGTTAGTATTTCGATAGTTAAGCAACTATATATTTGAATAATTATACGAATTGTATTGCTATTATCACGTCAGTTCAAAATAGCGTTCGGTATTTACGTTAACGCAATATTAGGTGAAAGCACTTTCGCTCTATTAGCTACAGCAAGTTAATAGAGCATATTTCAACAAGCTTCCGTCCGCTCTGTAACGCTATTTTATGACTCCTAGTCAGTTTGGGTGTTGAGAAGCCACAAATATTCCCATTTACCGAAAGCGAAGGTCTGAATTTCTCTAGATGTAGCCTAACGTCTTCGCGCTTCTGATTTAATTCAATAGGTTCTCTATTGCCTTCGGTAATAAGGAATAAACCTTCAAACGAATTAGATGTTGCAAACCATCCATTGAGAGATGCTTGAGAGTCATCTAAGTACCCTGTGATAGGTAGGTCAACACAGAAATCTAGCTTCTCATTCGGGGTAACTGAATAGGTCAACGACACTTTTTTTGCACTAGAGGTTAGACGTGTTTTTAATAGCCTAGCCGGATTACCACCGATTATACTGAAATCGTCAAAAGATTTCGTTACTACAGCCCCGGCCGCCACGATGCAATTTGTACCGATACTTACACCATCTAATATCGTAGCGCCGGCACCTATCCATGTTCCATTGCCAATATTGATACCCTCTGAGGTTATTGGCTGGTCTTTAATGTATTTATCAATTCTTGAAAAACCATGATTGAAACCGAATATCTGTACTGAACTTGCTATACGAACAGCATTACCGATAGTGACTGTTCCAATTATATTTGTTAGTGGGTTTACTGATACGTCGTTTCCTAAGGTAATATTTCCCCTGAGAGTAGCTAGAGATGCGATTTTAACTGAGTTACCTAATAACGCTTTGTCTGTAAAAAAATTGCAATCAGGTGCTATGTAGCAGTTCTTGCCTATTTTTGCATTTGCCATTTTTGCTATAACACGCTGAACTTTTGTCTGTTCGGAATTTTCAAATGTGTTGGCTGACCATGGTTCTATATGGTCTTTGCGTGATAACCATTCTTCTTCACTCAAGTTGTGCATTTTTACATCTCTAGTTAATTGAATAAAAATATCTTTTATTGCAAAGTCGGTTTTATCTCAATAATTTACTCAGAAAACTTCTAAATGGATTTCTATTCTGTGCGTGACTCAATTCTTTTTTAAATATGGATAATTTATGCTTATCTTGTTCTGTTAAACTATCTTGAGAGCTTATTAATAAAAAAAGTTTCTTTGTGAATTTAAAGTCTTCTTCAGTAAGAAAGTTAACCACCTTAATTAGGTGTTCATCGTATAGTTCTTGGTGCATATAAACTGATCTTTTTGTTTTATCTATATATGCAATCAAACTGTTGTAATTAATGATTGGGCACATGTCATTAATCGCTGTTATTTTCCTCTTGCTACCAGCTTTATAATCAATGTATGTCTGGTGAGGGATTAATGTGTAGTTTTCATTGCCTTTTGTATAAGCTTGCAGTTTTTTATCTAGAATGTTGTCTAAGCCATCTAGTAAGAAATTATTTGTCCAGCGCTTAAACTCTAAACAGTCAAAACTATAAGATGAATTTATAATAGGGATTATGTCATTTTCTATGACTAAATAGTCTAGCTTGAATATGGATAAAAAATCAGAAATTATATTTTTTTCAAAGAAATTTTTAACACCATAGGCTCTTAATAAAAAATATTGATTCCCATAGGTTGTAATGTATTCAATTAAACTATCTAAATACGTATATCTAATTTCTTTTCTCATCGCCATCGGCATATTTTGTCGATTTCTTTTAACTGACTGATTATATATTGATTCGATAAACTCATACTCGGGTCGCACGTAAGCAATAAATTTTATCTCATATTTTTCCGAATATTTCATAAATTCAGGTATTTGGTAGAAGAAGTACTCTGAGCTGAGTAGGAGAGTATCAAAACTAGCTACGTCAAATTTATCTAATAATTTTTGGAAATTTGAATGAGAAAAAGTTGATTTTTTCCCTTTTTCTTTATCTAAAAATAGCTGGTTATGCCCAGAGCTTACCTGATTTTCATCAACTCCGTGGGCAGGATACAGAACATTAGATGACTCATTTAATTCGTCAATGTGACGGCTTAGCCAACTTTGTAAAATAGATGTACCAGTTTTTGGTGGCCCAACATGAACATAAATACTTTTCTTCATGACTTAGTGCTAGCCTGCTAAATTGTTTGGCGAAAAATAATTAAATTCTTTATGCTTTTTTTGCATATCAAATTTAAAATAGGCGCATTCAGAGTTTAGGAATGTCACTATTGCTGTACTAGCCGTGACATCCGTTAAGTCTTCTAAATCAGAGCGCTTCAACCTGGCAGAAAAACCTAATGCCCCTCCTCTTACATTTAACATCTCGTTTACGTCCTCACGGATTACTCGTTCGATTATTTCAAATCTGAATCGACTTCGGTTTGTTAACTGAAGGAATATGTATCTTATCGGACGACTGTAGTTTACAAGGCCCCAACCTCTAATTTTGAGGTATTCACCTTCGAAAGCAATATAGTCAATTGACCCTCTAAATTTAGGGAGGACTTTTTCGAAACTATCGTCATCATCAGTCAGGCCTAACTTTTCTCTAGTTTCATTAATAGTACTAGAGAAAGGCCAATCTAAATTAAGCTGTTTTAATTTATGATATAGCGACATAGATTTTATATGGTTTAACGTAACTTGATTCTGTATATACTCTTCTTCTGTTTGTAAGAAAAATCTTACAAGGTGGAAACCTTTACCATTGTAATTTTTTAGATAGTCTAAGTTGAAATTTGATACCCGTCCGGTAAGCTTTTCTTTGGCATGTGTTTTAGCTATTTCATATGGCTTGTTGTGGAAATGTATATGGACTAAGTTAGTTCTAATTTCTTTGTCTGATGTCGTTACTTGGCCATGATGGAAACCTTGGTCTAGTTTAGCGATTGTATTTTTTTTAAAGAAACATTTGCGGTAAGGCTGTTTGTTAAACCAGAATGGACTGATACTAGAATTATAATATTGGCTATCAATCATCAATAACTCATTATTACTTTGGTAATTTAAAAGACTATACTCAAGAGACAATGGGTCAAAGCAAATATTACCTTCTTCGTCTACTGTTCCTAAGAACTCATCGCAGTCTATTACCATGTAAAAATCATAAAAATCTTCTTTATCTAAACTTTTTATTTTGTCACAGAATATAGAGCCTCTTTGCTCATAATCTGACTTCTTATTAAAGTCCCAGAGTACATTGACTTCCTTATTCTCAAAATTTGTTAATTGTTCAATAACTTGGTTATTTGTACTGCCATTGTCAAAGATAAATAAATTTGAACTCCCTACTAAATATGAATGATAAGTTATCCATTTTTTAAGTAACTCATTTTCATTTTTCTGCATCATCAAAATAGCTATATTCATTGTTTAATTACCAAAAACTGTAGATTTTTCCGCAAAGAGACTATTAGTTTTACCAATATATATTGCCTCTTTATTGAATTTTTAAGCCGGCTTAAATTTTTAAGCTTTCAAAGCGTTTTTAATTCGCTGGAGTTAAGGTTTCTAGAATACTCATGCTTTGTTATCTAGGCTACCGTTCTCATTGCAAATCTGGATATATCGCTCGATTGTTCTGCATTTAACACATGTTAATTCTTTAAATTTTGTCTTTATTAATGCTAACCCTATGTCCAAATTTATGTGCAATCTACTCGAAAAAAGAGGTGCAGAACCATATAGAGTATTTTATCCATTCGCAAGAGTATTGATCATATCCTCAGGTACAGTGGTGTAGTGATTGTTAGCCGATGTCATACCTAATCATTATACCTAACTATCGGTAAATGCTAAGTAGTTCATACTGCAAATTATATGCATTTCGTTTAAACTTGTTTTTGGCTCGTGTGAGCTACCATTGCGAATTGAAGACGTTATTGCTTACTGCGTATGTACGTGGGATTGTCCCTAAATTTCTGTGTATGAATTACATACAATTCATATGTTTTTTAGCGTTTACCTATACGTTCTGTATTTTCAATCTTGGTCACTAAAGTGTTCTATACCTGGCTTTCGCTTTAAATAGTTATATGGTCCTGTATCATTTGATTGGGATTTAGCATAAAAAATAATCCCTTAACCAAGAGTTAGACGTGCGCTGTTGGCTTGATGATTCCTTACTAAGGTGGGTTTCTAAGCAAATCGGGTAGTATGATCCGAGGCATTGGCTAGTCGATAATTTAAAAAGAAAAGACTTTTGAATAAAAAAATAATGAAACAAGTTATGTCGACAATTAAATTTTTTGTTGGCGTTTTTCCAGCAGAAACCAGAAAAAAAATGCGCCAAAATCTCTGGCTGTTTAATTTATATAGTCGTAGTTTACAGAAATCTGGGTTGTTCTACGGTTTTCCCACTCCGCAGAAATTACAAAAACTGTATATTAAAACGATCGTTAGGCAATCTATAGAAATTGAAAAGATATCCGCTGCTAGGATTTCTTATGTCAAAGCTAACTGTTGTATTGCTTTGAGTGGTCAGTCTGTTGATGACCTTCGCTCCATAAAAATGACACTGGCAAATACCGGTATACGAGCAATTTATTTGACTGGTGAAAAGTCTTTGGTTGAGCATTACTTGGCTCAGTTTGCGGGTGCGTCAGATAAATTTGTTGGCAAAATCGAACATTTGTTAGATGAGTTAGATTCGTCACCCTTGCTGGTATTAAGAGGGGGGGACATTCTTCATTCATCTGCGGTTAGTGTTTTCGCTCATTATTTGCAAGTTGAAAATAAGATCGCCAAGATACTTTATTGCGATATCGATAGTTATGATAGCTCAGGAAAACGACATATAGCCGAGTTTTTCCCCGCTTGGAACCCTGACCTTCAGCTAACGACTGGTTATGTAAGGACTGGTGTCTTTTTGCAAGGGGCTGACATTATTAATCAGTTTGTGCATTTTGTTATTATCAATCAAGGATTAAGCTCGATTGCGCTTTGGATGTCTTATAGTTACCTTCAAGACAGAAAAGTATCGGTTAATCACATACCTCTATGTTTACTTCATCAAACTTCTAATAAGCCAATGCAATGGCATAAGGAGTTAGCAAAGCTTAATCGAACGGAATTTGTGGTTGCCAAAGGCGAAGCGAGTTCTGTGGCAAAACTCGAATGGCATAAAGAGTCTCATCCTCTGGTTACTTTGGTGATCCCTACTAAAAATGCCAAGGATTTAGTGCAAACCTGTATTACTTCTATTTTAGCAAAAACCAGTTATCAAAATTTTGAAATTCTTTTAATCGATAATAATTCAGATGATCAAGATGCCTTAGCGTACTTTGAAACACTACAACGTTCCGAGCCTAAAGTTAGCGTATTATCTTATCCTTACGAATTTAATTATTCGGCTATCAATAATTTTGCCGTACGTCATGCAAAGGGCGAGATAGTAGGGCTTATTAACAATGATATTGAGGTCATTAGTGCTAATTGGTTAGCTGACATGGTTGGGCAGGCTATTCGTTCTGATATTGGTTGTGTAGGTGCTAAATTATTATACCCTGACACTCGCATACAACATGCTGGTGTAGTAATGGGCTATGGTGGTGGGGCTGGTCACGCCCATAAATATTTTCCTCGATATCACCCTGGTTACCTTAATCGTCTAGCGGCAACACATAATTACAGCGCTGTGACAGCGGCCTGTTTGCTCATAAAAAAAGTAGACTTTGACGCCGTAGGCGGACTGAACGAGAAAGATCTGACGGTGGCATTTAATGATGTTGATTTCTGTCTTCGGATCCTGGCGTTAGGTCGGCGTAATCTTTACTGTGCAGAGGCTGAACTATTTCATCATGAATCAGTATCGCGAGGTGCAGACGATACATCTATAAAGCGAGAGCGTTTTGAAAACGAGTTAACTTACTTGCAGTCTACATGGGCTGATATCATAAATGATGACCCAGCTTATAATCCGAATTTGACCCTGCGATTCGAAAATTTTTCGATAAAAGATTAGTTAATAGCAAGTATGACAAAAAATCCGAGCGGTGCTTCTCATTATAATCATAAGTCTGCGTCTGCAGACTTATGTGAATTACAAAATGCAGTCGTTATACCTTTGGCGCCAAATAGCAATCCAAATAATGTTAAAGGGGGCGTGAAAAGCTCGAGGCTAGATGAAAAATTTCTTCAGTGTCGATGGAGCGCTGTGCACAGTTCAAAAGCTAGTCTAGAAACCGTTACCGATCTCACTTACATGCAGCAATGGTCCGGTAAATTGTCGCATCAAAAAGGACGCTATCTTTTTGGCGGCCCTATATTTAAAAACTTCGGACACTTTTTAGCTGAAAGTATACATCGTACCTGGGCCTATGAGACGCAAGAAAAAAAGAACAATGTAAATTATCGGGGCGTAATATTCTTACCTCAAAACACGAAAAAGCTGAATTTCATTCAACGACTCAACTACAAATTACCGCCGATATTCAAAGAAACCTTACATTATTTAGGAATACCAAAAAGCAAAATTAAGTTTTTGTTTTCTGCTAAATCTTTTGAATCACTCGATATACCCCAACAAGCGAGTCATTTTCGGTCACCAGTGCCAATTAATGATAGTTACAAATCTTATCTTCTTCGTTGTGAAAAGCGTAATGGCATCGTCTCGAATGTGCATAACCATAAAAAAGTATATGTGAGCCGTACTCACTTTTCTCTTCGGGGTGCTTTTGCGGGGGAGTCAACTTTAGAGGCTGTGTTTAAACGAAATGGATTCCATATTTTTTATCCAGAGCAGCATACTTTGCTTCAACAGCTTCAAACTTATAAAGGGGCCGAGGAAATCGTCTTTGCTGAAGGAGGAGCTTTACATGTGTTGGAGTTACTTGGTGAGTTGTCTGCCGACATTTATATCATAGCTAGACGGCCTAAAAGCCCCGCGGTGTTTAATGCGATGCTTGAAGCAAGAGTCACTAAGTTTATGTTTTTTACCGCAGTGATCACCTTACCTTCGTTATTTGTACCAAAACGAAGTAACAGGACTGCCCATGGTTCGGCTATAAGTCTTTTAAATTACAATGAGTTGTTTGAATTTTTGTCCAAAGAGTTACAGATAAAGGTCAATATCTCAGATATCGAGGAATTCAAGAAAGCGACTCGTAGAGACGTTGACCTATACTACGCGCATTATAAAACCTTGATCCCAGGTGATGAATCAGTCAAAGCTAAGGCAATTCAAAATTTTATAACTCAGCTTCGAAGTCTACCAGACTTTCTCGAGCATCAATTTAACAATTAATATCCTTATTCAGTCACCACACAGTTAATTGCTAATATCGGACAAAAGATCACTTTTAGTACTTTGATAAATAAATTTGCTATACTTCGCCGTCAAAATTCCACCTCTCGGCGAGACGACAACCATAGTGGCTTGCGGTAAAATAAAAACACAAATAAAGGTCGCTTTCCAAGTTGAGTAATTCATTTAAAATTATCCATGAAACAGCAAAAATTAGTTCCTTCGATTCAATCGTTGCTATGGGAGTGTATGCAGGTGACCGATTGGAGTGGGTCGAGGAGGCTATTAACAGCTTATTGACGCAATCCTATCTAGATTTTCTTTATGTAATTGTCATCGATGGTGAAATTCCACTAAATATTCGAGCATTTCTATTTAAAATAGCTAACGAGCATAACAACGTTCAATTGGTTCAGGCCGAGCATAATGTCGGCTTAAGCCAGTGCATGAACTTCGTAATTGAATGGTCATTAGAAAATGTTAAATCAGCTAAGTACTTCTTTAGAATGGATGCAGATGATATCTCTATTGAGAATAGATTAGAGAAGCAAATTGATTTTTTACAAAAGAATCCAAGTATTTCTGTACTTGGCAGCGGCTTGGTAGAGATCAATGAGCAAGGCGAGAAAGTAGGTCAGCGTAAGCTGCCTTTAAAGCATCACGAAATTATGCGTTTTTTGCCCAAGCGTTGTTCTATTAATCATCCTACGGTTGCCATCCGCTTTAGTGTATTTGAGCAAGGCTATCGTTATCGTAGTGACTTAAAAAATACCCAAGATTATTTCTTTTGGGCTGATTTAGCGGCGGCGGGTTTTAAGTTTGCTAATTTACCCGATAAGCTTTTAGAGTTTAGACGGGTTAACGATTTCTATAAGCGCAGAGGCTACAGCAAGTCTTTAAACGAGTTTAAAGCGCGCTTTTACACCATGAAAGTGTTGAATCGCTATGGAGTGGGTAATATTGTTTACGCTTGTAGTGTATTAATATTACGGTTAATGCCTGCGAAACTTGTTAAACTAGCTTACAAATTAGACCGATATCTTCTAAATAAACGAGTTAAGCACGAGTGATTGGCGCGACAATAATCTTATATAAACCCGAGCTAGCCCAGACTCTTCCCCTGTTGCTGAGTATTATTGAGCAGGTTGAGGTAATAAGTATTGTCGATAATTCACCCGTGCCAACAGAATTAGATTTAGTCCATGAAAACCTTCATTACCATCATTTCCCAAATAATATTGGCATTGCCGCAGCACACAATATCGGCTTACGTGATTTAAAAACGGCCAATTGTGAGTATGGTATTCTGCTCGATCAAGATAGCTCGATAGATAATGACTTCGCTTTTCGCTTGTCATCACTCATGGTGGCTTCTAGGGTCGAAAATAGGCCACTTGTAGCCATTGGCCCGCGCATTATCTGTTCTTTTACTGATAAGACAATAAAGCCTCGTGTTCAACGTGAGATATCTGTTTATGAAGATTTGGTTTGTGTCACACAAATTATATCTTCGGGCATGATGATTGACTTGGCTAAGCTTGAAAGTATTGGGCTTAAGGATGAGTCGTTATTTATTGACGGCGTTGATCATGAATGGTGTTGGCGCGCAAAGCAACAAAACCAGATGGTGGCGATTGCAGAGAAGGTTGAAATGGTTCACCAACTCGGTGATGCACGCCGTAAATTTGCCGGAGTGACCTATAAAGTTGGTTCGCCTGTTCGACTGTATTACCAGTTTCGCAATATTCTGATTTTAAGCCGCAGAGGTTATGTACCTTGGTATTGGAAAGCTCGTAATCTTCTGTGTATGCCGATCCGTTTTTTTGCTAATGCACTTTTACAAACAGATAGATTGCAACGTATAAAATTTATGGCTTGTGGGATAATCGATGGGCTTTTAAAACGTGACGGATCGTTCAGCAAGCATTGGTAAGGTATTCTTAGTGCTCGTTACTTCTAATCTATACGCAACAAATTTCGTTCTATTCGCGTACATTAAACCTTCGTATTTTTTGATAGCCAACCTTCTGCAATTCTAAATACAAATGATTGGTAGCAGCCTAAATCTAAGCTGCTACCAAATTAGATAAAATATTATCTTGCGAATGGCGAGCGTTCGTTTGTTGTACCGAATAACTCAATAGGTCTGTTAAGCGCTTGGCCACCATCACGAGAGATCGGGATCCATGGGATTTTACCGCTTCCTTTGGCTGGTTTAAGCGAGAACAAATCAAACGGAATAGAAAGGTAGAAACCTTTGGTAAAGCTACCTTCTCCGTATTCTTCTGAACTGACATTGGTTATGGCTGCATACGCACCTACAACAATGCCGCTGTCGAAGCGCTTAGCAAAATCTATGGTTACACCTTTATCTTTCGCTAGGTACTGGCCAACCTTCACAGTAAGAAGCGTATCAGGCAAGAACTCAGGCTGCCAAAATACATTTGCATGCCCTGTTAGTACTTTGTAATCAAAGAAATCTAAGTCGTTGTCCCAAGAGCGCTGTTGTACATAGTTGATGTCAAAACCAAAGGCTAAGTTGCTGTCTACTGGGCGATAGAGTAATTCACCGCCTACACCGCCATACATGGTTTCTAAATAGCCACCGTAAACTTGGGCATATAGATTTTCGGCGATTCTATCGTTCCAATGTAAATAGAGGTTCTCCATGGTGATATCGCTACCAGACACGTATTCTCTGATATTTGTTCTTACGCGAGGAAGCGTGCTTGGGGCTCTGTCTGTGGTAAAATTAAACTTATCGAAGTTTTGCAATAAGTTAGCTTTGATTGTGCCCGCTACACTCGTTTTCCCGTCAAAGCTATAGCCACCATTGACCATAACCCCTGCCTGATACAAATAGAATTCTTCTGGATTACCAAAGGTTTGGATCCAAAATGCTTCTATTCCGGTGAAGAAACCGCTCGTATTTTTAGGGTTGTAGTGGTCTAAACTATCCTGACTTATGTCTTCTCGTTTGTAGCTTTCTGCTAGGTTCGGCTCAAGAGTTTCATACCTTGCTTGGCGTTTAAATTCTTGTGCGTCAACGACGGTTTCTACCATAGGTACTGAACCAGCAGTATTTACAATACGATAGGTGTCTACGCTTTCAGGAAGCTCAGACGCTAAGATCCGACCCACACGCTCCGTCGCTTCATCTTCGTACCTATAGCTAGTCTGTTGACCAAAAATAGTCACCTCGTTGTCTTTGATATGTGAGGTGCTTAGTGCAAATCCTGCTTGATAGTACAAATCTTGCGTTAAACGTTGGCTATTTATGTCTGTTACGCCAAATTCATTTTTGTCATTGCTTAGCGGGCGAGGTGGTTTGTCGACCTTTATTTGTGAAAGCGTGTGCAAATTAAAGTTATAGCTCACACCAAAGCCAATGGTATTGCCTCGCTGATAATTGAGGCTAAAATCAAAATCATTCCAGCTGTAATTGGCGCCAAAATTCCATTTGCTATCTTGCGTTAAGCTACCGGCTCTGTCGTTAATGTAATTATTGCCCTCGTACTCTAGTTTGAGTCTTAATGGTTCCCACGGCGTTTGATATTCAATACCACCAAAGAGCGAGGCAGGGCCTTTAAAAAAACGTTGATAATCAATTTTTCCGCCATTGCCAGTGAATCCACCTGGACGATCGCAGTAGCTATCAGATGCTTCACAAAACGGGTTGGAAACGTTGCCTGATGTGCCTAAGTAACCCCAACCCATGTTGACATGGAAGTTAAAGTTACCTGCTTGTTTACTTAAACCAATAAACTCACTTTCAAAAAAGCCGGTTCCGCCAAAGTCACGAAAGCCAACTGAAAGTTCAGGTAGATAGTAACTTTCTTCTAATAGGCGAAATTTGACATCGATTCCTTTGTCTTTAAGTGTTTGATCGCCACTAAACCCAGGGAATGGGCTGTAAAGCTGTGTGCGTACATCTGTGTAGCGAACCGTTGTTTGCATCCACGGGAATAATTGCAACGTTGCGGACCAAAAGCGGTATTCGTCATTATCGGTGTAGTTAAGGCGTAAATCGCCTTCTGCCAGCATGCGTGAGGTAGGGGTTTGTATTAATCCTGTGCCTCCGTGCACCATTAATGAGCTTCCTACCGGGGAGATGTTCCATTCTTCGCTTTGCGCTTCTGCATTGACGTTAGAAGCGATAGTTAAAGCCGCTGTAATAGGAACGAGGTAATAGGTTTTCATTGTTACTCTTTTCTTGCGACTCATTTAGGCAGCCTATTTTTGGCAAGCGTGACAATTTGTTGATTTAATTCAGCAATTTCTGGCGAGAAAATGGACTCTTTAAACGGGATGTAAATTTGACTGCCAGGCATGACTTCTTGATGCTGCTTGTTCCAATAAGCTACTGGCGCTTGAATAACTCGCCCATCAGCTTGAATAATTTTCACGAAGTCTTTGTTCGCCGAGTTTAAAAAGCCTTCTTCATCAACATATTGGCTCACGTCGCCGTATGGAATATGTTGAATTGAAACTTTACGGTTTACAGCGCCGAATACTTTTACTGCTTGAGGGCGGGCCGTTAAGTGTAAAATATAGTACCCGTCGTCAAATTTAGGATTACTCGCTGCTGACACTCGCGCTAAATCAAAGTCAATCTTTACGGCTAAACGTTTGGCCAATGTCCATGTCTTAATATCAGTTGCTAGTTGCTCAATTGCATGTCGGAACTGGGGCGATTCGCTTTGTGATTTAGTGGATATGGTTGACAGATTTTTTAATGCTAATTGTCGAGTTTTTTCTAAATTAATATCATTTGGTGAGTATAACGTTGCAGAAGGCCAATATACCTTATCATCTACGTTTAAGCTGGTAAGCACATCTGTTAAGCGAGGTTGAGAATTAAATTGAAATTCAGCTTCTTGCCATTGAATTGTTACGATGGCAGATGTGCTGAAACTCAAGCTGGTTAGCGCTATAAATAGTATTTTTTTGATATGTTTGTTCATTTTTGACGGCTCTAATTATAAATCTAACCGCGCGATGCGGCTTAGGTAAATCATTTCAATCGGCTCTGATAGCGGGGATAGCGTCTGCTTCGACTTTATAAGGGTGCCGGTGGTTTTCTCAAACCAATAATAATTATTCCATTCATGTTGAGTTCGTACATAGTTTGAAGGAGCTTCGTAACGTAATTTCTCAATATAGAGTAGGGTATCTAACTGCTTGGTAAGAATATTGAGTTGTGTTACTTGTGGCTCATCAAGCTGGGAGGTAACAGGGTAACCGTACTCGTCATTGTTCCAATCTAATGAAAAGTCCCATGCTTTGTTGCTTAGCTCACCTGGTAGCTGTTTAAGGGGATCTTCAGAGCGGTTCGCTGTGTAGATCAGATCGCGTCCAAGCCCAATCGTTCTAACAATTCGGCCATTTTCCATTATCAGCATCGCATCGTCGCCAGACACCCACTTGTGTTGACCGTTTTCAAGATAGGCCAATGCCATAATAGCTGTAGGCCTTTCGCCACGAGTAACCGACATCACATCAATAGTGGAGTTTTGCACTCCTTCTAAGTTCATGCTCGCGTTCTGAGGTTCTTCTAAGGCAATTTTGATTGTTTCATAATAGGCATGATAAGTGCCACCGCAGCCAGATAGGCTAAGCAAAGAGATAAAGATTAATAGAGGCGTTTTTAAGTTCATGATGAACGGCGTTTCCGCTTAATGTTATGGTGAATATGCAATAAAAAAGCCGCCATTGTAGGCGGCTTTCAAAACTTTTAAAACGCTTAGATTGTAGGTGCGTATGTAAAAGTAACTGGAACAGTAGTTGTACTAGTCATAGTACCTGTACCCGTTACAGTCACAGTAGTAGTTGTACCAACACAAACACCATCTACTAACGCATCGTCGCCACTACAGCTTGGATCAACAGGCTCATCGATTACGGTTGAAGAACCACGGTTGTTTGAAACAACCGCACCAGCGATAGCTAAGCCAACAACACCTGCAGCGATAGTACCAACTGATACGCCACCAATTGCTGCTGAAGAAGATTCACTTCCACCAGCGTTTTCTTGAGCGATTACTGTGTTACCAGCAAGTGCTAATACTGCTGTTGCAGCCATAAGAATTTTTTTCATAATATAATCCCTTCGAGTTAAGTGAAATCAAGACTGGTTCGATTCTAATGGAATAATTTACTGACCTCAATAGCTGCCGATAAAACAATCACTAAAATAACGTCTTACGCGGTGAAATTGGATGGGCAACCAGAACACTAAAGTATTTTCTATGACCTTGTAAGCCATGTTATCTGTGGATAAAAGAACTTTTTGCTGCTTGGTTCCACTATTCTGAATGATTCTTTACTATAACCATTCCCAATGGGACTAAATAAAGGGTAAAATATAAAGTTAGTCGCGAAAAAAAGACATGTGGCATTTAAAACGCCCTTGAGACCCTTGAAATGACGTTTAGGCATTATTTTTGCTTTTGCTGCTAGGATCAAGAGTTTGTCATAATTGGGCGGTAAGATTTGCCCGAAATTACAGTTAAGGAATATTTCTTCAATGAAAGTTACAGTATTTGGAATTGGTTATGTAGGTTTGGTACAAGCAGCAGTCATGGCTGAAGTGGGCCACGATGTTGTTTGTGTAGATGTGGATCAAAATAAAGTCGACAAACTTAAACAGGGACACATACCAATTTTTGAACCTGGTTTGACTCCTTTAGTTAAAAGTAATTACGAAGCAGGACGTGTAGATTTTACTATCGATGCGGCGCGCGGCGTTGCGCATGGCGAAGTTATTTTTATTGCAGTGGGTACGCCCCCAGATGAAGATGGTTCTGCTGACTTAAAATATGTGCTTTCAGTAGCCAATACTGTTGCAGAGCATATGGACTGCCACAAAATTATCATTAATAAGTCGACAGTGCCTGTTGGTACTGCTGACAAAGTGAGTGCAAAGGTTTCTGCAACACTTGCGTCACTTAGTAAAGATCTCACATTCGATGTGGTATCTAACCCTGAATTCTTAAAAGAAGGGGCTGCGGTAAACGATTGCATGCGCCCAGACCGTATCATCATTGGTACCGACAGCGAACTCGCTGAGAAGACATTACGCGAGTTATATTCACCCTTTAACCGTAACCATGACAAAATTATCATCATGGATATTCGTAGCGCAGAGCTAACTAAATATGCTGCTAACTGTATGTTAGCGACAAAAATTAGCTTTATGAACGAAATGGCTAACTTGGCTGAGCTCATGGGTGCCGATATTGAAAATGTGCGCCGTGGTATTGGTTCTGATCCACGTATTGGTTATCAATTTATCTACCCTGGTTGTGGGTACGGTGGTTCATGTTTCCCTAAAGACGTACAAGCCCTTGTTCGCAGCGCTACAGGCGTTGGGTACAGTGCGAAGGTTCTTGAAGCGGTTGAGGCGGTTAACTACGCTCAGAAAGAGAAATTATTCGAATACATCACGCGTCACTTCGGTGATGATCTGAAAGGCAAAACAGTGGCAATTTGGGGGCTTTCATTTAAACCCAATACCGATGACATGCGTGAAGCATCGAGCCGTGTTTTGATGGAAAATTTATGGAAAGCTGGCGCGAAAGTGAAAGCTTATGATCCTGAAGCGATGGAAGAAACCCAACGTATTTATGGTAGCCGTGATGATTTAAGTTTGGTTGGCACCAAAGAAGCTGCCCTTGATGGTGCTGACTTTTTGGTGATCTGTACTGAATGGCAGGCGTTCCGTGCCCCTGATTTTGAATTAATCAAAGAAAAACTTTCAACTCCATTAATCTTTGATGGTCGTAATTTATTTGAACCCAACATGATGTTGGAACATGGCTTGCATTACTATGCAATAGGTCGTGGATTATCAGTAAAAGGACAATAAAATGAGTCAAGTAAAAAAAGCCGTTATCCCTGTTGCAGGGTTAGGAACACGTATGTTGCCAGCAACCAAAGCAATTCCAAAAGAAATGCTGCCAGTTGTTGATAAACCGCTTATTCAATACGTGGTTTCTGAATGTGTTAACGCGGGAATAAAAGAAATCATATTGGTTACCCATGCGAGTAAAAACAGCATCGAAAACCATTTTGATACTAGCTTTGAGCTTGAAGCAACGTTAGAAAAACGAGTTAAACGTCAGTTACTTGAAGCTGTACAAGCTATTTGCCCAAAAGACGTGACGATTATGCACGTGCGTCAGGGTGTGGCGAAAGGTTTAGGGCACGCGGTATTGTGTGCACGCCCCATGGTAGGGGACGCGCCATTTGCAGTCGTACTGCCTGATGTCATCATAGATGAGGGTACCTGTAATCCGAAGAAGGATAACCTAGCCGCTATGGTCGCTAAGTTTAACACTAGCCAGGTTAGCCAAATCATGGTGGAAAGTGTTCCCGAAGACGATATAAGTAAATATGGCATCGTAGATTTAGACGGTGTATCACTTACACCAGGCGAATCTGCCAAAATGCATGGCATGGTTGAAAAACCAAATCTTGCTGACGCACCGTCAGATTTAGCGGTTGTAGGTCGTTATGTATTGTCTGAGAAAGTATGGGACTTACTAGCGAAGACCGTTCCAGGCGCTGGTGATGAAATTCAACTTACTGATGCTATCGATTCTCTGATGCATACAGAGCAGGTTGATGCATATTACATGAAAGGCAAAAGCCATGACTGTGGTAGCAAACTTGGTTACATGAAAGCGAATGTTGAATTCGCCATGCGTCATCCAGAATTAGGCACTGAATTTACAGAATTTTTACACACAATGGTGAAATAAATTCTGCTTAAGTAAAGAAAAGCCGCGTAATGTTTACCATCACGCGGCTTTTTTGTGCCTTATTATCAATAAAACGTTATTTGACCTGAACGTGGTCTGCTAATTTTGCCACCATTTTTTTGCCGATCCCTTTAACGTTAGTGAGATCGTTCACGCTGGTAAACTTACCACTTTTGTTACGATACGTGATGATAGCATCTGCTTTTTTCTTACCTATACCTGGCAATGTGACTAACTGCTCGGCTGTAGCCGTATTCAGATTGATTTTTTGCGACTTCATTTGAGACACACTGCTTTTGTCTACTTTAGCTTCAGCAGCAACATTGCCGACAAATCCCGCTAATAAAACACCTGCAAAAAATAGGGTAGTGATAAACTTTTTCATAGTGAATTTCCTTGTCTTTTTGATCCATTTCGGTGCAAATGCACAAAAGTAAGACTAGTCGTGCTTTTAAATTTGGTAAAGAAAAGTTACATTATTTAAAACTGAAGCAAAAAAAAGTGGCCTCAATGGGCCACTTTTAAAACTTTAAAACTTTAAAACTTTAAAACTTTATTTTATAGACGTTCTAACATGGCTTGAGTAAAGTCACTTGTACCGTGTTCGCCGCCTAGATCACGGGTTGTTCTATCACCAGTTTCGATAACTTGCTTCAAGGCATAACGGATTTTTTCAGCCTTTTCACTCATATTTAAGTATTCAAGCATTTGGATTGAGGCCAAAATAACAGAGGTAGGGTTGGCTAAGTTTTTACCCGCAATATCAGGCGCTGAGCCGTGAACGGCTTCGAAAATTGCACAGTCTTCACCAATATTAGCGCCTGGTGCCATACCCAAACCGCCAACTAAACCAGCACACAGATCAGATAAAATATCACCGAATAGGTTAGTCGTAACGATTACGTCAAACTGGTGTGGGTTCATCACTAATTGCATACAGCAGTTGTCTACAATCATTTCGGTAGATTCGATTTGTGGGTAAAGCTGAGCTATTTCACGAGCCACTTTAAGAAATAAACCCGAAGTCGACTTAAGAATATTGGCTTTATGTACTGCGGTAACTTTTTTGCGACCGTCACGAATAGCCATTTCATATGCATAAGTCAGAATGCGTTCGCAACCACTGCGGGTGATTTTGCTCATCGCTTCTGCTTCAGTGCCATCTTCAGACACCACTTGGCCTAAACCTGAATACATACCTTCAGTATTTTCACGAACAGTGACGATATCAATATCTTCGTAACGTGCTTTAGTGCCTTTAAATGATAATACTGGACGTAAGTTAGCGTAGAGCTGGAATTTTTTACGCAAGCTAACGTTAATCGACGTGAAACCTTCACCTACTGGTGTTGTAAGAGGGCCTTTTAACGTCACTTTATTCTTTGCAATTAAGTCTAAGGTTTCTTGAGGTAACAGTTCGCCGTGGTTTTCAAGTGCAACTAAACCTGCATCAGCGAAGTCGTAATCAAAATCGCAGCCTACCTTATCTAAAATCTGTAGTGCCGAATCAATGATATCCGGACCAATACCGTCTCCGCGAATTACTGTAATGCGTTGTTTAGTCATAAACCATTCCTTAATGTTGATGTAGACGAATGAACGTCAAATAATGCCTGTCAGTTGTTGCTATAGGTCGATAAGCCTATATTTTTAGGGCGCGATTTATATCATAAATTGGGGATAAAAGCCAGTTGCCATGCGCTATAACACGTTATTATACGGGCGAAAATGTGTGGCAAACGGAAAAGGCATCTTGTGCTATTCGTTTTAATTCTTGTTCTTTCACACCGAGTACCGTCGCTGCACTTTGCCAATAAGCTTGGGTTTGCACGCAACGCTGTGATTCGACAAAATACAGTTCTCTGGTGATGATTAAACTTATTCCCAATAGAGCGGCTAGTTTTACTGAAATACCATGTTTCTGGCCTTTTAAATAATGCGGATCATGATAGTTGCTTAGGGCTACAATTTCATGACGAGGTTGATGCCATGCTTCGGCTAACGATAATGAATGATCGCGTAGTTGCTCCGAATTAACGCAACTTATTAATGAACGTATGTCATAGAAGCATGACGTCGGACGTTGCCATTTTAATTGGATTTTTAATTGGGGATGAGTAAATAAGCCAACGCAAGCAAAATGCGACAAGGTACACGCTTGTTCAGGGATACCAATATCTGCAACCTTGGCTAAGCTGGCTGCGATATGGCCGCGAAGCTGAGCAAAGTTAACGAAGTGCTTCTGCAAGGGAAAGTAATGTTGATTCAAACGACTAAGCAGTGCTTGCTGCATAATGATACTTCCAGAACGATCTAATCCGTGCATCATTAAGCCGTGTTGTATATCTTTCATGGGCAATTTTTGACGGCTACTCTGTGACGCTGTTCGTTGTAAATGCTGAGCAAATGCAGGTTCTTGTGCTATGGCTTTACTCAACGCTTTTATATCTTGAACGGGTTTATTGAGTTCTCCCTGGATCACAATTAACGTGGCTGGTGGGCGGCTCATTTTGTAACTCGGCGTAAATGCAGATACCGTCTTTAGCTGATTTTCATGTTTAAACTCTTGCCAATTATCTCCCCACAAATTATTAAGTTTATTGAATTGCTTATACTTTTGAGCGGGATAAACTTGTTTAACGCGAGATAGGGGTACTAAAAAGTGCGATGTATATGCCGATTGTTGCTGTGCTGTACTTTGTGGAAAGCAGGCAATACCGCGGTCAAAGATGCCAATCACTATCCCAAGAGAATTGTCATCTAGCATGACGTATGCCCCTGGTGGGGTGATACTGGGATATCCTATAAGCGGTTCTAATAGCGTTGCCGCGGTGTTAGGTGATTGTTGAACTAATTGGCGCAATGCGACTTGAAAGCTCATTTTTTTCGTTTGTGTCGCGCCATGCATCATGAGCGAAAATCGTGCCGCTAACGCGACGCAGATAACATCTTTACTTGCACCGAGTAAGCTAAACAAATGTTGTTTTAGATCTTTTTGCAACCACTGAATTTGCCGATATCCCTGCAACCATACCGCTTGTTGGTATTGCGTTAAAATTCGGCAAAACGGTTTATTGAGAGTGCCTATAGACGTTATGAGATTTGGTTGTGTCTCGTCGTTTTGAGGTTTATCAAAATAGGTTTGGTTAAAAGCAAATAGGCTGATAGCCGCGCACATAAGTTGCTGGGTCGTGGTCTCATTAAATCGGTTACGTGCGCAAATTAGTGCGGTTATTAAGCATGTGCTAAAGATAAGCTGGTAGCTAAAGGGTACAGATGTTTTGTGAAGATGTATTTGCGCAAACGTCAGATTGGGATGTTGTTTGGCCAACAGCAGTATGGTATTGCTAAAATCCAAGGTTTGCTGAACGAGTTCATTCGTTGGCTCGGGGAGACGATAAAGCGCAAGAAGTTTATGTAGGCTCTGATATTGCTGTTTGATTAAACTTTCAGGCACAGAGCAGACAAACCTTATTGGGTTAAGTAATCTTGATAAGCACTGTCGCCCCAAGCAATGAGTTCGTCATTTTTTAATAACAATGCAGTGCATTCATCCTGAGTAGTGATACCGTCTGATTTGACATGCTGCGTGCGGAAGAACATCACTTGGAATGTATTCTCGGCTGTTTTTTTCGCTTCACTAATATCAGGACCACCAAGAAGTTCTAATATTTGTTGTTTACTTTGACCTAATTCGAGTTTGGCGACTTGGACTTTGTTGTATTCTTCACGATCTTTCCAATCCATATCCTGGGCATTATCAGGGTAAAACAGCAGCACTGCGGCTACAAATACGCCATAAAGGGCTACGCCGATACCGATTCGAGTCACTATTTTTTTATTCATTAGTCGTTATTTCTGTGGTTTAAATTAGTCGTAAGTTTGAGCGTAATTTTTGTCTTTATACTTAAAAATACCACGCTCAAACTCATTTTATTACATTATTTCGTAACAAGGCACATATTCACTGCCTGGTAATTTCATGCGTTGTTGCACAACAAAAGACTGAAGCAACTCGTCCATTAATGCCATCAGCTCGCTGTCTCCATTTAACTGAAAAGGTCCTTTTTCACGGATAAGCTTAACGCCCTCGGCCTTTACATTTCCCGTTACAATCCCCGAGAAAGCTTTACGAAGGTTTGCAGCTAGCTCTGCTTTTGGTTGGTCAAAGTGCAGATTTAACTTTGCCATGCTGTCGTGAGTTGGCAAGAATGGTACTTGAAATTCAGGCTCAATCGTCAGTGACCAATTGAAATCAAAAGAGTCACCTTTCGCTTTACGATAGGCCCTTACGTCAGTACGTTTATTGTTGATGGTTTGGGCGACTAATTTAGGGTCGTCTACAATAATTTGATAGAGCGACTGTGCTTCAGCTCCTAACGTGGCGCCAATGAACTTATCAATCGCGGTAAAATAGCCTTCGCACACTTTGGGGCCAGTGAGAATAATGGGTAGGACTTGTTCTTTGTTTTGCTCATTGAGCAGTAAACCAAGCAGGTAGAGCAATTCTTCAGCTGTACCGGCACCGCCAGGGAATACAATTATGGCATGGGACATACGCACAAATGCTTCGAGGCGTTTCTCTATATCCGGCATGATAACGAGTTCGTTTACAATGGCATTTGGCGGCTCAGCAGCGATAATGCTTGGTTCGGTTATCCCTAAGTATCGTCGCTTGTCGTAACGTTGTTTAGCATGGCCTATGGTTGCGCCTTTCATTGGGCCTTTCATGGCTCCGGGCCCACACCCTGTGCAAATATTTAGCTCCCGTAGGCCTAATTGATAACCGACTTCCTTAGTGTACTGATATTCTGTTTCGCCAATAGAATGACCGCCCCAACAGACAACTAAGTTTAATTCAGCCGTATTTTTAAGGGTTTGCGCGTTACGCATCATATCGAACACTTTATGGGTAATATAAGCGGACTGGGCTACGCCTGGGAATTCACAGCCGTTGAAGCTTTCACCCATATGAAGTAGGTCTCTGAGCACCGAAAACAAGTGTTCTTGCACACCTCTAATTAATTTTTCGTCTACAAATGCGATCTCTGGTGGATTAATCAATTCTATTTTAACACCACGTTCTCGACTGATTAAGCGGACGTCGAATTTCTCATTCTTATCAAATAAGTCTTCGCAGTTGTCGGTCTCAGCGCCGCTATTTAAAACGGCTAAACAACAACTTCGAAATAAATGATATAGCTGGCTGTCAGCTGAATGATTGAGTTTATCTACTTCTAATTTGGATAACTGGCTCATGGCCCCTATAGGGTTTAACTGAATACTGTTCATTGATTTCCTTAAATTGATAACACAGTCGACACATGCTTAAACACGATAAATTTCCATCGATAATTTATTGTCGGGCTAAACGTCGCTCTGGATAAATACTCTCGAAATTGCTTCTAAATGGATTAATGTCTAATCCACCCCGCCGAGTGTATCGAGCATAAACGGTTAGTTTTTGTGGTTGGCAAAAACGCATAATGTCGCTAAATATACGCTCAACGCATTGTTCGTGAAATTCATTATGTTGGCGAAAAGATATTAAGTAACGTAATAAATTTTCAGAGTCAATTTGATGGCCGTGATAACGGATCATTACACTGCCCCAATCCGGTTGGTTGGTAATCAAACAATTGGACTTAAGCAGATGGCTACAAAGGGTTTCTTGCACTTCAATTTTATTAGCTGTCAGAATCGAAGGTTGTAAATCATAGTTGTTGATGCTGATGTCCAAGTCGTCAATGCATTGGGCGTCCAAAGTACCAAGTTGTAGGCTGGGGAATTCATTTCTAGCAAATAACTGCACGTTGACGGGTAAACCAGCGCATGCAGACAAGTCTTTACTGATCATTTTCTGCACATGACTAATGGATTCAACTTTACTTTGGTTAAAGCTATTCAAATACAGTTTAAAAGACTTCGACTCAATTAAATTGATCGAATTACAAGGGACTTCGCAGCGCAGAATGGCAACTTGCGGTTTTCCTCGTAGATTTAACCAAGATAATTCATAGCCATTCCAGCGATCGACACCATCAAAAGGTAACGCATCACCGAAATTAAGTTCTTGGCGATTTAAGCTACGAGGGACACCTTGCAGTAATTCAGGGCTGTAAAATTCTTTATACTGAGTGGGCTTACCTAACGTTAAGGTACTTAAAATATCAGAGGGAAGCGTTTTATCTTGCATGGAAAATACCTCAGGTGATGAATAGGTTAGCTATATTTTACATTAGGTTAGCTGCATTTTATCAGAAGATTACTCTAATTTAATGCTACATTACCTCGCATTTATAACTAAGCAAGAGCGCACATTATGCCTTTAACGGTAAATCAAGCGTTAGACGAATTTATACAGCGCTTTATACGTTTCTCAAAGACTCATCCTGAAGTGACGACTATGGAATATGATGCTGATTGGCCATCAGTATGTTACCGAACGGGTACTGATGAAACGTCAGGAAATCTCATCTCATGGGAACCGGTTTTACGTGATCAAATTACTGACTTTTCGGAATTATCTGCTGCCTTAGAATTGACGCTTCATCCTGATGTAGCCATGTTTTATACCCGTTACTGGAGTGATAATATATTTGCGCAACACCCAAGCGGTCCGCTACAAATCCTGCAGGCTTGGAACGAGGATGATTTATCTCGATTACAGCAGAATATTATTGGTCATATTTTAATGAAGCGTCGATTACGTCAACCAGAAACAATTTTTATTGCCTTGACAGATCAAGAGGATTTTATTTTAAGTGTGGATAATCAAACTGGGGCGGTCATGCTAGAACAAGTTGGTTTGCAACCAAAGGAGCAAGTTTCATCTAATCTAGCTACCTTTCTAAGTGAAATAGAACCAACCCTACCGCATTTTTAACGATTATTTTGCGGCTGAGCTGAGTATGGCTTTTAACTGTTGGTTAAGATGGTGGACTTGCTTTTCAAGTTTGATGACCCGCTTTTCCAACGAGTCAGTTGGCTCTTGCTCCTGTTCAGGTATTTCACTCGTTTTGATGATTTGCTCAGGTTGCGCTTTCCAACTTTGAATACCTTTAATGGCCTCGGGAATAGACACGTTTCCGCCGGCGCGGCTCCTGACTAATCCTACACTGGGCTTTTTGCCTTCTTTTACCAATGTTTGGCATACAGAAATGAGATCTGATAGACGATTATTCATTGTTTAGTCAATTCCGCGAAAATTTAGTTGTAAAGACTATTACACCTCAATAAATTTTATTTGTAAATGTAAAATATTCTTTTAAATCATATAGATAAATAGTTGGCCTTTTTATTGTATACATGGATGTATGTGAATATTGCAAACCGCTATTTTCGCTTAAACCTAAAAATAATATAAAGGGAGTTGAATATGAAGCCAAGATTACTTGTCGGTGCATTAGGGTTATCGTTGTTATTATCTGGATGTGTAATTTCAGTAGATGGGGACGGGTACGACGGCTATCACTCTGACTGGCAAAAACAAGAAAAAGACAACCGCAAAGAAGTCGCACAGCTTCAACCCAATTTGACGGCTGGGCAAATTATGGAGCGGATGGGCATTGCTGATTTTAGTGAGTTAGTGAAAAAAGGTGATGATCAATTTCATGTGTTGTATTACCGCACTCAGCGTAAAGACGATGATGGCGTAACGACTAAAGATGAATGTACGCCGTTAGTGTTGAAAAACGACAAGCTTATTGGTTGGGGAGATTCGGCTTTAAGTATGCTAAACCAGTAAAAAAATTGATAACATCATGCTCTACCAGAGCATGATGTTATTCTCGTTAAACTTCAGTTTAACGAATTCGGGTGTTTAATTGATCGATCAACTCTGCCCATTCTGCGTCTTCTAGTAATGCATTTCTAATAAATTCAGCTTGAGATTTTGTCCAAAATTCTGCGTCCTCTATATGTACGCCTTGGCGCAATCCCTTGTGCTCGTCAATGAAAGCTACAATATCACGTTCTTGACCACCCAGACCCAGTTGTTCGAAAAGGTCGCTCATTGTTGTGTGATAATTTTCCATTGAATACTCCCGATATTTTAATGGTTTATGATTGACTTATATGTCGTTTTACAAAATATTAACATGTATTATGAATATATTATGTGAATTTAAACCTCCTAGGAGAGAGCAGCATGCCATTATCTCAAACCATTGTCGCCCCTGATATGGATAACATAAAAGCGGTATATTTAGCCGCGGATGATTTAAAGATAGCCGCGTCCATTTTATATCAGGCTTATCATGACGATCCTTTGTTTATGGATATTTTTCAGTTTAACAAAGAAGGCTATGAATCACGCCTACGCTCGGCTATCCGAGAAGAGTTGAACGCTTTTTGGCAAGCAAGACAACCAATGATTGGTTTGTTTGATGATAGTCGCTTGCTGGCTGTTGCGTGTTTAATAGGGCCCGATGCCGAGTTTGGCCCTAGTCGCTTCTGGCATTGGCGGCTGAAAATGTTATTAACCGCTGGCTATTTTGGCACCAAGCAAATGGTTGATAAAGAACTCAAAGTGCGAGAGCACATCCCTGCTGAGCGTTATCACATGCTGTCTTTTATTGGGGTTCATCCTGATTATCAGCATTATGGGTTAGGGCATATATTGATGAATGCTATTGATAGCGTAATGAAAGAGGATGCCGGTAGTGAAGGGATTGGTGTTTATGTGACACTGCCTAAATGCCTATCTTTCTTTGAGGATGGTCGATATAAGATGCTTGAAGCGCTAGAAACTGGGCATATCACAGGTCATTTAATGTTTTGTGAGCGTCAATAGACGTTAATTTTGTCATATTCATTTACATAAAAAGGAAATCGTAAATGAACTTTTCGCATGACTGCCTAATTTAGTTACCTAGGCTGAATTTTATTTGTAGGCTATCTCCCTACAACCTTGTACGAGATCTCGTACAAGGTTGTAGGACAAAGTCATTTTATCCCGTCCGTTTTCTCTCTATTAATAAAGCAAGTTGTTGTAAACAAACAACATAGCGCTATTTATTAGACTTTTGTCTAATGAATGTATCTCAAGTGTCACAAAAGCATGTCGAAAATATTTTTGATTGTTATATAGTTTGTCCTGTCACAAGGAAACACGATGAGTCAGGACGACACAAGGAAGACTTAGGACAGGCTCAAGAAGAGCAACACGGTTTAATGATTAAGCCGTAACAAGGATTAACAGGATAGGCTCAGTACGAGCAACCCATTTGGAAATGGGCAAAAGGAAAAGGACACACTCAGGATGAGTGCCCATTCTGGACGAATGAAACAAGGATGACAAGGAGACTTCTGGAAGAAGTCGCTCAATATTGAGCACAAGGAAATGGACATACTCAGGACGAGTTGCTTAAACGGAATTGGGCGCATTGGAAGCAAATAGGACGGCGGTCGGGAAGACGGCATTCACTTTGGAAAGTGACGAACAAGGAAAAGGAACCACTTAGGATGAGTGTATCATTCAGGATGAATGATAGAAGGACGATACAAGGAGACTTACGGACCAAGTCGCTCAATATTGAGCACAAGGAAATGGACATACTCAGGACGAGTTGCTTAAACGGAATTGGGCGCATTGGAAGCAAATAGGACGGCGGTCGGGAAGACGGCATTCACTTTGGAAAGTGACGAACAAGGAAATGGACCCACTTAGGATAAGTGCAGCATTCTGGATGAATGACAGAAGGATAAGACACGGATTGTGTGAGTTAGCTGTTGCGAGGGAGCGCGCAGAAGGACCTTCAGCTTTTTATGCAAAGCCACGGCCTGAATTAGTTCAGGCCGTGGCTTTGCTGTTTGTGAGGTAAATGATTTTTACCAATACAAGTTTTAAATTTGGCCTTTAAGGTTAGTTTGCCTAATCGGCTCGGTAAGCGGGTGTTTCTACCTGCAAAATATGCTGACCAGCCATGGTTAGTGTGCCTTGATAACTGTTTTCTCCATTCCCCGAAAACTCGAAAATAAAACAGCTTTGCCAATCCAGCTTGCCAAGATAACTGCCGATCCGTGTCTTGTGCCGTGCCACACTAATAAGTTGTAAACCATGTTTCTCGCAATATTGTTGTAAATGCTGGTTAGCTTTTTCAGTGATAGCACGCATGCGCCAAAATTGAAAAATGACTAATAGAATAATGAAAAATAGTGTTAAATCGAATAAATTCATTGCTGCTGCCCACTGAATAGATGTCCGATTACTTGCGTTAAGGCAGGGGATCTATCCGGCCAGCGGATCACAGCAAGCATTTGCGAGCGTATATCCGGTAGTTGAACCAAATCACTATATAAACTGGCACATAATTCGGTATCGATCACAGCAAGTTGATTGATGTATTGTCTAAGAGTGTCTTCGTTGCTCAATAACGGCCAGTGTCGTGCTGCGATTAACAACATGATATCTGCATTTGAACCGTATTCTGAATCAAGCACACGTTGAATGAAGTGCTGAACCACCGTTTTAGCCACACTTTGGCTCAGGGCGCGTAAAGTCCATTGCACGGTCAATGAGTTATTAAAGTCTTGTTCGGCCCAATTGACTAAATGTTGGCTTAAATGTTTGTCAATGGCATGATTCTCTAGTGACGACAATAGCGCTTGTTGTACTTGAGGGGCCACAGTCGGCAAATGGTCAATGATGAGTTGGGCTGCATCTTTGCGGCGTACGCTGGCCGCTAGATCGGCAATGCCTTGTAAAGCGACTTCTTGCCAGTTATGCATTTGTGGCTGAGTAAAATAACGCAGTGCCTCTGAATAATATTCACTAGGAGGTAAATTAAGGGCAGTTCGACTAATACTGTTGAAGTCAGCTAATTGTTGCTGATTGGGCACAAAAGTATACGGATTCTCTGGCAAACGCCCTTGTGCTTCTTTGTTACGCTCTAACTGGGCTCCGAGGGCATCGGTAATTATCTGTAAAAAGTGATCTCGGGTAGCCGTCATCACTAAGCCTTTTTCATCTAAGGGCAACTTAACGAACCAAATGTAATGTTCGCGACTTAATTGACGGCTATAAAAAATAATGCCAAACCAAGCGTGTTGTTGACGAGGGTAAGGCGCCGCAATACTGGCGTTCTCGATATCTAAAAACGTTTGGCTATCGATATTACGAATGGTTCTGCCCATATCAAATACCCGATATTCTGTTCCCGCATGGAGAAGAAATTCACTGATGGAGCTGATTTGATTCATGTTTACCTATAAACTGCCGCGAAATATGCGGAAATACCCTGAATGTGGTGAACTAACACCCAATTTGAGAAGAATAAATATGTACCAAAGCATGCCATGTAGCGACCCAGAAGTCCAAATACAGCGCTTATTAAATCGTTTAGAATCGGCGCTAAAGACCACTCAACACTGGTCGTTAACGCCCCCTTCATTATGGGCGATGCAAAGCGATGCTCCCTTCGCCTGTGATCGAATGGATTTTGCGCAATGGCTACAGTTTATATTTATTCCCAAGTTCACTGAAATGCTCAAATTCCAGCGGCCTTTGCCAACCAGCATGGCTCTATTGCCTATGGCTGAAGAATGGTACAAAGGATTACAAAAAAGTGAACCTGTGCGTATTCATGTGCTTGTAGTCATAACACAAATTGACGATTTATTTAGTGATAAGCTTTTATGATGTTGAAAATTCTGTACCAAGATGACTATGTGGTCGCTATACATAAACCTGCTGGTTTGTTGGTGCATCGAAGTATGATTGACCGCCATGAAACACAGTTTGCTATGCAAATGTTACGCGATCAAATCGGTCAGCACGTATTTCCGGTACATCGTTTGGATAGGCCTACTTCTGGCGTACTTATTTTTGCTTTATCGTCGGACGTGGCTCGATTACTCGGGGAGCAATTTGCTGGGCATGATATCGCTAAAACGTATTTCGCAATTGTTCGAGGGCATATCAAGGAGCCGGGAACTATTGATTACGCCCTCAAGGAAAAACTTGATAAAATAGCTGATAAACGCGCCAAGCAAGACAAAGACGCGCAAGAAGCACAAACGGAATACGTGCCATTGCAGCATTTTGAATTACCATTTGCCGTAAGTCGTTATCCATCAGCTCGCTACACGCTTGTTCGGCTGCATCCTAAAACAGGCCGCAAGCATCAACTGCGCAGGCACATGTGCCATATCAATCACCCCATACTAGGTGATACCACGCATGGTGACGGCAAACATAATAAATTTGTTCGTGAGCAATTTGAATTTAATCGTTTGGCGCTAACCTGCCAGCAGATGACTATTAAGCATCCAATTAGCCATGAAAAGTTGATAATAGTGAATGATTTTGACCCAAGGATGTCTACCCTTATGTCACAATGGGGTTGGCAGTTGCCGGCAACTGAAGGATTAGATTTAGCGTTTAATAATGCGTAAACTAGTTTTGTTTTAGTAATGGAAGAGCAGAGTATGAGTAAAGTAGGTATTTTTGTTGGTTCGGTCTACGGTAACGCCCAACATGTGGCTGAGCAAGTGCAGGAGCTGCTCACCAGTAAGCAATTAGTTAGTGAGATTTATGACGACCCGAGCGTAGATGATTTTAAACGTTGCGATAGTTATATTTTTGTTTCTTCCTCGACGGGGCAGGGAGACATACCACCTAATTTGGAATTTTTTGTTTCTGATTTAAAAGATATGTTTCCGTTAATGGATCAAAAACCATTTGCCGTTATCGGGTTAGGAGACAGCAGTTATTGTGATTCATATTGCGGCGCAGGTGAGCAATTACAAGCCTTGTTACTTGAGTTACAGGGTAAGCCGGTTGCCGATATGTTGAAAATTGACGCTTGTGAAACCTTAGAGCCTGAAAAAGAAGCACTCGAATGGATTGAATCTCTGGTTGGCGAATTTGCCTAATCAGTGATTCTTTATAAAGAATAAAAAACGGCGTGATATTCATGATATCACGCCGTTTTTATTTGCACGCTCACAATTTACTGTGCAGGAATTTCAGGCACAAAAAAAGCGCCTAAGCGCTTTTTGACAATAAACCTTCTGAACAAATATTAAGCTAAGGCTTTAATCTGTGCAGACAAACGGCTCTTATGACGAGCAGCTTTATTTTTATGGATTAAACCTTTAGTTGCCATACGGTCAATTAGAGGTGTTGCAGCTGCTAGTGCAGCTTGAGCAGATGCTTTGTCGCCAGAAGCGATTGCAGCAAGTACTTTCTTCAAAGATGTACGTGTCATAGAACGACGGCTAGCGTTGTGCTGGCGGCGTCTTTCTGATTGTAGTGCACGTTTCTTAGCAGACTTAATGTTAGCCAAGTGGAACTCCCAAAAAATTCTAGTCAAAATTCAAGGGTGCGGATTTTGCCTATCAGACCTGCGTTTGTCAAATGCTTTCGCGTATTTATTGCGCAAAGAGCATTTACATTATCAGGGTATCGTAATGCTGGATCTGAATTGACTTCACAATCAGCGAAATGGGCGACGTTTAATAGGCATTCGCACCTGCCAGTGCATAGTCTACCTGAGTTCGCCCACAGAGCGAAGACTGAATGCGGTAAGATTGCAAATTAACTGAGTTACTTGTCTTTTAGACTTTGTAAATATCATATGCTGCAAAGCTGTAATTGTTTTTTGTTTGAGTGCTTCTAACTATTTAGGGCTTGGCGCATAATAGCCCGTCTTGTTATTCGGATTAGTCGTTTTGTAAGGAAGTAGTGTGTCGAATCGTTTATTGAAATCCGGATTAATCGTCAGTTGTATGACTTTTTTGTCACGCGTATTAGGTTTGGTTAGAGATGTAGTCGTTGCAAACCTTATGGGCGCCGGTGCGGCGGCCGATGTGTTTTTCTTCGCCAATAAAATCCCCAATTTTCTACGTCGCCTATTCGCAGAAGGAGCGTTTGCACAAGCTTTTATTCCGGTACTGACGGAAGTCAATAACGAAGGTGATAAAGACGCAATGAAGCAATTCGTTGCAAAGGTATCAGGCACACTTGGGGTCATTGTGACCGTAGTGACCTTTTTCGGCGTCATCGGCTCGCCTGTGGTCACCGCGCTTTTTGGTGCAGGTTGGTTTATCGAATATTTAAACGACGAACCCCAAGGTGCGAAGTTTGAACTTGCCTCGCTGATGTTAAAAATAACCTTTCCATATTTAATGTTTATTTCTCTCGCGGGTTTAACGGGAGCGATACTCAATACAATGAATCAATTTGCGGTATCGGCGTTCACGCCAGTGTTGTTGAATGTGGCGATTATCAGTTGTGCAATCTTCATGGCTGACACGTTTGAAGAGCCTGGATTCGCTCTCGCATGGGGGGTATTTATTGGTGGCATAGTGCAATTTGCTTTCCAGTTGCCCTTTTTATATCGCGCTGGTTTATTGGTTAAGCCACAATGGGGTTGGTCAGACCCTAAGGTGACTAAAGTGCGCAAGTTGATGATCCCGGCATTATTTGGGGTCTCAGTCGGTCAAATTAATTTATTATTTGACACCTTTATCGCTAGTTTTTTGGTGACCGGTTCTATTAGTTGGCTTTACTACTCAGACCGTTTACTAGAATTTCCCTTGGGATTATTCGGTATTGCTATTGCAACGGTAATACTGCCCACATTATCACGCAACCATGTCACCAATGATCTCAAGGCTTTCAGTGCCAACATCGACTGGGCATTGCGCATCGTGTGTTTACTGGGAATTCCGGCTGCAGCGGGTTTGATGATTTTAGCAGAGCCGATGTTGATTGTGCTTTTTAAGCGCGGGGAATTTACTGCATTGGATGCGACATTGGCTTCTTATAGTCTTATTGCTTACGCCACCGGTTTACTTAGTTTTATGCTGATTAAAGTGCTCGCACCTGGATTTTTCTCACGACAAGATACTAAAACCCCTGTTAAGTACGGCATTTGGTGTATGGGGGCAAATATGGTGTTTAACTTAATCTTCGCTATCCCTTTCGGTTATTTAGGCTTGGCCATCGCGACTAGCTTGTCTGCGACGATGAATGCAGGCTTACTTTATAGCAAGCTGCATCGTTTAGGAGTGTATCAGGTGTCGCCTAGTACTTTGTTTTTCTTAGCAAAAGTGAGCGTATCCTCACTTATCATGGCCGCTGGATTACTCTATTATCGTCCTGCTATTGCAAACTGGCTAGCATGGGCGCCGTCGATGCAAATGACGCAATTAGCTATTATGATCGCTGGGGCAGGGGGCGTCTTTTTAGTGAGTGCTTTATTGCTGGGTATTCGTCCTAGACAGCTGTTGTCAAAAGCAATTTAAGTAAATTAATGCCAACTCACCTATAACGGGCTGTATCTCTGCGTTTAGTTCGTTATAATCCGACGCTTTAATTTTAGCCAAACAGTATCAGCTCGAGATAAAACCTTGAAATAGCTGCTGCAAATGAGGAACAAAGTGGAATTAGTCCGTGGTTTACATAATCTTCGTGACAAGCACCGAGGATGTGTACTGACAATTGGTAAGTTCGACGGTGTTCATCTTGGTCATCAAGCTGTGCTGAGTCAGGTCGTTGTTAAGGCTCGAGAGCTTGGCCTTCCGGCTACTGTCATGGTGTTTGAACCACAACCTGAAGAGCTATTTACCCCTGACGATGCGCCGGCTCGCCTAAGTCTGCTACGTGACAAGTATGTACAGCTGAAAGCGTTGGGTGTTGATCGGCTTCTATGCTTAAGGTTTGATAAGCGTTTTGCCTCTTTTACCGCTGAACAATTCGTAGAGCAGTTATTGGTTGGCGATTTAGGTGTAAAGTTTTTAGTGGTAGGAGACGACTTTCGTTTTGGAAAAGGCCGAGTAGGGGATTTTTCCATGCTACAAAAAGAAGGTCAAAAATGCGGTTTTAGTGTGGTGAGTACTCATAGTTTTCGTTTTGAAGATTTTCGAGTTAGTTCCACTGAAGTACGCACCGCGTTAAGTGACGATAACTTTGAATTAGCTGAAAAAATGCTGGGACGCCCGTTCACTATTTCAGGCAAGGTACTGCACGGGGATAAAAAAGGTCGCACAATTGGATTTCCCACAGCCAATCTATTGCTGAAACGCTGTAATGCCCCCATCAATGGTGTGTTTGCAGTGCAAGTTGACATAGCGGGTACAATGTATGATGGCGTGGCGAACATTGGTACGCGACCGACGGTTAATGGCCAGCGCTCTCAGTTAGAAGTGCATATATTCCATTTTGCTGGCAATCTTTATGGTCACTTTATTTCGGTGGCAATAAAAGCGAAATTACGCAACGAAGTGAAGTTCGATTCGTTCGAACAATTGAAGCAACAAATACAACGTGACGCTGAGCAAGCAAAGCAATTGCTTGGGGTTAACTGAAATTTAATGACAAATAACGACGATTTTGGATTTAGCAATCAATGAGTGATTATAAACATACTTTGAATTTGCCTGAGACTGAGTTCCCCATGCGTGGAAACTTAGCTCAGCGCGAGCCTAAAATGCTGCAAGACTGGACTAATAAAGCGTTGTATTACAAGATCCGCGACGCTAAAAAAGGCAAAACACCTTTTATCTTGCATGATGGCCCTCCTTACGCAAATGGCGATATTCATATTGGCCACGCAGTGAATAAGATTCTTAAAGATGTGATTGTTAAGTCAAAGACATTATCTGACTTTGATGCTCCCTATATACCAGGTTGGGATTGTCATGGCTTGCCTATCGAGCTGATGGTTGAAAAGAAAGTCGGTAAACCAGGTAAGAAGGTGACTGCGGCAGAATTTAGACAGAAATGTCGTGAATATGCGGAAAAGCAGATTTCTGGTCAAAAGGCCGATTTTATCCGTCTTGGTGTGTTGGGTGAATGGGATAATCCTTATAAAACCATGGACTTTAGCTCTGAAGCTAACATCATTCGTGAGTTAGGCAATATCGTACGCTCAGGCCACCTTGAAAAAGGCTTTAAGCCCGTTCATTGGTGTACAGATTGTGGCTCAGCTTTAGCGGAAGCTGAAGTGGAGTATCAGGATAAGGTATCACCGTCGATTGATGTGCGTTTTAACGTTGCCGACGAAGCCAGCTTTAGCGCGAAATTTGATGCTACCGGAGCTGATTTGGGTGAAGGCACTATTTCGGTAGTTATTTGGACAACTACACCATGGACGCTCCCCGCGAACCGTGCGATAGCCTTGAACCCAGAACTCGAATACAGTTTGGTGCAAGTACAGTCTGATAACGGCTCTGAGCGCTTAGTGATAGCGACCGATTTGCTCGAAGAGTGCCTCAAACGTTTTGGTTTTGAAAACAGCAAAGTATTAGGCGTTACGTTAGGCCAAGCCCTTGAGAATATGCAAGTAAAGCATCCGTTTTATGACTTTAACGTCCCGCTTATTCTAGGCGACCATGTGACCACTGAATCAGGTACTGGCTGTGTGCATACAGCACCAGGCCACGGCGTAGAAGATTTTAATGTGGGTCGTCAATATAACCTTGAAGTGGCTAACCCTGTTGGCGCCAATGGCGTGTACTTAGAGGGCACTGAAATATTTGCCGGTGAGCATGTATTTAAAGCCAACGATCATGTAGTTGAGGTGCTCAGAGAGTGCGGCGCTTTGGTACATTATTATAAGTACAGTCACAGCTATCCTCATTGCTGGCGACATAAAACGCCGTTAATTTTCCGTGCGACGCCACAATGGTTTATCAGCATGGACAAAAATGGCTTGCGTAAAGCGTCGATTGAAGAAATTCACAAGACAGAATGGATCCCTGAATGGGGCGAAAACCGCATTGAAAGCATGGTGGCAGGCCGCCCTGATTGGTGTATTTCACGCCAGCGTACTTGGGGCGTACCGATTGCGTTGTTTGTGCACAAAGACACAGGTGAGTTGCATCCTAATACCAATGTTCTTATTGAACAAGTTGCCAAGCTCGTTGAAACCAAAGGAATTCAAGCATGGTGGGATATTGATACCCACGAGATGCTGGGCGATGATGCAGATACATTTGTTAAAGTACTTGATACCTTGGATGTATGGTTCGACTCCGGCGTTAGCCATTACTTTGTGGTTGATAAACGAGATGATATTCCTGCTTCTGCAGACTTATATTTAGAAGGCTCAGATCAACATCGTGGCTGGTTTATGTCTTCATTAATCACCTCGGTCGCCACCAAAGGTCATGCACCTTATAAGCAAGTGCTTACTCACGGTTTTACCGTTGATGGTAAGGGCAAAAAGATGTCTAAGTCTTTGGGCAATACTGTTGCACCTCAACAGGTTACCAATAAGCTTGGCGCAGATATTTTACGTTTATGGGTGGCGTCAACGGATTATCGAAGCGAAATTGCAGTATCTGATGAAATTCTTAAGCGCTCAGCAGATGCTTATCGCCGGATCCGCAATACGTCTCGTTTCTTGCTAGCAAATTTGACGGGCTTTGATCCGAAAACAGATCTAGTGCCGTTTTCAGAAATGGTTGAGCTAGACAAGTGGGCAGTGAGTCGCGCACATACGATCCAAGCAGAAATAATAAAAGCTTACGAAGATTACGACATGCTTGTTGTGACACAAAAACTCATGCAATTTTGTTCTATCGAAATGGGCAGTTTCTACCTTGATATCATCAAGGACCGTCAGTATACGGCTAAAAGTGATAGCCATGCGCGTCGTTCTTGCCAATCAGCTTTGTATCATATCGTTGAAGCCTTAGTTCGCTGGATGGCGCCTATTACTAGCTTTACTGCGCAAGAAATTTGGCAGGAAATGCCATGGCAAGAAGATGAATTTGTATTCACTGGTTCATGGTACACAGGTTTAAGCGCTCAGGCAGATACCACTGAATTTAGTGATGCGTTTTGGCAACAAGTTTTAGCGGTTAAAGACGAAGTTAACCGCACTATCGAGCTAGCGCGTAAAGAGGGCACTATAGGGGGTTCTTTAGAAGCTGAAGTTAAAATTTATGCGACTGCAGAACTTGCTAACTTGTTAGCCAAGCTGAAAGATGAAGCGCGATTTGTTTTTATTACTTCTTCAGCATCAGTCGAGCAAGTTGATAGCAAACCTGCAGATGCGACAGAAACGGAAGTACCTGGGTTGTGGTTACATATCAGTGCATCAGAGGGAAAAAAATGCGCTCGCTGTTGGCATCATCGCGAAGATGTTGGTTCTGATGAAACTCACCCTGAGCTATGTAAACGCTGTGTGACGAATGTCGATGGTGAAGGTGAAACGCGCGCTTATGCTTAATCTATTTAAACAAAGTGGCCTACGCTTTTTATGGTTATCTGTGGTGGTATTTATCATCGATCAGGTAACCAAACACTGGATTGTGGCTAATTTAGAGCCTTATCAAGCAATCCAGTACACTTCGTTCTTCAATTTGACTCACGTATATAACTACGGGGCGGCGTTTAGCTTTTTAAGTGACGCTGGTGGATGGCAACGATGGTTATTTACAGGTATCGCGATTGCCGTGTGCGGTTTAGTAACATGGTGGTTGAAAGAAACCACGCGTCAGCAAGTGTTATTACCGGTCGCGTTTTGTTTGATAATCGGCGGTGCCTTGGGTAATGTTTTTGATCGTTTGTTGCATGGTTTCGTAATTGATTTCTTGGTCCTTTACTACGAAGACTGGTATTGGCCTGCATTTAATGTCGCTGATAGTGCGATATGTTTAGGCGCAATGCTATTAGTGGTAGATATGTTTAAAAATAAGGGTAACGAAAATGAGTGATTCATCTGTGGTCATAACAGACAACAGTGAAGTGGTATTACACTTTGATTTGAAATTGTCTGATGGTTCTGCTGCCGATAGTACGCGGGTAAACAATAAACCTGCTAAGTTAGTTATTGGTGACGGTAATTTAACGGCAGGTTTTGAGGGCTGTTTATTCGGGTTGGTCGCCGGAGATAAGAAAACATTTACCCTTGAACCTGAGGATGCCTTTGGTTTTCCTAATCCGGACAATATCTATCATTTAGATCGCACCAAATTCGACGGTGATACGCCAGCAGAAGAGGGAATGATCATGACTTTTTCTCAACCGGATGGTAGCGAGTTGCCTGGTATTATTCGCTCGGTAGCGGGAGCGTCAGTTACGGTTGATTTTAATCATCCGTTGGCTGGACAAACCATTACCTTTGACGTGGAAATAATTTCGGTCGCTTGATTGTTAAAAAAATTGACCTTTGACCATAGTAAAAACTAGGAAACATTATGCAAATTCATTTGGCGAACCCACGAGGCTTTTGTGCCGGCGTTGACCGAGCCATCACTATTGTCGAGCGTGCTCTAGAGATTTTTTCACCGCCCATTTTTGTGCGTCATGAAGTGGTACACAATAAATTTGTAGTTGATGGACTCAAAGAACGCGGCGCAGTGTTTGTTGATGAATTAAATGAGGTGCCTGACGATAGCATAGTTATTTTCTCTGCTCATGGTGTCTCTCAAGCCGTACGTAACGAAGCTAGCGCTCGGGGCTTAAAAGTATTTGATGCCACGTGCCCGTTAGTAACTAAAGTTCACATGGAAGTCATGCGTGCCAGTTCAAAGGGGACTGAATGTGTGCTGATTGGTCACCAAGGTCACCCTGAAGTTGAAGGTACGATGGGCCAGTATGACAATCCTAATGGCGGAATATACCTTGTTGAATCAGTAGCTGATGTTGCAAGTTTGGTCGTGAAAAATCCCTCAGCATTGTATTACTGCAGCCAGACAACTTTGTCGGTAGATGACACTGCCGATGTTATTGATGCATTGAGAGCTAAATTTCCGGCAATTCAGGGTCCACGTAAAGATGATATCTGTTATGCCACACAAAATCGTCAAGATTCGGTTCGCGAACTTGCAGCTGATTGTGATGTTTTGTTAGTGGTTGGCGCACAAAATAGTTCAAACTCTAACCGGTTACGCGAGTTAGCGCAGAAGATTGGCGCTAAAGCACATCTAATTGCCGACGCTGATTGTATTCAAAAAGAATGGTTGGTCGATGCGAAAAATATTGGTGTGACCGCAGGTGCTTCTGCACCTGAAGTGTTGGTGCGAGGCGTGGTTGATCGCTTAAAACTTTGGGGGGCAACGGACGCACATGAGCGTGCAGGACGTCCTGAGAATATTGAGTTTGCAGTACCTAAAGAGCTACGGGTAAAGCAAGTTAGCTAGCCTAGTAAATTATGCTCGCTAATGAAGAAAGTTTAATTCTTCATTAGCCTCCTCTGTGCATGAATCATTAACGTCTCTATTATTTAATATCACGCTAACCTTTTGCATTTATACCTTTAGTCTAAAGTCGATAACCAAAGTTGTGTATTAGTGCGCTAAGCTTCAGCATTACTAATACGCCTGTGGTTAGCTGCTATCAAATTTGACATCCCTCATTTTAATCCTAGACCGACATTGCCTTCGTTACAGCTTATGCAAGGTGTGGGTATGGTCGAGATTTTAGTTACGCTATTTATCTTATCCGTAGGTTTGTTGGGAGTCGCTTCACTGCAGTTTGTTAGTGCGTTTTCCAACGCAGATGCACTGCATCGTAGTCAAGCTGTGCAAGTTGCTCAGCAGTTCAGTGAACGTTTGCGCGCCATTGCCACTCCTTCTCTTACGGGGACGGGGTTAGTGGTAGATAATCAGTATTTTGCCGCCGAGGTTTACAATTTTGCCACTCTGACTTGTGATTCGGATGCGTTACCGCATGAGTGCTTTTGTCTGGCGATGCCAGCCAGCATTCCAAATTGTCAACAAAACCAATGTACGACCACGCAATTTGCGCTATTTGATGCCTACGAAGTATCTTGTGCTGTAACTTCTGCTGCTCCTAACTTATCGATTTCACTAACCTGCAGTGATAATAACGTACTTGATGCGGATAGCTGCAGCGCTGGGTCCCGACAACAAATTATGGTGGCTTGGCCAGTTGAAAATTGGCAGAACCAGCAACGAGTTCTTAATACTGAATGTAACGCGAATAAAGACATACCACATGATTGCGTAACACTGGACTTAACCCTGTGATAGTGACCCATGCGCCTAGCCAATCACAGAGCCCTTATCAGTCTGGCTTTACGTTAATCGAGTTAATGATTGCGTTAGCGTTGGGGTTGGTGATATCTGGTGCCGTTATCCAGGTTATGGTCAGCTCCCGCGTTACTCAAGGAATAAATCAAGCCGTCACATCGGTACAGGAGAACGGGCGCTTCGCTATTAGTCGATTGCGCCAAGATATGCTGATGACTGGACGTTATGATTTACTCGAACCTAAGTTAAATACCGCCGTTGATGTGATTGAAGAGGCGAGTTTCGTACAAAACCATCCCATTGTATTAGCGGGCGATTTTATCTCTATGCCTGAATTGGGCACTTCCCAAGGCAGCGCGGGCGCGAGTGATTCCCTTGTCGTGGGTTTGCAAGCAAGCGCTGATTGTCGCGGCAATCGTTTAAGCTATGTTCAAGGAGATGAGTTTTACGTGGTGAATCATTATTTTGTTCAAGATAACGCGCTGCGCTGTCGTGGCTTTGATGGGCGCGTATTGAGAGGGAAATTACCTAACAACGATCTTATTGATAATAACGCTGAGATTATTTTGGATGATGTTTATAGCTTTCAAGCATTGTACGGCATCACTGACAGTCTCTTATCAGGGAACAACTCAGGTCGACCTGTACGCTATGTGCGTGCTGATGAGTTGGGCGTATTTTTAGCCAATGGTAGTCAAGTAGTCGCACTTCGATTTGCATTGTTATTACGCGGCGATGGAGAGGTTAAGCTGACCACAAACCGCGCACATAAATTATTAAATGAAGCGGCTGTAACGCCCATTGGTAATGGATTATTTAAACCCTTTGAAACCACTATAACCTTGCGCAATATGAAAAATACTATGCGAAATAGAAAGTTGTGAGGAAGACGTACTCTAACAAACATCCTGTTGAGCTAACAACGCAGAGCGGTCTGGTTATGGTTTTTGCCCTTTTAGTGCTTGTTAGCTTGACGGTGCTAGGGATTGCATCTGTATCAAGCGGACTATTGCAAAATAAGATGGCTGTTTCATTGCAGACTCAAACTCTCGCGTTTGATGCGGCAGAAGCGGCGATAGCTGGGGTCGTCTTTGAGTCAGAAGATAGTACGGTTATAAGTGATGTTGTTATGGCTGATCCTTTGTCACAGGCTCGTCAAAACACGGCTTTAGATATTAAGAATCAAATTTTACGTTGCCAAGATGACGAAAGTTGGACCAATAGACGCGTTACTAGCAGCGGTCTGATGCTTGGTACACAGCATCAAGCTGACGGTCATTATGATAACAGCCCACCGATTGATAGTTGGTCACGCACAGCATATGTGCGAGAGCAGGCGTGTTTAGGCTCAAGTAATGTGATTAGTGGCAGCCACATTACTTGCCATGTCTTTATCATTAAGGGATGCGGTAAGATGCAAGGTAGTCGCTCTATTGTGGCCAATAGTCTAACGGTCGCCGTACTTGCGCCAGCGTCACAATAATGGGAGCGGCGCGGTGAAGTTTAAGCTGTTATTTCTACTGTTTTGCTTAAGTGTATCTGTGCGGGTATTGGCAGATGATTTAGAAATTTACTTTGGCGCCAGTACTGAACAAGTGAAATACGATCCTAACGTACTGTTTATTATGGATACATCGGGAAGTATGACCGCCACCGATAATACCGATGAATCGCGTATGCTCAGGGTACAAAATGCCTTAAAAGAAACCTTGCGGTCAGTTACGAACGTCAATGCGGGATTGATGCGCTTTTCAGACTATGGGGGGCCGGTTCTATATCCAGTGCGTCCTATCGATGACGCTGTTTCACCCGAACTAATTACGCCAATCGTGCAAGGCTCAGATGATGCATTTGAGCGCTCAGGCTCGGTGAGCTTAGCAGAAAGCATATTGACTTTGTCGGCAGGTAGCGAACAAATTTATGCAGGATTGCGGTATCAAGCCTTACATATCCCTCAAGGGGCAACTATCACTAGCGCATACTTACGTTTTAGCTCGTTTGGCTATGACGCGTCAGCCACACACATTCAGATTGGAGCTGAACTGACGCCGGATTCGACAACCTTCATTAACACCCCGCAGAATATTAGTGATCGTGTAACCACTTCTAATCAGGTGCTATGGGATCAAGATAATGATTGGCCATCGGTTGGTGATACGATTGCCTCCACCGATATCAGCGCGGTAATTCAAGAGGTAGTCGATCAAAGCGATTGGTGCGCAGGAAACGATCTCAGTATTATTTTGACGTCACAAGGCTTAAGTTCACAAAGTAATCGAGTTGCAGACAGCTTTGAACAAGGAGGCGGTTTATCACCCCAGTTAGTTGTCGTCTATGATGAAACGACGGCCACTGGATGCATTACCGGTGATTTAACGTATCAAATCGATAGTCAGTCTAATAATGCCGAAGAACGTTCAAATGGTTATCAATCCACGGGAAGCGAACTCTCGTTCTTTCCCAGCAGTAACGATTATGTGGGCTTACGATTTCGAAATATTGCATTGCCTCAAGGGGCAATAATCAGTAACGCTTACCTCGAATTTACTGCCTATCAGAATAGTGAAAACAATAACGCCGCTATGACTATTCAAGCGGCGAATGAGCCAGACCCAAGTAGTTTTGGCAATTATCCTCGCTATTTACTGAAAAATAAATCAAAAACGGCTGCTATAACCTGGAGCGGAATAGCGCGCTGGTATCGAAATCGTAACTATCAAAGTCCGTCGGTGGCGAGCATCGTAAATCAACTGGTTAATCGAAGGGATTGGCGGTCAGGTAATGACATGATGTTTATTTTGTCAGACTTCATTCAATATCGCGGCGCTTATACTTATTCAGAGCGGCCATCTGGTGCTGTAAAGTTGGTGATTGAATTTCAAGGCCAAGCTACTCCGGGTCGAACCTCTACCGTGCGCGAGCACCTTGTTAGTAAAGTGGATGAATTAAGTGCAAGTGGTTACACGCCTATCGTTGATACGCTATATGAAGGCGTGTTGTATTACGGTGGTTTGGCCGTCGATTATGGTTTAACCCGTGGTAACAATTCTGTTTCTAATACCGTGCGGCGTAATACTCGGGTTAGCCACCGTTTGTCATACGTAGGGCAAGATGCCTCTTTGCCTTCAGGGTGTGAGGAAGACAATTTAAATTCGTCGAATTGTATAACACAGCAAATTCCTCAAGGGGCGAGTTATATATCACCTGTCACCGACCGCCAATGTCAGGTGAATAACCATATTGTTTTACTTTCTGACGGTGAAGCTAATAATAATCACAGTGTTGATAAAATCGAAACTCTACTCAGTACAACCTGCACTGGCAGTGGGGGCGAAAAATGCGGATTGAGTCTGGTCAGAAATGCAGCTGATTCTGAAGAGTCGGCCATTGGAAGTCGAATTATCACCCATACCATTGGCTTTGCCGCAAATGTACAAGCGAACAGCTTTTTAAATCAAATGGCGCTGCAAGGTGGTGGTGGGTTCTACCAAGCTGATAACAGCCAAGAATTACTCGGTGCATTTCAGTCTATTTTAAAAACGGTGAAAGACGTTAACGCTACATTTGTTTCTCCCGGCGTGGCTGTGAATCAATTAAACCGTTTGACTCATAAAGATGAACTGTATTTTGCCTTGTTCAAACCTTCTGAAGGGAGCAATTGGCCAGGCAACTTGAAAAAATACAAGATTGATGGGGACACTATTCTTGATAGAAATGGTCTTTCTGCGATAGACGACGGAAATGGTTTTTTCTCAGAACAAGCACATAGTTACTGGTCTGTACTGACCGATGGTAATGATGTACGTCAGGGCGGGTCGGCGAGTAAAATGAGCCTTTCCCGTAACATGTTTACCTTTACTGCTCCTGGGGCAATTGCTAATACAGACAACCGAGTACATGAAAGTAACAGTAATATTACCGAGCAAGCCTTGGGTATTGATATGCTTGACGATGCTATTACGGTGCGCAGTAATCTTCTGAAATGGGTAAGGGGTGTAGATTTAAAAGATGATGATGGTGATGGTGATACATCAGATGTGCGTTTGCAAATGGGAGACCCTATTCATTCCCAGCCTGTGATCGTTAATTATTCAGCAACAGATAGCGCTATCTTTGTGGCAACAAACCAAGGTTTTTTACATTCATTTGATGCGCAAACCGGCAGTGAAAACTTTGCGGTCATTCCTCAAGCGCTACTCACTAATTTACATGAGTTCTATCGAGAGAACACTACGTCAAACCATATTTATGGTTTAGATGGTGATTTAGTTTTACGCCATTTTGATGAAAAAATTTATTTGTATGTAGGCATGAGAAGAGGTGGCAGAAACTACTATATATTTGATATTACGAGTAAAACGAATCCTATCTTAGTGGACCAAATCATTGGTGGTAGCAGCGGATTTGAAAAACTTGGTCAGTCTTGGTCTAGACCGACGGTGACTAAAATAAAAGTCGGAGAAATCGTGCGTAATGTGCTGATTTTCGGTGGCGGTTATGATGTTGAACAAGATAACAAAATTGCGCGCAGTGCAGACAATGTCGGCAATGCTGTTTTCATCGTAGATGCTGATAACGGTGAATTAATTTGGTCTGCTAGCAATAGCGGAGCAGATTTATTGTTGACGCATATGCAATACGGTATTCCTGCGCGTATTTCGGTGATAGACAGAGATAACGACGGCTTAGCCGATCATATGTATGTGGGGGATCTCGGTGGCCAATTGTTTCGACTTGATATACACAATGGTGCAGAACGAAGTGTGCTGGTTAGCGGAGGCTTACTCGCCGATCTTGGCGGTGACCTCGCAGAAGACAATCGACGCTTTTATTACGCGCCAGATGTTGCGCAGATAAGTAGCGCTGAGCAAAATTTTTATGCGGTGGCGATAGGATCTGGCTATCGTGCACACCCATTGAATTCGCAGATCCAAGACAGTTTTTTTATGCTCAAAGACTACGGTATTTTTACGGTTAACGAGCATGGTGAATACATTTTACCTGAAAGTGCCTTTACGCGTAGCGATTTGTACGATGCTAGCGAGCATTTACTTACCTCAGCAGATGAGACCGTTAAATCAGCCCAAGCAGAACTATTTGCTAACCGAGCCGGATGGTTAGTAGATCTCGGCAGTGGCGGAGAAAAAGTGTTGGCATCTCCCTTGATATTGAATTATCAGGTGTTTTTTACCACGTATCTGCCTGCAACCGCCAACGATAGTTTGTGCGCACCGCCAAGTGGTAATAGTCGAGCATACTTAGTGGCGTTAGCCAACGGTAATGCTGTAGTTGATATAAATAATGATGATCAAACGACCCATCAGGATAGATATGCGGACTTGAAGCAAACAGGTATCGCCCCTGATACTAAGATTTTGATTGAAGATATTCTGCAACCCGTTGTGTGCTTAGGCACGGAATGCGCGTCGGCTGTAATTAAAGTGGACGAGCAGGGAAATGAAATAGCCTGTAGATCCGCGTTGGGATGCCTTGCACAAAATATATATGGCCGTTTTGAGCGGATCCTAAAAAGTACTTGGAAAACTGAAATTGAAAAACAAGAAGATGAATAAGAGACATCCCAAACATCAATTGGGACCTAGTACCTGTAACGGTTTTTCGTTGATGGAGCTGATGATTGCGGTCGCCATAGTCGGCATCGTTAGCACCATCGCATATCCAAGTTACCAGAGCTATATCGTAGACAGCAAGCGCAGTGTTGCTCAATCAGATCTAATGGCTTTTGCTGGACAGTTAGAACGGCATAAATTGGCGAATTTTAGCTACGCTGGGGCTGGTATAAATGCGAGTGATACCGGTTCGCCAGCTATATTTTCTGCGTACTCACCGGCCAGTGAGGCTGACAGTAGCAAAGCATACAACCTAACGATTGATTCACTCTCTTTGGGGGGGGCGGCTTATCGAATAAAAGCACAGCCCGTCATCGAAAGTCAGGGCGCTCTTTATTATTACAGTGACGGGCGCAAGGGCTGGGATCAGAATGTTGATGGTAGTTTATCCGCAGCAGAGTTCTGTTGGCGCTGCTGAGCGTTATAAATACTTTAATTAAACGTGATTATGAGCCCTAAGAGCAGTTTAGTGCATCGCCATTTCTATCTTCGTGAACATCGTTATTATCATTATCTTGGCTGGTTTTGATTCGACCTTGCAGGCTAATCATCAATGCACGATTCGAAGACGTTTCATAACTGCAAAATAAGATGTCAGCGTTGTTATTCGCTCCTCCGTTGGCTAAAAAACGTATTGAAACCTGTGGACCTTGCACGTCATGGCTGCTTTTCTCTATCCCCATTGAAGCTAGCAGTGGCTCATTGTCATTGCGTTGCAGATCGCCATTAATATCGACAAATACTATTTTTGCCTGATTCCAATCATTAGAGCATGCGAGATAATCTGCACTGGCACAAAATGTTGTTTCACTCTGATTATTAATGGCATAGCCGCGTGCAAATTGCGCTAAGGCACTGATTTGATTCATCTGCGCTGCGATCGCATTTTGTGAAATAGTGGCTTGAATACTAGGGGCCACGCTTGCTGCTAAGGCAATAGCAATACTGACACTGACCATTAATTCAATAAGTGTCACGCCCTGTTGAGTATAAAATTGTTTCATTGTGTAAGGATTAGCATTTTTCATCTTGCTAGTTTATCGCTGAAGTAGCTTACATAACGTATATGCTAATCCCTTATGGTATGAACCAGATGAGTGTTCAGCGGGTTATCCATCCCTAAGATGTCAGATTTCTTTCGTTAGCAGTGCCTAAGATTATTTATTGAGGCCAACAACTTTGCGGTTGCTGGGCCATGGATTGGTCGAGACTCAGTTCAGTGCAGCCGCTATCATCTTCTTGACGACCCGTCGCTTGAGCTTGTAGTGTGAAAGTCGTGGCTGAGATATTTGACACGCTGTAGTCATAAAAATCACTTACTGGGGGAGACAGGGCTGCGTTGCTCGCATAGGTGTTGTGTGAAATGCGATAGCGTTCTTGCAGCATTTGCCATTTTAATAAAGCGGTTTGCGCGTCAAACCGGTGACTATGAATGATATGGCGTTGGTAGCTTGGTAACGCTACTAATAAAAGAATGCCAGCAATGGCGACCACTATCATAAGCTCTAGTAATGAAAATCCATGGGGACGAAATAAATTATAGGAGTGTTGCATTACCTTTCCTTGTGAACGCGTTCTCGTCACTGAGTGTTTTGTATTATGTATAATAATTTTCTCAAACTTGTCTATATTTATAAACGTAAACACTATTTTTCGCCACGCAAAATGCAGTCACAGCATTATGTATTCATCGGTATTGCCATACGTTGAATACATTGCACTTCGCTTAAATTCACGCGTAAATCTTCATCTTGTAGCATATTTTAAGTACATGGATTGTTATGAAACTTTATCAGGGAATGTCATTGTTAGAGCTGATGGTGGTTATATCCATTAGCATGATCCTTATGACTATCGGCGTGCCTTCACTTCTTGATTCAAAGCAACAATTACATGTAAAGCAGGCCGCTCAAGCTAGCTATTTTTTATTACAACATGCTCGTGCTAGTGCGATCGCATCAGGACAAAGAATGTTCGTGAGTATTAATAGCTCTCAAGCCTGGTGTTTAGGAATAAATGCATCTGCGCCTTGTGACTGTCAAATCGCAGACAGTTGCACATTATTCGGTGTGGGAGCTCGTATACAACACATAGAATTTTCAGACGTTAGGCTATCTCAATTGCGCTTTGGCCAAAATGAGAGCGCTGTATTTGATGGAGCAAGAGGCCTTGCTATGGGAAATTCTGGTTCGGTCGTATTTGCTAACGGTGTGGACGAACTGAAGTTGATTGTTAGCAATATGGGACGAATGCGTTTGTGCGTGCAAGCTGGCGAAATACAGGCGTACGCACAATGTTGATATTTGGTAGATACCAGCGAGGTAGCTCACTGTTAGAACTCATGATTGCTATGTCGTTGGGTGTGTCTGCATTAACGGCATTTTCAGCTTTCATTGGTTTTGGGTTAGGCGTGGACGCAAATTTATTAACGTCTTCTCGGCTGAATGAAGAATTCACTGTGGTCAGTCAGCTTTTGGCACGAGACATTGCTAGAGCGGGGTTCAACGGTCATGCGTCTATGCAGATTACGGATCCTTTAATAGAGGCTCGCCCCTTTGCTAACTCTTTAATAGTCGGGAGATATCCTGATGAAATAGCGCAAAGTTGCATTCTGTTTGCTTATGATCGTAACGCAAATGGTGTACTTGATACCCAAAATGGCAACGAAAATTACGGTTATCGTTTGCGTGATAAGGCAATAGAGATGCGCACGGCTGGTGCGGGATGTGATGATGGTGGATGGCATGATTTAACGGATCCGAATGTGGTGGAAGTCAGTCGTCTTTATTTCACTTTACATCCGCTGACACTCGGTGAGCGTGTGTTAACCCAAATCGAAATAAATATTATCGCCAACTTAAAGAATCAACCTGAGGTTTCACGTCAGAGCACGTTACATTTTATGGTGAATAACCATGCACAGTAAAAACGATAGTATTGTGAAGCAACAAGGAGCAATTATGCTCGTGACCGTATCCTTGTTATTAATTATTGCTAGTCTGGCAACCGTTCACACTGGGCGCGTTAAATCTCTCGAACACAGAATTTTACTCAATAGTCAGAATCAAGCATTAGCGGGAGCTGCAGCAGAAGGTGGATTGGCGCACGGTATTAGCCGCATGCGAGCTGATCCCAATTGGCAGGGGCAAGAGCACACTGTTATGTTGACGGACAATATTCGAGCGGTAGTACGCGCTGATTTTGAGCAAGTACAACGTAATGGAATAAATGTGAGCTGGGCAGACATTCAATCAATGGGTTTCTCCTCAGATGAACAAGGCAGTCATAGCGTGAGTGAGCAAGTGCTGCGCTATCCATTGTTGAATATTGTTCCAAAGGCACCTCTGATTAGCTCAGTGCCTCTATCATCTGCGGTGACATTTGTACTTGGGGCGAATCCTAATGGAGGAGGTCGAGGTGTACCGGTTTCGTTTTGGGCTGACGTGAATATTGCGCCGTTAGGAATAAACAGTCGTACGTGTGCCCTGCAATCTTTTGATGAAAGTCGATGTGCGCGTGGCATGTATTCCAATAGTACGCAATCAAGTAGTGACGTTTTGCAAAACCACGAACAGTTCCCGGTAGATGCGCTAGATTACTTTTTCCATATCCGCGAGTCTGATTGGCGTGTTCTAAGAAGCGAGGCATCAATTATCGAACAAGACTGTGCCGCAGCGACACTTGGTGCTAACCGGGTAATTTGGATTGAAGGTGAGTGTACGTTAGATGTTAGTCAACGTATTGGTAGTGAGAGCACACCTGTTATTTTAATTTTAGTTGATTCAGCATTAACAATGCCTAGCGACAGTCACATCTTTGGCATGGTGATAATGCTAAGCACTACTTTACCTTCTGTACCTAAGCGTATTGCGATGGCCGTTAATTCACAGCTAAACGGCTCGTTGATCTTACTTTCGTCATTAAACGAGGCGGTAAGTCAATTTGCTGTTCGCTATAACGCTGCAGTATTAAATAACCTGCAACAAGATGCAGACATGCAGCGACTGAGTAAAATCAGTGGTAGTTGGCGAGATTTTTAGATGAAAGCCCAGTCAGGATTCAGTTTGCTAGAAGTATTAATTGCAATTGCCATTATGTTGTTTGGAATAGCGGGCTATGTGCGCCTTCAATCGCATTATATCAAACTGGATCATACTCTTAATCTACGACAGCAGGCGCTTTCATTGGCCGCCAGAAAACTGGATGATTTGCAGAGTTTTAGTTTGTTGCAACCCAGCGAGGGAGAAATTAGTTACCAAAATATTAGTTCTGATACAGGAGGCCGAATAGCAGCGGGTGAAGTTTTATTAAAATTGTGGCAATCGCAGTCTCAAACGACTCCATTTGATTTACATTGGCGCGTGAAGAATATGTATTTTGTCGACACCGATAATGATGATATCGCTGATAGTTGGTTACCGGATGATGATGTAAATTTGCCGGCAACATTGCCAGTGATAGCCCCAAAAAAGGCTTTACAAATTATTGTAAGTTGGCAAGACCAATTTGGTGAGTCGCTTAACGTTACATTAAATAGTGAGTTGACTCCTGTACCTTTTGTCCGTAGCGCGCAGGTGCAAAATACAGGGTTGGGCAGTATTTTACCTTTGCGGGTTATGCATCAGCCGCCGACTGATAACTTAAGCCCGTTGCACACATTAAACCTTACGCAAGCTGTGCAAGGGATAGCGCCCGCTATTGAAGTGTTGGGCGACAATAACATGGTCGAAATAGAGCAAACAACGTTAGAGTTAGTAGTACCTGAGTACCAAGAAAAATATAAAGAAGCGCAGCTGGTGGTAAGTTGTGATTGCCGCTTAGCTGAAAACGGTCTAGGAAAGACACCATCGGTGACAAGGATAGAAGGCGAAGCGTTAGTGACGCAATTGGGTCAGGATATCGTAAAAGAGCGAGGAATAGTCGCAGATGATCAACATACGCGTTGTGAACAATGCTGTAATGATCATCACGATACGAGTGGTATGGTAGATACCCAAAATTACTATCGTTTAGAAGACGGCTTAAAACATCGGCATTATGCGAGATTGGGGGAGAATAGTTTTCAAGAAGCCCTACTGATCGGTGATGAATATCAGGAGGTATGTCGTTTCAAGCGGATAGACGGCTTTTACCACATTGTGCCCGACTGGGAGCTTTTGGCGATTACTGAGTTCGACGCTCGTCATCTAAACCTTGAAAATAATCGAAATGCCTACACTGATTTCATTAGGCAAAGATTGAAAGCGTATATTCAAAACAGCACGGTAACAGTAGGGCTGGATGGCCGAAATTTAAACTTATCACTCGGACGCTTTCAATTAGCTGCTTACGCCCTATACGTGGAACGACTGTATAGTGAGGATAAAGCTTACCTAAACGAGCTTATCGCTGATGGCGATGAACGTTGGTTAGCACTAACACCATTCTATGATATTAACGTGACGTTATTGGCGAATTGGCATTCAAGTGATAACCAAATTGTAAATATCCTTCAACAAGCGATACAAACGGTTGAGAATGTTGAGCAAGATTATTATGCTAGCTACCAAAGAGGGCTTATAGAGACGTTAATATCAGGTCGAACTAGGGTATATGCTTCGATGAATGGTTCAAATAGCGGCTTAGTAGGACAATTTCCCTTATCGCCGTTTGAGGCATTATATGTTGTAGAAGGCAGTGGGATTGAGATCGATGTTCAACCTTAAGTCGGTCGAGCCATATCAGAATTGGTCTAGGAATTAGCCACCATTAATATCAGTTTATCAGCAGAGCGAGAGTGAGATGCACAAGCAAGCGGTTATTGACGAGATGCGTGTGAAACCGCAAATAGATATTGAGTTTGAAATAGCGAGACGAGTGGACTTTATTAAGAACCATCTGATTGCTTCGGGGTTGAAAACACTAGTGCTTGGGATCAGTGGGGGGATTGATTCATGCACACTTGGTCGGTTGGCGCAGATTGCAGTTAATCAATTGAATGTACAGCCGAACCCAAAATATCAATTTGTAGCGGTGCGATTGCCATATAGCGTACAAGCAGATGAAGCAGATGCTCAATTGTCGATCGATTTTATTCAACCTAGTCAGTCACTTTCGGTAAATATTCAACCTGGGGCTGATGCGATTGATCTGCAAACCAATCAAGCGCTACAGGCCGCCGGATTACTGCCCACTAGTGACAATAAGCGTGATTTCGTCAAAGGTAATGTTAAAGCAAGAACGCGAATGATTGTTCAATATGAAATCGCGGGCATGTTAGACGGCTTAGTGCTGGGGACGGATCATTCTGCGGAAAATATTACTGGTTTTTATACCAAATACGGCGACGGAGCTTGCGATTTAGCGCCGCTTTTTGGGCTAAATAAACGCCAAGTTCGACAAATTGCTAGCTATCTTGGTGCGCCTGATAATCTGGTAAATAAACCGCCTACCGCTGATTTAGAGAGTTTGAGTCCACAGAAATCGGACGAGCAAGCGCTCGGGATGAGTTATGATGACATCGATGATTTTCTCGAAGGAAAGCCTGTATCACAACAAGTAACAGAACGCCTATTGGAAATTTACAAAAAGACGCAACATAAACGTATACCCATTCCAACAATTTATGATTAAGCACACCATCTGGAGAATAATAAAGTGAAGAAAATCGAAGCGATTATAAAGCCGTTTAAAATGGATGATGTGCGTGAAGCACTTGCAGAAGTGGGTGTTAGTGGTATGACGGTAACTGAAGTAAAAGGCTTCGGACGTCAAAAGGGCCATACCGAGTTATACCGTGGGGCTGAATATAACGTAGACTTCCTACCTAAAATGAAGCTAGAAGTCGTGCTACCAGATGACCAAGTAGAGTTAGCAATTGAAGCTATTATGAAAACGGCTCAAACCGGGAAAATAGGTGATGGTAAAATTTTCGTGTATGAAGTTGAACGCGTCATTCGTATCCGAACGGGTGAGGAAAACGAAGAGGCAGTGTAACGCCTAGTGCGAAATGAAAATATAATAAAAAACGAGGCCATTTGGCCTCGTTTTTGTTTTATAAATTGGTAAAAAATACGCTATTATTTGCGTCATTTAGCCCAAATGTATTAATGGGTGTGACCACATCCTTCACCTGTGTGAGGATGACCGTGGGATATTTCTTCCTCTGTTGCTTCACGTACTTCTAAAATTTCGACATCAAATGTTAATGTCAAACCTGATAAAGGATGGTTACCATCTACGACAACGGTCTCATCATCAACGTCGAGAATCATTACCGACTGCTCACCTTCGTCGGTAGTTGCTCTGAATGTCATACCTGGTTCAATTTCCATACCTTCGAACATTGAGCGCGGTACCTCTTGTACCAAAGTATCAAGGCGTTCTCCGTATGCTTGCTCTGGTTCAACGTCGATAATGAATTTCTCACCAACCTGTTTGCCTTCCAAGTGGTCTTCTAATCCTTGAATTAGGTAGTGACTGCCTTGCAAAAACACCATCGGCTCTGCTTCTTTTGACGAGTCAATTTGTGTGCCGTCAGGAGCACTTACGGTGAAATGCATGGTAACGACTGTGTTGGTGGTTATATTCATAAGGTATCCATAACTATTGGTGGCGGGTACATGAAATACTCGCCGATTAAAAATTTAGTATTAGCTTATTATTCTAATGAATATGGCAAGGATTGCACGGTAAAAACAGTTGCAGGCTGTTCTTTCAAGCGCATTTTTGAGTCAATTTCCGTGTCGTTTGCGACTACCGCTAGCAACCAAGTCTCTTTATTTAAGTTCGCAGCACGCAGCACAGTGCCGCCTCTACGCCAATTATCACCTGCAGGTGCTTCAAGGATCTCGCCTGGGGTAACATTCACGCTTTGAGACGCTTTAAGTATAAAAGCTGCACGCTTGTTTTTCCCAAGAAACTTGGTACGTGCGACAACTTCTTGTCCCATGTAGCAACCTTTACTAAAGTTAATCCCATCAATCGCCTGAAGGTTCATCATCTGCGGCACGAATTCATTGCTGGTGGCGGTATTGAGTTGCGCTATCCCAGCTTGAATATCAAGCACTTCCCAGAGCTTACTGCTTAACAAGGGTAAGTTTGGGTGATCCGCAAGTTTCGCTTGGCCCTTTGCAGTCAGAACTAGCATAAACCTTGGCTCAGGGGAACTTAATGCCATGACCACGCCGTTCTCATTACTAAAAGTTTGCTGCTGTTCAAATGGAACATCAGCAAACAACTCACTGATAATGGTTTCTAACTGAGGTCCTCTACCACCAAAACATGCCCATTGCTGGGTGTCTTGTGAAAAATCCACCTTGGCAAACACTCCGTACTTTTTAAGCTCAGGTAGTGATGTAGCAGCACTTTCTTTATGACTGATTAACAATACTGAATCATTGTGCTCTAAGGCGTAAAATATATTCCACGCTTTACCCTTAAAATCACAGTGGCAGCCTAGAAGAGCTTCATGAGCTGTGAGCTTGGACATATCAGCAGTCACTTGGCCTTGTAAGTACTTAATGCGTTCTTCACCGCTTACGTTCAAGACATTTAAGTCATCTAATCGGCAAATAAAGTCAGCGGGGATATCATCCGCAAAATCGATAGGATCTATCACAGGTTATCATCTCTTTTACAAAGCTTAATTGTTCAATAATATGTGGCTTAACTATTAATAAGCAAGGGTAATTATTGATAAAACAATCGTACGATGTCCACTATGGATAAGGTGTCTAGTGATAAATTTATGGTAAACTGATAAAGAATTTTCATAATAGGATAATCCATGTTTACCAAACAAAGATATGCGCGCTTGAAATGGGCTTGTCGGCGCGGAATGTTAGAATTAGATGTTATCTTTATGCCGTTCGTTGACGAAGGCTTTAATGACTTATCTGAAGCAGATAAAGTAATTTTTGAGAGTCTGTTAACATCTGATGATCCAGACTTATATGCTTGGTTAATGGGGCATCAGCCTTGTCATAATGCTGATTACAAGCGCTTAATCGATCATATTCTTAGTCGTGTCAAAGTATAGAATTGAAATAAAACCTTCGCGATTACAGACCAAATTGTTCTGCGTCGTATATGGCTTCATGGTTGCCAGCGTTTTTGTGTGGCAGCCAAACGTTTTAACCTATCAAAAACTCTGGCAAGGTATTACGGTCTTCTTAATCACGATTTACTTTCTCAGACGATGGCGAGACCGAGAAAGTAGAGATATTATTGTGCAGGTTAGTTATTTAGGTGAATGGAATTATCTTGATCAGAGACTCGACGCTAATTGGTGGATCGGTGAACAATCCAAAATGCTAGGTGGCTTGTTATTGATCCAGCTTATCCCTTTTTTACAGCGCCATCAGCAAAAAGCTGACTTATCGGCGCATTGGTGCTGGGTATTTCGAGATCGAGTGAGCGAACAAGATTATCGTCGTTTATGCCGTTGTATTTTGGCGAGTCAGCAACGACAAGAAAAATTAGAAACGCATGCTAAATTATAAATATCGGGTCAGAAAGTACATATTGCTCATTACACTAAATTGGCACTGCGATAGCTTTTTATGACGTTATTGACCAAGCTGCCAAGCGCAGGACGTTTACTGATGCAAGCAGCGTTTAAACGAGAAAATCGGCCTCTTATTGACGCTAACATCGCAACTCTTCCAGCAACGATATTAAAATACGCTGCGCCTAGTATTGAAAAAAAGCAATTCAATAAATTTCATCAAGTAACGAATTGGCAAGGGCACGCTTTACATCCCTGTTACTTGCATGTAATGAGTTTTCCTTTACATCTAATGTTAATGCTGCAAAAAAAATTCCCTTTTTCCCTATTAGGACTCGTACACATTGCCAACGAAATTACGCAATATAGACCTATATATGCTGATGAAGCGTGTGTTTTCAGTTGTTACTTTAGGGATATAACGCCTCACTCTAAAGGGATTGTGTTTTCAATCATTACCGAGATCAGGATCAACGGTGAGCTGTGTTGGTCGTCTGAGAGTGCTAATTTATATCGCAGCGCTGCATATTCGCCTGCTCAAGACAGCACGGGTGACACACAAAAGCGAAGCGTAACGAATAATCAAGAGCATAAAGGGCTCGATTCACAACATGATCCATTGCAGCAGCGGGGGCGTGACAACAGACAGACTTGGAAATTAGGCAGAGATTTAGGACGACGGTATGCCCGGGCATCTGGAGATTACAATCCAATCCATTTAGCAAAATTGAGTGCACAATTATTTGGTTTTAAACAAGCTATTGCCCATGGTATGTGGTCAAAATCCCGTTGCATTTCTGCGCTTGAGCAACTGACACCAGAGCCATTTAAAAAAGGCTTCACAACAAACGTACAATTTATTAAACCGATATTACTACCCAATAAACTGTGTTTTTCCGCATCGTGGAATGAAAATCTGGCGATTGAAAAGATAAAGGTAGATGCACATCACGTTAAATTCTCTCTTGATAGCGAAAAGGGTAACACTCCCCATCTAAATGGGGAGTTGATGGCTATTTAGTGATTTTTCCAGGAATAACTGATGGACTAGGGTTCTCGAGCAAGTCGGGATAATCCAAATTATAATGCAGGCCTCTACTCTCTTTACGTTGCTGGGCGCACTTAACGATTAGTTCTGCTACGGTTAGCAAGTTACGCAGTTCCAAAAGATTGTTACTGACTTTAAAATACGAATAGTACTCATCAACTTCTTGCTTTAATAATTCAATACGGTGCTGAGCCCGGGCCAAGCGCTTGTTGGTACGCACAATACCGACGTAATCCCACATGAAAAGACGTAACTCATGCCAGTTATGTTGAATTATGACTTCTTCATCTGAATCGCCAACTTGAGATTCATCCCAAGGCTGAATATCTTCAATTGAATCTTTTTCAGTAATACGCTGAATAATATTTTCAGCTGCTGAATGAGCGAAAACTATACATTCAAGCAGCGAGTTGCTGGCCATCCTATTTGCGCCATGTAGACCGGTGTAAGCTACTTCGCCTAAGGCATATAGGTTGTCTAGGTCGGTCTTTGCGTTAAGATCAGTGACTACACCACCACAGCTGTAGTGCGCTGCGGGTACAACTGGGATGGGTTGACGAGTAATGTCTATTCCTAAAGCACGACATTTACGATAGATATTGGGAAAATGCTTTTTAATGAAGTCAGCTGGTTTGTGGCTGATGTCTAAATACATACAGTCGGCACCTAGGCGTTTCATCTCGAAGTCGATGGCGCGAGCGACAATGTCTCTGGGGGCTAAATCACCACGCTCATCAAATTTTTGCATAAAAGGGGTGCCATCGGCATGGCACAAAAATGCTCCTTCACCTCGTAGCGCTTCGCTTATAAGGAAATTACGTGCTTCAGGGTGAAACAAACATGTTGGATGAAATTGGTTAAATTCCATATTTGCCACGCTGCAACCTGCTCGCCACGCCATTGCGATACCATCGCCACTGGATACATCGGGATTTGAAGTGTATTGATAGACCTTACTCGCGCCACCGGTCGCTAAAGCCGTAAATTTGCTACGTATAACTTCAACATGTTCGTGTTTACGATTCCAAACATAGGCACCTAGTAATTGATTAGGGGAATCTTTACTTTTAATCAGGTCGACGGCGTTATAGCGCTCGAAAATGTGAATATTTGGATGCTGCTTTACCGCTTCAATAAGTGTTACCTGAACGGCTTCGCCAGTCGCATCGGCTGCGTGCAGTATGCGCCTGTGACTATGACCACCTTCTCTGGTTAAGTGATAGCGCTGCTCACCGCCAGCACTATCGGCCATTTGATCGAACGGCATACCGAAGTCTATAAGCCATTGCATGCAGGCTTTAGCGCGAGAAGCTGTAAAGTGTACAACTTGCTCATCACATAAACCTGCGCCGGCCATAAGCGTATCTTTAACGTGTGATTCGATAGAGTCGTCTTCATCAAAAACGGCCGCTATACCACCTTGCGCGTAACGGGTTGACCCTTCGGCTAAACTACTTTTACTTAGTACGATAATCTGGCAGTGCTCGGCGAGTTTCAATGCTAGGCTAAGGCCCGCAGCGCCGCTGCCTATAATTAGTACGTCACAACGATGTTCAACAGTGGAGTGCATAGGGTAAACTACACCAATAATGCTAATAGAGTGCAGCAATACTAATTAATGTTGTAAGAAATACAATGATATTAATGGCAAGATGCACCGCTTAGCGATATTTAGGGAAAATATTTCGAATTTATTTTGAAAATAATTCTTACAAAACGAACTTATTGCAAATGGCATGGTCAATTATAGTGCTTGCATGAGCCAGAATAGTATTTGTATCAGGAGTATTGGCTCGAATGAGCGAGCAGTTAACAGATCAGCAAATTGTTGAAAAAGTGCAACGCGGAGATAAAGACGCATTTGGATTGTTGGTAGTTAAGTACCAACACAAAGTGGCTTATTTAGTATCACGATATGTGAAGAACTCCGGTGACGTTGCTGACGTAGCACAAGAAGCATTTATTAAAGCTTACCGTGCATTACCTAATTTTAGGGGCGATAGTGCGTTTTATACATGGTTATACCGTATAGCCGTAAATAGCGCTAAAAATTATTTAGTCTCGCAAGGCAGAAAGCCCCCAGCGAGCGATGTAGATGCAGAAGATGCGGATTTTTATGATGGCAGTGATGCCCTTAAAGAAAATAATTCGCCAGAAAAGAATTTAATGTCGGTTCAAATGGAAAAACTACTGTTTGATACGATGGATAAGTTACCCGAAGATTTACGTATGGCAATCAGCCTACGAGAGTTAGAAGGGTTAAGTTACGAAGAAATTGCCAACGTGATGGATTGTCCAGTTGGGACTGTTCGTTCACGTATATTCAGAGCTCGAGAAGCATTGGATAAGGTCATTCAGCCTTTGTTGCAACGCTAGCGAAGGTTATAGCGGTGACGCATCGTCAAAATTTGAACGATGACGTTGCAGTTACCACAGTAATTTGAGATAGATTTTTATTTCAAGTGACAGTTTATTTAAGCGTATATTCAGGAAGCTTGTTATATGACGCAAAAAATTGAAAATTTATCTGCTCTAGTTGATGGTGAGTTGCATGATGAACAACTACTAGATGCTATAAAGAGTGATGCTGAGCTAGCTGACAAGTGGCAGAGTTATCACTTAATTCGTGATGGTCTTCGCAAAGAGATGGCACCGCAAATCAATTTCGATATTGCTGCAAACGTCGCAGCTGCATTGGAGTCTGAGCCCGCTATTCTCGCTCCGAAAAAATCATGGCGTGATCTACCATTGATTGGTTCTGTGGTACCCTTTGCTAAGCAAGGCGGACAAATGGCTGTTGCTGCTTCGGTAGCAGTAGCGATGATTATTGGTGTGCAGCAATTTAATCAACCTGAAGTTGAGCAACCGTTTAATTCAGCTCCAGCGTTGTTAGGTATACAAGGTGGGTTATCACCCGTTAGCTTAGAGCAAACGCGTACATTACCAAGAGCTGATGCATCTGAACAACGTAGAGTCATTAACGCTTACTTAAACGACCATAAGCAGCAGTTACGTTTTAAAGCCGCACCGGATAAAGATGAATCTGAAGTAGAGTTATATGAGACTGAACAGTCAAGCAACGTTGAAAACATTCCGCAAAGATAGATCCTCAAAATTCATTAGGCAGATTTCGCTTGTCTGCCTAACGTTTTTATCCTTCAGTAGTATTGGGCAATCTGATGATAGTGCCCAAGCTAATATTAATGTCCAAGCTGATATTAATATCCAAAAGAATATTTCTGTTAATACACCGCCGGATTCATATACCCAGCAGATTAAAGCATTTCCCTCCGATAGTGCTCACGGTTGGCTTGAAAAAATGGCTTATGCACACCGTAATTTAAATTACAGTATTTCATTTGTGTTACTCAAACCTGGCGTGGACTCTCAGCCATACCTATGGCGTCATGGTGTCAGTGTGCAGGGTGTTAAAATGGAGCAGCTTAATTTGCTTAATGGGCCAGGTAGAGAAGTGGTGCGTATTGGCAATAAAGTCAGCTACTTTGAACCGAACGTTCCTCCCTATAGTTTGCAATCGAACGTTATTAATGGCCCTTTCCCCAGCGAGTTTTTTCAACAGCCTGATGAAATCAAGGCCAGTTATGATTTTGTCATGGTAGGCCGCAGCCGCGTATCAGGTAGAGCGGCACAACAAATTCGCATTGTTAGTAAAGACAAATCACGGTTTGGCATGAATGTTTGGCTTGATCAAGAAACAGGTTTAATGCTCAAAATGAATCTTGTGGATTTGAATGGGCAATTACTCGAACAAATACAAGTTACTGCGTGTCATGTGACAGAACAACCTGACGATTTTTTTGAAAAAATAGAACCTGCTATGCTTCCTGAAGTACTAGAGCTCAGGCCTCAAGTAGACACTAAACCCATATGGGATATCGCATATATGCCAGTGGGCATGATTGAGGTTAAACGTGATATCCATCGTCTGCCGATTACAGGTTTATCGGTTGAATATGTGATGCTAAGTGATGGTTTAGTTGATGTATCTATCTATATGCGAGAAAGCCAAAACGACGGTATTAATCAAGATATCCTTTTACGTCATGAGTCAGACACATTGTTAACCCTAAATCAGGGTAAACTTAACGTTACTGTGGTGGGTAAGCTTCCTCCAGAAACAGCTAATCATATTGCAAATTCAATTCACTTAGCGACACCTTAGTATGATTGAAGAAGTAGGAACGGTTGTTGAAGTTCGAAATAACCAAGGCCAGCAGTATATAAAAATTGCGACGCAAGTGAAGTCTACTTGTGGCAGTTGTCACGCTAAAGATAATTGCGGTACGGGTGTTATCGCTCGCGCGCTGGCAAATAAACGAGATGCGTTATGGTTACCTTGCCACGAAAGTGTATCGATTGGTCAGGACGTAAAGTTAGGCATTCCTGAAGCCATGCTATTGAGCGCGTCATTACTTGTTTATATGTTGCCTCTTTTATCCATGATAACAGCGGCCGTGGTGAGTTCCTTATTACTCGCTAATTTTTCGATCCATAGCGAAGGTTGGGTCATATTGTGTTCACTCTTGGCGGCGGTAGCTAGCTTTTTAGGCGTAAAACGTTATATCGCTCAGCATAGTAAAAGTCGATTCGAGCCCCACCTATTAGCCGTTTTACCTACCTTGAAAACCCAAGTAGATTGTATTGATGTGACGAACATCTAGGCTTAAATCATATTTCGTGCATTAATTATGCATATCTTCGGAGTTCTTTATCGCAAATTGGCTGATAAAATTGTAAAATCCGCGTCTAATTAATTTAATTTGTTCCCCTAATTTCCTTGAGCACATATCTGCTGCTTGCAAAATTACGCTTAGGGCAGGCAAAACGTACTAGGTACATTTCAAAAGTCTATGCAACACAAGCACATACGTAACTTCTCAATTATCGCCCACATTGACCACGGTAAATCGACACTTTCAGATCGATTAATCCAACACTGTGGTGGTTTAACAGAGCGAGAAATGTCAGCTCAGGTTCTTGATTCAATGGATATTGAACGCGAGCGAGGCATTACTATTAAAGCGCAGAGCGTAACGCTCAATTATAAAGCGAAAGATGGTGAAACCTATCAACTTAACTTTATCGATACGCCTGGGCATGTCGACTTTTCTTACGAAGTATCTCGCTCATTAGCCGCTTGCGAAGGCGCACTTTTGGTAGTTGATGCGGGTCAAGGCGTTGAAGCTCAAACCTTAGCAAATTGCTACACCGCCATCGATTTAAATATGGAAGTGGTGCCGATTTTGAATAAAATCGATTTACCTCAAGCTGAACCCGATCGTGTGGCTGAAGAAATCGAAGATATAGTTGGCATTGACGCCCTAGACGCAGTGCGCTGTTCGGCGAAAACCGGTGTGGGTATCGAAGATGTACTTGAAGTGATTGTACGTCAAATTCCGCCACCTGAAGGGGATATTGATGCGCCACTAAAAGCCCTGATTGTTGATTCTTGGTTTGATAACTATCAAGGTGTTGTGTCGTTGGTTCGTATTGTTCAAGGTGAATTGCGTAAAAACGACAAAATTAAAATCATGTCGACAGGTGTAATTCATCAAGCTGACAAAGTGGGTATATTTACCCCTAAAGCAACAGACACGGGTCGTTTACGTGCTGGTGAAGTAGGTTTTATTGTTGCCGGTATTAAGGAAATTCATGGTGCCCCAGTAGGTGATACTATTACGCTTGCACGCAACCCTGCAGACGTTGCTCTGCCAGGCTTTAAGAAAGTTAAACCGCAGGTTTACGCGGGGCTTTTCCCTATTAGTTCTGATGACTACGAAGATTTTCGCGATGCGCTAGCTAAACTTAGTTTAAATGATGCGTCGTTGTTTTATGAACCTGAAAGTTCTTCAGCACTCGGTTTTGGTTTCCGAATCGGATTCTTAGGCATGTTGCATATGGAAATCATTCAAGAACGTTTAGAGCGCGAATACGACTTAGATCTGATTACTACAGCGCCTACCGTGGTATACGAAGTTATCACCACTGACGGAGAAACCTTGTATGTAGATAACCCATCTAAATTACCTGCGGTAAATGCAATTGAAGAAATTCATGAACCTATCGTAGAAGCGCATATTCTTGTGCCGCAAGAATATTTAGGCAGTGTTATTACCTTATGTGTCGACAAACGCGGTGTGCAGACCAGTATGACTTACCACGGTAAGCAAGTTGCGGTGACCTATGAATTGCCTATGGCTGAAGTGGTTATGGACTTTTTCGATAGATTGAAGTCAACAAGCCGTGGTTTCGCATCACTTGATTACAATTTCAAACACTTCCAAACAGCAGAAATGTCTAGACTAGATATTCTGATCAACGGTGAACGTGTGGATGCACTGGCGATGATTACCCACAAGGATAACGCACAATCTCGTGGTCGAGAGTTAGTAGAAAAGTTACGGGAGTTAATTCCTCGGCAAATGTTTGATATCGCTATACAAGCTGCTATCGGTAACCAAATAGTGGCCCGAAGCACGATTAAACAATTGCGTAAAAACGTTATTGCAAAATGTTATGGCGGTGATGTAAGCCGTAAGAAGAAGCTTCTTCAGAAGCAAAAAGATGGTAAGAAGCGCATGAAGTCAGTCGGTAACGTTGAGCTTCCTCAAGAGGCGTTCCTTGCATTACTCAAGGTAGGTAAGTAAATGGCAAACTATTTTTCATTGTTCTTAGTTGTTCTGACAGTAGCATCAGGGCTTATTTGGTTAGCTGACTCGTTAATGTTTGCTCCAAAACGAAAAGAGCGCACTGTGATTGCCGAAGATGGCTCTAATGTAACAGGCGACCCTCAAGAGCAAACATTGCCATGGTTAGTGGATACTGCACAGCAAATATTTCCGGTTATCGCGTTTGTTTTGGTATTGCGCTCATTCTTGTACGAACCTTTTCAAATTCCTTCAGGCTCAATGATGCCTACTCTTTTGGTTGGGGATTTTATCTTAGTTGAAAAGTATGCGTATGGTGTGAAAGACCCTGTTTTTAGAAGCAAATTTTGGGATACCGGTGTGCCTGAACGTGGCGATGTCGCTGTTTTTAAATATCCTAAAAATCCTAGCCAAGATTATATTAAACGCGTTATTGGTTTACCGGGTGACACCGTTATATATCGTAATAAGCAGTTATTTATTAAGCCTGCGTGTGATACCAGTCAAAACTGTCCATCTATTGAGCCGGTAGAACTTAACTTTGTTGATCGCGGCGAAGCGTACCAAAACTTCGTTCCTCTTGAAAAGTATCAAGAGAAACTAGGGGAGGTCACCCATAACATATTCCGCCTACCGAATAATTTAAATCGTACGCAAGATTACTATCAACAGCCGGGTACCCAAGCTGACGAGTGGATCGTGCCTGAAGGTCAATATTTTATGATGGGCGATAACCGAGATAATAGTTTAGACGGTCGTTTTTGGGGCTTTGTACCTGATGATAACCTAGTCGGTAAGGCTGTCGCTATTTGGATCAGCTTTGAATTTGACCGTGTTCCCAGTAGCTGGATACCAGGCTGGATCCCAACTGATGTCAGGTTTAATCGAGTCGGTAGCATAATTTAGATGCAGTTGATTGATCCATACAAACCTTTATATACCAAACTTGGTTACACCTTTGCCGATCCGCAGAACTTAACGGTTGCGCTTACGCACAGAAGTGTCGGTTCGAACCATAATGAGCGTCTCGAATTTTTGGGGGATGCTGTACTCGGTTTAGTTATTGCAAAAGCACTTTTTGAACGATTCCCAAAACAGCCGGAAGGCAATTTAACGCGTATGCGTTCAAGCTTGGTTAAAGGCGATACCCTTGCTGAAGTGGCAAGAGAGTTTGCATTAGGCGATTTATTGTTACTCGGACCCGGTGAGCTCAAAAGTGGTGGTCATCGACGGGATTCGATTCTTGCTGATGCCGTTGAAGCTATTATCGGCGCAATTTATCAGGAAGTCGGAATGCAGGGCTGTGAACCACTTATTTTAGCTTGGTTTGCGAAACGTATTAATGCGCTTAATCCTGATGAGACACCCAAAGACCATAAAACGCGTCTTCAAGAATATTTACAAGGTCGACAACTTCCCTTACCGGATTATGAAGTGACCGACATTAGCGGCAAGTCCCACGATCAGACATTCACTGTGCAATGCACAGTTGCAGGGCTTAATAAGCCTGTTGTCGGCCGTGGAAAAAGTAGACGCCGGGCTGAACAGCTCACGGCAAAGCAAGCACTCGAGAATTTAAAAAATGTCTGATATCACTTATTGTGGAATGATTGCCATAGTTGGCCGTCCAAATGTAGGGAAATCCACCCTACTCAATGCTCTACTTGGGCAAAAAGTGAGTATCACCTCGCGTAAACCACAAACCACCCGTCATCGCATTATGGGTATCGACACCCACGAAAATCGTCAAGCCGTATACGTTGATACTCCAGGTTTACACATTGAAGAAAAGCGCGCGATTAACCGTTTTATGAACCGTGCCGCTTCTAGCTCGATTGCCGATGTGGGCTTGGTTCTATTTGTTGTTGAAGGGACCCGTTGGACCGATGATGACCAAATGGTATTAACGAAAATTAAGCAGAGTAATGTGGACTGCTGGTTGATTGTGAATAAGTCAGACAATGTAAAAGATAAAGAAATCTTGTTGCCACATTTAAAGTGGCTAGGTGAGCAACATGCATTTAATAAAATAATGCCTATCTCAGCAAAAAATGGCAAGAACGTTACCCAGTTACGCGATATGGTGAATGAAGTCTTACCTGAAAGTGAGTTCTACTTCCCAGAAGATTATATTACCGATCGTTCTAGCCGTTTTATGGCAGCTGAAATTATTCGCGAAAAGCTAATGCGTTTCACCGGTGATGAGTTGCCGTATTCAGTGACCGTCGAAATTGAACAGTTTATGTTGGCTGACAACGGTGTATATCGGATTAATGGCTTAATTTTAGTGGAACGCGATAGCCAAAAAAGTATGGTGATAGGCAAAGGTGGACAACGCCTGAAGACTATTGGTGCTGAAGCGCGAAAAGATATGGAACATTTGTTTGATACAAAAGTTTTTTTAGAGTTGTGGGTTAAAGTCAAATCGGGCTGGGCTGACGATGAACGTGCATTACGCAGTTTAGGATACGGCCAAGACAGCTAATTTTAGCCGTACTTGCTCGCGTCGTCATATTGATTAATCGTTATCTGTTTTGAAGGAGTAAATTATGCAGCCTTTGAGTCAAATCCGGCGCGAGTACAGCCAAGGTCATCTTACTGAAGATTCCTTATTGAAAGACCCTTTTGCACAGTTTTCTATTTGGATGAACGACGCTGTTGAAGCGGGCTTACCTGATCCTACCGCTATGGTTGTCGCGACAGTTGATAGCCGCGGACATCCATCTCAGCGTATCGTACTTTTAAAAGGGGTAGTTGATAATTGCTTCGTTTTTTATACCAACTTTGGTAGTCGTAAGGGACGTGAATTAGCTGAAAATCCAAATATATCGTTGCATTTCCCTTGGCATCCTCTTGAACGACAAGTTCTGGTGCGAGGATGTGCATCATTAGTGAGCAGAGAGGACGTGCAGCGCTATTTTTCATCTAGGCCATTGTCAAGCCAATTAGCGGCTTGGACGTCTAAGCAGAGCAAACCTATAGAAAGTCGTGATGCCTTATTGGCGCGATTTGAAGCAACAAAAATGAAATTTACGGATAATGAAATCCCCGCGCCAGAGTTTTGGGGAGGCTTTAAAGTCGAACCGCAAAATATTGAGTTTTGGCAAGGAGGCGAGCATCGCTTACATGATCGTTTTGCTTTTAGTCGTAATGAAAGCGAAGGTTGGTCCATTCAACGTTTAATGCCTTAGCTGCTCTACACCGTGATTGATAGCCATTGTCACTTAGATTTTAGCGTTTTTGATGATGATCGAGCGCAGGTGCTAGCTAAGTGTGATGAGCTTGGGGTAAAGCATATTGTACTCCCCGGTACCCAAGCCCATACTTGGAAAAATTTAATTGCATTATGTGGCCAATATAACCAGCTAAAATTTGCCTTAGGTATTCACCCTTATTTTCTTCTAGACTTCGATAACGCCGATCTTCGTTTACTCGATGACAACCTAAGTGACCAAAAAGGTGTCGCTGTCGCGGTAGGAGAAATTGGCTTGGATTACAGCCTATCGACCAGTGCTGATCTTCAAGAGCATGTTTTTCGCGAGCAACTACGAATTGCTCAAAAGCATCAACTCCCAGTGATTGTTCATCATCGACGCTCTCACAATGCGTTAATCCGCATCTTAAAACAGCTCAAATTTAGCAACGCAGGTATTGTTCATGCTTTCTCCGGCAGTTTATATGAAGCCCAGACCTATATTGGATTAGGTTTTAAGTTAGGGGTTGGCGGTACGATTACTTATCCTCGCGCACAAAAAACACGCAAAGTGCTAAGCCAAGTGCCACTTTCTAGTCTAGTGCTGGAAACTGATGCCCCAGACATGCCAATTAACAATAAGCAAGATGAGCGTAATAGCCCAAGTTATTTGCCGTTAATTTTGCATGAGCTGCAGTCGCTACGCCCTGAATGTGCCAGTGAAATACAACAGGCCTGTTGGCGCAACACGTTAGATATTTTACCGAATATATTAAATACTAGGGCGCGTTAACGTGTGGTCGGTTCAGTTTTTTGAGCGTTTATTGGTTTATCACGGGAGTGTACGTAGTGGCGATAACGCACTTTATAGAAAATTCTAGTCAACAGTAATGCGGCTAAAGCAGCCAATAATCCCAATACTTGGGTTTGTTTACGTAGTTGAGCTTGATAAGCGCTGTGCAGCGCCATCACACTTTTCTCATTGAGTAATAGGCGCACATAGCCGTATATTTGTTTATCAACTCGAATATCTTGCACAAACACCAGCGGAACTGAATACTGATCGTTATGATATTGTTCGACAATAGTATCCAAACTGCCTTGTTGATCTAATTGTTGACCGTACTGATCATAAACGGCTGCTCCTTCAACATGGGGATCGTTAAGCATTATATCGAGTACTTGGGTAATACGTTGTTCATCTTTATCTATTATGGGTTGCGCAAGGATTTTACTGGCAATTAAGCTAAGACTATTGCCCAATTGGGTACTTTGCTTGTTTCGCCAATTCTGTGCTGTATCGTTATCCACAAACCAAAGGTTCACAAATAACAACACCATCACAATAACGATAATGAGGTTTAAAATGCGTTTAAATATTGAGTAGCGACTATGTATATGTAAGTCGACTGTATGTAATAGGGATTTTGCCATGCTCATAGCGCAAGACAATAAGGTAACAGGGCAGTTTTGCCAAGAAATTTCGCTCAGCTATAAGCAAAAAGCGCATGTTCTGGCAAAATAGTCTCATACCTTAATTGATGTAAGTAAGGTTATGCTCATATATACATCACTGATTGCTATTTCACTTGCGCGAAGGCGTTGAAACCGACCCTATAACGCTATATCTTTAGCACGCGATCTTTTCGTCATAATAGGAACACTATGATATCTGTTAAAAACCTGTCGAAATTGTTTGGCCATTTCACAGCTGTCGAAGATTTAAGCTTCGATATCAAGCCGGGCGACATTGTCGGTTTTTTAGGCCCAAATGGTGCTGGTAAATCTACCACGATGAAAATGCTAACCGGGTTTTTACAGCCCACGAGTGGCACGATTGATATTTTCGATTTATCAATGGCACGTCATGCTAAAACTATTCAGCAACGCATAGGTTATTTACCTGAAGGCGCTCCAGCTTATGGTGATATGACGACCTATCAATTTCTTAAATTCATCGCTGAAGTTAGAGGGTTCAAAGGTAAAGAAAAAGAGCGCCGCATAACCGAAGTAGTAGAGAAAATCGAACTTCAGGAAGTGATGAATCGACCTATCGAGAACTTATCGAAGGGATTTAAACGACGTGTTGGTCTTGCGCAAGCTTTGCTCCATGATCCTGATATCTTGATCCTAGATGAGCCAACCGATGGCTTAGATCCTAATCAAAAACATCAAGTACGTGAGTTGATAACACAGTTAGCAAAAGACAAAATAGTTATCATTTCTACGCATATATTGGAAGAAGTCACTGCTGTATGTAATCGAGTTATGATTATAGCTAAAGGTAAATTATTATTTAATGATACCCCTTTAAGCTTGCAGAAGCGCTCTCGATACTATCAGGCTGTTACCATTCATCTTAGCTATCTTGCTGATATTTCAGGTTTAGCCGAGTTAGAAGGCGTTGCTGAAATGGAAGTGGAGCAAAAAACAGGGCACGTTACCTTATTTCCAGAGCCCGGAAGACACATATTGCATGAAGTGACTGCCCATGTGCAGCGTGCAAAATTACCAGTAGATACTTTGTTTATTGAACAAGGGCGTCTAGACCAAGTCTTCAGAGAATTAACAACAGAGGTAGCATAGCTGTGGCACACATTTTTATCTTGTTTAAGCGTGAGTTTGCAGGTTATTTCGCCTCACCTGTGGCATACGTATTTATCGGTATTTTTCTTGTTCTTTCCGCGGTATTCGCATTTTTTATCGGAGGATTTTTCGAACGAGGGCAGGCAGACCTGCTGGCATTTTTCAATTTTCATCCGTGGCTGTATTTATTCTTGGTCCCTGCGATTGCAATGCGCAGCTGGGCTGAGGAACGAAAAAGCGGCAACATTGAATTATTAATGACACTTCCCGTTAGTACATGGCAAGCGACGTTAGGAAAATTTTTTGCTGCATGGGGCGTATTAGGTTTAGCGCTGTTGTTGACGTTTCCCATTTGGCTGACAGTGAATTATCTGGGCAAGCCAGATAATGGAATTATTGTTGCTGCGTATTTAGGTAGTTGGTTGATGGCCGGTGCGTTTCTCGCAATTGGGATGTGTATGTCGGCGTTATCAAAGAATCAAATTATCGCGTTCATTCTTGCGATTGTAGTGTGCTTTCTGTTCGTGGTCAGTGGCAGCTCAATCGTTCTTGATTCATTCAAAGGGTGGGCTCCGTCATTATTACTCGATACCGTGGCATCGTTTAGTTTTCTAACGCATTTTGAAGCTATGGCCAAAGGCGTAATAGCGTTAAATGACGTCGGTTATTTCGTTTTAGTTACTATGGCTTGGTTATATGCGGGATTACTTATTATTGAACAAAAGAAGGCTGATTAACCATGAGTAATAGATTAACGACCTGGTTAAGTATGCTATTCATTGGCATATTATTTTGTGCATTAGTCCTACTTAATAATCAACTGCTTAGCAATTATCGTGTCGATTTAACGGAGGATAATGTGTATTCGCTGTCCGAGGGTAGCCAGCAGATATTGACTGAAATTGATGAACCACTGAATTTGTACTTTTTCTTTTCTGATAAAGCATCGAAGAATATGATCACCTTGCGTAATTACGCAATGCGCGTTCAAAGTCTGCTTGAAGAGTACGCTAGCCGTTCTAACGGCAAAATTAAATTGCATATTTTAGACCCCGAAGCCTTTTCAGAAAAAGAAGACAGGGCGGACCAATTTGGTTTAACAGCAGCTAACATTGGCGCCGCTGGTGAAGCAGTTTACTTAGGGCTCGGCGCGACTAATGCGTTAGATGATCAGCAAGTTATTGCTTTTTTCGATCCACAACAAGAGCGCTTTTTAGAGTATGAAATCAGTAAACTGATTTACCAACTAGTTAACCCTAAACAAGTAAAAGTAACTTTGCTCACTGATTTACCGGTAGCGGGTGGACAGAACCCAATGACTGGAGGCTTTGATCAACCTTGGACTTTCTATACGCAATTACAGCAACTTTATGTGGTTGAGAAAATTGGTAGCGATGCCTCTGAATTACCTAAAGGTACGGACGTATTAATTGTTGCGCATCCTAAAAACCTAAGTGATGAATTATTATACGCAATTGACCAATACACTATGGATGGCGGTCGGGCACTTATTTTTATTGACCCTCACAATGAGTCAGATCAAATGAGTATGTTAACGGGGGCATCAACGGGCGCTAATAGCTCAAATTTAATGCGCTTGTTTGACACTTGGGGTGTGAATTTTAACGAGCAACAAGTGTTGTTAGATGCGTTTGCTGGATTAGACGTACGAACACAAACGGGCGATGTTACGCGGCATTTTGGTTTTGTTGGTTTCGGTGCTAATGAATTAAATGATAAAGATGTGACGACCTCCAGTTTGGACTTGATTAATGGCGCCTCTTTTGGTGTATTTAATAAGGAAGGCAATTCTTCATTAAGCTGGTCTACTTTATTGCACTCCACGAAAAACTCTGACCTTATCGATAGCGCACTGTATGCACAAACACGTGACCCACAAGTATTGAGTCAGGAATATAAAAGCGACAACAAAGAATATATTTTAGCCACTAGATTGACCGGCAGCGTCAAGTCAGCTTTTGAGTATGCGCCAGAAGGAATTGACGAGCAGGGGCACTTAAGACAGACACGAGATTTTAATGTGATCCTAGTGGGTGACACCGATTTACTATCAGATCGATTCTGGGTACAACAATCATCGTTTTTTGGCGAGACAATTACGACACCATTTGCGAATAATGGCGATTTTGTAACGAATGTTGTTGAAAACCTTGCTGGTAGCAATGCACTAATCAGCATCCGCAGTAGAGGAACCTTTGCTCGTCCATTTGACAAGGTCGACCAGTTAAAGCTCGTTGCAGAGCAAAAATTTCGAGAGCAAGAAAAAATATTACAACAACAACTTGATGAAACTGAATCGCAGTTGGCACAACTACAAGAGCAACAAGGCGAAGGCGGCGCGCTGGTTATCTCTGCTCAACAACAAGAAGCAATTGATGATTTTATGGAGCAAAAAATTCAAATCCGTAAATCCTTACGAGATGTTCGCCATCAACTTGATAAAGATATAGAGAAACTGGGTAACCTTGTTAAATTTGGCAATATTGTTGTAGCGCCTTTGATTTTGGTTTTATTCCTAATGTTAGGCCGACGCTTACTACGTAGCCGCTATAAGCCGAATAGGCATACACCCGTTAACGCCAAGGAGGGACAATCATGAGTCGTGCACTACTAATACTGGTGTTAGCAGCAATACTGGCCTGTGGAGCAGGATATTGGCTATTGCAGGAAGGGGGGCCTTCACAAGAGGAATCACAACTTGCGTTACCCTTGTTGGCTGAGCATGCGACAGATGTTGACCGAATAACGTTAAGTAATGCTAACGGCGTTCTGCTTAACGCTCAGCGAGAGAATGATCGTTGGCAAACAGATGTCTACTCAGACAGTGGCGAACTGGTAGGGCGTTTTCCTGTGGACCACGAAAAATTAGCTTCTTTGCTTCAAGCTCTCGCGCAAGCCGAATTGGTAGAGCCTAAAACGAGAAAAGACAGCAACTACCATCACTTAGGTTTGCAGGATATCTCAGCTAACGATAGTTTGGCGACGTTAGTAACATTAGCGAGCAAAGGCCAATCTTGGCAAGTTTTGGTAGGGAATAACTCTACAATTGGCAATGATCGGTATCTGCGGGTTCCTAGTCAAGCACAAGCATGGTTAAGCGATCGTGCGATTAACCTGCCACTGACGAATAGCGAGTGGTTACAACAACCCATTTTACCGTTTGATGAATCTGATTTCTCCAGTATTACCCGAGTAGATGGTACGTCTTGGCAAATATTTAGAGCGAGCGCGGGCGAATCCTTTGTTCTCAAAGACCAGCTTCAAACACAAGCGCTTAAATACGGTGGCGTGTTGGATGCGATTGCACTGAATTTGGCGGGGATCCATTTTGAACAGTTATTACCAATGACGTTTCTCGACTGGGAAAATTTGACCCCTATGGTGACACTTGACGTCAATACCGCTTATGGCCATACATTTCGCGTCGAAATTGCGCAGCAGCAAGATAGCGCCTTTTTACGTATCGCCAATGCAACACCCACTGATTATTGGGCCGATTGGATTTATCAAATCCCAAAATTTAATGGTGAGCAGCTTAATAAAAATATTGAAGATTTCTTAGCAATTGAAGCACAAAAAGAAGCAAAAAAACCAATTCCATCATACCCAATTGACGAAGGTGAATCTCCTCAATAGCGAGGATTAAATATCGGTTTTTTGGGCACTTAATTTGCGCATGGTACGTAGCCAATAAGCTTGGCCTAATTGCTGGGCCTTGGCGATATTGCGCTGTGGAATATTTTCAGGGTCGGGATAGGTACGAAGCACTCTGTCTAGGCTGCTTTCCCGTAATATATGCAAAATTGGCAATGGCGATCTGTTTGTGTAATTAGACAGATCGTCATGTGATTCGCCTTCAAAGCAATAATCAGGATGAAAACTAGCTAACTGAAATTTGCCACCGTAACCGCCTCTATCGATCAACGCTTGTGCCATTGCAACTAAATCAAGATATTCATCAAAATCACTAAAGCCAAGGCTAAATATAAGTAAGCTGGTTTCAATTTTATTATTTTGCTCCAAATTCTGTAATTCAATTAAAAACTGATTGGTCGCTTCATCTAAGGTTATGCTCTCGCAAATACGATAGGCGATACTGTCTCGCTCGAATTCGCGTTTTGCAAAAGGGCAAAAGTTATGTCCGATGATAATGTCACTCAACCAAGTGCGTATGGATTGAATGACATCATTATGGCTAGGAGGGGTTTTCACAATAAATTAGCAAGCCTTAACTGGAGTGGTACTTGACGTAAGCTTCTAAGGTGTTCTCAATAAGGCTTGCTACCGTCATAGGGCCTACGCCTCCTGGAACAGGTGTTATCCAGCCGGCGCGCTGCTCTGCCGTTACATAATCTACATCACCTACTAATTTACCGTCTGTTTGACGGTTAATGCCTACATCGATCACAATCGCACCAGGTTTGATCCATTCTCCTGGGATAAACGCCGATATTCCAACCGCCACAACAAGCAGGTCTGCTCGTCTTACATGAGACTCTAAATCTTTGGTGAACTTATGGCAGCTAGTAACGGTACAACCGGCCAGTAGTAATTCCATAAACATTGGACGGCCAACAATATTCGAAGCACCGACTATAACCGCATCTAAGCCTTTAATAGGTCGTTTGGTCGATTCTATTAATGTCATGATGCCTTTCGGTGTACAAGGGCGTAGTGCAGGGATCCGTTGTGCTAAACGACCGATATTATATGGATGGAAACCATCAACATCTTTATGAGGCAAAATACGCTCTAATACCTGTTCACTGTCTAAACCTGCGGGCAAAGGTAATTGCACCAGAATACCGTCAATTGTTTGATCGGCATTAAGCTTATCAATTAGTTCCAGTAAGCTTCGCTCTGAAGTTGTGGAGGGCAAGTCATAAGATTTTGATACAAACCCTACTTCTTCACACGCTTTGCGTTTGTTGGCCACATAAACGTGCGAAGCTGCGTCACTACCTACCAAAATTACCGCTAAGCCAGGGGGGCGTTTGCCCGAGGAAACAATAGATTCAACGTGTGACGCAACGTGCTGACGCACCTGTTGGGCGATTAATTTACCATCGATTTTTTGAGCAGGCATATAAAAAATTAACTGAAAGAATAGGGAAGGGTATTGTCACATATCGCGCTAGATTCAACAATCCACCCCAGGCTTATTTGTAAATAGTATCGAATGTACTTGCCCTGACGATGCAACTAAACAAATATACGCCTATATAGTTTGTATCAATTGTTAAGGTGTATCGTTTGGAATTATCTCCTGTTGAAATATTTGGCTATTGTGCGTCAGCAGTAATCGCCTATTCGTTAACGCGTAGCTCGATCGTTAGATTACGTTGGTTTAATTTAGCTGGGGCTTCGTCTTTTTGTTTGTACGGCATTATTATACAAGCCTATCCCGTAGCCATATTAAATGGTTTTATTACCCTGACGAATTTGTTTTTCCTACGTAGATTGCTTTTTGATGTGGAGCGACAGTTTTCTGTCTTGGCAGTGAGTCGTCCATCAAATTACGTGGATTTCTTTTTGGAGTACCATCAACAAGAGATTAAACATTTGTTTCCCCGTTTTATGAAAGTGTCGGCAGATATCAAGCGCGAATATTTCTTTTTAACCGAGCGCACGGAAGTCGTCGGCATGTTATCTGGTTATCCGCAGACAAACGGTGACTTTTTGGTTGATTTTGATTTTGTTATTCCTGCCTACCGTGATTGTCATCTTGGTCAATATATAATTGGCAAGGGGCAACAACTATCTAAACAGTTTGGTTTTCAAAATATAATTGCGCTTGCGGACAGTTATGAGCACGAACATTATCTTCACACTATCGGATTTAGCCCCAAAAAGAATGGTCGCTGGACTTTCGATGGCGAATAATCACCTCATTCAGTTATTTTTCGGTCATGATTCGTAAAACGATTACAGTATGCGCGAAGGTATTTGTTTGAGGATTATTAAATTAAATGTATGTTTTGTGCACATTTTGTTGTTTTCCTATTCAAATTGCTAAAAAAAACAGCAGTCAGTCATTTTCTTTTAAAAAAGTGTTTGACGGCAGAAATACATCTGTTTACTATGCGCTCCCCGTTGAGAGACAGAGAATAACTCTTCGGGTTGTTAAGTCGGTGAGTAGCGCAGCTTGGTAGCGCACTTGGTTTGGGTCCAAGGGGTCGCAGGTTCGAATCCTGTCTCACCGACCATTTCTCTAGATTGTAAAAGATTCGTAGGGCGCCCGTAGCTCAGCTGGATAGAGCACCCGCCTTCTAAGCGGGTGGTCGCAGGTTCGAGTCCTGCCGGGCGCACCATGTGAACCTGGCAACAATTATCGCTTTGGTGGGCGTAGCTCAGTTGGTAGAGTCCCGGATTGTGATTCCGGTTGTCGTGGGTTCGAGCCCCATCGTCCACCCCACTTGCGGAAGTGGTGAAATTGGTATACACGCTGGATTTAGGTTCCAGTGCCTCACGGCGTGAGAGTTCAAGTCTCTCCTTCCGCACCATCTCTTTGTTCCATCCCCTAGTAATATCTTATTTTATACCCTTTCATTAGTAATGCCCCGAGTTCGTTTAAACCAAACTATTTCGTATTTCAGCTCGACTTAAAGTCGCTGTATAGCTATACTGCTGCGTCTTTTTTATCCGGCTAGACGTGATAGGCGAGCGAACAAAAGAGTTTAACTCGCGAATAGAGCGGGGTGGATTAAGTTTACCTTAATCGTATCCCACAGATAAAAAAACCCATCAAACATTTTTATAAATGCGCAGTCGAGCGCAAAGTTGAGGTAGAAGAATGCAAGTTTCCGTTGAGACGACTCAAGGTTTAGAACGCCGTCTTACCATCACTGTGCCTGCTGAATCGATTGATTCAGAGGTTAAGTCTCGCTTACAACAGTTAGGTAAGACCCAACGTATTAATGGTTTCCGTCCGGGCAAAGTTCCAGTTAGCGTAATTAAGAAACGTTATGGTCAAGCCGTGCGTCAAGAAATTGCTGGCGAAGCTATGCAGCGCAACTTCTATGAAGCTATTGTGCAAGAAAAAATTACCCCAGCAGGTATGCCTAACTTCGAAATGAAAACTGACGTTGACGGACAAGATTTAGAGTTCGTGGCGGCGTTTGAAGTGTATCCTGAAGTTGAAGTAAAAGATGTTGAAAAAATTGAAGTAGAGAAGCCAGTGGTAGAAATTACCGATGCTGATCTTGAAACTATGATGGAAACATTACGTAAACAGCATGCTACGTGGAAAGAAGTTAAACGGAAATCGAAGAAAGATGACCGTGTAACTGTTGATTTCGTAGGCACTATCGACGGTGAAGAGTTTGAAGGCGGAAAAGCTGAAAACTTCGAACTAGAGATGGGTAAAGACCGCATGATCCCAGGGTTTGAAAAGCCAATCGTTGGCGCAAAAGCCGGTGATGAAGTGGTTGCTGATGTAACGTTCCCAGAAGATTATCATGCTGAAGCCCTTAAGGGTAAGGCTGCTCAATTCAAAATCACCGTGAATAAAGTAGAAGGTCTAGACCTTCCTAAAGTTGACGAAGAGTTTGCTAAATTATTCGGTGTTGACGATGGCAATGTTGAGTCACTTCAAGCTGAAGTACGTAAGAACATGCAACGTGAGCTTGAGCAAACGTTGAAAGCTAATGTGAAAGAGCAAGTGATCGAAGGTTTGTTAGCAAACAACGTAATTGACTTGCCTAAAGCGTTAGTCGATCAAGAAATCAATGCCCTGCGCGAGCAAGCAAAGCAACGTTTTAGCCAGCAACAAGGTGGCAATGTTGATAATCTTCCTGAGTTACCAGCTGACTTGTTCCTAGAGAATGCTCGTAAGCGTGTTTCTATTGGTTTGTTGCTTGGTGAAGTTATTAAGACTGAAGCGTTAAAAGTTGATACCGCTAAAGTTGATGCATTGATCGAAACAGCCGCGTCTGCGTATGAAGATCCTCAAGAAGTTATTGAGTACTACAAAACTAATGACGAGTTAATGCAGCAAATGCAGAACGTCGCGTTAGAAGAGCAAGCTGTTGAAGTACTTCTAAGCAAAGCAAATGTGAAAGAAGTAAACAAAGCTTTTGATGAGATCATGAATAAACAGGCGTAAATTGCCTTTTGTTAATTGACTTATCTAGTCTGCAACTGCTTAAATGCTCGGTAAATACCGAGCATTTTTATTTGTGAAGAAAATATATGATGAATACACCGTTTGATCCTACAAATGCATTAGTACCTATGGTGGTTGAACAAACTGCTAAAGGTGAGCGCTCTTATGATATTTATTCTCGCTTACTGAAAGAGAACGTCATTTTCATGGTTGGCCAAGTTGAAGACCACATGGCTAACCTTATTGTTGCCCAGATGTTATTTTTAGAAGCTGAGAATCCAGAAAAGGATATTTTCCTTTACATCAATTCTCCTGGCGGCTCTGTAACAGCTGGCATGGCTATTTATGATACCATGAACTTTATTAAACCTGACGTTAGCACTGTGTGCATTGGCCAGGCCGCAAGTATGGGCGCATTTTTGTTGTCTGGCGGGACTAAAGGTAAACGTTACTGTCTACCTAATGCACGCGTCATGATTCACCAGCCATTGGGCGGGTTTCAAGGACAAGCGTCAGATTTTGAAATACATGCAAAAGAAATTCTGTCTATTAAAGAGAAGATGAATCGTTTAATGGCGGCTCACACCGGACAAGATTACGAAAAAGTGTCACGAGACACTGACAGAGACAATTTCTTGGGTGCTCAAGATTCCGTAGACTATGGTTTAGTTGATCAAGTATTAACGAGCCGTCCAGACGCTAGCAATAGCGCTACGAAGAAGTAACCAGTTATTGTTGATTTTGTTTAGTGCGTTTATGCATCGAATTGGCATTAAAGCGCACTAAGTCAACCAAAAGAGAAGAGATAATAGATGAGTGATAAGCAAAGCGGAGATGGTGATAACAAGCTACTTTATTGTTCTTTTTGTGGAAAAAGCCAGCATGAAGTAAGAAAGCTTATTGCCGGTCCATCAGTTTTTGTATGCGATGAATGCGTCGAATTATGTAATGACATTATTCGCGAAGAAATTAAAGAAATCGCACCTAAACAGAAACAAGATGAACTTCCCACGCCGAAAGAAATTCACAGTCATCTCGATGATTATGTCATTGGTCAAGAACACGCAAAAAAGGTGCTATCGGTAGCGGTATATAACCACTACAAGCGCCTACGTAATGGTGACGTTCATGATGGCGTGGAACTTGGCAAAAGTAACATCTTGCTTATGGGTCCTACTGGTAGTGGTAAAACCCTGCTGGCAGAAACCTTGGCGCGTTTACTCGATGTTCCGTTTACCATGGCTGATGCTACGACGCTTACCGAAGCGGGTTATGTAGGAGAAGATGTCGAGAATATCATTCAAAAGCTATTGCAGAAATGCGATTACGATGTCGAAAAAGCACAGCGCGGTATCGTTTACATAGATGAGATTGATAAAATTTCTCGTAAGTCAGACAACCCTTCTATTACCCGTGACGTTTCTGGTGAAGGTGTTCAACAAGCACTGCTTAAACTGATTGAAGGTACGGTTGCATCTGTTCCCCCTCAGGGCGGTCGTAAGCATCCTCAACAAGAATTTTTGCAGGTCGATACATCTAAAATTCTATTTATTTGTGGCGGTGCGTTTGCAGGACTTGATAAAGTCATTGATCAACGTGCGCATACAGGAACCGGTATCGGTTTTGGTACGGCGATTAAAGATGTCAACAATAAAGCCAAAGAAGGTGATTTGTTGAAGATGGTCGAGCCTGAAGATTTGGTTAAATATGGTTTGATTCCTGAGTTTATTGGGCGTTTACCTGTTCTGACTAGCTTAGAAGAGTTGAGTGAAGACGCGCTGATTCAAATTTTGCGTGAACCGAAGAACTCCTTAACAAAGCAATATGCTGCATTGTTTGCTCTTGAAGGTACAGAATTGGAATTCAGAGAAGACGCACTGCAAGCTATTGCTAAAAAAGCGATGTCTCGTAAGACAGGAGCACGTGGACTGCGCTCAATCGTAGAAGCTGTCTTGCTCGATACTATGTACGAGCTGCCGTCGATGTCTAATGTCAGTAAAGTGGTGGTTGATGAAACGGTTATCCGTGGAGAGTCAAAACCTATATTGATATACGATAGCGCGGCGGACAAAAAGTCCATCTCGGAATAGAACATTATTGAAAATTAAAAAGGCTCTTAGGAGCCTTTTTTTATATCTCGCTTTTGATTCTAACTTTCAATTGAGCATAAAGTTTAGATTGTAGGGGGATATAGGCTTCTTTAGCGATCAATTTTGTGTTTTATTAAAGGTTTCAAGGGATTGTTTACGTTTTTCGTTTGAACTTTTTGTGCAAAGCCCCATATACAATTTCATTGCGCCATTTTTCCTTTTTTATTACACGAGACACAATATGACCAAAGAGAATGTTGATTACACAGAAATGCCTGTCTTGGCATTACGTGATGTGGTGGTTTATCCACACATGGTTATTCCCTTATTTGTAGGTCGCGAAAAGTCGATACGTTGTTTAGAAGCAGCGATGGACAAAGACAAACAGATTTTTTTAGTAGCCCAAAAAGATGCCAGCACAGATGAGCCGCAGCCTGACGATATATTCACCGTAGGGACCATAGCGACTATATTGCAGTTATTAAAGTTGCCTGATGGCACGGTAAAAGTATTGGTAGAAGGGAATCAGCGCGCGCAGATTGCAGATTTTGTCAGTACCGATGATTTCTTCATCGCTAATATCGCCATCAAGGAAGACCTTGAGGTAGACGAGAGCGAACAAGAAGTGATTATTCGCTCGGCTATTTCGCAGTTTGAAGGTTACGTCAAATTAAATAAAAAAATTCCTCCAGAGGTGCTTACCTCGTTGAGCGGTATCGAACAAGCCGCTCGACTAGCTGATACCATGGCAGCGCACATGCCTCTAAAATTAGCTGAAAAGCAGAAAGTATTGGAGATGGATCAAGTTAACGATCGTCTTGAATACTTAATGGCGCTCATGGAAAGCGAAATCGATTTGCTTCAGGTGGAAAAGAAGATCCGCACCCGAGTCAAGAAGCAGATGGAAAAGAGCCAGCGTGAGTATTATTTGAATGAGCAAATGAAGGCTATTCAAAAAGAGCTTGGTGAGCTAGATGAAGCGCCTGACGAATTTGAAGCATTAAGTAAAAAAATTGAAGACGCTAAGATGCCTGAAGAAGCTAAGAAAAAAGCAACGACAGAGCTAAGCAAATTGAAAATGATGTCTCCCATGTCAGCTGAAGCGACTGTGGTACGCAGTTATATTGATTGGTTGACCAATGTACCTTGGACTAAGCGCAGTGCCGTTAAGAAAGATCTGGCTGCAGCGGATAAGTTACTTGATACAGAACATTTTGGTTTAGAGAAAGTTAAAGAACGTATCATTGAGTATTTAGCGGTTCAGCAGCGCGTGAAAAAGCTTAAAGGGCCTATTTTGTGTTTAGTGGGTCCTCCAGGAGTTGGTAAAACCTCTCTTGGACAGTCTATTGCTAAAGCAACAGGCCGTAAGTATGTGCGCATGGCGTTGGGCGGGGTTCGTGATGAAGCTGAAATTCGCGGGCACAGACGAACCTACATTGGTTCTATGCCTGGCAAGTTGATTCAAAAAATGGCTAAAGTTGGCGTGAAAAACCCGTTATTTTTGCTTGATGAAATCGACAAGATGTCATCTGATATGCGCGGAGACCCGTCATCAGCGTTACTGGAAGTATTGGATCCTGAACAGAACGGTACTTTTAGTGATCATTACTTAGAAGTTGATTACGACCTTTCTGATGTCATGTTTGTGGCAACGTCTAATAGTATGGATATTCCAGGCCCTTTGTTGGACCGAATGGAAGTGATTCGTTTATCTGGTTATACAGAAGATGAAAAACTGAATATAGCCATGCGTCATTTACTTGATAAGCAAATCGCACGCAATGGCCTTAAAGCTAAAGAATTAGTTATCGAAGAATCAGCGATTATGGGTATCATTCGTCATTATACCCGAGAGGCTGGCGTACGGAATTTAGAGCGTGAAATTTCTAAAATTTGTCGTAAAGCCGTTAAAAATATTCTGCTAAATAAAGATACAAAGTGCGTGACGGTTAACCAAGACAACTTAGCCGACTATCTTGGTGTACAACGTTTTGATTATGGAAAAGCGGAAAATAATAATCAGATAGGCCAAGTCACAGGTTTGGCTTGGACTCAAGTAGGTGGTGAATTATTGACCATTGAAACGACATCGGTAGTAGGCAAAGGTAAAATGACATTCACTGGTTCACTGGGTGACGTTATGCAAGAGTCGATTCAAACAGCCATGACGGTCGTGCGTAGTCGTGCAGAAAAATTACGCATTAATAGTGATTTCCATGAAAAACGTGACATCCATGTTCACGTACCTGAAGGGGCAACTCCAAAGGACGGACCAAGTGCCGGTATCGCCATGTGCACAGCGCTTGTATCAACACTTACCGGTAATCCCGTTCGCTGTGATGTCGCGATGACAGGCGAAATTACGTTGCGTGGTGAAGTATTGGCGATCGGTGGATTAAAAGAGAAATTATTGGCTGCTCACCGTGGGGGAATAAAAACCGTTATCATTCCAAAAGAGAACGAACGCGATTTACAAGAGATCCCAGATAATGTAAAACAAGACCTATCTATCCACCCAGTCAGGTGGATAGACGAAGTTTTAGAGTTGGCATTGCAAGAAAATCCCGAGCGTTTTAGCCTTGAAAAGCCAAGCAAGGGTAAAAAATAGCCACTTAGGGCTAGTTTTTTCGTTTTTTTTGGAAATAAGGGCTTCAATCAACAAAAAGTTGTGGTAGCCTTTGTTCCAGTTTCGCTTTAGGCCTTGTCACAAAAGGGATTGCGGCGATATCTACAAAGTTAAAAATTTGTGAATTTATGCTTGAAGTTCAAATTTAAGCTTGGTATAACATTTTCCGCATTCTTGTTTGCGGATAATTAATATAATAACAATTGAAGGGGATCATATTGTGAATAAGTCTCAACTTATCGACCAAATCGCTGCAAGTGCAGATATTTCTAAAGCAGCTTCAGGACGTGCACTAGATGCATTGACTGACGCAATCACTGCAGCACTTAAAGAAGGTGATCAAGTTGCTCTTGTAGGTTTCGGTACATTCTCTGTACGTGAGCGTGCAGCTCGTAGTGGTCGTAATCCACAGACTGGTGAAACAATCCAAATTTCTGCTGCTAAAGTTCCGTCGTTCAAAGCCGGTAAAGCGCTTAAAGACGCTTGTAACTAAGCAAAGTTTTTCAGTTAAAAAGGCGATGATTTATCATCGCCTTTTGTTTATCTGCTGTTAATTAATGATTACGTTTAATATATAATCCTGCCTCCTTAATATTTAGTAAAATTCAGCTTATCTCAAGCAACTCACTTGGAGTTAAAAACGAACATGTTGGAAAGAATCAGAGAGGGAACCCAAGGCAAGTGGGCCATGGCTATCCTAGGGTTGGTGATTTTAAGTTTTATGTTTGCCGGTGTAGGCAGTTATATCAACTCATCTGCCGAAACTGCGGCAGCTAAAGTCAACGACGACACCATTTCACAAGCGGATCTAGAACGCGCTTATCAAAATGAACGCGGGCGAATGGAATCTCAATACGGCGACGCATTCGCTGCATTGACAGCCGATAGCGCTTATTTGCAACAATTCAGACAAGGCGTATTAGATCGGTTGATCGGTGACAAATTGCTTGAGCAAGCAGCTATTGATTTAGGTCTTCGTGTTAGCGATGCGCAAATCAAGCAAGCTATCGTCGCTATGCCAGAATTTCAATTTGATGGAAAGTTCGATAACGAAAGATATACTGCAGTATTGCGTCAAGCGGGATTTCAACCAAACGAATTCCGTGATTATATGCGCGTAGATATGACTCGCCGTCAACTTTCAAACGCATTATTGGGATCTGAATTTACCCTGGTTGCTGAATCGAAGCAGGCATACAAACTGCAAGAGCAAACGCGTGACGCTCGCTATTTGACAATACCAGCACAGCCGTTTGGTGACGAAATTACGGTATCTCCAGAAGATATCGAAAATTATTACCAAGCTAATATTACGCAGTTTGATACTCAGCAGAAAGTCAGTCTTGCCTACGTTGAGCTGTCGATAGACGATTTATTGTCAGATATCGTGGTTTCTGATGATGAAGCTGAGCAATACTACGAGCAGAATATCCAAGATTTCAGAACACAAGAAGAGCGCCGAGCATCGCATATCCTGGTTGAATTTGCGGATGATGAGCAAAAAGCTGCTGAATCAGCCCAAGATATCTTAGAAAAAGTTAACGATGGTGGCGATTTTGCTGAATTAGCAAAAGAATATTCAAGTGATACATTTAGTGCCGAGAACGGTGGCGACCTTGACTGGTTTAGTCTTGGAATGATGGATCCCGCTTTCGAAGATGCTGCATTTGGTTTGGCTAACGTTGGCGATATATCAGCTGTTGTTAAAAGTGAATTTGGTTTTCATATTATCAAACTAACCGATATCAAACCTGAGCAAACGAGTCCTTATGCTGACGTGAAAGAAGACGTACTTGCTAAAATAAAAACAGAGAAGGCGGAAGAAGACTTTTATACTAAGCAACAACGCATGGCCGAAGTCGCATTTGAAGCCCCCGATAGCTTAGATGAAGTTGCCGGTATTGCCGACATAGACGTGCAAACCACGGTTTTATTTAGTCAAGATAGCGTTCCACAAGACGTTAATTATCCGGACGTTGTTGCTCAGGCATTTTCTGATGAGTTAATTAACGATCAAGTGAACAGCGATGTTATTGAGTTGGGTGACAATCACATCATGTTTGTCCGTGTGGCCGATTACGAAGCTCAGCGCACCAAAGCGCTTGATGAAGTCACTGCTCAGATTACTGATCTTTTATTAGCCGAGAAAGCGCAACAAGCGGCTAAAACTTGGGCAGACACACTGTTAGCTGATGTGCGCTCTGAGCAAGATATTAGCGAGAAGCTAAAATCGAAAGGCATTGAATGGCAAGAACAAGATGCGATAGCCAGAAACGGTTCGTCCGTGGCACCGAGCATCGTTGAAGCATTATTTAAACTGACTAGCAATAAAGAGGCTAACGCTCAAGTTGTCGGGTTGTTTAATGGTGACGTAGGGCTTGTACAGTTAATTAAGGTTAATGAAGGCGCTGATATTCCAAGTAGTGATGTAGCAACATTGCAAAATAGATTATCTACTATGCGTGCTCAATTCACATATGGTGAGTTTATTAACGCCCTTCGTGATCAAGCTGACGTCGAAATTTACTAGGCTTGTTAGTTGGAAATAAAAAAAGGAGCTGAAGCTCCTTTTTTTATTTGTTATCACAATTTCAGGTGGCGGTCAGCCATAGCATTAGAGTATAAAATAGTGCAATGATGGCAGAAAATGCCAAAATATAGATAAAACCTTGTTTCCCTTGGCTGATGCTAAACCCCCGTAGCCTGAGATAGGTAAACCATAGTAAACATAAAATTAACGGTAATAGAAAAAGTAGTCTTAACACCGTCTCTCCTTATTGTTTTTTCTTGATAGGGCATCATAACTAGTTTGTAGCGTCTAATAAACGCCAATTTTCTCTGTTCATCAATGATGTAGACATACGTTTTCTGACCGCGCTATATTAATTTTCCGATTTGTTGGGCTTTTGCCGAGGAAACGCATATAATCCGCGCGAATTTTTAATCATCTATTTTGTTATCGGAGACCAATCATGGCCTTAGAACGTACTTTTTCAATTATTAAACCTGACGCAGTTGCAAAAAATGTAATCGGCGCAATTTACAACCGTTTCGAAAGCGCAGGTCTACGTATCGTTGCTTCTAAAATGCTTCACCTTAGCAAAGAACAAGCAGAAGGTTTCTATGCTGAGCATAGCGAACGTCCTTTCTTCGGTGCTTTAGTTGAATTTATGACATCTGGTCCAGTTATGGTTCAGGTTTTAGAAGGCGAAAACGCTGTTCTTAAAAATCGTGAAATCATGGGCGCAACTAACCCAGCTGACGCGCTTGCTGGTACTTTACGTGCTGACTATGCTGCATCAATTGACGAAAATGCATGTCACGGTTCAGATGCACCTGAATCAGCTGCACGTGAAATTGCATACTTCTTCTCTGACGAAGAAATTTGCCCACGTACACGTTAATTTTTTAACGTTTGTATTTAAGGGAGCTTAGGCTCCCTTTTGCGATCTAAATGCTATAGCTACGCCAACAAAATGGCAGTTGTAGCGTAAAAAATGTACACTAGTTTCTTTTAAATGAGGTATCCCGTTCCATGTCAGAAGTGATGTCAGCAAAACCGACTAAAATCAATTTACTTAACTTCAACCGTGCAGGTTTAAGAGAGTATTTTAGTTCGATTGGCGAAAAGCCATTTCGTGCCGACCAAATGATGAAATGGATTTATCAATTAGGGATCTCTGATTTTGATCAAATGACTAATTTGAACAAGGCATTGCGTGAAAAGCTTACTGCGCAGTGTGAGATAAAAGCACCTGAAATCGCTTATCAACAGGATGCATCTGACGGAACAATTAAATTTGCCCTTCGTTTAGAAGGCGGTCAAGAAGTTGAAACCGTATGGATACCCGATGGTGACCGCGCAACACTGTGCGTTTCATCTCAAGTGGGCTGTGCATTAGAATGCACTTTTTGTTCTACTGCGCAACAGGGGTTTAATCGTAATCTCAGTGTATCTGAAATAATTGGGCAGGTATGGCGTGTCGCCACCACTATCGGTTTGTCAAACGACAGTGCTAAACGGCCGATCAGCAATGTGGTGATGATGGGCATGGGTGAACCATTATTGAATCTTAAAAATGTGGTGCCGGCGATGGATCTTATGCTTGATGATCTGGCATTTGGGTTATCAAAACGCCGGGTAACATTAAGCACGTCAGGTGTGGTGCCAGCCCTTGATATGTTAGGCGACCAGATTGATGTAGCATTAGCTATTTCATTACACGCGCCAGACGATGAGCTACGCGATGTACTTGTGCCAGTCAATAAGAAGTATCCCATTCAAGAGTTTTTAGCGAGCGTGCGCCGATATCTTGCTAAATCTCATGCTAACCAAGGTAAAGTAACCGTTGAATACGTAATGTTAAACGGCGTTAACGATAGTACCGATCAAGCGCATGCGCTGGCCAAAGTACTTGCTGATACGCCGTGTAAGATTAACCTTATTCCTTTTAATCCTTATCCAGGCTCGCCTTACACGCGTTCGAGTAATTCAAGAATTGATCGTTTTGCGAAAGTGCTTTCTAGCTATGGCTTAATGGTCGTAGTGCGTAAAACCCGTGGTGATGACATAGACGCCGCATGTGGCCAATTAGTTGGCGACGTAGTGGATAGAACGAAACGTTTGTTGAAAAAACAGATGAAGGGAGAAGAAATTTCGGTGAAAGTGGAGCATTGAGTATTAACCGCTTTATTCATATGAAAATTTTCCGCTTATTAAGCTTATTTATAGTGCTTGGTCTTTGTGCTTGCGTCAGTCAAGGCAATTATTCAAGTCCAGATGATTTTGATAAGCAACGAGCTGCTAAAACACGATTGTCCTTGGGATTAACCTATTTAAAGAATGGTAATTATAGCCAAGCGAAGTTCAATCTTGATAAAGCACTCGAGTTTGCTCCTCAACTTGCAGATGTTCATTACGGTATGGCGTACTATTATCAGAAAGTAGAAGAGTACGATTCTGCATCTCAGGCCTATCTCAAGGCCATAAAAATAGCTCCAGAAAATGCTGACATCGCTAATAGCTATGGTGCATTTCTTTGTGAAAGAGGTGAGTATGAGCAAGCTAAGGTTTATTTTTTCAAAGCGTTAAATAGTGATGTATATAACTCATCTGCTGAAACCTACGAGAATTTGGCGCTGTGTAGTCAAAGTCAAAATGCGCTTGACAAGGCAATTGGTTTTTTGCAAGACGCCTTGAATCATCAGCCAGGAAGAGCAAAGAGTCTATTTCTGTTGACACAGTTACAGTTGCAAGCTCATCGTTTTGGAGCGGCTCGTGACAGTCTACGACGTTATGAGCGAGTTGCCTCAGTATCAGCAGACAGTTTATGGCTAGCTGTACAAATAGAGCAGGAAGCTGGGGCACCTAAGCGCGCGACGGATTATGCTAATATGTTGGTCAGCTTGTACCCTGATTTTCAGCCTGCGTATGATTATTTAAATGGTGGTGGCATTGTTGGCGATGCGTTTGAACCAACGAGAGAATTACCTCCGGTACAGCCCGAACCCAAAGTATCAAAAAAAGAATTAGCACCGAATCAATATCATGTTGTTACAGCGAAAGAGAATCTTTATCGCCTTTCACTGCAATATAACGTTAATATGAGTCAACTCATGGAATGGAACAATATTTCTGATCCAGCATCGATATATATCGGGCAAAAATTAATTGTTGTTGAACCCAAATAATCGTCCCAATAAATTAAGAGTAGCGTTAGTTAAATGAGTGAAGAAGTGCAACAAGTAGAAGAAACTCAGGTTAATGGCCCAGGCCCGGTGTTAAAAGCTGCGCGCTTAGAAAAAGGCTTCTCCGTCGAGTATATTGCCAGTCAAATCCACTTGAAGTCTGGCTTAATCACAGCCTTGGAAGAAGATAAGTACGACCCGAGTATTTCAATGACCTTTATTAAAGGTTATCTCAAATTATATGCGCGCCAGGTTGGTGTATCTGAAGCTCAGGTGCTTAATGGTCTCGATAATTTGAATATGCATAAGAAAGAGCCTGCGAAACTTCAGAGCTTCTCTCGTCGTGTCGCACATCAAGCGAATGACGACAAACTCATGATGGTGACTTACCTCATATTAGCGGTCGTAGTGGCTTTGGTTGTGGTGTGGTGGTTTCAACAAAGCGATAACGATAAAGTTGATACGCTTGAAGCCCCAACTGTTCAAACCAGCCCTTTAGATTCGAATAACGTGAATAACACGCCTGCGCAAAATCAAGACCTTATTTCTGATACGACGGGCGAAAATCTAGCGAACGAAACAGCAAAAGGTTCTGCAAGTAACACGTTGCAAACTTCCCTTGAAAACACTAGTGAACTCGATACTCAAGAAAGTGTAAATGGCAGTGCGGCTAAGGTCGATTCCATTGCACAGAGCAAAACACTGGCAGATAATGCTCAAAATGTTGAAAGTATCATTACTGAGCAGACTGAAGTTCAAACGACGGAAACGACAGATATTGAAAATATCGACCAAGAAGGCCTAGTTGAAATCGTCTTTCAGTTTGCTGATGATTGCTGGATAAGTATTGTGGATGCGACAGGTGAAACAATCGCTGTAGGTGTCAAAGTGTCAGGCCGAGTTATGAATGTATCCGGTAAGCCGCCCTTCGAAGTTATTTTAGGCGCTCCCAGTGAGGTCAGTATTCGTTATGCTGGTGAGGATATCGATATGTCTTTCCTGACACCTAATAGCACAGCAAAATTCACCTTACCTTTGTCATTATAATCCGTTTAATTACTCGACGATAAACCGTTACGATTTATCACCGAGTAAATACGTTATCAAATTGAGTTAGGAAACAGCATGTTTGCAGAGTCACCGATAAAACGCAGAGTATCAACTAGAATCAATGTGGGTAAGGTTCCTATTGGTGGCGGGGCACCCATAGCAGTGCAGTCGATGACCAATACTCCGACCACTGACGTGGATGCGACTGTTGCGCAAATTAAACGTATTGTCGCCGTAGGCGGTGAGATTGTTCGTGTGTCAGTACCGACTATGGATGCAGCAGAAGCGTTTAAACTCATCAAGCAACAAGTTGATGTGCCGTTAATTGCCGATATTCATTTTGATTACCGTATTGCCTTAAAAGTGGCTGAGTATGGTGTAGATTGCCTGCGTATTAATCCAGGTAACATCGGCAGCATGGACCGTGTCCGTTCGGTAGTCGATTGCGCGCGTGATTATGGTATTCCTATACGTATTGGCGTAAATGGTGGTTCACTAGAAAAAGACATACAAGAAAAGTATGGTGAGCCTACCCCAGAAGCACTAGTTGAATCCGCGATGCGTCATGTGGATATTTTGGATAAGTTGAATTTTGATCAATTTAAAGTCAGCGTAAAAGCCTCTGATGTATTTTTAGCCGTAGGCGCTTATCGAGCCTTAGCGCAGAAGATTGATCAACCTCTGCATTTGGGGATTACTGAAGCCGGTGGTTTTAGAGCCGGTGCGGTAAAAAGTGCTGTGGGCTTAGGTATGTTGCTTGCTGAAGGTATCGGCGACACCATTCGTATTTCATTGGCCGCTGATCCTGTTGAAGAGATAAAAGTAGGCTTTGATATTTTAAAGTCTCTACGTATCCGATCTCGTGGCATCAATTTTATTGCCTGTCCAAGTTGTTCGCGTCAAGAATTCGATGTAATCAGTACCGTCAATGCATTAGAGACGCGTTTAGAGGACTTGTTAACCCCGATGGACGTTTCTATTATAGGCTGTGTTGTAAACGGACCTGGAGAAGCTGAAGTATCAGATTTAGGCTTAACGGGGGCGCGAAACATGAGCGGCTACTATGTTGATGGTAAGCGTCAGAAAGAACGTTTATCGAACGACGATTTAGTTGACCAACTAGAAAAGCGCATAAGAGCGAAAGCTGCACTGCTCGATAGCAGCAAGAAAATAGACGTAAAAAACCTTGGTTAAAGACTGACTTAAGTAAAAAAGCGCGATTAAGCCGCGTCTTCATTTACGTTTACCGACATCGCCCCTATAATACGGGGCTTTTTAATATTATCTAGTCAAAGAGAATTTCTTTAGTGTCTAAACAAATACAGGCAATACGAGGCATGAATGATTGCCTTCCTGAACAGTCGGGCTTATGGCAGTGGGCTGAAAAAGCAATCCGTGAAGTCGTTGCCAGTTACGGTTATCAAGAGATCCGCACACCCATTGTTGAAAGTACTGATCTTTTCAAACGTTCTATTGGCGAAGTGACCGATATAGTTGAAAAGGAAATGTACACGTTTGCTGATCGCAACGACGAAAGTTTAACCTTGCGTCCAGAAGGTACCGCTAGTGTGGTACGTGCGGGCAACGAACATGGCTTACTTTACCATCAACAGCAGCGCCTATGGTATTTAGGACCGATGTTTCGTTATGAGCGTCCGCAAAAAGGGCGCTATCGTCAGTTTCATCAGTTCGGTGTTGAAGTATTCGGTCTAGCCGGTCCAGATATTGACGCTGAAGTGATTGCACTTAGTGGACGTTTATGGAAAAAGTTTGGAATTGCCGATCAGGTCACGCTAGAGCTTAATTCATTGGGCTCAAACGAAGCGCGTGAAACGTACCGCCAAGCGTTAGTCGAGTACCTTGTGCTAAGAAAAGATCAATTGGACGAAGACTGCCTTCGCCGTTTGGAAAGTAACCCGCTTCGGGTATTAGATAGTAAGAACCCTCAGGTTCAAGCTGCTATTAGTGATGCTCCAAGTTTAATTGATTACTTAGATGCTGAATCTAAAGAACATTTTCAATCATTGTGTGAACGTTTAGACGCCTTAGGTATCCAATACCGAGTTAATCCTCGATTGGTACGTGGGTTAGATTATTATAATCGTACTGTTTTCGAATGGGTAACGGAAAGTTTAGGTGCCCAAGGAACGGTTTGTGCTGGCGGTCGATACGACGGACTCGTAGAACAGTTGGGAGGTAAGCCCACACAAGGAGTCGGTTTTGCTATCGGTATGGAACGCCTCGTACTGATGCTTCAGGCATGCGGCGCTGAAGAATTCGTTGCCGACCCAGTTGACGTTTATGTCACTGCTATGGGTGACGGAGTTGAACTTTATGCACTTCAGATTGCAGAAAGTTTGCGTGACGTCATGCCATCCCTTAGAGTACAAACCCATTTTGGTGGCGGTAACTTTAAGAAACAAATGAAGCGTGCAGATAAAAGTGCTGCCCGTGTTGCTTTGGTGCTAGGGGAGACCGAACAACAAGAAGAGTTAGTAAGCATTAAGTTTTTACGTGAAGATAAACCGCAAATTCAGGTTGCTCGCTCAGCGTTAGAATCGACATTAACCGAGCTCTTTTCACTTTAATCCGTGTTTGAACAGATAAATAGTCACTGCTTGATATAAAGCCAGTGCTGCAGTCAGAGGAAGTTGCGATGGAACATTACGAAACAGAAGAACAACAAGTTGAAGCGATAAAACGATTTTGGAAAGAGAACGGCACAGCGATTATTGTCGGCGCGGTACTCGGTTTAGGTGGCTTGTGGGGTTGGCGTTATTATAACGATGAACAAATTGCCTCTAAAGAACAAGCATCAGCAGCCTTTGAAGTGCAGACCGCATCTTTGCTAGCAAAAGATGCAAGCTTTGGTGAAGCAAAGCAGTACATTGATCAAAATAGTGATAGTGGTTATGCCCTATTAATGGCTTTCCAACTTGCTCAGCAAGCGATTGATCGTAAAGACTTAAACGAAGCAGAAAAGCAATTATCTTTTGCGGCTAACAATAGCGATAGTGAAGCAGTCAATGGGCTTGCTAATCTACGTTTAGCTCGTGTGCAATTAGCACTAGAGCAACCAGAGAAAGCGCTTGCCAGTATTGAGAAAGTGACTGCGATTGCATTTAGTGCGCAGCAGCAAGAAATTAAAGGTGATATTTACGTTAAGCAAGAAATGTTTGATAAAGCACGTAGCGCTTATAGCGCAGCACTTGCAGCTAATAGTGCTAATAATATTGTAAAAATGAAGCTCGATAACTTGGCACTTGCGGCCAATGGGTAAGGATCGAAACGTGAAGAAAGCATTACTGCCGTTGCTACTTGTCAGCACCTTTGGTTTATCAGCCTGTAGCACTATTTCAGGTTGGTTTACCGATGACGAAGAATTAGAAATTCGCATTCTTAAACCTATTGATGCTGAATTTACGCCCACCACTGTTTGGGATACCGAATTAGGTGATGGTATTGACCGTTATTTCTCTCGCTTAAAACCTGCGGTTGCTTACGACATGGTATTTGCTGCTAATCGTCAAGGGAAAGTGGCCGCCTATAGTAAAGAAACTGGCAAAGAAATCTGGCATAAAAATTATGCAGTCTTTAACCACGAAGGGTTTACTTCAAGCATCACTAACTTATGGTCAAGTGGCGTTTCTGCTAAAATAGCAGGTGGTTTAGCGGTTGCTTACGAAACACTGTTTTTTGGCACAGAGAACGGTGATGTTACTGCCCTTGATGTTCACACAGGTGAACAAAAGTGGTCAGTAAAAGTGAAAGGTGAAGTACTTGCATCGCCCGCAATTGACGAGGGCATAGTGGTTATAAATACCGGCTCCGGTTTAATGTTCGGCCTAGATGCGGAATCAGGTGAGCAAGTTTGGTCTTATGAGTCTGATGTTCCTCCATTATCCCTACGTGGTATTGCGGCACCTGTTGCAGCAAATGGCGGAGCGATTGTTGGTACTGCGTCTGGTAAATTAGCCGTCAATATTTTAGGAACAGGCCAAACAGCTTGGGAGCAACCTATCGGTTCTGCAACGGGAGCAACTGAGCTCGACCGCATCGTAGATATCGATAGCAAACCATTGGTTTCAGGTGGCGTCATTTATGTGATTTCTTTCGATGGCAGTTTAGCATCGGTTGAACTTAGAAGTGGTCGTATTATTTGGAAACGTGAATACAAATCATATCGTCGTTTAACCCAAGCGGGGAATACTTTGTTTGTTGTTGATGCAAACAGCAATGTGTATGCGCTTGATGCACGAAATGGTATCGAGCTATGGAGTCAAGGTGCTTTGAAGCAGCGTTTATTAACGGCTGCTGAACCTGTCGGGGACTACCTAGTAGCAGGTGACAAGTGGGGTTTCTTGCATTTTTTCAACCAAACTGACGGAAAGATAGTCGCTCGGGTTGATGTGGGTGGCGATGACGAAGATGAGAGTATTTATAGTGCGCCAGTGGTTGATGGTAAGATGCTGTATACTCAGACTCGCGATGGTAAGTTAGTGGCGATCCAAGTTCCCTAACAGACCTTTAGTTGGCTCACGCCACTATTATATTATTACCGGCTCAGGCTTCTCCTGAGCCGTTTGCGTTTTAAGGATTGTGAAATATGTTACCCGTTGTTGCCTTAGTTGGCCGCCCTAATGTGGGTAAATCCACGTTGTTTAATCGCCTAACGCGTACTCGAGATGCGTTAGTTGCGGATTTCCCTGGATTAACTCGTGACCGTAAATACGGTCAGGCTAATTATGAAGGACTACAGTTTATTGTGGTCGATACTGGTGGCATCAGTGGCGACGAACAAGGTATCGATGTAGCAATGGCTCAGCAGTCACTGATGGCGATTGATGAAGCCGATGTTGTCATGTTTTTAGTTGACGCTCGGGCCGGCTTGACGGCCGCTGATCAAGGTATTGCTGAGCATTTACGTAAACAGAATAAATCAGTTTATGTTGTAGCCAATAAAGTTGACGGAATCGATGGTGACAGTGAAAGCGCTGATTTCTTTGCTTTAGGTTTAGGTGATGTTAGCCAAATTGCCGCAGCCCATGGTCGAGGTGTAACGCAATTATTGACATTGACCTTGATGCCTCTCTCCGAACAGTTTCCGGATATGCAAGTGCCAGAAGATGATGGCGTTGTTGAAGAGATTGACGCTGAAAAACAACTTGAAAAATTGCTCGCATCGCCCATCAAACTTGCCATCGTGGGCAAGCCCAACGTTGGTAAATCCACGCTGACTAATCGTATTCTAGGTGAAGAGCGGGTCGTGGTGTACGACGAGCCCGGAACAACCCGAGATAGTATTTTTATTCCTATGGAGCGTGACGGTAGGGAATACGTACTTATTGATACTGCCGGAGTGCGCAGGCGCCGAAACATATCCGAAGCCGTTGAAAAATTTTCGATCGTTAAAACGTTACAGGCTGTTGAAGAAGCGAATGTTGTATTATTGGTGATCGATGCGCAAGAAGGCGTGACTGATCAAGATCTTAGTTTATTAGGATTCGTGCTTAATTCTGGTCGTTCACTTGTTGTTGCGGTAAATAAGTGGGATGGTTTAGCCAAAGACGTGAAAGAAGAAATCAAGCGTGAATTAGACAGACGTTTAGGTTTTATAGATTTTGCCCGTTTGCATTTTATATCAGCTTTGCACGGTACTAACGTCGGGCATTTGTTTGAGTCGGTACAAGAGGCTTATAACAGTGCGACCAAGCGTATTAATACTTCAATGCTAACGCGTATTATGGACATGGCCCAAGCTGACCATCAGCCGCCAGTTGTGCGTGGCCGCCGAGTTAAAATGAAATATGCACATGCGGGTGGTTACAACCCACCCATCATTGTGATTCACGGTAATCAGGTGAAAGACCTGCCGGATTCCTATAAACGTTATATGATGAATTACTTCCGTAAGTCATTGAAAGTGATGGGCACGCCGATCAAAATTGAGTTTCGCGAAGGGGCCAATCCTTTCGAGAGTAATAAAAATATCATGAACGATTCTCAACGCCGTAAACGTAAATTATTAATGCGTATGCACAAGAACAATAAATAGTCAGGGAATTCGGCATCCAAGACCAATCCACTGGAAATGAAAAAGCCCTTTAATCATGTTGTGATTAAAGGGCTTTTTGTTTACTTCGCTTTACAGTTTTACGTCTTTCTCAGGCTAAATGACCGTGCTGTTGGTCTCACCGTCAGCAAAGCGATTGGTAATGACATCGCCTTTGGTCAGCTCAGACTGGCTTTTGATGACCTCTTTACCTTTAAATGTGATGCTGTAACCGCGCGCCAGAGTTGCCAATGGGCTGACTGTATCGAGCAAATGACTGCTGTTTGCTAGCTGTTGTTGGCGTTGCTCGAAAGTCCTCAGCCATGCTTTTGTTAAACGCTCAGACAACAAACTGTGTTTGCCTTGCTGCTCTTTCAATACGTTAACGGGTGAGAATTGCTGTAATTTACTGATTCGGCTCTCACTGCTTTGCTTCGCACGCATAAGTTGCGTTGCCATACTATGAGAAATCGCAGTGAGTTGACTATCAACCCGTTGCATATGCTGGCGTAACTGATTACGAGGGTGGTAGCCATTGAGTTCTTGTGTGAGCGATTGTTGTTGATACTGCAGCTCTTTAAGCAGTGTGCGCGTACTTTTGAACAATCTATCGCGTTTGGCTCCTAAGGCGCTGAGCATTTCAATTTGGGATTGGCTTACCAGCTCAGCGGCAGCTGAAGGGGTTGGCGCGCGCAAGTCGGCAACAAAATCAGCTATGGTGATGTCTACCTCATGACCTACAGCACTGACGATGGGGAGATCACTGTGGTATATAGCCCAAGCGACGTTCTCTTCATTAAAGCACCATAAGTCTTCTAGCGAGCCGCCGCCTCGGCCGACTATCAATACATCGACCTCCCTGCGATGGTTAGCTAGCGCTATCGCACGGCATATTTGTTTGCTCGCAGTTACACCTTGCACCTGAGTTGGATAAATGACTACTTCAAGGGCTGGATTGCGACGTTGCAACACCGTTAAAATATCGTGCAGTGCTGCGCCAGTTGCCGACGTCACAATGCCGATGCGGTTAATTGTGTTGGGTAGTGATTGTTTTATGTCACTTGCAAACAAGCCTTGTGCCAATAAGTTACGCTTTAGTTCTTCAAATTGACGTTTAAGTTGGCCTTCGCCTTCAGGTTCAAGGTGCTCGACGATAAGTTGATAGTCACCTCTTGGCTCATAAATACTTAAATTTGCCCGAACTAAAACTTTATCTCCTTCTTTTGGGCGCGTGATAACTTTTCGATTAGCCCCTTTGAACATGGCACTTTTTATTTGCGCCTTATTATCTTTGAGTGTGAAATACCAATGACCTGAGCTAGCAGCCACGAAATTTGATATTTCAGCACTGAGCCAAACTTGGCCAATTTCTGATTCCAATATCGAGCGAGCCAAGTGATTGAGCTTACTTACGGTGAAGATATTTCGGTTTGCGGGTGACGCACTAAACATAAGGCACAAAATCTTAAATAAATAACAGGAATGGAGTTTACCTGATAAGGTAAAGCGGCTACAATTGCGCCGCAATAAAAACCCATTTTAAAGGTGTTGTTGCATGTTGCGGATCGCAAAAGAAGCTCTTACGTTTGATGACGTGTTGTTAGTGCCTGGGCACTCAACCGTTCTTCCCCATACCGCTAATTTGATTACCAAATTAACCCGCGGTGTTACCTTAAATATCCCACTTGTTTCTGCTGCTATGGACACAGTATCTGAAGCACGCCTTGCTATTGCGCTGGCGCAAGAAGGGGGTATCGGTTTTATTCATAAAAATATGCCTCCTGAAGCGCAAGCTGATCATGTTCGTATGGTGAAAAAATACGAAAGTGGCGTGGTATCAGATCCGGTAACCGTTTCACCTAATGCAACGATTGGCGAAATTAATGCCTTGAGTAAGCATCATGGTTTTTCTGGTTTTCCAGTTGTAGATAAAGACAATGCGCTAGTGGGCATCGTTACTGGCCGTGATTTGCGTTTTGAAAAGCGTTTTGATCAACCTATTTCCTCAGTGATGACGCGCAAAGAAGATTTAGTTACGGTTAAAGAAGGTGCTCATTCCGAACAAGTACTGGAATTGATGCACGAACACCGCATCGAAAAAATCCTCGTCGTCGACGATGCATTCAGATTAACTGGTTTGATCACCGTCAAAGATTTCAAAAAAGCCGAAAGCAAACCTAATGCTTGCAAAGATGAGTTAGGACGCTTACGTGTAGGTGCTGCGGTAAGTGTTGGCGCTGGAACTGACGAACGTATCCAATTGCTGGTAGAAGCGGGCGTAGACGTATTATTGATTGATACCTCACATGGCCACTCTCAAGGTGTTATTGACAGAGTGAAAAAAGTACGAGCTGATTTCCCTGATGTGCAATTAATTGCCGGTAATGTTGCCACAGGCGAAGGCGCTAAGGCGCTAGCTGATGCAGGTGTCGATGCTGTTAAAGTAGGGATCGGCCCTGGTTCTATTTGTACTACGCGTATCGTCACCGGTTGTGGTGTGCCACAGATTACCGCTGTTTCAGATGCCGTTGAAGCATTAGAGGGTACCGGCATACCTGTGATAGCGGATGGTGGCATTCGATTCTCAGGTGATATTGCTAAAGCGATAGCAGCCGGCGCAAGTTGCGTCATGGTTGGCAGCTTATTAGCCGGTACGGAAGAAGCACCTGGAGAAGTTGAGTTATATCAAGGTCGTTACTACAAATCTTATCGTGGCATGGGCTCTCTTGGTGCAATGGACCAAAACAATGGTTCGTCAGACCGCTATTTCCAAGATAGTAATGACGCAGAGAAATTGGTTCCTGAAGGAATTGAAGGTCGCGTTGCTTATAAAGGGCCTATATCTACTATTATTCACCAGCAAATGGGCGGTTTACGCTCGGCTATGGGGTTGACTGGTTCTGCCACCATTGATGATCTTCGCACTAAAGCGATGTTCGTGAAGGTAACCGCCGCAGGCATGGGCGAGTCTCATGTGCATGACGTGAGTATCACCAAAGAAGCGCCAAACTACCGCTTAGGATAAAGATCTACATCGACTATTGGGCTGGTTATTAACCAGCCTTTTTTTATCGCCATTGCGCTTTTAAATACGAGTACCAAGATGACAACAAACATTCATGAACAACGCATACTAATTCTCGATTTCGGTTCTCAATATACTCAACTTATTGCACGACGCGTGCGGGAGATAGGAGTCTATTGTGAGTTATGGGCATGGGATGTTACCGAAGCGCAAATTCGTGAATTTAATCCTAATGGCATTATATTATCAGGTGGTCCTGAATCTGTTCACGCCAAAGACTCTCCCAGGGCGCCGCAATACGTATTTGATGCAGGTGTGCCCGTGTTTGGCATTTGTTATGGTATGCAAACCATGGCTGAGCAGCTGGGCGGAGAAGTATTAGGTTCAGATATGCGTGAATTTGGTTATGCCCAAGTAGAAGTTGTCGAAAAGATGGCATTACTGGATAACATTGAAGATCACGTTAGTCCCAATGGCAATGCCTTGCTTGATGTATGGATGAGTCATGGTGATAAAGTGTCTGCTGTGCCTGAAGGTTTCATTACGGCAGCCAAAACAGATAGTTGTCCGTTTGCTGCCATCGTGAACCACGAAAAACAATTCTACGGTGTGCAGTTTCACCCGGAAGTGACCCACACCCGCCAAGGTCATCGCATGTTGTCACATTTTGTACTCGATATTTGCAAATGTGACAAATTATGGACCCCTGATGCGATAATTGAAGACGCAATCGCACGCATGAAAAAGCAAATCGGTGACGATGAGGTTATTTTAGGCCTGTCAGGCGGCGTTGATTCCTCAGTCGTTGCTATGTTGTTGCACCGTGCGATTGGTAAACAACTAACGTGCGTATTTGTGGATAACGGTTTACTTCGTCTGAATGAAGGTCAGCAAGTGATGGATATGTTTGGTGACCACTTTGGCCTCAATATTATAAAAATTGAAGCAGAAGAGCGGTTCCTGTCTGCACTTGCAGGTACGGATGAGCCTGAAGCCAAACGTAAAATTATTGGTCGCGTGTTTGTTGAAGTCTTTGATGAAGAATCCAAGAAACTTAAAAATGCAAAATGGTTAGCTCAAGGCACCATTTACCCTGATGTCATTGAATCTGCTGGCTCAGCAACAGGTAAAGCCCATGTGATTAAATCGCATCACAATGTGGGTGGCTTACCGGCAGATATGTTGATGGGCTTAGTTGAACCACTTCGAGAGTTGTTTAAAGACGAAGTGCGCAAGATTGGACTCGAGTTAGGTTTGCCGTACGACATGCTATACCGCCATCCTTTTCCAGGACCAGGTCTCGGTGTACGTGTGTTAGGTGAAGTTAAAAAAGAATATTGTGACTTACTGCGCAGGGCTGATGCGATCTTTATCGAAGAGCTGCATAGCCACGATTTGTATAACAAAGTCAGTCAAGCATTTACAGTATTTTTGCCTGTTAAATCGGTAGGCGTGATGGGCGATGCGCGCAAATACGATTGGGTTGTATCATTGCGAGCCGTTGAAACAATCGACTTTATGACGGCGCACTGGGCACATTTACCGTACGAGTTTCTAGGGAAAGTATCAAACCGCATCATTAATGAAATCGATGGTATTTCTCGCGTTGTTTACGATATTTCAGGTAAGCCTCCAGCGACAATTGAATGGGAGTAAGGGGCAGTAGTTGCCTCGATAATGAGCGTTCGAAGCTTTTTTGTTTAGATGGCGGGCAGCACAAATACACTTTTGATAATATGTAAATCATCCTGCTCTCAGCGGCGACTATGTCGGTCGCCGCTGAGAGAGGTCATATTCATTACTGATATCATTGTGCAGTGTAAAGTAGGTTACCGAAAGTTAGCCTATCAACTTGTTGAAACATAACATTGAGGTATGCCTTGCAGTGCCGCGCCATATCGAAAAATACCAACTTCTTGTCGTCAATCTTATTAATTCAAACTGCCTTTATCATGTGAATATCCTGCGGGTTAACGATCTTGCGCGTAAAAAACGCAATTCCTAAAATTCCTCGTTCCCATGGCTAACGTATCCGCTTCACGTTGACTGCGACGCCAAACAGTACAGGCACAAGAATAGCTATGGCCAACATCAAGTTTATTGCACCATCAGGCGTTTCTGAATGTGCCCAGTAGATGGCAATGAGCCATGGCGCAACTGCGCGAGCAAGTGACATGGGAATCAACATAATGCCATTGATCTTGCCATAGTTATGGTGCGATAGCAGTTCTGGAACAGCCATGCCGCGTACGATAGTAAATATACCGTTTGCTGCGCCATAAAGAATACACACGATCGCAAGCGTGAAAACTGAGGGTGGCGCTTTAAGTATCACGATGGCAAGTGGAAACGTCATACCGGCGAGTAAGCCCAGACGGACTATCGTTATCTCCTTAAATAAAAGTATCAGCATGCGCGCAGCAACCTGAGCGGGCCCAATGAGCGCAATGGCTAATACCACAGATTGCGTGTCCCAAGTCAGCGCAATAAGCAGAGGATAGATGTGGTACGTAAAGCCAGAAAAAAGTGCCATATAAGCGCAGAAAGATGCAGTGAGGAGATAAAATCTAGGACTACATAAAATTGGTCGAATCCGGCTTTTATCCGAGCTTGATATTTGGTGTGTTTTTTCACTTGTTAAATTCACAGGTCGAATTGCCCATAAATAAAGTGGGGCGGCGATGACTGTATTGATGACTGCTAATCCTAGAAGTGCACCGCGCCATCCCAAGCTATCTAACATAAATTGAAGCAGTGGCACAAACAAGGTGCTGGAGAAACCAGCCCACAACGTGATCGCCGTGATGGCTGAACGTGATTGCAGCACTCCCAACTGGCGTACTGTGACTGCAAAAGCAGGTTCGTAGGATAACGCTGCTTGAAGCATGCCTAATGTTATTATCACAGCATAAAGCGCAGGCATGGTTTCAATGTACGACCAGGCTACCAAGGCGAGCGATGCTGCAATGGTCGCTCCTCCCATAAGTTTGCGTCCATGGCCGTGGTCAATCATTGCGCCTATGGGGTAAGCAGCTAGTACGGCCGCTAAAAGACCGAGTGTTGCGGCACCGTAGATATCACCACGGCTCCATCCCATATCATTGACCATCGTTTCCGCAATTAATGGAAAGCTATAATACAGGGTTCCCCATGATACTAATTGACTTAGACCTAGCGCTGCAACAAAGCCTCGCTTGGTCGGTAAAACTTTCATCCTCGGCAAAGTGATATTGTTGGTGCGGCGGATGGATGCATATCAGCGGACATTTCACTTGTGGCAAGTGCATTCACCACCGATTGAACTTGTATATAGCCAGTTTTCAGCAAAAAGGTCGGTGCACGTCCGTAGCTCTTGATCCCGACGATATAAAGATCTAGCTCAGGGTGGGATAGTTCTACGTAGCCGTGCTCAGGAACCGAACCGCAGCTATGCAAATTAGGATCGATCAATGGCGCCAGACGCGTAGGGCTTTGCGTTGCGGGATCAAGAGATATTCGTAATTCTGCAAGGAGACTAAGATTAGGGCGAAAGCCGGTCGCAGCTATAATTCGATCCACAGGCGGTAATTTGCGTGAACCACTTTGCACAATCAGTCTGCCATTTTCACGATTGATTTCCTCGATTTCAAGTTCGCTAAAGACTTCTATTCTTCCTTGATCTAATAAATCCTGAATGCGAACTTCTAAACGTCTGCGCTCTTGCAGTTCATCGTTTGCTGGTGAGCGGACGACATTGGCCACACAGGCATTTCGAACGCCCCAAAGAACACGCATGTCCTTGTACTGATCTGCAAGCAAAATCAAATCCTGTAAGGCGTTGAATGCCGAATGGCCACCACCAACGACTAACACGGACTTGTTAGCGTATTGCTTGCGCCCATAACTGAGAATGTTAGGAACACCATATGTGATCGAATCTGCAGCAGCATTTTCGCCCAAAGCTGGTATACCATGAGTTCCAAGCCAGTTGGGAGTTTGGTATGTCCCCGATGCGTCAATGACGGCCTGCGCTTTAACGTCACGATCACCATTGGGACCGGTAACCCGCAGTACAAATGGGACCCTGTTTCGACCGTCTGTACGTAGCACATCATGGTTGAGGCGACTGACAGATATAACCTGAGTATTCAGGTTCAGGTGAGGAGCAATTTCACAATGGGATGCTAGGGGTGTGACATATTGTTCAAGCAACTCCTTTCCTGTGGGAAATTCATTGCCAGCAGGTTTATTCCAGCCTTTTTGTTTTAGTAATGCAACGGCTGCGGGATCCATATTGTAAGCCCAAGGGGAAAACATACGCACATGCCCCCAGCGGGCCAAGTTGCTACCTGCCATATCGCCAGCTTCGAACAGGATAGGGGTATAGCCTTGTGCAAGTAAATGAACCGCAGCGCTAAGGCCTATGGGACCAGCACCAATGACCGCGACAGGTAAGTTGGTTGATTCTTCGAACATAAATATTTTCTCCATTGATAATGTTGTTACTAACAACTAATAGGTTAAAAAAGCGCGCTAAGAGCCTAAACGGTCCCGCGCTGCAGTCGTTAATTGCCTAATGAGTGCCAACGCTCCATCGACAACTTCTGGCGCAACATTTTTGATCATTAGTGCTTCTTCTGAGATCAAATCTTGATGAATCTTTTGATGCAATGCTTCACCTGTCGGTGTCAGCGAGAGTTGGACCGCACGTTGGTCTGATGGGTCCAATGCCTTGAGCACATATTTTTTTCGCAGTAATGAGTCCACCACACGACTTGTGGTGCTTTTGTCCAGATACATCTCGTCCGCTAATGCTTGAAGCCTCAAAGGGCCTCGTTTTACTAGGGTTTCAAGGGCATAACACTGTGCAACGGACACATCGTGGCAGCAAATATAGTCTCGATCACGAAACTGGTGAACACGAATGAGTTGGTTGACGGCTTCATATAACTCTTCTGCGCGTTCTAGGCTATGAGACATAGCATTAAAACCTTGTGTAAGTATGTTGTTAGTAACAACTATAATTGTAAATATCTTACCTGGCAATAGCAGATAGGTTGTTAATTCTCATTTGTTAACCGTGAGAATTGGAAGAATTTGATTCGTAAGACGGCTTTTCTAGTGGTTATTTTATGCAAATTAAGCTCAAAGGTAGCAGATTTATTTTTGGCTAATATTTTATCAAAAACGTAACGATATTCTTTAAACACATGATTACATAAATTCGTTAATTAACGAATTATGGGGTACTCGATTTGCAGAAACTACAATTCTGTATAAGGCATATGATGGCAGGTCTAATCGGCAGTAACTGCGGCTGGCGGGCCTGATAAAGCCCATACTACAACGTTTATATAACTAGTTTATTCAGCTATTCCGGCGTGCTTATTGATTCTCATCAATTGGATGGATGTTAAAAACCAAGTCTCACGGGTGAAAATGTTACATTCGTTTTGATAGCAAAACACTTTTGTACTGGCTATTTGGGAAGTATCTAAGAGCTTGGGTAAAACCTACGCAATAAGGAATTGTGAAGATGAGCAGAAGAAAAATCATAATAGCCATCGTGGCACTGATATTAGTCGCTGTCATCGCGTTGTTATGGTGGCGAGCTGACCTTGAGGACAGTAATGACACGAAATTGCAACTTTACGGCAATGTGGATATCCGTGAAGCGCTTCTGGCCTTTAATAGCAGTGAGCATATTGCTGAAATTCATGTGCAGGAAGGTGATCGCGTTACTAAGGGCCAGCTGTTGGCCCAACTTCATACCGAATTACTCGACGCACAACTGGCCGAAGTTGAAGCGAATTTACTCGCTCAACAACAAACTGTGGCTAAACTAGAGGCAGGCAGTCGGTCTGAAGAAATTAGTCAGGGCAAGGCCGAACTGAAGGCCGCTAGTGCTAAGGTGAAGTCAACCAGAGACAGTTATAAACGCATTGTACGGTTGCTCGAAAAGAACTTGGCATCAGCGGAAGATGTGGAAAATGCCCAATCTCTGGCCGATGTGGCGGAGGCTCAAATGGAGGTATCTATGCATGCACTGGCGTTGTTGCAGGCAGGTCCTCGCAAAGAAGATATTGCAGTGGCTCGAGCAGAATTGGCCGCGCGCGAGGCTGGATTGGCGTTGGCTCAGCAATATTTGGAAAATACCAATCTATATGCGCCTGCAGACGGTGTCATTCGTAACCGAATTTTAGAGCCTGGTGATATGGCATTTCCAACAACGCCTGTGCTGACGCTTGCTTTTATCAATCCTATTTGGGTGCGAGCCTATTTGTCGGAAACGATGTTAGGGCAGGTGCATTTGGGTGCGAAGGCGCTTATCTATACCGACAGTTACCCCAATAAAACCTACGAAGGTTGGGTTGGTTATATTTCTTCCTCCGCTGAATTTACACCGAAAAGTGTCCAGACCGAAGAGTTGCGTACACGCTTAGTTTACTCGGTTAGGATTTATGCTTGTAACGCGCAGGGAGAACTGCGTTTGGGTATGCCAGCTTCGGTCACCATTGAGCCCAATCAAAAGCTAGACACAACCCCCACCAATCACTGTGGAGCAGAGCAGTGAGTGCTGCCGCCCTTAAATTCTCAGCTGTGAGTAAAACATTCACAAGTGAAAGGCGGCAGTTATCGGCGCTGGACGAGATCAGTTTCAATATTCAGCCCGGTCGGGTGACGGGGTTAATCGGTCCGGATGGTGCGGGCAAGACTACATTGATACGTCTTGCCGCCGGATTACTACTGCCAGATGCGGGGGAAATTCAAGTATCAGGTATCGATGCGATTGCCGAGCCGCTGACAGTTCAGTCCAGCATAAGTTATATGCCGCAGCGATTTGGCCTTTATGAAGATCTTAGTGTGCAGGAAAACCTCGACCTCTATGCTGACCTGCAAGGACTGCCAAGAATAGAGCGGCTTGGCCGTTATGCACAGCTGATGCAAATGACAGGTCTTGGGCCATTCGCTAGGCGTTTGGCAGGGCAACTTTCCGGTGGTATGAAACAGAAATTAGGCCTAGCCTGCACGTTAGTACGCTCACCGCAATTGTTGTTGCTTGATGAGCCTACTGTTGGTGTTGACCCTGTGTCGCGCCGTGAGCTTTGGCAAATAATTTATCGTCAGGTGCAGGACGCGGGCATGACGGTACTGTTAAGCACTGCTTATCTGGATGAAGCAGAACGCTGTGATGAAGTATTACTGCTTCATCAGGGCAAGCTACTTGATCAGGGAGAGCCAGCGAAATTCAGTCACTCAGTGGAGGGGCGTACCTTTTTGGTCACTGCTAAGGATTTAGGTCATCGTCGGTTGCAGGAAATGTTGAGCCGAGCGCCCGGCGTACTGGATGCCCTGATCGAGGGAGAAGCGGTGCGTCTGGTCATGGAAACAATCCAGCAACCCAGGGCTGAAGTATTGCTACCGGGGCAAAAAGATATTCACATCTCAACGGTATCGCCACGTTTTGAAGATGCCTTTATCGCCCGCCTGAAAATTCGCCAGACTAACCCCGTAACGGAATTTTCGTCACAATTAAAAATAGATCCTGAAAAGAATGACGAAGTGATCTCGGTTAAGAAACTACAACGTCGTTTCGATGACTTTATAGCGGTAAATAATGTCAGTTTTAGCGTGCGGCGCGGGGAAATATTTGGTTTGTTAGGAGCCAATGGCGCAGGAAAATCCACTACCTTTCGTATGCTTTGCGGGTTGTTGCCTGCTAGCAGTGGTGAACTGGCCGTCGCCGGTTATGATCTGCGCCGTGCGGCTGCCACGGCACGTGGGCGCATTGGTTATATGGCGCAGAAGTTCTCACTGTATAGCAATCTATCAGTGGTGCAGAATCTGCGTTTTTTTTCTAGTGCTTATGGTTTAAAGGGGAAACAACAAAAGTTGCGTCTGGATTGGGCGTTGACTACTTTCGCACTCAAGCCATTTGAAGATGCGAATGCGGGGGATTTACCACTAGGCTATAAACAGCGTCTTTCGTTTGCCGCGGCGTTAATGCACGAACCGGAAATTCTTTTTCTCGACGAACCCACTTCGGGGGTTGACCCGCTCGCACGAAGGGAATTTTGGGCGCGCACCAACGCGTTGGCCGAGGCTGGGGTAACAGTGTTGGTCACTACTCATTTTATGGAAGAAGCCAATTACTGTGATCGGCTCGTTATTATGGCGGACGGCGAAGTGTTGGCCGCAGGCACACCGCTGGCAATGAAGTCGGGTGCGCGTACGGAAGATAATCCTGATCCGACGATGGAAGACGCCTTTATACAGTTAATCGAACAGCGTCAACAAAAGTCGCAGGCGGCTCCTTGAGCTCGTTAGTTCATATGCGCCTCTGGGGATTGATCCGCAAGGAGAGTCTGCAGATTTTGCGTGATCCATCCAGTATCGCCATTGCCTTTGTAATGCCGGTAGTATTGCTGTTTTTGTTTGGCTATGGCGTATCGCTAGATGCGAACCACATACCAGTGGGCATTGTCATCGAACAACCAGATAGAGAAACACAGTCATTGGTGGGGGCTTTTGAGCGTTCCGAATTTTTTAGTCCACAGTACTTTAGTGTTATTCAAACAGCACAGCAGGCACTAAATGAACACCAGATTGACGGCATTGTGTGGCTGCGTAGTAATTTTTCCGCGCAGCTCTTATCTAATAACGAAGCGCCCATCGGCGTTATCGTCAATGGGGTAGATTCTAATCAAGCTAATATCACCCAGAGGTATATTGAGGGAACGTGGCTTGCCTGGCTTAGCCATTATGCTGAGAGTCGAGGCCAATCATTGATTATGCCAGTGAGCTTAGAGCCGCGAGTGTGGTTCAATACGGCTTTGTCTAGCCGCCTATTTTTGGTGCCAGGTTTGATTGCCATCGTTATGACATTAATTGGCTCCCTGCTCACAGCCATGGTTGTGGCGCGAGAATGGGAACGAGGCACAATGGAAGCTATGATGGTCACACCGCTGAGGCGTAGCGAGATACTCGCGGGTAAGCTGATCCCTTACTTTGTGCTGGGTATGGGAGGTATGTTGTTCAGTGTAGCGATTGCTGTTTGGCAGTTTCATGTGCCACTACATGGTTCCTTCTGGTTGTTGATGATGAGCTCGGCGTTATTCATGCTGGTGGCACTGGCTATAGGCTTGTTAATTTCCATTGTCTCAAAAAATCAGTTTGTAGCAGGACTGCTGGCTATAATAGTCACGTTTTTGCCCGCCTTTATCTTGTCTGGCTTTCTGTTTGATATTCATTCTATGCCTGGCTGGATACAGTTCATCACCTATTTAGTGCCAGCGCGTTACTTTGTCGCTATTTTGCAAACCCTGTTTCTTGCGGGTGATGTGTGGTCGGTGGTGCTGCCTAATATCGGCGCATTGCTTATCATGTCATTGTTCTATTTTTCACTGGTGTGGCGTAAGTTCCATAAGCGGTTGGAGTAGGCTATGTATTGCAGACTAATCTTGGCGCTAGCCATCAAAGAGTTTCTGGCTCTGTTACGTGATAAACGTAGCAGATTTGTGATTATTGGTCCGCCGATTATACAGCTACTGGTGTTCGGCTTTGCTGCTTCCTACGACCTCAATAATGTGCCAGTGGCAATCTATAATGAGGATCTTGGCGGCGCGTCGAGAGAACTCGTGAGTCATATTGAGGGATCTCCTAATTTTGAGGTCGTCGCTTACATTGCGCATGATAGTGAGGTTGCACCGCTAATCGACAATAGAGACGTACTGCTCGTATTGCATATTGGCCAGCATTTTAGTAGCGGACTTTTGCAAGGCACAAGTGCACCACTACAGGTAATACTAGATGGCCGAAATTCCAACACTGCCATGATGGCCATGAATTACGTGAATAGAATAGTGTTGGATTATAACCTTAACTGGTTGGCATCACAGGGTAAAAGTGGTTCCGTAGCGACCTTACAAACACGGGCTTGGTATAACGAAAATTTACAGTCAAACTGGTTTATTGTGCCCGGTATTGTTGGTCTACTGACGCTGCTGGTGACCCTTTTAGTGACTGCACTTTCAGTGGCTCGGGAGCGTGAGGCGGGCACCTTCGACCAATTGTTGGTGACTCCGTTACGTCCAATGCAAATTCTGATCGGTAAAGCCATTCCCGGTATGGTCATTGGCATACTTGAGGCCACGCTGATAATTCTGGTTATGGTGACTTTATTTGATATTCCTTTACGCGGCAGTCTCGGTGCGCTGTATCTGGGTATTCTCTTGTTCCTGCTTTCTGCTGTGGGTGTTGGATTGATGATCTCTGCTATATCCGTTACGCAACAGCAAGCGGTGTTGGGGGCTTTTCTGTTTATGGTGCCTGCGATTGTTCTATCTGGGTTCGCCACTCCCATCGCCAATATGCCACAATTTGTGCAGTGGCTCACTTATCTTGATCCATTGCGTTATTTTTTGGTGATAGTAAGAGGCGTCACATTGGAAGGGAGTAGTTATTCATTGCTGCTCCATCAGTATTGGCCAATGGCTATCATCGGTATTATGACACTGTCTCTGGCCGGTTGGCTGTTTCGGAATCGGATGTACTAAAGACTGTGCATCGGTGTCTCTGATTCATGGTGCTGATAACGAATTAGCATATATGTATTCAACGTAGTAGAGCAATGACTGTAGGAAAGATCTGTAAGCCTTGCGGGTAAAAGACGTTAATAAAAGAATTCTAATTTAACTTGTTTGGTCATACTGGTAATTGAAGTAACATAACTGAATAATGATTCTGACATAGGTGTTGACTCATAGTATTCCCACAAAGCCCTTATAGTTAAAGGGCTTTTGCAGCCTGTTTCTATAGCGTATGAATAACCTGATGTTTATTGGTTTTTTATCTCTTCTTTTTATTTTACCTAGAGTGTGTGTTATGGCGATTAAGCCAACTATCTATAAATTTAAAATTTCTTTGTCTGATCTTAACCGTGATTATTACACCGCACTTAATCTAACAGTTGCTCAGCATCCGTCTGAAACACTGGAGCGCATGATGACCCGAGTTTTGGCTTACTGTTTAAATGCCGATGAATTACTGAGCTTTACTAAGGGGCTTAGCTCTGTGGAAGAACCTGATATCTGGTTACGTAGCTTAGACGACCAGTTACAATTGTGGATTGATGTGGGTGAACCAGCACAAGACAGGATCAAAAAAGCCAGTCGCATGGCAAAAGCCACCAAAGTATATAGTTTTAATAGTAAATCAGACACTTGGTGGCGACAAAGTCAGGCTGCATTTGCCACATTACCCGTGCAGGTGTTTCAATTTGCTTGGAATGATATTCAGGCATTAGCTAAATTAGTTTCACGTACGAGCGATATGTCATTTACGATAACGGGGGATTCAACTTACATTACAGCTGAAGGAGGCGAAGTGGAATTAATTTGCCGCGAACTACAAGCGTAAACTGTGGTCTGTTGTAAGAGTGGTATACAGGTACGAGCAGTGTCATTACTGATATTTATAACTAAATTAGGTTTGCTGATTAACCTGTTCACAGGCAAAATGCTGGCCCGATTATTTTCCGTAAGTAGTTTTTCTTCATGAATGCAAAGTTTGACTCAATTCGTCCATTTAACGATTGTGATTTGCCGCAAGTATTAGGGCGGCTGATTCAAAATCGTCAACTTATGGACAGCTTAGTCGCTTTTCGTTTCTCTACTTGGCCGAGGTTTTGTTATCCATTCCTACGTGGCGTGACTAGGCTCTATTTATCTAGGCAGCGTGGTAGGATAAAGAGCTTGCGGGACTTTCAAGTATTAGTTGAGCCTTATATGGAACGCATGATAGAGCAAACTACTGATAGTTTCACCGTGTCGGGACTTGATAAGTTAGATTTAAGCCAGCCATGCATGTTCGTTAGTAATCATAGAGATATTGCTCTTGATCCGGCTTTTGTGAATTGGTCGTTGCATCTCAGTGGTCAAGACACGGTGCGTATCGCTGTAGGAGATAATCTACTCAAGCAAGATTGGGTAGCGGATCTCATTCGCTTAAATAAGTGTTTTATTGTGCACCGTAGTGCTAAAGACCGACGTGAAAAATTAGCCGATGCAAAACTGCTCAGTGAATATATTTTTCATACTTTAAAAAATGACGCTCAACATATCTGGATTGCACAAAGAGAGGGTAGAGCTAAAGATGGCATTGACGCAACAAACCCTGCGATTGTTTCGATGCTCAGTTTAAATAAGCCCAAAGAGCAGCCATTCAGCGATTATATTCGTAGCCTGCGTATCGTCCCAGTATCTATCTCTTACGAGTTTGACCCCTGCGATTTGAGTAAGGCAAAAGAACTGTATACCACTGAGGTAGAAGGTAGTTACGACAAGGCTGATAGCGAAGATATTCGTAGCATAGTCGATGGTATGGTGGGTTATAAAGGACGTGTACACGTATCATTTGGGCAAATATTAGATAGTGAATTTGAAAATGCTAAAGGGGTAGCAGAACAAATTGATGGGCAAATTAAGCATAATTATCGTCGTTTCCCAAGTGCCGATGCCGCCTTGCAAATGTTAGAAGGTAAAGAAAGCGTAAAAGATGACCTCTTCAGTCAACAGCAAATAGATGCAGCCAAGACACATCTGGCTTCTCGACTATGTGATGAATCACCAGAAATAAAGAAAAAGGTATTGTCGATGTATGCGGTTCCCATCATGATTGCGAAATAATCAGCTTTTTTCCCATTTATTCATTTAGCTAACCGTTAATTTTAATTACCTTTTTTGACAATTCCTCCGCTTTAAAAGAGGGCTAAACGCCCTTTAATAATTTAATGATATTTAAGCTATGCGACTTTATCTTTCTTGAGATCATCAAACTGACGATGTAGATCATACTTCTCATCAGTGACGATTTTCTCTAAGGTTTCAATGCGCGCTTTCAAATCGGCGACCTGTTGTGCGAGTTCCGCGTCCTGCTGCAGTGTAACTTTGTTCTTTTTCTTGGCTTTTGACCCATTGGTTAACTCTACAATAGCCCAGCAGATGATAGCAACGATAGCAACGGCAGTGATGTTCATATGTCTATTCCTCAAATCGATGTGTTAAAATAATATTGTTATTTATGTATGATTAAGCAATCCACTGACCAAAATTTAAACTCCATTATAATCAGAGTGTTAGCATGATTTATGGTTTGTTATATTAGGCCAACTTGGTTAATTTGACGAATTTATTAATGAATTTCGCCAATTTAGCTGTCCATTTACAACCTGATTAAAGAGTAAGATGAGTTTACAACAAGATCAACTTTGGATGCGTCATGCATTGAGTTTGGCAAATCAAGCTGCCCAAGGAGGCGAAATTCCTGTGGGCGCGGTACTCGTCAAAGATCAGCAAATCGTGGGTGAAGGTTGGAATCAATCTATCATGCTCAATGATCCGTCTGCTCATGCGGAGATGCAGGCTATTCGTCAGGCAGGCAGTACGATAAAAAATTATCGATTAATTGATACTACGCTTTATGTGACGTTAGAACCGTGCACTATGTGCGCAGGTTTACTGGTGCATAGCCGTATTCAACGCTTAGTTTTTGGTGCATATGATGCTAAAACGGGCGCCGCGGGTAGTATTATGGATGTTCTGAGGGATGAACGTTTAAATCATCAAGTCGACGTGTTGGGCGGAGTTTTGGGGGATGAATGTAGTGAAACGATCTCAGCATTCTTTCGTCAACGTAGGGCGCAAATAAAAGCCAGTAAGCGTGATAAAACTTAACTGGCTGTGGACCATTCGTCGGTTAATTCAGTCATTTGAAATTGCTGACGACGGTTCACTACTTTGCTGTGCACTCGTTTAAGTAATTGACGTCGACGGCTAGCGTTACATACGCGACTGCGATTGTTGATGGTGGCTCTTTTCTTCATATTATTTCCTTCTTATTCGTTGGGTAATTTTTTAATTTTGCTGATATTTACATCGCTTGGAACCTTATCTGAACTTTCATTAGTTCTACCTTGTTGATGAAAAATAGACATCAAGAAGTGTACTTATGTTCCCAAAAACATAATCTACCAATTTGATATGAATGAAAAATGACAGCAAGATGACGCTAAGATTACAAGTGCAAATTAAAGTTTACAGCAGATACTCTGTGGCGAGTAAACCGCGAATTGCACCGTGCTATGCTGATCTTATTAGAATCTACTTATTTTAAAACAAGCATACGGTCGCTCAATCATATTAGTGAGCGGTTGGCGGAAGGAGTGTTAACTTGGTCCATTGTTTGTTTCGATTTTATCTGTCAGGCCGGGTATTACGTCAGCGGTAGTTTCGATCTCCGCTTGTAGCGGGATAGACGACGATGTCTTCTCACTCTGAGATTCATCTGTTATCTCTTTATCTTTGCGCTTTTCGACATCGGCTTGGTTATCTGCGTCTTCGTTTGATGATAAAGGGGGGGTTAACGAAGAATTGTCTTGTGGATCTTCTGGTGTCTGCGCGTCGAGTTTTGTGTCCGAAATATTCTGCTCAGCGGTTGTATCTTCAACTTCGACTTCAATCTTAGCTTCAACAGGCAGTAATTCAGGCTGTTGCTCGTTTAACCACACTAAGGTGTCGTAGTAGCGGCGAATATTATCTACGTAGATTACAGCCTCGTGGCCTCTTGCATAACCGTAGCGGGTGGTTTTGTAGTACCTTTTTTGGCGTAACTGGGGTAAACGTTTTTTTACATCGACCCACATATCTGGATTGCCACCTTGTCGCTCCGTTAACACGCGAGCATCTTCTAAGTGACCTAATCCCACATTGTATGATGCAAGTGCAAACCATAATCTGTCCGGGGACGGTATACGGTCTGGTATACGGGTCAACAATGTCGCGAGGTACTCAGAACCACCGCGGATACTTTGCTCAGGATCAAGGCGCGAGGTAACACCTAAGTCTTTCGCGGTATTTAATGTGAGCATCATTAAGCCCCGTACCCCGGTAACCGATCTTGCTCTAGGGTCCCAATGACTTTCCTGATAACTGAGGGCTGCCAATAAGCGCCAATCAAGATCGTTAGAATAACGTTCAAATAGCGTTTGATACTGAGGAAGTTTACTTGCTGCTGAACGAATGAAATCTCTCGTATCCACATAATTGAATTGGCGAACGTGGCCAAAATGTTTGTCTTCTAGGGCTGCCAATGTGCCATTTTCATGGATTTTTCCAAAATATTCAATGAGTGCAGCACGTAATGCGTCGTCACTTTTTTGGCTTGTCGCCCATGCGATACCTTGTGACTGACTTAATGAGAATCCGATACTGAGTTCAGGATATCTACGGCGCATTAAGGCTAATATATTTGAGTCCACTACTGTGTAATCTAATTCATCGGCTAAAACGGCTTCGAGTAACTCTTCAGAGTCCTTGTCATTCGTTTCTTGCCAGCTTAAATCTGGATTTTGCGCTTTGAAGTTGCGTAAGGTTTCACTGTGACCACTGCCGGCTACAACCATAAAGTCACCCGTGAGATCAGACAGTTCTCTAGGCCTGACATCACCTTGTTTAAACACTAGCTTTTGGCTAACATTTTGATATGCGGGGCCAAAACGAAATTGTGCGTAGCGTTCTGAACTAACGTTAATACCCGCGGCGATCACATCTAAGTGGGCATTATCTAACTGGGGAAAAAGCTCATTTACCGTGTAATAAGGAAATATTTCCAGCTTGACGCCTAAGTAGTCAGCAAATCCTGCTGCAAGCTCGTATTCGAAACCTTCTGGGCCGTTTGGGCCGTTATAATAAGTGGTAAGGCCGTAAATAGTGCCCACACGTAATACGCCCGTGTCTAGCACGTGTTGCAAGCTATCTTGCTTTTTAGGTTCATCACACGCACTGATCAGCAATGATAATGAAAGCAAAAAATAATAACGAAAAGAAATACGACACCCCTCAAAAAGCTTATAGCTGGATATTGTGACCAAAAGTGATGAATTCATCCAGATATTTATCATTTAATAAAAGTCGCCTTCCAAGCGGTTAAGTGCTTATCAATTGGGCTAAAATCAGTATATAATCCTGCGCTTAAAAATTTCCCGAAAATCGGTTTGCCATCACGAAAGTGGGCGAGCCCTGCAACTTGGTGATTACCTTTATGCTTGTCCTGCGCGGCGCTCCAGCCCTCTCTGAATTTCGTACTACAAAACTTCTGCAATCTATCGCAGCTCTTAATCTACCTGTTCACTCGTTGTTTGCCGAATTTGTGCATTTTGCACAAGTGAGCGCACCATTGAACAGCAACGATCAACACGTTTTAGATAAACTACTGACTTACGGCCCTAAAATTGAGGAGAAACAGCATAAAGGCATGCTGTTACTTGTTATTCCACGTGCGGGCACTATTTCACCTTGGTCATCGAAAGCCACCGATATTGCGCACAATTGTGGCCTGCAAACGGTACAGCGGTTAGAACGTGGTTGCGCATTTTACGTAGATGCTGACACATTAAGCGTTAACCAGCTTGCTCAATTAAAAAATGTATTGCACGACCGCATGACGCAAAGTGTAGTAGGGGACTTGCAAGATGCGAGTGTGTTGTTCAAGGATGAGTCACCGAAACCGCTTACTTCGATTGATATCTTAAGCGGCGGTAGAGAAGAATTAGTCAGCGCGAATCTACGATTAGGGTTGGCATTGGCCGAAGACGAGGTCGATTACTTGGTCACCAGTTTTAAAACACTGGGACGTAATCCGAATGACATCGAACTGTATATGTTTGCGCAGGCGAACTCAGAGCATTGTCGGCACAAAATATTTAATGCAGATTGGACCATTGACGGACAAGACCAGCCAAAGTCATTGTTTAAAATGATCAAAAATACCTACGAAAAATGCCCAGACTACGTGCATTCAGCTTATTCAGATAACGCTGCCGTTATGGAAGGGAGCTTTGCTGGTCGATTTTTTCCTCAAGCTGATAGTAATCAATACCGTTATCATCACGAAGACATCGATATTTTGATGAAGGTCGAAACCCATAATCACCCTACTGCCATCGCACCATTTAGCGGAGCGGCAACAGGTTCCGGTGGAGAAATACGGGATGAAGGCGCTACTGGTCGAGGTTCAAAACCTAAAGCTGGATTAGTAGGGTTTTCGGTTTCGAACCTGCGTATTCCTGGATTCGAGCAACCATGGGAAATCGACTACGGTAAGCCTGAGCGTATTGTAACCGCATTCGACATTATGCTTGAAGGACCATTAGGTGGCGCCGCGTTTAACAACGAGTTTGGCCGTCCAAATATTCTTGGTTATTTCCGAACGTATGAACAACAAGTTAATAGCTTTAATGGTGTTGAAGTGCGTGGTTATCATAAGCCTATTATGTTAGCCGGTGGTTTAGGGAATATTCGTAAGCAACATACTCTTAAAGGCGAAATAACCGTTGGCGCTAAGCTAATTGCGTTAGGTGGACCTGCCATGAACATTGGTTTAGGTGGCGGAGCTGCTTCATCTATGGCTTCAGGTGAGTCGAACGAAGATCTTGATTTCGCTTCAGTGCAACGTGGCAATCCAGAAATGGAACGACGCTGCCAAGAAGTAATCGATAAGTGTTGGCAGTTGGGTGAAAATAACCCCATACAATTTATTCATGATGTGGGCGCTGGCGGATTATCAAATGCGTTTCCTGAATTAGTTAATGATGGAGGCCGAGGGGCCAATTTTTCTTTGCGTAATGTGCCCAACGATGAAGCCGGTATGACTCCTCTTGAAGTATGGTGTAACGAGTCACAAGAGCGTTATGTGATGTCAGTGGCACCAGAAAATTTAGCTATATTTGCCGATATCTGTACCCGAGAGCGCGCACCTTTTGCGGTTGTAGGTGAAGCCACCGAAGCACGTCATTTAACCCTTGATGATAGTCATTTCAATAATAACCCTATTGATATGCCGCTGGACGTATTACTTGGTAAAGCACCGAAGATGCATCGCGATGTGCAGTCTAAAAGCTTTACGAGTAGTGCGTTTGATGTCAGTGAAATTGATTTAAATGAAGCTGCAATGCGCTTGCTATATCTACCTGCGGTAGCAGAGAAAACGTTCTTAATTACTATCGGTGATCGGTCTGTGACAGGGCTAGTTAATCGTGACCAGATGGTCGGTCCATGGCAAATCCCTGTAGCGGATGTGGCGGTTACGGCTGCTGCTTTTGACACGTATCAGGGCGAAGCGATGTCTTTAGGTGAGCGTACTCCCGCTGCGTTGCTTAATTTTGGTGCCTCAGCACGCTTAGCAGTGGGTGAAGCATTAACCAATATTGCTCCAGCCGACATTGGCGATTTAAAGCGTATTAAGCTTTCGGCAAACTGGATGGCCGCAGCAGGTCATCCTGGTGAAGATGCAGGTTTGTATGAAGCAGTCAAAGCCGTCGGTGAAGAGTTATGTCCAGCATTGGGCTTGACCATTCCTGTTGGTAAAGACTCAATGTCGATGAAAACCCAGTGGCAAGATGAACAAGGCGAAAAAGCAGTGACATCACCCATGTCATTGGTCATTACGGCATTTGGCGCCGTGCGAGACGTGCGTAAAACCCTGACACCAGAATTAACCCGTGACGGTGATACACGCTTGATGCTTATTGACTTAGGTGCTGGTCAAAATCGCATGGGAGCATCATGTTTGGCCCAGGTTTATAAGCAGCTTGGTGATAAGACCCCAGATGTGGATTCACCTGAATTACTCAAAGGCTTCTTTTTAGCTATTCAGCAATTAGTGCACGATAAGGCGTTACACGCATACCATGACCGTTCAGATGGTGGTTTGTTTACTACGCTGGTGGAAATGGCATTTGCAGGGAATACTGGTCTTAAAATCAATCTTGATGAATTAGCTGGGGATAACGCCAGTGTATTATTTAATGAAGAATTAGGTGCCGTAATTCAGTTCGATGCTGACAAGCAAATCCAGGTTGATGCGGTATTGGCAGAACATGGCTTAACTCAGGTCAGTCATGTTATTGGTACGTTGTCGACTGATGATCAAATTGTCTTCTTACGAGACAGCAAAGCAGTACTACAAAATAGTCGTGGTGCATATCGTAATGCTTGGGCACAAACCACTCATCATATGCAAAGTTTACGAGACAACCCGGAATGTGCCGAACAGGAACTCGCTACTAAAAATGATTCGAGTAATCCTGGCTTGCATGCGTCATTAAGTTTCAATGTGAATGAAGATGTTGCTGCACCTTATATTGCCAAAGGTATTGCGCCAAAAATGGCTATTTTACGTGAGCAGGGTGTGAATTCTCATGTTGAAATGGCCGCTGCATTTGACCGAGCAGGTTTTGATTCTGTAGATGTTCACATGAGCGATATTTTATCCGGACGAGTGTCGTTGACACAGTTTCAAGGCTTGGTTGCCTGTGGCGGTTTCTCATACGGGGATGTGCTAGGAGCGGGTGAGGGTTGGGCTAAATCAATTTTATTCAATAACATGGCTCGCGACGAATTCTCAGCGTTTTTCCAACGCAATGAGACCTTTAGTCTTGGGGTTTGTAATGGTTGCCAGATGTTGTCAAATCTGAAATCGCTTATCCCAGGGGCTGAACATTGGCCGCATTTTGTGACCAATCAATCTGAACGCTTTGAAGCGCGTGTAGCTATGCTTGAAGTGAAAGCGTCTCCATCTGTTTTCTTTCAAGGTATGCAAGGCTCAAAAATGCCCATTGCTGTATCCCACGGTGAAGGACGAGCTGAGTTTGCACAAGATGCTGGGCTACAAAATGCACTAAACAGTCATACCATAGCGCTGCAGTATGTAGATAATTACGGGAAGGTAACGCAGCAATATCCAGCTAACCCGAATGGTTCGCCAGCGGGCATATCAGGATTAACCTCATTAGATGGTCGTGCCACAATCATGATGCCGCACCCAGAGCGCGTATTTAGAACAGTCGCTAACTCGTGGCATCCAAGTGATTGGCAAGAAGATAGCCCGTGGATGCGTATGTTTAGAAATGCTCGGGTTTATCTTGGTTAATTTACCTATAGCAGAATAATGTAGTGTAAATAATCGTTCGGTAATTAATTTGCGCTGCTAAAAAGCCCCATTTCTTGGGGCTTTTTTGAAATTTTATCTATGTATTAATAACTTACATCTTTTTATAAGTAAAATAACAGGCCAAATTATTTTACGTTCAAAAAATAAACAAAAAGTTCCCCATATTTAAAAATTTATTTTTCGTTCAATTCTTTGATTTTACTAAATAAAACCTTGTAACCTTAGTGAAACCTGATTATTATTTACTCGTTTCTTGACAGAAGTTTACAATTCTGATTGTAAAAAGGATGTTAAGAATTCCGTGCAGGAAGCAAGTACTCATAAAATAATAAGAGACGTGATATGAATCGTTCATCTAAAGGTTTTGGTTTGGCAGGCGTGTTAGCGACTGTGGTTGTTCTTATTGTGGCTGCTATTTTCAGCACCTCTGCAAAATCTCAATCTGCTCCAACTAACACTGTTCAATCTTCAATTAATCAAAATAATGAGCTAGGTTAACTGGCGAATAAAGAATGAAATTTCTTGGTCGTTATTTTCCTTTATACAAAGGAATAGGCCTCCGTTCGCAATAGATTAATATTTAAAAACGGTTTTAACTGAACTATTTTTTCGATGTAACTCTTTGTTATGCGCCTTATGCTGGTCGCTTTTTTTCAGTAATACATATACTGATGCACTTCCTCCGTGATGAATTTGCGCGCTATGAAACGCGATCACTTCTGGCATTTGCTCTAGCCACTGATTTACTAAACTTTTCAAATAAGCAGCAATAGGTTTACCTTGCGCACCACGGCCATGTTTAATTAACATACAGCGAACTCCTTTTTGCTGGTTGTTATGTATAGCGTTAAACAATAGTTGGCGTGATTTTTCGAAGCTGCTTTGTTGTAAATTGAGTACGCCTTCGAGCGTATATTTACCTAACCGCAGATTTTTAAACACACCTTCTTGTACGCCATCTTGCTTGAAACTGAGCAGATCATCCGGCTTAACGAATCGTGTCACTTCACTAGATAAATAGTTATTGGCTTGTTTGAGGTGTAGCTCTAATGCTTGGCGTTTAAGTTGCTGTGCCAATGTTTTATCTGCTTGGGTAATAGTGACTTTATCATTAGGGGCGAGGGGAGTGACATCGCTCATGGCGGACAAAAAGTCATCATCAACACCATCTTCGTCAAATAACATACTCGTCACCATCCAATTGTCAGTGTGATATAAAATATTAATATAAGGCCATAACGGTAAATTTCAATTTACAAAATGTTGCAAACAACACGCATTGCAATAGGTTCTGTTCCAGTAGCGGATGTGCCACAATTTACAGTGGACAAACCATTAGGAATAACAATGAAGTCAGCAATATTAGCCACCACCATTTCAGCCATATTTGCGTTGAGTGGTTGTCAGGGGCAAGGAACTACCAATAACACCGGATCTCACAGTCAGTTAGGTAGTGTCGGCAATGCCGCCGTTAACATCGAATCAGGTAAAGATTATCATTCATTTTCAAATCCTGAACAAATTAGCGTCAGTCATTTAGCATTAGATTTGGATGTTAATTTTGATAAAAAGATTATTTCGGGGGATGTGGAATTAACGGTCAAACGAATGCAAGAAGGGGCTAACACCCTTATTCTAGACACACGGGATTTAACCATAAAAGGTGTGACTGCTAATGGTATGCCAATCCCCTATACGTTAGGTAAAGAAGATTCGTTTTTAGGTGCACCACTTTCGATAACGGTACCTGAAGGTGTTAATAAGGTGACGGTTTCTTATCACACGTCACCACAAGCATCTGGGGTTCAATGGTTAACGCCTGCGCAAACCGCTGGCAAAAAGCATCCCTTTTTATTCACTCAGTCACAAGCAATCCATGCGCGCAGCTTTATACCTTTGCAGGACTCGCCCCAAGTACGTGTGACTTACAGTGCTACCATTCATACCCCTAAAGATTTGCTCGCTGTAATGAGCGCCGCTAATGATCCTGATACGGCTCGCGATGGCGTTTACGAATTTGCTATGCCTCAGCCTATTCCGGCTTACTTAATTGCGTTAGCTGTAGGCGATTTAAAGTTCAAAGCTATGGGCAAACGAACCGGTGTATATGCTGAGCCTGCATTGCTTGATGCCGCTGCGGATGAGTTTGTTGATACTGAATCTATGCTTGAAATGACAGAAAAAACCTACGGACCTTATCGCTGGGACCGTTATGATTTGTTGATTTTACCGCCGTCATTTCCTTTTGGTGGAATGGAAAATCCTCGTTTGTCATTTATTACACCCACCGTTATTGCTGGTGATAAGAGCTTAGTCTCGCTTATCGCGCATGAACTAGCGCATTCATGGTCAGGTAATACCGTAACGAATGCCACTTGGCGTGACCTGTGGTTGAATGAGGGGTTTACCACTTATCTTACCTATCGCATCATGCAGATGGTTTACGGCGATGACAGATTTAACATGGAAGCGGTTTTAGGTCGCCAAGACTTGCAAGCCGATATTGATAGCTTGCCTGAGGGCGATCAAATTTTAGCAATTGATCTTCGTGGTCGAGATCCTGACGTGGTCTTTAGTAATATACCTTATGAAAAAGGCGCATTATTTTTACGTGAGTTAGAACAGAAAGTCGGTCGTGCTAATTTTGATGAATTTTTGCTGAATTACTTCGAGCATTTTGCTTTTCAAAGTATCACGACAGATCAATTTTTGGCTTATTTAGATGATACTTTACTAAAAGACTACGCAGATAAATTATCGGTAGAGCGTATTCACCAGTGGATATTCGAACCTGGTATTCCACAAGGAGCCCCAATAGCGCATTCGAACGCGTTTAAAGTGGTTGATGATGCTCGTAATCAATGGTTAAACGGCGAAATAAAAGCACAGGATATCGATGCTGATGATTGGGTTGTGCACCAATGGTTGTACTTCCTTAACAATATGCCAGAAACATTATCTCAGGCGCAATTACATGAGCTTGATCAAGCATTTGATTTGACCCAAAGTAAAAATAATGAAATTGCGCATAGCTGGCTATTAATGGCAGTCGAAAATTGGTATGAACCAGCATTACCTCGTGTTCACAGCTATCTGGTTAGCATTGGGCGTAACAAGTTGGTAAAACCAATTTATAAAGCGTTGTCGCAAACACCAGAAGGCAAAGAATTAGCGAAAAAAGCGTTCGCTGAAGCTAAACCTGGTTATCATCCGTTAACGGTTAAAGCCAATGAAGGCTTTGTAGAATAGCTTTGTTGCACATTATCTAGCACATAAAAAAGGAGACCGAAGGTCTCCTTTTTTATGTTTCTATTTAATGAACGAGAATGCTTACGGCGCTGTTACATTAGATTGAGCATTCGTTTTAAGTTGCTGCTCAGCGGATTTTCGCCATTTTTCTAACTCAACTAAACGACCCGTTAAGCCATTGCTTGCCAATGCCGTAGACATTAGTTTTTCTCGCAGGCTGGCGAGTTGCTGTTCTGAGTCGATTCCCGTTTGCTCAACCTTGTTTACTAACTCGCTTAATCTATTGGTGGTTTTATTGGTGCTATCTAATTGCTCCTGCAACAAACCCACAGTAGTAGCGTTCACGTCGGTTTCACCTTTAACGGCTCGGATACTTTGTTCTAACACTGATTTTTGCGATTTTAAGCTGACTTCGAGATCTTTTATTTCAGATTGATTTCTGCGCCACGCTGATGCCCAAAGCTTGTCCATTTGTTCCCACAAATCTTGTGTTTTGGCGCTGAGCTCGCCTACTTTAACCTGCAAGGCTACGGCAGACTGATCCATCTCCTCTCCGGTAGCGGAAAGTCTATTTTCTAAATCACCGATACGTTTTTGCGCCTCAACAATCACTAATTTTTGTTGTTCAATAGTGTACGCCGTATAACCGATACCTGCGCCCAATAGCAGAATGATGAATATTAATGCTACCCACGATGGGCCTGAGTTTTTAGCTTTGCGCTCGGGCGGCGGTGTGGGTTTCGTGGATGAGGTTGATCCCTTGGTCGTTGTAGTACCGCGGGTACGACGATAAGAGTCGAGATCATCTTTGTCCAAAACCATGGAAGGCATTTCATCTTTAATATTATCGTTCGACATAACCTGGTGTACATCCTCTAGCTAATTATAACAGGCCGATTATAACGTTGATTAAGGGAAAATTACCAAGTCAGTATTCAATATGGCCTTGATTTAACGTTAATTTAGGCGTTGCTACATAATTAGAAACAGTTTTGTGGGCTTCATAGATGTAAGTCGACACATATTTGACTATGGACTGCAACATTCTACGCATTGAATGACTGATGATTTCTTTGAAATGGCTCACATTGTCGCCCCATAACAGCACTAAAGCTGCCATGGGGCGAAGAGCTATCGCGGCAAAGCGAGTTTAGAAGCTGTAACTAACGCCAACTGATGCAGTGCGCGATTTGTTCGGGCGAGCACCATAGGGTTGACGACTAACAATATTTTCTTGATTAGTTAGGTTTTCGATTCGAGCAAAAAGACGCAAGTTGTCATTCACGTTATATGAACTTGATAAATCAACAATAAATGAGCTGTCTGTAACTTCAAATTTTTCACAAGAGGCTCGAGTACATACAGCATCGATAAATACAGCATTGAGGTAAGTCGTCCAATTGTCACCTTCAAGCCCCAAGGTTATTTGGCCTTGGTTTTCAGGAATATACGGAATACTGTCGCCTGCGGTTACATCACCGAAGAAATCGGTGCCTGATATATCTGTATTAAATTCACTGTCGATATAGGTGTATGTAACATTAAGCGGAACTCGCACGCCGTTAAACTGACCAAGCTCGGTTTTAAACAAAAACTCAACGCCTTGTACTGTGGCAGCGTCACCATTAAATGCATCACCAATTTCACAATTACTGCCTGATGATGCTGTACAAACACCTACTATGTTGTCGTAGTCACTGAGAAAATAAACCAATTCTGTATTGAGGTGATTATTTGCATAGCGAACCCCCAGCTCATAGTTAATTGCTTCTTCTTCTTTGGCCCCAGGTGAATTGCTCGGTGCAGTGAAACCTTTATGTGCGCCTGCAATTAAATTTAAGTTAGCGTCGACTTTATATAACACGCCTAAGCCAGGTAGTAGTACGGTGGTGTCGTTTTCTCTATCATCACGAAAAACTCGGTCTGCACCATTGGTATAACGAGTGCGGCTTTGGCTGATATCTTCAAAACGTAATCCTGGGGTAAATACCCAGTCGCCTAGCGTTATACGGTCATAAACATGAATAGCCAGTGCATCGGCGTCTTGCACGCGATTTCCTGCATTGCCCAGTTCACCTAAGTCGCTCAATACAAGTTGGCCATTAAGTTGTTGGTAGGTACTGTTGCGTTGTAGTCTGTCTTCTTGATCTTGGTGAAGACGAATGCCAACTTCAATGTGGTGTTTCGCTTCGCCTAATTCTTTATCTAAATTTAAGCCGAATTGAACACCCCGAGAATAATACTCTCGATTGTTCGAACGAAGCTGAATACTGCCTTCTGCTGTATCAATAGTGCCGTTCAAAATACCTTGCAACTGACTAACACTAATGTCATCTATGGCCTCGTTGGTATTAATTGCATTGACCACATCTGACCAACTAGTGCTCGAAAAATCTTGGGCATTGTCACTGCCATCTAAATCAATACCTTCAGTTTTAAACCAATCACGTTCGTGCGTGTTGTTGTAGGCGACAGCCGTGAAGTTTAGGTCTTTGTTAATTTGAAATGCATAGTTAAGCATCACTTGAGTGTGTTCAGTGCTGATGTTATCTAAAGCGGATAAGCCATAACGACGCTGCGCATTGTTAGCGAAATCAGCGTCCGTTAAACCCAAGTAGCTTTGTTCTGAATCCTGATCAGTATATTGTAATTTTAGCTCAACACTATGCCGAGAATCTTTTGGTGCATAGGCCAACTTCATGGTGAGGTCGGTAACGTCTAAACCTGTGTCGTTGTTACTGCGGTCAATGTCTTGAAAACCATCTGACTGCCATTGATGTGCTTCAAGTAAATAACCGAAGCCATTATCATTTTTACCGCCAACGGTTGCGTGGGCGCGATAAGTTGCATTTTGGCCTGCTTCTAAAGTGACTTGTCCACCTTGCGTGCTGGGTATAGGTGTTGAAATCATATTGATTGCACCACCAATGGTGTAAGGACCTTGGGTAATGGCAGCAGGACCTTTCACCACTTCAAAGGCACTCATTCGGCCAGCAGTGGGAAAATAATAAGCTGACGGGGCAGAGTAGGGCGCAGGAGCGATAAGCACATTGTCTTCTAAAAGAGTGATACGGCTGCTTCGCTCGGTTGCGACTCCACGAATACTAATATTCGGGCGTAATCCGTAACCGTCTTCTATTTGCAAAGATACTCCAGGGGCTTGTCTAATGATGCGCTGAATATCGCTATATTTGAATTTTTCTAAGTCTTGTTCGCCAATATATTGAGCGGCGCCGGTAGCTTCTTGGGCTTTTTGTTGATTTCCGTAGATAGTGACGGTTTCAATGGCTTTGTTCGTGGAATATTCTTGTGCGGCGACATTAAACATTGTTAAAGCAATTGCAGTGGCGAGCAGCGTTCTTTTCATTTCAGTTTCCGATCCGTTACTTTTTTGTTGTGGGTGTATCTAGCGTGTTAAAAGCCCGAGGATAATAGGTAAATAGAAAGCTTAATGCAAACCATTATCAATAGTCATCATTGTTGGCTATAGTTGAGTCTGTTCGCAATCAGATGATTGTGTCGGGAAAATGCATTTTACTTGTCAATAATATTGAAAATACGTCATACAAAATTCATTTTCTTTGTTTCGTGAGATTTGTGTTAGGTGTAATGGAATGACAATAAAATGTTATAAGTGAAATGGTTTGAACGAAATTTCAGTAAATCGCCTTATTGGGGGTACAGTCTTTGTTCAGTATTTCTTATTATTTTCCGTTGTGCTCACCTCTTGATTTTATTGATCTGGACGATCATGCCAGACAATCTAACTACAAGAGATTGTCAAAATGTCAGCATTTCCTGATTTTTGTCTCGCAAATCTCCGGCATTTTGTACACGCAGGACAAGAAATCCCTAGGCCTTTTAATTGGCGCTTTGCCAACACAAGGTTTGTTAAACTGAGCGCTCCAAGGCTTTGCGCTAAGGTCATGGATAAACATTAGCAAAATTATGGCAAACCCAGTTTTGAGCCTGTTTTTTTGAATATTGGCTTGGCAACTTTTGTGCAGAAGTCTTTTGCAAGTTAAGGTAAAAAATAATACCTGCTGTCAATAATCCGAATTCAATCGGCGTTTGCTTACCTTCTTATTCGTTTAATCAGTCCAAAACAGAAAATGATTGATTCAAACTAGTATATGAGCCGATTAGTTGGTAGCATTCGGCTCATATTTTGAGCCGAATAAATGGCATTAATCGACTCATAAAAACGTAACAGACATGAAATCCACTGATTAAGAAGTGCCCTATGTATATCTGGCAAAGTGCTAATTGGACTGAATTTACCTACCAGCAGGCAGCGCTAGCGCCTTTGCTGCATAAGGTATTGGTTAATCAACAGCAACTCATCGGCAAAGCTGCGAAGCTGCCTAAAGAGCTTTATCGTCAGGCTCAAATGGATGCTTTGATCCAAAATGCGCTTAAAACTTCAGAAATTGAAGGCGAGATGCTTAATGTGGGCTCGGTGCGTTCGTCTGTTGCGCGTCATTTAGGCTTAGAAAACTCTGCTTTTGGTGTTACGAAAAATCAGGCAACCGCACAAACTGATAGTTTGGTTAGCTTGTTGACCAAGGTCACATCAAACTTAAGTGTGCCCCTTACTCTAGATGAATTATGTCAGTGGCAGGGGACGTTATTCACACAAACGCCCCTTGTTCGCCAGATTAAAGTGGGTGAGTTACGTGATGAAGTACCAATGCAAGTTGTGTCACAACGTGGTGGCGGGCGCGAAACCGTGCATTTTGAAGCGCCACCAAGGTCAGATTTAAGCGAGCAATTAAACCTTTTTATGGAATGGTTTAATACCTACCCAAGCCAGAGTAGCCAGAAGCCTAGTGACAGGATTATTCGAGCTGCACTTGCCCATCTATGGTTTATCACATTACATCCGTTTGAAGACGGTAATGGTCGTATTGCAAGGGCATTGACTGACCGCGCACTAGCCCAAAGTGAGCAAAGTAGTATTCGCTTTTATTCGTTAAGCAGCGCCATTGAACAAAATCGTAAAGGCTACTATCACATACTTGAAGCCACTCAAGGTGTAAAAACATCCAGCCAAATGAACCAAGGCCAAGCTCATGATGTGACTGACTGGCTTATATGGTTTTTACAGGTACTTAATCAAGCACTTGAGCAAGGCTTAAAACGCATCGACAAAGTCGTGAGCAAAACACGTTTTTGGCAGCAACACAGCCAAACTGTATTAAGTGAAAGGCAAGTTAAAGTATTAAATCGCCTACTAGATTTATTTGGCGAAGAATTTGAACTAGGTATTAATGCTCGGAAATATCAAAGTATTGCCGATGTAAGTAAAGCCACTGCAACTCGCGATCTTGCAGAATTGGTAAATAAACACTGCCTTATTCAACTACCCGGTGGCGGACGGTCTACTCGGTATGCAGTCAACGTAGGTTAAACAACCTGAAGTTATGTAATCACTTTTTAATTATTAACTAGGATTTAGTCACTAATTTATTGGTACTTGCGTGGTGTAAAGAGGTGTTTTACGTCTGCAATATCAAATAAAGAGCGGTAAACAACGAGGGTTGTAGAGGTATGGCGTTTAATTATTGCGTGACCATTACAGGGGGAAGGTACTGCAGTTGAGTGGCAACTTTTATTGAGTGCGTAATTATTTGAAAAGGCTTAGTATTTGAATATGACAACAGTATTTTTGAGTTCTATTTGATGATTAAAATGAACAGGGAAAGCCTAGTTTTACAGTACTGATGATTTATTTGGCTGTTACACTTCAGCGTTTACTTATCATTTTTTTTATAGCTTTGATTGATCATATCCGTTCCCCTGATCCAGACTGGGAATATTCACGGAAGGAAATACTTTCTATATGCACTACTGTCGCTGTATTTTTACCTCTAATGGCGATAGTTTTAATTTTCATGACAAGACAAACCTAGAACAAATAGAACGGATAATTACTTTGGGTGAATTCCCCAACCGTCAAGATCTTTGGGCTAAGTTTGCGCTTATAAAGGTTATACGGCACAGCAGCTGCCGATTATTACCCATGATTATTATGACGATAGTAGCGGTATAGCGCAGCGTTATTATCAAATACAAGCCATTAATAAAACCCTTGAAGCCATATTCAAAGGCCGATGGTTAAATTTTCTATGCGTCTAAGTGTAAACTTAATTTATTATAGGCCACCTGTACAACACCAAAACGATTATCTTTTATTGAGATACTGATATTAAGGCATACTTTCAAATATTCTGCGCAACAACAGTGAGTGATTTTGGGGTATTTTGAGTAATCTTGGTTAAAGTGATGTGTTCAGATTAACAGGCTGCATGCATTGTTTTCATTGCTCTAGAATGGCCTTAGCTTAACGAGGGTATCTGCTGATGTTACCTATTGGTATCCCCACCTGGAATCGAACCAAGATCTAGCCCTTAGGAGGGGCTCGTTTTATCCATTAAACTACGGGGACTACGTTTATTAGCGCGCGTATTATTGCTCAGCATCACTCATAATGAAAGGGTTACTGCCGAGCTACGAAATCGTTTGCTTGAATGTTGACCAATGGCACCGATGTAGTTGAGCCAACCACCGCTGTGTCGCTATAAACATGGGTCACCCTGACCTTATTTGGATGGATCTTCAATTGTTGATGCAAATTACCCACTGAATCAAAAAATTGCGCGTGTTTAAATAACGTCAACGTATCGCCGATTTGAACCCCGTCCTGTTGGCCGATATTAACCGTTAACTGCTCGCCACTCACCTGTAGTACGCGTGCGTAGGTTGGTAGGCAGTTCAGGGCTTCATCAATTACTGCTGAATGTTCTATTAATGCGCTAGTCACGGCCAGTCCAAATTGCGATTGCCATAGTTGTTGACTTGTAGGGCTTACTTGCTGATGTAGTTTGAATTCCCAAGGGCTATTTACAGCCATCCGCGTTTGTTTAAGTAAAGTGGCGTTGTTACCGTCAAACAGAAACAGCTCAAGATGAAAATTACGTGACAAGGGAGCGTCCTGCCAAAATAAAAATGAATTTCGTGATGAGCGTTCAATGGATAGTTCGCTTATTTCACCTATGAGAACGTACTGATTATCACTTTGTCTGGCAAGAGAAATAATGTCTTCTTCGACATTGGGGCTGTTTGGATAAATATAGTAAGGTTGACGTTGCTTGATGCGTGCAAAGCGACTCGTTTCATTAAACTGTTGCTCCAAATGTTCACTTATGATTTGGCCAAATTCGCCTAGTCCACCTGCGATGGCTTGTTGTCTATCACGAATAGGAAACCAAGCACTTACCACACGCTTTTTGTATTGTGCCGCTTTACACTGACTTTCTTGCGCAAATATATCTGCGCGAATAACCACGGTCACGTAGTTATCGTGATACGACTCATTGACTAACTCTAAATCATTGACTTCACCACCACTGCGGATCTCAAAGCGGTCATTCTGCAGCAACCCGTTGGATACCGCTTGAATACTTGTGATTGAGGCGCCAGCAAACATCAGTGCTTGTTTAATGGCCTCTTGAGTCGCTTGTTTCTTTGCTAGGGCTTTATTGCCGTCTATGATTACTGCTTGGCCTGTGGCTTCGAACCAAGCAGCGTTTACTGGCATTGAGAGCAGCGGTAACCCAAGTGCAATGAGGGATATTAGGATCTGGCCCAGCTTTAGCATACTTTTAGCTCATTTAGGTTAATCGATTATTATTAACTTGATAGCATTTATAAATTCAGCAAGTTAAATATGGTATCCAACAATAGATGTCAGATTTTTGTAATGCAATGAGATAAGCATTTTTCATACCTAGCTCGACAAATCTACAATATTTAAATTATATAAACATAGGTTATGTGAAATATAGGTGCAGTTCTTGCTACAAACGATATATAGAATTAAAACCAAAGATCGGTGTTTATGCCTCTGTGGCTAAGCCCAATACCACTGGAATGATTATGAACAGATTATGTTTTGCCGTAATAGGCTTGAGTATATTGCTTAGTGGATGCTCGTCTGTATTCGATAAACAAGTCGAGTGGGAAGTGGTAGAGCCTGAGAGTTATCCAGTTTTATCTGCCATCGGCTATGCACCCATAAAAGCGCAGAGCGGCAGCACTGATTCAACTAAAATGCTGATGGCGATAAAGGCATCTAAGCTAGATGCCTACAGGGAGCTAACAGAACAGGTATATGGCCAAAAAGTTGACGGTAGCCAAACGTTATCCAATTTTTTATTATCTGATGAACGCCTTTCAAGTTCAGTACAGGGTGTGATACGTGGCGCACGCGTAATAAAAAGCTACCCAGTAGGTGATGATTTGTACGCCACTGAATTAGAGTTAGACTTCAAACGGGTATACGATATCTATTTGTCGACTGCTCGGCCCAGACGGGTAAAAGATGTACATTATTACTAGGCGCAAGCGTATGAACTGCGCTTTCCTGTTTCTCTGCTTTAGTTGATTAATTACCGCGTGTTACGGCAAGTACTTGCCGCTAATTAACAGTTTGCCAGTTTTGTCGAGTTGAGTGATTTAGATGAAATTAGAATATTCATTAACTTTGATCACATTACCGAGCGTCATATAACTAGCATTTGTAAGTAAACTAATCCGTCATATGCGACATGTATCCTAGTGTTTAGTCTGAATAAGACGATATAAATGTTCTAGACTAGATTAAGCGGGCGCATAAATAAATTTTAAGCGCTGATGCCTCGGCCACTTTTTCCCCCCCGTGCTTTACCACTTTTATCGTAGGTCATTGATTCTTTGGCGCGGGACTCTAGTAACAATGTTCGTAGGTGCTCAAGTCTGAGTTGTCCCTGTTCAACAGCAACTTGATTGATTTTTGTGCGGTATTGGCATTCAGATACTAACTTCTTTGCTCGGTCGAACAAGGCTAGTACTTCTTCACTAGTACGTTCTTCTTCGCTACTCGCATTAAAAGCAATGCTGATTGCATCGTCTTGTTGTTGAACGGTTGTTAGTAGATTTTCTTTATTTTTGAGCAGATTTATTAACGCTTCGGCATCTCGACTGCTGATTAAATGCAGTTCTGAGTCAAGCGCCTGAATGAGGTCTTCGAGATGGTCAAATTGTTTTGTTATCGCTTTTATTAATTCTGACATTCGTTTTGCCTGAGGTTAAGTAGGCAATCATTATGCTGCCGATACTAGTTTCTGCCAAATATTTCTGACTCTTGTAACGCAATATTTTTAGCCAAATTCTGCGGATTCACGCTGTACTCACCACTTTGAATAGCATTCTTTAAGCGGTCAACCTTTTCTTGATTAACCGGAGCCTCAGTACTTTTCTTCTGAACTTGGGCTAACTGCTGAGCTGATTGTGTCAAAGACACAGAATCTTGGCGCACAGGCTGAGATGAAGTGCTTTTACCGGCCGCTTCATTTGATTGTTGGTTTTGCGCTTGTTGCTGATTAATCTTTTGATTATCAAGAACTTGCTTTTGACCATTATTGTTAATGTTGTTAATAGACATAGTGACTACCTAACCTTGTTAATCTTACCTCACTTACTGTATCGGCAACCGAGGACACATCTTTAGTGTTATCTACACTATTTTTTTGCTATTTAACTCGAGTACATTAGTCATTGATCTATATACCGACGACGACTTCATTTGTACTAGCTACCCTAGCATTAATTTGTTTTTTAGAGCGAGTGTTAGTGACGATAATAGTATCGCCGATATTGCCGTCTTGCATTGCTACACCTGATGCTTTGACCTGCATCATAGTGTTTGAAGCATTGATAATAATTGTATCACCCTTACACACAAAACATAAATTATTCGGTGTAATAGGTTGGCCTGGCCGAACACGACGTTTGATGCGGGCGCCTAAAACATCTTCTACATTTGAAAACGTGGTGCGCCTGAGTAAAGCTCGATTCATATCGACTAATTTGATATTGCCGCTATTTAGAATGGTCCCTGGACTGACGGCATTTGAAATAACCACAACCGGCTGCATTTGTTTAACGCTGACCATTAAATACATATACCAATTAGACGGTTTACACAGGGCCTTTACCGCAATATTGCTTTGTTGCAGTGACTCGTTACTCGCAGTGTAAGTGATATATTCAGGACAAACAGGCAGATTCACCCGCTCATCTATCTCTGCTGTACTAATGTTAAGGCGGATTTGTGCCGATGTTGTAAGCTGGGATGCAACAAACTGCTGTGCGCCATCAATCAGTTGTGCGGCGCGTTCTCGATGCGTATTAGTGCTCGCGGATCCTGCGAAACTGGTTAGAGTAAGCATGATGATCGAGGCAAACGCTTTGTAAATCGCGATATTATTCATTTTCACTTGTGACCAATTTGTCTATGCTTAGGCAAGTGCAGATTGTGCATAGCGTCAAAAAATAGACGGTTTAACATAAAATGCGAAGTACTTGCCGCGATATATAAGCACAAAGCAACTATTAAGCCGACTTTCACTTTCACGGAGTTTTACATGTCCGATATTATGAATTCAGTCAATCAGCGTACCCAGTTGGTTGGTCAGAATCGTCTTGAATTGTTGTTATTTAGATTAAACGGTCGGCAAAAATTCGGCATCAATGTGTTTAAAGTACGAGAAGTACTTCAGTGTCCAAAATTAACGTCTATTCCTAAATTGAATTCTTATGTGCGTGGAATCGCCCATATTCGAGGGCAAACAATTTCGGTGATTGATATGAGTATGGCAACAGGTGGTAAACCGATACTCGATTTGAGTACTGCTTTTGTAGTTATTGCTGAATACAACAGTTCTGTTCAGGGCTTTTTAGTTGGAGCAGTGGAGCGGATTGTAAACACCAACTGGGAAGCAATCATGCCGCCCCCTAAAGGTAGTGGCCGAGCGAGTTATTTGACTGCAGTCACTGAATTTGAAAAGGAATTAATTGAGATTTTGGACGTGGAAAAGATCCTCAACGAAATTTCTCCCATTAGCACTGACGTTAGCGAAAGTGTGTCGAGTATGACGGTAGAAAACAAACGAGAGAAAATTATATTTATTGCTGACGATTCTGCAGTGGCGAGAAATCAAGTGAATAAAGCGCTTTCCACCCTGGGGCTCAAAATTGAAATGGCGAAAAATGGTTTAGAAGCACTAAATCGCCTTAGAGAGCTTGCACAAGAAACGGGTGATATTACAGATAAAGTGGGAATACTTGTTTCCGATATCGAAATGCCTGAAATGGATGGTTATACTCTGACCGCTGAGATTAAGAATGATCCCGCGTTAAAGAATCTACATGTAGTGCTGCATACCTCTTTAAGTGGTGTGTTTAACCAGGCAATGGTGCAAAAAGTTGGGGCCGACGATTTTATCGCTAAATTTCACCCCGATGAGTTGGTGACTTCCGTACAAAAATGGTTCGATAACAAATAATCGTGAAGGAAAGTCTATTGTCTAGTAATACACTTGATGATCATGAATACGCGCTTTTTTGTCGCTTTCTTGAACATCGATGCGGCATCGTGTTAGGGGAAAATAAGCAATACTTAGTGCGTAGCCGTCTATCGCCTTTACTTGGTAAGTTTAATCAAAAATCGTTATCCGATTTGATTAAGCGAACACTTGCTAACCATGATGTCACGCTGATAAATGCAGTCGTTAATGCCATGACAACCAATGAGACATTATGGTTTAGAGATAGTTACCCGTTTGACATTCTTCAACAAACGCTGCTTCCTCAATTAGCTAAGTCTGGTAAAAAAATTAGGATTTGGAGTGCGGCTTGTTCGTCAGGGCAAGAAGCTTACTCTATTGCGATGTCTGTTTTTGAATATCAAACTCGGAACCCGGGCGCTCTTGCTGGCGGTGTAGAAATAATAGCCACTGATATTTCTAGTGAGATGCTAAGTCTTGCAGAAGCCGGTCAGTACGATAATTTGTCTTTGTCTCGGGGATTATCAAGCGAGCGAAAAGCGCGTTTTTTTGACACGTCATCCGAAGGGAACTGCAGCGTGATTAAACAGAATATACGTAATATGGTCAGCTTTAAGCCTATAAACCTGCTGATGCCCTATACTAATCCAACGCGTTATGACGTGGTGTTCTGCCGAAATGTGCTTATTTATTTTTCGGCAACCTCTAAAGTCTCAATACTGCAAAAACTTGCCGCTTGCCTGCAACCACAAGGCGCACTTTTTGTTGGCGCGTCTGAATCCTTAACAGGAATTACCACCGAATTCACCATGAATCGTAGTGGAAGTGGTTTATTCTACTCAAAGAAAATATAGCTATTTCAATTGGTTAGCTAATTTCATTCAAAACGTCAAATCTTCTTTGGCATAGCTATTGCTTTACCCCTAGCGAATGAGGAGTAAAGCAAATGGCAATTAGTTTAGATAAGTTAATGGGATTCTCCCATAAAGCAGTGCAAGTACGTGAAGATCGTATGGAAGTGCTGGCCGGCAATCTTGCGAATGCAAATACGCCTGGCTACAAAGCAAGAGACATTAACTTTCAAGATGCTATGCGCAGTGCGCAAAGCGGACGTAGCCAAAATCTTACTCGTACTCATGACAATCATATTAAAGGCCATATGCAGGGTTCGGGGGAGTTGGAATTTCGCATTTCTAATCAACCTGATACCGGCGATGGTAATTCCGTTGATGTACAAGTCGAACGTAATGCCTTTTTAGATAATGGTTTGCGTTATCAGGCAAGCGTAGAGTTTCTTAGCGGTAAAATTAAAAGCATGAAGAAAGCCATCAGCGGAGGTCAAAGCTAATGAGTTTATTTAACGTAATGGATATCGCCAGTACCGGTATGAGTGCGCAGAGTGTGCGCTTAAATACCACCGCCAGTAACGTGGCAAACGCGAACTCGGTCAGTAGCAGTTATGATCAAACGTATAAAGCGCGACATCCCGTTTTTGCCGCTGAAATGCAACGCGCCTCTCAAGATCAAAATGCTGGTACGGGTGTACAGGTTTTAGGCATAGTCGAAAGTCAGGCACCGTTACAAATTGAATATAGTCCAGGTCATCCAATGGCAGATGAAAATGGCTATATCTATAAACCAAACGTGAATATCGTTGAAGAAATGGCCGATATGATGTCTGCGTCAAAGGCATATGAAACGAATGTTCAAGTCGCTGATACAACTAAACGTTTGTTTAGAACTGTATTGCGTTTAGGCCAAAGCTAGTCGCTTTACTATCCAGATAATTTCGAGGTACAGACGTGGATACATTAATTAAAAATGGCTTGAATAGCGATCTTTACTGGCAACCAGAAACGGTACCGGTCGCCGACGAGAGTAATCAAAAGTTATCACAAGAAGACTTTTTCTCATTACTCACCGAGCAACTTGCTAATCAAGATCCAAGTAAGCCCGTAGATAACGACCAGATGGTTGCGCAGATGACCAGCTTCACCATGGCTGACGGAATTAGTCAGTTAAATGAGAAGTTTGAGACATTCGCCACGTCAATGACGTCAAACCAAGCGCTTCAGGCCTCTAGTTTGATAGGGCAACAGGTTTTATTGCAAGGTGATGTCGCGCATATGTCCAGCGAAGGGCAGGGCGTTTCTGGCGTAGTGATCAACGATGCGACAACACTAAATACAAAAATTACCATTGAAAATGAATCTGGCAGCATAGTGAAAACTATCGATATTGGTACACAACCTGCTGGCAATATTCAGTTTAATTGGGATGGCAAAGATAGCGCCGGAAATATTATGGCGGCCGGAAATTACGTTGTAAAAGCGCAAGGTAATGTATCCGGTGAACCTCAACAATTAGTAACAGCAGTCAATCGGCATGTGGATAGCGTCAGCCTCGCTGGCAGCGGTCAAGGTGTCATTTTAAATCTTGATGGTGATGTAAGTGTCAAACTTGACGACGTCATTCAACTTGGTGGTTAACAGGAGAGCAAAACATGTCTTTTAATATTGCATTGAGTGGCGTATCTGCTGCGCAACGAGACTTAGATACAACCGCTAATAATATAGCGAACGTAAATACAGTAGGCTTTAAAGAGTCACGTGCAGAGTTTGGTGATGTATATGCATCATCCTTATTAGCGGGTGGTAAAACGAAAGTCGGTGATGGCGTTATTACGCAAGAAGTCGCGCAACAATTTTCGCAAGGTAGTTTACAGTTTACCAATAACTCATTGGACCTTGCGGTAACGGGGAATGGCTTTTTTGCCACCGTACCGGAAATTGAGTCCCGTGAATATTCATATACACGTGCGGGTATGTTTAAACTTGATGCAGACAACTTCGTTGTTAACTCAAACGGCGATAATTTGCTTGGCTTCCCTGTTAACAACGACGGTACTTCATCTTCAGTTGCACTGAGTACGACGCAACCAGTTCAAATTCCTGATTCTTCTGGCTCGCCGCAACCCACTTCTGAAGTATCATTAAAGATGAACTTGCCTGCTGGTGATGACCCTGTTGATTTAGACTTATTCAACCCTGATGATCCATTGACTTACAATGCTGCCACGTCTGTCACAGTATTTGATTCTCTAGGTGACAGTCACGTCATGACCTATTATTTTATGAAAGATCAAAATGAGACGAATGAGTGGGTAGTGGCGACTTATATGGACGACCTTCCCTTAAATACCGAAGGTGACACCATAGGTGCCCCTCCTGCGGCAGGGGAAAACGTGGTAGGCGAAAACTCTCTAACTGAAGGTATATCTGGATACCGGATGACGTTTAGTTCAGGTGGCGACTTTACAGGAATTGAAAACGCTGACGGTACAGCTAGTTTGACAGGTGAAATAACCTCGGTAGCGTTAGGCGGCACGATATTGTCGAACGGGTCGGATGCGACTCAAGCCATTAAGACCGATTTTGCCTTTGACGCATCTTCAGCAACATCAGATGAACCAACCCAATTTGCATCCGCGTTTGAGGTGACATCCCTTGAGCAAGATGGTTTAGCCGTTGGTCGGTTAACGGGGATTGATATTGGCGCAGATGGTCTTGTACGTGCAACATACTCAAACGGTACATCTGAACCCATTATTCGCGTTGCCTTAGTACGTTTCGCTAATGACCAAGGCTTGACCCAGCAAAGTAACACCCAGTGGCAAGAAAGCATCTTATCCGGCGAAGCACTTGCCGGAGAGGCAACAACAGGTACCTTTGGCGATATAAACTCGTCTGCCCTTGAGCAAGCCAACGTGAATTTAACCACCGAACTTATCGATTTGATTATTGCTCAACGTAACTTCCAAGCTAACTCCAGAGCCCTTGAAGTCAATAACCAGCTCAACCAAACAATTTTGAATATTCGATAATTAATTCAATTGGTTAACTTTATAAAGGTCACCTCGCGTGACCTTTTTTATAGTCTAATATCCTTTCATATCGTTATCTTTTGCTTAACTTCTAGTCGATTTTTTTACCATAAAGCAGCTAGTGGCACTTAATTTGCACAGTTCTAGTTAAGTTCACTTTTCGTCAAGAAGTTGTCATGGATAAATTACTGTACATTGCCGCCAGCGGCGCTAAACAAGATCTTCTTGGTACGGCTGTGCGGGCTAACAATTTGGCCAATACCCAAACCACGGGTTTTCGCGCGCAACTAGAGCAAGCTCGCAGCATGCCTGCGTTTGGCGAAGGGCTGCCAACACGCGTGTTTTCCATGACCGAGAACCCTGCAAATAATTTTGAAGGGGGGGCGATGATCCAAACCGAGCGAGAGTTGGATGTGGCGATTCAAGGCGATGGTTGGTTGTCAGTACTAGACACTAACGGCGGTGAGGCTTACAGCCGTAACGGCAGTTTGCAGATCAGTGCCGATGGGCAATTACAAGACTCTTCTGGCAATACCATAATCGGCGAAAATGGCCCGGTGTTTTTGCCCATTCCTTTGTCGAATATCAATATTGCTGGCGACGGTACGATTTCAGTAAGGCCCCAAGGCGCACCGGAAACAGTGCTTGAAGAAGTCGGCAGATTAAAGTTGGTGAACCCACAACTTACCAACATTGAACGTGGTAACGACGGTTTATTTCGTCAAAAAGACGGCGAGATAGCGCAATTTGATCCTACGGTGAGTATCCGTAACGGCATGCTTGAGGGCAGTAACGTTAATCCTGTAGAGGAGATGGTGGACATGATCTCACTGCAACGACATTACGAAATGCAAGTTAAATTTATGAAACAAGCCAGTGATTTAGATTCCAAAGCGAATCAATTACTGCGCATTATTTAATAGCCAGTGGCTGAAGAATAATCTATTAGGGGAGATGACCTATGCACCCAGCATTATGGATCAGTAAAACCGGACTCGATGCAGCGCAAACCGATGTAGCTGTTATTTCAAACAACTTGGCGAATGCCAGCACTGTTGGCTTTAAGAAAGACCGCGCGATCTTCGAAGACTTGCTTTATCAGAATATTAATCAACCTGGTGGGCGCTCGTCGGCAGATACCGAATTACCTTCTGGTTTGATGTTAGGCGCTGGTAGTAAGGTGGTTGCGACACAAAAAGCCCATACTCAAGGCAATATGCTGACGACTGAAAATGCATTGGATATGTCAATTCAGGGCAGGGGGTTCTTCGAAATACTGCAACCTGATGGCAGCACCGCGTATACACGAAATGGTCAATTCACTCTTAACGACCAAGGGCAGATTGTAACGCCTGGAGCCGGGTTCTTGCTACAACCAAACATTACCGTTCCCGAGGATGCTCAGCAAATTACCATATCTCAAGACGGGGAGGTTTCAGCTTCAATTCGTGGTCAAGCTGATCCACAAGTCTTGGGGCAAATAAGCCTGTCTGATTTCGTGAATATGACTGGCTTACAGCCTATTGGTCAAAACTTATACGTTGAAACTGCCGTTAGTGGTGCACCCATTCAAGGTGTGCCTGGCCTTGAAGGGTTAGGGACCGTAGTGCAAGGAGCACTGGAAACGTCGAATGTTAATGTGACCGAAGAACTGGTGAACTTGATTGAAAGCCAACGTCTGTACGAAATGAACTCAAAAGTTATTTCGGCCGTGGATTCAATGCTTGGTCAGGTTATTCAACAACTTTAGTGGTTAATATTATGAAAGCCTTATATGTCATTGGATTAAGTGGATTACTCAGTGCCTGCCAGAGCACGCCTGAGCCGGATGTTATGCCGAACGACCCTTACTATGCACCTATCACGGCTGAGTTGCCGCGGCAAAAGATTGCCGAAGACGGCTCAATTTTTCAGGCTGACATGGCCAATAGCTTGTATTCAGATGTGAAAGCCCGTCGTGTGGGCGACATCATCACTGTGAATTTGGAAGAAAATACCCGGGCAACGAAATCCGCAGGTACCACTACTTCGAAAGAGTCGGCCCTGGACGTCAGTCCCATAATTGGCCTTGGGGGGAATGCAGTGAATATTGGTTCTCAATCATTGCAACTGGGTGTCGACAGCTCAAACGAGTTTACCGGTGATGCTTCCGCCAATCAGAGTAATAATTTAAGCGGTAGCATTTCAGTTACTGTGATGAAAGTTTTCTCAAATCAAAACTTATTGGTACGCGGCGAAAAATGGTTAACCCTGAACAATGGTAATGAGTATATACGTTTAACAGGTGTTGTTCGCCCAGCTGATGTTAGTCCAACGAATGAGATAGTTTCAACCAAAATAGCCAACGCCCGCATTCAATACAGCGGCACAGGTACGTTTGCCTCAGCGCAAAAAGAGGGTTGGCTAACCAGTTTCTTTTCCTCCGAGTACTGGCCGTTTTAGGCAGGAGTAGTATATGAAATTATTTATTTTGGCTTTTATGGTGGCGAGTCTTTTAGTGGCCCCCATTGGACAGGCTCAGCGTATTAAAGATTTAGCCAGCATCCAAGGCGTACGTAGTAACCAATTAGTGGGTTACGGTTTGGTTGTTGGTTTACCCGGCACTGGCGAACAGAGTCCGTTCACGGAACAAAGTTTTCGCACTATGTTGTCAAATTTCGGTATCAGCTTGGATAGCACGTTAAAGCCTAAAATTAAAAATGTCGCCGCAGTCGCGGTACACGCCGAACTACCACCGTTTTTAAAGCCAGGCCAAAAAATCGACGTCACTGTTAGCTCAGTAGGGGAAGCAGCCAGTTTACGAGGTGGTACATTACTGCAAACTTTTTTGAAAGGCTTAGACGGCAAAGTCTACGCGGTTGCTCAGGGCAGCATGGTGGTCAGTGGCTTTGGCGCAGAAGGCGCTGATGGCTCAAAAATAGTTGCCAATACGCCAACAGTTGGACGCATAGCTAACGGTGCAATCATCGAGAGAGCCGTTCCCAGCGGTTTTATGCAGAATGATTTTTTAACCATTAACTTAAATTATCCTGATTTTTCCACCGCGAAAATTTTAGCTGATACGATTAATCAGCGTTTAGGCGCCGATCCGGATAAAGGTTACATTATTGCTACGCCCATCGACGCAGCGTCTGTTCGTGTATCGGCTCCTCGAGACGTGGGGCAGCGAGTGGGGTTCTTAGCAACGCTAGAAAACTTTGAATTCGTACCTGCTAAAGCGCCAGCGCGGATCGTAATCAATAGCCGAACCGGCACGATCGTGATTGGTCAAGACGTACGTTTATTACCCGCAGCCATAACTCACGGCGGATTGACAGTTACCATTAGTGAAAATCAACAAGTTACTCAGCCTAATCCATTGGGGCAAGGGGAAACTGTGGTGACGGATCAGTCAATTATTGACGTGAATTTAGATGACACGCGCATGTTTAAATTTGATCCAGGCGTGACCCTTGACCAACTTGTTCGCGCAGTGAATGAAGTGGGCGCCGCACCTGGTGACTTAATGGCAATACTAGAAGCGCTCAGTGAGGCCGGAGCCTTACAAGGCGAGCTAGTTGTTATTTAGCGTGTTTGATAAGACTGAGGTTTAGCCGATGGACAGCATAGACAATAGCGTTAAGTTTCAAGGCCAATTTGAAATGTCGCGCAACGCAAATGACATTCAAGGATTGGATAAATTGCGCCGGGCTGCTCAAAACGGCGATGACGCCGCGTTGGAAGAGGCGGCGAAACAATTTGAAGCGATTTTTGTGCAAATGATGCTTAAGTCTATGCGTAAGGCGCAAGATGTTATGGCAGATAAAGACAGCCCGTTTAATTCAGAACAGGTTAAGTTTTATCGCGATATGCATGACCAGCAATTGGCCAGTGATATGTCAAACAATGGCAGTATTGGATTGGCTGATATTATTATGCAGCAGCTTAGTAAGGGCGGCGATGGTTTTACGCCTGCGAGTGTTATTCGTAATGACGGTAACTTATCAGACATTAACCGTCATAGTGTTCAAAGTATCAAGCAGGCTCAACAGACCGTGTTACCGGATGCTTCTTCTACAGGGGCTGGTTTCAAAGATGCGGCGTTTAGCGGTCAACAAAATTTCATGGATGCATTATATCCAGTCGCCCAGCGAGTTGCACAAGAGCTTGATATAGAACCTAAAGCATTGCTCGCTCAAGCTGCCGTAGAGACAGGTTGGGGCCAATACATGATGCATACCGATAAAGGCAATACCCATAATTTATTTGGGATCAAAGCCGGTAAAGCATGGCAAGGCGACACCGCTAGGGTTAACACATTAGAATTTGAACAAGGCTTAGCGACACCTAAGAAAGCTGAATTTAGAGCATATGGTTCATTTGACGATGCGATGCAAGATTACGTGTCATTTGTGAAAGAGAACCCTCGTTATCAACAAGCACTTAAAAATACGAGTGACCCTAAACGTTACTTTGAAGAGTTACAACAAGCTGGATACGCGACTGATCCAGCCTATGCTCAAAAAATTATTTCTGTCTTGAACAGTGATTCATTAAGCAATTATCAGCCATGAACAACATCAGAGTAGGGAGTGTAAAATATGATTAGGACTTCGGATTTATTATCCATTGCCCGCTCTGGTGTTGAAGCAAGCAACCAGTTACTCAGTACGACAGGTAATAATATTGCCAATGTTAATACTGATGGATACGTGCGAGAAAGAACAAATTTTGTTGCAGAGTTAATGGGCGGAGTCGGTCAATACACTACCGACCGAGTTGTTAATACTTTTGCTCAAAATCAGTTACGTCGTGATACCACCATGCTTGCAGAGCATGAAGCATATTGGGAAAAAACTGCCATTTTGGACAATGTTTTTGCCGGTGAAGCTAACAGTGTATCGACTAGCATGAGCCGCTTTTTTGCTTCAATGCAAACAGCGAACGATGATCCGACAAATATGTCTGCGCGCCAACTGGTGTTAGGTGATGCTGAATCCATGATTGGACAAATGGGCACCATATCAACGTTTTTAACCGAAAAAGAACGTGAAATTAATTTTGAATTTGAAGCATCTCTTAATAAAGTTAATTCTTTGGTTGAATCAATCGCATCGTTTAATGACTCCATTCGCATCGTTCAGGCAAATAACCCCCATGATACTCCAGGCGCGTTAATGAACCAGCGTGACTCCGCTATCTTAGAGTTAAGTAGTTTGGTATCAATTGAAACACGCAATAGCTCTAATGGTGATGGTTCGGTTATGGTGAACCTAACCTCGGGTGAGTCACTCGTCATGCAAGATGGTACCTTTAGTGTTTTAGAGGTTAACAATAGCGCAGATCTTAACTACAAATCATTGCAGCTCACCAGCAATGGTAAACCAACGTCGTTAAATCTTACGGAAACTGAATTGGGTGGGACGATTGGAGGTTTGTTTCGTTACCGTGATGAGGTACTTGAGCCAAGTCGCCGGGAACTTGGGCAAATTGCACTGGCGGTTACAGAGGCTGTCAATACGCAAAATCGTGCGGGCATGGATTATGATCAACAGTTGGGTGGTGAGATCTTCACACGCCCTGTCAGCATTGGTCTTAATTATCCCGGTAACGCTGATACAACTTCAGTTGTTAACGGTCGTATTGCCCAAGGCGGTGCAAGCGCCATAACCAGTGCTGATTACCAAGTTACGATCGATGCCGTCACTGCTAGTGTGCCTCCAACTGTCGATGTAACTGTGGCATTGCTCAATATTGATGGTTCTGCTGTGCTAGATGTGAATGGTGATCCAATTACACAAAATTACATTGGTCTGACTGCCCAAAGTGGTGAGTACAGCGAAATATTAGGTGGTTTAGAGCTAGAGTTTTCAAAAGGATCTGGCTACACCGCAGGAGATCAGTTTTTACTGCAACCAACTAAGGGAGTCGCTGACAAAATTGAGTTGGTTACAACACGCCCTGAAGACTTAGCGCTTGCCAGTCCAATTAGAATAGATGCTGCGGATGATAATTTAGGTGGTGCGGAGTTAATCTCAACCCAAGTCACGAATACTTTTGTCGATACTACGCCGTTCGATTCTCGTTCATCTGGTTTTGATGGTGCTGGTGGTATTCATGCCCCTGGAGCTGCACCTGGTGGAGGGGTCGGCGCGCCATCAAGCATTTTATTTAACTCATCAAATGAGTTCGAGGTGTACGACAGCGCGGGCACATTAATTACTACGGTTAGTGGAGCTGCGTCATTAGATAACTTACTAACGCAGGCCTCTCAAACGGCTGGTTGGCCAGCAGCATTCAGCGCGCTGGATAACTATCCAGGTTATGATTTTAGTCTGCAAGGTGAACCGAAAGCCGGCGACTCGTTCTCTATTGGTTATAATACCAACGGACTTAACGATAACCGTAACGGGTTAATCATGGCTAATTTGCAAAACGAGAATGGCATGCAGTTGAATAATGCTGGGTCGGGCGATCCCGTTAGTTTTCACGAAGCTTACGCCGATACAGTTAGCGATATAGGTCAAAAAGCAGCTAATGCCAACATAGCCGTAAAAGCAGGAGAGGCCCTAAAGTTGCAGTCTAAAGATTGGTTTGATTCGGTGTCTGGTGTTAGTTTAGATGAAGAGGCTGCCAATTTAGTGCGCTTTCAACAGTCTTATTCTGCTGCAGCACGTTTGTTGAATACTGCGCAAGAAATGTTCGATACCATTTTGAGCATGGTGAGATAATGAAACAAGTGAGAGTGAAATAATGCGTATTTCTACTGGTCAATTATACGATAGAAGCATCCGTGCTGTGCTGAACAATCAAGATGAGTTGTCTGATGTTCAGCAACAATTATCGACTGGAAAAAAGTTATTACGTCCGTCGGATGATCCTGTTGGAACCGCACAGGTTATTCGTTTAACAGAAGAAATTGATTTAATTTCACAATACAATAAAAACAGTAACTTGCTAACAAGCAGTATCGCGCAGGAAGAAACAATACTTGGCAATGTGACTGACAATATCCAAAGAGCGCGGCAATTAATGGTTCAAGCTGGTAATGGCATACTTAACTCACAAGACCGAAATGCCATTGGTATTGAGATTGCGCAAATACGTGACCAAGTATTTGACGCAATGAATAGCCAAAATGCGAATGGCGAGTATATTTTTGCTGGTTATCAATCTGCAACACCTGCTTTTAGTTATACCGCTGGCGCTTCAGGGAATAAATACGCTTTTGAAGGTGATGAAGGAATAAATGAAATCAGGGTGTCGAATACATTCTCTTTGGCGATGAATACGTCAGGTCAAACCGTTTTTGAAGATGTTTATGCTCGACTTACAGGCGATATTACATCGACAAGCGGCGTGACATCAGCGTCTTCTATTATTACTGCACAATCCGAATTCGATCAGTTTCATGAGCAAAATTATGATCCTGTCACCGCCGCAAATAATGAATATCAGATTGATATCATTAGCGCCACTGAAGTGAGTATCACTAACTTGGGTACTGGCAATGTTGTTGGTACTGAATCATTCGCTAGTGGCACACCTTTTAATTTTGAAGGACAGGATTTTACTATTGAGGGCAGTGTGGGTGACAGTGTTAACTTTACACTACAAAAGCCTGAGAAAAAGAGTATCGTGGAAACCCTTAATGATTTTTATATTGATTTAAGTGATGAAAATATCTCTGATAAAGACTTCGAAGAAGGGATTAGAGATGCATTGGTTGGCGCGGACAATAGCTTAACGAGTATTCTTGATTCTATATCAATGCTTGGGAGTAAAATGAATACCGCCCAATCGGTACTTGAGTCAAATTTAGACTTGGAGATAACACACAAATCAGCCCGGGCCGAAATTGAAGACGTGGATTATGCTGAAGCAGTATCTGAGCTTAGTAAACAAGAAGCTGCGCTGCAAGCCGCACAAGCGACGTTCTCTCGCGTGACGGGGCTGTCACTATTTGATTATATTAGTTAATAGCTAAATATATTATTCACTCATTCACAGTCAACCTACTGCGGCAATTTTAGTTTCGCCAAATAAATATGCGCTTGTTGGTCTTGGTGAGATGAATAATAACTGACAAAAAGCGTGTTTTCCTTTCTTACCATTGCCGGATAACTGTTATCACCTGCTGACGGTAATATATTGAGCAATGATACTTTGGCACTTTTAAAGTTTACATTCAGTAGGGCTGTTACCAACTTACCTTTATGAATAATTCTTCCTGCGAGTAATGCTGAATAATTGTTCAGTTGCAACATATTAGGTCCTCCAAGATAAAAACCTAGATCTCGCCATTGCCAATTGATATAGGGGGGCTTGCTGCTCCCTAGTTGCGCGCTATAAGTATCGCTGTCTCTGCGCAGAATAATGTGTGCTATGTCACTTTCCATAAAACATATATCGCTCTCATTGGGGTATCCTTTATTGTGCTTTTGTAAACAAAACATATTACTGCTATGTCGATGAAAACTTCGTTTGGGATCACCCGAATAAAGATGCACTGCGTTTTTAGAACGATTGTATGCGATACCGTAAGCTTTACCGTCGTGCCATCGTAAACGCCACAACCACCAATGCTTTTCTCCTATACTTTTAGGGCAAGACCAACTTAGTCCATCTTGGGATACCCATATCAATGGATGTTGATTACCCAATTCACCGAGAAAACTGGTTTTGCTTATGCGCCGAGCATAAGCAAGTAATACCAGTTCTCCTTTTGGCGAAACACTTAATTTAGGATCCCGCAGATCAGTATCCGGCATAATTATACGCTGGGTATAAACCACCTCTGCACTTTCTGACAACGTTACGACGTTAATGTGTCCGTCATCGCTGACGTGGTTTTTAGCGACTCGAAAAGAACAGTAAAGTACGCCATTAAAATCACATAAATCAGTAAATGCATGGTGTTTACTACCCTTAGTTACGCGCTTTACATCAATAATTTGCATTTTAATTCACCAATCAGTATTTAATAAATTCATTGGAACTCAAAAGGTTAGCAAAAGCAAAGCCCTGGTTGGTTACCACTGGATTAAAAAACATCAAATTTTAATTAAAGAGAGCTTAGCTACAGTCGATAACATTTATGAGAGAGATAGTAATTATGATTTTTAAAATATCATTATTACTTTTAGAGTTATTTAACCACCAATTTTTTATTTTCGGTTATCAGCGAAAACTGAACTGAAAATGTAGGAGAGAAACCATGGGTTTATTTGTAAATACTAATGTGTCGTCTTTGAACGCACAACGTCAATTATTTAATTCGTCGACTAGTTTGAACACTTCGTTTGAGCGTCTTTCGTCAGGTTTTAGAATAAACCGAGCTGCTGATGATGCAGCAGGTCTTCAAATTTCTGAACGTTTAACTACCCAGATTCAGGGTTTAGATCAAGCTGCTAGAAACGCAAATGATGCAATATCGCTTGTGCAAACTGCTGAAGGGGCGTTGGGTGAAGTTACGTCTTCATTACAACGTATTCGTACATTAGCCGTTCAATCACAAAACGGTATCAACTCTTCGGCTGACAGATCCGCTCTACAAAAAGAAGTTAAGGCGCTGGTCACAGAAATAAGCCGTATTGCAACAGATTCACAGTTTGGTGATGCAACCCTGTTAGATGGTACGTTTTCAGCTAGTTTCCTAGTCGGTGCAAACGGCGGACAAAACATCTCTGTTAACTTGTCCACAATAGGTACAGGTGGTTTTGCTGCTTCTTCGTTAGGTCTAGATACTCTTACTGTAGCGAATATAGATGGTGCATCAGGAGCGTTAACCACTATTACTGATGCGATTTCCAGTATAGGGGCAGTACGTGCAGATTTAGGTGCCTTACAGAATCGGTTCCAATCGACAATCCGTAACTTGTCGAATATCTCTGAAAACGTATCAGCTGCACGTTCACAAATACGTGACACAGATTTTGCGACCGAAACAGCTGAATTGACTCGTAATCAGATTATTCAACAAGCGAGCTTAACGGTATTGAGTCAGGCAAATCAGCGTCCTCAGGCCGCTCTATCTCTACTTGGTTAATTGAATAGTTAAACTAGGTTTCTAGACCCTTCTGTTAGGGCTTTGAAACCAGGAGATAAAACGCCAGGTTGAGAAGATCCAATCAGTTGAGAGTCTACTCACTCTCTCGTCAGTTTAAGCCGAAGATTATCCTTCGGCTTTTTTCATTTAGTTTTTTACTTTTAAAATAAGATGGATAGATTGTTAATGGCTCCTATCTTTCTTGCGAAGATGGAATAACCGCTAATAATTTATACGTGTATTTATTTTCGTTTCAATAAGCAAACAACTTTCTACAACCTCACTATGGCGAAAATTACCTCGTAACTGATACTGCTTTCAAGTCCACACATCTTCATGCTTAAACGTCATCCATCCCTCGTGTACTATTTATCTTGGCATGACTGGCCCGCGACCTTATTTTTCTAATTCTATAAAACAGAGCTATTACCTACGCGTCCAGAACGATTAGATTTCTATGCTTCGAGTCGGCATTTGCAGCTCATACGCGATCATTGCATTTAGGTTGCTTATTTAACTAGCAGGTGTCTAATAAATAGCTGTTCATCCACAGAGAATTTACTACTCGCAGTATTATTTTTTTTCCAATGATTATTTTTCGATTAAATGCTAAAGATACTAGAGATATGGCCGATACTTATAGTTAAGGCGAATTGTATTCTGTGCTTTTTAAATTACCGAAAGGGAAAGGATATTGTGAATTTAAGCTGCACAAACGACGTAGAGTTTATACGCTAAATTAGTTTAGTTTACGATACTGAAAAGTGGATTATACTTACGATTAGTAATCCGTTATTAGTAACATAAAGACAGGGGATATTTGATGTTGATGCATCTTTGTTTTCTGCATTGTTTACGAGGTGAGTTATGGATATTGGAATATCACAAGTTGGCCAAAATTTTGCTATAAATTCTGACTTGAAGCAGTTAAATAATGAGGCAAAAGAAGATCTAAATCTGTTTAAAAAGCAATCTGTCGAAGAAGTTAAAGACATTGCTCTTTTAGCCGATAAAGATATTCAAGAGCAGATCGATTTCGAGCTTTCGGATAAAGTGATTGATAGTGCGATCGCTGATGTAAATGAATTTGTTCAGACTAAAAACCGCCAACTGAATTTTTCTGTTGACGAAGGTAGCGGTAGGCAGGTTGTTAAAGTCACTGATTCACAAAGCGGCGATGTAATCAGGCAGATACCGACGGAAGAAGTTCTTAATTTTTCAAAACGGATTAAAGAATTACAAACAGACGTTAGTTCGGCCGTTGGAATGTTCGTTAATAAACAGGCTTAAGATATAAATTTTATGAGGTGGCTATGTCAATTCAATCGCTTGGAGTAGGTTCAGGTTTAGATCTTGAGGCTCTGGTTAGTCAGCTTTTGGAAGCAGAGCGGGCGCCTAAACAGGAACGATTAGATACGCAAGAAGAGTCTTACGACGCTGAAATATCCAGTATTGGCTCACTTAAATCTAAAATGAAAGATTTTTTGGATAGTGTAGAAGAACTGAGCAGTGACGCAGATCTAAAAGGCCGTGAGCCTACCGTTAAAAATCCAAGTGAAGATGTCGAACCTTTTACCGCTGAAGCATCAAATAGTGCTGTAGAAGCGACTTATGCAATAGCGGTTACCCAATTAGCCAGTGGGAGTCGTATAGAAACTGATAACGCCGAGGACGGCGGCTTCGCGAGCACCAGTGACTCCGTTTACACTCAAACATTACCGACCGATCCCGCATCTGGCAGTTTGACATTTAAGATTGGCGCAACCAGTGATAGCTTTTCAATTGATGTGACGGCAGGAATGACGTTACAACAGTTAAGTAGCGCTATCAATAATTCCGATGACAATTTTGGGGTTCGTTCTAGCATTATTGACACGGGTACTGAATCAGGTGGTGCGAAGTTAGTATTTACATCTTCAGTTGAAGGTGAAGGGAATGACCTGGTTATTGTAAATGATAATGATCTCGCGGACCTTAATCGACTTGCAACGACTAACTCAACAGAAACAGTAAACTACTTATCGCCGGTTTTAAATGCTCAAAATTCCAAAGCCACAATTGATGGCATTGCGGTTGAAAGTAGTAGTACAGAGTTTGAAAACGTAATTGAGAATGTGTCATTTTCCGTATCTCAATTGTCTGAACTTGGAGATGACGGTGTTACGCCTCTAACCTCGTCTTTGAAAATAGGCTTTGATACTGAGGCTGTCGAAGAAAAAATTAGAGCGTTCGTTGAAAACTTTAACGCGTTAAATACTGAAATCACTAACCTAACTAAGTATGGTTTATCTGATCTAGAGGACGATGGGACGCTTGCTGGTGACGCCATGCTACGTGGGATCCAAAATGGTTTATCTAATATTATTGGTTCAAAAGTATCATCTTCTGGTTTAGGTACTTTATTTCAATTAGGCATTGAGTTTAATGAAGATGGCGAGCTAGAAATTGGTTCTTCAAATAAATATGGTTTTGGAAGCGGTGAAGATCGTTTAAAAGAGGCGCTTGAGGATAATTTTGACGATATCGCTGCGTTATTTACGGATAGTGAACAAGGTGTAGCGGTTCGGCTTGAAGAATATGTTGAGCAATATACGAAAGCTAGTGGATTACTAACCTCCAGAGAACGCTCGGTAAAAGATCAAAAGGATCAACTTTCAGACGAAAGAATACAATTTGAGTTAAGATTGGCATCTAGTGAGCAAATACTGCGTGACAAGTACCTCAATCTTGACCAAACAGTAACAAAACTAAATCAAACTGGGTCAGCGCTATTGGCATCATTAGGTTCAATTTAAAGCAGTAATGGGAGAATTTAGATGGCTTTAAAAGGCATCAATGCATATAAAAAAGGTAACTTGAAGCAAGAAGTTGCACAAGCCGACCCTCATAAATTAACCCTAATGTTGATGCAAGGTGCACTCGATAGAATGGCCTATGCAAAAGGTTGCATTGAGCGGAAAGAGTTTGCCGAAAAAGGGCAACATATCGGCCGATGTACCGCTATATTAATAAACTTACGGGATACGCTCGATTTAACCAATAATGCAGAAGTGGCAGACAATCTTTTTGCTCTTTATGATTACATGGTGCAAAGGTTAACTGATGCGACCGTTCAAAATAGTGTGTCGATTATGGATGAAGTGATTAATTTAATGTTACCGATTAAAACGGCCTGGTCGCAAATACCTGAAGCTGCAAAATTAGAAGCTTACGAAGCGCAACGGCAAAAACGTCAAGCAGCAGTTTGAAAAAAATTACGTTAACACACAAGTATTCCCCGCCTGAGCTTGAAACCATCAATCAGGAGCTGACTGATCTTTTAGCATCAGCAGATCCTGATGAAAAGTCCTTATATACACTGTCTGTTCGTAGAGATGACTGTATTAATACCTATATTTTAACACTTGATGACGTTCGTAAACCGCTGTTCTGTAAGGCTGAAATTGAAGTCAATAACGCATTAGTTGGCTACGCAGAGCAAATGTTTAAGGCATCTTTAAAACAATTAAGTGGTTTAGTTCGCGGTCGTAAAGCGGTTAAAAAATATATTTAACCGTAAAGGCATATCCACGTGGTAATCTTAAGTTATGTATGAATAATTAAATTTTCTTAAAAGTCTATATTATTCATAGCGATATACACTAGAATAGTATCAATATGAGCCTGCAATCACAGTGATGGAATAACAAAATGTTTAACAATAAATCGATTTTAATTACTGGTGGTACAGGCTCGTTTGGTAATCGTTTTGTTTCTTATATCCTCAAAAACTATAACCCTAGAAAAATCATTATTTATTCTCGAGATGAACTTAAGCAGTTCGAGATGCAGCAAGTCTTTGATGAAAAATGTATGCGTTATTTTATTGGCGATGTGCGTGATAAGGACCGTATGATATCTGCAATGCGTGATGTCGATTACGTCGTGCATGCTGCTGCTCTTAAACAGGTGCCTGCCGCTGAGTACAATCCGAATGAGTGCATTAAAACGAATATCTATGGCGCGCAGAATGTCATTGATGCCGCAATTGCGACAAATGTCAGTCGCGTTATAGCACTTTCTACTGACAAAGCAGCGAATCCAGTCAATCTTTATGGGGCAACAAAGCTGGCATCGGATAAATTATTTGTCGCCGCGAATAATATTTCAGGCGCAACGGGACCGCGCTTTTCAGTCGTACGTTACGGTAACGTCGTGGGGTCTCGTGGCTCAGTGGTGCCTTTTTATCGTTCTTTACTTGATCAAGGAAAACTTAAGCTCCCGGTTACTCACGCAGAAATGACACGGTTTTGGATAACGCTTGATGAAGGTGTTGAATTTGTTGTTAAAAACTTTCAACGAATGCAGGGAGGTGAAATATTTGTTCCTAAAATCCCGTCTATTAGGATCCTTGACTTAGTTGAATCCATAAGTGGAACGCGAGAGTATGACGTAGTGGGCATACGTCCTGGTGAAAAACTTCATGAAGTTATGGTGCCTGAGGAAATGGCACATCACTCTCTGGAATTTCAAGACCATTATGTGATCACCCCAGCCATTACATTTTTTGATAAAACCGTTAATTATGCAAAGAATAAATTAGATGAAATAGGTAAACCTGTTGCTGATAAATTTGAATATCATTCCGGTACTAATCCACATTTTTTGAGTGTGCAAGAGTTAAAAACGCTCGATAACGAAACTCTTTTATAGGTCCGTTGTTACATGATCCCTTATGGTAAACATCTGGTCGACGAACAAGACATCGATGCAGTGGTTGATGTTTTACGCAACCAGTTTCTGACCCAAGGCTCAACTGTTCCACAATTTGAGCAAGCCTTGTGTGATTATACTGGCTGTCAATATGCCACTGCAGTTAACAGTGGCACATCAGGCTTGCATGTTGCTTGTTTAGCCGCAGATATAGGACAAGGCGATACAGTATGGACTGTGCCGAATTCATTTGTGGCATCTGCCAATTGCGCGCGGTATTGCGGTGCAAATGTTGATTTTGTGGATATTGATGTTGCTACGCATAATATAGATATCGACGCCTTAATATACAAATTTGTTCAAGCAGAACAATCGAAATCCTTACCTAAAGCATTGATAGTTGTGCACTTTTCTGGTCTTAGTTGCGATATGCAAGTTATCCAAAAACTCACTCAAAGATATGGTGTAGTGCTAATTGAAGATGCCGCCCATGCATTAGGTGGTAGTTATCAGGGACAAAAAATAGGATGTTGCCAATATTCAGACATGTCTGTACTGAGCTTTCATCCCGTTAAGTCAATAACCAGTGCGGAAGGGGGGGCTGTACTCACTAACGTCAAGGTTTATGACGATAAGATAAAACTGTTTGCCAAACATGGTGTGACTCGTGATGCTGAGCAAATGGAAACAGACAGCCACGGTCCTTGGTATTACCAACAAATAGCACTGGGTTACAATTATCGTCTGAGTGACTTACACGCAGCCCTTGGTCTATCACAGTTAAGCAAGTTAGATAGTTTTATTAAAAGACGAACAGAGCTAGCGCAAAATTATCAAAAAAGGTTAGCTGATTTACCTTTAAAGTTACCTGTTATTACTGGTTATTCAAATAGTGCATGGCATTTATATATGATTGAACTAACTCAACACGACCGCAAGGCAGTTTTTGCCCAACTGCATGCTAGAGGTGTTGGTGTTAACGTGCATTATATTCCTATTCACCTGCACCCCTATTATCAACAACTTGGTTTTAAAATTGGTGATTTTCCGGTATCTGAGAATTTTTATCATCACGCTTTAACATTACCACTTTTTCCCAGCTTGACTGATACGCAACAAAATACCGTGATAGATGTATTGCATGAAGTATTACAATGAACATCGCGATTATTTCGGTCTCTGGCGGCAGTAACGTATTCCAGATAAAAGTACTAAATTGTTTGTTTGAAGAGCTTTAATCGCATATTCAATCCTGAATATGTCTGCTGTATTTAAGTTACAGCGTTTTTTACAGGCGGAATTCCTAACCTCAGGGTTGTAAGAGTTAACGATGAATAGCCCCATTGAAAAAAAGCTAATTCTAAGCAAAAAGTTTTAGTTATTCGCATGCTGACGTCGGCAGATGTGTGTGCCATCGGATTGCCTACCATTCGTTTTTTTCAGAAAAAACTGGCAGATAAAGAGATCCATTTTTTGACTTTTGGTGATATAGCTGAAGTGATCCGTAAAGCAGAACCTTCGGTGGTAGTACATAAGGTAGAAGCCAACCAATGGGCAGATGATTTTTTTCAAGCTATGGAATCTTTTCTAGGCCTTGCGGAAGATATAATTATCGATGAATATTCTCAAATCGTAAATTTAGATACTGCTTTTATGCCATGCTTTCTTGCTAGGTTTTTGCAAGATGCCGGTGAACCCGTCATCGGAAATTTTTTGAATATGTCGATTCAAAAGTTAATTACTAGAGTGCAAGCGCAAAGTTTGGATGCTGATTATGTCAATCTAGCTTCTTCATATTTAGACAGCACATTTTTAGGCATGTATAAATGGATGACTCCTTGGTGGCAATCATCAGTTGTGCCTGATGGTGGTTATCCTGAATTTTACCTTACACAATGTTGTGCATTTGATATTAAACAGTTAGATCAATCTATTTGTGTTGTGGCTGATAAGCGCTTATTAAAAAAAGCTAAGTCCACTAAAATCATTGGTTTGTGCTTAGATTCATCCCAAGACGGTTATGTATATCCTGATACCGACAAATTAAAAAGATGTCTTGAACAACAAGGGTATCAAATCTGGTTAGAAGATGAATGTGAAGGCAGCCTAAATAGCTTATTAAGAGTAATGGCCGCCAGTGATTTAGTTGTGTGTAAAGCCAGTGGAAACAGGTGGTTTGCACAAGCTGTTGAATGCCCAGTGTTATTAATTAGCGGAGCCTGTGAGCCAGCCACATTAATGCCAGATTTTGCTACCGAACCCGTATCTTCTTGTCCACAACATGCTAGTTACCGTTCGCAACAGTTAAACGATTCACAGACATGTAATTGCGATAAGCCAGAAAATTTAACTGAAAGTATTCATTCTATTTTTGAACATTTTGCGCAAGAGCAATCGAATGGATTATATTTGTATCGGCAAAAGTGTGAGATATAGCCTCACCAAAAGTTAATATAACGGCATAATAAATTGAAAAATCTATTAGAAATCAAAATAGTAGCTTTTATTGGTAACTAAATTGATACAAATAGTATACTAGTCAGCTAAATCGATTAATTGGCATACGCTGAGTTTTTCTAATATTAGAGCAACACTCCCCCAAGACCAACCGACACCAAAACCTGAAAATACTAATTTGTTACTGTGTTCGATTAATTGCGCAGATAAACTCATACATAGGGCTAAAGGAATTGAAGCTGAGCTTGTGTTTCCCACTTCTTTCATTGATATGATGACTTGCTTTTCATCCAGCCCCAATTTTTGACCTAAACGTTTTAACATCATTTCATTTGCTTGGTGCATAACGCAATAGTCAATGTCGCAAGCCTTCCACCCTTTTTTCTCTATACATGCCTCAATAGAGGCGGGAATTTCTCTTAGAGTAAATACAAATACTTGCATTCCATCCATAAAAAGCTCTGGCGAGTTATGTGGGTTCTTAGCACCACCATTGGGCTGAATAAGATAGGGGGCTCCTGAACCGTCAGTACCTAATGAAAAAACCATATCTTCACTATCGGCTCGTTTTTCTATTGCTATTGCACTAACAGCATCACCAAATAATGAAGATACAGTGCGATTGGATTCACTATATTGCCTGCTAGTAGTATCACCTACTACTAGCAGTGCTTTGTTGCCAGGTAATCCATTTAAAAGTTGAGATATTTGCCATAAACCGTATACAAATCCTGAGCAGCCTAAATTAATATCAAAAGCTAAGATACCTTTCTGTAATCCTAATTTATATTGGAGCTGCACAGCGTTGCCTGGTAATGGATAATCAGGAGTTTGTGTGACAAAAATAATCAATGATATATCTTCGTCTTGCCAATCCATTGAATTAATTAAGTTTTTGCAGGCTATATAGGCGAGATCTAGCGCAGTCTGTTTAGGATCGACTACTCGTCTTGCTTTGATTCCTGTTGAAGCAACGACTCGTTCTAACTCTTGCTTTTTCTCCTTTGAAGATTCATCTATATTTACTTTTTCAATAGCAGGTAAAACCGATACGATGCCAGAGATGGTTACCCCTTTAACAGTACTAATGGTCATTGGTTGCTCCTGATTGAATTGCATATTTGAAGTGCGTATAAATGAACTCGCATATGTGAAATGTTAAGGTTTATTCATTTAAGACGTAAGGTTTTTTAATTATAAATTTTATGAGCTTTGGAAAATCTATAATTAATATCCTTCTGTACATCATGACACTTTTAAGCCATATTTTTCAATGATATAGTGGAAACCAATTTAATTCCTAGATTTCAATAAGGTTATCCATGGAAGCTGTTATCAAGTCAGTAAAAATTGCGGGTATGCAGGCTGCTGTTCCTCCCCATCGGCACTCCTATGTAGAAACCCCTGAACTGTTTACTCAAGAAGAAGCTGATAAAATTTATGGAAGTACAGGTATCCATAGTCGACGCATTTTGCCAAAGCACCTTTGTGCTTCAGATATGTGCATCGCGGCAGCTGAGACTCTTTTACAACGGCTTGAATGGGATCCTGCATCTGTTGATATCTTGATCTATGTATCACAAGATTCGGATTATGCACTTCCAGCTTCTGCATGTTTAATGCAAAGTAGGTTGGGCTTACCAAGCTCTGCAGCTTGCTTAGATGTGAGTTTAGGTTGTTCTGGGTTTGTGTATGGCACTTGGATTGCGAGCCAGTTACTGAATGGTTCGAATGGCACGCGAGCACTAGTGTTATGTGGGGATACGTCTAGTCGCCATTTACTTCCTAATGACCGCGGAACTTTACCTTTATTTGGTGATGCAGGTGTAGCCACAGCCTTGGAGTTTGATGAAAGCTGGCCAGATTCATACGCTGTATTTGGAACCGATGGCAAAGGAGGACAGCATATTGCGGTTAAGGCTGGGGGGAGGCGTCACCCAACTATACCTGAATCCGCTCCGAGAAGTGGGGAAGAGGAAGCGAAACTCTTTAAAGATTCCCGTTTGCATTTAAATGGTGCAGCAGTATTTTCATTTACGCTTAAAGTTGTTCCGAAACTGATTAAAGACACTCTTGCGTTAGCGAATATTCATGCTGACGACATAGATATGGTTATAATGCATCAAGCGAATAAATTCATACTGGAACATTTACGTAAAAAAGCAAAAATACCAGAACATAAATATCTCATTGATATGCAAGATTTTGGAAATACTTCAAGTGCTTCCGTACCGCTAGCAATATGCCATAAACTTTCCTCTTACTTTGAAGATAATGAGAGTAAAAAAGTCATGCTAGGTGGTTTTGGTGTGGGGTGGTCTTGGGGCTGTATTGTCACCGATATGTTACCTTCAGTAGCCCCTGAATTGATTGAGATACCAGATGATTTTGAGCCTTTATCTTTGGAGCAAGTTTAATCTTTATGAATTTTGCAAACAAACTATATATTGTAACAGGAGCAGCTGTTGATTCTGATATTGGTTTGGCAATTTGTCAGTCTTTGGATGAAAAAGGGGCGCGGTTGATTTTGGTAGGGCGTCGAGCTGAAGCACTTGAAACCACATTGAGCTTGTTGAAAAATAAACATCACAAAATCAGTGTATTTGACCTAAGCCAGCTAGATTCGATTGCTGCATGGGCCAAATTACTTGTTGATGATTATGGTGCTATCGATGGATTAGTGCATAGTGCTAGTTTTCAGGGCTATAGCCCATTACGCGGAATAACCGCTAAACAAATTAGTCAATATTTTGATGTGAATTTTTCTGCGGCAGTGATGTTGGTCTCTGCCTTTTCGAAAGCTAAACACTTTAACCCAAATGCTAGTTTTGTAATGATTGGATCGGCTGCCGGATTGCGTGGTTTGAAGGCCAGAACATTGTATGCTGCTTCAAAAGCAGCTTTGTCTTCTATGGTTCAGTCTGCGGCTCTAGAATTAGCGAATAAATCAATTCGAGTAAATTGCGTGGCTCCAGCTGTGGTCGATGGCGCTAAGGCTGAAATACAATTTAAAACCTTAGGTGAAGCTCAAACTAAGTTGTTGATATCATCACATCCTCTCGGTTTGAGCACCCCAAAAGATGTCGCTAATAGCGTGTGTTTCTTATTAAGCACATTAAGTGCTAAAACAACCGGTGTGACGTTGCCGGTGGACGGCGGTTTTCTTGCTGGCTAAACCTCGTATCGCTTTTTATGGGAATAGTAGTCACAACGTTGGGGCAGGGCATATAATGCGTCTGTTTGCTTTGGCTCAAGTTGCATGTGATCAGTTTGATGTCTTATTTATTTATAAAACTTGCTCGCAATACTTACTGACTAAACTTGAAAGTGAAGGGTTTGCCAGCAAAAAAGTTAACACTCCATTCACCATCAGTGATGTTACCAAACTGAGTATTAGCATAGTGGTGGTTGATGACTACCATCTAAGTAAAGCTGAATGGACAGGTTTACAAGATGCCAATGTATACATAGTCGCTCTCGACGATAATCTCAATTCAGAAGCATTATTGGCCGACTTTGTTATCAACCCCGCTGCGGACACAAATTTGGTTGAATATAAAATACGTGCGCCTAATGCCGAGTTTTGTCTAGGACCCAAGTATAGTTATTTACGTAAAGACTTTACCTCATGTGCATTCGTTCCCTTACAAGCTAGGCCGAATATACTGGTTACGCTTGGCGGCACCGACCCAATGTCTATAGCTCTGCCATTATGTCAATCTTTAGTTAATTTGAACTTAGACTGCAATATCGAATTGTTGGTAGGCGAAAAACACCGTGATCATAAAGCACTGATGCAACTACAGGTGCATAACGAAAGGTTTTCAGTTGTGTTAAACCCTGATTCTGTTGCTCAGCATATGATGCAAGCAGGGTTGGCTATTTCAGCAGCGGGAGGGACATTAGGTGAACTCGCTTCACTAGGGGTGCCTACTCTTGCTTTAGTGATAGCTGAAAATCAGAAATCTGCATTACATCCGATGACACGTAAACCTTGGTATCGTGCTCTTGATGTCAGAGATTGGCAAAAACCTTCGGAACCCCATTTTGCACAGTTTAATAGTCAATTACTTAATAAGATAACTAGCATGACAGCGGCACTATGGCGTGATAATTGCGGTAGAGAGCACATGAGCAACACGGCTCGCCAATTGGTTGACACCCATGGCTGTCAAAGAATAATAGATAAATTGGCTTATTGCCTAGATAAAAGATAGGTGAACAAATGATTGCCACCCCGTCACTTCAACCCACTGCGTATTATGAACAATCAACCTTTGACTCAGAGCTCGTTGAGGTTTTTGAAAACAATTGGATTTTTGCAGGATTTGTAGAACAGTTAGCTAACGATAATGATTTTATCACCCTAACAATTGGTAAGACTCCAGTAGTTGTACAAAATTTCAAAGGGCAACTGAGTGCTTTGCTAAATGTATGTAGCCATCGTCGCGCGCAATTACAAACTGGTCCTCAAGGCAATCGATCTCTGCGTTGTCCCTATCATTGTTGGAGTTATAAACAGGATGGCGCTTTAGCTGGTGTGCCTCAAAACAATACTGACTTTGGATTAACCCAAGAAGACAAGCGAGCCTTATCTTTACGCCGGTTTGAGTTAGAATTATGTGGGAATTTCATATTTGTTAGGGTGTGTAAAAATAAACTCACTCTAAGGGCGTTTTTAGGTCCATATTTTCCTATCTTACAGGAGCTGTCTACTAGTTTTTGTGACTCTGTTGGCAAAGGGAGTTATGAATGGCACACAAACTGGAAAATTGCCTGCGAGACGGTACTGGAAGTTTATCATGTAGCAGGTGTTCATCCCGAAACCTTTGCTAAATTTGCCAAAGCGGAATGCGAAATTCAATTTTTCAATGGACACTCTACGGGGAATACCCCATTGCAAGACGCGCCAAAAAAATGGTGGCAAGGTGCCAGGAAACATCTGAAAATTGAACAAAATCAAAATTATACCGAATATAATCATTTCTTTATTTACCCTAATCTAGCAATAGGATTGACGAATGGAACTTTGATGTCTTTACAAACTTATGAACCTATTGATGCGACTCGCTCGAGATTAAATTTCGATTTGAAAATGGTAGCAAGAGTAGATGGCAAAGAAACCAGCGAAGCGGTTAAATCGGCGATAATGACAAATTTCAACGAATTCAATCATACCATTTTAGAAGAAGACCGACTGATTGCTGAGTCATGTCAAAAAAACATGTTAAGTGTGAATACCCCCGGTTTATTGGGGAAATGTGAAGATCGAATATTACATTTTCAAAATGCGTGGAAACGGGATGTCAGCCAAAATACTAACCAAATAAATGAAGATAATTGATATGTTTTCTACGTCAATAAGTATAGCTAACCGCGAAATTGGTCTTAATACAGAACCCTATGTTATTGCAGAATTGTCGGGAAATCACAAAGGCAGCCTAGAAAAAGCGTTAGCGATGATTGATTCAGCGGCAGCAACGGGTGTTGATGCCATTAAAATTCAAACATACAGTGCTGACACTATCACCTTGAACCATGATGCTCCTGAATTTAAAATTGAAGGAGGCTTATGGGCGGGGCGAACCTTATATGATTTATATCAAGAAGCTCATACTCCCTGGAACTGGCATAAAGCGTTATTTGAGCGTGCTAGAAAACGCAATATCACCTTGTTTTCATCGCCGTTCGATTTAACTGCTATTGAATTATTAGAGTCATTGGACTGTCCGGCATACAAGATTGCTTCGTTTGAAATAAATGATCTTGGCTTGATTGCCGCTGCGGTTAAAACCAACAAGCCTATTATTATGTCGACAGGTCTTGCCACGTTAGAAGAAATTTATGAAGCGGTAAGTACGGTTGCTGAATCTGGTGGCACACAGCTAGCCTTATTACACTGCATAAGTGGCTACCCGACTCCTATTGAAGATTGCAACTTACGTACTGTTGCCGACCTCTGCAATCGTTTTGATTTCCCCATCGGTTTGAGTGATCATACGATTGATAGTACAGCATCAACCACGGCTATAGCATTAGGGGCAAGTGTGATTGAAAAGCACTTCACTTTGGATAAAAATGATGGTTCTGTCGACGCGGCATTTTCTCTAGAACCAGAGGCATTTAGACAATTAAAGCTTGATACAACCAGAGTACACAAAGCCCTTGGTGCAGTTGGTTATGAGATTAAACCAAGTGAGGCGGGCGGGCGAGATTTTCGACGATCTCTCTACGTGACCCGTGCTATTAAAAAAGGTGAATGCTTTACGAAGGAAAATGTTCGCTCGGTACGTCCTGCATTGGGGTTACATACACGGTATTTAGAACAAGTTATTGGACAACAAGCTAGCCAAGATATTGCCTTTGGCGAGCCTATGTCAGAGTGTTTTTTGACGAAACCACTTATCACGGTCCCCCTTATAAAACCAAGTGTGAAATGAAGGTTATCTGTATCACACAAGCCCGAATGGGGTCTAGCCGCTTACCTGGTAAAGTGCTGCAACTAATTCATGGCAAACCGATGCTCGAATATCACCTATCAAGAGTCAAACAAGCTAAGTTGATTGACATGCATATAGTTGCTACGACAGTTCATGATATTGATAAGCCCATAGTGGAATACTGTAAAAACCATCAACAAGCGTATTTTTGTGGAGACGAGCAGGATGTCTTAGGACGATTTTATTTCGCAGCCTTAGATGTCGGAGCACAACCAGATGACATCATTGTGCGTTTAACTGGCGATTGTCCACTGATTAGTGGTGAGCTTATTGATGATGCTATTTCTCTTCATAAACAAGGCGTTAAGGGCCAATATACACATGTTAGCTTAGATTTTTTCCCGAGAGGGTTTGATTGTGAAGTCTTTACCATGGCTATGCTTGAAGATGCTTATCATAATGGAATGACTCAAGCTCACAGAGAGCATGTGACCCTATACTTGTATACACAAAGCGCCACTGTGGTGGTTCCTCTTACCACGGGTGATCCACTATGGAGACAATTCAGGCTCTGTGTTGATGAGCTCAACGATATGCGTTTAGTCGAAGAAGTTTTGCGGCAATTAGGAAGTAATTGGTTACTAGCCAGCCCAAATGATATTTGTCAGCTATTGCTGCAAGATGAACAATTGGCCAATATTAATAAAGAGGTGCAACAACGTACTGCACATTAAGCTGAAGATTTCATTCATTAGGCCGATAAACTGTAGAATAAAGTGAAGTTTTTCACGCACTGATAAGAGATATGGAATTATGAACAAACAAGAGTTTTTAAATAGTTTAGAAGAAATTTTAGAGTTAGATGAAAACACCTTAAAAGGTGATGAAGTATTGATGGAGATAGAGCAATGGGACTCTTTAGCCTTTCTTAGCGTGATTGCGATGGCCGATGAAAACTTTGATATTATTATCGAAGGAAGTCAGCTTGAAGAAATTAAGTCTGTAGCCGATTTGGTCGCATTGGTTGAAGAGCACTTAGCGGCTTAATTTTAGATGACTGAAAAATAATGATTAAAAACCCGTTAGATTTTAGTGGTAAACGAGTACTTGTAACGGGGGCATCCTCTGGAATTGGCCGTGCTTGTTCTATTCTGCTGTCTGAGCTTGGTGCCAAATTAGTATTAAATGGTCGTAATCTTGATTCATTAAAGTCAACTATGTCGTTGCTTGAAGGCAATGGACATGTGCTCGCTCCTTTTGATATGGCGGATACAAATGGCTTATGTGATTGGGTCAAAACAGTTACTAAAGAGCACGGTTACCTTGATAACTTTGTGCATTGCGCGGGGTTACAAATTACCAAACCTATACGTATGTTTGATCAAGCGTTTTTTGATGACACTATGCATGTGAATCTTGCCAGTGCGATGGCTATTAGCCAAGGCTTTAGGATTAAACGAGATAGAAGTAAACAAGGCTCTATCGTGTTTGTTGCATCGATAGCAGGCTTAATTGGCCAAACAGGTAACACTGTTTACGGAGCCAGTAAGGCTGGCCTTATGTCTTTAACAAGAGGTCTGTCAATGGAGCTATTGAGAGATAACATTCGGGTCAATTGTGTGGCTCCAGCGCTAGTTGAAACCGATATGGCAGTTCGCACTAAACAAAGTATGACCGATGCACAGTATCAACATATGTTGAATCAACATCCTATGGGGATTGGAGAGCCAAAAGATGTCGCCAATGCTGTAGCATTTTTACTCAGTGATGCAGCGAAGTGGATCAATTCAGTTACCCTACCAGTGGAAGGCGGCTACCTGGCCAATTAAGTGTAAATTATGGCGTTATATTTTAAACGAGTTGATGTGGATGATGCGCCTTTGTTGCTTGAGTGGCGTACTTCACCAGAAATCACAAAAGGTATGTATACGGATTTAGTCGATCCAACTATAGCAAAGCAGATAACATGGATAGAATCATTGCAGGGGCGAGAGGATTACCGCGCATACATGATCTTGGATGATAAAGAACCTGTGGGTTTTTTATGTTTCGATGATATTGATTATCAACATCAAAGGTGCAGTACTGGCTCGTATATTTATACTCGTGAGGCTAGATTAAAATACGCAATAACTTTGCATACCTATATCTGCAACTATGTGTTTTATCAGTTGAAACTGAAGAAAATTGTTAACTATGTCCTTGATGCAAATGAGAAAGTTGTCAAATTACAGTTAATCCATAAAACACGATATGTTGGTTATTTAAAGCAACATATTAGTAAAAATAATGAGCTTCTTGATGTGCATATTTTTGAGCAGCTCAAAGAAGATTGGAAAAAACAAAAGCAGCATTTTAGCTTAGACATCATAAAAGCTGCATACAATGACTGGGACAAAGCATGAGTAATATATTGCAGTTCATCGTAGACGAAACAAAGCAGATCCTTTTACAAAAGGGCGAGAAAGTTGCTGACATCACACTGGAAACAGAGTTTTTAACGGACTTACCTATGGATTCTTTAGATCTTGCGACCTTAATTGTGAGTCTTGAAATGCATACTGGATTAGATCCTTTCAGAACTGGATTTAAAACGTTTTATAATGTTGGCCAGCTAGTTGAACTTTACGAGAGTATTGAAAAGTAGTGTTTTTGCAAAGTGGTTCTTTCAAGCTTATAGAGCATGGGGAAAGCTATGAAGCCAAAGACTTTTCTTACTCGAAAGCACCCAGTTTAATGGAATATATTGAGTTATCTGGTACACGTCATAATTCCCAACAGAATCTCGTTGTACAGATGCTTCAAGCAATAATTGATGGGATCTCGGCAAATATCCCTGTGATATTTAATCGCAGCAATCAAGGTGTTAACTTTGATAAGCTACCCAAAGAGTTTTGTATTGGTTTGTTCACCTCAGGAACCACGGGCCCAGCAAAATTAGTATTTCACTTTTTGCATGATTTAATGCCAAACAACAAAAGAAAGAGCGAGGCAGCTAGTTGCTGGTTGTTATGTTATCACCCAATGAGTTATGCGGGCTTACAGGTTATTCTGCAAGTGATAGTAGCAAATGATGTCTTAGTAGCAGATGTAGACGCAAATGTTAGGCAAAAAGCTCAGTTGGCGATTGAACATCAAGTCAACGCCCTAAGTGCTACGCCTTCTTTTATACGAGCTTTATTATTGTGTTGGCAAAAAACTAAACCTATTGTTCATTTAATCAGCCTTGGTGGTGAAATTGCCGACCAAGGAACCCTTGATGCTGTTAAGTCGAGCTTTCCTGACGCAGCCCTGCGACATATTTACGCTACAACGGAATCAGGGGTTATTTTTTCGGTGAAAGATGATCTCGCCGGCTTCCCTAAAAAATGGTTACAAGCGTCCTTTAACGGTTGGCATATCCAAATTAAAGACACCCTTATTTTGGTAAAGGATACTTGCCAGATTGACACAGGGGATTGTGTTGCAGTGACAGAAGACAGAGTGCTATTTACTGGTAGAAGAGACAATGTTGTCAATGTAGGTGGGGCCAAAGTTAACTTAGAAGATATTGAGCGACAGCTCATTCAGCTTGAGCATGTGAGAGATGCAAGAGTTTTTGTAAAAGCTAACCCCATTACAGGAGCGTTAGTCTGTGCTGAAATTTGTAGTGTAGAAACTGAATTAGCCAAACAAGCTATTAACTTTTTTTGCCAACAGCTTGCGGCTGAGGCTCGCCCAAGAATAGTAACCTATTGTGAACAATTGACTTTAACTCCGGCAGGGAAAAAACAAAGATGCCTTTAATGAAACATGTCATCGTAAGCGGTGGTAGCAGAGGTTTAGGATTAGGGATCGTTAAGTCTTTGCTGCAAAACGGCTATCGAGTATCGACTTGTAGCCGCACTAAAACCGATGCTATGACTGAACTAGAAGGTGTTTACTCTTGTTTTAAGTGGTTTCCTTGTCAGATTGGAGACGCACAACAAACAGCAGAGTTTGTTAAATCGACATGTGAGTGGGCAAAAGATATCCCCTTATGGGCAGTCATCAACAATGCTGGTATCGCTAAAGAAGGGGTTTTAGCCACTTTTCCTAACCTAGAATCTGATGCCTTATTACAAGTTAATTTAAATGGTGCCCTCTATCTTGCGAGGGAAATACTAAGAGTTTTTCTTCGTCAGAATAGCGCCGGTCGCATTGTGAATATTAGCTCTATTATCGGTACTCGCGGTTATACAGGGTTGGCAGCGTACTCAGCGTCTAAAGCGGGGTTAGACGGCTTGACGAGGGCTTTGGCGAGAGAAAACGGGCGGCGAAACATTACCGTGAATTCTATTGCTCCAGGTTATTTAGACACAGAAATGTCGTCTATATTATCGGATAAAAAGCGTGAGCAAATTATACGTAGAACACCGATGCATAGATTAGGCACAGTTGACGATATCACCCCAGCAGTGGAATTTTTACTATCTGATGGTGCTGCATTTATTACCGGGCAAACTCTTACGATAGATGGTGGTATCACTAATTAATATGTCCGACGTACCTTGCAGATTATGTGGAGCTGGCCAGTGGATACAATTTTCGTCCATCACATTTGGCGTATGGACAGAAAATGACGACGAGTTATTAAGAGACACCAAAAGATACCCTTTAGGTGAATGTCAGCAATGTGGACATGTTCAGGTTACTTGCGATTATAGAGCCGAGTTATTCAGCACTTTATATTTCCATTCTGCACAAGAGGCAGTAATGTGGCATGAAGCACTTGTTGGTAGTGATATCCCTTATCTAAATATGGTTGAATTTGCTTCCAGTGATAAAGCACCAAAGCTTGTTGTGGATTTTGGCTGCGGTGAAGGAAAGCTGTTATCCGTCATTAATTCGTCTTACAAAAATAGTAAGTTAATTGGGATCGATTTTAACGACAGATTTGTGCTAAAAAATGCCGATTACGTGTCACATGACCTAAATAACTTGTCCGACTTGCCCTGCAACTCTTGGCCAAGTGGCATCGATTTAGCTACCGCCTCGCATGTGTTAGAACATGTGGTTGAGCCAGTGGAGTTTTTGACTCACATTAAGTCACACCTTAGTCAGGATGGTAACATTTTTATTGAGGTTCCTGATTTTTCCCATCAGCATGACTCAACTCTAATAGGTAAGAGTAATCTAGTGAATTTGCAGCATATCCATTATTTTACGGCTGATTCACTGACTTATGCTGCAGAGCAGGCCGGATTAGAAGTTATTAAATTAAAGCATGTAACCACGGGGTACATTCCTAGATTGCAAGCGCTATTTAAACGACCTGCGGGGCAAAGCTCTCACCTAACTAAATATCCTAAATTCGATGGTATAAATGCGGTACGCCATTACCAAGCTATTTGTCGAGATCGCAGACAACATTTTGTCCTTGCATTATTGCAGCAAATTGAGCGAGATAAGATGGCAGGAATATGGGGGCTCGGAGCTGATTTTTATGAATTACTAAATGAGTCGCTTGAGCTAATACAAGCTATTAAAGCTGGAACTCTGGTGCTGTTTGACTATGCGCATAAAGGCAAACAGTTTTTATCTCAAACTATTCTGTGTAGTTCCGATATTTCGAAGCAGACATTCAAAGTGTTTATTTGCCCGGTGTTAGTCGAAACCACAATAAAAATGCGAGAAGTCAGTCAGTATTGGCCAAACGTTGTAGAGTTTAATTATAGTGAGTGAGTTCATGGAGCCTAATTACGAACAGCAAAGGTGCCAAGTCTGCAAAGATAAAAACTGGCGTCAGCTTGATACGTTAGCGAGTGGTATTTGGGATAAAACTCAACAAGAATTAAATCGTCAAGAACTGATCCTACCCATAGGTGAGTGCCATTGTTGTGGCCATGTTCAGATGATGACAGTGTATGACGAGCAAATATTTAATAAACTTTACTTCTCGGATGTCAGAGAGCCATCCATGTTTATTGAAGCAACAGGGAGTGAACTTTCTCCTTATCAACAAATGATAAACTTCTTTAAGCCCTATTTATTAGAAGGGGGCAATATTGTCGATTTTGGATGCGGTGCGGGCAATATTTTTAGTGAAATGAAGAAGCAAGTTTTGCCAAAAATGGCCATGACGGGCGTTGATTTTAACCCTGTTATTGATGATCCAAAGATTGGATCGCTTCCTTGGGATCTAAATTCAATTGATGAAATGCCCAAACAATATTGGCCGGATGGAATTGATCTGGCGATCAGCACGCATGTTTTAGAGCATGTTGTTGACCCAGTACTTTTTCTTCAAAATATTCAGAAGCAATTATCAAACACAGGTAAAGTATTTATAGAAGTACCTGACTGCAGCCCGAACACTGACTTATCAGATATAGCTTTTACAAATGTTGTTCATGGTCAGCACATTCATTATTTCTCACTTAGTACGCTAGACATGATCGCTCAGCAAGCTGGTTTTCGCATTATCGCAAGCAAACAGATCATGACCAGAACGACACCTAGAGTATTGCTCATATTAGAGAAAGCAGAGGTCAAAACCATCTCTCAAAAAGTGACAGAAAATGCTTCAAACGTTGTCTGTCAACAATTTAAAGAAACTCAGATACAGCACAAATCATTATCAGGAATGATTTTAGAAACCATAAAATCTAAAGGCAGAGCCGGTTTGTGGGGAGTCGGCGGAGATGCTTATGCTTTACTAAATAATCACCCTGAGCTTATCGAAGCACTTGACGATGAAACGCTACTCTTATTTGATTTGGAGTTAGCGGGACACACCTACCTAGGGGCTACTATACACTGCAGTCGTTTATTACCATCAACAGACATGACTGTGTTTATGACACCGCTCTTTGCACCCACTAGGGCTAAAATGCATTTGATCAGTAAAGATTGGGACTCAAATGTTATTGACCCCTATAAGCCGGAATATTGTCGGGGAGGGGGGGGAGCTGAGCTTCGACAATGTATACTGGATTGCTTAACGTAAAATAACATTCCAATTGGTTTGTTAAGCACTCTTGTTTTACATAATATTATGCAAGAGATTCTTTGAGAGCTGTAAAACCAGTATTAAGAAAATAACGTTTAGAAAGTAAAAATAATGCGTGTTTCCACAGAATATTGTGTACTTATCATCTTTAATATTCATCGCATGATAAAAATACTTCTATCTGATATTGGTAGATCTCTTATAAGTAATCACAGAGTCCCATTACAACGACCAAATAATAAGCTTTAGTTCTCGTTAAGTTAAATGTTACGGTAACAAATGATAAGTTTGGCCTGTACCATTTTCAATAACCTTCCAAGGGAAGTTTAAAATATGTTGGCAACAAACACACTCAAGCAGCACATTAGACCGCTACGTGACGAATTTATATCTTTACTTGAATATTCTACTTCAGGTCAAGCAATGCAGAAATTGCTTGATGACTTTGAGTTCAATAGCGTAATTGATGTAGGGTGTGGTCCTGGATGGCACAGTAGAGTTTTATTAGAAAACAGCAAACAAGTTACTGCAATTGATTATAATCGTCACGCGTCATTAGATTTAGATGATTTTGCTAAAAATATGAATTTTATCGAGACAGATTTTATGACATTTACCATAGTAGAACAGTTTGATTGTGTTTGGTGTGCTCATGTATTGGAACATCAGTTAAATCCCCATAATTTCTTACTTAAAATTAAAGATATAGTGAAAGAAGATGGTGTCATTGCGATTACAGTTCCCCCCCTTAAACATGAGGTCGTAGGGGGGCATGTTACGTTATGGAATGCTGGAACTTTAATTTATAACCTAGTGTTGGCTGGAATGGATTGCAGCCAGATAGCTGTTCTACAGTACGGCTACAATATTAGCGTCATTTTCAAGAAAAAGAGTATCAAACTGCCAGATAGTTTACGTTTTGCAAATGGGGATTTGGAAAAGTTAGCCCCGTTTGTGCCATCCTTTGTAAAGCAAGGGTTTGACGGAAATATCTATAGTCATAATTGGTATGGAGAATGATTCTTCGTAACGTGGAACTGTTTTAACAAATACTCATTTTAAAAAAGATTTTATTTTAATCCCGTCGAAAAATAGTTTAAGTCAAAAATAGAAAATTTTCGCAGAGAGTCTGTGTGAAAATATCGAGATGCAGTAATAACCAAACCATGGCGATTTTAAAACAATGGGAAGCTGGAGTGCTAAATCTTGTGTTTACTCGTGAACAGGCCATGAGCAGCGCAGTATAATATCAGCGAGACAGATGGTTACATCATCACTCTGATGAAAGAGCCCGAACAGGAATACCGTCACCCCACAAGATATGGCAACATAGCGGTGAAGTCTTTTCAACGATGAAAGATAGTCAAACATAAGCACCTTCCCAGAGTTTTGCATAAAGAGTTTTTCTGGTAAGCGAAATATACTACTGCTATTAGTCTATATAGCGCGATGATATTATCAAAATCTCGGACTGACTGGTACTTGGGCCAGCAATGCATGCCATAAGGTTTGGGGTTCTTGCTCATTAGGTAAAGTAATAGGTTTCAAGTGAGACCATAAACGTGTATTTTTTTCTGCTGTTCTGAATTCAATGTAACGCAGAGCTATTCCAATTTCATAGGAGCGTTACTGGTTCATACACTCCTTAAAATTAATCGCCAAAAGCAAAGATCTTTGCTCGAAAAATACGGTAATCATAACGGGTTTGATAAAAACCCGTTATGAAAAATTAAGCGTTTGGCGAAATATTTAGTCGAAGTAGATAATCACTATCATTTTCATGTTGTAATGAAAAATGATTTAGTGAGAATTTCACTGCTTTTGAATATTCTGATACTCTGCCAACAAATATTGATTAAACTGGTCTTTCATTTTTATTAAATAACTATTTTTAAACTCGCTATCAGTGAGTTTCTCTGTAAAAGTTTTCCAACGTTTATTCTTATTCTCTATTTGTTGTCGGAAATCATTAATACAATTTTTATCTAATGCGTCTGAAGCTTCAGGCACGGATATATGGGGTTCGCCGTAATTAGGTTTGGGATAATTAAATAATGCAAAGTCGATTGAATAGTATTGGCATAATGCCGACATTGATTGAGCTGAAATAGGTTCAACTGTTTTTTCTGATGTATTATTACGACGCTGACCTAGTTGTAGATCAACCAACGACATTTGCGCAATTTGCGCCCATAACTCATCCATTCTTTCAAAGTGACCAATGAAGTCCGGCAATAGTTGACCATGTTTGATTAGAATTCTATATTGAGGCTGAGCATGATGCTCCATCTCAATCACAGGAATGGTCATCATATGGGACACCATCTCATCCATATTCATAAAAGGATCGAATCCTAGATACGTGAGATAACTTAGTTCAAATCCGTCTTTCCTACCACCAACAAATTTGTCACGATAGTAAGAAGTAAATTTATCGATTGGATTACGTACGAATGTGAATATTGGTAGTCGCGGGTATGGCAACGTCACAGCTCGTCGATTAGTTAATGCTTTACCTGTATTACTATGTTCCCAAATATTTTTATGAACTGATGGCACCTCCATAAGAAGGCTATGGCTAATACTGCTGCTAGCTACCTTGGGTACTGACAAGTACACAACATAAACACCTGGAACGAACTTTACAAAACTGTGTTCTATCATATCTAAAACCTATATTTATTGTTTTTACTAAATTATTCTATCGGGATTAAGATTTTTGAATTTTAGCGATGAGCCATCGGTTCATTGAAAATATAAAAATATTAGCTTCATGTACAAACCCTTCGATACAGATTTTTACATAATATTCTAACAGTAAATGACGTTTTATATTTAATGGAACGAAATAATAAAGAAATTTAAGTTAAATTTTTTATTGAAGTTACATTAGAAAGTAATGAAATTCAATGACGTAGGTAACGAAATTAAATGAATAAAGGGGGGGTATTAGAGTTACTTGCTTTTTGTTAATTAAACACTAGAGCCTCTTCACAAACCATCAATAATAATAATCGGGTTTGAGAAATCCTGCAAATCAAACAGTATTTCATTATTATACAGAAATGCAGAGATTAGAATTTTACTATCAGAGAAATTCTCAATGCTAGTGATTGGAATCACCGGGATATTTTTGTATTCACTAATTTTTTCACTTTTTACTTTGTCAACTATAGCGACGAGATTATCGCATATATGTGGAAATAGCAGCATTCCAACCGAACCTAATCCATATAATATATAATCTTGCGAACGATCTAAATCTTGAATAAATTGATAAAGGTTTATCAAACTTACATATTTTTCTTTAACATCGGTTTTTATTGATAAATCATTAGGCATAAAAACTTCATATGAGTAGCTCATACCATATTTCAGTCTAAAGAAGTTATCTTCCATAAAGTAGACAATGTTACTATTGTTACCTACATTCAAAATGCTGGCCCAAAACTGAGTACTGCAATAATCTTTAAATATCCTTATATATTCAGGATCTATAACAGGTTTATGAAAAAAAATTGATTTTTTGTTAAAATACTCGGACTCACTGATCACCGACGATGAAATACCAGCTACACAGGTTATTTCTGGCTGCAGTAATAACTGATAAGTATTTATGTTCTGTAGGAAAACTACGTTTTGTATTTTTTCCAATTGTTGTTGAATAGGCTTAAAATCTTGCATATTCAAATAAGGATGCTTAAGTAAGTATACTCGTTCAAAATCTTGAGAAAGTTTTTTTATATTTTTTTCATAATCAATAAAATTTAAAAATCGTTCATTATAAAGAACAGATTTATCTTGCAACATTTGACCAACAAGCAAACAACTATTTGGTTTTGCAACAAACTGAGTTAAGAAATTTTGATTATGCTGACGTAAAGAGTCTACTTGCTTGTACAATTTTCTATTATCGAATTTAAAGCTTCGCAGTTTTTCTAAAATCACCATGTTGTTAGAGCTGAACTCGAACATCACGTCTTTATAAAACCGAATGGGTGACAACCAAATGTCAATATAAATAACGTCAATATCGGATAAAATGTCGCGAGTATTTGAAGTAAGCTCACATCCGATAATGATATCGTATTGCTTGACTTTATCCACCAAATAATTTCGGCCTTGGGTCGTAATATCTGCTAAGCAAATATCTTGATAAAGATCATTTTTTAATTTAATTTTATTAAGTGAAAAGAAATCCTCTCGACTGAAATTATTTATTTTACTGTCGACAGTCAAGTTCAGTTTTTTCAGTAAAGTTACGAAAATACTAAAAATATTAGCTTGATTTATTAATCCTCTTTGCGTAGATGTTGATAAGAAATCATAAGTGATAAGAATACGCTGTATCATGAAATTATTATATTTCTCCAATTATAAAGGGTTAGCGGCTGCGGAGTTAGCAATACGTCTTTATCGCTTTTTCTCCATTCGCTCTGTACATATTATCTATGGTATTGACAACACTTAGTTATAAGCCCCAACTATCAACCAATGCGTTGGCTCCCAACACTTAATGGGTATTTGTGACACGGCAAGTGGCAGTTAACACCATCGAAGGCGTTTTTTCCTGCCGTGTATGCTAACTTCTTACTTACCTTTATTGTAGATCTTTTCTAATTGAGTGAAAGACCACGTCTAACTGCTGTTAACTATCTAATATCTTTCGCTTAATCTCTAAATGACGCTCTTTCATGGATTTCATTTCTTCGTTAGAGATTAGCGGCATTAATAAATCTTTAATTAATAATTTTCTGTGTATTACTTTACCTATGGTGCCATTTTTCGATTTGTTAGAAGGTGGCTGGTCTTGGTTATATAAACAAATGTATGAATTAAAATCTATAGAAAAATATTTATCATTGAGTAAGGAGAAATTATCATTATTAAAAGGTTCTACTATGGAACTCCAATATCTAGGTAATATTATAGATGCTTTATGTGCGTTTAAGCATGCTCTTATTGCTTGTCGCACAATCCAGATTGAGTCTTTAAAAACATATTCATCGTAGATATTTGGGAATGCGAAATAAGTGACATTGTTTTTATCCGTTAGATTTAATGAATCAATTGAGTTGGTTACAAAGATTGTACTAATTTTTCCTATAATTGGTAGTTTTTTAATTTTTTTAGTTATGAAGTAAATACAATAACCTGGTAAGTATTGTTGATTTTCACTCTCCGATAATGTCAAGATAGATACCTTTAACCAAGGTGAGTTAAGCTTCAAAAAGTATAAGGAAATCTTTTCGAAATAAAAGTCATCAGTAATAATGATTAAGTCTTCATTTTTGTAATTTAATTTTAAATACTCTAATTCTCTTATGATGACGTTGTAGGTCGAAACATCGGAAGTTTCATCGTTAGTATTTAATAATTCCAACTTTATTTTTTTTATTGTTTCAAACCAATGATTTTTGGCATGCGCGAGGTTGACTATAAATGAGTTATCCTCAAAATTTATACTCATTAATTTAGTGAGTATCGCATTCGCATAATTCACAGTCCCATACAAATAATAAAATAACAGTGACTTTCCATTCTTATACGATCTAAATAAAATTTCTCTTTGTTTATTGATGATAAATTCAATATCTTCTCTGGTACTAATCTCTTTACCTAACAGTATTTCAAACTCGTTAAGTTCCGCAATCAATAGTTCTTGAGAAAATAACGCTTCAAATTTCTCCACATAATCATCTAAATTACTGTTTGAGAAAATAGTGGTATTTAGCTTTTTAATAGCGTGTATTTTTTGTAGAGGCGTTGCCACTATCAACAGTTCATCAGGCCTTATTGGTAAAGCCCCTTGAATTTTTGCACCATCACTGCAATTGTAAAACTCTTGCCATTTTGGTTTTGCTCCAGTCACTTGTTCTATGACTTGTTTAGAAACTTTAAATTCATGTTTGGTGTTTACGATAGAGCGGAAATTTCCCGGCACTATCAATGAGGTGTTAGCGGTTGCTGCGTAATCGTATGTTTCTTGCCCGCTATCTTGATAATAACCAGATGATTTTGAATGATGATGTTTTACATCGACGAAACCTAAATCGACACCAATGAGGTAGATACTGGTAAACCCGATGGTGCTGAATAAATCGATGGCAAAATTACTAACCGTTGGGTAGGCGTTTAACAGTGTTGTGAAGTTCTCTCGCCCTAAAACGTTTAGTGCCGAGATTGTTGATGATTCACCTTCTTTAAAGGCAACCATTACATTTTTATATAGATCGCAGGTGTCCGGATGTATGCCGTTGCAGGATATTAGAGTGATGTTTTTTAGGTAGTTCAGATCGCCAATTAATACAGCCCAATCAAAGGTACTGCGGTTTTGTTCTATCTCTGCATGAAAGTCTGGGGTGATGCCATGCCTATGTAAAGCTTGCAGTGCGGTGCCGCAACTCACAACTATTGCTTGGCTTTGCCATTCTTTAATGGCTTCAATCGAGTTGTCTAGAGACGGGCCGTTACCAATAATAAATATAGGCACATCTTTGTCGTCATAACTGAGTTTTTCTGCGGGCTTGGCGCATAATGTAGGTGTTTTTCGCCTCATGCCTTCTTTTGTGTGAGCGATGCCATAGTATGCGTGATCAAAGTATTCGCCCATGGATATAACTATTTTCAACTGCTCTCTGAGCTGGCTTATGGCAGAATTTAAAGATGCATTGTAATAACTTTGGTAAAAGTAGGTACTGTTGAGAATATAAGGACCTATTACGTTGAATTGGCTCAATAGGTCTCTGAACAAATTCGTACCATCGTCGCCTATATTTAAGTAAATACGTGAATCTGAACTTTCGACTTTTTCGAAGATTTTTTGCCAGTCTATGGCAAAGAGTGAAGCATAGAAAAAATCAGGGTTAGGTTCACAAATAAATAGTTTTTCAACACTATGTTCATCAAGTAATTTTTCTAATTGATAGCCTACGCCTAGGCCAAACATGATTATTGATGAGACCTTATCAGGCAGTGCACCTATTTCTTCTTTAGCATCTTCTAATAATTTTTGTGTTTCATTTACAAATTGGTAATGGATATAGTGAGCTAGTTTTGTGCCGGAATAACCTAAAACTAAGCCATCTTTATTCGGTTGTTCGCTAAAGTTGTCAAAGTTTAATACACAATCTTGCTTAGGGGATTCACCGTACCAGGAGTATAGACCTTGGGCTTTGAGTAAATTAATTTCGTTGGCTTGGCTGTTGATTGGCAACCAAAATTTTGGTTTATAATCTTTGTACTGCTTATGGATATTTGGGAAGTATTTTTCAAATGCTTTAAGGTTTGTTTCTAATAACTTACTTTCAGTTGACACTGGAGACTGTTTTGACAAGTCAATTTTAGGTGTCCATGTCGGAATATATTCGAGTTTATTTATAATTGAAGTGATAGTGAAGCCACGACTAAATATGTCATTCCAGTCTCGCTCACATATATCGCGATAAAGTGAATCGAAAATCTCATGATTATAGTGCTTGTAGATATTAAAGCTTGATAGTGAAGTGTGTCTTTTTAGTTCGTTAATATCATTTAATAGGTCTCTACCATCTTTTTCGATTTGAAGGAATATAGTTGTCCCCTTGTCCTTGGCGAGCGCGAATATATCTGACCATGATATGGCCATAGTCGAACACTGAAAGTATTGGATTTCAGGCTCATATATAATCAAATTTTTGATAATACGACTTTCAAGTAATTGTTTTATATGCAGGCCAAGACCGCATCCCAATACAATAAGACATTCAACTTCTTCGCTCATTGGGCTTTGTGCTTGCTCAACTTTAAAGCTCTTAAGCTGTGTATAGTCAAAAGAAATAGAAGAATCTTCTAATTGAATTACATGTTCATTTGGATGAACGAGATCGATACGCGGGCAGCGGCGCAGAGCTTGGTATACTTGTTGCTCTATCTCTTGTTGTGGATGAAAGCCATAAAGTGTTCTGCCTACGCCATAGTCAACAATGTTAGTTTCGCCATACTTATTGTTAAACAAAGATAAACTACTGAGCTTAGACTGCGTAATGTACGGAAGAAGCGATGGGATATTTCGCTGAAATGCATTGATGTTATTTCTGCGCGTTTCGACAATTTTTTTCGCCAGAACATCATCAAGAGTAGCTTGTTTTTCTTCATCTTTTTCTAAGTGTAGACGTATATTTTTTAGCATGGCTCACTTAATTATGTTAACGGTTTTTAACTTAACTCATACTGAGTGAAGGCTATGAGTATTACTTACTAAAACTAGATATTACTAACATAGTAAAAATTAGCGTAGCAAAAACTAGGCCTGTTTAGTTGTCGGTAAATTGACACAAAGTCTACCTAAGCAATTATATAAAAGACAGGCTCGACGGATTTGTACTTTGAGCATACGCAAGCCGTATTAAAATAAACTGTTTGTTATTAAATTACATACACAACCCTTGCTTACTTTTTAACCCATATATTGCTACACTCTCAAAAGGTTTTGAAGAGCTGTAAGGTGCAGTTCTGAGGAGGATAGATATGATTAACTTAAATACTGAATCGAATTCATCTTTGTTGCAGCAAGTTCAGAACAAGCAAGAGTCGAATTTTGAGAAGCTCGCATCAGGTAAAAGAGTTAACAGTGCGGCTGATGGCGCTGCAGCTCAGCAGATAATCGATCGGTTGACCTCTCAGGTAGAAGGTAATCGTCAATCGGTTACCAACGCTTACGATGGTGTGTCGTTAACACAGGTGGCTGAAAGTGGTCTATCAGGTATAAATGACGATGTGAGTCGCATTCGAGAGTTGTCAGTTCAAGCCGGCAATGGCATTCTCAATGATGCTGACCGACAAGCTATCCAAGCTGAAGTTACGCAACTTCAAGACAATATTTCACAAACTATCGAGCAGACTGAGTTTGCTGGAAAGTCCCTTTTGAGTAGCGATAGTAATATCGACTTTCAAGTAGGCGCTAATGCAGGACAGAAAATCGGTGTTGGCACACAAGATATCGCAGCTAATTTGACTGATGTGCTAAATGTCGATTTAAGCACGGCGCAAGGTGCGGAAGATGCACTGGTCGCCGCTGATGATGCTGCAGAGTTTGTTGGCGCAGCGAGAGCGGATTTAGGTGCCACACAAAATCAGCTTGAAAGCGCAGCACGCAATTTAACGGAATCTAATATAAATGTCGCTGCGGCTCGTGGTCGAATTCAAGATACCGACTATGCTCAAGCGACAGCCGATAGCGCCTCAGCTAACATATTAGGGCAAGCTAGCATTTCAGTTCAGGTGCAGGCAAATCAACAGCAAGGGCAAGTGTTAAGCCTGTTGAATGGTTAATAACTAAGCAGATAGAAAAAAAGGCCATTTATGGCCTTTTTTTTTGCCGATTAAATATGCAAATAAGGACTAAAAGCGTTAGCCATTAGTGTATATTGGTTTTTTTAACTGATTGTTATTGTTAATATTTATTTTTTATTGCACGCTTAAAGAAATTTAGGGTTCATTCCTCTATTGCTATCCACCAGTGTTTGGTTAAAATTAAAACCAGAAGTAAAACAGTTAATTAACAAGAAAAGATTGAGGGATGCATGAGTAATATTCTGATTATCAGTGGGCGACCCACGCTCGGGCATAATCTGAACACCATATTGACCTTTTTAGGTGAAAGCAGTACTGCTATCGCTTTTGAACAGGCTGTCAGCACCCTCAAATCTCACTCCATATTTGATGCCGTATTAATTGACGCATTAAATATGGAATTAGCAGGGGAGCTGTGTGATAAATTTCCCCAACAGCCTTTTATTTTAGTTGGTGATAAAGATCCAAATTTTAAGTCAGGTGCTAACCGTGTAGGTGCCGTTGAAGAAGCGGTAACTTACCCCTTGTTAACGCAAATGCTGCACCGTTGCCAAGAGCACCGTCGTATGCAGCCCAACCGCAAAACAACGCCTCAGAACAAAACAAAATTGTTTCGTAGTTTAGTTGGCAAAAGTAAGCAAATACAAAGCGTGCGTCATCTTATTGAGCAAGTCGCTCCGACGGATGCTAATGTGCTTATTTTAGGTGAGTCAGGTACAGGTAAAGAAGTTATCGCGCGTAATGTACATTATTTATCAAAACGCGGTAACAACACCTTTATTCCTGTTAACTGTGGAGCGATTCCTGGAGAGCTGCTTGAAAGTGAACTTTTTGGTCATGAAAAGGGCGCGTTTACAGGTGCAATAAGCGCACGTAAAGGGCGTTTTGAGCTTGCTGAAGGTGGTACTTTATTTCTGGATGAAATAGGCGATATGCCTCTGCAAATGCAGGTTAAATTGCTACGAGTGTTGCAGGAGCGCACGTACGAGCGAGTAGGTGGCATGAAACCTATTCGTTGTGACGTACGCGTGGTTGCAGCGACTCACCGAAATCTTGAGGAAATGATTGAACAAGGTCGTTTCCGTGAAGATTTATATTATCGACTCAATGTGTTTCCTATCGACAGCCCTGCGCTGCGCGAGCGTCACGAAGATATCCCCTTGTTATTACAAGAGCTAGTTTCAAGAATGGAACGTGAAAATGCGCAAATTAAGTTTACTGAAAACGCTATGAAGTCACTTATGGAACATAGTTGGGCAGGAAATGTTAGAGAGTTGTCGAACCTTGTTGAACGGTTGATGATCCTTCATCCTAATCAGCTAATTGATGTGGGTGACTTACCTCACAAATATCGACATTTAGATGTGGATGATTATGAGCCGGATTATCCAGAAGAAGTACTAGAGCGGGAAGCCCTCAATGCGTTGTTCTCGGCTGATGCACAAAGTGACGATGACGACGATGAAGTGGTCGATGACAGTATTAATTCTGCCGAGCTTCCGCCAGAGGGTATTAACCTCAAAGAATATATATCAGAAATGGAAGTCAGTTTGATTTCACAAGCTCTGGAACAACAAGATTGGGTTGTAGCCCGTTCTGCGGAAGTATTAGGTATGCGCCGCACCACACTCGTTGAAAAGATGCGTAAGTACGACATAAGCAAAGCTTGATCCCTTCATCACCATTCCTCGTTCGACAAAAAAATGACACGTCAATATTCATAAAGCGTTGATTTTTAATAATTAATTTATTGGCACAGGATGTGCTTATGTTATTGCTGTATTCAATCTGTCTAAGTTTTGACGTGAGGAACATATGGCACTAAGTAATTTACATACCGTAACAGCTAAACAGACGTCTTCCCAAAATGGGGCTGTCATATCGTTTTCTAATTCCGTCGAGTCTGCGCACGCCCCGACTCAAAGCGCCCAAGAAATTCAGGCCTTGCGTCACCAAGCAACGCGCTTAGAACATTTACTTCAAGTAATGCCGGCAGGCGTAGTGGTTATTGACGGTAAAGGTCATGTCAAACAGGCTAATCATTTAGCCAAATCACTTTTGGGAGAACCGTTAGAAGGCCAGGTTTGGCGTAATATTATTAAACGTTCTTTTCGTCCTCAAGCTGACGATGGCCACGAGGTCTCTTTATTTGATGGGCGCAAAGTTAAATTGTCTATCACCCCTTTGGTCAATGAACCAGGCCAACTTATTGTACTGACAGATTTAACCGAAACACGTCAGCTTCAGCGACGTATTGGACACCTTCAGAAATTATCATCCTTGGGTAAAATGGTAGCGTCTTTGGCTCACCAAATTCGCACACCTTTATCTGCTGCTATGCTTTATGCCGCTAATCTCGCTAGTAGTAATTTACCGCAAGAATCACGTCAGCGCTTTAGCGAGAAGCTATTGTCACGATTACGTGATCTTGAAGGTCAAGTGAATGATATGTTGCTGTTTGCGAAAAGTGGCAATGAACAAGTACTGACTGATATCTCACTCGAAGACATGATGCTAGAAGTCAAGGCGGGTAGCGAAGCAATGCTCAATAGAAGTAATGCTGTACTTGATGTTATTTTGCCCGATCCTAATATCCATTTTATAGGTAATAAAACAGCGTTATGCGGCGCTATTCAAAACCTTATCCACAATGCGCTAGTTGCCAAGACTCTTGATGCACGGATCGTTTTCAGTGCAGAGCGTGACCCACAGAAACTGGATTGCATGCGCTTAACTGTTACGGACAATGGGCCAGGAATTGAGAAGGACAAAATTCAACATATATTTGAACCGTTTTTCACTACGCGAAGTCAAGGTACTGGATTAGGTTTAGCCGTCGTAAAAACGGTAGTTCAATCTCATCAAGGTGAAGTCTCTGTATCCAATTTAGTCTCTGGTGGTGCGTGTTTTAGCATAGTGCTGCCCATTTTAACTCGAACCGGTGATGAACATTTACCCGCCGGAGCTACGAGCAATAACGCCCAACAGGCGAGGAGTTAATTATGTCTCAAACAACGATTTTAATTGTCGAGGACGATGCAGGCTTACGAGAAGCGTTGGTTGATACCTTGTTGCTCGGTAACTATAAAGTACTAGAAGCTGATTGTGCTGAGCGTGGCATGGTTATGATGGCTCAAGAGACAATTGATCTGGTGGTCAGCGATATTCAAATGGGCGAAATGAGCGGTTTATCACTTCTGCGCAGTCTAAAAAACAAGTATCCAAATGTACCTGTGTTACTGATGACAGCCTACGCGACTATTAATGACGCCGTTGTTGCGATGCGTGATGGTGCGACGGATTACTTGTCAAAACCCTTCGCCCCAGAAGTCTTACTTAATCTAGTTGGACGCTACGCACCTGCACAAAAAGTACTGTCTTATGAACCCATTGTAGCCGACCCAACTAGTATCAAGTTATTACAACTTGCTCAGCGCGTAGCACAGTCAGATGCAACCGTTATGGTGCTAGGCCCCAGCGGTTCTGGTAAAGAGGTGCTGGCTCGATATATTCATGATCAGTCGCCTCGTGCTGAGCAGCCTTTCGTGGCCATAAATTGCGCAGCGATTCCTGAAAATATGCTTGAAGCGACGTTATTTGGGTACGATAAAGGTGCATTTACTGGGGCTATTCAAGCGTGTCCCGGCAAGTTCGAACAAGCCCAAGGAGGCACCATTTTGCTCGACGAAATTAGTGAAATGGATTTAGGGTTGCAAGCTAAGCTATTGCGCGTACTGCAAGAAAAAGAAGTAGAACGTTTAGGCAGCCGAAAAATGATCCCGCTTAATGTACGTGTTGTAGCAACAAGTAATCGTAATATTCGCCAGACGGTTGAAGATGGTTTATTCCGTGAAGATTTGTATTATCGCTTAAATGTATTTCCTTTGACTTGGTCCCCTCTAGATAAGCGCCCAGGAGATATTGTGCCATTGGCAGAACATCTGGTAGCGCGTCATCGCGGCAAACAAGGTGCCGGTAGCATTGGCTTTTCATCGTCTGCTCGCAGCAAAATGCTGCAACATCATTGGCCGGGCAACGTTCGTGAACTGGAAAACGTTGTGCAAAGAGCATTGATTTTGTGTGATGGTGAAAAAATTGAAGCAGACGATTTGATGTTGGAATCCGTTGAAAGCGACTTGAGTCAAAATACTCAGCATATTATTGAGGAAGACGAGAGTAAATTAGGTTCAGAACTACGCCAGCAAGAGCATCAAATCATTCTGGATACCTTACAATCTTGCCAAGGACGCAGGAAAGATGTAGCTGAGCGACTAGGCATAAGCCCTCGTACATTGCGCTACAAACTGGCTAAAATGCGTGAAGTAGGGATCGATCTCCCTGCCTAATTTATACTCATTCTCACCATAATTGCATTGTCGTTAAACGATTCTATACCGTCTACTTTTGAGGCGGTTTTTTTTACCTGCTCTATCCTCCTAGTAATCCCATCATGTCAATAAACCGTCATGGTGGAAATCCCCCATTAAAAATATGTTAAGCTACTGATATGTAACGAATAAATTACTTGGCATTAACTTTGCTATCATCTAAGTAAGACATAAAACCGTCATCTCGTTATTACGCCTAGGAGCGCATCATGGATATCAAGGCACAGTCACTTTATCAAGATATGCAAAGCATGGCTTTACAAAGTAAAGCAGGGCTTGGTGAGCTTAATCCAGCCAGCTTAAACGGAGCACAAGTTAACCCTTCTGGTCAGAACTTTGCCGATATGCTTGGTCACGCTCTTGAATCAGTCAATAGCATGCAGTTAGATGCGAAAGGCCAGGCAGAACGTTTCGAAATGGGTGATAAAAGCTTGAGCTTAGCGGATGTTATGTTAGCCAAAGAAAAGTCTGGAATAGCGTTTGAGGCAACGATCCAAGTACGAAATAAAGTACTGGAAGCTTATAAAACAATCATGAACATGCCGGTTTAGGAGCTAACACGTGGCTGAAGCAACAGGTACAGAGTTGGCAATGAGTAATGCCAGTGCAGATCAATACTCAGGCGGTTCAGATGCAGAGCAAAAGTCTGGATTTATGGACTCATTGGGTTCGACTGATATGGTTCGTCAACTCACTCTAGTGGTGGCTTTGGTTATTTGCGTGGCTATTGCGGTATTTATCATGATTTGGGCACAAGAGCCTGATTATCGTCCATTAGCGAGAATGCAAACTCAAGAATTAATTGAAACGCTAGACTACTTTGATCAGAACCAAATTGATTATCGCTTAGAGGGCAATACCGTCTACGTTAGTTCAGATCAATACCAGAACATTAAGCTTGGTATGGCACGTCAAGGTTTGAGTCAAGGCGCCTCAGAAGGCACTGACATCATTATGCAAGATATGGGGTTTGGGGTAAGCCAAAGGGTCGAAAAAGTACGCCTGAAGCATGCTCGAGAACAACAGCTCGCGCGAACTTTAGAAGAAATGAGTGCCGTTACGCGGGCTAAAGTACTACTGGCATTACCTAAAGAAAACGTATTTGCTCGTCGAGAGAAAAAAGCCAGTGCCACTGTCGTTATCACGCCAAGACGTGGAGCCGTTATATCAAGCGAAGAAGTGAGTTCAATTGTCGATATAGTCGCCTCTGCCGTTCAAGGCTTGCAGCCTGAACGTGTAACGGTTACTGATAGTAATGGCCGATTGCTCAACTCAGGTTCACAAGACAGTGAAGCTGCGCGAAGCAAGAAAGAATTTGAGATGGAGCGCAAGCGTGAAAGTGAGTATTTGCAAAAAATTGATTCGATTTTAATTCCAGTTCTTGGGTTAGGTAATTATACCGCTCAGGCCGATGTGACTATGGATTTCACCGCTGTTGAACAAACTAAGCGTAGTTATAATCCTGATTTGCCAGCTATTCGCAGTGAAATGACCGTCGAAGATAACAGTATTGGTGGGGTAATTGCTGGCATTCCTGGGGCCTTAACCAACCAACCACCGCTTGATTCGAATATTCCAGAAGAAGCTAATTCTAGTAGTGCTCAAACGTCTACGCCGGGACGCAATCACAAAGAAGAAACCAGAAATTACGAATTAGACACCACCATCAGTCATACTAAGCAACAAACGGGTGTTATTCGTCGCTTAAGTGTATCTGTCGCGCTGGATCATGTTGCCAGTTTAGGGGAAGACGGGACCAATACATTTGTTCCACGTTCTCAAGCTGAGTTGCTTGATATTCGCCGTTTATTACAAGGTGGTATAGGCTTTGATGTGACCCGTGGGGATTCACTTGAAGTAGTTAGCATACCCTTTAGTCGCGAAGGCCAGGTGGCGTTTGAAGAGCTACCCATATGGGAAGATCCCAAGTTTATGCCAATTCTCAAATTAGTTATTGGCGGGTTAGTTATTATTGTGCTTATTTTAGCGGTTGTACGCCCAATGTTACGGAAACTAATATACCCTGAAGATACTAAGACAAATGATGACTTTGATGCCGATGAGGGACTAGACTTAGGTGATGAAACGATCAGTATGCTTTCACAAGAGTTCGATGATTCCCAAGTTGGATTTGCGGCAGACGGCAGCTTTATGTTGCCAGATTTGCACAAGGACGAAGATGTACTCAAAGCAGTGCGAGCCTTGGTGGCAAACGAGCCTGAGTTATCGTCTCAAGTGGTAAAAAATTGGTTATTACAAGACGAATAAATATCGCTAATGTATGCAGCGCATACCTATGTTACGAGTAAGAGATTAACACCATGCCAGATGAAATAGCAGCACCTGAAACGACTGGGGAAAGTGGTTACGACGTTGGTAAATTAGAAGGCGTTGAAAAGGCTGCCATATTGTTGCTCAGCTTAACGGAAGAAGACGCGGCACAAATACTTAAACATCTTGAACCTAAACAGGTACAAAAATTAGGGCAGGCGATGGCCCAAATTGAAGATATGACGCAGTCAAAAATCACCGCTGTGCATAAGCATTTTATAGATGAAATTCAAAAATACAGTACGATTGGCTTCCAAAGCCAAGACTTCGTTAAACGCGCATTAACCTCCGCTTTAGGTGAAGACAAAGCCGCTAACCTCATTGATCAAATTCTAATGGGCACAGGTGCTAAAGGGCTAGATTCACTTAAATGGATGGATTCCAAGCAAGTGGCCAGCATTATTCGTAATGAACACCCACAAATTCAAACCATTGTAATGTCTTACTTAGACGCGGAGCAATCAGCTGAAATTCTTGCTCAGTTCCCTGAAAAAGTACGCTTAGATTTAATGATGCGCGTCGCTAATCTAGAAGAAGTTCAACCCGCTGCATTACAAGAATTAAATGAAATTATGGAAAAACAATTTGCGGGGCAAGCAGGAACCCAAGCGGCCAAAATGGGTGGCTTAAAATCTGCAGCCGATATTATGAACTACTTAGACACCAACATCGAAGGTCAGTTGATGGATGCTATTCGTGAGCAAGACGAAGAAATGAGCCAGCAAATTCAAGATCTTATGTTCGTGTTTGATAACTTAGCAGATGTAGACGACCGAGCGATTCAAGCTATTTTACGTGAAGTACAACAAGATGCATTACTCAAAGCGATTAAAGGCGCCGATGACGCATTGAAAACTAAAATTACATCGAATATGTCTAAGCGTGCGGCCGATATGTTGCTTGATGATCTAGAAGCACTTGGTCCGGTACGTTTAAGCGAAGTCGAGGCCGCGCAAAAAGAAATTTTATCCGTGGCTCGTCGTTTAGCTGATGCAGGTGAAATTATGCTTGGCGGAGGTGGCGGTGATGAATTCCTATAAGCTTAGACACAGAAGCTGTAACGTATGAATGATTTCGATAGTGACCACGATGAATCAGTTAGCGCTTGGGACTTACCTTTTGTCGAAGATGAACGTAAAGCCAGTGATACCAGCACGAATGCGTTAAACAAGCGTTCGACTTGGAAATATGAACCTCCTGAACAAGATTTAGCAGAAGAAGATAATTTTACTCCCCCTACTGCGCAAGAAATTGAATCGATTAGAGCTGCCGCACAAGCGGACGGTTTTGAAGAAGGGCAAAAAGAAGGCCTTGCAAAGGGCTATCAAGAAGGGCTCGAACAGGGTAAAGAACAAGGACTTGCCGAAGGCTTAGAAGAGGGAAAGGCGCAAGGGCTCGCTGAAGCAAAGGAAGCTATTAATCAGCAATTGGAAAGTTGGCAATCGCTGCTAGCCACGTTACACAAACCGGTAGAATTGGTAGAAGAAGAGTTACAAAGAGAGTTAGTTTTGTTGGCGGTATCTTTGGCTAAATCTGTAATTCGAGCTGAAGTCAAAACCAACTCAGATATCATTTTCAACGCGATTAGTGAAGGCATTAAAGCGCTGCCAATCAATGAGCGCCAATATCAAATTCACCTGCATCCAGAAGACATTAAGTTGGTTAGTGAACACTTTAGTGAGCAGGAAATTGAAAAACATGGCTGGCAGTTGATCGAAGCGCCGACTTTGTCTCAAGGAGGCTGCGATATTGTAACGCAAAATAATGCGGTCGATGTGAGCGTAGAACGCAGAGTTAAAGATGTGCTGGACAAATTTATGTTGGAGCAAGGGTTAGATACTATCCCCTCTGGCGAGGATGGCTAGCTAGCGATGACACGCAATATATTACAAAATATTAAAGCGCTGCAACAACAGGTGCCAAAAGCACCTGTTGTTGCAGCGGGTAAGCTCGTTCGAGGTATTGGTTTAACGCTGGAGGCCGTAGGTTGCCATATGCCAGTAGGAAGTCAGTGCTTAATTCAGACCGTAGACGGCGAGATTGAAGCTGAAGTAGTTGGATTTGCTGAGCATATTACCTACTTAATGCCCACACAGGCAGTGAAAGGCATAGTGCCTGGTTCGCGAGTTCAACCCCTAAATCGTGAGCAAGGTTTACCTGTTGGCATGTCTTTATTAGGTCGAGTGGTCGACGGCAATGGCCAGCCTTTAGATGGGTTAGGGGCCATTAAAGCAGAAAAGCGTGTACCCCTAACACGACCACCAATGAACCCGTTAACTAGAAAACCGATTAAAGAGCCACTAGATGTTGGTGTTCGAGCGATTAATAGCATGATTACTGTCGGTAGTGGTCAGCGTATGGGCTTATTTGCAGGTAGTGGAGTAGGTAAAAGCGTTTTGCTTGGCATGATGACTCGTGGCACGACCGCCGACGTCGTCGTTGTTGGGTTAGTCGGTGAGCGGGGCCGAGAAGTAAAAGAATTTATCCAAGATATTTTAGGTGAGGAAGAGCGCAAAAAATCTGTGGTGGTCGCGGCGCCAGCTGATACATCGCCCTTAATGCGCTTAAAAGGGTGCGAAACAGCGGTTACCATAGCGGAATATTTTCGCGATAAAGGCATGAATGTGTTGCTGTTGATTGACTCACTAACACGATACGCCATGGCTCAGCGTGAAATAGCATTAGCTGTGGGTGAGCCGCCCGCGACGAAGGGATATCCACCGTCTGTTTTCGCGCGTCTTCCTGCATTAGTGGAGCGAGCTGGAAATGGAGCAGAAAATCAAGGTTCGATTACAGCATTTTATACTGTCTTGACAGAAGGCGACGATTTGCAAGATCCCATCGCTGATTCTGCTCGAGCGATTTTAGATGGCCATATTGTGTTGTCTCGAGAGCTGGCCGATTCGGGTCATTATCCGGCGATTGATATTGAAGCATCTATTAGCCGAGTTATGCCTATGGTGGTGAGCCCTGAACATCTTCAAGTTGCTAGGCGCATACGCCAAGTTTATTCCACCTACCAACGAAATCGCGATTTGATAAGCATAGGTGCATATACACGAGGTAATGACCCAAGAATTGACTTGTCCATAAAGGCAGAACCGGCGATCAATGCCTTTTTGCAACAAGGTATGCAACAAATAATATCTTTTGATGAGAGTGTTGAAACCATGAGCAAACTAGGTACTGGGTTAGGTCCAGCGTAGCATTTATCTGATTTGAATGAAGGTAAGCACATCGACGAATAGCAACCGCCTGATATCAACCGTACCTAATTAAGTATAACAAGGAGCTCACTATGTCCGTGAATAAACAATTGCAAATGGTAGCCGATTGGGAGCGACGTAAAGAACAAAAAATGGCGACGGATTATCAGCTTGCTCAGCAAAATGTGACGGATAACCAAAACAAACTTACTGGTCTTGAACAATACCGAGTTAACTACTTAAAAGAAGGGATCCGTAAGGGCCAGTTAGGTATAGCTGGGAAGAACTTTGGTCAACATCAGTCATTCGTTGGTAAAATTGATGCTGCGTGCGAACAACAAACTAAGCAAGTTAGTAATGCGTTGGTAGTCGCAGAGCAACGTAAAACCCAATGGTTAGCACAACAGCGCAAGCGAAAAGCAGTGGAAATGCTGCTAGCCAAACAGGCGCTGAAAATTCAGCAACGTCAAGATAAAGCTGAGCAACAGATGCTTGACGAATTAGCGTTACAGAAGTTTATCCGCTCAAAGTAATGTGTTTTTCATCGCCACCTTGCGTGCTTATCCGTTCAGTTCGATTAAGTAACCTATGCATAATCATTCTCGTTTAGTTGTAATAATTGATTTTCTTCAAATTGGAACGAACATTGCTCTAATGCGTTACAAGCGTAAAAAACAAGAGAGTTTTATGATGAAAACGTCATCTTTGCTGTTCTTTATTATCGAAGGCTACATTGTAACTAACTGTTTTTACGTGATTAATTTATCATTTGCACGGTTGTGCCGAGGAGCTTAAATGCTGCAACAAATTGCCACCACTAAATCAGACATTGCCGCTTTTACGGTAGAAGTTAGTGATGAAACAATGGCTAAACTTCAAAACTCTGAAGAATTTGCTTCTATGCTTGCTAAAGAAAATGCTCAGCATAAAGCGCCGAATAAAGGGGCTGAGGTAAAAGCGAATGATACGAGCAAGCTCGCTCAAGTAACTGTATCTAAAAGTACGAGTAAGAATAAAAACGAAACAAACACTGTAGATGTTATCCCGCCCGAAAAAAACGATAAAAATAGTACGGACTTAATAGATGGCAAACACGATGTGATCACTGGTGAGGAGTCAATTAGTCTAGAAAGTAAAAATAATGTCGTCAGAGAACAAGTGGTCGATGAACAACAGATTTTATTACCTAATAAGGTGACAAAATCAACTGGCAATGAGGCAAGTGAAGAGATAAAGAGTGAGGTTAACGTTAAGGTGCAAGTTGAAGAGGCAATTGGCCTTGAAACTATTGACATAAAGCGTGATACATCTACTGTCGTAACAGCGAATGCTGTGACTCTACCTTTAAACGATGACGTTGTAATAGATGGGCAAGAAGACAACGATGGCTCTCATTGGTTGTCTATTGTTGAGAAATTAGTCGCCAGTAGTCTTAGTGATGACTCAGATGTTAATCAAGTACATGTTACCGGTGAAAAACTAACGCCAGTTCTAGAAATTGACAATACAGATTCACTCAGCAAAGTTGAAAATAGCGACCAAGCAGCACTTCAGACTTTATTGAGCAAAATAAACAGTATGGCTGTTGAAACTAAAGATGTGCAACAAGGCAGTAATGACGTTGACACTTCTGCACTTGACGAAAATAGCGAAATGTTAGCCCTGTTGGAGAATAACCCACAACTTTTAGAAGCGTTAAAGCAGCTTCTATCAAGCCAAGAGAAAATGGCCGTTGGCTCTAATATCGAAGGAATGGATTCAAATACCCAACTTCACGCATTGTTGAATAATGTCAATTTGGCTACCGAACTAGAACCTGATGCCAGCTTAGAGTTTAGTGACGAAGAATTGACACAGTTAGCTGAGGTCTTGTTTACATTCATGGATTCAGAAAAAATATCATCTAGTACAGAGGAATCACCCATCTCGAGTTTGTCGTCATTGGACTCTGTCGAGCAAACACCTTTAGAAAATAACCTTGCCTCACAAGGCTCAAATGAGACTAAACAAGGTGATGATGTGAGTATCGATATTTCTCTGGCTAATAGTAATAGCGCTACCGTGGACAGCGTGGCAGTGGTGCAAGAGGGAGAGTTGACTCAACAGGAATTAGCCTTATTAGAAAGTACCCCTGAATTGCAAACTCTATTGCAGTTGCCCCCAGAAAAACTGGATCGAGCTTTATCTTTGTTAGTGAAGCAATTTCAGCAGATAAATGGAACTGCAACTGAGAAAGATGTTTCAGTTCAGGAGATTAAAGATGTTAAATCTTCAACTGCATCGGATTTAACAATGTTGCGCCAGACGGCTGATTCTGATGGATTACCTGAATTCGTAATTGCACTTAAAGCGGGTTTAGCAGAAGTGAAAATGCAGTTGGAAAAGGGACGAGAGCCGAGAATCGATTTAAAAGGCTTAGTGAACGACGCCATTAAAGCGTCACCAGAGTTGGCAAGCAATATGCTTTCTGTCAAACCTGAACAGGTCGAATTGGCAACGCGCTCAGTACTTCAGGTGCTGGATGTCGCTCAGCTTATGAGTACAGCATTGGAGCAGTCAGCCCATCAGCAATCGGTGAGTACAACTTATCGAGAGCAAGGCATTAATATGGTTGAGCACACGAAGGCAAGCCAATTACAACAAGGGCAATTGGATAAGTCACTTAATCTGGCCAAGCCAGAAGCCCATCAACAGTTGGCTGAAAAGGTGCGCTTTATGGTTAATACCAATCAGTTGGTCGCAGATATTCGCCTAGATCCTGCTGAACTAGGCTCGATGCATGTGAAGGTAACGGTTACAGGGGAATCTGCCAATGTCAGTTTTGTAGTCCAGTCAGCTCATGCAAAAGAAGCGATAGACAATGCTGCGCCTAGATTAAAAGAAATGTTAGCTGAGAAAGGAATAGAGTTAGGCCAATCATCAGTAGAACAAGAGTCTAAGGAACAACATGGCGAGCAACAAATGGCTGACCAAAGAGATGGCACTGGCACTGAGTCAGGTTTAACAGAAGCAGATGTACCTGAAGGTGTATTACAGCAACCTATCGTTAATGGGGCATTAGGTGGAATAGATTACTTCGTTTAACGCAATGCGTTATGGGTTATCCATTGCGATTTTCTGCGTAAGAACGATAATACCGGAAAATTATTATACAAGGCGTGGTCATGGCTGAAGAAGAATTACAAATGGAAGAGGGCGGCAAGAAGAGTAAGCTTATGATGATTATTATCATCGTAGTTGTGTTACTTATTGGTGGCGGCGCGGCCGCATATTTTTTACTGGGTGGCGAAGATGAAGCAGCCATGGTAGAAGGAACCGAACAAGAAATGGTTGAAGGTGCCGAGGGCGAACCGTCAGCTCAGCTTAAAGCTGGGGCCGCCTTGTATGTATCAATCCCTAATCCGATCACATTCAATGTTCCAGGCACCGGTCGGGACCGATTAGTTGAAATTAAGGTTCAATTGATGGTGCGTGGTAGTGATGCAGAAGAAAAAGTTAAAATGCACATTCCGTCGATTCAAGGAGCACTTAATCGGGCCTTTAGTCAGGCGAATGCCGACGATTTAGTGACCGAGGCCGGTAAGGCCGCCATTCGCGTTAACGCCCTAAAAGAGGTACAAAAAACCTTGAAAGATGTCGCGGGCAATGAACTGGTAGAACAAGTATTGTTTACCGGTTTTGTAATGCAATAAGAATAAGCGAGAGAGAGTTTGAGCGATTTATTATCCCAAGATGAAATCGATGCGCTACTTCATGGAGTAGACGACGTTGATGAAGACGACGTTGAAGAGGCTATTGCTGATGGCACTGCTCTTGAATATGACTTTTCGTCACAAGATCGAATTGTTAGGGGAAGAATGCCAACTTTGGAGATCGTTAACGAACGATTTGCCAGACACATGCGGGTCAGTTTGTTTAACATGATGCGCCGTTCGGCAGAAGTGTCGATTAACGGTATTCAAATGATTAAGTTTGGTGAGTATATTCACACCTTATTCGTGCCAACAAGTCTAAATATGGTGCGCTTTCGTCCTTTGAAAGGCACGGGACTGATCACCATGGAAGCGCGTTTGGTCTTTATACTAGTGGATAACTTTTTTGGAGGGGATGGTCGTTATCACGCCAAAATCGAAGGACGAGAATTTACACCTACCGAGCGTCGTATTATTCAAATGTTGCTTAAGCTTATCTTTGAGGATTACAAAGAGGCTTGGGCGCCGGTAATGGATGTTTCCTTCGAATATTTGGACTCAGAAGTTAACCCTGCCATGGCGAATATTGTTAGTCCCACAGAAGTTGTCGTCATCAGTTCGTTCCATATTGAGCTTGATGGCGGTGGTGGCGATTTTCATGTGTCATTGCCGTATTCGATGCTTGAACCGATACGGGAGTTGTTAGATGCCGGTGTGCAAAGTGATAAGGAAGACACCGACTTACGTTGGAGCAAAGCCCTTCGAGATGAGATAATGGACGTAAAAGTCGAGCTATCGACTCATATGATGGATTTAACCCTTAGCCTGAAAAAGATCATGGATCTTAAAGCGGGGGATATAATTCCTATTGATATGCCTGAGCACATCACCGTGATGATTGAAGAATTACCTACTTTTAGAGCCAAACTAGGTCGCTCGAGAGACAATTTAGCACTTAAAATTACCGGAAAAATACCGAGACCGACATCGGTTAAGTCCGAATTACAACTATTAACCAAAGGCGGCCGCAGAATAGATAGCGACGCCGAGTTACAAACCCTTGAAGATGATTTGTAACCAATCAAGAGGCAATTATTATGAGTGAAGAAGACGGCGTAGACGATTGGGCTGCAGCTATGGCTGAACAGGCTGACGAAGAAAGCAAAGATGGTAAAGCAACGGTTGCCGAATATGACGAGCTCGAAGAAGACAAAGACATTTCCCCTGCGGAGAAACGTAAGTTAGACACGATTTTAGATATACCTGTGACTATTTCCATGGAAGTAGGTCGCAGCCATATCAGTATTCGTAATTTACTGCAGTTAAACCAAGGATCCGTTGTTGAATTAGACCGCGTTGCCGGTGAACCACTCGATGTGTTAGTAAATGGCACGTTGATTGCTCATGGTGAAGTAGTAGTAGTCAACGATAAATTTGGTATTCGATTAACTGATGTCATTAGTCAACTGGAAAGAATTAAAAAGCTCCGATAGACAAACCTCTTTTAAAACAAGGGTTTGGATATTACTGAGCCCTCTGTTTTTAGCCCCTAATTCAGCTCTTGCTGAGGCAAAAACCCTCTCTGATCCCACTTCAATAGTGTCAATTTTTCTATCCTTACTGCTCGTTATAGCAGTGGTTTTCATGTTGGCGTTTATTATGCGACGGTTTAACGTCACTGGTGGAAGTACAGGACAACTTAAAGTTGTTGCTTCTCTTGCTGCCGGCCCAAAAGAGCGAGTCTTAGTGATTGATGTGGGAGGCGAACAGCATCTCATTGGCGTGACAGCGCAAAGCATCAATCATTTAGCTAAGCTAGACAACCCTATCGCAAACGATAAGCCCCCATCCGGTGAAAACTTTAAAGACAAGCTCAGTCTGTTTATGGCTGGAAAGTTACAGCCGACTGCCAATTCTGGCGCGAAAAAAAGTGCGGGAGAGCGCGATGAATAAGGTATTTTTAATTTTACTTGCGGGGGTGTTAATCGCCATACCTAGTTGGGCATTAGCGGAGCCGGGTATTCCTGCATTAACCATGACTGAAAATGCGGATGGTTCACAAGACTACACGATGACATTACAAGTCGTGGCCATTATGACAGCGCTAAGTTTGCTGCCTGCTTTTATTATGATGATGACATCATTTACGCGCATCATCATAGTGTTATCAATTTTACGTCAGGCGATTGGCTTACAACAATCGCCATCTAATCAAATTCTGATTGGTGTTAGCTTATTTTTATCGATGTTTATTATGGCGCCGGTTTTTGAAAAAATTAATGAAACGGCGTTACAGCCTTATTTAAATGAGCAAATTACATCTATTCAAGCATACGAATTAGCCAAGGAGCCACTGCGCGGGTTTATGTTGGCGCAAACCCGAGTGAAAGACTTAGAAACTTTCGTACAAATAGGGGGCTATGAAGATCAATTTCAGGAACCAGCAGATGTGCCCATGAATGTGTTGATCCCGGCATTTGTGACTAGCGAGTTAAAAACAGCTTTTCAAATTGGTTTTATGCTGTTTATTCCTTTTCTGATTTTAGATCTCGTGGTTGCCTCTATCTTGATGGCGATGGGGATGATGATGTTGTCACCCATGATAGTGTCGCTACCGTTTAAATTAATGCTTTTTGTGCTGGTGGATGGTTGGAATTTAGTTTTCGGTACATTAGCTAATAGCTTTGGAATGGGGACTTAATCATGGCACCAGAGGTCTTTGTCGATATCCTAAAAGAAGCGCTCAATATGGTCATATTGTTGGTTTCGGCCATCATTTTGCCCAGTTTGTTTGTTGGCTTGATTGTGGCGGTGTTTCAGGCGGCGACCTCAATCAATGAACAAACCATGAGTTTCCTACCGCGCTTAATTGTGACGTTATTATCGCTTAGTTGGGGCGGTCACTGGCTCGTTCAAAAATTAATGGATTTTACCTTCACTATGGTTGAACGGATTCCGGAAGTGGTTGGTTAAGATGGAATTTTCAGCTGACATTATTACTCAGTTTATGGGTGACATGTTACTGCCTTTTATGCGTATTTCGGGCATGCTGGCGACAATGATCGGCCTCAGTGCTAAGACAGTGCCCACAACTGTGCGTGCATTACTAACCTTATTTATTACCCTTATTATTATACCTGTTATACCACCCGTGCCTGTGGAAGAGGTTTTTTCGGTGAGTACATTTGTATTAGTTATTCAGCAACTGATCATTGGTATTTCATTAGGCTTTATTTCCTCTATGGTGCTTGATACGTTCGTACTCGCTGGACAAGTTGTCGCGTTGCAGACAGGCCTTGGTTTCGCATCCATTGTCGATCCGGTAAACGGTATTAGCGTTCCGGCAGTAGGGCAGTTTTATTTAATATTAGCCACTTTGCTTTTTTGGGCGCTTGATGGTCACTTAGCTATGATCCGCATGGTAGTAATGAGCTTTACCGCGTTTCCAGTAGGAGAGGCTTGGCTGCAACCTGAGCAGTTTAGAGAAATTGCCCATTGGGCTGGCTGGATGTTTATTTCAGCACTAACCTTGTCGTTAGCACCGATTGTATCGCTATTGATTGTAAATTTAGCCTTTGGTGTTATGACTAAAGCCGCACCGCAATTAAATATATTTAGTCTGGGCTTCACAATTGCCCAGATCACAGGCTTGGTGATTATCTGGATAACCATGGACAACTTCACATATCACTTTGAACTTCAGTGGGACCGAGCGCAGCAGATGATGTGTCAGCTGGTCAATGTATGTCCATAATGGAGGAGAGTAGTCATGTCTGATGCTAACGAAAAAACAGAAGACCCCACAGCCAAAAAAACGACGGACTCCAGAAAAAAAGGGCAAATTGCTCGCTCAAAAGAGCTTTCTACCGCGTTGGTTTTAGTATTCAGTGCCGCTGCATTTATTATGATGGGTGGGCAAATCGCCAAGGCGATATATATTGTCTCTCAGCGTATGTTCACTTTGTCCAGAGACGAAACCTATGATTTTACCCATATGTTTCAAGCGTGGGGTTATGCCATTGAGGCAGTGAGTACTCCTGTTATGCTGTATATGGTGATTATCACTGCTGCAGGAATATACGGTAATATTGCATTAGGCGGGTATAACTTCACCTGGCAAGGTGCTGCTCCTAAGGCAAGTAAGCTCAATCCTATTGCCGGTATCAAGCGTATGTTTGGTATGAACGGCTTAGTCGAGCTGCTAAAGGCGATCGCTAAAGTTTTTGTGATCATGGGTATGGCTTACGTGGCCATGCTTGTTTTTAAGGACGAAGCCCTTCATCTTGACTTGGAGCTATATCCACAGAATTTGTTTCACGCCATGGATCTCATCTCATGGGCATTTCTTATGTTGTGTTGTGCACTTATTCCTATCGCAGCGATTGATGTGCCTTACCAAAGCTATAAACACAACAAAGAAATGAAAATGTCTAAACAGGAAGTGAAAGACGAAAATAAAAATGCCGAAGGTGACCCGCAAGTTAAAAATCGTATTCGCAGACTGCAATTTCAGGCTGCCGCGAATCGTATGATGCAAGAAGTGCCGACGGCAGATGTTGTTGTCACTAACCCGACGCATTATTCGATCGCGTTGAAATACGATCAACAGGGTAACCGAGCGCCTGTTCTTGTTGCCAAAGGGGTAGATGAAATGGCGATGCATATTCGGAAAATTGCCGGTGCCCACGAAGTGCCCATTGTTGCCTCGCCCATGTTGGCTCGAGCAATTTATTACTCCACGGAAGTTGAATCAGAGATTCCTGCAAAGCTATTTATGGCTGTTGCTCAAATATTAGCTTATGTATTTCAGTTAAAAGCCTATAAAAATGGCAAGGGCAAACGTCCTAAATCGATCCCAAAAGACTTGCCTATTCCCTATGAATTAAGGCGTTAGGGCAGCTATTACACTTTTGGATAGCCTTCATTTATGCCGAATTGAGTTAGTTGGCGCGGTAGTTGCTTTATCAAGTTAAACGTCCGCCAGGTGTCAAAAAATTCGCATTATGCAACTTACTGCTTATCTCAATAGTTTCGACAAAAGCCACTTCCAGACAGCGATGTCTAAGATGGGTGCTCCGTTGGTTTTGCTGGCCATCATGGGTATGGTTATTTTACCCATGCCAGCTTTTCTTCTCGACGTATTGTTCAGTTTCAATATTGCCTTATCTTTAGTCATTATTTTGGTATCTGTCTTTACTAAGAAGCCGGTAGACTTTGGTATTTTCCCACTGGTTTTGCTGATCGCCACTGTTCTACGTCTAGCCCTAAACGTTGCCTCTACTCGAATTGTACTCCTTGAAGGGCACGAAGGCGGAGATGCGGCTGGTAAAGTAATCCAATCGTTTGGTGAAGTAGTCATCGGTGGTAATTATGCGGTAGGTATAGTGGTATTTGCGATCCTACTTATTATTAACTTTAAAGTGGTCACCGCAGGTGCTGGTCGTATTTCAGAAGTAAGCGCACGTTTTACGCTAGATGCGATGCCGGGCAAACAAATGGCAATAGATGCCGATTTAAATGCCGGTTTTATCGACCAAGACGAAGCGCGCAAGCGTCGTTTTGAAGTCACCAGTGAAGCTGACTTTTATGGTTCAATGGATGGTGCATCTAAGTTTGTAAAAGGCGATGCAGTAGCCGGTATGTTTATCATGCTGATCAATATTGTGGGTGGTTTATTTATTGGAATTTTTCAACATGACTTGGCTTTTGGGCAAGCTATTGAAATATACACATTATTGACTATTGGTGATGGATTAGTTGCGCAAATACCGTCGTTACTATTATCTGTGGCGACGGCAATAATCGTGACCAGAGAAAATGATTCACAGGAAATGGGCCAAGAATTAACTCGTCAGTTGGGTAATCGTCAAGCCTTGTATATTACTAGTGGTATTCTTTTTGTCATGGGGATCGTGCCAGGCATGCCACATGTGGCCTTCCTTGGTTTTAGTGCCTTAGTGGGCGGGTATGCTTTTTACCAACAGTGGAGTGAACAAAAACGCGCTTCTGCCCCCAAAGAACTTGTGCCTGCGCCTGAACGTGGCAATACCCAGCCTGCAGAAATTAAAGAACTCGGCTGGGACGATGTTCAGCACGTAGACACTATTGGTCTTGAAGTTGGTTATCGTTTAATTCCGCTGGTTGATAAATCCCAAGGCGGCGAGTTATTGACGCGTATTAAAGGAGTTCGTAAGAAATTATCGCAAGAATTGGGATTTCTTATCCCTCCTGTACATATTCGCGATAATCTAGACTTAAGCCCAAATAATTATACTATTTCAATGCTAGGTGTGGCTGTTGGCGAGGCTGAAATTAGTCACGACGATGAGTTAGCTATTAACCCAGGCCAGGTATTTGGCAAACTTGATGGTACGGTAACAAAAGATCCTGCATTTGGCCTAGATGCTGTTTGGATAAGAGCCAATCAGCGAGAGCATGCACAAACCCTAGGATACACCGTTGTTGATAGCGCCACAGTTGTTGCGACTCATTTGAGCCAGTTACTGACTAACAACGCCTATCAGTTATTAGGCCACGAAGAAGTTCAGCAACTGTTGGATATTCTCGCCAAACAAAGTCCTAAGCTGGTAGAAGGTTTAGTGCCAGATATTCTTTCATTAAGCACTGTGGTTAAAGTACTGCAGACATTGCTTTACGAAGGTGTGCCGATTCGTGACTTACGCACGATAGTACAAACTTTATGCGAATACGGACCGAAAAGTCAGGATCCTGATGTATTGGTCTCAGCATTACGTATTTCTCTTAAGCGTTTAATCATCCAAGAAATTAACGGCGGTCAAGCTGAACTACCAGTCATAACTTTGGCGCCAGAGTTGGAACAGATGTTGCACCAGTCTCTTCAAGCAGGTGGTGGAGATGGCGCTGGTATTGAACCTGGTTTAGCTGAACGTTTACAAAAGTCGCTAAATGATGCCTCTCAACAACAAGAATTAGCCGGTGAGCCTGCCGTATTATTAACGTCAGGTATGTTACGCCCAGTGTTATCACGATTCTTGAAACACGCAGTACAAGGTTTACATGTATTGTCATACCAAGAAATTCCAGATGACAAACAAATAAAAATAGTCAGTGCGGTAGGTCAATAGTCCGTCACGAGATGTAAGTAGCAAGGGGTAAATTGTGAAAATTAGACGCTTTTATGGCAAAGATATGCGAGAAGCATTGAAACAAGTCAAAGATGAATTGGGTGATGACGCTGTCATTATGTCCAATAAAAAACTTAATGACGGTGTGGAAATTGTTGCCGCATATGACAGAGAGCCGACGGTAAGCCCAAAACACGCTGCCCCAGCATCTGCACCTAAACGTAAGGTTGAATCTACTCCAACGCTCAGCGAAATTATCGGTGACAGCGGACCCGATAGCCTACGAGCGCTTTTGGAAAAGCAAATAAATGCCAAAGAAGCGTCATTGCAAACTCATAAGCCTGAACATGTACAAGCACAGCCACAACGTAATGCGAATCCTCCCCCAGTTGCTCGGACTACCGCTCCTCGTGAGCCTCAGCAAGAAGATGCACTTAATGAGATGCGTCAAGAACTAGCGTCTCTTCGTAATGTACTACAGTTTCAAGTGGCTGGTTTGATACAGCAAGATAAAAGCAGAAATCATCCATTGCACGGGTATTTAACCAATAAGTTACAGAAAATGGGCATTAGTCAAACGTTAGCTAATGAAGTGGTTTCTTATACGCCGGCAAAGGCTGATGAGCGCCAAGCTTGGTTGTTTTTGTTAAAGTTATTGGCAAATCGTATTCAGACTGAAGAAAGTAATTTGTTAGTCAAAGGCGGTATTGCTGTTTTAATGGGTCCTACGGGTACAGGTAAGACAACCACAGTTGCTAAATTAGCGGCGCAGGCTGCGCAAAAGTATGGCGCTGAAAATGTCGGCTTAATAACGATTGATAGTTACCGTATTGCTGCTTATGAACAAATTTCTACCTACGCTCGAATCATTGGTTGTTCGGTTAAAAAAGCACAAAACGCTGAAGAATTGTCCGATTTGTTATTCCAGTTTAGAAATAAACGTCTCATACTTATTGATACTGCGGGTTTTGGTCAAAGAGATGTTAGACTGATCAAACAGTTAGAAACGCTGAAACAAAGCACCACGGCAAATATCAGCAGTTATTTAGTGATGCAAGCAAATAGCCAGTATCAGGTTATGCAGCAAACCATAAAAGCTTATAAGCAGATTTCGTTACAGGGTTGTATTTTCACCAAATTAGATGAATGCTACAGTCTTGGAGAGGCGATTAGTGCAGCCATCGAGCACAAATTGCCCGTGAGTTTTATAACCGATGGCCAAAAGGTTCCGGAAGACTTAAAAGTGGCTGAAGCAAAATTTTTGATTACCAGTGCCGCCAAGCTTTATAAAAAGCATGTATTAATTCATACTAGTGATAATTCATTAACTAACACAGCAGTGGCAGTATGATTGAGGACCAAGCAAGTAGCTTAAGAAGAATGAATCAATCGCGATTAATTAAAGTGATCGCCGTGACCGGAGGCAAGGGTGGAGTGGGTAAAACCAATGTCACCTTGAACACCGCAATCTCTATGGCCCAACAGGGTAAAAGAGTGATGGTGCTGGACGCGGATTTAGGCTTAGCTAACGTTGATGTATTACTGGGCTTACGAGTCGTGAAGAATCTTTCTCACGTATTGTCGGGCGAATGCACTTTGGACGAGGTGTTGGTTGAGGGTCCTTACGGCATTAAAATTGCCCCGGCGACCTCCGGTAGTCAGTCAATGACTGAGCTCACACCTACAGAACATGCAGGATTAATTCGAGCCTTCAGTGAACTCCGTTCGCAAATCGATGTATTGATTGTTGATACCGCGGCAGGTATTTCTGACATGGTACTGAGTTTCTCGCGCGCAGCTCAAGATATTCTGGTGGTAGTGTGTGATGAACCCACTTCATTAACTGATGCTTACGCATTGATTAAAATTCTGAATAAAGAACACGGCGTCTTTCGTTTTAAAATCGTGGCCAATATGGTGCGCAATATGCGAGAGGGACAAGAACTATTTAATAAATTAACCAAAGTGACAAATCGCTTCTTAGATGTTGCTTTGGAATTGGTTGCCACCATCCCATTTGACGAGAATATTCGTAAATCAGTGCGCAAGCAAAAAGCAATAGTTGAAGCTTATCCGACTTCTCCTGCAGCGATAGCGATAAACAAATTAGCACAGCAAGCGGCCAGTTGGCCGGTGCCGTCGCAACCTGGGGGACATTTAGAATTTTTCCTAGAGCAGCTTATCGTTAAAAAAGCAGTAGGCGACATCCGGTGAATAACAAAGCGTCTGCGTACCAGCAGTTAGATGACAGAAATGCGTTAGTGGAGCGTCATGCACCATTAGTAAAACGTATTGCACACCATTTAATAGCGCGCTTACCTGCCAGTGTTCTGGTCGATGATTTGATTCAGGCTGGTATGATTGGCTTACTTGAAGCTTCACGTAATTTTGACGGTACCAAGGGAGCAAGTTTTGAGACTTTTGCGGGTATTCGTATCCGTGGCTCTATGCTTGACGAGATTCGTAAAGGGGATTGGACGCCTCGGTCAGTGCATAAAAATGGCCGTGCAATTACCAGTGCGATAAATCAAGTCGAACGTGAAACTGGATGCGATGCCAGAGATGTTGATATCGCTAAAAAACTTGACGTGAGTATTGATCAATATCACCAGATGCTCGGGGAAGTTAATGCGGGCAAAATTATCGGCATAGAAGATTTAGGGGTGAGCGAAGATGTGGTTACCAACGAACAATCTAAAGGCTCTGATACCCCGTTTGAAGACTTACTCCAAGGTTCGTTTCAAAAAGCCTTGGCTCACGCGATAACGACCCTGCCTGAACGAGAAGCGATTGTATTGTCGCTGTACTATGACGAAGAATTAAACTTGCGCGAAATAGGGGATGTCTTAGACGTCAGCGAATCGCGTGTTAGTCAAATACACAGCCAGGCGATGTTAAAACTCAAAAGTAAAATGCAAACTTGGCGTATTGAAGAATAAAACAAAAACTCACAAATACTGTGATTTGCCCTGAGCGGAGATTATTTTGGACAAGAACATGAAGATTTTGGTTGTTGATGATTTTTCGACCATGCGTCGTATCATCAAAAACCTTTTAAAAGATTTAGGGTTTACAAACATTCAAGAAGCAGATGATGGAAGTACAGCATTGCCGATGTTGCAACAAGGCGATTTTGATTTTGTCGTAACCGATTGGAATATGCCAGGCATGCAAGGTATTGATTTACTGCGTGCAATTCGCGCGGACGAAAATCTTAAACATACGCCAGTGTTGATGGTGACTGCTGAAGCTAAGAAAGAACAGATCGTTGCCGCTGCACAAGCAGGCGTGAATGGGTATGTTATCAAACCATTTACTGCAGCAACGCTTAAAGAGAAGTTGACAAAAATATTTGAACGTTTAGGTTAATTTAGGCTTTTCAGAACAAAAAGGAAGGCCATATGACCTCAAGTTCTGCTCCAATGTCGTTAGAAGAAGCAAAGCAACTCGTTGTGATGCTTGAAAATGGCGATAATCAAAGCGCTAGAAAATTACTCGACAGTGTAAATGATAGTAATTCAGTTGAATTATTTGAAGAGGTGGGGAAGTTAACTCGCCAACTTCATGATTCACTTAATAACTTTCAACTCGATGAACGTATCGCTAATATAGCAAACGAAGAGATCCCAGACGCCAAAACTAGACTTACTTACGTTATTGAAACCACTGAAAAAGCAGCAAACCGTACGATGGATCTTGTTGATAGTTGTATGCCGATTGCTGAAAAATTCAACTTGGAAATAAATGCAATTCTTCCTGAGTGGAAGAAACTATTGGGCCGTCAATTAGCAGTAGGTGAATTTAATACCTTGTGCCATCGTCTTGATACCTTTTTAGAGGAAGGTGAAGCAGAGTCGAGTCAATTACACGAACTTCTCACTGAAATGCTACTTGCCCAAGGCTACCAAGACATCACAGGTCAGGTTATTCGTCGTGTTATTGAACTGGTCAAAGTGGTGGAAGATAGTTTAGTACATATGCTGACTATGTTTGGTGGTGCAGAATCGCTGGAAATAACTCATATATCTGATAAACAAGCCGATAGTGTTAAAGCGGAAGGCCCGATTATCGATGCTGCTAACCGTGACGACGTCGCATCTAACCAAGATGATGTTGATGATTTACTATCAAGTTTAGGATTTTAGAGGCGTTAGAATATGGCGTTTGATGTTGACGAGGAAATTCTTCAAGATTTTTTAGTTGAAGCTGGGGAGCTATTAGAACAGCTTCAAGAACAACTCGTCGAATTGGAAAACAATCCACAAGACGCAGAGTTACTCAATGCTATTTTTCGTGGCTACCATACTGTAAAAGGCGGAGCAGGCTTTCTTTCGCTCACTGAGTTGGTGGATATTTGTCACGGGGCCGAAAACGTTTTCGACGTAATGCGCAACGGACAACGTACGCTAACGCCAGAACTTATGGACATTATTCTTCAGGCCACAGATGAAGTGGTGGCTATGTTTGAAGATGTAAAATCTCAAAAACCGCTGGTGCCGGCGAGTCAAAATTTACTCGATACCTTGCATCGTCTGAGTAAGCCTGAGTCAAAAGATGACGTCGCTAAAGTGACGCAAGTGGAAGCACAGAATAAAACTGTATCGGAATCTGACTCTCCCGCTAAATCAGAATCTGATGATTTTGATGAATCTGAATTTGAAGCATTGTTAGACGAATTACATGGTAAAGGCAATCCAGTTAGTAAAAGCGCCTCTGGTCAATCTTCAGCCGTTACCTCTGGGGCAGCAGAGGATGACAACAATGATATCAGTGACGATGAATTTGAAGCATTACTCGACCAGCTTCACGGAGAAGGTCAATTCGGTGAGGGGCAAGACACCTCATCAGATACTTTTGAAGCGTCTGTTAAAGAACCTGCCGCAAAAACATCTTCATCTGATGATGAGGATATCAGCGATGATGAATTTGAGGCTTTGCTCGATCAGTTACATGGCAAAGGCAAAGCACCTACCTCTGAGACTAAGCCAGAACCTGTCAAAGCAGTGGTACCTGAGGTTGATAAGTCAACTTCAGTCGGTGATGCTATTAAGTCTAGTGCGCCGAAGATCGCACCGACCCAAGCTAGTGTGCCAGTAACCAATTCTCAGACTGCACAAAATAAGACAACAGCGACGAAGCGAGAAGAAAAGCGTCCATCGGTTGCGCAGCCAGAAACAACTGTTAGGGTTGATACCAAACGCTTAGATCAAATTATGAACATGGTCGGCGAGTTAGTGTTAGTGCGAAATCGATTACTTAGCCTTGGGTTAACGGTAAACGATGAGTGCATGTCTAAAGCTATTGCCAATCTAGATGTAGTGACGGGAGATTTGCAAGGCGCGGTGATGAAGACGCGAATGCAACCTATCAAAAAAGTGTTTGGGCGTTTTCCTAGAGTTGTTAGAGACCTAGCTCGCACCTTGAACAAAGAAATTACCCTTGAGCTTGAAGGTGAAGATACCGATTTAGATAAAAATTTGGTTGAAGCTTTAGCGGATCCATTAGTGCATTTGGTGCGCAACTCGGTAGATCACGGTATTGAAATGCCAGCAGATCGTATTGCTGCAGGCAAGCCTTCATTAGGAACCGTCAAGTTATCCGCATCCCAAGAAGGGGACCATATCTTACTGAGCATCATCGATGATGGCAAAGGAATGGATCCTGAAAAACTTAAAGAGATTGCGATATCTCGCGGGGTGCTAGATGCCGACGCTGCTGCACGTATGTCGGATGAAGAAGCCTTTAATTTAATTTTTGCCCCAGGTTTTTCTACTAAAACTGAAATATCCGAAGTGTCAGGCCGTGGTGTAGGCATGGATGTGGTCAAAACGAAGATCAATCAATTAAATGGTTCGGTTAAAATTGATTCAGTGCTGGGCAAGGGGACCACGTTAGAAATAAAAGTACCGTTGACCCTCGCCATTTTGCCTACATTAATGATTGTGGTCGGCGATCAAACGTTTGCCTTACCCTTAGGCTCGGTTAACGAAATTATTAATATGGATATGAGCAAGACCAATATGGTCGACGGACAGTTGACTAAAATTGTGCGTTCTAAAGCAATACCATTATTTTATCTGCGTGAATGGCTAGTGCGCAAGAATACTAAAGCAATACCGTTAGACCGCTCAAAAGGACATGTAGTTGTGGTGCAAATTGGTACTCAACAACTCGGTTTTGTAGTTGATGCGCTCATCGGGCAAGAAGAAGTGGTCATTAAACCACTAGATGAATTATTGCAAGGTACACCTGGTATGGCGGGAGCAACTATTACTAGCGATGGTGGTATTGCGTTGATCCTCGATGTACCTGGTTTATTAAAGCATTATGCTAAGAAAAAAGCCGATGCCATTCGGCAAGCGCGATAATCTCGAGGTTTTGAAAGAACATACATGGCTTATAAGATTTTAATAGTTGATGATTCGATTTTTTTTAGGCGCCGTGTAAAAGAAATTTTAGAACAAGACCCCAATTTAGAAGTGGTCGGTGAAGCCAGAAACGGGCAAGAAGCGATTGAAATGGTTATTCGACTTAATCCTGATGTGGTGACCATGGATATAGAAATGCCCATTATGGATGGTATTACTGCTGTTAAGAAAATCATGGCACGCAAGCCAGTGCCGATTATTATGTTTTCTTCTCTTACCTCAGAAGGAGCTAAAGCCACACTGGATGCTCTGGACGCGGGCGCCATGGATTTTTTACCTAAGAAATTCGATGATATTGCTAGTAATCGTCGGGATGCCGTTGCTCTGTTGCAAGCTCGAGTTAAAGGTCTGTGTCGGAAACATCATGGATTTCGTTCTTCAACACCTACTGTTGCTCCACCAAAAGCTATTTTGTTTAACAAGCCTGTTAGTCGCAATTCTAGCAACCCGTTGGTGCAATCAACCAGAACCACCTCGGTGTCAACAGCGATTTATTCTTCGACGTCTGCTGGGATCCCATCAGGCAAAAAATACCGGTGTTTAACCATAGGTACGTCTACTGGCGGGCCTGTTGCACTGCAAAAAGTGTTGACCAATATCCCGAAAAATTTTCCTTATCCTATATTTATTGTTCAACATATGCCCGGTGCTTTTACTCGGGCATTTGCCGAACGGCTAAATCAATTGTCTAAGCTTACTGTGAAAGAAGCGGAAGACGGTGAAATTGTTGAGGCAGGAGTGGCTTATCTTGCGCCAGGTGGACGTCAACTGATTGTTAAAAATGATGGTCATAGAGTGAAATTTAGTGTTTATGATGCGCCGGACAATGCCGATATATTGTATAAGCCCAGCGTGGACATTACCTTTGAGTCTGTTGCTAAAGTTTATGGTGGGGATGTGCTCGGCATTATTCTTACCGGTATGGGGGCTGACGGGAAAGTAGGTGCTAGTGAGCTTAAGAAGAAAGGTGCAAAAATTTGGGCCCAAGATGAGAGAAGCTCTGTGGTATATGGTATGCCACAAGCCGTGATGTCTTCAGGGATTGCCGAAAGAGAGTTTTCTATTGATTCGTTTGAAAGCAATATTGTAAAAGAAATGGTTTAGCGTGTTTTATCCCGATTGCTCAGGCAAAAGGATGTATTTGCAATGCGACCAATAAGCCACTAAAAGGTAATTAACGTGAAGGTGTGGACTGTTGCAAACCAAAAAGGGGGAGTCGGTAAAACTACGACAGCGGTTACCCTAGGTGGTTTGCTAGCTCAACGTGGGGCAAAGGTGATTCTAGTAGACACCGATCCTCACGCGTCTTTGAGTTATTATTTTGGTATTGATTCTGAGGATCTGACTCGCAGCTTATATGATGTGTTTGTGCATGATAATCCTTTAGATAAAGACACTGTTTTAGATTGCCTGTGTCCGACAAAACTTGATTCACTATTCATCCTGCCGGCTAGCATGGCGCTAGCTACCTTGGACCGTAAACTAGGTAATCAAAGTGGCATGGGACTCATTTTGAAAAAAGCGTTGGCACTGCTCGATGATGAATTCGAATATGCGATTATCGATTGCCCACCTGTTTTAGGTGTACTGATGGTTAACGCGTTAGCTGCATCCACTCGAGTCGTTATACCTGTACAAACTGAATTTTTGGCACTAAAGGGTTTAGATAGAATGCTTGATTCACTGCACATTATGCAGCAATCCTTGCGCAAGAAATTTAGTTACACCATAGTTCCGACTATGTTTGATAAGCGCGTAAAAGCGGCGATTGGGGCGTATCACACCTTACGTGAAACTCATGGTGATTCAGTGTGGCAGGGCTTAATACCTATAGATACAAAATTTCGTGACGCCAGCGCAAATCATTCTCTTCCATCGATTCATGCACCAAAAGCTCGAGGTGTATTAGCCTATACCAGTTTATTACGTCATTTACGTCTACTAGAGGTAGCTAAATGAGTCGCAGAACGTTTGGTAAGAAAGATGTGATGGAAGAATATCTGTCTTCCTTACTTACCGAAGACGATAGCAATTTTGAGCCGCTAGAGCACGTCAGTAAATTACTGGACAGTGCATCAGTATTGCTTCGCTCAGAGGCTGATGTTATTGACGCAGCGCCTGAGCAAACGATAAGCGACGATAGCCGAGAAGATAAAGCATTAGAAGAGCCGTTAATCGGTTCGGTTAGCGGGTTACAGGCAGAAGCACCAAAGGCTAACCTAACGGAAAAAGTCCAAGATGCCACAGACAGCGCCGTCGACGGCAATGCACAAGATACGGGTATATATTCAGAACCGTTTCAAGCGCTTATTTTTGAAGTTGCGGGACTATCGCTAGCGCTTCCTTTAACCGAGCTAGGGGGAATACATCAACTAGCAGAAGTAACGCCAATTTTTGGTAAACCCAGTTGGTTCAAAGGTGTCATGCTACACCGTGATGATAAAATGAACGTAGTGGATACCGCTATGTGGGTTATGCCGGAAAAAGGTAACGAAAAACTAGCTGATTCAGCGAAAAATCAATACCTTATTACGTTAGATAACAGTGGATGGGGATTAGCGTGCGAACGTATTATTGACACCATTACTTTGCAACCCGATGATGTAAAGTGGCGCAAGTTTGATGGCAAGCGTACGTGGCTCAGTGGCATGGTAAAGAAAAAAATGTGTGCCTTGGTAAATGTTAAGCAACTTATTCGTTTGCTTGATCAAGGTATGAATAGCAATGATAACTAGCAAATTGATGCTGGAGTAGAAATATGACTGAAGATAGAACATCAAGTAACGCATCTTCTGATCGCAATGATGAAGTATTGCAATGGGTAACTTACAAGTTAGGTGAAGAGACCTATGGCATTAACGTTATGCAGGTACAAGAGGTCTTACGCCACACCGAAATTGCGCCAGTACCCGGTGCGCCTGATTACGTGTTAGGCATTATTAACCTTCGCGGCAATGTCGTCACTGTTATTGATACTCGTGCTCGCTTTGGATTAGAACCAACGGATTTAACTGACAGCACACGTATCGTTATTATCGAATCTGAAGAGCAGGTGCTAGGTATATTGGTCGACAGTGTTGCCGAAGTGGTTTACTTACGTTCATCGGAAATTGATAGTGCACCAAATGTTGGAACGGAAGAGAGCGCTAAGTTTATTCAAGGTGTGAGTAATCGTGACGGTCAGTTGTTAATTTTGGTCGATCTGAACAAACTCTTGAGCGATGAAGAGTGGGATGAGTTAACGAATATTTAATTCGTAACACTAATTAGTAATGCAACTGGACGCAAATGTGGAAATAAATCATCTGATTTACTTGGTTATTATTATCGCCATAGTGCTATTTATTGGTGTTTGTACTGTGCTGACAAAGCGTATCGCGGGGTTGCAAGAAAAATGCGAACAGCAACAAACGCGTTTGGCGGCGTTGCAAGAGCAATTGCTTGTTAATCAACAGGAGTTGCAAGAAGTACGAGTGGGTAGCATCGGCATGGGTGACAAAATAAAAGCGTTGGTCACGACGGTTAAGCAAACTGCCGTTCAGCAAGAGCAACTTGCTAATCAAGATCCCCAAAGCCGTTTGTATCAACAAGCGGCAAAGCTAGTCGCAAGCGGCTACTCGGTTGAAGAGTTAATGCATGAGTGCGATATGCCTAAGGCCGAAGCCGAGCTAATTTACAACCTTCATAAGGGTTAATCGTTTACGGTCTTGTTTTATTATTCCTCCCTTGTCAGATTAGTTTTACCTAACTTACTACCGCTTTATATCACTCCTTGCCTCAAAGGTGCCCCTTTTTCATTTGTGCCCTGATGGCACTCGTTTACCATCTGCATTGGCTTTAAACTATACTTGGGGCGGTAAATTACTGCATTTGATACAACGTATTAATCTCTTGAATTCAAAGCGCAGCGAGACAATCTTACCATTTGCAGTAATCCCAAACGATTGCCGTTTACCCATAAAAAATGAATATTTTTAAATAGTTTACGTTTAGACGTCTAGACGTAAAGATGTTGACATTCATCTCGTTTTGCTCCAAATTTAGAGCATCTCAACACATCTTGGAGCCATGATGCCTATTCGTATTCCTACTGAATTGCCCGCACAGAGCATTTTAAATAGTGAGAATATTTTTATAATGGATACCGACCGTGCTGCCATGCAGGATATCCGTCCGCTGGAAGTGGGTATCTTGAACTTAATGCCGAATAAGTTAGAAACGGAAGTGCAGTTTTTGCGTTTGTTGTCGAATACTCCCCTGCAAATTAATGTAGATTTGATTCGTATCGATAACAAGGCGCCCAAAAACACACCTGAATCCCATATGAAAGCCTTCTATCACAACTTTGATGACGTGGCTGATAAGCAATATGACGGATTAATTGTAACAGGTGCGCCTTTGGCGCTGCTGGATTACGATGATGTTAAATACTGGGAAAGAATGAAGGTTGTGTTGGAGTGGGCTCGGCAACATGTCCAGTCCACCTTATTTTCATGTTGGGCAGCCCACGCTGCGCTATATCATTTTTTTGGCAAGAATCGCAGTTTACGAGACGTCAAATTGAGTGGGATTTTTCCACATCAGGTGCAAAATGAACACAATGAGCTAATGCGCGGTTTTGATCCCATATTTAATGCGCCGCATTCACGCTATGGTGAAATCAGCGTCGCTGATTACGAATCTGTGGATGGATTGAAAGTACTCGCGAGTTCTGAAAAAACAGGGGCATATATTGTTGCATCAGAGGATAAACGCTTAGTGTTTGTTACAGGGCACCCAGAATATGATCCTGACAGCTTAGCTCAAGAATACCAGCGAGACGTTAACGCCGGTTTAGAGGCAATTATTCCCGAAAATTACTATCCTGAAGATGATCCAACCCAGGCACCTATGGTGACTTGGCGAGCTCATGGTAGTTTGCTGTTTACCAATTGGTTAAACTATTACGTATATCAGAACACGCCCTATGATTTGGCATCATTGTCAAAGAAAGATTAGAGCAAATTATTTATCAGTTTTAAAGGAAATATAGTGTCAACAGTATCCTCCGAACAAACCTTACACGACGCTGCAAAAAAACGCATTCTTATTTTAGATGGCGCCATGGGAACCATGATCCAGGCTCATGATTTTCAAGAAGATGATTACCGAGGTGAGCGATTTATAGATTGGCAGAGTGATGTCAAAGGCAACAATGATTTACTGACTTTGACTCAGCCTGATGCGATTTATGATATTCATTGCGCTTATCTTGCAGCTGGGGCGGATATTATTGAAACGAACACTTTTAATGCCACTACGATTTCAATGGCTGATTACAATATGCAATCTCTTGCTAAGGAGATAAATATAGAGGCAGCGAAATTAGCGCGTAAAGCGGCTGATAAATACTCCGCATTAACACCTGATAAACCCCGTTTTGTGGCTGGTGTGTTAGGGCCGACGAGTCGCACAGCATCCATTTCACCAAATGTAAATGATCCCGGTGAGCGTAACGTAACGTTTGATCAATTAGTCGAAGCATATGTAGAAGCAACGCATGGATTGATCGAAGGCGGTGCTGATTTGATCATGATAGAAACCATATTCGACACACTCAATGCCAAAGCTGCGGCTTTTGCCGTTGATACTGTATTTGAAGCGTTAGGCAAATTCTTACCGGTTATGATTTCAGGTACAATAACCGATGCATCCGGCAGAACGTTGTCGGGCCAGACCGCCGAAGCGTTTTATTATTCGATGCGTCATACTAACCCGTTTTCTTTCGGTTTGAATTGTGCGTTAGGTCCTGATTTATTGCGCCAGTATGTAGATGAAGTGTCTACTGTGGCGGAGTGCCTAGTTTCAGCACATCCTAATGCAGGATTGCCAAATGAGTTTGGCGAATACGATCTAGAAAGCGACGAAATGGCAGAGCATATTCGCGAATGGGCACACTCCGGGCTAGTGAATATAGTCGGCGGTTGTTGTGGCTCAACCCCCGAGCATATTGCTGCCATCGCCAATGTAGTAGATGGTGTTGCACCGCGGGTTATCCCTAAGCGCGAGGTCAAACTGCGTTTATCGGGATTAGAGCCTTTTGTGCATTAAGTTGCCGCCAAAAGACGTAATGTTCGTGGGTCGCTTTGTTACCTAGCCCTGCGAAGTAGTAAATGAAAAAATTTAGTAGACTGAGTGACTTATGACCAAAGCAAGTGCATCTTTTATCAATGTCGGCGAGCGTACCAATGTAACAGGCTCTGCCATGTTCAAACGCCTAATTCTAGAAGACGATTTTGAAAAAGCGTTAGATGTTGCTCGTCAGCAAGTAGAAAACGGTGCGCAGATCATCGATATCAACATGGACGAAGCTATGTTGGACTCAGAAGCAGCCATGACTCGTTTCTTAAATTTGATTGCTTCTGAACCGGATATTTCTCGTGTGCCCATAATGATTGACTCGTCTAAATGGTCAGTTATTGAAGCGGGATTAAAGTGCGTACAAGGCAAGGCAATAGTTAACTCTATTAGCTTAAAAGAGGGGGAAGAGAACTTCTTACATCAAGCTAAATTGCTAAAACGCTATGGAGCGGCGACGGTTGTTATGGCGTTTGATGAATCAGGTCAAGCTGATACTGAAGACCGTAAATTTGAAATTTGTCAGCGTAGCTATCGGCTTTTAACTGAGAAAATCGGCTTTCCGCCAGAAGACATTATTTTTGATCCCAATATCTTCGCCGTGGCGACAGGTATTGAAGAACATAACAACTATGCCGTAGATTTTATTAACGCCACTCGGCGTATTACCCAAGAATTACCCCATGCCCATATATCCGGTGGTTTATCGAACGTTTCTTTTTCATTCCGCGGTAATAATCCGGTGCGCGAAGCAATGCACTCGGTGTTTTTGTACCATGCTATCAAAGCTGGAATGGATATGGGCATCGTTAATGCTGGTCAGCTTGAAGTATATGACCAAATCCCAGCGGAGCTAAAAGAAGCGGTTGAGGATGTGATACTTAATCGGAATGCCGAGGCGACAGATCGCTTATTAGAACTAGCCCCTAAGTATCAAGGGGATGGTAAGGCGCAAGTTAAAGAAAACCTTGAGTGGCGTGAGTTACCCGTTAATAAGCGTTTAGAGCATGCACTTGTTCGAGGTATCACCGATTATATTGATGAGGATACAGAACTGGCGCGCCAACAGGCTGAAAAGCCTTTGCATGTCATCGAAGGTCCTTTAATGGATGGTATGAACGTGGTGGGTGACTTATTTGGTGAAGGTAAAATGTTCCTTCCTCAGGTGGTTAAATCAGCGCGCGTTATGAAAAAAGCCGTCGCGTATTTAAATCCTTACATTGAAGCTACAAAAGATGTGGGCAGTACGAACGGTAAAATTTTACTGGCAACGGTGAAAGGTGATGTACATGACATAGGTAAGAACATTGTAGGTGTGGTTCTACAATGTAATAACTTCGAAATTATCGATTTAGGTGTAATGGTGCCTTGCGCCAAAATTCTGCAGGTCGCCAAAGACGAAAATGTTGATATGATTGGCTTATCTGGTTTGATTACGCCGTCTCTCGACGAAATGGTGTATGTAGCGAAAGAAATGCAACGATTAGGTTTGGATTTGCCGCTACTTATTGGTGGGGCGACTACATCAAAAGCACATACAGCAGTTAAAATTGAACAAAACTATGACCAACCCGTCGTGTATGTGCCTAATGCCAGTAGAGCGGTGGGCGTGTGCCAAAAACTTATTTCCAAGGAGCACCGCCCAGCATACGCGGTACAAATATCTAAAGAATATGACGTTGTACGTGAGCAACACGCTCGTAAAAAACCTCGTAGCCGCCCCGTCAGCCTAGAGAAGGCAAGGGCTAACGCCGCAGACATAGATTGGAGTCAATATACCCCTCCAGTGCCTAAAAATTTAGGTGTGCGAACAGTTTCGGTTGATCTGGCTGATCTGCGTGCATATATAGACTGGACGCCGTTTTTCTTAACTTGGTCGTTGGCTGGTAAATATCCGCGTATCTTGCAAGATGAGGTAGTGGGTAAGGAAGCGCAATCGTTATTTGATGATGCCATAGCCTTATTAGACGATTTATGTGCCAATAAAAAACTGCAGGCTAAGGGCGTCGTGGGTATTTTCCCGGCTAATCGGGTTGATGATGATATTGAAATCTACACTGATGAGCAACGAACCGAGGTGCGAGAGGTGTGTCATCACTTGCGTCAACAAACCGAGAAGGCAAAAGGTTTTAACAATTGTTTAAGTGACTTTATTGCACCAAAATCTTCTCATAAGGCTGACTACTTGGGCGCTTTCGCAGTAACCGCTGGTATTGGCGAAGATGAGATCGCCAACGCCTACATCGCGGATGGCGATGATTATAATGGTATTATGGTCAAAGCACTTGCTGACCGTCTTGCCGAAGGTTTTGCCGAATACTTACATGAGAAAGTGCGTAAAGAAATTTGGGGATTCGCACCAAATGAATCGCTCAGTAACGAAGAGTTAATTCGCGAGAAATATCAAGGGATCCGTCCTGCTCCCGGTTATGCTGCATGCCCTGAGCATACCGAGAAACAAGCTATATGGAACTTACTCGATGCGGAACAAAATACCGGTATGAAATTGACCGAAAGCTATGCCATGTGGCCAGGCGCTGCAGTGTCAGGTTGGTATTTTTCTCATCCAGAATCGCGTTATTTTGCCGTCGCTCAAATTCAAAAAGATCAAATGCTTGATTATGCTAAACGTAAAAATTGGTCTGAGTTAGAAGCTGAGAAATGGCTTGGGCCAAATCTTAATAACTAGTATTGCTCTTGGGGCATCGCGAAAAATATAAATAAAGCGCAAGCTTAGCCACACAGAGTGAAAGCAGAAATGACCATGAGTGACAAACGTTTTAGCCCATCATGCGAAAATAATCGAGTGCCTATTTTAGCGGTATTAAAAGAGGCACTGACTGATCGTACCCATTTGCTCGAAATTGGCTCTGGTACTGGGCAACATGCTGCTTATTTTGCGCCTGAATTAGCCAATTTACATTGGCAAACGAGCGATCTGACGGTCAATCACCTCAGTATTCAGGCGTGGCTTGCAGATACAAAGGCAACCAATATTCGGCAACCATTGGCGTTTCAAATTGGTTTGGACGACTGGCCGGGGCAGGGCATAGATAGTGTCTATACGGCTAATACCACCCATATTATGCAACCCCATGAAGCCGAAATCATGATGCAACTAGTGGCGAAAAATTTACCTTCAGGGGGCGTGTTTTGTCAGTATGGTCCCTTTACTGTCGATAATGCATTTACTAGCGAAAGTAACTTGGCATTTAACCAGCATTTATTGAATGAAGGGTGCGGTGGTATTCGCGATATTGATGAATTAACAGGCTGGGCCAAGGGACTTTCTCTTACTGAAGTGCGCCCTATGCCAGCCAATAATTTTATGTTGATTTGGCGTAAACCATAACGCTAAATACCGCTGTACACAGCCCCTATCTTACATGCAAAACGGCTAACGTTAACACCACAAGATAACGCTCTACTCTTGTAATGTGACTTTAAACGGTAATAGTTCAGATGCGTTGGTTTTATAAGATTGGATATTGATATCTTCTTGGCGCAGAAAACGTCGAACACCATCATGAAAAGCAGGTTCTGCTAACCAATGATTTGAATAGCAATAGACGGGTTCAAAACCACGCAATATTTTGTGTTCGCCTTGGGTACCGGGATTAAATGTACTGATATTGTGCTCTATGCAAAACTCAATACCTTGATAATAACAGCATTCATAATGCAGATTGCTTATGTCTTCCAGTGCTCCCCAATAACGTCCATAGAGTTGTTGATCGTCGAACATATAGAATGCGCTCGCTAAGGGAATATCATCACGTGAGGCGATAACAAGCAATATATTGCTATCCATTGAATGATAAAGTCGGGTAAAGAAATCTCGATTTAGATATCCCTTGTGCCCACTGCGTTTTAAATAAGTTTGTTGATAACACTGATAAAAAAAATCTATATGTTCAGCAGTGATTTTTTCACCGTATATTCGCTCAACCTTTACGCCTTGCTCATGTACTTTACGTCTTTCGTTGCGAATAGTTTTACGGCGCCTTGATGTGAGGGTCGCGCAAAAGTCATCGTAATCTTGATAATCACGATTAAACCATTGAAATTGAACGGCTCGTCGCATCAAATGCTGTTGTTGGTTTAATGCGGTACTGAGTGATTCTGGTACAAATAACCAATGCATAGAAGACAGTCCGTTTTGCTTGGCATGCTGCTGAATAGCTTTACACAGTTGCGGAATCAATTGTGCTTGGTCGACGTCTTCTTTTAACATTAAGCGGGCCCCTGGAACTGGCGTAAAGGGTATGGCGCAAACCAATTTAGGGTAGTAATTTAGGCCGTGTTCGCTATAAGAGTTGGCCCACGCGAAGTCAAATACATATTCGCCATAACTATGATTTTTAATATACAAAGGTAGAATGCCTACCAGAGTATCGTTCTGATAGATTGTGAGATGCTGGGGATGCCAACCTGTTTGTGGTTCAACCGAATGTGAGCGTTCGAGCGCCTGAATAAAGGCGTATTGATGAAACGGATCGCAGTGATACGCCAGTGCATGCCAACTCTCTCTGTCGATTTGCTCTATGGCGCTTAGAAACTTAAAATTAAATATTTGGCGCATAACACTCTACAGGACCCTTTGGTTGGGAGATTATATTACCTGATATGACAGATAACGATAGCAAGAACATTAAATATAGTATTACCAAATATTTATCCATGCGCGAGCATGGCTACCATGAATTATTAAAAAAGTTATTAGCAAAGGGATACGACAAAGCGCTTTGCGAAGAACGTATTAAACAGTTTAGTGAAGCTGATATTCAAAGTGACTTACGTTTCGCTGAAATGATCGTTCGCAGTCGAGTGGCAAAAGGAGTAGGTGAGCAACGTATTCGCAATGAGTTGATTCAACAGGAAGTGGCAGGCGAATTGATAGAACAGGCTATTGTCGAACAAGAAATCGATTGGGATGCATTGTTATTGCAAGTCGCCTTGAAAAAATTTGGCCGTAAACCTGCAAAGGATTGGCAAGAACAGCAAAAACGTAATCGATTTTTGCTGTATCGCGGGTTTAGTCACGAGCAAATTAATGCGTTGCAAAGCCTGTCCTAAGTACAGTGAAGTCCTTAACAAGTCGGCAGAAAACATGCTATCGTTGCTGACTAATTAATAGTTAGAAATGGCCATTTGAGGCCATTTTTACCCTCAAATCAATAAATGTTGTTTCAGGATCATCAATGAGTAAGAGCACAGCGCAAATTCGGCAAACCTTTTTAAACTTTTTTGCGGATAAAGGGCATCAAAAAGTTTCTAGTTCGTCTCTGGTTCCAAGTGACGATCCAACCCTGTTATTCACTAACGCAGGGATGAACCAATTTAAAGACGTTTTTCTCGGCACCGAACAACGAAAATACACGCGGGCAGTTTCTTCACAACGTTGTGTTCGAGCGGGTGGTAAACACAACGATTTAGAAAACGTTGGCTATACAGCGCGTCATCACACTTTTTTTGAAATGCTCGGCAACTTTAGTTTCGGAGATTATTTCAAAAAAGAAGCTATCGGCTACGCATGGGCGTTTTTGACTGAAGAATTAAAGTTACCAAAAGATAAATTGTTGGTGACCATTTACTCTGAAGACGATGAAGCATTTGATATTTGGCATAATGATATTGGCATTTCCAAAGAGAAGATTATCCGTATTGCCACGTCTGACAATTTTTGGTCGATGGGTGACACAGGCCCTTGTGGTCCATGTTCCGAGATTTTTTACGATCACGGTGAACATATTTGGGGCGGCCCTCCAGGTTCACCCGAAGAAGATGGTGATCGCTTTATTGAAATATGGAATTTAGTTTTCATGCAGTTCAATCGTCAAGCTAATGGTGATATGCAGCCGTTACCCAAACCGTCTATAGACACGGGCATGGGACTTGAGCGTATATCGGCTATTTTGCAGAATGTGCATAGCAACTACGAGATTGATATCTTTCAAAATTTGATTAAGGCTACTGCAGATTTAGTCGGAACAACAAGTCTTGAAGATAAGTCTTTACGTGTAGTTGCTGACCATATTCGCTCTTGTAGCTTTTTAATTTCTGATGGCGTCATGCCATCAAATGAAGGTCGTGGTTACGTATTGCGCCGTATTATTCGTCGTGCAGTTCGTCATGGAAACAAACTCGGGGCTCAAGGTGTATTCTTTTACAAATTAGTCGCCGCTTTAGCTGAACAGATGGGTGACGCTTACCCTGAGTTGAATGACCAACGTGCTTCTATAGAAAAAGTGCTGCGTATCGAAGAAGAACAATTCTCGCGTACACTAGAGCGCGGCATGCTTATTTTAAATGATGCCCTAGCAGAACTCGATGGTAACGTTGTGCCAGGTGAAGTGGTGTTTAAACTTTATGACACATATGGTTTTCCAGCGGATTTGACGAATGATGTAGCCCGTGAAAAGGGTCTGAAAATTGACGAGGAAGGCTTTGAAAAAGCAATGGCTCAGCAGCGAAAACGTGCTCAAAAAGCCAGTCAGTTTGATGTGGATTACAATGAACAATTACGTAGCGACCAAGAATCTATATTTGTTGGTTACGAGCATGAAGATAATACAGCGCTAGTAAAAGAAATATTCTTTCAAGGTGAGTCGGTTAATGAGCTAGCCCCAGATACATCTGGTACCATTATTCTCGATGAAACATCATTTTATGCGGAGTCAGGTGGTCAAGCCGGTGATACGGGCGTGCTAGCCACTGATAAGGGTGGATTTAACGTAACCGATACTGTGAAGCTCGGTAAGGCCATTGCTCATAAAGGCGTGGCAACAAGTAGCGTGCGCGTTGGAGATAGAGTCGAAGCTAAAGTCGATTGTGCTAGACGTCAGGCAATTAAACTCAATCACAGTGCTACACATTTGATGCACGCTGCGCTGAAATCTATATTGGGTGATCATGTTAACCAGAAAGGTTCTTTGGTACAGCCCGAGCGCCTACGATTTGATTTCTCTCATTTTGAAGCCCTCACGAAGAAACAAATCCTAGCAACCGAAACTATGGTTAACGAACAAATTCTTGCTAACCATGTATTGCAAACGCGTCTTATGGGGTTAGAGCAAGCAAAAGAGGCCGGCGCAATGGCTTTGTTTGGTGAAAAATATGATGACGATGTGCGAGTCGTGTCTATGGGCGAATTTTCAATGGAGTTGTGTGGCGGTACGCACGTTGCGCGTACAGGTGATATTGGCCTTTTCAAGATTATTTCAGAAAGTGGGATCGCTTCGGGCGTTAGACGTATCGAAGCTGTTACTGGGCTAATGGCTTTGCAACATGTACAACAACAAGCTAGCGAACTAAGCTCCCTCAGTGGTGTCTTAAAAACCGACGTGAATAACGTGGGAGAACGAGTAACGCAACTTATCGAGCAAACAAAGACACTTGAAAAAGAAGTGACTCGTCTTAAACAAGAAATTGCTAATAGTGCTGGAAATGATCTTTTATCTCAGGTTAACGAAATAAAAGGGATAAAAGTCTTGTCTTATCATGTACAAGGCATTGAAAGTGGCGCATTACGCTCCATGATAGATGATCTGAAAAACCAAATCGGTAGCGGCATCATTTTATTAGGTGTTGCCAATAACGATAAGGTGAGTCTAATTGCAGGTGTGACTAAAGACTTAACTCAAAAGGTGAAAGCTGGTGAGTTGGTTAATTTTGTTGCTCAGCAAGTGGGTGGAAAAGGTGGCGGACGTCCTGATATGGCCCAAGCTGGTGGCTCTCAACCTGAGAATTTAGACCAAGCAATTGCTTCTGTTGAAGGTTGGTTGCAAGACAGACTATAAGCGTACTATCGACTAATTTTTGAGGTGACAACAAGAATAAGGAAAAGTCGGGTGTGTAATTCTTTGGTTATTTCAAAGAGATACGCTAGTTTTAAATTAGGGATTATTTTTTTGTAAACGGATAAGGAGCTTAGAATGCTAATTTTGACCCGTCGTGTTGGTGAAACCTTAATGGTCGGTGACGAAGTCACGGTAACGGTATTAGGTGTTAAAGGTAATCAGGTAAGAATTGGTGTGAATGCACCAAAAGAAGTATCTGTTCACCGAGAAGAGATTTACATGCGAATTCAAGCTGAGAAAAATGGTCAGCTGGCCGATCATGAACAAGCAACATCAGATGAAGATAATTGATTTTATCGTTCACTGAAAAAAAAAGCTGGTTTATCCAGCTTTTTTTATGCAATCAATTTACCTTTATCTATAATAAATTGCCTGTTAGTTCGTTGGATTATTGCTCGTTAAAGACGTTTTTTGTACGAACGGCTCAAAATACCAGCAAGTAGATTAAATCTTTATAAAAAGTGTTTGACTTACTCCTGAGGCTCGGTAAACTTCGGCTCCAGATTTAGGAGAGACACCAAACGGTGAAAGGCGCTTCCCAAGCTAAGGAAGTTAGGTAAATTAGGCCTTTGTTAGATAGATATGCTTTTGCATAATTACTAACTCAAATAAATCAGTAGCAACAATTTGACGGTTTTCCGGAGAGGTGGGTGAGTGGCTGAAACCAGTTCCCTGCTAAGGAACCATACGTATTACTCGTATCGAGGGTTCGAATCCCTCCCTCTCCGCCATAACATAAACGGTAATCAGTTGATTATTAAGAAGCTTAGACTAAAGGAAATAAGCTTAGGTAAAACAAGGTAGAGTGCCTAATATGTTTTACCAAATAACAATTTTGCGCATGTAGCTCAGCTGGATAGAGTTCCTGGCTACGAACCAGGCGGTCGGAGGTTCGAATCCTTCCATGCGCACCATTTTTAAAGTTTAATATATTAGTCTAATATTAAATTACCCTGTTTGCGCATGTAGCTCAGCTGGATAGAGTTCCTGGCTACGAACCAGGCGGTCGGAGGTTCGAATCCTTCCATGCGCACCATATTAAAAAACCCACTATTTAGTGGGTTTTTTTTTACCTGCTGTAAAATAACACTGCCGTACAAGGATCAAGCGCTTCTAGCAACTGACTGTTGAAGCTATTGCTTCGGTATTTTCAGTTAGTCATTTAGGGTAATCCCACATATAAATTTGCCGATGGCCCTGTTCTTGAACCGATGGCTCTGTTCTTGAATCTGTTCTTGAATTATTTATGCGATATAACAGACACCTATAAGTTATCCAATCGGTTAAGATTGAACTGAATATTCAGCATTGACGGCTATTTATTGGGTAATAATGCAAGAAAAGTGAATTATTTCTTATTTTTTATTCTTTTTGGGTTCCCCTAAAAAGTTGTTTTCTGCCATTTCTCATGGTACTTATCGGGTCGTTTTGTCAGTTATCGGAGAAATACTAACTATGCAACCTGATGTTATGTCGTTATTACTTGAGGCTGGGATGCTCCTTTTAGTGGGTATGTCAGTTGTTTTTCTCTTTTTGACGTTACTGATTGCAGCGGTCAACATTATTGCTTGGGGTTCGGCTAAGTTTCCTGAAGAAGTCCCTAAGTCGGTCAATAAAGCCCTTAGCAGCATTAGTCCAGCGACCAATCAGTCAGGTGTGTCAGTGCCAGTTGTTGCAGCAATATCTGCGGCTGTCGAACAGTACCGCCGCCAACACTAAATTTTACTCATTGTTAATTAGGAACCCAAGATGTCAAAACCTCTAGCCATCACGGATGTTGTGCTGCGTGACGCACACCAATCATTACTCGCTACACGCATGCGTATCGAAGATATGTTGCCCATTGCAGCGAAACTTGATCAAGTTGGATATTGGTCATTAGAAACCTGGGGCGGCGCGACATTTGATTCGTGCATTCGTTATCTTGGGGAAGATCCTTGGGAACGCATTCGGTTGTTAAAGCAAGCCATGCCTAAGACCAAGCAACAAATGTTACTTCGAGGACAGAACTTGCTGGGCTATCGTCACTATGCAGATGATGTTGTAGAAAAGTTTGTAGAGCGGGCTCACACTAGCGGCGTCGATGTATTTAGAATTTTCGACGCGATGAATGATATTCGTAATCTCAAAACAGCGGTCGGTGCGGCCATTAAAGTTGGTGCGCACGCCCAAGGGACTATTTCCTATACAGTCAGTCCGGTCCATTCTCTGGAACTTTGGTTAGACATGGCTAAACAGCTCGAAGATCTGGGTGTTCATTCCATCTGCATTAAGGATATGGCGGGATTACTTAAGCCATATGTCTGTGAAGAGCTCATAACTCGCCTCAAGGAGACTGTGAGCGTGCCAATTGCTATGCAGTGTCACGCAACCACAGGGTTGAGCACTGCGACATACCAGAAGGCGATTGACGCTGGAATTGACATTCTTGATACATCTATATCTTCTATGAGTATGACCTATGGTCACACTGCAACGGAGACCATCGTCTCGATCGTCGAAAATACGCCTCGTGACACAGGACTAGATTTGCCTTTATTGGCTGAAATAGCAGCTTATTTCCGGGATGTTCGGAAAAAATATGCCAAATTTGAAGGAAGCCTAAAAGGAGTGGACGCGCGTATTTTAATCGCACAAGTACCTGGTGGCATGCTAACGAATATGGAATCTCAACTGGTAGAGCAAGGTGCTCAGGATAAGCTCGACGAAGTGCTTAAAGAGATCCCTCGTGTGCGTGAAGATCTCGGTTTTATACCTCTGGTGACGCCTACCTCTCAAATTGTCGGCACTCAGTCTGTTTTAAACGTGTTGACCGGTGAGCGTTACAAAAGTATTACCAAAGAAACCGCTGGTGTGTTGAAAGGCGAATATGGTGCCACTGCTGCGCCGGTAAACAAAGAGCTGCAAGCAAGGGTGCTCAACGGCAAAGAACCCATTACTTGTCGACCTGCTGATTTACTTGAAGATGAATTGCCTATATTGGAGCGAGAATTATTAGCAAAGGCAAAAGAAGAAGGCATTACCTTGGCAGAACAAGCTATTGATGATGTTTTAACCTATGCATTATTTCCACAAATTGGGCTTAAATTCTTAAAAAATCGTAATAACCCTGAGGCATTTGAGCCAGCGCCTAGTGCTGACGATATAAGCTCAGCGCCAGTTGTATCAACTTCGCCCGCGAAGGCTGTAGAGTCATATTCAGTCCGTGTCGATGGCAAAGTTTACGCGGTAGAAGTAGGTCAGGGTGGTCAGTTAACTGATATTCAACCGGTCGGTGGTGCTGCGCCACAAAGCACAGATGCGCCCATTTTACCTGCTGGCCAAGGCGAAGAAGTGTCAGCGCCACTAGCGGGAAATATATTTAAGATTTTAGTGCGCTCTGGTGATGTGATCAGCGAAGGTGACGTTATCGTCATCATGGAAGCCATGAAAATGGAAACTGAAATCCGCTCAACTGCTTCGGGGACGATCAGCGAAATATTGGTCAAAGAAGGCGATGCTGTGCAATCAGGTCAAACCATGCTGGTTTTGGGTTAAAAGGACGTATTAATGGATAAATTAACCTTACTTTGGCAAAGCACTTCACTGGCCCATTTTGAGATTGGTCAGGTTGTTATGATGGCTGTAGGGTGCTTACTACTGTTTTTAGCGATCGTTAAAAAGTTTGAGCCATTGTTGTTGTTACCAATTGGTTTTGGTGCCATTTTAACCAATATCCCGTTAGCAGGGTTTAGCGACCCTGGTGGGCTGCTGTATTACATTTACCATGTTGGAATTGAAACAGGCGTTTTCCCTTTGCTTATCTTTATGGGCGTCGGGGCAATGACTGACTTTAGCGCCTTGATCGCAAATCCAAGAATGTTATTACTTGGCGCTGCGGCTCAGTTTGGTATTTTTGGTACATTGTTTGGAGCCATTGCGCTGAACTGGGTGCCTGGCTTTGAGTTTACCCTAAAGGATGCATCAGCTATTGCCATTATTGGCGGAGCTGACGGGCCTACGGCAATCTTTCTTGCGTCGAAGCTTGCTCCTGAGTTACTAGGTGCTATTGCGGTTGCAGCATACTCTTACATGGCATTGGTACCTATCATTCAACCACCTATCATGCGTCTGTTAACCACAGAAGATGAAAGAAATATCAAAATGGCGCAGCTTAGAGTGGTCTCTAAACGTGAAAAAATCATTTTCCCGTTGGCGGTGTTGCTAATGACAATTCTATTTTTGCCCTCAGCAACGCCTTTGATCGGTATGTTTTGTCTTGGTAATTTGATGAAAGAATCAGGTGTAGTTGATCGTTTAAGCAATACTGCACAAAATGAACTTATAAATATTGTTACGATTTTTCTAGGCTTAGCGGTGGGATCGAAATTATCTGCTGATAAATTTTTAACATTGGAAACCCTTGGTATTTTAGGTTTAGGCGCGATTGCGTTTTCTATCGGAACTGCGGCAGGCATATTAATGGCTAAGGCCTTGGGTAAATTTTCCAGTGAGAAAATTAATCCTCTAATTGGTGCCGCAGGTGTTTCTGCTGTGCCAATGGCAGCGCGGGTGGTCAATAAGGTTGGGTTAGAAACCAACCCTCATAACTTCCTGTTAATGCATGCTATGGGCCCTAATGTTGCCGGTGTATTAGGTTCAGCTGTGGCTGCGGGTATTTTACTAGCGTTAGTGGGGTAAGTCGTATTTATTGTCTCATTTAACTGATTAGAAGCGCCTGCTTCTAATTAGTTAAATGAGAATGGAAAACGTTGATAATGACTTCATCACGATGTAATCAATGTTACGCGCAATGCACCATGAGTTTAAAGCCTAGTCTTGCCCATTAATTAAAGCTTGGTGAGCGTGAACGAGTCTTTTTGTATATTCATCTTTTGGCCAATGAAAAATCACATCTGTCTTACCTGATTCTACAACCTTGCCATGCTTCATCACCAATATCTTGTCGCTAATGTGGCGCACTATCCCCAAGTTATGTGAGATAAAGATAAAGCCTAGACCAAGTTCTCTTTGAAGTTCCATCAATAGATTAACTGTTTGCGAGCGCACCGATGGATCCAATGCGGCAAAAGGCTCGTCGGCAACAATAACTTGTGGGTTCAGTATTATCGCTCGGGCAAGGGCTACCCGCTGTTTTTGGCCGTCAGAAAGCATATGGCGGTAAAAAAAACGATGTTCAGGCAGCAAGCCAACAAGTTTAAGTGTCTGCTCCACTTTTATGATCCGGGCTCGCGGATCTAGGTTGGTATTGAGCTTAAGTGGCTCTTCTAATATAGAACCTAAGGTTATGCCAGGATTCAGTGACTCATTACTATTTTGAAATACCATGCGGATATTGAGCACACGGTGTTTATTGTCGTACTGCTCTAGTTTACGTTCATTAAGATATATGGACCCACTATCAGGACGCTCTAAGCCAACAAGCAGCTTTGCAAGTAAAGATTTACCCGAGCCATTTGCGCCAACGATGGCTAGCGTTTCACCTGCCTGAATACTGAAATTAACCGGGCCTAAAGTGAACCTTTTGCCCTTATGCTGCCAACGTTTACCGTGACAGTTTTCGAATGTTAGGTTTTCAACAGAGAGTAAATCGTTCACTTTTGATCTCGGTGTAATGGGAAATGACAGCTATAAGTATGTTCATGAATACGACGAACTTCTGGCACCTTTACGCATTCTCGGCGGGCCCTAGGACATCGAGGTCCCAATCTACAGCCTATAGGTAAATGTTGAAAGGTGGGTATTGTGCCACCTAATGAACTTAAAGGTGATTTAGGCGGTAAATCAGTGCGAAAGCTTGGGGCGCTCTCAAGTAATGCTTTGGTGTATGGATGCAACGCGCGTCGGCGCAGTTGGTTCATACGGCCACTTTCAACCGTTTGACCACAGTACAATACGGTCATATGGTCAGCCATACTGGAGATGGCTAATAAGTCATGACTTACAAAAAGTATACTGAGTTTTCGAACTTGATTGACTCGCGTCAATAATTTCAATATCTGACTTTTGTCAGTGATTTCCATGCCCCGGGTCGGATCGTCAGCAATAATCAATTTAGGTTGTGAGGCTAGCGCCATAGCAATCATAAACTTTTGACAGATATCATTAGGAATTTGATGCGGTAAACTACGCATATAAGCTTCATGGTGTTTTATACCGACCCGATGAAGCAGTTCAGATGCGTACTTCTTGCGCTGTTTCGCGCGGTTCCAAAACATGCCTTTTTCTAGGTTGGTGGCCAAAATAACTTCTTTTAACTGGTTACCCAACGTCACGATAGGATCGAGCGAACTTTTTGGGTTCTGGAATATGACCGAGATATCTGAGCGAATAATTTTACGTCTTTCACGAACTGACATCTTGAGTAAATCTTGTCCGCGCCAAGTCATACGATCTGCGGTGATCCGCCAGCGGTCTGAAATAGCCCCTACGATGGCTTTGACGATTATACTTTTACCTGAACCTGACTCACCCACAAGCGCATGAATTTGTCCTTCAGTGATAACAAGATTTATTTTGTCTAACGCTTTGATCCAACCACTTTGCGATTCAATTTCTAAAGTCAGGTTTTTAATGTCGAGCAAAATCATTAACGTAGCAACCTGTAACGTAAGGCGGATCGCAAACCATCACCGACTAAATTAATTGACACCATCATGAAAAATATAGCGGCACCTGGTAGGGCGATATTCCACGGTGTTACATAAGCAGCAGACAAACCTTCGGATAACAACGCCCCTAGTTCTGGGGATGGTGCTTGTGCACCTAAGTTTAGAAAACCTAAGGCACTAATATCAAGAATAGCCACAGACAGTGCGAGCGTGACTTGCACTACAAGCATTTCAGCCATATTAGGCAGAATAGAATTGAAAAAGATATGCACTTTACCAGCACCGTCTAATTGAGCGGCTAGTACATATTCCTTTTTCATTTTTTGCCGCACGATATCCCGAGTTTGATGGATAAATTGTGGAATTAGCGCAAGCGAGATAGCCCACATACTGTTAACCAGACCGGTACCAACAATCGCGATAATAATAATCGCGATAAGCAGAGTAGGGATGGCCATGATGGAATCTAATAAATGATTTACCATACTGGAGCGAAAACCCTTACTCATGCCAGCCATTGCACCGAGAGCTACCCCAATCAACATCGATACAACAACCAGCAACAAGCTGATCCCAAAAGTCATTCTGCAGCCATAGATAATGCGCGATAGCATATCGCGGCCTAAACCGTCGGTTCCAAATAAATGGCTTATATCACCGTTGTTGTCCCACGCAGGGGGAACCAACAGAAAGTCGATATGTTGCTGAAGCGGATCAAATGGCGCTAAAAAGGGGCCAAATATCATGATGAATATAAAGAAGATAACGCAATATAGACTCACTACAGCGGCATGATTTTCTTTAAATTCCTTCCACGTGTTTTGTATAGGAGAAGGATAAAACTCTTCTTGGTATAAATTAAGACGTGGCATCTTCTGGCCTTCTGCGAGCTGGATCGAAAATTTGAATCACCATATCGCTAGTGATGGTAAATGTTAGAACGAGTGCGGAAACCGCTAACATCCCTGCTCGAATTGCGGGAAAGTCTCGCTGATAAATCGCTTGAATTAAGCCATTGCCAATCCCCGGCCAGGAAAATATAGTTTCGACAATCATGGCGTTAGTCAGCAATGTTGTAAACTGCATAACCAGTAGCGGCAAAATGGGTATTAACGCATTCTTAATACCATGACGTACAAACACCTGTCTGGGGCTCAAGCCTCGCGCATAAGCAGCTTGAATATACTCGCTGTTCATTACTTCTACTACAGAGCGACGTGTAATTCGCAGCACAATGGTAGAGGTAACAATAGCAATAGACATACTGGGCAACACTAAATGACGCAGTGCATCTTGAAATGCAAATTCTTTGTCTGGCACGTCACTTAGTAAAATATCGATTAAGATAAATCCTGTGTCGTACGGTATATCATAGAGAAGGCTAATTCTGCCAGAAAGTGGGAACCAACCTAGCTGGACTGAGAAGACTAAAATTGCAATTAATGCCGCCCAAAAAACAGGAATTGAATAACCGATCACACTGGCCGACAGCAGTGAGTAATCAATAAATTTATGATGGCGCAAACCGGAAAGAAAGCCCAGCGGCAAACCAATAACAAAGGAGATGACGAGCGCGTAGGCACTGAGTTCAACGCTGGCAGCAAGAGAGCGGCTAATTTCTTCAGCAAGGGGTAGGCCTGAACTAAAGCTCAATCCCCAATTACCGGTAAATAGATGATTTATATAATGCCAGTACTGACTAAAAAGTGAATCATTCATCGCATACTGCTGAGCCAATAATGCATAGGTTTGCTCTGAACTACCACGGATACCGGTCAGATTAACCAACGGATCTCCTGGGAAGAGATAAGCCAAAGAAAATGAGAAAAAGCTCAATATAAACAAAGTTAATATAAGTAGGCTGATGTGGCGTAACATAATTTTTAGCATTATGGCTTACTCACATTTCTAAATTGAATGCCGCCATAAGGATTTATCTCAATGCCTGTAACATCGTCTCGATAAGCCTGATAACGAAACGCATGTGCAATTGGCATAAGCGGCATTTCTTGGCTAATAAGTTCAATTGCCTTACTGTAAAAGTAAGCGCGATCTTCTTGGTCGGTATAGGTTAACGCTTTGTCGATTAAAGTATCATACTCTTTAGAACACCACCGGGCGCGGTTTGTACCCGAATCGATAGCAGCGCAAGTTAACAGTGGTCGGAAAAAGTTGTCAGGGTCACCATTGTCAGCTGACCAACCAATCAACACTGAATCATGTGAGCCTTGATTTAACCGCGCTCTAAAAGTAGACCATTCGTAACTGATAATATTTGCATCAATACCTACATCCCTTAAATAACGTTGCATTAGCTCTGCCATTTTCATGGCATTGGGATTATATGCTCGCTCAACGGGCATCGCCCAAATGGTCATGCTAAATCCTTCTTCAACACCGTTTTCACGCAACAGTTTAGCCGCCTCAATGGGATTGAAGCTTGTGTTTCTTGAGTCAGGTTGAAACGCCCATGATGAAGGGGGAATAATAGAAGCAGCAGGAATGGCACTACCGAAATAGATAGCTTCAAGTATTGCGTTTTTATCAATAGCCAATGCTAGCGCGCGACGCACTTGGGGGTTGTCAAACGGTGGCTTCGAGGTATTGAACGCCCAAAATCCAACGTTTAAGCCTGGTTTTTCGTCCAGTATCAGCTCTTTACGTTTGCGAATGACGTCTAACTGACTATGAGTCGGAAACGCCATGGCATCGCATTCACCGGTCATTAATTTAGCAAGACGCAGTGAACTTGAGGGGGTGATATCGAAAATAAGTTGCTCAGTGGTACTGCGCTCCCGCCAATACTCTGTGTGCGCGTCAAAGCGAACAAACCTGTCTTGTCGAAAGCTATTAAATTTAAATGGACCCGTTCCGATAGGTTGAGTATCAATAAGTTCAGGCGTTCCTACTGCTTGAAGTTGCTTAGCATACTCCGCAGATAAAATAATTGAAAAGTCAGTGGCTAAGTTGGCTAAGAAAGAACTTTCAGGTCTGACTAAAGTCACCTTAACTCGATAACGGTTGATGCGCTCAATACTCCCTATTAGATCGTCCAAGCCTACGCTATTGATATAGGGGTAACGTCCGCCAGATACCTCGTGGTAGGGATGATTTTCATCACGCCAGCGGTTGAAACTGAAAACAACGTCATCCGCATCAAATGAACGTGATGGCGTGAAATAAGCAGTGCTATGAAAGGCGATATCTTTACGAAGTTGGAACGTGTAGGTTAAGCCATCTGAACTGGTAGACCAGCTACTGGCTAACCCTGGTACTATTTCTCCCGTGATTAAATCAAAGTCCAGTAGACGATCGTAAATTTGATGAGATGATACGTCAACCGTGGTGCCCGATGTGTCGAGTTGGGGATTGAAGCTGGCAGGGTTACCTTCTGAGCAGTATATAATCCCATTTGGCTGCTGATGTTCGGTATTTTGGGGATTACAACCCAGCACGCTTAATATTCCACCTGAGACTAAACATGCAGAAATAAAGCGAGAGAGATATTGCCGACATACATTCATAGTGGTTATTCTCTGTCTTCTAGGGGGGTGTCGAGTAAATTATATTTCTTCAAGTAACCACGTAATTGGTGATAAGTAAGTGACAATCTATCCGCTGTTTTCTTTTGATTATATTGGCTCTCGGCTAATGCCTGCTTAATTAAATCAATTTCAAAATTTTGCGATAGTTCCTTTAAATCAACCGGAAATTGAAAGCTATGGTTCGTTTCTGATGTTGCGTTATGTGTATTTTCAGGCAGCGAAGACCCTAGATTAGGCTCGGCAACAGGTAACTCTTGGGGAGATGCTTGGGCTAACTTGATGCGATCAGATGTACGCGTTCGGTTAACTGGGCGAAAAGGCGACTCAAAGGGGTCGAGCACAATATTATGCACCGGAATATCTGGGTTATTAGACCGATATACTGCTCGTTCTACAACATTTTTGAGTTCACGAATATTGCCCGGCCAGTGATGCTCAAGTAATATCCGTTTTGCTGTTTCAGTAAAGCCACTGAAAAGCTCCATCTCCAACTCTCGGGCCATATTAATAGCGAAATGCTCTGCGAGCATCATAATATCGTCTTTACGCTCCCGAAGCGGCGGTAAAGTGATAACGTCAAACGCCAATCGGTCTAACAAATCGGCTCTAAATTCACCGCTTTGGGCTAAAGCTGGCAAGTCTTCATTAGTCGCAGCGACGAGACGAATATCCACTTTCACACTCTTCGAGCCGCCTACACGTTCAAATTCACCATATTCGATTACGCGTAATAGTTTCTCTTGAATTAATCCTGATGTATTCGCTAGTTCGTCGAGAAATAAAGTGCCACTATCTGCGGCTTCGAAACGACCTTCGCGACGTTTTGCTGCACCAGTGAATGCGCCTGCCTCATAGCCGAATAATTCACTCTCGAGTAAACTTTCGCTTAAGGCCGCACAATTGAGCTTTGAATAGGTTTGATCCCAGCGTTTTGACAGATAGTGTAATCGGGCAGCCACGCCTTCTTTTCCGGTTCCTCGTTCTCCAATAATTAAAACGGGTTTATTCAGTGGAGCAATTTGCGAGATTTGTTCCAGCACTTCGAGGAAACTATTGGATTGTCCTAACAAATTATCTTGTTGGCGAAAGCGGCTCATCAATATCCTCAAAAAGTGGTGTAATCGACTAACTTGTGGTGTATGTAATTATAATTGTAGATCCCAGTACCCACAGAGTAAATTAATATTTGTTTAAAATCAGATATTTAGTAATTAAACTAAGTTGGCCTGCTAATTGAATACTATTAATCAACACGAGCGTCCTGCATTTGTTTGATGCTCACCATTAGCCGACATTATATAGAGGTAAAGACTATGGGTATATTCTCTCGTTTCACAGACATAGTGAACTCAAATATCAACGCCATTTTGGATAAAGCTGAAGATCCTGAAAAAATGGTACGCCTAATCATTCAAGAGATGGAAGACACCTTAGTAGAGGTTCGCTCAGCGTCAGCGAAAACCATTGCTAATAAAAAAGAAATCACAGCGCAAATTGGTAAGTTGCGTAATGAAGGAAGTGATTGGCAGAGTAAAGCTGAGTTAGCCATTAGTAAAGAGCGTGAAGACTTAGCCCGTGCAGCATTGCAAGAAAAGAAAAAATGCGATGAGTACGCGGTATCACTGCAAACTGAATTGAATGCTGTTGATGAGCAAATCAGCAAATTACAAAGTGAAGTGACACAATTACAAGATAAATTAGCCGATGCAAAAGCGCGTCAGAAAACGATTATTATGCGCCAGAAAACAGTGAGTTCACGGCTGGATATTAAGCGCACTTTAAACGATGGAAAAGTGGATGCTGCGATGGGACGTTTTGAGCAATATGAGCGCAAAATCGACGATCTTGAATCTCAAGTTGATGCATACGACCTAGGTAAGAAAACCTTGGCAGATGAGTTTGCTGACTTAGCCGTTGACGATGAAATTGATGATGCATTAGCGGCTTTAAAGAAAAAAATGAAAAAACAGTCTGTAGACGCTAAAAATCAAGACTAATATCGATTAAAGGAGAGAGGTTGTGGAAGATATCATTGGGATAATTATTGCGCCAATCATCATCTTTATGGTGATTGTCGCCCCGATTTGGTTAATTTTGCATTACCGCAGTAAAAAACAGATTAGCCAGGGATTGTCTGACGAGGAATACGCTACCTTGCAGGGTTTAGCGGATCAAGCAGACAAAATGGCTGATAGGATACATACGTTAGAGTCTATTTTAGATGCTGAGGCACCCCAGTGGAGAAATAAGGTATGAAAACGCGAGGCGAGTTAACACGAGATCCAGACAAAGGAAAGATTGCAGGAGTATGCGCGGGTGTCGCTGAGTATTTTGGTATCGAGTTATGGCTAGTACGCATTTTAGTGGTGTCAGCCTTTTTCTTAACGGCTGGTACATTTATTGTTGTCAGTTATGTAGCGGCTTGGTTTATTTTAGAAAAAAAATCAACACGCCACGGACCTTCGCATTTCAGGGGCGCAAGCAGTAAAGCAGGTGATGCCACCACTAGCGGTAAGGGCTGGCATAATGCAAATGACGACGAAGATGAGAAAGTTAAAGTGAAGTCAAAGGTGTGGCAATCTGGTGAGCCACCCAAGCAAGCATTTGCTGATATTAAGCAGCGCTTCGAGAAAAATGAAGTGCGTTTAAGACAGATTGAAACCTATGTTACATCTGCTCAGTACCAGTTAAATCGAGAGATTAATAACTTATAAAATGCAGTAGATACACCTTAAATCGGCCTAAAGACGTTTGTAATGCGGTAGGGCCGATTCACTTCCCCCTTTGAATTTCACATCTGGACTCCATATAAAATATCTAGCAGACCACAAAATTAGCTGCTGAGTGTTGGACGTACGTCAACTAGGAAGTCGCGATGAAAAAATACTTAACTACCAATCATTTTATCGACAAAGTAAAACGAAACGTAAAGGTGACCGGTGCTCGGCTTGCTGATAGGCATCTTAATCTCGCCGTAACAGGTTTGAGTGGGAGTGGAAAAACAGCATTTATTACTTCTATTATCAATCAACTCCTTGAGGCCAACGATAGCGCTGAGTTACCGTTTTTCTCAGTTGTGCGTGAAGAGCGCCTATACGGAGTAAAGCGCGAAGCACAGCCTAATTTAAGCTTGCGCCGGTTCGAGTACGAACGCGCAATGCAGGCACTTAATGCCAATCCACCGGTTTGGCCTGAATCTACTACCGGCATTAGCCAAGTAAGATTACATATTCGTTATCGTAAAAATCATGGTTTATCACGTTACATTAGCGAAGATGCAAAATTGATTTTGGATATCACCGATTACCCCGGAGAATGGCTGCTGGATTTACCGTTATTAGAAATGGATTATTTGCAATGGTCTGAGCATTGCGAGCAAGAAATGCTCGCTAAAGAACGACACCCAATTGCCGCTGAATTTCTTGCGTTGCGAGAAAGCCTAAATTTAAGTGATGTGGGGGATGAGTTGGCGCTTAAGAATATTGCCAGCGTATACACCGATTATTTACATAAATGTAGAGCCGCTGGTTTTCAATTACTGCAACCTGGGCGTTTTATTTTGCCTGGTGAACTAGCTGGAGCGCCAGTATTAGACTTTTTTCCGCTGTCTGAAGATCAAATTCAACAATTAGCGAACAGGCATGCTAAAAAGGGTAGTAATAGAGACCTGCTTTTTAAGCGTTACGAGCATTATCAGGAGCAGGTAGTAAAGCCGTTCTATGTTCAACACTTTAAACGATTTGATCGTCAAGTAGTGTTGGTTGACTGCTTATCTGCTTTGAATCATGGTAGCGCCCATTTTAACGATCTACAACGTGCGCTTAATTGGTTACTGACCAGTTTTGAATACGGTAAATCGAATGTGTTATCTCGTTTGTTTTCCCCTAAAATTGATAAGTTAATTTTTGCCGCCAGTAAAGCTGATCACGTTACCCCTGATCAGCAGAGCAACTTAGTTAAATTACTTGATTCCATGTTACATAACGCCCGAAAACAAATGCAATTTGATGGTGTCTCGACAGAATCAACGGCAATTGCTGCCATACGTGCATCTCGGGCGGGAAAGGTCGTTCATCAAGGCGAAAATATTCAAATTTTACAGGGAAGCGACCAGGCTGGGGAGCCTATCCGGTTATTTCCTGGGGATGTGCCATCTAAATGTCCAGACAATCAATTCTGGCAAAACCAGGGATTTGATTTTCCTAGATTCGCACCGCCAAACCGTGCCGAAAATCAGGCGCTACCTCACATTCGGATGGATAGAGTTTTGGAATTTATTTTAGGGGACAAAATTCAATGAGCAGTCATCAAGATGATTTGAAAGCCCCAGTCGATAAAGTAATGAGTGAGCCATCGATTAAATCGAAGATTATATTACCCGCCGAATCGGACCCTAGTCACGCTGAACATATTCGCCAAGCAACCCCTTTGGATCTGAAAATTGAATGGCAAGCGCTTGACCGAGAAGATTATTATTCAGCGGAAACAGACCTAACTGGTCCAGACACACATACTTTGAAACGCAAACGTTGGATAGGTAAATTTATCGCATGCTTGAGTGTCATGGTGTTAGTACTTAGTTTTGTCGAGTTGGGACTGTTTATCCGCGATATGTACCTGCTTAAAGATTGGATAAGCGGTTTATGGTTGGGGGTGGGGGTTTCTATATTAGTGCTACTGATCGGCGCAATTTATAGTGAGTGGCGAGGCTTACGAAGGCTTAAAAAGCAAAGTGCCTCCCGTCAAACGTCCAAGGACTTATATGCTACGCCCGCCATTGGTTTAGCCAAGCAACATTGTGTAGACATTGCCGATACATTACCGCCTGGATACGAAAACGCGATTGCATTATGGCAGCAAAGTATCGATGAGCATCACACTGATAAAGAGGTGTTGAGTCTATTTGAGCAACAAGTCATAGCCAAAGTTGACCAAGCGGCCTTAGCTAAAGTGATGCGTAATGCTGGTGCATCAAGCGTTATGATCGCGGTTAGTCCTTTTGCATTGCTGGATATGGCTATTGTGCTGTGGCGAAATATTCGCATGATGCAACAAGTCAGTGAAGTCTATGGGGTACATTTAGGTTATTGGGGTCGAGTTGCGTTGATACGTCAGGTTTTTCACAGCATGCTTTATGCGGGTGCGGCTGAAATTATCTCTGATGCTGGAAACTATGCACTTGGTGCCAGCTTGACCGGAAAACTCTCAACCCGAATAGCACAGGGCATGGGAGCTGGTGTGTTAACCGCACGGATTGGCTTAAACGCTATTCATAGTTGTCGCCCTTTACCTTGGTTATCAGTAAAACGGCCCGGGCTGAATCAATTAAGCAAAAAAATATTGACCGACCTACATAAGCAGTTGAAATAAAGGCAATATAATTCAAAAGACAAAACGATCTCGACCCGCACTTGTAGCCTAATGTTTACGTATTGTGAAATTATCGTTACTTGCTTGTGGCTTTAGATCTCGCCAGCTTTGGGTAAACTTCGTCCCAAGAATGACTCAAATATGGCAGTTTTGTTATTATGGCTACGCACTCGCAATATACGTCTCATACAGCAGACGAAAATGGTTTCGTTCATTGGAGCGATGCAGAAAATAAAATTTGGCAGCGTTTAATTACTCAACAAGAAACGTTGCTTAAGGGACGCGCGTGTGACGAATACATTCGTGGATTAGCATTGTTAAATTTACCAAATGATCGCGTGCCTCAGCTAGATGAAATTAATACCGTATTAGCTAGCACTACAGGTTGGCAGGTTGTACAAGTACCTGCTCTGATTAATTTCGATTCTTTTTTTAAATTGTTAGCTAATAAGCAGTTTCCAGTTGCCACTTTTATTAGAAATAATGAGGATTTTGAATACTTACAAGAGCCAGATGTTTTTCATGAAATATTTGGTCATTGTCCGTTATTAACGGATCCTGCATTTGCTCACTTTACCCACACATATGGAAAACTCGGCTACGCTGCATCTCCTAAAGAGCGGCAATATTTGGCGCGCTTGTACTGGTTTACCGTGGAATTTGGTTTAGTTAAAACGGCAGATGGTTTACGCATTTATGGCGGTGGCATCCTCTCATCGGGGAAAGAGACACGATTCGCTCTGGAAAATGACGATGCTATCCGCCGAGATATGAACCCATTAGATGCAATACGAACACCTTACCGAATTGATATTATTCAACCTATTTATTATGTGATTGACTCAATGACGTCGCTTTTTGATCTGGCAAACTCGAACATTATGCAATGGGTAGAAGAAGGCCAGAAACTCGGACTAACCCCGCCTAAATTCGAACAAAAATCTAATTTGGCATGTTAATGATATTTACATTTAGTAACAATCTGCTATGAAATAAGCCATTTAAAGGCTCTTTTTTAAGGCTAATTTGATGTGCTGCACATGCTGATTGTGTAATAATATGTTTACAATAATTTGAAGTAAGAGTTTTATGCGTCTGGAAATAAGTTGTCAGGATCGTTTGGGTATCACACAAGATGTCCTTGACATTTTAGTCAGCCATGAAGTGGATTTACGCGGTATTGAAATCAATGAAATGGGAAAAATATACCTTAGTTTTCCCAATATGGATTTTGAAAATTTTAAACATTTGATGCCTAAAATTAGAAAGATAGAAGGAATTGACGATGTCAAAACGATTCCTTTTATGCCTCTTGAGCGAGAGCAAAATCAACTTCGTGCGTTATTACAAACGTTACCAGATCCCGTTTTTTCAGTTGATACCAAGGGGCGAATTTTACTGGTGAACGATGCGGTGACGACTAGCTTAGAATCTGAGCGCCAAGCACTAATTGGTGTTGAAATTGATGAGTTGGTGAAGGGGTTTAATACTTTGCGATGGTTGGAAAGTAAGCAGCGCAGCAATATTACCCAAAAAGTACGTTTTATAGAGCAAAATTATTTAGCGGATATTCTGCCTGTAATGGTTCCTGATTCTGGTGGCGAACCGATTTTAGCTGGTGCGGTTTTTATACTGAAATCAGAGCAACGCCTCGGACAACAGCTTACGGTATTTCATCAAGCATCTTTAGACAGCTTTATGTCGATTCAAGCCTCGAGCAAAATCATGAAAAAAGTGGTTCGGGAAGCAAAGCGTATGGCAGAGCTCGATGGGCCCATTATGTTATATGGAGAAACGGGCACTGGCAAAGAACTTATCGCCAATGCTTGTCACGAAGCGAGCCGCAGAAAAGATGCTAACTTTTTGGTTTTAAATTGTGCTTCATTACCTGACAACGTAGCTGAAACCGAATTATTTGGTTACGCTGCCGGTGCCTTTGGTCAGACCTCAGGTAAAGAGGGATTACTGGAACTCGCCCAAGGAGGCAGTTTATTTTTAGATGAAGTAGGGGACATGTCACCGCAACTACAGGCCAAGTTACTCCGTGTATTGCAAGACGGTAAGTTTAGACGTGTTGGCGATACCAAAGAGGTAAAAGTAGATGTACGTTTTATATGTACAACGCAAAAAGATTTAGCGCAGTTGGTTCAAGAAGGGCGTTTTCGTGAGGACTTATACTACCGGTTAAACGTACTGAGCCTGTGGATACCGCCGTTGCGAGATCGAAAAATGGATATTATTCCTCTGGCTGAGACATTTTTGAAACAACAGAGTTTAAAGCTTGGGCGCAAAGTACCTAAGTTAACAAAATCTTGTGTGGATTATATTCAGGCGTACCCGTGGTTTGGCAATGTGCGTCAATTAGAGAATGTGCTTTACCGAGCGGTTTCATTACTTGAAGGTAACGAATTGAGTAAAGAGCATATTCAAATACCCTCTAGCGCTAATGAGATGAGTTTCGTCACTGAGAACTTTGAAGGTAGTTTAGATGAAGAAGTTAAACGCTTTGAAAAGAGCATACTGCAACGTCTTTATCCTAGTTATCCTAGCTCTCGCTTATTGGCTAAAAAACTTGGCTTAAGTCATACCGCTATTGCCAATAAATTGCGTGACTATGGGATCAATAAAAAGTCCGTAAAGATTTAACTACGCTCCTGTAGCGTTAAGCTGACAGAAAAGCGCACACAGATGGCGCTTTATGCCGTTTAAAATGAGCAAATTGGTAATGTAAACTTTATGTTACTTTTTGTCCGGTTCTTCGTTATTAGCTATCGCACGCTTAGCTCTATCCAACACATAATTTTTGCGGTTTATTAGTGTTTTAACACAACTAACTCCGAGAAAATCATGTGTTCAGACATCCACTACAACCCATTAAATACTGACGGTTTCGAATTCGTTGAATATACGGCTGCAGATGAAAAAGGCATTAATGATTTGGCTAACTTGTTCATATCGTTAGGCTTTGCGGAAGTAGCAAAACATCGTTCAAAACGTGTATGGCTTTTTAAACAGGGCGATATCAACTTCATCATTAATGCTGAGCCAGCTTCGCAAGCAGAGGAATTTGCTAGGCTGCGTGGACCCAGTGTATGTGGCATGGCGTTTAGAGTGAAAGATGCCAAAGTGGCTTTGGAACACGCCATTGAAAACGGCGCGAAGCCATTTAAAGGTAATCTTGGTGCGATGGAGCTTAATATACCTGCTGTTTACGGTATCGGTGAAAGCACGCTTTACTTTGTTGACCGATATGGTGATGACTCAATTTATGAGGTCGACTTTCGATTTTACCCAGGCTGGCAGGAAAAAATGCGTCTCTGTGATGCAGGTCTTCAAACTCTCGATCACCTTACTCACAATGTTAAACGAGGCAATATGGCTGTCTGGGCAAACTTTTATGAGCGCTTAGGTAACTTTAGAGAAATTCGTTATTTTGATATTGAAGGTAAGCTGACAGGTTTGGTCAGTAAAGCAATGACGTCACCTTGTAGAAAAATACGTATTCCAATTAACGAGTCTTCTGATGATAAATCACAAATTGAAGAATTTATTCGTGAGTACAATGGTGAAGGAATTCAACACATTGCATTATCGACTGAAGATATATACCAAACCGTTAAGACCCTACGTGATATTGGCGTTAAGTTTATGAGCACGCCAGATACCTATTACGCTGGCGTTGATGAACGAGTGTCTGGCCATGGTGAAAACCTAGCCGGCTTGCGGAACTTAGGCATTCTGATTGATGGTGCACCGACGAAGGATGGTATTTTACTGCAGATTTTCACAGATACGGTCATAGGCCCAGTGTTCTTTGAAATTATTCAACGTAAAGGGAATGAGGGGTTTGGTGAAGGTAACTTCAAAGCTCTTTTTGAGTCAATAGAACAAGACCAGATACGTCGCGGCGTAATTGACGAAAACACAATTACTGAAGTTAGTGCACAATAATTGTTCTTGTTTTTCTCAGTGTATAATTGACTTGGTAAGCTGGCACGACAAATTTTGAGTTTGGCGCTGCTGTTAGTGAAGCAGGAAATCCTGCTTCACTAAAGAAAATCTATTGTTGTTTAATAGGCAGTTCAGTTGTGTTTTTTACCTGTTTCAGGGCAAATGTGGAGCTGAGGTGATCCACTAGAGGTAAATGCGTTAATTTTGACTTGAGTAAGTGTTCGTATTCTTCAATGCTTTCTACTATCACTTTCAATAAATAGTCTTTTTCACCGCTAGTAGTGTGACACTCCACTATTTCATCGATACTTTGAACCGCTTTCTCGAAGTCATTTAATGACTCCCCATCGTGGTTTTTTAACGTCACATAAATAAATACAGAGACACCTAAATTAAGTTTCTTGCTATTTAGCAAGGTCACTTTTTGCAAAATAATACCGTCTGCTTCCATGCGTTTAACACGTCGCCAACATGGCGTATGGGACAATCCGACTTTTTGGCTTAACTCAGCCATAGATACGGTGGCATCTTTTTGCATTACTCTTAAAATTTCGCGGTCAAACTTGTCCAATTTCATCATTATTTTTCAATTTATAGCGAAGTAAAATTCGCGGCTAGCATGCTGAAAAATATTATCATTTTCAAGCACAGATATTAGGATACATATCCTATATTAAGTCTTGGATAATGACTACTGTTGCAGTGTAGTAATTACGTCATAATAACATCGCAAGGCATGTCCTCTTTGATCTGAGCTAATATAAGCTACGCATTAAAAACCTAACGCTGAGAAAAAAATGTCTGTTTTTGACCACATCGAATTTGACGAACATGAACATGTTGCTTTTTGCCACGACAAAGAAACAGGATTAAAGGCGATTATTGCCGTTCATAATAGCTACCTAGGCCCCGCGTTGGGCGGTTGTAGAATGTGGCCTTATGCTAGTTCCGATGAAGCGCTAAACGATGTGCTGAGATTATCAAAAGGTATGACATATAAAGCTGCGATGGCGAATCTTCATCAAGGTGGTGGTAAGGCCGTTATTATTGGGGATCCTAGAGTAGATAAAAGCCCTGAAATGTTGAGAGCGATGGGGCGTTTTGTTGAGAGTCTAAATGGTAAGTATATTAGTGCTGAAGACTCAGGAATGTCAGTGAGTGACTTGCAGCTAATGGCACAAGAGTCTTCTTATATAGCAGGTACAAAAGCGAGTTATCATTTTGCTGGGGAAGAGGCGGACGGAAATCCTTCACCATCGACTGCCTACGGCGTGTTTATAGGTTTGCGGGAATCCGTTAAATATAAATTTGGCACAGACCTTCAAGGAAAAAAAATCGCGATACAAGGCTTAGGACATGTCGGTTATCGTTTAGCAGAGCACTTGCACCGGGAAGGCGCTGAATTATATGTTGCTGATATATATCCCGAAAGCCTTGAGCGCGCGAAAAAACATTTAAATGCGACAGTGGTATCTCCCCATGAAATATTGCAACTGGACGTTGATGTCGTAGCTCCTTGTGCAATGGGCGCGACAATTAATCATCAGGCAATAGGTCAATTAAAAGCACAAGTTATAGCCGGTGCTGCGAACAATCAGCTAGCGACAGAGAACCTCGGTGAGTTATTGCGTGACAAGGGGATTTTGTACGCGCCAGATTACGTGATTAATGCTGGAGGCATCATTGATATTTATCACCAGCAAATATCGAGTTCAAACGAAGCATTAAAAGCGCATTTAGAGAAAATTGGCCAGACGCTAAATGAAATATATATGCGTGCAGATGAGCAAAATTTAGCCACAAATATCGTAGCTAATTCAATTGCTGAAGAAAAATTTAAAAAATAGTGCGGAAAAAGGTAACTAATCGCGGATGTGGCTTGCATCTGATTTTAGTTTTGTCATAATGCGCCGCCTGAATGATATCGAATAACATCATCACTCAGGCGAGTTTCTATGGTGGTCCTTTGGTCCCTCCGCAATGATACTCTGTGGACTCGGTCAGGCCTGGAAGGGAGCAGCCGCAGCAGACGACTCATGTGCCGGAATGTGGCTGGAGGACCGCCACCCAATTCCCTTTATTCCAATTATTTATTCTCATTTTTATCTAGAAAGCTGATGGCTTTATTAACGGCATTTTGGGTGTTCATCTCCATTTGCTGACGTTCACTCTGGGCTAAGTAAAATGACATATCAACCTCGTAACGAATGTAACGAGGGGGAAGTTGATTTAGCGCTAAACAACAAAGATCAGCAATGTAATCTTCCTCTTTAGTTGACGGTAGCTTTAACTGTGCAATATGGGCGAGCACCAAATGTTCGTAGTAATTATGGATATCATCATCAAGTTTCATTTCACTCTCCATTTTTCTGGTTGGCAACAAACGTAGCATTTAGCGCAGGTTTATACTAAATTTTTGACAAGACGTTCAATGCAAATTCACGTAACGAATATTTCGGTTAGAAATTTTTTAACCTAAATAAGCATTGCTCCAATCTACCGATTTATATATTATTCAACGAGAGGCGCACTACCTCGAAATAAAATATTCGATCGAAATAACATAAACTTCGACGTTATAAATAAATGATATCAATAATATATTCATGGTCCAGGGAGACATACATGTTTAATTTTAGAAAGAGCGTTGCTGCGCTAGCAGTCGCTGCGTCATTGGGTTATGCACTGCCTGCACTTGCTGCTTCAAATACTCAGGGCGGCCTTGTTGGTCAAGCCATAGATAGCTCCGGTAGTACAATCAGTCAAGCCGAAATTACTATTAAAAATGTTGATACAGGGTTAACGCGTACAGCAATGACTGACAGTGAGGGTAACTATCGTTTTCCTTTGTTGCCAGCGGGTAAATACGAAGTTGTTGCCCACAAGGATAACATTGGTGATTCTACTTCTGTTGAAATTGGGATCCGCATCGGTCAGAACGCAAATGTTGATTTGTCTGTCGCAAGTAGCTCTATGGAAGTCATTGAAATTACTGGCAGCAATATATCGATGATGGATGTGGCAAGCAGTGAATCAGTGATGATTATTGACAGTTCCACTATTGATCGTTTGCCCGTCTCACGTGATATTGCCTCTGTTGCCTTACTTGCGCCTGGCGTGAACCAAGGTGACTCTGCATTTGAGGGGGATAGTAAATTAGTCTCATTTGGCGGCGCATCTGTTGGTGAAAATGCCTTTTACATTAATGGATTAAACACAACTAACTTTCGTAACGGCTTAGGTGGTTCCACTGTGCCCTTCGAATTCTATGAACAGTTTGAAGTGAAAAGTGGTGGTTACGGCGCTGAATATGGCCGCTCTACTGGTGGTGTTGTTACCGCTATTACAAAATCTGGTGGTAACGATTTTAAATTTGGGGCAACTGCTTTCTATGAACCCGATGCCTTTCGTAAAGATAAGCCAAATGTTTACTCTGCTGATGGGGATTTGGTTCAAGTAAATAATCAGGATGAAGCGGATAACTACGATTTTAATGTGTATGCATCAGGTGCCATTATAGAAGATTCGTTGTTTTACTATGTTCTATTGAATCCTCGTAAAGAAACTTCATCGTACAATTCTTCTACATTGGGAAGCTCAGCTTTTTATGATAAAGATGAAGAATCTTTGTTTTGGGGACTAAATATTGATTGGTATATCAATGACGATAACATTGTTGAATTGACCGCATTTAGTGATGAACGTGATACCGATCTTACCACCTCGACTTATGACCAAGAGACTCAATCAACATCGAGCCCGGGTTTGTCTAAATTGACTCGTGGCGGCCTTAACGTTGCGTTAAAATATACGTCTATTATTACCGACAACTTGCAAGTTAGTATGTTAGCTGGCTTAAACCGGGCTGATCGTACAGATTCAAGTGAATTTGACGCGACTTGCCCATATATTGTTGACGATAGAAACGATACGCCAACTAACCTTGGTTGTTGGGCTAATTCTAATGCCGTTACTGCCGACGATGAAAGACAGGCGTTTCGTATCGATGTAGATTATTACTTGGGTGATCACGCCTTGCGTTTTGGTTTAGATGTTGAACAAAACACCATTAACAATATTGAGCAGTACTCTGGTGGTAAATATTACCGTTATTATACCGCTGGTGATGGTGGAGCGTTCAATGGCGCTCTTGCTGAAGGTGATGAATATTACAGACTACTCGAACGTAACAGTAATGGCTCATTTGAAACCGATACTAGTGCCTTTTATTTAGAAGATACATGGCAGGTGTCAGATGATGTTGTACTGACGTTAGGTGTGCGTAATGAAACCTTTGATAATAAGAATGCCGAAGGCGATTCTTTTATTAAAGTGACTAACCAATGGGCGCCGCGCTTAGGTGCTAGTTGGGACATAAATGGTGAAGGCATCACTAAAGTCTTTGCTCACTACGGTAAATATTACTTACCTGTGGCGGCTAATACGAATCTACGCCTTGCTGGCGCAGAACTATATACACGTCGTTATTTTGCACTTGATGGGTTAACCGCTGAATCGTTACCGACGAATGATTATTTTTCTGCTGTAACGGGTACTACAGTGACTCACCCAGAACAGCTTAGTGATACAACCGTTTATGATGACGGCATTGCTAACGATACGAGTTCAATCGTTGATGGAAATATCAGCCCCATGTACCAAGAAGAATATATTTTGGGCGTGCAACATCAGTTAAATGACGACTGGGTCGTTGGATTGAGAGCGACCTATCGCGACTTGGCAACCTCTATTGAAGATATTGCTATTGATGCAGGCCTACAACGTTATGCAGACGAGAATTCTGGCGTTGATCTCGACTTAGGTGGCTTTGATTATTACGTATTAACAAATCCAGGCAATGATATGTCTGTTTCAGTTGATGCTGATGGTGATGGCGAGTTGGATAATATTATATTGACTGCTGAGCAGTTAGGCTACCCAGAAGCTGAGCGTCAATATGGCTCGGTTGATTTTACTTTTGCAAGAGCATGGAAAGAGGATTGGTTCTTACAAGGTTCTTACACATGGTCTCATAGTTGGGGGAACTCAGAAGGCGCCGTACGTTCAGACAATGGACAGGATGATTCTGGTTTAACAACCAACTTTGACCAACCTGGATTAACACAAGGTGCAAGCGGTAACTTACCAAATGATCGTCGTCACCAAGTTAAAGTATTCGGCGGTTATGCAGTAACTGAAAATATTTCAGTTGGTGCGAGCTTTAACTGGCAGTCAGGTCGTCCACGCAATGCATTTGGCTATCACCCAACTGATGTTTTTGCACAAGCTTATGGTTCTGAATCCTTCTACCAAAACGGCACGATTGTTCCACGTGGTAGTTTAGATAACCAACCTAGTTATTGGGCATTGGATTTAAACGCTAAATACAATACTGAAATTAATGGTGCAGCGGTTACATTCGGACTTGATGTATTTAACTTGTTTAATAACGACAGAGTTCGTCAAACTTATGAAATTGCTGACTCAGAAGATTCGGGTGAATTTGAAGGTGTTGGAACTCATCCTGCTGACCCTTACTACGGATTGGCTGACAATCATCAAACACCAAGATATGTGCGTCTAAGTGCATCAATGCGCTTTTAAGCTTTCAACTTAGTGATTGACTAAGAGGCGTTCATGTAAATGAGCGCCTTTTTTTTTGGATGCTGCAATTTGAAATGGCGATGTTAGCGGTTTTTAACGTAGGCCTTTTGCAAGTTTATTTAATGCGCAGAACGTGACGGTTTGCTGCATAGCTTTTATTCAATCGCGCTTTTCACAAGAGTGGTTCGTTATTTTATCTTGGCTGTTGAGCAAGTCTTATGCCTGATTTCCTCCCATTTATTTGTAAATAATTCGTGACTATATGGCAATATTTTTTGTTGTGTAAATTGAACTTTTAAATATTCTTAAGTTTGATAGGTTGACCAACGTACTATCGTATGGATATTATGATTAGGAGGTTCACTACCTTTACTTAATAAAAAATCGCATATAGCGAATAAACACTAAACACATATAGTGGTCCAGGGAGACATACATGTTTACAAACTCAAAGTTGACGAAGTCGATTCGTATGGCTATGGCAGTCGGTGCCGTAACAGCCATTTCATCAGGTAATATACACGCTCAAGAAACGGCTAGTGCTGCTGACCAAGCTTCAATCGAAAAAATTCAAGTAACTGGTTCGCGGATCCAACGCGCCAACATGGTGAGTGCTAGTCCTGTTACTGAAATTTCAGCTGCTGATATTAAAATAAGTGGTATTACGCGCGTAGAAGATATCTTAAACGATATGCCAGCAGTTTTTGCTGGTCAGACATCAGGTACTGCAAACGGCGCGACAGGCACCGCTACAATCGATTTACGTAATCTTGGTCCTGAGCGTACGCTTGTTCTTCAAAACGGTCGTCGTCTACCATCTGGTTCTCCATCTGCTGGTGGTATCAGTGCCGATGTTAACCAAATTCCAGCTGCGTTGATTGAACGTATCGAAGTATTGACGGGTGGCTCATCAGCAACTTACGGTTCAGATGCGGTTGCAGGTGTCGTTAACTTTATCCTTAAAGATGATTTCGAAGGTTTCTCCTTTGATTATCAACACAGCTTTTACCAACATGACAATGACAACTCAAGTATTCAAGATCTAGTATCAGGCTCTGGTTTCCCTGTTGCTAGTGGTAATGTTGATGACGGTAATGCTAACGATTTCTCGTTCTTATTTGGTGCCAATACAGCTGATGGCCGAGGAAACGTTACCATGTACGGTACCTTCCGCGACATCCAAGCAGTCGTTCAGTCGTCACGAGACTACAGCTCTTGTGCGATAAATGGTTCTCCAGATGATATGGGATGTGGTGGTTCAAGTACTACTCCTCTAGGTCGTTTCACTGACTTCGATACCTTTAACTACCAATTAAGTGGTGATGAGTTTGTACCCTTTACTGACCTGTACAACTATGGTCCTTTAAACTATTTCCAACGCCCAGATGAACGTAAGACATTTGGCGCAATGGGTCATTATGAAATTAATGAACATGCTGAGGTTTATGCAGAACTAAGTTACATGGATGACCGCAGTGTTGCGCAAATCGCACCATCAGGTAACTTCTTCAGTACTGACCGTCTGTTTTGTGGTAACCCATATCTTTCAGACTCTCAGTTTGACCTAACTTGTGGTGCTGCCGGTCTTACCGAATCAGATTACTATGAAGGTTTTTACATCGGTCGTCGAAATGTTGAAGGCGGACCTCGTCAAGATGACCTTCGTCATACGTCATTGCGCGGTGTGTTAGGTGTTCGTGGGGTCATTGATGATAATTGGTCTTATGATGTTTTCGCTAACTACGGAACAGTTTCTTATCTTGAAACGTATCGAAATGAGCTGTCTGTCGATCATATGAAGAAAGCGTTAGACGCGCGCATCGATCCAGATTCTGGTGATATAGTGTGTGCATCTGTTCTAGACGGCAGCGATCCAAGCTGTGTTACGTGGAACATATTTAGCGAAGGTGGCGTTACAGACGAAGCTTTGGCTTATCTAATTAAACCTCTTTATTCGCGCGGCGACACAAAATCTACTCAAGTTAGTGGTTATGTAACGGGTGATTTAACTGACTCAGGTGTTGTGGTTCCTGGAACATCTACTGGTGTTGGCGTAGTAGCTGGTTTCGAATATCGTAAAGAACAACTTATTCTTGAACCAGATTTTGGCTTCACATCTGGTGACGGCGCAGGTCAAGGCGGACCGACTGCAGGTGTTCGTGGCGACTTCAGTGTTAAAGAAATTTTTGGCGAATTGAACGTTCCGCTACTTGAAGGCAAAGAGTTTGCTGAAGAATTAACATTAGAACTTGCTTACCGCTACTCGGATTATTCAACAGATAAAACAACGAATACATACAAATATGCAATGAACTGGGGCATCAATGACCAAGCACGTGTTAGAGCTAGTTTTCAGCGCGCTGTAAGAGCCGGTAACATTCGTGAATTGTTCCGTCCTTCTTCTCTTGGTTTGTTTAACATGGATATTGATCCATGTGGTGTTGGTGGTGACTTCACGTTAGCACAATGTCTTAATACTGGTTTGACTGAAGCTCAGTACCAAACTAGCGCGCTTGAAAGCCCAGCTGGTCAGTACAACAGTATTACTGGTGGTAATACTGAAGTAAATCCTGAAGAGTCTGACACTTTCTCTTTCGGTGTTGCTTTATCGCCAGACTTCTTACCAGGTTTCACACTTAACGTTGATTACTTCAAAATTGAAGTTAAAGATGCAATTTCATCAATTCCTGAAACAACAATACTTCAGCTATGTGGTGATACAGGTCAATCAGCTTATTGTGACCTTATTAATCGTGGTCCTAACGGTAACTTGTGGGTAGGTACATCTTCTATCACAGCTACTGATTTGAACATCGGTTACTTGAAAACGGAAGGTGTTGATTTTGATGCTAACTACGAGATGGACCTAGGTGAAGGTGGCGAGCTTAGATTTGGATTTATCGCTACGTTACTTGACTCTTTAGCAACGCAATCGATTCCTGGTGGCGACATCGACGAGTGTGCTGGCTTCTGGGACAGAACAGTATGTGGTCAACCTACTCCAGAATGGCGTCATAATTTCAAAGCGACTTGGGTTTCTCCTTGGGACGTAAATGTTACGGCCACATGGAGACACATGTCTGAAGTTAATGAATATGAAGGTGTTGGTCAAGAGGCTGGACCAGGTAAAATTGACTCACAGAACTATTTAGATTTGAGCGCAAACTGGCAGGCACACGAAAATGTTAGCTTACGTTTAGGTGTAAATAACATTTTGGATCGCGATCCACCTATCATTGTGAACGCTCCTTCTGGAACTGGTAACGGTAATACGTTCCCTGGATTCTACGACGCATTAGGTCGTTATGTGTTCGGTGGGGTTACAGTTACTTTCTAATATCCAATTAGATTAATAAAGGGTCGGCTATTATGCCGACCTTTTTTTTACTTTTTATTCGTATCGTTAGTAAATGATAATGAGAGGGGCGTCTTGGAAACTCCAGCGTTAAACAAAGTAATTGGTTTATTTCGAGCCAATAAGCTTAATGAAGCCAAAGAGGCCTGTTTAACCTTATTGAGCGAAGGTCATGTTGAAAAAGAGCCGTTATATCTCATCTTACTAGAGCTAGCGAATATTCAAGCAGACTATACTTTTTCATTAAATTACTATGATCACCTTATTGGGTTGTTTCCAGATGAATTAACGTACTACTTAGAGAAAGCGGATCTACTTAGAAAATTGGGAAAGCCTAAGGCGGGAATCCAATGTTACGAGCAATTACTAGCTAGAAAGCCCTCTAATGCTAATGCTAGGTATAATTTTGCCTTGTTTCTGAAAAAAGAAGGACAAAGCGAGCGAGCAATAGCAAACTATTTACGTGCTATCGAGTTTCACATCAGTGAGCCTCAAGAGGTTTATCTGAACATAGGCGTTATTTATTCTGAGCTCCATGACACAGATAACGCCATAAAGTATTACTCAAATGCGTTAACTATTAATTCGCATTATGTGCCTGCTTTATATAATTTAGGGGGGATATACGAGGAGCTAGGCAAAAAAGAAATTGCAGTTGATTATTATATGCAAATATTGGCTCTTGAACCTAGTAACATCAACGCTTTGTCAAGGCTTGTGTATGCTAAGAGCGATTTGTCATTAGAAAGTGAAGAGGTGCAAAAACTCAAGTCTTATACTGATTCCGCTAGCTATACATATGAAAACTTCGATACATTAGAAACGGCTCTTTTTGCACTTGGTAAAGTCTACGATGAAAGAAAAGTTTACCCAAAGGCTTTTTATTACTACAAAAAAGGTAATGAACTAGGCGATAAGAGGATAACTCCCTATAAACCTAACGAAGTAAGTGGTGAGACAAAGCTTTTAACCGCAAATTTCACAAAACCTTGGTATCAAAACAGTAAAATAGATAATGACTATGAACCTATTTTTGTGTGTGGCATGTTCAGAAGTGGCTCCACGCTGGTAGAGAGTATATTGTCTGAACATCCTCAGCTCTGCTCAGGAGGGGAGATAAGTCTACTGAATAAATGTATCAATGATGCTAAAAAGTACTCAGGTTCATTAAGTCCGAGTGACTATGGCAGCATAGCTGAAAATTACAAAAAACAGATAGGCAAAATATTCGGAACGCACAATGCTGTAGTTGATAAGAGTTTGGATAATTTTAAAAATATCGGTTTGATAAAAGCTATTTTTCCAAAAGCAAAAATAATATGTACGGATAGAAATCCATTAGATATATGTATATCTATTTATTTTCAACAGTTGGGCTCTTCGTTGAACTATTCAACGGAATTACGACATATTGCACATTATTACATCGAATATAAAAAAACATTAAAGCATTGGTTACAAATGTTCCCCGGTGAAATTTTTCTCGTAAATTATGAACAGCTTGTCGAGAATCCTACGGGAGTATGCGCACGTCTATTTTATTATTGTGATTTAGAGTGGAGGGACATTTATTTAGACTTTTACAAGTCAAATAAGCTAGTTAAAACGGCCAGTATTTGGCAAGTGAGGCAACCATTGCAAAAATTGGCCTCACGAAGTCAAAATTATAAATCACAAATTAGAGAAATCGAAGAGATGCTGGCAGGACACTATTAATTCCAATTGACATTAAAAACGTTAATTTCTTATGTAGAAAATTAAATTTTCAAGCCTATAGGTGACAGTCTGCATAACAGTATTGTTGTTTGCACTAGGAAATAATAATATTGCATGGAACATTAATTATAATCAAATAAACAGTTTATAAAACAACAGGGAACATTCATGATCATAAGAAAAATTATTTTTGTCGGTTGTATTGCGTTTCTTTCAGCTTGTAGCACCAGCCACAGCGAAAGCAAAAACGCAAACAGCAGCGAGACCGCAGATGCAGTTGGCGAAGCAGGTAAAACAACCGCATCTAATAGCAATGGCGATTTAAGATGCAAGAATGTAACGGTTACCGGCAGTCGATTCCCGGTTCGTAGGTGTACCACTGCCGCTCAACGAGCTAGAGAGCTCGACGACGCGAAAAAAGTACTAAATGACGCACGTAACAATGTTGGTGCTCAAAACTAATCTGACGCACACCACATAGGCATATACGCTTCTTGATTTGAAGTTAATTACGTCTAATCACTCAAACCTGCTCTAATATTACGCATTTTTAGATGGTACTGTTAGTGTAGGTTTGAGCATAGTTTTATTATGCAGAAATTATTACTTATAACGCTTTTTAAAAAGAGTCTCATAGGAAGTTTTTTGTATATCGAAGATGGCGTTGCTGCGTTTACATTGAAACCTCAATTGACCAAGCAAATGGTTTAGTATGTTTGTTTATTGATATTTCTCTACGAATAATATTGTTAAAGCCTTTTGTTTTGAATGCTATTAGGGCTTGATCTAATGACTCTTCATCCAGAGCGCTTTCGTTCATCGATGCCATTCGAGCTCTGTAATTATTAAGTTCTTCTTCCATGTTGTCTAACCACTGGATTATGGCAACGGCTTCAAATCTATCCCTGTTTTTATACATATAAGATGTGTCGTTATATAACCTAAGCAATAATCCACCAACCAACTTTGGTTGCTCGGATACGGCGTGGGAGAAACGCGACAAAATATCAGCGAAGATCATTTCAAGTTGTTTTGACTGTACATCCGAATCTCCGGCCAACTTAACGTGAAAAGCTAATTGAGCGTACCTAAAGAATTCGATATTGGATAGTAAATCAACCGCCTCCAAATTATCTACACATTCTCTATGGAGGGCACCGTGTTTGTAGTGTGAGATCCCCATAAATCTTCCACTTTTTTTCAATATGCGACTGCACTCAAAAAAAGCATCTAGTCCAGCGTATTCAATACCGAATTGACTCATTACTAAATCAAAAGAGTTTGTGGAAAATGGGAGCTGGGCACAATCAGCTCTTACTACCTCACTGGTTGGATACTTCAGTTTTATTTGTTGAAGAGCTGTCTGAGATAAATCGACAGAGCAATATTGTATTCCATCGGCAGTTTGAAGGGAGTGATATTTAATCATTATTTCTAAAAGTGCGCCCCGACCAGCTGCTAAATCTAATACTTGTTTATTTTTAAAGGTAGAGATGTTTAGAGAAGATAACCAATAACGTTCTATGACGCGGTCATGTATGGCGTTGCTGGCATGAGCGGCTGTATCACTTGTTCTGCTCCAATGCTTTTCCCATTCGTTAGCCCGCGACGAACTTTGTGTGTATACATTATTAAACATCAAGCATCTCATTTAGCCATTGCATAAATAAGTAAATATATTTAATTTCAAGAACTAATAGTAATCACAAATCTATCACAGAACATCAACGTAATTGGTTCAAGTAACGAAGGCCGATTGAGGTGAAGGCCTTAAGATGCGCTTGTATAAAATAAAAATTTATTATTCAGGCTCTTCTAGCAGGTGCATAACTATGAATTAATATTTAGTTTTTCTTGATTCTTATAACTATTTATACTTTTTTTGTATGAAATTTGTTCTTAGGAGGGGGCGGAGAGCAAATTTCGTTTAAAAATTAACAAAATCTTACAAAGATATACAAATGTTAATGTATTTTGGTAATAGGGTTTGTGACGTATTATGTATGTGCCGCCTTGACAATTCGCAGGGTTCCGTGTGAATATCTTGAAGTCTTAGTGTTAATTTTCGTTAGCGCTAAGCCCCTAAAACTTATAAAGCTTAGAAGCCCCTTGCGACGTTTTTTTACCCGTCGGCGAGGATCCAAAACAAGAAAATTGGTTGGGAATTATGTCCAAAATGAGCAAGAGAAACCTTATTGCTTCTACCGTTATCGGTGCACTAGCGCTCGGTAGTAGTGCTGTTGTCTCTGCAGACCCGTTGAATGATCTTCATAACGAAGAGTCTAGAATTCACGTGGATGCAGCGAAGTCTCAAGAAAAAATTAACAAACTATACGAGCAATCGTTAGACATCTTTTCTGAATATCGCCAAGTTGTTGATGAAACAGAAAACCTAAAGGTTTATAACGACTATCTAGCAACATTGGTTGCTGACCAAGGCCGCGGTATCGATTCTCTACAACGTCAAATCGACGGTATTGAAGGCGTTAAACGTGGTGTTGTTCCATTGATGTTTAGAATGATAGATAGCTTAGAGCAATTCATTGAACTCGATATTCCAATTAACCTTGAAGAACGTCATGCTCGTGTTGAGCGTCTTCGTGACGTTATGGCTAACTCAAACGTAACTACGTCAGAGCAGTTCCGTCAGGTAATCGAAGCGTATCAAATCGAAAATGAATACGGTCGCGGAATTCGTTCTTATCAAGGTAAACTTGATTATGAAGGAACTGATATTACGGTTGATTTCTTCAATCTAGGTCGTACTGCTTTAGCAGCGCTTTCTTTAGATCAGAAAAACGCTTGGGTGTGGGACAACGATGCAAGAGCATGGCAGAAACTAGGTGACGAATACTTAAGTTCTGTTATCAAGGCTGTGCGTATGGCCAACAAACTCGTGCCAGCTGACCTTATTAAACTACCCATCAAAGCTGCGGAGTAATATCGATGAAAACAATCTATAAATCAGTATTAGCTGCAGCATCGGTAGCGTTATTCGCATCTTCTGTTCATGCGGCAACATCTCTCGAAGACTTGTTGAAAGAAGTTAAGAGTAATCGTGTGTCTGAAGCGCGTATCAACAAAGATCGTGAGGCAGAATTTCAATCAGCTCGTGCTGACAAACAAGCACTTTTAAGAAAGGCGCAGGCTGCTCTAAAAGCTGAACAAACTCGTGGTGACAACCTAACTAAGAAATACTCTGAAAATGAAGTTGCATTAGCAGAGAAAGAGCAAGAGCTTAATCAAGCAACAGGTACGCTTGGTGAGATGTTTGGTGTAGTTCGTCAAGCATCATCAGAAGCTTTTGGTCAGATTTCGACTTCTATCGTAAGTGCTGAATTCCCAGGTCGTGGCCAATTCTTGAAAAACATGTCAGAAGAGTCGAAAGGCCTTCCTAACATTCAAGAATTAGAAGATTTGTGGTTTGCATTACAAACTGAAATGACTGAGTCAGGTCAGGTTTCACGTTTTCAAACTGAAGTTATTAGCTTAGATGGTGGTTCTACTACTCAAGAAGTCGTTCGTGTTGGTACGTTCAACTTAGTGGGTGAGCAAGGCTACTTAATTTATGATGATGAGAACGAAATTGTTCAACCTCTTGGTCGTCAACCAGATGGTTACCTAGTTGATTCTGCCGAAGAATTGTTATCTGCTAAATCAGGTCTTGTACCTTTCTTTGCTGACCCTTCTAGTGGTGGTATTCTTGGTTTGCTTAAAGAAAAAGCAACTATGATGGAACGTTACCATGCAGGTGGTGTAGTTGGTTACGTAATTACCGTTATGCTAGCGATTGGTTTGCTTATCGGTCTTTATAAGCTTATTACTTTGACTATTATCAGCGGTAAAATGCGTTCACAGCTAAATAACACTGGTAATCCGTCAAGCAGTAACCCTCTTGGCCGTATTCTTCAAGTTTACAAAGACAACAAGACTTCTGATGTTGAGAATCTTGAGCTTAAACTTGATGAAGCTATTCTTAAAGAGCTTCCAAGCATCGAAAGCGGTATCAACATTATCAAGATTTTCGCAGCTATCGCTCCGTTACTTGGTTTGTTAGGTACTGTATTGGGTATGATTATGACTTTCCAACAAATTACATTGTTTGGTACAGGTGACCCAAGATTGATGGCTGGTAGTATCTCAATGGCATTGGTAACGACTGCGCAAGGTATTATTGCAGCACTACCATTGATTCTAATGCACAGCATCGTTGCTGGTCGCAGCAAATCAATTGTCCATATCCTAGATGAGCAGACTGCAGGCATTATTGCTGCACACGCTGAGACGGAGAAAGCATAAGATGTTATACCTGATAGAACTATGGGAGTCTGTCAGGGACTTTATCGCTGCCGGCGGTGACGTATTATACGTTGTCGCCTTAGCGCTCTTCTTAATGTGGGTTTTGATGATAGAGCGTTATTGGTATTTAACTTCCGTTTTTCCTAAAATGAGAAAAGAAATTGTCTCAAATTGGGATGCTCGAGAAGATACTACCTCTTGGTATGCGCATAGAATCCGTGACGCATGGATTTCGCAAGCATCCGATGGACTTAGCGCAAGAATGGTGTTGATTAAAACGCTTGTTGCTATGTGTCCTTTAATCGGCCTTTTAGGAACGGTTACTGGAATGATCGGCGTTTTCGAAACGATGGCAACGCAAGGCACAGGTAATCCGCGCCTTATGGCTGCTGGTATATCAATGGCTACGATTCCAACGATGGCTGGGATGGTCGCTGCTTTATCTGGTGTGTTTTTTAGTTCTCGCCTTGAATCGAGAGTTAAAATGGCAAAAGAAAAGCTAGTTGACAGTTTGCCCCATCATTAGAGAGAGGAATTTATGGCTCGCAAAGTACGTGTTGAAGAAGAAGATGCTGCGATAGACATGACGCCGATGTTGGACATCGTGTTTATCATGCTGATCTTCTTTATTGTAACGACTGTTTTCGTCAAAGAAGCGGGCATCGAGGTTAACAAACCAGGTGCATCGCAAGCTATTATGCCTAAGAACGCCAATATCTTTATTGCGATCACAGAAGACGGCAACGTCTGGATGGATAAACGCGAAATAGATGTTGATAGTGTTCGCGCTAACTTAGAACGTTTGTTAGCCGAACAGCCTTCCGATGTCGTAATTGTTCAAGCTGACGAAAATGCAGAATATGGTGTGGTGATCGAAGTAATGGATCAAATCAAATCCGCAGGTATAGATCGTATTTCTATTGCTGCTAAGGGGAGCTAAATATGGGACGTTTAATTGTTTCTGTGCTCCTTGGTGGGGTAATTGCATTCGTATTATTTGTTGTTATGGCTAAGTTGATTTCAAACTCGTCAAGACCTGCAGATAAAGTACCGCCTGCGCCAGTGATTGATATTGTTATGTCGACACCGGACGATTCAACTCAAACCAGAAATCGGGTTCCGCCTCCGCCTCCGCCACCGCCTCAACAACCTCCTAAATTGGAACCTGTTGAACCGGATACTGCGGACGCAAATACCGACGGACTAAGCTTCAATATGCCAGCAGTGGATATTGGTGGTGCATCTGTTGATATTGGTGGCGTTGGTGCAATGCAGCGAGATGGTGATGCTACACCAATCGTTCGTATCGAACCTAAGTACCCTGCGCAAGCTGCTCGTGACGGTAAAGAAGGTTGGGTTAAACTTTCTTTTACTATCAACGAAGTGGGTGGTGTTGAAGACGTAGACGTAATTGACGCTGATCCTAAGCGTGTTTTTGACCGTGAAGCTAAACGTGCACTGAGAAAGTGGAAGTATAAGCCGAAGGTTGAAGATGGTAAGCCGATGAAACAGACAGGTATGAAAGTTCAGTTAGACTTTAAGTTGGATCAATCATGATGAATAAATATTTTAAAACATTTTTGGTTGGCGCAACGTTTGCCGCTACGACGTTAAGCTCCAGTTTCGTTAGTGCTCAGTCTGCAGCGATCGTTTGTCCTGGTTACAAACGTGGTCCTACAAACATTCCTAGCGAAAGAACAGGTAAAAAGGTTCAGAAAGCTTTCGAAGCGTACAATGAAGACTTGGTTGATGAAGCCTTATCTATTTTGTACGAAATCGATACTTCTCAAGCTTTTGACAGAGCGTTTACTGACCGTTTTATCGGTAATTTATTAGCGACTAAATCGGAAACTGGACCAAAGGCTTTAGAGTATTTGGAAAAGTCAGTAGATTCCAAGGCACTTAATGACACTGAGCAGTCTGGTACATTACGTCTAATTGCAGATTTAAATATGCAAGAAAAGCGTTATGACGTAGCTGTAAAACGTTATCAACAGTGGATGGACTTTACCTGTAAGGAAGATGCCGATGTGTATCTTCGTATGGGACAGGCTTTGTACGAAACGCAAAAGTTTGCTGATATGATCGCGCCGCTTGATAAATCGATCGCATTAGATGACAAACCTAATAAAAATGCTTATGCATTAAAGTTGACCTCTTTTTACAGTCGTAAAATGTATAAAGAGACTGTCGAAGTTGCCGAGGAAATGGTTAAAATCTTTCCTGATAATAAAGCTAACTGGACACAACTTGGTTTCTTCTACATGTTGGTTGAAGATTATAAGAAAGGTTTATCTACCTTTGAAATGGCTTACAATCAAGGTTACTTGACCAAGGCTGCTGAAATTAAGGCATTGACTCAGTTGTACGCGACTAATGAAATTCCTTATAAAGCGGCAGTAGTGTTCGAGAAAAACGTTGAAAGTGGCTTAATCAAACGTGACGATAAAGCGTTAACAAATCTAGCTAACTCTTGGCATCAGGCTAAGAATCATTTAAAAGCAGCTGCCTACTATGGCGAAGCGGCTAAAATGAACTCAGACCCTGATTTGTATCGCAAGCAAGGTACGCTACTGCTAACTGCAGAGAAATATAGCGCTGCTCTTACAGCTTTACAAAAAGCACTTGATGAAGGTGCTGACGATCGTGGCCGTATTCATATGGCGATGATGGAAGCCAATTTTTATACTGGTAAATACAGAGAAGCATATAAGCATGTTCTTGAAGCCAGAAAGGATAAATCAACTTCACGTAGTGCGAGAAGTTGGGCACCTTATATAAAAGAGAAAGCTAAGAACCGCGGTATTACACTATAATAATTTATTAATTGTAGATGTGATAACGAATGTTAAAGGGCTCCTATATGGAGCCTTTTTTGTGCCTTATCATGGCGCTTTTTTTTATGAGCTTCTTTGGATCTATAGGTCTATTAAAGCGAGTCGTATATGTTTGTTTAACGCTTTTTTTCCGCTCAACTTAAACTCTGTTACTAACGTCTCTGTTGGTTTAAATTGCAATAGGCTAGCCACTAGCAAATCTGTTCCGATAGGTATATCACTGATTGTCTCAATAGAGGATAATTTCATTAGAAGGTATTTTGCCAGTACTTGAGAAAATGTATCAAAGGGATTTTTCGATGATAGAAAACACGCTACTCGGCGCTGTTCATCAACGGTAATTGATTCACATTTACATTGTATTAATAGCTTCGAAAGCAAAGCCGTGTTAGTCATTCGGTGGTAACGAGAGATATGATAATGCAACTCTTTAGTAAATTGATCGCGTACCTTTGACACCGAAGTTGAGCCATTTACTGATAATGCACGACCCACAATCAAGCTTACTTCATCACTGGCTGCATCTCGCTTGAACCCCAGCTTCAATGGTGAAAACTTATTCTGAGTCCAAAAATTAAGTAAATTTTCCGATGCACCAAAAGAACTTGTCAGCAGTTCAACACTTTTTGTTTTCGCCGATTCACTGATAGCATTTAATAATGCACTTCCAATTTTATTGCGCCTTTGAGGTTTATCAACAGCGATTCTTACGATACGCCATTGCTTAATACAGCAAAATTTTTGGTTTGCAGTATGTAAAGCGAGATTTTGGGCTACCATGTGACCATTCACTCGTCTATCACCCAGCGTAATTGCTGTTGAAAGTTTGCTTAAATTATCACCGCCTTCCTCGATGATTAAGGCAACACCTACTACTTTGGAATGTAAAGTGTAAGTGAATAAGCGTTGTTCTGGCGCATCTAATAATCTAACTAAATCATCAGGGCTCGTTTGATAATGCGCATTCACGAGTAAAGAAAATGTCTGGTGCAATAATATGGGGTCATCGACAAGTTGTGCGCGTGATATCTCTATGACTTTATTACTTTCAATGTTAGCTATAATGGAGTCAGGATGGATTGGCAGGACTGCCTCAGTAATAGTCGTGATGTGCTTGTCTGTAGAAAAGGACGTGATGTCTTCCATCATAAAGCAGCGGAACCAGAACGCTTCTAAACAGTCATTTTTATACCAACGAATAGGCATAGTAAGTGTGAATGCCTTCCATCCTTTCTTATTCTTTTCTAGATAAGGTTTAAAGCGCAGTTCGAAGCCGCGCCCAGCACCTTCGTATCCGTGCACAGTCGAACTCATTACAACGCTAGAAAACTTGTTTAAAAGTGCTTTCAATATTGATGCGGGAATAGCGGCTGCTTCATCTATAAAAAGTAAGTCAGCTTCGTGTGGTTCGGCTAAAAGGGCATCGGGAGCAACAAATGCAAGGTTTGTGTTCGTATCACCTTGCGCTACAGAGGAAGACTGAGCAAAAGCAAAGACTTGCTCCACATTTTTCTTATTCGGCGCGGTAATAATTATTTGTTTAGATCTTTTTTCTATCAGCTCTTTAGCTGCCAATCCTAATGCAGATGATTTGCCACGTCCTCTATCAGCAGTTATCACGATTGGCCGGTCTTTATGACTGTCAGACATGCTTAATATGCTAGTAATGATTGTTTGTTGCTCAGGTGTTGAGCTATTCAGCTTACGACCAATATCTTCCTGAGGGACGAATACATTGTGTCCATTAATTCTCTCCGGTGTGATAACTATGGTGTCTAAATCGTTTTGAATCAGGGATATCAAGCGCCGAGTAAAGTAGCTTTGTTCAGCATTTTGATTACATCCGTAAGATGAACGTTTACTCGCCAGTGGGTCAGGATAATCTGGCCAACGCGTAAAGTCAGGACAAATAAGGATCATGACCCCACCTGCCATAATAGTGCCGCTAAAGGCTATTAATGCACTCGCACTTAGCCCTGTGTACACGTTGTATACAAGTGCATCGTACTCTGTGCCTAAATGTTGTCGATAGGTAAGACAATCTACGTTTAGGGATGAATCTAAACGATCCCCTACCCAAAGTAATTTGTTTTCTGGTATTTCAGCGATAGTTATTATTTCTTGAGACAGCTTTTCGGCCCAATTTTCAGGTCCGCTAATAATCACTAACTGCCGATGGCATAGGTGATTTTTTCTCGCTTTTAGCCAATCTTGTATTTTAAAGTGCAAATCCATGCTGATTTTATCTGTACAATGTGTCGGAAATTATCGCCAGTTTAAGCAAAGTTACTAAGGAATACGAATGCGTTTTTTATCAAGAAGATTAGTCATGCCCAATGACCTTAATTATGCAAACTCATTATTTGGTGGGCGTGCTTTAGAGTGGATTGATGAAGAGTCGGCGATATATGCTATTTGTCAGTTGGGAACCAACCAGTTGGTAACAAAGCATATCGGTGAAATCAGCTTTGAATCTCCAGCATTGCAAGGCGATGTGGTTGAATTTGGGCTTGAAACAAAGAAGGTTGGACGAACATCAATTACAGTGACTTGCTTGGTGCGAAATAAGGAGACCAAGAGAACGATTTGTCTCGCCGACGATATCGTTTTTGTGCGCGTCGATCGCGAAACTCGTTTGCCTGTAGCTCATGGTAAAACCTTTGATGAGTTAGCAGAACGAGCAAAACTGGAGATGAAAGGATTAATCTAATTATGCGTAATAGCCTAAATTTTCTATACAAGTTGTCGGCGTTAAACCGTTGTGCTTCGGGAGTGCTTACTGCTAGCCTTTTCTTTATTAATAGTTGTGCATTTGCAACGCAAGCGAAATTCGAAATTATAGAAAGTGTATCTTTGTCAAGCGCGTTAGAGGAAACCTCAGCGCTTTACTGTTCGCCTGACAATAGCGTATACAGTTTGAACGACTCTGGTAACGCACCGGTTGTCTTTCGTCTAGACGAAAACGGCCGTATTGTGTCCAAGTTAACACCAGAAGACGTCAAGAATAAAGATTGGGAGGCGTTGACTGCGGATGATTCATTTTTCTATATCGGCGATATTGGCAATAATCGAGGTACCCGTAAAAATGTAATCATCTATAAATTTCCGCGCAGTGCTGAACCTCTCGACAGTGCAACGAAGCTTAGTCTTTCATATGACGGAAATAAACCATCAGAAAATGAATCACTGAACCACGATTTCGACGCGGAGGCCTTGGTCGCCGTTGATGATCATTTGGTATTATTTTCAAAAAGTTGGCTAACGGATCTGCTCAAAATTTATATTGTCGACAAAAGTCAAAATAAACAAAAACTGAGTGCAAAAAAATTAGTAAAAGGGATCCCAGGCGTCATAACCGGAGCGGATTATGACAAAGCGAAACAACGTTACATTCTAGTTGGCTACCCATCTAAACGTATGGGATTTGGCGATCCGTTTATCGTCATATTAGATCGTGAATTTGCATTAATTGATAAAATCCCGCTACCAGGTTTTGGTCAAGTTGAGGGGGTTTGTGCACACCCGTCTGGCCAGATATGGTTTACTCAGGAGTCTTCCATTTTTTCCAGTAACAAGTTGGTCAAGTTACAGCTGGTAGAGTAATTTACTACCCGATTGTGCTTTATCACTCGATAAAACAGGGCTTGCGCTGGGTTACAGTATTGCTACACTGTCGCCACTAACACGCGCTCAAACGTGTGTTTTATTACCAAGGGGTGCCGAAAGGCTGAGATTTGTCTCGAGTTGAGATATGACCCTAACACCTGATCCGGATAATACCGGCGTAGGAATGGTTATTTCGTTCACATCATCCAATGTAAACATCTCCCATTTGTCTGCCGCAAAGCCGGGTCTTTTCAAACTATCACTGAAGAGATCCCAATGAAGTTTTGTTCTACCTTACTAGCGCTATCAATTGCATCCAGTTTTACAGCCCAAGCTAATGAGTTAAATGACCTTGAGCGTATTACCGTCAGCTCAGACTTTCGTGAGCAAGCGCTCATGTTTTTGCCGGCGAGTGCGACCATTTTAAGTGAGTCGCAAATTGAATCTCGCCAGGCACAGCATCTTGAAGATGTATTAAATATTGGAGCAAATATAAATTTTGCTAGCGGCGCCTCAAGAGGCCGGTTCGTGCAAATACGTGGCATCGGCGAGCGTAGTCAATTCTCAGAGCCTAGTAATCCGTCGGTTGGTTTCTTGGTAGATGATTTTGACTTTTCGGGGATTGCAGGCGTAGGAACCTTATTTGACGTGCAGCAGGTCGAGATTTTACGAGGCCCACAAGCGACCGAATTCGGCGCTAGCGCAATGGCAGGCGTGATTAAAATCAAAACCGTCGATGCTGGGCCAGAACAAAGCGGTAAGTTATCGTTTTCACTCGCGGAACAGAATACTTGGAGTTTAGGCGGCGCATACGGCAACGCGATAACTGATAGTTTATTTTATCGGGTAGCGGTTCAACAGTACAAGAGTGACGGCTTCGTTGAGAACACCTTTTTAAACCGCGATGATACAGATAACCTCGATGAATTTACTTCACGAGTAAAACTGAAATATCTCGCCACTGATTGGTTGACGTTTGATCTTAATTATCAATATTTCGACATTGATAACGGCTACGATGCTTTTTCACTTGAGAATAGCCGTGAGTCACGCGCTGATGAGCCGGGCTTCGATCGGCAGGAAACCCATGCGCTAGGACTCAAAACTGAGATAAACAGCGAATTTGCTGACATATTTATTATTTTAAGTCAATCCGACTCTGATATGGGTTATAGCTATGACGAAGACTGGACGTATGTAGGCTTCCATCCCGATGAGTACTCTTCGGTAGACAGCTATTTCAGAGATCGAGATACTAAAAATATGGATATAAGGCTGTTATCAAATGACAGCTCAACATTATTCAACGGCTCTACCCAGTGGTTATTTGGTCTTTATTCAAAGACCATGGATGAAGATCTACTACGTGAATACACCTACGCTGATACTGATTTCACCAGTCGTTATCAACAAGATAACTTTGCTGTGTACTCGCAACTAGATACCCAATTGTCTGAAACGCTTAGTTTACGACTCGGTCTAAGAGCTGATCGCTTTGAAATTGATTACGCTGATAACAGTGGTTTTTCTCAAACCAGTGACAAAACCTTAATCGGCGGAAAAGCCGTGTTGGATTACAGTTTAGATAGCGCATCAGTATATGCCAGCTTGTCCAGAGGGTATAAAGCCGCTGGATTCAACCCAGATGAACGAGTTACTGCTGAAAAACGCATTTACCAACCTGAGTACAATTGGAACTACGAAATTGGGGTAAAAGGTAACTTTGTTAATTACGATGCCTTTATTCGCATCGCGGTTTTTTATATGGATAGAGAAGATACTCAGGTCAGTGATTATGACGTACAAACTCGTGCTGACGGCAGTGCTACGTTCATTGATATCATTGGTAATGCTGATACAGGAACGAATTGGGGTTACGAGCTGGAATCAGGATGGCAAGTAAATGAGCACGTTAATTTACACGCCAACCTTGGCTGGTTAGATGCGACATTTGAAGGTTATACATTGGCTGATGGCTCTGTTGTTAATAAGCAGGATCAGGCGCAGGCTCCTAATTACACGTTTAATATTGGCGCCGACGTACGTTTGTCAGAGCAAGTTAGCTGGACTATCGATGCTGACGGTAAAGACGAGTATAGATTCTCAGACGGCAATGATGAGAAATCGCCATCATACGTGTTAGTCAACACGGCTATGCGTTTTGATGTTCAAGATTGGTCTTGCTCTGTTTGGGTCAAGAATGTATTTGACCGGACGTATTATGTGCGTGGTTTTGGCGGTTTTAACAACGACCCTCGTGAAGGTTATGCCACACCAGAACCGTATTATCAGTTGGGTGATGGCCGTCAGGTTGGCGTTAGCGCCCAATACACTTTTTAAATTAGGAGCTTAATATGAAATTAGTCGCCGAACTTTCAATGTATCCATTGAATGAGCAATACATTGAACCAATACAAACGTTTATCGATCGCCTAAATGAATACGCATACTTAAAGGTAGTGACTAGCGCAACGAGCACCCTAGTCAGCGGTGATTATCAAGCCACTATGCAAGTATTAGCTAAAGAGATGCAGCGAAGCCACCAAGAAGTGGGCCAGGCTATTTTTGTCTGCAAGTTTTTAAACGGTGATAAAATGAGTAGTGACGTTTAATGCAATCGCTGGTTGACTTGCTGCAAGATATTACTCAACAGTTTGTTGCACAGTCATGGTTAGAAGCAATGGCAGTGATACTTGCCATTGCTTACGTTTGGTTGGCTGCTAGGGAGAATATCTGGTGTTGGCCGTGTGCGCTAATTAGTACTGCTATATACACTTGGTTGTTTTGGGAGGTATCGCTAGTTTTTCATACCTTGCTTAATGGTTATTATTTGATCATGGCCGTTTATGGTTGGCAACAGTGGAAAAAACAAGAGAGTGAGCATATACCGATTCAAAGTTGGTCAATGCGCAAGCATCTAATTCGGCTGGTTATCCTAACCAGCATAGCGTTCTCCATGACAGCTTTCGCAGGGATGTGGTTAGACTCAGAATATTTGTATCTAGATGCTTTTATAACAGTGTTTAGTGTTTACACCACACTGATGGTTGCCCACAAGGTTCTGGAGAACTGGTTATACTGGATCATCATAAACAGTTTTGCTTGTTATCTATATTTCGCTAAAGAGATGTACCTTACCGGTGTTTTATTCATTTTTTACGTATTATTTGCCATTTATGGATATGTTAATTGGCGTCAGCAACTGTTAGGTAAACGATATGCCTCATCGGCATCAGCTTAAGCCCGCTGTACTAGCTGAGTTAGTTGGACTTGAGCAGTGCCAGCAGGGGCTTTCCCTTAAGCACGTTCAAAAGGGGGGGGCGGTTAATAGTAGTTATATATTAACGACTCCCAGCCAATGTTTTTTCATGAAAACATTTGAGTCAGACCAAGTTAATCAACTTAATCGAAAAGAATTATTTGATGTTCAAAAAATCATTTGGCAACACGGATTGGCTTGTGAGCCTATTTATTTGTCCGATGCCCATTCGTTTCAGCTTGATGCATGGGTCGAAAGTCATACCTTAGCGACTAACGAACTGGGCGAAGAGCAAAAATACATTCAGCTCGCCAACGCTTTAAGCCAAATTCACGGGTTAGAGATGGATAGGCCATTGCTCGATCTTCCGCTGCAATGGGCTAATTATCTAAAACGGTTGCCTAAATCGAACTTTATAAAAGAACATAAGCTAGCGCAAAGTTTAGCTAATATTTGGTATCAAGCGCCGAAGAGTGATTTGGTTTTCTGTCATAACGATTTATCGTTGCAACACGTAACAGTGCATACGCCCCCCATCATTTTTGATTGGGAATATTGTGCTTACTCAAATCGCTATTTTGATATAGCGGCTTGCATTGAAGTAAATCAACTAAATGGTCATCAGCAAGAAAGTTTGTTGGTTCAATATGCCAAACTGAGTAATGTTGCACTTGATATACTGACTGAGAAAGTCAACGATATGCTGCCATTGGTCAATCTAACGAGCCATTTGTGGTATTGCGCGGCCGACGCTGTGGGCAATTTGCAGGGCAGTTCTGCTGATAAAATAAGCGGTTGAACATAAACAATCGGTTTTCCATGCAAAAGCACTTTACCTTTTAGACGCGTTACGTATAATTCAGCACCTCAGCAGGGGTGTAGTTCCAATTGGTAGAACAGCGGTCTCCAAAACCGATGGCTGGGGGTTCGAATCCCTCCACCCCTGCCAATTTTATAATCTTAAAATACGCTCGATTATTTACCTTCAGTATACTTTTCTTTTTATATATCGTGATATTCTACGCGCATGAATGCAAAAACATCCCAAGCACTTAGTTCATATCAAAAGGCTATCCTCAGTGAAATGGGGATCGTTGTGTGGCAACCTCAAAGTTCTGCGTTATCAGAGTCTGAATTCGCGACGCAGGGTGTGGGCAGTAATCAAGATAGCGCCCAAAACGGTAATGTCGATTCAAATACTGCTGTTGCGCTAATTTCAGCTAACAAATCCCCAAGCCCTATTCCTGAATCCATTAAACAATTTAGATCACACAAAGTTACTCAGGCGGATAAGCGTTCTGTGCCTAATCATCTGGTCTTTGAATTTTCTCCTGATACGCTATCTAATGCTTTGATTGAGGATGTTTTATTGAGTATTGGTTTTGAAGGCGATAACTTCGAACGGCTATCAGGGGTTGATTGTGAGCAACATAGCGATTACGAGTTTGCCTGGAAAATAGGTAACGACATAACACTAGAGGGGAGGTTATTAACAACACCCTCGTTAACGCAACCTTTTTCTCCATCGACTAAAAAACAACTTTGGTCTTTCTTATCAACGTTCGCTAATGACTAACCTAATAAAGCTCACCTCAAAAAACTATCATTCTGCCTATACTATCCACTGTCAAGGGCACTCTCACCCATGGTCTAAGTCTGTGTTTTCAGATTGTTTAACGGATCAATACGAAGCTTATGGATTACGCCAAGATAACGAATTTATTGGACTCTATGTAGCCCTTTTTGTACTCGACGAAGCGACGTTGATGGACATTGGTGTATCAAATGATATGCAAGGTAAGGGCTTAAGCAACAAGCTTATGGCGCATTTTATAACGCGATGCGTTGATAACAATATGCAGTGTGTTTGGTTAGAGGTACGCGCAACGAATGGTGTGGCGATAAGCCTTTATCAAAAGCAGGGTTTTGAGTTGATAGAGCGTCGTAAAGGCTATTATGACACTGTCGACGGTAAAGAAGACGCGTTAATTATGAAACTAACACTTATCGATATTCACTAAATGAGCATTTAGATAAATCGACGAAGCCCTTTCGGGCTTCAGATCGAATACATTATCTACGCGCTGAAGAAATGTTTAGTTGTTGAGACGGATCTTGACGCTCAATGGCCAATTTCACGAACTTAGACGAGTTGTAATTACAACCAACGCACATAGCGATGAACTGATTCATGCTAGGGCTACCAATTTCTTTTTCCCAATTTTCATAGGTTTTACGTGTTTTAACATTAGCAAGTTTTGCCATTTTAACCGTAGTTAAGCCAGCGTCTTGTCTCATTTTTCTTAAATCTGCACCTGTGATATACATGCTTTTATTCCTCATAATATTATTGAAACTACAACAGAGCTGAAACAGCATATAAAAAAACTCTGTTTTTCTATTGTCAGGCGCAGTGTATGTCAACAAATGTGGATTGGATTCCACAAGGTGAAATAATTTCACATTATTTACTTTTGATAGGGCAGAATCGTTACCAACCATTGAGTCAATGAAAAGCACTATAAGCCTCAATATTGAGGCTATGCATTCTTCGTTGTCAGCTGCACTCAGCCCATACCACTATTGTGTAGCGTAATCTTAATTTCTAATAGGTTAAGCGATAATAATTGATTTCATTTCATTGTTTGTCGCGATCAACATCGTAGGCGGAACCTGTTTGCTAGCAACTGCAAGCAATGAAGGCGGAACCTGTTTGCTACCAACTGCAAGCAATGAAGGGGGAACCTGTTTGCTACCCACTGCAAGTAATGTAGGCGGAACCTGTTTGCTGCCAACTGCAAGCAATGAAGGGGGAACCTGTTTGCTACCCACTGCAAGCAATGAAGGGGGAACCTGTTTGCTACCCACTGCAAGTAATGTAGGCGGAACCTGTTTGCTGCCAACTGCAAGCAATGAAGGCGGAACCTGTTTGCTACCCACTGCAAGCAATGAAGGGGGAACCTGTTTGCTACCCACAGCAAGCAATGAAGGGGGAACCTGTTTGCTACCAACTGCAAGCAATGAAGGGGGAACCTGTTTGCTACCCACTGCAAGTAATGTAGGCGGAACTTGTTTGCTGCCAACTGCAAGTAATGTAGGCGGAACTTGTTTGCTGCCAACTGCAAGTAATGAAGGCGGAACCTGTTTGCTACCCACAGCAAGCAATGAAGGGGGAACCTGTTTGCTACCAACTGCAAGCAATGTAGGGGGAACCTGTTTGCTACCCACAGCAAGCAATGAAGGGGGAACCTGTTTGCTACCAACTGCAAGCAATGTAGGGGGAACCTGTTTGCTACCAACTGCAAGCAATGAAGGCGGAACCTGTTTGCTGCCAACTGCGAGTTCTGTAGGTAGACTATTCTTTAACATGTTGTTTGTAATTGAGCTGTATCCAACTAAACATGTGATTGAAAAAGAGATTATAGACGTAGTTGTTAGTAGTAATTTCATTTTTAATTCCTTAGTTTTTAGATTAAGAAATTAGATGTTACATTACTCATACAATTTAGTATTTTTTTACTTTATGCGCTTATTAACCGCTCTTTGAATAGCTTATTTGCCTCATTAAATACAATCCACAAGGTAAATGTTGCAAGAGACTGCATTATATATGGGTATACGTAGTATATGATTTGAATATGTTTTAATTGGAATACGTGCCTCAATATATATTCGAATATATTAAGTCCTTCAATGAAAATATATATCCTAGTGACTTGATATATATACCAGTCTAAATTTATGGACTTCCCAGATTTTGATGTGAATTGCTCAGTCATTTGAATACGTGAGAAAAGAAAATGACGAGTAAGTAAGCCCAGTCCTACTAACGCTGCATACCAGTAAATAGCAGGTGCAGTATTATATCCTATTAGAATCCAGTAAATTTCAGCTGAGATACAGAGCAGTAAAATCATTAAAGAAATCTTACTCATTTTATCGAACCAAAACTTATAAATAATAAAAAACAATAATAAATATATAATTATTTTTGCAAGCCAATAGTTATAAAGCTCCTCGGCAAAAATAAACCACAAAACCTCTTCTAGAACTCTAATTACTGCAAGTATTATTATAATACCTAAAACATTAATATCTTTGCGACAAACAAAGCCTGTAAAGAGTAATATTCCAATAAATATACGATCAAAAACAAGCGCATTGCCAAACGTCAAAATACCCGCGGCGATAAAAAGCCCTCCAAAGAGGGCTGTGATTATCTTGGGTAAGTAGGCACGAACTAACATTAGGTGTGATTAAAACCGAAATAATCCATAACAGTAGAGAAAAAAGATTCACGGGTTTGTTCTGAGGCTTTTTGTCGGCATACAGCCCACCATTTGCTGATTACCTCTACACCGATACTGTTCATCGTTTCTGGTTTTTCATTCTCAATTGCCGAAACTGTCTCTCGGCTAATACCAACTCGCTGAGCAAGCTCGCCTTGGGTGTATCCCGCTTCTTTACGAAGTGCCTTAAGTTGCACACCGCTGAACTTCTTTCTACGTGACATAGTGAGTTGGCTTCCTGAGCAAGTATGAATCGTATAAATTGAGTGAATGTAGGGGTTTTAAATTACCCTTGCCCGTTCGAATATAAGGTAGTGGTGACAACTTGTAAATGCCTTTTACAAAGAAATTAGTGACATCGCAAATATAAATTTTCTTTATAGTTCCTAACGTTACACGCTACATCAGGCATACAGCATAGTGGGTTGGTGATTCTGAACACTGAATGTAGACTTTTTTAACGCCGAGTATTTTATGCTTTTACAACCTAGTCGGTAAACGGGTTAATATTCTGCTTTTTAGCAAATTTTTAATAAGAATATTATCAGTTTTTTGCATAAACTGATTCCATTTCTAGAGGATTATCAGAATAACAACTGGGTGGTAATCTAACTTCGTATTGAACGCGAGAAATTGTCGGTGGGCGTCGGATTTAGACCCAATGACCGTTTCAGTAACCCCCATTATTTATAGGATGGGAATGCATATTCACGATATCCAAGCAATCGTTGTGGTACCAATACATGCGTGAACCAACTACCTATGTCGGCAATGTTAAAACGCGTAGCTAAAGACATATTAGTGGATTTCTAACGAGGATAAACAAGCATGAATAAAACAATTTTAGTAACGGGGGCCACAGATGGTATCGGTTATGAAACCGCGAAAATGCTGTTGTCGGTTGGGCATACAGTGCTTTTACACGGTCGAAACAGCAGTAAGTTACGTGATGCTCAAACTAGGTTAACTGAAGCAACAGGTACAGGCCAAAGTGAGACTTATGTGGCAGATATGTCCAACATTCATGATGTGAAGGCGTTGGCACAAGCTATTATAGCGAAGCATGGGGCGCTCGATGCGCTTATTAATAATGCAGGGGTTTACGGCGAGCCTGAAGTCATGACGCAAGACGGGCTAGATGTTAGGTTTGTGGTGAATACATTCGCGCCTTACGTTTTAACCAAGGCGCTGTTGCCGATGCTTGGTAAAGGCTCTCGAGTAGTGAATGTATCATCCGCTGCACAAGCACCAGTTAGCTTAGCTGCCATGGCAGGCAATCAACCTCTTGATGATTCACAAGCCTATGCTCAAAGCAAACTTGCGCTGACCATGTGGTCACGTCAATTAGGCTTGCAACTTGCTGAGCAGGGTCCCTCTATTATTGCTGTGAACCCGAAATCACTATTAGGGAGCAAAATGGTGAGAGACGCTTACGGTATGGCTGGCGGCGACTTGCGTATCGGCGCGGACATTCTGAGTCGAGCCGCGTTATCTGATGAGTTCGCGCAAGCCTCAGGCCAATATTATGATAACGATATCCAGCAATTCGCTAATCCCCATCGCGATGCCCTGAACGCTGAAAAAACACAGGCCGTCATTTCCTGCATGGAAAAGGTTATTGAGCATATTACTCATTCGTAAGATCTCTAAAAAGGGTTTTGGCTTCAAACCGAAGCCTAACAGCAGTATTTTCTCTGGGACTAAGTTTAGTTGGTGTTTTTTTAAATCATAATTGGATAATAGTACTATGACCAAGAGTCGCGCAGTTTCGCAACATTAATAATGTCTTTAAATTGGTCTTTGGCGATTTTTAGGATAGGTATTTGAAGAGGCTATTACTAATTTTCATAACCCAGCAAAGTGGTTGGCAATGCAATGCAAGGAGTAAGTTGAAGTACCTTAAGGAAAAGGTACTTCACAGCATATTTAAACAAGCTTTCTTATTTGTCTTCACTCAATAAGCGCTGATAGAGCAAATCTTTCAACATGGCTCGGTCATGTTTCATTTGATGCATAGTTTCATCGTCAATCGGGGCATCTTTGAGTTCCAATACTCGTATCTCTTTATCTAACGTATCATACTGCTTTGCCTTCTCAGCAAATTTAGCATCGCTTTTATTAAGAGTTGAGATAACTTCTCTGTACTCGGGGAAATCGCTATTAAGTGAGTGGTTTTCGCCTAACATGTTGACTCCTTATTTTATTAAAAAAAATGTCGTATACAATTATGTATGAATGTTGAGTGGCATCTGTTCAATACCAAAACGGTGTTTGTTCATTCAAACCGATAATGTTACCTACCAAAGACATAGGGACGATAGACCCGTTTGTCAATCAAGGTGACGTGAAATAACTATCATGTTCAGGAAACTATAAACTTGTGCAGCAATAACTAATTATCTAATGCACGTTCCTAGTAGATTTTTGTCCGTAATATTCAAGGAAGAAATCGATGAATGCTCTGACCTTTGGGGGCTACATAGCCCATTTTTAGTATCTGTAAGGGAGTATTTGTTAATTTCATTTAAAGAGGACCCCTTATTATTCTCCTCTGGAGCCACAATTTTCCTAATGAAAATCTATTTCGTCATTTAATCTGAATAAATGCCACTGATAAAGCAAGCATTGATTGTTTATGTGTCTAATATCAGCGAAAATAGCGCGCAATTACGATTAACAAGACGGATTTGAAGATTGAAGCGCTATTGATGGCTTCTCCCTGTGCATACAAAACCGTGAAAACACGAGAAGATTTTATTAAATGTCTAACGCTTTAATCCCGCAGGAAGTCTCACGTAGACGCACTTTTGCCATTATTTCTCACCCGGATGCGGGTAAAACCACCATCACAGAAAAAGTATTGTTATTCGGAAACGCACTGCAGCGTGCAGGTACCGTAAAAGGTAAAAAATCAGGCCAGCATGCTAAATCTGACTGGATGGAAATGGAGAAAGAGCGGGGGATATCCGTTACCACATCCGTTATGCAGTTTCCCTATTCAGGATGTCTGGTTAACCTATTAGACACTCCAGGGCACGAAGATTTCTCAGAAGATACTTACCGTACTTTGACCGCGGTCGATTCCTGTTTAATGGTGATTGATGCTGCTAAAGGTGTTGAGGCTCGTACCATTAAGTTGATGGAAGTCACACGTTTACGTGATACCCCTATTATTACGTTTATGAACAAACTCGACCGCGATACCCGCGATCCTATCGATTTACTCGATGAAGTGGAAAGCGTGTTAAACATTAAATGTGCCCCCATTACTTGGCCCATTGGCATGGGGAAGGAATTCAAAGGTATATATCACTTACTGCGTGATGAAACCGTCTTATATAGCACCGGTCAAGGGCATACCATTCAGCCGAGGCGAGTGATTAAAGGGCTAGACAATCCTGAGTTGGATACGGCTGTTGGCATTTACGCCGATGAGTTACGTGAAATGTTGGAGCTGGTTAAGGGCGCATCCCACGAATTTAATTTGGAAGAATTTATTGCCGGTGAACTCACGCCCGTTTTCTTTGGCACCGCTATGGGTAACTTTGGCGTTGACCATATGCTTGACGGACTAGTTGAATGGGCTCCGTCGCCACAAGGGCGAGAAACAGATCTAGGTAAAGTTGAAGCTAAGGATGATAAATTCAGTGGCTTTGTGTTTAAAATTCAAGCCAACATGGATCCTAAACATCGAGACCGAATTGCTTTTTGCCGCATCGTGTCGGGTAAATATCAGAAAGGTATGAAGATGCATCAAAGCCGTATCGGAAAAGACGTGCGTATTTCTGACGCGTTAACGTTTTTTGCTGGTGACCGCGAAGTGCTAGAAGAAGCGTATGCAGGCGATATTATTGGTTTACATAACCACGGTTCAATTCAAATTGGGGATACATTTACCTCTGGTGAAAAGTTTCGTTTCGCTGGTATACCCAACTTTGCGCCTGAATTGTTTAAACGCATCCGCCTACGGGATCCACTAAAACAAAAACAATTGCTTAAAGGCCTTATTCAACTTTCAGAAGAGGGCGCGGTACAGGTGTTTAGACCACTGCAAAACAATGATTTGATCGTTGGTGCTGTGGGCGTATTGCAGTTTGATGTGGTGGTTGCACGTCTTAAAGGTGAATACAACGTGGACGCTATATACGAACATATCAACGTCGCCACTGCCCGTTGGATATATGGTAAAGATGAGCGAAAAGTCGATGAGTTTCAACGTAAAGCAGAAGCTAATCTTGCCCTCGATGGTGGAGACAATCTAACCTATATCGCCCCCACTATGGTGAATTTGTCGTTAGCGCAAGAGCGCTATCCTGATATAGAGTTTCATCAAACACGCGAACATTAATAGATGCTGGGACAAAATGTCCCCTTCAATACACATTTATATATGTGCTCAACAAGTACGGTTATTGGCTTTAAAAATATGAATTTACATACCCTATTATTGAACAAATTTAGTGCTGCCTTGGCGGCCATTGGCGCCCCTGAAAACTCCCCTGCGCCCCTTAGTCGTGCAACACGTGTGGGGTTCGGCGACTACCAATTTAATGGTGCTATGGCGCTAGCTAAAGTACTTAAGCTCAAGCCGAGAGATATTGCTGAAAAAATCGTTGAAGCGGTTCAGCTTGATGGTATCGCCGAGAAGCTTGAAGTGGCAGGCCCAGGCTTTATCAATATTTATTTAAGTAAACCGTGGCTGGCTGGTCAACTTGCTAATGCAGCAGCAGATACGCGTTTGAATATAGAAGCTCAGCCGAGTAAAACCGTGGTGGTGGATTACTCATCGCCCAACTTAGCCAAAGAAATGCATGTGGGCCATTTGCGCACCACGATTATTGGTGATGCAGTGGTTAAAGCGCTGGAGTTCATGGGACACAACGTCATCCGCCAAAATCATATGGGCGACTGGGGCACACAGTTTGGGATGCTGCTTGCGCACCTAAATGACAAACTTCAAGCGGATCAAGTGGCTGAAACGGCACTTTCTGACTTAGAAGATTTTTACCGCGAAGCCAAAGTGCGTTTTGACGAAGAAGAAGGCTTCGCTGATAGGGCACGTGACTACGTAGTTAAACTGCAGGGCGGTGACAGTCATTGCTTGGCGCTATGGCAGAACTTTATTGACGTCTCTATCACACACAGTGAAGAGGTTTATCACAAATTAAATGTCAGCCTTACCCGTGATGACATCATGGGCGAAAGTGCTTACAACGATGATTTGGCGAATGTGGTTCGCGAACTTCAGGCGAAAGGATTGGCGGTAAAAAGCCAAGGTGCTCAAGTAGTATTTATACCTGAATTAGCAGATAAAGAAGGTAATCCTGCTGCTTACATCGTGCAAAAATCTGGCGGGGGTTACCTATATGCCACTACGGATTTAGCCGCTATACGTCATCGCTGCGGTACCTTGCATGCAGATCGTACCCTTATTATGACTGATGCACGACAAGCACTACATTTTAAGCAAACTGAGATTGTTGCCCGTAAAGCGGGTTTTATTGCACCAGAACAGACTTATGAGCATTGCCCGTTTGGCATGATGTTGGGTAACGATGGCCGTCCGTTTAAAACTCGTACAGGGGGAACAGTTAAACTCGTTGAATTACTAGATGAGGCGGTCGAGCGGGCTGAAGCCCTATTGAGTAAACGCGAAACCGATTTAAGCGCACAAGCGCTAAAAGTACTGGCCAATAAAATTGGTATAGGCGCTGTAAAGTATGCAGATTTGAGTAAAAATCGTACCACTGACTATATGTTTAGCTGGGACAGTATGCTGAGCTTTGAAGGTAACACCGCACCTTATTTGCAATACGCCTATACTCGAGTTATGAGTATTTTTCGTAAAGCCGGCGTGGATCATTTAACGCTAAATGCGCCCATTACGTTGGACGCCTCTCAAGAAAAATTACTTGCGGTGAAGCAATTACAATATGTTGAAGCCATCAATCAAGTGATTGCTGAGGGCACACCTCATGTGTTGTGTACCTACCTTTATGAACTTGCTAGCTTATTTATGAGTTTTTACGAAGCATGTCCGATGTTAAAAGATGGCATAGCACAAGACGTTCGTGACAGCCGTATGACGCTAGCTGCACTGACCGCTAAGACATTGCAATCAGGGTTGGGGCTATTAGGTATAGAAACCATGGATCGCATGTGATTTAGGGGTAAAAATTTGCTGTAACGTTATTCACACCCGCTATTTTGCGGGTGTTTTGTTTAAGAAGATAACGAGACTGCCTTCGTTTACGCTGATTTTTTGCTTCCTAGGGGCTGAGATCTGTCATTAAGGGATAAAATCCGGTAAAATCCGCCGCCATTCAACCGCTATGACAATGTTAAGATTTATGTTCGAAATCAATCCAATACTAAATACAATTAGTGATGTAAAGCAACGCAGTGCATCACTTCGGGGGTATCTTTGACTACGATCAAAGGAGTGAACGCCTCGAGGAAGTTAACCGCGAATTAGAAAACCCTGATGTGTGGAACGATCCTGAGCGTGCTCAAGCCCTAGGCAAAGAAAAAGTCGCCTTAGAACAGATTGTTAATACCATAGTATTGCTTGAGCAAGGTTGTATTGACGTTGAAGAGCTTTTAGAACTAGCTGTAGAAGAAAGCGATCAAGAAACCTTAGATGAAGCTGAAAAAGATTTGGCTGAGCTTGTTAGCCAGCTCGAGAAACTTGAATTCAGACGTATGTTTAGCGGTCCGAACGATGCAAATGACGGTTACATCGATATTCAATCTGGTTCCGGCGGTACTGAAGCGCAAGATTGGGCTAACATGCTATTGCGTATGTACCTTCGTTGGGGGGAAGCCCACGGTTTTAAAACAGAATTAATTGAATTGTCAGATGGTGATGTTGCTGGAATAAAAAGTGCCACTATACGTTTTGAAGGTGAATATGCTTTTGGTTGGTTGCGCACAGAGACCGGTGTTCACCGACTCGTTCGTAAATCACCGTTTGATTCTGGTAGTCGTCGCCATACCTCATTTGCTTCTGTATTTGCTTATCCAGAGATTGACGATGATATTGAAATTGATATTGATCCCTCTGATTTACGAATTGATACTTACCGCGCGTCTGGCGCAGGTGGGCAGCACGTAAACAGAACCGATTCTGCGGTGCGTATTACTCACGAACCAACGAATATTGTTGTGCAGTGTCAAAATGACCGTTCACAACATAAAAATAAAGCCCAAGCGATGAAGCAGCTAAAAGCAAAACTGTATGAATTTGAGATGCAAAAGCAAAACGAAGAAAAACAGACCATGGAAGACAGTAAGTCAGATATCGGCTGGGGCAGCCAAATCCGCTCTTATGTATTAGATGATTCACGGATTAAAGACTTACGTACAGGCGTGGAAACACGTAACACTCAAGCCGTGTTAGACGGTGATTTGGACAAATTTATACAAGCCAGCTTAAAATCTGGATTGTAAGTAAACCCACATTAATTTACAGCTACTAGAAATCAGGAAAGTCGATGACCGAACAGCACCAAGATGAAAACAAGCTCATAGCTGAGCGCCGCACTAAACTTTCGCAGATACGTGAAAACTGTAAATCAAACGGCTTTCCCAATACCTTTCGTCGTGAATTTTATAGTGAAGATCTACAAGCTGAATTCGGCGAGCACGAAAAAGCAGCCCTAGAAGAACTAGGTAAAATTGTCAGCATTGCTGGTCGTATTCTTGCTAAGCGTGGGCCATTCTTGTTATTGCAAGACATGACTGGTCGCATTCAAGCGTATGCCTCCAAAGATACGCAAAAGGATATTAAAGAGCGTTACACCAGCTTAGACATCGGTGACATCATTGGTGTTAAAGGTGAACTGCATAAGTCCGGTAAAGGCGACTTATACGTCAACATGAATGAATACCAACTGTTGACCAAGTCTTTGCGTCCCTTACCTGAAAAGTTCCACGGCTTGGCTGATCAAGAAACTAAGTACCGCCAACGTTATGTTGATTTGATCACCAATCAACAAACTCGCGAAACTTTTATGATCCGCAGCAAAATCGTAACCGGTATTCGTAACTTCTTAAGTGAACGTAAGTTTATGGAAGTGGAAACGCCGATGTTGCAGGTTATCCCTGGTGGAGCAACAGCTAAGCCGTTTACGACGCACCATAACGCGTTAGACATAGACATGTACCTACGTATCGCACCAGAGCTTTACCTGAAACGTTTAGTGGTTGGCGGTTTTGAACGTGTATTCGAAATTAATCGTAACTTCCGTAACGAAGGTTTATCGACTCGGCATAATCCTGAGTTCACAATGCTTGAGTTTTATCAGGCCTACGCGGACTACCATGATTTGATGAACTTGACAGAGGAAATGCTACGTACGGTTGCAAATGACGTACTGGGCACGGCCATTGTTAAAAATACCATCAAGGACATTGAAGGTAATGTTATCGAAGAGAAAACCTATGACTTCGATCAGCCATTTGAACGCTTAACGATGAGCGAAGCGGTCATAAAATACTGGCCTGAAGCGAACGTTGCCGCAATTAATGATCCTGAAGCACATCTTGATGAGCTTAAAGTGATGGCTAAGCAGTTGCACATCAAGGAGCCTGAAGTAGATGGAATTTGGGGCGCGGGTAAGTACTTGTGTGAAATATTCGAAGCTACTGCTGAAGAGCAGCTTGATCAACCTACATTTATTACGGCATATCCATGGGAAGTTTCGCCTCTTGCGCGCCGAAATGATGACAACCATTTCGTAACTGATCGTTTTGAGTTTTTCGTAGGCGGTCGTGAACTAGCTAACGGTTTCTCTGAGTTAAATGACTCTGAAGACCAAGCTGCGCGATTCCGTAAGCAAGTGGCCGAGAAAGATGCTGGTGACGATGAAGCCATGCATTTTGATGACGATTACATTCGTGCCCTTGAGTATGGATTACCACCTACAGCGGGTGAAGGTATTGGTATTGACCGTTTAGTGATGTTATTCACTGACAGCCCTACTATTAAAGACGTAATCTTATTTCCGCATATGAAGCCGGAAGTCAGTGCAGAAAAGGCTGAATAATCAGCCTTTGAATGTACACCATTTTTAACCTTAAAAAGCGCTTAGCATAGGCGCTTTTTTTATGTCTGCAGTTTCATGCTTCCATGGGCTTAGATTTATGCATCTAAAGTGTCGTTAATAATGTGCTTCTAACGCCGTGATGCGCTTAAGTAAATTCTGATTCACTGGTACGTTTATGCCATGAATTTGAGCTTGCTGGCAGATATAGCCATTGATGAAGACGATTTCAGATTGGCGCTTGTGTGCTATGTCTTGATACATAGACGAATAGTTTACGCTGGTGGCCTCAATGACTTGTTTTACCCTATCTATGAGTATGCCCGCTTCAGCGCTAAAACCGCAGGCAGTCATAACGTTTGCAGTCTCTAAACAGATCTCCCCAATGATAGCGTTATATTGAGATTGCGCTAATTGGCCATTTTTAATTTGATGCAATGCTGTCAATGGGTTGATAACCGCATTTATGGCCAGTTTATCCCACAGCGCTTGTTCAATATCGGCATGCCAGCAACAGGGTGTTAGTAGTGACGTTAGTAATGCATCTCGGTTGGTGTCATTGCTAATCAGGGGGGCCGCCGAGTTTTGTCCTCGGGCGATATATCCTAAGTGACACATGCCTAAACCTGTTTCGAACATGGTAGTGGTACTGGGTTTGTAAGCCGCATGGCTGGTGGTGGCTGCAATAATTGGGTTATTGGGTAGTAATGTTTTTACCGCTTCTATTACGCCCATTCCATTATGTAATAACACCAACGTTTGTTCAGCACATAGATGTGGTTTTAACTCTGCAACGGTATCCGCAATCTGATAAGCCTTGACAGGCAATACAATAATATCAGCGTTGTTTAATTGACTGAACGTTGACGGTTGGATTTGAATATTGTGAGCGCGTTGAAGGATATCAGTGGCAACTAATGTAAATGCTTGTTGCGTGCGCGTGACAAGGCTAAATTCTTGTTGTTGAATATGGCATTTAAGCGCGAGCAAATTACCTATGGCGCCGTTGCCAACAATAGCCAATTTCACTGATCGCTAACCCTTATGCGCAGTTTTAGTTGGCCAATTTTGCGACCAAGGTTGAGTGTACTCTTCGAGCGCCTTTTGACAGGCTTCCGTATTAAACAGTTCACCGCTAGTGGGAGAGCAACAGATACCAATTTCTTGAGTTTGGTAGCAAAACCGCAAACTGTAGGCATGTAAATACGTTCTGTCATGCTCTGAACCTTTATACAAACTATCGCCTAAAATGGGACTGCCTAAGCTCTTTAGCATTACCCGCAACTGATGCGTTTTACCGGTTAAGGGTTTAAGCAAATACAGCCTGATACCCGGGGAGACACTCTTGCTAAAAAACTGTGTTGTGGCGACGGCTGTACCATCTTTGCTTAAGGCCCATTTACCATCACGTATTTTTTTCATTGCACCGCTGATGGTGCCCTGTTTCTTTTTGGGTTTGGCGGGGCCAAGGGCAAGGTAGTACTTTTCTATTTTGCGCGTTTCGAATAGCTTGCCTAACGTGCTCGCGGCTTGAGCATGTTTAGCCAAAATAAGTAAGCCTGAGGTCACTTTGTCTAAACGATGCACCAACCAAAGTTTATCAATAGATAATTGCCCACAGATAATGGGCAAAATACCGGAGGCATCTTGCTCATTCTGTACGCTCACGCCAGCAGGCTTGTTAATAACAAGAAAATCGGCGTGCTCAAAAACGATTTCGATTATGGGGAAGTTCGGATTACTCAAGCAGTGCAATCGCTGCTGGATAGTCCAAATCATCAATAGCGCTGAGCAGAGATGCCTCAGTGGCGCTATCTAATGCGCAGTCACGTATATATTGCTCTAATTTGTTGGGCGTAATAAATTCGTTTCTTTTTAACGCCGTGAGCAATTCTTGTTTGCCTTTTGGATTACTCTTTTCCGTTGCACTGGACGACACCACATTATTATTGGATATTGTAGATTGCGTATATTGATTTACAGTGGCAAGTGTTTGCATAAGCACTGCAAGATAAGTTGTTGAATCAATATTTTCCGGGGACTCGCTTTTGATATACGCTTCAAAGTCACGACTGGCTTGGTGAAGTGCATTCATTCCTAAATTGCCACTAACGCCTTTAATCGTGTGAACTTGTTGGCGTACCGCATCTAAATTTTGTAAGCGAATATCACTGACCAGAGATTGTTCTACGTCAGTATATTGCTCCGCAAATTTACCAAGCATTTTAACTAATAAGCTCTCATTGCCACTGAATTGGCGCAATGCAAAGTCCTTGTCGAAAATTACGGGGTCTTGATTCATTCACTAGATCCTTCGAATAGAATGTGATTTAACGTGAATTCAAACAGTATAAGCTGAGTGACTTTATTGTGACTGAAAGGGTAGACTAATAGTCTAGTGTAAATCAATGGGCAAGTTTCCTGTGGTAAAAAAAATCCTTATATTATCGGCAATTACTGGCGTTCTCGTCGCATGTCAACCTACCAATACGGTGACACAACCGTTGAGCTCGAACTTACCTTCAGGGGTAACCTTGATTGCTGAGCATTCGGCGAGCCCAAATAGCGTCAGCATTCCATATAAAAAGTATCGCTTAGAAAATGGCTTAACGGTGGTTCTGCATGAGGACCATTCAGATCCGTTAGTACGCGTTGATGTGACCTACCATGTGGGCTCTGCGCGTGAAGAGGTAGGTAAGTCAGGATTCGCTCATTTTTTTGAGCATATGATGTTTCAAGGCTCGAAAAACGTTGCTGACGACGAACATATTAAGATTGTGACCGAAGCTGGCGGTAATATGAATGGTACCACCAATTCAGATCGCACAAATTACTTTGAAACTGTACCGGCCAATCAGCTAGAGAAAATGCTGTGGTTGGAAGCAGATCGTATGGGATTCATACTTGACTCGGTTACCCAAGAAAAGTTTGAGATTCAACGTGAAACAGTGAAAAACGAACGTGGGCAGAGCTACGACAACCAACCATATGGATTGCGCAGTGAGCGTAACTCAGAGGCCTTGTATCCAGTAGGCCATCCTTATTCTTGGTCAACCATCGGATATATTGAAGATTTAAATCGCGTTAACGTAGACGATTTGAAAGCGTTCTTTAAACGCTGGTACGGACCCAATAATGCGGTATTAACGATTGGCGGTGATATTCAACCTGAGCAAGTACTTAGATGGGCAAATAAATACTTTGGTCCTATTCCGTCTGGTCCAGTGGTAGATAACGCTAAAAAAGAATTGGTCAGCCTAGATGAGACCCGCTACGTTACGTTAGAAGATGAAGTACATTTACCGTTGTTACAAGTAACGTACCCGACTGTATATGTGCGTCATGAAGATGAAGCGCCATTGGATGTATTGTCTAATATATTAGGCTCAGGTAAAACATCATTATTTTATAAAAACTTGGTTAAAGATGGTTATGCCGTGCAAGCATTGGTGTCACATCCATGCCAAGAGTTGGCCTGCGAATTCCAACTTATTGCCTTGGCTAATCCACAAAACAGCACTAATCTGTCGGAGATATATAAGCGATTTGAGCAAACTCTCGCAGAATTTGAAGCGCGAGGCGTCAGTGAAGATGACCTAAATCGTACTAAAATAGGGATCGAGTCATCAACTATTTTTGGCTTACAAAGTGTGTCAGGTAAGGTATCAACTTTAGCCTCCAATCAGACGTTCGATGACGAGCCTGACATGGTGCAATATGACCTTGACCGATACAATGCCGTTACTGCAGAGGATGTGATGCGGGTATATAAGCGCTATATCAAAAGCAAACCCAGTGTTGTTTTAAGCATAGTACCAAAAGGTCATACAGAGCTTGCAGCAAAAGCGGCAAACTTTACTCCACCAGCTCGTAAATTGGATGATCTTAGTACAGTAAAAGAACATATTGAACAAGCAGCAATTGTGGATGACTTTGAGCGTAGTGTGCAACCATCAGCGGGTCCTTCACCTGTGGTGGACGTGCCGGACTTTGCAAAAAAGACCTTCGATAATGGTTTAACCCTAGTAACCTTGGACAGTAAAGAAACGCCTACGGTGTCAATTAGCTTCAATATGGAAGGCGGTCCCTTACTCGATCCTATTGATAAAGCGGGCTTGGCTTCGCTAACCGCACAAATGATGAATGAAACGACCCAAGGCTATACAAACGAAGAGATGGCTAATCAGCTTGCTTTGTTAGGTAGCAGTATTCATTTTGACGCTAACGGCCGTTATACGACTGTACGCGTAAGCAGTTTAACCCGTAGCCTTGATGCAACGTTGGCCTTGTTAAACAAGAAACTATTTCATCCCGCCTTTTTAGAGAGCGATTTTCTGCGTCTAAAACAACGTACGGCTCAGTCACTTCAACAGCAAGTTAAAAATCCATCGGTGTTAGCGAGCAGGGCTGTGAGTGAATTGCTATTTGGAAAAGACAACCGAGTTAGCTTACCAGACTCAGGCACGCTACAAACCTTAGATAACATTACTTTGGATGATATCAAAACCTATTATCATAATTATTACTCCCCAGCAAAAGCGAACGTGGTAGTGGTCGGTGATATTGAACCAAAAGCACTACAGGAATCGTTGGCTTTTTTAAGCGGCTGGTCTCCTAAGCCCTATGAGATAAAAGACTATGCGAAATTTCCAGATACAGGCAAGCCAGTGCTTTACTTGGTTGATAAACCGGGTGCTAAGCAGTCAGTGGTAACCGTTTTTAAACGTTATTTACCCTACGATGCGACCGGTGAACAATTTAGAAGTAAATTAATGAATTTTGCGTTAGGTGGTGTTTTTAGCAGTCGAATTAACCTCAATTTACGTGAAGATAAAGGCTATACATATGGGGCATCTACAGGTTTTATTGGAGGGAAAACTTTAGGTTGGTTTGATGCTAGCGCTGATTTAAAACAAGAAAATACCGCCGATGGCATACAAGAGATGCTTAACGAGATAAGCGTTTATCACGACAAAGGCATGACACAGGTTGAGCTAGAATTAATGCGCAATGCATTTACCCAAGGTGATGCGCTGGAGTATGAAACTCCTGCTAGTAAAGCGGGGTTTTTACGGCATTTATTAACGTATAATCTAGATAAGTCGTACAGAGCGACGCAAACTAACATTATAAACAACATCAGTAAAAGTGAGCTAAATGCACTGGCGGCTAAAGTGCTGGATCCCAACTCGATGCAAATTGTGGTAGTGGGAGATGCGAGTGTTATTCGCACTCAATTAGCAGGTATCGGTCGGGAAATCGTTGACTTAACCGTTGAATATTAAGGTTGAGCGCTGAGTGAAAAAACGTTCAGCGCGGGTCTATATTCCTTGAAAAAACATTAAGGCTCCCCATCTACTGAGGGTTGCTGACTATATTGGAATTTATTTTGCAGACATTAGATAAAGATTTTAGCGAGCGTTTAGCTATTTTAGCAGGTGACGATCTTGCCTCGACGCTGGTAGGAATAAACCACGGAATAGAACGCGAAGCGCTGCGTATTCAACCTAATGGTAAGTTAGCCCAAACGCCCCACAACGAAAAGTTAGGCGCTGCGTTGACACATGAGTATATCACTACCGATTTTTCAGAGTCGCTTTTGGAGTTTATTACTCCCCCAGAGCGGGATGTGGATAAAACCATAGGTCAATTACGTGACGTACATAAATTTGCTTTAGCAAACATAGGTGACGAATGTTTATGGCCTATGAGTATGCCTTGCTACATTGATGATCAAAGCGAAATCCCGATTGCCCAGTTTGGAAAATCCAATGTTGGCAAAATGAAAAGCTTGTATCGAGAGGGACTAAAGAACCGTTACGGTAGTATGATGCAAGCAATTGCTGGTGTGCATTTCAACTATTCTTTGCCAGATGACTTCTGGCAGTTATGGCTCAATAAGGTCGAAGGAACTGAAAATAACAAGGATACTAAGTCAGCTGCTTATTTTGCACTTATCAGGAACTATCGCCGTTTCTGTTGGTTAATCCCATATTTATATGGTGCGTCACCGGCTTTATGTAGTTCGTTTATTAAGGGTAAAACCACCACTCTACCTTTTAAAACTATCGGAAAAGGGTCTTTATACTTACCGTATGCTACTTCTTTGCGTATGAGCGACTTGGGGTATACAAACAGTGCTCAATCCGGTTTGATGACGTGTTACAACCAAGTAGATACTTATATTGCTTCATTGCGTAAAGCTATTAGTACTCCATCTGAAATTTTTGAAAAATATGCCACTAAAAAAGACGGACATTATCAGCAACTCAACAGTAATGTGCTGCAAATTGAGAATGAGCTTTACTCACCGATACGTCCAAAACAACCCACTAAACCTTTGGAAAAGCCTACGGATGCGTTGAATGCTCGTGGTGTTGAATATATCGAGGTCAGAGCATTAGATGTAAACCCCTTTAGCGAATTAGGTATTGAGCGGAATCAGTTTTTCTTTCTCGATGCGTTTTTATTATATTGTTTAGTGATGCCAAGCGCAGATATGACGTCGGATTCTTATCGAGAAACTGAGTCCAATCTTCGAGCTGTGGTCGATCACGGCCGTGATCCGGCTCTAACCTTGTCTAAAGGTGGCCAATCGATACCGATGGCTGAATGGGCTACAGAATTATTCACTGGTATGCGGCAAGTTGCCAAAATACTTGATTCTAACGTAGACGTTGCCGAATATAGTTTGGCAGTTGAGCATGAATGGCAGAAGATACTTAATCCTGAGTTGACGCCTTCAGCTAAGATCCTTGAGACATTATTGAGCAAAAATCAAGACAACGGAGCCTTAGGTATTGAATTGGCAGCACGTTATAAGCAAAGCTTGAGTGAGGAAAAATATCAGTTTTTTGATGCTGATATGCTTCGTAAGCATGCGCTTAGTTCTTTAGATGCCCAGCATCAGATTGAACAGTCTGATATCGTCAGTTTTGATAAATTCTTAACCGACTACTTTACCTATCAATTTGATAAATTCTAAATAAACTTGTTTATCATGATGTTACCTAATGCCGTTCACTTAAGGTGAGCGGCATTTTTTCGTTTGACCGCCGGGTACCCGTTTTAGATACCACTGGTGTACGTACGTAACTGATTTCTCACTTTTCCTTCAAAACAGACTGCCTAGCATTTCGCTCTATACCCAAGACCAATTTAGGCACATTTCCTGAACTTAAACCGACATCGAGCGGCACACAATATCGAATTAATTGTTCGGCTGATGTAACCACTTTGTTCTAAACAACGTCGGTCCAGTTAATACTCAAATGTCCCGTCCATGGGCACGCAACATGTTCATAATGTTCCGACGTCATTAGCGTTAATACTGGTCATAGTATATCTGGCTTTAGCAGATCGATAATATTAGATATTTCGCTTACAGGAAAGATAGAGATGCGGCTAAAGTTTTTGATAATGGGATAAAAATATACGGAAATTTCTTTAGGTGTACTTTTTAACCATCTGATCGACAATACGTTTTTGTCTATATCCGAGTTTTTATGACTGCGGTAAAAATGTTTATGAGGTCTGTTATTAACGCAAAAAAAAGCCCAGCTAAAGAGCTGGGCTAAAAGTCTTTTGGAAACACACATAAACTAAAACACACGCTAATTATGACCGTTTTATACCTGATTAAGTTCACATATTAATGCAAAAAAAAGAATGCGTGAGCCATGGGTAAATAATGATGCGTTCGATGGCTCTACAGTATAGGAACACAACATGCTTGGTGAGGAAAAAATGCTGTAGCTCGCAGCAATTTATGGGCAAAAAAAAGCCCAGCTAGAGAGCTGGGCTAAAAGTCTTTTTGGAAACACACATAAACTAAAACACACGCTAAATATGACCGCGTCATACCTGATTAAGTTCACATATTAATGAAAAAAGTGAATGAGTAAGTCATGAGCTTAAATCAGCCGTTCGATTGATCTTCATATTAGGAATACCCTAGTCCTTGGTGACGTAACTAAATCAAAAATCATCAGTAAATCTCGGGCAAAAAAAGCCCAGCTAAAGAGCTGGGCTAAAAGTTTTTTTGGAAACACACATAAACTAAAACACACGCTAAATATGACCGTGTCATACCTGATTAAGTTCAGTTACAAATGCAAAAAAATGAATTAGTTAATCATTGCTATAAAATGAGTGGATCGAGTGATCCATATGAGATGGATATCAAACTGATTGGTGATGAAAATACCTTGTTGTTCGTAGCCAATCACGGGCAAAAAAAAGCCCAGCTAAAGAGCTGGGCTAAAAGTTTTTTTGGAAACACACATAAACTAAAACACACGCTAGGTATGACCGTGTCATACCTGATTAAGTTCACTTACAAATGCAAAAAAATGAATTAGTTAATCATTGCTATAAAATGAGTGGATCGAGTGATCCATATGAGATGGAGACCACACTGGTTGGAGACGAAAATCCCTTGTCGTACGCAGCTAATTACGGGCAAAAAAAAGCCCAGCTAAAAAGCTGGGCTAAAAGTCTTTTTGGAAACACACATAAACTAAAACACACGCTAGATATGACCGGGTCATATGCCATTAAGTTCACTTATAAGTGCAAAAAAAATAAATTATTTCATTATCGCTACGAAAGCGTAGTCGAGTGATCTATATGGCATGGATACCAAACTGATTGGAGACGAAAATCCCTTGTCGTACGCAGCTAATTACGGGCAAAAAAAAGCCCAGCTAAAAAGCTGGGCTAAAAGTCTTTTTGGAAACACACATAAACTAAAACACACGCTAGATATGACCGAGTCATATGCCATTAAGTTCACTTATAAGTGCAAAAAAATAAATTATTTCATTATCGCTACGAAAACGTAGTCGAGTGATCTATATGGAATGGATACCAAACTGATTGGTGATGAAAATACCTTGTTGTTCGTAGCCAATCACGGGCAAAAAAAAGCCCGGCTAAAGAGCTGGGCTAAAAGTCTTTTTGGAAACACACATAAATTAAAACACACGCTAGATATGACCGGGTCATATACCATTAAGTTCACACATAAATTAAAAAAAGTGAATTAGTTAATTATGGCTATGAAATAAGTAGTTGAGTGATCTATATGACATAGATACCACACTGGTTCGTGATGAAAAGACCTTGTCGTTCGTAGCAATTTACGGGCAAAAAAAAGCCCAGCTAAAGAGCTGGGCTAAAAGTCTTTTTGGAAACACACATAAATTAAAACACACGCTAGATATGACCGGGTCATATACCATTAAGTTCACACATAAATTAAAAAAAGTGAATTAGTTAATTATGGCTATGAAATAAGTAGTTGAGTGATCTATATGACATAGATACCACACTGGTTCGTGATGAAAAGACCTTGTCGTTCGTAGCAATTTACGGGCAAAAAAAAGCCCAGCTAAAGAGCTGGGCTAAAAGTTTTTTTGGAAACACACATAAACTAAAACACACGCTAGATATGACCGGGTCATAGCTGATTAAGTTCACATATTAATGAAAAAAAGTGAATGAGTAAGTCATAAGTATCAATCAGCCGTTCGATTGAGCTTCATATTAGGAATACCCTAGTTCTTGGTAACGTAACCACATCAAAATTATCAGTAAATCACGGGCAAAAAAAAGCCCAGCTAAAGAGCTGGGCTAAAAGTTTTTTTGGAAACACACATAAACTAAAACACACGCTAAATATGACCGCGTCATAGCTGATTAAGTTCACATATTAATGAAAAAAAAGTGAATGAGTAAGTCATAAGTATCTATCAGCCGTTCGATTGAGCTTCATATTAGGAATACCCTAGTTCTTGGTAACGTAACCACATCAAAATTATCAGTAAATCACGGGCAAAAAAAAGCCCAGCTAAAGAGCTGGGCCAAAAGTCTTTTTGGAAACACACATAAATTAAAACACACGCTAGATATGACCGGGTCATATACCATTAAGTTCACACATAAATTAAAAAAAGTGAATGAGTAAGTCATGAGCATCAATCAGCCGTTCGATTGAGCTTCATATTAGGAATACCCTAGTTCTTGGTAACGTAACCACATCAAAATTATCAGTAAATCACGGGCAAAAAAAAGCCCAGCTAAAGAGCTGGGCTAACAGTATATTCAGGAAACACACATAAACTAAAACACACGCTAGATATGACCGGGTCATAGCTGATTAAGTTCACATATTAATGAAAAAAAAGTGAATGAGTAAGTCATGAGCATAAATCAGCCGTTCGATTGAGCTTCATATTAGGAATACCCTAGTGCTTGGTAACGTAACCACATCAAAATTATCAGTAAATCACGGGCAAAAAAAAGCCCAGCTAAAGAGCTGGGCTAAAAGTCTTTTTGGAACACACATAAATTAAAACACACGCTAGATATGACCGGGTCATATGCCATTAAGTTCACACATAAATTAAAAAAAGTGAATTAGTTAATTATGGCTATGAAATAAGTAGTTGAGTGATCCGCATGACATGCAGACCACACTGATTGGTGATGAAAATACCTCGTTGTTCTTAGCCAATTACGGGCAAAAAAAAGCCCAGCTAAAGAGCTGGGCTAAACTAAACGTTTATTCGGAAACACACAAAAATTAAAACACACATTAAATATGACTCAGCACTTAATTATTAGTTCCGTTTAATAAACAGATTTGTAAAATTAGCCGTGAATGACGTTACTCGCCGATTAAATTCGGCAAATTTTTTTGGGTGAATTTATACACAAACTTACCATATTCCAGTCGAACAGGTTAGTATTGCTCATCCAGATCGCGAGGTAAGACATCGCGAAACCATTTATTCGAACCATAGACGAGAGTGACGTATGTCTCGCAATTTATCTACATATCCATTCGTTGGTCGTATTTCACTGATACTTTTATTGGTAACGTGGCTTGGTGGGTGCACGACAACGCCCCCTAAAAATATCAGTAATATTTGTGAAATCTTTCTCGAGAAGCGCCATTGGTTTGATACGGCCGATGAAATGAGCGACAAGTGGGGCGTACCTATGCATGTGCCTATGGCAATGATGTATCAAGAAAGCTCATTTAGAGCTGATGCGCTACCGCCAAAAGATTATGTGTTTTTTGGTTTGATACCCTGGGGGCGCGTAAGCAGTGCTTACGGTTATTCGCAAGCAAAAACGCCAACTTGGGCGGATTACAAGCGAGAAACGGGAAATAGTTGGGCTGATCGAGAAGACTTTGACGACGCTATGGATTTTATGGGGTGGTTTATTAGTAAGACTCATAAAATTAACCGTGTATCGAAATGGGATGCAGAAGCGCAATATCTAAATTACCACGAAGGCTGGGGCGGTTATAAACGTAAGAGCCACCACAAGAAACGTTGGCTGCAAAGAGTCGCTAAAACGGTAAAAGCCCGTTCTTTACGTTACGCGACACAGCTTAAAGGTTGCAGAGATGAATTAGAAAAAGGCTGGTTTATGCGCCTGTTTACGTAGACAGCATCATCTTGATGCGGCGCGTGATTTTGCTTTCAGGGGCAACAACTAAAATGCCCTCTGCTTTGGGGTTTCAACGATCTAGCTATAAATCAACAGAGCTGTATGCAATTAATCTAGCCTATTCAAAATCGTTCCCTCCATTTTACAGCTAAAACCCAAGAGTATATGGCACCTCCTCTTTATGTGTAGCTCTCTCTTTAGCTTTAATCGGTAATATGCGTCAGTTTTTACTTTGTAAACTACCTATATGTCCTAGGAATGGTGAAGCACTTATTGAAGCATAAAATTCGCAAGTTCTGAGTTAAATACATCGAAAAGGCAGGCTCGCACTTACTGCACTAACATGGTTTGCTATTCGTATAGAAATCTTCCAGGGCGGGTAGGGTATGGCAGGTTACTGGTATCCACAGTGATATATTTTCTAAATCAGATCCATGTCTTATTCAAAACACTTTAGTCATTCCTGTCTTCCTATAGTCGCTACTCAGGTAACGTCTAAGGCATTATTCATAATAGAAATAACAGTGCATATATAATTCTGATGCATGACTGACTCTTGCTTGAGTTATTCTCAAACGCAAAGTGGTGTTTTATCGAGCATGTTCAATCGAACATACTTCACTAAAAAACGAAGCTAAGGAGTAGGTACATGTCAGGACATTTCTATTTGAGCGGCGCACAAACTAAGCGTGACGATATGATGGATAGAGCGAAGAAATTAGCTCATATATTTCGAAGCAAAGGCGTAGCTACCGGGGATGTGGTTGCCATACTCCTTAGAAATGACACCACATTGTACGAGGTTGTTGAAGCATGCCGTTACGTAGGGGCATATTACGTTACTCTAAACTGGCACAACACACAGGCGGAGTTGATGCCTATCATTGTCGACAGTGGGGCGAAGATGCTGATAGGACACAGTGATTTACTCGCACGATTTGTTGAACCATTGCCCGAAAGCCTAGCAACCATCGTTATCAACACACCTGACATCATTAAAGAACGATATTCTGTGCAGGATAACGCAGACACTCCAATGTCATCAAGTTGGGAGGACCTGCAGCAACTACTAGCAGATAAAGATGCTATCGATACGCCACCTCAGCGATTTAGAGGCATGTTCTTATATACATCCGGTAGTACCGGAAAACCAAAGGGAATTAAACGAGAATATAATGAACAGAGGCCCGATCCGTACACTGTGTTTGCGGGGCTGGCAAAAGCGTTAATGCAGCTCGACAATGGCGATCGCTTCTATATTTCGGCGCCGCTTTATCACAGCGCACCCCATGCTTTGACGTTAAGTTGCTTAGCGGCAGAAAATATAGAAGTGTTTATTGAACCAAAATTTGATCCTGAGCGTTTCTTAGCTGATGTGCAAAAGCATCAAATTACCCATACTTATATAGTACCGACTATGATGATCCGCTTATTGAAGTTACCTCAGAGTGTGCGTGATAAATACGACATATCAAGTTTACGGTACGCTTTGTCAACGGGCTCATCTTGGCCCGTAGACGTTAAACAAGGAATGATCGAATGGTTTGGGCCTATCTTCTATGAATCCTATGGAGCGAGTGAATTAGGTTTTATGACCTTAATATCCTCTACGGAGGCAGCACAGAAGCCTGGTTCTGTGGGTAAAGCGATATCAGGCGGTACTATTATTATACTCGACGATGATATGCAGCCTCTGCCTACTGGCGAATCAGGCTCTATATATGTGCATCTTCCTATGTTTGGCCCATTCGAATATACCAATACCGAAGGGACGATTGAGGGTCTGCATTATCAAAACCACACTACCTTAGGTGATGTGGGGTATTTAGATGATGACGGATACCTATTTATTAATGATCGCAAGAAAGACATGATCATTTCGGGGGGAGCAAATATTTTCCCTGCAGAAATCGAAGCTGTGCTTATCGAAATGCCACAAATAGTTGATTGTGCCATTTTCGGTGTACCCCATCCCGAGTTTGGCGAAAAGATTGTTGCTGCCGTTCAATGCGCTGAAGGTGAAACCGTGTCTATCGAAGACGTGGCAATCTTTTTAGAGGGAAAACTAGCCCGCTTTAAGTGGCCTAAAAAGCTAGACATACACCCGGCATTGCCTAGAGAAGACAGCGGAAAAATATTTAAGCAGCGTTTGAAAGCGGCTTATGTTTGATGGAGGTCAGTAGCCCGACGGAGTTTACTCTCTGGTAAAAAGGTTTACGGCGCAAGCGCACATTTCATCAATATGATTGCGGTCTGCATATATTCCGTCAATTAATAAACGGGCAATGCCGTGCATGGTGCCCCAAGTGACCTGAGCAAGACGAAGGGTGTCCTCTTCGGCGGGCATTAAGCCTTGTTCCTGCCATTTCTTGGTCATCTCCACTTGACGTTGAAAACTCGGATAGGCGATATCACGTAAATCGTTGGTGGCACTGTTTTGTTTCCATATAGTGCGACCAAACATTAGGTCGTACATCTCAGGGTTCTCTGCTGCATAACCAATGTAGCCTTGAAAAAACTGATGGTATTTTTGTTTTGTTGTCAGGCCCGCTTGAGAAAAAATGCGCTCTGCGTTGTTATGCCAATGTTCAAAACCTTCTTCGGCAATGGCGCAAAGCAATTCATTTTTATCTTTGAAATGATGATAGGGGGCCGTGCGAGATACCCCAACACGATCCGCTAGCTTACGCAGTGATAAGCCCTCGATTCCGCCGTCGCTAAGCATGGCCTTGGCTGCTTCTAATAAGCTTGAACGCAGATCACCATGATGATAGCTGCTCTTCGTAGTGGCTGATTTTTTAATGATTTTTTTAGATGATTTTTTTTGCATGTGCTGGAATTTAGCACATATCTTGACAGCGTCAAAATAAGACTTTATCTTGACGTTGTCTAGTTTGAGTGCTGATGGGCGTGTAGTCGGTTTGTATTAGTAGGAGACACGTTAATTAGCGTCCTGAAATCCGTAATAAATGGAGAATAAAATGTCTGATTTAGATTTTTCAAAATTGGAAACCTTGAGTGTCAGTATTGACCAACATATCGCTCATATTCAATTGTCTCGTCCTGAAGCATTGAACAGCATGATCCCAATTTTTTGGCATGAGCTGCCTGCTACAGTTCGTAAAATTGATGAGCAGTCTGCTGCTCGTGTCATTGTTATTTCCTCACAAGGAAAGCACTTCAGTGCAGGCATGGATTTGTCAGTTTTTACTCAAATGGGTAAGGACTTTACGGGGGAACCTGCTCGTCGGGGTGAGCGCATGCGTCGCATGGTCCTCGAGCTTCAAGACAGTTTTAATGCTTTAGAATCAGTACGTATGCCAGTGCTTGTCGCTATGCAAGGTGGCGTGATTGGTGGTGCTGTAGACATGGTGTGTGCAGCAGACAGTCGTTACTGTACTGAGGATACGTTTTTTACGATTAAAGAAACTGAAATCGGTATGACGGCAGATGTTGGTACATTACAACGTTTACCTCATCTTATACCACAAGGCTTGGTCCGCGAGTTGGCTTATACCGGTCGTAATATGGGGGCGGTAGAAGCAAAAGAATGTGGATTGGTTAATCAAGTGTTCGCTGATCAGGCAAGTTTGCTCGAAGGCGTAATGCAAATAGCCGCTCAAATCGCTGGCCATTCGCCTCTTGCCGTCGCAGGTTGTAAAGAAATGATTAACTATACTCGAGACCACACGGTCGCTGACGCGCTGAACTATATGGCTACTTGGCAAACCGGCATGTTTCAAATGCCTGATATTCAAGAAGCGATGACGGCAGCCAAAGAGCGTCGTAAACCCGTCTATGAAGAATTACTTAAAAAAATAAGTGGTATGCAGCGTAAATAAGCGCACATAAAAGAACAATACAGGACCTGTAATATGACAACAGCAACAGCAACAGCAACAACAAACGCGGCAGGCGCTAGCGTTTATCCGAATTTACTGAAACCTCTAGACTTAGGCTTTACTACTTTAAAAAACCGTGTGTTGATGGGCTCGATGCACACAGGCCTTGAAGAGGCAGCCAATGGCCATGAGCGTATGGCAGCATATTTTGCAGAGCGTGCCCGAGGTGGTGTAGGCCTTATCGTAACGGGCGGTATAGGACCCAATGATGAAGGCGCGACACATCAGAATACTAAGCGTTTAAGTAACGATGCTGAAGTGGCTAATCATAAGATGATCACGGATGCCGTGCATAAAGAAGGCGCTAAAATATGTATGCAAATCCTGCATACTGGCCGCTATGCCTACAACCCTAATTTAGTTGCACCTTCTGCTGTCCAAGCACCAATTAATCCATTTAAGCCTAAAGCCTTGGATAATGATGGTATTGAAAAACAAATAGAAGATTTTATATTTACCTCAACTCAGGCGCAAAAGGCAGGGTATGACGGCGTCGAAATCATGGGCTCTGAAGGTTACTTCTTGAATCAGTTTATTGCCGCGCGTACCAATCAACGTGATGACCAATGGGGTGGCAGTTACGAAAATCGCATCAAATTGCCATTAGAAGTTGTGCGTAGAGTACGCGAGGCTGTGGGTGAAAAGTTCATTATCATCTATCGTTTATCAATGCTAGATTTGGTTGAAGGCGGCTCAACTTACGATGAAGTCGTAGAGTTAGGTCAAGCCATTGAAAAAGCGGGTGCAACGATTATAAACACAGGTATTGGTTGGCATGAAGCACGCATTCCAACTATTGCTACTAAGGTACCTCGGGCAGCATTTACTTGGGTAACGGCGAAATTCCGTCAGTCTTTGTCGATTCCGGTGATCACCTCTAATCGTATCAATACTCCTGAAGTGGCTGAGCAAGTTTTGGCCCGTGGCGATGCCGATATGATATCAATGGCAAGACCTTTCTTGGCTGATCCTGATTTTGTGATTAAAGCTATTGAAAACCGCTCTGACGAAATTAATACCTGTATCGGTTGTAACCAAGCCTGCCTTGATCACGTATTTGAAGGAAAGATGACCAGTTGTTTAGTTAATCCTCGTGCTTGCCATGAAACTGAGTTGAGCATTTTACCAACACAGGATCCTAAGCGAATTGCTGTTATTGGTGCGGGTCCTGCTGGTCTTTCTGCGGCTAAAACAGCAGCTGAGCGTGGCCATATAGTGACTTTATTTGATTCAACTGATGAGCTTGGCGGACAATTTAATATTGCTAAGCAAGTACCCGGTAAAGAAGAATTTTTCGAAACCATCCGTTACTTTAAACGTCAGTTAGAGTTACACAATGTCACGGTTAAATTAAATACGCGCGTTAGCGCCAGTGATTTAAATGATAGTGATTTTGATGAAGTGATTGTGGCCACAGGCATTGAACCTCGTACTCCGCCTATTGAAGGTATTGATCATCCTAAAGTGATGAACTATATCGATGTTATTAAATCTCATAAACCTGTTGGCAAGAAGGTGGCTGTTATTGGCGCGGGAGGTATCGGATTTGATGTTTCTGAGTTCTTATCGCATTCAGGCGAATCAACAAGCCTGAATATTCCCGCCTTTATGAAAGAGTGGGGCATAGATATGACCTTCTCATCTCGAGGTGGTATTGAAGGCATGAAAGCTCAACCAACTAAATCACCAAGAGAAATTTTCTTGTTGCAACGTAAAACCACTAAGGTCGGAGCTGGCCTAGGTAAAACGACAGGCTGGGCACATCGCGTTGGCTTGTTAAGCAAAGGCGTGAGCATGATTGCGGGCTGTGAATACCTTAAAATTGATGATCAGGGCATTCATATTAAAGTTAATGACGAGGTTCAGGTACTGGACGTTGACAACGTCATCATTTGTGCGGGACAAGAGCCCTTACGCGAATTAATAGAAGGGCTTACCAAGCCTTATCATTTAATTGGTGGCGCGGATGTCGCAGCTGAACTTGATGCTAAACGTGCCATTGACCAAGGTATGCGCTTAGCTGCACAGTTGTAGTACAAAAATAGAGTACATAATGAAAGCACCCCATTGCTGTTTACAGTAGTGGGGGGCTTTGTTAAGGGCGAAAAAAATTATCGAGACTCGGTATCTTCTAATGCGTTATTTTTAAAATACTGTTGAGTAAATCCGATAAAGGCCTTTAATCGAGCTGATTGGTGAATTAACTGAGGGTGAATTAAATAAATGGTGAAATCAGGCTGTATTTCGCCGGCAAAGAGGGAGGTTAGCTGACCTGCTGCTATTTCTTTATCGACTAAATACTCAGGTACCAAAATTATCCCTTTTCCATGTAGCGCATGATTTTTCAACATCAGGTTATCGTTAACTGCTATCGGGCCATTCACTTCGACCTTCTGTTCTGACATTGTCCATACGGCCGTTAACGTGCGGCTTAAACAGCTATATTTAGAAAGCTCCGAAAACTGCTTTGGAGTGCCTTTTTCAGTAAGATACTCTGGGCTTGCACAGCACACGTGTCGGTAGTCAAACAACTTTTTGGCGACCATATTTTGTGGGGGTGACTGGGTTGCTCTAAAGGCTAAATCAAAATCATTTTTTGCTAAGTCATAGGGGGTATAGCTGCAATCTACGCTAAACGTGATACTCGGATACACTTTTTGGAAATCACTGCACAAATCTAGCACGTACCGTTGTGCAAATTGACTCGGTGCGGTTAACCGTAAAATGCCTTCGAGTATATCATTATCATGACGGACCTCTCGTTCGAGCTCTAACAACGCGCTTTTTATTTGATTCATGCCAACGAGTAGCTGGGTGCCTTCTTCGGTCAAAGATACGCTGCGGGTGGAGCGAATAAACAAGTGCTTGCCCAAATCTTGCTCGAGTTTGCGGATCTGTTCAGACAAATAACCTCTAGAGATGGCCAACACTTGCGCCGCCCGGGTAAAACTTAATTGTTTGGCGACTTCGCTAAATAAAATTAGACGTTCAAACTTTTTATGCTCACGACTCATGGTTGCAACCTTGAGTGACGAATTAGCGCAATAGTGTAGCGCCGTATTGTTCGTTATATCAAACAATGTTTTCAGTAACTCGCACTATTGCTTTGCATTTAACCCGCTACACTAGGTGCAAATGAACGGAGTATTTTTTTAAGGACGACACATGTCGCAGTTACCTTTAGCTAACTACTTACCCAGTGTGAGCGCACTCGCTTATGGATGCATGGGGTTAGGGGGCGGTTGGGATGATAAACCCATTTCCGGTGCACAAATTGACCAAGCCAATGAATGTGTGAACACTGCTTTGGAAGCAGGTATTAATTTTTTCGATCACGCTGATATCTATACCTTAGGTAAAGCCGAACAAGTATTCGGTGAAGTGCTTGCACAGTGCCCAGAATTGCGTAAGCGCATCTATATTCAAACAAAATGTGGCATTCGGTTCGCCGATTCTCATGGGCCAAAACGATACGACTTATCAGCCGATTGGATCCGCCGCTCTGTAGAAGGAAGCTTGCGCCGTTTAAAGACGGATTATCTTGACGTTCTGATGCTGCATCGCCCGGATCCGCTTATGCAACCAGAGGAAATTGCCGAGGTATTTGAAGAATTACGCAGTGCAGGCATGGTGCATTACTTCGGTGTATCTAACATGCATCATCATCAAATTGCCTTATTGCAACAAGCCCTCGATATGCCGCTGGTGGCTAACCAAATTGAAGCGAGTTTACTTAAGCAAGACTGGGTTGATGAAGGGGTCTACGCTGGTAATTGTGACGGGCGTGATATTAACTTCAATGCTGGAACCTTAGCCTATTGCCGCCGTGAACGTATGCAGCTGCAAAGCTGGGGCAGTCTAGCCCAAGGTCTTTTTTCTGGACGGGACGTAATGGATAAAACTGATGCAGTAAAACGTACAAGTGTGTTGGTCGCTAAGCTTGCTAATGAGTACGATGTAAGTGCTGAAGCTATCGTACTCGCCTGGTTAAGGCGCCATCCTGACAATATTCAACCTGTAATTGGTACCACGGATTGTAGCCGCATCGCGGGGGCATGTCAGGCTATGGGCATCACGTTAAATCGTGAGCATTGGTACGCATTGTATGAAAGTGCAAAAGGCTACGAACTGCCATAACCTTATCTTATACCTCTAATCACATCCTGATAAACTGTATGATGGCCTAGGAAAGCGCACTGCAAATAAGGTCGATTACTCAGCGATAGATGCGATGTATTCGTTTGTCAGCTTATCGGCCTGATAGTCATATAACTACCCGATAACGTTCAGTGTTTAACGGGGGTTTGCTTTGCATTCCAAATCAGATTGAGTATGGTCACAGCGGCTAAGATAAAACAGTAGAAAGAGTAGGGGATAACTTCTACTGGCGACAATGAAAACGTCGCGCCTATAATCAATAACTGACCGCCATAAGGTATCAAGCCTTGTATTACACAGGCAAAAATATCTAATAAACTTGCGCTACGCTTAGGCTCTATTCCGCCTTGTTCCGCAAGGGCTTTGGCGGTGCTTCCGGCCACTATGATAGATACAGTGTTATTGGCGATACAAATGTTTAACGCACTGATAAGTACGGCGATACCTAATGAATTACCTATTTTGAGGGGCAATGCTAGCGCCCGAATGACCTTACTGATAGTCGATAGCAAAAAGTCGATCCCGCCTTGTTGGCGCATTAGCTCGGATAAGCCTCCGAGCATTAGAGATAAAATCATAATTTCCTGCATTTGACCAAAGCCGGTATAGATGTCCTGTCCCACAGTAATGACTTGATAGTCAGACACACTGATACCTATGATGGCACTGGATAATATGCCTATGACCAACACTGCAAATACATTTAAACCAGCCACAGCCAATACTAAAATCAGCAGGTAAGGAAGAGCCAGTAGCCAATTCGTACCCTGAGGCGCTGTGACTTCACCGGATTCTCCTAACACAACGAGTAACACTATGACGATAAACGCGGCTGGTAAAGCTAAGTGTAAGTTGGCTTTAAATTTATCGCGCATTTCACATCCCTGAGTTCGGGTTGCGGCAATCGTGGTATCAGAGATAATAGACAGATTATCACCAAATATAGCACCGCTGACTAATACTCCAGCCACTAATGCCGGCTCAATACCAGTAGCCTGAGCCACACCTAACCCTACAGGACCAAGCGCAGCAAGTGTGCCCATTGATGTACCCATTGCCGTAGCAATAAAACCTGCTATTAAGAATAACCCCGGCAATATAAACTGTGCGGGAATAATGCTCAGACCTAGGTTAACCGTTGCATCCACACCGCCTGTGGCTTTTGCTACGGCAGAAAAGGCGCCAGCAAGTAGGTAAATAAAACACATAGTAATGATATTGCTATGCCCAGCGCCTTCTATATAACGGGCAATGGTTGCGGTCAGCGACTCTCGAGACAGTAAAACCGCTAAAATAACAGCTGGTAGCAAGGCCGAAGGGGAGGGCAACTGATAAAACGCGTATTCAATTCCTTGTGCTTGATAATAAAAGCCGACACCTAAAAACAGAATCAAAAAGGTCAATAATGGCAGAAGTGCCAGTTTTGCTGATGTCGAAGATGAGCTCGACGAAGGTATCGGTGCTTGCATAAATTTACCATGGACGTTTAGACGTCCAAAATACTAAACGTCTGAACAGAAATAGCAAGTTAAGTTGGTATAAACCCAGTATTTTCTCCCATTATTAAATAGTTGCCCAAGTCTTTGTTGTCGAAAATGGCGTTAGATGAAAGTGAAATATGATGTGAAGTGCTTCGGCTCTATATAGGAATGCTAATCTAATTCCCCTAAGCAACGTTTATGCAATAGCATCTTTAAACTCATTTGATAGCAATTTTAATGGTTTGCTTGTGAAGATGAGCATTGTATTTGAATCAACACAGAGCTAACTTTTTAACGTCTACACAAAATCAACACGCTCTTATCATCGATGGCATCACTCAAAATTAGTGCGAACTCATTGAATTGACTGGTAGGTTAACTTACCCTATAAGGGCAGTTTTTTATTTCTAAAGCTGTATTGGAAAACAAAAGGCACTGAATTCTGTAGTAACCACTTACTTAAATGTAGAGGGATTTAAAATGACGTTTAATCAAATGATATGTATTAGTTTATTGTTTTCCACATTTCTTTTCGGTTGCGCCTCTAAACCGAGAGGACAGGCATTTAACGCCAATGAAGCTGTTACCGAGGCTGACAAAGCGCGTATAATTATTTATAAGGATGATACTTTTTATGGTAGTGGTTATTCTTGGTTAATTACTGAGGACATGAATGCATTAGCAATTTTATCAACTAATACATATCTAGTTTACGATTCAGAACCCAAAACTGTTACGTTAAAGTCTGATCTAAGAATATCTCCTCATTACTTACCTATATCCACTTTTTCAGCGTTTATGGATACTATCCAAGCTGTTAAAGCGCAAAAAATAAATTCTACTATCAAATTGGAAGAACTCCACTCTTTTCAAGTATCCCCAGGAAACATCTATTATTTTAGATTGGAGGTAGATATTGATGTGGTGAATCCACCCAAACCCTTTCTAGTCGCCGTTAAAGAAAAAGAAGCGTTGCAAGAAATGGAAGGATCTCATCTGGCTCTCTTAGCTAAATAGTGAAGAGGAAGAAGTCATATCACATACGTATCTAAACAAGGTCATTACTTCGCTTTTAATATTAGGCTATTTAAACTTCAATGTTATTTAAGGAGTAAATCAGGCTTTTTTAACATTTTTAAAGTCAGGGGCTGTCTTCTTTCCCAAGAACAATGATTTCTTAAAGCTCAAAGCAACAGGTAGTTTGTCGACTCACCGTTAAAATTGCATCGGTCAAAATAAATAGGCCGCATACCAGTTGCTCTGAGATACGGCGTTAGGTCAGTTAGGGCCTAGATTATCTTCTTGCTTTTATCGTCTATATTAAAATGATAATCATAAAACTGCTACCAATTAACCCGTCAGACTTTTTCTTGTGGCACCATTAACAAATGATGATGAGAGTTACATTCGATAACACTTTATGCAGAGGAATTAACAGGCGAATTTACGATCATTTATAGACTTTAGGTTAAGATAGCCGCCATCGAGTTTTGACACTCAACACCACTCTCACACTAGCAAAATTCACTAATAGGAACGTCCATGGATGCTTGGTATCTTATTTGTTTCTTAGGGGCATTAGCTGTCCTTATCGCATTTACTAATCAATTCGTACTTAAATTGCAGACTACTATTGCCATCACTACAGGCTCAGTAGTGATTTCCTTGTTGTTGATCTTAGCTGTAAAATTACTGGGGGATGAATCTGCATTAACACTGATTAAGGTCGTTGGTGGTTTAGATTTTAATCAGCTTTTACTGAATGGCATGTTGGGTTTCTTACTCTTTGCTGGCGCAATGGAAATAGACCTCCGTGCATTACGCCGTCAACGCTGGGAAATTACCATTCTAGTCCTGTTTTCCACGGTGGTTTCGACGATTATTGTGGGTTACCTGAGCCAGTGGATTCTAGCCGAGTTCGGCTGGGAAGTCCCTATCGTTTATTGCCTATTATTTGGCGCTCTGATTAGTCCAACGGATCCCATCGCGGTTCTCGCTATCATCAAGCAGATGAATGCACCTAAGAATATTTCTATTCAAGTTGAAGGCGAGTCTTTATTTAATGATGGTGTGGGCTTAGTCATCTTTTCAACATTATTTGCCGTGGCATTTAGTAATGTTGATCCAACATTTGGTAGCGTTGCTGAATTATTTTTAGTGGAGGCTATTGGGGGGATCTTATTTGGCTTGGTGTTGGCTGTGGTGGCGCATTTTCTCATTATTTATAGTACGGATGCCAATATTCGTTTACTCGTCACCTTAACTATCCCCTCAGCGGGATACGCATTAGCCAACCTTATGCATATCTCTGGTCCACTGGCCATGGTGATGTGTGGTATTTTCATTGGTAATGTTACTCGCTCAAAGTCGGCGTCTATGTCGCGTATATCCAGCATTCGTTACGTGAAAAATTTTTGGCATGCAACCGACAGTTTTCTCAATGCGTTACTGTTTCTGTTGATTGGTATGCTAATTGTTAGTATGACATTAACTTTCGAAGAAATAGCCATCGGTTTGTGCATGATACCTGCGGTACTCATTGCTCGCTTTATCAGTGTTGGTGCGCCATATTTGGTTTTTCGTCGATTTAGACGCTACGATTTGAACTCGGTCCGTATTCTTACGTGGGGTGGCTTGCGAGGGGGCTTAGCGCTTGCTATGGCGGCCTCTATTCCTACTGATACGGTACTCGCTAACGGACACAACCTGCACAATTTGATGGTTATCGTGACTTATATTGTGGTCATTTTTTCGATTGTCGTTCAGGGTCTAACGATTTCTCCTTTGATTAAGAAAAGTATCGCAGCGGCTGAAGCTGACGAGTAATATTATCAACGTGATTGTGATTTGGCTGTTCTTGCAACGTTCCATTAGACTATCGTATAGCATACTAATTTGCAGGTTTGCTTTAGTTTAATTGATTCACATCCGTGATGTAGTCGAGGATAAAAACAAGATATGTACCAGTTGATTTATGTTAGTGATTTTGCAAAAACATTGGATGAGCAAGATATGCAAAATATTCTTTCTAACGCTCGCCAATGCAATGAAGCGAGTGGAATTAGCGGTAAGTTGGTGGCAGTGACTGGACATTTCTATCAAATTATCGAAGGTGAGAAAGAGCATGTGTGTGCCGTATTTGAAAAAATTCAGCGAGACTGGCGTCACACTAATGTTCGTATCGTTACGACTAAAGATACGAGCGTCCGTGAATTTGGTGATTGGTCGATGGGTTTTTCGCTTTTATTAGAAGCCCAGCAGAAAGGGGATGCCGCAACTATCTTAACCAATTTTGCACAGCGAGATATTTTCGCACGAGAGCATCAGCAGGGGATACATATGTTACTGAAGCAAGTTTGTTGAGCATACTCCTTAGAAATAAAAACGCCTCAACAGAAAATAATTCAGAGGCGTTTTGTATAATTCATTAGCTGAGTTCTGGAATTATTCTTCTGTAACTTGGTAAATGGTCACCGTACCACTGACCTCATTACCGACTATCAACAGTGCATTGCCGTTGGGGCTATCGTCCGCAGCAACGAACTTGATGCTCTCGGGACCTAAATCACCAGACTGAGCGACTTCGCTACAATCCATCCCTTCGGCCTCATCACAAGGGTTGTCTAAGTCATCGTCTAACTCAAAGCTGGTGGAGAAATCACGATTGTTATAGTGATCCACAAACGCCACATTAAACGGGTCCGTTACATCGTAGGTAAATAAGTCACCAGAGCGCTCTTGACCGATAAAGGCATACATTCTGCCTTCGATTTCACCCACCGCGATGGCTTCTGGTTCGCCACCTTTATCATCAGAGCGATTATCACCTTTGTTTTCGGTGTGGGCACTGTTGAAATTATTGCCTAAAACAGCAGCTGAAATTTTGCCAAAATCATCGCCTGAGTCATAAACCAGGTTAATGTTCTGGTCCCAGATTGAAAACGAACGCGCTCCGTAGGCATACAGGGCTTCAAATTCACCATTATTATCTGCATCGCCTAATGCAGTCGTGACTTTCAAGCGCCCTAAGCCATCCTTGCCACCACTTAAGTTATAAGCAGCTTGAAGAGTAGGAGATAGGGTCATGTTTAATTCGTCTTCATCAATAATATCGGCGACCCGGATTTCTTCTGAATAAGCGTCGTAATCACGAGAGTCGCCCTCATTAGCGGATAATATAAAAGTGGCGTCATTCCACTGATATGAAGCGATGGTATCTGGTTGATACATGCCATAGAGGCCATCGACACTGCTAAATTTCGGAATTTCGTCTTTGTTGGTGAAATCTAACTGGTATTTGCTCCAGTCTTTGAAGCCAAGCGCTTTGACCTCAATGGTCAAGTCTTCCAAGTTTAAAATACCAATTGCGTTACTTTCTTGCAGCGACACATAAGCAGTTTTGCCATCAGCAACGTAAGTAATATATTCAGGTTCTAACGCTTGTGCCACCGTCATACCCGCAGGGCCAGCGAATTTAACACCCGCAGCTTTAAGCAATGCCATGCGCTTCTCGTCACTATCGAAATCCTCTTCATTAAGCGCGTCGCTAGAAAATGTCATATCAGAGGTAAAATTGATGATTTGCGCGATATCATTCGGTACGCCAACTGTAAGCGTAATCATAGATACGCTGCCTTCGGGGTCGACGACATACTCGGTATCTGGCTCACCTTCATTGGCCACCAGCACATTAGAACCATCTGGGCTAAAAGCGACCATGTCGGGCAATGCGCCTACACCGACAGCTTTAATGAAACTGCCTTGGCCGGTTGCATCTAGGCGATAGAATAATACTGCTCCGTGGCTTGTTTTTACACTGGCTTCAACCGCTATTGCCAGCAGATCATTATGGATAGCAATGGAATTCGCTGCGCCTAAAGTCATAATTTGTTCTGATCCGTCAACACTTTTTACCGTCACGGTATCAGCAAAGTTAAAAGTACTGGACTGTAGGCTAGCATCAGAGAATGGATTAGCAACAGGCGCTTTTGTAAGGCCTGTTAGATCAATTACTTCTATTTGATTCAGCGCCGAATTAATGGCAAATGCACTGTCTGACGTTTTATGAAATTGCACAATCTCGGCGGCACTTTTACCGAAAATTTCTATACCACCTGCAGCAAAACGACCCACTACTTCAATATTTAATGCTCGAGGAAAGCTTTGGCCATTGGTGCCATCAATGCCCGCATTACCCGTAGCGCCAGCCTCGCCATCGTCTCCGTCTAGAGCACAGCCAGATAAGCTACAAACGACCGCCATGCTAATTAAGCTAAGTTGTAAGGTGTGTTTAAGTGGTTTCACAAATGTTCCTTTTTAATTTTTAAAAGCAGCTGAGCAACATAAAGTTGCTGTGTGACTTTTTAACGACAGAAAAATGAACAAATCATGACAGTGGACATAATAGGTAGGTAATCAAAGCACAAAACAGTAAAATGTGTGGGGCAAAGCAATGACTAAGCAAAAAAGAAGTGTAGGGGCTTAACTGTGTTTAAAGTCTAGGTTAAGCGCTTCCGATAAAATTGGACCAAGATAACAACACACTTTTGAAATCTTCCAGACCACAGCCGCTAATAGACTCTTGGTCGTACAATTCGGTGTCTTGAGGAATATCTATCTCTCCCTCTTCGCGAGTAATAGTTGCATAAACCTCGACCTCATCGCGGTTTAACTCCATATTGAATTCTCGTCCGCATAATTCATAATGCTCAATATCTTTGTTTTCTAGTTGTTTGATCACATTTAAAAGGTGTGCGATTTTATGATGATCACGACCTAATTCTTCACTAAACCATAAGCCAAGTGTTTCCGCACCCATATCAAATATCGCCATGGGTTCGGCCCGGTCGTTTCTAATAAATTGATAGTCCATAGGGTAGGGTATCCAAAGTAAAAGGTTAAAAAATGTCGCCTCGTTCTTCGATTTGCGTGAGGTAAACCCGCAAATCAAACTCTAACTGATGATAATTAGGCAGCATGTGCAAACACAGTTGATAGAAGGCCTTATTGTGGTCTTTCTCTTTTAAATGCGCTAACTCATGTACCACGATCATATTTAGAAAAGGTTCTGGTACACGCTTAAACAGTGTACTGACACGAAGCTCGTTCTTACTTTTCAGTCTCCCGCCTTGCACTCTAGAAACATAGGTGTGCATACCTAAGGCATGATTTACCACATGAATTTTGGGATCAAATGCAACTTTGCTCAGAGGTGACGACTTGCGCATGAATCGATTTTTTAACGCCATTACGTACTCCCGCAAGGCATTATCGTTACTTACTTCATGCACACTTGGATAGTTCGCATAAATATACTCTTTGAGTTTGTTTTCCACTAATAGTCGTTCAATTTTTTCCTGTAAGTGTTCAGGATATGCTGCTAAGTACTTCATCCTCATGGAATTATTTGTCGCTCGGTTTTTTGGGCTCAGGCCAAACAAAATCTGTCGAGGGTGAGGCAGTTGGTGTGTTTTGTGGTTCTGGCGATCTAGTCTGACTTGTCGACTGAGATTTAGGTACCGAACGGCGCATCGTATATAGGTAAAGCTCTTCAACTTTGCTGCGTGCCCACGGGGTTTTACGTAAAAACTTTAGACTTGATTTAACACTTGGATCACTGCCGAAACAATTGATTTTAACTTGCTCGTGCATTTGCGCCCAACCCAGTTTTTCAACTAATGTTTCGACGATTTGTTGCAAAGTTAGCCCATGCAAAGGGTTATTTTTCTGAACTGTCATACTGATCACATCTGAAATAAATTGATATTGCGTAAAGTATTTTACGCCTGAAAGCACATTAGATAACAATGCCTTGTGGGGTTGCGACTGAACCCGATGGTTGTTCAGGATAGGTTGCAAGCAAACGTCGTGAGCCCTGTTCATCCACTTGTTCTAATTTAACAGAAAATCCCCACAAATGATGTAAATGCTGAAGGACTTTATGATAGCTGTCAGCCAAAGGAATACCGTGTTGAGGTAGATAGGAAAGAGTGATAGAGCGATCGCCACTGGCATCAATCTCGTACACCTGAATATTTGGCTCTAAGTTACTCAAGTTATACTGAGCTGACAGCTTTTCTCTGATGGTATGGTAGCCCACTTCGTCATGAATGGCAGATACATCTATAAACGTTTTTTGTTCATCATCTTCGATGGCAAAAAACTTAAAATCACGCATCAACTTTGGTGATAAAAACTGGCTGATAAAGCTCTCATCTTTGAAGTTTTGCATGGCGAAATGTACGGTTTCGACCCAATCTTTACCAGCAATATCTGGGAACCAAGACTTATCTTCATCAGTTGGCGATTGGCATATGCGTTTGATATCCATAAACATATTAAAACCTAATGCATAAGGGTTTATACCTGAATAATTGGGGTGATTATAGGCTGGTTGAACTACAACATTGGTGTGACTATGTAAGAACTCCAGCATAAATTTGTCGCTGACTTTCCCTTCATCATAAAGATGATTAAGAATATGATAATGCCAAAAGCATGCCCAACCCTCGTTCATCACCTGTGTTTGTTTTTGCGGGTAAAAGTATTGTGAAATCTTGCGTACAATACGGACTAACTCACGTTGCCAAGGTTCAAGCAGGGGCGCATTTTTCTCAATGAAATATAGCAAATTCTCTTGCGGTTCAGAGGGAAAACGTTGTGCTTGCTGGGTATCTTTTGCCTCTGATTTAGGTAGTGTTCGCCATAAATCATTAACCTGAGACTGGATATGTTGTTCTCGATTTTGCTGACGTTCTCGTTCAATTTGCAAAGAAATTTTTTGCGGACGTTTATAGCGGTCAACGCCAAAACTCATCAGCGCATGGCAGGAGTCCAATACATTTTCGACCTCGCTTACACCGTATTTTTGTTCGCACTGAGTGACGTAGTTTTTAGCGAACAATAGATAATTAATAATAGAGCTGGCATCCGTCCACGCCTTAAACAGGTAATTACCTTTGAAGAAAGAATTGTGCCCGTAGCACGCATGGGCGATCACTAGCGCCTGCATGGTAATAGTATTCTCCTCCATTAAGTAAGCGATGCAGGGATTTGAATTAATAACGATTTCATATGCTAGGCCCATTTGTCCGCGACGATAATTTTGTTCTGACTGAATGAATTTTTTTCCATAAGACCAGTGGGCATAATTAACGGGCATGCCAATACTCGCATAGGCATCCATCATATGTTCAGCGGTAATGATTTCAATTTGATTAGGATAAATGTCCAGACCATAATGTTTCGCGACTCGGTCTATTTCTTGTTCGTATTGGGTCAATAATTCGAATGTCCAATCTGGTCCATCATTTAATGTATTTTCTTTGGGCTTTCTTCTCACCTTATGACACTCCTTTTGGTTTCTCGACACTTTGGTCGAATAACTCTCGGAATACTGGATAGATATCAGCGACATTTGTGATGTGTTTAATCGCAAAATTAAGGTGTGTTTCGCAGAGTTTTTGGTATTCGTGCCATAGTTTCTGATGTTGACGATCGGTTATTTCGATATAGGCGAAATACCTCAGCATGGGTAACAAGCTTTGTTCTAATAGACGTGTACAAATTTGACAGTCTTCTGTCCAATTGTCACCATCAGATGCTTGGGCTGCATATATATTCCACTCATGGCTGTCGAAACGCTCGGCGATAATATCTTGCATAAGTTTTAATGCACTGGATACAATCGTGCCGCCTGTTTCTGTGGAATAAAAGAATTCTTGTTCATCTACCTCTTTGGCTTGAGTATGGTGGTGAATGTACACCACCTCTACGTTCTTATAAGTTCGGGTTAAAAAAAGGTACAGTAATATATAAAAGCGTTTAGCCATGTCTTTGGTGGCTTGATCCATTGAGCCGGAAACGTCCATCAAGCAAAACATAACCGCTTTACTCGACGGGATGGGACGTTTTTGGTAGTTACGAAATCGTAAATCAAAGGTATCGATAAAGGGCACCCGTGCAATGGACTTTTTTAATGCCTCAATATCTTTTTCGAGCTGCATAATTCGAAGTTGGTCAGGTACTTTCTCAGCGCTTAGCTCAGTTAATTGAAGCTCAAGCACACGCAATTCTCTTTTTTTACCTGCGGTTAACGCTATGCGTCTGGCAACCGATCCTTTTAGTGAGCGCACCACATCTAAATTACTTGGTACACCGTCTGATACGAAACCCGCTCGATGACTTTCGTATTGAACAAAATGCGCTTGTTGATTTTTCTGCAAGTTGGGTAAAACAAGATCTTCAAACAGCAAATCTAAATATTCATCTTTGGATATTTGGAAAATAAAGTCATCTTGGCCTTCCCCTGAATTACTAGCATCGCTGCCATTTCCTTGTCCATTTTCGCCTTGAGGGCGCTTAATCTGGTCGCCCGCATTAAATTGATCATTACCAGGGTGCACTATACCGCGAGTACCCCCTTTACCTGTATGAAATATGGGCTCTGAAATATCGCGACTCGAAATACCAATTTTCTCACCACTATTAATGTCAGTCACACTGCGCTTATTGATAGAGTCAGCCACGGCCTTTTTGATCTGCTCCTTGTAGCGGCGCAGGAATCGTTGTCGGTTAACTGTGCTCTTCCCTTTGCCGTTGAGTCGTCGATCAATAAAATGGGCCATACTGCTTTACCTCAATGGATGCCATTGGATGTGTTGTAATATGGATTAAGAGGATTTCCTAACCCGCAAGTACCATTCACATAGTAGTCTTACCTGTTTCTGGGTATAACCTTTCTCTGCCATCCGCTGTACAAAGTCATCGTGTTTTTTCTCGTCTTCTGTTGAGCCTTTTTTGTTGAACGAGATCACCGGTAGTAAATCCTCGGTGTTCGAGAACATTTTTTTCTCAATAACGGTACGGAGTTTTTCATAACTGGTCCAACTCGGATTTTTGCCTTCATTGTTAGCTCTGGCACGCAAGACGAAATTAACAATTTCATTGCGAAAATCTTTGGGATTACTGATACCAGCAGTCTTCTCTATTTTCTCAAGTTCAGTATTCAATGCTTCTCTGTCGAATAATTGCCCTGTTTCTGGGTCGCGATACTCTTGATCTTGGATCCAAAAATCAGCATATACGACGTAGCGATCAAATAAGTTTTGGCCGTACTCTGAATATGATTCTAGATACGAGGTTTGAATTTCCTTACCAATGAATTCTACGTATTTAGGGATCAGGTAGCCTTTCAAATGCTCTTTATATTTCTCTGCCAGCTCGGTGGGGAATTGCTCCCGTTCAATCTGACGTTCAAGCACGTAAAATAAATGCACTGGGTTGGCCGCTAATTCTTGTTGATCAAAGTTAAATACCCTAGACAAAATCTTAAATGCAAAACGAGTAGACAGACCTTGCATGCCCTCATCAACTCCTGCGTAATCTCGGTATTCCTGATACGATTTCGCTTTTGGGTCGGTGTCTTTCAGACTTTCCCCATCATAGACCCGCATTTTTGAATAAATGCTCGAGTTTTCTGGCTCTTTGAGTCGAGACAATACGCTAAACTGAGCCAACGATTCCAACGTGTCAGGTGCACAAGTAGCACCAACCAATTCACTGTTATCGATCAATTTTTGGTAAATTTGAATTTCTTCTGATACCCGCAAACAATAAGGAACATTAACAATAAATACCCGGTCTAAAAACGCTTCGTTATTCTTATTGTTGCGGAAGGTTTGCCACTCTGATTCGTTAGAATGGGCCAATATAACCCCCTCAAAAGGTAACGCGGATAAACCTTCAGTCGAGTTGTAGTTGCCTTCCTGAGTTGCTGTTAACAAAGGGTGTAGCACCTTAATTGGGGCTTTGAACATTTCTACAAATTCCATTAATCCCTGATTTGCTCGACAAAGCGAACCAGAGTAACTATAAGCATCGGGATCATTTTGTGCGTAATGTTCAAGGCGTCTAATATCGACTTTTCCTACTAAAGCTGAGATATCTTGGTTATTTTCGTCTCCAGGCTCTGTTTTAGCGATTGCAATTTGATCCAAAATCGACGGATGTAACTTGATGACTTTGAATTGACGAATATCACCATTGTATTCATGTAGGCGTTTGCGTGCCCATGGGGACATAACAGTTTTAAGATAACGAGGGGCAATACCATATTCATCAAGAAGTAAGCGGCCGTCTTCATTTACATCAAATAAACTTAAAGGATGGTCGTTTACAGGAGAATTTTTTAGCACGTATATGGGCTGTTGCTGCATTAATTCTTTAAGTTTTTCAGCTAATGATGACTTTCCGCCTCCCACAGGACCAAGCAAATAAAGTACTTGTTTTTTCTCTTCAAGTCCTTGGGACGCATGACGCAGGTAAGAAACAATTTGTTCGATTGATTCCTCCATGCCATAGAAACCGTCAAAAGCTGGGTAGCGGGGGATAATACGGTTGGAAAATATTCTGCTCAACGCCGTATCTTTTGACGTATCTAACATTTCTGGCTCACCTATTGCCTTAAGTAAGCGTTCAGCAGCATTAGCATAAGCAGCGTTGTCTGATTTACAGATTTCTAAAAACTCGTCAATGCTAAGTTCCTCTTCCTTGCGGGCCTCATACCTTGACTGATATTGCTCTAAAATTCCCATAACTAAACCTCTCATATAGAAAAATTCCAGCTTGCACCCTTAAGATTAGACCCTTATTTGCATTTGTATGTTTCAGATTTAGAACAATATTTACTAGCAGAAGGAAAATAATGAGATTTAAGCACTAATGAAATAAGTGTCATTCTAAGGAAAGAAGATAGCAGTGGGGTGAAAGGACGAATATTTGTAATGAAAAATGCAGTGCGGTAATTTTAACACCCGATATAAAATACATATTTATTAGCAAGGCGAATAATACTTACTCAACAAATGTGAGGTCTCATTGCTGAAAAATTATATTTCGACCATAAAAAAGCCCCGATATTATCGAGGCTCCTTTGGTATTCTGTTCGCCTTGTCTTTAATGATCAGGCCAATCAGAATTGGAATTGCTTATGCAAAGTTGCTTGCAGCGAAATCCCAGTTTGCTAATGCCCAAAAACCTTCAAGGTATTTAGGACGAGCATTTCGGTAATCAATGTAATACGCGTGTTCCCACAAATCTACAGTTAGTAGAGGAGTTAGGCTCGCATCAGTTAGCGGCGTCGCTGCATTACTGGTATTTACTATGTCTAGGCTGCCGTCAGCCGTTTTTACTAGCCACGTCCAGCTTGAACCAAAGTTGTTAACAGCTTTATCGTTTAACGCTGCTTTGAAGTCAGCAAAAGAACCCCATTTTGCATTAATTGCATCAGCTAGTGCACCCGTTGGTTCACCGCCACCATTTGGGCTTAGGCTGTTCCAGTAAAATGTATGATTCCAGATTTGCGCGGCGTTATTGAAAACTCCACCTTCAGACGATTTAACGATCGCTTCAAGATCTTTGTTCGCCATATCAGTACCTTCAACTAGGCCATTTAGCTTAGCGACGTAAGTAGCGTGATGCTTACCATAGTGATACTCCAGCGTTTCAGCTGAGATATGTGGTTCTAATGCATTTTTTTCATACGGAAGAGCTGGTAATTCGAAAGCCATGATATTTCTCCATTTAAAGTTAACAATAATCGTGTGTCTGACCTTGTAAAAATGCTAGCTTTCTATACACGAATATAAAAAGACTTGCCCAAGGTTATTCTGAAACCCAGTCACCGATCTTTGGGCGCTTAGGTTACATTACAAGGGTATAAGTAGATAATAATTTGAAAGCAATAAAGATCACAAGTCGGCATTGGTATAATGCCGTTGAAAACGGTAAACTTGGCCGCATTGTTAGTGTTATTCAAATATTTAGTGAGAGTGTTCATGGAAACGGTTGAAAAAATTCAGCAGCAAATCAGCGAAAACCCAATTCTTTTATATATGAAAGGGTCACCTAAATTACCGAACTGTGGTTTTTCGGCACAAGCTTCACAAGCTTTGATGACATGTGGAGAAGAATTCGCTTATGTAGATATTCTTCAAAACCCTGACATTAGAGCTGAATTACCAAAGTATGCTGATTGGCCGACCTTCCCACAATTGTGGATCGACGGTGAATTAGTGGGTGGTTGTGACATCATTATGGAAATGGTCCAGCAAGGTGAGTTGCAGACACTTGTTAAAGAAAGTGCAGCAAAACGCGCAAAGTAGTCTACAGCCTATGCGGAGTCGTGTTTTCCGTAGTTGATGTGTTATTTACAGATATAAAAAAAGAGTCGATTAAGACTCTTTTTTTGTTTTCGCTTCTCTTTATTCGAGAATGATGACCGGAAAGCTAAAGTTTGGTCTCTGTGTCCCTAATAAATCGATATGTTTGTGTAGGTTGGGTTAACACACTTCTTTAAACAGGGATTCATCAATAATAGTATTGTCAACGATGCTTTGCGCCATTCGTACACATTTGCCGCACTGATCACCAACGCCCAGCGCTTCACGCAGCTGACGCATATTGCCCACACCGTCTTCGCGAACGGCCTGTTTAATTGCTTTATCGGTGATACCATGACACAAACAAACGTACATAATTAACCTTACTGAATCTTGATGTAAATGATAATAATTGTTGTTTGCACTAATTTCAAGCCTTTATTGCAAATTTTGCATAATTAATAGCCTATCTATTGCTACTAGTAGGGTGAGAAATAATAGCTGTTTAAATTATCTATCGACCCCTTGGTTTTTACTATTCAATGCTTACTATATCTTGATGCTAAAAGAGTGTGATAACCGATTAATTGTCGTTACACTATGTGCCAGTTATTTTTAAACCCAAAAAGAATGGAGATCAAAATGAGTGTTTTAGTTAGTCGCCCAGCCCCAGATTTTACCGCCGCAGCTGTATTAGGAAATGGCGATATAGTCGAAAACTTTACCTTGAGTGAAGCGATCAAAGGCAAAAAAGCAGTATTGTTTTTTTATCCTCTTGATTTCACTTTCGTTTGCCCTTCTGAATTGATCGCATTTGACAAACGTTATGAAGAGTTCAAAAAACGTGGTGTTGAAGTAATTGCTGTATCTATTGATTCTCAATTTACCCATAACGCATGGCGTAACACTGCTATCAATGATGGCGGTATCGGCAAAGTAAAATACGCAATGGTTGCCGATGTTAAGCACGAAATTTGTCAAGCATATGATGTTGAGCATCCAGATGCTGGTGTTGCTTTTCGTGGTTCGTTCTTGATTGATGCAGAAGGTGTTGTTCGTCACCAAGTCGTTAACGATCTTCCTTTAGGTCGTAACATTGATGATATGTTGCGTATGGTTGATGCACTTAACTTCCATGAAGAGCATGGTGAAGTTTGTCCTGCAGGTTGGCAAGTTGGCCAAAAAGGTATGGTAGACAGCCCTGAAGGTGTTGCTAGTTATCTTTCACAGAACGCTGATTCACTTTAATATTAGTAAAGTGAACAACGAATAAATAAACCGCTGATTTCAGCGGTTTTTTTTGTCTCTAATACCGTCATTTCCGATGCGCTAATCTTTTTCAGGCGTTGGCCATCCGCAGGCGCTTTGCCATTTATTCACAATGTAACAGTATAGTTCAGCTGTTTTTTGGGTGTCGTATAAAGCAGAATGGGCTTCGTTTTGGTCAAAGCTAATATTCGCTGCTTGGCAGGCTTTTACTAAAACCGTTTGACCAAGGGCCAGACCCGACAGGGTTGTGGTATCAAAAGATACAAATGGGTGAAACGGCGTGCGTTTAATTTTACTGCGTTCAATCGCAGCGTTAATAAACCCTAGGTCGAATGCTGCATTATGGGCGACCATGACTGAGCGCTGACAATCTGCTTCTTTTTGCTCCTTTCTGATCTGCTTACATAAATCTTTAATGACTTCAGTCTCATCTAATGCCCCGCGCAGCGCGCACCAAGGATCTATACCATTAAAGTCTAGTGCGGCTTTTTCCAAATTTGCGCCTTCAAATGGTACAACATGGTAGTGAAAGGTCTTATCGGGTGTTAAAAAACCTTTGTTATCCATTTTTGTAGTGATCGCTGCCACTTCAAGTAACGCATCCGTTTTGGCATTAAAGCCAGCCGTTTCGACATCAACAATAACTGGGAAGTAGCCTCTGAATCTGTCTTTAAGAAGAAATTGGGGATCTGACATAGCGGCCTAGTAGGAGAAAAATATGGCGTGATTATGTCAATTATCCTTAGTCCCTGCCACCCTTGAAAGGCAATTATCTGCGGAAGTTTATTCTTAAGCAGGCTGGGCAATAGGTGTATTTAGGGTTAAGATTTTACTTGGTGAGTCGATAAACAATCTAGACGCATGGGGATATTCCCTGTCCTGAACTTACTATTACGAAAAAAGACTTATGAAAATAATTTTATTTGTAGTGTCACTGACGTTTGCGGGGTCTCTATCCGCAGGTTTACGTCAATATGCAGCTAAGATAGAGACCTCTGATTGGCAATTAAGCCAACATAATCGGTTGCAATGTACGCTGGCTCATCAAATACCTGGTTACGGGCAGGCATTATTTACCAGCATGGCATCTAAGCAATTGAATATGGAGTTTGAGCTGGATATGCTGCGACTGCCGAAAAGTTTTGGTATGGCCGCCGTATACTCAGTGCCACCTAAATGGATGCCTGGCCAAATGCAGCACGCAATTGCTGATATGACCATTCGTAAACAATATAACGGAGATCTACCTGAGCAGGCCGCTTGGACCATGTTGTCTGAACTCGAGAAAGGCTTCTGGCCGACTATCTATTATCAGGATTGGTATAACCAGAACGACAAGATAGCTGTTGGGCTAAATGCCAGTAATTTCGCCATACCCTATGAAAGCTTCGCCCAATGCGTTGCCGATCTATTGCCTTATAGTTTTGATGATATTGCCTATACGATCTTGGATTACAAAAAAAACAGCACGGAACTAACCAAATATTCTCAACGTCGATTGGATATGATCGGTCAGTATTTGAAAGAAGACAACGAAATGGATTTAGTATTACTTGATGGTTATAGCGATAGTTATGGTGGTCGAGATATGAACCACACGTTATCCGTCAGCCGAGCTGTGGAAATTAAAAATTACTTCAGTGAGATGGGAGTTGAGCCTCAACGCATCGATGTTACCGGACATGGTGAGCGTAGGCATGTCGCCCCAAATAGTAATGAAATGTCTCGAGCAAAGAACCGTCGTGTGGTCATTCGGATGGCCAAGCCGTAACGTAGTTACATTTCCAATGCTATAAACTCTATATCAACAAAGCCGATTAACATTCAATGCTAATCGGCTTTTTAATGCCGCGTAATTTTGCTCAAATCTGTTTAATCATGCAAATAGTCCACTACGGTATCGGTAAAATCTGTAAACAACCCATCCACTTTTAGGTCTTTGAATAGCAGATCTAATACTTGTTGCTTCGTTACACCTTCTGGTAATGCATCTTGTCGAAAGGTGTAAGGGTGAATATCAAGCCCTACTGCATGGGCATTTTTGACCAGGCCAGTGGGTTGCATCGTTTGCATATCTACCAATTGTGGTATCCAGGGACCAATTCCTTGCACGACGGTAGCTAACTCCTTAAGTTTTGCGGGGGTACGTAATACGTCGTAATCCGTTGCAGACTCACCCCAATCATTTTCACCGAGCAATTGAATCAGTTTTACTTTTGCGCCCAAATCATTGCGTACACGCTTTAATTCGGCGTAATCAAAACACTGTACATAGATCGCTTTGTTGGCGTCATCTAAATCATGCTTGCGTAAAGTAGCCAAAACAATTTTACTAATATCTACACCTTGCTCAAGATGCCAAGCAGGGGATTTTATTTCAGAATAAAAACCGATATTTTTATCAAATTGACGATTGAGTTGCGTGATTAATTCAATTTGTTCTTCAAAAGTCGCAATGGTGAACTGAGCAGTACCTTGATAGCGTTGCTGAAAAATTTGTTTACCATCAAGATCACTACGCTCATGTACGGTCAAAGACTTTAACTCAGCTAGCGTGAAATCAAGTGCGTAGTAACGTCCATCTTCTCGTTTTCGCAGTGGAAATTTGTCGGCGACATTGGTGACGGTATCTAAATGAATATCGTGCAATACCACAGGGACGCCGTCCTTGCTTATCACTACATCTTGTTCGATGAAGTCAGCACCCATAGCAAACGCTAAGGTAGTTGATTCCATTGTGTGTTCAGGTAAGTACCCTGATGCGCCACGATGAGCGATAACGAGAGGTATTGCCCAGCTGACTTGGCTCAGCAGCAACGTGCCAAGGGATAACGACAAAATAGATTTTTTCATGCTGACTCCAATGTCATAGTTTCCATTAGTGAGGGAGTTAATGGTTTTGAATAAGCTCTATAGCGTAACCATCTGGATCGCGGACAAAGGCTATAATAGTACTGCCACCTTTCACTGGGCCTGCGTCACGGTATACATCGGCGCCTTGTTTTTTTAACTGCTCACAGACTTTATAAATATCGTCCACGCCGATAGCTATATGCCCATATGCGGTGCCCATTTCGTAACTGGCTTGGTCCCAGTTGTGCGTGAGTTCTAACACAGTTTGGCTATCTTCTTCGCCGTAGCCAACAAAAGCTAAGGTATAGCGATACTCTTCGTTTTCACTTCGACGCAACAACTTCATGCCGAGGACTTCAGTATAAAAAGCAAGAGAACGATTTAAATCTCCAACCCGTAACATGGTGTGTAATAGGCGCATAAAGATCCTTATTAATTAACAAAAAAAGTAGCCAAGCCACTGATTATAGCGGGTTAAACATCACAACTATATGACAAAGAGTAACAAAGCATTGAGCATTAGCGATGTAATAAATAGGTAGGGATGTGCTGCTACCGAACAACGAGGTAACAGCAGTTATTGAATGGACGCAACTAACTACTTAATTTTAAGCCAATCACACCTAACGTAATGGTCAATAGGCTTAATATCCGTAGTACCGTTACTGGCTCATTGAACAAAATCATACCTAGGATAGCCGTGCCGATGAGCCCAACTACAACCCAGACAGCATAAGCAGTACCAGCGGGAAGTGTTTTCATGGCGACACTCAACAGACCAAAACTAATAGCCATGGCAATTAAGGTAAATAAAGACGGCCAAAACCTACTGAAACCATCGCTGTATTTAAGACCAATCGCCCACACAACTTCAAATAAGCCCGCGATTAAAAGAATAACCCAGTTCATTTTACACCTACCAATTTTAAGTTGGGTCGTCCCAGATAAAAGGCGAGGGATGAGGTCGTCCTCATTTCATTGAATTAGTTGAAAATTGATTGTCGAAATGACCTCAGCATTTTAGCATATTGAGCATGCACATAGTCAAACGTCTAATACAAGTGCATCAAACCACCATCAATACTGCAGCGACTCCTGTTACCGCTAATACCAACCAGCGGTATTGCTTGTCAGGAATTCGTTTGACGATTTTCACACCAGCGTAAGCACCGAGAGCAATAAAAGGCAGACTTATCAGGTTTAACATAAACGAATTGAGTGAGATGGTATGCCAACTAAAAATATGAAATGGCACTTTAAATAGATTAATCGCTAGAAAAAACCACGCGCCTGTGCCGATATATTCATTTTTTGGAAGTCGCATACTGAGTAAGTAAAGTGCCATTACCGCTCCTGCAAGGTTACCTATCATGGTGGTAAAACCACCGAGTAACCCCATCAATATGGCGAACCACAAGTAATCTGGAACATTTTCTTTATTGGCCGTTTCCATCCACAACATGATCCCCAAACTGATAAAAATGATGATCCCCATGATCAATCTAAACAGTTGATCGTCGATATAATTTCCGACCACAGTTGCGATAACCACTCCGACTGCTGCCGATGGAAATAGTTTTAATAAATATGACCAATTTGCATGGCGATGGTAATACTTTACGGCGAATAAATCCGCCATGATCAGCAAAGGCAACATCAGCCCTGAAGATTCTTTCCCACCAAAAATAATCGCCATCACTGGAACCGTAAACATGGATACGCCACTGACCCCAGTTTTAGCCATACCAATCAAAAATGCCGTTAAAAAAAGTAGACTGAGAGTGGTGTAATTGAGTGAATACGAGAACAACTCCAACATATTTTTAGCTAGTCCTTGTAAAGATCAGTCTGGTCCTTGGCATTTGTGCCGACAGCATTCACGTTTGATATAATTTATTGAAATGAGGTTTAAGGATGAATTACTTTTACGCGGCCTACTTGACCATCTTCGAGCCGTACTTTGATGCCATGGGGATGATTTGGCGAATTGGTCAGAAGTTTTTCAACCACCCCTTGAGTTAAGGTGTTGGTGCGTTGATGCTCCTTTAATACAACAGAAACTTCTGCTCCAATTTTCACGTTTGCACGTTTAGTCCCGTCCATTTTTTTGCTCCTAAGCTATGTCTGATTAACTGTTTATTCGTCTACTTTATCTTTGAATTCGCATAAGTCTTCTACTATGCATGAGCCACAACGAGGTTTGCGGGCAATACAGGTATAGCGTCCATGTAAAATAAGCCAGTGGTGTACGTCTACTTTAAACTCGGCAGGGACCACCTTAAGCAGTTTTTTCTCGACCAAATCAACATTTTTACCTACCGCAAATTTGGTCCGGTTACTCACCCGATCAATGTGGGTGTCGACGGCAATCGTCGGCCAGCCAAATGCAGTGTTAAGCACAACGTTAGCTGTTTTTCGCCCCACGCCCGGCAAGGCTTCTAGGGCCGCGCGGTTCTCTGGTATTTCTGAATTATGTTGATCTATCAGTATTTTACATGTTTTTATAACATTGACGGCTTTGGTATTGAACAAACCAATGGTTTTGATAAATTCTTTCACACCATCGACGCCTAGGGCGTAAACACTTTCAGGTGTATTAGCAACGGGAAACATTTTTGCCATGGCCTTATTCACACTTACATCGGTGGCTTGGGCAGATAACAACACGGCAATCAATAATTCAAATGGACTGGTAAAGTTTAACTCTGTGGTCGGGTGTGGGTTAGCATCACGCCAACGCGTTAACATCTCAATGCGTTTTTGTTGATTCATCGAAGTGTCTTCCTATTAGATATGAACGCTATGTTTCAGCTGTGACGCGAGCGCGTTGTACGACTTTTGCCTCTTGTTTGGCCGCAAACATGTTTGCAAAACGTTTATCCAGCACGTTTTTTACCGCAATAATTAAGCCCATTCCTAAAAATGCCCCTGGTGGTAAAATAGCTAGCAAGAAGGGAGAGTCGGTTGTGAATACGGTGATTTTCAGACTACTGGCCCAGTCGCCTAATAATAAGTTAGCACCAGCAAACAAAGTGCCGTAGCCGAGAAGTTCGCGCATTGCGCCGAGTAAAACCAGTACTGCTGTAAAGCCTAAGCCCATCATTAATCCGTCGAAGGCAGCATATACTACCGGGTTTTTCGATGCATAGGCCTCCGCTCGACCGATTATCGCGCAATTCGTTACGATCAATGGAATAAATATCCCTAGTGCCTGATACAACTCGAAGGTATAGGCATTCATTAGTAATTGTACGACCGTTACGAACGCCGCAATTATCATAACAAAAATAGGAATACGGATTTCATTGGGTACAACATTGCGAATAATTGATACCGTCGCATTGGAGCCAATTAATACCAATGTCGTTGCTAACCCTAAGCCGAGCCCATTAGTGATGGTGGCGGTAACGGCTAATAGTGGACATAACCCGAGCAATTGCACCAAAGCAGGATTATTTTTCCATAGACCTTGCCAGCTTAGTTGTTTAAATTCATTCATACGGGATCACCCTTGTATCGCTGATTGACTGCGACATTCGTTACTCGCAGAAAAAATTGCGTCATAATTCAATTGATAATACTCGACGGCTCGCTTTACAGCACCAACAACTGCTCTTGGTGTGATTGTCGCCCCAGTAAATTGATCAAATTGACCACCGTCTTTTTTTACCGACCAATTTTTTGCATTTTCAGTGGTCAGTGTCTGATCGGTAAAACCCAGAACCCAATCACTTATCCGCAGATCAATTTTATCACCTAGGCCGGGTGTTTCTTTATGATTTAGCACGCGTACACCTGTCACGGTCGACTGGTCTTTTATACCCACAACTAACTCAATGCGCCCACTGTATCCATTGGGCGCAGTGGTTTCGATAACAGCTGCTACCGGCAGATCGTCTTTAGTGGCGCGGTAAATATGATGCGCAGTTTTCGAGCCCAAATAATCAACTGACGTTACCAACACACAATCTCGCTGCATTTCATTGGTATAACTATTTCTAGGAACAAGTTCATCTAGGATCTTAAGTAAGGTTAGTTGATGCTGGTGTTCAATTTTTTCTTGTGTACCGAAATAGGTAAGCGCGATAAGGCCACTGGTGATTACCGCGAATAAACTTAATATCAGACCATTTTTAGCGATAACGAATTTCATCTGCGCTCTCCTTTAGCATCTTTTTGATGTCCGTAAGTACGCGGTCGGGTGTAATAATCGATTAGGGGTACCGCCATGTTCATAATTAAAACAGCGAACGCTATGGCGTCAGGGTAGCCGCCCCACGTGCGAATAACGTATACCCAAAAACCAATAGCAGCACCGAAAATAATACGGCCTTTATTGGTTGTTGATGCAGATACTGGGTCGGTTGCAATGAAAAATGCGCCAAGTATTAGACTACCGTTGAATAGATGAAATAGGGGAGACGCATAGCGATCACCATCGACTAAAAACATCACACCTGCACAGATAACCATCGCAGCCAGCATGCCTCCTGGAATGTGCCAGTTAATAATTCGCGCGCGTATAAGATACAAGCCGCCAACCAAGTAACCCATGCTAACCCAAGACCAGCCTATACCTAAACTGCCGTCGAAAATACTCGACTGCAAACCCTCTTCATAGGTTAATCCTTGGGCAAGACCTGTTTTGATGGCATCTAATGGCGTGGCCATAGTATGACCGTCAACGGCATTTTGTAATTGGGCGAGGCTAAATCCATCAGCAGTAAAACCTGTCACTACGGCGTAAATAGCATCGACGATACTAGATTGATGCATGGTTAAACTCTGCACCGGTAACCATTGAGTCATTTGTACTGGAAAAGACACCAGTAACATAACGTAAGCGGCCATAGCAGGATTAAATACGTTAAAGCCCAAACCACCGTATAGTTGTTTGACCATGGCAATGGCGAAGAAGGTACCGATTACAACTACCCACCATGGGGCAAAGGGGGGGATACTAATTGCCAATAAAATGGCTGTTAATATAGCGCTGTAATCCTTAATAGCACGTTCGAAGTCTCGTTTACGCAATTCTAAAATACTGGCTTCTGTGATCAAAGCGGTGACAACAGCCAAGGCTATTTGCACGAGCACACCAAAGCCGAAAAACCAGGTTTGTAATAATATTCCTGGGATCAAGGCATAGATAACCATACGCATGACTTGACCAGTGTTACGTTTAACATGCTGATGGGGAGAGCTCGCGAGTTTATAATTCATATACAGGTTTTAATCTTCTGATGATTTCAATTGAGCCGCTTTCTTGGCTTTTGCTTTGGCAACCGCAACGGCGATACGACGCTTCTTCTCGTCTAAAGCTTCTTCAGCTTCCGATAGTTGCGTCTCTTGATTGATAGTTGACGTTACAGACTGATTAGGTAATGGCGCGGGTACTTCATTGGTATTTTGCACTTCACCCTTGTTAGGTAATACGTCGCTGGCTGCCTCTTTGGTTAATTTTTTAGCTTTTGCCTTTGCTACAGCAGCAGCGATACGGGCTTTTTTCTGATCCGCAGGATCAAGTTGTTCGGTTAACGTTTCATCATCGGGTACTGGGGTTTTAGATACGCTTTTTGCAGGCTCTTCAATTTTGCTTTCTGTTAACGTCAATGTGTCAGGGAAATCGTATGAAGACACCTCAGCTTGGACTTTATTTTGCTCTACTTGTTGTGCTTTTTTGGCTTTTGCTTTAGCCACAATAGCAGCAATGCGCTGATTTTTCGCTGAGGCCTCACTTTGCAAACTGTCATTAGCTTGGCTTTGAGAAGTCGAATTCATTTCAGGGTTGAGTTGGGACGCTACCAAGATTTGTTGTTCCGCAACGGGTTTTTCGTCCATTGTAATCTGTGGTTCCACAGGATTTTCCGTGACTAATTTTTCGGCCTTTTTTGCCTTTGCTCGAGCGATAGCAGCAGCAACGCGTTCATCTTTAGATTTACCCGGGGCAGATGATTCTTTGGGAGGATCAGAGGGCGTAATTTGGTCCTGATCGAGTTTCGGCTCAAGGGGAACCAATTCTGCCTGCGCTAATCTTTGTGCTTTTTTCTCTTTGGCTCTCGCTATGGCTGCAGCAACACGGGAATCTTTTGAGTTACCGGCTGTTTCAGAGGGTTCAGCTTGTGTTTCGACTAGCGCTTCGTTTGCCGAAGCTGAAATCGGGGTATCAGTAATGGCAACTGAATCTGTGTTGGCCTCAATATTATTTATTTTCTGGGCTTTCTTTGCTTTTGCGCGCGCAATGGCCGCAGCTACTCGATCATCTTTGGATGTACCTGAAGATTGGATTGGCGTGTCTTGATTTGTTTGAACTGACGGCGCTATAGATGTTGGCTCGTTGGCATTATACTCGGCTTGCTGAGCTTTTTTGGCTTTCGCTCTGGCTAATGCAGCAGCGATTTTATCTCCAGCGTCATTGCCTTTGTTTTGCATCGCTGATTGACGCGCTTCTGCCGCTTTACGGTGTTTTTCGTCTCTTGCTTCTTGTTCTCTTACTAAGCGAGCGGCGCGACTTTCAAAACGTTCTCTGGCTTTATCTGATTTTTGTTTTTCTTCTTGTTCAAGCCTGATTTCAGCTTTGGTCACACGGTAATAGTGCACAAGTGGTATATCGCTTGGACATACGTACGCACAGGCACCGCATTCAATACAATCAAATAAATTATAATCTTGGGCTTTATCTAACTCTTTTGCCTTACTATGCCAAAAAAGTTGCTGGGGCAATAAAGATACTGGACACGCATCAGCGCAAGCACTGCATCGAATGCATGGTTGCTCCGCTTCTGGCTCTGCTATTTCATCTTTGGTAGGTAATAACAGACAATTGGTTATTTTAACTACGGGTACTTGATCACTTGCTAAGGTAAAGCCCATCATAGGACCGCCCATGATTATCTGCTTTTGTGATTGCTTATCTACTAAATAACCGGCTGACGCCAATAAATGTGCAACGGGCGCGCCTATCAATGCCCATACATTTTTTGGTGTACTTACCGCTTTGCCAGTGACAGTAACCACGCGCTGTATCAAAGGTTTGCCTGAAAATACTGCGTCTGCAATGGCGTAACACGTTCCGACGTTGTGCATTATCACGCCCACATCAATTGGCAAACCTTGCTTGGGCACTTCTCGATTAGTTAATACTTGAATAAGCTGTTTTTCACCGCCAGCGGGATATTTAGTGGCAATGGGCACTACCTTATACTGCTCACTCTGTTGACAAGCCACTCGCATGGCTTCTATCGCCTCTGGCTTGTTGTCTTCTATGGCAATATATACTTGTTTAGGAGACAGCAGATGACATAACACGTCTATGCCTTGGCGAATTTGCCATGCATGCTCTCGCATCAAACGATCATCGGCTGTGATATAAGGCTCGCACTCAACACCGTTTATAATAATAAATTCGACGTCTTTTTTCGGTGATGCTTTTATATGCGTAGGAAACCCTGCGCCGCCCATACCAGACACGCCAGCATTGCAAATCGCTTCAAGCACTGCAACCTTCGGCAATGATTGATAGTCTTTTAATGGGGTAAGAGCTATCCATTTATCGAGAGTATCGGGTTCGATAACTAACGTTTGCTCAGGCAACGCAGAAGGATGTGCAGATACATGAGGCCCAACACTTATCACCGTGCCTGATGTTGACGCATGAACCGGAACCGCAAACGGGTTTGCGCTGCGAGTAAGTGGTTGACCTTTTAAAACGTATTCTCCTGGGCCGACGAGCAATTGGCCTTCAACACCAATATGCTGCTTCAGCGGAATATACAAACGCTCGGGAAGCGTCATGCTTTCTATTGGTTGATGATTCGATAGTTCTTTTTGTTGGGCTGGGAATATGCCACCGGGGAAGTCCCACAGTTTATTACGCTCAACGTGCTTTACAATTTCATCGAAAGAAGGAATTAACACTCGATTCATTAGCTCACCTGCTTAACGGGGATACTGTCAATGTTCCAGCGCCACGAAGAAGCCGTGGTTTGTGTAGGGATCATATCAATACAGTCAACAGGGCAGGGGTCGACACACAAATCACAACCGGTACACTCATCGCTCAATACCGTGTGCATTTGTTTAGCTGCGCCTAAAATCGCATCTACTGGGCAGGCTTGAATGCACTTAGTACAGCCAATACATTCATCTTCGCGTATAAAGGCAACTTTCTTTATGTCTTCAGTACCGTGAGCGGCATCTAAAGAGGTTGCTTCAACTCCCATTAAATCCGCAAGGCGTTTTATAGTTGCGTCACCACCCGGTGGACACTTATTGATATCGTCGCCATCGGCTATCGCTTGTGCGTATGGCTTGCAACCCGGATAGCCACATTGACCGCATTGTGTTTGCGGGAGCAACTCATCGATCTGGTCGACCAGAGGATCGCTTTCTACTTTGAAACGAACCGACGCGAACCCCAATATTGAGCCAAAGACTAGGGCAAGCAGGCCAATAGCTATAAGTGCAGTAAGAATAGTCCAAAACAACGTCATTAAAACTTCACCAAGCCAGTAAAGCCTAAAAACGCCAAGGACATCAAGCCAGCAGTAATCATACTAATTGATGCACCTTTGAATGGGGCAGGCACATCGGCAACGGCTAAACGCTCGCGCATAGCGGCAAACAAAATTAACACGAGTGAAAAACCAACTGCTGCACCGAATCCATAGATAACTGACTCAATAAAGTTATGGTCATGATTTATGTTTAATAAGGCGACACCGAGTACGGCACAGTTTGTCGTGATTAGAGGTAAGAAAATACCCAGTAATCGATACAGTGTTGGACTCGTTTTATGAACGACCATTTCGGTAAACTGAACCACTACAGCTATTACCAGAATAAAACTTAATGTGCGAAGGTATTCAATTCCCAATGGCAATAATATGTAGTGTTCAACGAGATAACTGGAAAGAGAAGCTAATGTGAGAACAAAGGTCGTGGCCATCGACATACCGATAGCTGTTTCAAGCTTCCCTGATACACCCATAAATGGACAAAGGCCGAGGAACTGAACCAATACAAAGTTATTGACAAGCACCGTGCCGACTAATAGCAGTAAAAACTCAGTCATATTGTTTGCAACCTAGTACAAAAATCAAAATCTTAAAACCTGTTCGTTGTTATGCAAAGTGAATGCGAGAGCTGATGATTACCGAAAATGCCTTAAGCCTTACATATATAAGGCAAAATACACCCTAACCACCCCGTAAACAAATTACTCCCGTTGATGAATATGGATAAAATAACGGCAATCATTTCGCCAAAATTGAGTATGAACGAAGTGTGACAGATACATCTTCGATAAACTGCGCGGTATTATCTAAGTAATCGAACTGATTAACAACTTGATATGCAAAAGTTTTGAGGATTTTATAACGAAGAGAAATATGAGAATTGAGCCTGATTGGCTCCCCCTCCCCGATTCGAACGGGGGACCTGCGGATTAACAGTCCGTCGCTCTAACCAACTGAGCTAAGGGGGAATCAAATATCAAACTTTATGCCTTAAGACATAAATAACGCTTCGAATCGAAAACTACCGAGCCTTGTTAACAATGCATATGCCTTGTAAACGTTGGCTCCCCCTCCCCGATTCGAACGGGGGACCTGCGGATTAACAGTCCGTCGCTCTAACCAACTGAGCTAAGGGGGAATCGTTTAACGCTAGTTGAAAGAACTTTAGCAAAACATTGCCTTATTAAGTCAGTGCCTGTGAGGCCCTTTCAACGGGGGCGAATATTAATGAGCATACCGTCTGGTGTCAACACCGATTACAACTATTTTTAGCTTTTTTCGGGATTATTTCACAATTGATTTTTATTCGTACAATCACTCGGCAAAATCGCTCAAGAGTTGTTCGTTTTGTTAAACGTAATTAGCATTAGCCGTAAGAAGGTAGTGGTTCGGCTAATAGATTAAACGAAATGGGTGGCGATCATCAGCTTATTACTGTCACCTGCCAATATGGATAATCAATGTAAGAAAATTTACTAATAGGAAAAAGAGCAATAATTGGTTCCTATATAACTAATGGTTATTTAAATGTTGTTGATTACTGTATGTATAATCAGTAATTAATAAAAGTGTAACCTAGCGTATGACTGCAAGAGGTTAGTGATGACTTACCAAGTGATCTGGCATTATTCATTCAAGTTCACGGATTTGTTGAGGCGGGGATAGTTATCCACTATATCTGTGGATAACTATGTGCATGAATTCGCAATGCTTCTCGCAAGCCTAGTAGATTCGATGTCAATACGATTTAAGAAAAACTTTTGTTTTTCTATTTTTATCTATATAAATCATGATGTTATACTATATATGGCGCTTTTGTAGGTTAGCTTGGGTGATTTTCACCCAGCTTGTTTTTATCTTGTGTGTTGTTTTCATTAGCAAATTTAATTTTATAAAAATAGTGCTTGAAATTACTAAATTTATGTCTACCGTTTTTGTCCGAAAAGTAACAGGAAAGTGATCAATCTCTCCGCAAAAGAATAATGAGTATGGAGGGGGTGCTTATTTTTCGTCACTAATTGCATACATATTGATCTACCCATGTCCTATTACTGTTTACTTGAATCGCCAAAGCGAATATTTTTTATGAAAATCAATCTAAGCCAAGCACGTATTTTGAAACAGCTTTCCGTTAGTCTTATGTAATTTGTTGGCTTACTATGGTCGGCTAGTTATTTAGGGAACCCCAATGTGAGTCAAAAATCTGCATCAACAGAGCGCCGCGACCTGTTAAACAGCCCCATCGGTAAAACAATAAAAAGCATGACGATTCCTATGTTGATAGGCATGGTCATGATGATGTCCTTTGGATTAGTAGATACCTTTTTTATCGGCTTGTTGGGCACACAAGAGTTAGCAGCTATTAGTTTTACCTTTCCTGTTACTTTTACTTTAATTAGTCTGCATATTGGTTTAGGGATAGGTACGTCAGCGGTAATCGCACGTTTTCTTGGCAGCAATAGCCATGATCAAGCTAAAGAATCTGGTACAGGTGCATTAATGTTGGCATTTGTATTGGCTGTTATACTAGCCTTGGTTGGCTTGTTAACTATCGATCCTATTTTCATCTTACTCGGGGCAACTGATGGGCTATTAGTGCATATTCGTGAGTATATGGTGGTCTGGTACGCCGCTGGTGTATTTTTGGCGATGCCGATGGTAGGTAACAGTATTTTACGTGCGTCAGGCGATACAAAAACCCCTAGCTACATTATGGCAAGTGGGGGTCTCATAAATGTAATCCTAGATCCTATCCTTATATTCGGCTGGGGGCCTATTCCAGCAATGGGGATGCAAGGGGCGGCTCTAGCCACACTTATTGCGTGGGCATTAGGGCTAATATACATCTTGTATTTACTAGCCTACAAACGTCAACTTATCTTGCCTCGTCTATTAAAGTTGAAAGAACTACGGCGTACCATTGGCGGTATACTAAAGATTGGCTTACCCGCCGCAGGTGCAAATATGCTGACGCCTATAGCGGGTGGAATTTTAACGGCAGTTGTTGCCGGGTATGGCCCTGGTGCAGTCGCGGCATGGGGGGTGGGTGGCCGTTTAGAGTCGATAGCCAGCATCGTTATTTTAGCCTTGTCTATGTCGTTGCCGCCTTTTATTAGTCAAAATTATGGGGCTAATAACTTATTGCGAGTGTCAAAAGCATATCAAATATGCGTACGTTTTGTGGTGGTTTGGCAATTGCTGGTATTTGTTGTGATTTATATGTTGTCTGGTGTGCTGGCGCGTTTATTCTCCACAGAGCCAGAGGTTATCAATCTTATTCAAGCCTATTTGATGATCGTTCCTCTAGGCTATGGCGTACAAGGGATCGTGATTTTGACTAACTCATCATTTAATGCGATGCATTTGCCAATGTCTGCGCTACTGATGAGTGTTTTACGGTTGTTTGTATTTTTTGTGCCCATATCCTATCTAGGTAGCTACCTATTTGACCTCAAAGGTATGTTTTTTGCGGGTATTGTGGCTAATGTGCTCACCGCTGCGGTAGCATATATCTGGTTTAGCCGGACAATTGCTAAACGCATCTCTGGGTAATTTCGTTTCTATTTTCAATAAAAGGGTAATCAATGGCTCGTCCGTTTCAACTTACGTCTTCCTATTCACCGGCAGGGGATCAACCTAAAGCCATTAAGGCGCTAGTCGAGGGACTTGAGAGTGGTCTTGCCGCTCAAACCTTACTTGGGGTAACCGGGTCAGGGAAAACCTTTACTATGGCCAATATTATTAGTGAAGTGCAAAGACCCACTTTAATATTAGCCCATAATAAGACGTTGGCAGCTCAGTTATACGGAGAGATGAAGGAGTTCTTTCCTAATAATGCGGTAGAATATTTCGTGTCATATTATGACTACTACCAACCTGAGGCCTATGTGCCATCTAGTGATACCTTTATCGAAAAAGATGCCTCGATTAATGCGCATATAGAACAAATGCGTTTGTCGGCGACTAAATCGTTAATGGAGCGTCGGGATGTCATAATTGTTTCTAGCGTATCAGCGATATACGGTTTAGGTGATCCGGATTCGTATATGAAAATGTTACTGCATTTTCGCCAAGGCGACATCATGAACCAGCGTGATATCCTGCGTCGTTTAGCCGAAATCCAATATAGCCGTAATGATATTGCCTTTGAGAGAGGTACCTTTAGGGTACGGGGCGATGTGATTGATATTTTTCCGGCAGATTCTGAACGTGAAGCAATACGTGTAGAGTTATTCGATGAAGAAGTTGAGCGTATCAGTATATTCGATCCATTAACTGGGGCCGTGGAAAAAACGGTGACTCGAGCGACTATCTTTCCAAAAACCCACTACGTGACGCCACGGGAAAAGATTGTCGATGCTATTGAACATATAAAAGTCGAACTGAAAGAACGAAAAGCGCAATTGTTGTCTGTTAATAAATTGGTTGAAGAGCAGCGACTCAGTCAGCGTTGTCAATTTGATATGGAAATGATGCAAGAATTAGGATATTGCTCGGGTATCGAAAACTATTCCCGTTATTTATCGGGTAGAACACCTGGTGATCCGCCTCCGACGCTAATTGATTACTTTCCCTCAGATGGCTTACTGTTTATCGATGAGTCTCATGTAACGGTTTCACAAATTGGCGCTATGTATAAAGGGGACCGTTCGCGTAAAGAGACATTGGTTGAGTATGGTTTTAGACTTCCTTCCGCTCTTGACAATCGACCATTGAAGTTTGAAGAGTTTGAACAGATTGCCCCGCAAACTATTTATGTATCAGCTACACCGGGCAAGTATGAGTTGGCAAAAACACCGGACGATATCGTTGAACAAGTTGTTCGCCCAACCGGCTTGATTGATCCAGAAATCGAGATCCGTCCGGTTGGAACGCAGGTTGATGACTTATTGTCGGAAATTGAGAAATGTGTCGCACTCAATGAGCGCGTATTGGTTACGACGTTAACCAAGCGTATGTCCGAAGATTTAAGCGAATATTTAGATGAACATAATGTCAAAGCGCGCTATCTACATTCGGATATCGATACCGTTGAACGTATTGAAATTATTCGGGATCTGCGCTTAGGTAAATTCGATGTCTTGGTTGGTATTAACTTACTTAGAGAGGGCTTGGACATGCCAGAGGTCTCTCTTGTAGCGATTCTTGATGCTGATAAAGAAGGATTCTTGCGCTCTGACCGTTCTTTAATTCAAACCATGGGGCGTGCAGCTCGACACATAAATGGTCGCGCGATCCTATATGCCGATCGTATTACTGGATCAATGCAACGGGCCATTGATGAAACCGATAGACGACGTGAAAAACAGCGAGAGCATAATAAAAAGCATAATATTGTGCCTACTCAACTGAATAAGCCGATCACCGACATTATGGATGTAGGCGAGGGTGGTGGACAAGGTAAGGTTCTGCTGCGCAAGGTCGCGGAATCAGGTAAGAAGTACAACGGCTTAACTGTGCCGGAGTTGATGAAAAATATCGCCGAGCTTGAAAAGAAAATGTTCCAACTAGCTAAAGACTTAGAGTTTGAACAAGCTGCATCGATGCGAGATGAAGTCGAAATGCTGCGCCAAAAGTTGGTAGATATATCCTGATACATGCTTTTACCGTCATAATAATGTGAAACAGCACCAATTTATGCGGGGAAATAAATGTTATTTTGGCGACGTTAATCAATCTTCAATGATTTTTCGTGATGGTTAGCAGCCATTTTAGCGATATTTACATTGTAATCACATTTGGCCTTGCCTATTATACGCTTAAGTATCAATAACTATACCTAAAAGCGGTGCTAACCATGATTAATCGTCTGCAAGAATCAGATATCAAACTTCTTCGCGTGTTTTACGCCGTTGCATCTTGCAACGGTTTCACTGCTGCTGAATCTGTGTTGCGTATGCAACGTCCTAATATCAGTGCCGCCATTAAAAAGTTAGAAGACCGATTAGACTTGGTGTTATGTCACCGAGGACGAGGAGGATTCCAAATGAGTAAGGAAGGCGAGGTAGTGTTTCAAGAAACCAAGCGTATCTTTAACTCATTTGACAACTTTGTATTCAACTTAAAAAGCTTACACGACGACTATTCAGGGAATATTACCCTTGTAATGATGGCTGGTTTGCCACTTAATTATCACCTTGCAGTGAGCAAGGCGGTTAAAAGTACGATGAATAAATTCAATGATATTCACGTTAATATTCAAACCCGTTTATATAACGAAGTGGAACACGTCGCTTTATCAGGTGAGTGCCATTTGGTGTTGTCCACCTATGATATGGTGAAACCAGAATCGGTGACATTTCACCCAATCAATGTCAAATGCCGAGGCCGTCTGTATTGTTCACCAACCCATGCTTTGGCCAAATATACGGATGGCATTCCGGATAATATACGTATCGATGATTATCCGGCTATCGGTATATCCGGTTTGTCTTCTAGTAACTATATAGACGGTGAGCGTAGGTTGTCGATCCAAACTTTTTCAGATTCTTATGACGGGTGTTTGTCGGCGATTATGACCGGTGAATATTTGGGGTTATTACCTGATTATATGCTTGAACACCAAGGTAAAGATTTGGGCTTAGTCAGCATCAAGAATCGCCAATTTGAGTTTAGCCATGAGCTATTTGTGATGAACGGTAAGAATACTCGGTTAAATCCTGTGTTACGTCATCTTATTAAGGAAATCGCCTACTTTATTCAACAAACTGAAAAGTAGTCTTTGATTAATTATTGCAATCGATTTTATTGGATTAGCTGGATACTAGTTTAAGCAAAAGCGTGAATAGGAAAATAGGGTGTGTCGCCCACACTCTTAGTTAAGCCAAGTGAGGGCGTAATAAAATAACTGAAACGTTATTCGTAGCTGAGCGGATCTTGCGTGTTATTTTGCTCAAATGCCTCTAATCTCTCTTGGCAAGCTCCGCACTTTCCACATGCTTTTTCACGGCCGTTGTAGCAGGTCCAAGTTAAATTGTAATCGAGTCCCATATTCAGTCCAGCGGTTAAAATATCGATTTTACTTTGGTATAAAAACGGTGAGATTATTTCAACCTTTTCGTAATTGGCGATCGCGCATACATCATTCATACGTTCAACGAATTCTGGGCGACAGTCAGGGTAAATAGCATGGTCGCCCGAGTGTGCACCGTAAAACACCTTAGTGGCGTCTAAAGACACGGCATAACCCACTGCCATCGACAGCAAAATCATATTGCGGTTGGGAACCACAGTTTGCTTCATACTTTCTTCTGCGTAATGCCCTTCAGGAATGTCGATATCTGACGTTAATGATGACCCACCTATTAACTCATTTATCGCCGATATATCGATAATCTTATGAGATACTCCCAAGTTCTGACAGGCACGACTTGCGTAATCCAGTTCTTTGCTGTGGCGTTGACCGTAATCAAAGGACAAGGCATATACTTCGTATCCATCATTAACTGCCATGTTTAGAACGGTGAAGGAGTCCATGCCACCAGAAAAAATTACTACCACCTTTTGTACCATTTGTTCAGCTTCTCTATAATCGACAGTTTCTAGATGCTAATGTTAAGCCATTCGGTCTGAAAATCCCAGATAACCCTTAGTTAAACCACAGGAAAGCTGTTGAATACATACAAGATTAACGAGGTTTTTGAATCTCTTCAGGGGGAGGGCGCCCATACAGGTGTACCGTCTATCTTTATTCGCTTGCAAGGTTGCCCTGTTGGCTGCCCTTGGTGTGATACTAAACACACATGGACAGTCAATGAAGATCTCAAAGTTGAAGTAACCGAAGTCATGGCGCAAAACGAAGATACCGAGCAGTGGTTTGCGCATACGCCTGAACAATTATTAGCGTTATTTAAATCCCATGGGTATACCGCTAACAATATTATTTTGACTGGAGGAGAGCCCTGTATGTATGACTTGACGGCACTTTCAACGGTCTTATTAGAGAATGGTTACAGTGTTCAGGTCGAAACCAGCGGTACCTATGAAATTTTGACCCATAAAGATACTTGGATAACCGTCTCACCGAAAGTTAATATGCCGGGTAAGCGCGATGTGTTAAAAAGTGCATTGCTAAGGGCAAATGAAATCAAGCATCCAGTGGCCATGCAGAAGCATATTGAGGAATTGGACGAGGTGCTTTTGTTACTGGAGGGAGCTGATACTCCTAAACCGTTGATCTATCTTCAACCTATCAGTATGCAAAAACGAGCAACTGAATTGTGCATTAAAACCTGTATAGCCAGAAATTGGCGTTTATCTTTACAAACACACAAATTTATTGGAATCGAATAATTGGGTTTTTTATGCAACGAGACGCGATGAAATTTTTAATGGATTATGCCCATGCGCTTGATCGGCATGATGTTGAGCGTTTAATCAACTTCTGTCTATTGCCGACGGTTGTGATAAATGATCACGATAAATATGTCTTTATGCAGGGAGATGACTTAGCAAAATCATGTCAAGTCATGCTTAAGCGTTTGCGCGCAGCTAATATAGTCAGGCATTTGCCTAATTTAACGCAGGCAATACGCTTGTCTGACACACTGCATTTTCTTAAAATGCGTTGGCAATTATTAGATGCTGATGATCAAGTCGTTTCAGTCTGCGCGACTTCTTATACTTTGCAAGAGGTTGCTGATGGTAGCTTAAAAATCATTGTGGCCGTAGTGGATGACGATCAAGAATCGATATTTCAATTTTTCTCTAGTAATAATGAGCGAGATAGCATTGGTTAAATTAATATTTGGGCTTGCCTTGTTGGTCACGTTTACCGGACAGGCAGCCACATGGCGACTTACCTATCCTAGGGCAATGTCTGAATCGGATCAGCGGTCAATTTATCCGGTGAAATTATTGGCGCTAGCGCTTGAAAAAACGGGTGTACGGTACTCACTTAAACCATCTGAGCGCATTATGTTGCAAAATAAAGCACTCAAACGTTTGATGGACAGTCGCGATGTAAATGTGGTGTGGAGCGTGACGGATAAACAGCGGGAGCAACAGTTGCTGCCCATACGTATTCCTATATATAAAGGCTTGATTGGTTGGCGTTTACTGTTGATCAGAGATGATATGCCTGCGCGATTTAAATACGTACAAAAGCTCGAGCATTTAATAAAACTTATTCCCATTCAAGGGCGTGATTGGCCCGATACCAAAATCCTTCAAGCTAATGGATTCAATGTTACGGTAGATAATGCATATGGTAATCTCTTTAATTTATTACGCCGTGCGCAGGGAGATTTTTTCCCCCGCTCGGTAGTTGAAGTATGGGATGAGATTGATAACCCAGCTTACAATGCTGATTTAATGGTCGAGCAGGAGATAGCCATTCGTTACCCTGAGGCTATGTATTTCTTTGTGAATAAGAAAAGTCGCCCATTGGCGAGTTTAATTGAGAAAGGGTTAGAAATAGCCATCGCAGATGGATCGTTCGAGCAACTTTTTGTGCAAACATTTCAGGGCAAGTTAGACCGAGCAAATATGCCTAATCGTCACATATTCGAGCTGGAAAATAGTTTTTTACCGACTGCTACACCGCTTAAACGTAAAGAATTATGGTATGACCCTGACGTGTTAAAACTGAATCAGTAATAATAGCCTAAATAGAAACTACAAAATCAGTTAACTATATATAAATGTACCTAAAAAAGGGCCTTCCCACGTTCAAGTGAGAGAGCCATTTTTACTATTTTCCTAACGATATATTCCGATAGATGTTACATTTTTATGCATCTTGCACATTGACTACGTAGCGACCAACAACTTGACCTTTAAAGAAGCGATCTAGGTAAGCGGGGGTTTCTGGGAGTGAAATCTCTTGTTGGTAGCTATCCAAATTAGGTAGTTTCATGTCTGTTGCTACGCGCTGCCAAATATGCTTTTTATCTTCAAGTGGAATATAGACTGAATCAACGCCAAGCAACGACACGCCGCGGGTGATAAAAGGTATCACATTCATTGCTATTTCAGGTGACGAAGCAAGGCCTACTGAAGCAACACCTCCTCCGGCTTTTAGCTGTTTCAGCAAACCGGTTAAATAATCGCCTCCTAAAGTATCAATACCGTGCGCCCATTTTGTTTTACCTATGGGTAAGTCTTTCACTTCTAAAATCACATCTCTGTGTAATACTTCGCTAGCACCTAGTTCTTTTAACTTATCTGATTGTTCAGGTTTGCCAGAAAATGCCACAACCTCATAACCTAATTGCTTGAGTAGTGCGATACTGATACTGCCTACACCGCCTGTTGCACCAGTTACCGCTACTGGACCGTCGCTGGGTTTAGCGCCCATTTTCTCAAGCTTTTGAATACACAATGCTGCGGTTAATCCCCCTGTGCCATAAGTCATGGCTTCTTTTAACGTCAGGGTTTCAGGGCAAGCTACCGCCCATGTGGCTGGTATCGAAATCATTTGTCCTAAGCCACCAGGTGTATTCATGCCTAAGTCGTAACCAAATACCAATACATGTTGGCCAGCTGAGAATGTGCCTGACTTATCGCTTATCACAATGCCAGCGGCATCGATTCCTGGCGTGTGCGGAAAGTGCTGACTAATGCGCTTATTACCGCTGGCTGACATCGCATCTTTGTAGTTTAGCGACGAATAGTGGACTTGGATCAGTAGGTCATTATCTGGTAAATCACTGACACTGCGCTGAACAATACTCTTGGTAAAGGTCTTATCATCTTGCTCTTCGACGAGTAGGGCTTTAAAAGTGTTGGCTTGAGACATGAATAAAATACTCCTGTTATAGGAAATTGATGTAATGAATAAACCGCGATCTTGTTACAAACACATCGCAAAGTTCAACTTATAATGTAAAGGCGAGTTCGCCATTGGGAGAGCATGCGCTACCCATTAAGGTTGGGGGCTGTATCGAATATTCAAGAGGTTAACGGACAAAACCTGACGAAGTGAAAAGGCCATTATTTCTATTCACCACATTAAGTCAGATGAATTAAGCAAATAAAGTATGTAAAACACACAACCACATCTACTCTGAGTTTAAAGGAAATCACGCAGGCTGGTTTTCACACTTAACAAACACAAATATGGTTGGTTAAGTCTTGCAGAATAAGGGGTAACAATGTCAAACGAATTTATGGGTAAAACGGCGATAATCTCAGGTGCGGCAGGTGGTATTGGTTTAGCACTGGCAGAAGCTCTCGGTAAGCAAGGTATGAATATCGTGATGGGCGACATCGATATTCAAGCGTTGGCCGTTTCAAGACAATCGTTGTTAGATAAAGGCGTGAACGTATTAGCCTGCGAATTAGACGTAACTGATTACAAACAATGGCAAGACGTTGTCGCCCGAGCAAAAGATACCTACGGTAAAATCCATATGGTGATTAATAACGCCGGTGTGGGCGGGATCCCAGGTAAAATTGAAGATACCGAGCATGAAACGTGGCGTTGGGTGATGGATGTTAACGTTATGGGTGTGCTATATGGCGCACAAGCCTGCGTTCCGGCTATAAAAGAGCATGGTGAGGGCGGTTGGATTGTTAATGTTGCATCGATGGCAGGAATGTTAGGTATGCCATACGCAGGCGCTTATTGCGCATCGAAAGCTGCAGTTGTATCTATGACTGAAAGTTGGGCGGTGGAGCTTAAATCACACAATATACATGTGTCAGCGTTATGTCCGGCGTTTGTTAAAACCCGTATTCACGAATCTCATCGTAATCGCCAGACGAAATACGCTGTGGCGCAAGAGAACCGACAAGATAAAAAGAAACTGCAAGCTGGTGCTAATGCTGCGACGATAGCGGTGGAGTCAGGCATTCCAGCTGGCGTTTTAGCCCAGCGTGTATTGGAGGCTCTTAAGTCTAAACAGACTTATATTTATACTCATCCAAATTATCGTAAAGTGACCAGCGGTCGTTCTCAAGCAATTGATAACGCATTTGTCGACGCGCAAGACAGCCCCGTCGTTGGTCATCTTATCAATGAAGAGATTGTCACGTTTTAACGCGCTCATGTACTTCGGTGATGCAACCTAATATAACTGCAGCGGGAGCGAAAACTCCCTTTTTGGCACGATTTATTACGCAATAAAGCGCATTTTATAGACATAAAAAAACCGCTTGCGCGGTTTTTTTCATAATGACTTAATTTCTATTAAAAATTAGCTAGCTTGGTTGTGCACATCACGCATCGCGCGACCTGATGGGTCAGCATTGCCTTTAAAGCTAGCGTCCCATTCTAATGCTTCAACCGTGCTACAAGCGATAGATTTACCGCCAGGTACACAATGAGCAGCACTTTCTTGCGGGAAGAAAGACTCAAAAACAGTACGGAAGTAGTAGCCTTCTTTTGTGTCAGGGGTGTTGATTGGGAAGCGGAATGCTGCGCTTGCCAATTGTTGATCTGTCACATCTTGCTCTACTTGCTCTTTAATAGAATCAATCCACGAGTAGCCTACGCCATCACTGAATTGTTCTTTTTGACGCCATAACACTTCAGCAGGTAAGTACTCGCCGTTATCAAAGGCTTTACGTAGGATCCATTTTTCCATTTTGCCATCAAGACACATTTTGTCTTGTGGGTTTAGGCGCATCGCTACATCTAAGAATTCTTTATCTAGGAAAGGGACGCGCGCTTCTACACCCCAAGCTGATGTAGATTTATTAGCACGGGCACAATCAAACATGTGTAAGCGTTCAAGTTTACGTAACGTTTCTTCGTGAAATTCTTTCGCATTAGGTGCTTTATGGAAATATAGATAACCACCAAATATTTCATCAGCACCTTCACCAGACAATACCATTTTAATACCCATGGCCTTTATTTTACGGCTCATTAGGTACATAGGCGTTGCCGCACGAATTGTTGTTACATCGTAGGTTTCAAGATGATAAATTACGTCACGAATAGCATCTAATCCTTCTTGCACGGTAAAATGTACTTCGTGGTGTACGGTACCAATCATCTCAGCTACTTTTTTTGCCGCGATTAAATCAGGTGCGCCTTCAAGACCTACTGCGAAAGAATGCAGTCGAGGCCACCATGCATCAGACTCATCGTTATCTTCTACGCGTTTAGCCACATATTTGGCTGCAATAGCGGAGACTAATGACGAGTCTAAACCACCGGATAATAATACACCGTAAGGCACGTCAGACATTAAATGCGATTTTACTGATTTTTCGAATGCAACTTTAAGATCATTTAAATCAGTCGGATTATTTTTAACGTTTTCATAGTCCATCCAGTCTCGCTGATAGTATTTTTTCAGCTCACCTGTTTTGCTCCATAAATAATGCCCTGGAGGAAATTCTTGTACCGTTTTACATACAGGAACCAAAGCTTTCATTTCAGATGCGACGTAAAAATTACCGTGTTCGTCATAACCGGTATACAAAGGAATAATTCCCATGTGGTCACGAGCAATTAAGTAAGCGTCTTGCGCTTGATCGTAAAGTACAAAAGCGAACATACCTTGCAGTTGGTCAATAAACTCAACGCCTTGCTGTTCATACAGAGGAAGAATAACTTCACAATCAGATTTAGTTCTAAAATCGTACGCTTGAGCTAAGTTCTGCTCAAGAGCCTTGTGGTTGTAGATCTCACCATTGACGGCAAGAACGCTATTATTATTTCGGCTGATAAGTGGTTGCGCGCCTTTGTCAACGTCAACGATTGCTAAGCGCTCGTGACACAAAATGGCATTATCGTTATTCCATACGCCCGACCAGTCAGGACCGCGATGACGCAGTAGTTTGGAAAGTTCTAATGCTTGCGTTCTAAGTTCTGATACATCAGTTTTGATGTCCAGAATGCCGAAAATACCACACATAAAAAGGCTTCTCTCTTTTGGTTATTTGTTACTAACTCATATAGCTGAATGGCTTGGTTTTAATGAAACCAAACATGCGTGCTGGGGAAAGTGGTGGTTATTATATTTATTATTACTTTCTTGCGCCCTTGAATTTGCCAGCATGAGAAAAAAAAGCAAGCGGAAACTGTAATTTTTTTACACTTGTTGGCTATTAGTTAGATTAAGTGCCGTTTTTTGGCATTAATTCAACCTATTTGTGCGGGAAGGACGAGAAATGGCCAGCTGATTAATAAAATTATCAGCTGGCCGTAATGGTAAATTTTAATTAAAAAACTCAGTGACGCTGAAACTCACTCGCAGCGTTCCACTTAGGCCAGTCAGATGATTGGGCAAGATCGTAACCCACTTCAAACAATAGTTGGCTGTCTTCCCGCACACCTGAAAAATCCCAGTTTTCACGGAATTGATCACAAACTTGATGATAACACCCTGTAATTAATAGTTTGGTGCGCTTTTTATAATCTGCCGTTTTCTCATCGATTGGAGTGTTTCCACCTTTTGCATAAAGAGCCGGTACCCCTTGTTTCGCGAAACTAAAATGATCAGAGCGGTAATATGAACCCGCTTCAGGACGAGACTCTTGCGTTAGCACGCGGTCTTGTCGTTTAGCGGCTTTGGCTAAATAAGTCTCTAGTTCTGACTTACCCATTCCCACAACTGATACATCTTTTGTGCGTCCAAGTACGTTCATGGCATCCATATTAATATTCGCAACTGTTTTATCAAGGGCAATAATAGGATGTTCGGCATAATACAAAGAGCCTAGTAAGCCTTGTTCTTCTGCGGTAACAATTAAAAACGTCACCGAGCGTTTTGGTGCAATGGTTAGTTCTTTATATGCTTTGGCAATCGCAAGTGCTGTGGCGGTACCTGTGGCGTTATCGTGGGCGCCATTATATATCTGGTCACCTTTTTTATTTTCATCTTTACCTAAGTGATCCCAGTGAGCACTGTAAATTATATGTTCTTCAGGCGTCTGTGAACCTGGTAAAGTGGCGATAACGTTATGGCTAACAGATTTCTTCATGGTGCTATTTACGGTTATAGATGCCTTTTGTTTTAAGTTGCTGTGATATGGACTCACAAGCGCTTTAGCTTTTTCTTGGGCGAAGTCTAACCCTGCGTCAGCGAATACTTTTTTAGCTGCATCATTTGATAACCATCCTTCAACGGCAACGCGATCCGCATTACCATTTTCACTGACCAAGCTATATTGTGGGCCACTCCAACTATTGGCAACCACAGACCAACCGTATGATGCGGGCGCAGTTTCGTGAACAATGATTGCTGCAGCTGCACCTTGGCGACTGGCTTCCTCGTATTTGTATGTCCAGCGGCCATAATACGTCATGGTCTTGCCTTGAAATTTACCACTGTCAGGATTTTCAAAGCCGGGATCATTAACCAAAATTACGACTGTTTTGCCTTTAACGTCGAGCCCAGCGTAGTCATTCCAGTCGTACTCTGGAGCATTGACGCCAAAACCAACGAATATCACATCGGAATCGTTTACGTTTACCTGCGTTTTTTCACGCTTAGTGGATGCGATCATGCCTTTTTTGTATTCGAAGGTGTTATTACCTATGGTCATGGTCATAGCAGGTGAAGCGGTCATCTCAAGTAAATTGACTGCTTGCAAATAGCTGTCGCCATTACCGGGTTCATAACCCATCTGTTTAAAATTGCTAATTAAATAATCCAGGGTGATTTTTTCGCCTTTTGATGTTGGCGAACGCCCTTCAAATTCATCGGATGAAAGTGTTTTTGTATGTGCTTTTAGCGTCGCATCAGTAATGCTTTGATACGCACGCGTAAAGTCACTTTGTGCATTGTATGTATTATCTTTGTCGTTATTCACGCCACAGGCAAACAACGTTGCGCTTAGTAGTGGAATAGCCGCCAGTTGAATTCTTTTCATTTTTATATTCACCTAGTTTGGTTTTACTCAAAATTAATTTCCACTCACTCGATAAAAGTAGGCCTCGCAGGAATGGAGTTGTTATAATGCCACCCATCATCCTACTAGCAACGAATTTTGTTTGTCTTTTTATGTCTTTACCTTGGAATAAACCCTTTACACTGCAACTGTCGTGCGAACCCATAGCGCATCTAGATACTCAATTTTCAATATCAAATATGCCAACCTGGCCCAATGCACAGGGCTTAAACCTATTGAAGACACAACAGTCGATAGCGCAAATAAGTACCCCTGGATTCGTGTGCCAAGATATGCTTGCCCCCAGTGATAATTATTATGAACAAATTATCAATAAGCATGCACAAATACCCACCAGGGCTAACAGCTGGCATGATTTGTTCAATGGTTTAGTGTGGTTGCAATACCCAAAAACGAAAAAACTGCTAAATAAGCTGCACGTGCATGATATTGAACGGTTTGGCCTCAGCCCACGCACGCCCCAGCGCAATCACATTACGCACTTCGATGAGTGTGGTGTGTTGTTATTGATTGAGGGTGATAAAGGTAAATCCGTTACTGGCTTACTGACAGAGCATAAATGGTATGAAGCGCTGCATAATGCACGAAGCGCATGGGGGATATCCATTCACGCGCGTATGTTTGGTCATGCTAACTATGAAATGTTGCTTGACCCCTTTATAGGGTTAACAGGGAAGTGGTTAGCCATCGAAGTAGAAAAGGGCTTTTCATTGTTAAGTATCGCACAGCAAAACGCTGAGGTTGATGAGCGCTTGAGCGCGGCAATCACAAACACTGAATTGTTTAAACAGCCAAAGCCTTTATTTCCATTACCATTGTTGGGCCTGCCTGGTTGGAGTGAGCTAAATCAAGAGCCGCAGTTTTATCTTAATCGGGAATACTTTCGCCCCAAGCGCCCGAGCAAGTAAATTTACGGTTATAGAGTCTTGTTATTTTTAGCGACCATTAATCGTGTTAAAACAACAGTAACAATGCCCAACTTAGCCAAATAACCAAGCAAGGCGTAAACGCAATGATTATCGCACGTTGCCGTGATAGCTCAACCCACTGTGATAGACCAATAAAGATCAGGTACATAGTCCAAAACGTTTCAAGTTTAATACTGCTTGCCAGCCCAAACCAAGAAGAGGTAGGCGGTATGGCAAATATAAAAGATAATGCGCTTGGCGATATTGCATCAAAGCTTATTTGCCCGTCTGTCGCAAAAAATAAAATCCCTAGACTAAGTAATGCGCCCACACAGGACGGCATTAGTACCCACCAAGAAAAACCGAACCAGTCACCGTAGCTATTAATATTTTGTGGATCAATTTTTGTGGTGATATTCAGATAACCGGCGATGATCGATACCAGTGTTAACATCATAATAAAAGGGGTGATTACGGTGCCAATGATACCCCGAGTTGCTTCCAACAAGCCTCGTGCACTTTGCTGTTCACTGGGGCTCACATTAGAAAATTGGCTGGCAATGATACTCTCTTTGTACCATTGAAAATCCACCACGTGAAAGTAGTAATACATAGGCAATATGGCAGCCACCATGACCAGTAAAAATGCCAACCACGACCAATTATGCTGTTTTTTCAATACGAAAAAGGTCGCGCTAGGTTGGGTAAGTACGCCAATACAGGCTGATAACGGGTTGAGTTGAGTGCCCATGTAACGTGTCCTTGTCTGAAATTTAGTTTGAATTTTTAATTGACTAATATTCTGATTTTAAACGTTATTGTTATACTTTACAGCTATTAGATAATTGACGCTTACTGTAAAGTGCCAACGCATTAATAGCCTTTAGGCATATAAAGGGAAGGGAATGATCGAAATAGTTGGCTTAGCTAAAAAGTTTTCCGTGGAAAACCCGAAGAAACTCAGTGAGCAAGAACGACAAGATCCGCGTTTAAAAGGGCGCTTTTTTCACTCTGTCGTTGAGGTATCTTTTACCTGTCAGCAAGGTGAAGTCCTTGGGCTACTGGGTCCTAACGGAGCGGGTAAAACGACCACATTACGAATGTTATCCACCGCGCTTAAACCTGACAGTGGTCATATCAACATTAATGGCTCAGATGTATTAGAAAACCCTGTTATGGCGCGCAAAAAAATCGGGTTTTTGTCCGGCTCAACAGGTTTATATGGGCGGTTATCGGGACGTGAAAATATTGAATATTTTGCCAAGCTGCACGGCATGAAAAAAATCCAGATTGCAACACGGATCGAGGAGCTCGCCGATTTACTCGATATGCATACTTTTTTAGACCGCCGAAGTGAAAACTTTTCTACTGGAATGAAGCAAAAGGTGGCAATAGCTCGGGCAGTTGTTCACAAGCCTGAAGTGGTTATTTTAGATGAGCCAACAACGGGTCTTGATATAATGGCAACACAGACGGTATTGAATTTTATTCGTAGTTTGAAAGAACAAGGTACGCCCGTTATATTTTCCACCCACCATTTAGATGAAGTGCGCGAGTTGTGCGACCGCGTGACCGTTATTGATCAAGGGGTCAGTAAATTTGATGGCCCATTGAGTCAATTTACTCAATTAGCCGATGGCTCATTGCACGATGCCTTTTTAGCCAGCATCAAATAGGGAATTTAATATGTGGTTAGTCTTTTCAAAAGAAATAAGAGAATTACTTCGGGACCGAAAAACGTTATTTTTCATGATTGCGTTACCGATATTGATTTTCCCGCTAATTTTCGGGGCAATGGCCTATTTTACCACCCAAGCGTTTGAGAAAGCGGAAAGCAAAGTCCTTAAATATGCGGTGGTTAACCCTCAAAATGCTGCTGAGATTAGCGATGAATTAGCGGCCTCCCCGCAATTTGAACAAATCATTATTGGCGATAACGATGATTACGCACAGCTCATTAAAAATGCCCGTGTCGATTTTGTTGTTGTGATGCCAGATAACTATTCATCAAACGTACTGTCGAGCGGCCAATTAGAGATAACGTTATACCTAAACGATGCAGGGTTAAATTTGGTTTATAACCGAGTAAACAGTATTGTGCAAAAATATGCTACTCAATACCAAACCGCGGCGTTTACGACGCTTGGAGTTTCATCTAAGCAACAACAGGCATTAATAAAACCGATTGTGTTGAGTCAAATTAGCACTGCGGATCAGCGAGAAAGTTGGGGCGAAAAAATTGGCGGTATGCTGCCTTATTTATTATTTATTTTATGTTTTCAAGGGGCTATGTTTCCAGCTACAGACATCGCTGCGGGTGAGAAGGAGCGAGGTACCCTCGAAACGCTGCTTATTTCACCCATAGATCGTACTAAAATTGTGCTAGGAAAATTTCTGACCATTGCATGCGCAGGGGTCACCACGGCCCTTATCACAGTTGTGAGTATGGCGGTCTGGGGAATTGTGCTAAGTCGCGGTTTCGCCATGCAATTCGTGGCTGATTTTATGAGTCAAATTGGTATCTTGGATTTTGTCTTGATGTTCTTAATGCTGATCCCGCTGGTGGCTATTTTTGCCTCTATATTATTGAGTATTTCTATTTATGCGCGCAGTTTTAAAGAAGCACAGAGCTATATGGGGCCGTTAGTCATATTTGTGGTTATCCCTGTGATGGTGGCGTTGCTGCCAGGTGTGGAACTAAAAGGCGGATGGGCTTGGGTGCCACTGACCAATGTAGCATTAGCCATGAAAGAGCTGGTTAAAGGCACCATGGACTATTTCCAACTCATTGCGATTTTCGGCTCTACCGCCTTAATAGCAGTGTTACTGCTTAGCTTTTGTGTGTATTGGTTCAAGCAAGAAAAAGTATTGTTTAGGTAATAGGTTGATTAATATTGTTTTTTCATGTGCCAGCGAACCATATGAGGCTACGTTTTTGTATTTAAAATATCGACAATTGTTGACTCGTCGGTTGGGTCGCCAGATCTTCGTGTCGGGGTAGGGTTAACGTAGGTAAACATTGATCAGGATAGGTAAGATTATAGTCGTTAATAAACGCTGCTGCTAACCAAGGGGCGTCTTTATTATCAGGCATATGGAAGAAAATCGATGGCGTTTTTCCAGCGTCTAACCAAGCCTTAATTTTTGTTATCCAGGGCTGGTAGTACTGGGCATTTTGATTAATATTTTGATGCCCAACAAAGCGCACTATAGGGGCGTTGCCTGTGGCTATAACGTGTGTGGGTACTCTGGGCTTTTTAGCTTGAACTTCGGTTATGAGGGTTCGCTCACCAGCAGAATATTGACTAGGGTCACAAGCAAATAACGCACGCGTATCCATAACGACTCTATCTGCTTGATGAGTGACTAATAATTGATTGAGGGCTTTTTCCTCAGCACTTTTATTGAAAAATGCCATATGACGTACTTCAACACTGACATTAACCTTGCTCGGGACGTCCTCAAGAAACACACTGAGTTGGTCAAGATGCATAGGCGAGAACTGTTTCGGCAGTTGCAGCATTATTCCGCCCAGCGTTATGCCTAAATGTGCGATGTTTTCCAGCACTTCTTTTAGTTGACTATGACACGTACCAAGCTGCCCTGCATGGCTGATTGTCCGTGGTAATTTAATAATAAAACGAAAATCGGCTCCAACATTTTCGCGCCATTTCGAAATGGTTTCTAGGCTAGGCAGGTGATAAAAACTACTATTGCATTCAACACTATTAAACAACCCCGCATAGGCTTGTAACGGCGCGATTTTACTTTTTTTAGGCGGGTACAGGTTGCCGAACCACGCATCATGGGTCCATATGGGGCAACCAATGTTCACTCTGGACATAAAGGCTCTCACTAACGTAATCAGTAATGGTAGCAATTAACCCATTTTGTGTTAACGGTATTTTGCAGGTATTCGTACCCGAAAAACGTAATGTGCAGCATATTTGTACAAGTCACACGCTAAGTTAAACGATCGCTCATCTGTTAGGCTCCGCTGCTTGGGGATCGCCAGTTTTGGGTATATACTACGCGGCCTTATTTTTCATATATTTAGTAGCTTGGTTTAGAGGCTTATTTCATCATGCGCACAGATTATTGCGGCAACATCAATGCATCACACATCGGACAAACAGTCACACTTTGCGGTTGGGTTAACCGTCGCCGAGATTTAGGCGGAGTTATTTTCATCGATTTACGCGATCGCGAAGGAATTGTACAAGTCGTTTATGATCCAGACTTAGCTGATTTGTTTGATACTGCCACCAGTTTACGCAGTGAATTTTGTGTACAAATTAAAGGATTAGTTCGTGCCCGGCCTGAAGGCCAAGTTAACAAAGATATGGGCACCGGCGAAATTGAAATCCTTGGAAAAGGTTTAACGATATTAAATAAATCAGCGGTATTACCGCTAGATAGTAATCAGGAAAATTCGGAAGAGCAGCGCCTAAAATATCGCTATTTGGATCTTCGACGTCCTCTGATGAGCGACCGTTTGAAATTCCGCGCTAAAGTTACCAGCGCAGTGCGAACTTATTTAGAAGGCGATGGCTTTTTAGATATCGAGACACCCATTTTGACTAAGGCAACACCAGAAGGCGCCCGTGACTATTTGGTGCCTAGCCGTACGCACAAAGGTAAGTTCTTTGCATTACCTCAGTCTCCTCAATTGTTTAAGCAATTGTTAATGATGTCTGGTATGGACCGTTACTACCAAATCGTTAAGTGTTTCCGTGATGAAGACTTACGCGCGGACCGTCAGCCGGAATTTACCCAAATTGATATAGAGACTACATTTTTGCGCGCCGACCAAGTGATGGAAATCACTGAAGGTATGATCCGTAATTTGTTTATGAAAATGCTAGATGTAGATTTAGGTGTCTTCCCGCAAATGACATATGCAGATGCGATGCGTCGTTTTGGTAGTGATAAGCCGGACTTGCGCAACCCATTAGAATTGGTGGACGTAGCCGACATTTTGAAAGATGTAGAATTCAAAGTATTTGCAGGCCCTGCCAACGATGCTAAAGGCCGTGTTGCCGTAATCCGCGTACCGGGCGGTGCGAGTATGACCCGCAAGCAAATCGACGAATACACCAAGTTTGTGGGTATTTACGGTGCGAAAGGCTTGGCTTGGATGAAAGTTAACGACATCGATGCCGGTGTTGACGGTTTGCAATCGCCAATATTGAAATTCTTGGGTGAAGATATTGCTAAACAAGTATTAGCACGTGTTGCAGCACAAAGTGGCGATATTCTATTATTTGGTGCGGATACCGCAACGGTCGTTACTGAAGCGCTGGGCGCGCTGCGACTTAAAGTTGGTGAAGACTTAGATTTGCTTGAAGGTGAGTGGAAACCGCTTTGGGTGATTGACTTCCCAATGTTTGAAGAAGTTGATGGTCAGTTCTATGCTTTGCATCATCCATTTACCGCACCACGGGATATGTCGGCTGAGCAATTGGCAGCTGATCCTGCTAATGCCTTATCTAATGCCTATGACATGGTGCTTAACGGTTGTGAATTAGGCGGTGGTTCTGTACGTATTCATGATCAGGAAATGCAGGCGAAGGTTTTTAGTATTCTAGGTATCAGCGATGAAGAAGCAGAAGCGAAGTTTGGTTTCTTACTGGAAGCACTAAAGTTTGGTGCGCCGCCTCATGCAGGTTTAGCGTTTGGTCTGGATCGGTTAGTAATGCTTATGACCGGCGCTACTTCTATTCGAGACGTTATGGCCTTTCCAAAAACCACCACTGCCGCTTGTCCGTTAACGAATGCGCCAGGTTTTGCTAGCGATGAGCAACTTAAAGAGTTGTCGATTCGAACGCAGCTAGCCAAAGATAAAGCGCCAAGCGCGGAGTAACGTTTCTGCTAGATAATAAAGACGTTTACCGACGGCCAGAGTCAGCATTGGTGGTTATTTATGACCGCCAATGCCGGATTTTGGTGATGCAAAGACAAGACGATCCACAGTTTTGGCAGTCAGTTACTGGTACCCTCGAAATGGGGGAGCTACCTATTTGCACGGCTTTTAGAGAAGTAAAAGAAGAGACCGGTATTGATATTCGTCAAGCCGGTTATCAATTAAGTGATCATCTGCAGACGAATCGTTATGCGATCCGCGATATTTGGCAATATCGTTACCCTCCAAACACGCCTTACAACACTGAACACGTGTTTTCCGTGCAGATCGCGGGAAATGATCAAATAACGTTAACTGAACACTTAAGTTATCAATGGTTAGATAAAACCTCTGCTATGGCTAAGGTATGGTCCGATACTAATCGCGCCGCCATCAAACATTGTGTGCCTGATACGTTCGTTTCAGATTAGTCCTGAGTTATACCTTTTAACCTGACATATTGAACGACGTTAGGCTATTTACAGCAACTACAACCGATAGGTAGACCCAAACCGTGGCAATTATTCTTGGTATTGATCCAGGCTCACGTATAACCGGATACGGTGTCATTCAACGAGTAGGACGCCAGCAAGAATATTTGGGTAGCGGCTGTATTCGTATGCAAGGTGATGCCTTGGCTCCGCGTTTACAACAAATATTCGACGGCGTCAGTGAGTTGATCCTGCAATATAAACCCGACATGTTTGCTATAGAGCAAGTCTTTATGGCGAAAAATCCCGATTCAGCTTTGAAGCTAGGTCAAGCACGAGGCGCTGCTATGGTTGCAGCAACTAATCAAGGTTTAGATGTGGCAGAGTATTCAGCTCGGCAAATTAAACAATCGGTTGTAGGCAATGGCAATGCCCAGAAAACACAGGTGCAACATATGGTGACGTTTATTTTAAAACTACCGGGCACTCCCCAAGCTGATGCAGCTGATGCGCTGGCTGTTGCGTTATGCCACAGTCATACGCACGAGAACTTAATCAAGATGTCTGGACAAGTGAAAAAAACGGTTCGTGGTCGATTACGTTAATTTAATAAACGAAAAAGAGAACAAATATGATAGGTAGAATTCGTGGCACGGTAATCGAAAAACAACCACCAGAGGTATTGATTGATGTTGCGGGGGTAGGGTACGAAATACAAATTCCTATGACCAGCTTTTATCAGTTACCCGAAATTGGTGCGCAAGCCTGTGTTTATACCCATTTCGTTGTCCGTGAAGATGCCCAATTGTTGTTCGGTTTTGCCGATAAGAATGAGCGTGCTGTATTTCGGGAGCTAATTAAAGCCAGTGGTGTTGGGCCGAAATTAGCGCTGACTATTTTATCTGGTATGTCAGGCCAACACTTTATGCAATGCGTTGCCCAAGAAGATATCACTGCCCTGGTTAAGCTTCCTGGCGTAGGCAAAAAGACGGCTGAGAGATTAGTTATCGAGATGCGCGATCGCTTTAAAAAGCTGACCTTGGAACAAACGTCGAGTGATGACTTTACATTACAGGGGAGTAGCAACATTGAAAATACGTTTGTGACTTCCAGTGACGCAAAAGAAGAAGCGTTAAGTGCGCTTGTCGCTCTTGGCTACAAGGTGCCACAAGCGAGCAAGGTGATTAATGCTGTGTACGTGAAAGATATTACCAGTGAAGAGCTAATACGTGAATCTTTGCGAGCAATGATCTAAGTAACAGGTGATAGGCGGGTGCCTAGGAAATTGTGGAGGTAGATGCTTGAGTATCCGGCTCGACTCTCATAGACTAGGCACTGTATATAAAACCACTACCAAAAGTTAAATTATCCCCATGATAGAAGCCGATCGTCTAATTCAACCCACCGCTATTCGCGAAGATGAAATCATCGATCGTGCTATTCGCCCAAAAATGCTGGCCGATTATACTGGGCAAGATCATGTGTGTGAGCAAATGGATATATTTATTCAGGCGGCACGTAAACGCAGTGATGCGTTGGATCATTTACTTATATTCGGTCCCCCAGGTTTAGGTAAAACAACGCTAGCTAATATTGTTGCCAATGAAATGGGGGTTAGCATTAAAACCACCTCTGGGCCGGTACTTGAAAAAGCCGGTGATTTAGCTGCTTTGTTAACCAATCTTGAAGAAAATGATGTGTTGTTTATCGATGAAATTCATCGTCTTAGCCCAGTTGTTGAAGAGATCCTTTATCCTGCAATGGAGGATTATCAACTGGATATTATGATTGGTGAAGGGCCAGCCGCACGCTCTATCAAGCTTGAACTACCGCCTTTTACGCTGATCGGTGCGACGACAAGGGCGGGTTCATTAACGTCGCCATTGCGCGACAGATTTGGCATAGTTCAACGCCTAGAGTTTTATAATATTAAAGATTTGACCCAAATCGTTAAACGCTCAGCGAATTATTTAGCGCTCGATTTAGACGCTGATGGTGCTATAGAGATAGCTAGACGTTCCAGAGGTACACCGCGCATCAGTAACCGATTGTTGCGAAGAGTGCGAGATTACGCCGAAATTAAGGCTGATGGGATTATTAGTAGTGAAGTTGCCTCAGCAGCACTTGATATGCTCGATGTAGATAAAGAAGGATTTGACTACATGGATCGAAAATTGCTCGTCACTATAATTGATAAGTTTATGGGCGGACCCGTCGGGCTCGATAACTTAGCGGCAGCAATTGGTGAGGAGAAAGATACGATTGAAGATGTTATTGAGCCATTTTTAATTCAACAAGGATTTTTACAACGAACGCCCAGAGGACGGATTGTTTCCCAGCGAGCGTATTTGCATTTTGGCTTTGATTATACCCCTACCTGATAGCGTTAATGACCTGCTAATTTTTAGGGCGACTACTTTGCTCATACTGAGTAAATAGTAATGGGCTAGTTTTTTAAGATAAAAAAAAGCCCGCAAAAAATGCGGGCAAAGCAACAAATAAAGTTGAATGGAATAAAATTCCAGGGAACATGTCAGTCAACAGGGAGTCAACATCAGCATCTGATTAACAATCGGTTGGAAACGTTTGCTAATCGAGAAAACAAGATCATTATAGCCCTGAGAACAAAATCTGCAATTGAGAAAAATTACCAGCCTGCCATTAGAAAAACTAATGGTTGCTAGATTTCATTTGATTGTATATAAGTTGTTAAAAGCATATATATATTTTATTTTCCTTATAAAACAAAGATTTATTTAATTAGCTTGTTATTTAACCTATTATTTTTTTTGTTACAAATTTCATTAGGTTATGTATTTTTGCAAATATTTTGAATATCTATGCAGTTATCGAATTTGAATGAAGAGAGTTACCCATGCTAATGTCTGATTTTATGTTTTAAATCATTGAATTTAAAAATATTATTTTTGATTGGGCGAGGTTTGTTTATTGTTCATTGTGCATATATATGCGATACAAGCAGAACAGGTTTAGATATCTTGGAATAAAGCCATGTCAGAAGATAAGTTAGCTATATTTGAGCATCACATTAGGGTGTATTATGAAGATACTGATGCGGGAGGGATCGTTTATTACGCCAATTATTTAAAGTTTCTAGAGCGTGCCAGAACTGAGTGGTTACGTACGTTAGGTATAGAGCAAGATGAGTTATTGGAACGATCCGTTGGTTTTGTCGTCAAACGAGTCGAAATGGATAATCATGCCCCTGCAAGGTTTAATGAACTATTGAGAATTCAAAGCGAAATAGTAGAATTAAAGCGCGCTAGTTTGATGTTCAAGCAAACAATAGTCAGTCCAAGCGGTCAACGCTTGGTCAGTGCATTAATCAGAGTGGCTTGTGTGGATCTTCAAGCAATGAAGCCACTGGCCATTCCGGCATTTATTTTAGAGGAATTTACGCGTGTCGTCTGAGTTATCAATATTTGGTTTATTTTGGCAAGCTAGCTTGTTAGTACAGTTAGTGATGTTGTTGTTATTAGGGGCGTCGGTCGCATCTTGGACATTTATTTTTCAACGCTCTCAAGCGCTCAGGCGTGCTAAAAGCGAAATGAAAAAATTCGAAGACAAATTCTGGTCAGGAGTCGATCTCAATAGACTCTATCAAGAATTAGTTGCTCGTCAGTCAGTACAGGGTATGGCGAGTCTATTTTGTGCCGGATTTAAAGAATTTGTACGTCAGCGTAAGACGACGTCAACGCCACCAGAAGCTGTTATGGATGGAACTTATAGAGCCATGCGTGTTTCTCTTTCTCGTGAAGTTGATGAACTTGAAAGCCGCCTGCCATTTTTAGCTACCGTTGGGTCTATCAGTCCTTATATTGGTCTGTTTGGGACGGTTTGGGGGATCATGAATGCATTTATTGCCCTAGGTGAAGTACAACAGGCAACACTAGCAATGGTGGCCCCTGGTATTGCGGAAGCATTGATCGCGACTGCGATGGGTCTATTTGCCGCAATTCCAGCTGTTATAGCTTATAACCGATTTAGCCATCAAGTGGAAAAACTAGAGAATAATTACGGTAATTTTATGGAAGAGTTTTCTAGTATATTGCAACGTCAGGCGTCAGTAGCAAAATCTGAATCGTCTATGTCTAGCGGACAACCCCAAGGGTAAACAGGCTTCTATTATGTATGTAAGAAAACGCCGTCGTCCGGTCTCAGAAATCAACGTTGTACCTTATATTGATGTGATGCTAGTGCTGCTGATCATTTTTATGGTAACAGCACCACTTGTCACCCAAGGTGTTAAGGTCGATTTGCCTAAAGCACAAGCGCAACCATTACAGGATGACAGTAAACCGCCTTTGATCGCTTCGGTTGATGCAGAGGGTAACTATTATCTCAATATTGCTGAAAACCAAGAGTTGGCTATGTCTGCAGTAGACGTAGCCACATTAGTGGCTGCGCAATTACGCATCGAGCCTGACACTCCAGTTGTGGTCAAAGGTGATGGGGCAGTGCCTTATAGTAACATCGTGCAATTGATGGTCTTGTTACAAAGAGCCGGTGCACCGTCTGTCGGTCTTATGACTGATGCACCTGAAAATTAGGCATTAAACGAAGATGAAAAAAATGCCAATACCGCTGATCAAGTCTGTGAGTTTACATTTGGCTTTTGGTGCGCTTATTTTTGCGGGTATGGATTTTAAGTTACCCCAAGAAAGCACTGATATGGCTGTATCTGAACCTATTATTGAAGCGGTTGCCGTGGATGCTAATGCGGTTGATGATCAGGTTAAGCGAATTGAAGACAAAAAAAAGCAACAGCGAAAAGCTGAAGAAGACCGTACCGCCGATTTAGAGCGCCGTGCTCGTGATGCAGAGCGCAAGCGTAAACAGCAAGAACAAGAAGCGATAGATATTGAACAGCGTACCAAGCGTCAACGCGAGGAGCGTAAACAAGCAGAGCAGGCCGCAATTTCTGCGCGTAAAAAACAGCAACAAGAAACAGCCAAGGCTAATGCGGCTGAAGCTGAACGTAAGCGTAAAGAGTTAGAACAGAAAAAAGCCGAAGAACAGGCTAAAAAAGCCAAAGAGGCTCGTGAAAGAGAAGAAAAAGCGTTAAAAGAAGCCCAGCGTAAAAAAGCTGAGGCAGCTGATAAAGCTCGCCAGGAAAGAGCATTGCAAGATCAGCTTGAAGCAGAACAAGCTGTGCGTCAACAACGACGCAGCAAGCAAGTATTGACGGAAGTACAGAAATACCAGGCTTTAATTCACCAAGCGATTCAGCGGCAGTTGATAGTCGACAACTCAATGAAGGGAAAGTCCTGTCAATTGAATATTCGACTAGCATCGTCAGGGTTAGTTATTCAGGTAAGAGAATTAAGGGGAGATCCTATTTTATGCCGAGCTGCTAAATCTGCTGTATTTAAAGCAGGTACCCTTCCGGTATCCAAGGAAGCTGATGTGTATGAAAAACTTCGAGATATTAATTTAACCGTAGAGCCCGAATTATAATGACAAGAATTACCCGAATTATTACTTTATTAGCCGTATTACTAAGTGCATCTTCCCATGCTAGTTTAGAGATTGTGATCACAGAAGGCACCGATTCTGCTCGTCCTGTTGCGGTTGTACCGTTTAAATGGAATGGCCCAGGTCAGATGCCGGAACAGCTATCTGAGATCATCAGCGGAGATTTATTACGTAGCGGAAAATTCAGCCCTATTGATATTTCTAGCATGCCTGCGCAGCCATACTCCGATGCAGGAATAGATTATAGTGCATGGGCAGCGACTGGCGCTGAAGCAATTTTAGTTGGCTCGGTTACACCGGAAGGCCCTGACAAGTATCGTGTTAGCTTTAGTTTAATAGATGCTATTCGTGGTCAAATTACCGGCGGCAAGGCGCAAGCGTTAAGTGGCGGAAAGCTCACGAATAGCAATGACCATATATTAGATAGTCGTCAAACCGTTATTACGGGTCAAGGATTTAGGCAATACGCGCATCGTATAAGTGATGTGGTGTATGAAAAGCTAACGGGTGAGAAGGGCGCGTTTATGACGCGTATTGCTTATGTCGTGGTACGTGATCGCAAAACGACTGAGTTCCCCTATCAACTTGTTGTGGCTGATTATGACGGCGTAAATGAAACAATGTTATTGCGCTCAAAAGAGCCATTAATGTCACCTTCATGGTCACCTGACGGGACTAGATTAGCTTATGTAACATTCGAAAATAAACGTTCACAAATATATATCCAGGATTTGTATACTATGAGTCGCACACAAATGACGGACTTTCCCGGCATTAACAGTGCGCCTATATTTTCGCCCGATGGTAAAAAACTGGCCATGGTACTTTCTAAAGATGGCAACCCTGAAATCTATGTAATGGATCTGGCATCAAAACGTCTAGAACGCATCACTCGCAACCGTGCTATTGACACAGAACCAAGCTGGACTCCGGACGGAAAGAGCTTGATATTTAGTTCTGAACGGGGTGGTAAACCACAAATATATCGCGTAGATTTAGCGTCTAACAGCGTCAGAAGGCTAACGTTTGACGGCGATATGAACCTAGGGGGAACTATTACCCCAGACGGTAGTCGCATGGTGATGGTTAACCGTACAAGAGGTAATTATCATATTGCGGCCCAAGATTTAAATAACGGTAATATACAGGTATTGACCAAAACGTATTTGGATGAATCTCCGAGTATTGCACCCAATGGAAGTATGATTATTTACAGTACGTTACATCAAGGTAAACAAGTTTTATCCTTGGTTTCTTTGGATGGTCGCTTTAAAGCGCGCTTACCGGCTTCTGATGGCCAGGTGAAGTCGCCTAGCTGGTCACCATTTTTGTTGTAACTTATTTCACAAGCAATTTATAACTTTGATAATAATAAGGATTTAGAAAATGCAACTTAACAAAATATTCAAAGGCATCACACTTGCACTACCAATCGTAACAATGGTTGCTTGTTCATCTGGGCCTAGCGAAGAAGAATTGGCAGCAGAAAGTAACCGTGTTGCGGCTGCCCAATCTGAAGCTGACCGTCTAGCTGAAGAAGAGAAAGTGCAAGCTGGCAACCTTATGCCAATGCTATCCCCTGAAGAAGTCATGCAAAAAGAGAAAAGTGCATTGATGGAAGATCAGGTTGTTTATTTTGATTTTGACCGCTCTAGCGTAAGCTCAAAATATTATTCTTTGCTTGATCAACATGCTGCATTTTTGGTGAAAAATCCACAACAGTCTATTGTTGTTGAAGGGCATTGTGATAGCCGAGGCACACCAGAGTATAATATTGCTTTGGGCGAGCGTCGCGCTAAATCTGTAGAAACATATTTAATGAATGCTGGTGTGAGTGCATCACAACTTTCAGTTGTTTCATATGGAGAAGAGAAGCCAATCAATACTTCAGGCAGCGATGCTGCATTTACTGAAAATCGTCGCGGTGTTTTGGTTTATCAATAAAAGTTGGACTTATGAATAAACGCATTATTGCGCTTACTCTGTCAGCGATATTTGGAGCCGCAGTTAATGCGGCTCCTGCGCCTGTTGCAGACGTAAGCAGTGGCAGTACAGAGTCACGTTTAAGTACCTTAGAACGTATTTTCAATACTCGAACTGAGCAACAGCATCGGGTTCAGGAGCAGCTTGATCTTCTGCAGAATGATGTAAACGAACTCAGAGGCAGTATTGAAAAACACAATTATCAACTAGAGCGGATCCTGGAACGTCAGAGAGAGCTTTATTTAGAGATTGATAAGCGTATAGCTGCGGTGATGACACAACCATCTTCTGGAGGCTCTGAGTCGCTTTCTCAGGGTGAAGTAACAAGCCAGCCATCTCATCAGACGACCTTAAATGAAGATCAAGCCTACGACAAGGCTGTGAATCTCATTCTAAAAGATAAATTGTATGATGATGCAATACCTGAGTTTCAATCTTTCTTACAAAACTTCCCCAATTCAAGTTATGCGTCAAATGCACATTATTGGTTAGGGCAATTATTGTTCAATAAACAGGATTGGTCAGCAGCAGCTTCTCAGTTTGAAACCCTTATTAATTCATTTCCCGATTCGTCGAAGCGTGCAGATGCGATGTTAAAATTAGGAATATGTGAACAAGAGCGCTCAAATATTGCGCGGTCAGTAGAATTATGGAAAAAAGTCGTATCAGAATACCCTACGTCTTCGGCTAGAAAACTGGCAGAAATAAAATTAAAAGCAGTTAATTAATTAGCCAGTCGGTATATTTTATTAAAGTTAGAGCTTCGTATAGTTCAAAAAACAACCTTGTAAACCGTGATTTGTATGCTTTTTCAGCAAACGATACGATTTATGAAAATAAAGCTAAATTTAAGGTTGCATGAAGTTTCGAATTCAGTATTATATGCCGCCTCGTTGCAGTGAGACGAGATGCGAAGCAAGAAAGGAATTTATTCCAATTAATTGATTTGCAGTAAGATTTAATTAGATGGGTCGTTAGCTCAGTTGGTAGAGCAGTTGACTTTTAATCAATTGGTCGCTGGTTCGAATCCAGCACGACCCACCAATTAAATCAAAATATTTATAGCGTTACAATTAGATGGGTCGTTAGCTCAGTTGGTAGAGCAGTTGACTTTTAATCAATTGGTCGCTGGTTCGAATCCAGCACGACCCACCATCTTATTTTAGTTACTTTACATTCAAACCTTATTTCTTTCCTGATACCAGCATTAGCTACTTAAATATCTCTGATGAATTCTAAGTTTCTTTTAATACATTTTTTATTTTGAATTAAATTCCAATTTCTTAGTTACTGTCTATCCATCCATTTCAAAATTATGTTTATACAATGAAGTGTTAAAATTTATAACATCATTGATTAGATCTTCTATCGACTATTGATATTTGTTACTCGCATATCTAAGCTACTGAAATGATTTATGTAAGCGTAATTCAGATACCTCAAAAAAATACCCAATATTGGTTAATTCTTTCATGGAATTAAATTTACCATGGGGCTATCCTTTTATCTTTCTAATTACGACTCAGTGTTCACTTTTAACCTTGAATACTGGGAATACGATGGATTACACTAAATTCATAATCTAGTTAAGGATATGTGCGCGTATGAATGCTCTTGAGTATGCAGAAAAAGCAGGTGATCTGTTTGTTTTACCGGATTCTGTCACAAAAATTAAGCAGCTCATTGATGACGGCAGTGCATCGATAAACGAAGTCGCAGAGGTCATTAATCATGATCCCGCCATTGCGGCACAAATCCTAAAAATTGCTAACAGTGCGTTATATAAGTTCCCCGCCGTGATCACGACTGTGAATAAAGCGATTCAAATCATAGGAACAGACTCAGTATACGATTTAGTGCTCGCCTACGGTATCTCACACGCTTTTAAAGATATGAATGACAGTGACATTGATTTCACTGTCTTTTGGGAGCTAGGCGTGAGCTGCGGCTTATTAGCCAAGTACTTGGCGCAAGAAACGGCAGCTAAAAACCCTGACAAGATGTTTTTATGCGGTTTATTACACAACATCGGTGAATTAGCCATAGTTCAACTTGAGCCCGCTCTTGCCAAAAAATGTAGCGCGTTCAGCGAGCAAAGCTGCCCAGTAACCTTACAAAATGAGTATCTTGGTTTTACCTACGCAGAAATTAGTGCCGAGTTGCTAAAACTGTGGGGGATCCCAAGTGAAATATACGGACCTATTGCTCACCAACACGCCGCTTTACACAAGCCACAAAGTCATGAAGAAAAAGTGTTGCAGCTTGCCGCTAACTTAGCCTTAAATAATGTTTACGGCGAAATTTATAATCGTTTAGATAACATCATTCCGGCGCAATATGAAATGTTGAACTTAGATTTAGATGATTTAGATGCAGCACTGGACTTTACTAACATGCAATTAATTAGCACGTTAGCGATTTTTAGTCCGTCGACATTTAGTATTTATTAAAGATAAAATGGCATAGATCATAAGTAGCAAAATTATTTTGCTAAAGTTCTTAAAGCTAGAGCGCATTTGTGCGCTCTTTATCAAGTTGCCTAAAGGCATTTTGTGTATTTCAAATAGTTAATCAAATACTGCTATTGTTTGGCGACTGATAGCTATCAATTGTCCTTTTGAATCCCAAATATTGGCTTCCGTCTGTGCATAGCCATCCGCTGCTTGGCGGGTACGTACTTGATACGCGAACCATTCCAGGGGGGAAAATGCATAATGCGGATAAACAAACTCTATATTCCAACTCATTGTGCTGGCAGGTGCGGGCCAATTAAGCATTTGTAATGTGGTCGGTGGCCAACCATCTATTAGGGCAATCAAATGTGCATCAGTTAATACTTTTGGTGGTTTAGTAAAGCGCATCCACCCATCAATCTTACTTTCTTTACTGCCTGTAAATGGTAGTCCACCTGCTTGGCGAGCTAAATCTATATGGCGTAAAAATTTAGGGGTTATTTTAGGAATTTGCGGTAAAAAATCAGCCTTAGTTGGCGCTCGCATAGAATGATGGTCAGTGTTTGGAACGTCGATTTTTGAATCTCGGGACACACCAAAAGCAGCTTGAACCATAACGCATACATTTCCGTCCTGTATTGCCTTACCGATTACCTGTGTCACGTTTTTACCTTGGCGCAAAACCTCCACTTCGATATCGTAAGGCGCTTCGGTTATGACAGGACCAACGAAATTACAGGCAAATGAACGCAGTAATCTGTCATTGCTGACTTTCTCCCGAATAGCACTGTAAACCAAAGCACCCGTTAGTCCGCCGTAAGCAGTTCGTCCCTGAGCCCATTCTTTAGGAATACTCAGCTGAGGTCGGTCTTGTTCTTCGCTATTAATATAAAGATTTGTAGCGTCGATAAGGTCATCAATATGCATAAATCCATTCACTTATGTAGGGCCTGTGTTTAAACAGAGCTGGTCGGATGTGTTTAGGTTATTCTATCACGGAAAAATTCTAACACTGTATGTGTTCAGGAGAACAATTTGTCCCTGTTATTTGTGTATATAAGTACTTGTTATGTTTACATTTATTTTACACTATTGTCACAATAATGGTTGTTATTTAGACACTGACAAGATTAGTATGGAATTCGAAAAACAAACAAAGGCGCTTATGATTGGGTGCCAGCAATAGGACGCGTGCTTGGTGTCCCAGCATATATAGTATCCGTGCAGATGGAAGATCTTAATACATCCCTAGCGTTACTGACTATATTGCTATTTGCCAGTGGGTTCTATTTGGGTCCATCGTTTGCGTTAGCGCAAACCTTAGCACCTGTAAAAGTACGGGCTATGTCTACCGCCTTGTTCTTTTTTGTGTTAAATATCATAGGCCTTAGCGGTGGTCCGACCTTTATTGGTATTTTAAGTAAGTCGTTAACAACAGAGCATGGTGAAGTTGAGGCCCTGCGATTCTCCTTATCAGCCGTTTCAGTACCATATGTATTAGCGATCATCGCTTTTATTTGGACCGCTAGAAGGATCCCAGCAGATTGGGCAGCAGCAGAAAAACGTAACGGTTAAAAGGAAGACAAGTTGGAACATAATAACGAAGTGAATGTGCATTTTGCCCATGCGAATGGCTTTCCTGCAGGGAGTTATCGTAAGTTATTTGATGCACTTAACGACGACTATGGCTTATGTGCCCTAGAAAAATTTGGTCACACCAATCGATTCCCTATTTCAAAGAACTGGCATAATCAAACTCAGGAATTGATTGACTATATTGAGTCAACGCAGCGACAACCTGTTTATGCGGTAGGGCATTCGTTTGGTGGGGTCGTCTCATATATGGCGGCATGTACGAGACCTGACTTATTTAAGGGCCTGATTATGCTCGATCCGCCTATGATTACCGGATTAACTCGCTGGTTTTTTGGGGGAATAAAAGCTACGTCCTTAATAGATAAATTAACACCTGCAGGGAAAACCGCTAATCGTTGTCGTCGCTGGGGAAAAGATCAGGATTTAGTTGCGTATTTTCAAGCTAGAACGTTATTTAAAGGCATGGATAAGGACTGTATTGCTGACTATGTAAACAGTGTGACTGAGCAACGAGATGAGCATCTACATTTAAATTTTAAACCGGAGATTGAAGCGAATATATTTCGTAACGTTCCTGATGATATTCCGCGCTACTACGGTAAGCTTGTCTGTCCGGCACTATTGGTAACAGGGGAACATACTATGGTGTGCACAGAGCGTCTTATACGCCCCTTTATTCGCGGTAATCATTTAGAACATAGAGTATTTTCTGGTGGTGGGCATATGTTCCCTCTTGAATCCCCAATTGAAACCGCTGTGTTAATTAATCAGACGATTGAAAGGTGGCGCACAGAACAGTAAAAAATGGGATAAAATCAATCCATAAAAAAACCAGACTAAGTCTGGTTTTTGGGTTTATATCTAGTGATTAGATCCCGACTTTAAGACCAAGCATTTCCCTGGTTACTAAAACAACACCTTTGGCGGTAACGCGAAACCCTCTTGCCCTGTCTTCGTCATGATTGTGTCCAATCACCATGCCTTCTGGCACGATGCAACCACGATCGATAATGGCTTTTTTTATCTTACAATTACGCTTAATTTCTACATCGGGTAGCAAAACAGACTCTTCTATTTCACTAAAAGAATGAACGTGTACATTTGAGAAACACAAGCTCTTACGCACGGTCGCGCCAGATATAATACAACCACCACTGACAACAGAGTCAATCGCGGCACCACAGCGGTTATATTCTTCCCAAACGAATTTTGCTGGTGGCAACTGCTCTTGATAGGTCCATATTGGCCACTTTTTGTCATACAGATTAAGCGGTGGTTTAGGTGATACTAATTCCATATTCGCTAACCAAAAAGAATCCAAGGTGCCTACATCTCGCCAGTAGGAAACTTCTCCGTCTTCGTTGGCAAACGGATAAGCATAAACAGCATGCTCTTTTATGATTGAAGGAATAATATCTTTACCAAAATCACGCTCAGACCCTTCATTTTGAGAATCTCGTTTCAGGTGTTCAAACAGAAAGTCAGTATCAAAGACATAATTGCCCATGGATGCAAGACAGCGCGTTGGGTCATTAGGTAATGGGGTAGGGTGTTCTGGTTTTTCTTCAAAACCTAAAATACGATAATTTTCATCAACCGACATAACGCCAAATGCACCTGCTGCTTCTTCGATTGGAACAGGCATACAGCTCACAGTCATCTTCGCGCCAGACTCTACATGGTGTGCAAGAATATTCGCATAATCCATACTGTAAATATGGTCACCAGATAAAATCATGACATATTTAGGTATTTCATCACGAATGATATCGATGTTTTGGAACACAGCATCGGCCGTACCTTCGTACCAATTACCTGATGAGCGCTGAGATGCAGGTAAAATTTCTACAGATTCTCCTAATTCTTTTCTGAAGTGGCCCCAACCTCTTACGAGATGACGGATCAAAGAGTGAGATTTATATTGGGTCACGACGCCAATACGTTTTATCCCTGAATTTATACAGTTTGATAATGGGAAGTCGATGATTCTAAATTTCCCACCAAAATACAAAGCAGGCTTAGCCCGCCAGTCGGTCAATTCGTGGAGACGAGAACCTCTACCGCCAGCTAAAATCAAGGCGTAGGTTTCGCGGGTCAGGTTGCTAATATAACGAGGACTTGGATTGGGCATAACAATTGACTCCATTCTTATTTGATTTTTTTTTTGACGTTCGTAGTGCACAGATGAGACACAATAACGGACTTTAATTTATTCGGTAGCCGTTTTCGTGAATCCCAGTGTGGCACGGGCTGGCTTTGATTTCAATTTGCTTATTGTCGAATTGACTCGAATTTTTTACAATTTAGTAACTTAATTGATATGAGCCGATAGAGTCTTCGAATGAACAGGTTTTACTTTCTTTATCTGTTATTCCAAACTCGCTTTGAGTTAGTCCTTATCTATGAAGTGATGCATGTTTTTGAGAGTTTACTTGATTGGTCGTTTTTCTTCTCGTATGGTGCTGTTAGGCTATGATATATTTTTGATTAATATAATTTTTTTTCCAAGATCTGAGTATATGTATTCGCGGTAAATCATGGGAAAGTGTTAAGTAAATGTTATATATTTCACACACTGTTGAGTGAGGAGCTGCGTCATGTTGAAAAAGTTAGGCTTGGGGATTGTTGCATTTTTGATTTTTTTAGTTGTGGTAGGTTGGTGTTTACCTTCAGATTTTAAGGTTGTACGTACCATTAGAATAAATGCTCCGGCAAATATCATATTCGACAATGTAAAAGATTTACGTCAATGGCAAAATTGGGGCGTGTGGTTCAAGCGCGATCCTAATATGCAAGTGGCATACGCAGGTCCTGATGCAGCTGTAGGGATGAGTTCAACGTGGCAAAGTGAGTCCCAAGGGAATGGAGAAATGGAAGTGATTGCGATCGAAGAAGATCAGCGATTTATTTACACGTTGACCTTTCCCGATATGGGGATGGGTTCAACAGGCGAACTTACGTTGCGTGATAAAGACGGTGAAACTGTTGTTATTTGGCATGATTACGGCGATGTAGGTGGAAATCCGTTGTTGCACTATGTTGCTTTCTTTATGGATCGTATGATTGGCGAAGACTTGCAGATGGGTTTAGAAAATTTGAAAGTTATATCCGAAGCAGAATTTCAGCGATTGTAAAGTGGGGTTCGCACGGGTTTAATCTAGGTGTGATCCATAGCTTTTAGTTGAAAACATCTCAATCTCCCATTATGGGATAACTGTGAAAGTAATTGATTTGAGAGGTGATATGAGTCGATTTCCCACCCATGGCAGCGTAGAGCTTGATGTTGTTGATAACATTTTATTGGTAGAAGGTCATGGACCGTGGAATTTGGAATCTGTAATGGAGTCTGAAAAGCACATGGAACCCATATTGAAACAACTGAGCGGTAGTCGCTGGGGGGCATTAGTTGTGCTGCATGGAGACCCGATTTATGTTCCTGACGCGGCAGCATTTTTATCAAAAGTTATACAAGCTCAAAAAGCGTTGGGTAGAGTCGCAACGGCCATGGTCGTAGAACAGTCAAATACACCGGCATTTTCAAAACGTCATTTGGCACAAGTATTTGATGACGCCGGCGAAAATTACCGTTTTTTCCCTGATAAAAAGCAGGCTAAGTGGTGGTTAATACAGCAAATAATGAAGCTATCAGATTAAATAGCTTACCTGTAATTACAGCGTAAAAACTGGAGTAGCTTATTTGCTAATCATTTTGGGCTAATATATTGGCAACCTTTGAAGTCGAATTAATGCCCAATTTAGCACAGACATGACGACCGGCCTGTGCTAACAAAGTCAAATCTATTCCACTTGAAATACCCATACCATTTAGCATATAAACCACATCTTCGGTGGCTACATTACCCGATGCGCCTTTTGCGTACGGACACCCTCCTAACCCCGCTACTGCGCTATCCACCGTATTAATACCTAGTTGCAGGGCAACTAAAATATTGGCTAATGCTTGGCCATAGGTATCGTGAAAGTGAACAGCAATTGCTGATTTAGGTATGATTTCTAATACGGCTGTAAGCATAGATTCGGTTGCGATGGGCGTACCCACACCGATAGTATCTCCCAAGGAAATCTCGTAGCACCCCATGTCGAGAAGGGTTTTTGCTACCCTAGCAACGCTTTCGGGGGGGATATCCCCTTCATATGGGCAACCTAAGACACAAGAAACATAGCCTCTAACTTTTATACCCTGTGCTTTAGCTGCAACTATAACAGGCTCAAAACGCTCGAGGCTTTCGCCAATAGAACAATTTATATTCTTCTGAGAAAAGGTTTCAGATGCTGAGCCAAAAATAGCGACTTCATCGGCACTGGCCAGCATTGCGGCCTCAAAACCTTTTAAATTAGGCGTTAATGCACTGTACGTCACCCCTTTTTTGCGATCAATAGCACAGAATACCTGTGATGAATCCGCCATTTGGGGTACCCATTTGGGTGATACGAAACTGCCCGTTTCAATCATCGTTAAGCCCGCTTTCGCCAGTTCTTCGACTAAGGTTACTTTGGTCGCCAAATCGATATTTTGCTTCTCATTTTGCAGCCCGTCCCTTGGACCGACTTCAACAATTTTGACATATTTAGGTAAATTGCGGTTCACGATGAGGGCTCCTCACTGGCAATAAAGTCCAATAATGTGGCTCCACCGTCTACGAGTTCACCTGCCTGATAATAAAACTCGCTTACTAAACCGTCTTGCGTGGCTTTAATTGCATGTTCCATTTTCATGGCTTCCATTATCATCAATGTATGTCCTTTTTTAACGCTTTGATTGGCCTCAACTAATAGCGCTACAATCGTACCGTTCATCGGCGCAACAAAGGCACCGTGTAGCTCATTGTCATCGCTCACCCCTAAGTCTTTTTGCACATGGGTAAATTTAGCGATTCCATGGCTATGAAATACTGCATATTCATGTTCAATTTGGTTTACGGTGACACTTTCGCTATGTCCGTTGATGGTAGCGAGTAGTCGATTACCAGTTAGTTGCCCCTCACATTGATAAGACTGACCCTGCAAAACAATCATAAACGTACCCTGTGGTGTGCACGCTTGATTATCGACTTTTAGTCTTTGTACTTTGACTTCATGCTCTTGATTATCCAACAGAACCGAGTAGTTATTTACGTATATATCGTTTGCGCGCCAGTCACAAATAAGATCCCAAGGTGATTGACTGTCCCGGTTATTTACTGATGTGAGAGGCTGCTCAGACAAAGACAAGTACATGGCTAAATTTAGTAGTTGGTTTTTGCTGTCCAAGCTATTTTTTTGGAAGATTTGCTCATGATGCTTTTCGATAAAGCTCGTATCAATTTCTTCATCTTTAAAGGCTTGAGTATCGATTAAGCGACGTAAAAATGGGATATTGGTGGTAACACCGTCAATACGGTATTCTCCAAGAGATTGACTTAATCGTGCTAACGCTCTTTCTCGGTCTGTATCCCATACTATTAACTTAGCGATCATCGGATCGTAATAAACAGATACTTCATCACCTTGTACTACTCCGCTGTCGATCCGAACATGAGCAGATTCTTGTGGCGTTTCCAGTAAGTGTAGAATACCGGTCGCGGGCAAAAATTCGTTGTCTGGATCTTCAGCATAAATACGCGCCTCAAAAGCGTGACCATTAATGCGTAATTCATCTTGAGTTTTAGGTAAGGTTTCATTGGCTGCGATGCGTAATTGCCATTCCACTAAATCTTGTCCTGAAATCATTTCGCTGACAGGGTGCTCGACTTGTAATCGAGTATTCATTTCCATGAAATAGAATTTGCCATCCGTATCAAGTAAGAACTCGACGGTTCCTGCGCCTACATAGTCAATCGCTTTGGCTGCTTTTAACGCTGCATCACCCATGGCCGCGCGTAGGGCTGAAGACATTTTGAAGGCAGGTGCTTCTTCAATCACTTTTTGATGGCGTCTTTGCACAGAGCAATCACGCTCAAAGATATGCACACCATTGCCATGATGGTCACAAAATACTTGAACTTCGACGTGGCGAGGTTGCGTCAAATATTTTTCAACCAGCATGATATCGTCGCTAAAACTCGACATGGCTTCACGCTTTGCGGCCGCTAGCGCATCGTCAAATTCGTCTGCGCTCCATACTTGGCGCATGCCTTTTCCGCCGCCACCGGCGGCGGCTTTAAGTAAAACAGGGTAACCCATGTCGTCTGCGTGTTGTTTGATAAGCGCAGCTGATTGGTCTGCGCCATGATAGCCGGGTACTAGAGGTACATTGGCTTGTTGCATAATATGCTTGGCTGCAGATTTAGAGCCCATCGCTTCAATGGCATGAATAGGGGGGCCGACAAAGATGATATTATTATCAGCGCAGGCCTTGGCAAAGCCCGCATTTTCCGACAAAAATCCATAGCCTGGATGAATAGCATCAGCACCCGTTGCTTTGGCAGCAGCGAGCACTTTATCAATTTTTAGATAACTCTGGTTGGATGGCGATGGACCAATATGAATAGCCTCATCAGCCATTTTGACATGCAGTGCTTTACTGTCCGCGTCCGAGTATAAGGCAACGGTTTGAATACCCATGCGCTTCGCTGTGTTGATAATACGACAACAAATTTCGCCACGATTGGCAATTAGGAGTTTTTTAATCATGAGATATACCAATTGGGTCGACGTTTTTGTAAAAAAGCACCTAAACCTTCTTGGCCTTCGGTTGATACCCGCGTTATAGCAATACGTTCGCTGGTTGTATTCCTAAGGGCCTCGTCAGGAATACGATTTACTACATCAAATATCAGCTGTTTGGCTGCCGATACAGCGTGGGGACCATTTTTAAGAATATTATCCAACATGCTATCAATAGTGCTATCTAGCTCTTCTTCGGTGACACTCTCACTTAATAAACCAATGCGTCTGGCTCGGCGCGAAGAGAATACTTCAGCTGTGGTAAAATAACGTCGCGAGTATCGTTCACCGATCGCTTGAATGACATACGGACTAATCGTGGCGGGTATCAACCCCAATTTGACTTCACTTAAGCAAAACTTGCTTAACTTACTGCCTACCGCCATATCACAGCAAGCTATTAAGCCTACAGCGCCACCGAATGCAGCACCCTGCACTCTAGCAATGGTTGGTTTTGGCAAGGTATTAAGCGTGTGCAACATAGTTGCTAGATTGTTAGCATCGCTTAGGTTCTGCTCATAGGTGTATGACGCCATGCGCTTCATCCAGTTCAAATCAGCGCCCGCGCAGAAACTTTTACCTGTCGCAGCAAGAATGACTGCGCGTACCGTTTGATCATTGCCAAGTTGAGTGAATATTTCGCTTAAACGAGCAATCAAAATGTCGTCGAAGGCATTGTGGACCTCGGGCCTATTTAGGGTAACGGTCGCCACCCCACGTTGGTCAATTTCACAGATTACATGCTCTGTAACAGTATTTGAGATTATAGGGTTGTCCATACTCAGGCGTCCTTACATTCTGAACACCCCAAACTGGGTGTCCTCAATTGGTTTATTTAAACTGGCCGAAATTGACAGCCCAAGTACCATGCGCGTGTCGGCCGGGTCGATTACACCATCGTCCCAAAGGCGAGCTGAGGCGTAATAGGGGTGTCCCTGACGTTCGTAAGTATTAATAATGGGTTGTTTAAAGGTTTTTTCTTCTTCGTCACTCCAAGTTTCGCCTGCTCGTTCACGTTGTTCGCGTTTTACTTGGGAGAGTACGCCTGCAGCTTGTTCACCGCCCATTACCGATATACGTGCGTTAGGCCACATAAACATAAAACGTGGGTCATAGGCTCGACCGCACATGCCATAATTACCAGCGCCGAAACTACCGCCAATTAAAACGGTAAATTTCGGGACGTTAGCACATGCGACAGCTGTCACCATTTTAGCGCCGTGCTTTGCTATGCCGCCTGCTTCATATTGCTTGCCGACCATAAAACCGGTGATGTTTTGCAAGAAAATAAGAGGAATTTTGCGCTGGGTGCAAAGCTCAATAAAGTGAGCGCCTTTTTGCGCCGATTCACTGAATAAAATTCCATTATTGGCGATAATGCCGACTGGATAGCCAAATATACGAGCAAATCCACAAATTAAAGTACTACCATATAGTGCTTTAAATTCGTCAAATTCGGAACCATCCACCACCCGGGCAATCACTTCACGTACGTCGTAAGGTTGGCGCGAATCCTTAGGGATAATGCCGTAAATATCTTCTTTAGGATAAATAGGATCTACGCTTACCTTCACATCCAAAGCCAAAGGTTTAACGCGATTCAATCGTGCAATTGCATCCCGGGCGATATGTAGTGCGTGCTGGTCGTTGTTGGCTAAATGGTCGACCACACCCGATGTTCTGCAGTGAACATCCCCACCACCTAATTCTTCAGCGGTGACCACTTCGCCCGTAGCCGCTTTAACTAAAGGTGGTCCACCAAGAAAGATAGTACCTTGGTTTTTCACGATAATTGATTCGTCTGCCATGGCTGGTACGTAAGCGCCACCGGCGGTGCAACTACCCATTACGACGGCAATTTGCGGTATGTTTTGTGCTGACATGGTGGCCTGATTAAAAAAGATACGGCCAAAATGCTCTCTGTCAGGAAACACTTCATCTTGACGGGGTAGGTTGGCGCCACCTGAATCAACCAAGTAGATGCAGGGTAAGTTGTTTTGTTGCGCGATGGTTTGTGCGCGCAAATGCTTTTTCACAGTTAAAGGGTAGTAGGTTCCACCTTTAACCGTGGCATCGTTGGCGACTATCATACATTCGATACCTGAAACTCGTCCGATACCTGCAATAACGCCAGCGCTGGGCACATAGTCGTCGTAAACTTCCCATGCCGCCAGTTGAGATATTTCTAAGAATGGAGAGCCTGCATCAAGTAATTCATCAATACGCACTCTTGGCAGCAATTTACCTCGATCGGTATGGCGCTTATTCGCTTTCTCGCCACCACCTTGTTTGATCAAACTAATTTTTTCGTTTAGATCATCTATTTGCGCCTGCATATGCGCTGCATTTTCTACAAACTCTTGTGATTTGGAATTTATTTTACTGATTATGCGGGGCACGGTATTGCTCCAAATTAATGGCCGTCAAGTCTGCTGATGGCACTGTGTTGCAAAGTAACGTTTAACTCGTGATGGGAGTTATATGCTTTTTTCAGGTTAAATTAAGCTGACTCTTTGAATAGTTCGCGACCAATTAACATACGACGAATTTCTGATGTTCCCGCACCAATTTCGTACAGCTTCGCATCACGAAGTAAGCGACCGGCTGGAAATTCATTGATATAACCATTGCCACCAAGAAGCTGAATCGCATCAAGGGCCATTTTGGTCGCCAATTCTGCTGAATATAGAATAACGGCCGCCGCATCTTTGCGGGTTGTTTCGCCCCTGTCACACGCACGCGCTACTGTGTATACATAGGCTCGGGCGGCGTTCATTTGAGTGTACATATCGGCAATCTTGCCTTGTACCAATTGAAACTCGCCTATGGACTGTCCGAATTGCTTACGGTCGTGAATATAAGGCACCACTAAATCCATACAGGCTTGCATAATCCCAAGCGGACCACCGGATAGAACAAGGCGTTCATAATCTAATCCGCTCATTAGCACGCGAACACCATCACCCTCATTACGGATCATATTTTCAGCTGGAACAGGGCAATCAATAAAGACCAGTTCGCAGGTATTCGATGAACGCATGCCTAACTTGTCGAGTTTTTGTGCTTGACTAAAACCCTCTGTACCACGCTCAACGATAAACGCACTCATTCCTTTTGAACCTGCGCTAAGATCAGTTTTGGCGTAAATCACAAAAGTATGGGCATCTGGTCCGTTGGTGATCCACATTTTATTACCATTGAGAATATAGTGGTCGCCTTCTTTATCAGCGCGCAGCTTCATACTGACAACATCGGAGCCTGCATTAGGTTCACTCATCGCCAAAGCACCGATATGTTCGCCACTGACCAACTTAGGTAGATATTTTTCTTTTTGCGCCTCAGATCCATTTTTATGAATTTGATTCACGCATAAGTTTGAATGAGCGCCGTAACTTAAGCCAATACCGGCAGATGCACGACTGACTTCTTCCATTGCTACAACATGGGCTAAGTAGCCCATATTAGAGCCACCATATTGCTCGGCAACCGTTACACCTAAGAGTCCCATTTCGCCTAGTTTTGGCCATAATTGATTGGGAAAGCTATTTTCCAGATCTGATTTTTCAGCTAGTGGTGCTATCTCACCTTGAGCGAAGTTATATACATGCTCGCGTAACATATCGATGTCTTCGCCAAGACCGAAGTTCAGAGTAGGGTAAGGGGCATTCATGCTGTTTTTCCTTGCTTAATTGTGGTCAGTTCGTCTTTACAACGGGCTTCTACGTCATCGAGCTCCATCATTAAGGCTTTAATATCTTCTAGTTGTTGATTCATCACGATACGTTTTTGCTCAGTCATACTAAGCATGGCTTCTAGTTGGGCTTCTGAATTTTGATTGCTGTCATATAAGTCAAATAGGGTCTTGGTTTCAGCCAAGGAAAAACCCAAGCGTTTACCGCGTAATATTAGCTTTAAACGTACTTTGTCTTTTTTCTTATAAACTCGGTTTTGTCCATTACGCGTAGGGTTCAGTAGTCCTGATTCTTCGTAAAAACGAATTGAACGTGAAGTAATATCAAGATTTTTTGCTAATTCGCCTATCGTGTAAATTTTTTCGGTCATGGTTCGGCCTTGTGACAAAATTATGGGTTATTAGGTAAATATTTATTACGTCAGCCTTTACGTTAACGTAAAGTGTAGGTTAATGTAAGGTAAAGTATGAGTTACAATTCGTCAACATTGATAGATAAAAAATATTTTTCTGTCATTTACTTTTTGTTAAAAGAAGTCTGGTTTATTTTTACGTAACGTTAACTAACTCCGTGTTTTTATTGACTTAAAATGATGCGGTGTACTGAAATAATATTGAGGAGAGCAAAATGAGTAGCGATTCGGTGGTAATTGTAAGTGCGAAACGCACCCCTTTGGGTGGGTTTATGGGCGGCTTGTCGGCACTAAGTGCATGTGATTTGGGAGCGAGTGCTATCCGAGCGGTGTTAGATGAAGCCGGCGCTAATAGACCTGTAGTAGATGAAGTTATTATGGGTTGCGTTTTGCCGGCTGGACTCGGCCAAGCCCCAGCACGACAGGCGAGCATAAAAGCTGGCCTTCCTTTAGCAAGCGGCGCAATCACACTCAATAAAGTGTGTGGTTCTGGTATGAAAGCGGTGATGTTAGCCCACGACTTAATCAAAGCGGGGAGTGCTAAAGTAGTGGTCGCTGGTGGTATGGAAAGCATGACCAATGCTCCTTATATCTTGCCAAAAGGACGTCAAGGCTATCGTATGGGCCATGGCCAGATGCTGGATCATATGATGTTAGATGGTCTCGAGAATGCTTATGATGGCAAGGCCATGGGTTGTTTTGCCCAATCTAAAGCTGATGAAGAAAATATCACTCGAGAGCAAATGGATGAGTTTGCGCTAAGTTCTTTGACAAAAGCCAGTGACGCTATTGCCAATGGATTATTTAAAGACGAAATTACGCCCGTCACCATTACGTCTCGCAAAGGTGAGGTTGTGATTGAAAATGATGAAGGGCCTGGTAATGCGCGTCCTGAGAAAATACCTTCTCTACGTCCCGCATTTACCAAAGATGGCACCGTGACCGCAGCTAATTCAAGCTCCATATCTGATGGTGCAGCAGCGTTATTAGTAATGAGTGAATCAGAGGCTAAAGCGCAAGGGTATACACCGTTGGCCCGTATTGTTGGACATAGTTCAAATGCGATAGAGCCAGAAAACTTTACCGTGGCACCAGTAGGCGCAATGGAAAAGTTATTCGCTCAAACTGGTTGGTCAAAAGATGACGTTGATTTATTTGAGATCAACGAAGCTTTTGCCATGGTGACTATGCTGGGTATGAGCAAACTTGGACTTGATCCCGCTAAAGTCAATGTAAAGGGCGGAGCATGCGCTTTAGGTCACCCAATTGGTGCATCAGGTGCGCGTATCATCGTGACTTTATTACATGCTATGAAGCAACGTAATTTGAAAAAAGGCGTTGCGGCTATTTGCATCGGTGGCGGTGAAGCAACCGCAATTGCATTTGAAATGCTCAACTAACGTAATATCGCTGTTAATTGCAACAGATGGCGTATCTGCGTCATCTTCTTATCCTGCTTGGTTTTCTTCCAGTAACTCTTTGTATCATATCGTGATAAATTGGTTTTAATTTTTAAAATGTAATGAATTAAAGCGTTATGTTGCTTGGTGAGCTAGCGCTATGGAAATAATATGGAATTTATACATCTCACTATTTTTGCTATTTTTCTCGGTGTATTAAGCGCTTGTGCAGATACCCCATTTAAGCAAAATAGTGCGAACGAAGACAAGGCATTGGAGTCAGTCAAACGGGGTTCGACCCTACTCAGTAATGTCAGTTTTGAGCAAGTTATGGCACTCAATATGACTATGCTCGATGAGGGAAGTGACAGCAGTATACAATTGGCATATGGAAATTCGCCATTGCAGTATGGCCGTTTGTACTTGCCAAAAGTTAGTGATGCAGACGGAGATCAGCATAAAGCACCATTGGTTATATTCATTCACGGAGGGTGTTGGTTGAATGCATATAATATTGAACATAGCGCTGCATTTAGTCAGTCATTAGCGCAACAAGGCTTTGCGGTTTGGTCCCTGGAGTACCGACGTACTGGGGATACTGGGGGCGGTTGGCCCGGTAGCCTGAATGATGTACTCAAAGGCGTGAGCTTCGCCCAATCATTTAGAGATTATCCTATTGATTTGAAAAATATCGTGCTCGTTGGCCATTCTGCCGGTGGACACTTAGCGTTACTAGCAAGCTCACCCCAAAGAAATTTGTTTAAAGGTGATGAACGGGTAAAAGGCGTAATTGGTTTGGCGGCAATCGTTGATGTGGTTAACTATTCTAAAGGACAAAATAGTTGTCAAACTGCCACTTCAGCTTTTTTCGGTGGAGATGCTGAGCAAAAACAAAATGCCTATCGATTAGGCTCACCTTTGTCTTACCCTTTACTTGAAAATACCCTCATGTTACAAGGCGATGCCGATACTATTGTAGAAATCGGCCAAGCAAGTAATAGCGGTTTGACGTATCAAATTGTGGCGGGGGCAGGGCATTTTGATTGGATCCATCCACAGACTAATGCGTATCAAGTTTTTTTATCTGCTTTAGAGAATCGAGTCAGTAATCCATGAAAGTCGTCAACCAAGAACAAATAGAAAAAAGGGATTTAGAGGATCCACTGGCATCTAAACGCTTAGCGTTTTCGTTGCCCGATAATATAGTTTACCTAGACGGCAACTCTTTAGGGGCCATGCCCAGTGGTGCAAAATTACGCGCTAAAACTGTGCTGGACGAGCAATGGGGTAATGATTTGATCACCAGTTGGAATAAGCATCACTGGATTGATCTACCGCTAAGAGTTGGCGAAAAAATAGCACCTCTTATTGGGGCGGCGTCTGGCCAAGTAGTTTGTTGTGATTCTACCTCTATCAACTTATTTAAAGTGCTAAGTAGTGCGATGGCATTGCAGAAACCACGCTCTGTGGTTTTGTCTTTAGCGGGTAATTTTCCCACTGACTTGTATATGGTTGAGGGCTTAGCTTCCGTCTTGGGCGAAGATGCATGTTACTTACAGCTTGTTGACGAGAGCGCGTTAGAAAACGCCCTCAATGTCAACGTTGCGGTATTAATGTTGACCCAGGTCGACTTTAGGTCAGGGAGATTGTTAAACATGCAGCGCTTGACTCAGATAGCACATGAGCATGGTATTTTGGTCATTTGGGATTTAGCCCATAGTGCTGGTGCTTTGCCAATCGAGTTAGACGTTTGTGAAGTTGATTTTGCAGTGGGTTGTGGTTACAAATATTTAAATGGTGGACCGGGTGCGCCTGCTTTTTTATATGTTGCACAGCGTCACCATAAGAATGTGTCTCAACCCCTCAAAGGGTGGATGGGTCATAAACATCCATTTGCCTTTTCCGCTGGCTATGAACAAGCAGACGACATCAGCCAGTATCTATGCGGTACCCCAAATGTGATATCTATGAGTATTTTGGATGCGGCGCTAGATGTGTTTGCCGATGTCAGCATGTATGCATTACGAGAAAAATCGGTGGCGCTTAGCGAACTATTTATTACGCTTGTGGAGAGCCAGCCAAGTTTAAGCGAGTTATATTTGGCTTCGCCAAGAGATGCCAAATTAAGAGGAAGTCAGCTTGCCTTTCGTCACGAACATGCTCATGCCATCTGCCAAGCATTAATCCAGTATGGGGTGATTGCCGATTTTCGCGCGCCTGACATATTGCGCTTTGGGTTTACACCGCTGTATTTGCGCTTTCAGGATATGTTGAAAAGTACCGATATATTAGCCAAAATTATTAGTCAAAAAATTTATCAGCATCCTCAGTTCAATCTTCAGCAAAAAGTAACGTGAATAAATCCAATGTAAGCTTTGCGATTTGGTAAAGCTTACATTGTGAAGCTGCGTTAAGCGATATCATCTAGCAGTTCGCGGATTTTGGTGTAACGACTTTCTTGTTCATCATTTAATACGCTGCTTTCAACTGTTTTGACGCAGCGTTGAATGGTTTTTTTGTAAGCTTCATCACAGTGTAACTGCTTGATAGTGAGAACTTGTAATAGGTTCAACGCGATGGCTGAATTTTTAGGCATCAAGGTAAAAGCATCAACGAAAGTGTGAAACGCGCTATCTATATCACCTTCTTGAAAACGTTGAACACCTGAATTATTAAGCTCTTTTGAACTTAATTTAATACGACCCTTCTCAACCTTTTCTTGCTCAATGTAGTGCAAGAAAATTTCGCTACTTTGATCATTCTCGTCACATCGACGAGCTATTTCTAGCAGTATTTCCTGACTGCGTGCATGTAGGCCTATTTCGTGGAACGCTTTGGCTTTATCAAGTAACGCTTCAATCGATTCATTTTCCCAGTTTTCATCGTCTAATTGTTCGAGTAGCGACTTAGCATTGTCTTTTTCATCAGCCAAATACAGCATTCGCGCATTGATGACGTTGATTTGATCTTGCATATCGGCCTTCGGAAATGCCTGACGGAGTTGACGGATATATTCATTCGCTTGCTTAACGAGGGTTGCAGTTTGTTCTTCATCTGCGGTCATGGCGTAATCAATACCCGCTCTAGCCACATTTAAATAATGTTCGGGCATATCATGAATAGAGTTTTTGGCAAACTTTACGATTTTTTTTGCTGCCTCAAACTGGATATGATAATCGTGGGTGATGCGCGATAGATCTAATGCTGTTTTATGTCTTCTAATGTTCCTTGGTGATATCTCTGACGCCATTAAAACGCATTCTAATGCGGTGTCAAAGTCACCTTGTTTTATTTGCAAAGACATTAATAAGTCATATGCGGCAAGCTGAGATTCTGGCTTAAATGCGAGACGTAATACGAGTTTTTCTGCCGCTTCATCTTCATTCAAAAAAAGATGGGTTTTGACTAAACCCAATTGTGCCCAAGTAAATTTCTGTACGTTCAATATGGCTTGATAAAATACTTTTGCTTGTGAGTATTGTCCACAAGCCTGCAAAATTTCGCCTTTTATCTTTAAAGCCAGTGGAAAAAACTCGGAGTTTTTGGGTTCACTCAAAAATATCTCTACTTCTGACAACGCTTTGGGGAATTGTTTTTTTTCTATACACCAATAAATATTTTGTAAGGCACGTTTACGGCTTAGTATTCGAGTAAGGCGGCGATCTAACTCTTTAACGGTAAACGGTTTAGCTAGGAAGTCGTCAGGTTGTAATTCGACAATACTTTGTACTAAATCTGCGGTGGTATCTGCACTGATAAAAACAAAAGCAGTACTGGGAGGTAATTCCCCATTACGATTAATTTCGTCGTAAAAGTAATAACCATCTTGCTCATGTTTGAGGTTATAAGAGCACACGATAAGGTCATAGCGCTGATGACGAATCTTATTAAGGGCAAGATTTACCTTGTCCACATAGGTAATGTCGCTAAAACCAAGCTCCTCCAGAGAATATTTCATGTATCCCTTGGCGAGAACCTGATCGTCAACAATCAGTACCTTGGTTTCTTTAGCAATCAGTGGGTTCATGTAAACAACTCAAAATGTTGATTATTAAAGGTTATCGTACTTTTACATAAAATTATAAGTACAAATCATAATCTTGAGAGATATTTTACACTGATAGTCTCGATCGTTTATTAAAATTAGCGAAATGTGTGCACAGAGGGCATCTGCTAGAGACGATTGTGAATATAAATTTATGGTGCTTACGCTTTGGTAAAAAAAAGCGATGCTTAACGCTGGAGAGGCTATGCAAATAGGGTTTTTTATAATAAATATGGATAGCAGGTAAAACAAGAAGTGGTGGTCGCTACTAGGCTTGAACCACGTCGCCTGTACTTTTAAAGAACGGCGAGGCTTATCGCTGGAGATGCTATACAAATAAGGTTTTTTTTAGAATAAATATGGATAGAAGGTAAAACAAGAAGTGGTGGTCGCTACTGGGCTTGAACCACGTCGCCTGGATTTGCAAAGAACGGCGATGCTTATCGCTGGAGATGCTATACAAATAAGGTTTTTTTTAGAATAAATATGGATAGAAGGTAAAACAAGAAGTGGTGGTCGCTACTGGGCTTAAACCACGTCGCCTGGGTTTGTAAAGAACGGCGATGCTTATCGCTGGAGATGCTATACAAATAAGGTTTTTTTTAGAATAAATATGGATAGAAGGTAAAACAAGAAGTGGTGGTCGCTACTGGGCTTGAACCACGTCGCCTGGGTTTGTAAAGAACGGCGATGCTTATCGTTGGTTATTCTATGAAGATAATTTAATATAGAGGGTGTAACAAGAAGTGGTGGTCGCTACTGGGCTTGAACCACGTCGCCTGGATTTGCAAAGAACGGCGATGCTTATCGTTGGATATTCTATGAAGATGATTTTTTTAAGATAATTTAATATAGAGGGTGTAACAAGAAGTGGTGGTCGCTACTGGGCTTGAACCACGTCGCCTGGATTTGTAAAGAACGGCGATGCTTATCGTTGGGGATGCTATACAAATAAGGTTTTTTTTAGAATAAATATGGATAGAAGATAAAACAAGAAGTGGTGGTCGCTACTGGGCTTGAACCAGTGACCCTCGCCTTGTAAGGGCGATGCTCTCCCAACTGAGCTAAGCGACCATATATTGAAATGTTGTTTATGCACTAGGCTTAACTAGTGCCCCTCGACCATTTCTTGTAGAGAGTGGCTATGCTTTCTCTTTTTCCAACTGAGCTAAGCGACCATATATTGAAATGTTGTTTATACACTAGGCTTAACTAGTGCCTCTCGACTATTTCTTGTCGAAAAGTGGTGGTCGCTACTGGGCTTGAACCAGTGACCCTCGCCTTGTAAGGGCGATGCTCTCCCAACTGAGCTAAGCGACCGTTTTCTTACTGCTTACTGAGTTACCTCGGTAAGTGGAGCGCTATTATAGGTATGCTCTTCTAAGTGTCAACTGTAAATTTAAAAAAACTGTTTAAGTGGGTGAAAAAGCAACGACAAGCTTAAAACTTGTGCGAATTTGGGCTGTAGCTGTCTTAAATAACCAGAAAAATCTAATCTTCAACGATGTTTACGTGTGCCATTACCATTTAAATGAATTAGATCTGCGACCTGATTTCAAATAAATTAACGATTAATTGCAGAATATTGCTGTTAAATTTTAGAAATATAGCGAAAAAAATAATTTTTATAACCTAATCTGCGTTTTTATAGCACTCAATAAAAAGATTACTCCGCTTTTAACCTTAAACTTGCAGCTTAAAAGCAGATACTTATACAACCATGTTTAAACGTTAATCTCGACGAGGGACCAATTACTCCGCTTCAAGCGTAATCTTTTAGCTTAAACGTAACGACTTACACCAATTTGTTTAGAACTTAACGGCGCATTCTTCGTTTAACCTTTCTTCTGGGGGCCATTGACTGGTAAAATGCCGGCAATTTTTAGCAATAGGATTATTTATACCATGACCGTGGTTACCCGTTTCGCTCCGAGCCCTACCGGATTTTTACATGTCGGCGGTGCACGCACAGCGCTTTATTCTTGGTTGTACGCTAAAAGCCAAGGTGGAAAATTTGTTCTTCGTATTGAAGATACTGACATTGAACGTTCAACCCAAGAAGCAATTGATGCAATTTTAGAGGGCATGGAATGGTTAGGTTTGACGTGGGACGATGGTCCCTATTATCAAACACACCGTTTTGACCGCTATAAAGCGTTGATTAATGAGATGCTAGAAGAAGGTAAAGCATACAAGTGCTTTATGAGCAGTGCTGAGCTTGATGACATTCGAGAAAAGCAAAAAGCGAATGGCGAGAAGCCTCGTTATCCTGGTACTTGGCGTGACCGAACAGATTACCCAGAAGACCAGCCATTTGTCGTTCGCTTTAAAAATCCACAGGAGGGTACGGTCGTTGTTAAAGACCATATTCGTGGCAATATCGAAATTGCTAATAGTGAACTCGATGATCTCATTATTTTACGCAGCGACGGCACGCCTACTTATAATTTCTGTGTAGTCGTAGATGACTGGGATATGGGGATTACTCATGTTGTGCGCGGAGAAGATCATATTAACAACACGCCTCGGCAAATTAACATATTAAAATCACTTGGTGCGCCAGTGCCAGAATATGCACATGTCTCGATGATCCTAGGCGATGATGGTAAGAAGTTATCTAAGCGTCATGGAGCGGTCAGTGTCATGCAATACCGTGATGATGGTTTTTTACCACAAGCATTGTTGAATTACTTGGTACGTCTAGGATGGTCTCATGGCGACCAAGAGATTTTTTCGAAAGAGGAAATGATTGAGTTATTCAGTTTAGATGCGATAGGCCAATCTGCGTCTGCTTTTAATACCGATAAGTTGATTTGGTTGAATCAGCATTATATTAAAGAGCTTCCGGCTCTTGAAGTACTGCCATATGCAAAATGGCATTTTGACCAACAAGGTATCGACGTAAGCAACGGACCCGCTCTAGAAGATGTTATCAGCGTGCAAGCCGATCGCGTGAAAACGTTGAAGGAACTTGCTGAGATAAGTAGATATTTTTACCAAGAATATGACAGTTTTGACGAAAAGGCGGCTAAAAAGCATCTTCGGCCTGTAGCGCAAGAAGCACTTGAAGCTGTTAAAGCCTCGTTGGAGGCACTGGAGACATGGAATGCTGAAACGATTCATGCTGCCATTAACCAAACTGCTGAAAATTTAGGCGTCGGTATGGGCAAAGTCGGTATGCCCTTACGTGTGGCTGTGACAGGATCAGGTAATTCACCTTCATTGGATGTGACATTAAATTTGTTAAAAATCGAGCAAATTGTTCAACGGATAGACAAAGCGCTCATATATATAGCAAACAGACAACAATCCTAGATAAAATTTAAAAAAATCGTTGACATAAAAGGGGGGGGTGCCTAGAATGCGCCCGCTGTCACGGAACGACACCCACTTAGTCAAAGCGAATGCGCTTTACGTTAAGTATGGGGCCATAGCTCAGCTGGGAGAGCGCTTGCATGGCATGCAAGAGGTCGGCGGTTCGATCCCGCCTGGCTCCACCATATCAAGGAGCATTTACGGCATACCTAGGCCAGTGAATGTGATGATATAGATATTGTTTTTTTGTAAATATAGATTGCTGCTCTTGCAGGTTTAAATCGCTTTACAGGAGACAATTGAGACAAATTAAGGTTTTTGTATGGGAGAAGGTTACGCGATTTAGTAACCTACTTTGTATTACAGGAATATCGAAAGTTTACTTTCGAAAACCGTTTTTTGTCCCCATCGTCTAGAGGCCTAGGACACCGCCCTTTCACGGCGGTAACAGGGGTTCGAATCCCCTTGGGGACGCCATATAAATGAACGAAGTGATAGCATTCTTTGCGTCACGAGGGGTGAGAGCCCCTTAGTTCGACAAATTCGTAGGAAACGAATTTGAACGTGCTTAGCACGGCCGCGAAGCGGTAAAATACAGGATGTATTTTATAATCCCCTAGGGGACGTCATTTTTAAGTAAACCTACGGATTGGGTTTATGTAGTACAAACAAGGACATTTACGGCATACCTAGGCCAGTGAATGAATCGTTTGGATAGAGTTTTGGTTTATGTAATGAAAGGACGTTAGTTAACCTTAAGTTACGGAACCTATCGAATTTTTTCGATAAAAAAAGTTTCTGTCCCCATCGTCTAGAGGCCTAGGACACCGCCCTTTCACGGCGGTAACAGGGGTTCGAATCCCCTTGGGGACGCCATATAAATGAACGAAGTGATAGCATTTTTTGCGTCACGAGGGGTGAGAGCCCCTTAGTTCGACAAATTCGTAGGAAACGAATTTGAACGTGCTTAGCACGGCCGCGAAGCGGTAAAATACAGGATGTATTTTATAATCCCCTAGGGGACGTCATTTTTAAGTAAACCTACGGATTGGGTTTATGTAGTACAAACAAGGACATTTACGGCATACCTAGGCCAGTGAATGAATCGTTTGGATAGAGTTTTGGTTTATGTAATGAAAGGATGTTAGTTAACCTTAAGTTACGGAACCTATCGAATTTTTTCGATAAAAAAAGTTTCTGTCCCCATCGTCTAGAGGCCTAGGACACCGCCCTTTCACGGCGGTAACAGGGGTTCGAATCCCCTTGGGGACGCCATATAAGAAAAGCCGTACATCACTGTACGGCTTTTTTTTTATTTTTTTATTCTAAATATTTCAAGTTTTAATCGGTGATATCTGAATGGTCTAATTTCAATATAGCGACGTATAGGTTTATATTAGATTCTACCTTAGCGTTTTGATGCTAATATATATGGTAACTGCTCTATGCGCTAACCCAGAGCATTTTATCGCCAAGTTAAATACAACAAATGCAGTATATTGATATTGAGTAACTCTAAATCATCTCCTCCATATTACCGAATTACGGTGAAATCACGCCTTATTGTTGTGCAAATTAAAGGTCATTGGACATTGCAAACTGACATGGCTTACCTGTCTGACTTAGGTGAAACTATGCACGCAATGCGCGGAAATACTTGGGCTGTGCTGGTTGATATGCGAGGCTGGGTTGTTCCTAAGTCAGTTAGTTCATCGCCACTTAAATCCGCTGTTAATTTGGACCGACGTAATCAAAAGCTTGAATGCTGGGTGGTAGATTCACCTTCGCAAGGTGACGCGCTATTGCCGTATTTTACGGAATCAGGCATCGTCCCTCGTTGCTTCAGTGACGGTTATGAGGCTTATGGCTGTTTACAAAATGCCGGATATATAGACAAAACGGAGTCTATTTGTGAAATCAATTGGCTCGCAAGATATTTAGCAACTAGTTAGGGGCATCTTGAACGGCTCTAGCGTTAGCAATTCGCTCACGTAGCAATGGATGAGTTTGTAACCAGCTGTCGACATTTGACTCTTTCGGTATCGTTTTCATCAGTTTTTCTAGCGCTAAAGCAAAAGCTTCAGTATCAAGCGCAGCAGTTTTCATCTGTTTCAGTGCGAAATTATCTGCTTCCCATTCCAATTCTGATGAAAACTGATTTTGTACCAGTGTTGTCGATATACCAGCAAAAGCATCAATCAGGCCACTTACATCGGCAAAAAAATAATCAATCACAAGAGACGAGAATAGACTTTGGGAAATAAGCCGCATCGAGTGATGATGTTCCACATGTCCTATCTCATGCAATAATACGGCTTGCAGCAAATCTTGACGACTTTCTATTAGTTGTATGAATTCATCGGTAACCACAATCGTGCCGTTTGGCAAAGCAAATGCATTGGCACCGAGCGACTCGCTTTTTCGAAAGAGTAGTGTGTAATATGCATTATCGAATGTAAGTTGACTCACTGCGCGCTGCCAGTTGGACTGAATTGTTTGTTGTTCGCTAAGAGTCAGTTCACTTGGCTGTAACATACTCTGATCCAATGCTTTGAGGGTATGTATAGACGCTAAATTTATTGCACTATAAGGGATTACTTCAGCAAAACGCTCAGCTGCAAGCGGAATAATATATTTAAAAATAATAAACAAACAAAGCGGCACCAATAATAAGCTAATGGCTATTGCTTGGTAGCTGCTTTCAAGCGTAGATGCCCATTGCTTTTTGCCGGAGGAATATATCAAAGAATCTAGCTCGGGCGTTGGCTCAAATGACAGTAAACCCATGTTCGGCAATATGACTTCGCGACGTGTTGCGGCTAATTTAGAGGTAGGGTTTAGCTGGCTTAATGGGATTGTGTGCAGTACTTCATTATTTGCATTGAGCACCCGCACTTCTTCTGCACTAAAATCGAGCTGAACTAGCAGGCAGCGAGCGCTGCCTGCAGGATAAAACATCGCGTTATGCATCGCTTTATCCTAAAGCAATATCTACGTCGAATACATTCGATATTTCTTCGCCTATCGCGCTTGTATCGTCCTGTGCTCCCTCAACTACATCAGTAATACCTTCTAAGACAGAGATTTTGGTCGCATTAGCATAAAATATCGATGTACGAATGTGGATCCACGGCAGCGCTAAGCCGAGCGTCACCACCAGTGCGATTAAGTTGCTCAAATGAAGCCATATTAATCTTGCTGCAGAGACACTCGAAGTGAAGCTAGCAACGTTGTTTATTTGCATCGAGTTGAATAAGTGATTGCGAACATAAGCTTGGTAAAAACTAGAAGCAATAAGGAATATCACCAGATACCCAAACATAATTCCCATTGTGAGCAAGGAAAACGATGGTCCCTGAGCGGCCTGAGCCTCAAACGCTCTAAATGATGCGCCTAGTGCTAACAAAGATAAAGCACCTATAACCAAAGCTAAGACCAATGCGCCGAACGAAGCAATGTAGTATTGAGAGCTACGCAGTTGAGTGGTGAATTTTTGCTGACCGTAAGTCATATTATTATGTAAAAATTCGTCCATTTTCTTAAATACCCAGGGAAGCGCAGTATAAAGGGTAAATACGCTGACGATTGGCAGTAAAACGAAGACAACAAATGCATCGCCATACTTTCCGTTGAAGCCAAATCTTATGTTGCGATATGCTGTCATACGCATTTTAAATCGAACCGCTAAGATAATCATCAATGGCGTTAGAAAGATAAAAGCCACGATGAAAACTAGCATCAACATAGGACTAAAAGCAGCAGCGATTGAATAAATAACAAATGCGACTACTGCTATAATTCGTCCTTTTAAAATTTGTATCGGGTTGGCTAAATATGAAAAGCAATGCCCATCAATCTCAGTGTTCGAGTAGAAATATCGATGAGTCCGCACGGTAGCCCAAGCTGAATAAATACCTAAGGTCACGATCGTCAGTAATATATTAACGATCCATATACCAAAAAACTCCGAGGTTTTACCATGAAACTTGACTTGAACTTGGCGTAATACTGCACTTTGGCCTGTGCTATCTGCTGACTCTAGCTTTGGGGCCCTTTGTGCGATCAGTCTATCAAGCTCAACTGCGCGCTCAGGATAGACGTCTGTGTCTATACCTGCTCTGGCGCTGAGTAAATCTTCATAGCTGTAGTTCGAATAATCTATATTATCGGTCATGTCGTTTTCCCTTCTTATTGATATTTATTTACTCAGTTCCCTGATCCCTGCGAGATACGCAGTTCGATAATACGGTAAAATGGTACGGAGTTAACCGATAAATTTGCTATTTCGATCTATGTTTAAGCTGATCAACGCTGTGGTACAATTAAATTTAAAGTTTCGCCTTAAGGAAACATGTGGAAAGTAAAGAAATAACGTCGCCATGCGTGCGAAATTGTTGCTTAGATCGGCAAGATATGTGCGTGGGGTGTTATCGAATGTTGGACGAAATAGTTGGCTGGGGGGATGCGTCCACTGAACGGCGAGCAGAAATTCTTAATCGTTGTTCATTAAGGGCTGAAAAGTCTGACCTTGAGAAAAATAAGCCGCTAAATCTAACACGATAGAATTTTCATATTTCGACTTTTCGTTTTACGTAAGGCTACTGATAGTCTTATGTTTTTTATTGGTTTTATTTACAGAGTAAACAAGTTGCAAGTAATTTTAGCGCCGATGGAAGGGGTGGTTGATCACCTCATGCGAGACATGTTGAGTAGGGTCGGTGGCTTCGACCTATGTGTCACTGAATTTGTGCGAGTCGTGGAATGCTTACTCCCTAAGAAAGTATTTTATCGTTTTTGCCCCGAGTTACATAACGATGGTTTTACCCCAAATGGTACTCCAGTGCGAGTGCAGTTACTTGGGCAGCATCCTCAACCGTTGGCCGAAAATGCTCAACGAGCAGTTGAACTGGGTTCTCACGGGGTAGATTTAAACTTTGGCTGTCCAGCCAAGACCGTGAATAAGAGTAAAGGGGGGGCCATTTTGTTGCGCGAGCCGCAAACTTTATACGATATTGTTAGTGCGGTACGCCAAGCCGTGCCAAGCGAACATAAAGTGACGGCAAAGATGCGCTTGGGTTTTGATGATAAAAGTTTAGCATTCGAAAATGCAGCGGCTATTGAAGCTGCGGGTGCAGATTTGCTAGTGATACACGCACGTACCAAAGTGGAAGGATATAAACCTCCCGCTTATTGGTCCTGGATCGCAGATATCAAACAGAAAGTGAATATCCCGATTATCGCTAATGGTGAAATATGGTCTTTTGATGATGCGATTAACTGCCAGCAGCAATCTAACTGTCAGAATATTATGCTTGGGCGGGGCATTCTCGCAGTACCTAATTTAGCGCGGGTTGTGCGTGGCGAGCAAGAAATCATGCCTTGGTCAGAGGTAAATCAACTACTATTAGATTACTCTGGATATGAAATATTTGGTGATAAGGGAAAATATTTTCCTAATCGTCTTAAGCAATGGTTAGGCTATTTAAGCCGTCAATATCCAGAAGCTGAAAGCTTATTTATGCAAGTACGCAGATTGAGCGACTCTCATGAAATAGTGCGCGTTTTACAGCAGCGGCACTAGACGTTTTTCATGGGCCAATGTAAAAATAAGAGGGTGTTGCAAGTGGTGTTATCACTCTGGTTTTTTCTCTTTTACCTTTCGATAAAGCGTTAAATCCTAACGTCTGCAATTGAACCCACCCGCTGGTTTTAATCTGTTGTTTGAGGCGCTTCAAACACTTGGGTGAACGCTGCTGGGTTACAAAATTCACTCGATTGAGTTTCTTGTGCTGGTGGTGGTCTGCGTTCAACCTCCTGCCTTGGTGATAGTTGAGTGGTTTGAACAGCATTCGCACTTGTTGAATTGACGCCCATAATGACGCTCCTAAGGAAACTCTTATTTGAGCTTAGTCTTGGTTAGCTAAGCCTGTCAGTGCGCCAATTATGTTAAAAACAAGCAACGGGTATTATGGCGCCACAAGTGGTTTTAACGTTTGTGCCATTGATTCAGCGATAATGGGCTGTGCTTTGGCATTTGGGTGAATACCGTCAGCTTGCATTAAGTCACTGTTTAGGGCGATATCTGCGAGGAAAAATGGTAGCAACACCACGTTATGATCTTTTGCTACTGCGGCGTAAGCGCCAGTGAAAAGCTCAGTATAGCGGCGCCCATAGTTTGTAGGTATCTGCATTTCTTGTAAGATAACCGTTGCCCCTGACGATTGACTGAGTTCAATTATTTTTGCTAGATTACTACGCATCTTAGCGACCGGATGACCCTGTAACCCGTCGTTGCCGCCGAGTTCGACAAATACATGACTAGGAGTATGTTGGTCTAACAAGCGTGGCAACCTTGCTAGTGCTCCGTCTGTTGTTTCGCCACTTATCGCAGCATTTACAACACTTATGTCGCTTTTTTGCCACGCATCTTGTAACAAACTTACCCAGCTTTGCGCTTGCGTCAAACCATAACCAGCACTTAGGCTATCACCTAGGATTAACAATTTACTCGATTTAGCCCAAAGTTGATCTGAAACCAGTAAAATTGGTAAAAGAAACAACATAACTTTCGCGCGCTTGCGCAGTGAATTACTTATCAAATTAAACACCATGGCTCCTACAAATATGATTAAAACGTCCGTGATTACGAAAACTGTTACTACGTCTCAAGGTGAGCTTTCGATCCTCAAGCCAATTAGTTTCGAAGTCAAGGCGGGTGAGTCGATTGCCATCGTGGGTGCGTCAGGCTCCGGTAAATCGACTTTACTAAGCCTTTTAGCGGGCCTTGATGAGGTCAGCAGCGGAGAAATTTATTTAGATGGACAGGGCTTGCATAACATGGATGAAGAACAGCGTGCTCAGTTACGCGGTGAAAAAGTCGGCTTTATCTTTCAAAGCTTTATGTTGGTGCAAAGTCTCACCGCATTAGAGAATATTATTTTGCCAGCTGAAATTGCCGGATTAGCTGACGCAAAACAACGTGGGCAAGATATTCTCGATAAGGTGGGCCTTGGACATAGAGGCGATCATTATCCTAATCAGTTGTCCGGTGGTGAACAGCAACGGGTAGCCATTGCTCGCGCCTTTATTACCAGGCCTAAAATACTTTTTGCTGATGAGCCTACCGGCAATTTGGATGCCGCCAACAGCGATAAAATAGAGCAATTATTGTTTGATCTAAATCGCGATTCGCATACTACGTTAGTTTTGGTTACTCATGACGGTGAACTGGCAAAACATTGTGAGCGTCAATTGTTAATGAATGCTGGCGAGTTGAGTGAAATAACGCCAGCTAATAATGCGGTAAATTCTGATGAGTCAGATGTGCCTGAAACGGCGCAGACTGCACAAAATCAGGTAGGGTAATGCATGACTAAGCAAACCTTTAATCTTGCTTGGCGATTGTTCAAGCATGAGGCTAAGCGCGGCGAGTTAACTATTATTTTACTCGCCATAATATTGTCAGTGGCCTCAGTGCTGTCTTTATCACTTTTCAGTGAACGTCTTCAATCAGCGTTAACCGCTAAAAGTGCCGAGTTTATTGCGGCGGATCGCGTCCTTAAGTCTCGTCAACCAGTGGATCAGAGCTGGATAGAAAAAGCACAAGAATTTAACTTGGATACGGCTAATCAGGTGTATACCCGCTCGATGGCGTTTTCTGGCGATAATATGATGCTAGTTGACTTACGCGCTGCAGCGCCGGGTTACCCGTTGAAAGGTACAGTAAGAGTTGCCGAGCAACCTTTTGCGCCAGGTCAAGCTATCAAGTCATTACCTAAGCCTGGTCACGCATGGATAGAATCTCGTCTTTTTCAAAACTTAGACCTAACACTTGGCCAAGATATTGAAGTAGGTGATAAGAAATTTACTGTCACTAAAGTGCTATCTGATGTACCGGATGCTGGTTTTAGCGTTTTTGGTGGCGATCCTAAAGTGCTGATCGGTGAGCAGGATTTAGCAGCAACAAATATTATCGGCCCGGGTAGTAGGGCTTCTTTTAGCTATTTTTTTACCGGTAGCGAAGCTGACTTAAATGCGTATTACGATTGGTTGATGCCAAAATTAGATAAAGAATTACAGAGTTGGATATCGGTCAGTGATGATGATTCTGCTATCGGGCGTTCCATAGCCAAAGCTGAGCAGTATTTTTTATTGGCAAGCTTGCTGGCGATTGTTTTGGCTGCAGTATCCATTGCTGTTGCCGCTCAGCGCTATAGCCAGCGACACTATGATCCCGTTGCCATCATGAAAACGTTAGGCGCGAGCAAAGCGATGGTGCAGCAAGTCTACCTATTGCAAATAACGTTTATTACGTTGTTAGGCATAGTGATAGGCACTTTATTGGGCTTTATACTTCAGCAGGTTGTGGTCTGGGCTCTGGCAGGCAGCGTTGAAGTATCATTGGACGTGTGGTTCTGGCGACCACTGATTATTGCTGTATTTACCGGTGCCATATGCGCAGTACTGTTCTCGCTTTATCCTTTGCTTAAGCTTTTTTCAGTTTCACCCTTGCGAGTATTACGTCGCGATTTGGGGGCATCGCTTAGTTCGCGCTTTATTCAGTTTTTAGCCTCAGGGGGCGCAATATTCAGTCTAATGTGGGCATATAGTGGTAATTTGGGCTTAAGTGCTATTTTATTTGGCTCAGGCATTCTATTGGTTATTAGTCTGTTGCTTGTGACATTTGGTTTGATCTGGTTGGGGCGCAAGCTCGGTAAAGGTAAAATGGGCGCATGGCAGTTAGCTTGGGCTCGTATTAGACGCCGGGCCATGGACAACGCCATTCAGCTCATTAGTTTTGCGGTAACGATTATGCTGCTCTTGATCGTCTTAGTTATGCGAAATGACATGATTGCTCAGTGGCAAGACCAACTTCCTAAGGGCACACCAAATTACTTTCTGGTGAATATTACTCAGCAGCAGTTGCCTGATTTAAAAACGCATTTTACTCAGGAAAATGTTGATATTGAAAATTTTTATCCTGTTGTACGAGGTCGTTTTGTAGCCATTAATGACGAAAAAGTTTCGACGGCTGTGAGCAAAGAAGATGCTGAAGCTGGCGAACGTCAGGGCCGTGAGGGATTAGGGCGCGAAGCCAATTTAACTTGGAGCGATACCTTACAGCATGAAAATACAATCGTCGCAGGTCAGTGGTTTGATACGAGTGAGCCGTTGGCCAGTGGTTTATATGGCGTGTCTGTTGAAGCGCGCATTGCACAACGGTTAAATATTAAGCTTGGGGATAAACTCACCTTTAATGTGGGTAGTGAAGTGATAAATACAGAGGTATCAAGCCTGCGTGAAGTTGACTGGCAAACTATGCAACCAAACTTCTTTTTTGTTATTCAGCCTCAAGCAATGAAGGATTATTTGCCGACATATTTGTCTAGCTTTTACTTAGATAAGTCTCGTAAATCAGATATTACAGAACTTATGAAGCCATTTGCCAGTGTGACGTTATTTGACGTCGATGCCAGAATTGAACAACTTCGAGGGATCGTCAAACAAGTGTCTTTGGCGGTAGAGTTTATCTTAGTACTGGTATTAGCCGCAGGTGCATTAGTGCTTATTGCGCAAGTGCAGGCAAGTATGGATGAACGACAGCAGGAACTGGCCATACTGCGGACATTGGGGGCTAAAGGGCGGTTGATACGCGCGAGTGTATTGTTTGAATTTGTTATTATTGGTTTAGTTGCAGGTTTAATGGCTGCGTTCGCTAATGAAGTCAGTTTATTTTTCTTACAAAGCCAAGTGTTTGATATGGACGCTTCTTTACACTGGGAGTATTGGTTTATTGCGCCTGTTGCTGGGGCAATTGTAGTAGGGGCTTTAGGTATGGTTGGTTGTTGGCGCTTGTTGCGTTTAAACACCAGTCATTTATTACGCCAAATGGTGTAAATTCAATTTCAAGCATTGGGTAAAATAAAAAAGCCGATAACTCGTAAGTGAATTATCGGCTTTTTTGTATGAACGCTCGAATTAATAAAATGAATTTGTTATTCGATTTATCTTAATGAGGGTCAATATGTCTATAAACGCAAGCACTCAAGAGCATGTGCTAATTCAGGGTAATGAAATTGATAACCACTTTCTTGCAAACGCTTAGGGACCACGCGCTGACCATGTAAAAGTAAATCTGCGGCATCACCCATGATTGTGCGTAAGACAAATGCTGGCATGGGCAAAAAGCACGGGCGATGTAACACCGATGCAAGCGTTTGACTAAACTCTGCATTGGTTACCGGCGTAGGTGCTGTGAAATTAAACACTCCGCGACATTCTGTGTGCTCAATTAAATGAATCAGCCCATCTATCATGTCTTCTAAATGTATCCATGACATATATTGACGACCTGTGCCCATAGGCCCACCTAAGCCAAATTTAAACGGCGGCACCATTTTCATCAATGCTCCACCGCGACGGGTAATCACGATACCGGTGCGCACTATACAAACTCGAGTGTGCTGCGACTCAGCTTCTTTAGCTAAACTTTCCCAGCGCTCACACAACTGATGACTGAATTCATCGTAAGGGCTGTCAAACTCTTCATCAATAATTTGATCGTCTTGACGGCCATAATAACCAATGGCCGAACCACTGATAAATAAAGAGGGTGGGCGGCTACTCGCTTTGATTAACGAGACTAACTTTTCGGTCATCCCCCAGCGACTTTGCTCAATGCGCTCTTTTTGTTCAGGTGACCAGCGCTTATCAGCAATTGGCTCGCCAGCTAAATTGATTACTACATGAAAATCATCAAGATTTTCAAAATCATCTAGTGATGAAATTAAAGTCACTTTGTGACCCAATAGCAACTCGGCCTGAGATACGTTGCGGGTGATCACTGTAATGTCGTTTGGTTTTAACTTTGGGATAAGGTTCGAACCAATTAATCCTGTACCTCCAGTAATCAAAATACGCATATAAAATCCTTGTTGTGTTACGTTTTAAAGCACGAAAGACAAAGGGAAACTGAATCAGAAAACCTTAGAGCATGGGGTTTATCGACTTCAGCTTCAGCATAAATTACCCGCGGATGTTCAGCTGCGATAGCCAATACATCTGCGGTCAATTTTTCTAATAGTGCAAATCTATTATCTTCGACCAAATGAATAATTCGTTTGGTGATAACCTTATAATTAAGCGCATCGTCCATATTATCAGACCCAGTCGCTTGGTCCGCCTTATATTCTATTTTCACATTCACGATCACATCTTGCTTATTATTTATTTCATCTTGATTAATACCAATATAGGTACGTAAACGTAGATTTTTTATCCGGATCGTCGCTGGATTTAACTTCATATTATTATCACCCTTGTTCTAGGACGTAAAAATAACCTAAAATCAGTACGTTAATATCTTTTAACCGTTTTGTACACGGATAATAAACGAGATGTCGCCAATATGCTCCATAATACTAAAAACGTGGCTTAAGGCTATAAAATAAGCTTATTATCTGATAGTTTCCCAGCTCACTTTAATAATGACCCAATCTATGCAAATGAAATACTCTCCTTCGCTGAAAATTTTAATAATATTAGCGTCTTTGGTAATTGTACTCGCAGGTATTAAGGCAGCCAGTGCCATCGTAGTACCGTTCTTGTTATCCATTTTCATTGCGATGTCATGTAGTCCCATTATCAACTGGGCTAACCAATATAGAATTCCCAGAGCAGTATCGGTGATATTAGTGATACTGCTAATGGTGGTTTTCGGATTTATGCTGGCGGGTTTGGTTGGTCAATCAATGAACGATTTCAGTGATAATTTACCAAAGTATCGCGAGCAACTCGTTGATCAGTTTGCATGGGCAATAGGGCGCTTGAACGACTTTAATATTCAAATCAACAAAGATCAGTTGCTGTCTTATTTAGACCCAGGTGCAGCCATGAACATGGCCACCAGCTTATTGACTAGCTTAGGCGGGGTATTAACTAACTTTTTGCTTATCCTACTTATTGTGGTTTTTATGTTATTTGAAGCGGAGTCATTTCCGCGCAAGATCCATATCGCGTTAGACGATCCAAACATGAAAATGCGTCAAATCGATAAATTTCTGATGTCAGTTAAAAACTATTTGGCAATCAAGACACTTGTCAGTTTAGGCACCGGCCTTATTATTGGGTTATGGTTGTATTTCCTCGGAGTAGATCATTATTTACTATGGGCTACGTTAGCTTTCTTACTTAACTATATTCCTAATATCGGTTCGATTATTGCCGCAGTACCGGCGGTATTACTGGCGTTAGTGCAACTTGGGCCAGGCGTCGCGGGGTTGACTGCACTTGGGTTTATTGTGACTAACACCGTGATGGGCAACATTGTCGAACCACGCTATATGGGGCGAGGCCTAGGGTTATCGACTTTAGTGGTCTTTTTGTCGTTGATTTTTTGGGGCTGGCTACTGGGTACTGTGGGTATGTTGCTGTCTGTTCCGTTAACGATGATCGTTAAAATTGCTTTTGAATCAGGACAAGATACTCGCTGGATTGCTCAATTACTGGCCAGTGATGGCCCTGAGCTTAAGGAGTTAGAGCATCAAGATGAAAAAGACCAAACTCAAGAAAATAAAGGCGCTCAATAATAAGTAACTTCCCTTATTACGCGTACTTCATGTATAGGCTACCGTCGGACTTGTTTGGTGCGTAGCCTTCATAATATGAAACGATCTCACCAATTCTGTATGTTTAACATTAATTTTTAGCATTACGGCTATAAATATGTCTATTTAGCCCTTATCAAGTGCCACAAAAAACTGAACCACACAGCGCTAATCTGTGTAGTAATTGATTTATGACCACTCAATAGGAGATAAAATGGTCCGCTATATCGTTCGCAAACCCTTTGGCAAAACGTTTACTTATAAATATCCGTCTGGTCGTACGGTCAAAAGTAAAGGCATTAAGCGTTGGGTAGACAGTTTAGCTATTCCACCTGCTTGGCAAGACGTACAAATCGAATTGGACCGCAGCGCTAAAGTATTGGCCTTTGGCCGTGACGAGAAAAATCGTAAGCAATATATTTACAATCAGAATTGGACCGAACAGGCGAGTAAACAGAAATTCGAACGTATTTTGCGTTTTGCCAAACAGTTGTCAACCATGCGCCGGGCAACCGGGCAGCATATCACTCAGCGACCGATTGACGAGAACGCAGTTCTCGCATGTATGACACGTATGTTAGATGACGCCTTTTTTCGTCCCGGCAGCGCTTCCTACACCCGAGACAATCAGACCTACGGCTTAACCACGCTGCGGGCAAAACATATGAACTTCGAACGTAAACATGTGGAGTTTGATTATGTTGGTAAAAGTCATCAGCAACAGCACAGGGAAGTGACAGATAAACACGTTAGAGATGTGCTGGCCCAATTAGAAACGATGACCGGTTATGAATTATTTGATATCACCTTGCCTGACGGAGAGCGCAAAAATTTAACGGCACAAGACCTGAATCAATATATTGCTGAAGTTATGGGGGAAGATTTTAGCGCTAAAGACTTTAGAACTTGGGCGGGCACAGTGTTAATGGCCGTAGCACTAGATGAATTAGGCCCTGTTGAGGATAAAAAACTGAATCAAAGTAATGTGCTTGCTGCGGTCAAAAAGGTCGCCAGTCAACTGGGTAATACCCCTGCCGTTTGTCGTTCAAACTATATTCATCCACACGTGATTATGCAGTACGAAAGCGGTCGAACCTTGGCTTATTTTCGTCAACAACTAAAACGTACCCGTTCTAAATATTTCAGCCCAGACGAAAAAGCGACCTTGAAATTACTAGAATATTTGATCGCAAGCGAATGAATAATATGTATTTTTATCATGATGACAATTTGGCTACTATAGCAACTTAAAACAACACCTAAAAAGAATGGCTCAGGCCCTAACTACACTTAAAGGACTAATAATGAAAATACGAATTTTCCTCTTCACCTTGACATGTTTGACCTTCGGCGCGCACGCTGAGAATAAAGCATCTCGGGAGTCAGTTGAACAGCTGATGGTGTTAACTGACGTATCGAAAATGATGCAGGCCATGCAAGAGCAAGTCAGTAACATGTTCAATAACATGGCGACTCAAATGAACATTTCTGAACAGGAAAGACCCGCATTTCAGAAGTATATGGGAAAACTAGATATCTTATTTAAAGAACAAATGACTTGGCAGCAGTTTAAAGATCCCATGATCAATGTGTATTTAAAGCATTTTAACCAAAAAGAAATTAATGGATTGATTGCATTCTATCAATCTGACGTTGGCCGCAGCATGACGCAGAAAATGCCCCTGGTGATGCAAGATTCTATGTTAGTTGGCCAGCAAATGATGCAAGGCGTGATGCCGAAAGTGCAAGCCATAGCGGAAGAATTGCAAGGTGAAATTCAACAAGCTAGAGAGCAGGAAGACGCCCAGTAAACTCGCTTCTATATACAGGGATTGGAAAATAAGCCGCTATGATACCAGTGGCTTATTAATTTGATAAAAATAAATACCTCACCCCAGATGCTCTTTAGTTGCTCGAAAGCCCCTTTAAGCGCTTCATACCTAGACTATACGCCTTTTCAAACATTCTGTGATTACGTCTTATAAAGCACATGCTGACCTACACATGACAAAAAACCATAAGAGGAACATAACATCTCTTAAAGATGCCTTTGTGACCCAGTTCGCAGGCGCAACAGTATTGATGGAATTAACACTGAATGTTGTAACATCATGCTGGGTATCTCCCATTCAAGAAATGAATGAGTTTATTATTGGGTATGTATTTAATGTAGAGGTATATTGATATGATACAAAGTTAAACGGAAAATAAGATAAGCTGCTAGTTACTTAAAACTAGCAGCTATTAGCACCAGGGAGGCACATAACAGTTCACTACGCTGTCGAAGGGTATTATTACTAATTTTGTGACTAATTATTAGTGTTTGAGTGTAAGTTATTAGTAAACAATGTGCATAAACTGTGCATTTAAATTCTTTTTTCACATATTTATCTTGTTAAATAAGCTTAATATATTCAGCAGAGCACATTGAATTGACTAAGATCTCATAAATTAAATATTGTGCTGAAAACGAAATATAAGCATAGATGTATTCCTATTGGTATTTTGCAAATGCCTATTCTTAGTATTGCCAATCAACCCTTCCCAATGCCCCATAAACGACGTGATTTACCAGATAATATGGCCTTCCATCATCAATGTATAGCTATTTTTCGCTATATGGCAGCTACTGTTGTGCATAGTTATTAACCATCATCACCCCTCTAAAAAGTAAATAGATCGTCTTCTAATCTTCTATTATGAAGATAAAAACCAAAAAAATACGCTATTGAACTCACCTTATACCAATCACCTTGGCGATTCTCGATTCTTCAAATGTGCATAAATATGCAATTTATCGTCAAGGTCTGTAAAGGTTCAGTCAGCGAAGCGTAAATTTCCGTTTAAGTGGATATTTTTTAACCACTTTGAATTGATTCTCGACTTGGCTAGGTGCTTAATTCGCCACTTGGGATGAGTCCCATAATCACATGTCGACGCACGGCTCATACAGCAAAATAATAATTAAATGACATTCAGCTTATTTATTTCAAATGGTATGAATGCGGGGAATTTATATGTTCAAAAATAATACATTAGCAAAGGCGATTAAACTTTCATTTATGGTCGGTGGCGCAGCTATGATTCTACCCAGTAGCTTTGTTGCTGCTCAGGTAAATGAAGGTGGTGACGCAAATTTAGTTGAAAAAATCCAAGTGACGGGGTCGCGTATCAAGCGTACTGATCTGGAGTCAGCAAGTCCCATCTCTATTATTAGCGCTGAAGATATTAAACTCGGTGGCTTTACGTCTATAGAGCAGGTACTGCAACAGAGTACCGCATCTAGCGGTATGGCGACTGGCGCCGCGACCAATAATGGTGGAGCCGGTGCAGCGCGCATTAACCTACGTGGTTTAGGTAGCAACCGTACGCTTGTATTAGTGAACGGTCGTCGCATGGTCAACTCGGGTACTGGGGCTGACTCGTCAGTTGATTTAAACACTATCCCGTTGGCTACCATTGAGCGGGTTGAAGTGCTTAAAGATGGTGCATCTGCGGTATACGGTTCAGATGCGATAGCAGGGGTAGTGAACATCATTACCAAAACTAATTTCGATGGTCTTGAGTTGTCAATGGGATACGCGGGTTCTGCAAAAGGTGATGCGAATACTGGCGATATTAGTTTGGTTACCGGTGGCGGTGGCGAAAAAGGTCACTTCGTTCTGGGATTAAGTTATGTTAACCGCGGAAAAGCCATGCAAGGTGATCGCAGTTTCTCTGCTTGCCCTGATAATGATTTTGATTCTATTGGTGCTTGCCAATCAGGCAGCTCATATATACCAGGTGGTAATTATAATTCTGGAGATGGTTGGGGAACGCTGGACAGTGATAAAAATTGGACTGAAGGTTACGACGCCTATAATTACGCAGATAGTTCATACCTTTACACGCCACAAAAGCGTATCGGCTTATTCGCAAACGCCAATTATGATGTGAATCAAGATACCCAAGTTTACCTAGAAACCTTATATACCAAGCGCACCTCTACGCAGCAAATGGCACCATCGCCTATTAGCGCTACACTAACGGCGGATGCAACGGGTAATCCTTTTGGCGTGGCAACATCCATGCGTCGTCGTATGACGGAAGTGGGTGATCGTGTGTTCGATCAAGTTACTGACACGCTTCGCACGGTTGTCGGGGCTCAAGGCTTATGGGATGTGGGCTCTGGCTATGAATGGGACGTGTCATATTCCTATGGTCGTAACGATGCCACTGACCGCTCGTCTAACTATATTAACCTAACCAAACTTTATAATACGATGGACTCGTCAGTTTGTAATGATGTGGGCATTCCATGTCAAGATTGGTTTGTTGGGGAAGGGGAGTTGTCGGCTGATACAATTGATTACATCTCATATACCGACCAAGCAACCGGTGGCAATGAATTCAATATCGTTAATCTTAATCTAACGGGAGATTTATTTGAGCTTCCCGCTGGTTTTGTTGGGTTTGCCGCAGGTGCAGAATATCGTCGTGAAAAAGGGTGGTATCAACCTGATGCAGTAACTGTAGCGGGTGATGGCAGTGCCTCTGCGCAAGAAGCCACCTCTGGTAGCTTTGATACTACGCAATTTTACGCTGAGTTTGCTATTCCTTTGTTAGCTGATTTACCTTTGGTTAAAACGTTATCGATTGACGCGGCTGTACGTTGGTTTGATTATAGTACGTTTGATTCAGATACCACGTGGAAGATGGGATTAAGCTGGCACGTAAATGATGACTTGATGATTCGAGGCGTAGCGTCAACGGCCTTTCGTGCGCCAACCGTTGATGAGTTATATGGCGGTGATGTGGGTTCATACGATTACTTAACCGATCCCTGTTCTGGTTACGGTGGCAGCGATTCAAGTTCAAGCCTGTATCAAACTTGTCAGTCAGAAATTGGCAATACAAGTTACCAATATACTGATGGACAAATTGAAAATACCTATACGACTGTGGCGAATTTAACGCCTGAGCAAGCGGATACGGTGACGGTTGGGGTAGTGTATAACCCACACGATATTGAAGGTTTATCGCTCACTGTGGATTACTTTAATATTGAAGTCAGCAACGCGATTTCGCGTATTTCGACACAGACTTATCTGGATCAGTGTTATGCAGGCGAATCAAGCTATTGTGATGTGTTAAATATCACCCGTGATGAAGTAACAGGTAACATTGACTACATGGAATCTCCTTTGACCAATGTTGGCACAATTGAAACCCGCGGCGTTGATATGAACATGGCTTACGTTTTTGAAGCGATGGGCTTTGATTGGTCAGTAGATCTGGATGCAACTCGTCTTCTTGAATATACCGAAGATGAAGTCGAATACACGGGGAAAATTGACGGCACTAATGGCGGGTTCGCCAAATGGAAATCTAACCTAGGCATTAAAATGGGCCAAGACGACTGGACCCTAAGCTGGAAGGCGCGTTATATCGGCAGTATGACCGACGACTATTATGCATCTTATGATCTAGTGCAAGATGTCAGTTCGGTGACGTATCACGATCTAGCGGCGCAGTATTTCGTCAATGACACTTGGTCAATATCTGCCGGCGTGGATAATTTGTTTGATAAAACGCCTCCATACATCTATTCATGGAATAACGCGAATACCGTCCCTGAGGTATACGATGTGATGGGACGTTATTACCATGCAAAAGTAACGGCGCGTTTCTAAGCTCATTCTTTGCCAAGTCCATAACACGCGATTTAGGCTTAACGAAGATCGTTAAAGCCTAAATCGTTTAACGACATACTAGTGGGCATTGCATGTAAAGTGGGTAAACGAAGTAAATCACAATCCGGTAAATGACCTTTACCGGATTTTTTTATGGGTATTTTATGTGTAATAGCGTGACGAGCAGGGGGGGATGTATTGATCGGCTGAAGGTTATTATCTTGTTTTAAAAAAGCTTTAATCGATCAAAGTTAGTAAGTTGCAATATAGGGTAGTTATAGCTATTCTTTTTTTAACTTTATAGACAAGTAGCCTTCCATCCCTTGAGTCTAAGTTAATTGCTTATAGTGGGAATTTGTCAAGTGGTATAAAGATGAGATAAAAAATACAATTCAATCAACTTCGGATTTGTAAACCGTAGTTAGCACATATTTTTTTTAATACTCAATTTTAAACACTTACTTCCACAAGGATGGCGTATGGTTAAGTTTATAGAACGTGGTGTTGCTTCGCATATATTCGCACTTGCTACATTATTCTGTCTTATCCTTTCTTCTCCATTATTCGCTCGAAATTGCAACATTAGCGTTAACATTAAGTCGATTGAAGGTGAACTTGGATACCAAAGTCGAGGGCAATTTTGCGAGGGGCTTTATGAATCGAAAATTTCAGCTGACTTCGAACTTGTCTCACTATTATATTCTCCTTTCCCCACATTTTCTGTAAACGACGTTTTGAATGTGTTTGTTCCTAAGCTCTCCTCTGAGCTTTTCCCCTCAGGCGCAAGTATAACCGCGTTGTCACTCAAACCACGAATGTATTATCGAATGGATGCAACCATGGCGGACAATTCATCACTTACATGGCCGCTTAATCAAGTTATTTCTAAAATACCATTGACTCATGCTGAAATAGGTATGTTTGGTTGGACAAATAGAAATACCGATATTCTTTATACGCCGTTAAGCATCCAATTAGAACGTGAAAAACTATTTTCTATCAAACCTGAGACTGTGCAAGTCGCGGTGCGAGCGGGGGTGAATATTGAGTACCTTGTATGGCGAGTGTTTTCACAAAACATATACGGGGAAGAGCATTTAATAGAAGAGTTTCATGCCGCTGGTCATCCGATTCGATTTAATTTTGAGTTACTTGAATTTACCAATGGCATTTACCAAATTCAATTAGATGCAAAATCCGTAGGCAGCGATGAGTGGTTAACACAAATATTATCAGTTGCTGCACCAACGGAATAGTCGTATCTAATTAGCTAAAGGATAAGCAATTTGAACAACGAAACGCACAACTCTGATGTTGAAGAACCAGAACCAGAACCAGAACCAGAACTAAAACCAAAACCTCAATCACAAGCAGTAAAATTCAGTCACCAAATAGCGAGCATTGTTGCGCGTGAAAAATCCTTAAAAATTGAAGTTGTAAAAGCGTTGGCTTCGGGCCGATACGAAAGGGTTAAAGAAAAATTACTTGTTATAGAACAATTACAGAAAGTCATGGAATGGCACAGACATTCCTACTTAATGAAGTTCAGTATAATGGCATCCGCTTTGTTAAGTATTTTAGTTTTTTTGGCTGTTATCCCGTCAAATTCATTATCGCTTTCTACACCTGGTTATTTAGATATCAGCACCCAAAGTGTCAATTTCACTCTCTCTGAGGATTTAAATTGGAGCGGAAATGCCTTGTTAAGTAAGCATCGAGCGATTGCAGTTGAGAACTTTAGAGAATTACATTCTGGCAACCACCCACAAATTGATCTTAAGATTGACGCTAATTATACACTTCTATTATCTCAAAATGGTGGAGGTTTAACGTCACTCTTTATTCCCAGGGGGAGTAAAATTTGGCTTACGAAAAATGTCTCTGAGCAAGTATTGAAAATAGATATTTCTACCGATACAGACCAGCTTGATAGTAAAGCTGAAACGAAATTAACGGTAAAATTGTATGGAGATTTATTGATAGGCCCGACTAAAAGCAGTCAACAAACCTATCGTGCTAGAAGATGCCCTGCTAACTTAAAAAACTGCCAAATTCCCAGACTTGTTTCACTTACAGGCGGTAGAGCGGAATTGCTGCGTATTACCTTACCTTTAAATGACGAATTAGATATAACTGGCATCGGTTTAAAGAATCTATCATTTTCTGATTTTCAACTTAGCCCTTCACCTATACAAACCTTAAGGTGTGCAATTGATATAGGTCGCTTTCAACTTAGTAGTGATGCAGCGCCCATCAGCATCAACAAAGGTGAATGTGTTGGTTTAGTAAGTGATAGCAATAGATTTAGTATTTTAAGCGCCCCTTCTTTGCCAATAAAGGTTAAGTTTTTTGGTGAAATTACGTCTCTTTTACTTGGTACACCTGAATTTAATAATCAACAAACCCCTAGTATGCTGAACTGGCTTCTAGCATTACCAAGCGCCCGTGAAATAGGGGCTTTGTTCGCAGGAATTATTACTGTTATTGGCATAATAATCACCACAATAGGTATTAAAAAATGAAAAGAAACATATTGGTTCTCTTCGTCATTTGTATGTTATCCAGTGTCTCTACGCATACTCTAAGTAGCGGAGTATTCGAAGACGCGAGGTCGTTACGTCATAACGTTGTTGCCATTAGGGCTAAATGGGAAAACAATAAAACTAATAACGGATTTGGTTGGGTAGTGGGTGTTCACGACAATAAAGTTTATATTGTGACTGCTAATCATGTAGTGCGAGGTAAGAAGAGGGGGGCTATTGACAGATCACCAACAGTCACACTTTATTTAGAGAAAAAAGAAATTATAGGGACAGTTACTTTACTCCCTCAGAGCGATAGTACGATGGACTTAGCTATTCTCGAGATGCCTCTACCTGATAATCTACTTCTAAAATTCGCAGTCGCTGATTTTGGCGAACCAACACAGTCAACTCGTGTTAGCTATATTGGCGCGGCTAATCAATGGGATGTGCCAAGCTCACCACAAGGTATTATTACAAACTCAAGTGAAACCCAACTATTTGTAGAAGGCTTGAATGTTGATGTCGGAACTTCAGGAGCTCCCTTAGTCGGAGAAAATGGTATTTTGGGAATGTTTATATCGAATGCGGCTACGAGTAGTGCAAAGCTGTCAGCGAGTACCGCAACAGTTTTAAAAATTAGTGCCATTAAAAATAAAGTCGAGGAATGGCACTATCCATGGTCATTGGTTTCTTCAGTACCAATATCATACGTTTCGGGAGATTGGCATTATTTATACCCAGGCGACAAACCAATTAAAGCAAGCGCGTTTGCGTATGATGATGCGCCACATCACTATGCCTTTAAAGCATATCTTGAGTCAGGCGATCAAGTTGCTTCAGGCGCTGGGGTAATGGATGGAGGTAAGTTTCGTATTGTGTATGAATCAGTTTTAATTCCATCAACCATTAAAGCTGATTTACTTGTAAAAGTATCGCAAGCCTCGAGTAATCAAAATGAAGCGCTGTTGATGGAAGGAGTCGTTAGCTTTATAGATGAATTTGGCGAGCCTACTACAGAGTTTATGCGTTTGGTGAAACTCAATAGCAATGGTCGTTATTATGCTCAAGCGAACGCCTATATGAAAAATAACGCTAACCCAGAATTAGAACGAGTTAGCGAAGGCGAAGCCATTGTTAAAAAGCTATTGCGTGATCAAAATGAAGGCAAGCAAATGTCACAATCTCCGCAAATACCTAAACAGCATTCTAACGATTATACTAACACGCCAAATATCCCTGCTAATCCTCAAATTGCCGCTATGATGATACAGCAAATTCAAACTATGCTTAGGTTGTCAAATATGACCAATGTCTCACTTTCAATTAAAGATAATTGCATTGTTGCTGAAGGACAAGTAGATGAGTCAAGCTCAATTGAGAAAATAGGCGGTTTACTGCGAGTTATTGGCACCCAAGGCGGCATGCAAGCTTGTAATAACGTTACTTTGGCTATTCCATAATCAGAACTATATGGTAAATACACGGTGCAAATACATCCATGATGAAATGGTTAACCTTAAACTTTGGACAATTGTGTTTCACGTTATTCATTTCTGCTGGGCATTAATAATAATTCAGGTCAAAGCTAACAGTATCATCAGGCGAGCTAGAAGAGCGTTTATTGTTTTATTGACCGTATTTGCGATTGATATTTCTGCGCTGCGGATTTGAGTATTAACCCAATCTCATTTCTTGGCGGAACGCACTGGTGACATTTGTCTGTTGGGTCCCACTGTCATTCTTATTGTCAATTCGAGCATCAGTTAACACTTGCACAAACTACGTAGGTGTGAGGTTTCGGTTAAAGACAGCTTCTGTAAGTTTGTATATAGAGCACTTGCGCCTGCATCAACTCGTATAGCTCATCTTTCTTGTAGGGTTTCTAAAATATCAAGTACGTTTGCCCTTAGTGCCGCACCTTTGCTTTGCGCCGCAGAAAGGGATTGATCAAATGCGACGGATTTTCGTGCCGAGGCTACAGTGTCGTATTTTTCATCAGGATCGAAGTCTCTACTTGGAGGTGCTCTCATGGCTAAGCCCTCTTGCGACGTTATTAACCCGTTTAATTGTAATTCTGACGACATACGTGTTAATTCGCTATATGACATATTAGTTGGATCATACTTGTTGGCCATTTGTTTCAGTTTTCTTTCTGCACTCAAGCCAGCATCACTAATCGTTACTGTGTCTGTAGTGGTTTCACTTCGTGATAGAGGGCTGGCGTTAGGTGATTTATCGTTAATAGTATTGTCCATTTGATAGATACTCGTCATGTAGCTACTACTATTTATCTGCATAAGATCCCCTTAATTAAATCCAATGATAATGAATACTTTGCACGAAGAAGAGCAATGACTATGCCAGTGGGCTTTATCCCGCCCAGCCAGACTAAGATGGACTTTCACTGTGTCTTATAAAGTAAGAAGGAAAATTATTGCCGACTCTGACACAATAATGGCAATAATCGGGTTAGATTTTATATGTTGAGTTTTTATAGTGCATTTATTAGAAGTAGAGTGTTTAGGTAAAACACTTAAGTTAGAAGGTTCAATGGCTGGGTGGCAACAGCTTTTTTGGGGAGATGACTGCGTTTCGCAAATTAATGCTAGCGCTGACAATGATAACTTTTCACATCAATTTTCTCTAAAAAGTGAGCAAGGCGAAATTCAAGTAGAGCTCAGTGGTGTTCTGCAATGGCAACCTTTTGATCTGCAGTATCAGCTTTTCGTTAATGAGCAGCTGTTGCATGAAAATACGCTCACTGAAAAAGACATTGAGCAAAGGCAAGTTATCCAAGGTGAAAAACAACCGATGAAATTTAGTTTCATTGGTTTGGCGGGTTTAGGTTTAAAACTGTTAAAAAGCGCCAAGGTAATTAAAGTGTTGTTTGCTGCGGGCAGTTTAGCCGCTTATAGCTGGTTATTTTCTATTGAGTTTGCCATTGCTTTGATCTTGTGTCTGGTATTTCATGAATACGGTCATATCAAGGCGATGAAGTACTTTGGTTTGAAAACCAAAGGTATTTACCTTATTCCTTTTGTGGGAGGTTTAGCGCTCAGCGACGACAAAATTAATACCCGCTGGCAAGATATTGTTATTTCAATTATGGGGCCATTTTTTGGCTTGATATTGTCTATTGCTTGTTTAGTGGGGTATTGGCTTACCGATATAGAAATACTCGCAGGTTTAGCGGTATTTAATGCGTTGCTCAATTTATTTAATATGTTACCTGTATTGCCTTTAGACGGAGGGCATGTACTTAAAAGTATCGCATTTTCAATTAACTCTCGAGTAGGAATAATCGCCTGCGCACTGGGAGCCATTTTAGGTGTTTACGTTAGTTATCACTTCGGTTTGGCCTTGTTAGGTTTTTTACTTGCTATAGGTAGTGTGGAAATATTCTTTGAATATAAACGCCGACACTTAAGTGAGCTATTGCCCCTTAACCGTTATGCTCAAATTGTTTCCATTTTGTGGTATGTCACCACTTTGGGTGGCCTAAGTGCCATTATTTGGCTTGTGGGTCAAACAGATAACGGGGCGTTGTCATTACCTCTTAAAATATTGAGTAGTTAATGAGAAATATTCTTGGACCTGTACGTTAAGCGTCGTTGAAATCAGTATTTGTAGAGCCAGAACATGTCGTTTTTAACAGGAGCAATCTGCAGAATTGTGATGTGTGCTTATGCTGTTAACGTGTCATACGTTACAAACAAGACGCATGATCGTTGAACGCGCAAAGCCGCTAATGTACCATGTACTAATGGCGGTAATAGCTGATGAAAAGGATTTCCAACGTAGGTTAAATATTTAGAGGGATTTTTATTCCAGCTGTCGAAGTTCTAGTGGAGAGGGTAAGAGCATCAGATTCATGCTTTTAATAAAGTATAAGTTAAAAAAATCATCATTCTATACCGGTGATGCGATACTCAAACTCATTGCCAAGCGGCTTATTGATAAGCCTAAGGCTCACCTTAAACACATTATAGAGGACGGAATTCAGTGGAAAAAACAGCAAAAATCTTAGTGATGCACCCAGAGATGTAGACCTTGTTTTCGAATAAACCAAAGCGCTAGGAATTCATTGAGGCGCTTGATGATATCGATCGAACGATCTCCGAATCGGGTGCTACTGTAGAAGTTTTACTATCCGCTAGCATTGAAAAACTGGATAAAGAAATGCTCGACCGTCTCCCGAATCTCAAGATGATGGCATCTATTTCAGCAGGATACAGCAATGTCGATCTTGATGAATGCAGAGCTCGAAAAATATCGGTTACCAATGCCCTAGGTTTGAACTCGGGTGATGTGGCTGATGTCGCCGTCACTATGATGACCTCGTTGCTGATGAGTTTGCCGCAAAATCACCAATACATCATGACCGATCAATGGGTTACGAAGAGTGGTTTCGTTCGACATTCCATCCGGAACATGCCCATTGGTATCGTTGGCTTAGGTTCAATAGGTAAGGAGGTGGCTAAACGACTTGAAGCATTTGGCGTCGATATTAAATGGTGGGGCCCAAGACAGAAACCAGAAATACCCTATCCTTATTTTTCTTCACTCGAATAATTAGCAAAACAATGTCGAGGTCTTATCGTGTGCTGTCGATCTGACCAGTCAACATATCATCTGTTCAATGAAAAAATATTGGATCAACTCGGGAGTGATGGCGTTATCGTCAATGTGTTCAGAGGAAATGTTGTCGATCAAAAGGCGCTAATTGCATATTTAAAAGCTCAAAAAATAGCTGGCGCTGGGCTTGATGTGTTTGATCCAGAGCCGACAAACAGCTCTACGTGGACCGACGTGCCCAACATTATTCTATCTCCGCATCAGGGAGGGGCTACGTTTGAAACGCTATTCGCGCAAGCGAAAATTGCGCAAAACAACATTAAAAACTACCTCGATGGAAAGCCACTGCTTATCAGTATTTTCTAAGAGTAAGTGAAATGACTTTTTATAAATAAGTTTTGATATGGCGGCTCCGTGCTTATAGTGGGCATAGCTGATTAGCGCAATCAACGGTCCCAAAGAGCAAAAAGCCGGCAGTCAGGACTTTGTAAAGTGTTTCGAGTTGGAGCGGATCTAGCAATGCTTAACGCCTTGCCCTTGCTGGTAAAAATCTTATGTGCATTATCTTTTTACTTTAATATTACGCAACGGGCCTAATTATTGTCCGTCCACTGCACGTTACTTTCGTCTTTGACTGCGTTCTTTAGTAAATCGATTAAAGGTAAAGCACGGTGAGAAAGGCTGACAAAAGGCGTTTCCTCGATATCGTCCGTAGGTTCTTCTGATTCGGGTTGTTGTTCGTCTGCCCCGAGCGCAGCTTCCAGATTCGCCAGTGCTGCGGGTACATCTTTTGCAAGTATTGCACTAGGCACAGTACCGCTATGGCCCATCATTTTCAGTAATTGTACTGCTATATCTGCGAACATAGTAATGTTGGCGCTTGCCTGATTAGAAAAAATGACTAACATAATGATTTAACTCTTAAGGGTTGCTTAATAATTGTAAGGTGAGTGTACACCTAAACAAGACCCTTTACTGACTGCACCAGCTAACTAACCTTAATCGATCAGTCTACCCTCAGCTCAAATGACTATTAGTCCAAACCCAGAGTCCAATCATCCGAACATATTTTGACTCAGCAATACGGGCGCATACTAAACAATTGGTTTCGAGTATTGGTTTAGAGCATACTCAGTACAGCACTCATTCAATGGGAAGAAGCAAACCTGCTTTGATTTACAAGAAGACAAAAAACCTGAGAGCTTGCCAATTGCTCTTAGGTCACCGCAAGTTTGAAAGTGCCGAGATACCTAAGTATCGAGGTTGATGGCGCCCATGAAGTATCAAAGATCATTGATTAATAGATAATGAGTCAGGCTCTATCACGGAGTCTGGGCTGATCGTGCGTACTGCAGATATTATCAATCCAACAAATGAATGCGGCCATTACTAATTAACAAACACGGTTGATTAACAGTTAAAACGGCAAACTTGATGACCTAGAATACCGACTTCGCAGGTTTCAGATGTGGGTTAAAGAAGGTAGGTTTTCATTATATTCTATTACACAATAACTGTTTTTTTATACAGTTTCAGTCTCTCACCCGTATATATGCAAGATCTTGTGTAATAGCCGTATTTCCCCCGTATTTCCCCCGTGTTTAAACACGGTAATCAGAAAAACACTTTATATTGTAATAACTTACTTTATATGACTAAAATAGTTGAAAAATATATACGGCGAACGCCCGTGTTTAAACACGGGCGTTTGCGTCTTATTAATATTGTTGAACTAAGCCGCTGCGCGGAGCCTGTAATTTTTTACCTTTGAGTCACACTTATCTGTGGGCATGAGCCCAATTAATCGGAGATAAGTTATGACCCCTTTACGTCAAGCGCTGATCGATGAGTGTAAGCTCAGAGGTTATTCAGAGCGCACTCGTGACAGTTATCTTTATGCTGTTACGCAACTAGCCAAGTATTATCACCAATCCCCCGACACTATCAGTGACGAGCAACTAGAACAGTACTTTCGTTCACTGAGTTTGGAGCGTGAATTGTCAAGTGCCACCATCCATTTGCAGTTGAATGGCATTCATTTCCTCTACAAATATGTGCTTAAGCGCACGTTTTCTATTGATATTGTCTGGCCTAAACGACCACGCAGTATTCCTACATTGTTATCTAAAGTGGAGGTAAAACAGATAGTGGCGCACTGTCGTCATGAGAAGTACCGCACCATGTTGAAGGTTTATTATGGTTGTGGGCTGCGCCTCAACGAATTGGTGCATGCGAAAGTAGAGGACATTGACCGGGCACGTAAGACGTTACGCATTCACAATGGGAAAGGGAATAAAGACAGAGATGTGGTACTCACTGAGTCTGTATTGCATGTGTTACGCGGCTATTGGTTACATTTTCGGGCGACGGATTGGTTGTTTTATTCCAGCCGGGGCATGGAGTTTCAGGTGGGCGCTACGTCCGTGCAAAAAGCCTTTCGTGAAGCAGTGAAGCTGGCTGGGTTAAGTAAGAAGTGCAGTATTCACAGTCTACGCCATGCCTATGCGACCCACCAATTGGAAAGCGGGATGCCGCTGAATCAACTGCAACAGCAGTTAGGGCATGTGGATATTCGCACCACACAAACCTATTTGCATTGGTTACCTGAATTGAATAATAGTGCCCAAGACTTAATGGCCGATTGGGAAGGTGTGTCATGAGTGCTCTGCATGTGGCGGATGTGCTGCAGCAATTCCTGCCTGCGTATCGACAACATCATACGCTCAGTTATCAACAAGATAAGGTATGCCGGCATATTACAGATTGCCGAACGGGGCAACTAGGCATGCAGCAGTGTCGATGCGGGGCGTGTTCGTTTGAGAAGGTGGTGTATTGTTCTTGTCGGGACAGGCACTGCCCCCGTTGTCAGGGCAGGCAAACCGAGCAATGGGTTGAGCAGCAACAGGCGAATGTGCTGCCCTGTAAATACTTCCACCTGGTGTTCACCTTGCCCCATGAGTTAAATGTGATAAGTCAGTATGCACCAGAAAAACTGTACAAAAGTCTGTTTCAGGCTGTGTGGGCAACGTTGAGTCAGTTTGCGATGTCGCGCAAAACACTCAAGGGTCAACTGGGTATGACAGCGATGCTGCACACGTGGGGGCAAACCTTAACGCAACATATTCACCTGCATTGTCTTATTCCCGGTGGGGCCGTGGATGCAAAGACACACTGGCGAGGCGTAAAGAAGGCGTATTTATTTCCCGTGAAGGCGTTATCCACCGTATTCAGGGCAAAGATGTTGGCGGCACTAAGGGCATATGAGTTGGTCATCCCCCAAGCGCAGTTGCTGATGAGTAAACCGTGGTCTGTGTATAGCAAACCCTGTTTATGTCAGCCCAAAACGGTCATTCGTTATCTGGGGCGTTATACGAAAAAAGGCATGCTTAATGAGTCGCGATTGCAGCGTATAGACGAGGAGAAGGTCACCTTCAGCTATAAAGATTATGCTGATGATAACCGACATAAAAAAATGGTACTGACAGGTGAGGAATTCATTCGGCGCTACCTCAGTCATATTCTGCCCAAAGGTTTGATGCGAATAAGGCACTTTGGTTTTTTAGCCAATTGTTGTAGGCGTAAAAGATTAGATGTCATTCGACGACAATTACCGGACTTAGCAGAGCAAAAGGCCGATGATGAAACAAAGCAACCAGCTAAATGTTGGCCCTGTCCGGCTTGTAAAGCAGGTGTGCTGATGTTGATGTCAATCGCCTTGCCTTCTATTAACGTCCAGAGGATATCAAGTGGTTAAGATTATTGTATGACGGTCTAATACATACCGACAAACACGCAGTAACATGGCAGGTAAATCACTGTCACGGGGCAGGCTGGCCTATTGCATGGGAAACAAAATAAACAGGTGGGAATATGTTGTTCAGTAACGTGTTTAACATAACTATATCGCCCACGATGGCAGATATGTACGCGAATAAACTTGCCCTTCAGACGACATCATGTATTCCTTTCAAATACAAATTCCATTAGCATAAAAAGTACCAATAAATTTAAGGGCGGAGTCTCGGCTTTGTCCAACAAGGTGATTATTCGTCACACACTACGTGCCGTATAATCACTAAGTAGTTAGCCACTTAAAGGAAATAATATGACAGGCAGGTTTTTTAAGATCGCAACGGTTATCGTCGTGCTACTACTTCTAATAAGGCCAGACACTATAATGTTGGCTTTGTTTATAGATTCTGTTGGTTTAGAACTTTTTTTATTTCTAGTCAGCCTTCAATTTAAAACATTTACAATATTTTGGGGCGTGTATATCCAGCCTATCCTCCGAGTTATCACTAATAAATTTAAATATCGTGATAGTTTCTATTTTTGGCCTTCACTGAAATCAATTAAAATGCAGCCCGCAATCGCTTGTCACGCAATCCCTTACTATGGCTATTTATTAAATGCAGTGTGGCTAATAAGAGGGCAACCTCGTTGTTTTTAAAAACGTGGCTAACAAAAACATCATAGTGGGAATTTTACGCGCTGAAAAAGCGCTCCTAAAATCCCCATATGTTAAGCGTTAGGTGCTATGGAGAGTTCGTTGGTAGTTTACAAGGTTAAATGGAAAGAGTTGGCAAAACATATGACACGCCAACTTTTTTATATTTTGGCATTTGGGTTCATAGCTTTAATGCTTATTAGGTTTTTTTCAACAGGCTTTAGCGTAAGTATTACTTTCGAACATATTAAGATCTTTCAAGTACCTATAGCTTTCGTGTTAATTTACTTATTTAGTCTTACTTTTGGCTATGCTATTAGCGTTTTCTTTAAATGTGCATATGTCACAATTGATGATGATGTTATTAGTGGTAGAAATTATTGGTTATTTAAAAAATGCTTCAATTTAAATGATATTGAAAAAGCTTTTCCATTTAATAGTAATGGAATGCCTGTAGTCATTGTCGATGCAGGCAAGAAAGGTGAAATTTACATACCTGTTCATATAGAAAACTCAGAAGAACTTTTCTCTATATTGGATAAGTATGTAAAAAGCACCTAACAAAAACATCATGGTGGGAATTTTACTCGCTGAAAAGCGTTCCTAAAATCCCCATATGTTAAGCGTTAGGTATTTAGCGAATTTTGACGAGTAATAAGTTGATAATAAGTGGTAAATAACAAATGAAAATGGCAGATAAAATTGTTGTGAAAGAAGCGAAGTTTGTTTTTATTATTATGTTTCTTGCCATTTCCATCATTGTAGCAGTTGGTATAAGTGTTAAATATGCCAAATATGGAGTTTTCAAACCGGAAGGCTTGTTGCTCGCATGTGTTATTTTCATCCCGGTATTAATTATTTTTTCGTGGGTATATGCCTACTTTGAAGTAAAGAAAAACGTAAAGTGAAAAAGTTAACTTTGAAAAAAATACCTAACAAGCCAAGTCAGCGGGAATTTTACTTGCTGCACAACGCTCATAAAATCCCCTGCTTGGGGCGTTAGTTGCCTATGAAGCTTAAGCGCGTAATTTATGAATTGTTTGAAATTGACTTTGGTTCGTTAGCTGGACAATCAGACTCTGAATCTCATGAAATAGATCGTGAAATTTATTTGGAATTTGAAACGGGCGAAAAATTTTATTTCTCTTGGTGTAATGAGCCAGTTCAATACTGTATTGGATTTAAACCTGAGAGGTTTAATGCATCTGAACCGGATCATACAATTGATGTCAGTAACTGGGAAGTTTGGCGTGTGCTAATAGGACAAGAAATAGGATTTATATTCACTGATGATTCCCATCAAATATTAGAGTTAAAAGGGCAATCATCATCTGCCTATTTATCAAGTCAAGAAAGTGGAGTATGGCTCACGGATGTTTTACATATATCAAAAAAGTTGCCAATTTTCGGCAACTGACAAACAAAGCCACACAGACGCGCAAACTACGCGCGCCCGTGCTTTGAAGCGTTAGGCATATGAATACGATACTCTCCGAATCACCTGATAATTTTTATTTTCACAATATGTCATTTGGCTACAACAAAAATGAAGATTGTGATGAATTAACTCTGTTCCTAGTAGAGGGTAAATATGCTGACGATGAAATTCCGAGTAGACTCGCGAAAATCACATTCCTTGCTCCGATAATGTGGCAGCAAATGGAAGAGTCGCATTCATCATTTGACGAGTATGAAATACGTGATGACGGAGGTTTAATACAATTAATTGAAAGGTCGCGTTATTTCGATTTTGTAAATACAACTTACCCTTGGTACAAAGATATTCGTGGAGAAGCTCAACATATTCGTGTTTGGAGCCAAAATATAGTATCGGAAGTTATTACGAAAGAGATACCTTCTGTGTCGTGGCAATATGCCTAACAAAACAATAAACCACATTCGCTTCGCTCATTGGGAAAAAGCCTCGCTGTCGCTCAGCTTTTCCCGTTATTGTAGGCGTTAGGCATTAAAGTGAACATCAAAGATTGGAAGTTACTAAGAAATCTATCAATAGCTTATGTTGTATTGGTTGTAGGATTGATTATCGGCAATATTATAATCTTTAATTTAATAGAGTATGGTTCCAAACCGTCAGAATTCGTCGGGTGTTACGCTTATGACGCCATGCTGGTCGGTTTTAAATGCTCTGGTTTTGTTGGTTCAGAAGCTTTGGGCTTTGCTCTTAACGTTCCTCTTTATCATTTTTATATGCCTTTCTTCGTATTGTTCAATCCTTTGCTAATATTTGTAGTTTTAGCACTGTGGTTTTTTCCAGTGATGTTACTAGTTTCGTTTGTAAAATTACGGGGGCAAAATGCCTAACAAAACAATCAACAACATTCGCTTCGCTCATTGGGAAAAAGCCTCGCTATCGCTTAGCTTTTCCCGTTATTGTAAGCGTTAGTATTCAAAAGGAGTATCGAATGAATCAAAAGCTGTTGATTATTGTTGTTTCGGTGATTTTGGTGCTACCGATGGCTGCATATACCTTTCAATTTGGGTTTGGTTTCTGGCAATCCCCTTCGGAGTGGTCTGACTTAGGTGGGTATATTGGAGGAGTTTATGCTCCGATACTTGCACTGCTTACCTTGACCGTATTGTGTGTTCAAATCTACCTCCAAGTATTCCAACATCGGCAACATCTGGTCAGTTTGCAAGAAAAAGAGTTGGGCGAATATTTGACTCAATTAAATTATGAGTTGGATAAAAAGATAGAAGGTGAACTTACATTACGTCAATTCTTACTTAGTCAATTAAACGAGAGAAATATAGATGACATATCGCAAATGGATCTCAGTTTAATTTTGGGGCTCAACCAAAATCACCATAAACTTTACTCGATGTGGAGCGGGGTAAGAGCTTGCCTAAAAGATATAGAGAATCACTCAAAAATTAAGAATTATGAATCTACTCATTATGCTGTACAAAAAAATAAAATTGTTGCATACATGAGTCCTCAAGTTTGTAGTTCACTTGATAAATTTAACTACGCGATACTTATGTCTCTTCAGCAAATCAATGGAACCAGCATTAATGAGATAGCAGTGCAGTATGAGTTTTGGCAAGATAAGTCGCTAGCTTGAATACTAACAATCTGTTTAAGAGTGATTCGCAACGCGTGGCATTTTTACTATGCGTTTGTTTTAGTGTTTAAGGCGGTGTGCGTGTGCTTCGGTATTGCGTTGCTCACACCTTAACAGGGCGTTAGGTATACAATAGGATTCCGCTAGCCATGAGAGCTTTTTATCTGTTTGTTTTGTTTAGTTTCAACGCGGTTGGAACAACTTGCATGATAAGTGAACAGACTTTCGAAGAATGGAATGAAAAGTACGATTCTATGATCAATGTTGAAATTAAAAAGTCTACGGATGGAGAAAGCTACGCAGTCTTAGCTACATTCCCAAGCACTATAGAGAATAAGCTGCTCTCCTCTGTTTTATTGTATTTAGGTAAAAAGGATCAACCAACTTTTTCTTCGCAATTAGCAATATTTGAGGAAGACGGTAAAAAAGCAGTTTTTTACACTACGAATTTAAAACAAGGGCCGAACGGTTATTTAATCGCGGGTTACGGTTCTGATTGTGGCTTAGATGTGGGGAAGCCTGTTGTATTATCAAAGTAAACCTAACAAGCCAAGTCATCGGAAAACCACTCACTGGCTGCGCCAAAACGTTCGTGTTTTCCGCTGCTTGGGACGTTATACCCGCAGGAGAGTTCAGTGCTAGTTTGTGCAGAAGATGGATGGGTCGACTTTTGGTCTGACGGTATTCCTTCGGATTGGAACTACATGGGATGTACCAAATACCAATCAATTTTAATATATTGTTTACTTCCTGATGGCCAGCTTCAAAAAGTAAAACCAGTTTCACCTAATTTAAATTGGTTTGAGAAAACTCTTTGGAAAGTCACTAACTCTTCTAAAGAGGTTACGTTTGAAATTGCTGTTATAGGACAGTCATCGATAGAAAAGTTTAAAGCCATACTATTACAGGCTGTAAAAACTGATGACGATCTGTTGACCCAGTTTAAATCGGAGGATGAAATAACCCTAGGCATTGAAAAATCTAAGAGCTACTCAGATTTAAATACGCTTTTTACGGAGTGTGGCTGGGTATAACTAACGCATCAAACCTGACTCCGCAAGCAGGCCGGTTTTTTGCAAAATACACGGCGCAAAAAAGCGTCCAACTTGCTCCGCTGTTTATACGAAGCGTTATGTTGATGGTGCGAAATCACTAGTGTGTAATTGAGGTAATGCTTTGGCAAAGAACAAAGAAAATCCATCTGAAAGATTATTCGCTGAATTATGTGCGAAACAATATCTAAAGCAATTACATAGACACCCATTATAATTTTTAGGTAATAATTACACCCACATTCAAGTTGGAACTCCCCCAAAATAATTAGAATGATCTTGGTTCGGTAGATTTAAGATTTTTACTGGAATCTTGAGCGTTGAGGAAGGAAATGTCGCGCGAGGTCAGTTCTTAGGCAAGAGACTAGGCTACAAGATATGTATGGAATGTGTTCTTTAGGGTTGCTTCAAGCGCGCTTTAACAATTCTTTCGCTTTGGTTATTCCTCGCAGCCGTTGATGATGGGTGTGGCGTTTAAATGCATTCATCATTTGCTCTGCGCCCGCAGCGTAGCAGAAGTGTTTCTCGAACTCAGTGGTTAAGGTTAACCACTGAGCAGAGTCTAATCCTAATCTTTGTAGGATAGGGTTTTGGGTATTATCGATATGACCGGCTTTATCGTCCCTTATACATCGGCCAGTGGTATCGACAAGCTCACAATAGTCTTTGAGCGAATACGCGATACCTTTGGGCATTTCTTCACGAGAATTCCCTACAAAGGGCATTAAAACACTTGGTTGTGACTGCTGATTTTTAGCAGCATGAATTCGCTTGTTTATACTTGTGTATTTTGACGTTTCGGGTGTTTTTTCTATTTTGGCACGGATAGGGTTTAAATCCACATACGCCATGCACGCTAGCACAGCACTTTCATCTAGTAGTGCTTGCGACTTAAATCGTCCTTCCCAGAAACGACCGGTGCAGCCGTCCTCTTTATTGGCTTCGCGAGCAATATGCTCATTCAAGTCACGCATAAACCAGCTTATGTCGTACAAACGTTGTCGATAGGTTTCAACGGTCTCATCAAAGGTGATTAGCTCTCCTTGGCTCAGCGTATCGCCGTTCATAAACTTCTGGGTCAGCAATGTGCCTCTGTGTAGCTTGTGGTAGCGCCTCAACACTTCATGGCTATCCCAATTATCAGCCAACACTTTATCCACACATAGCACCACATGCGTGTGATTATTCATGACGGCATAGGCACAAATGTCGATGGAAAATACCGTAGATAAAAACAGTAAACGTTCTTCTACCCAACCACGGCGATGCTCGTAGCTCTGGCCAGAATACTTATCTATTCCACACAAAAAAGAACGTCGCACACACCGGGAAACACAATGACAAATTTATCGGGAATAAAATTTGAACAGCTTTAGCTGGCTTCGAAGAAGTGAACGACATGGATGTTGTGAATAAAATAAGGGGTATCGATTAAACTAATTTGGCTTTTTCGAGGTTGAAGCATAATCCATCTACCTGATAAAAATGAGATACACATCAAGTCTAGTTTAGCCCACAAAAATCACCATTTTTAATATGGGTGTCTATCTTTTTCTTTTCTGACCTATTGCCCCAGCGAAGCGCTTAATGTGAATAGGATTGGCGACAACGAAAGGTAAATTGGCATTTGCACATGCGATAATAAACGGCATTTCTAATCGGCCAGTTGCTTCAATAATAATGCGCCCAGGTGCGTGTTGTTTGATTATTTTTATGGCTTCTTTGATACCTTTTTCATCATTCGAAACGGTGAAATAAATATCGAGAGGGCGGATGTAAATATCTAATTGAAACTTGCCTATATCGACACCCACGTTAACGCTTTGATTTGTTTTTGTATTCATAATAAGCTAACTCTTACTTGCATAATGCGGGTTGAGACCCAGTAGACTATTCGAGTGTTTTGCTTGGAGTCCTTTGTGGCGTTCTTTCTTGTTATCGGTCTCTCAACTGAGGAGCCATCAATCAATCGAACTACCACAAAAGAAGGCTTTAGTTGCTGCTAAAGCTTGGGTCTCACTTTACCTCACCCCGATTAAAATCAGGATGATTTACATGAGTTATTATCCATACAAGCGCTCAAGCAAGGACGCGCTAACGCGCGCCGCTTAGCTTTGCGTTAGCATTACACGGAGACATTGTATCAACCTCAAGCTAAAAAGAAGAAACGCCAGACTCTCTAACTACCCATATGCCGCTCTAATGTTACCGGTATTAACTCTGGGAAATGGCTTTTGGGAAATTGGTGTTTTGTCTGCTACTGCATTTACTGTGTTATTTTATTTTGATCCTGTATTCAAATTTTATCGCAGTAAAGTACCGAATTTTCAAACTTTTATGCTCTGTTCGTTTTTACTAGGTATGTCGCTAGCGACTATCGCTTTTTTCATACCTGAACATTCTGGTAAGGTATTATCTTTATGGGGCTTACCTACATTAATTGGTGGTTTAATAATTGTTAAACAACAAGGCAAACTCCAGTATAAGTAATGCTAACAAAAAGATTATGATGGGAATTTTACTCGCTGAAAAAGCGCTCCTAAAATCCCCATATATTAAGCGTTAGCAAAACTAAATGAGTATTAAGGAATCAAATTTGAGAAAATACCTAATAGGCATTCTATTCGTAATTACGGGTTGCGCAACAACAACTACAATTCAACTGGAAGGGAAAGCCGGTGGGCAGCCAATCAAAAATGGTCTTGACTTTGATATATCAGTTAAAGAAGGACCATCTTCAAACTTTACAAAGCACTTTTCTAAGGGCTTTTGCGGTTTAAATCTTGATGCGAGTGTTACAAAGGTCAATGCTGAAGGGGAGTGGGATCCTTACTCAAAAATATCATTTTCAAACTCGGATAAAACTAAGCGTTTCGACATTATGTTTTATTATGATCGTTCAACATCAATGATAACGCCATTAATTATGCATAGCGATGATGACTCGGCCGAACCATTTGGAGCTACTTTCAACTTAAAAGAAGAAATAACAGTGGTGATCTATCGCGATCAAGCTGAACTTGGCATATCTGTAGAACCAGCGTCAAAAATGAAAAGTATTTTATCGTTAAATGGTTCTAAGGAGAAAACGGAAAACTTTGATTTTTCTATTGTAGACCTTGATTTTATACCTGTTAGCGTTACGTTTTTTGGAGTGTCATCCGATTCTCTATTTGAAAATATTACCTTTAGAAATGATTGCTAACAAGCCGCTGAATTCGACGAGCGAATTAGCTCTGCGTTAGGCTCTACAAGGAAAAGTTTATGAACCAGCTCTTTATATTTATGTTATCTATCGTACTGCTATCTGGTCCCACGCCAGTTAAAGCTGCGAGTGACGTCACAGAACTAGAAAAATTAGTGACTACCTCAGAGAAGCTTGCAGTGATAGCAAAGGAATGCACGGATTCTCAGGATACAAAATCCTCTTCCTGTAGAAACTTCATAAACGAATTTAACAAAGGCAATGCTAATCAACAGATAAAAGTTTTCGGAGCGAACCTTAGTCAGTATTTAAAATTAGATAAAGAGTTAACATTTAAAGCATTAACTGCAACAAGCACAATTTCAGCCGCGCTGGCTTTTGTACTTGAAGAAACAAACCAGAATTTATAAAAGCGAACATAAAAAACAACTGTTGGCACTCACCGCGTTCGCTGGGTCAATGACACGTAGGCTTAGTCGCTTCGCTCCAATTTTAGCCTACGTATTATTGCCCCAAAGTCGAGCCGTTATGCACAAATAAGGAAATGAACTATGGCATGGAATCCGAAAGAAGCTGAAACAGCGTTAAATGACTCTCTACTGGTAAAAGCTACAAGATCTGTGAAGAAGATTGCTGGCTATAAATTCAATTCAGGTCGTGAACTTGTACTTTTAAAAGAAAATGACTCTAAAGTTTCAATTTATGTCGATGTAGCTCCAACGAACATGCCTGACATTGTAGTAGAGACAGAATATCAACCCAACCCAAACAAAGAAGGCCGTCACGCTGATCTAGAGGCTGTAGCGCGATCGCTAGGCTTTTCTTTTACGGCTTATAAAGTACACGTAAAATCTAAGGCGGGTTTAACTATGCTACTTAATTGGATTCAATATGCATAACAAGGCCAGCCAGCTTCGCCCATGCAAAGGGCCGCATGGGCTCGACCTCGTTACACTCGGCCGCTGCTGGCGGCATTATGCATCAAATTAAGCTATGAGCAGACGGCCTTTATCGACAGGACCAGTAGACACTTACCTCCTTTACAAAGGAGCTTATTCGAATTGGTTTTTAGTGTTAATTGCACTAACGCTTTTAGGTTTTGCAATTAAAATTGCAGAGCCAGAAAGTATTATTTTGGCTTTAGTAGGCTTAACTTTTCTTTATTTGTTTTTTGATGCTGTTAATGACGGGCTAGAAATATCGATAATGTATAAAAATATCAGCTGGTACAGAAAATATTGCAACGCAACTTACATATCAGGTGCGTTAATTGGATCTCTAATTCCTTTTGATAGCACCCAGCTTATTTCATTATTAATGGCTTTACCTGCACTTATAAATGCAGCTTTAATATGGCCGCAGATAACAGTGAATACTTATAAAAAGAACTACACCAAACTATTTGGACTTGTTGATGCATAACAAGCCAAGTCAGCGGGCATTTTACTTATTGAAAAACACTCACAAAATCCCCGGCTGGTGGCGTTAAAACCAATGAGTGACTCTCGCTCATATTTGACGTTCCGCTCGGTAAGTTATTTAGTCCGTTTTGGGCGTGAAGCAGTTGTGCAATAGTGTCCGGTTTTGGTCGAAGACAATAACTAGAATACTGCGTAGGCAAAGCACTTGGTTCGCATGACTAAGGTGGTTGTCTTTATCATTTTTACTTATAATAAAAATAGAGAAAAAATTAATTAATTCAATTGGATATGAGTTTTTGGCTTTATTGGGAACCGTTTTAAGTCAGTCTATTTTAAAATTATTTCTCCGTGGTATCTTTTTCTTGTGGTCTTAGTCACTAGCCAGTGCATTTATCAGTTTTTTAATCTTTATTGTCGATAAGCCTTGTTGCGTCAGAAAATATAGCAATAATCGGGCTAGGTTTTTATGTTGAGTTTATATAGTGCGATTATTAGAAATAGAGTGTTTAGGTAAAACACTTAAGTTAGAAGGTTCAATGGCTGGGTGGCAACAACTGTTTTGGGGGGATGACTGCGTTTCGCAAATTAATGCCAGCGCCGATAATAATAACTTTTCACATCAATTTTCTCTAAAAAGTGAGCAAGGCGAAATTCAAGTAGAACTGAGTGGTGCTTTGCAATGGCAACCTTTTGATCTGCAATTTCAGCTTTTAGTTAATGATGAGTTATTGCATGAAAATACACTCACTGAAAAAGACATTGAGCAAAGGCAAGTCATTCAAGGTGAAAAACAACCGATGAAATTTAGTTTCATTGGTTTGGCGGGTTTAGGTTTAAAACTGTTAAAAAGCGCCAAGGTAATTAAAGTGTTGTTTGCTGCGGGCAGTTTAGCCGCTTATAGCTGGTTGTTTTCTATTGAGTTTGCCATTGCCCTGATACTGTGTCTGGTATTTCATGAATACGGTCATATCAAGGCGATGAAGTATTTTGGTTTGAAAACCAAAGGTATTTACCTTATCCCTTTTGTGGGAGGTTTAGCGCTTAGCGATGATAAAATTAATACCCGCTGGCAAGATATTGTTATTTCAATTATGGGGCCATTTTTTGGCTTAATATTGTCTATTGCTTGTTTAGTGGGGTATTGGCTTACCGATATAGAAATACTCGCAGGTTTAGCGGTATTTAATGCGTTGCTCAATTTATTTAATATGTTACCTGTATTGCCTTTAGACGGAGGGCATGTACTTAAAAGTATCGCTTTTTCAATTAACTCTCGAGTAGGTATAATCGCCTGTGCACTGGGAGCCATTTTAGGTGTTTACGTTAGTTATCACTTCGGTTTGGCCTTGTTAGGTTTTTTACTTGCTATAGGCAGTGTAGAAATATTCTTTGAATATAAACGCCGACACTTAAGTGAGCTATTACCCCTTAATCGTTATGCTCAAATTGTTTCCATTTTGTGGTATGTCACCACTTTGGGTGGCCTAAGTGCCATTATTTGGCTTGTGGGTCAAACAGATAACGGAGCGTTGTCATTACCCCTTAAAATATTGAGTAGTTGATGCTACGTTATCTCGGATTTGTACGTTAAGCTTTGTTGACGTGACGGGCAATATAGGTTGATTCAACATATCAATAATGCATGTTGAAAAAGTCCTTTTATCGTCCTTTTATCGTCCTTTTATCGTCCTTTCGAGTCTATTATTTTACAGTGATTTACCCGCTTAATCGATGTGCTGGGCTGGGCTTTATCTTAATATGTAAAGCCCAGTATTGATTATTTATTTTGGCGTGATGTTCACAACATCAAGAATGCTTCATCATCTAAAGTACGAAGTGCCATACAGTCGCTGTCTTTGCCAATGATCATCGATTTATCGACCCGTACATTACTTCCGGCATAGTGGCCAGCTGCGGTAAATGTGCATATTTGTACGTAATAATTATCAATTTTGGGTAAGGCAAAAAGTTGTTGGTATATTTGTTCCCGCTCGCCAAATGCACCGCCTTTATCTTCTAGTACGGTATTGTCTGCATCGATAAGTTGAATGTTTTCACCGCAGCGCCCGACGATAGGTTTGCTTACATAACCTGTTGCTTTAAGCTCTTCGCTTAGCGCGAAACTGGTGTTAAGTAATAAAGGATGATTTGGAAACAAAGACCACAGCACGGGCAGTATCGCTTTGTTGCTGGGTATCAGTGTCCACAGTGGTTCGTATACCATAATGTCATCATTCAGTAATACATCGGAAAGTTGTACTGCGTGCGCGGTATCGTGTGACTCCAAGGCATCTTGCTCTTCTTCTTGGCGCAGTTGATTTAGCGCGGTTTCCCAGGCCCACGTTTTCCATACCCAACGGATAGGATTACCGTGCTGATCAAGGATTTTTCCTTGTTCGCTAATGGTTAGCGTGCTTAAGCCAATGACTCTGACGCAATTAAACCCGGCTGCTTCGATGGCTTTTTTCATAAATAGCGCGTGATAGTCTTCTTCAGGGTCAACATCTTGCAGAACATGTATTGTTCTATCTGGCGCATCGACCACGTCACACTCTTGCCATGCAGCTACTAATTCTTTGAATAAATCGGCGCCGTTATCAAGGCCATTTTTGACCCCCACATGGCGAGCCCACTTGCCCTGAACCTTGCCTGCTTCCATGTAGCAAGAGGCAGAATCACAGTTGTACTCATAAACTTTAAGCCCTTGTGCGGTCATGGCGAAATCAAATCGGCTGGTGATCAGTTGATTGTTACGGTTGTCCCATGAGCGCGTCACTTTTGGCAGTATTGCGCTGGGTAATTCGAATGAATGCAATAGTTCTGGGTGCTGCAATACATAGTCGGTGGCGTGCATAAATAAACCATGCAGTTCATCGGTGGCCGATTCCAATGCGTCTACCGCGCTTTGTGATACCGCAAAGTATTTGAAATAATCTTCTTCTACCGACGTTAACCAATGTCCTTTCATCATATCGACATAGGCCGCTTCGTCTTCGTTAGCAATATTTAACCAAGGATGCTCAATGGCATCAGAGTGGCTATGCTGGGCCAATTTTATTTGAAATAATGCAGGTGAGGGTTCGGGCAGCTGAACACTGTGTAAGGTATCTGCTGTTTGTATCACCCAGCCTAAAATACTCGAGCCCGTAAACGCGCATTTAAGCCAATAGTCGCCTTTAGCACCTATTTTCGCTTCAATTTCCCGCGAATAAGGTTGTGCATTTGGCCAGGTCGTAAAATTCATGTTTTGCTCGGCCACGCGGATCTTATCGTCGAAGACTTCAGTCACTATGGCAATGTGGCCCGTGTGCTCAAATTCGCCGCCTTCATCCCAAATTAGCATACTGCCCACTTCAGGTCGGCGAACTGAGCCATTGGCAAAGGCATTGAGCGGCAGTTCAATGTTGTTTACCACATCGCGAATAGAGCGCAGCTTGAATATTTCATAGGCCATGGACACATCATTAAAGATGTGGCCCAAATTGATATATAACCAGCGCCTTGCGAACTCAACACATTGCCATTTGTAGCCCATGTAAATGCCATCGTAATAACTGCGAAATGCCTTACGATTCGGGTATTTAGCTTCGTCTACTGTGTCATAGTCAGACGAATAACTGACCACACCGTTAGCGGTAGTACCTTGTACTTTACCAAAGGCCAAAGAATGGGCTTTTTCGTCTAGCGACATTGATTTGCTGTGCGGTTGTGACATGGGTATTCCTTAACGAAAATAATATCTGATACTTGTTATTTGAGTCGTAGCTGCAAATAAGCATTCTTTGCAAACAATGGCCAATAGACGCAGTTATTCCTATAAAAGTCACAACCATTTACGCTGAAAAATATTACTGTATGGGCTTATAACAGGTTGATGGGATGATCGGTAAATAACGTCTTGCGATTGCACTGTACCTCCTTTAAACAAGTAATTCGGTTATACTTTATTTTCGAATTACTTTTGGAACGCAACATGTTTGAGCAATTTCACCGAGCGATAGCGCCTTTTTTAACGTTTTTTGGCGACAATCCCTACACACAGGCGGGGCTGGTTATTGTACTTTCGTTTGTGGTTGCTTCCCTTTTTAAATATGTGCTGATAGTTGGTTTGCAAGCTGTGATTGCACGTATTCATATTACCTTAGATAGCAGCTTTTTAACGTTACTGCACACGCCTATTTATTACAGTTTATTATTGATGGGATTTTCTAGCGCGGCACTGATAATTGCGCCAGCGGATCTTTACGCCCATATTATTTTTTCCTCGTTGCAGTCGGTTGCGATATTAATTTGGTCAGCGTTTTTCCTGCGCGCCAATCATGCGTTGTTAAGTAAAATAGCCGGTAACCCTAATCGCTTTCATGCGGTGAATAATAAAACCTTACCCTTATTCTTAAATTTGGTGAATATCATTATTTTGGTGCTTGCCGTGTACTTTGTTTTCTCCGTTTGGGGTGTAGACATGACCGCGTGGCTCGCGTCTGCAGGTATAGTGGGTATTGCTGTGGGTTTCGCCGCAAAAGACACCCTGGCAAATTTGTTTTCAGGGGTGTTTATTATGGCTGATGCACCCTACAAGATTGGCGATTACATCGTACTAGATTCCGGAGAACGAGGTGAAGTGACCCATATTGGAATGCGCAGTACGCGCATGCTGACCCGTGAAGATGTAGAAGTCACTATTCCTAACTCGGTTATGGGAAACTCGAAAATTATCAATGAGTCAGGCGGCCCCCATGAAAAATCTCGTTGCCGGATACCAATTGGTGTTGCCTATAATGCTGATATTGATGAAGTGCGCGAAGTGTTGATGCAGATTGCTCACGCAGAAAAAGAATATGTCTGTGACGATCCAGAACCGAGAGTGCGTTTTCGCCGCTACGGTGCTTCTGCTCTTGAGTTCGAATTATTAGTTTGGATAACTAAGCCTGCACTCAAAGGACGAGTTATCGATATTTTGAATAGCCAAATTTTCAAGCAATTCAACCAACATAAAATTGAAATTCCTTATTCTAAGCATGACTTGTACATTAAAGAGATGCCCAGTCGCGAGCCAAAAGTAATTAACGATGAAAATAATAGGCCAATTTAGACTAGGCTATGCCGTAAATACATTGATTGACTATTCATCGGTAGAAACGTTTTCTGGGGGAAATAGCCTGACAAATAAAGATATGTCTAACAAGCAATGCTTGGCATGTCTGATTTACTACTCGTAAATAAAGTTTGCTGTCAGTTAAAAGGAGCGTGGTCTGTTTTACATATCAGTATCAGTATCAGTGTCGGTGCGCTTTCGCTATCAGCATCAGGTGCTTTAGGGTAAAATGCCCCATAGAAATGTCTAAAATAGAATAAATGTGAATCAAGCCAGCCCCATCATATTGATAAAAAATGCCACAGTGTATTCACCTAAGAACCTTGGTTTGGTTCATTTGGTGATCGCCGGTGGTAAAGTCGTTTATATTGGCAAAAAATGTCCTTCTCTGGGTGACGAATTGGCCATTCAAACGATAGACGCCCAAGGTCAAGCTGTGATCCCAGGATTTATTGACGGCCATACGCATATTACTGGCGGCGGCGGCGAGGCGGGTTTTTCAACACGCGTTCCTCCCGTTCCCCTAAGTCAGTTTACCCGTGCTGGAGTAACTACTGTGGTCGGATTGTTAGGCACAGATGACTTGACGCGTAATACCGAATCAATCATTGCTCAGGTATACGCATTGCGTGAAGAGGGGTTATCAGCGTATTGCTATACAGGTGGATATCACTTGCCGCCGACTACGCTGACCGGCTCTGTAAAATCTGACATCGTATTTATTGAACCCATTATTGGTGTAGGTGAACTCGCGATCAGCGATCACCGTTCTAGCCAGCCCACGTTAAATGAGTTATTAAAAATAGCATCAGAAGCGCATGTGGCGCGTTTAATGACCGGCAAAGCTGGGATTTTACATCTGCATTTGGGTGATGGTGAACGCGGTTTGTCGCTTATTCGCGAAGCACTGTGTACGGCCGAAATTCCTGCTAGAACGTATAATCCGACGCATATTAATCGACGCAAAGCATTATTTGACGAAGCCTGTGACCTTGCCAAACAAGGTTGTTGGGTGGACGTAACGGCGTTTGAAACAGGAGACGTTGGCTATGAACCTGCTGAAGCGTTAATGCGTTATATGGGGCAAGATTTGCCGCAAGACAAATTGACCATTAGCTCTGATGGCGGAGGCTGTTTACCCTGCTTTGATCAACATGGTCATATGACCAAGATGGATTTTGCTAGTTCTTCATCAATGACGGATGTGTTTTATCAATTGTTAGATGAAGGTGTCACAATGGAAGCCTGTTTGCCATTTTTTACCAGTAATGTTGCAGACTTGATGAATTTTAAAAAGAAAGGCCGATTAACCCTAGGGTGTGACGCTGATTTGTTAATACTAGACCCTAAAATGCGTATCAAACATGTAATGGCACAAGGCCAATGGCATGTATTTGATACGCAAATAATTAAAAAGGGGTCGTTTGAGGAATGAATATGCCGTCTCCCGACGTAAATGGTACCCAACGAGGTTATATTATCCCTATTGGTGGTGCTGAAGAAAAAATAGACAAGCCAATGATATTACAACGCTTTGTAGATCTGGCTGGTGGCAAAGATGCCGTTATTTGTGTTATCCCAACAGCATCTCAGCTTGATGATACTGGTGATCGTTACGAAAAAATATTTCAGGAACTGGGCGCCGGTAGTACGTACTCTTTACCCATCACGGAACGTGCTGATGCGCAGAAACAGGAATATGTGGATCAGCTTGAAAAAAGTACCGCGATATTTATTACTGGCGGTAATCAGCTAAGATTATCCACTATTTTGGGGGGGACGCCCATCGTCACCGCTATACGCCAGCTCAATGCCAAAGGCGTGCATTATGCAGGTACGTCAGCAGGAGCCGCTATTGTGTCTCAGCATATGATAACGGGTGGGAATACTGGTATTGTGCCTACAGCGGACGGTGTAAGCCTTGCTCCAGGAATGGGGCTAATCAATACGGTTGTGATTGATCAACATTTTAACCAGCGCAATCGTCTGTCAAGGTTGCTCAGCGCTGTGTCTTATAATCCATTTCTAATCGGAATGGGACTAGACGAAGATACTGCAGCCTTTATTGATGGTGATAATGTATTGACCGTGGTCGGTAGTGGTGCGATTACAATAATAGACCCATCGGACATTGAGCATTCCTCAATGGCTGATGCTGGTGGCGACGAAGCGCTGACGTTATTGAACTTGAAAATGCATATACTGGCACCAGGCAGTCGTTACGATATAACGAACAAACAGGCCTATATTAAATAACATCTGCACTAGATTTATTTATGCTGTGCCCTTATAGAAAACAGTAGCTTAGGCTACTGTTTTTTTATACCTTAGGTACATACAACTCGGTGAGAAAATCAGTAAACATCTTCACGCTAAATTGTCTGCTCGATGTCCTACAACAAATTAAACTAAAGGGAAGAACGCTATGAAGATAATTAGCACAAATGTGTATGTTGGCCCCAATGTGTACGCAAATTTTCCTGTTATCCGACATCAGATCGATATTGGTGAATTAGAAAACTGGCCTTCAGTAAAGCTGGGGGATAATTTCATAAATGGTTTAGTTTCTGCTCTGCCTACTTTGCAAAGTCACGGATGTTCCTATCGCGAAGAAGGGGGGTTTTTACGTCGACTCAAAGAAGACGAAGGCACTTGGATTGGTCATATCTGGGAGCACGTTGCATTAGAATTACAACACCTAGCTGGTTCAGACGTTACATACGGTAAAACCCGTAGCGCAGGAAAACACGGCTGTTACGACGTGGTTTATCAATACAAGCAACGTGATGTGGGGCTTGAAGCAGGTCAATTGGGCTTGCGCTTACTAACACATTTAATGCCACGGGAAGTGCAAGAAACACTTGTGACAAAAGTCAGCGACGATTTTGATTTTTCAGATGAGCTACACGACTTTATTCGCATGGCTCAACGAAAAGAGTTTGGCCCCAGTACCGGTTCATTGGTCAGCGCCGCTGAAGCGCGTGATATTCCGTGGTTACGGCTCAATAATTACTCTTTGGTACAGTTTGGTCATGGCAAGTTTCAAAAACGTATTCAAGCCACTATTACCAGTGAAACGAAACATATTGCCGTTGAAATATCTTGCGATAAGGAAGACACCCACAATCTGTTGAATGATTTAGGGCTGCCCGTACCCCAGCAAACCATGGTCTATGGTATTCCTCAAGCTATTCGCGCTGCACGCAAAATTGGGTACCCTGTCGTTGTGAAACCGCTTAACGCGAATCATGGCCGTGGCGTAACGATTAATCTGCTCAGTGATGAGCAAGTAGGCATTGCATTTGAAGAAGCGCAGCAATATGGAACCGGTAAAGCGGTGTTGGTGGAGAGTTACCTAAGCGGATTTGATCACAGAATGCTAGTGGTCAACGATGAGTTGGTGGCTGTAGCCAAACGTGTGCCTGGCAATGTTGTGGGCGATGGTAAGGCGACGATTTCCCAGTTGCTGGATATCGTCAACTCAGATCCGCGCCGTGGTATCGGTCACGAAAAAGTATTGACCCGATTGGAACTAGATAATCAGGCTATGCGTCTGCTTGAAGACGCAGGTTATGACGAAAATACTGTGCTTGAAGAGGGACAGCTATTTTATTTGCGCTCTACCGCAAACCTCTCCACCGGCGGTACGTCTATTGATGTAACTGATATCGTGCATCCCGACAACCGCGATATGGCGGTGCGAGCCATTAAGGCAATTGGATTGGATATTGGTGGGGTCGACTTTTTAACTGAAGACATCAGCAAATCTTACAAAGAAATTGGTGGCGGGATCTGTGAGTGTAACGCTGCGCCTGGTTTCAGAATGCACGTCGCACCCAGCGAAGGCAAACCGCGAGATGTCTCAGGTAAAGTGATGGACATGCTATTCCCACTGGGAAGCGAAGCACGCATACCTGTAGCAGCTATTACCGGGACTAATGGTAAAACCACCACTAGTAGAATGCTCGCCAGTATCGTTAAAGCCGCAGGTTACACCACAGGCATGACTTCTACTGACGGGGTTTATATAGATGGTCATTTAACCGTGAAAGGAGATATGACTGGGCCAACTTCGGCGCAAATAGTGCTACGGGATCCCAGTGTCGACTTTGCCATTCTGGAAACCGCTCGAGGCGGGATCCTAAAGCGTGGCTTGGGTTATACAGAAGCGAATGTGAGTGCATGTCTCAATGTTACAGCTGACCATTTGGGTCAGCGAGGTATCAACACTGTCGAACAATTAGCGCAGATAAAACGTGTTGTGGTTGAAGTAGCCAAGGACTGCGTCGTGCTTAACGCGGACGATATTTTATGTCTGCAAATGGCTGACTATTGCGAAGCTGAACATATTTTTTATGTGACCATGGATCCAGGACACGGCTTAGTCAGGGAGCACATTCGCCGAGGTGGTTTGGCTGCTGTGCTGGAAAAGGGCATTAATGGTGACATGATAACTATTTATGACAAAGGCGCACATATTCCGTTGTTATGGACGCACCTTATCCCCGCTACGATAGAAGGCAAGGCAATGCACAATGTGCAAAATGCCATGTTTGCTGCTGCGATGGCTTATAGCTTTAAGATTTCTCTTGAAGATATTCGACAGGGCTTAAGAATTTTCAACACGTCTTTCTATCAAGCGCCTGGCAGATTGAATATTTATGACGAGCATCCGTTTAAAGTCATACTCGATTACGCTCACAACCCTGCTGCTATTCAGACTATTACTGATTTGGCTGGGCGACTGGATGTAACGGGTAAGCGACGTTTAGTGATAGCTATGCCCGGTGATAGGCGTGACGAAGATATTATCGAAGCCGCTAATATTACAGCCAAAGGTTTCAATACCTTTATCTGTAAAGCGGACGATGACAGACGTCGTCGTGGTCATGATGAAGTACCGCAATTATTGAAGAAAACCCTACTCGAAGCGGGTGTAAATGAATCTGATATTCAGGTTATCCCCAGTGAACAAGAAGCAATTGAAGCTGCCTTAAACCAATGCGAACAGGGAGATTTGTTGATCATATTAGGCGACGACATCACGCGTTGCTGGAAGCAAATTGTTCACTTCAATGGCGGCGAAAGCGTGAAACCAAGTCAGGAAGAGCCTTCTCATGCTTATCCAGAGAAATTATTTGAGTCCATTGAGCATAAGTTCGAATTGGCTGAAGGACAGCGTCTGGCGCACGATGAACGTGGTGTACGTTTAATCGTCGAACACGATGAGGAGTCAGATTAATTGAGCGCAAGTGCGAGTAGCATGATAGAGCTTGATGAAGTCAGGCGCCTGACTGGGCCCAACCTTTTATGGGATAGGCCTGGTGCCATCGTGGATGTTTTATTGTCAGGTGTTGATAAACCTACGGTGCTGAAGCATTGGCAAACGTGGATTGAGCGGCTGTTAGTTGATTTTGGCTGGCAAAACGAGACGCATATTTATCGAGAACATGAATACGGTTTTAATTTTGCCATTAGCGCTCCTGTTGATGCGCTTTACACCGCTTGCGAGTTAGCTGAACTAGCGTGGCATTGCTGCGCTAGTGAACTACAAAATATTGCCCTACCGGCATGGCGGGAGCGGCTAAAAGAACTCGAAGTTGAACTTGCTGAAGAGATAAATCCGCAGCTGCTGAGTATTCTAAATGCGGCTGAGCATCATCGGGTGAGCTGTCTATTTGACGATGATGAATTGAGTTTAGGCATGGGGGGCAACCTAGATAGTTGGCCGGTGCGAGCGTTACCTGAGTTACATCAGATAGATTGGAGCAAGTATAAGGATATTCCCTGTGCACTGATTACCGGTACCAACGGAAAATCTACCTGCGTACGATTAGCCTCACAGATAGCTAAAGCACAAGGGATTTGTGCAGGGGTTACCTCCACCGACTTTATTCGAGTGGGGGACGAAATCATCGATCATGGGGATTATTCGGGACCGGGCGGAGCACGCATGTTATTGCGCGATAAACGCACCGAGCTCGCTTTTCTTGAAGTCGCTCGTGGCGGGATCCTGCGTCGTGGTTTGCCGGTAACCAGAGTGGACGCGGCGCTTATCACCAATGTAGCCAGTGATCACCTTGGCCAATATGGCATCAATACTGTAGAAGAGTTAGCAGAGGCTAAGTTCGTGGTGGCCAAGGCGCTGGACGAAAATGGAGTATTGGTACTTAATGCAGATAATGCATTAGTTATTGAGCAGTCAAAGAAACTCGACAAAACGCTGTGCTGGTTCAGTCTTGATGAGTTCAATCCACTTGTTCAACAGCAAATCGCCGAAGGCGGCCGTGCCGTTTTTGTGCGCTCGAACGAGTTGTTTTATCATCACACTGGTGTGTTTGAGGCCATCTGTAAGGTAAGTGATATTCCTATGACTTTACAGGGCGCTGCTGAGCACAATATACAAAATGCACTTGGCGTTGTGGGATTAAGTAAAGCATTGGGGTTATCGAATAACGCTATCGTTTCTGGGTTGATGAGCTTTGGTAGCAATGCCCAGGATAATCCAGGGCGAGGTAATATTTATCAGCTTAAAGGCTGCCAAGTCATCGTGGATTTTGCCCATAATGAGCACGGTATGAAAGCGGTGGTCAATATGGCCCGCCAGATGCCTGCGAAGAAGTATATCGCCATGTTTGGCCACGCGGGAGACCGCAGTGACCAGGAGTTGTACGCCCTTACTGACGCTGTTCTTGAGCTTAATGCTGAGTTGTATATTCCTGTTGAGGTTGAAAAGTATTTACGCGGTCGAGAATTTAATGAAATCTCTACATTAGTGAAGCAATATATGTTGCACAAAAATATCCCAGAAAAACATATTCAACTTGCTGGGAGTGCGTTAGAGGGCACCAAATTAGCGTTGGCACATGCATCCCCCGGGGATGTTATTTTGCTATTTGTGCTCGATGAACGCGAGCAAGTGCATAAATGGCTTAGTAATATTACAGACTAAGCGGTGCATACTTTTAGATTCAGCGTCACTTAAGTGAATGCGGGGTGGTAAATCTTAAGCTAATTTTAGCCCCCCCTAATTCACTATCTTCGATAATCAAGGTGCCTTGGTAAGCGTCTACTAAATCTGCTACCACGGCCATACCTATGCCTTGGCCTTCTTTGTAACTGTCTAAGCGAGTACCTCTGGTGAGCAATAACTGACGTTTCTCTTTAGGAATACCTGGGCCGTCATCTTCCACGTCAATTTGGACAAAGTTAGGGTTGGTCTGCACGCTTGCCCACACAGAGAGGTCGGCGGCCTTGCAGGCGTTGTCTAAGAGGTTGCCGAGTAACTCCATCAGGTCTGTGCTATCACCATAAAAATACCCCTTGGGCTCACTTATTTTTTGCGTGATATTAAGATTCTTTTGCGCGTGAACTTTATTCATGGCATTAATCAGCTTTGTTAAAACTGGGGCAATATCAACCGCTTGTTCCCATGCGGCTGCACTACCAGCAACTGCGCGCTTAAGCTGTCGTTGTATTTGCACATCAATTTGATTAATGGGCTCTTTAGCATCTTCTGGCAAGGCTGTGTTACCTGACAGCACAGCTAAAGGGGTTTTTAAGCTATGGGCGAGGTCACTCAAGCTATTTTTATAGCGGCTGCGTTGTTGCTGTTCAGTGGCCAATAAATTATTGATGCTGCGCTTGAGCTTTTCAAGCTCAGGAGGATAGGTTTGGCTAATGTGCTGAATATGTCCAGACTCTGCTTGTTTTATTTGCTTAATCAAACGGTTAATCGGCCATAACGCGGCGTTTAAGCTGAGGATAAGCAAGGCAAGTAATATCAATGCAATCAAGCTTAACCAGCGCCAGAGCGTACCAATAAAGTTTTGTTCTTCGGTGTTATAAGCACTTTTGTCTTGCAGAATATAAAAGCTGACCGGTACAAAATGTCCCCCTGCGTCAAATTCAGCGGTATAGGCAAATAAGAAGTAAGGCGTGAGCAGTTGAAAATCTTCGTTGAAGCGTTCGTTGCCTATGTCAGGCGCGATAAACTCAGGCATAACTTGCCAATTTAGCGATGACAATGAACGCCATACTAGGCGACCATCGATTTTAATAAACGCATATAAACCTGAGCCAGGAATGTTCAGTTGGTCATTAAATAATTGTTCAGGCATTAATGGCTGGTCGTCAGACATTTCAAATTCTGAGATAAGCGTTAAGCTTTGCACCCGCAGTTGTTGCAACATTGATTGACTTAAACTGTTGGTAAATGCGCCCTCAAGGGTAAGCGCCGTCAATGGAATAAACACTACTAAAACGAGCAACGCAGCTGCAAAGCTGCGCAAGCGTAGAGATAAACTATGCACCAGTTAGACTTGGAATTCTCGGCTGATACGATAGCCGCGTCCACGCATGGTTTCTATCGGATTGATGAGGCCTTCAGGGTCAAGCTTTTTACGTAAACGTCCAACGAATACTTCAATTACGTTACTGTCTAAATCAAAATCTTGATCGTATATGTGTTCGGTTAACTCCGTTTTTGATACTACTTTTTTAGGATTAAGCAGTAAATATTCCAATACTTTATATTCGTAAGCTGTTAACTCGATGTCCGCGCCATTCACGCTGACTTGCTCACTTAAGGTATTAAGGCTGACAGGACCGAGTTCGATAGTAGGACTAGCTTGACCGGCCGAACGACGAATAAGCGCTTTTACCCGAGCTAATAATTCTTCGTTTTGAAAAGGTTTGGTTAAATAATCGTCGGCACCTGCATCGAGACCTTCAACTTTTTCTTGCCAGCGATCACGAGCCGTTAAAATCAAAATAGGGCAGGCTACATTACTTTTGCGCGCTTTTTGGATGACCTCGAAACCATCCATTACCGGCAAGCCGATATCGATAATGGCTAAATCGTACGGGTGTTCACTTAACAAGAAAAGCGCTTTGGCACCGTCATCGGCTAAATCTACGCTGTAACCATTGGTACGTAAAAGTGCGTCTAACTGGGTTAATAAACGGCTGTCGTCCTCGACAATTAAAATACGCATTAGTCGTCCTTTTTACCGGTTTTCAATACTCTGCCAGAGCGTTTGTCTACGTCAACATTGACGACGCGCCCTGACTTTTGCAGTACCTTCACGCGATATTTATTTTTACTTTGGTCAACTTTCAATACACGGCCTTGTACTTGCTGCTGCGCTTTTTGGGCAGCTTGGCTTTTATCTATTTTGGCGTTATCGTCTTGGGCATAAGCATACCCAAACAAGCCCGTAGACAAGCTAATAAGTAGCAGAAATAATGTATTTTTGGCGATATGTTTCAACGATTGACCCCATTCACAAACGGTTACGTACTAGTTTAGCGCAATCGATCCTCCGGTGGAAACAATTCCAAGCAGGTAAATGCATGCCAGAGAAGATGTTTGCGACGATAACTAGCATACTTGAGCTAAACTGAATTTGGCCTGAATTACTCCTGCATTTCGTTACGTAATGTTTGGGCATCTTCTCGACCATAAAAATCACTCGCGGAATCCAGCGCACTTTGCAACGAGCTCTTACTTTCCCTATAACGATTTAATCCGTGAAGTGTGTAGCCCAGATGATATTGAATCAAAGGTGAGGTGGCTTCACGAAGAGTCGCTTCACGCAGCACCGTTAACGCTTCAGTGTATCGGCCTTGTTGAGCAAGGGTCCAACCGTAAGTATCGAGCACGTTAGGGTTATCGCGATCTAGCTCGTAAGCTTGTGCAGCAAAATCAGCACTTTTGAGTATGTCGTTTGGCAAATAAAGCCAGGCTAGACGGTTGAGTAAGGCCGCTTTGTCAGGTACTTCTGATAACGTTAGTAGTGCTTCATAATGGCGCAACGCTTGGACAGGCTGATGGTTGTAGTAATAATATTGCGCTAGCAAACTACGCGGAAAGTAGCGGGATGGCTGATCAACCACTAATTGATTGGCTATTGCTACAAATGACGATGCACCAATACCGTTGCTAGCAAAGCTAAACAGTTTACTGAGGGCTAAATCGAACTGTGGATCCTGCGTTAAGGCTTTTTCATACATGGATTGCGCCATAGCGAGATCTTGTCGTTGCTCCGCTAAACGCCCTTGCATAAATGACACATTAGCTAGCATAGGGTATTTTTTAGCTAATTCGTCAATGCGCCCAGCGACTTGTTCAGTCAGTCGATTATTCAACATAAATTCAATTACCTGCAAAGCCAGAGCTGCGTTGTCTGGACGAAGCGCTTGGGCTTGAGATAGGGCGTCCATAGCGTGGCGGTTATCGCCCTGCTTGATATACAGTTTAGCGAGTGCAAATAACGCTTGGGGATTGTCTTGTCCTAAATAACTCAGTTTATGAAGCATCTGGTTAGCGTCATCTGTCTCTTTACGCATTTGATGTAATTGGACTTTTTGAACGATATATTTTATTGCATCCGGGCGCAGGGTTAGTAACTTGTTAACCTGATAGAGTGCATCTTTACTATCGTTCTGAATTAGGGCTATATACATCAAGCCCTCCCTAGCTTCAATATTCTTAGCACTTAGATTAAGCACTGTATTGTAACGCTCTTTCGCAAGTTCAAACTCGTTGTTCTTAGTGTTAATTTTCGCAAACAATAACAAAGAAGGTAAATGTAACCGGTGATCTTGCAGTATAAGTCTAAGGGTACGTAGTGCTTCCCCATTATTACCTTTTAAGTACCAAATGTTAGCGAGATTGTATTGTGCAGCGACCATATTGGGTTGTAATCGCAATGCGTGTTCAATGGTAAGTAAAGCGTTATTTAGTTGGTTTTGTAGGGTCAGTACCGATGCATTAAGGTTTAAATAGCTCACATTTTTTGGCTGCATATTAAGTAGCTTTTCGCTACTTTTAGCCGCTACTTCTATGTTATTTGCTAATATATTCATCACGCTGTGAGTAATAAGAATTCGCTCATTATTCGGTTCTTTCACCAAAAGTGTTTCAAGGATCTGTAAACCTTGAGCGGTTTTTTGCCGAGCTAAAAACAACTTTACAGCATAGAGCTGAACATCAACGTTGTTAGGGTATAGCTGTTGCAATTGGGTGAGCAACTCAACACCTTTAAAGATTTTCCCGCGACTTAAGTACAACTCGCCAAGCAACAAAGCACCATCAATATTGCCGAGTAATTCAGGCTCGTGTATTGCTAATGCGTCAAGTGCGGCTTTGTCTTTGCCCAGCGCTAATAGTGTCTTAGCGAGTAAGGTACTAATTTGTACATCAGGTTCACTGATGGCTTGTAGTCGAGTAAAATCACGTGCTGCTTGTTCTAAATTTCCCTGTAAATATGACACCAGCGCGCGCAGGTATAACAAAGGTTTGCGCTCATTAACAATCTCACTGGGCAGACTATTGATTTTCCCTGCTAGTGTAGCGAGCTCTTCATCTACGACGGTCTCGGCTTGGCCTTGCTGTAACAACCAACTATTGATCAATAGCGCAAAGGGATCATGGGGACTGGCGCTCAATATATTTTTTACAATATTACTGGCGGCAAGGTTGTCTCCCATCGCAAGATAAATATCAGCTAAATTACGCGATATAAATGGATTATGTGGATCCAATTCAAAAGCGTGTATCAAATCTGTTTTAGCATGCGCTAGGTTGCCTTGTGCTTTTGCTAATTGTCCTTTGAGCTGCCAGCTGTTGGCATTGTTGTTGTCATGTTTTAAGGCAAGATTGATGTAGTGCTCGGCTATTTCATATTTCTTACTGGTCAAAGCAATGCTGGCCAACCCATTGACGCCAATTGAGTTTGAAGGTGATATATCGAGGAGTTGTTGATATTTTTTTTCGGCACACTCCATTTGTTCCAATAAACTACAGGCATTAGCTGCAATGCCCAGCCAGTTGACTCGCTGCTTTTGAGATAAAGAGTGGGGTATTGTAAAAGCGATAATATCTTCAAATCGCTGCAATGAAATAAGACTGTAGCCCCAATAGTCGAGGTATTCATTTGCATCAGCACCATCAAAATAGGCTTTGGAAAACTCTTGCTCTGCTTCAGCATATTGCTCTCGGATAAACAATACCTTACCCATCAGAATGTGCGCGGGCAAATAATCAGGCGCGCCATGTAGACTGGTTTTTAAATAGATATAAGCTTCGTCGAAACGTTCGTCGTTATAGGCTCTTAGCGCTTTTTCATAATCAACGGTTTGTGCCAAAGCTGGCGTGCTGGTTGACAATATAAGAAGCAGCAATGACATACACAAGGTGCCAACCCTAATGAATTTAGAAAAAAAAGAGCTAACCTTAAACATCATATTGTTGACACCTAAAAGAGGATCTAAATAAACAAAAAAGACGGCCAGAGCCGCCTTATTTATAATAATATCAAGTTACCATGCTTGTAATTTGGCTAAACTGACAATATCACGCCTGCTTAGTTTGATATTTCTTACGACGAGTCAATATTAGCAAACCGAAAGCCAGTCCGAACAAAGCCGCAGAAGTCGGCGCACTGACTAGAACAGTGGGGGGCTTTGGCGCAGGGGTCTCATAATCGAATAAAAAGTTATGGAATTCACGGGCTCCGGTATAAGAGACCGCAGCAAATGCACCGTCAAACGATGCTCCTCCCGTTGTGTTTGCATAGGGTGCAAGCACTGAGCCTTTCATCGCCAGATTATTAAAATCAATATCGGTAGCTTCAAAGAAGTTCCAAACAATATTGGTCGCCGTTTGTTGACTGAAACCATTGTTAAGATTAACCCCGCCACCTGCCGTAATATCAATACCAGCCACATTAATTACAACTGTTGATGCTGAAGCTTGCTGTAAACTCAATGAGTTATTCTGGGCGAATATATCCGACGCATTAACGTTGAACACAGCGACGCTTTGTGTCCCCGTGTAAAGCAATTCGGCCTGATTGCCTGGGCCTGAAAAAACCCCTGTAGCGGACAAACTATTATAGTAAAGGCTTTCGTTATAAATCTCTGCGAATACCGCGTCGATCTCTGCATCAAGAACTGCTTGAGGGGCTTGCGTTGCAGACCCGCCGCTACCATTGAGGTTAACGTTGGCGTTACTTGAATTGCTGCCATAAACAAGGTTGTTACCATTTTGAATCGTAACGTGATTCGCTTTGATGTCACCCACAATTGTCACTGCATCAATGGCAGAATCTGTATCGGGGAGTCGACTACCGAATTCTACTGCTTGACCTGAACCATTTAAATTACCGCCGATTAAGGCTTTGCCTTCTACGTCTCCACCCTGGAAGTTATAATCTTCTAATAAAATAAGATTATAGGTACCGATAGAACCTGATGAGGCGTGAGTGCTCATTGCGCATGTTCCAGCGAAAATTAACGCTGCAATTTTTAAAATAGGGTACTTCATATACATCGCCCTTTGATTATGTCGTGTCGGCTAAGCAATTTTCGAACCCAAATTTAAGTCATTGTAAAATATGGTGAAATTTATATTTTATAATAATTGAATTGTAAGTTGTAAATTTTTTTGACAGTTGCTGTACTTGATGTGTTGATATTAGCATACAGTCGGGCGGGGTTAGTATTCGACTTTCTTCCTAAGTTGCTTTCTTTGACCAGATTTTTTCTTGCTATCGATTCTTCGAAGTTGAGAACCTTTTGTGGGTTTTGTCGCTTTACGGGGTTTTTGTACGACAGCAGCTTCACACACGATTGCAGCCAAACGTTCTAAAGCATCTTGGCGATTCATTTCTTGGGTACGATGAGCTTGCGCTTTAAGAACCAATACACCATCTTGCGTGATGCGATTATCGTTACTTTTTAATAGTTGCTCTTTGTAGAACTCTGGCAGTGATGAGGCTTTAATATCAAAACGTAAATGGATAGCACTGGACACCTTATTAACGTTTTGTCCGCCGGCGCCCTGTGCGCGAATAGCAGTCAGTTCAACCTCATGATCTTGAAGCGAAATATAGCTTTTAATAAAAATCATCTTGTTGTCCTTTTGCGAATTTTTTCATGCATTGTCCGCCGTATTTACTACACTATGGACAATTAAGCGCGAGACAAACAGCTGGTTTATCTCGCGCTAATGCTGAATGACAGTCGTACGTGTTTGGCCTGATAATTACGGCAGTACCTTAAGATAAGGTTTAACGGTTACTTGTTCGTATACGCCTGCATCCATATAGGGATCGGCCGCAGCCCAAGCTTGTGCTTCTTCTAAGCTTGTGAAATCGGCGATCACCACTGAGCCTGTAAAGCCCGCTTCACCAGGGTCGGTACTATCGATCGCGGGGCAGGGGCCGGCAACTAACAGACGCCCTTCGTCACTAAGCTGTTGTAAACGCGCTAAGTGAGCACTGCGTGTTTTTTTCCGCAAAGGTAAGCTGTTTTCGACATCTTGTGAATACACTACATACCACATAATTTTGTTCCTTATTTTTTAGTCGCTTGTTTCATAGCGCTGACGAATTCGCGAAGTTTGCTTAGCATGACTTCCGGTTGTGACAAATTAGTCTCGATGATATTGACCGTCGCCGAGCCCGAAATTGCACCTGCAGCTCCAGCTGAAATCGCCTCTTTAACCTGTTCGGGTTTAGATATACCAAAGCCTAGCAGTGGTGGAGCAACCTTATATTGGGTTAACTTAGCGATTAATTCGTGAGCTGGAATAGTCGCCGCTGTTTCGGCGCCAGTTACACCAGCACGACCGAGCAGATAGGTATAACCTTTTGATTTCTGACCTATTTCAGCTAATGTCTCATCACTAGCATTAGGCGGTGCAATAAGGATTTGTTTGATCCCGGTTTGAGTTGCTATCTCAATAAATCGATCGGCTTCACGCAGTGGTACATCAGCAATCAAAATAGAATCAACACCAGCGTCAGCCGCGTCGTTATAGAATTTTTCCAAACCAGGCTTAATCACTAAGTTGCTGTATAACAATAAGCCAATAGGCATATCAGGATATATTTCACGGAATTGTTGGATAACATTTAAACAATCACTTGGATGTATATGATGGCTAAGCGCGCGTATGCTGGCTTGTTGAATCGTTGGGCCATCAGCGATTGGGTCAGAAAAAGGAATACCTAATTCAAGGGCATCAGCGCCGCCTTCTGCCAAGGCTTTTAATATCTCTAAAGATGTAGCGATGTCAGGGTCGCCGAGCATAACGAATGGTACGAAAGCGCCTTCATTTTTTGCTGTTAAACGGGTGAACATATCACCGTAACGATCGTTTTTATTACTCATTGATTTGGTCTCCCAGAATGCTGTGTACGTGGGCTAGGTCTTTGTCGCCACGACCCGATAAATTCACTACTATGATTGTGCCGTCTTCGGCTTCGTCTGCCATATTTAAGGCATGAGCGAGTGCGTGAGATGACTCAAGCGCAGGAATAATGCCTTCTTTACGTGACAGTAACTGAAACGCATAAAGTGCTTCATCGTCGCTTACTGCAGCATAAGTCGCTCGGCCAATATCGTGTAAATGCGCATGTTGAGGACCTACAGCTGGGTAATCAAGACCCGCTGAAACTGAATATGATTCTTCAATTTGCCCGTCTTCGTCTTGCATAATGTAACTATAAGCACCGTGTAAAATACCTTTGGTGCCTTTACTAATGGCGGCACCGTGCTCAGCCGTATGTAAGCCTTTACCTGCAGGCTCAACACCGATTAGTTTTACGCTTGGCTCATCGATAAAGTCAGCGAACATACCTATCGCATTTGAGCCACCACCGACACATGCCACTACTGCATCCGGCAAACGACCTTCTTTAGCCATGATTTGAGCGCGGGTTTCTTCGCCAATCATGCGATGAAATTCACGCACTATGGTAGGGAAAGGATGTGGTCCCGCGGCGGTACCTAACAAATAGTGGGCCTTGTCATAAGTTGCTGACCAATCTCGCATAGCTTCGTTCACGGCATCTTTTAGGGTGCCAGAACCTGAATTGACAGGTATTACTTCAGCGCCCATTAAGCGCATTCTGAATACATTAGGTGCTTGCCGTTCAATGTCCTTTGCGCCCATATAGATCCGTGCTTTTAGACCGAGCAGTGCACAGGCTAATGCAGTGGCAACACCGTGTTGCCCCCGCGCCAGTTTCGGCTATCACTTCGGTCTTGCCCATGCGCTTGGTTAATAATGCTTGGCCCAATACCTGATTGGTTTTATGCGCACCACCGTGCAGCAAATCTTCACGCTTTAAGTAAAGCTTAACGGTTGGGTTAGACACCAAGTTACGGGTAAGTGTCATGGCTGTTGGACGACCAGCGTAATCAGTCAATAATTCCATGAATTCTTTCTGAAACTCGGGATCGTTCTGGGCATCGATAAATGCTTGCTCTAATTGGTCCAGTGCGGGTATCAGCAGTTCAGGCACATACATACCGCCAAACTGTCCGAATTTACTTTCTAAATGATTCATAATATTTCTCGTCTTTAACACGTTAAAATTTGGTCTGTCTGATTAGCTTAATCGTTAGTAAGCGCGTAACTTTTCAAATGCGAGCTGCAGCTTTTTCTCAGATTTTATGCCTGGGGCGTCTTCAACACCTGAATTCAAATCAATGCCACCTAGGCCCAGACTTGCAGCTTGTTGCACGTTGTCTGGGTTGATCCCGCCAGCTAAAATAATTTTGCTGCGAAGTTGTGCGCTTAAAGACGTTTGCGCGAACAACTGCCAATCAAATGCTTGCCCGGTACCGCCACTTTGCTCACCAACTTTGCAGTCAAGCACGAATCGGTCAACGTCTATTTCGTCGAGCTGGGGCAGGGTATTAGTAATGCCTTTAGCTAACCAAATCTGGCATTTATCAGCGAGCTGCGCCCGCAATTCGCTGATATAGCGTGGTGATTCGTTTCCATGAAGTTGTACCGCAACTAAGTTCAGCGCATTAGCATACTCAACGACTAATGAAATGGATGCATCAACAAATACACCCACATAATAAAAAGGCACTTCTTCAACAATCTGTTTAGCCTGCTGTAATGTAAGACATCGTTTTGATTTTTCAGCGAATATTAACCCTGCATAACTAGCGCCACTGGAGGCTATTTTGGCAGCGTCTTGGGCTCGAGTGATACCGCAAACCTTGATAACCCCGTACACTAAGCTTTTAACTGCTTGGGCTACATTGTCTTGCGACATCAGCGCACTGCCCACTAAGAAGCCATCAACTATGGGTGATAAGCGTCTTACATCCTGATGAGTATAAATACCGGACTCAGATATAATCACATGCTTATGTTGCGCTTTATTGATGATAGGTACCAGTTTTTCAGTCGTCGCCAAATCGGTACTTAAATCACGTAAGTTACGGTTATTTATACCAATAATATTCGCTTTTAGGGCCACAGCGCGATGTGCTTCCTCTTCATTGCTGACTTCGGTGAGCACATCAAGACTTAACGTTTTCGCTATACTGGCCAATTCGCTATATTCCTCGTCTGACAACACAGATAACATCAACAATATTGCGTCAGCCTTGTGATAACGGGCCAAATAGACCTGATAGGGCTCTATAAAAAAGTCCTTGTTAATTACTGGCTGGGTGACGCGTTGACGAACGTATTCAAGATATTCAAATTTACCCTGAAAATACTTTTCGTCGGTCAAAACAGAAATACACGCTGCGTAAGGTAAATACGCCGCTATGATTTCGTCCAAATTAAAATCTTGTCGGATTAAGCCTTTAGAGGGCGATGCTTTCTTACATTCTAAAATATAACCAGCGTTTGGTTGGCTCAGGGCATCGTAAAAGCTGCGAGTTGACAGTGTCAAACCACCAATAAATTGTGCAAGTGGCAAGTCAATTTTGCGTTGAGCAATTTCTTGACGTTTATCTGCTACGATTTTCTCTAATACATTTGCCATTAATGCTTCCTTTAAATTATGTCGTGGCTGCGACTAATTGCCGAAGAATTTTCGATTACCTGCATGGGACGTTTTTCATGCATAGCGTCCAGCGCCATTTGCGCGCCTTGCTTATAGGTATCCGCCTTGCCGCATAGCTTAATCAGCGCGCCAGCATTCATCGCAACAGCGGCTTGATGTGCTGCTTGACCGCAGCCGGTGAGCACATCTTGAATCAACTGTTTGTTTTCATCAGGCACCCCACCTTCAATGGCGCTTAACGGATATTCTTCAAGGCCAAAGTCGATCGGGGATAACGTGTATTCTGTTAACGTGTCATCGTTTACTTCGACAACAATGGATGGGCCATGCACTGCAAGCTCATCTAAACCGCTACCGTGCACGACTAATGCTTTTTTGTAACCGAGTAACTGCAATGTACGTGCAAATGGCATAACTAGTTCAGGTGAATATACACCGATCATCATATGACTCGGTTGAGCGGGATTAACGAGGGGGCCAAGCAAGTTAAAAATAGTGCGTGTTTTAAGGGTCGTACGCACGGGCATCGCGTGTTTTATGCCTGCATGATAAACAGGCGCAAACAGAAAGCATAGATTCGACTGGTCTAAGCAATCGCGTGCAATTTCTGGTGACATATTTAGTTTCATGCCAAAGGCATTGAATAAATCAGCCGAGCCAGATTTACTTGAGACACTACGATTGCCGTGCTTAGCTACTTTTACACCACAACTGGCTGCAACAATCGCCGCGGCGGATGAAATATTGATAGTGTTATGGCCGTCTCCACCTGTACCAACAATATCAGCAAAATCATAAACAGGTCGCTCGATAGGGCTCGCGTTTTTGATCATAGCCTGAGCAGCACCAGCTATTTCTTCAGGGGTTTCGCCTTTAATTTTTAAAGCGGTCAACAGCGAAGACAGCACAATGTTATCTACTTGGCCGGTCACGATTTGATTGAATGCATCAGTGGCTTCGTTCTGACTAAGGGCTGTACCTTGATAAAGCTTTTCAAGTAATGGAAATAGCATGACGGTCCTTTAATTGTTGGCTTGGTTTTGGGTTAAGTAATCAATGCTTTGCATCAATAACTGACTCCCAAAGGCGGTTAAAATGGATTCAGGGTGAAACTGGAAGCCCAGCATTCTATCTTTCTCATGACAAACTGCCATAGGCACATCGTCAAAATTGGCTAAAACGGTTAATTCAGCTGGCATATTGCTCGCCATCAATGAATGGTAGCGGGCTACTGGTAAGGGCTGAGGAAGATTGGAAAACATTTTATCGCCCTTATGCGTGATCAAAGATGATTTACCGTGCATAACCACGTTGGCGCGAATAATGTCGCCACCATAAGACTCAACAATTGCTTGGTGGCCCAAACAAATACCGAGTACTGGGAATACCCCTTTTACTAAATTGATAAGCGCTGGCATGCAGCCCGCATCGGCCGGTGCGCCGGGTCCTGGTGATAACAGTAAAATCACTTGGCGGTCTTTGGCTTGTTGTCGCATTTTATCAAAAATGGCTTCGGGTGAAACTGAATTACGGTAGACCGTTAGCGCTAGGCCCATGGTACGTAATTCATCCACTAAGTTGTAGGTAAACGAATCGAAGTTATCCACTAAAAAAACATGCGTCTGCGGGTCGGTAGTATTAGCTAAGCGCATTATTTTGCCTCCGGTGCTTGATGGGACGTAAGAATAGCGCGAATAACCGCTTGGGCTTTGCCGCGGGTTTCGTCTGCTTCTGACTGAGGATCTGAATCGAAGACCACACCCGCACCAGCTTGAATATGGGCGGTTTGATTTTTAATAAATGCCGAGCGAATAACGATACAGGTATCCATATCACCATGGCCATTTATGTAGCCAACTGCGCCACCATAACTGCCTCTACGCTGCTTTTCTACTTCGCGGATAAGACCTGCAGCGCTGACTTTTGGTGCTCCCACTAAGGTGCCCATGTTCATGCATGCTTGATACGCATGTAGCGCATCTAAATCATCCCGTAATTGCCCCACAACTTTAGATACTAAGTGCATCACATGTGAGTAGCGGTCTACTTTTAGTAATTCTTTTAAATGGCGAGTGCCGGGTTTAGAAACTTTCGCCACATCGTTACGCGCTAAATCAACTAGCATTAAGTGCTCTGATTTTTCTTTTTCATCTTCGCGTAAATTCAATTCAATACGACTGTCTAAATCTAAGTTAATAGAGCCATCTGCGTGTTTACCTCTTGGGCGCGTGCCTGCAATAGGATAAATCTCAACTTGATTGGTATCTTTAAGATATTTAAGAGCCGATTCAGGTGACGCGCCAAACATACAAAAATCGATGTCTTGCATAAAAAACATGTATGGGCTGGGATTTTGCACTTTCAATGCTTTATAAGCTTTGTGTGGGTCTGGGCAGGGTAAGCTAAAGGTCCGTGATGGAACGACCTGAAAAATGTCACCGGCTAAAATATGCTGTTTAAGATTTTCGACGTCTCGAATAAATTCTTGGTCCGACTTACTAATTTTTAATTCGTCAGGGCTGACGTGGCGCGATTCAATTTCAGGGGCAGGTTTTACGTTACGCAATTTATGTTTAATTTGCTCAAGGCGCTGACTGATTGCAAAGTAGTTATTACCGACATTTTTCCCACTGAATACGCTGCCAATCACTTCGGTTTTTTTCGCTTGGTGATCAATTAACAGTAAGGTTTCTGCGAGATAAAAAACAAAGTCAGGGCAGGTGTTATCACTATCACTAACCTGTGGTAGATGTTCAAAGGTAGCCAGTAAGTCATAAGCAAACGCCCCGCCTAAAAATAGCGCTTCAGGGTGCGAGCGAATCGCCACCACGCGATTAATCAGTAGGCGCAGGGCATCAAATACCGCGGGTGCCTTTAAACGACTATCTTCATCTAGCTCTTCTTGTGCGAAGGTAAATGTTAGGGTGACTGTACGCGTTTGTTGGTTGAATGCGTGCTTAACACCGTCTGGGCAATATTCGACAAACAAGGGCAAGACTGCAGCACCGTTATCAGTTAACGCTTGGCACGTGACAATTGGGCCATCGCATTGCAATTTTATCGCTGCGTCGACTAATAATAAGCTTTTTAGATCGTCTTTACTGTCGATTTCCGCTGACTCAAGTAGCAAATTATGAGGTTTACCCTGACAAAGGTATTGATATGCTTGGAGTGGATCTGCCACATAATCGGCCGATAGTAGTAAGGTTTCTACTTTGCCTGCTTGTTCTGTTAACTGCGCTAAACTCATGATTTTTCTCGATAACCTTGTTTGTAACCTGTCTTAGGCAAGGATGATAAAAGGGTCGTAATTTTCAATCGGGCATAAAAAAAGCCCGTATTATACGGGCTTTTCTTGTTCAATCGCACAAATACATACGCTCACAGCCCGCTAGTTAGGGATGTGCCACCACCAAATTAGGTTAGTTGTAACGCGTAAAACAGTATTCATGGGTATATAATCTCTTCAGTATTAAGTGATAAAACTATCACTTAATAACAAACATTATCCTTTTTTCAGGTTTTGTCTGCTATTCATGACCAAATGCGTATAATACGCACTTCAGGCGTATAGAAGAAAACAATTTTGCTTCTCTGTCAACAGTCAATTTTGAAATAGTATTCTGCGAGTACTCAACAATAGGTCATATTTAACGCTTTATGAAAATCGATTTGCATTGCCACACTTACTATTCTGACGGCCAACTTTCCCCTGTAGAGTTGGTGGACCGGGCGCACAATATGCAAGTGGATGTGTTGGCGATTACCGATCACGACACGGTGCAAGGATTAGATGAAGCGCTTGCTCATCAAGCAAAACAAAAGCGTGCCATGCACATAATTAATGGTATTGAGCTATCTACGTCGTGGCATAATTTTGATATTCATATTTTAGGTTTGAACGTTGATAAAGATGATCCGTTGTTCTGCGAACGTTTAGTCGCACAAAAAGATGAGCGCGATGCCCGAGCACAAAAAATGTCAGATAAATTGGCCAAAGCAGGGATTGAAAATGTATTGCGAGATGCCAAATTATTAGCAGGAGAGGGGCAATTGACACGAGCGCATTTTGCCCGGGTGTTGGTAGATCGCAAAGAAGTACGTGATTTCGAAAGCGCCTTTAAAAAATATTTGGGTAAAGGCAAACGCGCTCACGTCAAACCCCAGTGGATTTCGATCGAAGAAGCAATTGAGTGGATCCATGATGCTGGTGGTAAAGCCGTACTTGCTCATCCGGCGCATTATGATATGACCACAAAATGGCTGCGCAAGCTGGTAGCTGAATTCAAACAATCAGGGGGCGATGGCATAGAAACAACCCATGCGCGGATTAACCCTGAAAAACGTAAGTTGATTGTTGAATTAGCCATGGAGCATAATTTACAGGCATCAGCGGGTTCTGATTTTCATTTCGTCAGCCGCTGGACTGAACTGGGGAAAAACCTGGGATTACCAGAGCATCTTACCCCTATCTGGCATGACTGGCCGTTTATCGACCAGCCAGTTGATATAGCATCTCACGCGAAAAACAGCGTGTAACTTACTGGGAAGTAACGATTATGAGCCAATTTTTTTATATTCATCCTGATAACCCACAAACTCGTTTAATTAAACAGGCTTGCGAGCTTATCCACAGCGGCGAAGTGGTGGTTTATCCCACCGACTCCGGATATTCCATTGGTTGCCATATGGACGACAAAAACGCTTTAGAGCAAATTTGTCGCATTCGCCAAATCGGTAAAGATCACAATTTCACCTTGATGTGCCGAGATATGTCGGAGTTGTCTGAATATGCGCGCGTAGATAACAGCGCATTTCGTATGATTAAAAACAATACACCTGGGCCGTATACTTTTATCTTAAAGGCGACTAAAGAAGTCCCCAAGCGGTTACAAAATCCTAAACGTCGTACTATCGGTATTCGCGTACCTAATAACGCCATTGCGCTCGCCTTACTTGAAGAGTTAGGCGAACCTATGATGTCAACCACGCTGATTTTGCCTAATGCTATAGTGGCTGAATCTGATCCCGACGAGATACGTGACAAGCTTGAAAAACAAGTTGGCTTGATTATTCACGGTGGTTTCTTGGGTGAACAACCCACCACAGTGGTGGATTTGTCGGACGGTGAGCCCGTCATTATTAGACAGGGCAGCGGCGACGCTAGCCCATTTAGTTAACATCGAAACTTACCTGCTATGACGGTTGATAAAGCGCCTCTCAAGTCACCCCTTGAACAGGAAGCGATGCTGCACATGCAACCAGTGCAGCAACCTTTGCCGCTAGCATTTATTAACGGTCAGGCATTTACTGATCAACCTGAAGATTTATACATTCCGCCAGATGCATTAGAGTTAATTTTAGATGCATTTGAAGGGCCATTGGATTTATTACTGTATTTGATCCGCCGACAAAAATTCGACTTAGTTAACTTGCCTGTTTATGAAGTAACGAAACAGTACATGTTATACGTTGATATGATGAAAGACTTAAAGCTTGAGCTTGCCGCTGAGTATTTACTGATGGCGGCGATACTGGCTGAAATAAAATCGCGTTTATTGCTGCCCAAAAGACCGGATGTTGAAGAGGACGAAGATGATCCTAGAGCCGAGCTTATTAGGCGATTGCAGGAATATGAACTCGTAAAAACAGCTGCACATGAGCTTGATGATATTCCACGCATGGAACGTGATGTATTTAGTGCAGTGGCGCAAACCAGTGAGTCGGTCGCGCCTATTAAGATTTTACCTAAGATTAATTTGCAGGAATTAGTGGTGAGTTTTCAAAATGTGATGCAACGAGCGAGTGCATTTGAGCATCATCATATTGCTCCTGAGGCGTTATCTACCCGAGAGCGAATGGCGTTGATTTTAGAGAAGCTTAACAGTGAGCATTTTACCGGTTTTGATTGCTTGTATAAGACAAGTGAAGGCCGAGCAGGTGTGGTTGTCACCTTTTTGGCTATACTTGAGCTGTGTAAAGAACAGCTTATTGAGCTGGTGCAAAGTGAACCTTTGGCTAATATTCACATTAAGCTCAAAGCAGAAGAGCCGCAATAGATGGCAAAATTATCCTTAATGCAGTTGAAGCAATTGGTTGAAGCTGCGGTGTTTGTATCTGACACGCCTGTTAGCCAAGAACATTTGCAACAAACAGTATTAAGCGGTTTGAAGGTGGGTAAAAAAGCGCTGAATCAAGCAATTGATGAGTTGCAATTAGAATATCAATCTCGCGGCGTACAATTGGTTGAAGTCGCGAGCGGTTATCGGTTTCAGTCAATGGATAGTTTAGGCCCTTGGTTAAGTAAATTATGGCAAGAGCAAGCGCCTAAATACTCTAGAGCCTTGCTAGAGACCTTGTCTATGGTTGCCTATCGTCAGCCGATAACGCGAGGTGAAATTGAAGATGTACGTGGTGTAGCTGTTAGCAGCAACATTATGAAAACCTTAATAGAACGGGATTGGGTGAAAATCGTAGGGCATAAAGAAGTGCCTGGCCGCCCAGCCTTATATGCTACAACAAAAGGATTTTTAAACTATTTTTCGCTTAAAGGCTTGAAAGACCTTCCTAGTCAAGATGCCTTTGATACGAGTAATAGTCAGGATGAACGAAAGATTTTAACGCCGCCGAGTGAAAGTGCTGAACCGGTCTGTGTCGAGCAAACAACCTCTGAGCAAGACGCAACAGCGCACAATGTGATAAAGCAACAGACATCGGCCGAACAAACACCGTCAGAACAAGCTACAGAGACTAAGCTTGATGATACTGACAACCCTAATCAAAGAGAGCAGTTACACTAATGAGTGAAAAATTACAAAAAGTCCTAGCCAATGCTGGTGTGGGCTCCCGTCGTGAGATGGAAAAGTGGATAGCCCAAGCCCGAATTTCGGTTAACGGAAAAGTTGCCACGTTAGGTGATCGCGTTGAGCCATTGGATCAACTACGCGTTGACGGCAACTTAATTAGTGCTGCCGCGAAAACGACTATTTGTCGCGTACTTATGTACAACAAACCTGAGGGAGAACTATGTAGTCGTAAAGATCCTCAGGGACGTCCTACTGTTTTTGACCGTTTGCCTAAAATTCTAAATGGTCGTTGGATAGCCGTTGGCCGTTTAGATATCAACACCAGTGGTTTGTTATTGTTTACTAACGATGGTGAACTGGCTAATCGTTTAATGCATCCTAAACATGAAATCGAAAGAGAGTACGCGGTTCGTGTATTTGGTGATGTTGATCAAGACATTATTAAGCGTCTTAAGAAAGGCGTGGAACTTGAGGACGGAGTGTCTAAATTTACTGAGATACGCAAACGCCCTGGTGATGATGAAAGTCTAAATAGTTGGTATAACGTGACGCTATCTGAAGGCAAAAACCGTGAAGTCCGTCGATTATGGGAATCTCAAGGCTTACAAGTTAGCCGCTTGATCCGTGTTCGATACGGTACCCTAGACTTGCAAAACCGCTTACCTCAAGGTGGCTGGATTGAGTTGCCGTTAACAGATCTTAATACGTTGCGTAAAAGCGTGCAATTAGATTTAGAACAAGAGTCGATGATAGAAGACAAACAAACCAAGCTGGACCATGTGCGTCTGAGTCGTATGCGCCGTTCTGTGCAAAAGCACAAAGTGAATCAAGGTCGCGCCAAGGCAAGACCTAAGAAAAAGTAAGTACGCATTGTTAGGTCGTAAGCCGTTGCTTACGACCTAAGTTCACATCGAACCGTTTGATTTACGACTAAGTTTCTATGCCAGCAAGCTGAAAATGCACTTGCAGCCGTGCATCAGTCCTGTATTCCTTCCGTTTTTGTTAAGCATTTCGACAAACATAAGCCCGACTATTTCTGGGCGCATTAGTTTTCAAGCTGGGTTAATCACCTTCGCTATTTTTAGTATTCTGCTTCTTTAATCTGAATATACATTTTCAGATGCGGAAGTCATCCCGCGGTTACTTTTCCTGTGCAGTGCTAATATTGATAGTTTAGGTTTACGCTTTGACCCATGTGGCATGTTTCAAGCCGCAATGGATAAATCTACAATGTAAGCGCATTGTAGATAAAATCTGTTTACACCCCATCTCTATTTTATATGCAACAGCAAATGAGAAAAAGCCAGTGATTAAAATATTACCTAAAAGTGAAGGTGCCACCATTGGCATTCAGGTCGGCGGTAAAATCGATAAAGCTGAAGAAGATAAGTGGATAGCCATTTTCGATAAACTGCTCGAAGAACATCGCACAATTAATGTTTTGGTTCTGCTTAATGGTGAAATTAAAGTGGGTCTTGATGTGGTATATGAAGATCTGATGTGGACTTTGCATCACATGAGCAATATAAACAAACTAGGATTTGTCTCATCCAGTCGGGTACTTAAATGGTTAGTAGCAATTGACAGCCCCTTTGCCAAACTTGTTGGAATTGACGAAAAATATTTTACCTCAGATGAGCTGCAAAATGCTTGGGATTGGGTTAAGAAATAGCCTACTTAGAGCGTAATTTTTTATACCAAACTAAATGGAGTTAGCGATATGAACAATGTTATTCAGTTAAGTGAAATTTTCGGTTGGATGTCACTTATTAATATCGGCTTATTATGTGCCGCATCGTTGGTGTTAATCTGGATGAAAGATAAAATCACCACCATACACGGTAGGCTATTTAACGTTGCACCCAGTGAATTGAAAATCCTTTATATGAATTATTTGGCACACTACAAGTTGCTTATTTTCGTCTTCAATCTCGTCCCATATATTGTTTTAAAAGTCGTTGTTTAACACTTTTTTACTATAAAGGTTTGAGCGGTGTGCGATATTTTTTATGCTAAAACGGACGACCTTGATTGCTTTGGACTAGAAAGAAAAGTCGATATTGAAGGTAGTCAGCATAGTAAATATAGCTGTGTATGTGCACTGATTTAGCATGTATACAGCGGACTGCGTTATTAAATTTGTTTGAGGTATGGTGAGGACCTCAGCAAAATTGTTAACGCAGGCGTAGCATTGGTTGTTGCACTATATCGGCTAAACTCTATCGGCTAAACTCTATCGGCTAAACTCTATCGGCTAATCAATGCTGTATTAAGTTAATACTGGTACTCAACTATCGCCCAGACCGTTTACATTCCTCAAATTAAGCACTATAAAAGTAACTTAAACAGTTTACAGTTATATGCTTAATACGGTCTGTACAAACATTCTGGCTTATTTAAATTTAACCGGGTGTCGCATCAAATGATTATTCACCAAAAATAGTGCGCGCTGGCGGTTCTTCAACTATGTTTGCCTGAGCGTTTTCTGTATCCTTTCCTGCCTCCATATTACCTGTCTCATCGTCAGATTTTTCGACTGGCTTATCTGTTGCTTTAGGATTAACGGCCGCGATCAAGGCTTTGTTCTGTGCTTTATTTAGTGGGTAGATGCGACTGATATTGCATCTGAATCTATGATTATCGGGGGTGAAAACACTGTCGAAACCAGCGCTTAATGTGTTGGGGATACGTGAATACACCAGCAAGCTAGGCGAAAAATCTAAATCGTTACAGCGCATTGTTAGCTTGACCAAATAAGATCGAAAAGGAGAAGTGCGTAAGATCAAATATTGGTCGCTTAATGATGTCCAGCTATCCATATCAAACGCACTAATAGTATCGCGAGCTTCTAAGTTTTCAGTGGTGATAAATTTTTCGATAATGACTAATTTTTCGGGGTCTGATAAACGATTTGACGCGCATCCACCAAGCGCCAGTAGCACAAAGACCAGTATCATAATGTGTTTCATATTAGCTCCAAGAATATATAAAATTTGTACGCTTTAGTTTCGAACATTTAGTGACTAAATGGTTTCCTAAAAATCGCTTAAATTACAATTTATTACATATATTTACATTGGCCGATACACAACCTAGACAACGTCAACCTAATCGTCTTTTAATTGCCGCCAATAGGGCCATTTTTTCAACCGGTTTAGAAAGGAAGTCATCCATGCCAGCGTCAATGCAACGCTCTCTGTCTTCAACAAATGCGTTCGCTGAAAGGGCAATAATAGGGTTAAGGAAATTCATTTTTTGTCTAAGTCTTACGGTAGCGGTAATACCGTCCATAACGGGCATATGCATATCCATTAAAATCAGGTCGTATTGCTCGAAAATACAGGCTTGAATGGCTTTTTCACCGTCAGTCGCAATAGTAACTTGGTAACCCGCGCCCTCAAGCATGATTTTGACTACTTCTGCATTAATTTCATTATCTTCTACGACCAAAATTTTATGCTCGCTTGTTGATTCTGATATATCCGGCTCAGATCTAAGTTGGATGTTATGTAATTCGCGTAAATCAGCCTCAAGCTCTTGTCTCATGACTGGCTTAGCGTGGGTTCGCCAAATAAGACTGCGCACGTCATCATTGCATTCAAGGTGTTCAATGACCGCTGATATTAAAATGATGGACGGCGTTTTTTTAAGGTTACGCTCACGCAATGCGTTGATAACATCAACACCGTTGATTTCGGGCATCGATAAGTCAAGTAACAATGCGTCGAATTGACTGATATCACTGGCCAAAAATGCTGCGGCATGTTCAAAAACGGTTGACTTAAAACCTTGAGATTTAACCACATGCTGTAAGTATTCTCTGCTTGTTTGCAGATCGTCGACTATCGCGCAGTGCAGTTGAACATGAGGTCGAATATTTTCAACTTGCTTGTGGTCAATTTCGATAGGAAGCGACAACTCAAAGCAACTTCCTTCGTTAACTACGCTGTGAACCGTTAACGTTCCATGCATCAAATCAGTCAATTGTTTAGCGATAGATAGGCCGAGACCGGTCCCACCAAAAAGGCGTGTGGTCGTTTGATCGGCTTGTTCGAATTTATTAAATATGGTTTCTATTTTTTCAGGTTCAATCCCAATTCCGGTATCGTGAACCTTCGCTGATAGCCAGAATCGTTTTTCTTTAACGTAAACACCAACTTCTAAATTTACCGAGCCTTCATGGGTAAATTTGATCGCGTTGCTCAGTAAGTTGTGCATAATTTGCGCGATTCGCGTGGGGTCGCCAAAAATATGTGCTGGTAGTGTGGTATTTTTCTGATAATTGAATGTCAGTCTTTTCAAGCGACAATTTGCTGATTGCACAGACGTCACATCATCAAGAAGTTGCAGTAAATCTAACGAAGTGCGTTCGATACGTAACTTGCCAGCCTCTATTTTGGATAGGTCTAGTACGTCATTTATCAACACTAACAATTGCTTACCGGCGCTTTTCGCTTTCTTTAGATATTCACCACTTTTATGTGGATTGTCGATGGCTAGCTCCATCATGCCAAACAAACCATTCATAGGTGTTCTTAATTCGTGACTCATGCTAGCCAAAAACTCGGATTTTGCTTTGCTGGCGTCAATTGCCTCTTGTTCGGCTGTTCTAGCTTTGAGCAACGTGGCTTTTAAGGACGCAAGGGTTTTGTTAATTTGCGTTTCCATGGGACGAAAAATGAATATCACTTCACAAACCAATAATATCAACGTAAAAAGCCATAAAAGCATTTCTATATTTTCAACAAGCTGAACACGCTCGCGGGCAGATACCTCAAAGGCTTGTACAACTTGATCTAATTCAGATAATAGCGCATCAGTATTGTTTGCATTGAAAATTGTCGGTGATAGGCCACATCGATTAGCACTACCGAGAAAACCATTGGCATCGTTAACATATGCCGTTGTTTTCGCATCTAAAGCGCTTTTACCGAAGTTAAATTTCTTAACGGTTGCAGGCAGATTAGGTACGTTATTTAATTCAATTCGGTTTTTATCGAATTTGCTTATTGCGGTTTGCAGTGAATATTCGAACTTTTCAATAGTGATTTTATCGCTTGGGCAATGAGATAATCTTGCAACAAATAGCGCTATACGTTGGGATAACATGCGTTGTTGACCCGCCATATTGATTATATAAGCGTCATTTTCTTGTACACTGAATATGTATTTTAGCGTTAACGCTGAGCCAGAAGCCGTCGCCGCAATCAGGGATAAGGCTAGAATATATCGCGCACGAATAGAGAGGCCCTTTTTTATTACCTTTGACATCAAAATTGATACTCCATTGTGCCGTTTCGAATAAGAGTAGATGAACAAGAATACAGTTACTCGACATAAATGAAAAAGTTTTTACAAACAATCTGTTAAATCATGACAAGGCTTATTCAGTATATGAATGTAAGACTAGCCCTAGGTATGTTTTTTACGATTCTAAAGACGTAATTTCCCTGAGTTGCATGGAATACCGATTCACTGTCGCTACTTGTAAAAAGAGGATTTTCTTTTTGAGGATATTCCAGTAATACCTGAAACTGATGGTCCGAATCACCAGTGGGCGTTTTGATTGAATTCTTATGCGCAGATTGATTATTTACCCATTATCCTAAGGGGGTATCTGTTTTAACATTTTATATTTTTCGTTAGACGTTGCTATATGGAATATTAAAAACAGCGATGACATCTATAACCCCACATCACAGTAAAACGTTATATACTCGCGGCGTTAATATCGACATGAAAGACCTCTATCACATCATTAACGAGTGCAATTATGGCCATCGCGATTACTCCATCTAAACTCAGTCTACCCCAGCATAATCCGGGAGTATCGACAGTTCTAGAGTTTCTTATTATCAAATTTCCGGCAATATCTGCTGAGATTTGGCAACAACGTATGGCTGAAGGTAAAGTTCATTGGCATGATGGTCGTTTGATCAATGTACAAACGCCATTTAAGGCTCAGCAACGCGTTTATTATTACCGCGAAGTAAAAAGTGAACCCGTTATTCCTTTCGCTGAAAAAATAATTTTTCAGGACGAGTTGATTTTGGTGGCCTACAAACCACATTTTTTGCCCGTAATGCCAGGCGGTGGATATGTTGAAGAATGCCTACAAAATCGATTGCGTACTAAGACCGGTAATCAACATCTGCAAGCCGTGCATCGCATCGATAAAGCCACTGCAGGTTTGGTACTATTTTCAGTAAATCCCAATACGCGCGCGCACTACCATCGACTTTTTGAAACCCATCAAATCAATAAAACTTATCAAGCTGTTGCCAGCACGAGTCACAGCGAACCGGCGGACAATCAGCAATGGGAAATAAAAAATAGGTTGGAGAAAAGCACGCCACGGTTTTTAATGCATGCTGTTGAGGGGCCGGCTAACGCACATTCACATATTCGTTGTGTAAAGCGCTCAGCCAACAAGGCATTATTTGAACTTAATCCCGTAACTGGTAAAACGCACCAGCTGCGACTTCATATGCAAAATCTTGGTTGGCCGCTATTACATGATACCTATTACCCTGTGTTGCAACCAAGTCAGCCGGATGACTTCAACAAACCCTTGCAGTTATTGGCTCAGCAGCAGGAATTCATAGACCCAATAACACATCAACTAAGACACTTTTCGAGTAACACTGAACTCAATTTAGATTAACGTCCTAATCGCGTGCGTATTTAATGGTTCGTCGATTGTTTTAAAACGAATTCAACCAAACTCTCTATATTTTAGATGTATTCAGTATGTTGGCTGTGCCGAAAATAGCTTGTGAGCATAGGATTTTGCGCATAAACCGTACCTGTTCTTGCGCTGTGTCATTATCTTTGCTTATTCTCATTTCAGTCATATTGACAGCAAATATCAATATTATACTGTGGGCTTTCACGCATGTAGGAATTATCTTCCCAGCGCGTGATGTGTTCCTGAAAAGTACGTCAGATGAAAAATACTGGTTTGAATGACACATGGAGAAAATACTCGATGAGTACGTTTCGTGTGCGTGGAAATTACCTGTATAGAATGATTTTTCACTCGGATTTATGACTGGTTCGTCTCAAGGAAATGAGCACTATTTTAGAGTGGGCTCTATAAAGGGCAATAACTTTCATTAATACCATTTAGGCAATGTTTCGTACCGGCTATTTAAATTCGAACTCACAGCAGATTTTAGTGATAGTGGGACCTCAAAGGCATTTAAATATTACCAAATATATGAAACATACAAAACATACAAGGCAAAATAGCACTAACATTTTTGACTAACATCGCGTTAGTTAACAAACTTAATTACCAAGGACTTACGCTATGAAAATCCAAAAAATTAACGCAATTGAAATCCTGGATTCAAGGGGTAACCCTACAGTAGAAGTGAATTTGAAATTAGAAGACGGAACGATTTCCCGGGCTATGGTTCCCAGCGGTGCATCAACCGGTGAACGCGAAGCGACAGAGTTAAGAGACGGTGATAAAAATCGATACGGTGGTAAAGGTGTATTGAAGGCGGTCAATAACGTCAATACGATTATAGCGAAAGCAATCGAGAACAAATGTTTTACCAGCCAACGAGAGCTTGATTATTTTTTGATAGGACTAGATGGAACACCGAATAAAGCGAAATTAGGTGCCAATGCAATACTGGGGGTTTCCATGGCTTTTGCTCGAGCCAAGGCGTTAAGCTCGCGTATACCTTTGTACCAGTATTTGGGGGGGAGTAATGCTCACATACTGCCAGTTCCTTGTATGAACGTAATAAATGGCGGAAGGCACGCTGATAATACGATAGATTTTCAAGAGTTTATGATTACCCCCCACAACGCTACGTCATTCAAAGAGTCGATTCGTATGGGGACAGAAGTATTCCACACTTTAAAGGGTATTTTAAAATCCAAAGGTCTCAGCACAGGCGTTGGTGATGAAGGCGGTTTTGCGCCTGATTTAAATTCTAATGAGCAAGCGGTTGAAATAATATTGGAAGCCATCAGCAAAGCAGGATATTCCCCTGGCAAAGATGTCAGTATCTGTCTCGATCCCGCGACAAGTGAAATGTGGGAAGGTGGTAAATACAAATTTTTTAAAAGTACCCAGAAATCATTATCAAGTGATGACATGATCAAGCTATGGGAAAGTTGGGTGGACCAATATCCTATTGTTCTGCTTGAAGATGGCTTAGCTGAAAATGATTGGGATGGTTGGAAGAATATGACTGATTCCCTCGGCAATAAAGTCGAAATAGTAGGGGACGATTTGTTCTGCACCAATAAAACTATTTTAAAAGAAGGGATCAGTAAAGGCGTTGCCAATTCTATACTGATTAAACTTAATCAAATAGGGACGGTAACTGAAACGCTTGAAACTGTTGAACTTGCTAATAAAAATTCATATAACTGTTTTGTTTCACATCGAAGTGGAGAAACGATTGATAGCTTTATTGCCGATTTAACCGTTGGTATTGGTGCTGGGCATTTGAAAACGGGTAGCGGTTGTAGAGGAGAGCGAATAGAAAAATTTAATCAGCTTATGCGAATTGAAAATGAATTAGGTTCTGTATCAAAGTTTGCAGGTATTAAAGCATTTAAAAATGCGTGATTAGGTCGATAAATAAATAACGTAAAATAGGGGGGGCTGTTTTTTCTCGTTACTCCCTATTAATAGCGTACATGGATATTTTAAGAGAGGGATAATTTTATAGTAGGATTATAATTATTTTATTTCAGGCAACAAAAAAGGCGCTGTGGTAACCATACCTTTACTTTACGTAAGCGGTATAACCAAACCAGCACCTTCTATATTCAATCACACTAGTAATGTAAACGATGTCTACATGTACTATTTATATTCAAATTGCCATTACAGCAGCTTGAAAATCAGATTAAATTGCAACAACTTTGTTAGCGCAAGGACCTTTTTGACCTTGTCCAACTTCAAATTCAACTTCTTGGCCGTCATTTAAAGACGCAAATTGGCCACCTGCTTGAATTTCAGAATGGTGAACGAAAAGATCCTTTCCGCCATCTTCAGGAGTAATAAAGCCAAAACCTTTATCTGCGTTGAACCACTTAACTGTACCTTTACTCATTTATATATACTCATTTAATTAGGTGAAATTTTGTTTATTTAGTACCCGAACTCACCAATCCGCATACCCAAAAACTTATGCGGTGTATCTTACACGCATTAGCTCAATAACAATACCTCATTCCCCATTATTTAATATTTAATTGCTCATCGACCGTTAAATATGGGATGTAGAGATATAAAATCTATAATTAATGTCTAAAAAAACCGTAAACGACAATGATTTTGTTATTTTGACCCTATCAATGTGCTCAATTTTCATTTTATTTAATACGTATTTTTTACGTCACTTTCATTTCGCGCCTAAATTTTTAGCGCTAAATAATAATTCTAGTTATAAATTCCCACGCGTTTGCGTTTCTACTAAATTTAAACCTCGAATGAGTCGTCTAATTAAATACTATAAGAATGGTTGCTTAAGATGAGATACTGCGTGGCTTATAGTTGAAAATTTAAAGCAAACTCAATGGGTTAGTTTTGCTATCATCCAATAATATAATTTTGAATAACGCACTATCCCTAACCCCCAAAAAAAACACTGCCCAAATAGGATTATAAAAATAATATGGACGATCTAAAAAACATATTCTTGCTTTTGTCTTGGGTAGATTACTTCGGGGTAGCGTTATTTTTTAGCTGTTGGATGGGTTACCGCTTTATTTTAGAGCGAGGGGACATGGGTCGAAAGGGGCTAATAGGGATCACCCACGAATATCGTTTACAGTGGGCTATGGAGTCGGCTTCACGCGAGATCCCCGTTGCTTGTGCTGGTCTCACGAGTAATCTTATGGCTAGTGTCTCTTTTTATGCCTCAACGACCATTTATATTATTGCTGGCCTATTCGCATTAGTTGGCTCGGTAGAGCGTTTACTCAGTTTTTCTGAAGACATTCCTTTTGCTCAAGCGGTTTCCAGTGGTTTGATTGAATTGAAACTGATTTTATTGATATTTATTTTTGTTAACGCTTATTTTAAATTCACCTGGTCGTTAAGGCAGTTTAACTTTTTGTGTATTTTGATTGGCGGTAGTCCTTACCGCGAGAACATGCCCTCAGAAGAATACCGACTGAAAACAGCCAAAAGAATGGCTCGAGTAAACTCTTGTGCAGGTAACGAGTTTAATCGAGGGATCCGTTCTTACTATTACGGCATAGCTGCTTCAACTTGGTTTTTACATCCCGCGGCCTTTATTGTGGCGACTATTTGGGTAACTTGTATTTTATACGTACGGGATTTTCATTCACCAGTGCTTGAAATATTAAGAGACTCTTATCCTCCTGAACTTAGGGACTACACGTTGGACCCAGAGCACAAGAGCGCTGAAGATATTGATCGTGCTGTAAAGTAAAAACGTTAGTAAGCAACTGAACGACGAAAAAATAGTCAGCTATATTGTTGGCATTAATGCGCAAAGGCGAAGTGACCCAACTTGCAAGCGCATTAATCACTAATAGCAGCATCGCGCCCCTCGCAAATTAACCTTGCTTACACGAATATGGTTTGCTTAGGTTGGGTCTATAATTCCTTCGGCAATCATACGTAGGGCGGTTAAGCTTGGAATGAAAAAATAATCACCACCTCGTGTTTCCACAAATCGAGGCATACCAGAGCACATGAAGGTAGGTTGCCCCAATGATTTGTTTGCATTGATCAAGGTTCTACCATTTGGGTCGCCATTTTGAGTAATTTCGTGATTACCTAGCAAAACATCTTTTTCATTACTTAGTTTGAAATCGTTTCCGTAATTGATCCATTGCTGTTGCACAAATTCAAATTGACGCTCAATACTGGCATTGATCACCATGAAAATTGTACCGTGTTCACCTTCATTGTCAGTTCGATCAGTTGAGTTACCGTAGGGTAATCCCCGCCTTAGAATTCGTCGTCTATTGACCATTGCACCAGGTGTGTCAAATGCGCCATCCGTATCAAATTCGAGTGAACCGCGTGGGTTAGTACGCCGAGTATGGGCACCTAAAGGACACCTCGCACCTTCGGAGTCGTTAACGTAATTAAATCCGCTTCTTTTGCTTTTCAAATCTTGATAAATTGCTCGAGCTTGGTTTTTCTGTTCACTCGTTGCCTCAGGTTGATAAAATAAGACATCAGTGGCATTTTGCCACTGCTCGCCAAACTTACGCGCCGAAGCATAGTCGGGATAAGTTGCCAAGGGGGCGCCGTTAGACCAACGTCCTGCAAACTTAGCCTTTAAAGTTTCATGTTTTTCATCATCGGCTAATTTCTTATCGCCATAGTGCTCACTTGTTTCTTTTAAATAAGAAGTGAATTTTCCAACATTTTGATGAAGTTTGCGGTACACCATAAAACTGCCGTTGTATGAGAGCAATCTAGGGCTTGGTGCTTTGGGATATTCGGCACTTTCATCTTTGTGACCCAGTACAAATTCTCCCGTCTCTAGAGGCTCCCATCCGTCTTCAGTGTTAGCAGCAGCCCTGGTGGGTTTTCCTGCGCCAACAGTATCAGTTCGATTTCTACCTTGACCTTTAAAGACTGGGTTAGTTATACCATCTACGTAGTGAAAGTGTTCATTTGCGGTGGGTTTGCCATCGATAACTATCGCGTTACCAGATTGGAATTTGCTTAAAGCTTTACCGTCACCATCTCTGTGTCCGTCTAGTAGCTCTACGCCAATTTCCGCTCTATTAACGAGTGCCATTACTTGATCAAACCGTTGGGTTAAGTCGAGCTCTGATGTCGCATTGATGCTTAAAAACATATGTACGTCGTAATTATTCTGCCAAATAGGATCCCAATTTTCAGGTGAACTGGGGCCATCATCCCCTAAAATATCTTTGCGTGCCTTCATGCCCATACGAAAATCTTCTGGAAAACTTCGCATAGATTCATCCGGCAAACCCAATTCACGCAAACCCGCGTAGGTGAAAGCCAAATTAGTTGTTGCTAGTGGGGGAGCGCCATTATTTTGCTTGTCCAATGGGGCGGAACTAGTGACTAAAGGAACCAGACCTTTTACAAATTCCATTCCTTGTTGTTTATCGTTTATTTTGAAAAACAAATAGCGCGACAATGGATACCCCCACCGCCCATATCCAAACACTATATTTCCTTGAATATCATGCAGATCAAGAATTGATTCATTTATATTCATTTGCTCGCCTCCTTGTGAACAACGACAGTTGCCTTTACATCTCTTTCAATTTCAACAGGTACTTGGGTTGCGGCAATCGGCCAACTGTTAGTGTTAAGATTTTCAATATCAATTAACGTAATAAATTTTTTAAACGACTGTTGTAAATTGATTGCACCAGTATCACCCTGATAACGAAAATGTTGGGTTAAATATGCGAAGTGAATAAACGCTTGTTTGACATAAAGAGCCTTGAGTTGCTCAGGTAAAGGCTTGTCATTCGACCCATTAAAAAATAGGCTATTATTGATTTTACATTTTTTAATATAACTAACAAAATCGCGGCCAGACGTTACGTTTTCAAAGGCGAAACAATGTTTGAGTAATTCTTTGAGAACAACACTAATTTCTTCCCACATGCCATACAAATAACTGTCTAATTCGCCATAGAAATTGCTTGTGAAAACTAAGTATTTATTTTTTAGGTGTTCTTCAACAGCAGGTGCTCCTTCATAAAAGACATCTTGCAATAAAAATACTCTTGCTAGATAGGTATTTGGTACAAGCGCCAACGGGGAGTCGCTATCTTTAGGCCATTTTTGTATCTGATCGCGAATGATTTTGTCGTAGGATCTATTGTTCTCCATGCCAGGTTTGACTGGGATCAGAACGGTAAGGCCGTAAGCATTTCCATATCGATTACCCATAATTTATGACTCCCTTTCTATTACAGCTTTGGCAGATAAACTTATTATTGGCGTAGGCGCCATCAACCCCAAATTTCGTTGCTGGCTAGCTAACAGTAATTCGAATCGTCGTTGAAATAATTCAGCGTCATTGTTTAAATCGCTTTCATTGATAAATTTTGCCAGCGCTTCCTTTAATTCTTGTGCACCTTTAACGTCATTCGATGCAGCAAGGGGATAAGCATTGTAATAGTGGTTTGTCCAAATTTGATTGTATGTAATGTAGTTATGGAATGGTTGTAACGGCACAGAATTTGGGTATTTAACATTCTTATACCAGAGTAGATCGAGTCCACTGGGGATTGCCATATGAAAGGAATCAACATATTGCTTCCAACTTCCATTAAAGTTACTAAAAAATAACATGTAGTGATATTTAAGCTCTTCTTTGGGTTGAGACGCGTCAATATGTGGGAATTTTTTAATGATGGTCCATCGAGCATAATGAATAAGTGACAAGGTCAATAACCCGTTTAACCGCGCGTATATTAGATTAGTCAGTTTTAATGGTACTAAATTACCCCAAAAACCTGTGGTTCCGAGTTTTCTTGATACAGAGAATTGAACGGCTGCAAATTTAATTCTATTTAAATAATATACCCAGCCCGTGATTGGCGTAATCACGTTCATAGCATAGGATTTACCGGCGATATTAGACATCAATCCTTCCTTTTAATGATGTTTTATGTAAAGGCTCTAATATCGATTTACCTTGAAAATCATGGAGCCAAGAATTTTTGAACAATAATTAAAAAGCTTATATTTCTTTTTTATTTATAGTCCACTACCGTCAAATTTGCTCAATGGTTAGCGCTATATGCATGAATTGTTTGTTCGAAGGCGATGCATGGAAGGCAGCCGGGCGTGTAACGTGATCCTGAATATGAACAAATAATTCCGTTACCGTGCAATAGTGAACTTTGCTCCTAGCGGCCCAAATATCGGTAGTAGCAAATGTCAGTGGAACTAATTTTATTTTTCTAAGCTGCCTCATTGCCCGTCTACCAATTAAAAATGGAAACGGTATAAGCTTAGTATCAGTTCGAAAAATGGACAATATAATGTTAGAGGATAGAACGACTGCTACAAAAAAGCAGATGAACATAATTACGAACGCTGTTAATAGAATTAGGGGGAACCGAACCCATAGTGATGAATAGTGTTGCTATTACATGCAGGTTGTACATGGTTGTGGCCAGACGCTTGCTATCGAATTACTATATATTTAGCAGGCAATAGATTTTGATTAGTCTTAAAAATCAAGCGGGTCAAAAAATGCTTAAACTATTATAACCGTTAATTTTTCAGCCAAACGATATAGGCGACAAAACCTATCCAGCTTAACGCCAGCAATATCCACTGTAGAGATGTCATAGGCATAATATGCGTGACCTCTTCTGCCGTTTCGGTATTTTCACTTTCAGTTTGTTTGGCCTTTTGTTTACGCTGCTTATCTATTTCTCGTAATTTTATACCCTGCTGTTTTTTATACTCAGCAATACCTTTTTGAATACCTTGGGCGATCAACTTGGTTTGCTCTTTAGTTTGCCCACTTTTTTGTCTTCCTTTAGCCATTTTCATCGCTTGTGCTTCAACTTGTGGGGATACTTTATTTTTCATTTTTTTCCATGTTACTTATTTGAATTGACAACGAATACTAGCAGGCCTATGCCTATTTTAGGCTGCTCATTTGTTACTGTATTTACCCTTGAATAAAGGGGCACACATCCTTTACCTAACATCAGACGCGCCACGTATAGCGCTAGGCAGAATAACAGAATTTACGGTCACATTTGAACCCAAAGACGGTTAAAGCAACGCGTTGTGCACAAGTCTTTAGCCTACGCTCTGGTTATTTATCTGCTTGGCACTCCTTTCTAAAGTGAGGTTAATTCGCATAAACATTCCTTGAATTGCCTCGACCTGTGTTGACTCGTCAACTTTAGACGCTAGCTCTTGATACAGTAAATCTGATTTGTGCTTCAATCTATCATCGGTTTTACCTTTACTGGCCAACAAAAACGCATCCGCTAAAGAATGTTGCCATTGTTTTAGGTACTTTAAATCTTTACCTGCAACGTTTTCGCAGATTGAACGCAAGCGCACAGTGGCATGTCCCAAATTCAAAGCTGTTAAAGCAAGATCGGTAATAGCCCGAGAATGAGAGCCCTGATCGTAGTTAACTAAGCGCAGTAGTCGGTCTGACATACGACGGTTATACCAAATAGCTGGTGTTTCATGTTCGCCTATTTCGCGTAAATCTTCATAGGTCGCTTTAAACACTCGATGCACCAATAATCGAACGCTCGGGCCGGTAAATAAATGAAAAATCCAAAATAGAATACTTACCCCGGCAAAAATAGCCATGGCAGCGCTGAGTGTATAATCGATTGAAAATGCCAAGCTCATGTCGGTGCTTGGCCTAACTAATATTGAGAATGGAATGCAAAAACCTAAACCATAAGGCAATGTTTCACGATCGGCGAGTAGCAGTAATCCTAAAAAATAAGGACCAGCTAATACCAATAATAATATTTCTAATTGTCCGCCACTTTGCGCGAGTAAATTTAGGGCGTAAAAAATAGTGACGACACTGGCCACTATCACACCCATTAATAAACGTTTTATTACCACCCGTAAAATAGCCAAGGGTATACGCGATAACATAATAGAGAAAATCACTGGCAAAATCATGATCATTAAGGCAGCTGAAGAGCCGGTACTTATCCAAATAAATGCGCCAATTAAAAACACTAATGTTGTTCTAAATCCTACAATTATACCCGCCAACGGGTCGCGGTAAGTCAGCATGCTAGGGGCGTTTAATAAGGTTTTATCACGATCTTCGAGGGCGCGATAAGCTCGCAGTAAAATGGTTAAATCGGCTGGTATATCAAGGCCAATATTGAACATATGAGAATCAAAAGGCGTTTCACAAGGATTGTTTGTTCGCTCTTCAGTTAGTTCTTTGCGAAATGCTTTAATTTGCTCGGCACAATATTCATAATCGTTAGACTCTGCGATGCTTGCAAACACGTCTTTTAGCCTATTGAGTAATTGTGCCAACGTAGGGCTTATTAGTTGTGCATGGTTGCGCTGTAAACGACCAAAAATTTGAATTAACGCTAATAAAGAAAGTACTTTTTGTGCCAGTTGATTTGCCGCTCGAGAGCGACCAGGGCCTTTGGGGCCTTCGTATCGCACCGCACTAGAGTCTTCATTTATAACGCCTAACGTGGTCATAATCCCGTCAATTTGTTGATGGCGGTTCTCATGGGAGCCATTATGATCAAGTTCGGTAACCAAGTAACTTAAGGTTTGGTTTATGACTGAGCGTGCTTGGTTTTGTAATGAATCCTTTATTTCTACTGGCCAAAATAAATGACTCACAAGGCCGGCACAAATAGAACCAACCACTATTTCACTGACACGAGCCTGTGCAATATCAAAGATAGCTGAGCTACTCACAGCCGATGGGTTAGCCATCACTAGCAGCACAATAATGGCGGCAGTAACTGCCGCCATTGCAAAGGCGTAAACAAAATTTGCTTGGCGTACCATGGCTGATAGTGCAGAGTTTAAACCAAGCCAAATCGCCAATGTGCCTAGCGCTAAATAAGGGTAGGGCATAAGTTGGGTTAACAGTAAAATCCCAAATAAACCACCTATAACGGTGCCTATAATTTGGCAAATAGCTTTTTCAATCACTAAACCGCTTTCGGGGCGTAATTGCAAAAATATCGCCGAGACTAACGCCCAATAAGGCCGGTCAAGATTAAGCAACATAGCGATAGTCAAGGCCATTGCCATGGCAATAACACCTTTTAGGGCAAAAATCACAGCCTGCTTTTTGGGAAAGAACAGATTCCGCCACACTACATTCAAGGTATTCTCCTTATTGCGTAGCGAGGTGTATTGTGGCGGTCATGCCAGCACTAAGCTGGGTGTTTTCAGGCAATGGATCTAACTTAATATCAACAGGAATTCGCTGTGATAAACGAACCCAGTTAAACGTTTGCTGAACCTGGGGTAAAAGCTGACCGTTGCTTTGAGTATTGGTATTAGCAATGGCTTTGCCAACGCTGACTACATGACCCGTTAACGGTTCGCCTGCGCTAAGTAATGCGATTTTCGCTTTTTGATTGGGGTAAATTAGAGGGATTTTTGTTTCTTCAAAATAACCTGTAACGTAAAACGAGTCAGCTTGCACTATGGCAAATACCGATACGCCCTGTGCGACGTAGTTCCCTTGGCGAAGGTTTAGGTTGATTATTTGCCCCGACACCGGTGCGGTAATGTTTGTTCTGTCTAAATTTAACTGCGCCAACGTTTGTTCTGCTTTCGCTAATTGGTAGTTAGCTTCGGCTATTTTGGTATTTATGCGCGTTGCTTCTAAATCTTCTTCGCTAATCGCTTTTTGGCTCTTTAATTCAACACGACGGGCATATTTATGCTTAGCCAGTTGCCAGGAATATAAGGCATTTTCAGTATTTGCATGGCTTTTTTCTAAAGCCGCTTGATAACGTTTACTATCTACATTAAAAAGCAACTCGCCTTTTTGTACACTCTGGCCATCTTTTACATTTAAGTGGGTCACCCAACCAGATACATCTGGCGCTATCGTTACTATGTCAGAACGAATGCGACCGTCCCGCGTCCAAGGGGTATGCATGTAATCATTCCAAACCCAACGCCCAGCGAATAAAGCGGCTATAACAACCAGTATTGTAAAAATAATACGTATATATTTTGTCATCGAACTTATCTTCCACTAAATAAATAGACGGTTAGGGCCAAATAGCATACGAACATTGACACCTCGAACCACGACACTTTCCAAATTTGGTCGTGCCAGCCCAAGCGGTGCAAAATAAAACGCGTAAGAGCGGTTAAGATAAAGGCAATAGGGAAATAAACAACCATAGGGCTGAATTCGACTCCGCCCAAAACGACAGCTTGAAGCATAAATAAATATCCCATTATTTGCAGAACAAGGCTTATCGTAAAACCCGAATGAGCATGCATAAAATAGTGCAGTAATAGTGACTATTGTGCCGTTAACGGCGCGATAAAAACACTCCACCAATGTAACTAAAAATGAACTTTGATTCTTGGATGTTGATGTTTAAAGGGAGTTAAGTGCCATTCACCGCGCAAAGTTTTGATTTATGTACGTGGCACTTAACACTCATTAACCTCTAATTTAACCGTATAAATCTTCCTGGGCCGAACGATTTCTTCGTTGGCGCAAAAGTAAGTTTGCCATGTACCAAACTACGATGACATTTATCACAAACACACCAACACCTACGATACTGGTATGGAATAGGATTTCATAAACTTCAAAAGGGATATAGATGGCGCCGCTGACTAATGCAAACCACTCCGTCCATACGAGTCCTTTCCATAACCCATAGGCTTCAATTAGCCTGATCACAGTATAGGCGAGTGCGCAGATGGCGATCAGACTCATATTGCTAGCTGAAACGTTGCTCAAAGCATGAATAAATATACTTGGTAAATGGCTTGCTGGATTCAAGTGGGCGTGACTGACAATGGACTCCGCCACCTGCTGTAAATTTCGTCCGGCTAGCATATGGATACCCACAGCAACCATAAGAGCAAGCAAACCTTTAAAGGCTTCTAAGACTGCAATCGCTTTTAGGCCATTTTCTGATGACGTCATACTGCTCTCTATTTAAACAAGGTTAGAATTTATCGATTACATACGTTGAATGATAATGCGTAAAGGTGATTGAGTCGCTGGTTAGTTGAACCATTTTTTAACTAAAAGGTTCACAATCTTACGTGATATTTGATAATAAGGGTGAGCGGGTGACGTTGTTTACTGGCATTGCATCGACCCACTTGCCAGTCACTATATGGGCCTTAATAATCATAACTCTGCAATGCTTTTTAATGCAGCCAGTTGTAAGTCGTCTGCTCTTTCACTGAATAGCAATCACCTGACGGACAAGCCCTGTGTTTACAGGGCTTAGTTTTGACAAAACTCTTATTTAATAAAATTAAAAACGAGGGGAATATCGGATTGCTAATCCCACTGTTCTGCCTATAACATCGTAATCACTGACTGTGTTGAAGTGATTCGCACCTGCTTGTGGAATGGGCGGTTGTTTATCGAATAGATTGTCGATACCGAAGTTCAACACCACTTGCTCTGTGGCTTGCCAAGAAGCGGCAAAGTCAAAATAATCTTGGGCAGATATACTGGTTGAGCGATCAGACGCGTAATCTACACCGCCGATACGTCGCCAACCTAGTTGGAAATTCATGGCGTCTAGGTTCCAATCAAGGGTTGCTCTGTGTTTATAATCTGCTTGTAACACACTGGCGAAGTCCCCTGAACATGCACTGCCATAGGTCCCCTTGCAATCAACCGCTGCCACTGTGGCATTACTCTGGCGAGTTTGCTTAGTAACCAGATTCCCTTGGTAACTTAACTTAAGCGTACCGCCGAGAGCATCGGGTGCATCCACAATGTAATTGGTTGCGATATCAATACCGCTTTGCTCAATTGAAGCTAGGTTGAAATCGTTGACGATGGCTGTGGTAATAAAGCCTGTGGTTGGGTCTCGCAATACGGCGCCACATAACGGGTTGCTCGCATCAGGATTATCGATATAACAGCTTTGTAAGGCCGCCCCCGGTTGAATTTGACTCACCGCATCAGAGATTTCAATGTGATAGTAATCAATGGATACATCAAAGCCTTCGATGAAAGTGGGTGTGTAGACCACCCCGACGGTTTCAGATTCAGCTTGCTCAGGTTTGATTTCAGGGTTACCACCATAGGTATATTGCGCGGTACTCGAATCGTATGGGGTATCGACAGCGGGGGCACCATAGCGTTCGCATTGTGCTGTATCGCCAGTGCCTAATAAACATGGATCGCCGTTATAACGACCAGCAAATCGCGCCACAAACTGGTCGCTCGTTTGATCAAACAAGGCAAGTGACAAACCACTGATTGGACTGGCAAACTCACCAAGGTTGGGGGCTCTAAACGCCGTTAACTTATTCGCGCGCAAGCGAATATCATCGTTAATGGCCCAGTTAAGGCCGATTTTATAGGTGTCTTCTGCTTCAGTATTGGAATAATCCGAAATTCGATAAGCCCCTTCGACACTAATTTCTTTGGCAAAGGCGACGTCTGATACGACCGGTATTAGTACTTCTGCGTAGAATTCTTCACTATCAAAGCCAGCATCCATATCAAATGCACTGACTGATGCGAAACTGGTGCCATTTCTAAATGCATCACCTGGGGTCTGCTTGCCTGTTTCTTTACGGTACTCATAACCGACAGCAAAATCGATAGGCCCATCAGGTAGCTCAAAAAACGCTGATGAATCACCCGATAGCGTCGCTGCTAACACACTTTGGGTACGTTCTCGGGTGGTATAGATTAATGGGTCGCTGAAGCTGGTTAAATCCAAGTTAGGGTCAAATATATCGACAGTATTGGCAAGTGCAGCAAAGCGGTTGTTACCAGAGCCATCAACTTTATAGCCATTGTTGTAAATAGTCGCAGTTTCATCGGTTCGGCCGTACTGACCATAAACGTCGTAACGTAAATACTCATTGATATCGCCTTTGACACCCATTTGCAGTTGAAGAGAATCTCGAACAGCCTCAGTGCGCTGTACGCCGAGTCCGAGGTTTCTTTCAACATTAACCTGTGCGATGCCATCGCTGTCGAAGGTTAAGTTATTGCGGATGTCATCGGTTAAGAAGGCGTTATCGGCACTCAATGTAATCTGTTGATTAACGGAAATAGGTGCCTGACCACTTGCGCCAGCGCCGTTAACTGTCACTTTAGAGTACATGGCGCGGCCATAGGCTGTGGCGTTGTCTGTCAAATCAAAATCAAACAGTAAACCGGTAGACAAACGCTTCATGGGTTGAGTGAGGTAAAGATCAGCAGTAGAGCTAGTGGTTTGACGTTCATCTACCACGCTCCCAGCGGCATCAATAGCAAATGCGTCACCGGTGGCAATATCAGTATAATAACCGCCTGTGTTGATGATTGAATTGGCATTTTTCATGGCGTAATCACGTTCACCAGCCAGCAGCTCTTTTCGTTCAGAGTAACCTACATACCCTGTGATATGACCTGAACCGTTGGCAATATCACCACCAAAAATCCCTTCGAAATTGATTTTTTCGTTGCCACCGTCAGCGGTTTCATAACTGCTAGAAAACTCTGCCCCGTTGAAATCATCGTTTAGAATAAAGTTAACTACGCCAGATACCGCATCGGCACCATAAACCGCTGCAGCACCACCTGTCAGTACATCAACACGCTTAATTAACCCCGTGGGGATCATATTAACGTCTACTGAATTACGGAAACTAAAAGGCACGGCACGGGTGCCATCAATTAACACCAAGGTACGGTTTTGGCCTAAACCGCGAAGGTCAATAGTGGATGAACCAAACGAATCGCCCACGGTAGAGCCTGTGCTGTTCGCTCCTGCTGCCGCTTGGGGCAATTTACTGGTAATATCTTCTACGTTGATGGCCCGGTCCAATTTAATTTGTACTTCATCGACACTGGCAACGGCACTGCTCGACACTAGCTCGGTACGTTGAATTCTCGAGCCAGTGATAGAAATCACTTCGGTTTTATCTTGCTTCTGACTTTCGTCTTGCGCCATAGGGGCAGAACTAAAAAGGGCCGCTGTGACTGCTAGTGTGACAGGCGTCAGCGTGAGTCTTTGCAGCTTGGTAGTGTAAGTTCGATGCTTCATGTGTTTTCTATCCTGTGTCGATATTCGTTGAAAAAATATGCCATGAATGATTTTATTTTGTACAGCAGGGGCATTATCAGTCTAGGAAAATAAAAATTGCAATAAAAGTTTCTTGTAAATAATAATTTTATTGATAAATTATTCTTATTAACAAATCTTTAAACAATAAAGTCGAGTCAAAATTAAGAATGAACACCCATATAGAGCAACTTTATCGCAGTGCTAAAAAACGCTCACGCGTTATTATTGGTTTAATGAGCGGCACGTCCTTAGATGGATTAGACGTGGCGTTGTGTCGAATCGAAGGCCACGGCACTGATATGCAAATTGAGCTAGTAGAATTTTGTACTGTGGATTACGACGATAATTACAAACAGCAAATAAAAAGTGTTTTTGCTCAGCGCCAAGTTGATTTACAGCAGGTGACGTTGTTGAACCCTTGGGTGGGTGTATTGCATGGCCAAATGGTCAATCAGTGTTTAGCCAAATGGGGCGTAAAAGCGGCTGACATCGACGCCATCGCTAGCCACGGGCAAACCATATATCATTGTCCCTTGCGTCAGCACGGACAAAACGAATTTGGAAACGGGACCTTGCAAATTGGCGATGCTGATCACTTAGCGGTAACAACAGGCATTTTAACCATAGCTGATTTTCGTCAAAAGCATATCGCAGCAGGGGGCGAGGGCGCGCCTTTGGCGGTCTACGGTGATTATTTGTTTTTTACCAGCCGTCAAGAAAATCGTATTTTGTTGAATATGGGCGGCATCGCTAATCTAACCTATTTGCCACTAACCGCTGACTCAAGTGCGGTCTTTAGTTCTGATATTGGCCCAGGTAACACGATTATGGATGCTTACGTGCAAAAACACTTTGCTCCACTGCATTATGATAAAGACAGTGCGATCGCAGGTAAGGGGAAGATACATCAAGCGTTATTAGAGACTCTGAAACAGCATGAGTTCTTTACGCTGAATTTCCCTAAAACCACAGGGCCAGAAGTGTTTAATTTGCGCTATTTAATGGCTGCACAACAACGCACCAATACACAAGATTTAGCACCTCAAGATGTGATGGCTACCCTTAATTTCTTTTCGGCTTACGTGATCGCACAAGCAATCAACGACTGCGCTGCCAATTTAGGTGACTTTAGTGTTTATGCTAGCGGTGGCGGTATTCACAACCCATTATTGATGGAACACATTTTAAGTTTATGCCCGAGAATTTCCACTATTGAAGATACCAGCAAGCTAGGTATAGACCCAGATGCGAAAGAAGCCGTATTGTTTGCGATCTTAGCTAATGAGTGTTTGGTAGGCGGGCAGCAACCTTTTGGCAATATTGCCCAAGGGATCCCTGACATCACCATGGGAAAAATAAGCTTTCCTGATTAAAAAACGGGGAGGCGCTACTTTTTGGTTGCCCTTCGCTTCTCCTTTTTCATTCGCCTTTAATACGCAAATTTAGCCGCGCTTTTTTCTTGAGCTTTTTAAGTCGTGTCTTAGCAATATTTGCCCCTGTTAATAACATGTTATATCTTACTGTATGAAAATTAGCTTCCTATTATCAGCGCGTTAAAACTAGATAATTACATTAACACTGCGCCTTTATTTGTGCAGCCAAGGTCAGGGGAAATAGTACAATGCAGCATAAAAATAAGGTTACTCAGTTAAGCATTAATACATTTCGTTTCTGTCGGCTTTCACTGGTCGCCATCACAATTTTTATCAGCAATACTTATGCAAACGTGTCATCCGACGATGCTTTTATCAAACAGCATAAGCTAGTGGAGCGCAGCACAGACATTTTATTTTGGACCCAAGAAGAACGCGCGATTGGGTTTAAAAGCATCGGCAGAATGTGGCCTACCAGAGTGGTAGCCAAATCTAACAACGCCAAACCTCTGATACTGAACGACATTGGCTTGAGCGATATCACGTACGAGGTTGAGGGAAAAAAATACACTATCGAGGATTTCATCGGGCTTAAAAGCGCAATCGGTATTGTGGTGCTAAAAGACGGCGAGCTAGTGTACGAAAATTACACCGATGGCAATGATAAAAACACCCGCTGGATATCATTCTCTGTAACTAAATCAGTCTCCTCTTTATTGATTGGCGCGGCCATCAAAGATGGTTATATCGCAAGCATTGATGACCAAGTCGTAGATTACTTACCGCAATTAAAAGGCTCAGCGTACGACGGGGCGAGTATCAAAAATGTGTTGCATATGAACTCAGGCGTTAAGTGGAACGAAGACTACAGCGACCCAAATTCAGATGTATCACAAGCGGGCGCATCAAACGGCATTACGCTAATAAATTATGTAAAAGCACTGCCAAGAGCACACAAGCCAGGAACCGTCTTTAACTACAACACCGCTGAATCAAATCTAATTGGCGAGCTTTTACGCTCAGCTATAGGCAACAACGCGGCGACTTACTTACAAGATAAAATATGGCAGCCCTACGCCATGGAAAGCGATGCATTATGGGTATTGGATAGACCCAATGGCGTCGAAACAGGCGGTTGTTGTTTACTTGCAAGCCTGCGAGATTTCGCAAAAGTAGGTCAATTTGCTTATGAGCAACTCCCGTCACCAGAAAATTCGCCATTAGCAAAAAATTGGCTGACAGACTCCGTTACCCCCTCTGACACTTACCCCAACTACGGCTATCAATGGTGGTTAGAAACCGATAGTAATAGGTTTCGTGCATCCGGCATATTCGGCCAAGCAATCGCGATTTATCCCGAGCTCGGGCTTGTTATCGCTAAACACGGCAATAGCGCCCAAGCAACCGGCCCCAGTGAATATAAAACACATGAAAAAGCGCTTGATGCAGCTATAGTGGCAAGAATAAATGATATGTAGGTCATCGTTATCTGCGTTTTATACTTAGGCGCTATGTAAGCGGCTAAGTAATAACGTCGTTGTCGTGACCATACCTCTCAAGGTTATGCTGTTAATTTTGCGACTCAGATCCCATTGATTGAACCCGTGGCTCATTTTTCTCACCGAATTTTTGTTTTAAATACTTAATGTTTGCATTGAGTTCCATTATTTCCATTTGTGAGTCACGAGCTAAATCTCGCATCTCTTTAACTCGTCTTGAAATCACAAAAATAAATACCGGCACCAATAGCCACAATATAATAAATGCCACGTAGAATATAACGCCTACCAGCCCAAAGTTACCTAAAATACCTTCCATATAAAACTTATCCTTTAAAATCAATAACCTGAGTATATCGAATCGATTAAAATCAATCCGCGCACTTATATTTTTTGTTCTTACATGTTCGATTTTCTAACACAGCATTGTCTTCTGTACAGGTGTGTTTTCTTCTCAATAATAAAATGGGATTTCTAACTACGCAGTAGTGCCCAGCTGAACGAATAACCATCGAAGGTGAGACGGTAATTTCATTATGGGTAAGTAACATCATGGACTGTTAGTGCTGTGCGTTGAAATTATAGCTGTTTGCGTTTTCACGACCAGTGTTAGTCAATAAGCGCAGGGAGAAGTGACTTGCCGAAGTGTGCCCTTTTTTGCTTACTTTTTGCGGCTGTTGGTAAAAAGTCAGCTAAGCCGCTGGATGCGGTTTGAAAAAATATCATGCGACCAACATGGATATTGGAAGGTAGGGCAACGCAGAAAGTACCGGGCTGGCGTTCCAGTTGCCGAGATGCCTTAAGCATAGGCATGCTCTTTGTGATCGTAGGTCATAATTAAGCAAAGCTAATATCCGACCGAAAGGTTCAAAAAAGTCAAATTGTCGACAATTACTACTATTAATACTTGAAATACCCAATTACTTTGCTATATTGTCGACATCTTATTGCAGAGTAGCCTTCTTTATCTATCCAGATAAGCTGCAATCTCAACAGTGGAATTGATGCTTTAAACATGCAAAACCTGACCGAAATGCCTATTACCGCCGCAGACAAAACGTTTTTCCAATTGCGTAAAGATATAGTAGAAGGTGTGGTGGCTGCAGGTTCAAAGCTCAGCGAAACTGAATTGTCGACAAAGTATGGTGTTAGCCGAGCGGTCATCCGCGAAGCGATTAACCGTTTAGCCACGTGCCATATTGTTGAGCGCAAAGCCAATGTGGGCGCCCGGGTGGTGTCACTTTCTCCTGAAGGGCTGGTGGACTTGTATCAAGTGCGTGAATCTTTAGAGGGCATGGCGGCGCGTTTAGCGGCCCAGAACATGACAGATGCAGAAATCGCAGACTTGAATGCCTTGCTGAATGTGCACTCAGAAGATGTAAAAACACATGGTTCTTATTATCAAGAAGCAGGGGATGTGGACTTTCACTACCGTATTATTTTAGGCAGTAAGAATAACCATCTTATTGCCATGCTTATCAACGGTATTTATCACTTGGTACGCATGTATCGTGTGCAATTAGGCATGTCTGGCCCACGAGTAAGTACCGCATTTGAAGAGCATAAACATATAGTGCAAGCCATTTGTAATCGCGATGGAGAGTTGGCAGAAATGCTTATGCGCCGCCATATTTTATATTCGAAAAACAACATTCAGCGCAAATTAATGCCAGAGCTTGGAGCTTAGCGTTGCCGTCATTGTGTTGTCATCAAATAACCTTTTAATTGTTGCGATGAGGCCGATTTTTACCTCATCAAAAAATAACTACCCTAAGGAGCAAGTTACATGAGCCCAGGTCAAAAATTTCGTCAAGCCTTAAAAGATAACAAACCGTTGCAAATCGTTGGGGCGATTAATGCCTATTCAGCCATGATGGCCAAAAAGATTGGTCATCAAGCCATTTATTTATCCGGTGGCGGTGTGGCTAACGCATCCTACGGTTTACCTGATTTAGGCATGACATCACTCAATGATGTGATTGCAGATGTACAGCGCATTACTTCGGCCTGTGATTTACCGCTTTTAGTGGATATCGACACAGGTTGGGGCGGAGCATTCAATATTGCCAAAACCATTCGCGATATGGAAAAAGCCGGCGCAGCCGCTGTGCATATGGAAGACCAAGTAGCGCAAAAGCGTTGTGGCCACCGTCCAAATAAAGAGATCGTACCCGTAGAAGAAATGGTTGATCGCATTAAAGCTGCCGTTGATGCACGCACCGATGCTGACTTTTTCATTATGGCGCGCACAGACTCATTCGCCCAAGAAGGGCTAGATGCCGCCATTGCGCGCGCTAAGGCGTATGTGGCCGCTGGTGCTGACGGTATTTTCGCCGAAGCAATAAAAACAGAAGAGCATTACCGAGCGTTTGCAGATGCTTTAGATGTACCGATTTTGGCTAATATCACGGAGTTTGGCCAAACTGAATTATGGAATAAAAAAGTGTTAGGCGAGTGGGGCGCAGCCATGGTGCTTTACCCATTAAGTGCATTTCGTGCTATGAATAAAGCCGCTGAAACCGTATATAGCGCCATTTTAGAGCAAGGCGATCAAACCTCTGTTGTGGATCAAATGCAAACTCGCATGGAGCTCTATGATTACCTTAATTATCACGATTACGAGCAAAAGTTAGACAGCCTTTTTGCCCAAGGCAAAAACAAGTAGGCGCAGGAAAACTGTTAACAAGCAAATAATTGATAACGCATTAATAGCCATAAATGGCGTTACTGGGATGACGGTTATCTCGGTTTTAACGAATACTTATTTAGGAGCAAGTCATGGTTGATAAAAAATTAAGTGGTGCAGGGTTACGTGGTCAAAGTGCAGGCGAAACGGCCTTGTGTACAGTGGGCAAATCAGGCTCTGGCTTGACCTATCGCGGGTACGATGTTTCTGATTTAGCCGACAACGCTACCTTTGAAGAAGTGGCATACTTGTTGTTCAACGGCGAGTTACCGAATCAAGGGCAATTAGACGAATATAAAGCTATGTTGCGCAACCAGCGCGATTTACCGCAAGCCTTAAAAGCAGTGCTACAGCTTATTCCAAAAGACGCACACCCTATGGATGTGATGCGCACGGGTTGTTCGTTCTTGGGTAACCTTGAGCCAGAGACTGACTTTTCACAACAGCAGCAAGCGGCTAATCGATTGCTAGCGGCGTTTCCGGCAATTATGTGTTACTGGTATCGCTTTACACATGATGGTGTTGAGATTGATTGCACCACAGATGAAGATTCTCTGGGCGGGCATTTCTTGGCCTTACTACATGGTAAAACGCCATCTGAACAGCACCGTAAAGTAATGGACGTATCCCTTATTTTGTACGCCGAGCATGAATTTAATGCCTCTACTTTTACTGCGCGTGTTTGTGCATCAACTTTGTCTGATATGTTCTCTTGTGTAACAGGCGCCATCGGTTCACTGCGTGGGCCATTGCACGGCGGAGCAAATGAAGCTGCCATGGACATGATCCAAAAATTCAGCTCGCCAGCGGACGCCAAAGAAAAAATGGCCGGCATGTTAGAGCGAAAAGAGAAAATCATGGGCTTTGGTCATGCAATTTACAGCAAGTCTGACCCGCGTAATGTGATTATTAAAGCTTGGTCTGAAAAGCTAGCCCAAGAAAACGGCGATACATCTTTGTATGACATCTCGGTAGCCTGTGAAGAATTTATGTGGGATAGCAAAAAATTGTTCTGTAATGCGGATTTCTTCCATGCGTCTGCGTATCACTTTATGGGTATTCCGACTAAATTGTTTACCCCGATATTTGTTTGTTCACGCTTAACAGGCTGGGCAGCACACGTGATGGAGCAGCGTAGTAACAACCGTATCATTCGCCCCAGTGCCGACTATGTTGGGCCTGACCCGCGCAAAGTGTCACCTATTAGCCAGCGTTAAGCTAAAACTGGCAGAGGAAACTTTTAACCCAAGTGCCTCAGCCGTGTTCGCTTAATTTTTTCGCCAGTATCTGCTTTCATTCTTAGCAAACAGGTTATGACTGGCGCGTTGTTATTTTTGTATTTAAGGACCGCTATGAATACTGATTACCGTAAACCTCTTCCTGGCAGCAAGCTCGATTATTTCGATACCCAAGCTGCTGTTGATGCCATCACCCCTGGCGCTTATGCAAAATTGCCGTATACCTCTCGGATACTGGCTGAAAACCTAGTTAGGCGCTGCGCCCCCGAGCAACTAACTGATTCGTTAAAGCAGCTTATTGATCGCAAGCGTGATTTGGATTTTCCGTGGTTTCCAGCACGGGTGGTGTGTCATGACATCTTAGGTCAAACGGCCTTGGTTGATCTGGCTGGCTTGCGCGACGCGATAGCAGAAAAAGGTGGCGATCCATCAAAAGTAAACCCTGTTGTACCTACCCAATTAGTGGTTGATCATTCGTTAGCAGTCGAATTTGGTGGTTTTGATAAAGACGCGTTTGAGAAAAACCGCGCCATAGAAGACAGACGTAACGAAGACCGATTTCACTTTATTCAGTGGACCAAAACCTCGTTTAAAAACGTGGACGTGATCCCATCCGGTAATGGTATTTTGCACCAAATTAACCTTGAGCGTATGTCGCCAGTAGTACAAAAACTAAATGGCGTTGCCTTTCCTGATACCTTGGTGGGCACTGACAGCCACACGCCTATGGTTGATGCGCTAGGTGTGATGTCGATTGGTGTAGGCGGATTAGAAGCTGAAAGCGTCATGTTGGGCCGAGCATCGTATATGCGCTTACCCGATATTATTGGCGTGGAATTAACTGGACGCCCGCAACCTGGGATCACCGCCACTGATGTGGTGTTGGCACTTACCGAATTTTTACGTAAAGAAAAAGTAGTATCGTCGTACCTAGAGTTTTATGGTGAAGGCACTAAGCACCTGACCTTGGGTGACAGAGCCACCATTTCGAACATGACCCCAGAATATGGTGCCACGGCAGCGATGTTCTATATCGACCGTCAAACCATTGATTATTTAACCTTAACGGGTCGTGATGACGAACAGGTTAAACTGGTTGAAAACTACGCCAAACACACAGGGTTATGGGCTGATAGCCTAGAAACTGCTGAATATGAGCGAGTGCTTACGTTCGACTTGTCTACCATTGGACGTAACATTGCTGGACCGTCAAACCCCCATAGCCGCGTGCCTACTTCTGAATTGGCGCAACGTGGCATCAGTGGTGTGGTAGAAAACGAAGAAGGTAAAATGCCTGACGGCGCGGTGATCATCGCGGCTATCACCAGTTGTACTAATACCAGTAACCCACGCAATATGGTGGCGGCAGGTTTGATTGCGCGCAATGCAAACAAACTTGGCTTAACGCGCAAACCTTGGGTGAAAAGTTCATTAGCGCCTGGGTCAAAAGCGGTGCAATTGTATTTGGAAGACGCGAAACTATTGCCTGAGCTAGAACAGCTTGGTTTTGGTGTCGTGGCCTTTGCGTGTACCTCATGTAATGGCATGAGCGGGGCACTTGACCCCGTTATTCAAAAAGAAATTACCGAGCGCGATCTTTACACAACTGCAGTGTTATCAGGTAACCGTAATTTCGACGGCCGTATTCATCCCTATGCTCAACAAGCGTTTTTGGCCTCGCCGCCATTAGTCGTAGCGTACGCTATTGCCGGCACCATTCGCTTTGATATTGAGCGCGACATACTTGGTCACGACAAAGACGGTAATGCCATTACCTTAAAAGATATTTGGCCCACAGATGAAGAAATTGATGCTGTGGTTAAAGCCAGCGTTAAACCTGAACAGTTCCGTAAAGTGTACGAGCCCATGTTTGATTTGAAAGTGGAATACGGCGAGCATATTAATCCGCAATACGATTGGCGCCCGCAAAGTACCTATATTCGCCGCCCCCCTTATTGGGAAGGTGCATTAGCTGGTGAGCGCAGTATGAAAGGTCTGCGCCCATTAGCGGTATTGGGTGACAACATCACGACGGATCATTTATCGCCATCAAACGCGATCCAGCTTGATAGTGCCGCTGGAGCATATTTACATAAAATGGGTTTGCCAGAAGAAGATTTTAACTCTTACGCTACTCACCGAGGCGATCATTTAACGGCTCAGCGTGCGACATTTGCTAACCCCAAACTGTTTAATGAAATGGTTTATGAAATGGGTAGCAACGGGCAAACGAAAGTGAAGCAAGGGTCGTTGACGCGCCTAGAGCCTGAGGGCACTGAAATGCGCATGTGGGAAGCAATTGAAATCTATATGCAGCGTAAACAGCCGCTCATTATTATTGCAGGTGCTGATTACGGTCAGGGTTCGTCACGTGACTGGGCTGCCAAGGGGGTGCGCCTTGCGGGTGTTGAGGTGATAGTAGCAGAAGGTTTTGAGCGTATTCACCGTACCAATCTTATCGGTATGGGTGTATTGCCCTTAGAATTTATGCCTGGTGAAAACCGCCATACTTATCACATTGATGGCAGTGAAACATACGATGTACTGGGCGAGCGCACGCCTGGAGCAACAATGACCGTAAACATTACCCGTAAAAGCGGTGAGCAAGTAAGTGTGCCGGTGAAGTGTCGTATTGATACCCAAGAAGAGTCTTCTATCTACGAGGCGGGCGGGGTATTACAGCGCTTTGCGCAAGACTTCCTTGAAGCAACGGTAGGGTAAGGCCATGGCTAATCAGTCAAAAAGTCAAACACAGGCGCATCAGCCGCAAATAAAAATAGCTGCCACTTATATGCGTGGCGGCACCAGCAAAGGGGTATTCTTTGCCCTTGCTGATTTGCCTGAAGTAGCCCAAAAGCCAGGCGCTGCAAGAGATAATTTATTGCTGCGTGTTATTGGCAGCCCTGATCCGTACGGTAAACAGACCGATGGTATGGGCGGAGCTACATCAAGCACCAGCAAAACAGTGATTTTGTCGAAAAGTGATCACCCTGACCACGATGTGAATTACTTGTTCGGTCAAGTGGCCATCGATAAAGCCTTTGTGGATTGGAGCGGTAACTGCGGAAATTTAACCGCTGCGGTAGGCTCGTTCGCCATAAGCAATGGCTTAGTTGAAGCTAGTCGGGTGCCACAAAATGGCATTGCCGAGGTGCGAATTTGGCAGCAGAATATCAAGAAAACCATTATCGCTCATGTACCCATTACCGAAGGTGAAGTACAAGAAACCGGCGATTTTGAACTCGATGGCGTAACATTCCCAGCTGCTGAAGTATTAATTGAATTTATGCAGCCTGCTGATGACGGAGACGATGCAGCAGGCGGCCCCAGTGGAATGTTCCCCACGGGGAACATTGTGGATACGCTCAATTCACCAGAGCTGGCAGCCCTTGGTTTAACTAATCTGCAAGCAACACTGATAAACGCGGGTATTCCGACTATTTTTGTTAACGCTACTGATATTGGTTACACCGGCACTGAGTTACAAGAGGTGATCAATAGTGACCCAGCGGCCTTAACAAAGTTTGAAACCATACGTGCCCAAGGGGCAGTGCAAATGGGATTGATTAAGGATATAGGCGACGCTGCATCACGTCAGCATACGCCTAAGGTCGCTTTTGTCGCGCCACCAAAACCCTATGTTTCATCTAGTGGTAAAACCATTGGGCTTGAAGACATTGACGTATTGGTACGCGCCATGTCTATGGGTAAATTACACCATGCCATGATGGGCACTGCTGCCGTTGCTATTGGCACCGCCGCGGCTATCCCTGGTACATTAGTTAATATGGCCGCTGGGGGAGGCGATCGTACTGACGTGCGCTTCGGTCACCCTTCTGGCACGTTGAAAGTAGGCGCTGCCGCTGAGCAAATTGATGGCCAATGGTCTGTGCTTAAAGCATCAATGAGCCGCAGTGCTAGGGTATTAATGGAAGGTTGGGTGCGAATACCGAAAGATAGCTTTAAAAGCACAATGCCTAGCAAATAAGTAATTCATTAACCTTGTCTATTGGTAAGCGATCTTAGCTTTTGTTAAGGTCGCTTTTTTATTATTAATGCGCTTGTTATTGCGTATTCGGATACTCACTCAAGCGTCTTATGTTGAATTCTCAAACCAAAATGATCGCCCCCCATACACCTGCTTTTTGGCGGGCGACCCTTGCCTTGTGTTTGGGCTCGTTTATGGTTTTTGCCAATTTATATGTGACTCAACCTTTACTGCCAATGATAGCAGAGCAATATAATGTTTCTGCTTTGCAATCCAGTATGAGTTTTACCATTGCTACCTTAACGCTTGGACTATCTTTGTTGTTTTACGGGCCATTATCTGATGCCGTTGGGCGCAAAGGCATCATGTTGTTTACTATGGTTGGGATTACCCTAACAACGGCGAGTTTAGCGTTAACCAGCGGTTATCATAGTTTATTGTTATTACGGGCGTTACAAGGCTTCTTTTTAGCTGGCTTACCTGCTATTGCAGTTGCCTATATGAGTGATGAATTTAACGCTGATGCCTTGATGATAGCCGTGGGTATATACATCAGTGGCAACTCGTTAGGCGGGATTGGGGGGCGCTTATTGGGCGGTTTCTTAGGTGAAAACTTAGGGCTGGGCGGAACATTCATTGTGATGACGGTACTGAGCATGCTGTTAACGCTGGCATTTTTTTGGTTATTGCCCCCATCACGCCATTTTGAACCTAAGCCTTTGCGACCAAAATTGATGTTGGCGCAAATGGGCGAGCATTTGGCAAATAAACGATTGCTGCTGAGTTACCTCATTGGAGGTTTAAGCTTTTTTATTTTCGTGAATCAATATAGCTACATCACGTTTGTACTTAAAGACAGCCCGTATTCTCTATCAGCTCAGTACATTGGTTTGCTATTTTTAACCTATTTGTCAGGCACCTATGCGTCGGCAATATCAGGTAAATTGGCTAAGCGTTTCTCTCAGCCAGTATGCATGATGGCAGGTACGATTATTATTATGTTTGGCTCTGCCATAACCTTGATACCGTCTTTGTTGGCCATTATTATTGGGCTGTTTATAAATGCTTTTGGTTTCTTTTTGACCCATTCTACCGCTAGCAGTTGGGTAAGCCTAAATGCGCGTAGCGGCAAAGCAAGTGCATCATCTTTGTATCTAACCTTTTATTATATCGGTGCCAGCACAGGAGGAATTTATCTTGATATGTTTTGGCATCAAGGTAAATGGACCGCAGTGGTTAAGGGCTCATGGTTGATGCTGCTGATGATTTTATTGTTAGGTTATGGATTACAGCGCCTACATCGTATTTCGAAGCAGACATCGCTTTAGTGCTGCAATTTGTTAAGAGGCGTTACGCTTTTAATTGCTTTGAATCTAGCCACCCTATAAAATTGGTAAATCGGTTTATTTAGCTGGATGCTACAATCACAAATCACACGATAACAAACTCTTCTATGCTTAATCTGAAGAAACTAAGGCTGGTAATAGTCATCGGAACAGTCTTAATGATGAGTTTTATTATTGCTGATTTAACGGTTATTCCTGATGCGGTAAAGCGAGTTTACTTAATCTCGCGCTTAGGTATGCAACTGCCGATACTGACAGTGTTTTTTGCACTGACGTTCTTACCGTCTTACAATAAAATCTATCATCCGGTGCTATGCTTAAGTCTGCTTGGGGTGTGTTACGCCAATTATTGGTTGATTGTTCAGTGCTGGAAGATTGCAGCGTTTTCGTTTTCCTATGAAGGAACATTCCTGTACGGGCTTTATTGTATGTTTATCATGCGCTTGTCCTTTATATATTCAATCTCCTTTGTATTGTTATCTATAATCGGGTTTAGCGCTGTGGTGCTTATGTATCCGGTATACGATAGTTTTGGAACGGTTAATTTGGGTTTTGTGTCTCTTGGCTTACTCATCAGTTTAGTGGGTGTAAAACAAATCGAAAATATATTTGCTCGCTTCGCACAAGTAAATGAAAAATTGGTGCATTTAAACCAAATTGACCAGCTAACGGGTTTATATAATCGCGGCGCGCTAGAACGGCATTTTGATCGTATGTTGTCTCTGGCTGCTCGGACTAATAGCCCTATTTCTATATTTGTTATTGATCTTGATAACTTCAAAGACTTTAACGATGGCTACGGGCACTTGCGCGGGGATGCAGTGATTCAAATGCAAGCAACGATCTTAAATCAGGTTTTTAACCGGGATAGCGATATCGTCGCCCGTTATGGTGGCGAAGAGTTTGTTGTGATTTCACTGGGCAATGATTTGGTAGCATCCGAAGCTCTAGCGGCTAATGTGTTGCGTGGCTGGCAATTAAAGAAAATTAAACATGCTAAAGGCAATGGGCAAAACATTGTTAGTTGTTCGATTGGCCTAATAAACACCTTGGTTGATAAAACCACGCGGAAAAAAGAATTATTTGATCTAGCTGATAAAGCGCTTTACCAGGCGAAAAACACTGGGCGAGCTCGCTACGTTAGCACAAACGAAGGCGTTGCTCTTTCTCACTGAAGAGCAACGGGCAATTACCGCACCGGAAATACTAAGAATCAAGCGCTAAACTCCCAGTAAACACACAGCGAACAAAATCCTAATCATATAAATAAACACGCACTGCTCACCCATTAGTCAAACGTGCCACCTATAGTAAGTGACGAGTAAGTGCGCCATTCCCTCCGGATATGCCATTACGTCTCAAATGTTTTTAATTTGCTGTGCAATAACGTTATCCGTTTTGCAATATTTACTGTTTGCACATGCTAGTTACCTGTTTCGAGCAAGGCTTAATAGCCCTATTTCATAATGATAAATATCTCAAGGCTACGTTCGACCTGGTGTTTAGCGAAGTTGGTCAATCATATCCACCATTTGGAATAGCCCTTGCTTAGTCTCTGCCACATTCGATTTACGTTACCAATATAACGGCTGCTTTAGCAAAATTGGCTCGAGGTTGTCTAATTAACGAGTCATAACCACGAACAATACCGGTATATATTGAGTAACACAGCAAGAGGACGAAATTTTGCCAAATATTAAAAATACCATCAAAAGCTCAACCGAAACCCCCACTGAACATAAAAGTAATGGAAGTGCTCATCGTGCATTAACCGCGCCGACCAAGCTAGGTAATATGCAGCTCACTAATCGTATTGTAATGGCCCCACTTACGCGTTCTCGTTCCACTGCAGGTGATAACCTGCAAACGCCGCTCCACGCTGTTTATTATGCTCAACGGGCGTCGGCTGGACTAATTGTTTCTGAGGCAACACAAATCAGCCCTCAAGGCCAAGGATATGCTTGGACACCTGGCATATTTACTGATCAACAAGTCGCACATTGGCGAGTCGTTACTGATGCTGTGCACAGTGCTGGTGGACGCATCTATTGCCAGCTGTGGCATGTAGGTGCGATTTCTCATCAAGTCTTCCAACCCCATAATGCGCGTCCATTTTCTGCGAGTGAGTTTCAGCCTGAAGGCGAAGCGTTCGTAGGAGATTTACTCCCTGAGGGACCCACAGTGCCGCACCCAAAAGCTCAGGCTATGTCGTTAGAAGACATTGATAATGTGAAACGAGATTATCGCCACGCTGCTAAGTGTGCCAAAGAAGCTGGTTTCGATGGGGTTGAAATACATGCGGCGAACGGTTATTTACTCGACCAATTCATTCGCTCATCAGTGAACAAACGCGATGACCAATATGGTGGCAGTGTTGAAAATAGGCTTCGGTTACTTGAAGAGGTTATCGATGTGATTGCACAAGAAATTCCGCGTAATAATATTGGCGTGCGGCTGTCACCCACAGGAGGTCCGGGGGGAAGCTTTGACGACGATCCACAAAGCACTTACATTGCTGCAGCAAAAGCGGTTTCAGGAAAAAGTGTAGTCTATCTGCACGTGGTGCGTCCGAATAATCATACCGGGGATGGTTCAGGTATTGAGCAAGGCAACCAGCTGTTAAAAGATATGCGCGCCGCGTTCAGTGGTATGTTTATCGCTAACGGTGAATTTACACCTGAAGAAGCAGCGAAGTGGATTGAAAATAAAGATACTGATGCTGTTGCGTTCGGGCGTTTGTTTCTCGCGAACCCCGATTTACCCGCGCGAATTGCCCAAGATGGCCCTTACAATGAGCCGAATGAGGAAACTTTTTATGGTGGCGGCAGTGAAGGATATGTGGATTATCCTTCACTTGATGATGCGAAGTCAGCTAAGTAAACCTACCAATTAACTCCACTATTCAAACCTGCTACCGGCAGTTAATTTAGCGCCAATGAAAACTAGAATTTATTGGCTGCTATTTAAAGTGTATCGATTAAAGAGAGAGTAAATATGACAACTATTTCAGCTTATGCAGCAAAATCAAACGATGGTCATATGGCGCCGCACCAAATTATCCGCCGTGAACCGAGCGCCCACGATGTGCAAATTGATATTCAATTTTGCGGTGTGTGCCACAGTGACTTACACGCAGTAAAAAATGACTGGGGTAACTCAAATTATCCATTAGTGCCGGGACATGAAATCATTGGTGAAGTCAGTGCAGTAGGAGACAAGGTAAGCAACTTTAAAGTGGGCGACACTGTCGGTGTTGGCTGCATGGTTGACTCTTGTCAGACCTGCGCTGCATGTGAAGAGCATCTAGAACAACATTGCTTGAACGGTGCAACCATGACGTATAATAGCAAACTTGCAGATGACAATGATGATGAAATCACCCAAGGCGGTTATTCCAAGCGTATTGTAGTGAGTGACAAGTTTGTGCTCAAAGTGCCTCAAAATTTAGATAAAGCTGCAGCCGCGCCCCTGCTGTGTGCCGGCATTACTACCTACTCACCCTTACATCAATTCGGTGTTAAAAAAGGCATGACAGTAGGAGTCATAGGTCTAGGTGGGTTAGGCCATATGGGGATTAAGTTCGCTTCTGCCATGGGCGCGCATGTAGTGATGATCACCACGTCAAAAGAAAAAGCTGATGATGCAAAAAAACTCGGGGCTGACGATGTGTTGGTCACTAAAGATAAAGAAGCGCTGAAAAAATGGCGGGGTAAGTTTGATTTCTTGCTTAACACTATTCCCGTTGGACACGACGTAAACCCTTACTTAGCCTTGCTTAAGTACAACAGCACTATGTGTTTTGTCGGCGCGATTGAACCATTAGAAGCAGTCAACGGTGCTTACATGATCGGTGGTCGTAAAGCATTGGCTGGCTCGCTTATTGGTGGTATCAAAGAAACACAGGAAATGCTCGATTTCTGCGGAGAGCACAATGTTGTGTCCGAAATCGAAAAAATTGATATGCAGGATATTAACGAAGCGTTTGAGCGAATGAAAAAAAATGACGTGCGCTACCGTTTTGTTATCGACATGCAAACCTTGTAACTGGGCTTAACTGAAGCATTCACGCCTAAGTGTTTTTCATATCTAGTACCAGCCCTGGCCTTAAAGCTAGGGCTTTTTTTGTGGGAGGGTAGAGCGGTGTGGCCCCTGTTCAACACCAAGTGTAGGCTATTTAACGGGCTTTTATTTCGTGTATTAGTTTGGTTATCCTTGTCCGAATCAGGTTAGCCCGCTTTTACATCATGGCGTAAATATTGAGTCTATTTATGTATGCGCATTTCGACATTCTACTTACTGAGTCGGCACATAGTTGGGGAAGGGGGAGCTTCATCTCAAGCGTGATTTTGACTGTCAAATCCATTTGCCGGAATGCCACGCAACAGGCTTGCCTGTGACATACGATTTCGCTATACCAGGGCAAGAGCGCTTGGTTGCTTAATAACTAGCATTTAAACGAAGTTCAGCGGTGCAAGAGTGCGCTTTTGCGGTGCGGTAGTTCGAATATGGTGCTTCATGGCCGTGCTTGTTAATTTTTTTTGTCAATTTAGCCATCAAAATCTATATTTTAAAATGATTAACTTATTGATTAATTTAAATAAATCAAGTTTGGCAAAACTTGATATTCAATCGGTACGCTTTAAGCAACTGCGTCATTATGAATTATTAAACGATAATAAGTGTGTTAAGTAAAAAAGTGGTGCCCAAACGGGACCCACAGTTAATCACACGAGGTATTTCTATGAGTCAGGCCTATCGCTACACCTTGGGTAGTAAGACCTATCAATTTAAAGATCTGGCGCAATTGATGGCCAAAGCGACGCCCCAGCGATCGGGGGACCGATTAGCTGGGGTGATTGCTCAGTCGGCACAGGAGCGAGCTGTAGCTCAGCTTACGCTTGCAGACGTGCCGCTTAAAACCTTTTTAAACGAAGCTTTGGTGCCTTACGAGAATGATGAAATTACCCGCTTAATAATGGATGAGCATGACAACACGGCGTTTGCGCCTATTGCCCATTTAACGGTAGGAGATTTTCGAAACTGGTTGTTGAGCGATCATGCAACCAGTGACGTGCTCGCACAAATACGGCAGGGCGTGACTCCTGAAATGGCTGCTGCGGTCAGTAAAATTATGCGTAATCAAGACTTAATTTTAGTGGCGAAAAAATGTCATGTGAGCAGTGCATTTCGCAATACTATTGGGCTGCCTGGGCACTTGTCTACACGGTTACAGCCGAATCACCCGACCGACGATATAAATGGAATTGCGGCGAGTATTTTAGACGGCCTACTGTATGGTAACGGTGATGCGGTTATCGGTATTAATCCCGCTACGGATAACGTTGCCCAAGCCATTAAGTTAATGCATTTAATGGATGATGTGATTCAAAAATACGCGATTCCTACCCAAAGTTGTGTGCTTACCCATGTGACCAACACCATCGAGTGTATAGAGGCTGGCGCGCCAGTGGATTTAGTCTTCCAGTCAATCGGCGGCACACAGGCGACTAATAGTAGTTTTGGTTTCAACTTAGCCACGTTGGCTGAAGCGCAAGACGCCGCTTTAAGCTTGAAAAGGGGTACTGTGGGTCACAATGTGATGTACTTTGAAACCGGTCAGGGGAGTTCGCTATCTGCTAATGCGCATCATGGACTTGACCAGCAAACCTGTGAAGCCAGAGCTTATGCTGTCGCGCGCAAGTTTAATCCGTTGTTGGTGAATACCGTAGTGGGATTTATCGGGCCAGAATATTTGTTTGACGGCAAAGAGATCACCCGTGCGGGGCTAGAGGATCATTTTTGCGGCAAGCTACTCGGTCTGCCGATGGGATGTGATGTCTGTTACACCAATCATGCCCAAGCGGATCAAAACGACATGGACAACCTACTGACCCTACTAGGCGTGGCAGGGTGCTCATTTGTAATGGGGATCCCCGGTTCAGACGACATTATGCTGAATTATCAAACCACATCATTTCACGATGCTTTATATGTAAGACGGGTCCTCGGCTCTCGGGCCGCACCGGAATTTGAACAGTGGTTACACCAGATGAAAATTATGGGCAATGGGGGGCAGCATATTTTATCAGACACCATACCTGGTCCGTTCGCTCGTTCGTTAAAAGCTGTAGGAGGATCGTCACGTTGAAAAAATTAACGTCAAACACAGCTGAAATGATAGATAAATCTGAACAAAATCCTCACCAAATAAATGGCAGGGTGGTAGATAACCCATGGCGCACGTTACGCAGCTATACTGACGCGCGCATTGGCTTAGGTCGCGCTGGTATTAGCTTACCCACATCAGAAATGCTTGGCTTTCAGTTATCACATGCCCAAGCTCGAGATGCGGTGAATTTACCACTAAACGTTGACACCTTGTGCGAACAGCTCAGTCCATTTAACGCATCCCTAGATAGCCAATCGAACAAAGACGATAAAGTCTATTGCACACCCAGTCTGCCGATTGCTTTGCACAGTGAGGCGTATGACCGAATGACGTATTTGCAGCGGCCAGATCTTGGTAGAAAGCTTAATGACCCTTCACGCGCTTCGTTACAACGTTATATGGCACAACAAGGGGTAGATGCCCAATTGAAATATGATTTGTCGATTGTCATCGCCGATGGCTTATCGTCATTGGCAGTACAGCAAAATGCCGTGCCTTATATTCAACACCTTGTCGCGTTGCTACAGGATGAGCCACAACCTTGGCGTTTGGCACCGTTCAGTATAGTTGAACAAGGCCGAGTCGCTATTGGTGATGATGTGGGGGCATTACTCAACGCTCAAGTGGTATTGGTGCTTATCGGCGAGCGACCGGGATTAAGCTCACCGGACAGTCTTGGTGTATACCTGACTTGGCAGCCTCAAGTGGGTTTAAATGATGCGAGCCGTAATTGCATCTCAAATATTCGCCCTGCTGGTCTGGCATTCGAAGAGGCGGCTAAGCGCACTTTATATTTGCTGCGTGAAGCTAGGCGACTCAAACTCTCTGGGGTGAACCTTAAGGATCGTAGCCAAGACGACGTGATTGAAAACCAAACTCACAATAAAAATTTTTTGCTGTCCGGTGAATAACGCATTTGGCGTAATGATTTAGCGCTATACATAAAAACTAAACCACAGTTGGAGAAGGCAACGCATGTCAAATACTAACAAAGAGTACCTTGCCAAAAGACAACTTAAACACGGTACAGCTGGATGGATATTACTGGCTGGACTAGGCGTGTCCTATGTAATTTCTGGAGATTTTGCAGGTTGGAACTTCGGTATTGCTGAAGCTGGTTGGGGCGGTTTTGCCATCGCTGCTGTATTGATGGCGATGATGTATTTAACGCTTGTGTTGTCATTAGCGGAAATGTCAGCGGCAATTCCTGCTGCTGGGGGCGGTTACAGTTTTGCCCGGCAGGCAATGGGCCCCACTGGTGGCTATTTGACGGGTCTGGCGGTATTGATTGAATATGCCTTAGCGCCTGCCGCCATAGTGATATTTATCGGCTCCGCGGTACAGGCCCTCACGGGTTTTGATGGGCCTTGGGTTTATGGGGCTTTTTACCTAATTTTTGTGGGTATTCACCTTGCTGGAGTGGGAGAAGCGCTTAAGGTCATGATGGTGATAAGTGGTCTAGCCGTGTTTGCCATTATTGCTACTGCAGCAGTATTACTAGGTAACTTCGATGGCGCACGGCTATTTGATTTACCCGTTAGTGATGCCTTTGGTGCCAGTGCATTTTTGCCTATGGGCTGGTATGGGGTGTGGGCGGCGCTCCCCTTTGCTATGTGGTTATTCTTGGCCGTTGAAGGGGGTGCCCCTTGCTGCTGAAGAAGCAAAAAACCCGGCTAAAGATGTGCCCAAGGGGATAATCGGCGCGATGATATTTCTGTTGTTTACAGCGTTACTTGTGGTAGTGCTTGTTCCCGGCGCAGGGGGGAGCAGCGGCTATGGGGACCAGTGCAGTACCTCTCGTTGACGCGCTAAATGCCACGGGTAACAGTCGCTTAGCAACCTTAGTAAATGTATTAGGACTCGCTGGACTGGTGGCTTCGTTTTTCTCAATTATTTACGGTTACAGCCGATTGGTGTTTGCTTTATCCCGTGCCGGCTACTTACCGAGAAGTTTATCGCTGACCAGTAAGCGAAAAGTACCTGTCAGAGCGTTAATAGTACCGGGTATTTTCGGTTTTCTAGCATCGTTAAGTGGCGAAGGCGACCTAATGTTGGCTATGGCCGTTGTAGGTGCGACCGTGTCTTACGCATTGATGGCGCTAAGTCACATCATGCTGCGCGTTAAACAACCTGAGCTAGTACGCCCATATAAAACACCTGGTGGCATACTGACCTCAGGTATTGCCTTAGTGCTATCTTTAGTGGCTCTGACAGGAGTTTATGCGTTTGACCCCCGTGCATTTTTGTATACCGTTATCTTATTTGCAATCGGTACAGTTTATTATTTTGCTTATAGTCGAAAGCATCTTGTGGCCCACAGTGCGCAAGAAGAATTTGCCATGTTACAAGAAGCGGAATCTGAACTAGCGATAGCCGATTAAGCCGAGTTAGATTATCAGTAAATGGAAGAATGCAGGTATAAGTGTGAAGAAGGAGCGCTGTTTTAACGGATTAATAAAGACCTCCGTCATTAACGTGCCCCCCAATAGTTGGATAGTCCAACCATTGGGGGGCATTTGATTTGCATGAGAATGAATTTATCCCATTGATGTTAGATATGTTATTTTTTTGCGAAACCTATGAAGCGCCCAAAGCCCAATAGGCCTATAAATAATAACCAGTATACACTGGAGCCTTGGCGTTCGTACTCTTCTTCGTACACGTCGCAGTTGTCTATTGAGCCTCCAGCTATCGGTACAAGTTTTACCGCAACAACGTGAGTGGAGTATGACTCTGCATCGTATTCGTCTAGCGCGATTTCTCCGGTGATATCTCTATCGACCGTTGATATGGTAGCGGTGGCAATGATTTCGTTATTCTCATTGATGCCGTTAGCCTGAGCAATAGTGTAAGGACTGTTACATTCGATTAAGTCATTTAGGCCAGAGAATATATCGTTGCGGTAATCATATAAAAATCCTTCAACTCTCCGTACCCCAGAGCTTGTTTCTTCATATTCAGTATAACCTACAACCATATTGTCATCGTTAATCGCTGTTGGGATTGTCGATGCACTATCGAAAAAGTCATCTGGGTAATCTATCAGTCCAGTATCATAGTCATAAACAAAGAACTTACTTGCGCTTGAGCCTAAGACGCTTTTTGTGGCGTAACCTACCACTAAATCATTATTATTAATGTCAGTCGCGTAGCTCGCGAAAACATCGTACTCTTCATCGTTGTCTTCGCTGATGGTGTAAGCTTTATCGTTGTCATATATTACGGCGGCAGACGTTAATGTGTCAGTGAAGTTGTAATAAGCTGGCGAGGTGCCGACAGCAATACCGAAATCATTGATTGCTACAGCAGTACTACTATAGACAGTGGTGTCATCATCATCTGGTTCAATAAGCATGGGCAGTTCAAGGGTGTCAGTTACGTTACCATCATCCAGTTGCCATATAACGCCCCGTCTTTGAAAGACAGTACTCAAGCTTGCATAAGTATTGATACTTAAATTACGTAAGCAAGACTCTACCGGTACATCACCTCGCTCGTCTTCATCATTGCAGGCTTCAATACTGTCCTCTAATGTATCTGACACTAGCTCAGTGGTTGCAATTCCCACAACCTGATTCAGTTCATTTATGTCATAGGCTTCGCTATAACCACCGATTGTATCGTCTGGTGGTGCAAGTTCGATTACATCATCGCCGATCTGCGCAAACGCGCGGGCGTAAAAGTCGTTTAATACATAGGTAACGTCTTCAATGTTTTCGTTTACATAGTCTAGGGTGTAAAAGCCATCGTAACTTAGCCCAACGGTATAACCTGACTCATTAATACCTCGCACAGTCGTTTTGGCGCTGTTACGGTAATCGTCAGTGTTGGAGTCAATCGTGTCAAAGCCGTGTAGTAAAGTACTGGTGTCTTCTGTAGCGACGTAGCTGTTTATACTGGCAATTTGCTGAAAAAACTGACTCTCGTCATTGGCCACAATATACGTATATAAAAGTTCATAATCGGCAGTATTGAAATCACCGGACTTGGCATTTTCTATATTCGTTAAACTAGCTATCAATGTGGCAGAATCAAAATCAAGTAACGTGACATCAATAACGGGATTATATTGAGAAATTAAGTTGACCGTAATTTCGGCTATATCGTTGATGGCACTGGGATAGGAATCCTCTCCTAGCTGCGCAGCCGGGATCTCAACCACTTCATACTGAGCACTAAACGCAGAGGGAATAGATAGAAATGCGCTGGATAGTAGTGCTGCCAATCTTGTTTTTTTCATTTGGAGTCCTGCTTAAAACTGTGTTTCATGGGTCTCTTTCGTTACTTGCTCATTTTCTTGCTGAGGTTTGAGCATCATTTTTCGCCAAAGCTTCAGGTAAAACTTCAAACTCAATCCTAAATTTTGTTCATGTACGTTCCCTGTGAATACAGATCGTAACGCGCAGTAAAACGTTAAAAGGATTGGTAACTGGAGGCCCCAAATATGAAATTAGGGCGTAAAACTTGAGCGAGCATAAAGCGGCGCTCAACCTGTACAATGATGAGTCAGGCTGGCGCAACTTAATTAAACTCGATTAATCGTCTAGGTTCTGATCGACTAACGTCATACTAAAGCCAGTAGAAGAACTATCATCAGCTTCAAATATCAAGAACTGCTCAACGCTGTCTTCATCTAGCGTAAGTTGAAAGCTGTCCATAATAATATCTGAGTCTTCAATTGTGGCGATGGCGTACACAGAATAAGTGTTGTTGATAAGGCTAATTGAACTGTTACTTTCTTGAAGAACAGAAAGAGTATTGTCAGCAGTGGAAATAACCTCATCACTTTCTACAAAGTAGAATTTAACGCGACTAAAATCGTCAGAATCGCTTAAGTTAACAACCTTTATGCCGTGGCTATAGATACTAGAGCTGGTGCTCTTGGTAATCGTGATTGATTTAATGATAGATTCATAATCATCAACAATCCCGTCTTCGTTTTCATCGATAATATCGTCTTCATCGTCGTCGATAGCATCAGTTTTCGCGTAGATAAACACCATGTTATTGGCATTTTCTTCCAAGCTTAATAGCGCGTCATGAATGAAAAGCTCGTCAGTATCGGCGTTGTAAATATCAAATGAGTAGTCACCATTAGCTGTCGTGGTGGTTTCACTGAATTCACCGTAGGCTAAATCATCTACTTTAAGTTCGCTGTCGTCGTCTAAATCAACATTAAGACTAACTACGCCCGTATAATCAGGAATATAGCGGTTGGTTGCTATACCGTTGTAGAAACCGAAAGAAGCTTCTGAATCAACGTCGTTTAATTCAGTTACGCTATTAACACCAATACTGTCTATGGTGAATGGTGAGCTGCCTACGCCTACGTTGTCACGCAAAACAACTAAATATTGGCTAACAACCGAATAGGAGATATCTTCAGATGTGAAGATAGGTTCGTCACTACCTGGCTCTGTAATATAAAAAATATACTGGTCTTGATCGACTTTAAAATTCTCGGTCAAGGTATTAAGACTTACGTTTGAAACAAATTCAGCTTCATTAAACGTTTCATTGTCTTCAGACATATAAACATCTACTGAAGAGTATGTTGTGTTTAGATTTAAGAAACGCACGTTAAACAAGTCATCATCATCATCGTCGTCGTCATCAACCACTTCGATATCAAAAGTCAGTATGGTAGGTTCGCGAATATCATCGGTCAGTGCAACGAAGGTAATATAATCATTTCTAATTTTATGCTGCTCTTGATAAATGACTTCAAGATCACTGCGATCGCTGCTGTCTTCGTCTTGCCAACCAAGTTCAACCCAGTAGGTATCGTTATTTAAGGCGTTATTTGATGTTACGCCACCGAATTCAACTGAACTGTAGGTAATTTCAACTTCATCGTCATCATCGGTATCGAGATCTTCGTCTACTGTCAGATATACTGCGGGAGCATTGTATGAGGCATTATAAAAACGAATATAGCCCGTGTTGTCGTCATCACTCGAACCACAACCACTAAGGGTTAGTAATGCCATGCCCACGTAAAGTACGGGGGATCGTAATATTGACGAGGGCGTTTTGCTTAACTTCATTGTATCTCCAGATTTATTATAGATATGCGGTGCTTCATCAATGATTGATGATGGTTTGCGATTCCGACTGACTATTTAAACGATAAGTTCACCTGTGTAACTGGTCTTTACGAAATCTTTACCTTCCTTGACAATTACTTGGCACTTCTAGACAAAACTTGGCAGAAGTCATGGAGGTACATACAAATACGCACAAGAAAAATGCCAAATATTGATAAAAAATACTGGCTTGTGAATTTGAACTGCAACGAGGTTTTAACTGAGGGATATTGAACACAAACGCCCACAGAAGATGGGCGTGATATTGAATTTTAGCACTATCGTATTTAGCGTTTTATAGCGTTACCTATGCCATAGATGGCGACCCTAGCGCCAAAATAAAATGTGAGTGAGTGGCGTTCTCTTTTTTCTTAGGAAAGCGCAGATAAAACCGCTGAGGACGATTACTAAGCCCATTGCGGGTGCTGATGCATTCACAGTGGGGCGAGCGACCTCTAGATTTAATGTAGCGACTAATTCGTCATCTATTAATATCTGTTCGTTTCCGGCGTAAAGTAGACTGACACTAGTGGCTGTAAAATCCACAGTAAACGCAGATAAAAAAGTGCTGTCGCTAATAGTTGCACCAATAATTTCACTTCCATCAGGCCATTCAATATCTTCGATAATCATATTCCAGCCGTCTGTGATCGAGAAAAAACCACTAGGATCGTTACCGGAACTATTTAAAAATTGTCGAATAGTGATTAATTCGTCAAAAAAAGTAACCGCCATTTGCGTATTGTCGGGGATCACTGCAGGAAGTGTTGGACCAAACGTTACATTAGGTATATATCCCGTAGCTAAATTATTTGCGTCGACCCCTGTACCAACAAGGCCGAACAAGTTGTTAGTTGATCCCTCTACAAACATTCCAACATTTAATCCATCTGCATCAGTCAATAATGAAGCATTAGCATCTTTTGCATTGCCGATAATAAAACTACAACTGATAACAAGCAGCATTAACGTGATTTTATGTGACATAAAAAACTCTCCTATTTTTTGTCTTGATACAATTTGTATTTTTCAAAAATAAATTTATTGATATATGTCCGCTAACATCAAGAAATAGGGCATAACAACATCCGTAATTGTATTGCTAGATGTATAATGCATTTTTTAAACCAGAGAATATATTTACCCAATACTTCAAGGCCTTATCCTTGAGAATGGCAAATAGAATATTGCTTTAATGAAATACTGTAAAAGAGTCTGACACGCTCTAAGCGTCACCAGAGGATAGCGCTAATAACTTTACACCTAGTGAACTTTACACCTAGCCGCAGTGGCCATACAACAGCCACCAAACGTCGTGGTTATTGCCATATACGTGGTAATTATCTTCACTAGGGAAATGCACCTAGCGTATTGGTAAATCAAAATTTGATGCTATATTGGGGGGTGACTAAAATAATCCGGTTGGTGCTGCTTTGATGTATCAGCAGATTACCTTCACGCGTTGCTCGCATATGTCTTACTATCCCGGCGTATACATCGCCAGAGGGGATTGGCCAGCTCTGAAATGTTTCCGTGTTAGGTTCAAACCTAACGAGTGTATCGGGCCTCATGCCAGACTCGTTGTACCAAATTACCTTATCGACCACCGCTATGGCATAAGGATGGGATTTCGGGCCACTGGGAGATGACCATTCTTTTGCTATACCACTAACAGGATCGAACCGGCCCAAGCGGCCTTGGCTGGAGTTGACATACCACAGCATGCCGTCACTGGCGAAATCGAGACGCCGAACGGTTGTTGCTGGGTCTGGGAGCTTATATTCATGTAATTGCATTGTCTGTGAATTGACTTTTACTAGGCAGTTGCTGCCATTACACGCTACCCATGGGTTACCGTTAGAGTCTAATTTTATGCCATATGGCCGAGAGTTTTTGGTTGGCATTGTGACAAGCTTAATATCGCCCGTCTCAGGTATAAGTCTGCCGACCATATTGCTGTGCTGCAATGTAAACCACATAGCACCTTTACTATCGAAAATAGCCGTATGAGGATCTTTGGCATCAGGGTCTGGCATTTTAAAAGTGGTTATCTCGCCAGTACTAGGAGTGAGCTTACCCACAGTGCCGTTTTTGTTGCCTGTGTACCATATATTTCCCGCTTGGTCGTGCGTGACTGAGTGGGGCATTGAGCCTACTGGCAGCGGGTATTCGGTCATTTCATTATTTGTTGGGTCGATTTTGCCAATTAGATTTCCCCATTGTCCTGCCCACCATATGGCCCCATCGGGTGTTTGTATTGGATCTCTAGCCCGTTGGCCTAAGGTAGGTACTGTCCATTCTTTGAAAGTGATCGACGTGCTGCCAGAGAGTAACTGAGGGCTGTTCTTGCTATTTTGAGGAAAGTGATTCGCTAGGTAAGCCGTTATCATTTCACGGTTTGGATTCCCATCTAAGTTCACCATAGTCGCAATCAATTCTTGCCAGCCGGATCGAGTATAGCCAGAACTTTGCGTGATCCGATTGAGCTGATGGCACACAGTGCATTGACCTTGGATCAACTTTTTGCCTGGGTCGCTGGGCGAATTACTGGTTTCAGTTTGAGCGATTACGGGACTAAGAAGATTAATGCTTCCCAGCGAAATAAACAGTTTAAACAGTATATTCATTGTTTCCCCCATATAGAAAAATCCATTACAAGCCGGAATTAGATAAAATGTTACGCATGTTCGACGATAAAATATCCCGTTAATATGCAAGATATAATTCAATAATATAGTCCGGTGGAAGACTATTTAACAGTCATAAATGAGAACAGATAGTGGTTGAATATAAAATGAAATACAGCTTGGCTGTTGGTGTTAAGTGATATGTTTTTTTAAATACAATATCTAACTAAAATTATGGAAATAAGTGTCGGAGCTTATTGGGCCATGATAGCTATCACTAAATCGGGTTTGAATGATTTTCGAGCTGCACATATGGCGTGCTGTGCAATACACAAGGATCACCGAGTGCCGTCATTCCATGCCCGACATTCGATGTCCGACATTCGATGCCCGACATTCGATGCCCGACATTCGATGCCCGACCATACAGAAAGTACTTTACCAGTCGCTCGGTCTTGCGGCGGACAATCGCTGTAAGACGTTGTGGGTTTATAAATTAGGCCAGTTAAATCGTAAGCCTAGTCAATGACCGATCAGTTCGTGGGCATTAAGAATATTTCTCGCACTGAATTGCGCTTGTCAGCCTCTATGGCGAATAAGACCGCCTCGGCTACGTCAACAGGGGCAAGTTTGTCAGGTTTAGCTTCATCGAAGAAGGGCGTATTTACCATACCAGGTGTAATAGTGGTGCATCTGCCTCCCCAGTCGGCCATTTCTTCAGCCAGATTTTGGCCGAATCCGTAAGCGAACCATTTACTTGCGCCGTAAACCGAGCCTTTAATGGGTCGACGGCCCGCGGCTGAACTGGTGATAATGAATTGTCCCACAGACTCACGCAAATGGGGGAGGGTAAGCTTGGCAGTGTAAAGCAGTGCGTTAATATTGATACTGAGCATAGCGTTCCACTCGTCTGGATCACCTTTCTCTGTGCCGGAAGTAGACACGCCTGTTCCGGCGTTGGCAAATGCTACGTCCAAGCGACCAAACTTCTCCAGTCCTGCCTGAACAACCTTATTTAGCTCGTCAATGTTAGTGGCATCGGCGGCAACTGCAAAGGCATGCTCTTCACCTAAGTAATCTACGAGTTCGTCTAATTGCTTTTGTCTACGGGCGGTTAGAATCACTTTATGACCATTTTGCACAAGAATTTTTGCAGTCATTTCACCGATGCCGCTTGATGCACCAGTAATTAATACGACTTTCTCTTTAGCCATGTTACTTTCTCCTGATAAAGTTAAAAATTTGTTCACTGTGTAGAACTGATGCTGTTTTATTGAAATTCAATCCTTAAGAAAAATTAAGCACTAATCGGAGATATAAGATCGGGCGTGATACCGACTGTGGAAATTTTAATTTGTTAGGTAGCTCATCAGGAAATTAAGGATTAGTTTTTTTAATCCAACATGGGTAATAAATGTGCGTTGTGCAGCGGTCTAATTGTCACTAGAATCCGCGAGAATTCGGTATAAGCCGACGGTTTCAGTTAAATATTTATGATGATAAGGCGTGTTAAGTGAATACAGCAGAGTTTATTCAAATTCGAAAATTTATCGTTAAATTGGGCATTATGTTGCACAAATACGGTACACCTGCGTTTCGCTTAGAAGCCTATCTGACTGAGCTCGCTACTTATCTGGGTGTTCGAGCTTCTTTTATTGCTACCCCTACCGCGTTGACGTTCGTAATTTGGAGCGACAGACGCGAAGATGAATACAATCACTCAGTGCGCGTGCAGCCCGGTGATTACGATATGAACGCCTTATCGCGTACAGACGAATTGGCAACGCGTCTGCTGGCCGGAGAGGTCGGTCTTGAAGAAGCGGATTATCAACTAGATGTGATTAATCAAATGCCGAGTCCTTATGGCAAAGTATTAACTGGGCTAGGTTTTTGTGGCGCCACGGGTGCCTTTGCCATGTTGATGGGGGCGAGTTGGCAGGAAATACTATGGACCGCCCTAATCGGTTTGATAGTGTACTTTTTAGTCTTGTGGTCGCAAATATCAAAACGCGTCACGTTGATGTTAGAGCCCGCTGCATCACTTATCGCGGGGTTGGTGGCCTGTGCTATCAGCTTTTACTTTGATCATGGGATTAATATTCCGCTGGTGGTGCTTTCATCGGTTATTATTTTAGTGCCGGGTTTGGCGTTAACCATGGGGTTAGCTGAATTATCTTCACGTAATTTGGTGTCAGGTACGGCTCGGATAATGGATGCGGTCATGCAATTATTCAAATTGTATTTTGGCGCATTTCTAGGGATCAGCATTGGCTTTGGTTTGTTCGGGGCGAATGAATCACAGGTTGCCTATTCATTACCAGAATGGACGCGTTGGTTCGCTATATTTATGCTCTGTTTGGCCCTAGTAGTGATATTCAGAACCAGAGTAAAGCATATCCCGTGGGCGTTGTTATCAGGCTTTATTGGTTATGGTGCAACAGTGTGGAGCTCGGCTTATTTTGAGCAAGGCTTAAGCACCTTTGTAGGTGCATTTGCACTGGGCGTTTACGCAAATTTATTCACCCGTATTGCTAACGCACCAGCGTCGTTGGTGAGCATGCAAGGCTTAATTGTGCTGGTGCCAGGTTCAAAAACTTATATTGGTTTAAACTCTTTCGTATCAGGGCAAGACTTCGTGCAAGCAGAACATATCGGCCAAGAAACCTTTTTGATATTTATGTCACTGATTGCTGGTTTAATCTTTGCTAACGTTGTGATGCCAACGAAAAAGGCGTTATAGCTTGCACAAAAAGAGTTGCCAGTTGATTTGAGATAATAAAAAAGAGAGCATTGCTCTCTTTTTTATTATCTGTAACGCACGTTAATCATAAGAAAGATTAACTCACCTCTTTTAAACCCTCATCTGTTTCAGCGACAAAATGTTTCGGCAAAAAACTTTCTGCACAAGACTCAGCTAGTGCTTGAGCAAATTTGGTTGGGGTATCTTCGTGAAAGAAGCTACCCGGAACTGGACTGGCGTAAATCTCATCGAAACGGCGAACTTCTGTTTCGCTAACTCGGCGGAATATATGTGAGCGATTTAAATCGGACGTGTCACGTAGTCCTGCTGAAGCAATGATCTCTAATGCTGAATTGACCGTGGCTTTATGATAGCGCGCTACGCGCTCAGCTTTATCGGGTACCACTAAGCCTCGGGTTAACTTAGGATCTTGGGTAGCGATACCTGTAGGGCATTTATTGGTATTGCACTCTAATGATTGCACGCATCCAAGAGCGACCATCATGCCCCGAGCGCTGTTACACATATCGGCCCCAAGGGCTAAATTCTTCACTAAATGAAAACCGCTAAAGGTTTTGCCACTGGCAATAACACGTATGTCTTTTTTAAGATCAAAGCCAACGAGCACATCACAAACAAATGACAGTGCTTCACGCAATGGCATACCTACTGAGTTGGAAAACTCTAGCGGTGCTGCGCCAGTGCCACCTTCGCCACCGTCAACGGTAATAAAATCTGGTTTTATGCCTGTTTCGAGCATCGCTTTACACACGGCCACAAATTCGCTGGCACGACCGATACATAATTTAAACCCTACGGGCTTACCGTCAGATAGCTCACGTAACTGTTTGATGAATTGCATCATTTCAAGGGGAGTATCAAATGCACTGTGTGAAGGTGGCGAGTCGACTTGGGTACCGGGCTCGACAAGACGAATACGGGCTATTTCGTTGGTGTTTTTATCGGCTGGTAACAAGCCGCCATGACCAGGCTTCGCCCCTTGACTGAGTTTTATCTCAATCATTTTAATGACATCATTTTGCGCAATTTTTTGAAAGGCCTCAGGATCAAATTTACCTTCTTTGTCACGACAACCAAAATAGCCTGTTCCGATTTGCCATACTATATCTCCGCCATTTTCTAGATGGTAGTCGCTAACGCTACCTTCACCTGTGTTGTGATAAAAGCCGCCAATTGAAGCCCCTTTATTTAAAGCACGTATGGCGTTGTCACTTAAGGCACCGAAGCTCATCGCGGAGATATTAAAAAAGCTAGCCTCGTAAGGCTGCGTGCAATCAGGTCCACCAACCATAATACGAGGAGCGGGACGATCGCTGTCGTGATGCTTAGCTGCCATTGAATGGCCTATCCACTCGTAGCCTACGCGTTGGGTATCGATCTTTGTGCCATAAGGATTTGAATCTAAACTTCCTTTTGCGCGCTGGTAAATCAATGATCTGAACATTCTGCTAATAGGCTTGCCGTCCGTTTCTGATTCGAAAAAATACTGACGAACGAACGGCCTCAAGCGTTCCATTATCCAGCGGCCATGACCGACTATCGGATAGTTGCGTAATATACTGTGGCTGGTTTGATTGTAGTCAGAGTAGGCTAGCGCCACGAGCGGGATAAGCAGCACGAATAACCATAATGCAGAAAGCCAGAATAAACTGACGACTAGTATCGCTATAGCAGTCCATATGGCGATTTCTTTTAATTTTTTTTCCATTATTGCTCACTATCTTGTTGGTTTCTTTAAGGCAGATATATATCAGACCCAGTGACAAGGGAACTTCGTTCAAGTTTTTCAGTTACGCATATTTCAATGCAACTAGGGTAAATCTAGTTCAAAATAAAATCTATTACTGTAGCGCTACTAAAATTAGGTTATCGCCTGTATTCAGACCACAAAACTCACCCAACCTGCGCTGCTTCCATCTATCTGAGAGGAAACATCGAAAGCGCGAGGAGATAATGTCGGGATGACTGGGACTTTTTGCCTAAGCCTTTTATCACCTAGCTATGACTGAAAATGGCAGTATCTAGTATCTAGGGCAGCCTAAGAACTTTAACTATTAACAGGCTAACTCCTTGCGTGCCACAACGTTTTGTATACATTATTTATTACTCAATTTATTAACAAACGGATCCCACTTTTAGCTTTATAATACTGAGCTTAATTTCAGGATTGAGGTACTTATGATTATTCGCGATACTCCTCATTCATTTAGATTATTTTTCATTCTACGTGGATCAGTTTTGCCGCTAATTTATGGCAAAATAATTTTTATCACGCTGTTAGGCATTGGCGTTGCTTTTACCCAGTATTATTATCCCGCTGTTTTTCCACACTTTACTTTGGCTCCAGTGGCATTATTCGGTGTGGCATTATCGTTATTTCTTGGTTTTAGAAATAACGCTAGTTATGACCGCTGGTGGGAAGCGCGAAAGCAATGGGGGCATTTAATTGTGGCATCGCGCAGTTTGTCCCGACAGTTGGTGACGTATATTGATGGTAATGATGAAGAAGGCGCATTTGCACAACGTTATGCAATAAATCTGATCATCGCATTTGGCCATGCACTACGCCATGAATTACGTCAGTCAGACCCTTGGCCTGATATTGAAAAGTATGTAACACAAGATGATGCACTATTTTTGCAAAGAGCGAATAGCTTGCCTGATGCCATATTGCGCTTGATTGGACAAAAATTGGCAGATTGCCGACGAAAAAATTTATTTTCAGACATTTTATTGGCCAGTTTGAATAAACAGATTACGGCTTTGGCCGACGTGCAGGCATCTTGTGAGCGTATTCAAAATACCCCGCTACCGTTTGCGTATATGTTACTCGTTCAGCGTACAGCCTATTTATATTGTTTTATTTTGCCCTTTGGTATTGTGGCATCACAAGGATTAGTTACGCCTTTATTTAGCGCTATTATCGCTTACACCTTCTTTGGCTTAGATGCGTTAAGTGAAGAGTTGGCACAGCCCTTTGGTCTTTCTGCAAACCATTTACCTTTGCATGCTATTTCCCGAACGATTGAAATTAACTTACTGGATATTTTGGGTGAGAAAGTGCTACCAGAACCTATTCAGCCGCAAGATCACCGTCTGGAATAAATGGCCCCAGACGATGCGGATAAGAGCAACATTACGTACGATATCGCTTTAGCCTATAGGTACTTCACCCAAGGCATGGTTGAGCGTTTTTTAAAGCGCGAGAAGACCATGGTGGGATAGTAACGGACTAAGGCTAAAAGTGCAGCGATGGCCCATACTTGCCAAACGTGATTAACAGCAAATTCGTCCCCTTGATTGGTGCCAAATTGCGCGGACAATATTCGATATAAAACTGACAACCGATACAAGTGCACAATAAAGAAAAACATTGGTGACGAACCAAAACGCTCAACTATTTTGCTTATTTTGTTATCAACGTTTTCTAATGCGCATAGCAGCAACCAGGCAAGGCCCAATGTGAGCAGTCTATAATCGAGTGACGGCGGTTACTTTTGTGTAATTAATAAACGATTTTAGGCTCTCGACCAAGGTACTCCCGGCTTGCCACGGCAAGGTTTCTCCATAGACGTTAAAACCACGTAAGATCAAAAATAGTATCAAAGCGCATAAGCCACCGAGTAACAGTATTTTTTAACATTTTATCGCCAGCATCGTTCGAGCGTATATTGGACCGGCGAAGTAACCTAGGAAAATCACTCCAATCCAAGGCAATTCAGGGGATAACGCTTTGATTCTGACGGCACCATCAGTAATTAACCAGCCTCGGTCATGGAAAATAGTCCATAGGGTATAAGCTGTTTCGTCCGGTGTGAAATTTACAAATGCAAGGGCATTGGGGCCAAATACAATAAGCAAACCAAGCGCGTCAATCAACCAGTAGTTCACTTTTACCATGGCGGATAAAATGACCATGCTAAATCCGATGGCCCACATAAACTGTAAGTACAAGACGTCATAGTTGCCGAACCAAGAAAAATTAATCAAGGTGACTTCAATAACAATAATAAACAGCCCTGGTTTAAACAAGAAGCCGCTGGCAGAGCGTGTGGCCTTGTTATGAGGATGGGCGTACAACTAAGCTGATAAACCTATTAAGAAAACGAATACGGGTGCGCACAGATGAGCGGTCATTCGGGTGAAAAAAGCTCAGTACTGGTGGTGTCTAAGACCATTGGATCGGTAACATTCTGGTGATAGAACATACGCTCACGCACATGCTCTACCAACATTAATAACATTACCAAACCCTGTAAAATATCGATCGAAGCGATACGCTTTTTCGGCGTATGCAACTCATCTGCACATTGCGCAGAGCCTAAGTTGATTTAGCAACTCCTAGTACGTGCGGTAGTATATTTAATGCACTGTTCAATAACCCAATGAGCGATCAACAATGCCACGCATCGGCTGTTGATCGAGATAGCGTTGTACATTTTCAACTAGCATTTTGCCTGCGCTATCGTTTTGCGTTATGGCAGCGATATGTGGCGTAACGAGCACACGTGGATGTTGCCAAAACGAGTGCGCTTCAGGTAAAGGTTCGATGTCGAAAACATCTAGCACAGCGTACTCAAGGTGCTGTTCATCGAGCAGCGCCAATAAGTCTTGGGCCACTAATTGTTCACCACGTCCTACGTTTATGACGCTGGCGCCTTTGGGTAATTGGCTGAGTGTTTCATGATTGAGTATGCCTCGTGTCTGATCGGTAAGGGGTAGTAGGCAGACCAAAATATCGCTCTGAGACAAAAAAGTGTGCAAGCGATCGTCACTATGAAAACAGTTCACGTTGCTTATTTTCTTAGCACTGCGGCTCCAACCATTTACACTAAAGCCTAGCTGTAAAAGGCTTTCTGCGGCGACTTGACCTAAATGACCTAAACCAAAGATACCCACACGACGCTGTTGATTCTCGATTGTAGGGATTTGCTGCCAAGTGGCCGATTTATTGGCGTTGATATAAGCGAAGGTATCTCGGTGAATATTCAACACGTGCATGGCAATAAATTCACTCATGCCTTTTGCAATGCCAGGGTCAAGCATACGTATTACCTGAATATGCTCTGGTACAGTGGCGAGGTCGAGTTGATCAACGCCAGCCCCGACTGAAAATATGGCTTTCAGGTTGGGATAATCTTGTTGGTAATCACGGGGCAGTTTCCAGACAATCATTAACTCTATGGCTGCTTTGTCTGTTATTTTTGGCCAATGATGCCATGCAACATCGGGCAGGGCGTCAGCAAATAACGCTTGCCAACAATCATTGCGCTCTTGGGGACCACGAAAAAGAATATTAATTGTCATCTGCACTGCACCTCAATTTTATTTACTAAGCCTTTATATTGTAAACTGTTTATTCTCAAAATTGATAACTAACACTGATGCGGTAATTGCGTGGCGAGCCAGGTATTGTCCATACCGCTGAGTAAGAACTAACGTAGTATTCTTCATCGAATAAATTGTCTATATCGAAGATCAATTTTATTTGTTCATTTATGTGCATTGAAGCAAAGGTTCGCGCAAGGGTGTATGCAGGAAAACAAGACATAATTAGGATCGATGGTTTTAGCCTGAAGGTAAGTTTTCGTCACCAGCAAAGCCGCGTATAAAGAGGCTATCGTACATATCACCAAATGAATTTTGACGAACGATGCAGCTAGCAAACGCTAGCGCGTTCCGAAAATCAACTATGCCTGCGTCTTGTAATAATACATCGGAAACCAAGCTAACAGCTTGGGGGGACGATTTAAGTGGAACATCACCGCTATAGGGCTGTTTTTGATGTCTGACCTTGAGGCGCTCCAATTCGTTATTATCGGTTGCTTTTTGTTGCGTTGGCGTATTAAAACTTAGTGCAAATGAAACCGTTAGCGCAAAGTCAGTATCTTCTGACACGCTTCTTATATTGCCACAAACTCGTTAGGCTTTATGGATAATGCTAAGGCATCGTTAATGCTTATCGACGGTATTTGAGCTAACAGCCATTTTTGTTTACGTGTTGTGTAAACGACGCGATTTCGCCTGAACTAAAGGGTGCTGTCGGGCTGATTTTGCGGTGCAGCTTGAATAAAGGCATCGAGTTTATTGCAGGCATCATAGGCACGCATAATATTGGGGTAGGCTTGCATATCGACCTCAAACCTCAGCGCATTGTATACTTGCGGCACCAAATAGAGATCAACCATAGTCACTGCTTGGTCCATGGCGTAACTCAAGGTGTTTGTGGATCTATCTTGGTACTTTGCAAGTTGTTGTTCGATGGCGGAAAAACCTTGTTCGATCCAGTGGCGATACCACGCTTTTTTTTGCTTATCATCAACGGCTAGATCGTTGCTCAGATATTTTAAGATCCGCAGATTGTTCACGGGGTGAATATCACAGGCAATCATATCCACTAGGCTACGGACGTTGACGGCTGCCAATAGATCTTCTGGCATCAATGGATATTGAGGATATAACGCCTCAATATAAGCCAAAATTGCCCCAGACTGAATGATCACTTCACCACTATCAATTTGCAGGCAGGGCACTAAGCCCTGAGGCTGCAAAGCATTATAATCTGCCGACAGTTGTTCGCTTTTCAGTAAGTTAACCGTCACTAATTCATGCTCTATTTTTTTCAGGTTAAGGGCAATTCTTACTCTGTATGCGGCAGAAGAGCGAAAGTAGCTGTATAGCTTCATAATACGGCTGGTAGTAAGGTACCTACTACCTCTCCGAAACCTATGGTAGCCGCGCCTTCGCGACTGCAGTGGGCGCGCATGATAATGGCGTCGCCGTCTTGTAAGAATGTGCGAGTCTCGCCGTTGTCCAGTGTCAGTGATTTTTTACCACCTTGGCTGAGCTCCAGTAGCGAGCCGGCTTCATCGGCTTCTGGACCAGATTGGGTGCCCGAGCCTAACAAATCACCTGGGGTCATGGGGCAGCCATTGACACTGTGGTGGGTGACTAACTGTGCTGGAGTCCAGTAGGCATGCTTAAAGTTTGATTCAGACAATAGCTGCGGTGCTTGCTTAGCACTGCGCATCGCTTCGGTCTGAATAAAGCAGCTCAATTCAATATTTAAATTACCTGCTTGGGTGTTGCTTTCGCTGGTTAAGTATTCAAGGGGTTGCGGGTCGCTCTCAGGGCGGGTAAATGCTTCTCTAAATGGCGCAAGCGCTTCGTTGGTTACCACCCAAGGGGAAATAGTTGAAGCGAAGTTTTTTGCTAGAAATGGCCCTAATGGTTGGTATTCCCAGGCTTGAATATCGCGCGCAGACCAATCATTTAAAATACACATGCCGAAAATATGCTCTTGCGCAGCACTAATATCAATGCGTTGTCCAAGTTGTGTGCCTTGGCCGATAAACACGCCCATTTCTAATTCGTAGTCCAGTCGTTCACAGGGGCCAAAATCTGGTGTGCTGGCATCAGGTTTTTTAGTTTGCCCCACAGGACGCGGGAAGGTTTGACCAGAAACGCCTATGCTTGACGAGCGTCCGTGATAGCCGATCGGTACCCATTTATAGTTAGGTAACAAAGGGTTGTCTGGACGAAACAAACTACCGACTGCGGTTGCATGGTGAATCGACGTATAAAAGTCGGTGTAATCTGTTACCTGACAAGGCATGGCATATTCAACGCAGCGTTGTGCAACTAGGCAATTTTCAAGTACACGTTGGTTTGTAGACCCTTCGCTTAACATATTTGACAACGCAGATCGCAAGGCTGAATTTGCCTTAAGGCCCAAGCCCATTAAGGTATTTAAACTCGTCTGCGCTGCAGCTTGTGCCGCTGTCTGGGCATCGCCGTTTAATATATTGAGTTTCGCGACTTTTGCCATATCGAGTATCTTTTCGCCAATGGCAACACCGCCGCGCCAAGTGCCGTTAGATCCCGTTTCACGAAAAATTGCGAACGGTAAATTTTGAATCGGAAATTGCGAATGGCCATTAGCCGAGCTCACCCAGCTTTTGCGGGCAGGATCATGTGTTGCGTTTATCAATGTCATCTTATTAATTCCTTAATAGCGGGCCGGCGACTATGGCTGGCCGTTAAAATGTTTTTTAAGGTCGCCCCAACAGTCCAAGTAATTCTTCTGGCGCTGAAGGGCATTAAGTGCAAATTTTGTAGGCCCAATGACGTAACGAGACTCCAGCATAAAAGCCATGGTATTTTCATAACGCTGAGGCTTAAGTTCGCCGTGGGTTGCTTTATCAAATACGTCTGCTTCCGGGCCGTGAGGCGTCATGCAGTTGTGCAGGCTGAAGCCGCCGGGGGAAAAGCCTTTTTCTTTGGCGTCATAAGTGCCTTCAATTAAACCCATAAACTCACTCATTACGTTTCTGTGATACCAAGGGGGCCGAAAGGTATTTTCGGCTACCATCCAGCGCGGCGGAAAAATAACAAAGTCTACATTTGCTACACCAGTATCTGGGCTAGGCGAGGACAGTACGGTGAAAATTGATGGGTCAGGATGGTCGAAGCTCACAGTGCCGAGCACATTAAAACGGGATAGGTCGTATTTATAAGGAGCACTATTGCCTACCCATGCCACCACATCAAATGGGCTATAATTTTGTGTTGCCTGATAAAACTCGCCACAAAACTTTGCAATGACTTGGTGCTGCCCCTCGGTGTCTTCAAAGCGCGCGTGGGGATACTCAAAATCTCTTTGATTTGCAAAGCCATTAGCTCCGGCAGGCCCGCGCTCAGCTAGCTCCATTGGGCTGCCATAGTTTTCACAGATGTAGCCGCGAATGGGCCCATCTGTGGGTTCTATTTTAAATTTTATACCTCGGGGGATAACGAGGATCTGCCCGGGCTTTATATGTAGCTTACCCATTTCAGTTATGGCGCTAAACGCCCCAAGTTGCGGGATAAAGAGCAACTCGCCGTCGGCAGAATAAAATGACCGAGAGCCCATAGTTTTATTCGCCACATAGATATGAATGCCAATGCCTGTTTGGGCGCGAACATCCCCGTTTGCTGCAACCGTTGTCAAACCATCGATAAAGTCGGTGGGCTCCATGGGCAAGGGAAGGGCGTTCCAGCGCATCACGTTGGGCGGGCAGTCTGCATCAGTGATGGGCCCTGAACGTACATGGCCTTTATCTATTTTACTAAAGTCGCCCATGGCAATCGACGGGCGAATGCGATAGGTCCAAGTACGGCGGTTTTGATGCCGTGGCCGCGTAAAAGCACTGGTACTAAATTGCTCTGCATATAGCCCATAAGGGCAACGCTGTGGACTGAATTGTCCGATAGGCAACGCGCCAGGCAAAGCCTCTGTTTGGTGTTCATTATTAAACCCATACAGCTTATTTATTGACACATCGTTCGCCATACGCACCTCTTAATCACCTACGGGTAAAGCTAAAGCAGCAACAATTTACTTATAGGTATTATTCTCATATGAGATTAATTTATAAGCTTGTATATCATTTATGCAAGTTTATCGTGCTTATATAAGACTATTTAGCGATTTTCTAATGCCTTTTATCGTAAAGATTTCTTTAACTGCTCTTACTTGAGATTAAGTGATTGTGGCGTGGTGGTGCTTTGAAGTGTAAGCTTTATGCCCCAGAACCTAATCGAATTGTGCGCAACAACGCGCGAGACAACCATGACTCTATACGGCGTTTAAAATGATTTTACTTAAACTGTTTGTACCTTATCGAATGGTCAATTTAGCCACGCGCATTAGCAATGCATTTTCACAGACATATCGAGGGGAATTTAAGCTGGCTATTCCTGATTGGCGTTTATTGGCTTGTCTGGGGGAATATGGAAAACTCAATGCAAAAGATATTGCTGAGCTGACCTTGATGGATAAATCTAAAGTGTCGCGAGCGGTTAAACAGCTTGAAGATAAAGCTTTGTTGCTGCGCGAAACAGACCCGAAAGATAATCGCGCCGCTTATTTATCGTTAACCGAAGCAGGGCACGCTCAATACCGGACTATTTCCCCAAAAGCCCTAGCGTGGGAGGAAGAATTATTAGGTGTACTCGATACGAACGAGTACCGTAATTTAATGCGCATCATAGAAAAGCTTGATAACCAAGTGATCAAAATGGCTGCCCAACATCATGAAATCAATCAACCTCATGAGCGTGATTAAGTAAAATCGAGTAAAAATGCCAGTGAGAATAATTTGAGCTGCGAGAACGAACATATTCTTTGCCTCGGATTGCATTTCATCTCGAATTACCTTTATGATCCATTACTGGGCTACGCCTAGAGAGGGTTTTGATCGCTAGTGGATTTGTCTACTATTAGACTGGTAAGCTCGTAAAGATAGCGCTTGGACGTAAGATTATCTTGAAAATTCTATTCATAACTCACTTCATTTTGTTTGGTGTGTTCTGCGCTCAATAAGCACCGAATTTGAAAAGATGATGGTGGATATTAAGCCGTTTAAGATCATTGGCGAGTGTCTTATTGATATTTATAAAAAAGGTATTAGTTAGCGGCCTTTTGCGGGATTAAATGCCGCTGCAATAGCCCATAAGTTAACCATAAGTTAACCATAAGACCAAAGTCTTATGGTTAACTTATTTGTCTAGACTAGCATGAGGTAATCTTACTTTTAATTGAATGCAGTAAATTAGAGTTTCGTTTTAAATTATTGATTTTAATGATAATTATTCATTCTATTTTGATGTTCTAATAATAGTTATCGTCTTCTTTAACGTTCTCAGGTGCATAAATACACCCTTGTACCTGGTCGTATAAGACCTTTTGCCTAATCGCCATTTGCCAATGGCTGACTTACCCTGCCGCATCGACATTCATTTGCTTCAAACAAAGCGTTTATTTTTATTTTGAGCAAATCACTATGCGTTAGGAAATATTATGAATACCACGTCGCAGTATGACAATAGTCCCGAAGCCGCACAGACAGAGGACCCGCAGCCCATTTCTGATAGCTATGAAAATCTGCATAAACCCAGTTCTGAGTTCGACACCAGAGACGAGTACCTCGAGCATGAACTGCAAATTATGCAGCCAAAGCGCTGGCGGCCTAATTTACCCTTTCGAGATTATCGCTTCGAATTTGAAGATACGATCCCCGCATTAGCAGGCACTATCGGCAAAGTCGTTATGGTTAGTGCGATTGCGGGTACGTTTGCCGGAACATTAGGCTTAAGCGACGGTTTTGTTTTAGAGAATGTGCGCTATGAATTATTCATTGTTGCTGTTTTCATTCTGATATTTTCGGGCTTTATCTTACCGACTGCCAATTTAGCAGGTACGCACGGACCGCTTATCCCGTTAATTCCAATTGTTGTTGCAGCAGGCGGTCACCCTATGGCGTTTGGGTTACTCATTGGGGCGTTCGGCTTAATTCTCGCGCTGAGTAAAGGGGGAAGTTTACTGGCTCGACTCACCAGTAAAGGTGTGTGTGGGGGGCTGCTACTGTACCTCGGCTTTATCGGCACTATTTCTCAAGTGAAGAAACTATTTTCTTGGGCAGAAGACATTCAAATGACCCATATTGCATTTATTGTCATTCTGGCCACTATTTTATTATATGCATTGCTAGAACACTTCAAAAAACGTTGGTTAGCAGTACCACTAAGTTGCCTAATAGGTGGGGTGACCGCGTTTTCATTAGGGGCGCCGTTTGAATTTAAAACAGCCCCTGGCTTGCCTAATGTCAATCCTATGTATTGGTGGGGCGAAAATACTGGATGGATGCTAGGTATGCCTACCCTTGAAAGTTTCGTGGTTGTATTACCGTTTGCCGTACTCGCCGTAGCCATGTGGTCGCCAGACTTCTTAGGTCACCAAGTATTTCAAAAAATAAGCTATCCAGAGCGGACAGAAAAAGTGCAAATGAACATTGACGATACGATGCTCAGCGCATCGGTCAGGCAGACCTTTGGCTCTATTTTAGGTGGCTCGAATTTCGCGTCTTCGTGGGGGACCTATATCGTACCGGCCGCCATTGCGAAACGGCCAATTCCCGCTGGCGCTATATTAACTGCATTATTTTGTATTATCGCCGGGGTGTGGGGTTACCCCATGGATTTAGCGATTTGGCAGCCCGTATTATGTGTGGCATTAATCGTGGGGGTGTTTATTCCATTGCTTGAAGCAGGTATGGAAATGACCCGTGAAGGTAAAACCACTCAATCAGCAGCCATTGTGGTGTTCGCCTCAACCTTGGTTAACCCCGCGTTTGGTTGGTCTCTTACTATGTTGCTGGATAACCTGGGCCTTATTGGCTGTAAAAAACGAAGTGCTGAGTTAACCCATATGAGCCGCTGGATCATTCCTGTGGTCATGTTTGTATTACTCACACTGGTAATGGCAATGGTCGGCATGCTGCCAGGCATACCCGCACTGATGTCAGACTTCCGGCATTAATAGTACGCGCAGATCATGCCGTGGTCTGCGCTTACTGCTGCTTTAAAGCAAGAAATTGCCAAAATTGCCAACGTTTACTGGCATACCTAGTAAGAACGCAACGTAATCTTGAGTATCGCTGCATTATACTTAGCGGCTGATATTCTATCCCTTCAAAATTGCACCGCCTACGTATTAGTGCTTTTATCTGCGATAACAAGAAAATTCCGGAGTTACAAAGAGAGTTACAAAGACATATATGGTCACTCCCGTGTTATCAACAGGTTTTCGTTTTTCTTTCACAAACGTTTAAGCGTTACGTTGTCATAATTGGCCTTTTCCAAACAGCTTTTGCATAAAATGAAATACGGTCTTGTGACATATATCCGGCATCTTTATGGCGATATTCATACTCGCCGTGCCCTCATGAGTTTCAATTGAAGTCTTATAAGCCTTTGCACCCATATTGCCTCGAAGGCAGTTGTCTTGCTGAGGTTCCAAATAAGACATAACCGTTTAAATCATCAATGCTTTTTACCGCTTAGTACTGTTATGTTTACTATGTGTGTTGCGTGTTATGCACATGCTTTTTTGACGTCAAATTCGACTTCTTTTGCCATGACTACCCAAATAATTCTTGCCAGTTTATTCGCCAATGCCACTACAGCTTTACAGCCATGCATGCGTTTTTTGATATGTTGTGCCCAGCGTCTCAGGTTGTCATTTGTTTTGTCGCACCAATTCAATACCGCCCGAGCGCCCAAAATTAACATTTTACGTAAGCTTTGGTTGCCCCGTTTGGTGATACCTCCCATGCGTGATTTATCCCCACTGGCATACTGTGCAGGGGTTAAACCAATCCAGGCAGCAAATTGCCGACCATTTTTAAAGACGTGGATATCGTTCACGCTGGCTAAGAATGTCGCAGCCACTTTAGCCCCGACACCAGGCACGTTTAATATACGTTGATAAGCCTTATTATCTTTGAGTAGTGAAATTAATATTCCATCCACTTCTTCTATTTGCGTCGTTAACGCCTGTACATTGTTATGTAAACGCTCAATGAAATGCCTGGCCGTAATACTCAATTCATTCTCAGCATCTTCTAGGATATCCGGCACATACTTTTTAAGCGCACCGTGTTTAACGGGTAAGACAATACCGTATTCAGCTAGTAGTCCTCTGAGTTGATTACTATCTCCAATTCTATTCTTGAGTAATCGTTCACGGATACGCTGTAGCGACTGAACGTCTTGTTGCTCAACAGATTTTATTTCAACAAAACGCACATTGGGTCGCCGTGCGGCTTCGGCAATCGCTAGCGCATCGTTGGCATCATTTTTATTGCCCCGCACAAAAGGCTTAACCACATGAGCAGGAATGCATTTTACCGTATGGCCTAGCGCCTTGAACCTACGACCCCAAGGGTTAGCTGAATAACAAGCTTCCATCACAACTAAGGTCGGCTCTATTTGGCGCAACTCATGGAGCAACTTATCTCTTCTTATTTGTTTATTGAATATCACATTGTTTTGCTCATCTAAGGCGCATAACTGGAACACATTCTTTGCTAAATCAATGCTAACTAGGTTACATTTCATCTCGGTCACTCCATTAATTGATTGATATTGCTTGATAACTTTTCAATCATGGCAGGTTTTAATGCCTTTGGAGTGACCATCTCAAGGAGTTACAAAGACACCCATCTTTAAAATCGCATAAGAGTTACAAAGACACCCATCTTTAAAATCGCATAAAATGTTTCCGTAAATTGTCCTCTTTTTTTCCATTCGCAAGAACTTCCATTAACACAAATTAACCATACTTTTAATCCGAATGATGAGGGCTTTTGTTGAAATATCGAGCGATTTAAAAAGGAGAAGAGGAATTATATGAATTTTATGCACGGGTAAAAGTCGTGAGATATTATGCATGAGATTTGTTATGTAAAACAGATTTATGCGCGCGTTAACAGCTCTTTTGCTTTTGTCATTCCGCGTAACCGTTGATGATGGGTATGACGTTTAAAGGCGCTCATCATTTGCTCAGCACCTGCGGCGTAGCAGAAGTGTTTTTCGAATTCAGTCGTTAACGTTAACCATTGAGCGCTATCTAATCCCAGTCTTTCTAGAATGGGGCTTTTATCATTATTGATACAACCCGCCTTATCATAGCGGATACAGCGACCGGTAGTCTCTACGAGCTCACAATAGTCTTTGAGTGAATAAGCGATACCTTTTGGCATGTTTTTACGAGGATTTCCCGCAAAGGGCATTAACGAGCTCGGTTGGGCTTGTTGATTTTTAACAGCTTGAGTACGCTTTTGGATACTAGTGTGTTTTGATGTCTCGGGTGTTTTTTCAATTCTTGCGCGAATGGGGTTTAAATCTACATAGGCCATACAAGCTAAAACAGCACTTTCATCTAACAGTGCTTGTGATTTAAATCGTCCTTCCCAAAATCTACCAGTGCAACCGTCCTCTTTATTGGCTTCACGGGCAATGCGTTCGTTTAAGTCACGCATAAACCAACTGATTTCATATAAACGTTTTCTGTATATTTCTACCGTGTCATCAAGCGTGATTAGCTCCCCTTGGCTCAACGTATCGCCGTTCACATATTTCTGTGTGAGCAAAGTGCCTTTATGGAGTTTGTGATACCGCCTCAACACCTCATCGGTACTCCAATTCTCAGCCAACGCTTTATTAACACAAAGCACTACATGAGTGTGATTATTCATAACCGCATAAGCACATATGTCGATGGCAAATATCGTAGATAAAAACAATAAACGCTCTTCTACCCAACCCCGACGATGCTCATAGCTCTGCCCGGAATGTTTATCTATTCCACATAAATACGAGTGACGAACACAGCGTGACACACAGTGATAATAAGGCGTATCGATTAAACTGATTTGGCTTTTTCGAGGCTGAGGCATAGTCCATCTACCTGAGAAAAATGAAACACGTATTAAGCGTAGTTCAGCCCTAAAAATTAACCATTTTTATTATGGGTGTCTTCATATTTCATGGGTGTCTACATATTTCCTTTGTTATTTTCGGAGTTGCGAACATAGGCTTGGTGGGTGGTCTTTTTATTTATTTACGATTTTGAAGTTTGCTCTTTATAAAATATAAACTGACAATCAGCAGGCATAGGGCGAGAGATAAGTAGCACAGTGGTATGCCTTGCTCATTGACAGGGCATATATCTCCTAATACGATTTCAGTAATTACCCCAACCAATGCGATAATCAAAACCAATCCCCAGCCCAGATAAAACAAGTTATTTGCCCGTTTAGAAGCGGAAAAAAGCACGCTTAAGAACATTGACAAATAACCCACTGTGACCAAATAACAAATTGGAACTCCGCCCACGTCAGGACATGGGGCTTTAGTTGTTAACGTATCAAAAGACACTTGAAGTGCACCCCATAATCCAAAGATGACTAATATCATTAGAGATAGATAGAGTGCTTGGTTTAGACGTTTAGACATTAGAATGAAACAGTGGAATTAATCCAATTCCCTGTTTGAACTGATTTTTCACCATTAATATATTGCACACTGACTTCGCTAGCTCGTGCATCTTCTAAAGCAAAAATTTGCACATGAGATTGGTCAGAATTAAGTCCTTCGCCCAATACATAGTCACGACGAAGGATTTTGCCATCGCTTCTTGTGACAGTAATCTTTGCAGCAATTGAATAAACGGTATCAGGTAATTTTACTTTCAGATATTTGGCCTCGCCGCCTTTATTGATAAAGGCTTTTGATTGCCCGGCAATATTCACATGTACCACATCAGGATATCCGTCATTGTTAAAGTCGGCAGTGATGGGGGTAATGCTATAACCCGTATTAATTACGCCGCTTTGCTCTCCGGTTTCAGCAAACTCGCCTTGATTATTTTGCAGCAAAAACCGCCCAGGTAATCTCAATAAAGAAAGCTTGTGAGGTGGGAAACCAATGTAGTTTTCTGACACCACTAGATCATCGTGTCCGTCTAGATTGAAGTCTTCGAATATTGCGCCCCAAGAAAACTCGTAGTCGGCAATTTTGACCTGTGCCGCAACATCGTTAAACTCAAAGTCGCCTTTATTTTTGAACATGATCCATTTGGGATTAAATTTTTGGTCGTCACGTAAATCGCCCTTTACCAAAAAGCTTGGTGGGGTACTTCCAACGTTGGAAAAAAAGAAATCAACAAGACCATCGTCATCAAGATCGGTAACCGCAATCCCCATGGGATAGCTATATTCGTCACTATTTGGATTCGCAACGTCAGTAAATTTATTGCCGCCGACGTTTTTCCAGGTTTTGACATGACCAGTATCGTGTGCGACGACTAAATCTTCCAAACCATCGTTATCCATATCAACAAAAATTCCCATAAAGGTATTGTGTTTATATTTTAGTCCCGACGAGTCGGTAATATCAGTAAAGGTATTATCGCCATTGTTAAGCAACATCAAGCTACTGCCGCCATAACCTTCTTTGTTGAAAATGTTTTGACCTTCAACCAATTCCTTTTTTATATAACCGGCCACGTACATGTCAAAATGTCCGTCACGATTAATATCTGCGATAGCTACAGATAATGGTGTGGTGTCTGATTGAATGGGCAAGTCAAGTTTCTGTGGGCTGAACTTACCATCTTGATTCGAATATAACCAAACACCTGTTGTGCGGGTGATGACTAAATCAGAAAAACCGTTACCGTCTGCATCTAAAACCATCGCAGCGAAGGTAGCATCCTGCATGTCTGGCTTGCTGATGATATCCGAATTTAGTGGTTCCAATTTACCGTTGATATACCCGAATAGGGCATCTTTCTGGTTAGGACCGCCACCAATGAAAAGCTCTTCGGTACCGTCATTATCGATATCAATTATTGCACTGGCGGTAAATGGTAAAGATTCGGCATTGCTGAGTTTCTGATCAAAATCCAATAAATAAGAATCAAACTCGGGTATAGCGAGTCCATTGGTTGAAACATCATATGGATTGTTTTTATCTAAGGTAAATTTGACCATAAAAACCATGATCAATAAGACGATCAGTGTGACGGGTATAAGCAATAATTTTTTCATATGTTTCCTTGAGCTCTATGCTGACACTCTTAGTTTTTTTGTTTGTATTAAAGACAGAATAAAGAATAAGCCAAATCCAACATTTAGCGCGATTGGCATTAAATATTTACCTATAGAGGGATTGATCAAGTACACCACAAAAGACAAGAGCAGGAGCACGATAGGGCTAAAAAAAGCATGCCACTTTTGATAATGTGAGCGTCCTGTGGCCGCTAAATAAATAAAGATAACAGAGCTCAACAGGGTAGTAATACGCACTACGGTGAGCAAACTTTCATATCGGATTTGGTAGAGATTTATGAGGTGATCGACGTCCATACCTTGCGTTTTGGCATGGATCAAGGCACCGATACTGGCACGTGAGCTGATCCAATCAGCACCTAACATAAATCCATAGGCTCCAATTAAAAAACCGAAAAAGGCGAGTTTTTGATTGGCGGGTTTAAGCATCAAGTAGATATGCCAGCACCCTACAATGTAAAGCGGTGCGCCAAGAGCGCCTAAAAAATGCCCGATGGTCTGCTGTAAATCAGATGTAGCAAGCATAAAATCGTAATGCACTTCAGAGTATCTAGCCAGGGGATCAAAATGTAATAGGAATTCACCTGCACCTACTAACACCGCAGCTAATAACCCAATTAAACCGGTCAATACGATTACGTTATTTCGTTCCATTATTGTCTATTCTTAATTTTTTAATGAAAATCACATGCATCAAATGCACCTCATATCTAATGTTTAAAGCAGTTCGTCTACACTTGAAGTCGATTGGCCAAGGAATATAAGGCAACATTCATTTCGTGCTTGCGTTTGATAGCCGAAAATGTTCAATATCTTCGAGCACTCCCAATTATATTAGTGGGTTGGTTCGCAAGCGTACCTTCGCTTAATTACAATTTTTAGAATTCAGTGAAAGGACCTGTACAATGTAGCTTGTATTTCACAGGTAGGTTAAAAATAAGTTCTTTAAGCCCAGCTTTGCGACAAATTAGTGCTACAACTAGGGTTTCACTGTAATAAGCCTGAATCAAAAAAAACACATTTTCTGAGTCCTTAAACAAGAGGATCTTACCGAGATACTCAATTTACTAGTGTATTGTTTCTACTTAAGTTTATAAGGGGATTCATTAGAAACGAGCGTCATGAAAAAGGCAGTTAAAGTGCTAAACAATATCGGAGAAAACATTTGGACTGTTGAGGGTGAAGCGGTTCTTTTTTTTGGCATGCCTTATACAACCATAATGACTTTAATTAAGATGGCAAGTGGCGATATATGGATACATTCATCACTGAAATTATCTCAAGATCTTATCAGAGAGGTATCGGCTCTAGGTAACGTTAAATACCTTGTTTCTCCAAATAAATTACACCACCTCTTTATAGCAGATTGGATAAAAGCGTTTCCAAAGGCCATTTGTTACGCGTCACCGGGTTTAGTCAAAAAGAGGCGTGATATAACGTTCGATAAAGAGTTGGGAATGCATCCAGAAACTGAGTGATCGACTGAAATCAATCAAACAATTTTCAAAGGTAGCCCAGCTTTACAGGAGGTTGTATTTTCTCACTCCAGCTCAAAAACGTTAATATTAGCTGACCTTATTGAGAACTTTAAGCCTGATTCATTCAATTGGTGGCAAATAATATTAGCGAGAGTGACAGGCATTTTATCCCCCCATGGCAAAACACTGATTGATTGGAGTTTAAGTTTTATAGGTGGGATAAATGAGGCTAGAAAGTCACTATCTATCATTTTGAGCTGGGAGCCCGAAGTTATTGTGGTATCGCATGGGGAGTGTATTTTAGGCAATCGGGTTCAGTTTTTGCAAAAGTCATTCTTATGGCTCAAATTATAATGTATAACAAAACAGTCAGAGCGAGGCTAAAAATTTGCTCGTTTGTGATCGGGGTATATTCACGAGGTAAAATATGGAGATTCAGGTTTTTCGACCCAAACAATTTGGCGACATGACAAGAGATTACAAACTCTTTGCAGATGATGTCGAGATAGCCACGCTAAAGCGTGGAGATGTTCAAACGATAACAATCTCTGAAGATACCATGACGCTTCAAGCAAGGATTGACTGGTGTACCAGCCGAAAGTTCTACATTAACACAGAACAAACTAACCGTGAAAAACAGCTTTTCAAGCAATTTCATCACGGCTATTTTCCTGCCTTTGTATTACATTACCGTCGGAAAAAACAAATATCTGAAAATTGAACAAGGCATACAATAAGGTACTTATCACAGCTTGCCGAGCTTCTTTGTGGCAAATTTTAACTAAAAGATAGTTGCCAGCTATGAGAGCGCTACCCCCCAATAGAATAATTATCATGTCTTGATTTAAGTAATATATCTATGCTTCTAAACCCATCTAATTTAGGCTGAGTTTATCATATACTCTGGTGCGCTTTTGTTGAGCAAGCAGCCAAACCTAAGAATTAATAAATGCCGACCGTTAACGGTTAATTTGATTACGACTTTTAGTACCTATATGACAGGTGAAATGTCCGCTGAGTTCGATAAATACAGCATTTTAGACAAAATGTATCAGCATGTGAGTGATGGCGGTAACGTTGACAGTGATGCATTTGATACAGGTATAAAACGGCAAAAACACCGGGTTGTTTGCTACATAAATTTTTTAGCGCCCTTTCCAAATTTTTGAATAAGACGCTCCATGCATCTGGGGTACAGAGTTATTTGTCAGGTCTGCTTATCGCCAGTGAATTGTTCGATATGCTGACTATGCATGCTAGTCAATCAGCAAAAAAGACCGTGAAAGCAATCTTAGTTAAACGATTATTCTTGTTAGCGCCCCCGCATTAAATGCGCTTTATCAAAAGGTTATCGTCCAAACTTCGTTTGAAGTGAGTTTTACTGATGCCGAGACCGCGTCACGTAAAGGCGTGTTAAGTATTGCTAAAGCAGTGCAGTTAATTTAACCCTGCGTAAGTTTGTGTAAAACTGATTCGGTCAAACTCAATTTAGCCGCTGGGCCTGCTTTCAACCTTTCATTTTTAAGGATTAATGATGAGTTTAAATATTTTTCAAACAGCGATGACTCAGTTACCGCTGGTCGCTATTTTACGTGGTATTACACCAGACGAAGTGATTGACGTTGCTCGAACATTGCAGACAGAAGGTTTCAGAATTATTGAGGTACCTCTTAATTCGCCTCAGCCCTATGAAAGTATAAAGCGTTTAGTTTATACATTTGGTGATGATTTGATTATTGGTGCGGGCACCGTATTGAACTGTGAACAGGTCGATCAGCACGCTATAGGTGGCAAAGTCATTATCTCTCCTAATGTGAATACCGATGTTATTCGCCGTGCTAAAGCCCAAGGCCTGTACTGCATTCCCGGTTTCTATACGGTTACAGAAGCCTTTAAAGCTATTGATGCTGGCGCCGACGGCATTAAATTATTCCCTGCAGAAACCTTAGGTGCAACTGGCCTGAAAGGCATGATGGTGGTATTACCTAACAATATACCTGTTTTGCCCGTTGGGGGAGTTTCTAACGAAACTATTGCTGGCTTTATTGATGTGGGTGCTGGCGGCTTTGGCTTGGGTTCAGGTTTGTATAAAGCTGGCATGACGGTGGCGCAAGTGGCTGAAAATGCAAAAGGTTATGTAAACGCATACCGCGCAGCTGTTAACCGAAAATAACAGATTAAATCTTAAATCTGTTCTATATATTTGATAAGTCGTGCTCGTTGCGCCGATTAACGCTATTTAAAGAGTCTTGCTTGCTATTGCATGCAACAGTAAGCTTTTAGGTAACATTTAAACAGCAGATCATTGAAAAGGTCAGAGTATGCACACAACTGATATTCGTTTATTTATTCCGAGCAAAGATTTTGCGCTATCCCAACAATTCTACCAAGCGTTAGGCTTTAGCAAAGAATCCGTCAATGATCAATTATGTCTATTTACCTGTGATGAATGTACCTTCTTTTTACAGAATAGTTGCCAACAAGCATTCGCTGAAAACCTTATGATGCAATTGATTGTGCCAGATATACATGCCGCTTTTGCGCAAATTGAAAGCATGGGTGATTTGGCTACTAAATATCAGCCAATTAAACACGAATCTTGGGGCAAGGTCGTTTATTTGTGGGGACCGTCAGGCGAGTTGTGGCATATCACGGAATTAAACACCCAGTAGGGCATTGATGAAATGGCCTTGTTTATAACCAATGCGTTTTAGTGAGGTATGAATTTGACGCTGACTAAATATTTGCGCTGACCGAAGCCATTTTTATGCCAGCAAAGAGTAAAAAACCTCCGGCAGATTTATTGATTACGTTTACAATCGACGACTTAACCGAACCATTGGACAATTTTTGGCCAATATAAGCGTACATTGTGTAAGACATCAAATCGACCAATAAACAGGAGGCGCCCATAATTAGCAGTTGCCCTATTATGGGTTTTTCAATGTCAATAAACTGTGGCAGTAATGCCAAAAAGTACAGCAAGGCTTTTGGGTTAGCCAATTCAACGATAAAACCTTGGCTAAATAACGCCACACCTTTAGCACTTGAGTGTGCCTTTTTATTAATGCTCAACCCGCCGCTTTTACTAAATAATGCATTTAAGCCTAAGTAAAGTAAATACAGCACTCCAATCCACTTAATGATCGAAAACAGTAAGTTAGATGCGATTATCAGTGAGGCTATGCCAGTGGCAGATAACAGAAAGTACACCACATTCGCACTAGCTACACCGGTTACCCCGCACAGGGCTTTTTTCGCTCCGTGACGAGCCCCCTGAGAAGCAATTGTGATTACAGCAGGTCCCGGAGACATGCACACTATGATGGTGGTGGTTAAAAAAATAAAGTAGGCGTGCAAATCCATCCGTCTTCCTGTTTAGTATGTATTTAACAGTTTTCACTATGAAACCTGTATAGGGGGATGTTTGGCGAATTGTAACTTCAGCGTCAGGAATTAGTTGACCACTACAGTAACGTCTTACCCCTGTGTCGAGCAATATACAAACCCAAGCATGAATTTACTAGGTGTATAGGTAAGAGGATTTAATATAATCAACTTAGGTAGACTCTTTATTACTGACGTAGGTCAAATTTTCCGTATATTAACTAAATTAAATATAAGCTATCAGTTGACATAAAATGAGCGAAAGGAGTAAAGTTGACAAAGTTTCAGTAATTACTGAAACTTCATAAGCGTAGAGTGTTAATCACCTATTTTTAGATTTGTTTGGCGTCGCAAATGCGACCTTACTAGGAGCCATTAACATGATAGATGAAACCTTTGTGGATCTATCGAGATTACAGTTCGCGATCACGGTACTGTACCATTTCCTTTTTGTCCCGTTGACGCTGGGCATGACTTGGATCCTGGTTATCATGGAGACAGTTTATGTGATGACTGGCCGTGAAATATACCGAGATATGACCAAGTTTTGGGGTAAGTTGTTCGGTATTAACTTCGCCATTGGCGTGGCTACCGGTCTTACCATGGAATTCGAATTTGGTACCAACTGGTCCTATTACTCTCACTATGTTGGTGATGTGTTTGGTGCGCCGCTAGCGATAGAAGGTCTGATGGCGTTCTTCCTTGAGTCTACGTTTGTGGGCATGTTCTTTTTAGGTTGGGATCGACTCACCCGCAGACAACATTTAGGCGTAACCTTTTTGATGGCGGTGGGGACTAACTTATCGGCATTATGGATTTTGATTGCCAATGGTTGGATGCAAAACCCAGTGGGATCAGAGTTTAATTATCAAACCATGCGTATGGAAATGACCAGTTTCGCAGAATTGGTGTTTAACCCAGTTGCTCAAGTTAAGTTTATTCATACCGTATCAGCCGGTTACGTTGCCGCATCTATGTTCGTGCTGGGTATCAGCAGCTATTACATTTTAAAAGGGCGTGATATTTCGTTTGCGAAACGTTCATTCTCTGTCGCCAGTGGATTCGGTTTAGCGTCAATATTATGTGTTATTTTGCTCGGTGATGAATCAGGTTACGAAGTTGGCGAAGTACAAAAAGTGAAACTTGCGACCATTGAGGCTGAGTGGCATACCGAAGAAGCGCCTGCTGCGTTCACGGTATTTGGCTTCCCAGATTCAGAAGAACAAGTGACACACGCTGCAATCAAAATACCCTATGCGTTGGGCATTATCGCTACCCGTTCTTTAGACGAACAAGTTACCGGTATTAATGATTTAGAAATCAATCATGAAAAGCGCATTCGTAATGGTATGTTGGCGTATAAATATTTAGAGATACTCAGAAGTGGTCAAGACACACCAGAAAATATTGCTACCTTTGATACGTTAAAAGCGGATTTAGGGTATGGCTTACTGCTTAAGCGTTATACCCCCAATGTTGTGGATGCCACCGAAGCGCAAATTCAACAAGCAGTAAAAGACTCGTTTCCACAAGTAGGGCCGATGTTTTGGTCGTTTAGGATTATGGTGGCCTGTGGTGTGGCTATGCTTATCGTATTTGTATTGGCGTTCTACTATAACGCACATCGCGTTATCGAACAGAAGCGCTGGTTGTTATGGACCGCGGTATTCAGTATTCCTTTGCCTTGGATAGCCATCGAATTTGGCTGGGTAGTGGCAGAGTATGGAAGACAGCCTTGGGCAATATCAGAAATCTTACCCACCTTCTTAGCGACTTCGTCACTGACCACTAACGATCTACTGATCAGTATCGCCGGCTTCGTTATCTTCTATACGGGCTTGGCCATTGTCATGAGTTGGTTAATGCTGCGCTTTATTCGTCTCGGGCCAAGCTCGCTGCATACGAACAAGTATCACTTTGAAAAAATTAATCAGCAAACCAGTGATGACCTAGGAGCACAATCATGATCTTTGATTACGAAACCCTCAAACTGTTGTGGTGGCTGATTATAGGCATATTGCTGATTGGCTTCGCTATTACCGATGGTATGGATATGGGTGTAGCGATGCTACTGCGCTTAGTCGGTAAAACCGACAGTGAACGTAGAACAGTCATTAACACCATTGGCGCCCACTGGGACGGTAACCAAGTGTGGTTTATTACCGCAGGTGGAGCCTTATTTGCCGCTTGGCCAATGGTGTATGCGGCAGCGTTTTCAGGTTTTTACTTCGCCATGTTGTTGGTCTTGTTCGCGCTGTTTTTTCGCCCGCTAGCCTTCGATTATCGCAGCAAAATAGAGACTGATCGCTGGCGTAATAATTGGGATTGGGCGCTATTTTGTGGCAGTGCGATCCCGGCATTAGTATTCGGTGTCGCGTTTGGTAATTTATTTTTAGGTGTGCCTTTTAACATCGATAATTTGTTACGCGCCAGTTATCAAGGGTCATTTTTTGGCTTACTCAATCCGTTTGGATTATTAGCCGGTCTCATTAGTATCACGATGTTGATGGGACATGCAGGTATGTGGTTGCAACTGCGCACCGATAGTGACGTCGCAAAACGTTCTGGGCAATATGGTCGTTATGCACTAATCGTGTTCATGTTGCTGTTTGCATCAGCGGGTGTTTGGGTTGCTAATATGGATGGATATCAAATCGTTAGTATGCCGGATACACAAAGCTATGCTAATCCTATTGGTAAAATGGTGACCACTGCGCCGGGTGCTTGGTTAGATAACTACACTGCGATGCCATTGACCATTATTTTCCCTGCTTTAGGCTTTGCTATGGCAACACTTGCGCTGCTGTTTTCGAAAATGGGTAGACCAGGTTTAGGCTTGGTATCGTCAAGTGTCATGTTGGTGGGTGTTATTATGACGGCGGGCGTGTCTTTGTTCCCATTCGTTATGCCCTCTAGCAATAACCCTAACGTGAGCTTAACCATGTGGGATGCAGTTTCCAGTCATATGACATTGAATGTGATGTTTGTTGCAGTGGCAATATTTATTCCTTTGATTTTGTTTTACACCACTTGGTGCTACGTCAAAATGTGGCGCAAAGTTACAGTCAAAGAAATCGAAAATAACACTCACGGTAGCTATTAATCGCTTATTGTTGACCAACGTAGGCCATGTCCATTTAATCCATGGACATGTAGCCTAAGGAGAAAATGTATGTGGTATTTTGCTTGGATCTTAGGCGTATTGTTAGCCTGTACACTTGGCGTGATTAACGTGATGTGGTACGAATTTCATCAAAATAAAGACAGCGTAGCGGACGATCAGAAAGAGTTGTATGACAAGCTCAGCAAAGAACGTGACAACTAAACCCCGTCCAGACCGCGCACAACAAATGTTGTTGCGCGGTTTTTTAAAACGGGAATCCGCTCCCGCAGCGGGTCTACTTAAATTCAGTATCGCCCTTGGTACCGTTAATGCCTTATTGATGATTGCGAGTGCCTATCTTTTGGCACAAGTTATTCATCTTGTGATGTTTGAAGACGCGAATATCCGCGAAGTGAGCCATTTTCTGTGGTTTTTAGGGATAATTGTTATCACCAGAGGCGTGTTTTTAGCCCTCAGTCAACGCTTTAGTGCTCGTGCTGCACGCAATATTAAATCTGCTATGCGCGCCAACTTACTACAAAAACTCACTCAGCTTGGACCCCATTTCACCGATAAAAAAGGACACGGGGCACTGCTCAATACTGTGCACGACGGGGTAGAAGCCTTGCACGACTATTATGCCAATTATCTGCCCAGCGTGGCCTATAGTGCGCTAGTACCACTGGCTATTTTGGTAGTGATATTCCCCACAGATTGGCAAGCGGGTCTAATTTTTCTATTTACCGCGCCGCTGATCCCATTTTTTATGATTTTGGTTGGCTCGAAAGCGGAGCAGCTCAATCAAGCCAGATGGCAACAATTAGCCATGTTGGGCAACTATTTTTTTGATCGGGTTCGTGGCTTAACGCAGTTAAAGTTATTCGATGCCACTAAGCGCGAATTGCAACAAATTGCCCGTATTTCTGATGATTTCCGCCACGCGACATTAAGCGTATTGAAAGTCGCATTTCTCTCGTCTTTTGCCTTGGAATTTTTAGCAACGATCAGTGTTGCTCTTGTGGCTGTGTTGATTGGTTTTAGATTGTTTTTTGGCACATTGGACTTTGCAACCGGCTTTGTGGTGTTGCTGTTAGCCCCGGAGTTCTATTTACCGTTGCGTAAGTTAGGCAACCATTATCACGCTCGCCTAGAAGGAATAAGTGCCGCTGGGGATATGTTAGACATATTGCACAGTCCAACCGATGAGAGAGTCAACGCTACTGATCCTGACGACGAAAAATTCCTGCAAGAAGAGGAAAAAACCGCGGCGCTTAGCACAAGGTTTGTTCAAAATAGTCGTTTAATTAATGGTGTTTCTGTCTCAGGGCTGAGTTTTACTTACCCTGATAGTCAAGAGGGCATTACCGACATAGTGTTGAGCTTACCCTCAACGGGATTGATCGCGTTTGTTGGTGCCAGTGGTGCAGGAAAAAGTACTTTATTTGATTGCTTATTGGGCTTTTATCCACAGGTAATATCGCGCATTAAGCTGAACGATCAACCGCTTTGTAAGCAAGATATACCTGTTTGGCAACAGCACATCGCGTGGATACCCCAGCAACCTACCTTGTTTTACGCCAGTATAAAAGACAATATCACCCTAGCAAAACCTAACGCCACAGAAGCGCAAATTCACCAGGCTGCTAAGCAAGCGGGTGCCCTTGAGTTCATACAATCCCTAGCGAATGGCTTCGATACCGTATTGGGCGAGCAAGGTGAAGGGTTATCAGGTGGACAAAAGCAACGCATCGCCCTCGCCAGAGCTTTTATTAAACAAGCTGCTATCTTAGTATTGGACGAACCGACGGCTCACCTTGATAGCGCAACTGAACACAGTGTGCAATCGGCTATAAACGAATACGCCAAGCAGCATTTAGTGCTGGTTATTGCTCATCGCCTGGGAACATTACAACAAGCAGATAAGGTTGTAGTGCTTGAAGCCGGAAAGATAGTACAACAAGGCAGTTACCAAGATATCAGCCAGCAGCCAGGTCCTTTTACGTTATTGCTCAATAGCGGTGGCGATATGGGTAAAACGAACGCAGAAACTAACGGGGACGAAAAGACGGTTTCACAAAAGGTGCATAGTCATGACTAACTTTATGCGCTTATTAAAATTGTGCCGGCCGCATTATAAATCTATGTTGCTCGGTGTGTTTCTAACGGTATTAACAGTTCTTGCTAATGTTGGCTTACTGGCGATTTCAGGTTGGTTTTTAGCATCCATGGCCGCAGCCGGTATCGCAGGCGTACAAATGAATTATTTTACCCCAGCCGGTATTATTCGCTTTTTAGCCATAGTGCGCAGTGTCTCGCGCTACGGAGAGCGCTTAGTTACCCATAACGCCACTTTTTTATTATTAAGTGAAATTCGCGTTAATGTATTTGCCACCTTAAGCAAACTTAATAACAAAGACTTAGCCATGAATCGCAGTGCTGATTTATTCAATCGCATGCAAAATGATGTAGACGCGCTGGACAAGTTTTATCTCAATGTTCTGTTACCTATGCTTGTGGCATTGGTCTGTGTGCCCATCGTTATTGCGATTATTGCAGACTTCAACGTTGCGGTTGCGATGATCTGTTTGTGTGGCATTTTGCTGGTGGGAGTCGGGTTACCTATACTGTTAAGCCAAAAGCTAAGACGTACCGCTTCACAGCAAACTCAGCGCTCAGCCGAGTTACGAGAAGCCCTGTCCGATATGTTAACAGGTCAGCGCGAGTTGGCCATCTATCAGGCAACTGCCAACCAACTAGCGAAATGCAACCATATACAGAAAAACTATAATGAACTGTTAGATAAACGCCATAAAGCGTTGGCCGATAGTGATGGTTTAAGTTTGATTGTGGTGCAGTTGTCAATGGTTGCTAGTGTTATTCTACTGGTGCCTTTAGTTCATTCTGGCCAATTGCTAAATGTGCACTTGGCCATGCTAAGCCTATTCGTGCTGGCCAGTTTTGAAACCGTACTAACCTTACCGAATGCCTTTATTCAAATGCCCGTAGCATTAAGTGCGGCGGGGCGCATTTTTGCGCTACATGACAAATTGGATCAAAGCCAGGTGGAAGAGCTAGCTAAAAATGCCAAGGAACCTGATGGCGTGCAATTCTCCGTAGCAGAAAATTTTACTGAATTAGATTTACCAGAACAAGCTATCGGGCTCACTTTGCAAGGGGTGAGCTATCAATACGCCAATGATGCACTGACGCACAGTCAAACAGCGAATTCACACAGCACCAATAGTTCAGTTAGTAATGGCATTGCTAATGATTCAGCAAGTAACCGTTATGCCCTTGAAAATGTCAGTTTTATGATTAAAAGTAAGCAAAAAGTTGCCTTAGTTGGGCCAAGTGGTAGTGGTAAATCAACATTGGTGAATTTACTCAGCGGACTATGGCCTGAGCAACAAGGCCATATTATTTTCAATAGTGAAAAAGGCCTAAATAACACTCAGAAAAATCAATGTGTGGCAAAAGAACTCAGCTTTGAGAAGCGTACCAAGTTGATGGGGATTTTAGCCCAGCAGCATCATATTTTTGATGGCACCATTGCTGATAATTTGCATTACGCAGAGCCAAATGCAAGTGTTGAACAAATGCAAAAAGCCTGCGATCAAGCTCAGTTAGGTGATTGGTTACAAGAATTACCGAATGGCTTAAATACTCGCTTGGGTAGCGCAGGTAGACGTGTGTCGCAAGGTCAGTCACGCCGTTTAGCCATAGCGCAAATGTTATTACGTCACCCTGCTATTTTGGTGTTGGATGAGCCCACCGAAGGACTAGACAATCAGTCTAAACACGCCGTTATGCGGGCAATTATCCAAGCTATGGGTCGCAGCACTGTATTGTGTATTACCCACGATCCCGCGTTATTAACAAACATGGATAAAGTGATTTGGCTGGAAAACGGCCATGTAAGAGGTGAGGGTACCCACCAAGCATTATTGTTAGCCCACGAGGAATATGTAGCACTAACCACACGGTTTTAGTGCTAGGTTGTTAGGGCTGTGGTTGGTAGTGCTTTGAGGGGGTAGCGCTATACTTTTTATTCTTCAATTATACCGTTTGCGGTTTTGGTGGTATATAAGTTATAGCAAATGCGTTAATTCTCAAGCTTGTAAATGGAACAAAAGCAGTTTGAACAGCTTAAGTGATTTCGTGAGCAGGTTTTTCAGGGGCGACGGGAGCAGGGCAATCAACCACGATATCGGGGGTTTACATGAAACGCGTTACTGGCATTGGCGGAGTTTTTTTCAAAGCAAAGGATGCGCCAGCACTACGCGCTTGGTACAAACGTCATCTAGGCGTTGATGTTCAACCGTGGGGTGGTACTGCGTTCTCTTGGAACACAGAGGATGGTGAATCTACTAATGGAACGACAATCTGGTCTGTTAGTTCACAAGCGGATGATACATTCTCACCAAGTAAGGCCTCATTTATGATTAATTACCGTGTAAACGATCTTTACGCGTTGGTTTCGGTTCTTAAAGCTGAGGGCTGTCATGTACTCGATAAGATTGATGACTCTGAGTACGGTAAGTTTGCTTGGGTTATTGACCCGGAAGGAAATAAGGTCGAGTTATGGGAACCGCCTGCGGGTCAATGAGATTAGTCTTTTAGAGATAAATGAGCAAACGAGGTGATTGGGGCGCAAATAAATAGCAATACCGACAATGTAAGTTGTATTTCTAACTAAACGTGTAAGGAGTTTCACGTTTACACAGGTTTATTTCTTTGTTTATTTTCTGTGGTGGTGTTTCCATATAAAAAGGAAAACACCATTACCTCACCGAGAAATGACGCTATGGTTTTATTGATAATATGACGACCATGTTTTTAATTATGTCTATTATTACAAAAAAACGATAGGGCGGCTTCAGAACAATCCTATAATGCAGATAAAGAGTGTATTGATTTATCCAAACACTCAACCTTGCTTGTCTGCGGCTTCACTTATATTGTGTGTTATACGATGCTGGCGATACAGCAAAGCATTCCTGCGTAATCAGGGGTGACAAAGGATTTTCACTTTGACAAAAAATTTTACGTTTGGACTTCAGGCTAAAACAGCACTTTTATTAGGTGGACTGATAGCTATTGCGTTAATTTTCATCAGTTATACCAGTAGCTGGCAATCAAGAAAACTGGCTGAGACCACCGTCCTTAAATTGGAACAAAGTAAATCTAGGGTACTTAAACGGTCTATTGAAGTCGCCGTAGAAAACCAAAAGCAAAACCTACTGTCGTTACGCGATGTCCCCCCAAACCACGCAATATTAAGAGCCCTGGCCAACAATGGCGTTGATCCCGTTAGTGGCGATACATTGGAAGAATGGCGTCAACGGCTGACTGTGATTTTATTAGCGTCTGTGACTAATCATTCAGAATTTCAGCAAATACGTTTTATCAATGTTAAGGGTGATGAACTGGTAAGAGTTCAGCGCTCAGCTGATGGTAAAATAAGTGTTGTCCCAGAGAATGAGTTGCAGAATAAGTCTGACTCTCTTTATATTAAAGAAACAATCAAATTGAAAGCCGGAGAAACTTACTATTCAGATGTCAATTTGAACCGAGAGCATGGCGCCATTCAGGTACCTCATCTTTCGGTGTTGAGAATAGCGACTCCTATTTACGATGCACAAGGAGTAGTTTCTGCAGTGATGGTATTAAATTTATCTACTGAACAGCTGTTTCAAGAAATTATTTCTCAAACCAATGGTGTACAGCGAGCAATAGTTGATGATAAAGGTTTCTTTATTAAAGCCGCTGATAACGTTAGAACCTTCGGATTCGACTTGGGTATTGACGATAAATTAAGTATCGAAGAGCCGTTTATGGCTGAAACCATACTCAGTCAAGATTCATTCATACGCTACGATAAAAACGATAAAGAGCTGGAGGGATTTGAGAAAATATTTTTCGTACCTCAAGATCATAATCGTTACTGGGTATTAACCTTCCATATTCCGGAAAATCTGGTTTTTTCTGATATAAGCACTTCTTTACGACAGACATTGATCGTCAGTTTACTGGTGGGCGTTTTAGCGATTGGATTGATTGTCTGGTTTGTATCACGAAAAATATTGACCCCTATCGTGACGATGGCGCAGGTTTGCGAACGTTTTAAGGCTGGTGATTTGACTGTGAGACTTGATACTGATTCAGTTAGCGATGAAATGCTTACTCTGTATCAAACTATTAATACATTTGTTGAAAATCAACAACAGGCAACCATCCTATTAAATGATGAAGTTAATGCGCAAACCAAACGACTTTCTGCCGTCATTGATAACATAGTGGATGGTATTATTACCATTAATGAGCACGGTAATATTGAGTCATTTAACCCCGCAGCAAGTAGAATTTTTGGTTATGACGAACAGGATGTGATTGGCCAAAATGTTAAAATCTTAATGCCTGAGCCGTATCATAGCGAACATGACGATTATCTGAGTCACCATATCAAAACCGGTGAAAAAAAGCTGATAGGACGCGAGCGTGTGGTTATTGGTCAACGCAAAGATGGCTCAACCTTTCCAATGGAATTAGGGGTTAGCGAACTGACTATCAATAATGCCAAGCATTTTGTTGGTATTACTCGAGACGTCACCGAGCGACATCAAGCTAAAGAAGAACTGAACAAGGCCATACTCATTGCCGAACAAGCCAGTTTAGCCAAGAGTGAATTTCTCGCCAACATGAGTCATGAGATACGTACACCCATGAATGGGGTGTTAGGCATGACTAATCTATTACTCGACACCGAATTAAATGCAGAACAATATAACTTTGCCAAAATAGTTAAAAACAGTGCTCAATCGCTGATGACCATCATCAATGACATCCTAGATTTTTCTAAAGTAGAAGCAGGTATGTTGCAAATGGAAGCCATTGAATTTGATATGGGATCACTGATGAATGAGTTCGGTCGCAGTATCGCCGTGCGTGCTCATGAAAAAGGGCTTGAATTAATCTGCCCCGCCAATCCATTGCTACACAAGTGGTATAACGCCGATCCCGGACGTATTCGTCAAATTCTCAACAATTTAGTCGGCAACGCCATCAAGTTTACTGAAAAAGGCGAAGTCGCTGTGTATTACAGTGTGCAGCAGGAAACTGAATTACGCAGCACTGTGTTGATTGAAGTGACCGATACCGGTATGGGTTTGAACGCTGAACAACAAGCGAGGCTTTTTGAACGTTTTAGTCAAGCGGATGGAAGTACTACCCGCAAGCATGGGGGAACCGGTTTAGGGCTCGCTATCAGCAAACAATTAGTGGAGTTAATGGGCGGAGAGATCGGTATTAAAAGTATCGAAGGTAAGGGTTCAACGTTCTGGTTTACGCTTGACCTTGAAAATGCTGAACCTGCGGACATCGAACATGCGGAAGCGGACCTAAGCGGCCAAAAAATATTAGTCGTCGATGACAACCTTACCAATCGTGAATTGCTCGGACACTTGCTGACCCACTGGCAGGTTGAACATACACTCGTTAGCCGTGCCAGAGACGCACTGGAAAGTCTATCTACTGCGGTAGCACAGAAGCAACCGTACAGCATCGCGATAATTGATATGCAAATGCCAGGCATGGATGGCGCCCATTTGGGTGCCATGATCAAAAGTACGCCCGATCTGGCCAATACCCATCTGATGATGCTTACATCTCAAGGGCAACGGGGAGATGGAAAAAAATTCAAGGACGCGGGATTTAGCGCTTATCTGAATAAACCGGTCGATCAATCTATTTTGCAAAATTCACTCATGCAAGTAGCTGGGCTGACCTCAGATGATGCTCCATTGCTCACGGCATACAGTACGCGCAAAAAACCACAGTTTAAAGTTCGGGCGTTGATTGTAGAAGACAACGTAATTAACCAGATAGTAGCGCAATCTTTACTCGAACAGTTTGGCATACGAGCTGATGTGGCGGCCAACGGTGAAGAGGCTTTAGTCGCACTTGAAAATCTACCCTACGATCTCGTCTTTATGGATTGTCAGATGCCAGTGATGGATGGTTTTGAAGCCAGTCGTTGCATTCGAGACCCACAATCGAAGGTATTAAACAGAGACATCCCCATTGTTGCCATGACTGCAAACACGATGCAGGGCGATCGCGCCAAGTGCCTAGCAGCTGGTATGAATGACTTTATTTCCAAGCCCGTGGAAACACTTAAACTGCAACAGACATTAGAGCTATGGTTACCTAAATTGAAAGTGCACAGTTAAATTAATAGGACTTTAAAAATGAACGATGGTGCAGTTTCAATAAACTTACGGGTAAATCCATACAAGTAGAAGTACATCAGACTTTTTAATTCATATCGATTAAACGCTTAAAAATAGTATCTTGTTATACCTTCGCCTTTAAAAACTTATCCATGTAAGGTTTGATGGCAATATCTAATGCGGAGTGTTTTTCACTGTTAGTCTCTTCGGACTGTGCAGCAATTGAGGCTAATTCAATCAGTATTTGCCGGGCAATATCTTCCCGTATTTCGCCTCTTGAATAAATGGATAGCTGTTTGCTTGTGGCCGCATATTCAACGGGTTTGGTCAGTTTAGTTTTTTTAAATATTTTCGAGCTAAGCACTACACTAGATACAAGTTTTGCCCATTCACTGGGCACAAGTTTAAATAGCAAACTAACGTCTTTTTTTGATAATGCATGAAAAGGTTCATTACTAAATTTTCCAATCACAATTTTCATAGTTGCTCCATTTGTTTAGGCCTGACCGATTTAAGCTAACGTGTTTATTTTCAAATGATTCACAGACATAGTTACACAAATTCATTACCGCCGTGCTGCGAGATTAAATGGCATAACGAGCACATGTTCGATAATTAATGTCAGTAAATTAAGGTCTTTTGTGCAGATTATTTTCTAATAAATATTACCAGAACAAGTCGGTTGTATGTTGTTTTTGTCATGTTAAAAAATGTATTAAGCATCCCCCTACCTAACGAGAGAAAAGGCGATACATGTATTTGTTTCAGCACTTTAACTTTACGCCGTCAATTAAGTTGGATATGCGTGGTAAACTTGACTCAAGCTGGCTTAATTGTTGATGATTATCACAACACTCCTAAATACAGCTTCAATATCGAAGTTGAATTCGCGCAGAGGAAATAAAGACGATCATCCACTTTATCGTATTGTCACTTCATTCAACAAGTGGCTGTACCTGAAAAATTAGTGGCGCTATGAGCCGCTATGATTTGTGCAAAAAACGCAAAGGTCGCCCAGTAAGTTTGCCTGATACGCATAGGCGTTAAAACTCAATAAAGGAATAAGCATTGTTTTCAGCATTAAGAAAATCCTTAGCTAGTCGCGCTACATTTTCAGATATTCAAGCGAATATTCTTGCAGGATTAACGGTTGGTGTAATTGCGCTGCCCCTTTCTATGGCACTCGCCATTGCAAGCGGGGTTCCGCCACAGCATGGCCTGTATACCGCTATTGTCGCAGGCATTGTTATTGCCATCAGCGGAGGGTCGAAGGTCAATATATCGGGTCCCACGGCAGCGTTTGTGGTTGTGTTATTGCCGATCGTTCAGCAGTTTGGTATAGGCGGTTTGCTGGTTAGTGGCTTAATGGCTGGTATTGTTTTGATAATGATGGGCGTAGGCAAACTCGGTAAGCTTATCGAGATTGTTCCATACCCTGTCATAATCGGTTTTACAGCAGGCATTGGTGTTGTGATTGGTACCTTCCAAATAAAAGACTTTCTAGGACTCGACATCCAAACACAGAATGGCGATTATCTCGATAAACTTATATTGATCGTGAATTCATTACCAACCATTAACTGGCAAGAGTCTTTAATTGGTGGGTTAACCATTTCCATATTGCTGCTGTGGCCACGTGTTCGATCAAAAATACCGGGTCATCTGGTCGCTCTTTTTTTAGGCTCCATGATTGCATGGTTACTTAGCCAGTTCAGTCAGGATTTTTCGGTTGCGACAATCGGTAGTCGATTTCACTATGAGATAAATGGCATAACAGGTAATGGTATTCCTGCCATATTGCCAGCTTTTGAATGGCCGTGGAATTTATCTGGTGCCAACGGTAAACCCATTGGTTTAAGTTTTGAACTTATCAAGCTGCTATTACCTTCAGCGATCACCATTGCGATACTGGGTTCGCTTGAATCGCTGTTATGTTCGGTGGTAGCTGACGGTATGACGGGAAAGAAACATAATTCGAATGATGAACTTATTGGACAGGGTATTGGTAATATTATCGCCCCGTTATTTGGAGGCATTCCTGCCACTGCCGCTATTGCCCGTACCGCAGCAAACATCAAAGCAGGTGGCAGTACTCCGCTGGCTTCAGTGGTACATGGTCTGTTTGTTCTCGGGGCGATATTGGCGCTTACACCTTTACTCGCATATATACCTATGGCTTCGATGGCGGCATTATTAATTGTGGTTGCATGGAATATGAGTGAAGCAAAACAATTTATACGGACGATAAAAATTGCCCCAAGGGATGACGTCATTGTTCTGATTTTATGTTTTTCACTCACGGTATTATTTGATATGACTATTGCTGTCGCGGTAGGCATGGGGTTGGCCGCAATGTTATTTATCCGCAGAAGCATTAAAGTAACAAATACGACTAGGATTGAGAAAAATCATGGAGTCCATGGAGATCTGCCCAACAGTATTGCCATATATGACATTAACGGATCCTTGTTCTTCGGCTCAGCACAAAAAGCACTGGAAGCTATTTCTAGAGTGACACCAGATCTACGGGTGGTCATACTCGATATGACGGAGGTTAACATGCTCGATATGAGCGCTATTGTAGCAATGGAATCAATTGCAGATACCCTCGAAAAACAACAAGTATTCTTAATTATCAGTAACTTGCAAGAAAGAATGGCACTAAAATTACATCGTGTTGGTATCACTGATAAACCTGCAGAAATACATTTTTCGAGGACATTAGCGGATGCGATTGCAGTGGCTAACAAAATACTCTAACCCTATTGGTGATTAACGCGGTTTAAAAGAGGTTTGTTAAGACCCAATGACTAAATATCCTATGTAAATATGGTTGCTTAACGCTAACCAATAATCAGCGCAATATTGCAGAGTTTTGTCAGGTGACAACCAAATTCGTAATCTATTAAGCGGGATTCAATACAGCGGACTCTCGGTGACGCATATAGCATAGTTAAAAGTGGTCGATAGCTGTTAGGAAAATGAAATGCGTCTGTTGTTTGCTACTAACAATATGCCATATCGTGCAGCAGACTGAATTCTAAATTAAGTATAGATTCTTCGCCTATTGGAACACGTATAAGGTTACTTTTAACCACGCGTTAGCCACTGAATAATCCTTCCAATTTATAATTGAAATTGATACGAAAGTCATATCCAACTGACGGAATATTTACTTTTCTGTTATGTCGCGTCGGCCTATTTTTGGGGTTTTACATTATGGTAACGCCATAGCCAGCAGAGGGTAGACCAAATTTAGGCTTTCAATGCTTTTGCTATGCTTGCGAGCAGATTATCTTTGTCAAAAGGCTTAGCAACAGTTGCATCAAAACCGGCTTCTTTGTAGCGCGCCAAATCTTCTGCGTAAATATTAGCTGTTATGGCAATTATTGGTAAATTGGGCTTACTTAATTTTATCAGCTTGCAAGCTTCTACACCGTCCATCACGGGCATTTGAATATCCATAAGTACAACATCTACATGCTTTTTTATCGCAAAGTCCACAGCTAATTGGCCGTTTTCTACCGTGTGTATATCTGTATAGCTTTTTTCTAACATTGAGTTGATGATGATCTGATTAATATCGTTATCTTCTGCTATCAATATTGTTTTTACTTTAAGTGATGCTTCGGAAGGGACGTTAATTTTTTTGACTAAATCATGCGAATCAAGCGCCACCAACGGCAAAAAGACGTCAACAATCGTACCTATGTTCTCAGTACTGGAAACCTTTATTTCTCCTTTCATTAGCGTCACTAACGAAAGAACAATAGGCATGCCTAATCCCGTGCCTCCATATTGGCGCGTAATCGATTGGTCTGCCTGTTCGAAGCGTTTAAATAATCTTTCTTGTGCGGCTTTATTCATCCCTATGCCTGAGTCTTTAATGACAATAGAGACGCCTTTATCGTTGTTATTACAAATTGATAAATTGATTTCGCCCGTATGCGTAAATTTTACGGCGTTGGTCAATATATTTAGCAATATTTGTTTGAGTCTCAGTTCATCTGCCATCCAAACATTTTGTGTTAAATCGATATGAACCGTAAGTTTCAATGACTTTTTTTGGATACTGGCGATTAATTCTGACTCGATTACCGTTAATAGCTCAGTTAAGTTTACAGGGGTATTGTGGAGATCTAGTTTTCCAACTTCTAATTTAGAAACGTCTAAAATGTCATTTACCAACTCGTTAAGTGTCGTGGTTGATTTAGATGCTAGATCTATATATTGCTTTATTCTTTTTTTATCCGTCTCGTCGCGCAGAAGCTGAAGTGTGCCAAATATGCCATTTAACGGTGTGCGAATTTCATGACTCATATTTGCCAAAAACTCAGACTTTGCTAAATTTGCTTTCTCAGCGGATTCTTTTGCTGCAGCTAGCGCATTTTCTTTTTCAATTTGTTCGGTTAAATCATACGCTATACCGAGATAACCGATTATTTCATTTAGCTCATTTCGAAGTGCAGTTAAATTAAGTCGCACGGGGATGTGCTTCCCATCTTTGCTAACGTAGGTCCAGTTTGAATTATCAGGTATTCCTTTACTGGATTTAGCAAAAAAAACATCAATAGCATGGGGGAGTTCGCATTGTAATTCTTTAGAAACCAATCGTGCGCGTTCAAGTACCTCAGATTCGATATGAAACAAGGCGGGCGTCTCTTTTTGGATTAAATCTTTCGCTTTATAGCCAAGTAATTGCTCTGCTGCCGGATTAAACAGGGTGATAAGCCCTGCGGTATCAGTGGCTATCACCGAATAGTTAGCATTTTCCAAAATCGCATTTTGCAATGCATTTGCATTACTGATTTCTTTGGTGCGCTTTTCAACTAACTCTTCGAGTTGCTCATTAGTATCAGTGAGCGTTTTCTCTTTCGCTATATGAAGCTCTTGTTGATGGCGCTGCAACTCTTCTTTACGAACAATGATGAGTAGAACACTAAAGCCTAAAAGCGCAACGACGATAGTGGATATCAGGTATTGGAAGAACGTTGCATAGTCTTGAGATGTTTTGACTCGTTGAATGTACGCCGGTTGTGCCGAGATAGTTAATGCCCAATCCCGTCCAAAAACGGGCACTTTTTCGCTATAGGTTAACGTGCTATCAATCGAGTTTTGATATTGATGTTGATAAAATAAATTTTCTGCATGTGGGTCGGTCACGTCAGTAATTGAGAGGTTCACATCACGTGGAAATTCACTATTTGAGTTTATCACTTCATCTATTAATACCGGTGCGTAAGTCCAACCAAGTAGATGATGTAATCTGCTAGCGGGCTCTTCAGGAATTAACGCTATGTCATATACTGGCATTAGTATTAAGAAACCTTGTTTGGCTTTCTCATTGGCCTGTACCAGAGTTATGAGCGCACTTATTTGCAATTCATTATTCTGTGCTGAGTTTATGGCCGCATTACGTCTTGTTGTTTCTGAGCCAATATCAAGTCCTACGGCACTTTTATTATTTAGTTCTGGTTCGATATAACGAATGATAAATAGACTGTCATTATGAGGCGATAACTGGCGTAAGTTAAATATTTTGTCCGGTCGCATTTGTTTTTGCACATTCAAAAAATCAGCTAAATCGTCTTGTTCGACCTTTTGAATAAAACCTAAACCGCGAAGACCTGGAAACTCTTCTTGAAAGTTCCGATTTTGTGCGTAGCGGGTCATTGTCTGAAAATCGAAATTGTCTAAACCTATTGTCGTGATAAGTCCATGAAGACCCGTTAAACCATAGCTATAGAATTTAATGCGCTCATTAAAATCAGATTTGATCTTGATTAAATCACTTTGCAGGGTTTTTTTGACTAAATCAGCTTGTTTTTTTTGCGTATTATATTCAGCATTCACAGAGATCAAAATGCCAATTAGCATGATGATGATTGGAAAAAGTAACCATTTCATTGTGGATTGCTTTAAGAGTCTATTGGGGAGCCATGAGGGCTTCATTGATTGCCTTATTATTTTAAAACTGTTTAACAAATATAAATGGCATTATATCCAACCGTTTGCCAAAACTAGCAAATAGGTGGGTAAAAATTAGGTGCAAATTGACTATACATCATTTAATTGTCCTTACAAAAAACAGAATAGTTGGCCTTTATAAATTTGTCTTAAACTTCTGGCTGATTGAGGGAGGGGGAAATTGATTACGCTGTATTTTTTACTATTCAAACACAATACACAAAGCGCATTTTCATAACTTACCAGTGCACCAAATGCTAGCATTGACAATTGTGATAAGCAGTGGCAATGGGTAACACTAAAAATAGCTTCATTCGCGGGGTATACTTAACCATGCAGGATACGCTGGGCTAAATGCATACTTTGCATTAACACATTATTGGTTATAAAAGAGTATTTTTAAGTTGTGGCAACCGATTTGAATAATCGTAGTCACATTATCGGAGTTTCCATTCCAAAGCAGTTGATAAGTGCATTATTATCCAACCTAGAGGAGTTATATGTTCAAATTAAAATTACCACCTCCCGTCATTTTTTGTATTGCCGGCTTAAGCATGTTTGCACTTGTTGGGTATAACATTGACGCTGGTAAATTTCGTTTTTTATTTGCTGGTAGCTGCTGGTTTATCGCTATTCTAAATGCAATTTTCGCATTACGATCATTTAAGAAAAATCGAACGACCGCTAACCCCCATCATCTTGAAAGAGTAACGACGTTAGTGACCACAGGCGTTTTTGCGTATTCTAGAAATCCCATGTATTTATCACTAATTATTATGCTAATTGGTTGGGCGATAATATTAGGTTCATGGTGGACTATGGGGATAATATTTTTGTTTTTAGTGTATATGACACAGTTTCAAATTAAACCAGAAGAAAGAGTGTTAGCTAAAAAATTTGGTATTGAGTACAAATTATACTGCAGTAATGTTAGACGCTGGTTGTGATGCAAATCACTTGCTTGCTTTATCACTGCATTCGCAACATCAAGGTCACATGGGTATAACGAATTATCAAGTAGATATTTCTATTATCAACGAAGACGGCGAATTGGTTCAAATTTTTGGCTATGATGAAGACCTCGACAACCAATTTCGACTTGTAACATAAATTTCGCGTAAATATTTATACTTTTAAGTTGTTAAAAACGATGCGACTTTGGGAATATTTTTATAGAGTGGGCATACATTGGAAAATGCGAACTCTAAATGAAGCTATTTATTATCCTTGTGGCACTAACCTTAGTTGGTTGTAAAAACGATCCTAACCCGGCTGAACTTAATAAAGCAGAGGCTTTACCCCCTATATTTCAGGAGGTCCGGCATGGAGAGTTGTATACAGATCACTTTCACTGGCTTAGGGACACAGAAACCTCGGAAATAAGCTCCCCACCAGTGCTCAAATATCTTGAGTCTGAAAAACAAAAGACCAAACGTTATTTTGCCTCTAAAAGTAATAAAATTTCTGAAGTGTTTGCTGAAATAAAGAGCAGATTGCCACAAGGGCAGACCGAAGACACTTGGGAAAATGCGGGACATACCTTACATACAGAGTATCAACAAAATGGCGAATACCGCATTTGGTACTATTTGCCACCGGGATCTAGTCATAGAAAATTACTATTAGACGAGAATATTAGAAGTAAAAATCAGCTTTCATATAAATTACTAAGTTTGCAATTATCACCTAACGCCAAGTATTTGGCGTGGGTAGAAAACTCTTCCGGTGTTCATTCACTTCATATTAAATCTGTTGATGGTAACGCAGAAATAATTCAAACAATTGATAACGTTAAAGATGATATTGAATGGAGCAGGGGATCTGACACCATATACTATGTTGAACTTGATGAGTACGGCCGAGAGTATAAAGTTGTTTCTAAGTCGATAGGCTCCGGCGCTGAATACAAAACACTATACGAAGAACAAGATGACGAACGTTTTGTTTTCATCCATAAATCACTGTCCAACAAGTATTTAATAATCAATAGTCTTACTTGGTCTAGCTCAGAAGTAAGGATTCTCGACTTAACTAAAGATAATGCTGTGCCTACTTTGGTTTTCTCAAGAGATAAAGAGGCTACTTTTTTTCTTGACCACATTAACGGAACGTTCATTGTTGAATCTAATATCCTCGATGAAAATTCTGATGTTTTTAAGTACACCACCGTTTTTTTTGATGAAGAAAAGGCAACTAAGCTGATTGATAGTTCAGCTGGCACCATTATAAAAGAGACGATAGTTTTCGAAAAATTTATTGCTACGCATGAAAGAAAAAATGGAGTAGATCAACTTAGGATAACCGATATAAATACAGGCTTTAGTCATTTTGTTAAATTTGATGATGAGCAGTATGGGTTAACGTTTGGTGATATCAAACAGAGTCTTAATAGTAATATTTTACGAGTCAGATATGAGTCCTTGTTAACGCCTAGAACAGTGTACGAATACAACGTAGATACAAAGCAAATCGTGACAAAGAAAACTATACAAATACCAGGTTACAAGAAAGCAGACTACATAGCTAAGCAACTAAAAGTAGACACAAGTGATGGGGTACAAGTACCGGTTTCTATTATTTATCATAAAGATACCCCGCCCAGTAAAACTCAACCGTTGTACTTATACGTATACGGTAGCTATGGCGAAGGAATCCCCCCAGAGTTTCCAATAATAGCCATGAGCCTAATTAATAGAGGGTTTACGTATGCCATTGCACATGTAAGAGGCGGTGATGAGCTAGGAAATGATTGGCACGAACAAGGTAGATTAATGAATCGTAAAAATTCCTTTTCAGATTTTTTATCTGTAGCTAACTATCTAGTGTCAGCCAATTTCGTGAAGAAAGGCAATATCCATGCTTCTGCGGAGAGCGCAGGTGGAACTATTGTTGCTGTAGCGTTGAATAAAGAGCCTGAACTATTTAAAAAAGTGGCTATGTTAGTGCCATTTGTTGATGTAGTTAACACCCTAATGGATGAAACGCTGAATTATACAATTGCAGATTGGGATGAGTTTGGAAATCCAAAGAAAGACCCGGCAGTATACAAGTATCAAATGTCATACTCCCCATACGACAATATTCAGCCTCAAGACTATCCTGGTATATATGTTAGCGCAGCTATAGACGACCCGGCAGTTGGCTATTGGGAAGTAGCAAAATGGGTATCAAAAATTAATAAGTTAAGGACGAATAACGAACAGTTAATATTCGATATACGCAATGGAGGTCATATCAAAGGTGGTCGCTATGAGCGATATCATAGTTTTGCTAAGTTTATTGTGTTCTTCCTTGACGATGGTAAGGGCTAACCGTGGAACTTATAAAGCAATCTGAATTTGTTTTTACCATTACCAATGTATTTACTTGTGAATAGACCGAATCGATAAACTCACAAGAACACGTGTATTTCATTATTAATGTAAAGGCAAATCACATTGAAAATTGCAATCACCGCCGCAAGTGGGCATTTAGGTACAGAAGTAGTTAAAGCAACAATCGCTTTGCAGACAAAAGAAGATGTAATCGGGTTAGCGCGAACACCAGATAAAGCCAAACCTTTTGGTATAGAAGTTCGTCTAGGTGATCACAATGATATAAATGGTTTGGAAAAATCATTGCAGTCTATTGACACCTTGCTATTAGTTTCTGGTATGGATACCCCGGACAAGCGCATTGAGCAACATAGAAATGTTATTCAGGCAGCGAAGCGCGCTGGGGTCAAAAAGATTGTTTATACCAGCATACAAGGGGCAGAAGAAAATACAGCTTTTTCGCCAGTGGTGCAAAGTAACAGACAAACCGAAAAAGATATTAGCAGCAGTGGTTTGGAATGGGTTATTGGGCGTAATGGTATTTATATCGAACCTGATATTGAATATATCGATAGTTATCAAAAAGCAGGTGGCATATTTAATTGTGCCGGTAATGGTCGATGTGGCTATACCTCAAGAACAGAGCTAGCTTATGCATACGCAAAAATACTAACTGAGGATAAACATAATGCTCAGATCTACAATTTGCATGGTCAAGCGATCACCCAATATCAACTTGCTGATTATCTTAATATGGCGTTTGATACACATTTAGCTTATACACCCATGACGGTGGAAGAATATCGAGCAAACCGGGTCGCTGAATTGGGCGAATTTCTAGGTACGGTTATCGCGGGTATCTATCAGGGAATTTGCGAGGGTAAAGCGGATAATCCAAGTCATTACCTTGCTGCGGCTGGCCGAGAGCACGAAAGCTGGCAGAACTACTTTGCCCGTATTAAATCAAACGTATGAGCAATTAATATAGGACACACAGGTAAATGGTGGCCTATCTTGTTGTTTTACAATATCAAATACAATGTTGGTTATAATAAACATTAGATTGAGATTCAATATATTATTTTTTAAGGTGTAGCACCATGCTATCAGCCCAATATCGACTAACGCGGCAATATACTGAGTCGCTTTGTGCGCCACTTAACATCGAAGATTATATTCCCCAAGCGATTGACTTCACCAGTCCGCCGAAATGGCATTTGGCCCATACTAGCTGGTTTTTTGAAGAAATGATTTTGACTAAGTTCATGGCGGATTATACGGTATTCGATGGTCATTTTACGTTTTTGTTTAACAGCTATTATCAAAGCGTCGGCGAAAAAGCCGTACGCGCACAGCGCGGCCTCATTACACGGCCGACTGTTGAACAGGTCTATCAATATCGTCATTATGTTGATGAGCACATGGTGCGTTTGCTCAGTTCGGATATATCTGATGACATTAAAGCGCTTGTGACGCTGGGAATAAATCATGAGCAACAACATCAAGAGTTGTTACTTACCGATCTAAAATACACGCTGGCGTTAAATCCTATTTACCCCGTGTATCAAGTAGATTTCGATCTTGTGGGTAAACATTCCGCAGTTACGTCAATAGATATGCCTTGGCTACGTATTGACGAAGGCGTTTATGAAATTGGCCATCAAGACGATAGTTTTTGCTTCGATAACGAACGAGGGCGGCACAAGGTGTATTTACATCCTTATGAAATCGCTACCTCATTGGTAACAAATGGCGAGTATCTTGAATTTATACAAAGTGGCGGTTATAGCACATTTAACTACTGGTTAGACGATGGCTGGACATGGTTATGTGCCAATCAAATTAATAGTCCCTTGTACTGGAAACAGATTGACGGCCAGTGGTTTTATTACACCTTAGCGGGGTTGAAGGCGCTAGACATGCAAGCCAGCGTATCCCATGTTTCTTATTATGAAGCCAATGCATTCGCTAATTGGAAGCATATGCGTTTGGCCACCGAGTTTGAATGGGAAGTTGCCTCAAATCAATTTGATTGGGGCTTACGCTGGGAATGGACGTCATCTGCCTATCTGGCGTATCCGGGGTTTAACGTAAGTGAAGGGGCCGTTGGGGAATACAATGGAAAGTTTATGATTAACCAAATGGTATTACGCGGTGCCTCTGTCGCTACAACACCTAACCATTCAAGGGCCACATACCGAAATTTTTTCCAGCCACATTTTCAATGGCAATACTCAGGTATTCGATTAGTTAAATAAGCAGGCCTTAATAAAATGATAAAGAAGAAACACGCAAGATGATTAAAGAATTTGCTCAAAATGTTGACGCGGGTCTGAGTCAATCTGAAAAAACCTTACCGTCTAAATATTTTTATGATAAAAACGGCGATGCACTTTTCGTAGAAATCATGAATATGCCAGAATACTATTTAACCCGCTGTGAAATGGAAATATTTAGCACCCAAACCCTAGACTTAATTGCGTCATTTCAAGCGGAAAAAAACGTATATTTTGAGTTGATTGAACTGGGGGCAGGGGACGGTAGTAAAACTCGGAAACTGCTTGAAGCCCTCAGTAATGAGGGGTATCAATTTGATTACATGCCGGTGGATATTTCAAAAAATGCGTTGGATCAACTTGAACAATCATTGCAGCAAAATCTACCGCAGGTATCAGTTATACCAAAACACGGCGACTACTTTGATATGTTAGGGTCGGTCAAAAATAGCCATCATCCTAAAATTGTTCTTTTTCTTGGCTCAAATATTGGCAACATGACCGACGCGATTGCCAGTGATTTTCTTTACCAACTTGGTGCCAATTTAAGCGAAAATGACAAATTATTGTTAGGTGCCGACCTGATTAAATCTGCTGATATAGTATTGCCTGCCTATAACGATGAAAACGGCATTACACACTCTTTTAATATTAATCTTTTACACCGTATGAATGCTGAGTTAGGCGCAACGTTTAATCCCGATGGGTTTGCTCACGTCCCAGAATATGACGAAATAGAAGGCATCGCAAAAAGTTACCTATTAAGTAATTGTCAACAATCCGTTGAAATTAAAGCGATCGGAAAAACCTATCATTTTGAAGCGGGAGAACGGATCCATACTGAGATTTCACGTAAATATAATGATGAAATTATATCTTCGCTACTAGATAAAACGGATTTTTCAATCACAGCGAAGTTTACGGATGAAAATGACTATTTTGCGGATTATTTGTTAAACAGAAATTGATTGTCCCCATTTTTAGTTAGTTTATCCAACTAAGAGGTGTTTAATAAATCAGTGTTAATTCAACATCTATAGTTAATTTAAGTAAACGACGCTAATTACCCCATTTAATTGGAACGGGTTTCTGTATGATTTGTCTGTGTAACTACATATAAGTGAGTTCTAGTCAGTTTTCCTCTGATGTTTACTTTGTGCTAATGAGGATATTTATGCGTAATGGTTTGTTATTAATCAGTTTTTTAATATTGGGTTTAAGCGCTTGTAGCGCGTCAAAAACTGAAGAAGACGGCGTTAAGCAGCAATTTGGTGAAAAATGTGAAAATGCGAAGCTGCAACTTAATAAAGCGGTAGAAGAAGGTCAATTATCTGATCTCAGAGTGCTCAAGCGCGACATTGAATTGTATTGTGTTTGGCGCAGAAATTAGTTCATGCTCCATGTACTTTATCTTATGTCGAGCGAATAATATAACCACCACACTAAGAGCGTAAAAAATGATTAGGCATATATTACTGATTAAATTTAAGGATTCAGTGGGGTCGAGAGAAATTGCTGATCTCGAGGTATTATTTGCATCAATGGTGTCTAAAATAGACGGGGTGGATTCGGTTGAATGGGGAACCAACAACAGCCCTGAGCAATTGAATAAAGGTTTTACGCATTCTGTATTTATGACCTTCACCAATGAACAAGCTCGCGAAAACTATTTACCTCACCCTGAGCATGAGACGCTAAAAAAGGTATTTGTACCGCTGCTGGATGACATAGTGGTTTTTGACTACCAAGTCTAATGTTGCATAAGCTGGTTTATTTCTTTTGTCCCGGTGCGTTGCCCAACAATTTACGTAAACGTTGATAATTCATACATAAGATTTAATCAATGAATTCCATTTTGCACAGGCGGTGACATTGACTGATAAAAAGGTTAAATATAACCGCTATTTTCTCATTCAAATAAGGAAATTCATTTTCTTTGCGCAAAGCGTATCATCGTAGTTTACTTAGCCATTATTCGTCACTTACAGTATAGGTTGCCATGAAGGTATATTTTTCACCTAATTTTATAAAAATCAAAGGCTAAGTCATAAAAAATTATATTTAAACAACTTAATACTGGGTAAATTTTTTATTACAGTTAGAATGTACTTAGCAAGCGTAACGAGTTGTGTAATATCTCGAAAAATAGCTTATTGCTAATGGGTATATTCTTGACGTTGAAGTTGAGGGATTTTAGATTTGGGCCAGTTGGAACCGATTGAGATATGTTTGAAAAATTAATATCACGCCTTTTTAGGCGTAACCGCGTAGATAGCGCAAACGAGCAAGTTGGCTCTACTCATCATTCAGACAATACTTCGCCGGTTGAGGCGAACCCGAGTCAACCTGCGAACACCGCTGAAACAACTGACATCCCCTTACCGACACGCACTGTGACGATGAGTGTTGCCTCTTTGAATCGATTAGATTTTTTGTTTTACGATTATCTACTTGGCCCGTCACAAACCAGCACCACACTAAATCCCATCGAACAGTATATTTTAACGCGAGTGAATCAGGCGCTTAAGTCACCTGAGAGTGTATTGACTCATTTCCCTGTATTACCGCAGTCAGTTATCGCGTTGACTAATATATTGAATGATCCTGATTTTGACTTGAAAGCCTTTATTAAAGTAGTTGAAAAAGAGCCGAGCATAGCTACTGAGCTGATGAAAAAAGCCAATAGCCCAGCCTATAAGCGTGGTGATAAAGACATCACAAATTTGCAGCAAGCATTTATGTTTATGGGGGCGAAGGACATAAAAGAATTTGTGCTTAATCGCTTTATCAAAAATTTATGTCAGCAAAAACCTATTTATTTTAAAACCTTCGGCGAAAAAATCTGGTTACACAGTCAAGACGTAGCAAGTATCGCTAAATCTCTTGGTGCGCAGCGCAAACAAAATGGTGAGGCCGCGTACACAATTGGCCTGATGCATGATTTAGGTAAGGTAGTAATTTTCCAGTTTATGGTGGAAGCATTTAAAAAGATCGATCCAGATTTCAAACAGGACTCGTTGGTGTTTAAGAAATTTTTAAGTGAAAAGTCTATGCGCCTAAGTGTCGAGCTGATGAAAATATGGAATATGCCTAAGTTGATTATCGATGTGGTGCAAGAACAAGTAGGTGATATCACCGAATTGGATAATCTTGAACCGTTATCAGCGACGTTATTTGAAGCTAATCTAATCAGTGAAATCAGTTTGTCGTATATAGGTGGTCATATTCAACCAGAGGAGTTAGTTCCGTTATTAGCGCAAACTAAACTGCGCACTGACGCGAGAAAGTTTCTGTTGCATAAACTGGACCTCGAACAAGATACAACGCCTTTGGCTGTCTAATCAGAAATATATCGATTTTCTGTAAGCGTAAACATCGACCAGTATTTTTCAAGGTTTCGTTATTTGAAGTTTCTGCTGACGCTAATGATTCTAGTGCTGTGTGCAAAATGCCAAGCGCAGTCACCTTTTGAAATCCCTAGAAGCCAAGTAATCGATATTACCGATCCCATTAGTGGGCGGACATATCCGCTGTATATCAAACTTCCACGTTCATATGATCCCCAGTTAAGCAAAACCTATCCAGTGATCTACTTAACAGATGCCTTATACAGTTTCCAACTTATCTCTGGCGCCACACGCTTTCCGATGAACAGCGGTACGATGCAAGAATTTATTATCGTTGCTATTTCTTATGAGAAGGGCTCAAAAGGAACGCAAAGTAGAGTGCGGGATTATACTCCGCGTAAAACCCAAGGCTGGAAACTTATAACAGGTAAAGCCGTCGAACATGCCACTTTTATTCGCGAGACAGTGTTTAATTACGTTGAAACACATTACCGTGCAGACTCAGAAAAGCGTACTTTTGTAGGCAATTCATGGGGAGGAATTTTTGGAGTATATATTCTATTCAGTCAACCGGATATGTTCAGCAGTTATATCATCGGTAGCCCATCTGTCTGGTTTGCTGATAAAGATATTTTGTCGCAGCCAGTTGCGAAAAGTGAACTCATTAAGCGTGTGTATATGGCGGTTGGAGGGCAAGAGTCACCTGACTTCGGGCAGCAGCAAGATATGGTGACCGATGCAAAAGCGCTAGCAAAGAAGATTGAACAGCAACAAAGTCAGTCGATCACACTTAAGTTTTCTGTAATTGAAAATGCAACCCATACTACGGCATTTCCTACGATTGCTATCCAAGGTTTAGATTGGCTATACCAAAAATAATCCACGGTATTGATCCATACATCGACTGAACCATTTAATAAGAGGATGTGGTCTGATAGTCCTTTACAACGCCCCAAACTGAATGATAAATCACCAAAATTAAAGGCTACATTCAACAATAGCCTGCAATCGCGTGAGGGGACGGCTTTCAATCCGCTAGGTTTAGCCTAAATAAAAAATATTACCGGCCAATAAACCGAACCCACTTATATCATCGTGAGATATTGAGGACTATATTGCGTTTAGTGCACATTAATCCAGTGTGGCGAATTCGCCTAGCGCTGACATTGCTTGTTCCGCTTTAGCGGTTGGCACGTAAATATGGTCGTGATAATACGCTGCGACAACGTTGGCGCTAATTGCGTATTGCGTTAGTTTTTCCGCGACTGCTGCGGTCAGCCCCACGGCTTCTAAACTGGAATGAACGGTTAAGGTAATTTGCTTATACGTGCCTGAAAAAGGAATGTTAGCAGCACGGGCCGTATCGGCTAACAGGATCAACGTCAGTCCTTCAGACTCTTTGAAAAAACATACCGGATCTAGGTCGGTGTAGTCACAAACGTTACCTTTAACGGTGCAAAATGCATATTCACTTTCATGTAAATGTGGCGACATGGATTTAAGTAATTGCGCTAACTCGGTTATACCTGACATAAAGTTGATGTTCCTGAATTAATAAAAGCTTGAATTGGAATAAAAACGCGGCATGTTACATAAATAAAATGCCGTTGTGAAAGCCCAAAGTGTAATATTATTTAGTCAAAATTAGGTGCGCGCTTTTCAAAAAATGCCGCAACCGACTCCTTAAATTCTGCTGAGGCCAGTTGTTCGGCGAAAATTACTCCTTCGCGTTTCATCTGTGCTTTTATTTGTTCTTTATTAACGCCTCGAATTAACCGTTTAGATTGCTTGACCGAGTCGGGCGCCAAACTAGCAACCTGTTCTGCTACTTTTAGACTTTCTGGTACGAGGGCATCATCTTCGAATACACGGGAAATAAGTCCCGCACTCAGAGCTTCGTCAGCGGTTAAGGTGCGCCCTGCTATCATTAAATCATTCGCCCATGCATTACCTACAGCTAAGGGAAGCAGCAGACTCGACGCCGCTTCAGGCACTAAACCGACATGGGTAAAAGGCGCACGAAAGCGTGCACTTTTAGATGCGTAAACCATGTCGCAGTGTAATAACATAGTAAGCCCTACACCAATGGCTGGACCATTAACCGCCACTATAATAGGGGTTTCGCATTCTGAAATTGCCTTTAAAAAGCGAATAACGGAAGGGGTACCAATCTCTTCAATCGGATTTATGAAATCATCTAAATCGTTACCGGCGGTAAACGTATCGCCTGCAGCTGTAAGCAGCACTGCTCGGACTTGAGGGTCTGATTGGCTTTCAGTCAAAGCATCTGCCAGTGCAGCATATAGGGCACGATTAAGCGCATTTTTAAGCTCAGGACGGTTAATCGTAAGGCGCATAACGCGGTTTTTCTTTTCTACAATGAGAATTGATGACATCACATTTCCTCTTTGACGTGGTTAGTTATCGTTGCAGACAATTTCTTCAGCATTTTTTGCAACATGAACTAAGAATCGAGCAATGATTTCTTGTTCTTCAATACTGAATTCACCCAATAAAGCGCGATTGCTATTTCTAACGTTAAGATTGGACTGCTCAGACAACGCTTTGCCTTTGGGCAGTAAAATAACATTTTGCACTCGGGCATCGTTGCGGTCTTTTTCCCGCCTAACCAATTCAGCCTTAGACATGCGATCAACGACCCCTGACATGCTTGAATAACTCATATTTAGTTGATCTGCGATGGCGGTAATTGGCGCGTGGTCACATTTTGCAAGTGAGAAGAGCACGCCTAACTGAGTAGTGCTAATTTGCATTTCACTTTTAAGCTTACGATTTGCTGCTTTAAATAAAGCACTATGAGCGAGTTGCAATAAATGGAAAATTTCAGCTTTTTTTCATTAACGTATTCATCGCAAAGTTATTTATTTAAAGTACGAAATAATAATATTGTACGCAAGCTGTAGTTTTCTTATTTGAATATGAAAATTGTATATTGACTAGCAAATATTGAGGATTATAGATTTTTATTTCGTTAGTAAAATAATTTAATTCACATACGAATTAAATGGTGCTCATATAAAGATACGTGCTATGGCTCAATAATTTGAAACTGTTAAAACGGGAAGGGCGAGATGACTCTAACTAAAGATGGCAAAACGGCGAATCGTGAACAAGTAGCAACTGGTCCTAAAGGGCAAGGGCAAGAGCAGAAGCTTTCAACAGAAGCCTGACACGCTATGGCGATAACCGTTTTTAACAGTCAAATGGCTTCTTTTAAAGGGGTCTGTATTATTGTCGCTGCGACCGGAGTGGCTCAGTATTTATACCAAGATTTTACTATTTGATTAACCGCAAAAGGTTATCACGGGGTGACTTTCGATTATGCCAGTATTGGCCTATCAATTAATGGGCATGTAAACAATTCAAAAGTGATGTGCTTAGCTGGGAAAATAACGGTTTTACTGGGGTACTTGATGCGGTCGGGCAGTAATTTTCCAACTTAGAGTCTGTTCGGATAGACCACAGTGTTGGTGGACACATGTTGGGTATTATGCCTGACACCAAACAAATATCTCGCGCAATCACTGTGGCTGCTGGCACGGGAACTCGGCGGCATAACGCTGCAAGTACCAGCGTGTATCTTGGGTTATATGGTATTTTTTAGGCAATTGACAGTGCCTTTATTAAGCTACTTCTCCAGTAGTAAGTTGAATGCTCTGTGTGATTTGCCCAAGGTCGTCATGATGCGATGGCGTCGCGGGTGCTTAAAAGAGGGGTAAGTTGTCAAGGGGAGGGGCAGTGGTTAAAATATGGCTTTGCCAAGGTGAATTTGCCTATTTGTGCATTAGCATTTAGTGATAGCGAGATAATGTCTTTGAAAAACGTTGATATGCTGCATGCGCAATTTACCGGAGCGTCTATTGCGCAGCAAATAATCGAACCCAAAGACATAGGACAAAAACGTATTGGTCAAATAGACTGACATCGTGGTCGTTATTAGCGCTGTGGAAGCGAGTATTCTCGCCCATTTTATAAACAGATGCCGACCGGTGTCATCATTTAGTCTTAGTTTGTTATCTAACGATGTCATCATTTAGTCGTAGTTTGTTATTTAAAGGTATCTAAATGGAACTTAGTAGGGAAAAATACGGTCAACTGTTGCATAAATGTTAATTCGTCGTGTACATACCAACTAACGAGAGAAAAATGGCTACCTTATCCACAATTTCACACGCAACAGGCGATGTGGAAGATACTCCCGAAGCAAATATACTGTCACGCCCCAAAAGAATATTAGGGTCACTAATAGCGCTAGATTTGCTTGGCGTTATATTAATGCTCATGGGGCTGCGCCAACAACTTCATCCTCAAGGATTGTTCCTCGAATCATTAAATGTGCCTTATGCAGGCGTAATGATGTTGACAGCAGGGGTCGTATTAACCTTACCTTTTTTCATATCGAGTATCAAAGCCAGCTTCTGTCCGTTTAATAAAAACTATAGGTAAAGCGTAACCGGCCGTCAGCTTATTTTAGCTACTGCATTTAATATTCACTTTTAACCAGATAGCTTGCCACCGAACCGGGTTTTCTTCTGGCTTTTAAACTTTCGCTGATACCTGATTAGCCATACCTATCGTATAATTTTTAGCGAATAAATTAGCGTCAACGGTACCTTTTACCTATTTTTTTAAAAGCGAAAATAACAAAAATTAGACTTTGAAAAACTCTGTAGTGTTCAAACGGGGCTTGTTTGTAGTCGAGCTTAAGATATTGCAGCAAGGCAGCACGCTTAGACTGATAGTTATGTAGGGAATTCGGCAGAGTCAGTTTTACCTTTACCTTTACCTTTACCTCTACCTCGCCGCAGCGGCAAGCGCGTAAGTGTTCCATGAATATTTGCAAAATAAACTTTTCACAAGCGTAGATCTATAAGGTCATAGGTTAAAAATCATAAACGTAGTTTTAAAACGATAACGGATAATGACCGTTATCCGTTATCCGTTATCCAGTTTGTTAAGTTGAGAATTAATACATCGGGTTGCCATTTTTCGACTCATTCGGGATTTGCTAAATTGAATCCCAGAGCTCAACAATTTTTCCGATTATCATCGAAACACAAACATCCTATTAAACATACATATTAAGCCATGTTTGATAGGATGTTAGGGCATCACAAAGTTGCTGTAATGATTGTATCGGCTATTCTATTAGTTCAATAACAGCACTAACTTCAACTGACATATTATCAGGTAAACCACTCATACCTACTGCTGCGCGAGCAGCTTTCCCATCGTCACCAAACGCGGTAACAAATAGGTCAGAGAAGCCGTTAATGACCTTGGAGTGACCAGTAAATGTAGGTGTGGCGTTAACCATTCCGGTAATTTGCAATACTTGCTTTACCTTCGATAAATCGCCTACCGCTAATTTGATCGTAGCTAATGCACACAAGCCTACCCGCTGAGCGGCTTCGTATGCTTCATCAGTGTTGAGCGTATCGCCCACTTTGCCCAGTACACTTTTACCTTCGCAGGCGCCATGTCCTGATAAGTACAAGGTGTTACCTGAACGACGCCATGTGACGTAATTTGCAATGGGTTTGACAGGTTTTGGCAATTCAAAACCAGCCGCTTTTATCCGGTCTTCGGGGGAATCACTTGCTAAGGCGGTAGCTGAAATAGCAAGGCTAATGGATAAAATACTGGTTAGAATGAATTTGTTCATGGTGTTCCTTTTTATTTTATTATTAGAGTGGTTATTAGGTTTATGCGAGATTTTTTAGAGCAATCACTAATTGATGGATATCGCTTACTGACGTGAACACTTGTGGCGTAACGCGTATACAGCAACCACTTGATAGCCCAACACGTACCACGGTGAAAACACCAAATTCATATTCTAAGCGCTTTTGTAAATCGTTAGCATCTTGAAGCGTGGTTTTACCCGCTAAACGAAATGCCCCCATACCAGTAGATGATTCCTCATCTATTGCACCCAGTACTTCAATATGTGGCATTTTTTGCGCTTTACTTACCCACAATGAACGCAAATAACGTAACCGTGCTTCTTTGTTGGCGCCACCTATTCGCTGATGAAATTCGATAGCTGCTGGGATAGTCAATATTGAGGCAAAGTTAATAGTAGCGGTATGTACTCGGGTACTTGCTTTTATGTTGTCAGGATCTGACTCGCCCGGATAGGGAGATACTTTGGCTAACGTTCCATTTCTCATATACAAAGCACCGACCCCTAGCGGGCTGCCAATCCACTTATGTAAGTTAAAACCAGCCCAATCAACGTTCAAATCAGTGATCTTAAAATCTAACAATCCCCATGACTGAGCGCAGTCACAGATAATATCAATACCGCGCCGTTTTGCGATGGCAGAAATCTTAGCAACGGGCAACACCAAACCGTGTTGATTGCTTACATGAGTCAGGAGCATCAATTTCAAATTAGGGTGTTTATCGAATGCCTCAATGTACAAGTCGAGTATTTGTTTCTGGCTCGCTTGAGCTGGCAATACGACTTCTACAGCATCAAGATTGCGAGAAACAGCAAGCCATTGCATGGTGTCTTTAAAACTGGGGTAGTCAATGTCGGTGTAAAGCACCGCATCATCTGGGCCCAGCGCATTATATTGCCGAATAAGGTTATGAATGGATTCAGTGGCGTTACGGGTAAGTACCAGCTCTTCATTATTTACGCCAAGCGCCTTAGCGACAGTGTTAGTGCTAATGGCGTGGTCATCTGCATAATGTTTACGAGCGTAGTAAGAAAGGTTGGTGTTGACCATGCGTGTATTTTCGATAAATTTTTCTTGTACTGGGCGTGACATCTTGCCCCAATAGCCGTGTTCAAGATTAACTATGCCTTGGGCAGTGTCATAAAATAGTGCAACCTTTACCCAAAAAGACTCGTTCATCGCTAATGAGTTTGCCGAAACGCCTTCAGGTAGGGAAGGGAGTTCAGGTTGACTCACGGGCGTTTTCGCTTGAACGGAACTTGATGTTGCTAGTGAGTAAATTGCGCCTGCTGTGAGCGACTTAAGCATCGTTCTGCGGTTAAAAGAGGTCGAGTCATTGCTCATTACTGCGCCTTATTTTGAAGTAGATGAAATTATTGTGATTCAACCGCTTTACGATAAAAATCAGCAGTTTAACTGCACAAGTCGAGCCAATAATATCGAATCGGTGGTTCAACAAGGCGAATTAACCGTTGCGCTACAGATTCGGCTTTATTGATAACCTCTCAGGCGTTTAGTCATAGGGGGCAACAATGGAGATAACGGGACATATGTTAACTCACCAATTTTCCCCATCAACTTCAGCTTCATAGGCCATGAAGATATCGTTGTTAAAACAGACCAAAGTCACACGTCTAACCAGCGTTTTGTTAAGTGTCGTCATTTCTGCGCTTTGTTGCTGAAATGCGCAGATTTACTTAATTTAAAAATGCGTTAATTCACTACACTAGGTTCAAACAATTGATGGGCTGTGAAATACCCTCAAGCTCAACCGACAAGAAGTATTGCCTTGTACACAGCTAGATGGAGAAAGACATTATTATGCAGACGTTATTCCGAATAGAATATTGGAAGACAGATGGCGGTAACTCTGGCATCGTGATTGAGTTTAATGCTAATCCCTATGACTTGTTCACGTTTGCTCACTTCAGCTAATATATCGAGAATACAAGTAAAAAAGCGACAAGCGGTGCCAGATATTAAGAACCGCTTGTTTAGCCAGTCGTCATTTGGGAATGTAAACACGGTCAGCCGACAATTTACATGCATTCGCTTTGTAATGAAGGTCAGTTGGAGGCTGTGTTGTAACCGGCATATCCTATTCGCAGGTCGCTGCTACGCATTCCTCTTTCAACTATTTTATCGTACAACAGTATCGTTAAATGAGAGTAGTATTTTGCTGACCTCGCTTATACGTCGGATAAAACTAGCTTTGTTAGCGCGCTCGTTTACCGTATGGTCGCCATCACCAAAAGGGCCGAAACCATCCAGTGTAGCGACGCCTTTTGCCGAAACAATGTTAGCATCGCTCACACCACCTCTTTTTTCAGTTTTTAGTGGGTAACCCAAAATCTGTTCGAGTTCAACCAGTAGCGCTAGCTGTTGATTAGAACTTTGCATAACGTCCCTTTGTATCCCTCCGGATAACGTCGCTTTTACGCCCTCAACAGCAGTATGGGCACATATTTCAGATAGTGCGGCTAATAAACGCTCTTTTTCGGTACTTTGTGTATACCTAGTTTCGACAATAATTTCTGCTTTGGGAGAAATAGTATTTGCGCCTATACCACCGCTAATTTTCCCAGCATTTACCGTGGTACCTTCGCTTAAGTCGGTTAATGCGGTCAGCGCAATTATCATATGTGCTGCGGCTAGGTTAGCGTTACAACCATCAACATAGTGATTGCCAGCATGTGCGGCTTTACCTTCTAGAAGAATGTTGAATGTACCCACACCTTTTCTTTCTATAACAACTTCATGATCTTTTCCGGCTGCTTCAAATACCAAACATACGTCATAATTTTCGGCTAATTTAGAACTTAGATGCTTACTGTCGTCACTACCACTTTCCTCATCACTGACCAATAACATATCAATATTGGCAATCGCACCTTGTTGTGATTTGACTTGGCGCAGTGCTTCCAACGCGACCACGTTACCGCCCTTCATGTCGCACACACCCGGACCATATATCCATTCGTCATCTTGTGAAAAATCTGTAAAGGTATTTGGAGGGAAAACGGTATCTAAATGTCCTAATAGTAATACACGTTTTTTTGCTGCTACCACAGGTGATGTAAACAGCAAATGGTCACCAATATGTTCCCGCGGAAACACTTCAGTCGTATATCCTAATTTTTCCATCCAGTGCGTGAAAATTTTACCGTTTTCATCTACACCTTGTTTGTTTTTAGTATAGGAATTGAGGTTGATGATGCTTGCCAGTTCAGTAAAGTCCAAGATGTTTCCTGCTTAGATACAAAGTGTGTGGTTGTTTGGCTAGCAATTGGAGTACCAACTTAACGACTTAGCACCTTGCGCCGTAATTAGTGGCTGGCTCGCCTTAATATAACTATGGAATACATATATCTGCAGTAATTTAATTCAAATGTAATCAACCTGATGCCTCATATTGGTGCGAATAGTTAGAAAAACAGCGAGTTGTGCTCATGTTTAAAACAATGTTAATTGCCAAATTCATTATTTTATCCATCAAATTGCTTTCTAAAGTGCATTTATCGTACACATACTCTGTTGGCGTCAAACTTGCTGCTCTAACTAGTTGTGAAGACATATTTATCCTCGACTTAGTATATTTTTTAGCATAAAACTCCTCAATATGTGAGGGTGTTTAATCAATGGGAGTGCATGGTTATGAACGCTACAAACCTTAGTGATCAACCGACTATCGGTATATGGATGTACCAAAATGGTGGTGGCAGTGAAATAGAGCTTCAATTAGTTGATTTGTTAAGAGACAAGGGGATCCGTGCGATCACAAATTTAGATCTTGCAAACTCTTCAGCCCACGCAGGTGAATTAGTTTGCAATGGTATTGTAATGGAGAGTTTATCGGCATTTTTTTCATATAATGCCGGGGAGCAAACGGCATATCAGGTCTATATGTATGATGCATTGAGTCACTCTATTCCAACCGTAAATAACTATGATTCTTTTGCTATTACAGAAGATAAATTTCTAACGGCGCATCTGTTAAATCGCGCAGGAATTAGAACCGCTGATTATCGTTTGATCAGCCATCTGGATATTCCATTGCTCAAAAATACAGTACGAGAATGGCAAGGTCAGGTGGTCTACAAACCCACAGATGGGTGGGGGGGGAACGGTATTGTAAAAATTGAAGATGAGCGTTCCCTAGATGTACTTATTCCGTTCTTAAATAGAATGGATATGAAACATTTTTATCTCGAAAAATTTATAAATTACGACAAAACAGACTATCGGGTAGACATAGTAGATGGTGAATTTGTTGGGTGTTATGGCAGAAGTGCTCCTGTTGATGATTGGAAAACGAATATAACAAGTGGCGGTTCTATCATATTACGGAAACCTGACGACGATATAATTGAACTTGCGTTAAAAGCGGCAAAAGTTACTGGTTTGGAGATCGCAGGTGTCGATTTGCTGTATGATCTTGATACTGAGGAATATGTCGTATTAGAGGTTAACGGAATTCCGGCTTTCGCCACCCCAGAACAAGAGAAACTAGGCATCGATTTTAATCGCACTAAAATTAAAAAAATCGCTAATTTAATTGAACGTATTGTAGAAGAGAACCCAAAATGACAAGTAAGGTTAATTCCCCTTTGCCCAAAATCGGCTTACTATATTTAGACCACGTACTGCAATTTTTTAATAAATCAAATTTTAGAGGGTGGCCAGACAAAATTGAAACGGTTGTTTATCATTGGCGTAATGATAAAGAGCGGTTTATCAAAGAAGTAAAACGTAAAAAAATTGATGTATTGATTGGAAACGTTCCTGCTACAGCCTACGAAACTTTTCGCGAAATTAGTCGAGCGCTTCCGAATGTCGAATTCGTGCCTTCCCTTGACACTCAATTTGCCAATAAATCAAAAGAGAATGTCACTCAACTTTGCGAGAAATATGATATTCCGATCCCTGCTACCCGTATCTTTTACGAGAAACAAGAAGCAGATGATTTTTTAAAGGATACTGTTTATCCTAAAATTATAAAAAAATCTTATGGGCCATCGAATTATGGTGGTTATTTTGTACACAAAGTAGACAGTTATACTGAAGCTAGAGCACTGCTGGATCAGAAAAAGTATTATCCGGTTTATTTACAAGATTTCGTCCCGATGGCGGCAGATATCCGCGTAATGTTAATAGGTCATAAACCCGTTTGCGCTTTCTGGCGACGTCCTCCAGAGGGAGAATGGTTGACCAACACCAGCCAGGGGGGCTCAATGGATTATATGGATGTGCCCCAAGAAGTACTCGATATGTCCGTCAAAGTATCTAAAGCCGCGAATGCAGAGTATTGGGCATGCGATATTGCGGTGGGTATAGATGGGCAATACAGAATATTGGAATGTGCAACTGCGTTTGCTGCCTTTCCTTATATTCGAGACTGGATTGGTCAATATTTAATGTGGAAGTTTTCTAAAGGGCAGTTCAAACTGCCTAACATACCCCTATATAATTGGGAAGAATTGTGTAAAATTAGCTCGTCAGTTTTACGTATGATGCGCTACATTACCTTCGGCAAGGAAGTTTATCCCAGTTGTGATGGTGCAGAGTTGTTTAGCAAAATTAGCGACGATAACTATCCGATCATTGATACTGAAGATATCAGCGACGAAGAATGGCCGAGTGAAATTTGGAATCGTCAAGACAATTACAAATCAGCCACAGCCGTTAGCGCAAAAAGTAACAAAACGAGCAACGTTGAACGAACTGAAAAAAAACAGAAGTCTGTCGCCCCATTGAGCGAAATATCTGACGAATCGGCAGAATGCGAAAATACAGACGAAATTTTGAGCAAACCAACTTATACTGCAGAGCAATTGGAACACTTTTTTGGCAGTATAAAAGGTTTTGGTAAAAAGCAGGTTTCATTCATTTTTGAAACGCTGGACTTACCCTCAATCAATCAAGCCCTTGAGAGTGATGGCGCTGACTTTTACCAAGTTAAGAATATTGGAGAGAATAAAGTCCTCAATATTTTGGCCGCGTGGAAAGAGTTTGATCCTACGATTTCTCAATAATGATTAAGTAGATAAATGAAAAAACAATATTTTTCATATAAAGAAACTATTGAGTTTCTAGATGAAGCAAGTAAAGACTACCCTGATTTAATTAAAGTCCAAAGCATTGGTGAAACATGGGAAGGTCGCCCGATAATGTTGGCGACCATTAGTTTAGATGTAAAAAACGCAGACAAAAAACCTGCCCTGTTATACACAGGTACCATTCACGCACGTGAATGGATTGGCATCGAATTAGCTAATAGTTTTATTAAATATATTATTGAAAACCACCAGTTTAACCCTAAATTGCAGGAAGCGCTCACGCGCAATACCCTTTATATAGTTCCTTGTTTGAATCCTGATGGGTTTGAATATTCTCGCACGCATTTTTCGTTTTGGCGTAAAAACAGGCGAAACAATGGCGATGGCACTTTTGGTGTCGACTTAAATAGAAACTTTGGAATTCGATTTAAAAGTGGTACTGATACGTCGTCTAATATTTATGGCGGACCTTCTGCATTTTCAGAACCAGAAACTAGGGCTGTACGAGACTTTGTTCAGGACCATAAAAACATCACCGTATCTTTAGATTATCACTCTCAAGGTAATGTGTTTTTCCCTGCGCACAAATTCGACCATGAAGCAGAAATTGATACCACGGATTTGAATACCTTGTGTGCCAATATGGCGTTCGAAATTGAAAAGGTCACGGGTAGAAAATATGGTATCCATCGAGGAAAACCCCCAACCAATTTAATTAACGGCAGTGGTCGCGAGTATTATTACAATCAGGGTATTATCGCCACAGTGGTAGAAGTGGGAACCAAAAATATTCCAGACTACATGGAAAATATGTCTCAGAGTGTTAACGAGAATATTCCGGCGTTAGTTCACGCATTAAGATCAGCGATCAATTACTCTGACTTAGCCCCAGCCAGACCTAACAACTTCAACTTGGGCGAGCTCAATGAAAATAGCGCATTGTTGGAGTGGGAATATGCGGGGGATGACAATGTATATTTTGAGATATATCGAAACATTTCACATAAAAGTCCATGTACTGATGACAATCTAGTTGGTATCACTAAAACATTAAGTTTTAACGATGTTCAATTAAAAAGCGGCCAGCATTACTTTTACAAAATTCGTGCCGTTTCGATTGATACAAAAGTTAAAGGTCCTTATGCGCCAGAGCTTAAAATTAAAACCTTGTTGGCTCGCGAGCAATTCAGTAAAACCCTATATCCGAGTGCGCAACAAATTGGTTATGTAGGTCAATACACCCAAGAAAAAAACCATGAGCATTTCGGACTAAATTCACTTTTTATTGGTGTAAACAAATCTCGTGGCGTGTGTTATGGCGTCATTGCTTTCTCACTTGACCGCTTACCAGACGATGCTGAAATTAAGCAAGCCCGTTTCTCTATTTATCCTATGAATCGTGTAAGTGCAAAATTGGAATCATACGGTGAATGGGGAATTTCGTTTTTAGATGTCGATAGTGTGCCTAATATTCGCGACTATAACGATATTGCAAACGCAACGGTGATCCACTCAGGACAAACTATCGAATCAGATCGGGTCACTCAAGGCGTGTGGAGCGACTGGCAATTTAACGGTAAAGAGCGCACCATTCTGCAAGAGCAATTGAAAGCCGGTAAAGTATTAATTCGGATCGATGGCCCAACCAGCCTCCCAAATGGCGCAGATTCACAAATGATGCAGTTTGATATCGGTTTTGGTCGTTTTGGTTCTGGTATTCACTATCGACCCAATATGGATATCACCTATACTAGACAAGCAAAAACGGTGGAACTGTCTCCTACGAGCGTTAACACCATCATGGCCAACGGTAATGTGCCAGGCAAACTGCAATCAGGTTACGACAAAAGCGGTAATAAAATTTATGGCCAGCTTGCATTCGCATTACATTCGATGCCAGAGCCGGAAAGAACAGTTATCACCAATGCCTATTTAGAGTTATCAAATGTTAATTCACTGGGAGCAAAAAAAGACATTCGCTTCACAGTTGAGTTGGCAGACATTGAAGATATTGATTACGAAAGTGTCAAACAACGGCAGAGTATCCAGTATATTGGTTATGAAGTTAGTAATGCTGAGTTACGCAATAAAAAACAACACTTTTTTGACTTTGATAGCTACAGTCGTTCAGAGTTAGAAAAGCTTCATCAAAAGAATTTGCAAGCATACTTTCTGATCCGAGCAACATCGGGCTTCAGAGATGGGCAGGATGAATTGGTTGATTGGGTAAATAACGCGACTGAAAATAAACAGGCTAAATTAGTCGTTGAATATATCGAACGCAGAAAAATTCCATTGGATGCACCAACCAACTTGCAAACTAAAATAGAAAATAACAAAGTGAAAATTCTTTGGAAAAACCCAATTAGCGAGGATTTTGTTGGTTCATTTGTTATTAGAAATCGTTTTCATCCACCCCGTTCACCTTTTGATGGTGTGAAATTGTACGGTGGTTCAGATGAATATACCTTTGATAGTTTCGGCAACCCGAACATACCTAAATATTATGCAGTTTTTAGTTACGACGATGTGCCTAATTATTCACAAGCCAGTTGTGTTCACTTCAGCGTTGATCAAACCATTCCGGTAGAAGAAGTGGATCCAGATGATGTAGAGTTACTGTTTGACGGAGAAATGCGTAATTCATCAGATTCATAAAGTGAATGGGATGAGATTTTAAAAACACAAGCCTCACTATTGCGTTTGAATAGTGAGGCCTTTTCTATGAAACCATACTCGCACCATCTTCAATTCGTTTTTGTGTAATCCCATTTTATATTTATAACTGGCAGACATTGATGCTCCTGGAGTGGTTAGTATAAGGGATGTCATGGTGAGCAGCGGGCCGTTTGTAAAATCGTCTATTCATGATGTGGTACTGATATCGATTGGACGTTGATATGGTCAATTTCAGCAAATCCAAAAGGCTAGACAATGGTATCCCAGCAGCCATTTTGTGAGCACCCAACAAATATTTGCTCGGCTAGGCGTCTGGCTTGTGAAGCGCTATCCATCCAGTTAATAAACTCTTCGAAGGTATAATCCATATTCTTGTGTCTTCAGCTTAGGTTATGCACAAAATGGATATCACTCCGTCCGTTCATCTCAACAAAGATTACATTCGACCATTCAATCTGGTCTACGACTTGTGCGTACGCCATGGCCAATGCTTCCATTTGAGTTGTATCTTTGACTAAAGCGAGTACGTTGCACAGTGAGATAAAGAAAATGCATAAAACGAAACGTAGCATGAAGAGGCCTTATCTTTAGCTAGGGTCTTGGCTGTGTTCGTCTAATAACAGTTTAGCACCCAGCAATATTAATACACTGCCAGTGATGCCCTCCATCCATTTTAAGGCAGCAGGACTGGCAAAAAAACGTTTAGCAGAACGGACTGCGCCAGCAAGGCCGCATTGCCAAATCATCGCAATCACAAAATGGATTGCCGCCATCGTCATTGCTTGCGCAAAGGGGGAGTGTTGGGGGTCGATAAACTGGGGTAAAAATGCTAGATAAAAAACCGCCGTTTTTGGGTTTAACACATTTGATAAAAACCCTTCCTTCAACGAGCGGCGAAAGCTGAATACTCTGACGCCCGAATTATCAATGGTGAGGCCATGGTGGCTACGAAAAGCTGTTTTCAACGCGCCAATACCTAACCAAATAAGATAGCCAGCACCGATCCATTTCATGGCCATAAACACCTCAGCGGACTGAAGTAATATGGCTGAAATACCCACAGCAGAAAACGTAGCATGGACAAAAAGCCCGAGGCAAATACCTAGGCTGGTCACAATTCCATCTTTGCCGCCCGAACGACTAGTATTCTTAATCACCAGCACCGTATCAATGCCTGGGGTAATAGTTAACAAGGTAATCGCCAGTAGAAATGCTTCAAAATTTAAAATATGCATAGGTTTAACTTCATTTATTGGTTCTGCTCAATGGACGCCGTACCGAGATGGTTTTTATACCACGTCAAACGTTACAATCGAATCCCTCTGACCCAAACACTTATCCATTCTACCAATCTCAACTAGATGTCGGGTGCACAGTAATGACGTTTCTGCGGGCATAACCAAACTCCGAAGTGGTATCACTGTAAGCATTTGTAAGAACGATAGCGTCATTTATTATAATGTGAAAGTATTCACATTATATACCTAAATACGGAGCAGGATTTACGCCATGAGCATATTGACGACCCCATCACTAATCGGCCTTATTACCTTTAGTATATTAGCATTAGCTGGATGCAACGGTTCCTCAGATGGCACAACGGGAAAAACGGACATTTATACAGGATTAGACGTCTCTATGTTTGCTAACGGAGCATTTATCGAAAAGCCTCAAGTCGTTGATTGTGAAACTGCCCAAGGCACGGCAACGACATGTTACCAGTTCGTCGTCTCTGGTGCGCCGGCGGGGCGAGTACCGGGCCCCTTCTGCCCAAGAACAATCGATGATGGCGCCGATGTAACTGGCGCTTGGTTTAGCAAAGACGGTTCAGGCGACTTAGTCGATCTTACCGGTCATTTCATATTAACGTTAGATGAATATTACGGTGATGAGAAATGGGTGCTTTACGATGCTCAAACTAGAAATATACGCTACACCGCCACAAAAGAGGCGTGCTCAGGAGCTGCGCGCCCCGATGTAGAAGAGCAATATAAACAAAACTGTATTGAGTGCGAATTAGCTTATCTTGAAGATGACTTTTCGCAAACCTATCTGATACCCACCACGCCCATACCTGCGGCACAAACAGGCCGAGTACGCACAGTAGGAATCGCCTTAGATGGCACTGAGTTATCAGGGCCTGCACCCATAGACGCAATTTTAGGAAGTTACACAATTGCCGCATTTGACGACTGTGGTGGTCACATCAACTTACACCAAGGTTATCACTACCATGCCACAACTGGTTGTACTGATGCCCTTGCTAGTGAAGACGGGCATGCTTCATTAATAGGTTATGCAGTGGACGGTTACGGTATCTATGCAATGCGAGATGCACAAGGCAAAGAGGAGTCACTTGATGAATGCCGTGGCACAACTGACGACATAAGAGGCTACCATTACCATGCGGCAAGCCCGAGCGAGAACATGTTTATTGGATGTTTGCATGGTGAAACCGTTCGACCTGCTGGAGGACCTCTTGGTGGCGGTCCTCCAGTCGGTGGGCCACCCCCAGGTAGCGCTCCGCCTGACCATGACTAGCCAGCGACGCGATAGGAATATATTTTAGGATGGGACAATGATATTTAAAAAAGCGATTTACGCAGCTCCCCTTATGTTGCTAGCTGCATCGACCGTGTTGCTTGCTCCGAGTTATGCCATCGCACATTCTGGACCACTCAACGTGATTGCGGTAGATGCGTGCAACGAAAAAGCAAAGTCAGATGTCTGTGAATACGAGGGTGGGCACCACGATTTATACATTGGCACCTGTCAATACATGGCAACAGCCTTGATGTGTGTTAGAAACCAACCTATCCAAAAGGTAAAGGCTAAAAAATCGCAAGTTGGTGAGGGACACATGCACAAAGAGCAAGACGGTACATCAGAAAATGAGTAAAACTGACGTAGGACTAAATTTTCGCAACATGGCTATCTTAGCGCGGCTTCCGTAGCGCGGCTATCATAGGCGGCTATCATAGGCGGTTACTCTAGCTAAATTTTATTAGCTTGTACTAACTTCATAAGGGTTAACAACAACTTGATATTGCTGATTACGGGGATCAAAACGATACCAAACCCCTTTGCATTCGTGATAGTCGCAGTCTTGATAACGCACAACGCGATGTCGTGCAGGGAGTTCATTTACCCAAACCCCCATTGGCGCAGCAATGACTTCGTAACCCCGTGGAGAGTCACGATAAAATATGCCATCAGAATAATAGCGGCCTGAACCTATAGGCGTATGTTTTTCCGGCATGGCAGCTATGATGGTGCCAATCGCAACCCCTACACCTAATATAATTAGCGCCGCTGGCCCATTACCTCCACCACGAACATTAATGCTACCATGGCCATGCCCCCCTGAATGCCTGCCATGAAACAAACCGCACGACGACAAAAGAAAACAACTACTCAATGTGATAAAGGCAGTACGAATTTTCATAACAATATTCCCAAAATTTACTTTCATGTATTTTGGATACTGCAACTAGGAGATTGTTAGGGTGTATAGCGTAAAGATTGTGTAAAGGGGACGTGGCTAAAGAAGGTGGCGGCAATATTCGTTGAGATCAGCGAACGCGGCAGCGCTCACTGGAACCATTTTTATATCAATTTACTTTGCAATAAACTTTAGCGGATCTAGGCGTATATATACCCCAGGTTATTGCACCTAATAAGCCATTTATAAAAGTCTGTTGAGCTTCTACTTTGATAATATATGCTGCGCCGCCACAAATTTTAGCGGCATCAGTAACTTGCTCTTGACCTAAACCACTGATAAAAAATGTTTGAGACTTTTCAGAGGTAGGCACCTCAGCATTCTCACCATTAATGGTGAATGTTTGAGCTGCACACCCAAATAGGAAAGCACTGCAAAATAAAACACCAAATAACTTAAATGTCATAAAAACTCCTTGATTATGAATTGTTGCCCTTAAGATATAATTCCATGTATAGGCAAAAACATGAAAATGTTAACCTGCAAATTGCGCCGTTTAGATACTATTGCTCAAAGGTAAGGTAAGTGATTTTTATACGTAGCAATAGGTTGATGGTAATATTTTCACTTACTTTACGCGACTTTTTTTTACCGCGTTAGTTTGTTGGAACATCCGTTGTTATTATTAAAGCATATTGGAATCGAGTAAGCTAAGTCAAAGAAAAGACCATAGAGTAATCTTGAAAAGTTAGACCTTTTTTAAGCAATGTCTGAAGTTTGCTTTAGATATCCAATTGGATCCGTGTGTTTATTTGCGGTTTTAGCTGAAAGTCGCGTTAGCTTGGAGTTGTGTAAAATCGGGACGTAATTTAAAACAGGCATGGTTGCCCGGTGCGAAGTGCATAAGTGGCTGCAGGCCACTAATGTGCAATACGTAGCGCATATCTCACTGCACTTACCAAATATGGTTTGAGCAGCAAAAAAATGTTCACCAAGCGAATATCTTACAGCGCAACTTTGTTCTTAGGGTGAGATTCAGAAACAAGCGAAAAATGCTGATTTGACATAAAGCATTTATAAAGCCAGTTTTGCCATAAAACCACCTAACCTTACCAATCCCTCTTGTAACTCACTTTCAGCAGATGCAAAGGACAACCGTACATAACTATCGCCTTGATACTCACCAAAATCATTACCCGGGGTCATAGCCACATGGGCTTCTTGCAAGGCACGTTCGCAAAAGGTCATTGCACAAAGGCCAGTATTACTCACATCAATATATACATAAAATGCACCATCTGGCTGAACGGGAACGTGTAAACCACATTTTTGTAAGCCAGCTAACACCAGTTCTTTGCGTGATTTAAGGGTGGCTCGGCGTGCTTCACATACCGCGATGGACGCTGGCGTGAAACACTGTAATGCGGCTTTTTGCGCAAGCGTTGACGGGCAAATATAGTAATTCTGGGCTAATCGCTCCATCACCGGCACGGCCCGTTCAGGCACTACGCACCAACCCAAACGCCAGCCTGTCATGCCAAAATACTTTGAAAAGCTATTAATGACGAGAGCCTCATCATCAAATGCCAGCGCTGTAACAGGTTTCTCATCAGCCTCGCCATGATGTAAATTAAGATAGATTTCATCAATGATGCGCCATGCACCTTTGCTTTTAGCAAAATCACACATAGCGGCCAGTTCATCTGGCGCCACGGCGGTACCTGTGGGGTTTGATGGGGTGGCCAGCATTAGGCCTCGTGTGCCAGCTTGCCAATGTTGTTCAAGTAATGACATATTTAACTGAAAGCGCGACTGAGGATCAGTTGGTACCGATTGAACCTTGCCACCAAAGCTTTTAATAAATTGACGATTGCAGGGGTAGGACGGGTCAGCCATGATGACATTGTCGCCCTCATCCACAAAAGCAGCAGCTAACAGTAATAAGGCCGCCGACGCACCAGCGGTCACGACCACACGATTTGGATTTAAATCTACATCATGTGCGGTTTTATAAAAGCCAGCGATGGCTGTACGTAGCTCGGGTAAGCCTAACGCTGAGGTATAGGGCAGGGGGGTGGTGGTCGCCAGTTTTTGCATGGCGAGTAAAACATCGGGCGGTGCACCAAAATCCGGTTCACCAATATTGAGCTTAACGACGTGATGACCTTGAGCTTCTAGCTTAGCGGCTTTCGCCCCAAAAGCCATGGCGAAAAAAGGTGAAATGGCTTGTGCGCGCTGTGAATATTTCAAATGATACAACTCAACTTATTGGTGACATGAAGGACGAACGAAAGCCCGATATTCTGCCATTTTTAAAGCACCAACACATCCATTTAAACGCTTAAAGGTAATTTTAATTGAACCTGCCTAGCGAACAATATTAACAAACCAGTGGGGCAAAATGAGCGCGGGAAGGTCTTTAGTTGACTGTACTTTGGCTTATGCTAAGTTGAGTTAACCTCACACGGAAATGCATAACGCTCAAGGGATCCATCATGCTTAAGGTTATTACGTCAGTTGTCACGCTTGTTATCTGTTCAAGCGCCTTTTCCGCGCAAAATCAACATACTGAGCATGCACAGAAAACGCTGGATATTTATCGTAACGTTATATCTATTCCAACGGTTGCAGGCAAAGGAAACGTGCCGCAAATGGCTAACTATTTAGCGTCAGAGTTTTATGCAGCTGGTTTTGCCAAACAAGATGTAAACGTTATTCCCAGTGGTGAAACGGCCGCATTGGTGGTGCGTTACCGTGGTGCGCCGGACTCTAACAAGAAACCCATTTTGTTATTAGGGCATATGGATGTTGTTGAAGCCCTGCCCGCAGATTGGCAGCGTTATCCGTTTGAGCTCACCCAGGACAATCACTATTTTTATGGTCGCGGGAGTATCGATAACAAATTGGGCGTGACCATGTTGTCGTCTACTTTTATTCGCTTGAAAAAAGAAGGATTTGTCCCGAACCGTGATCTTATCATCGCTTTTTCTGGGGATGAAGAAACCGGCATGATTACCACAGAAATGTTAGCCAAAATGCCGGCACTTCTCGAGGCCGAATATGCCTTAAATTCTGATGCAGGTGGTGGCGATTTAAATGCACAAGGCAAAGCGATTGCGTATTTAGTGCAAGCGGCGGAAAAAACGTATGTCAGTTTTGAGTTAACCGTTCGCAACCCCGGTGGTCATAGCTCTAGACCGCGAGCAGATAATGCGATTTATGAAATATCAAGCGCATTATTAAACCTTCAGCAATATCATTTTCCCGTTCAGTACAGCGATATGACACGAGAATTCTTCCGTGAATCAGGCAAACAATTAGGCGGGGAGCTAGGTCAAGCCATGCGAGATTTTGCAAAAAATCCATCGGATAAAACCGCTTCAGACCGCTTAGAAAAAGAATCGTCTTACGTGGGAACAACGCGTACTACCTGTATTCCTACCATGTTAACTGCTGGTCATGCTGAAAATGCCGCACCGCAGTCGGCGACGGTAACGATCAATTGTCGTATCTTTCCTGGCACGTCAGTCGAAGAGGTAAAAAACACCTTGCGAGAAGTGGTTAAAAATCCTGCTATCGAATTTGTTACCTTAGGCCAGCCAACTGCTAGCCCGATATCAGAATTGCGCGAAGATGTGACTCATGCAATCAGTAAAGCGGTTCACGCGCGCTATCCAGATGTGAGTATTATGGCTTATATGGAGTCGGGCGGCACAGATGGCATGCATTTTCGTGCCGCGGGAATACCTACTTGGGCAATGTCCAGTGTATTTATGGATCCTGATGAAATGTTTGCTCATGGCTTAAATGAACGACTGCCGGTCAAAGCGTTTTATGATGGGCTCGATCATTGGACCATTATTCTTAAAGAACTGACTACAGATTAATGACATAGTGGCCCACAAATGTGGGCAGCTTAGTTCACCTTATTCTATTCACCGTACTCTGCAACATTGCAACATTTCACCATGTTTTTCTTTTTTGCGCAGATTCATTCTCTTTAGCGCTGCCAAGCTTACTGCCCTTAGTTCAACTTTCCTTCGACCAACGCCTCTGACTCGTCGATAGATGATGAGGTTAAGCTCATGAGCTCAACACGGGCTATTTTAGCTGAATGCTTAAATATCAACCGGTTAATAAATGATAATTCGACACTTATATACAGTTGAAACAGGTCTAATTATTTACCTTTATGTATCCTGTATAAGACCAATTTGATTGGGTAAGAGAATAAATTATCAAAATTACACTTGACCTAAGGGAGTAACTTATGACAAATTAAAATGCAAATGATAACCATTACTATTTGCAGTTGATATTATCTTGAACCCTACACCAATCTTACCTTGCTTAATGCTACTAAGTACGAGCGCCGTCGGTCAATTAAATCAAGACCAGATGACGCAAGAAACGGCTGGCTCTCCCCTTGAAACGCTCGTTGTCACGGGTACGCGAACAGAGCTCGCTCAGTCTAGAAGTCCTATATCTATCGATGTGATCACGGGTGCGCAACTGCAACAGGTTAGTCACGGCACGCTGGCGAGTGCTTTAAATTATATTCCTGGAGTGGTGACTAAACGTAACGCAAAAGACGGTTACACGGTCCAAATGCAAGGTTTTGATGGGGATCATGTGTTGGTGTTAGTGAATAGTCAGCCGCTTATTGCCCCTACTGGCGCTTCAGCGGACTTGGATCAAATCAGCGTGCTGAACATAGAACGTATTGAAGTTTTGAGGGGGGCTGCTTCGGTACTTTATGGTAGCTCCGCCATGGGCGGAGTGATCAACGTTATTACACGCAAAGCGGAGAAAAACAGTGCTAAATTTAGGTATCAAGCCAGTAATTATACTCAAAATAGTATTGATTCCGGGGATGTTGCAGGATTGTATCAGTTAGACGTTAATCAAATGATTCTAGGCTGGCAAGGAAGTCTTAGCGCGCAAAAAATTGATGACCCCGGTTTTGATTACGATAAGAATACACTTGCACAAAGTGCACCAACTACTGACAAAAAATTCGTTAATTTAGGGCTGGCTCGTACCTTTGGTGAAGTGAATTTTTCGCTGAAATCTCGTTATTTCAGCGATGATAAAATCAAGTTACGCTATGCCATTCCTGGGCAGTCTGGGGACATCAGTTATCTTTCAAATGTACATCAATGGCAGCAAGATTTCGGCGTAAGCAAAAATCAATTATGGAAAATTCAAGGTCGCGTGCTGCAACATGATGAAACGAGCGGTGATTCAAATGGCTTGCGCGATGCTGAAATAAAACTAGCAGAATTAGACGGCCAATATCAGTGGCAATTAAACGAGGTGACATTGATCTCTGGTTTGGTGTTGCACCGTGACGAACTATACCAAATGAAGCAAGGTGTGTCGGTGTCAGACACTGATATTGGCGTGTCAGATGGCACGGTTGAAATAGCGGATAAAGGCCGTAACAGCATAGAAGGTTACACGCAAGGAAGTTGGCAGGTGGCAGAGCACGAACTTGTGGCGGGTACTCGGGTTCAGTATGACAGTGATTTTGGCTGGCACAGCGCTACCCGCGTAAATGGATTATTTGCCCTTAGCGACGACAAACATGATTTATGGCAGTTACGAGTAGGGGCCGGCCAAAGTTATCGTGTGCCTACCTTGAAAGAACGTTTTTATGTGTTTGATCACAGCAATTTAGGATACATGGTCTTGGGCAATGAGTCTCTTGATCCTGAAACTGCGCTAAGTGCAAATTTAGAGATCAGCTATCACGGTACTGTGGCCAAATTATTGGCTTTTAAACACACATCGAACGTGCACTTCCCCAGATTATCTTTGCGTGCTAACGCACATTATTCCAAGGCAAAAGACTTTATCAATACAGTGACCGATGTGGATGCATCGGCGCAAACAGGTCTGCTAATTTCCCAATACGAGAACGTAGATAAAACCTATATCAAAGGCGTGGACTTATCAGCAAAGCTAAGTTGGTCAAAAATAGATTATCAACTTAGCTATAGCTACCTTCACGCCACTGATGGTAGTGGTGCGTATTTAAGTGATCGACCTACTCATCAAATTAAATCAAATATTAATTGGCAACTTCCCCTTGATATCAACGCATTAGCCTATGTGGTTTATGAGGCTGGTGAACATCCAAGTAGTACCCAAACTGGCATTGAAAAAGATAACTGGCTAAGCGTCAACCTAAGTGTAAATCAGCATATCAATGATCAATGGCAATGGAATGCGGGTATCGACAATCTCTTCGATGAACACCAGGAAAGTGAAGCCATTTCCTCAGGTTTACTCGATGTACGCCCGCTGGCGAGCCGTCGAGTATTTGCTGGCGTGACATATCAATTTTACTAACACACACATTTAAGGATATATATTTTATGAAAATCAGTTATTTAGCTAGCTTGGGTGCGGTCATGTTACTTACTGCATGTGGCGGTTCAAGTTCAGGTGATAGCAGCGTTGAGCCTTCACCGTCAGAGCCCGCTACACCCGTCGCTGAAGAGGGGACCATTTTCGGACCATTCAGCACTGGCACAACGTCCGAACCGGTTCGGGTGTACTTTGACTTAGATACGGGCGAAGTCGTTGAATTAACTGATGAAGAAGCGACTGATAATAGTGTGTGGGATATCGCGTTTCAGCGCACGAAAGTGTATTTAAATACGCATAGTGACAATAGCGTTGGTGCATTTTTTACTGATGTAAACAGTGATTTTTATACAGCAAATGGTAGCGCCGTAGTGGACAGCTTTCTAAACGCCGATGGGGATTCTGAGCTTGATGACTATCTGGTGATCAGTACAGCTGATATTCCCACAGAAGACAGCTTTGTGAGGGATACCCAAGAAAGCGTTATTGGTGCTAAATTTTATGATTACGACTTATCCACTCACGTGGTAAGTGCAAATGACGATCTTTACTTTATTGTCGATTCCGACGATGTGTATAGCAAATTTCGGGTTACCGACTTAACTACACAAGGCCGCACGATGTCGTCGATTACCTTCGGTGTTGCCGCACAAGACACGCTAGCAGGAGACACCGAATTTGGCACTGAGTCGGAGCTAACCATCAATACGGCGGATTGTACTGAAAACGTGTATATCGATTTTGACTTAGGCGCGGCACTTTCTGCCAGTGACGCATGGGATATATCTTTGGCATGCACCACAATCGATGAAATAACCGGTGCTGAATTCGACATACACATTGCCCAAGATGCGACAGCGTTAGTCGATGAAGATAACGTTTATGCTGCGATCGATAGTGAAGCTGCGCAGTATTATGGCTTCACTTCAGACGTTACTCAAGAGTTAGCTTTTGATACTAACCCTTGGTATCAATACAACTTAAATGGCGGTCATTTATTGTGGTCCCAATACGGTGTGTATTTAGTCAAAACTAATATCAGTACATTCAAAATACAGATCACTAGTTATTACGATGAAGCAGGTACATCCGGCAACTATAGCTTTCGTTTTGATGAACTTTAAGCTCAGTAATGCATAAGCATTTCTAGCATGGCCATTTGTTGGTTTTGCTTGTTTATTGAGTTGATAGGCTGTTTTTCGTGGTTAGGTTGTACCCCAAAAGACACTTCAATTTCACGTCAACTTTTAATGTAACACGGATCATTTATGTTCAAATTTATTCATTATTTTCTAGTCGCTGTTTCGTTAGGCTTAGGGAGCACAACATGGGCACAAGTCAAAACATCGGCTGATGTTGGTAACCACTCGGCGCACAAAGATATGCGTATTATTGCCTCTGGTGGCAGTATTACTGAAATTATTTATGCACTTGATAAACAGCAATTTATCGTAGCCGCAGACAGCACCAGTATGTTTCCCGCGGCGGCTGAATCACTACCTAAGCTAGGCTATTTTCGACAGCTCAGTACCGAGGGCATTATAGGGTTTCAGCCCACTCATCTGTTTGGTGCACAAGCAACGGGGCCTGAAAGCTTGCCAGAGCAACTTAAGGCGGCGGGGATTAAGGTACATATTTTTAATGAGCAACGGGATTTAGATGGACTCTACCAATTGGTCAGCGAGATAGGCCTGCTGTTAGACGCGCCAGAAAAGGCCACGAATTTGAATAATAGTATTGGTAAACAGGTTGCTGAGTTAAAAATAAAGGCACAGGCCAGAATCAACATGAGCAGATCTAAGCGCAATAATATCAAAGTTACCGCGCTGTTTATTATGTCTGATAGCGACAGAGGGCTTAGCGTTGCCGGAGGAAATACTGTGCCGCAAGCCTTGTTTAATGACGCGGGGATAATAAACGCAGCGAAGGGTCTTCATGATTATAAGGTGATGGATAACGAGTCTATTTTGGCGGCTAATCCAGATATTATTTTTGTGGCCAGCCACCGCGTAAAAGACGGCGCTGCCTTACAGCGTTTATGCCAACATCCTGCGCTTAAAGCCACTATAGCTGGGCGAAACTGCGCCATTAGTAGCATGGAAAGTAGCAGTGCGCTGGGTTTATCGCCGCGTTATCCACAAGCCTTACAAACCGTGCTTGAGCGCACAGCGTCGTTTTATACTGATGCACACTAAAGTCACTCCCTTACAACTGCAGTTTACGTTGCAAGCTCGCCGGCAAAAACACATGCGCGCCTTTACTGTGGCGCTGATATTAGCCTTGGTGTTATTCATGGTCGGTATGCAATCTGGTAGCTTCGAACAATCAATGGGTATTTTGGTTGAGGCCTTGTCGCATAAGTTTAATCAACAAGATTTATCACAAGAGCAATATTTACAATGGTATGTGTTTTCTGAATTGCGGGCGCCGCGTATCTTTATGGCAATGTTCGTTGGAGCATTACTGGCGATGTCGGGTTGTGCCATGCAAGGTTTGGTCAGAAATCCACTTGCGGATCCAGGATTGATTGGGATCTCTGGCGGTGCTGCAGCTGCAGCTGCTACAGCACTGGCGCTGATTAATCATTACCCACAGCTCACCAGTGGCGGACAGTATTTTATTGCCTTGAGTGCGTTTATCGGCGCGTTGTTAGCGGTATGGATTGTATTAATTGTGGCGCGTACTTCAGCTGGCATGGCTATTTCGTCATTAATATTAGCGGGTGTGGCGGTCAATGCCCTCGCTGGTACACATATTGGCGCCATTAGTTATATGGCAAACGATGATGCTTTACGCCAAATAACCTACTGGACAATGGGTAGTCTTGGAGGGGTAACTTGGTCAAAAATATTGTTTGTAAGTATCCTAAGCGTACCTATTATTGGTTTGTATATGCACCTTCGACAGCCGCTCAACCTATTTTCTTTAGGGGAAAATGAAGCACAATGTATGGGCCTTGAGGTTAATAAATATAAGCGTCTTATTTTGTGGCTGGTGGCTTTTTCTGTGGCTTTGGCAACAGCGCTATGCGGAATTATTGGTTTTGTTGGACTAGTTGTGCCCCATATCGCACGCAACTTATTTAGTGCAGATCATAAATACTTAATGCCTGCTTGCGGCGTATTAGGCGCGATTCTTATGCTTGCGGCGGATACTGCGTCACGAGCATTATTTCCACCACTTGAAATTCCTATTGGTATCGTCACTTCGGCAGTGGGCGCACCGTTTTTTCTGTATTTGTTAGCCAAACAAAAAGGCACAGGTGTAAATGCTTAAACTACAAAATGTATCCCTAAGCCACGGTGCTTTCACCTTATTAGAGGGGCTTGATTTGACTATTAATAGTGGCGATTTTATGACCGTGATTGGCGAAAATGGCTGTGGTAAATCTACTTTGTTGCGCTGTATTGCGGGGTTACATTCAAGTTATAAGGGCAAGGTGACGTTTGGGCAAAAAAGTGTCAATGATTGGCCAAGCAAATTGCTGGCAAAAAAGCGCGCGTTTGTGAATCAGCATAATCAGGTGCAGTTTGCGTTTATTACCGAAGAAGTATTGCAGCTAGGCCGCACCAACCAGCATGAAAGCCAACACCAAAGCAATGCGTTGATTTGCCAAATGGCCGAACAATTAAGTATCGGGCATTTGTTTGGTCGTGACGTACGAACGTTGTCTGGCGGGGAACGTCAGCGAGTTTTTATTGCCAAAGCATTAGTGCAATTGCTGCCCAATGCCAACGAAACAAAAAACGGGCGCGATTTTGAGGGGAAGTTATTGCTACTTGATGAGCCAACGTCAGCCCTAGATTTCCGTTTTCAAAAAGCCATGATGGAAATCGTGAAAGGTTTTTGCCTGCAAGGATTAGGCGTGATGTGTGTAAGTCACGATATCAACCTTATATTGCCATATGCCACACAGGTTATCTTGTTAGCGAATGGTCGTTGTTTAGCCCAAGGCAGTGCTTCGAATGTTATTAATGCGCAAAATTTACATCAATGTTTTGGGGTGATGCCCAAACTTATTCCACAACACAACAGTGTGCCGTATATCACCCACTGATGATTTCTCACGTTTATTACGAAGGAAGTACAATGAAATTGGAACAATATATTTTTGATGCCAAAACCTTAGTTCGTCAGCAACACAGTGGTGTGCTTAGTACGCACTCACAATCTGTACAAGGCTACCCATTTGGCTCCGTTGTACCGTATTTTATGACTACAGAAGGCAACTTGATTATTTATATTAGCCAAATTGCTCAACATACCCGCAATATTAAGGGCAACACTAAAGTGTCGATGACTATGTTTGATAGTGGGCAAAATGACTCTCAAGCGGCTGGTCGTGTAACTTTATTAGGTGACGCAGAGTTAATTGATAACGAAGACGTGACTGCTCAGTATTTACGCTTATTTCCTCAAGCCAAAGGTTATCAGCAAACCCATGACTTTATGTTTTACCAGATAAAAGCTGAACGTATTCGTTACATTGGCGGGTTTGGCAAAATATTTTGGATAAATAAATCGGATTGGCTCTCACTTGCGGAACAATGGCATCATGCAAGCAACGAAATTGTGCAGCATATGAATGACGACCACCAAGACGCTATGTCCCTTATTGTTGCTCATCAGTTTGGGTTGCGAGCAAAGAAGGTCATTATGCTATCGGCATTTTTTGAAGGGGTACATATTCAAGCTGACGACCATATTGTGTATTGTCCGTTTGACCAGCTTTGCACGACAGCCAAGCAGGTTAGGGAGCAACTTGTGGCAGATACACATGCTGCGAGAGCCGCATCGACGTTGACAGTGGCGTAAGCCGATTAGATATATCGTTAATTGAGTACAATTATGTTGAGGGTGGTAATTTCTTTTTGATTAATGTTAACGCTATTTTAGCCACAAATAGCGACCCGTTACTGGTATCTTTCTAGCTATGCGTAACGGGCGTTAATGTGTTTTTTGTATTATTGAGCCTAATTATCGGTTAAATAATTTTTGCTCTTTTGCCCGTCGAGCAACTAAATGACTGTTAATTTTACCGGCGGCTTTTCGCCATACACTGAATTGAGCGCTCGCGCCAGCGTAGTCTCCTTTATTGAGTAAACGTAATAAAGTCGACTTGTATAGATTGCCCATGCCTATGTTGTAACCCAAGCAGACCAAAGCGCTAAATTGATTATTATTGACAGGCACTTTCACCAATTTGCTCATTTGATCTTCAATTTTAAGCAAATCAGTTTTGAGCAAGTTTTCAGCCTGTTGCGCATTTATCTTCATGCCTTTAACGACATCAGCCTTATGACCATAGCCAATTAACCAGTGTCCAGCTGGACCTTGATAGGCTTTTAGTCTAACGCCTTCTGAGTGTTTAATAATATTGATACAGGCTTGGTTCGTTGCTCCTTTCGTTGTGGGGGCGGGCGGAGTGTTTGCTGTGGTAGGCGATGAACCTGTAGCCGGTGAAGTGTTTTTCTGGCTTGCGCACCCGCTGACAAGTATGCAAAAAGTGGGAATTATCAAGATAATCAGTTGATTAATGTTCATAAGAATCCTTCTATGGGCCAGCGCTGAATAAATAACTCCTGCATTCGTTACCAGCTAACGTTTAAATAAATTTTCCTCTTAATTAAAACGCGAAGTGCGCAATTTGCAAGTTTATGATGGGGTTTGTGCTCTAGGGATAACATTTGGTGCGTTATAGGGGAATAATACAAAACTGTAGGCAGGCGAATGATTGATGCTAAGATTGATTTTACTGATACTGCTGTTTGTTCACTGTGTTGCTTAGTTACCCCTCAAATATTGATTTCTAAACATCGATGTAATGTGGATTTATTGGATACCCAAAATGTTTTATGTGCTGACCATCAATACTTTACTTGTCGCGGCCACCGTGATGCTTCATTACGAGTTTTTGCATCGTATCATGAACTATTTACCTAAAATGAAAATTAAGCACAGTTACCGCATAGTTTTCGGGGTTTTCGGTGCAATAACAGCCCATATCTGTGAAATTTGGATTTTTGCATTCGCCTATTACGTTATGAATCGTGTAGATGGCTGGGGCAGTATTACTGGAAACTTTAATGGTGGACTGCTCGATAGCGCATATTTTTCGTTTACGGTTTACACCACAGTAGGGTTTGGCGATATTGAGCCTTTAGGGCCGCTAAGATTCCTAACTGGGATAGAATCGCTAACAGGTTTGGTACTTATCACGTGGACAGCTTCGTTTTTATTTTTTGAAATGCAAAGGCATTGGAAGATTGTTTAGCATGGAAACGATCCTTTATATAGGATTTCAACAGAATCGGAATACTTAATCGTTAGAGGTAACTAAATGCGTATGGTGAAAATTAGATTGGGTTATTTATGGTTGATATTATTGGGGCCTTTGGCGAGCGTTCAAGCTAACGAACAAACCAAGCACGGCCATAACAATCGCTGGTTGCTAATTGACGATTTTGAACAAACCGATAGTCTTGACCATTGGACAAAAGCCGATACGAAAAACGATACGTCTCCGCATATTGCTAACCCACAGATCACTGAACGTCACACAGCCCTAGAACCTCAACTTGAACTTTCAGTTAGTGATTCACAGAATAACAAAATCGTAAATAACTACATGCTCAAAAAACCAGCAGGCGAAGGCATTGTAGGTAACCGTAAGGCTCTTACGTTTAAGGCCTTACCCGAGTCGGTCGATGTTGGGCAGACATATACGTTTTATACCCGTATAAATGTTGAATATTTCCCAAATAACCATGCTTTTGGGTTAAGTAATTTAGGGCCTGAAGAGATTAAAAAGCATGATTACAATGCCTTTGAAGCCACACTTCGAGTAACAGATAAAGTAGAATCAAATGGCCATAAAAACGACGGCGCGTTGATGGTGAAAGTGGCCGATGGATACGACAGTGTAAAGAATTTTGCCGCTAACTCAGATGCTAAACCTTTGGTTCCCGGCCTGTGGTATGAAATTTGGTATGTGGTGAACAATGCCAAGATACAAAACGGTGGGCAAACCTACGATGTATATTTAAAAGGAGGGGACGAATTTCCTGAGCAAACATTGGTTTACCGTGGGGCTACGTTTCGCATGCAACGAGCATTACCATTGACCTATTTCTTGATGAACTGTAATACCGGCCCTGCAACTCAGCCCTACGGAAATGGTGGGTTACAGTACGATGATTTGTATATGGCAAAAGGTGTGACTTTACTCACACCTTGATGGGGCTTACTTTTGTTTAGGTGCTGGCGCGTTGCATTTTTCTTCGCTAAGCTAAAGCTTGGATTTCGGCAAGTGCCTGTTCAATCTCTTGCTCGTTATTTAGCAGCGAAGGGGCGAATCTAGCATAGCTGATACGATAAGGTGTGCTACTCATTATAATGCCTTTGTTATGCATTTTTTTCACAACATCCCCTGGTGATACTCCCTTCACATCAAAGCAAACTAAGCCCGATGACATTTCGTTACTGGTTGGCGTATATAAGGTTATGTGTGGCATCTTTGTTAAGCCCATTTTGGTTTGCTGATTTAATTGATGAATGCGCTTTTGTACATTGGCTTTGCCTAACTGTTGATGAAGCTTAAATGCTTCAGGTAACGCCCAGCGATGTTCAAAAGAATGAAATCCACCTGGAGACATGTGTTCCCCAACGGGCACCTGATCTTGCGTCATGCCGCCCAACCAGACATCGTAAGACGCACTAAAACTCGGGATTACAGGCTCGCTTTGAGCCCACGCATTATCGTTCCCCCAAATCAGTCCTGTGCCCCTTGGACCGAATATCCACTTGTGAGTACCGGCAATAAAGAAATCACAGCCCAATTCACTAATATTCTGATCTTCTATACCAAAACCATGTACACCATCAACACAAAATAATATTTGTTGATCGGCTTTTCGTTGTTTGTTCAGAGCATTAATCGTGTCAGCCATGGCCCTTATGGGTAATTTAACGCCAGTGGAAGAGTGCACCCAGGTTGCAGCAAAAACGCGTGTATTGCTGGTTATGGCGGCTTTCATGCGCTGCACAATATCGTCAGTATTGGCGCGTGCAGGATCATCATATAACGCGATACGGTTTATTTTAGCGCCAGTGCGCTGAGCGCGATATGCTAAGGACATATCAGTAGAATAATGATCATGCACAGTCTGTAGTACTTCATCATCAGGTTGCAGTTGCAACCCGCTATAAACCAAGCTTAATCCCATGGTCGTGCTATCAGTTAGAGCAATATTGCGCGCCTTACACCCCATATATTGACCGGCGGCATGACAGATTTCATGGTCAATGGTTTCGAAATGCTGATGCCAATAATCTGATGGATTTTCATCAAACGCTCGACGATGTTTCTCGATAGCATCCGCTACCGGTTTTGGATGTGACGCCAGTAAAAACGTCGACAACTGGATGTACTTTCGCGTCAAAGGAAATAGATTACGTAATGCGGTCCAATCCCCAGGCTGAATAGGGGAAGAGGCAACTACCTCTGCCGTTTGAGCACCAAGCACAGTGCTTGGTATCAACAAACTTGCGCCAACGCTCAGGCCAAATCCATTTAAAAATTCACGTCTTAACATATCAATCACCTTATTGTGTGGTAGCAAACAGGTGAGCGGCCAATCACTTGGTGGTTACAAAATAAAAACTGCGGTATTACCTAAGTCGGCGCCGCTCGAGTGGGTTGCCTTATTGTAGTTTACGAATAGCGGATCCGCCTTTTAGGTAGGTGTTTGGCACAGTAGCACTTCAATGAGTCAAGTGGGCAATGACCAACCAATAACTTACGGCACTTTATATCAGGTGAGTTTTGCTATTTGCAGTTTTTGATGCACTTCACCTCATTTACGTTTCAGGCTGCTTGAGTTTGCTTCATTTAAGCGTTTGGTGGGTTTCTTATCGCTTTGTATATGTGCCAGTCTAAAAATTCATTGTTAATCAATTCAAACATAGGCCATAACACTCGATTTCAAACTTGATTTGCGGTCATGCGAGATGTACAGCGATACCACTCTAATTAAACATGTAAAGGAAAGATCATGGGAGCTAGAGAGGTTACGTACAATCAGCGAGGACCTAATACTCACTTAGAGCATTCTTGTGCCTCCTTTTCTAAACGATCATTACAGTGTTATTGGTTGATGCTGTGCAGCTTAATTTTGCTGGGAATTGGCGCCAGCCAAGTACACGCTATTAGATTCATATCTAATAGCAAAAATTGATCGAGAGTTAGTTAATGCGATATTCTATAAGTCTTTAACCGTTACTAAACGCGTTTCTACTTTTATAGAACTCATCAAACCTAAGTTAAAATTAGGATAACGTATCTATTTGCACACTTTTAATAGGCAAATAAAAACTATATTTGTCGAGATAGGTTAACGAGGATTGAACCTGCAAAATTCAACCCTTTACCGAGCAATTGTCGGTATTAACAAGCAATAGCGCAGCTAATTTACGTTTTTCAATATACTGGCCTAATGAGGCACCACCAATAATCATAATTAAGGTAATAACGTGGACAGGTTTTAACACCACTTCAGGTATAAATAGTGCCATCCATATGACTGATAACAATGGCGCTAGGTAAGCTAGCGCTCCAATTACCCGTGTATCGCCATGACGAATAGCATAGTCCCAAGTGTAAAAACTTAAACCCATAGGTCCAAGACCAAGTAAACCTATAACAAGCAGATCGCTATAAGTAGGAATAACAGCTTGCAGATCTGCTGTTAACGCATAACTAGTTAAGGCAAGAATACCCGATATCAAGCAAAAACCAGCGACCGCTGACATTGGCATTTTAGTGTAACGCCGGTTAGACAAGGTATAAAACGCCCATAATAATGCAGCAACAAAAGCTTCACTATAACCAAAAAAATCTGCCGTATTAAAGGTGATAGATTCTTGAGTTAACGTCAGTAATACGCCAATAAATCCTAAAATAGCACCAATAATATGCCCAACATTAAGACGTGATTGGGTAAATAAAGGCGTGCCTAGCACAATAAACAATGGCCAAAGGTACTGGATCATATTAACGCTCATTGCGGGTGAACGGCCAAACGCATCGAAAAGCAAAAAATGGTATCCAAACATTCCAATAACTGCACTTAGCCAAACCTTCCACGGCAACGTCCATTGACGCCAATATTTTAAGCCAGGTAGCGAGGCGAAAATGAGTACTAAACCCACTGATAATAATGAAGGGATATGCGTAATCGTGACGGTCAAGACCGCCAAAGATGACCACATGATAATGGTTAATAATGCACTGACGTAGGCTTTATTCATTTTTACTCAAGGTTATTGTTAGCTGTAAAGGGTTGATTAATATGCTTATCAAGTAGGCTTTACGTGCTTTGAAGCCGGACTACCCGTAATTGATGCGAAACGATAATAAAGATATACGCTACATCATATCGTCTATGTTCGTGATTAACATTTATTGGCTATGAGTGACGGCGCTAGTTCGGTTTCTTGATGGTAAAATGAGAAGGTCGATAAGAAACTATACCAAAACCAACCACCCAAACTGTCATTTTTACCGCCATTTTTATGGATCCCGTGTATTCTTGTTATAATGCTCGCCCTAAATAGTGATGCCCAAATAATGTTAAAGCGCATTTTTAGAACGCTTATTATCGCCACAGCACTGCTTTCATTTGATGCGATGTCTGGGGGGAAGCCAATATGTTATCGTTTTGCTTGTGCCACATTTTCGATAAACAGCTACGGGATAACGGAGGTCGTTTTTACTTCACGGGCAAAACAGGAACTAAATTGCTGGGTTAAAGTGCAAGCCGCCCCGGTTAAATTTAAGCTAAAAAGCACATCGCGCATTTTCAGTGCTGGATATGGCTTTTCCTCTTCTCAATTTCTATGGCGTTGTGACTTGCCCTAATGCTCTACGATTAATCTTACTTACCCTTAATGGGTGGGGAATGTAGTCAGTGAGTTGCCAAAGCGCTTAACTATATGTCGCCAAATTTTACGACGGTCTGTTCGGGTGACCATAACGGATATTTGGCCATAACTTTGGTAAACATTGGACTTTGCAAATATTGATTAAGCCAGCGCTTAACGTTTGGATAAGGTGACTGCAAATACCACTGACGTTCAATCCTGGCGAATTGTCGAATAAATGGCAACAGCGCTAAATCGGCCAAACTTTCGTTCTTATCAAGCAAATACGCATGCTTACTTAGGCGCAACTCTAGATTTTGAATATAGACTTCACATACTTGTCGGCAGTCTTCCAAATTGGCTTCATGATAGCGCTTGGCGCATTTATACACTTCTAAGCAAGTTTTAAACTCATGGTCGAATAAGTGAATTAAACTTAGAATATCAGCTAGTTTTGTTGGTGGCGCAATGTCACTTGAACTTATCGGTTTACTCAAGGTTGCAGCGCGCAGCAAGTTCAGCGGATCACTTTTGCCTAATACCCAGAGCATGATATCGAGACTTTCATCAATCACTTCGCAACCGTTTATATTCGAAGAAAGCACCAAAACAGGCACTGTCGCTTTAGGTGATGCAGCAAGCATTTCTGTAGGCTTATTTTTGAGTACGATGTCTCGAAGCTCAACAGGTAATTTAGATTTGTAGATGGCCAACCGCGCTCTCATTGCATAAGGGCAATTTCGTAAAGAGTATAAAATAGGTAAGGTCATAGACTTGTATTCGCCTTGGTCTTGTTCATATTTAATATAGAGCCTGTTGCCCATTGCTGTATGGGCTGATTTTAGCGGTATTCAGAGAGGGATTATACGGGTAAAATCCCCCGCTCAAATAATCTCGAACGATTACCGATACAGTCCTTGGCAATTAAGTTGAATAAATGAACCCTAAAATTGAATTATTAGCACCTGGCGGCGATGTTGACGCGATAAAAGCGGCCATTATCGCGGGCGCTGACGCAGTATACTGTGGCTTAGATACTTTTAACGCCCGTAACCGCGCGTCAAATCTCTCCTTTGAGGAGCTTGTTGGCGTCATTCGTTTAGCGCATGAATATCAATGCCAAATATTCTTGACGCTGAATATCGTGATTTTAGAACGTGAATTTAAATCCCTGAGCAAACTGCTGACTAAACTGAGCAATACCACGCTAGATGGCGTTATCGTGCAGGATATCGGCATGTTTTACATTTTGCGAAAGTATTTTCCAACACTTGATATTCACGCATCGACCCAGCTAACGACACATAACATCGGGCAAATTCCGTTTCTTAAGCAGCTTGGGGCGTCACGGGTTAACCTATCCCGTGAATTAAACTTAAATGAAATAACCGACATGGCAGCAACTGGTCATAAGCATGATGTATTAACGGAAGTGTTTGTACATGGCTCGCTTTGTGTCGCGTTTTCAGGATTATGTTACTCAACATCAGCCAGTGTGGGTAATTCAGGTAATCGAGGCCGTTGTAGTCAAGCGTGTCGTGAAGAGTATGAAACAACGCCGTCTGGCAATAACTTTCCGTTAAATATTAAAGACAATTCTGCCTTTTTCGATTTACCTGCGTTGATTGATGCAGGTGTGCATTCGTTTAAAATTGAAGGACGGATTAAAGGCGCGAGTTATGTGCACACCGTTGTCGATAGCTTTCGAAAGCAAATAGATGGTTTTATCAGTACGGGTGAGTTGACTCAAGACGGTGAGCGGTTATACAAGGTGTTTAACCGAGATTTTTCCAATGCTTTTTTGCGTGGTGACTTAAACCAGTCAATGTTTATTGAAAACCCACGTGATAACTCAAAAAATCATGCCATTGAAGCCAGTAATGCGATTTCGATTGTGCAAATTCATAAAGTTGAGCAAAACTTAAACCTTGAAAAAGATCAGATTACTGCCTCGGTCTTTGAAAAAATCAAACATTTGAGCATTGATAAACCGACTCTTCGGCTCGTTTTTTCTGGCGAAGAAGGCGGGCCGTTGACCGTTACCGTAACCACGCAAGAAGCCTCGGCACTAACATCTATATCTCAAGCCATGACGAATACCTTTGTGCTGCAATCTGATGAGGCTCTAACGAGAAATAACAAAGCACCGCTTGATCACGCTACCATTAATAAACGCTTTAAAAGTTTAGACAACGCGGCATATATTTTAACGTCCCTCGATACTGCCCAAGTAGCTGATAATGTTAGTATGCCATTTAAGGCGCTAACCTTGCTTAAGAATGAAGTCGCTCGGGTGTTAAATAGTGGGCAAAAAGTGCTGCCAGAAGTACTATTACCCACATTAGAACGCCACGCAAAATCACCGCCTAAAAAAGGCAATACCCGAGCTAATTTATCGCTGCTAATTTGTGATGAAGCCGACGTAAGTCTAGCTGATGTAACAGATGCCGATATTTACTTTAAGTTACCAGATGCCTATAAGCGTGGCTGTACTAAATACGTGAGTTTTTTGCTTGAAAACCCACGATTAATTCCTTGGTTCCCGTCAGTATTAATTGGTAAAGATTATGACGTTGCGCTTAATATTTTACAGCAGGTAAAACCAGCCCTTATCGTGACTAACAACACGGGTATTGCCTATCGAGCCTACGAACTCGGTATAAAGTGGATTGCTGGGCCGTTTTTAAACACAACCAATACGTATGCATTGCTTGCGATGCAAGAAGGGTTTGATTGTAGCGGCGCGTTTATTTCTAATGAAATTAATAAACAGCAAATTAGCAGTATTGCTCGGCCGAAGAATTTTAAAATGCTGTACAGCATTTATCACCCGATTTTATTGATGGCTAGTAGGCAGTGCTTCTTTCAACAAAGTGTTGGCTGTGAAAAACCCCGTATAGACAATGGGTGTATGCTCTCGTGTGATAAATCGACCAGTATCACCAACCTCAAAGGCGATTCATTTGCCATTGATAAGCAAAAAGCCGGTTACCCTAGTATCTATAACCAAGATCAATTCTTAAATACCGAAATTATTGACGATCTGGCTGATTTGTTTGATGAATTTATGATTGATTTAACCAATATCGGCGCGGGAGATAAAGAATCTCCTGACAAGGCGCAACTTATTGGGCAATTTGAACAGTTGCTTAGTAGTGACTCGTTTAAAGGGAATGACATAAGTTCAGTCATTAATCATTCACTTAAGACCATGGTGCCACAGTCCACTAATATTCAGTACCATAATGGTTTATAGCGCACAGTTCTAAAGCAAGCATAGCAACAACCGGAGGGGAAACGCCTCCGGTGAGCCGATTTAATCTTTACTCACTGGCATGTATTATTTCGCATTCAATATGTGTTTCGCATGAAAGTGAATTACTAACAAGGCATGATTCTTCGGCCTTTATCAGCAATTTTTCCGCTTTTTCGGTGTTTTCATCTACAGGTATAATCAACTTTACCTTCGAAATAACATGGGTGAACTGTACTTTGTGATCCACTTTATTAAGTTCACCGATAGATTCACATTCAACGGAGATCCATTCTAATTTTGACGCTCTAGCAATGGCTCTAAATGAAAGAATAAGACAGTTTGAAACAGCTGCGATTAAAAGATCTTCTGGTGACCATTTGTCTCCCGGTCCATTGAACTGTTTAGGGGGGGCGACTTCTATATTTGGTAATTGTTCAGCACTGGTCGTCAAATTGCCCACTGCTTTGCCTGCTGCTTTGACCTTGTATTGGTGTGGTAAATCGCTCATTGAAATCTATTCCTAAGTTGAATGTTACTAGGACCTAACTTGCTACGAAGGGACTGTACACGGGATGAGGCTACACGATACTAAATTCAGCGCACTGAATATGACAGATTATTCCCACTCGCAAAAGATGAACTCACTCATAATTCTTTCACTAAACTAAACGCACCACGTATATCTCCTAAAGTGTAACCTGTGGCTAAATCTTCGGGATAATACTGATTGAGCGTTTTCTTAGCATCTGCAGATATAGAACTTCCGTGGCAGTTTAGACATATCCCCTCAACTGCTTGAGCCTTCATATATCGATACTTATTATTAACAATTTCTGAGTATTGTAGAAGGGTAGGTGAGTCACTTTTTGCTTGATGCAGATCAAATTTAGTGAGTATATTTCTTTCGAATGTATCTGGACGCGCATTGTTGGTATTTCTAGGTTTCAAACTAACTCGCTTAATGCTCCAACCCGTTTGAGCACTTAAATCATAAGCTATTTTAGGCGCCTCAACTGAACAAACCTTAATAGCATGCTCAATCCCGCCAGATTGAATGGCCTCCTTCAATTTAGGTTTTAGGGTATCACTGAATATTTTTACGATATTCATGGCTTCTTTTCTGAGTTCAGGCTCAGCGGAAGAAGACTCAGCTTTCAATTGAGATGAGGCCAAACATAAAGTTAAAACAAGTACAAAGCATAAAATGGCGTTGCGCATATAGTCTCTCCAATCAGTGGTTCACTTAGTACTTTATCCGTCGATTCTTCGCTGAAGAACAACGATACGCTAAGCTAAGCCATGATGCGTGCCCTTGGTCCTCATAGGTTGCATGATTTACTGCACACATATCGTTCAATGCTCTTCAACTTAAAGTTAACCTAAACCTAAACTAATGGAATCATCCTTAACCCGTTATTAGTCAACGTTGCTTAATTTGTTTTGCCGTTTTAAGCCATAACCAACCCAGAAATTATCATCAGCTATTTTGCGCTAGCAACATTGAGGTACATCAATTTTTCCAGATTGGGTTTAACCGACAAGGTCACATAAGCAACGGATCGCGGATCTAAGCCCATCGTAAGGTGTTAAATATCCAATTAAGCGATAGTTTACCTGGACACCCATGTCTAAAAAGTCGTAAAAATAAGCTATACCAAGGCACGCTATTGAGTCAAAAATAGCAAAGAGGGGATATTTAGTAAAAAAGAAGACATTAACCTAGAAAAGACGGTGACGATTTACCGCTAACGTTTATATGAAATCAGTTGCTTAATGCGTAACCTCAATAATCATATTGCCCGTGAGGCCAATAAAGAAGATAAATGTACAGGCCGGTTTTATTTGCAGTCATCCTTGGCGCTCACCCTGAGGGCTAACTAAAGCTGTTCTAATTTATTCCCTATAAATTAGTGAGAAGGTAGATTCAAATCTTAGGCTTTATCAGATAAACGCGCCATACTGGACTGCATGACCTGTGTAGACTTAAAGTTTTTTCGCGCCAAGATAGGCACTACCCCAGAAACATCAAAATACACCAGTATTCAACACCGAATTCATTCCCTTACTAAAGGTGAGTAACCCAAAAAGCGTATACACTTTGTGGGAAATTACAGACCATACGTGCAAAAGTATTGCTTAAGCGTGATTGATTACTGCGAACTCGTTGAGTGCACAGACGTATGTACTCGAGACGATAAAGCAGGCCATATTGTCCATGTTCGTAATCCCATCCTTGAGCGCCTAAACATCAACAGCGAACAATGGCTGACCCTAAGTACCGAGTTCGAATAACATTTCGCCACCGCGGTAGGCAGTGAGCATATGCTACAACAATTCAAACGACGCACAGACCATCAACGTATACGAGGGATGCCGAAGGCAAGGGGGTTACTGCAACAAGCCTGAATCACAAAAGCATATTTTCAGTATCTTTCAACACGTCACTTAACTTAATGCAGCCTGCAATTTGAGTTAGGTGCCAGATTTAATGGCTTAATCTTGTCAAATTCCCAATATATTCGAACTCCACACGTTAAAGCCTCTTGAATGGTGATGCCTTTATCGCTTAGTACTTGTTGATTGCGCTTTTAATAGGTACTTTGTTAGATTGGATGTCTTTCTATTACTGGTATGTAAATACAATAAGAGGACAGAAAATTTCTGCTAAATTTCCAGAGGAGAAGACATTAAATGAAATTCTTAGTTTTTTTAGGCACTGCGCGTGATAGCACGCCTCCGAAGCCTGCACGCTTGGGAGTTCGAGTAGTCGAAGCGATTCTTGCGAGCCTTACAAGCCGATATGAAAAGCATGAAATAGAGTTGGTTGACGTTTTGGATTATCCCCTTGAAACTATCTTTAAACCACACTTCGCCTATCCAAAAAGTAAGGCGCCTCATGAACTCGATAAGTTAGCGCAAAAGATATCCAGTGCCGATGGATTTATTATGGTTAGTCCAGAATATAACCATTCAATGAGTCCTGCGCTTGCCAACCTATTGAATCACTTTGGCAGCTCTTTGTTTTCCTACAAACCAAGCGCAATTGTCACCTATTCAGCAGGGCAGTGGGGCGGTATGCGTGCTGCTATTGGAATGCGGACGTATTTATCAGAGCTTGGGTGTTTGCCAGTTTCAGCAATGATACATGTGCCCAAGGCGCAAGACATTTTCAGCGCAAACGGCTCTCCCCAAGCCGGGGTGGATCAAGACTCTTGGTTCGACTATTTTGATCGAACAATCAAACAGTTGGTTTGGTGGGCGCAAGCCGCAAGGGAGCAGCGCGCAATAGTTGACCCCCATAAGTTAATCGGTGACTTTAAGACTAATCCTTCACAACGAAACGTCTCTTAAGGGAACGATAGCCCACTTGGTTGATGACTTAATTTATCTTTTAATCAAAGGGTTAACAGGACGTTCATGTTAACCCCTCGCTTTTTCAAACAAGACTGAGCAAAACATCCACGATAACTGAAATAATAATGTCGTTGCTTTGAACGTCATTATCATGGATGTCCTGTTAATGGTTAAAGGCGTGAGCCAACGTCAAAATAATTCAAACAGCACACAGATAATCAACTTACACGAGGGATGGTGAAGCTAAGCGCAAGAGCCTGCTGCAACAAGCCTGAATCACAAACACATTTTCAGCACCTTTGAACATATCACCTAACATAAAGCTGCCTATAACTTGAGTTATACACCATATTTAACCGTTAAAGCCTAAAGACTGAAAATGGGTTTACGGCTAAGTACTAACTAATTGCGCTTCCAATAGGGACTTTATTTTTTTCAGCTTTATCGCTTATTGATCTTTTTGATAGATGCTTTGTTAAATTGGGAGTTTCGTTATCACCCCAAATAAGATAAGACCGTCACGCGTGATATTATTATCTAATGTTTTTTATGTGAAAATACCCTTCTCGATAAACAACATAAAATAGCATCGTGTATATCTATATTATCGTTTCGACAAAGGTTATGAGAAGATTCGTTAGAATCCTGTGTTATTTGAAAAATGCGAAAAATAGTACTTTAAAATGACACTTATTAGCAGTTAGGAAAAATATAAAAAGGAATAAAGAAATGAAGAAATCACTTTTTTTTTTAGTTTTGTCGGTTTGTGTGTTACCAAGTCACGCGGTCATTATCGGTGATAAAAATTGGCGGCAACTTTTAGATACTTCAGGACAATCTTTTACATATGATCAATTAACAATTAATAATGTGTGTGATGCAATTTCAGGCAAGTGTGACAGCGTTTTCAATAGTGTTGACTTCACTGGATGGACTTGGGCTACAAATACTGATGTCGCAGAGCTGTTTTATGGATTAAATATTATCTCGGCTGGTTATTTTGATACAAATAGTACTTTCGCAGAAGCCAATAGCACTTGGGCTGATGAATTGATCCATACTGAAATTGACCCGAATGACACTGGGCTATTTTCAGATACAGAAGCATGGGCAACCGGGGCGGAATATTTTAGTGTGCTTTCTGGTATTACCAGAGCAGGTATACCAAGTACCAATCTAGCTTACGTTGCCTATGTTCAAGACAGTGGGACAGGTGGTGGTATAGTCGAATTTTCACCTATACAAACAAATTTTAGTGATGTCAGTTTTGGGGTATGGCTATATAAATCAGTCGCAGTCCCAGAGCCTGCCTCTTTTTTACTCTTCGGTGTCGGTTTAGCTGGTTTGGGTTTTGTACGCCGACGCGCAAATAAAAGGTATAAAAAGAAAATTTATTGCGACACCCACCTTTAAAAAGACGGTTTACTCGATACTCACTGTTACCATGGTGTTTCCCGCCGTGTACGGCGTTCAATTTTTATGTTGAGAAGATAAGTTAACGGGTCAAAGCTATGAACACAGGCGAGGTTGGGTAGAACAACGAGTATTTCGCATAGGCACTGTTTTTTGCAATCGATGGGTGGGATTATGCGGTAACGAGTAATCATACTCATATCGTGATATGTGTTGATAATGCAATGCGCTAGCTGAGCAGTAAATGCCTTAAGCTAAAACATCAACCGCGGTTTTATAGGCATGGTTGATGTTTTATCAGATAAAACGGTATCTACGGACAACTCACTTTTTATGCGGAGGTATTGATCGGTGGGGCGACTTTATTCATTAATTCAACTGAACGTTGCACACCGTCTTTTGAATAACCATCGTTTTTTAATTCCACTAACAAATCATTTAGCCGAGTTGCTGTATCTTGATCTTTAGTGTCATTAGCGATAGAAGATAACATGGTTTTAAAAGAATCAAACTGAGACTCTTTGCTAGCATCTGGTTCCCCATATAGACTGATTTCCCCGTCCATACGTGCCATTATCTGCTCCATTTTTTGGTCGCGTTCCTGTACGGCTTTATTGTGCTCATCTTGAGATAGATTGCCGTCGCCATTGCCGTCCATATTACTGAACATATCAGCAGACTTAGTACTTTCAACACCTTGTGTAGTGAGTGCCTCCATAAACTCAGTTGCGCTAACCGTCCCATCTTGATTGGTATCGGCAATATCAAATTGCTGTTGTGATTGTTCCTGTTTACGGGCAGACGGATCAACGCCTCCACCGATAGACATTATACTCATTACTTGCTCCCGCTGGCTAAAATCAGCTATACCAAAGCATGAATAAGTCCAACTAATGTAAAGATTTCGTAAAGGTGTAACGAGGGTAAATAAGCCTTTGATATTTATATAATAAATTTTTTTATCGACAAGGTGGCTAATGCATGACATTTTATGAAACGGATTTTGCGAGGATTGCGGCAACGCTTTGCCAGTTTCCGGAATGCCATGAGGCAATAACTCGCATGACACCAGGCGTTCTTCGCAGGCATCAAAAAAGATAAAAAACGATGAGCGGTTTTACTATCCTAATACCGATGCTGGGCGTCAGGCTTATCTCGATGATAGCGAAGCGTATTGCGTTTCTCTTAAAGCTCAGTTGCCTAACTACTTCGGTATTTTGCCAAAAGGAGATCTTGAAGTGAGACGGTTAGAGCCATTCAAAGAGCAAGACGGTGAAGCTTAGTATAACTTGCCCGGCACACCAGATGGTTCTCTTCCCAGTATGTATTAAGTCCATCTGTCTGATATTAGCATGATGCCAATAAAAAAATGAATTTTACAATACGCTGTGGCATTACCCATTGTATTTATTCTCCTTGCAGGCGTTCAAAATTTAAAAGGTAGAGATATCGAATACTCGATAGAATTCGCTATTATTTGGTCAATAATAACTGTCGCTATTTTTGTTATTAGGCGAGCATACCTTTATCAAACGAATATCAATTGTATTGTATGCAATGATACATCGAAGAATGAGAAAAGCTCGAATAGGTAAACAAAACAGACCTTTAAAGCGAGACTGCAAACCGTTTGCTCGCTTTCGTTTCGTGACAACGATTGGCAACCAATTATCAACCACTGAAATGGGCGTTAGCTGTTACCTGTAATTTTTTGCTTGGGGTATTTATGATTAGAGACGCAACTATCGATGATTCAAAAGCAATTGCTGAAATATATAATCACTATGTTATGAATAGCTCCATAACGTTTGAAGAAAATACTGTGCCTAGTGCTGAAATATCTAAGCGGATCAGAAATGTTCAAATATCCAATTTACCATGGATTGTCGCGTTAAAAGGAAACGCCGTTGTAGGATATGCTTATGCCACTAAATGGAAAGAAAGAAGTGCTTACCGCTTCTCTGTAGAAACCACCGTTTATCTTTCTAGCAAAACACAAGGAGAGGGAATAGGCACTTTGTTATATGAAGAGCTTTTGTGCAGGCTTAAATCTCTTGATATCAATAATGTGATTGGCGGTATAACTTTGCCTAACCCTGCCAGTGTAGGTTTACACGAGAAAATGAAGATGAAGAAAGTCGCTCATTTCCCTAACGTTGGTTTTAAATTTGGTAAATGGCTAGATGTAGGATATTGGCAATTGAGCTTACGCACATAACAAATCTCTGTAGTCGGTTGCTTGTGCTCCCGAACTAACCAGAGACCCATGTTAACCGGCTCCTAATTTTTTGGTGAGTCAGCTTATTAAATCAAGCAACTCAATCAACCAGTGAACGAACCCAGCCTAAGCGGATAAACGCTGGGCAGCAGCTGTTGGCTGCGTAGCCAATTGTTTGGCGATTATTGCGCTAGACGCATGCTGATAATCTTGCACTGAATCTGTGATTAAATCGACCTGATTGATGTTGAACGATAGGTTTTGTTCAATGACATTCTGTTGTTGTAAATAGGCTTTACCTGCCGCAACACCAGCTTTGTGATCGTGTCTAAGGTCATTGTCGGTACTGCCTAAAAGTTTGCTTTGTAGTTTTTCATCGGCAAATATTTGCACTATTTCAACATCCGCTGGTGGGTTGGCAATAAATGCTAATTCTTGTTGATATGCTTTTTCGTGTTGCACTAAGTAATCAATGGTTTTGGGGCAATAGCCTGAAACACACACCAATGATCTGAGTTTATGCACCCAAGCTGATTGCGCTTGAAAGTGAGCATTGACCGTGCGGATCACTACTATTTTCCGGGCCCCTCGATTATACGCTTCACGCACGGGTAAGGGGGCAGCCAAACCACCATCAAGATAAAAATCTGCTTGTGGCTGTACTTTGTCTTGTTCATTTGTGGCATCGAGCTCATTGGCCGCGCGGGCATTTAACCACGGCGTTAGCTTCACGCCTTGCTTGTATAAGAAGGGTAGTGCACTAGATGCTTTCAACAATTCGCGCCACTGGTGGCTTTCACCCGTTGGACTAAGAAAGTACGGCGCTCGGTCTCGTGAATTGGTCGTGGTAATGAGCAGTTCACGGTCGCCCAGTGATCGCTTGGCTGTTGCAAAATCAATAGCGCGATTGGCTTCGGTGGTTTTGTCAAAGTACCAGTCTAAATCCACGATATGTTTGCCCACCAAACCACGGCCTAATTGAAAAAATCGTTTGTGGCGCGATAAGCCTCGGATCAATCTTTTAGCATAGCCTTTTTGGCGCGCTAAATAGCTGGTCAGGTTTTGCGAACCCGCAGACGTGCCAATAAACATGTCGAAAGGGTCATAGCCTTCTTCTAACCAAGCATCAAGCACGCCTGCGGTGAATATCCCCCTTTGACCACCACCTTCAGCAATCAGTGCCAGTTTTAGCTGCACAGTATTGTCTAGGGGGATAGGCGTGGTTGTATCTAGGGATTTCATGGTGAACCTTCTTGTGCTATTTACGTTATGTCTACGGGAAGTCGTGTTAATAACAGCATTGTAAGGATTAAGTAGGGGCACGGATAATTGAGTAATTAAATCGCTCTAATTGGAAAAAGCGTTTAACTGGCTTGATGTTAATTTGTTAAATAGATTTTAACAAGCTGTTCACCCAAAGTGTTGAAGTGAGCGTTGATGACATTATTTAACTATTAGTCAAACACGTTGCGCGAGATTATATTTTTTGCCACCAGTGCTTTTAGAATATCGTTGCATTTGTCTTTGAGCATATCGCGCAATAAACGGGCTGCCGGTGTTATTGATTGTCTGCTCGGGAAAATCAGCCATAATTCGGTAGCGACAGGTACAAAGTCTTGCATGACCGGTACGACTCTATCGGCCAGTAAATCTGCTGACATATCGAGGCATGACTTTACTGCTATACCATGGCTGTCGACGCACCAGCGCCTGACTAAATCGCCATCGTTCGAAGCGTGTTTACCCTTCATTTTAATTTTAAATTCACCGCTGTCGTGACTAAATACCCATACATCTTTGATTATCTCTTGTAACTGATAAAACAAACCCTGATGGGAAGCTAAATCGTGTGGGTGAGCAGGCGTACCATGGGTGTCTAAATAGTTTTGGGTGGCACACAAAATACGCGGTACGTTGCAGATTTTAAAACCATATACGTTTGCATCATTAGGTGAGCCATAACGCAGAGCGAGGTCAACCGAGTCTCGGTAGAAATCTATATTGCTGTCAGTGATGTTTGCTCGCAGACTGACCTTTTTGTGGGATTGCATAAACTCGTTTATCCAGGGCAGAACGATATTTCGCCCTAGGTCAGAGGATAAGGCAATACGCAATTCACCGTCCACCATATCCAAATCTCCCTTAGCGCTTTGCTTGGCAATGCTGAGTGTTTGCAGCGCTTGTTGGCAATGAGGTATATACCGCTCACCGGCATTTGATAGACGTAAGTGGCGAGTGGTACGTACAAATAAATCCACCCCTAGTGATGCCTCAACGCGTTTAACCGCGGCACTGGCGGTAGCAGTACGCATATCTAAACTGGTGGCCGCCGCCGTAATACTGCGAAATTCTGCCACCTTAAGTATCACTTGCAAGTCTTCTAATAACATCTTGGGTTTACCTATTATCTAATAATTTTTGATAATGTTTCAATTATTATGCTGTTTAAGGGAGGTAAATCAAGGTCTATTATCTCCTCATCAAATAAATTCATACCAAACAACTGATTAATCCAAGAGGAAATTACCATGAAAGCAATTGGCTATAACAAATCACTTCCTATCACTAACCCTGAATCATTAATGGATATAGAGCTGGCGCAGCCTATCGCCAAAGGATGGGATCTATTAGTAAAAATTAGCGCTATATCGGTTAACCCCGCTGATTATAAAGTGCGCTTAAATATGGCCCCCGAAGCAGGCGAATTTAAAGTACTAGGATGGGACGCCATGGGCGAAGTCATAGCTACTGGCGACGCAGTAACGTGTTTTAAACCTGGTGATTTGGTTTATTACGCTGGTGATATCACGCGCCAAGGTAATAATGCCGAATATCATTTAGTGGATGAACGCATTGTGGGCAAAAAGCCAAAAAGTCTATCCAATGGTGAAGCGGCAGCCTTGCCACTAACCGCGATTACTGCCTGGGAGATATTGTTTGAACACCTTGCGATTAAGCAGCAATCAGTTGCTCTTGATGCGAAATCAAATGAGGTTATCCTAGTAGTAGGCGCTGCCGGCGGTGTAGGTTCAATTTTAGTTCAATTGGCCAAAGCGATAACCGGTGCCACGGTAATTGGTACTGCCTCTCGAGAAAGCTCAAATGCGTGGGTGAGAAAACTCGGGGCTGACCATGTTATCGACCATAGCAAACCATTAAAAGAACAGATTGAAGCGTTAAATATTGGCCAGGTAACGCACATCGCTAGTTTAAATAGCACGGATACTTATTTCGAAGCGTACACTGATTTGATCGCGCCCTTTGGCAAAATTGCCATGATTGACGATCCTGAATCATTAGATGTGACCAAGTTAAAAGCCAAGAGTTTGTCATTGCATTGGGAATTTATGTTTGCCCGTTCCATGTTCAGCGCTGTAGATATGCATGAACAGGGTATATTGCTAAGCCGCGTGGCTAATTTAGTAGATGAAGGTTATGTAAACACGACTGTGGGTAAAAACCTAGGGGCAATTAATGCTGAGAATTTACGTGCTGCGCACGAAGCATTAGAAACTGGTCGGTCGATTGGCAAAATCGTTTTAGAAGGGTTTTAGTTTTTAGCCATCCAGCTTGTTAAATGTGTATTTTATAAGTTGAATTAACGTGCGGTTGTGCGTAAATAAACAAAAGATAATCGGAATGGTTCAAGCAAATAGTTTGCGCCACTCAATCATTGATGTAGGGGAATACTGTGACAAAACTGACCATACTGGCCAATATCATTGCCAAAGACGACAAAGTAGATTTGGTAAAAAGCGAATTATTAAAGCTGATTGATTTAACCCGCGCCGAAGAAGGCTGCCTTGATTATAACTTGCATCAAGACGCTGAAAATCCTGCGCACTTTATGTTCTATGAAAACTGGCAGAGCCGTGAATTATGGCAGCACCATATGAATGCAGATTACATGGCAGCGTATGGTGTAGCTGTTGATGAGGCAGTTGAATCTTGGACCTTAAATGAAATGACGCATATTGCGTAGTGTGCTTATCAATCGGGCGCGCGAATGAATAAATAAACGGACACAGGTTTAAGATACAGAGGCTTATATGTTACTCGATACCCCAATTTGTGACTTTGGCTACCAAGCGCCAGATTTTAGCTTGAAGACTCCAGAAGGTGAGACGTTCACTGTGAATAAACAGTTAGGCGACAAAGGCTTGTTGATCGCCTTCATATGCAATCATTGCCCTTATGTACAGCGCATAGCCCAACGACTTGCCACTGACACAAAAACGTTAATGGATGAGGGCATTAATGTTTTGGCTATTATGTCGAATGATTACCGTTACGTAGACGCTGATTCACCGACTAATATGCAGCGTTTCGCACAAGAACATCAGTTTTTATTTCCTTATCTAGTAGATGAAGATCAGTCTGTGGGTAAGCGTTACGGTGCTGTTTGCACTCCGGATTTTTTTGGGTTTAACGCTAAGGGGTCATTGCAGTACAGAGGTCGCTTAGACGATGCTCGCATGGGAGATACTGATAACCGTATACCGGAGTTGGTAAACGCCATGCGCCAAATTGCTGAAACGGGGCAGGGGCCAAAAGAACAAACACCGAGTATGGGCTGTTCGATTAAGTGGCGCAATGAATAGGACCAGCACCACGGCATGGTCTTAAGTGCCGTGGTTTTGTTTAGAAGGTTAAGGCTGCACTGATAATGTCGTGTTGTACGTTGATTGTTCAGTTCAAGCAGGTAAAACGATTAAAATCCTATCACTTAATATTCAAAATCGACAAAACTTGCTCGGTGAATATCAACAATCTCCACTGAGACAAACACACTCTGTAGCGCTAATGTTTTTAATGGCGCCAGAACCGCATTGGATATCTCACTTTTTTGTTCATCAGTACGTCCGCTTAGAATATGCGCAGATATATGTAAAAAGTCTTTTTGTTTACCATGTAAACGGAATCCTGACCGCTTTTCAGTTCTAAGTTTTATGGCCTCAGGTGGAAAATGCCCACTATTTTTAGCCCCTTCAAACACACTATCCATCAATGCGTCTTCATTAATTTGTTGGCCTAGAGTGGCGCTGTATTCGATAACAAAATTAGGCATGCAAGTTTTAACCTTCTTAATAATTGAACATACATTTAAACGGACGAAATGCTTTGTGTAAAGGGGGTAACGCTATGTTTGTTTATACCCTATTCACCGTTGCTGATATGCCGTTGGGGATTAAAGCCTATTGATGTATTACTATTGGCTAACCTAGACCTAATTGAAAAAGCATTTAATTTGGTGTGTATTAATTTATCAGATAGCGTCTAGCAACTCATTTACCCATAGCGATAAGATAAATCGCAGTCTAGAGGGTGGTTAGATTATGTTCGGATGAATAATACTGACAATGTTGAATGTGAGTTACTCAATGCCATACGTATGATTGGGGGAAAAATCAGGGGCCACAGCAACAAATGCAATGTATCGGCCATTCAATTAAATGATACATGCCACACTAAAGCAGAATATATATTAATTCGTCATTGCTATATCGTCTTTCACCTATTTTACAAAGAGTTCTTCGATTTGTCGTTGGAAGCTAGTATCAGTGTGCGAGGTCTATAAAATATGTCGTCTAATTCGGTAACTCAAATTACTTTGGGTGTAATTGATTTATCTTTTCACCGAGTAACGGCTTCGTTAGTGCGCCATGTGCTAACCGATATGGGGTTTACGGTAGAACGAATATATTCGTCTCCTAAAGATTGCGTTTCCCGTTTAAATAAGGGATATATCGATTTGCTGTGTTCAGTTTGGTTACCTTCAAGTCATGGCGGGTATCAATCTGCTATTGCAGAACAGGTGTCTATCACTGAACTCGGCTTACATTATGCACCATACTGTTTCTGGGGGGTGCCAGACTACGTCCCTAAAAGCGCGGTGAAAGAAATAAGCGATCTGCTTAAGCCGGATGTGATTGCCAAAATGAATTCTACTATTCCCGGTATTCATCCTGAGGCCGATATTACGCGTCTTTCAATAAAAATGATGAAGGAGTATGGTCTTCGTGATGCGGGATACCACTTTTTTCCAGGGACTGAAGAAGATTGTTTTAGCGTAGTTGAAAGGGCCATTTCCAATAAAACATGGATCGTTGTGCCATTGTGGCAGCCTCAATTTTTACATCACAAGTATCCGATTCGAGAACTGACGGAACCAAAAGGGTTGTTAGGGACAGTGGAGAGAGCGGTATTGTTGATCCGTGATGATAAAAAAGCATACTTCACATTTGATCAACTACAACGTTTAGACGAACTACGTTTCTCTAATAACATTATTGCAGCGCTCGATTATCAAATCTGTCGTGAAGGTAAATCTCTAGACTTGGTAACAAAGGTCTGGCTCAAAGACAACGAGTACGTTTGAATCAGACTTGGGTCAGTGCATATCAACAATGGGTTACCCATTAGGCATATCTGCTTGAGCATTGAACCGCTGTATCCACTGTTGCCGAGCTGTATCTCGGTGGTTGTCGGTAAGCTGCTCGCCATTGGCTAACTCACTGGCGATTTGTTCGAGAATATTGTTTCTTTCTGCGATAAGTTTATCTGCGTTGGCAAACAAATCCTGTGCTTCAGGGTATTGAGTTTTTATGTCATCAATACTCGTTAATGCATAATAGGCTTGCTCAACTGCATCGTTAAACAGGCTGCGTTTGGCGTGAAAAATCACATAATCTTTGGCCATATCTGATTGCAAGTAACTGATATCTTGCTTGGGTAATTTTGCACTTTTGGCTACATCCACTGCTTTACTTAACCACTCATCAATCATGTCTTCGTCATCTTGGGCGAGCGCTTGTTTTACGCCATCAAGTAAATCCGATGCATCGAGTATATCTTGGCGTGAAATCACCGGTAAATCTTCGTTTTGCATAGGATGACTGACTTGCTCTGGCTGACTGCTGAACCAAGTTACAGCACCAATAGCGAGCAGAATAACGAGACCGATTATGACTTTCATGGACTTACCTTTTTATATACTGCGCTAATGTAAAAACGCAGGTTACTTAACATTTTTGAGCGTAGGAGCCTATCACAAATACAGTATTTAGCAGTCTTGAAAGACAGATAAATCTGTAATTTCTCATTAATTCATATTTTTTTGTAGCGAAAACAGTCGGTTTATAAGCAGACTTTTTATCTTCATATTTTTGTCACTGATTGGTCATAATTTCATCGCATGCTTTTGCTCCGAGAGATTTAAAAACCAGCGGGGAATATCGAAGATGAGTCTAAGTGTTTGGCAGTTAGTATTAGTGGCTTTGTTATTTATTTTATTGTTTGGTCGAGGTCGGATCCCAGCACTAATGGGGGATTTAGCACAGGGCATAAAGAGCTTTAAGCAAGGAATAAACGACATCAGTGATACCGATGAACCGGTAAAAAACGTCTCGGAAGAGCCTAAAAGCAAAGATAAAATTACCAGCGAATGAGCCGCAGCGCATCTTTGTTTGCTTTTATTCGTGCAGTCAACGGTCAAAGGGGAGAGGGATATGTTTGATTTAAGTTGGTTGGAGCTGGGGTTTGTCGCCGCGTTAGCGCTTATTGTTATTGGTCCTAAAGATTTGCCAAAAATGTTTAAGATGATCAGTCATGCTGTCAATAAATCTAAGCGCATGATGAATGATGTGAAAGGCGGGTTTAAGCAGCTTGAAAATGAAATCAACCTTAGCCAAACCACCAGTGAAGTTGACTGGAAAACCTATTTACCTAAAGACATCCAAAACTTGCCAGATGATTTCACGCCTGGGACGTTATCTGGCCAAGCGCATGCCGCACGTCGGCAGCACAACACAGCGCAATATGAACTGGCGAACGCGCAATATAAGCATGCCCAAGAGCCTGCGGAACCATCATTACATACGAAAGTTAATACCAAGGCTGATGAGAAAAATAACACGCGCCAAAGTGAGGATATTAGCAAATGAGCTCAGCTACACATACAGAGAAAGTAAATAAAGCACCGTTGCTGACCCATTTAATAGAGCTGCGCAGACGCCTGCTATACTGCTTTGCTTTTTTTGCCTTGATGTTTGCTGTGTCTTACTTTTTTGCGGAGCAGATTTACCATGTTTTGCAGCAGCCACTGTTACAAATTTTTGGGCCAAATAGCGGTCGCAGAATGATATATACCGGCTTACACGAAGCCTTCTTTACCTATCTTAAATTAGCGTTTTTCAGTGCAACCTTTTGTACTTTGCCTATTGCCTTAATACAGGTTTGGAAGTTTATAGCCCCGGGTATGTATCAGAATGAACAAAAAGCATTATCTCCCTTGTTCATTGCGACGCCCATATTATTTGTACTCGGTTCCGCTTTGGCGTTTTACGTGGTCATGCCCCTCGCCTGGGAATTTTTTATTAGCTTTGAATCGTTAGGGCAAAGTGACGGTATCAATGTTGAGCTTGAAGCCAAAATGAGTGAATACTTGGCATTGGTGATCCGTTTAATCTTGGCCTTTGGCTTATGTTTTGAGTTACCGGTATTTTTATTGGTGCTGGCCAAAGCAGGCGTTATTGATGCGCAGATGCTTAAGGAATATCGCCGTCACGCCATCGTGGTAGTATTTTTTATTGCCGCACTGATTACCCCGCCAGATCTGATTTCACAAATAGCCCTAGGGGTACCAATTCTGCTGCTTTATGAGCTGTCGATCATTTTGATTCAGCGCACCCAATCCGACAAAGAACAGATGCTGCGCAAGCAAATGGATCAATCTGTTTAGTTCATGTATTCGTTGTCATATTAGCGCCATAAATATGCCATCAAACTATCCCCAAATTGTAAAAAATACGCTACGAAAATGTAATCTAATGTCGCTAATTTAGTTCTGGCTGGGTTGCCGTCGACACACAGTTGAACCTTTGTATAACAAAAAACGAAAACTGAGGAGATAACATGTTAGAGCACGATATTACACTTACCAATGAAGACAAAATTGAACCCGCGTTTAGCCGTCGTCAGGTCTTAAAAGGCGGTTCAGTTGCCGCGGCAAGCACGGCATTTATGGCGTTATCCAGTAAAGCACAAGCAGCATCATTACCTTTTAGCAGTTCTTATGGTCCGCTTGTTCCTACTGCCGATAAAGCCACAGGCTTAATGTTGTTATCGTTACCAGAAGGGTTTGAATACACTTCCTATGGTTGGACAGGGCAAATTCAAGCCGACCGATTACCGACACCGACAGATCATGACGGAATGGGCGTAGCGGCCGTAAAAGGTAATGTTGTTGCATTGGTACGTAATCACGAATGTTCTGAAGGTGAAGGGTTTCCTTCATCTCCACGCGGTAATCGTGGCGTCTACAATGATGCGCAAAATGGTGGCACTTCAACAGTCATGTTCGATGTGCTTAAAGGCGAATTTTTATCTTCGTATAACAGCTTAGGTGGCACGATCAGAAACTGTGCTGGTGGTGTAACACCTTGGGGCACTTGGTTATCCTGTGAAGAAACATTCCATGCATGGAATGCAGGTCCACAAGGCGTTAACCACGGTTATATCTTTGAAGTACCTGGCTTTGGTATTTCTGATGGCAAACCCATTCGTGAAATGGGCCGTTTTTCCCATGAAGCCGCCGCTGTTGACCCAGCAACCGGCTACGTGTACGAAACTGAAGATGCAGGCTCTTCTGCATTCTACAAGTTTGAAGCAACAGGTCAGTGGGGAGACTTAAAATCGGGTGGTAAGCTGTTTGCGATGGTAGTCAATGATCAACCGCGCTTTGACTTACGTGGTGGTTTAGTTGAGGGCACAGTGTGGGATGTGACATGGCAAGAAGTGCCAGACCCAGACGCCATGAGCGAACGTTGTTTCGATCAGGCCTTTAACGCTGCCATCATCGAGCGCGGAGAAGGCTGCTGGTATGACGATGGCAAAATCTATTTTGTCTCGACCTCTGGTGGCGCTGCTAATCTTGGTCAAGTCTTTTGCTACGATCCACGCATGGAAACGGTCACCATTTTGTTTGAATCTCAAGATGCGGCCACTCAAGTTGACGGCCCTGACAACATAGCTATTAGTCCACGGGGCAACATGTTGTTATGTGAAGACGGAGGCTCTAACCCTAAGCGTCTCATTGGTTTAACCAAGTCTGGCGATATTTTCCCGTTTGCTGAGAATAACATTGCCTTAGATGAAGGTGATTTAGCGGCTATCGACAGTATTTATCCTGGTACTCAAGTTAACTTTTGGGATTCAGTGGGGGAATCAGTTGATGGCAGTGCTCGTCGCAGCTTCACCAGTCAAGAATGGGCTGGTGCCTGTTTCCATGGTCGCTGGTTGTTTGCCAATGTGCAGTCACCGGGTGTGACATTTGCCATTACCGGCCCTTGGGAAAATGGCGCACTTTAACTAAAGCATGTTATTGGTAATGGACGCGCTGATGACCCATATCAGCGCGCTTAGTTACAGGCTGAAGATAGGTTCTATCACAACCATGATCGAAAAATAGAGAAAGGAATAAAACTATGAAGCGTTATTTAAATACCCTGTTAATGGCATGCACGTTATGTTTTAGCTCGCTGTCGTTAGCATCCATTATTGCCTTACCGGTCGATGGCACTGTCAGCGATTCGGTAGTCGGTGACAGTGGCTGGACAAACGAAGATACTTTTGGCGATGCACTCGATTTCATTAGCTTTGACGTTAGCGCTGATTCACTGCTATCAGTGACGAGCTCATCCTTAATCAACCTAGGGTTAAGTGTATACCAAGGGACGATCGTTAATGACTTCGGTATTCCGTTTGCAAACGGTGGTGATTTTACCGATTTGTTCAGTGATTTACGGTATGTCACAGGCAATAATCCATTCGTACCTGGAATTGGCGGTAGCCTAACAAATGTATTGTTAACTGCAGGCTCATACACGTTGGCAGTTGGTGGTAACGAAGGTTTCTTTGATACCTTCACTGACTATGCATATCGCGTAAATGTCTCCTTGGATGAAGTACCTGTGCCGGCTCCCAGTACGCTGGTGATCATGATGTTAGGTTTGGTAGGTGCAGTGGCAATGCGTAAACGTGCTTAATGGTTAGGTAAACAACTAACCCAACTTTCCCTAGGGAATCGATTGTTGATGATCCCCTAGGGAGTGGCTGTTAAGGCGTGATTAGCTACTCAGGGCAGGGCGCACCCGCGTTGGCCCATAGCGTAACGAATTCGGCGGTTTCTTGTGCTGAGTAAGGGGCGGGTTCACGGCCTATTCCTGGTTCCCATCCCCAATGTACTAATTCATCTTCTTCAATATGATGCGCAACGTCGTCAAGTGTGCGACCGCCGTTGCGTGCGGGATCTTTAATCTGCTCACAAATTTGTTTTGAGCTTTGCTGCCACCACAGCATTTCAACCGGTGCTAGCATCCAAACAGGTGCGCCCGGCGGGCCATGGGGCTCAGCAGAATTACTGTGAGCATGGCAGGTGCTGCACATAACTGTTTCTACACCGATACGGCTTTTTCCGCCGGTAATGTGCATGCCGTGGACACGGGTTTCACCGTAGTTGGGCCCAGACCAGCGAGGCAGGTTATCGTCGGGTACATGGCAGTTGGCGCAACGGGGATGGGAGAACACTTGATAGATTTTATCCCAGTTTTGTAAACCGTTCTCCAGAGGAATTTGTTTGGCGTTATCGTGATCGCTCACGGTGGCGCGCATTTGTGACGTGACCGTTTGAGCGAGTACGGTCTGCATGGCCAATAGTGACGACAGAACGCTAAACGCAACAAGTAACCTGATTATTTTAGTGTACATGGCAGTACTCCTACACAAACTTAATGTGTTTATTAAATGGCATGTCGCGCATGCGCATTCCCGTCACGGCAAAAATAGCATTGGCAAGGGCAGGCGCGGCAGGTGGAGTGCCTGGTTCGCCAATGCCTTTAATCCGCTCTCCATTTTCGATGATTTTTGTATGGATCGCGGGAGCTTGATACATGCGCAGTGCGTCAAAGTTATGAAAGTTAGTTTGCTCAACTTTGCCATCTTTGAGGGTGATTTCACTCATAATTGCCGCGCTTAAGCCAAAGTTAACACCTGAGATAAGCTGCGCATCGATATTACTTGGGTCAATTGCAATCCCCACATCAGCAGCTACGTATACATTCAAAATTTTAATGCCTTTGGGTGTATTTTCTACTTCAATGACTTGGGCTACAGGGACACCAAATGAAGTGACAAGAGCCACGCCTAGGCCCTGGTTTGGTGGACGCTTACGTCCCCAATCGGCCATCTCTGCTGCCGCTTGTAGTACATTGCGTGTAGGCTGGTGGGTGATAAGTGACAAGCGCATTTCAACAGGATCTACTTTTGCTTCAAAGGCCAGTTCGTCCATCATTGACTCACAGAAAAAGCCATTTTGAGATGCGCCCACCGAGCGCCATGAACTGACGGGTATTCCAATGGGAACGCGATAACCCGTCACGCGATAATTTTCAATCATGTAGGCTTGATCCCAAGCGGCTTGTACGATTGTGGTGTCAGGACCAGGTATCGACAGACCAACGCGGCCCATTTGTGACTCCATCACCGAGGGGGAAGAAATTTTAACGTTTAGCGCACTGATTTGAGAGCCGTTAAGGACACCTTGAAAGCGTGCAATGGCAAACGGGCGATAATTGTCGTGGGTCATGTCTTCTTCGCGCGTCCAAGTGACTTTGACGGGGGTTCCCTCAAGTTGTTTAGCCACCATAACGGCATACACGATAAAATCCATTTCTGCTCGGCGGCCAAAGCCTCCGCCTAAATACGGGGTGTGAATGCGAATATTCTCTTCTGCTAAACCGGAGACCCTTGCCGCTTCGCCAAGGGCAAATGTGGGGCTTTGATTGCCAGCCCAAATATCCAAATGACCGTCTTTCAGTAAGGCTGTGGCATTCATGGGTTCCATGGTGGCGTGCGCTAATAATGGCGCGCGATATTCACGGTTTATGGTGGCATCGCCAGCTTGTCCAATTAGCGCATCGACATCACCATCGTCACGGTTTTGACTGTCTTGGTGCTCATCATTGATAGCCGCCACGGCAGAATCAAATAAGCCTTCGGTGGTTTGTGCATAGGCGGTTTTTGCCCAATCGAAGGTGATTGCGTCGGCGGCTTTAAAGGCATACCAGGTATTCGTGGCAACTACCGCTACGCCGATATCACCAATAGCGAATACATGCTTTACCCCTTTCATGGTTTTGGCCTGTTGGGCATTGAATGAATTGAGTTTTGCACCCAAATGTGGGTTCACTTTTATCGTGGCGAACAGCATGTCGCTTTGTTGTACATCAATCCCAAAGGTGGCGGTGCCAGTGCATTTTTCCACCATGTCTACTTTGGGTATTGAACGGCCAATTTGTTTCCATTCGCTTCTGGGTTTGAGTGTTACATCCTCTGGCAGCTCAATACTCGCCGCGAGGGAGGCTAATGTAGTGTAAGCAATGCGCAGTCCTTCTTGAGTCACTACATGACCGTTGTCAGTATTTAGGGTGTTTTTGGCTACATTTAACTTAGCACTGGCAGCAAGTAAAAGGGCTTCTCTGGCAGTGGCGCCAGCCATACGCATTTTCTCAAAGGCATCAACGGTGGATGATGAGCCGCCGGTGATCTGTGCCCCAAGAAATTTAGCCGGCACATGCATAAAGGCCCGGGCTCTATTTGCCATGGTGCTGTTGTCATAAGGCGGAAACGGCGCGCCTTCTTCTAAAATAGCGCCGTTAAAATACGCTTTCGATGCAGGGCCGTGTTCAACCGTCACACTTTGCACATCAATATCGAGCTCTTCTGCAACTAATGCCGCTAATGACGTGCGCACGCCTTGGCCCATTTCTGCGCGTGGGGCAATAATAGTGACACCTTCGGCGTTAATTAACACATACGGCGTCAACGTTGCTTCGCCGTTGGCTAAATCACGTTTTAAAGGGTTCGGATAGGGCTGTTTGTACTTGTAAACACCAAAGAGTACGCCTCCGGCTATCGCCGCCGAGCCGATAACGAAGGTACGGCGGGTGATTTTACCTAGGGTACTCATTAGCTGTTCTCCCGCACTTTGATCGCGGCTGTTTTCACCGCTGCGCGAATGCGTGGATAGGTACCGCAGCGGCACAAGTTAGCGGACATAGCCCGGTCAATTGCATCATCGTCTGGGTTTGGGTTCATCTGTAATAATGCAGCGGCTGACATGATCTGCCCTGGTTGGCAATATCCACATTGGGCGACTTGATGTTCAACCCAAGCGGCTTGAACAGCATGCATGGCATCTGGGGTGCCAAGCCCTTCTATTGTGGTGACTTGTCCCGTTACTTGCCCGACGGGGATTGAACAAGAGCGTACAGGCATCCCATTAACATGCACCGTACAGGCACCGCACATGGCTATGCCGCAACCAAACTTTGGCCCTGTGATAGCTAACTCATCACGCAAAACCCACAATAAGGGCATTGCTTCGTCAACATCAACTTCGTGCTGCGTACCGTTTACGTTTAATTGCATGTTATTGCCTTAATTTTTTGCTGCGTTAAACAAGCTTATTAGTAGAGTAAATTAAGTTGGTGCAAAAAAGTAATGATATCTAGTGTTAACACATTATTCACAGGGGGGGACTCGCTAAATACCTAGTACAAACTTAAAATTGAGGGTAAACGTTAAGATGTGTTACGTAAGTTAAAGGTTGTGTAAAGAGTCCAAGTTGAGCGGGTCAAGTCAGTTTATATTCATATTCGCGGCCTAATACTCACCGTGTGATTAAATAAAATGAAAAGGCAGTCTGATGAAATTAACCATGTTATTACCCATTGTTATGTCCTTGGTTGTGTTACCCAACATAAGTGCCGCTCAGAGCAAAGAAGCCCTTCATAGGGATGCACAGAATAATCAAGTGCAACATAAAGAAGTGAAACAGCACAAAAGTAGTTATCATGAGTCAGTAGTTGTGCATAAACGGGAAGTATATAAGACCGGTTCTATTATGCGCAAAGCACCTAAAAATGGACTGACAATAAGGTTTGGCGGGGCGTCATTTATCGTTAATGATGGGATATATTATCGTCATTTAAACAACGGCTACACCGTTGTACGCCCGCCAATTGGTTTGAAGGTCCGCTCTCTACCAAAAGGCTATGAACGCATAGTGGTACGAGGTAATCCGCTCTATTTTTCCCTCGGTATTTATTATGTGTTTGATAATGGTTATTACCGGGTAATAGCTGAGCCAACCAGCGATGTTATTTACAGTGACAACGTTTCTCACGTCGTCGCTCAGTCGATTGAAACACAACAAGATATGAGCGCTAAAAGTAGCGGCTTTCAACTTGGAAAAGCCTATAGCTCATTGCCCCAAGGTGCGCAGTCAGTAGTGGTCAGCGGTCAGCAATACTTCAAATTCCGTGATATTTATTTTCTTGCGCAATCATCAGGAAACAGTGTTCATTATCTAGCATTGAAGTTGGATTAAAGTGGGTGTTACCTTGATCAAAGGCGTTTAGTATGACCCGCGTGACTAAATGCCAATTGATTTATAACCAACCCAGGATAACCGACACAGGTTAGCCAACTCAGGGTATACCGTCGACTGAAACGCAGTGCGCAGTACTTGCTACAAAAGGTGTTTGGTCGCGGCATTGGGCGCAGTTAACAATTTCATTATGTAAACAGCGTCATGCATCGTTTGAAAGTCGACATTATCAACTGTAATCTGAATGAACGCATGAAACGAGATAGACATTGTGAAAAAAAATAACAGCGCTGATAAAGAAACAGAACTCGGGCCAGTTGATATTGCCCAACAGTCAGCCATTAATGATGCTTTGCGGCAGATAAGTACCGAGCAGCAATTTGCACCACCAGAAAGCACGTCAATACAAAGAACATGGTTTTGGGTTTATCTTGTCAGTGCCATTAGCTTTTTTCTTTTGTACCAGTGGTTACAACATGGTTCAGTGGCCTTTGCTGGACGTTACCTCGAGCAATTGAACAAATTCAGTCTAGCCGGATTGCTGGTTTCTATTATGCTAGCAATTGGTAATTTTGCTACCCATTATCTAATGCGTTCAATGAGCAATGTGGCTTCTCGCTTCAACCTTAATCGACTTATTTGGTTAGTGGTGGGGTTTACCATTACGATTACCTTGATATCGATACTTTTTGTCGATTGGACAACTGTACTGGTTTCTCTTGGGGTACTATCAGTGATTTTTGGTCTGGCTCTGCAATCATCGCTGAATAACCTATTTGCTTGGTTTTACATTCTATTACGCCAGCCTTATCGAGTCGGTGATCGAATACGTATCAACGATGCAACTGGTGATGTTATCGATGTGGGGTATCTAGATACCACATTGTGGGAGTTTGGTGGTCAATACTTGTCAACCGATCATCCTAGTGGTCGAGTCATCAAGTTCCCTAACTCACTTGTGCTAAATGAGACGGTATATAATTATTCTTGGCCTCTGTTCCCTTATATTTGGAATGAGATACATCTATATGTCGCCTATGACAGTGATCTGGAATTTGTGGCTGAAACACTCCATGACGCCGCGTTGCGCGAGATTGGCGAAGACATGGCGAGGCAAGTTGCTGTTTATCGTAAATTACTGGCCCAAACACCCGTTGATGAACTTGAGGTAAATGAAGAGCCGGTCGTATTGTTTCGCACACATGAAAATACCTGGATTGAAGTGATTGTCAGATACCTCGCCCATCCAAAGAAGTCCGGCCAGCTCAAAACCCGCATACTCAAGCGGGGTCTAATGGAACTGAATAAACAACCTGATAGAGTCAAATTTCCTCGCGGCGATGCACGCTAAGTAGATTATTGGCATGTAATAAGTATTATTCTTTACGTTTGTAGCCTCGATTTTTTGTTTTATTTGCAGTAAATGAGCGGGAATATTTTTGTTTTTTGCCGATTTCGATCTTGTTGACAATAATTGTTTACCTTAGACATTTTTGTTAATTTCACCTCATTGAAAATTGATCCAACATTAAGAACCTCACTACTATGAAGCTTGCCGCTTTAATCCAGCCACAAATCACCCAACAAGTAGAATCTTTATATCACGTTTACGTAAAGCTAAATGAAGCCGAACAGATCACCTTAATGATTTTGGCTGTGGTGTATAAACCGATTGGCATAACAAAGTTAGCGCAAGTTATCGATATATTGGTTAGTCGTGGTTTTTTAGCACATGACAAAAAGCAGTATCTGTTAAGTAAGGAGTCTCGAGAACGACTGACTACACAGTCGTTATTAATTCCTAGCAGAGAGGGGTTGCACCTCAACAGATTACTTGCCAATCGTTTAATGCTTGAAATTGAACAGTTTCAGTCTCACACCTTATTAGAGATTACGAATGATCAAGCACCGTCAAGGTTACTAGAGATCATAATGGCCGCTGAACAGGTTGTGCCTGTGGTGAACAGTTACAGTTGGCAGAACAAAGATGCCGATAGGGCCAGAGTCATACGAGATCTTTATTATTTAAAGCAAATAGACCAGCTTGAAGAGGCATTATCATTTAATAAGAACCCGCAGATTATCGATCACTCGCAAAATAAAATTTTGCTTGAGATATTTTTCTTACCGTTTGATTTAGACACGTTTTTACAACTCCCCAATGTGCTGCAATATCAAGCGTTTGCCACTCTCTTTAGAACGTTTCAAATAGAGGGGGAAAATTGTGCTTACCCGCTTCAATTATTAGAGCGGGTGTGCGGCGCCAAGACACAAAAAACAAACCTTACAAACAATATCGATTGTCATCATTTACTGGCAGAACAATATTTGTATCAACAGCGTTTCGACGACTTTTTGCGAATTCAAGATACCCAAGACACCAGCAGTTATGGATTGCAATTACGTGGTGCCTATTGCTTTTTAACCGGTGAAAACCAGCAAGCGATTGACAATTTTGAGCAAGCAATGCAGGTTAAAAACAAACTCACCAAGCGTAAAAAACAATACTTGAATGAGTTGTTGGGGTACTTCTATAAACTGGCATTAGTGGTGCAGGCTAATCAAGATGATGTAAGTTATTTTACAACTGCTCTGCAACAAGTCGAATTTGAGGAAAGTGATCGTAAAGTTAACAGTGATTTTTATTATATTGGGCAGGGTATTGTTAAACCGATCATGTGCTTATCGACGGGCGAAAAATACAATATCAATATTGAATATAATAGTATCGATGATAGGGCTGACTTTTTCGCTCATCAACTCTGTTATTTTAATTATCTCTTGGCACAGGTTTGGTGTAATCAAAGCAAAGACCCTGCGCTTACCAAGTTAGCATTAAAATACCACGCTAATTTTATGCAGCTTGGTTACCCCTTATTTGCGCATATATGTAAACAAATGGCAGCAAGTTTTAGTCATGAAAAAAGTAATAAAAATCTCGAGTCTACGTCACAACAACATGCGAAATTGATTGATATTACCAGCCTGATAGAAACCAAATCACTATGGGATTTAGCACTAGATAAGTTAATCGCTCTTAATCCAAATGCTGACAAAAATTTGACTCTGCCTAAAGAAGTAATAGTAAAGCCTGTTCGCTTAATTTGGGAATTTGAGGAGAACTATGCTCACAGTTTAACTGCGCGGGAGCAAAAATTTAATAAATCAGGGTGGAGTAAAGGACGAGTAGTATCGCTAAAGCGGCTAAAAGAAGAGACCGATTCTTTTGACTACCTAACTGACAGCGATAAAAGAATTTGCCGTGCAATTGATGCTTATCAAAGTTGGGGATACTACTCAAAAGTTGAATATACACTACATGGATTATCTGCGCTGGAAGCCGCGGTGGGTATTGACAACTTGTACGCTTCAGACGACATAAATCAAAATATTGAAATCATCAAACGCGAGCCTGAATTATTGGTTAGCCAGATTGGCGAGCAACTTTGTTTAAGCATTGCCGACCTACCCAACGATATCGGTGATTATGAAGGCCAGCCCACTTATGATTTAAAGGCTATTAGCGATACGCAGTATCAGCTCACCGTGTTTTCCCTTGATCATCTAAAAGTTGCCGAGATAATTGGCGAGGCAGGTTTGTTAATTCCGATCAGCGCCAAGCAAAAAGCGCTGGAGGGTATATCGGCTATTGCACCGTTTTTAAATATTCAATCTGATATCACAGAGCTTGATACCGGATTAGAAAACCATAAATGTGATCCCAATTTGGTGGTGAATATTCAGCCTGCTCAAAACGGGCTAACATTTACCTGTGTGGTGATGCCATTTGGCGAAAAAGGACCGGCATTTAAACCTGGTGTTGGTAATGCCAGTTTAACGACTGACTTAAATGGTAAACGTATGGCAACCCAGCGGGACTTGCAACGGGAAGAAACGTTGTTGGATCAGCTCGATCAAGCATGCCCCGCCTTTTTAAATATGGCTGATAACGTCTTACTATTAGACGATTTACAACTTGCCCTAGCAGCCTTAGAACAATTAGAAATAGCCATTAGCCAAGCAACATTTGATTTAGTTTTGCGCTGGCCGAAAGGCAAAAAATTGAGCTTATCGAAAAAATTGGACAGCGAGCATCTGCAACTGGCGTTCAGTCAAAAAAATGAGTGGTTTGATATAACGGGTGACTTGCAAGTAGATAACGATCAAGTGCTCGAACTGAGAAAACTACTTGAACTAGTGAAAACCAGCAATGGACGTTTTATTGAACTAGGCGGAGAACAGATACTGGCCTTGTCTGACGATTTACGCCATAAACTTGAGTTAATCAATCAAGTCACCGACGACGGTAAATTCCATCCCTTAGCCAGTTTGCAAATAGAAGAAGCCACAACAGGCATGCGCATGAAAACTATTCATGCGTGGGATCAACAAACCCAAAAAATGCATCAAGCAAATACGATTAAACCGCAAATCCCATCAACCTTTCAAGCGCAATTGCGCGATTACCAACTGGTGGGGTTTGATTGGGCGTCGCGACTTGCACATTGGGGAGCGGGTGCTTGTTTAGCCGACGATATGGGCTTGGGTAAAACCTTACAAGCCCTCGCCATTCTGCTTTCGCGCGCAAGCCATGGTCCCAGTTTAGTTATTGCCCCCACATCGGTATGTTTTAACTGGCAGCAAGAAGCGCTAAAATTTGCGCCTACGCTGAATGTCAAAATATTTGCCGACTCAACTAACACCTTAAAACGTGAAATGTTGTTAGATGCGTTAGGCCCATTTGATTGCGTGATCATTAGCTACGGACTGTTACAACGTGAAAGTGAAATACTCAAAAAAGTGCACTGGCACAGCATAGTTGCCGATGAAGCCCAAGCGTTGAAGAACCCACTGGCTAAACGCACTAAAGCTGCCTTCGCATTAAAAAGTGACTTTAAAATGATCACAACAGGCACGCCGATTGAAAACAATTTGACTGAACTGTGGAGTTTATTTCGCTTTATTAACCCTGGCTTGCTTGGCAATATAAAACGCTTTGCTGAACGATTTTCATTGCCCATTGAAAATGCAAACGAAGACGCCTTGGCCGCACGCAAAGCAAACCAAGCTCTTAAAGCCTTGATTCAGCCCTTTATTTTACGGCGCATGAAAAACCAAGTGTTAACTGAATTACCATCCCGTACTGAGATTAACATTCGAGTAGAAATGAGCCCTCAAGAGCGCGACTTTTACGAAGCGCTGAGACTCAATGCAATAGACAATATTAGCCAAAGCGGCGAACAAGCCAATGCTGGCGAGCAGCGCATTAAAATGCTTGCCGAGTTGGTTAAATTGCGCCAAGCGTGCTGCAACCCTAAGTTAGTCATGGCAGAAACTGATCTACCCAGCGCCAAACTAGTGGCCTTGGATGCGTTACTAGAAGAACTGAAACTCAACAACCACAAAGCACTTATCTTTAGTCAGTTTGTAGGCCATTTACAATTGATTAAGCAGCACATAGAAGCCAAAGGTTTTAGTTATCAATATTTAGACGGTTCAACGCCGCAAAAACAGCGACAAAAAAGTGTTAATGCCTTTCAAAGTGGTGAAGGGGATATATTTTTAATTAGCCTAAAAGCCGGCGGCTCAGGCCTAAACTTAACCGCTGCAGACTATGTTATACACATGGATCCTTGGTGGAACCCAGCGGTAGAAGAACAAGCCTCTGACCGGGCCCATCGAATCGGGCAATTACGCCCGGTAACCGTGTACAGGTTAATTGCCCAAAACACCATAGAAGAAAAAATTGTTGCGTTGCACCAGCATAAACGAGACTTAGCAGACAAACTATTATCGGGTAATGAAGCCGTAACTAAGCTGTCGGTTGATGACATGCTGAATCTACTAAAAGAGACCTTCTAGCTGTGGTGAACTCAGCGCTAACTTTTGGGCTATGCTGGCTGCCAGTCAATAGGCAGTATGCTCAGCTAATTCTGGGTGATTCATTGGGCGTTAAAGACTTTGTGATAGGGTGCTCCGCCAATGACGGCTAAATTTGCTTTTGTTCCTCTTCTCAAGTCACCACCGTGGACACGAATGCATGCTTTACCTTACGTAATCTAAGATCGCTGCGTTTATGATATTAAGGTGTTGCAGGCGTACCTTTAAGTATTTTTACAATGTCTGAATTTCCAGTTTCTTCTGCCAAATGAATGAGGTGACTTTTTTGCAATTCGTCAAAAATTTCATTCGTTAAAAGCCCTTTTAGTTGATCCTCATCTCCATCGGTTATTGCCGTTTTCAAGGCTTCCATATGTAACATGGGGTTTTGCTTTAGGGTACTTTCATTATTGTAATCAGTCATAAATAATCCTTATTGTTGTTTATATCATTAGCATATCTACATCTAGTATTTGGGTCACCAGCAGAATATTCAACCCATCTATCAATGGCCCATGAATGTCATTTATCATCATGCTTAACGACATCAATTTTACCGAGTAACTAGTTTCTTGTTCGGTAGGATCATTAAATTCTCAAGACAAAAAAAAAGGAGCCCTCCTAAGATGTAAACGGAGGGACTCCAAAGAGGTTGGAAACCTATGTCAAAGGGTCTATCAATTCAAATAACGCAATTAATAGGCTTCCATAATAGCGATAAATACATGTCACTTAAATAAGGGGTTTCCGCATATCAATGCTTGTTAACTAGTGGTATTCCGCAATAAACCTGTGCCTAACAGGGTTAAAGCTCATTGTTAACTAACGTGTGGATAGTCAGAACGATAGGGGAGCGTAATTTTCGTTGTCCGCTATGCAAATCACTGTTTAGCTATTTTCAGTTTGATTTGGCTATTTGTGCCACTTCACCGTTGTACACAGGCAAAGTGGTAATAGTCTTCTGTGCTCAAAAAAACAACGAATTATTGATGGCCATCAATACCTATCCGCTAAGGAATGTAATGGTAGCACTGCACACATAAATCTGCGGATTTCAAAATTTGCAGAGATATGTATTTTTCCTTAGTTAAATTGTACGGAGGGGTTAAAAATGGCGATAAATATTGCAATTAATGGTTTTGGTCGCATCGGACGCATGGTAACGCGCGCACTTTATGAATCTGGACGCACAGATGAACTGCGCATTGTGGCCATTAACGATCTAGGTGATGCAAACACCAACGCCGTATTGCTAAAACATGACACCGCGCACGGAACGTTTCAAACTGAGGTACGTGTTGATGGTGATAATATAGTGGTAGGTAACGACGAGATACGTGTGTTTAAAGAACGAGACCCATCGAAACTTCCGTGGGGCAAATTAGACGTGCAGGTAGTTTTGGAATGTACGGGATTGTTTCGGACACGCGAGACAGCACAAATGCACATTAACGCAGGAGCGAAGAAGGTACTGTTAGCTGCCCCGGCCAGAGACAGCATAGATGCAACCGTTGTATACGGTGTTAACGACGATACGCTGTTGGCTAAGCATACGATCGTCTCGAACGCTTCTTGTACGACTAACTGTCTTGCGCCCCTCGTTAAGCCTCTGCACGAGGCTATTGGTATAGAAAGCGGCACAATGACAACCATTCATGCTTACACAAATGATCAAGTACTAACAGATGTTTACCACAAAGATATTCGCCGGGCACGGTCTGCGACTATGTCTATGATCCCAACTAAAACTGGCGCAGCCAATGCGGTTGGTCTTGTTTTACCTGCTTTAGATGGCAAGCTCAAAGGCTTCGCTGTGCGTGTTCCTGTTATCAATGTTTCTATGGTTGATTTAACATTTATAGCGTCTCGCGAGACCAATATTGAAGAGATTCATTCCATTATGCGCACGGCGAGTAACGGGGCATTAAAGGGGATACTTGAATATTGTGATGAACTGCTGGTATCCACTGATTTTAATCATAATCCCGCATCTTCAATCTATGACGCCAGCTTAACCAATGTGATCGACAAAAAACTGGTGAAAGTCTGTGCTTGGTATGATAACGAATGGGGATTTTCTAATCGCATGTTAGATACCGCTCTCGCTTTAGCTAATGCACCTTGATATCCAACGTGGCGTTGCGTTTTATGCGGGAGTAACCTCCCGTTAGACCGCTTCTGAACTCAGTGTTAACGATGCAGGTAATGTTGCTTGCAGGCCGACCATAATAACAAGGTCGCCTTCTTCTGGACTGACGCCATCGCCGGGTATCATGCTTACGCCATTGCGTATGATACTGAGCAACAAGACATGACTCTGTTTCAGCAATGCTAGTAAACTATCTTTACTGGTGGTGTTGGTTAAACTGTAGGCGCGCATCACTCGTCCGTCAGGTAATGATATCGTTAGACCGTTACTGAGTTGACGAATTGACTCGTCAACTAAAAGCGTGGGTGGCAGATCAAGCCCCTTAGGATCAGCTAGCGCGACCATTTGACTGATGTATTCTCTGCGGATAGTCGGACTATCAATAGAAAGTGCCACTTGGGACTCATACAGTGTGGGATATTTAAGCGAGCTTGTTAAGGTACGCTGCACCAATGCACTTATTACCACAGTAACGGCTGCTGGCGCGACCAAACCATATTCCCCCGTCATTTCCATAATCATGACTAAACTAGCGAGTGGTGTACGTGCAGCAGCACCGAACAGCGCCAACATACCGATAATGACACAGCTTGCGTAGCTAGGAGAAAACGAGTCAACCACACCCGCTAATTCAGCAAATACTGCGCCCAACATAGCACCAACAAATAGCGTTGGTGCGAATATCCCCCCTGAGCCTCCGGATCCTATGGTTAAGGCCATCGCAAAGGGTTTTAGTATAAGTAAAATAAGTAACACGCTTAGTGACAGTTGATGATTAATTGCCAGTTCAATCCATTGATATCCACCACCAAGAATTTGTGGTATCCACATGGCAATTAAGCCAAGTAGTAACCCGCCAAAAGCGGGTTTAATAATACGAGGTATATTGATTAGGCGGAAAAGGTCACGAATTTTATAAAATATTGAAGGGATAAAACTTGCAACGATGCCACTTGCGATCCCTAAGCCGAAATACCAGCTGAGTTCCATCGGATGTGCCAGTGATAATGCCGCCTGGATATTAAAAATAGGTGACCAACCGACGACGAACCCCATGATGGTGTATGCCGTAGCTGAAGCCAGTATTGCAAAGTATAAAGCGCGGGTTTCCATTGAAAATCCAGAGTAAAGCACCTTAACCGCGAACAAAGCAGACCCCAGTGGGCTTTTAAATATCGCTGAAAGCCCAGCAGCAGTAGCAACCACTGTTAATAAACGACGTTCTGCACTTACTAGTCCAAAACGATCCGCAAGAATGGCGGCGATACCAGCGGAAATCTGCGCGGTGGGGCCTTCTCGCCCAGCAGAACCACCGGAGCCAATAGTGACTGCACTTGCTAAGGCCTTTACCCACGGTACTCTTGTGCGTATGGCACCATCGTGTTGATGAAAAGCTTCAATATAGGCATCGGTGCCATGCCCTTCTGCTTCAGGTGCAAGTCTATAGACGATAACCCCCGATATTAACCCACCAAGAGTGGTCACTACCGGTATCCAGTACAAAGGCATAAAAAACGGAAAGGTTAAGGGCTGAGTTTCATCAAAATGGCCTATGCCCACGATAAAAAATTCGCTGCACACTTGCAGTAACCAAATAAACCCAAGTGCGCCAATGGCACCAACCACGCCAAGACCAAAGCTCCATATTCCCATATAAATTTCACGTCTGGTGCGCCAATTGTATTTTTCAAACACGGCAGTATTCTCGAGTATTCATAAGCTGATTTGGCTTCCACACACTGCGTTATATTAATGATTCATTCCGTTAGATAAATACGGATTATCTTCGTCTGCTTATCAGCGGTAATTATCCGTTAACAGAAATTAATCGGATTGATAGCAATCAATTTTCTATCAAAGAGTGGCTAAAATCGCGTCGAAGCAGTCATGTTTAAATTATCGCTATGCGTAGCAGCCACATTTTACTAAGGGATATACCGCATAGTTGAAACTGTGCTTCTGGCACATACTTTGGGCCTTACAATGAGTACGGTTAGGATCAAAGCTTATTAAGTTTTAAAACTTCCCTTATGAAAAAATTATCAATTCAATGTGTTGACGTTGTCGCACACTATTAGGCGTTCAATGATCCCAAAAAACATTGTTAAGCGACTTAAATTAATCTGTTGGGTCATGCTTTGGATGAGCAATGCCGTTATTCCTTGTGCGTTGGCTGAAGAATCTTTGACTTATGATCAGGCTCGTCAGCGGCTTCGTTTGCAATCTGACGCGATAAAAGCTGCAAATTATCAAGTACAAGGTGAACGAGAAACTCGCCAGTCGCTAGACAGCTTGCGTTATCCAACGCTGAGTATTGATGCGGGGGTAATGGCTTATAGTTTGCAGCGCGAAATGAATATAGAGCCATTGCAAGAAGCTGTGGGTGAGTTGATTTCTGGGGCTGATCAGTTAATCCCTAGTACAGTCAATCTTGACTTCAATTCTGTTGATCCCACCGCTGCGCTTACGTCAAGTTGGTTGTTATATAACGGCGGCCAAACCAGCGCTGCTCGGCAGTTTGCCGACGCGAGCATAACCCTAGCTGAGGCACAACGAACCGGAACAATTGAACATCAGGACAAGATGCTAGCAATTGTTTACTTTGGTCATTTGTTGGCTGGGCGTGTTTTGGCGATACGTGAAGAAGTGCTTGAGAGCGTAAAGCGCCATTTGTATCAAGCTACGCGTTTCGAAGACAAGGGGGTACTGTCAAAAGTAGAGCGATTACATGCGCAAGTGGCCTACGATGAAGCACGGCGAAACTTAGTTCAGGCGCGCTCTGATTATGGCATTGCCGATGTTTCATTGCGACGTTTATTGCATAGCGAGCAGTCGATAGTCTTACAAACCCAGTTATTTGTTATTACGCAAGCGCTACCGTCGCTGGGCGAATTTATTGACGCGGGTATTGATGATAATAGTCAGTTGGCACAACTGCGGGCAAAACACCGTCAGGCAGAACAAGGTAAGGCGATTGAGCAGGCTCGTTGGAAGCCGTCGGTAGTTGCATACGGGAGTTATAACTTAGTACAGAAGGATGCTGATTTTTCAAATCCGTTACCATTACTCGAACCCGATTGGATAGTAGGTATCAATATAAGCTACCCCATTTTTGATCGGCTCAATCGAGGTCGCTTAGTGGGGGCCGCTGAGCAGAAGGTGCAACGAGTACAGGCATTAAGCCGCGAACTTGAAACGAACCTGACGACGTTAATCGAAAAAAGTTATTTATCGGTAAAACGAGCACGGCAACAGTTTTTACTTCTTCAATCAAATATTGAGTTGACCCAAGAAACCCTAAAACTGCGAGAACGTTTGTTCGCTGAGGGCTTAGGTACATCACTTGATGTTATCGATGCTCAACTGACTGTTGCGCGAGCTGAAACTGAGCGTGTTTCCGCTGCGTATGCGTTTGTGGTATCGCTGGCAAATTTACTTGAAGCAAGTGGACAGCTTGAAAAATTCAGCGATTACATCGCACGAGCTGACGTAAAATTGACTGCAGGGGAGCATCAATAATGAAATCCAAGGTTGTAATTATAGCTTCCGTTATAGTGGTTATCATCCTTCTTGGCTTCGGCTTGTTGCAAATTAATTCGCCGGTGCCCTTGCTTTTTCAAGGGCAGGTTGAAGCCAGAGAAGTTGACGTTGCGGCGAAAGTCGCGGGGCGGATACGCGAAGTGTTGGTTCGTGAAGGGGATTCTGTGTCAGTCGGCGATAGGTTATTCGAATTGGACAGCCCTGAGCTTACCGCCAGGATGCAACAAGCAAGTGCAGGACGCGATGCTGCCGTGGCAATGAACGAAAAAGCGGATATCGGTGCCAGAAAAGAACAAGTTCGTGTGGCGAAGTACGCTTGGGACCGAGCGGAGTCAGAAGCAAAACTTGCACAGAAGACCTTTGAACGATTTGATTCTCTGTATGACGAGGGATTGATATCAGCACAAAAGCACGATGAATTACAAACCCGTGCGAAGGCAGCAGTTGATGCTGGCAGTGAGGCCCGGGCAGAGTACGATATGACACTTAACGGTACAAGAACCGAAGACAAGGCGGCGGCGCTGGCGATGGTTAATCAGGCCGACGGATTGATAGCAGAGGTGCAGGCGTATTCAGCGGAAACACACTTAACGGCGCCAATTGCTGGTGAGGTTACTCAGGTGTTAATCGATCCAGGCGAATTGGCACCAACAGGATTTCCGGTGATAACGTTAGTTGACCTTACTGATACGTGGGTGGTTCTTAATGTTCGAGAGAACCATTTGGTCAACTTTCCAATGGGCGCAAAGTTAACGGGCACGGTGCCAGGTCTTGGTGATCAGGATATTCCGTTATCGGTATATTATATTGCGCCGCAAGGCGAGTTCGCAACCTGGAAAGCGACACGTTATTCGTCGGGATATGACATTAAAACGTTCGAAGTGCGATTACGGCCAAGTGACGTAGTGGATGGTTTGCGTCCAGGCATGAGTGTTCTGTTTACGCTTGAATAATCTACAGCAAAGGAAACGTGGCACGTGAGCAAGGTAACGAAATACCAAACGGGTTTTATCGTGGCACTGAAACGTGAACTTTCACAGTATCAGTATCGCGGTGGCGAATTTGTTTTTTCGATCGGTGTTCTGCTGCTCAGCATGGTGACTGTGGCGTGGATATTCACATCAGGCACACTAACCAACTTACCGATTGCGGTAATTGACAACGATGGCTCCAGTGTTTCTCGTACTTATATCCGCATGCTCGAAGCCTCACCTCATCTGCATATTGTTGATAAACTATCTTCACCAGCTGAAGCACGAGAGCTATTAGAGCAGGCTTCTATTTATGCTTTCGTACTTATTCCAAAACATTTCACACGCGACATGAAAACTGGCCGGCAGGCGACTGTGGTCGCTTGGTACAGTCGACAATTTTTAACAATATCAGGAACGATCACCAATAGCTTACTTGAAATCACCGAGACGTTAGCTGCCAGTGCTCAAATAACGTCTCTTGCTAAACGCGGGGAGTCCGTGTTGGCCGCTGGCGTGAATAGTATGCCAGTGCAGTTGGAACTACGAACACTGTTTAATCCCTTTCAAAACTATCAGTATTTTCTTATTGCAGGTCTGTTGCCCGCCATGTTGCAAGTTTTCGTTATGGTGTGGACTGTTTTCTTGGTGGGGCGAGAGTTTCAAGAGCAAACCGGTGCTCGGTGGCTCGCCATAGGGGGCAATGTATATATGGCTATCACGGCTAAGGTCCTGCCAGTGTTTGTCGTTGCATCAGCGATTAGCATCGGGTGCGTAAATTGGCTTTATGGTGTGGCGGGTTGGCCGGTGAGCGGTAGTTTGGGCTTGCTTCTTGTGGGATGGGAGTTACTGATCGGTGCACACATCGTCTTGGGTGTTCTTTTTGCTGGCTTCGCGCCGAATTTAGCCACTGCTTTGTCGTTTGCAGTTTTTTTTACCGCGCCCGCTTTTGCCTATGCCGGCATTACTTTTCCACAATATGCCATGCCTTTAGTGGCACAATTTTGGACGTATATGTTACCTATTCGAACGCTGCTTCGTTTGCAAATTGAACAAACAGAAATAGGCACGCCAATTAGCAATTCAATGCCGGAGTTACTTGTTCTTGTGGTCTTTATTGTAGTGCCGTTACCCTTTGCTATTCGTCGAATTCGAACCCGCTGTACAACGTCGTGAGTAGGGCATTAGAGATGGTGTCATTTTGGCAAAGTTATTGGTGTTCATTGGCGGCTATTTTTCGAGATCGTAACGTAATGCTGCTCGTTATCGTTGGTCCAATTGTGTATTCCTTTTACTATCCGTTTCCATATAGCCCTGAGGTTGTACGAGAGATACCGGTAGCGGTTGCAGATATGGATAACAGTAGCTTGAGTCGCCAATTAGTGCGTTTAGCAGACGCAAGTCCTGATATTAACGTGATAAATGTCGTAAGTGACTCTACTGAATTGCGCCAAGCATTGTGGAATGGTGATATAGAAGGAGGCTTGATCATTCCCGCTGGATTTCGGCGCAATATTATGCGCGGTGAAACAGCTAACGCTGTTGTGCTAGGAAATGGCGCTTACTTTATGTTCGATAGCCTCGAGCTACGCGGCTTTTCAAATGCGGTGCAAGCGCTATCGGCACAACTTGAACGTAGACACGAACTAACCCTTTCAGTTTCACCAGAGCAAGCTGCAGAGCTAAGTGACCCTGTGCGCTTAGATTTACGCACAACATCAAACCCTATCGGCGGGTATTCTACCTATGTTGTGCCAGCGGTTGCCGTTGTGGTACTGCAACAGACACTGTTATTGGGGATTTGTATGTTACTAGGCAGATGGAGAGAGTCTGGCTCGCCATATGATATGACATTTCGAAAAAATCGTTTGGCATTGGTTTTCGCTGTTGCCACTATCTGTCTTGCTAATACACTGTATTACATCGGGTTAGTGTATTGGCGTGAGGATTACCCGCACTTAGGTCAGTTGCGAGATTTACTGCCGGTAGTTATCGTTTTTTCTTTAACCGTTGCGGCATGGTCAGTTGCTATAAGCTCTTGTATCCGTTACCGCGTACAAGCGGTCATTCATTTAATACCCACGTCAATCCCGATCATCTTTATGGGTGGATTCGCATGGCCGATTGAGTCAATTCCTACTCCGTTAGTTGCGGCGAGCATGCTTGTACCTAGCACAGTGGGTATTCAGGCATTCTTAAACGTTGATCAGATGGGGGCTTCTCTTGTACAAGTTTTACCAGAACTTACAGGCCTCTTCATGTTATTTATTGGATCGCTAGCGCTTATCGTTTATAGAAAAAATTGGCCGGTGCCTGTTGATAAGTAATCAGGTTGTTTTGCCCGAACGCAGGTTTTTAGATTCAATCATTGATGCTTAAACCCCAAAGATTATAGAAGTATAACCCCTCCGATAGATCTTTTTTAAAATTGGCAGTTGCCGTGAAAGTAAAGTACAGCCCAATAAAAGTAAAAATCTAATTTAATTGATTCAAATCAAACCAAATATTTACAGCTGATTTCTAATGTCACTAATAGATGTGGCCAGCCACATCTATTAGTGGGAATCGCGAATACTTTTTTTATAAAACCGTCCAAGATAAGTCTGTAGATAAGCCTTTTGGCTCTGTTTCATCACGCTGATATTTGGAACAGATAGTCACTGTTATCAAAAGTATTTTTAACATTTGCGTTAAATAAATTAAGGAGTTCGACATGACCTACGCAACAACTAATCCTTATACGGGAGAGGTAGTGAAGACCTTTCCTGACGCCACTGATGCTGAGATTATTCAAGCGATAGAGGATGCTAACACGGCATTTTTGTCGTGGAAAAATAGCTCTTTTGCCGAGCGAGCAAAGGTTATGCACAAAGCGGCAGATCTGTTACGCAACGATATTGATGGTTACGCTAAACTTTTAACGCTCGAAATGGGCAAGATTACGTTGGAAGCCAAGGCGGAAGTTGAATTGTCTGCAGCCATTTTTGAGTACTATGCCGTCAATGCCGAAAAGTTGCTAGCACCAGAAAAATTGCCAGTAGCCGACTTGGCTGAAGGCGACGCAGTGCTTGTTAACGACCCTCTCGGTGTATTACTTGCCGTAGAACCGTGGAATTTTCCCTATTATCAGGTCGCACGTATTATCGCGCCGCAATTGTCTGCGGGTAATACCATGTTGCTTAAGCATGCTGGCATTGTTCCGCAAAGCTCGGCTGCCTGTGAGCAGCTTATGCTTGAGGCTGGACTGCCAAAAGGCGCGTTTAAAAACCTTTATGCGGCACATTCACAAACTGCATTGATTATTAATCATCCGTTAGTACGTGGTGTTGCATTGACTGGTTCAGAAAGTGCGGGCGCAGTCGTTGCATCTACCGCCGGTAAAGCGCTTAAGAAATCAACTTTAGAGCTCGGCGGCGCCGATGCTTTTGTGGTTCTGGCTGATGCTGATCTCGACAAAACAGTAAATTGGGCAGTTTTTGGCCGTCACTGGAACGCCGGTCAGGTTTGCGTATCATCAAAACGTATGATTATTGCTGATGAAATTTACGATGAGTTTGTTAAGCGTTATACAGCAGGTGTTGCCGGATTACGTGCTGGCGACCCTTTTAAGCCTGAAACAACATTAGCGCCACTATCATCACAGAATGCCGCGGACGATCTCAAAGCAAAAATTCGTCAGGCGATAGACTTAGGTGCCACAGCAACTGAAGTAGGTCCACAGGTTCCCAGTCAGGGCGCTTTCGTACAGCCAACCATTTTGACTGATATCAGCGAAGATAATGAGGCTAGAAACTGGGAGTTTTTTGGGCCGGTTTCTATGCTGTTTCGTGCGAAGGATGAGGATGATGCTGTACGGATTGCCAATGACTCTCCCTTTGGATTGGGTGGATCGGTCTTTACTTCTAATACCAAACATGGCGCAGAGGTGGCGAAGAAGATTTCTACCGGCATGGTGTTTGTAAACCATCCAACAATGGTAAAAGCCGACTTGCCTTTTGGAGGGATTCGTCACTCAGGTTATGGCCGTGAATTATTGGGTCTCGGCATCAAGGAGTTTGTTAATCACAAGTTGATCGATGTTGTTGATATTGATGCGCCGTTTTAACGGCGTTACTCACTGAATCACATTTTCTTTAATGCTCAGAGAGTGAGTTATTTCGTCACCCAAAGTGGGTCACTGATGGTGGCGCACATGTTGTACTTATTACCGCTCCCTCTCTTGCAGCCTTCAAGCAAGGTGTTGATATGACTCGTAAGCATGGCACCTGTGTATTGGTACATATACCACCTGGGAATTTCCTACGCCCCTTTTTGAGGTAGTAGCAAATTGCATCACCGCTCGTGGTTCGTTATGCGGAGTAGCCTGCACAGAATCTGCCTCTGGTCATATGGTTGGCGCTATTTATGTCTAGCGTTCAGTAGCAATACATAGCTTCAAAATCATGATTAAAAAAAGTCATTTAGGAAGGCATAACGATGAAAGCAATGGTGCTTAACAAGCCAAAAACACCTTTAGTTTGGACAGATTTACCAGATCGTCACCCTGAAGCAGGACAGGTACGAGTGAAAGTACTCGCCTGCGGCGTTTGCCGGACAGATCTTCATGTATGCGATGGGGAGCTGCCGGATCCAAAATCGCCAATTATTCCTGGGCATGAAATTGTGGGTCGAATAGTCGAACTTGGTGAAGGTGTTAGTGGGTTGGAACTGGGTGAGCGTGTAGGTATTCCATGGCTCGTCCACACTTGTGGTGTTTGTTCCTATTGTCGATCGGGTCGAGAAAACTTATGTGATGCACCTTTGTTTAGTGGCTACACAAGAGATGGCGGATTTGCAACCGAGGTTATTGCCGATGCCCGTTTTGCTTTTCCGTTAGGAGAAGATGTTAGTGATGTATCACTCGCACCATTACTTTGTGCTGGACTAATAGGCTGGCGTTCACTGGTGATTGCGGGTGATGGTAAAAGGGTTGGCCTTTATGGCTTTGGTGCTGCTGCGCATATCGTCGCTCAGGTAGCCATTTGGCAAGGTCGAGAAATATTTGCCTTTACCCGGCCCGGTGATTCAGCTCGTCAAAATTTCGCAAGGAGTTTGGGCGCAGTATGGGCCGGATCTTCAGAGGACATGCCTCCAGAACCGTTGGATATCGCAATCATCTATGCCGCTGACGGCGACCTCGTTCCATTAGCACTAAAAGCCGTTTGCAAAGGTGGGCGGGTAGTTTGCGCTGGTATCCACATGAGCGATATTCCAAGCTTTCCGTACGAAATACTCTGGGAAGAGCGGCAGTTGGTTTCAGTGGCCAATCTTATGCGGCAAGATGGAATCGACTTCCAGCAACAGGTTTCCAGAATGGATTTGCAGATCAAGACGACGACCTACGCCATGCAAGATGCTAATACAGCGTTGGATGATCTTCGCGCGGGGCGTTTTGATGGCGCGGCAGTTTTAGTGCCGTAAAAGACTGTCAGGCAGATGTCCCAGGATATTGTGGCCTGTCTCACTTGAATACGTAGAACTACAAATACTTTATTCATAACATTTCACCCAATAAAGGGGTGAACGTAAAAAATTCTGGGCATTGGATAACCGGTAAACCGTCCTGAATAATCACTTTAGCCGGCAAGGAGTATTTAAAATGTCTGATAGAACAGTAGCAATGATCACCGGAGGTGGTCAGGGAATAGGAGAAGCCATTTGCAAGAGATTGGCAAGCGATGGTTTCAAAGTGTCGGTTGCCGATTTAAACGACGAAAATGCCGCCAAAGTGGTTGCAGCCATCAATAACGATGGCGGAAAGGCTATTGCAGTCCATGTAAATGTGGCAGACCGCGAAAGCGTATTTGCAGCTGTTGATAAAACGGCCATTGAACTTGGTGGTTTTGATGTCATGGTGAACAATGCTGGAGTGGGACCCACAACTCCTATTGATACTATCACGCCCGAGCAATTCGATGATGTATATCGGATTAATGTAGCGGGTGTGTTGTGGGGAATTCAGGCTGCCCACCAGAAATTCAAAGAGTTGGGGCATGGTGGGAAAATCATAAGTGCAACCTCCCAAGCAGGAATCGTGGGTAACCCTGGTTTAGCCCTGTACAGTGGAACCAAATTCGCCATCAGGGGGATCACGCAGGTAGCTGCACGAGATTTAGCAGTGGAAGGAATAACTGTAAATGCATATGCCCCAGGAATTGTTAACACTCCCATGATGAGAGGCATAGCTCATAAAGTTGGCGAGCAAGCAGGGGAGTCAGACGAATGGGGTATGCAGAGCTTTGCAAAAAACATCGCGTTGGGTCGCTTGTCTGAGCCCAAAGATGTAGCTGCTGCTGTGGCTTTCCTGGCCGGTTCAGATTCCGACTATATGACGGGTCAGACGTTGGTAGTAGATGGAGGGATGGTGTTTAATTGATTTTTCTATCTCAAGCAATAGGTGGGATTTTATTGCGAGCGGTGTTGTTTTGATGGTAGGCGAACGCTTAACAAGGAAGTTTATATGGACAGAACATTTATGCTAACAAATATCAAACTGAGTCTGTAGAGGATACTGATAGGATTGACCAGCCTATGCTTTATTGGATGCACTTGGGCATAGAGGGGAGCCCCAGCAGCAGGTTCGCAAATGCCGAGCGGCCTTATGGTGTTTTTACCTTCGATGACTCTGCTAATCGTAAAATCTGGATCGGCGGAGGCATCGGCATCACTTTGTTGATTGCTCGAATGAAACAACTCGCCAAAAATCCAGTGGCTCAAGGCATTGGACTATTCCACAGTTCAACCGAACTGGGACTTTGTCAAAACTGACGGCCGATGTTTTAGCGGACAACGTAAAATTGCATATATACATAAACAGCCGACTCGGATATTTGATTGTAGAGAAAATGTGCGCATCTTTGCCAGACTGGTAATCGGCCAGTGTTTGGTTTTATGGTTCTGTTCAATGCGGTGAATCGTTGTATGAAGACTTGGCAAAAATGGTCTGCCGTCAGGCACTTTACACCAAGAATTAATAAATATGCGCTGATCCAGCAAAACAGCAACATAAATCTAAGGGGTGACCACAGACCACTGTGGATATTCCTAATTTCATTGTTTCATTGAAAGAAGGAAAATGCCTTATAGCGACTTAGATTTCAAAGGGAAAAAACAACCCTCAACCCTACCGTTAGGAGAAAACAACTATGAATGTAAATGCCAAAAATGATTGTGCTAAAGCCCTATCAAGTGTTCTTGCTGACACCTATGTTCTGTACCTAAAAACACACAACTTTCACTGGAATGTTGAGGGTCCTAACTTTCGACCACTGCATTTAATGTTTGAAGAGCAGTACCAAGATCTGTGGGCTTCGTTAGATGTAATCGCTGAACGAATTCGAGCGCTAGGTGCTTATGCTCCTGGGACTTATGCTAAATTTGCAGCGTTGGCAACGATTAAAGAAAACCAAGATATTCCTAAAGCTAATGGCATGTTAAGCGAATTGGCTAAAGATAATGAAAGCATAATCGCGACGCTTGTTGAAGCCATTCAGGTTGCTCAAAATGCGGGTGATGAGCCTTCTGCAGGCTTGCTAATTGATCGTCAAACAGTCCATGAAAAAGCAGCGTGGATGATGCGGTCAATGCTTGTTTAAGTGCAGATTTAAGTGCAGCGGTAGAGAGTAGGGCAAGTAAATCAATAGCATGAGCGTTTTTATTCAGCGTCGCTGCCAACAAATACATAAGCTGGTACATACGACGATGGTAAAAAATACACCAATGTCGAATTTACCAAGATTCAAGGTATGCGCAGAAACTGGAAAAATAGGGGGTAAATAGTGGCGCTTATTTTACGTTCGATAGCCTCCAGCTACGTGGCTTTTCAAGCGCGGAGCAAGCGCTATGAGCATAACTTGAACGCAGGCACGAACTAACCGTTTCAGTTTCACCAGAGCAAGCAACAGAGCTAAGTGGCCCAGTGCGCTTTGATTTATGCGCAACATCTCACTTTATCGACGGGTATTCTACCTATGTAATGACAGTGGTTGCCGTCTTTTATCTAACCTTTGCTGCATGGTTAGTTGCTATAGGTTCTTGTATACGGTAGCGCGTACAAGTGGTCATTCACTTAATACCCACATCAATCCTGGTCATCTTTCTAGGTGGGTTTGAATGGCCAATTGAGTTAATTATTACTCCGTTAGGAACATTGAATATGCTAGTGCGAAATATGCTTAGTATTTAGGTATTCTTAAATGTTGATCAGGTGGAGGTTTCGTTTACTCAAGTTATTCCAGTGTTTTTCGGCCTTGTGAAGTTATTAGAAGAAACTTTACTGCTCGTTATATTACGAATAAATAGGCCCTTGTTAGCGGGTAAATAATGTTGCACTTTGCACTATCAAAATGCTTAATATGTTACATATTAAGACAGGTATTTTTGTTACTGATAAGGGCGTATACAGAATTTGAAAGTCAACGCTAGTCACTGGCGTCATGATACGTAAATAACGCGAGGTCATCGCATTGCTAATCGCGCGGTCGGTGTGTGGCGAAGATATAACTCAGGATAACGTTTCATGTCATCAAAACCGCAAAAGTTCCCATGGTTTATAATGGGCTTAATGTCCAGCGTAACGTTTATGGCGATCCTTCCTGAGTTGCTGCCTTCGGGTATACTGCCTCAGATGGTTGAGGGCTTAGGGATAGACCACACACAAGTGGGCTTTCTGGTAGGAATTTATGCCTTAGCGACAGCTGTTTTTACAATACCCATGATCAGTTTGACGCTGGCAATAAATCGAAAGAAATTATTGATGTGGCTGCTAATTGGATTATCGATATCTAATGTGCTTGTTGGGCTCTCTTCTTCCTATCATTTTATTATAATTTGCCGAGTTGTTGGTGGTATTTGCGCCTGTATTTTATGGCCGATGATTGCGGCCTACGGCACTCGCATTGCGCCCGCGAACCAGCATGGCCGAGCCATCGCAGTAGTCATGGCTGGTGTTACACTGGGCATTAGTATTGGCGTGCCGGTATTAACCTCAATAGGAACGCTAGTTAACTGGCGGGCGCCGTTTATTCTGATTGGTTTGCTTATTGCCATCATTGCATTGCTTATATATTTATATTTGCCTTCTATCGAGGGGGAAAAATTAGGTAAAAGCAATTCGCCGTTTACAGTGCTCAAAATGCCCTCAATGCTAATTATTATGACCATGACATCGCTAACCGTAACAGCACACTATGCTGTTTATACCTACGTTAGTTTGCTTATTGAAAGCATTCATTTTGTAGGCGGGATAAGGCTAGCTCTTATCATTTTTGGCATAGGATCTGCTGTCTCGGTGGTTATTTTCGCTCGCTATATAGATCAGTACTTGCAAACGCTAATTGTGAGCATGTTAGGCCTTGGTGCAATTTCTATGGCGATGTTTATTCTATTTAGTAGTACCAACGGTTTGGCGCATCTTGCATTCTTTTTATGGGGTGTTGCTTTCGGGCCTGTGGTAACGATGTTCCAAGCGGCGGTGAGTAAACAGATCGAATCTGCAAAAGACGTCGCAACGTCTGTTCAATCTAGTGTATTTAACTTCTCCATCATGATTGCTAGCTATGTGGGCGGTCGGTTAATAGTGGAGTCGTCTATTGTCAGCGTGGTGTACTTCGCGCTGTTCCTATTTCTTTGTTCCAGCGTCATCGCATTATTAGCAAAACGCACGCTGGGTTGATGTTAAATTCTAATTTGGATATCTATTTGGACAATGCGAGCTGAACGTTAAACCTTCTTATTCAAAAAACGCTTACAAAAATCTAGTATCGACTAATCTTGTTTACGGATTGAAGCACTAAACACAATGGCGATGCACGTGAAACCTACCTAAAAGAGGCGTGTAATCCACATAAACATTGTGGGTAGCCCTAATTTAAATAAATCAGAAATGTGTTTAATATTATGGCCAATTACATTGTTGATTAATGTGACCTGATTTGCCCATATGGGAAATTCAAAACGAAAATTATTATTCGAAAATATCTCTATACAACAATAGAGATGTCCGGAGACCCTGCATGTTTGAATGGATCACTTTGATAAACAGCTGGGCTTGGGGCCCGCCCACCTTAATGTTGCTGCTAGGCACCGGCTTCTATCTCAGCGTGGGTTTGCGCTTTTTAACGATACGTAAAATTCCGTTTGCGCTTGGTAAATTATTAAAGGGGCGAAAGGAAAAGGGTGCTGGTGATATAAGTCCTTTCAGTGCCTTGATGACGTCACTCTCCGCCACCATCGGTACCGGTAACATCGCCGGCGTTGCAACGGCCATGGTGCTGGGCGGTCCGGGTGCACTTTTTTGGATGTGGATAACAGCACTATTAGGTATGGCGACCAAGTATTGTGAAGCGGTGTGTGCAGTGCGTTTTCGCGAGCGGGATACCGACGGCAACTTCAGTGGTGGACCTATGTACTACATCCGTAATGGTCTAAACAAGCGCTGGCACTGGCTAGGCTTTGTTTTTGCACTGTTTGGCAGTTTGGCGGGATTTGGTATAGCCAACACAGTCCAATCGAATGCAGTTAGTCAAGTTCTCAATACTGAATTTTCTGTGCCGACGTGGCTTACGGGTGGCGTGCTTATGTTGCTGGTTGGCACCGTTATTTTGGGCGGGGTAAAGCGCATTGCGGCGGTTGCTGAGTGGCTGGTTCCGTTCATGGCCATTGGCTATACGCTGATGGGGCTGTCTGTACTGGCGATGAATCTATCGGCTATCCCAGGCGCGGTAGTTGAAATTGTCAATTCAGCGTTTACCGGCTCAGCAGCAGCGGGCGGTTTTGCGGGCGCATCTGTTTGGGCTGCTATTCGTTTTGGTGTAGCTCGCGGTGTTTTTGCCAATGAGGCAGGCTTGGGCAGTGCGCCAATTGCGCATGCCGCTGCCCGCACTAATCAGCCGGTAGAGCAGGGGATGATTGCCATGTTGGGCACGTTTATCGATACTTTAGTTATTTGTTCAATTACTGGCTTGGTTATAGTTATTACTGGCGTATTGCCAAGCGGCAACAATGGCGCAGATCTAACTGCTGCAGCGTATGCAGTTGCATTTCCGGGTGGCGATATGGTGGTGACATTTGGACTGTGTGTGTTCGCTTTTACAACAATGATTGGTTGGAGCTACTACGGAGAACGTTGCACGGTGTTTCTGCTAGGAACCAAAGCTATTGTGCCGTTTCGCATTCTTTGGGTCTTGGCTATCCCAGTTGGCACCCAGATTGAGCTAAATACTATCTGGCTGGTTGCTGATACCTTAAACGCGTTTATGGCAATACCTAATCTTTTCGCATTGTTACTTTTAGCACCATTGGTTTTTAGCATCTCACGTGATTATTTTGCCGGCAAAGATACATCAGTAGATGGCTGAAATAAGAATATTGTTATCGACAAACCGATTAGTATAGAGAATCACGTATCGCATCTCCAAAATAACGCCAATAGTTACCGTAAGCACTCAAAGTAGAGAATATCATCAAGTTGCCCTCTTCCCTCCCACTTGCATTTAGTTTAATCACTCTCTCGTCATTTTTATTAATTCTCGCATCAGATATTAGCAGAAGGACCCCTTAAAACTACGAAATAAACACGGGGGATCCACACACGAATTGTGGGTATCCCTAATATCCCTAGTTAAGAAACGCGCGCATTCTAGTGGCTTAATAGATTATTAATTATTGCAAGTTTTGCATTTTCTTATATTGAAAATACAAAACCTGCAGGATTAATCAATAACGTTATCACAAACCACTAACTCAGCTCGGAGACTGTCCTAATGGCTAAAACCAATTCAATTCCCTTTAACAAGCTGCTTAAAATTGTAGCTATTGTAGATGACAACGACGCGCAGGTTCATGAGCTACTGCAAGCTATAAGAGCACAGGGCTATGAAATTGAGGTGACCAAGAAGTATCAGCGCGACGTTTTTGAAGACGCTTCTGTAGGTGCCTACATCGTGTCGGTTGACGGTGAAAACGGCGTTAAAGCGGTACAACTTGCAAAAGCGATACGTGAAACTGGTAACAAAACGCCGGGCTGGGCCATTGCTAACTCTTATAAACTCGCTGATATCAGCGATTTTGAGGGATTAGGTGAAACTACTGGGTTTATTTACCTTGGGCAGCAAACACCGACTTTTTATGCAAAACAAGTTATCGCGAGTGTGGTTGAGTATGGCATGAGCCTATTGCCACCTTTCTTTGGCGGAATGTTGGCATATGACTACGAAGCGAATATTGCCTTTGATTGTCCGGGCCATCAAGGCGGACAATTTTATAAAAAGTCACCTGCAGGGCAATTATTCTTCAAACATTTTGGCGAAGAAATTTTCCGCAATGATTTATGTAATGCTGACGTTGATTTAGGCGACCTTCTGATCCATGAAGGAGCAGCGTTACGGGCGCAAAAACACGCGGCTAAAATCTTCGGTGCTGATAAAACCTACTTTGTACTTAACGGTACCAGTACGTCCAATCAAGTGGTGGCTAATGGCGTGTTAAAGCGCGGTGATTTGGTTTTATTCGACAGAAACAATCACAAGTCAACGCACAATGGTGCATTGGTGCAAGCAGGGGCCATTCCTATTTGTTTGCCCACGGCGCGCAACGCGTTTGGCATGATTGGCGCAATGGACTGGGATGCTCTCGATGAGGATTACCTACGTGAGCAAATTAAGCAAAACCCCTTGGTTGAAGACAAAGAATTGTACAAGGCTGAACGACCGTTCAGATTAGCTATTATTCAACTCGCCACATACGATGGTACGGTTTATAACGCCAAGCGAGTGTTAGAGAAAATCGGTCATTTATGCGACTACGTATTGTGGGACGAAGCGTGGATTGGTTACAACGCTTTTCACCCGCTTTTCAAAGATCACAGCCCTATGCGCATCAAAGACCTAGGACCTGATATGCCTGGGCTGTTTTCAACCCAATCTGTGCATAAACAGCTGTCGGGTTTCTCGCAGGCCTCGCAAATTCATAAACGTGATGGACACCTTCACGATCAAAAACGTTATATCAACCACAAACGTTTCAATGAATCGTTTATGCGTCATGCTTCGACATCTCCATTTTATCCTTTGTTTGCATGCCTAGATGTGAACGCAAAAATCCACGAAGGTAAAAGCGGCGAGATGATGTGGGATCAATGTATTGAACTGGGTATCGACACTAGAAAAACATTTCGCGAAATCGCGCGGCATTATGAAAGTGTGGGTAAAACCGATCAAGAAAAATGGTTCTTCGACCCATTTGTGCCAGACGTAGTTAGCGTTAGCGGATCGCAGTACATGGAAGATGTAACGGATATGGCGTGGGAAAATATTCCTACCGATGTTCTAAAACGTGAGCAGCAATGCTGGCAATTTGACCCTGAAAATCCATGGCATGGTTATAAAGGCTATGTTAAAGGGTATGCCATGGTAGACCCGAACAAGCTTACATTACTAACGCCTGGTATTAATCGCAAAACAGGTGAGTATGCTGACTTTGGTGTACCCGCTACAGTTATTGCCAACTACCTGCGTGAGCAACACGTTATTCCTGAAAAATGCGATTTAAACAGTATTCTATTTCTTATGACGCCCGCAGAGGACAAAAGCAAGCTCAATACACTGATCGCTAAACTAGTCGGATTTAAGGAATTGTGGGACAGAGACGCACCTATGGAGGATGTACTACCTACCTTGCATGCAGCGAACAGCGAACGTTATAAAGACTACACCATTAGACAAGTCTGCAATGAAATGCACGATTATTACAAACGCTCAAACATCAAAGAGCTTCAGCGTCTATGTTTCCGTGCTGAAAGTTTCCCTGAGCCTGCGATGTTACCTCAGGATGCTTCACGAGCACTGATTGCAAACGATGTCGATTATGTATCGCTAGATGATATTAATGGGCGCATTGCCGCAACGCTTGCGTTGATATATCCCCCAGGGATTGGTGTGATTATACCCGGTGAACGCTGGGATAAACGGGCTCAGCCGATGCTCGATTATTTTCACAACTTCGAAGAGTCTTTTAATCTATTCCCAGGCTTTGCCTATGAAGTGCAAGGCGTTTATCAGGAACATGTCGAAGGTAAGATTAAGTTTCATACCTACGTAGTATCCGAAAAATAGTGAGGTCGCAGTGGGCCATTAACCCCCATTAACGATTAACAGGAAATAATTATGTCAGAACAAAAGTCACATAAAAAAATGTCGGTCACGCAGCTCACGGTAATTGTGGCTGTGAACATGATGGGATCTGGAATTATTATGTTGCCGGCAAACATGGCACAGGTCGGCGCCATTTCACTGCTGTCTTGGTTTATAACCGCTATAGGCTCAATGGCCATCGCCTATGGATTTGCACAAGCGGGTGTTTTCGACCGTAAAGCCGGCGGCATGCCAGCATATGCAGAGCAATCTCACGGGCGTTCAGGCTCCTTTATGGTGTCCTACCTTTATTACATTTCGCTAGCGATTGCGAACGTAGCAATCGCCATTGCTGCCTTAGGCTATATTGCTCCTTTCTTTCCTTGGCTTAACTCTTCGCCAATGGCCATTGTAATAGGCGTTATTGGGCTAATTTGGCTTACCACGGCTGCTAATTTTGGCGGTCCGAAAATAACCGGGCAAATTGGTACATTTACGGTATGGGGCGTGATCATTCCGGTTGCCGGCCTGTCGATAATTGGCTGGTTTTGGTTCAGTACCGAGACGTTTATGCAAGGCTGGAACCCTGGGGGGCTCACCCTTGCTGAAGGCCTCGGCTCTAGTATCACACTTACTCTCTGGGCTTTTCTGGGTATGGAGTCAGCTGCGCAAAGTGCAGGCGCCGTTGAAAATCCACGTAAAAATGTGCCTTTGGCCTGCATGCTTGGCACTGCTGGTGCTGCGGTTATCTACATCTTATCTACAAGCGTCATTATGGGTATTGTTCCAAATGCGGAACTCGCTAATTCCACTAGTCCTTTTGGACTTGTTTATACGCAGATGTTTAGTCCAATAGTGGGCAGCATAGTTATGGCATTGGCTGCTATGGCATGTGTTGGCTCATTACTAGGCTGGCAGTTTACAATTTCCCAAAGCGGTAAGCTAGCCGCTGATGCGGGAATGTTCCCCGCGTTTTTGGGAAAAGTAAACAAGATGGGCGCACCTGTGGTGGGCATGATCTTGATTGGTATCGTGCAAACTATTTTCGCTTTTTCGAGTGCATCGGCAAGTCTTACCGAGCAGTTCGCCGTGTTAGTTGATTTATCAGTCGTGACCAATGTTATTCCTTACATAATTGCGCTAACTGGTTTGATGGTAATGATGCGCAAAGAGGAAGTGACGAAAAATGTCTATATACGCAACTCAATAGTCGTTTCTGTCGCAGTGCTGTACAGCATTTATGCACTATATGCTTCGGGTGCGAGCGCAGTGGTCGACGGTATCCTGATAATGATGCTTGGCTATCTTATTTACGGTTTCATGTCACCAAAATTCGAAGTTAAGGGAAGTACTTTAGCGAAAACAAACACAAAATCAGAATCAAAATCAAGCGAACAAAAGGACGCGTCATGAAACTTTTAAAACAACAACAATGGCAACAGTTTAGCTTATGCGTGATGACTATTTTTGCACTCGCAACTGCGCCAGTAGTTAGTGCACAGATGCCGAACGAGGAGATGGCAGATATACCATCTATTAAGAAGCAAACCTTGGATCGGGTTAAAGAAACCGGCGTTTTTCGTCTAGGGTTTCGGCTTGACGACAGGCCATTCTCATATCGTGATAAAGCAGGAAATGCTGCTGGGTATGCGATTGAGTTATGCCGAAAAATAGTAGAGGAGACAAAGGCACAGCTAGGAATACCTGAGCTAATGATTGAAGAAGTACCAGTAACAGGAGAGGAACGTTTCGGTGCAGTAAACAACGGTAAAATAGATTTACTGTGTGGCGCTGCTACTGAAACCATCGCAAGGCGCAAACTAGTATCCTTCTCCATACCTATTTTTGCTAGCGGTATCAGTGCGTTGACGCGTGTGGATGCTCCGAAAAAATTTCGAGCCTTACTCGCCGGAGAGGAGCCTGCATTTAGACCTCGCTGGCGCGCCTCTTATGCTCAAATTTTAGAACAGCGCACCGTATCGGTAATAGCCGGTACGAGTGCTGAGGCTTGGGTAAAAGAGAGAATTAAAGAGTTTGCGATAATAGAAACTATTGTTGAAGTTGCTGACTATAAAGACGGCATTGACAATGTACTCAAACGCAGCTCTGACGTTATGTTCGGCGACCGCGCCATCTTGCTCGACTCAGTCATGCGTAATCCTGACAGCACCGATTTGATTGTGATCCATCGATATTTTACCCACGAGCCTATTACGCTAGCGCTAAAACGAGGGGATGAAGACTTCCGCTTGCTAGTTGACAGTACGCTCAGTGATCTTTATCACTCAGGCCAGATAAATGAGATTTACAAACCATTCTTCGGTCAGCCTGACGCTACCGCTGAAAGCCTTTTCACTCATTCAGCCCTACCCAAATAAATTTAGGAATTAACGATGTTAAAGCATGATTTAAACTTCCCAATCGCGATTATCGATAACGACTATAACTCTGAAAAAATGTGTGGAATTTTGATCAGGCTGCTCGTTGAAGAAATTGAGACTCAGGGTGTTAAAGTAATTGGCGGTTTCAGCATTGAGGATGCTGGGCAAACTGTCTTAACCTATTCAGAAGTATCGGCCGTTCTTATTTCCTTAGAAGGCAGTGAGGAGGGTCCACATCAATTCGAGACGCTACGTAGCCTCATTGCGCATATGCACCGTCGCAATGATGAACTACCGATTTTTCTTTTTGGCGAGCGACATTCAATTGAAGGACTACCAAGCGATCTGTTACCCGATATCCGTGGGATCGTATATCTTTATGAGGACACTAAAAGATTTATTGCAAAACAGATTATACACGCAGCGAACGAGTATATCGATCAACTGTTACCGCCATTTTTCAAAGCCTTGTTAAAACACACAGAGGATTCGAATTATTCGTGGCACACACCAGGGCATGCAGGTGGCGTGGCGTTTACCAAGGATCCCGTAGGGCTTGCGTTCCATCAATTTTTTGGCGAAAACACAATGCGTTCTGACCTATCTGTATCGGTTCCGGAATTAGGTTCGTTGATGGATCACAGCGGGCCTATCAAAGAAGCAGAACATGAAGCCGCGAAAACGTTTGGCTCAGATATGACCTACTTCGTTACAAACGGTACCTCCACCGCCAACCATATTGTTTGGCACGCCATTGCCACCGAAGGCGATGTGGTGTTCGTGGATCGAAACTGCCACAAATCCCTGCTATATGGCTTAATTATGACCGGCGCAACACCCGTGTACTTCGAACCAAGTCGCAATGCCTTGGGTATCATTGGTCCCATTTCTTATGAACAGTTCACGCCCGAGCATATGTCGCAGCGCATAGCTGAGCATCCACTCATTGATAAAGCACCTAAAAGGGCGCGTATCGCGGTAGTGACAAACTCAACCTACGACGGTATTTGCTACAACGTGAGTATGATAAAACGTGCCTCAGCAGAGGCCGTGGATTACCTACACTTTGACGAGGCTTGGTTCGCCTATGCAGCGTTTCATGAGTTCTACAAGGAACGCTTTGGTATGGCTGATGTGGATGGAACGGACATTGGGCCCGCTACTTTTACCACCCAATCGACGCACAAATTACTTGCTGCCTTTTCTCAAGCATCAATGATCCATATTAAGCAGGGAACGCGCAGTCAAGTGAACCCCAATCATTTTAATGAAGCGTTTATGATGCACACGTCCACCTCGCCACACTATGGCGTTATTGCGTCGTGTGACGTTGCCACCAAGATGATGGCGGGTAAGAGCGGACCTTCCCTAATTGACGACATTCACGGCGAGGCCATGGCATTTAGGCATGCAATGACCAATGTTGGCAGTGAGCAAGACAGTTGGTGGTTTACAGTGTGGCAACCCGATATTATTCGCGCTAAATCTAATGCTACGCCGGAAGCACCGCAAACGGCAGATTGGGTGTTTAAACCCGACGATAAATGGCATGGGTTTAAAGACTTAGCCGATGACTATGTGCTTCTTGACCCCATAAAAGTGACGTTAGTGACACCGGGTCTCACTATTGACGGACTAATGGAGGAGGAAGGTATTCCCGCTGCGATCGTTTCTCAGTTTTTGTGGGAGCGAGGCATCGTGGTAGAAAAGACCAGCCTCTACTCATTCCTTGTTTTATTTTCGTTGGGGATCACCAAAGGAAAATGGAGCACCTTGCTCACAGAGCTACTGCAATTCAAAAGACTTTACGACAGCGGTGCGAAGGTTAAATCTGCATTGCCAACACTGGTCGCAAAGTACCCAGATGTTTACACCGAGATGACCTTGCGAAACCTTTGCGACAACTTACACAAGTTCTATTGCGATCATAAAACACCCGAGGTGATGAATACCATGTTCAATCAACTCCCTGACATGGTGATGACACCAGCGCAAGCCTACCGCAAGCTGGTCGCCGGCGAGGTTGAGATGGTGTCCATTGACAAGCTCGACGGACGCATAGCGGCAGAGATGATTGTACCATATCCGCCGGGTATTCCGCTGATTATGCCGGGTGAGCGTTACAACCAAAAGTGTAAACCTATTATGGAATACTTGGAAATGGCGCGCGAGCAAAGTACCGAGGTTCCGGGGTTTGAAGCTGAAACACACGGCCTAACAATTGATAAAAATAATAAGGGGATGGAATATGCTGTTTCAGTACTTAAAAAATAACCAAAATCGGGGTCAAAATCACTACCGTTCTTGGAGTCACTCTCGACTTGCACTGGCGGTAATTATTGGACTTGCTGTTTCATTGTCCGTGCAAGCGCAAGATTCAGGTAAAGATGAACGCTGGCGCGTATCAGGCACGTTGTCTACCGATGATGTAGAGCATGGATTTAGCCGTACATTGGGCGATCCTGGCGCACAAGCTTGGATCGCCTACAAAGATCCGTCTGGATGGATAGCAGGATTTCAGGCAAAGACTATCGATTTCGTTGCCAACGGGCTACCAAACCAAGACTTGTATGTATCACTTCGCGGATTTGCCGGTTACGAATGGGCGATTGCCGATTTATGGAAAGTAAGAGTCAGTGGGCATTATATTAATTTTCCAGGCTCGACAACGGATAATTCGAGCTATGAGGAGGTATTTGCTGAGGTGTTCTATAGTGACCTGGTTAGTTTCAAAGCGGACTACGGTCACGATCGATATACCTTAAAAGAAGACAGCATTCTGTATGAGTTGGCTGGGCATTATCCCCTCATGCTAGGCTACACGCTTGATGCCATGTACGGATATCATGACGCAGACGACCTTTTAGGGGGGAGTTATAATTATTATTCAGTGGGCGTCAATAAGCGTTTTGGCCCTTTCGATATTGGGCTGAGGTACCATGACACAAGCAGCCGAGGAGATGAATTATTCACAGAGCTAGGCGTTGCTAATGGACTTGATTTGAGCGATGTCACAGATTCAGGCTTGTTGATGAGTTTCAGTGCGCGTTCAGATGTCTTTGAACAGGCTGAATGGGAACGCTGGGAAGGCTTTAGGGGCTTTAGTTCCAGTGTGGATATTGTGTCTAACTACGTGAGTAAGGGGGTTAGTCAAACCGAAGATAATCCCGCGGTGCAGCTCTCAGTAGACTATGGTTGGGACAACGGTATCTATACCGGTATTTGGGTCTCAAACGTTGATTACGTACCCACCGGAAAACCTAATGACGGCGCCGACTTTGAAGTTGACTACTACTTAGGCTACAGCTTCGAGCCAATGGAAGGATTTGGCTTAGACATAAGCTATGTTTATTACAACTATCCGGGCATAGAGGCCTCCATTGAGACAGATTTTGATTATGGTGAGCTGATAGTTGGCGCAAGCTATGGTCGTTGGGGTGCTAAAATTGGCTATTCAAACGATCAAGTTGCCAGCGACGAGACTGGAACTTGGTACCAAGGCACGGCCGATTTTGACCTAATAGCAAAACTTTCTCTCAACGTTGAGGTAGGTCACTATGACCGATCTAACTTTGGCAACTCTTATAATTGGTGGGGTGCGGGCTTATCATATGATGTAGGTGAATTTGATATAGGCCTTACGGCAACGCAAACCAGTTCAGCAGCTGATCGCGACAACACAGGCGGGGAGGCCGACGATAAATTGGTTGCGAATGTTTCTTACTCGTTTTAACAATATGATAATGACCGCAGGATGCGCATAACGTGACAATACTGTTCGTTGCATAACATAATTAGACAGGGGCTAAAGATCCTCATCATCTTGTGCTGTGCTTCATTTCTATCTTTTAATGCATTTGCCATCGAACCGCGAGACCAACTGCCTATTCAAGCTACGGATGACCCTTGGGCTATATTCTGTCTATTGGTGTTCGTAATGTCGTACCTCTTCGTGATTACCGAAGAGAAAACGCAGATACGCAAATCGAAACCCGTGATGTTGGGAGCTGGCATTATTTGGCTAATCATCGCGTACGCCGCACCGCAGTTTGGTATGAGTCGTGAGCAACTTGGTCAAGCAATCACTCACGACTTAGATCAATACGCGAGCTTGCTGCTTTTTTTACTTTGTGCAATGACCTACATCAGCATGTTAGATAAAACGAATGTGTTCGCTGCCATGCGCGCCTACTTGGTTAACAAAGCACTAAGTTACCGGCAGTTGTTTTGGGTCACTGGACTTATTACGTTTTTTCTTTCGCCATTTGCTGACAATTTAACCACCGCACTGGTGATGGGAAGCGTAGTACTAGCCATTGGTGCCAATAAACCGAAATTCGTTAGTGTTGCTATGGTGAGTATTGTTTGCGCCGCTAATGCTGGTGGCGTATTTAGTCCGTTTGGCGACATCACTACCTTAATGGTATGGCAGTCTGGTCACGTAGAGTTTACTCAGTTTTTCTCTCTTTTCGTGCCTGCGCTAGTTACCTACCTAGTGCCTACCGTAGTAATGAGTTTTTTTGTACCGAAGGGCGTTCCGCTTCCAACAAAGGACTGCACGTTAATGACGCGCGGTGCAAGGCGTACTATTTTCTTAGGTATTGTGACTATTACAATGGCAGTGGCATTTGAGCAATTTCTAGGTTTGCCCCCTTTCATGGGCATGATGATGGGCATGTCACTTTTAATGTTCCTGACATATTACTTAAGGCGTACACGCGTTGATACAGAACCTCAATATGATATTTTCGAAGCAGTACGTGCTGCAGAATGGGACACGCTGCTGTTCTTTTTTGGGGTTATGTTTAGTGTTGGTGCGCTGACGTTTATTGGCTACATGGGGCTTGCATCGCACTACCTGTACGGCACATTAGGTGCTACCCAAACCAATGCCATACTGGGTACTGTATCGGCAGTAATCGACAACATTCCCGTGATGTTTTCTGTGCTCAGTATGCAACCTAAGATGGACGTAAATCAATGGTTGTTAATTACGCTCACCTGCGGAGTAGGTGGTAGCTTGTTGTCGGTAGGTTCGGCCGCTGGTGTCGCCTTGATGGGGAGCGCAAAAGGACAATATACTTTTCTCGGTCATTTAAGATGGACGCCAGTTATTATGTTGGGATATATCGCCGGTATTGGTACGCATTTTCTGTTAAATAATTATAGGTAAAGTTTGTCGAAGCGCAGCAAACGTCAAATTTTTTAAGCGCCTCTTTAGTTATTACCCTGCGAGCAAACGGTCTCTGACGAACAACATGTCGATCATGATTGCTGGGTTCCACTTTTTCATTTCTTTTTCACTGTTGCGGCGTATTTCATCGAGCTGACTAACTGTCTCATTTGCGAATGAATCTGAGACCACGACATGTACCAATAAATAGAGATCTCGACCTCTTTTACTCACGCGTAACTCGACGTGATCGTAATTAATATTTAGCAAAGATTTTTTTAATCGTCGTTCAATTTCCTTAACTACTGTTTCCGGTGGGGCTTTGTTAACAACTTCTTTTAAGCTTTCAAGCAGTATCTTCCCTGGGATTGGTAATATCGCTAGCCCCAATATAATCAACAAAATCGGATCAACTTGCGGGGCGTATATCGATAAAGTTGAGTGCTCGAAGGACCAAGCGATGATAAAACCGAGCAAAATAGAGCCACTTAGCAGTCCATCTATAAACCAAGTTTTGGCTTCAACTCCGACTAAGTCAGATTTAAAGTGCTGACTACGTCGTTTCATTATCCATGCGACCAAAAAACAACCAATTGTAGCCAATACGCCATAGACAATGGCAAGCCCATATTCGGCTGAATTACCGCCGGCTAATAAGCGATTGAAGGCACCAAAAACTGCAAATACGCATGTTACGATCACAATAAGTGATTTAAAAAGATTAAGAGTGGGCTCCATAGCGGTATAACCAAAATGAAATCGTTCATCATCTGGTCGAGCAACAAGGTTAGCTACTTTAACGGTAAGTACTGTCATGAAGAATGAAATAAGTGAATAGATACCATCAAACAATATTGACCCTGATCTCGTTAGTAATGCGAAACCGAGTGCCATTAAAACAAATGCACCAGCTGCATAAAGTGATAACCGCAATAAACGTTGTTCATCGAGTGAGGCTGTGTCGACAACCATCAGAATAACCTCTTATTATTTTGTATGAATAAAACACTGAGTGTTTTAAAAAAGTAGACCGGACAAGCAGATGTTTGTGTTGGCCGTGTGGGATTTGTTTTACTTATAATTAACGGCTAAATGACACCTTAACTCTTGATCTGAACGCCGCTTAATTAGAGGATATATTTTAAAGCTAATTAAGCCGGAAACCAAGATAATAAAACGGTTTTAGTCTCAAAATTAGAACTGTTTTTGCTATTGCGTTATTAAATGGTAGTTAAGAACTCTAAGGGTCATTTACCTAGATTATATAATGACTAACACAGTGCTAAATCTGCAGATTAAATGTTTTTATTGTGCGCCATGAGGTTCCACTATATCGGGATAATTAACGTAAATATTAGTGTGAATAATTTAATTTTGGATCTAGCGTAAGTTCAAAATCATACAGTTTTGTATCATGTTTGGTGAGCATGGGTAGTTATCTTAATAACGTCCAGATTTTGATTTTTTCACCTTGGTAAAACAGGGTTAAATACTTCTTCACTAATATTATTATTATTTAATTTTAGCTCTAAGTTAGTTGTAATAGGTACGAAGAACGACTTCGTTGTTGGCTTGTTATTTAACTTTTCTATTGATACACATCAATACACTTCCATGGATAAGTTGTTAGAATTTTTGGTTTTAATCATCAATTAACTGGGTGCTCTGGCGTATTTAATAAAAATATAGTGAAACTCAATTTGGGGGGCACCGTTGATTGGGGGTCACCGTTGAATTTAACGAATAATTAGCGAAACAAAAATAGAGTTATTTTTACCGCTATTTCGTGTTTAGCCCTATAAAACAAAGTGTTAAAGGAATTAATCCAAATTTTTTATTCAATGAGACGCCAGTCTACATGATCATTAATTTTAAAAGGAGCAGACGGAAAATCCCCTTTTCTCCGGAAACGATTATTTTGTGGTGTTCGATAATCGCGGGTGTATTTTCTGTGTTCTTAATAACATTCGCCATATTGTATATAGAGACACAAGAGCGAGCGCATATCGATCGCGTTACGACAAGCAACGCCAATGGTATTAGAATATTGCTCGAAGATGATATACAGCGACGCATCACATCGCTGACTGAATTTGCTAAGTTGGCTAAAGTTGCATCAGATATGTCTGATGACGATTGGGCATTAGTTAGCCAGACTTTATATGATACTCATTGGGGCTATCAGGCTATCGGTTGGATTGATAATTCTTTTCATATCCGCAAAATAACGCCCATTAGCGGAAACGAAGTCGCATTAGATTTTGATTTGGCATTAACCCCTCTCGCATTGTCAGCAGTATTGAAAGCGCAAAAAAGCGACAGCGCTGTTATAACGACCCCAGTTGAATCGGTTCATGGAAAAACTGGATTGGGTATGTATGTTGCTGTTTTTAGTACAACGAAAACAGGCAGAGAATTAGAAGGTTTTATTGGGAGTTTACTACTTTTCGATTTATATATTCAGGCGGTTTTGCCAACTTACTTGCTCACTGAACATAACCTAACGCTATACATTAACGATCGAAAGATTTATTCAGATAAAGACAGCGAGTCACCGCTTGATAGCAGATGGCACAAGCAAACATTCTTTGAACTACAAGGCCTAAGCTGGAAAATTGACTTGGTGCCTGACAATGAGTTTCTTGTGCATTCTCATTATAAAATGATCAAGATATTAATTCTGCTTGGTATTCTACTCAGCCTTTTTATCGCGATAGCCGCCTATATGGCAATGTATTCGCAATATAGGGCAAAGCTAATCAAAGACGACCGTAAAAAAACTGAAAATCTCCTTAAGAACTTACCAGGAATGGCTTACCAAGCGTTTAATAAAACGAATTGGCCGATGATATTGGTCAGTGACGGTTGTGAGGCGTTGACCGGTTATAACAAAACTGAATTTGAACAACATAATATTTTATGGGGTGATTTAATTCACCCAGAAGATTATGCGCAAGTATGTCAAACCGTTAGCCGAGCGATAAGAACAAAGAGCCTATATGAGCTTGAATATCGCATTTTAGATAAAAATAATGACGTTCGGTTAGTCTGGGAAAAAGGAGAGTCAGTTACTTCCAGTTATCATGAAGAGGCAATACTTGAAGGTTTCGTTACTGATATCACGTCTATAAAACAGATAGAGATTGACCTTATTCAAAGCCATGCCTTTTCTGATGCGGTAGTAAACTCTATGGTTGAAGCGGTTATCACTACGGATAACAAAGGGTTAATTCAAAGTTTTAATGAGGCGGCACAAAAAATGTTTGGCTATGCCTTTGATGAAGTGAAAGATAAGAATGCCACAATCTTGATGCCTCATCCCTGTAGCGAGAACCATGAACAGTATGTAGCAGAATATTTAAAGACTAAACAGAAACATATTATTGGAATTGGCCGTGAGCTTACCGCTAAGCACAAAGACGGAACAATTATCCCAATTCATATATCAATTAGTGAAATTTATAATTGCGATAACTTGATGTTTGTTGCATTAATCAGAGACATTACTCAACAACTTGCTTCAGAAGAACAAGCACGTTTGCATACAGAGCAACTTGCACACTCTCACAGGCTCAATTCTATGGGGGAAATGGCAGCTGGAATCGCACATGAGATTAATCAGCCATTGACGGCTATTTCTCTTTTCTCACAGACCGCTAAAAATTTCTGCCAACTTGGTAAATACGAAAAACTCCCAGTATTATTTGAAAAGCTAAGCCAACAGGCGCTTCGCGCTGGTCAGGTCCTTGAGCGTGTACAAGTTATGACTAGGCAAGGCGATAAACAAAAAGAAGTTGTTGATTGTAAGGCATTAGTGGGTGAAGTTAGACACCTTGCAGAATCAGAAGCTCGCTTACGGGATATCAATATACGGGTAGGCTCCTGTGATTACGCGATAAACTTATTTGTAGACCGAGTGCAAATTCAGCAGGTGATTTTAAATCTACTGCGTAATGGTATGGAAGCAATGCAATCAATATCGTGTGCGAAAGGAGCAATCATTGAGCTGCAAACAAAAAGAGTTGCGAAAAATAATGTACAGATATCAGTAACAGATACAGGGTGTGGATTATCGAAATCTATGACTGATAAACTGTTTACACCGTTTTCATCAACTAAAAAAAATGGAACGGGGATTGGGCTATCCATTTCAAAAAGTATTATTGAAGAGCATGGCGGGCACATTCACTTTTCTGAAAATAAACCAGCGGGAGCAATTTTTTACTTTACGTTGCCAATTTACGAAGAGAAATATTTAGATGAAAACTAAACAAACTGTTTATATCATTGATGATGATGAAGCCGTCCGTGATGGGTTAGAAATGCTACTTGAATCAGTTGGGCTAGAGTCCCGAGGATTTGCATCTGGTAAGGCTTTTTTAAGGGGATACTGCGATGAAATGTCAGGATGTATCGTTTTAGACATACGCATGCCCAAAATGAGTGGACTACAAGTTCAGCGACGACTGAAACAACTAGATTGCTGTTTACCCATTATTTTTATCACGGGCCACGGTGATATTCCTATGGCAGTAGAAGCCATGAAACTTGGGGCGCTAGACTTTATGCGTAAACCACTCAAGGAACAGGACCTAATTGACCGTATCAATGAAGCCATGGAATTTGATGAAAATCAACGCACAATGGCGATCGACAATAATAAAGATAAGTGCAAAATGGATTTATTATCAGCACGCGAACGCGAAGTGTTTGAGCGAGTGACCGATGGCGTTATGAACAAAGTTATTGCGGCAGATCTGCGTATTAGCGAACGCACTGTTGAGGTTCATCGTTCACATGTTATGGAAAAGTTAGAAGCTGGGACGTTTGCTCAGTTGGTACGAATTAAAATTATGTCTGAGCAATTTGATTAGTGTCGTCTCTGATGATTTTTTAATTAAAATACTATTTATTTCCTTAGAAAAAAGAGCCCATCGAAGATTATTATCAATAGACTCCGAGATAGTCAAAAAGCTATATATTGAAAGGCTTATCAATGTAGTTAATTGATAAGCCCTTATATTAACGGTAAATATAAACGACTAAAATTGGGGATTTCTACATATTGGTGTTTATTGAATAGGGGATAACCACAATAATAAAACCTGTTACATGCCCGTTATCTCCAGCATTTTCATTCGGTTTTAGCAACAAAATTGGCAGCACTATAGTGCTGCCACTTCATTGTTTACAACGGTTTAGTGAATAACGCTTTTCATGCGGATTTAGCGGTTTGTGCTAGGCGTTTTTCTACTTCCAGTACATGTCGAGTGGTGGCTAGCACCGTATCTGGATTGAGGCTCATGGCATCAATGCCTAGTTCCACGAGGTATTCGGCTATTTCAGGATAGTCAGACGGAGCCTGTCCACATATTCCGGAATGACGGCCGTTACGTTTGGCGCCTTCTATCGATAGGCGAAGCATTTCTTTCACACCAGGATCCCGTTCATCGAAATCAAACGCAACAATTTGCGAATCGCGATCCACACCTAAGGTTAATTGGGTTAAGTCGTTTGATCCGATGGAGAATCCGTCGAAGAGTTTAGCGAACGCATCGATTTGAATTACATTGTTGGGGATCTCGCACATAACGTAAACTTGTAAGCCATTCTCACCGCGCGTAAGTCCATTTTTAGCCATCGATTCCAGTACTTTTTCCCCCTCTTGTACGCGACGGCAAAACGGGATCATCAATTTTACATTGGTCATGCCCATTTCATCTCGCACCCGTTTCATCGCTTGGCACTCAAGGGCAAAACCATCGGCGTATGCAGGGTGTGCGTAACGTGATGCGCCGCGAAAACCTATCATAGGGTTAGCTTCGTCGGGCTCGAAAAAGGTACCGCCTAACAATGTCGCGTATTCGTTGCTTTTAAAGTCGCTCATGCGCACCACACAAGGCTTTGGATACACCGCTGCTGCAATCGTGGCAACACCTTCAGAAAGGGCTTTGATAAAAAAGTCTTGGGGACTTTCATAGGCAATACACCGGTCATTAATTTTGCTGCGGGTGACATCATCGGTTTTATCAGGATGTTGTAGCGCCATCGGATGCACCTTGATGTATTCATTAATAATAAATTCCATCCGAGCCAATCCAATACCGTCTACCGGTAAAGAAGCCAGACTAAACGCCTGATCAGGATTACCCAAATTCATCATAATTTCTGTTTTCGGATGAGCCAGTTGACTGAGATCCGTTTTTTCAATTTCGAAATGTAGAATACCGTCATGGATATTACCAAATTCACCTTCTGCGCAGCTCACCGTAACGGCTTGTTCGTTTGAGAGTAGTTCAGTGGCGTCATTGGTTCCAACAATAGCTGGAATGCCCAGTTCTCTGGCCACAATGGCGGCATGACAGGTACGGCCTCCTCGGTTTGTAACGATCGCTGACGCGATTTTCATGACCGGTTCCCAGTCTGGAGTAGTCGTATCCGCGACTAATACTTCACCGGGCTTAAAGTCACTTAGAAGCGCAACATCGTTGATAACTCTGACGTTTCCGGCACCAATTCGAGTACCGACCGCCTGACCTCTAGCAAGGATCTTGGACGTTTCTTTGAGATGATAGATTTCAAGAACCGCGCCATTTTTTTGAGACGACACGGTCTCCGGACGGGCCTGTACGATGTAGAGTTCGCCGTCGAGGCCGTCTTTAGCCCACTCCATATCCATCGGTTTATAATGGCCTGCATTATCAGAATAGTGATTTTCAATTTTAATCGCATAGTCAGCCAATACCATGACGTCCGCATCAGAAATACTAAAATGCATTCTTTCGTCTTCGGTGGTGTCGATATTGGCGGTATATTCCACTGCAATATTATCTGTGTTGAGACTGTCGGTAAAAATCATCTTTAATTCTTTCTGACCCAAGCGGCGTTTCAGGACCGTGCGATGGCCTAAATTGAAGGTGGGTTTGTGCACATAGAAACTGTCGGGTTCGATGGTGCCTTGCACAATATTTTCGCCTAATCCTAGGGCACCATTAATGAATACTACATCTTTAAATGACGTTTCTGTATCCAGGGAAAACATCACGCCACTGGCACCAATATCACTGCGTACCATTTTCATTACCACGACAGAGAGAAAAACAGTGTAAACGTCAAAGTTGTTATCGTATTTGTAATGAATTGAACGGTCGGTAAAGTTTGAGGCCAAGCAACGTTTATAAGCATCAAGCAATGCTTCGTCGCTGCTAATGTTGAGGTAACTGTCATTTTGACCCGCAAACGAGGCTTCAGGGGAATCTTCAGCGGTGGCCGAGGAGCGCACAGCCAAGGAAATGTCACTTCCATATTCTTCTTTAAGCTGAGCATATCCGTTTAAAATAGCGCTTTTAAGATCATCTGGCAGCACACAGTCTAATACGATCTGCCTTGCTTTTTTGCCCCCTGACTGTAAGTCTTTGATATTATCTGGGTCGAGTCCATCGAGAGCGCCATGTAATAATGGCCAAGCCTGATTAGATTCAAGTACATAGTTGTAAGCCTCAGCGGTCACTGCAAATCCGTTTGGTACGCGCACACCTTCTGCCGTTAGGTTTTGGTACATTTCACCTAATGAAGCGTTTTTTCCGCCTACTAAAGCTACATCAGAATTGTTTAGTTCCTTGAACCAGCGAACATATTGTGTTGAATCTGTCATAAAAGTGTACCTTGTGCTGAAGATTAGAATTTAGCTGGGCATTGTGTCGCCTGACGATGCCTAGAGCCGATACCCTTACAGCTTGATTAGCGTTTGCGATTGCTCTTTATACTGCACTGACTCCATTCACCGCATAAATCCACTTGCTGAAGCATCGAGCAATACTGCCGAGCCCGTCAAAATCGTTATGTATTACGAGTGCATGGGTAATATCAACGAATTTGTCGTCAAATTGACCTTAATTTAATAAGCGAAAGACCTAGGTAGTCAGCGGGTCGTTTCCTTACTCTATCCTCAATCCTCGGGGGTTTGCATTCGTAATTTCACTTAAAAACTAGTGGCTAATACCTAGAGGTTTGAGCGTCTTAAAAAGCGATTTATTCGGTATTATAAAACACGTCGATAGAGCTTTTGCTTTTGTCGCTAGGCAGGGGGCTTGTTTGTTTAGAAATTGAATGAATGAGCAAAATAGGTATAACCCCTCATTATTTTTACGTCGCTAGCACGGCATAATTGACGACTTGTTGAATTCATTTATGAGATAAAACATGTCGTTACTGACCTTGGTCCGCCACGGGCAATCTATCTGGAACCAGCAAAACCGTTTTACAGGATGGGTGGATGTCTCGCTGAGCGAGGCAGGAGTTAAAGAAGCGCAGCGGGCAGCGCAAATGCTAGCTGAACAACGGTTTGATCTGGCCTTTACTTCTGAGCTACTACGCGCGCAAGACACGCTATATGAGATACTCAGGCACAATCATTTATGTAACCAATATTTACGCATTCATGATGTTGGCAGTGAATGGTATGAGCATTTTGAATCATCGAAAACCAACACGCCAGAATTGAAAATCTACGTTTCTCAGCAGTTGAATGAGCGATTTTACGGTGATCTTCAAGGGCTCAACAAAGATAAAGCCAGACAGCAGTTTGGTGACGAGCAGGTACATACTTGGCGGCGCAGTTATGACGTAGCTCCTCCCAATGGCGAGAGCCTTGCAATGACTGCCAAGCGGGCGATTGCTTATTATCAGTCACATATTGTTCCGCATCTACAACAGGGTAAAAATGTGTTGGTATGCGCCCATGGTAATTCATTGCGAGCAATCATCATGCACATTGAAAAAATGACAGCATCACAGATTGCTGCGTACGAGTTAAAAACAGGCTGCCCACATATTTATCAGTGCAATGCACAAATGGAAATACTCAGTAAACAAGTACTTGAAGAATAAGTGGTCAACACTTCCCTAATCATTGTGGTGAAATAAAATGGCAAAGAAAATCAAACACATTGGTATATTTACCTCAGGCGGAGATGCCCCTGGTATGAATGCGGCTTTATATGCAGCGGTAAAAACGGCCACTGCCAATGGCATTGAAGTCAGTGGAATTCGCAAGGGTTTTGAAGGCCTGATAGACAATGACTTAATCTCGCTAACGACCAATCAATTGCAAAAAACAATGCACCTCGGTGGTACGGTTCTTAAAACGGCTCGCAGTGATCGTTTTCGGACGATTGAAGGGCGAAAAGTTGCACTACAGAACATCCATAAAAGTGGAATAGATGGGCTGGTGGCTATAGGGGGCGACGGCACTTTTCGGGGCGTTTCGCTCCTGGCAGACATCAGTGATATTCCATGTATTGGTATTCCTGGCACCATAGATAACGACACCGTTGGCACTGATTACACCTTGGGATTTGATTCTGCGGTTAATACAGCAATGGCGTGTATCGACAACATAAGAGATACGGCAGAATCCCATAACAGGATGTTTGTTGTTGAAGTCATGGGCAGAGACTCAGGGTATATTGGTGTGTATTCGGGTTTAACCTCGGGAGCTGATTCAATATTAATTCCGGAAAGTCCGCAAGATCTCGAGTACCTCTTGGATAAAATTAAGGGGTATAACAGCGAAGATGCGTTTATCGTTGTGTTGTCTGAAGGCAATAAATTAGGTCTTAATTATGTATCGTCAAAAATACGCCAAGTTAATGATGAAATAGACTTACGCTTTTGCAAACTTGGGCATATTCAAAGAGGAGGCAATCCTTCAGCCTCTGACCGAATGTTGGGTATAAGGCTGGGCGTAATGGCAGTCAATGCGCTTATCCAAGGTGAAAGCAATAAAATGGCCGGTATTTGTGATAATCAGCTCGTCTTGACGCCTTTTTCAAAGATAGCAAAACAACATAGTATCGATAAAGAGCTGCGAAGCTTAGTAGAGTTATTTTGTCATTAACGGTAGTAGTCAATACTCGTTGACCACTACCTGATTGCCTTTTGTTACGGTTTTTTACTTATTAGCTATTCAGCTATTCAAGTGTTTTGCTGGGTGGCCTGAATGGCCGTCAGTGCAATGGTAAAAACAATATCATCTACTAGGGCTCCACGACTCAAATCATTCACTGGCTTACCCATACCTTGAAGCATGGGGCCAATACTGACCAAATTAGCACTTCGTTGTACGGCCTTGTAGGTCGTGTTCCCTGTGTTGAGATCAGGGAATATAAAAACGGTAGCTTGACCAGCCACTTTGGAATTTGGGGCTTTTTTACTGGCAACGTTTTCCATAATAGCCGCGTCGTATTGTAACGGCCCATCAATCAATAGGTCGGGCCTTTTTTGCTGTGCAAGTTGCGTCGCTTTCTTAACCTTGTCTACGTCAACCCCAGTACCTGAATCGCCCGTACTGTAACTTATCATGGCAACTTTAGGTTCAATGCCAAAGGCAGCGGCTGAATCGGCAGATTGTATGGCAATATCCGCTAATTGCTCAGCCGTAGGGTCGGGGTTTATTGCGCAATCTCCGTACACTAATACTTGTTCAGGTAGCAGCATAAAGAAGATTGACGAGACCAACGATGCGCCGGGCGCTGTTTTTATCAATTGCAGTGCTGGCCTGATAGTATTTGCGGTAGTGTGTACTGCGCCCGAAACTAATCCGTCTACGTGACCTTGGTGCAGCATCATTGTACCAAGTACAACGTTGTCGAGCAGTTGTTCTTGAGCCACTACAGCAGTTAAGCCTTTGTGTTTACGCAGTTCTACTAGCGGCGCAACGTATTGGTTTCGCAGTTCTTCAGGTTGTTGAATTATTACGGAGTCGGGCAGTATTACACCTTGTTGTTCGGCGACTCTGAGGATCTCAGTCCTGTCGCCTAATAATACGCATTTAGCAATGCCGCGTTCAGCACAAATAGCGGCCGCTTTTATCGTACGCGGCTCATCACCCTCGGGTAATACAATGGTTTTATTAGCCGCTTTTGCCAACTGGGTCAATTTAAAGCGAAAAGCAGGCGGAGACAAACGCAACACTTTAGCTGCACCCTGCGTTATCGAGTTTATCCATTTAGGGTCAATGCAACTTGCTGCATGATCCATCACGCGGTTGATGCGCTGCTCATCATCGACAGGCACTTCTAAATTGTAAAAATGCAGATTTAATGAGGTTTGCCAAGTGTTGTCGTCGATTAACATTACGGGTAAGCCACTTTCCATGGCTTGTGAGCATAATGCCATCACTCTTGGGTCAGGCTCATATCCGCCCGTTAATAAAATAGCGCCAATCTTGGTACCATTTTGCGCGGCGAGACAGGCCATAACAAACATATCGTTACGATCCCCTGATATAACTAATAAGGCCCCTGGTTTTAGAACCCACACCATATTGTGGATTTCACGTGCACACAAATTCACACTACGCAATCTGCGATGTTTGTAGTCACCTTCATTTATCATTCTGGCATTGAGGTGTTTACGCACGTCATTCACTCGGGGCGCTATTAATTCGAAATTCCAATTTATACAGCCTAATAGCGCAAACGATTTGTTGAAAATAGCCAACTTCCCAAGTTTATCGATAATTTTTTCAGTTTGGCTTTCATCATGATGTTCGATCAGTTCGGTGCTCAAATGTCCTCGTTCATCAAGTGGTGCGTTGATTTTATTGAATATACAGCCAAGTACTTTTTTGTTTTTGTGACCGCCGTAGTTATCAGCGACAATTTCTAGTTTATCGTTTAGCTGAGTCGAACTTAAATTTCCCGGTGCGCTAACCAATACAATTTTGGCATCTAAGGCATTGCAAATTTCACGATTTAGCCGCACTGCGTAAGGATGGCTTGGGGTTGAAACAAGTCCCTCTATTATGCAGATGTCTTCGTCACTTGAATGTTGTTCATATAAGGCAATGATTTCTTCGAGCAATACATCCATTTTGTCATTGCTGATCATGTCTTCTACGTAGGCAGAGGTAAGCGGTATTGCTGGCTTTATTAAGCCTAATTGACTGATGATAGTAGTTGATTTTTCTGCTTCGTCATCACCATGACGCGGTTGCCCCATTGGTTTGAAAAAGTTAATTTTCAAACCTTGTTGTTGCATGGCTCTAACCAAACCCAAAGATACACTGGTAAGCCCAACACTGCTGCCCACTGGTATCAACATAATTCTGCGTGCCATGACTTCTCCTTACGCTTTAAATGCGTAGTTAATGGTCTCTTTTGCAATAACCCATTCTTCATTGGTGGCTATGGTATATATCGGTTTCGAGTGTTTACTGCTTATTAAGCCTGAGCGACCAAAGCGTATTTCGGAATTTAACGTGTCATCAATGGCTAAACCTAAGTGTCCCAATTGAATAATCGTTTGCTCGCGGATGTAACTAGAGTTTTCACCGATCCCACCGGTAAATACTAAAGCATCTAAGGGGCCAATCACGGCTAAATAAGAGCCAATGTATTTAACTAAGCGATAAATAAACATATCTAGGGCAAGCTTAGCTTGTTCGTTACCTTTGGCTTGCTCGTCTTCTAACGCTCTGCAGTCGTTCGTTAACTGAGAAATGCCCTGTAAACCAGAGTCTTTGTTCATCAGTGAACTGACCTGAGCCGCGCTATAGTCCAATTGCTCAATCATGTACGTGGCGATACTTGGATCAATGTCACCGCATCGTGTGCCCATCACGAGCCCTTCCAACGGTGTGAAGCCCATGCTGGTATCCACTGCTATGCCTTTTTTGATGGCAGTGATACTGCACCCATTGCCAAGATGAGCCGTGATTAAGTTACACTCTTCAATGTTTTTATTGAGTCGCTTGGCCGCTTCGCGAGAAACAAAATAATGACTCGAACCGTGAAAGCCAAACTTGCGTATGCCGTATTGCTCATAAAGCGAGTAAGGCAGGGCATATAAATAAACATGTTTAGGTAATGTTTGAAAAAAGGCGGTATCAAAAACTGCCACCTGTGGTAGCTCTGGAAAGGCCGCCTGTGCGCTTTCGATACCGGCAACATGGGCTAAATTATGTAACGGAGCCATTTTTGCTAAATCTCGGATCTGTTCTTTAACCGTGTCATTAATCAAACATGAATGAGTGAAAACCTCACCGCCTTGTACTACCCGATGCCCAACCGCAATAAGACTCGAATGCAGTTCATCAAATTTGTTTAGAACTGCGCCAATATTACTTAGCGCGTCTTTATGGGAGGCGTTATCTGGCAGTTCTATAATTGTTTTTTCTTGCCTAAAGGCATATCGCAGCAGACCATTAGTCGCGCCAAGATTTTCAGCAATCCCTTGCAAAGGAGTATCACCAGATTTGGCGTCAATAATGGCAAATTTAATAGATGAGCTACCACAGTTGAGCACGAGTACGTGTTGATTCATAAACGTTTTCTATCCTATTTGGATGAATGCGAAGCTAACAATATTAGCTTGTCTAATGCACTTTGGGTAATAATTGTTATTAACATCAACAGCTGAGTCCAGTTCAAGGGTGTACATTGTACAGGGCTGCATCAGTTGCCACTTGTCTATGATCAATAACGCTAGAAGAACGTACTTTGCTAAATATTGTGCTAGCTAATCTTAGTTAGACATACAGCGCTTAAAGCTGAGTTAATTGCTTAAAAAAGTTATTCAAATACCTTGTTTAGGCTTGCTTTACATACGCATTTATCACACCTATGTTCGACCGTAATGACTACTTCTTATCGATAATTTAAAGCTCGCATTAATGCGTACATTTCTGCCAATTCTTATTTCACTCATTGTATTAAAACTACTATTTAGAGCTGTTTTTATAAACACCATACTCATCATATTTAATAGATTAAATTAGTTAGTGCTCAATGTTATTTCTGGGTGTTTTGTTCGTGGCAAAAAATCTTTAAAAATCGCAGTTTTATTGGATGTTGCTGATTTTATTGGTTTTTGGTCATAAATTTGAATTTATTTTAATCTTTTTTAGATGACGGTATTTGTACGGCATTACAGTAACTTAGGTTCAATTCAACGCATTTGATATAGTCCATTCACAGTTTGTCAACATTGAATTATTAACTCTATTGCCCTAAGGTTTGTTTTTTATTGAACGTTCAATTAACAAAAATATGCCTAAAGTTGGAATGCAACCAGTTCGACGCCAGCAGTTAATAGACGCAACTATTGAGTCAGTGGCCGAATTTGGGTTACAGGCGACGACCATTAATCGCATCAGCAAAAAAGCGGGTTTATCGTCCGGCATTATCAGCCACTATTTTGCTGGTAAACAGGGCTTGATCGAAGCAACTGTGCGTTATTTGTTATCGAATTTAAAGAAGGTGCTGATAGAAGGGCTCACCCCGACGACGACACCAGAACAAAGGTTAATGCTAATCATTGAAGCGAATTTTTCTCGACTACAGCAGCAAAGCGAAACCACTAAAACGTGGTTAAGTTTCTGGTCGCAATCGATGCATGATTATGAATTACACCGTTTACAGATTGTAAATAGCCGACGACTTTTTAGTAACTTGGCCTGTTCATTTAAACAGTTAATGAGCGACGACGATGCCAAATTAGCAGCACAACTATGCGCAGCGATGATTGATGGCTTGTGGTTACGGGCAGTGCTAAGTAAATCTGATGAAAATGAATTTGAACACTGTGAATGTTTAGCAAAAAGCTATGTAAATTCACTTATCAAGCAGTATGGAGCTTAATTTGACAACACCGGTTTACCAAAACTTTATTCATGGCCAATTCTTAGGGAATCAAAGTGGCGACACTTTCGAGGTGAAAAACCCCGCCACCGATCAGGTGATTTACCGAGTTGAAGTGGCTGATGAGACTATTCAGGTCGCCGCCATTAAAAGTGCAAAGCAAGGTTTTGCCATTTGGTCTGGTATGACGCCCATTGAGCGCAGTCGTATTTTATTAAAGGCAGTGAATCTACTACGTGAACGTAATGATGAGCTGGCAAAAATTGAAGTGCTAGACACAGGTAAACCTTGGCAAGAAGCCGAGTGCGTTGATGTGCAAACCGGCGCAGATGTCATTGAGTATTTCGCCGGATTAGCTCCAGCACAAGTTGGTCAACAACAAATGGTGGGTGATGATTTTTACTACACCCGTAAAGAACCCCTTGGTATATGTGCTGGCATTGGCGCGTGGAACTATCCATTGCAAATTGCTTGCTGGAAGTCAGGTCCTGCACTCGCTGCAGGCAATGCACTTATTTTTAAACCGTCAGAAGAAACCCCGTTAGGCGCAATTAAGCTAGCTGAAATTTTTACTGAAGCGGGTGTGCCAGCAGGTGTATTTAATGTGGTGCAAGGTGCCGCAGAGGTGGGTCAATGGTTAACCCAAAGCTCCGATATTGAAAAGGTTTCGTTTACCGGCGAAGTAGGCACAGGTAAAAAAGTAGTCGCCAGTGCAGCTGGCTCGTTAAAAGATGTGACCATGGAGCTCGGCGGAAAGTCGCCCTTATTGGTATTTGATGATGCCGATGTATCTCAAGCTGTAAGCGCAGCTATGCTTGGTAACTTTTACACCCAAGGCGAAGTGTGTACTAATTGCACTCGAGTTTATGTGCATAAAGCCGTTTATCAGACCTTTATTGATGAGCTTAAAACCCGTACTGAACAAAATATTATCGCGGGCGATCCTCTTGATCCTAGCGTTAATTTAGGTGCGCTTATTTCAAAAAACCATCAAAATTTGGTGATGAGCTACATAGATAAGGGCATTGCAGAAGGCGCGACGGTATTAACTGGCGGCACAATGCTTAATCCTGAATCTGCTCCTAACGGCTACTTTGTTGCACCAACCGTGTTTGTGGATTGCCGTGATGACATGACGATTGTCAAAGAAGAGATTTTTGGACCCGTTATGTGTGTATTGGTATTTGAAGACGAAGAAGATGTTATTCAGCGTGCAAACGATACCCACTTGGGCTTAGCTGCCGGTGTGTTTACCCAAGACATAAAGCGCGCGCATCGCGTGATACACCGCTTGCAAGCCGGTATATGTTGGATAAACAGTTACGGTAACTCACCAGCAGAAATGCCTGTAGGGGGTTACAAACAATCGGGTATTGGCCGTGAAAACGGCATTGAAACGCTCGATCACTACACGCAAACCAAATCTATTTATGTGGGTATGAGCAACATTGAGAGCCCGTTTTAATGGCGGGACTTAATTACGATTACATCATAGTCGGTGCTGGCTCTGCGGGTTGCGTATTAGCCAATCGACTCTCAGAAGACTCTGATAAACGAGTTCTGCTGCTGGAAACCGGCGGTAGTGATAACAATATATTTATCAAAATGCCCACCGCGTTATCCATTCCCATGAACAGTGATAAATACGCGTGGCAGTTTCACACAGAATCAGAACCTTATTTAGATAATCGCAAAATGCATTGCCCCAGAGGCAAAGTGTTAGGTGGCTCGTCGTCTATTAATGGCATGGTGTACGTTCGCGGTCACGCCAAAGATTTTGACGAGTGGCAAGAGCACGGCGCCGATGGCTGGGATTACCAGTCGTGCTTACCGTACTTTCAAAAGGCAGAGTCATTCTATTTAGGCAAAGATGCGTACCGTGGCGATAGTGGGCCTCTTGGGGTCAATAATGGCAATGAAATGGCCAACCCACTTTATAAAGCCTTTATCGAAGCCGGACAACAAGCAGGCTACGCTGCAACTGATGATTACAACGCTGGGCAGCAAGAAGGTTTTGGCCCGATGCATATGACCGTAAAAGACGGTGTGCGCAGTTCGGCGAGTCGCGAGTACCTTGATCCGGTTAAGTCACGGAATAACTTAACCATAGTGACAGGTGCACTGGCTGAAAAAGTATTGCTCGATGGTAAACAAGCCGTTGGTGTCCAATACAGTGTTAACGGCAAAACGGTAGCAGCTAAAGCAAGTAAAGAAGTAGTGTTAAGTGCTGGCTCGATTGGCTCACCGCATTTATTGCAGCTTTCTGGTATTGGTGATAGTGAAATCTTAAAAATCGCTGGTATTGCAGTGAAACACCATTTACCCGGCGTAGGGCAAAACCTTCAAGATCACTTAGAGTTTTACTTTCAATATAAGTGCAAGCAACCCATTACCTTAAACGGCAAACTTGGTTTGATTTCAAAAGGCTTGATTGGCGCACGTTGGTTATTTACCCGTAAAGGTCTTGGGGCGAGCAATCATTTTGAATCTTGTGCTTTTATTCGCTCAAAACCAGGCGTGCAATGGCCCGATATTCAGTATCATTTCTTACCGGCAGCCATGCGCTACGACGGCAGGAGCGCGTTTGCGGGTCATGGTTTTCAAGTGCATGTAGGCCACAATAAACCGAAAAGCCGAGGTGCGGTGACTATTCAGTCAGCGGATCCTACGGTAGCACCAAAAATTCAATTCAATTACCTGCAACATCAAGATGATATTGAAGGGTTTAGAGCTTGCGTGCGTTTAACCCGCGAAATTATCGAGCAAAGCGCATTCGATGCATATCGAGATGATGAAATTCAGCCAGGTAAGCATATTCAAACGGATGAAGAAATCGATGCTTTCGTGCGTCAAGCTACCGAGAGTGCTTACCATCCTTCGTGTTCATGCAAGATGGGTGAAGACGATATGGCCGTGGTTAATTCAAGTACTCAGGTGCATGGCATTACGGGGCTGCGGGTGGTTGATTCTTCAATTTTCCCCACTGTGCCAAATGGCAATTTAAATGCGCCTACTATTATGGTGGCAGAAAAAGCAGCGGACATCATTTTGGGTAAACCAGCGCTTAGTCATTCACCGGTAAGTGTTGCTATTCCAAGTGATTGGCAAACGATACAGCGTAGTTCGAAGATTTAATTTGACCACATGAGTCGCAGCAAAATCGATATTTTGCTGCGTAATGTGAGTCACAAAACAGGAAGAAATATGCAGCATTATCGTTTATTTTGGGGGAGTTTAAATGACCTTATGGCTTAACGCAGGGATCATTTTTACGCTCTTAGCCATTGTGGTTATTTTGATTAAGTGGGGAAATGTACAGTGTATCGGCGTGACGCCGGTTAGGTTGTTTACCTTTATCGCGATCTTATTCACATCAGGCCTAGATGTTGGTTTGATTATGTTCCCGCTCACTGAGTTCGCCGGTTATGCCGACTTAAAAGCAAGCCCAGAGTATGCATTTACTAATCCAATGGCTATTGAGTTTGGTTATTGGGGGTTTCTGATTTGGGGATTTTATTTTGTTACCTGTTTCTATTTCTGCGTGGTTGAACCCAAAGTTAGATTTTTTGAAATTCCCTTGGTCAAATTTATCAATAATGTGGTGATTATTGGTACCTGCGCATTTACTGCTTCTTTGTTACTGGCGAACTTACCTTGGTATATCCCGGCTATTGGTGATGGGGAATCTGTTGTTCCTACCTTCTATTTCATCGTGTTCGCGGCAATCTGTTTCGCTGTTTACTCCAGTACTGACATTAAATACGTACGGTTGTTGAGTATCTCGACTACTTGGTTATTTATCGCCTTAATTGCCTTTATGTGGGCTGGTGCATTTTTGGGCAGCGAAAGCCAAATGGCCGCATTCACCCATAATTTAGAGCTGATAGGCAGTTACTTCGGCAACATAGAAGACTTTGTGCTGCCGCTGAATGTCTACCATGAGTTTTATTTATTTTGGTGGTTTGCGTGGAGCATCATGATTGGCCAATTTACTTCGCGTTTTGTCGGTGGTTTACGCACTTATCAGGTGTTAGGCGCCATGCTGATATTTCCTTCTATCCCTATCGCTGTTTGGTTTAGCGTACTTTATCAATATCATGAAGCGGGTATTCCTACTACTGGACTAAAGAATTTTGCGATGGCATTTGTGGGTGTTGTATTTGTGATCAATTCTCTCGATTCGCTCATTCGCTTATACACAGATAACTTGAATATGACGGTCAAGCGTTTAGGGAAATTCAATTATATTGCCTTAAACGTGGTCACGCTTTCCCTGTTAACTCTGCTGTTTAAATTAGAGTTTTTACAAATTCAGTGGGTTGGGGCACTGGTAATTGGGCTGTTCTTTAGTTGTGCCATTTTCATTGCCTATAGCAAACCTAAAACGGTGAAAAATATAGACAGCTCGCCTAAGGGCAACGAGATCGATTTCACCAAAATAGAATCAGATAAATAACTTAATAAATAAAGGAATTAACTATCAATTCACACAATAAAAACACAACACACAAAACAGGACTTTTTATGAATATTTATGTGCCTAAGAAGCAAAGCCTAATTGCACTGTCTGTGCTTTCAGCCATGTCGTTGCCAGCCATGGCGCAAGAGACGCCAGCAGATGCGACTAAAAAGCAAGAAGACGTTGAATCAATTATTGTTACTGGGCGTAGCGTTTCTTACGCAAATAGCGCCGCAACTGAAGAAATGAAAAAACAGCAAACGCCGATGACAAGTATCTTGTCTTTGGTTGATAACCTTCCTGGCGTATTGGTCACCGAAGGCGACCCGTTTGGCTCTGATGAGTGGTCTACAACTATCTCAATTCGTGGATTTCAGTTAAATCTTGAATCTCAGCAAATCGGTATGACGGTTGACGGTATATCAAATGGTAACTCTAACTACGGCGGCGGGACCAAAGCTAGCCGATATATTGATACTGAAAACTTGCGTGGTATTGAAGTATCTCAGGGCACGGCTGATATAAGCTCTCGCTCAAACGAAGCCCTTGGTGGAACAATGGATTTCACCACTATATTACCTGCGCTAGATGAGAAACTAACGGTCAGCACCACCCTTGCTGAACACAATGCTAGAAAATTTTACGTCCGTTATGACACAGGCGAAATAGCACAAGATACGTTCGCGTGGATGTCTTTATCAAGCCAGCAGAATGATGACTACATGGATGGGTCGATTACCAACAAACGTGATCACGCTGAAGGTAAAATAATCAGCACCATTGGTGAAGTCGATCTTACGGCATATGTTAGTTACGACGATGCTGAAGAATATACCTATCAACGTATTTACGGTTTAGCCCAGTATGAGCAAAATTCTCAATGGGATGGTCTGACTGAAGATTGGTCTGGCGTGCCATACCAAGACCAAGTTTTCCGTGAAGGATGGGTAACAGAGCGTGAAAACTTTTTCACTTATCTAAAAGCAGATTTTGCCGTGGGCAGTGTTGATTTCAGTACCAACGTTTATTACCACGAAAATGAAGGTGCGGGCAAGTGGATCCCATATTACATCGCAGATGTGACTGATGACGGGGTAGGTAACCCAAATTCTGAGCTAGATTCATCTTCTACAGCCTTTGGTGGTGCATCTCAGGGCTTAATTTATTTTGTTAATCGCGCAGGCGACGCGCTTTCACCTATCGATGGATGTGCTAGTTCTATTGGCTTCCCTTATGGTGGCGGCGGAGCAGAAATTGACCCAGGTTGCTACGAGCAAGGTGCCATACCAGTAAGCTCCAATCGTCACACCCATTATAATAAAAAGCGTTACGGCATAAATGGTGATTTTGTATGGCATACCAGCATTTCTGATATGGACAACGTGGTACGTGGTGGTTTCTGGTATGAAGATTACCAACGTGACGAGTATCGTGATTGGCATAAAACCATCGATGCAGCAACGAGCGCTCGCTACGATGAGACCCCTTATTGGGTGCAATACGATCGTGAATTCCCAGTAGAAACGTTGATGTATTACGTTGAAGATGAACTGGATGCCGGTTTTGCTAAATTCCGCTTAGGTGCAAAGCAATTTAATGTTGATGTGTCTAAAGATGATCAATTCGTTCCAGAGAACGATTTAGACATTTCATCTGACTCAGACGTGCTGATTTCGGCGGGCTTTGTGGCACCATTACCGCTAGAAGGCTTAGAGCTATTCGGTGGTTATGCTGAAAACTTTGCAGCTGTAAAAGATGCAGTACTGGAGCGTGATGATACAGATATTAGCCAAGTTGAACCTGAAACTGCGGATAATATTGACTTTGGTTTGCGTTATTCAACGCCCGGTTTTAATGCCAATATAACGTACTACAACATTAAGTTTGAAAACCGTATTACTTTTGTTAGCAATGAAAGTGTAAATGGTATCGACTTCTTAGAAGCCGCAGCCGGTGGATACGTTAACGAAGGTGGTATTGAATCGGATGGTATTGAAGCATCACTTGATTACAACATTACTGATACGTTCGGTGTGTATGTTTCATACACCAAAAATGACTCGACTTACACCGACGCAGCGTTCAGTGGGAAAACTGTAATAGGTAGCCCAGAAGATATGGCAGTCATTAGTTTTGACTATGCCAATAATGATTTCTACGCTGGTTTCAGTACTAAATATGTAGGTGAGCGTTTCTTAGACCAATTAAACACTCAAGAAACGGACTCTTACGTAGTAAGTGATTTATACGTCGGTAAAACTGCCTATGACATCGGTGGAAGCATCGAAAGCGTAGAGCTTAGCTTCACTGTAAACAACGTTTTTGACGAAGAGTATCTTGGCTCTATTGCGCCAAATGCTGGTTGGATTGGTGCACCGAGAATTGCATCATTTAATGTTAGATTCGTAATGTAACAATAGTCGCAATACGACGTAGCACAGATTCAAAAGGCCATATGCAATAATACTGCATGTGGCTTTTTTTTTTGCTTTCATAAAAAGCAAAAAGCACTAAATCTGTTCTGATATAACCATACAGAATACTCGGTTAGCCTAATGTAGTATTAAAAATGGCATTGCTTCGAATACGTCGGTGACAAATCCAAAAAAAGAATCTTAACCAATTTTTAAGCTATCTATCGCGAGTATCTAAACAACGAATCGCCGAGTCTTGACGCTATCTGAATGAGTTTAGGGATGATACGAATTTTGGCTATTTTAATGTTGTATGGGTTACCCAATAAAGGATTTTATCAAAATATAAACTATGCTTTGAACACGGGATTAAAAAATACTCAGTGTAATAAAATTACCTCGTCAGACGCGAGATGTTGAAGTAGGGCATAAACTGATAAAACATAAAGAATTAGCCAGAATGGATATCGAATTAAGTCTTATCATCGAAAGTAGAATTTACCGCGAAGTTATCTCCAGTCACCTTAATTCCAGCAAGGGAATTAAAGTTGCGAATACCTACAGCTCTAGCAAGCAAGCCATTAGAACGATTGATCAATGTTTCACTGATATTGCAATAATAGATGGCAGCATTAATGACGTGCTGCTGCTAATCACCACTATCAAAGAAGTCCAGCCTTTAACGAAAATCGTGTTAATTACTTCTTGCTTTGGAATGACATTATCGGGTGAATATATTGCTTTAGGGGTAGAAGGTATCATAACGAACAGCGATGGAGTGGACGACTTAAAAAATTGTATTGCAACGGTCCACTCTGGGCATTTGTGTTACCCCAAAGAAATAGCTAATTTGTTCCGAAGTAATATTTCGAGCGTCCGGGAGATTGGGACTCAAATTTATGACGGTCGCCCAGTGTTAACACGCAGACAATCAATTGTCATGCAGCTGATTGCGATAGGACTTTCTAACAAAGAGATTGCTCGAAGGTTGAATATTGAGGTATCTACCGTAAAAAATCATGTACATCAAATTCTTGAGCGCATGCACGTTAAAAGTCGTTCTGAAGCGGTTGCACGCTATAGTGTCAACGGTCACCCATCACACTAATTTTAATCCCTCGCGACCTCACTAACGCCATCGATAAATAAACATGATATTGCCATGTTTTTAAGCATGTAAAAGTTAATTCATATAGATCTAAAGGTTCATAAATCCTATATCTTCGTTTTAATTATAGATCTTATTGTAGTCTGTTTTATTCATGTCGTGATCCACTGCCATCCGCTAGTTTTATTACTCAGGTAATGATTCGGTGTAAAAGCTGACAAAGATTGCACAGTACAACTGGGTCAGTGAAATAAAATGTCCCACGTGCATATTTTGAAGGAACACGACGGATAAATATAAACGGATTTATAGGGAGATTGGCATGCTAATCAAACCCATGATCAATGGTTGGGAAATCCCCAGAATTTCTAATATCCAATCGCAGGAGTCTCGTCGATTATTGAGATTGCCTGTGCCTGGGTTATCTGGAGATTTACACCAAGATCTGGGGCGCGGGGCTTTGGTGGTCGATATTAGTGGCTCTTTGTATGGCGACGAGGCTCGGGATGAGTTTCTTACCGAAAATGTTAGAAAGGCATTTCTTGAAGCCAAACCGGTAGATTTCGTTGCTGACATTGTAAATGAGTCAGAATTGGAACAAGTCATTATTGAAACATTGAGCTTGGAAGAAAATGCTGATTACCCAGGACAATTCTTTTATTTCATACGTTTACGAGAATACACCGAGCCACCTGAACCCGCTAGCCCAGGCTTAGGTTTAGTCGCCCCTGACCTTAGCTTAGATATTGAGTTGGGTCTTGACCTGCTTGATTTACCCGGATTACTTGTGCCTCTACCTGATATAGGGGACTTATTACAACCTATCGAACCTGCGGCACAAACCTTAAAAGATGTACTCGCAGGTGCAGCGGATTTGTTTACGCCACTAGAATCCTTGTTTGACTCAACTCCAGCGGAAGGGGACTAACATGGGTCTCAGCATTGAATTAAGTGCTAAATTGGATACCAGTGGCCCTTTACTTAATTTAGAAGGCAATATTACTGCATCTTTAAACGATTTAGACGTGGTTAGCATTCCAGATATTAGCAGCCAATTTTCAATCGCATCGCGCAACAATGAAAGCATCGATTTATCGCTTATTACACAAGGTGTTCAGCAAGTACTGAGCAATCTTAGCCCAGTTATTAGTCATTTATCGGGTTCAGTCAATGTGGAATCCATCAGTAAAATAGTTGATTTGGCAAAGCAACTAAATGAATTAGATATCTCAAACAGTCTGGAGAAACTTCAAGCCGAGTTTGAAATTGGTTTAGCGGGTAACGAAGATTTTCTGGCTAAGCTAAGCAAGTTATCAGAGTTGATGGAAGGAAACTTAAGTATTCAGTCTGCCAAGGCGTTTATCGAAAGCCTTGCCGACATTACTGGCAGTAACATCGATATTAATCAGTTTAAGATGGCGGATTTATTACCGGCTTTTGATTCCATTGTTAAGCTTATTGGCAATTTAATGAGCGTGTGGAATCGTCTTGAAGACGGCGAAAAATTAGCTAAGGTGATTCAAGCTCAACTTGACCACGAACGCATTAATGCATCAATCGACGTTATAGAAAAACAATTAGGAGCCGGCAGCGTAGCTCCTTTAGTCGATTTTTTACAGCAGTTAGATATCAACGATGAAAACCAAGTAACTGCCGCTAAGCAGGCGATCGCCAACGTAAAATTATCGGTTAATGGTTTGCACGATGCCATTGCCGAAGGCATGGCTTTTGGCGAAGCGACTTTAGTACAGTTAAACCCTGGTGATTTAAAGTTATCGATTCACAATTCAGCGCTTGAATTAGGCAACCTTGATATCAGTCAGTTAGAAGATTTAGTTCAACAACTGGCTGATCAATTACAGCCGTTATTTATGGTGGATTTTGCTCAAGCGCCGGTCGAAACGTTAGACGGGTGGTTAACGCTATTAGAAGGTAAGACAGCCGAAGTGGCACAAGGTATTACTGCCTTTGACATTGACGCTTTAATGTCACCGATTCATCAAGCGCTAGAAGTGGTGTTGGAGGTGCCAACAGCATTAAATGAAGCCCTGCAAACGTTAAAATTAGAATTACAGCAAGGACTAAGCAGCATTCGACAAGCAGTGGCATCGGTTCCAGTCAATACACTGGTCGACACTATTCAAAATGTATTAGTACCAATCACAACAGCACTCAATTTTATCAGTGAACTTATTACGGAAATTCAAGCGGTGTTAGGAGCTGCGCTAGCATCACTTCAGGCGGCGTTGAATACTTCTGAAAATGCAGTTGATTCTGTTAAAGCTGAATTAGAGCAAGTATTCCAAACGGTCAAAAGCTATGTCGATTCGTTAGCACTTGAGGGGATAATTGGTGAAGTGGCTGAGAAAATTCAAGTTTTTGCCAACGCACTTGGTCAAGCTGATATGGCGCCGTATTTTGATACAGTCACTGAGGCTATTGATACAACCACTGGTGTTGTGGACAAGGTGCCATTTGATTTATTGCCAGATTCGATGGAGCAAGAGGTGGTTGATCTGGTGAAACCGATCAAGCAAGTCGATCTTGAAGAGCTGCAAAATGACCTCAAAAATCTTTTACAGATTGGCGATGATGGAAAATTCGAACTGCGTCCAGATTTAGAGGCCGCATTGAGCTCGATTCAAGCGAAATATGATGAGGTTTTAGATGTTGTGGCTCAAGGTGATCCTCAAGCTTTCGCCGAGCAAATTAACCAGCAGTTAGAAGGTGTGCAGAACAAAATTGCCGAGTTAACACCTACTGTGGCCTTAGATCCTATTCAACAAGCAATTGATTCAGTGAAAGATTTACTTTCTGGCTTTGATTTAGAGCATACCCTAGCACCTTTAAATGAGGGGTTTGATCAAGTCGTCGAAAAGGTAGATGAGTTTAAGCCCTCAGTGTTACTTGAAGATTTAGAGAATACACTGTCTGAGGCCAGACAAGCATTGTTTGCTAATCTCAAATTAGATGAGTGGAACGATAAAATACTTAGTTTGCGTCAACAAATTTTAGATCTTCTTGATCCCCTTGACCCAAACCAAATTGAACCATTATTAGAACAGGCCGTAAATGAAATAAAACAGCAAGCGGCTACCTTACCTACAAAAGAACTCGCCTACATAATTGGGAGTTTTATTAGTGGCGTTTTGGGGGGAAGAGCGGGGCAATCAAGGGCTGATAGTTTTGCCATTATTTTTGAATGGATGAGAGAAGGGGAAGGCACAAGTCAATTAGTCTCGTTGGCAAATAAAGCATCCGCACAAATAGATACTGCCTACCAAGCTGCGCAGCAAGTAGATCTAATTCAAATCATTGTTCGTCTGCAACCGCAATTAAACAACCTCAATTCAGCATTAATTGCATTCCCTGATGGGCGCGTTAAAACCGAATTATCGACATGTATTGCTGAACTCAATATCGACACAAAACTAACACCTTTCGTCGGTCTACAGCAGCGTTATTTGCTGGCACTTCAACAAGCTAGTAGCGATTTCACTGAATTGGCTAATGAAGGTCTATCTGAAGTAGATATTGCGGTAAGTAAGCTTCAACGCGTGTTTCAACCGATGGCTTTCGCCAAGACTTTTTTCGTAGAGATACTCACCTTATTGGGCGTGAATGACCTAGATAAAGGAATTCAGCAATTTGTCGCGGATATATTTGATACTGCCACGCCAGCAAGGTTGGCTGGAATAGTTACCCCTATTGTGAGCGCCCTAAAGGATCGTTTAGCAGATTTTGTTGATGGTTTCCTCAATCCAATTCTGGATGGCATAACGGAGATCCAGGCACTAGAGACACAACTAAGCTTAAATACGTTGATCGTCGATTTGGATGCCATACACCAAGCTACGCGAGATCAGATAACTAAGATGCATCCTGATGAAATATTGGGAGAAACCAAAGCATCGTTTATACAAACTCAATCAGACGTTCTGGCATTTGATCCGTTAGGCCCATTAACCGCTGCAATTGAGGCGTTGGAATCCAGTAGTTCAAGGGTATTAAGTAAATTAGATGCACAAGAGATACTGAAAACGCCGAGTGAAGTGTTTCAGGACATATTAGCTGCTCTTCAAATGATTGATTTACAAAATTTACTCAAACCAATACTCGATGTACTCGATAGCCTGAGTCAAAAAGTTAATACAGGGTTAGCGGATACAACCGAGGCTTTTACACGTTTACAAGATGCGCTTCCGGATCAAATAGGCAGTACATCAACTTCTCAACCAGTCAGTGTGAGTACCTAATTATGCCAGCCGTATTAACACATAAAACAATCATGTTATTGGCCAAAGAGCGGGTCAAAGATATCTACACCGTACTAAAAACCAAGGTTGAAGGAGACGGCCCAGGTCCTGTGTCCACTTTGGATAGACAGTTGTTGGCCATAGCAAAAGAGACACTAACCATTTTTACCAGTGAACCTCGTCCTCGCACTGAAATGAAAGGGCTACTATTTGCTGGACCCGTAGGCGAAGATCATGAGAGCTATCCCATATCTCAATATGCTGTGCTTGGTTCAATGGGGCCTGATATCACAGCCTTTTCAAGCGTTTTAACGCCTGGTAATGCGTGGGTTTTTGATACGATCCACAAAGGTACTCCATCCTCAGACAGAGAAATAGTCAATGCACAAACCTGCGATTTCATAATGCAATTTTGGGATCAGGTTAAAAATGGAATTAATTCCACAATCACTGATCCGACTGAACGAACAGCAAGCCTTCAAAAAATGCGAGCTTATGTGCTTGGTCACCTTTGTCATATCGCCGCTGATGTTGTTTCTCATCCTTATATCAATGCTTACGAGTGGAGTGGAGCGCCTAAGCCAGATGGTAATCAACATGCAATTGTTGAGGGGGAGATTGATGCTTTAGTGGCAAGAGATTTATTACAACGAGAACGCACCTTAAGTGGCAACGACTGGGATAAATGGTGGCCTTCAGAAAACCTACCTGAACCCTTCTTCGGTGCTTATGCTGGGGCATTAGAGCGCACCTATACAGCGGGAAGTAATCCTAGAAAAGGATTACATCAATTTGATCAGCATCTGCAATCGTTAGGGTCACATGTGGCCATGAATGCCAGTTTTGTTAAAGATGGCTATAACACGTTGCGCCATGGTGTAATTGCTAAGGGTTATGGTTACGGTTATTGGAGCGTATGGGGCTGGCTTTCGCTGTTTTTTGTGCCAGCATTGGCATTGCCTTTGATTACAGCAGTATTGCCTCACGGCAAACACATCTACCTCTCCGACAACAGCAAGCACACCGAACGTGCATGGATGGAATTCGTCTCAACGCCATTGATGTTCGGTACACCTTTTTCAATTGGCTTTGGTGCGTTACTTGGAAGTGTCACTACCCACGGAGTAGAAGGCCGATATTGGTTAGGTATGAGTGGTTCTATCATTTCGGCTGTCGCTGGTATAACGATGCTGTCTACGTTGGGTGTTGATGATTTGCCTGCCGGTTTATCATGGCCTGTTTTTTTCGTACTACCTCTGATATTTACCGGGTTGCAAAGCATTATCGGTATTGCGGAGTATTTCAAAGATCAAATGGCAAATATGGCGCTTGGTGCTATTCACAGCGGGCCGCTGGTGATGCTCATTTTATTTTTGCTATTTGTTTATATTATTCCGCTATTGGCGGATTCGAATGAAAATGCCACAACTGCATTTGAAGAACCTAGGTTCTGGTTTGGATTTGTATTGTGGGTTTTGATTATGATCGTTGCTTGGTTTGTCATTCCTCTTTTTATTAAAAACCCCAAAATTCCGGACAAGCCTGCTGGAGGGCTAGCCATACCAAGATTTGTCAGATTGTTTGATGACACAACCCTGCATCACGACCAACAACTTGCTGATGATAATATTCCTGCAACAGGGTTTCCAAGCGGATCTCGGGAGTTAGTAAAGCTATGGTGGACTGGCGCAGGTGATTTATATATCCGAAGCGATCGCTATCAACTTGTTTTTTCCTCGCACGAAGACGGCCGCAACCCACAAACGATCAGTGCTCCGATCACACCCATAACGTTACAAGACTACCTAGATTTTCTCAAAAATAACGTTGTGGAACCGGGTACTGGTACTACTGGTAAATTGGAAGGCGTTATCGTACATCCTGAGGATCCTGACTATTTAATGCCTGCTGGCGCGTTATTCGCCGATCATGGTGACACTGAAAAATCTGCAGCGGAACATGACGTGCAAGCTCAAGTTTTTAAGCAAATAGGCACAACAGAAGTTGATACTGACTACATTTTATTTCATAGCAGAAAGTCGGCTCAATCAATGAGATTTAGTAAACAGGGTCCTGTGCCGCTTGAGCGAAACTTAGGGAGTGCACCGTTTATTGAAACAGGTGAAGGGGAGCACGGATGGGACTACGTTCATAACTCCGATACCGCACTATATACCGATACGCTAATGAGTATTGCAGGGGATTTTGGCGCCATTCTGAGCATGAGTGCAGTCACTCATATGGTTGCTGATTTAAAAGACAGTAAAGATAATAACGTCAATAAAGTCTACCAAGTATTCAAAAACTGGAACCTCGATCGTCGCAGGTTAAATGAATGGCGCACGATTGTGTCCGGAGACGCAATTAACGAAAAAGGACCGAGTCACTCAGGCTACAGTAGTGAAATGTTGGGTGAAGGACTGCGTCCAGATAATCACGCAAGTTGGCAAGAAGCGCTGTTAAACGGCGGCTCAGATCAAGCCGCGTTTGACCAAGGAGAATTAACAGCTAGGCAGTTGGGTTGGACAACAGTACTGCGTGAATGGATGGAAGTAAGCCGCGTTACCACACAAGATACGTTGGCAACCACTAGTTTAAAACCAGGTAACCCCAGTAATAAAGCGCTCAGCAGAGCTATGGCTTATATTTTTGAGTTAACTGATCCAGAGGAGTCTGCATAATTATGGCTGTCTTGGCATTCATGCAACAGATGCAATCATATTTAACGGTTGAGCCGTTGCTGTCTAGCGCCACTGTGGGTGTGGCCTTGCCAATCATCAATACCGATTTGCCAGCAATTGTTTTGTCGCTCGACAATTTACAAATACCTTCCGTTGGCCTAGGGCAACATACTGAAATTGTATCTGGTGCTCTGGCGGTTCAAACCTCTATCGATTTATCCGACCCTTTGTTAAACGACGGCTCAGGCTTAAGTTTACTGAGTCCCGATAGAATGATGGCCACATTACAACATGGAGGGTTAGTAGACAGTGAAGGCTCTTCTACCGCCCTTACGACCGCAGATATTCAAGTTGATATTAATGGCATTCCACTCATCTTAAATCAGAACTCGCCTCGTGATGACGAATTCAGTGTATCGGCACTTCAAGGTCAGTTAGTGCTTGGTCGTCCTTTACCCCCGTTAGGTACGCTAACAGCAAGCTATTTTATTGGCCAATGGCAACGAATTGTTGAACAGCTATCTGGCGATTTAACAACCTTGGTTGTTAGTTCCAGTTCAGCAGTGTCTGAATCACTTAGTAACGCCGTGATTAACGTAGTGAGTTCAGCGCATCAAAATATTTCTGGGCTGAGACAACTAAATCTTAATCAGCTAAGTGCTGTAAACGCTTTCGATATGGGTGCTACACCAGCCAGTCAACGTGTTTTAGCTTGGCGGTTTACATTTGAGCATATTGTGAATAAACCGGAATCTTCAGGCGGCATTATCCAACGTATTATTTTGCGCACTCGTCGAGACAGCTTCCCGTTCGAAGAGGAAGATATTACATGAATATTTTAAGTAATCCGCAGACGTGTTGTCCTTATGTTGTTGAGGTATCCGCGTCTAAACAATCAGATTTATGGAGATGGCTAGCATGAGCGAAAGTATCGGTGAAATGATATTGCCCGGCACCTATATTGATGTTCGTGCTGAAGGCTTAATCGGAGTTGGTGGTATTAATACTGGCAACATTGGCATTGTTGGAACCGCAGATAGAGGGCCTGTTAACGTGGTTCAAATATTGGGTTCATACACAGAAGCGTTAGACGTTTTTGGTCAATATGATGCATGGCAACCGTCAGGGGACCCACTGAGTTTAACGCGTGCATTAGAGCAGGTATTTAAAGGCGGCGGCTCAACGGTATATGCCGTTAGAATTGCGAATGGTACACCAGTGTCTCGCGTATTTGCTGTTCGTGATGCTACCGACGCTGTTTTGTTTACATTAACCGCTACGTCTGGCGGCACATGGGCAACTGACATTGAAGTCACTTTGACCAACAACACGTTAGAAATGACATATCAAGGCAACAAAGAAGCATTTGAAGGAGCTACCGCTTTAGCGTTATTCGATGCTGTTGCCAGCGGTTCACGGCTTTTTATAGCTGCTGGTCTAGCCGAAGCTGACGAAGGAACAACGGCTACGAGCGTGATACAAACCATTGCGGGTTCTAATAATGGCGCCAATGCAACAGTGACTGAACTTGCCTCAGGCTTAACTGACTTGGCAACGCAACCAATCAATATAATTGTTGCTGCCGGATTCGGAACGCAAGAAGCAGCTGGGACGATGATCGCGCACTTAGAAGCCACAGAAAATGATGGGCTTGAGCGAATTGCGATAATGGGCGTCACCCAAGATGATGTAGCTGACATCATTAACAACGACGTAGGATCTGTTAGTAATAAACGCGTTGTTTTAGTGGGTCCAGGTATTAAAGCTAACGACGCGCGTAGCAGGACACAAGTTGATTTACCCGGCGCTTATTCTGCGGCATTAGTGGCTGGTAGGTTGTCTACATTGGCACCGCATATCAGCCTGACTAATAAAGACGTAGCAGCCGATGGACTCACCAGAGAATATACCCGAGCAGAACAAAAACAATTGCTACAAAACCGAGTCATGGTTTTGCAAAAACTGTTTGGTTATCGCGCTTTAAAAGGTATTTCTACGGATATGGGCGCATTTAAACAAATCTCAGTGCGACGCATTGTTGATTTTGCCAAGGCCGGTGTGCGCAAAGGTTCCAATCCTTACATTGGAAAGCTAAATAATGTTCGGGTAAGAGGCGCGTTAAAAGCTACTTTGGATGGTTTCCTAGCCAGCATGGTGCTCGATGAAATGTTGACGGAATATCAACTCGATGTCAGTGCCACAAGAGCACAGGAAATTAACGGTATTGCTTTAGTCACTATGACACTCAAACCGACTTTTTCAATTGATTTTGTCAAGGTCATCATGAACCTCGAATAAAGGAGCAATTATTATGGCTAACAATGTATATCGCGGTTCTGATGGAACTATATCCGTAGCGGCAGAAAATGGCGTTGAAGGTGATGCAGCCGCAGCAATAACTGAAGAGTTTGCCCTTACGCCAATTGGGCGTGCTACTGGGGTCACCATAAAGGTCACTAACGACGTGGAGCCTTTTCATGAACTTGGACAACGATTTGCGACTGAACTTAGACCTGGAAATATTAATGTTTTCGGCACAATTGATAGAGCGTACATCAATGGTGCATTGCTGAAATTAATGTTAGGTGAAGCGGCTGACTCTCGTCCCCAAGGCACCTTCACTAGTCCAGCTTTTAACTTAAATGTCAGGTTGGAAAATCCTGCATTACCTGGCAGCAGCGCTTCGGTTACTGCCATGGGAGTGAAGTTTAATGAGTGGAACTATGAATTACCTGAAGATGATTTTGCAATGGAAAAAGTAAGCTTTAAAGCACTTTGGGTCAAAGTTGAAGATACATCAGGGGGGTAACTTATGACAACGCTTAGCGCAACGGAGCTACTGGCGGGTGGCTCGCAGCAACATTTAGTCAGCATTCCTGATGAGTTGCTTGATGCAACGTCTGATTCAGGTGCACAGCAAGTATTACTGCGACCGCTTACCTTGAATGATGTGCAACTCATCAGCAAAGCAGCCAAAGAGCAAGGAACATTGAGCAGTATGTTGATGGTGCAGCGTGCGCTAGTAGAGCCAAGCATGAACATCGAAAATGTCGCAAAATTACCTGCAGGTCTAGTCCAGTTTCTACTTAAGGAAGTCAATCGCATATCTGGATTAAGCCTATCTCAGGACGAATTACAAAATGCGATTAAGGCTCCCCTTACCAAGGCAGTGTTTGTGTTAGCGAAAGAGTTTGGATGGACTCCTTCTGAATGTGCTGAGCTGACCGTTGGGCAGGTAATGCTGTACCTAGAAATGTTAAGCGCAGATACAAAAGGTAAAGAGGAGGACGTCGCTTGAAATCGAATCTAGAGTCTTTTGATTATTTGCTTAATGACCACATCATAGAGCAAAACTGGAATCAACTAACAGCGGGTTATCGAAATCTGTTAGTTGAGCAACAGTTGCAAACTGATTTTGTTGAATCATTCGAGTCTACTCAATCGTTGTCGGAACTTTATGAAAATAGCTTCACGCAATTTTTAGAAGAGGTGAACTTGACGGCTATCGAAAGACTAACAAGTTACATAGAAAACAAGGTTAGTTTGCCACAATCAAACGTTATGCCTGCGCCTAGACTTAGGGAAGAAAGCGCACCTCAAGTAAAGCGCAAAGAACCAAACGTAATAAAACCAAAGCTAATCGCAAAGCTAATCGCAAAGCAAAAAAAAACCATGGGAAATGCCTCACATAAAGTGGTTAAACCGTTAAAAAAACTGACGCTGATAAAAACACCTAAGAAAGAAATAAATCCACAGGTTACTGTTATTACAGCCGATTTTGCGCGGACTGAGTTGAATAACAGGGCGGTGTGTTCAGGCTGGGGTTATCAGTGGTCAGAGCGAAAGTTAGCGAGTCGTCACGAGGTTAAACCTGAAATAGCACAATACGAAGCGCAAGCCACTATTCGTGGCGTTGGCAATACAGACGCGATCCTAGGCGCGGTTAAAAAGGACGTCTTACATGCGCATAATAACAATACAGAGCTTACCAAAGAGAAGGGACTCACTTTATCATCCAATAAAACGATTGACCGATTAATAGATGAGAAGATTAAAACATTACAGTCCGCAAAAAAGACGGATTTTAACGTGATGAGTAACAGCACCCAGCATGCAAATAATATAGTCAAAGCTGCTAACCCGTCGCCAAAAAATGGATTATTGACCGACGATGGTTCATCGAATGTCCCCAGCGTTATCAGGCCTCTGAGCACAAGCTCGGGTGTGGGGGGCTTGAGAGGTTTAGCCGCATTAGCTAAGGTCAATGTCACAGCAGACGAACCATTACCACCAGCGACCAGCGAGGCTAATGAAAATCGAGCCGTGGCAACGTCAATGCAGAAGCCTTCGTTAAACATAGTGGATAACACGGCTTCGTCTTCGCAAATAACCACTGCTTCAAGTATTGCCAAACTACTTGCACAAGAAGCAAGAAGGGCCGGTATCGATTTGGAGAAATTCCAACCATGAGCCTAGCCAGACCAAATGCAATTATTACCATGGACGGACAAAAATTCACTTCTGCCGAAGCTGGACTTGTGAGCTTACGGCTAGATCTTGGCTTTAATACCCATGACAGATTAGAGATGACCTTATGGGCTGATTCTACATTATCCAATGTCAGCCCGGGGAGTGAACTCATCATAGAACTGAGCAATGAATTGGTGTCAGACAATTTACGTTCATCTGCGGGCGGATTACTCGGTGCGAGCAACGATAACGCCCTTTGGACTGGCACCATAGATATTGTGCAAAGTAACGCAGGGCAATTGCATTTGTCAGGGTTGGCGAGTTCCGCCCAATTGAGTCAATCAAGAATGTCAGCCACATGGGCTGACCAGAGTATTACCGACATAATCAAAGATATGGCGGGTGAGCTTGATGCAGAAATTGAAGCTGATCTGCAATTATCTAATTACAGCATAGATAACAGCCGCAGTGTTTGGTCGTACTTATACGATTTAGCACAACTAACAGGTGCTGAACTTAGCAGTGCTGGTAGTGGTGGACTGCGTTTTGTCTTGGCCGCCAAAGGTGGCGCGTCAATATCACTTCGCTATGGTGCTGATCTGATTGATTGGCATTTATCTGAAAAGCAAACTTCAATTCTTACCTTGGCAGCGGAGCATGGTGCATCTAGCTCACAAGGCAAAGAGAAGTGGCATTGGTTAGCGCATGATCCCGTTGGGGCAGGTGCTGATAGCACCGTCATCCCTTCGGCATTTTCGAGTCGCGAAGCGGCAGATTTATTTTCTAAAGCCGCGCAGTTAAGACAAAAACGTTCCTCAATGCAAGGAGAAGTTTGGGTCGGCGGGCGAATTGACCTGCGTCCAGGTGGTTTAGTCGAGTTAACTGGATTGCCTAGAGGTGACAGCGGAACGTTACGTATCAAGGCAGTGACACATCAGTTGGATGGTCAAAGTGGTTTTATCACCGCGTTGGCAGTGGAGGGCTACAGCGAAAGCTTTGGCATTGAGTTTTGAGCGAATTAATTGACACATTAAGAGCCATTGTTCGTGATGAAATGGCGCGCAACCGCTGTGCAGAATTGGGCATAGTAGTGCAAGTCCATGCGAATGGTGGCGATGGCAACAACCATCAGGTAGATGTGCGTTTACGCAGTTCAGGTGTGGAATTAAAACGCGCCCCGGTAACCGTGCAACGCTATGGCATATCAGCGTTGCCTAGGGTGGGTGACTTGGTGTTGGTGGTGTTTTTGCGGGGGGAGTTAAACGCGCCTATGGTTATTGGCTGCGTGTACGATGCAGGCGTGCAGCCTCCAGAAGCTGATGAAGGAGAAATGGTATATGTGGTGCCAGATGAAGGACGGGAGAAGCATTTACATATGGAATTGCCGTCTGGAACCACACTGACCTTTGGTGACGAAAAGGTCACGTTAGTCTCCGGCGAGACACAAGTCGAGATTGAAAACGATGGTTCGGTGAAAATTCACTCAGCCAAGAATGTGGAGTTAAGTGCGTCAGGTGACATCAGTTTGCAGGCTGACGGAGCGATAAAAATTGAGGCCGCGACCAATATTGAAATGAAAGCTAAGGGCGTAAATATCGAAGCCAGTACTGAGGCAAATGTTAAGGCCTCAGCCCTTAATTTTGCTGGGGTTGCCCAGTTCAGTCCGAGTTAATTGTGTCGAAACCTGCGGTGAGTATCGGTTGTGCTGTTTTGCTATCCCCCGGTGCTGCTGGTCCGCCGGATAGCGGGATGATAACCACTATCTTTCAAACAAGCTTTTTGGCTAGCGGTATGCCATTGGCAGTCAGTGGCTCACTTTGCCAAATGATAAATAGCGTAAGTGGTGTGCCATATGTACTGCCAATAGGCTCAGTGGGTAGCTCGAGTACATTAACAATATCAGGACAAGGATTAGTGCGAATGGGTGACCAAATACCCAGCGGCCCGGGTATTTTAACTATTATTGGTCCGCCAGCGAGTCCGGCGTTTTTAGATAGTGGTCCACCGTAAAACGTCAAGATTGTAGTTAAGCATTACAAATATTGAAAAGGAGATAAATCATGCCAAGAGAAAGTACTAACAAGCTAGATGAGCTGCTAGGGCTGGACTTATGGTTAGATTATCAAAGCTCTCCTGGTTTTTATGAAAATGCCGACTTAAGAGACGAATTACGGGGGGTTGGTGCTAGGGATATAAAAGTAGCTCGGGGTGTCGACACGTTGCGCCAAGCGATAGTTAACCGTATCAAAACTTACAAAGGTGAGTTATTACCTTTAGGGCATCCTGAGTATGGTTCAAGGCATCACGAGTTAATTGGTCAGCCCAATGTTGAACGCACTCGAAATCTCATAAAACTGTTTATTTTGCAGGCCCTAAAGCAAGAGCGACGTATCGAAAAAGTGCTTTCTGCCAATGTACTTGCTGAGCATGAACCACCTAGGGAAACAGTTCGAATTGAGCTTAAATTACAAATTCGCAGTGTTCCCCTACCGCTCAATATTATTGTACCTTTTAACCTAACGGAGAGTTTGATATGAGCTATGTCGCTGAACCTTATGCGCAGTTTGTTGATGATCTGTTAACCGGTTTTACAGGGGGGCATGTACGGGAAACATTTCGAATGCTGGAGGAACAACGTCCCTTTAGGTTATCGACAGATGGTGCTGCGCTACCTAATACCATACGGGTTTTTGGACAAAAAGAAGGCGCGATAAATAAGTTTGAGTTTTTTTTATTTAGACTCAACACTGACTACCAATTACTTGATGGCACGGATATCAAGTGGCTCAGTAAAAGCGATGGTTCGCCTGCTATTGATGCAATATGGCCAGCAGATGGCACTACATTCTACGTCAACTACGAGTCCACAGGTGGGTCGCAAATAGCACCGTTATTAACTGACCGTAGTCCTGGCAGCGTGACGCGTTTGTTGGCTGAAAGTGTCGGTCGAGAATATGCCGTGCTGTCTGGGCAGTTAGAAAAAGTATACGAGGCTGCATTTCTGAGCACCGCAGCAGGTAGAGATTTAGAAAACGTAGTCGCCCTAATTGGACTTGAACGTTATGGTCGCAATGTTGGCGAGGGTATGGTGAGTTTTAGCAGAACCACGCCATCGCCCGCCGATATTACCATTGCATCTGGCAAAAGACTCAGTACAGCAGATGCGCCAGCCGTTGCGTTCGAAACGACCAGAACCGTGACATTGCAACGAGGACAGCTAAGCGTTGACTCACCGGTACAAGCACTAACGCCCGATAGTAAAGGTATTGTTGCAGCCAACACTATCGTCGTCATCAATCGACCTATTTTAGGTATAGATAGCGTAAGTAATCCTGAAGCAACCAAATTTGCCGGTCAAAATGAAAGTGACGATGCACTTAGGTTAAGGGCTAAACGAGCGCTAGAAAGCGCAGGTCAGGCAACAGTGGGGGCTTTGCAAGGCGTGCTAACGGGATTACACGGTTTGCGTGAAAAAGACATGCGTTTTACCGAAGATCCAATAGAGCATCCGGGCATTGTTAACCTTGAAATTGCATTACCTGAACTTTCTCCATTGCAAACAGAAGACTACAAAAGGCGTGCAATGGCGCTGCTAGAAGAAACTCGGCCAGTAGGTATTCGCATTCGCCACAATATTGAAGCATTTCAGCCACCGGGACCCGCTCAACCAAGCACAGGTCAAGACAGCCCGATTGATGGCGCCCCTATTGTTTCAGCGGATGGTGTAGGAGAAAAGCTCCATATGCCTGTTGATTTCAACGTAACACTGCAGCCCACCACGTTGACACTCACCCCAGAAGAGCAAGAAAAGTTGATAGGCATGGGCATAAGCACAGTAAATGACTTCATTGCTGAGGCTGGCTTAGGCGAGACGTTGGTTTACAACCAACTTATTGCCGCATTAATGAATATAGACGGTGTGCTGGACGTTACGTTAGAAATGTTCCCCACCTGTAAGCCTGAAGCAAGTCGAACACGCAATGTTATGCCTAATCAGTTAGGTGCTAGGCCGATTGCTGGTGTGGTCGACGTGCAAATTGGTAACTCACTTGTGGCACTGGATATTACCGTGGCGGTTACCTTTAATGGGGCCGGTGAAATCGGCAATGTGGAAAGTAACGCCAATGCGGCAGCTAATGATATTCGCAGCGATTTACAACAAGCACTTAATAGTTTTACGGCGAGCCAAATCGACCCGGCAATATTGCTAGGGTTGATCCCAGGGTCTGATAGCTATGCACCTGATGAAGTACATTATCGTGTAGAATTTATGGGTGATGGTATAAGAATAAATCAGTCTGATATCGTTATTCCGTCTACCGGTTTGGAAAGATTCTGGATCCGCTCAGCCACTGTACTTGACCAAAGTGGTACCGTTTTGGGGAGTAGCGTATGACGGTAAAAGTCTCCGGGCGTGGGCAAAAAGTACTGCAGCGCTTTCCAAAGCATATGGAAGCTGAAGCGCGGGGTAAATTGCTTGCTAGTGTGGTCAATACGATCGTTAGAGATCAAGACGTTCAGTCTGCAGATATGCAGAGTATTCGGTGTGCCCACCGACTGCTCGAAGCCAAACAAATAAGTGATTTATTGCTACTATCGAGTCTGCATGGAATTAACCGTGCTGATATGTCAGTGCTTTATGCCCGCCAGCAAAAATCATCTGAATTGCTATTACAACTCAAGCAAAATGTTGAAGCAGATGGCGATGCCGCGGTGCGTAAAGAGCTCGCTGAATCGTTTATACAGCATTATGCCCTTGGGACAGAAACACCTCTTCGACTTTTTTCGCAAGCACATTTAGATGCTGATATTTCTGACGCTAATAGTTTTGATGTGAATGAAGCAATTGATCGACTCATTACCTCTGCTGTTCAGTCTTGCCAAACACATACCTTGCTAGAAAGTATTCGCAAACGAATTGTAGAGACCTGCGCTATTCACATTAAAGGCAACGGCACAATCGAAGCTCTGTTGCGCGGCGCGGCAAACGTATTAGATTTGAATTTGGGTGATATAGAGCACAGTGAAGATCGTTTCTGGCACGCAGGAGCGGTTCACGATCGCATTCAGCTTAGTTGCCTAGATGAAACCTGTACTACCCATAAAATCCTTCCTAAAACAGAATATATGGGCATTGAAGAAAACCCTAAGGTTATTGCGCAAAGAGGCCCAAACCCATATAAACATGCCGATCTATTTCATTATTTGCGCAAGGGATTTGATGATGCGGTCCTTGAAATCAGAGTATTGGGGAACCTAAATAGAACCGTCAGTCCTATGGTGGTTAATCGAGATGAAGGTCATGGCGTGGGTTTTTTTGGCTTAGTGCCAAATGGACAAGCGTTAATTTTTACCCAGGGCGGTCGTGTCTTGCTGGATGGAAAAGATGTCACTAGCAGATCCTATGCGTGGCAAGGTGCGTGTTTTGCACAGTACGATGCTACTTTGCTTGATACCGATGTCTCTGTATCGACAAACCGAAATGATTTTGTTTTTGCTGATGCGGATGCACCAGATACCGAAAATGACGGCAAAAGTAGGTTTGTAACCGTCTCGCCAGCCGGCGCGTTAAATCGAGATGCACTTATCCCTCATGCAGGTTCAAGTCTACCCATGCCGAACATTAGCGTGGGTAAAACTCGCTTTGCTTTTTTTGTTCAACATGGACACTTTTCAACAGAAATTGAAGGCACAACCGCGCCCGGTGCAAGCGCCTTTGACGATGATGTTTTTGCGTCAACCTCTAGTTCCGTGCGCGCTCACATTACGTTAGTTACTCCCAGGTTTGGTGTGGGTTTCGCAGACGCCTCAGTGTTTGCCACAAGAAATGGCAACGACAAATTACAGGCCGCTGGATTTATTCATTTACGTTGGCTAGAGCGCCAAGCTTATAAGGTGAAATTGCTTATCCCAAATCGCTTTCGACTATTTGATAACAGCAACGGCGCTCAAATTGCAGATTTAGTGAAACAAGGTATTAAACGTTTTCGTCCTGCTGGTGTTGATGTGGTTGTTGACTATGTTGAGCCTTATTGGATAGCGGGAGATGCTGCCTTGCCAGGGGACATTGATGGGATTAGTGCAATCGACCAAATACGCTCACAAACTGTATTGGCGCCACAATTGGACCCGGTACCGGTGGAGGTTTGATGTTGTGCCTTACGGATAAGACCTTCGATTCACCCAAAGCATTTTTGTAGATGTTGTTCATCTGACTTTACAAGAGAGATAAGTATATGGAACTTAATGAATTTACAGCAAAACCAGTATCACCTGGTGAACCTATTACGTCAGAAGCTTGGAATGAGTTGGTATCAGGCATCAAGGCGCTTAATGACTTTGTTTTAGCGAATCAATCGACGGCGTTAAATGTGCAACTCAGCAACACAGACATTTCACGAAATACCGTTCGGGTGACAGCGTTACGCGATGATGGCTGGTTAGCCCAGGCGGTTTCTCCGGTAAATGGCGGGGATTCGTTTGTGTTTACATCTTTGCCCCCAGGCGCTTACGTGATTATGGCTGATGCAGCTGGTTTTAAGGCTTCAAAAGAAAATGTCACCATACCTAGCGATGAAATCGTTAAATTGACCCTCGAACAAAATGGCGCATTTATGCCTAATTTAGTTGGTGTTGAGCTTGCGTCGGCGCTGGCCATTTTAGACGACAGCAGTATTACCGTAGGACGTTTAATCGATGTGTTCGGGCGTGAATTAGCCCCCGCTAAACCAACGTCGGAATACGCTAGCCAACCAATCGTTATGCAAATTCCGGATCCTAGTGATGCCGTGCCACCGGAAGGTAAAGTGCAATTAGTCGTTTCTGCAGCACTGCAACTAGATAGCTCAGTAGAAATTCCACCGTTAACAGGCTTGACCTTGACAGAGGCACGTAAAGCGCTTGAAGCCATTGGTCTTAAATTGGGTAAAGTTGAAACCAGACAGAAATCGGAATAATCAGGGGAGAATAATTATGGCTACATTTAGCACTAACAAACCGAGTTTGCTTAGTTCTACACAAACAAAATCGCTTATCACCGGAATACAGGGCAGGGAACAAGCAAACACGATTATTCCGGCTGCTCGAAATATTAATCAACCCATATTCGTTGATTTAGATGACAAACCGGCTATTGCCAGTGTCGTTAGAGGCGGATTTAAAGTGCCGTCCGTATTGCCAGATAATGGGCGACTCGAGGCTTTTTTAAGCGGCCTACAGATCAGAGAACCGACTAGGGAGCCTAGAGTGTTAGATCAAAATATTGCCGCGGGTACCCGAGTAAGTGTTGGCACCGAAGTGGACTTAATACTGGCACCACGAGAAGACATTAATATCGGTATTTTTGATGATATTCATATTGACGTTAAAGATACCAGTATTGGTGAGTTACTCGACCGGGTGAAAGATCAAAATGATCTGCGCGGCTTAGTGCTCAAATATGAAAATGCGAATGATGTAGAAGAAAACGACAAACTTATTTTAACCGATATGCTCGGGCAATTCGCAGGCATAAATATTAATGAAGGTAAACCGGGTCAGGGCTTTAGCAATGCCTTTAACAGTGTTCGAGTAGCACTAGCATTTAAGTAATTGTGCCTAATCGAAATAGGGACGTACTTTCATGTAGCTCATTTTTATAATGGGATAGATTACAATATGGCGATTAACATCACTCAATCAATTGGTATCGTTCAATGGGAGCTATCTCATGAGGCCACTTCTGGTCTTGTGGGACTCAACAACCAATATATTCATGAAATAGCCCCCCCAATACTAACTGGCCTTAGACCGATAAGTTTAGCTGACGGCACAAAGCACGTGAGTGTCAAATTGCTTGTTAAAGCGAACGCAATCATAGACAAACTTGATCTTATTCTGAGTGCTAACCGTGCCGATTCAATCGAAGCTAAACAAGTAGCAGATGTTAGAGTCGCAGAAGGCGACAACGAATCGATTATCATTGATTTTGGCATGATGCTAACGGTCAACTCAGTGAGTATTGCAACAGGTTACTCAATCTCAACGATATACCCTTGGTTAGGTACAAAATTTGATAAGAGTGATCCGCTTTTCGAGGGAGATGGCGTTCTTACTCATAATTCGGTTTCTTTTTCAGATGTAAAAACACAACGCCTAATGCTTACTTTGGGTAGTGGCCAAAATGCAGCTGAAGCTATTGATTTTATAAAATTATCATTACCAGATTTACCGTCTGGGCTGACGTTACGCATTAATGGTGATCAAGCCATTTGGCAGTACGACCCGATGATACAGTTGGGGATCAGTGAAGATATAACTGATGACGGATGGAATTCCCTAGGACAGCGCAGAGTTTCGTTAGCAAGTTCAGTTGCCCAGTATACCCAAGACCCAACAAAATCTGATGACGTTGAACTCGAATTTGTACTCAGTGCGATTGTGCCAGGCGCACTTAAAATCGAGCTTGAATCGGCTGAAAAACGTCATATTCATCGCATGTCTTTTAATAACAAAAGCGATTTAGCGCTGTCTTTTGAGCGTGAAGCAGAGCAACAACTCGTTATATTTCCCCCTAGCAACGTCACCGAGCCCATAAGCGGGATTGAATTGAGCATTTCCGGCGAGCTAGATCGACTGCGAGCAATTCCTGCTATAGCCCAAAAACCAAATGAAATTACCGAATTATCGCTTGGCAAGGGCAGAGCTGCTTGCGTGAGGTTAGATGCGAACTTAGGGTTAGTTGAATTAGCAGGTTTACGCTTTCCCTTTATTTCAGGCCCCAGTGGCGCTGAAGCGAGAGTGATTTTATGGCGAGAAAGGGACGGCGTGCCAATGGAAGCAATAACAAATGCGATAAGTGAACCGATTAACTGGACGGGGTCCGACGAGCAATGGATACGCTTTGATTTTAAGGAACCCGCCGCACTAGAAGAGAATGTAAAAATATGGGCTGCTATTCATGTTAATCGAGGTGAAGTCATTTGGAAAATGGCGACGGCAAATGAACGTAATGAATACCCCGTTAGAATTGGCTCACCTGGAGGCCCATGGAGAGCATTACCAGCGATATTTGGTAGTGGCACTTCACTAGGCAGTATTGCTGGTAGGGTGCATATGTTGGGCAATGCAGATCAAACGAAACCTATACCTCCTTTATTAATTTCATTGGATGACGATGAAACACAATTGACACTGACACCAACAAATGAAAATAGTCGAATTGGACTTGAATTCAACGCCCAAACTACTAAGCCTGAAACAAATAACATAGTGCTTAGAATCGTCAGTCGCAGTCAAGGTAGCATTAAAATTAGTGAGGTTGACGTAATTACTGGAGAGAAATTGTCATGACACAGGATGCTCATAGTCAGTTTGTAAGCGGTCAAAAAGTTACCGCGCTACATTTGCAACATATGCAAGACAGTTTAAGGGAAGGGTTGGCCGATATTCGAAGTTGTATTGGTTTAGGAAAGGTGGCTTGGGGTTTAAAGGCGGAACTGAAAAATGGCAATATTGAGCTTCAACCAGGCGCCGCCTTTACCTTAAATGGCCATCGATTATCGTTAGACAGTATCGCGCAAATACCGCTTCCGACTGAAAATAATCCGTGGAGTTTGCTTTTAACCGGACTGAATAACGATATAGAGCCCCTGCGCCATGACGGTGCGTCGACAATTATTAACCTAATTACTGCAGTGTCAGTGCAACCCCAAGCTGATGTAGACGGTGCTTCAATTGTCATCGCCTCAATCGACGTGCAAGAGGGGGAAGCGGTATTGACGCAAGACCCTGAATTATTTGCCGCAACAGGTAATCACAATCATAGCGGACAATGGCATCAAAATAGTTTAGGGCAATGGCTTTTCGATGGCAGTGCCTTGGAAGATCACAGCGACATTCCCGGTATTCCTGGCCCGAAAGGTGATCTTGGCCCGATTGGGCCGCAAGGAGCACAGGGCGAGATGGGGCCACAGGGTCTGGTCGGGGCGATGGGTCCGCAAGGGGCTAACGGTGAGAGAGGTGAAAGAGGGCCGCAAGGAGAACGCGGACTACAAGGCATTCCCGGTGAAAAGGGCCCAGCTGGAATCCCTGGCGCGGTAGGTGAGGTTGGCCCTGCTGGTGAAAAAGGCAGCCCAGGCGAACGTGGCTTAACAGGTTTAGCGGGGCAGGCAGGTCAACGAGGTCCCATTGGCTTAAAAGGCGATACTGGTCCACAAGGCAAAATCGGATCAATAGGACCAAAAGGCGATATTGGTGACGTTGGAGCATCCGGGGCTCAGGGGCCAAAAGGTGATGGGGGGCCCCAGGGAAAAACGGGTGACAAAGGCGTAAAAGGTGACAAGGGAGATATTGGCGGGACGGGTGTTCAAGGATTGAAAGGTGATATTGGGCCTCAAGGTAAAATCGGAGCGACAGGGGCAATTGGACCCCAAGGTCCTGTTGGCGCTAGAGGCGAAATTGGACCCCAAGGCAAAATCGGTGCGAGAGGTGATGTGGGGCCTCAGGGCAAAATTGGAGCAACGGGTGAAACTGGATTACCAGGCAAAATGGGTAAAACAGGTGATACCGGGCCCCAAGGTAAGGTTGGCGAAAAAGGTAACGCTGGGCCTCAAGGTCAAGTTGGCGTTAAAGGTGATGCAGGGCCACAAGGAAAAATGGGCGCCAAAGGGGGAAAAGGTGACAAGGGTGATACCGGCTCTATTGGTATTCAAGGGCCAAAAGGTGACATTGGGCCACAAGGAAAGATTGGAGCGACCGGCGGTATTGGGCCTCAGGGGAATGTGGGTGCTAAAGGCGAAATCGGGCCCCAAGGAAAAGTTGGTGAAAGAGGTGATATTGGACCACAGGGCAAGACTGGTGCAACAGGCGCGGTTGGGCCCGAAGGTAAAATAGGCGCAAAGGGTGAAGCTGGGCCCCAAGGCAAAGTTGGTGAAAGAGGTGATATTGGACCACAGGGTAAGACTGGTGCAACAGGCGCAGTCGGGCCCGAAGGTAAAATAGGCGCAAAGGGGGAAGCTGGGCCCCAAGGAAAAGTTGGTGAAAGAGGTGATATTGGACCACAGGGCAAGACTGGTGCAACAGGCGCGGTTGGGCCCGAAGGCAAAATAGGCGCAAAGGGTGAAGCTGGGCCCCAAGGCAAAGTTGGTGAAAGAGGTGACACAGGGCCACAGGGCAAGACTGGTACAACAGGTGCAGTCGGGCCTGAAGGCCAAACCGGCCCTATGGGGAAAACGGGACCTGCAGGCGCAAAAGGAGAGCAAGGTATACCAGGAGAAGGACTAAACCCAGACTGGCCAGCGATTGCTGAAATAAGCTGGCCTCATAATGGGCAGGTTTCCGCTGAAGGCGCCATTCAAATATTGAGTCGTTTGAATGTGGTGATGTCTGCAAGTATGTCACCAGAAACAACGAATGCTCAGCCTCAAGTTGTTCAAGTTTTATTTGAACCTGGATTCAATCAACAGCTTATTCTGATGCAAATGGCTTATATCCAAGGGGATTGCAAATTAGCAGCGCAAAAAATTGATTGGAGACCACGAGGGGACACCAGTCAATTGATAAAGGTTTTTTCGGGCAGTGGCGGACGCGTGTTTATTCGAGTTCATTGCAACGGACTTTTAGATTCTGATAAAAGACCCTTTTCTGCGAGTTGCGATGTATTGCATGGCACCAATACGCCGCATATACCTGGTGGTGTATTAGAAAGTTGGTTTACTATAGGTAGTGCAACAGATGCCTGAAATAGACGAGCCAACCGATAACCCTAGTCAAAGGGTTGCAGATCTACTCGAGAGAACGGGTACCGTTCATCAGATGCACTTTAGTGAGCAAATCGATCTTGCAACGCTGCACGCTGCAGACCCTATTCGACAAGATCCTGCCAACGCAAATCTAAATTGGCGACCATTGGGACCGCGCAATCTTGGTGGGCGTATCCGATGCCTGGCGCAAGATGAAAGAAACCCTCAAACCTTTTATGCTGGTAGTGCGCGGGCAGGCCTATGGCGCACAAAAGATAGAGGTGATAGTTGGACCGCATTGGATTATTTTTCACCACCAAACGCTAGGCAGTCGCTCGCTGTAGGGGCTATCGGCGTGAGCTATAGCAATCCGGAAATTATATATGTAGGTACAGGGGAGCCAACGCGCACAAGCGACGATCGTAGAGCTGACATTTTAGGTAATGGCCTATATCGTTCAAGTGATAACGGTAAATCATTTATACGGATTGATCATCCTTTAACGGGAGACTTAAAATTTGGGCAGTATGAACGTATTATTGTGGACCCATGGGAACCAAACAGAATTTGGATCGCGTCTTCAGATGGCGGCATAGGTCGTAGTGTTCCGTCAGCAGAAAACCCAAGGCAACTCATACTCAAAGCCGATCAGTTAGTGCACGCATCTTCTCCAGCAAACGGTAGCCAACGAGCGACAGATATTTTGGTTGATTTTGGGCCATCACGCACTACACCACCAGATATCGTGACGGTTTATGTCGCACTATTAGGAAATGGCATTTATAGAGCACAATATAGTAGAAACCAAGAACGTTATCTCACCGCTGCTGGCGTAACGTGGACCCCCATAACGCCAGGTTTTCCAGCTGGTTTTACACGGATTAAAATATCTCACTGTCGGACCCAACCTAACTGGATTTGCGCCGTAGCGGGATTAGCGGATGATTCAGCGTCACACGTTTTCATTTCTGATGACCGAGGATCTAGTTGGATTGATACCTTAGCTAGGCTGGGGGACATCGGTGATCATGCGTTGTATGACTTGGTACTGGAAATGCATCCGTTAAATCCTAGTATTTTTATAACAGGATCTTTCGAATTATTTAAATGTCTGTACGTCGCGTCGGCACCTGCTGCAAATCGATTTACATGGTCGAAAATTATCGATTGGGAACAGCATTACAAAGGGGACCGAGCCCAACATGCTGATCAACATGCTCTATTATTCGACTATGCCAATCCAATGAGTATATGGGTGGGTAACGATGGCGGTGTATCTGCCTCTTCGGATTTAGGTGACCACTGGAGAGACCGCGGACTAGGCATCAATGCCGCGCAATTTAACGATATTACGACTCACCCTAAGTACCCATATATTTACGCTGGGGGACTGCACGACAATGGCACTTGGTTAAGTTATGGAGGACAAACGTGGTTTCTAGTCGGTGGAGGAGATGGGGGGGAGGTCGCCTTCAATCCTGATGATCCAAGAGTCTTTCTCAGAACGACACAAAATGGTACTCATAGAGTAACAATTATAAATTCTACCGATGACTTTGGTACACAGTATTTTATGACCCAATTGCCTGATGTGCCAAAGGATGGTGACAAAGACGTTAACCACATGGCCATTGGCAACAAACTAGTCAATAATTTCCATGCAGATCACAAAGCCTTATTTGTGGGAGTTATGGATGCACATCCTGTAAAACCAAACCATATTATTGTAGGTAGGGAGGAGACTGCTTATCACACCATAGACGGGGATGTATTTGAGCAATTTAACAATATTCCAGCATTTACCAATACCACCAACAAAGTTACCAAGGTTTTACACTCACCGCAAACACCGGATCTAATCTGGTGGGTTACCACCTCACATGGACAGGTGTTTGTGACTAATGATGCAGATGCAACAACTTGGGATGAAGTATCGCCTTCGGAGTTAAGAGGTCAAAATGCTACTATCACTGGTATTGCTATTAATACTAGCAATGAGTCTATAGTCGCTATTTCTGTCACAATAAGAGTCAGTGCGTCAGAACATAAGGTGCAAGGAAGGATTTACCTTTCTGGGGATTCTGGCCAGAACTGGCTTGAGATTAGTGGCCGAATTGCACCTTGTGTTAGCAGTCCTGACAATCAATTCAGCCCTTCAGCGGCAATTGCCATTTTATTTGACCCCACAAGTTCAGCATCCGTTACCGATCCGCAAGTTATCTACTGTGCTTGTTTTGCTGGTGTGTATGTTATTCGTAACGCGGTAGCTCCAACAGTACCAACTCCAGTAGGTATTACGCCATTTGCACCCCAATGGCGAACGTTCAATAATAATCTTCCACTACCGTTAGTATTTGATTTAGAAGCAGTGACGTACACAAATTCCGCAGGGGAAGAAAAGCACTTAATCCGCTGCGCCACACACTCTAGAGGCGCTTATGAGTGTGATTTATCAGGTGTTGCAAGAGTCAAACTCATAATTCGAGACAACATAGTCGATGATGGAAACAGCTACGACCCTAAGCATAAACAGCCTCTTAATCATGATCCCAGAATGACGCCAGGGAATACTGCCATAATGGTGCTAAATCGCGCTATTGATATCCGTATCGACACGCCGCCCTACCGGTTTTTTGGTCCTGTTATTGAAGGCACTGAAATGGATGAACTGTTGCGCAGTGATGAGTTGTCGGCATGCATGATGAATATCATCTATGTGCAACTTCATAATAATGGTTATGGGATAACCAATAGCGCTGAATTACATTTATTTTGGGCAACAGTGCCTGCAACACCACCGGATCTTCAAGCAGACTTTTGGACACAATTTCCCAATGTGCTCGATGGTGGTACTTGGCAAAAAATCGATAGTGTGGAGATTGATTATCTAGCGTCAGGGCAACCTCGCGTGATGGCGTTTAATTGGCATGTACCAGGCGAACTCACTGGGAATGTCGCTCTGTTAGCAGTCGCCTCTGACTCAATTCATGATCCACTAGATATCAGTGTGTTGGGTAATGTTGTTGACCCAGCTCAAGCCGCTAGTTTTATCGGACAGGAACGACGCACAGCGTTATTTATTTCACCGGTTACACCATCGCCTGCCAACGCTTCTATGAGAGATGGGTTTGACGATACCGGATTATTGGGTGAAACCGCATGGGGAACGCAAAGCCACGATATTATTGTGGTTCAAGCTGCGCAAGGTGATCCTGACACTGCGTTTGCTGACATGAATGACAAACGCATTGCCGATGTGCTCGATGGCAGCGAAACAAATCATATTTACGTACGCGCGCGCAATCAAGGGGGCACTGCATTAAACAATGCCGAGGTTGAAGTATTTAGAATACCCGTCAGTTCGTTACAAGACCCAAATTCATGGGTATCAATAGGCACGGCAACGCTTACCACCATAGCGGCAAAATCTAGCGCTATCTTCCCCGCAATAACCTGGGCAAACCCACCGGATCCCGCGCCAGATAAATGTTACATATTAATTGCACTGATCCAAGGAGACGAAGATGCAAGGCCTGATTTTATTACTAGAGTGATGTCTATTCAGACATTCTGGAAACTGTTACTTGAAGATGCAGACAGTGGAAACGCTGTCGTCAGAGGACTGAATTGGCAACCCTAAGCTAAGCTACTAAGTGGAAAACCAAACATTCGAATAACTGCCACAAAGTGATTTTATAAATGCACAGTTAGCAGAAAATCATGACTTATTTCTTTAGCAACTTATGTAAGAGCTGAACTGACGCATCAATTACAAACCAGGTGGCGAGAAAAGCGATGACTTCCAAACCAAAACTGCCAAATTTGTAAAATGTGTTCGCTATAAGGAAAGAAACAAAAAAGATAGGCATCTGCTCTAACAACAACTCTCGATTAGAAATAGCGCGTAAAAAAGTAAACATAACAAATACCTTTCGGTTGTTTTTAGTTACTTAAAGCGTAGCCAATATGGCAGTTCCAGGCAAACCTTCGGTGTTCAAAATATTCATTAAATTTATTAAAGAATTAGGATGGAAATAAGGCATCAACATAGCAGTCTATGTTGATGCCAACTTCTTAGCACTTATGCCATAGTCAATCTGCCTGCTTGTTCTTTATCCGTATACAGCACCACATGCGCATGATTACTCATCACGGTACAAGCCCATATACGGTAGCCGCGCTATAAATAGAAAACTCAGAGCCAATCAGCAACAAACGATCTTCTACCCATGCCCTTATGTGTTCAAAATTTTGTCCTGTGAATTTATCAACAGCGCGGTTGCCACCCCACACAAAAATGAACGGCGCACACAACAAGAAACACAATGGTAATAAGGGGTGTCAATTAGACTAATTTGGCTTTTAGGTAGCTGAGGCATAACAGACCATCATTTTTTGAATACCTTACAACTTAGAGCGAAACTGTCATTTTTCAACTTTTAAGAATGGGTGTCTTATAGTTTTTTATTAATATTATGAGCAGGGGCTTAGATAAAAGCGTCAAATACACGTAAAAAGACCATCTTGTTAAAGATGGCCTTATATTGTGATGTATTGGCTAAGGTAACAGAACGGTATCGATAACGTGTATTACACCGTTTTTGGTTTTTAAGTCAGTTTGTACAACATTAGCATTGTTGATCATGACTCCAGTATCGCTGACTTTAATCATGACTTTACTGCCTTGCACTGTTTTAGCTTCAGATAATTTAACCACATCCTTGGCGTACACTTCACCCGCTACAACATGGTAAGTCAATACAGCAACGAGCTTGTCTTTGTTCTCTGGCTTCAATAACTCTTCTACCGTTCCGGCGGGTAATTTTTCAAACGCCGCGTTAGTAGGAGCGAATACCGTAAAAGGCCCAGCGCCTTGCAGCGTATCAACCAAACCAGCAGCTTTTACTGCGGTGACTAAGGTAGTGAAATTTGAATTACTCGCCGCAGTCTCGACAATATCCATTTTAGCTTCATTGTGATGATTCGCCATTACAGGAGCCGATAATAGTGAAAGTGATACTACGCCTGCAGAAATAAATTTTAATAGAGTACTTTTCATTATTTTTCCTTAGTTTATTGAGTTAGTTCAAGTTCGTTTTACCCACCAGTGACTAATTAATGTCGCTGTGGTAAGTGCTTTATTTTTCACCATTTGATACCGCTAAAAACGACACTTCGATCATAAAGAAAAATAAAAATTTATAAGTTAAAACAATGATTTAAGTAAATAAAAAAAGTAATCCAAGAAGACAGTGCGGCACTATACGTTACAGATAATAAAAAAGTTTACCGTGTTTATTGAAATAGCAAATACGCACTTTTACTACAAATAGTATTCGCTACGGATAGGTAAATTGTATTTGCTGCCACCCACTTGCATCGACAGCGATTTTGCCTATTTCATTAATGGGGCAAGTGCTTATACCGCTGCGTTCACAAAAAGCACAGAGTCGCGGAAACCCCCTTTAAACAACAATAACTTACGATGCTCGTGATTGAGTTATGCCTTGATGTAGAAACCGAGGTAATTAATTACAAAGACACCCACAATAATAATAAGCAGTTAGTAGGTAGAAACTAATCTCGGTAGGCTGCTTGTCCTTACCTCTTAGGTTTACATAGTCACCGTTTTGAATCTGTCCAGACTCCATGAATCTTTTCGCCCTTAATGTATTTTTTTATTATTGTGTTAGTTGCTGGGAGCATAAACAGATAAGTTAATAACACTGACTTTGGGCATGAGATATATATCCTCTAAAAACAGAAAGGCTCTTCATTTCTGAAGAGCCTTTCTATCACTATTTGGTGAAGCTGACGTGATGTAATACACAGTTAAAGTTGATTTACACCCTTACAATATACGTGGGCTAAGAGCTTATCAAGTTTCTGTCAGCAGACAATATGACACTAAAGTAAGGTAAACTTAACACTCTAATTTGTTCAATTATTGCGACTGAATTGTGATTATTATCTGTATAAATCAAATACCAAGGAATTAAAGCTATCCTTTATCCTCAGCTGCATTCAAAGGGTTGCTTGAAAAGTAAAAACCGTTTTGCTTTCGTTGGAACTCACTGTTAGCGTTCCGTTGTGCGCTGACGTTATTTGTGACGCAATGAACAAGCCTAGCCCTAAGCCCCCGGTTTTCTTATTGCTTTCATTTTGCCAAAAGGGCTTAAATAGTTTATCAATCTTTTCAGGCGTTATCGGCTCGCCACCATTACTGACACTTAGTAAGAAAATGCCGTCTTTGATAGTCGATTTAACATCAATCATTTGTGCTGGGTCGCCGTGCACAATGGCATTTATTAAAAGATTAGATAACAGCTGGGCAATACGCTCAGGATCACAATCAACCAGACCCTTTATATTAATATCGGTCTGTATAGCTCGTTGTGGATGTAATCCGGATAGTTCGGAAACAGTGTGTGTTAAGGTATCTTCCAAGTTATCTACCGTCTTGATATTTAACACCATGCCATTGCCCATTTTCTCACGGGTCAAATCCATAACATCACTGATTAAGCGCGTCATTCTGGTTGTGCTATTGTCCATTCGAGCGAGTATTTTCTGAGAGGTCTCGTCTTTAACCTGTTGCTTTAAGAAACTGACGCCCATTGTGAGTGCAGATAATGGCGTCCTTAAATCGTGACCTAGAATAGCAATATATTGCTCTTGAAGTTTAAAGGCGGTCTTCTGGTTAAATAAATCAGACTCGGCAATGCTTAGTCTCTGATCAACTTCAATCTGTCTAGAAATTAATTCAGCAAATGACTTGATTTGATGTTCAATTTCAGTCGTTTTTAACTTTGCAGGTAGGGGATCAAGACCACATAGCGTGCCGAAAAAATCGCCATTCGAATTGAAAATAGGGAAAGAAAAGTAACTTTCAAACCCGTACATAATGGGAATTTCGCTTTTGCTATAATGCGCATCTGTTTGAGCGTGCTCAATGACTATTGGCTGGCTCGACCTTCTAACCTGACTACAAAAGGTAGTCGTTATCTCAAGCTCGTCACCAGGGTTGAGATTAAAGTCAACTAAATCAAGCACTGCGCAAGTTGTCCATTTGACTTCAGTTACTCGTGCAATACAAATGAAACGCAGCCCTGTCGCATCTGACAGCATTTTCATTATGTGAGGCACAGCCTCTATAGACTGAATAGTCTGAATATCTTTTTCAATTAACGGGTTCATCAAATACTCTTCACTTTGCATCATATGCACGATAACTATTCGCGACTCACATCTTTTTGCGATTCATTTTCGCAGTAAAAGCGCCTGTACGTTTTTGTAGATAATTTATATTAAACAGAATGACAAGCAACTAACCGCAAGTTTTTAACACGAATCATTAACATTTATAATTAGGTAGGCTGCTTTACTTTATATAAGAGTTTACAAGGACAGGGCTAGAGATAGTTACTAAACGATCCACTAGTTGTGTAATTAGTTATGTATTACTGAATGACCGAGAATGTTCTAAACACGTTTCAGCCTTTTATGAGGTATACCTTTTACTGTTGACACTTAGATGCACGTTGATTTTAATTAATGACTAACATTTCTTCTACCTTTCGATAGTAAAAATTTTTCACTGGTTGCTGATCCTACTGGGTTTGCGTGCGTATCTATAGAATAGCTATATCGTGTGAATAGTATTAATCTGTGTGCATATTGTATCTAGTGAAAGTTAGAATTTTCAATAAAGCTACGTCACAGTTGTAGTCAACTTTACCGTATAAGGGTGAAAATGATTGAACATGGTTCGTTTGAACTAGAATTAACTGGCAATATCCTTACACTTAGAGCTTATGACGCTTGGAATTACCAAACTGCCATTCGTTGGAGTAAAGAAACCAAGGAAATTGTTAGTAGCATAAAAAGTCATCATTGGTCGAGTTTATGCGATCTTACTGAATGGGAGCTCGCCACTCCTGAAATTCATCCCTATGTATTGGAATTAAATGTTTGGTTGGATGCTAATAATTTAAAGTATTTAGCCATCGTATACAAAACCGCAATTCAGCAATCTCTTCTTGAAAAGACTAATCGAGTATTTACAAATGTCGAAGTAAGGTATTTCACCAACGTAGATGAAGGGGAAACTTGGTTGAAAAAGGTATCCACACCAGCAAATATGAATTCCAATAAAGCGGGTAACGGTTAGTCATCTAATTCGATTTTATTTTGATAATTGGATGCATAGCTTTCGTAAGGCTAAGTAATTACTAAGTCGTTCAAGTGTTATTCCTCGAACTCATAAGTCACTTCTCGTCGTTACGTTTATCGCTGCAAAACAACTACCTTCAACAGCAGAGCATGGTTTGATATTTTTAATCTGTGGACAATTTGTGGATACCCAGACATAAAAAAGCCCCTAACTTTTTAAAAGTTAGGGGCTAAATGTGGTGGAGCTGGCGGGAGTTGAACCCGCGTCCAAAAAACGTTAACCGTCGGTACTACATGCTTATTCTGTCTTTTATTTAACTAATTCGAACTCCGGCAGACAGGATTTCTCATAGCGGGCCTAATACTATTTCGCGGTTCACCCTTAGACAAGGTTCCCTCGCTATCCTGCTGGGATGACCTTCCGAACCTCTACTAGCAGAAAGAGTATGAGTGGAAGGGCACTGCCGGTTATTAAGCGGCTAGTGCGTAGTTTTCGTCGTTTGCGACTATTTAAATGCGGCTTTTATAGAGGCAAACCGCTCCTCTGCATGCACCTAAAGCCTCAAGAATCTTGTCGAATCCAATATCAGCCCCAAAGCGTGTTGGTTGCAAACTACCAACGCCGAGCATTGTAACACAGGCTCGGAGGAAATCACTACTATGCGTAGGCAAAATCGCGAATAATTCGCTCGTTCTCACTGCTTGATTAAAGATTGTACAGGCAAACACGGGCGATTTGCCCAGTTGTTGCTCGATAGGGTAAATAGGTAAATTTGCAAGCAGATTTAATGCACCGGTTAACGCTGAATTTGCATCAGGATCGCGCTTATCTTTTGGGGTTGATTGACATTTATATTCACCCAACTAGGAAAGACGAAGGTTTTGCCTATAAACCAAAAATAAAAGGCGCTAAGGCGCCTTCTTATATTGATTAAAACACTCAGCCTAGACTTTATGTTTCATCATACGTTCTTTATCTCTTGCCCAGTCTCGGTCTTTAACGGCATCACGTTTGTCATGCTCGTGCTTACCTTTACCTAGGTAAATTTCGACTTTTACCCAGTTTTTCTTCCAATACATGGCGGTAGCGAGTATTGAAAAACCTTGGCGTTCAACTGAGCCAATTAGCTTGTCGAGTTCGCGCTTTTTAAGCAGTAGTTTGCGTCGGCGAATGGGTTCGCACACCACGTGACTTGATGCTTGGTTGAGAGGTTGAATGGTACTACCAATTAAAAAGGCTTCGCCTTTGTGAAGGGTAACGTAGCTGTCTGATAAATTTACTTTCCCAGAACGAATGCTTTTGACTTCCCATCCTTGTAATTCGACGCCCGCTTCGATTTTATCTTGCAAGATATAATCGTGCCGTGCCTTCTTATTTAAAGCGATGGTATTGCTTGTGGCTGATTTTGACTTCTTTCTATTCATGGGGAAGTATTATAATGGTTGTTATTCGCGGTACAACAAAAATCACTGATATTGAAATAGATATATGATTTTATGCTAGAATTTTGCGCTTATAAAAACAGACTTACTCAATTCAAGGGGAATTGATGGCTAATGTGACCCGTAGTGCCTTGGTGGCTTTTAGTGCTGAATCGATGTTTGATTTAATAAATGACGTGCAGCGTTACCCTGAATTTTTACCTGGTTGCGCGCAAACTAAGGTGCTTGATGAAACACCACAAAGCATGGAGGCATCGTTACTTATATCCAAAGCAGGCATAAAGCAATGGTTTACTACGCGCAATGAATTAGCACGTGGCCAGTACATTAAAATGCACTTAGTCGATGGACCCTTTTCTGAGCTTCGTGGCGGCTGGACATTCAAGCCACTGACAGAGAGTGCGTGTAAAATTGAATTGAATTTAGATTTCTCTTTTTCCAGTCGCTTAGTGGAAATGGCGTTTGGACGAATATTTAATTCAATAGCGTCTAATATGGTGGTTGCCTTTACTAAGCGAGCAAAAGAGATTTATTAATGAGTGACAAGCAAATAAACCTTGAAGTGGCGTACGGGCTACCTGGTCAACAAGCGTTATTAGAGGTCGTAGTAGAACGTGGGCATACCGTAGAAGAAGCGATTAACGCCTCTGGTATAATGCAACGCTTCGATGATATTGATTTAAGCAAAAATAAAGTCGGTATCTGGAATCGCACCTGCAAATTAACGGATGTGCCTCAAGACGGTGATCGTATTGAAATTTATCGGCCTTTAATTGCCGACCCGAAAGAAGCACGGCGTCGACGAGCTGAAAAAGCCAAGGATGAAGGGCGAGCGAATAAGATTACGGGCGGTCGTGCCTAAGGCGACTAAAAGGTTGTTTTTCAGTCTCAGGGATTAAACGAAGCTTATTCGCCTATCAATTAAAAACGTAACCCTAACGCATCACATAAAAACTTCTGTAACGGCTGTGCTCGACCATATCGAGTAGCGGCCAATTCACACACATTGCCTGTTAATAGTTGTTCTTTGGTCAACGGGCACATGGCAATAAAATCTTTACGTTTAATTTCTTCAATCATCGGTGATTCAGTGTCATAACCTTTAGGCGGGCGCGTGAGTGTGTCACCTGCTAAATGGTAATACTCGGTAAACGGTTTGTGTTCAATGGCATCTTGATAAACTGCCGGTTTACGTTGAATGTGTTCTCGAATGGCTCGCAGTGCATCGGGTTGCGGATGCCAAGTGCCCACAGCTAAGAATATTTCATGAGTCGAAATATGAAAGTAAAAACCAGGTGAGTGCACGTCTTTGCCAATTTCATGACGAAATTGAATACCCACGTTGGTTTTATAAGGAGATTTGTCTTTAGAGAAGCGTACGTCTCGGTATACCCGCATCAGCGAGCCACCTACTTTTTTCGGCGAAGCCTCATAGTGCGGTGAAATCATCGGGATCCAATTTTGCATTTCACTGATAAATTCGAGTACCGGGCCGCGAACTAAATCTTCATAGCGCTGCTTATTATCATTGAACCATTCGCGGTCATTGTGCTTCTCTAATTCTTGTAAAAATGTGAATAGCGAAGGGGAGAAATGCGTAAACATAGACAGGCCTTTTATAAAATCTGTGCCCAGCTTACCCCTTGTTTAAGGCAAATCAAGTCACTAAAGGGGGATAATTGTTACATGATTTTAGCAAGCTTAACCGAGGCAATAATGCAGATCGTCGAGGTAGGAGACGACAAGCATTAAGACCTTTATTCAATAACGTGCATGGCGAAGGTGTTTATGAGTGAACAGCTAGGCAATTTGCTTGGTTGTTTACTGATGCACGCGACACGTTGATTGGTTAGTGTTTTTTACGTTGTAAGCCTGTTGTGGCAAGTATTTTGGCTGAAATTTCTTCAATTGAATAAAAAGTACTGTTTAAAAATGGGATTTTCTCTTTGCGATAGAGGTTTTCGACTTCGCGTAATTCCATACGACACTGTTTTAACGAAGCATACTGGCTGTTTGCACGACGTTCTGAGCGAATTTGATGCAGACGCTGGGCTTCTATGGTTAAGCCAAACAACTTGTCTTTGAAAAGCTTTAGGGCCGGAGGCATTTTAAGAATATCGCCCATATCTTCTTCAGTAAATGGGTAATTTGCGGCTTTGATCCCATATTGCAGCGCTAAATATAAGCTAGTGGGGGTTTTGCCCGAGCGGGACACGCCGACCAAAATAATATCGGCTTCTCCGTAGTCACGTAAATTTGAGCCATCGTCATTTGCCAAGGCGTAATTCACCGCTTCGATTCTGATGTCATAATTCTTTTCGTGAATACTATGCGTACGATGTTTTTCTGGCTTAGATGGTACACCTAATATGATTTCTAATGGGGCAACAAATTGGTCGAGAAAATTGTAGTTAATACCGACTGATTTAGAGATTATTTTGCGCACATCGATATTTACGATGGTGTAAAACACCAGAGGGCGCTGACCGTCATCTTGAAAACTTTCAGATATTTTTTTAACAACTTGTTGCGCATGCTCCACTGTTTCGACGAAGGGAACGGTGATATGTTCGAACTCTATCGTGAATAATGACAGCAATGCGTGGCCAAACACCTCTGAAGTAATCGCCGTGCCATCTGAAATATAATAAGCCGTTCGCATAACATTTCCTTAACAATGTAGTAATATAATTACAGAAAGAAATTAAATTTTACTTTCCACTAGAGTGCATTCTAAAATCCTTCTCGTAAAAAGCTAGGCGCTTGAGAAATATAATTTTTTTTAGTGTATTGCGAGCATCATTTTGACTAACTATCTGGGGTTGTCATTGTTGGCAGCTTACACAATTGAGTTCATCTTGGAGACGAATTAAATGCAAGAAAATGTACTTTGGTATCAGCAATTGGGTATGGGCGACGTGAGTGTTGTCGGTGGTAAAAATGCATCCCTTGGCGAAATGATTTCAAATCTTTCAAATGCTGGTGTACAGGTACCCGGTGGTTTTGCGACAACAGCGTCGGCGTTTAATCTTTTTCTGGAGCAAAGTGGCCTTGAGGCTCGTATACACACATTACTCGACAGTTTAGACGTTGACGATATTCCTGCATTAGGTGAGGCAGGCAAAGCTATTCGTCAGTGGATTATTGAAACACCGTTTTTACCCGAGCTTGAAGCAGATATCACCACCGCGTTTAAAACTCTGCAAGGGGATGCCGGTGAAGAAGCATCGTTTGCAGTACGTTCATCTGCAACGGCAGAAGATATGCCAGACGCATCATTCGCGGGTCAACAAGAAACCTTTTTGAATGTAAAAGGTATTGATGCGGTGATGGTTGCCATCAAATACGTGTATGCCTCTTTATTTAATGACCGCGCTATTTCTTATCGTGTACACCAGGGTTACGACCATAAAGGCGTAGCATTATCTGCTGGTATTCAACGCATGGTACGCAGTGACTGCGCCGCTTCAGGTGTGATGTTCACCATTGATACAGAATCCGGTTTTGAAGACGTGGTATTTATTACCTCTTCTTATGGTTTGGGTGAAATGGTTGTGCAGGGTGCGGTTAACCCAGATGAATTTTATGTACATAAGCCAACCTTAGAGAAAGGTCTTCCAGCGGTGCTTCGCCGTAATCTTGGCAGCAAATTAACCAAGATGATTTACTCAGATGACTTAAATCATGGTAAGCAAGTTGAAATCGTTGACATTGATAGTGCCGATAGCATGAAGTTTTCGCTTACTGACGACGAAGTACTTGAGTTGGCGAAACAAGCGCAAATTATTGAGAAACACTATAAACGTGCGATGGATATCGAGTGGGCCAAAGATGGCATCGACGGCAAACTTTATATTGTTCAAGCACGTCCAGAAACCGTTCGCAGCCGCGAAGATATGCAAGTTATTGAACGTTTCCGTTTAAATGGCAAAGCGAAAGTTGTATGTGAAGGTCGTTCAATCGGTCATAAGATTGGTGCAGGCGTGGCCAAAGTGCTTGGCTCTGTCGAAGAGATGGACAAAATTCAAGCGGGTGATGTTTTAGTAACTGATATGACTGACCCCGATTGGGAACCGATTATGAAAAAGGCATCTGCGATTGTGACTAATCGTGGTGGCCGTACTTGCCATGCCGCAATTATTGCGCGTGAACTAGGCATTCCGGCGGTAGTCGGTTGTGGTAACGCCACAGACGTAATCAAAAATGGCGATAAACTCACTGTGTCATGCGCTGAAGGCGATACAGGCTTTATTTACGGTGATGTGCTTGATTTTGATGTGGTCACTTCACGAATTGATTCAATGCCTAAAATTCCGTTGAAGGTGATGATGAACGTGGGTAACCCCGATCGTGCATTCGACTTTTCTCGCTTGCCTAACGATGGTGTGGGCCTTGCGCGTTTAGAGTTTATAATCAATCGAATGATTGGTGTGCATCCTAAGGCGTTGCTTCATTTTGATGATCAGCCTGAAGAACTCAAACAAGAAATAAGCGAAATGATCGCTGGATACGAATCTCCTGTTGAGTATTATGTGCAGAAATTGGTTGAAGGGATCGCGACTATCGGCGCTGCATTCTCACCTAAGAAAGTGATCGTGCGTATGTCTGATTTCAAATCTAACGAATACTTCAACTTAGTTGGCGGCTACCAATACGAGCCAGATGAAGAAAACCCAATGTTGGGATTCAGAGGGGCAAGTCGTTATATTTCTGAAGACTTCCGTGATTGTTTTGCACTCGAGTGTGAGGCCATTAAACGGGTGCGTAATGACATGGACTTAACGAACGTTGAGATCATGATCCCGTTCGTACGAACGCTTGAAGAAGGTCGCAAGGTTATTGAACTACTCGCTGAGCAAGGTTTAGTGCAAGGGGAGAATGGTTTACGCGTTATTATGATGTGTGAATTACCGTCCAATGCATTACTGGCTGATCAGTTCTTAGACATCTTCGATGGTTTCTCTATTGGCTCAAACGATTTAACCCAATTAACCCTCGGCCTAGACCGTGATTCAGGTGTTATTGCGCATTTGTTTGACGAGCGTGACCCAGCGGTAAAAGTTTTATTGGCTATGGCCATTAAGGCCGCTAAAAAACGTGGCAAGTACGTGGGAATATGTGGTCAAGGCCCATCTGATCATGAAGACTTAGCAGCGTGGTTGGTTGAGCAAGGTATCGATAGCGTATCGTTAAACCCTGATTCAGTTGTAGAAACATGGTTGTACTTAGGGGAAAAACACGCGAAGTAAATAGCGCTAAAATACACCACTGAGCAAGAATAATAAGAAAATCAGTGCCCTACACGTAAAAGGCTGTCATATGACAGCCTTTTTAATTTCTAATACTTTTTATGTCGGTATAAGCTATTGGCTTAGCTGGGTAACAATTGCACTAATATGGGGTTTAACTACGTAGTTTGCGATTAAGTATTAAACGGTCAAGCTTAGCCGAAGAACGGCTCATGGTGCTTTGGCAGCGCTTTAGCCATGTTCTGGCCAAGGGCACATCAACACTGAGTAGTAATAAACCCGCCAGCACCAAAAGCATTGAGCCAGGTATGATAAATAAGACGATGCCTGCAAGCAGCAACAATGCGCCAAGTCCGATACGTATTTGTTTCACGGTTTAAATATTCCTTTTTTCATCATTACTTTTTACGTCACAAGTACCGAAGTTGCAACAAACCACTTGTTACTGAGTATGAAGATTGTGCAAAAATGCAGGATATTAAATTATTTTTATCGGATAAGAGCTAATTAATTCGAAACACGTATTAGCTGTTATAGGCCCATGGGTTGTATAATACCGCGCAATTGATGAACCGTGAGAATAAAGAACATTATGGCACAACTTGAATTACCTGCTTTAAACGTTGAAACCGGCCCGCAATCTAATTATCAAGCTTATTTATCGGCTTTGAGGCGCAGCGAATTTAGTGGCGATATTGAGTTTAGTTATGCCAGCCGTTTAGCTGTTGCGACAGACAATTCCATTTATCAATCTCTTCCTCAGGCTGTTGTGTTGCCAAAATCAGTAGCTGATCTAAAAATTATCGGTGAACTTGCTAGCCAATATGCTGATGTCACGTTTAGCGCGAGAGGCGGTGGTACGGGCACAAACGGTCAGTCTTTAACATCGGGCATTATCGTTGATGTGTCGCGGCATATGAATCATATTCTGGAAATTAATCCGCAAGAACGCTGGGTGAAGGTACAAGCAGGTGTCGTTAAAGACCAATTAAACGATGCGTTGCGCCCTTATGGTTTATTTTTTGCGCCGGATTTGTCTACCAGTAACCGTGCCACTATTGGCGGTATGATCAGTACTGATGCGTCCGGTCAGGGATCATTGGTGTATGGTAAAACCAGTGATCACGTATTAGGGCTAACCTCTGTATTAGTCGACGGAACACTGCTGGAGTCATCCCCCATGAGCATGGAGGAAGCCAAGCAAGTCGCGAAAATCAACACCACCACAGGGCGTTTAGTTAGGCAAATTCTTGCAACCTGCGTTGATAAGCGGGAACAAATTCTGGCTAAATTCCCGCGCATGAATCGATTTTTAACCGGTTACGATTTAGAGCATGCGTTAAGTGATGATTTATCAATGGTTGATGTAAGCCGCGTAATTACCGGTTCTGAAGGCTCATTAGTCTTTGTGGCCGAAGCTAAGTTAAACGTGACGCCTATTTCCAAACATAAAGCCTTGGTAAATATTAAATACGATTCCTTTGAATCAGCACTTCGTCATGCGCCTCATATGGTGGCTGCGCAAGCAACGTCAGTTGAAACAGTTGATAGCAATGTATTGAATTTAGCCAAGCAAGATATTATCTGGCATCAGGTAAAGGATCTGATCACCGAGGTTGAAAACAAAGAAGTGCTTGGCTTAAACATGGTTGAGTACAACGGTGATTCTGATGATGAACTACAAGATAAAATTACCCAGCTCTGCAGTAAATTAGATGCCGCCCTGGATAACAATGAAGATGGGGTCATTGGCTATCAAATTACCTTTGATAGTGTCGATATCGGCAAAATCTATGCGATGCGTAAAAAGTCAGTTGGACTGTTAGGTAAAACCAAAGGCCGCAAAAAACCGTTAGCCTTTGTTGAAGATACCGGGGTACCGCCTGAAAACCTTGCTGACTTTATTATGGAATTTCGTGCTTTACTCGATGCTAGGCACCTCAACTACGGTATGTTTGGTCATGTAGACGCTGGGGTATTACACGTACGCCCAGCCCTTGATATGTGCGATCCTGAGCAAGAGAAAATGATCCCCGACATTTCCAATGAAGTGTCAGCCTTAGTCGCCAAGTATGGTGGTTTGTTGTGGGGAGAGCATGGCAAAGGTTATCGCAGCGAATATGCCCCGGCGTTTTTTGGTGAAGAACTCTATACAGAACTGCGAAAAATCAAAAGCGTGTTCGACCCGCATAATAAGATGAATCCAGGCAAAATATGCACGCCTTACGAAAGCACTGCTTCGTTAGTCAGCGTTGCTGGGGTTAAGCGCGGAGAGTTTGATAGGCAAATACCCATTGAAGTGCGTGATGCGTTCGAGCCCGCCATGAGTTGTAACGGTAACGGCTTGTGCTTTAACTATGACACCACATCACCTATGTGCCCATCGAGTAAAATAACGTCTGACAGGCGCCATAGCCCTAAGGGACGAGCGGGGGCTATGCGTGAATGGTTACGCCTACTGGCTAATCATAATGTGGATGTGAACGCCCTTGAGCGAAATGCCAAGAGCCAGAGCTGGTTTAAACGGCTCAATAATTCTATGGGTAAAGCCCAGTCGACTGATTTTTCTCACGAGGTATTGGAAGTGATGGACGGTTGTTTGGCCTGTAAGGCGTGCACCAGCCAATGCCCAGTGAGCGTAGATGTGCCAACATTTCGTGCACGCTTCTTGTCGCTCTATTATCAGCGTTATTTGCGTCCCGCTAAAGACTATTTGGTCGGCAATATTGAAGCGATGGCCCCCTTGATGGCTAAAGCGCCTAAAATGGTCAACTTCTTTTTGAAGCAAGGATGGATGAACAGCCTGATCAAGAAGTCAGTGGGGTATGTGGACACACCATTATTGTCGTCGCCTTCACTAAAAAAACAGCTTGCGGGTCATCAAGCCAGTCGTTTTGATTTAGGTACGCTACAAGCATTAAGTGGCAAAGAACGCGCTAAAAAAGTACTGATTGTACAAGACCCGTTTACCAGTTTTTATGAAGCTGATCTACTCAGTGATTTAGTGAAATTGGTGGAGTGCTTGGGTTACGAGCCCATATTGTTACCCTTTAAACCTAATGGTAAGCCTCAGCATGTTAAAGGCTTTTTGAAAGAGTTTGCTGCGACTGCCAAGGATAGTGCTGACTTTTTAAATAAAATCCTTCCGCTAGATATTCCTATGATTGGCGTCGATCCCTCTTTAGTGTTGTGTTACCGAGATGAATATAAAACAGTACTTGGTGATACCAGAGGGCACTTCGAGGTGAAACTGGTGCATGAATGGCTGGCGAATATTGAATTTCCAGATAAAGGTCAATTAACAGAGGTCGAATACGCCTTTTTCGGCCACTGCAGTGAAAAAACAGCACTACCGGAAAGCGAAAAGCATTGGCAGCAATTATTCCAGCGAATGGGGATGACGCTTACGCCCATTGCGGTAGGTTGCTGTGGTATGGCGGGTACGTTTGGTCATGAAGCGAGCCATCTAGATCAATCTAAAGGCATATATGCATTAAGTTGGGAAAAAGCGATAGCCCGCTTTAATAGCAAGCAAATTTTGGCAACTGGGTATTCTTGTCGTAGTCAGGTAGCACGAATTGAAGGGCATAAACCGAAACATCCGTTGCAGGCTATGCTGGCGCACTTGTCTTAAATCACGGGATGTAAAAAAGGGCGGGGAATACCCAGTATTCATTGCCTTGTTTATGCTGTTAACAAAAAATGAATAGGGGCTTTGTTAATACTGGTTTATAACTGAGATCTGAACTCTTAGATAAAAGCCAACGCGGCATTAAAATAGACACACGAAGCGAGTCGGCCGAAGCTAGCTAACGACAGTATTTTTCAACCTTTGGTAAAGCCAGCTGGGTTTGTAATACATCGCTTTGCTTTTTCGGTTCCACGGCCTATTAATTCTATTGTTGTCTAAGTACTCTAAGTACTAAAGCAGACTTAACCACCGTTAAAAAACTAAACTTTGGCCTAGGCTTGGTATGACGGCTCTGATGTTTTTATCGGTCCATAATTTTTGCGCTAAAGCCTCTTGAGCTCTGGGTTCACCGTGGACTAAAACAACTTTGGGTGAATTCTCAAAATGAGCAACCCATTCTATTAGTTCACTTTGCCCAGCATGGGCCGAAAAACCGCCAAGGGTTTCGATCTGTGCTTTAACCACATAATCATCGCCAAATAGTTTTAAGTGTTGTAAGCCGTCAACGAGTAGGCGTCCCAACGTGCCATTTGCTTGGTAACCACAAAAAATAATGCTGTTACGTGCATCCCAAATACGCTGTTTAAAATGGTGGCGTATTCGTCCTCCGGTACACATTCCGCTACCGGCAATAATCAGCGCGCCTTTTTTCATCTTATTAATCATCATGGATTCGTCTGGCGTCACTGATAAAAATAAGCGAGGGATGAAATCTTTTAATATGGACTGTGCATGGGGACTTGCTTGTTCAATTTCATCTCTATCTAGTGCGCTAAACCAATGGTCGTAAACCCTTGTGACTTCAATTGCCATAGGGCTGTCGAGAATAACCTGCCAGTTGTCTAATAAACCTTCTTGGTGTAGTTGACCCAAATAAAACAATATCTCTTGGGTACGCCCCACCGCAAAAGCTGGGATCATGATATTCCCGCCGCGTTCTTCTGTGTTGCGTAAAATCGTTTTAAGCTCAGATACCGTATTATCGATAGATTTATGATTGCGGTCACCGTAGGTGCTTTCCATCAAGACAATGTCGGCCTTAGTCAGTATGCTAGGGTCTTTCATCAATACTGCACTTTTGTTACCTAGGTCGCCGGAAAATACCAGTTTTTTCTGCTCGCCTCTTTCTTCAAAACTGAGTTCGACAATGGCTGAACCGAGAATATGGCCTGCATCATGAAGACAAACGGTTGCCTTGTCTGCTACGGTAAATCCCTTGTTGTAGCTTTGAGGTTCACACTGCGTTAGTACCTGCATAACATCTTCTTCAGAGTATTCTGGTTCAACTAAAGGCTTACCCTTACGAGCTAATCGGCGGTTCTCGCGCGCTAAATCTCCCATATAGATACTGACCGAATCTTTGAGCATCACCACCAATAATTCAGCCGTTTCTGACGTACAGTATATCGGTCCAGTAAAGCCGTCATGGACTAGTTTGGGTAACATACCACTATGGTCGAGGTGGGCATGAGATAGAATGACTGCGCCAATAGACGCGGGATTAAAAGGAAACCCTTTATCACCTATGCGCTCAATGGAGTTGCCTCCTTGATGCATACCACAATCAAGTAAAATTTTGCCGAAACTAGCTGACTCAATCAAGTGACAAGACCCCGTTACTTCTTGTGCCGCGCCCCAAAAATAAATAATAGCCATGGTGATCCCTTTTTAAATGAGAAAATTGTTTATATCGCCTATCTATAATGTAGCTCGCTTAACGGTAAATACTTTGTTTTGGATCTAGTTTCTGTGACTTTACTTATTGGGTGAATTTTGGCGTATGAATTTCGTTTAATCTAAACATTTTTTAATGGCAATGCTGATTAACAGGACTAGAGGGCTAATGCAGCCGAGCAGAAAAACGGCTGAAATAGGGCAGAAGCAACGCAGAAATGAGTTTCGTTAAAGGGAAGGCTACTTTTTTACACAGCCTGTACACACAGCCTGTACACATAGTCTGTATATACAGTCGACGGGTAAATTAACTCGAGTGCTCAATGACGAGGTATTAATTGGAGAACGAATCAGCTCGAGATAAATTAGAACTGACTAACAATATTCGAGCGTTTTTCCCTGCATACAATTAGTCTTTTTTCTCGCCGATGGCTTTGTCTTCACCTTTACAGATAGTATCGTAGCCGTCTCGATAGTAGCGTAAATTTACGCACGCTTCTTCGTAGTGCTTTTTAGCGGTTAGGGCTTGTTGTGGATATTGTTTGTTGTCCATCGTTTTTCGCCATTCTGTGCATTGCTGCTCTTGGCGCTTAACTTCAAGGATATCTTCACAGGGTTTTTGCTGATTAACGCAGCCTGTAAGACTGGTGACGATAAGTGTGCTTGCGATCAGTAACTGTATTCTCATGCTACCTCTACATATTTACCGAGATCACTTTTAAGTGATTCGAATTTTTGTTGGTGAGATTCAAGCATAACCATGTTTTTCAAATGACGATACATCTGTTTTAAGGTATTAATCGCACGGGTTTCTGGTTTTTTCATTTGCGCGATAAGTTTAAGATTACATTGCAATATATTAAGGGCGGTACCCGTATGCACTGGGGCAACTTTTTGTGCTTCAGCAAACGCGCCGTGAGCCTCTTGAAAACGCCCGCTGTTATAATGTTCTACCCCCAGTTTATTGAAGCTTTGATAAAGTCCTTTACGCTGAGCAACTTTTTCAACACTGCTTTTTAATGATAACAGGGTACTCTCATCCAAGCGTTTACCACTTGTTACCAGTTTTTGACTAAGGCGATCTGCGTCGTCATACTCGCCTAAATCTAACAGTACTTTGATAGAGTCCGGAGCAAAAGCGGTTGGATATTCTTCGAAACGGATTGCTATCTGCTGTTGGCACTCGCTCAATATGCGCTTTGCTTCCAATAAACGTCCGTCTAAAACACTGATACGTGCGGTCAAAATATTCTCATAAATACCGTAGTCAAAATCTTCATCAATTCTGGCTAACGCCTCGTCGTGGCGGTAGCGTGCAATAGCTGTCAGCATTTCGTGCTGATATTTGCTGCGAATATGTTTATCTGTACAGTTTTCGGCGGCGTCCAAAATACTTCGAAAGTAATTACATAAATGGGAAATATCGCGATGAATTGATTTCTTAGACTGCTCCCATACATCAAGACTGCGCAACTTGACCATCTCGTAGTTTTGATTTTGTCTGGCAATTTTGCAAGCCGCTAACTGGCGCTCAACGGAAAAAGGCGCAAGGGAGATTGCCTTTTCAATTGCTGTGAGTGCATCAGCGTAATTCAACTGTTTTACGTAACACTGGGCTAAAATATCGTATGCTTCAAACAGTAATGGATTACGCGAGAGTACATCTTTTGCAAGTGTAATAGCGTCGTCATATTGCTGAAGATACATCTCTGTTTTAGCCAGTGCAATGCTCACCCAAGGATGAGGGCTTTGCGCTAACAGCGGCGTCAACATGTGCTTAGCTTGTACGTACTCACCTGCTTTCCAGTAGAGTTCGGCGAGTAATCTACAACAGCTTTTGGTATAGCGAGTACCCGACATAATAGCTTGTCGACAAGCCGCTATCGCCCCTGAGGTGTCATTTTTTTGCATGGCATGATAGATGGAACTCAGCGTAATGCGTTTCTGATACGCTTTAGATAAGCGTAAATTGAGTTGTGCTTGGGAGAATGGCTTAATCAAATAGTCATCTGGCTGTTTTTCAACGCTGCCTAATACCATGGGGCGTTCAGAGTCTGCACTCACAACGGCAAATACCGTTTCTGGCTTAACGAGGTTTTTTTGTCTGGCTTCTTCTAAGAACTGATAACCGTTCTTTTTACCTGAGCCTAAGTGTAGGTCACAGATAATTATATCGAATTTTTCTTTTTTGCAGGCTGCGAGAGCTGAATCTGCATTTTGTACAGCCACGACGGACTGCGCACCCATATTGTTTATTACACCACGAAGTAATGTTAAAAAGGGTCGCTGGTCGTCTACGATCAATACGCGTTTGTCAGAATAATTCATGATCTATGTACCTTTAGTGTCCGTTACATAAGGTGCTTGAGTGCTGCGCTTGACGCAAAGTAATACCATAGTAAATTGCCGATGGTTAAAATATTAACCTTTTATGAGTACGTGTATAAGATACAGATAATTTGTAGACTTTAGTTATAGGATCTTATCCTTAAGTATAAGTTTTGTATTCGAATTGGCCTAAATGGTCACTTGGGTGTTACTGTGAAAAATGTGATCTGTGATAATTTAGTTAGGTGTTAAATTAGCTAAAATATTTTTAATTTTTATGGCAATCTCATTGGAAAACCCAATGATAAGAGAAGGTTAGGTGTTTGATTTTTGTATAGTTGGCGGCGGCATGATCGGTGCTGCAACCGCATTAGGTCTAGCTAAAAAAGGCTTTTCCATTGCGTTGATAGAGACGCATATGCCAAAAGAGTTTGAACCCAGCGATGAACCAGACATACGTGTATCAGCTATTAGTGTGACATCTCAAGCGTTACTCGAATCGCTTGGTGCATGGCAGTATATAGAGCAAATGCGCACCTGCAGTTATGCGCGTTTGTCGGTGTGGGAGCGACCAGATTGTCGCACTGATTTTGTAAGCGACGATATCAACACGCCGCGTCTTGGTTATATTATTGAGAATCGCGTATTACAATTAGGCTTGCATCAGGCACTAGCCGACTTTACTAATGTGACTTGGTTTTGTGATAGTCCGGTAAAAGAGATAGTACCTGGTGATAAACCGTTAGTGCACCTAACGGATAAGCGTGTGCTGAGCTGCCGTTGGTTGATTGGCGCAGATGGTTTGCGTTCACAGGTACGCGAAGCCGCATGTATCGGTACGCAAGGATGGCAATATAGCCAGCAAGCGTTTGCCATTCAGATTATTACCCATGCACCCCAACAAGACATTACTTGGCAACAATTCATACCAACTGGACCCGTCGCATTCCTTCCCATGTATGCGCAGTTTGCATCTTTGGTGTGGTACAACACGAGTGACAATATAAAGCGCTTAAAAACGTTACCGCCGGTCGCACTTAAGCAAGAAATAATAAAGGCGTTTCCGGAAGAATTGGTAGATTTTGATGTGTTAAAAACAGCACATTTCCCACTGATGCGAATTCACGCTAATCAATATGTGAAGGAGCATGCGGTACTGATTGGGGATGCTGCGCACGCTATTAATCCTTTAGCTGGGCAAGGCGTTAATCTAGGTTTTAAAGATGTAGCAGTACTACTCGAATGCATTGGTAACGAGCAGCCACAGGTTAAAGACTTGTTACGCTACGAATCTATCAGGCGCAAAGATAATTTACTGATGATGAGTGCTATGGATGTGATCTACGGTACTTTCAAACAGCGCAACCCACTATTTAAAGTCATACGAAATTTAGGGTTTAAACTCGCTAATCACGGCGGTGTTATTAAACATCAAGTGATGAAATACGCTATGGGTTTAAACTAATAGCGTTGATATTGAGCCCGCTAATATAAAAAATAGCCATATATTCGGTAACTTAGGAAAACTATAATGATAAAAAATCTGATCGTTCCATTCGCGTTAAGTGCACTGGTTTGTGCCTGTTCTGTGCAACAAGAACAAAGCTCGCTTTCAAAGCAGGACGTCACCGCCGAACAAATTGAAAATACTAAAAATGCAGTTAGTTTGCCGCAGAATCAAGTCGCGTTTGATGCATTAGTTGAACAAAAAACTATAGCGTTTATGCATTACGAACCGCTTCTTGCTACCGCTTTAGGAGTATCTGAATCGATAGCAGGAAAAGGCTATAACACTCGCTTTACTGATTTCTCGCCTACGGGAATGCGTAAATTTCAACAAGATATGAGTGATGCATCCCAAGCTGTGTCCAAAGCGAACAATGATGGTTTTTCTGTCGATGCAAAACGCCACCAACAGATAGTGACGGATATTTTGCGTTATTATACCGGGTTCTCTGAGTTTCATGGCGGTTACATTGATACGTGGGCTGGGCACTTACCGTATATTATTAATCAATTATCCGGCCCATTAATTGATGTGCCTAAAGTAATGCAAGTCCAGCAAACTGTGTCAACGCTGGCTCAAGCCCAAGATTATATTGCCCGTTTACAACACTTTGATTTTCTCGTCGCTGGTGTACTAGAAACATTCAACGGTGACAGATTGAACGGTGTGCAATTACCCCAAAAGCTATATCCTAAAACATTGGATTACTTCAGTAATTTCCTTGCTAGTCCGATTGAAGATCATGCGCTTGTCACGTCATTTTCAAAAAAATTAGCCCAGACCAACATGAGTGAAAAGCAACAAGGTCAGTTAGTTACCCAAGCCAAGCAAGCAATGGAAAATGTGGTTTACCCAGCCTATCAAACAGTCAAAAATACTTTGCAAGCTACCCAAGCAAATGCCCCTAAGGGTGACGGTGTGTGGGCACAACCCAACGGCGATGCTATGTATTTGCATGAAGTGCGTTATCTAGGTGATTCAAATATGACACCGGATGATATTCATCAGCTGGGTTTAGATGAAGTCACGCGTATCAGCAAAGAGATGGATAGCATTTTACGAGCCCAAGGCTACGAAGATGGTAGTGTGGGTGAGCGCATGGTTGAGCTAGCTGAACAACCAGAGTTTCTATATCAAGATAGCGACGAGGGCCGCGAGCGGTTACTAGAGGATTTAAACGGTCAAATCGCAACTGTAATGACGAAAACAGATATGTACTACGGTACATTGCCTAGTCAGAAGGTAGAAGTTAAACGCATTCCTAAAGTAACTGAAGCGGGGGAGGCAGGTGGTTATTATTCTCAGCCGTCATTAGATGGAGAACGCCCAGGTATTTTTTGGATAAACCTTAGAGATATGTCAGCGGTGCCGAGTTTCTCTTTAAAAACGCTTACCTATCATGAAGCTGTGCCTGGTCACCACTTTCAAATTGCCCTTAATATGGCCCAACATGATATTGGCTTGTTACGCCAAAACGCACCGTTCAATGCATACGTTGAAGGTTGGGCACTGTATTCTGAGTTGGTCGCCAAAGAAATGGGCATGTACGAGGGCGACCCCTTTGGTGATTTAGGACGCTTGCAGGCTGAATTGTATCGCGCGGTGCGTTTAGTGGTAGATACAGGCTTACACCGTAAGAAGTGGACCCGAGAAAAAGCAATTGAGTATTTCCACCAGACAACTGGTACAGGTATGACAGACGTAATTGCTGAAATTGAACGTTATATGGCATTACCAGGGCAAGCCCTCGGTTATAAATTGGGTATGTTGCAGTTTGTAGAACTTCGCCATATGGCCGAAAAGTCGCTTGGTAGTGAATTCGATCTTAAACGTTTTCATGATCTATTGCTTTTACCCGGTGCTCGCCCCATGTCAGTGGTGAGAAGCGACGTAAAACGCTGGATTGCTAATAACGGGATATAAGGTATGACTCGAAAAAGTTTTTATCGATTCACAACAAGGGGGCAGTTTTGACGGTTTTGATTATATTAGGTGTTTTATTGGTTGCCTTATTAGTCGTTGTACCTTTACTTGAGCGTTCAAGTTTTAGAATATCAGGCGAGCAAACAGCAAAAATGAGCCGCTGGATACTGCCTTTGTTGGTGGTAATGGTTGTGGTACAGCTGGTGATGCATTTCACTTCGAATTGAACACGCTTTGCTGGTGAACTCTAGCAAAGCTGTTGTTAAACAGATTGATTTAACAAATGGAAATACTATGTCATCAAAAATACTGTTTTTAGCCGGAAGTGCGCGCAAAGACTCAATGAATAAAAAATTGGCGAAAGTTGCCTATGAACTTGCTGTAGAGCAGGGCGCAAATGCTACCTTCGTTGATTTAAAAGACTACCCAATGCCGCTATATGACGGTGATGATGAAACTGCCAGCGGTTTACCTGAAAATGCTATTAAACTGAAAGCGCTATTTATTGAGCACTCTGGTTTGTTTATCGCATCTCCCGAATACAATAGTTCGTTTTCTGCATTACTAAAAAACACGCTAGATTGGATTTCACGGCCCCATACTGACAAAGAGCGTCCTTTATCTGCCTTTAGAGATAAAGTCGCAGGCTTGGCTGCTACATCGCCTGGGGCTCTAGGTGGATTACGCGGCTTAGTGGCTCTTCGAATGTTGCTTGGGAATATTCAGGTGATGGTATTACCAGAACAAATCGCTATCGGTGGTGGCATGACAGCGTTTGACGAGCAAGGTAACTTGATAGATGAGAAACAGCGTCAAGCCCTAGGGTTAATTGTTGCACGGCTTATTTCTGAAACATCAAATTAATCTAAGAGACTTGACTTTATAAATGCAAAAAAGCCGCTGACATCAGCGGCTTTTTTACAGAAACGAATTAACGAGACTTAGTGTAATAGAAGTCGCTATTTGTTTTGATCCCAAATACCTTTCTCACTTTCTCCCTGGATCTCGCAATCACCGGTTTGGTATTCAATTGTCTTACCACTTTTGTGCTTCTCAAAATAATCTTTGGAGATAGCGACAATTGTCGGCGTTAGCATGCCAATTGCGATGATATTAATGACCGTCATTAATCCTAACGCCATATCAGCTGCAGCCCAAACCTCAGGTAATGCAGCCATTGAACCCCATAAGATCATGGCCAGATAGCCAACGGTATAACACGTCCTACCGATCTTATTATCGAGTTTGAACATGTGTAAGTTACTTTCGCCGTAAGCGTAGTTGGCTACCACTGAGGTAAAAGCAAATAAACTTATTGCGGCCGCTACAAATTCAGTTCCTCCGCCAAAGTGACTGCTCATCGCGTTTTGAGTTAAACGAATGCCTTCCATTTGATCACTAGAAGACCCGCCTGCAAGCAAAATAACAAATGCTGTACAGGTACAAAGAATCATCGTATCGATAAACACCCCAAGCATTTGCACGTATCCCTGTGACACGGGGTGGTTTGGATTCGGCGTGGCGCTTGCCGCCGCATGAGGCACGCTACCAGAGCCTGCTTCGTTAGAATATAAACCGCGTTGCACACCGTTTTTAAACGCGGCTCCCAGCGCGCCAGCTCCAGCCTCTTGCAAGCCAAATGCCGATTTAAATATGTCTGCCAACATGGCGGGCACTAAATCGATATTCATCACGGTAATAAACAGAGTAACAGCGATATAGCCTACTGCCATAAAGGGTACAACCCATTCGGCAAATCGAGCAATTGCGCGTAAACCGCCGACTACGATCAGTGCAGCCAAAATAATAATAACCAGACCAGAATGTAGGGTAGGGATATCGTATGCAAATTTAAGGGCGTCAGTGATGGTGTTGGCTTGCACAGCGCTGAAGATAAAGCCGTACCCAAGAAAAAGGAACAGAGCAAATGTGATAGCTAGCCAGCGGTTATTTAGCCCTTGTTGAATATAGTAAGCTGGGCCGCCTCGATATTCGCCGTTATCATCGCGTACCTTATATAATTGGCCTAACACACTCTCAGCAAAACCCGTTGCCATTCCTAATAGTGCGATAACCCACATCCAGAATACGGCTCCTGCGCCCCCTAACGATATAGCTACAGCCACGCCCGCTAAGTTACCCGTGCCTACTCGAGCGGATAAACTCGTGCACAGCGCTTGAAAAGAACTAATACCTGCTTTATCGCTTTTATTACTGCCTTTCATTACGCCAAACATATGAGTGAAATGGCGTAGCTGAATAAAGTTAAGCTTAACGGTAAACCACACCCCGGCTATAATAAGCAGGTAAATTAGAACTTGGCCTTCACCCCACAATACATTATTAATAAAATTGACGATCTCAGAAATCAAAAGCTGGTCCGCAGTCTTTAAGGTTATTGAGCAAAGTGTGCCGTTTAATGGCATGTGTGTCTAGGTTGAAGCGAGGCTAAAAGGCAAATTTAAGAAAATTAACTGCCGAAACGAAAAAAGCCAGACTTTCGTCTGGCTTTTTAAGCATAAATGTGTGAAATACATCACTATATATGGCTGGGATAGCTGGATTCGAACCAACGAATGACGGGATCAAAACCCGTTGCCTTACCACTTGGCGATATCCCAATAAAACAGATATCAACAATCTATTCATTGAAAAAATGGCTGGGATAGCTGGATTCGAACCAACGAATGACGGGATCAAAACCCGTTGCCTTACCACTTGGCGATATCCCAAACATGGTGCGGAAGGAGAGACTCGAACTCTCACGCCGTGAAGCACTGGAACCTAAATCCAGCGTGTCTACCAATTCCACCACTCCCGCACATTTTTCTCCCCTGCTTCTCTAAACGTATTTAGTCAAACAGGAAATGGTGGCTACAGCGGGATTCGAACCTGCGACCCCATCATTATGAGTGATGTGCTCTAACCAACTGAGCTATGTAGCCATTCCTTCACTCCCTCTCGGAAGTGGCGCGTATTATGCTGATATGCCTTTTAGTCGTCAACCGTTTTTTTAAGATTAGATGATCGTTTGCTCGCATAATAAACAGTTGGTGCTAATTTAGCCTATGCGTGGCGAAAAAATAACATGCTTAGTTTGTTTTTTGCCCACATCATCTGTTTGTGGGCAAATACTGTTGTGCTTATTTTCACTTAAAGTTGATTTCTTCAGCCAAATTTAAGATTTGGATTCAAATTTAGACCCGTTTATTCAGATTAGATGTAAAAAAACACTGTTCGAAAGAATAAACTAGCTCTATTGATTAAAAGAAATCATCAAATTTTACGTTAGTTAATTATATTTACGTCATTTTCTATATTTTTACGCGTTGGGGAGTGATGAATAATGCGTTTGCTCAAAAGAGTTTGGTATTACCCGTAAAGTGGTTTTTTAAAATAACAGGGCTTTAAGTCTTACTGTTAGGCAACAACACGTATACCGATAGTAAAAAAGTAAAAACCATTTTCGTCAAAATTATCATTCGACTCTCGCCACAGCCATAAGCCCAGTGCGGGTATTTCATAGGTATAGCCACCATCTGAAGTAATGGCTGTCTTCCCTGTGACGCTCTCTAACGTGGCCAAAGCGCTTTTGGCTGGCAAGCTCAATATGGCTTCGCCCAAAAGTGTCACATCATATAGCTCGCTATATGCAAACTCAATGGATTCAACAAGTGCGGGTTGCCCCTTATATGAAATGTGTAAATCATTGCGAAAGAGTGCGTCGCTTGCTTGCTCCCGCTCCGGGTATTTTTTAATAGCTTTATAAGGCTGGTTTAATACGCTTAGCAAGGTATCTCTGGATGCGTGCAATTTAATTTGGTCGCACCCAATAAGGGGTTGTATATCAAAAGTAGGTTTCATGATGATTCTTTAATAGGTTAACAGGCCGGTTTTCCAAAGTGTAAAGTTTGAGGTTAAACCCGTAAAGATATTCATGTACGAAATATTAGTAGTAAAAGTGTGGTGGCAAAAGGTAAGTGTAAACAGACTGTAAAGTCGCTGTGCTTAACATCATTCTATCTACCACTGATGAGTCAATCAAAAGGCCGATAATGAATAACACCTTCCAAAACGTTAGCGAGTATAGGGCTTTTCAATTTCAGTTGCTTGACTGCTCCGCCACATGAGGGGCATACGTTAACTCTCAGGCGTTGCTTGCCTAAGATATTTAGTGTTGGACGCGATCATCAGCAAAGGCTTGTAAACGTACTTTTTCTAAATTTTGAGTGGTAAGTTCAACATTGGCATTGGTTAAAAACGCAGACATGATTTTCACCCCTTCAATTGACATAAGCTCAGCAGTATCGCGATCATAGTATTGGGCTACTCCGCTGTCATTCTCTTTCATTTCGATATTTGGATGGGGATCATAATATGGATTTTTCTTTGCCTGTTTATGAGGCGCAATATAACCTAATTCTTCATTCAGACTTTCTTGGATATCAGCGCGGCCAACAAAGGTTAGAAATAACTTTGCTGCAGCTTTGTGTTGCGCATTTTTAGGTATAACGAAAATTTCAATTGGTGTTTCTTCATGAAGAGGTATGTTTGGATCAATCTGTGGAAAGCGAAAAAAAGCAATGTCATCACTACGTTTCTTTGCAATATGCTGTTCAGCAAAGTTACCTAATAAGGTCATGCCAGCAATATCACGGTAAATATAAGGCAGGGCCTCTTGCCAGTTTTTATTGTTCATCGTCGGGATAAAATACCCTAAATCGATAAGTTGTTTCCATTTGTAGAATACGTTACGCACCCGCACATCAGTGTAAGGAATGTGACCTTTCATTACTTGCTGATGAAAGGCTAGGCCATTAATACGTAAATTAAGGTAGTCAAACCAGGAGGCAATTGGCCATAAACCTTTACCCCCCACAACAATTGGTGTTACACCTGAGGACTTTAATTTTTCACATACGGATATAAACTCTGCCCATGTTTGAGGGGCAGTGATATTGAGTTGAGAAAATAGTGATTTTTTGTAATAGAAGCCCCACTGATAGTACGAATAAGGTAAGCCATAAATATGATCATCTTGGCGAATGATGGCTTGTATACCTTTGGGAAAATATTTCTGCCAATGTTGGGCTTGCCACAGTTCATCGAGTGGCTCTAATAAGCCCTGAGCAGCGATTTGATTTAGTCGCAGCCCTGCTTGCCAATACAGCACATCTAATCCTTTGATTTGGGTTAACCATTGATGAATAGAGTGTTTGTAGTGTTTGTCGTTTTGCGATAGATAATTTATGTGTATATCTGGGTGTTGTTTCTCAAATTGTATAGCGAGATGCTCATAGGCCGAGCGTTGGCCTTTGCTCGCAACAAGCACAGCTACATTCAAGGTCTCTTCTGCACAGGTCTTAAGCGACAAGAAAATAGATGAGGCGAAAATGCTGATAAAAATTAATATACGCAATTCGTTTAAACCAAGGTTGTAGTGTCTTTATCAATTTGACCCGTTAAAAATCTGTAAATGGGAATAATAAAGTGCATAAGTAGTTCCGCAAGCATAGCCCACACACTATTTTTTTCATTAACTCTTTAGTCGTGAAACATCGGCTTACTACGAATGGGTGTTAGCTAAATCAGTAATATGTAATGAGGTAAATTAGGGGTATAAAAAAACAGAGCTAAGAAGCTCTGTTTTTTGCAAAATCATATTAAACCGTGAAGGTTAAACGTTGAAGCGGAAGTGAATTACATCACCGTCTTTTACGATATATTCTTTACCTTCAAGACGCCATTTACCTGCATCTTTTGCACCTTGCTCGCCATTGAATGCTACAAAGTTTTCATATCCAATCACTTCAGCTCGAATGAACCCTTTTTCGAAATCAGTATGGATGATGCCTGCTGTTTGTGGGGCAGTAGAACCAATAGGGAAGGTCCAAGCGCGCACTTCTTGTACACCAGCAGTGAAATACGTATTCAAATTTAGCAAATTGTAGCCGCTGCGAATGACGCGATTCAATCCCGGTTCTTCAATACCCATTTCGGCCATGAATTCCGCACGTTCGTCATCTTCTAGTTCACCTATTTCGGATTCCATTTCGGCGCACACCGCTACAACGACTGCGTCTTCATTTTCTGCGATGGCACGTACTTTATCTAAGTAAGGATTATTTTCAAAGCCGTCTTCATTTACGTTAGCAATGTACATAGTGGGTTTTAAGGTTAAAAAGTTCATGTAGCTAATGGCTTTTAACTCTTCCTTTTCAAGCTCCACGGCACGTAATAAAACGCCTTCGTCCAAATGAGGCTTAATTTTTTCAAGCACTTTTAATTCAAATTTAGCATCTGAATCGCCACCTTTGGCACGTTTTGCTACGCGTAAAAGGGCTTTTTCGGTCGTTTCCAAATCGGCTAGTGCCAATTCAGTATTGATAATATCGATATCATCTTGTGGGTCAATTTTACCCGCAACGTGAACAATATTGTCGTTGTCGAAACAGCGTACAACATGACCGATAGCATCAGTTTCACGAATATTAGCTAAAAATTTATTACCTAAACCTTCACCTTTAGATGCCCCTTCAACTAATCCTGCAATATCCACAAATTCCATTGTGGTAGGCAAAATCCGCTTTGGATTAACGATAGCAGCTAGCTTGTCTAAACGAGGATCGGGAACGGGTACAACACCTGTGTTCGGTTCGATCGTGCAAAACGGAAAGTTAGCGGCTTCGATACCGGCTTTGGTCAAAGCATTGAAAAGAGTTGATTTACCAACGTTTGGTAATCCCACTATGCCGCATTTAAAACCCATTTTTTGATCCTCTTAATCTTTAGTTTCAGCAGTAACTGCTGATGCTTATTCTGCTTTGAATGAATGGAGCCGATTCATGGCTTTTTTCATATCATCTTTAATTAGTATTTCGACACAACGGATCGCTTCATCTATGGCAGCGTCCATTTGTTCTTGTTCTTTTGCTGGGGCTTTGCCTAGAACGTATCCAGTCACCTTACCTTTGTGACCAGGATGGCCTATGCCCACACGCAAACGATAAAAATCTTTATTATTTCCCAAGCTTGAAACTATATCGCGAATACCATTTTGGCTTGAACTGCCGCCTAATTTAAATTTGGCGATACCAGGGGGTAAATCGAGTTCATCGTAAGCCACTAAAATAGATTCAGGGGGAATGCGATAGAATCCTGCTAATGCAGCAACCGCTTGACCACTATTATTCATATACGTGGTGGGAATGAGTAAACGTATATCTTGGCCATCAATCGTCATGCGACCAGTAAAACCAAAAAATTTACTTTGTAAGCTTAGGGTGCAATTGTGCAAACGGGCGAGGTTTTCAACTAACCACGTGCCAGCATTATGACGGGTGTTTTTATATTCGGGGCCTGGATTACCCAGGCCCACGATTAGTTGAATGTTAGACAATCAACTTATTCCGCAGTAGGAGCTTCTTCACCATCGGTGTCGGCTTCTTCTGATTCAACACTTGGACCTTTAGTCGTTTTAACTGTTACTACAGCTAAATCGTGATCTTCGCCTTTAGCAAGGTCAACTGAAGTAACGCCTTCAGGAAGAACAAGATCTGACAAGTGAAGAGTTTGACCAAGCTCAACTGCAGCAACGTCAACTTCAATGAATTCAGGTAAGTCAGCAGGCAAACAGCTGATTTCTACGTCAACCATGTGGTGCTCAGCGTGGCCACCCAATGTTTTAATAGATTCCGCTTTCTCTTCGTTTAAGAAGTGTAAAGGTACGTTTGTTTGAAGCGCTTGCTTAGCATCAACACGTAAGAAATCCAAGTGAGTTACACGAGGTTTAAACGGGTGACGTTGCATGTCTTTTATAACAGCTTCAACTTTTTTTCCGTCAATGTTCAACGTTAGAACGTGAGAGTAAAAAGCTTCAAATTCTTGCGCTTGGAAAACTTTGTTGTGAGACAAAGTTAAAGAAACGGCTTCTTTACCTAGGCCGTATAATACAGCTGGTACTTTGTCGTCGTGACGTAGGCGGCGGCTCGCACCTTTCCCTAAATCAGTACGGACTTCTGCGTCTAGTGTGAAAATTCCATCAGACATGGGGTAACTCCAATAAGTAAGTAATTAAGTGTAGATTTCTGCGACCAAAATCTACTATGTTCGCTAGATTGTCTCGCCAGTAAGGCCAGAAAACCTGCAGCCCTATAAAAAGGGCGGCGAATATTACCATTGGCATGGGTGGTTAACAAGAAAGATCTCCTTCGATTACCGACGCGTCTTACTCTGGTAATAAATTCCAATGTTCTGATATAGCGTTAGCTTGACTCTGTGCTTGAGCTAAGATGTAAAATTCTAAATTAAGATTACTCAAGGAACTGTACTTTTTGTTTGCTCTTGCTGCGTGTTAATGGCGCGTATGGGGTAAGGAATAACGATCCCTTCTTGGCGAAAACGCGCGTGCAAGGCTTTGATGAACGCGGATTTAATGAAAAACCGATTGAAATATTCTTCTGCTCGTAACATCACTGTAAAATTTATGCTCGAGCTATCAAAGGTATGAAAAACCACGAAGGTCTCGTAATCGTCAACTCCCCATTTGTGGCTACGTAATATTGCTCTAGCAACTTCGAGAGTCACTCGTTCTACGTGTTCTAAATCAGAATCGTAGTGCACCCCTACATCTACTGGAACAGACAGTTCTTTCTCTGGGTAATAGTAGTTAACAATTTTTGACTGGGATAGCATACTGTTTGGCATAACGATTATGTTGTTGGGAAGCATCTTTATCCAGGTTGAACGCCAACCAATTTTTTCTACAAAACCCTGTTCACCGGAATCAAGCTCAACAAAGTCGCCTACCCGAATAGGTTTATCGATGACAAGCTGTACCCCGGAGAAAAAATTCTCCAATGTTGGCTGCAACGCCAATGCTACTGCCAGCGATGTTATCCCGAGAGAGGCAACAATTGGCGTAATCGAAATTCCCAAAGTTCCCAGTATTACTAGTCCGCCTATGCCGATGATGAGTATTTTAGTGGTTCCTCTGATAATACTCTGGCTGGTACGAATTGCTTCGGATGTTTCGGCGTAACTACTGGCAAGATGACTGCAGAACCGCTCAGCAAATACCAAAAGCGCAATGATAATGCCAATTTGCGCAGCTTTATCGACTCCTATGGAAAACTGATCAGAAATTAAGGCGTATTTTACCAGCAGATATTGCAAGAGATAAAGATTGATGACGAGTATTAAAATATTCAAAGGTTTACTGAATGAGAGTAGTAAAATACTGCCCACATGGTGACCCTCATTGCGTTTTATCTTTTGTAATTGCACCAAAATAACGCTTTTAGTCAAGTACAGGGTCGTGACGCTTAGCGTGACTAAACCGGCTACAATCAGCCAAGAATAAGGAAACAGCTGCCATACGTTGTCCATAGGGACTCCGAGTTACCCAATCAATATATTACCCGCGCAAGTTACGTACCAAAAGAAATATTAAGTGATGGTAAGAGAAGGGAACCGTGTCAGAATGTCTTGGAGTGTGAATTTTTAGCAAAAAAAAGCCGCTAACTTAGCGGCTTTCGTCTATCAAAAAACGTTCAGATCGTTATGCTCAATATTCAAACATTGCCGAAATAGATTCTTCGTTGCTCACGCGGCGAATCGCTTCAGCCAACATATTTGATAAGGTCAGTTGCTTCACTTTATCAAGGGCTTTAATTTCAGGGCTAAGAGGGATGCTGTCAGTAATAATGATTTCATCGATAACAGAGTCACGAAGGTTTTGTGCCGCGTTACCCGAGAAAATTGCATGGGTAGCGTAAGCGTATACTTTTTTCGCGCCGTGGGCTTTTAACGCCTCAGCAGCTTTGGCAAGCGTTCCGCCAGTATCGATCATGTCATCAACTATGATGCAGTCACGGTCTTGTACGTCGCCTATAATATGCATAACCTGAGCAACGTTCGCTTTGGGACGACGTTTATCGATAATAGCTAAGTCCGTATCGTTAAGCAGTTTTGCCACGGCACGAGCACGCACAACGCCACCAATATCAGGAGACACAATAACAGGGTTTTCAATATTGCGGCGACGCATGTCATCAAGCAATATTGGAGTACCGAAAGCGTTATCTACTGGTACGTCGAAGAAACCTTGAATTTGTTCAGCGTGTAAATCGATTGTCAAAACACGGTCAACCCCGACGTTTGATAAGAAATCTGCAACCACTTTAGCCGTGATAGGAACACGAGCAGAACGTACGCGACGATCTTGACGGGCATAACCGAAATACGGAATAACAGCAGTAATACGACCTGCAGATGCACGACGAAATGCATCAATCATTACGATCAATTCCATTAAGTTATCATTAGTAGGAGCACAAGTGGATTGAATAATAAATACGTCTGAGCCGCGCACATTTTCATGAATTTCTACGCTGATCTCCCCGTCGCTAAAGCGCCCGACACTGGCGTGGCCAAGTTTGGTATACAGCCTGTCGGCTACTTTCTGTGCAAGTTCAGGTACTGCATTTCCAGCGAAAAGCTTCATGTCTGGCACGTTAAATTCCTCAGTGCGTAAAAGTGAAAATGGCTGGGATAGCTGGATTCGAACCAACGAATGACGGGATCAAAACCCGTTGCCTTACCACTTGGCGATATCCCAAAAATACTGCGTATTGCTATAACCTTTCGCCGCGTAATCACGCGTCTTACATGTGCTAACAAATGCTACCGAGATGTGCTAATTTTTCATGCACAGGAGAGACATTGACTCCCTTGGCAACAAAACCTGAACAACCTAGCGGCAAGTTAGCAAGCACATTTTTAGCTTCTTGGTTACTGGTAAAGACCGAAAATAAACAAGCACCTGTGCCTGTCATTCTTGACGGCGCGTATTCTAACAACCAGCGTAATGTATTTGCAACATTCTCAAAGCGATTACAGACTAATTGTTGACAGTCATTGTGTGTACGGTCAAATTCATACTCTTGCCAAGAAATAAGCGGTGTGTTTCTAGGCAGATCAGGATCTGTGAATATCTCAGCAGTAGATACATGACATTCAGGGAAAACCACTAAATAGTACTGTTGCGTCAAATTGACTGGGGTCAATTGTTCACCAACCCCCTCAGCAAAAGCTGTACATCCCCTAACAAAAACGGGCACATCAGCACCCAAATCTAAACCTAGTTTAGCTAATTCTGTCAGGCTTAGGTTACATTTCCACAGATAATTTAAGACAATTAGTGTGGTAGCTGCATTCGATGAACCTCCACCGATGCCGCCGCCCATAGGTAAGTTTTTGCGTAATCGAATTTCGCAACCCTGATTTTTACCAGTATGTTTTTGCAGTAATCGAGCTGCTCTTACAATCAAATTTTGTTCATTGGGTACGCCATCGATTGGCGTTAACAAAGCAATATTAGGGTGCTCGGTAACATTAAAGGCCAGCTCATCGCCTTTATCTAATAACTGAAATAAGCTTTGTAAGCGATGGTATCCGTTTGGATAGCGACCGTTGATATGCAAAAAAAGATTAAGTTTAGCGGGGCTTGGCCACCAATCTATTGTTTGGTCCATTGATTTACTCTAATCAGTATTTGATTCCCAAGGGTGGGGTTATCTAAGGTAATATTATGTGGTAACCAAACATCGCCAAGTTGGCGATAATCACTATAGCTAATCAACCAGCCAGTGCAATTATCACAATGAGGAATAAGCTGACTCACGACGCCGCTTTGTGCATATATGGCTTGATCTGTGGGTCCTGCTTGGCCTTTAATCCAAAATGGAAACTGAGACACCGGAATTTGCCAACCAGTAATACGCCAAATTAAGTGGCTTGCGTCGGTATCTTGATAATGCTCATCATCAGCATCTAGCTCCACTGAATGGTTATCGCCGTGCATGGACAAGATATTAATGCCCAACATGGTATTAAGCGAAAGATGATAACTGTCTTCAATTTGCTGCCAATTCAAATTGGCACTAAATTTTTCGTCGGTGCTTTTAAACGCCATGCGGCCTTTGAGTTTCCACTGCTGAATTTGACCCAATTTGACTTGGTGAGCTTTGCTATTAACCTGAATATTACTAGGCGTCCGAGTGGCGCAAGCATTAAGTAGGATCGTAATGAGAATAAGTAATACAAAATGTAAATTTGAAGGGACGCTCACAGGCACCATACTCATAAAATGAAAGTCGCTATAGGAACATAGATGGCAGGGTGCTTTCAATAGTTTTACCTTTTGCGTACAATGCGCCCAGATCTGGCCTTAACACTGTTTAATGAAAAAGCTGTAATCCGCATGACCTTAATTGCCTTCGGGATTAACCACAAAACTGCGCCAGTAGAATTGCGCGAAAAAGTCGCGTTTTCCCCGGACTCCATGGTTGAAGCCCTAAAATCTTTGGCTCAACTGACAGGCGCTTATGAATCTGTGATTGTATCTACATGCAATCGAACAGAGATATACGCGCAAGCTAAAAATTTGACCAGGGACCATTTGAGTCAATGGCTGGCGAAATTTCATAACGCCGATGCTGACGAGTTAGCCGCAAACAGTTATGTGCATCATCAACAAGACGCAGTCAAACATATTATGCGCGTCGCCAGCGGTTTAGATTCATTAATACTCGGTGAGCCGCAAATTTTGGGGCAAGTAAAACAAGCGTTTATTAGTGCCAAAGATTCTGGGGTGATAAAAAGTGAATTTGAACGCTTGTTTCAGCAGACATTTTCAGTGGCAAAACGGGTACGCAGTGAAACTGAAATAGGCTCCAACGCAGTATCTGTCGCTTACGCATCTGTACAGCTGGCCAAACATATCTTTTCATCACTGAAGAAAAGCAATGTACTGCTAATTGGCGCAGGTGAAACCATTGAACTTGTGGCGAAGCACTTGCACGATCAAGGCGTGGAAAAGCTCAGCGTGGCGAATCGAACACTTGCCAGAGCTGAAGCCATTGCTAAACCTTTAGGCGCCACCACGTTAACCTTGACGCAAATTCCACATCACTTAAAAGATGCAGATATAGTGATCAGTTCTACTGCTAGCCAATTACCTATACTGGGCAAAGGGTTAGTTGAACGAGCCTTGAAAGACAGACGTCACAAGCCAATGTTTTTGGTAGATTTAGCGGTACCGCGCGATATCGAGGCGGAAGTGGGCGATCTAGACGATGCCTATCTATATACGGTGGATGATTTACAGCAAATTGTTGAGAAAAATATTGAGTCTCGCCAACACGCTGCTTTGCAAGCGGAGCAGATGATTGATGAACAAGCCTTACAATATTTGCAATGGTGCCAAGGTCAGTCTTCGATTGATGTACTGCGTGATTTTCGCCAACAAAGTGAAACCCAACGAGACACGTTAATATCTAGAGCGCTAAATCAATTAGCGGACGGCAAAGAAGCCGAACAAGTAATTAAAGAATTGGCGAATAAATTGACGAATTCGTTGATCCACGCGCCAACCAAAGCTTTAAAGCAAGCTGCAATGCAGCAAGATAATAAAAATATGAGTCTGTTGATGGATGCGTTAGGGTTAGCGCGCGCGAACGACTCGTCGAAGTAACTTCATTTACACCTTTTTTGATCGGTGCGAACCGGCGGGTTGCGAACCGACAGGTAATTCAACCAACTAAAGGTGCTTAGCAGGAATCACATGAAACAATCAGTTCAAGGTAAATTAGAATCGTTAACCGAACGCTTTGAAGAGGTGCAGGTTTTAGTTAGTCAGCCTGAAATTATTGCCGATCAGAATAAATATCGGGCGTTGACTAAAGAGTATTCTCAACTCGAGGGTGTGGTTAAATGCTTTGCAGAATATCAAGGGGCGAAAGCCGACTTTGAGTCAGCCCAAGAAATGATGCAAGAAAGCGATCCCGAAATGCGCGAAATGGCGCAAGAAGAATATAAAACTTCGAAGCAGGCCATAGAACAATTTGAAGATGAACTGCAAATCCTGTTACTGCCAAAAGATCCGAATGATGAAAGTAACTGCTTTATCGAAATTCGGGCAGGGGCGGGCGGTGATGAAGCGGCTATTTTTGCCGGTGATTTGTTCCGTATGTACAGTCGTTATGCCGAATCTCGCCGTTGGAAGGTTGAAGTGGTCACCATGAACGATGGCGATCATGGTGGTTATAAAGAAATCATAGCCAATGTAATTGGCGAAGGTTCTTATGGTGTGCTTAAGTTTGAATCCGGTGGACACCGCGTACAGCGCGTACCTGAAACCGAGTCTCAAGGACGTATTCATACATCAGCTTGTACCGTGGTAGTGATGCCTGAAGTACCTGAATCTGAAGCTATTGAAGTGAATAAAGCGGATCTTAAAATTGATACCTTTCGCGCGTCAGGCGCTGGTGGACAACACGTTAACAAAACCGATTCTGCAATTCGTATTACGCACGTGCCATCTGGTATTGTGGTGGAATGTCAAGATGAGCGTTCACAACATAAAAACCGTGCGAAAGCGATGGCCGTATTGCAGTCACGATTGAACAAACTTGAAGAAGATAAGCGTCAAGCGGAAGAAACATCCACTAGGCGTAATCTTGTGGCCAGTGGTGATCGTTCTGAACGCATTCGTACTTATAATTTCCCACAAGGGCGGGTAACTGATCATCGCATCAACTTAACCTTATACCGTCTTGATGATGTGATTGCTGGTGATTTAGATGCAGTACTTGAGCCGATTCGTCAGGAACACCAGGCTGACTTGTTAGCATCATTGTCTGACGAAGGTTAGGCATTGTGAGCACTATTTCTCGTGCTCATAGTGCTCACAGTATCGCTGAGCAATTGGCGATATCTAAAGCCCAATTACAGGCGTTTGACAGTGCTGGGATCGATAGCCGCTTATTGATGTGCCATGTTTTACATTGCGAGCCAGTGTACTTAATGACGTGGCCTGAGAAAGAACTAACCGAGGCGCAGTTAAGTGCCTTGCGACAATTAGTCGCTAAACGCAAATCAGGCCATCCCATTGCTTATCTTATCGGGTATCGAGATTTCTGGAGTCTGCGGTTACAGGTATCCCCAGCTACATTAATTCCTCGCCCTGAAACTGAATTACTGGTTGAAACTGTATTGGCTTTGTCATTGCCCCAACAGGCCAAGGTTCTTGATTTGGGTACAGGTACAGGGGCAATCGCGTTAGCCCTCGCGAGTGAAAAACCAAAATGGCACATCACTGGTATTGATAAAAACACCGATGCGGTAGCTCTTGCAAAGCAAAATGCTCAATTGAACAAATTAACGCAAGTTTGCTTTAAGCACAGTGACTGGTTTTCAAATATAGGAGATGAAACATTCTCGTTGATTGTCAGTAATCCGCCCTATGTTGAAGATGACAGTGTCTATTTGCAACACGGGGATGTGCGTTTTGAACCTGCTAGTGCGCTAACATCGGGGCCGGATGGCTTAGACGATATTCGCTTGATTATTGCAAAGACCAAAGCCTATTTAGCCAAAGAAGGTTGGCTTGTTTTTGAGCATGGTTATCAACAAGCGCCTGGGATCCAAGCGTTATTTACAAAGCATGGTTTTGAACAAATACACTCGTTAGATGATTTAAATGGCCAACCTCGCATAACACTGGGCCGCTATTCGGCTCAATAAGCCTTTTTAAACGCCCCACTTTTCCTTTTCGGATATTGCAACTAATTGAAAAGCGTACTATTTTGAAAGCGCATTTAGATGTACAACGATATCAAGTTAAAATCGCAGTAGCGAAGGGAAGATATGTATGAATGACGAGTTGGTATTTGCAGAAGATTCTGATGAAGATGAAGTTCAATATAAGGGCTCATGGAAAATTTTAATTGTTGATGATGAGCCTGAAATTCATACGGTAACAAAATTGGCGCTAAATGACTTTGAGTTTCAAAACAAGAACTTAACATTTATTAGTGCATACAGCGGTGAACAAGCTAGAGAAATATTACTTAACAATCACGATATCGCCGTTGTTCTGTTGGATGTTGTTATGGAAACGGACGATGCGGGCTTAAAAATTGCCGATTTTATCCGTAACGAAGCAAAAAACCACTTTATTCGTATTATTTTACGTACCGGCCAGCCGGGGCAAGCCCCAGAGCGGGATGTGATCATTAATTATGACATTAATGACTATAAATCGAAGACTGAACTAACGGCGCAAAAGCTATTTACCGTCGTGATAGCAGCGCTGCGTTCTTATCGGGATATTGTGGCCATCAATGAAAATCGAATAGGGCTGGAAAAAATCATTTCTGCCTCTGCTAATTTGTTTCGTACTCATTCTGTTGAACATCTTATTGAAGGCATTGTGCAGCAATTATCGTCGTTGTTAGGTGCCGGGAAAGATGCAGCATATCTCACTTGCGCGGTAGCTGGCCCTCGACCTGCTGCTGAATCACCTACCAATTCGTTAGACAATCTTGTTGTATTTACGGGACAAGGTGAGTACCAAAATGCAGCAGGAAAAGCCCTTCCTAACGTTTTATCTGGTGAGCAATTAGAAGCGTGTCGTATTGCTTTACATGAAAAAACCTTGGTGTATGCAGACGAGTATTTAGTGGCCTTCTGTGAGAGTCATACCCACTATGGCTCGTTGCTATATTTATCGGGCTTGCCGAAACGTTTAAATGATGCTCAGAAAAAGTTAGTGGAAATTTTTTCTCAAAATGTCCAAATTGCATTCGATAATATTATGCTCACAAAAGACATCGAAGATACGCAACGAGAAATTATTGAGCGTTTAGGTCAAGCGATGGAAGTAGGCGCTGGCATAGAAAATTATACTTTGCGCACCGTAAAAGTGTGCCAAATTCTAGGTCAAGCGCTTGGGTTCGATGAAGAGCAGTTACGTTTGTTGATGTCGGCTGTACCGTTGCATGACATTGGCAAACTATATGTGCCAACACACGCATTATTCAATGCTGATGCACCGAGCGCTAAAGATATTGATTTGATTGCCAAACACACCAAATTTGGTTATCGATTACTAAAAGATTCGAAGCGCCCGTTAATTAAAATTGCGGCGACGATAGCCAAAGAACATTACGAGCACTGGGATGGAAAAGGGTATCCCAATGGATTATGCGCAGAAAACATTCACCTGTACGCACGTATTGCTTCGGTGGCCATTGCCTACGATGTACTGCGTGGCCAATCAAAACATGCTGAAGCTTGGCCAGTACCTAAGGTGATGACTCGCATGAAGGAGCTAAGTGGTAGTCAGTTTGATCCAAGCCTGATTGCCTTATTAACTGAAAATATCGATAAAGTAGAGGGCGTCGCCTTAGATTGTGTGCGTTAATATAGGCATCCATATCACCCTTAGTTCCCCGTGAGTATGTGAGTCGTTGTGCATGGCGCAATATCACTTTATCATTGTTCAAAGCTAACTAAACCCAATTTAATTTCATAAGGACCATCCATGTTGTACACCGCTGTAAAACATCTTCATTTAACCTGTATCGCCTTAAGCGTTTTATTATTTTTAATACGCTTCTTTTGGACGATGACAGGCTCAAGCATGTTGCAAAAAAAGTGGGTGAAAATTACGCCTCATATAGTTGATACTTTTTTGATACTCAGTGCCGGGACCCTATGTGTACTTATTAGCCAATACCCGTTCGTTACTCCTTGGGTAACTGAGAAACTGGTTGGCTTGTTTATGTACGTCTTTATGGTGGCGTTAGCCCTTAAAATGGCTCGCACGACCTTTATGCGTATCATAGGCTTAGTTGGAGCATTAAGCTGGATTGCTTTTACAGCTTTGGTTGCTATTACTAAACAGCCTATTTTGTTTTCTTAATCTACATCGTACCTACCTTTCATGCATACCTAGTTGCCTAGGCTCCCATAGGCAACTTTATCCACTGTCATTGCTATTGAGATAAAATTTACGCACATTTGATATCAAGAATACGCGGTTCTTTCCGATAAAATAGACAGGGTATGGAAAAGGGAATGTCTCGGTGCAGTCTTTAGAGCAAGCAATACAAAGTGATCAACTGTTATGTGCAGGGCTATTAGCCAGCCGTCACAGTGTTGGGATTGATACGGATATCTCTGATTGTTTACAACAACTTGATAAATGGGCGAAGCAAGCCCGTGTTTTAGCACATATATCTCAGCCTGATCACTCCGCTTTTTTACGTTTAATTCACTTTTTTTATCGTGAGCTCGCCTTTACCGGTGCTCACAACAGTGTGGATTCATGTCAGCAAAGCTTATTGCATGAGGTCTTGATTTATCGTAGTGGCACACCAGTCACCTTAGCGGTGCTGTTTAGTCATATAAGCCAGCGTCTTGGCTTTAACGTTCGCTGTGTTAACTTCCCTGGTCACTTTTTGCTGAGATGTGATATATCCTGCCTAGAAGATAAAGCGATATCAGACACGTTAGCATTGCCGCGAGATTTAAACTGCGGTGAAGGAAATGACCAAGAGACTAAAATTCAAAGCGTACTGATCGATCCTATCGATGGACGCGTGTTGAACAATGATACGTTGAGGCAAATGTACTTTAATGTGATAGAAGAAATTGATAACGAATCTATGCCTAATGAAGCGTTAGAGCCAGCTAGCAACGACGAGGTGGTTGTGCATATGTTGCATCAGGTCAAATCTTCACTTATCAACGAAAAACGCTATGAACATGCCCTTCGCAGTATCGATTTGTTGATCCATTTATGCCCAAATAATCCTTATGAAAGAAGAGATAGAGGGGTGTTATTGCATGAGTTACAATGCCCCCAACTCGCTATTATCGATTATCAATATTTTATCCGCCAATGCCCTCAAGACCCAGCTGCGTCGCTATTAGCACACCAAGTTAAATATATGGATATCACGCCGCCAGTGATGCATTAACAACGTGATATTGTCATTAATTACTACCGTCTTATTTGCTTAATACTTCGTATATCGCCTGCGTTAATTGGGTTAGTTCATCAGGCATAATGATGTAGGGGGGCATAATATATACCAGCTTTCCAAAGGGACGGATCCACACGCCAGCCTCTACAAACTTACGTTGCATGGTGGCCACATCGATGGTTGACTTGCACTCGACGACGCCAATCGCACCTAAAACGCGTACATCCGCTACCGCATCAAGCTCACGGCATCTAGTCAATTCTATATTCAACTGATGTTCGATACTACTTACCTGATGCCGCCACTCGCCAGTGGCGATAATATCTAAACTTGCATTAGCAATGGCGCACGCCAGTGGATTCCCCATGTAGGTTGGACCATGCATAAATACCCCCGGACTGCCTTGGCAAATACCTTGGGCAACATCTTCAGTACATAGGGTAGCTGCAAGGGTAACATAACCGCCGGTAAGTGCCTTTCCTATGCATAGGATATCAGGGCTAACATCAGCATGCTCACAGGCGAATAACTTGCCGGTACGACCAAAGCCAGTGGCAATTTCATCGCAAATCAGCAGCAAACCATAGTCATCACACAATTGACGAGCGCGCTTCAAATATTGAGGATGATAAATACGCATACCGCCAGCATTTTGCACCACAGGCTCCAGCACGAGGGCGGCAAGTTCATTATGATGTTGCTGGATTAATTCTTCTAGTGGCGCTATATCATCTTCGTTCCATGTTTGCGCAAAACGCGTCTGCGGTGCAGGGGCGAAAATTTGTTTGGCAAGCGTGTCAGTAAATAAGGAATGCATGCCATTAACTGGATCGCACACTGACATCGCGGCAAATGTATCACCATGATAGCCATTGCGCGGCGTAATAAAGCGGTGTTTATTTGGACTTCCTTGGCAAGCCCAATATTGCAGTGCCATTTTCATGGCTACTTCCACTGATACCGAGCCTGAATCAGCCAGAAATACCTGTTCTAAACCAGAAGGCGTTATAGCAATTAATTTACGGCACAAATCAATAGCGGGCTGATGAGTTAAACCACCAAACATAACGTGAGAGAATGCATCGATTTGGGCTTTTGCTGCATGATTTAATTCAGCGCGGTTATAACCATGAATGGCTGTCCACCAGGATGAGCAACCATCGACTAGTTTCTCGCCTGTCGCTAAATGAATATGCACACCTTGGGCACCGGAGACTTGATAACAAGGTAGAGGGTCGATTGCTGATGTATAAGGATGCCAAATATGTTGTTGATCGAAGGCGAGATTTGCCTGAATTGAATCGCTCAAAAAATGCTCACTTGTAAAGTTTATATATTGATTTAAGTTGACAATGTGCCGCGCGGACTTAGACTAAGCGCGAAATATAATGATGTAAAGGAACAACTATGCCAGTCAGTGTCGAAGCACCTATTAACGCACATTCGCAAGCCCAAAATCAAAGTGCAGCTCAAAGTCATTCCCAGCATTATTCTGTGAACGCCGGCCAAGCGTCTGATTCTATTCGCCACGATTGGTCTCTTGCAGAGGTAAATACGTTGTTTTCTCTACCGTTCAATGATCTGCTATTTCAAGCCCAGTGCGTGCATCGTGCTAACTTTGATCCGAATTACGTACAAGTTAGCACGCTATTATCGATAAAAACCGGGGCTTGTCCCGAAGATTGCAAATACTGTCCGCAAAGTGCTCGTTACGACACAGGTCTTGAAAAAGAGCGCCTGATGGAAATCGAGAAAGTCATTTTACGGGCCCAAGAAGCAAAAGCAGCAGGCTCAACGCGTTTCTGTATGGGTGCTGCATGGCGTAACCCGAAGGATCGCGATATGCCTTATGTGGTCGATATGGTGCGTGAAGTGAAAAAGTTGGGCTTAGAAACCTGTATGACATTGGGTATGTTAACCCGTGATCAGGCGGTCGCCTTAAAGCAGGCAGGACTTGATTATTATAATCACAACTTAGATACCTCACCTGAATTTTACGGTGATATTATTACTACCCGCACCTATCAAGACCGCTTAAACACCATAGATAATGTTCGTGAAGCGGGAATGAATGTTTGTTCCGGCGGTATCGTGGGTATGGGTGAAACGGGCTCTGACCGTTCAAGTTTATTGATACAGTTAGCCAACCTAGATCATCATCCAGAAAGTGTGCCTATTAACATGCTGGTGAAGGTTAAAGGTACACCGATGGAGAACGTCGAAGATTTAGATTACTTTGAGTTTATTCGCACCATAGCCGTCGCGCGTATTATTATGCCGAAGTCGTTTGTACGTTTGTCAGCAGGGCGTGAAGCTATGAACGAACAGATGCAGGCTCTGTGCTTTATGGCTGGCGCCAATTCAATTTTCTATGGGTGTAAGTTATTGACTACGTCAAACCCAGAAACCCATGAAGACGTAACCTTGTTCAAAAAGCTCGGTATTAACGCCAAGCAAACACGTGAATTCTCTGATGAAGCTCATCAAGCCGCTTTGCTAGATGAAATACAAAGTAAAAAAGTGGCCCGGACGCCAGAGTTATTTTACGATGCGACTCAGAAAAAAACTGAGACGGTAACCGGTTAATGGCATTTGATTTTATTCAAGCCGCGCTAGCTGCGCGGCGTAAAGACAACTTGTTTCGCCAAGTTACTACGTTAGATTCAGCGGTCGGTGCGCTAATTGAAGTGGGCGGCCAGTATTATCTTAATTTTTCAAGTAATGACTATCTTGGTATGCGTCAATCTACTGCTGTTATGCAGGGATGGGTTGATGGCATAGGTCAATTTGGTGGTGGCAGCGGCGCATCACCTTTAGTGACAGGGCATACTCAAGCGCATCAAGCACTGCAAGACTATTTGGCCGGCGTGCTAGGACGTGACGCAGTGCTGTTGTTTAATTCAGGCTTTGCTGCTAATCAAGCACTTTGTCAGGCGTTGTTTCAGTTGCCCGTTAACCAAAAGAGAGCGAGTGAAGGGTATATTGTTGCGGACAAACTCATGCATGCTTCGTTGCTTGAAGGCGCAATGGGCAGCGACGCAACACTGCGCCGCTTTGCGCATAACGACTGTGCGCATTTACAAAAGCAACTAGATAAAATACATGCAGGCGCCAAGAGTACAGCACAAGATATTTTGCTGGTTACCGAAGGCGTATACAGTATGGACGGCGACGAGGCTCCTTTGAGCGAGCTTGCCATTATTAGTGAACAGCATAAATCTTGGTTAATGGTCGATGATGCTCATGGTTTTGGTGTGTTGGGCAAAACAGGTATGGGGGCAGTTGAAAAACATGTTTTAAATCAAGAACAAGTGCCAATACTAATGGCCACCTTTGGCAAAGCAATTGGTACTGCTGGCGCGTTTGTTTCGGGTAGCCAAGATTTAATCGACTACTTGACTAATTTTGCTAAGCATTACATATACAGTACGGCAATGCCGCCTGCTCAGGCAGTGGCAACATTGGCGAGCTTGCATACCATTGAGCAAAGTGAGCAGCGTGCTTTATTGCATGACAATATTGCGTACTTTCGTCAATTAGCCACAGCCGCAGGCATAGCGTTAACGCCATCTATGACCGCCATTCAGCCAATTATTATTGGCAGCCCTGAATTGGCAATCGCTATCAGTCAAAGGTTACGCAATATGGGTCTGTGGGTAAGCGCTATTCGCACGCCTACTGTGCCAAAAGGTACAGACAGATTGCGCATTACCTTAAGTGCGTCCCATCATAAAAAGGATATTCAAGCATTAGTCGATGGGTTGATACTGGTAATGGAGCGAGCGAATGAGGCTAAATTCATAGGTGAAAAGCGATGAGTGATATCACCAATGGCGCTTGAATTGATAGACGATAAACCACAGATGGTCTGTACGGATAACAATGTGGCTAATAACAGTAAATCTAACGTTAGCAGTTTAGTAAGTTGCAATGTAAGCAGCCCTAGCAAAGATCAGCAACTCAAACTACGTATCGCCAAGCAGTTTAGCCGCGCCGCCAAACGTTATGACAGTGCTGCTCAGATACAAATTGAGATAGCCAGTGAAGCCCTTCGCTTATTCAAAGAGCACGCGTATGGTACAAAGAAGTGCCGCCTCCTAGAGAAGTCGCCCAAAAATATTTTAGATATTGGCTGCGGTACGGGGCGTGTTACTAGGCAGTTAGCTGCTATGTATGTCAATCAACAGCAACATACTCTGGCGATGGATTTAGCCCTCGGTATGTTGCAGTACGCAGAACAAACGACGACCAATCAGGGCGTTGAGCAGCAAGCCAATAATTTGCAAAATATACATTGGCTACAGGGGGATGCTGAGCATATTCCCATGGGCGACAATACAGTGAGTGGTGTGTTTTCCTCAATGGCCCTGCAATGGTGCAAAAATAGTACCCAGGTGTGCCATGAAATCAACCGGGTGTTAGCGCCAAATGCACAAGGCATACTCGCGATTATGTGTGCAGGCTCAATGCTTGAATTAGACGCTTGTTGGCAGCATATCGACAGTGCACGACAAATAAACCATTTTGACTCAGCCGATAAATGGCTGAATGCCGCTCAAAAAGCAGGTTTACAGGTTGAAATGCAGCAAAAAAACTTTGTCACTTGGCATGAAAATGTAAGAGCACTGCTTGGCTCAATAAAACAGATTGGTGCTAATGTGGTAACAAGTAATGCTCAGCAAAAAGCGATTAGCCGGCACACTTTTCAGCAATTAGAGCAGTATTATCAACATGAGTTTGGCAACATTCAGGGATTACCATTGACCTACAGCGTATGCTTTTTGCAGATCCGAAAAAATACTAATGAGTAACAACCAAGTCAGTTAAATCTCGTCAATCGATTTACCCATCCAAAAAACCAATTAAGGAAATGCGCCATGTCGTCAGATAACGCAAAACAATATCCGGTGCAACATACCTTCTTTGTCACTGGCACGGATACGGAAGTGGGCAAAACCTTTGTCAGCTGCGCACTACTCGCCAAGTGTAATGACATGGGCTTGTCTACTGCAGCCTATAAACCAGTATCCGCTGGATGCGAGCGTAGCGCTCAAGGCTTACGAAATGATGATGCAATGCAGTTACAGCAGATAAGTAGCGTTATGCTCGATTACAACGATGTAAATCCCATCGCATTTGAAGAGCCTATAGCGCCGCACTTGGCCTGTGCTAAAAAAGTCGCTAAAGGTGACGGAAAATTGATTGAACTACATGACATTAATCTGGGTTACCAACATTTAGTGCTTAAGCAAAGCGATGTGCTTTTAGTAGAAGGGGCGGGAGGTTGGCGCTTACCATTGGGTAAAAACAGCCAAGGGCGAGAGCAATTTTTGTCAGATTTCGCCATCGCTCAGCAGCTTCCCGTTATTTTGGTTGTTGGTATGCGTTTGGGTTGTATCAATCATGCCCTGTTAACCGCTCAAGCCATAGAACAGGATGGTCTCGTGGTGGCGGGCTGGGTTGCCAATATGCTTGAGCCCGATATGCCATTTTTAGACGAGAACATTCAAAGTTTACAGAACTTATTGACAGCACCGCTGGTGGCACGAATCCCAAAAGCAGTAAGCTCTATTGATGTGAAAGAATGTTTTGATATGCAAGCATTAGGTTTTTGATTGATTTTTAAAAGCGTAGCCTTTTTACTCCGCTCAGGCTTACACCTCAGTTACTACTCAATTTTAGCTTTATTCATGCTTAAATTTAACGTCTGTGCAATGATTCTGGAGCACTGAGTTGGTTTGTTTTTCCTACCCAGTGCGCCAACAAATACTCATTTATAAAAAAGACAATAAGTTTTCGTCGAGTTGCATTAAGGTTTTTGGGTCGGCCATCATAGTTTTAGCTAAAGACTTTGTTCTAGGTAATAAACGTTCAAAATAGAATTCAGCGGTTTTGATCTTAGCACGGTAGAAGTCACGATTTTCGACGTCTGTGGCTAATTTTTCATAGGCAGTTTGCGCCATTTGTGCCCAGAAATAGCCCATCATGATATAACCTGAGTACATTAGGTAATCAACTGAAGCAGAGCCGACTATATCGCGATCTTTTTTCGCACGTAGGGCTAAACGCATTGTGTATTGCTGCCAGTTCGCCACATTTTTGCTTAACGCCCAGACAAATTTATTCATTTGACGTTTATGTGGGTTACTGGAAATCATACTGTTGTTTTTGCAAAAAACGAGCACCTCTTTACTGAATGCTTTTAATGATTTACCACGCGTTAATAATATTTTACGGCCTAATAAATCTAACGCTTGAATGCCGGTGGTGCCTTCATACAACGTGGCGATACGCACGTCGCGAACAATCTGTTCCATGCCCCATTCTTTTATATACCCATGACCACCAAATACTTGCATACCGTGACTGGCGCTTTCGCAGCCAAGTTCGGTCAAGAAGGCCTTAAGAATTGGCGTGATAAAGCCTAATCGATCATCCGCTTCTTTACGTGCTTCATCGGTTTTTGCCATTTCAATTTCATCAACAATCTTCGCCGTGTAATACACCATTGCCCGCCCACCTTCAGCGATAGCTTTCTGGGTCATCAGCATCTTGCGTACATCGGGGTGCACAATGATGGGGTCAGCGACTTTATCTGGACATTTTTTGCCGGTTAACGCTCGCATGGATAAACGGTCTTTGGCGTATAACAACGAGTTTTGATAAGCCAGTTCAGAGGCACAAACACCTTGCAATGCAGTCCCTACACGGGCAGTGTTCATAAAGGTGAACATACATTCTAGGCCCTTATTTTCAGGACCTATTAATACACCTTTTGCGTTGTCAAAATTAAGTACTGCCGTGGATGACGCTTTTATGCCCATTTTGTCTTCGATGGCGCCACACGTCACATTATTACCTTCGCCTAAATTGCCTTGCTGATCGACTTGGACCTTTGGCACGATGAATAATGAAATACCGCGAGTACCTTCAGGAGCACCGGGAAGGCGCGCTAAAACGATATGAATAATATTTTCGGTTAAGTCGTGTTCACCTGCAGAAATAAAAATCTTAGTCCCAACAATGTCGTAAGTTCCGTCGTCATTTGGTATAGCTTTGGTCTTAACTTGACCTAGGTCTGTGCCGCATTGAGGTTCGGTTAAACACATAGTGCCGGTCCATGTGCCTTCTGTTAATCGAGTAAGATACAATTCTTTTTGTTGTTCAGTGCCATGGCTTTGAATGGTGTTCATTGCACCGTGGCTCAAGCCGGGGTACATGGCCCATGACCAATTGGCTGTGCCCATCATCTCTTGTTTTGCCATGCCTAAAGATGGAGGTAAACCTTGCCCTCCATGTTCAACAGGGTGAGATAAGCTCTGCCATCCACCTTCAACATATTTGTTGTAAGCCTCTTTAAAACCAGTTGGCGTGGTGACTACACCATTATTAAATTTGCAGCCTTCCTTGTCGCCACTTTGATTCAACGGCAGTAATTCGTTTTCACAAAATTTTGCGCATTCTTGAAGTATCGCATCTACTAAATCGGGTGTTGCTTCAGCAAACTCTGGGTATTTTGCATAATGAGGGTAATAGTTAAACACGTCTTCAATAAGAAACTTCATGTCCATAACCGGCGCTTTGTATTGCAACATAGTAGAACTCCAAAAAGGTTTGATTTGATCAGCTTCTAAAGAGTATAGCAGAAAAATACAACTGGTCTAACCACTTATATCTAAATAGTTGTTTATCGGTATCCGATCACCTTGCTTTAGAGGTAACAGCGCCTACGGGTGTTATGAACCTAACTAACGTGTTACACACTTTATTTTCAGGTTTTGAGAGTTATAGCTAGTCCACCCTAATGTAGCCAGAGCCCCATTAAACCTGCAATCGCGCCGTATAGTAGCAACACGAGTATGCTGCGTTTTAGGATATAACCTTCACTGTTTTGTAACCCTAATATTGACGTTACTGCGACGATATTATTGATACAAATCATATTTCCCATAGCTGCGCCCACGGACTGTAATGCCAAAATTGTCGTGGTATTAAGGCTTAGTTCGACGGCGATGGATTGCTGAATACCGGCGAACGTCAGATTAGAAATAGTCGCTGATCCAGAGAAAAATGAACCTAAGGCACCTAAAAATGGCGCGAAGAAGCCCCAGTATTGTCCACTAATACTAGCCAGATTTTGACCAATTAAACTCACGGCTGAGTGCTCAGCGCCAAGCATCATCATATTAACAAACACGAGGGCTCCCATAAGGGCAATAACAGGTTTTTGCATACTGTTTTTGGTATGCCTTAACACGGTAGTAAGTGAGCCGTTTTTAAACCACCACAAAGTTAGCATACCCATAACAAGAAACGGTAATATAGAAGGGACATATAACAAGTTATGTTGCCATACGATATCGGTTCGCAGAATATGCTCGAGCTTTAATACCAGTGCGGCACTGATACTAAAGTCACCTAACTGTCCAAGGCTTATACGCCAAGCTGGCGCCGTAAGTTGTAATAGGCTTTTAATGCCCAGATCAGGGATCCTTGTTACAACCAATAACAATACGGTCCCCCACAGTGGAAAACTCGCCTTTATTAGCATTGATAGGGGTACATTGACCGACGGAATAGGGGGGGCTGTGTCGTTATTTAATCCGATACCAAACTTAGCCAACAGCAAAGTCAATACTAACCCTATTAACCCACCTACTAGTGACGGAAATTCTACTGACACAGAACTGAGTAATAAATAAGGCAGTGTGCACGAGAAAGTCGATAAAATTATAAAACCTAAATTTTGTTTAAGCTGACGTTTTTTCTCGACCACAAAAGCCAGTGCCGCAATAACCACAAACGGGGCCGCCACGGTATTAATTAACGCTGACTTCCATGCGACATCTTGCAGTAATGAAGATGTTAGGTCTGTCATCGACAAGCCAAACCAAATAGGTGTGCCCACGGCGCCAAATGTAACGGGGATAGTATTAAGAATAAGGCAGCATATAGCGACCCTTAAGGCAGGAAAGCCTAAACCCACTAAAATTGGGGCTGCAATGGCTGCTGGTGTACCAAAACCACTGGCACCTTCGATTAAAAAAGCAAAAGCCCAGGCGACTATCATCAGTTGTGCCACAGTGTTACTGCTGATCTGATTTAGCCAATTACGAATAATTTCTAGCGCCCCCGTGACCTCCATACAACGAAACAAGAAAATTGCGCCAGCGATAATCATAATCGGTGTTAATGCCAACAATAGGCCACTTAGTACGGAAGCATTAACCAAATTAGCCTTAAAATTGAAAACGACCAACATCAACATATAGGCTATTACCGCGCACAATGGCAAAGCTTTGCTCGCGGCTAAATTATTTTTTTTGGTCATCAGGTAAATTAATAAAGCGATAGGTAGATATGCACTTAAAAGCAGGAACATGATTTTCCTTGATAACAGTGTGTTGCCTCTAGCGTTATCAATAAGGTGCATTGGAATAGATGTCAAAGGTAATTTAGTCTAGCAGTGGCGCAAGTTTCTTGGGATTGGGTCAGTTTATATTTGATAGTGTTAAGTGTGACGTAACGTTGAGGCGATAAAGCGTTTCTCAAATACCGCTAACTCGATAAACATAATCTGCCTGTTAGGGTCGACGTCTAGAATTGTCGATTTCGAATACAGTACTTTGTCACAGCTTTCAATGCGATGATTGAAATGGGCGTTCGAACTTTAAGTCAAAAAGGAATCAAGTACATCATGAAGGCTCATGATGTACGCGAATCTGTTGGCAGCGCGAGTGGTTTTGTAGCTATACATTGGCACTCAGTGCCCAGTGGTTATATATCGTAAAATGCATCTACTAACGCACCGACTTTAACGTCATTAGCAATAGTTTGGCTATTAAGGAACGCTTCGATCGCGGCTTTGTTTTCTTCAGTTGCGTTACCATAACGTTCAGCCGATGTGACGAAACCATCTAAAGATTCGCTATCATCGTTCAAGGTTATATATAAATGTTGCGCGGTAACTAATTCTGCAAAGCTATTGAAGAAAAGCTCGTACTCTTCTTCAGTCGCTTCAGCCAAATTACAACTAAACTCGAAGCCTAAAATCGCCCACTCATCTAAATGTAATTTCTTGCGTATACGTCTGTTTCTGGTTGTTTTCTCTGACATTGTGCTACCTATAAAAAAAAGCAAAAGGATTAACGTTATCACCCGTATCAATGAGCTTGTCATGGATGCTAAGTAATTATCGCGCGCATATTAACAGTTTTTGCAAACTCATATTGAAAGAAAAACAACAGGACATTATTGTTGCGCTATAATAGTGAAAATAACGCGATATGCCGTATTAATCAGTCATTAAACTTGGCTCTTTACCAAAGATATTTCCATGAATCGAAAGAAAAAATTAACACAAATCCATAAAAAACGTATTAAAGCAGTAGCTGCTAAAAATAGCGGTAAGAAAAAATCTTCATACGTTTCAAAAGCTGAGCGCACAAAGCAAGAAGAGATCGTCGAGTCTGAAACGATTACCCAAAATGTTGAACCGATTATTGAGTCTTGATATAGCGGGTAAATTATAAATTGCATCGCACTGAAGCCTAGCTAAAAGTACGAAATAGCTTAGTAAAATCGAGACCATATGAAGACTAGACTTATTGTGCTTTTTTGCGGGCTTTTGCTCTTTTATTAATGGAACATCATCTTTTTGGTTGTTCGCTGTACAGGGCCTAACAGCAGTAAAATGATTAAAAATAACGCTGATTTATTTAATACACGTACTTGGTTCCATCGGTATTATTTTTTATTAGCAGTACTAGGTGTATTTTGTTCAAAGCAGCGCCCCAGAGGTTGGCAGTAAAATGCCAGCCCACCAACGGACTTTATTTCCGGTGACGATAGATTTTCAGGGAGAAACGAATGGTACGTCAGGAAACACCTAAGGCTTTAATAACATCACGCTGGAATGAACATTACAAAAATACGTTTAAGATAACAGGCTTATGTAGTGAACTAATGCGAAGAGTACGCAGAGTGGTTTTACTGTCGCTATTTACGTTTGTGTTCTTCCAAGGGGTAAGTGTTGTCCATGCCATTACATTGCAAGAGGCCTATGCGAATCACAAAAGTGACGTACAGGTCAACGGCAGCGGCACTGTGGTGCGTGTTTTGCGTGATGACAACAAGGGCTCCCGGCATCAAAAATTTATTCTTAAGCTTTCATCAGGCCAGACTATTTTAATTGCCCATAATATAGATCTTGCTCCGCGCATTAAGACTATCGCCCAAGGTGATACCGTTCAATTTTATGGTGAATATGAATACAGCAATAAAGGTGGCGTAGTGCACTGGACCCACCGAGACCCAAATAACCGCCATGTTCATGGTTGGCTAAAACATCAAGGTACGCTTTACCAATAAAGATTAAAGCAGTTCGGCTTACAATAGTCTTTTATGCATGTCATATCCGCAATGTTGGACCACTGAGTAAGTTAAATACCTAGCTCACCATTTAAACAATAAGCAAGATTACTGAAATTTTAGCACTACTTATATTGCTTTTGTATAGCTTTTATCTAAGCGCAAAAAAATCCATTCTTCCTTTTTTTCCTTCCAAGATATTCACGTATCGTAATTACCTAATAAACGCTTTAAAGGCAAAAGCACCATGGGCCCACGTGGTGATGGCATCGTAAAAATGGACTGGGTCGTTGGCAGTATCAGGTAGGAGCTAGCTACTCAAGGTATTGCGGTTTTCATCAGTGACAATGGGCCAGTGTTCGATGATGGCTTAGGCGATAAAGCTGCTGAAATGCTTGGTTAACATACACTCGCAGGACTCTTTAGATGCGGAAAAAACAGTGTTTTTGAAGGCGGTACTCGCGAGCCGATGATTGTTTATTGGCCTGGTAAAACGGTTCATAGCCACCGCAAAGCACTTATATCGCAAGTAGATGTTTATGCGTCTTTAGCTAGTTTGGTAAATCAACCTTTAGCGAATGAAGAAGCTATTGATAGCCTAGACATGATGAGTGCATTGCCAGATTACGCTATTTATGGCGCTGTTCTTGCTGAGTTTAGCCATTGTTGATCAGCAATAACCAGCAGCTTTACTGCGCAAATGAGGAAGTATCTAATGTTAGTGACCAGTTTTGAATACGAAAAGTGGCAGCGAGAATACGCCAATCAAGGCGAAAAGGTACAAGACGCAACTGCAAACGGGCAAGCGTTTGCCGCTGAACTGGCCGTACAGCAATCGTCACAAAGGGAATCGGTCACTCAATCAGATACCATAGTAGACCCTGATGAAAGTACAGACAAAGAAGCGTCTTTTAGTGAAAAAGCTTTTGAATATTTGTTGGCTAATCGTTTAGGCGTTGATAAGCGTACGCTTGATGAAATTAAAGCGGAAATTGAAGCGTTAGAAAAAGAACGCGATACGCTAGTAAGCAAAACAAGCCTCAATGAAGCACAACAACAACGATTAGCGCTGATCAATGATCGAATTGATGTGCTGACGCAGCTTATGAAAGACTTAGTCGAGCAGGCCAGTAAGCGGGCTGCTGAGAATGAAGCTAAACAATCGTTAACATCTGAGCCAGCGCTGTCAGCAAGTGAGCAAGTTGCTATAGAAGAGAATGAAGTTCTACCTAACACAGAGCTGCAAGACCGTAAACATCCGTTTGGCACTTAGGTTTAAGTGATAACCTTGTATTATTGAGGACTCAGGAGGCTATTTTTGATGCCATCAATAGCTTGGTCTGCGGCGTGCAGTGCCCCTTCTAGGTAGCCTGGGTCTTGGTTTGAAAATTCACTGCCCGCAAAATGCACGTTAAGGGTTTTAAGCTCATTCTCTAATCCGTGTATGTTAAATTCAGGATGTTTCGCGGCTTCATTTCTATCATATTCGGTCGTAATAAATGGGTCTTGTCCCCAGTCTTTAATATGGCAGTTTTGGATCTTGTATGCATCTTCTCCATAAAAAAAGGCTAGCTGATCTAAGCAGGCTTGTATTAATTGAGTCTCACTAATTTCGCTTCGTCGCTTGGCTGATATGCCAATAAAACCAAATAAGGCATGACCGCCGTTTTCGGTGCTGCTGGCATCATGCATTTCTATCATTGGGCCTACCTGACTAAACGCTTGACCCGATAAACCTTTTTCACGCCAAAAGGGTCGTGGGTAGGTAGCAATAAATTTTGCTTGGGCTGCCATCCAAGTCGGTACTGAACGTAAACGTTGCTCAAGCAACGTCGAGCCCCAAGTTTGTACTGCAAAGTCCCGTTGGATAATCCGTGGCGGTAAAGCTAATAATAGATGTTCAGCGTTGAAGATGAAGCTCTCGTTCGTGTTATCAAGGTCGCCTGTGATGTGTTGCGTATCTTGCGAAAAATCAGAAACGGTTAGTTGCCAAGCATTTTTTACACTGTCTTTTTCAATTTTTTTAACGCAGTGAGAGCGCTTTATTTTATGCGCAGCGCCAGCGTTAGCGAGCTGACTGTATAATTTATCTATCAGTTGATACATACCTGACTCAACGCGAAATAGCTGCATAACGCCAGCCCCAGCAATTTGTGTTGGTTGAGTTGTATTAGATGCTTGAAAAAGAACATCGCCGGTTGTGTATTGTTCGAATAGATTTACTTTCAAGTCTTTTGCTAAGGCTTGCATTTTACTTTGATGAGGGAAAATCCACGTTGGGCCGAAGTCATGGCTTGGGGATTCATTTTGCTTACGATCACCTATTGCCGCCCATATTCGGCCACCTAAATGCGATTGTGCTTCGAGTAACAGATAAGGGATATTTAACTGTTCTAATCTGCTTGCCGCATATAAGCCAGCTAAACCACCACCTACTATAATGACTTTACTGTGTTGCACTATATGTCCTCTTAGTGTCAATTCAGGCGTTAGTGAATCTATCAGTAGATAGTTTTGATTTATATGTCGTGAAAGTCAACTGCCCATCATCTGGCTGAGGTGTTTCAATATAGGTTTAATAAAGCGCAATATTACTAAAAGATAACAAAAATATCTGCCAAGCACGCACATAATGCATCATTTACTCAATCCTTGTCTTTCTTAGATGGAAAAGGAAAAACAGCTGATTAGCAGCCTAGCTGCTTGGTGACAACTTCTGCAGTGGAACAGAGCTGCATGACTAAACCCGCTTGGTTTAGTGGTTTACTAAGGTGGCTGTTCAGGGATGAAACTGTAAGAGAGGCTATGCCTTACCCCTTAAGCTCATCTATAAGTACTGCCACGTCAGTTACTCGGTCAATTAAGGCATTCTATTGGTGCAGAATTCCGCTAATTACTATTTGTCGGTGGGTGTGGCGTTAAAAATAATAGGAGTGGCTAATTATGGCGCTAGAGTTAATCGGTGTTGCATTGTTGCTTTTCTACCATGAAACTCTTTTAGCATTAATACAACCTCACGCAACCCTTTATGTTTAACCGCATTATGCCTGTGACTGCCTGCGCTATATTGTAACCTATGCGTAAAGCCCCTAGGCGGGATAAATAGTATGATATTCTTTTGCGAAAATTGATTTTTATTGCCCTTTTCGCTGTGATGCGGCGTGACGATGTAGCGCATTAACCTCGGTGTTCAAAGGTTGTTTTAGCGTGCAACTGAGACAATGCAGACGTGACGAACAGCAACGATTAATACAATATCTATTACAGGAATAAAAGACTATGGCGAACGATACAAACTACAAAAAAAACAAAATCGGTGATCACGTACTTAAGCCTGAAACTATGATGATGTCCTACGGTTACGATCCGCAACTATCACAAGGTTCGGTTAAGCCTCCGGTTTTCTTGACGTCGACCTTTGCCTACCAAACACCGGAAGAGGGGGAAGAGTTTTTCAACATTATGGCTGGCCGTAAGCCTGCGCCACAAGGCAGCGTGGGCGGACTAATTTACAGCCGTTTCAACCACCCAAATGTGGAAATTGTCGAAGACCGCCTATCTGTGTTCGAGGGCGCTGAATGTGCGGTCGTTTGCTCCAGCGGGATGGGCGCCATCAGCGCCATACTGCTCGCCTACTTGCGCCCTGGTGATGTGATTGTGCAAAGTGCTCCTCTTTATGGCGGCACTGAAACGCTTATCCGAAAATTCTTACCTGAGTTTAATATTCAGACTGGCGAGTTTCACGATGGTCTGGACGAGGCCGGAATGCTTAGCTCGTTACGTGAAGCGGGTAAAAAAGGTCGGGTAGCTATGGTCTTTGTTGAATCACCGGCGAATCCGACAAACGCGCTTGTTGATTTCGAAGCACTTAACCGCGTTTTGGACATAATCAAAATGGAAACTGGTCACCGCCCAATCAGTGTTTGCGATAACACTCTTATGGGGCCCGTTTTCCAACAAGTGGTACCTCAAGGCATTAATATAGCCATGTACTCACTAACGAAATACGTGGGGGGGCACAGTGATCTTGTCGCTGGCGCTGTATGCGGTAGTCGTGAAATGCTGCGTCCAGTTCGTGCTACTCGCGGCGCACTGGGACTCAACCTAGACCCACACACAAGCTGGATGATATCGCGCTCACTGGAAACCTTAAGTATTCGAATGGAACGCGCCGCCGACAGCGGCCGTAAAGTGGCACATTGGCTCGCGAACAATGCTTATATCTCAGCTAAAATCCTGCACCCTGACTTTATCGAAGATAAAGCCTATCAAGCAGTCTATAAGCGCCAATGTTCAGGCCCTAGCTCGACATTCTCTTTCGTACTGAACGTAGCAAAGTCAAAGGCATTTTGTTTAATCAATAATCTGTCTATTTTTAAATCAGCCGTTAGCCTTGGGGGGACTGAAAGCTTGGTATGCCACCCAAGCAGTACAACTCATTCAGGGGTGTCTGCTCAATTACGGGATAAATTTGGCGTTACCGAAGGTCTCATTCGTTTATCAATTGGTTTAGAACATCCTGACGACCTAATTGCCGACCTTGCTAATGCGTTCAGCGCGACATTTAAGGATAAGAAAACTGGGTAAAATTAAAATAGCGGTAAGTTAATGAATAGAGGCGAAAAAAGTTCGCTTCTTGGATTTCCCTTAACATTGATTGCTGTTTATTTTCCGTTGAATTGATATGTTAACAAATACCATTTTATAAAAAGAAACAGGCTCTAAGCTACCTTGCGATCAGATGATAGAATTATATTATCTGAAATTTTAACGTGTCTGTTTTTATCGATTTATATACCTATGTGGTATATTTTTATCAAGCGCATTTCTACTATAATCCTATTATTCAAGTTTATGATTGCTGTGCAGTATTTGCTTTATTAAAAAGTCTGCGCAAAAAAAACGGATTATTAAATAAACACGATGAATATGCTCAAAGCCCCTACATTAAATAGACAAACTGGGTTCACCTTAATTGAGTTGATTATTGTTATTGTCATATTAGGCACTTTAGCGGTAACGGCTGCACCTAAATTTCTTGATTTGAGTGGTGATGCTAATGCGGCAGTATTAAAATCTGTGGGTGGTGCTATGCAGTCTGCTGGGAAGTTAGTGTACGCCAAAGCGGCAATTCAAGGACTTAATAACTCGGAACTAGGTGAAGTTGACTTAAATGGAGATGGGGTATCGGATATAGAAACGAGATACGGATACCCTAGTGGCTCTCGCAATAATGGGATTTCTAAAGCCATGAGTGATAGTTTTGAAACAGACTGGATATGGTCTACAGACTACCAGCGAACAAAAGTTTACCTCACCTTTGCGTCACTTACGCATACGTCTGGCGCATATGTTAATCAAGTGCCAATCGTCGCTACAAATTGTTATTTAATATATTACAGAGCGGTTAGCGTGGGTTTATCACCTACCATTGAATATACGACCTCAGGTTGTTAGAGGCGTTTTATTTTCAAGACATTGCCCAAGACCAAACTTACCGCCTTCACCGCCAAATCCGCTTTGTCTCCAACCGTTATGGAAGTCTTGGTGCTCAAGTGGGCTTACTACTACTTCTTCATCTACTGAGAAGTAGTCTACGTCTTTACCTATTTGGACTACTATCCCTCAGCGTCTGCAAGCTCAGCTAACGTTGTGGAAATATCAACCACCCCGGACAGTGCTATGTCGTTCTCGGATAATTACTTGTAAAAGACGCGCAGTTTGAAAATGAAGAATAGTCAGCAAACTGAGCAAATGTTGAATCATCTGTCGACTAAACGTTCCTTACTTAACAAAATTCATCGGTATGGTTTGCAAAAAGTGTAATAAGATAAGCGTTGCGATTCACAAGTTTAAAGATAAATAGACTCAATTAAAACACCAAGGAGGCGACTTTGGCCCAGCCTGTATTACTCGATTTTAAGCACCATAGCGATACCCGTGTTATCACTGACAGAGGTATTCAGTTCGGTGAAAACGTGCATTTCATCCCAGTTATTGCTGACGAAGTTCGGGCGCTAGCAATCGCTTATCCAATCTGTTTTTTAAAAGACAACAGTAACGGTCAATTTGGTTTAAATGTGTTAACGGGTTTTGAAGCCGCAGAGAATCTTTTTTTACAGAACAATGAATGGCGAACGCATTACGTACCCATTCACTTGAGACGCCAGCCTTTCATTGTTGGTGTAACTGAAGATGGCGCAAAGCCCAATAGTGACAATACCGTATTGACCTTAGATATGGACAGTCCAAGGGTCAATAAAGAGCAAGGGGAGCGTTTATTCGACGACCAAGGTAACGCAACAGATTACCTTAACGAAATGCTGGATTTACTAGGCCAGTTAATGTCCGGAAATAATCGAACAGAGGTCTTTATCAATGCATTGCTAGAGCATGAGTTAATTGAACAGGTTCAATTAACTATTACGCTCGCTGACGGACAACAGAAGCGTTTCGATGGGCTTTACAATATAAATGAAACTAAGCTCAAGGCTTTAACTGGACCAGTGCTCGAAGAATTTCACAGCAAGGGTTACCTGCAAGCGTGTTACTTGATAGCTACTTCGATGGGGAATATACAGAAGTTAGTGAAGTGGAAGAAAGAAGCTAAATAACCAACTAACTAAAAAACCAACGGCTGTCTAAGTGCCTTAGCGCAGCCGATTGATTACACGCTTCACTTATTCTTGAACTTCGGCCACTGAGTCAACCTCGCCAATTTAAATGGCATAGTTAAGGTGACCAATCAAGAATAGGCGCAAATGCGCAAAGCTTCAAAAATTTGTATAAAGACGGCAGGTGAGAGTTGGCATGCCTAGAATTCTCTTTAACCTTTAATTTAAGGCAAGCAGTAACCTAAATGGCATACTGACCAGTCGTTCTCTAGTCAGATTCCTGTGAATTCTTTAACCGATGCTAAATAAGCAGGTGTTATGGCTGTCATGTTAATGATAGGAAGATCAAAGATATATTAATTATGTATGCTTATCCTCAACTGACGTTATAGCTTCAATATTAATAATGTTAGAGCGATTTAAGGTAATTTTAAAGCGCTGCGTTTGTCGTTGGTGTTGCTTATCTGTGTGCATTAAAACTACGTTTATTTGGTAGCGCCGCTCAACAGCTTGTTTGGTTATTTTACTGCTATCGAGTGAATATAAACGACCTTCTCCTTTTTTTAAAAAACGGATAAAGGGAGTTAAATTAAAATAAATACGTTGTTGAATCGCATCGTAACCAGGTAAAAAACTTTTAGCATTAACTTTTGTGTCGCTGCGAAAATGCAGTAATTGTGCAGCTTGTTTATTCTGTTGTCTTCGAGTTTGAAATAATTTATCTACTCGTTGGGGCAAATCTTTATTGCGAATGTATTCAAGCCAAATTGTTTGACTCGCAACTCGACTTTTATTGACGCTATGGCGATATATGATTTTCCATTTTGGCAGACCTTTTTGAATAAGACGCCAAATGATACGTGTAATATCGTCCTTAAATATTTCCCTTAACCCGTATACGATGCCCAACATACCGACTAATGCAATAGTCACTTCTGTAAAGTTAGTCCGAGCGTTTAACACAAGCACCATAACAAAAGCCATAATAATTGCCGTGACGGTACCACGTACAATACGGTTTAAATTGCTATTGAGGTTTTTAATTTCTTTTTGAAATACCACACCATATTCGATTAAGCGTTGAAGTAATCGCATTTTATTGGTGATGCGATTCGGGTCAGACAGGGTGACTTGTGAATTATATTGGTTTTCTTCTCGATACTCATTTTCACTGCGACACAGGGCAAACAAAAAATTTCTTTCACTTGTAAAATCACTGCTTTTAGGCGCTCTCGATAGCAGCTTTAAAAATGATTGCTCCACTTGCCAACTGAGGTAATTATCAGCATTTTCAAAATATGCCCTGAGTTTTTGATCAGGGGGGGTATATCTTCTTAGCTTCTTTAACAGCCCTGAAATTTGTTCTGCTAACTCTATGGCATGGGGATAAAAATCTTTGCTTTCTTTAAGCTTAATGGTTTGTTTTATATCCGTGTCTAATGCAGTACGAATTTGATAAGAAAATAAATTAAGGTTCAAGCGATAATCACTTTGCTCGCCTTTTTGTTGGCTAATAAAACGACTTCGAACTAAAGGTACATGCAGTTGATCTGAGTAATAAGCACTATTGCTTTGGATACTATTATGAAAATAATGCTCTTCTGCTAACGTTTTGGGGCTAATGCCCATTTCGTCAGGTAGGGAGAAGTACAGATCGAGTCGCTGCTGGTCACTAGGCAACAACTGATAACTAACTTTTATGGAAAGGTTTTCGTCTTGGGTGAGCTTGATTTTATTCACTTATATCCTTTCTCCTTTTCGGTTATGTTGCTTAGGCTGAGTCTAATAATTATGCCTTACTTTAGCGCATTGCCCAAATTGATCAGTTTGCGTGCTACGTAGCCGTTAACTAGAGCCTTATTGACGAATTTTAAATTTATTTACCAAGAAAGATTTTTTCGCTGAAGATTTGTGTTTTAAATATGTATGGGCTGTTTAGAGAGTTAGGCAGTTACACCTGTTAAATGTGTTAGTCGCTAAGCATAAAAATTGAAGCATTGCTTTTAGTGTAAATCATGTAATATATCAATATCATGCATGGTGCTTTTATCCTTTAGTTATTTTGTTGCGTCTAATATTGAAACAATGGCATTTGAGTGCACCATACTTGTCTATGTTAATGTTTCCGCTTAAATTTATAAGGGAATTTTTTAAAGATAAGTCCTATGTGATGACACAGATTATAGTGTAGTTATCAGTTACGAAACGAGATTTTATGAAAAACTTATTAATAAGAATATGTTGGCCTATACTGCGGTTTTTCGAGCCTGATGAAGCACCGACAAATTATAAAAAGTCTCACCGAGTCGCCTTGAATGTTGTAGGTGCCTTATTCCTCATTCTTTCGTTCGTTTCGGCGACGGCGGCCAACTTCATTGGTGGGGTTGGTTCACTTATACCTGTGATATTTTTTTTCTGCGGAGGGGGCGTTGCACTTATTGTGGGAGGGCTTGGTTCGAACGGAGCTGTTTCAAAAATATGGGGTACCAAATAAATTGTCCAGGTGAGTATCTCTTAATATAGAAAAATTGGGCGCCTCAAGTCAATATTGGATACTTCGATATGATACGTTTGGCAGAGATGACTATATGGGGGGATTGCATCATGATAAGCGCTCTAAACGGCAAATCTATTCGTGTTTCACCAGCTAGAATTCTTAAATTAAATAAATCAGCATTGATACTGTGGATTTAACGCACCACTTTTTTATTATGGGTGTCATAATAAGCGGCATTATTATCAAGGGCTTTAAACCGATATCATGACAAGAAAAATATTATCTCTTAAGTTGAAAAAAAATAAAGATACTCAACAAGCAGATAAGGCAGTTAACGAGGTCAAGGATACTCCTTATGTTGACCCGCAAAAACGTTTTACTAATGGTGTAGCCATCAATCCTAATCAATGGATCCAGCTAGAGTTAGGGTCTGAGCAACCTAGCACGCGAGCGATGGATCTGATTACACCAATTGGAATGGGTCAACGCGGCTTGATTGTTGCTCCACCGGGCTGCGGAAAAACAACCTTGTTAAAACATATTTGCCAAGCGGTGGGCAAAGCGTATCCCGAGATAAAGCTTTATGCCTTGCTGATTGACGAACGGCCGGAAGAGGTCACTGATTTCAAACGCAGCGTGCCAGCTGAAGTGCATGCATCATCCTCGGATGAAAGCTACGATCAGCACGTGCGGATGGCCAATAACTTATTAAATAAAGCTCGTCGTGAAGCTGGCGAAGGTCATGATGTAATGATTGTCATTGACTCTCTCACAAGACTTACGCGTGTACATAATGCAGAGCGAAAAAGTAGCGGGCGCATCATGTCTGGCGGCATTGATGCTAGAGCAATGGAAATACCGCGAAAACTGTTTGGTGCCGCTAGAAAAATTGAAAATGGTGGGTCGCTTACTATTTTAGCAACCATACTATCGGATACCGGAAGCCGGATGGACCAAGTGATTTTTGAGGAGTTCAAGGGCACGGGCAATATGGAAATCGTTTTATCTCGGGAAGTCTCAGATCAGCGTATTTTCCCTGCGCTAGATATTGCCAAAAGTAGTACACGCCGTGAAGAGCTACTGCGCAGTTCGAACGATCTAGAAAAAGTTAGAGTGCTGCGAAGGGGATTGACTCATCTCAAACCTGTTGATAGCGCTAAAAAACTTGCTGAGCTACTTGAGAAATACCCAACCAATGCTGCGTTGCTAAACAACTTTGTCGCCAAAAAAATATAAACATATGTTGATGAAACGTCTTTTAACCAAGTGATTTCGAAGATGAATGCTTTAGATATCAGGTGGAATTACAAGTATTTACGTAAACTAGTAAATGAGTAAATATCTAATCGTAAGGGCTGTTAATTGAATTAGTTGAGAGAGGGACTGAGCTTAAGGTGCTATGTTTGTGGCTGACCGATTCTATATTCGCTATCAATAGCAGGTTGGAATAAAGTTACTTTTTTCTAAATATTATTATAGGTTTTTATATATCGAAATGGAAATAACAACTATTCATTTTGCTAACGAATTGGCTGAGCAACTTAAACCTTTCGCGCCATCCCTAGCGCAACGCAAGAGGCAGAAACTAAAGCTAATTATTCATGCTGGCACACCTAAAACGGGTACCACAAGTTTACAAACCTATCTTAATAAAAAACAACGCAAGCTCAGAGGCAAAGGGATCCTTTATCCACATAACCTTGAACAATCGGCTAATCCCACTGCGCCAAGGCATCAATGGTTTGAGAAGAATTTAGTGACTACTCATGTGGAAAATTTTCTGGCAAATTTTAAGAACATCATTTCGCAAGTCAAAAACGACACCCATACTATTATTCTGTCTTCTGAGGGCATATATAATTACTGGTGGGATTTTCCTAATGAGTCAAAGGATGTTTTATGTGCATTGAATGAACTTTTTAATGTCGAAGTATGGGTTTGGTTTCGTGAGCCACTGGGGTTTATCGAAAGCTTTTATAAACAATGTATTCGTAACCCTCAGGTACAGAGCAACCCATGTTACGGCAAAGATTTATCTTTTGCTGAGATGTTGAATATCCAATGGTTTTCACAACATTTAAACTATCAGGATTTTGTCAGTGAATGCCAAACCTTGTTTGGTGAAAAAAGCGTTTTAGCGTTTAAATATGATGGCGATGTAGTGCAAGAAGTCATACAGAAGTTAGGGTTATCTACACCACATGACAATCCGACACCAAGACAAAATAACAGTCTTAATAGTGCTTCAATAAAGCTACTAAGAACCATTAATCATTATAACGTTAAAGCAAAAGACAAAGAGCTTTTGATACCTCATTTAAAAGAAATGAACGGGATACTTGAGCACTATGTTAATGACACTTTGATTGACAACGAATCTAGAAAAAAGGTTTTAGAGTTGTCTAACGTGATGAATTTATACACTGCATTTCGTTAGCTTAAAAGTTTGATGGATTTAATTCGTATCCTGGCTGATTTTTAGAGCGATCATTTGTGAGAAAATTTGATGCTAGGTCACTAAGTCTGCGGGGAAATCTTGCATATATAAGACGGGATATTCTGTGCTGTATTACGTTCAATACCCATTACTTCATTGTTAAAACCTCCACGATCGTTTTATCGTCCTTTTATGGCTAACTAATTTACTAGAGAATAACTTACATTGATATTTACAGCCGTAGAACATATCTGATTATTGCTCACCAGCCATTAAATTGTCCAACCAAACGCATGTTCCATTCAAGGTATGAAAAACCGTTGTTAACTCAGAATGATCAATGCCAAAAAAGAGAACAGAAAAGAAAAGACATTTCAGCTACGCTCGCTGCAATGTCTTGTTCTTTATTATCTGGTTAATTGAGCAAACTTGCTGGATTAATTCAGATTGTGAGTGATATTGGTATTGCTAGGGGACACTCGCCAAATAATATTGCCTACGTCATCAGCAACCAATAGGTTTCCGCTATGGTCTAATGCTAAGCCGACTGGACGACCCTGGGCTTCATCATCTTTACTCAAAAAATCAGTTAGAATATCAACCGGTTTGCCCATAGGCTGATGATTTTTAAATGGTACGAAAATTACCTTATATCCTGCTTTTGGGGTGCGATTCCAAGATCCGTGCTGGCCGATAAACATACCTTCACCTAATCCATTTAATGCATTCGTTCCTTGGGTGTAAAGCAAACCCAGTGATGCCGTATGTGCGCCTAGAGCGTAGTCTGGCTTGATGGCACGCTCGACTAATTCTGGTTCACGTTGCTCAACACGGGTGTCTACATTTTGCCCATAGTAACTGTAAGGCCAGCCATAAAAACCGTTTTCAAGTACTGATGTCATATAATCAGGCACAAGATCATTTCCGAGTTCGTCACGCTCATTAACGACTGTCCAGAGAGTATCGCCTGACCAAGTCATGCCAACGGGATTACGCAACCCAGAAGCGAATGTTCTATGCTTAGCAGTTGCTATATCAATCTCCCAGATCGCAGCGCGACCTAGTTCTGCGTCAAAACCATTTTCGGCAATGTTACTGTTAGAGCCGATAGACGCATAAAGTTTGCTACCGTCTTTACTGGCAATAATATTTTTAGTCCAATGATGGTTCAGCTTTCCTGCGGGTAATTTTACTAGCTCTGTGGGCGCCTTGGTAATCTCGGTTTGCCCTTGCTGATAAGGGAAACTCACAATGGCGTCGGTATTGGCCACATAAAGTGTGTTGCCCACCAATGCCATACCAAAAGGAGAGTGTAGGTTTTCCAAAAAGGTCGTCTTGGTTTCGGCAACGCCGTCTTTATCGGCGTCCCGCAGTAACGTTATGCGATCAGCGCTTGGGGTACCTGCACCTGCTTTAGACATCACTTTTTTAGTTACCCACTGCTTTAAGCCACCGTCTTCATCATGTTTTTGTGGCTTATTACTTTCTGCCACAAGTACATCACCATTGGGTAAGGTGTATAGCCATCTTGGATGATCTAAATCTTGTGCGAAGCGATTCACCTGCATTGATGCAGAGGGCGCTGTGGGTTTTTCATCCTGTGGCCAACCAACAGCATTTGCTATATTTACATTGGGGATCAGTGAGGCATTCGGCTCAACTAATGTTGGGTCGCTACCAAATGTTATTGCCGGGTCAAGTTTTGAACTGTCAGAGCAGGCGCTAAGTCCTAGGACTGACAATATCAACATAGCACTGGAGAGGGAAGGTGTTCGAAACATGGTAATTCCTTGAATAGACGGGTAAAGCACAGCGTAAATAAAAGCACTTATCATTTACCACCGCATGGTGAATGGCGTGATAGCGCAATTATACCGTGCAAGCTTGAATTTAATTAGCATTTAAGTATCGATAGCAATTAGCAATAATTTTGCCAATTTTTAAAGGGTTTTAATTCTTGTGAGTTTAAATGGTACAAGACGCGGTTTTTATGGTTTTGGCGCTTTTTAAACGTCAAATTGCCGAATACTCTATGCGATTTAATTGCATATGGTTAGTCAATTTTACCTAGCATATTGTAAATAGCTGGTCGCGTTAAGCTAAAGGTCATTTAATTCTGCGTGTTTGTTGAATATTCGATATTTTTTAACCAGTTGTGCGTGATCTTGAGATTCTAGATAGTCTTTTAATGCGTGGTTAAACTGATTTTTAAGGTCGGATTGTAAAAAACCAACTTGGTAAGAATTGGGGGGAAATATATTATGGATAGTCACGGCTTTTCTGCTCGCTTTAGGCTCCATTGTGGCCTGCAGATCGTTGAATATATTGACATCCATCACTACGACTGACACATGGCCGTTTAGCAGCATAGCAACTTGCTTTTTTTGATCAGGTAGCTCTATATATAATGGCGCTTGCTTAGCAGCTAGAGCATATTCAGCGCCTAAATTCTTTGAAGCAGTTTGATAGGCCGCAATGGCAAAGTGATTAAGATCTTTTGGTCGTTCGATGGTCACGTTTTGAGATCGTAAGCTTATGGCAACATTTTGATATTGAATGTAATTGTCAGTCAACTGTACTTGGTCAGTAGCCAAGTTCTTCGTTAACGTGAGTGCCGCATCCACGCGGCCACGCATTAACAAACCAACCGAACGCCCATAAGGCACGTAAATAGGTTTGAACTTATAGCCCATACGGGCGAATATTTTCCGCGCTAAATCTAACTCAAAACCGCTGTCATCGGTAGAATTCACATACGGCGGTTTGCTCCAGCCAACCGCCACTTCAAGGGTTTTCTCGTCTTGGCTCGCTTGCACCTTTGAACAGACAAGAGCTGTTAGTATTATTCCCCATAAAGCGAACTGTAACGGGGTAGGTTTGATATTCATGTTGTTTTCTCAACTATGCTTAATACTGTCACTACTCCTAGTGACCGACTTTTCAGATTCATTCTTAAAAAATCAAAGTGTTAAGTCAGCTTTTAGTGTTTTTACAAACACCATAACAACACTAAATCACCTGAGTTTTTAAGATGCCTTGAGCATTTTTTTGCTGTCAGCCAGCAGATTGATGCTGTGTAAACGCGCTTTTTGATCATGTATCGGAAATGAAAATATCACTTCATCAACCTGACTATTTTGAATAAAGCGAGCCAATTGGCTATGAGCCGTTTCGGGCGAACCAACAATGGCGTACTGCAACGTATGTTCAATCATTGACAGTTCTGCCGGGCTGCACACCGCATTAATATCATCTACTGGTCTTGCGAAAGGCTTGTTCGCTCCTCGTCGTAGGTTGGCAAATTGCTGCTGAAGCGAGGTGTACAAATATTTAGCTTCATCATCTGTATCGGCAATCACTGCCATTACGCCAGCCATAGTGTAAGGCTGGGCTAATTGAGCAGAGGGTTTAAACTGACTGCGATAGATATTGAGCGCATCGAACAATGCATCAGGGGCAAAATGTGAGGCAAAAGAGTAGGGCAGTCCGAACTGCGCTGCTAATTGTGCGCTATATAAACTTGAGCCAAGTAACCAAATTGGCACGTGGCTGTCGTTACCTGGCACAGCGAGTATAGTCTGCTCAGCACTAGGCGTGCCTAAATAGCTTTGTAATGTACGCACATCATTCGGGTAATCCTCAACACCCGCTTGCATATTGCGTCTAAGCGCTCTGGCTGTAGCCATATCAGTGCCGGGAGCACGCCCTAAACCTAAGTCAACTCTGTCAGGAAAAAGGGCAGCCAAGGTACCGAATTGTTCAGCGATAATTAAAGGCGAGTGATTCGGTAACATGATGCCACCGGAGCCGATGCGTATTTTTTGGGTGGCTGCACCGATATGACCCAACACAACGGCTGTGGCTGAGCTACCTACACCGCGCATGCCATGGTGCTCTGCCAACCAAACTCGGTTATAGCCTAATTTTTCAGCATGAACAGCCAGTTGCCGGCTGTTTTCTAACGTTTGTGAGATGCTGTGTCCTTGTGCGATGGGAACCAAATCTAAAATGGAAAAAGGTGTCGAGGCTGTCATGGATAAATGTCCTTAAATACAACTGATGAAAGACATGTGGGGGTGACAGCAAAGGATTACAAGCGCCTTTCACCTGTACTGTATATTCGTATTATGTATAGTTTACGATAACGAATACCCCAAGGTTCCAAGCTTACCTTAGTTAGATATATGTTGCTTATTCTGGTGTGAGGTAGGCACTCAAATCTTGGCCGGGCACAATCGTGTTTTGGCTACCCTTTGCAAATACCACTGCTGGTAAATCTCCTTGTAAGGTTAAGGTATCCCCTTGGCGCAAAAGGGCAGTGCCTTCTCTTAAACCAATTACAGGCATAGTTGGATTGAGAACACAAAACTCTGCTATGCGCTGGGCGCGAGTTTCGCCGTTATGTCCAGGTGGTTGGTAATCACTGTAATGAGGATTGAGCTGAAAAGGCACCAGATTTAATGCATTAAATGAAGGTGGAAATACTATCGGCATATCATTGGTGGTACGGATTGAATTACCACATATGTTTGCTCCAGCACTCCAGCCTACATAAGGCTTGCCTTTACTTACTTGTTCTTGAATGCATTCAATTAAGTTATTGCTATATAACTGGTGCAATAGATTAAAGGTATTGCCGCCACCGACCATAATGGCGTCGGCTTGGGCTAAGGCCGCATGGCGATCTTCGTGTGCTTCAATGCCGCTAATACCTAATTTAGGAAGTGCTGCCTGCACTTTCGCCGTGTATCTCGGCCAGTTGATAGTCACGCCAGCATAAGAAATAAAAACGATATTTTTGCAATCCGCCAAGTGGCTTTCTATCATCTGCCTAGCATGGGCTAGATATTCTTCTTCGCCCGCTCTGGAGCTGCTTAACATCAATAAATTCACAACGCTTCCTTAAAAACTTCAAACACAGAATATGCAGCAATGATAACAAGTCGATATCTAACTTGATAACCGAAAAATAGGCAATAAAAAGCCGACCTGAGTCGGCTGTTTATTTTAGCGTCTTATTTAGAAGCGTTTTTTCAGTGTAATGCCATAGGTAGCAGGCTCAGCCATATAAGCGTTAAGTTTACCCTCTTGTAAAGGCGTGTTGAAGTTTGTACGGTTAATGTACTCTTCATCCAGCACATTACGGCCCCATAAAATAACGTCCATATCGTATTCAGTGAAATTCATAAATAAACGTAGATTCAGGATATTATAAGAGTCTTGAACCGCATATGGGTCGTTACTGCCATCGAGGATAACATCGCCTGTGTAACTAAATTCACCTTGAATGTAAGCGTAGATGCTATCACTTAATTCGAAGTCTTTCTTTACACTCAACACTGCATAGTTTTCTGGTTCTCCTCCTGGGCGATCTCCTGAACGATCACAGAAATTATCATCAGGATTGACCCTGCCTGGGTCGTCAATACCTGTGTGCCATGTATAAGCGGTCCAGCAGTTTCCGGCTTCAAAGGTTTTATATTCCGCATTAACCAAGGCATAACCCAAATGTACTTCGACCGATTCAACTGGCAACCATGTTGCTTCTAGCTCCATACCTGATATTTCATAATCACCGGCGTTTTGTAGATTAAAACCATTGCCAGTAAACGTGTTCGCCTGAAAATCATCTACAGTGGTGTAGTGTGCTGCTGCATTGACACGCAAGTTTTGCTCGCGGAAATCCTTCTTAATTCCGAGTTCAAACGATTGAGATGTTTCAGCTTCAAAAATCGGATTGAAACCAACGGCAATACGGTCGGTGTTAGTTCCACCAGATTTATAGCCATTGCCATATGATGCGTATAATAAGGTATCGCTATCAGCCTGATAACTGAGTTTTAGCGTGCCGCTAATTTGATCATCACTTAAGCTTTCTTGAATATTACTTCGTGGACTGGTGGTGGTGCCAAGTAGGGGGAAAGCCCAGCCTGCTTCACTAAACCCTTGAAAATTAACCAACGTAGCTTGACCTGCCGCAGTGGTCAAATCAATGGCACCTGCCGCTATACCGCCTGCTGTGGTTAATGCAGCTACTAAATCAACAGGGGTGTTATCTGCTAAACCGTTAATGTCCGGTCCTACCTCGGTAAATACTGTTAATAAATCTTTTTTCTCTTTGGTGAAACGCAAACCAGCTGTAAGGGTAAACTCATCGCTTAATTTATAATCGAACTGTCCAAATATTGCATAGCTCTTGTGTTCCTGTTCCGCAACATGGTTAAAGCCAGTTCCAGCAGGTGCCCCCGCTGCTCGTGGAGCAATAAGTCCCAATGAAGCCAAACCATCGATACCCCCTAATAAGCTACTAAATGAGCCCTCTACGCCTGTTAATGCATCAACATTCTGGCCTAGTACCCCAAGCGCAAAACCATCAAAAATAGTATCTGTGTATAAGCTGTATTCAAGATCTAGGTCTTGGGTAAAGTAGTAGGCACCCAGAATAAAGTTAAGATCTTCGCTGGTGTAATCTAAACGAAATTCTTGTGAAAACGAGTTTTGTTGTGAATCGTTACTGGTACCAAATAAATCTGCATCGGTGAAGTCACTATCGATATTGTCGTACGAATCGAATGAGCGATAGGCTGATATAGAAACAAAGGTATAGTTTTCATCTAAGTCCCAATCAAATTCAGCAGAGATCCCTCGGTCTTTCATCGTCGCTACAGGTAAAAACGATACCGCTACTTCTCGGTCGAAGAATGCCTCGCCACCTGGGAAGCGAGTGCCTCCTAGTTGGTCAATTGCGGCGTCAGTGCCAAATTTACCCGGTATTTCGTTGGCTTCAAAATTGCTCAATTGCACTGGTGCACCGCAGCATATTTCGTCAATTTCGGCATAATCAGCAATAATCCGTAAAGACATATCTTCATTTGGCGTATAAAGCGCTTGTAAGCGACCGCCAAAACGATCCCGGTCGTTCAAGGTATCTTCACCTAAGTTAACATCGCTGATGGTGCCATCACGATTACTCGAGAAGCCAGTGGCGCGAAATGCCAACACATCGTCAATTGCTGATACAGACATTGCCCCGGATAAATTCACCAAGCCGTAATTACCTACTGTCGCCTCAACAAAGCCGTCACCGCCGCCATGACTTGGTGCTACAGTCGATATTAAAATGGCTCCTGAGGGGGTGTTTTTACCGAATAATGTACCTTGAGGTCCGCGCAACACTTCAACCGCAGCAACGTCCACCAAGTTATTAATCATTGAGTTTTGGCGCGCTCTATAAACGCCGTCAACGTATAAGCCTACCGATGATTCTAAACCAAAGTTTTGTGAAGATGTGCCCACACCTCGAATCGAGAAACTGGAGTTGGTGGCACTTTGACTCTGAAATGCACCTAAGCCCGGCACATTGGTTTGCAGGTCATACATATCTTTTATCACCGCTTCAGCCATCGCTTCGCCATTAAAGGCGGTAACCGACACAGGCACTTCTTGAAGATTTTGCGCACGTTTTTGCGCGGTCACAGTGATAGTTTCTAATCCCTTTTCTTCAGGCGTTTTCTCTTGAGCTAAAGAAAATCCACTATTAAGGGCAAGACTCAAGGTAATTAATGAAGCTAATGGGGTACGTTTTAAACGATTGGGTAACTTGGGCATTATTATACTTCTCTTCATGTGTTAGCTGAGGCCCTTACATTTTATTATTTGAATTTTGACATCAGTAAGGGCTACGGAACCCAACACATTGCAAATAATGCAACTAGTCGGATGAGCATAAGAGTGCAAGTTTTATAATTAAAAGTAAATGCTACGTTAGTAAAATGTTAATTACTTTTCTGTGGTTATTAATAGCGCGCAACCCTCGTCACCCATACCTTTATTAGAGACATAATGTTAATCAATACAAAACCATTAAAATAATCAATTAAACTAATAGTAGCTTTGTCTCTACTATCATTTTCAGATTTAAACTGAGGTGGTTACATGTCAGAGTTTTATATTGTACGTCACGGACAAGCATCTTTCGGTGCAGATAATTACGACAAGTTGAGCCCACTAGGCCATCAGCAGTCCGACTGGTTGGGTGAGTATCTCGCTGAGCGTAATCTTGAGTTTAGCCAATTGTGGTTAGGTGAAATGGTTCGCCATAAAGAAACGGCCAGCGGTATTCTTCGTGGCTTGAATACTCATTTGGATACGGTAACCCATACCGGATTAAATGAGTTTGATTTTCAAAATATTGCTACCGCTTATTTAACAGATCATCCCAAGGACGCTGTGCAAAAAGGTGCGCCACCGGCGGAGTTTTACCGATTGCTTAAAAAAGCGATGGGAGCTTGGTCCAATGAACAGTTAGACCCCAGCATGTTGAAAGAAACGTGGGGAGAGTTTCGTCAGCGAGTCTTTGCCGTGCTCAGTGCAATGCGCAAGGAGACTCATGACAAACCCATTCTTTTGGTCAGTTCAGGAGGGGCTATTTCCATGTTAATGAGCATAGTACTTGAGCTTGATGCCAAGCATGTAATCGAACTCAACATGCAAGTTCGTAACGCCAGTTACAGTCATTTCTTCTTTAATCGCGATACTGTGCGGTTAAGTAGCTTCAATAATGTACCGCATCTCGATATACCCGAGCGTGTTGGTGCAGTCACGTTTAGTTAAATGGAATAAAATACTATGAACTTCGATTATTCAGAGAAAACACAAGATCTTATTGCTCGTTTAGAAGCCTTTATGGATGAGCACATTTACCCAAATGAAAAACAATATTTAGCCGACGTGCAAGCTGCCAGCGCTAATCCAGATATACGTTGGAAAACGTTACCATTAATAGAAGAGTTAAAAGAGAAAGCGAAGGCCGCAGGTTTGTGGAATCTATTCTTACCTGAAGAGTATCTGCCTTACGGTGCAGGTTTGAACAACCTAGAGTATGCGCCTTTATGCGAAATTATGGGTCGTGTGATGTGGAGCTCTGAAGTGTTCAACTGCAGTGCACCCGATACAGGCAATATGGAAGTATTGGCTCGATATGGATCTGAAGCGGACAAGAAAAAGTGGTTAGAGCCACTGCTTGAAGGCAAAGTACGTTCAGGTTTTGCCATGACTGAACCCGCTGTTGCATCTTCAGATGCTACCAATATTGAAACCTCTATTGTACGTGAAGGTGATGAATACGTTATAAACGGACGTAAATGGTATACCAGCGGTGCTATGAACGAAGATTGCAAGATACTGGTAGTTATGGGTAAGACAGATCCATCTGCTCCGCGACATGAACAGCAATCACAAGTGCTTGTGCCTATCGATACAAAAGGTGTGACGATTGTACGTCCTTTAAGTGCAATGGGCTTTTATGACGAACCTGTCGGACACGCAGAAGTGTTGTTTGAAAATGTTCGTGTACCTGCCTCAAGTTTATTAGTTGGTGAAGGTAAAGGTTTTGAAATTGCTCAAGGTCGCTTAGGCCCAGGACGGATTCACCACTGTATGCGTTTGATTGGTTGTGCCCAACGTGCGCTAGATTTAGCCTGCGAACGAGTTGAATCACGGGTAGCTTTTGGTCAGCCACTGAGCAAACAGCAATCTGTGCGAGAAAGCATAGCGAAAATGTACTGTGAAATTGAACAAGCGCGTCTATTAACGCTTAAAGCTGCTGACAAGATGGATCGTTACGGCAATAAAGTCGCACGAGATATCATTGCCGCAATCAAAATTGTTGCACCAACTATGGCGTGCAAGGTTATCGATGAAGCCATTCAAATGCATGGTGCAGCAGGTACTAGCCAAGACTTTATTTTGGCAGGAAGCTATGCGTATGCACGTACAATACGCTTAGCAGATGGTCCGGACCAAGTGCATATGATGCAACTTGGGCGTAACCTTATCAAAGATTACAACGCATAATTGGAGTATGAGCAATGAGTAAGCAAAGCGGTGTAGAACAGTTAGACGAAGAACGCTTAGCCACCTATTTAGCTGAACATATTGCCGGTTTTAGTGGTCCGGTAACGGCCACTAAGTTTGCGGGTGGGCAGTCAAACCCCACCTTCAAACTAGAGACTGCGAATGCAACCTATGTGCTGCGTCGCCAACCACCGGGCAAATTGTTAAAGTCAGCCCATGCTGTTGATCGTGAATACCGAGTGATCAAGGCATTGGAGAATACAGATGTTCCGGTAGCCAAGGTTTATCATCTTTGTGAAGACGTTGATGTGATTGGTAGTATGTTTTATGTCATGGAGTTTATGGACGGAAACGTATACTGGGACAGCTCTTTACCTGAAATCACTGATAATAAAACCCGTAGCATCATGTATCAAAATATGGCTAAAGTCATGGCCACGATGCACAGTGTCAATGTCGACGAAGTCGGCCTTGGGGACTACGGTAAACCAGGTAACTATTTTGAGCGGCAAATCAGTCGCTGGACCAAGCAATATCGTCTATCTGAGACCCATGAAATCCCAGAGATGGACCAGCTTATTAGTTGGCTTGAAAAAAATATCCCTGAAGAAGATGGCAAAGTCTCATTGGTCCATGGTGATTATCGCATGGATAATCTGATGTTTGCCAAAGACTCATCTGACATTATTGCCGTGCTTGATTGGGAATTATCAACGCTTGGCCATCCTTACGCGGATTTAGCTTACCAATGTATGCAGTTGCGCTTACCTGACAACGTTGGCAAAGCAACAGGTTTAGGGGATGTTGACAGGACTGCATTGGGGATCCCCAGCGAAGAAGAATATGTAGCTGAGTATTGCAAATTGGTTGGTATTGAGGGAATCGATAATTGGAACTTCTATTTAGCGTTTAGTTTTTTCAGGTTAGGTGCTATTGCGCAAGGTGTGGCAAAACGCGCCGTTGACGGTAATGCATCAAACAAGCAAGCGTTGCAAGTTGGCAAACTAGTTCAGCCCTTGGCTCAGTACGCGTTAAAGATCTTGCAATAATCACAATTTAATCGCGCCTCTGGTAATAGGGGCGCAGCGATAAATAACGGAGTGAATAATGAAAGCCATCGTTTGTAATGCTTTTGGTCCCGTAGAGAATTTAGAATACAAAGAAGTAGCCGACCCTAAGGCTGGTAAAGGGCAAGTTGTAGTCGATATTAAGGCTTGTGGGGTAAACTTTCCCGATGGCTTAATTGTGCAGGGCCTGTATCAAATGAAGCCCGAAGTGCCTTTTATACCAGGAAATGAAGTGGCTGGCGTTATCATTGAACTAGGTGAGGGCGTGAAGCACCTTAAAGTTGGCCAACGTGTTATCGCACTATGTATGCTTGGCGGTTACGCTGAAAAAGTAGCGTGCGCGGCAACGCATGTTATGCCTATACCCGATGAAATTTCTTTTGATGAAGCAGCAGGACTCGTCACGGCACACGCAACAGCTCATCATGGATTAAAGCAGCGAGCGAATATTCAACCAGGTGAGACATTATTAGTTACAGGTGCCGCTGGCGGTACTGGTTTAGCGGCAGTACAAATTGGTAAGCAAATGGGGGCAACTGTTATCGCTGTTTGTTCCACCCAAGAAAAACTAGATATGGCTAAAGCAAATGGCGCCGACATATTAATTAATTACTCTGAAGTGGACCTTAAAACGGCCATTAAAGAAGTGACCAACGGCAAAGGCGTAGACGTGGTTTATGAGTGTGTTGGTGGTGATGCATTCAATGCTTGCTCACGCAGTATGGCTTGGAACGGTCGTTTGTTAGTGGTTGGATTTGCTGGTGGTACTATTCCTGAGTTTCCAGTGAACTTGGCCTTGGTAAAAGGGTACTCAGTGATTGGCGTTTTCTGGGGCTCATTCACTCAGCACCAGCCGCAAGATTTTGCACAAAATATGCGTGAATTACTCACCTGGTACGTGCAAGGTAAAGTAAAAGTGGTGGTAGACGAAGCACTCCCATTAGCGCAAGCTAAAGACGCTTTGAATAAAGTGATGGGTCGTGAAGTCAAAGGGAAAATGTCGCTAAATCCCTAGTTTTGAGCGTGATTAATAACACAAATAAAAACGGGCCTCAATTGAGGCCCGTTTTTTATATGGTGCGTGTTAAACAACCAAATTTAGCATTGTTTTTTTACTTGCGTCAGTTCAAAAAGGCTTGATAAAAGCTGGTTGCCAACACGCGAAAGCAATATATCTATCTGTATCCGTTATATACGGTCGTTCAATACCGCAACAATCGGTGAGCTCGTTAAGCCATTTTCAGAGGCCCAAGCCACAACCGTTTTACCGTCTTGCTCTGGTGAGCTCAAGTCACTTTTAGGCATCTTTTTGACCATTAAAGTGCCGGTTTCTACTGCGTCATTTAACATGGCTGTGCGAATTAAACTGTTGCCGCCGCAGCTAATACCTGCATAATAATCTTGCAATTTAAGGCGGTAATCTGACTGAACACGTTTCATCTTTTTACGCAGCTCACTTTTATCATCGGCTTTTACGATGGTGCAAATGTTCTGTAATGCTTCGGCTACATCAGCTTGAGCAGGTGCAGCAACCACAATAGATGTAACGGCGATGGCGATAGAAGCTTTAACAACTTTCAACATGGTCAATTCCTCAGGTCTTATGGACGTTTTAATCTTGTTTCAATGACGTTAGTAGACCCTATTTTAACTGTTTAAAAAATCTACAGGCTGATACTAAGGTATAGAGCATCATACCCAAGGTGAATAAACGCATATGTAGCATGGCAACACTTTGTTGCAGTTAAAACCTCGTTTTAAAGTCGTCTGGTTGCTTTAATGTAGTCATCAGAGGGGTATTTCATTAAGGAAGTATTTTGAGATTAATATACAGGGTGTTGTTATCAATCGTTGTTATTCTTGCTGCACTGCTGTGTTACTCAGCTGGCAATATGACTGGGGTTGCTGCTTTTTTTATACTCGGGTTTTCACTTGAAGTTGCACTTTGGTTCGGCCTTGGAAATATTTTCAAGCGAAGAGTGAGCTAACAAGGTTTACTTGCTAACTCGTTCTTTACAGAAATTTATCCTTGCTCTGAAAACTCGTCGACGGCCACAAGCATGTCTGTGATCAAACGTTTTTCATCGTCGGTTAATTCGGGTCGCCAAATATCAAATAGCAATACCACACGTTCCTCTTGGCTGTTATTCCAAGCTTCGTGCTCTATGCTGTCGTCAAATATTAGGGCTTTTCCTTCTTCCCATTGACGGGTTTCGTTGCCGACCCGAAGGCCACCACAATTCTTTGGCACTATGATCGGTAAATGACATATCAAGCGCGTGTTTAACAAACCATGATGCGGCGGTATTTTTACCCCCGCTTTCAATTTTGAAAACAGTGCCACGGGTGTTTGCCCGCCAATATAGGGTAAAGGCGCTGTATCAAGCACTTGCTTGGTGTTGGGGCATTGCTCAGCGATAGCATCATTTAATACACCATAATGCCAAAGATAGGCTGCTGACCAGTTCAAACTATCTACAATATCTAAATGTTTAACAAAATTTGGTTCAGTACTATCACTGTCTAAGTAAGGCGAGAACTGCTCTTGGCCGCTTAGCATTTGCTGTAGCTCAGATTTGATTGCAGGGGTTTTACTTTCTATAGCGCTTAACCAAGGAAATTCACTGCGCTCAAAAAAAGCCTTTTGCGGTAAACCAGGAAAATAGAAACGCGTGGGCTGCTGAAGATAAATCTCTTTTTTACCGAAGCTGATATCCAATGCGTCGTCAAAGCGCTTGCTTATTTTTCCCCGCTCATAACCCTTCTTAAACAGTGCACTTAGTAGATAATCGCTGTATTGAGCATCATATTTTTCGCGTAGTGTTATCCCTCGGTGCAAGCCACGTACAATTTCATCAGGAAGGTTTTGTTGGTTGCTAGTCAACTGAATCGCTGCTTCATAAAATGACAATGCCATCCGCTCTTGCTTGTTATAAACCAGTTGGTCTGCTTTGAAAATTATTGCTTTTATGTTTTTAGGTTCATGCTCTAATACTTTATCAATAGCAGCTATCGATGCAATAAAGTCATCGAGGTTAGAGTAGGCATATGCCAACCCAAACCATGCATGGGTTAAATGAGGGTGATCGTGGCATAAAGACACAAATAGCGATTTGGCTTGGGGAATATTGCCTCGTTGAAGCGTTTGAATGGCCGTTTGTAATCTGTTTTGCGCTGTTGACTGTGCGTGCATTGGATATTCCTTATTATTATCGTGTTACGCTACTGTTTTGACTAATAAAAAACAAGTTGTGCAGGTGCGATCAATGTTCATTCTAGGCATTATGTTAATTTATTAATAAATAATGGACGATATATAGCCGTCAAAACGAGGAGACATGAGATGGACTTTCAACAGATTATCAAATTTTGGTTTACTGATATTACGCCAGCCCAATGGTGGGAAAAAAACACTGATTTTGATCAGATGTTAAGTAACCGGTTTGGCGAAATACATCAGCAAGTTGTGCAATGCGAACTGTGCCACTGGCGAGAAAGCGCTTTTGGGCGTTTGGCTGAAATTATTGTGATTGATCAATTTTCGCGCAATATATATCGCGATAAGCCCATGGCGTTTTTGCATGACCCACTTGCGGTAGCGTTAGCCCAAGAAGCAGTCGCAATTGGGGCTGATTACGATTTAAGTGAATCACAACGCAACTTTATGTATATGCCTTTTATGCACAGCGAATCGTTGATTGTGCACCATCAAGCGCAAGCGCTGTTTGCTGATAAAGCCAGTGACTCAACCTATCAGTTTGAATTGAAGCATTTGGCAATTATTGAACGTTTTGGTCGCTATCCCCATCGAAATAGCATTCTTCAAAGAAAATCAACTAATGAAGAGCTAGCATTTTTAGAGCAATCAGGCTCCAGTTTCTAAATGGAATAATTAACGATTGAACACTGGCAGATGATAGAGATATAACACGCTGAACTAAACTAACGAAAGCGCGTTCAGCGCGCAATAATCTTCGGTGAGCGAGCTTACTTGGATATGCTGCGATCACGCTCTATTAATTTATCCGTGCGATGTTTATCAAACCACCACATGATGTAACCCACTTTTGACATAAGATTACTCGGGCGTTTATAAATACTATGAGATGCACCGGGTATACGTACCATCGCTGACTCTACACCTTGCAATTTTAACGCTTGATAGTATTGCTCGGTTTCAGATATAGGTGTGCGGTGATCTGATTCACCGGTTAGCAGCATAGTGGGGGTCGTCACATTGCCTACATAACTTATAGGCGAGTGCTTCATATATAAGTCCTGTGCCTCCCACGGTTTTTTGCCAAACCAGTTCTTATAGAAAAACGGATAGAAGTCTGAGGTTAATACAAAGCTGTACCAGTTTATTACCGGCTTGGCGACCACAGCTGCAGCGAAACGCTCAGTGTGACCAACAATCCAAGCAGTCAATGTGCCGCCACCCGAGCCGCCGGTAACGAATAAATTTTTCTCGTCAATTGAGCCTTGGGCGATTACGGCATCCACGGTAGACATCAAATCGTCATAATCTTGGCTAGGGTAGTTCTTATCTATGGTCTGAGCGAACGCTTTGCCATAGCTGTCACTGCCCCGAGGATTAGCATAAACCACTACGTAACCTTGGGCGGCCATAAGCTGAATTTCTGCGGAAAAGTGTGGTCCATAATTAGCCACTGGGCCTCCGTGTATTTCAAGAATAAGCGGGTAGCGTTGGCCTTGTTTTTTACCTTCCTCAAACCCCGGTGGGTAGGCGACCCAAGCTTGAATAGGCATGTCGTCAAATGACGATGTTAGGTTTAATTCTTTTATGCTGGCAATGTCTTTATGGCCAAGAGCATCGTCATTCAATTGTGTGAGCACATTTGGTTGCTCACCTTTTTGAATAGCAATATCCGCAGGGCGTTGTGGATCGGAATAAGTAAACGCCACTGTACCGTCTTTGGCTACATCGAACTCACCACCTGAGTATGGGCGACCAAAAGAGAGGCCACCGATTTTTTCAGCAACAATTTTTCGCTTACCTTTAAGTGGTTGATAGGCCACATAGGTTTCGCCTTTGTCGTCATAGCTGACGTACAAGCCTTTACTATCATGGGCCCACTTAACATTGCCAATAGAGCGATCAAAATCATTAGTAAGGGAGCGGCTAACACCACCGTTTGCATCCATCACGTACAACTGAGTGTTTTCATAATTGGTATATTTTTCATCGTATCCCAAATAGGCAATCAATTTACCATCTGGCGAGACCACTGGACTATTGTCTGGGCCAATTCGATCAGTCAGTTGCAACATTTCACCACTTGCGATATCGACCCGATAGACATTGTCATCGGTGAGTTCTAAATCGCTATCAGGGTGGCGATTCGCCGAGAATACAACTGCTTTGCTGTCGCTACTCCAGCTGATATTACCGCCATGGTCAAACTCGCCTTGCGTGAGTTGTCTGGGTGTACCGCCATCTGCAGAGACAACAAATATCTGACTGTTACCTGCAGGAATGTAGCCAGCACCATCGGCTCGATAAAAAAGGTCATCAATGTAAATGGCTGAATCGGCCCATTTTGCGCCTTCTGGTTTTCCTTTAAGACTGACAGGTGACTTGGGTGTACCTTTAACGAATTGACTAAATGCGAGCCTTTTTCCGTCTGGCGACCAACTTAGATTAGACGGTGAGCCGCTTAAATGGGTTATTTGCCCTGTTTGTCCACCGTTTAACCATTTAATATGCACTTGCGGCGAGCCGCTTGCGGTTGAGATAAATGCTAATTTAGTTTCATCTGGCGATAGGGTAGGGCTGAAGTCTGCGTGTAATCCATTAGTAACGGGCGTCATTACTTTGTCTTTGGTGACTTTCCAAATGTTACCCAGTTTTTTATCGCTTTGTATATCCATGTAATTACGCACGAAATAAACGGCTTTGCCATCATTAGTCATATCGAGTCCAGAGGCGTATTCCAAAGTGAAAATATCCTCTAGCTTCAGCGTGTTATCTGCTGATGCAGCAAAAGCATAGGGCACGCTGAATGCGATGGGTGTTGTCAGCAGCGTTAATGCAATGGCTTTTTTAATCTTGTTCATATGAGTGTTCCCTGTCATTTCTGTTTTGTATTTATTTTATCTACGGATTCAAATTAACACAGTCTGGGCAATCAAGAATACCCAATGAGACGGGTGGCAAATCTAGCACGTTAGTTACCCACTTTTTTTCTCTGTTTCAATCGATGCCACTGCATATTGATCTTGTTCTGATGAGTTTTAAGGTGATGCCTAACGGCTAATTTGAGTTGTTCATATTTATGGGGTAAACCGTCAATGCTAGTGTTTGCTAAGAGATATTCAGGCATAACTAAAATTACAGATAATAGAACAACAGATAATATTTTATCGCATCAGTTTTTGAGCGAATAGTGTAAGATCTGCTTAATTAGCAGGGAACATTCCTGTATTGAACAGACGACATTAGGGCAGATTGTGACAATAGATGTAACCAACCTACCGACGAGTGAAGTAGTAACGTGTGCGACTTGCAGGGCGAATTGTTGTCGCCTTGAGGTCATGCTTATTACCGAAACCGGTGTGCCCGAAAAATTTATTGCCGAGGATGATTGGGGCGGACAAGTGATGCATCGTTTGGAAGATGGCTGGTGCGCAGCTGTCGATAGAGAAACCATGCTGTGTACTATTTATGAAAACCGCCCGTTAATTTGCCGCGAATTTGAGATGGGCGGTTTTGAATGCCTCGATGAGCGTACTTAAGACCCACACATTCTAAAAGTAAATCAGATGGTGTCCCTTAAGATTAATCTTATATTTTTAAATCCGGTTTAACGTAATGTAGGCGCTTTGTTCTAATTACAGACGTTCGCCATTGCTTTTTTTGCATCATAAGTTCCCAACTAAGGGGACTATAAATTAACTGACTCGCTGAGTATTTCTCATTTGAATAGCCTGTCCAAAATAACAGGTATATTGGCGTTTAGTGAAGAATGCTTATTTCGCTTCCTATTATGCAGTTTTGTCCTGTCTCACTTTGTTTTTCAGAAAATAGCTAAGTCATTAATTTAATTTTGGACAATATTTTTACATAGTTTTTAATAGGAGGAAGAAAAGTCTTATGCGTTTGAGGTTGATAGTATTAGCGCTAATAAAATTTTCTTGATTCCGTTTCCAACTTTAAATCTGAGTATCAGACCTCTATTTGAGTGTCGGCTTCTCGTTCAAATTTGTTAGTCAGATATGGGTATGCTGGCACCTGTATTATTAAAGAGTCAATGTTCCCATTCAGTCCGCTTATCAGTGCTCTGTCATGATGATGCTATTGAAATATGAAGGAAAAAAAATATATGTCTTTATAATTTTTTTTCAAAACTGGTTTGCCCAACAGTGGGAGACGCTTGTTTTAAATTCTGAATTACGTGAAAACAATTGAGTAATAGACGACAGTTAGCCGACAGGCAGCCATTATTGATATAACAGGGATGTTGGTTAACAAGGTATCAGCCAAGATGTCTTTTAATTTACCTATTCTCAGTCCACAGTTTTCTTATGAATCATAATTTTCTTTTTACGAAAAAACCTTAAATACAAGTTGTTGTTAATTTGTAAATTTTTTGTGTGTAGTATCTTCGCCGAGAAGGAATGAGGCTAAAAATTCATTTGATATAGGAGAGTAAATATTCAACTTATCAAAAAAATTGGCCCAAGGACTTACTAGGAAATCACACAACTTAATAAGGTTAATAATAGTGTATAAAAAAATTTTAATGCTAACGTTGTTGCTAATATGTAGCACTAGCCAAGCCGCACTAATAAACGTAGATATCAACAAAGATAATGGCAATGTTTATACTGCTGAATACGCGCTAACGAACAACAGCGCATCAGTAATCGATGCATTCACTTTGTATTTTGAATTTGGCCTGTTTCAAAATATTCAAGTGCTCAATACCCCTACTGATTGGGATGTATTGGCAGTAGACCCAGCAATCTTTGCAGCCCCACTTCCTGGCTTAGTTGATGGACTTGCACTGGGTGCCCCGTTAGCTGTTGGAGATGTTCTGAGTGGATTAAAGATTTCTTTTGAGTGGTTAGGTGCGCCAAATGTTGTGTCATTTAGTCAGGCATTTGAAATTTATGATCCAAATACTTTTGATATTATAGAGTCGGGCTCAAATGATGTCGCATCTTCATCTTCTGCTGTTTCTGAACCATCTATTTTGTGCATATTGTTTGCATCTTTAGGATTCATATTTTTACGCCAACGTAAAAAAGGAGTGTCTAATTATGTTGCTAACTAAAAAAGTACGTCATTCCTTATCGTCCTTTATTGGATGTACATTATTATTTTCATCACAAATGTCATATGCAGATATTTTGGTTGAGAGTCTTTCGATAACCAAACAATCAAGGGTTAGTCGTTTTGAGTATCAATATGAGATGAACGTCACTGTCACAAATGATGCCGATACAGTAGAAAATATAGCCCTTAGAGTGAGTTCTAATAACGTTAATGGAATTGTTCAAAGTAGTGATTTAACGTTGTCTTCTCTAGGTTCTGATGAATCAGCAATAATGAATGGTTCACTTGTACTTATCGTCAATCGTAGAGGGACATTTAGCAATAACGACCTAACTTGGGATATTCAGTACGATCCAGCAAAAGGCAATATTGCTGATACTTTCTCTGAAAATTCAGCTTATCACACAGGTGTTTATCCCAACTTTTTTGTTGAGCATGGCATTGCCACTGAAGAACAAGTCACCACTAAATTACAGTCTACCTACGCACAATTGTTTGAACTTATTCCTGATGAGCCAGTTGCTCCCGTTGATTCATCTGAGGCAGAATTTTACCAAGGTTTTACTGATGGTTTTACTGGTTGGATAACAAATGGTGATAATGGCACAGAAGTTACGGCTACTTTGGCTGTAGTGGATGAGGCTCTACAAGTTACTCCTACATGGAACAGTAATGGCGACAACTTATCGGTGAAATTTCAACAATTTCCTTCCATTGATATTACCTCTGGTGCAACTATTGTCTATGAAATGGAAGTGGCTGACGAGTACGTCACTGATGGCAGTATGGCGGTCCAGTTAATTATTGAAGACGCAAACTTTAACCCTGGCTTTTTTGGTTACAATGCTTTAGTCACAAATGGCAGAGTCACTATCACAGCTGAAAATGTAGGACCTGATACCGGTTTTGGCTATATTGCTGAAGGTTTTGATTTTACGCAAGTGCGAGGTTTTGGATTTCAATTCTTGGCGAACGGAAAACCTACTAGTGTTACTGGCGATATAATTATTGATGAAGTCAGTATTAGTTTACCGAATGAGTTAGAAGTGCCAGCAGAAGAAGCGTTTATTGATACATTCGACAATGATATTAATAATTGGGTTGTGGCTGTAGATAATGGTACAAACGTCAATGTTGTCTTGAGTGAAAATGCAGGCACACTTAATGTGTCCCCAAGTTGGCACAGTAGTGGTGATGTATTCACTGTTAAATACCAACAGTTTGATGCGGTTGATATTACAGGCGGGGCAAGCATTTCATTTGATGTTAAGTTACCGGCATCTTATGTTAATGATGGCAGTATGATCACGCAATTGGTGATTGAAGACACAAACTATCAACCTGGTTTTATAGGTTATGCCTCTATCGCCAGTCATCCAGCCGATGAGTTTTTTACCTTAACGTTTAATAATGTCGGTCCTAGCGCTAGTTTTGGCTATGTAAGTGGTGGTTTCGATTTTACTAAGTTAAGTGGTGTAGGTCTGCAAATTTTAGCTGGCGGTAAAGTAGTTGATATAGTGGGTGACATACAAATCGACAACGTTAAAGTCAGTGCTGCGGCGGCAAGTGATGGCCCGGTTAGAGTTGAATCTAACACTAGCTTGCTATACGGCGTAGGGGAAGATATGGCATTTATTAAAGCCATTGATTCAAATGACATTCGCTCAGAAGGTATGTCTTACGGTATGTTTATCTCGGTACTGATGGACGATCAAGCCACATTTAACAAATTATGGACGTTTACCAAAGACAAAATGCAAAACAAGTCAGGAGTTCATAAAGACTTTTTTGCTTGGCAGCTTAGTGCAGTGGCACCTTATGCTCCTATAGCAGCTAATCCTGCGCCAGATGGCGAGGAGTTTTTTGCAATGGCTCTATTTTTTGCTAACAATAGATGGGGTAGCACAGCAGGTATTTATGATTATCAGACAGAAGCGAATGCGATCTTGCATGATATGATTTATACCCAGTCAGACAATACACGTTTGATGATGAATCCAATTTATAAACAGATTGAGTTTGTAACCACGCCTAATATTGATAGTTTCACTGACCCGTCTTATCACTTACCTGCTTTCTATGAGTTATGGGCCTTATGGGCTGATGCAGATAATGATTATTGGCATGAAGCTGCGGCAATTAGTCGAGAGTTTTTAGGTAAAGCCGCTCACCCAGTTACTGGTTTATATAGTGATTATGCAAGCCATGATGGTGCGCCGCAATACACAAGTTTTAACAATAATAGTCACAAAAGTGCCTACGACTCTTACCGTGTAATGGGTAACTTAGCCTTGGATTATTATTGGATAAGCGAAAGTGCCGACCTTAAAGAGTTAGTCGATCGCCAAGTCAACTTTTTTAATAAAGAAGTAACGACTAAAGGCGATTTCATAGCTATATATGAAGTTGACGGTGTGCGTGAACCTGGTATTAATTATCGTGGACATGGCCGTACAGCTATGAATGCTTTTGGTGCCACGGCAAGTGAAAACCCGTTTGCCAAAGATATGATCGAATATTTATGGCAGCAAGATGCGCCAACTGGCAAGTATCGTTATTACGATGGTATGTTACATATGATGAGTTTATTACATGTTTCAGGTGGGTATAAGATTTACAAACCTGAGTAATTTGTAAGCAAACCTCAATTAGGAAGCCAGATGTGCAATCATCTGGCTTTTTTTGTCATTAAACTTTAAGTAAGGTCTTCGTTACAAGGCAAGATCATGAACGTTCTTTGAACAAAAATAACATTATATGACGGGCTGATATCACTGTGATTGTATACCCCCTTTTGGAGGTCAACCATGACAATCGATGTATTTGCCCAACACTTCGCTTATGTAAAAGACCCTCGCCAAACCGCGAAAATAAGTTATCCCCCTTGCGATGTATTGTTCTTACTTATTTGTATCATCTTCACCGGTTGCGAGTCCTAGGAGGTTATTGAAGATTTCGGTAAAGCCAGATTAACTTGACTACAGGGTTTGGGATTATTTAAAGATGGATTGCCTGTACACGATACGATAGCCCCCAGTGACCTTTATTCGCTGGATACAAGAGGTGGTGAAGCTGAGCGAAGGGTTGTGGTCGCGGTGGGTGGTACGTATTTACGCAGCTCGTATAATCGTCATGACTAACAATCTGCAATACACATGATCAGCGCTTTTGCCGCTGCTAATGGGGTGGTTATCCGGCAGACTAAGACCGACGCCAAGTCGAATGAAATCAAAGCCATTCCCGATTAGCTGGACATCAAAGGTTGCCTCATCACGATTGACGCCATGGTATGCCGACATAAAATATCTAAGGCCATTATAGATAATGGAGCGGATTACCTGATTGCGGTCAAGGATAACCAGAAGAGGTTTGACGATAGTATCAAACAGGCCTTGGCCTCTGCGAATAAAGCATCTACCCTCCATATGGAGAAAGGACATGGCCGCGTTGAAGCCTGTGAATATCCTTTTCTAGATGGAGGCGATATCGCCAAGACATTCCTTTCTTGGCCAGGCTTAAAGATCATTGGTATGGCGATAAACTACAGGTATAATGCCAAAAAAAGTTACCAGGATACTGCTGCTACATTAGCTCTACCCTGCTGACGCCAGAACAATTTAGTAAAGCGGCACGAAGCCACTGGAGTATAGAAAGTAAGTTGCACTGGGTTCTGGACACCGTGGTGCGATAAGATAACTGTCTGATAAACCGTGGTGATGGAGCAGATAATATCGTCCGCTTAAGGCATATCGGGATTGATCTGATAAAAGTTGATAGGAGCAGAATAACCAGTATAAGACGTAAACGACGCATGGCTGCAAATGGATACTGATTACTTTTATACTGTATTTTTAGCGGGATGCGAGTGAATTGAGTGATAATTAGGCATTCAAGCTCTTGCCGTGGTTAGGATGCGTAAGACTATTTAACAAACGCATTAGATTTGACTGTTAAAAGCAGTTCGGTTTTTTACAAACAAACGACGCAGAAAAGCGTCCAACTTGCTGCGCAATTTATGCGGGCGCTAAATTTCAATCGGCAGGAAGCATGTTCAATGAGAAAAATTGTAGAATTTAGCAAAAGAAAGTATATGGGGTTTGGATCCGTTGATCTAGATGCTCTTAACAATCAGCTTGATGATATTGCGAAAGAGGGTTGGGTGGTTGTTTCTATGAACTCCAACACTTGGTTCAGTGGTTTTGTCGTTTCATATACTCTTTTAATTGAACGTAAATAATAGTATCAACGACAAAAATATAGCAAGTCATTGTAAATCACTAGCGACCTCTGGCTATTGCCCGTGGCCAGCAATTTCAGCCATTAATTTCTAGTCTTGGAATGGGACTTTGATGTTCGCTTTACGGCCAGAGGTCAATTAAAAAAATAATACCCTCCAAGTCTGCTGGCCGCTCAAACCAATTAACTAGCTATTGGTCAGGTTGTGCCGGCGACCATGACGATGAAACGTTAGAAGCGCCGAAGGCTAAACATTTGCGGTTAATTGTTTCGGTATGCAAAGGATTATCTCATTTCTCACTATTTCGCAGTTGTCATTATTCATGCTGCTCAGTCATGTAACGTTTAGGGGATTGTCCTAGTACTCCCTTAAACATGGTAATAAAAGCGCTGACTGAGTGATAACCAAGGTATTCAGATACGCGTTGCACCGACATTTTACCGGTGAGCTTTTGCACAGCAATGATCATGTGCAACTGGTTACGCCATTTACCAAAGGTCATACCGGTTTCCTTTTTGATTAAGCGCGCTAACGTGCGCTCAGTCATAGCAAGTTGAGCTGCCCACTGGGCCAATGTTTTACGCTCACACGGATTTGAAAAAAGTTGCTCAGCTAATTTTGTCACGGTGGGGTGGGCTGACAGAGGTAAGTCGAAGGGCTGAGGCGGCATTACACTTAGTAAATCCAGCAATACCTGCGCCATTCGATGAGTGGCACTTAGTACTGAGTAATGTTGATCTAATGTGGCAAAATGACACATAAGCTCTTTGATTAACGGACTAATTGCCAAAGTACAGGCGTGATCCGGCATGCGTAGTTCACTTGGTTGAATGAATATATGACATAAGTTGGCGTGGTTGAATGCGCGATTACTGTGGGGAATGTGTGGGGGGATCCAAATGGCGCTGTGGGTGGGCACCATCCACATTTTTCCTTCAACTTCACATGTTACATAACCGTGTAGCGCCAATATCAATTGCCCTTTGGGGTGCGTGTGAACAGGCAGTTCGTGGGTGTTATGGGTCTCTTCTATTCGCGCTACAACTGACTGAGGCATCGACTCAAAATGTTGTAGCTTGTCCCACTGTAAGTAGTTCAATAAAGTCATTTGTCAGTATTTAGGTATTTATTGTCATTATTGCTCAATTATATTGTTTTACTAGCCCATATAATAGCTTTCTCGTTTCGCATACTTTCTGCACATAGGGTTATAAATGGAGTCTGTAACAAGGCTAGGTCGATTGAGTCCTCGCGTTTTGGCGTCCTCGTCGTTTGTCTTAGTGTTAGGCATATTTTTTGTCGCCGCCAATCTGCGTGCACCGATTACCGGCATTGCACCGCTGCTGGACAAAATCATCGCAGCATTTGAACTCAGTAATACGCAAGCTGGTATGTTAACCACACTTCCGCTGATTGCTTTTGCAATTGCATCGCCTATGGCAGCATCGTTGGCCAGAAAAATTGGCATAGAAGCGTCCCTCTTTATCTCCTTGTTGCTTATATGCGGCGGAATTAACCTACGACTGATGGACTCCGTGTGGGCACTGTACATCGCCACAGCGACGATTGGCGTCGGTATTGCCATAGGCAATGTATTATTGCCTAGCCTTATTAAGCGCGATTTTCCTGCCCGCGTTGCGGTGATGACGTCGTGTTATGTATTGGCCATGGGCATTTTCTCTGGCGGCTTTTCAGCGCTTGTTACGCCGTTAGCCAGTTTGCAAGTCTTAAATTGGCAAGGTGCGTTAGGGGCTTTTTCGTTAATCACTTTACTTAGTATCGTATTGTGGATCCCGCGACTGCGCACCCGCACTATGCCAGACACCATTTCGGCGGACATATCAGTACAAGTACCGGTGAACTGCGCAAAAGCGAGTAAGGTGTGGCACTTCCCACTGGCTTGGCAGGTGACTTTGTTTCTTGGGCTTAATTCTTTTATGACCTACATTTTGATTGGCTGGTTACCGAATATTCTGGTTGAATCAGGGCACACCCCTGAATATGCTGGTGTGTTGCATGGCTGGTTGCAAGTGGCGTCAGCGGTACCGGGATTTGTGTTGATCCCATTGCTGGCAAGACTCAAAGATCAACGGATACCGGCTGTGGTCATATCGATTATAGGAGCAGTCAGTACCTTAGGCTTACTATACGCTCCGCAGTTTGCCATATACTGGACCATAATGGTGGGCTTTAGCTCTGGAGGTTGTTTTATACTCGGTTTGTCTTTTATTAGCTTTCGTAGTCAAGACGCTGTACAAGCCGCGTCACTATCTGGCATGGCCCAATCCTTTGGTTATTCTCTAGCCGCTATTGGGCCTATGCTGGCAGGTTACCTTTATTCGTCTCTAGGCAATTGGTCAGGGGGGTTATGGTTATGCGCCAGTGCTAGCTTATGTTGCGCTATTGTCGGGTTAGGCTGCGGTCGTGACCATGTTTTGCCGAAATTTACCACGTCGTAATACTAAGCAATTTGTGGCCTAAAGACTTTACATCCCGACTTTGTAATATTTACTTCAATACAGGCACGGTGACTTGGTAAGTCGTGCTTGTTAATCAGCTGATTTTAACAGACATATTTTTTTACGTTTACGCCGCGCCACTAAAAGTAAGACCTGTAGCTGATTTTACGCTATCTGCGATCTAATTTTACGCGTCTTGGCGTCTCCTTTGCTCCTTATTGATTGACTCCACATTCATTTTCAATCTTTAGGAGAAAAGAGTATGACAAACACCGTGAAAACGATTAATCCCACCACTGAAGAGCAAATCAGTGAATACACCCTGTTAACGAAAGACGAAGCCAATAAGGCTGTCGATAAGGCGGATGAGGTATTCCAAACGTGGAAGATCACCCACCCCGAAGAACGGGCTAAATTACTAAATAGCATGGCTGACGTGATCGATGACAATCGTGATGCCTTAGTAACGTTAATGATTGATGAAATGGGTAAAGTCAAAGAACAAGGCTATCAAGAAGTTGATTTATGTGCCGCTATTTGCCGTTACAGTGCCGAAAAAGGCCCCGCGCTTTTAGCAGACGAAGAACGTGAGTATGAGCAGGGTAAAGCACTGGTTAGCTACCGCCCCATAGGCGTAGTACTAGGTATTCAACCTTGGAACTTCCCTCTGTATCAAGTTATTCGTTACAGCGCTTCGAACTTAATGGCGGGTAATGTGGCAGTTCTTAAACATGCGGCCAACGTGTTTGGTATGGCGCAAAAAATACAAGAAATGTACGAAACCGCTGGATTTCCCAAAGGTGCATACCAGTCAGTTCTGATTGACGGGGAAACCGCTAGCGAACTAATCAAACACCCTAAGGTCCGCGGAGTATCTTTCACTGGTAGCGATGGAGTGGGTAAAAAAGTTGGTGCATCAGCCGCTGAAAACGTTAAAAAGTCAGTGCTTGAATTAGGCAGCAACGATGCATACGTGGTGCTTGACGATGCAGACTTGAAAGTTGCCGTTGAAGCATGTGTTATGGGTCGTGTTATAAATAACGGCGAGACTTGTGTTTCAGCCAAACGTTTTATTGTGACTGAAAAGAACTACAGCGCATTCAAAGAGGCATTTGTCGATGCAATGAAAGAAATTAAAATGGGCGACCCCAACCTCGATGACACTGATCTTGGGCCGATGGCACGTGAAGACTTAAGAGATAAACTACATGATCAAGTGACTGAGTCTATAAAGGCAGGTGCAACTTGCTTAACTGGCGGTGAAGTGCCCAATCGTAAGGGGTACTTTTACCCAGCTACGGTGCTGGAAAATGTGCAACCTGGCTCGCCCGCTTACGATGATGAGTTATTCGGCCCAGTTGCGTCTTTGATTAAAGCAAAAGATGATGAAGATGCAATGCGCATTGCCAATGATTCTCGTTATGGCTTGGGCGGCGGTATTTTCAGTAAAGATGAAGACAAAGCTATAAAGCTAGCACGAGAAGTATTTGATACCGGCATGATCAACATTAACGGTTACGGCCTTGCGCATCCTGGATTGCCATTCGGTGGGGTTAAAGACAGCGGGTACGGCCGTGAACATGGTGGCTTCGGTATTCGTGAATTTGTAAACGTGAAAGCGATTATGATCACTCAATAATGGCGATATTATGCTAATGGTTATAGTTCAACACTAGCGCCACTTTAGTCGGTGCGAATATACAACTAACCGCTTAAGCATCGCTTAGATAGGTCAATAAAAAAGGCAGCTTGATCACATCTAGCTGCCTTTTTCGTTACTGTATTTATCTTTAACGAAGCCTGATTATTAACAACCTATGAAGGATCACGGCTAAAAGTGAGCGGAAGCGCCTTGGAGGTATTGATTGAATGTACCTTGGTTAGCTTCCTTTAATTGAGCACATTGTTCCGATTCATCTTGCGCTACGTCATAGCTGCGCGCCATACCATCGTACTTATCCATATGCTGTTGGTAAAAGTCTCTTGCTAACGCTATGTTGTGTGCGCTACAACTTGCTGATACATACTCTGGCATACGGGCAATATGGTACGCAGGCATTTTAGCGGTGACCTTTTCCATATTTTCATTTAACCATTGATACAATACATCTTTATCTTCTCGTGCTGCACTAGCCGTTGATAAAAATCTAAGCACATTCGCCGGACTTACGTCTTTATTAAGGCTCATATCCAGCACTTTACGCATGGTCTGTGGCTCTGAAAACAACATGCCGTAACGAATGGCATTTTGGGTATTGGCATCTGTAGTGGCGAAATACGCAGTCTGATAACGTTCAAACCAACTTTGATCGCCACTGACTGCTAAGCTGCGCATGGCATTGCCAGCGATAGCTCTACCTGTACTGGTGTCATCTTTCAAGAATTTTTCGGTGATACGTTTGCTTTGAATTGCTACTTCAGGAGTTTGTGCATAACGCCCCAACATCCCGAATACATCGTTACGAAGTCGACTAACATCATTGCTGTCGCCTTCTTTTTCAACAACGCCTAATCGTACAAACCACGGTGATAATTTAGCGCTAATGAAACGAGCGAATAGCGCTTTATTGCTATCATCAACAAGGTAAGTCAAATCATTTAACGCCGCTACCATAGAGCGAGCGACAACAGGATCATTGTCTTTGGCGAGTGCATCAAGTACCGCCATATGTTGACCCAAGCTGATTTTATCAGCGTTCAACAGCGCATCTGAATTGTAAAGTAGTGACTTTTTCTCTCTGGCGTTCAAAGAGTTTGCGTCACTTAATAAGGCGCTCATTTGTGATGCTGGGATCTGCCAGCGCATATAACCCATGGCATTATCATTTGGGTATATCCACTGGGCTTGGGCTAAGTCACTGATGTTTATTTTTGCTTTGTCTAAAAACAAAGTTGTACGTTGAATTTTACCGTTTTTCTTAAAGGTAATGGCAAGCGGCACGACCCAGGTTTGCGGGGTTACCTTTGCGCCTGTTAAATGATAGCGACTTTGCAGCACATCGCCGTTATTGGCGAAAGTGACTAACGGGTAGCCAGGTTGTTCTAAGTAGGTTTTCATCATTGCTGGTACGTCAAAGTCAGCAACAGTAGATAGCACTTCCCATAAGTCATCGGCCTGAGCATTGCCCCATGCATGTTTTTGCATATAGGTTTGTACGCCCTTTTGGAAGGCATCTTGGCCAACAAGGGCTTCAATCATTTGTAAAACCGATTCACCTTTGCTGTAATTCAAACCTAGGCCGTCCATTACGTCGGTTTGGCTGCGAACTTCTTTTTTTACCGCTTTGGTTGTAGGGCTGGCATCTGCGCCAAATGCACCTTCTTGTACTAGTTGTGCTTGGGTATTTTGCTCAGGATAGAGCGCGATGGTGATCTTGCTTTCCATCCATGAGGCAAACGCTTCGTTGAGCCATAAATCGTCCCACCAGGCCATAGTCACCAAGTTGCCGTACCACATATGCGCCAATTCGTGGGCTATGGTTTTGGTAGGGCCACTTTGCTCGGTTAGGCGGGGCTCATCATCTAACAGTAATAAACTACTGCGATAGGTCACTAACCCAGCATTTTCCATCGCTCCATGGGTAAAGTTAGGCACGGCGATGAAATCGAGTTTTTCATAAGGGTAGGGAGTGCCAAAATAATCCTCTAGGGCATTGAGGATTTTAGGCGTTTGGGCAACAGCGAACTTAGTGCGATGGGCTTGACCTTTAGGGGTATATATTCTGCCTGGCACCGATAATCCGGTGATTTTAGCGGAATCTAGCTCACCTACAGCAAAGGCAACTAAATAGCTTGGCATTGGCTTGGTTTTCTTGAATGTGACGGTTTGCCAACCATCTGCAATCGTTTTTGATAAAACGGGCGTGTTCGATATAACTGTGTGGATCTGTGGTGCGCTAATCGTTAACTGATAAGGAATTTTAAAGCTGGGTTCGTCAAACCCAGGAAAAGCTCGTCGTGCGTGCATGTCTTCAAATTGCGTAAAAATGTAATTACGCCCTTCAAAGGCAGATAAATACATACCGTCAGAGGTGGTATTTACCTTACCGTTGAATTGCATATGCAACTGATAGGTTTTAGCAGACAATAATTCAGAGGCCTTACCTTGCTGAATATCATAGTCCTGACTCATTACAGTCAGAGGAATGTGGTGCTCGCCGTCAATCAATTCTGCTTTGTATACATCTAATTCACGTTGATAAAAACGCACAATATCAGTCGCTTTTTTAATTGTAACGGTGATGGTGGTTTCACCGCTAAAGGTAGCTTGATTGGGATCGATTTTAAGTTGGATTTTTTGAAACGTTGGTACGACGTTTTCGCCTAGACGATAGGCAACGTCAGCGGCGTGGGCTTGTGCGATTATGAATAAGCTCAGAGCACTGCTTAAGCAGCGTTGTATCAATGTCATGGTTTTGTCCCTGTTAAACAGATGTTTGTTGTTGGCTGTGTGCGACATGCGAGGCGCGAATAACGGTGTCAGATGGACACTATGCTCGACATTCAGCGCTTAGAATGTGCTAACTGACGGGCAGAGTAAGGCAAAATTACAAAAATGCAACTTTCAAAGCGTTAACAGTTGTTTCGTTTGCAACAGAGGTGAAATATCGTTCTGAAAAATTGTGCTACAGATAGTAAAAAAGGCTCATCTGAGCCTTTTTATGGTGTTAATTAAATTCAAATGTTAGTCAACTTTATGAGGTGGACTCGGGAACTCGTATTCTTCGAAAGCCTTGCGCAGAGCCAATTTATTTAATTTACCCGTAGCGGTATGAGGTAGTTCATCTACAAACACTACATCATCTGGTAATGACCATTTGTGTAGTTTATCTGTTAAGAACGACAATATATCTAGCGTTGAGGCTTCCATGCTTTCCTTACGCACAGCAATAAGCAGTGGACGTTCAGTCCATTTAGGATGGTATCGGCCGATTGCCGCAGCTTCAGCAATACCTGGGTGACTAACTGCGGCATTTTCAATGTCTATTGAGCTTACCCATTCACCGCCTGACTTGATCACATCTTTAGTGCGGTCCGTGATCTGCATATAGCCTTGTGGATTGATAGTGGCCACATCGCCGGTTTCAAACCAGCCTTGATCGTCCACGGGGCAGCCTTCTTCACCGGGAATTTGCGACATACCATAATAGCCACTTACGACCCAAGGACCACGTACTTTTAGTGCTCCAAATGCCACTCCGTCCCAGGGTAGTTCATTGTTGTCTTCATCAACAATACGCATCTCGATACCAAACACGCCACGGCCTTGCATAGCTTGTAGGTCGGTTATTTGATCGTCGGTGTAGTCTTCCATACCAGGTTGTAAACCAAAAATGGTGCCAAGAGGGCTTGTTTCCGTCATGCCCCAGCCTTGATATACCATGGTGTTGTAGTCATATTTAAAGCGTTCAATAATCGTGCGTGGACAGGCTGCGCCGCCCACGGATACACGACTAAGGGAAGGAATTTTTTTGCCACTCTTATCTAAATAATCGAGCAACGCTAACCAGATAGTGGGTACGCCAGAACTAAAGGTGACCTGCTCAGTTTCAATTAGGTTTTGTAATGTTTCGCCATCACCCATTTTAGGCCCAGGCATAACTAATTTAGTGCCTGTCATTATGGTACCAAACGGTAAACCCCAAGCATTAACATGAAACATAGGCACAACAGGCAGACAAGTTTCACGACAAGAAGAATTAGTTACATCGGGTAAGGCACCCGCAAAAGCGTGCAATAACGTCGAACGGTGGCTGTATACAACGCCCTTAGGATTACCTGTAGTGCCAGATGTGTAGCACATGCCGCTGGCGCTATTTTCATCAAACTCCGGCCATTCGAAATCACTAGATTTATCAGCAATCAGCTCTTCATAGCACAATACATTTTCAAGCGCTGTTTCAGGCATATTGTCTTTGTTGGTCAGTACTATAAAAGCTTCCACGTTGCTTAAATGTGGCGCAAGTGCTTCAACAAGTGGCATAACCAATACGTCAACAAAAATGAATCGGTCTTGGGCATGATTGATAATGTAAGTCACTTGTTCAGGGAACAATTTTGGATTGATAGTGTGACACACCATACCACTGCCTGAAATGGCATAATACAGCTCTAAATGACGGTAATCGTTCCATGCAAGAGTACCTATACGATCGCCAAATTCCGCCCCTAACGATTCTAGCGCATTTGCCAATTTGCGTGTTCTATTGGCTAAATCTTTATAAGTATAACGATGACGAGGGTTATCTGCGGTAACGGAGACAATTTCACGATTGGGAAAGTTCTTCTCGGCATGTTTTAAAATGTTTGAAATCATCAATTGTGACTTCATCATAAGTGCTTGCATTTGCGGTTCCTTGTTCACGTCAAAGGGCAATCAGATTGCCCTTTTTAAATCGGTATTTAACGATAATCTATTGGGGCACTACCAAGCAGTAACACCGCCATCGAGGGCTATTGATTGACCAGTCATATAAGTATTGCCGGGGGACAGTACTAACAGCATGGCATTGACTATTTCTTGTGGTGTGGCCAAACGCTTCATTGGGCAACCCACAGCTAATTGGTTAATACCCTCTTGGGAAATCTCACCATCGATATTTAGGATGTTAGTTGGTGTGTAAAAAGGGCAAATTGAATTAGCTCTAATCCCCTTACGTGCATACTCAATGGCGGCAGTTTTGGTCAAACCGATGACGGCATGCTTAGCAGCAGCGTAAGCTGCGCCTTTAGGTGCGCCGCCAAGACCGGCAAGAGAGCTCACATTCAAAATGTGGCCGCTGCCTTGTTTTAGCATCACTTCAATTTGATGTTTCATGCCGAACATCACGCCTTTTACGTTCACGGCTATTTGCTTGTCCATGGTTGCTTCGTCAAGGGTATGCATAGGCGCCATGCTGTGGGCTATACCAGCGTTGTTAACACCGATATCAACTCGGCCGAATTTTTCCATAGCGCTATCAACCATGGCCTTGCAGTCTGCTTCTTTTGACACATCGCAGTGTTGGGCCACTATGTTGTCAGCAAATTCCTTCAGACTCTCAACTGTTTCAGCTAGTCCTTTAGGGTCAATATCACTGATCACAAGTTTACAACCACGCTCCGCTAAGCCTTTTGATAGTAAACGGCCGAAACCACTGCCTGCACCGGTAATTAATGCCACTTGTCCGCTAAAATCTAATAATGAATCCATGTTAAATACTCGCTTCTAATTCGTTGAAATGGGGTTGTCGTTAATAAATTGCAAAAGCACTTTGGCTAACTGCACAGGTTGGTCTTCTTGTAAAAAATGCCCACCCTGTGTGATCGTCGTATGAGATTGACCTTGCGTACCAGGAATAAGCTTTTGCATGATTTTGTCGCCGCCAGCGGTAACAGGATCACTATCGCTAAATGCGGTAATAAAGGGTTTCTTAAACTGTTGCAACATTTGCCATGCTTGTCGATTCGCGTCAGTTTGTGGGTCGTCAGTGCTAATAGGCACCAGCAGTGGGAACTGGCGTACGCCTGCTTTGTGTTCTTCTGTAGGGAAGGGCGCATTGTAAGCATCAAGTACGTCAGCAGATAATTCAGTTACGGTGGCGCCTTTAATAATGCCAGCTACTGGAAACTCAGGCACCTCTTGGGAAAAAACACGCCACTTCATAAAGGCTTCACCTGGAGGATGATCCCCGGTGGGTAGCATAGTGTTAGCTGCTAATACTCTGGCAAACATCTCAGGGTGTTCGGCAACTAAACGCAGGCCTAACAAACCACCCCAGTCTTGGCATACTAACGTTACTTGGCTTAATGATAGCTGGGTTAATATATTGCGGATCCAATCCAAATGGCGCTGAAATGTATAGTCGCCACGCTCGGTTGGTTTATCAGAGCGACCGAAGCCAATTAAGTCTGGTGCAATAACGCGATAACCTTGTTCCGTTAACGGCGATATCATATTTCGATACAAATAACTCCACGATGGTTCGCCATGAAGCATTAATATTACTTCACCGTCTCTGTTACCTTCGTCGAGGTAGTGCATGCGCAATTCACCCCCTTCAAAGTCATCCACGTTAATGTAGTGGGGCTTGAACGAATAACCTAACAAGCCTTTAAAACAGCTGTCTGGGGTACGTAAATGTTGCATAGGCGTTATTCCAATTGGTGCTTGAATAAACGATGTAAGCACGTTGTTAAACTTGTAAATGAGCTATTAGAAAATCATTTAGCCTTGTAAAAGTCAACTCGCCTAAATTAATGCAGAAGTATGAATTTAATGAATAATTAAATGCTAACGGGAATACCTGCGTTATCAGTTAAGATTATTAACAAATATAAAACCAATAAATTTGGATGATTAAGCTCCCTGACCTAGTATTCGTTTACTAATTTATCTGGTAAGAGGTCATTATGAGTCAAGCAGTGATAGCTGAAGTACAAGGAAATGTCGCGGTTTTGTATATGCAAAGCCCACCGGTTAATGCTTTATCCAAGTCAGTGCGCGTTGGATTAATCGAAAATATTCAACAAGCGTTAGACAACGAGCAAGTGAAAGCCATTGTTATCTCATCTAAATTGGCATTGTTTTCTGGTGGCGCCGACATCAGTGAATTTTCAGGGGGTAACCTTGAACCGCATTTACCTACAGTATTAGACGTTATAGAAAATGCAACTAAGCCAATTATAGCAGTGCTTAATGGCCCTGCGTTTGGTGGTGGGCTTGAAGTTGCTCTGTCTTGTCACTACCGCGTGACGTTTGCCAGTAATAAGGTTGGCTTGCCGGAAGTTAATTTAGGTATTTTACCAGGTGCTGGTGGTACTCAGCGTCTACCACGCCTTGCAGGCGTGCCAAAAGCCCTAGATATGATAGTGTCGGGGCGCCCAGAAAAAGCCAGCAAGCTTAATGGTGTGTTTGACCTAGTAGTTGAAGATCCAAGCAGCCTATTAACTGAAGCCATGGCATTCGTTGAGAAGGTTATTGCGGATGGTGCGAAAACACGCAAAACATCAGACATTGAAATTGATAAAGCCAGCGCGCCTGATGAACTCTTTGCTCAGTACCGTCAAGGCCTGAAGAAGCAAGCTCGCGGCTTTTTTGCCCCAGAACGTTGTATTCAAGCTGTTGAAGCATCAGTTTCATTGCCGTTTCAGCAAGGTTTGGTTCGCGAAGGTGAGTTGTTTATGGAATGTATGGGCTCAAAAGAAGCGCGTGCTCAGCAACACTTCTTCTTTGCTGAACGTGCCGCTTCACATGTAAGTGACTACGATAAATCGACGCCGGTTCGTGATATTAAAAAGGTCGGTATTATCGGTGCGGGCACTATGGGCGGTGGTATCGCCATGAACTTCGCGAATGCGGGTATCCCGGTCATCATGCTTGAGCTCAAGCAAGAGGCTCTTGATAAAGGCCTAGCGCTAATTCGTAAAAATTACGAAAACTCTGCCAAAAAAGGCAAACTTACCGCTCAAGCTGTTGAAGATAGAATGGCGCTACTACAGGGCTCTACTGAATATGCGGCCCTAAGCGACGTCGATTTAGTTATTGAAGCCGTGTTCGAAAAAATGTCGGTTAAGAAAGAAGTCTTTGGCGCACTTGATAAAGTATGTAAGCCAGGTGCTATTTTGGCCTCTAATACTTCTACATTGGATGTCAATGAAATCGCTGCTTCTACCTCACGTCCTGAAGACGTGATTGGTTTGCACTTCTTTAGCCCTGCAAACGTAATGAAATTGCTTGAAGTGGTTAAGGCTGAAAAAACCTCTGCCGAAGTGATTAAAACATCTATGCAGATGGCTAAGAAAATTAACAAGGTCGCGGTACTGGTTGGCGTATGTTTCGGCTTTGTGGGTAACCGCATGATCGAACCTTATGGCCGTGAGGCAGCGCGTTTAATGTTAGAAGGTGCAACACCCCAGCAAGTCGACAAAGTTATTTATGATTTTGGCTTACCTATGGGCCCATTCACTATGGGTGACATGGCAGGTTTAGACATTGGTTACTACGTACGTGAGTCACGTCGCGAGTTTATTGAGCATGATCCTAGTTACTGCGTGGTCTCTGACCGTTTGGTAAAACAAGGTCGCGTGGGGCTTAAGTCAGGCCGCGGTGCGTACATGTACGAACCAGGCAATAGAACGCCAGTGCCAGATCCTGAAGTAGTTGAAATGGCGAAAGAAGAAGCGGCACGTTTAGGTATTCCGCAACGTGACATCTCAGATCAAGAAATTCTAGAGCGCATCATTTTCCCATTAATCAATGAAGGTGCGTTGATATTGGAAGAGGGCATTGCTGCTAAATCAAGCGACATCGATGTTATCTACGTATACGGCTATGGTTTCCCTGTTTATCGTGGTGGCCCTATGCAATATGCCGATGAAATTGGCTTGAAAAAAGTTTACGACGCGATGTGCAAATATCGTGATGAATTAGGTGAATACGGTGGTCACTGGTTTGAACCAGCGCCGCTATTGAAAAAGCTCGCTGAGCAAGGCAAACGCTTTGCAGATTTCAAACAGTAACGCCTACTTAACCTATTACAAAACAAGAGAAAAATTATGAAAGAAGCAGTCATAGTATCCACCGCAAGAACACCCATTGGCCGTGCTTATAAAGGCGCATTCAATAACCTTGAAGCACCTAGCTTAGGTGGTCATGCCATCCGTGAAGCAGTAAAAAGAGCCGGTATTGACCCTGCATCAGTTGATGATGTGATTATGGGTAGCGCCTTAACTCAAGGCAGCGGCGGTATGAATATCGGTCGTTTAGCAGGTCTGGCTGGTGGTTTGCCCGTCACGGTTGCAGGTATGACGCTTGATCGCCAGTGTAGTTCGGGTATGTACGCTATTGCGACAGCCGCTAAGCACATTATTACTGACAACGTGCCAATAATGGTTGCGGGTGGTCTTGATTCGATAAGCTTAGTGCAAAATAAATACATGAATACCCATCGCATGGTTGATCCTGCGTTGGCTAAATTGCATAAAAATATTTATATGCCTATGTTGCAAACGGCCGAAGTCGTTGCTGCACGCTACGGTATTGACCGTGATGCAATGGACGATTACGCATTACAAAGCCAAATGCGCACCGCGGCGGGTCAAGCTGCAGGTAAATTTGACGATGAAATCGTGCCAGTGACAACCACTAAAGTTGTTGTTGACCGCGAGACCAAAGAAGAGAGCTTTCATGAAGTTACCTTGAGTAAAGATGAAGGTAACCGTGCTGAAACGACGCTTGAAGGGTTAAAAAGCCTTAAGCCTGTTATCGAAGGTGGTCTCATCACTGCGGGTAACGCAAGTCAGTTGTCTGACGGTGCATCAGCCACAGTCATTATGAGCTCGAAATTAGCTGAGCAACAGAACTTAACGCCTCTTGGTGCCTATCGAGGTATTGCGGTTGCAGGTTGTGAACCGGACGAAATGGGCATCGGTCCAGTATTCGCTATCCCTAAATTGCTTAAGCAACATGGCTTAACCATGAACGATATCGGTTTGTGGGAACTAAATGAAGCATTTGCCGTACAAGTGATGTACTGCCGAGATAAGTTGGGTATTCCTGATGAATTGCTTAACGTTAATGGCGGGGCAATTTCAATTGGTCACCCTTACGGCATGAGTGGTGCGCGTATGGTGGGTCATGCACTTATCGAAGGCAAACGCCGTGGTGCCAAATACGTGGTATGCACCATGTGTATTGGTGGCGGTATGGGCGCAGCTGGTTTATTCGAAGTCTACTAAATTTTAAGCGCCTCGCAAGAGGCGCTAAAACCCAATGAGGTTACACGATGGAAGGTTATAAAGCGCCGCAAAAAGACGCATTATTCGTTATGAACGAGTTACTGGGATTCGAAAAGCATTATGCTGATCTCGGTTTCGAAGAAGCGTCTCCGGATATGGTCGAGGCCATCTTTTCAGAAGCGGCTAAGTTTAGCGAAAACGTAATTGCGCCGATTAATGCAATTGGTGATGAAGAAGGTTGTACTTGGACAGACTCAGTGGTGACCACACCAACGGGTTTTAAAGAAGCGTATCAGCAATATGTTGAGGGCGGATGGCCTTCAATGACACACCCAGCGGAATTTGGTGGTCAAGAACTACCCTATTCACTGTCATCAGCGTTAGGTGAGTGGTTATCAGGTGCGAACCATGCTTGGGCGATGTACCCAGGGTTGAGCCAAGGTTGTATGGCAACACTTGAAGCTCATGGTACGCCAGAACAACAAAAAATGTTTTTGCATAAATTGGTTGCAGGAACGTGGACAGGCACCATGTGTTTGACCGAGTCACACTGTGGTTCAGATTTGGGGATGCTAAAAACCAAAGCTGAAAAGAACGCAGATGGCAGTTATAACCTAACCGGCACTAAGATTTTCATCTCAGCCGGCGAGCATGATATGTCAGAAAATATCGTGCATATCGTTATTGCGCGTCTTCCTGGTGCACCAGAAGGAACGAAAGGTATTTCTTTGTTCGCGGTTCCTAAGTTTAACGTGAGCGCTGAAGGTGAAAAAGAAGATCGTAACGCCGTTACCTGTGGTTCCATTGAACATAAAATGGGTATTAAAGGTTCAGCGACATGCGTAATTAACTTCGATGGCGCGAAAGGGTACTTAATCGGTACTGAGAACCGTGGTCTAAATTGCATGTTCACCTTTATGAACTCTGCCCGGATCGGCACAGGACTTGAAGGCTTGGCATCAAGCGAAACGGCATTCCAAGGTGCGCTTGCATACGCTAAAGACCGTTTGCAATTCCGTTCCATGAAAGGTGTGCAAAATCCGGCAGGCCCAGCGGATCCGATTATTGTGCATCCAGATGTGCGCCGTATGTTGTTAACTCAAAAAGCGTTTGCCGAAGGTAATCGCGCGTTAGCCATTTACGCCATGAAATTAGTTGATATCACGTTATACAGCAAAGACGAAGCTGACAAACAGTTAAGTGAAGCGAAATTGGCATTTTTGACGCCAATCGTTAAAGCATTCTTAACCGAAACTGCGCAAGAAGCGACTAGCTACGGTATGCAAGTATATGGCGGACATGGTTTTATTAAAGAATGGGGCATGGAACAACTTGCTCGTGATACGCGTATTTGTACTATGTACGAAGGTACTACAGGTATTCAGGCAATCGATTTATTGGCGCGTAAAGTTGTCGGTTCAAATGGTAAGTTGCTTGACGTATTTACCCAAGAGGTACGTGATTACTGCTTAAGTATTCGTGACAAAGGCCAGTTCAACGCATGGTCAAACGCCATCGAAGTGCATTTAGATGAGTGGAAGCAAATTACCGCTGATATCACCAAACGTGCAGCTAGTAACCCAGACGAATTAGGTGCTGCTTCAGTAGATTACTTAATGTATTCAGGTTATGTCACAGTAGGATATTTCTGGTTGAAGATGGCTGTATTGGCGCAGGAGAAGCTAGATGCAGGCACAGATAATGCTGCGTTCTACCAAGCGAAGTTACATACGGCTAAGTTTTACTTTGACCGTTTGTTAACCCGCACTCGTTCATTGGTATCTGCAATCGAAACCGGTTCAGACAGCTTAATGAGTATGCCAGTCGAGCAGTTCGACCTAAGCGCTTAATAACGCAATTATTCATAAGAATAAGTAAAGGCGAACCTTTTCTTTAGAAAAGTGTTCGCCTTTTTTATTAAAGGGATAGACCATGCCCATAAGCCATCATTACGCTGATATCAACGGCGTATCTTTGCATTACGTCGAAGCGGCGTGCCACAACCCGCAAGACAGCACGCAAACCTTAATTTTTTTGCACGGTTTTCCAGAGTATTGGGGAACTTGGCAGGCGCAAATTGATCACTTTCGCGCGCATTATCGTGTCATCGTGCCGGATTTGATGGGCTACAATTTGAGCGATAAACCTCAATCACAAGAGGCTTACAGCGTACCGAATCTTATTGCCTTGTATGCTCAGTTCGTTGCGAAAATAAGTCCGGACGCACCAGTTAACCTAATCGCTCACGATTGGGGCGGGGCAATAGCATGGCCTCTTGCGGCATTTCATCCGCAACTTTTTAATAAGTTAGTTATTTTGAATGCTGCTCATCCGAGCACGTTTACTCGTGAGATGGCCACTAACCCCCAACAGCGCCAAAAAAGTGCTTACATTCACCAACTGGTAGCTGAAAATGGAGTCGAGTTTGTGCAACACAATGACTTTGCCATGCTCAAAGATATGTTATTTTCTGGCATGCACAATACCCAGTTTACTGAGCGTCAGAAGGCTGAATATATGCGAGCTTGGAAGCAACCCGGGGCCGTTAACGGTATGCTGCAATATTATCGCGCTATGCCGCAATTACCGCCTGAAGCACAGGCGGATATTACGACGGAATATGCTTTGAAAATTCCTAATATTCGTATTGCTACGCCCACATTAGTCCTATGGGGAGAGCAAGATGAAGCCTTTGTGACAGGTATTCTAGATGGGATTGAACAGTATGTACCTGACTGTCGTATACAACGCTTTAGTGATGCCACACATTGGCTTCATCACGAAAAACCGGAAGAGGTAAACGCCAGTATTGCGCGATTTTTAGTAGAGTAAATACGTGGTGGTTACACTGATAATTATCACTTATTCGCGTTCAATATGTCGGTTTCATACGTGCCTAACTGAGTAAACATCAAGCTTGCTTGAGCGGCATTGTAGTGATTTTTATCTGGGCTTAACGTGCCGTTGTTAGCACTGTTAGCACTGTTAGCCGTTTGCGCCGTCATGGGAAATCACTTGATTGCGGCCGTTTTCTTTCGCGTAATATAAACGTTTATCTGCTTTATCAAGCAGTTTATCTAGGTCATGCCCATCTTGCCCAAAGCTCGATATACCGGCACTCAAGGTGATGTAAATATCACCCTTTGGAGTGGTAAACGGGGTCTTCATAAGCAGTTTTCTTAATGCATTGACTTGTTGATGACCTTTTTCTATATCAGTGGCCACCATTAATAAGGCGAATTCTTCTCCGCCAAATCGCGCGAGTAAATCTGACTTTCTGGTATTTTGTTGCAGAAAATTAGCTACGTGTCGTAGGGCTCCGTCACCCACAGCGTGACCGTAAACATCATTGATGGTTTTGAATAAATCCAAATCGAACAACACTACGGTTAAAGGATCATCATGGCGAGCGGCCAAGGCACTTATCCGCTGGAAACTTTCATTCAATTTCATACGATTAGCTAGACCCGTAAGCGGGTCAGTGCCTGCAAGAGACAATAATCGGTCTTCGTTTTGCTCACGGTTTTTCTCGTAAACATGGGCGAACGTCATCATTAAAAATGAACTTAATATCACGTTAACCGATATGGCCACATTGAGGGAAAAATTGTGTTCTGTGTTAATAAAACGCCAGTGGTAAGCCACAATGCCAAAAAGGATAAAGGTCAACGAAAACCAAAAACCTTGTTTTCGTCCCATCAACAGATACGAGATAACCGGAATGGTTAAAATCCATACGAAGATCGATTCAGATGATTGGGGCACTGACAAGCCGTAAATCATGATGACAAAAAATGGCACGACATAAATAGTGACCCATTTTTGGAAGTACACGGTGGTCAATATCCGCAGCCATAGCCACAAAGAGAACAATCCATACAGCAGTTCTATAAGCGCTAATGGCCATAGACCGCGTTGAAAATTGACGGCAGAAAAAATACAACCGCCAATAAAGGTGATAATAAGTAGCACCCGCATAACATCACGTCGGTACTGGAAATTCTGAACTAACTGATCCGTCATTTGTATCTCATACAACGTTGGCCTGAGGAAATAAGCGCAGAGTAAAGCTTAACTTTTTGCTTTTAGCATACGCATTAGGTGAGAGATGCTTGTTGTACTCGGATAAATTCATTATCGAGACTCAAAGTTCAAATTTTAACATAACGATAAATGGTCTTGTTATCAATATTTTGGGCTGACAATTGTCGTTAAAAGTGGATTCTATAGCAGCGTGTATTAGCGGGTTGTGCAATTAAGCATAATAATTATTTGTTGGTAAACCAAGCGTTGTCGCGCCGTCAAAAAAAAAGCCCTAAGAGAGGCCGTTTTTCTAGCCACCAAGTAGCGCTACTCGGTGGTTTTGTCTGGGAATATAACACCTGAATCATGTTGAAAATGTCGATGAGCCCACTGCGTGCATCAATAAGTAATATTGTTTGATACGGTTGTAAAACACGGTCGTTAGATACGGTCGTTTAGTACCGCAACAATCGGTGAATTGGTTAAACCATTTTCTGTTGCCCAAGCCACAACGGTTTTGCCGTCTTGTTCAGGCGTGCTTAAGTCACTTTTAGGCATTTTTTTAACCATTAAGGTACCCGTTTCAATTGCGTCGTTTAACATGGCTGTGCGGATCAAGCTATTGCCACCACAACTGATACCTGAATAATAATCTTGTAGTTTAAGGCGGTAGTCTGACTGAACGCGTTTCATTTTTTTGCGTAATTCGCCTTTATCATCAGCTTTAACAATAGTGCAGATGTTCTGCAATGCTTCAGTTACGTCTGCTTGAGCCGGCGCAGCAAAAATAATAGATGTAGCGGCGATGGCGATAGAAGTTTTAACAATTTTCAACATGGTCAATTCCTCGGTTCTTAATGTAGTTTAATCTCGTTTCGTTGAGCGCATTAAACGCTATTTTAATTGATTAAAAAATCTACAGCTCGATACTTTGGTATAATGCTCAATACCTTTATTGGCCCCCATCGTGCCTGAGCACAATTGATACGTTCATTGATAACAGGCTTCTACAAGGACATAGATAAGAAAAAGTGATAACGGAAATGCTTAGCGACGCACCATTAAAGCATGCGCCGCGAGTCTAACTCACTGATGCATAAGGACTATGTAACGTGATAGCTAAATGCTTAAATCAAGTAAGTTATAGTCTTTCAGCTTAGCAAGAGTATCTGGATGTCAGCAAAGAAGTATTTCGATTGTTAGGCATCGACATTACCGGCACTTAAGTACAATCGAGTGCGACGATTTTAAATTATCCAAAGCAAGCGCAGCTTGTTGTTTAAACGTAAGGTTTATGTCCCCTCAAAATGAATTTTTTAAATAACAGCAAACAATAAGCACTATTCGACTATGCTGAAGTGAAAGAAAGTTCTAGACGATCAGATGTATTTATTTTACACAATAAACGGGCTTAGCTAGCTAGTATGCCCAATGGGTTAACACCTGAACGTATATTACTTGATGAAAAATAGTTTGGACGAACAATAATTTAACTCAAATCCAAAGTGACGGAACAAGTCCGAACGACGATAAGAAAATGGATGTGTGTGTGAAATGAAACAATATGTACAAATTTGTGTGTTTGTTCTAATTGGCTTTTTGCCAGCGCATTCATTTGCGGATACATTTAGCGCCCATTGTCGTAATTATCCGCCTGATTTGTTCTTTGATGGAAATAAGTGTGTTGGTATAGTGCCTGATCTGGTTATCGATATTTTTAGTGATCTTGGGCATGACATTATTTGGTTAAACGCACCTTGGAGCCGTTCTTATCGAGAAGCTCAAAAAGGCAATGTAGACTTATTGATCCGTCATTCTATGATTCCAGAGCGACGATCTGTTTTGCTTCCTATTACCTATGGTTACGATATTCGATCCCTTTCTTTTTACAAGTCGCCAAACTTTAAAGACGATATAAAATCTTACGCCGATTTAGAGAAAGTGAATATCGGTGCTATTAGAGGCGCATATTACTCCCCTCATTTTTCTAATATTGGTCCCGTAACACTCACGTTAGTGGGTGAAACCAAGCAGTTATTAGCGATGCTCGAACGTGGGCGAATTGATATAGCCGTAACATCAGCGTCCCAAAGAGCCGAGTTGTTTGCTGCTCGTTTTGAGAAGGCTACTTTTGTCGATAGCTTTATCAACCATTTTTACATCAGTATTCCCAAAAAATCCAAAGCGGTACGCATTTATGATGCTGTGGCTGAACGAATGTTGGAATACCGAAAAAGTGGCAAAATAAATCAATATTTTGAACGATATGGAGCTAAGCCGCCTCAGCAAATTTATGAATGAGCTTAGCGTTTGAATATAGGTGCTTTGACTCGTAGTAGGTATTTTAATGCTAGGAACATTATATTTGCTGGCTATGAGACTAACTATTTGAAAATAAAGTTAGCATTATTAACCCAGTTTTCTGCTGTTTCTTATGCGTTATAAATATTGCAAAAAAGACTAACAGTAGAGCATTAACCCAGCTGTAGTTGCAGCGTACTGCCTTAAGTTAACTCTACTGTTTAGAGTAACTATTTCCGGTCTTTGAACTTCAGCGTAACGAAAAATAATAAGAAGTAGCAGCCAAACGCAAACCAATAGGGCAGTGAGCCATCTATCGAGTAAAGATAGGTGCCCAATAACGGGCCTACGGTGAAGCCTAACGGCGGGCATGCACCGGCGACACCAGCGACGGCACCTTGCTCGTCAGATGATACGGCAACCGAGGCACCAGCCATAAAGCCGGGTCCGGCCAATCCCATTCCTGAACCTAGAATACACATAGCTAACATGTACATGTTTTGTGTTTCGCTAATAGCCATAATGGCGAACGCGACCATCATCATAGGCATAGATATTCTAAGCAGTACGAACGGTCTAACAGAAAGCCGCGGTATGACTAATAATTGCACGAGTAGGGCAGCGGCAGCCGAGAACATCATACTAATGCCGACAATTTTTGCCGTTTGGGTGCCATCGAGCCCTAGCATGTCTTGAAAACGAAAGGCGATGGTTTGCTGCACAATAGCAAACCCCATAAAGAGCATTACACCTGCGACCACCAATGGAAAAATTCTAGGGTCGGTATACTTCAGTTTTTGTGGCTTTCGAATATGGATAGGCTTGGGTAGAACGGGTAGGGCGTAAACAGCGAGTAAACCAGCCGCCACAGTCAGCAACACTGAAAAATAAAGTGGTGTGATCAAGCTAATACTGGCAAGTAAGCCCCCTATTGCCGGCCCTAATATAGACCCAATGTTAGTTGCAGCGCCTAGTGCGCCCATGCCCTTAATGCGATCTTTTACGGTTGTAATATCCGCCATGTAAGCATTCGCAGAGGGGGAAACCGCAGCCATAACGGTGGCATTCGCCACGCGAGTGGCAATCAATAGTACGAGCGCTGTTAAGGGGATAAGATAACCCAGTAGAGCGGCTTGAAATACACCGGCAAACAGCATGGTGCCCACAGAATAACCAAATAAACCAATTAACAACACCTTTCGTCTGCCCCATGCATCGCTGGCTCGCCCCCAAAGGGGACTGATCAGAAATATGGTCAATGAAGACGAAGAAATAATGGCGCCAATTTGCACTTCTACCAAACCAATTTCGCGTCCTAAAGGGGCAAGTATGGCGAATAGTACGGTTTGGGCAAAACCCATAGCAGCCACGGCGAGTAGCAGAGTACGTTTAGCTAAGGCAATGGATGCTGGGGTCTGGTTCATAGTGCTCACTTGTGAGTTTTGTCGTTACGATTCAATCTTAAGACAGAGTCGTAAGCGCTTCGCCTGAGTATTGCTCGAGTTCTTCAAGCTTACCGTCACGAATTTTATTGGCCCAATTAGGATCTTGTATCAAGGCACGACCAACAGCTACTAAGTCAAACTCGCCTTTGTCCATCCGTTCAATCAAGTCATCGATTGAACGTGTATTAGAGCCCTTACCTGCAAAGGCACTGAAGAAGTCTTCATTTAGGCCCACTGAACCGACCGTAATTGTGGGTTTACCAGTGAGTTTTTTAGTCCATCCGGCTAGATTAAGTGCGCTATTGTCGAATTCGTTTTCCCAGTAACGGCGCGTTGAACAATGGAATATATCCACTCCAGCTTCGTTTAGTGGCGCTAAAAACTCTTCAAGTAGCTGTGGAGTTTCTGCCAATCTGGCTGTGTAATCTTGCTGTTTCCACTGTGAATAGCGAAATACAATCGGGAAATCAGGCGAGGTCGCTTCGCGGATACGCTTGATAATCTCTACAGCAAGACGACTGCGATTAGCCATGCTGCCGCCCCATTCATCAGTGCGTTGGTTCGTGCCACTCCAGAAAAACTGATCAATTAAATAACCATGGGCGCCATGAATTTCAACGCCGTCGAAACCGATACGCATGGCATCAGCCGCTGCGTTTGCAAAGCCGCTTATTACGGTTTCAATTTGCGCAGCAGTCATAGGTTCAGAAACTTGTTTACCTGGAGCAAGCAAACCTGAGGGGCCGACACTGGGCAACTCTGGATAAGGCGCTTTTTTCGGTGAACGAGCCATGCCCACGTGCCATAGCTGAGGCATTATTTTACCCCCTGCGCCATGTACTGCCTTAACGGTTTTCTCCCATCCTGCAAGGGCTTGCTCACCGTGGATTTGTGGAATGCGTTCACCCATGGTCGCAACAGGATCGTTAATGGTGGTACCTTCAGTAATAATTAGGCCCGTTCCACCTTCTGCGCGGCGGCGATAATAGTCAGCCACATCATCAGTCGGAATACCACCGGGTGAAAATTCACGGGTCATCGGTGCCATCACAATTCGATTAGGAAGTGTTAAGCTTTTAAGACTGAATGGATTAAATAGCGCGTCTACATTTTTACTCATGTTTTATCCTTATAATTTTTCAATTCAATATGGTTTGTTAATTCGGTCAGTCGCAACGAGTTCGCTCGATTCAGCGCTTACCGCGCGCAGTAAAGAGCGGATCATAACGGCGGCTAGTTCGTCAATTTCTCGTTTATTTCCCAATAAGTGGGCTAAATGTAATGAGATCAGGCCGTGTAAACCTGCCCACAGTACATAACAAATATTAATCGGATCGCCCAACATGCTGCCTGCTGCCAGGCCATTATTAACAATACGCCGCATAGGCTCGCTACTGCGCAATATCTCTGCTTCAAGTTCACCGTACTGGGACGGATCAGGCTGGGCCACGGTATACATGACGCGATAAGAATCAGGATTTTCAATGGCAAACTGAAAATAAGCACTGCACAATGTCTCTAACTGCTTGCTGGGATTAAGTTCGTGCAGCAAAGCCGCTTCAAGGGCGTCAGCGATGCGCCCAAACTCCCGTTGGCGAAGTGCAGCGAGAATGTCCGCCTTATTTTTAAAATAACGATAGGGTGTGGTACGACTGCAACTTAAATCTGCCGCCAACCCACGCAAAGAGATCCCGTCAACCCCATGCTTAGCAAAAGAAGCCAACGCGTGATCGCACATGCGGTTGCGAAAACACCGTATTTCATCATCTGATAACACTTTAGGCATGCTAGCTCTTGACTGATTGTTGATGGTACATCATGGGGCTTATTCTCTTTCTCAACAAAACCTTGCTGGCATTTCTCGGGTAAAGTTGGCTTTACTCGAAGCTGTGAACCAACATAATATATTTTATATTGACACTGTCAATTTTAAAATTTCATCACCTTAAACAATCAAATATACAAAAACTCACAAGTCGAATATGAGTGGTTTGAAGGGCGCCATTTTAGATCCGCAACCCCAAGTGTGAAATGTCGTCAACAGACATAGAACTTTTTTCAACTATCTGCGTATCAATATACAAATTAGGCTAGTGCGAATGCTCGACGCAATGCATTGACAGCTTAGTGCACGGAAATCATTTCAGTAACAACACTATGTTAGGAGCCACAATGACATCTGTATCAACAAAATTTGCCTCGGTATTTTTAGCGATTTTCATGGGTGGGTGTTCAGTGGTAGGCGAAAACGGAGTAGCGTCAGCACCTTATACGCTCTTAGAATCTGATGACAGCCAGAAAATACAGGTGCGTAATTATGCCTCAATGGTGTGGGTATCAACGAGCATGTCCGAGGACAGCGGCAATAGTGCTTTTAGAAAATTATTTGCCTACATTGGTGGTGAAAACGAAGGGGCAGCTGAAATAGCCATGACTGCGCCCGTTATTATGGATGACAATAAAATGCTGAAAAAGGGCACTGAAATCCCAATGACCGCCCCTGTGTTTATGGACGATAGTGCATCGGCCAATACCGGCAGTGGTGTAATGTCGTTTGTCATGCCTAACGATTTTACCTTACAAACGACTCCTAAGCCTACAAATGGGGACGTAAAGGTAAGTGAAGTCAAAAATTACCAAGTGGCTGTCATTGAGTTTAGTGGCACACTCAGTGACAGCAATTTACAAAAGTACACGCAACGCCTGACCAATTGGATTGATGCACATGGTTACACGGCCACAAGTCAAGCCATTAAAGCGGGCTACAATGGGCCGTTCACTATCCCTATGTTTCGCAAGAACGAAGTGTTGATAGAGGTAAAGTAGTGATGGGAATTTAACGCCTATTGCGCATTCTTCGATCGCACCCATTGCAGCGTTTTTAGGCATCTCTGTTTAGGCCGTCGGATTGTGTCCTGAGTGACGCCTACCGCCCTGTTAATCGATCTTTATTTTTCATTATGGAACGAGGGTAAGCGTAATACCCTATGTTAACTAACGCTCATTGACACACATCAGTTCATTATTGCAAATAATTGATTACACTCTATAAACAAGTGGTGTACTAGGTGGATACGAGTGGAATACTTGCACGTCTTAATGGCTGGCTTAACGGCTATCATATTGTTCATATTTGGATTAGAGAATTTTTCTAAAGAAATTGAACGTCTTGCTGGGGATCATTTTCGAAAATCGTTAAGTAATGCTACCAAGTGGCCTATTGTTGGTGTGATTATAGGTGCGCTTGTGACTATGGTGATTCAATCTAGTTCTGCGACGTCGGTCATCGCGATTGGTTTGGTTAATGCGGGTGTCTTATCCTTTAAAAACAGCGTTGGTATTATTTTTGGTAGCAATATAGGTACAACGGTCACCGCTCAACTTGTGGCCTTTAAGATGACCTATTTCGCGCCCATTTTTATTATTTTAGGTTTTTTTGTCAGTTTGCTGCGTTCGCGCTATTCAATATTTGGTAAGGCTATTTTCTACTTCGGCTTTGTCTTTTTTAGTTTGAACTTGATTTCTTCGAGTCTTGAACCACTGCAACATTCTCCTGGTGTGCTTAAATTCTTAACTGAAGCACATAATCCTTTGTATGCTATTGCGCTAGGTTGTGTGTTTACTGCATTAGTGCAATCGAGCTCTGTTACAACTGGGTTAGCCATTATTCTGACTCAGCAAGGGTTGGTGAGTTTGGAAAATGCCGTCCCATTGATTATGGGGGCAAATATAGGTACCACATCTACTGCACTTATCGCCATGTTCAACATGGATGTGTCCGCTAAAAAAGCAGCTTTAAGCCATTTTTTGTTTAATGTGGGTGGGGTCATGCTATTTACCCCGTTGTTATTTCTATTTGGCGACAGGCTAGGTCAGTTTAATCAACACCCTGCGATTGCGCTTGCCAATATTCACCTTATTTTTAATATCACAACCAGTCTTATATTTACCTTAGCAATAGGCCCATTTACGCGTATGGTCGATATGTTACTGGGGGAGGGAAAAATGGATTTTGAGCGGTTAAATCTACCGACTTACGATGAACAAGATGGTTTCGCGGAAATCGAAGGTAAGTTTACTGAGGCTCAGGTTAAGTTATTTCGGTTTCTTCAGGAAAATTACAACACAGTCACCTTAAGTATCGAAACAAATTATGATGGCGTTTATGAAGCCGCAGGTAAGCGCCTAGAATACACGCAGTTTGTAAAAAATGAATACCTGCATTACTTCTCAAAAGTGGTTAGTGCCATTAAGCAAGAAGACGAATCAAAGCAGCTGATGACCCTTATAAATCGTTTTGATTATTTGTTTCAAATACATGACTCAATTAATGATCTGTTTGATTCTAAACGCATTATGAAGGAACAATACATCGAGCTGAAAAGCGATGTTTTGCTTATTGTGAGAAGTTTATCTAGCCAGACATTAGAATTTTTTGATGATATTGGCGATGCAATGGAACACAAACAAGTGATTAATGCTAAATCGTTATCAAAAGCGTTACAGCACAATATTGATGACGCTAATCGCGCTTTGCTGTTGTTGCTTATTGATCCTAAACGGGAAGATGCGGGTGCCTTAACCAACTTTGTTACTTATTCACAACGCATGAAAGACAAGTTATATAGCTTCGCGTCACTTACTCTTAATCAAGATAGTGTCGCTACCACGTTTGAAAAATCCATCGAGTCCGCGTAGATGAAAAAAAGATGATATTGATTATTACCATAACAAACGTATAAAACTGAAACTAAAAGGCCTGAGTTCGATTGAATATCGAAATCAGGCCTTGATAGCAGCTTCTAAGTGAGTCGAACTTTATAGGCTCACTTCACGAAGCGTTTTTTGTGTTTTAGCGTTATGGCTAATCAGTCAGTCATTATCACTTAAGCAGCGTCAGATGCTTTAGGTCGACGTTTGACTTTTGTTGCTTGAGTATTAGCGATGAGTTCTTTGGGATCAAAATCATCTACATTTATGGTACGTAAGCGACCCGCTTCGGTGCGCTTAAGTAACTCCGCTTCTTGCTCAGTTATAACACCTAGCTCTATACCTTTGCTGGCAATAAAATCAAGCCCTGTGAAAGGATAGCGTTCTTTGGCGGCTTTACATACTTTGTCAAAAAGAGGCTCACTCGCGAGTACATCTTTTAACGTTTGCTCTAAATCACCCATTAAGCAATCTTTATCACCGAAGTGTTGTCCTTCACCAAGACGCGTACGCGAACTGTTGGGGCTTTGTAATATTGCGGCAATTTCATGGTCTAACTTATCTGAAGGACGACGATATGCACGGCCGAATGGCATTATCATAGCCTTAAGGACCACACCTAGCACCTTAGATGGGAAGTTTTCAAACAATTCAATTAACGCTGTTTCTAATCTGAATAATGTGTCTTGCATTGCCCAGTGAACCAAAGGTAAATCTTCCTTGAGTCGTCCTTGGTCGTCATAACGTTTTAGTACAGCAGAAGCTAGATATATATGACTTAATACATCACCTAAACGTGCAGATATGCGTTCACGGCGTTTAAGTTCACCGCCCAATACTGCCATTGAAACGTCAGACAACAAGGCTAGGTTACTACTGAAACGCTGTAAGGAACGATAGTAACCTGCGGTTTCATCATCAAATGGTGAGCCGGCCAAGCGAGCGCCTGTTAATGAAAACCAAATACTTCTAAAGGTATTGCTGATGGCAAAGCCAATATGGCCAAAGACCGCATCATCAAATTCATTCAAGCCTTGTTCTTTATCTTCGTTACTTGCTGCGTAAAGCTCTTTTAGAACAAACGGATGACTGCGCATTGCACCCTGACCGTAAATCATCATATTACGGGTCAGGATATTAGCGCCTTCAACTGTGATCGCGATAGGTGCGCCTTGGTAACCACGACCCAAATAATTATTTGGCCCAAGCATGACTCCTTTGCCGCCGTGCACATCCATAGCATCGTTGACCAACTGACGCATTTTCTCTGTTAAATGGTACTTACAAATCGCTGATACAACGGAAGGTTTTTCACCTAAATCAACTGCTTTAGTTGTTAAACTGGTGACAGCGTCCATGAGATAAGCGTTAGCACCAATGCTGGCAAGCATTTCTTCGACACCTTCCATTTTACCCACAGGCATTTTGAATTGGCGACGAATACGCGCATATGCGCCTGTAGCCAAGGCAATACTTTTCGCTCCGCCCGCAGAAGCTGAGGGTAGGGTAATACAACGCCCTACAGACAAACATTCGACCAACATGCGCCAGCCTTGACCGGCCATTTCAACGCCACCAATAATGTAATCCAGAGGCACGAAAATGTCGTTACCTCGGATTGGACCATTTTGAAACGGCACGTTTAATGGGAAGTGGCGATTGCCAATTTCCATTCCTTTGGTGTCACGAGGTAACAATGCGCAGGTGATACCCAAGTCTTTTTTGTCACCGACTAAGCCATCGGGATCGTACATTTTAAACGCTAAACCGACGACAGTCGCAACCGGCGCTAACGTAATGTAACGTTTGTCAAAGGTCAGCCGTAACCCGATCACCTCTTTACCTTCCCATTGGCCTTTGCACACAATACCAGTGTCAGGCAGTGAGCCTGCGTCGGAGCCTGCTTCAGGTCCTGTTAGGGCGAAACAAGGAATTTCTTCACCCGTAGCAAGACGTGGTAGGTAATGATCTTGCTGTTCTTTAGTTCCATAATGTTGCAGTAACTCACCTGGCCCTAATGAGTTAGGAACACCTACGGTGGTAGATAGTACTGCGCTAACCCCAGATAACTTTTGCAGAACACGAGATTGAGCAAAAGCAGAAAACTCGAGTCCACCGTATTGCTTTTTGATAATCATCGCGAAGAATTTATTGTCTTTAAGAAACTGCCAAACCTCAGGAGTAAGATCGGCGTCTTTGTGAGTTACATCCCAGTCATTCACCATTTGGCAAACTTCAGCAACAGGGCCGTCCAGAAAAGCACGCTCTTCGGCTGTTAAACGAGCTTGTGGAATGCTGTGCAGTGCTTGCCAATTAGGATTGCCGCTGAAAATTTCACCATCCCACCATACGGTACCTGCATCGATAGCATCGCGCTCAGTGCTCGACATTTCCGGCATAATCTTTTTATATGTATCTAAGATAGGCGCCGTTAGGTATTTTTTACGTATTGACTCAACATTTAATGGTATGGCAATGATCAAAAATACTAACCATGCTAACCCGCCAACGGGCCCCAATATGCTGCCCAATAACATAGCGATGGCCACAGCGATTGTGGCATTCATTAATTTCATTCTGAAGTAACTCGCAGCCCCAAGGGTGGCGATAATAATAAGTGTCCATAATAACGTTTGCATAAAGACTCCAAGATAGAGGTCAGACCAGATTTTTAGGGTAGTATTTTGTTAAAATAATATCAAGCTTTAGCTTACTAGAATTAAGTGTATAACATTAGTTTTTTAATTAATGGTTAATTATCTAGCGTACTTATTTGTCGGATATTGATTGGGTGTAAACCGTGGTATGTGCAGTGGCTTGACTAAGCCACTGCAATGAGGATAGTTTATTGCGTTAAAACAAACGTTTTAAGTTGAATATCACCTTGCTCTTTATCATCTTTAAATTGTTGTAACCGTACTAGCTGATAATTAAGTTGAGGCGAAAACCAGGCAAACGTTTCTCGAGTTGAATTGTGACGGACAATCTCAACCTTTATGCCTTCAAGCATGCCATAGGGCAAGGTGAGTTGCTCAGTACCCATTACTTTTAAGTTATAGTCACGTTCTTGGCCGCGGTAATTAATGACATTATAACTGAACTCTTTTTGTCCTTGGGCTAGTTTTTGCTGCATATCTAAACGATATAGTTGGTTATCGAATTGATCCTGCCATGCAATTCCTGGTTTATCGTCTACAAAAATTTCGGCTTTATTGGGATCAAAAACGATTTTGGTGCTTTTATTGCTGCCAGTACCGGTACGACTATAGCGATAGTTTTTAGGCACAATTTTATTATCAACAAAAGCGAAGTCGCTAATTTCAGTCCTTTTATCTGATAAGAAGAACAGAGAAACTTTCGAGTGATACTCCATGCGGTAGGTATTGTTTTCGGTGTTCTCTACACTGAGCAATGCATAACCTAGCTTTTTGCCATAACGATACGCCGTATATTCAGCATCGAATGATGGCAATGCAGACGCTTGAGCAACCGAGCCAACTATAAATAAAAGGCCCGCCAACCATCGTTTGCTAATCAGGTGCATAACCCGTGCTTGGTATTTCGTTTCCATCTAAATATGCCTTATTATTAAGCATTAGCAGTCTTTTTTGGCAGAACCATCTGACAACTAATGGATACATTTGGCGCTCTTGTTCTTGCACTCTTGATGCAAGTTGCGAGGCTGTTTCATCGCTATAAACAGGTACCTTTGACTGTAAAACAACTGGCCCGCCATCAAGCTCAGGAGTAACAAAGTGTACCGATGCGCCGTGTACTTCATCTTTGGCATCAATGGCTCGTTGATGCGTATCTAATCCTTTGTATTTTGGCAACAAAGAGGGATGAATGTTCAACATCTTACCTGTAAATTGTTCAACAAACCAAGGAGTTAATATGCGCATGAATCCAGCTAATACAACTAAATCAGGTGAATAACTAGCTATAACGCTGTTTAATTGCGTGTCGTAATCCTCACGCGTCGCATAGTCTTTATGACTGACAACGTGACTGGCAATATCAGCCTGGGCTGCTCGCTCCAACCCATAGACATCTTTTTTATTGGAAATAACAGCGACAATTTCTGCCGCTATTTTGTGCTCTGCTATATCATCAATTAAAGCTTGCAGATTTGAACCGTTGCCTGAAATCAGCACAACGATCCTGGTGTTATGTGAATTAACCGACACTACTTAATCTCAACTTGATTCGTGTCGTCGCCACTTTCAATGTGACCTATTTTCCATACGTTTTCACCTTGGCCGCGCAATATCTGAATCGCCTCTTCGGCTTTGTTTGCCTCTAATGCGATGATCATGCCCACACCACAGTTAAAGGTGCGGTACATTTCATACGTGGTTACATTTCCGTTATCTTGCAGCCAATTAAAGATACTTGGCCACTGCCAACTTTTCTCATCGATAATCGCTTTGGTACCAGCAGGCAGCACGCGAGGAATATTTTCCCAGAAGCCACCGCCAGTAATATGTGTAATTGCATTCACTTGGACGGTTTCTAATAAGTTAAGGACAGATTTTACATAAATACGGGTGGGCTCTAGTAGGTGTTCAGATAGCGGCTTTCCATCAAAAACGTCAGATGCTTGGCAACCAGAGACTTCTAATATTTTACGTACTAAAGAATACCCGTTTGAATGAGGACCCGATGAGCCCAGCGCTATTAATGTATCACCTGCTTTAACTCGGCTTCCATCTATAACATCAGCGGCTTCGACTACGCCAACGCAGAATCCAGCAACATCGTAGTCATTGCCGTGATACATGCCTGGCATTTCGGCGGTTTCGCCACCAATTAAAGCGCAGCCAGACAATTCACAACCTTTGCCAATACCGGTTACGACTTTTGCGGCCGTATCAACGTCGAGCTTACCTGTTGCATAATAATCTAAAAAGAACAGGGGCTCAGCGCCTTGCACAATTAAATCGTTCACACACATGGCGACCAAGTCGATGCCGATACCATCATGTTGCTCTAAATCCATAGCGAGGCGTAATTTGGTGCCCACGCCGTCCGTTCCAGATACGAGTAAAGGCTCGCGGTACTTGCTTGGAAGTGAACACAGTGCGCCGAAACCACCTAAACCTCCTCTAACTTCAGGGCGATGTGTTTTCTTGCTTACTGATTTGATTCTTTCAACAAGTTCATTGCCCGCATCGATGTCGACACCTGCATCTTTATAGCTTAAGGAGGGTTTATTATCGGTCACGTAATTACCTATTTGAGGGTGAGGGTCCAAAAATGAGCGCGGATTTTACCAGTTCAGAATGGCAAAAGGTACAGAAAATCTACTCAATTTCAATATGCCTTGCATAAAGTAGGGTGAAACAAATGATGAAATTTGCACGTAAATCAATGACAATAGGGCCTTTATATTTTGGAGTTAAGTTTAAAAATGATCAAAACCGTCACTATTTTACAAAGATTTCACCTGATATTGCTGCTGTCGTTATGGATACTTGGTAGTGCGCAAGCTGGGGAAGTCGACGGTTTGTACAGTGCAAAAGTTGGCGTTGCTGATCAATCCACTCGCACGCAAAGTGAGGCAATTCGTCAAGGTCTTGAAGACGTATTCGTAAAAGTCAGTGGGAATTCGACTTTGCTAAGTGATCCTCAGATAAAAATTCAACTCAAACAAGCCAAAAGCTATCTGCGTACCTATCGTTTTGAGCAAACCCCCGAACAGCTTTATTTAGCCGTTAACTTTGATCAGGATAAAGTCGACAAGCAACTGCGCGATTCCGGTTACCGCATTTGGGATAAGCGTCGTCCCGAAACCATTCTTTGGTTAGCCGTTAAAGAGCCAAAGGGGGATCGTGAGTTAGTGTCTGAAAGTAGCCATCCAGAGTTACTGGTCAGTGCTCAGGATATTGCCCAGCGCCGTGGTATCGAAATTGTGCAGCCATTATTAGATTTAGATGATATGCAAAATATCGATATTTATGACATATGGGGGGGCTTTGTGCATCAATTAGCTCAGGCAAGCAGTCGTTATGGGGTAGACAGCGTATTGTCTGCTCGGATTTATCTTGTTGATAATGTTGAACCCGAACAAAATATTGATATTCAGTGGCAAGCCGATTGGACCTTATTGGAAAACGGTAAGACGATTTCAGGAACAGTAGCAGGCATAGATCAAGAGCAAGTGGTCGTCGAACTTATTAATAGTTTAGGCGACACTCTTGCCACTAAATATGCCATCGATTTTAGCCTTTTAGACCCTAACGCTCAGCGTACTGTTATCACAATCAATAATCTTGACAGCCTCCGTCAGTATGGTGAAATTCTAACGTTTTTTAGAAGTCTAAGCGTGGTTAATTCAGCTAACCTTGTATCCCAAAGGGGGCAAGTTGCTCAATTCGAATTAAGCTTGTTAGGAAATGTCGATAACTTAATGGACGCTGTCACCCTAGACAGCCGATTGTCGCCGGTAAACCGCTTTGAGGCGGATAAGCAGAATCTGGAGTTTTTCTGGAAACGATAATGAGCAAGCAACTGTCTTTAGCTGTGCATTTACGCGACACCGAAACGTTTGATAGCTTCATCGTTGGGGAAAACTCGCACTTAGTGCATAGGCTCAAAAGTTTGCTCAAAAAAACCTTGGATACACAAAACCAACCTTGGTTAACGTTTGTCAGCGGAGAATATGGTGTCGGCAAGAGCCACTTGCTTTATTCTTTATGCCACAAAGCCCAGACAGCAAAAGTCAGTGCAGTTTATTTCAGTTTTAAAGACAAAGAGCAGTATTCACCAGAGGTACTTGATGGATTGGAACATAGCCAATTAATTTGTCTAGATGACGCTGATGCGCTTAACGATTCACAGACTTGGCAAATAGCTGTTTTTGATTTATTAAATCGCGTCAAAGAATTAGGTGCCAGTCATGTGGTGGTTTGCGCAAATGGTGGACCGACCTCGTTAAACTTACAACTTGCTGATTTGGCATCACGGTTTGCGTGGGGAGTGAGCTTTACACTAGCAAGTCTTAGCGATGAAGGTCGTTGCATAGCTTTGCTAACCAGAGCCAAACAGCGAGGTTTAGTTATGCCCGAGAAGGTTGCGGTTTATTTAGTGAATCATTGGCGTCGGGATATGCCGTCTTTAATGAATACATTAGACAAACTGGATCAAATGTCGTTACAGCAGCAAAGGAAACTCACCATTCCATTTGTAAAAGAAGCCCTTAATCTTTAGATAGTAAGTCAAAGATAATGGGGGAGTTCAGCGTATATCTGACTTGCGTTAGAACGTCGAAATCTGCGCTGTACTTCCCTATTTAGTCAAATTATTTCTGCTGTTTGTGCGATTCAAATGCTTGTTTTTCTTCTAATAATTCTTCTTTCAGTTTGCGGATCCCAGTGCCTAACTCTCTTCCTCTTAAACGCGCATAAAAACTACATCCGCTAAATAACCCGACGCATAACAAAATTTCTATGGCTGCATAAATGCGTTCACCTTCAACTGCATAGACTGCAGTCAGGCCATGCAATAAATAATACATTACGATGAAATTTGTCCAAGCGTACGTGTAAGGTTTGCCGGCAAGTAAACCGCGTATAGGTAGTAATATAGGAATGATCCAAAAAAGAACAGTAAATGTGGTTGAGGTGTTTTTATCTATGGTCAGTACAAAATGCCAAATTACTAACCACGCAATTAGTAAAAAATAACTACTCAGGGCGAGGCGTTTGTAGAACTGGGTATTTAAAGTCATGTTATTTCCTGAGTTTTAAGCTACTAAGAGGTTAGTTTTTGGGCGAGAGTGGCAAGGCGCTGGCCCTGGGCAAAGCATAACGTGCGTTCGTCTTCACTGAGTTTTTCGCTGTTACTACCATGCGCATAATGTGTGGCGCCGTAGGGGCTACCGCCAGTTGTTGTGTTGTGTAATTCAGGGTGAGTATAGGGTAACCCTGCGATCACCATGCCATGGTGTAATAGGGGTAACATCATGCTCAATAATGTGCTTTCTTGCCCACCATGCATACTACCTGTCGACGTAAAAACCGAAGCTGGTTTATCAACTAATGCACCCGATAGCCATTCACCACTGGTGCTATCAATAAAATACTTGAGTGCACATGCCATATTACCAAAGCGTGTTGGGCTGCCTAATGCCAAGCCAGCGCAGGATTTTAAATCATTTTTATGGACAAAAAGGTCCCCCGAGTCTGGCACGATAGGCTGATTGTGGGCAATGCCATCTGATACTTCAGGTACGGTGCGTAGTTTTGCCTGCATGCCTGTTGATTCAACACCTTGGGCAATGCGATTAGCCATTGCTTTTGTCGCGCCATTTCGGCTGTAATACAAAATGAGAATATGTTGGCTCATAGCAGCTTTAATACGTTTTCTGGAGGGCGGCCTATTACCGCCAAGCTGTCTACGCTGGTAAGAGGTCCTTTGATCACAATCGGCCGCTCAATTAATTTGGGCGTGACGTGCATCACTCTGAGCAGTTCATCAGGGGAAATGTTATCGCTGTCGAGATTAAGTGCTTTATATTCTGCTTCTTTTGTTCGCATTAATGAACGGGGATCCAGCATACCCAACATTAGCAGTATGGATTGCAGTTCATCTTCACTGGGCGGATTTTTAAGATACTCAATGATGTTAGGTTGTTGGCCGTTGTCTTGTAAAATTTTCAGTGTTTCTCGGCTTTTAGAGCAACGTGGGTTATGTAGTATGGTCAACTGCGACATGATAAGTTTCTACTGTGCATAATTTTGAATAACGATATTCTATCGTTTCGCTCTCATTGGTAAAAGGGAAGGCTGGACAATGTTACGTAAATTTTTATTTTCGGTGCTGATTATCACGGGATTAATGGCTGGCATTGTAGGTTATTCGCTGGTTCGAGCTGATTTTACAACGGATGACGGGGTCTCCCATCAATGGAAGAACTATAAAGGGCAGTGGGTCGTCGTTAATTATTTTGCTCAATGGTGCGCGCCATGCCTAAGGGAAATCCCACAGTTAAATCATTTCTATCAACAAAATTCGTCTGATGTACCTATGTTCGCCATTAGTTTTGACGCGGTCACACCTGAAGAATTAGCGCACTTAAAGCAAAAATTCGATATCCAGTTTCCGCTTATAGAAACGGTAGAGCGCGCTTTGCCGATGACAAGACCCAGTAGTCTACCAGCCACTTTTATTATCGGACCTGATGGACAAGTAAAAAAACAATTATTAGGTGAGCAAACTGCGACGTCTTTACGTCGCACTATTGATATTTTAAAGACTCTCTAGACGAGTTTGAAATTCACGAAACTGTTCAATGCGGGCTCGGATCCGCTGCTTTTCGATATTCTGCTCACCAGCATAATTATACGCATTGTGCAGCTCATCTATCGCTCGAGGGTAAGATGCCGCTAATGCATATACTTCAGCATTCGTTTGGTACATTTCAAGCTTTTGGCTGCTTTTACCATAAGCATCAGACAATATTTGATGCGCTAACATATTGTCGTTATCTACCAACAGGTAATCTTTTAAAATACGAATAGCGAGATCATATTCTTTATCTTCCACTAACGCATTTGCCAAATTCAAGGTAATAACACGGTTGCGAGGAGTTAATATTGCTTGGGCTGTGAGTTTTTCTATGGCGTCTTTAAGACGTCCGGTTGCTAAGGCAATATCGGTATACGTATCTAAATAAAACAAATTTCGTGAATCATCTTTAAGTAGCGTATCGATGAGTTGTTGTGCTTTTTTATATTGCTTATCTGCTAGATACGCTAGAGCTAAACCATACTCTGACGCCGCTTTAAAGGCATAGCTACCGCGTTCAAGACTCGTTTGAAAGTAGCTAATATTATATTCGGGTGTGGCATAGTAGCGAGCCAATATCCGACTTTTCGCTAAATGAAAGCTTAAGCTTTCTGGAATTCGTCCGGTTTTATAACTGGCTGCCCGGGTGCGCGCATCTGCAACACGAGACTCTGGTAGTGGGTGAGTCAATAAGAAGGCAGGGGGTTTGGACTTTAAACGATACTTTTCCACTAAAGTACCAAAGAATTCGCCTGCTGCGTCGGGATCGAATCCCGCTCGGGCGAGAGTACGTATGCCGATGCTATCTGCTTCTTTTTCGTTTTGACGGGTATAATTGATTGAAGCTTGCGCAGACGCTGCTGAACCAGCACTAATGGCGGCGATACCAGCTTCAGGATTGGCTAGGGCCAGCAGAATCCCACCTAAAGCTGACGCCAATTGTAGGGGAGATGATTTCTGTTTTGCTTCAATGCTTCGCGCTATGTGTCTTTGCGTGACGTGGCTAACTTCGTGAGCAAGAACTGACGCTAGCTCACTCTCGTTCCTAGCGTTATATATTAATCCTGTGTGCACACCAACATGACCGCCAAAAAAGGCAAAGGCATTAATTTCTGAATTATTGAGTAAGAAAAATTCGAATGGAAATTTTACATTGTCGGCTTGGGCAACCAAACGATTTCCCAAATCTTGAATATATTCATCTAATAGCGGATCATTAATAATCGGAGCCTGACCACGCAATTGACGCATCAACACATCACCAATTTGCATTTCTTTATCTAGGCTAATGGCGCTCGATGCTACAACACCAATTTCGGGCAAATCATTTTTCTGATTGGCAGCGCCAACGGTGGCGCTAGCAAACATAGCTATCGATACGCTTAGAGTGACCAACGCTGTTTTGCAAACTTGGGTTGTTTTAATCATTTCACCTATTTAATCAATTACGACTTCGGTACTAAGAAAGGCGATTGCCTGATTTAGTTCCGAAAAACTGATGATATCTCATTATATTGCGTTGATAAGGCAGAACATCAAGTATTTTATCTGTTCTATTACCATATCTATACATTCATGTTGTACCGTAAAAGGAATTTTGTTGCCACGATGCCATGGCATGATCTGTCTTTACACGTAAAAAGTACATGTAAGTTAGCTAAAATCTTATCTTTCTTTATAAGCACAATATAATATGTTGCGCTTTGTAGATTTTAAGTCATTTTTCATTACTATCCGGCTAAATTTTTTAGCTAGTTCAAACTTGAAGTTTTTTATTAGCAATATTTTTTAACCATGTGTTTTAGAGGTACAGTAGTCATATGTTAAGTGTGTTTGAAAGGTGGTATAAGCGCAAGTTCTCGGATCCAGATTCAGTAATGTTGTTGATTATGCTCATTTCTGTGTCTTTACTGCTAGCGTTGCTTGGCACCATTTTAATGCCAGTACTTGTTGCCGCAGTGCTAGCCTATTTATTGGATTGGCCCGTGAGCCAACTCGTGCGCATAGGTATGCGGCGCGGTATTGCATGCAGTTTGGTTATTTTCAGCTTTTTAACCCTGTGCATTTTGACCTTTATTGGCATTGTGCCGGTTATTTCCCAACAAAGTATTAATCTGATCCGCGAAATGCCGCAAATTTGGGGACAAGCTCAAGTATGGTTACTACATTTACCTGAGCAGTATCCTGATTTTGTTCATCTGGGTGATGTGCAAGATATGCTTGGTGGCGTTAATGAACGTATTGTCAGTCTTGGGGAACAGCTGCTTTCGGCGTCGGTTAGCTCATTAGGCAGTTTAGCTTCACTCTTGATTTATCTTGTGCTTGTGCCGTTGATGGTGTTTTTCATGTTAAAAGACAAGAATCAGCTATTAAATAACCTCGCACCACTTTTACCCTCACAACGCCGTTTAATCAAGCAAGTCGGCAGTGAAATGAACACTCAAATTGCCAACTATATTCGTGGTAAGGTAATTGAAATAGTGATTGTAGGCACAATCTCGGCAGTGACATTTGCCTTGATGGATTTACGGTACGCCTTATTGCTTGGCGTGTTGGTGGGCTTTTCAGTGCTAATTCCATATATTGGCGCAGCCGTGGTGACCATACCCGTTGCCGTTGTGGCCTTGTTTCAGTGGGGACTCACCCCTGATTTCTGGTATTTGATGTTTGCTTATAGTGTTATACAAGCACTCGATGGCAACGTATTAGTACCCGTTTTATTTTCAGAAGCGGTTAGTTTACATCCCGTCTATATCATTATTGCGGTATTGTTTTTTGGTGGTTTATGGGGGTTTTGGGGAGTGTTTTTCGCTATACCATTAGCCACGTTAGTCAAAGCCGTGATTAATGCTTGGAAGGCGCCGACCTATCAACCGGCGCTCGAAGACCAATCTAGCTAGGCTGGCTGCAGCGTTTGTATACAGTGATAATTCATCTACTGTATACAAACGGGTGTGGTGTCAGGCAGTTACCTATTGGTTAAGGTAATCAAGTACAACCTGATGATGATCCTTGGTCTTGAATTTATCGAAAACGTGTTCAACAACTCCTTTTTCATTAATCAAAAAGCTAATACGATGAATACCATCATATTCCTTTCCCATAAATTTCTTTAATCCCCAAACGCCGAATTGTTCGGCAACAGCATGGTCTTCATCTGATAGCAGACTAAAATTAAGTTGTTCCTTTTCTATAAATTTTGGTAAGCGTTTTACTGCATCTGGGCTAATACCTAATACAACCACATTCAATTTATCCAGTTCATTTTTGCTGTCGCGCAGGTTTTGGGCCTGAACTGTACAGCCCGGCGTCATCGCTTTAGGATAAAAATATACCAGTACTTTCTTACCGGAAAAATCACTTAGATTAACGGTCTCGCCGTTTTCGTTTAATAATGAAAATGCCGGTGCAGTTGCGCCTGCGGTAAGTCTATTCATGTAAATCTGTCCTTCGTTTGGATTGGAATGGATGATCGATTGGGTAAATCATCAATGATTTTGCTTAATCGCACCGTGTAAGTTTAGACCTTGGAGCAAGCTGTGAAATTGGCTTTCAAAGTCTATTAAATCTATGTCGTGGGGCATACTTACCACCATTTTGCATTTTACTTGAGCGTTTTCATCAGCCGCTGTTTGAATTGTTTTTAAGCGTAGCGCGCTGACGGTCACGCAGAATGTCGAAAAAAACTGCGTCACCTCTTTTATCACGCCTAAAGCATCCACTCCGGAAAACTCTACATCAGCTAAATGCTCGAGGTTTTGTTTTGAGTGGCGCTTAGTACGCTTCATCATTGACAGAAGATCAAGCTGCTGACAGGCGACCGGAATTGCTAATTCGACCCGCACGATGGCACTTTGAGCGCCTTCTACAATCATAGTAAGTGAAAAATCTTGGCCATAAACAGCTTGTCTGCTGTCTAATATATTGCAGCCCGCAGCACTGACAACATCCGTTAGCGTACTGAGCATGGCGACCTTATTGGCACCTAAAATTGTGATGATTAATTGATGGTTCATTAAAATATTGAGCTTAATTGGAAATTTCTGACCCTACTAACATACCTGATCTTAGCCTAGTATTTCCAGTTTCGGTGTTGGTTTCGCATTCTGCGCATTCAATGCTTGTTTTTACCCCACAGGCTCATTACCATAAGGCGCGAATTTTTTCTGGAGTAGGCATGTTTACTGGTAGTTACGTTGCATTAATCACCCCCATGTACCAATCTGGCGAGATAGATTATCCGTCCTTAAAAAGGTTGGTTGAATTTCATATTGCTAATGGCAGCCACGGCTTGATTGCTGTCGGCACCACGGGTGAGTCTGCTACTTTGCCCTTCGATGAGCATATTGAAGTGGTTAGGCGCATGGTTGAGTTTGCGGATAAGAAAATCCCAATTATCGCCGGAAGTGGTGCTAACTCAACTGCTGAAGCTATTTTTCTAAGTGAGCAAATGTCTGATACAGGCATAGATGGCTTCCTTAGCGTGGTACCTTATTACAACAAACCTCAACAAAAAGGTATGGTTGCGCATTTTAAAGCGATAGCTGATGCAACCGACCTTCCGGTCTTGTTATATAACGTGCCCGGACGGACGGTGGCTGATATGTTACCTGAGACGGTTGCCGAGCTAGCTACCCACCCAAAAATTGTTGGGCTTAAAGATGCCACGGGTGATATGACTAGGTTAAAACAAACCTTGCCTTTGGTTGATAAAGATTTTGTCTTTTTAAGCGGTGATGATTCCACTGGCTGCGAATTTTTAACTGCTGGTGGTCACGGCGTGATTTCGGTTACGGCTAACATCGTGCCTAAACAAATGGCTCAAATGTGTGAAGCGGCATTGGCCGGCGACTTTGCGAAAGCCAAAGAAATCGATCAAAAAATTGCAGGTTTGCATAGCTCGCTATTTATAGAACCAAATCCAGTCTTGCCTAAGTGGGCATTATATAAAATGGGGCTCATTCAATCTGCATTTTTGCGTTTACCGCTAATTGAATCGGAACTTGATAGCCAAATTCATATCGAACAAGTCATGCGCAATTCGGGCGTATTATCTTAAGGAGATTGCATGACAACTAAGTTTTTCATTGGCGGGGCTATTGCGATTGGCGTATTAAGTGCCTGTAGTTCTTTAGAAGAGCGACAAATCGCTAGCGGTAATTTTGAATATACCAAGCAACAACCCGGCAAGGATATTCAAGTACCCGCGGATGTTGACCGCCCTAATTTTAGTCAGGCTTATAAGCTTCCTGCACTAGATAAAGACGCCCCGCGTAATTTTATAGGTAAAAAGCTTAAGGTGGTATCACCGGCTTTAGTACTACCTTTAGTCACGGGTTCTCACGTTGACGATGGTAGCAAAGATGCCAAAGTTAATTTTGATCAAGTGGATGATAGTCAACCACTAGATACAACAATTTGGAACTCCTTGCTTAGCTACCTTGAAGAGCAGGGAATTGGCATTGAATCTTTTGATAAAGATAAACAACGCCTGGTAACCGACTGGGTTGTTGCCAAAGAAGTGTTGGATGATCATTGGTATAGTTGGACGAGTGTTGAACGTGATACTAGTCAGCGTTTCGAGTTTGATTTAGAAATGAAACCTCATGGGCGAACTGCAACGCTCAACGTTCACTTGGTTGACTATCAAGAACGTCAAGGCCAGAAAGTCATTGCTGAAAAAGGGGATGTTGATGGGCGAGCTAAAGAAGTCGACATTCTAAATAAAGTGATCGGGCACTACGAATATCAAATTCGTGTTGCCGATGCTAAGCGTATACGTGAAATTCGCCGTGGAATGCAATTAACGATTGGTATTGATGAAGAAGACGCGCCTGCGTTTATTATCGATAGCAACTACGACACGGCTTGGCCTAGAGTATTACTGGTGTTGCGTAAACTCGGTTTTGACGTAAAAGATTACGATAAATCTAATGGTTTATTGTTTGTAAAATATAATGGCACTGAAAGTGGTTGGTGGGATTCAATATGGTCTAACGATGCCAATGCTTTACCGCTGGAAAAACAGGAATATCGCTTTAGAGTTGAAGAGGTCGGTGAGAAAACATCATTAACCGTTCTCGACAATGAAAGCACGCCGTTTACGCAAGAAAAACTATCTAGCTTGTATGACGTTTTTGCCCGTGTAATGGCAGATGACAACTTAGATATTTAACCTTTATCGTATGTTTTGAAAGAGCACCGCAAGGGTGCTCTTTCATTTTGTAGACAACCCTTTTTTAAGGACAATCTTGTATGAGCTTCGCTGACCAAGTGCTTGCTGTTAATGACAACCTTCCAATTCGCACAAACTTACCCGTACACAGTGGAAAAGTCCGCTCTGTTTACTGGTTAACTGAAGAAGATAGCCGTCGCCTTATTGAGCAACATAACTACCCTGTGCCGAAAGACACACCGTTAGCGATAATGTTGATCAGTGACCGCATTTCTGCATTTGACTGTATTTGGCATGGTGAAGAGGGAATGAAAGGTGTACCGGGTAAAGGTGCGGCATTAAACGCAATCTCTAATCATTGGTTCGGCTTATTTAAAGAGCAAGGATTAGCGGATAGCCATATTTTAGATATTCCTCATCCGTTGGTGTGGATAGTACAAAAAGCGCGACCAGTGATGATTGAAGCTATCTGCCGTCAATACATTACAGGTTCAATGTGGCGCGCCTACGAAAAAGGTGAGCGGGAATTCTGCGGAATTCGCTTAGAAGATGGCTTAGGCAAAGATAGCAAGCTCACAAACGTGTTGATTACACCTTCAACCAAAGGTGTGCTAAAAGGTATTGAAGGGGTCCCTGAAGCAGATGATGTGAATGTTTCTCGTCGTGATATTGTGAAAAACTATGCAGCCTTTAATTTTAATTCAGCCACTGACATCGATTTATACGAAAAACTATTAACCGATGGTTTTGCCGTCATCAGTAAAGCATTAGAAGGATTGGGGCAGATTTTTGTGGACACCAAATTTGAATTTGGTTATGTGAAAGACGTGCATGGCGACGATAAATTGATATACATGGACGAAGTAGGAACGCCTGATTCTTCGCGTATCTGGGATGAAGCGGAGTACAAGCAAGGCAACATAGTTGAGAATTCTAAAGAAGGATTTAGGCAACTGTTGCTCAATCATTTCTCTGATCCCGATATTTTACTCAACAAAGAGCGTATGGCCGAACGTGAGGCGTTAGCAAGAGATAATGCACTTCCGGTAAATGTTTTGATGGATATCTCAAATACTTACACCCAAATAGCTGAAAAAATTACGGGTCGTAAAATTGTTTTGAGCGAGAATCCTAAAGCGGAAGTGATTGATATATTGCGCAGCCGTTACCAGTTAATTGATTAGCTAATTCATAGTGGCATGATTGGTCCTTCTCCTCTCAAAGAGCCAGCATTTCAGCTGGCTTTTTTGTGGGTAGATAAGCCCGCGAGCTTTGTATTGTTCCAGTCAATTAATAACTTTTTTCGCCACCTTACACTGCATCCAGTTAACGTGTCATTTTACAGCAAATATGCTAATTTCCCGCTCTTAAAATACATTTTCTAACATAATAATTACAATAATGAGCTTTCTTTTATGTGCGGTATTTCCGGTCTTTTTCGTTTAAACGCGTCGTCTAATCTTTCTGTCATCCTAAAAAACATGAACGCAACTCTTACCCATAGAGGACCAGACGATAATGGTGTTTGGGTAGAAGAGCCCGGTATTGGACTAGGCCATACCCGATTGGCGATACAAGATGTTAGTCATTCTGGGCATCAACCTATGTCTTCTTCCTGTGGGCGCTATGTGATGGTGTTCAATGGAGAGGTGTACAACTTTGAAGAGATACGTAAAGAATTAACACAGCAACGATTTAAAGGGTATTCAGACAGTGAAGTGGTGCTGTATGCGATCGCACAATTTGGCTTGGCAGAAGCCTTACGCAAGTTCAACGGTATGTTTGCACTCGCAGTGTGGGACAAGCAAGAGCAAACTTTATCACTAGCCCGTGACCGGGTGGGTAAAAAACCACTTTATTTCGGCCGTAATGCCGGCTATTTTTGCTTTGCATCAGAGTTGAAAGCGCTTAAAGCGATCCCCGGTTTTAAGCCTGAGTTAGATATGCAAGCTCTCGGACAATATATGCGCTTTAACTATATTCCTGCGCCTTATTCTATCTACAAGGGGATATACAAACTGGAGCCGGGGAGTTTTATTACACTAGGCGTTGATGCCTTAAATAGCGTACCTGATTTACTCGCACTATGTCATAAGTACTGGTCTGCGCTTGATGTCGCTGCGTATAATTTCAATCATCCTTTTGGCGGTACGCTGGGCGAGGCGCAATCACATTTGACTGGGTTGTTAGAAGATTCAACCAGACTACGCATGATATCTGATGTGCCTTTCGGCGTGTTATTGTCTGGGGGAGTTGACTCAAGTTTAGTGGCTGCAATGATGCAAAAGCAGTCATCTCGTCCGGTAAATAGTTTCTCGATTGGCTTTAGTAACAGTGATAAAGATGAAGCGCATATTGCAAAAGATATTGCTGGTTACTTGGGGACCTCTCATAACGAGCTCTACGTTAGCGGCCAAGATGCCCTAGATTTAGTGCCCGATATTGCTCAGCATTACGATGAGCCTTTCGCCGATTCATCGCAGATCCCAATGTTTATTGTTTCAAAACTTGCGCGAAGCAAAGTCACCGTAGCGCTAAGTGGTGATGGTGGCGATGAGTTATTTTATGGGTATAACCGTTATTTTAGAAATATTAAAAACTGGCAAACCAGTCAAAAAATACCTGATACCTTGAAACGTCTTCTATCCAATCAATTATATAAATTAGGTAGCAAACAAAAGCTCGGGCTGACTGCCAACAAATATGCCAATGAAATCGGTGCCATGACCGTTCTTGATATGTATATGAGCCGTATTTGTAAGTGGGTAGCACCGGAGAGTTTAATGCTTAACCCTCATGTGCCGGTGCAATATAAATTGCAGCAAGTTAATGCTTTGTCTTTGCCACACCCAGAACAGTATTTAATGCTTTATGATTATTTAACGTATTTGTGTGATGACATTTTGGTAAAGACTGATCGTGCGAGTATGGCCAACAGCTTAGAGTTGCGAAGTCCGCTATTGGATCACCGTATAACTGAGTTTGCGTGGTCGTTACCGATGTCTATGAAGTTTCAAGAAAATAAAGGCAAACACATACTCAGGCAAATTTTGGATGCACATATTCCTAACGCGTTAACCAATCATCCCAAGCATGGCTTTGGTTCTCCTGTACGTGATTGGTTGAATGGCCCACTGAACGATTGGGCTGAAGATTTACTTGCCAGAGATAGATTGCAGCAGCAGGGTCTATTTGATAGTGATAAAGTTGCAATTTTATGGCATGACTTCAAATATAAAAAGAAAAAGTACCATACCCAGTTGTGGAACATGTTGATGTTCCAATCTTGGTACCAAAGTCAATAATGTATAAAATCAATCCACGTTAACAAATGATTTTTAACGAAAATCTTAACAGTCACAATACGCCGCATTTGGTCAAGACGCTTGATTGAAAGATAAGTGTTGGTGTCTTGAGTTTAAACAGGCTGCTTTAACCCCATTAACAAAATCGCCTAACGGGAATGCTTGAACTACGTTGACTTGTATTTTTACTCTTTAAAAGAGCTGATGAGACCGAGACAGTCATATCTGCATCACGACGCCGTAGACAGCATTTGCTGGGTATTTTATTAAGAGTAGATACTTATTAGTGGGTGATGACTTAGGTTGTTTGAAAGGGTTAAATTTTACTTTGTGGCACTCTATTACGAAATGTAATTCAACATAGGTAGGGTAAGCTAGGCTTTGATTTTTATATTACCTAATGGTTTACAACAGCAGGCCAGAATTTCCCCATCATCTATATAAGCGAGTGGATCAAGCAAGTACTCAACATCGCCGTCTATCAGTTCTGTACGACACGCCCCACAAAAACCTTCTTTGCAGTGGTACTCTTTGGCGATGTTGTTATTTAGTAAGCAGTCGAGAAGATTGTTGTGAGCAAACGATAACGTTTGCTCACAAGGTATGTCTGAGTCGTATTTAACAACCGTGACTTTTTTGCACACTACAGCTCGAACTCGTCGAAGTCGTTACTACCTACTTCAGAGTCGATTTGACCAACAAGGTACGAGCTAATTTCAGATTCTTGTGGAGCGACCTGTACATTGTCTGAATTCAAATAGTTATTCATCCAAGGCAAGGGGTTGTGTTTAATGTCAAAAGGTTGACCGAGGCCAATAGCTGACATTCTATGATTAGCAATAAACTCTACATACTGACAAAGAATTTCTTTATTCAAACCGATCATTGAGCCATTTTTGAACAAATATCCAGCCCATTCTTTTTCCTGGGCGACGGCATCAAGGAATATATCTCTAGCTTGATCTCTGAACTCAAGAGCGATATCCGCCATTTCAGGATCATCTTTACCTTTTGCCCACAAATTTAAAATATGTTGTGTAGAGGTTAAGTGTAAATTTTCATCCCGAGAAATTAGGCGAATAATTTTGGAATTACCTTCCATTAATTCTCGTTCAGCGAAAGCAAAAGTACACGCAAATGACACATAAAAACGTATCGCTTCGAGGGCGTTTACTGAGTTCATACATAAAAATAATTTAATCTTTAGGGTACGCATGGTCACTATGTGTTTTTCACCATGTATGGTATGTGTACCTTCACCAAGTGTTTGCCAAAGCTGGGTGTAAAAAATCAAATCATCATAGTATTTAGATATATCTGCGGCGCGCTTTTTAATTTCCTCATTCTCTACTATGTCAGAGAAAATACTGCTTGGGTCGCCAAACAGATTACGCAAAATATGGGTGTACGATCGAGAGTGAATCGTTTCAAAAAATGACCATGTTTCAGTCCATGTCTCAAGCTCAGGAATCGAAATAATAGGTAAAAAAGCAATATTCGGACTACGACCTTGTATTGAATCTAACAAAGTTTGATATTTCAAGTTAGAGATGAAAATGTGCTTTTCAGAATCGCTTAGCTTTTGAAAATCAACCCGATCTTTACTCACATCAACTTCTTCTGGACGCCAAAAAAAGCTAATTTGCTTTTCGATCAATTTTTCAAAAATACTGTGCTTTTGTTGATCATAGCGAGCCACGTTGACCGGATTGCCAAAGAACATAGGCTCCAACAAAGGGTCGTTATTTTTTTGATTAAACGTCGTGTATTTCATGGGGGTAAATGGCCGTATTGAGTTGAATTTGCCCTTTTGCATTACGCAAAAGGGCTCACAAAGGATTAAATTTTACACGCACCGCCGGCGCAATCATCGTCTTCTTCGATAATGGCTTCTTGGGGAACAAACTTGGTTGATTTCAGTTCTTGCCCAGAGGTGTCTGTTGCCCCATCACGTGTGTTGTGGTAGTACAAGGTTTTAACACCGAGTTGATAGGCCGTCAGCAAGTCTTTTAACAACAGTTTCATGGGTACTTTTCCGCCGTCGTATTTATTTGGATCGTAACTGGTATTGGCAGAAATGGTTTGATCAACAAACTTTTGCATAATACCTGTTAACTGCAAATAACCATCGTTTGATGGTAGATCCCACAATAGTTCGTACTTGTCTTTCAAGCGCTCGTATTCAGGCACTACTTGTTTTAACACGCCATCTTTACTGGATTTGACGCTAATATGGCCACGTGGTGGTTCAATACCGTTGGTTGCGTTTGAAATTTGTGATGAAGTTTCAGACGGCATTAATGCTGACAGCGTACTGTTACGTAAACCGTATTGCTTGATATCTGCGCGTAAGCTATCCCAATCATAATGTAGAGGTTCGCTACAGATCTTGTCTAAATCTTTCTTATAGGTGTCAATCGGCATCAAGCCTTGAGAATAGGTGGTTTCGTTAAACTTCGGACAGGCACCTTTCTCTTTAGCCAAATTACATGATGCGCGCATCAAGTAATATTGCATTGCCTCAAACGTACGATGAATAAGTGCATTTGCACTGCCATCGGAATATTTGACATTATTTTTGGCGAGATAATAAGCAAAGTTAATAACACCAATACCAAGAGTACGACGACCCATAGTGGCGTTATAAGCAGCAGGCACTGGGTAATCTTGATAATCGAGTAAGTTATCTAATGCGCGGACCGCTAAATCAGCCATTTCTGCAAAGTCGTCAAGGCTCTCAATTGCCCCTAAATTAAAGGCGGACAAGGTACAAAGGGCAATTTCGCCGTTCTCGTCGTTAACATGTTCTAACGGTTTCGTCGGCAGGGCAATTTCAAGGCATAGATTGCTTTGACGGATAGGCGCTACTTTAGGATCAAATGGGCTGTGAGTATTACAGTGATCAACGTTCTGTAAGTAAATACGGCCTGTGCTCGCGCGTTCTTGCATAAACAGACTAAATAATTCTACGGCTTTAATTTGTGTTTTGCGGATACTCTCGTCTTGTTCATATTTAACGTAAAGTTCTTCAAATTTAGGTTGATCAGCAAAGAATGCGTCGTATAGTCCCGGTACATCAGATGGGCTGAACAAACTAATGTGCTGATCTTTAATCAAACGTTGGTACATCAACTTATTGAACTGCACACCATAATCTAAGTGACGAACACGGTTTTCTTCTACCCCACGGTTATTTTTCAATACCAGTAACGATTCGACTTCCATATGCCAAAGCGGGAAGAACAACGTAGCTGCACCACCGCGTACTCCGCCTTGCGAACAACTTTTAACAGCCGTTTGGAAATATTTATAAAAGGGTATACAACCCGTATGGAATGCTTCTCCACCACGAATCGGGCTACCAAGCGCACGAATACGTCCGGCATTCACTCCTATTCCAGCACGCTGACTCACATACTTAACGATGGCACTGGCCGTTGCATTGATTGAATCTAGGCTATCGCCCGCTTCAATTAATACACATGAACTGAACTGTCTGGTCGGGGTACGTACGCCCGCCATTATAGGTGTGGGTAACGATATTTTGAATTTCGACGTAGCATCATAGAAACGCTTGATGTAATCCATACGCGTGTCTTTTGGATAATCTGCAAACAAGCAGGCTGCTACTAATATATAAAGAAACTGTGCACTTTCGTATATTTCGCCAGTAACACGGTTTTGAACCAGATATTTCCCTTCAAGCTGTTTTACCGCAGCGTAACTGAAATCCATATCGCGCCAATGATCGATATAATCGTCCATTTCATTGAACTCTGCTTCGCTGTAGTCGCTTAATAAATGTTTGTCGTATTTTTGCGTTTCAACCATGTTCGAAACATGGCTGAAAAGAGCAGGGGGCTCAAATTGATCGTAAGCTTTTTTACGCAGATGAAATATGGCTAAGCGTGCTGCCAGATATTGATAATCTGGCGCCTCTGTAGAGATGAGGTCTGCTGCTGAACGGATTAATGTCTCATGAATATCCGCCGTCTTGATACCGTCATAGAACTGGATGTGCGCCTTAATTTCCACTTGAGAGACAGACACATTATTTAGACCGTTAGCAGCCCAAGTAATGACTTTGTGGATTTTTTCAAGGTCAATGCTTTCGCGCTCGCCAGTCCGCTTAGTAACGAAGAGATTGTTATTCATTTATACGCCGTTTTGATAATAGTTTTTACAAAATAATAGAAAGGATAAGGTTCATCAATTCTGTGGAAATTGTGCTTGACGAAAAGGGAAAGTTAAGATTCTTTATTTATTCTCACCGCCTTGCCAAGAAACACAAGATAGTGAGGTTTTGACGCCTTTGCAACCCCACATCTGGTGCTTTTGTAGCCGCTTAAAAGCACAAGAAATTTATGTTAGTGGAGACTCACCTAACAACACTATTCGCTTTGCGGGTATAGGGAATGCAAGATCATTTTTAGATATATTTTTTTATTAAACTTTTTTAATCGAAAAAGTCATTTGTTATAATTTCACGATATATAGTGTTGTTGTGTTTGCAAAACCACTACATATCGTGTTTGGCGCTATAAGTGTTGGAGGAGTATTTGTGGATGATCTATATACAGATCGGCATTCCAGCGATGTGATTGGTGTTCAGGACCGATATAGCCGTAGTTAGCCACTACGCTGGTCATATTTGCCGCTTTAGCCGCATCAATGTCACGTTTAGCGTCACCGATATACCATATATCTTGAGGGGCTACATCGATAATCTCGGCAGCGTGAGTAAGGGGCAACGGATGGGGTTTTCGTTTAGCCAATGTGTCGCCGCTAATCACGACTTTACAGGCATCAAATTCGGCAAAGTTGGGCAATAACAGTTCCGTCAACCATTGTGGTTTGTTAGTGACGATCCCCCAAGGAATATTAGCCTTATCAAGGCCATTTATTAGCGTTACTACGCCTTCGAATGACACCGTATCTACGCATATCTGCTGTTCATAGCGCGCCAGAAATTGGGCTTTTAGGGTGTCTATGTCATAATCAAGCAAACGGCTACCGAATCCAATCTCTAACAAACCTTGCGAGCCGTCTGACGCAATATTGCGATATACTTCGTACTCGCAGGTTGGTTGATTGTGATAACGCAATACCCAATTTAATGCGTTACCTAAATCCCGGGCGGTATCTAATAAGGTGCCGTCTAAATCGAATAAAATACCTTGGGGTTTTCCCAGCATCTTATGCGTTGCCCGTATGCTGACAATGCACAATATAATTCACGTCCACATTTTTATCGGACAAATAAAACTGTTGTGTCACTGGGCTTAAATGCAGTCCAGTCATATGTTTGGTCAAAAGTGGCGTCGTATCTATCCAATTCAATAACTCTGACGGTTTAATGAACTTGTCATGATGATGGGTATGCTTAGGCACGAGCTTTAAAATATGTTCAGCGCCGACAATCGCCATTAAATAAGATTTGATATTACGATTTAAGGTTGAAAAAAAGACCATTCCTCCAGGTTTAACTAATCGACTACATGCCTCGACGACGGAGGAGGGATCGGGCACATGTTCAAGCATTTCCATACACGTGACAACGTCAAATTCTCCACCAAACTTTTCAGCGTACTCTTCTGCTGTAGACTGCTGATAGTCGATAGACAATTCAGAATCTAAGGCATGCAAACGCGCAACCTCAAGTGGGGCTTCACCCATATCAATGCCTGTTACATCAGCACCGGCCCTGGCCATGCTTTCAGCTAGAATACCGCCACCACAACCCACATCTATGACTTTTTTAGCGTCAAGCCCTTGGGTGCGCTGCACAATATAGTCCGTTCTTAAAGGATTAATGGTATGTAACGGTTTAAATTCTCCTTCTAGGTCCCACCAACGAGATGCCAAATCGGCAAATTTTTGTATTTCTTGATGGTCAACGTTTTGCACTGAGTTCATATTGGGGTCCAAAAATTCGAGTTTCGCTATTATAGCCACCATGTATTAAAGCTGGCTAGCGCAATATATGCGGTTTTTTAGCGTCTTTGGCTACTATATGACCGGATCCTATCTATTTATTTTTTACGGTCAGTGATAGAATCCCAAGGCTCGATAGTACGAAATTCCAGAGTTAATCGTTGACTGTTATTTTGAGGCCTAGCTCAAATGCACTGACGCGGATTGTAAATTTTATGTCTAATTCTATTTCTAATAATAATGACTAGGGACAAGGCTGTATATGACTGAAAACGCCGGAGAAATTCTTCCTATTAATATTGAGGAAGAACTTAAAACCTCTTATCTCGATTATGCTATGAGTGTAATTGTAGGCAGAGCGCTGCCTGATGTAAGAGATGGCTTAAAGCCCGTGCATCGCCGGGTTTTGTTCGCTATGAACGAGCTGAAAAATGATTTTAATAAACCTTATAAAAAATCGGCTCGTGTGGTCGGTGATGTTATAGGTAAATATCACCCACATGGAGACTCGGCGGTATACGATACGATCGTACGTATGGCCCAGCCGTTTTCTTTGCGCTATATGTTGGTTGATGGTCAAGGTAATTTCGGTTCGGTTGATGGAGATTCAGCGGCGGCAATGCGTTACACCGAAATCCGCATGGCAAAAATCTCCCATGAGTTATTAGCGGATCTAGAAAAAGAAACTGTTAACTTTGTACCTAACTATGACGGTACTGAATTCATTCCTGAGGTATTACCGACTAAGGTACCCAATCTACTTATCAATGGCTCTTCTGGTATTGCCGTTGGTATGGCGACGAATATTCCTCCGCACAACTTAACCGAAGTAGTGAACGGCTGTATCGCATTAATCGATAAGCCTGAGCTTACAATCGAAGAGTTGATGGAGTATATCCCAGGCCCTGATTTCCCAACCGCTGCTTTTATTAGTGGTCGTAAGGGAATTGAAGAAGCCTACCGTACAGGTCGTGGCAAAATCTACATGCGCGCGCGTGCTGAAGTAGAGCGTGAAGACAATGGTAAAGAAACTATCATTGTTCATGAAATTCCTTATCAGGTTAACAAAGCGCGATTGATCGAAAAGATTGCTGAGCTGGTAAAAGAGAAAAAAATTGAAGGTATCTCTGCCCTGCGTGACGAGTCTGATAAAGACGGTATGCGTATCGTTGTCGAAGTTAAGCGCAATGAATCTGGTGAAGTACTGCTGAACCACCTGTATTCACAAACACAAATGCAAACTGTGTTTGGGATTAACATGGTGGCACTGGATAAAACCCAGCCGAAAATTTTCAACTTGCTAGAAATTTTGCAAGCATTCGTACTGCACCGCCGTGAAGTCGTAACACGCCGAACCGTTTTCGAACTGAAAAAAGCCCGTGAGCGCGCACACATTCTTGAAGGTCTGGCGATTGCTCTCGTTAACATAGATCCTATAATTGCCCTTATTAAAGCCTCGAAAAGTCCTTCAGAAGCAAAAGTTGCTTTGACGGCTCAAGGCTGGCAGTTAGGTGATGTAGCCGACATGCTTGAGCGTGCAGGTAATGACGCAGCTCGTCCAGATTGGTTAGAGCCTGAATACGGTATACGTGATGGTTTGTATTTCTTAACTGAGCAGCAAGCTCAAGCGATCCTTGATCTTCGATTGAATAAATTAACGGGCCTCGAGCACGAAAAAATTCTTTCTGAATACAAAGAGTTATTAAACGTCATTGCAGAGTTACTACATATATTAGGTAGCGCTGAACGTTTGATGGAAGTTATTAGAGAAGAGCTTGAGAAAATACGTGATGAATTTGGCGATGCTCGTCGAACTGAAATTACCGCTGCATCTCATGATATCGATATCGAAGATCTTATCGAGCGTGAAGAAGTGGTTGTTACACTTTCACGTGAAGGTTACGTTAAATACCAGAAACTAAACGATTACGAGTCTCAGCGCCGTGGTGGTAAAGGTAAATCAGCGACTAAGATGAAAGAAGAAGATTTCATCGAAAAATTATTAGTTGCTAACACGCATGATCATATTCTGTGCTTCTCAACCCGTGGCCGTTTATATTGGTTGAAGGTCTATCAGTTGCCATTGGCAAGTCGAAATGCCCGTGGTCGTCCAATTGTGAATATATTGCCGTTGGAAGCAAACGAACGTATTTACCGCCATTTTGCCGATCAAAGAGTTTGAAGAAGGCAAATACGTGTTAATGGCGACAGCAAACGGTACAGTGAAGAAAACAGCGTTTAAGCCAATATTCACGTCCACGCGCTAACGGTATTATTGCTGTTAACTTGAATGATGGAGATGAACTAATTGGTGTAGATATCACTGACGGTAGCAGCGATATCATGTTGTTCTCTGATGCGGGTAAAGTGGTACGCTTTAATGAAAAAGCACGAGATTCAGAAACTGGCGCTGTGAAGCTTGATCCAGAAACAGGCGAAGAAATATTAGCGCTTCGACCTATGGGTCGTACGGCAACTGGTGTTCGTGGTATTCGTTTGAAAGATGACCAGAAAGTCGTGTCGTTGATTGTACCTCAAGGTGATGGCGCGATATTAACCGCTACCGAAAACGGTTTCGGAAAACGTACCCCAGTTGAAGATTACCCAGCGAAGAGCCGTGCTACCCAAGGTGTGGTATCAATCAAGGTTTCTGAGCGTAACGGTAAGGTTGTTGGTGCAGTTCAGGTCAATGAAAGCGATGAAATTATGCTTATAAGTGATCAGGGCACATTAGTACGCACCCGTGTTAGTGAAGTATCTACTGTAGGTCGTAACACCCAAGGCGTACGTTTAATACGCACTGGCGAAGACGAGCACGTTGTAGGCCTTCAGCGCATCGATGAAATTGAAGAGTTAGAAGAAGATTTAGAGGCGTTAGTCGAAGGTGACGAAGCAATCGAAATCGAAGCTACAGATGTGGATAATACCACGGATGAAGATCCTCAAAACGAAGAGTAAAGCCAGTAGATGATGAAGTAAGCTACGTGTTTACTTCATCTACCTATAGTTTTTTAAAACGAGCGGCTTAGCCGCTCTTTTTGTATCGGAAAAGATAATGACCAAGGTTTATAATTTTTGCGCCGGACCGGCAATGTTACCCGAAGCTGTTATGCAGCAAGCTCAAAGCGAATTCATTAACTGGCAGAACCAAGGTTGTTCAGTGATGGAAATGAGTCACCGTAGTAAAGAATTTATTGCGCTGGCCGAAACCGCAGAGCAAGATTTACGCGACTTACTGGCTATTCCAGACAACTATAAAGTGTTGTTTACCCATGGTGGTGGCCGTGGTCAGTTTTCTGCTGTTCCTCTTAACTTATCAAGTGAACATGACAGTGCTGATTATGTTGTAAGTGGTTCGTGGTCGAAAAGTGCTGTCGATGAAGCGCAAAAATACGTCGATGTGAATGTGGCAGCTACCACGACTATCCAAGATGGTTTAGTGGTTATGCAAACACAAGCCAATTGGAAGTTAAACCCAGATGCCGCTTATGTGCATTATTGCCCGAACGAAACGGTAGACGGTGTTGAAATCAATTGGATCCCCGAGACAGGCGATATTCCTCTGGTGGCAGATATGTCATCCAATATCCTTTCTCAGCCTATTGATGTCAGTAAGTTCGGGGTCATCTACGCTGGTGCTCAAAAGAACATTGGTCCGTCAGGTTTGTCGGTCGTTATCGTGCGCGACGACTTATTAGAAAAAGCCAGAGATGTAACGCCTTCAATCTTTGATTATACAGTCATTGCTAAACATGACTCGATGTACAATACCCCACCGACCTTTGCTTGGTACCTAGCTGGATTAGTTTTTAAGTGGTTAAAAGAGCAGGGCGGTGTTGAAGCCATGGCTGAGCGTAACTTAGCTAAGTCACAACTGTTGTACTCTTGTATTGATGACTCCGGTTTCTATACTAATAATGTTGCGCCAGAATACCGTTCACGCATGAACGTGACATTCCATTTACCTGATGCTGAACTTGATAAGCAGTTTTTGGCAGATGCAGAAGTTGCAGGTTTAAAAGCGCTTAAAGGTCACCGTATTGTCGGTGGAATGCGTGCCAGCATTTATAACGCGATGCCAATTGAAGGCGTGCAAGCACTAGTTAACTTCATGCAAGATTTTGCTAAAAGGAATCGCTAATATGAGCCGTTCAGCACCGCTTTTACTCAATCCTATTTCTGCCATAGCGGGAACGGTAAATGTACCAGGCTCTAAAAGCTTGTCTAATCGTGCATTGCTTCTCGCGGCGATAGCAAAGGGTGAAACGCATCTGACTAATCTGCTTGATAGCGACGATATTCGGCACATGCTGAAAGCATTAACTCAGTTGGGAGTGAATTATCGCTTATCCGACGATAAAACCCAATGCTGGGTAAAGGGCTTAGGTCAAGCCTTTGGGGTTAGAAAACTAGAGACCTTGTTTTTAGGTAATGCAGGAACGGCCATGCGCCCCCTGTGCGCGGTACTAGCGACCTCAGAAGGGGAGTTTGATCTGACGGGCGAGCCTCGTATGGAAGAGCGGCCCATCGGTGCGTTGGTTGATTCATTGCGCCAGGCTGGCGCTGATATCACATATTTGAAAAACGAAGGCTACCCACCGTTAAAAATCAAAGGCGCAGCGCTCAACGGTGGCAAGATAAGTGTTGAAGGTACGGTATCTAGTCAGTTTTTAACCGCACTATTGATGGCTGCACCTTTATTTCAAAATGACACCGAAATCAATATTGTAGGCGAGTTAGTGTCTAAACCGTATATTGATATTACGTTAAACACCATGGCGCAATTCGGTATAAACGTTGAAAATAACAATTATCAGCGTTTCAACGTTAAAGGTAACCAACAGTATCAAGCTGCAGGCGACTTTTTAGTAGAAGGCGATGCCTCATCTGCATCGTATTTTTTAGCTGCGGGCGCTATTAAAGGCGGCACAGTACGTGTTACTGGTGTAGGTAAAAATAGTATTCAAGGTGATATCCGTTTTGCTGATGTTCTTGAAAAAATGGGCGCTAAAATCACCTGGGGTGATGATTATATTGAGGTAGAAGGCGCGTCTCTGAATGCAGTCGATATGGATATGAATCATATTCCTGATGCCGCGATGACCATTGCCACAACTGCACTATTCGCGAAAGGGACGACGTCTATCCGAAATATCTATAATTGGCGTGTCAAAGAAACTGATCGCTTAGCTGCAATGGCCTGTGAGTTACGCAAAGTCGGAGCAGAGGTTATAGAAGGACATGACTATATAACCATCACACCACCAAGCCAGTTAATTGAAGCGGCTATAGATACCTATGACGACCATCGGGTAGCAATGTGTTTCTCGTTAGTTGCGTTAAGTGATACGCCAGTTACCATTAATGACCCTGATTGTACTGCTAAAACCTTTCCAGATTATTTTGCTCGCTTAAAGCAAATCAGTGCATAAATTAATAACCGCTGTAAATATCACATTTTATTTACAGCGGTCACATAATTGTAAACTTGCTTACATTGCTTATCTAAATCCAATGGGTATAATTGCGCGCGATTTTCATTAGCTCAGGAGAGAGCATGCAAGTATTTCCCGTTATCACAGTAGACGGCCCGAGTGGAGCAGGTAAGGGAACCGTCAGTACCTTGCTGGCTAATCGTTTAGGTTGGCATTTCCTCGATAGCGGTGCGATATATCGCGTTTTGGCTATCGCTTCTATCCACCATCAAATCGATCCTAGCGACGAAGCAGGCTTGTTACCACTGGCATCCGGTCTTGACGTTAACTTTGAACCTGCGGAGTTTGGCTGTAAAGTTATTCTTGAAGGCGAAGATGTTAGCGACGATATTCGGACCGAAGAAGTGGGCGCTGTTGCTTCTAAAGTGGCGTCATTGCCAACAATTCGCGAAGCGCTACTTCGTCGTCAACGCGCTTTTAAGGCCTCGCCAGGTTTAGTGGCAGATGGACGCGATATGGGAACCATTGTGTTCCCAGAAGCTGAGGTAAAGATTTTCTTAACCGCTAGTGCCCAAGAGAGAGCCAGTCGAAGATTTAAGCAGTTGAAAGAAGCTGGGCATGATGTTAGCATATCGCGCCTTTTGGCTGACATCGAAGCCCGTGACGATCGCGATTCAAATCGTAGCGTAGCGCCGTTAGTGCCAGCAAAAGATGCTCTTATTATTGATTCTACAGAATTAAATATAGAGCAAGTGCTTGAAAAAATTAACGAATTTGCCAATTTGAAAATAGCTATTTAGTTTCCAAATTATTAAGTTCACTTTGTAGACTGCCCAACATCAGGATGAAGTTGGCAATGAATAACAACCCCACGTTAGCCGGATTGCAGTGTGGATGTCAAAATGAAACAATTAATCTAACTATGACTGAAAATTTTGCTCAACTATTTGAAGAAAGCTTAAAAGAAATCGAAACCCGTCCAGGTGCCATTGTTAAAGGTACTATCGTATCTATCGATAAAGACATCGTTTTAGTAGACGCAGGTTTGAAATCTGAAAGCGCTATCCCAGCGGAACAATTTCGCAATGCAGACGGCACATTAGAAGTTGAAATCGGAGATGTAGTTGACGTTGCACTTGATGCAATCGAAGACGGTTTCGGTGAAACAATCTTGTCGCGCGAAAAAGCTAAACGTCACGAAGCCTGGGTTGAGCTAGAAAAAGCTTACGATGACAAAGAAACGATCAAAGGTGTTATCAATGGTAAGGTCAAAGGTGGCTTTACGGTTGAAGTGAATACAGTTCGTGCATTCTTACCTGGTTCATTAGTAGACGTACGTCCAGTACGTGATACTACTCATCTTGAAGGTAAAGAACTGGAATTCAAAGTTATCAAGCTTGATGCTAAGCGCAACAACGTTGTTGTATCACGTCGTGCGGTTATTGAAGCAGAAAGCAGCGCAGAGCGCGATCAACTTCTTGCTAACCTTGAGGAAGGTCATGAAGTTAAAGGTATCGTTAAGAACCTTACAGATTACGGTGCGTTCGTTGACCTTGGTGGTGTTGATGGTCTTCTACACATTACTGATATGGCTTGGAAACGCGTTAAGCACCCAAGCGAAATCGTTAATGTTGGTGATGAAATCAACGTTAAAGTACTTAAGTTCGACAAAGAAAAATCTCGCGTTTCATTAGGTATGAAACAGATGGGCAACGATCCTTGGCAAGAAATTGCAGAACGTTACCCTGAAGGTTCTAAATTGAGCGGTGCAGTTACAAACTTAACTGACTACGGTTGTTTTGTTGAAATTGAAGATGGTGTTGAAGGTCTAGTTCACGTATCTGAAATGGATTGGACTAACAAAAACATTCACCCATCTAAAGTTGTTAACTTGGGTGACACTGTTGAAGTTATGGTTCTTGAAATTGACGAAGAACGTCGTCGTATTTCTCTTGGTCTTAAACAATGTAAACCTAACCCTTGGGAAGAGTTTGCTAAAGCACAGAGTAAAGGCGACAAAGTTAGCGGTAAGATTAAATCTATCACTGACTTCGGTATCTTCATCGGTCTTGATGGCGGCATCGACGGCTTAGTACATTTATCTGACATTTCTTGGAATAAGACTGGCGAAGACGCTGTTCGTGAATACAAGAAAGGCGATGAAATTTCAGCTGTTGTTTTACAAGTTGACCCAGAGCGCGAGCGTATCTCTCTAGGTGTTAAACAGATTGAAGAAGATCCGTTTAATCAATATCTGACAGATACTAAGAAAGGTACTATTGTTATCGGTACTGTTACTGAAGTTGACGCGAAAGGCGTAACTGTTAAACTTGCAGAAGAAGTTGAAGGTTATATCCGCGCTACTGACTTGGCTCGTGAACGTGTTGAAGATGCATCAGAAGTTGCATCTGTAGGCGACGAAATCGAAGCTAAATTCATGGGCGTTGACCGTAAGAATCGCATCGTTAACTTGTCTGTTAAAGCGAAAGATCAAGCAGATGAGAAAGAAGCACTTGACAAAGTTAACCAACAAGAAGATGTTGGGTTTGCTAACGCATTTGCAGAAGCCTTTAAAGCGGCGAAGAGCGAAGATTAATCAGCTTAGGTGCGCGTTATGCGCACCGTTAGATTTTTCACAACGTACTTAAATATTGAAGGAGAGTTTTAATGACAAAGTCAGAACTTATCGAAAGACTAGCGGATAAAGCCCGTCACGTACCTTCAAGAGACGTTGAGTTGGCTATTAAGGAAATGTTAGAGCAAATGGCGCAAACCTTACAAAAAGGCGAGCGTATCGAAATCCGTGGATTTGGAAGTTTTTCTCTACATTACCGAGCACCTCGAGTAGGTCGTAACCCTAAAACCGGTGAAACGGTGGAGTTAGATGGTAAACATGTACCTCACTTTAAACCGGGTAAAGAATTACGAGAGCGAGTCAACGAAGATTTAATTGCTTGATTTATCTATAAATCATTAAAACGGCACTCCAATTGGGGTGCCGTTTTTGTTAGAGTGTAGTAAATTATAAGTAACTGCTAGCGAAGCTCGATTAAAAATACAATTAAGCGCTTCTACCAGTCAATATTCCAATTCGAAAGCCCAATTAGGAGGCAAATAAGTATGAAGTTCAAGGGATTACTATCTCTTATTGCTGTATTAGTCTTACTGTTAATTGGTGGTTTTATTGGTTCTCAAAACACCCACAGTGTAACGGTTAACTATATAGTAGCCCAAAGCGAGCTGCGGGTTTCCGTGCTCATGTTGATCCTCTTTTTGTGTGGAGCGGTGCTCAGTACAGTGATATTCCTGTTGTACACGTTACGATTGAAGTGGCGGGTAGCAAGCTTGGAGCGTCAGCTTAAAAAATCTAATCGCGTTGATAATTCTTAATTATGCTTGAATTGCTCTTTTTACTATTGCCCGTGGCCGCCGGTTATGGATGGGTAATGGGGCGTAACAGTGTCCGTCAAGCACAGCGTAAGCAATCCAGTATTTTGTCTAAGCACTACTATAAGGGATTAAATTTTCTTCTTTCGGATGAGCCTGATAAGGCTGTTGATACGCTTATTAAAATGATCAACCTTGATAGTGATACGGTTGAAACCCATATTGCTATGGGCAAGTTTTTCCGTCATCGCGGTGAGTTAGATCGCGCCATACGTGTGCACCAAAACTTAGTAAGTAAAGAACAAATTTCTCCTACCCAGCGTGAATCCGCCCTTAAAGAACTAGGCAAAGACTATGTGTTGGCGGGGTTTTTAGAGCGCGCTGAAAATGCATTTCTGCAATTACTTAATTCGGACAAACATTTTCTTGATGCTCAGCAACAATTATTTGATATCTATCAGGCCACTAAAGAGTGGGGCCGAGGTATAGAACTCGCTGAGAACATGATGGAAAATAACGGCGATAGTGATGAATTATGTATTCGCATCTCGCATTTCTACTGTGAGCAAGCTGCTATCTATGTTCGTAAAGACGAAATTAATCTCGCAGAAAAGAACTTACAAAAAGCCATTATGGCAGACCAGAATACGGTTAGACCTTGGTTAATGCTTGGGCAGATTGCGATAAGCCAAAAGCAATACCAAACAGCGATCGAGTACCTACAGCAGATACCCCTCAGAGATATTTCTTGGCTTAGTGAAGCAGTCCCACTAATAGAGCAAAGTGCAGAAGCGCTTGGAGATATGACTCAGTTAGAAAAAATTCTAGATGAGTATTGGCAGCAATGCGCTACGTCGTATTTAGCTAAAGTTAATTTGATGGCCCGCAAGGGAATGACCAAAGAAGCGGCGGATGTATTGTTACAACAATTACGTCAGCATCCGACTATGAAAGGGTTTAAAACGCTCATGGGCTTGTATATTGAACAGCAAGCCCCCTCTGATTCTATGAATGGCTTAGTACTATTAAAAGGACTAGTAGAAGAGCAAATCAATCAGCGCCCCAAATATCGTTGTCATAGTTGTGGCTTCTCTGGAAGACAGATTCATTGGCTGTGTCCTTCCTGTAAAAAATGGGGACAGGTTAAACCGATTAAAGGCTTAGACGGAGAGTAAGAGTTAATGCAAGATCCTAAAGTGGTTATCGCCCTCGATTTTGATGTAAAAAAAGAAGCGTTAGATTTTGTAGATAAAATAGACCCGTCTCAGTGTCGCATAAAAGTAGGCAAAGAAATGTTCACCTATTTTGGTCCTGAATTTGTTCGAACCTTAGTCGCTAAAAAATTTGATGTATTCCTCGACCTTAAATTTCATGATATCCCTAATACCGTTGCTAAGGCTTGTATTGCGGCAGCTGATTTAGGTGTATGGATGGTTAACGTGCATGCATCTGGCGGTGAGAAAATGATGTCATATGCAAAAGATGCATTGCTTCAATTTGGATCTGACAAACCTCATCTTATTGCTGTAACAGTATTAACGAGTATGGACCAACACCAATTGAAACAAATTGGCATTGATTCAACTCCTATGGAACATGTGCTAAAACTTGCCTCATTGACTAAGCAGGCTGGCTTAGACGGCGTTGTATGCTCTGCTCAAGAGGCTGAAGTATTAAAACAAACCTTGGGCAAAGATTTTATGTTAGTAACGCCAGGTATTCGTCCAATAGGTTCAGATGTGGGAGATCAAAAGAGAGTGATGACACCTCAGGAAGCTATACGGGTTGGGGTGGATTATATGGTGATTGGTCGCCCGATAACTCAAGCAGCAGACCCCGTTGCAGCCTTAAAATCGATAAATGCTTCCATCATTTAGCAAGCAAACTAGTTGAACTTTTTTTAAAGACTAAAAAGGGCACTTATGAGTGCCCATTTTTATATCAGTAAGACAGAGTCTTAACTTAAGCGTTTAAGGCTGTTTTCGGGTCGGTGTAAGTCAAGCCTAAAGATTTTCCTAACGCATCAACAACCGCTTTATAAGTCACTTTGCCTTCATGTACATTCAAACCGTTTAATAGATGAGCGTCATCTAACATAGCCTGCTTCGGTCCTTTATTTGCAAGTGCAAGTCCGAAGGGTAGGGTGGCGTTGTTTAATGCCATAGTTGAAGTGCGTGCTACGCCGCCTGGCATGTTCGCCACGCAGTAGTGTACAACACCATCTACGATGTAAACGGGATCTTGATGAGTCGTTGCTTTTGATGTTTCGAAACAACCGCCTTGATCGATTGCTACATCTACTACAACCGAACCTTCTTTCATGTTCTTAACATGTTCAGCGGTTAGCAATTTAGGTGCGGTAGCGCCTGGCACCAATACAGCGCCCACCACTAAATCAGCCTTAGAGGAGTAATGCTCAATTGCATCAACAGTAGAAAATACCGTCTTAACACGACCGTCAAAAATGTCATCTAATTCACGTAAACGCGGTAAAGAACGGTCTAAAATAGTCACATCAGCGCCTAAGCCTAAAGCCATTTTAGCGGAGTTTGTACCGACCACACCACCACCGATAATAAGCACTTTACCAGGCGCAACACCAGGTACGCCACCGAGTAACGTACCGCTACCGCCTTGCGCTTTTTCTAAATAATGTGCGCCTGCTTGAACGGCCATACGTCCAGCTACTTCGCTCATCGGTGCCAATAGAGGCAATGCGTTGCGGTTATCGGTTACGGTTTCGTACGCGATACAAGTGGCACCGGATTCAATTAATAACTGAGTTTGTTTTGCATCAGGAGCAAGGTGCAAATAGGTATATAATGTTTGGCCTTTGCGTAACATTTTACATTCAATTTCTTGAGGTTCTTTAACCTTGATGATCATTTCAGCTTTTGCGAAAACGGTCGCTGCATCAGGTGCAATTTCTGCACCCGCTGCAATATATTCTTCGTTCGGAAAGCCAATTGACGTACCAGCATCATCTTGGACCAACACTTGATGGCCGTGAATAATAAATTCTTTTACTGCTGCAGGCGTTAATCCTACACGGTATTCATGATTTTTAATTTCTTTCGGTACACCAATTAGCATAAATAAACCTTCTAAACGTTAAGAGTAATATAATGGAATGCGCAAGTGCACAATGAGCAAAGTATAAAGTAAGCGCTAAAGAAAATTATTCTGAAGATTTAAGTCTTTAAGTATAAAATACCGAGAAATAGTAAAAAAGCAGAATTTTATATGCTGATAAAAACGCCAAAACATCTCGATCGAATTGATCGTAATATTTTAAGTGAACTACAAAAGAACGGAAGATTATCTAATATAGACCTAGCAACCAAAGTTGGACTTAGTGCAAGTCCTTGTTTAGAAAGGGTTAAGCGTTTAGAAAACCAAGGTTATATATTGGGCTACCACGCTAAAGTTGATCCCCATAAACTGGGTGCCGCGATGCTGGTATTTGTTGAAATTACATTAGTAAAAACATCGCCAGATATTTTTGAGCTATTTTCTGCTGCCGTGAAGCAGCACGAAGATATTCAAGAGTGTCATTTGGTGTCTGGAAATTTCGACTTTTTGCTTAAGGCTAGAGTTGCCGATATGTCGACTTATCGAAAGTTACTCGGTGATACGCTGTTACGATTACCTGGAGTTAACGAGTCGAGAACTTATGTGGTTATGGAAGAAGTAAAAGACACCACCATAGTGAAAATTAATCAACGTTGAGCTCATAGCGAGCAGATTGTTCAATTACTGCGCATAAGGGCGTCGTTGGCTAGGATTTTTCGCTAAGCACTGGTATCTTATACAGCTAATTTTACGTAGTAACCCTAAGTTGAAAGAAAACCCTATGGCAAGACTCACTGGTATCCAACGGATCATGGAAGTAGGCATGATGCTCAGTTGCGCATTTGCTTTTTTCCTGTTGCTCGCATTGGCTTCTTTTAATCCGGCAGATCCCAGCTGGAGCCAAGCTGGTTTACAAGGCGATATCCACAATTGGGTGGGTGCAATTGGCGCTTGGCTAGCTGATATTTTATTTTTTACATTCGGTTATATCGCTTATGTTTTTCCGTTCACGGCTGCTTTTGCTGGTTGGTTTATGTTCCAGCAACGTAAACGTATTTCAGAATTTGATTACCTGACCATCGGTTTACGTATTTTAGGCTTGTTACTAGCCCTTGTGGGGGCAGCAGGTATCGCAAGTCTTAACTTTAACGATTTATTTTATTTTTCAGCGGGCGGTATGCTGGGTGATGTGATCAGTTCTTCGTTTCTTCCTTATCTCAATTTCGCCGGGACTGTGCTAATTTTATTAAGTTTATTCTGTACTGGCTTTACGTTCCTGACCGGTATTTCTTGGTTGACCGTGGTGGATAAAACAGGGGCTTTGGCAATTGCGTTTGCGACGGGCGCATGGGCCTTGCCCAAGAAAATCCAAGAAGCACCTATCTTACGTCTTGGCTTCAATCGGGCTGAAAAAGCAGATGCGGACAGTACAGCGGCGGATGCCAATAGTGCAGATAGCCAACCATCGGCTTATAGTTATGGCAAAGCGCGCGTTGAGCCTAAAGTGACCGCCTTTGATGAAGACAAGCAGCAACCAAGTTTTAGTATTCCCCAAGAGGTGTTGCTAGATCCAGAACCTAAGACGGATGACGAAAGCCTTATCTCTATCAGTGAACTTCGCGATAAAATCGGTTTTGGACGCAAAAAGAAAGCGCCGGAAGAAGACGATGCAAATTCCTCTCACAACCAAGTTCAAGATACTACTGCAAAAGTGAATAACACCAGTGCTCATAATGTTGTGCAAGTGTCTGATGATGTTAAAGCCGCCGCTGAGTTACGAGCAGTTGAAAAAATCGAAGCTGATGCTACAGCCGCTGCACACGCGCCAATGCCTTCTTTTGATTTGCTGCAACGTGCAGACAAAATAAAAAATCCAATAACACCAGAAGAACTAGAGATGGTTTCTCGATTACTGGAAGAGAAACTCAAAGATTTTAATATTGATGCTCATGTAGTAGGGGTATATCCAGGTCCCGTTATCACCCGTTTTGAAATGGACTTAGCGCCGGGCGTTAAAGTTAGTAAAATAACAGGTTTATCGAAAGATCTAGCTCGAGCGATGTCTGCTATTTCAGTGCGAGTGGTAGAGGTTATTCCAGGTAAATCAGTTATCGGTTTGGAATTACCAAACAAAAAACGCGATATGGTGCGTTTAAGTGAAGTGATAAGTTGCGACGCCTTTCAAACCGCTGAATCTGATTTAACGATGGTATTAGGTGCGGATATTTCGGGCAAACCAGTTATTGTTGATTTGGCTAAGATGCCACATTTATTGGTCGCGGGTACCACAGGCTCAGGTAAGTCTGTTGGGGTTAACGTGATGATCTTAAGTTTATTATACAAATCTACGCCTGAAGACGTGCGTATGATCATGATTGACCCGAAAATGCTTGAGTTATCGGTATATGAGGGGATCCCACATTTGTTAGCTGAAGTCGTTACCGACATGAAAGAAGCGGCCAACGCGTTGCGTTGGTGCGTAGGGGAAATGGAGCGTCGCTATCGTTTGATGTCTGCATTGGGTGTTCGTAACCTTAAAGGCTATAATCATAAAGTTAAGCAAGCCATAGCAGACGGTCAACCCATAAAAGATCCACTTTGGAAGTCAGAAGAGAGCATGCTTACCGAAGCGCCTGATTTGGAAAAACTACCTGCGATAGTGGTTATCGTAGATGAGTTTGCCGATATGATGATGATTGTAGGCAAAAAAGTGGAAGAACTGATCGCTCGAATTGCGCAAAAGGCCCGAGCGGCAGGTATACATTTAATCCTCGCAACACAGCGGCCTTCAGTTGATGTAATCACTGGCTTGATTAAAGCCAATATACCCACGCGTATCGCTTTTCAAGTATCTTCTAAGATTGACTCTCGCACCATACTCGATCAACAAGGTGCTGAAGCATTATTAGGTATGGGAGACATGCTGTATTTACCACCCGGTACGGGTGTACCAACGCGTGTTCATGGCGCATTTGTTGATGATCACGAAGTGCATGCAGTTGTTGCCGATTGGAAAAACCGCGGAGCGCCGCAATATATCGATGAAATATTAAATGGGGATGCTAGCGCAGAGGTTTTACTCCCGGGTGAACAGCCTGAAGGGGTTGACCAAGAATTTGATGTATTTTACGACGAAGCCGTGTCTTTTGTGACTGAATCACGCAGAGCGTCGGTATCCAGTGTGCAGCGAAAATTCAGAATTGGTTACAATCGAGCAGCGCGTCTTGTCGAACAAATGGAACAGAGTGGTGTCGTAACACCGCCTGGCCACAACGGTAATCGAGAGGTGCTTGCGCCTCCTCCACCAAGAGATTAATTTATGATAGGTACTCAACATGCTCAGCTAGGCTCCGGGAGCTTTAAAGGCGTAATGATAAAAACGGCGTTTATATTATTCGCCGTAAGTTCGGTATTTAATGCCCAAGCGCAGCAATCTGAAGTCGATATGCTTAAAACCCGTTTGCAAACATTACATAACTTCAGTGCCTCTTTCACACAAAAAGTGACCGATGCAAATCAAGAAGTATTACAAGAAGCGACAGGGGTGATAAAGCTTAAACAACCTAATAAGTTGTATTGGGAACTGAACCCGCCCAATGAAAATATACTTATCGCAGATGGCACAACACTGTGGAATATTGATCCCTTTGTGGAGCAAGTAACGGCCATTAATCAGGATCAAGCCGTGGCCAATAATCCGCTTATATTACTGACGCAACCTAACAGCGCTGCCTGGGAAGATTTTACCGTATCCCACAGTAATAATACGTTTCGTATTGATGCCAAAAAAGCTGATTCTGCCGTTCATTCGTTGGTTCTTGTCTTTGAAAACGAGCAGTTAAGCTCAATGAGTATGCAAGACAGTCAGCAACAAATCAGCGATCTTTACTTTAACGATATTCAGCAAAATAAGACTATCAGCGACAGTATTTTCAGCTTCAGTTTGCCCCAAGGGTACGATTTGGACGATCAACGTAACTAATGTCTGACGGATTCGATTTTAGTCATGAAGATGAGCAGAATTTTGCGCCATTAGCAGCCAGAATGCGGCCGCAGAACATCGCACAATATTTTGGTCAACAGCATATTGTCGGTGAGGGGAAGCCTTTGCGCAGTGCCATTGAACGTGGGCAGTGTCATTCGATGATACTGTGGGGGCCGCCAGGCACGGGTAAAACTACTCTTGCTGAAATTGTAGCGCTGCATTGTGACGCGCATATAGAACGGATTTCTGCTGTTACTTCTGGTGTCAAAGACATTCGCAGTGCTATTGAAAAAGCCAAGCAAAATGCCCTTAGTCAGGCTAAGCGGACAATTTTATTTGTCGACGAAGTTCACCGATTTAATAAAAGCCAACAAGACGCTTTTTTGCCTTTTATTGAAGACGGTACGATTACATTTATCGGCGCGACCACTGAAAATCCTTCGTTCGAACTAAACGGCGCATTATTATCACGCGCTCGGGTGTACGTATTGAAGTCCCTAACGCCCGACGATCTCATTGATATTGCCAAGCAAGCTTTAACCGACAAGAAGCGCGGCTTGGGTAATTTAGCCCTGCAAATAGAAGACAACGGTTTAGCACTATTGAGTGAATTAGCCGGTGGTGATGCTAGGCGATTATTGAATTATATTGAATTGGCTGCTGACTTTTCCTCACATGGCCATATTACACTTGAGGCAATTAAAGAAGCTGTAGGTGAGAAGGTTGCTCAGTACGATAAAGGCGGCGATAAATTTTATGATCTTATTTCTGCCTTTCATAAATCTGTGCGAGGATCTGCCCCTGATGCGGCTTTATACTGGTATGCTCGCATGTTAAATGCGGGGTGTGACCCATTGTATATAGCGCGGCGATTACTGGCCATTTCGACTGAAGACATTGGTAATGCTGATCCAAGAGCGATGCAAGTCTGTTTAAACGCCTGGGATATATTTCAGCGCGTGGGGCCAGCAGAAGGTGAGCGTGCTATTGCCCAAGCGACTTTGTATTGTGCCAGTGCAGCAAAAAGTAATGCGGTTTATACCGCATTTAAACAGGCCATGAATGACGCTAGAACACTGCCCGATTATGAAGTGCCAAGTCACTTACGTAATGCGCCTACTAAATTAATGAAAGAAATGGGATTTGGTGAAGGATATCGTTATGCTCATGACGAACCAAACGCGTTTGCGGCGGGAGAGAGCTATCTTCCATCTGAAATGCACACAACACAATATTACCATCCCAATGAAAGAGGCCTTGAAATTAAGCTCAAAGCCAAATTAGATTATCTAGCTGATTTGAATAACCAAAGCGCTTATAAAAGGTACAAATAGATGCAGCATAGTTTTGCTATATACAGTTATATTGCGCTCGGGGGTGCAACTGGAGCTTGTTTACGCTTTTTTCTTTCTAATTTAATGTTGCAATGGTTTGGCAAAGGATTTCCTTTTGGTACACTTCTTGTCAATATAGTGGGTTCATTCAGCTTGGGGTTTCTTTATACATTGATTGAGCAGGGTCATTTAGAAATCGTTATCTGGCGCACCGCCATTGGTATCGGTTTTTTAGGTGCACTAACCACATTTTCTACCTTTTCAGTAGACACCTTAGTTTTGCTTCAAGAAGGGATGTGGTTGAAAGGGGCGTTCAATATAATTATTAATATCACCTGTTGTTTATTTGCAGCGTGGTTAGGTACACAACTAGTTAAAGGTTAATTCAAACACGATGTTAGATGCTAAGTATTTACGTAACGATATAAACACTGCAGCGCAGAAACTTGAAAAGCGCGGTTTTACGCTTGATGTTGCTCAGTTCAGCGCATTAGAAGAAAAGCGCAAAGCGCTGCAAATGCGCACTCAAGAGTTACAAAATGAACGTAATGTGCGATCCAAATCTATCGGTAAAGCGAAAGCGTCAGGTCAAGACATCGCGCCTTTGTTGGCTGAAGTTGGCCAGCTAGGTGATGAGCTTAATCAAGCGAAAGCAGAGCTCGCGACATTGTTAGACGAAATACAAACATTAGCACTACATCTTCCCAATTTGCCTGACGACTCAGTTCCGCAAGGTAAAGATGAGGAGGATAACGTTGAGGTATCACGCTGGGGTACACCTCGGGTATTCGATTTTGATGTGAAAGACCACGTTGATCTAGGTGCAAATATAGGCAACGGATTAGATTTTGAGACGGCAACCAAATTAACCGGTTCTCGTTTTGTCGTGATGCGCGGTCAAATAGCGCGTTTAAACCGTGCAATTGCCCAATTCATGCTTGATTTGCACACCGAGCAGCATGGCTACCAAGAGATGTATGTTCCGTATTTGGTGAACGAAGAAAGTATGCTAGGAACCGGGCAGTTTCCGAAATTCATTGGCGATGCGTTTCATACTAAACCGGCGACCGAAGAAGGTCAGGGATTGTCACTTATTCCTACGTCAGAAGTGCCATTAACTAACATTGCCCGTGACTGTATTTTTGCAGCCAACGAGTTACCAATTAAAATGACCGCCCATACACCGTGTTTTCGTAGCGAAGCCGGTTCATACGGTCGTGATACCCGTGGGCTTATTCGCCAGCACCAGTTCGATAAAGTTGAGATGGTCCAGCTTGTGGCCGCTGATCAATCCTTTGAAGCGCTAGAGGAGCTTACCGGTCACGCTGAGAAAGTACTTCAACTATTAGAGTTACCGTACCGAAAAATGCTGCTATGTACAGGAGATATGGGCTTTGGTGCCACTAAAACTTATGATCTAGAAGTATGGTTACCTGCACAAGATACTTATCGCGAGATATCCTCATGTTCAAATATGCTCGATTTTCAGGCGCGCAGAATGCAAGCCCGCTATCGCGATCCACAAACCAATAAAACTGAATTACTGCATACCTTGAATGGTTCAGGTTTAGCCGTAGGTCGCACCCTAGTGGCCGTGCTAGAAAACAATCAACAAGCCGATGGCAGTGTCACTGTACCAAAAGCGTTGCACCCTTATATGAACGGTGTAACTGTTATTGGTGAGGTTAAGTAAGCCCGAGTTTGCAATCCAGTTGAGTGAATACAAAAAGGCGCGAATGATTACCAGATTGATTAAATAGGGTAGTTATCGCGCCTTTTATATTTTTGAGTCAAATTGTTTTGCTAAACAAGGTTAATTTTTGACGTCTTACAAACATTTGGCTGGTTTAGGTAAACCCGCTATTTTGGTCGCTTGTTTGGCTGGGCCTTTTTTAAATAGACGGAACAAATAACGGCTATTGGCCTTTTCTGGGCCAAATTTGACCTGCATCGCTTTGACCAGAGCCCGCATGGCTGGGCTTGTGTTGTATTCTAGATAGAATTCGCGCACAAAATTAACGACTTCCCAATGACTCTCTGTCAACTCTATTCCTTCATCTGCCGCTAATAAAGGCGCTAGACCAGGACGCCAATCGTTAACATCAAGTAAATAGCCAGCTTTATCTACCAAGATCTTTTTTCCATCGAATTCTATAAAACCAGTCACGTGTTTTAATTACCCCTTAACGTATTTAGTGTGGTGTTAGATTACCAACTGATTGATGCACTGTGGGTTAGCGTCAACGTAACAAAATCTTCAACGCTTACACGCGCGATAAAGCTACTGTTGTTGATAAAGATATCTTTTGAGCTGTAACTACCTCTGGCCGTCATATCGTCTTCTAACGCGTAACAGAGAATATTCTTTGTTTTATGCACCTCATTGAGTTTTGTTAACGTAGGCAAGTGACTTAATCCATACACACCATCTTGAATCAGTATGATCCCATCATTTTGCGTGCAGCGGTTAAGCACAAGGTCAATCACATTAGCGCAATATGGGCTGCTACTGATGATATGCAATGTCATTAGAACCTCACCAAATGGTCATGCTGTGCTATGCGAACATTAAGTTCTTCATGGGGCAATGAAGTGACTCCAATACATAAGTCGTATTTTGCTAGTTGCCGGTCGATAAGGCTCTGTTCACATACGTAAATTTCATCGATATCGTAAAAGGTTAGAGCAGGAAATGTTTTACTGTAATTTTTACCCTGCTCAGGCAGAGGCTGTTGCGACTTAACGAGTTGAAAGACACCGTCGTCTACAAAGAACAAGCTAACGTCTTGACCAAAATTTGCGGCGGCTAACGCCAAGTCGAGACTTTCTTGACCGTTTGATACCCCGTAAGGAGCGGTACTATTAATAATGCCTACGCTCTTTGTTATCAAAACTGTATTACTCTGTCGCTGATTTGCATTAGTTCTACCAGATCGCCCAAGCCTACCTCGATGAAAGGGTCAGCGAGATTAAAGCCTTCTTGGTTATTATCACTGGCATCTTGCTCGTTTATTACACCGCGCCTGTTTGCAGCGGTAACACATACGTTCAATGGTATTGAATGCTGTTCGCTTAACTCAACCCAAGCTGCGTATAAGTCAAACTCATCGCTGTGACCCGATTGAAAACGGTTGGCATTTTGTACGCCGCCTTGATAAAAGAAAATGCCTTTTATGTCATGGCCTAAATTCAACGCTGCGCATACAAAACGATAAGCGCTAAACGCGTATTGCTGCTCAAAGGGAGCATGAGTTACCAATAAACTAAGGGTAGCCATTACTAAAATACCTAAGGTTAGTACAAATAAAAACACCCCGACTAAGCGGGGTGTTTTAGCAACACATTAACGATTAGTCATCGCCACCGAAAACACCTAAAAGATGCAAGATAGAAGTGAACAAGTTATATATATTCAAGTACATAGATACTGTTGCGCGAATATAGTTAGTTTCACCACCGTTGATGATACGGCTGGTATCAAACAAGATGAAGCCAGACATAATAAACACGATAGCAGCACTAACCGCTAAGCTAAGCGCTGGGATTTGGAAAAACAAGTTAGCAAGTGATGCGACAACCGCAACAATCAAACCCACAATTAAGAAGCCACCCATAAAGGAGAAGTCTTTCTTGGTGGTTAATACATAACCTGATAAACCAAAGAACACCAATGCTGTAGCACCAAAGGCCTGCATAATCATTTCAGGACCGTTCTGGAATCCGGCATAGTAGTTCAATGTATAACCTAATGAGCCACCGAGCAAACCAGTAAAGGCAAACACGAATAAAATACCCATTGAGCTTTGCGACGCTTTGTTTAAAAAGAATATCATGACCAACGCAGCTAGGTTCATACCTAAAGCAGCGCCTGGGCCGATATTCATAGCTGCAGCTACTCCAGCACAGATTGCACTAAATGTAAGAGTCATTGCCAATAGTAAGTACGTATTGCGCAAAACCTTGTTTGTTTGCAGAGCCGAAGCCTGTGCAGTGTTGCTATACGTAGAGCGATGTTCCATTTGTTACCTCCAATAGGTAAAGTGATGTTGTAAAACAGTTAATATATCTATGATGCCTTTGTATGGGGTTTTGTTCAATTATTCAAGTGCTAGCGTCGAGTATTATACGAAATATTAGTAACTTGATGTAAAATCAGCCAGTATGATTAAATTGTAGTCGGTCAGCAAGTTTAGGTTAATAAAGGCTTTACAAGCACCGGAAACGTCATTATTATTCTGCTCCTCAATTCGGAGAGGTGGCAGAGCTTGGTTTAATGCACCTGACTTGAAATCAGACGTAGGGTCAAACCTACCGTGGGTTCGAATCCCTCCCTCTCCGCCATATTGTGTTAGTGAATAGATTTACATTAGCTGAAGTAAGTCTATTTACAAAAAAGAATTGGATAGCTGGCAGAGCTCGGTTTAATGCACCTGACTTGAAATCAGACGTAGGGTCAAACCTACCGGGGGTTCGAATCCCTCGCTATCCGCCATATTAAATTAACCCGCACATGTTGCGGGTTTTTTTATGAAAAAAATAAAACAACCGTAGATAGGCGAGGGCGAGAAGCCCCGTGGTGCGAGCGAATGTCAGGAACATTCACTACCGCCATCGGCGCGCGAAGCGTCAGGCACAGGGATGTGCATGAGTACATCCCTCGCTATCCGCCATATTAAATTAACCCGCATATGTTGCGGGTTTTTTTATGAAAAAATAAAACAACCGTAAATAGGCGAGGGTGAGAAGCCCCGTGGTGCGAGCGAATGTCAGGAACATTCACTACCGCCAGCGGCGCGCGAAGCGTCAGGCACAGGGATGTGCATGAGTACATCCCTCGCTATCCGCCATATTAAATTAACCCGCTCATGTTGCGGGTTTTTTTATGAAAAAAATAAAACAACCGTAAATAGGCGAGGGTGAGAGGCCCCGTGGTGCGAGCGAATGTCAGGAACATTCACTACCGCCAGCGGCGCGCGAAGCGTCAGTCACAGGGATATGCATGAGTACGGAACTAATTTTTTTCCATGCTAATCACTAAAATTAAGGGATTTCATCTCGTTTTATTAAATAAGTGATCAGTAATGTACCAATCAACATAGTGCCTGCCGACAGATATAGCCCCACATTATAATTTCCTAACCAAGCGGCTAGTAAGCCCGTACTGGCAGGAGCAATAATCTGCGCAACACCATACGCTAAGGTCATTTTCCCCATAAACTTAGCTGGATTAGATGGATAAAAGTGACCTGCCATGGTCAAAACAAGGCTGACAATGGCGACAAAAGTACCGCCAAAAAGAATCGCGCTTATAGCAATAATAATTAGATTATTGCTAAGCGTCGGTAGCATTATGCCAACGATTTGTAGGCTGTAAGCAAAAAACAGCGTTATTAAATATCCCCATTCACGTGCAATCCTATCCGCTATTAAAACAGCCGGTGTTGCAGCTAAACCTAGAATAATAAATACCTGTTGTCCGTGGCCCGTTAGTGACGGAATACCTTCAACGATATCAACGATAAATGTTGCACTGACGACATAACCGTAACCCGCACAAAAATAAGCGGCCATGATGACCCATGCAAAGGTTTTACTCGGGGGCTGGTCTGTTACCTTAGTAGCGACTAAACTATCCATATTACGAGCTGGGTCAGGTATCCAAATCCAGGCCGGTATAGTAAACACGACGGCCATCAACGAAAGATAAAGCCACTGATATTGCCAACTTACGGATAGTCTAAGCAACACTTCAACCAAAACAGCTGCGATAAGAATACTAAGCCCAATCCCCGAAAAATGTATACCCAGCTCACCTCGTTCACCATGATGAAAAAGCCACTTAAGGATCAATCCTGACGCAATAATAAAGCCTGCCGATGTGCATATCCCGGAAATAAAGCGCAATAGCGCCCATGCATAAAAATCTGTGGTTAACGCCATTGCTGCGGTTGTTATAACAGCCAAAACTAAATAGAGCCGATAAAGGATGTATTTGTGGGTTAGGTTATTAATATTTGAAACAATCAATACACCGATTAAATACCCTAAATAATTAATGGTCGCCAACCAGCCGCCGGCCACTTCGGTTAAGCCCGCATCTGACTGCATTAATGGCAGCAACGATGTATAAGAGAAACGAGCCACGCCGGCAGTTACGATCAAACTGCAAATTCCCGCTATATATACTTTAAGTTTGCTGAGTTGAGTTGGCATAACTGCATATTTGGGGATGAGTTGTATGCAGTATAAGTTTTTTAATACATAAGAAAAATTGAATTATATTGAATAAAAATTTTAACCCTATACGCAAATGCTTTAGCTTCGAATACTATGGTGGCAGAGAATTAAAAAAGGAAAAGTGCAAATCAATCTATACCGTCTTAGCTAAGCTTCACAGATGATGAATTGACGTGCTCTAATCCATATTTGACGTTCTCTTATAATACGCTATCTCGATTTTTCTTAGCGCACTGAGGTTTGAGCGTACTGGCATTATCTAAAGGTTTGAAACCTTTGTTAATTTGGTTATTTAGCCAACCTGATAAAATATAACCGTGACTTTGTAGGGTTAGTTACTTTATGCTCTTTCGCCTAACGGTAACATCGGTCTAGTGAAATTATGAATCAGAATCATGAAGTGGGTAGTTTGGCTAAGCGCTTCGCCGATATAGCAGAAGTGCCAAGTAGATGTCGATGTGGTGGAATACCAACAGCGCCAGTTAGGGTGCCTGACTGTGAAAACCGTTGGACCATTAAGTGCTCAGCCCCAACATGTTTAGCGCGTAATACCTGCCAAGGTTTGAAAGATACGATAAGTGGTTGGAATAGGTTAAGTACACATTTTTACCGATAAGTACAAATTTCGAACAATTTTATGAAATATTCATTGATTAAGCGTAAATTTAGTTAATTGAAGGCTGAAATTACTTCGCATTTATGTGATATTTAGACATCATTACAGAGAAAAATTAAACTCCTCTAGGAGCACTTGTTTGATAAAAATATTGTTGGTTGATGATCACGAGCTGGTCAGAACCGGTATAAGACGTATTTTGGAAGATGTACAAGGTTTTGTCGTAGTTGGAGAAGCTACAACAGGTGAAGAGGCAGTCAAGTTCTGCCGTAAGAATGCACCTGATTTGGTATTAATGGATATGAGTATGCCTGGCATTGGTGGTTTGGAAGCGACCAAGCAGATCTTGCGTTTTAGTGAGAACACACGAATTATCGTGTTATCGGTTCACAAAGAAAATCCTATCCCGGCGAAGGTTATGCGCATGGGGGCATTTGGTTATTTGACTAAAGATTCAGATCCTAAAGAAATGGAACTGGCTATCCGCAAAGTTGCTGCGGGGCAAAAGTACGTGTCACCAGACATCGCTCAGCAGATAGCTATCGGCGCATTAGATTTTAGTGACGGTAATCCTTTCGAATCTTTGTCTGAACGAGAGTTAGAAATAACCTTAATGCTAACAAAAGGTTCAAAGGTGCCAGACATCGCAAAATTCTTGAATATCAGTGCCAAGACGGTTAACACCCATCGTTATCGCATGTTTGAGAAACTGAGTGTCAGTACCGATGTTGAACTTACGCATTTAGCATTACGTCATAAGTTGATAAATTCAGAAAATTTGTAATTAATGAACGACAAAACGCCCTTTGATTCTAAGGCTTTTCTTAAGGATCTGACTAACCAGCCCGGTGTTTACCGCATGTACAATCACAATCAGGATGTGATTTATGTGGGTAAAGCTAAAAACCTTAAAAACCGTGTATCGAGCTACTTTCGCAGTCAGGTCGATAGCATTAAAACCCAATCTCTGGTTAAACAAATAGCGCATATGGATGTCACTCTGGTGCACAGTGAGGCCGAGGCGTTTATTCTTGAAAACAATTTTATCAAGAAGTACAAGCCACGCTATAACGTTTTACTAAGAGACGATAAGTCCTATCCGTTTATCTTCCTGTCGGAGCATGCGCACCCACGTTTAGCCAACCATCGCGGCCCCAAAAAGCGCAAGGGTGAATATTTCGGTCCTTATCCCAGTGCATGGGCTGTACGCGAAAGTCTGCGCACCATGCAACGAATTTTCCCCATTCGCCAATGCGAAGACAGTTATTACCGCGCGCGCTCTCGCCCATGCTTACAATATCAATTGCAACGTTGTGCTGGGCCCTGCGTTGAAGGGCTTGTTAGTGATGAAGAATATCAAGCACAAGTAGACTTGGCCCGTATGTTCCTCAAAGGTAAAAATAAACAGGTTATTGATTCTCTAGTACAACGAATGGAAACCGCCAGCGAAAATCTGCGCTTTGAAGCAGCTGCGCGTTATCGCGATCAAATTAGCGCGCTAAACAAAGTTCAAGAGCAGCAGTGGGTCAGTGGCAATCAAGAAGAAATGGATGTGTTTGGTTTTGCTTATCGAAATGGTATTGCGAGTATTCAAGGCTTGTTTATCCGAGACAACAAATTGCTCGGTAGTAAAAGCTTTTATCCGAAGGTTCCTGCCAATGCCAGCGACGAAGAGGTATTTCAGTCGTTTATTCTGCAGTTTTACTTAGCAGGTAATAAAGTCATACCCAAGCAAATCATCACGCCCGTTGAACTCAGCGAGCAGAGCGCTATCGAAGAATTGTTAACAAAAGAAGCTGGGCGACGCATTCAATTTTATCGTGGCGCACGGGATGAAAAACGACGTTACTTAGAGTTAGCCAACACCAATGCTGAGAATGCACTTATTGCTCGCCAAGGCCAACAAAAGTCGGTTTTTGCTCGCTACACAGAATTAGAGAAAATCCTCGACTTTGAACAACCTATTCAGCGTATGGAATGTTTCGACATCAGCCATACATCAGGGCAGTTGACGGTGGCTTCTTGTGTGGTGTTCAATCGTGAAGGACCTTTTAAAGCTGATTATCGTCTCTATAACATAGAAGGGATTACTCCAGGCGATGATTACGCCGCCATGGCACAGGCCCTTGCGCGTCGTTATCGTGATGTAAAAGACGAAAGTAAAATCCCTGATATTTTGTTTATTGACGGGGGAAAAGGGCAATTAACTCAAGCCGAAGATTACTTTGAGAATTGGAAACACGAGAAAAAACCCTTGCTGATTGGTGTGGCGAAAGGTAGCAGCCGTAAGGCGGGTCTTGAAACCCTTATTTTAGCGGGCAACCATGCTACTATCCCGTTATCAGGCGACTCAATTGCCCTGCACCTAATCCAGCATATTCGTGACGAATCACACCGATTCGCTATAACCGGACACCGAGCGAGGCGCCAAAAAGATAAAAAGACGTCAAAACTTGAATCAATCCCAGGAGTAGGCGCTAAACGTCGTCAAAGTTTACTTAAATACATGGGCGGCCTGCATGGTATTTTGCAGGCCAGTCGCAGTGAAATTGCCAAAGTGCCAGGGATCAGCACAGAACTAGCGGATACGATTTATGATCATATCCATAATTAAAACAAACTCGTCAAGAGCACGAGACAGTAGGTCCGCCTACTCAACATAATCACGAGGACTAACCGCTAAATGTGGACTATCCCTAACATCATCACCCTGATCCGCGTTTTATTAATACCTATTTTCGTCGCGGTGTATTTTCTTGATTGGAAGTGGGCGCATCAGGCCGCTGCATTTATTTTTTGGTTTGCTGCTATCACCGATTGGTTTGACGGCTATCTAGCCCGTAAGTTAGAGCAATCTACCGCGTTTGGCGCGTTTTTAGACCCAGTTGCCGACAAACTCATAGTGGCAACGGCTTTACTTCTTATTACCGATACGTACGCCACTGCGTGGATAACAGTGCCGGCTATATTATTATTAGCTAGAGAAGTCTATATTTCGGCCCTGCGGGAATGGATGGGCCAAAAAGGCCTACAAGATACCGTTAAAGTGTCTTTTATGGGCAAAGCAAAAACCATGGCGCAAATGTTAGCTTTGATCGGTTTGCTCTCAGAAATGCAATATTTTATGGGTATTCCCATCTATTGGGTGACGCTAGGTTACATTTTATTATATTTTGCGGCGGTATTATCGCTATGGTCTATGGTGACTTATACAATTGCAGCTTGGCCGTCGCTATCAAAATCCGAAAGTAAATAGAGTTAATTAAGCAAAATTGTTTGAAAATAGCGCGCATTAGTCAAAAATCAAGCAGTCAGTCATAAAATGTTATTTTTGTTGTTGACAGTCTTGATAGTGAATGTAGAATGCAGCCCAGATTTAGAGAGCAGCACACAACTCGCTAAGTAAACAAAACATCGTTACTTAACAAGGTTGCTTTTTAAAACAGGTGCGGGAATAGCTCAGTGGTAGAGCACAACCTTGCCAAGGTTGGGGTCGCGAGTTCGAATCTCGTTTCCCGCTCCAAATTTAAATAGTAAGTAGTAATTTTTAATACTACTGGTCGCTTCCCCTAGGGTCGCAACCACTCGGTGGCCGGATACGAATCTCGTTTCCCGCTCCAAATTTAAAGAAGTAAGAGTAACAGCGTTTTTGTTATTCGGAGAGCTTCCGAAGGAAGCAATGAATGTTTCATTCATTATTAACTCCAAATGTGGCGGAATGGCAGAATGGCTATGCAGCGGATTGCAAATCCGTGGATCTCGGTTCGACTCCGGGTTCCGCCTCCATAATCGCTTCAGCAATACCAGCTTGTTATTATTAGCAAGTATCCCCCCGATGCCCGGGTGGTGAAATTGGTAGACACAAGGGATTTAAAATCCCTCGTTCGTAAGGACGTGCCGGTTCAAGTCCGGCCCCGGGCACCATTTTAAGTTATTGATTTTGAATATAACTTTATATAGCAAATTATCTTGCTACTCCTCTTAAAATATTTTCCGAATATTATTTTCTAATATCCTTGGTTATTTCTATTTTCAATCCCAAGAACGATCTGAATATTTCTGTTGTACATTGAGATCTATGATTCGCTTTATGACCACTGACGTGCAGCAATTGAGATGGGGTACCTTCGGGGTCTGACAGTGCTACTGCTTTTAAATCTTGAGACGCAGAGTCTTACGGGAGTTCAGTTGCTTGCCGTGCTCTGATCACAGCTTTGGACTATCACGGATGGATACTGGCTTAGTTAAATCAAAATCTACGATAATGCTCTGCATTGCAACTTGAAGTTTTCATTCGTTAGCGCCGCTACTTTAGCTGCGTAAACTATGCTTTGGGGACAGTGTAGGTGCTTTAGCTTTTTTATGAGTACAGTTTTCCATGTTTCTATAAAGAATAAAAAAAGTATGGCTCGGTAAAATATACTACCTTTGCAATACGTTAACGCGCGTGCTAAAAATGACCTCTGACGAAAGGCGGAAAATTCTGTTTTTAGTACGTGAATGTCGTTAATGAGTATTTCCGGAAAATACTATCGTTAGGTTTTTTAAGGAGGAAAGTATGAAGAAAATTTTAGGAATGGCGTCCATTGCCTTTTTGACGGGATGTGCATCAGCTAATTATTCGGACATCAACACTAGCCAAGCTGTTATTAGCAATCTCAAAGTGACTGAACTGGGTAAAGCTGGAACGAATAAGCATCAGTTAGATGTCAAATTTGATTATAGCATCAAGGACTATAGTGACGTTACTGGGCTGTATAAATGCTCAATTTTGTTTACGAGCTCTCAGGATAAACTGGTAACGGTCACTACAAAGCGCGAGCCGTGCAAAATTGATTCTGAAAGTGGTTCTATATCAATTAAGTGGGATACCCCTTTATCAACGAGTGCTGGTTACTCAAAGGAAAGTTTACGCAAAATGGTACTGCCCCTTGAGTATCAAGTGACTATACATCAGAAGAGGACAAAGAATTCAAATGTCGTGATAGGAATGAGCCAGCCTCTTTACATAACCTCAGATTCATAACAGACGTTTGAACACGTTTGTTTATCCTATCAGGGAAAAACACGGCGCTTCTTCGCTGTTATCGCGTCGTGCTTTTGGCCAATAAAAATATACAGACCTATAAGTTTACGTAAAATAAAGTAGATATTCTGTTCCGCAAGATTACTCAACGGAATACGCTGATTAACGGGCGCCGGGCGCCGAGCACCGGAGGCTCATCACCAAACAAGTCTAGTTCAAGCCTTAAATTTGACCGTTTTATCATGAATGTCTTTATATCCCTTTCTATATGAAAATTAAGTTTTGATAAGAGTAGTTTACATAGCCAACGGCTTTGTTGGCTAATTTGTAGGGGGGTTGGTATAAGCCTAGTTTCAATAGTTCTTTCTATTTCTTGACATATTCATCCCTTAATTCTCGCTTCTGAATTTTGCCAATCGTGCTTCTTGGTAGCGTACTTCTAAATTCTACACCTGAAATTCGTTGTGTTTTACCTAACCGGTTATTAACCCAATCTGTAATGCTTTGTTCAGTTTCAGTTGCACCTTCTTTCAATACGACTAAAGCAAGTGGCGTTTCACCCCATTTTTCGCTGGGAATACCAATAACCGCGACATCTGAAATCCCATTGTGTTGAACAAGTTCCGCTTCGATATCAGCAGCATAAATATTAAATCCTCCCGAAATGATCATGTCTTTTTTCCGATCCAGTAAAAAAAGGAATCCATCTTCATCAAACCGGCCAATATCGCCACTTTTAAAGTAGGTCTTACCTTTAGAGCAAGTCCAAAGCATGTCATTGGTTAAATCTGGGCGTTTATAATAACCGCTCATCATCGCAGCGGAGCGTCCGACAATTTCGCCAATACTTCCTTGCGGTAATTCTGCTCCCTGTTCATCGATTATCCGTAGTTCAACGCCGTCACTAGCACGGCCTACAGACGCCAATTTATCAGGAAAATCAGTTACTGATAACACTGTGCCAATCCCGCCTTCGGTCAAACCATATACTTCAATAAGCTTGCCTGGCCATTTATCAATCGTCTCTTGTTTTATTCCTTCTCGTAGCGGTGCACTTGTCGATAATTTAACCTGAAAACTACTCAAATCGTAATTATGGAAATTTTTATGATCCAAAATACGCTGGTATTGAACTGGTACCAGCATCGTATGGGTCACTTTCTCCGCTTCAGCTAGTTTTAAAAACGCTTCAGCTTCAAACTTTGGCATTAGAACAATCCGGCCGCCAAGGGCAAGAGTTGGCAACAATACAACCAGTGTCGTATTGGAATAAAGTGCTGTAGAACTCAGCGTAATCGCTTCTGATGAGATGCCTAACCCTTCAAAACCCACCACATGTTGATTACGCATGGAATGACTTTGTTCGATACCTTTGGGAACGCCTGTCGTACCAGAACTATAAATAAGGTTAAACGGATCCTCTGGAAGAATATCGACACTCATTGCAGTGTCAGGCGCACTGGATACCAATGGTTCATAAGGGGTCCATGCCCCTGCCGAAAAGTCTAGAGAGACATAACCATCTGTAGGTACTGCTTCGAGACTTCCAATAAATGGCTCAATATAATGTTGATTATTTTTGGATACAAAAACCATTTTAGAGCCACTATCCCGGATCATGACTTTTAACTGCTCGCTAGATGCCATTCCAGATAAAGGTACAATACATACACCGGCTTGCAACCCGCCCAAGAATATTTCAATATATTCGATACTACTTTTAGCAAGGATCGCGATTTTACTACCTCGCCCTAAACCGCGGCTTGCCAACATATTTGAGACTTGATTGATACGTGGCATAAAAGCCTTCCATTGACGAGTTTTGCCATCAACGGTTAAAACGTTCAATTCTGGGAAGTTATTAGCAATATTTCGAATCCGTGCGGGGAAGGAGATAAAGTTATCTTTGTAGATAATCTCTTCTAAAAAATTTGGTTTAACATTTGGCATTTCGCTCATATATTGTTCCCATTTTTACTGTTTATTGAGGAGCATTAAGTTCATTCTCAGTATTTTTTAATGCATTGTAAACATTATGTTTGTTTTTCTCGTATGGGTAAAAACCAGTGATGATTAACTATTTTTATGCGTGATATTTGATACGGTAATTAGCCGTTACCCATAACAACATGTTGTAATTTTTTGATCGGAATGTAGAAGATAATGTGTCAGGTCATTTTTTTTCAAGTCAGTTTAATTCTTCTCGTTTCTTCCAGTCAATTTTAGAAAATACCGTTTCACAAATTTCTCTAGTGCAAATAATCAAACAAACATTAGATGGTAAAAAAGTGTTCGTACTTGTACCCAAAGGAATTAATTAATCATTTTTTGATGAGGCTGCAGAAGGTTGGCATAAAAAACGAGAGGAAATGCTGGCGTCTGCATTCAGAAGTATTCTGGGCAGTGGCACTTTAGAGAAGATCTGACGTATCTAAATGCAATATACTGTTGTTAATTATATTGATATGAAAAAAGGTGTTTGAATCGCATGGCTAACCAACTCACTACTGATGTTCCTAAAAGCGTATACACACTTGAAGATTTGGCAACGTTAAGTGATTACTCCTTACTTGATAATCTAAACTGTGATCCTGATGCCACTGAAACTGGTGACGATTACGAACCAAGACAAGTTTTTTCTGGGCATTATGTGCCCGTTAAACCTACGCCTATTGCTAACCCTATATATGTCGCCCACAGTGAAATACTCTTTGCTGAACTAGGTTTCGACGACAGCCTAGTGCACACAGATGAATTTGCTCGGCTGTTCGCTGGTGACATATCTAACGTACCATCGCCCATGCGCCCAGTTGGCTGGGCCACAGGCTACGCGCTGTCTATTTACGGTACTGAATACATTCAGCAATGCCCATTTGGAACAGGCAACGGTTACGGCGATGGCCGAGCGGTTTCTGTGCTTGAAGCTGTGATTAATAAAAAGCGCTGGGAGATGCAGTTAAAAGGTGGCGGGCCAACCCCTTACTGCCGTGGCGGAGATGGCCGAGCTGTCTTGCGCTCAAGTGTTAGGGAGTTTTTAGTTCAAGAACACATGCATGGCTTGGGTGTGCCAACGTCCCGATCCTTATGTTTGTTTGTCTCGCAATCAGAACAAGTAAGACGGCCTTGGTATTCTGAAGGTTCTTATGCCACAAACCCAGATATGAACGTATCTAACCCTGTGGCGATTTCAACGCGGGTCGCACCCTCGTTTTTAAGAGTGGGTCAACTTGAACTCTTTGCTCGTCGCGCTCGCGTTAATCAACATCCCGACGCGCTAAAAGAGTTAGAGATGATTGTGTTGCATTTGATTGCGCGCGAATACTCAAATGAGATTGACCACGAGCTAGCCATCCCAGAGCAAATCGTGCAACTGGCGGTCGCATTTCGTGACCGATTGACCACGTTGATCAGCCACTGGCTGCGCGTAGGCTACTGCCAAGGCAACTTTAATAGTGATAACTGCGCTTGTGGTGGTTATACACTCGATTATGGTCCTTTTGGTTTCGTCGAGCGTTTTGACCCTTATTACCAACCATGGACGGGTGGGGGGCAACATTTCTCGTTCTTCAATCAAGGGGCGGCAGCACAAACAAATTTTGATATGTTTTGTAAAGCTTTACAACCTTTACTCTCGTCAACTCCCGAAGCGCTAGAAAAATTAAATCAGATAAATCTTGGGTTCGCTTCAGTCATGCAAGATAAAATGGACAATATGTGGGCATCTAAACTTGGCTTGGCGTCTTATGATCCTCAGCTGTTTGAGCAACTGATTACGCTAATGGTACAAACATCTGTCGACTACACCATATTTTTTCATGAACTGTCCAAGATCCCAGACGATATTTCGGACTTGAGCAAAAGCTTCTACAACACTCCAACAGACGCCTTGTCTGAACAATGGGTACAGTGGCTGCAAAATTGGAGAAGTTTGTTAAACACTGAAGAAGGCATTCAAAAAACTGCGCAAATGATGCAACAAGTTAATCCTAAATATACGTGGCGAGAATGGCTAGTTGTGCCTGCTTATCAGCAAGCGGGCAAAGGTGACTTCGAACTTGTTCATGAGTTGCAGCAGGTATTAACACAGCCTTTTAATGAGCAGTCGAGCGATATTGAAAGCAAATACTATAGCTTAAAGCCTCACGCTTTTTTTGACGCCGGTGGGGTGTCGCACTATAGTTGTTCTTCTTAAATTGAAACAAGCTCGCTTACCCTTTATCTGAAAAAAAACCACGGCGCGGCTATGTCAATATTGCGCCGCGTTTTTCACCGACTAAATAGGTACCTAGCCTATATATTTTCATATTTTTTAGTTAGTAGCTTGGCATTAAACATTGCGCTGCAAATAGATTTATTTACATCCCCTGCATACCTGCACAAATACACAGATAACCCTCTTAAAAGTGTTTTGGCAGTCTTTTATCTGAAAATAACAGCAAGTAGGTGAGGCCTATAATGCCGAATAACGCAAAGGCCGATAATAGGAACGGATCAATCACGAGGTTTTCTTTAAATTTGAACGTTCCAGCTGATATTTTTTTCCATCCCATAAAGTGTTGATTTGCGGCCACGGTTGCACCAAAAAATCCGACAACCAACCCTATGTACTTTGCTATCCAGTGCTTTCCCCCGGGGGAAATTAACATTAATCCTAGAATGCCAATGACGGTGCGTTGAGCACGGCAATAAGGGCAAATGTAAACCATCCCTGTAAGATCCGTCGACCATGCCACCAGTGAGATCAAAATCGCGACTAAACCCACGATCTTAGTGTGCGCCGTGTAGGTGTTCAGTTGTAAAACCTTCATGTGTGTTTCTTTCCTCTTGCAAAACTTTAATGGATGACGAGTGCCACTTATGCGACTAACTGAAAGCTAGCTGCACATCGGCGAATGTATATCTAACCAATGAGTAATTTACTCGCCGTTTCTCAAATTTGCTTATGTTATTTATCAATTACAGTGCATAAACATGATTTAGCGCCCAGCCTGATCAATACAAACCAAGACCAAAAATTGAGTGATTAATAACGCTATGCACCCATGCATTACCGCAAATGATCACTAAAGTGGCTGCGTAGCTTATACCTATTAGATCATGGGCAACCCACCCAATGATGTGCTCACCGCGTATCGCAGCATATGTTGCGATAGAGTGATGAATAAGTATCCCTTGGGTATGTAGGCTATCCAGAGTCCAACCATTCCCCAATTTGTGGGTGCAATGCTGAATAGTTTCATTCTTAACATGGCCCACAAATCCATCACTGTTGTTGCTCTAAAACTGAAAGTCAACTCTAGGTCAAGGGCTATTATGGATATTTATACCGGGGCTAAGCGCTCAGGAGATCCCGCTTCGACATTGCGTTATTATGAAGAGAAAGGGTTAATTCGTTCTGTGGGTAGGAACGGATTACGACGAGTTTTAATGCCAATATAATGGAGCGATTAGCCTTGATTGCTCTAGCTCTTGTGGCGGAATTTACTGTGGAAGAAATTTCGAACATTTTAGGGGAAGGTAAAACCCCAGATATCGATCGAGAAATGCTGCTAACAAAAGCGACTGAATTGTACCAAACCATTCAAAAATTGACTGCCATGGGTGATGGACTTCAACATACCGCAGCTTGTATTGCCCCGCGTCATTCAGAGTGCCATAGATTTCGTCGTTAAATGGGGCTAGCCGCCGCAGGTGCAATTAAAGGCCAAGATTTGAATAAACGCGTAAAGCAATTGTTATGACATTGAGTATTCCACCAAAGGGCCATCAATGTGTTAGAAAATAGCGCTACTGCTTCGGCTATTTTCTGTGTCGTTGAGATAAATATGCTGCAATCATCGTCCAGTTAGAATACGTGAAAGAATAGCGAATGGTTACGGATGATAAGGGTTATCCAAATGTACTTTTTAGGCAACTTGCCAGTGTCTAAGCATGAGCTTTAAGTCACAAACCCCAAACGCTCGAGCCCCAGCGATAAAAGGGCGCATTAACCGGTGGCACGCTGAGGTGGAATTCGGATTGGGTAAATGCTGTAGATTAATACATCTGCGGCTGATTCATTCCACAGTTGGCGAGTCAAGCAACTTATAACTTGGCCAAACGCTAACTAAAAATACAGTTTCTGTCGGTATTTCCACCTTGATAAAAGGCTTTATCAGCATGCTTAAAAACGACTTCGAATGTTTCATTTTGCATTGCTTTGTTGTTTAACCAGCCAGCATGATCTGTCGAAAAAACGATAATGCCCGTTGATAGTGTGAAAGTCGAAGGGCACTCGTTAAACACCCAGAGGCTAAAGTTTGCCAATAATAGAATTTGATATGGTCAATTTTTTTAACTATAACTAACGAACAGATTCAACAAATGGTCAATAAAACTAACCTGCACTTATGAAAAGACTGAATTATCAAATGGCTGAATAAGTATTGATGAATTAGACTCTTAGTGTGTGTGGTGTACTTGAATGTTGGGATTGGGATGTGCCTGTATAAAGCGTTCAATAATACTCAAAAAATATAACAGTGTATGAAAATATATACCTAATTTAGATGTTTATTAACTACATTAGTGGAACTTTGACGAATAGGTGCAAATCCCCTATAAAACAGTTTACATGCGAAAAGATATGAGAATAAGATTCGTCTGCGCCCTAATTCTCTTATCTTTCTTGCCAATAACAGCCCAAGCCGATATATCTGATCGCATTGCGTTTAGCGGTTTTGGACGAATAGTTGGCGGCTATTTAGACGAAGGTAGTGCAAAATTTGAAGGATATGACAATAGTGTTAGCTTTTCTCAACAGTCATTATTTGCCCTGCAAAGCGACATTACTATTACTGAGGAATTAAGCCTCTCTGCACAATTACTCGCCCATTCCGCTTTCGACCGAAAATCGGGCCTTGAGTGGTTATATGTAAATTATGAACCCAATCAAAATTGGCGGTTCAAATTGGGCAAATTACGTACACCGTTCTTTCGATACAGTGACGTTATAGATGTCGGGTTTGCTTATCCTTGGCTTACGCCACCACTACAAAAATTCAGTAGTCTATTGTTTTCAAATTACGAAGGTGCAACTGGCACCTACCGATTTAATCTTGATGCGACAAATGTTGAAGTTGAAGCTTTCTATGGAACGTTTGATGGTGAATTGACGCGCACCGAGCAATCAATAAAAATGGATGTTGATGAAATAAAGGGCATCATTTTTAGTCTAACTTCTGGCAATCTCAGCGCGCGTGTTTCAACGACGATGTCTTCTGATTTTGATGCAGACGTTGTCCAGTTTACCGAGCTGGCTAACCTTTTAGATTTTGCAGGTTTCCAACAAAATGCTGAATCGTTGCGTTTTGATGGCGACATTACTGTTTATCAGGGGAATATTAACTACGACACCCTCGACTACTTCGTATCAGCTGAGTGGATGAAGGTTACTTCAGACTTGCTTGTTATACCGGCATTAGATGGCTATTATTTGAGTGCCGGGTATAATTTTTCACCATTTCAAATTCACATAAGCTACTCTACATCAAATAGCAAATACGGCAATGTCGAAAATTTAGTGCCTAAAGGGTTAGATCCGCAACTTACCCAATTGTCTTTTGCATATGATCAAGTTATTGATAGTTTGCCTGATTATGAATTAGATACTGTAACCATAGGGTTACGCTGGGACTTGCGCTATAACATTTCGGCAAAGGCAGAAGTTACTTTTTTGGAAGGAGAACCAGGTAAAAGTTCATTTTTCACAGGAATCACCGACCCTAACTTTGATAGGAAAGCAAAGCTTTATCAAATAGGCATGGAGTGGGTGTTCTGATGAAATATACAGTGATGCTAGTCCTTACCCTAACAATGTGCACGTTCAGTAGCCAAGCAACCGATCTTATGGTCGTCGCGAATACTGATATAACTGATATTAACGTTAAAAAGCGTGAAGTAAGAGATATCTTTATGGGGAGCAGTTCTCAGTTTCCATTAAAGCCAGTAGCTTTAACGCCAGATAGCGAAGCTCGCTTAATTTTTAATACCAAGATAGTTGGCTTAACTGAATCCCGTATCCAATCTTATTGGGCTCAAATGCGGTTTAGCGGCAGAAAGAAACCACCAATCGAATTTGATTCAGTTGAGTCATTGCTAGCGTTTATGGTTAACAATCAGGGCACGATAGCGTATTTACCTAGTAATACTAAATTGCCTATAGGTTTTACTGTGATCTACCGCACCGAATAACGCGTATTATAAAAAAGTATAAGGCGCGAATTCAACTTCAAATTTCACTGTCCACTACCAAGTGACTCAGCCGATTACCGCCAAAATCAAATACCTTTAAGCGCTTTTTTAACGTGTTAGTTTTGCTTGGCAAGATAGACTGAATCAAAAACGAATCATTTAATTTTCATAACCCCAAGGTGCGGCTGGTGCCGACACTGGCTTCGTTAAATCAAAATCTACTCGAAACTCTCGCCCTTCACGCACTAATCGATATGAAAATGTATCTGGGTAGCTATAGATTTGCCATGTGTTGGTGATAGATTGCGCTAAACCATGCTCAGCGAATAATTCTTTCGAGTACTGGTCGATAGGGAAGGATTGTATCTGGTTAAAACCCGCGCCTAGCGTGTGCCCGCCATACATGGTCACTGGATCATCAGTGCCGTCTTTATGGCGGTGATCATGTTTTAAACTAAGACCACTGCCGGTTTTTTTAATGATCCAGGTACGTGATGCATTATCGCCAACGTAGAATGGAATTTGTAATTCTGATTGACTGCATTTGCGTACAAACATAATTAATTTTGCATCGAACGCGGGGCTAGGCTGATTATCTACTGCCACTTTCCCCTCAAAGGCCTTGCCACAATGCAAGGCAATGCTAGAGAAAAAAGCGTCGTGAGTAGGAATAGAAACCAACGGAGCCTCTTTTGAAAAGGCCGTAGAACTTGCCATGATAGAAATACCTACCAGCCAATTTTTTATATGCATTTAGTCATTCTTCTTATTAATATTTGAATGTTAATAGTATCTTTCTTGTTGATTAACAACAATGTGCTATTAATTAGCGTGCATATCAAACGCAAAAACTATCGAGCAACATTTAAAGGCTTATGGCAGATATTAAGCAACGCTATCGGAGTTTTACGTTCGATAGCTTGTTATATATCGTCTTCTTAGGGCGATTATTTATTGATAACAGTCGAGTTGGACTAACCGATAACCGTGATACCTGTGGACATATTAAAAAATGTTGCCCGTTAAGCGGGCGACATTGAGTGTGCTTTTAATTCATTTCGGACATAACTCTGCCGACATTTGTCATCACTTCATCCAGTTCCTTAGTGGGGCTAAAATCAATAAATTTAACATCTTTGTCTACAATTGCGGTATGGCCAGCATGCGCATAAAAAACGTCGCCAGCTTCAAAAGATTCTTCTTTACCATCGTCGTATATAAACCGAAAGGTTCCTTCAAATATGTAGCCCCAATGTGGGCAATGACAGCTGTCGTTACCGAGCCCTTTCAATAGGGGGGTAAAATCTGTGCCTTTAGGTAGCTCATGAAATACCACGGTCATATTTCCTAAACCGGCTAAAGAGCGCATGATCATGTCCGGGGCTTCCATTACGACGGGTATATCTTCTTTTTGCAATTTCATCTGTATCTACTCCATGTTGGATTTATAAAAATACTACTTCTGTATTCTTCTTGTTGGTGTTGATGTCTACGTAATATTCATGCGCAGTACGATCAACAAAAGTGTAGCTGAGAAATATACATGCAAAAGTTTTTAACCTGTTTGAATGACAAATACACCTGAAAGCGGCCGTCAAATTTCAGAAATCGCAGATAAGAAAGTATTAACGTGTTTATTGTGCCTAATACCTTACTCCTTTATTTTCTATGGGCGATAGCAAAACGGGTAAATGTATTTCATGCTTAACCGCTTAGTTTTTCTGGTAATCTAGTTGCTTAAGCTACATGGGGCGTTTATGAATAAATTATTGTTAGTTGTTGTCTGGGGGGTTCTGGTGGGTGGTTGTGCGGCTGTCCCTAAACAGAGTACCTTGACGCCGCTGAATTTAACCGCACATAAAGAAGCGGTAGATGATTATTGGATTACTTATCGAAAGGTCGCACCCGTGTACCCGCAACAAGCGAAAAATGATAAAATTTCTGGCTGCGTTGAGTTTTCATTGCTTATCGATGTGAACGGCAGGGCAGTGGAGCCTACAATTATCAAAGCGTTCCCCGAAGGGGTGTTTGATGAACAGGCTGCTATTGCGATAAGAAAATGGCTGTGGGTGCCTACAAAAACGAATACTGAGCGTCAGCCTATTTTAACCACTATCCAGCATGACTTCGTGGTTAGAAACTCGCAGAATGCCAAAGCGGCATATGACGCGTGTAAAATCTAATATGCGTTTACGTGCCGATCATTGTTGGCCCACATCTGTTAACTGTATGTAAAAAGAATATCAATAACCTAAGGAATATCCATCTATGTCTTTTAGCGCCTTAGGCTTGTGCGATGAGCTATTAAAAGTGGTTGCAGAGCAAGGCTACACCGTGGCATCACCGATACAGATTGAAGCGATCCCAGCTGTGTTGAGTCAGCGTGATGTTGTGGCTGTGGCGCAAACTGGTACCGGCAAAACCGCTGGTTTTACGCTACCTGTACTGCAATTATTGTCTGGTGGTTTAAGCGCAAAACCACAAAGTGTGCGAGCGTTAATTATTACGCCGACCCGTGAACTTGCTGCTCAGGTGGCTAAGAGCGTTGAAAATTATAGCCGTCTGGTAAATATTCGTTCCGGGGCCGTGTTCGGAGGTGTAAGGATTGAGCCTCAGATATCCCAACTAGAAGATGGTCTGGATGTTCTGGTTGCTACACCTGGTCGTTTAATTGATCTCTATAATCAGCAAGCAATTAACTTTGCTCAGTTAGAAATACTGGTTTTAGACGAAGCTGACCGCATGTTAGATTTGGGCTTTGTCAACGATATTCATCACATCCAAACGTTGTTACCAGCTAAACGTCAAAGTTTATTGTTTTCAGCGACATTTTCAAAAGACATCAAGTCACTTGCCAGAGGCATGTTAAATAACCCGCTTATGATTGAAGTAGCGGTGCCAAACAGTACTATCGATACGGTTAAACAGAAAATATATTCGGTCGACAAAGCGCGTAAAAATGACTTATTGATCCACCTGATTAAGACACAGAATTGGCGTCAAGCTTTAGTATTTAGTCGAACCAAGCAGGGGGCCGATAGTTTAGTCATGCAGCTAGAGAAGGCTGGTATTAGTGCAGCATCCATTCATGCTAACAGAACACAACACGCTCGCACTCATGCATTAGATGGCTTTAAAAACGGGCGTGTTAAGATATTGGTTGCCACTGACATCGCATCTAGGGGGATTGATGTTAATCAATTACCTTGCGTTGTTAACTTTGACTTTCCTTATGTGCCAGAAGACTACGTGCATAGAATTGGTCGTACAGGCCGTGCTGGCAACTCGGGTTTGGCCATTTCATTGTTTAGCGAAGATGAAGCCAAGCAATTACAGTCTATTGAACGCCTTATCGGCCGCAAGTTTGAACGTGAGATCATTCCTGCTTTTGCACCTACACACAAAGCGCCTATTACTAAAGTGGCCAATAACAAAAAACTAGTCAACATGCTCGATGATGACGAATACGGTAATTTTGAAGCTGACCCTCAGCCTAATTCTCGAGAAAAGCCTCAAGGGCGAGCAAAACGCGCGAGTAATGCTTCTAATCATAAACGGCGTAAGTAGAACCTATTATGCTTATATTCGCGTTATGCGCCCGTGAGTTAGGGGCCGTAGCGCGGGGCTCTGATAAAACGACGACTTAGTATAATGGTTAGTCAAGCGAGATCCGCAAATCTGCTAACAACGACACAAAACTCTACTGGAGTTCTTGAGCGCTAGGCGTGTATTGTCTACAATAGCGCTCTTTTTATTTAATCAGGTCATTAAGATGAACGACACTAAAGCGCTACCCGAGTTACCGGATCGCCTTTCGGGTAATCCCCGCAGCAAATTTCATGTGGAAGAAATTTTTGAGCATAACATAGGTATTCGGTTGAACGGCAAAGAGCACACTAATGTCGAAGAATATTGCATCAGTGAAGGTTGGGTTAAAATACCTTCTCCAAAAGCGTTGGACCGCCGGGGACAACCTCTGTTAATTACCCTTAAAGGAACGGTTGAAGCGTTTTATAGTTAAGATTGTGCTGGATTTTGGCCTGCTTTAATTACCGACTTACATGCCTCATAAATTGCATTTTACACTACGTTTTCACTAATGCTTAACGCAATTGGGGTAAACACTGTTAAATCTTTAATATTCCAACCAGCGATAAAGTTTTAATATGACGACCATGATTATAACCTTAATAGGGCTGCTTATATTAATTGCCGGTATGGTGCTGCTGTTAATCGAGGCGTTTGCAACAAGCATTTTTTGGGGCTTAGCGTGTTTGTTTATTAATCCAATGTGTTTACTTTTTCTCGCACGTTATTGGAAGCAAGCCAAATTGTCGTTTTATATTCAGGTGGTTGGTCTAAGTGTGCTTCTGATTGGATATCATTTGCATCAGCAATTCAATTTTTAGGGCGTTGGATTTTCAACTACTCCCACTCAATAAATACTTTTTGCCCATATAAAGAAAACCCCGACTAAAAGCCGGGGTTTATTAACATGCTAAAGCGCGCTTTTTTATGGCTGTGACCTTACTCGTCGTCTTCTTCTTCTTCAACCAACGTCATAAGTGAGGTATTACCGCCAGATGCGGTAGTATCGATACTGACGGTTTTTTCGGTTAGCAAACGTTGGATCAGGTGATCATTATACTCGGCGGTAATAACAGGCAATATTGCCCCTGTACGTTTGGCGAGCATTTTGACCATATAACTAGAACGATCACTGTTACTGTCTATTACCACACCTGTAAGTGCATCTTCCGCCAACAATGCTTGCAAGTGATGCAGCTTAGCCACTTGGAACACGCCTTCAGGCGCACCGGTAGCAATAAACTGTTCGCGAAATTCAATAGCTTCGTCGTAAAACAATTCAGACACTACGGCAATGACGACGTTCCCTGTTGCTAGTGCGGTCACAATAGACAGAGTCCAATACTCAAACGTTACGTCTTTATCAGCAAAACAAACCAGGATCCCTCTGGGTTCAAGGTACAGCACATTAGATTCGCCCGTTGGCCCAGGTAATACTTTGGGCTTTTTCAAACGTTTTTCGATACTGATCAACTGAGAGCGAGCCGCGGCTAACGTGGAGTTTAAATCTTCAGCCAATTCTTCAACTATGCCTACCTTAGCTAACTTTGCGAGCAATTGACGAACCGAAGAGATACGGGTATTTAGATCTGTCAGTCGCCATTCATGTTCGGTAGCGTGGGCATTTTTCATAAACTGAGCAGCTTGTTGCGTTGCTTTTTCATCACTTTGCAGTGCTGAATCTGTATTAGGCAACAATTCACTTACCGGCCTTGGGGTCGACTTTTCTAGCATTAGGCGTGGCAAGTAGTTAGGCCCGCCTGCTTTAGGGCCAGTGCCTGATAGACCGCGTCCACCAAAAGGTTGAACGCCGACTATAGCGCCAATCATATTACGGTTTACATAAACGTTACCGGCTCGGGAGAGTTTTACCAACTCCATAGCGCGCATATCAATTCGCGTATGAATCCCCATGGTTAAACCAAAGCCTGTGGCATTAATTTTTTCAACTGTGTTTTCTAAATCATCTGCCTTAAAGCGTACAATATGCACACAGGGGCCGAACACTTCACGCTTGAGGACTGAGATATCTGCTATTTCATAAAGCTTGGGCGCAAAGAAGGTACCCTTGTTAGCAGGAACTTTACACTCATATAATAAGGTACCATTTTTTTGCATATCGGCAGCGTGCGCTTGCAAGTTGGCCAACGCTTTTTGATCAATAACGGGGCCAATATCAGTAGCCAAATAGGCTGGATCACCCACGCTCATTTCCTGTAGTGCACCAATCAACATTTCGGTCACGGTATCGGCGATTTCTTCCTGTAAAAACAATACACGCAAGGCTGAACAACGCTGGCCAGCGCTTTGAAAGCCAGAAGCGATAACGTCATCGACCACTTGCTCGGGCAGGGCGGTTGAATCCACAATCATGCAGTTTTGTCCGCCTGTCTCGGCTATTAGAGGGACTTGCTCACCGCCTCTTTGGGCCAATGCGTTAGCGATAATATTGCCGGTAACGGTTGAACCGGTAAACATAACTGCTTTGATACGTTCATCAGGTAATAAGACTTCACCTACATCAGGGCCTTGTGCGATAACAGCCTGAACCACACCTGCGGGTAAACCTACATACTCCATTAATTGCAGAGCACGCAAAGCAATTAAGCTTGTTTGCTCAGCGGGTTTGGCAATGACGGTGTTGCCGGTTACCAGTGCCGCTGCTACTTGACCTAAAAATATGGCCAATGGGAAGTTCCACGGACTGATACACAGCACTACACCACGAGGTGCGAGTCTGTCGTCTTCTGCAAGTTTTTCCGCGCGAGCAGCGTAATAGCGACAAAAATCTACCGCTTCGCGGACTTCATCTACTCCATCAGATGTAACTTTTCCAGCTTCTTTAATACACAGAGCAATCAGCTCATCGATATTACGTTCAAGAATGTCAGCGATACGTCGCAGCAAGTCCGCGCGTTCCTTCATGGGGGTTTGCGACCAAGTCGCAAAGGTTTCGTGCGCAGTGGTTAACTTAGCGGCCATTTCGTGCTGAGTATCGAATTGGTGAAAGCCAATAATTTCATCTACATTGGCAGGATTGCGCACTGCATGGCAACCTTCAGGTACTTGATCTTCAGTCAATAGGTGGTCGTCAAGCCAGCGATCCACGGCGGCTTTAAGCGGCGTGATTTGATTAATATCGGTGACATCGATACCTTTGGAGTTGTCTCTTTCTTCGCCAAACAACGCGATGGGTTTCTGGATCTGGTCGTTATATTTAAATTTCAATCGTTGGGTTTTCTCAACAGGATCTTCGAGTAATGATTCAACAGGTCTGGATTCGTCGACGATAGCATTAACAAAAGAAGAGTTAGCACCGTTTTCAAGCAGGCGGCGTACAAGATAAGCCAATAAGTCTTCGTGTTCACCAACTGGAGCGTAAATACGGCATTGAATATTTTCTACAGTGACTATTTGATCATAAAGGCTATCACCCATACCGTGCAGGCACTGAAATTCAAACCCTTCTTTATCATCACCAGCCAATTCTATTATGACGGCGGCAGTATAGGCATTATGGGTGGCAAATTGTGGGTAAATCGTGTCGCGGAAATCCAGTAAACGGTTGGCACAAGCATGATAAGACACATCGGTAGATGACTTACGGGTAAAAACTGGAAAGTGTTCTAATCCATCTTTTTGCGCATTCTTTATTTCAGTATCCCAGTATGCGCCTTTGACCAGTCTGACCATCATTTTGCGCCCAACTTTTTCGGTCAGTTCTCGCAACCAGTCGATAACATATAACGCACGTTTTTGATAAGACTGTACAGCTAAACCAAAGCCACTCCAGCCTGCCAAGTCAGGGTCACTGAATACCTGTTCAATCACGTCTAAAGAAATATCTAGCCGTTCTGATTCTTCAGCATCAACGGTTAAGCCAATATCGTATTGTTTGGCTAATAAACATAATTGTTTTAGTTTGGGGGGGATTTCCGCCATAACCCTTTCTCTATGGGTAAATTCATAGCGCGGGTGGATGGCTGATAACTTCACTGAGATCCCTGGGCTCTTTCTCGGACCTTTCCCTTTCGCCGCTTTGCCTATTACTTCAATCGCTTGTGCATAAGCAGTATAATAATCGTCCGCATCTTTTTGGGTTCTCGCACCTTCACCAAGCATGTCATACGAGTACACATAACCTTTGCGCTCTTTTTCTTCAGCGCGCTGCACTGCATCTTCGATGGTTTCGCCCATAACAAACTGTTGGCCCATCACTTTCATCGCGATGTTCATGGCTTTACGGATAACCGGCTCGCCAACCTTTCCCAAAGTTTTTTTCAGGAAACCAAATTTGTTTTGTTGATTGGCATAATTAACCAAACCACCGGTTAATAGCAAACCCCAAGATGAGGCATTTACAAATAATGAGTCGCTGTTGCCTAAGTGTGAACTCCACTGACCTTTGGATAATTTATCGCTGATCAATTTGTCTTGAGTACCTTTGTCTGGCACTCGTAACAACGCTTCGGCCAAACACATTAATACTACGCCCTCGGCAGAAGATAGAGAGTACTCGTTAAGTAGCGCTTCAACTACGCCGGTACCTTCCTGATCATTTCGAATTTGCAGCACCATTTTACGCGCTCGTTCCCAAGCTCGGCTGCGGGCACGCATATTCACTTCTGCGTCAGGCAGAATATGTTCAACGGCAAGGTTTTCATCAATTCGATAAAAATCACGAATTTTTTGACGAATGGCTGATTCAGTGACTAAGTTACCGTCAAACAACATATAGAACTCCAATTAGGCTGGAAAATAAAACGCAAGGTGTGCTCTTTTTCAAGCCCCCACAATATCTGCGGAGTATATAGACCGCAACTACTGGCGACAATGTTTGTGGCCAGTATTGCTCCTAAAAATAAATAAACAGAGATACCCTAATTGTCGCTCAGGGTTTACAACTATTTTAAAGAGGCAATGGCGAGTTATATCATGAGCAAGGCAGAATAAGGATAGAGATGCCCCTAGAGCAAAAGGTAATGGGTATTAGGCTTGATTATCGCTTGTTAGTAGGCTTTTAATGACATAAATATGATTTACTGGTACCTGCGCGTATTTTAGTCGTTACAAGCAAAAACGACCCGTTCTTCTTGGGTCGCTTTTGTTAGTTTTGAATTTAATTGCTCGACTAAGGAGCCTGTACCAAAAGCAGGCAGCGGCTAGCGCGTAAGTAACTCGCGATTAGACTTACTCTAAACTGGGCAATTGCCCCACACGGGCAATCATTTCGGTGATAATTTGCATATCAAGTAAAAATTGCTCAACGCGTTTATATTCATTGGCGTTATGTCCGGTGTATTTTTCGTGGGGCATGGCAAGGCCAAATTGTACCCCATTGGGTAAATTATGCACCGATGTGCCGCCACTAGACGAGCCAAACTCGCGGGGCATCGACAAGTTTTCGGTGGCGACGTCGACTAACGCATTCACCCATTGGCCTTTCGGGTTACGATACATGGGTTCACGCATACCAATTTTAAACGCCACGTTTATAGCACTGTCTTTTTGCCAAGCATGTAGTTTGCTAGAAATGTCTTGTTTTAACGTATTTACATCTCGCCCCACAGGCAAACGCAAGTTGACACCCACTTGTAAATTTTTATCATCAAGGGCAATAAACGTTACTGCGGTAGTCAGTGGTCCCATGAAATCATGAGCATAATCAATGTTCAGAGTGTCGCCAAAAGAACTCAGTCCCCAGTTGGCCATTATATAATTGGCCGCGTCAGTTATATGATTAAACTTAAAAACAGCTTCTTGGTGCTGTACAAATTCAATAAACGCAAACATTCTTGAGACAGGGTTAACACCAGACTCAGGATCCGATGAATGGGCTGATACGCCTTTAACCGTAAGGGTTACAAATTGTGAATCAGACACGGCTTCAATAGAAAAGTCGCCCCCATTGGCGGCCACAAAGTTGGCAGAAAATTGATTAAGTTTTAACATTAGTGATTTATGATTGGAGCTGGTAATCGTGGCAACACTGGCTGAAGGAATTTGATTCATGGCTAAGCCACCGGTGATTGTCACAATTTCAGCACTCGCGCTGGCATTAGTTTGTCCTGGGCGTACTGGAAAGTTAGCCATAACGCCACCTGAGCCTTTTTCCGCTATCACCACTGGATAATTACCGTCTAGGGCCAGATTATATTTAGGCGTAGGATTCCGGGCAAAATAATAAGGTATGGCCTGAGATGAGGTTTCTTCGGTGGTATCAATCAATAAATGAATATTACGTAGTAACGGAATGTTTTCTTCCTGAATGACTTTCATTGCGTACATGGTAACTACTATGCCGTTTTTGTCATCTTCAGTGCCTCGGCCATACATACGATCACCAATACGGGTTAGATGGAAGGGGTCAAGTTTTGTTCCATCTTCTAGTACCCATAATGAAGGCGTAACCGGCACTACGTCGGCATGGGCATGAATACCCACCAATTCTTTTGAGCTACCTTTAAGAGAGACTTCGTAAACGCGATTGTCGATATTACGAAATTCCAAATTGAAATCTTGCGCCATTTTAGCTAACACGCTGGCCATTTTTTTAAATTGTGGATTGTTATGTTGCGCCAAACCTGCGACGTTAAAAGTGGGGATTGCCACTAATTTTGCCAAGGTGTTGATGGCATCTTGACCGTATTTCAGTCGTGAATATAGGCCTAATAAGCGCTGCATCATATGCAATTCGGATGCTGTCAGGGTTTCTTTCGCGCGATACTTTTTAACTGTCAGCGACAGGACATTTTTTTCGACAGTACTTTGTTGGGCAGTACTCAGTTGGGTAATGCTTTGGCCAGTTAGAACAGAAGACGAGAGTAACTGCTCTAAAAAATTATCAAACGTGTCTGTAGGTTGTATTTTCACGTTTTGGACTATGCGACTCGACTGCTCAGCCGATAAATTCTCAACTGGCATCCCAGCATAAACGATATTCACGAAACTCATTGTCAGCAACAACGCGAGCTTTAACAAAGTATTCAAAAGCAGATTCTCCCTTTTATTATTTTTATAAAATTCAGATGGTTATTATATCGTGCTTGAGGGCGAATCCAAAACGTCACTTATAAAATAGACATATTAGGTAACGTACTCGCTATATATTCATTCATGCAGAAAAAGCCATAAAGTCATGGGCACCCAGAGTGGGTGCGCCAATGATTTAACGATTTTGGTGACAAATAAATATCGGGTACGTGAGACGAAATAAACAAGTAAGGCTTAGAGCCGTCGACTGCGTACTTAGTTGTCTTTAACAAGAGGGTAAGCATCAAAAGCGAGATAGAATTGACTATTGTAGGCTTTGGTCTTTCTGGGGGGGGTCTGTATGGGAGCTTTTTATTAGTCATAACAACGATATGGTCTGTATTTTCAAATCTGCACTAAGCTTGTATCGTTTTACATTTTTGATTCAGTCGATAGGGTATTACTCAACCTCCAAAACGCAGATAATCAACATCATTACGACATATTCTAAACAGCCTATTTTAATTTCTGGTGTCATGCTACTTTTTGATAACACTTAAATATGTAACGTCACCGGAATATTTCAGTATGACTAAAACTAATAATATTGAGTCGATTGTCGATCTTCAGCATGACCTTGCTAATAAATACAAAGCGTTTCTATCTGACAAGAGCAGCGTTTCAGACGACCTTAAAACACAAATAGCCGACGATTTCGACGCATTACAGAAAAATGGCTACGTCATAATTACTAACTTGCTTAGCAAGCTTGAATTAGACGCTATTCGAAGTGCAACGGTTCCGTTATTAGGTGGTGCAGGTCGAAATAACTTTGAAGGGCTAAAAACACAGCGGCTTTATAGTGTGCTTGAAAAAACACGCGTAATTGATTCTCTTGCTATTCATCCTAGGATCACAGGTCTACTTGATAAACTATTTCAACCCAATTTCCTGCTCAGCCAAGCTCAAATGATAAATATTTTGCCAGGTGAGGCAGCGCAGCCATTGCATTACGATGATGGCTTTTACCCTGTACCGCGCCCACGCAAGCCATTCGGTGCAGCGACTATTTGGTCTATAGATGAATTTACCGAGGAAAATGGCGCAACGGTTTTCATTCCTGAAAGTCACATGCTTGGACAAGAGATTATCACCGATCGAAGCAGAACCATTCCATTGGTGATGCCCGCAGGCTCGGTCGTTTTTTTCTTGGGTACCACTTGGCACGGTGGCGGTGCTAATCATTCGCAACATAGTCGTCTTGCTGCAACCTGCCAGTACTGTGAACCTTGGCTTAGACCACAGGAAAATTTCTTTTTAGAGCTCAGCCAAGAAACGCTGCAAAAAATTCCTGAACAATTGCTAAGTATGGTTGGATATTCTATACATCCCCCTTTTATGGGTATGGTTAATGGTATGCATCCGAAGCGCACATTACCTGACATCAAAAGATAATGTTAATGGTATTTTAAAGGCAGAAACTCGCCGGTGATCAGTGCGTCGAGTAAGTTTTTTTCAAGTGGAATGCGCAATTAGAGTGCCCCCTTTTGCGCACGAGCTAGTGACCAGTCAGTGTCATTTTTTGCTTACTCGCCAGATACCTATTATCGCTAGCATGAGTCGCTAGTAAGCAGGTTCTGTGCCCAAGGCCCACTCAATTGGGTTTGTTACTAACCCTAAGATTTGAAACAGCATGCAACATAATCCTTGGATTGCTTTTTCGTAAACTGTGTAAAATATAATAATCACGCATGACGTTCTTAATTAATTGGTTTTCGGCGAAGTATCACGTACTTGTAATTCAAGACTGTCCGAGCCATGTGTGTATCATCGTTCTCGTCTATATGTTGGACGGGAACCGGTAAATCGGCTGCTAGGCCATGTATTAATTAGGTTTATAGAAAATAAGTATGGATTTTTTACAATCGATAATCTTAGGCATCATTGAGGGTGTTACCGAGTTTTTACCTATTTCTTCAACTGGTCATCTGATAGTGGCCAGTAGTTGGTTGGGAGTTGAGCAGACCGAGTCAAACAAGGCGTTTGAGGTGATCATTCAACTTTCTGCCATTCTTGCTGTTGTTGCCAACTATAGAGATAAATTTACCTTAAAACACCGCGATTTATGGGTGAAAGTACTATTAGCATTTATTCCAATTGGCTGCATTGGACTGCTATTTCATCAACAGATTAAAGACTTTTTTACCGTGTCAGTCGTGGGCACAATGTTCATTGTTGGCGGACTTGTCTTTTTGATTGTTGAGTATTTTTATAAAGAACATTTTGAACAAACAATGGAGATAGAAAATATCTCCTATAAGCAAGCCATGTGGATAGGCGTTGCCCAAGTGTTTGCACTTATACCTGGTACAAGTCGAGCTGGGGCTTCTATCGTTGGAGGCTTACTGGTCGGGTTGAATCGAAAAGTCAGCGCGGAATTTTCCTTTTTGCTTGCGCTTCCTGTACTTGCTGCTGCAGCTGGGTTTGATACCTTAAAACATTATAATGAATTTAGTGACGGTAATTTACGCATTTTGCTAGTGGGTTTTGTGACTTCCTTTATAGTTGCTTATTTGTCGATTAACTTATTTATGCGTTTTCTGGACAGATTTACATTCGTTGCATTCGGTATATATAGGATTGTGTTCGGTGTGATTTTGTTGTGGCTAATGTAATAACACGCGTTAGTTAATATTTAGATAACCGTTATTTATAAGGGTAATACCCCGTCAGCACTCTATTGGCGTGCTACTGTCGTACTAATGGCATATAAATGACGTATTAAAAAAGGCAAGACTTCTTCATATTAATTGCACTTATATGAAGAGGGATTGAAAAATGGATATGCAATTAAATAAAGACACGTTAAAGACTCAACGAGACACTAGAGCCTGGAGCCAAACGCAGCTAGCTGAGGTAACAGGCTTAAGCTTACGGACGATTCAACGAATTGAAAAATCTGGCGTGGCGTCCCAAGAATCAGCTAAATCGTTGGCGTCAGTTTATGAATGCTCTATTACTGAGTTATTGGTCAAAGACGTCTCTTCACCTAATGAAAATAGGTTCTCTATCAACAATATGAGTTCGACCGCTAAGATGATCCATTTAGCCGTGTTATGTCCCGTGCTTGGCATTGCGCTTTACTTATTTGTCACGGGACATAGTTCCACCGTTTGGGTAGACCTAATCAGAGACTCAGTTTTCAGCAGTGCAATATCAGAAGATAGGCTCGACAAAATAAGCTTGTTGATTTTGGTTCTGGCGGTAGGATTACCATCGTTAATCCCTGGCCTTATGTATGATTTTATAAGTAAAGAGGGCGGCCTTATAAAACGTTTTCCTTAGAAGTATTGAATTACTCGTTACCTCTTTACTGATTAATTAATTTTATTGCTACGGCTGTAAAGTGCTGATAACTTGTTGAGTTAACTAATATTACATTCAGGTTAGCTCTGATTTATCTGGACTGTTTACGCCAACTGATTAGGCTAAATAGTAATTGGTTTCGTCAGGTTGGCCTAATTTTATATGCCAGAAGGCTATTTCAAGGAGTTTAATTATGTTTAGTCACGTAATGATAGGTGTTAACGATATGGATGCATCAAAAGCGTTTTATGATGCAACAATGGCTGTTTTGGGCTACAAACCAGGTGTTATGGATGATAAAGGGCGTTGTTTCTATTTCGAAAAAAGCGGCATATTCGCGTTAACTAAACCTATCGACGGTGAGCCCGCTTGTCATGGGAATGGTTCGACTCTAGGCTTTAAGGTGGAAAGCGTCGAACAAGCGGAAGCTTGGCATGCTGCAGGTTTGGCTAATGGTGGGGTAGCTTGTGAAGATCCTCCTGGTGTGCGCGGGGCGGGTGAGAATCAAATGCACCTTGCGTATTTACGTGACCCTGCAGGGAATAAAATTTGTACTCTTATTCGAGTATAAATACCTCGTTTAATTGCTAGACAGTTACCAACGCAAAATTTACAAAAAAGTGCTCAAAATTGAGCACTTTTTTGTATCTGATATACCAGCCCAGTTTGTTCATATCAATGTCATCTTTTAGGTCGCACTGTACTGGTACACTCATATTATTTCTTGGCAATAAATACGGGTGATTGTCGTGCAACTTGGCTTTCACATTAATTGAATATTTTGAGCCTTTATGCGTCATCAATAGCGTTATGTGAACGCAGTATTTAATGTAACAACAATAAAACTAATAGGCGTTACCCATGTTTATTCCAAACAATATGCATATGCAAGACGGAGAGGATATTGCTCAGTTTATTAATGAACATAGCTTTGGCATTTTAGTATCTGATCCGTTGGAGGCGACACACATTCCATTTATTTTTGCACCTGATGAGGGCGAAAAAGGGGTGTTATATGGGCATCTCGCAAAGGCCAACCCACAGTGTAAGCAACTCGCACAAGAGAAGGCGTTAGTCATTTTTAGTGGCCCCCACGCCTATATTTCTCCAACATGGTATGAAAAAGGTCCTGGTGTGCCTACATGGAACTACTCGGCTGTGCATTGCACTGGTCGTGCATCCTTATTAAACGAAGACGATACAGTACAAATTATGGATCGTCTTGTAGCAAAATATGAACCTGAATTATTAAGCAACGAAGTTTTGATGCCACAAGCTTATCAGGACAAGCTCAGGCAAGCGGTGGTGGGTTTTAAAATAGCTATTAGCCACATTGACGCCAAAGACAAGTTAGGGCAACAGCGCAACGTTGCAGATCAGCGAGGTGTCTTTGACGCATTACAGAAAAGTACTGCCCTTAGCGACAACCAATTAGCGAATTACATGCAGCGTAAACAACTAGGCACAGGAAGGGACAGGTAAAAAGTTGAGGGTCGTTGTGTTCGTTTGAAAACGTCTGCGAATCACAGTAATCAGTGCACAGAGATGAGTAATCCCTGTGCACGAGTGGTTAATATGTCATTCGTGATATTAATTAAAGTGAAGCGCTCATTTCAAGCACTGGTACCAAGTCGTATCCTTATTGGTCAATCCATGTACGTATGGCATCACGATCTTGTTCTGTCATACCGGTCTTGTTCATCAATGGCATATCTTTAGTCACGACTGCGCGCTGATATATAAGCGGCGCTTTAGCGCTAACCTGTTGCCATGTATCAAATATTAAGCCTAACGGAGCAACAACAAACAGGTTGTCTGTTGGTTTGGCTGAATGGCAATTAGCGCAGTGGGTCTGAACTACGTCAAACGCTTTTTGTTCAATTGCAGTCAATGCCACCGGAGCAGTGTGCATTGTAACTGCGGGGGCAGACGATTCATTTGCTGTGCGCGGATAAGATACCCAACCGGCAATGATCAGCATGCCGATAGCGCCAGTAATAAGCACAGAAGGACGTGAAATACCCACATGTTTTAGGTTAAAGTAATGACGTATCCACGCTGAAACCACTCCTATTGCCATTAATACAGCCCAAGCTTGAGGGTGTTGAAACGTCATAGGGTAATGGTTGCTGATCATGATAAACAGCAATGGCAGTGTTAAGTAATTGTTGTGTACCGAGCGTAATTTAGCCGCTAAGCCCCAAGCGGGATCAATTTCTGTATTATTGGTGACAGCGTCAACCATTAGGCGCTGGGCGGGCATGATTTTGAAAAATACATTACCGGCCATAATGGTGCCGATTAATGCGCCTACATGCATAAACGCACCGCGACCGCTAAACCAATGGGTGGCTAAGTAACTCACTGCGCCAAGCAGCACGAGTAACATAATACCAAACAGAGCAGGGTAGCGACTTAGAGCGCTGCGACAGGCGCCTTCGTAAATAAACAGACCACCAAAAATAAGTCCTAAGCCACGAGTAATAGCGTCTTTAGGCGTTAAATCCATAACGGTGGGATCAATCAAGTAAATCGACGCGCCATGATAATAAATTAAGCTGAGCAGTAAAAAACCACTTAACCAAGTGGTGTAGGCTTCCCATTTAAACCAATGCAGAGTTTCGGGTATTTTCTCTGGGCCGCGCTGGTATTTAGCGACTTCGTAAAACCCGCCACCATGCACCGCCCACAAATCGCCTTTAATGCCTTTGTCTTGTTTCCATTTTGGCGGAGTGCGTAAGTTATTGTCCAACCAGATAAAGTAAAACGATGCGCCAATCCACGCCACGCCAGCAATGACGTGAAACCAACGTATAAATAAAGATGACCAATCAAACCATGCCATGCTGAAGTTCCTTGTTTATTATTATTCTGTGGGTGTTTGGTAAACCGGCTCACCGGCGATATATGTAGCGCTGATGGCTCGGTCATCTGCCAACATACTAAGAGCAAAAATAATATCTTGCACGTCGTTATGTTGCTCGAACCTGAGGGTCGTCAACTCGTCAAAATTTGGATTAAGCACGACAAAGTCCGCGTCAGTGCCGGGGTTTAAGTTGCCTATACTGTCCGCTAAACCATGGGCAATTGCTGCACCTTGAGTCATCAGGTACAAGCCATGAAGTGGTTGTAGTTGATCGCCGCGCAATTGACCTACTTTATAGGCTTCACCTAAGGTGCGCAGCATACTAAAACTTGTGCCTGCGCCAACATCCGTTGCTAATGCTACTGGTATATTATGTTTTTCCGCCGTTTTAAGGTCGAATAAACCACTGCCTAAAAATAGATTTGAGGTGGGGCAAAAAGCGATACTTGCGCCACTTTGTGCCATTCGATGCCATTCATGTTCTTGCATATGGATGCAATGCCCGAAAACTGCTTTAGGGCGCAACATATTGAATTTATCGTACACATCGAGATAACCATCGTGTTTAGGAAACAGCGAATTTACCCAGGCTATCTCATTCAGGTTTTCATTCAAATGGGTCTGGATATAAACATCTGGATATTGCTGAGCTAATTCACCTAAGGCGTGCAATTGTTCCGGACTACTGGTTGGCGCAAAACGGGGCGTAATAGCGTAATGCAATCTGTCCTTACCGTGCCAGCGTTCAATCAATTCAGCGCTGTGTTTTTGTGCTTTTTCAGGGGTGTCTTGTAACCAAGTTGGGCAATGTCTGTCCATGCACACTTTACCGGCAATCAGTAGCATATTGTGTTTTTGGGCTGCAGTGAATAGCGCATCGGCTGCGCACTGATGTACCGAAGAATAAACCATGGCACTGGTGGTACCGTGGCGGTAAAGTTGGCGTAAGAAAATATCAGCAATGTGCGCTGCATACTCGGGTTGTGCAAATTTCCTTTCCGTGGGGAAAGTGTAGTTTTCTAGCCAATCCAGTAATTGCTCACCAAAACTTGCGAGCATTTCTGTCTGCGGGAAATGCAAATGACTGTCAATAAAGCCAGGTACAATGAGTTGACCAGAAAAATCATGTATTTCAACATCATGATATTGATTTTCGATGATTTTTCTTTCACCTACAGCAATGATTTTTCCGTTACGCGTAACCAGCGAACCATCTTGGATATAGGTATAATCATCTTCAGGCTGATTACTTTTGTGTGCAAAGTGCAAAATGGATGCACGGTATAAATGTGTTGTCATTGAATAAAATATTCCATTAGCTACCGCGGTAACTGCTAAAGCCAAAAGGAGAAATAAGCAGCGGAATATGGTAGTGACCACCGTCTTGCGTTATTTCAAAATGCACATCCACGAAGGGATAAAATGCGCTGCCATGCTGGCTAGATAAATACTCACCGGTTATAAACCTAAGGTGATAGTGTCCAGCTGAAATAGCGACTTCACTCCATTGATTACAGCGGCCATCAGCATCTGTTTGTGCGTGGGCAATATCACCATTAGGCGCGGTTAATATAAGCTGCATATTTGAGGCTGGTTTACCTAAGGTGGTGTCTAAAACATGGCTGGAAAGTGACGGTGCTTTATTCATCTGATAAGCCTTTTAGTATACGTAAAATGGTAATTTTAATTTGTTCATCACTGGCATTGCTGATCTCAGTGGCCGTCGTGTTCTCAATACGTTGCTCGATTTCCTTGAGCATGGTGTGCGCATCGAGTCCACTGGCGCATATGATAAAAATAAAACCGTGTTTTTCTTTGTAAGCCAGGTTTAATTTTTGCAATGCCAGTAAGGTGACTTCATCCGCTTGACGGGCGCCATCTTGCTCGTTGCTCGCCATGGCTTTAGTGCTGGCATACTTCTCACGTAGGCTACTGATGTCGCCGATCATCGGATGAGCATCGAACGCTTGTAAAAAGTCCTCTCGTCCCATGTCTTGCCAATTGGCTTGTGCTCGCTGAAGTACATTAGGCTTATTGGCATAAGGACGCTGCTCTTGCATTTTAGTGACCCAACGTTTGGCTGCGCAGGTTTGGGCGAAAAATTCTTCCGCTGCTTCAACGGTACTGTTATTCAGTTCATCTAGGGTCATAATAGGTCTTTAAGCTCTTTTGAAGCGCGCCATGCTTTCGCTTGTTTCTGGCGCTGTGATTCACTTTTATTTATCTGATCTGCGTTTATGTGCAGACCTTGAACACGTTCATTATTGAGGCGTTGAATAAGCTGTCCTGCGATAGATATGGCTACCTCAATAGGGCGTTTACCAGGGATATCCAGTATGCCAATTGGGCTGACTAAGCGGTTTGGCTCAATAGTGTCCGGCATACGTGCTGCGATGCGGGTGGCAAAGCGCTTGGCTTTGGTGTTTGAGCCTATCATGCCGATGTAAGGTAGCTCAGGCCGCTTAAGGGCGGCTTCAACAAGCGCGTAATCTAATTGGTGGTTATGGGTCATTATTACCACCCAACTGTTGCTAGGGGCTAATGCGATATGCTCAGTTGGCTCTTCGCTAACTATCATCTTTAGGTTGGCGAAATCGAACGTCGCCTTACCCTGTGGAAAAAGCTGCTCTCTTTGATCAATCCATTGTATTTGCAATGGCAGTTGCACAAGTAGCGGTATCAGGGCGTGGGCAACATGACCGGCACCGAATATTTGCACGGTTTGGCATTGCTCTACCATGACTTCGAATAACACATTTACCGCGCCACCACAGCATTGGCCTAACTTACTTGATAGAGGGTAATGCTCAATATGCTGGGTGTGTTCATTGTTCGCCAACAAAGCACGGGCCTGTTCGGTGGCTGCAAACTCAAGATGACCGCCACCTATGGTGTCAAACGTCTCATCGCCGGTAATAACCATTTTGGTTCCGTTGCCGCGAGGTGTTGAACCCGCAGATGCCAGCACAGTCACCAACACATAGGCTTTACCTTGTTCTTGGCATTGATGCAGAGCGTCAAACCATTTATTGGTGTTCATATTAGTTGTGCTCGCTGTTTGATGTGTTACTAAGCGACTCGATGCACTTCAGTACTGCTTCAGGTGTGGCGGGCGCTGGAAGTTGTGGGTCCTGTTTATAATCCGTGAGACTCGATATGGCGTCTTTTAGAGCGCACCAGACAGAATTCGCCAGCATAAAGGGCGGCTCGCCGACCGCTTTTGAGTGATAAATACTGTCTTCATCATTATCCCGCTGATACAAATCAACGTTAAATATTTCTGGTGTATCACCAATGGCTGGGATTTTATAAGTGGCAGGGTTATTACTTATTAGTCGACCGTTTTCGTCCCATTTTAAATCTTCTGTGGTCAGCCAGCCCATACCTTGAATAAAGCCGCCTTCAATTTGGCCAACATCAATAGCAGGGTTTAAACTGCGGCCCACATCGTGAAGAATATCCACACGTTCGACCTTGTACTCGCCGGTCAAGGTGTCAATAGCCACTTCAGAAACCGATGCACCATATGCAAAGTAGAAAAATGGACGCCCGTTTCCTGTGCTGCGATCATAATGAATTTTCGGGGTTTTATAAAAGCCTGTTGAGGAAAGTGATACTCGGCCAATGTAGGCGTTTTGAATCAGCTCTACAAAGCCGATGCTATGTTCGCCTAACATAACCGTATTGTCAGCGAAAATGACATGTTCAGCGGTCAAATCAGACCTGTTTATTTCAGCGGCATAAAAATCAGCCAAGCGTTGCTTGATGGTAATGCAGGCATTTTGTGCGGCTTTACCATTTAAGTCAGTACCGCTAGATGCTGCAGTAGGGGAGGTGTTGGGCACTTTATCAGTGCGGGTAGATGTTACTTCTACATCGTGTAAGGATATACCAAATTCATTAGCTACTATCTGACCAATCTTGGTATGCAGGCCTTGGCCCATTTCTGTGCCGCCGTGATTAATCTGCATGCTGCCGTCTGTGTACACATGGAGCAGGGCACCCGCTTGATTCAAATGTTTAGCGGTGAACGAAATGCCGAATTTAACGGGCGTTAACGCCAGGCCTTTTTTGATAATGGGGTTGGTTTTATTGAATTCGTTAATCGATTTTCTACGCGGCCAATAATCTGAGGAGTCTTCTAAGCGGCTGATAATATCCGCCAATAAATTGTGTTCGACAGTCATACCGTAGGGCGTGACATTACGTTGATGTTCACCGTACAAATTTAGCTTACGTACCGTTAGCGGATCTTTGTTTACTCTACGTGCGATGGCATCCATCATGGCTTCTGCCACTATCATGCCTTGGGGCCCACCAAAACCACGGTAAGCAGTGTGCGAAACCTGATTGGTGCGACAGCGATGACCAGCGACATTAACGTTCTCTAGATAATAGCCGTTGTCGCAATGAAACATGGCCCGGTCAACAATAGCGTCTGACAAATCAGGGGAATGTCCGCAATTTCCATTTATATCGATATCAGCCGCATTAATCAGTCCTTCTTTATCAAAACCGACCTTATAACTGTTCTCGAACGGGTGACGTTTGCCGGTCGCAATCATGTCTTGCATGCGTGGTAAGCGTAGTTTTACTGCACACTGGTTTCGCTTGGCGAGTAAGGCTGCAATGCATGCCCATTGCGCGGCTTGGGTTTCTTTACCGCCAAAACCGCCACCCATTCTGCGCATGTCGACGACAACCTTATGTAATTTACAATTCAAGACTTCAGCAATGAGTTTTTGTACTTCGCTGGGATGTTGGCTTGAGGTATAAACGAGCACTCGATCTTCTTCTTCACTGATGGCCATGGAAACCTGACCTTCAAGATACATATGTTCTTGACCACCAATACTCAAATGATTTTGCAGGGTGAAGTCGCTGACTTTATATGCTGCAGCAAAATCACCTTGTTGCATGTAGTGTGGCGGGCGCACAAAGTTACTTTGTTGCTTGGCTGCTTCGACGCTTAGGCAAGACGCGCTAGGGGTTATCTCTATTTTTGCTTTGAGGGCTGCTTGCCGCGCGTGTTCTACAGTGTCGGCGAGTACAGCAAACACCGCTTGGCCGTGAAATAACACGCTGTTTTGCGCAAATATAGGGTCACCATCAAACACAGGGGCAATATCAACATGCCCAGGCACATCGTCAACGGTAATCACATCTGTCACCCCTAGGCTAGCCCATACATCAGCAAGATCTAACGACTTGATGGCCCCTGACGCCGCAGGACTCGTGCCAATAGCGGCAAATTGCAAGTTAGCGGGCTGTGGCATGTCATCAACGTAACGTGCCTGACCACTAACCTGACGAATTGCACTTTCGTGAGGATGTGATTTACCTACTTTACCCTGAGGATTGCTGGTAAAGGGCTGTTCAATCAATTTACGCATGATCGCAACCTCGCTTTAATGCCTTATTAGCGATGCACGTTTTAATGAATCGTAAAGGAATTCTGTTATTCATAAGCATGCACCCGAGTTTCAATTTTGTGGTTTTGCTGGTTGCTTTGTAACCAAAAACGCTTCCAGAGATTAACGATCATCGTTTGACGATAGCTTGCACTTGCTCGTACATCGTCGATGGGATTAAAAGCTTGGCTCAAAACACTTTTACCAGCTTCAAATGTGGCACTTTGTGACCAGTCTTTACCGATTATTGCACTGCGTAAATCTGTGGCTGACGCAGGCGTAGCAGCCACGCCACCAAAACCACTATTAACATCCTGAATAATATTTTCGTTATCAAGTGTTAGATTAAAAACAGCGCATACAGCCGATATATCGTCTTCTTGGCGTTTAGAAATTTTATAAGCACTGATTTTGCTATTTGGCTTTTTGTAAGGGATAAAAATAGCTTCGATCCATTCGTCTGGATGCAATAGTGTTTGCCGATAACCAGTGAAAAATTCGCTGATGGGAATATCCCGGCGTATTGAACCATTATCTACTCGCACGAGTGCATTTAAGGCTAATAGAGCAGGGGGCATGTCACCAATCGGTGAGGCGTTTGCTATATTGCCTCCAAGCGTTGCTTGGTTTCGTATTGGGGTCGATGCAAAACGGTCCAGTAGCTCGTGTAGTTCGGGAAAATATGACAGTAATAGCGTTTCCATCTTGCTTAATGGCACCGCTGCACCAATGTTTAGTCCTGAGTCTGTTTCTTGCATAACGCACAGTTCGGCAACGTTTGTCAGGCTAATAAGCGCTGGCAGGGTTTTGAACTGTTGGGTGACTTCTAATGCTAAATCTGTGCTGCCAGCAAATTTACGCGCATTAGGATGGTTAGAAATGGCGTGAGCTAACTCTGCTCTATTCGTTGGCATTAATAGGTTATCAAGGCCAGCGCTGGACGAATTTAATTGGGCCAATTGCGTTAAAGTAGTCATTTGACGCTCGCTGAATTTGTCATCGACTTTGCCCGTGCACGATGCCACAGCGGCATCAATAATAGGGCGGTAACCGGTACAACGGCATAAATTTCCGCCCAGAGCGATATTGATTTGTTCTCTGTTGGGTATCTCGGCTTGTTGATACAAAGCGAACATTGACATAACAAAACCTGGCGTACAAAAGCCGCACTGTGAGCCATGAGCATCAACCATGGCCGCTTGCACGGGATGAAGTGTGTCTCCGTTAGCTAGATGCTCAACGGTTAATAGTTGTTTACCATGGACAGCGGATAAGAAAGTAACGCAACTATTTAGGGCACGGTATTCAAGAGCGGAGCCATGATCATTTGCTTGTGCAATGACGACGGTACATGCGCCGCAATCGCCTGATGCGCAACCCTCTTTGGTGCCGCTGAGGCCGCAACCGTCCCGAAGGTAATTAAGCAAAGTGGTGTCTGCTTGAGTAGCGTCAATGTGCACAGCTTTGTCGTTAAGTAGAAAGCTGATCATAGTTATCTCCGAGTGACTCAGTCATTAATAGTGTGTGAATTATTTATATAATAACGTGATTTAATACAAAAACCAGACCAACTGGTCAGGTTCTTGCTATTTAGTTTATAACTCTTGGTATCATGAGTGCTTAGTGTGGTTGTATTTGTCATGCTGAGCATGACAATCATCAATGCGCAATTAATGCCTAAGTCGCTAATTTTTAATGATTAACGTGCCTATAGGCAAAGTAAGATTTTTTAGGTAACATGTTAACTAAATGTTAATGAGGATTGACCGGCTAAATATATTAGCCAATTATAAAGGGAACTAACGGATTAAATGAGTGACTCATTATCAAAAAAAGACGACAGTATCGGAGCAATAAATCGCACAAATATACTCGCAGCTGCGGAAAAAGAGTTTGCAATTCATGGGTTTAAGGGTACACGGGTGCAACGTATTGCGGATCGAGCAGAGCTGCCAAAAACCAATGTTCTATACTACTTTAAATCTAAAGACGGTCTGTATCTGGCGTTGTTGCAGGAAATCTTAAGTTTATGGAATAGCAGCTTTGATAACGCGAAAGCTCAGGACGATCCTGCTGAAGTTCTGGCTACGTATATTGCTGATAAAATGGAAATATCTCGTCTTCGCCCTGACGCGTCGAAAATTTTTGCACTGGAAATTATCAATGGTGCACCAAACTTGAGCAGCTTTTTCAAGGATCAACATTCATCTTGGATGAATTCACGCGTATCAGTACTGCGCCAATGGATAGAATTGGGAAAGTTACCTGAAATTGATCCCCATTATCTACTGTTTAATATTTGGGCCAGTAGCCAACATTATGCAGATTTTTCTGCACAAATTACTGAACTTAAAGGTCGTGCGATGGATCAAATCGAATTCTCAAACGCCACAAAGAGTTTAGTCAAACTTATATTGCAAGGCTGCGGCCTAACAGTACCACCAAGATTTCAATAACAAGAGACAGGAAATGAACCACGCATATCCACGAGATTTAATTGGTTATGGCGACAATCCGCCCAATCCAAACTGGCCAGGCAAAGCCAAAATTGCGGTGCAGTTTGTGCTCAATTATGAAGAAGGGGGAGAGAGCTGTGTGTTACACGGCGATGAGGCGTCCGAAGTATTTTTGTCGGAGATCATCGGTGCACAGGCATATCGCGATCGTCATCTAAGCATGGAGTCCATGTATGAATACGGTAGTCGCGCGGGATTTTGGCGTCTTCATCGTTTATTCGAACATCTGAATGTCCCCATCACAGTTTTTGGTGTAACGATGGCGTTGCAGCGCAACCCAGAGGCTGTTGCGGCTATGAAAGATGCTAATTGGGAGATTGCCAGCCACGCCATGCGCTGGATCCATTATCAAAATATGCCTGAAGCCCAAGAACGTAAAATGATCGACGCATCAATGCAACTGCATCAGGCTATTACCGGTTCAAAACCTAAGGGATGGTATACTGGGCGTACCAGTCCAAACACACTCAAGCTTATTTCACAACGTGACGATCTGCTTTACTGTGCGGACTCCTACGCAGATGATTTACCTTATTACGATACAAATCACGATAAACCTTTGCTGATTGTACCTTATACGCTAGATACCAATGACATGCGCTTTGCGAGTGCGCAAGGGTTTAACTGCGGCGACCAATTCTTCCAGTATCTAAAAGATGCCTTTGACGTTTTATATGCTGAAGGTGATTACGCGCCTAAAATGCTTTCAATCGGTTTACATTGCCGCATTATTGGCAGGCCCGCACGGATGGCTGCCTTGCAACGCTTTATCGAGTATGTGCAAGAGCATGACCGAGTCTGGTTATGTACCCGTCAAGAAATTGCCGAACATTGGCGGGATAATTTCCCGTACAAATAAGGTTGGTTAACTTTAGTGAAAATATGCAGATTTGCTTGGCGAAATTGCTAAGAAGTAAGATAAAAATGCTTCAAAGTGGGCATTTTTATGTAAGAATATATAGCTGAAGATACAATAAAACCGTGATAGCTGGACTGAACTATCACGGTTTTTTTATTTTAGCTGACGTTAAACTAAGGCAATGGCCTTATTTTAAATCGAGCACATAACGCATCACAAATACCACCGCCATGGCGTAGGTAATCCATGTAACCTCTTTGTATCGTCCAGTACCGAGCATGATACCTACGTAGGTGATAAAGCCCAATGCGATGCCTTCGCTAATACTAAATGTCAGCGGCATGGCCAATAACGCTACCGACGCGGTGGAAAGGGCAGTGAGGTCATCAAAGTCTAATTGCTTAAATGAATCCATCATCAATATGCCGACCATGATCAATGCTGGTGTCGTGGCCATTAGCGGGATCACTTTCATCAGCGGGGTGAAAAAGAGTGCCAGCACGAAGCACAAGGCGACAAAAACGCTTGTGAGTCCTGTGCGCCCGCCAGATGAAACACCCGCAGCGGATTCTACGTAAGAGGTGACAGGGGACGTTCCTAAAGCGGCACCTACCACACTTGCTGCTGCGTCAGCGGTCATCGCAGGGCCAATTTTGGGTAGCTTGCCTTCTTTGTCGAGCAAGTTTGCTCTGCGTGAGACGCCGATTAAGGTACCAATGGTATCGAACATATTCACAAACAACAGAGCGAAAATAAGATCCCAAGTCGTGGCGAAATTCTCAATGGGGTACATGATGTCCATAGCAAAGAATGTGTTACTTATGCTATCTGGCATACCAATAAACGAATCGGTGTGTTGAGTTAAATAACCATCACCCACAGGAATAAAGGCGCCGATTAAAGTGAGGATCAAAACCGAAATCAGTATGGCGCCAGTGACGCGTTTTATAAAGAGTACAATCGTGAGTAATATTCCCGCCACCGCAAGCATAGTTGCCGGCTCAGATAAATCGCCGATGGTGACAAATGTTGCTGGGTGATCAACCACAATACCGGCATTCTTTAAGCCAATGAACGCGATAAATAAACCGATGCCACATTGCACACCAATTTTTAGCGCCGCTGGGATGGCGTCAGCAATTTTGGTGCGCACCCCAGTAACGGATAACAGTAAAAATAAAATACCATTCCAAAATACGATACCCAGTGCGGCTTCCCATTGAATATCCCGGGTTAAACAAATGGTAAAAGCAAAGAAAGCGTTTAACCCCATCCCAGGAGCCATGGCGATAGGGTAATTGGTCATAAATGCCATGAGTAAAGTGCCAATACAAGCAGCTAACGCAGTAACGGTAATTAAGCCGACGACTGGCATACCACCAGCCGATAAAATACTCGGATTGACGACCAAAACGTAAGACATTGCAGCGAAGGTTGTTAGGCCTGCAATAAATTCGGTTTTTATGTCGGTGCCATTGGCTTGCAGTTTAAAAAGCTTTTCAAATACAGCGTTAAACATAAGGACTTCTCATTGTGGATTCTCTTTCAAGCCTGGGCGGGCCGATGATAAAATGGTTACAGTAAACCGGTGCAAGCAAAAACCTGACCATTTAGTCTAGCTTTGGTGTGATTTATGCGGAACAATAATACACAAAGTGACAGCTGTACGCTTATTGGAACGGTTAAAGACTGTTAAAATAATGGTTATAGTGGCAATAACTTCGGTTAAAATAGAGCTAACGGCGAACGTTACGTAGAAACTGCCCTTAGGTGGTGCGTATTTGCTTCCAGATAGTGCGAAATGAATAGGTGTTTGACCATTAAGATACATCGCTTTAAATCGCCCAACGATATGTACAGCACGTAACAAACTGCAACAAGCATAATAAGAGGACTTAAAAATAAAAATGCCCGTTCATAATCCATCAACCACAGACCTAATTAATTCGCTCCCTAAAGCGGAATTGCATTTACATATTGAGGGCACCCTTGAGCCTGAATTAATGATGGCGTTAGCCGCTAAGCATCAGGTGAATTTACCCTATGCAACCATTGATGATGTGCGTGTTGCTTATAACTTCGATAACTTACAGAGCTTTCTGGATTTATATTATCTTGGTGCCTCAGTGCTGCGTGATGAAGATGATTTCTATCACTTAATGTGGAATTACCTGTGTAAATGCAGAGAAGACAACGTGGTGCACGTGGAAATGATGTTCGATCCGCAAACCCATACTGAGCGTGGCATCGATTTTGCGGTATTTATGTCTGGTTTTTCGCGGGCCATGACGCAGGCTGAAAAAGAGTGGGGACAATCGAGTTTACTGATTATGTCGTTTTTGCGACATTTAAGTGAGGACAGTGCATTTGAAACATTAGCTGCGGCGGCACCTTATTTGTCGGTGATCACGGCAGTGGGGTTAGACAGTTCGGAATTGGGTAATCCACCTGAGAAATTCGCTCGGGTATTTGCAAAAGCAAAAGAGCTTGGTTTAATGCGTGTTGCTCATGCTGGAGAGGAAGGTCCACCTGAGTATATTTGGAGCGCATTACATGACCTAGATGTACATCGAATCGATCACGGTGTACGCAGCGTTGAAGATCCCACCTTAATGCAAGAACTTGTCAGCAGGCAAATGCCGCTGACAGTATGCCCACTGTCGAATATCAAATTATGCGTGTTTGACCACATGAGTGAACACAATCTGCTGACGCTTTTGGATCATGGAGTGATGGTGACCGTTAACGCTGATGACCCTAGCTATTTTGGTGGGTACTTGAACGATAACTATCATGCGTTGGCGGCGCATTTATCGATTAACGAGCAGCAGGTGAAAATCCTCGCCAGCAATAGTTTTAAAGCGAGCTTTTTAAGCGACGAGCAAAAAAATTATTGGCTACAACAAATTTTAGCCTATTAAAGACCGCTTGATTAGGTGCTTGCACTCGTAAGCACAGATCTTGTGCATCATGCACTATTTTGAACATCATTCTGGAAATTGTATTTCCATTAAGAACGATAAAAATAAAGTAACTTATTGAAAATAAATGAATTTATAAACTTGGCATCATTGATGCTAATTAAACTTTGTATGCACTTGTGTTGTTAATAACGATAAAACTAAAACACACACTTAACCATTACATAAATGTAATGTTTAAGTAAGGCAATGTAGCCCGCTACGACTTTCCGTGTCCTGGAGTCGTAGCGGGTTTTTTTTTGAGAAAAATTTTATTGGGTAATCTAAATGAGCGTTGATAAATTTAATTTACTGTCCTTTACCGGCAAAATGAAAACCCTGCATCTATCTTGGATAGCCTTTTTCATTACGTTTATGGTGTGGTTTAACATGGCACCGTTAAAAGGCGCCATTGTTGATGGTGTTGGCCTAACGCTCAGCGAATGGAAAACCCTGCTCATTATTAACGTTGCTTTAACAATACCTGCACGGGTCATTATTGGGGCGTTAACCGATAAATTTGGTCCTCGTATCGTTTATTCTGCCTTAATGGGAATTTGTTCTATTCCATGTTTTATGTTTGCACTCGCGGACAGTTTTACCCAGTTAGTCATTGCTAGATTTGCCCTAGGTTGCATCGGGGCAGGGTTTGTTGTAGGAATTAGAATGGTAAGTGAGTGGTTCCCACCAAAAGAATTGGGTACGGCAGAGGGAGTCTATGGCGGTTGGGGGAACTTCGGTTCTGCAGCTGCGGCGTTTACCTTACCGACTTTGGCGATACTCTTCGGCGGCGAAGATGGCTGGCGCTACGCGGTGGGCATAACGGGCTTGATGAGTTTACTGTTCAGTTTTGTATACTATAAAAACACTACTGATACGCCTAAAGGCTCCACTTATTTTCGACCTAAAAATCTCGGTGGCATGGAAGTCACCAGTGTGGGGGATTTCTACCTACTATTATTTATGAAAACGCCTATGTACTTGGCTCTCGCGTTACTGAATTGGAAGTTGTCCCCGCAAGGTGTATCACTGTTGAGTGAAAATGTAGCACTTATCATTTACCTCGGGTTGGTTGCTCTGTATATATATGACGCGTACGCCACCTATAACGTAAACAAAGATATCTTTGTCACCCCTGTTCCCGAAGCGCATCGTTATTCATTTAAACAAGTGGCAGTGCTGAACGTTTTATACTTCGCTACGTTTGGTTCTGAATTAGCGGTTGTGTCTATGTTGCCGGCATTTTTTGCTGAAACGTTTGAATTAAGTATGGCAACGGCGGGTTTACTCGCGGGTATGTATGCATTTATGAATTTGATGTCTAGACCCGGCGGTGGAATGATTTCTGATCGCTTTGGTCGCAGAAAAACTTTACTTATTTTGACCGCTGGTTTAGCGATCGGTTATTTTTGCTTGAGTTTAATTGATTCAAGTTGGCCTATATGGTTAGCCGTTATCGCTGTAATGGCGTGTTCGTTTTTCGTGCAATCCGGAGAAGGTGCAGTATTTGCTGTGGTACCGCTGATTAAGCGTCGATTGACTGGGCAGATAGCAGGTATGACCGGTGCTTACGGTAACGTTGGTGCCGTCGTCTATTTAACAGTTTACTCACTGGTCGATACCCCTACCTTCTTTACCGTCATTGCGTGTACCGCTGTCATCGGATTTATTGCGCTGTTCTTTATGAAAGAGCCGTCGGGTGCAATGACGGAAGTACGCGAAGATGGTAGTGTTGAATTGATCCACGTTACCTAAGTATCAATCTACCGTTATGAGTAATAAACATTGGAAAAACTTAAGTTAGCATTCGGCGGTTTTTCCAGTCCGGGGGTAAAGGCAGAGAATCAAGACGCCTTTGCCGCCTACTTACCGAAAGACACCGATTTAGTCGCCAAAGGTGCAGTAGCCGCCATTGCTGATGGTGTTAGTGTCTGTACTCGTGCCCGTGAAGCCGCTATTACGTGCGTGACAAACTTCATTCAAGATTATTATCAAACCCCGCAAACGTGGACCGTTAAACATGCGTCCAGCAAAATACTGCAAGGCCTCAATCGATGGTGTTACGGGCAGCATGATTATGAACATGGTGGTCATAGCCAGATGGTCACCACTTTCAGCGGCATGGTGTTTAAGTCGACTTCTGGCTTTATTTTGCATTCTGGTGATAGCCGTATTAGCCGGGTTCAACAAAACGAATTTGAGCAACTGACGACTGATCATGTCTCCCGCCAAGGTGGTAAAAATGTGCTCACCCGAGCGGTGGGGATTGAAGCACACCTGGACGTAGACTTTCGTACCCTCGAATTAGAGCGCGATGATATTTTTGTGTTTACCTCAGATGGTGTCCATGAGTTTTTATCGAATAAAGAACTGCTGGTATTCATCAAAGACACCAGTGTTAGCCTAGAACAACGGGCAAATAATATTGTTGCTGCGGCGCTCAACGCAGGAAGTGACGATAATGTCACGTGCTTGTTAGTGCATATCACAGAATTACCCAATGCAAGCTTAGACGAACATTATCGACAGTTGATGCGCTTAGCGATGCCACCGGCGTTAGAGGTCGGGATGAAGTTAGAAGGCTACCGGGTGGTACAAACCTTATTCAACGGCACTCGCAGTAGTTTGTATAAAGTCGTTAATGAGGTGGACGGTAAAACCTATGGGTTAAAGATCCCCTCACAAAACTTTGTTGATGATCCGGTATATTTGAGCGGATTTCTGCGCGAAGAGTGGGTAGGTCAGCATATTAAACATCACAACGTGATGCGCATATACAAACGCCCTGATAACGCGAAATTTATGTACCACGTATGCGAATTCATTGATGGGCAAACTTTGCGTCAATGGATGTTAGACAATCCTTTGCCTTCAATTGAGCAGGTACGGGGAATTATTCGGCCATTGGTTGATGCCTTACGCGTATTGCAGCGTAAAGACATGGTGCATCGTGATGTTAAACCTGAAAATGTTATGGTGGATCATAATGGCGAAGTAAAGCTTATCGATTTTGGTACTGTTCTGGTAAACGCTCTAGTCGAAACGAATTCCTTGCCTCAAGAGAACATTGCGGTAGGTTCAGTGCATTACATTGCACCGGAATATTTACTCACTCAAAACAGCGACCATAAGTGCGATCTGTTTTCTGTGGCGGCAGTGGTGTATGAAATGTTGACGGGACATTTACCGTTTAAACCTTTCCGCTATCAGGATTATATTCCCAGTGCTTATTATGAATGGGAATATCTGCCAGTCAGCAAATACAGAACTGACTTGCCTGTATGGTTAGACTTGACCTTGAAGAAAGCCTTGCAGCCGAATCCGGCACTACGCTATCAGGCATTTTCTGAGTTTTTAATGGATTTATCTCAACCTAATCAACGTTTGTTGTTAGCGATACAGAAACAACCGTTAATTCAACGCAACCCGCTATTAGTCTATCAAGGAATTTGCCTGATACAGCTAGTCATTATTCTATTCATGTTATGGAAAGCCTAAAGCAACTTATCTGCGGGCCGCAATTCATGTGGCACAAAGCAAGTGCATAATTGCACTGTATTAGTTTGATAACGTACTTAAATAAAATTGATTTAAATGTAACTCATTGATATTTAAAATAAATAAAAGATGGCACTCTAGATGCATAATTAAATTCGTAATTGACATTGTTAATGTGTGTCATCTTTGATGTGTGAATAGATGAGTTATAAAAACAACAAAAGATACGTTAACGCCTAAGTGTTTATTCATAAATAAATGTGAATTTTGCCATGTGGCATATTTACAGCGAGGCAATGTAGCCCACAACGATCCAAATTTTGGATGGTTGTGGGTTTTTTTTTGGAAAAAATTCGGAGTAGGAAATGGCTAAAAACAGATTGTTAAATTCACTTGTGCTGGCCGAGAAAACACTTCGTGTTGCGGTGATGTCGACCTTAGTGACAGCCTCTTTAATTAGCCAGAGTGTATCAGCCCAAGAACTGGGCTGGCCTGAAAAAGAGGAACTTAAATTTGGGTTTATCAAGCTTACTGATATGGCTCCATTGGCCATTGCCTACGAAAAAGGGTATTTCGAAGATGAGGGTTTGTACGTCACCTTAGAAGCACAGGCAAACTGGAAAGTCTTACTTGACCGTGTGATTGACGGACAACTTGATGGTGCCCATATGTTGGCGGGACAGCCACTTGGCGCCACGATAGGTTACGGTACCAAAGCCGATATAATTACCGCCTTTAGCATGGACTTAAATGGCAATGCGATTACGGTTTCGAATGATATTTGGCGTCAAATGAAGCCCAACATTCCCCATGAAAATGGAAAGCCCGTACATCCTATTAAAGCAGATGCGCTTAAGCCTGTGGTTGACAGTTATAAAGCACAGGGCAAGCCTTTTAAAATGGGCATGGTGTTTCCCGTTTCTACCCATAATTATGAACTGCGTTACTGGTTAGCTGCCGGCGGCATACACCCTGGTTTCTATGGGCCTAACAACGACGTAAAAGGCCTTATTAATGCCGATGCTCAATTGTCAGTGACACCGCCTCCACAAATGCCATCCACAATGGAAGCGGGTACCATTTATGGTTACTGCGTAGGCGAACCATGGAATCAACAAGCTGTGTTTAAAGGTATTGGTGTTCCTGTGGTCACCGATTATGAGATTTGGAAAGACAACCCAGAGAAAGTTTTTGGTGTCAGTAAACAATGGGCTGAAGAAAACCCAAACACCCACATTCGGGTGGTAAAAGCGATGATCAGAGCGGCAATGTGGTTAGATGAAAAAGATAATGCTAACCGCCCTGAAGCTGTAAAAATTCTGGCTAAAAGTCAATACGTGGGCGCTGACGCTGAGGTGATTGCCAATAGTATGACCGGTACTTTTGAATATGAAAAGGGTGACAAGCGAGCTGTGCCGGATTTCAACGTATTCTTCCGCCATAACGCAACTTATCCCTATTACAGTGATGCTATTTGGTACTTAACGCAAATGCGTCGTTGGGGACAAATTAGTGAGCAAAAGCCAGATGGTTGGTACCAAAATATCGCTAAGCAAGTCTATCGTCCTGACATCTATGCAGAGGCAGCTAAGGCTTTAATTAGCGAGGGCAAAGCTAGCGCAAGTGACTTCCCTGAATTTGCCAGCGAATCTGGTTTTAAGAAGCCACAAAAGCACTTTATAGACAACATTGTTTATGACGGTACTCAGCCAAATGCCTATCTTGAAAAATTTGAGATTGGTCTTAAAGGCGACACTAAAATTTAACTAAAAGCGAAGTGGCTGAGCAGTTTTTTGCTTAGCCATAGTCAAAAGCAAAAAGGAAAATATTATGTCTAGAGCACAAGCTGCGTCGCTAATATTAACGCCAGTTAAACGCATAAATCTTAGTTCGGTGTCTTCACTGCTAAAAGATGCGCTGTTGCCAATGCTCGGGATCCTCATATTTCTTGGACTGTGGGCTGTATTAGCAAAAAATATTGATACTTCATTGGGCAAGTTTCCGGGGCCCAGTGCAGTACTAACACAATCTCAGGTGTTGATTGACGAGCATTTTGCCCAACGGAATAAAGCTGACGCATTCTATGAGCGCCAAGATCAACGCAATGCCGCGCGTACCTTAAAAGACCCAAGCTATCACCCCACCATTAGGGCATTTACTGGGCCTCCGACTTTCTTTGATCAAATCTGGACCAGCTTATACACCGTTACCGTGGGCTTCTTGATGGCCTCAATTATTGCGGTGCCCGTGGGTATCATTTGTGGCTTAAGCAAAGCCTCATATGCGGCTATTAATCCGTTGATTCAATTACTAAAACCCGTTTCACCTCTTGCGTGGCTACCCTTAGTTACTATGGTGGTTAGCGCGGTTTATGTGAGCGACGATCCGATGTTTTCTAAATCATTCATCACCTCAGCCGTGACTGTTTCTTTGTGTTGCCTTTGGCCAACGCTGATCAATACCGCTGTAGGTGTGTCAAGTATTGATAGCGACTTATTAAATGTGAGTAAGGTGCTTAGATTAGGGCCATTTACCCATGTTGTGAAGATCGTTATGCCGTCTTCTATTCCGATGATTTTTACCGGATTGCGTCTGTCACTCGGCATTGGTTGGATGGTGTTAATAGCCGCTGAAATGCTCGCTCAGAACCCAGGTTTGGGCAAGTTTGTATGGGATGAATTTCAAAATGGTAGCTCTGAATCATTAGCCAGAATTATGGTAGCTGTGTTGACCATCGGGCTAATTGGTTTTGCGTTAGACCAACTGATGTTGTTGCTACAAAAGCGTGTGAGCTGGGATAAAGGTGCGGTACTGCGATAAGACGCATGCTGAACTTTAAAAGTGCACGGCAAAATGAACTTGTTTGAACTGAAACAGAATACGTAACGAAAGGTAATCGACAATGACGGCAAAACATCATTTAGAACTGACACAGGTGGGCATTGATTTTCCGACACCTAAAGGACCGTTTACCGCGTTAACGGACGTAAATTTACGGATCAATAAAGGCGAATTTATTTCTCTTATTGGCCACTCAGGATGCGGAAAGTCAACGGTATTAAACATTATTGCCGGCTTGCATAAGGCGACGAAAGGAGGCGTTATTCTAGATGGGCAAGAAGTCAACGAACCGGGCCCTGAGCGTGCCGTGGTTTTTCAAAATCACTCACTCTTACCTTGGTTAACAGCTTATAAGAACGTAGAGCTGGCTGTTAAGCAAACCAGTAAAGGGCGCAGTAAAGCTGAAATGCGCGACTGGATTGAACATAATTTAGAACTCGTTCATATGAGTCATGCGGTGGACAAACTGCCGGCTGAGATATCCGGTGGTATGAAACAAAGGGTCGGTATTGCTAGGGCACTGGCCATGGAGCCTAAAGTATTATTGATGGATGAACCTTTCGGCGCACTTGATGCGCTCACTCGGGCCCATTTACAAGATTCAATAATGGAAATTCATGCTGATTTAGGTAATACCGTAGTGATGATCACCCATGATGTGGATGAAGCAGTTTTATTATCCGACCGTATCGTCATGATGACTAATGGGCCATCGGCCACCATCGGTGAAGTTCTCAATATAGAATTACCGCGCCCCCGAGACCGCTTAGCACTAGCGGATAACCCGCAATATAACCATTACCGCCATGACGTACTGACCTTCCTGTATGAAAAACAGCGCAAAGTTGAATCGGTCGCGGCCCATCGTAAAAAATCACAAGATGGGGCAAAAGGTGTGCAAGAAAACGTAGCGTAGGGCGCGATAAGAGAGAGGCTTTGCGTCACGCCTACGGCTTTGATCGATATGTGTTTAAGCAACGCGAGATGTAAATTACCTCGCGGGAAAACCGCTGAATAAAAATAACAATTAGGCCAATGAAAAGGGCCAAAAAAACAAATTATAAACTCTGAATTAAGGAAGCAACATGATCGCACACACGAAACTTAATAATAAAAATAAATCAAAATTAGCCCTAATGATTGGTCTGTTATGTGCCGGTGCGAGTATCGGTCAAGTCCAAGCCGAACAAAGTATTACTCAAGCGCTGAAAGACGGAACTGCCGCAGTCGATTTGCGTTTGCGTTATGAGAATGTTGAGCAAGATACTAACGATGCCAATGCCTTAACGCTGCGCACGTTGCTAGGCTATACCACCGGCAGCTTTAAAGGTTTCTCAGCCAAAATTGAAGTGGAAGATACGCGTATTGTATTAGGTGAGGGAGATTACACTGTCGGGCCTAGTGGCTATAACCTAGGGCAATATTCTGTTATCGCCGATCCTGAGCATACTGAGTTAGATCAGGGCTATGTACAATATCAAAACGAGAGTTTGACAGCGAGATTTGGCCGGCAGGTGATCGCTATGGACAGCCACCGATTTGTCGGGCACGTTGGGTGGCGCCAAGATCGACAAACCTTCGATGGGGTTAGCGTTAAATACGCACCAAGTAAAGCGCTCACCTTAAATTATGCCTACCTTACACAACGTAATCGTATTTTCGGCGAAGACGCCGATCTTGATAGTAAAGATCATCTTATCAACGCATCTTACAAAACATCCGTTGGTACGTTTGTAGGATACAGTTATTTACTGGAAGTGGATAATGAAACGGATAATTCTCTTGATACCTATGGCGTAAGTTTCAATGGTAGCGGCAAACTTGCAGACACAACAATATTGTATGGTGCCGAATATGCCACCCAAAGTAGTGAAACGGATACCACTGACTTTGATGCAGATTATTTAATGCTTGAAGCAGGTGTCAAACTTTCCGCAGTGACCGTAAAACTCGGTTATGAGTCGTTGGGTTCAGATGATGGTCAGTATGGTTTTTCCACCCCTCTTGCTACCTTGCACAAATTTAACGGCTGGGCTGACATGTTCCTTAATACACCCGCTCAGGGCCTTGTGGATGTGAACGTAACCGTAGCGGGCAAATTAGCCGGCGGCGGATGGAGTGTGGTGTATCATGACTTTAGCGCCGACGAAGAAAGTGATGTGATCGATGATCTAGGCAGTGAAATAGACGTTAGCTATGTGCGAAAATTTACCGGTGGTTATGCAGCAGGTATTAAGTATGCGGCCTACTCAGGAGACAGCGGCATACAAGATACCGATAAATTTTGGTTGTGGGGCAGTGCATCTTTCTAAACAAATCGAGGGCCCGGGCAAGCGCTAAGGGCATAGCCTATGTGATGCTTGGTTATACGACCCAACTATAGCGCCTACTATTGCTCCAGTGCAAATTCAGGGCTGGGCAATAAAACGCGAAACAAAAGCAAGTCAGCACTTAGTGCTAGGCTTGCTTTTTTACGTGTGCTGCGCTGAACAAGACGTTACAAGCGTTAAAAAAGAAGCATGATTCAATAGGGTTTGATAAGCTAGTTATTGAAAGCCAAATTGCACGCTATTTTTTAATATTTTCAAGGATATATATGTCGGAATTCGAATCCATCGCCAATACTAGCTCCTATTTTGTCGGCTGGTTTACACTCGCATTGATTAACGCCGGTTTGGCACAAGGTAAGGGCCGAAATGGACTGATATGGTTTATTGTTTCTTTGTTTGTCGGTCCTATTGCCACACTATTGATTGTTGTGTTTGAAAACTTAAACAAGCAGCGTCACTTTTAGCCTAAGCATGTTTAAAAATAGAGTGAATTATGGCGACTCAAGGTAAAGGCCCAGCGTTAATTTTAGGTGCGTTTTTGTGCGCAGGGCTGGTTGCTCTTGGGTATCAAATCAGCCATTCGGTCATTGAGTATCGCCAGTTCGAGCGCAGCGTTACTGTAAAAGGATTATCTGAACAGGAATATCCTGCTGATATCGTCATTTGGCCGATTCAATATACCGTGGCTGATAACTCCCTTGAATCACTTTACGCGTCCATAGAAAGTAATACCGCGTTGATTTCTGAATTTTTAGAAGAGCGGGGTATCGCCGAGACCGACATCAGTGTATCGGCTGCCGCCATTACAGATAAATCCGCTCAGCAGTATGGTGGTAATGCGACTCCAACTTTTCGTTTTACCGCGGTGCAAACGGTCACTGTGTATTCGAGTAATATTGATCTTGTGCGTGGCGTGATGGAACAATTAACCGAATTGGGTAAAAAAGGCATTGTGCTCAATCAAAATAATTATCAGGCCAATGTTGAGTATATTTTCACGCGATTAAATGAAGTGAAACCCAAGATGATCGAAGAAGCAACCACCAAAGCCCGTGAAGTCGCCCAGAAATTTGCGAAGGATTCAAAGAGTTTATTAGGCAAGATTAAACGCGCCTCGCAAGGCCAGTTTAGTATTAGCGCTCGGGATCGTAACAACCCACATATTAAAAAATTACGAGTGGTTTCCACGGTTGAATATTATCTATCTGATTGAGGTTGTATTTATTCTTTGGGTTGCGCATTGCAGCAAGTCCTTACCAATCCGACCTTTTATGCTGACCCATTCGTCACTCTGATACAAGCCACTCTTTTCTTAAATTTGCAGCCTGACCCGATGCTAAACACGCACTTTTGGGGGGCGTGTGATACTTACTTTCTACGCTTGTTCCTATTTATGTGATTAAAGGGGCGTTTTCCGTTACATCTACGTCATTCAAGTACCACATATAACGAAGCGGTGCATATCTAACTAATGGATTTTGTCTGATTAGGCTTAAACATGCGCCGCGCACTATAGGCCTCTAATTACGCCATTTAAAACCCAATTATTGCTCATATATGATCCCGCGGCGCATTAGCCATTTTTCAATCTCGACCGCAAACAGAATAAGAGAAGAAATAAACAGGCAAGCTGCGAGATCTAGCATGGGTAGAGGCTGTGTGTGGAATATGGTGTTGAACGCCGGCGTATAGATCACCACCAACTGCAAGAATAGCGTGAGTATAAATGCCCCGAGCATCGGCAGATTACTTAGCAGACCAACTCGCCACAAGGACGCACTCTCGCTGCGTACCGCTAGAGAATGAAACAACTGAGATACCGTCAATACGGTAAAGACCATTGTTTGCCAGTATGCCACGTCGCGAGAAAGCGCCCAGGCTAGAGTCGCAAGCGATATGCCACCAATAAATAATCCGACCCATATAATATGTTGCCACATGCCATGAGAGAAAATATTCTCATGTGGTGGGCGAGGGGCCCGTTTCATTATTCCCGGCTCGGCAGGCTCGGTTGTTAATGCAAGACCCGGAAGGCCATCGGTCACTAAGTTGATCCACAAAATATGGATAGGCAGTAAAGGAATAGGCAACCCGAGAAATGGGGCGAGAAACAACGTCCATATTTCACCAGAGTTGGAACTCATGGTGTACTTAATAAACTTACGAATATTGTCGAATATGCGCCGCCCAGAACGTATCGCTCGCACGATCGATGAAAAATCATCATCCAGCAATACCATATCTGACGCTTCTCGTGCCACATCGGTTCCTTTTTGACCCATGGCCACACCAATATTCGCACGCTTCAATGCTGGGGCATCGTTCACGCCATCTCCCGTCATAGCGACAAATTCGCCCTTGGCCTGTAGCGCTTTCACGATGCGTAACTTTTGTTCAGGATCTACTCTGGCATAGACTCGTATTGTTTCAACGAGTTGAGAGAATTTTTTATCGGGTATCTTTGCTAGTTCATCACCGCTTAACATCGCTTGCTCGTCATCAGTAATGCCGAGGCGCTGTGCAATGGCCATCGCGGTTCCGGGGTGATCGCCTGTGATCATGACAGGAATAATTCCCGCGGTTAGACAATCAGTTACCGCTTGGGACGCTTCAGGTCGGGGGGGATCAATTAACGCCACCAGCCCTAAAAATATTAGCTCACGCTCCACCGTTTCTGCCTTCAGTGGCTCGGGTAATCCATTGAACTCACGTTTTGCAAATGCCAGTACGCGGTAACCTTTATTTGCCAACTGTGCCGCCTCAGCCAGCACATCCGCAATGTCAAATTTCGTGACGCTATCGTTGCCCAAACTTTGGGTACATTGTTGTAGTACCCGTTCCGGCGCTCCTTTAATAAATCCAGTTACCCCGTCAGATGTTTGATGCAAGGTTGTCATCTGTTTTCGCTCACTATCAAAGGCGATAGCGGCTAAGCGCGGCTTCTGTTGCTCTAAGACAAACTTGTCAAAACCAGCACTTTGAGCTGCTTCAAACAGGGCCAGTTCAGTAGGCTCACCAGCGGGTTTATCATCTTTAACGGTGATGTCATTGTTCAGTGCCATGGCATATCCCAGTTCTGTCCCTGGACTGTTAGCGCCTGACTCAGGCAATGACTCGAATGTTTCGCCTGCAACGAAAAATAACTCAGCGGTCATAACATTTTGTGTCAAGGTACCTGTTTTGTCGGTGCAGATGTAAGTAACTGACCCCAAGGTTTCCACCGCGGGTAAGTTACGCACCAAAGCGTTATGACGGATGAGCTTACGTGCACCCAAAGCAAGTGAAATGGTCACTACTGCTGGCAGGGCTTCAGGTATCGCTGCAACAGCCAAACTCACCGCGGTTAAAAACATCAGTAATATGGGCTGCCCTTGTAATAAACCTGCGCCAAACACCAGCATGCATATTGCCAGCACGGCTAAAGCAAGGTAACGGCCAAAGCGAGACAACCGGGTCTGCAAGGGGGTTTTAGCGCTCGCCTCGTCTTGCAGTAGTCCCGCAATTTGGCCTATCTGTGTCGCCATTCCACTGGCAACCACCACGCCCTTGCCGCGGCCACGTGTAACCATGCTGCTTTTAAACACTAAATTAAAACGGTCGCCTATAGGCAACTCAGGATCAGCTAAAGACGCTATTTGTTTTTCTATTGCATGTGACTCACCGGTCAATGCCGATTCATCGATTTGAAGCTCTTCTTCCTCCAATAACCGCAAATCAGCAGGTACTAAATTTCCTGCCTCGAGCATCACTACATCACCGGGCACCAGTTCTGCTGCGTCTATCGTAACTTCATGTGCATCACGTAATACATGCGCATCTGGTGCGGCCATTTTTCGTAGCGCTGCTACTGCTTGTTCTGCTCTAAATTCTTGTACCGTGCCGATGATCGCATTCAGTAACACGATCACCAAAATAGCCACGGTATCTTGCAGCTCACCAATAAATCCCGAAATGAGTGCCGCCACAAGCAGCACAACAATCATAAAGTCAGAGAACTGACCGAGTAAAATAAACAACAGAGAACGTCGCTTTTTTTCGACAAGCGCGTTGGGGCCATATTCGGCCAGACGTTTTTTGGCTTCCTCTGTTGATAGGCCACAGAGCGATGATCCAAGCTGCTGCAGAACATCAGCGGGTGATAAATTGTGCCACTTGAATGTTGACATGTTAATTTCCGGCCAAGAAGTAAATAAGCGAAGCGGTTATCAGTGCAACCAATAAGGTCTGGATGCCACTTCGTAACCAGGTTACACCCGATATTCGGCCGAGAAAAACCCCTAATAAAAACGTCAGTAGGAGTGCAACAAAGCTAGCAGCATAAAGGGGGGGAAAAGGAAAGTTGACGCCCGCATGTGCCAGCCACAAAGGTAACAATATTAGCAGTGAAATAATCAGCGGTGCCAAGCCATTAACGAGTCCAATTAACAGGGGGACCCAGCGTGATGCAACACCGTGAGCACTGCCATGAAGATCACTGATCATTGCCCTTTCTAGCTTTCCCAAAGCATACTTTCGTTCTGCTGACTCGCTGATATAAGCGCTACTGATACCGCTCATGCCCAAAGCGATAGCAGCGCCTAAACAGACGCTAAGAATCATGGATAAATCGACCGGCTCACTGACAATAAAGCCCATGATCAACCCAAGCATCGTCAGTGCGCCATCAAAGCCATTGACAACAAAATAACGACGCACTATTCCTTGCGAGCGGGTGATATCGAGCAAGAACAGAGCCTGCCTAAACAAACTCATAAAATATTAATTGACCATGGTTTCATTATGCACTTCAACCTCATCAATACTGTGAATCGAACCACCCATATTGGTAATAGCAGATTGGACAGCGTTAAAATTAATTGCGTTACCTTTAAGCTCAACTTGAACTGTTTCGGTATTTTCATCTACGTCAATTACCACTAATTTAACGCGATAATCGATACCAGCCTCAGTAATGGCCTGCGAAAACTCAAGGGCATTAGGCTGATGAGGTTTGAGTACATCCAGCACGATCCTTTTGACGTTAACCATAATGTGCCGCCCTAAATTTCAGTTATCTTAACCATAGCTTATAAACCCTTGCCGTTATCCCCAGAGCTATATTTTCATGGGTAAACCCATTTAATAGCACAATCAAGGTGAAGGAAAATCTTAAGGTTCACTTCTGGATATAAATCAATTTTTCACCGCGCATCACCGTTTACGTTTTAACGTGTTATCGGTTGTTTGGGCGAGACTAACGAAATACAGCGTAATAATTGATGGGCCTTATTCTATGAAATGACATTCCGCTTATGCTGGCTTATTCGCCACGTATGCATTGGGTAAATACACCTACGCATTAACGAATAGGCACAAAAAAGCCGGGGTTAATACTATTAGCCCCGGCTTTTTTCTCGGATTTTTATTTTGCTACTTTTAAGCGAACTTCTGCTCAAGAAATTTTATGATCTCAGAGGATTCATACATCCAGGTGTCTTGGCCGTCTTTTTGAATACGTAAACAAGGCACTTTTACTGCACCACCGCCGCTTAGTAAAGCCGCACGATGCTCTGAACCTTCTTTTGCATTGCGCTTTTGCATGGGTAAGTTTAAACGATGTAAAGCTCGGCGTGTTTTCACACAAAATGGACAGGCATAAAATTGGTAAAGCGCATAGTGACTTATTTCTTCTTCTACCTTTGCTTGCTCTTGGGGACTACGTTTTTGCTTACGGGGGCGGGTGATTAAATCTACTAAAATAATCAATCGACCTAACGCTTCACGGATAAACTTAACAATAAACTTCATTTCTAGCACTTAACCTCGTTGAACAATGGGGCACATTATAATCATTATCGCCTGCAAAAGAGAGGCATTAATGATAACAAAACATTTCTTAATTTATTTCCTATAGCTAGCTAGATTTTATTGAAACTGGGTAACGAGGCCATATACACCGATAACAACAAATACTAACGCCGCTAAGGCGCGTGTTAGAGCAAATGGGATCCGCTTCATTAAATAATTACCCGCAAATACCACAGGAACATTGGCCAACAACATACCCAAAGTGGTGCCCAAGGTGACCCACAACAATGATTGATATTGAGCGGCTAATAACACAGTGGCAATTTGTGTTTTATCGCCAATCTCAGCAATGAAGAACAGGACTAAAGACACAACAAACGCGCCATATTTGTCCAAAGTGGTATTGGGGGCGTCGTCTTTATCTGGGATCAATAACCACAAACCCACGGCGATAAAGCTAGCATTGATAATAATGACGCCTAATTCGCTGGTCAAAAATTGACTCAGCCATGCACCAAACCAAGCGGACATGCCGTGATTTAAAATGGTCGCGACTAAAATCCCCGCAATTATGTGCCAAGGTTTTTGTAAACGTGTCACAAGTAACAAGGAAAGCAATTGAGTTTTATCGCCCATTTCGGCGAGGGTAACGGTAAGTGTTGAGGTAAAAAAGGCGTCCATTTAGATTCTCGAGCGGGATACTTAACCAAAGGCAAATAGCCGCCTCCCGCATTTGGGGCGCTATTTACCTTAGGTCTTGCCGATACTAATCACTCACAAATGATTGCGTTAGTACGAAACTGCCATAAGCCGTGAGGGCTCAAGTATGTTGACAGTCTCACTCATAAAACATGAGCGGGCTACTCCCCTAAGACGGAGGCAATGTACCGAAACCAGATAAATTATTCAAGCATTAATGACGCAAAAACACTGTTTTTTGCTCCTAATGAAAACCCTGTTGATACAGCCAGTGCATAGCTTCTTTTGGCGCAGAATATAGGGCAATAGTATCTTTTTGAGGTTATTGGTCAAGTACTGCTGAAGGGTGAAACGCTTAATCTGCGCTTGTCCATACCACAACAAATACAAGATGGGAGCGATTATTGGCGCTTACCCATTTTTCTATTAATGTGTCGTTAATCTCAAGTACGCGCTGTCGAGTTGGCGTATCTGTCTCTTCTAGTTATTGAATACTTTTCTTGATGCCACTTTATCAATCGTACCGATGATTTCCGTAATTGAAATATTCCCATCTAGGGTCGAGCTCAAAACGCATGGAAAACGCATATTTATCCATTAGGCAATGGGCGTGGTTCTGATGGCAGAAAAAGTAACGAATAGAATAGTTGAAGGGGCACATCATCGCGTATTTACCGTTTTAAAAGCAAGGTAAAGAAAAAGTGTAAATCATTAATAGCCTATAAAAATTAAGCCAGTGGCACCCTCTTTTAAGGTGACACTGGTCATAATGTTGCTTGGGGGAGGGCGATAGGGGTAAATGTGGCTTTACGCACTCCTTGTGGCAAGCGCTGGCGGTATGCTCGCGGCTTTCTTGGCGGGGCCATACACAGCTAACTGGCCCACTAACCAAAGCGCTAACATACCAAGAGGAATATAATACCAGGCGATAGGGGTAAGACTAAACGCGTCGACCAGCACTATGTTTAAACCCACCGTTAATAGTGCTCCGAGTAACACCCCTGCGGTGCTGATTAGTAAGTTTTCAAGCATGAAGTAGCGCACAATGGCTTGTTGACTTGCCCCGAGTGCCCGGCGTGTACCAATTTGTCTTTTACGCTGATTGACACTGAAACTAACCAGCCCGACAATGCCCAAACCAGTAACAATCACTAAGATCACCATGACGGTAATAAGAATACTGATCATGGCGCTGTTGTCGCGATAGGCGCGCAGGCGGGTTTCGTCAATACTGCGCAGGTCTTTAACGATCCGCCCTGGGTTACTTTTTGCTAACGCGCTTTCGACTTGGGTCATGAGGCGGTCGCGCTCACCTGGCTCAGACCGAATGAAATAACCACTGGATTTTGCATCGCGTATCTCAGGGGTTAACATCACGTTTTCAACGTTATCCCAGCCCACCCAAGGAGCCTGGAGTTTATCGATAATGCCAGTGATAATGATGGGCTCGATATCATTGATGTATACCGTTTTCCCCACGGCCGCTAAGCCATTATTAGGAAATAACCGATTTGCCATTGCCAGCGTAATAATGATTTTATCTGGCCAATGGGTTTGGCTAGAAGCGCGCACTTGAATATCAGTTGCCGAGAAGTTTTCGCCTGCCACTAGGGCTACATCTAGCGCGTTCAAAGCGTGTTCATCCACCATATACACGGCAGTACCTGTACCATCAAACTCTGCTCCTGGTTTGGTTTTCAGTCCCATCGACCAGCCACTGCCACTCAATGGCACTGCATTGATCTGTATGGCGTCAACCACACCATTTAGGGAGCGAATGAGGTTTAAATCTTCTTGCGTGCTCACAAGACCATTATAATCATGGCTAAAGCCGACGCTGGATATGAAAAAACTGTTTGCTTCATCAATTCCGCTCGGACGTTGCATTTTTTCACTGCGCTCGACAATGATATAAATCGCGTTAACCACAATCGTCATGGTAAATGCAATTTGCAGGGCAATAAGCATGGCGCCGACCTTGTTGCGCAGTAACGTTCTAAAAATAGGACCTATTTCCCAATTTTCAGTAAAAAATGAGGGAGTGCTTGAATATGTCACAAGGTTATCCTTATTGGCTTTTAAGCTGACTGGCAGGGGCAATATTACACGCGCGCCACGTTGGGTATAAACCGGCACACACACTTGCGAGCAATGACAATAACAATGCGAGCGTAATCATGGTGGCGTCTAAACTGGCGAGATCGTTCAGCACATCGCCATACAACCGACGTATTCCTACTAATCCTAGAAACGCCAAGCCTAATCCCAGGATCCCTCCCGCAATACCGACCGCGGCGGTTTCAATCGTGTATTGGAAAAAGAGATCACCCTTGGTTGCTCCAACGGCTCTGCGCAGGCCAATTTCTGCAGATTTCGCACTAAATTTAGCCAGTTGTAGGCCAATCGTATTAAGTAAGCAAACGAGTAAAAACATGAATGACAGCCACATCATGATCTGTGCATCGTCGGCAACGACATCTTGATCGTCCATCCATTGCATAACATTTAGTATTTGATTGTTTAAGGGGCGAGGGAAGCGGCCTAACTCTTTTTGGTCGTTCACGTAGTTATTCAAAAACGCCATATACGCTTGTTTGTCTTGCAGCGTTGGCAGCTCGACCCACATTTGAAAGTTAATACATTCGGATTGTAAGAAGGCGGCAAATCCCTCACCGTCAGGGGTTTTCCAGCAATTCGTATTGCCCCAATTAGGCAGTTCCAATTCTTGTTTTAAATAAAATGGCATAAAGAGCTCTTCTGGTTCGTCAAATGCGCCATTGTTCACATCATAAAATTTGGGTAAGGGTTGCCAGCTCGCCAGTACGCCAATGACCCGAAATGATTTTCCACCTATGATAATGCTCTTGCCAACGGAGTTTTGCCCAGCAAACACTTTGTCGTTAATGTCTTTACTCAGTACGACCACCATCTGTCGATCATCGTCTGCTTTTTGATCCCAGGCGTTACCGTATTTAAATGGTACGTTAAACATGGGGAAAAAATCCTTAAACGCTAAGCGTATCGATGCTTCAAAAGGGCTGATATCGCCATTGCTTGGCTCAATAATGGCCCCAGATTTCGCCATGGCGCTCTGGCGATAGGCTTTGTTCGCGGACATCAGATTTTTGGCTTCTGTCCACGTTAGTTGATTAGGGGGTGTGTTTGGCTCATCGTTAAACCCTCTGTTTGGATCCCAACTATCCACTTGGACATGAAATAACTGCCCGCTTTTACTGGGTATGGGATCCGCTGACATCAAGTAATTGACGGTGACCGTAGTCATACTTGCGCCAATTCCTAATGCAATAGCTGCCACCATCAACCCCGTTAAAATAGGATTACGTTTAAAGCTCTTAAACGCTAATTTGAGATAATAATTAAACATGTGCTTTCCTTAACGACCCTGCGCTGAAACCGCGTTTACCGATGACAAGGGAGTAACATCGCTATTTGAGGTCGATATTATTTGCTCCCCAGTGCTTTCGCTGACTCTGCCATCACGTACGTGAATATTGCGTTTGGCTTGAGCGGCGAGCTCGGTGTCGTGAGTCACCATGATGATGGTCGTGCCCTTGGCATTGATTTCTTTGAGTAACGCCATCACACTTTGCGCCATGCTGCTGTCTAGATTGCCGGTTGGCTCATCTGCCAGTAAAAAACGTGGCTCACCCGCCAATGCACGTGCAATGGCTACGCGCTGCTGTTGACCGCCGGATAACTGCGCGGGAAGGTGCTTCATGCGTTTAGCGAGCCCGACCATTTCAAGGCTTTGTTCAATGCGCTTCTTACGTTCTTGGCGATTAAAGCCGCGATAACGTAAAGGCACGTCCACATTGTCGAATAAATTTAAGTCTGGGATCAGATTGAAGCTTTGAAAAATAAAGCCAATTTTTTGATTGCGCAAACGACTTCTGGCGGCATCGTTTTGATTGCTAATGTCTACACCGTCAAGTTCAAAGCGACCTTCTTCGAACGTTTCCAGTAGCCCAGCGATATTTAAAAAGGTGGTTTTACCCGAGCCAGACGGACCTGTTACTGCCACAAAATCGCCCTCGTCAACCTGTAAATTAAATTCACGTAATGCGTGGGTTTCAATAGCATCGGTACGATATATTTTTTTAATGTCGGTCATATTTAGCATGGTATTTCCCTAAATTAGCTGCGAAGCGTAACGTCTCATTTCATCAGCATGGAGTGTTGTCATATGGCGCATCTGCGCTGAGGCGTATTTATGCCTGTGTATTACTGGGTAATGAGCACTGTTTGGGCGCCATTGAATTGTTCAGTGCTTGATATAATCACCTGCTGATCCGCGGATAAACCAGAGACAACTTCCACGTTTGCAAGGCTGCGCGCGCCGGTAATGATATCGGTGCGCTTGGCCATGTTCCCTTCAACTACATAAGCGATACGGCCGGCGTCACTTTCTAAAAATTGCCCACGGGAGAGCATTAGCACATCAGGGCGTTTTTCCATCAAAATACGCGTGCTAAGGCGCTGATTCTGACGCAACCCTTCAGGTTGTGTTAGCAATTCTCCTCGTTCGTTCTTGTCGACGAAACGTACCCGACCTGTCACTTGGTTGTTCGCAATTTCAGGTGAAATGGTCACTAAGATAGCCTGATGTTCATTGCCATTAATACTGACAATGGCTGGCATATTGATGGCTAAATCATCTGCATAACTCTCGGGTATACCGACTTCAAGCTCAAACTCAGACAAGTCCACCACGCTCAGAATAGCTTGGTTTTTCGCCACTTGGTTTTTCTGCGCGACAGCAAGATTACCGACAATGCCGCTGACGGGGGAGCGAATATCAAGCTCGTCTACCTTGCGTGACAAATCACTGACCATCAGCGCTTGGCGTTCCACCAATAACTGTTTTGACTGTACTTCGAAGGCGAGGCTTTCTTTGCTTAAATCGGCATCCTGTTGGGCATGTCTAAATACTAATTTGGCATTTTCTAAATTATCTTGGGCTTCTTCAAAGTCGATTTGGCTGATGGACTGGGTGCTAATCGCTTTATCTGCTCGGCGTTTTTCACGTTGTGCTGCGACTAATGCCACTTGGGCGAGATCCACCGATTTTTGGTTTTCTAAGGCTTGTTTCTTCGATTGAATTCGTTGGCGGTCGAGTTCCATTTTGAATTTTTGTAAGCTCGATTCTTCTTGCTGTAATTCATTGGTGAGTTCTGGGCTATCGATACTGGCCAGCACTTGGTCTTGGCGTACAGTGTCGCCTGCATCAACCAATAGGTTTATGGTGCCTTGCGCCGGACTGTATAAGCGGGGACTAATGGCCGCAACCACGCGACCCTGAACCGACAAGTCGCGAACAAGATCGCCGCGCAAAACTTTACCTAAATGAATACGTTGAGCGGATATGCTGATATCGGATGATTGCCAACTGTTGATGGTAGGTGCCATTACCCAATACAGGGCAATTATAATGGCGGTAACGGTTGCTGCGATCCAATAAGGCTTGTGAGACTGCTTTTTCGTTATGCTTATATCTTGTGCACTGGTATCCGCGATACCGTTAGTGGTCCTTTGTCCAGTGATTGGCGTGTCCATTTTCGTTCCCGATTGAATAAGTGTTCATCAGTGAATAAGTCGAGGGGACAGAGTGAAAGGTTTAAATTAAGTGAATTTTTATTTAAATCGGACTGCGGTACAGCCGCCCAATCTATTATAAACCTAACGTCGTATATCGTTATAACGCAAGCGGTTATACGGTGTTCAATGGTTGGGTAACACGTTTGAAGTAGGTTTGATTTCTATGCCACATGGCCTCTAGAAATTGCGCTGCGGTGAGTAGCGCTATCCCAAGCGTAGGCTTAAATACTATGCTCAGCCTGTTTGGAGATTAAAGAAAAATGTTCTTTAGGGTTGATGGGGCAGTAGATAAATACGACTTAACATCAACCCGTAAAATAACGAAAAGGCCGGCTTGAGTGCCGACCTTTTCTGCGTTTACTTGGTTTACAATGGGACTTTCTGATGTTCACCCATTTTTTCAGGCTTGATTTTACCGCCAAAAGTGAGATTAACTATAGCGCTGAAATCTGGATCTGCATGCCAGACTTCGGCATCATTCAGGTCCAGGCGCATCATTTTAAGGGATGGATCATCACGACCGTCTTTGTACCAAGCTGCCACATGTTTTGACCAATATTTATCGACTACCTTAGGATCGGTTTCCTCTACCAAATTGCCTGAGATGCAGGCGAACAATTTGTGATCCTTACTGGAAAACTGTGCCATTGCTGCGCCACCGGCAGCGCAGCGATTAGTTTTAGTGGTATAAAACCAAAAAGCGCTGTTAGCGTCTTTATCAAGTTGGGCATACATTGGCTCGCTATGCTCCTTTGAGTTGTTTAACCCAAGCATGACAACTGGACTATCGGCCATGGATTTCCACATTTTTTCACGTAATTCCTGAGACATAATGTCCTCCTAGTTTACTTCGTTTTCCGCGACTTAAATTACCCCAACAAGTGAGTCAATAAGTACTCGATGTAATACATGTAAAGCAGGTGATGTGCCAAATAGGGTAAAGGCTATGAATTTAAGTTTGAGGTCATGAATGACGTGGCTTGGCACTGATTAAGTGATCACGGGAAACTAAAGACAGATGAGCAAACACATAACGATCTAGGCGCTGAATTAGAAAATATTTCATAAAAGGTATAATAGTTACCGGTTGATTGATGTGTGAGTTGGTCTTCGTTTACGGGGGACTGATTTTGCTTGTGAATGACGCTTGATAAATAAGTAGCCCCCCGAGGCGACAAAAAAAATCGGTAGCAGACTTAAAAACAGCCACAAAAATTTGACGGGTAAGGCGATAAAGTCACCTATATGAAATGCGTATTTAAAATTCCATACGCGGGTTGCCAAAGAAGTCTGACTGGCATCAAAACTGTTTATAACGTTTCCTGTATAGGGGTTTGACCAGCTGTAACTATAAGCATGACTTTCATCAGGCATGCGTAGCCTGACCTTGACCGGATCTAGTACTGATTGTGGTAAATACACGCGATAGACCCACGCGTCGGTCAGTGCTGTATTGGCTGAGGCGACTGCTTTATCCAATTTATAGTGTGCTAATAGGTCGGTTTGTGACGCCATGGGCTGCGGATCTATCGGCATTGTATTGGCTAGGATTATATTTTCAGGGCTTTGAATGGCCGAGAGAGTCAATGTTTCAACGAGGTGTTGTGTGGCATCTTTAAAATAAAAGGCCAGACCGCTCAATGCAATAAGGAAGAGCGGTATCAAACTGTATACACCCAACACATTATGCAGTTGCATAAATCTAATTTTATTCTTGGCTTTCCATTTAACCTTGAGTCGTTTGAAGCGATTTTTAGGCCTGACCCAAAGATAAAATCCTAGCAGCAGTTCTATGCATAAGATTAATGAGGCAAGGGGAGGAAGTAATGCTAAGGGGTGCGCGTCGCCGTCACTGTAAAGTAACCAGCGGTGCCATGCCATCGTGAAACCATAAAAAGTCTCATCATATTGGTAGTGCAACAGAACATCACCGCTATATTGATTAATACTTACATAGCTTTTGTCAGCAAGACGTACCTGCCATGCTCGTGACGGTGACGCACTGTGTTCGATAAAAACAATAGCAGAGGAGGATATTTGCTGAATGCGTTTGGCTATTTCGCTGACTGGCAAAGTGGCCGTCGACATATTCGCCGTCGTCACATCTGCAATGCTGCTATCAGGCACAGACCAATACTGGGGATTAAGCCAAGCTTGAATGTCTTTGCCAAACACTAAAAATGCCCCAGTAATACTCAAATTCACAATAAAAATGGCACTTACTAGGGCGAGCACGAGATGCACTCGTCTAAACCAAGTTTTCAATACAACCCTCTGTGGTGATGTTATCAACGTTTACGTACTTAGCCCATTCCAACGAGATGACTGAGTTGAATGGGCTTTTATAGGCTGTACTTAGAACTGGTAGGTTGCGCCGAAGTTAACCGTCATCCCCAAGCCTTTGTGGTTGTACCCATCATAGGTATAAACTTGCGACCGCGTTGGGTAGTAATCATTGTTCAATAAGTTTTCGATGCCCATAAATATTTGCCATTGGCTATCCAATGCATAGCTACCGTTTATATTGACTAACTGATAACTTTCTATCGGTCCCTGATCGCCGACATAAGCCCCATCGATTTGGGCAAACCGGTCACGGTCGCCAACATATAGGTAGTTAAGGGCCAAGCGCGCGCCTTCAATAGGCTGCCAATTGATATTAAAAGTGCCTTTTGGGGCGCTGATGTCTTTGCCGCCCAAGTAGATATCCAGCTCGGTATTTTTACCTTCAACCCAAGAGTAGGTGGCTGAAATATCAAGATCTGAACGTACTTGGTAATTGACGAGGGCTTCGTAGCCGTAGATTTCTTGCGGGGCGCGAACGGGAAGATAAACCCCTGTTTCTGCGTCGAAAGAATTCGTTGTGCCCAGCTCAGAGGTACTGCGATAAGCCGAAAATTCAAATCGCACCCCTTCAAACTTAGACGTAAAGCCGATTTCGTAGTTGTCGATAATTGAGGCTTCTGTGCGAATAAGCGCAATATCTGTGACCGTGGCCGTTCGTAATAAGCGACCTGTATCTGAAATGTCAGCGCCTTGGGAATAACTAATAAAGGGACTAAAGGCATCGCTGATGTTGTAGCGTACAGCTACATTGTAGGTAGTCGCTTTGTAATTTAGGGTATCGCCGACGACATCGAAGGCAACAGAACATTGATCCGCTGTGCGACATAAGCGCAAGGTACTAAAATCATCTACCTTTAAATCGATATTTTCGTGGCGAACTCCAGCTTTAAGAATAATATCGTCATGTAGAATCCATTTGGCTTGTACGAAACCTGCGATGTTTTCCATGTCCATTTCAGGCACCCACACGCGACCATCGACCATGGGCTGAGACGTGACATCATTTAGGGCGTCAATGCCATAAATCAAGGTGGTTTCTATGTCTTGCCAAGTGAACTGGCTATTAAAAGTGGCGCGTAGGCCTTTTTTTTCTGACTCAATAATAGACTGACCACCATCATAACCCTGTTCGGGATTGGCTAAATTGGTCGAAAAGAAAAATACATTTTCGATAGTTTGCGCATAAGCATCGATGGTTAGTTGGGTGTTATTGAAAATCTCGTCATCGGAGTATTTCAACATAAAGTTGTGATTTTCAGGTCCTTGGGGTTCACCCACCATCGCTGCACCGATTGATGACTCGATTGCATAGGTTTTCACGCCTGAATTCACATTGCCAACGACATTGACCAAGTCAGTGTCTTGCTTTGATTTAAAGTAGTTATAGGTGATCTGTAAGGTTTTTTCGTCGTCGAATTGGTAGCCCAATTTGCTGAAGTAATTTTGTGTATTGGTATCAGACAAGCCATAGGTAAGGCCAAGAATATCGCCTTCGGCATCGCGCTGAACGCCGTTTTCTTCATAACTTGCGTTTAGCACATAACTGAATTTATCGAGTCGACCATTGATACCTGCATCGACGCGTCCTGCTAGGGTATCGTCAAGTTTAACGGCGCTAAAACGTGACGACACCGTTACGTGCCCAGCTATTGGCTTATCGGTGGCTGCTTTCTTGGTGATGTAGTTAATGATACCGCCAGCAGCGCCATTACCGTATACAGAGGTAGCGCCTTTTATCACTTCAATTCGCTCTATGGTACTTGCATCTAAGCTACGTACACCTAGCGAACCATTCCGTAGGGGGGTAGATTGCGGTACGCCGTCAATCATTACTAAGGGGGCTCGGCCTCTTAACGTTTGCCCTGAATTACTGGAAGTACCAGTAGCAGGAGCTAAGCCCGGTACTAAGGTGGATAAAAGCGATTGTAGCTCGCTGCTAACTTTTAATTGGTCCTGGATCTGCTGCTGCGTAATGATAACGATAGAGGCAGGGACTTCATCAATGCTTTCGACAATACGACTGCCCGTAACGATCATTCTTTCTAGATCGTTATTTTCTTTAAGGGTGCTACTTTCGTTAGAGGCATTATATTGCGCGTGAACACTGGCGCTAACTAGAAGAGAAAGAACTGATAAAGACGCATACTGCATGACATATCCATTAGGTGTCGGTAAAAAGTGCAGGAATGGTAATGAAAATAATTATCATTTACAATTTAAAGTTGAACTTTATTTAATTCAGATAACATGTAAACACAGTTGATTGTGACAATAGCGACAGAGCGTTGTGCTATTTGGCGTGTCAACGGCAGTTATTTTGACTGGTTTAGCCAGAGATTGTGGTTACATCCCAGACACTAAATGTTGTATTATCAGCAACCAATTTAGCGTAGAACGATTAATAATAATGCTTAATAAATTCTCATTGGCGGCAGCAAGTATTCGACCAACACCTATCTTACGTGCCGTTTTATTCGGGCTCAGTTCATCAGTATTTTTAGCTGGTTGTGCCACTGTGCAGCCTGATGCTGGTAAAGCAATAACGCAAACTGTAGAGGCTAATAATCGTAGCCAAGCCGCTAGCGTGATTTATCCGTCCACCGATCTGCAAGATGCAGTTGATAAAGCCAACACGTTAGAACCCAAATCGACACTTGTGGTATTTGATATCGACGATACATTATTGACGGCTACTGAGTTTTTTGGCAGCGATAAGTGGTATGACTGGCAACGGGGCAGAGCGCTCGATCAGCAAGGGAATGTGGTCAACACCGCCGACAGTGAAAAAGTGAACTGTTTATTTGACGTGCTAGGTATGGTATTTGAAATTGCGGTGAATAAACCCACCCAGCCAAATATGGCGGATATCGTTGATAGCGTGAATAACGATGTAGTCATTCTTACTGCCCGTTCAGGCGCTTATAGAGCGGCAACAATGCGCGAACTTGGGCGTAATCAGTTGAATTTTAAAAATAAATCATTGACGCCAGCCGGTACAGGTTATCACTATGATTACACGTTTGGTGGACGCACCGCGCAGGTAAGTTATGTGGATGGCGTGTTTATGGTACAAGGCATGAATAAAGGCGTGATGCTGTTAGATTTGCTTGATCGCACTGAGCATGATTATACGTCTGTGGTGTTTGTGGATGACAAGCAACATAATATCGACAACATGGCCAATGCGCTTAAAGACGCCAACATTAATTTTTACGGCTATCACTATAATCGCATATCAAAGGCGGTTTCAAAAACAGATGTTGCTCATGCAAGCGCTGCTAATTCGGCTTTAACGCAGTTGCTAGAAGGGTACTTTACTGATCGCGCCGAGCTTATAAATCAGCGTCAATGTGATTATTAATAAATTTATCAGCGTTAACATCTAAATTTAGAAAGCATAATGCAGCAAGCTAAATACCAATGTTGTATTGGTCGCTTGCTGTAATCATCGTTATGCCCATACTTTTCTGGTTACCGCAACGGTTGCAACAATTTAAGCCCTAGGCTTAAATTGTTGCGGCTAGTTCTGCGCCTTGTCTTATTGCGCGCTTGGCATCAAGTTCTGCCGCCACGTCGGCTCCACCGATAATATGCACGGGTTTGGCTAAAGTAAGTAGACTGTCATGCAGTTCTCGTAGTGGCTCTTGACCTGCACAAATAATGATATTGTCGGCCTCAATAATGCGCGGTTCACCTTTGATACTGACGTGTAATCCCTGGTCGTCAATTTTCAGGTACTCCACTGAGTTAATCATTTTGACGTTATGCTGTTTAAGAGACGCGCGATGAACCCAACCGGACGTTTTGCCTAACCCTGCACCCACTTTGCTAGATTTACGTTGCAATAAATACACTTCGCGCTTAGTGACAGATATTTGCGGTTGGGTTAACCCACCAGGGTGTTTTATATCTTTATCAATACCCCAATGGCTCAACCATTTATCAAGGTGTGTGGTTAATTCTTCTTGCTCGACTAGATATTCCGCTACGTCAAAGCCAATGCCACCAGCACCAATAAGCGCAACGATATTACCGACTGGCTTATGATCTCGCAGAACATCTATGTAGCTCAATACCTTTTTATGCTCAATCCCAGGGATATCTAATTGCCTTGGCTTGATGCCTGTAGCCATCACAATTTCGTCAAAATCATGCTCGCGCAAACTATCTGCATTGGCCCTGCTGTTCAAATGTAATCTTACCCCCGCAACCTCAATCATACGGGCGTAATAACGCAGGGTTTCGTAGAACTCTTCTTTACCAGGGATTTGCTTGGCGTAATTAAACTGACCACCAATTTCACTGGCTTGCTCAAACAAATGTACTTGATGTCCGCGCTGCGCAGCATAAGTAGCAAATGCCAAACCCGCTGGGCCTGCGCCAATCACGGCGAGTTTTTTTGGGGCGACGACGGCTTTAAAAATCAACTCGGTTTCGTAACAGGCTTGGGGGTTGACCAAACAACTTGCGCGTTTTTGGGCGAAGGCGTGATCTAAGCATGCTTGATTACAGGCGATACAGGTGTTGATTTGGTCAGACTCGTTGCGCACGGCTTTTGCCACAAATTGTGAATCTGCCAAAAAAGGCCGCGCCATGGACACCATATCCGCGTGGCCATTTGCTAATACTGATTCTGCCACCTCAGGGGTATTGATCCGGTTAGTGGTAATCAGGGGAATTGATACCTCAGCTTTCATTTTTTGCGTGATCCAAGTAAAGGCGGCTCGAGGTACTGAGGTCACAATGGTGGGGATGCGTGCTTCATGCCAGCCTATACCGGTATTAATCAACGTTGCGCCTGCTTTCTCGATGGCTTTTGCAAGGTAAACGACTTCGTCCCATGGAGCGCCGCCCTCCACTAAATCAAGCATCGATAGACGGTAAATAATGATGAAGTTAGCACCGACTTTCTGCCGGGTTTGACGTACGACTTCAATGGCCAAGCGAGCGCGATTTTCCAGACTACCGCCCCATTCGTCATCTCGTTGGTTGGTGCGCTCGCAGAAAAACTGATTAATAAGGTAGCCCTCGGAGCCCATTATTTCGACACCGTCGTAACCTGCCTCTTGGGCATACCCAGCACAGGCCACATAGTCAGCAATGGTCTTTTTAACGCCTCGAATAGAAAGCGCTTTAGGCTTAAAAGGCGCGATAGGGGCTTTGGTCGCAGAAGCTGATACATTAAAGGGATGATAACCATAGCGGCCTGAGTGCAGTATTTGCATACAGATTTTGCCGCCTTCGCGGTGAACCGCTTCGGTTATAATGCGATGCTTTTTAGCGTGGCGGCTAGAGCTCATGCGTCCTGCGAAAGGCGCCACCCAACCTGCGATGTTAGGGCTAATTCCACCGGTCACAATTAACCCTACACCTCCTTTGGCCCGCTCAGCATAGAATGCAGCGAGTTTACCAAAGCCACCTTTTTCTTCTTCTAATCCTAAATGCATAGAGCCCATTAGCGTTCTATTTTTCAAGGTGGTAAACCCAAGATCAAGGGGACTTAATAGATGAGGAAAGGGAGCTGAAGCTGTCATGAAATAGGCCTTATCAATATTTTTATTCAGAGTAAGGTGCTAACGAAGTAAGCGCAAGTGAACCATCGGTTATCAGAGCAAGCCATCGCAAATCGTATTGACGGGGACTTGTCAATACTGCACATTTAAATAAGGTTTAAGGCATCAATCAGTATATTAAGAAACAGGACAGTCAATGAATAAGAAAATAATAGCCGCGTTGCAACTTGGCTCATCTGCAGACGGAACCAGCGCGACGTTAGCGCGCATTATGAGTTTTAAACAGGCTATTGAAGACAGCAAGTGCGATTTATTGGTGTTACCTGAAGCGCTCTTGGGTGGGTACCCAAAAGGCGCGGATTTTGGCACGCGGGTGGGGTATCGCACTGAGCAGGGCCGTGAAGATTACTTAGCTTATTTCCAGCAAGCTATTGAAATTGACGGACCTGAAGTTCAGGCGCTCACTGAGTTAGCAATCACGTGTAATACGTCCATCGTAATAGGGGTGATCGAACGCGGGGGGAGTACGCTTTATTGTACTGCATTGTTTATCACTCAAAATGGTGAAGTGAATAAACATAGAAAGTTGATGCCAACCGCCAGTGAACGCCTTATTTGGGGGCTGGGTGATGGCTCAACCATTCCTATTGTGGACACCTCTGCTGGGCGAGTAGGCGCAGCTATTTGCTGGGAAAATTATATGCCTTTGTTACGCAGCACTATGTACGCCAAAGGAATGGATATTTGGTGTGCGCCCACTGTAGATGACCGTGATATTTGGCAAGCGAGTATGCGTCATATCGCTTACGAGGGACGTAACTTTCTCGTCAGTGCATGTCAGTACCAAGGGCCACCGTCACAAAAGGGAACGACAGAAACAGCGCCAGATAAGGCTTGGCCAGCGGATAAACCATTGATTCGCGGGGGCAGTGTTATCGTATCGCCTATGGGGGAAGTCTTAGCTGGGCCGTTGTATAATGAAGAAGGGTTAATCAGTGCCCAAGTAGACTTAGATGACATCATTAAAGCGCGTTATGACTTAGATCCCGCTGGTCATTATTCGCGGCCTGATGTGTTTAAATTGACCGTAGATGAGCGTGCTAGGCCGCCCTATAGCGCGGAGTAGATATTTGAGCTAGTGTCGCGCCGGGTATTTGGGTATTTACAGCAAGCTATTGTAGTTTGCTGTGAGGAGCGACACAGGTCTACGGCAACACCAATTCCAACTCATTCGAGTTCGGGACAGTGTATCACCGTAGTTGACTGTCTTTACTGCCACGGCGGTTGATAGAAGATTTAACACTCGCGTGCTTCTCTATTTCCGTTTGACAGTTGATGCATAACTGAACGCCTGGCACAGCGATACGCCTCCGTTCGGAAATGGGTTCATCACACTCTTCACAGAACTCGGCACTTTCTCCTTTGAGGATCTGACTTTTTGCCCGCGCCACTGCCTCATCGATGCTTGCGTCAATTTGTTCTTGTACCGCGCCGTCTTTTGCCCAACCGCCAGCCATATTACCTCCTAGTTTCTAGTTAATATTTACCTTACTTAGAAATCGCTCACTGCACTTTTTGACGTCACCCCAAGTAAAGCAACTGAATGTGCAGTAGCTAAGTAAGAGAAACGCAAGGTACAAGAGAAGCAAAGAAAGTACCGACATTCGAATTATACGCTTAGTCACGATGGGGTAAGTGTTTGCGGTTATTGCCACAGCGCAAAGTAACGTTTATTTACGTTACTTTGCAGCACCCTTTACAAGCGATATGGAAAAATTTTCACAGAGCGTTATTAGAGGCAGATTTTGGCACCATAATCACATCTTATTGCTAATCAGTGCTTGGTATTCCTATTATGAATGGGAATTCGTTTATCACTTAGTTTTTGTTGATTGCGCTTTTATTTCACATTAATAGTAAACGATCTGAAATTTTTAATACCATGAAAAGGTCTTTTGAATTGATAGATCGGCGATACCGCTTATCCCTTTGGTACTTGTTTATCAAAATGTGGGTGTTCGTTCATTTGTTCTTAACACTCATCTATAAAACAAGAAAAATATTTTAATCAGGAGCATGTAAATGAAAAAAGTAAATTTAACTAAAGCGTTGTTAATTGGCGCATCAGCAGCAGTTTTAAGTACAGCTGCAGTGGCAGGTCCTAATAGTCAATTAAACATTGCAGATGGCGCATCACCAAAAGTACAAGAGCAACTTACCAATTGGTTAGCGGGTGATAAAGTTCGTGGCCGTAAAGATAAGTGTTACGGCATTGCACTAGCAGGTGAGAACGATTGTAAAGCAGGTGCAGGTACAAGTTGTGAAGGTACTTCAACGACTGATTTTCAAGCTAATGCGTGGACGTATTCACCTAAAGGCACATGTGAGTCAATTGTAACGCCTAATGGAACAGGCTCACTTGAAGGCTAATAAATTACATTCTCCTCAGCATCTAAATGTTGGGGAGAAACTAGGTGCGGGGTTAAGTTTAAAACCAGAACACCTTGATGAAATATTAGCGCTACCAGTTAAAAATTTATCTGCAGCTGATGATCTTTGGTTTGAAGTGCATACCGAAAACTATTTTGTTGCAGGTGGACCACGATTAAATTATCTGAGAGCTGTTCGTGAAAATCATAACGTCAGTTTTCACGGTGTAGGTGGGTCGCTGGGGTCTGACCTTCAAGCCATGTCTGCGCATACTAAACGCGTGAAAGCCCTGATCGATGAATTTCAACCCGCCCTCGTATCTGAGCATGCAGTGTGGTCAAAGTCGAATGGTAAATATTACGCAGATTTAATGCCCTTGCCTCGAACAAAAGATGCTCTTAATTCTTTAGTGGATGGCATTGACTGTTACCAGTGCGCTATCGGAAGGTCTATCTTAATTGAAAACCCAAGTAACTATTTAGATTTTATTAGTGAAATGGATGAACCTCAATTTTTGGTTGAGGCTGCTAAGCAAACGGGTTGTGGCTTACTTATCGATATTAATAATTTATATATCAGTAGTCAGAACACGGGTATCGATGCATTAAATTATTTAAGACAGATCCCCGCGGAGCTTGTAGGAGAAATCCATATCGCAGGACATGATCCCGATCCTGCTCTTGGCCGGTCATTATTGATTGATAGCCATGCTGCTGCTGTGGCGCCTCCTGTATGGACGTTATTGGAACAAGCATTAGGGTTATTTGGCCATCGACCTGTACTTGTTGAGCGAGATGCTAATATTCCGTCGTTTGAAGAACTATTGAACGAGTGGCAAATAGCGCAAAATTATTTGGCGCAATCTGAATCACAAAAGAAGGTCAATACACCTTATCTAAATACGCCTGATAAAGAAGCGATTCGCTAATGAGTACTGATCAATATATTGATGCTTTTACGGTGTATTTACGCAGCGGTGACCTAAGTGTAATGGCGCGCTTTTGCGAAAACTCCTCTCACATTAAGCGGTTAGCGGTCTATCGCAATGGGTTTTATAAAGGCTGCGTGGACGCATTAGTGGCTAATTTTCCCATGTGCGAAAAAAAAATGGGCAGTGAATATTTTAGGAAAATGGCGCGATGTTATGTTGACCGTTTTCCACCCGAACAAGGCACGTTGGTCGGATATGGACTCAACCTGCCTGACTTTATAACGGATTTTATTAAAGGTAATGAACTTGAAAGCAAAGATACCTTTGAAACTCCTGCCAATCAGCAAAATAAAACAAAGTCATACATTAACTTAGTGGATATTGCGCATTTAGATTATGCGTGGTTACTGAGTTTAATGAGTGGCGATTCAAGTGAAACATTAACCATAGGGTATGTTACGCAACTTATGGAACAAGGCTCTGAGCTGACTGAACTTCATGTAAAGCTTAACCCTAGCGTGCGTTTAGTGCGTGTGAGTGAAGAAGCCTTTGCTGAATGGATTTCGCTAAAAACAAATAGTAATAGCGACGTTAGAACTGCATCTTCTACCATGTATTTTGTGATGTTGTGGCGCTTACACGGTGCGGTGCAAGCACGTTTACTTTCTGCTGCAGAGGCTACACTGATGCAGGCTCTAAAAGGCAAAGGTTGCGCTTTGGGTGAGGCATTTGATGCCGCAATAAAGGTAAATGAAAACTTTGAAGTGAGCGATGCGTTTACCGCATGCTTACAAAATGAATTAGTGGAAATCGAAAAGATTTAGCACACGTTAAAAAAGAAAAATAAATAAGGAATAAACATGGGAATGATAAAAAATATACAACTGCTATATGTGCAGATGGGTGAGCAGTTGTCGCGGTTTTTAGAACCTTTGGCACTTTTGTCACTGCGTTTTATGGTCGCTAAAGTATTTCTCGATTCGGGATTAAGTAAATGGGATGGTTTTTTACAATTCAATATTGATAAGTACGACCTATTTAAATACGAATTCTTTTGCCCAGACCCAGTCAGAGAGGGCGCATTACTCCTGTGCGATCCACAAACATTAGATTATGTAGACGGTTCATTTATTGTAAAGATAATTGAAACACTCGCGGTAGTTGCAGGTGTTGTTGAAGTGCTACTTCCAATATTACTGATTATTGGTTTGTTTTCTCGCTTTGCAGCTTTAGGCCTTATTGGCATGACAATGTTTATTCAGCTTGCCGTTTTTCCCACATTAGATCATTGGATTAACCCAGCTTCGTGGTGGGCGGTTTCATTATTAGTGATTTTCGCTCGTGGACCAGGCTTTTTATCGGTAGATCGATTTTTAGGCTTAGATGCTAAGCGTACAACCAATCATTAACGCTTAAGCTGGTTTTAGAACTTTACACGTCAAATTAACCGGCCAAGTGCCGGTTAATTTTTGGAATTGCGCTAGATACAAACCAAGCCATTTAACTCAATAACGTGTGTTGATCTCATTTATTTGGAAACAACACCGGATTTTTAAATATACCCCCTCAGCCCAATAGGAACCTGTAATGGAAATCGGATTACTCATTCTTCTTTTTTCAGTTAGCGCTTACGCCATGTTAGCCAAAAAACTGTCTACTACTATCATCACCGCGCCAATGGTCTTTTTGGGAATGGGTTTTCTGATGAATCAGTTGGGATTGATTCATGTTGGGGATGCACATGAAACCGTGTACTTAATCGCAGAGATATCACTTGTTGTTTTACTGTTTTTAGATGCCTCACAAATAAACCTGCGCAGGCTGAAAAAACAGAATTCTTGGCCACTGAGAATGTTATTGATAGGCCTCCCATTAAGTATTTTAATTGGTACTGGCTTTGCATACCTGTTTTTCCCTGAGTGGCCTTGGGCAATGTTGGCGTTGGTTGCCGCTATTTTGGCTCCCACTGATGCGGCATTAGGTCAAGCGGTGGTATCTAATAAAAGTGTACCTGCAAACGAGCGACAAAGCTTATCGGTTGAAAGTGGATTGAATGATGGACTCGCATTACCCGTTATTCTATTTTTTGCCAGCCTAGTTGCGATGGAAACAGGCTCTCAAGAGAATGAAATATCATGGTTAATGTTTGGTTTCAGCCAAATTGTTGTAGGTATATTGGTTGGGGTAGGTATGGGCTGGTCGAGCGGGCGCTTATTTTTATACACAGAGTCAAAAAAAGTATCATCCAGTGTATTTGAAGGGATCGGTGTTTTAGCACTGACCGGCACATCATATTTGATGGCTAGTTTGCTGGGCGGGAATGGGTTTATTTCAGCGTTCGTTGCTGGTTTAGCATTTGGTAATATTGTGAAAGGGCACTGCCGATTTATCTATCAGTTTACTGAAAGTGAAGGGCAAATATTAATTTGGACTTCGTTTGTTATTATCGGCCTCGGGCTTCTTCCCTCCGCTGTAGAACATTTAACGTTGCCAGTCGCTGGTTACATCTTGGTCAGTATCTTTATTGTTCGTCCTCTTGCCATTTATTTGTCATTGATCGGTACAAAAGCAAAAAACCTTACCAAGGTATTCATGGGTTTTTTTGGCCCAAGAGGCCTTGCTACCGCTCTTTTTGCGCTAATTATTTCCAAAGATATTTTAGGTGAATACGGTCATTCAATATTAATAGTCGCAATTAATGCAGTATGGATGAGCACCTTAATACACGGCATTGCAGCTGCGCCCATGGCTAATTGGTATGGTGCTAAGATTAAGCTTTTAAAAATTAAATCAAGATAATTAGCAAAACCCAAAGACAAAAAACAATCGGAACTTATACACATTAAAATCCAAAAAAATTCGCTAGATCATGTTAAAGCATGCGATCTAAGGCTGTTAACAACAAATACTTGTGTTGTAGTTGCTAATGAAGCGGGTGGTTAATCAGCAATGTGAACTTTTTATTATGTTGGAGTGATCTTCCCCCATATTTATAGACACTTACTTTCAAAAATTCATAAAAAAATCTGCCATCGTCTAGGCTTCGAGGTTTCCACACAACCAAGGATGGTGTGTTAAGCACCAGCCTCGTAAACTTGTACGCCTAAACATCAATAATGAAAATGGCTGACCCTCAATACTGAGTTCGAACAACATTTCAGCACGGCTGTAAGCAGTGAGTATATGCTATAACAATTCAAACAACAGACAGACCATTAACATATACGAGAGATAGCGAAAGCAAGTGCTTTACTGCAACAATCCTGAATCACAAAAACATATTTTCAACATCTTTCAAAAATCATTTTATTTGATGCTACCTGCAATTTGAGTTTGGTGGCACATGTAACCGCTTAATACTTGTTAATTGCGTTTCTGATAGGTACTTTGGTAAGTTGGGTGTCTTGTTAAATGCCATATCTAACCCAATTAAAACAAGTCATAACGGCTTTAATTGCTTGTTCGGCAATTAAAAAATATTCGCCTTAATAATGGAAAACTGATTTATGATTACTTTGCACGGTTTTGCAGCTAGCAACTATTACAACCTAGTGAAACATGTACTTTTATATAAAGAACTGCCATTTAAAGAAAACCTTCTTTACGCGGGTAGTGACGCGTTACTCGCAATCAGTCCCGCGGGAAAAGTACCTGTTATCACAACAGCCGAAGGCCTTCATCTTTCAGAGTCGAGTGTCATTTGCGACTTTATCGAAGAGACTTACCCAACAACGCCACTGTATCCTGAAAATGCTGGAGAACGTGCGGTTGTGCGTCAAATTATGAAAATTGCAGAGCTTTATTTTGAACTACCAAGCAGGCGATTTATTCCTTATGTATTTTCAGGCGCTGAAATTCCTGAATCAGTTAAAGCCGAAGTACGCCAAGTATTAAACCGTGGCGTGACGGCCTTAAGTCGCTTGTGCAAGTTTTCACCTTGGATCGCAGGTGAACAATTTACCATGGCGGATATCTACGTTTATTACGTAAACACCATTGTCAGCACTTTTGGCTCGAGCCAACTTGAGTGGGATATACTTGCAGCGGTACCTGGAATGAAAGAATGGAACGACACCATGAGTCAATCTGTCATTAGCCAAAACGTAGAGGCCGATCGTCTGGCAAACAAGACCGAGTTTATGCAAAAGGTGAAAGCTCAGTTTGAAGCTGCGAATACTAAATAAAACTTAGCTATAAACAGCCCCTGTATTGGATTTTTATAAAGATAAAAGACTATCCAATACGACTGTTCAGCGGCAAAAATTGTTGGCTTAAATTGTGAACTGAGTCAAACAGCCAACTATTTTTGTTCGTTAGAATATCTTGTAATATTTCATGTGTCTGTTTTTTCAAGTCCTAACAAAAAAGTCCAAAAACCTGAATATAACCGCGTATGTACTCTAGGATATTTTTTCATGTGAGGCTCTAGTATTGAGAGGACGATATCGATCAAAACACAAACCGAAAAAAATGCAGAAAGGGCCATAACTCCAATTGGATGGTGCCGTGCCCCAAATCTTGTTTCTCCAGTGCTAAGCCCAAGATAAGCCCAGTATCCAAGGGCTATCAAGGTTGCAAGTAATATCGATTTTAAAATTATTTTCACTAAATTCTTCCCATGAATCCAGAGCCAATTGAAATATAACACTTATTACTGAGAATGCCGTGTATAAAACTTCTCGATTCGATTCGATTCGATTTTCATTTTCATCATTTTATTGAGCATGTTTCACTTTCGCGCAATGAAAACCACAATGAATTGAAAAAGCAAAGTGAGACCGGAGAAAAATATATAATAGGAAGCAAGAATAGCCTTTTTTAATGAATTTCATTAAACCTGTTTTTCATACAGGCCATTTAAATATGAAATATCTAGCGAGTCAGTTAGTTTATGAGCCACTTAGCTGGGACCTTAAGAGGCAATTACAGCCCATGACAAATGACTTGGTAGTTAAAGCCAATCCATTGAACGCCGTTAACAACAAATGCTTGTGTGGCAATCGCTGGGAGCTGATGGAAATTTAGGTGGAATACTTAATCTGCACTTTCATTATGCTGTGCGTTAATAAAGTGAAAGTGTGACAAAGCTTTTCAGATGGGAACCTTTCAATCTATGGCGGTCTTTGTAATAGATAATAAAAAACTCGTCATTTGGAATCTATGCATTTTGACCCTATTTTACCCGCTGTTGTGGGCACAACGTTTATTGGCTTATTGCTTTCGTTAATCTTTAGACATTTCAAACTACCTCTTGTACTGGCTTATATTCTGACCGGGCTTATTGTTGGCCCACAATGTTTAAGCTTGATTAATGATATTGATGTGATTGAAACCATGGGATCACTTGGTGTTATATTATTATTGTTTTTTATTGGAATGGAGGTCAGCCCTGACAAATTACGCCGTAGTTGGCGGGTGTCGATTGGCAGCACGGGATTACAGATCATTTTAAGCGTGGCCAGTATGTTTGTGGTTGGTAGTTTATTGGACTGGTCAGCGCAACGTATTGTATTGTTAGGTTTTGTTATGAGTCTTAGTAGCACTGCGGTGGTATTAAAGCTGATGCAAGATAAAAATGAATTGCATAGCGAACAAGGACAGCATGTTCTCGGTATTTTATTAGTACAAGACTTGGCAGTCATTCCCATGGTCATTATCATCGGCATAATGGACGAGTCTGGGGTTCAATCTGACGTCGTTGCTATGCAGGTAGGTGCTGGCATAGGTGTGTTATTACTGGTGCGCTGGTTACTAAATCAAGAACATATTGAATTTCGTTGGTTAAATAAGTTAAAGGTTAATCACGAACTACAGGTATTCGGGGCGTTATTGTGCTGTTTTGGTTTGGCTTTATTATCTGGATTTATGCATTTATCCACTGCACTAGGCGCGTTTGTAGGCGGTATGCTGGTGGCGAAAATGAAAGATTCAATATGGATTAGAAGCAGTTTAGAAGCATTTCATGTGGTGTTTATTGCATTGTTCTTTATGTCTATTGGCATGTTACTTAATATAGAATTTATTGTACAAAACAGTACGTTGCTGGGGACGTTACTCATGATGGTGCTAGTGGGTAATACCCTTATAGCCACGGTAACACTGCGACTACTGAAATTAAGTTGGTCTAAGAGTCTGTATACTGCGGCCATGCTTGCGCAAGTAGGGGAGTTCAGTTTTATTCTGGCTACACTGGGTCGCCAGTCAAAATTGATTACTGATTATGGTTATCATGTAACGGTAGCGGTTATTGCATTAAGTTTGTTTGCCAGCCCTTTTTGGGTGGCATTAGCCCGAAAGATTTTACCCTCTGAGTGTGTCTCTAAAGTGTCGACTGATGTTACTGGAGCATAGGTAGTAACAGGTCCTAAAAATAGGGCTGGCAATTAATTTCGTGCACCACAGGTATACAAACGATAAACTACCTTTAGTAGGCTACTGATGTAATATGTTTTTTGTTTATGCTTCAGGTCGCTTTTTAAGGTATTAAAGGCGCTTTTGTTGGGTGTTTCCAGTACCAATAATAGCGACATCAATGATACCAGCACTAATAATAGAGAACCGTAATAACATGACCTTTAGATTAACCACTTACCTATTGATAGCACTGCTTTTTGCTAGTCAATCTTTGGCGGTTAATGGCATGAGTTGCTTTGCCATGCAAGTCAGCCAAGGTGATTCTTTATCAGCACAACAATTGTCCCGTGATTCTTACGACACTAACGCTACCGAAGCGCCTTGCATGATGCAAATGGGTGATAAAATGTTATCCACAAGTGGTGATTCAAGCAGCGTTATGAATAGCGACTGCTGCGATGATAATACTGGTGAGTCGTGCCATTGCCCTATAGCTGCATATGGTGTGCTAGCATTGATGTCTGCGCCATCTGTGTTCGCAAGTAATCTCTCAGACGATAAAATTCCCAGTATTTTGTCGTCTATTCAAAGCCCGTTTCATTCCAAAGCAAAACGCCCTCCTATACACGGTTAAACCAATCTAGTTGGGTCTTTTTTTTAAGACTCAGTTGTTATGTTTAACCGAAAAAGCTTCGTTCAAGCAAAGCTCTTTTCGATTCTTACAGCACTATTTTCGTAGCGTTATCTGTGATTACGAATAAATAGCACAAAATATTTTGTCGAGAGTAAACATGAAATTGGCTAACGTAATAAGCCGCAAGCAAAGTACAGCACGTTCAACCGTGCGTACTTTGCTTACGTGTGGCGTATTGGTGATAAGTGCCCAAACTTGGGCCGGTAATTTGCAACAAGCGGTATTACAAGCACAGCAAAATGACCCATGGTTAGTAGGTAGTACGCAAAAAGAACACGCGTTAAAAGCGCAGGGGGCTGCTGCTGACACCTTGCCTAATCCAGAATTTTCACTTGGTTTGCTAAGTGTACCCAGTGATGGTTTTGCCCTTAATCAAGAGCCAATGACACAGTTAAAAGTCGGTGTTAAGCAAACGCTAACACGGGGTGACAGCAGAACAATATCCCGTCAGCGCTATAATGAACTTGCCGCGCAACAGCCCTTGTTGCGTCAAGACCGATTAGCCATAGTGAAACGCAATGTGACGAGTTTATGGATGGACTTGTACAGCGCCAAGCAAAGTATCGCACTTTCTATGCAGCAGCGGACAGTGCTCTCACAGCTTATCGATATTGCTCAAACAAATTATGCAGCCGTTTACACTAGCGGTCAAAAGCGCGGCACACAAAGTGATGTTCTGGAAGTGCAGCTCAGTATTGCGAAATTAGATGACCGTATTAGTGCTTTACGGACATTGCAGCGCACCGCCCAAGCTAATTTATGCCGGTGGTTGGCCGTAGAGCCGAATAATAACGATGACTTTCGTTCGGTTGAGGAACAGGCAGTCATTCAGACATGCGAGATAGATAAAGCCGATGGTTCCGTTTTGCCCGTGCTGGCGCCACTGCCTGAGTTACTAAAGGCTGAAAAGCTTAACCACCAAGCCATTGCTCAAATCTTAATTGCGCATCCCAGAGTGAAAGCATTTCACCAAGCAATAGTGGCTAGTAGCAGCGATGTGCGATTAGCGAAAGCGCAATACGGTCCAAAATGGGGCGTAAATGCCAGTTATGCCTATCGTCAAGATGATGATTTTAATCGTAGCCGAGCAGATTTCTGGTCTGTAGGGGTAAGTGTTGATTTCCCCATTTTTTCAACTAAGAAACAAGACAACCTATTGGCCGTGTCCCATCATCAAAAAGAATCACTGCGTACAGATTATCGTTTATTGCTACGTGAAATGTTGGCTGAACTGGATAGTTTACATGGCCAATATGCACAGATAACACAGCGTATACAGCATTACGACGAGGTTATTCTTAGTAATATTGCTGAACAAAAAGAGGTCAGTATTGCCAATTTTAGTCACGATTATAGCAGTCTTTCACAGGCTACAGAGGTGGCGGTTATTGAGCTTGATGCTCAGCTTGAGCAGCTTAAGTTGATAAACCAGCAATATAAAATTAAGGCCCAGATTGCGTATTTTTTGCCTACGCAGACTTCAACCAATCAAGCGCTTTCTTCTCGCCAAAATTCTCCGTCAAACACGTTAGGTGATGTACGTCACCTAGTGCCTCATCAGGAAAGTCACCCATGAAAACAATTATCAGTATCGTCGTCGCTTTTATCTTAGGCGGTATTATTGCCATAGGGCTATATGCGCAGTTTGCTAGTCAATTTTTAACTGACACTGAATCAAGTAGCAATGGCCAGCGCAATGGTGCCGGTCAAAATGCACCTTTGTATTGGGTTGCACCGATGGATCCAAATTTTCGCCAAGACAAGCCGGGTAAGTCGCCTATGGGCATGGACCTCATTCCGTTTTACGGCGAAAAAAGTAGTGACAGTGATATGGCTGCACAAGCTGGGGCGATTAAGGTATCGCCAGATGTGGTCAATAACTTGGGTGTGCGCATTGCACGTGCGCGCATGGCGAGACTTGAGAAGACCATTCATACCGTGGGCTATATTGGCTATAACGAAGATACCATAGTGCATATGCATCCTAGAGTGGAAGGTTGGGTCGACGCGCTTTATGTCAGTACTGCGGGAGAAGCCGTAACCAAAGGTCAAAAAATTTACGGTATCTATTCACCCCAATTAGTCAGTGCTCAAGAAGAGTATTTGCTGGCGAAAAAGCGCAATAGTACCGTGCTTGTTGATGCTGCGCGGCAGCGTTTGCGGGCACTGCATATGCCCAAACAAGCCATGGAACAACTTAATAGCGGTAATGAAGTACTGCAAAGTGTCACTTTCTATGCACCTCAGTCAGGAGTATTAGAGCATTTGAAAATTCGTCATGGCTATTATGTTAAGCCTGGCGATACGCTGATGTCGATCGCCAGTTTGGACGAAGTGTGGGTTGAAGCTGAAGTATTTCAGCAGCAAGCGGCCTTACTAAAGCCAGGTCTGCCTGTGACGATGAACGTTGGTTATTTACCAGAGCAGCAATGGGTAGGGGAACTAGATTATATTTACCCGTCACTTGATAAAACCACCCGTGCATTTAGAGTGCGCTTGCGTTTCGATAATCCGCACCGTCAATTAAAACCCAATATGTTTGCAGATATCACGATTGAAGGGGAAGCCAGCAGTAAGGTGTTACTTGTACCTCGCGAGGCTGTGATCCGAACGGGTCGCCAAGATCGGGTGGTTTTGGCCCTCGGTGATGGGTATTTTAAATCGGTCGAGGTGAAACTAGGTCGTATGGATAGCGACTTCATTGAGATTGCAGCTGGTCTCAAAGAAGATGATGACATCGTTACCTCAGCCCAATTTTTATTGGACTCGCAAAGCAGTATATCATCTGATTTTATCCGTATGGACCATAGCAGCGCGATGATATCGCAGGTGAAAACCATGACGTCCATGGAAATGCCAACGACCCCAGACGAAGAAAATACAATGCACCAGCAAGCGACGGTGCGCGGTATCGTTAACGAGATTAATGCAATTTCAAGAACGATCAATATTAGCCGTGGGCCAATAGAAAAATGGGGGCGAGAGCCTGCCACCCTGGACTTTTCCTTCAGTGACCAGCTTGATACACAGTCAATTGAGCAGCTTAAGTCAGGTAGCGAAATTACCTTTACCTTCGAGATACATGATGGGGAATTTGTTATACAGGCGTTGTCACTCACTGGTGAGGCCGCGCTATGATTGTGCATATTATTCGCTGGTCGGTGAACAATCGACTATTGGTGCTTTTACTGACGGCCATGATCGTAGGATTGGGGTTATTTAGTATTAAACATACCCCAGTGGATGCCATCCCTGATTTATCGGATGTGCAGGTGATCATTAAAACCAGCTACCCCGGGCAAACCCCACAAGTGGTTGAAGATCAGGTGACGTATCCGCTTACCAGCGCGATGTTGTCTGTTCCTGGGGCAACAACTGTTCGTGGCTTTTCTTTCTTTGGTGACTCGTACGTGTATATCATTTTTGATGACGATACCGACCCTTACTGGGCGCGATCACGGGTCTTGGAATACTTATCTCAAGTGAGCCCAAACTTGCCTGCACAGGCAAAACCACAATTAGGACCTGATGCCACAGGCGTTGGCTGGGTCTATATGTATGCACTTAAAGATGAAACCGGTGGTCATGATTTAAGTGAACTGCGCTCTTTACAGGACTGGTTTTTAAAATTTGAATTGCAATCTGTACCGGGTATTTCAGAAGTGGCCACTATAGGCGGTATGGTTAAGCAATATCAGGTGGTGGTCGACCCCAATAAATTGCGTGCTTACAACATTCCCTTGAGCCTTATTCAAACTGCGATTCAGGCCGGTAATCAAGAAGTTGGGGCATCGGTTATAGAAATGGCAGAGGCTGAATATTTGGTCTCAACCAATGGATACATACAAAACAAGGCCGATTTAGCGTTGATCCCTTTAGGCTTTAACGACAATGGTGTGCCCGTGTTATTGCGCGATGTGGCAGATATTCATCTTGGGCCACAGATGCGCCGTGGCATCGCTGAGTTAAATGGGGAAGGTGAAGTGGTAGGCGGCATTGCGGTGATGCGTTTTGGTGAAAATGCGCAAAAAACCATTGAGGCATTTAAAGAAAAGCTTGAGGTGCTAAAACAAGGTTTACCTGACGGGGTTGAGATTGTCGCGGTTTATGACCGCTCAGAACTGATTGAGAGCGCGGTTGATCATTTATGGTCGAAGCTGCTAGAAGAATTACTGATAGTCGGCGTTGTGTGTGCTGTGTTCTTATTTCATGTGCGCTCGTCTTTGGTCGCCATTGTTAGCTTACCATTGGGTATTTTAATCGCGTTTATCATTATGTATTGGCAGGGTATTAACGCCAATATTATGTCCCTTGGGGGAATAGCGATTGCCATTGGTGCCATGACTGACGGGGCTATCGTGATGATTGAAAACATGCATAAACATATGCAAGACGTTGAGTTAACCGAGCACAACCGCTGGGAAATCGTTATTAAATCGGCCTCTGAAGTGGGTCCTGCCTTGTTCTTTAGTCTGCTTATAATTACGGTCAGCTTTCTACCTGTGTTTATGCTTGAGGCTCAAGAAGGGCGAATGTTCGCGCCGCTTGCGTTCACGAAAACCTATGCCATGGCCGCTTCAGCAGGGCTGGCAATCAGTGTGGTGCCAGTACTGATGGGGTATGCCATTCGCGGTAAGGTCATAAGTGAACACAAAAACCCGATTAATCGTGCATTAATCGCTTTGTACATGCCGGCTTTAAAAATGGTGCTGAACTACCCTAAAAGTACATTATTTGTCGCTTTTGTTATTGCACTGGTTGGATTTTATCCGCTGAAGAATATTGGTAGCGAATTTATGCCACCACTGGATGAGGGTGACTTAATGTATATGCCGACGACATATGCAGGGATATCCGTCGGTAAAGCTCGGGAAATTTTGCAGCAAACCGATAAGCTCATCCGCACTGTGCCAGAGGTAAATAACGTATTTGGCAAAATCGGTCGAGCGGATACCGCGACCGATCCTGCGCCATTAACAATGATTGAAACCTTTATACAATTTAAGCCTGAAAACGAATGGCGTGTGGGTATGAGCAAAGCTGATATTCGTGATGCGTTAGAGCAAGCATTAAAGCTGCCTGGCGTGACTAACTCATGGGTCATGCCGATAAAAACGCGCATTGATATGCTGGCAACCGGTATTAAAACGCCTGTAGGTATAAAAGTCGCAGGTGAAGATTTAGCGGTTATTCAAAAAATTGGCCAAGATATTGAGCGGATCCTTACGCCTATGCAGGGCTCGGCTTCAGTTTATGCAGAGCGTGCAGTTGGCGGGCGATACATTAAGCTAGACATAAACCGAGAAGCAGCGGCTCGATATGGTCTCAGCGTTAGTGCTATCCAAAACGTCATAACGATGGCTGTTGGTGGAGTGAACATAGGGCAATCAGTAGAAGGTCTCGCTCGCTATCCGATAAATGTGCGTTACCCGCAAACGTACCGTGATTCTCCTGAGCAATTGCAGCGTTTACCCATAGTGACTAAAACTGGCCAGCACTTAACGTTGGGGGAGGTGGCCAGAGTCTATATTGATGAAGGGCCTGCAGCGATTAAAAGTGAAAACGCTCGCTTAAATGGTTGGATATTCATTGATATAGACAACATCGACGTAAGCCACTATGTACAAAAAGGCCAAGCATTGCTCAAAGATAAACTGGTATTGCCTGCGGGGTATAGTGTTACCTGGGCTGGGCAGTATGAGTACATTGAGCGAGCCAAAGAAAAGCTGAATTACGTGATCCCCCTCACGTTAGCCATTATCGTTTTACTTTTATATCTCAACTTTAAGCGTTTTGCAGAAGTGGCGATTATTCTTGGAACACTGCCCTTAGCCATGATTGGTGGCATATGGCTAGTGTACCTTGCGGACTTTAATTTGTCCGTTGCTGTTGGCGTTGGCTTTATTGCGTTAGCTGGCGTAGCCGTTGAAATTGGCGTGATCATGCTGGTGTATTTGAATCAAGCATACGAAAAACTGAGCTTAGATGAACAAAACGTTGGCGGGCGAATTTCAGAGGACAAGCTTCGCCACAGCGTGATGCAAGGGGCAGGCCTTAGAGTTCGGCCCGTTATGATGACAGTTGCTACTGTTATTATCGGCTTACTGCCTGTTATGTTTGGCAGCGGTACAGGCGCTGAAGTAATGAGCCGTATTGCGGCGCCTATGGTCGGGGGCATGGCAAGCGCGTTAATACTCAGCCTGCTGGTAGTGCCTGTGGTGTATTTTTTATGGCGCAAGCGCGGTCTTACCGTGTAAAGCGTCACCGATGGAAAGCGAGCCCCTAAGCAATATTTTATGGATTGCATAGGGGCATTAACGATTCTTTTGCGACCTTAACTTATCAGCGTTTTAAAACAATTCGGTATTTAACGTCACCGACTCGAAGCCTTTCAAGTGCTTGATTAATCTCGTCAAACGAGTAAGTTTCGATGACCGGTTTGATATTATGCAGCTTGGCGAATTCAAGCATTTTAGCGATGGTAGCTGGGCTGCCAACAGGAGAGCTAGAGATGCTTCGCTGCTGAGACATAAGCGAAAACACGCTGATTTTTAGCGGTTCGGTAATCGCGCCAACAAAATGTAAGCGACCTTTAGGGGCCAGTGTACTGATGTATGCTTCCCAATCCAGGGTAACAGCTACGGTAGATATGATCAGATCAAACTCGCCGGCGGCTTGTTTTATTTCCTCGTTATCACGAGAGTTAATCACATGATGAGCACCTAAAGATTTTGCTTCTAGTTGCTTTGCTTCACTTGAGGTAAATGCGGTAACTTCACAGCCCCAAGCATTTAGAAACTGCAGCGCTAGGTGCCCTAGGCCACCAATACCAATGACAGCGACTTTATCTGTAGGTTTGATGTCAAATTCGCTTAGGGGATTAAACACCGTGATACCACCACAAAATAATGGTCCAGCGGAAGCGAGATCAATTCCATCAGGAATAACCACAACCGCATTTTCTTGCGCGCGCACTTTATCGGCAAAGCCTCCGTGATGGCCAACTATCGTCGGGCGTGCCTTAGCGCATAAGTTGTGATCTCCGTTGTCGCACAACCGACAGTGATTGCAATAACCAGCATGCCAGCCTAACCCTGCCACTTGGCCAATTTTAAGCCCTTTTACGGTGCTACCTATTTGACGGATAGTGCCCACAACTTCATGGCCACCGACGACAGGATATTTGCTGATCCCCCATTCGTTATCAATTACGCTCAAATCACTGTGGCAAACGCCGCAATACATAACATCAAGTTCAACTTCGTTTGGCTTGAGCTCGCCAGGATCATATTCAAAGGGGGTGAGCTTGCCTTTCGGTTCATGTGCTGCGTAAGCCTTTATCATGGAGCATTCCTTATCAATGGGTCGTTACAAACTTTATCTATATTAAACATTGTGCAGGCAGGCGCACTGATCACAATCAAAATTTGTATCATAACCATTGATAGTCAAAAGGCTAATTGGCTTATATTCCATCCGTGGAATACTCGTTAGCACATTAATTTATGCGTGGGCCGTTGGGCTGGGCTTTAGGGCATGCCTGGCATATTGGCTTACCTGCGCTAAATACTGATTAATTTCACTGTCTTTTAACCATGCGACTTTAAATGCATTTTCTACCATGGTAACGATATCTTGCGTACTAAATTGTCCTTCTCTTTGCAGCTCAATAAAGTTTTCATTTAAGTAGGCACGAAAATAAGCGGGATCATCTGAATTGATGGTGACCAAAATATTTTGCTCAAGCATCTGACGTACTTCTTTTGACGTTAAGGATTGCACCACAAAGCGATTTGATACAGGACACACGGTTAAACCCATCTGCTGCTGTTGGATCTTTTTAAGTAGAGCTGGGTCTTGTAATGCGTTGACCCCGTGGTCGATTCTATCCACTTGTATATCATCTAAACATTGTTTGATATTGGTTAGGGTGTCTAATTGATTGACATCGCAATGCATGGTGAGCTTTAGATCCAAAGCGCGGGCTTTAGCAAATACTTCTGCAAACTTTGCCGGAGGATTATCCTTTTCATTGGAATCGAGCCCCACGCCCACTAACCAAGGTAAATAAGGCATGGCTAACTTAAGGTGTTCCATTGCCGATTCTGCGCTTAGTTCTCGAAGAAAACACATGATTAATTGGCTGCGTATTCCAAGTGCGTCCTCTGCATCCAGTTGGGCTTTATGAATGCCAGTAATGATTGTTTCAAAGCTAACACCGCGGCTAGTATGAGCTTGTGGGTCAAAGAATAGCTCTACATAAACGATATTTTCGCTAGCTGCCTTGGTTAAATAATCAAAAGTGAGTTGGTAAAAGTCTTCTTGATTGATGAGGACATTCATTCCTGCGTAATAAATTTTTAGGAAAGACGGTAAATCGTGAAAGTCGTAAGCGGCAATTAATTGCTCAGGGGTATCAAATTCTAGGGGGATATTATTTTTTGCTGCCAGAGCAAAACTTAATTCAGGTTCAAGGGTGCCCTCAAGATGAACATGAAGTTCGGCTTTTGGCATATTACTGATGAAACTTTGCATATCTAACGGTTGAGTTTGCAATGGATAGTCCTTTTATTATGTTCGAATATTCATAAACACAAAGGGTTGCGTTGGGCATACCGCGATGGTTTATTTACAATCAATACTGGTTTAACAGAGCAAGGTTCGTGCCCAAGGCAATAGAGGAATTAAGGGGCGATAAATGACGTTTACGTGTTAAGTACGATGGTATAGGGATGTAACTGCACCAGTTCGATACGCACTAAGTACAATTGCGCGAAACTGGTGCAATTTTTTAAAAACGAATATTAGGTAAGTGCCGAGTCCCTTTATTTATAGGTTCTGTTTATTATCGGGTAACCATAGTTTCAATTTTTGCTGGTCGCTGATCGTTAAATAAAGCGTGTCTAGTTGGGCTTCATTAATTTTAAGCGTAAGCTGTTTAAGTCGCTGATGACGAAGGATAAATAGTCTTACCTGTGCATTGTTTGCGTACTGAGCATAAATATTGAGTAAATTTCCTGTGGACACTTGCCAATCATCAAAGCTAATGAGCTGATCGCCCACTTGTAAACCCGCATGGTAGGCAGGCGTATTTTCACTGACTTGGGTAATAATTACACCAGTTTCAGATGATTTAAACGATGCGCCAAATTGATTGCCTTGCACACGATTGGCGGCTTTACCACCAAGATCGTTAGCATCACTGCGTGCACGACGCTGCATACTAATACCGAATTCGGCCAATAAACTCTGAACTGGTAACTCTTTAGTCGAATAAAGCGCATCTTGCAGAAATTGTGCGAGCGGCAGTTTGAATACCTCTAGTACGATATGATGAATTATATCGTCAGGGGTGCCTACCCCTAGCTTGCCGTGGTGCAGCCACAAATAGCGCATCACGTTATCTAAACTTAAGGTATGTTTGCTCTGTATACGAATGTGTAAATCGAGACACAGTGCGATAACGGCGCCTTTAACGTAATAACTGACAATATTATTTATGGCGCTGGCATCTTGTTGGTAAAACTTGGTCCAAGCGTCAAAACTAGAATCGGTAACGGTTTGTTTGAGACGTCCAGTGTTTCGCTCTAAGCGTGTGAGTGTTTGACCTAGCACCTCTAAATAGCTTTCGGTGGGGGTAACGTGACTGCGTGCTAAACTAAGATCATCGTAATAACTGGTAAAACCTTCGTATATCCACAATTGGGGAGTGTACGCTTCTTGCGCCAGTGCGCTCGCTTGCAGCACGGCGGGTTTAGTGCGTTTTATATGCCACGTATGTAAAAACTCATGGCTACACAAACTTAAAAAGGTCCGGTATCCATCAGGCATGTGGTCGGCTTGGGCGATACTAGGTAAATCGTCACGACTGTACAATAACGCGGTTGATGAAATATGTTCAAGACCACCAAAATCTTTACCTGTCAGCATCGTAATAAATAGATAACGCTCTACCGGGGGGGTGTCAGCAAACAAGGCAAAATGATGGGCACAAAGTTCGCGCAAATCTTGGGCCATACGCTGCGTATCACTGCGATGTCCGCCTGCTAGAATGAGTTCAAAATGGCAGGTATGTTCCTGTTGAATCTCTTTGTCCTGCGGTTCATTCAGCGGCGTTACTACGTCGAAGGAGACAATATCGTACTCACCCAACAATATAGGATGATCGATAAGGTCATTGTAATCTTTGGCTAGGTAATGACCAAAAGCATGATGCCGTGTGTCTTGCGCCAAAGGTAAAGTTGTTGCTACGCGCCAATTCGCACACGAAGCTTGCGTGGGTTTGAGTAGCGTAACGGCTAACGATTCGTTGCGGTGACCTTCAACGGCTAAAAAGGTGCTGGTGCCGTTGAAGAATGCGAAATCATCGAATACATACGCGCTACGGACTGATAGGTCGAAGGCATAAATAGTATAATGAACCGTTATCGGGCCGTTATTCGGGGGTAACATCCAGGTTTGCTTGTCAGGTTTTTCAAGAGGCAACTGGGCACCTTGTTCATCTTCAACGCGAATTTGGACGATATTTTTCGCAAAATCGCGGATCATGTAGCTGCCAGGTATCCAAGCAGGTAAAGATAATATGTGGCCCTTCAAAGATGGAATACTAATATATAAGGATACCGTGAGGGTATGACCAGCAATAGAATCGATACCAAGGGTGTAATGAATAGCGGGTGAGCTTTGGGACATGGAAAAACCTTAAATAAACACGAAGAGGAACTGGGTGAAATGTGCTCGAAAATAATCATCTTTACGATAAACCTTTGCGAAAACACTTTATATTCACGTAAATTTTACGTTAAATGGTCGGATTGCACCTAACTTTGTTTACTACTTTACAGGATATTTAACTCTTGCCACACAACACTGGGTTATCAAGTGATGATTTATTTAAACTGCGCTCAATGCGTCCTGGAATGGTCGTTGACTTGCAGATTCAGTCACCCACGTTAAAAAGGCGGGTTAAAACTGAATTCGTTGGTATAGATGGCAACCGCAATCTGATCTTTCGCTTTCCCGATGATAATAAGTGGGCAGGCCTTGATGGTGCAATTTACATGAATAACACCATGATCGTACGTTGTATTCTTGAAGATGAAACTGGGGTGATTGTGGCTTTCAAGGTTAAGATTACGATTGTTATTACCAAGCCGTCTAAGTTAATTTTTGCTGCGTTCCCAGAAAGTATACAAAGCCATGGTTTGCGAGCTGAGCAACGTGCACAAACACGTATTGCCGCTCTTTTAATTGACACCCAAGAACGTAGCGACATCATACCTTGCTTAGTCCGTGATATTTCAAATCAAGGTTGCATGATCAGTATTGGTCGTGATGCCAAAGGCATTCGGCCTGCTATTGATCAGGAGCTTGAGCTGCTAATTCCAAACTCTCAAGGTGATGACATTAGTTTGTCTGGTCACGTACGTAATAAAAAAGAAGACGATACACGTCATTATTACGGGATCCAGTTTTGTGCCGAAGAAAATGATGTGGCTAAATTATTATCTCAACTCCTAATCAACACGGATAACCCGTAATCGCACCAAAAGGCCAATAGACGTGGGCTGGCCTTTTCGGTATGCTCAGATTTATAACTGTTAATAAAATGTAAAAAGAATGGGGGTGTACATGCGCCGAATAGAATTGTTGTTAAATGAATATGGTCATAGTCATACCAACAAACTCAATATATTAATTCATGCGGTTGCTGTACCAGCAATCTATTTTGTAACCCTTGGTTTACTCTGGTCGATTCCTAGACTTGAGATAATGGAACATTTTGATGTGACTTGGGCGCATATCGCCGTTGTGCCAATGTTGTATTATTATTTCAGATTATCAGGCCCCATAGGCGCCGCAATGACGTTGTTAAGCGTATTGGCATTGTACGGCATCATGTTGCTTGAAGGGACAATTTACGAAGTGTGGGAAGTTTGTTTAGCCTTGTTTGTATTTATGTGGATTTTGCAATTTATAGGTCACAAAATAGAAGGCAAAAGCCCGTCGTTTTTTAAAGATTTACAGTTTTTATTAGTTGGGCCAGCTTGGTGGTGGGTACATTGGTTGAAACGCATGAACATTCCTTATTAGCATAATCCTCCCCGTGTTTTGCCAAGTTTCGCATTAATATGCGATAAACGGGGAAGGGCATACGCTCAACTGTAAGACCTCGGTCGACCTTTCTCGTATAATCGTTATTTCATTGAATTCTAATGGTATTTTTGTAATGAAGTGGCAAGCTTTATTTGACACCCGTGAACGTATGTTTTGGACCCTCCATACTCTTGGTTGGGGTGGGTTCGCGGTGATCTATTATATTGGCTCATTTTTGCATGATATGCGCAGTGTTTGGCTGTTCGTTATCATTTTAAATGCCTACGCTGGCTGGCTACTAACGATACCTCTTCGTTATATATATGCCCGAGCGATGAAGCTAAGTCCCCTGAAAATGCTAATGATAGTGGTGGTGAGTGTTTATATTGTTGCTTTGCTATGGGCACTGGTTAAAAACGTTAATTATTGGGAAATATACAAAAAGGGATATCGACCTGAAGAATGGTATATGTATTTTACCAACACAGTTAATTCGCTCATTATGATTGGCTGCTGGACTGGATTATATTTCGGCATTAAAAACTACCAAATGTTGCTTAAGGAAAAACAAAATAGTTTGCATGCCACAACCATGGCACATCAAGCACATATAAAAATGCTGCGTTACCAATTGAACCCGCACTTTTTGTTTAATACCTTAAACGCTATTTCAACTCTTATTCTAATGAAAGAAAATAAAACCGCAGAGGATATGGTCAGTCGATTAAGTGATTTTCTGCGGTATTCATTGGATAAAGATCCCATTAAAAAAGTTCCGCTTAGGCAAGAGATAGAAGCGCTCAAGCTCTATCTTGAAATCGAAAAAGTACGTTTTGAAGATCGGTTAACCGTTATTTGGGATATTCAGCCCAATGCTAACGAGGCGTTAGTTCCGAGCTTAATACTTCAGCCCCTCATTGAAAACGCCATTAAGTACGCTATTTCAAAATTAGAGGATGGGGGATGCATTGCTGTCTCAGCTAAAGTATTTGGACGAGATATGATGCTTGAGGTCACAGATAATGGCCCTGGAGCGGATTTAGATAACGGCCAAATGTACCGCGCTAATGGTGTCGGGTTACAAAATATTCAGGAACGTTTAGCGTCTTTATACAAAAATGATTTCTCGTTTAGTATTTCTAATAGCCAACCTTCTGGTATAAAAGTATGTATTCGTATTCCATTTGAGACTAAAGAAGCCCTGCATGAAGATTAACACTGTCATAATTGATGATGAACCCTTAGCCCGAAAGGGGCTTGCAATTCGTCTAGCTGAATTTAAAGAACTAAACGTGGTTGCCCAGTGTAAGAATGGTTTGGAGGCCGTTACGTTAATTCCTCAATTGCGACCCGATTTAATTTTCTTAGATATTCAAATGCCGGGCTTAAATGGGTTTCAGGTAATAAATAAGTTACGGGAGCTAAATCAACCAGTACCTATGGTCATATTTGTAACGGCGTACGACACCTATGCGATTAAAGCCTTTGATGCACACGCGCTGGACTATGTGCTAAAGCCTGTTGATGAGCGTCGACTGCGCATAGCGGTAGATAAAGTTATCAAACATGTAGCATTACACAGCGAGTCAGATCACAAACAAACACTCGCGAAGCTGGTTGCCGATTTTACCGGTGATGATTGTGAAGATATATTGCGCCGCTTAGCGATAGGCGAAGAGATCAGTACGACTCAGTACGATGATGTATTAGCCATTAAAGACGGTACCGAAGTAACGCGAGTGGAGTTGGCTGAAATACAATGGATAGACGCGGCTGGAGATTACATGTGTGTGCACACTTTGGCGCAAACGCATATTATGCGTCGGACAATGAAAGAGCTTGAAGAAGAATTAGACCCAAGACTATTTGTGCGTATTCACCGTTCGGCCATCGTGAACATTAAGTTTGTGCAGAAACTTGTCAGTCACATAAGTGGCGAGTATCACCTGATCCTCACCAATGGTACCGAGCTGAAAGTAAGCAGAAGCCATCGAGATAATGTGAAGGCTATGATTAATGGCTAACGATTTACACTCTTTAACTGGTTATATTTCAATTACTAGCTAAATCTGCTCAATACATCTTTATGGTAAATGTTAACGAGAATATGATGAAAAAATACCTACTCCTCTTTTGTGCTCTGAGTATATTTCTCACGGGTTGCAGCTCTAAATTTGCCTATAACAATATTGATTGGTTGATGTATTGGTACATAGACGACTATGTCGAGCTAGATAAGACGCAGAAAAAATTACTTGATGGCCACGTAGCACAGTGGATGACATGGCATCGCCAAGACGAATTAACTGAATATAAAACTCAGCTTGAGCAGATTAAGTTACAGGTATCACAGGACGATGTTAGCGCTCAACAATGGGAACAACATTTCAATAATGCAAAGCAGCACTGGGTGCGTTTTCGTGACCATATCAGTCCTGAATTAGCGCGACTTGCGCCAAGTTTAACTGATGAACAAGTTAACGCATTATTTGCTGAATTAGATAAGGAAAATCAAAAGCGAATCGAAGAGCGACTCGATGGCAATTTTGAAAAACGCTTAAAAAAGAATATTAAAAACACTCAAGAAAATGCGCGTGAATTTATAGGTAAGCTAAGTCTTGAGCAAAAAAATATCATCGAGAGTTTTGCTGATGATTTTCAGAGCAGCTTTGATTTATGGATGGCATACCGCCAGCGCATACAAAGTGCAGCACACCAAATGTTGCTTAACGAACGCAAAGATGCAAACTTCAAAGAAAAATTTTTGGCCTTGTTATCGCATCCAGAAACATATCAAGATGAAAAACTAGCGCAAATTTCGACACACAATAATCAGGTTTATGCGTCTATGCTAGCAGCCTTAACAAAGTCGGTAAGTCCTAAGCAGAAACGTAAAGCTATAGATGAATTGCAAGATATCATCGATGATATTTCGGATTTGCAAAAAGACTAAACGTGGTTACTCGCCACCGTCAAGCTTTAGTCGGGTTGTAGCCTTTCATTTATCGCGGCTATGATGGGTATCTCAATGGTTACGTCATTGGTAACACTCAATACACCGCATTATATTGAGTGCTGTCTGTATTAAATGGGCAGATTTTTCAATTACGCTTAAAAGTCCATTTCCTCTTGAGGTAACCACGCGCCCGCGTTAACGAGCTCACACATAAGTTGTACCCAAAAATCATCAAGAGATAGAGGCATGGCATTCTTATTGGTCAAGTCGTATTGCCAAGTGGGAGATTTTAGCATGCTGCAAACATTGACGATGTAATTCGTTGGAGCAAAATAGGCTTGGCCTTCAATAAAAAATTCTAACGGTTCGGTCCTATCGTCGTTGGCTAAATATATTGGTCGAATACCAGGTTGGCGTTCAAATACGGTTCCTTGCTCAAATAATTCGACAATCTCTTTTAGTGAATAGTCTGGATTATGTTGTGGGTCGTAGCCTTGATTTAATTGGGTATCGCTAAAATGACAGCTTAACCAACGCTCGAACTGCGCAGAGTCAATTACGTCATGCAGCATTGCTCTGAAGCTGTTTATTTCTGTTGGCGCTAATTCACTCGGGTTTTTTCTGGGTGTTAAGCCCTGGTCTTGATAACGTTTCTTAAATAGACCTAAATCGAGACTGTAATCTGCCAAAGATGATAGTAAGTCCTGCTGGGATGGCGCTCTAAAACCAACTGAATAATTCATACAATCTTCAAGCGCCACACCGTTATGAGGACAACCAGCGGGAATATAAATCATATCTCCGGGTTGTAATACCTCGTCTATTACAGGCTCGAAGTCGCTAATTTGGCTTAGATCAGGATGGGGAAGGTAAGGGGTAAATTCGCCTCGTTCTCCTACTTGCCAGCGCCTGCTTCCTTTGCCTTGAATGATAAACACGTCGTATTGATCAAGATGAGGACCTACGCCCGCACCCTCGTTCGAAAAACTTACCATCAAGTCATCTAAGCGCCAGTAGGGAATAAAGTTAAACATACGGATAAGCGTATCAGCTTCATTAATATGCTGGTCTACGCTTTGAACCAAAAGGCTCCATTTTCCTTGGCATACACTTTCAAAGTCTTCTATGGGGCCGTGGGTAACCTGCCAAGCGGGTGGTGTGTAGGAAACAACGCGTGAATCAATTCTCGGATCTTGTGCTAATCCAGCCAGTTCATGCTCATCTAACGGATTGATAAAGTTTGCAAAAGCATGTTTAAAAACACCAGGGCGTTTTTGCCAATGAGATGCAAGAAAAGTGTGGGGATCAAAATTATCAAATATATACATCGACGATACAGCCCTTATGCTGAAACTGGTTATTTTTGTTGGTATTGGCAAAGTGATTCTGGAAGGGGTCACAGCTTCTGGCCGATCAACCAATAGGTGCGTGTTTGACCTAATCCTTTTACAGGAATTTCTCCCCGAGGGCTGAAATGAAATTTATTTTTTGCCATCTCATAAGTAAACTGACTTACTTGAATATGTTTGCTAATACTGTGACTTTCCATACGAGCGGCAAGGGTAACAGCTTCACCCCATAAATCGTAACAGAATTTAGTTCGACCAATAACACCGGCAATGACTTCTCCTGAACCAATACCAATACGTAATCCTGTATTCAATTGGTATTTTGCTCTGAGTGAATCAAATACCTCACGGGCAGCCAATGCAAACTCACAACACTGGACTGCATGACAACGACTTTCAGTAGGGATCCCGGCTGCTGCCATGTAGCCATCTCCGATGGTTTTAATTTTTTCTAAACCATGTATTTTGGTGAGTTTATCGAATTGACTAAATATATCATCTAGCATGTCTACTAGGGCTTCTGGTGATAGAGATTTTGCGAGCTGGGTAAAATTTTCTAAATCAAGAAAGCAAATTGAAGCCTGTTCGTAATGATCGGCAATTTTACCCTGATGTTGTTTTAAGCGATGAGCGATAGCAGCCGGGAGTATATTTAATAGCAATCGCTCTGAACGTTGTTGTGCAAGAGCAAGTTTGCTTTGGGTTCGATTGACGTTCCTACCCACATGGAAACTGGTTAACGCGCAAGATAACGTGAGAAAAACAGCACTAGAAAGGCTTGCTATCTGATGATATTCAGAGAGATTCTGGGGATTAATGATGAAAATATAATAACCATCAATACCTAAAAATGCGCCAACATGGCAGTTGAGGCAGACCCACATAGTCACGCCTTGGGAGCCAAAGATGAATGGACAAACGAAGATCCCAAGAAGCAAGTAATAATGTACGTTGAGGTTCGCTTGCCATATAAAACTGGACCAAAAGATGTAACTGATAAAAATAAATATCAGGGTAAATTTAGCTAACTGTTGATATTGCGCCCAATTGAGCAAGGGCACGAATATTAAAAGAACACAGTGGCTTAGCAATAGGCTGATCTTAGCTAAGCCACCAAAATTCCAATAGTATATTGCAGTGGGCACTTGCAGCAAAAGCACGAAGATGATCATTAAGCTTAAAATATTGCTTATGCGTGTGGGATTAATGTCGTTGGTGGCTGAAGGGGAAATTCCGCACCAAATCCATATGTGCAATATACGAGTGACCATAAGGTCTTCCTGTTGACCGTAGGTTAATTAGTATAGGTCAAAAAGATGGGTATAAATTTACTCTGAAGAATGATGGAAAAACAGAAAATAAAAAACGGGAGTGGCAGCGAGGAGCAAGGTGAAATTAATGATGTTGCATATAACCGCAAAAGGATGCTTACGGTTATATGCAAGACTGACTATTTTAGTCTCGTCCGTTCATGCCTAAACGGATCAATCTTTATAGTTGGTCAACCAAACCGATTGCTTGGCCAATATAATTTGCAGGCGTTAGGGCCTTAAGTTGATCTTTAGCATTGTCTGGCAAATCGAGGCCGTCGATAAATTCAGCCATAATTTGCTGATTTACTTTTTTGCCACGGGTGAGTTCTTTTAATTTTTCATAAGGCTTTTCGATACCATAACGACGCATTACTGTTTGAATTGGTTCTGCCAGCAATTCCCAGTTATTATCCAATTCATCGAGTAGACTTTGTTCATTCACTTGTAACTTGCTGATCCCTTTTAGCGCTGCCTGATAAGCAATAATGGCATAACCTACACCTACGCCTAGGTTGCGTAGAACGGTTGAATCGGTCAAATCACGTTGCCAACGAGACACAGGCAATTTAGTGGCTAAATGGCCGAATAGTGCGTTGGCTAAACCTAAATTCCCTTCTGAGTTTTCAAAGTCGATTGGATTAACTTTATGCGGCATCGTAGATGAACCTATTTCACCGGCTATCGTTCTTTGCTTGAAATGTCCGAGTGCGATATAGCCCCAAATATCACGATTAAAATCGATCAATATGGTGTTGAAACGCGCCATTGCATCAAAAAGCTCAGCGATATAATCATGTGGTTCAATTTGCGTGGTGAATGGGTTCAATGTCACGCCTAGACTGGATACAAATTCTTGTGCGAATTGAGCCCAATCTAAATCAGGATAAGCAGATAAGTGTGCATTGTAGTTTCCTACCGCCCCGTTTACTTTTCCAAGTACTTCAACATTAGCGATTTGATCACGTTGGCGCTGCAGACGATACATCACATTCGCCATTTCTTTACCCAACGTCGTAGGAGACGCAGGTTGGCCATGAGTACGGGCCATCATAGGAATACTCTGGTATTCCTTGGCTAATCGCTTAAGTTCACTGACTAACTTATCACAGTAAGGTAAAATAACGCTTTCACGGGCTTCTAACAGCATTAATGCATGAGACATATTGTTGATGTCTTCAGATGTACAAGCAAAATGAATGAATTCATTGACTGCATTTAGTTCTTCGTTGTCGGCGACTTGTTCTTTTAGAAAGTACTCAACCGCTTTAACATCATGATTAGTGGTGCGTTCAATTTCTTTGATACGACCAGCATGACTTTCGTCGAACGAAGCCACAATGTTATCCAATAGTGCATTCGCTTCAGCGCTAAAAGCAGGGACTTGTTTAATTTGGGCCGTGGCTGATAACTTTTGCAACCAACGAACTTCAACTTGTACCCGATATTTCAGTAAACCGAATTCACTAAAGATGCTTCGTAACTCAGCGGTTTTCTCTGCGTAACGTCCATCGATGGGGGATACGGCGGTTAATGCGGATAACTGCATGGAATGTTTGCTCCTAACGTGATTGGTTGATTTGCGCTAATGCTTGTTCAGCGCATACGAGAGTGCGCTGCCTATTAAATAATATTTGTCGGCGTTTTCCGCCCAGTTGTCGCCACAGTACTGCTGAGCGAACGCCGGCTAAAAGTAAAGCGCGGACTTTATGCTGATTATCACTTTGCTTGAGAAGTTGTGGATCACCCGAAACCTGAATTTTAGCTGTTATCGGGCTCACAATATCACTGTAAATACTGGCAAGGTTAGACAACATTTGACTGGCAAATAAATCTAAGTGAAGTTGTTGGCGTTTAGTGTGATTGATTCTGTCACCTAACTCATTCATACGCTTGCTAGAGCGATTCAGTTTACGCTCAATACTTAGCAGGTTTGCAATATAACGCGTAATCTCTGTGTCTTTAGGCTTGGCGCTATTGCCAAGTTGTGCATAAAGCGTATCAAAACCGATCTTTAAGTTGCTTAACTGCCCATATACCTGTTCGGTGTTGTCGGACTCTGTGATAACAATGCTTTCAATGCTCGCTTTAAACGCCTGCTCGTCGCAGCTTCCATGTTTAGACACTTGTTTAACCAATGCGGCAGCCTGACAAACCCCGGCAAGAGCAATGCACTTTTCAAAGTCGACGGTATTCAGATCTTTTTTAGTAGAATTTTGCATTAACGAATATAGCTCTCTATTATTCCGCCACCTAAACAGACTTCACCAGCGTAAAATACCGCTGACTGCCCTGGCGTGACCGCTTTTTGCGGTTCATCAAATATGACAGTAACGCTACCATCAGCTTTGTGGGTAACTGTACAAGGGATATCATGTTGGCGATAACGGGTTTTTACGCTGCATTTTAGAGCTGATAAAGGGCCTTTTCTATCTACCCAATGTAGCTGATTCGCCACGAGTCCGTTAGAATAGAGGCGAGGGTGATTTGCCCCTTGACCTACTATCAACACATTACGCTGCATATCTTTATCAACAACGTACCATGGCTCTTCACCGAATTCCTTCAGTCCGCCAATCATTAAACCTTTTCGCTGACCTAACGTGTGGTACATCAGCCCTTGGTGTTGACCAATCTCTTGGCCTTCAGGGGTTTCGATAACGCCTGGTTGTGCGGGCAAGTACTGGGATAAGAAATCCGTGAATTTCCGTTCCCCAATAAAGCATATGCCGGTGCTGTCTTTTTTATCGTGGGTAATTAAACCTTGTTCTTGGGCAATTTCTCGCACGTGAGGTTTTTCAATATCGCCAATGGGGAATAACGTTTGTGCGATGTGTTGCTCACCTAATGTATATAAGAAGTAGCTTTGATCTTTGTTATCGTCCATGCCACGTAACATCTGCCAATGGCCTTCATCTTCACGACGGCGCACGTAATGCCCAGTAGCAATATAATCGGCCTCAAGTTCTTCTGCAGCAAACTCAAGAAAGGCTTTAAATTTAATTTCTTTATTGCACATAATATCTGGATTAGGCGTTCGACCCGATTTGTATTCGTCTAAAAAATATTCGAATACGTTATCCCAATATTCAGCAGCGAAATTAATTTGGTGTAATTCAATACCAAGTTTATCTGCTACTGCTTGTGCGTCCCTTAAATCATCTGCTGCTGCGCAATATTCGTCATTATCGTCCTCTTCCCAATTCTTCATAAACAGGCCTTCAACTTGATAGCCTTGTTGCAGCAAAATATATGCTGAAACGGAAGAATCGACACCACCAGACATACCTACAATGACCTTTTTCTGGCTATTGTTGGCTAACTCGGTGGCACTAAGAGAGTGGATATAAGGCATGATGGATAACAAAGTCTCAATAAAAATGGAGGCGAATTCTAGCAAATAACAGACATAAGGTCATCCGGATTCTGCACGTAATATGTCACAATATGTTGAGTGGCCCCAGATACTAATTTAATTCTACATAGTGTCCGTTTTGAATACCATCTAAGGTCCAGTTGCCTACTCGGTACCGTATCAATCTTAGAGTTGGAAACCCTATATGGGCGGTCATTCGCCTGACTTGCCTATTTTTGCCCTCACTTATGGTTATTGCTAACCAACAGGTTGGGATTGATTGACGAAAACGAACGGGTGGATTACGCGCCCAAACAACGGGTTCATCTATGACTTCGACTTTAGCTGGGCGTGTTATGCCGTCTTTTAGTTTCACACCATCACGTAAAGCTTGTAGCTGATTGTCAGTTGGAATCCCTTCGACTTGAACCCAGTAGGTCTTGCTGGTTTTCTTTTTAGGATCAGTCAGCTGATTTTGTAACTTGCCATCGTTGGTCAATATTAGCAATCCTTCGCTATCTTTGTCTAAACGACCAGCAGCATACACATCAGAAATCGGAATATAATCTTTTAATGTTTGACGACCCGCTTCATCAGTAAACTGAGTGAGGACATTAAATGGTTTGTTAAACAGTACGATTTTTGTACGGCCAGATGTAACTTTTGGCTTTTTATATTGATTAATGTTCATTTCTTGTAACTTATTATGAATAAAACAGCTGAGTTATTTTGCACTCTGCGATGAATTGTTTATTATCTTCCAGCGAATTTTTCATTGTAACTTTATCCTGATGTCAGGATCGGATGTGTTAATTCCTGATAAATTTACTAAATGACGGGTATTTAGCGGCACTTATTTTTCGCTTATTATCAGTCTACACTAATCCGGTAGCTCTCTACCGCAACATTTGAGGTATATAATGACAACTCAGAAGTCAAAGATTATCTATACGAAAACCGATGAAGCCCCTTTACTAGCGACCTATTCTTTGCTGCCGATAGTAAAATCATTCGCTTCATCTGCCGACATTGAAATCGAACTTAGTGACATTTCTTTGGCTGCTCGTATCTTGGCCAATTTTGCTGATTATTTGAGTGACGAGCAGAAAGTACCCGACGCCTTAGCTGAATTAGGCGAGCTCACACAAGACCCAGCAACAAATATCATTAAGTTACCCAATGTCAGTGCGTCAAAACCTCAGCTAAAAGCTGCAATCAAAGAGTTAAACGACAAAGGGTTCAAAGTTCCAGCGTATCCGGAAGATCCGTCGACCGACGAAGAAAAAGCTATTGAGGCACGTTATTCGAAAATTCTGGGCAGTGCTGTTAACCCAGTTTTACGTGAAGGAAACTCTGATCGCCGTGCACCTAAAGCGGTAAAAAGCTACGCGCGCAAGAACCCTCATTCAATGGGACCTTGGAGCCAGGCATCACAAACACACGTTGCCCATATGCGTGGTGGAGACTTCTACTCTGGTGAGAAATCAGTAACCGTTGAAAAAGCGGGACACGTTCGCATCGAATTTACTGACAAAAACGGCCAAGTGAAAGTGTTAAAGCCACGTGTCGATTTATTGGCTGGTGAAGTTATTGACGGCATGTTTATGAGTAAGAAAGCCCTTTGTGAATTCTTCGAAGAACAAATTGAAGACGCAAAAAAGACTGGGATACTTTTCTCATTGCACGTCAAAGCAACCATGATGAAGGTGTCTCACCCTATCGTTTTTGGTCACTGTGTTAAAGTTTTCTACAAAAAATTATTTGAAAAGTATGCCGATTTATTCGAAGAGCTAGGTGTTGATGCGAATAATGGTTTGGGCAGTGTTTACGATAAAATATCAACTTTGCCTGAATCACAGCGTGCCGAAATTCAATCTGATATCAATGCTTGTTATGCTGATCGTCCTCCGATTGCCATGGTTAATTCTGACAAAGGTATTTCGAACCTACACGTACCGAGCGACGTTATTGTTGATGCGTCGATGCCAGCAATGATTCGTTCTTCAGGGCAAATGTGGGGGCCGGATGGAAAATTGCATGATACAAAAGCGGTTATTCCAGAAAGTACTTATGCGACTATTTATCAAGAGATGATTAACTTCTGTAAAACTCACGGTGCGTTCGATCCTACCACCATGGGCTCTGTATCAAACGTGGGTTTGATGGCGCAAAAAGCGGAAGAGTATGGTTCACATGATAAAACATTTGAAATAGCGGGTGAGGGTATAGTACGAATTATCGACCAAGATGAAAATGTACTTATCGAACACAATGTTGAAGATGGCGATATCTGGCGTATGTGTCAGGCAAAAGACGAGCCTATTCGTGATTGGGTTAAACTGGCAGTTAATCGCGCTCGTCAATCAGGTGATCCGGCGATTTTCTGGTTAGATGATGAACGTGCTCACGACGCTCAGCTAATTATTAAAGTGAACAAGTATCTTAAAGATCACGATACAAATGGTTTACACATTGAAATTATGGCGCCTGTGCGTGCGATCCGATATTCAATGGAACGCGCAATTCGTGGTTTAGACACTATCTCGGTATCAGGTAACGTATTGCGCGATTATCTAACTGATTTATTCCCGATCCTTGAGCTAGGCACAAGTGCGAAGATGTTGTCTATCGTGCCATTGATGGCCGGTGGTGGCTTGTTTGAGACTGGCGCAGGCGGCAGTGCACCAAAACATGTTCAACAATTTGTTGAAGAAGGTCATTTACGTTGGGATTCACTAGGTGAATTTTTAGCAATTGCGGTATCTATTGAAGATTTAGCGATTAAGAATGACAATACGAAAGCAAAATTATTAGCTAAAGCGTTAGATGCAGCGACTGAAAAATTATTAAATGAAGGTAAGTCGCCACAACGTAAAGCGGGCCAGCTTGATAACCGTGGCAGCCATTTTTACTTAGCAATGTATTGGGCTGAAGCGCTAGCTAATCAGAGCGATGATGCTGCATTAGCCACTAAATTCGCGCCATTATTTGATAAGTTAAGCAAAAATGAAACGAAAATCATGTCTGAAATTGATTCGACTCAAGGAGCACCAGAAGATATTGGTGGTTACTACTACCCTGATGAGAAAATGATCACCAAAGCCATGTGTCCGAGTGAAACTTTGAACAACATCCTAAAAGAATTTAAATAATAAATTTTAATTAGGCATAAAAAAGCAGACCCTAGGGTCTGCTTTTTTTATGACCAATCGTTACTGTTCGGGCTCACCGTTGAAATCGATGTTTTCAGCATGCAGACCTTTCGGTCCTTGCTGTACATCATATTTCACTTCTTGCCCTGCTTTTAAAGAGCGATATCCTTCCATTTGAATGGTTGAGTAATGCGCAAAAATGTCATCACCACCGTCCTCTGGAACAATAAAACCAAACCCTTTCGCATTGTTAAACCATTTTACTTTGCCAACAGCCATACTTCTGCTTCCTTTTAATCCCTTGAACTGACGCATATTTATCCCCACAATGAACTATGGGGAAGGCGAAAATGTTAAAATAACAATTGTCGCACTAGAAAATGTAGATTTTTTAACCTGTTTTTGTCAAGGATAAATTGATAATTAAGTAAATGTTAATAAAACTGCAAAATTTGCACTAAGGGCACTATTCTTCTTATTATGAGCAAAGATAACACTATTAATATTGAGCGCGAAAAGCAGCTGGATACGGTTAAGCAGAAGTTAGCACCGCCACCCATGTATAAAGTTTTGCTGAATAACGATGATTACACGCCAATGGATTTCGTGATCGAAGTATTGGTTCGGTTTTTCAACTTGGACTCAGAAAAAGCCCATCAAATTATGTTGACTGTGCACTATCGTGGTCGGGCTGTTTGTGGTGTATATACCGCCGAAATAGCTGAGACTAAAGTTATGCAAGTCACCCAGTATGCCAAGAAGCATCAACATCCGTTGATGTGTACTATGGAACAGGTTTAGCGCAGTAAGAGGGTCTAAAAATGTTAAATAAAGAATTAGAACAAACGTTAAATGAAGCGTTTATCTTTGCCAGAGAGCATAGACATGAATTCATGACCGTCGAGCACCTTTTATTAGCTTTGCTCGATAATGGCTCCGCAACCGAAGCGCTTAAAGCCTGTGGCGCGAACGTCGATGTTATTAAGAAAGAATTAACCGACTTCGTTAAAGACACCACGCCTTTATTGCTTGAAGACGCAAATAATGAACGCGAAACGCAACCTACATTAGGCTTTCAACGAGTATTACAACGAGCAGTCTTTCATGTGCAGTCCTCTGGTAAAGAAGAAGTGACCGGTGCGAACGTATTGGTTGCTATTTTTAGTGAGCAAGAATCTCAGGCTGTGTATATTCTGAAAAAAGCAGACGTCACGCGCCTTGATGTGGTTAATTTCATTTCCCACGGTGTATCAAAAAGTGACGACAGCAGTACTCACTCTATTGAACAAGATGAAGAGAGCGCGACGCAAGAAGCTGGCTCTTCGATGCTTGATCAATACACCACTAATTTAAATGAGTTGGCCAAAGCAGGTAAAATAGACCCGCTTATTGGGCGAGATTTTGAAGTCGAACGCAGTATTCAAATATTGTGTCGTCGTCGTAAAAATAATCCTTTGTTAGTCGGTGAAGCAGGGGTCGGTAAAACGGCTATTGCGGAAGGCTTAGCATTTCGAATTATCCACAATGACGTGCCTGAGGTTATCGCTAACGCCATAATCTATTCTTTGGATATGGGAACCCTTCTTGCGGGGACTAAATACCGTGGTGACTTCGAGAAGCGTCTTAAAGGTATATTGAAAGAGTTGGCTAAGGACCCAGACGCAATATTATTTATCGATGAGATCCATACCATTATCGGTGCGGGAGCGGCGTCTGGTGGCGTGATGGATGCCTCTAATTTGTTAAAACCCAAATTAAGCAGTGGAGAATTGCGCTGCATGGGCTCAACGACCTATCAGGAATACCAAGGTATTTTTGAGAAAGATCGCGCATTGGCGCGTCGTTTTCAAAAAATCGATGTAATTGAACCGTCAGTATCCGATACCACTAAAATTTTAATGGGGTTGAAGTCTCGTTACGAAGAACACCATAGTGTGCGTTTTACTCACAAAGCACTGCGTGCGGCTGCCGAGCTTTCAGCTAAGTATATCAACGAACGTCATTTGCCAGATAAGGCCATAGACGTGATGGATGAAGCTGGTGCAAGCCAACGTTTGCTGCCGCCGTCGAAGCGTAAGAAAACGATTGGCGTGACCGACATTGAACACATCATTTCAAAGATTGCACGTATTCCTGAGAAATCAGTATCTTCTAGCGACAAAGAGTCGTTGAAGAATCTTGATCGAGATTTGAAACTAGTGGTGTTCGGCCAAGACCAAGCTATTGATACATTAACCGATGCTATTCGTTTATCACGAGCCGGACTAGGCGCTGAAACGAAACCTATTGGTAGTTTCTTGTTTGCGGGACCCACAGGGGTCGGTAAAACAGAAATTACCCAACAGCTGTCGAAAATTATGGGAGTAGAATTATTACGCTTTGATATGTCTGAATACATGGAACGTCATGCTGTCAGCCGACTAATTGGTGCCCCTCCAGGTTATGTGGGTTTTGATCAAGGTGGTTTGCTAACGGATGCGGTGATTAAAAACCCTCACTCAGTTGTGTTGTTGGACGAGATTGAAAAAGCTCATCCAGATGTATTTAATCTTTTGTTGCAAGTGATGGATCATGGCACACTCACCGATAATAACGGTCGCAAGGTCGATTTTCGCAATGTTGTGTTAGTTATGACAACGAATGCGGGTGTGCAGGAAACGATACGTAAATCTATTGGCTTTAAACAGCAAGATCATAGTCACGATGCGATGTCTGAAATCAACAAGGTGTTTACACCTGAGTTTAGGAATCGTTTAGACGCCATTGTTTGGTTCAATCATCTTGAACAAGATGTGATACTGCAAGTTGTCGATAAGTTTATTGTTGAGTTGCAAGTTCAACTAGATAACAAGGGTGTGTCGCTAGACGTTACAAACGATGCAAGACAGTGGTTAGCTGAACAAGGTTACGATCGCAACATGGGTGCACGGCCAATGGCGCGTATTATCCAGCAGCATGTTAAGAAAGAGCTAGCCAGTGAATTGTTATTTGGTGAGTTAAGTCAGGGCGGTAGTGTGAAGATTTCGCTGAAAAACCAAAAATTGGTATTTACGTTTAAGGCGTTAAAAGAAGCTAAGTCTGAAGCATAAATAGGTGATGATGTATTTGGCGCACAAAATGCGTCAAATACTAAATTTCAGATATAGAAAAAGGCCCAGTGTTTGATAACACTGGGCCTTTTCTTTTGCTTTAGATATTAACGAGCGCGGTAAATAATACGGCCCTTCGATAAATCATATGGCGTCATTTCACATGTTACTTTGTCGCCCGTTAAGATGCGGATATAGTTCTTACGCATCTTTCCTGAAATATGTGCAGTAACAACGTGACCGTTTTCTAATTCGACACGAAACATAGTATTTGGAAGGGTATCCAACACTGTACCTTCCATTTCAATACAATCTTCTTTCGCCATGTAGCTCTGTTACCTCTATAAAATAATAAGTGTCAAAAATGCCGCGCAGATTTTGCCCAATAATGACGGTCGTGTAAAGCTTTACCAGTCTTTTTTTGAAATTAACTGCCATTTTTGCTCGATAAAACGCTCATGGGGTAAAAAATTGCGCTTGTAATGCATTTTCTGACAGTTATCTATTTGGTAACCAAGATATAAATGTTGTTTTTTTAGGCGTTTTGCAATCGCAATTTGCTGTAATACCGCGAATGTACCGAGGGATCGTTGGGCGAGTGACGGCTTGAAAAAGGTGTAAACGGCCGATAACGCTTTTTCAAGCGGATCGGTGACTGCTATACCGACCAATTTACCTTCAAGGTGCAACTCCAAATAAAGAGGATGCAACCATTCGCCATGTGCAAAACTGGCGTATTGTTCTGGTGTGGCTGGGTACATGCTTCCGTCTTGATGACGAGAATTAATGTAATTCTCGTAAAGCGGATAGTAACTGGGCTTGTCTTCTTCGCTCAGTACCACCTTAATATCGCTGTTACGGGCTAAGATACGTTTTTGACTTCGAGAAGCTACAAAATCATCCACTGGTATCCGAATGGCCTGACAAGCGTTACAGGCTTCACAATGAGGGCGGTAAATTTGCGCTCCGCTGCGGCGAAAGCCCGCGCCCATTAGCATTTCGTAATAGCTGTTATGACCACCTTGTTCAGCATAAACCAATAATGTTTCTTGTTCATTCGGCAGATAACTGCAAGCAAAGCTTTGACTGATACCAAATTTCATTGTGGTTTAGTTAATTCCCTGGATTGCCATAGTGATGGGGAGATGGGTTGTTTGACTGCAAGTTTAAGTTGACTTAGGAAATCGTCTCTGGGAATTTCAACACAACCCAAACTGGCTAAGTGGTCATTTTGCAACTGACAATCGATAAATTTGCAGCCACTTTCTCGTAACAACGCAACTAAATAAAACATAGCAAGCTTAGAAGCATTCGTCGCGTAATGAAACATGGATTCGCCACAAAACACATTACCTGGGGTAACGCCATATAATCCGCCGACTAACTTATCGTTATCCCAGACCTCTATAGAGTGCGCGCTTCCATAATGATGTAAGTCGATATAGGCATTTATCATATCTTGCGTGATCCACGTACCTGAAACTTGGCGACTTACTTCAGAGCAGGCGCGAATAACCTCTTCGAAGCTTTGGTTCACCGTTACTCGATAGGGCGTTTTACGTATAAATTTGGCAAGACTTTTTGACACGATAAAATTGTCTAACGGTAGGATGCCTCTTGGGTTGGGCGACCACCATAATATGGGTTCATTGGTACTGAACCAAGGAAATATACCGCGTTGGTACGCATGTAATAATCGGGCTATCGACAAATCACCACCAAAAGCAAGTAAACCAGGAGGTTCATTTAAGGCGTTTGCTGGAGGTGGAAAGTGCAGGGACTTATCTAATTGAAAGAGTTCAATCATACAGACTCAGTGGATATTAAATGAAAAAGGCCTCAAAGGAGGCCTAAAGTAAGCGTTTTTAAAGTGCGTCTAAAAATTTCTCAGCATCAAGGGCGGCCATACAGCCTGTTCCTGCTGAAGTGATCGCTTGGCGATACACATGGTCACTTACATCACCCGCAGCAAATACCCCTTCAACACTTGTTTGGGTGGCATTACCAGCGGTGCCACTATTGACTTTAATGTAGCCATCTTTCATTTCGAGTTGGCCTTCGAAAATCCCCGTATTGGGCTGATGACCAATCGCAACGAAAAGCCCCATAACGTCTAACTCTTTGGTTTCTGCAGAAGTGGTCGATTTAATACGTACTCCCGTTACGCCCATTTGGTCCCCAAGAACTTCATCTAGCGTGCTGTTTAAATGCAACGTAACGTTGCCGTTTGCAGCTTTATCTAATAGACGCTGAGCTAGAATTTTTTCACTTCGGAAAGTTTCACGTCTATGAATAACATGCACTTCTGAGGCGATATTTGATAGGTAAAGCGCCTCTTCTACGGCAGTATTACCGCCGCCAATAACAGCTACCTTTTGATTACGATAGAAAAAACCATCACAGGTTGCACAGGCCGATACGCCTTTGCCCATAAATGCGGTTTCTGATTCCATTCCTAGATACTTAGCCGACGCACCTGTACAGATAATTAACGCATCACAAGTATAGGTAGCTTGGTCGCCAACTAAAGTAAATGGACGTTTGGAAAAGTCTGTTTTATTAATGTGGTCAAAGATAATTTCGGTATCAAATTTTTCAGCATGTTGTTGCATGCGTACCATCAAATCAGGACCCGTTAAACCTTCGGCGTCGCCCGGCCAGTTTTCAACTTCAGTTGTGGTCGTAAGCTGACCACCTTGTTGAATGCCTGTGAGTAGTACCGGGTTTAAGTTTGCTCGAGCTGCATAAACTGCTGCTGAATAACCCGCAGGGCCTGAGCCTAGAATAAGTAATTTTACGTGCCTTGATTCAGACATTAATGTCTCCAAAATGAATTTGTGGGCGATTTTATGCAATAGCGCCAGATAGGTAAAGAGGTTCCCTCTCATTACGTATATAAATGCGTCTAGACAGCAAACTTTCAATCTTTTTAAGATAATAAATTTGCTATATCTAAGCATTCTATCGTATTTGGCTTGAACTAATGCCATTGACTACTTTCTAAAAGAACAACTTTTAGCTAACATCGTTAGCATGCCCCTAGGGCGCGATCCCTCAAAAAGTAGGTTACTCATGGCTCAATCCGTTTTTACATTGTTCAAAGATGGTCAGCAATACATGCTAACTTGGCCACTAAAAAAAGAACTGTACCCAATGTTCCCTGAGTGCAGAGTTATTGCCGCAACAAAATTGGCCATAAAAACCATGCCACCGCTAGCGGTATTGACGGTTGCTATGGCCTATTCTGTTACAGGAGTGGAAACACTGCCTAACGCTGTGGCTATGGCTATATTCTTTTTGTCCATTCCTGTTCAGGGATTATTGTGGTTAGGGCATCGCTCTAATCAATGGTTACCCCCATCGACCTTGATTTGGTATCGTGACATTCATCAAAAGATGCAACAGCAAGGGTGCAGTGTGGCCCAAGTAAAGTCCCGTCCGAAATATAAAGAGTTGGCTGATTTACTTAAAATCGCATTTGATGAATTGGATAAGGCATTTACTCAGCGCTGGTTCTGAGCTTATGTTTTAGATAGGCTGCAAAATTTCACTGCATTGACGACAAATATATCTTTGTTGTTGTCTCAGTACTTTATTGTGACGCCTGATACTCAGTTCAATTTGGCCACATTCGCAAACATATGGAAACGTTTTACCGCTTACCTTAGTGACGTCCATTTTATGGTAGGTTTGCCCCGTTAATCCAAACAACTGACTCATCAATCTACGCCATTCTTTCCCGTGGGGTTTAACGCGACCGTACAGGTTATAGGCCAATAAATGACATACCTCATGAGGCACGACTTCTGACATAAATGCGGCGTAATTATCGACCAATAATACGGGATTAAATTTAAGTGAATTGGTTTGTAAACGGGCGCAACCGGCAATTTTTCCACGTTGATTAAAGCTGATATTTGGTTGGGCAAGATTGATTGCTAACTGCATATTAGCATGTGTTACACAGGCATTGACTCGCGCAGCTATATTTGACTGCATGTCTTCAAGTGTCGTTGGGGTGGGGTGAGGCAAAGTCATTGTTCAATACTATTAAGTCAAATTTAACCGAATTCGCCGTGCCAAAGTGCGCAGTTGCATTAGGCACGACGTAAATATTACCAGGGTTAAATATCGCAGGTTAAGCAGAATGCATAAACACCACGTGGGTCGTTTAATTTAGCGACATTGTCAAAACCAGCCGTTACTTTGCTGATTAGACTAATGAGTTTACTGTCACTTTGGGCAAATTGGGTTTTCGCTAATACAACCGATGCATTTGAAAATAACTCGTTCCAGAATAACTCGCTGCTGTTTAATGTTCTTTCCACATAGGTAACATCGTATTCTGTCAGATTCGCGCGCTGCGCGGCTGCAGATATAGCGTCATCAATATAACCAAGATGATCAACCAAGTTTAATTCTAACGCTTTCTCGCCTATCCAAACACGGCCTTGCGCAATACTATCAACATCTTCTTTACTCATATGACGTTCGTTCGCCACTAAGCTAATAAATTGATCGTAACCATGTTCAATACCGCGTTGTAACACTTGGCCCATCTTAGGGTCGATACCGCGTGTTAAGCCCATACCCGCGAAGTCTGTGGTACCCACACCATCGGTATGTACGCCTAAATAGTCTAGCGTATTCTCAAAGCTGACGAACATACCGAAAATGCCAATGGAACCTGTGATGGTACTTGGTGCAGCCCAAATTTCATCAGCGCTAGCCGATATCCAATACCCTCCAGATGCAGCGTAAGTACTCATTAGGGCTACAACCGGTTTACCGGCGGCTTTTAGGTTCTCTACTTCTTGACGAATGATCTCTGATGCAAATGCGCTACCACCGGGCGAGTCGACATACAACACAACAGATTTAATACTGTCGTCTAGTCGCGCTTTTCGTAGTAATTCGGCGGTGCTGTCGCCACCCACTGTACCAGGCTTTTGTTCACCATTTAAAATGGTGCCTTTAGCCACAACTATACCCACTTTGTCCATATTTGAACTAAGGTGTGGTAGCGGTGGATTAACAATGTGCAGGTAATTTTTAAAGGCAATGTGTTTGTATCCGCGTTTAGAGTCATCTTCTCCAACTAGCGAAGTAAGCTCTTGTAACACCTGTTCGCGGGTCTTTAAACCGTCAACCCAACCATTATCAAGTGCGTATTGTGCAAAATTACCATCGGCATTTTCAAATTTGACCATAAAGTCTTCGACTTTTTCATCAAAATTGTTTGTCGACATTCCTCTGACTTTTGCGACACCTTCTTTATATTGCGACCACATGCCATTTAACCAAGCCTTATTGGCTTCCTTTGCGGGCTGTGACATATCATCACGCAAGATAGGTTCTACTGCAGATTTATATGTGCCCACTTTAAATACATGCGTAGTGGCTTTTATTTTTTCCAATGCAGACTTGTAATACATACCGAATCGGCCGTAGCCTTCAAATAGCATCCAGCCCATAGGGTTCATATATACATGATCAGCATGGCTGGCTATATAATATTGTTCTTGGGTGTAATAATCACCAATGGCGTAAACAGGTTTGTTGCTAAGCTTAAAGTCATCTACTGCTTGAGCAATCTGCTCGAGTTTATCTAAGCCTGCGCCATTAAGTTCCTGCAAATCAAGCACTAGCGTTTTAATGCGCTGATCTTGCTTGGCGTTATCTATTGTTAACAATATATCTTGTAACAATACTTCGGGTTTTTCATTCGCTTGGCCCAGCGCTTGCTGCATAAATTCTTCGAAAGGGTCAATTGCATTTTTCTGGATAACAATATCACCCTTTAAATTCAGCACCAGTGCGGAATCTTGCTGGACACCTATCTGGCCATTATCTCTGAAGAATAAAGAGATGATCCCAATGAATATAATTAAAAAGATAATGTTAAAGAATAGCTTACGGCTAAAATTGAGTACTGACCAAATTCCGCTAAAGAATGATTTGGTCCAACTTTTATCGGTAGACATATTTATAATGGTTCACTTACTTAAAAACGATGCTGCATCCTAACCAAAATATGACTATGTTAGAATCCACAAGTGTAAATTAATGTAACTTATGCTGCATTTTACCGCGTAAAACCTAACGATAGCTGCAATTTAGTGAAATTCACTATTTCAACGTGACTACACCATACGTAACCACTATTGTTCGTTAAAATATGCGCCAAGGTTGATTAATTCACTTAAAGGTTGCGTTATGGTCGCTATCAATAGCGGAACCTGATTAATATTTGCGGACACGATAAAAGGAAAGGTATGTCACCTCACCATAAAATTAATTATATCGAAATCCCATCGAAGGATTTAACAATAACGAAAGAATTCTTTGGTCAAGTATTTGGCTGGCAATTTATCGATTACGGGCCTGAATATGTGGCGATAACCGATTCTGGGATCGATGGTGGATTTTTTTATTTACAACAGGTGGTTTCACCTGATAGCGGAAGCGTATTAGTGGTTATGTATAGTGATAACCTTAGTGCTACACAAGCAAAAATTGAAAGGCATAACGGTAAGATTGTACAGGCTATTTTTGCGTTTCCAGGGGGGCGACGTTTTCACTTTACCGATCCCAATGGCAATGAATATGCAGTATGGAGTGATAAGTAGTTATTATAAACTACTTATCACGCGATTTAGGACTGAAAACCAGTATCTGGCAACAGGTCTTTGCCTGACGCAGCATCGCGAGCAAGGACGTCACAACGCTCGTTCATAGGGTGGCCCGAGTGGCCTTTAACCCAGTGCCAATCTACCTGATGCAGCTTAACTTGATCATCGAGGCGCTTCCAAAGATCAACATTTTTAACCGGTTTTTTGTCTGACGTACGCCAGCCATTTTTACGCCAGTTTTTAATCCATTGGTTGATGCCGTTTTTTACGTATTGACTATCTGTTGTCAAATCAACTTTACAGGTTTCAGTTAAACTGGCAAGGGCTTCTATTGTGGCGAGCAGCTCCATTCGGTTATTGGTCGTATGGACAAACCCTTGGCTTAATTCTTTGCTATGTTGGCCAAATAATAATACAGCGCCATAGCCGCCAGGCCCAGGATTACCTAAACAAGAACCATCAGTATAAATTTCTAAGTGTTTCATTTCATTTATCAATCATTTAAAATTTTTCGCAGTATAATATAATAGCGACTTAACGCCACCCTGAAACAAATTGAGAGCTCATGAGACAAATCGTACTTGATACAGAAACGACGGGTATCGACCCAAGACAAGGCCACCGGATCATTGAAATAGGGTGTGTGGAATTACTTAATCGCCGTCTAACGGGAAACACGTTCCATGTGTATCTCAATCCTCAGCGTTTAATAGAACAAGAAGCGATAGAGATACACGGTATCACCAACGAATATTTGTTGGATAAACCGGTATTTGCTGATATTTCCGCTGATTTTGTGCAGTTCATCACTGGCGCTCAATTGGTTATTCACAATGCGCCGTTCGATGTGGGTTTCATGGATCACGAATTTGCACGGTTAGCGTCCATGCAGGGCAAAAAAACTGCTGACATGTGTACGGTATTAGATACCCTGAGCATGGCTCGCCAAATACATCCAGGTCAGAAGAATAATCTTGATGCATTGTGTAAACGGTATGGAATAGACAACTCTCATCGAGAAAAACACGGGGCTTTACTAGATTCCGAGATACTTGCCGATGTCTATTTAATGATGACCGGCGGACAAACTGATCTCAACTTATCAGGTAAATCGAATTCTGATGGAGGAGGGCAAGAGGAGCGTATTCGAAGACTTGATCCAAATACAAATCAGTTAAAGGTTTTACGCGCTACAGCCGATGAATTAGCAGAGCACGAAAAGCGCTTGGACCTCGTCAACAAAGAAGGCGGTTCCTGTTTATGGCGCGAATAAACGCCAATCTATCAACTATTTGAGACACTATGCTAAAACCTCTGTTATTCAGTGCGCTATTATTGTCTGTTTTTGCCAACGCGCAAACGCCTGTGACAGAACAAGATGCGCAACCTCCTCTTGAATCATTAGGTACCGAGTTTCAAAATAGTATCGAGTTGTTGCAGAATCGCTTTCGAATAGATTATGAAGTTGATGAAATTACCATGGTCTTTTTCCATGATTATGGCAGTGTACCTGTGGTATTGGTGCGTCCAGACGGTAGTAAAATCTATCAATCTCAAGCTGATGGTGAAAACGTTTTTTGGTTTGATACCGCTACATACGATATGGTCAGTATTAAAAAACCTATGCCCGGTCCATGGCAAGCAATAGGCAATGTCACACCGAATAGTCGTGTAATGGTCATCAGCGATTTAATGTTACATGCAGAACCTTTACCAAGTGTCATATTTTCTGGCGAAATTATTAAGCAGACAGCTTACTTAACCAATGGCGGCGAGCCAATAAATTATGCTGAGTTTAGGGATGTCGTCACCTTAAATATGCAGTTCTCCAGTACTAACAACCCTGATTTCAATAACTTTGGTGCTGATTCTCAAACCATTGCGACTTTTGAAGATAATGGGCAAGGGATGGATGAGACGCCCTTAGATGGAACCTTTACTGGGCAGTTTAACTTGTCAGTTGCTGCTGGCGAGTGGATCCCAACCTTCAGGGTAAGTACGCCGATGTTCTCACGAGAGCAAGTGGATGATCCTGTGATGCTTTATCCTAATCCTATTCATATCTCGGTTGAAAAAAATGCAGGTGTTGGGGGATATCATAAATTACTGATTGATGCCGACCGCGAACATATTGCTATATCTTCACTGTTGATAGATGGCAAAGTTCAATTCCCAAATGGTGATATACAAAATTTTTCGATTACCGATATGTCTGCAGATGTTCGTGAATATTTAATCGTGAATTACGAATTTGGGGTCTATCGAATAAAGATAACCGCCTTTGGCAATACCATCGACGGTCGCGAGGTCATACTGGATGTGCCTGAGTTTAGTTTTTTAACTGAAGAGCCCGTTGTTGTTGCTGCTGGTGAAAACGTCTTACCGTTAGAGCCAGGACAAGTAATAAATGAAGATGGCACTGTATCAGCTCCTATCATGGAGCATACTGTTGAACCCGAAATGGCTACTTCCACTTTAGTGTCACTGATTATTGGTATTAACGTATTCTTGCTAATCGTTGGGGGGGCACTGATTTGGTTTGTGACCAGGGAGAAACCTGCGACGGTTGAGGAAATACTTAATGATAAGTCGATGCCCGAGAATGATGGAAAAGCTAAGCTAAGTTTTATTGCGGGCTTAAAATTAAGGTTTTCACGTAATAAAACCAATGATGTCGATAGCGCTGTTAAGGAAAGCAAAGACAAAACAGCCAAAGGGAAACCCGATAAGCCTGCTAGTAAAGGCTAATACTGCGCGCATTTTGGTCAAATCGCTCAATGGATAGGCAAACAAACATAAATATTGAAATTAACCGATAAAATTCAGAAAAAGCGGTTGACTCAATTAAGGGTTAACCGTATTATCTGCGCCGCGGTTGAGGGGAAGGTCTTAGATTAACTTCTTAACCCGTTGAAAGTATTAAAGAAACTGGAGCGGTAGTTCAGTTGGTTAGAATACCGGCCTGTCACGCCGGGGGTCGCGAGTTCGAGTCTCGTCCGTTCCGCCAATTTCTTTTAGTACTTTCGGTTTTGAAACAGCGGAGCGGTAGTTCAGTTGGTTAGAATACCGGCCTGTCACGCCGGGGGTCGCGAGTTCGAGTCTCGTCCGTTCCGCCAATTTCAAAACAAAAAATTTATATGGGGAGCGGTAGTTCAGTTGGTTAGAATACCGGCCTGTCACGCCGGGGGTCGCGAGTTCGAGTCTCGTCCGTTCCGCCATTAAATTTTTCTTCTAGTGATATTCTATTCTACTTTTGTCAGTTCTTGGCAAATATTTGAAACAAAATCCTTTTTATATCTAGTCGTTCTACCATTAAAATTCATGTCATTAATTTATGCTTCAGGTAAACTGCTTGCTCTAAATTTTGCCGTGCTGTGATGCATAATCACATCGCGTAATATTGGTGAGTTAACTTGATTTTATTGTTGTTTTATATTGCCTTAGCTCTGGGTGTTTCGTTTGTATGTTCCATTGCTGAAGCTGTTATCTTAAGTGTGTCTTCTGCTTATATTTCTGTGCTGGAAAAGCGAAATCATAAAAGTGGTCCTCTATTGCGCAAGCAAGTGCAAAATATTAATAATCCGCTGGCCGCTATCCTTACTTTAAACACCGTTGCCCATACTATGGGGGCCGCCGGTGCGGGGGCGCAAGCTGCTGCCGTGTTTGGTGAAGTATATATGGGTGTTATCTCTGGTATTCTCACTTTATTTATTTTGGTTTTCTCAGAAATAATTCCAAAAACATTGGGTGCAACGTTTTGGCGTAAATTAGCTCCGCCGACAGCTTATTTTCTCAAGTATCTTATTTTAGTCCTTTATCCTTTTGTGATCTTGGCAAACAAGTTAACGGCTGGCTTTAGTGACGACTCACCTTTGAAAGGGTTAAGTAAAGCCGAGTTGTCTGTATTGACGGATGAATCTTATAAAGAGGGGCAAATTGCTAAGCAGGAAGCCAATATTCTGCAAAACCTGTTGTCATTGGACGTGTTAAAAATAAAAAATGCCATGACGCACCGAACGGTAATATTTTCGGTGCCTCAGGATATGACAGTTGAAGCCTTTTATCATAAGCACGGTACCATTGAGTTTTCGCGTATTCCTATTTACGAGCAATCAGAGCCAGAAAAAATAACCGGTTATGTATTAAAAAAAGATATTCTGCTAGCCATGATCCGCAATAATGAAAAAAATCCGTTAAGTGTGTATCGCAAGGATATGGTGACACTATTGAGCAGTATGCCGCTATCTGCTGCTTTACATCCTCTGCATACTAAGCGCGCCAATATGTTACTTGTGGTGGATGAGTATGGAGGGTTAGAAGGGATTTTGACTGACGAAGATCTTACCGAAGCCTTGCTTGGAGTAGAGATAGTAGATGAAAATGATAAAAATGTGAGTATGAAAAAACTTGCCCGATTGATGTGGAAACGCCGAGAACGAGAAGCCCTTAGAAAATCAACGCAAAAATAGACATAACGCCTCACTAGCAAACCGAATTAAGGGACAAATAGTAATATGCATGAACTGTTGAACTGTGTTCATTTATCCAAGCAATATGATGATGGTAAAAATAGCGTACACATTCTTAGTGACGTCAATTTAACAGTCAATACATCGGAACAAGTGGCCATTGTTGGCACGTCAGGGTCAGGTAAGAGTACCTTGTTACATTTACTCGGTGCCCTTGATCAGCCAACGTCAGGTCATGTGCTCTTTGAACAGCAAGATATATTTACCTTTTCTAGCGCCCAACAGGCAAAATTTCGTAATCAGTCTTTGGGGTTTGTCTATCAAGCTCATCATTTACTACCAGAATTCAGCGCACTTGAAAACGTCGCTATGCCACGCTTAATCGCAAATGAAAAACGTGAAAAAGCGTTGCATCACGCAGAAATTATGCTCAACAAAGTGGGCCTAGCGCATCGATTATCTCATCGTCCCAGTATGTTATCTGGCGGCGAGCGCCAACGCGTTGCAATCGCTCGGGCATTGGTAAATAACCCGAAACTGGTGTTAGCTGATGAGCCAACCGGTAACCTAGATGCGAAAACAGGCGAAGGTATCTATCAGTTACTCAACGAACTACGAGAGCTCAGTCAAACGAGCTTTATTGTGGTGACGCACGATATTCAGTTAGCGAGTCGTCTCGATCGCTCTCTTAGTCTGGTTAATGGTCAATTAAGCCCGCAAGATGATTAAAAGAGAGTCGATTAGATGAAGTTAATTTTTCAACTCGCTTGGCGTTTTCGCAGCAGTAAGCAGCAAAATGGCTACATTTCTTTTATTTCAGCTTCATCTACGGTAGGCATCGCGTTAGGTTGTTTTGTGCTTATATTGCTCCTATCTGTTATGAATGGCTTTGAAAAGGAGTTAAAAGACCGTCTACTTTCTATTATTCCTCATGGTGAATTGTACGCGGTAGGCAGCGAAGGCATTTCCGACTGGCAAGATGAAATAAAATCGTTGCAGGTTGACCCTCGTATCGAATCCATACAGCCCTACACCAAAGCCACCGGTATGTTGCAAAAAGGCAAAAAAATGAAGGCCATTGAATTGGTCGGTATTGATACCAAATACGCCGAGCATGACGGTATGTTGAGTAGTGTACCAGCGGCACAGTGGCAAGCATTTAGTAGGGACGCTCAAGGTGTTATGTTAGGAGCGGGTGCCATGCAAAAACTCGGTATTGAGCTGGGCGATAAAGTAAAACTACTATTGCCTCAATTAAGTAATGATCTATCTATTCGCGCACCTAAAACACTTTGGTTAAATGTGGTTGGTGTGGTGAATATTGGCGGTGAGCTCGATAATCATATCGGCTATATGCACTTGCCGCTTGCTTCGCAAACATTAGGTGTGACCTACGGTGTGCAAGGTCTGCGGTTTCGATATCACGACCCATTTCTGGCGCCTATAATCACACGAGAAATAGGCTATGGATTTGCTCAAGAAGTGTATATGTCTGATTGGACGCGCACTCAAGGCCATCTATACCAAGATATACAACTGGTAAGGGTTGTGGTGTATATCACATTGATTCTGGTTATTGGTGTTGCCTGTTTTAATATTGTATCGACGTTAGTGATGGCTGTGAATGAAAAGCAGTCAGAAATTGCGATGTTAAAAACCATGGGGGCTACTGAGCGAACAATCATTCTAATTTTCATGCTGCAAGGCTTTATCAATGGCATTATCGGTACCTTGATTGGCGTTATTTGTGGTGTGTTAATGGCGTTAAATTTATCAACTGTCGCCCGAGGGTTTGAACAATTGACCGGGGTACAGTTTCTATCTGGTGATATCTACTTTATCGACTTTTTGCCTTCTGCATTGAAATGGCATGAGGTATACATTACCGCTTTGATTGCTTTAACACTTACCTTGCTTGCCACAGTGTATCCCGCACGAAAAGCAGCCAAAGTTAACCCTGCAACTGTATTAGGCCATTAGTGCTTATTAACGGTTTCTCTCAGGCAGATAATCGTTCAGGCATTACCAGATATAAAGGATTGTTAAAAAGGATTAGCGTCTCGAGCAACCGGTTATTTCAGGATGGTACACTAGACATAAAAAGACCCCCAGTAATTGGAATGTCCAACTATTGGGGGTCACTTCAAACGCACTGCCTTTTTATTTTCCATTTTCTAAGCTGTATTAATCTGGCTTAGGTGGAGCATGTAATGTTTCTTCTTCAACGCCTGCATCAGGATCGTTGTAGCGGTCAATATCAAATTCACCTTCGCTTTTCGCTACAATACAAGCCACCATACAGTCTCCTGTGACGTTAACAGCGGTGCGCGTCATATCGAGTAAACGGTCAACCCCAATAATAAGGGCAATACCTTCTACCGGTAAATTAACTTGTTGCAGTACCATGGCTAACATTATCAAGCCGACTCCGGGTACGCCAGCGGTTCCAACTGACGCTAATGTCGCGGTAAGAATGACCATCATATAATCACCCAGCGACAAATCAATGCCGTAAACCTGCGCGATAAAAACCGTTGCAACACCTTGCATAATAGCGGTGCCGTCCATGTTTATTGTGGCCCCTAAAGGGATAGTAAATGAAGCTACTGAGGATTTAACACCAAGTTTATTGGTTGCCGTTTCAAGGGTTACAGGTAATGTTGCGCTGCTACTTGAAGTACTGAAGGCGAAAATAGCTGCGTCACGCATTTTCCTGAGTAAAATGATAGGACTTAGGCCGCTGAATAACTTCAGAATGATCGGGTACGACACAAAAGCATGGACGACCAATACAAACATCACCAGCAAGAAGTATTTCAGCAGTCCGGCAATGGTATCAAAGCCGATAGTGGCAAAGAGTTTTGCCATAAGCACAAATACGCCATAAGGGGCTAAGTTCATCAAAATAGTCACAAGCTTCATAACGACTTCGCTTAAGTCTTCGAACATGGCGGTTAAACGTTTACCAGCTGCGCCCGCCATCGACATCGCTACGCCGAATAGCACGGAAAATACAATAATTTGCAACATATTGCCCTGAGCCATGGCATTGACCGGATTAGACGGCATCATATTAATAATAACTTGACCTAAACTGGGTGCTTCTTTGGCTTGGTACGCAGCATCGGTTGTCATGCTAATTGAATCACCAGGCGAGACCAATAAAGCAAAGCCTACCGCTAAGGAAATAGCGATTGCAGTGGTACCTATATACAACAATATTGACTTACCACCCAAACGCCCAAGTTTACTTGGGTCAGACAGGCTAGCGGTACCACAGACCAGAGAAACAAAGACCAGTGGAACAACTAACATTTTTAGACTCGCGATAAATATTTGCCCAACAACGTTAAATATACCATCGACTAAAAGTCCATACGTAGAAACCTCGAACCCAAATACACTAAACGAAAAATCTCCGCTATCATCAAATAGTTGCTGGAGAAGGCCACCTATTATGATGCCAGCCAGCATGCCAAGAAATATTCTGGCAGTTAAACTAAACTTTTCGGGGGTGGAGGGGAGTGATTGGCTCATGATTTTCCTGAATTTATTATTATTTCCCATAGGTTAGCAAGTTTGCTCAATAAGCTGAACAAATAAAATGTGCGTATATGTGACATCAAGCATTTGCTAACTGACGGATAAAAAGGACTAATTATATGTTTCGACGCGCTAATTTGATATTAAGCGGCTTTGTATTATGTACATTACTTGCGTGTGGGGGAGGCGCAGAGAATAGTCTCTCTAGGGACGACAATGGTGCTGGCGTTGATGATGACCCAAATGAGACAATCACATATACCGTAACGATGGCACTCAAAGATGCCAATGAACAAACTGTGAATCAATTAAGTGCGTCCACCCCTTTAACATTAACTGCCCGAGTGACTGATAATAATGGGGCGCTAGCGACAGACAAGCTCGTGACGTTTACTTTTAATCCTGAAGGTTTAGCGGTGTTTAATAATAATTCTGGTACCGCATCAACTGGTACATCAGGTGAGGCTGAAATTACGCTGCTTGTTGGCGATAATTCAGGGGCAGGTGAGGTTATTGCAACACTCAGTAATGGTGAAACCGCCAGTACAACATTTACATCAACTGGTACTACCCAAACGAATGTGCAGCCTCAGGCACTCGATTTATTCGCGGGTGCTGTGCAATTGCCATCGAGTGGTACCGATAGTGTTGAGCTGATTGCCCTTGTTAAGAATGCGCAAAATGTTTTAATGGAAGGGATTGACGTGGTGTTTGCAGCGGACGCAGATGCTGCACTTATCATTACGCAAGGCACTACTGGCACCGACGGGCAGGCAAGAGCAACCTTAACGACCCAAAATAACCGACAGAACCGCGCTATTCAGGTAACAGCAACAACAGGGACACTGACTCAAACGTTATTGATTTCAGTTGTTGGCACAACGGTCAATATTGATGGTCCCAGCTCAGTGATATTGAATGATCCGGTTGAGTTAACCTTAAGTTTGCTCGATTCAGATGGTAATGGTATTGCCAGTCAACAGATCAGTTTGTCTGCGGCGAATGGGGTGTTGAGTAACACAACACCGACGACTGCAAGCAATGGGCAAGTTACTGTTATTTATACTGGTAACACCCCTGGTATCGACACAATTAGCGCTAGCGCTTTAAATGATCAAAGTGAATTCAGTGTTACTGTACAACCGGATAATTTTAGTTTCTCTGAAGCACCTGATGAAGAAATTGCGTTAAATACATCAGCATCATTAGGGCTAACCTGGTTGTCGGATAACCAAAGCGTCACTGGCGGCCAAGTCACGCTTACGACCTCTCGGGGCACAGTAGTCCCAACGACTAAAACAACCGACAGTGACGGGCTGGTAAGCTTTTTAATTTCATCTGATAATGCTGGTTTTGCCACTGTGTCTGCCACCGGTGTAGATAGCAACAACAATGAAGTGACAGCGAGAGTACAAATTGAATTTGTGGCAACCGTCGCTGACAATATTATTGTTGATGCTACGCCAGACTCAATTGGCCCAACGGGAGAAATAAGCACCATAAGCGCAGTCGTGCGTGATGCCCGTGGAAATTTAGTCAAAGGTAAAACCATTAACTTTTTATTGGATGATGTGAGCGGTGGGCAAATATCTCCTAACCAAGCCACCACAGATAGAAGTGGCATCGCCAAGACCGTGTATACATCAAATGCCTTGAGCACCTTTGAAGCCGTTAAAGTCTATGGCACTGTGGATGATACCCAAAGCGTATCTGCATTCACCTTGCTTACTGTTGGCGATAAACCTTTTGATATCGTGTTTGGTACCGGGAATATAATTCAGTCACCCACTGAGTCTTCGTATATTAAAGAGTTTTCAGCATTCGTGACTGATCCTGACTCAAATCCTGTTGAAAATGCTGATATAACGTTTTCTGCTCCACCAAAGGCATTTAATGTCGGAGGCACGTACCAAAAGGGCTATTGGCTATTTGATACCAACGCGAACCGTTGGGGAAAATACGTCACTGTTGTTTGTGATAATGAGGACATTAATGGCAATGGTATCTTAGATGCGGGTGAAGACATTAATGGGGATGAGCAATTAACCCCGGGCAATGTCGTGGCTGTCCAGTCTGAAGGTGTAACCGATGAAAATGGCCAAGTGGTCTTCACGTTAAGTTACCCTAAGGCTTTTGGCGAATGGACCACAGTGTCAATTACTACCAATGGCGAATCTCAAGGCAGCGACTCCTCTGAGCAACGCGATTATGATTTAGAGGTTGCAGCAAGTGATTTAACCAACTCAGTATCAGGCCCACCTGCTAACCCTTATGGTGAGTCATTCAACTGTAACGATACATTATAACTTTATCTTGTCGCGCTGGATCTTCACATTAGGGTATTTGAAACGCGGGAAAATATAGCAAGTAACAAAAAGCCCGATATCAAATATATGATTCCGGGCTTTTTTTACATCTTTCAGATCGCAAATATGTCAGTAAAACTGACTTGTGTATTGGCCGTAAAACTAATCTTTTTGGAAAGGGTAAACCGATCCTAATTTCAACAATTGCGTCAGCTCGTCAAGGGCGGTACGTGACTCATTTAACAACGCCACATCGCGTAAATCATCCACCGATAAGCGATCGCGATAATGTTTATCGACCCAATTATTAAGACGCTCGAATTGTACATCATTCATCATGGTACTTTGATTTACAGCAGCTAATTCAGTCTCATTCATGGCTACGCGTAACCTCAAGCAAGCAGGCCCACCACCGTTTCGCATGCTTTGCTTAACATCATAGTATCGAATGTGTTTAATCGGTGTGTTGAGAGTAATAAGTTCATTTAAGTATGCCGAAACAGCTGGGTTTTCTTCACAATCTGTGGGCGCAATAATCGCCATTTCACCGTTTGCTAGGGTAATCACCTGAGTGTTAAATAAGTAACTTTTTATTGCTTCTTGCACACTGACCTGTTCACTGCTGACTTTAATAAAGTGCAATTCTCCTTCACCATATTTTTGCTTGATTTCGGCCAAGACTTTGTCGGTGTCTAGGAAGGCTTGTTCATGGTAAAAAAGTACATTTTGATTACCGACAGAAATGACGTCGTTGTGAAAAACACCCTGATCAATAAGGTCTGGATTTTGCTGAATGAAAACGACGCTCTCATCACTCAAACCATGTAAGCGTGCGATGGCTTGACTGGCTTCAAAGGTTTGACGGGCAGGGAACTTAACCGGAGCGGGTTTGTTGTTGTCAAATGCATAGCGGCCATAAACGAATAATTCTACGCCTTTCTCACCGTATTGCTGGCACAACCGTGTATGGTTTGCTGCGCCTTCGTCACCAAAGTGCTCGTTGTCAGGCAAGTGTTTGTGATGACTAAAATACTGTTCGTTAGCAAAGGTTGCTTTAAGAATATTTCCGGTTACTTGTGGTTCAAGGGAGCGGTGATACTTGTTGGTCAGATTCGCTGGCGTGAAATGCACCTTACCATCGGCGGTGTCTGGGCTTGGGGAAACGGTCGCAGCATTGGCCGTCCACATACTTGACGCTGAGCAACATGCCTGAAAGATGGCGGGTGCTTGCTTGGCCGCTTGCTGTAAAACGTTTGCGTCGGTGCCAGAAAAGCCTAAGCGTCTCATTGCATCCACGTCAGGACGCGCCTGAGGGGCTAACACACCTTGAATCATGCCAAGGTCAGCTAGGGCTTTCATTTTCTTTAAACCCTGCTTAGCGGCCTGCTTAGGACTGCTAACGGCGCTCGCATTATTCAAAGAGGCCACATTACCATACGATAACCCCGCATAATTGTGGGTTGGTCCAACGAGTCCGTCAAAATTTACTTCAAACTGCTTCATCTTATCCTCATCTGCGCATTAGTATCCGCTCAAAAACAGCGAAAAATTTATCTTGAAAATGACAAATCCATCTTCATTAAGGTGTGTCTTGCTGAGCATTATACTGGTTTTCGGGTTGCTGCCAATCGAGGTGGTTGATATTCGAACAGATAAGGGAGCGTGATTGTGATGAATATCGGATAAGTATGAAGAAGAACTTGTTTTCTATTCACTTTGTCGATATATGTTAAAAAGCATTTTAAAGAGGTGAACGCACTTATCTTCATCGGTTCACCTAAAAACTCTATTAAATTCAAAGGTTAAGACTAATTATATGGCAAAGTCTCTGGTCATTGTTGAATCACCGGCAAAGGCGAAAACAATTAATAAATATCTCGGCAAAGATTTTATTGTTAAATCTAGTGTAGGCCACGTTCGAGACCTTCCAACGAAAGCTTTAGGCAAAGTTCCGCCTAAAAAACCAGCGAAAGAGCTGAAGTTATTATCTGAAAATAAACGTGATGCGTACTTACGTGAGTATGAATATAAGAAATTAGTGGACCGTATGGGCGTCGATCCAAAAGACGATTGGGCCGCACATTATGAAGTGCTAAGTGGCAAAGAAAAAGTAGTCAATGAACTTAAAAAATTAGCTAAAAATGCCGATACCATCTATCTCGCAACGGATTTGGATAGAGAAGGAGAAGCGATTGCTTGGCATCTGCAAGAGTTAATCGACGATCCAACTAAGGACTTTCAGCGCGTGGTGTTTAATGAAATCACCAAAAACGCGATACAAGAAGCCTTCTCTGAACCCGGAAAAGTCAATATTGAACGGGTAAACGCTCAGCAAGCACGTCGATTTTTAGACCGCATTGTAGGCTTTATGGTATCGCCACTGTTGTGGAAAAAAGTCGCCAGAGGCTTGTCAGCAGGTCGCGTTCAATCTGTCGCTGTGCGCTTGGTTGTTGAACGTGAACGCGAAATCAAGGCCTTTGTACCTGAAGAGTTTTGGGATGTTCATGCGGACTTATTAACCGTAAAAGAGAGTGACTTGCGTATGCAGGTTGCTAAGCACGACGGTAAGGCGTTTAAACCGATTAATAAAGCTCAAGCTGATACTGCGCTAGCTGATTTAAAGGATGCTGACTATAAGGTAATCAGTCGAGACTCTAAACCGACCCAGAGTCGCCCTTCAGCTCCCTTTATTACCTCGACGTTACAACAAGCTGCAAGTACCCGTTTAGGGTTTGGCGTGAAGAAAACCATGATGATGGCCCAACGCTTATACGAAGCTGGTCACATCACGTATATGCGTACAGATTCTACTAACTTGAGTAAAGAAGCAGTGGAAGCATGTCGCGAGTATATCGGCGATAATTTCGGCGATAATTACTTGCCAGAAAACCCGCTTAAATATGGAAGCAAAGACGGTGCGCAAGAGGCCCATGAAGCCGTTCGTCCGTCAAATGTGTTGTTAAAATCTGAATCTTTATCGGAAATGGAACGAGACGCACAGCGATTGTACGAACTTATTTGGCGTCAGTTTGTAGCGTGTCAGATGACACCGGCGAAGTATGACGCAAGTACCATTCGTGTTGGTGCCGTTGGTTATGAATTAACCGCTAAGGGACGAGTACTTAAGTTTGATGGTTGGACTAAGGTACAAAACCCACAGCGTAAAAAAGGTGAAGAAGACTTTTTGTTGCCTGACGTAAAAGAAGGCGAAACGCTTAAGCTTAAACAGCTTGAGCCTAAACAACATTTCACCAAACCTGTGGCGCGTTTTAACGAAGCGTCTTTGGTTAAAGAGTTAGAAAAACGCGGTATCGGTAGACCTTCAACCTACGCTAGCATCATTTCAACCATTCAAGATCGCGGTTATGTGCGTCTTGAGAGTAAGCGTTTTTATGCTGAAAAAATGGGTGAAATCGTTACCGATAGATTGCTTGAGAATTTCGATAATTTAATGAGCTTCGATTTCACTGCGAAAATGGAGCAAGAGTTAGATGAAATCGCCAATGGTAAAGTTTCGTGGAAAGATGTACTAACCGATTTTTATGGTGATTTTGAGAAGAAGCTTGTTCTCGCTGAAAAAGATCCCGAAGAAGGGGGCATGCGCTTAAATCAAGCTGTGCCAACGGATATCGAGTGTAAAAAATGTGGTCGTCCCATGAATGTACGTACCGCTAGTACGGGGGTATTCTTAGGATGTTCAGGCTACAACTTACCGCCTAAAGAGCGTTGTACTGGCACGATGAATTTAACCTTCGGAGACGAAGTCATCAAAGTGGAAGACGAAGATGAGCTGGAAACTGAAATACTCAGAGCCAAGCGTCGATGTCCCATTTGTTCAACAGCCATGGACAGCTACTTAGTAGATGAAACCCGAAAACTACATGTTTGTGGTAATACACCCACATGTCCGGGTGTTGAAGTTGAAATTGGTACCTTTAAGATTAAAGGATATGACGGCCCCATTATCGAATGTGATAAGTGTGGTTCGAACATGGAGCTTAAAACCGGGCGTTTTGGTAAATATTTCGGTTGTACTAACGAAGAATGTAAGAACACCCGTAAGTTATTAAGAAGTGGTGAAGCTGCGCCGCCTAAAGAAGACCCAGTTGATTTACCTGAGCTAGAATGTGTGAAATCTGACGCGCACTTCGTATTACGTGATGGTGCATCAGGCATATTCATGGCTGCGCATAACTTCCCTAAATCTAGGGAGACTCGTGCGCCACTGGTAGCTGAATTAGCACGTTTCCGTGACCGAATCTCGCCTAAGTTTTATTATTTAGCTGACGCACCTGCTAAGGACCCAGACGGTAACGACGCCTTAGTTCGTTATAGTCGTAAAACCAAGCAGCAGTACGTTATGAGTGAGAACGAAGAGGGAAAAGCGACAGGCTGGTCTGCTTGGTATACAGATAACAAATGGACCGTAGAAGATAAGCGCAAAAAAGCTAAATAGCATTTTGGGTCATTATTCATAATTCAAAGCCGGTAACTTATACTTACCGGCTTTATGCATTTAATAGAAATAGGTTCGAGCATGGCATTGTCACTTCAAGAACAACTTTTACAAGCAGGCCTCGCAAATAAGAAAAAAGCGAAGCAAGTGCGCCAACAAAAACACAAGCAGGCGAAAGCCAAGCAGAATCACAATATTGATCAAACCAATGAAAGCAAGATAGCAGCTGAGCAGGCGGTTGAGCAGAAAAAGGCCCGAGATCGAGAGCTCAATAAAATGGCCAAGGCCGAAGCTGAAAAGAAAGCGGTTCAGGCGCAAATTGTACAGATGATTAACGTTAATAAGCAATCGCGCAGAGTCGGTGATATTGCATGTAACTTCAGCGATAATAAGGTGATAAAGCGTATTTTTGTAGATAAAAAAATACATGCTCAAATTACCCAAGGTCAACTAGCTATCGTAAAGCTCAACGATGCTTATGAACTAATTCCGATGCCAGTGGCAGATAAAATTGCAGAGCGAGATGAAAGTTACGTGTTATATCGTGCTGATATTTTGCCGGAAGAAAAAGCCAAGAACAGTCAAGATGAAGATTGGTATGCGGATTATGATATTCCGGATGATTTAAGTTGGTAACATTGTTCTGAATAGGGTGGTTTAACTGCCCTATTATTTTTTTGATGTACGACGGAGTCTTTTCGATATTCGAAAATTGTCTACTGGATAACACCTGAAACGTTAATATATACGTGGTATGGTAATTTATTTACCATCTATAATGATTACCAATCGTTATCAATCTACTTTTGGAGAATATAAATGTCCTTTAATGCTCATCATTTTTTTATTGTTCCTTTTTTAATAGCCACTTCCGTTTCAGCTTCTCCTATTATGTCCAGTGACTATGATGTTCTAGATTTTGGCGCTAAAATTACTGGTCCTGTGGGCCCAGAAGTCGAAGTCTCATTGATTAACAGTGCTGGTGATAGCGTGGGAGATTTATTAAGCAGCGTAAGCTGTCCAGAAGGTTTTACAGCATGTATCCCAGCCAATAATTCACCTGGCATTATTTATACCTACGCCCATACAGTGATCCCAGGGGTTGATAAGGAAAATGACGCGCCGTTTCCTAACCCGCCCACCGTACTGCCGTTTGACGATGTACAAACCTTCAGCCTAGGATATGAGGCCGTAGGCTTTAATGGAATTGCTGGTTATAGCTTTTCGAACGCAGCGACTGCCAACGTCGGTTTTGATATAGAGCTTAATGATGCAGGGGAACTGGTTTGGTCCTCAACTTCCGATGAATGGGATAGTGCAGAGGAAATCACTTTTTTTTGGCAGACCACCCAAGCACCTTCAGGTCCTGGTGGCATATATAGCATTAATAATCTAAATGGAACCGCAAGCGGAATAGGACCTGTGCCAACAGCATTGCCGGTTCCTGAACCGTTACATTTAGGTTTTATGCTATTGGGAGGAATATTGGTATTCAGAGCAAGGCTTAAATAAAGGGACACGTAGAAAGAATGTATGTATGTGAACGTTATTCAGCGTTCACTGATTGACGATTCCTGACGGCACTAATTTCGGTTTTGCATACTTTAAATTATCGTTTTTATTTTACCTGTTAGCCGCTTAAAAAAGATTAGTCGCAATGAGCTACATGACGATAGTTTATTGAGTTGTAGTCCTTATGGTTAGCCTTGATATACCCCCAAGAGCTAACCTTCTCCTGAGCACTTTAATGTGTCTACGTAGGCTACCGACTTGTTTAACTTAAGGTTAGAAAGATAGCAGATTGCAAGTCAATACTTACCACCTGCTAAGACTGACCATTGAATTATTTGCTGAAAAAATTATCAATCATTCCTAGAGCAGATTGGTTATAGCCAACACGAGGCGCTAGTGGCGCGTCTTTCGGACGAATGCCCAGTTTGATACCTATAATGGTATCGTTGGTCAGCGCGTCACCACAAGCGGCTAAAGCGCGGTGAATTTCCTCTCTGGTTAATAAAGAGTGCTCAGCTCCGAATTCACTGTCTGCGTCTTTTGCTGCTGGCATATGAGTATCTTTCCAAATACCGTAGTCAGTTTGAGTATCGGATACACCTGAGAACATTAAGCCTTTAAGTAAACCAACATCTTTCACTCGCTTGATGTGGTGTATTACGCCGTCAGTACTGTGGCTTTCAATTGCTGAGCGCCCCCAGTTGATTAATATACCTAGGTTAGCTTGCAACGAGTTATTCAATTCTTGAACGACGGTAATTTCATCTTCAAGGGACAAAAAACCTTTGGCATGCTCATGCTCAGGTACCAACGCATCGCAATGTTCGATGATGATTTCAGCGCCATGCCAGTCCCAGCTAAGCATGGTTTCTAATGACGCTTTAAGCGCTTTTGCCGAGCCACTTGCTTTGCTTCTATCTGGAGCGGTCTGAATTTCAATGGCCTTGACGCAAGGTTTGCCGTTGGCTGAATTAAGTTTAGCTATGGCGTCACACGCTTTTTGCATAAAAACCAGCGCTTCTTGGCGGCCAGCTTCATCGTCTGAAGCGATACCAAAGTGTGGATTTTGCGCTAACGCACCCATAATGCCAGGCACGCAGGTAATAACGAATTGCCAGCTTGGGTCAATATTAGCAATAAACCAATCATCATCATGTTGATGCAATGATCCTGTAAATGGATGCTCTAAACCTTGAATATTGCCAAACGCTTTCAATTGTTGGTAATACACTTGTTCTGCTTCAGGATCCCATTTTACGCCTGCTGGTGAAGTGGCGTATGCGCCGACAAAATAACCCACGTCAACTCCTTTTTAAATGATGAATTTAACTGCTAATAGCGTAAGTAACTTTATCATGATGCCTGTAGCTTGCGAATAGGCAGCGCCACTAACTAAGTGTAAATTTATTGTAACCGGTGCATTGAAGCCATTTATTTTTAACCTTTGCTCATTCTTGGCCTGCAGTTTGCTAAATCTAAAGGATATACAATTCTTTCCGCGCTTTTCTAGCAATTAAATAAACGGATTTCATCATGAGTGTGCGGCAAAAAGAAGGACGTTTTTTATGCAAATACAGCAATCAGCCTTAACACTATTCGACTATATTGCGAACCCATCTGCGTCTGACAGCGCTTTGCAAAGCGCTGTCAGTAATCAAAAAAACAATATTTATGCTGAAATTACCGCGGTGCAAAGTAACTTAGCCTCTGGGAATATAGATGATGCATTGCAGCGATTAAAATCCGGCGAGAATGGCATAAACCTGCAAACGCTGGACAATATGCTGAGTTTTAATTTGCGTCCAGTGGCTGAGGATCTGACGCAAACTGCGAAAAACTTAGGCCTAAACTTCGATGTTCAGTTAAAGCAAGAAGAAGGTAAATGGCAGGTTATCAGCGACCAAAATCCCGAACATAAAGGCTTAGCGCAATTGCAGCAATATTTAGACAGAAATACTAGATTGCAATCTAAGCTTGATGATCTTAACGCGCTTTCTGAATTTTATGAGTTGGGGCAATCTCAAGAGTATGCCAAAGAGCTGCAAACAGCCGATGTACATGAGGATGACGTGGTGACTTATTTAACGCAAAGTCGCGAGTATTTGTTCTCCTTAGACAGTTTTTATTTATCTGACCGAGGTATGTCAATCGCTTCCCGAGGCGAATCCGAAGGTTTATTTGAAGAAGTTAAAAAGACCTTAGGGTTAGAAACTTCAGAGGAGAATTAGGTCAGCAAATAGGGCGCAACCCTTACATGCATAACCAGCTAATACTTATTTTTCAATCGACATTTAAAGACTTATAAACATTAATAAAAAAGGCACGCTGTCGATACCATAGATTTACGAGGTTTTATCGAAGGAATCTATTTGCCGCTGGAGGCAGTGTATTGTGCTAGTTTTTGCCACGTATTAAACGTAAAGTTCGGCAAATTAGACTTTAAATAGCTAAGTTACGCTTAGTGAATATAGAGAAGCGCTTGCATATAAGCACGTTTTTTCATTAGGATCTGCGCTTGTTTTCCTTACGTCCCATTTATTTGATGAAGCTACGCGCCACTTTTCACGAATTTAAACAACTCTTTGGATTCTCAGCCAACACCACCAGCCATAACGAAAAACTTATCTCTGCCCTAGGTGGAGGTCTTGGCATAGCCGGAATTATGTGGGTAATGCATGTGATTGTGCAGGCTCAGATATTAAGTGCCAATTCCAGTGTATTGGTTATCGCCTCGATGGGGGCAACGGCTGTATTACTCTTTGCTGTGCCACATGGAGCGCTTTCTCAGCCTTGGGCAGTTATAGGGGGGCATTTTATTTCGGCGATATTGGGGATAATGAGCGTAAAATTGTTAGGTAATGGCCCTTGGGTGGCAGCGCTAGCGGTTGGTGGTGCTATTGGTGCTATGTATTACTTACGTTGTGTGCACCCGCCTGGCGGCGCGACAGCATTGACGATTGTTATTGGTGGTGCGGATATAAACGCGCTAGGTTTCCAATTTTTGTTAATGCCTTTAGCCATAAATATTACAGTGATTATGACTGTCACTGTCGTATTTAATTGGTGTTTTGGATGGCGTCGTTACCCTGTGCATTTGGCGCACAAATTAAAGAGACCCATAAGTCCACAATCCAGCGAGCGAGAGCACGAACTCACTCAAGAAGATTTTGCCGCTGCAATGCAAGAACTTGATTCCTATGTTGATATTACTCCTGACGGATTAACCGACTTATTAGAGCTTGCGAAAAAACACGCAGAAAAGAACATTACGCATCCAGCAAAAATTGTTGCTGGGCATATATACAGCAATGGCAAGTTGGGTAAGCTTTGGAGTATCCGCCAGGTCGTTGATGCCGCGCCTGTGAATACCCCAAAGAGCAAAGATAAGGTAATTTACAAAGTTCTAGCGGGTGATGGGGGGTACGAGACACATATGTGTTTGCGCAGTGAATTTCACAATTGGGCGCGTTTTGAAGTTGAAAAACATAACCAACAATGGGTAAAAGTTGAAGAGTACGAAAAAACCTAACATTGAAAATTAGTCTTCGTAAATAAACATCGAATAGGGGCAGGCGTCACTTGCTGCCCCTGCAATTTAAATATTGATATATGGCCAACGCTCATTAATTTTTAATCAAGGGATTGATGAGACCGGCCTTCACGTTTAGTTAACCGGTAAACCGCGTTGGGTCTCCAAATAAGTCGCAAAACTGCCTAACCAATGGCTGCCCATATAGTGCATATCGTGAATAACCGAGTTTATGCCGGCTTGTTTGTGGGCTTTAGCTGCATTGAGAATGGCCAACCTTCTCGGGTCTTCAATATTTAAGCCTGAGGCAATCCCTTCAAGCATCCAGGCACGGCTTAAATTCAAACCATCCAGATGCGCAAGCTTGCCATCACTTTTATCAACAACGGTGGCAACGTTTAACCAATTACTATCACCATTTTTAGGTAGAGTTGGTAAAAAATCAGACAACCATTTTGTGTACTCAGTTGTTGATTGCACTCGGCGCATTAAGTCTGCTTCAGCAATACAAGGGGACAAAAAATCTTGTCCTGAGGGTTCATAAGCAAGTGGACAATCCTTGTCATCACGGTATAGGCGCGTAATAGTTTGTGTCAGTAGGTCATGAAACCTTTGATTATTAGCCGTCTTACTCCAGTCCAACATTAAGCCAAATGCAAATGCTGTTTGGCTATGTTCGCCTACACGAATAGGAAAGGAGAGCTTAGGCAACCAATCGCTTATATTGGCAATAATTTTATCTTCTAATGGCGTTAAATGGGTCAACCATTTTTTTGCTTGTGGATTATCCCATTCGCGTAATTCAGTGGTAAGTTGTAAAAACCACCCTAAGCCATAAGGACGCTCAAAACTGGTTCCGGTATTTTGACGGTTAAAGTAGGCGAGCTCCCCAGCAATATTGGCTTCAGTAAAACTTTGGTCAAGACTGGTCATGATGTCTTGATAGCTTGCTGTCTCAGGGTGTTGGCTGGCTATTCGTGTCAGCAACCAATGTCCGTGTACAGATGAGTGCCAATCAAAACAGCCATAAAAAGCAGGGTAGAGTTGCTTAGGTGTTTTCACATCCTCGTCACCGGTCATCATATGTTTAATTATGTTGGGGTACTCTTTATGCACACATTCAAGGGCAAGTTGGGCGAATCGGTCAATCACTTGGGCGTCGCTGGGGGGGGGCGTGTCGATAGTTGGTGTGGCCTGTGAGCTTCCACAGTACAAACCGAACATTAAACATACAGCTTTAATTTTCAAAATTAATATTCACTAATTGGATCGCTTGTGACCTAAAGAATAAACGCTATGCCTAGGTCATGCAATGGACGGTTACTGCGCGATTTTGCCCAAGGGTATTGAGCAGGCACAATGGTTTTCCTCGCTTGATGGAAACATGGCGGTATGCGAAATATTAAGCCAGAGCGTTAAAATAACAATGATCAAAGGAGCAAGCGCAACAATATCCACCACACCCTTGTTGCATCAAGATGCGAAAGCTGGTTAAAATACTGTATAAACCACTGTATAGAATGCGTAGGCAATATAGTATGGACTCGGCACCAATGATTAATCTTTTTAAAATAAATGAAAATGATAACTGGCAATCGGTGAACGATGGGGTGATGGGCGGGGCTTCTAAAAGTCAGCTGACCCACGTTGATAAACTCGCCGTATTTAGCGGTCACGTTTCCCTAGATAACAATGGCGGGTTTGCTTCGGTCAATAGGCGTGTATTTGTCACCAGTATAGCCACTGACAGTATGCTGTGTATTCGGGTTATGGGTGATGGTAAACGCTATCAGTTGCGGCTTAAACAAGGTGTTGGGAAGGGGGCGCCTTCCTATGGGGCGGGTTTCAAGACCCAAGCTAATGTGTGGCAGAACTTTTGTTTTAAGTTAAGTGAATTTACAGCGACACTAAGAGGTAAACGCGTGCTAGATGCTGCGCCGCTCCAATGGTCAGATGTTGTTCAACTGGGTTTTTTGATCAGTGATCGCCAAGAAGGGGATTTTTGTTTGTTAGTAGACGGCATAACCCTAGAAGACAGCCTAGGACAGTAGCATGTTAGTGTTACCAGAGAAGTATTACCTCGATCATTTTAATGAGTTTATTGCCCATACTGAGCAGCATTCGGCGCAATTATTACGCCCGGAACATGTCAATTTTATTCACATGTTTAAACAACTTGAGCATAACGCCCAGTGTATGTTGGTCCGCGTGATTAACCGCCGGAGTGAGTTTGTCACCTGCAGTAAACTAATTTATGGCGAGATAGCACATTGTCAGCAGCAATTAATCCATCTAACTGATCAGGGTTTTTTACGTCACGTAACCGAATGGGACGTTCCTGAACTACTGCATACATTAAATAAAATGCAGCTTATTGAGCTGCTTTTGGCACAAAGCATACCCTTTAAAAAAAGCGCACCCAAAGCAGTGTTGCTTAATTTAGTCAATGTCCTTGAGCCTAAGAGCGTTCTGCAACATCCTTTTTTCGCTGACATCAAAGTTAAAACCTTTGTGCAGCAGTGGCAATATTTACTCTTTTTGTTTTTTGGTAACCTTAACAGCGCCCTAGATAAGTTTTCTATGCGGGATTTAGGCGTGCTCAAAACCAGAAATAAGGACAAGCAACAAGGGCCGCGATTCAGTCAGTTACAGGAAGCAAAAAGTGCTTTTTTCTTTGCTAGTGCATCGGCAAAAATTGCCCATATGAATGAGCAAGCATTACTGATATTGAGCCACGATGTCCGCATTTTGCAACCCCCTCACGGCTCTCTTGCTAATGAATACGCAGCAAATCTATTGTATTCATTGGGGGTCGCACTGTTTTCGCTGGATCACAGCCGAGCTTTAGCCTTATGGAAAATGTCAGCTCATCAAAAGGCGCAAGAACGGTGGATCCGAGAAACCTACAAAATTAACAAAAATACGGCCAAAACAGCCTTAGAGGATATCTTGCGAAACCCTCAAGATGACGAATTAAGCCTTTTTGCGTTTGATTTTTACCAACGAAAGTTCAATCAAGTAAAGTTAAGTGTGCGCACACAACGATTACGAGATAACAGCCGCAAGGTATTTGTTGATGAAATATACAAAGAGCGGGTTGAAGTAGGGGTGAAACACCACTATGAGGCACAAAATGAAATTGTAGAGCCAAGTAATACTGGCAGTATGCAAGATAAAGTCACTCATTCGGTCGCGGTTTTTCGCACAGAGAATCGTTTGTTTCGGGCGCTTTTCGGGCTAACGTTTTGGTCTTTGCTATTTAATGAAGCAGAACGGGCGACGGGCTCAGAATTTGATAGACGTCCCCGTTTAGTCCGTGAAAATCGTTTGTATATTGAACTGGGTGAGCAAGTCGAAACACAGTTAGCTGTATTTACACAAAAATCAAACGGTCAATCCGATTGTCAAGAAGCGTTTAGGTATCTAACCAGTATCGCCACGTGCTATTACGGTCAACCCAATGGCATATTTCGCTGGAACAGTAATATGTTGGAAGTACTACGCACGTTTTTACAGCATGCAGATGGCGAGCATGTCGCTAACCATCTGCGCGCAATGGCGCAGAACTATCAAGGTTTAAAAGATGGTTACCCAGATTTGATGGTTATCGAGCACAAACAGTTACGCTTTGAAGAAGTAAAAGCTCCAGGAGATCAGTTACGCGCTAACCAATTGGTGAGTATTGATGCGTTGCAAAATGCTGGGTTTGATGTGGGTGTATGCCAAGTTGAATGGCGCTACAACCCCAAACAATCCTACGTGGTCATTGACGTAGAAACCACAGGTGGATGCAAACCTGGTCATCGTATTACTGAAATAGGGGCAGTGAAAATTGTTGACGGTCAGGTCGTTGATAGCTGGACCAGCCTTATTAATCCTGAACGCCGTATTCCACACTTTATTACCCGTTTGACTGGTATTAGTAACGATATGGTGCGCGACGCGCCGCTTTTTTGCGAAGTCGTAGATGAGTTAGAGCGCTTTATGCAAAACAGCATCTTTGTTGCCCATAATGTGAATTTTGATTACGGCTTTTTCAAATTAGAATACGAACGATTAGCGCGTACCTTCTCTATGCCTAAGTTGTGCACTGTGCGCGAGATGCGTAAGTATTACCCCGGTTCAACGTCGTATTCATTGGGAAAACTGACAAAGGAATATGGCTTATCACTAGATAACCATCACAGAGCCTTGTGCGATGCCCAAGCCGCAGCTGAACTATTGATAATGGTCAACGAGAAAAAACAAGGCGCATAATATCAGGATCAATGGAGCGGATTGATGTGTTTAATAACAGATTAATAAACCCTTCCGTTAGCTCACCGCGAGCGACTTTTTATAGGCCAAGATCTAAGCTTAATATGCACTGTTTATGTATACAGGTATAATGGGAGTTTCGATAAATAAGCACAATCCCTTCCTATTATATACATTTTTTAAGTCTCACTTTGTTATTCATAAAATTGCTAAGTGATTAATTTAAATATGGAAAATATTTTTCACATCGTTTTTAATAGGAAACATAAAAGTCGCGTTAAATTCGAGTCTCCTTTTGTTTTTACGCTTATTGCGGTAAAAACAGTGTAGCGAGTGAAAATACCCAATAGAATCAAAAGGTAGATGCTTGTTATAAGAGCATTAAAAATTAATCCGAGCAGTTGCATATACGACATGCTCGATAATAAGCGTTATAGCGCCACATAAGTTGGCTAGGAGTAAATATGAAATTACAGAATAAAATGGGATACACCGGCTATCAACGTAACCCAGATGGTACGTATATTTGTGGTTCAGCTTATACTGGATATCAGAAAAATCCGAACGGCACCTACGTTTGTGGTGGTGCTTATACTGGTTACCAAAAAAATCCTAATGGCACTTATGTTTGTGGCGGTGCTTATACTGGTTACCAGAAAAATCCGAACGGCACCTACGTTTGCGGTGGTGCTTATACTGGTTACCAAAAAAATCCTAATGGCACTTATGTTTGTGGCGGTGCTTATACTGGTTACCAGAAAAATTCTAATGGAACTTACGTTTGTGGTGGTGGTTACACTGGTTATCAGAAAAATCCTGATGGCACTTACGTTTGTGGTGGAGCTTATACTGGCTATCAGAAAAATCCTGATGGAACTTACGTCTGTGGCGGTGCTTATACTGGGTATCAGAAAAATTCTGATGGTACTTACGTTTGTGGTGGTGCTTATACGGGGTATCAGAAAAATCCTGATGGCACTTACGTTTGTGGTGGCGCTTATACTGGATATCAGAAAAATTCTAATGGCACTTACGTTTGTGGTGGAGCTTATACTGGGTATCAGAAAAATCCTGATGGAACCTACATTTGCGCAACACATTAATGCTATTTAATAACTAAACCTCCGAGGTTAAGCGCTATAACAAGGTAATTAAACGGAACTAAAACAGTGGGTTACGTTTCGCTTCGCTACACATTATAACCCACTATTTTAGTCCGCTTATTGCGGCGTTAGGCATTAAAGTGAACATCAAAGATTGGAAGTTACTAAGAAATCTATCAATAGCTTATGTTGTATTGGTTGTAGGATTGATTATCGGCAATATTATAATCTTTAATTTAATAGAGTATGGTTCCAAACCGTCAGAATTCGTCGGGTGTTACGCTTATGACGCCATGCTGGTCGGTTTTAAATGCTCTGGTTTTGTTGGTTCAGAAGCTTTGGGCTTTGCTCTTAACGTTCCTCTTTATCATTTTTATATGCCTTTCTTCGTATTGTTCAATCCTTTGCTAATATTTGTAGTTTTAGCACTGTGGTTTTTTCCAGTGATGTTACTAGTTTCGTTTGTAAAATTACGGGGGCAAAATGCCTAACAAAACAATCAACAACATTCGCTTCGCTCATTGGGAAAAAGCCTCGCTATCGCTTAGCTTTTCCCGTTATTGTAAGCGTTATGTTGCAAAAGGAGTTTCCAGCATTGGATGCTATATCAACTAAAAATTTAAACTCTATGCCAGAAATCTTGGAGTTAAAAAAGCTACTCCAATCACTCGCAATGCTAGATGCAATTATGTCCCCTGAATGGGATGAACGATTTTATTCGTTCAACTCAAAATGGGATGAAAATGAACAAATGGGTACGATGAGAAACGGTTGCGGTGATGACTTCTCTGTACTATTCAATCAAGCTGGTTGTTTTGTTAAAGGTTTTGATCATGAATCTGCAATGTCCTCTTGGAGTACGGATGGTCAATTACCATGGCCAGACTTATTAAAAGGATTGCCACCTGAATTCATAGCAGCCTCTAAAGAGCCAGCTTTTTCTATGGATAATATTTCATTTTGTATTTGGAAACTTCACTCAGCAAAATTTTGGGCTAAAGGTGATTTCGAATTTGCAGATGATGAAGATCCCGATGGTTCAGAATATCTTTTAGAAATCTTCGACTGCAACCCAGAAACATATAAGGTATTTGCGCAAGAGTACTATGAAGTGGATTTGGATGTTGTGACTATTACAAAGTTATATAATCATTTACCTTTAACAGATGAATTGGTTAAAGAAGTAAACCCAGAAGTATCATTAAAGCAGCTAGTAAAAGACATTGCAGAAATTGGTTACCCTTGTGTTAATGCAACATAACAAGACGCTAAATTAAGATTCACCAAATCCGTCATGCCATTTGCGGAGCAAATCGCCCGCCCGCTTTGGTTCACTTATTAGCTGGGCGTTAGCTTTCAATGCGGGCTTGGGCGTAAGATTATTTAAAGGGATTTAAAATGGAAAATTTAGTTGACAAAATATCTAGCAAAAAAACTAATTACCTCTACATTATTACCTTTTGCGTGTTTGCAGTTTTAATTTATATACGTGAATCAAAAAACTTTGGTCATATTTTTGATTTTCTACCTGTGTTAGGTGGAAGTATTCCCTATTTCTTTTTGACAATCTCTTTAATTTTTATATATAAAAGTAATGGTAATTACCTTGGAGAACTTGGGTTGTCGTGGCCCACATTTGGCAGTACTAAATTTAGATCATTATTGTTCGCATCTCTTTGGGCATTAATCATTATACTGATTGGACTTGTTAGTGGCTCTATCGTCATGGAGTCTTTCGATCTTATTGTCGGGACAGTGACGGACTCATCTTCTAGAAAAAGTGTATTGGTAGGAAATTTACCTTTGTTACTCTTACTTACTCCTTTAATGTGGTTAGCCGTTATTGGTGAAGAGTTACTTTTTAGAGGATTCATTATGAATTTTCTTGCGAAAAAGTTTGGTGGTACAACTAAAAGTTGGATACTGGCAATTGTTGTATCTTCACTGATTTTTGGTTTAGCTCATTTTTGGCAAGGAGCTCGAGGGATAGTGGGTGCTGGTGTTTTAGCCTTAATATGGGGAACGGCTTACTATCGTTGTGGACGCAACCTATGGCCTACTATAATTGCACATAGTGTTGGCAATACAATTGCTTTTATATCAACCTACAATAGTTAAGGTAACTAAATATTGTAAATTGAAAGCTAATTAGGCGTTAGGCAAACATAGAAAAAGGACAGCACTTTGTCACATTTAAAAATTTCAATAGATAAACATTTTGGTGCTGAAAGCCTTTCAGATATTCAATATTCACTAAATGAACTAAACATTGAACTAGAAATTGAAGAGCATTCAAGAAAAGGTCCATACGCATCTTTAGACTGGATTATTCCAACAGGTTTTTCTTTGATTATTCTTAAGCCTTACTACGAGACTTTTTTGAAAAAGGCAGCAGAAGATCATTACGAAATGTTTAAGTCATTTTTGAAAAATAAATTGTATAACAAAGCAATAAATCCTGAAAATGAATTTCAAATTGTAACTATGAATGGTGTAGTAAAAGAAACTATTTTTACGATGCACTTTTCTATAATGCACACTTTGAATAAAGATGATCGTAACATCTCTTTGAAACTGATGTTTCCTAAAAACTGTAGCGCTGAATATTTTGAAAAATCTATTTTAGAATTTTCGACTTTACAAGCAGAACTTGAAGACAAGAACCGATCAGATGAACTTTTTGATAAATTGTTATTAAGTGATCGCGGAAATTATGGTGTTAAAATATTATGGTTTAACGAAGAGTTAAATAAATTGGAGTTTTTAGATTTAATTCAAAGTGCTAAAACAAAGAGCATTGTCGCAAAAAAGTTTGCCTAACAAACGCCTCAACAAAGGACGTAAAAAGCTTGGCTGCGTCACTTTGTTCCTTATTTTAGCCAAGCATTTTACGCCTGTTAGGCGGGCGTTAAGCACTCAAGAGGAAAATGATGAGAAAGTATATTGTATTAGCTATGGTTAGTTTCTCGTTTGCAGTTTCAGCGGCGGATAAGACTCTCGATTGTGATAATGCTATGAATACACTACAGATTAATCAATGTGCATTTATCAAATTAGAATCCACAGAAGGGGAGCTAACTAAGTATTTGGAAGCAAGCTTTTCTCATAATGCTGATGACCCAGAATTGATAAAATCAATAAAAGTAGCTCAAAAGGATTGGCAAAGTTATATGTCATCTCATTGCGATTCTGTTTACACGCAGTGGCGGGGTGGGTCTATCCGAGGTGTCATGGCTATTTCTTGCAAAACGAAGTTAACGAAACAGAGAACTCATGAGATTTGGTCAAACTTCTTAACTTATATGGATAGTACGCCACCAGTATTACCTGAGCCAAAATAGTTGCCAATTAGTTATGTTTCCCGATGAATAATTTGAAGCTCGTAGTCGTTTGTACCTTACTTTTTCTACTCTCAGTATTTTCTAGGGAAATAAGTAATTCACAACCATCAAACATTGAATTGAAATATAAACATCAATATCAAAAGGTAAATGAAAAGGGCTATTTAACTGAAGCTGACTTGACGAACTTAGATAAGCTCCAAAAGACATATCTAAACTCGAGTGAGCGAAAAGGTAAGATGCAGGAGAGTATTGGCTATAAGTTATTGTTGGGTATCATTATGGCAGCCATCACTTTTTTCGGACTGTGGACTATTCATGTAACTTCACTAGCGATAGTGTCAGTGACATTAGTAGTTAGTATTACAAGTTTTTTCGTTACAAGTGCACTTGAAGCAACATATTACTTTTTACTTACGCTTTCTGGTGCAATTTTAGCAAGAAAATATAACAAGCAAATTCATGCAACGCCAAACAACGGTGAGGATGATTAGGGCGGTAGGCACACTATGAAGTTTCGTTATGTCTTTTTAATTATCTTATCTAGCAATGTCGCGGCAAGTCTAAGTGTCGTTGATATTACGTCTTCGATGCTTAGCGCCGAAAACACGATGAAGGCACTGAGTAAATACTATTCATCTGATAAGGTAGAATTATTTAAAGGCGTCACTATAGAGAATGGTTCTATAACTCGGAGTGAGTGCGACCAAAATCATGATTCTGAGATGTTTGATTCGGTGGTGTGCTATGTCTCTTATCAGAATTTACCGAGCGGCGTGGTATGGGAGTTTTATTACTTTTATGACGAGGAAAAATGGATTGGAACAAATCTAGGTATTATCGAGGTTATCCCAGCGGAACATTGCGTGGGCAATATTGAATTCATCAAAAAATTTGGGCAAAGCATGAAATATGAAAAAATCGTATGTGGTAGACCGCGTGCCTAACAAACGCCTTGAAGCGTTAAATTTCATAGTGTTGTTATTGACTAATGGCGGCGAAAAAAAGGAAGAGAAATGAATATTAGTATTCACCGTATTTATGATGATGATCTGCCGCAGGGATACCATGCCCTTGTGGATCGTTTGTGGCCGCGTGGCATTTCAAAAGATAAAGCTAGCCTTGACGGTCATTGGAAGGACTTAGCTCCAAGTAACGATCTGCGAAAGTGGTTTGATCATGATCCGGAAAAATGGGGCGAATTTAGGAAAAAATATCTGAGTGAACTGAGCGAAAATAAAAAAGAGGCGAAAGAACACCTAGAAGAAGTGAGTCAGAAAAATCTCATCCTACTATATGGTGCAAAAGACAAAAAACATAGTCATGCCCATGTCTTAAAAGAGTATTTAGAAAAACTTGATGTTTAATGGCTCATCCCTCATCCCTCATTACGCGGTCTCTGGGTATAGAATTTAGGATACTTATTATGCTTCCTATACTCGTAGCGATGGTGGTTTTTTGGTTTTACCTTACTTGTCCATATTAAGCTCAATCGTTGGCCCTAACACTCGGTGTGAGCGACTAAAATTGATGCATTTCGAATTCGGTGAGCTATCTTTTTTTGCCCTTTTTAAGTAGGCTATCGCGTTTTCTATGGCTCTACTGCGTCACATTTCTTAACTTTCTAAATCGGATTTTCTATTTTGCACACCCTAAATCAGCTTAAAAATGGCGAGCTTGTTGGTATAACTCGACTCTGCTTATCTGAAGGTCTTACCGAATTTCCTATTGAGATTTTAACGTTATCGGATAGCCTTGAGGTGCTCGACCTGTCAGGCAATGCCTTACGTTCGTTACCTATCGAGCTGACGCAATTAACTAAGCTTAAAATAATCTTCGCTTCTAACAATCAATTTGAGATTTTGCCAGAAGTGTTGGGGCAATGCGAAAATTTGGAAATGGTAGGGTTTAAGGCCAATAAAATTAAGCAGGTGCCTGAGCTCGCATTACCCATCAAGCTGCGTTGGTTAATTTTAACGGATAATCAAATAGAGGTGTTGCCAAACACCTTAGGCGAGCGTCCTCGATTGCAAAAACTCGCGCTAGCGGGGAATAAGTTAACAAGTCTGCCTGAAAACATGCATCAACTACACAATCTAGAATTGCTGCGCATTTCTGCTAACGATTTGAGTGAGTGCCCCGAGCAATTATTGAACCTACCAAAATTGGCTTGGTTCGCGTTTGCGGGGAACCCTTTTTCGCATGCCGATGTGCATATTGAATCGGTACCTCATGTTAAATCTTCAAGTTATGCCTTACATCAAGTATTAGGTCAGGGCGCATCAGGCGTCATTTCAAAGGCCACATGGCACGAACAAATTTATGACTTTCCAGCACAGGTGGCCGTTAAAGTATTTAAAGGGCAGGTAACCAGTGATGGCTATCCAAAAGATGAATTACAAGTTTGCCTTAAAGTTGGTGGCCATAAGAATTTGGTTCGGCCTCTTGCTCAGGTCACTGAGGTAGATTATTTAGCTTTGATTATGGAATTAATTCCCCATGACTACCGTAATCTTGGGCTACCCCCTTCGCTAGATAGCTGCACTCGGGATACGTTCGAGGAAGGGTTTACGCTGTCATCAGGGCAAATCGACAAAATAATCAATCAAATGCAGCAGGTCTTTGAGCATTTACATGCTAACCAAGTGTGTCATGGGGACTTATATGCTCACAACACCCTGCTCAATGACAACGCCAATATCATCTTCGGGGATTTTGGCGCGGCCAGTATGTACCATATGTTAAGTGTTGCGCAGCAAACCAAAATAAAGAAAATTGAATCACGAGCGCTGATGCATTTTATTGATGATATGCACAGCCTGCGAGAAGGCTAAACGCATGTACTATTTTTATAGTGGATATTGAGTTGTCGTAGGAAGATTGAAAGCGTGAGGTATAAATGCTCCATTTCAGCTGTCTGGCGCTCAGTCTTTTTTCTCAATCGTTAAAGAGATATTCTTTGACGAGCCCGCATACCATTTTTGTACATAGATAGAACCAAGCACAGGCGCTTTTCCTTCTTCTGGCACTTCTTTATAGCGCACACTATTTTTGGTTTCTTTTTCAAGGGTGAAATTTACAGTAACTGCTGACATATAGACTCCTTTTTGATGTATTTACCCGTGATCACGAGTAGATACTGATGATATCCCAAATTGTCGAAAAAAGAATGAATGGAGTATTAGATAACGTTGAACAAATACCTCAATTAGATCTTTTTCGCCGCATAAGCTTAATTAGTATGTAGACCTTAATATTCTTACAGTGTTGTTGCGCTAAAATATGTCAGCTTTATTTACATAATTCATTTTCGATTTTTTATAGGGTAAATTTTTTCTCTTTAAATCAGGTGGATATATAAGTGGTTTAAGATATGCATTTCGTTGTTAGAGCAAACATAATTTGTTCAAATGAATATCCATTAAGCAGTAGTTTATTCAATTTTTTATGGCCCTATTTAAAGGAATATACGAATGAAAAAATTACTAATTGGCGGTATTTTAGCGCTATCCAGTATGGGGGTAAATGCGGCGGTTGTTTCAGCCGGTGGTATCTCTTGGGATGATACTAATCTCGGACCGGGTGGCATGTCTAATCAAGTAAACTTTCAACAATGGTTTACTACCACGCCTACGTTTACTGACATCAATGGCACACCAGCTAATACAGCAGATGATTATCAACGTATAACATCTGATACAGCGGTAGCAGGCGCAGTAGGTACTGAACTTGTTGGCTTGGGTGAGTTCTACAGCTTTAATGATGGTAGGGATCCTGGCGGGTTCTGTGATAGTGGTACCTGTGAACTTACCTTTGCATTTGGTGGATTGATGGTAAGTAGCTTTGCTGGCTCCACACCTCTATTTGATACAAGCAATGCTTGGTTTAATATTTATATCGATGAAATCCCAAATTTTGATAGCGCAGTTGTGACGGATACAACATTAGGCTCAGGTGCTCATGCACTTTTTGCTGAAGCACAAGACGGTCTGTTGTTTGCTGCACTAGACTTTGACTCTTTTATTTTAGACGGCACTATTTTAGGCGGTGAGTCAGAAGCAGAGCTAAGTATTCGCACAACTGCGGGCTTAGGGTTAGCGGATGTGCAGGCAGCATGGGATTTTAACAGTATGATGTCGGATATTGGCCTGACAGCGGGTGCTATTTTTGATAATAGTTTATATTCCTCACAAGGCAACGGTCAGTCGATAGGCGTTCCTGTTCAAGCTAGTGCTCCCGCCACCATCGCATTGTTTGGATTAGGCTTAATAGGTTTAGCAGCAGTATCACGCCGCAGAAAAAGTTAGTTTGCAATAGAATTAAAACGTTAACGTAAATAATGGTCTTTGCAGTCTTGCAAAGGCCATTTTTTTAGATTGATGATGGCGCTTATTGCTCACTAATAACAGCAATACGCCTAATTTCATTAGCCGTGAATAATTGGTTTTGTAATTTTTGTACTTCATTACTCAATTGCTCATTTTCATATTGCTGTTTAAGATCCTTGCGTTTCATTTCAAACTCAAGCACACGTTGTTGCCATTTTCTACGTTGCATTTTCAAGGTTATTAATCGTTCCGCGGCCGCTTCACCAAACTCTGCAGCAAGGTTGTTATAACTTTCGGTACTATCATCACCTTGTTGGCGCTGTCTCATTAATTTATGTAATTGAAACGTTGGTTGAAGGGCCGATTTAGACGATTCAGGCAAGGAGGCTATATGTGCTTCGAGCAGATCGCGTTTCTGGGCCAAATCTAGGGTTGGGTCCAACTGAATTTCCAAACGTTGTAACGCTCCCTCATCCCACTGGATTTCTTGGGCGAATAATAAGTTATGTTCTGCTGGTGTGAAGAATCGCTCACGTATGATGTGTAAATCATCCATGCGCCTAACGAATGCGCTCACATCCCGAGGTGAGGGTCCATCTATCTCCATTAACGCTTTTTTATAATCAATATATCTAACGAGCAAGGCGGTTAAGCCATGGCAATCAGCGAATAAGCTGCATTGGGTGCGAAACGCTTGCCACATTTCCTTCTCGTCTTCTTGATAAGAAACAATATAGGAGTCCAGCCGATCCTTTAGTAGTTCATTAAACCAGTGTGCTTTTGACACCTCTTGAAACCCGCTTATCTCAATTTTATCGCTTTGCTGAATGTCATTATCGCTGGTGTTATTAGGCGAGGGGGCAACGTATAGGGTCTGGGAATTGATGTCTATTGGTGGCAAGAGCCAGCGGTATGCGAATAACGCACCGCCGAGTCCCAAGATAGTTACTACAAGTGTTAAAATACCCCGCAAAATTTCTATAGCCCCATATTTTTTAAACGGTTAGCCTGTTTGCGATAAAGCGTGATTGGGTCGGTTTCGAACAGATGATGGATCCCCAAGGTTTGATTTACCTCGTCAAGGTGATTCATCTTGTAGTTGTCTTTTATCACGTAGCCCAAGTGGCTGCTACAGGAAGAAACAAGGCCATCATTAGGCTCAGTAAATAATAAACTAATCACTGAAAGCGGACCGTCTACGGGATCAAACACATTGGTAAACGGTCTTGCACCACTCCATGAAAAATAAGCGACACCATTTTCTGCGTATATATCACCTTGACCGCAGTAGGTATTGGGTATGCCTTCAGGATAAGAGTTATTGAACGCCAATGATCCGGCTGTGCTAAGGGAATCAAGTGACGCGATAGCACTTTGCGGTAATTGGCTGTTACCAGAGAGAAGCTCTATCAATCCAGCTAAGTTATTGCCGACAGTAGCAAGCACGGTTTCAGGGATACTATTTTCCGGCAGTGAATTGCGTAATAAATCAGCGACCGGTGTGCCCCAATTTACGCCCCCTACGCTGGTGACCGATGCCACAAGTTGTGGACTGACTGAAGCGACGTAGCGGGACGTAGGGCTACCATGGCTATGGCCGATTAAATTAACTTTAGCTGCGCCAGTTAATGCCAAAATATCTTCGACTTGGGAAAGAAGTTGCTCTCCACGGATTTCTGAGCTATTTGCCGCAGAAACCGCGGCGATAAACACTTTTGCGCCATCTTTTGAAAGTGAATTGGGGATGCGATAGAAGTAATCGATACCAAATACGTCGTCAAAACCAAACAAACCATGTACTAACACAATAGGGTACTTTGTCTTAGTGTAGTCAGATGCACTGGCGACAAATGAGGTTGTAAGGCATAACACCACAGTAAAAAACATACGGGCTAGTTTCATATCAGCTCTCTTTATAATTAAATTTAACATTAAGTTTACATGATAGTAATATTATCTCATCAGAGGTCAAACCAGAAAAATCAGACGGTGAAATATTTTTCTGTGTTTATCTCGTCGTTTGAATAGTCAAGACTCAGCTCCTGACCTTGCAACCCTTGTTGAGCCAAGTGCGTGATTAGGTTAATGATGAACGTAACAGCGGTAAGCTATAGAGGCATTGTGTTTATATAAGAAAGGCCTGACTTCAAATATTGAGAAGGCAGGCCTTATTTGGTAGCTTAGATTAAGCAAAAAGAGGCCTATCGAGCTGTCCAGCCACCATCAATGACAATCGTTTGCGCGGTGATATTACGAGCAGTGTGTTCCATTAAAAATGCTGCACTACTAACCAATTCGTCAATATGAATAAATGATTTTTTCGGCATAGGTTCAAGCATGATTTTATTGATCACATCTTCTTCACTCATACCATGCTCTTTTGCTTGAGCCGCTATTTGCTTTTCTACTAATGGCGTTTTTACATAAGCAGGGCATAGTGTATTAATCGTTACATCGCAGTCACCGGTTTCTAATGCAATCGTTTTTGAAAAGCCGAGTAGACCATGCTTGGCCGCTACATAAGCCGATTTAAAAGGCGAAGCAATAAGGGAATGTACCGAACCGATATTGATGATGCGGCCGTAGTTTTTACTGCGCATGCCGGGCAGGAATGCTTGGGTTAACATGGCTGGGGCGACCAGCATGATATCAATTAGCTGTTGCCATTTTTGCGCTGGAAAATCTTCTAGCTTGGCTACATGCTGAATACCTGCGTTATTGATCAGTACATCAACGATGTCAGGTGCTAAAATATCGGGTAGCGCGGCGACTTGCTGGGTATCTGTAACATCGAGCATAACTGCCCGGGCGCTTATTCCTTGTGCACCCAATTCATCAACCGCGTTATTAGCGGCGTCTAAATTCATATCTGCAATAATAATCTTATGGCCACTAGCGCCAAGCTGCTGCGCTAGGCCTAAGCCGATACCGCTTGCTCCGCCAGTGATAAGTATGGTCCGTGATACTGAATGCTGATTAGGTTTAGTCATGTTGAGTCTCTTGTATCGATAACGCGTGTATGATGTGTTTAACGGCTCTAATTTGCTCACCGTTTTGATTGGCGTAATCTTCGCCCGTGTAACCCCACCAGTCCCAACATCCTTGAGGGTTGAGCGGCATCATCATGGAGCTTGTTGTTTGTGGGTAAAGAACAACCATATGATTGGTGTCTGCCCAGTTATTAAGACCCGTTTGTGTTGCGTAAACGTCGCCCACAGCGTTGGCATTTTGATTACAACCGTGAAAGCTCACATGTAGCGTACAGGATTCACCTTTTTGACAAGACTGAGGCACATATAGGTATCCGTTATCAGCCAAGCTTTGTGCTGGTTTTCCGCCTAATTCATGTTGATCAATTTCAACTAATTGACCGTTTGGAGTTTTGTTACGTTGATTCAATTTACCTTGGATAAAGTTAAGCATTTCACCAGCGGCGTCGTAGTCACAATTTCCGATAAATGGCGCTTCTGATACATCACATTTTGAACCTGAATTTAATGTGGGGAATAGATGAGCAAAGGGCTTACCGGTGACATAGACAATATTTTCGGCTTTTACCCAGTGTTGATATTGGGTAAACAAGGCTTGATTAACTTGTGGTAATACCTTGGTGTCCAAGGAGCCGCTAAGTAACCAAACTTTATGTTGCTGTAAATTGCTCAATGAAGGCAGCTTGCCCGCTTTTTGCCATTCAATAGCCTTGTCGGTGAGCAGATCCAAACTAATCGGACTTTTAAGCTGATTGACACATTGGCTTAGGGCAGTTTGAATACTATTTTGTGCACAATAATAAGGGCCTGCAGCAATAATACCGACACCTGATACCCAGTCTGAATACGCTAGCTCAAACTGCGTAGCCATATAACCACCACTTGATAACCCCGAAAGACTAATATGGGAAAGATCGAGATTAAACTTGCCTTTAGAAAGCGCTTGGTCGGCGATTTGTTTTGCGGCTAAATCTCCATGGGTTGCACCCAGCAACAATGCAAATGCGCTACTTACACAGGTACGTCCTAGGATAGTGGATGAAATTTTCATAATGTTCCTTTTTATCTATTATTCTTGTAGGAATGCGCTAATTGCTTTTGCCGATTGGCTGATCCCAAGTACGCCATTTAAGTGCCCTAAATTACCCGAAAGCGCTTGGTATTGCGTGTTATTGCCTAATTCTTGAAGGGTGCCAGCAGCATCTTTAGCCAAATACGGCATGAGCAGTAAGTCACTACTTGAGGGTAAAAATAAGGTTTTTGCTGTTACTTGCGCCAACGCATCACGTAAGTTTCCATTGTGGCCAGCCATATATAATTGTGAAGCACGCACTAAATACAGCAAATGATTGGCGTCCATTAACGTAGCGCGGCTTTGTGCTCTGCCACGTAACCAATTAACGATGCTGTGATTTTTATTAATGTCGTTTAATGGGTCTTGTTCCATCGCTGAATAACCAAGAGTCTTTCCCGTAGTGTTAAAAAAATCGGGTGTTAGGGCATCTTGAGTAATAAACATTAACGCTGCAGTTAGTCCTTGCATTGGACGTTCGCCGTCATAGTAATCACCGCCAGCCCAATTTTTATCCAAACGAATGGGTATTGCCCATTGCTCAAGCAGCGCGGTGGTCCAGGCATCGCTTTGTCCTGAACCGATAACGGATATCATGCGAGGTACCCACTGAGGATAAGCTGTTGCCCAGTCGAGTGCTTGCATGGAGCCCATTGACGCACCGACCACTGCATGTAGCCTAGATATACCTAACTTTTCTAATAAGGCTTTCTGCACGTTAACAAAATCGCGGATGGTCACCACTGGGAAGGTCAAACCATAGGCTTTACCAGTATCCGGATTGATTGAAGCCGGTCCAGTGGTAATCACATTAGGATCAAAGGCGTTTAGGTTCGCCAGTGTATCCACGCTTATTACAAAATATTTATTAGTATCTATGGCCTTATCTGGACCAATAATCGCGTCCCAGTAACCTGGGGCAGGGTCACTTGGATGATATTTGCCGGCGGCATGTGAACTCGCACTAAAATAGTGGGTGATCAATATCACATTATCTTTAGCGTTGTTCAGTTTGCCGTAACTTTCCCATCCAACGTGTACTTGTTTAATGGTTTTGCCGCCAAACGTTGTAAAAGTGTCGATGTCAAAACGTTGTTTTTCAACCAACAAGTCGGATGATGCGTAGCCCAGTTGACAGGTGAAAACACCTAGTAAAATTAAAGATATAGAAAAGATTAGATTTCGTAACTGCATGAAATTAGCTCTCATTAAAATAGGTTAAATAAGGCAATGGCCAATGCTAGTCCACAGAGCGGCACCACGACGGTGAGCGCGCCTACTGCCCAATATGCTCGCTGGTGTGTCTCGTTACAAATAGCCCGGATCACCGTCACCACGTAACCGTTATGTGGTAGAGAGTCCAATGCACCGGATGAGATAGACACGACTCTGTGCAGTTCTTCTGGGTCAACGCCTTGGTCGATATAATGCGGTGCCAACAAGGGTAGGGCAATCACCTGACCACCTGAAGCTGAGCCCGTTAAACCGGCGATGACGCTGATGGCTATTGCTGCACCAATCAATTCATTACCAGGAATATGAGTCATCACTTCTACGGCTGTTTGAAACGCTTCTGTCGATTTTGCAATACTACCAAAACCTACTACCGCAGCGGTATTCCCGATAGCCACTAAAGCACCAGTGGTACCAGCGCTAATCGCATTTTGTATATTTATAAAATAGCGGTAATTGATGATCATAAGCGTTAACACTCCACCACTAAGGGCGATGATTAATGCGAGATGTCCCAAGCTATCATGCAGCGCAAATGAAAGAATAAGTACTACCAGTAATGGCAGCACACCGGTAATAGGACTAGGTAAGTCTCGGTTTGTAACTTTAGGATCTTGGGCCCACTGTTCAAACGTTTCGCCATTAGCGAGTGCTTTATTGATCATGCGGCGCATCCACCAAAACCCAAATGTGGCCATAAAAATTGCCACCACTAAACTAACTTCCCAGCCCGCAAAAGGCGAAGTGCCGAGATACTTGATAGGGATCCAGTTTTGAATTTCAGGAGAGCCAGCAGAGGTCATGGTAAACGTCACCGAGCCGAATGCCAGTGCAGCAGGAATAAATCTGCGCGGTAAGTTTGCGTCTTTAAATAAACTAAGGGCCATTGGGTATACTGAAAATGCTACTACAAAAAGGCTTACACCACCGTAAGTTAGAATGGCACAGGCTAACACCACGGCCGCTACAGCTTGGCTACGGCCCAATTTTGAGATGATAAAGCGGGCTACAGCGTCTGCTGCGCCAGTGTCTTCCATAAATTTACCGAACAACGAACCAAGTAAAAACATGAAAAACCAAGATGCAATAAATCCAGAGAATCCCTGCATATAATTATTAACGAAATTCACCTCCCCAATGAAAACGGGTATTCCACTGGTGAGTGCGACAACCAATGCGCACAAGGGGGCGGCGATAAATAGGTTCATGCCGCGAATAGTTAACACTATTAGCAGCAACAATCCGCCTATTAAACCAATTAAACTGAGCATGTTATTTTCCTTTAAATGAATACTTGTGACCGCAAGCAAGCACCTAAAGTGATGACGCAAGTGTGTCTCAGCCCAGTTAATTTGCCCATAGTACTATGGTACTAAGGACGTCAATTCAAAACTCGATTAAGGTATTTACGACCGCAGCAAGCAGACCACGACAAAAACTAAAAACTGCTATTTAAGGACACACTATGAACAAACAAAAGTTTACCCAATCGATTATTGCTGGCGCTGTTGCATCAGTGCTGTGTTACCAACCTGCATTATTTGCCCAGGAAGCTAATAACGGCGCCCAAACTGAAAAAAAGGGTCTAGAGCGTATTGAAGTCACTGCGCGTAAAACCGTTGAAAGTCTGCAAGAAGTACCTATCTCAGTCACATCTTTAGGGGCGGTAGAGCTGGATGAAAAAGGGATATCAGTTCTGACTGAAATTCAGCAGTTCTCACCCAATACCACGCTACAAAACAGTCGAGGCACTAACTCAACGCTAACCGCATTTATTCGCGGGGTAGGCCAGCAGGATCCACTTTGGGGTTATGAGCCAGGTGTTGGGATTTACATTGATGATGTTTACGTGGCACGTCCTCAAGGGGCGGTATTGGATTTGCTTGATGTAGAGCGAATAGAAGTACTGCGCGGCCCACAGGGCACCTTGTACGGTAAAAATACTATAGGCGGCGCGATTAAATACGTTACCAAACCTATGAGCGGCGACCCAACGCTGAACATTCAAGGCACCGTCGGCAGTTATTCGCAACGCGATATCAAGCTCACCGGTCAATTGCCATTGATTGAAGATAAACTTTACATTGGCTTTGGTATAGCAGATTTAACCCGTGACGGTTACGGTGAGTATTTGCAGTCTGCGTTAGATGGCCAAGATTTAGAAAACTACAATAAAGATTTAACCGCAGCCCGTATTACCGTGGAATTTACCCCAACCGATGACTTGTTCTTCCGCTTTGCTTGGGATAAAACTGAAGATGATTCAAATGCGAAAGGTGGTTATCGTTTACTGCCTAGTCGCCTAACCGATGCTCCCGTTCCAAACAGCGTATTTGACTCCTACACTAGTTTACCCACTGAAAATAATGTGGAACTTAAAGGCTATAGTTTGACGGCCAATTGGGACGTAAATGATGATATAAGCTTAAAATATATAGGCGCTCATCGCGAAAGTTACTCCCCGACCAACATTGATTTTGATAATACCGCGATTGATATATTTGATGTTCCTGCAATATATGAGGATGAAAATGACACCCATGAATTGCAATTGGCCTATACCGGCGATGGTTTTAATGCCGTAGGCGGTATTTACTACTATGACGGTGAGTCTTGTGGTCAGTTTGAAGCCATTCTGGGCTTTCTTGGGCGTGCCGCGTTTGGTGTTCCAGGTTTAACGCGTGAAGTCTCAGGGTGCAATAACAGTGAAAGTATTGCGGCGTATGTACAATCTTCAATCGAAGTGACGGAGCAATTATCGCTTACTTTAGGTGCGCGTTATACAGATGAAGAAAAACAAGCCACGGTACGAAATGGCCTTGTTTTCGCAAATGTTTACCCCGAATCAAATTGGATCCCGGGCTACGTTCGCCCCGAAGGCGAGTTAGTACCACAAGTATTGGGCAGTGATTCAGACGGTGATGGTATACTTGATGCGCCAGCGAAAGAAAGTTGGTCTCGTTTTACGCCACGCGTCGGTGTCGAGTATCAAATGAATAGCGATCTAATGTTTTTTGCTAGTTACTCGCAAGGTTTCAAATCAGGTACTTACAACCCAAGAGCGACCATTAATGAGCCTGCGGTAGACCCAGAAGTGGTTGATTCGTTTGAGCTGGGCATGAAAAGCGATTGGAACGATAACCTACGCGCTAACGTAACCTTGTTCGCCCTTGAGCATAACGATCGTCAATACATTTCAGTATTGCCAGTCACATCTCCAGAAGACTTACAGCAAATATTAGGAAATGTCGGTAAATCTAAAGCCAAGGGGATTGAAGCAGAAATCACCTATGCTGCAACAGATGAACTGACTTTCGATATTGCGTTAGGCTACATTGATGCTGAATTTGAGGAAGTATTCCAAGAAACCCTTGAAGGACGCGTAGATGTTGCGGATACTTTCGCTATCGCCAATACCCCTGAATATACAGCAAATTTTGCCGCTAACTATCTGCTTAGCACCGATATGGGCGACTTTATTTTCAATGCAAACTACTACTACCGCGATGATTACACCATTACCGAAACCTCGAATAGTTTAATCACCCAAGATGGCTATGGTTTGGTTAACTTAAGTGTGTCGTGGCAGAGCGAAGATGGCACTTGGTATGGCGGCCTGCATGCGAAAAACCTAACGGATGAAGAATATGTCGTCGGTGGTTACCAGTTTGTGGTGGAAGACCCAACAGACCCAACAGGTTATGCCGCAGGTACGGGGGGAGACAATACCTTGATTGGTTATTATGGCGACCCACGTACGGTAAGTCTAACCGTCGGTTATCGTTTTTAGATTGGCTGAGTGCTTGGTAAACAAGCACTGTTTTCAACAAACAGTGCTTAAATACAGCGTATAGAAGTTTATATCAGCACTACGGTTTTAACCCAAATAATAAAAATGCCAATTTGCTTGTAAAAAGAGTGCTTAATTGGTGAGTTGTAGTAATGTTTGGCAGTGTAAACTGCCTTTTTTTATACTAGAAAATAGCCCATATGCGTTAAATATTTTGCGCCCCAATAGCCGTTATGACACACGTTATGTTACGCGTTTCTTAACGTCTCATATTTGTTTCAATCCTTGACAGAAAAGTGAATTCACTGATAGTTGATAAATAATGCTATTATTTATCAACTAACTAGCGACAATCGTCAAATCCTTTTCATGTTACAAATGAGTGCTATTAATGCAAGCTAAAGCCATAGTTGCTGACGACCATCCTCTGTTTCGTAGTGCCATGAAGCAAGCCATACAAGGCGTATTGGGTAGCGATATTTTTGAGGCTGCCTCATATCAACAAACTATTGATTTATTAAAAGAACATAATGATGTTGAGCTGATTTTTTTAGATTTGAATATGCCAGGTAATGACGGACTCACGGGATTAACGTTGATCCGCAGTCAATTTCCTGATGTGCTGGTGGCGATTGTTTCAGGGGATGAAAGTCCAAGTATGGTGAGAAAAGCAATCGACTTTGGGGCCTGTGGTTATATCCCGAAATCGACACCGCTTCCTATGATTGCTGCAGCGGTGCAACAACTGCTTGACGGCGAACAATGGCTTCCAGAAGATCTCATCGGGCAAGTACAGAAAATTGAGGGCAGTGAAGAACAAGAATTTGCCTTAAAACTTGCTCAGTTAACACCCCATCAACTCAAAGTGTTGCAGTTAATGGCAGATGGCTTGCTAAATAAACAGATTGCCTATGAACTGGGTGTGAGTGAATCAACCATTAAACAGCATGTCTCCGCGGTATTACACAAGTTGGGCTTTAATAATCGCACCCAAGCAGGGGTGTTATTCAAGCAAATGCTGAAGGTGGATTAATCCAATAATAATGCGCTATTAAAGACATTACTGAACACTAGATAGTTTATATTCTGCGCTTGGCAATAATGGTAACAAAGGCGAGTAAGCCTAACGTTTTTATTAGGCCTCCTCGTTTGGGAATTTAACCAGGTAGTTTTGATTCTTCTGTTATTGTTGTTGTATGTTCGACTTTTTCCAGCGGTTTTTCAGGGTTAACTAAACTGACTATTTTCCACTCAGCCTTAGGTTTAACGTTATTGGATGTGGTAAACATCTGTACGTGATTGTGCGTATCGATGGTGCATAGTTTGATAGCCCTTTCTTTGTATTGCTCTTTGTAATCATCATAAGTAAAAGAATCAGACAAGCGGGTCGTTTTAATTGTTGCCCCTTTGGCTACCATGCCTGCCAATTTTCCATAGGTCGCCTCATCACTGAACAAACCTAGCTTTTTCACGTAGGATTCGGACACCTGATGACTTGGACGCTGCTGTTGTTCATTATTGCTTAGACCCAGTACGGTGCCTTTACCCATTTCGTGTTCAAAATGGTAGGTAACCATAGGGTTTAATTGACGATAGGGTGATATCACCAGTACGGTACCAAACATGGATAAATCAAGTGTGCGGGCAGCATGTTCTGACATGGGATTACCAAAGTAGGTAGGGATATTTTCCATACGTGCTAAGCGCATATTGTTCCAGTTGGTATCGGTGATGCGCACCTGTACATCATGGCTCATGAGTTCTTTAGCGAACAGGCGACTAAATAACCCGCCCCCAAATATTAAAAAACCATGAGGCGCGGGGGCTCGCATATCAAGTTTTTTAGCAATCGTTACAGAGGTTAAGCTTTGTAGCACTACCGTGGTGATAATAACCAGAAAAACCATCGGCACCAAAAGGGCCGCTTGATCGTAATTAAGCACTTCAAGCTTTAGTGAAAAAAGTGCTGATACCGCCGCTGCAACAATCCCCCGAGGCGCTATCCAGCTTAGTAAGGCTATTTCACGCCAATTTAATCCTGTTCCCAATGAGGATAAAAACACACCCAAAGGCCGTGCAACTAATATCATGGCGACGAGCACCCATATAACCCCCCAGCCAACATTTAGCATAGAATGCATATCGATACGTGATGCAAGTAAAATAAATAATCCAGATATTAATAATACGCTTAACGTTTCTTTAAATTCCAGTATGTCTTCTACGTCTACGTTCTTCATATTGGCTAACCACATACCAATGACAGTGACTGTAAGTAATCCTGATTCATGAGCGATTAAGTTTGAGCCGGCAAATGCACCTAACATAAGCGTCAGTACCGCAGTATTCTCGAGATAATGGGGCAACCAGTTGTTACGCAGCACCAAACCAAGTAAATAACCGGTCGCAGCTCCTATGCCCAAGCCAACACTAATGGTCAGTCCAAATGCGTACAAGGTGTGACTCAGGGCATCTTGAGTAGAAATAATATACTCAAAGACTAATACTGCGAGCAACGCGCCGATAGGATCGATAACAATGCCTTCCCAGCGCAAAATATTAGAAACTTTACTACTGGGGCGTACCGTTCGTAACATAGGCACAATAACAGTAGGGCCGGTGACGGTTACAATAGCCCCAAATAAAAAGGATAATTGCCAACTTATACCTAAGGCATAATGAGCAACAGGCGCGGTTATAAGCCATGTGACCAGTGTACCCACAGTGCACAAGTTACGTACCATTGAGCCATGTCCAGCAAGATCGCCAAAACGTAAGGTCAATGAGCCCTCAAATAAAATAATGGCCACTGATAAAGACACTATTGGGAAAAGTAAGTCACCAAAAAGGGCATCAGCGTCTATAACACCATAAACGGGCCCTACCAAAATTCCCACTACCAATAAAGGTAATATGGCAGGAAGTTTTATCTTGTAGGCAAAATACTGACAGGCAATGGAGATAAGTCCCACTGCAACTAAGGGAATGATAGGGTCGCTCACGTGAAGTCCTTGTAGCAACAAATTAACTAGTCTGCGTTTGATCTGACCACAGGTCGCTTAGCAAAAGCAATAATACCTTTGATACTTTATCGGTTGCATGGCGAATTAACCTGTTATTTGGTAGGTAATAACTGTTTGATTAAGCGTTTCAACGCAATAGGTTTGAGCGGTTTGGGCAAATAATATAGATGTTCGTTGATTGCCAATTGACGAATATCTTCATCTTGGCGAGCTGAATTTAAAATACCCGGTAAGATAGATGCAGCGCCTTGCCCGAATTTAAGCCTAATTGCACGTGCCACATCAATACCGGTTTCACCGTGATCGAGTTGATAATCGAGGATCATTAAATCCACCGGCTTGCCGAGTAAGTTTAACGCGCTTTGACGGTCAGTAGCAGCAATCACGGTTGCCCCCCAATCTGCAAGTAAACGTTGCAGAGCATCGAGTATTTGCGGCTCGTTATCAACAATGAGCACCGTTTTGTTGAATAAAGGAAGCCCGGGCTCATAGTTTGAGTTTATAGGCATGCTTGGTTGAGGAGCTTGTTTCTTTCCAATGGGTACGGCTACATCAAACCACGTTCCTTTGCCTAATATAGAATGCAGCGTTACGGGGTGTCCGAGTAGGGCACTGATGCGTTCAACAATGGTCAAACCCAAACCTAAACCTTGTGAGCTCGGGCTTGTGTCGAGTTGATGGAACTCTAGAAAAATGTCTTGTTGTTTGTCTTTGGCAATCCCGGCACCGGTATCAATAACGCAAATACGAGCTTGGCCTTTTTGTCGTTTTACACCAATTAAAATTCGCCCTTCTTGCGTATACCGGATGGCATTTGAAATCAAATTTTGAATAATACGCCTGAGTAGCTTTGGGTCGGAAGTAACTGTTAAATCAGTATCTACATAAGTTACGCGTAACCCTTTTTGTTGTGCTGAGGCTGAAAATTCATTGATCATAGGGCGCAAAATACTGCGTATTGGGAAGGTTTGAATATGAGCGGTTAGTGCTCCGGATTCTAGTCTTGTCATATCAAGCAACATTGATAAAAGCGATTCAGCATTACTAAGTGAGTCAACCAAATTAGCACTCATTTGTGCCATTTCTCCCTCGGGTGCTTTTTGTTTCAGCATCGCGGCAAAAAGTGAAGCAGCATTAAACGGCTGCATTAAATCATGCCCTGCAGCGGCTAAAAATTTGGTCTTACTTTCATTAGCGTTCTCTGCTTCGCGGCGCGCTTTTTCGAGATCACTATTGGCTTTTTGTAGCTCTTCGGTGCGTTTCTCTACGCGAGTTTCTAAGTTGGTTTTAGCTTGTTCTAATTGTTGCTGGATATTAATGTATTCAGTGATATCACTATACGTTGTAACAAACCCGCCTCCGGGTAAGGGGCTGCCATTTAGTTCAATAACTTGGCCGTTTTCTTGATGGCGTACGTACTTATATTGGCTGCCAGATTGCATAAAAGCGACGCGCTTACTTATTTCAGTTTGAATATTGCTTTGGCCCGTATCAGCGTTATGTCCAAAAAGGCCACGTTTAGCATTAAATTCAAGTAATTCATAAATCGACATACCCACCTGCACAAAACCTCTGGGGTAGTTAAATAGCTCTACATAGCGCTGATTCCAAGCAAGCAGTGAAAGTTCACGATCGAGTACCACTATGCCTTGTTGAATGTTTTCTACTGATGACTGCAGCAGCTCATGGTTGAACTGGAAGGTTTGACTCGCTTCTTCTACTAATTCAACCAATTCAGATAGTTCTACATCGCGCTTCTCACCAATAGCGGACAGTAGAATACGCGCGCTGGCACTGCCGACTTGACCCGCTAATTCGCTTTCAATACTGGTTAAGAGTTTAGGACTTGCATACCCAGATAACTGATTAGGAGACATTTTCGCAAGCAAAGCTTGATGGCGCTCTACGCCCCAAACTTTTTCCGTGATAGCAAGCAAATTCGATATTTTAACTGCATGACCAAAAGGCTGGGTACTGTGGGTAATAGCATCTATTGCATCGGGTTGATCTCGTAAACCTTGAAGCAACGAAACGATAATAAAACAAGCGATGTTGGCGCCCAAGCTATACAAAAAACCCACGGAAAGCTGGAAATCACTAGGGGGGGCGTTAAAGTAATAACTCGCGGTAATACTAGGCCATAGTAGCCAATAAACCCAACATAATGCCCCCGTAATCAAGGCTAATTGCGCCGCTAATGTGGTGCCGCGTTTCCAATATAAGCCTAGCAGTAATATAGGGAAGGTTTTTGTGATAACAGTGCAATGGCAATAACTCCGCTTTGCACCAATGACGTGGATTGACTGATATTCAGGTGATAAAAATAGGCGACGCCGAGCACGACCAATACGGTGGCGCGGCGTATAAGTAATATACCCGTGGGTTTTAAACGATGACGTTGCAGAGTGCGAAGTTGCAATGTTAACCAAAGTGGCGTGGCGACGTTATTAGAAATCATAATGCCCATGGCGAGCGTCGCGACTATTATCATGCTAGTGGCAGCTGATAGGCCGCCAATGAAAGCCACCATGGTAATCCACAAATTGCCAGATGCTACAGGCAGGGCGAGTGCATATGTATCAGTGCTGACATCCCCTTGCGGAAAAATCATTTGTCCTGCAAGGGCGATTGGCAATACAAAAACAGTCATACCCAACAGGTAAAGCGGAAACAACCAGCGCGCACTGCTGATCTCTTTTTCACCATTATTTTCAATAAAATTGATATGAAATTGACGAGGCAGACAAAACATGGAGCATACTCCCAATAACATTTGACTGATGTACACCCATACACCAGAGTCGGCCCTAATAGTTTGTTGAGCACGTGGATCGAGCTGAGCTTTTCCTAATAAGTCAAATACACCATCATATAAACTGTAACAAACGAACAGCCCTACAATGACCAAAGCCGCCAGTTTTACCACTGACTCGAATGCCACAGTAAGCATTAATCCTGGGTGCTTATCGGTTAAATTCAACGAACGTGTACCAAAAAGCACAGCAAATAAAGCCATTAGTAAAGCGACATAAAACCCTACACCGTCAGACCACAAATTATCAGCACCTGTGACAACGCGAATACCGCCGGTTACAGCGTCAAGTTGCAATGCAATGTAGGGGACCACGCCAATAAAACATAGCAAAGTGACGAGCGCGGCTAAGAAATGTGATTTATCGTAACGCAAGCTTATAAAGTCAGCCAGTGAACTGATGTTGTGCTGATGGCAGACATTGGCGACGCGCCTAAGCACAGGGTGTGCAAAAAGAAATACACAAATCACTCCCATATAAGTAGGGATAAAGGCCCATCCATAATGCGCAGCCTGTGTGGTGGTGCCGAAAAAAGCCCAAGACGTACAGTGGACTCCAAGCGCGAGACTGTAGATGTAGGGATGTTGTTGATTTGCTTTTGCTCGTTTATCACCCCAAAACGCGAGTAAAAACAAAATCAGTAAGTAGCCAACTACAATGGTCATTAAGCTTAAGACGCTAAACATAGACACCTAATATTATTTTTATATCAGCACTTTAGCTGGAACTTGCGAAAGGTAAAAGGTCCTTTTTAGTTGATCTTAATCAAGAGCGACGCAAAATTTAGACACAATTTTTTAAAACATCAAAAAAATACCCTTGAAGAGATCCAAAGCAACCCCATTAATAGCTGCAATCGAATTTAGCTTTCATGTGATACCTAAGAACGGAGTAAATAATGAGTAACGAAGATCAAGCTCAAAAAGATGAGGCTCAGCCGACAAATGAAGAAGCCACACTCGCTAATGCTGAACAAGCCGTGGTAGAAGAATTAAGTGCCGAGCAAGCACGTATTCTTGAGCTTGAAGCTGCTTTAGCAGCATCAGAAGCAACACTGGCAGCGCAGAAAGATTCTGTGATGCGCGCGATTGCTGATGCTGACAATGTACGCAAGCGTGCTGAAGGTGAAGTAGACAAAGCGCGTAAGTTCGCCCTAGAAAAATTCGCCGCTGAGTTATTACCAGTAGCAGACAACCTAGAGCGTGCTTTGCAAGTTGCTGATCGAGATAATGAGGCCCTTAAACCAGTGGTTGAAGGGGTTGAAATCACCCTTAAATCATTCGTTGGCAGCATCGAAAAATTCGGAATGAAAGTAATTGACCCTCAGGGCGAAGCATTCAATCCAGAAAAGCATCAGGCTATGTCGATGCAAGAAAATGCTGAATTGCCTGCCAATACGGTTATGGCAGTGATGCAAAAAGGTTACGAATTAAACGGACGATTGTTACGTCCAGCTATGGTCATGGTATCGCGCGCCCCAGAGGGCGGAGTAGATACACAAGCTTAATTCGCACAAATAACAAAATAATTCACAGAAATGGGAGATTTTTTCAATTAATTAATTGAAAAATACAAAAATAACCCCACAAAGTGTACAGGCATTATTAAATAATTTTTTGGAGAAAAACTAATGGGTAGAATCATTGGAATCGACTTAGGTACAACTAATTCTTGTGTTGCTGTACTTGATGGTGACAAAGCAAAAGTAATTGAAAACGCGGAAGGGGATCGTACTACTCCTTCGATTATCGCATACACCCAAGATGGTGAAACGTTAGTGGGTCAACCAGCTAAACGTCAAGCGATAACGAACCCGCAAAATACGGTATTTGCAATCAAGCGTTTAATCGGTCGTCGTTTTGAAGATAAAGAAGTTCAGCGTGATATCGATATCATGCCGTTCAAAATCATTAAAGCTGATAATGGCGATGCATGGGTTGAAGCGAAAGATCAGAAATTAGCGCCACCGCAAATATCTGCTGAAGTTTTGAAAAAAATGAAAAAAACCGCCGAAGATTATCTTGGCGAAGAAGTGACAGCCGCAGTTATTACTGTGCCTGCGTACTTTAACGATTCACAACGTCAAGCAACTAAAGATGCAGGTCGCATCGCGGGTCTTGAAGTGAAACGTATTATTAATGAGCCGACTGCTGCAGCACTAGCATACGGTATGGATAAGAAAAAAGGCGACAGTGTTGTTGCAGTATACGATTTAGGTGGTGGTACGTTCGATATCTCTATCATCGAAATCGATGAAGCTGATGGCGAGCACACGTTTGAAGTACTTGCTACTAATGGTGATACTCACTTAGGTGGTGAAGATTTCGATAACCAAGTTATTAATTACTTGGTTGAAGAATTCAAGAAAGACTCAGGCATGGATTTACGTAAAGATCCTCTTGCGATGCAGCGTCTTAAAGAAGCGGGTGAGAAAGCCAAAATCGAATTATCTTCTGCACAACAAACAGAAGTTAACTTGCCGTACATCACGGCTGATGCGTCAGGTCCTAAGCACTTAACTATCAAGTTAACACGTGCAAAACTTGAATCTCTTGTTGAAAAAATGGTTAAAGCGACCCTTGAACCATTAAAACAAGCGCTAGCTGATGCAGATTTATCTGTAGGTGATATCAACGATATCATTCTAGTGGGCGGACAAACTCGCATGCCATTAGTACAAAAATACGTAACTGAATTTTTCGGCAAAGAGCCAAGAAAAGACGTTAACCCTGATGAAGCGGTTGCTGTAGGCGCGGCGATTCAAGGTGGTGTATTGTCTGGTGATGTAAAAGACGTATTGCTTCTAGATGTAACGCCTCTTTCTTTGGGTATCGAAACGATGGGCGGTGTTATGACGGCCTTGATCGAAAAGAACACAACCGTTCCTACTAAGAAGTCACAGACATTCTCTACAGCTGAAGATAACCAATCAGCGGTAACAGTGCATGTACTTCAAGGCGAGCGTAAGCAAGCCGCAGGTAACAAATCACTTGGTCAATTTAACCTTGAAGGTATTCGACCTGGACAACGCGGCGCACCGCAAATTGAAGTAACTTTTGATATCGATGCTGATGGTATCTTGCACGTATCTGCTAAAGATAAAGACACCAACAAAGAGCAAAAAATCACTATCAAAGCATCTTCTGGCTTGAGTGATGATGAAGTTGAAAAAATGGTTCAAGATGCTGAACTGAATAAAGAAGAAGATAAAAAATTCGAAGAAATGGTTCAAGTGCGTAACCAAGCTGACGGCCTAATTCACGGTACACGTAAGCAAGTGGAAGAAGCTGGTGATGCCTTATCTGATGAAGATAAAGCTGAAATTGAAACTGCAGTAGCGTCACTTGAAGAAGCGGTTAAAGCGGGCGAGAAAGAAGCAATTGAAGCTAAAACTCAAGAGCTAATTCAAGCTTCTGCTAAGTTGATGGAAGTTGCTCAAGCTAAGCAAGCTGCTGGTGCTGAAGGGCAACCAGAAGATGCTGCTAAGCAAGACGACGATGTTGTTGATGCCGAGTTCGAAGAAGTAAAAGACGACAAAAAGTAATTTTTGTTGACTACATCAGCCCGAACGCTTTAATGGCGTAAGGGCAAGCTCGGGCGCATGGAATATTTCATAGCGCCCGAGTTTGTTTCAAGACCCGGTGAGTCATTAGGTTTTATTACCGAGACGCGAAATCAGGTAGTGAGATTGTAAGAGAAGAATAGGTAGCCAATGAAACTGGCTACAAATATCAGGATAAACAAGCTATATGTCGAAGCGAGATTATTATGAAGTGCTGGGTGTCGATAAATCGGCAGCTGAGCGCGATATAAAAAAGGCTTACAAGCGCCTTGCTATGAAATATCACCCGGATAGAACCCAAGGTGACAAAGCCATGGAAGAGAAGTTCAAAGAGGTTCAAGAAGCCTATGAAATTCTAACCGATTCGCAGAAACGTGCCGCATATGACCAATATGGTCATGCTGGCGTTGATCCGAATCGAGGCCAAGGTGGCGGTCAAGGTGCAGGCGATTTCGGCGATATTTTTGGCGATGTATTTGGTGATATTTTTGGTGGTGGCCGTGGCGGCCGTCAATCAAGAGCAAGCCGTGGTTCGGATCTACGCTACAACCTTGAGTTAAGCCTTGAAGAAGCTGTTCGTGGTAAGAGTGTTGAAATTCGTGTTCCAACGTTAGCTGAATGTGATACTTGTGATGGTTCAGGGGCTAAAAAAGGATCTAGTGCAAAAACATGTACCACCTGTCATGGTCAAGGCCAAGTGCAGATGCGACAAGGCTTTTTTGCCGTACAACAGGCCTGTCCGACATGTTCGGGCAAGGGCAAAATCATTACCGACCCATGTCGTGAGTGTCATGGCCAAGGGCGTGTTGAGAAAACTAAGACTTTATCTGTAAAAGTACCCGCAGGTGTCGATACCGGAGACCGAATTCGTCTTTCAAATGAGGGCGAAGCAGGAGAGAATGGTGCACCAGCTGGGGACTTATACGTACAAGTTCACGTTAAGCAACATAAAATATTTGAGCGCGATGGCAATAATCTATATTGTGAAGTGCCTCTTAGTTTCACCCGCGCAGCAATAGGCGGTGAGATTGAAGTGCCCACATTAGAAGGAAAAGTTAAGCTCAAAGTTACGCCCGAAACCCAAACTGGCAAAATGTTCCGTTTACGTAATAAAGGCGTTAAATCGGTTCGCAGTGGTAGTGTTGGCGATTTGATTTGCAAAGTTGTCATTGAAACGCCAGTGAATTTAAATAGTCGTCAAAAAGAGTTACTTGAAGAACTTGAAGAGTCGATGGGGACTGGCAAAGACACCGCGAAAAATCGACCCAAAGAGAGTGGTTTTTTCGATGGAGTTAAAAAATTCTTTGAAGATTTAACAAACTAAGCTGTACGTTTTATAACACTAAGCCGCTGAAAAGCGGCTTTTTTATGTTTGCTTATTGCTACGAAGTTGGTGGATATATTGGCTAAAACATGTAAATTATAGTGTAAGTTGTTCGTCTAATTTGCTAGCCTATTATTGCTACATTTGATGGATTAACGTGAAATATTTCAACGACCTATGATGTTCAATTGTATCAAGCAGGTAGGTATTCAACGGGCTTTGTTTATTACTTCGACATGGTTCACTTAATTTCACTCAATAAACTTAGACACCAATAATCGCGAGGGACTATGAAAAAACTATTAGTAAGTGCATTAGCCAGTACAATTTTGTTAACGGGTGGCGTTGTTGCTCAAGAAGCGAACTCAGAAAAACAAGCTAAAAGCGCAGTACAATTTAGACAGGCTATATTACAATTGGTACGCAGTAATGTAGGTGCGTTAGGTGCAATGGCAAAAGGTGCGATACCAATGGATGCCCAAACGATTGAAACCAATGCTACGCGTATAGAACAATTGTCGTTAATGATGGACGACTACTTTGCGCTAGACACGTCTTCATTTGATGTTGAAACAGAAGCATTACCAAAAATATGGCAAAATCGCGCGGATTTCGCGACTAAAGTTGACGCGCTTACTGATGCATCAGTAAATTTGAAAACTTTAGCCATGAAAGGCGACGAAAGTGCCTATAAAGATGCCATTGGTGGTGTTTTGCGTTCTTGCAAAGGTTGTCACGATACTTACAAAGCAGAGTAATTGTTCGTCACTCAATGGTTACAAGGCGCCTAGGCGCCTTTTTTATTCGCTGAATAACGTATCTATTTAGTAACATATTGAGTTGTTAAGAGGGCTGATGGCACCTCTAATTTGTACTTAATGTGACCAATTGGGTTAAATTTTCGATTAAAGACAAAAAGATCGGTAATTTTCTTTATATTTTAACTTGATCCAGTTAACTTGAGCGCCATATCCAGCCGTAACTATCCATTTCACTTTATATATTGGTGTTTAAAACGTGACGTTAAGCAAAATTGACCTGTACAAAGAGGTCACCCAACAAGCACAGGCATTGATGGCTGGCGAAAAAGATCTGATTGCTAATCTAGCAAATTTAAGTGCACTTATGTATATGCGTTTGCCTGAGTTAAATTGGGCTGGATTTTATTTATTAAAAGACCAAGAGTTGGTATTAGGGCCATTTCAAGGTAAGCCTGCATGTATTCGTATTCCGCTCGGGCGTGGCGTTTGTGGCACAGCTGCGCAAACTGGCGTTGCCCAATGTATTCAAGATGTACATGCGTTTGACGGGCATATTGCCTGTGATGCTGAATCGAACGCTGAAGCCGTATTACCTGTATATCAAAACACTAAAATATTAGGTGTTATGGATTTAGACAGTCCTCAAATAGGTCGATTTGATCAAGATGATATGATCGGCCTACAAAACTTGGTCAATATATTGCAGGACGCAATAGCATGAAATGCTCGATAGATATTCATGTAACACTTGCTACCCGAGATGATATGGATTTTTGGGAAGATAATGCAGAAGAAGCAACGGACCGCTTTAATTCACTGTTGCATCAATTATATGACAGGGCAGACGAAGATATTGACACCGTCAGTTTAGAAAATATGATTCAATATATATGGGAAAACTGGCGTAACGATAGTCATTTACTTGACATAGACGATGATGATTTATTCGAATGGGTTGACCAACTATTGTCAACTTGGGATGATGAACATCAAGAACCTCGCTAACAACACTAACTAGAATATTTAATGGATAATCCTCAAAAGTTTTCAAACAGTAAAGAAGTCATCAATTTTTTAAGTGAGTCATTTCCAGCATGCTTTAGCGTGACGGGTGATGCAAAACCTTTAAAAATTGGCATTTTTCAAGATTTAGCTGCGCGCTTAGAAGAAGATGAGCGAGTTAGCAAAACCTTGCTAAGGTCATCTCTTAGACACTATACAAATAGCTGGCGTTATTTGCACAGTGTTAAAGAAGGTGCTTTCAGAGTCGATTTAGATGGGAAGGAAGCCGCGCCTATTGAAAAAGAACATTCTGATCATGCGCAAGCTCAATTAGAAGAGAGCAAAGCTAAGGTAGCTGAAAAGCGCAAAGCGCAGAATGCAGCTAAGCCCGCAGCTAAGAAAAGTTACAAACCCAAGTCGGTGCCGGCATTTAAATCCTCGCCCAAGGGAACTAATCAGGATAATGTGAAGCCCAAAGCTAAACTACCACCTCCTGAAAAGCTTTCGGTTGAGCAAATTGTTGCAGGCACTTCTGTTACCGTAAAAATAGGTAAATCACCTATGCCTGCTACAATTACAGATGTCAGCAAAGACGGCATTCAAGTTCAACTTGATACAGGTATGGTGGTAAAGGTTCAAGTAGATAATTTGAGGTTGGCCCGTTCTAAGAGGTAGTTTAATGATAAATTCAATTCGCGTTTGTGCGGTTTCAGCACTTTTTGCATTTAGTACAGTAGCCCTTGCGGTTAACCATGCAGAAAGTGTTGACGAAATTCCTGTTCTTAAACAGGAGTCGCAACATGCGGTGTCGGTAAAACGCATATCGTCTAATTTTTTACGTTCGCATTATAAGCAGATTACGTTAGACGATGCGCTATCAGAGAAAGTCTTCGATCGGTATATGCGTTCTCTTGATAGTAGCCGAAATGTATTTTTGGATGCTGATGTGCAGAAGTTTAAAGTTGAGCAAGATCATTTCGATGAAGCTATTGAAATGGGTGACTTAGACATTGCTTATCAAATTTTTCAATTAAACATGCAGCGTCGAATTGAACGTTATGAATATGCTTTAACCTTGCTTGACAAAGAGTTCAATTTTGAAAAAGCCGGTGACACATTCACATTCGATCGTGAAGATGCAGCTTGGCCTAAAAATACCGCTGAACTCGATGAATTATGGCGCCAGCGTGTTAAGTATGACGCATTGAATTTGAAGTTGGCTGATAAAGAATGGCCGAAAATTCAAGAGTTGTTGACTAAACGTTATGAGCGTGCGATTAAGCGTTTAAAGCAAACCACCAGTGAAGACGTGTTTCAAACACTGATGAACTCGTTTGCGCGTAGCATCGAAGCTCACACCAGTTACTTGTCTCCGCAGAACGCTGAGCGCTTCCAAATGGAAATGAACTTGTCGTTTGAAGGCATTGGTGCGGTACTGCTTAGTGAAGACGACTTTACGACTATTCGTAGTGTTGTTCCCGGCGGTCCCGCGGATCTTTCAAAAAAGATTAAACCCGAAGATAAGATTGTAGGTGTTGCTCAAGACGATGACGATTTTGTTGACGTGGTGGGTTGGCGTTTAGATGAAGTGGTTGAGCTTATCAAAGGGCCAAAGGGCAGTGTGGTTCGGTTGCAAATTCAAAAAGGTGACTCAGAAAGCACAGTACCGGAAGTCGTTAGCTTGACGCGTGATAAAATTAAACTGGAAGATAGAGCTGCAAAATCTGAAGTTTATGTGCCAGAAAGTGGCCCGAATAAAGGTGAAAAGCTTGGCGTAATAACAATCCCATCTTTTTATAACAAGCTCAGTAACGATGTGCGTAAAGAGTTAGAAAGCCTTAAAGAACAAAAAGTAGAAGGCATCATCGTCGATTTACGTGGGAACGGCGGCGGTTCATTAACTGAAGCGACGTTGTTAACGGGCTTATTTATTGATAAAGGCCCAGTAGTACAAATCCGCGATGGAGCAGGACGCATACGGGTTGAGCAAGATGTTGACGGCGTAACGTATTACGACGGTCCACTTACGGTCTTAGTTGACCGATATAGCGCTTCGGCTTCTGAGATTTTTGCCGCCGCTTTACAAGATTACAGTAGAGCGCTTATATTAGGTGAGCAAACATTTGGTAAGGGCACAGTGCAACAGCACCGCGGATTAGGCCGGATTTATGATTTGTACGAAAATCCATTAGGTAGTGTGCAGTTCACTATTGCTAAGTTTTACCGAATTGATGGTGGCAGTACACAACATCAAGGTGTTGTGCCGGATGTATTATTCCCTTCCGCTATCGATCCAAAGGATTGGGGCGAAAGCCAAGAAGAAAATGCATTACCTTGGGACAGTGTTAAACGCGCAAGGTACTCTACTTTTGGCGATACGTCTCAAGCCGCTAAGCAGTTAAGCGAATTGCATGAGAAGCGTGTCAAGTCGGATCCTGAATTTGGCTATATTTTTGAAGATATTGCGCAATATAAGAGTAAGGAAAATGATAAGACCCTTTCTTTGGTTGAGTCTGAGCGCATTAAAGAGCGTGAAGAACGTGATGCAAAACGCTTAAAAAGAGCCAATGAGCGTCTTGTTCGTCACGGACTTGAGCCAGTAAAAAGCTTAGATGATTTACCCGAAGACCAACCGGAAATTGATCCTTTTCTAGATGAAGCGGCGAATATTACCTACGATCTACTAGGTACAGGTAAGTACGCAATTCAATCCAAATAAGTACTAACGCATAATAAAGGGCTGGGAAATCTAGCCCTTTTTTGTTGGTGATACTTTTCTAATAGCATGGTGTTGTTCAAACCGATAAACTAACGATATAAAATGCATCAACCCACCCACGGGAATTCTCAATCATGGGAGTTGATGAAAGATAACAAACCTCATAAAAACTAAAATAATGATAAAGGTGATTGATGAGTGCACGTGGAGAGTTTTCATCTCGTATAGGCTTTGTATTAGCCGCAGCAGGTTCAGCGGTTGGTCTAGGTAATATTTGGGGGTTTCCTACCCAGGTAGCCAGTAATGGTGGCGCGGCGTTTGTATTGGTTTATGTACTATTGGCTTTTGTTTTAGCCTATCCCGTATTAATGGCTGAACTGATTATCGGGCGTGCAACACGCTCTAATATGGTCGATGCGCTAGGCAAAATATCCAACAGTAATATTGGTCGCGCAACCGGAGTTTGGGGGTTTGTTACAGTCTCTATGATCCTCGCCTTCTATGCGATTGTCGCAGGGTGGATGATTAGTTATTTCTTTGAATCAGCCACACAATTAGTCGGATGGGACAGCGCATCTCAGTGGCTAACTGACTCATCCATGTCTCGTAGTCTGATTTTTTGTGGCGTGTTTATAGCCTTGACGGCCTCTATTGTTGTGGGCGGCGTCAGTAATGGCATTGAGCGCTGGTCTGTTCGTCTAATGCCTACTTTGATTCTGATTATTTTATTACTCATTGCTTATGTGAGTACACTTGATGGCGCGATAGATGGATGGAAAGCTTATTTGATACCTGATTTTAGCGCCATTTTGAACGCTGATTTATTGATTAGCGCTATGGGACAGGCTTTTTTCTCTATGTCGCTGGGCGTTGGCACAATGTTGGTGTATGGCTCTTATGTTAGTAAAAATGAGAACCTACCTGTATTGGGGGCATCAGTAGCTTTAGTGGACATTGGCGTGGCCATTTTGGCGGGCATGCTTATTATCCCTGCAATGTACGTGGCAGCGAACAATGGTGTTCAGATTTTCTCTGATAGTGGAGCGCTAATTGCTGGTGATAGTCTAATTTTTACGGTACTTCCTGCTTTGTTTGAAACTATGGGGATGATCGGCTATGTGGTTGCGTTCGCGTTCTTCGCTTTAATGGTTATTGCTGCGTTAACGTCTTCTATTTCCATGCTAGAAGTGCCTGTTGCTTACGTCGTAGAAAGCAAAGGTTTAGCCCGTAAAAAAGCGGTGTGGGTTATAGCGCTTATTATTTTCGTGATGAGCAGTATCATTATTATCAATTTCGATCAGTTATTTGGCTTGGTCATCTCTATCACCACGCAGTATAGTCAACCGTTGCTTGGTTTAGCACTGAGTATTTTTGTTGGCTGGGTATGGAAACGAGATCAAATTCTCGCTGAAATTAAGCAGGGTAACGCTCAAGCTGAACACAGTTTGTTCTGGAAAATTTGGCCGTGGTATCTGAAGTTTGTATGCCCGATTATTATCCTTTTTATGTTTATTCGTTCACTTAATATTTTGGATTTGTAGTTATGGAAAATGAAACGATAAAACAGAAAAAAGTCCCCAGTTTATTGGATGCGTTGATCCCACTTGGTGTATTGGTCACGTTATTAAGTACATCAGTTTATCTTTTTTCAGATAATTCATCCTTTGGACCGAATCAAATTGCCTTGCTGTTTTCTATGGGCGTAGCGGCGATTATAGGATTGAAAAACGGCTATACTTGGGCTGAAATTGAAAAGGGTATAGTGAAAGGTATTTCGCTTTCTCTAGGTGCGATATTAATTTTGTTTGCTGTGGGTGCATTAATTGGTTCCTGGATGTTGTCGGGCACTGTACCCACACTTATCTATTTTGGACTGGAATTACTGAACCCATCATTTTTCTATGCCGCAACGTGCCTGATTTGTGCGATTGTCGCTATGAGTATTGGCAGCTCTTGGACAACAGCCGCTACAGTGGGTGTCGCATTAATGGGCGTTGCTTCAGGTATGGGTATGTCTGATGCTATTACCGCTGGTGCCGTGATATCTGGTGCGTATTTTGGCGACAAAATTTCTCCCTTATCCGAAACCACTAACTTAGCGCCGGCTGTGGCGGGAACTGAATTATTTGAACATATTCGATACATGCTATGGACTACGATTCCAAGCTTTGTCATAGCGTTAATTCTCTTTACTATACTTGGCTTTTCAGCAGCTGAGCAAGAAACCTCAAGTAATATTGCACAGATGCAGGCGTTGTTAGCGCAAGAGTTTAATATTAGCTGGGTAATGCTTGTTCCTTTAATTGTGCTCTTAACGTTAGCCATCAAAAAAATGCCGGCATTTCCAGCTGTTGCGATTGGGGCATTACTGGGTGCGATTTGGGCCGTATTATTTCAGCCGGATGTGATTCAAAATATGCTGCAAGAAGATCAGCAAGGTGCATTGGGTGTGGCAGCTGTTGTATGGACATCACTTTTTGATGGAGTGGTGTTTAACACCGCCGATGAAAATCTAAATTCGCTACTCAGCAGAGGCGGCATGTCGAGTATGCTCAATACCATCTGGTTGATTATTTGTGCTATGAGTTTCGGCGCAGTGTTAGAAAGTACAGGTTTATTAAAAGCGGTAGTGGCTTTATTTTTACGTGGCGCTCACTCTGCTGGTAGCATGATAAGTCGTACTATTTTGACGTGCATCGGCACTAATATCATTACAGCTGACCAGTATATTTCTATTGTTATGCCTGGGCGCATGTACAAAGAAGAGTATGCTAAACGTGGCTTGCATCAACTGAACCTATCACGCAGTTTAGAAGACGGAGGTACGATTACTTCTCCTCTTATTCCTTGGAATACCTGTGGTGCGTATATGCAAGGTGTCTTGCTTGTTCATCCTTTTGACTACTTTATATACACTTTTTTCAACCTAATTAATCCTGTGTTAGCAGTTATTTATGCGTATCTAGGGGTTAAAATATTACGTATTCCCATTCCTGAAGTAGTGATTGAAGTAGGCGATGAAGAAGTTGCTGTTATCGAGTCACCTCAGGCAAAACTTTAAATAACACGCTATGTCTGGCGTAGTTTAATTTGTTTATTGCATCATATAGGCAAAAAAGCAGATTAAATGGCGCCATATGTTATTAGCTTATATTAAGAGGATTCTATGTCGGTTTTATCTCCTGTTGCGAAAAAACGCAGCGATTATCTCGTTCCCGATTTCTTAATTCACCATGTGGATATGGTATTCCATCTAGACGTAGAGCAGACCCGAGTGGTCACTACATGTTTATTTACCCGTAATGGACAGCATCAGCGCCCACTTGTGCTAGATGGCGAGAGTCTACAGCTTATTAGTGTTTTGCTTAACGATAAAACCATAAGTGATTACGTGGTGACTGATGAACAACTGACGCTTAATATCAGCGAAAACGAATTTACTTTATGTATCGAAACGCAGATTAATCCGCAGGAGAACAAAACGCTAGAAGGATTGTATTTTTCTGCTGGGGCTTACTGTACGCAATGCGAAGCCGAAGGTTTCCGTAAGATAACCTATTTTCTCGACCGGCCTGACGTACTCGCTAAATACGATGTGACTATTTTTGCCGATAAGACCCGCTATCCTCATTTATTATCGAATGGTAATCAAATTGACAGAGGCGAGTTAGATGATGGCCGCCATTGGGTTAAGTGGCAGGATCCATTCAATAAACCCAGCTATCTCTTTGCTTTGGTAGCAGGTGACTTTGATTTACTTACCGACAGCTTTATTACCCAAAGTGGACGCAATGTTGCCCTTGAGTTGTATGTCGACAAAGGCGCGCTTGATAAAGGTCACCACGCACTGGCATCTCTCAAAAAAGCCATGGCATGGGACGAACAGGTTTTCGGCTTAGAATACGATTTAGACATTTACATGGTTGTCGCTGTGGATTTCTTCAATATGGGAGCCATGGAAAATAAAGGTCTGAACGTCTTTAACAGTAAATTTGTGCTGGCGGATGCTGAGTCAGCTACCGATGATGATTTTTTTAATATTGAAGCTGTCATCGGGCACGAGTATTTCCATAATTGGACCGGCAATAGGGTTACGTGTCGAGATTGGTTTCAGCTAAGTTTGAAAGAAGGATTGACGGTATTTCGTGACCAACAATTTAGCGCCGATATGTCTTCGCCTGTGTTTAATCGCATCAAAAATGTGCAGATCATACGTGAACATCAATTTGCTGAAGATGCGAGTGCAATGGCGCATCCTATTCGTCCGGAAGAAGTAATAGAAATGAATAATTTCTATACCGTGACCGTATACGATAAAGGTGCAGAAGTTATTCGCATGATGCATACCTTACTTGGCGTAGATGGTTTTAGAAAAGGCATGGATTTGTATTTTGCTCGATTCGATGGCCAAGCAGTTACCTGTGATGACTTTGTTCAAGCTATGGAAGACGCCACGAAAGTAGATTTGACGCAGTTCAGACTATGGTATAGCCAGTCAGGTACACCTAAAGTCACCGTAACCGATAGCTTTAATGCTGAAACGGGCTGCTATATATTGCGCTTTGAACAAACAACTCCACCTACAGCCGATCAAAAAAATAAAGACAATCTACATATTCCGTTCAAATTTGAATTGTTAGACGAGCAGGGCGCTAGTATCCGCGATGATTCAGTTCCTGAACTTAGCGCTAATATGATTGAGTTAACCAAGAAAACTCATGAGGTAGTACTTAATGGCTTAAGTACTAAGCCAACACCGTCGTTGCTGCATAATTTCAGCGCACCCGTTAAGGTTGATTACGCATACAGTCATCAGCAACTGAGTAACATTATTCTACACTCAAGTGATGATTTTGCTCGCTGGGATGCCAGTCAAAGTCTGTATAGTCGTTGTATCCATAATTTAGCCACCACCCCCGATGCACCCGATGATGAATTGCTCGATAGTATGCTTGATGCAGTGGACGGTATGTTTGACGTTGCAGACGCCAACCCAGCCTTGGCGGCCGCAATGCTAAGCCTGCCAAGCTTTGAAACGCTTAGTCAGCAAGTCGATCAGATACAGGTTGAATCGCTATATTATGCTCAGCGTAGCGTGCGAAATTTAATCGCCAGTTCGTTAGGCGAAAAATGGTTAGCCCTTTATCAAAAGCAGGCTCGAGTGCCTTATCAGTATGTTGCCGACGATGTTGATAGCAGGCGGTTACGTAACTTAAGTTTGAGTTATTTAGTACAGGCAGGTCAGCCACAGTCACGTAAGTTATTGCTAGAACAGTTTATTAACGCGGATAATATGACTGATAGCCTAGGGGCGTTAAAAGCTGCTCAGTATGGTGAAATTGCACAGTTTGATGATTTAATGGAGCAGTTTGAGTCACGTTGGCGACATGATCCGCTAGTTCTTGATAAATGGTTTGCTTTACATGCGAATACGGAACGAAACGATATACTTGCGCGCTTACCGTTATTATTAAGCCATGAAAAGTTCAGCATAGATAACCCTAACAGAGTGCGCTCTGTACTGGGTAGTTTCGCGTTTTATAACGTGCTTGGTTTTCATGCCCTCGATGGCAGCGGCTATAAATTTTTGGCTGATTATATCCTTAAGCTTAATAGCGTAAACCCACAAGTGGCAGCGCGCATTATTACACCGCTGACTCAATGGCAGAAGTTTGATGAAAAACGCCAAGAGCTTATGCGTTATCAGTTAGCCCGTATTGCTGATTGCAAAGAGTTAAGTAAAGATTTAATCGAAAAAGTCAGCAAGAGTCTCAATTACACATCTCACTAATGCAAACTTTATATTTTCGTTTAGCGCTCAGTTATGAGCGCTGTGAACCCCTCTATCTTACTAGCACGCAAAACGTTATCGTACTTGCCGATAATGGCAAGCGCGTGCAATTACCCGCCAAAAACTTACGCCCTTTCATACAACATAACGGTATCCATGGCCGATTTCGTTTAATTATCACTGATACTAATAAGATAAGTAGTCTAGAAAAAATAGTCTAAATGGTTTATTTTTTATACAATCAATTCTACAACTAACTGAAATAAAAGGCTTTGTACTATTAAATACTGGTACGATTAGTCCTTGCTATCGGAGCGTTTTGGTGTAATCATTTTGTTAAATTTGAGTGGTTTAATTGAATGTTATGTTAGCACTTCGTGCTAATGATTAGGGAGGTAAGGATGAGTCGTGAAGTCTTCGGGTTTAAAAAGTCGCCTATAGCATTAGGCATAATGGGCCTTGTGGGCGCAGCATTGATACCAGCGCAAGCCGCTAATTGGAGTGATGGCGATTGGTCAGTGACCTTTGACTCAAATTTTTCTTTGGGAACCAGTATTCGTGTAGAAGAACGCGACTTCTCGCGTGTAGGCAACAGTAACGGTGTACAATTTGATTGGTCGGGTTACAACCCTGCAACGAATCCAATATACAGCTCTGCTGACGTATGGGCTTTGGGTACAGGTGGTTATTCGACCAATGGCGATTTGGGCACACTAAATTATGAAAAAGGTAACCCTTTTTCAACCCTGTTTAAAGGTGTTCATGAGCTAGATATTCAATATAAAAACATGGGCGTTTTTATGCGCGGCATGTATTTTTATGATTTTGAAATGAAAGACAGCTCACGTGATTGGCAAAATCCAATTACTGGCACCACGCAAGATCCTTGCGCATCGTCAACTGCCAGTGATGAGTTGTGTTCAGATGTTCGTTTATTAGATGCGTATTTTTACACTGATTTCTATCTTGGTGATATGCCCGTTACATTCCGCGTGGGTAATCAGGTTGTCAGTTGGGGCGAAAGTACGTTTATCCAGCATGGCATTAATTCAACCAACCCAGTGGATGTATCTCGTGCACAAGCACCAGGGGCAGAATTAAAAGAAGTCTTTATTCCCGTGGGAATGGCGTTCGCTCAATTTGGATTAACCGAAAACCTCAGTTTATCCATGTACTATCAATACGAGTGGGAGCGTAGCCGTTTACCACAAGCGGGCAGTTATTTCGCTACCAATGATTTTGCCGGTGAAGGTGGTCAAGCGCAAAATATCCAATTGGGCTTCAGTGGTAACCCTGATATTGATTTAGATTTTTTATTATCAAGTCTTAATGGTTTGGGAGATGCACTCAAATCAGGGGCTGATCCATCAGCTATCGGCGCTGCATATTTAGCTTATCCAACAAAAGTAGCTGTACGTGGTTTCAGTGACAGAGCCCACGAAGATGCGGACGATCAAGGTCAATACGGTATTAAGATTGGTTATTACGCTGAGGCGTTAAACGAAACTGAATTTAACTTTTACATGATTAACTATCATAGCCAACGACCGCTAATCGCCGGTTTAACGTCTGATTTTACTGCAGAAGGTATTGGTGCTGATTTAGCTATGTTAGCCACTACTGAAATCACTAAAGAAAACGTTACGGATCTTAAAGCCTTCACCAAAACGAGCTTTGTGTACCCTGAAGATCTTAAGCTTTACGGATTCAGCTTCAACACCAATGTGGGTACAACGGCATTAGCGGGTGAAATTGCTTATCGCGTTGATGAGCCACTTCAGCTTGATGATGTTGAATTATTGTACGCAGCTATGCCTCAACAATTAGCGATTGCGGGTTTACGCCCTGATTTCGCTGGAATTTCCCAGCTTGATGGTTATCAAGGTTTTACCACTGGGCCAGGTGAAACGGCAAAGGGTTACCTAGAGTCAGACACGCTTCAAATGCAAGTAACAGCCACACATATCTTTGGCCCTGCGCTGGGTACAGATAATTTGGTGGTATTAGGTGAAGTAGGGTATGTGAGTATTCAAGACTTCCCAGATCCTAATGTTATTCGTTTGAATGGTCCGGGTTCAGTGCGCACGCCGTCGCTAGCACCAACAGCAGATGGAAGTTCACGTGAAGGGTTGCATGTTGGTCTATCCAATGGGCCAGAAACAAACCCGTTCCCGACGTCTAGCGCGTGGGGATATCGTTTACTTGCTAATGCATCGTTCAACAATGTTTTCGCTGGTATTAACTTACAAGCAAGAGCCACGTTTGCTCATGATGTAAATGGTATTACACCGGATCCTTTGTTCCTATTTATTGAAGATAGAAAATCAGCCAGTGCATCTTTAACATTTGATTATCTAAGCAAATGGTCGGCTACGGCATCGTACAACGCGTTCTGGGGTGGTCAAGGTACAACCAATGCTCTTTCAGACCGTGATTTCGTTTCTTTTAACATCAAGTATTCTATCTAAGGAGCCATATTATGATTAGAAAATTTGCTCTCATCGCGTCTGCAATGGCGTTAACATTTAATTCTGGCTTAATTCAAGCCAAGGTATCAGAAGCTGAAGCGGCTAAACTGGGCGCTGAACTTACGCCCGTTGGCGCAGTAAAAGCGGCTAATGCAGACGGAAGTATTCCTGCTTGGACTGGCGGTATTACTGAACTACCAGCAGGCTATACTGTTGGTGATCACCATCCTGATCCGTTTGCGGATGATAAAGTGTTGTTTACCATTACAGCTAAAAATTATCAGGAATATGCGGAATTTTTATCTGATGGTCAAAAAGAGTTATTTAAAGCTTATCCTGACACCTACAATATGCCGGTTTATCAAACTCGTCGCTCTGCGTCATTACCACAATTTGTGTACGATGAAACAGCTAAAAATGCGGTTATGGCTGAGCTAATCCAAGGCGGAAATGGTATTCAAAACGCAGCGATTGGTATTCCATTTCCTATTCCACAAAACGGGGTAGAAACTATTTGGAACCACATTTTACGTTATCGCGGTGAAAGTGTTAAACGCTACGCAGGTCAGGCTGGACCTACTGCATCTGGTGATTACAACGTCATAGGCTTTGAAGAAGAGTTGATGCAGAAGTATTCAGCTAAAGATGCCACACGTGAAAAGCTACTTGAAGAAAACATTATCTCTAAGTTCAAGCAAAGTGTTACCTCTCCAGCGCGTTTAGCAGGTACAGCGTTGTTGGTTCATGAAACAATGGACCAAATACGCGAACCTCGTCAAGCATGGACCTACAATACAGGTCAACGCAGAGTACGCCGGGCACCGAATGTAGCATATGATGCCCCCGGAACAGCGTCTGATGGTTTACGTACATCAGATGATTTTGACATGTTCAATGGTGCACCTGATCGTTATAACTGGGAATTGAAAGGTAAAAAAGAACTGTATGTTGCCTATAACAACTACCATTTACATAGCGACAAAGTGAAGTATGAAGATATTCTTCAGCCTGGTCATATAAATCCAGATTTAACCCGCTTTGAAAAACACCGTGTATGGGTAGTCGAAGCAACGCTTAAGCCTGAATTCCGTCATATCTATCAAAAACGTGTATTTTTCATTGATGAAGATAGCTGGCAAATTCAAGTTGCGGATATGTATGATAACCGCAATGAATTGTATCGAGTAGGTATATCACATGGTATTAATTACTATGAAGTGCCCACACAATGGTCAACGCTAGATGTTTATCATGACTTAAACTCTCGTCGTTACCTTGCGTTAGGTCTCGATAATGAAGAAAAGATGTACGAGTTTAATGCAGATTTAAATGATCGCGAATTTACCCCCGAGGCTATGCGCCGAGCCGGTAGACGCTAATCGAGTAAAAAAACGGTTGGCTATTGCCAACCGTTTTCATTTATATGGAACCCAATTACTATGAAATTATCCATTGCAAGTGCAGTGATTGCCGTTTTACTTGCACCTTTATCAACTGTTCAAGCCGCTCAGAGCAGCTTTCAAGCCCCATTAGTTGACCAGTCTTTATTACTTGATATTACCCAAAGTGGTGAACAACTTATTGCCGTAGGGGAGCGGGGCCATATTATTCGCTCTACTGACGGGCAAAAATGGCAACAAGTAGTGGTACCTTCAACGTCAACATTAACCGGTGTGTATTTTATAGGCCAACAAGGTTGGGCGGTGGGACACGACTTGGTTATCTTACATACTGAAAATAATGGTCTTGAGTGGGAAGTTCAAAATTTCGCACCAGAGCAAGAGCGGCCATTACTTGATGTAGTATTTTTCGATAAAAATGAAGGTATCGCTATTGGCGCTTATGGGGCTTTTCTTCGCACCCAAGACGGCGGTAAAACGTGGGACAGCGAATTGCACGCAGAGTTTGTAAACCAAGACGATCAAGATTATTTAAATGAACTTCGATTGGAAGATGAAGCATTTTATAAAGAAGAACTTGCTGCAATCTTACCACATTTGAACAGTGTATCCGTTTCAGGTAAGCACGTTTATTTAGCGGGCGAAGCGGGTCTACTGGCCGTGAGTTCTGATAAAGGTCATACATGGCAGCGCATGGACATTGATTATCGCGGCTCTTTTTTTAATATTGCTAAAGCCCAATCCGGTGATTTAATTGCTACTGGGCTTCGCGGTAATGTGTTCGTCTTTAATAATGACGAGCAAGATTGGAAAGCGCTTGATGCAGGCAGCAAGGCATCTATGAATGCCGTTGTTTCTGTTGACGAGAATCGCACCGTTTTACTGGGCAACAATGGCGCAGTGGTTACCCTTCAAGGTGAAGACGTTAACTACGAACAGCGAAGCGACGGGCAGACTCTTGTTAACGGAGTGTTCTACAACAATCAAATAATCGCAGTGTCGGTTGACGGCATTAAACATTTGCAGCAAGCACGGTAGCCGTTCATGAGTAATATAATTAAATTTTTAGAATCCTTGATTTTCAGAAACCGCATTGTTGTTTTGTTGGTATTTTTAGCGGCAACTGTTTTTTTAGGTTATCAGTCGTCACAACTTCGATTAGATGCAGGTTTCACCAAAAATATTCCTCTTAATCATGAGTACATGCAGAATTACATGAAGCATGTAAATGATTTTGGTGGGGCTAACAGTATATTGGTTTCTGTGTGTGATACCGACGGCGATATTTTCAATCAAAACTTTTTTGATACGTTAAAAGATGTTCATGATCAGTTGTTCTTCATTAATGGTATCGACCGTTCATTAGTTAAATCTTTATTTTCATCATCCACACGTTTTACCGAGATTGTAGAAGGCGGCTTTGCCGGCGGACCCGTTATTCCGGCTGATTTTAATTCTTCTGAGCAGCGTGGTTTAGACAAGGTCTCGTCTAATATTGAAAAGGCGGGTATTGTCGGCAGTTTAGTGTCTGATGATTATCAATGTGCCATGGTTACTGCGAAATTACTGGACTTGGATCCCGAGAGTGGCGAGAAACTTGATACGTTAGCTCTAGCTGATCAACTTGAAACTCAACTTCGCGGACAATTTGAAACCGATGATATTAGTATTCATATTATTGGCTTTGCAAAGATGATAGGTGATGTGGCCAATGGTGCTAAAGATGTATTGGTATTCTTTGCTATTGCGATCGCAATTACCGCTGTTTTAGTTTACTTCTTCTGCAAATCTTTGATGCTCACGGTATTACCGTTGTTATGTTCGATCATTGCGGTAATTTGGCAAATGGGCTTATTAACACTACTTGGCTTTGGTCTCGATCCGATGTCAATACTGGTGCCATTCTTAGTGTTTGCCATTGGTATTAGCCATGGTGTTCAGATGATCAATTCAGTCGGTAAAGAAGTTACCAAGGGCAGTACATCCTTTAATGCAGCCAAGTTAGCTTTCACCACTTTATTGATTCCTGGCGGCGTAGCCTTGCTGTCAGACACAATTGGATTTATGACATTATTGGTTATTGATATCGGTATCATTCGTGAACTTGCCATCACTGCGAGTATGGGTGTCGCCGTTATTATTTTAACCAATTTATTGTTATTACCTGTTCTTATGTCTTTTGTTAAGTTCAGTGATAAATACAAGAAAAAGTTTGCCGGTAAAGAGGATCGAGCCGATAGATTTTGGGATTGGATTGCAGCGTGCTCAAGCCCGAAAGTTGCAGTAGTTATTCTGGTCGTTACCGCCGTTCTGTTCGGATTCGGATGGATGCAAGCTCAAAAAATGAAAATCGGTGATTTACATGCTGGTGCTCCCGCGCTTCATGAGTCATCTCGTTACAACCAAGACACGTTTTTAATTACTGACAAGTATGAAATCAGTACGGATTATTTGTCTATTTTGGTTGAGGCGACCAAAGATGCGTGTACCTCTTACGACGTAATGAATGCAATTGATGAACTTCAATGGCGCATGAGTAACATCGAAGGTGTGCAATCTGCGGTAAGTTTAGCGTCGGTGGCAAAAATAATTAACGCGGGTTACAACGAAGGTAATGCTAAGTGGCGTGTTTTGCCCCGAAATCAGCAAACGTTAGTTCAAGATATTGCCCGGGTCGATACCTCTTCTGGTCTATTAAACGGTGACTGTTCTGTGATGCCTATCATCTTGTTTATGAAGGATCACAAGGCAGAGACGATTAATCGCGTGGTGGAAGCGGTAAAAGAGTATCGGGTAGATTTTGAAACACCTGAGCTACAGTTCAAACTTGCGTCAGGGCCTATTGGCGTTATGGCGGCTCAAAATGAGGCCGTTGATGAGTCGCAAAATCCAATGATGTTATACGTGTTTGGGGCGGTGATTTTATTATGCCTTATAAGCTTCAAGTCATTGCGCGCTACATTGGCAGTGGTTATTCCTTTATATGTAGTATCAGTATTAGCACAAGCGCTAATGACGTATCTACAAATTGGCTTAACCGTTTCGACGTTACCGGTTATTGCACTCGGTGTCGGGATTGGTGTGGATTACGGTATTTATATTTTATCGACCATGAATCATAAACTTAAAGCCGGTATGCCTGTACGCCAAGCCTATTTCGAAGCACTTAAAGAGCGAGGTAGTGCGGTGTTGTTTACCGGAGCTACGCTAGCGGTCGGTGTCAGTACTTGGGTGTTTTCATCGCTTAAGTTCCAGATGGACATGGGGATTTTGCTAACCTTTATGTTTATCGTGAACATGATGGGCGCCATTATCGTACTGCCTGCTTTAGCGAGTGTTTTCTGGCGCAAGCAAAAATAATTTCGCATAATTATTTAGTATTTTGCATAAAAAAGGCCGTATGGCCTTTTTTTATGAGCGAAATTCAGATAACTATTTCAATTGTAAATTTTGCGTGAATTTAAGGCTTTTAATGGTCGCCAATTTTAGCGAGAATAGTCACATATAGATGAAAAACTGTATATATGTCAGTCTATTGTCTAGTCTCATACAATATCGTCGACGGTACTGACATTGTAACAAATTGTTAATGCGTCGATTCAATACCACTGTTACTTCCACAAAAGTAAGGAATAGGTAAACACATGACGGTTGCAACACACCAGCATTCAGTTTTGTTAGAAAACGTAGTCAAACTTATTGAAAAAAAGGTAGATAAGTCACAAGTTGACTTAGTCAAAAACTTTTCTCATATTTTGTTCAATAATATTTCCACAGATGATCTCGATAATCGCAGTGATAGCGATTTATACGGAGCGACGCTCAGCCTGTGGAATAAGTTTTTAAACTTCGATGCCAGTAAGCCAATTATCCGTGTATTTAATCCTGAGGTAGGTAAACATGGTTGGCAATCAACTCATACCATAATAGAAATTTTAGTACAGGATATGCCGTTTTTGGTCGACTCTGTGCGCATGGCGTTAAACCGGGTTGGCGTAACCGCTCATTTATTATTGCACAGCCCAATCGCGATTCAGCGTGATGAAAACCATAAATTTACCGGGTTTATCAATGGCGATAAAAAAGTTAAAAATGCCAATAAGGAAACTATTTTCTTAATTGAGGTTGACCGTCAAACGACTAAGAAAGCTTTAGACAGCTTGGCTAACGAATTGATGTCTGTTGTTAATGAGGTTTCATTGGCTGTACAAGACTGGAACGCAATGAGCGATAAACTCGATGTGATTATTAAAGCGTTTCCAAATAACCCATCGCCAGCCACGGTAGAACAAAAAACACAAACTATTAAGTTTTTGTCTTGGTTAAACGACCATAATTTCACCATTATGGGTTATCGCTCATATAGTGCTAAAGCCGTTGAAGGTGATTATCGTTGGTTAGCGGACAACGAATCGAGTCTGGGATTAATGAAAAACTCTGTGAGCGAGCGCGAACGGGTATTGTCAAATATTCCTGGGTCTGCTCGTGAAGAAGCATTGAGTAATCATCCACTTTTACTCACTAAAACCAATAGTCGTTCACGTGTGCATCGTCCTGCTTACCTTGATTACGTTGGTATCAAACGTTTTGATGAAAAGGGCAATGTGATTGGCGAAGACCGTTTTATTGGACTGTATTCTGCTTCTTTTTATAATAGCAGTGCGACACAAGTGCCGGTCTTGCAAAATAAAATTGATAATATTTGTCAAAAATCAGGTTTCGATAAAGATTCACATGGACACAAAGCGTTCTTGAATATTATTGAAACCTATCCCCGTGATGAATTGTTGCAAGGTAGCGAAGATGAGCTCGCACAAATTGCGTTAGGTATTTTTCAAATGCAAGAGCGCGGAATTTCACGTTTATTTGTGCGCAAAGACGTATTTGGACGTTTTGTTTCATGTATGGTTTATGTTCCTCGGGAGCGTTACAACACTCAATTGCGTAAAGATACGCAGGTGCTGCTACAAAAATCGTTTGATAGCCAAGAAGACGTAGAGTTTACGACTTACTTTTCAGAATCTGTATATGCTAGAACGCAATACATTGTCAGAGTGAAAGACAACAATTCGGAATATAACGTGAAGGAAATTGAAAAGAATATCATCGAGCTGACTAAGAGTTGGAACGATAAATTAACGGCTACCATTCGTACGACTTATGGTGAAGCGGCCGGAAAAGTCATCGAGAAAAAATATGAAGATGCATTTCCTCCGAGTTACAAAGAGCAGAATTTGCCCAGCGCCGCATTGGTCGATTTAGAAAAAATTGAATTACTAAGTGCAGAGCATACTTTAGATATGTTGTTCTACCGACCACAAGAAGAAGCTCTCGACAGTGAAGTCGTTAAGTTAAAGCTATTTCATAAAAATGAGCCTATTCATTTATCTGCCGTGTTGCCCATGTTAGAAAACTTTGGTCTTAGAGTGATCGAAGAAAGTCCGTATCGTGTTAAATCCAGTGATGGTCAGATGAATTGGATCATGGAATTTACCATGTTACACAGCACCAGTAATCGTATGGATTTGGTACGTGCTCAAGCACTTTTCCAAGATGCATTTGCGAAAGTTTGGTCAAATGATTTAGAAGACGACGCTTTTAACCGTTTAGTGCTAGGTGCGGGATTACCCGGCCGAACCGTGACTATTTTACGTGCCTATGCAAAATATATGCGTCAGATCGGAAGCTCGTTCAGTAAAGATTATATTGCCAACACACTTGCCCATTATCCTGACATAGCAAAGATTTTGGCCTCGTTGTTTAATCAACGTTACAATCCAAAAGTGCGCCGTTCGAATAAGCGCGAAGAGACACTGTTAAACGAAGTGAAAAAGCATTTGGATAACGTCTCAAACTTAGATGATGACCGTATCATTAGGCGCTATTTAGATCTTATTCTTGCTACCACTCGGACCAATTTCTATCAAAGCGATGCTCAGGGTAACGAAAAGTCTTATGCCTCATTTAAAATGTTATCTGAGCTTATTCCTGACATGCCTTTGCCGCGTCCCAAATTTGAAATATTTGTTTATTCCCCGCGCGTTGAAGGTGTTCACTTACGTGGTGGCAAAGTGGCGCGAGGTGGATTGCGTTGGTCTGACCGTCAAGAAGATTTCCGTACTGAAATTTTAGGCTTAGTTAAAGCGCAGCAAGTTAAGAATACGGTTATTGTGCCTGTGGGTGCAAAAGGGGGGTTTGTTTGTAAAAACTTGCCTGTTAATCAAGGGCGTGAAGCATTCCAAAAAGAAGGCCAAGCGTGTTATAAAATTTTCATCCGTAGTTTACTTGATATCACCGATAACATCGTCGATGGGGAAATCGTCTATCCTCGAGATGTCGTGCGTCTTGATGAAGATGATCCTTATTTGGTTGTTGCCGCTGATAAAGGAACGGCTACGTTCTCAGATATTGCCAATGGTATATCAGAGGAATTTAATTTCTGGTTGGGTGATGCATTTGCCTCTGGTGGCAGTATTGGTTACGACCATAAGAAAATGGGCATTACCGCACGTGGTGGTTGGGAGTCAGTTAAACGTCATTTCCGGGAGATGGACGTTGATTGTCAAACGACCGATTTCACCTGTGTTGCAATTGGAGATATGGCGGGTGATGTATTTGGCAACGGAATGTTGTTATCGAATCATACCAAGTTGATTTGTGCTTTTAATCATCTACATATTTTCTTTGACCCTACACCAGACGTGAAAGCCAGCTATGCAGAACGTAAACGCTTATTTGAAAACCCTTCGTTAGGTTGGAATGATTATGACAAATCTTTAATTTCGTCCGGTGGTGATGTTTTTAGCCGTGCCTCGAAGTCAATTAAGTTAACCCCTGAAATGAAAAAATGGTTGGGCACTAAACAGCTCACCATGACACCGAATGAACTTATCCATAATATTTTGCAAATGGAAGTCGATTTAATTTGGAACGGCGGCATTGGAACATATGTTAAAAGTGCTAAAGAAAGTCATTCACAAGTAGGTGATCGTGCAAATGACGATACGCGTGTTAATGGTGCTCAAGTAAAAGCCAAAATTATTGGTGAGGGCGGTAATCTAGGACTCACACAATTAGGTCGAATTGAATTTGCTCGCAATGGTGGAAGAGTGAATACCGACTTTATCGATAACGTTGGCGGAGTGGATTGTTCTGATAACGAAGTTAATATTAAAATTTTACTCAATGCCTTGGTTAATGCTGGAGACTTAACTCTCAAACAACGAAATAATCTATTGCACGAGATGACAGACGATGTGGGTGACTTGGTGATCCAAGATTGTTATCGCCAAACAGAATCTATTTCTATTACGCAATTGAGTGGCGGCAGTCAGTTAAAAGAGCAGCTACGTTTTATCCATAATTTGGAAAAAGAAGGAAATTTAAATCGTGAAATTGAATTTATACCCACTGACGATGAGATTTCTGACCGTTTAGCAGCATCGCAAGGGCTTACTCGTCCTGAATTATCTGTGCTTATTGCCTACGGCAAAATGATGTTAAAAGAAAGATTCAATACCCCGGAAATTACTGACAATCCATATCATCGTAAATTATTAATCAGCGCATTCCCAGCTGTATTGCAAAAGCGTTACGCCGAGCAAATGGAACAGCATCCACTTCGTAGCGAGATTATTGCCACTAAGTTGACTAATAATTTAATTAATGACATGGGAATGAATTTTGTTTTTCGCATGCAAGAAGAAACCGGTGCCAACATTGATGAGATAGCCAATGCGTATTGCGTGGTTAAAGGTATATTCTCAATGGAATCGCTATGGACCGAAGTACAAGACTTAGACAATAAAGTGAGTGCACAAACGCAGCTTTCAATGCTTGAAAGTATGCGTCGCACGCTGCGTCGTGCTTCGCGTTGGTATTTGCGTCACGGCGTTAAATCTATGGGCATTCAAGAAGCAATCGACAATTACACGTCTACTTTTGCTGATTTGTTTAAAAACCTTAAAGACTACTTAGTAGAAGATGAGTACCAAGAACTTGAAGCGAATTGCGCACGCTTGACCAATGCAGGTGTGCCGGATGATATTGCTTATAAAGTTTCTAGCCTAAGTAATTTGTTCCCATGTTTAGATTTGGCACAAATCGCCAAAGCGGAAGGACGCAGTATTAAGCTGGTTGCGAGTTTATATTTCAAACTTGGCTCACGTCTTGAACTTCATTGGTTTTTGGAACAAATAAATAAACAGACAGTTTCTAATCATTGGCAAGCATTAGCACGTGCGTCATATCGAGAAGAACTCGATTGGCAACAACGTGCTTTGGCGACAGTATTACTCACTGGCGCGCCTAAAAATAATGATGCAGAAATGATACTTGGCACATGGATGGAACATAATCAGGCTCTATTAGAGCGTTGGTATAGTATGATGTCGGAATTCAAAACCAGTAGTACTCATGAATTTGCGAAGTTTTCAGTCGCATTACGTGAATTAATGTTGCTTAGCATAAACGCTAACGCGTAATATTAAACGTACGGTCTTTAACGCCCTGGTTTCGCACTGGGGCTTTTTTTTGTCTGAGGAAAACGAACACCATGTATGCCATTTTACAGAAATTTTTATTTACCCAAGATGCCGAGTGGAGTCATGACTTTACGATTACGTGGCTTAAGCGCACGCAGCATACTTTTTTAAACATGGCCTACAAACAGCGCATCGCAGACAAACCAGTGGAGTGCTTTGGTTTACACTTTAAGAATCCTGTTGGTTTAGCTGCTGGATTAGACAAAAACGCAGAATGTATTGATGCTTTCGCGGCGATGGGATTTGGATTTATAGAAGTCGGTACGGTTACCCCCAAACCGCAAGCGGGTAATGACAAACCTCGAATGTTTAGATTACCAAAAGGGCAGGCGATTATTAATCGTATGGGATTTAACAATAAAGGGGTTGATTACCTTGTAGAACAAGTTCAAAAGGCCCGTTACACAGGGGTGCTTGGGATCAATATTGGTAAAAACAAAACGACACCTGAGGACGAAGCACTAAACGATTATTTGATCTGTTTGCGCAAGGTTTATCAGCATGCTAGTTACGTAACAGTAAATATATCGTCACCTAATACGCCAGGGCTTAGAAACTTACAATATGGTGATGCACTCACACAATTATTAGGCGGCTTAAAAGCAGAGCAAATTAAGCTTAAGGCTCAACATAACAAGCATGTTCCTATCCTTATCAAGATCGCGCCCGATCTGCAGGATTCTGAATTGAGCTCAATGGTTGATTCTTTTTTGAGCGTCGGGATCGATGGAGTGATCGCAACGAACACGACACTTGATCGTGAAGCAGTTAAAGGCCAGCAATATGCTGAGGAGGCTGGCGGTCTGAGTGGGTCAGTACTCACTGACAAAAGTCAGCGGATCGTGACATCGTTATGTCGTCAGCTAGCGGGGCAGGCGCCTGTCATTGGTGTGGGTGGGATTGATTCGGTGTCTGCTGCGAAGGCTCGGATCGATGCCGGATCACCTTTGATTCAAGTGTATTCGGCGCTGATCTACCAAGGTCCAAAATTAATAAAAGAGATCGTAGATTCGTTATAATGATCGATGGCTGATCGGCTTCTTTTATCACCTTTAAGTATGACGAAAAGTGCATGATTCCAACGTAAACTATGCTAGCTTTTATTTAAGGATTAAATTCTAACTAGGCTAAGGAATCATGCTACTTCCTAATACAAATTGGTTTTGGTATACGCACGATAATGAACTGCGTCTCGACTTAGGTCACACATTGACCTTTGTGGTGCCTTTTGCGTTAAAGAATTTAGTTAATTTACCTACAGATAAACAGTTATTTAGTCTTGAAGATACCGAGCACTATGTGGCGTTAGCTGAAAGCTTAGATAACAGTGGGTTAGTCTTGACTGAAGGGCAGTTGGTGCAAGTTTTATTAAATGCCACCGCTGCGCTTAAATTTCATAAACCTGTTTGCATGAAGAGTTGGTTGTACAAGGCGCAGTCGACTAGTGGTGTGCATTGTCAATTGGCGATGTTAGAGGCTGCCGATAATGATAATGGCGAATTAGGCCAAGTCATCGTGATAGAACAACAAGGCACAACGGCAACGTGCATGCTTATTTCTGACCAATTTGTCGTAAGCAATAGCAAAACATTGTCGCAGTTTGAAATAATCAAAGTTATGAACGATCGGCTTATTCCATACCTTGCTGATATTCCTATGTATAAACGCGCTTAGCTGTCAACGTTCCTCAATATCACCTCTGTACTTTACTCATTTATAATTCTTCGAATTAACGATCTGATTTTTATGCATTTAGCCATGCGATTACTCCTTTATTACCGTATAATCGCGCCCGAAGAAATAACTGGATCGGTATATGTTTGAATTTTTAGTCACCACGTCTAAGGGGCTCGACGAGCTTCTTGCCAAAGAAATATCTGCGCTGTGTCCGCAATTGTCAGTAAAAACCAAGCCTGGTCAGGTGCTGTTTAGCGGTGAAATTGAGCACGCATACAAAATTTGCTTATGGTCCCGGTTGGCCAATCGGGTATTGCTTAAGGTTGCAGAAGGCCACGTGGATGTCGCTGATGACGTATATCAAATCACCAGTAGCGTAAATTGGACATCGCATTTCAGTGTTGATAGTACATTTGTTGTCGACTTTGTTGGCGCCAATCATTGTATTAATAATACGCAATTTGGCGCATTGAAAATTAAAGATGCTGTTGTAGACCAATTTAATGAATTGTTTGAATCACGACCTTCGGTGAGTAAGATTGATCCCGATATTCGCTTGCAAGGAAGAATGTGGAGTGACAAGTTAACGGTGTATCTTGATTTGTCAGGGCATAGTTTACATCAACGTCATTACCGTGTGAAAACGGGCTTAGCCCCTGTTAAAGAGCATATCGCTTGCGCTATGTTGGTACGAAGCGGTTGGACGCAAGATAAAGCCTTACCCTTACTTGATCCTATGTGTGGTGCGGGCACCATTGCTATTGAAGCGGCGCTTATGGCTGCCAATATTGCACCAGCACTCAAGCGTAAAGATTGGGGCTTCACGCGTTGGCTTCAACATGATGCCACTTTATGGGAATCGCTGGTAACGGATGCAGAATCAAAAATTGTTGAGTCAACTAGTGTGATCTGCGCAAGTGACATTGACCATGGTGTTGTCGCCATTGCTAAAGAGAATGCCGATGCTGCTGGCGTATTTTCAGCTATAGAATTTAATACCATAGACGCTTGCAAAGTTACGCCTCCTAAAGGGCAGGCACTGGGTTATATTGTTAGTAATCCGCCTTATGGTGAAAGACTGAGTGAAATCACCGCGTTGCTTCCATTATTTCAAGCGTGGGGAGTGAATCTTAAAGAACATTTCAAAGGTTGGAATTTGTCATTATTGACGTCAAATCGTGACTTGCTGCGCAGTATGAAAATGTTTGCCAACAAAGAATATAAGTTGATGAACGGCAAGTTAGAATGTCAGCTAGTTAACTTCGCATTAGATGAAAAAAACTGTGTTACCAGAGAAGTCTCACTGAGTAATAATGACTTTGCTAATCGTTTGACCAAAAATCTGAAACGTCTCAGTAAATGGCTTAAAACTGAAAATACAAATTGTTACCGTATTTACGATGCGGATTTGCCAGAATACAACGTGGCAATTGACCGCTATGGTGACTGGCTTGTTGTACAAGAATATGCAGCTCCGAAAGATGTGCCGACAGCGAAAGCTAAGCGACGTTTGCATGAAGTGATTGTGGCTTTGCCTGACTGCGTTGATGTACCCTCAGAACAGATAATCATGAAGGTCAGGGCGCAGCAAAAAGGGAAAAGCCAGTACGAAAAGGTGTCTCAGACTCAGAAGACCGTTGAAGTATATGAGAACGGTGCCAAGTTCAAGCTTAATTTGACTGATTATTTGGATACTGGGTTATTTCTTGACCACCGCATAACACGTCAACTAGTGCAGCAACGAGTCAAAGATAAAGACGTATTAAATCTATTTGCCTATACCGGCAGTGTTTCGGTACATGCGGCTATAGGTAAGGCTAAATCAGTGACTACCGTCGATATGTCGAATACCTATGTGGATTGGGCAAAAGAGAATTTTGCACTAAATAATTTAAAGGGACCCTATGAATTTATTCAAGCGGATTGCTTGACTTGGTTAGATAGGCATAACAAGCAGTACGATTTTATTTTTATCGATCCACCGTCGTTTTCTAACTCAAAACGTATGGATACCACATGGGACGTTCAGCGCGACCATTTAGCATTACTCAGTAATGCCGTAAGATGTTTACGCCCAGGTGGGGAAATCATGTTTTCCAATAATTTACGCCAGTTTAAATTGGATGAAGAAGGCGTCGGCAAGTTAGGGTTGAGTATTGAAAATTTTACCCAGAAAACCTTACCTGAAGATTTTAAGCGTAATCCAAAGATACATGGATGTTGGGTGTTTACCTTAAATGTCTAATTTAGCCATTTTGTTTTATTCAGGCAAAGATTGCTGCTTGTGTGATGATGCAGAAGTTATTTTAAATTACGCGGCACCAGACGCATCTTATAACAAGGTTGATGTTAGAGCGTCTACAGAGTTATATCATTTATACGGTGCACGTATCCCAGTACTGAAAAGGCTAGACACAGAGCTAGAGCTTGAGTGGCCTTTCAATGAACAACAATTAAGAGAGTTTTTGTCTTGAGTTTATTACAACTTAAAAATGCCAGTATTATTTTCGGTCACCCACCTTTATTAAGTGGTGTTGAATTAGTGATCCACCCAGGTGAACGTGTGTGTCTTGTTGGCCGAAACGGTTGCGGCAAGTCCACATTATTAAAAATTATTGCTGGAGAATTGAAACTAGACGATGGCCAGAGATTAGTCGGAAATCAAGTTAAAATTTCACGGTTACCGCAGGATCCACCGCAAAGTGTAGATTGCAGTTTGTTTGATTATGTTGCCGAAGGTATGGCTGAGGTAGGAGAGATCCTCAAAGCCTATTTCCATCAGACTCATGTTATCGCTACCGATTACAGCGAAGCACAGATGGACAAGCTCGAAAAGTTGCAGCAACAACTTGATCACCATAATGCCTGGCAGTTTGAACAGAAAATAATGCAGGTTTTAACTCAGCTTAAACTTGACCCTGATCAACAGTTGTCTTCGCTTTCAGGTGGATGGCGTCGTAAAGCCGCTCTTGCAAGAGCACTGGCTAATCAGCCTGATATTTTATTATTGGATGAGCCTACTAACCACCTAGATATTAGTATGATCAAATGGTTGGAGAATACCGTTCTTGATTATCAAGGCGCAGTGGTTTTTGTCAGCCATGATAGGGCGTTTATCCGAAACGTTGCCACGCGTATCGTTGATTTAGATCGTGGACAACTGGTTAGTTACCCTGGTAATTATCAGGAGTATTTGGACAAAAAGGCCCATGACTTAGAAGTTGAAGAAACGCAAAACGCGTTGTTCGACAAAAAATTGAGCCAGGAAGAAACGTGGATCAGGCAAGGTGTTAAGGCTCGTCGTACACGTAACGAGGGCCGCGTTCGCGCATTAAAAGCCCTGCGTAATGAGCGTAGTGAGCGCCGTGATGTAACAGGTCGTGCGGTAGTCACACTCGGTCAAGGACAAAACTCAGGTAAGATTATTTTTGAAGCCGAGAGCCTTAGTTATGAAATCGATGATAAAAATATTGTCGACCATTTAGACTTCACTATTTTCCGTGGCGATAAAATCGCATTTATCGGGCCTAATGGTTGTGGTAAGAGCACGCTGATAAAACTACTGCTAGAACAGCTAGAGCCTACGTCAGGCTCGGTGCGTTGCGGAACCAAAATAGAATTAGCCTATTTCGATCAGCATCGCTCGCAACTTGATGTGTCGCTCAAAGTGATAGACGCCATCGCTGATGGTAAGCGTGAGGTGGAGATAAACGGCAGTAGTAAGCACGTTATCAGCTACTTACAGGACTATTTGTTTACGCCTGAGCGGGTGAACGTGCCTGTTAGTTCATTATCTGGTGGCGAAAAGAACCGTTTGTTATTAGCAAAATTAATGCTTAAGCCAAACAACTTACTTATTCTCGATGAGCCAACTAATGATCTCGATGTTGAAACCCTAGAGTTACTAGAAGATATACTCGGGAATTATAAAGGTACGCTTATCTTGGTGAGCCATGATAGAGAATTTGTCGACAACGTTGTGACCTCAAGTTTGTTTTTTGAAGGCCAAGGTAAAATTAAAGAGTTTGTTGGTGGTTATGCCGATATTTATCAATGGTATGCTGCAAACGCGGTATCAAAACAAGCAATTAAAAGCAAAAGTGAAACTTCTAAACAAAGTGATAGTCCTAAGACCAAGCCTCAAAGTAAGCCGAGTAAAAAATTATCATATAAGCAGCAACTTGAGCTCGAAAAGCTGCCTATTTCTATCGATAAGTTAGAAAAAACAATAGCCGAATTACAATCGCAAATAAGCGATGGGGATTTTTTCAAGAAAGATAATGACGCTACATCCAAGACACTAGCCCAACTTGCTGATGCTGAAAGTAGCTTGAGTGAGGCTTATGCGCGTTGGGATGAGCTCGAAGCTTTAACTGAATAAAACAACACATAAAAGAAATCAGGATTTTAAATGAATAAAACTAGATTGGCAGCATTCGCATTTTCTGCATTGACGATATCCTTGGCTAATGCCGCGCAATACAATGTGGTTGAGCTCGAAGCAAACAACATAGGTGTAAATACCTTCCCAAGTGATATCAACGCCAGTGGGCAAATCGCTGTTAATGTTTCAATACCTTATAATCCACCCATCGATGCATCGTTGCTAAATTTCGAGTCGCAAACACTTATCGATGGCTTGACTGATATTGAAGCGGCCAAAATAGGCAACTATAACGACGCAGATTATACGTTTTTATATGCATTACTGACGTCTGACGCTAACAATGAAGCATTAACCCTCCAACAAATTGCTGACCGTCACGCGTACATCGAAACAAACAATAATAGCGTATTTATTCCCGGCTTTGATGTACTTGATGAAAACACAAACGAATATACCTTCAGTAACGATACACTTGTGCGAGGAATGAATGACTCGGGTTCTACGGTGGGTAGCAGCTTCGACGTATTTTACACCATTGATTACACCCTAGAAGCAGGCACTGATATTACCTATGTGGTGAATGATTTTTACAGCCGTGCATTTGCCACAGTGAATAATACAACCATTGAATTGCCACCCATTGATGATACGGCAGGGGGCCTAAGTGTTGCCTATGACGTAAATAACAGTAATCAGGTTGTTGGCTATAGCACTACTACACTTTTAGACGCATCGACACTGCAGACTTCAGTTGATAATTGTAATGATGATGATATTCGTGGAGACGAGCCAGCAGAAGTCTGCCTGCGTCGAATTAATTTAGTTTCTTCATCTACTACAGGTGAAAAATCGTTGAAGTTTAACTTTCAGCGCCGAGGCACTATCTGGCAATTGGATAATCAAGGTCAAATCATCAGTACGAAAGAGCTGGGCTTGGCATATACCCCTGAAGAAGACGACACTAATGGCTATGAAAGCAAGGCTTTAGCTATCAATGATAATGGTGTGGCTGTAGGTGATTCGTCTGGCCAATATCGCGATACTAACTTTATTCGTACATTTGCCGCCATTTTTGAAGGCGATACAGTCACTGAGATTACGGACGATCAAACGTATACATCAAGTACCGCAACGGATATTAATAATAGTGGTTTAGTGGTTGGTTCAGCAGTTAGGCAAGTTAATGGAATTTCGCGTAGCAAGTTTTTTGTGCACGACATTAATACTGATGAAACCGTTTTCCCTGAAGACTTTTTCTTAGGCTCATCAAGCTTTGCCAATGCCATCAACAACAGTGGCATAGTGGTAGGTAAAGGCGAGATAGAAGCAGGTGTATCGGCCAGAAGAAGCCATGCCTTTCGGTTTGATACTAATGCATCTGAATTCATTAATATGAATGACTTAATTCAATGTAATTCGGCTTATACGTTAGTGAACGCCACAAGCATCAATGATGATGGTGTGGTTGCGGCTTCAGCTTTAGTACGTATACCGTCTAAAAACATTTTCGGTGATGTGGTGTTAGACAGTAACGGTGATGAAGTGATAGTTGATAGAATTATCAGTGTTCGTTTAGAGCCCATCCCAGGAGGCTCTATCGAGGACTGTGATGTGACGGAACCTGGTGACGATGAAAGCGACAATGACTCTGATCGTCAAGGAGCTGGGTTTGGTCTTATATCACTGCTTGGCTTAATGGTGGTAGCAATACGTAGACGCATAAAGTTGTAGTAAAAACGTCTTACTCCTGAAGCCCGCATTTAGCGGGCTTTTTTGTGGATATCGTTTTTTTTATTACTAAATATAATAAATAATCTATCTAATATTCGAATTGAGTTTATTGAATTTACATTAATTAAATCAATGTCTTGTCGCTATTTCCTGAATATATTAGCCAAACGCTATTGAACCAAAATGCCTGATCTATTATCTCTATATACGTGCTTACTTTAAGCACGGTTATTGCTACGTAAAAATAGGAAACTCGATGAAATGAAGAGACAAAAGAGAGATAAACTTTCCAGAGCGCATTCAAAGGGATACCACGCTGGCATTTCCGGTCGATCTAAAGAAAACTGTCCATTCCAAGCCTCAACGGCTCGTTCAGAATGGTTAGGGGGGTGGCGAGAAGCCATGGGGGACCGAAGCTTCGGCCTTAAATTCTAGTTAAATATAGCCCCTTACGGGGCTTTGTTTTTTACAGCAAAAATTTGCAGTAATCGCCTCTGCTTAGAAAGTACTGGTATCTTGAAACAAGCCCACTTTAAGATTTTTAGCTTGATAGATTACGCGGCCATCAACAGACACTTCACCGTCACCAATTCCCATATACAATTTACGCTTAATGACACGTTTCATATCGATGCGGTAAGTGACTTTTTTAGCTGAAGGAAGTATTTGACCTGAGAATTTAACTTCACCCACACCCAGAGCACGTCCTTTTCCTGGACCACCACACCAACCTAAAAAGAATCCAACTAACTGCCACATTGCATCCAAGCCTAAGCATCCTGGCATCACTGGATCACCAGGAAAATGACAATCGAAAAACCATAAGTCTGGTGAAATATCTAATTCGGCAATGATGACGCCTTTTCCATGTTCTCCTTCTTCCTCAGAGATATTAATAATACGATCCATCATTAACATATTTGGCGCAGGTAGCTGACTGTTACCAGGACCAAATAACTCACCTCGACTGCAGGCTAATAATTCTTCTTTTGTAAAACTGCCTTGATTCATTGTCATAGTATTCCGAGTCTAATATTTTTAAAGGACGTAATTTAGCGAACACTTGTAAGCTAAACAACTCTGAGCAGTTAATTATTTTACATCTATGCCATAGTAATGGATGATATCAGCGAATTTATCATCTTTTTAACCGTAAATAATGACATTGTAATGAAAAATCCCAAAATGGTTGCCAATGCTCAGAAGCAACGCAGATTTAGAGAGCGACAAAAAGAACTAGGAAAACAACAGGTTCGTGGTTATGTAACCCCTCAAGGTATGGAGAGCTACAAAGAACTATCTGCGAAAACCGGTTGGTCCGATAGTGAATTATTATCTAATGCGTTACGCATAACCTATGCAGCCTATAAGTGTGGGCAAATAAAGCTATTAAACGAGTGGCTTAAAGATAACGATAAATAAACATAAGCAAATAATAGAAAATAGCGCTTAGGTGGCCAGAACTTATCTAGCTTTACGACAAACTTTGTTTGCTTACTTGTGAATAGTAACCAACTAACGTTTACAGACAGCACTTTTTGAATTTTTTTCCGCTGCCGCATAAACAGCTATCATTGCGTTGAGGTTTGTACACTCCACCGTCTTTAAATAATACCCCTGAGTCATAGCGCCATTGACCCTCTTCACGACAAAACTTAGAACGTTCGTGCATCTTGTAAATCACATTGTCTTGCCGGTAATAGGCAACAAATTCAACTTCACCTATATGAGCACTATTGTCTGTAATGGTGTCTAGCACTTCTAAGCGAAGCCAATGGGTATCGTCACTGCCTTGAGATAATACTTGCAAGGTTAAATTCTGGCGCTGGGTGAGTGTGTAGGTGTCTAAAACGTATTGGAAGTGCTTGGTGGCATATGCACTAAAGCGCGAGCGCATAAGTTGTTCAGGTGTCTCAGGACGTCTGATACTGTGTATATAAGGTTTACAACACAGTTCAAAGCTGTGGCCGCTATTACAAAAGCAAAGAGGATCATTCATCTAGTCTACCTAACAGCAAAAAATATCGCCGTTTCCACCATATCGTTACAATATTAATAAACGAATTATACACATTTGACAGCGAAGATAAGGCTATTGTGTCCAGGTTAAGCTGAGCCTAATCGTTTATTTTTATCTATTAAGGCATGCACCAAAATCACCCGATACAAATACTCAGTTATTTAGCCAAGGGCCTTTTATCACGCTAGCTTGATTTTGTGTCATTAAATTAACCACATTAACGTTGTGCATAGCACAAAGCTGAGTAAGGCGTATTTGGTTCATTTCGTCTAACTCTAATTGTTCAACGTATATATTGGCACATTGATCAGCGGTAATAAGTTTCTCTAACCAAATAATCATTTGCGCCTGCGTGGGCTTTTTTAGCTTAATGCAGCGCGTGTTAGGGCGAGTAAATGCAATATTATCTGCAATAAGATAAGACCATTTAGCTTTATTTTCACCGCTGTGAATTGTTTGTAAGCGCTTTTGGTTAAAAACCGAAACACTATCGAAGTGGCTAATTTTAGGGTTTGATATTGCGTGTACGCTGGCCATTTGCTTATACCTGTTTGTTTATACAGTGATTGCAATTACAATAGTACTGTATAAAAACACATGCAAGTTATTTTTTACTTATTTGCGTATTATTTATTCGATTCTTTAACCAGCGTTTTAACTTATCACGTCTGTAGAGCAGCAGTGATAGGGTTAAGAACATATAAACGAGCGGTTCTGTTACATCCGATTTGACTGACCATAAGAAGTGAAGAGCCACAAGCCCCACGGCTAGGTATACCCAATTATGCAGTGTTTGCCAACGTCGCCCCAAACTGCGCTGGGCCTTTTTATTTGAGGTTAAGGTGAGGCAGAACAATATTATCCACGCGACAAAACCTACCGTTATATAGGGGCGTTTAACTATTTCGCTGAGTAAAAGTGGCCAGTCGAGTTGTAAATCGAATAATACGTAACTTACCAGGTGAGCAAATGCATAACTGAAGCTATAAAGGCCCAGTAACCTGCGGACATTGATAAGTAAGCCTTGCTTAAATTGCCGCGCTAGGGGAGTGATAAGCAGTGATAGCAGCAGCAACTTAAACGCACCTAAACCAGTAAAATGTAAAAGTGCGGTGACTGGATCGCCGCCTAATTGGTCATTAAAAGCTTGATAATACGTTATCAATAAGGGCAGCAATGCCCCTAAATGAATGACAAGTTTTAACCAAGGTAAGTGTGCCTTTTTAAGCTTAAAGGAATAAGTCTCTGCCATTAGAAATTTTTTCTTAGATCCATGCCTTGATACAACGATGCCACTTCATCGTAACCGTTGAACATCTTGGTATCTATTCGATTTCGCGAGAACAAACCGGCCGAGCTAATACGCCTTTCGCTGGCTTGACTCCAACGAGGGTGGCTTACCTCAGGGTTTACATTGGCATAAAATCCGTATTCGCTAGCTGCCAAAATATTCCACGTTGTAGGAGGGCGTTTATCGGTAAGGCGAATACGGGTAATGGACTTAATGCTTTTGAACCCGTATTTCCATGGCACCACTAGTCTGATTGGTGCACCATTTTGTGCAGGTAAGGTCTTACCATAAAGTCCTACAGAAAGTAGCGTAAGCGGATGCATGGCTTCGTCTAAACGTAATCCTTCAACATAAGGGTACTCAATACCGCCGCCTGCAAACCTATTTTTTTGTCCCGGCATTTGCTTAGGATCATACAAAGTTTCAAACGCCACGTATTTAGCCGAACTTAATGGTTTAGCCTTTTTAATTAAAGCCGCCAGTGAAAAACCAATCCATGGAACAACCATGGACCAAGCTTCAACACATCGCATGCGATAAATTCGTTCTTCAAGGGGAAATTGGTTGAAAAGATCATCGTAGTTCAATGTAAACGGTTTTTCAGCTGATCCTTCCACGCTGAGACTCCATGGGTTCACTTTGAACTGCTGAGCGTTTTCAACCGGATCTGATTTAGCCGTACCAAATTCATAAAAATTGTTATGAGTAATTATTTTTTCTTCGGGCGTAAAAGCTTGTTTCTGTTGCGATGTTGCAGCTGGGGTATATTCCAGCGCTCGGGTTTTAAAGGTCTCTTTATCGTCGCTAGTGAAGAAACCAGCCTGAGCTGGTTGGCTAGTGAGTAGTGCTGAAGCACCGATGAATCCCATAGATTTAAGAATGTCTCGGCGTTGGTTGTATACCTTCTCGTCGGTGATTTCGCTCTCTTTGACAGCGCTTGCTTTGGGTACATTAATTAACATAGTGGCCTTAATTGCGTTAAATACCTTAATGATTACTACTAAGGACAATGAATTAAGACCAAAAATTTCAATTGTTTTTTAATCGTCAGCTAAAGTCCTATGCTATCGGGATTCGCGCCACTTTTTGGAATAAACAAATTAGCGTAAAGGCGTGAGGCAAATTCATCTGTCATACCGGCGATATAATCACAGATTATACGCATTCCATTATTCTCGCTCTGCGCGTTTAGCCAGCGAACTCGGGTATTTTCTGGCAACAAGCGCTCGGGATCTGATGCGAAGGCTTCAAATAGCCCCATAACAACTTGCTGTCCTTTGTATTCCAGCATTTGTATTTCTGGTTTACGGATCACCCGTTGATAAACAAACTGTTTAAAGATAGACAGTGCCTGCTCAAACTCAGGTTGGAATATCGCGTTGTATTTGAGTAAGTCATGATCAAAGGCAGGATCCGTTTGGCGTATATCTATATTAGTAATAAAGCTATTGACCAACGCACCTATCGCATCTTTGCGTTCATGATGGTGCTTACTGAACAGTTTTTTAGCTAACATTGAAATATGCCCAGCTAACCACGTTTCACTTAGTGCTTCTATCGGTTCAACGATTTGTTCTTCAAACTGCTGTAAGTTAACGATGCCCATAACGATGGCATCTTCTAAGTCGTGTATGCCATAGGCGATATCGTCGGCCAGCTCCATAATGGAGCAATCAAAAGATTTGAACGTGGTTTTATGGTGTCGCTGCAATGATGTACTCGGCGCTATCTGGCAAAGCTGCGCTTGGTCCTGCAAAGACAGAGGCTGCAATAGCCAGTCAAACATCCCCTTATCACATGCGTACAACCCCTTAGGGGGGATCCAATCCGCTGCCTTAATATTGCGATGTGATGTATTTTGTATATTCGTGTTTGCTGGGGCAGGTTGAATATTGGTTAATGGCTCAATAAAGTTTGGATATTTAACCAACCCAAGTAAAGTGCGGCGACTGAGGTTCATTCCATGAGATGGGGTATAAGGCTCTAACTTGGTAACGATTCTGAATGTTTGTCCATTGCCCTCGAAACCACCATTTTCGCGCATCATGTAATGTAAGGCAATTTCACCACCATGGCCAAATGGAGGGTGTCCAATGTCATGGGCTAAACACAAGGCTTCAATTAACGTGTCGTTAAGGCCAAGCTTATCCGTTAACACTGGATGTTTTCGACGAAGCTGTGCAGCAATTCCCTGACCTATTTGTGAGGCCTCAAGTGAGTGGGTCAAACGTGTGCGATAGAAATCGCTCATACCCACGCCTAATACCTGTGTTTTGGCTTGCAGACGTCTAAATGCTGCAGAATGCAGTATACGGGCTTTGTCACGTTGAAAAGGTGAGCGGTGATCGCCATCACGTTGAACTTGCTGTGAAAAATGTCTCGCTGACCACATGGTAGGTTGCTGCATGGACGTATATACCTCTGTGAATACCTCTGAGAATTATTGTTTTGTTGAAATTCCCTTACCTGTTGCTGCCCAATATATACCACCGTATATGTGCTGTAAAAACGCATTGTCTTATAGGCAATAGGTTTATGCCTCAGCGCTATGTAAAATATACGTCCGTCGCAGCCTGGCGTTACCAAGAAATAGCATGAAACTTGCCCATGCCATCACCTACATTGTCCTTCGGTTGAGCATAATGTATTGCTTGTTTGTATGGAAATCGACCTGCTGATTAAATGGTATGTTTGGACATCGTAACCCTTGGCGTTTCATTTGACGTAAAGGCATACTCGCAAACCGGTTAAAGGTAACTGTGAGAAAAACACAAAATATTACTAATCAGTACGTTACTGTCTGCTGTAAGCAGATTAAGCGGCTACCCTAAGTCAGTTTGAAAGCCAATTGTCTCGCTGACCACAGGGTAGGTTGCCGCATGGACGGATAATCCTCTGGGAATACTGCTAAATGTTATTGTATCGCTGGAATTCCTTTACCAGTTGCCGCCCAATATATACCACCGTAAATGTGCTGTAAAAACGCGTTGTCTTGATAGGCAATAGGTTTATGCCCCAGCGCTGTGTAAAAAGCGCGCCCGCCATCGAATGTGTGATACCAGGCAATAGGGTGAAACTTGCCCATGCCGTCGCCTATATTGTCACCCCACTGGGCATGAGGAGCGAAAGTATTTTCGTCTACTGTTAGTAGGTAATTTAAGTTTTTGCTTTGGGCTGGACCAAACTCATACCATTCATCAGTCCACAGTAATGTATTAGGTAAATACTCCATTCCTGGAAAATCTCTAGAGACAACTTCCATTTGTGCTGTTTGTATTTCAGGATGGATTTTAAACACATGGCCCACCAGCTGATTATACCAAGGCCATGTTTTCTCTGTGTCGGATGCACTATGGATCCCTACAAATCCTTTACCGGATTGAATAAATCGTTGTAATGCCGCTTCTTGTTGCGAATTTAATATATCGCCAGAGGTAAGCAAAAAAACGACTGCATCATAGTTTTTAAGATTGTCATCATTAATAAGCGCTGCATCTTCTTGCCAATCAACTCCAAAGTGATGTTTAATTCCAAGATTCTCAATGGCTTGCACTGCGCCGTTAATTGACTTGTGATGCCATTCGACTGTTTTAGTAAAAAGTAAAAGATTAAATTGCTCGGCATGAGCCACAGATGTTGTGATTAATAAGCTGGCGCAGAGAATGATTGTGGCGCTTTTCATAAGGTAACGTCCATTTTCAAGTTGACCAGCAATAATATTGGCTTCTAGCAGAAATAGTATTCAGTTAGTTTGTTATTCCATTAACAAATTTTGTGCGCCGCTTGTAGGCTATATTCAAAGGGCGTTATCTTCTTGGGTAATTTCGTCCAAACTTAAGCTAAAGCTAGGCACATAAGCGCGCATGAAATAATCCACTTCCTGAGAATGGTAATCTTTAAGAATTTTGTCTAAACGTTTTTTCGCTAAACCAAACTCCTGATTACCCGCAGAGAGTTCTTCTAAGGTTTTTAAATACGCGCAGATAACATCTGCCGCTTTGATAATGAAGGCTTCGGTTTCATCTTGTCCTTCATGCTGTATCAGTGCCGCGTAATCTTCTTTGAAATCGGCCGGTGCCATATCAATGAGTTTTTGCTCGGCTATTTTTTCAATCTTCTTATATTCAGCTTGAATAGCTGGATTGTAATACTTTACTGGGGTAGGTAAGTCACCCGTTAGCACTTCAGATACATCATGAAACATCGCTTGTGTGGCTATTTTGTAAGCGTTGACAGTCCCACCAAAATATTTATTGCGGATCAATGCTAATGAATGAGCCACCATAGCAACTTGTAAACTGTGCTCTTGCACATTTTCGGTTCGCACATTACGCATTAACGGCCAGCGATTAATGAGCTTCATGCGTGATAGATGGGCAAAAAAATGACTTTTTTGTGGGGTACTCATAATAGTTAGTCAGCCTGACGGTAGTGTTTAAAGAAATTTGCGATGCGCTCAATTGCCGGGCGCAGTACATCAACATGTGGAAGAAAGACCAAGCGGAAAAAGCACCCTTGGGTTAAATTGAATGCGTTACCGTGCACCAGTAATACTTTTTCACTGCGTAGCAAGTCCATAATCATTTGCTCGTCACTGTGAATATTGAATTTTTCGGCATCGACTTTAACAAAGCAATACATGGCGCCGTTCGGAGCCACGCATTCAAGTCCATCAATTTGATTGAGCATGGTGGTGGCTAAATCTCGTTGTAGTTTAAGGCGACCGCCATCAACAATCAGGTCATTGATACTTTGGTATCCACCTAATGCTGTTTGGATTGCGTGTTGGCTAGGTACATTGGCGCACATACGCATAGACGACAACATATTTAAGCCGTCTATATAGTTTGTGCCAAGCGCTTTATGCCCACTAACCACAAGCCAACCAGCTCGAAAACCTGCAACGCGATAATTCTTTGACAATCCACCGAGCGTAATAAAAAAGATATCCTCTGCTAGTGCAGCGATACATTGATGCTTAGCGCCGTCATAGAGGATTTTGTCGTAAATTTCGTCGCTGAACACCATTAATTCATGCTCTCGAGCAACGTCAATTATTTTCAGAAGCAGTGCCTTACTATAAACCGCGCCGGTTGGGTTATTTGGATTGATAAGAACAATGGCCTTGGTTTTGGCGGTGATCTTATTTTTGATATCTTCTATATCTGGCTCCCAGCCAGCATTTTCATCACAGTGATAATGTACTGGTTTACCCGAAGACAGACTGACCGACGCGGTCCACAGTGGGTAATCCGGGCTAGGCAGTAACACTTCATCCCCGTCATCTAGCAATGCTTGCATGGCCATTACGATAAGTTCGCTTACGCCATTACCAATATAAATATCATTGACGGATATATTTTTAATTTGTTGTTGCTGGTAATACTGCATCACCGCAACACGGGCGGGATATATGCCTTTAGAATCTGAATAACCTTGGGATTTGGGTAAATGATGAATGACATCTTTCAAAATATCATCTGGTGCCTCAAATCCGAATGGGGCAGGGTTACCAATATTAAGCTTTAAAATACGGTGCCCTTCATCTTCCATTTTTTGAGCTTGCTCTAAAATAGGGCCGCGAATGTCATAACAAACGTTATCGAGTTTTTTTGATTTTTTGAAAGTGCGCATGATAATGATGAATAGAAAAGGTAGCTGCAAGAGTAATACAGGGCACTAGGGTATGTTAAGTATAATTATGTCTTGTGGACGATTATTTGCGCATTCCGTGTCGTTGGCATTGATAGGCGTTTACACTTGCTAAGCCCGCGGTAATCAAGGTGTATTATGGGTAGCCTAAAAGCCGATAGTAGTATTACCGCGAAAACTCTTCTAACAGTGGTAACTTTTACCTGACAAGTTTGGTTTATAGGATTAGTCTAAAAGAGCAGTAAGATAAAACAGACACAAATTTCTTTTTGTTTGGAGTACCTATCTATGTCACAGTCTTTTAAAGAAGCCCCGCAAAATGCCATTACCGGTAGTACTATCGCTCGGGTAATACCCTGTAGAGAATTATCTATTACCGATCCTATTAATTGGCTAAGGCTGGGTATCCAAGATGCTATACGCGCCCCTATATTGACGTTAATTTTTGGTGTTTTCTTTGCCGCAATTCCATGGTTTATCACCTATTTAGTTGAACTAACAGGTTGGCACTTAGTTATTTTACCCGCCATTGTGTGTTTTATGCTCATTGGACCGTTTTTGGCCGCAGGTCTTTACGATATCAGTTGGGAATTAGAGAAAGGCCATAAACCCTCTTTGTGGCACAGTATTAAGGCCGTTAAACGTAATGCAGTCAACGAATGGGGTCTGGGGATCTTATTAATGGTACTGATGATTTTTTGGTTACGGGTGGCTTCGTTGATACATGCTTTGTATCCTCCGTACCTAGATGAAAATTACGAAAATTTATTTCCGTTTTTAGCGTTAGGGGGCGTTATAGGGGCCGGTTTTACGTTATTAGTTTTTTTTCTCAGTGCGTTTACTCAGCCTATTCTTATGGAACGTAAAGTTGATTTGGCTACCGCGGTATTAACCAGTATGAATACGGTCTGGAGTAATAAGATCCCGATGTTGTTTTGGGCGAGTATTATTTTGGTGTCCGTATTAATCGGCTTCGGAACCCAGTTCTTTGGGTTTATTATATTGATGCCTATTATTGGTTACGCTACTTGGCATGGTTATATCGACAGCGTTGAGGTTAAGCGTAAGCGTTTATACGCATAATTCATTTTTAGCGCCGCCTGTGATGCACTATAGATATATACCTAGGAGGCCTATACCTAGGAGGCCTATATCTATAGGCGGCGAATACTTTCTCATCTAAACAGCCGTTTATAGCTATGATCCCCGCTATTTTACTATTTTCACCTTCATTTATTATCTCGCCTAGCACGAAAGTCTTTACAGCAAGGTTTTACCTTTAAAGTTGTTTGAAAAAAGGCGGATGAACATCATGTTTTCTTTCATTAATTAGGTTGAGCATTCTTTCTTTCAGTCATTTCGTTACTAATTTGGAAACGTCCTATCCTTAAATCTGCATTACCATTAACACTCAAATAACAATTTTTAAACATTGTCTGTTATGACAGTGTTATACAAGTTAAGAGGGGTCGTGGTGAAAGATAGAAATCATCTCTTTGATGTGGGAATTAGTCATACGGTGAATATCATTGATAAAGGCACAGTAGATATTCCTATGTTACAAATTTTACAGCCCGATGGCAGCGCGCATAGCGATGCAGATATGCCCGATATAAGTCAGGATACGGCCCATAAGATATTTCAAACCATGCATTATATACGCGTGCTTGATGAGCGGATGGTCGGAGCTCAGCGTCAAGGGCGTATCAGCTTCTACCTTGCTTGTAGTGGCGAAGAAGCATCGACGGTGGGCAGTGCTGCGGCGCTTAGTGATAACGATATGATTATGTCTCAATACCGAGAGCAGGGAGCGTTAGCATATCGAGGTTACCGTACCGAGCAATTTATGAATCAAATGTTCAGTAACAAGCTCGATCCTAATAAAGGTCGGCAAATGCCTATTCATTACGGGGATAAGGCGTTGAACTTCATGACTATCTCATCGCCTCTGGCGACGCAAATTCCTCAAGCTGCCGGTTATGCTTACGGACAGAAAATGGCAGGTAATCAGGCAATAACGATTTGCTACTTCGGTGAAGGCGCTGCATCAGAAGGGGATTTTCACGCAGGGCTCAACATGGCTGCTGTACTCAGTTGTCCCGTTATCTTCTTTTGTCGTAACAATGGATATGCCATATCGACTCCTTCAAGTGAGCAGTTCTGCGGCGATGGGATTGCCTCTCGCGGACTGGGATACGGCATCAAAACAATTCGCGTTGACGGCAACGATGTATTAGCGGTTTATCTTGCAACCAAAAAAGCGCGAGAAATTGCCCTAGCGGAAAATTGCCCTGTGTTAATCGAAGCGATGACTTATCGCCTTGCCGCTCATTCAACATCTGATGACCCATCGGGTTATCGCTCAAAAGAGGAAGAGCAAAAATGGCGGGAGAAAGATCCCGTGCAACGTTTCGAAAATTGGATGAAAAGTAAGGGCTGGATCAACGAGGAGCAACATAAGCAATTTATCGAACAAACCCGCCAAGAGGTTTTAGCCCAGATGAAAAAAGCCGAACAAGTCGATATTTGTGCGATTGATGATTTGGTTAACGATGTTTACGACACGCCACCTTGGCATTTACAGGAACAACTAAGTCAATTGAAAAAGCATATTAGCTTGTACCCAGAAGCATACCCGAAGACTGCTGGGAGAATTCGCCATGATTAAAATGAATATGCTACAAGCGATCAATAGCGCGCTTATTACCGCCATGGACGATGATGAAAAAGTCATGGTATTTGGCGAAGATGTAGGTCATTTCGGTGGCGTATTTAGAGCAACTAGCAATTTACAGCAAAAGTTTGGTAAAGCGCGCTGCTTCAATACGCCGTTAACCGAACAAGGTATTATTGGTTTTGCAAATGGTCTTGCTTCTCAGGGCTCAGTACCTGTTGCTGAAATACAGTTTGGTGATTATATTTTTCCTGCTTTTGATCAAATCATTAACGAGACGGCTAAGTTTCGCTATCGCTCAGGCGGACAGTTTACTTGCGGCACATTAACCATACGCACGCCATATGGTGGCGGTATTGCTGGTGGCTTGTACCACTCGCAATCCCCTGAAGCATTTTTTGCTCACATACCTGGGATGAAAGTGGTGATCCCTCGTAATCCTTATCAAGCGAAGGGATTATTGTTGGCATCCATTAGAGACGACAACCCTGTGTTGTTTATGGAGCCAAAACGTTTGTATCGAGCATCAGTAGGCGAAGTGCCAGAAGAGGACTATGAGTTGCCACTAGGCAAGGCAGATGTCGTCAAAGAAGGCGAGCATATTACCTTACTTGCTTGGGGGGCTCAGGTTGAAGTGATTGAAAAAGCGGCTGAAATGGCCGAGAAAGACGGCATATCATGTGAAATTATCGACTTACGAAGTATTTTGCCATGGGATGCACAGACTGTAAGCGAATCCGTTAAGAAAACTGGTCGACTGCTTATTAATCATGAAGCCCCTCAAACAGGCGGCTTTGCCAGCGAGATTTCTGCCACCGTCCAAGAGCGATGCTTCTTGTATCTGGAGTCACCTATAACACGTGTTTGCGGCTTAGATACGCCCTATCCTTTGGCCCATGAAAAAGAATACATGCCAGATCATCTGAAAACGTATGAAGCGATTAAACGCTGCGTGAATTTTTAATCATCAATATCGAGGAATAGCTGAAATGAAAGATTTTATTTTGCCAGATATTGGTGAAGGAATAGTGGAATGTGAACTATTAGCATGGCTAGTATCGGAAGGGGATATCATCGTCGAAGACCAGCCTGTCGCTGAGGTAATGACGGATAAAGCCACGGTTCAAATTCCTGCAATGTACAGTGGTAAAGTGCAAAAACTTTATTACCAAACAGGAGAAATAGCACAGGTGCACAAGCCTCTGTTTGCTATGGACATTGACACGAAAGGGGATGATATTCGCGCGGCAGATACCCTAGAGCTTGGTTCAAATGAGGTGCTTGCGGCACAGACAGATTCTGCTAAAAAAAATAGTCCGGTTTTAAGTGAACATCCAAACAAGACGCACGTTCATAGTAGACATATTGAGACGTTTATCTTGCCCGACATTGGTGAGGGAATTGTTGAGTGTGAATTGGTTAAATGGTTAGTTAGTGAAGGGGATGAAATAGTCGAAGATCAGCCAGTGGTTGAGGTAATGACAGATAAAGCGCTGGTAGAAATTCCAGCGAAATACAGCGGCACAGTAGTGAGTCTGTGTTATCAGCAAGGTGAAATTGCCAAAGTACATTCTGCTCTTTTCACCATGCAAGTCACAGAAGATATTCGCGAAAATGGCGTGATTAAAAGCAATGTAAGTTCGCCAATCTCTCCCGCCAACAAAGAGCAAAAAGGCCAGACGGACAACCAAGATACCAGAGCGGTTACTCATAGTGGTCTTAACTCCAATCATAAAGTGTTAGCCAGTCCAGCGGTACGTCGTGTCGCCAGAGAGCAAAATATTGAGTTGTCACAAGTTCATGGCTCGGGTGAGAAAGGCCGAATATTAAAATGTGACCTAGTGCAAAAGCCAGTGGATGATGCAAAAGCCTGCACCACGTCTGAAGTGACAAGTCGCACAAATCCAGGACAAACGAGAGTTGAACGCATAAGTGGTATTAAAGCGGCAATGGCTAAGCAAATGGTCAACAGTGTTTCGACTATTCCACATTTTACTGTGAGTGAAGAGATACAGATGGATGCGTTGATGGCTTTGCGTGCGCAATTGAAAGATGATTTTACCGCACAAGGGGTTAAATTAAGCTTTATGCCATTCTTTATTAAAGCGATGTCTATGGCGCTTAAAGCTTTCCCCGTCATTAATAGTCAAGTAAATAAAGATTGCACCGAATTGACCTATTTTCACGATCATAATATTGGTATGGCAGTGGATGGTAAATTCGGCTTATTGGTACCAAACATCAAAGGGGTGCAAGACATGTCCCTACTTGAAATAGCCATTCGGGCAAGTGAATTGATTGAACAAGCTAGACAAGGGCGGCTGAAAACAAGTGATTTAACCGGTGGTACCATCAGCATATCGAATATCGGTGTGTTAGGTGGAACAGTTGCCACACCTGTTATTAATCATCCCGAGGCCGCGATTGTTGCGTTAGGGAAAATTCAACGTTTACCTCGCTTTGATGAAAACGATCAGGTGCGTCCGGTCAATATAATGCATGTGAGTTGGTCTGGTGATCACCGGATAATCGATGGAGCTACTATGGTGAGGTTTAATAATCTTTGGAAGTCTTATATTGAACAACCAATGACAATGCTGAGCACTATGCGTTAGCCAGAGGATTATAGGTTGACTTTTAGTCTGCTTAATAAGCCTTTACACAAACCCGCGTTACGCGGGTTTGTTTTTACTGATTTTTACTTTTGCTTACGCAAAGGTAACAGGTAAACTAGCTGGCTATAGGCTAATTAAGCCTAAACGTATTACACCACTAAGGAGTTAATCAGTTGTTTAGTTATCGCCACGGCTTTCATGCAGGTAATCATGCCGATGTGTTAAAACACATTTGCCAGATGTTGATCATCGATAAGTTAAAACGTAAAGACAAAGGATTTACCTATATTGATACCCATAGTGGTGCCGGTATGTACGATTTAGCCTCTGAGCAAGCTCGCAAAACCAATGAATTTAAGCAGGGGATTACGCGACTAGCCGATTACGCCGGCGCTGAACCAACGCTTTTAGCCTATCAAGAGTTAACGGCCAGTTATATTAAACATCAGCAGTACCCTGGTTCGCCAGAAATAGCACGTGTGTTAATGCGTGAACAAGATCAATTACACTTGATGGAATGGAATAACCAAGAGGTCATTAACCTTAAGCGCCAAATAAGAGGCCATAACGTAGCGGTGCATCACCGAGATGGATACGAAGGATTGATCGCAATGACGCCACCGGAATTAAAGCGTGGCTTGGTACTCACGGATCCTTCGTATGAAACACCAGATGACTATCAACAAGTCGTCGACAGCATCAGCAAAGCCTACAAGCGCTGGCCTACAGGCATTTTTGCTATTTGGTATCCCTTGTTATCGAAACGGGACGATGAGCAAAGCGATGGATTTGAACGCGCCACCTCTAAACATCAAAAAAGTCAGCAGATGCTTGACGCTCTCAGTAACGGGGGTTTTAAAAACTTACTGCAAGTGGAACTAGCAGTGCAAGACCCGACCACCTTCGCCGGAATGTACGGGTCTGGAATGGCAATCATTAATGCCCCGTGGCAATTAGATGAACAAATTCGTGACTGTTTAGCTGAACTAAGCCCTTTGTTGGCGCAAAACAAAAGGGCCGCTTACCAAGTCAATTGGCTGGTGGAAGAGGCTTAGCGAAAAACTTAGGTATAGATTACCCAAATGGTTTCCCAAACTGATTTAAAACACTTTTATATCCCGGACGAACAATCAATTTATTTGCTATCCCACAAGGACGCGCAAAAGCTCAAAGCTTGGTTTAAGTTATGTACCGAGCAACTTGAACGTTTAGGTTATCGGGATATTGAATTAATTGGTAAAGGAGCCTTTGGATTCGCTTTTGCCGGAACGCCAAAACTCGATCAGGCAAAGCAGTATGTATTTAAATTCTCTCGGGCCAATCTACCCCAACATGTGCAGGACCGCTTGGAAGAAGAGGCCTATATGTTGGGTCATGTGACACATCCTCATGTACCGGGATTGATAGAATTTCAGCGTGTTAAAAAGCAATCCATTTTGGTAATGCAGCGTGCAAAAGGTAAAGATCTCGAAAAAATATCATTGGAGTATGGTCCGTTATCGCCCAGGCTGGTGGTCAAAATTGCCGTTCAGCTCAGTGATATTTTACAAACGTTACGTACATTTACTGAAAATGGTCAAATAAAGCCTATTGTTCACGGGGATATTAAGCCGTCAAATATCGTGTTTGACCCGTTAACCGAAGAGGTTGGCTTAATTGATTGGGGCTCCTCGGTATTCGCTCAGCTAGACGAGCAGGGTAATTACTTAGCAAATAACGTGATGGATTTAATGTCCAGTGATATGCAACAAACCAATGCGCGTTTAGGGGATGTGTATTTTATTGGCCCTGAGCAATTAAGCGGGAATTTATCTTCACCGCGCTTCGATGAACAAGGGCTGGCAAGCACGCTATATGCATTAGCATCTGGACAGTCGAGCCGGTTTGGTGCTCAAGTTATTCGACCAAATTCCCTTGGTTTACCCAAAATGCTAGGGGAGATATTGACAGCTATGCTCAGTGACGATGAGCAAATAAGAGCAAAGGGCGGCGATTATTTACTGAACAATATTCATTATTTGAAAAACATGGTATTTCACCCCAAAGATCCTCCCTTGAGTCCCCCCCTTATTCCAGGTTGGTGTCATACAAAATCCCGAGAAATTGACACCGTGGTTTACAGCTCACGTAAGTCCTTTCTTCGCGCAGAAGCATATCAAAGCACAGAGCAGCTTCGTTATCTTAACGATGAGCAGTTCGAACGTTATTATAAAAACTACTTGCAAGGCATGGGTGAAACTGAAAAAGCGTTTATTTCAGAGGTGAGTCGATTAGGTAAATATCCGGTGGTGGGCGGTTTAGCCGTTCGCTGGACACCGCAAGGGGTATATATTGATTCAAGTTTAAACATTTACGACCCAGCATTAAAAAGTGCTTTTGATGCAACGGTTAATAATATTGTGACACTGGCCCGCTCAATTCATCGAGTGGGGGTATTTAAAAGCTGTATGTTTAATGCTCGGGATACACTCCATATTGAACGAGATGATGAAACTGCGCCGTTTATCCCTGAATCTGGCATGCAAATCCCCTATGAACTCAATAAAACATCTGTTAAAGAAGACGAAAGCCGGATGCATTCTTACTTTGAAGATGGCGTCGATCCCGACGAATTACTGACGTTACCCGATAAGTTGATGACCATTATTCATCAGTTAAACGCCATACACCATACAGGCTGTATTATATTCGAGTCGTTGCCGACCCATCTAAAGATTCATAGCTATTACACATTACTCGATCATTCGGCGGTAGATGAATTTAAGAAATTATTAAATGAAATTATTAACCTTGTTCCAACGATAAACGGGATGGGTATGTCAGGTTTTATGAAACTACCCTATAAAGATACACGTTTTTTCGAGCATCAAGCCCATTTACCTGATAAGTTTTATCCAAGAAATCCCTATGCTGAGCGGGTAGTGGTCACTGCCAAAGCCCAGTAGCAGCCAATATTATTGAAAACTTTTTGAGAAATTATGAGCGATATTAAATTAGTAGATTTATTAACATTAGAAAAAATAGAAGAAGGTTTGTTTCGTGGCCAAAGTTGGGATCTCGGGTTTCGCGCGTTATTCGGTGGGCAGGTTATGGGGCAAGCCATTGCAGCTGCACAACTTACATTACCAGAGGGACGCGTCGCTCATTCGTTTCATGCTTATTTTTTGTTGCCTGGTGATGCCAAAAAACCAGTGGTATTTGATGTGCAGACAGTACGTGATGGGCGTAGTTTTTCAACACGCAGGATTAAAGCAATTCAAAATGGTCGTAGTATTTTCTATATGACGGCATCATTTCAACAGCCTGAGCCGGGTTTAGAGCATCAATTTGCCGTTATGCCCGATGTGCCTTCACCAGAGTCGCTGCCACGAGATACCATGTTTGATGAGGTGGCTCAAGAGAGCATGTCGACGCGTATGCGCGAGGCACTTGGATATCATAAACCCATTGATATGCGCTCTGTACAGCAAATTGACTCTGTTAACCCCGGCGTACATGAGCCAAAACGTTATATTTGGATGAGAGCTGAAGAAGTGTTACACGGAAATGTTCATCTAAATCAAGCCATGTTGTCCTATGCTTCTGATTACCATTTTTTATCTACCGCTATTCAACCTCATGGTATTTCGGTCAGAGATAAGAATCTAATTATGGCCACTATCGATCACGCTGTATGGTTTCATCATCCGTTTGATTTTGATGATTGGTTATTGTACTGCGCAGAAAGTCCGTTTAGTGGTGGCGCAAGAGGCTTAGTTCGAGGGCAATTCTTTAACCGTCAAGGAAAACTAGTTGCATCGAGTATGCAAGAAGGATTAATGCGAAAAATTTAAATAAGGAGTAAACATGTTGTATTCATTAGGCGATGATCGAGTCAGTGTTGGAAACGATGTATTTATCGCACCGGGCAGTCATGTAATGGGTAAAGTGAAACTCGCTGATAACAGTAGTATATGGTTCAACGCAGTATTACGCGGTGATTGCGATGTTATTTCAATTGGCGAGGGCAGTAACGTTCAAGATGGTAGTGTATTACACACCGACGTTGGTATACCGTTGACCATTGGCAAAGGTGTAACAATAGGCCATAAAGTGATGTTGCACGGCTGCGAGGTCGGAGACTTCACATTAATCGGTATTAATAGCGTTATTTTAAATGGCGCTAAAATAGGTAAGCACTGTGTTATTGGGGCAAATAGTCTTGTGACTGAGAATATGGTGATACCCGACGGCTCACTCGTGATGGGCTCACCAGCAAAGGTAGTGAAAAGCATTCCCGACCAGCAAAAGAAAATGTTAGAGGCATCAGGACAACACTATGTTGAAAACGCCAAACGTTTTTTACGGGATTTAAGGCCTCAACAAGATTAGTCGTCGATAAGTGATGTTCGCTTGAGAGTTTAACTTTTGGCAATGTAACTTTGTATAAAGATAAAAAATACTCGGATCATAATAATCGATCCGAGTCTAAGGGAACGGCTCAATTAAGAGCCTAACGCTAACTATTTCCAATGTTCAAATAAAGTGTAGGTTAGTTATTGGTTTTTACTAATTTATTCCTTAATTTAATGTCTTTGTCTCTCAGGGTTGTTTTGTTACCACTACGTTATCAAAAATAAGCATTCATTAACTCTTATATCACTACATTATTCCATTCATGTTATTTATGTCGGATATGCAAGCCTTGTTGAAGATGTCAATCAAGGTAATATAATCGGTAAATCAGTAAGCATAAGGCATAAGTACTCATGACAGCGCAATTTCACACCTTTATTCCTCCAGTTAGAACATTGATGGGTCCTGGACCATCAGATGTTGATCCGCGTATATTAAATGCACTCTCACGCCCGACGTTGGGGCATTTAGATCCTGCATTTATACAATTGATGGACGAAGTAAAACAGTTATTACAATATGCTTTTCAAACCCAAAATCAGTTGACTATGCCCGTGTCAGCACCAGGTTCCGCTGGAATGGAGGCCGTTTTTGTTAATTTACTCGAACCGGGTGACAAAGTGATTGTTTGCCAAAATGGCGTGTTCGGCGGGCGTATGCAACAAAACGTTGAACGCTGCGGTGCAACTGCGATTATGGTGCAAGATACGTGGGGCAAACCAACGGATATAACTAAGTTAGAAGATGCCTTAAAAGCGAATCCAGATGCTAAAGCCGTTGCCTTTGTACATGCTGAAACATCTACTGGCGTTCGCAATGACGCACAAGCGCTTTGTGCGTTAGCCAAACAATATAATTGCCTCACTATTGTCGATGCAGTGACCTCATTAGGAGGAATAGAACTTGATGTTGATGGTTGGCAAATAGACGCTATTTATTCTGGTACACAAAAGTGCTTGTCATGTGTACCAGGTTTATCACCGGTTTCGTTTAGTCAACAAGCCGTAGAGGTGATTAAAGGTCGTAAAACTAAAGTGCAAAGTTGGTTTCTAGACATGGAATTAGTGATGGGGTATTGGGGGCAAGGTGGAAAGCGTGCTTACCATCATACCGCCCCGGTCAATAGCTTATACGCCTTGCACGAAGCATTGCGTATTTTGCACAATGAAGGTCTGCAATCAGCTTGGCAGCGTCATGCTGACATGCACCTGGCATTGAAAGCGGGTTTAGAAAATATCGGCCTCGAGTTTGTTGTCGAAGAAGCGTATCGCCTGCCACAACTAAATATGGTGAGCATTCCTCAGGGCGTTGATGATGCCGAGGTTCGCGGTCAATTACTCAATGAATTCGGTCTTGAAATAGGCGCTGGGTTAGGGGAGTTAGCTGGTAAAGTATGGCGCATAGGGCTTATGGGCTATGGCTGTAATAAGAAAAACGTAGATTATTGCGTGAATGCATTAACCAGTGTTCTTCGACGCTAACACATCTTTCACATGACAGGCCAAATCCTTGGGTCTGTCAGTATCCTCTTTAGATTTTCAAGTTTCAGCCTATACGCTGGTTAATTAACTGTTATAGAATAAATTCTTTTAGCTATTATCCAATAGAATATTTGACGGTATGAATGAAAAATAAAATATCTGTAGTTATTATTTGTAAAAATGAAGAGCGAATTATACGAAGCTGCCTCGATTCTGTCACGTGGGCAGATGAAATTGTGATTGTTGACTCAGGTAGTACAGATAAAACTATCGAAATCGTGTCTGAGTATACGGACAAAATATTTGTTAATTCGGATTGGAAAGGATTTGGATTTCAAAAAAAATTGGCGGTAAGTAAAGCGTCTAACGATTGGGTATTGTCCCTTGATTCAGATGAAGTGGTTAGTGACGAACTTAGAGATGCACTTATGGATCAGCTTGATTCATTAAATGATCAAACAGTTTATCGTATTAACCGACTGACACATTTTTGTGGAAAATTTATCTATCACAGCGGTTGGTATCCTAGCAGGATAGTCCGATTGTTTAATAAAAAAAAGTACGACTTTAATGACAAACTCGTACATGAAACGGTTTCTTGTAAAGCAGCAGAAAAAATAGACATAAAAGGTAATCTTTATCATTACACCTTTGATTCATTGGAAGAATACATTGATAAGCGCAATCGCTACGCCAAAGCGTGGGCTAAAGGAAAATTTGAACAGGGCAAAAAAGTGAATGGATTATCAATCATTACACACTCCCTATTTGCCTTTATTCGTCACTATATTATTCAACTGGGTTTCTTAGACGGCTACCACGGATATTTAATTGCCACAATTCAAATGCAGTACACCTTTAATAAGTACAATTTTTTAAAATATAAAAACCTACCCGATAAGCCTCTTTAGAACTCAATTTCCCTCGCACTCTATAGGAGTGCGTGGGAATTCTAGCGCCTAGTATCTTTTCAAATAGCCTCTCAGTGTAAAACTCTCATATCCACATTATCAAACAATTAAATCGAAACTGTGAACTGAATCTTATAAGTGTAAACATGTAAGCTGGTACTCACTATCTTTGAAGCTCTTTATTTTAAAGGGTTTTTGTGTATTTGACTGGTCTATTATTCGATAAGTAAATATTATAAGCTCAATAAAAACTTGATTAAAGGTTGATTTATCCGTGATTAATGCTTGATTGATCAAGTAATTGTATCGTTTCTGTGCTTGTAGTAAAGTGCTGGTGCACTGATTAAATTAAACTACTTTGGTAACGGGAGACAAACAAATGGGACAACTACCCCCATCGTTAGAATTACTATTTTTACTGTCAGGTACAGTGGGTAAGATGACGAAAAAAGCAGACCGCGCACTGGGTGTGCACGGTATAAGTTTGAGCGAGTTTATGGTGTTGCATCATTTAAATTACGCTCAGAATCAAATCATGACCCGCACTGAATTAGCCGATGCGGTTAACCTTACTGCGTCAGGTATTACGCGTTTGTTAACACCCATGGAAAAAATTCATTTAGTCGAAAAAGAAAAAAATAGTCGTGATGCACGGGTAAGCTTAGTTAAACTGACCTTTTCTGGGCGCGATATATATAAGTACGCTTTCCTTAGCTGTAAAAACACGTTCGACGAATCAGTTAAAGATATCAGCCAAAAACAGCTCTCTACGGTATTAGAAGTACTAAACAAATTAGCTTAAGCGTGGCAGCATTCACACATACGTTATGTATTCATTAATGTATTGACAGTCAAGGACCTTCATGAGTATTCATTTATCGGACATCAGTGTCGATTTTTCACAACAATTTAGCGTAAAGCACGTAACTTGGTCAGTAGAGCAAGGACAACACTGGGTTTTAGTGGGGCAAAATGGGGCGGGTAAGTCTGCATTAGCTGCATTGCTTGCTGGGCACGGCGAGATACTTAGCGGCATGTTAACCTCGTCATTTAAACGTATTGCGTTAGTTTCCTATGAGGCGCAGCAAGCATTAATTGCAAAAGAGCGCGAAAAAGACTCTGCCGACATTCTCGATGTTGTAGCTACGCCGAGTACCGTTAAACAAGTGTTATGTGAAGATTTACATGAAAGTGCCAATATCATTGATTCTGCATGGTGTATTAGGTTGCTCGCTTTATTCGAGTTTTCAAATTTATTGGCCCGAAATTTTATCGATCTTTCTACCGGTGAAACACGAAAATTATTGCTTATTAAGGCGTTACTGTCTCAGCCAGATTTATTAATTTTAGATGAACCCTTTGATGGTTTAGACAGTAAAATGCAAGACAATCTACGCGAACTATTAGATGAGTTGCACAAGGATATTTGTATTGTATTTGTGCTAAATCGTTGGTCCGAAATCCCGTCATTTATTACCCATTATGCACTTGTTGTTCAAGGTAAATTACAGTCTACCGTAAACGCACATGACAATGATGCGGTAGGTGATTTGCAACGATTATTGAGCTTACAACACGATGATTTTGTATTACCTGAACCAGATCTTAATGTTACGCGTAACCAATATAGTGCAGGGGAAGTAATAGTTAAGCTGACATCTGTCGGTATTCATTATCCTCAGGGTGCGATAATAGAAAATCTTTCATGGGAAATTAAATGTGGTCAACATTGGCAACTGAGTGGGCCAAATGGCTCAGGTAAAACGTGTCTTTTACAACTTATCTCAGGCGATCATCCACAGTGCTACGTGAACGATATATATGTCTTTGGTTATCAGCGTGGTACAGGTGAAAGTATATGGGATATTAAGCAGAATATTGGCTTTCTTTCCAATGCATTTCATCTATCCTACAGGGTAAATTGTAGCTTGTTGCACGTAATACTTTCCGGTTTTTATGACAGTATTGGTTTGTATCAACAACCCTCTAAAAGACAAACTTTTTTAGCCAAAAAATGGCTGACGCTGGGTGGCTTAATGGAATATGAAAACACACCGTTTCAGCAGTTGTCATTTGGCGATCAGAGATTAGCGCTGATATTGAGGGCTATGGTTAAGCATCCACCGTTACTTATTTTAGATGAGCCTTGTAATGGACTTGATGAAATCAATCGTCAGCGAATTCTGGCGGTAATCGAGACGATTGCTTTGAGTGACAAGACATCGATCATATACGTCAATCACCATAGCGATGATGTTATCGGTGGCATTCACAATTACATCATGTTGGAAGGTGGCTCCCCCGACGCTAAAATATATTATGCGCCGATTAAAGCTTAGTTTAGGAGCAGCACAAAAAAATGAATAATATCCAAATTAGAGATGTGACTGACGCTGATTTTGTGCACATTGTCACCCTCAACCAAGCTGAGGTGGCTCATACCAGCCCTATGAACCGAGCTGATATCGCCAAATTACATGACTTTTCAGCCTACCACAGAGTGATAATAGTTGATGATGTCATCGCCGGATTTTTATTAGTTATGGGCCCAAAAAGTAGATACATCAATGAAAACTATGGTTGGTTTAAAAAACATTACGATGACTTTATGTATATCGATCGTATTGTGCTTGCTATTCATTACCAGGGAAAACAATTAGGGCACGCTTTGTATCGCGATTTGTTCTTATTTGCTCAACAGCACGGCTGTCAACACGTGGTATGTGAATATAATGTTGTACCGTCAAACATTCCTTCAGCAAAATTCCATCAGCGTTTAGGGTTTGTGGAAGTAGGGACCCAATGGTTACCGGTGGGGAACGTCGCTACATCTCATGATAAAACCAACACAGCACCCGTGCTGCAAGTAGAAAATCATGGCGGACAAAAGAAAGTTTCCATGCAATGTTGTCAGTTGGTATCACAATAAAACTTTAAACATATGCGATTCCGCAAAGGTGCTTACCTTTACGCGCTAAAGTCACGCAAAATACCGCATTTATTTAAGGTGTAACAATGCAAAAAATCGTTGATAGTATTTATCAAAAAATGTGCGCGCGCACGGATCGCGGTAAAGTAGCGAATTATATTCCTCAATTAGCCTGTGTCGATCCTAATCAATTTGCATTAACTATCGTCACTCAGGAAGGTCACGTCTATAGTTCAGGTTGTGCTGATACCTTATTCTCTATTCAAAGTATTTCTAAAGTATTTACCTTAACGATCGCCCTTGGCAAGCTAGGGGATGCATTGTGGACACGAGTTGGGCGTGAACCGTCTGGTGATCCATTTAATTCAATTGTTCAACTTGAGCACGAAAGTGGTATCCCACGTAATCCGTTTATAAATGCAGGCGCTATTGCTATTGCCGATGCAGTAATGGGTCATAATGCACCTAAGGAAACGCTCGCAGAAATATTGCAGTTTGTGCGTTTCATCGCCAATGATGACAGTATTTCCATCGATGAAAAAGTGGCTCAGTCTGAGATGATGACCGGTAGTAGAAATGCATCACTTGCTTATTTTATGGCTTCTTTTGACCGGTTAGATAACCCAGTAGAAAAAGTACTGGGCACGTATTTTCATCATTGTTCAATTTCCATGACAACTGAACAGCTCGCAAAAGCTGGCATGTTCTTGGTGTCAAACGGTACAAATCACTGTACGGGTGTACAAATCGTATCTGAACATCGCGCCAGACGTATTAATTCTCTGATGTTAATGTGTGGTCATTACGATGGGTCAGGAGAATTTGCGTACCGCGTGGGATTGCCAGGTAAGAGTGGTGTCGGTGGTGGTATTTTAGCTATCGCCCCGGGCAAAGCATCGATTGCAGTGTGGTCGCCTGGTTTAGATAAAATCGGTAACAGTAAATTGGGTACCGAAGCACTTGAAATGCTAGTTCAGGAAACTGGTTGGTCCATTTTTGGCTATTAATTATTTTCATTTTATAAAATAAGTATATAAAATAGTAAGATACAGTTGATTTTGCCTATTCCATCCTTATTTTTGATTGAGTATTAACAATATTTCCAAGGATTATTTTATGTCAGATCGCAGCCATTTCTATCAACCTAGTCAAGGCCATGGTCTCAAACATGATCCATTTAATGCATTAGTCGCGCCGCGACCCATTGGTTGGATATCAACAAAAAGTTCAGCTGGTGTACTGAATATTGCGCCTTATAGCTTTTTTAACGCTTTTAACTATCATCCTCCAATCATCGGTTTTGCCAGTATAGGTTATAAAGATACCGTTAAAAACATTCAAGAAACCGGTGAATTTTGCTGGAATTTAGTTTCAGCATCGTTAGTGGATGCCATGAATAAAACCAGTGCTGCTTTACCCAGTGATAAAAGCGAATTTGAGTTTGCTGGATTATCAACAAGACAATCTAAAATCATAGATGTTCCGAATGTCGCGGCGAGTCATTCGGTTTTAGAATGCCGTAAAAGCCAGATCATTCAGTTGACTGGTGCTGACGGTGAATTGGTCGATACATGGATGGTATTAGGTGAAGTTGTCGGCGTTCATATTGATACAGCATTTATTCAAGATGGGGTTTATAACACAGCTGCAGCCAAGCCAATATTGCGTGGCGGTGGGGCAGGCGACTATTTTAGTATTGATTCTGCACAGAGGTTTTCCATAAATAGGCCATAATAAAGGCGCCCGGGCAGTTAATTTAAAGAGGAATATATGGAAATTATTAGAAGTAAAAAATTTACCGCATCACTTCCTTGGGGGTCGTTAAAAATTGCTAATATGAATGGTATTACGACCAAGTTACATTGGGCTAACGAGCCATATAGATGGCATGTTAACGAAGGTGAGGAAGTGTTTGCGGTGCTTGATGGTATGGTAGAAATACAATATAAACTTAAAGGTGTAGTGCATACAGACTTGCTTAACCCAGGCGATATTTTTTATGCCAATGAAGGCACGGAGCATGTTGCCAGTCCTATTGGCGAAGCTCGAATTTTAGTGATTGAAAGCGAAGGTAGTATTTAATACTACTGGGATAAATGATTTATATTGCTGCTGGTTTTAATCGCATTACTCAAACGTTGGTCAACCCGCTGTAGATGGGGTTGACCCGTTAGTACATCAGGTATAATCCTCAATAAATGCGAACATAACTTTTAATGCAACCTCAATATCGTGCACCGCAATGGCTTCGGCAGGATGATGACTTAAGCCTTTTTCACAACGCATAAAGAGCATCGCGACAGGACAGATTGCCGCCATTGCCATGGTGTCGTGCCCAGCGCCTGAACTGAGTATAAACTGGGGAATATCACTTTTTTCGCTTGCATCAAGTAAGCGCTGCTGTAGGCGTTCGTCGCACTTCACTGCAGGGGCTTGATGGGTAGGAGTAATATCCATTTTGATGCGTCGTTTATCTGCAATCATGTGAAGCTGTTCGATTATTAAACTAAGTGTTTCATCCCGCAATGCATCATCAATACTGCGAATATCCAAGCTAAATGTAGTCGCGCCAGATATCACATTAACGGCGCCTGACAAGCAACGAAGGTGTCCCACTGTAGCGACTATACCTTTTTGAGTGGCAATTTTTTCAATTGCTAAAATCATTTCACTTGCACCAGCCAGTGCATCTTGACGCATCGGCATAGGCACCGTGCCAGCGTGTCCCGCTAAACCTTTTAACGTTACGGCAAAACGTTTAGCGCCTGCAATTGCGTTGACAACTCCTACGGCTAAATTTTGCTCTTCAAGTACTGGGCCTTGTTCAATATGAAACTCAAAAAAGTCGTCAGTATTGGCATTGTTGCGCGCAGCTGTATGTACTTCGTTAATATCTAACCCTGCATCGATGAACGCTTGCGTTAGTGATATTCCGTTTTCGTCAGTTAACGTATTCCATTTTTCCTGCCATGTTCCCGCTACGGCACAACTGCCTAGTAGTGTTGCGCCAAACCTTGTACCTTCTTCATCACCAAAACCGACTAATTCAAGATGAAATGGCAGTTCGATATTATGATCATGCATATATTGAATTAGGCTTAACGGTGCTAAAACACCAAGAATGCCATCGTACTTACCGCTATTAGGAACCGTATCTAAATGACTACCGATCACCAGCGTTTTGGCCTGTGGGTTAGCACTTGAATAGCGACCCCATTGATTCGCCGCTGAATCTTGCCAGGTAATCATGCCGGCTTGCTCCATCCACAGTGAAACTTGTCGATTGGCTTGTAAATGCTCTGGCGTTAAATAGCGCCTATCTATACAGTCTGGATCTTGACTAAAGTGTGCGAGTACATCACAGCGCTCGTAAGTTTGAATTGCATATGGTGCAAATGTGGTCATTAACCTTTCTCACTGTAAATACTAAACGCGCTATCTATTGCCAGACCCGGTTGAAGCTTATGTCCAGCTCGACGAAGTAGTGTTTCGAGTGACTGTAATGTGTGTAGCACCGTATCTTGGCGGGCGTTATAACCCATTGTGCCGATACGCCAAATTTTACCGTGCAATGGCCCAAAACTGGTGCCAATTTCGATATTGAAATCGTGAAGTAACTGTTGACGAATTTGTTCGCCATTTACACCCTCGGGTATATATACACCAACGACGTTATTCATCTTGTGAGTTAAGTCACCGAAGGCTTTAAGATTCATTCCCTGAATGCCTGCTAGCATAGCGCTGCCATGTAATTCGTGGCGGGCAATTGATGCTTCAACCCCTTCTTCGAGTAGCGTAATGGCACATTCCCGAGCGCAATAAAGCATCGATGTCGCTTCAGTGTGATGGTTTAAACGTTCTTCCCCCCAGTAATCGAGGATCATGGGGATATCGAAGTAATTAGAACGAATACGACTGCCTGTACCTGCACTATGATGATCTGCTTTTATACCTGCTTCAACGTGTTGACGCCCGCGCACTAAATCTACATAACGTTCACTAAGTGTAATGGGGGCACTACCACTTGGTCCGCCTAAGCATTTTTGTAATCCAACTGATACTGCATCAAGTTGCCACTTGTCTGTCTCAAATGGGTTGCCACCGATTGATGCGGTAGCGTCAGAATAAAAAATGACATCGAAGCGTCGACAGATTTCACCTATATGTTCAAGTGGCTGCAACATAGTGGTTGATGTATCACCTTGTACTAAAGCTAGCACTTTAGGTTTAACACGTTTTATCGCATCTTCTATTTGTTGGGGCTCGAATATTTCGCCCCATGTTGCTTCAATACAGTGCACATCTGCGCCGGCTCGTTCTGCTATCTCTTTAAGTAAGTGGCCAAAACGACCAAAAATAGGCACCAATACTTTATCGCCTGGTTCAATACAAGAAACCAAAACGGCTTCTATTCCGGCGCGAGAAGTACCATCTATCAGTAAAGTGGCTTTATTTTTGGTGGCGAACACATCTCGATATAGACTCATGACTTCGTTCATGTAGCCGGTCATAACCGGATCATATTGACCAATTAATTGGGTGGACATCGCACTCAACACCCGTGGATAACAGTTTATTGGTCCAGGTCCCATAAGTAGGCGAGGAGGGGGGGTTAGGTGTTTCACTATGTGTTGCGCTCCGTAGTAAAAATCATAAAGTAATAGTTAATTGATAGTTGCTGTCACGCTGCGTTAGATAAACAATTGCGCTAGCATGCGTGTACCTGTAATAAATAAAACGACCGCGAAAATCTTTTTCAACCTATTAGCATCAAGCTTAGATGCGATACCTGCACCAATCGGCGCACATAGAACCGTCAGAGGCACAATACACACGAAGCCTACGAGGTTGATATATCCGAAGGTACCAAGCGGCGCATCCTCGGGAGTCTGACCGAAGATCAACAAGTACAAAGCCGCCGGAAAGGAGATAATCAGCCCGATAGCCGCCGCGGTACCTACGGCTTTATGAGCCGGATAATTAAATGCAGTTAAAATGGGCACCGATAAGGTGCCACCGCCAATGCCTACCATGGAGCTGAAAAAACCGATGCATCCAGCTATAACAGATTGCCCAACGCGGCCAGGTAAACTTTCAGCCAGCGCTGATTTACCTGTTCTAAACAACATGTTTAACGCTGATAAGGTCGCGACGATACCAAACAGCGTTGTAAGGTAGCTGCCATCAACTTTTGTCACCAACCAGCTACCCAGTAGAACGCCTACTAGAATGAGCAGTGCCCATTGTCTGAGCAACGCGACATCAACATTGCCTTTTTTTCGATGAGAACGAATGGAGCTAATGGAGGTAGGAATAATTGTTGCCAATGATGTGCCGGTTGCAATAACCATGGCGCTTTGTGGGCTAACACCAAACGATTGAAAAAGGAAAAATAGCACAGGTACGATCACAATACCGCCGCCTACACCTAATAATCCTGCTAACAGGCCAGCAAAGATACCGGTGCCGATCAAAGCGGCAATCGTCGGTAGATTGTTTAACACTAATTCCATATTTTTCTCATTTACATTGTAATTTAAGCAAGTGGTTGGTTTTATTTATTTGTTATTGGCTGCACTTATTCGTAGGTATGCGCTGCAAATGCGTTGCCATCACTACGAGGATCGGTTGCTGCGGAAACGTTATCGTCTGGTCGCATAACAACTGCACCAGCATGTCCCATTAATTCATTACGCGAATCTACAAGCGCAATGTCATGCCCTTTAGCACTTAGTTCGCTTTGTATATCATCCGCTAAATCTTGCTCTATTTTGAGATTATGACTTTCATCTCCCCACGTTCGACCGAGTAGCCAACGGCCTAAACTGATGGATTCTGCTAGTGATTTTTGTTGGTAAACATAGCGACTAAATATTGCAGCCTGAGTTTGTGGCTGGCCTTCGCCTCCCATTGTGCCGTAGCTGATACGACGCCCATCATTTAACTCGGCAAAGGCGGGATTTAGCGTATGGAACGGTTTCATACCAGGAGCAAGTTGCTGCAAACTGTCAGCTTGCAGTGAAAAAGATGTGCCACGGTTGTTCCACACAATCCCTGTTTGTGGTGATACCACACCACTACCAAATTCCCAATAAATGCTTTGTATATAACTGACCATTCTACCTTCACTGTCACAGGCGCCCATCCAGATGGTGTCACCGGGTTTTGCCAGATGTGGCCAAGACAGGGCACTGTCAATATTAATATCAAGGACCATCGCATCAAGCGACTCAAGGGAAAGTAAGTTTTGTAAATCGATACTCACACGACTTTGATCGGCAACATATTGATTACGTTTAATAAAAGCTTGTTTGGTACATTCGACCAATAAGTGTACAAAATCAGCCTCGTTTGTGGCTAGGTGCTGTACTTTGTCGAATAACGCGAGGATCAACAACGATGCGATGCCCTGTGTCGGCGCTGGCAAATTGTATAGCTTTCCAACGGAGGTCGTTACTGAAAGCGGTGTAACAATTTGAGCTTCATAGGCGTTAAGATCTTCAAGTGTAATTGGCGAGCCTGCGGCGCTTAAGTCTTCGGCTAAGGCTTGGGCTATTTCACCTTTATAAAAGTCTTCAAGACCATTTTCTGCCAGCTTTGCTAGTGTTTTAGCGATAGCGGGCAACTTAAGGATTTTACCTTTTTTAAGGCTTTTTCCTTTAATCAAAAACTGCTCAAAGTGTGGGATAGTTGATAAGTCATCAAATGTTTTTTCACTGGCATCTTGCAGACTTTGAGTGACTTCAATGCCCCATTCGGCTTGACCAATGGCAGGTGCAAGTAATTCACTTAGGGGTAATCCGGATTGCCACGTATGACTTATCTCCAGCGCTTTTTGCCAACCTGAAACTGCGCCAGCCATAGTGAGCGCGGCGTCTGGTCCACGAGACGGGATCGTACCGTGTTTTGCATAATAAGCGAGATCAGCTTGAGCACATGCAGTGCCACTAGCATCAATGGCCACAGGCTCTTTGCCTGGTTCGCTGATCAGCCAAAAGCCGTCGCCACCCATGCTGTTCATATGGGGGTAAACGACTGAAATAGAAGCAGCAGCAGCGACCATTGCTTCGATGGCAGTGCCACCATGTTGTAATACATTTTGTCCTACCTGGCTTGCTGCATAGTGCGGGGCGGTGAAGGCAACAGGTCGTAATGTGGTTGAATTGCTCATGATAGTTTCTCTAATAACATGCGGGCGATTTCAATTAATTGTTTGTCATGATTTTTTTGGCCAATTAATGAAAATCCCATAGGCGCATGGGAGTTAATTGATAACGGAATATGTAACTGGGGTAGGCCACATAAGCCTGCAATGCAGGTTAGTTTCATCAGCGTATTCCGATAGCTTGCTAAATCGTCACCAGACAGACTTAAAAGAGGAGCAGGGCCTGGTGTAGTAGGTAAAAATATCACATCACATTGTGTAAATAGATGATTAATATGTTCGATAAACGTTTGCTGTTGCTTTAAGGCTTGTTGGTATTGAAATTTGTCTATTGTAGCGCACCACGCAAACCTATCTTGAATATCGGGCGCAAAAGTAGGCTGCTGGTCAGTTATCCATTGACCATGAGTTTGCCATATTTCATAGCCTTGTAAGATTCTAAATGTTTCACTGGCTTGGCTTAATAATGTACTAGACAACCCAGACTCAAGTTTATATGACGTTGCGGCGATCCTGCGATAGGTATCGAGCAGAATATCAGCATAGTCACACTGAGCTACGAGCTCTTGTGCAAAACCAATTTTCGGTGCTGCATGTACATTAATCACAACTTGGTCTAACGCTTGGGTGTCTTCAAATAGCACATTAGCGACGGTTGCTAGGCTGTTTAAATCTCGGGTTATCCAGCCTACCGTATCAAAGCTTGGTGCCAAACTGACCATATGGTCGCAACTGATCCGTCCATGAGTCGGGCGAAGACCAAACAAACCGTTGTAGCTAGCGGGAACTCGAATGGAACCACCCGTATCTGTGCCCAAGCCTATTGTTGCACTACCTTCTCGTACTGCAACAGCCGAGCCGCTAGATGAGCCGCCGGGTACGCGATTTGGCGCAGAAATATTGAATGGCGTACCATAATGAATATTTTGGCCATTAAGACTGTATGCCAGTTCATCGGTGATTGTTTTACCGACCAAAGATGCGCCTTGCCCTAATAACGTTTCAACCACAGGCGAAGTCTGTTCAGGGATTGGGTGACTGGCTAACCAGTCAGGATTACCTGCTGTGGTAGGCAGGTTTTTTATATGAAACAAGTCCTTTACCGCAAGCGTCATACCAGACAAAGGTAAATCTTTTGATTTTTTGTTGTCGTCTACTTTTTCGTCCAAATGCAATACGTAAGGTGTCTGACTAGTAAAGTGTTTAGCGGCGTGGCTCATGGATCTTAAAAGTTGACTAAGTGGTCTTATATGAAACAAATGTTTCACCTAATAGTCAAGAGAAACATTTGTTATAATGAGTATATTGCAAGATTTAACAATTTTTTAATAATTATCACTTTATAATCAAGTGCTGAGACAATTTCACAATAACAAATTTTAATTTTTTATTGTGAAACAAGTAAGGGCACTTTACCCCTTATACTTTTCTCATCCTTTTCATATTGATACTCTGTTATGTCATTGATTTAGGATCTAACAGTGTCCGCAGTGTTTCGATTGGAATATCTGTCATTTCAGCTGCTACATCGACCACAGGTCGTTTTTGTTCGTAGGCTGCTTTTGCGATAAGAGCGCCTTGTTCGTAGCCTACTTTGCTATTCAACGCGGTAACCAATATTGGATTCATACTTAGCGATTGTGCCATTTTATCGATATTGGCTTTCATCGGTACAATGGCTTTATGGGTTAGTGCACAGATCCCGTTGGTCAACAAACTTAAGCTACTGAGTAGGTTAAAACCGATAAGGGGCAACATGGTATTGAGCTGGAAGTTACCCGATTGTCCAGCAATGGTAATACTCTGATGGTAGCCCATCACTTGCGCGCAGACCATGGCAACAGCTTCAGGAATAACGGGATTTACTTTGCCTGGCATAATACTGCTACCTGCTTGTAATTTTTCCAGCGATATTTCGCCCAATCCTGTAAGCGGTCCGCTATTCATCCAGCGAAGGTCGTTGCATATTTTCATCAAACTCACTGCTAACGTGTTTAGATGTCCGCTGACTTCGACGGCCGTATCTTGGCTACTTATCGCTGCAAAAAAGTTATCTGCAGGCAGAAAACGTAATCCGGTGAGTTGACTCAGTCCACGACAAGCTGAGTGGGCAAAATCAGGATGGGTATTTACGCCCGTACCTACAGCAGTGCCCCCGAGAGCAAGCGCAGAAATTCGCGGCAGTACTTCTATTAAACGCGTTATGGCGAATTGAATTTGCTTGCTCCATCCACTTAGCTCTTGCCCGAGTGTGATGGGCATTGCATCCATTAAATGCGTACGACCAGTCTTCACCGTCTCGCGGTATAAAATACTTTTCGCATCAATTGCTGACATTAAGCTTTGTAATGCAGGTATGAGTTCTCGGCTAATTGCTAGAGTGGCGCTGACATGAATGGCGCTAGGAATAACGTCATTTGAGCTTTGCCCCATGTTCACATGGTCGTTAGGGTGAACGGGCTTACCAAGCTTCTCAGTGGCCAGCGTCGCAATAACCTCGTTAACATTCATATTAGTGCTGGTACCTGAGCCCGTTTGAAATACGTCAACCATAAAGGCATCGTCATGCTTACCCTCTGCGACTTCCATCGCCGCTCGCTGTATATCTATGGCTATCTCGTCATTTAGGCCCGCATGTTCAGCATTCGCTTTTGCCGCACTGGCTTTTATTAGCGCAAGAGCATGGATGAACTCACTTGGCATGGGGGTTCCGCTGATCCTAAAATTCTCTAAGGCGAGGGCGGTTTGCTCTTTGTATAATATAGGCTTTTCGATTTCAGGCGATTGCATGGTTTTTCCTTAGTCTTTTGTGTCTATAGGGATTTCATCGGCTAATAATTTTAGCAGTGGCATTGTCAACAGTGGGGTATAACCCTTGCTAGGATAGGCACTATTCACGATCAGGCGCCATGTAAATAGTGACAAGCTGGCGACTGAAAATTAGACAAATGATAGCGTTTACCTTTCGCGTCTATTAAGCAAACTAAAAATTTGCGTATGCTACGATATTTAGCATATCCCCAGTTTAATAAGGGACACTTTATCATTAGAAAAAGTATCCGCCGCTACTATAGTTCTTGGTGTAATAATTGATCTTTCAAGGTGGGCTGTACAACAATTATTTTAGTTGGTGGGGTAAGAAACTTTATCAAGAGTATGCACGTTTAAGACTAGGTTCAATTACCGATTCAGCCAGTTTAACGTTTTTCGAGTTCATCTAATTCTTCATAAAGAGACGATATTTCGCTGATCCGTTTATCTGAGGAGTTACCGAGTAAGGTAAATACCTGATTACAAATTATAGAAATAACACTCATTGGCGCCGCGTAACTATCAAGCGCTTGCTCTTGACCAAGTTGGCAGATAATTAATTGTTTAACTTGTTCCGCGTATATTTGACCTGACGGATCCGCTAGTAGGGCTACGTTGTGGTGTTGAATTTTGTTAAGCAAAGGTTTGAATATTTTAGGTCTACGGCGAAAACCTATTAAAATGACCAGTTCATCTTCACTAATATCACGCAGTTCTTCACTTAATGTCTGCCCAGGTTGGGGAAGAAGACGCACCTTACTCCGGATCTGTAGCAACTGCTGGCGAAAATGTAGTGCCACCGGATAGCTGTTCCGAAAGCCAATAAGCGTGATCCGAGACGCTTTGCATATCGATTGTATAAGCGCATTTAACTGCACCTGATCCAGATTGCTCCAAGTTTGTTCGATTCGCTGTATTTCTCGACTTAATGCACCGCCTTGGTCTGATTCCATGTACATAGGGTAGCCATTGGCCCTAAATGCATTGAGCTCTTGTTTTGCATCAGAGTGAGAGTCATAACCAAGTTGACGAAAAAAACGACTCACGGTTGCTTTAGATGTATGTGTTTTATGGGCTATTTCAGCTACCGAACAACTCAATACATCAAGGGGGGTATGTTTAAGATGATCAGCAATTAACCGCGCATTAGGAGAGAGTTCTTGGTATTGCTGTTCTATACGATCAATAAACGGAATTTTTGCCAAAATAGAGTGTTCACAATGTAAAAAGGCTATATAGCTTATACCAATTATGTTGCATAAAGGAAATATCAGCGAAAATGTTATCGCTATCTAAGTTGATAATGAAGGTTGAGTATTTTTATAAACAGTGGCTAAGCTCAAATGAAATAAAACCCGCACCGCTGATTAAACTTATAAGCTAATGTTCAGTGTATATTGCACAAAACCTGACTTTTTACCCTTAAAGTATTAAGGCATAATAACCACAACGTATGTTTTGAAAGCTTATGTCAATATACCGTATTTAGTGGCAGTGCTTGCATTCACTAATCGTGGGGTTGAGGTTATGGCATAAAATAGCGTTTTAGTCCGCCCTGAAAGAAAATTAAAGAGGAATTTGTGTCAATAAACCATCAGACTGATCACGTATTTTGGGAGGGAATTACCCCGCTTGCGAAAGTAGTGGTCTTAACGGGGGCTGGAATATCAGCTGAATCTGGATTGCGCACATTCCGTGATAATAACGGTCTATGGGAAGAACATTCTATCGAAGATGTGGCGACCCCTGAGGCATTTTTACGTGATCCTGAGTTAGTCTATCGATTTTATAATCTACGACGAGCACAGTTGCAGAGCAATGAGGTTATCCCTAATGCAGCTCATCATGCATTGGCTAAATTTGAGAGTGTCCACAAAGGTACTGTATTAATTATTACCCAAAATGTTGATGATTTACATGAGCGCGCGGGCAGCCAAAATGTATTGCATATGCACGGTGAATTGTTACGAGCAAGATGCTGTCATAGTCAACGAAGTTTCTCTATGACTGGAAGCTTTGACGGAGCTTCGCGCTGCACATGCTGTAATCCACCTCAGCGCATTAGGCCGGACATTGTATGGTTTGGTGAGATGCCATTTTATATGGATGAAATTGAACATGCCATTGCTGATGCTGATGTTTTTATCTCTATTGGCACCTCTGGCAATGTTTACCCAGCGGCAGGCTTAGTTCAACGTGCTAACTATCACGGTGCGCATACAGTGGAATTAAATTTGCAACCAAGCGAAGTAAACAACGATTTCAAAGAGACACATTATGGAATAGCCAGTTTGGTTGTAGCGCAATATTTAACACAAAACGTCAAGGAATCATAAGGTGGATCTAAGTCTATATTGGGGGGAGTTTTTAACGATTGCCGCTGTACACTTATTAGCCGTGGCTAGCCCAGGGCCTGACTTTGCAATCGTATTGAAGCACAGCATCAATTACGGTCGCAGACTAGCGATGATCACTAGCATCGGTGTGGGGGCCGCAATATTATTACATGTAACCTATTCGTTATTGGGTATTGGGTTATTACTGAAAACGAATCCCATGGTATTTAAAATATTTAGTTACTTAGCTGCTGCATATCTCGTTTATATTGCAATTGGTGCCATTCGAAGTCCAGCCCCAAACACCAGTGACGGGGTGAAAAATAGCACTGATTTAAAAATGATCAGCGATAAAAAAGCGTTTGCAGTAGGCTTTTTAACGAACGGTCTAAACCCCAAGGCTACGTTGTTTTTTCTTTCGGTGTTCGCCGTTGCCGTGTCAGCTGATACGCCCTTCGGCGTGAAGTTGGTATACGGTTTGTACTTAGCTGTAGCCACAGGAATTTGGTTTTGCTTTTTGTCATATTTGCTTAGTACGCGTAAGGTGCGCGCCTTCATAGGTCAATATAGCCACTGGTTCGATAGAGTGATGGGCGCCGTGTTATTAATATTGGCTGCAAAACTGGTTTTAGCATAATTAGTTTATCGAGAAAATATATCGGCTCGCTATTTTCACTCGAGGAGTTTCCCTCAGGCTGTAAAGTTCGGGTATTATATCGGTTGCGGTTATTTAAAGGGTAATTTGTGGAACAACAGAACAAACACACGCAAGGTGGCAACATCGACAAAACGCTTATCGGCGAAACGACACTTGATTTAAGCGCGTGCGCAAAAGAAGGTTGGACGCTATCAAAGCAACATTTTTACAGTATTTTGCAAGGCGGATTGTTTACGTTAGGTATGATATTGTTGCTGCTGATGTTAATAGGGCATTTTGTCAGTATCGATGATTTACAAAAACCTTCAGTATCATTGAGCTTTGGCTTAAACCTTCTATTCACCTTGATCACCACACCTCTTATTACGGCCTTGATGATGATGGGCATCAGCCATAGCGTAGGTTTAAAAACCACTTTTATAGGGTTGGTAAAACGTTTAGCAGCATCCGCGATGTTGATTTTTTGTGCCTTAATGTTAGGTGCATTGGTTAACTTAGGTATTGCGCTATATATCTTACCGGGTATCTATTTGGCAATGTCTACAGGCTTTGCGTTGGTGTTGTTGGTAGAAAAAAAATATCGACCCAGCCAAGCAATTTTAATGTCAATGCGTGTTTTTAATCGATATTGGATGCCGTTGAGCCAGTTTTATATTGTGTCTTTCATGTTATTTATTGCGGGTCTATTTACCTTTGGAATTGCACTGATTTGGCTTGTTCCTTGGTATCTTCATACTAAAGGCGTGTTGTACCGTACCTTATTCGGTGTTGAAGTAATTGGACAACCTTCTACTAATACAGATAAAAAAGATTCGGTTTTCTATGCCTAACACTTACAACTTACTACACAAATTTCGCTACTTTGCGGTCGCACTAATGCTATTTGGCATTATGTATACCGCTGACAATTATTTTGAATCTCAATTGCCAGATACCGCGTTACATCTGGACGATGCAGAGCTACGTATTCTGATCGACGATTTAGCGGGAAAGCCCCAAGCATTGCCGGATGCTACAGCTTCTAAAAAAATCCCTAATTTTAAAAAATATGAAGATATAACAGATAAAAAGCGTGCTTTTTTTGCGTATTTATTACCTGAAATTAATCGCCAAAATGACATTACCTTAATTAAACGCAAAGCGGTTATCAGCATGGCGCAACAACTTGATCAACAGGCCAAATTAAGCCCGTTTAGTGTTAAGCTGTTAAAGCGCTTACGCCGAGACTACAAAGTTGATAAGACGCTGTCTAATCAAGAGTCTATGGCGGTGTTGCTTAAACGCGTAGACATGATCCCAGCCGAATTGGTCCTTATTCAAGCCGCGAATGAATCAGGGTGGGGCACGTCGCGATTTGCCCGTAAAGGCTATAATTTTTTCGGATTATGGTGTTTTAAAAAAGGGTGTGGTTTTGTGCCTAAACGCCGTAACGAGGGTACTGTGCACGAAGTGGCTAAGTTTAAAGACTTATCTCACGCAGTTAAAACCTATATAAAAAACCTTAATCGACATTATGCGTATCAGGAATTACGCGATATTAGAGCAAACCTACGAGAACAAGATAAGCAAATTACGGCTAAAGCGTTAGTCCATGGTTTGCATAGCTATTCAGAACGTGGGCAAGACTATATCGATGAATTACTCAGCATGATGAGAGTCAATAAAGAGCATATGGATTTATGAAAAAATGGTTACTTGCAGCTTGTATTATTCCAAGCTGCTTTGCAGTTGCGCAAGAAGAACAGGAGGCACTATCTACATTTCCTCAAGCCTCATTGAACGTCGATTACAGCAGTTTTTATAGTCATGTTCGGAAATTGCAAGATGAAGACAACAGTGCTTTGCAGTTTGCATTTGGGTTCAAACATGTCACAACGGGTGACTTATGCCATATAAGCTCTGCTTATATCCATACTCAAAAACTGGATATTCCCTTAACAGTATCTTCTGAGCAACGTTTTACCGTTCCTAGTGAAAAGGCATTAAAGATGGCTAATGCAACGGTTGCCCTTGTAATAGAAGAGCCAGTGAATCAATGTGATATGTCAGTGCAACTCGAAACGACGCCGCAGTGGTTAAAGATGCAATATAGCGTTGAGGATATAGAGATACTGTATCAGCAATATCAGACATTTTTTGATGACATGGGCAGCTTTTTATCGTTTTTAATGCCTTCTGTCGACGGTATGATTGTTCATTTTGCTGACACGCATTTAAATCAATCTTTAGATAGTGGACTGAATATTAATGACGGACGTTTAGTGCTTGAAAAAAGCTGGTTAGATGAGAAAAAGAGTTTGTCGTTGCCTGCTATTCCGTTACGCATAACCGCCAGAACAGCTAAGTAAGAAGAGTTTTAAGCAAATACGTACAATTCATAAATCTATTCAAATTAATCAAATAGATTGTTTAATCTGACCTTTGAATTGGTTTATGCGCTGCATTGGCTATTTATCTTAACCATCAAAAAGTTAGTCTAAGCGCAGTTGATAACGAATTTGGTCTGCTATACGTTTTACGCTATTGCGGCCTTCTTCAATCAACTCACCCGCACGATAAAATTCCATCATACCGAAATCACGCAATTGAGGCTCTATCAATATATCCGGTGGGTTTCCTGCTAATCGAGAGCGGGTGACACGAGCCTGCAGAATATCCAATGAGCCTGCCATAACACCAATCATACTGGGAGGGTGGTTTTTGGCCGCGCGAGGTTTAGCAATTTCACTATTTAATTCGACGTCATCCTGATCGTCGGCTTTATCAGGGTCGCTGTCTTTGTCTTTACGATCGCTTTTAAACCATTTAGATAAGTGGTTTTGACTTTTAGTGAACATGTCAGTGATTTTTTGTTGATTACGTTCTCGTTCTTTTTCGTTGTTGTCCATTGTTTGCGGACGAAAATCAGCACTTAGGTTAACGGCAAAGACAATGTCGGCCCCTAGATGACGACACAAATTAACGGGAACAGGATTAACCACGCCACCATCGACTAACCAGCGGTCATTAAAGGTTGTAGGTGGAAATAACCCAGGGATGGCGCAGGAGGCGCGAACAGCATCAACCACAGAGCCAGTTAGAAAGTTAATTTCTCGGCCGCTATAAAGATCAGTCGCCACACAAGCAAAGGGTTTGCATAGTTCTTCGAAGGTTTCTTCGCTAAAGTTATCCTGTAACGCTTTAAACACCTTTAAACCGCTGACTAATCCGCCCCGATACAAACCTACGCCCATTAATGCAAAGACTTGCCATTCGGTTAAACTGCGCACCCATTCCTCAAGTGGTTCAAGTTTGTTAGACGAATAGGCGGCGCCGACATATGCACCGATAGAACACCCAGCGACAACATCAATTTTAATCCCTAATTCTTCTAGGGCTTGTAAGACGCCGATATGCGCCCATCCGCGAGCTGCGCCGCTACCGAGGGCAATTCCTATCTTCACAGTTTATTCCTAATCTATGCGTACAATAGACACTGCTTGGGTGTCATAGTTTTGTACTGGTTTTAAATCAACGGGATCAAACGCCAAATCACCTTCATCGTTACCAAGCTGGTGTTGACTCAAGTCGGTAAAATTAAACGCTGTCGGATCTGCTAGGTGCGACGGTACTACATTTTGCAACGCTTTAAACATAGTTTCGATTCGGCCAGGAAACTGAGTATTCCATTGCGCTAACATTGCTTTAACTTGCTTACGTTGTAGGTTTTCCTGTGAACCACATAGGTTGCACGGAATAATTGGAAACCCTTTGTGAAAAGCATAATCCGCAATATCTTGTTCACTGCAGTAAGCAAGGGGGCGTATGACTACATTACGCCCATCGTCGCTGGTTAACTTCGGTGGCATCGATTTTAAGCGACCGTTATGAAACATATTTAAAAACAGAGTCTCGAGCATATCGTCTCTATGATGGCCAAGTGCAATCTTTGTGACGCCAAGCCTGACCGCGTTGGTATACAGAATACCGCGACGAAGACGGGAACATAATGAACACGTTGTTTTGCCTTCAGGCACCTTATCTACAACGATAGAGTAGGTATCTTCTTCAATAATGGCGTAATCGACAGCTAAATCATCAAGATAGTTTGGTAGTATATGCTCAGGGAATCCGGGCTGTTTTTGATCTAAATTGACCGCTATAATCGAAAAACTAATAGGGGCAGACTTTTGCATATGTAGCAAAATATCCAGCATGGTATAACTGTCTTTACCGCCAGATAAACACACCATTACCTTATCGCCTTCTTCAATCATGTTGAAATCGGCTATCGCTTGGCCAGTCTTGCGACGTAGTTTAGTGGTGAGTTTTTTGAAATTCAACGCGGTCGACGACGCAGTATTATGTGTGGCATTAGATTTATTATTAACAGCATGATTCATGAATAAGGCAACTAGTGGATAATGAAAAGAAAATACTGGCGGATTATAGCGAAGTTATCGTTTTTATTTAAGTGACATTCGCTTGCTGACATGACAAAAATGATTACTCTATGCTTTCAGTTTATTTATCAGGAATACTATGTCGTTAGCCATTGACATTGAAAATCTCATTTTTACTTGGCCTAAGCAAGACAAACCGACGTTAAGCATCCCTCATTGGCAAGTAAAAAAAGGCGAACATGTGTTTCTGCACGGTCAATCGGGCAGTGGGAAATCTACGTTATTAAATTTGCTATGTGGGGTATTGGTATCGCAAACTGGTCGTTTATGTGTGCTCAATAGCGAGCTAAACCAACTGTCTGGTCGAAAACGCGATAACTTTCGAGCACGTGAAATGGGCGTTATATTTCAACAATTTAATTTATTACCCTATTTAAGTGCTAAGGAAAATATATATTTGGGCCAATGGTTTACGCGTCGTGCAAATGGCGGCCACCAATCATCTAATGTTGATAAAGATTTTGGGGATTTAACCGCTTCGTTAGGATTAAATAAGAATGTGCTTGAAAAGCAAGCCGGTGCACTGAGTGTTGGGCAACAGCAACGAGTAGCCGTTGCCAGAGCGTTGTTATCTAAACCCGCTCTTATCATTGCTGATGAGCCCACGTCAGCCCTTGATAGTGAGCATAGAGACAAGTTCATCGAATTATTGCTTACGCAAAGTCGGGCCTACCACGCCACTGTAATATTTGTCAGCCATGACCGATCATTGGCGTCAGCGTTTACCTCTGAAGTAAATATGCATACGTTAAATTCGCCGCTCTATACACACTACGCACACTATGCGCATGGAGAGGCTGATGTTAGTTAGATTAACCTTAGCCAGCGTAAAGGCGCGTAAATTAATGGCGGGATTAACCGTTTTTTCCATCGCGGTGAGTATGTTTGTGCTATTCAGTGTTGAACATTTGCGTGGCGAAGTACGGCAAAATTTTGAACGCGCCGTTTCTGGAGTCGATCTTATCGTAGGTGCCAGAACAAGCCAACTGAACCTATTGTTGTTTTCTGTATTTCATGTGGGTAGCCCAAGCAGCAATATTAGTTGGAATGAGTATTTGACATTAGCTGATGCTAAAAGTGTTAAGTGGGCAATACCCATCTCATTGGGTGATTCCCATCAGGGATTTCCTGTTGTTGGAACCACAGATCAGTATTTTACGCACTTTCGATATGGAAATAAAAATGCCGTGGACTTTGCGCTTGGACATGCTTTCACTCAGCCCAGAGATATGGTCTTAGGCGCGACTGTAGCTCAAAAATTAGGATATCAACTCGGCCAAGAAATCGTCTTAGCACATGGTACCGGCAAAGTAAGTTTTACCCATCATAATCAATTTCCGTTTATCGCAGTCGGTGTGTTAGAAGCCACTGGAACACCGATCGATCAAAGTGTGTTTGTGCCAATTGAATCAATCGATGCGATGCACAGCATTTCGGGAACACGCACCATCAGTAGGCATTCGAGTGAGCCTATAAATAGCGATATTCACGAAGACGACCATGCACAACACAGTGTTATCGATAGCAACCTTCAACTCAGCGCGGTTTATTTAGGGTTAACCAACAAAATTTCGACTTTACAGGTGCAGCGCGTAATAAATACTGATCAACAAGCGCCTATGTCAGCCATATTGCCGGGTGTGGCACTGGCTGAGTTGTGGAACCTAATGAAGGGTGTTGAGACAAGTTTGAGTTTGGTTTCAAGTTTAATTTTATTTGCTGCAATGCTTGGCATGCTCACCATGTTGTTAGCCTCTATTCATGAAAGGCAGCGTGAAATAGCGGTATTACGAGCATTAGGTGCAAACGCTTTTTTGATTGTGCTGATGATTGAATGTGAAGCGATATTTCTTGCGTTGTCAGGATGTATCATCGGTTACCTGATGACAAATATATGCATATGGTTATCAGCAGATTATGTGCAGACCCAATACGGTTTATTGCTCAGTCCGTTGGGCTATTCTGACGCGGTGTTACAATATGTATTATTAGGTCTTGGTTTAGCTATGATATTGGCATTAGTACCAGCAGTAAGCGCTTATAGAAGGGCGCTAAGCAATGGATTAAGCGCAAAATGAAACACAAGATTTTGTGATAGGTAGCCACAGGCGCTATGAAAACATCGCCTGTGGGGAATATATGTTATTTATAAGCAGCTGAACGTTTATGCACAATCCACCGGGGATTCGTAGCCATCAGGTTTAATCGCTAACACATCACAGTTTAATTTATCTATGACATGTTCAGCAGTGTTACCAATTAACACTCCTGAAATTCCCTGTCGTCCCACGGTACCAAGAACAACTAGTTCTGCATCTATTTTCTCCGCTAAAGCGGGGATCACGTCTTCTGGTAGGCCTTCTTCTATGTGACTACTACCGGCAGGAATATTGTGTTTTTGGGCGTGACGTAACATTGCACTTTGGTGATGCTCTTTAACTGAATCACTGTAAATCTGTGGGTCAAATTCAGGTATTTCAATCGCTATATTAATTGGTGTTCCAGGGTAGGCATTGACTAAATGCACTTCTGAGGACAATAACTCTGCAAATGCTTTCGCAGTGCGCGTCACACAATCGTTTAAGGCTGTATGCTCATCATCTTCAACCCCAAGACTAACGGCTGCAAGCACTTTACCTGCTACCGGCCAATCGTGATCCTTAACTAATAGTACAGGTACAGGACTTTTACGCATAATATGCCAATCAGTTGGCGTAAAAATGACGGCTTTTAAGGTATCGTTTAGTTGCGTGCCTTTGACTATTAGATCGTAACCATGCTTTATGACTCGGCAAATAACGCTCTCCCAAGCGCGATTATGCCATTCGACGTTTAAATCAATTTTAAGGCCGCTTTCTTTCTCTATAGGGGCAACTAGGTCTGCTAACCAAGCGGTTCTGTCTTCAATTACTGCAAAGCGCATATTCTCACGCTCGTCAGTAGACAACATCGTGGTCATTTCATAAGACAGGTCATAAATTGGTAAAAATGCCGTGATCTTGCCTTGCGTTATTTGCGCGATTTCAATGGCGCGCAACAGTGATTTTTGCTGGTCATCTTCAGGGTCGATAACTGCGAGTATTTTTTGATATTTCATCGTTATTCTCCGTCGCTGATGTGACGTTTTGAGTGTATGAAACTAATGTTAATTTTGCCATCCAAGTTACTATTTTGCTGATTTAACGCAAGTTATTTTCATCAGTTGAAAGAAAAAGTTGTCAAATTAAAGATGCTTAGCGAACTGCGGTAAATTAACAGTACCGTACTGTGTTAAGCGTAAGCACGCCAGAGCATCTGAACAGCAAAGGCGAGTAAGCATAAAGCAACTATTTGACGTGTTTTCGCATTGGCGAGTAGCTTTTTAAGGGATTCGACTCCCGCAGCCATAACGACTAAAGCTGGCAGGGTCCCCAAGCCAAAAAACAACATGATCAATGCGCCATTCGACGCACTTCCACTGGCGAGACTCCAAGTCAACGTAGAATAGACTAGGCCACAGGGTAACCAACCCCATATTACTCCATAAGGCAGCGCGTATAGAGGGTTTTTGAACGGTAATAATGATTTAGATAAGGGTCGCAGATGACGCCATAATTTGCTACCTGCTCGCTCTAAGTAGTGTAATCCGCGCCACCAATTACCCACATAACAAGCCATGGCGACAAGAAATAATGCGCTGATAGTTTGTAACACAGGAATTCCCCCCAGCGTATCACTTCGCTCGAGCATACTGCCAAAATAACCGGTAACAGCGCCGAGTAGGGCATAACTGGCAATGCGTCCTATATTATAAGTGAGTACGTAGGGCCACTGCTTACCGCCTTTAGGCACAGCAAAACTGAATGCGCTTACCACGCCACCACACATGCCAAAGCAATGCACGCTGCCAGCTAAACCAATCAAAAAGGCCGATAAAATACTAAGGCTGTTCATCGTCTTTTAGAACGTTTACTTTTGGGGCGTCTGGCGCTGATTTTTTTTCATTGGGTTTTATATCGTCATCAAACAGTATGCTATAACCATGACGCTCTAAATCGTCAAACTGATTACTCTTTACGGCCCAAAAGAAGATCCCAATAGCGAGCGAAACAATAATAATGGCCAATGGGATCAATATATAAATAATGCTCATGAATTTCCCTTGCGTATTTACTTAAGCAGTCGTACTGAATTGACGACCACTATGAGAGAACTAAACGACATGCCGATAACTGCCATCCAAGGAGTCAATATACCGCTGACAGCTAAGGGTAACACTAAAATATTGTATCCTAAGGCCCAAGCCATATTTTGCCTGATTTTCTGTTTACATCGATGAGCGACAGAAAATAAGTTTGGTAACTTACCCAAGGCATTTTTAAGTAAAATGATATCAGCTGAGGACTTGGCCAAGTCAGCCCCCGCTCCTAAGGTTACCGCAACGTCAGCTTGGGCTAAAACTGGCGCATCATTGATACCGTCACCAATCATCAACACCTTATGATATTGTTTTTGCAATGTTTGCACGAAAAGCAATTTTTGTTGCGGCGACTGCTGAGCTAACCATTTAGAAATGCCAAGGTTATTTGCGACTTGCTGTACGTTTTTCTCGTTATCGCCACTAAGCAAAGTGATGTCTTTGCGGCTTAAACGTCGCAGCATGTCGCTCACGTCGGGGCGAAGGGTGTCACTTAATTCAAATCCGCATACGAACTGTTTATCAATTTGCATAACAATGCTGCAATTGTTCAGGGTATTCGGTATTGCGTTATCTGCTGTAACACGATGAGTTGCAAATAATGCTACATGTTTTTTGTTTACTGTGGCACTTACACCTTCACCTAAGGTAAAGCAAAATTCAGTGACATTAGGGAATACTGGACTATCGTTAAATGCTCGCGCAATAGGATGCTCTGAGAATTGCTCTACACTGTGCGCATAGCGCAACAATGTTTCATCGCCGTAATCTGAGATATTATGGATAGCCGAGATAGATATTTTACCTTCGGTCAGCGTACCTGTTTTATCAAGTACGATATGATCGACTTGAGTTAGTTGTTCCAATACGTCTGAACGTTTGAGCAGCACACCTTGCTTGTTTAGATTTGCCATGGCAAAGGATAGGGCAGATGGTGTCGCTAAACCAAGAGCACACGGGCAGGTTGCGATAAGCACTGAAATAGCAATCCAAAACGCATCTGGATTCCCTTGCCACCACCAAAATACAAAACTACCAAGTGAAAAGACCAATACTGCCAACACGAAGTACTGGGCAAACTGATCGGCCATGGTCGCAATTTTCGGCTTATTGGCCATCGCTTGTTCTTGCAAGCGTGCAATCTGATTGACTAATGCGTATTTAAATTGCGAGGTGACTTTGATGGTCAAGGTACCACTTTTATTAATTGTTCCGCCGTATACTAAGTCATCTACGCCTTTGTCTATTGGGTAGAATTCCCCAGTCAGTAAAGACTCATCAATTTGGGCACTGCCGCGCAACACCATGCCATCGATTGGGATCGTTTCACCCGCTTTAACCAAGATAATATCGTCGATTTTTAGGGTTCTAGCCAAGGTAGGTTGTAGTTCATCGTTAACCAATAGGTTTGCTGTTAACGGTATATACTGCAGCATATTAGCAGATATTTGCGCAGCCTTATGCCGAGCCTGATGTTCAATGAAACGACTAACCAACAGTAAAAATATAAACATACAAACAGATTCAAAGTACACCTGACCTTGTTCGAATACGGTTGCCCAAACTCCAGAAAAATAGGTGGCTAACAAGGCAATAGATACGGGAACATCCATATTCACAGTGCGGCTCTTTAAGGCTTTATAAGCACTTTGGTAAAACCCTGCGCCAGAGTAAAACACCACAGGTGTACTCAAAACTAAGCTGACCCAGTTAAAAAATGAGCTTGTTTGTGGCTCTAAATCACCGAATAAATCGAAATACACGCCTATGGCAAGCATCATAACTTGCATGGTCATTAACCCAGCGAGACCGATACGCTTGAGTTGAGTTTTGTGATCTTTTTGAAATAATGCTTCGTGTTGTTCTTGTTGAAAAGGACTTGCATTATAGCCAATGCGCTCTATCGACGCCATAATCTGGCTTAAACTCAGCGCACTGGTATACCAAGTGATCAACGCCCGGTTGGCAGTAACATTGACTGATACTTGTTTGATACCAGCTAATTTACTTAACTGTTTTTCAATCAGCCAGCCACAAGCAGCGCAGCTGATACCACTTAAACTCAGTTGGATTTCGCTGATGTCGCCTTGATGAATAACAAAGTCTTGTTGAATACTTTGCTCGTCGAAAATAGATAACTGCGCAAGGGTATCTTGCAGATTATCGTCCGCTTTAACACTAGGTTCAGTTCGAAAGCGATAGTAATCATCTAACCCATTGTCAACAATTGCTTCAGCAACAGCTTGGCAGCCAGGGCAACACATAATACGTTGTTCGCCTAATACCAATGCGTGATAAGTATTACCATCAACTGCGGGTAAACCGCAGTGGTAGCAAGGAGAGGAATCTTTCATTAGGGATTAAAAGCTATGCTGTCTTCTTGAGGTAGAGAAAGTGTTTGCTGAATTTTCCATTCTTGGTCATGAGGTGTGAGAGCAATCTGCCACTTTCCGGTCAAATCGTTCTCTGCACTACCGCGATAAACGCCATTAGCATCACGGAATAAATCAACCGTCTGATCCTTGGGTTCCTGAGTCACATGATAAAAAGACAAACGTAACGCCGCGCCGCTTGGTGGGGCGCCATCAATGAAGCGTAAACTGATTTGTTGTTGATTTACGGTTAGCTCTGTTTGCATACCACGCATCTTAGCTTCTTGTACTTTTTCAAGGCTGAGGTTAATAGATTTTCCTTGCTTGTAATAATCATCGACCACCATAGTATCTTGCCCGACCAAAGCAAAGCGCAGCATATTAAAACTTAAAATCATGGAACACACAGGTATGGTAATAAGAAACCATGGCCAGAACTGCTTGTACCATTTTGGGGTATCCGTAATCGACGGTTCAGAAGAAGGGGACATAACAACCTTAAATAAAAAATGAATATAAAAAAGCCTCGCCGAAGCGAGGCTTATTCTAACCGAAAACGAGGTTACTTATCTTGCGATAAACTGTAAACATATGCTGCAACCAAGTGAATTTTTTCATCGCCCAAGGTTTTCTTGAAAGATGGCATTACACCGTTACGACCATAAGTTAACGTTTCAGTTACGGCTTTATGACTGCCACCGTATAACCAGATGTTATCCGTTAAATTAGGTGCACCAACTAATTGGTTACCTTTACCATCTGGACCATGACAAGCTGAACAGATGGCGAAACGGGCTTTACCTTTTTCCGCTAAATCGGGATCAACTTGACGACCACTTAGGCTTAATGCGTAAGCAGCGACTTCCTCTATGCCTTGCTCACCCATTGAAGCAAGCTGAGCTGGCATGGCAGCCTGACGGCCTAGGGTCAAGGTTTCGGTTATCTTGGCAGGCGTACCGCCATATAACCAGTCATTATCTGTTAAGTTAGGGAAGCCTCGCTGACCACGTGCATCTGAACCGTGACACTGAGAGCAGTTTTGACTAAACAAACGCTGACCAACTTTGAGTGCTTCGGGATCATGGGCCAATTTTTCAATTGGTTGCTTAGCATAGGCTGCAAAAATAGGTGCAAAACGTTCTTCCGCAAAATCTAATTCACGGTCATATTGCACAATTTCACCATTTTCTTTTGCTGCAATGCGCGCTGCGTCCGACTCCGCTAATGAACGGATATCTTGGTTTGAACTTTTCCAACCAAGCAAACCTTCAAAACTACCCAAACCAGGGTAAAGCAGAAAGTACAAGAAACCCCAAACAATAGTGGCGTAAAACATAATCGTCCACCAACGTGGCAGCTGATTATTGATCTCAATGATGCCATCAAATTCATGATGCATGTCATCGCCTTCGGCTACGCCTGTTTGGTTACTTAAACACCAACGCAATAACAAAAAACATCCAATAATTGTTCCCAGTGTAATAACTGTGATCCATATGCTCCAAAAGCTACTCATGTGTGCCTGACTCCCGCTTTTCTTTTTTGTCCTTGTCCTCATCAGCAAAAATCAAATTAGCGGCTTCGTCGAAGCCTTTTTTTGATTTTTTACTGTAGGCCCAAATAACAATACCTATAAATACAATAAACACGACTAAGGTAAATATGGTTCCAGTGATTGCGTAATCCATATTACTTCAACGCTGTTCCAAGAGACTGCAAGTATGCAACCAGTGCATCAATCTCATATTTACCTTCAACTGCTGTTTTAGCTCCCGCAATATCTTCATCGGTGTAAGGAACACCAAAATCACGAAATACAGCTAGTTTTTTAGCGGTCAGGTCGCCTGTCAGTTGGTTTTCAAACAACCAAGGGAAACCAGGCATGTTTGATTCAGGTACCACGTCACGCGGATTTCTTAAATGAACACGGTGCCATTCGTCACTATAGCGACCACCAACACGTGCTAAGTCAGGTCCGGTGCGTTTAGAACCCCAAAGGAATGGATGTTCCCAAACTGATTCGCCTGCCACAGAGTAATGGCCATAACGTTCAGTTTCGGCACGAAATGGACGGATCATCTGGCTATGGCAGCCAACACAACCTTCGCGAATATAGATATCACGACCTTCCATTTGCAGGGCAGTATAGGGCTCAAGTCCATCTACAGGTTTCATTGTTTGTTGTTGAAACATTAACGGAGTAATTTCAACCATAGCGCCAAAACTAATGGCTACCAGGATTAAAATGGTCAATAAACCAACGTTTTTTTCTACTAACTCATGTGCGTTTTTCATCTAAACTATTCCTACGCTGGTTGTACTTCGGCGTCTAAAGGAGATGTTTCTTCTTCAGACTTAGAGCGGATTGTCATGTAGCAGTTGTAAGCCATGATAAGCATGCCAACAACTACAAATATACCGCCTACAAAGCGTACGAAGTAGAAAGGTTTAGAAGCCTCTAACGCTTCCACAAAGCTATAGGTTAATGTGCCATCAGCGTTAACTGCGCGCCACATTAGACCCTGCAATACACCTGACATCCACATTGCGACGATGTACAACACCACGCCAATTGTCGCCAACCAGAAGTGAACATTGATTAGATAGATGCTGTGCATTTTAGGTTTATTGAACAATACGGGGATCAAGTGGTAAATAGAACCAATCGATACCATCGCAACCCAACCTAGCGCACCAGAGTGAACGTGACCGATAGTCCAATCAGTATAATGAGAAAGCGCATTAACCGTTTTGATTGCCATCATAGGGCCTTCAAAAGTCGACATACCGTAAAACGACAGTGAAACCACTAAGAAACGTAATATAGGGTCAGTGCGAAGCTTATGCCATGCACCTGATAGCGTCATGATGCCGTTTATCATACCGCCCCAAGAAGGAACGAATAAGATAATTGACATAACCATGCCGACAGATTGAGTCCAATCTGGTAAAGCAGTGTAATGTAAATGGTGAGGACCAGCCCAAATATACAGTGAAATCAGTGCCCAGAAATGCACGACTGATAAACGATAAGAATAAACTGGGCGACCCGCTTGTTTAGGCACAAAGTAATACATCATCCCTAAGAAACCAGCTGTTAAGAAGAAGCCTACCGCGTTATGTCCGTACCACCACTGCATAATGGCATCTACTGCCCCAGCATAAATCGAATACGATTTAAACAGCGATACTGGCACTACCATGCTGTTACCAACATGCAGGACTAATACGGTTAATATAAATGCACCAAAGAACCAGTTGGCAACATAAATATGCGACACCTTTCGGATAATCATAGTGCCGAAGAAGTTGATCATATAAGCAGACCAGACTAAGGCAATCATAATATCGATTGGCCATTCTAATTCTGCATATTCTTTAGTTGATGTTAATCCCATTGGAAGGGTAACAACAGCCGAAAGAATGACAGCTTGCCAACCCCAAAAGGTAAACGAAGCCAACTTATCACTGAATAAACGTACCTGAGAGGTACGCTGAACCACATAAAATGAGGTTGCCATCAATGCACAGCCACCGAACGCGAAAATGACCGCGTTAGTGTGTAATGGTCTCAAACGTGAGAACGTTAACCAAGGTGTATCGAAATTTAAGGCTGGCCAATATAATTGGGCTGCAATAAACACGCCTAACGACATGCCAATGATGCCCCAGACGACCGTCATAACTGCAAACTGACGCACAACTTTGTAGTTGTACTCAGGGTGTACTTGAATAGCTTCGCTCATTTTAATGAATCTTCCACTTCAATAAGGATGTATGAGTATCTCGTGTGTGTCCTAAAACATGTTGGTTTTGTGTATGTGCACATTAACCGAAGTTATCTATACCCATACGCAAAATTAGCATGTTATTAACCCACGTATAATAATCAAAATATGCTCAAAAAGATAGGCACAAACTCACTTGTAAGCTCAGTTTCTATATTGCAAAATTGATTCAAATCAAGTTACTAAATTAGCTGCTCTTGAATCGTTTAATTATTGCTCGTTTTTGGCCATTCGCCTTAATTTTATTATTAATATGTTTTACTTACCTATATTCCGTCAAAAATGTTCAGCAACAAAAAGGAACACAGTGTCAGTTGTTCGAAACGCAAACTTGCGTTGTTTCAATACAAGGACTGGATTTTAGTGGGCGTCTTTTACGAACAGCTGAAGTGGAAGAGGAAATAAATATCGAACTGGCTTATCCCAGTCAGTACACCTTGCAGCAGAGTTATATTCAAGGCATCAATATGTATATGGGCCAAACAGCTTTGATTAATACAGCCTCCTCAACCGAAGATGGTATGACAACTGCTAAATATCTTTTTTTCTTAGGGGCATGCAGTGAGCGAGATATGCGTTGGCAGTTAGTTTTACTTTTTGTTAATCCGGCTACGTTAGACGAGAAGCGGTTGTTTTTTAACTTTGACACACATTATTAATTAGATTTGCTTAACTTGATAAAAAATAAGTATAAAAAAACGCCTAATCAGCAAGCTGGTTAGGCGTTTTTATACATCATTAAACAAAATTTACATTTGTGACTGCAAATAGTTAGACAATCCAATACGCTTGATTAGGCCGAGTTGTTGCTCTAACCAGTGGGCATGATCCACTTCGGTATCATCCAATAACACCATCAATATGTCGCGTGTAACGTAGTCTTGCTCTGATTCAGCTACAGCAATCACTTCTTTGAGTTTATCACCCACCACATACTCAACCCGCAAATCGCTTTCAAGCATAGAAGGTACGTCGGTACCGATAATTAGCCCATCACGGTCAACCATGTTTGGTGTACCTTCAAGAAACAATATCCGTTCTATCAGTTTAGTTGCATGGCCTTTTTCATCGTCAAATTCATGATTAATGCGTTCATAAAGTTTATGCAAGCCCCAATCTAGATACATTTGAGAATGTACAAAGTATTGATCCATGGCTGCCAGTTCATAAGCGAGCAGGGCATTTAAACCCGATATAACATTACTTTTACCTTGCATTAGGCTTCTCCTTCAATAACTTGAGCTTGAAGATAGTTCTGTAAGCCCATATTCGAAATTTGATATTGCTGAGTTTCTAACCAATCTAAATGGTCTTCTTCGTATTCTAAAATATCTTCTAACAATTCGCGGGAGACATAATCCTGTTCTTGTTCGCACAAGCTAATGGCGTTTTTTAAAACGGGGATCTGAGCCAACTGAAATGTCATATCACATTGCAGCATTTCTTCGGTTTCTTCGCCAATAAGCAATTTACCGAGCATTTGTAAGTTCGGCAGCCCCTGTAAAAAAAGTATTCGTTCAATGACCGCGTCGGCTTGTTTCATATCTTTGATGGACTTTTTATAACACTTTTTGTCCAAGGCGTTTAAGCCCCAATTTTTATACATTCTAGCATGCAGAAAATACTGGTTAATCGACGTGAGTTCGCCGGTTAACACCTCATTTAAAGCAGATATGACTTTTTTACTGCGCAGCATAATTTCACCTATAAACAAACTCTAATAAGCACGCATTTGGCTTATCTATCAACTAATTCGACGAGTATAGATTACAAACTTAGTTAAATCAAAAAAAGCTTTTATTTCATATAGATAGCGAATGGAAATGAGAATAGTTGATGATCGCGCCTTAGTTCTTAATGCCTTTAAAACTTTACCTTTGCAACAAGCGTTTATCGACGAGGTAGTGAGCACTGATGACCCTTGTGCTGGCAAGGAATATCAGTGCGATAATGCAATCAGATATTAGAATAACAGTGTAGCCCGAAGGCAACGGTGCCTTAATCAGCCGATGCCTCTTTCACTTTTTGTTCCAGCGCATCAATAGGTGAAGAGGGGCGTCCAATTCCTTTGAGTAATCGGCCTAATATATCGGCGCCTGTGATTAAGCGAGGTGAATGGGAAGACCAAACGACTATAACGTCTGCGTGCAGTACTTCATCAGAACTGGCGTCAATGTCCTGCGTAATCTTCAAACGTTGCATGGCATCGCCTAAGGTACAATTTTCATCTTCAATGATAAGGGGGCGATGGCAGAAGCTGTAAGGGTCGCAAGGAGCATTGTCGACTAACGTTGCGCGGATAAATCCATCAGCATCTAACATAAGCAACGGATTTTTCTGCTCATCGAGTAGCAGAACCCATTTATGACCTGACGCATTTACCGCATCAACGAAGTCAGTAAAACCTTCACTACCTTGTTCCGGTAATAGGGGCAAATCGAGTTTGCAGGGCATGGTTAACATGCTTTTAGGATCAATCACTTCGCCTTCTTCATTTACGGTGATGTTATCTATCTGCAAAAAGTTAAGGGCGCCTACACCTTGCACATGCTCAACATCTGTCTCATCAGCTTCGATATGGGCATTAATAATAGCGGTTAATTCTTTCTCTCGAAAATAAGTAATACCTTCACGACCTAGCCAACCGTCTAAAATTAACGCCGTTGGTTTCGCCACAATAAATAGCAATACCTGATAGAAACGAATAATAGGAGTCAGTTTAGACGCCACTTGCAATGCATTACGTGAAAAGTAGGCTTGTGGGAAAATCTCACCTAGAAATGTAATGACTATCGTAGAAAACATAAACGAATACATGCCAGCCAATACGGAGTCAGACAATAACGTCAGCAGCACGTTAATTGATACATTGCCCCATAAAATGGTTGAAAGTAAAAAGTTAGAGTCTTCGCGCATGGATAGGATCACCGCCGCGTTTGCATTACCTTGTTTGGCCTCCACATCTAATTGCAAGCGACTTAGGCTAAAGAAGGCTAAGTTTAAACCAGAAAAAATAGCTGACTGAGTCACACAAAACGCTATTCCCAACCAAATTAATATATCTACAGTCATGTTATTTCTCGTAAGTAAGAAGCTAAGCTTTTAATTTTATTATATATTCGAACACAGAATTTACCTTGCATGCATGCATACATTGCTAAGATAAGACGTGATTAAACAATAGAAAGTCACACATTTGTCATTCTTATTCACGTAATTTTGTAAATGAGTAACGATATTAAAAAATTTACCGTTAATAATGTGACTTTCTAGACCCGTTGGCCGTCCAGTATTTAAGTAAACATCAAATGATAGTATCCATTTTGATGGGAACGCTTATCAACATGCTCTTTCCAATAGGAGAAAATACATGAGTAAAGAGAATTATCAGGAGTTTGAGCGAAAACTCGCTGAGGAAGTGCTGTCCAATCAGATCCTCCCAGAACCAGAGGCACTAGCCGCAAAAGTATTTAAACAAGAAAAATCGAAAGAGTTCGTTCGTCTTGGCGTACACGGTGTTTTTTCTATGCTATTGACTCTATTTGCCCCTTTAATGATGAGCCACAGTAAAAAACTCTTAAAGAAAAAGGTTAAACCCCAATGAACGAAAACATCAGTATCTGGTTTGAAGCGGTTTCGGGTTCGCTTGCTACCTTATTAGCGGAAGTTGCCGCGTTTATACCCTCACTATTTGCCGCAGCCATTATATTGCTGGTTGGTTATTTTATATCTAGAGTCCTGCGTTTTGCGGTATTTTCTATATTGAAAAAAGTGGGGCTAGATAAGCTTGCAAAAGCCACAGGTATAGACCAGCAACTTTCGAAGTTCGGTAGCCAAGTTTCGGTTTCAAGTACCTTAGCGATGCTTATTTTCTGGATAACCTTTTTAATTTTTATTGTGACCGCTGCCGACTCTCTGGGCCTATCACAGTTAGGCGAAACAATGGATCAGTTCCTACGTTTCATTCCTAAAATCATTGCTGCGACACTTATTTTGCTGTTTGGTCTCGCCGCGGCTAATCTGATTAAAAATGCTATTTTCAATGCAGCTAAAGCGGCTGATTTTGATTTCGCTCGTCCGCTATCGAAAGCAGCGTATGGCTTGGTTGCGATTTTAACGCTGTCTTTGACCATCAACCAGCTAGATATTGATACGGTGCTGCTGGATACTATTATTGCTATTGCACTGGCAACGCTCGGGGTTGGCACTGCGATATCTTTAGGTTTGGGTAGTCGCGAAGCTTCGCAAAATATTATTTACTCTTTATACGTATCAGATACTGTGAAAGTAGGGGATACCGTTACGACTAAAGCCGGTATCAAAGGTGAAATCGTCGAAATTACTGCGGTGGTGACGATTATCCGTGCCAATGATGAAACCTTAAAGGTCATCGACAATAAATCATTTTTAGACGGCCTGACCATACATTAGCAATAATGTAAGGTTTGACTGATTTGCAGCATCTAACAGATATTCAATTAGTTAAACGTACTTTGCAGCGCCGCGGCGATGCATCGTTGGCGTTTGCTAAATTGTATGGCCGCTATCAAGCTAAAATAGCAGCCTATATTGCGGCGAAAGTATCGTACAACCCCTCTTTAGTCGATGATGTTTTGCAAGATACGTTTATGACTGCGTGGCATAAATTAGAGCAACTGAAAGAGCACGATAAATTTTTCCCTTGGGTTGTGACCATTGCACGTAATACGGCCATGGACGTCTTACGTGAAAAGAAGCGAGTCGACGATATTAGTCATCTATTAAATCAGGAAGAGCCAGAAACAGAAGAAGAGCTAGATCTTGGTGCTACAGAGAAAATGCTGGTGAATCTCGACCCTGTTGACAGAGAAATAGTGGTAATGAAAGCCGTGTTGGAATGTTCTTTCGAAGAAATTAGCGCGCAATTAGGTTTAGCGCTAAGTGCCAGTAAAATGCGTTACTACCGTGCCCTTGATAAAGTAAAATCAGAAGTTTCTCTTTAGCCGCCCTAATCACCTCAGCACAAATATTTATCTAAATAACCTTCAGAATGTGACTTTATCAAAATACCTAACGTCTATTAGCTAATAACGTTATGTGAGCGCATATGTGCGCATTTTCGAAGGAATAACCAATGAGTAAAAGACAATATGCTTATCTAGCACTAGCCGTTTTGTTTGTGATTTTCGTCCTACAAAATATGCAATTAGATTATGTAAGCTTCCTATTTTGGGATTTCTCTATGCCGCGTTTACTCCTTATTTTAAGCACATTATTAATAGGGATAGTGATCGGCGCTTTGGTTCCATTTAGAAAATTGCTGCCGGGGAAAAATAAATAAAAATAATGTGACTAATTTTGCTAGGGCCTCGTCTATTGATCAAATTATTCGCTTAAATGCCCTCGCTGTGAGCGAAACTAATAATATAAAAAATCATAAATATTTAATGGAGAATAAAATGAAGAAACACACACTTGCACTCGCTGTATCTCTTGCCTTCATAGGTTCGTTTGCCAATGCTCAAGAGTCATCAGAAAAAGAAATCTGGGGCGCACTCTTTGGTGAGTATTACTCAGTTTACCCAGAGAAATTCGAACCAAATACCGCTTACGACAGTGGAATGGGGTGGGGCGCGGAAATTGGTATGAAGCTAAATCCTGATTGGGGTTTTCGTTTCGAGTTCGCCAAACTTGACCTAGATGCAGAACGTGGCAGCGGTAACATTACCGGCGAACGTATCGGTGTCGATGCCCTTTATTTTATTGACCAGAGTAACTATTACATCTTTGGTGGTTTGAAGAACCAACATTTAGATGAAAGCTATCGCATGGCTGATTTAGGTTTAGGTGCGCACTGGACGTTAAATGATAAATGGAAAGTAGTCACTGAGCTTGCTGGTTATTATGACTTCGGTCAAGGCAACCCTGAATACAGTGCAAAATTAGGTGTGGCTTATAGCTTTGGTAATTCAGGTTCACAAAACGTTAGCAAAGATTCAGATAAAGATGGTGTTATCGACCAACGCGATCTTTGCCCGAACACGCCATATGGGGTGGCAGTAAACTCTGATGGCTGTGCACTTAGTATCGATAGTGATAATGATGGTGTAGCTGACACAATGGACCAGTGTGCCAATACGCCTATAAACGATAAAGTTGATGCTAAGGGCTGTAGTGTCTTTACCGAAGAGTCATTGACGATGTCATTGAAAATATTGTTCGATAATAACTCGAGCAAGGTGAAAAACATTGATGTGGCCAGCGTTGAAGATTTTGTTGATTTTATGCGTCGTTATGGCAGTACAGATGCAGTTATCGAAGGTTATGCATCTGCACCTGGCACCGACGAATACAACATGAAGTTGTCTGTTGAACGTGCAAATGCAGTACGTGAATATTTGATGGAAAAATACACCATTGAAGGCTCACGTCTAGAAGCGGTTGGTTATGGCGAAACGAAGTTATTAGATAACGCTAATACGCCTCAAGCCAATCAGAAAAACCGTCGTATCGAAGCGTATGTAACGGCAACAGTAAAAATAGCCATCACAAAATAGTCTTTTTATTCGTCTTTACTGTTTTTATCAGTGAATGCGAAGACCATCTTCTTATCTAAGGCACTCATATGAGTGCCTTTTTTATGGCATAATATTTATGCTCAAGTATGCTGAACACTGGTACAAGCAGGTGATACCTGCAAGATAATGTTTTTAGGTAGATAACTTTACTCAGGTATTTCATGTGCAACCAATCATAAATTATACGCTTTCATGTGCGCTCGCGTTCACATCGGCAGGCGCCATCGCCCAACAGTTGGGGACAGGCCAAAAAACCATCGAGCAATGCATGCTCAAACAAATTGAGCTTTCTGACGATAGCATCACATTAGGTGAGTTACGTGCTATTTGTTCAAGCAACAATGATAACAGAGTGCGCAAACGGGACCGCCTTGAACACCGCGCGTCATTGAATCCATTTGCATTATTGCCTCACAAACCAAACTACCTTCTACCGATTACGTTTGCGAATATCAGTAAACGTCCCTATGTTGGGGATTCAAAAGCCGAAAAGTATCAAGATAGCGAAGCAAAATTTCAAATATCGCTAAAGTATTTGGCTGTCGAAAACCTTATGTGGGATGGGCTAGATGTGCAAGTTGCCTTTACTGCGATAAGTTATTGGCAAGCGTATAACGGTGAAATATCGGCGCCTTTTAGAGAAACTAACTACGAACCAGAAATTATTTTTAACTATAGTCGGACATGGTCACTTCTTGGCCTGCCAATCGAGCAAACGTATGTTTCATTAAACCACCAGTCTAATGGTCAAACAGGAGATTTATCCCGCAGTTGGAATCGAATCATTGGCGGTGTAACCTTTGCGCAAAATGCCAATGTTACTTGGGGTCTGCGGACTTGGTGGCGCATCCCAGAAGATCAGAAAATAACGCCAGATGATTCAAGTGGTGATGACAACCCATTTATTGAGCGCTATATGGGGTATGGTGAAATAGGGGGCTTGTGGAATATTTCAGACCACCAAACACTAGAGCTAATCTTTAGAAATAACTTCAGAAGTGAAAATCGCGGAGCTATTCAGTTAGGCTGGACCTTTCCGATTACCAAACACTTGCGTGGCTACATTGAGTACTTTAATGGCTACGGAGAAAGCTTAATATATTATAACCATCACACAGAACGTTTAGGCATAGGTGTTAAATTAACTAATTGGTTATAATTTAGGTCAACCTATTCTGGCGCGCGTAGCGCCAGTTTTATCACGTTATTTAACTCATGATACATAACGGGCTTCACTAAGTGATAGGCCATGCCTGCCTCTTTCGTTCTTAGTTTATCTTCTTCGTAGGCGTTGCCAGTTAGCGCGACGATTTCCGCCTGCACACCCTTAGCCCTAATAACCCTGGTGGTTTCGATGCCACTTATATCCGGTAAGTTAATATCCATTAAGATTAAATCGAATTTTTTAGTTATTGCCAGTTCAATTGCTAGCGAACCAGTATTAGCGACTTCGACTTCATGCCCACTGCTTTCTAACATGGTCTTAACGACCTCAGCATTGATTGGTTCATCTTCTACCAATAGTACTTTGGCAGGCTTAAACGCTTCCGTTTTTAAAATATTTTTGTTGGCTAAAATGCGGATCGAATCGATAAAAAGATTTTTATCCAATGGTTTAGCAAAAGCTTGCCAAACATCAACAAACTTAATTTTTTCCTGATTTATTGATTCAGGAGACGCTGAAACAAAGATAAAGGGTGGGGTGCTTTTATCAAACATGGCCTGAATAGTTTCGGCCAATTCGTAACCGTTAAACCCAGGCATATGTATGTCGATTATCAGGCCTGCATAGTCGAGAATCGCGTCTTTCTTCAATAAAAATTTGCTTGCTGATTCAAATACATCCACTTCGAAATTTTCGTTGCGAAGAATACTGGAAATATATAATCGGCTCGTTTCTAAATCATCAATGACGGCAAATTTGATGGTCTTACTATGGGCATTCTTTTTACTCATATCTTCTGTTTTTTTATCACTTTTACCAAGCGGAACAGATAACTTAAAGGTACTGCCTTTTCCAATGACGCTGCTAAGCGTCAGGCTTCCTCCCATACCTTCAGCGAACTCCTTGGCGATAGTTAGGCCTAAACCAGCTCCGCTAACAGAGCCATTCTCACCGATAGTGATTTGGGTAAACTTGTCAAAGACCCAATGATGATGGTCTTCCTCGATGCCGATACCGGTATCACTGACAAAAATATGCAATAGGTATTTTTTATCTACGATAGCTAATTCAATACTAACTGAAATGCGTCCATCGACGGTGAATTTGACCGCATTGTTAAGAATATTACGCAATGCCTGAGACAACCGCATAGGGTCACCCACTACAAAGTCAGGTAACGTACTAGGGGAATCGAAATAGAACTCCAAGCCTTTTTTCCCTGCGCTTGAAGTCACGGGCGATATAACATTATCTAGCACTTTAATTAATTCAAATTCAATATATTCAAAGGTCAAAACTTTTGCTTCGATACGGGAGATATCGAGAATTTCATCCACCAGTGATAACAACTGATGTCCAGATTTTTGCGCTTTTTGCAAGTAAGCGTGTTGTTTTGCCGGATCGCGTTCTTGTTGGGCCAGTTCTACCATGCCAAACATACCGCTGATAGGCGAACGCAGTTCATGACTCATATTGGATAAAAACTGAGATTTAGACTTACTCGCCATGCCCGCGAGGCGGTCTACATGCAGGGTATGTTTGGTGTTATTGATAAATCTATCAATAAATCTAAATAATAATTTTTCAATAGGGTTGATGATGACAATGACGGTGATAATAAGCAGCAATAAGCTGACGATACTGGCAATTATGCTGACCTCGAACATATTATGGTTACCTTGCAATAAATTGTGCTGAAATTGGATCTCAGCCATAGATAACCGCTTAGTGAGTGCATAATATGCGTCGGGTAAAATACTGTTAGTAATATTAGCCGTGGTAGAATTTATCTCGAGCACATCTTGAGCGTAGCGAAAGAATTTAGTGGTAAGCGTATTAACGTTAACCTCATCTCCATTAAAAAGGTCATATAAAGAAGATTTTTGCTCAGCAAAGACCGTTTTAGGCAATGCTGTGTGGGCAAGGTAAGTATGGTTTTCTTCGAGTAATTTTATTAAAACCGTGGTTTTTCGTCTAAGTGTAACTTTTTCTTGAGAACTCTCGAGATGGTTATAACGCAATAAATTCACCGCAATATTGTGCACCAATGAGGTTTGCTGACTGGATATATTATAAAGGCGCTGTGCATTAGACTGCTCTTGTGCACTTGAAAACAGGTACAACCAAAGAAGCGATATTAAAGTTAGCGTAATAGTGAAATAGACGAGGTAACAACGCCTGATTTTACGTTTAACGATCCGTTGAATGTTCACTGTATGCTCCTATCGTTTGGTCTTCATTTGTAGCATTGTTCCTTGAGTTAACCGCGCGATATGAATCTGGCCATAAAAGCAGCGATAATTTCCCCAACTTCTTGGGTTTGAAGAAAACAGGCACTAAGTTGCTCAAAGCACGTTGGATTAAAAATCCAAGTCAAAAAGTGATTGGATAGATCTGTTAAAAGCCTTTCGCTTATTAGTCAATTACAATTGTAATCTTTTTTTACATTTTATCTCTTCAACTTTAGGCGTAATTTATTGCGCAAAAGCAACAACATAGCGTCAAATTTTATTTTATGTTAAACGCAGTTTTAGAATCAACTGTTGGGTAAATAAATTTATCCATATATAGTGTTTTTTCTATATGTATTTTTCAGGTTATTTGACTAAAAAGCTAATTTGATGATGAAGGTCAATTTTTCGATTAGCCTGATTGATATCCTAGTGTTTTAAGCGCTAAGTAGGTGGTTTAATAATTAAAGCCTTACCTTATAAATGGTGCGTTTTAGCAAAATTAATGGAGGTCTCTAAATGGTTACTGCAACATCTAGGTACGTTAGTCAACTAACTAAGGACACATTGGCATTAGTGCTCGCAGGGGGAAAAGGTACAAGACTGTGTGAATTAACAGAGAGTCAATCTAAACCAGCACTGCATTTCGGAGGAAAATTTCGAGTCGTCGATTTCTCGTTATCAAATTGTGTCAATTCAGGGATTAAACAAATCGGTATTGTCACTCAATACAAAGCGCATTCTTTACTGCGCCATTTATCTCAAGGTTGGAGCCACTTGAATCGAGATATGGGAGAATTTGTTGAATTACTGCCCGCCACACAGCAATGCTCAACCAGTTGGTATCAAGGCACTGCAGATGCGCTATTCCAAAATATTGCATTTATTGAAGAACAAGCGTCTAAATATGTGCTTGTTCTTGCGGGGGATCATATTTATAAAATGGATTATGCCGACATGCTGGCTCAGCATGTGCAAAGCGGAGCTGATTTAACCATAGGCGGAATAGAAGTTCCCATCAGTGAAGCGGCAAATGCATTCGGGGTTATGGAAGTAGATGATACGGGGCGAGTGATGAACTTTCGAGAAAAGCCCGCCGATCCTAGTTCACTGCCAGATGATCCTTCTATGGCGTTAGCGTCAATGGGTATATATGTATTCAGTACTGACTTTCTGATCAATGAGTTGCAAAAAGATGCACAGATATTGGATTCGAAGCATGATTTTGGTCATGACATTGTGCCCCAATGCATTGCGAACAGTGAAGTGCATACGTTCCGTTTTAGAGATACGGTTACGCAAACGCGTCCTTATTGGAAAGATGTGGGTACTTTGGATGCTTTTTGGCAAGCCAATATTGATCTCATCGATGTCACGCCTAAGCTTGATATTTACGATGAATCTTGGCCTATATGGACATACCAAAAACAATCGCCACCAGCAAAATTCGTCTTTAATAATGAGAATCGTAGAGGAATCGCCACGGACTCTATGGTGTCTGGCGGATGCATTATTTCAGGCGCAACCATCGATCGTTCACTGTTGTTTTTTGATGTTCGTGTGCATTCATACAGTAATATCAATGAATCCGTTATTCTGCCTAACGTGGAAATAGGCCGCGATGTGGATATCAATAGGGCCATTATTGCTGAGGGGTGTTCTATTCCAAGTGGAATGAAAATAGGCGTCGATCACGATCAAGACCGTGCTAGGGGGTTTCGTATCAGTCTTAATGGTATCGTATTAGTGACTAAAACGATGTTGCAAAATCTGCGAGAGCATGCCCCTTGGGAGCAAAACAGTAATATGTATCAACTGCCTAAGCAGCTCCATTCTTAATCAAAAATAGAGACCAAACGTTAAGCAACAAGGGCAGGGTAACGAGTAATATTTTGCTGTTTCCGCCTGTTGCTTAATGGACTGTTGAGTCAATCCGTACAATCACAAATATCATTTTGTTTGATCCCTGCTAAACCTAGCAATACATATCTTTAGGTATAAACCGAAATATTTTACGCACAACACCGCATATCTCATGATAGGTGGTGTTGGCTATTATAATGAAAAGTAACGCACGCTTTTTCTTTCAGCCCAAAAGGATACCAGCATGACTCAAGCACATTTTAAACAAAGCCCAACATGTGAACATTGCGCTCTATCAAGAAACTGCACGGAAAATGCCGAGCAAATTGGTTATAAAAACAATATACCTGTCTTGACTCATAAAATTTATCATCGAGGCGATAAATTGTTTTGTGCTGGCGATGCATTTAATGCGTTGTACATAATGCGTTCTGGCTCTGCTAAAGCGTGCATATCATCTGTAAACGCTGAAGAGCAAATTGTTGAATTTTGTTTTCCTGGTGACTTGATTGGTGCAGATGGTTTCGCTCAGCGCAAGCATGCGCAAACGATTACTTTTCTTGAAACGAGCAGCGTATGTTATATCAGTTTGAACTCTGTTAATGCCTTATTAGCCAGTTCTGAGTTAGGACGTCAGCAGTTGCTATCTAATATGAGCAAAAGCCTATTGGTACAACAACAACAAACAATGAGTTTTCATTGCATGACATCTTCTCAGCGCCTTGCGGCCTTCTTGCTTGATTTATCAGCCCGCCTGGCAGAGCGCGGATTGTCTAGTCATCAATTAACCTTAAGTATGACGCGCATCGATATTGCTAACTATCTAGGAATGGCAATTGAAACGATCAGTCGTTTGCTGACCAATATGCAACAACAAGGGTTAATTGAAGTGCAACGTCGTCAAGTCACTTTGTTAGATATCCCTCAATTACAGTTGATGAGCAATGTTGAATCGGCTAATGATTCAGGTTTGTTGATTAGCCAAAATAGTGCGTTACTTCATGCAACGGCACATAGTACGCATGCCATGCTTCAGTAGTACTTGCTATAGGGATCTAGCTATTGGGTGTTGTGTTGTGGGAAATATATCCTTTAATATAGCTGTATTGTAATGACTATTAATGAGTAATATATGCCTAAAACCCTTTCGCAAATTGTTGAACAAATAAAACTTAACGTTCAGCACTTTGATAGTGAGACTGCAGCAGTGTTGCGTAATAAAGACAATGGACTGCTTATCGATGTTCGAGAGCCAACAGAACATGAAGAATCGTCTGTACCAGGCGCGATTAATATTCCCCGTGGCGTACTTGAAATGAAAGTGTTGGCTCTGGAGCCTGATTTTTCACGGCCTATTTATCTTCATTGTGCCAGTGCTGTGCGGGCTGCTCTTAGTGCAGAGCAGCTACATAGAATTGGCTATACCCATGTTTATGTCATAACAGGGGAGTTAAAGAATATTATTCAGGCTCATTCGTCGTAGAAATATTTGGATGCTTAAGCGCATTCGTGCCAAAACATATTCCCATGGCAACTGCGGTTTGTAGGGTAAGATCATCATCTGGAATAAAGCGTGTCTTATTTGCTACACGCTCTAACGGCACATGTGAAAGCCGATTACCTTTGAGAATGACAGCGCAGTTAAACTGTTTACTGGCAACTAAACGAGCGGCATAACTACCTAGGTTAGTGGCAAATATCCTATCAAAAGAGGTCGGTGAGCCTCCACGTTGGGTATGCCCGAGTGTAGTGGCACGAATTTCCGCGTCCACGTAAGTCGATAGCTCGTGCTTTAGTTGTTCACCAATACCACCAAGTCGTTTGGGTTCTGGGCTATCGCTTATTGTTTCACGTACACATATATCTCCGTCGGCAGGCCTTGCGCCTTCAGCGACAACCACGATTGAAAAGTGCAGCGCGCCCATGCGTTCTTGGCATACCTTAGCGACTTGCTTGATATCATAAGGGTGCTCGGGGATTAATATGCTATCAGCTCCACCAGCAATACCGCCGTGCAGCGCTATCCAGCCGGCGTTTCGTCCCATTGTTTCAACTATCATTATACGTTTATGAGACTGCCCTGTAGTGCGTAATCTATCAATTGCTTCAGTAACTATACTAACCGCAGTATCGAAACCAAACGTGCGTTCCGTACACATCAAATCATTATCGATGGTTTTGGGTACGCCAACAATATTCATACCCAGCTTGGTTAATTCATAACCAATACTCAAACTACCATCTCCGCCAATAACGACTAGCGCATCTAAACCAAGCTCATCATAATATTGTTTCACCTGTGCTGAGCAATCTTTACCTTTATAGTCAAAGGGGTTAGCGCGATTATTTGTGCCAATAATAGTGCCCCCTAAAGACTGAATACCGCTGCATTCTTGATAGCTCAATGTGCGCACCCGGCGCTCAATAAAACCTAGAAACCCATCTTCAATACCAATAATTTCTGCGTTTGCGGTCAGCATTAGCGTTTTGGCCACACTGCGAATGGCCGCGTTTAATCCTGGGCAATCACCGCCACCCGTTAACACCGCCACACGCAAACCGTTAATTTGGGATCTTGACGCCATTTTGTATCACTCCGCTTGTTTCAAACTGACTAATGTTATCTAAGGTTACCCCAGCGATTTTTTTCATTGCCTCTTGGGTAAAGAATGCTTGATGGCAGGTCACCAACACATTAGGAAAAGTAAGAAGACGTGAAAATACATCGTCTTGTATCACGCTAGAAGAAAAGTCTTCATAAAAAATAGCTTCTTCTTCCTCGTAAACATCTAATCCAAGTAATCCTATTCGCTGCGCCTTTAGAGCTTGAATAACGGCTTTAGTGTCTATTAACTTACCCCGGCTGGTATTAATGAGGGTGACGGTAGGCTTCATTTTACTGAGTGCTTGCTCATCAATAATGTGCATAGTGCTTTCATTAATGGGGCAGTGTAGCGAGATAATATCACTGATGCTAAGTAACTCATCCAAGGGCAGGTACTCCACGCCAGCTTGAACACATTCAGGATTGGGTTGAACATCGTAAGCGACCACGCGGCAACCGAAGCCCTGCATAATTTTACAAAATACTTGGCCGATTTTGCCGGTACCAATTACGCCAACGGTTTTGCCATGTACATCGTAACCCATAAGATTATGCAACGAAAAGTCACCTTCACGTACACGATTATGTGCACGGTGTACTCGTCTATTGAGCGTCATTAATAGTGCCACAGCGTGTTCTGCCACAGCATAAGGCGAGTACGCAGGCACACGGACTACTGGAAGCCCAAGATTATCTGCAACGACTAAATCTACATGGTTGAAACCGGCAGAACGTAATGCAATTAACTGCACACCTTTTGCTTTTAATGCCGTCAAAACTTCAGCGTCTAAACAATCGTTGATGAATACGCACACCGCAGTTTCATCTGTTATCAAATTAACGGTTTGTAAGCTTAGATGTGGTTCAAAGAAACTGATGTCATGATGGTAATGCTCGTTTTCACGGGTGAAAGACTCCCGGTCATAGGCCTTGGTGTTAAAAAAAGCGATTTTCATTCCCATTGTCCTTTCAAGTGATAAGTTTTAGTACTGTGCAAGTTTACAAAAACAGACACCATAACGTATTGACGATGGACAATTTTTGTAAAGCAATAGTCCAAATACTATTGTCATCGTTAGTAGACTCTAATCAATGTGTATTATTGATAACAGCAATAAATGCTAAATAATTAATCGTTACTATAGAGCGAAGTCCTGCTATAAATAGTTTGCATTGGAGGTGAAAAAATTATACGACTGATAAATAATATGTCTAATCAAACATCTAGCATTTTATTTACATGATTTTTATATAAAATTGAATTTTATTATGATTACAGGAACGAAATTTGCTTGTTTTAACTATAGCTATAGTCACAGAATTAAGTATATGCATGATTTCGCATATCAAGGAGTAACGTTTGAATCTTCCTGAGGCCGGTCCGACCAATGTTTCGTTAGAATCAGCCAGTATTTTAATCGTGGATGATCAGCCAATCAATATTCAGGTTATCAATCAGATTTTGGGCGGCTTGTATCAATTAACGTTTGCTAGATCAGGGCAAGAAGCCCTAGACCTCTGCTTGTCTGACCCGCCTGATCTTATCTTAATGGATGTGGTTATGCCGGAATTAGACGGGCTAGCGACGTGTAAAATAATTAAAAATACGCCCGACATAAGTGATATTCCAGTTGTATTTATTACCTCGTTACAGGCCGCAGAAGAAGAAAATGCATGTTGGGAGGCGGGCGGTATTGATTATATGATTAAACCCGTCAATCCATTGCCGTTAAAAAATCGAATAAAGGCCCACTTAACCCTTAAATTTCAAGCTGATTTGCTTAAAAAACTAGCGTATGTAGATGGCTTAACGAGCGTCTACAATCGCCGCTACTTAGACGATTATGTGCTACAGCAGAAGGCGCAAGCTAAGCGTGCTAAACAGTCTTTATCATTGTTAATGGTCGACATTGACTACTTCAAGCAATTCAATGATCAGTACGGGCATTTATATGCGGATGACCAACTAAAAAGTGTGGCGCTTAATCTTCGAGGTACACTTCGTCGGCCATTGGACATTGTCGCTCGCTATGGGGGCGAAGAGTTTGTTTGTGTTCTACCCGACACCGGAGAACTAGGTGCAAATCATGTGGCTAGGTTAATGATCAAAAGTATTGCTGATCTAAAAATTAACCACGCACTATCCCCCCACAAATTCTTAACGGTCAGTGTTGGCATTGCTACTATTGAATCGGAGCAGGACTTTAGCATGGACTTAATTTCCCTCGCGGACAAAAAATTGTATAAAGCCAAGCAGACTGGACGCAATAAAGCGGTCTGACCCTAATTTTATTACAATAGGTACCTTCCTCACCGCTGGACGCTATCAAAGTCCAGCGGTACCCGTTACAAATTCCTATTTAATTCATCTGATTACTTATGTCGGCTATTGGCACTTGTTTAAATGCCAAGCTACCTCGATATCATACCTTAGTGACGAGTCTCGCTTTTTTTGTTTAGCAATTAACTTCTGACAATTCTATTTGATAACAGTCATTTGAAATAAACTGATGGAAAGCTTGACCTGTGAGCGACACATAGGTTTAACATCATGCTCATAGTTTGATAATTTGCTTTAAGAAACAGAACGTTTGAGGAGTGCTGCACTATGTATGTAAAACAACTCGCCGAATTAATGGACGTCACAACGGATACTGTGAGGTACTACACACGCGTTAAATTGTTAACGCCAAATAGCAGTGGCAGCAATGGCTATCATCAATATAGTCCTGCGGATCAGAAGCGATTGCGCTTTATATTAAGTGCGCGTCAATTAGGTTTCTCCGTCAAAGATATACAAAACATCATTAACGAGTCTGAGCAAGGACATTGCCCCTGTCCACTAACCCGAGAATTAATTGCTCAGCGTTTAGCGGAAACAGAAGTCCTTTTTCAAGAGACATTAAAGTTGCGAAACCGTATGCAATTAGCATTAAAACAGTGGGATGCAAAACCCAACGGTGCAAGCGCAGAACAGGTCTGCAGTTTAATCGAAACGTTCGTAGACCCTAACTCCGAGGAGGTCAATTATGAGTCGTAATAATAGCACCACAAATCAAAATTTTATTATCGAAGGTGCTAGCTGTGCTAGTTGCGTCAGTAAAATCGAAAAAGCCTTAAATGATGTGCCAGGTGTAGAACTGGTAGAAATGAATTTCGCCCAACGCATCGTCAGTGTCGATGGCAAAGTTGACAGCAGTACACTTATCAAGACCGTACAAAATATTGGTTATGACGCCAAACTCATGAGCAATGAATCTGAACAAGATGCATTAGATGAAAAAGCGCAAGCTGACGAAGCCCATTACAAAAAGTTAATGCGTAATGTGTATATGGCGTTGGGTCTGGGCGTACCGCTTATGTTATATGGCCTGTTTATCGGTGATATGAGTGTTAACTCATCCACACAACGTATTGTGTGGCTTATTGTTGGTCTGGTTACGCTTGGCGTAATGGTAGCTTCAGGGAAGCATTTTTATGTAGGGGCATGGCAGTCATTTAAAAATCACTCAGCCAATATGGACACGTTAATTGCCTTGGGGACCGGCACCGCATGGGCCTATTCAATGATAGTACTTATTGCCCCCAATATGTTGCCAGAAGTAGCCAGGCACGTATATTTTGAAGCTTCAGCTATGATTATTGGCTTAATCAATTTAGGTCTTGCCTTTGAAGTTAAAGCCCGAGGACGCACCTCTGAGGCCATAAAACGCTTAATAGGGCTGCAAGCTAAAACAGCTCGAGTTATTAGAGATGGTCAAGAATTAGATATTGATATCGAGCAGGTGCAACTTGACGATATGATCCGCGTCCGCCCCGGTGAAAAGCTCCCCGTTGATGGCGAAATAACCGAGGGAAAAAGTACCGTCGATGAATCAATGTTAACGGGCGAGCCGATGCCAGTGAGCAAAAAAGTGGGTGACAAGGTGGTGGCTGGCAGTCTTAACAAAACTGGCAGTATGTTATTTAGGGCGACTCATGTAGGCAAAGATACGACATTGTCGCACATCATTAATATGGTGAAACGAGCGCAAAACTCTAAACCTTCCATTGGTCGTTTAGCCGATGTGATATCCGGTTACTTTGTACCCATCGTTATGATTTTAGCAGTGCTTGCTGGATTGGCTTGGCTTAACTTTGGGCCACAGCCATCGATAGCCTATGCAATTGCCGCTGTGACGACAGTACTCATCATTGCTTGCCCATGTGCACTGGGTTTAGCGACGCCCATGTCTGTTATGGTCGGTATCGGTAAAGCAGCCGAAGCTGGTATTTTGATCCGTAATGGCGAAGCGTTACAAACAGCATCTAAAATCACCACTATGATCCTCGATAAAACAGGCACTATCACCCAAGGACAGCCTAAAGTAACTGATGTGCTGATGTACAACCAGCAAACTGAAGACAAAATTATACCGTTGATTGCGAGTCTTGAAAACGGTTCTGAACATCCGCTAGCAGAGTCTATTGTAAATTATGCCAAAGAACAGGCTTATAGTATTAGTCAAGTAAGTGAGTTCGATGCTATTACAGGGAAGGGCGTAAAGGGAATGTTTAATAACCAGCGTCTGCTATTTGGCAATGCAGCTCTTATGCAACAGTTCGATATTGACGTGAGTGAAGCAAGCGATAAAGCACAAGCATTGGCGGGTGATGCAAAAACACCTATGTATTTTGCTCTTGGAGATACGTTCAGTGCAATGGTTGCGGTAGCTGATCCAATCAAATCAGATTCAATTGCAGCAATTAAACGCTTGCAGAAAAAAGGTGTTCATTTAGTCATGCTAACAGGTGACAACGAAGCCACTGCGAAAGCCGTGGCTAAACGTGTGGGCATTGACGATTATATCGCGCAAGTATTACCCCAAGATAAGCTTGATGAGGTGCTTAAGCGCCAAGACCGCGGCGAAGTGGTGGGTATGACGGGCGATGGAATTAACGATGCGCCAGCACTTGCACAGGCCGATGTCGGCTTCGCCATTGGGACAGGCACGGATGTAGCGATTGAAAGCGCTGATGTTACGTTAATGCGAGGTTCGTTGCATGGTTTAGCGGACGCTCTGGCGATCAGTCAAGCGACTATACGCAATATTAAACAAAACTTAGTGGGGGCATTTGTATACAACGTGGCAGGTATACCGATCGCGGCGGGGGTGCTTTATCCATTTTTCGGCATTTTGCTCAACCCTATTGTGGCTGGCGCTGCAATGGCAATGTCTTCCTTAACGGTGGTCAGTAATGCTAATCGCTTACGTTTATTTAAACCACAAAACCACTAATCACTTATAAGGAGTCAGAATATGCTTTTAATCAACATATTAGGTGCCGTGCTTATTGTTGCTATTGTATGGTGGTTTTGGTTATACAAGCCAAAGCAAGTCGAATTTAGCGACAATCAAGTGGATATCATCGTCAATGACGGTGTGTATCAACCGAGTAATATTCAAGTCAAAGCAGGTAAAGAAGTACAATTGCGGTTCGAACGCATTGACGCTGCGCCATGTGCTGAAATGGTCATATTTCCTGAGCTAGATATCAGCAAAGAACTGAAAATGGGCAAAGACAATAGGGTGATTTTACCCACCCTTAAAAAAGGCGAGTATAACTTTCACTGTCAAATGCAAATGTACAAAGGCAAATTAATCGCTATTTGATGTCATATTTAGTGTGTAATTATTTCACCGTTATGACGAAAGTTCCCACTGCCTATTAAACCTACTTAGTTGAGCAATATTACATAACCTCTATCTCTTTAATAACAAGGGATAGAGGTTTTCTTTGCTAACAAGAAAGTGGCACATGCCTTGCTCTACCTAGGTTAGCCTCAGTAAACAGAGGCCATCCGTTTATAGATGTTAATCGTAAGGAGAGTCAACATGAAAACATTTCAAGATAGATATAATCTTCGCGGGGATATCGAAGCAATCGAAAACTACGTGGATGGTTCATTTCGAAAAATTAATCGCACCTGCAAGTCTTTGCATAAGCCTCGCCATGGCGTCAAAAAAGCAAAATGGGACAATGATGAACACGTGAGATCATATTCTCATTAAAAAACCTATATTGAGCTATTCAAATAGTTGACTGAGTGAATAAGGCGGGCGTTTCTGGCTAGTCACTGGCTATAAGTGAATTAGTCAAAACCCCATCACACCCATTGCTTAACCACATCTGTTAGACGCCTCTGCGCCAAGAGCCGTCATTCATAGGCAGTGCGAAATTAAGATATTTCAGCTACAAAGCAAACAATCAGCGCCGCCGTGTTTTTCAAAAATATTATCAAAAAACTCTCTTGTGCTGGCAGCTCATCTATTTTAGTCGTAATAGGCTGTTCAGACTGCGGGGAGGTTTTTGCGCATGCTCCTAAAAATGAGTTCAAGTAAAATAATGGTAAGCTTAGAGGCACAAGATAAGGTTGCAGATTTACATAAAATACATACGGAAAAAGACTATTTGAACCAAGTAATGGCTGTGTTAATACTGCTGATGCGATTTTTTAGTTTAGGCATAAACTAAGCTGTTGTTAAATAAGGCGCTCGGGTAAAAGTGGGTATTTAGACCCGTGCGAGTGAATATATAAACTAAAACATAACGCCAGCAGGAGAGTCAGTTGATTCAGGTTTCTAATTTAACGATGGAGTACGGGCAAGAAGATGCACCGCTTCGTGTGCTTGATAATTTGAACTTTAGTATGGAGTCTGGCGACACAGTTGCCATTGTGGGGCCGTCTGGCTCTGGCAAAACTACCTTACTGCAACTCTTAGCAGCATTAGAGCACCCATCACAAGGCCAAATTAGTCTCGACAAGCAAACATTGTCACAGCTCACGCCCGACGAACTTGCCGACTTTAGGCGGGACAATATGGGCATCGTGTTTCAGTCTTTTCATTTGATTGATAGTTTAACCGCATTGGCGAATGCCGCGCTTCCTCTCGATATCGCTGGCAAATCAGACGCCACCAAACAGGCACAAAGTATGCTCGAGCGCGTTGGCCTTGGGCATAGAACTCATCATTATCCTCAACAATTGTCGGGGGGCGAGCAGCAGCGTGTGGCAATTGCCCGTGCTCTAGTGCATGGACCTAGATTAATTTTAGCCGACGAACCCACAGGCAACCTAGACGAAAAAACCGGAAAAACAGTGGCCGACCTATTATTTGGCCTGCACGCACAATCAAACTCAACCCTAGTGTTAGTCACCCACGACATGCGCTTAGCGCAGCGCTGTAAAAGACTATTTTGGCTAGAATCTGGCAAACTTCGGGTAGAGGAAAATCGTGAACTTTCAGCTTAAATTTGCCTGGCGAGACTTGGTACAAAGTTTAAAACGCCTTTGGCTCTTTTGCGCTTGCTTGATGTTCGGAGTGTGTTTGGTCATGGCGGCAGCAAGCCTTTACCAAATGCTCGATCGTGTGCTGCTGTCTGACACCCGGGTACTGATGGGTGGTGACGTTGAAGTTGAATCAAGTGAGGCCCTTGATACTGAAGTGCTTAAGTGGATTGCAGACACCGGAGACATTTCACTTACCCGCGAACTCGACACTATGATGAGCACCGAAAGCGACGATTTTGCTCTAGTCCAATTACTCAGTACCGACAGCGCTTACCCCCTTTATGGCGAACTCAAATTATCCCCTGGGCAAACCCTCGCAACCGCTTTAGAAAGCACTAATGGCCAATGGGGTGTGGCAATCGATCCTATTTTAGCTGAGCGCTCACAGCTGAGCGTTGGCGATACGGTGTACATTGGTGAATTAGCACTTACCATTCGTGCCATTGTAATAGAGCAACCCGACCGGAGACTCAGCGCCAATTGGCGAGGTGCGCCAGTTTTGATGTCAGAAGACGCCATGGATGCGACGGGCTTAATTAGCCCCGGCAGTCGCGTGGAGTACGAATACCGAATACGCACCACACAAGACATACAAACATGGGAAAGTAATTTTATCGCCCAATTCCCTAATACCGACTGGGAGATACAAACCTTTGAAGACCGCAACCAACGAATAGCTGAGCGTTTATCGCAAGTCGCATCAGGCTTACTTATTGTTGCCTTTAGTACTTTGTTTATTGGTGGCTTAGGGGTATTTAATAGCATTTCAGTCTATCTACAGAGTAAGCGTGAAACCATCGCCACACTGAAAGCCTGCGGCTTACGAGACAGCCGCATCGGCCAAGTATTTGTGGTGCAAATAGCCATTTTAGCCGCCGCATCTGGTCTAGTTGGCCTCATATTGGGCGCAGCACTCGCGTCTATCGGTAGTCAAATTTTGGCCCAAGACCTGCCCCTTGCTTTGCAAACAAGTGACATATTGCTCGCTGCTCTAGCCGCGTGGTGTTTTGGTATTGTGACAGCTTTCACTTTCGCGCTTCCCGCCTTAGGCAGAGCCTTGCAGGTAGATGTAGCACATTTATTCAGAGCAAGTGACTTACGTGGTGATGTGATTTCGCCAAGCTGGCGCATTGCCAGTTACCTATTTGTAGGCTTGCTTGGTGCACTTGTACTGCTTGCTATTCCAAACGTTTTATTTGGTTTGGCCTTTCTTGCCACGGTAATAGTATGCTTGGTGTTTTTTGAAGGCGTTGTGCACACGTTGCGTTGGCTGTCTCGCAATATGGAGCAGCGCGTGTGGTTAGCTAAACATGCTGCCACTCGTTTAGCTTTAGCCAATATGCATCGTCCAGGCACGCCGCTGCGCATTACTCTACTTTCTTTAGGCACCGCGCTTACCTTGCTAGTAGCATGCACGGTAATTGTGGTGTCACTGCTTCGATTAGTAGAAAACACCATTCCAGAAGAATCACCAGCACTGGTACTTTACGACGTGTTGTCAAATCAAAAAGAAGCCATCACAAAAGCAACACAAAACTTTGGCTCAGTCAGTAAACTCTCACTGTCGCCGATAGTACGCGGCAGGGTTTCAGCGATTAATGACACGCCTATCCGTGACCTCGTCAACCTTGATATAGACTGGCAAGACATGGCGCGCGACGAACAAAAATTAAGTTATCTGTCAGGCAACATCGACGGTATAAAAATAGTGGAAGGCGCCATTTGGGGCGAAAACTTTGTGCCTGACGATGAGGGTGTCGATTTTGCCTTCATCATGGAAGACCGTGAAGCTGAGCAGATGCAGCTTAAACCTGGCGATCACGTAAAATTCACCCTAGTGGGCGTGGAGCGAAGCGGCCTGCTCACAGGCATTTATAGCCAGCAAGGTATACAAACACGTTTTTGGTTTGAGGCGATTTTATCAGATGGGGCTTTAGACGACTTTATTAGCGCACACGTTGGCACGGTGTACATGGATGATCAAGAGGCGCTAGCCTTACAAACCGTGCTTGCTCGCAATTATCCGAATATTATCACTGTGCGCACCAAAGACTTGATAGCATCGGCCAACGACTTGCTCAGCAAGGGCACAAGCGGTCTAAGCATGATATCGTCAATTAGCTTACTGGTCAGCTTAATGGTGCTTGCCAGCGTCATGGCGGCAGGCAGAACCAAGCAGAGCTACCATGCGATTATTTTATACTGCATTGGCGCTCGAATATCCTATATCCGCAAAGCTATTGCTATTGAATACACCCTTTTAGCGCTTGTGGTGAGTGCATTTTCGATTGCCTTAGGACTCACAATCGCGGCGCTTGTGCTGCAGTTTAGGTTAAAAGTGTTTATGTTTGATGTGTATTGGCTAGGCGCTGCGGTGGCACTTATTTCGTCAGCCATTGTTTTTGGTTTGGGGGCATTGTATTTGTTTCAGAAGTTGAAGATACAGCCTGCTCAGTTATTAAAAGAGGGGGCGCCTTAATCACGGAGTAAAAGAAGGATAAATGTATACCTGATTATACAACAGGGCCTGACTTTGTTGGGTTTAGGGTCATTATTCTGACTGTTAGAGCAGGTCCATGGATGATAAAGTTTGGATTTGATAGCGTTAGGTATAGATTTTATCAGGTAAATCAAAAAAAACGCTATACAGGTACACATTGCCCCCAGTCGAAATCTTGTTGTGGGGTTGTTAGAAGATCACTCAATCCCGCCGTTGGTAATGATTGGTTCAAGAGTGAAAGTGCCAACAGTAGACATTGGATTTTCTTGAGGTATTACGATAGAAAAAGCGCTAGCGGACACTTTAAGAGAGTGGCTGAAAAAGTCTGCTACTTCCTTTGATATTTCAACTCGCATCCATCGGACTTATTGCACCAGATTTATGCTTACCCAAAACGTGGGTATAAATTTGTGTAGTTTTCACATCATCATGCCCCAGTAATTCTTGTACTACTCTAATGTCATGCCCTGTTTCGAGCAATCGTGTTGCGAAACTATGTCGAAACGTATGTGATGTAACCCGTTTTAAAATTCCTGTTTCTTGAACTGCTTTTTTTAATGCCTTGCGAAACCCAGTTTGATGAAGGTGATGACGGCATACATAACCATCGTAAGGGTGAACACATCGTGTAGTTGAAGGAAATATATATTGCCAAGATAAGTTCGTAGCAGCTTTCCCGTATTTACGAATTAGAGCAGGTGGTAGTGATGACAGCCCATACCCTTCATCAATGTCCTTTTGATGAATACACTCCACTTTTTGAATTTGTCTAGTAATCTGGGGCTTAGCCAATTCTGGAAACATTGTTACACGGTCTTTTTGGCCTTTTGAGCGAAAAATAAAAATAGTGTTTCGTTCAAAATCAAAATCTTTTACGCGCAACTTCAACACCTCAGATATACGGAATCCCGCGCCATACATTAGTGTGCCAATAGTATGATGAACCCCTCGTAATTTATCGATTACGGCAATCGCATCATTATGACTTAATACTTCAGGAACACGGACAGGTGTCTTAGCGAATTTAAAGCACATGTTGGTCAAGTCCATATTAAGGACATGACGATACATAAAAATCACGGCACACAAGGCTTGATTTTGAGTGGTTGGGGAAACTTTTAACGCTATAGCAAGATGTGACAAAAACTGTTCAACTTCTAGTTCTCCCATATCTTTAGGATGACGTTTGCCGTTGAAATAAATAAATCGTCGAATCCAATGGAGGTAGGCCTTTTCCGTTTTTATGCTATACCTTTTGGTTCGTAAAATAACTCGAATAGATTCTATAAAAGGTGACTTGGACATAATATTATCTCCTGCAAAATACACTGTATTTATATACAGGTATAATGCATGTTCTTAAAAGATGTCAAGATTGCTTCCTATTATGTAAATTTCTCAGGTCTCGTTTTGTTTTTCAAAAATATGCTAAGTTATTAATTTAACTATGGAAAATATTTTTCACATCGTTTTTAATAGGAAGTAGAAAAGTCTCGTTAAAGCGAGGTCTCCTTTTGCTTTTGCAACTCCGAGTGGTTTTACTCGCACGATAGTAAAAAATACTGAATAAAATCAGAAGGTAAGAACTTAAAATGACGAAAACAACAACCAAATCGAGAAGTTACATATACGACATGCTCGATAATAAGCGTTAGGCATCTAGGTTAACCATTGGCAAATTTCAAAACTCTAACAAAATGGCATATATTTCTCGGTTTTCTGAGCTTTTTCCTCTTTGGTATACCCAATTTTTTTGCGGGTGATAGTATTACGGAAGCAGGAAAGTTTTACTTACCATTGGTAAATATATTCTTTCCATTACTTCACTTTTCAATCGCATATGGATGCAAGCTTCAATCTGAATATGGACGGGTAGCTTCAAGAATTTGCGGTTTTTTGCTAATGCCATTTTTCCCCGCAGGTACAATTATTGGTTTCATCCTTTTTGAAAATACAAAGAAAAAATTTGAGATGCAAGATGCCTAACAAACAAATCATGGCCGACGCGCAAACAGCGCGCGCCGCATATTCGAAGCGTTAGGCCACCACGAGGGTATATGGAATATTATAGCGATCAAATAAATGGTGCTCAGCCTAGAGATGTTGAAATAATTCCTCCTAATGTTTGGGGAGGGATTGTCTCCATAGTAAATGGATTGATAGCATCGGGGGCTTTTGGGAAATATTTTCCAGAAGAGTGTCCAGATGGCCAGGGCGTTTATGCTACAAATGAAGAAGCTTTTAAATTATCGCTACGTGCTGAAGTTCCTGATATCGAGTATCCTTTTGTTACTGAAGAAACAATTGGTGAAAGTTATTTTTCTGAGAAAAAACCATACTCACCTAATTACCTTTCAGTATTAGATCTTATTCAATTTTGTCATGAGCATGTAGCAAAGCCTATACAAGGATCTCATCATAGTTTTTTCAATCATTACCATTTGAGTTTTGATTGCGACGAAGGCAAAGAAGAATTTAGAAATAGAGTTAATCGAATATTTTCACGGAATCGCATTTCTTATGAGTTAAAAGACACTGGTAATATTATTAGGTTAGCTCCTGAAGTCTTGTCTGATGCTTTAAATACCGCTCGATTTACAACTCCAGATTCTACTTTAAATCGAATGCTCGAAGAATCACGCGATAAATTTCTTAGTCCTGATGAAGTTATTCGTCGTGAGAGTTTGGAACGGTTGTGGGATGCATGGGAACGAATAAAAACAGTGTTAAAACCTGAAAGTAAGAAAGTTTCTGCAACGCTTCTTTTGGACAAATGTGCATCTGAAGAAAACTTCAGAGAATTATTAGATGAAGAGGCAAAGAAATTAACCACAATAGGTAATAAATTCCATATTCGACACAGTGAAGTTGGGCAAGTAGAAATACAAACAAGTGGGCAAATTGACTATATATTTCATAGGCTATTTAGCTTTATTTTATTAGTATCGAAAGGGTTGGCCTAACAAGTCATTTCAGCAGGAGACATAACAGTTGGCTTTTGCTCCTGCGTCGCTATTTTAACCAACAATTATTTGCCTCTGAATGAGGCGTTATAAGGCATGATTAAATGAAGTATATTTTTTTAGCAGTACTAATTTTTTTCTCCTTTAGTGCGCATTCGAATACGAAAATTTGGATATTTGAAAACGAAATTGATCTTCCGGAAAACTGCACATTTTATTACAGAGATGATAAAAGCTTCAATTTTAGCTGTAGAAATGAAAATGAAGAATACTCTGATGGCATCAGCATAGGTTTCCAAGCTAAATCAAATCTATCGATTGCTGAACTGAAACAGAGGTTGAAGGAAATGCCTGATGAGTCGGACATGAAATTTGTATCACAGAATTCTAAAAAAATTGGTGATTTAACTCACACAGTAGTTCTTTCAAAATTGGTTGGATTTGATTTCTATGGTTATTTTATTTGTACTAATAACTTGAATAATAAATGTCTTGAATTGACTAGCGGAAGTTATGAAAAAATACACTCTATTGTTCAACAGCTAGGAAATGAAGTATTAGAGCCATGAGACTGAAAATGCCTTATAATCGGGTAGCCGGAGGTCTCTAACCTCCAGCCCCCACAACACCCTGCATGCGGCTCCGCACAGGGCGTTTCACTTAGGATAGTGAAGCGCAATCCAACCATCACGTAACGAATAAAGCCCTTCGGATTTTAAGTAATCAAGTGACAAAGCCTGATTGATCCCAGGGGATTTCGCACTGCGCCATGGTCCTTTGCTGGTGATGCCACAGGCAACTGCTGCTTGTACTCGCACACCTAATCTCATTAAATTCCTTACTTTGGTACGTGGCTTACGCCACTGCCGCCAATAAGCCATTCTGACTCTGCGCCTGATCCAATGATCTAAATCCACGCATTGTTGATAGCTGTTGGCAATACCAAAGTAGTTAATCCAGCCACGTAAATATTGGCTGATTTTAAAGAGTTGGTAGTGCATCGACACGCCCCAGTTATATTACAAAGACACCCATTGTAATTATTTAGATAATAATTTCACCCATATTCAAGATGGAACTACCCTGAAATAATTAGAATGATTTTGGCTCGGTAGATTGAACATTTTTACTGAAATATTGAGCGTTGAAGGAGAAAATTAGCGTAAGGTGAAATCGCAGGCGAGGGAGTAGGCTACAAGATATGCATGATATGTAATGTTCGGAATTGATTTAGGCGTGCTTTAACAATTCTTTCGCTTTGGTCATTCCTCGCAGCCGTTGATGATGGGTGTGGCGTTTAAATGCATTCATCATTTGCTCTGCGCCCGCAGCGTAGCAGAAGTGTTTCTCGAACTCAGTGGTTAAGGTTAACCACTGAGCAGAGTCTAATCCTAATCTTTGTAGGATAGGGTTTTGGGTATTATCGTTATGACCGGCTTTATCGTCCCTTATACATCGGCCAGTGGTATCGACAAGCTCACAATAGTCTTTGAGCGAATACGCGATACCTTTGGGCATTTCTTCACGAGAATTCCCTACAAAGGGCATTAAAACACTTGGTTGTGACTGTTGATTTTTAGCAGCATGAATTCGCTTGTTTATACTTGTGTATTTTGACGTTTCGGGTGTTTTTTCTATTTTGGCACGGATAGGGTTTAAATCCACATACGCCATGCACGCTAGCACAGCACTTTCATCTAGTAGTGCTTGCGACTTAAATCGTCCTTCCCAGAAACGACCGGTACAGCCGTCCTCTTTATTGGCTTCGCGAGCAATATGCTCATTCAAGTCACGCATAAACCAGCTTATGTCGTACAAACGTTGCCGATAGGTTTCAACGGTCTCATCAAAGGTGATTAGCTCTCCTTGGCTCAGCGTATCGCCGTTCATAAACTTCTGGGTCAGCAATGTGCCTCTGTGTAGCTTGTGGTAGCGCCTCAACACTTCATCGCTATCCCAATTATCAGCCAACGCTTTATCCACACATAGCACCACATGCGTGTGATTATTCATGACGGCATAGGCACAAATGTCGATGGAAAATACCGTAGATAAAAACAGTAAACGTTCTTCTACCCAACCACGGCGATGCTCGTAGCTCTGGCCAGAATACTTATCAACAGCGCGGCTGCCGTACCACACAAGAAAGAACGTCGCACACACCGGGAAACACAATGACAAATTTATCGGGAATAAAATTTGAACAGCTTTAGCTGGCTTCGAAGAAGTGAACGACATGGATGTTGTGAATAAAATAAGGGGTATCGATTAAACTAATTTGGCTTTTTCGAGGTTGAGGCATAATCCATCTACCTGATAAAAATGAGATACACATCAAGTCTAGTTCAGCCCTCAAAATTCACCATTTTTAATATGGGTGTCTATCTTTTTATACCGCGGCGATATTATCTAATCCCTTAATTTGCATAGTGATTCATCGATAAATCATGCGTTTATGATATCATTTCGTGGAAATAACCCTCGAAGTAATATTACCTAAACAGCATATAACAGAAGTGAGAAGAGATGGACTCTGCAACACCCAAATCCCCCGCACCAAACATCAAAAGGCAACAACCAGTCATAAAATTGGATAATTCTGACTTAGTTAAAACTGGATTTTGGGTCGGACAAATATTTATGGTTATTGCGACCGTGGTGGGCGTTTATTTAGCCGCACAAGAAGGTTTGTCGCAAGCATTATTGTTTGAAAATTTAAATAGCAAAGAAAAAAACTATTATCTACAACACGCTTTGGCAGATGAGCTCGATGATAATATCATCGCCCTGAATGCCTATGCAGACCTGCTTCAAAACAAACCTATTTATGACATAAAGGCTAATCGTCCCGTTGTCAGCGATTTTGTTTGGGAAAGTATGAAGTATTCTCCAAACGCATTAGAAACCCCAAGCGACATTCTCTCTGCAATCCGTCGATATAATTCTGAAGTTGCGCTGATTATTAAAAAAATGGAAGGTAATCAATTTGGGCCTAAGCATGGTTCGAGTTTGTTGTTAGCGCTCAATAAAAAAGTAACTGATGGCGCTCTGAGTGATCTTATTCGTCATTATACTCAGCTACACCATGAATTAGTTGAAGCTGGTATTGATGTTAGCCCTTTGACGGATAGTGAAGGAGCATAGCCATGGAAAAATGTCCTAATTGTGTAAGCTCTTCAATGGATAAGCATGTATTCCATCAACAGGAAGTTGAGCAATGCCAAGACTGTAATGGTATCTGGCTAGAGGCCGGTGAACTAAACGATGCTTTATCTGTGGCTGATAATGGTCATTCGAAAGTTGTTTTAGAAGAGGCTTTGGGGGAAATGCTTGGCGCATCAGAACGGCATTGTCATGTTTGTGATACCAAGCTATTTCGATATTATCTGATGTCGGGGTTTGAAGTTGAAGTTGATGCCTGTCCTAGCTGCAGTGGTGTGTGGTTAGACAAAGATGAATTGGAAAAAGTGACCCATTCTCCTGCAATAGCAAAAGCCTTATTAGAATTAGACAAGCCTACTCAAAAGCGTACATGGTTATTTCAAATTTTGTCCCAAATGCCAGTGGAATACAACTTAAAGCCCAAACAAACGCCTTGGGCTATGTATTCTTTAGTTTTTTTAAATCTACTCTTCTTTGTTAGTTATACTTTTGGGGTTATTGACGACTCTTATGCTTTTGATAACTTTGCTTTACATCCTGACCAAGTCAGTCATGGACAGCAGCTATGGACATTAATTTCGCACATGTTTATGCATGCAGGGGTAATGCATCTATTAGGAAACATGTATTTCTTGTATATCATAGGTGACAATTTAGAAGACGCTCTCGGACACGGTAAATTTATCTTTTATTATACTTTGTGCGGTTTGGCTGCTGTTGCTGCTCAAACTCTAGCTAATACAAGCTCATTTATTCCTGTGGTAGGGGCTAGTGGAGCTATTGCCGGTTTGTTTGGTATGTACCTATTATGGTTTAGGCATGCAAGTTTAACGGTGATGATTATTGTTTATCAGAAAAAAGTTAGCCCAACGATATTTTTTGGACTTTGGCTGCTTATCAATATTCTAGGCCTTTATTTGTCTGATGATAGCGAAGGTGGCGTAGCTTATTGGGCTCATATCGGTGGGTTTATTGCAGGCATCGCTATCGGGGTGGCTTTTAAAAAGCAAGTGCTTGGTGCTAACCCGCTGTTGGCTGTGCTTAATAGTCAAGAAGTAAAAGTGAAGCGCTAACCTTATTGAATGCCAACAGCCTTTAATTAGGTTGTTGGCTAACGTCCGCTCGGAATCTAAAACTGACCTACGTCCACACTACCAGACTATTTTCTTTGTGCCCGGTTTTCGCTCATAGCACTCTGTCGTAGCAAGTCTAAATCTATAAACTCAAAGTGTCGGACCAAATGTGGACACCTCTTATTTTGTTTATACCTCATCTATCCTTATCAGTAATTTTATGACGTTGGCGTTAATCCTTTTAATAACATTTTGTATACGTTAGACCCTAAATAAACTTAGTTCGTTGATGCAGATCAAGCGCTTTTTTCAATAATGCGCTTTAATATAGTTATTCAGTCGCTTGTCAATTTTGACAACGATTAAAACCAGTATCTAGGGAGAAAAGTTATGCATGGTTATAAAAAAATACTTGTCGCGTTGGATATTAATAGCTCAGGAAACCTTGTATTAAACAAGGCTTTAGCAATGGCAAGCGATCCATCTGATTTGAATTTACTATATGTCTCGTTTACTCAATTGTACTTCGAACCCTATGGTATTAACTTTGAGAATGACGAATTACTTAATATCCAAGGACAATCAGAAGCTCGCCTAAAGGAAATTGCTGTTACATCTGGGGTACCTGAAGAAAATACCCATGTTTCAGTCGGTGCGCCCGCTGATGAAATTCATCGTTATGCAGAAAAAATTAACGCTGATCTAATTGTTATCGGTACTCATGGTCAAAGTGGGCTTAAGTTATTGTTAGGCTCAACCGCAAATGGCGTGCTACACGGCGTTAAATGTGATGTGTTAGCAGTTAAAGTCTAACCAGCTGAATTTATCAACCGTTTAAAATATCATGAGTGACAAATAATTAAGCTCTGCTCGGCACATGTTTAATTCAAATTAAGCATGTGCGCCACTTTCTATATAATGTTTATACCCATTACTGCAACTCCTGCCAAATACCGAAAGCAAATATAAATGTTGTCTGGATATCTCACTATTTGTGTTTTTCTTTAACGCCTGTGGATTAATTAATTTAATCGTTTGTGCCTTATAAACGCAAGAATGGATGACTAATTCATTTTGGTTAAGGTAGATTGGTGTACGATTTCTGTAACCTTTTGCACTAATAAATGTTCAATGTAAGGTTTCTCGATAAAATCTATAGCGCTGGCGCGCATAGCACGTACTGCGGTAGGAATGTCACTGGAACTGGCCAGTACAATGGTTGGAATATGCTGGCCTTGTTGAACGAGGCCTTCCAATAATTCTATACCGCTTTCTCTTTTCTCGTTCAAGTGCGCTTCGAGTATCAAACAAACCGCTTCACTGCTGATTTCATGGTTTAAGAAGAGTTCTGCACTGGTGAAACATTTTATCGACACATTAAGAGGGGCGAGCAACGCTGACAATGCCAAAAGCGCACTCTTGTGGTGGTCAACAATATATATGACCGGTTGGCTAGAAAAATTGGCATTTTTACTGGGCATTGATGCGTTCGACAAGAATAATTAATGTTCTCTTGAAAGATATACCCTTATACATAAACACAGTTGCGCTAGATCAAATTACACCAATAAAAACTCAATGCTGTGCATCTTGCATGCACAGTTGATTACTCTTTAATCAATGCCAAGGTGACCAATTCCGCAAGAGAGTTAACTTGCATTTTGTCCATCACATTTGAGCGATGAATTTCTATCGTTCGTTGACTTAAATTTAATTCGCAGGCAATCACCTTATTGGCTTGTCCTGCGATGACCCTTTGCATCACTTCATTTTCACGTTTAGTTAGCGTCTCTCGGCGCTTATCAATATCTAATAAGCGAGAAGCGCGTTCATGTTCAGCTTTGTTCATTTCCAGTGCATGTTGAATACAATCGAGTAACTCCTGTTCTCGAAACGGTTTTTGAATGAATTCAATTGCACCTTTCTTCATGGCTTCTACTGCCATGGGAACGTCGCCATGGCCGGTGACAAAAATAACGGGTAGGGAACACTTTAGTTTTTCTAATTGTTGCTGACACTCCATTCCGCTCATACCTGGCATGCGCACATCTAGCACAATACATCCAGCTAACGTTCTTATCGTTTCCTCTTGATGAGTATTTAAGAATGTTTGTGCATTTGAGTAGATTGCATTTTCAATACCCACAGAATCAAGCAACATGCTTAATGAGTCCAATACGGCTTCGTCATCATCAATGATATGCACAACTTGCTTCAACATTGCGGGCGTGGCGTGGCATTTCATATTCGCTATCTCAATCCTGTTTATTATTAACAATAGGTTTCGCTGGCAGGGTGAATGAAAATACACTGCCTTTTACTTTACCAGCTCGATGTTTAAGTTCACCACCATGAGATTGTATAATTGATTGGCAAATGGGTAAACCCATCCCCATTCCAGTTTCTTTGGTGGTAAAAAATGGGTGAAATAGACGTTCAAGATTTTCTGTTGATATGCCATAACCGGTGTCTGTTATCGACACTTCAATGTATTGTGTATCAACCCATTGAGAATGGATATTCACCTGCTCAGTGGGCTGGTCTTCCATTGCGTCTATTGCATTGCGTATAAGGTTAAACAGCACTTGCTGGATTTGTATTTCATCAATAAGTAACAGTGGGGACGGAGATGTTGTTAGGCTCAACGATATACCGTGATCCAGTAAGCGTGTATCAACTTTGGCAAGTTCGATGGTATCTTTAACTAACACATTAAGGTCAATATATTCACGCTGCGCATTCCGTTTTTTAACGAACCCCCGTAACCTACGAATGACTTCACCAGCGCGACGAGCTTGGCTGCTGATTTTCTCTAAGGTTTCGCTTAACTTTTGTTGTTGGGCGCTTGTATTAGGAATATTCGCTGAACGGTCGAGCATATTTTTGCAGGCTTGGGCATAACTGCTTATGGCAGACAAAGGTTGGTTTATCTCATGTGCGATACCCGCGGCCATTTCCCCCATGGTGCTAAGACGTGTAACGTGGGCTAATCGCTCACGATTGACAATAGCGTCTGAGCGCGCTTTGACCTGTTCTGAAATATCGCGAATAATACCAACAAATTGCTTGTGACTAGACTCTATCACTTCGCCAACAGATAATTCGATAGGGAAAATTTCGCCGTTTTTCTTACACGCTCTGACTTCGCGCCCAGTGCCTATTATTTTTGCATCGTTCGTTTCCATGTAATTACGTAAATATTGGTCATGTTCCCTTCGATAAGGTTCCGGCATAAGCATTCTTATATTATTGCCAACCACTTCCGATGATTGGTAACCAAACATTCTTTGTGCAGCAGCATTGAATAATTCGATAGAGCCAAGGTGATCAATGATAATAATGGCATCGACCGCTGCATTAAGTAATGCTTTTAGCTGGGCATTGGCATCCACTACCTCTTGAGTATGGTTAGCTTGAATGCTTTTTTTGATGGGAAAAGTCAACGCAGCTCCAAAAGTTGTTATTGCTATCATTACCGCGATATTCTATAAAATTCGGGCACCTAATAGGTAAATTATTGAAAGAATAAAAAGTTTTGTTACTTAAAGTATCGAATTTAACTCCCTTATAAAAGGTATATATAAGGTTATAAGACAACAATACGGGTCACGACAACTCACTTAGGATTATTGTATATCATAAAAGGTGGATATAAATGAATGTTAAACGCGTGTTGCTTATTGAGGGCAGTGTCAATTTACTGATGAGTGTTGTTAAATTAGGGGTTGGTATTTCTGCTAATTCAGCCGCTGTTATTGCTGATGCGGTACATTCATTCACAGATGTTATAAACAATGTTTTGGCATGGATGGCAACCAATATTGCGAATTCACCTGCTGATAAAGATCATCAGTATGGGCATCAAAAATTTGAGCAAATAGCCGTGTTTGGGCTAGCATCATTATTGAGCATTGTGGCATTTGAAATGTTAATTGGTGCATATAATCGCTTTGGCGAACCCGTTGAGCAAAATTTTTTAGGACTTGTTATATTAATTTGCACCCTCGTGGCCAATATTCTGCTGACTATCTGGGAACGATATTGGGCAAATCGTCTTGAGTCGGATATTCTGCAGGCTGATGCAAGTCACACCTTGAGTGATGTTTTGACCACAGTGGTGGTTATTGTTGGTTGGCAGCTTGCGGCACAAGGTTATTACTGGCTGGACACGGTGTTTGCGAGCATTGTTTCGCTGTTGATTTTCTATTTAGCGTTTAAGCTTTTTCAACGCGCTATTCCGATACTGGTCGATTACAGCGATATTGATCCTAGTACTATTTCAGCTGAAGTAAATAATTTGAAAGAGGTCAGTTCTGTCATCAGAGTACGTTCACGAACCGGCGCCAATGGCCGAGTAGCCGATGTTATTGTAACCGTCGATCCAGACTTACCGACCATAGAATCCCATCATATAGCCGATGAAATCGAAGCCATCTTAGCAAGTAAGTTTAATATACAAGATGTATTGGTACATATTGAACCTAAACCAAGCAAGTAGTGTTTATCAATAAAGTGGGCTAGACAAACATCAGCTTGATTGGTTTGCTAATTAGGTCTCGGATTCCCAGAAACGCGCTAATTGTCGTTGTAAATTTTGATTTTTATATTCAAGGGCTTCACGCTGCTTTAATAAATCGATAACCATAGCAACGGCTATCCAGTCTATTTCTAGCTGTTTGTTGAGACGGATTGCTTTTTTTAACCAGTGCACACTTGTGGGGTCAAATTTCCATTCTGCTAGGGACTGGCCCTCGATGGGCTCAGCAATCCCGTACTCAACGACTTCAATGACAAGATCGTGATCGATTTCAATGTTTTCGCACAATTCGTCAACTGAGATTTTTAATATAGTTTCGCTCATTGCTATTAGCTCCACTCTTCTCTGGGGTTAAACGTGTTCGCTTTTGCGAGTTCTTTCCATAGGTTATCGGCTTTTTCGTTACTGCTGGGCGGATTAACTATTTTCAGTACTGCGTATAAATCACCACTACCGGATTTGCGCTTGAGACCTTTTCCTTTGATCCTCAGCTTTTGGCCGCTTTGACTGTTCGGTTGAATGGTCATTTTAACTTTTCCATCTAGTGTTGGAACGGTCACGTCGGCCCCTAAGGTCGCTTCCCATGGTGCAATAGGCAGAGTAATGATCAAATCATGGCCTTGAACGTCAAACAATGGGTGAGGAACAAGTCGAATGTGTAGATAAAGATCACCGCTTTCGCCACCATGGGCACCTTTTCCACCTTGACCTTTGAGGCGGATACGCTGACCATCAACAACGCCGTGAGGGATCTTCACCTTCAACGTTCTTTTCTGTTTTACCATCTGACCGTTTTGCACTTCAGATTGCATAAACTCAACAGTTTTCGAGGCGTCTTTTAGGGTATCTTCTAAAAAAATCGGCACTTCAATTTCTGCATCTTGCCCTTTCATCGCGTAGTCGGCTTGATGCCGCCCTTGATTAAATGCTCCATTTTGCGCGCCGCCTCTAGACCTGCGAGCAGAAAATACTGAATTAAAAAAATCTGAAAAATCTTCACCGCTACTATCCCAATTGGCATTTTGAGCGTTACCTTGCCAACCTGGTGGCGGAGTAAACCCAGCGTTAGTCTGGCCACCATATTTACGCAACTCGTCGTATTCGGCACGTCGCTTAGTATCTTTTAATACTTCATACGCTTCCGCGACTTCTTTAAATTTTTCTTCGGCACCTTCATCTGGGTTCATGTCAGGATGAAACTCAAGTGCCAACTTGCGGTAAGCCTTTTTGATCTCTTTTATCTCAGCGTCTTCGGGGACGCCTAGAATTTCATAATACTCTTTAAATTCCATCGTTTTACTCGTCGTTAAATCTCGACTTAAAAGGTTTTTGTAACTGAAAAGGCCTTTGTAAACAAGCGGAGTCTTAATAAACTCCGCTTAACATACAGGGTGTTAAACTGGCGTATCACACTATTTAAGGTACTTGGTACTGCATATAATTAGTATATTGAATAGGTTTTACTTTGTATTTAGGTTGTAGAAATGACACCAGATTCACTAACTCAGTGACCGTCATAACATCATTAAACACCATCATTTTTGATTGACCATTTTCATCTACCACAGACTCTAATACTTTAGACCTTGGCGCAAATTCATGTGATGGATTAATAATTGATGTAACAAGTTGAGCGTAGGTTTTCACCTTAGCGGATGTGCCGCCTAATTCAATGGGATCGTTAAATACTTTTGTTAACATAGGCTCGTCATACCCTTCGAGGTTGTGACAGGCGAGGCACTGATATTCTTTAAAGACGAGCTCGCCTTTTTCTGCATCTCCTTTGGGTAAACTAAACCCTTTAGGAGAGTCAGGCCCCTTGTTACAACCTGATAAAAAAAATGCAAATACAAGTAAACTTGGTAACAGTATTGTCTTCATGATAACACCCTTAATTGTAAGCTTTTTACTAACATTGGTGATTAGATAAACTAACGCACTGATGACAAAAAGAAAGGGTCTAGTTTTTGTCTTCTTGATGCTGATCAAGATTGAAACGAGTTTGTTATTCTTTACTGGTTTGTGCAGCAACTATTTTCAATTCTTGAGTGTTTCATTGATCGTTATCAACTTGTTAATCTTTCGATCATTTAAGGTCTGTTCAAATAAAAACAGTAAGAGACGCAACCCCATACATTTGGTCTCTTATATACAAAATAATTTGGACGGGCTATCAACAATGAAAGACATGATGCAAGCGGCTAAAGTTGTACAATTTGGACAACCATTATCAATTCAAGAGTGCGAAATCCCCACACCTCTTGAGGGGCAAATTTTAGTAAAAACTGAAGCATGTGGTGTTTGTCATACTGATTTACATGCCGCTGCGGGTGACTGGCCCTTAAAGCCAACACTACCGTTCACACCTGGGCACGAAGGAATAGGTAAAGTAGTCGCATTAGGCGCCGGCGTTGACCAAGTTAAGGTCGGTGATAGGGTGGGTGTGCCCTGGCTTTATTCAGCCTGTGGTCATTGTGAGTATTGCTTATCCGCTTGGGAAACCGTATGTGCAGATGCTGAGTTTGGCGGCTACAGTAAAGATGGCGGGTTTGCCGAATATATTATCGCGGATCCTCGCTATGTGGCGCATATTCCTGCTGGTTTATCGGCTATTCAAGCTGCCCCTATTATTTGTGCCGGTGTCACTAGCTACAAAGGTATAAAAGAAACGGGCGCTAAACCCGGGCAATGGTTAGTTGTGTTAGGTTGCGGTGGGTTAGGGCACTTAGCGATTCAGTATGCAAAAGCCATGGGCTTGAAAGTGTGTGCAGTTGATATAGACGATTCTAAACTGGAGCACGCTAAAGGCCTGGGTGCTGACGCCGTGGTCAACGCTTTTAGCCAAGATGCGGCGGTAAAAGTTAAACACGCGACCAACGGCGGGGCTCATGGCGTACTGATTACGGCACCTTCAATGACAGCGTTCAAAGAAGGGGTAGAGATGACCAGAAAAACGGGCACCTGCGTGTTAGTGGGCCTACCGCCTGGAGAATTTCCCACAGATTTGTTTGACGTAGTAGCCAATTGTAAAACGATTAAAGGTTCATTTGTAGGAACAAGGCAAGACATGGCAGAAGCCTTGGCATTCGCAGCTGATGGTAAAGTTAAAGCTGACATTGAGTTATGCCCACTGTCTGATGTGAATCACGTGCTTAATCGTTTGAAAGCCGGGGAGGTAGCTGCACGTATCGTGCTTGATTTTACCGATAATTCTGTTGGCAATAACGAGCCCTTGGTTAGCGAAACAACCAAGCATATACCTGGTGAAGTATGCGAGCATGTTTTAGATGGCAAAAAAATCACCATCAGACCTATCAGTGAGCAAGACAAACAACTTGAGTCTGAATTCGTCAACGGACTCTCTGCGCAAACGAAGCATTATCGATTCTTAGGCGGGATAAACACCTTGTCTGACGCCATGTTAAAAACCCTTTGTACGATTGACGGTCAAAATTCAATGGCGTTTGTAGCAACAGAACATGACTCACAAACAGGAGCCGAATTAGAAATAGGCGAAAGTCGTTACGCCTTCACCGGTGAACACTCTGCTTATGAAATTGCGGTAACGATAAGTGATAAATGGCAACATAAAGGGTTAGGTAAATTACTGACTGAACATCTTATTGCGTATGCCAAGGCGCATAATGTTGGCTCTTTGTATGCTATCGAATTAGCCGACAATCATGATATGAGGAAGCTCGCTGGTGAATTAGGTATGACTGAAAAAATGGATCGTGATGATGCCCATCAGGTTATATATTCGTTGACGCTTTGAGCCGGTACGCGTAACCAATGTTAAATCAGTAAATAAGCGGTCAATAGTGATATTGGCCGCTTATTTTTTGAATGGGCCTAGCGGTACTTTCTAGCAACGCATTCTTGTTGTGCGTGAAGCTGTATATCATTTTGCGATAAGTATTTTTAGCTGATCGATAAACCACCTTTCTATATGACCAATGGAACGGTCGCAGCGTTTTACCACGCCAATCTCCAACATAGTGCCTAAGAACATTTGATCGCAAGCCCGTACATGTATGTGTTTGGCAAACCAGTTTGAATCTGTACTTTTTTACGCTTTACCTAGATGGATTGTTTTTTCTGTTGGCTATCTAATTTGTGACAATAGGCAAGGGCGGGTCTGCTTTATTTGTGTCATTAGGCAATGTGTTGGTGCAGTTACCATTTTTGTGGATCCTGCCTAAGTACATAGGAATAACGGGCGTATGGTTAGCCGTTCCGCTATCGAATATAATCGTTGCATGTGCGGTAATGCCGATGTTTTGGTTTAGTGTGAATCAATTCAAACGCGTGGAAACTATGCAGACGGCGTGACGTAAAGTTTGTAAGCGGCGCCATCATCATCATTGAAATAGACGACGTGACGCCGATACAACTGAAACTAGGGCTGAATTATCATTACGTCTGTTTTTAGTAAGGCTAATACGCTTTCAGCAGTATTGCCCAATACTTTTGCTTTCAAACCTTTCCGGCCAACACTGCCCATTATAACTAGCGCTGCACCAATGTCAGATGCCACACTGGGTACAACCTTGTCTGCGTAGCCAGATTTGATATGAATATTTTCCAGCGGGATGCCATCATCACCGAACATAGCTTGGATTTTAGGAATATATTTACTTTTCGCTGCCTTGACTGATTTGTTTTTATCGACAATTCCTAAGTCTTTTAGTACTGGTGAAATCGCCAAGCTAAAGCAAACATGCAATGGCATATCATTAGCAGCAGCAAGCATCTTACCCGCATCAATAACTTGTTGGTTAAGGGCTTGCTTTGTTTTCTTTTTAGATGCCATATCAAGGGTGACCATAATGGCTTGTTTTTTCCGCCATTTTTTCTCGGCGACTAACAAAACCGGCGCACTGCCATTGCGCAGTAAATGCCAATCCGTGGGCACGTAAAACGCGTGCTCACTGCGATGGCCTGTTTTTAATATTAAATCGTATTTATGATCAACACAGTGCTTGGTTACCCAAGTGGCAATGTCTTTACTCCAGATCATCTCATCTGTGGTGGATTTTGGTAACGAATTCATGACGACCGCTTCATCTAGCCATGTTTGGTTAGCGTGAATAATCTTTTGCTTGGCAAGCTCGATATCTTCTTTTGTCATGCTTTCATCTAAAACTGACAAACGCTCGTAACTAAAGCCGACAACGTGCAGTGTGGCTTTGAATTGCTCCGCCATCAACGCTGCGTGTGCCAAAGCCTTTTGTGAAGAATCTTTGCGATCCGCTATTACTAAAATGCGCTTTACGTTCACTAGTGTGCCCCTTGATCATTTATTGGCAACAGTGGTTGCCTTTTTTTCATAATATTCTATTTTTTATAACGAAAAATTGTTTTAAAACAAGTTTTTAAACTAAATACTACCCCGTTAACACCAAAATAAGAACTGTAAACATAAACTAAAATATTGCGTTGGTTGTATGACTTGTTGGTGCTATTTATTCATAAATCCGACGTCCATAAAAAACATTATAAAACCCTGCAGGTTTTCCGGCATAAAGGTTTATCAATCTGAGCCAAAAACGAAGTCATTCACTGCGTATTAATGGACTGTCAAATGCCGATAATGAATGGCTACGAAACCAGCCAACGTATTCGAAAAGGCGAAGCCGGGGCAGAATATAAAGATATTCCTATTATCGCTATGACAGCAAATGCCATGCTTGGTGAACGCAATAAATGCATAAGTGCCGGTATGAACGACTATCTGACTAAGCCGGTCAATGAGCACGTGGTGAAAGAAAAAGTGACGAAATGGACTTTATCTGTGTACCGCGCGGCACAAAAATAAAAGGGTACTTAAAACGGATCTTTTATGACAGTACAGCTGTAGACGATTTTTGTTGGTCACTATTTGCTGATATAACAATATGCAGCGCCTAATTTTCAGGCGCGCAATATAGCTGATAAAGTGTATTGATAATCGCTTTTACTTCTTCGCTTGCTAGTGAATAGTAAATAGTTTGCGCATCACGCCTAGTCACTACCAAGTTTTCTCGTCGTAAAGCTGCAAGATGCTGAGATAAGCTTGATTGTGGAATTGACACCTGCTGGTTAAGCTCAGATACCGACATTTCTCCATTATTTAATAAACACAACAATAGTAATCGATGTTGATTCGCCATTGCCTTTAATAGCGCTGCTGCTTTATCAGCGTTATTGCGCATGTCTTCAAGGGTCATTGATATTGTTATCCTAATGTACTCTTATATTTTGTTGCGATAAGCATACCAATTACCATCGCCACTATGAAAGCAAAAATGCTGATATCACCACTTGTTAGATTAGTAATGGCCGGCCCTGGACATATACCTGTAATGCCCCAACCAATACCAAAAATACTTGCGCCCAAGACTAGTGGTTTATCGATTTCTTGCTTGGTTGGCAAATGCAGCGGCCCGCCTAGCAGCGCTTTATTCTTATTGCGAACGAACAACCAATACAGGGGCATGTAAACCGCAATTCCGCCAAGCATAACAAACGCTAGAGCGGGGTCCCAAGCACCTAATATATCGAGAAAGCCGATAACGCGGGCAGGGTCCACCATGGTGGAAATAGTTAAGCCAGCACCAAATAAAAGACCAGCGAGTAAAGCCACTACATTATACTTGCTATTAGATACCTCGGAAGTAGGGGGCTCAGTTGTTGGTTTGACATCACTAAATATAGGTTTATTCATTACAGACTCCCCAATACATGCTTAATTATGGTCACGGTGATAATAGCGCTGAGTAAAAATATTGCGGTAGCCAAAATAGAGCGTGAAGATAAACGACTAATGCCGCATATACCGTGGCCGCTTGTGCACCCAGAGCCTAAGTTTGTGCCAAAGCCTACCAGTAACCCTCCGAGTACTATCACAAGGTAGCGAGTAAAAAATGAATCTGCTGGCACATTGAACGACCCGGCAAAGGTATCAGGTAGTGAAAAACCAAAAGGGGTTGTTAATAGTGGCGCGATAACCAGCCCTGCTAGAAAATACCAGCGCCATAGATTACTTTTACCACTGTTAGAAATCGCCCCATATACGATCCCTGAAATACCCGCAATTCGTCCGTTAAACAGCATCAGAATAAAGGCACCAAGGCCGATTAAGCCGCCACCAAGGAAGGCTTGAAGAAGAAAATCAGTGTTCATAGATCAAAAATACCCTGTAAATATCGTTATTCGTAAATATACGATATTAGTGGGTGGATTCAAAGTGAAATATTATTATTACTTATATAAATAATAGAACAAGACGTATTTTCTTCCTAAAAAATTCGCCTGTATAACAACGTTTAGTTAAGCACTATTTCTCAGCCAGAAGTTAAGCAGCAAGGTTCTCGATGGCGTTTCATCGGATGCAGAAAAGCCCAGCTTATCCTCAAGTATGCTTCTATCGTTATATTGATGAACTGATACGTTTCGCTCTTTTGTGCAATAAGCCATGGCCCAATCACAGAATTCTCTTTGCTCAATATCGCAATGCATCAGTTCGATTAATCCAGTGTGGCCCGGATCGCTCTTAATGATATCGTAGATTAATACCAGTTCAGACGAAGGGCCTTCAATGTACTGCATGAAGTTACCTCCTATATATAGCAAAACCCCAGTAACACCATATTGTTTGTTTCTTTCTCTGGCACGCGTTAAAAGGTATTCGACTTGTTCAGGGGTTAACATTTTTATGGCGGACGAAACATAAACCAAAGCTTGTAACTTAGACACGATGCAAAGCTCCATTAATTAGTAATAGGGTAAATCCTTTGAGCTAATCCTAAATAATATTGTGGTAAAAGGGCTAACTTAATTTGCAATACTCTTACTATTATTTATAAACGTTAAGGGAGAAATATAGAAGAGATAGCAAAATACGCTAACCAAGTATGCAGCAAATCTCTGAAACGCTGTGAGATCCCTAAAAATCATATTTATCTACAGTGTAAATTGAAATTCATTTTGGGAATTTTGTTTTTGTAAGCATTTGATTTTAAAGAGATATTATTTTTTGTCATCTAAAAAAATTACAAAGTTTTTAGGAATATTACTCGGATGTTACAAAATTTTTGGGAATATTTTGCTTGCTACAAACACACCGGAAAGCAGCTTCACCATTAGATGCATAGACTTTTTAAAATTAACTAATCTCGTCTAGCCAGTCAATATAATTCTATTAATATGCTGTTGATAATGAGTAAGCTCAAAGTGGGGTAAACGAAAGGATATTACTTATTTAACTGATTGGCTAGGGTTTGGAGAGACGAGCTTAGGCTTAAACTCTATTGATTTCGAAAAATTAATTTACTGAGGCAAAGTGGCCTTTTGGGAAGGGTAAGTAATTATTAAGATTGACTTATACGCCTAAGCAGCGCGAAACAGAAATATTAAATACTTATTCGCTCATGATATTGAAGTTTGTATTAGCCTCTAATTTAACATTTTTTACTCGATTTGGATGAATCTAAACAGAATATTGCAGTTTTCTTCGTTGATATGACACCAGATTATGATTCTAGCCAAACATTAGTGTCTGTTTAGGTCTTTTACCATTGGGAGAAAGCTTCAAATTTGTCACGTCGACCAAGCGCATTTTGGGTTCGCCGTCGATATATCTCGCCTGCAATACATTTGATTTAATTAAGCTCATTAGGTTGCCTTCTCCAACATTCAATAGAAGCTTTGCTGTCTCAAAATCTATGACTTTATTTGATACTAACTTGTTGTTATTAAGGATAATCCTCTTAAATTCTTCAGACTCTATATATATCGAACTTAAGATATCAAATGAAGTTACCCAGTCAAATTTGAAGTATCCTTGGAGCCATAAATAAACGAGTTCAACAGGATCAATATTTAGGCTTTTTAACTGACATATAGCTTCTCTTAAACTCTCTTTCGGGGATACAATTTTATTTGAAAGTAGTAGTTTTTCAATGACTTTACTAAGACTAATGTGTGTTGTTTTTGTAATACGGGAACCGGATCTAGGCTTTATCATATTGAATTTATCAAATGCAGTAACATAGCCATTACTAATGTTCAGGGCGTCGCAGATAGAACTTACAGACATATATAATTTGTGAGTAGGTACATTTATATACTTTCGTTTTGTATTACTTACTGATGCTTCATAACCAAAAATTGGCCATTCAAGGAATTTCAGTTTGCTAATAAGTATTCTGAACGGAAACTGGTATAGGCGCTGCGGTAATATTTCACCGTAGTAGTGTTCAAAGCATTCTTGCATGAACGAATCCACTGTACTTTTTTCGCATAGTAAATCAAAGCCTATGTTCACAGCTTGATTGATCGAACTAATTGCATTTACATCAAAAACCAAGTCTCCTTTCTTATAGGTTGAATAGACCATATATGCTAACAAACAGTCATAGATTTGTTCGGAACTTAGGTCCCCTAATAGTGGGCTGATAGCTCTTCTTTTTATTGGAATTGAGCACCCAGGCTCTGTGCATATACCCCTCACAGCGTCGGGCATCCAACTTAACAATTTACTACAGTGACTACATGAATCTTCTAACAAAGAGCCACACATTTCACATGAAAGGGTTGTTGGAATTTGCCACTCGCTCAAGTGAATGTGATGTTTAGTGGTACATTGAGGGCAAATTCTAATCTGCGAGTATTCGAAAGTGTTAAATTTCGTTTGAGGTATATCTCGTAGCCACTGCACAGCATCCATAGACAGGGATGAGTAATCATTTTGAGACAATACTTTAATATCTTTTCTTTGAAACAAACTTGCTAGAGAGCATTGTTTTAGCTCGGCTACTCTCTTGACAGCATAGCTGAATAAACTTTGACTTTTTTTGAGCATCATTGTCAGTTTAATTACCGCTTAATGAAATAAAAGGATTGTTTTCTTTGTTACGGGTCACATTCACTTTGACTACATCACTTAATAGTTGCTCAGTAATAGAGTCCGCTTTATTGGACTCAAATCGTAGATGACATATTGTAAAAATACGGTCGAGGGCTCTAAAATTACCGTTTGTAACTTCAAATAGCTTATTGAGAACTTGGCGCGCTGTAAGGTCTATGTCCACTGGCATTTGGCAGTGTTTTAGGTAGTAATTGATCGTTTTTTCCCATGGATTTACTGAGCCATTAATTTTGTTTAAGTTTGGGATGATAGGCATCTCACATCTCGCCATACCTCGAGACTCAACTTGTCCTTTCACCATTAACGAGTAGTTTTCGGTGGTGAAGAGTTTTTCAGCGTCTTCTACGCCGAATAAAAGTACACAAATCCCTTCATCGGCTAATACCTTAATAAAGTCTGAGTACCTCTGGCTGGATTTACCTTTTAATTGTGTGAGCATGTGTTGAGCTTCATCAATGATTAAAACTTTGTAGTTTTGATTTTTAAATGAGCTGCAAAATGCATCTAATTTTTCAGCGGGTGTCGATTTTACAGGTATTCCAAATAAACCTCTGGCCGATTGAACAATGATATCAGTTTCGCTGTTAACGCTTTTGAGCTGAACTCGATGTGCCTTATATTCCGAAGGCTGACTATTTATGTATGATTCGCAGTGTTTGCTGAGCGTTGTCTTCCCAACTCCCGCTCTTCCAGTGACTAGAGCAATGCTAGGTAAATAGTAACTTAACGCGTATGCTTCCTTTAACACCCGAAAAGGCTCGTTAAAAGCAGGATGAATGAAAATATTTCTATCTTGAAATCTTTCTGTCGCTCCTTCTCTTATCATTATTCGTAATCCTCCTCGTTACCCCAATCAGGTTCATAGTCCAACTCATCTTCTACTGATTGCCTAGGCAGGGCATCACTATCCAGTTTTTTACTGACTTTTCTATCCGTAATTACACCGCCTCTATCGAAAATATCATCTTCACTAGCTGCTAAAAAATCATCACTATTCATCGTTGTCTTAGTTGTACTAGGAGTTTTTCCTTTATGAGATATGACCCCTTTTGATTCCTGTTGATGCGGGATTATTGGATCATAATTTTTACTTATTTTGAGTAATACCTTCTTCGCTTCTTTGAAACTTATTGGCTCTTCATAATCTCGAAAAACCTTACTGTGTGTTTGATAAGTAATTTCTTCATGAGTTACAGGATCTAAAGCCTTAATAGTCACTTGTCGAGCATCATTCGGGTTCACATATACGCTAACTTTCACGGAGTCCTGCGCCCCTTTAGTAACTAAATAATCGAACATTTCTATATGAGTCGCGTATTTAATAAAGTTCTTCACAAAACCATGTGTTTTATGCATTTTTGCTGTTCCTACATCTATGACGTGAAATACTCTATCGTCAAACTGCACCTCTAAGGGGAACTGATCTTGAATTAAGGCCGTAAAGGCTTCACTAGGACTACTATATTGGCTAATATTATTTTCTGAAGGGTACATTATTCACCTCTGTGTGTTTTTTTATTAGTGCTGCGGGTGTTGTAGTTTTGTATAAAAGATTCAAGTTCGGACTCGAATTCATTTAGTGTTAATAGAGGCTGACGGGAAATTGTTTTTAAATCGATCTCTTTGCCATTACGTTTAGGAATGAAACCGTTTAGCTCTAATAGAAATTTATCCGTTAGCGTTTTGAAAAACCGCTCAATATGAGGTTTATCACGACCTTTCTGTTTTCTGGCGTAGCGAATACTAGACCCCAGTTGAACGTTAAAATCCTTAACAATGTCGCTTTTGAATCCTGGACCATTGTCAAATACCCATTCTGTTGGCAGTCCTCCTAACGGATTATTCTTGGTATCGATCACATCACTCATTAAATTCAACACGCCGTTCGCGCTTTCATTACCCGACTTATCAACATAACATCCTAGGATCGCAGACGTGCATGCGTCTATTGCCATATATAAAGTTAATTTCGTATTGACCGCGCTATACTCACCACTTGTTTTTGGCTTTTGAGATGAAAGGTAAATATAAATATGCTTAACGTCACATTCGACAGATCGAAGAGGGAGCGTCGGAGCAATGACACCGACTAGGGCATCGTATTCCTTTTCGATAAAGTCCTTCCCGCGACTAGCCACTTTATTAGAGCGGGGATAAATTTTATTATAAAAATTTAAAAAGGTATTGTAGGTTGGAGGGGTACCGCAACTAAAATCCTTGTTAAACAATGCCTTAAAATGCTGGTACACGTTTGTTAGAGGTATGTCAGGCTTATTAAGTAATACCTCATTTAATGCCTTAGTCATCAATTCATAGGTCTCTATTTGAACGATAGTACGACTATGTATAGGTCGTTTGGAGACCACTAAATTTGTATAATTAAATCGAAATGATTGTGCTTCTTTAAAAAGGTTTTGTAGTGTTCCTGGTTTATAAGGTTTTACATCGGGACGAGTTACTCGAAGTTTATTGCTAATTTCTTCTACCGTGCTGTTTGCTACTGGATTTTGGCTTGGATGCGCCCGCATAGCCTCTATATACAGCCTAATTCTTTCTACTTTAATTTCCTCTGCTTTAGTTAACTCAGTCTTATAAGTTCCATCAAAATACGGTTTTATCTCATGTTCTCGAAGAAGAGATATAAACTTGTTTGGTGTGTATTCTTTTATTCCAGTCATCTTGTTATAAAGAATTACATCAGTGTTATTGCTGACTACTACTTCATAAACGTCCCCTAAGATTACGTAACGAAAGCCTGCTGTGGGCGGGGGTATCTGATCGATAAAGTTATTCATTGTCTTCTCCAAACAATGGGTGTTTTGCAAGTAATTAATTTTTTCAGGTCTATTTTGGCCAGACCATATGCGATACATGATTTCACCAGAGTGCGGTCTAGAAGTGACTCAAAACGAGCATTGATGTCGCCAAAGGTTCTAATGAAATTGTCCGGTCGATTCAATTGATACCAACTCTCTACATACTCCAATGTATTTTTGAATGATGGGTACAGAAAGTCGTGATTTTTAAACTCAATGGGGGAGTAGGCATCTTCACTAAGGACGGCAAAGGCGAAGCCTTTTTTCATGGTAATTCTTTCTTTATATAATGCTAATTTCCCCTTTAATTTACCGCTGCCTGCGATATTGGTCCTCAGCTTAACCAAGGGTTTAAACTCAAATACGGTAGTTGGAGTTTTGTCTTTGTACTGAACAATAGCGTCAGGGGTGTAACGCCATGTCTTGCTTATTGCAATAGTGAATGGCTGTGTCACAAACCGTTTAACATTTGGGTTAAAATCCAGTGCTCGAACCATTTGCATTTCGAAGTATGACTCGCAGTACAGGAGTCTCGGGTGCTTAGGCGAATTATAATAATACACCTGATTTTTTTGTTTACTTTGAACCAGCGGTTTTGTGAGACTCATTGATTTACTCCAAAATTTTGAACGTAAAAAATCCGACCGTTATTTGCAGTCTAGTGAAAGTTTGCTAGGTTTAAAGGTTGACCCTTTCTAAAAGGGGGAGGTGTTTGACTTAATTAGATTGGGGGCTTGAGGACAAAATTTTTCATGTGACTGATTATCTCGAAAATCTGAATTGCAGGTATGGTCGAGAACTTTTGATTTTGGATCAAGCACAAATAAATCGTGTTTAAAAAGGAGGGGAGGAAAATATTACGAAATGTTTCAACAAGTTACATGTTCAAAAAATGCACAGTCTATTTTTCATTGACCACGTATGACTGTGAAAATACTCGGTAAAATTAAATTTGGAACCTAATATGGAAGGTTTATTTTGCGCTAATTCATGTGGAATTTAATGGAGATATAATTGCCAATTGTTGGATTATGGTCAAAAAGCAATCAAATAAGTTTAATAGAATATATTGCTATATGCTTATACCACGCACTTCTATTAGTCTATCTAGTATAATGATTTAAGATACAGAATCAAGAGCTTAATTTTTCAAAAAACACTTATTATTCAAATGTTTCTGAAATATATAGAAAATAAGATATGTTTGATTATTTTGATATTCGACCTCAAATGATAACTTTGTGATAAAAATCGAATGTGAGCAGAAATACGGTGGATTCGAAGCTTTTTTAATCTGGTCCCTACAAATTTACCAGCATTTTACATCGATTGTCTGGGTACTCATCCATCGCTAACTTCGAATCGAGACCTGCAAAATATTGCAAATGCTAGAATTTGAAATCAGATCTTGTTCATTTCCAGTCTTGATTGATAGTAGGAGTGGGAAGAATAAAATCCATCTAACCTATATTCATCTAAATATGCTGTATCTGCACTCACTTCTAAAGTTAGGTTAACGACTTAGAGATTCTACAGAAGGGTCATAATTTCTAACCAGTGTGTACTGAGTGGTCCTTCCCTCAGCGGCTTGTGCTTTATAATAAGTCTCTTCCGACTTTATCTGATTCTTGGTGAGCTTTGTCGATGCTATCTTGGGCTTCCATTGTATATATCATTGACTGTAACATTTGTTTGAGGCCAGGCATTTCTGGTGGAATAGGAACTGATTGGGCTTTATCATTAAGCTTTAATTCGGTCAGAGTCATACTAAATTCTTCAATTCGTATGAGACGCTTAAATTCTTTTTCAATTTTCGCGTCATCATGCCCCAAAAAAGCATATTCATTCATTCTTAAGCTCTTGTTGGCATCTTGTAATTTTTGAGCCAGATCTTGTTTATCTTTGTTATCACCTACTGAGCCAATATAAATCTCTAATGCATGATTCATTTCAATGTCTAATCCACTGGAACCTATAGCGGTCAGTATGTTTTCATTATTCTGATCTTTGATTGATAAAGTTTTTTTAAAAGGGTCTGGTCGATAAAGCCATAAGCTCAAACAATCTTCTGTATGAAAAAATCCATGTAAAATTATACTCATTTTCCTAGTCAGTATCTTTTTTAAAATTACGTGAATAAAGCTAGCGTAGCTGGCAAGAATAATTTGGCGTCGCTCATGTATAGATTTATCTGAAGCTAAGGAAAGACATAGGGATGCTACTGCAATTGGGTGAGCTTCTATAATTTGTTCTGCTAAAACCTCCAATTGTTCCTCTGACTTATTAGCTTCCGAGTCTTGTGACTCGTCGTCTCCTCTTAGGTCTTTAACTATTCTAAGTATTTTTGAAGCAGCATTTGCAGGGATTTCATCTAATAAAATGCAACTTAACCTTTCATAATCTTTTTCTAATTCAAGTCCCTTAAGGATTGCTTTAAAGGGACGTTTCAATCCGGATGCAGGTAACTTGAAACCATTTTTTGGTTCACTCTCACTTGCCGAACAAAAATCTTCTTCCATATCTATCCCTCAAATGGTTTTTTTATTTAGTTGACTGTAAAGCCTAGTACATAATGTTAAAAATGAAATTGAAACAGACACTTGAAATAGGAAATCAACTGGTTCTCCGGCAAGTTAATTCCTTCTATTAGAAATTTGTAGAACGACTACGTATCAAGTATTTTGCTTAGAACAAATTATTTAGTTACCTTTTAGCTTGAAGCAGAAGCGACTAAGTCATATTCAAACACCGTTACTTGAGCTGCTAAACATCAGTGGTAATATTTAATCCAAATCATCTAAACATTTATCATTTAGCTTACCGCGAATGCTTAGGGTTATCACAATACCGACTATAGATGTGGTCTGTAAATAAGCCTGCAAACAAACGTGCCTACTCCCATATCATCAGCATTTTCTCATTAGTCTTTTATATCTTATACAGAAGACGATGCTCAATCATTTGGTGAGGTTGGGGTAAATGATGCGGTTTAAAATAAGCGAAGCCGGTTCAAAGAAAATTTGGTTTGGATCCAAAGCCTTACACTCACTGACATAGTTTGTTGGGCTTTTTGATACTTTTAATATCGCAAATTCTATTAGCCAAAATATAGTGATACTGACTGTAATAGTTGTATTTATTGATTTTTAGTTAAAATTCACAGAGTAGATAAATTTATATGCAGGCACGATACTATGATCCGATGATGGCTTAATTCTAGTGCTTACCTAGCATCAATCACAATGAGAGAAAAATACGCGAATAGCTGGAATGTGCCATTTGCAGACGATGACACACTAACTCTGAAAGGCCTAAGTGAGCCGAACGGAGACAGAAAAAATAGAGAGGTGCTTCCCAAAGCATTGTCATAGACATCGGCCGACTACAAACCAACTGATAACTGTGGATTTCCACATTATTCCCTTAGACATTTAAAGCCCACCCTGACGGAAAGTAATAAAACAGCACTTCAATGAACCTAGTTGTTTCCTATACTTTCCCTGGTGATTTCTCAATATTAATCGAGTCGATCAAAGTTTTAGACAATCTATTCCAGGATATCTTTAGTGTTGTGATAAAGATGCGCTTTGGTGATGCATATTGTGCCTCGCAATCAATAAGTCAAAGCTATTGTAATACGCCTTCTCAAATTACACGTAATATGCACCGTACTTGTCTCTGAGGTATTCAACTATCGTTTCATTTTGCTGAGATAATAAGACACCTACTACTAGGCGGCCTCGAGATTTTCTCTTTGTCCACTTCACTAATCCCTCAGTCTTATCGCTTCGCATGAAGGTAAAGTTAAGTTTGTCCCCAGCCTTAAGGTCTCCTTTGGTTTCTAGTTTCATACCATTCTTAGAGATATCCATAGCGATTGCTGATGCGCCCTCAGAAGCTACGTTGACGGGGATTTGTACACTTGCCCTAGGGTGGATCCTCAAGCTCTTCAAGTATTGGGCACGTTTGGCGTGCTGAATTAGGAAAGTGACAAAAGTTCCCAGTATTATCCCTTTGAAAAAACCAATAATTGCGAGGTAGATCATCTTGTTGTTTTGAGCGACAAAAAAGTCGACAAGCCCACTGTAACTGATATTTTGGATGTTAAACGTGTAACTTACTGCACATTGCATTACCATCAATGTACCACCTAATAAAAAACCATTGTAGAACGCCAAGCGTTTTACTTCGTAGCTGTCGAACGTATTGTCAATGATGGCTCGATAAACTACGGGGCTTAGCATTGCAAATGAGAGTGCCAACACTATACGTGCCAATGGATTACTTTCACTTCGAGCATCTAAATCGCTAACAATAATGAAATACAACGCGGCCGCTAGGGTCGACAATGCAATACACGTAGCAATCGATATCAAGTGGCTAGAGCTCCTATCACTTTTCCGTTGCGCAGCAACAACTGCTGCTATCATGATAGCCACAGAAAATGATAAGAAACTGCCAAAGGACCAAAGGAAGAAACGGTCTGAGAAAAAATTCGCTGGGTCTGTGTCTATACTGTTCTCTAATACCATGAGTATCATTGCAACAGAGAAGATCGAAACAAAACTAACTCCAACCAAGCATTGACCCAAGGATGTGAGTAATTTAGATTTGAAAGCATCACGCCCATTTGGTTGAAAACCACAGTTTTTCAACGCGTTAAACCTTTCAGATTCGTCACTATACTTTCTGACAATGCTCTTGCAGATACAGATTTCAAAATATTCTGCCATCCTATCAAGCTCGTTGATAAATTTGTGACTTTCATTAATTTCTAGATTAAGTATTAAGCTACCTAGCTCTAGCATCCTGCGTTCGGATTCATCTGTTGGGCCAAGTAAGCGCGGTGGACAAACTGATTTAGCTACTACACACAACAATAAACTGTTTAAAAAGTGCCAATGAATTGTTTTATTTTTATGCTCTTCTGAAAAGTTATTTAGATGTTCAAGCCATGTAGTCTCAACAGACTTATAACGAGGGGTTAACTCTTCTCCAGATTTGATAATTTGTTCTTTTGCAATTTTTAGATAATAGTCCGTTGGGATAAATCTATCGGTCAATGGAAGACTGCCTCTTAATTCAACAACATCTCTGGGAATGCGGGCAAAGCCGTGTAACTTCTTTCTCCATTCTTTTTCATACTTTTCCAAAGGCGCAACACTAGCAACACTAATGGAGATTAGCGCAAAAATTGTCCACCCCTGACTTTCCTGCTTAATACCCAATGCTTCTAAGACAGGCTTAAAAAATGATAACTGACTAAGGCCAGGAATTCCGTAGAGCGCTAAGGTGAGGGTAGCAATTGACAACGCATATAATAAAAAATATGCTACAAAACTCTTCGGACTTATATAGTCAATTGGTTTTCCTTTAAAACTATCAGGTGGAGCCTCCGACCATGAATTGAATCTCTTTTGTGAAAAAAACAGAATTATTACAAGGGCAACAAAAACATCTAACAACATAAAATAGAGCTCTGAACTATTATCGTCCGCCATGATTTTTCCCTATCAGCTATACTACCGATGTTGCCATTAAGCTTATTTCAACTCGATTTTATATAAAAATGCACGGAGACTCTGAAAGCTTTACACAACTCTAATTCCTGCTACCCAGATTATAACGATGCTCATCGTCAGTACATTTATAAAGCCCCTATCTGAGAGTATAAATGTGTAAGAAAATAAGATTCAAGATATTAGCTTATGGCCAGCGTCATGAAACGATACTTTGTTTCATCTCTTTAGCAATTATAGAAGCGCCTACCAAAATAGAAAAGAAAATACTGCAGATCTCTGATTTAGTTTGCTTGAATCTCAAAACTGGCACAGAGCCATCTTTCAGATTTGGTAATGCTCTGCTATGAAAGAGTCTGTTAATACCCACCGGATGAAAAGTCACATCATACCCAAAGCTTGAAGTGAACAGGAAGTTAAGCAAGTGAACGAACTTCTGCTTCGAATTAGGATATATACTTAATGTTTTATGTCAGCGAATGTAGGCAATTCGCAAATTGCAGCCGTCATTTCCCCATGGAGCTAATGTCCGTAATACGTACATTAGCTACCTTTTAAGTGCTAGACCGTAAACGACAGCAACTGGCACATTTGAGTAGTTCGGCTTTGAGCTAAAAGCGGTCATCGGTTTATGTTTACCTACCGTATCAAAAGCTGAGTAAGCGGACATTCACATGGCGCTATTTAATTTTTTTAAAACATAGAAATCATTACCTTCGATATTTCATCTCACATCCATCGGACTTATTGCACCTGACTTATGTTTACCTAAAACATGAGTATAAATTTGGGTGGTTTTAACGTCATCATGCCCCAGTAACTCTTGGACCACTCTAATGTCATGCCCTGTTTCAAGTAAGCGAGTTGCACAAATTTGTCTGGAACTAAATTTGAACATCCGCAGGATGGCCAGTATGGAAAAATGTATGGACGCATTTTTTAAAGCTATGCCGAAAAGTATGTGATGTAACCCGCTTCAAAACACCAGCCTCTAGAACTGCTTTTCTCAACGCTTTGCGAAATGCGGTTTGATGCAGATGATGGCGGCAAACATATCCATCATAGGGATGTACGCATCGAGTAGTTGAAGGAAAAGCATATTGCCATGACAAGTTAGTTGCAGCTTTTCCATATTTACGAAGCAGTGAAGATGGCAGCGATGTCAGGCCGTACCCTTCATTAATGTCCTTTTGGTGGATGCTCTCTACTTTTTTAATTTGTTTGGCAATGGCATCTTTCGCCAATTCAGGGAACAGTGTTGCACGGTCTTTTTGCCCTTTTGAACGGAAGATAAAAATAGTGCTTCGTTCAAAGTCAAAATCCTTTAAGCGTAACTTTAGCACCTCAGATATGCGGAAACCTCCGCCATACATGAGTATGCCAATCGTTTTATGAACACCTTTCAGCGTATCGATAATAGCAATCGCGCCTTTATGGCTTAGCACTTCAGGAACACGAACAGGTGTCTTAGCAAACTGAAAGGACATGTTGGTCAGATCCATTTCGAGCACATGACGATACATAAAAATGACGGCACATAAGGCTTGGTTTTGCGTGGTTGGTGCGACTTTAATTTCGATAGCTAGATGCGTTAAAAACTGCTCAACCTCTAATTCACCCATGTCCTTGGGGTGGCGCTTGCCATTGAAATAAATAAATCGTCGGATCCAATGCAGGTAGGCTTTTTCTGTTTTCAGACTGTAATGCTTAGTTCGTAAAACCACTCTAATAGATTCTATAAAAGGAGAGCGGGACATAATATTACCTTTAAATAAGACTGTATGTAAAAACAGGTATAATGCGGTTTTTTGAAAAATACCATTATCACTTCCTATTAAATAGATTTCTTAGGTCTCACTTTGTTTTACAGAAAATCGCTAAGTTATTAATTTAATTATGGAAAATATTTTGCTCATGGTTTTTAATAGGAAGCGAAAAAAGTCTCGTTAAAGTCGAGTCGAAGCCGTCAGGCTCCTTTTGTTTTTTAGTTCTGCTGCAAATTTGACTGATTTAAGAGAATAATAGTTAGTAAAATCATAAAGTAAGCACTAAAAGTGACGAAAAAACAATCAAACCGAGCAGTTACATATACGAAAGGTTCGTTAATCAGCGTTATATTTTCAAGGACGTATTATGCCTCAGTGGTTACTAAATAGACTTTTTGAATCAAAAGATCAACCAAAACCGACTTTTGCAATTCAAGGGACAATCAATTGGATGAGGGCTTTATCTGAGGTCGTTAATAGTGACGAATTCTCTGATGAAATAACAAATGATATTTATAAAAAAGTACAGCGCCGACCTAAAAATGAGGGCGCCGACACACTTGTATTTGAAAATATGCTTATGGCATACCACAACTTAGCTTCTTTAGATTCTTTAGATAAAGATGTTTCACATAAATACGATGTAATCCGTTCTGCAATTGTTTCTTGGTATTATTCAACATATTTTGCAGCCAGTGCTATGGTTGCAGCCTCATCTGGATCGCAACAAGAAACTCATACTGCTACAGCTAAAGTATGGCATTCTGATTTTGCTGAAAAAGGATTGTTGCCTTACCCGTTTAATTTATGTCTCTCTACTTTAGTCGGTAAAGATGTTAAATCTCAAATCAAAACTCTCAGAGCTGGAAATAGCTACACTTTGAATGTTCACTCTACTAATCTAGATGAAGCTAAAGGCGCTTGCTTAAGCTACTTGAGTGGTACTGCTGACTACAAAAAGTGGGAAGTTGAGGAGCGAGTAAAGGCATCTCGAGACTTTAAAAACCTTGGTGTAGATAATTTTAAAACTAAAGCTGCACAATCTTTGAGGGATGATGCCTTAAATAAAGGGCAAGTAAATTATCTATTTCAAGCATTTAGATATCGCGGTAAAGCTAATTATAGAGATTCGATATTTCTTTCCTACGGTAATAGTTATGAAGATAAAATGGATCTTTTTGTTAGCGATCTAAAAGATGTGACCTCGGCTTTTGTAAGGGTGGCATCAATTTACTGTCAAAAACGGGTTGTTAAGGGCGATTGGGAGTTATTTATCTCTGATCTGGAAGAAAATACCCGTTTAACTTTACCCGTAAATATAATGAAAATATAACAAGCGCATCAAATCTGACTCCGAAAGCTGTCCGAATTTTTGCATAAAACAAAGGCGCAAAAAATGCGTCCAACTTACTCCGCAGTTTATGCGGGCGTTACATTGCATCGAAATATGGAGTCTCCTCGTTAAATGGAAATAATTAAGTCTGTTCAGATTAGAAAATTTCGTTCATTAAAGTCAGTAACCAAAAAATTGGAATTTTCAGACCTTAATATTTTTGTAGGACAAAATGACCAAGGAAAATCGAACTTATTGAGAGCATTAAATCTTTTCTTCAACAATGAAACGGATTTGGATACTCGTTTTAGATTTTCAGAAGATTACTGTTATCACTCAAATACTGGCAAGGGTACCAGAAATGAAATTAGGATAGATTTAGTCATTGAGCCACCTAAAAGACGTTTTAAGCATGCAAAGCCGTTACGGTGGACAAAACGCTGGAGAAAAGATGGCTCGATCATTGAAGAAAGAAAATATATAGAAAGTGGTAATGAAGTACCTTCTAGAGATGGCGTGTCACAATGGTTAGATAAAATTAGATATAGATATATTCCTGCGATAAAGGGACAAAATTACTTTTCAGCTTTAATGGGTGAACTTTACGATGTATTGAATGAAGCTTATGCAGATATTTTATCTGCACAAGGTGAAGAGTTCATAAGTGGAATCCAAAAAATAACTAAAGGCATAACTAAAGATTTATCTGAGCAAATTGGGATTTCAAATACAATTCAAGTTCCTTCGGACTTTAAGCAGTTATTTTCTAATCTAGATTTTGGTGTTCGACTAAGTGGTAATACTTACCACTTAAAGCAACGCGGTGATGGAATAAAAATTAGACATATACCTGTGATTTTGAAATATATGTCAGAACAAGAACGGAGTATTTCAAGAGCGGGTTATGTTAAACCCGATACTATTTGGGGCTTTGAGGAACCTGAAAATAATCTAGAGTTAAGATACGCCTTTGAGTTAGCTAAAACATTTAAAGAGTACTCAAAAGATATTCAAATTTTCATTACAACTCATTCTCCTGCATTTTATGCACTTGATCAAACTGATGGAGATAATGTAAATACGTTTTACATTTCACAAGATGAAGATAGCTGTACTCAGGTTGATGTTGTTTCGCAAGAGAAAACTAATGAACTTCATGAAAGTATGGGATTACTTCCAATTATTACTCCTTATTTGACTAAAATATATGAGCATCAAAGCGAAATTGAAAATTTAAAGTCTAAGTTAGTTCAACTTGAAGATAGTGTACGTTTTGTTGTATTAACAGAGGATGAAAAGCATGAACATGTTATTTCATATTTTAAAGCGCAAGGTTGCAATGCAGAAGTAACTGAATTTTACTCTTATCTTGGTGCCAATCAAATAAGTTCGGCGCTCATTCTAGGCAAATATCTAAAAGATAAAAGACCTGATATACAAGTAATTATTCACAGAGATAGAGATTATCATACTGATAAAGATATAGATTCTATAAAAGATAAAGTCGAAAAAAGTGGTTTCGTTTTTTTTGTTACTAAAGGTGTGGATTTAGAATCAGAGTATATTTGTCCAAAACATATTAATGCTTTATATCAAGAAATTTCAATAGAGGAGGCTGAAACACTAATCCATCGTGCTACAGTTAAAGCGAAGGATGCTTCTATAGATCGGCTAATTGATCATGATCTTAAGAGCAAGAAGCCTGAGCAATCGGCTTATGCAAAACAAATTCGCTTACTGAACAAAAAATATGAGGATAACGTAGAGCGCTATAGGTATGGAAAAAAAGTTTTTGGTGAATTAAAGTCTGAGATACAAAGAACATTAAAAACTAATCCAGACTTATTTAAAGAGACTGAATTTATCAAGAATGAAGTCCTAGTCAAAATATTTTCAGAATAGCAATGTAACAAGCCACTTCACACGGAATTTTTACTCGCTTCGCTCCCAAAATTCCGGTGAGTGGGGCTTTAGGAAGTCAGTAAATTAATGGAGCTACATCTCATCTACACAGATTCAAATATCGTATTGTCTAAAAAGAAATATGGCGACTGGATTCAAATTCAAGAAGACTTTCCTGATTATAAAACATCATTAGGCCCTTGGAGTTTAGATGAAATGATCGATTTTCTTAAGGACGAATATGATAATCTTTTACCAAGTGCTTCTGCTCAAGTAAATGAGTTATCAAATAGCAGTTTAATTACAAAGGAACTGTCATATGATCTTCCCCCAGTTTCGTAGACACTTAACTTGCCTGTGAATATGTATTTTCATATTCATCTGGGGACACATGTCCAAGGTGGCTATGCAGTCGAGTTCGATTGTAAAACACCTCAATGTAATCGAACAAATCCGCTTTGGCTTCACTTCGGTTCACGTACACTTTTCGTTTCACTCGCTCCGTTTTAAGTGAGTGAAAAAAACTTTCTGCAACCGCATTATCTAAACAATGGCCTCGGCGGCTCATGCTGGGTATCAGATTATGAACACTTAAAAAGTCTAGATAGTCACCGCTGGCATATTGACTGCCCTGATCACTGTGTACTATCACCTCTGATACCGCAGGTCGTCTCCATATCGCCATCAGTAACGCTTTAATTACGATATCTGATGTCATTGTAGGTTGCATCGACCAACCAATAACCTTTCGTGAGAACAAGTCCAACACCACGGCCAAATACAGCCAGCCTTCATAGGTTTTGATGTACGTTATATCTGATACCCAAGCGGTATCAGGCTCGCTCACAACAAATTGCTGTTGTAGATGGTTATCTGCTGCAATATGAGGCGTAGAAGACTTGAAGTAGCGTCGCTTATAGCCAATATTAGCTTTGAGCTTGGCCTGCTTCATCAACTTAGCAACACGATTCACACCACACCTTTCACCTTGTCGCCTAAGATCATGCGTGATCCTAGGGCTGCCATAAACAGCCCCACTTTGCACATAACTTTCTTTGATGCGTTCAAGCAAGCGCTCATTGTCCTGTGCACTTTTTGATAATGGTTGCTTCGACCAGGCGTAAAATCCACTACGATGAACGTTTAACACACGGCACATGGTACTGACACGATAAACATGGAGTCGGGATTTTATGAACGTGTACCTTTCTTTGACTCGCTTGCAAAGTACACGGCGGCCTCCTTTAGGATGTTACGCTCTTCTGTCAGGCGCTTAACTTCAGCTTTAAGTTTGCGTATTTCTTCTTGCTCTGCCGATTGGCTAGTGGGTACTTTTACCTTACTCACCCAGTAATAGAGTGACTTATCTGATATACCTAAACGTTTAGAAACGTCAGGTACAGAATAGCCTTTTTCAACCACTTGGCGAACGGCTTCTTGCTTAAATTCATCGGGATATTTTTTATTCATAACACTTTTTACCTTACTTCAGTTTCTAAGTAAAAAGTGTCTACAAAGTTAGGGGAAGATCACATTTCTTATCCAGAAAATTTTACTTTACACATGTTATGAAAACTAATAATATTTTTATGTAATGGGAATGATTCTCATTACTATAACCTTCAAAGGAAAACTTTAAATGAAATCTTTTCTTAATATTGTCGCTCTATTAGCACTAACTAGCAGTGCAGCAGCCATTGCCAATACAATCAATTCAGTTGAGTGTTTTGATTGCTCTTATTCACAAAGAAACGCTAAGGCAAATACTTGGGCAATGCAAAATATTAGTAATTCGTCATTAGGTATTGCCAATGCTCAATCAGTAAACATTGTAGACTTGTCCAATAGAGAAATCTCAACTTTCAAAGTTTGGAAGCAAATGACGACTTTACCTCCACCACACCCATCCACTCCTTTGCCATACACTTCAGCGCAGAATACCCCAGAGCCGGTTCAGAATCATATGGATGCATTAATAACCGCCTTTTCGAATTTGAAGAGTAAGGCGGATAGCATAGTATTTCCTACTAGCCCAGAAACTGGAATAATCGACGCTTGGTCATTTGTTAACTGCGCATTTTGTCAGAATGATGTTAATACGTTTTTAAATGAAAGTATGTATGGCGAACTTCGTGCAGCTGAGCTCACTTTAGTGAGTATAGCGGAGGCTTTTGGTTTAATTCAAACTAGCATTTCAGACAGCTTTAAGATCGGCTTAGAATCCGGAGGTGAGCTAATAATCAAGTTGACAATTTTAGCTGATTCAAGTGATGGCGATTATCTTGAAGTGGAGATCGTTGAGGTTATTGACGCAGACAATAATAGTGTCCCGCAGAACGCAGCCGGTCTAAGCGGGTTGAATATTCGAGTGGGTTCTGAAAATCAGGCTAATCATATTAACCTTTTAATAGGTGCTTTCGGATATTTTATTCCTGTAAGGACAGGTGTTGTTACCATTAAAGATTGTGGCGGCGCTAATTTGCCAGCATGTTCTGGCGGCTCGTAAAATGTGACAATGTTATAGTTTGTATTATTGGGATACAGACCTTTCTCTGAGAGAAGAGTCACTCTTTAAAAATGCTTACGTATTAGGCCGCCTTTTAGCTCTGCTCAAAGGCGGCAAGTAGGTTCAAGGTTAACTCGATATTAATCGCCTGACTCTATCGATTTAAAAGCACGCTTCGCGCCATCTTCTCTGATGGTTTTTAACTTTAATCCAGCTGAGTTGGGTATCCGACGTAATATGCTTTATAAATGGAAAGAAAAGCTTGAATCTAAAGGTGAAGAAGCATTCCCCATCAAAAAGGGACGACCACTTAAAGAAAACCAGAGTGAAGTTTCAGCACTGAAGCAAGAAAATAACCGGCTTCGCGAAGAGGTCGACATCCTAAAAAAAGCAGCGGTATACTTTGCAAAAGAGCTCAAGTGAAGTATGCCTTTATTCGCGAGCAACGCCTCAATCATTCACTGATTATATTGTGTTCAATGCTTGGTGTGTCGACAAACGGCTACTATGACTGGCTGGGTAGACCGGCGAGTAAAACGACTAAAGATAATAGTCGTCTTGTGACAAAAATCCGTTGTTTCCACAAGGCGAGTTATTCTATTTATGGCTCCCCGCGCATTCATCAAGATTTGATAGTCGATGGTGAAAGTATTAGCCGCCAACGCGTGGCAAGGCTGATGAGAATGAACGGTATTCAATCTAAAGTGGCTAAGAAATTTGTCATCACCACAAACTCTAAGAATACATTATCGCCAGAGCCGGACCTCTTGAAGCGCTGCTTTAGAACGACAAATGCAAATCAAGCTTGGGTGTCAGATACAACGTTTATTCGGACTCGCCAGGGGTGGCTGTACTTGGCCATTATGCTCGATTTATATCAACGTAAGGTGATTGGCTGGGCCATGTCAGACCGCAATGATACAAAGCTGGTCAGTGATGCCTTGATGATGGCGCGTTGGCGACAGGGTAAAGTTAAGGATGTGATTGTACATTCAGACCAAGGCAGTACCTATGCTTCTAATGAATATCGAAGATTGCTCAACGAGCACAACATGCGGTGCAGTATGAGTCGAAAAGGCGAGTGCCACGATAATGCTGTTGCAGAAAGCTTTTTTAGCTCACTGAAAACTGAACTTACCGACGATGAAGACTACTTTACGCGTTCACAGGCTAAGCAAAGCATATTTGTATATATTTAAGTGTTTTACAATCGACAACGACGACATTCCTATTTGGGCTATGTAAGCCCAGTAGAATATGAGCAGGCGAATGCCTATTAATTAAATCGTCCGAAAAAATGTGGCAACCTCAGAACAAAGTTAATTTATTCGTGATGAAACCTGCGGGGGCAGGTTCGCTGAAACGTATCATTTGCCACCAAATTTACCGTTCAACCCGCAAAGTTATTTGGTCTGCTTTGGGTCGAAAACTGACCTTCATCCAGACTATCAGACAATTTCCAATATGTCTGCAATTCGCTCAAAGCCGAACTACTCAAATGTGCCAATTTCGGACATTCGGCATTAGCTTTTTGTGCACCATAAGATCCCATTTAAACGGATTACAAATTCCCTGACTTGCCAATTATCTTGTATTTAAATGGCCTGTATAAAAAATCAGGTATAATCGGATTTAGTGAATAATGCCCATGTCGCTTCCTATTATGTAATTTTGGTTGGTCTCGCTTTGTTTTTCTTAAAAACGCTAAGTTATTAATTTAACAATGGAAAATGTTTTTCACATCGTTTTTAATAGGAAGCAGAAAAGTCTCGTTAAACCGAGGTCTCCTTTTGCTTTTGCAACTTCGAGTGGTTTTACTCGTACGATAGTAAAAATACTGAATAAAATCAGAAGGTAAGACCTTAAAATGACGAAAGAAACTACCGAATCGAGAAGTTACATATACGACATGCTCGATAATAAGCGTTAGGTAACCAATGGAATTTAGGAAGCAATTAACGATAGGGTTATCGATTGTATTCGGTTGGGTTCCCGCTTTACTTTTAATGTGCTTCGCCGTTTTGGCTTTTGTTTCGGGTATTGCGAATCTATTTTCTGAAGCTTTGATTATATCATTAGGTTTTGTCCTGCTTGGTGCACTTGGTATATTGGGTTTTATAGCTTTAACCTCTGTTTGTTGGGGGCTAAAAGTAGAATTTGTTAAAAGGCTTTGGTTCTTAGTGTGCGGGGTAGGATCTTTGCTTGTTGCTTCAATCTACTTGATTCATAACAGTAGCAAGTCAAACTTGCATGATGATGCAACAATATATTTATTTGGATATATTTTTATCTGCCCTTTGGTAATAGGGTTTTATCACCTTTGGTTGCACATCAAGTGTTTGATAAAAGTTACCTAACAAACGCATCAAACTTGACTCCGCAGCAGGCCGGTTTTTTGCAAAATACACGGCGCAAAAAAGCGTCCAACTTGCTCCGCTGTTTATGCGAAGCGTTATATTGCAGCAGGATTCGATGGACTATCACCACTTTAAAATAAGCAAAGTTAACCTTCTCTTTTTGCTTCTTAAGCTCACTGTATTCCTGGGAGTGATATTTATATTTGCAAAGCTTAGATATGAAGCTCAACAGTTAGCGTTAATGCCAAATCAGTTGCTTGATCTAGTATTCATAAGTTGCTGTTTGGCGTTAGGGTGGATGTATCGCGTTAATTTAGATGATGTTGACCTAAGCGCAAATGACCAAAAGATAAAAATTAAGGTTGAATACAATCTTTACGGTTTTGTGTTTGTCAGACTTTTATCTAATAAGGGAAAAATGGCTTCTGTTCGGCTTTGGAATCCCACTAATTATAAATATGCTTTAGCAGAAGGTTTAACAGCTGAGTGTGTTTTCAAATCAGATAGTCAATTGCCAAAGGGTGGTTGTCGGCTTATTAATAGCTAATGGAAAGCGGTGATATGCAATATAACAAACCGTTTAACGAAAACGCCAGCAAACAACGCTGGCACGGACTCACAAACTACGTTCGCCCGTTAACGGGGCGTTATACGTTGGGGGAAAATGAGTAATAAATCACTTAAATGGATATTGCTGGCAACATACTTGGTGTTGGCCATAGTGTTCGGAGTCAATTATTCATGTCCGCAAGACTTAGCCCGCCCAATGATTTTAAGCATTAGCTTGGCTTACATTGTTAATCTCAACATAAACTTTTTTCTTAAGCTACCAATGAACGTTTTGCATTTTCCTGAAGCAAGACAGGTTTCAAATTTTAGTGCACGGCGGCGAGTAGTTCTGATAACTTGGGTTATGTTTTTGTCCGCTGTTATATGGGGTATAGCAGATGATTTTAGCTGCAACGTATAACAAAAACATTATTTCGCTCGCAAGCTCGCTGGGACAATTACTCACTGGCTGGCGCTTCGCGCATTACAGCCAGCAAGTAATTGCCCCATATGTTAAGCGTTATATGCCATCGGGGGAGTCGTGAAAAATATTGCACCATACGCTGATTCCGAACTACACCCACATGACCGCCCATTTGTTAGCGAAATTCCTCGATTAAAAAAGTTAATAGCAGCCGAAAACCTTGTCGGACTGGCGAACAATACAAAATGGAATGAACTGTTTACTTACATGCGAGAAAGTATTCAATTTGAATCCAAATGGATTCCAGGCTTTAGATTCAACTGCATCGATTCAGATTACATTTCCGTCTGGGACAATGAGTGGTATAACCACTTACCATATCCGATGCTCAGTGTAATGTGGTTTGAAATCGAATATAGAGAAGAAAGTGTTAAAAACAACCTCAGCGAGATTGTAACGACCGATCATTCGGCTCGTTTGGAACCACTTATCAAGTCTATTGGATTTGAATACGAGAAAGGATCAACATCTTTGCGAATCTATGGTTATTCACCACTTGACCGAAAAGGTTTTGAGTAAAGATGGCATATAACAAGCCAAGCCAGCGGGAATTTTACTCGCTGAAAAGCGCTCATAAAATCCCCTGCTTGAGGCGTTAGGGCTCAATGGATATGAAGCAAGCATTTTTATCAATTTTCATTTTATTACTTGCTGCTTGTGGAAGCGAAATTCCTGAGCATATTGATTTAAAATGGCATTACGAAAATTCGATTGATGTTGCTCGCTTTAAAGTTGTTCAAACAATTCCTGTTGTTCTTGGTGGTAGTCAATGTGACGCCATTGTTTGGGAGTTGGAATCAGTTGAAACTTTCAAAGGCAAACTTAAACAAGGTGACAAAATTAGAGTCTGGGGACCAAATGATCCAACTTATTGGGCTCTTGGAAAAGATCGGATTATGTTTTTAGATTACTATCAAGGTCAAGGGTATGATTCTTGTAGTTCTCATTTATTCTCTAATTTTAAACAAGTTACTTGGGGGGGTTGTGAAATATCCACTAAAGATAAAACAGAGAATGTATTGTTTCACACTATGATTAATTCTGAGCAGCGTGGTGATGATATTCCTGTTGCCAGTGAGACAGTGTTTAATATATTGCGCTCGTATTGAGTTCTGAGCCCTAACAAGCTGTTAAACAAGGACAAAAAACAGTTGGTTTTTGCTCCTTCGTCGCTAATTTTAACCAACTATTTTATTGCCTGTTAACAGGGCGTTATATACCATGAGATACATCGCGATATTACTTGTAGTATTTTCAGTCCTAGGTTGTTCCCGTGTAGTGAAGGAAGATGAGAGGATTTCATACTGGAAAAGTGAATTTTCAACTCAGATTCCCAAAGGTTCTACTTACGAAGATATTGAACGTTGGGCTACATCTCATAATATTCCCTTTAATGTTGCTAAAGGAGACGAGGGATATTTTCTTGTACTTGAAGAAACTAAAGAAAATAGCGTTGTTTGCGTATCTTGGGTGTATAAATTGGCCTTCCAAGTAAATGAAAAACGTGAACTGACTGAATACGAAATAGGGCGGGAAGGTAGGTGTTTATAATGGCATATAACAAGCCGTTTAACGAAAACGCCAGCAAACAACGCTGGCACGGACTCGCAAACTACGCTCGCCCGTTAACGGAGCATTAATGTCCGCTTATCGCTCATAGCTGCCTGTCACCTCAGTCCTACTAAATTTCTGCAATTGGCACATTTCAGCTATTCGCGTATTTTCTCTCGTTGAGATTGATAGCCATCATGGGATCATAGTATCGTGCCTGCAAATAAATTAGTACGAACTACCAACACTAATAAATGATGATAATTTTTAATTAATACAGTGGGTTACAGCATAGTCATAAGAAGTGAATTTGCAAACCCTTATGCTGGATAAAACAAAGCCCCGCGAGGGCGAGGCTTTGGATTCAAAAGTGGGTGCATCCTATTGTCTATTTGACTTTTAATTACCAAGATTAAGAATCACTTTTGTCTCTTTCTTCATTGTCTTTAATCAGAAATTGGTATATGACGAAAGCGGACAGTGCGATCTCAAAGACTACAAATAAAACAAATTTAAATGGTGAATCAGCATATGCATATTCAGTTGCGCCTTTAATTACAATTCTGCCATTATATATTGACCACATTGCGTGAAGTATTAACGCTACACTTGGTAGTAACAATAAGATCAAATCATTTACAGTTTTTTTGTTACTCATTTAGTTCTTTCTCCAATGTATCCGGCTCAGAAGTTAATTGCTCTACACCAGATTGAACAAAAGCGGCCGTTGCTTTATCTACTAGATAATTGTAAGCCATAGCCTTTGGCGATCCACCTTTCCCTAAGTTAGTTTTCTCAGCCATGTCTTTAGCTTTATTACCAGCTAAGTCACCAGCAACCCCCTCAGGTTCGGTTAATATGTTAGCAACATTTATAGCGGTTGAGATGCCTTGCGTTATTGGCGTTGGTATATAACCCAGTTGGTCACCAACTTCCTTTACAGGCTCACTAGTCAATATTTCTTTTGGAGCATTCGCTAAAATTTTACCACCTTGTTTTACAGAATTTCCTGCGCTTTTAGCTTCGTTACTTAATCCACTAAATACCTTTGCAAATCCATCAAATGGACTTTCAGCAAACTTACCATCTGGGTCAATATACTTGTATAGATTATTGTTTCCATTTTGCCGTGCGGCTGTCTAAGACAAGTTCGAGCAGCTAACGGACTTTAAAACGTCCTCCGTTATCCTTGCGAATACAAGGAGCTCAAGCACTTAGATAATTTGTAAATAACGATTATTTTGGCTACACGTTTGATGCTCTACAGCACCAAAATGTCAAACTATACGGTCTTACAAACATAAGCTAAACTCAGCACTTGATGTAAAAATTTTGGTTGAAAGATTATTGGTGAGTTCAGGTCGTAAACATTCATTGGAGCTTATATGCATATTACCATTGGGAATTTTCTAGCATGGCTAATCATTTACGTATTTTGTTTTTCGGTAACAAGCTTACTGTTATATATAGTTGGCGGGGCTGACTCTATAGATCACAACATTGGAAGTAGCTTAATTGCATCCGCAATTATTTTTTACGCGATTATTGGAAGTTTTCAATATGCGGACAAAGCAGCTTTTAATGAAGAAAGCAGAAAAACACGCTTATAATGTGTTGCGTTGAACAGCCTGAACAACTTAATTAAAGCACCTCATGGCTAAAAGGAAATTTCCGGAGCAAAGAACTTAAACGCTTTAGAGTGCCGACCTACGAAACCTGCAATCTCCCTAAATTCATAGCTGTTGAATTAGTTATACAAAGTATGGGGTAGGGTAATACAAGTGTTGTGTCGGCTAAGTCGAGCGACATAGTGAAAGTCTGTGTGAGCGAGTTCCGTACTCTGCAAAACTTTAACCGCGCATAGATGACATCAATTATAAGCATAGCCGATCATCCGTTAATTCCGCATTTTGCGCAAACTGGTAGCCGCGTTTCTCAAGCTCTTTGTCCAAAGGGTCGAGCATGATGTTCGCCAATAGTGGGGATAATGGCTCACCTTGAGGAACACCTACTCGACTTTCACTATCAAGCTGGTTACATCGATAACTCCACCTCGCAAGTAACGTTTAATTAATTTAAGCAGCCGTTTATCATTCACTTTACGGCTAAGGTAGGTCATGAGTAAATCGAGATCATCGCGGCCAAAAACTTAGACAGATCGTCATCGACAGCAAAACGGCGTTTCGTTTTAATAATGCCTTGCATCTGTTTCATCGCTTGATGCCCATTTTAATTTCGTCTAAACCCAAAACTGTTGTCTGAGAAGGTTGGGACGAAAATAGGCGTAAGGATTTAAGCAATGGCTTGTTGGATCTCGCGGTAAATAATGGTTGGAATTCCCATGAGATGTTTACCGCAATCAGGTTTATTAATTATTAGGTCACGGCTAATATTTGCACCTTATTATGTTCTGGTTAATTGTCTCTAATTAAAGAGTCTGGTGCCATTTAACCAGAACATATATCCAGCAATACGAGGTTGCCGATAGAGCTAAAAAAGGAGTTTGACAAAGTTCACAGTGTCGTAGAGGGTTTCGTTTTCAACGTGGAGCATATGACAACCGAACTGCTAGCGTCACCATGCTAAGACACTAATTAATATCACGCTGATAGAATTACTGATGAATTTATCGTATTGGTAGAGCAATCAATTCCTAAAGCGCTGTGAGATTCCTAAAAATCATATTTATCTACAACAGTGAGCCCAAATACCCACACAGAGAACAATATAAATATTCGTATAATGTATATTATGTTAAATTGACTATATTTCCTTATTAACTCTTCTTCTTATCTTGCTCAGTAATTGTAGGCTTCTATTATCTAAGTATATAGGTGCTGTTTTAAAGTCTTCGCTCATGTTTGGCTTCACTTGTCTTATTACGTGGTCTGGTGAACTATTTACATGCATTGACTCGTAATGAACTGTGACCTTGATAAATGTTGTAAGCATTTTTTATTTCTGGATTTTGCCATCTACTTCTCGGCAGATATAAATAAGGATACATAATGGACTCGAATAAAAATACTGATACGTCACGCATAATTGAAATGGCTTGGGAGGATCGCACTCCTTTCGAAGCTATCAATGTTTTATATGGTTTGAATGAAACCCAAACGATAAAGCTTATGCGAAAACAACTAAGCCCCCGGGCATTCAAAAATTGGCGGGCTCGTGTATCTGGTCGTAAAACTAAGCATGAAAAGATACGTAGTCCCTTAATTACGCGTGGCTATTGCTCGACACAATATAAACTGCGCTCAGCGTGATATTTTTAACGCAGAAATACTTCAACTGTAGTATCTACTGCTCAGTTAGATTTTCTATCGCGGCTTGCAAACTGGCCGCAGATAACTCACCAAAATGGCTTGATACCATAGTGCCGTGCTCATCGTAAAATAACGTCATCGGTAAACCATGGGCACCCATCATAGTCGCAACATCGCCTTTGGTGTCGAGCAACACATAGTTAAAGCTCTGATTAATATCCGCTAAAAACTCGGTCACGGTTGATGCTGGCTCACGCTGGTTTAACATGATGAACTTAACTTGAGGAAATCGTTTTTCTGCCGCTGATAATACCGGCATTTCACGTCTACAAGGCCCACACCATGAAGCCCAAAGATTAACGACGGTAATATTTTGATTGGCAACATGATGCAGGTTTACATCAACGCCTTCGGGCGTGGAAAACGACAAGTTTGGTAGCGCTGATTGTTCGTTTCCTGCATTTATGACGGCCTGAGTAACCGTAAATAATATTAATGTGGTCGCGGCTCCGCTGATAAGAATACTGCGTTGCTCAGGTTTACGCTTAAGTTGAATAATTAAAAATATTACGCCAGAAATAACACTAGAAAATGCATCAAATCCTCTGTCGCGGATATCGAGTATTTGCCAAACTGAATCGTAGCTTTCAAAGAATCGTATTACAAATACGACTCGCCCGACGATTAAGCTGTAAATGACTATGTTTATTAACGAGTCACCCACAGAGATGCTTTGCTTTTTGCCCAGTACGGCAACCACTATTAGCCCTACGATTAAACTAAAAAGTAAAATGATAGGCGATAAAGGAAGTGCGAATGAACCTAGGGTGATTGACGTCATAAAGATGGCCTCTATATAGGGTTCCCAGATGATTGTACTGGCGACATAGCATAATTAAACCACTGACTTATTTGAAAAACGGTCCCAATTTAACTATCAAATACACATTTCAAAGGGCAAATGATCATCTTATCATTATTAATACCGTTATCACCATGCCAGCGATTACTCACATATTTGAACGATAAGCTTTATAACATAGGTAATATACATACCCGTATAATTAGCGTTATACGGGTGTCAGGAACGATAAAATACTCCGGTAATATCCATAAACTCTTTTTATCCCATCGGTTGTCTACGGGATACCGCAGTGAAGGTTATTGAATATTAATTTTCGAAAGTATAGAACGATGTTATGCGCGAAAGGATGCATATGTCGGTTGTTAATATCGCTTATTAATGGCAATTGATTTTAAATTGAAAAGGTAACAAAGATGCTTAAATCCAGGTATTTACTAGGGACTAGTTGGCAACGAACAATGAGCAAAATATATAATTGGGTTAAGAGCAGTTTGTCCCCTGCCCTAAACCCAACGAATCTCTTACTGGTTACACGTCGTAAGTCGTGGACGACGTATCACCGCCGCGACCTGTCCAATTAGTGTGAAAGAACTCACCTCTTGGTTTATCAATGCGCTCGTAAGTATGTGCGCCGAAGTAATCGCGCTGAGCTTGTAATAAGTTAGCAGGCAAACGTGCTGTTCTGAAACCATCAAAATAGGTTAACGCTGAGCTTAAGCACGGTATGGCGATACCGTTGATAACAGCTGTGCCTACTACGTTTCTCCACCCTGCTTGCGCAGATTCAACGGTATCTTTGAAATAAGGCGTCAGTAATAAGTTCTCAAGTTTAGGGTCAACATCGTATGCTTCTTTAATTTTGCCTAAAAATGCAGAACGAATAATACAACCACCACGCCACATCAACGCGATGCCACCGTAGTTTAATTCCCACTTGTACTCTTTAGCTGCTTCTTGCATAAGCATATAGCCTTGAGCGTAAGATACGATTTTGGCGGCAAGTACTGCTTGGCGAAGATTTTCAATAAATTCAGCTTTATCACCGTTGAAACTAACCTCAGGGCCGGTAATCACTTTTGAGGCTTCTACGCGCTGTTCTTTCTTAGCTGAAATACAACGAGCAAATACCGAGTCAGCAATAAGGGTTAATGGAACACCTAAATCTAAGGCGGTTATGCCTGTCCACTTACCCGTACCCTTCTGACCTGCAGTGTCTAAAATTTTCTCTACTAATGGCTCACCGTTTTCATCTTTAAAGGCAAAAATGTCTTTAGTGATATCGATAAGGTAGCTGTCTAATTCAGTTGTATTCCAATGAGCAAATACTTTTTGGATTTCATCGGCGTTCAAGCCTAGTACGACTTTCATTAGTTGATACGCTTCACAAATAAGCTGCATGTCGCCGTATTCGATACCATTGTGAACCATTTTCACGAAGTGACCTGCACCAGCATCGCCAACCCAATCGCAACAAGGAACGACTTCGTTACCGTTTTCGTCAGCGACTTTGGCTGAAATAGATTGCAGAATATCTTTAACTATTGGCCATGCTTTCTTGGAGCCGCCAGGCATAATTGAAGGGCCTTTCAACGCACCTTCTTCACCACCTGAAACACCGGTACCAATATACAATAAGCCTTTGCTCTCTAGGTATTCGGTTCTACGGTTTGAATCTGGAAAATGGGTATTACCCCCATCTATGATAACGTCGCCTTTATCAAGAAATGGTATCAATTGTTCAATGAAGTCATCTACTGGTTGCCCAGCTTTTACCATTAACATTACTTTACGTGGAGTTGATAATGATTTAACAAGGTTTTCTACACTGTCGGCTCCACGAATATTCTTACCTTTGGCACGGCCTTCAATGAACTTTTCAACCTTCGAATGACTTCTGTTATAGGCCGTCACCGTAAAACCTTTTGATTCCATATTAAGGATCAAATTCTCACCCATTACGGCTAAACCAACTAAACCGATATCCGACTTGCTTTTCATTTCACATTCCTTAATCACGTGTACAGAGTAAAAATAACCCACGCCCTTGGTATTGATAAGATAAGGGCTGGGTTAGTTAATCTAATTAGGTTCGAATCATTGCCTATTTATTGGGGGCAAAAAGCGGATTTATCAAGGTTAAATACAACCTTGTTTTAACAACAGTTAACGGTCTACATTGTAACCGCGTCAATTTGGCAAATCTGTGCTACCTCGCGGTTTCGTTAAGACGTCTCGTAGACCTAGTTGGCAACCGCGCTGCCAACAACCGTTTCACAAATGGTCCTACGGTTGAATAGTATGCCATTTAGTACCGTAAATATGCCAGTTACAACCGTCAAATTTTTCCCAATATTGGTAGAGAAATAATATATTTAGCTTAATTGTGGTCATATTTAGTACCAATTCTTACAAATCACTATTAACTGTATAAAAACACAGTTAATATAAGCTGCACCGTGTTTTTATTATAATGTGTCAATATATATGTCCGAGCCCGCCGAATTTATTCCATTATTCCCACACGCTGAGCAACTTGATGTAGGCGTGTTATATATCAATCAGCAGGTGATGGCGCTTGACCTCATTATTCGTGACGCTGCTTACAGTTACGAGTTAGCCATAGAATATCTCAGTGAAAATCGCTTTAACCCAAATAATTTCAAGTCCATACGCAGTGAACTTAATCTGCTTTTTAATTGGGCATGGTTTGTGAAACGCTGCTCAATAGCTGACGTAGATAGGGTGTTACTTCGCAAGTTTGTAGATTTTTGCAACCAGCCTCCCCTGCATTTAGTCACACATGCCTCATACCCGTTTTTTATTGAGGACAGACAACACAAAACGCTAGCCCCTAACCCCAAATGGCAGCCATTTGTATTGCGCGATGGCACACGTTATGTGCGAAAGACAGCAACCTTAAAAGCACAACTTTCTTTGCTGAGTGGTTTTTTCTTGTTTCTTAGCGATATGGAATACTGTGACAAAAATCCTGCTGCGGTCTTATTACGTAGGCTGAACGTCAATAATACCCACGTTATTGAATCACCAGACGAAGAAAAAGCATTAAGTGAATTACAGTGGAAAAGCGTGTGGCAGCAAGTGAATCATCTTGGGACGACACAGCCAGAGAAACACCAACGAACCCGTTTGTTATTCGCCTTATTGTATTTACTTTACCCTAGAGTGTCAGAAATTGCCGCTAGGCCCGGATACACGCCCATGATGAGTAGCTTTATAAAGCACAGAAGTGGGCAATGGGTTTTTAAAATTCCCCGCAGTAAGGGCGGCAAGAGTCGCATGATCCCCTGCCCTGACGAGTTAATGGTCTGCTTAATGGACTATCGCCGTTACTTAGGTTTATCTGATCTCCCCGAACCCGATGAGCGCGTGCCACTGTTTGTGCGCCACAAGGCTGGCACACATGGGCGAGAAGCGGGTATTTTAAATGCACAACTGGGCATTGAAGCGATACGTAGCATAGTGCGAACTGTATTTGATACAACAGCCGATGTACTTGAAAATAGCGCCCCCCATGAAGCTCATGAGCTACGGGAATTTAGTGTTCATTCCCTGAGACATACAGGTATCACCACCTCAATTGCAGCAGGTACGCCACTACAGGTGGTGATGAAAAATGCTGGTCATGCAGACTTGTCAACGCTGTCAGTTTATATTTCTACCGATATCCAGCAACAAGCTAAATCAACTGTCACCCGTGCTTTGTAGTTTTTGATTAAGCTGAGCTAAATTTAAGCGCAGCCACCTTTATTTAAAGGATGGCTGCAAGCAATTAGATCTAATAGAAAAACAACTAATCATCAAGAGCATATGCGATAACGTAGTCGCCTGGTGGTGTTTCCATAAAATGATGACCTGCTGCCACTATGACTAAATAGCTCTTACCGTTTTCGCGATATAACATAGGGTTTGCTTGTCCGCCTGCAGGAAGAACATCTTGCCACAGCGTTTCACCGGTATTGATATCAATGGCTCTAATCAGGTTATCTGTGGCTGCAGCAATGAAAATGAGACCACTTTTAGTGACCACACTGCCGCCGTTATTAGGCGTGCCAATAGTAATTGGCAGGCCTGAGGCGATGCCGAAAGGTCCATTGTTACGCGCAGTACCTAATGGTCTGTCCCATAGAGTTTGCCCATTTTCTAAGTTGATTGCGCGAATGCCACCGTACGGGGGCTGTTTACACAATAATCCGGTAAAGGGTAAACGCCAACCAGCGTTTACGTCCACGGCATAAGGTGTACCTTGCTGTGGATCGCCAGCGCCTTCCGCACCGCCATCATCATGATCCATTTCGTCTCTTGGTTTCCAGCCTCGTTCATTGGCTTCTTCTCGTGACACTAAGCGATTGTAATTAGGCATATCATTGTAATTGGCGATCAACACACCACGACTTGGATCAATGGCTACGCTCCCCCAATCAGATCCACCGTTGTAACCAGGATACTGTATCCAGTGTTGGTCAGTGGTAGGCGGTGTATAAATGCCCTCGTAACTGGCTGCTTGAAACTGTATCCGACAAGCCAATTGGTCGAACATAGTTACGCCCCACATGTCGCGAGCAGTTAAGTCTGGCTTACGTAAGGTATGAAAAGTGGAGAACGGTTGTGTACTTGCTCGTTTCTCTGGTGCGACGCCACCTGTTGGCACCTTGCGTTCTTCTACGCCAGTAAGGGCTTCTCCTGTCTCTCTGTTAAGAATATAGATTTCCCCCTGTTTACTGGTCAGTACTAATGCTCGCACCAACCCTTTTTGGGAGGGGTAATCAATTAAACTGACTTGTGATCCAAGGTCGTAATCCCATACATCTTTGTGAACGGTTTGAAATGACCAAGCCGGCTTACCCGTGTTGACATTAATTGCTACCAATGACGTGGCATATTTAATTTCAGCCTCAGTGCGAGAGCTACTCCAGTAATCGGCCGATGAATTGCCCATGGGCAGATAAACCAAGCCTAAATCATTGTCACCTGTGGCCGATGTCCACATATTAGGTGTACCTCTGGTATAGGTTTCTCCTGGTGACGGGTATGTATCAATATCTGTTTTGACCATGTCCCATGCCCAACGTAGCTCACCCGTTTTAGCATCGAACCCTTTAATAACGCCAGAGGGCGCATAGCGTTTTTGTCCGTCTAACACTTGATGGCCTGTAATGATTACGCCTTGAACAACAACAGGTACGCCGGTAATAGCAACAAAACCACTCGGCGTTTTGCCCATATGTTGCTTGATATCAACCTGGCCATTGTCACCAAAATCACTACAAGGGCGACCAGAATTAGCGTCTACTTCAATAATACGGCCATCAAGGGTGCCGCTAATAATACGTTCGCGACAAAATGCAGCGTCAGGCAATGAAGCATTGAGTACTGGGTTATCATCGCTTCGCTGTTCAGCATCATCATTCATGTCAGGTAGCTTGTAGTAAGCCACACCTCTGCAAGCTGCTGTGTAGGGGATGTCTTTATCAGCTATGTTTGGGTTATATCGCCATAATTCTTTACCCGTCTGTGCAGATAGAGCGATGATCTGATTACGCGCACTGCACAAATATAAACGGTCGGCAATTTTAATCGGAGTGGTTTCGGCCCCATAGCGCTTAGCAGGAATGTCTTTGGTTCTGTATTGCCAAACTTTTTTTAAGGAGGATACATTGCTGGAGGTGATATCAGTGACAGGAGAATATCGGCTAGCGTTGTTGTCACGACCGTAGACTGGCCAATCGTCGTCTGAAACATCCGCCACGCCGTTGTGCTCGCCTAATTTGATTAAGCTTGTACCTGCTAGGGGGGGTTGGGCATTGTGTGTCCAGTTTGTTGGGATAAACGCCATGCTAAAAGCTCCAATAAACAATACTGCGAATGCACCCGCTAATGAAAAACTAGCCCGCTTAGAAATGCCTAAACTTGGCAGTAATAAAGCCAAGACAAAGCCCAACGTTACAGGGATGCCCATTCTTGGAACCCAGCGCCAGTAATCCAAGCCTGACTCCCAAGCGGTCCAACCTAAGGTGCCAATAAATAACAAGGCAAAAAACCATAAACCCAGCTGCTGTTTAAAATAGAGCAATGTGCTGCTCACCAGCAAAGTTGCCCCTGCTAATGCGTAATAGTAGGACCCATTTTCAAAAATTAGCCATAGACCGCCTATAAGTAAGTACAATCCTATTAAAAACGATAACACGGCGAATACTCTAAGCGGCCAGTCTAGAATATGTTTATTGGAGGAAGAAGGCATGGTGTGTTTTCCTTACTGTTGAAGTTCGAAAGCGGATTAAATTCAACACCTATTCATTCTCATTGACACGCATGAGGTATGCACTGTAAGGGATGGGTGTTTCTTATATGAATAGATGCAAACCATGCACCAAGGCAAATACCAGTTAGAGCAAGGGATAGAGCAAGGTGCGTGCATACGTATGTGAAATCGTTGCAGCGATATTGTAAAAATTACCGAGGTTAATTAGCTATAAAAGTGGCCTTGAAACAAGAATATGTTTAATAAGGCGAGCAAGACAATATCAATGGAATACTTCAATGTATTAAAAAGCCCGCCTGTTAAAAGAACCCAACGGGATCAGTTAACCCGTTTTAATATCAGTACCTGATATTCTGCAATGTTTAACAATCCGTACTGTTCATCATCTCGGTGTTTAAACGAAAACTGCTCGGGTTGGTGAAAGCCGTTTTGCCAATTAAATAAACATTCCCATTGTCGATTGTCAAAACCGGCCAATTCATAGTCATCAATACGCTGATTTTTGAAATTGATTACAACCAAAAGTGGTCCAGCATTGTGCTGATGTCCTTGATCATGGGCCTCGGTATTTCCTCGTTGATAGGCCAAAATATTGTTTGAGTGATCTCTATGCATTATTTGAATGCTGTCGCTGTGTAAGCTACTGTATTCCTTACGCAGTGCAATTAATGCTTTGTAGGCTTGATTTAACTGGGGGAATTGCTCAAGTCGCGACCAATCAATTGGGTCTTTATCATCGAACCACAAGTCTTCTAATAGCTCCTGACCTTGAAATAACATAGGTATGCCTGGGGCTGTTAATGTTAACGCAGCACCAATTACAGAGCGTTGACGAGCGAAATAGTCTTGGTCTACGTTACCAGGTGCAATCTCTTCTGCTAATCGCGCGCTACCGTTAGCTACTTCGTCATGAGACTCAACATAAACCACCCGGGAAAATGCGTTGCCTGAATATTTCCGAGTTAAGGCTTTTTCAACTAAGGATAGGTCTCGATCGTTGTCGTCAGGTTGGGTGAGGACATCGCGCACGGGATGAACAAAATCAGCGTCCCACTGGGCCGTGTAACCCAAGCCTCCATGGTCTGTTAAATCAGTGACAAAGTCGTTGCCGTGTAAATCTTCCGCTACCACCATCTTATTTGGATAACGGTTCTTCACTTCCGAGTTTATCCAGCGTATCAGATCATACGCTTCCTCAATACAGTCACCCGGATCTTCAGAGCCTGACACTGAGCGCATATACGGGATCATGTCCATACGTAGGCCATCAAGCCTAAATTCTTCAAGCCACATCATGGCATTGTCAAAAATGTATTTACGTACTTGCGGACGCCCATAATCTGGACGCGTATCACCCCAAGGCGTGTCACTGCGCCAGTCGTTATAGAAATAGATCCCGCCCTTATCATTCTCAGACCAGCCGTCAAATTGCCAAAGATGTAAATCACTCGGACCGAAATGGTTATAAACCACGTCGAGTACCACTGCAATATCGCGGGCGTGCGCTTCTTTTACCAAGTCCTTCAATCCGGTCGGTCCACCGTAGGCTTCTTCGACAGCAAAGGGATAAGCGGGGTTATAACCCCAACTAAAATCACCAGCGAATTCATTTACTGGCATCACTTCAATGCAATTGACGCCGAGCTCTACTAGGTAATCTAATTTCTCTATTGCGCTGGCAAAGGTACCGGGTTGGTCTTGAGATTTGTTAGTGCAATTGAATGTCCCGATATGTAGTTCGTAAATGATAAGCGCGTTAGTATTAGCCATGGAAAATACCGAATCGGGCCAAACGTAGTCGTCATCAAATACCACTGATGAACCAACGCTATTCGTTAAAAGGCGTGCTCTAGGGTCGTTACGTTTTAATATGTCACCGGCATCAGTGGTGATACTAAACTGGTATTGCTGTGTATTTTTTAGGTTAGGAATAGAGCCTTGCCAAATACCGTCATCAATCGCCTGTAAAGAAACCCCGTTTTCGCTCCAGTTATCAAATTCGCCACGAAAAGAAACCTTAGCCGCATTAGGTGCCCACACACTTACGTCGTAGCTTTTATCTGTTTTGAAAAGACCTAGTGATTGATCGTGATTGTTTGTCATATTCGCTCTCGGGAAAAGAAATTTGATGAACCCAACCACAAGCGTAATACGCGCCAAGTTGTAAAATTTAGCGGTAAAAGTCAATAACTCCTGATATTAACGCTATTTCATTCGGGTTGACGGTGATTGTATGCAAAAAAAAATTTGCTTGTAGCTAAACAAATTTTCCTAAGTGGATATAAATATTTTCCAGAGGTCAGTAAAATTTACCGATATCTGGTCCTCTAAGACTTATCAAATGCCCTGATGAGTGACACTTAGCAAAGTAAAAATATATGACTTCTGCGAGATAAACGCCTAGCGGAGCAACCGGACAAGCTATGGTTTAGCAAATTATTAACGTTTTATAGGGAAATGGCATGAGGCTTGCGATGTATGGTTAAACAAGTCGTTAAACAGTGAGGGCGATTTAACGTAGTAACGGTTTCAATAAACGGTGGCTCAACTTAGCATGGTATCAGTCATCACCCCTATATTGACAAATGAGAGGTAAATTATGAGTAACGATATTAATGGTAAAGTAAGCGCAGTTTATTCCGATGAACTTAAAGCGCGTGCGGGACTGCAGTCGGTGCTTGATAATTCAGGTTTATCAAGGACCGTGACTAAACTTGTTGCACCGCATGACAATGACTTTGATAAAAAGTTGGAAAAAAACGATAAACAAGTTGGTACTTTTATGCTTAAAGCTCATCTGTCATTTGCATTATTTGGTGTAATTCTGGGGTTATTTGGCGCGGGTATTTTGGCTTTTTATGGCCCTGCCTATACTCAGGCAAGCCCAGTAATGACTGCTATTGCTCTATCAGTGCTAGGATTCTTTTTTGGTTTGATGTTAGCGGGATTGGTTTCTCTTAGACCTGACCAAGATGGCGTTGTCAATCAAACTCGAGAGGCTACACAAGAAGGCAAATGGGTTGTAGTGGTGAGCACACCTTCTCATGAAAAAACTCAACAAGTAAATGACATTTTAAGCGAAACAGCGGAGTCAGTGACTTCGAGCTTGTGATCCCATAAGGATTTACACATCAACGGGATATCACCATTGTTGCTATCCCTTATTTGGCAACTCAAGATGGTAGCAGTTGTCGACTTATAGAGCTTATATACGTGCTGAAAGTGAGTTGATTAGCGTTTATATAGGCTTATTTAAGCAAACTAACCCGTAATCAATAGAATACTCCCTCGCCTCAATGTACGTATAAACACTCTAAATATAGCCCTTTAGCAGACTGAACTGATCTTACCGCACGGTATAATTTTCCTATTAAAAAGGTAATTTTGCAATATCAATTGTAAATGATAACGATTATCACTAACATGCAGTAAGTTAATCTATTATTTTCAAGGACGATAATCAATGCTTTGGTCTTTATTGGTTGGCATTAACACGCTGGCTGCAGTGTTGTTGCTATATATATGCTGGCGGTACCAATTCAAATACAAATCGGTGCTAATTCTATTTTGTTGGTCAGCGCTCTTGGCGGGTCCTTGGATATTCAAAGGACATAATGGAATTGAGTTTTCTTTGGTTTATGTGGCGCTTTATATTTGCTGCACCGCATGGTCACTCAGCTTATATAATAGCTATGTCGCTAAGCCATCAATTGCGAAGACAAGAACCGACAAAAAGTCCTCATTAGCGTCACAGGTATTTAAATCGAATAGAGTGGCCATGCACCGCTATCGTTGGGCAAATATACCCACCCATATTGTCAATCTTGTATTGGTCCTTCCTTTTGCGGGAACGGTTGCCATGGTCATCAGTATGAGTATTTTCGGTTTTATTGGCTTGAATAAGGTCAACGCCATGGTACTCAGTGCGCTAATCATGCCCTTACTGTGGGGCGCCTTTGCATATTGGACTATTTCTTCTCAGCGAAAATCGAGACCTCTTGTGCTACTGAGTATTCTTGCTGGTTTCAGCGCATTTTCATTATTTGGCTTGTAGTTAATATGCTTTCTATTTCACCACGTATTAGTCGTCAATCGTTATCTGGGCATGGTTGGTTGGGTTTGCTCAGTGGTGCCTTGCTGTACATCATCTGTTTGTCAGGGGCCATAGCCGTTTTTTATCCCGAATTTGAACGTTGGGAACAACCTGCTGTTGTGGAGTACACACACCTTTCGCCAGATGCGTTACAACAGGCTTACGAACAAGTGCTTAGCACTGTGCCAGCGAGAGACGTCATTCATGACGTCACAATGGTATTACCAACAAACGAATATCCTCGAGGCTACGTGACTGCAAATGCTCAAAGCTATTTTATTCTGCAAGACGGTAGTTTAGGCATTGAAAAATCCCACCCTTGGAAAGACCTGCTGGTGGACTTGCACATTGAATTGCATTTACCGCCAAGTATTGGCTTGGTATTAGTGAGCTTATTCGGTGTATTGTTATGCGGCCTGATTATCTCAGGATTTATGGCCCATAGGCGTATCTTTAAAGATGCGTTTAAACTGCGAATTCAAGCGGGAAGTCCGCATAGTCAACGTGATTTACATAATCGTTTGAGTGTCTGGGCAGCACCATTTCATTTAATGATAGGCATTACGGGGGCCTATTTTGGATTAGCGATGGTCTTCGCCTACGTTTTTTCATTAGCGTTTTACGATGGTGATAGTAAAGCGCTTATCGCTGATGTGTTCTCTAGTGAGCCTGTCTTGTCACAGCCTGTTGATACTGCCAATATTACCAAGGCACTTATCAATTTACCTACTGTGGTGCACAACGAAATACATAACAGCACAAATAACAACGCAGAACTCGATAGCTATGCAGACTTATCCGGGTATGTTCCTTTTTACGTAACCGTAGAAGATGTAGGCACACCAGAGCAATATATAATTGTTGGAGTGCGGTATCCTCAGCGCTTGATCTATGCTGAACAATACCGGTTTAATAATGATGGAGAATATATTAATAAAGCCGGTTTTTCAGATGGCTTAGCTGGACGACAAGGTATATTTTCAGTCTATCGAGTCCACTTTGGCCATTTTGGTAATGTAGCGGTTCAAATTGCTTATATGTTGCTTGGTATCGCTTTAAGCATTGTGAGCGTAACGGGTGTGAATATCTGGTTGGATAAGCGTCAAGGGCGGGATTTTATTAATAATGCGTGGGTGGCGACAGTTTGGGGCGTGCCAATGGCTTTAGCGTTATCCTCTGTTACGCAAGTGGTGTTTAACCTGCCTTCTATCGCAGTATTTTGGGGGGCCATGTTAGTGATGATTGGCTGGTCTTTGTATATTCAAAATGAAAATCACTGCCGCGGCTGGCTTAAATTATTAACCGGTGTTGCACTTATGTTGCTTGTCGCGGGATATTATCAACGATTTGCTATTGGTCTAATACCTCTAACCGGTCATTGGATAAATGGTGTTTGTTGCTTTAGCGCAGGCTTATTCCTGTATTTCGGTTATAGAGACTTACTCAAACAACCTAGTGTGCAGTTTGATTAAAGCCAAGTGTGGCCAAAGATTGAGACGCGAAGCGGTAACCTAAGAAGACGAAGCTGTGCGAAGCGTAAAATACTTCGCACGATTACATTTGATATTAAGCGCTTTTTTTGGCGATATTGAATAGTTGGTAAAAATTTTCGGTTGTTATTCGGGCGAGTTCCTCAACCGATACGCCCTTAAGCTTGGCAATAAACTCCCCTACTTCTCGCACATAACCTGGTTGATTTTGCTTTCCTCGGTAAGGCACAGGGGCAAGCCAAGGGGAATCAGTCTCGATCAGCAGGTTCTCTAATGGGATTTTTTTAACGACATCTTGCAGTGCTTGAGCACTTTTGAAGGTCACAATGCCTGAAATTGAAATATAAAATCCTAAGGCTATTGCTGCCTCAGCCATTTCCCAATCTTCAGTAAAACAGTGTAATACACCACGAGTAGTAGGCGCTTTATGTTGTTTTAGTAATGCAATGGTATCTTGGCGCGCGTCTCTGGTGTGGATAATCAAAGGTTTATTAAGCTCATTGGCCACTTTAATGTGATCGACAAATGATGTTAGCTGCACATCTTTGGTTTCAGCACTGTAAAAATAATCCAGACCTGTTTCACCGATGGCGACTATATTGTCAGAGCTTGCCATGGCGAGCAATTCGTCATAAGAGCATGCTTCATCTTGATGAAGCGGATGCACACCACAGCTCGCGGATACATTATTAAACGGTTTAATGGATTGCATCATCGCGGGAAAGTCATTAACGGATACGCATACACATAAAAAATGTTCTACGCCTCGTTGCTGAGCAAAATGGATAACCTCGGCAAGTTCTTGCGGGCTTTTATCTAATCGGTCGAGATGACAATGTGAATCTACAAACAAGAAATTTTCCTATTTTAAAAAGTTGATCAGCCTGCGTTAACGGCAAGACCTATTGAATACCGCTAAAATATTACTTTACCATCGACTGTAATATATTGACCAATACTAGGGTTTTATTGACCCCAGGATTACGTAATTGTTCATTGGCGCTGACACACAGCTTATGCATCTGCCATAAAGACTCTGGGTTGTTAGGCCCTTTTTTTAATTTTTCAAGTAACCAAATCTGCAGCCACTTAACCATATTAATTGCGTCATCTTGCCACTTAGTAGCAAGATCAGCAGGGTCTGCCGACCCAGCTTGCAAGGATTCAATTCCACGGGCCACATCTTGATAGCTTATTTTAGGTGGGGTAACGAGCCTCTCAACCAACAACAATGGTGAAGCACCGTATAAGCGTAACATGGCTTCATCGACATTTTGATAGCCTTGTTGGACTAACCAATCTATACAAGCCTGTTTGGTCGGGCTTGGCAAAGCAACCTTCTCGCAACGACTCAATATCGTCGGTAACAAGCGCTCAGTTTGGTCACTGAGCAATAATAAAAAGGTATTATTGGTGGGCTCTTCAAGCGTCTTAAGCAACGCATTTGCACTGGATTCGGTCATAGTATGTGCGTCATGGATCACCAAGACTTTGGCTCCTGATAACTGAGAGGAACCCGACAGTTTCTTGATCGCTTCCCGAATTGCATCTACGCCTATTTGCTTATCAGAGCGGATTTCATATAGGTCAGGATGATTACCCGCATTGAGTAATAAGCATGATTGACAAAGTCCGCACGGCGCAGCTTCTGTTTGTGCAACAACTTGTTTGTTTGAACACAGCAAATAGCGGCCCAATTGTTCAGTAAAATCACCTTTACCAATGCCTTTAAGACCTTTTAACAATAGTGCATGATGTAATTTATGCTGGGCAGCTCGCTGATATAATTGCTGTAAAGATCCCTGTAACCAAGAATACATACTAAACCGCCAAAAACTGTTGCATGGCATGCTTAATATCATGGTGTACTTGTTCCATTGATTGCATGGTATTGATGATGACGCAATTTGGATCCTGCTGAGCAATACTTAGGTAACGTGCTCTGGTACGTTCAAAAAATGAAATATCGAGCTGTTCAATACGATCAAGCTCACCTCTGCCTCGTGCGCGCTTTAAGCCTTCACTGGGTTCAACATCAAGATATAAAGTGAAATCTGGGGTAAAACCTTTTAATGTTATTTCTCTAAGGGGCTGTATCAATGATTGCGGGATCTCTCGCCCGCCCCCTTGATAAGCCTGAGACGACATGTCGTGGCGATCGCCTAGCACCCAGTCTCCTTTTTTAAGGGCTGGGTGAATGACGTTAAACAATAACTGGGCTCTGGCAGCGTACATCAATAGTAACTCAGCTTCAGTAGTAACTGTTTCGTCTTGCCAATCTTTTTTAACACATTCACGAATGGCTTCAGCCATCGCTGTACCACCAGGCTCGCGGGTACAGATCAGGCTGTGGCCTGCTTGTTCAATACAGGTTTTGACGATGCTTACGGCGGTACTTTTACCTGCCCCCTCTAAGCCTTCAATAACTATAAATTTACCTGTTGGGATCAAAACTACACTTCCTTTATCGCTAAATGACTTTCTGATTAATGGTTTAATTGATACTTGCGCACTGCCTGATTGTGCTCTTGCAAGGTAGTTGAAAAATGGTGACTGCCATCCCCTTTGGATACAAAATATAACTCATCAGTTGGTAATGGATTCAAGGCCGCATAGATAGCTAATAGACTTGGCATCGCAATAGGCGTGGGCGTTAAGCCTTTAATGATGTAGGTATTGTAGGGTGTAGCGGTGCGTAAGTCCTTGCGCCTAATATTGCCATCAAACTGCTCGCCAATTCCGTAAATAACGGTCGGATCCGTTTGCAGACGCATATTAAGTCTTAGGCGATTAACAAACACACCCGCTATACGTTCACGCTCATCAGCACGAGCTGTTTCTTTCTCGATAATAGATGCCATTATCAAGGCATCATAGGCCGATGTATAGGGGAGATTTTGCTCTCTTTGTTGCCATAGATTTTTTAACGCACTTTGCATTTCATTGTGCGCCCTTTGGACGATAGTAAACGCGGATGTGCCCGCAACAAAGTAATAGGTGTCGGGTAATAACCAACCCTCTAACGTGTTGCCAGTTAGGTCATGGGTTAATCGAACAACTTTATCTTCAAAATCATCGTTAACGATAATATGAGAATGGGTAACAATTTGTTTGCGCCAATCTTGCCACCTAAGCCCTTCAATAAGGGTGATAGCAAATTGCTTTTCCTTGCCGCTAGCAATCAGGCGAAAAACATCAATACCGTTCATTCCCGGCAGCAATTCATAGGTTCCGGCTTTGACGTTGGTTAATTCAGGCATTAGCTTTAACATGACTTTTAACCCGAGAGTGTGTTCGATAAGTGCCTGCTGTTTTAACTGACTGAGGATACTATTTGAAAATTGACCTTTATCGATACTAAGCAATGTTGGCTGCTGGAGTTGTAAAGGTTTTTCAGCCTGTTGTTGAAGATAATAATAGCCTGTCATTAAGGTGACGACAGTTAAAGTAATCAACCATGAGGTTGTTTTAATAACATTAATTTTCACAATACCGCCACTTTAATATTAGACACGATGATGGGTTACTTCTTGTTGCACTTGACGGGTTTTATCAGTTCGATAATAAGCTCGATGCCCATCAGCATATTCGATTGCATTGACCGGTACCACACCCATTAAGCTATTACATACGAATACTTCGCTAGCCGATTGCAAATTGCTTAACCCCTCCCGACATTGATGAATAGCAATACCATTAAGGGTAAAATAATCAATAATATGGTTACGCATGACCCCTTCAACACCACTAAAAGTAAGTGATGGTGTAAACCAAGCGTTTTCATTAAACCAAAAGAGATTACCGACAGATGATTCAACGATGATGTCGTCGGTGTCCAGCACAATACAGTCATGAAATGCGTCAAGGGCAAGTTCACGTTTGATAAAAACTTGCTCTAATCGATTTAAATGTTTCAACCCTGCTAACAGAGGTTGTTTAGCCAGAGTGATATTGCTGACATTTAACTCGATCCCCATTTCTTGCCAATTACCATACTGTATTGGCATGGCGTGACGAGTAATGATATACACTGGGTGATTTGCGCCAATGGGGCTATAACCGCGTCCGCCAGAACCGCGAGAAATCAATACTTTCAATACGGCGAGGGTTTCACTTCGCGCGCAATTCAATGCAGATTGAGTGAGTTCATCCCAATTGCTAAATGGAATATATAAGCGTTCACAGCAGTGCTTTAAGCGCTCCAAATGTGCGCTCCAGAGCTCTATTTCACCGTGCCTTACTACCATTGTGGTAAAACACCCATCGCCGTATTGTATTGCTCTGTCAGCGATATCAATTTCTAAGGCGGGTAATCCATTTACAATCATGAGATATCTTTGCAGTGAGTCGTATTAATCTAAACGAAAAAAAGCCTGTAATAGCAATGATATTACAGGCTTTGTCTGGTTACTAATAAAGTTGTATTAATGGTTAATAATTAAACTTTTTTAAACAATAACGAACCATTTGTACCGCCGAATCCAAATGAATTACACAGGGCATATTCCATTTTGACCGAACGCGTTTCGTGGGGCACAAAATCAAGATCGCAACCTTCACCAGGGGTGTCTAAGTTTATGGTTGGAGGAGCTACTTGATCGCGCAACGCCAAAATGGTGAAAATAGCTTCTACCGCACCAGCTGCGCCAAGTAAATGCCCAGTCATAGATTTAGTCGAACTGACTAACACTTTATTAGCGTATCCTTCGAAAATACTTTTTACTGCCGCGACTTCAGCAACATCACCCGCTTGAGTGGAGGTACCGTGAGCATTGATATAACCGACTTGTCGCGCATTAAGTGATGCATCATTTAATGCGTTTTGCATAGCCGCTGCAGCACCTTCACCATTTTCAGGTGGTGAGGTCATATGATAAGCGTCACCGCTCATTCCGAAGCCGACAAGTTCTGCGTAAATCTTTGCGCCTCGGGCTTTTGCCGATTCATACTCTTCTAGCATAACGACACCAGCGCCCTCGCCCATAACAAAACCGTCACGGTCTTTATCCCAAGGGCGGCTCGCAATCTCAGGCGCGTCATTACGCGTAGATAGCGCTCTGGCTGCCGCAAAACCACCTAAGCCTAACGGGCATATAGATGCCTCAGCTCCGCCCGCTAACATTGCGTCAGCATCACCGTAGGCAATAAGACGTGCTGCTACGCCCATATTATGTACACCTGTGGTACAAGCCGTCACAATGTTTAAATTAGGGCCTTTCAAACCTTTCATAATTGACAGAAAACCTGAAATCATGTTGGTGATCGTGGCGGGTACAAAAAACGGTGATATACGTTTGGGACCTGAATTAACCAACTTGGTGTGGTTTTCTTCAATCAAACTTAAACCACCAATACCCGATCCAATTGCGACACCAACTCGTGATGCATTTTTTTCAGTAATCTCAAGACCTGAATCAGCTAAAGCTTGCATTCCTGCAGCAACGCCAAATTGAATAAACTTATCCATTTTCTTGGTTTCTTTTTTGGCGATGTAGTCTTCAACATTGAAGCCTTTTACTTCACCTGCAAAATGCGTCGTATATTCCGATGCATCAAAAACCGTAATTGGACCGATACCACTTTTACCGTTGACGATATTCTGCCACGTGGAAGCATAATCATTGCCCACAGGAGAGAGTACGCCAAGACCGGTTACTACAACCCGACGTTTAGCCACTTTGGCCTCCGAACGTAATTTGAATTTGGTGTATTAGATAAAAGAAACGGCTCAGAAAGAGCCGTTTTTAAAAACTGTTTACGCGTCTTTGTGAGCGTTAACGTAGTCAATTGCAGATTGAACTGTGGTAATTTTTTCTGCTTCTTCATCAGGAATTTCTGTATCGAATTCCTCTTCCAAAGCCATAACCAATTCAACTGTGTCTAGAGAATCCGCACCTAGATCATCAACAAACGAGGCTTCTGATTTTACTTCTTCTTCTTTAACACCAAGTTGTTCAATAATGATTTTTTTAACGCGTTCTTCGATGTCACTCATAATTCTAGTTTTCCCTTAAAAGTCGCTAGATATAAATTTCGAGTAGTGTATTCACCAACCCTCTGCCTTGCAAGCAAGACATTGAAGTTTTTTACTGGTCGAACCACTAAAACAATACAATAATTAACTAAAAAATAACAGGCAAGTGATGTTTTAACAACAAGTTTGTTAGTTAAACACACTACCCCATAAACATTCCACCATTTACATGTAAGGTTTCACCCGTGATGTAAGCGGCGCTATTACTAGCTAAAAAGCCAACCGCTGCAGCTACTTCTTGAACGGAGCCTAAGCGATTTGCTGGAATATCTTTAAAAATGGCTTCGCGTTGGTCGTCACTTAATGCTTTGGTCATATCAGTGTCGATAAAACCTGGCGCAACCACATTGACCGTAATGCCTCGAGAAGCAACTTCACGTGCCATGGATTTACTAAAGCCTATTACACCCGCTTTCGCTGCAGCATAGTTAGCTTGACCAGCATTACCTGTGCTACCAACAACAGAACCAATATTAATGATTCTACCACAACGTTTTTTCATCATGCCACGTAAAACTGCTTTAGACATATTAAATACTGACGTAAGGTTGGTATTTAATATATCTTGCCACTCATGATCTTTCATGCGCATAAGTAGATTATCGCGGGTGATACCAGCATTATTAACTAAAATATCAATCACACCAAACTGCTCAGCTACAGCAGATAACAAGGTGGTCATAGACTCAGGTTCAGAGACATTCAGTACCATCCCCTTGCCATTTGCACCTAGATATTCGCTGATTGCCTGCGCGCCGTTTTCAGAAGTAGCCGTACCGATAACAGTGGCACCATCATTTACCAATTGCTCAGCGATAGCTTTACCAATACCACGACTCGCACCGGTTACCAATGCTATTTTTCCATCTAATCCAGACATGTATTTTCTCTTTATTAACGAATAACGGAGACTGTTTCCGCGTTATTAACTGCGTCACAGCTTAACGATTTATCAATGCGCTTAATCAGGCCCGTTAGTACTTTGCCAGGACCAATTTCATGTAATTGAGTAACATCTAACGACGCAAGTTTTTGAATCGTTTCTGTCCAGCGAACAGGGCTATACAACTGTCGTAAAAGCGCTGTTTTAATTGCTTGTGATGTGGTTTCAATTGCCACATCAACATTATTTATTACAGGGATAGACGGCGCGCTAAATTCTATTGAATCAAATAAGGAAGCGAGCTTATCTGCCGCTGGTTTCATTAACGCACAGTGTGATGGCACGCTTACGGCTAATGGCAACGCGCGTTTTGCTCCCGCTACTTTGCATAATTCAGCTGCTTTTTCAGCGGCTTTTGCATTACCTGCAATGACCACTTGGCCCGGAGAGTTAAAGTTGACCGCTGAGACAATTAGTTGAGTTTCGGTTTGAGCTTCAGCACATGCCTTTATTACTTTGGCATCGTCCAAACCAATTATGGCATACATCGCGCCAACACCTTCAGGTACAGCTTGTTGCATAAATTGACCACGGGCTTCAACTAATTTAATGCCGTCTTCAAAGGTCAATACCCCTGAACATACTAAAGCTGAGTATTCACCAAGGCTATGACCCGCTAGGTAATGTGGTAAATTGACATCCTGGGCCTTTAGTACTTGGAAAATAGCGTAGCTGGCTGCTAATAAAGCAGGTTGGGTAACCTGTGTTTGGCCTAACGTTTGAGTTTTGTCATTTTGTACAACATCCCAAAGATCATAACCTAACACTTTACTTGCGCGACTAAATGTTTCTTCTACTTGCGGATAATTCTCCGCTAAGTCTTTCAACATGCCCACTGTTTGTGATCCCTGACCTGGGAACACCCACGCGCGTTTTGACATAAAACTTCCTTTCAATTGCTCACTAAAATCTATAATTGTATAAGCTTAGTAAATTTAAAATTTCTTGTTAATAACGAATCAGGGCTGATGCCCAAGCAAATCCGCCACCAAAGGCTTCTAGTAATAAATTTTGACCACGTTTGATTCTACCATCACGAACCGCTTCATCTAATGCAGTCGGTACGGTAGCGGCTGAGGTATTACCATAGCGCTCTAACGTCATGACGACTTGATCAAGAGACATATCTAATTTTTTAGCAGTAGCCTTGATAATCCGAAAGTTCGCTTGGTGAGGAACAAGCCAATCTAAATCAGATTTCTGCATATTGTTGGCCGCGAGTGTTTCCTCAACAATTTCACTCAATTTAGTCACCGCGACACGAAATACTTCGTTGCCTTTCATGGTGCCCCAATTTTCGTGAATGGATAATTCATCACCACGGGTTGGATTACCAATGGCAAGTAAGTCACCGTATGAGCCGGCAGCATGAATGTGAGTAGAAAGAATACCAGGCTCTTCACTTGCTTCGATAATAGTAGCCCCAGCTGCGTCTCCAAATAATATGACCATGGTTCTGTCTTCTGGGCTGATCATTCGGCTTAAACAGTCTGTTCCAATAACCAAAATACGTTTAGCCATGCCTGATTTAATGTACTGATCAGCTACGCTCAATGCGTAACAATAACCAGCACAGGCGGCCGCTACATCAAATGCTGGGATACCGTCTATATCTAAGGCTTTTTGAATTTCACAGGCAGTACTGGGTAATGAATGACGGCCACTCGTAGTAGCACATACGATCATATCGAGTGATTTTGCGTCTATACCAGCGGCCTCTAGCGCCTTTTTACTGGCTTCATAGCCCATGGTCGCTGCGGTTTCATGAGCGCCAATAATGCGACGTTCTTTTATACCGGTTCGGTCCGTTATCCATTCGTCTGAGGTATCAACCATAAGAGATAAATCTGCGTTGCTGCGCACTTCGCTTGGATAATAACTACCTGTTCCAATTATTCTAGAATTCATTAATTACGAGCGCTCCATCAAGAGGTTTTCTATTTTATCTTTAATTTTAGTGGGAACTTGTCGATTGGCCTCCTGAACGGCTTCTCGAATAGCATACAAAAATGCCTCATCAGAGGCGTTTCCGTGGCTCTTGACCACAATTCCGCGCAATCCTATCAGACTAGCGCCGTTATACTGGTCGGGGTTCACTCGTAAATAAAGTCGACGTAATAAAGGGCGAGCTAATTTTGCCATGATTTTGCTCAATAAGTTGCGTTGAGCATCACGTTTTATTTGTTTAATCAATAACTTAACTAAACCTTCGCAGGACTTTAATGCAATATTTCCTGAGAAACCGTCCGTTACAATTACATCTGCTATATCGTTGAAAATATCGTCACCTTCGACGTAGCCTATATAATTCACTTGATGACTGTCCGTTAATAGTGCATTGGCTTGCTTAATCGCAGCAGGACCTTTAATTTGCTCTTCCCCTACATTTAAAATAGCTACACGGGGTTTTTCCACGCCTGCAATTTGTTCTGCTAATACAGAGCCCATGACTGCGTTCTGAAATAAGGTTTGTGCATCGCATTGTATGGTTGCGCCTAAGTCTAACAAGAAGACTTTACGCCCTTTTGCGGTAGGAAGGCTTGAAACCAAAGCCGGTCTGCTCACACCTGCCAACGTTTTTAATTGCGAACATGCTATCGCTAGAAGTGCACCGGTATTGCCTGCGCTGACACACGCGTCTGCCAACCCGTCTTTAACATGCCTAATAGCACAAGCCATTGAAGAATCTTTTTTATGCCGAAGTGCGGACACGGGGTTATCGTCCATTAAAACCTGTTGGTTGCAATGCACAATTATATAGCGATTAGGGGATAAGTCAGGGTGTTGCTTTAACCAAGATGTGATTACACCTTCGTCACCACAAAGTACCAAGTGGAGCTGGGGGAACTCAGTGAGAGCTTTAAATGCAGCGGATAAAATAATATGGGGGCCGTTATCGCCCCCCATAATATCTAACGCTAAGGTTAGATGACGCAAAGTTATCTCAAATTATAATGAGAGAACTTTTTTGCCTTTGTAGTAACCATCAGCTGTAATGTGATGACGAATATGCGTCTCACCTGATGTTGAATCTACAGACATAGTCGCAGTTCCCAACGAATCATGCGAACGACGCATGCCACGCTTTGAACGAGTTTTACGATTCTTTTGTACTGCCATTAGTTTGCTCCTAGTCTCGCTTAAGTTCTTTCAAAACCGCGAACGGGTTTGGACGTTCATCGACCGGTTCAATTTTTCCGAAAGACATGTCCTTTGCTTTTGTGCCGCAATCCTCCTCTGCATGAAGGGCGACAATTGGCAAAGATAAAATCATTTCGTCTTCAAATAATTGAAGTAAATTGACTTCTCCGTGGTCATTGACCTCTACCGGGTCGTAAATATCCGGTAACTCATCGGTCTTTTCATCATCAAGTCCCTGCACAGGACTGAAACAAAACGACACATCTAAAGGATGAGTAAAAACACCATTACATCTTTGACAGATAAGTGATGTTCCACAATGAATTTTACCTTCGAAATAAGAAAGACCCTGCTCGTCTTTTAAAAACTTCATTTCGATTTCAACTTCATCGTCTATGCTAGCAACCGTACCAACCAACCGCGGCATATCAGCCGTTAACATCACACCCTTATATTCAGAGCGTTTTGTGGCACTTTTGATAGGATCGAGCTGTCTGGGTAATTTTACTTTCTGCATAGCGCGCGCATGATAAAGGCTGAAAAGGGTTTAGTCAAAGAAAATATAATCTTAAGTCCTATGTAAAGTAAGCAGTTTATGCTTTTATGTTGGCCGACAATTATAATACAGGTCGCTAATTTGATGAAACTAATTCTTGCTTCAAGCTCTTTATATCGTAAATCATTGCTTGCCAAGCTTTGTATTCCCTTCACGTCTGAGTCGCCTGATGTGGATGAAACGCCTTTGACAAATGAAAAACCCGAACAACTCGTTTCTCGTTTGTCGCTGGCCAAAGCTGCATCCGTGGCCGCCCATCATCAAGGGATCGCGATTGGCTCTGATCAAGTTGCTTGCGTTGATGGGAAGATACTGGGTAAACCAGCTAATTTCAGCAATGCATTTAAGCAACTTACTTTTTTAAGTGGACGAACAGTAACCTTCTATACCGGGCTTTCGTTGTGCGACAGTCAAACTGGCAAGCAAGAAACGATAGTGGAAACTTTCGACGTGTCCTTTAAGCATCTTTCCCCGAAAAGCATTACCCGATATCTAGAAGTCGAAACACCTTACGACTGTGCAGGGAGTTTTAAAAGCGAAGGACTAGGGATTTGTTTATTTTCGAGCCTTGAAGGACGAGACCCAAACACGCTGGTTGGCTTGCCGTTAATCGCGCTTATTGAGCTACTGACAAAATTCGATGTAGATATATTTGATTATATTCAAAAAAGTTTATAAGGATATGGTTTCATCAGCAATATAAAGGTTGTTGATGAAACCAGATACTTTATCACATAGCTAATTTATCGAGCATTACTGATAGTTGCTTACGCCAATGGATTGTTTGTAAACCACTGTCCTTTTCTGCACTTGTTTTATCAATTACAGAAAATGCTGGACGCTTAGCCGGCGTAGGATATTGTTCGGCATAAATAGGTCGGACGGGTATTTCGTTCTTAAGTATGCCTTTTTCAAGCGCCAGCTCTTGTATGGCGACCGCAAAGTCATACCAACTCGCCACGCCGGCGTCTGTCCAATGATATAAACCCTTAACATGGTTATTATCGCTAACTCGCCATAACCAATCTGCTAGCCCTGCGGCGTAAGTCGGCGTGCCTATTTGATCAAACACCACGCCCAACTGTGGCTTTTCCTGCATTAAGCGCAGCATCGTTTTAACAAAATTATTGCCATGGGAGGAATACACCCATGCAGTTCTGACGATAACGGCTTCTGGTAACACATTTTGTATACCCCGTTCCCCAGCTAATTTTGACGCGCCATATACACCAAGTGGATTCGGTGTATCAGTGGTCAAATAGGGAGAATGTTTAGTACCATCAAAAACAAAATCCGTAGATACGTGTAATAAGCGAGCATTGAATTTTTTGCAAGCTTGCGCAAGATTGATTGCCCCTCGCTCATTAACGAGAAAGGCGCCTTCATTATCTGATTCAGCTTTATCTACCGCTGTATACGCCGCGGTATTGATTACAACGTCAGGTTGTACCATGCTGAATTTATCATGTACGCTTAGTGAGTCTGTTATATCTAGCTCGCCACTATCAAACGCATATACTTCTACGTCATTTGCTGGTGCGCGATTGACTAACTCCCAACCCAGCTGGCCGTTTTTTCCGGTGATCAGTACTTTCACAATTATTGCACTCTACTTAGTTTATATCAGTCAAATTTCGGTGCGTTCTCAAATAAACACCCTACTTTGTCTTTTTCTGATAAGGCTGGCTCATCACCGTTTACTAAGGGCCATTTAATGCCTAATACTGGATCGTTCCATAAGATGGATACTTCAGATTGCGGATAATAATAATCACTGCATTTATATACAAACTCAGCGGTCTCACTGGTCACATAAAATCCATGGGCGAATCCGGGAGGCACCCAAAGCTGTTTATTATTTTTAGCGGATAACTCAAGGCCTAAAGTCTGACCATAACTAGATGATGATTTCCTTAAATCGACAATCACATCGAATACACTGCCTTGAGTCACGCGCACTAACTTACCTTGCGTATGTTCTAACTGGTAATGCAATCCACGCAGGATACCCTGCCGAGACTTACTATGATTGTCTTGTACTAGCGATTCAACGCCAGTGGTTTGTGTGAAAACATCGGCGCGAAAGGTTTCCATAAAGAATCCTCTTTCGTCACCAAATACTTTCGGTTCGAAAATAACCACATCGTTTAAGGCTGTTTGGGTGATTTGCATATTAAAAACTCTTATTGGGTGAAGCGTTATTCGTAACCGGCGGCGACTTTAAGTAAATATTGTCCATAACCTGTTTTTGCTAGGCTATTACCTTGGATTATAAGTTGTTCCTTATTTATCCACTTATTGCGATAGGCTATCTCTTCTAAACACGCTACCTTCAAACCCTGTCTGTGCTCAACGGTTTGCACAAATTGCCCTGCTTCTAATAACGAGTCGTGGGTCCCAGTATCTAACCAAGCAAAACCACGACCCAGCAGAGACACATTCAAATCGCCTCTGTTTAGATAGGCTAGATTAACATCGGTAATTTCTAACTCACCACGAACCGAAGGTTTGATATTTTTGGCAATTTCGATAACATCATTGTCGTAAAAATATAAACCGGTTACCGCGTAGTTTGACTTGGGCTGTAGCGGTTTCTCTTCTATGCTGATTGCTTTTTTATCTTTATTAAATTCAACCACACCGAAGCGTTCGGGGTCGGTAACATGATAACCAAAGACCGTTGCACCTTTGCTGACGTTAATCGCGTCTTTAAGCTTGTCGGAAAAATGTTGGCCGTAAAATATGTTATCACCTAACACTAAACTGACATTCGCATCCCCGATGAAATCCTCTGCGATGATAAACGCCTGGGCAAGGCCATCGGGACTTGGTTGAGTGGCATATTCAATTTTAATACCGTAAGCATCGCCATTACCGAGCAAGCGCTCAAAATTAGCGCGATCTTCTGGTGTCGTGATGATCATCACTTCTTTAATGCCTGCCAACATCAATACAGAAAGCGGATAATAAATCATCGGCTTATCATAAATTGGTAAGAGTTGTTTTGATGTACCTTGGGTAATAGGGTGTAAACGAGAGCCAGAGCCCCCTGCTAAAATAATACCTTTATACTCTGCCATGCTTATTCTCCTTCGCCTAATCGACCTAATTTATACTTCCCTGATAATACTCTTTGCCACCAAGACTCATTGTTGAGGTACCATAAAACCGTTTTACGCATACCAGATACAAAATTCTCTTCAGGGGCCCATCCCAATTCTCGTTGAATTCGACCTGCATCGATAGCATATCGAGCGTCATGGCCAGGGCGGTCTTTTACAAAAGTAATTAAATCGGCGTACTGTGTAATGCCTTCGGCTCTCTGTTCGGGGGCGAGTTCATCGAGCAGTTCACAGATAGTGCGTACCACATCAAGATTTCGTTTCTCGTTGTGACCACCAATGTTAAACGTCTCCCCTACTCGTTTCGATTTAACGACTAAGCATAACGCTCGAGCGTGATCTTCCACAAATAACCAATCGCGAATTTGACTGCCATCGCCATATACTGGCAATGTTTTACCAGCCAATGCATTTAGAATAACGTGAGGCACAAGCTTTTCGGGAAAATGGAATGGTCCATAGTTATTTGAGCAATTCGTGATAACGGTAGGTAAACCGTATGTACGTTGCCAACTTCTCACGAGATGATCTGAACTTGCCTTACTTGCCGAATAGGGTGAACTCGGGGCATATGGAGTTTCTTCGGTGAATAAAGGTAGCTCACTATTGGCAGGTAACTCATCAGGATGAGGTAAATCGCCATACACTTCATCGGTAGATATATGATGAAAAATAAACTGAGTTTTACGCTGTTCTGGTAAATTCTGCCAATATTCACGAGCGGCATCTAATAAGGTATAGGTGCCAACTACATTGGTTTGAATAAAGGCTCCAGGACCATCAATTGAACGGTCAACATGTGACTCTGCAGCCAAATGCATAACAGCATCAGGCTGATGTTGATTAAAAACGCGGGTTATTTCAGCGGCATCGCAAATATCCACCTGTTCAAATATATAACGCTCGCTGCGTAGTTCAGGGGGGATGGATTCAGTATTTCCAGCGTAGGTCAATGCATCAACATTGATGACACTATCTTGGGTGTTCGCTAATAAGTGCCTTACAACCGCACTTCCAATAAATCCGGCTCCGCCGGTAACAAGTATTTTCATATAAAATTAAATTCCACTGAGCATTTTATTCGGACATCTTGTCCAAAGTACCTAATTTCTTGATTCGAGTATGTTTAAAGTTCTGCTTAGTTGTTGATCAAGCGGAGCTTGAAAGCTGACTCTTTCTTCTGTTTTAGGATGAATAAATGCGATCGAGTAAGCGTGCAGGAACAAGCGTTTCAAGCCTTTTTTGTTCATCTGTGCGGTAAAATCTGCATCACCGTATTTATCATCGCAAGCAATGGGGTGGCCAGCATGTAAACAGTGAACACGAATTTGATGGGTTCGGCCTGTAATCGGCGATGCTTCCACAAGTGTCGCACCAACAAAACGATTCAAAACACGAAAACGTGTTTCAGACGGCTTCCCTTCAGTATCGATGCACACTAAACGTTCACCTGATTTAAGCGTGTTCTTTAATAAGGGCGCATTGACCTTGTAACGATTCTCTGGCCACTCGCCTACCACTAACGCTTGATAACGCTTATCCATTTTTTTATCACGCAGCTGTTCATGTAATGCTTTTAAAGCTGAGCGCTTTTTGGCAATCACTAAGCAGCCTGATGTGTCCCTGTCTAGGCGGTGAACTAACTCTAAAAACCGTGCTTGTGGGCGCAATGCTCTTAGGGCTTCTATTACACCGAAACTTAGTCCGCTGCCGCCGTGCACTGCCATTCCTGATGGCTTATTCAACACGATAAGTAAATCATCTTCGAATAATATATGTGATTCAAGCGATGCTACCTTATCTAGTTTTGTAGAAGGGGCTTCGTTTGGTTCGGACACCCTAATCGGGGGGATTCGCAATTGGTCATTCGCCTGAAGCTTATATTCTGGCTTCACACGTTTTTTGTTTACGCGGATTTCTCCTTTGCGCACAATGCGGTAAATAAGGCTTTTAGGCACACCTTTTAATAAGGTACGCAAATAATTATCGATGCGTTGACCTTCAAGGTCTGGCTCGATATCGATAAACTGTACTTTCTGGAATGTAGTATCTGTGGTCATCAGAGTATTATAACTGGAAGCCCCCCATGTATGACCAGCACTTTATTCACTTGCCAGCATTAAGAATTTAATGTGATAATGCCTCAGTCCTGCTTTAGGCAACTGCCAAGCAAGGCAAACAGATGTAATAATCCGTTCTGGTAGCAATGCGGCACATACAAAGTCGTTAAATATTGCCCTATCGATCGCGAAGTGAGTAACTTTTCGTGGATTAGATAAAACAGAACCAAGACATCAGCGATGATAAATAACTATTTGATCGCGATCGATGTAAAGAATGTAATTGAATTGACAACATACTGGGTTTGTTATGCCCTTTTTCTCAACGCATAACCACCGAGTATTAACCGTTTTAAGAAACGAATTAAAGATGTCAGGAAAGGCCGACACTGACACCCAAGCGGGAAGTATTAATATATATATGCATTAAATAATGCATAAGGTACTTAGGCAAAAACTTAAAATTAGTTAGATACAGCCGAGAGGCTGCATGACAAAAACTTGTCGAATCACAGCGCATGTCTTTCATCCATGGCGATCGGTACACCACCGAGTCAATAAGAATGAAAAGAATGTTAATCAATGCAACTCAGCAAGAAGAATTGCGTGTTGCCCTCGTTGATGGTCAAAAGCTTTACGATTTAGATATAGAAAGCCCAGGCCATGAACAGAAAAAAGCCAATATATATAAAGGCACCATCACTCGAGTAGAGCCAAGCTTAGAAGCGGCATTTGTTGATTACGGCGCAGAGCGTCATGGTTTCCTTCCTTTAAAAGAAATTGCACGTACTTACTTCCCTCAAGGTTATAAGTTTGAAGGCCGTCCAAACATTAAAGACGTCATCAAAGAAGGGCAGGAAGTCATTATACAAATTGACAAAGAAGAGCGTGGCCAAAAAGGCGCTGCGTTAACAACTTTTGTCAGTTTAGCAGGCAGCTACCTAGTCTTAATGCCGAACAACCCACGTGCTGGCGGTATTTCTCGTCGTATTGAAGGTGATGAGCGTACCGATTTAAAGCAAGCGCTGAGCAACCTATCGTTACCAGACGGCATGGGCTTAATCGTCCGTACAGCGGGTGTTGGTAAATCAGCTGAGGAATTACAATGGGATCTAAGTGTTTTGTTAACCCATTGGACCGCGATTTCTGAAGCGGCTGAGTCACGCCCTGCTCCATTTTTAATTCACCAAGAAAGCAACGTTATCGTGCGTGCTATTCGTGACTATTTGCGTCGCGACATCGGTGAAATACTGATTGATAAAACCAGTATTTATGAACAAGCGATGAAGCATATAGAGCTAGTGCGACCTGACTTTGCAAATCGCGTAAAACTGTATCGTGGCGATGTGCCTTTGTTCAGCCATTATCAGATTGAAAGCCAAATTGAATCTGCATTTCAACGTGAAGTACGTCTACCTTCAGGTGGCTCAATCGTTATTGACCCGACTGAAGCGTTAACATCAATTGATATTAACTCTGCACGCGCAACAAAAGGCAGTGATATCGAAGAAACTGCTTTTAATACTAACCTAGAAGCAGCCGATGAAGTCGCTCGTCAATTGCGTCTACGTGATTTAGGTGGCTTGGTCGTTATCGATTTCATTGATATGACACCGGTACGTCATCAGCGCGAAGTTGAAAACCGACTTAAAGATGCAGTTCGCCATGATCGCGCTCGGGTTCAGCTCGGCCGTATATCACGTTTCGGTTTATTAGAAATGTCGCGCCAACGTTTACGCCCTTCTTTAGGTGATTCAGCGCACAATGTTTGTCCACGTTGTAGTGGTCACGGAACCATCCGTGGTACTGAATCGTTGGCTTTATCTGTTCTACGTATTATGGAAGAAGAAAGCATTAAGGATAATACGGGGCAAATTGAAGCCCAGTTACCTGTTAATGTGGCAACGTATTTATTGAATGAAAAACGTGGTGCTGTAGCGGGCGTTGAGAAACGTCACAATGTGCAATTAGTGATCATTCCTAACCCGAACATGGAAACACCTCATTATAGTGTCGCGCGCCGCCGTCCTGATGATGCAGTTCATGATATGAGTTACAACGTCGAGTTGATGAAAAGCGAAGACACTGAAGCAGATAAAGCTGTTACTGCGATGCCAGTGAAAGAGCAACCTGTTTTACAAAGCTTTGTGACACCGCCTAAAGTTGTCGCTGCTCCATCAGCAGTAGCCGATGCAAAAGGCGATACTGAAAGTGTTTCATTGTTGTCGCAAATAGCAAATTGGTTAAAATCATTGCTTGCTTCGACACCTAAGCAGGAACCAGAGCCAGAACCTAAGCCCGAACCAAAGCCTCAGCAAAGACAACAACCTCGTCGTAACCGTAATAACCCTCGTCGTGGCAAGCAAAGCGATAACCGTTCTGAAGGTCGTAACGAAAACCGTACTGATAACCGTACTGATAACCGTAACGACAACCGCACTGATAAACGTGCGGATAATCACACTGATAACAGTGACGTAAAAGAGAGTTCAAGCGAACGTAAGCCACGTCGTGATGATAATCGCAAACCGCGTCGCGATAATAAACAAGTGAAAGACACTGCTGAAAACAGCCCTGAGCAGAAAAAAGAGCCAGTTCAAAAAGCTGCTGAGCCGCGCAAAGAAGTTAAGGAACAAAAAGTTGCTGAACGTCGTAAACGCAGAGATACCCGCCGTAGCATTCGCGTTGATGACAGCCAAGAGCAAGTATCTACCGATGCAACGGGTAACAACAATGCTACAAATTCACCAGCAGATGACAAAGTTGTAAACGCTGTTGAACAAACGGCTAAGCAATACACGCCTTCAAGTGTTGATGCTCAAGCGCCCGTTGTAGCAAGCGCGCAAAATATCGAGTCTCCTAAAAAGCCTAAGGCTAAAACGGAAGAAAAACGAGCGCAAGCGGCATCTCATGAAACGCATGAAGATCCAGCGAAACCTGAATCAAGCGAAAGTGATAATAATGACAAAGATGAAAATACGACTCAGCGTACACGTAGTCGTCGTTCACCTCGTCATATTCGAGCTGCTGGTCAAAAGCGTCGTAAAGATGAAGAAGCCCAAGCGACGCAGAACGTTGATGATGTACAAAGTGCCAAACAAGACGAATTACAATTTGACTCTCCTCAGGTATCTGAAACTGCGCCAGTGCAAACTGAGCAAGCGATAAACGAATCTGTAGCGCCTACTGTTGACTCAGCTTCAGCGACTATTGTTAGCGCAGATGTTGCATCTCAAGCTCCGGCTCAAGGTGACTTATTGACTCAACCAGAAGACACTATTGCTACAGGCCAAGAAATCGCACAGGCACCAGAAGTAGCAGCTATTCAGTCTATCGAAAAGCAGCCTTCTACGCCTGAAGTTAACGTTGAACCAAGTGAACAAGTAACAGCGGAAGTTGAAACTGTCGCTCTAGAAGTTGCCGCAAAAGGTAGCAAGCAGCCTCAAGAGATTGAACAAGAAAAGCCAAAAGCAAAAATAGCGCCGGCTAAAGCGACCGCAGTAAGTGTTAAAATTCACAAAGCGAGTGCATCACACCCAATGGCGACCCCTGCGAGTGTTGAGCAAGTGTTTAGTGAATTGAATATTGGTTCATTAGGTGATGATTCTCGTCCAGCAGTTAATGCATCGGGTAAATCAGCAGCGATGGTTGCTGCATCAAATCGTGCTGGTGCGCCAGCGACTAGACCTGTCTCTCAAGACTAGTTTCGTCGTGCACAAGCACGTTTACCTAAGGTAAATCTAAACCGTTGTTAGCCTCGCTAACAACGGTTTTTTATATTCTAGATTGCTAATCATGGGATATACTGTATCCTCGCGCCCTCTCTATCAAGCTTACAAAAGCAGCATAGAATTTGATAATCAATTCACGACCAGCGAGTAAAATATGAGTTTTGCCGATTTAGGCTTATCCCCCGCAATTTTGTCTGCCGTTACAGCGAAAGGCTACACCGAACCATCACCTATTCAAGCACAAGCTATTCCTGCCATCCTAGAAGGCAAGGATATAATGGCGGCCGCGCAAACAGGTACAGGCAAAACCGCAGGCTTTACTCTGCCCCTTCTTGAATTACTAAACCGTGGTACCCACGCGCGTGGAAACCAAGCTCGTGCATTGGTATTAACCCCTACTCGTGAGCTTGCTGCCCAGGTTGCAGCTAGCGTAGTTGAATATGGTAAAGATTTACCGTTACGTTCAGCGGTAGTCTTTGGCGGTGTGGGTATCAACCCGCAAATGATTAAATTGCGCAAAGGCGTTGATATTCTAGTCGCCACGCCGGGTCGACTGCTTGATTTATATAATCAAAATGCGGTTAGATTCGACGATCTTGAAATTTTGGTATTAGATGAAGCTGACCGAATGCTCGATATGGGGTTTATTCACGATATCAAAAAAGTGCTGAAGTTATTACCAGCTAAGCGTCAAAACTTATTATTTTCAGCCACTTTTTCAGATGAGATCCGCACCTTAGCCAAAGGTTTGGTAAACAATCCAGTTGAAGTATCTGTATCACCACCAAACACCACGGTAGAAGCGGTAGAACAGTGGGTTTGTCCGGTAGATAAAAACCAGAAAACGCCAGCGTTAATCCGTATGATTAAAGACAATGATTGGCAACAAGTTCTTGTTTTCAGTCGTACTAAACATGGCGCTAATCGCATTGCCAAACAATTGGAGGCTCGAGGGATCACCTCAGCAGCAATCCATGGTAATAAGAGTCAAGGCGCCCGTACTAAAGCTTTGGCTGAATTTAAAAGCGGTAAAGTACGTGCACTAGTCGCCACCGATATTGCCGCCCGCGGGTTAGATATAAGTCAGCTCCCACAGGTAGTTAACTATGACTTACCAAATGTAGCTGAAGATTATGTGCATCGCATTGGACGTACCGGTCGTGCAGGTGCAAGTGGAACAGCATTTTCATTGGTTACAGCTGACGAGTTTTCATTACTGGCGGATATAGAGCGTTTTACTAAACAAATTATAAATCGCAAAAGTATTGAAGGGTTTGAACCTGTACATGGTTTACCAGAGTCTCGTTTGGACTCTCGCCCAATGAAGCCTAAAAAACCTAAAAAACCCAATGTGCAACACCGTGACGGACAACGTTCTGGTGATAATGCGCGAGGTCATTTTGCCGGTAACCGCAGAGGAAATGGTCCTCAAAATGCCAGCCCTCGACGTAAATCTTCATAAGCTAACACGTTATTCCTTCCACTTACGTTATATGTTGCATCAACTTATAACGTAAGTGGCATGCCTTCCAGTAAAAATTTACAGATCCTTAGATTATCTACCCCAATATTTGATATTGTACCTTCCTTGATTTCGCTTTAGATGGAGCTATTTGCTGTGGGTATATTGTTATCTAAAAAGCGCTTTTATGTTCCCTTCGTTATATTTTTATTCGTTGTTATCTCACTATTTTTAACTTATGTATTTAGACAATCTGTCGCCACCTTAGCCATTGAAACCTTTGCTAAAGAACAGAATATTCGTGTTGAGTGTTTAACGTTCGATATTGATTGGCAGTTTAATGTCACCATACAAAAAGCCTGTATCACCCTGCATAATCTAACTATACAACTCAATAACGCACATTTTATGCGTGTAAAAAATCAATTATCCATTTCTTCGCTAAGGGTCAAACATGAAATAAGCGCCAATATTGCCGAAAAACCTACGTCGACCATTAGCAATTTTGACTTAGCAAGTTGGCAATTACCGAGTGCGCTCCCACTATTAAATATCCAGTCAGTACACATTGAGTCGGCTTTGCTATCTGCCCCATTAAAATTCGAACTTAGCCAACCCTCAAGTAATTCACTTCTTATTGAAGGGGATTTCAATGCCACGCTAGAGTTACGCAATATTAAAGACAAGGATCAAACACTGATTATTGCAGATGTTGATTGGTCACTTGATAAAGCGTCATCTTACTTTAAGCAAAATCTTTCCAGTTTACATTCTTTGCAAACACTATTGACTCAACGCCAGTTGATGGATGCGCCTATATCCACTCATATAAAGTTTGATGGCACACAACTGAATTCTTGGCACAAACTAGATGTAAATTTCGATTATCAGTTTGATAAGTGCGAAATTAATACCCATGTTAGCGGTAAAATATTTGGAGATATTTCTTTAGCGAGCCAGGAGTTGGTGCTTGATCTGAGCCAATCGGCTATTGTTCTTATGCCTAAGCAAGGTTGTTATACTGTAATGCCGACATTACCTTATACACTCCCCAATAAGTTTGAATTAGCCTCTCCCGCTCCCATTATCATTAATTCTGAGCAGGTTAATACGTCGAAATTTAGCGTTCGCAGTTTAACACCAAACATGTCGGCGGATTTTGAGCAACTGTCTATCCAATTACCTAGTGAGAAAAAGAACCCAGCAGTAAGCAGCACTGTATCTGTGCAAACAGAATTGCTGCATTCAGCAGACAAGTTGTTAGCAACAGGCAACAATACGGATATCCAGTTAGGCGCCACACAAATACCAAATACGTCGGTTGCCGATCCACAGTCACTGTTAATTAACATAGTAGGGAATTTACACTGGAACGCGGATAACTGGGGGTTAGAGGGTATAAAAAGTGAGATAAAAGTAGATCGATTTATCGATTACGGCATCAATGCCAAGTTAATTGAAGGCGAAATAACAGGTGATATATCATCAAACTCAGGGATTTCGATAAGCGCGAATTTAAAGGCCCAAGGCACGAAATACACCCTACAAACCTCTGCACGTGACGCTACAACGCAAACCGAAAATGGGCTTTCTCAGACCACTGCCGTGCCTACTAAAAGTAAAGTGATAACAACTAAAGCCCTTAGCAGCTCATTGGAAGTAACCGGAGAAAACTTCAAACAGCTTACTCTTTCTGTCAATAGCACCTTATACCAAATCAAGATCGATGATATTTTGATCAACAAACTAACCAATAATCTCCAAGGTTCTGTTATCGATCTGAATAAAGTATCCCTAGTAGGGGGTTCTATATTAAGCGGGATTGCACTAAATCTTGAGAATGACCAATACCTAACTCTTTCAGAGGTTGATGTCTCTCATAAGTTAAATGCACAGCGCGAAGCCAATATCCTAACCAGTCATCATCAAGTCGTTGTAGATAACACCTTCAACTTTAGTATTGAACAAAAAGAACAGGTTCTTGGATTAACGCTTAACAGACAAGCATTAAGTGGATTGCAACCAGCTATCAGCCGTTTTATGCCAGCACTTATATTACAAAACGGCACGCTGGAACTTGACGGTCAGTATCAGCTAAAAGATGCAACGTTCGAAGGTTCTTTTACACTTGCTGATGTTGTGCTCAAATATCAAGAGTTTAATATCAATAATTTATCGACAAGTGGCTCATTGCAACTAAATTCAGCGGGCCTTCAGCTACCTAAAACTACATTGAACATCGAAAGTGCGGATACAGGCGTTCCCATTGAGCATGTGAATATGCAGTATTACGTACAGAATAATGTAGCAAAGGTTGAGCAGGTAACGGGAAAGGTATTAGGTGGTAAGTTTGCACTGGATAAACTGTGGTTAGATAAACGAGATCAACAAGCACAAATTACTGTGGAAAATATCGATTTAGCTCAAGTGGTGGATTTACAAAAACAAGCAGGAATTAATGTGACGGGCAGCGTTGGCGGGATATTACCTATGATTGTGCAGAATGAACAATTTTATATAGACGGTGGTTTATTAAAAAGCCAAGGTCCCGGAACTCTTAAGATCAACGGTAATCCAGCATTCGACTCAATTGCTGAACAACAAACAGAATTGAATTATCTTAAAAATTTAAAATTTAAACAATTAAGTAGCCAAGTGAAATTAAATCCAGATGGGTTATTGTTTTTAGATTTTTCAATATTAGGGCAAAATGCTAATCAACAGCAGGAAGTTAATTTTAATTACCATCACGAAGAAAATATTCTAACCTTATTAAGATCATTAAGATTGACGGATTCGGTGCAAAACCAAATTGAACAGAAAATCAAAAAAGGTGATAAAAAGTGAAAAAATACTGGCTACTGATAGCCTTAATCCCATTAAGTGCTTGTACACACAAAGTACAAGTAGAAACAAAAGAACCCATTACAATCAACATCAATGTTAAAATTGACCATGAAATACGCGTAAAAGTTGATAAAGAATTGGATGATATTTTCAGCGATGACAGCGAATTATTCTAAGGAGAAAATTATGAAGACTGCCCTACTACCGACTTTTTTTGCAGCGGCATCGTTGCTGTTTAGTAGTATGAGTTTTGCTATTGAACTGGACAGCGCCAAAGAGCAGGGTCTTGTTGGTGAACAAACTGATGGCTATCTTGGCGCGGTTGTTAGTCAACCGGATGTATTGGCCCTGATTAAAGAAGTGAACGCTAAGCGTAAAGACAAATATAACCAGCTTGCTAGCAAGAATAACCTGACACTTGAGCAAGTCGAAAAGCTAGCCGCTAAAAAAGCCTATGAGAAAACCACTGCTGGACATTATGTACTAGTCAATGGAAATTGGGTTAAGAAATAACATTCCATAGATAAAATGTTATTGGCATTGTACGAATGATAAAAAATTCCGCTAATGTGTGAGCACGCTAGCGGTTTTTTTAATTATTTTTGACGTTATGCTAAGTAACCGCCATCAACAGTGATAGTAGTACCTGTTGTGTAGGAAGACGCGTCTGATACTAGGTATAAGACAGTACCAGCCATTTCATCTGGTTGAGCTACTCGGCCAAGAGGAATGGTCAATAATGCCGTATTAAGTATCTTCTCGTTTGAGGTGAGTGCTGATGCAAACTTAGTTTCAGTCAAACCTGGTAATAAGGCATTTACCCGTATATTAAGCGGTCCGCATTCTTTGGCGAATGCTTTAGTCATACTGATTACCGCTGCTTTTGTAATGGAGTAAATTCCCTGCATAGCACCTGGAGATATACCGTTAACTGAAGCCGTATTTAGCATAACGCCACCGCCCTGCTCTTTCATCATGTTGCCCGCCGCAACTGACATAAAGAAGTAACCTCGGATATTAACATCAACGGTTTTTTCATAAGCGGCTAGGTCTGTATCCAGAATATGCCCAAAGTAAGGATTAGCTGCAGCGTTGTTAACCAATATATCTAGTTGTCCGAAGTCTTTTTTAATCGTAGCGAAAGTTTGCTCAATCTGGGCCATTTCGCCCACATGGCAAGCCATCGCTGTGGCTTTTCCGCCATCATCACGAATACTTTTAGCCACGGCTTCGCAGCCATCAATCTTCCGGCTTGATACAATAACATGTGCACCATAAGCAGCCAGCAACTTAGCGATAGACTCACCAATACCGCGACTTGCGCCAGTGACAAGCGCGACTTTTCCTGTTAAATCAAAAATATCTTTTTTCATAATATGTCCTTTAAATAAAATTATTTACTAAGCAGTCATGCCGCCATCTAATACCACGGTATGCCCTGTCATAAAGCTAGATTCTGCTGTGCATAACCATGCAATTGCCCCAGCAATCTCTTGAGGCTCCCCTAGACGCTTCATTGGGTTGGCACTGATTAGGGCTTTTTGTCCCCGTTCATTTAATTTGGATAGTACGTGTTCCACCATGGGCGTACGCACAAAACTTGGGCATACGGCATTGACACGAATGTTATATCTTGCGTATTCCACTGCAGCAGATTTAGTCAGGCCTACCACAGCATGTTTTGCTGCACTATAAGCCGACAAAGTGGGCGCCGCTCGGATGCCAGCGACGGAGGAAATATTGATCACATGCCCTCCACCGTTTTCTAACATGTGCCCTAGAGCTTGTTTCATGCAGTACCAGACGCCATTTACATTAACAGCAATATTTTTATGAAAAGTAGCATCTTCTATTTCGAGCAAAAACTTAGGGTCATGATCAATTCCAGCATTGTTAATTAATACATCAATGTTGCCCAACTCGCCGATAGCACTTACAAAAAGAGCCTCAACTGACTGGCTAACACTGACATCAACTTTACAAAAACGCGCTTGGCCACCTTCATCATTTATACGCTCGACTAACGTCTTACCATCTACTTCGTTTAAATCGCCTATGGTGACTTTGGCTCCGCGCTTAGCCAGTAATAAAGCTGTCTCAGCACCGATACCTGATGCCCCACCAGTAATTAATATATGTTTGCCAGCTACGCTATTATCACTCATTACTCGTTGTCCACCTTCAGTACTAACTTGCCAGTATTCTCACCTTTAAACAGCATAAGTAAGGCTTCGGGGAAATTCTCAATACCAGTGACAACATGCTCTTTGGCTTTTAGTTTCCCTTCGCTAATCCATTGCGCCATTTCTGCAGCAGCTTCACCATAATGTTTGACGTTATCAAACACGACTATGCCTTCCATTCGCGCTCGGTTCACCAACAATGATAAATAATTAGAGGGGCCTTTAACGGGTGTTGTATTGTTGTATTGGCTTATCGCACCACACACTACGATTCGTGCGTGCAGACGTATCTGCGTTAATACATCATCTAAAATTTCACCACCAACGTTATCGAAAAAAACATCTACACCTATAGGGCATTGTGTTTTGAGGGCTTGTTTAACATTTTCATTTTTATAATCAATTGCACCGTCAAACCCAAGTTCATCTACAAGATACTGGCACTTATCCTTTCCCCCAGCGATACCGATAACTTTGCAGCCCTTTATTTTGGCAATTTGACCGACAACCGTGCCGACGGCACCCGCAGCTCCAGATACTACGACGGTTTCACCTGCTTTTGGCAATCCGGTATTAAGTAAGCCGAAATAAGCCGTCATACCGGGCATACCAAGTACGCTTAAATAGCGCTCTAAAGGAGCGATATTGGTATCTATTTTATGAATGTCTTTACCTTCAGCGACGGCGTATTGCTGCACCCCGCCATGACCGAAAACATAATCCCCTTTCTGGAAATTAGCATCACGTGAGTCAATAACTTGACCAACTGTACTCGCTCGCATCACTTCGCCTATTTGCACAGGAGCAATATACGATTTTGCATCATTCATCCAACCACGCATGGCAGGGTCTAATGAAATATAAGCGACTTTCATTAGAACTTGATTATCATTGAGTGTTGGTACATCGACCTGCACTTGGTCCCAATTGTCACGCGTTGGTATACCAACGGGACGTTTCGCTAATAGAAACTGCGTGTTTTTCATAACTAATCCTATGCATTAATATTTTGTCGTATGATTTAATTAAGGTATTTTTAGAACCAAGCTTCCTGCATATCGCTGCAGCTATCACTCATACTATTTAAAATCTTAAAATCACGGTCTGTTAAGGTTAATTCCCAGTCAATAAAGTATTTTGCGGCTTGTAGTTTTCCACGATAAAACGACTCGTCATCAGTGGATAAGTCACCTGCATTAAGAGCTGCTTCAGCGGTAATCGCTTGACGTATCCACATCCAACTTACAACGATCTGACCGAATATTGTTAAGAAGCAACTTGCGTTAGCTAGCAACGAGTTTTGATGTTCGCCTTTAAGTTCTAAAGCTAATAAAGGGACGAGCTTTTGAAGCTTAAGCAGATAAGGCTGAAGATCACCAATCAGTTGTTTACTCGTTAGATGTTGCGCTTTGGCAAAATCATTACTCATTACACTTTGCAACTGCACCAAGCCCGCACCGTTGGCCTGCCATAATTTACGTGTCATTAAATCTAATGCTTGAATACCATTAGTCCCTTCATGAATAGGGTTCAAACGATTATCACGCCAACACTGTTCAACCGGATATTCACGGGTATAACCAGCACCACCAAGTACTTGAATAGCCAAGTCATTCGCTTTAGGACCGAATTCAGAAGGCCATGCTTTAACAACCGGAGTCAGTAAGTCGAGCAGTTCAGCTGTTTGCTGTTTTTCTTTACCCGACTCTACGGTATGAAGGTCATCCACAAGCCTTGCTGCGTAAAAACAAAGGGCCATGCCACCTTCAACATAAGATTTTTGTGCCAACAGCATTCGTTTAACATCGCCGTGTTGAATAATTGTGGCGGCTTTATCTGTTGGTTTGTTGTGGGGTGCCACACGACCTTGAGTACGCTCCTTTGCATAGCCTAATGAATAACGATACCCTGCGTAGCCAACCATTGCAGCACCAAAGCCGACACCCAAGCGAGCTTCATTCATCATCAAGAACATGTACTTCAAGCCTTGATGTTCTTCACCCACTAGAAAACCGCGACAATCGTCTTTATCACCAAATGTAAGTGCGGTAGACGTGGTTCCGCGGTAACCCATTTTATGGATAAGACCCGCTAACGTAACGTCATTACGCTCGCCAGGGTTGCCGTTTTCATCTAAGCGAAACTTGGGGACCACAAAAAGCGAGATACCTTTAACGCCAGGAGGAGCCCCTTGGATTTTTGCTAATACTAAGTGCACGATATTTTTAGATAATTGGTGATCCCCAGCCGAGATATACAATTTACTGCCTTTAATACGATAAGTACCATCATCTGCGGGTTTGGCACTCGTTGTAATATCTGTCAAAGATGAGCCTGCATGGGGTTCTGTAAGTGCCATCGTGCCGGTAAATTCGCCGGTTAACATACGTGGCATAAATTGTTCTTTAACGCTTTGACTAGCAAAATTCTTAATAACATTCGCTGCTGCAACGGTTAAGAATGCGTAGCCTGTGCTAGATGGATTTGCTGCCATAAAATAACTCGAACAAGCCATCATAATCGTTTCAGGGAGTTGCATTCCGCCGTCTTCGAAATCGAAGCGACCTGCAATGAGTCCTGATTCCGCATAAGTGTCAAATGCCTCTTGTACCTCGGGTATCATATGCACGTTATGCCCATCAAATGTGGGTTCGTTTATGTCAGCTTTACGGTTATGTGGTGCAAATTTTTCTCTGGCAATTTTATCAGCCGTATCCATAACTGCGTCGAAGGTGTCTTTATTATGCTCACTAAAACGTCCGCGCTCACACAATGCTTCTGTATCTAACACTTCATACAATTGAAACGCTAATTCTTTACGACTGACTAATTCTTCACTCATAGTACTTGCACCTTTTTTATTCACGAGTCGTGACACCTAAGTGATCACAGATTGATGTGAGGCCTAATTCTGGCAACATTCTTTTAACAGGCTATAGCTTCGCAGATAAAAGTAGGGTGAATAATTGTCATATATGACATAATAATGGTCATTAATGACTGTTATAACATCCCGTGATACGGTGCAAAAACATGGGTTTATAGTGAGAGCTAATTTATGTTCAAAGTGACTATTCTGGGTTTTGATCAAGCCTATGCTAGTGCCATTACTGGCGTTCTTGATATATTTGGTTTAGCGGGCGTAACATGGCAACGAATGCAAGGGTTACCAATACAGCCCCTGTTTGAAGTGCAAATAGCTTCGTTAAAAGGCAAATCAGTAAAATGTATTAATCAACTCGAATTAAACAGCCATGTCTCAATTGAATCTCTTGAAAAAACGGACTTGTTATTGATCCCCACAATAGGCGGCGATCCCATAGAGGTGCTGCGTAACAACGTTGCTCTTTTACCGCATATTCGAAAGCATTATGCATTGGGGGCAGATATTGCTAGCAATTGTAGTGGCGCTTTTTTTTTAGCTCAAGCCGGTATTTTAGATAAACGAATGGCGACGACACATTGGGGTTATGCAGAATTATTTAAGCAACTTTATCCGAATGTAAACTTACAGATTGATCGGATGATCACCGAACAAGACAACATCTTTTGCTCCGGTGGCGGGATGGCGTGGTTTGATTTAGCGTTACTATTAATAGAGCGTTATGCAGGACATGACATTGCAACGACGACGGCCAAGGCTCATGTGATTGATTTATCCCGTGGAGAGCAATCAGCGTATGCTTCACTGCGCACAAAAAAATATCATCAAGATGCGGAGGTGTTATCTATTCAGCAGTGGCTAGAACAAAATTATGCCCAAAAAATAGTGGTCAATACTTTATGTGAGAGAGTGAATCTGACATCGCGTACCTTTGTACGGCGTTTCAAACATGCAACAGAACAATCCCCTTTGGCCTATTTACAGAGCATAAGGGTTGAAGCAGCTAAAAAGCATCTTGAAGCATCAAGTCATAATGTTGAACGTATAGTCAATTTAGTTGGTTATGATGATCTTAGTTCCTTCACCCGCTTATTTAAAAAGCACACTGGATTATCACCAAGCCAATACGGTAAAAAATTTCGACGTTGACGTTAAGGGTTCCCTATTACATCACCATAAACTAACGTTAATAAAATTGTGGTAATAGCTAAAATGTGTACAGTTTTTGCTTTAAAACAACTCATTAGCAATAAAATATTATGCAAACATTTAGATTTAGTAACGTATAAAATTTAATCCTTTATAAATCAATCAGGTATATATAAATGATTAAAAATTCCTGTTTTTCGTTATTTTATAAATGTTTTAATTAACTATTGAGACTACTGACATGCATCAATATTGTGCAATTGAAATCAGATATACTAGAAAGTAAAACGATGGAATAATGAATAATGGCTATTTATTCCGTAATTTTATTACGGAATCGTTTTAAAATTAGCCGTTTTAGGTGTATAAATAAACCAAAATCTGTTCTTTAATTACATTGAGAGGAAAATCATGGCTTTTAAGAAACAATATTTAAAATCGAAACCTGTTTGTAAGGTCACGTTCAAGCTCACCAAGGAAGAAGCAAAAGCAGCGGATTCAGTTAGTATTGTTGGCGATTTCAATAACTGGGACAAAAGTTCGACAGTGATGAAAAAGCTCAAAAATGGTAGTTTTTCTGCCTCTATGGATTTACCAGTAGAAACGGATTATCAATTTCGCTATTTGCTAGATGGCAAAGTATACGAAAATGATTGGCAGGCCGACGCTTACCAGACGTCTCCAATGTCAACTGAAGAAAATTCAGTTATTAAACTTTGATACTTGGCTACCTGTACCAGCTTCTATACTGGTACAGGGACCTTGGGTCATAAGTTCAACCTAACCCTTTTGAAACTCAGTGAACGATACGCCGGGGTAAGTTTCCCCAAGCCAATTGACATCTTGTTGATTAAAGTTCAGCACAAGCGTTGTATCTCCGCGCGTGCTTAATCTGAGTCCTTTGGGTAACTCGAACGTTTCAATCGCCTGTTTTTCAGCTATATTTTTTAGCACTGATTTAATTAATTCGCCGGACAATGCTCCGATGACACTTACCTGTTCATGTTGAGTAACAGCCGCTAAGTCTGCCATAGGGCCATCTGCGTAATAATGCGTTGCGCTTGCAGACGTTAACTCATAGCTTTCACACCATAGAGCAGCACTAAAACTCTGATTATTATTCGCGCTATCTATTTGCTGCTGAATTGTGGGGCGCAAAGAATCAAAATTCGCCAACTTAATCCCAACCAGTGCTTCGATCATTTGAAATTGCCCTTGATCAGCAACCCGCCCAGAATTATTGCGAAAAGCCGTACGTGGTCCAAATACAATCGGGCATTTGGTAGCCGCGAGACTTAACTGAGTCGCAATTTTATCTGTCATTAATGTCAAGGCGGGTGATACAACTAACGCGTAATCTTTATCAGCTAGTTGATCAGGATGAATAATATCAACATCGATTCCTAATTCGCGAAGAGCGCTGTAGAACATCATAAATTGATGCCAATAGCTAAGATCTTTGTTGTGTGGCTGCAGATTATAAATCCACAAACTGTTGTAATCATGCAATAACGCTACTTTAGCGTTAACTTTTTCTAAAGCAAATTTAGTCGGATCAAATTCTTTAACTTCTTGGTATCCTCTGTCAGCTCGCCCGTCTTGTTGAAGTAAGCCGGAATGCATAATCTCTTGTGCCATATGACTAGCGCGCCATCTAAAGTACGTAACTGAACTTGCTCCATGAGCCCATGCCTGAGCGGTCCATAGCTGAACCGCACCAGCGGCGGGCAATGGGTTGTACTGCGCCCAATTTGCATGTCCACATTGTTGCTCCATGACCCAAAAATCACGGCCACCCTTAATTCCCCGGTATAAATCATGATTAAAGCTCACTAAATCAGGATGGCCCGTACGAGCAAATTCTGTTTTGGTTTCTTCGCTTTCCCACGTAGCGAAAAATTCTAACATACCAATTGGATAGCTATCCCAAGCGACAAAATCTAGATTTTTAGCTACTTTGTACAAATCGAATTCCTGCGCAAAAATAACAAAGTTATGGGTAAGAAAGCGCTTTGGAGATAAAGCTCTAAGAATATCTATTTGGACTTGTTGAAATTCGTCAATCATGTCAGAGCAAAATCGCTGGTAGTCTAACGCTTGAGAGGGATTAGGTTGACGTACAGCGGTTAGATTAGGTGGGTTGATTTGCTGCCACTGTGAGTAATTTTGGCTCCAAAATGCACAACCCCACGCTTCGTTCAAGGCATCTAATGTGCGGTATCGATGCTCAAGCCATTTGGGAAATCGTTGAGCACTAGCCCCACCATACGATACAGCTGTACCTTCATGTCCCAATTCATTATCCGTTTGCCAACCAATAACATCTGGGTGCTGTCCATATCGCTTTGCCATTAGCGTGGTAATACGCTTTGATTCTTGGCGATAAATGTCACTGGCATGATCATAATGCCTACGTGAACCAAACTTCATCGTTTGTCCCTGAGCGTCAACGGCCAGTATTTGAGGATATTTTTGGATCAGCCATGCAGGTGGCGTTGCCGTAGGTGTACACATAACAATCTTTAGGTCGAAATTTGTATATGTATCAATGGCATCGTCAAGCCATTGCCAGTCCAACACACCATCTTGCGGCTCAATTTTTGCCCATGAAAATTCAGCTAAACGAACGTAACTTAAGCCTAATGCTTTTTGTTGCTCTGCATGTTTAATCCACTCATTTTGCGGTACATGCTCAGGATAATCACATACACCTAGCGTTAGTGAGTTGTTATTTAAAGCGGACATACATCGCCTCCGATTGATTAATTTGTATGATAAATACGATGCGAGGAAATTAAACATTTATGTGAGTTAACGCAAAGACTATTTTATTTCTAAGAACTGTTCGTTGCTTAATTAACCAAACCAATATTGTTATAAAAGCCTAGATACAACAATGCCGCTTAAAAGCGGCATTGTTCAAAGATACTTTACGGTTTTATAAAGCAGCTTCAAGCTCAGGCAGTATGTCGAATAAATCGCCCACTAGGCCATAATCGGCTACTTGAAAAATGGGTGCCTCTTCGTCTTTGTTGATTGCAACAATCACTTTCGAGTCTTTCATTCCAGCCAAATGCTGAATAGCGCCAGAAATGCCCACCGCGATATATAACTGAGGTGCAACGATTTTACCTGTTTGACCCACTTGCATATCATTTGGTACAAAACCAGCATCAACCGCAGCACGCGAAGCACCCATGGCGGCTCCCAACTTGTCGGCAATACCATCAAGCAGCTTAAAGTTTTCACCGTTTTGCATACCACGACCGCCAGAAATAACCACATCAGCAGCGGTAAGTTCAGGACGTTCAGATTTAGTCAATTCTGCACTAATAAATGAAGATATCGCAGACGTTTTAACCACATCAATCGTTTCTACAGGTGCGCTGTTGCCCGTACCGTTTGCATCGAACGTTGAAGTACGAACGGTCAGTACTTTTATTGTATCGCTTGATTGTACTGTTGCAATGGCATTGCCCGCATAGATAGGACGAACGAACGTATCACTACTTTGTACACCGATAACGTCTGATATTTGTGCAACATCAAGTAATGCCGCTACACGGGGCATAAAGTTTTTGCCTGTTGTGGTCGCTGCACAAATAATGTGGCTGTAATCTTTACCTAATTCAGATACCAAATCAGCTACATTTTCAGCCAATTGATGTTCGTATGCTACATTATCAGCAAGTAAAACTTTTGTGATACCTTCGATTTCACTTGCCTGTTTTGCTACGTCAGCACACTGAGAGCCGACCACAAGAAGATGAAGCTCGTCGCCCATTTTGCATGCGGCGTTAACCAATTTATGGGTTTCGGTTTTAAGTTGGCTGTTGTCATGCTCTGCGTAAATAAGAATTGGCATTAGATCACCTTCGCTTCGTTTTTTAATTTATCGACTAATTCGGCTACGTCCGCCACTTTAATGCCACCTTTACGCTGTGCAGGTGGCTCAACTTTAAGGACCTTAACATTTGAGGTTAGTTCTACACCAAAATCAGCGGCAGATTTAACTTCAAGGGGTTTACGCTTAGCTTTCATTATATTAGGCAATGAAGCATATCGTGGCTCATTCAAGCGCAAATCAGTAGTAACGACGGCTGGAAGACTCAATTCTAACGTTTGCAGACCGCCATCAATTTCACGAGTGACTTTCACTTTGCCTGCATCAAAATTCACTTCAGATGCAAATGTTCCTTGAGGCATGCCAGTTAAGGCGGCCAACATTTGTCCCGTTTGATTATTATCTGAGTCGATTGATTGTTTGCCCAAAATAACTAAATCAGGCGATTCTTCTTCAACTACTTTTTTGAGTAGCTTCGCAATCTGCAAAGAGTCTAATGTTTCACTGGTATCAATTTGCAAACCGCGATCGGCCCCAAGCGCCAATGCTGTTCTAATTTGTTCTTGGCAAGACTTATCGCCAACAGACACAACAACAATCTCAGTTGCAATGCCTTTTTCCTTCAGCCTAACCGCTTCTTCAACTGCGATTTCACAGAAAGGATTAATAGACATTTTGGCGTTGGTCAAGTCGACAGCACTGTGATCGGCTTTAACTCGTACTTTCACGTTGTAATCGATAGCACGTTTTATTGGCACTAAAATTTTCATTTTCACCTCATTTGATAGGCGTTTAAGCAAAAAAATAATGTAATTAACATTACATTTACGGAATGAGGTTAATTTACGTCTTGTTGACGTAAGCGTCAACCCGCTCTACCCTCGCGTAACTGACCAAAGGCAAAATCTAGCAATACTGCCCGTCAAAAATGATCATGCGGGACGTGTTTAACTTGTAGAATGTAAGCAAATAAATAAGCTTTTTAAATTTATAAGACGTACTTTAAATCATCAGAACACTGCCCTCTATGTCTTTGAAGGTATAAATAAACCTGACTTATTGGGTATATATATACAAATAAGTTGCGCTTTGGCGGCGCTAAAAGTAAAACAACTGTCAAACAATTTGTAAATTTTGTGTAACTGAGTTACGCAAATATTATTTTTTTAATTAATAGATATTTATAACGAAGGAGAAACGGGTGGAACGAGAATCGATGGAGTTTGATGTAGTGATAGTCGGTGCTGGTCCAGCGGGGCTCTCAACCGCATGTCGATTAATGCAATTAGCCCAAGAAAAAGAACAAGAGCTAATGGTCTGTGTTGTAGAAAAAGGTTCAGAGGTAGGCGCACATATTTTATCTGGTGCTGTATTTGAAACCCGAGCATTAGACGAACTATTCCCAGATTGGCAAGCAATGGGCGCGCCGTTAAATACACCGGTAAAAGAAGACCATATCTACTATTTACGAGATGAACAAAAATCCAATAAGCTGCCTAATGCCATTACCCCTAAGACTATGCATAACGACGGAAATTATATCGTTAGCATGGGTAATGTCTGTCGTTGGTTAGCCGAACAAGCCGAAACATTAGGGGTTGAAGTGTTCCCAGGCTTTGCTGCTGCACAAGTTATATATAACGAAGATGGAAGTGTTGGTGGCGTGATAACTGGTGATATGGGAATTGACCATAATGGCAAGCATAAAGATAGTTATATGCCCGGCATGGAACTTCGTGCCAAATACACCGTTTTCGCAGAAGGTTGCCGTGGGCATTTAGGCAAAGAACTTATCGCTAAGTTTGGGTTAGATGATGACAAAGCACCTCAGCATTATGGTCTTGGCTTTAAAGAAATTTGGGATATTGATCCAAGTAAGCACCAAGAAGGTTTGGTTGTTCATAGTGCGGGGTGGCCCTTAACAGAGGCCTCTGGCGGTTCTTATTTATACCATGGCGAGAACAATCAAGTTTTTGTCGGTTTAATCGTAGACCTTCATTATAGTAATCCTCACTTAAGTCCTTTTGACGAATTTCAACGCATGAAGCACCACCCTGTATTTAAACAATACTTAGAAGGTGGTAAGCGTGTTAGTTATGGCGCAAGAGCTATCGCCAAAGGTGGATTTAATTCATTACCTAAAATGACGTTGCCTGGCGCTATTATTGTTGGGTGTGACGCTGGAACGCTCAACTTTGCTAAAATAAAAGGTAATCATACTGCGATGAAGTCTGGCTTATTAGCAGCAGAGACACTCATAGAAGCGTTAAGTACTGATGAACAGGGTGGTAAAGACTTAATCGATTATACCAATCGCTTCAAAGCATCTTGGCTTTATGACGAATTATTTAAGGCACGTAATTTTGGCGCTGCTTTACATAAGTTCGGTACATTTATGGGCGGCGCCTATAATACGCTCGAGCAAAATATATTTAATGGCAATATGTTTTTCAATCTAGCTGATAACGGTAAAGATCATGAGCAGCTAAAGTTAGCCAAAGATAGTGTGAAAATTAATTATCCGAAATACGACGGTGTACTGAGTTTTGATAAATTGTCTTCTGTATTTCTCTCAAATACTAACCATGAAGAAGACCAGCCTTGTCATCTTCAATTAAAAGATAGTGCTATACCTATTACGGTTAATTTAGCTTTATATGACGAACCTGCTCAACGTTACTGTCCTGCAGGCGTATATGAAATTATTGACGCTGAAGGGGGAGAAAAAGCATTACAAATAAATGCCCAAAACTGCGTGCATTGTAAAACTTGTGATATCAAAGACCCAACTCAGAATATTCAATGGGTTGTACCTGAAGGTTCAGGCGGTCCGAATTATCCAAATATGTAATCAATTATAATTGAAAATCAAAAGGCGAAATTTATTTCGCCTTTTTTAATTTACGATGCAAAAATCTGAAATTATTAATATTTAATTACCTTTAACATAATTATTTTCAATAAACTTATTGCTAACTATCACGTAAAAATATATGTTTCACGTAATGTAAACTCTCAAAATAAAAAAGGTAAATTATGAGTGACTTTATTGGTATTTTAACTCATGGACGTCGTTTACAAGGAGCTGTAAAAGAATTATCTGTGGAAGAATTAGAAAGTGTTGCAGATAAGTTAAACTCGATTATTGAAAATCGTAAAACGAAAGAACTAGAACTGCAAGAAGCAGCTAAAGAAAAGAATGAAAAGCTGAATGAGATTCTAGCGCAATTAGAAGCTGCAGGCTTAGATGTCAATGATTTGCAAAAAGCTGAACCTGCTAAAAAATCTACTAAAGTTGGCAAGAAGCGTCCAGTTAAATACATCTTATCGGATAACGAAGGTAATGAGCACAAGTGGACTGGTATAGGCCGTATGCCCAAGGTATTTAAAGCCGCTCTTGATAGTGGTAAATCACTCGATTCATTCTTGATCGGTTAGTTTATCTTTGTCGTCACTTAAGGTGGCGGCAACACTCCCCCATTTACACGCTTCTTATTACCTTATTGACTAATAGGGGTATATTATTTCCATATTAGATATTAACTACAGAATAGATTCAGGCGACAAAAGTCAGCCTTGGATTATATTAATTCATGGCTTGTTTGGCAGTTTAGATAATCTTGCTATGCTTCGTCGTGAGTTAAGTGCTGACTTCAATATTATTTCAATAGATTTACCTGATCATGGGAAATCTCAGCATTCAACTCAATTTAGTTTTGAACAGTACGCAGAATCAATTATTTATTTGTTGAACGAGTTGAGTATATCTAAAGCAAATATTGTTGGGCATTCGCTTGGTGGCAAGGTTGCTATGCAAATTGCATTAATGAATGAAAGTCTGGTTGACTGCCTTGTTGTGCTCGATATTGCACCCGTTACTTATACTCCGCGCCACGAAAATGTATTTAATGCTTTGCTCAGTGTGAATCTAGAACAAATTACTGATCGAAAAGAAGCTAACGATATAATGGCCGAATATGTTGCTGAGTCCTCGGTAAGACAATTTTTATTGAAAAGCTTGTATCAAGATAATAAAACACAAAGCTGGCATTGGCGCTTTAATCTCAATTTACTCTACCGTGATTACTCACTGCTATCTAAAGCATTGGAAATCGGGCATAGCAATGACAAACCCGTGCTGTTTTTAAAGGGTGAATTATCCGATTACCTTCAGCCTCAATACACCCAGCAAACTATTGCACTATTTCCTAATAGCCGTGTGAGGGTCATACAGGGAGTTGGTCATTGGTTACACGCAGAAAAACCAGCCGAGTGTGCGAAACATATACGCACATTTTTACGAAATTAGTTTTTTTCAACCTTGGCTCAATATGCTAAAGTAGCCCCGCAATGAAATGTAGCGAGTTCTCATGTTAAGTGAAAATTATGAACAAATTGAAGCCATCGCCTTAGATTTGGCGTTGGTGGGTTTATTCTTACTCATGGGCTTTGCGGTACATGATGTTTTGAAAAAAAATAACGTGCCTTTGATAGGCAGAGTTGTTGTTTATTTAGTCTTGTTTTTAGGCGCAGCAGGCTTCGTTTTTAAGGGTGTTGTGCAGTATTTCTGGCAAGCAAATTAATGGCACTGGTAACTTACCAGACATGTTTAACTAGATTTTGAGGTATCCCACACAATGGCGAGCGTAGGCCTATTTTTTGGTAGTGACACGGGTAACACTGAGCATATTGCGAAGATGATCCAAAAAGAATTGGGCAAAGGCCTGATCGACGTACACGATATAGCGAAAAGCAGTAAAGAAGATATTGCTGAGTTTGATTTGCTGATGTTCGGTATTCCAACTTGGTATTACGGCGAAGCGCAATGTGATTGGGATGACTTTTTTCCTGAACTTGAAGAGATCGATTTTGCCGACAAATTAGTCGCCATTTTCGGTTGTGGCGATCAAGAAGACTATGCAGAGTATTTCTTAGATGCAATGGGTATGGTCCGCGACATCGTTGAAGCTAAAGGTGCTATTCTGATAGGCCAATGGTCAACTGAAGGTTACGATTTCGAGGCGTCCAAAGGGATGGCTGATGATGATCACTTCGTGGGCTTGGGCATTGATGAAGACCGTCAACCTGAGTTGACTGAAAGTCGGGTTAAAAGTTGGTGCAAACAAATACACGAAGAGATGTGTTTGGCCGAACTACAATAAGTTCATACATTTACACCTTTAGATACTAAGGAGCGTAAGCTCCTTTTTTATGTTGAACGTCGAAAGAAGGTGGCGTGGAACCCTTGGTTTAATCAAAGCCATAAGGCTAAACGCCATTTTAATGAATTGTTAATTTAGTAAGCAATGATATGACTGGATAACCGACGTTATAATCGGTACAGTTCAAGATTATGTTGTTTACACCAAATGTTAAGTTGGATCCATGGACCAAAACAAAGAACTCAAAAAAGCGGGATTAAAAGTCACCCTGCCCCGATTAAAAATCCTTGAAATTTTACAAGATCCCAAAAATCAACATATCAGTGCTGAAGACGTCTACAAAATTCTAATTGAGCAAGACGAAGAAATTGGCCTTGCGACAGTTTATCGAGTATTAAATCAATTTGATGACGCGGGTATCTTGAATCGCCATCATTTTGAAGGTGGAAAATCAGTATTTGAAATCAGCCATAAAAAACACCACGACCACTTAGTTTGTTTAAATTGTGGAAAAGTTGTTGAATTTGAAGACGAGGTCATCGAAAAACGCCAAGAAGAAGTCGCTAAGCGTCATCGTATGACCTTAATCCACCATAGCCTATATCTCTATGGCGAGTGCCAAGATGATTGTGGTAACGACGACTAGTTAAATCGTGATACTCAAGATAATAACTGTAAACCGCCTACGCCAGTTTTTATCTTGAGAAAGTAACGACTAATTCAGCTTAAAATTTAACGGCAACTCTCCACCGACAACCTGCAATGGTGTCAGTGATCCATCGGTCACCCAGGCTGCAATGGCAAAGCGTTTAGCTTGAGTATGATTGCTGTGCAATGTCATATTCAGGGATTGGCCACCAATATATTTTCCCTGTTGATGCTGTAATACAACAAAGCTTTCGGTTAGTTTTTTACCTGCATTTTCACCGCTTCTAACCTGCGTATTCATGCCTAAACCCAACAGGGCGACATTGTAGGTAAGTGGTGTTAGCTGTGATTTTTCAGTATCACTGGTATCAACCCAATAGGTAAATTCAAGTTTGCTGTTGTGAACATTAACATCTAACTGACCAATGTGACGCGGGGCGTTTTGCGGTAGCGATTTACCATTGAACCAACCCGTCCATTCGCGGCCCTCAACGACAAAGCCAGGCGTGTAAACCGTATTTACGTTACCGTTGCGGCTATATTCCTGCTGACGCCGACTGAACGCCTTTGAAGCGAATGGGTCGTTCCAACCTAAGCCATCCCAATAATCTACGTGAAAAACCACAGGTACAACCTTTCGCCATAAACCTGGATTACCCTCAAAGTTATTGATCCAATTTTGAGCTGGAGGGCAACTACTGCAACCTTGTGATGAGTATACTTCTAACAAGGTACTTTGTAGATTTTTAGAACTTAAATGAATTGTATTTTTAAGGGGGATTATGGCTGAATGAACAGAGGCACTTAACAATATAAAACACAGACCAGAAATCGTTTTGCGCAACATAGATAGAATCCCTTATAAGCAAAAGGCTTCATTGTTAAGCAGGACATTCACATAAGTATCACGATAATTTAAATTTTAACTCCGCGCCTTAGCATGCTCAGTGAAAACAATACAAAAAAAGCAAACCCAACAAGCGCAAGTGCCAGCTGATTAGCAGAATCCATCTGGTTTGTTTCGATTAAATCGTAGAGCAAAATGGACAACACCCGTGTTTCACTTTCAATATTGCCACCAATAAGCAACACGACGCCAAACTCTCCCACTGTGTGGGCAAAGGCAAGAATACAGCCTGTTGTAATACCATGTTTGCTCAAAGGCAAAACGATATAGCGAAACGTTTGTATAAAACTTGCGCCTAAGGTACTGCTCGCATCGAGTAGATCGCGATCAATCTTCAAGAATGCGTCACGAATAGGTTGAACCATAAATGGTAAACTATAAATAATTGAGCCAAAGAGTAAGCCATAAAACGAAAATACTAAGGAAGAATCAAATACTGATAACCAAGCGTGTCCCACTGGATTCTGCGGGGAAAACAAAACTAACAGGTAAAAACCGAGTACAGTAGGCGGTAAAATCAACGGTAATGTGATGCAAGCTTCGATGATTGGTTTGAGTCGGCTTTTAGACTGGCTCATCCACCAACCTAGTGGAATAGCCATAATTAGCAATATTAAGGTTGTGAACGTTGCCAGTTTTAGCGTGAGTAACGTTGCTAACCAAATTTCATTCGTTAGCAAATTATTGAACACTCGGGCTCACCGGCGGAGTTAACTGTATCTGTGCACTGAGATATCCATTTTTCATTATAATCTGTTGGCCTGATGCACTGAGAATAAATTGGTAAAAGTTCATCACCTGCTGATTTGCCTGTTGATCACGGCTAGGTTGTTTAATGACAATGACCTGCTGCTCTATTGGAGAATATAAATCGCTAGGGACTAACCAATAATCCGTAACGCTAGGGTGTTGACTGAATACTTGGCTAAGAGCAACAAATCCTGCTTGCGAAGCCCCCGTCTCGACGTATTGAGCCACTTGAGCAACACTGTTGCCCAGCACAATTTGATTTCTCAGTTGCTTAAACAATCCCAATTTCTGCAAAGTCTGTTTGGCCGCTAAGCCAAAAGGAGCCAATTTGGGATTTGCTATCGCTAATTTACCACTGAGTAAACTCAGGTTTGTGGCATTAATTGACGAATGTCCTTTCATCCATAATACCAATTGACCAAGAGCATAGGTTTTGCGCGTACCTAAGATTACTTTGCCGGTATTTTCTAATGTTTTCGGACGTAAACTATCAGCGGATAAAAATATATCAAATGGCGCTCCACGCTCTATTTGAGCATAAAGTACACCTGTCGAGGCCGTCGATAGGTGAATGTCAGCTTTCGGATGCTGTTTTTTGTAAGCATCAACTAGCAACATTAATGTGGGCCTAAAGTTAGCCGCTACGGCAACATTCACTTGGGCATGAACTGAAAAAGTCATAAAGAAGCCATATGCGATAAAAGCAATTGCACTGACTTTGCTCATTAACCCTCCCATTTTTTGCGCGCTTTACTGTCATTAGAATTCGCTTCAACCCATCTAGGACCTAGTTCCGTTGTTTCCTTTTTCCAAAAAGGGGCTTCTGTTTTTAAAAAATCCATGATGAATTGTGCGCCATCAAACGCATCTTTTCGATGGGCAGAGGTGACTCCTACAAAAACGATTTGATCACCTTGGGCTAATCGCCCTACTCGGTGTATTACGCTAATTCTGCCAAGAGTCCAACGTTGGCGTGCTTGTGCAACAATATTGGTTAAGCTTATGCTTGTCATCGCTGGATAATGCTCTAAAAATAACTCGCCGACGTTGTGACCTTGATTGAAGTCTCGCACTAACCCAGTGAATGTAACGATTGCACCGTTGCTGGTGTTATTATGCCTAAGCGCATTGTAAAGAGCACTCATGTCAAAATCTTCGTTTTGCACTTCAATCGTATCAAGCATGCCTTATCCTCCCGTTACCGGAGGGAAAAACGCAATTTCGTCACCGTCACTAAGAACAGTCTGATCGCTCGATATGGTTTGATTAACCGCTACTAAGATCGAATCACTGGCTAAAAACTCTTGCCAAATGATACCGCGCTGGACCAATAATATTTTCAATGCTTTGACATTAGGAACGGTATCCAAGGACAACTTATCGGTTTTAAGTTGTTCTCTTAATTGACCAAAGAATAATACATTAATCATGTGTCTGCTCCTCCCTGCGTTGCCAATGACCCGTTTTCCCTCCTAGTTTTTCTGTTACTTTTATTCCCTCGATCACCATGCTAGGGTCAACCGCTTTACACATATCAAAAAGGGTTAGCGCTGCAACAGAAACTGCAGTTAATGCTTCCATTTCAACGCCTGTTTGTCCGGCAAGTTTACACATAGCGGTAATTTCTATACCGCTGCCATCTTTAAGCGTCGCAAAGTCAATTTGCACCTTAGTCAGCATTAAGGGATGACACAATGGGATCAGGTCACTACATTTCTTAGCGCCTTGAATACCTGCAATACGGGCCACGGCAAAGACATCGCCCTTAGCGTGTTGTTTACTGTTTATCAACGCCAGTGTCTGCGCCGACATATTCACTCGGCCTTGAGCGTAAGCAACTCGTTGGGTTACGCTTTTGTCGGTTACATCTACCATGTTGGCTTCGCCGTGCTCATTTACATGGGATAACATATTTTTTTCACTCATCGCTTAACCCCGACTATCGCAAGGCGCAACAGTGGTATCTTTTAAATGCACAATAAAATTACATGGCTTATGCGTCGCGTTTAATTGTTGTTGTAAAATCCCCGTCCAAGCAGTACGACATGCGCCTGTCGACCCCGGCATACAGAAAATAGCAGTACCATTTGCCATACCGCCTAACGCACGAGATTGAACAGTAGAGGTGCCTATCTCAGTATATGAGATATAACGGAACAACTCTCCAAACCCTTCAATTTCTTTATCAAATAAAACGGACAACGCTTCAGGTGTGGTGTCTCTCGCCGTAAACCCGGTACCACCCGTTACCAGCACAACTTGTACATTTGATGACGCTATCCAATTTGATACAGTCGCTCGCAATTGGTACTTGTCGTCTTTTACGATCCGTTTTTCAACAAGACTATGACCCTCAGCCTGAAGCGCATTAACCAGATATGCGCCCGACGTGTCTGTCTCTTCATCTCGCGTATCTGAAACTGTTAATACAGCAATGTTCAACGCTACACTTTTTAAATTTGCAGAATGTGCCATAAATTTCCTAAAAGTTTGCATCATCGATGACGCACCTAAATTATTACCGATTGAATCAATTGCACCGAGAATAACGACGCATTCGTTTTAAATATTAAAAGATGATTACTGATTCAAGTCGTTCCATTGAGCAGGATAATTAATATTATCTAACTCACGATGACTGATGCCGCTAGGCACCGGAATTGTCTTGGCCAAGACAGCCGCAAATAAGCGGTATAAAGATAAAACTCCTCCATCAACTAACGCGCCTTCCAAGTAGTCGAAAATGGTTCTTTGTAGTGGTATATACATCGGGAGATTCAAGTCCTTAAAATGCACTACCGTGTTTGCACCAGATGCCGTTTTTAGTAAAGTGGTCAGGGTATCTGACGTTAGATTGGGCATATCGACGGGAATGACTAATAGGCCCGTTGCATGTGGATAATTATTCCGTACATAGCTAAACGCAGCATGGATCCCGCCTAATGGCCCGCTGTTAGGAAAAATATCTGGTATCTGATCCAATTCCGAACCGCTTACTAATACAGAGTTGAGGCCTGTTTCTTGGAGCAATTGTTTAGCATGCTCAAGCAATGACACGCCTTTATAATTAAGACGTAATTTGCTTTTATCTTGGCCCATTCTTAAAGATTGCCCTCCCGCCAGCACCAAACCTACCACTTGAGTATTACCAAGGGTAACTGGCGTTGAGTAATTACTTCCGCAATCTACAACCACGTTAAATCATCACCATGCACTGTGTATTTCAAACTTAATTGTTATTCTAGCCTCCAAGCATTGCAAGATGCTTAGTGGCTCCGGTATATCCATCGTGTAAAAAGTGCGTTGACTTTTTGTCGCCCAACAAGGTAGTCAATTCGTCTTGCAAACGTTGGGTATCGTTATTCTTGATGTACTCGCGTATATCAAGTCCTTGGTCGCTGAATAAGCACAAATGCAATTTACCTAACGCAGAAATACGTAAGCGATTACACGTGGCACAAAAGTCTTTGCTATAAGGCATAATTAGACCGATACGCCCCTTATAATCAGGGTGGGAAAACTCTTGCGCCGGACCGGCTGTTTTATCGCGAACAATTTGTTGCCAATCGTCGGCAACAAGCTGTTTTTTGATGGGTTGACCCGAGGTATGGTTCTTATCAAAGAATAATTGATTGTCACCCGTTTGCATCAACTCGATAAAGCGTAACGTAATAGGCGTGTGCTCAATCCACTTTAAAAACGTTTTCAGTTCATTTTGGTTAAAATGACGCATCAATACGGCGTTAACCTTAACCGTAACCCCAAGCTCGACCGCTCGATCGATGCCACGTAAAATGACATCTAACTTATCGTGACCTGTTATTGATGCAAACATACGCGGGTCTAAACTATCAATGCTGATATTAAGCGATGTAAGACCGGCCTCGACCCAACTATCTATATGCTCGGGTAATTTGTAGCCGTTACTTGTCATAGCGACATGCTTAATCCCTGGCGTGCTCGCGCAGGCTCGTATTATTTGCGGCAAATCTTTGCGTAAAGAAGGCTCACCACCAGTAATACGGATTTTACTGGTTCCGAGCTGTGCAAAAGCACTGGCAATGTGTTTAATTTCACTGAGGGACAGAAAATCGCGGTCGGTATCGCATTGGTACCCGTCGGGTAAACAATACTCACAACTGAAATTGCACACATCTGTTATCGACAACCGCAGATAATGAAATCTACGGCCAAATTTATCTTGCAACATATTCACTAACACCTTTCCAAATTGAAGTCGCTACGCTTTATCGGCGTAACACTTGCGGGGAGGCTGTCCGATTTCTCTCGCAACCCTGGCGATATGAATCCCAATCGGATAAATATCGCGGCCAGCACACCTTGTCTTGTGAGTTAGGTATGAAGGCTCGGAGTTAAACCACAATGTATTTTTAACATACTTTGTATCTCACAGGCTACCTGTAGCAGCGGAAACTCTGCGAATAGTTGTCAGCAAATATAAATGCTCACCTTTATGCACAAGATTTAATTATTTTCACCTAAATACATGCCAAGATATAAAAATATAATAACAACTAATCGACTCATTACTTTTCGATTGGCATGTATGTTGATTGCAATATAGTTATCCGAGATTATTACGCTCATAAAAGAGCAACAATATTGGTGCATAACTAGGGAGATAGCGTGATTATGTTGACCGAATTTGCTGATAAGCATCAGTTAGGTAAGGAATTTTTACAAGATGCTAGAAAATGGTACATACCTTTAGCAGATAACATCGCCACGCACCAAGATGGGGCAAGCAAACCCTATTTCTTAGGCGTTAATGGCTGTCAGGGTTCAGGAAAGTCTACCCTATCAGACTTTCTCAAAGCATACCTTAGCGAACAATATGACTTAAATGTTGTTGTTATGTCATTGGATGACTTTTATTTAGACCAATCTCAACGCTGCGCGATTGCTGAAAAGGTTCATCCTCTTTTTAAAACCCGAGGCGTACCTGGGACCCACAATATGACGCTAGCGGCGAAAGTTTTAACGCAATTACATGACCGACAAAATCAAATATCCATTCCCCGATTTAATAAAGCCACTGATAATCCTGAACCGCTCGAACAATGGCAGAAAATTACTACAGCAGTAGATGTGGTGATTTTCGAAGGTTGGTGCTGGGGTGTAGAGCCGCAAAATGATAGCGAACTAGCTGAGCCAATTAATTCACTAGAGAAAAATAATGATCAAACCGGCGTATGGCGTAAGTATGTAAATATGCAGCTCAAGGAAAATTACGCGCCATTGTATAGTTTTATGAATTATTGGATCATGCTTAAGGCGCCCTCATTTAACTGCGTATATAACTGGCGTTTAGAACAAGAGCATAAGCTTCGTAAAGTCCTTAGCGCTAATCCTGAGCATAGCAAAGTGAATATAATGAACGACCAACAAGTTTTAGCATTTATTCAATATTATCAGCGCCTGACACAGCATGCGCTGGCAACACTTGAAAATAAGTGCGATGTAATATTTACCTTAAATGCTGAACGAAGAATCATCGCTCAACACTCAAGGAGTACTCATGCTTAGGCAAGCGTTAGTTTTTACCGATATGGATGGTACGCTACTTGATCACCACAGCTACGATTACACGCCTGCGTTAAATATGCTGGATGTGTTAAAAAGTAAACAGATTCCCGTAATTCCTACAACCAGTAAGACCAAAGCTGAACTTGACGTACTAATGGCAGACCTAAAATTAAGCGGGCCATTGATTGTTGAAAATGGCGCTGCGGTATATATCCCAAAATACTTGTTTACATCCAAACCTTCAGGTTGTCTTGAAAAATCGGGTTTTTGGGTAAAAGAATTTACCAATCCTCGATCGCATTGGTTGCACTTACTGGCAAAACTGCATGATCAATTTACAGGGGAATTTTTGCAGTTTTCCACGATGAGTAATCAACAAATTATTGAACATACCGGGCTTGACGAGAAAAGCGCTCAGTTGGCTAACACTCGTTTATATAGTGAGCCTGTAAAATGGCTTGGTACCCCAGAGCGACAAACTCAATTCGTCACCAAATTGCAGCAACTCGGAGCTACTGTATTGCAAGGAGGTCGATTTCTAGGTGTATCCGGCTTTTGCGATAAAGGAAAGGCACTAGTATGGCTGGTTGAAGCGTATCAATCGGAGCTTGGAAACAGTGCTACATTGAGCATCGCATTGGGGGACAGTAATAATGATGTTGCTATGTTGAACGCAAGCGATATTGCCGTACGCGTGAAATCTCCAAGCCATCCATTTCCTACGCTCTCGCGCATCGCAGGTATATACGACAGTACGTTATATGGTCCAGCTGGCTGGAGCGAATGTTTAACAAAAATCTTAGTCTCTGAATGTTAATTTCATAGATTTGTATATTATTTTTATCCTATAACTAAAGGAATCATCATGGCTGACTTTTATCAAAACGGTATTATCACCACGTTACATAACCTTTCAGAACGTCCGGTTGAAGATTTAGAAAAAGAATTGGTTAGCTTTGCTCGCCGTCGTCCTATGGCACTTATTTTACCTTCATTATTTTCTGAACTTGAAGGTGAAGCACTTCCACATATAGTGTCTGAAATATCAAAAGTACCTTATCTCTCACAAGTCGTTATTGGACTTGACCGCGCAGACAAAGAGCAATACAAACATGCCATTTCGTTTTTTGAAAAATTGGGTCAAAACCATCGTATTCTTTGGAACGATGGACCCCGTTTAAAGGCGTTAGATAAAGAGCTAGCGGAATTAGGCTTAGCACCAAAAGAACTAGGTAAAGGGAGAAACGTTTGGTATTGCATGGGCTATATTCTCGCCACGGGTACCGCTGAGTCTGTAGCGCTTCACGATTGTGATATTCTCACTTATGACCGTAGTTTACTGGCAAGATTGATATATCCAGTAGCTAATCCTCAATTTAACTATGAATTTTGTAAGGGATATTATGCCCGTGTGGCTAATGGCAAAATTAATGGCCGTGTGTCTCGTCTGCTCGTTACCCCAATGCTACGGGCTCTTAAACGTGTGATCGGCAGTACCGAATACTTAGAATTTATGGACAGTTTCCGCTATCCCCTAGCAGGTGAGTTTTCATTTAGACGCGATGTATTAAGTGATATTCGGATCCCAAGTGACTGGGGTCTTGAAATTGGTGTGTTATCAGAAATGCAGCGTAATTATTCAAACAACCGCTTGTGTCAAGCTGATATAGCTAAAACTTACGACCATAAACATCAAGATTTGTCGGCTGACAACGATGCGGGTGGGCTTTCTAAGATGTCTATTGATATCACCAAGGCCATGTTTAGAAAACTTGCAACTCAAGGGGAAACATTTAACACCGAGACTTTTCGTTCAATAAAAGCAACTTATTATCGCATAGCGTTAGACTTCGTTGAAACCTACCACAACGATGCAATCATGAATGGCTTATCACTTGATATACACAGCGAAGAAAAGGCCGTGGAGTTGTTTGCGGAGAATATTATGAAGGCGGGTGAAAGCTTTTTAGATAATCCAATGGAGACCCCATTCATTCCTAGTTGGAACCGAGTTATCAGTGCAATGCCAAACGTACTAGAAAGACTTAGAGACGCCGTAGAGCAGGATTATAACGAGTGTAAAAACACCCTATAAAGTAACAAATACAATTAATGGTGAAGCAATGCAAAGTACTTATAAAGAGCTAACTGAGTTAGTCGAACATCATCTAGCCGTCATTTATAATGAGGTGGAGTTGTCACAAAGTTATCAGGAGGTCGCTCGTGATCTCTTAACGACAATGGAGTTTAGTGAAGATAAAGACATTACTCGCCCTCTGCGTCACCATAACAATTGGACCCAACAAGATGCCGTTCTGATCACGTACGGCGATTCGATTGAAGAAGAAGGTGTTAAACCTTTAAAGACCTTGCATAAATTTTTAAAGCAAAGTTGCACTCAACATATTAACAGTGTTCATATTTTACCTTTCTTTCCTTACAGCTCTGACGATGGGTTCGCCGTCATTGATTACTCCAGTGTAAATGAATCACTTGGAGATTGGACGGACATTAAGAGTATCGCGAAAGATTTTAGACTTATGTCAGATGTGGTTATTAATCACTGTTCGTCGAGAAGTGCTTGGTTTGATAATTTTATAAAAGGCGAAGGTGTGGGCAGCGATTTCTTTTATACTGCAATCCCAGAAGACGACCTATCAAATGTCGTACGCCCGCGCACTTCACCTTTATTACGCGAAACTGAAACAGCTAACGGTATGGAACATGTTTGGTGCACATTTAGCCATGATCAGGTCGATTTTGATTTTCGTAATCCAAAGGTACTGCAAGCCTTTGTTTCAATTATCAGGCAGTACCTGGATAATGGGGTGCGCTTATTTCGGTTGGATGCAGTAGCCTTTCTGTGGAAAAAAGTGGGTACCAGTTGCATTAATTTGGAACAGACTCATGAGGTCGTTAGGCTGCTACGTACCTTGATTGAGTATGCCCAACCTGATGTTATTATCATCACTGAAACCAATATTCCTAATCGAGAAAATTTGGCTTATTTAGGTAATGCCAACGAAGCCCACGCAATTTATAATTTCTCGTTACCGCCTTTACTGGTTAATACCTTAATTACTGGCGATTGTCATTACCTTAAGTCATGGTTAATGAGCATGCCTCCTGCGCAAAACGGCACGACCTATTTTAACTTTATTGCTTCCCACGATGGAATCGGTCTTCGTCCCGCGGAAGGTTTGCTCGAAGACGAAGAACTGACCGTATTAGTTAATACCATGCAAAATTTCGGTGGCAGAGTTTCATGGCGCGCGTCTGAGAATGGTCAACAAAAAGCTTATGAAATTAACATCGCTTTGTATGATGCTTTACAAGGCACCACAAAGGGCCCAGACAAATGGGGATTTCAGCGATTCATATGTGCCCACGCTATTATGTTGGCTCTTGAAGGGATCCCAGGGATATATATTCATAGTTTGTTGGCGACAGGCAACGATTACGAGCGGGTAAAAAACACCAGTCATAACAGAGCAATTAACCGCCACAAATGGCAATACGATGAGTTGCAAAAACAACTCGCATCAACATTTAGCCAGCACCATAAAGTGTTGAATGCTATGGGTGATTTGTTAACTATTCGTCGCCAACAAGTTGCGTTTCACCCAAATGCAACACAGTTCACATTGCAGTTAGGCACGCAAATATTTGGTTTTTGGCGACAAAGTATTGATCGGCGGCAAAGTATATTTTGTATAAATAATATTAGTGATGAACCTCAAGAGATTCATTTAACCGATATTAATTTGGTCGGTACGGATGAATGGCTTGATCTTCTTACCAAACAACCTATTTATGCAACTGATCATACCGTTGAATTAGCGCCTTATCAGTCTATGTGGATAAGTAATTTGCCCAAAAACTAACATCATATAAATCCATTAAAAGTGGCACTATGAATAGAGCGTAATGAATTAATTTATGTTTATCATTTTGTCGCTTTTGCGCTACGCGTAACTAATTTGCTCCCCTTTAACCTACTGATTAATAACATAATTTAAAAACACCTGCATTAAGTGTAACTGTATCCGTACCATTGACTCTTGCAAACATAGCGGCCCCCCCCTTCTAGCCTTTAAATTATTTTTAACCAACTGATTTTAAAGGTATTTATTCCATTGGCACGATATATGTAATGTCTAAATTCGTATTCAAAGTCTTAGTCGTTTCATTTGACTCGGTCGCGCTAGATATGAATACCTGAGCAATATCGCTCGTGAATATGTTGTGTTTGCACTGCCGGTAGAGGCTACCAATGTAGGCACAATCTCGACAACTTAGCTAAGCTTATTTAGCCACAAGGATTCGATACCATGAAAAATTTAATTGCGATTACCTGCCTTTGTTTTGCTTCAGGCTCTGCTTTTGCACAAGAAGACATAATGGACGCACTAGATGCCGATAACGATGGTCGCATCAGTGTAGAAGAAGCATCATCTGATGCGGCGCTGTCTTCAGTATTTACAGAATTAGATGTCAACAAAGACGGTTATTTATCAGCCAGTGAACTTGAAAGTTAATGAGTGGGTTTGAATAGTATTAGCGTCTAAACAAACATTGCCATTGTACTTATCAACATTAGGAGAAAATATGAAAAAAATCATAATCGTGGGTTTATTTTTTATGTCATCAAGCAGCGTTTTTGCTACCACTGACATTTTTACCGCCCTTGATGTAAACGAAGACAATCTGCTTAGTGCCCAAGAAGCAAGTATCGATACTACGTTAACGGCCATTTTTGCTGAACTAGATAACAATAACGATGGATTCGTATCAAAGCAGGAATTTAGCGTTCTGCAAAAGCATTAAGCGACGCATTAACGTAGGGGGAGTAATCCCCCTACCCCGTTGGTCATATTGGCTTGCTGAACTTCGCTAGCTTGACCAAGATACGACTAATTTCCCCATACTATCATTTTGTTCAAGACGCTGATGGGTAATAGCAATATCTTTAACGTCATATCGAGTATCAATCACAGGGCGTAACGCTCCACTTTCAAAGTCTGCCAAAAATTCCTTGGAAAATGCTTCGATTAATGCTGTTTTGTATTCATCAGTTCGGCTGCGAAGTGTTGAGCCAGTAATTGTTGCTCGCTTAGCCAACATAAGTGCCATATCAAGCTTATCGCCGTAACGCCCAGCTAGCATGGCAAGATAGACGATGGTTCCGTCTACATTCAAAATGCGAAGATTGCGATTGATATAATCTCCCCCTACAAAATCAATAATGACATCAACGCCACCTTGCTCAAAACATTCAGCGAAGTTTTGAGTCTTATAATTAATCAATCGATCTGCGCCATATTTTTCACACATAGCTAATTTTTTTTCAGTGGATGCCGTTACGCTGACATGACACCCCCGAGCTTTAGCTAACTGAATTGCGGCCAGGCCAACCGCACTTGCCCCCGCGTGGATCAAAACCCGTTGATCAGGTTTTAAGCCCCCAACCTGAAATAGACTCTGGTATGCAGTCAAAAACACTTCTGCTATTCCCGCTGCACTAGGCATATCAACGCTATTTGGTTTAGCAATAAGGTGTGATGCATTAACCGCTACATATTCGGCATAGCCGCCTCCAGCAACCAAGGCAAAAACTTCATCTCCGATGCACCAATGACTCTGAGTGTCGATTGGGTCTGGCCCGAGTTGAACAACTTCCCCCGACACTTCCAAACCTAATATGGGGCTTTCACCTCTGGGAGCTGGGTATTTTCCCTGACGTTGCAGTGTATCAGCTCGATTTATGCCGAAACTATGCACCTTAACTAATACTTGCCCATGTTTGAGCACGGGTTTTGTTGTATCATTAATAAAAAGCGTGTCAGTCGCTGGACCTTCTTGATAGTCAATAAATTGCATGAATTCTCCATTGAATTTCTTGTTCAGTTTGATGCTCGCGAGAAGGAATATTTACCACACGCTCGCCTATTTAATTCTGTATGTTGGAAACCACTACACTATGTCATCACGCGTTACATTACACCCTGGTCGAGAAAAATCGCTACTTCGCCGTCATCCTTGGATTTTTGCCAGTGCTATCGAAAGCACAAAAGGACGATTAAACCTCGGCGATACCGTCGATGTTTATAGTCATGAAGACGTTTGGTTAGGAAGAGGTGCTTTCTCCCCTCATTCTCAGATACAAGTTAGAATATGGACGTTTGAGCAAAATGAAAGTATTGATAACGGATTTTTTCAACGTCGTATTGCAAGAGCGCAATCATCTAGAGAAGAACTGATACAACGCCATGGTCTTACAGGTTATCGTTTAATTGCTGCTGAATCAGATGGTTTACCCGGTGTCACCATTGATATATATAATAATATTATCGTTTGCCAACTCCTCTCTGCCGGTGCCGATAAACATCGCGAGAAAATAGTTTGGGCACTTAAGTCACAATTTCCACAGCATGTAATTTATGAGCGTAGTGATGTCGCTGTACGTAAAAAAGAGGGCCTAGAAGAAATAGCGCAAGTGTTGGCAGGCGATATTCCAGATGAAGTTGTGATTGAAGAAAATGGTGTGAAAATCATCGTCAATGTAAAGCTTGGTCACAAAACAGGTTTTTATTTAGATCAGCGCGATAACCGCGCTATTGCGGCGCAATACGCTAAAGATCGTGATGTGCTAAATTGCTTTTGTTATACAGGAACGTTTGGTAGTTACGCCTTAGCCGCTGGCGCGCGTAGTGTAACCAGTTTAGATGTATCGGATTTAGCTTTGAAAACCGCTGAACGTAATGTCGAGATCAACGGATTAGATACCAGTAAGTGCGAGTTTAGTAATCAAGACGTGTTTCAAGCACTACGTGATTATAAGGCACAAGATCGCCATTTCTCACAGATCATACTCGACCCTCCCAAATTCGTAGACTCAAAAGCGTCGTTAAATCGTGCCTGCCGCGGTTACAAAGACATTAATATGTTGGCTATGCAAATTATGCAACCCGGAGGGATCCTTGTCACATTTAGTTGTTCGGGCTTGATGCCGTTTGACCTATTTCAGAAAGTTGTGGCCGATGCTGCACTTGATGCTGGTCGAGAGGTTCAGATATTACAGCGTCTTTCTCAGGCTCCCGATCATCCAGTGTCTACAAACTACCCAGAAGGCTTCTACTTGAAGGGCCTAGTATGTAAGGTTTTATAGACAACTTTACTCTCGCGGTGCAACAGGCAAAGCCCTATAACACCGCGAAATGTCGACACAGTAAAAAAGAATAGATAGCAAACCGACTGTTAATTCATTTCTGTAATTTCAACACCAATAATACAGGTCTTGTCTTCGCTGCATTCAGAACGAACTACACGGGCTTTAGCAGATAAAGAAGGTATTTGGCTGTTGGTTGATTCAATATATACATCGACCATTGTTCCAATCTCTACTGACTGTTCGTCTACTTCGAATGACATACCAGTGGCGCTAATATCCTTGCATACCGCTGGTAATGTGCGACTCGACTCATCGTCGTTTACCACTATTTCGCACGCTGAATTTACCATCATACGAAAAAAATTACGTTTGTCGTTGTAGCCTAACATTAAAATTCCGTCCTAGTTTTTTACCTACTCAGTGTTTATAGGGTGCGGTGAAACCAATGTCAACGGACTTTGCTTAATCCAGCTGATTAAATCCGTTGTTTCCTTGCCAAATCAAGTGGCTGCTTCTAGTTGATTAATAATGCGCTTAGTAGAAATAGGCATTGCTGTACCCAATTGCTGCGCAAAAAATGAGACACGAAGCTCTTCAATCATCCATCGCACCTCAGCTAATTCTTGTGGCAAGGGCACACCGGCGGGAATTTTTTGTAGTCGATTGGTGTAGGCTTGCTGAACCTTTTCAACGTTAAGTTGATGAAGTCGATCTTTCGTAGGGTCTATTGGCAGTTTTTCAATACGCCTAGCGATGCCTTCAATATAACGCTGCCAATCATTTAAACGTTCTGAACCGATATCGCTGACAAATCCACTAAAAACTAGACTATCTAGATGCTGTTTAATATCACCATAGGCATTAATCATACTCAATGGCACATTGCCTTTCATTTTTTTCTTAATTTGGTGCGCCTTGGTCAGACCCACTTCAACTTTTTGCGCGATGGCTAATACATGATCATTTATGTCACTGCGCACATAGGTACAACATGCCTCAAAATCTAGCGCAGTGCGGATCTCTTCGTGTTGCGACTGATATTGTTTAATGAGCTCATCAATCGCTGCGGCAATGACATCGTCAATAAGCGCATCGATTCTACCAAACGGATTAAAATATAATCCCAGCTTCGCTTTGTTAGGTAACTTTGCATGCAAGTACTTAATGGGAGATGGTATAGATAATGATATTAGTTGCCGTAAACCAAGCTGATGAGAAGATTCGGCTATATGTGGCTTGTCGAATAACTTGATCGCCACCGAACTCTTCTCTGGGACTAATGCCGGATACGCTTTAACATTAAAGCCACTTTGTTTACTAACGTACTCTTTCGGTAACGTATCGAAATCCCATTGCGTAATACCTGTTTTCTCTAATCCAGGTTTTGCAATGCTGCTCAAGCTCTGCTTAACTTTACCTTGCAGTTCGTGTTGTAAGCCCAGTAAGTCCCTTCCTTGCTTAAGAACGCTATTGTTCTCATCTAACACTTTGAAATTAAATCGCAAGTGCAAAGGTAAGTTATCTATTTGCCAATCATCACCAGAAACGTCCACTCCTGTCATCCGTTTTAATTTCAGACTTAGCGCCGAAAGAAACGTCACAGATTGGCCATGGGAATCAATTGGAGTGATATCTGCTAAACATGCTTCGGCATAATTAGGTGCTGGCACAAAGTTTCGTCGAAGACGCTTAGGAAGTAATTTAATAAGAGTAATAATTAACTCGCTACGCAATCCAGGCACCAACCAATCAAAACCGCTAATCGTTAGTTGATTCAACAGCGATAGGGGTACCAATAAACTCACCCCATCATCGACATCCGTTGGGTTAAAGTGATAATCAAGTCGTAACGTCAAGTTTCCTTGTTGCCATGTTTCAGGAAAATCATATTCGTGAGCCTTCGATGGCGAATTTTTTAGCAGCATTTGCTTTGAATATGTCAGTAAATCAGGTGAAAGGGTGCGAGCTTTGCTCCACCACTTTTTGAAACTGGCTTCACTGCAAACGTGACTGGGAATATGTTCGGCGTAAAAATCAACCAATGCATCTTCGTCAACCAACAAGTCACGGCGACGAGTTTTATCCTCCAGGCCCTTTATTTCATCTACTTCGAGTTGGTTTTCAATTAGAAAATCGTATTGCAGCTTAGTGTCTTGGTTGACAAGCGCTTCACGGATAAATATTTCTCGACTAACAACAGGATCAATTTGACTGTATGCTACCCTGCGCTTTGTGACTAAGGGTAAGCCATATAAGGTAACACTCTCGAATGCTTGGGCGACGCCCTGCTTTTTCGACCAATGAGGCTCACTATAATTACGCTTGATAAGATGAGGTGCTAAAGATTCTAGCCATTGAGGTTCAATCTTGGCGCCCATACGACCAAATAAGCGCGAGGTATCAACAAGTTCCGCAACCATCAGCCATTTCGGGCTAGTTTTGGCAATGCCAGAGCCAGGAAAAAGCATAAATCGGCTGTTACGCGCACCCAGATATTCTTTGTTTTTATCTTTATTCCCAATATGAGACAGCAGTCCTGCCGCCATAGCTTGATGAATAGCCTGATAATCTGCTTCTGCCTGACTAATTCTAAAGCCAAGCTCTGCGATTGATTTTTTCAATTGACTGACGATATCTTGCCATTCACGCATACGCAGGTAATTAATAAAATGTTGCTTACACCACTTGCGCAGTTGGTTATTAGTTAGTTCGGTCTGTTTAGCTTTAAATTCATGCCAAATGGTTAATAAGGCGAGAAAGTCCGAGTCCTTATTGGCGAATGCCTGATGTTTTTCATCAGCAGCCTGGCGTTTGTCTTGAGGTCGTTCTCGAGGGTCTTGAATACTTAGCCCAGCGGTAATCACTGTGACATCACGCATACTATTTTGTTTTTCAGCCTCAACAATCATTCGGGCATATCTTGGGTCAATAGGTAAGCGTGCCATTTGACGACCAATAGTGGTTAAACTTAGGCGGCCGGTATTTTTTTCAACCCCACCTAACTCCTCCAATAGATTAAATCCATCGTTTATACTGCGTGAGTCTGGCATTTGTACAAAGGGAAATTGATCAATTTTGCCAAGCCCCAAGGCCAACATTTGCAAAATAACGGAAGCTAAATTTGTTCTTAATATTTCTGGATCAGTGAATTCATCACGGTTATTAAAATCCTCTTCGCTGTACAAGCGAATACAGATACCGTTGGATACTCGTCCGCACCGACCTGCCCGTTGATTGGCCGACGCCTGTGAAATAGCTTCAATGGGTAATCGTTGGACTTTACTGCGCACACTATAACGAGAAATACGCGCCGTTCCTGGGTCTATAACATATTTAATACCAGGCACCGTAAGGGATGTTTCGGCTACGTTTGTGGCCAATACAATTCGGCGACCTGAGTGGGTTTGAAATATTTTATTTTGTTCTGCGGCTGATAACCTAGCGTATAAAGGCACCACCTCTGTGTGCCTAAATTGTTGCCGCGTAAGGGCATCAGCCATATCACGAATATCTCGTTCACCGCTAAGGAATACTAGAATATCGCCTTGGCTGTGCTGCCCTAACTCATTAACTGCATCAATTATTGCTTGTGCTTGGTCTCGATCATTTTCTTGACTGTCGTCGAGTAAAGGACGATAGCGCATTTCCACGGGAAAGGTTCGTCCACTAACCTGTATAATCGGTGCATTGTCAAAATGCTTAGAAAAGCGTTCCGGGTCGATAGTCGCCGATGTGATGATTAATTTCAAATCCGGACGTTTGGGTAATAGTTGCTTTAGGATCCCCAAAATAAAATCAATGTTGAGACTTCGCTCATGAGCCTCATCGATAATAATGGTGTCATACTTTTTTAAGTAGCTATCTTGTTGAATCTCCGCAAGTAAAATACCGTCAGTCATCAACTTCACATAAGTACGCTCACTGACCTGATCAGAGAAACGTATTTTAAATCCGACTTCGTTACCTAGTTCGGTGTGCAGTTCTTCGGCAATACGATTCGCTACACTTCTCGCCGCTAACCTTCTGGGTTGGGTGTGTCCAATGAGTCCTGCGACACCGCGACCTAATTCTAGACATATTTTGGGAATTTGTGTGGTTTTACCTGATCCTGTTTCACCGGCAATAATCACGACTTGGTTATCGCGGATCGCCTCGGCAATTTTATCTTTTTGTTCCGTAACGGGTAAGTCAGGATAATCAATTTTAGGAAGATTGATTTGACGCTGTTCACGCAATAATACTGAGCGTTCAATATCTTTGCTAAGTTTGGCGAGACCTTCGTTTTTCTTCTCGGTATCAAAGCGTTGAATTTGTTGAAAACGACGACGAATACGAAAACGGTCGGCCAACATGCATTGATCTGACAATGCGTTTATTTGGGCAGAGTTCAAGTGGGTATTTTCTGTTTCAGGAACATGTGAAGACAATAAATTTACTCATACTAGGAGACAACCATAATGGTTGCCGATCCTAGAAGAATGAGTATTTAAATGCTAGTGCCGAATGGGTAAATCGTTAAAAAAGACCTAACCAGCTATTCGATAACCATCTCGGAGTTGCATATCAATGGCATTCAATAGTTGAGAACGGTTAATCGTACCCATAAGATATCCATCATCATCAACTATCGGATACACCTTAGGCTTGGCCACAAGCATTTTTTGAGCTTGCTCGATAACCGATACATAAGATCGAATGGATATCACCTCTGTCTGCATAATGTCTTTTACTCTACAAACCTGCTCACGATAATAACTCGATTCGATCATGCGCACTAAACAGTCCTGCTCGGATAAAAATCCAACAACTCTATTATGATCATCAACCACAGGCCCCCCTGTTTGGCCACTCTGTAATAGACGCTCAACGGCTTCAGCTACAGACATTTCAATAGAAAAGGTCACTGGGCGGCAATTCATATAATCGCTAACTCGTAATGATTGCATAAATACTCCAAAGGTAAGCTACCACTTGCTCAACAAAATTTTTACTACACTGTAAGTTAAGCACAAACTTAGAGATTTAATAGCTTTAGCGTGTACAACTTTAGTATGTTCACTCTATATGTACCGCATATTTAACTAGACAAGCATGTTAAGTGGGAAATATTGGGATTAATTTGAGTTTGCGGCATATTTCTGTTGAGATCCATTGAGAATATAAACGTTAAGGAACACTGTGTCTTCACCCTCTATTTATTGGCACGATTATGAAACTTGGGGTGTCAACCCCCAAAAAGATCCGGCTTGTCAATTCGCTGGTATTCGTACAGATCTTGATTTAAACATCATTTCTAAGCCTCTGATGATTTTCAATCAGATCCCAAATGATTACTTACCTAATCCACAGGCTTGTTTGATCACAGGAATTACGCCGCAACAAAGTTTACGAGCAGGCATGATAGAGCCCGAATTTATCGCTAAGATACATCAAGAGTTTAGCCAAGCCGAAACATGTGTTGCTGGCTACAATAACATTCGGTTTGATGATGAAGTTACACGCTACACGTTGTACCGTAATTTTTATGACCCCTATGCGCGTGAATGGCAAAACGGTAACAGCCGTTGGGATATTATAGATTTAGTCAGAGCCTGCTATGCGTTGCGTCCTGATGGTATTGAATGGCCACTAAAAGAAGATGGCAGTCCAAGTTTTAAATTGGAAGACTTAAGTAAGGCAAATAATATAGAGCACAGTGCCGCTCACGATGCGATGTCCGACGTTCACGCTACGATAGGCATGGCGAAGTTAGTCAAAAAGGCACAACCCAAACTATATGACTATATCTTTAATTTAAGACTAAAAAAGAATGTTATTGCGCTTCTTGATACCAATAATCATACGCCTTTGGTGCACATATCATCAAAGTTGCCTGCCATCCAGGGGTGTTGTACGTGGATTGCGCCGATCGCGCAGCATCCGACTAATAAAAATGCCTATATAGTCGTAAATTTAGACCTCGATATTCAGCCCCTGCTGTTGCTGTCTGTAGAGGAAATCATCAGCAAGCTTTATACGCCAAGTAGTAAGCTCGACGAAGGAGAGCAACGTTTACCGATTAAGCTCATTCATGTGAATAAGAGCCCCGTATTGGCGCCAGCCAAATCACTAAGTGAAGAAAATGCTCAGCGGCTAGGTATCGATCGCCCCGCTTGTTTAAGAAACTTACAATTACTGAAACAACATCCTGAGATTGTTGAAAAGCTAATAGAAGTTCATAATGAGGGCCGCTCAAGTAAAGACCTCGAAGCAGATCATGCTTTATATACCGGCGGATTTTTTAGCCCTGCTGATCGCGCATTAATGAACCAAGTGTTAGTAAGCAGCCCAGAGCACCTGTCTGACCTGAAATTGCCTTTTGAAGATCCAAGGCTTACCACCTTATTGTTCTTTTATAAGGCACGTAACTTCCCAAATACATTGAATGAACAGGAACTTCAGCGCTGGAAAAATCATCGCACATTCCGTTTGATGGACGATAGTTCGCCAGCCAGTATCACAATGAACGATTATATTCAGTCCCTTGAATTGTTGTCACAACAGTATCAATCAAATGAAGACAAATTAACCATACTCAAGGCATTATATAAATATGCAGAACAGCTTTAATTTAAAAGATTGGCAAGGTACATTGAAATTAAGTCATGCTATTTTGATTTTGACCGATAATAAATCAGTTAACCCCGTATTTTAACGTGGTGCGGCGCTAGGCTGTTCCATTGTAGTAGTTTTATTTTTAAAGACGTTAGGTGGTTTGAATGGAAGGAATAATCTTACAGGTTGATGAATCTGATACACATTTGAATGTACAGATTAAGCCTGAAGAGTTGCAAGGTAATCTAGATGTAAAGAGTTTGCTAAACGCTATCAAAAATAGCGAGTTTGGTGATTTTTATATTAACGATGAAGCCGTTCTTAAGCTATTAGCGAATTTACAAAAGGCAATTAAAAATGAATCTAACGATACGCTAATTGAACAGGTTGGCGAACGGCGAGATAACGATGTTAAATGTAAAATTGAAGAAGGCCTGCTCAGTGCGACCCTATCGATTACTAAAGGCTACGGCGCATCACAGTTAACCATTGAAGACTTAGTCAATCTCGCCGAAAATAATAAAGTGCAGCGGGGACTCAGTCGTAAACGTGTTTACGCGCTGCATGAAACATATTTAGTAGCTAAGCCTGGTGAAATTGTTTCTGCCACTATTGCCAAAGGATTACCGGCTAAAAACGGCCGTTCATCAAAATTACAGCCCTTAGTACAAAATGCTTTAGATCGTATTCTACGTCCCCAAACATCTCATCATGGCCGTGTTGATATGCGCAATTTAGGTGACATTATCTGCGTTAAAGCTGGTACTGAATTGCTTCGGCGCTTGCCGCCCTCTAACGGACGTCCTGGCTATACAGTCACAGGCGAAGTGATAACACCTAAAGCTGGCGAATGGCAAACGCTTCGCCCAGGTGACGGGACTGTCATTAGTGCCAACGACGATAATTTACTTCTTGCCGAAATTTCTGGTATGCCAAAATTTAAAGATGAGAAAATGTGGGTCGATGACACCTATATCTGTAAAGGTGTCAACGTAGGCTCAGGTAATGTCAATTATGATGGTGCAGTATTAGTTAACGGCGATGTCACAGAGAAAATGGAGATTATTGCCACAGGAGATGTCACCGTAAATGGTTTTGTTGAATCCGCAACTATCCATGCGGGCGGCGATATTATTATTACTGAAGGTGCAATGGGAAAGGTCAATGATGCAGGTACCGAATACAGCACCATTTTACGCGCCAAAGGCAGTATTCATATCCAACATGGGCAAGGTCTAGATATAAAATGCGACGGAGGCGTCACCATAGGCCGTCAGTTAGCGTTTAGCAAAATTGTGTGCAAGAAGGAGATGTTTGTCGGTCCTATCGATAAGCCTAACGGTAATCTATTCGCTTGCAGTATATTTAGTCAAAACCGTGTTCAGGCAGGTACGTTTGGCGCGGTGTCTGGTAGTAATCTAACATTAGATTTCAGTGAAGGATTCAATAGTCTGCTCGCTCGCAAAGATTCGTTAGATGAGTTGGTTAGGCAGATAAGGCAGAACTGCAGCCGTCATGCTGATCGAATGAAAATTATTAATAGTAAATTTATTCCAGATGATTTACGCGACAAAGTTAACGCTGCCCAAGAATTGTTCGATAATGAATCTCAGCTTATGCAGTGGTTAGAGCAAAAGGCTGTCGAACTAACTGCTAACAAAGACGAATATCAACAAAATATAATGCTGGTAGCAAATAAGCGAATTTACCCAGGTGTGGTAGTTAAATTGAATAACAGAACTTGGCGAGCAGAGCGAGAGTATTCAAAAGCAAAAGTTAGTTTTCAGGGCCATCAATGGCAATGTGAGTCCGTTACCACTTAATTAAAAATAGCAATTGAGTGCCAAACTAAACTTTATAAATAACGGCGCATAAGCGCCGTTATTTATATATTACTGTCGTTTTGCATTTTCAATCGAAGCTTTTAGGGCACGGACCTGAGCGTCACAGGCCGCTCTTCGCTCCCCAGTCATATCCGAACACTTTGCGTCTTTTGACGGCTTAGTATTTAGCACCCCGCTAACAACAGCAGATACCGCACAACCTGGCGCACCGTCACATGTATCTGGTGCGGGGCGATGATAACCATAGGGAGTGGAACATGCCGACAGGAAGACTGTGCTGAATACAATAAAAATTAACGTCTGTTTCATGTGATTACCTTTATGCATAAAGCAAATTTATGATTTATGTAAACGAGCGAGTAAGCTGGATGTGTCGAAGCGATTTCCACCCTGACGCTGCACGTCTGCATAAAATTGATCGACTAACGCCGTTAATGCTAGTGTGCTGCCGTTCTTACGCGCTTCATTGAGCGCTATATTCAGGTCTTTACGCATCCAATCCACGGCAAATCCAAATTCATATTTTCCATCAATCATTGTTTTTGCGCGATTTTCCATCTGCCATGACTGTGCAGCGCCTTTGGAAATAACGTCTATCACCGCTTGGCAGTCCATACCAGCATGTTGACCGAAATGTAATGCTTCCGCTAAGCCTTGGACAACACCGGCTATACAGATTTGATTCATCATTTTCGCTAATTGGCCGCTACCCACCGGACCCAGTAAACGACTAAATCGTGCGTATACTTCGATAATAGAACTGATACGTTCAAAACTTGTCTTTTCCCCACCTAACATAATGGTTAGCTGACCATTCTCGGCACCAGCTTGCCCACCTGATACAGGTGCATCGAGAAAGTCTATCCCTTTAGTATCGCACAATTTAGCCAATTCTCGGGCCACATCAGCCGAGGCCGTCGTGTGATCAACAATTACGCAACCTTTTTTGGCAGAAGCCAATATGCCATGTTCACCACATACCACGGCTCGTAAATCATCATCATTACCCACACAGATAAATATAACGTCAGCGCTTTGGGCAGCCAAACTGGGCGTCAGTTCAGACTGGCCCGAATAAGCCTTTAACCAAGCCTGAGCTTTAGATTGCGTGCGGTTGAATACGGTAACATCGTAACCCGCCTTCGCAAGGTGACCGGCCATAGGAAATCCCATTACACCAAGTCCGATAAACGCTACTTTTATTGCCATAGTGTTGATTTAAACCCTTGATAGTTTGCATAAAAATGCCACTATATTACATCTACCAGCAAACCGGAATGAAACCGTTGAATAACATTTATCAATTCGCTGCAAAGCATAATAATGGCCATGGTCTTTCTCTTGATATCTATCACGGCAAGGTATTGCTAGTCGTTAACACGGCCAGTAATTGTGGCTTTACACCTCAATACGCTGGCTTACAGGCGCTTCAGGAGAAGTTTCATTCCCAAGGGTTTGAAGTGCTCGCCTTCCCTTGTGATCAATTCGGTCATCAAGAACCAGGCGATGATGAGAACATCGCGCAATTTTGTAGTACAAAATTTGACATAACGTTTCCGCTTTTCGCGAAGGTTGAAGTTAACGGGATTAATGCACACCCTTTGTTTATATATCTTAAAAAGCATGCACCAGGTCTATTCGGCTCAACCCGCATAAAATGGAACTTCACAAAGTTTTTAGTCGACAGTCAAGGTAACGTGTTTAAACGTTATGCCCCAAAAACTAAACCGTCTCAAATTGAGCAGGATATCGCTGAGTTATTAGCAAATTAATCAGGTAGCTTAGCTTTCTCTGCGCATTAAAATATGAAAGTACTTGCCTAGCCAAAGAAATGGCTCCTTATCACCAAAGGTAATTTCTGACTCTTTAAGTTGTTCGTAATGAGTCTGTTGCATCTGGGGATCTTTTAAATAGTCATGAAAGCAGCGGATCCCTGCCATATTAGTGATTGTGACATTTTGATCGCGCAAAAATTCGAGAACCACTCGCGGCTCTAAAGGCTTGTTCGGACTAAGCCTTACTTGATTTTTGACCTTCATACCTTGTTTAACGTAATCGAAATTCCCATACAATAAATTACCAAGCGTTTGCGCATCTTTATTAAAAAAGGACAGCGAGAAATATCCGCCCACTTTCGTCATAGCAATCAACTTGCGAATATTGATAAAGGGATCGTTTAACCACTCCAGTACAGCATGACAAACGACCAAATCGTATTGAGTATCCGGTAACCCTAAGATATCGCTGTGAAGAAGCGTTAACTGACTGGCGTTTTGACATTTCACCTTTGCCATATCCAATGTTTCTTGCGAAATATCACTCAAGGTAACCGTTAGCCCGTTATCCAGCAGAACGCGAGACATTTCCCCGGTGCCACCGCCTGCATCAAGTGCAGAGTTTAACTGACTGAAATCTACGTCTTTGTGAAGATGGTACTTTAACAACTCATGACGTAAACGCCCTTTGCTAGTGCCATAAATATTTTTTTCGAACTTATTCGCGATGGCATCAAAATTTTGATCGCATTTATCACTGTGCATGTAATGTACTCATCAGTCGGTGCTGGCACCCTTTCAATTTATATTAGGCTGGGTTGGGTATATCAATAAATTCGGCATTAAGGGATGTATGCGCTGACAAATATTCAGCGATGGCTTTAGCCCCATAACGCTCAGTCGCATGATGGCCTGCACTGTAGAAATGTATACCCATCTCACGGGCGATATGGATCGTTTGCTCTGATACCTCACCGGTAATAAAGGCATCTATACCCTGCTGCGCAGCAGCTTCAATGTAACCTTGGCCGCCCCCTGTGCACCAAGCGACTGTATTGATTGGTAAACTATTTACATTTTCATGTAGGGGTACGCGGCCTAATAACGTATTGAGTTTATCGGCGAGTGCAGTGGGAGTAAGCGCAGGTTCAAACTTACCCTGCATAACAATCCCTTGTGGCCCTGAATTAACCCTCAAAGGCTCAACTTGTGAAGCTCCCAATAACTTTCCAAGCTGGGCATTATTACCCAACGAAGGGTGAATATCTAAAGGCAAATGGTAGGCGAAAAGATTAATATTATATTTTAACAGCGCTGCAATTCTATTTTTTTTCATGCCACAGATGTTGGCTGTCTCACCTTTCCAAAAAAAACCATGATGAACGAAGATGGCATCCGCTTTTAGCTCAATTGCCTGATCAATTAATGCTTGGGAGGCTGTAACAGCGCAGACTATTTTAGCGACATCTCCTTTACCTTCAATCTGTAAGCCATTGGGGCAAAAATCGTTGACTTGTTGTGGTAGCAGTAAGTCATCGAGATATGTCAATAATCGAAAATTATTCATACTCATTTTATTCGTATCCTAAACTACACTCTTGCTAAATTAGCGTCGGTAAGCATGATACTTACCCTTAAAAACCCGCTTTATTATAAGGTAATTTTATCTGAGTAACAGTTTTAGGTTACGACCAATAGCCCACTGTATTGGAAATTATTTTGCCTGGTTAAACGCGGCCAGAAAACCTTTAAATTGCGCCTTTGTGCGCGTCACTGACGCTTTATGTTCTACGATGGGTAAACAATACCCTAAGCGCTGAACATCACAGTACTTGCTGGGTTCATGTATTTGCTTTGGGGTGAGCTTCGACAATTCAGGCAACCAAGTTTTGATAAAGAATCCTTGGGGGTCGAATCGTTGGCTTTGTGTTGTGGGATTGAAAATACGGAAATAAGGAGCAGCATCAGTACCAACAGATGCGCTCCATTGCCATCCACCATTGTTAGATGCGTAATCCCCATCAATTAGCTGACTCATAAAATAATCTTCAGCCCACTGCCAAGGCAACAATAAATGTTTACAATAAAAACTGGCAACAATCATTCGTAAACGGTTGTGCATCCAACCTGTTTCTTTTAGCGCTATCATTGCCGCATCAACGATTGGATAGCCCGTTTTCCCCTCTTTCCATGCCGTAAAGTGATCTTGATTGGTTTCCCACTTGAAATGCTGATAATGCTTTTGAAATGGTAAACCACGACTGACATGAGGAAAGTGATACATCACGTAGCGGTAAAAGTCTCGCCATGCCACTTCCTTGAGCCAGGTATATGCCCCATGATCAGGTGTCAACGCCTCTTCACCGTAACTCTGTAATACATGAAATAAGCATTGAACCGGGCTCAGGGCACCAATTGATAAGTAAGGTGAAACTTTACTGGTACCATCGACACTAGGGATATCACGATTAGTTGGATAATCTGGCGCAAACTCATTAATGAACACGTTCATTTTTTTAATAATGTCTTGATCGGTTGATGGCCACAGATGTGCATTGTTGTCAGTCTGTGGAGACTCATTAAACGTGCGAAAATGCTCGTCACTGCTGATAAAGCCACTGTCTTGCGCCTTGGTTATTTCAGGAACACCAGGTAACTGTTGCGTCACCTTTTCTAACCAGCGTTTAAAATATGGAGTGAACACCTTATAAGGGGTGTTTTGCAGATTCATAATTTCACTTGGCTTGACCAAACATGTGTCATGGAACATCGCCAATGTAATCTCTTTTTCATTACACGCTTGTTTTACGGCTTTATCTCTTTGGCGCTCGTCCCATTCATATTCAGCATTGCAATAAATATGGCTAACATTTTCTTGCTCACACAATTGGACCAATTCACTGGTAACGCCATCATAACTGTCAGTATGCAACACGCGGAGGGTAATATTACGCTGCTTTAAATCTTCTTTTAAAAACGCCAATCGTTGATAAATCAAATCGATTTTAACTTGAGCCAGGTTGTATTTTGTCCATTGAGCTTGGGGGATGCAGTAGACAGCGATAACTTTATCGTGATTAGCGATGCCATAATCGATTGGACTATGCCACTTACTGCGAAGATCGCTTCTTAACCATACCAATGCTGTCACGCTAGTTCCTTAATACTAAGATAAATTAACAATTCGTATACGATAGATGAGCCAAAGACGATCACTCATTTATATGTAAATACTGGTTCAAAACGTTAATGGGTATACTAGCGCCCATAACAAAGGTGAGGAAAATGTGCCACAAGGTATAAACAACCATGAGACAAAATAGATGCAAAAAAAAGCCTTGTCATTTGACAAGGCCTTTCCTTTAAAAGTTAAAAGTTAAAAGTTGTACTTGGCTTTAACATAGTAAAAACCACCATTGTAATCATAGGGACCACTTTCATAATATTGACCTCCTACCGCTGCATATGAACTCGCTGGTAGCTCTTCTGCTTCACGGTCGAATAAGTTACTTGCGCCAACCGATAAGGTGATTTGATCAGTAACAAAATAACTCATCTCAGCATCAAAGGTAGCACTGCTACCTGCAGTCTGGTTCCAACCGCCTTCTGCAGCGTCATCAGCGTGCACCGCAAAGTATTCGCCGAAGTAATTCATACGCACAAATGCACTCACCATGTCCCAGATTTGCGATACAGTGAAGGTCGCTCTGTGATGAGGGATCCCATCTTCTAACAAACGTACTTTGCCATCGCTAGTCGTAAGTGGATTAAATTTTTCTACTTCAGTTTCATTCCAGTTATAGGCTAAGGAGAATTTTGTGTCTCCTGAATCAAATATTGAGTGTGAATAGTTTGCAACTAAATCTAAACCTTGTGTTTTAGTATCGAAGTCGTTGGCAAAGTAGGTTACTGCTGAAATAAGCTCAGGATTTTGCACACCCAAATTTCTTAACTCTTCATAATCTTCAGCCAGTACATCAATCTTACTGGACTGCGCAATACGATCTTCAACAGTAATACTGTATAAATCAGCGCTCATAAAGAAATCACCTGCCTGATAAACCACACCAAAAGCATAACTTTGTGAGTCTTCTGGGCTCAACTCTTTACCGCCGTAGAATGCTGATAAAGTATCTGTAGGCGGAGCCAAGAAACTCTGTATAAGATCGCCACCCACTATTGATGTTTGAGTGTTGACAACATTCGCTTGACCAACCGTTGGGGCCCTAAAACCAGTGCTAGTAGAAGCACGTAGTGAAAGCTCGTCAGTAACTGAGTATTGTAGGGTTAACTTGTAATTAGTGGTGTCTCCAAAGGTGGTGAAATCTTCATAACGCAACGCAGCACCAACCAAAAAGTCTTCAGTTAGGTAGGCTTCAACATCTACATATGCACCGATACTGCGGCGGGTGTTTGTTCCTTGAGCTTCAGGACCGAAGCCTTTAAAGCCGTGAGAACCAATATTAAAACCTTGAGAAGCGTAGTCCCCTGCTTTCCATGAAGACTCTTCACCCGCAACGATTTCAAATGACTCTTCTCGCCATTCAAGTCCGCCCGCAACGTTTAATGAGTCGATAGAGTCCACGTCAATTTGCTTAGACAAATCTAAATTGAACATTTTCTCCAGTTGAATATATTTTCCAGTGTCAAATTCAGTAGGAGTCTCTAACCCAAGTGATGGGTTTAACGTGTTACTCAAATTGAAAGACGATTCGCTACGACCCACAGAGCCGCTCAAGTCAAAATGAGCACCAGATAAAAATCCACTTTTCAATTCGCCTTCAACGCCCATCACTAATGACGTATCCGTTATATTACCGCCAAATGCTGGTGTATAACCACCAGGGAAGATTTGGTTCATTGAGAAACAGTTTGGATCCGCTACCATGTCCAAGTACGCAGTTGACGCCAAAACATTGCCATCTATAAACGTTCCATCGGATTGTGCTATTTTTGGAATTGGGACTGACGCGCAAGTTCTCTCACCGCCAGCAGCTTCACCAACATCCCCTACCAACAAAGTTTCACCGTCATCGTTCGAATAAACTTGTCCGCGGTTATGAGGGTTTCGATAATAAAACCCTCCGATTATATCGCGTTCAGAATAGTTACCAAACATATAGAATTTTTTATCATCGCCGAGATCCAAACCCACATTACCAAATAAACTGATGTCGTCATTTATCTCTGGATTACCCCAAATTTGTGCAGGGTTGCCAACAGCGGTATTGCCTTGAGTGATAAGGTTAGCCGCATCAGGACGTTGTGCACTTCGACTGGTAGCATCTGCATTTTTAAGTTGAAAACTTAAATTAGCGTATCCATCTTTGGTAAACGGTAAGCCTACGTTCCCTTCGACTGTGGTGGTAGCACCGTCGCCCTCAAAATACTCACCTCGTTTAACGGACAATGAACCACCATCTGCATCGTCTTTTAATACAAAGTTCATAACACCGGCGATAGCATCAGAGCCGTATTGGGCTGCTGCACCGTCTCGTAATACTTCAACTTGCTTTAATGCTGAACTAGGAATAACCGAAATATCTGGCCCTTGAGCACCATCATTAATGCCCCCACCTTGGAAGGCAATAACGGATGCACGATGGCGACGTTTTCCGTTAACCAACACTAGCGTACTGTCCGAAGACAATCCACGTAAGTTAACAGGACGTATAAGCGTAGCTGCATCAGAGATGGGTTGTGCACGGGCGGTAAAAGAAGGAACTGAGCTAACTAACATATCTAACATATCACTTGATGCAGATTTGCCTAATTCATCTCCCCCAATAATATCAATTGGAACAGGAGAGTCTGCAACTGAGCGAGGAGCTGAGCGGCTTCCTACCACAGCGATTTTTTCCACATCTGCGCTGTCGTCTTTCACTTGTTGAGCATATACAGGGGTTATCGCTGTCACTGCAACGGCAGCGGAGGTAGCGATAACATAGCGAATACTTTTAGTTAATTTGTTTATTGACGTGTTCATTTATTATCCAACTTTATTATGTTTTTTCGCGTATATCCGCTTTTTATTAGTTTTTTGTCAGCGGGTGCTGGTTGATATTACGCGGTTAAGAATTCAGTAAAAACTGTCCGGTTAGTATTGAATTGCATATTATTTATAACGATAAAGAGTTGAACTTACAAACACATTGCTTGGTCAAATGGCTCACAAGGCCACTAACAGAATAATTCACCGAAAAGTTTATTAAAATGTTATTTTTATGCTGTTAATGTAAATTTTACGATATTTTTAGGGCGTTAAATTTAACCAGTATTGTCTTCCGGTAAAAAAAATACCGACTAAATGTCGGCATTTTTTGTAAGAAATTAATCTTTGGTCTAATTGTTTATTTAGCAATAATTTGGGTTTTGCTCCACAAGCGCATAAGTGTATTGGTAACCCCCTTGCTAACTGAAATGCCGAATCGCTCAGCGAGGTTCTTTTTAACGGCATATTTTACCGAATATATTTTTTTGTTGCTGTTAGTTGCGAGTAAAAAATCATCAGACGTCTGGATATGATCGACCAATCCCATTTCGAGTGCTTTAGTGCCATACCAATATTCACCGGTTGCCACCGTATCTATTGCTAATGAAGGTCGATGTTCTTGTACAAAACCCTTAAACATTTGATGAACGTCTTCGAGTTCACTTTTGAATTTCTCTCGCCCTTCATCATTGTTTTCACCAAACATCGTCAATGTACGCTTAAACTGCCCTGCCGTATGTTGTTCAAATTCAATATCATTTTTCTTTAATAATTTATTAAAGTTTGGGATTTGAGCGATAACACCAATTGACCCTATAATGGCAAATTTAGCAGCAAGCACTTTGTCAGCAACGCAGGCCATCATATACCCACCGCTTGCTGCCACTTTATCGACAGAGACAGTAAGTGGAATGCTTTTATCTTTCAAACGCTGTAATTGTGATGCAGCGAGTCCGTAACCATGCACTACGCCGCCACCACTTTCTAGTCGTACAAGCACTTCATCCTTTGGCCCAGCGATACAAATGATAGCGGTGACCTCCTCACGCAGGTTTTCTACCTCATGAGCATCCATGGAACCATCAAAGTCAATAACATACAGATTGCCCTTGGCATCTTCATCAGTTTTATTTTTTGCCTCTTTTTTAGCAGCCTTATCGGCCTTCTTTTGTTCTTTATTTTTCTTCTTGAGTTCTTCTTTGGTGCAAATTAAATGATTAACACTGTCTTTAATATCATCTAAACGATCTGAAATAGAATCTATCTCAAGATTGCCTTTAGGGTGTTTTTGCTTGCTGATGAGTCCTACCACCCCGCCAACAACCAGTAATATGGCAACAACGATGGTTACTGCTTTGGCTATAAATAGCCCGTATTCATACAAAAATTCCAAACTACATGCTCCTAAGCTTTAACTATCTAAGCGATATTGGGACTAATTACTAAAAAAAAAGCTAGGCACAGCCTAGCTTTTAACGTTTATTGTAGCGCTTTAGTTAGCGACAACGTCTTCATTTGCAATAACAACACTCTTACCGTCCGTTAAAAAGTATTGAACCGCTTCGTTTTGCAACTCAGTTGTTGCAGCTAAACTCGGCGTAGGACGGAATAAAGATTGGTGCTCACCCGTTGAGAATTGAACTACTGCATTCTGCGGCGTATCACTTTCAATAGTTGATGATACTTGCGTTAAGCCCATTACCTGAGAAAGGGCAATACCACCCGATAATGGCAACGACGTAACAACAGGATTAACCTGATCAGTCAGTGCAATCTCGCCATCATCATTTATTCCACCACCTACCATTAGCTGCATTAAAGTCGGTGTATTTGAACCTAAACGCTGTGCATAGTTAATAGGATCGCCGGCATCCAATATTGCTTGGGCAGCAAAAATAAACTGGCTAAAGGTAGCATTAATTTCAGCACGCTGTTCGTCATCAATAGCGGCGTAAAATGCAGTATACGCAGGACGGATAGCCGCTTCTAATTCGAGTGAATTAGCCGTAGCATATTGCGTTAAAAATGCCGCGAAATCAGTGGAAGATGCCGCTAACAATGAGCCTTTAATCAAAGGTCCAAAATCAGCAGATTCAAATAAGAAATTGGCGACGCCACCAGATGGCACGTTTAACACTGCGGTATTAATGGTAAACATATCGCTAAAGGGCGCGAAATCTCCTTCAAATGGCGTATTCGCATTAGCAACTGTGTTGGTACCTGAAATTGATCCTAAACTCTGGGCAATGAAATGCACTTTAGAGGTATCTAAATCAACTATACCTGACGCATCGTTAATTGCGTTAAGTGCCAAACGTAAACCAAGGGTGTCTGTAGCACTTTGACGTAAATTATCACGTGCCGACAATAAACCCGCTAAGTTCATATAATCAGTAGCTGAATGAGAGGATGCATTAACAACAGTGCCGTCTTCTAAAGTAAATCCACGAGAACCATGTAATGGATGATCAATCGCAACAGAGGCGAGCCCTGCAAGTGAAAGCGCCGCAGAAATGGTTAACGCATTTTCCTTTGAGCCGGTGATACCATGTTGAACAATCACCACAGGCCACCCGTCCTGAGGTTTGGTAGGTAAATCAACACCGGTTGCCTCTGATAACATTGCTAAAACAGTTTCATCAGGCACGGTAAATTGTACGCTTAATGTTTCTGTACCCGCTTCGTTGTATCCGGTCGTATCATCATCGGAGTTAGTCCCTTGGGCAACAGGTAACGGATTAAACTTTGTTAAATTACGAGGGTCGTCTATTCCTTGTGAAGATAAATCTAAATCTCGCAAAAGACCATCTGACGCTAATTGACAGAAATCATCATTTGCTCCAAGTGCTCCGGCTTGCACTAATGCACCTACCGTTTCTTCACCCATAAGCTGTAAAGTAGCCCCACTTGTACAAGCTGCACGCCACCAGTCACCTAAAGGATTGGTTGTACTTGAGTAATAAGGTAATTTCACTTCGCCGACTAAGCGCTTGGCAGCACATAGCGGTCCAGCAAACGTCATGGCACTCGTCAAATCAGCGCTCGCATTAGTACCGGCGGCAGAAACCGCAGTGAATAACTCAACACATGTACCTAAGCCCTCTGCCTGCAACGTGGTATATGTATCGCCTAGTTGAGAGCCTAGGGCTTCAAACGCATTGGAAATATCGTCGGTTGACACATTTAATTGCGGTAAATACCCGCGAGCGACAGCAGATGAAGTGGCTAAGTCACCGCCAGTCGCGGCCATCGTTGCCGCAAATGCTTGCGCGTAACCTGCGATCTGTAATTGCTTAACGGAATCCATTACGGTGCCGGTAGATACAGTAGAAAAATAAGCCGCATAAGAGATCGCATCGCGCTCAATGCCAGCGGGGATTACGATATTAACCAAACTATTGACTAAGCCTTGTAGCTGCAATTGCTCGTCAGTTGAAAGCGGTAAGGTGTTGATATCCTGGCGGGCAAGTTCCCATGAGCTTGAACCCTTAACGCTCTTGCCGTCGGTATCAAGCAGTGCGTCGGTAACAACCAACATATAGCCTTGGCCAGCATCTAATGGTTTAAGAGGAATAATCCCGACTGAACCTGATTCAGCGGTATAAGAGGTAACAAAATCTACACCGTAAACTAACTCTTCGCCCAACTCGCATGGAACGCCAGGTGCCGGTGATGCTGTTGCTATCGCTTGGCATGTTGCCGACGTCCCCTCTAAAGCTTGAGTCGCTTTGAATAATTTTATCGACGAACCGTTTACACTATTCGCGTCAATATCAAGGTCAGTAGGTAATGTAACCCTAACTGCGAATGGGTTTTGTGTTGACCAACCATCTAACGCACTCAATGCATGCTCAGGGTTTGCACCATCGAATGTTTCGTCACCTTCAGTATTTAAAGTAAAGTCAAAAAAATTACCATTTGGCAGCATAAGTAAATCATTTGGCAAATTCAAATCACTATTAGCGGGGTCAAATACAACCCTTGCAAACGGTTTTTCAACGGGTGTGTTTGTCTCTATATCTGCTACGGAGTCTCCATTGCAGCCTGTCAGCCCTAAAACAGCAGCAATGCTCACACTAAGCAAAAGTTTATTCATTGTATTTCCCTACCTCTTTATTATTTGAATGGCCAAGCATGTTGTCGAAATCAATTTTGTCTATGCATTTTTGTTGTCAATATAATTAACACGTTAGACCAGTCTATTGATGATTAATCTTATGTAGTTTGATATTGATTTGCAAAGGATTGTTAATAACATGTAACTTAAAATAATCCAGTCTTCCGAGACTATTTGGTAGGATATTTTCACATCTAAATGATAAAATCAGCAAAATTTACTTAAATAAATAATATATGTTTGATTTTCAACCAACATCTGGCCTATTGGCGGCAAAAACAATATTAGTTACTGGTGCTGGCGATGGCATTGGTAAAGAAGCGGCTCTGCAATTTGCTAAATATGGCGCGACCGTTATATTACTCGGTAAGACGGTGAGTAAACTAGAAGCGGTATACGACATGATTTTGGCTCAAGGTGGAAAAGAGCCTGCCATTGTCCCGTTGGATCTTATGGGGGCTACGCCTCAACATTATCGCGACATGGCGAGTACCATTGAAGATCAATTCCCAAGCCTTGATGGTGTGCTACACAACGCGAGCGTTTTGGGCCATCTAGAGCCATTCGAACAGATAAGCGAAGATGATTGGAACAAGGTAATGCAAGTCAATGTGAATAGTCAGTTCTTTATGACACAAGCTTTGATACCTGTGCTGAAAAAATCACTTAGTGCATCGATAATATTCACAACCTCGAGCGTGGGTTTAAAGGGCCGTGCTTATTGGGGAAGTTATGCCATTTCAAAATTTGCAACCCAAGGCATGATGGAAGTGATTGCTGATGAAAACGCAAATACCTCAATTAGAGCGAATTGTATTAACCCTGGTGGCACTCGCACAAATATGCGAGCCCAAGCTTTTCCAGCTGAAGATCCTAATAAATTAAAGACCCCCGCCGATATTATGCCACTTTATATTTACTTAATGAGCGATCACAGTAAGCATGAAACAGCTAAGACATTTCACGCACAACCTAAATAGAAACACATAAACATTGAATGAAATGAAAAAGCCCCGAGCATATACAATATGATCGGGGCTTTTTTTGAAACGATAAAATATTGCAGCTAAATATTTATCACTTAATCGCCAATTTTAGCCCAAGTATCGCGCAGACCAACCGTGCGATTAAACACCAACTTTTCTGAGGTGCTGTCTTTATCGAAACAGAAATACCCCGTGCGCTCAAACTGATAAGCATGAATTTCATCTGGAACTAACTCAACAGACGTTAGACTAGGTTCAACCCAACCTTGTTTGATGGTCAGCGAGTTCGCGTTGATACATGCAGAAAAATCTTCTTCCGCCACTGGGTTGGCGACGGAGAAAAGGCTGTCATATAAACGAATTTCTGCAGCAACAGCGTGTGCGGCAGAAACCCAATGGATAACCCCTTTCACTTTACGACCATCAGCTGGGTCTTTACCCAATGTATCTGCGTCGTACTCACAGTAAATCGTTGTGACATTACCTTGCTCGTCTTTTTCTACCCGTAATGCTTTGATCACATAGGCATTGCGTAAGCGAACTTCCTTGCCCAACACTAAACGCTTAAATTTCTTGTTGGCTTCTTCACGAAAATCTTCAGCTTCGATATAAATCTCTCGAGAAAAAGGCACCTCTCGGCTGCCCATTTCTGGACGATTTGGGTGATTTGGCGCGACTAGCGTCTCAGAGTTATCTTGGGGATAATTCTCAATAATAATTTTAACAGGCTCTAATACTGCCATTGCGCGAGGCGCATTTTCGTTCAATTCATCACGTAAGGGAGCTTCAAGCATCCCCATTTCAACCATATTATCCATTTTGGTTACGCCGATACGTTTACAAAACTCACGAATTGAAGCGGCAGTGAAACCTCGACGACGAAGACCTGCAATAGTGGGCATACGAGGGTCGTCCCAACCATTAACATATTCTTCTTCAACTAGCTGAATAAGCTTACGTTTACTTAAAACAGTGTATTCAAGGTTAAGTCTAGAGAATTCGTATTGACGAGGCACAACATCAATTGTGATGTTTTCCAGTACCCAATCGTACAGGCGACGATTGTCTTGGAATTCCAATGTACATAAAGAATGGGTTATTCCCTCAATGGCATCTGAAATACAATGAGTAAAATCGTACATGGGATAAATACACCACTTGTCACCAGTTTGATGATGGTGAGCAAATTTCACCCGATATAACGCGGGATCGCGCATACACATAAATGGTGACGCCATATCAATTTTAGCGCGCAGCAAACATTCGCCTTCTTTGTACTCACCGTTTCTCATCTTACTAAACTGACTGATATTTTCCTCGATAGAGGTATCACGATAAGGACTGTTAGAACCAGGGCGCGTGAGAGTGCCACGCATTTCGCGTACTTGCTCTTGATTTGAAAAATCAACGTAAGCTAAGCCTTTCTCAATCAACTCAATAGCAAAAGCATGTAATTGATCGAAATAATTGGATGAATAACGGGCTTCGCCCTGCCAATTAAAACCAAGCCATTTTACGTCTTTTTTAATGGCATTAACGTAATCAATATCTTCCTTGTCAGGATTGGTATCATCAAAGCGCAAGTTACACTGGCCTTGATAATCCTCGGCGATACCAAAGTTCAAACAAATAGACTTGGCATGGCCTATATGCAGATAACCATTTGGCTCCGGCGGAAACCGTGTATGAACCTGCTTATGTAAACCAGATTGCAGATCTTTATCGATGATTTGACGAATGAAATTGGTCGGACGACTCTCGGTCTCGGCCATTAATAATTACCCCTACGCTAGCACTTTGAAAACAGCGGATATTATACCAGTATTCTTCCTTGGCAAAGTCCTTTTATTACCTGAAACACCAATGAAATATATCTTCGGCGTCATAATAGTACAGATTATAAATACGCAAAATCAATTACTTAAGTTTGAGGATGATATAGCTATTGCTACAAACTTGATTAAATTTAGTTGCGGATTTCAGTGGCTTGCTAGTGTATAACTCTTATTTACATTTGGTATATCGTTCTTGTGTCGTCGAATAAGGTCAGAGGTAATGAAAGAAAAAGCTACATCGTTCGATATAGCCCATCAAGCAGGTGTATCGCAGTCTACGGTGTCACGGGCACTTCGAAATAGTCCGTTGGTTAACAAGGAAACCCGCGAAAAAGTACAAGCAATTGCGCGGGAGCGAAATTACAAGGTTGATAAAAATGCCAGCAATCTTAGGCGTCAGCATAGTAAGACCTTAGCGCTGTTATTATTTGAAGATCCTACGTCCGACAACTCTCTTATTAATCCGTTTTTTTTATCTATGCTGGGTAGCATTACCCGTGCGTCTGCTAAGGCGGGTTACGATTTACTGATCTCTTTTCAAAACTTAAGTGACGACTGGCATGCTGACTACGAAGATTCCAATAAAGCGGACGGTATTATATTACTTGGTTACGGTGATTATACCGAATACTGCACCAAACTAAGTCAGTTAGAGGCGCAGCATACCCATTTTGTTAGATGGGGTGCGCTAGATGATGAGCATCCAGGCGTATCTATTGGTTGCGATAATTTTCAAGGAGGCTACGACATTACCCAACATTTATTAGGCTTAGGTCGACGTAGATTCGCCTTTATTGGAGGTGCTGACATCCGCTCTCCGGAATTCTTCGCGCGCTATAACGGCCACCAAAAAGCACTTAAGCTCGCTAATGTGGAACAAAAAGCGGTGCAGCAAGATGCTATTTCAACCGAAGATTCTGGCTATGAAGCCACATTGACGTTATTAAAAAACCACCCACATATTGATGCAATCGTGTGTGCTAGCGATCTAATCGCCATCGGTGTACTAGGTGCACTTCGCGCTAATAATATCGCTATCCCTGAACAGATTGCCGTTGTTGGTTTTGATAATGTGCCAGTGGCTAGCTTCGCCAATCCAGCATTGACCACAGTAAAGCAAGATACAATTTTAGCCGGTGAGATATTGGTCGATAGTTTACTTAAACTAATAGCCGGTGAGAAAGTAGAACATTATCTTATGCCAGTTGATCTAGTTGTACGACAATCAAGCGGAGCCTAGCGGCTCCACTTTTTTATACTATTTAAATTTCATCAATCGTGTTAATTCTTTTAGCATTAAGGGGTCTGTTACTTGACCTTCATGTACCCAGACCTTAACGCTGTGGCCATCAACAATGCTAATTAAAGCACTACCTTCTTTCAGATCTTGGCTTTCTTCCTTAAAGCGGACTTCTGACCATAGACCACTTTGCAAATATTTAGTTATCTTAAAACGATATGCGTCATCACCTTTATTAAGTAAAACCAATGCAGTTTGCGCCATATCATCACGTTGTATTACGCGGAAAAATGCCGCATGTTCACCCGAAAATTCAAGGTTTACCTGTAATCCATTTTGCAGCGCAGGCAGCGATTTTCTAACGTTAGCAATTGCGGATAGTTGTGAGTGTATTGGATGGGTTTTCGCCCTATCAATATTCTCTTGCCCCAAGTAGTTGCGGTTACCCTGGTGCTCAGCTTTACCGCGCATAAACCCCATTTCTGACCCTTGGTAAACAACAGGAATTCCGCGACTGGTAAAAAGCCAATTGTTGGCGTCAATAAAACCGTTATCCGTTGCGTCCATTCGTGGCATATCATGGTTATCGTAAAAAGTGGTTAATTCGTAAGGATTGGCGTAAGGCCCATGTGTTAAGTGCAAGTACGATAACAACTGGCTGTAATCACTATCAGGGGATTGAAATACACTGGTGATGGCCTTTTGACCGGGGAAATCTAAAACGCTTATCCCTCCATTTTTAGTCAGTGTATGTTGGGCAATGAAATTGGCGTTGTAATCATAACTTTCGGCAAACATAAAAAAGTCTGGATGAACGGCACGCACTCGTGCAGCCATCTCTTGCCAAAAGTGATGAGGGACGTGTTTAATCGTGTCGATACGAAAAGCATCAGCTCCCTGCTCTATCCAATATAAATAAGAATTAATTAGATAATTTCGAAGAGCCTCATTATCTTCATTCAAATTAGACAATTGCATGATGTCAGGTGTGTTGTGATAGAAACGATGTAAGGGATTGTAGGGGTCAAGTTGCTCTGGAGGCAGGTTCTGGTGATCAGCAACTAATTGTCCATTTTGGTCGTAAAGCTGACCAAATTTTGGCTGCTTCATTGGCATCGTAAATGAGGGAGAACCATGATTTGCGACTACATCAAATACTGTTTTCAATCCATATTGCTGGCGCATTTCATCAGTATAGTTTTTATAGCTCAGAGCAGCGGATGGATAGTGCTCATCAATTTTGTAAAAATTTGCAGCCCAGTAACCGTGATACCCCGTTTTACCACCGTCTTTAAACGCACCACCATAGCCAATCGATTCACCACCAGAAAATTGTTGATCTGGGTTGTCCACTATTGGCGTTAGCCAGACCGCAGTAAAGCCCATATCACTAATGTACTGTGCGTTGTTTAATACGCCTTTTAAGTCTCCGCCTAAGTAACCGACATTAGCCTTTGCGCCATTTTGTCCATAAAGCGGTAAGTCGAAGCTAGGAAGACTCCCACCTTGCTCTGGATAATTATTACTTTCGTCGCCATCGACAAAGCGGTCAGTCATCACGAAATAAACCGCTTCTTTTACAAATGGATTGTTAGTTCCGTAAAATTGCGCGGTCTCTTGTATATGTGTGGGCTTAGCCATGTTGTTGTGTGTGGTACCGCACCCAGCAAGGACGATTGCGAACGCTAATCCAGTTACACCTGTGCAAATATGATTAGCAGTAAAATACTCAGTTGAATACATCTTCATAAATCGTTTGGTCCCATCCGGCTATTGTGGAATTTTAACACGCAGAGTCATAACACCTGCAATCAACATACTGCAACCACCTATGACTAAAGCAAATATAGGTTGGTTATCAAATACTTTGCTTATCAGAAAACCTAAGATACTGGCTGCGAGTATCTGGGGAATAACGATAAAAAAATTGAATATACCCATGTAGACCCCCATTTTGTTACTCGGTAGCACATTCGCTAATATGGCATAAGGCACGGATAAAATAGACGCCCAAGCGAAACCCACGCCTACCATAGATAATACCAACCAAGCAGGATCGCGAACAAACCAGAATGAGATAAATCCAATTCCGCCTAAGGTCAAGTTAATCATATGGGCATATTGTAAGTTGAGTTTTCGTACCACAAATGGAATAACGATGGCGGCGATGATAGATACACCATTGTACGTCGCCATCAATATTGACACCCAATCTGCACCTTCGTTATAGGCTAAAGTACTTGTGTCTCTAGTACCATAATGATGTGACGTTACCCCAGAGTTGGTATAAATCCACATAGCAAATAGTGGAAACCATGAGAAAAACTGAACCACTGCTAGTTGACGCATCGCTTGGGGCATAGCAAACAGATCGCCGAGCACTTGGGCAAATCCATTTTTAGTATGGCTTTTATGGACCATATAACTGCCAATAAATTGGCATAAACCAAACGCTATTAGCCCCCCAGCCAGAATATATAAGTTTTTATCTAATGCTTCGATGTTAATAAAGATGATAGCCAACAGTATCAAACCAATCACGGTAAAGGCGCTGCCTCCCATTAAATACTGCTTTGCACTTCTGGCAGAAACAATAGGGGGATTATACGCACTGATTTGGGCCTGTGCGGCTTCAAACGCTGCTAACTTTTCAGGTGAATATTCTTTGGTTGACACCACTGTCCACAGCACAGCGACGAAGAATATACTGCCACCCGCATAGAACGAAAACTTTACTGAATCGGGCACTACGCCAGGTTCGGCAATATTCGATATATCAAACCAATTCGTCATCATCCAAGGCAACGCAGAAGCGACTACCGCCCCTACGCCAATAAAGAAGGTTTGCATTGCATAGCCAGTAGCACGCTGTTTAGGTGGAAGCATATCTCCTACAAATGCTCGAAATGGTTCCATGGAAACATTAATAGACGCATCCATTATCCAAAGCATACCAGCAGCAAACCACAAGGTTGGAGAATTTGGCATAATAAACAAAGCGCCACTCGCCGCAATGGCACCCCATAGGAAATAAGGACGCCTACGCCCCAATCGGTTCCAAGTATTATCACTTAGATAACCAATAATAGGCTGGATGATTAAACCAGTAATAGGCGCGGCGACCCATAAAACAGCTAAATTGCTGTAATCGGCGCCAAGGGATTCAAATATCCGGCTTACGTTGGAATTCTGCAAAGCAAAACCAAATTGAATGCCGAGAAAGCCAAAGCACATATTCCAAATTTGCCAAAAGCTTAACTGTGGTTTTGTTTGCTGCATGTATGTGTCTCTTTAAAATACTTATTATTAGAAGGCAAATTACAGGCGTTTACGTGCTCGCACAATAACGTTCCGTTAGCTAAAAAAAGCGTGATTGATATACACGCAGGATTAGTCTTATTGGTCAGGGCGATCTATGTTAATAAATAGTTAGTCGCCGTAGTTGTAAGACTATCCTTTGTAACAATATGGAAACAAGTTTTTGCATACGTATTCAGCCCTGTTCACGGTTATTAAGGTTGAGATGCGCGGGGTAAATATCGGTATATTCACTAGATTATGAATAAACCTAGCGGCGAGTGATCAACGTTTAACGCGATATTACAGAATGATTTTAAACCAGATTTTTTTTGCTAGGACGTACGAGTACTGCTAATCGAAGATTAACGCGGTAGACCAGTTGGTTACATAAGATGTGTGTCACGAGTGGCATAATATCAATGTAGTATTATGCCAAATTCAATATTGCACTACTCGTGGTAATTAACTATGAGTTACGCGTTTAATCAACAAGCGTCACGCCAGCATGATTAATCAACACAGCGTGAGCTGGCGTAGAAAATGCGTCTTTCAACGAATCGGGAATCGACACTTTACTGAACGTTTCAGCGTCCACGCATACATAAGTTATGTCGGCACTGACAATTAGCCTGTCAGTCGCATGATGGAATAACAATACCTGGCATGTGAAGGAAGTATTACCGACCTTTTGAACTGTTACACTTGCACGCACAATATCATCAAAGCGAGCAGATGATTTCCAATTGATATTTAAATTTACGACTTGCGTGTCGACACCTTGTTTTATCAACATATCGAAACCGCCATAAAAGGCTCTGAAATATTCCGTCATGGTGATATCCACATAGTCGCCATAACGCGCGTTGAAGACCACACTTTGTGCGTCACACTCACCATAACGCACTCTAAAAAAGTAATTAAAATCCAGCATATCAAATCATTACAAATAATTAACATTAAACAGCATACTACTGGATTGTCCCTAAAAAGCCTAGGGAAAAGTTGAGTTAAAACAAACAGTAACCCTTATATATGAATGACCAATCGGTTGGGTATATAAATAGTTGAGGTTAATATGAAAAGAAATTTTGGTTACGCATAACTAAATTCTGACGTTAGACACTCTCTATACTTGTCTTAATTTCACAATGTATATAAAACATCTTTGATTGCTATGGATAAGGTTTATCGTTGGAATCATGATTATCTGAATCGTCAACTAATTGGTCATTTACTTGACTAGAATCCCGAACAGGCGCTGCTTGAAAATTAGGATTAGTCTGTTCATTTAATGCTGTATCACCACCTGTATCACGCCACTCATCGCCAATAATAGGATCGTCTATTTCACTTAAGTCTTGCTCCCACGGATAGGGCTTATCTAGCTGTTTAGGGTCTAGCCGATACCAAAATAATGCGACCAGAGCCCCACTTATACCGCCAAATAAATGATACTCAAAAGAAATACCGGGCTCTCGGGGGAAAATACTCATTGTCATTCCTCCATACATAAAAAACGCAATCATCATAATAGCCACTGAGGACTTATCTCTGCGTAATATTCCCACCACCAATAAATAGAAGAAGATCCCGTGGCTGATCCCACTGGCGCCTAAATGGTATGCGTCCCTAGCAAAAATCCACACGCCAAGGCCTGACAATAACCATACGCTTAAGAGTACACGCACTCGCGAGCGCGGATAACCATATAGGAGCGCGGTTAACAGCACTAACAATGGCAGACTATTACTGAAAATATGTTCAAGCGAGCCATGAATCAGCGGTGCCGTGACAATTCCCAGCGCACCATTTAGCTTTTGAGGGTATACAGCAAACATATGTAAATCCAGTGAGAACAAAATCTCAGCGGATTTGATACACCATAGCAACACCACGAATGCGCTACTGGCTAAAATACTGTTGGATAAGCGTTTTGAAAAGTTCATTTATATAATGTGTGGTACAAAACTAGGATTAAAAGCCTTAAGGCAAATTAATACACAATAAAAATCAACTACCTCATAACGAAACGATAGTGAAATCAACGAAAGAAAAACAGCTGATGGATATTCGCGACAAATTCACGACTAAACTGGTTTTCCTCTTTACGCTAGCGGCCCAATCTCGTTATAGTTAACGGCTAAGTTCTATTATCAGGTGATGAATAAACAATGACCACTATGTACGGTATAAAAAATTGCGACACCATTAAGAAGGCACGAAAATGGTTAAGTTCGAATGATATAGAATATCAATTTCATGACTATCGCGCCGATGGTTTAGATCCTAAATGGTTGGCGGACGTTGAATCCGTTGTGGGCTGGGAAACGCTTTTGAATAAACGCGGTACGACATTCCGTCAATTATCAGATGCGCAAAAGGAAAACTTAAATAAAGACACTGCGCTCGCTTTGATGCTTGAAGCGCCTGCGATAATAAAGCGCCCCCTACTGATCCATCAAGACCATCACATTGTTGGATTTAAAGATGCCGTATACCAAGAGATGTTTAAATGAGCTGTGAAGTATTAGCACTAACCAAAGAATTAATTAACCGTCAGTCGGTCACACCAAATGACGCTGGCTGTCAGCAACTAATGGCAGATTATCTCAATCCTTTAGGGTTCAAAATTGAGGCGATGGTGTTTGAAGATACGACTAATATGTGGGCACGAAAAGGCGATTCAGGTCCCCTATTTTGCTTTGCTGGGCATACAGATGTAGTGCCAAGTGGCCCAGCCGAAAAATGGATATTCCCTCCGTTTGTAGCAACTGAACACGATGGTCAAATATATGGGCGTGGCGCTGCCGATATGAAAGGAAGTTTAGCAGCAATGCTAGTCGCGACTAAAGCGTTTGTGACAAAGTACCCAAGTCACAGTGGTTCAATTGCCTTTCTGATTACCAGTGACGAAGAAGGTCCATTCATTAATGGCACGACTCGCGTTATTGATACACTTGAAGAGCGGCACGAGAAAATGACTTGGTGTTTGGTAGGAGAACCATCGAGCACCAAAGAAGTCGGTGACGTAGTTAAAAATGGACGTCGAGGCTCGTTAACGGGAGATATTACTATTAAGGGTATTCAAGGCCACGTGGCCTATCCCCATTTAGCTAAAAATCCTATTCATCTTTCAGCCCCAGCATTTGCGGAGCTTGCGAATACCCATTGGGACAACGGTAATGCTTCATTCCCGCCGACCAGTTTTCAAGTATCGAATATCAACTCAGGTACCGGTGCAGGAAATGTCATCCCAGGTGATTTAGCAGCTTGTTTTAATTTTCGATTCTCTACTGAAGTGACTGACCAGCAACTAATAGGGCGCGTTACAAGTATCTTAGATAAGTACGACTTTGACTATCTCATTAACTGGACATTTAATGGTCAACCTTTTTTGACCGATTCAGGTAAATTAGTTGAAGCAACCAAAGGCGCTATAAAAGCAGTCACTGGCAGAGAAACACAACTGTCCACTGCCGGTGGTACCTCAGACGGACGTTTTATTGCCCCTACCGGCGCACAAGTTATTGAATTAGGACCAGTGAATGCGACAATCCACAAAATTGATGAAAATGTCAAAATTACCGATTTAGCTGAATTAGCAAAAATCTATGAAGGCATTCTAGAAAGGCTGTTAGCTTGATAACAACTCAGCATGCGTTAGGTCTTGATGCTTCGCACTTGTGCGAAGCACAAGACGGTCATCGCCTTGAAAAACAAACCTATAATGCTTTTCTGTTGATGCAAAAAGCAGCTAAAAAAGACAACATTAACATCAACATTGCCAGTAGCTATCGAAACTTTGAGAGACAGAAATTTATATGGGATCAGAAATGGCAGGGATTACGGCCTCTTTACTCGTCTAATGGTAGCTTGCTTGATAACGCTAGCTTGTCTGAAGAGAAAAAATTAGCCGCAATATTAACATGGTCTGCGTTGCCTGGAGCAAGCCGTCATCACTGGGGCACAGACTTAGATATATTTGACCGTAGGGGCATAGAGCGTTCAGGTAAAAAATTACAACTCGTGCCCGATGAATATAGTCGCAATGGCCCTTGTGGTGCACTTAGTGAGTGGTTAACTGGGAATGCCGAAAAATTTGATTTTTATCTGCCCTACTCTTTTTATAATGGAGGTGTTTCAGCTGAACCATGGCATATTAGTTTTCAGCCTGTGGCGCATAAGATACAGCAACTACAAACATTAGGTGCGTTACAAGCTTTAATTACCAAAGAAGCCATCAGCGGGCAAGACTATGTGTTATGTCGATTGCCAATGATTTATCACAAGTACATACTCAATCGTGGCATAGATGCGTAAATCATGCGCATCAGCCTAACAATCGGATAAATCATGAATATTTGGATCGTCGTCGCCATCATCGTTATCGTACTGGGCTTTATTCTCGGCAATATATTTTTATTGCAGCAAAGTGCAAAAGCCAAGTTACCTAAGCCAAGTAAAGACAACAATAAAAATTTTGACGATGATGATGACTGGGAAAGCAAGTAGTAGACAGTGCGCTATAGGCTAAATATATTTCCCGAATCATAAACGTTTCCTAAATAACGGTTCTCAAATGTTGACTACTGGTGCGTGCTGAAACGTCTTAGGTTCACCGCTAATTGACTAGTAACTAGTTACTAAAGGGAAATTCACCGCCACATGTTAAATCATGGGATCAATCAGCTATAGTAGTTAGCTAAAGATCATCACACTTTACGGCGGTTCCACTGATACTTACCATCAACATACTGCCGCCCTTACCAACTACTTCGTAATCAATATCGATTCCAACAACGGCATTTGCACCCATTGCACGCGCTTCTGCTTCTAGTTCACGAAATCCAATTTGTCGGGCGTTAGTTAACTCATCTTCATACGCACCTGAGCGTCCACCGACGACATCCCGAATAGCGGCGAAGATATCTTTAAATACATTTGCGCCCATTACTGCTTCCCCCACAACAATGCCGCAATAACGCTCAATTTTTTTCCCTTCAATGCTCGGGGTTGTTGTCATTATCATGTTGCTATCCTTGTTTTAGTGAATTGACTACTTAGTACCAACGTTAGCAAAAAATCTGGTGATTACGTATTGTGCTTTTACACATATTTGTAACAAAACCACCGCTAATCAATTTAGCGTTGTAGGAATAACCGTTAAAATTGCGCGTTGGCCAATTGCCACGTTTGCATTAGGAAACACAACCGCTTCGCCATCGTGAGCCGTGCGATACTCAGCCCCTGTCTCATGAGCCAATAGTGTACCCGCTGGAAAATCGCTAAAATTTGGTAAATCATCAGAAAAATCCAAGGTAAAGTCATGCTGACTTTTATTGATCACCTGATTCACTTGATAGATTGAAAAATCGCTATTTTTAAATGGTTTACTCTCAATGCTTCGTCCGCAAATAAAGCGTTCCATAGTGTCTCTAACTTGACTAAAGCGTGACATATCATTATGTCCAAATGGCTGCACTTTACCCAGCTCTACAGTAAAAGCGTGAGCGTCAAACTTTTGCGAAGAGTAATAACTAAAGGTAGTCGTTGTACTACCAGAAAGTAAAAAAGTATCAACGCCACAGGCAAGCAAAAAACTTAACTGTTCTTTACTATGGGCTTTGCCATGGAGATAGGGATATACAGCAAATTTTTCATTCTTCGAGGGACGAATAGCCGTGTGCAAATCATAGTGATAACGTTCTTCTGAATGATCCCCAGCCATAAAAAAATGACTGACGAATTGTTCTAATTCTTTTGCTCTTGAGCATTCATAGCTATTTTGATTCACTTCAGGGCGTGTATGTGCACCACTAAACAGGCGATTCAAATTTTCATCGATAAACCGCGTGGCACTATCCATAGCGGGTAAATTACCAAAGATAAACAGTACTCTATGGGCTACGGTTATTTTCTCCATCAAAATATCGACTACGTATTTTTCACATATCTCAATGGGCGCAGTTTCATTTCCATGGATCCCACTCGACAGAACGATGGCTTTACCACTTGGTACCTGTGGTGTAAAAGAAAGAACACCAGGCCCTAGTACGTTCACCTTTGTACCATTATCTAATGAAAAGGTTGTACCCTCTTTGAACACAGTAGGTTGACTGCGCGACAGTGCTAAAAACTGCCCTGTCTCACGTAAATGATTAATCATTGCATTGATATCTTGTATTTGCATAAATGCTCTATATGACTCGACTGTCCTATACCTTTAATATTCGTATAATACAAAGGCCAGTGGCTAATTGAAATGACTTACTGACTTAGCAGAATCAACTGAACGCACATGAGAATTACCGACCATAAAATCTTGATGGGTTAACGTGATAAAGTCTTCCAATGGCACAGCACGGGAAAATAAAAAGCCTTGCCCTTCCACAATGCCTATTTCACGCAATATATGGAGTTGATGAATATTTTCAATTCCCTCAGCAACGACTTCACACTTCGCTGCTGTAGCGATCAATTTAGACGCCTCAATTACGGCTCGGTTAATTGGACTTTCGGCTAATTCCATAACAAACGTTTTATCTATTTTTATGGTGTCCAATTCTATATTGCGCATATAAGCGAGATTGGAATAGCCTTTTCCAAAGTCATCTATGGCCACAGATACACCCAGTGCGCGGATTTGAGTAAGTTGTGATGTCACCACAAAGGAATTAGAGAGCGCCACATCCTCGGTTAATTCAATTTCAATCCGGCGCAAGTCAACTTCATATATACGTGCAAACTCAGCTAACTGATCGACAAAGTTAGGATCGTAAAGTTGTGTCGGTGACATATTAACGGATAGCTTTAAGTGTATATTGAGATCGCAAAGGTGTTTAGCTCCTTTAAATGCAGCCTCTAATACCCAGTAGCCCATTTCGTTCATCATATTGTATGATTCAGCAGCTTCGATTAATGCGCCTGGAAACAAAATTCCGTCAAGCGGATGATTCCAGCGCAATAAACACTCAGCCCCTGTAATTTGTAACGTACGTAGATTAACTTTTGGCTGGTAATAAATCTCAAGCTCTTCTTGGGCTAAAGCACGTTTTAAGTCTGCCTTTAAGGTGATTGATCTGCTGTTATCTGGCTTATCAATTAAGCTCATATAACAGAAATTATCGTAACGATTTTGCTTAGCTTGTTTAAGTGCGGCTTCTACTCGAGTGAAAAACTGACTGGCTGCTATTTCAGACTCTTCATTCGACACTCCGCCTACATTAAAATCTGCAATAAAAGAATGGTCACCCACTGCGATTGGCGTCTTGAAATGTTCGATAAGATGAATATAGAAACGCTGTAACTGCACCTGGCTAAACTTACCGGGTATTACCAAACCAAAAATATCGCCACTGATACGCCCTAGATGCGCATCATGACCAGCGAACAAATAACTTATACGGTTAGCTATATTGAGCAGCAATTCGTCACCGAGTTCATAACCAAAACTACTACTGACGTCGGAAAAGCGTACCACATCAATTAACAGCATAGAGTGATGAGGATGGCTCTTAAGCATTTCGTCAATTTGTTTTAAGAACACATGACGATTAGGTAACGTTCGTAACGAATCATGGACTGGTATCATGCAGCTATATGAACCCCAAATACTTCAGACACTAAGTGTCTATTTTTAATAGGAATAAAAGCCCAAAATTCACTTTGAGCTTTCCATATACGACCTTAGTCTACAGGAAAATGGCTGGGGTTAAAGCCATTCTGTCGTTAAAAGTACTAAAGCTATATTACTATTCCACTTGGCAGGGTGTAAGTTTCCAGATACGTTCTACATAATCCTTAATAGAACGGTCAGAGGTAAATTTACCCATACGCGCCGTATTTAAAATAGCCATCTTCGCCCATCTGTCTTTGTCTTTATAGGCTTTATCAGCAAGCGCTTGGGCGTCGCTGTATGAAGCGAAATCCGCCAGTACCTTATAAGGGTCACCACCTTCTAGCATACTGCGCTTTAATGAAGACAAAGCACCAGGCTTGCCCGGGGTAAAGTAGTCACTGTCTAACCAATCAAGAACCGCTTTGAGTTCACTATTGTTGTCGTAATAGTCAAACGGGTTGTAGCCCTTTAGTTCAAGCGCTTCTATTTCATTGACTGTCAGGCCAAATATAAAGATGTTCTCGTCGCCTACTTCCTCAGCAATTTCAATATTCGCACCATCTAACGTGCCAACGGTTAGCGCTCCATTTAAAGATAACTTCATGTTACCTGTGCCTGAGGCCTCTTTACCTGCTGTCGATATTTGCTCAGAAATGTCCGCTGCGGGTATCATTTTCTCAGCTAAACTCACACGATAATTTGGTAGGAAAACAACCTTTAATTTATGATTAACGCGATGGTCATTGTTTATCTTGTCTGCTACTTTGTTGATCGCAAATATAATGTCCTTAGCCAATTTATAGCCGGGCGCTGCTTTAGCACCAAACAAAAATACCCTTGGATGTATGTCATAGTTAGGGTTGGCTAATAAGCGACGGTACAAGGCCATGATATGCAAAAGGTTTAAATGTTGACGCTTGTATTCATGTAATCGCTTAATTTGAATATCAAATATTGCGCTTGGATCAATTTCTATCCCTGTTAGCTTAAGCACTTCTTGCGTCAGTTTTACCTTGTTGTCGTGCTTAATATTCATAAACTGTTTTTGAAATTTAGCATCATCGGCAAACTTAGCCAGATCTTGTAACTTATCTAGATGTAATGGCCAATCTTGGCCGATTTTCCCATCAATCAAGTGAGACAACGCAGGATTACAAGCCTTTAACCAGCGACGTGGAGTAATTCCGTTTGTTACGTTGGTCAATTTACCAGGCCACATTTTGTTAAACTCTGGGAAGAGATCTTTTTTCACTAATTCAGAGTGGATTTCTGCTACGCCATTGACCGCAAAGGACCCAATAACCGATAAGTTACCCATGCGGACCATTTTTTCATTACCCTCTTCGATAATGGACAACTTCTGTTTAATAGCATTATTACCCGGCCATACAGCATCTACTTCATCCATAAACCTATGATTGATTTCATAAATGATTTCTAAATGGCGTGGCAATATTTTTTCAAACATACGAGCAGGCCATTTCTCTAATGCCTCAGGCAGTAAAGTATGGTTGGTATAAGCAAATGTTTTGCTACAAATACTCCAGGCATATTCCCAATCAAGCTCCGCTCGATCGATCAATATACGCATAAGTTCCGGGATGGCTACGGCAGGATGTGTGTCGTTAAGCTGGATAACAACTTGCTCTGAAAAACGACTCCAATCATCACCATGAGCACGTTTATAACGACGAATGATATCCTTTAGTGAACATGCGCTGAAAAAGTATTGTTGAATAAGGCGTAGCTCTTTACCGACTTCCGTTTCATCATTGGGATACAATACTTTTGAGATCGTTTCGGCTTGAACATTTTCTTTTTGGGCATCAACATACCCCCCTGCATTAAACACATCCCAGTTAAAATAATCTGATGCTTGGCTTTGCCATAAACGCAAAACGTTTACCGTCTTACCGCCGTACCCTACTACCGGAATATCCCACGGTAAGCCTTTTACGATAAGTCCTGGGTGCCATTCTTTATTTATACGGCCATTTTCACCGTATTTTGTTTCAACATATCCAAATAACGGAATGTCTTGAATAGATTCAGGACGGCAAATCTCCCAAGGATTTCCGTAATCACGCCAGCTGTCCGGACGTTCTATTTGTTCACCATTTTGTATTTCTTGACGAAACAAACCATGCTCGTAATGCAAACCGTAACCGACAGCAGGCAAATCTAGGGTAGCAAGTGAGTCTATAAAACATGCGGCAAGACGTCCCAAGCCGCCGTTGCCCAAGGCCATATCTTGCTCTTCTTCCATAATGTCCGTTAGGTTTACGCCTAATTCATTTAATGCTTTTTCAGTCGGTTCAAAAAGGCCTAAATTATGTAAGTTGTTCGAGGTTAACCGACCCATTAAAAATTCAGCTGAAAAATAATGAACGGCACGAGTATCATTCATATAATGAGATTTTTGTGTTTTACGCAGCCCTTCGAGCACATGTTCTTGCACAGAAGCACAGGTAGCCTTCCACCATGCATGATTATTCGCTTTGTTTTCGTCTGTACCCAAAGAACAATGTAAATGCTTGACGATAGCCGCCTTCAGTTCGTTTTTATTGAGCCCTGCGGGACTTGCCGCAGCTTTCTTGGGGGTGCGCTTCACAGGTTTTACGGTCATTGTGTTACCTCAATCCATACATGTTATAAAACGGTTAATATCCTAACGATAAAACTCGTAATAAAATTACAAAAGTAAACTGAGGATAGTTTTAGCAGGTAAATCGGAAATATTCTGTTAAAATAATGTTAACAAAACAAAAAAGGCGGTTGAATACGTATTCAACCACCTTTCAATGTTTATTAAAAAACATTTAGTTTACATAAATATCACGTAACGTTTGCAAATATACGCGCCACAAGTTTTTGTGCTTCATCGATCAAAAGTTGTAAGTGCTTTTCACCATTAAAGCTCTCTGCGTAAATTTTATATATTTCTTCGGTTCCTGAAGGACGAGCAGCAAACCAACCATTCTCAGTAGCAACTTTAACGCCACCAATCGCAGCGTTGTTTCCAGACGCGTGTGTCTGTATAGAAACAATAGGCTCCCCTGCTAACTCGGTTGACGTAATCGCATTTTTGTCTGCTTTACTCAGTGCTTGTTTTTGAGCATGAGTTGCTGGCACATCGATACGCGTGTACAAAGGTGAACCAAATTTTTCAGTAAGTGTTTGATAATGTTCGCTTGGATCTTTACCCGTAACAGCCAATATCTCTGCCGCTAACAAACACAGAATGATACCGTCTTTATCTGTCGCCCACGGCTTGCCGTTGCGTCGTAAAAATATGCCACCGGCGCTTTCTTCACCAGCAAAGCCAAATTCGCTGTTGAGCATTCCTTGAACAAACCACTTAAATCCTACCGGCATCTCAGCAACAGTTAACCCTCCATCTTGTGCAACACGGTCAATCATACTGCTAGAAACAAGGGTTTTTCCTACCTTTAAGCCAGCAGGCCAATCTTTTCGATGAGAATATAAATACTCAATTGCCACAGCAAGATAATGGTTAGGATTCATCAAACCGGCTGTTTTGGTCACGATACCGTGACGATCAAAGTCGGGATCATTACCAAACGCTAAATCGAATCGGTCTTTTAGATCAATTAACCCCGCCATAGCATAAGGTGAAGAGCAGTCCATGCGTAACTTGCCATCTTTATCACGGTGCATAAACCCGAATTGTTGATCAACTTTAAGATTAACCACTTCAATATTAAGGCCATATCGCTTGGATATTTTATCCCAATAATAAAGACCTGCACCACCTAGTGGATCAGTTCCAAGCTTTAAACCAGCCTTGGCAATGGCTTCCATGTCAATGACTTGATCAAGTTGCGCTATATAATCATCAGAGAAGTCGACTTCTTGAACTAAGCCAGTGTCGTACGCCACTTGATATGACATGCGTTTCACACCTTGTAAATCAGCTTGAATCAACTCGTTTGCTCTTGCTTGGATAAGATTCGTAACATCACTGTCGGCAGGACCGCCATGAGGAGGATTATATTTGAAACCTCCGTCTTCCGGTGGATTATGCGAAGGTGTAATCACAACGCCATCAGACAAACCTGACGTTTTACCTTCGTTATACCCAAGAATTGCATGGCTGATCACAGGGGTAGGTGTATAGCCTCGGTCTAATTGAACAACTAACTTGACCTCATTAGCAGCCAGCACTTCGATTGCGGTCGTAAATGCGGCTTCTGAAAGTGCGTGTGTATCCATGCCCACATACATCGGACCATTGATATTATTGGCTTGACGGTATTCTGCTAATGCTTGGCTAATTGCTGCAATATGGGTATCAGTGAAAGTACTTTTAAAAGAACTTCCGCGATGTCCAGATGTACCAAAAGTAACCGCTTGGCTCACGTCACTTTTGTCAGGTTTATTGCTGTAATAGGCACTAATTAATTGAGCAACGTTTACGAGTTGTTCTTGTGATGCTGGTTTACCTGCTTCTGAGTGAATAGCCATATAGATCCTTTAGTTAGTCTTCATATAATTCCGGGGCGAATAACACGGCTAAACGTTGAGCATCATTAGAGCTGTAGCCTAATACTTCAGCGACTTCTTTAATAAGCGATGCTTTTTTAGCCGTATTGTTGTTGGTCATGACCCAAAATTCAGATTCGCCTATCTGTTTTGGGTTTGTCACACTGCTGGCTTGTAACAAGGTGTCTTTGTCTTTAGCAAAGTACACTCTATTTCTGCCACTTAGCGTGAGTACTTCATCGAATTGGGCACCGTGGATGCTTTCAAGTACCGATAAAATTTTCAAAAAACGTTCTACCATTTTAGGGTATTCAAGCAATTGTTCAGTGGTAACCTGAGTAAAAACGTTTCCGCTAGGCGCCGTGGGCACACTGACCGCAGTTTTTAACGTTGGTTTTTGTATACCATTTTCTGGCATGACGATACGACGTAATATATCTGATGCCGTCTCACCTATATGTTGAGTCTGTGACGCTATATAAGCGTATAAATCATCTTCTATTTCAATGTTCTTCATTTAATGTCACTACACTGTCTATGTTCTGTTCATTATTATACTGATAGCTAACGTCTGCGCACTGATTAATTCTGGCTTAATACAATTTTAATCGTTCAATACAAGCAGCTTAAGCTATTGTTTTTAAGTCTTTTAACTCGTTCACCTGACCACTTATCATATGACAATTAAGGCTTTAATCTTAGATGAACGGTCACTTCTTCTCGGTCATGGTATAAATGTTTCACACTTAAATCATAAGGCCCAGCATGATGTTGTTCAATACATTGGTCGATTATCGCCAAGGCTTCTTGTACTGATTCATAGCGTTTTTTCATCGGTAGCTTAAGATTGAATATACTTTCTTGGCAACGTTTAGTTGCGACCCAAGTCGCGATTAATTTTGCCACCCGTTGAGGCTGCTCAATCATGTCGCAGACTAACCAGTACACATTATTACGACGAGGTTGGAATTTAAAGCCATCTTCAGGACAATACCGCACTTGTCCCGTGGCCATTAATGCTTCATCCATTGCGCCATTGTCCACCGCTTCAACAAACATTCCTCGTTTAACCAACTGATAAGTCCACCCGCCCGGACAAGCGCCTAAATCAACCGCATGTAATCCGCCAGATAAACGCTTTCCATGCTCTTTTTTAGGGATAAATAAATGAAATGCCTCGTCTAACTTTAGCGTTGAACGACTAGGAGCTTCATTTGGGAACTTAAGACGTAGAATGCCTAATGGATAAGGCGAGTTATTTTGTGGATACGAATAACCCACGATAGCGGTAGTACTATCCTGAAAATAAACATGACATACGGGAAGTTTATTGTGTTCTAGTGGTGTTAAAATACCTTTTGCACGTAACGTTTGCCTAAGTGGTACACTTATCTTACGGCAGAATTTTGATATTTCTCGGCCATCTGTACTGTCTGCATGTTCTACTCGTAATTCTCCACATTGGGGAAATTCAATACAAGCGTCAAGAATAGGGCCTATACGGTCGTTCGTATCTAACGCTTCACACCGCTCGCTGAATGCAAATATCTGACGCGCGAAGATCAAACTAGTCAACGCCAACGATTTAACTAACTTATCTGCTTCTTCTGCTTGATAACAATGAAATAGCACTAAGCCGCTATTGACCTTTAGCTCTGGATAGCCAAAAACGTTGAGGGCGGCACTCTTTTCAATTACTTCATTCGCTAAGTCTTTCTCAAAGCCTGTACGACAATATAATGCTAAACCCGCCATTAATTATTTTAACCCTTTAACTGCTGTAAATATGAATATGGCCCATGCAATAATAAAGCACAGACCACCGATTGGCGTAATTGGACCAAACCATTTAATACCGGTAATGGCCAATAGATATAGACTACCGCTGAATAACAAGATCCCCGTGGTCATGAATGCTGCCGACCATGCAAGTTGAGGACTAGGCATAATCTGCGCAACCAAAACCAACAAAATTAAACCTAGGCTATGGTACATCTGATATTGCACACCAGTTTGGAATACACCAAGTAGGTTATCGGATAACTGATTTTTAAGGCCATGGGCTGCGAACGCTCCCAATATAACCGCTAGCATGGCACTAAACGCACCAATGACTAAATAAATCTTCATACTGATGTCCCTTCGTTCAAATATATCAAGGAGTCGATATATTATGACTGTAACTTTTGCATCACCAGTTGTTGACGAATAAATTCAGCGCTGGCATCGATTGCACTAATAATGTGTTGCTCTTGCGTAAATCCAGATTTTTTTCGCGGTTTAAAGCTATGATCTCCATCCGCCATAAAAATAGTTTCAATGTTTTCAGGAAGTCCATAGTCAGTCACTTCCTCTTGTGTACCAAAGGTGTCACGACTGCCCTGTACGACCAGCAATGGCTTGTGCAATGAATATAGATGCTCTGTGCGCAATTTATCCAGTTTACCGGGCGGATGAAACGGGTAGCCCAAACAGACAGCTGCAATGGCGCTAGACTCTTCAAGTAACATGGTGGCCACTCGCCCACCCATGGACTTACCACCAATGAAAAGTGGCAAAGACGATTCGAGCCCCTCAAGAACATGACTGAAGTAAGACAGCAATTTTGGCATTCTATCGGGAGGTTGTCGCCTATTTAATGCAGCCGATTTTTGCATATATTCAAAATCAAAACGGATAACAGATATTTGCCGCTGTGAAAATAACGCCGCGACTAAGGCCATAAAATCACTGTTCATGTTAGCGCCAGCGCCGTGCGCTAACACCAATTGCGCTATAGGCTCTTGGGCTTTATTGATTAAAGTCATCGTCTTCCTGCTCATCTTGCACTTGGCTTTGCAACCATTGAAAGAAAGCCACTATTTTACCCAAATCGGCCTGTGATTGGTGGCAAACCGCATAATACGCGTTTGTCGCAATCAAGCGTTCATCAAAAGGACAGACCAAACGACCTGACTCTATTTCTGGGCGTGCAAGCACACTATGACCAAGCGCAATCCCCTGACCTAAAGCTGCAGCTTGTAGAACTAACATGGAATGGCTAAAAATCGCGCCTTGGTTAACATTGATGCCTGGGATCTTAAAGTGTTTAATCCAATTCTTCCAAGCCTCTCGTGACGAGTCATGGAGCAATAAATGATGACGCAAATCCTCTAGCTTATCTAAAGGTTTTTGACCTTGAAATAACAACGGTGAACAAACAGGTGTTAAATATTCAGTATGCAGTTTTTGCGCATATACATTGGGCCACTTCCCGCGACCATAATAAATAGCAACATCAACATCGTCTGTTAAAAAGCCTTCATCGAAGTCCACTGCTTTTATTCGTATATCAATATCAGGGTTTGATTGACTGAACTGATTCAAACGCGGCACTAACCATTGAATAGCAAAGCTGGGAGGTAAAGCAACGGTAATAGCCCCTTTTTCACCTCTGGCTAGCAGCCGCTGCGTTGCTTCATGCATCGCTTGAAAAATATCTTTTAAATCGAGGTAATAACTCTGTCCTTCTTCAGTAAGCAACAAAGAGCGGTTTTTACGCATAAACAATTTCATTGATAAAAATTCTTCTAGCGATTTTATTTGGTGGCTCACCGCGGCTTGAGTAACAAATAATTCATCTGCAGCTCGTGTAAAGCTCAAATGACGCGCAGCGGCTTCAAACGCTTTCAACGCATTAAGAGGAGGTAATCTGCGACTCATAAATCTACTGAAGGGTGAATTTCATAAAATTGTATCACCATTAGTTTTTCTAATCCATCACGATAGTTATTGTCATTTTATTAACTCGTCAAAATTGTATATTATTTAATCCGTCAAAGATAAAAGCCCTTTTAAAACAAGGGTTAACATAATGCGTGTTTATTTAACATTTAGGTGAACATGTTTACATAAAACATTAATATACTTTAGGTGACAATCATGAAAAATCGTAAAAATTTAGTTTTAAGCAGTTTATTTGCATTAGTATTCAGTCAACAGTCTTTTGCCCAAGAATTCGACCTTACCTCTATGTACGTTAGCGAGCAAATCGAAGCTAGTCTTCAAAGCATGTTAGCAGACATTAGCAGCAGCAACAGTTCGCAAGGATTAAACAAAATCATTGCGAGTCTTGAAGAGAGCCTTAACGCTCAGGGTCAACAAGCTGTTGCCTTAGCTAATAAAGAACGTGGTGGCAACGCCCCACAAACTGCGACGTTATCAGAATAACCCTAGGTTAATCATTTAAAGCATTAACGTATTATTATCTAGACGTTCTGGGTATATGGAATACATCCCATATGCCCAAAACCTCTCCGCCCTGCGCTATTTACTAATTTGCACTGGTATCCAGTGGTGCGAACCCCTTCACTAACTCATCTAACGCAAGCATCTGCTGTAAATAAGGTTCTAGTTTGTCCAAGGACAAGGCACAGGGTCCATCACACTTTGCTTCATTTGGGTTAGGATGCGCCTCAATAAATAAACCCGCTAGACCAAGTGCCATTCCACTTCGCGCTAACTGTGCAGCTTGTGCACGTCGTCCATCAGCAGAATCTGTTCTTCCACCAGGCTTTTGCAATGCATGCGTGGCATCGAATATCACGGGAGCATATTGCTTCATTTCGTCCATTCCCAGCATGTCGACTACTAAATTGTTATAACCAAAGCTTGAACCTCGTTCACACAGGATGATTTTGTCGTTACCTGCTTCCATGAATTTATTAATGATGTGGCGCATTTCGTGAGGCGCCAAAAACTGTGGTTTTTTGACATTGATGATGGCGTTGGTTTTCGCCATTGCCACGACAAGATCTGTTTGACGTGCTAAAAAGGCCGGTAATTGGATCACATCGACAACTTCCGCTACTGGAGCGGCTTGAGCAACTTCGTGCACATCTGTAATCAGGGGGACATCGAAAGCCGCTTTAATTTCAGCAAAAATCTCTAGGCCTTTTTCCATGCCCGGTCCCCGATAAGAGTTCACAGATGAGCGATTTGCTTTATCAAATGATGCTTTGAAAACGTAAGGGATGCCAAGTTTACTGGTAATTTCTTTATAATGCTCTGCGATGCGCATAGCCATATCACGGGATTCTAATACATTCATTCCACCAAAAAGTACGAATGGTTTATTGTTGGCTACTTGAATATCACCAATTGAAATAGCATGTAAGTTGTTCATTTATTGAGCCTTTGAAATATCCTAAGACGCAAGAATAGCAAGGCTGATAACGCTTGGGTAGACCCATAAAATAAGTAGCCAGCTACCATTATTTTAAACCTAACGTCAAAAGTGAATATTCCTTAGTACGGAAGACTGTGTTAGCGAATTGCATAACTATTCAACTTACGATTTAATCCACCCAACGACTCGATTGCGATGATGCAACTGTTTAGATAGTAAATCCTTAACACCCCACCTAATTTGACGGATTTTTGTGTCATTATTGCCTGATAAAACTAGCCTAGTGACACAATTACCCGTAAAATACGCGGTTCGATTTTGCTCAATTAATTTGGACCACGCTTAAAATGCATTTTCTAAATTGGGCATTACAAGATTGCATTGTTTTTTTTAGCAGAGATTTCACATCAAAGGTAAGTACACGGCGTTATGACTAAAAAACTTTTTATAAAAACTTGGGGCTGTCAGATGAACGAGTATGACTCGCAGAAAATGGCTGACTTACTGGATTCTACCCATGGATACCAAGTTGCAGACACTGCGGAAGAAGCCGATGTGATTTTGTTAAACACCTGCTCCATTCGTGAAAAAGCCCAAGAGAAAGTTTTTCATCAACTAGGCCGATGGAAAAATCTTAAAAAAGACAAACCAGAATTAATCATTGGCGTGGGCGGCTGTGTTGCTTCCCAAGAAGGACAAGTTATTCGCCAACGTGCGCCATTTGTCGATTTAGTGTTTGGTCCACAAACGCTGCATCGTCTACCCGAGATGATTAATCAGATTAAAGGTGGTAGTTCATCGGTCATTGATATCAGTTTTCCTGAAATTGAGAAATTTGATCGTTTACCTGAACCAAAAGCAGACGGCCCCACCGCGTTTGTTTCCATTATGGAAGGTTGCTCTAAGTATTGTACATTTTGCGTTGTACCCTATACCCGTGGCGAAGAAGTCAGCCGTCCGGTAGACGATGTGTTGTTAGAAGTGGCACAACTAGCTGAACAAGGTGTTCGGGAAGTCAATTTACTTGGACAAAACGTCAATGCGTTTCGCGGTCCTCATCATGACGGCGCCGTTTGTACGTTCGCTGAACTACTTGAGATGGTTGCGTCAATCGATGGTATTGATCGAATCCGTTACACTACATCGCACCCAGTTGAATTCACTGACGACATTATCGACGCCTATGCCGCTATTCCAGAATTAGTTGACCATCTGCATCTGCCCGTTCAATCAGGTGCTGACCGTGTCTTGAATTTAATGAAACGTGGCCATACCGCAATAGAGTACAAGTCAAAAATCCGTAAGTTGAAAAAAATACGTCCAAATTTAAGTATGTCTTCTGATTTCATTATCGGTTTCCCTGGCGAAACTGACGCTGATTTCGAAGCGACAATGGATTTAATTCAAGCTATGGACTTTGACTTAAGTTTTAGTTTTATTTATAGCGCACGTCCGGGTACCCCTGCAGCTGATTTACCCGATGATGTAACCGAAGAAACAAAAAAGGAACGTTTACAGTTATTGCAAAACCGTATTACCCAGCAAGCACTGCGCATTGCGAGAAATATGGTAGACAGCGAACAACGTATCCTCGTTGAAGGACCGTCTAAGAAAAATCCGATGGAGCTTTCTGGACGTACCGAAAACAACCGTGTCGTTAACTTTGAAGGCACGCCAGACATGATTGGTGGGTTTGTCGATGTTAAAATCACCGATGTCTTTGCCAACTCTTTGCGTGGACACGTGCTGCGTAAAGAAGCGGATATGAATTTACGCATCAATGTTGCGCCGCAAGCTATTTTAGCTAAGCAAACGAATAAAACCGATGCCTTAGGCGTTGCCCAGTTTGTACCGGCACATTGATCAAATATTAACAACCGAGAGAGAACGATTGAGCAAACTTATCAGTAATGAAATAGCGTTAGAGCCATCTGATCATAAGCGTTTAGCTAGTTTATGTGGTCCATTAGATGACAATATTAAGCAAATAGAACGTCGACTTGGGGTAGAAATAACCTATCGCAATAACGAATTTAAAGTCACGGGCGAACCACTTCAATCCAGCGGTGCTGCTCAGCTATTAAAACTGCTTTATATTGAAACCCAACCGATACGCGGTGAAATTCCTGATTTGGAATCTGAACATGTACACTTAGCAATTCAAGAAGCTAAGTGCCTAGAACGTGCGCAAGCCGGTCATTACAGTAAAGAAGTGCACATTAAAACCAAACGCGGGGTAATCAAACCGCGTAATCCAAATCAGTCAAAATATGTTTCCGATATATTAACCCATGATATTAGTTTTGGCGTCGGTCCAGCGGGTACAGGTAAAACCTATCTAGCAGTAGCCGCGGCAGTTGACGCATTAGAACGTCAAGAGGTTCGCCGTATTCTACTAACCCGCCCCGCCGTTGAAGCTGGTGAAAAGCTAGGTTTTTTGCCTGGTGATTTGTCGCAAAAAGTCGACCCTTATCTACGTCCGCTTTACGACGCATTGTTTGAGATGCTCGGCTTTGAAAAAGTCGAAAAACTTATTGAACGTAATGTCATAGAAGTAGCACCTCTTGCCTACATGCGCGGTCGTACCTTAAACGATGCCTTTATCATCCTTGATGAAAGCCAAAATACGACAGTTGAGCAGATGAAAATGTTTCTAACCCGTATTGGCTTTAACTCCAGAGCAGTCATTACCGGCGATATCACCCAAGTAGATCTACCTCGGGGAACGCGCTCAGGTTTACGCCATGCCATTGAAGTATTGAAAGAAGTGAATGATATTTCATTTAACTTTTTTAATGCCAATGATGTTGTAAGGCATCCTGTAGTAGCAAGGATCGTAATGGCTTACGAAGATTACGAAGCACAGCAAGAACGTATTCGTCTGGAAAAGAAGGCTGAGCACTCTAGTCAGCAAAGTCCTCAATAGTGAACGCGCTACTCGATTTACAAATTGCATCTGATGCGCCGAATTTACCTCTAGCCGATGACGTACAGTCATGGCTAGAGGCCGTGTTCACCCAGCAGAATATACCTGAAAATGAAGTGACAGTGCGCATTGTTGACGTACTAGAGAGCCAAGCGCTCAATTTGGCCTATCGGGGCAAAGACAAACCAACCAATGTATTGTCGTTCCCTTTTGAGGCACCTGCTGGTATTAGTATGAACTTACTTGGCGATCTTATTATTTGTGCTAGTGTAGTGTCACAAGAAGCCAATGACCAAAACAAAGCGTTACATCATCATTGGGCCCATATGGTAGTGCACGGAACCTTGCATTTGTTGGGCTTTGACCACATAAAGGATGATGAAGCACAAGAGATGGAAGACCTAGAAGTCGAAATTCTTAAACAGTTTTCGATTGACGACCCTTACCAAGATCAATGATGATAGTCATTCAAACCATAATTTAACGAGATCATGAGCGAAGATAACCCCCCATCTACAAACGGTTCTTCCAACAAAGGTTGGTTGGATAAAATAGTCCAATCATTCACGGGAGAACCGAAAAACAAAGACGAACTCTTCTCTGTCATCATTGATGCAGAACAACGAGAAGTCATTAATCAAGAAACGCGAGAGATGATCGAAGGCGTCATGGAAGTGAGCGAAATGCGTGTCAGAGAAATTATGATACCTCGCGCTCAAATGACCACCATCGACATCACCGAAACGGTCGATAAATTCTTACCTATTATGCTTGATTCTGCGCACTCGCGATTTCCCGTAATAAGTGAAGACAAAGATCATATCGAAGGTATTGTACTCGCCAAAGATTTACTGAAATATGCCTTTATACCCGGTAAAGAGTTAGAGCTTAAGAATGTGTTGCGCCCAGCGGTTATTGTTCCAGAAAGTAAACGCGTAGATGTACTGTTAAAAGAGTTTCAACAAAAGCGTTTCCATATGGCTATTGTCGTCGATGAATATGGCGGTGTATCAGGTCTTGTTACCATCGAAGATATTCTTGAACTTATTGTCGGAGAAATCGAAGATGAACATGACGCCGAAGAAATTATTAGCGATAATATTCGTGCGCTGAATAAGCATACGTATTCGGTCAAAGCGCTTACTGAACTTGAAGATTTTAATGACTTTTTTAAAACGTCATTTGATGAGGAAGAAGCCGATACCATAGGCGGCATCGTTCTTAAGGCATTTGGTCATATGCCGATGCGTGATGAGAAAGTCAGTATTAATGGATTCATTTTTACCGTATCCAACTCAGATTCTCGTCGCCTGATCCAATTAAAGGTAACCCTTCCCCACTCTGAAGAATAGGTGCCATAACCCGCATGCTGTACTTTTTATCACTTCTTACTGGAGCAAGCTTAACCTTAAGCTATGCTCCTTTTTCTTATTGGGCGGTTATGCCCATCGCCCTCACTGGGTATTTGTGTCTCCTGTATAAAGCGCGAGTTGATCAAGCTGCTAAAGTAGGTTTTAGTTTTGGTTTAGGTTGGTTTGGTGCTGGAATTAGCTGGGTACATGTAAGCATCGCAGATTTTGGCGGGTTGCCTCTTGTGGGATCGCTTGGCTTAATGCTTTTACTGTGCAGTTATTTATCACTATACCCCATGATCTTTAGCAAGTTAGCTAGGCGTTACTTTTCGCCTAATGTTTGGGGCCTTACACTGCCATTCGTATGGCTACTATGCGAATGGGCTAGAGGCATAGTATTAACAGGCTTTCCTTGGTTATCAATCGGTTACAGTCAAATGAATAGCCCTTTGTCTGGCTGGTTGCCAGTGATAGGTGAATTTGGCGTTAGCGCACTGCTGATGGCGCTCTGTGCTGCATCTGCGATTTGGTTGATGCACAAACGTTATATAGCACCAATGCTACTCTGTGCGTCACTCTATTTAAGCGGCTGGGTACTCAATACCTATAAGTGGGTTGTGCCAACCGGTGAACCGGTTAAAATCGCTATGGTGCAAGGCAATATCGCCCAAGAGATCCGCTGGGCACCTGAGCAGGATTGGCCGACAATGAAGAAGTATCTCGAATTGACGGAAGCCCATTGGGATAATCAAGTCATTATCTGGCCTGAGGCAGCTATTCCGCAACTTGAACCCATAGCGGTAGATTATCTTACACAACTTGACGAAGAAGCCGCACAGCACAAAACGGGGCTACTGACGGGCATTGTTAATTATAATTTTGAAACTCGTCAAGCTTACAACAGCATTATAGGCGTGGGTTTGAAAGAGCATACTGACACCAAAGGACACTACCAATATCCCCAATCAAATCGTTTCGACAAACACCATCTGTTACCCGTAGGGGAATATATTCCATTAGAGGATTGGTTGCGTGGTTTGGCGCCAATTTTTGACTTGCCTATGTCATCTTTTACCAGAGGGGATTATCAACAGGCAAACCTGGTGTCAAATGGCTTTTATTTCGCTCCCGCTTTGTGCTTTGAAATTGTTTTTCCTAATCAAATACGCGAAAATCTATACGCGAAAACAGATTTTATTATCACCGTGAGTAACGATGCTTGGTTTGGTCATTCTCATGGCCCAGCTCAACATCTTGAAATCGCTCAGGTCAGGGCTAAGGAGTTCGGGCTTCCTGTACTGCGCGCTACTAATAACGGTATCACAGCGTTTATCGACGCCAGCGGTGCCATTCAAAGTCGTTTACCCCAATTCGAAACGGCGGTACTCACTGATAAAATACAACGGGTAAGTGGTATAACACCTTATCGATATTTCGGTAATTTGACCGCTTGGCTTGTCACTGTACTGGGATTGATTATCGCCATCCGTCTACATAGGGCTAAATAGTTAGTTAACCACTATTTAGCTCACGATACGTCTTTTCGCTGCTTTCGATGCAGAAACCAATGTCGAATTTGAGCCATGGGCGTCAGCACGATGGCATTACCGATGATAACTAATACAAACCCCAGTACGGTATTAATATGCCATTCAAATCCTTCATATAAGGTACTGAGCGCAACGGCCACAAACGGGAATAACACTATCGAATAACTGGCCTTTTCTGGGCCTATATCCCGTAGCAATACGAAATAACATGCAAAAGCGATAACAGTGCCAAACAGAGCAAGATAAATTAACGACAATACATAGCTCGGTTTCATTGAGAATTTAAATTCGACACCAGTAAAGAGCACGACGCAAATTAGCGCTAAGGCACCGTATAACATTCCCCAGGCGTTGCCCTGCATTACACCTATCTTACAAGCTGAATTACGTACACTGGCCATGTTGCCCAACGAAGCCATAAATGTTCCCCCTAACGCTAAGCCTAATCCGAGCATGGCATCGCTGGCAAAATCGAGGCTTTTGATATCAGGCCAAAACAACGCGCCTAAACCAATTACACCCAATCCAGCTCCAACATAGATACGTTTTGCAATTACCCGACCGAAAAATATTCGCGTATTAATAATGTTCATCAACAACAAAGTTGAAAAAGCGATAGATGCCATCGCAGATGTAAGGTAATTTTGAGCCCAATAGAGGATCAGATAATTTCCTCCAAAATTACATACCGCTAATATTAAGAAAAAACAATGATCACTCCAAACAAACCGCATATCTAGGCGTTTGAATATACAGTATGCCCACATTAAAATGGCTGCAATTGCGAAGCGGTAAACTAATGAGACTTGTGCTGGGATATCACCTAATTGAAATTCAATTGCTAACCAAGTTGAGCCCCAAATAAGCACGGTGATCATGTATAAAACAGTACTGCGCATGTGCGTCGTTATCCTAAGTGTAAATGTCATGTTTTTGAGAAAATGCATATGAGCAGACGCCGCATCTCAAGTACCGACGTATATCTACGGTTACTCTATTCTATCGGCGTAATATAATTAGCACATCATTAGGCTCAGATTTAGGCATTTTCTTTTATCCAGCCCAGATTAACTTAATCCCTTTATACAGACACTATTTAATAGCTATTAGCAGGCTAACTGAGCTTGGGGATAAACCCACAGCGTAAGTTTGAATATCAACATTGTTGGAAAAACAGTACTGGGAAAGTTATTAACCAATTAAAAGTATTAAAAATTCGGCTTTAGGTAACTTTAACTACCTTAAGGCAATTTTGCTGTAAATATTCGTGACAATATTGCCTAATTCCTGCGACCAAATTTACACATATTTCCTATATTATTTGAAAACTAACTGACATAAATCCGGTCTAACTTAGGTAACAAACTAACATTATATAGTTAAATCAATAGCTAACGTATTTGCGCTATTAACCAGGACAGCAAAAAAATACTGGTTTAATAATTGCATATTCTAATTTAGATGCATTTGTTGTCTTTATTCATATTTACGTCCCAAAAAGCACGAATGCAAAAGCAGGAGCAAAGCATGTTAAACACGTTATCAAGTAATAAAACTGCCGCCATATTAGCCAAGGATGGATTCGAACAATGTGAGCTCATTGAAACCCGCGATGCGCTTATCAGTGCTGGAGTAAACGTTCATATTGTCTCTTTGGAGCCAGGCACCATCATAGGCTGGAATGGCAGTAAATGGGGTATAGAAGTTGATGTCGATAAAATAGTTTCGAATGTTTCCGCTGAGGAATATGACGCACTCATTCTACCCGGTGGTTTATTTAACCCCGATGCATTGTTGCAAGATAAAGACGCCATCGATTTCGTTAAAGGATTCTTTAAGGACGCTGAGATTAAACCTGTAGTAGCCATCAATCAAGGTACATGGATGTTGCTAGAAGCAGACGTACTTAAAAACCGACTGGTGGCTTCCTTCCCTACGGTGCTCAATAGACTGCGCTATGCAGGTGCCAAGCTTGTAGACCGAGATCTGGTGATAGATAAGGGGCTTTACACAAGTCGTAGCTCACACAACTTAGCAGCGTTAAATCAACAGGTTATCCAACACTTAACCAAACCGAGAATGCATTAGCGGTGGCGTAAATTACCGCCACATGAGAATTTTTCATGTAAATAGTAACGCCTGCGTACCATAATATTAAGATTATCTAATCAGCTATAAAGACAAATTTCGGACACAAAAAAGCGCGCTAGGCAGCGCGCTTGTTAATATATAAAAGATTAACTAGATATATTTCACATCGACAATTTCAAATTCAACTGCACCTTTAGGCGTTTGAATTGTGACAACATCATCTAAATTCTTACCAATTAAACCTCGGGCAATAGGTGAGTTGATAGAGATTAAATTATTTTTAATATCTGACTCGTCATCGCCGACAATTTTATAAGTAATTTCAACATCATTGACCAAATCTAGTACGGTCACTGTGGTACCAAAAATTACTTTACCGTTATTGGTCATCTTCGTTACATCGATAATCTGCACATTCGACAGTTTGCCTTCGATGTTCTGAATACGCCCTTCACAAAAACTCTGCTGCTCGCGGGCTGCGTGATATTCTGCATTTTCTTTTAAATCACCGTGTTCACGCGCTTCTGCGATAGATTTGATAATTTCTGGGCGTTTTACCGACTTTAAATGCTGCAGTTCTGTACGCAACATTTCTGCGCCTTTCGCCGTCATTGGATATTGAGTCATTGATCAATAGCTCGCTTAATGTATTTGTTGTTTTACATAATTATAAGGTGAGTGCTGGGCGCTATATTTCAACACCCAGCACAAACTTTTTAAACAATTAGACTAATTGTTTATGTAGTTCTTGTAACGAATTTACTCTTGCTCTGTCGTCTGCTTTATTAGCATTAACGGTAGCGAAAGCCGCGTTCATCGTTGTAGTGTAAGGGATTTTGTTTAACAACGCTTCTCGGCGAATATACACCGAATCATTAATAGCCTGACGACCTTCGGTGGTATTTATAATATAACAATATTCACCATTTTTAATCGCATCTACGATATTTGGTCGCCCTTCAGACAACTTATTAACGATTGAACAAGGGACGCTCGCGTTGTTAAGTACCTCAGCCGTTCCACGAGTTGCTTCTAAGGTAAACCCTTTGGCAACCATAGCGCGACCTAATTCGATAATACGATTTTTATCATTTAGACGTACTGATAACAGTGCTTTACCACCCGCAGGTATAGGCTCGCCAGCACCAAGATTGGCTTTCGCGTAAGCTTCTACAAAAGTATCACCTACGCCCATCACTTCACCTGTTGAGCGCATTTCAGGGCCAAGCAACGGGTCAACACCTTGGAATTTGGCAAAGGGCAACACCACTTCTTTAACGCTGTAAAATGGTGGAATAACTTCTTTACTATAACCTTGAGAAGCTAGTGATTGACCGGCCATCGCACGAGCACCGATTTTGGCTACAGGTAAACCGGTCGCCTTAGACACAAATGGCACAGTACGTGCGGCACGCGGGTTGACTTCGATTAAATACACTTCGCCGTCTTTTACCGCAAATTGCGTATTCATCAAACCAACAACACCTAACTCTAACGCCATAGCTTTAACTTGTTCACGCATTACATCTTGTATTTCACTGCTAAGTGAATATGGCGGCAATGAACATGCAGAGTCACCAGAGTGAACACCTGCTTGCTCAATATGTTCCATAATGCCCGCTATCATAACTTCTTTACCGTCACAAATGGCATCTACGTCAACTTCAATCGCGTCATCTAAGAAGCGATCGAGCAACACGGGTGAGTCATTTGACACTTTTACGGCATTATTTAAATAGCGTTTTAAGTCTTTCAGGTCGTACACGATTTCCATCGCACGACCACCCAATACATACGATGGGCGCACAACCAAAGGAAAGCCGATTTTTTCGGCCGCGATCAAGGCTTCTTCAAGATTACTGACAGTCGCGTTAGCAGGTTGCTTAAGATTTAACTTATTAACCATCTTCTGAAAACGTTCGCGATCTTCTGCTTTGTCAATGGCATCAGGTGAGGTCCCAATAATCGGCACACCAGCGGCTTCTAAATCACGAGCAAGTTTAAGAGGGGTTTGGCCACCATACTGAACAATAACGCCAACAGGCTTCTCGATACGCACGATTTCTAAAACATCTTCTAAGGTCACAGACTCAAAATACAAACGATCAGATGTGTCATAGTCAGTAGAAACTGTTTCAGGGTTACAGTTAACCATAATGGTTTCATACCCGTCTTCACGCATTGCAAGCGCCGCATGTACACAACAGTAATCGAACTCTATACCTTGGCCAATCCTATTAGGACCACCGCCTATGACCATGATCTTTTCTTTATCAGTCGGATTTGCTTCACATTCTTCATCGTAAGTTGAATACATGTATGCCGTGCTAGAGGCAAACTCAGCCGCGCAAGTATCGACACGCTTGTAAACAGGATGAATATCAAAGCCTCGACGAAGTTCACGCACATCGCCTTGATCAACACCAGTCAAATCGGCAATGCGGGCGTCTGAAAATCCTTTACGTTTTAAACGGGTCATTAATTCTGCGTCAATAGCTGATAAACCGATTTCGGCAATGTTTTGCTCTTCTTTTACGAGATCTTCAATTTGTACCAAGTACCAACGATCGATATTGGTAAGGGTAAAGATTTCATCGATGTTCATACCCATACGCATGGCATCCGCCACATACCAAATCCGCTCAGCTCCTGGTTCGCGTAGCTCCCGTAGAATCGTTGCTTTATTTTCAGGGTCGGTATAGTCGATGATAGAGTCAAGTCCATTAACACCTACTTCTAAACCACGAAGGGCTTTTTGCAATGACTCTTGTTGATTACGGCCAATGGACATGACCTCACCCACTGATTTCATCTGTGTGGTCAAACGGTCATTCGCACCGGCAAATTTTTCGAAGTTAAAACGTGGAATTTTTGTTACTACGTAATCGATAGCAGGCTCAAAGGATGCTGGCGTTAACCCACCAGTAATATCATTAGCCAACTCATCTAAGGTATAACCTATCGCGAGCTTCGCTGCTACTTTTGCAATAGGAAAGCCTGTGGCTTTTGATGCTAATGCAGATGAGCGAGAAACACGCGGGTTCATCTCAATGATAACCAAACGACCTGAATCAGGATCGACACCGAATTGAACGTTAGAACCACCCGTTTCAACACCGATCTCACGCAAAACTGCCATAGCAGCATTACGCATTATTTGAAACTCTTTATCTGTTAAGGTTTGCGCAGGCGCAACCGTAATAGAATCACCTGTGTGCACACCCATTGCATCAATATTTTCAATAGTACACACGATAATGCAGTTATCTGCTTTATCACGGACCACTTCCATTTCGTATTCTTTCCAACCGATTAATGATTCGTCTATCAGCAATTCAGAAGTCGGTGACAGGTCTAGGCCTCGGCGACAAATCTCTTCGAATTCGTCAACGTTATATGCGATACCACCGCCACTTCCACCCATGGTGAACGATGGACGAATAATACATGGGAAACCAATACGAGTGGATACATCGAATGCTTCTTCGAGGCTGTGGGCAATTTCAGCACGGGGACATTCTAAGCCGATAGATTTCATCGCCTTATCAAATCGCTCACGATCTTCTGCCTTATCAATGGCGTCAGCAGTAGCGCCAATCATTTCTACGCCGAACTCTTCTAAAACACCGAACTTGTTTAAATCCAACGCGCAATTCAGAGCAGTTTGTCCACCCATGGTTGGCAATATGGCATCAGGACGTTCTTTCTCAATGATTTTTCTAACCACTTCCCAGTGGATGGGCTCGATGTAGGTTGCATCAGCCATTTCAGGATCGGTCATTATAGTCGCTGGGTTCGAGTTAACCAAAATAACTCGGTAACCTTCTTCGCGCAGTGCTTTACACGCCTGCGCACCAGAATAGTCGAATTCACAGGCCTGGCCGATAACAATCGGTCCAGCACCAATAATTAAGATACTTTTTATGTCGGTACGTTTTGGCATTGTGCTTATTACTCTAATTTGGGGCTTAAGGGTCGTATTAGCGTGTTACTTGCATTAACTCAATAAAATGATCAAATAACGGGGCTGCATCATGAGGACCTGGGCTTGCTTCAGGGTGTCCCTGGAAGCTAAACGCGGGCTTATCATTTCGGTGGATCCCTTGTAATGATTGGTCAAATAGCGATACATGAGTGATATCTAGATTATCAGGCATCGATTGCTCGTCAACGGCAAAACCATGATTCTGACTGGTTATCATTACGCGATTACCGAGTATATCTTTCACAGGATGATTAGCACCATGATGGCCAAATTTCATTTTGACTGTCTTAGCGCCACTGGCCAACGCAAGCAATTGATGACCAAGACAAATGCCAAAAATAGGTAGATTCTTATCAAGTAAGGTTTTTATCGCTTCAATCGCATAAACACATGGTTCTGGGTCGCCTGGGCCGTTTGATAGAAATACCCCATCGGGTTCCAAGGCCAATACGTCTTGGGCACTGGTTTTCGCCGGTACGACGGTCAAACGACAACCTCGGTCTACCAACATCCGTAAAATATTATGTTTAGCACCAAAATCGTAGGCAACAACATGAAAAGGTAAGTCAGTTTGATTTTCTTTAAAACCTTGACCCAAAGTCCATGAGCCATCGGTCCAGCTGTAGGCGCTGTCGGTGGTGACTTCTTTTGCCAAATCCAAGCCTTTTAAACCAGAGAATGCCTTGGCTTTCTCGAGCGCTAACGCGTGATCTAAGGAAAATTCTGAGCTTGAGTCAATCGCGATAATACAGCCGCTTTGCGCACCTTTATCACGTAAAATACGTGTTAAACGTCTAGTGTCAATATCAGCAATGCCTAAAATATTATTTGAACGTAGGTATTCACTAAGGGATTGCTCACTACGAAAACTACTTGCAAGTAGGGGTAAATCTCTGATTATAAGGCCTTTGGCCCATATCTTCGTGGATTCACAATCTTCGCTATTGGTACCGGTGTTACCAATATGGGGATAAGTTAAAGTTACGATTTGTTCTGCGTATGAGGGATCAGTAAGAATTTCCTGATAACCTGTCATTGAAGTGTTAAACACTACTTCTCCAACAGACATACCAGTCGCTCCGATAGCCGTGCCGTTGAAAACAGACCCATCTTCTAGCACTAAAAGGGCGGAATTAGCCAAGTCAACCTCCGAATATAGTTAACCTAAGGTGTTTACACGGGCAATGTGCAAAAACCTGTAAAAAACGGGCTGTAATTAATTAAATTACATCCCGCTCTACCGTATTTGCAGCTATTAATTCCGTGGATTTGTGAAAAACCCACTAAAATTTGGCAAATTCGCAATAATATACATGAAAGCCTGTTTAAGGTCTATTCCCAAATAGAAAATTCGCTAAAATAACCCTTTCATGCATATTTACTGCACTAAGGGTTAAAACCCCTAGTTACACAATTATTATTTCAGCTATTTTATGCTAAACCTAAAACATCCTGCATATCATATAAACCAATAGGCTTGTTTTTAAGCCATATTGCCGCTTTTACTGCCCCATTGGCGAACGTTAAACGACTAGACGCTTTGTGCGTCAATTCTATTCTTTCACCAATGTCGGCAAATAGTGCCGTATGTTCACCCACGATATCGCCTGCTCTAATCGTGGCAAAACCAATGGTTTTTTGATCCCGCTCACCAGTGTCTCCTTCTCGGCCATACACTGCACAGCTAGCAAGATCTCGACCTAACTCATCGGCAATCGCTTCACCAATTGCAACAGCCGTGCCTGACGGGGCATCTTTTTTGAAACGGTGATGACCTTCAATAATTTCAATATCTGCGGTATCACCCATCACGCGAGCGGTTTGCCGAGCTAAATTTAATAGCAGGTTAACACCGACACTATAGTTAGCGGCGAACACGATAGGAATATGCTGACTAGCTCGGTGAAGTACTTCTTTTTGCGATTTATTTAACCCTGTAGTACCAATAACCACTGGCTTTTTATGCTCAATACATAAAGCTAAATTTACTTCAAGTGCATCAGGAAGAGTGAAGTCAATAATAACATCGACACAAGAAAGGTCAGCTTTGTTCGCGTCAATCACGGCCATCCCTCTTTGTCCAATACCGGCTAATTCACCTACGTCAACGCCCATCATCGATGAACTTGCTCTGACATAAGCTGCGCACAACGTTGCGTTTTGCGCTTGATCTAACGCATCGATTAACACGCGTCCCATTCGGCCATTGGCCCCAAAAATTGCGATTTTATTCATGCGGTTTGTACGTCAAATGATCTGTAGCGCTATTGTGCCTCATTTACCACACTCTTTCAGCCATACAAACAACTCAATACAGCATTATTTATAATTGAATTAAATGAGTAGATTTAACTTCTTCCATTACGACATAAGTGTGAGTCTGTGTAACACCTTTAATTGAAGCCAATGTCGAACCTAAAAACTTGCAATATTCTTCCATATTTTCAGTCCGTATTTTAATCAAATAATCGAACTGGCCTGCAACCATTGCACATTCAACGATTTCGTCTATTTCGCTGATTTGTTGATTGAACTCTTTTACCGCTTCAGTGCTAGTGCTAACCAACGAAAGCTGTACGTAAGCAGTCAAATTAGCTTTTAATTTTTTCGGATTTAAATGTGCAACGTATTTCTCAATATAGCCATTTTTCTCTAAGCGACGCACCCGCTCCAAGCAGGGCGTTGGACTTAAATGAATTTGATTGGCTAACTCGACATTCGATATCCGACACTCTCGCTGAAGAATGTCGAGTATTTTTAAGTCGGTTCGGTCTAGCGTGTCTTGCCCTTTTTTCATTTTTTGTTGCCTTGTAGTAACACGATTTTATCGTTTTTTGTTTTGCTCATGCTAATCATAGACAGAATTAGTGTCAGGTAAATTATCCAAAAGGATTAATTTAAGCAGCAATATCACTATTTAACCAGTGATAAGTGCTGCTTAACTAGGCTAATATCAAAATGGAGGCTACAAGCTATTCTTTTAAGTTTAGTAACATCGCATTCCCACCGGTGGCAACAATATTATCAGTTTTGGTTTTTTCACTGGCGTAACGCAATAAGGTATATTCAGTTGAAACATTGCCTACAAAGGGAATAATAGCACCGCTACGTGAGCCTAATGCACTAATGAGCCCATCGGCGTTACTGCCCGTAACGCCAGCAAGTGCATCGTTAGTTAAGATGGCATGTAGTTCGTCGGCGTCATCAATACATTGCAAGCAATCGACCGGCACAAAACTTTGCAATGCGTTGTATACCGCTGAGTCACTGGCTTTTTGGGTTGAGATATTAAGTAATAACAAAGTATTGCCGGACAATAAAGCCCCCATTGCTTGTAGTAAATTCTGTATTTCATCACCCTCTTTTAATACGGCTAGAAATATTCCGCGACCATTTAGCGACAGTTCATTCGTTTCGCCCGTCGGGCCCGGTAATTGAATTGAAGTAGCAAAGTTGTGTTGCGCTTGAGCAAACATTCGAGACGCTTGATTTTGAATGTCGACCGACAAATGATTAAATTCAACTAAGTTTTGTCCAGCTGCAAAGGCACTTTCCAATAATTTAATGCGCTTAGTAATCCCTTTTTTCTGCCAATTACCCTGCCCTGCTTTCGCTACCCTTAAACTCATCTGGCTGGTTTTATTCACATTGCTGATGTCATTTGCTACGCCGATTACCGATTCAGTTGGCCATAATTTAGTAAAGCGTAATAAATAGTGTGGCCCACCGGCTTTGAAACCAGTGCCGGATAAACCTTGACCGCCAAAAGGGTTCACGCCAACTACAGCGCCAACCATGTTGCGGTTGATATAGGTATTACCTACGTGTGTATTGGCGTAAACCTTATCGGCGAATGACTTTAGACGGCTATGAACGCCGAGCGTCAAACCGTATCCAGTGTCATTTATATCTTGCAATACTTGCTCTAAGTCTTTCGTATCATAACGAATAACGTGTAAAACCGGCCCAAACACCTCACGTTCCAACTGATTAATGTGCTCGATTTCAAAAATATGGGGTTGCATATAATACCCCTCAAGACCACTTTCAGGTACTTTTGCTCGAGCCACAAACTTAGCTTCTTTCGTCATCTTTACACAATAGTCTTGCAAATTTGCTAAGGATTTTTTATCTATTACGGGGCCAATATCGGTACTTACCTCCCACGGACACCCCAATTTTAGGGTATCCAGCGCGCCTTTTAGCATATCTAGTAAACCATCAGCGATATCATGTTGTACATACAAAACACGTAGCGCCGAACAGCGTTGACCTGCACTTAAAAACGCGGACTGAATCACATCATCCACGACCTGTTCTGGTAAAGCCGTTGAATCCACTAACATAACGTTTTGTCCGCCAGTTTCCGCTATAAACGGTGGCAACACAGAACCACGTTTTATCAATTCACTTTGTATATTTTGCGCTGTGTTTGTTGACCCTGTAAAAGCGACACCTGCCACTCGCTTATCAGCCATAAGGAGGGGACCAAGTTCCGCACCAGAGCCAGTTAATAACTGCAATACGCTAGGCGGTACACCAGCTTGGTGCATTAATTTAATTGCTTCGGTGGCAATTAACGGTGACTGTTCGGCGGGCTTAGCTAGTACAGCGTTTCCTGCCACCAATGCAGCCGCAATTTGACCAACAAAAATAGCTAACGGAAAGTTCCACGGGCTGATACAGACAAACACTCCTTGGCCCTGTGTCAATTTGGGTTGAAGCGGGCTATCTGAAACTAGATAGCGGATTTGCAAGGCATAGTAGCGACAAAAATCAACGGCTTCACGTACTTCGGATATACCGTCATTTAATGTTCGTCCTGCTTCAAAGCTGATAAGTGTTGTGAGTTCTTCCATTTGGGCTTCAAGCAAATCCGCAACGCCTTCCACTATGGTAGCACGCTGGTCGACCAGCAATGCTTGCCAATCAGGTTGTGCAGCAAATGCAGATGACATCGCTATTTCGACATCTCGTGGCTGGGCATCACTGCAATGACCAACCAAGTATGTTGTATCTGCTGGGGAGTAAAGTGGATAGGCATTATCGTTCAGCATTACACCGTTTATAATCGGTCCAGCTTGCCACGTAGTCTGAGCAAAACTTTTTACTTTTTGTAAAAGAGCGTCAAGCGCTAATGGATCATCTACGTCAATCCCGCGAGAATTGTTACGTTTTTCACCAAAAGCATTGAAAATATCTTGTGCTAATGGGATCTGCGTATTGCGTTTACCTTTTGCTTTTTCAATCGTCGACTCAACACTTTGTACTATGTTAGCCGAGGGAATTTTGCCATCTAAGAATTGATTTACAAATGATCCGTTAGCACCGTTTTCAAGCAAACGACGGACTAAGTAAGGCAGTAAATCCCGATGTACACCCACAGGTGCGTAAACGCGTAATGGCAAGGCCTTACCGATAACCTCGCTCACCTGAGCGTAAAGTAAGTCACCCATACCGTGCAAACGTTGAAATTCGAAGCTGTTCGTGTCATTGCCTGCCATTTCCATTATAAGAGCAACGGTATAAGCATTGTGAGTGGCAAACTGCGGATAAATCACATCTCGGTTATCGAGTAATTTGCCAGCGCACACTTGGTAACTTAAGTCAGTGTGAGCTTTACGCGTAAATACCGTAAACTCCCCAAATCCCATTTCTTGCGCATGTTTAATTTCTGCATCCCAATAGGCACCTTTAACCAGTCGGACCATCAACGTTCGATCACTCGTTTTTGCCAGCTCAACTAACCAATCAACCACTGATAATGCGCGTTTTTGGTACGCTTGAAGCACGAAACCTAATCCATTCCAACCGGCAAGTTCGGGTGCGAACGCTAGATACGCGAAAACATCCAACTCAATATCTAAACGTGCGGCTTCTTCTGCATCTATGGTAAAACCAATATTGAATTTTTTCGCTTCAACTGCCAGCGCTAAAACATCCGGCAAAAGCTCATCCATAACGAGTTGATGACGACTGTACTCATAACGCGGGTGTAATGCGCTTAATTTGACTGAGATGCCGTCGGCAACATTAACATTTTTTTCGTTATTACCTTTGCCAATAGAGCGAATGGCTGACAAGTAAGACGCGTAATATTTTGCGCCTGTTTCATACGTTCTGGCCCCCTCGCCCAGCATATCAAAAGAAAAACGAGTACCGACAATATCTCGTTTTTTACCGCGCTTGCTCGCTTCTTTTATATCTCGGCCTAAAACATATTGTTGCCCCATAAACTTCATTGCTTGGAGCGTAGCTCCGCGCACAACAGGTTCGCCTAAACGCTGGATCAGTTTAGTAAACCAATTTTTCGACTCAGTCTCAATACGCTGTTCGTTCAACAATATCTTATTTGCAAGGGACAAACCCACACTTGCCGCATTAACTAGAATTTCAGCAGAATTCCCAATGTGGTTTTCCCATCGTCCCATGTGAATTTTTTCTGCGATTAAGCAATCGACAGTGTCCCTATCAGGGACTCTGAGCAATGCTTCTGCCAGGCACATTAACACCACACCTTCTTGGCTCGACAGACTGTATTCCTGTAAAAATGCACCAAATACCCCCTGTTTATCAGGGTTAGCACGGCACTGTTGAACGAATAATAGAGCGGTTGCATGCACTCTACTTTGTGCATCTTCACTCAACGGGTTTATGTTGAGCATATACTCCACACTTTGAGCTTCATCTAAGTATGTATTTGAGCGAATAGCTTGGCGTATAGATTGTAATTTAAGCTGCAACATGGATATTCTCTGTCGTTTATTTATTGATTTACGCGCTCTTACATTAAGTCATATCTCAAATGCTGAGCCCTACTGCCTAACGCCACTTTAACAATAGAAAAGTTATAATAATTTGGCGCACACTTTAAGCTTGATAATAGGGAATAAGACACTTTATTTGCTAACCTAGCAGCAAATTACTAATGTGAAAATAAAATAAATAGTGTTTTTAACTGATAAAATATAATTTTAATGGTGCAATTAACCAATTGCATTTCAATGTGGTCTGCCTTAGACCCTATTTTATGTTTAGTTAAAGGGCATAAACCGGATAATTAACACCAACAAAAAGAACAATTTCGCTTGAGTTCCGCGTCATCGCCAGTAACAATATTCATCATGATTTTCACTTATATTTACTGGGTAAAGCCATGCAAAAAAGAACCTTGGTATGGGATCTTCCTTTACGTATTTTCCATTGGGCGTTAGTCAGTCTTATTTTCGCACAATGGCTAACTGTAGAAGTGTTAGATGGGTATATGGATTACCACGCAGTCTTTGGTTACAGTTTGTTGGGGTTAGTTATCTTTAGAATTGTATGGGGGTTCTGTGGTCCTAAACATGCGTTATTTAGTGATTTTCTGCGGGGACCAACTGCTATATGGCATTATTCTCAGTCCTTAATCAGCCGTCACCCATCTACCTATACCGGCCATAATCCTCTGGGGGCCTTAATAGTCCCAGCCATTTTAATTGTGGTGGGCACACAGGCAATTAGCGGATTATTTGTCACCGATGACGTGTTATTTAATGGCCCTTACTACGCGTCCATTTCAACTGATTTACAAGGCACAATGCAGTGGTTACATCACAAAATGTTCGATGTGTTGTTAGTCATTATTGGCTTACACTTAACAGCAATAGCGAGTTATCAGTTCCTACTCAAAAAACCGCTCATTGGCGCAATGGTCCATGGTCACAAGAACATACAAGCCAAGAGTGGCATTATATCCTCTAAGTTACCTTTAGCTTTCGTTATTGCTTTGGCGACAGTAGCTTTTATTTATTGGTTAGTCGTTATCGCCCCGCCCGTAGTAGAAATGGATTATTACTACTGAGTCGTCATCATTAAAATATAAAGTTATTTCAGTGCGCTGATCATGGATAGTGTCTCAGCGCGAACATCTTCAATTTGCAGTAAGATTGTATCAACACTATGTTGCTGCTGTGACATAGTCTCCCAATTCTCATTCCATACTTTCAGCAAAGCCGCACTTTTAGTTGGAAATGGTTCCTTAAGCAGTTGCGTTAGGTCTTTTATCGTTAATACATGCGCCCAACCAATACGTGGATTACCTCTATCAAGTAAGGCATGATCGTAACGATTATGAAATATCACCAGTTGCAATTCGTTTAATTTAATCAGTATTTCAAATCCCGCCTGACGTAGATTACGATTATGTTCCGTTGCTTCATTTCGCCAAGTTGAATAACTCAAACTTGTCACGGCCACAGTTAAACTAATAAGCGCCACTATGTTGCGTTTTATTTGCTTTAAAAAACTATTTAAGAACTGCTGAGTGTCCATGTAGATATCCATTATTCATCTTGCTTTGCAATAAAAAGGTCATAGCTAAGACCCGATTAACGCTGAATAATATTCATAAAACCAAGACGAATTATTACAAATGGCGCCATATGAGCAAGCAGAAGGGATTAGTGACTATAAATTATTTACTGATAAATATAGGAGATTGACTCAGATAGAAAAATTATGGCGGATAAAGAGTATCCGCCAAAATGTCACCTTGTGACTTGTGTAGCCATTAAATAATACGTATTTTGGCCACATTTTGTAAGGGTTACTCGACTAATTCAAACACCACGTTTACCTGAGCCCCAGTGTTAATTTGGCCCGGTAGTGAATCACTCGATTTACTCATCATCATTACCTCGTGTGCACGGGGCATTGGCGAATAACCACTGTTTTCGCTTATTGAAATCACCTTACCTAACTTTGCGCCTAACGTTGAGGCCATTCGTGACGCCCGTAATTTTGCATCTTTAAGGGCAAGTTCCAGTGCAGCTAAGTATTGCGGCTGAGCATCTTCAACCACATAATTAAAACCATCAATACGACTAACCCCTGTGCTTAATACAGCATCAATAACTTGATCGTATAGTTCAATGTCTCGTAAGGTGAATTTTATTTCTCTGGATAATTTGAATCCGTTCTGTACCCGCTGATTGTTAATATTTTCATACCATGGATTAAGCTGAACGCGCATCGATTGTATGTCATTTTTGTCGACGCCAAAAGCCAGCACACTGCTTACAATCGTTTGAGTTTTATCCGTCACAACACGATTTAGGTTTTGCACTTTTTCGCCTTGCTCTTCGACGTAAACACTAAATTCAAATAAATCCGGTACGCTCGCCACATTAGCTTGACCGCTAACATTAATTTGATGAATTTGCTCGTCGCTCTTGGCCAGACTTGCGGTACTAAAGGTTAATGCGGCGCTGATGCTGATTAAAGTAATAACCGCGAATATTTTTGTCATTTTACGTCCTTAAAAACTAATCAAATTCAATTTAACTGTCGTTGAAGGAGCAAAGTATTGACTCCTTTGAATGAATCGTTACTGAATAACGAAATACTAACCCTTACATTATTAGTAATGCCTTTATTGCAGTTCCATTTCAAAATATTTAATCGGTCACTACAGGCAAGCTTTCATCAGCTCCCCATTCACTCCATGAACCATCATAAACACTTAGGTTTTCATATCCAGCCTCATGGGCCGCTAGCGCTAACACGCAGGCAGTAACACCCGATCCGCAGCTAAAAATCAGTGTTTGTTTAGTGCTTATCGTTAATGCTTCGAATTTGCTGCGTAACGCCGAGTTATTTATTAACTGTCCATTATCGATACATTGGTTAAATGGCAGATTACAGGCACTAGGCATATGTCCCGAACGCAAATGAGCACGCGGCTCCGCAACTTTGCCAAAAAATCGCTCAGGAGAGCGAGCATCAATAACTTTTTTATCTGTTGTGCTAAGTGCCGCTAAAACCTGCTCTGAATCGACTATTAAATCAGCTCTAAAATTACTCGTAAAGCCCCCTAGTGAGGTTGCCTTTGATAGACATACATCACTTGTAAACCCGTTTTCTTGCCACGCTGGGTAACCGCCATTTAGCACATATACGTGCTTGTGCCCCATGCATTTGAAGATCCACCATACACGAGGCGCACTGAACACGCCTTGGTTATCATATATCACTATCACGCTATCGTTATTTACGCCTAATTTACGTACCTCTTGTTGGAATACTTCAGGGCTTGGCATGGTGTGGGGTAACCCGCTTGTCTTATCACAAACTTGATGCTCAAAATCGAACAATTGAGCGCCTGGTATATAGCCTGATGGAGGGGCCTCTGGTTCGCCTGTAGTAATCACATTCATGGTGCTCATAAACACCACTAAATTAGCATCATCAATATGTTGGTTAAGCCAAAATGGGCTAACAAGTGCACTGCTGTTTTGCATACTTTACTCCTGAAATATATCCAATATTAATAATGAACTTCATCAATTTTTAATCAAGGTGCGATATGTAAACCCAACTTTAGCTCAAAGCCATATCCGTTAGATAGACTTGGTCCAAAACAAACATTTTATGCACCATTAAGGAGCAAAATATATTTAAGCTATTCATCACTTTTAAATATATTTAATTTTAATGCATAAATTCAATGAGTTACCAATTTTATCTCAACTGACCATTTGGTCAAATAATTGCTTTATAGCCAACAACCTTGGTTGGACTTAGCTCAACCTGCTTTACAGATACATATATTCGCCCTGGGCATTGCATAAAGCGGTCGGCATTGTTTTTACTTGCAACCAGAACATTCTTCTGACGTTTGCACGCTTTGGCTAGCCCAACGGTAAACTAAATACCCACTGGTTCGAAGCCCTTAAATGCAAAGCTGATTATAAAGTCATTAAAGAGGTATTTAGTGTTTTATCTATGGACAACAATCAACAGTAGAATCTTGACGGTTACGGTTTAACAAGTGTGGCAATGCGCTTCGCAATTCGACAATTTTATGTAACACAACTTTATAGGGTTACCCATGCTTGACGCTCGTCCACAAAATAATGAAATACTGTATTCACTTAACGATGTGCCTTCAATAAGCCATAGCATAACCGCGGCACTGCAACACATTATGGCCTGCTTTATTGGCATCATTACGCCGACCTTGATCATTGGTTCAGTACTGGGCCTGCAGGCAGAAATCCCCTATTTAATCAGTATGGCCTTGATGACGTCTGGTGTTTCCACCTTTATTCAAGCGAAAAAATTTGGCCCTATAGGCTGTGGACTTATTGCCGTTCAAGGGACCAGTTTCACCTTTATTAGCGCCCTTCTGGTGGCCGGTACTGCAATAAAAAGCAGGGGCGGCAGCAACGATGAAATTATGGCCTTGATGTTCGGATTATGCTTTTTCGGAGCGTTCGTAGAAATAATCATAAGCCAATTTATTCAACACCTTAAGGCCGTTATTACCCCCCTGACTACGGGAATAGTTATCACTACAATCGGCATTACGCTTATCAAAGTGGGTATGACTGATCTTTCAGGTGGGTTTAACGCCCCCGATTTTGGTGCGCCGCATAATCTTATGCTAGGCCTAAGTGTATTGGTTACAGTGATTGCCTTAAACGCATCTAAGTTCCCGATGCTGCGTTTAAGCGCCATATTCTGTGGCATGTTGGTTGGCTGTATCATTGCGTGGTGGCAAGGTATTCTGTCTTTTGATGATATGGTGTCATTGCCACTAATTAGTATTCCAGAGCCTTTTAAGTACGGAATTGCATTTGATTGGGAGCTTTTCATTCCCATTGCGCTGGTCTACTTCCTTAGCGCCATCGAGACATCGGGTGATTTAACCGCCAACAGCTTATTTTGCAAGGAGCCCATCAAAGGACCTGTATATATTAATCGTATAAAAGGCGGAATATTAGCAGATGGCATCAACTCAATGTTAGCCGCGGTATTCAATAGTTTTCCAAACACCACTTTCGGTCAAAACAACGCCGTGATTCAAATGACCGGGGTGGCAAGTCGTCATGTGGGTCTCTACATTGCTGGCTTATTAGTGTTACTGGGATTATTCCCTATTATTGGTAGCGTATTGCAATTGATGCCCAAGCCTGTCCTAGGAGGTGCAACCTTAGTCATGTTTGCCACTATCGCTGTTGCAGGTGTTAAAATTCTAACTAGCGAACCTATTGATAGGCGAAAAAGCTTGATTATTGCCACCTCGTTAGGTCTAGGCCTAGGGGTTATGATGGTACCCGACGCTTTGGCACAGCTACCGCAATTAGTTAATAATATTTTGTCATCATCAGTGACCACTGCTGGCTTTTGCGCGATCACTATGAGTATTTTAATCCCTGATAATACGCCAGTCGATGCCCCTGCAGAAGAAGAGGTCTCCTCGATAAATCTGGCGACTGATAAACATCTGCCTAGTATGTCTAGCCCCAACGTTATTGCCTCTAAGGCCTTAAGAGAAAGTTAATTCTTAATGAGCTAGTTCTATATTTAAAGCGAATATACGGGTAACCCGATACACCATAACCTTTACCGAGCTAATTAAGAATTGGTCAAAAAGACAACGTTCAAACTACCACCGAAGAGCAAGAATAAATGCAACCCCAAGCCCTTAAAAAAAACGCCCCCACACTTTGGCTTAAATCTCCAGAAGGTGTTTTCACCGGTAACACCCAAAATGCAGATAATGGCGTGCTGGTACAAAATAGTCACATTATCGAATTGGTTAAAAGCGGTGAAAACCCGAAATTACCGTTCGACGCAATCGAAAACTGCACAGGTAAAGTGATTCTGCCAGGCATGATTAATACCCATCACCACTTTTACCAGACCCTGACGCGCTGCGTACCAGGAGCGATGAATAAGCCACTATTTCCTTGGTTAACCTTCCTATACAAAGTGTGGAAAAACCTTGATGAAGAAATGCTCTATAGCGCAACCAAACTAGCGGGACTAGAGCTTATGATGTCTGGTTGCACCACAATTGGTGATCATCATTATGTATTTCCCAAACGTTTAAGTCATGCCATTGATGTTCAAGTGCAAGCAATTGCCGAGTTAAACTGCCGAGCTCTAATTACTAGAGGCTCCATGAGTTTGGGCCAAAGCAAAGGTGGATTACCGCCAGATTCAGTTATACAAAGCGAAGATACGATACTGGTAGACTCACAACGCGTCATAAGTGCCTATCATCAATCAACACTTAGTCACCCTAGCCCCATGTTACAAATTGCCTTAGCACCCTGTTCGCCTTTTTCTGTATCAAAAGAATTAATGCAACAAACCGCCCTATTAGCCAACAAAAATGACGTACTACTGCACACGCATTTGGCTGAAACCGAAGACGAGAATGCTTTTTGCCAACGTATATATGGTGCCCGCCCCTTAGACTACCTAGAGCAATGTGGCTGGTTGGGCGATCGAACGTGGTTAGCACATGGTATCCATTTTACCCCACAAGAAATTGCTCGCTTAGGGCAAGCAAACGTTGGTATTGCCCACTGTCCCAGCTCTAATATGTTATTGGCATCGGGCATTTGCCCAACATTGGATTTGGTAAACGCAGGTTGCCGGGTCGGTTTAGGGGTCGACGGCTCTGCGTCAAACGATTGCTCCAACATGATCCAAGAGGCGCGCCAATCGTTGTTGCAACAACGATTGCGCTACGGTGCTGTCGATATAACTGCTGAATATGTTTTAGGTCTTGCCACTAAGGGGTCTGCATCATTGCTTAATAGAACAGACATAGGTGAAATTGCCATCGGCAAGCAGGCTGATTTAGCAATATTTGATTTAAATGCTCTGCGCTTTTCAGGAGCCGGAGACCCCATCGCCGCTGTCGTCACATGCGGAGCCCATACCGTTGATAAATTGATGGTAGCCGGTAAATGGGTTATCGAAGGCGGTAAACACTATGCCATCGATGAGGATGAGCTAATAATAGAGCATCAAAAATTAGCCAAAAAGCTGCAATTAGCATCGATATAAGCGAACTTGGTGGGGTTCGTGAAATAAATTAACCATTTATTTCATGGACCCTTAAGTCATGTTTAGGTGCAATGGCGCATTTTTTGATTTATTTTGGTGCAGCTAGTTAATTCAAATTTTTATGAAAATCGAATTTATTGTCACCATCTCACTAAAAATTAAATATTCCACTTATAAATCATACCCTTACGCATTAGACTAATTTCTTGACCATTTGGACAAGTCTTTGGCACTCTTCATGCTTTTACCCCGTCAGTAACACGAATAAACACCACACATAAATAACCACACATAAGAAAATAGTTAGAGGAATACTGATGAACCATCCCTTATTTAAAAGCTCGACCTTGAGTAATGCTGTTCTATTAGGGTTAGCGATGACGCTATCACCCACGATATTGGCACAAGAGACCGCCAGTGAAGAAACCGCGGCATTGGAGCGAATTGAAGTAACGGGATCACTCGGCAGTTTACCAGGCCAAGGCGTAGAAGCCGTTTTCGGCTTTGGTAAGTCAATTTTAGAAACGCCGCGCTCAGCGTCAACGATCAGTGACGAGATGCTGGAACGTTTTGCGGTAACCGATATCGATGACTTAGTTGCATTTTCACCTGGTACGTTCACACAATCATTCTTCGGCGTTGCCGGTTCATTAGATGTCCGTGGTACACCCGGCGAAACTTATTTTCGTGGAGTTAAACGCCTAGATAATCCAGGTAACTACCCTACGCCGATTGGCGCATCAAGCCGCATCGATATAGTGCGTGGACCTGCATCTCCAATATATGGCCCCGCTAAAATTGGCGGTTACTTAAACTTCAATCCTAAATCTGCTCGCGCAAGTGGCGGCCAATATCTTGAACAGAATGAAGGTAAGTTTTCATACACCTTGGGTTCATGGGATAAGAGCGTGATGACAGCCGAAATTGGCGGCCCTGCAACACTAGCCGGCAAAGAAGCAGGCTTCTATCTATACGGTGAAGTTGAAAACTCAGGCAGTTATTATGACAACAGCGGAACGGACCAGACGGTATTACAAGGCTCGTTCAATATTGACGTAACTGACAATTTACGCTTCGAATTTGGCGGTATGTACCACGATTACGATGGCAACCAAGTCGCTGGTTGGAACCGCTTAACCCAAGACTTGATCGATAATGGCACCTATATAACAGGTACTGCTAAAAATATTGATGCAGACGGTAGCGGCGCGATTTCTCACGCTGAATATGGTGCTGTAAACTTAGCGGGTAATAGCTTTTTCTATCCGTTTGCTCCTGGTTTCACCGATGATGAAGCCACTGACTTGATGCAACTAGAAAACGTTGGCACAACTACACTAGGTCGTAACCAAGTATTAGTAGCCGCCGATGACGTTCTACAAAATACCGTTCAAACACTGTATTTTGACGCAATTTATTACAGTGATAGCGGTTGGGAAATCAAAAACCAATTCTTCTATGAAGATTATGAAAACTTAAATGAAAACGCTTATGGTTTCTCGCAATTTCACAATAGCTCAGTAGTTGAAAATAAATTAATATTTTCTACTGAATATGAAACCAATTCTTTGTTAGCCCAATTTCAAGTGTCACCGTCAATTCGTCATACTAATTTCTTACACGGAGACGACTTCACTTACGAATACTTCAATCGTCGCGATCTAACCATGGCGTCAAGCGCTTTGGATAGACGTGAAATGGCTACTCGTATTAACGACAACTACGATAACTACGACAAAGGTAATTATACTGACTACGGTATTGCTGCATTAACCGATTTAACCTGGGATTGGGGCCTGAACATAGTACTAGGTTTGCGTTACGACTCAATCGATATTGAAACCACTAGCCGCGGTGATTTGCTCCTCGAAAAAGGAGATATTGTGACCTTGAGCAAAACCGAAAGCGGCACATCGTGGAACACCAGTATTTCTTACAAAACTGAATTTGGCTTAATTCCATATATTACTGCTGCCGAGCAAGCAACGATCGTTGCAGGTCAAGGTGCTGAAATTGGTGTAGGCCAACTTCAAGACGGTGCGTTTGATACATCTGAATTGTTTGAATATGGTGTAAAAGGTTCTTTCCTTGACGACAGTTTGTATTTCGCCTTATCAGTGTACGAACAAAAACGAACTGATTTTAGCGCACAAGCCATCGTGACCAACTCAACTACGCAAAATGAAGGTGTTGAATTTGAATTACGCTGGGTAGCGACCGATCAACTTGTTTTAGGTGCGGGTTACACCCACCTAAATGTATATAACTTAACGGCATTAGATGAAGGTAGTCAGTTTGGTTTCCTTGGTGCTGAAGACTTAACTAGCTTAACTGACCCATCATTAATCTTTGGTGGTAACCCAATAGGGTTAACTTTGCTGCCAGAAGGCGCAACAAAAGATGATGCACGTAAGGCTGGTATTCCAGAAAACATTTATACCTTAAACGCAACATACGACTTCTTAAACGGATACGCCGCTAACGCCAGTATAGTGCGAGCGGACGAAACTTATTCTAGTTTCTCCCAATCGGTTCAACTCCCTGCTTACACATTGGTCAATGCCGGCGTGTCATATACAACCGATACATGGTCAGCAAGCTTTAATATTAAAAACTTAACAGATGAAGAGTACTACCGTGCCAACTTCCCTGATTTGTTTGGTGCACAAATTGTGTTACCCGAGTTACCACGTCATTATCAAGCGTCGGTAGCTTATAAGTTCTAATCACATGTAATCTTTTATAAGTGATTTATTCCAACAGACAGGTATGCTAAATAGCATGCCTGTTTTTTTATATAACGGTTTTTATTATGCTATCAACTATACGTAAATCTATACTGCCACTTGGCGCCCTCATTCTTTCAAGCTTTTTTATTAGTGCCTGTCAAAATACGCCTTCCTTAGCAGATGCCAAACAAATGGCTACTGAACAAGAAGCGCCACTTGAGATCAAAGTGGTGGTGGTCACCATGTTCGAAATCGGTGAAGACGACGATGATAAACCTGGTGAATTCCAAATGTGGAAAGAAGGCCAAAACCTTGATACCCGCTACGCATTCCCCATGTCTCACCATGATATCTACGTCAACAAAGAAACCGGCGTAATGGGCATAGTGACCGGTATGGGAACGGCTAAAGCTGCTTCAGCGATTATGGCCTTAGGCTTAGATCCCCGCTTTGATTTAACGCACGCTTATTGGTTAGTTGCAGGTATTGCCGGAGTCGACCCACAAGATGCATCAATTGGTTCAGCAGTGTGGGCAAACTGGCTAGTCGATGGTGACCTAGCCCACGAAATTGACGCCCGAGAAATCCCACAAGACTGGAAAAGCGGCTACTTTCCCTTGTTTAGCGTAAAACCTACCGAGCGCACAGAGAAACCAGTACAAGCGATGAATGGCGAAGCTTATCAGCTCAATACCAAACTCACAAAGTGGGCGTATGAGCTAAGTAAAGATACTCCCTTGACTGATTACCCTGCCATGTACGAACTTCGTGAAAAATACCTTCATTACCCCAACGCGCGTAAACGCCCGTTCGTGTTAATCGGCGATCATATGGCTGCAGCCACTTTTTGGCATGGTAAATTATTAAATGCATGGGCAAACGACTGGACCAATTATTGGACTAACGGTCAAGCAAACTTTGTTACCTCGGGAATGGAAGATACTGGCAGTTATCAATCGATGATTTATCTTGATAACGCCAATAAAGTCGATAAGTCTCGCTTTATGGTGCTGCGAGCGGCCAGCAATTACGCTATGCAACCAGACAGCTTGACCGCAGCAAATAACTTAGCCTTGGAAAGCGGCGAAAACGGTTACGCCGGCATGCAATCGGCCCTTGAATCGGCTTATAGCGTTGGCAGTGTTGTGGTCAACGACATTATCACCAACTGGGCAAACTATAAAAATTCTCTACCCTATGAAGCATCAAAGGTGGCTCCCGATGAAGATACGCTAAATGAAATGCTAACCCCGAGCACTGAACCTGTTGATGCTAAGTTAAGTGCTGAAGAGTTAATCAAATCGTTAAATTTATCAGGTCACGTAGAAGGTGGTTTTTATCGTCAAACCTTTAAAGCCGACCACCGCCCGATGATTAGCACCGAGAATGGCGATCGAGTGAATATGACATCAATCTATTACCTGCTCAGCGCACAATCCCCTATCGGGCATTTCCATATGAACCGTTCAGATATAATGCATTACTTCCATGTAGGTGACCCGATTACTTACTATCTATTAAATCAAGACGGCACACTGGAAACGCATATTCTAGGACCTGACCCAACTCAGGGTCACGAGATGCAGATGGTGGTGAAAGGAGGTACATGGAAAGCATCGAAGATATCCACCACTGGCGAGTACGGTTATGGGTTAATTGGTGAAGCTGTTGCGCCAGGGTTTGAATACGAAGATATGCAGCTAGGCAGACAAGCAGATCTTGTCAGTACGTTTCCCCAATACAGCGATTTAATCAAAACGCTTACCCGCTAAATTCTTTGCAGCAGTTTACGCCACCTTTATCGCGTTGTTATTGATGATAAATCCAACGCGATTGGTAGCCTTGTAGAATTTATAGAAAATTGGCCTTTGTGAAAATCTATTTTCGATAAGAAAGCGAAGGTTGTTTTTCATCTACAGCGCATCTATGCAACCTGCATACAGACGAGAACACGTAGCGGCTGCGATTGCTGTTAGCCGTTACCGTTTGATATCCGGCATTCACTTAGCACCAAGACTTAAGTATTTGTTCTCGCTACTGGGCTTCCTTGCAACTAATTCTCTGTGGCCTTGTCTCTAGTGTTACTGTGTTAATCATTACCTTGCACGTCATTGTTATGCCAGCTTTGTATAGCCATGAAAAGGGTTTGGATTTAACGTTATGACCTGTCGATAATTTTCAGAAAAATTTAAAAGGATACAATTATGCCTAGCTTTAAATATTCACGCATGCTGCCAAAGCACGTCTCATCATTGGTAGCACTTGTCGCAATCTGTGCTTTATCTACAGCTAGCAGCCAAGCCCAGCAGATGGGCAGCCCGCTAGATTTTGTTAATTCCCAATTAGCAGAGCAAATGAAAAATCAAGTAAGAGCCATGAGCGATCCAGATTTAATAAAAGCGCAAGCGCAACTACAGCGTAAATATTATGATGCATTGGTTGAAGCAGGGTTTAGTAAGGAGGAAGCGTTAAAAATTATCGTAGCAACCGCTAGGGGGGAAAACAACTAGCTTGTATTTTTCGTGCCATTGATCTTTTTCGCGATATTAATAATAAAAAGCCTGCAAAACTGCAGGCCTTAACGCTATATTAATCAGTGTTTAGAAGGTGTATTGAACCGAAACACTGGCATAATCTACATCGGTGTCGAAGCTGTCAATGTCGCCTAAAATACCGATTTCATCACGTTCAAATTCCAGCTCAAAACGTGTGTATTCCAGTCGTACATCCCATCCCTGTGAAATGGCAAATGAAGCGCCCACCCCATAAAATAAGTCGTCACCGTCCGTACTGTCATTAGCAGAGGCCGCGTTAATATCCGCGTCCCACCATAACTGTCCGCCTTTTGCATAAACCGTAATATATTCATTTATCGGCAAACCCGCTTTAAGACCTAAGGTGTAGCCATCAACTTCCGTATTAAACGTATCATTTCCAAATTCACCAAAATCAATATACCCGCCTTCAATCGAAACGTACTGATTGAATTGCGTACCGATAAACACATTAGGTGCATTATCATCTCGGTCGAAATCTTGATCACCGTCAGCATCAATTAAACCGTAACCAGCGCCAATATAAATACCATGATGATCCACGTTATCATTCGCTGCAGCAAAGGAGGCACCTGAAGTCATAAGTAACGAGGTAGCTGCAAGTGTGGTAAGGGTAAATTTTTTCATAGTCATCTCCGTACATCTAATTCAACAGTTTTAGTAAGAAAGTTTGTCCACTTTCTTGGTCGAGTTAGCTATATCAAACTACATGCCACCTAATTAACAATTAAATATAACACTAAATTTCAGTAACTTATAAATAAACACTAAAAATACACTGAATGCATGTAGTAATTATCTATGTACAATCTGCCTTGTATATGAAAATTTTACTGGTTAAAAAATATACCAATAAAATTATATCCCTGGCTATTAAAACTTCTAAATCTCTGCCCCGTTTTAGAGGATTCGAAGAAAGTACATGTTAGGTAGGCGCTTAACATATTAACCGCAGACGTCGTAAAAATAATCCTCCACTAATAAATGGTCAAATTCACTAAACAGTGAGGATATCGTCACACAATATTACCCTTCTACGCCACGATAAACGCTTAGTGCACTGATTTATATAGATAAATTTGTGTATCTCAGCATGGCATAGCTTCTGCAAATAGCCTCATAACATAAAGGCGATTTACACACAGAAGTCATTATTAAAAAGCGCCTATTTGACTGACACATAGACTAAATAACAAGATACAGGGGAATAAGATGACGATTAAAACGATACCACTTATCAGTTTTAACTCTCTAACAGTACTAGCATTACTCGCCACTAGTAGCTTACTTGCAGGCTGCGACGTAGAAGCCACCAGCACGGCACAAGAAAAAGAATTAATTATAGCCGTCCCCGTCGAAGCAGCAGTAATGCGTGTTGGTGACATATCATCTAAATACACCACCACAGCCGTGCTTGAAGCTAAGGAAGAAGCTTTTGTGGTGGCTAGAGCGTCAGGCGTTATTGAGCATATTTATGTGGAAGAAGGCGACTATGTAAAAAAAGGCCAAGTACTTGCCCAGCTAGAGCCAGAGCGCTATCGCTTAAATTTGGCTCGCGCTAAAGCCGACCTAATTGGAATTCAAAAAGAATTAGCAAAAATCAATAAGGTCTACAATCAAAAACTTGTGAGCGACGATACGTACGATAAGATCAGCGCCCAATATGCGTCATCGCAAGCCACGCTGTCACTAGCGGAATTAGACTTAAAAGAGGCTACTATTCTTGCCCCTATTTCTGGCTATATAGCAGCCCGTAATGCCAAAGTGGGTAATTTAACTGAGTCGTTCCAGCGAGCTCAAATGTTTCATATCGTGGAGCAAAACGAATTGCATGGTGTGGTCTATTTACCTGAAAAAGAACTGTCTAGGGTACATAAGGGGCAGGCGGCAATACTAACGTTAAGCGCGTTAAACGAGGATCAAGTCAATGGGTTCGTAGAGCGTATTAGCCCAGTAATAGATGCGGCGACAGGCACGTTTAAAGTGACCTTACGGGTACCCAATGATGCCCACCGACTTAAAGCGGGTATGTTTGCCCATGTTAGCTTGAATTACGATACCCACCAACTTGCTACTTTAATGCCCCGTAAAGCCATGCTTAGTATTGATGACAACATAAGTGTCTTTGTGGTGCGCGATGGCCTTGCCCACAAACAGCATATTCGCGTTGGTTATCAAGAAGGTGACTATGTAGAGGTATTGTCAGGCCTGACTGGCAAAGAGTACGTGGTGGTCACAGGCCATCAAAATCTTAAAGACAGTGCACCAGTTGAAATTGTTAACGCTGATGCTTTACCGCTAAATAGCGTAGACGCTGCAATACCCTCCGATACCGAAATCGCCAATGACGCCGAAACGTTAAACGCTAATCACGCCAGCTAAGTAAGGATACCTAGCATGAATATTGTTGATATTGCAGTAAAACGCCCCGTTGCCGTGTGGATGTTCACTTTCGCCATCGTATTATTCGGGCTTGTTTCTTTGTCACGCCTTGCCATTAATTTATTACCCGAACTGTCTTACCCTACCCTAACTATCCGCACCGATTACATTGGTGCAGCGCCCGGTGAAATCGAACAATTGGTAACAAAACCCGTTGAAGAAAGTATCGGCGTTGTTAAAGGCGTGCGCAAAGTCACTTCATCTTCCACATCAGGCCAGTCTGATGTGCTGTTGGAATTTGAATGGGGCACCGATATAGATATGGCGAGCCTTGAAGTTCGCGAAAAACTTGATATTTTGATCTTGCCGCTGGATGTTAAAAAACCTGTGTTGTTGCGTTTTAATCCCAGCTTGGAGCCAGTAATGCGACTCGGCTTTGGCTTCGCAGCTAATAGCGAGAATGCCACTGCTAGTCATAAAAACCGTCAAACCGTTGGCCCTGCTAATACATTAGATATTCCACAGATGAAACGCTTGAGGGAATACGCAGAGCAACAAATCAAACGTAAATTAGAATCCATTAGCGGTGTTGCGTCGATTAAAATTGGCGGCGGGCTGGAAAGTGAAATTCAAGTACTGGTCGAACAGCAAAAAGCCAGTCAATTAGCTATTTCCATGAGCGACATCATCAAGCGCTTAAAAGAAGAAAACGTTAATGCCGCAGGAGGGCGTGTAGAAGATGGCTCTCAGGCGTACACCGTGCGTACCCTAAATCAGTTCACTAGCTTACAAGATATGCAAAACGTATTCATTGCCCGCCGCGATAACAAAAATATTCGACTGGGTGATATAGCGCAAATCCAAGATTCCTACAAAGAGCGTGACGCTATCTCACGCTTCAATGGCCTAGAAGGGGTTGAAATTGCCATCTATAAAGAAGGTGACGCGAATACCGTGCAAGTTGCCCAGAATATTAATGCTGAACTACTTACCCTGAAACAAGCCTTACCAGAGCACTACCAAATTCAGTTAACGTATGATCAGTCAGTTTTTATCGCCAATGCGATTGACGACGTAAGGTCTGCGGGATTCATCGGTGGTTTACTGGCCATGCTGGTGTTGTATCTTTTTCTTCGAAATATTTGGCCTACGCTGATCATTTCGATTTCAATTCCTGTTTCGATCATCGCCACCTTCAACTTAATGTATGCCAACGACGTAAGCCTGAATATTATGAGTCTAGGGGGTATAGCCTTAGCCATCGGGTTATTGGTCGATAACGCTATCGTGGTGCTTGAAAATATTGAACGCCATAAGCAAACGGAACCCAATTTTCAAAAGGCAGCGGCCAAAGGGACTAAGCAAGTTTCCATGGCGATTATTGCGTCCACATTAACGACTATGGCGGTTTTTTTCCCGCTGGTATTTGTTGAAGGTATTGCTGGACAGTTGTTTGCTGACCAAGCGTTAACCGTTACCTTCGCTCTAGGCGCTTCGCTTGTTGTTGCGTTAACGGTGATCCCCATGCTAGCTGCTCGTGAGCGCAATGCGATTGACGACAGCGCTAAGCAAGCCGTCGTCTCAGACAGCGCAATCAACGATAACGCAAACACTGTTAATGACCCAGTAAAAAACGCATCGAATAAAGCGAGTCTTGTACGGCGTATTATGGCAACGGTGAGATTACCATTTGTCTGGCTTGGCCGAGGGCTGTTTTACTATCTCCCCTTGGCACTATTGACCGCTTTACTGGTCATATTCCGGTCAATGTCGCGGGCGCTTTATTGCCTGTTTAAACCTTTATTGTGGGTATTTGAGCGTAGCCTTACGTTTATTTCAAAACAGTACCTCACCTTACTCACTCGAACGTTAAAAGCCCCCGTTTTATTACTGTTGGGCGTTGTAGTCATCTCAGCCAGTGCCTTATTGCTGGTACCTAAATTAGGGATGGAACTAATCCCTAATATGTCGCAAGGTGAGTTTTATGTAGAGGTTACTTTACCCAGCGGTACTCCGCTTAGCCATACCGATACGACTTTGTCTGCATTGGCCGCCTTTACCGCTGTGCAAGAAGGTGTCGAACGTACCTATTCTCTAGCCGGCACTGGAAGCTTAATGAACGCTTCGGCAAGCCAGGGCGGGGAAAATTGGGGTAAGCTCAACGTGGTTATGCAAGGCGCTGCTAACAAAGATCAGCTGACCTCTGTGAAAAACGCCATGCGCAAGTATTTAAGTATGCAAGCAGGTGTCAGCGCTAAATTTGGCCAACCAGAGCTGTTTAGCTTTGCATCTCCTCTTTCAATCGACATCATTGGCTACAATCTAACGAGCTTAGGACGTTACAGCAGCGCCTTAGTAGAAGCCTTGCAACAAGACTCGCGTTTTAGCGATGTTAAAAGCTCACTTCAACGTGGTAACCCTGAACTTAAAATCACGTTCGATCACGCTAAGCTTGCTCAGCTTGGCTTGAGTGCTCCGCAAGTATCCACCTTAATTAACGCCAAGGTTGGAGGCGAAGTAGCCAGTCAATATAACGTAGATGATCGTCAAATTGATATTCTTGTACGTAGCCTCAACGAACAGCGGGACTCAATTGAGGACATAGGGCGTATTATTGTCAATCCCGGTGCAGACAGAGCCATCGCGTTAAACGCAGTGGCACAGTTGAGTATGTCGATTGGGCCCAGCGAAATTACCCGTATCGGTCAGCAACGCGTGGCAGTCGTCTCTGCTAACCTGGCTTATGGCGACTTAACCCAAGCAGTAGAGGCAGCAAACAAGTATATTCGAGAGCTAAACCTACCCCTTTCAATGCAAGGCCGTATCGCCGGCCAAAGTGAAGAAATGAAAAATAGCTTTTCTTCCTTAAAGTTTGCGTTAGCGCTAGCAATATTTTTAGTTTATATCGTGATGGCGTCCCAGTTTGAATCATTGCTACACCCATTGCTGATATTGCTAACCGTGCCACTTGCCTGCGCGGGTTCAATTTACGGTCTATTCATTACCCAAACTAATATCAGCGTAGTGGTCTTCATCGGATTAATAATGCTGGCGGGTATAGTAGTGAATAACGCGATTGTACTGATTGATCGTATTAATCAATTACGCGCTGAGGGCATACACAAGGTGCAAGCTATTATCGATGCAGCCCAAAGTCGTCTACGCCCCATATTAATGACCACATTAACCACCTCACTTGGTCTATTGCCGATGGCCTTAGGTATCGGGGAAGGCGCTGAAATGCGCGTGCCCATGGCTGTCACCGTAATTTTTGGTTTATTATTTGCCACATTGCTGACGTTATTCTTTATTCCTTGTCTTTATGTCTTATTTGACCGCAAAAAAGATACCCAAATAAATTCAAAGTATGACCAGCAACCTGCTCAAGCACTCAACAAGGAGTTGGGCTATGAGTAATGTTAAACAACCTCAGCACGATAAGTTTGGCGCAGGAGGCGCAAGCTTAGCTGCCTTTGCAATGCGTCGCCCTGTGACCATAGGCATGCTGTTTCTCTCAATGCTACTGTTTGGGATCCTAGCCTCGCAGTTACTGCCCCTAGAGAAATTTCCCAGTATTGATATTCCAGAGATTGCCATACGCATTCCTTACGAAAACGCTACCCCTGCGGAAATTGAAAAAATGATTACCCGCCCGGTTGAAGAAGTACTTGCTACGATGTCGGGCATCAAGCGTTTACGCTCTAAATCAACGGAAGATGCGGCAGAAATCCAATTACAGTTTTCCTGGGATGAAAACTTGAAGGCTAAGGGTATTGAAGCCAGAGAAAAGATTGACGCGATTCGCAACGATTTACCCACTGATGTTGAACGCATTTTAGTCTATCAATTTAATACCAGCGACCTACCCATATTTCAATTACGCGTTTCCAGTGACCGAGACTTATCTGATGCCTATGATTTACTTGAACGCAATCTGAAGATGCCCATCGAGCGTGTGGCCGGTGTATCAAAAGTAGAGCTGTATGGTGTACTTAAAAAGCAAATCGCCATTCGAATCGATCCTCTAAAACAAGCAAGTCTGGGGATCACTAATAGTCAGCTCGTCGCAGCTTTACGTCAGGCTAATTTTTCAATGACAGCCGGGTCTTTTTACGATCTCGAGCAAAAAATCAGTATCAATCCCCAAGGCGAGTTTAGTCAAATTAAAGACATTGAGACGCTGCTGCTGAAAAAAGGCGTACAACTAAATGATATTGCCAGCATTGGTTATGAGAGTCCCAAACGAACCGAAGGTCGGCACCTCGATCGCACCTATGCGGTGGGCTTTAACATCTTTAGAGAATCAAACAGTAATTTGGTCGCTGTATCTAACGCGGTGATGAAAGTCATTAATCAGGCCAATGAGAGTCCAGCGTTTACCGGGATCACGCTATTCGTTATGGACGATGAAGCGAGCAGCGTAACTGAATCTTTGTCTGACTTACTCAACGCAGGCTTGTTAGGTGCATTACTGTCAATACTGGTGCTATATGGTTTTCTACGTAATTTGAAAACTACTTTAATTGTGGTGCTGTCTGTGCCTTTCTCGATATGCATTACCTTGGGTTGCATGTACTTTATGGGTTATACCATCAACATTTTGTCTATGATGGGACTTATGTTGGCGGTGGGTATGCTGGTTGATAATGCAGTGGTCGTAACCGAGAGCATACAGCAAGAGCGTAAACATCATTCCAACGCTGTTGAGGCAACTAAAGCAGGAGTAGGCAAAGTAAGTCTTGCCGTTATCGCAGGCACCACCACCACGGCTATCGTGTTTTTGCCGAATATCGTTGGCGTTAAAGTAAATTTAACTATTTTCTTAGAACACGTGGCTATTGCGATTTGTATTTCACTTTTCGCATCCTTGTTGATTGCACAAACCCTGATCCCCCTACTGACCAGTAAATTATCAAACCGCGCTTTTTCAAGCCGCAGCGCAAAAATGCCTCTGACCAGTGATAAACAATCCCACAAAAATACTCACCAAGATGTGCCCTTAGGTAAACTTGCCTCTAACTACAGAAAGACACTCGTATGGTCGTTGTCCCATCGCGGGTTAACCTGCCTGATTGCATTGCTAATATTAATAAGTACCGCTATTCCCATGCAATTTGTTAGTGGCGACGACGACGATGACAATAATAATCGCTTGTGGCTCAACTACGATATTCAAGGTAATTACAGTCTGGCTGAAGTTGAAAAGTCAGTAGACAAGATGGAAGCTTATTTATATGCCAACCAAGACGCCTTTCATATTGAGCAGGTTTACACTTACTACACGGCAGGCGAAGCCACCTCAGCCCTAACACTTAAAGAAAATATTACTATGTCAAAGGGCGATTTAAAGGCATTGATTATTAAAGATATGCCTAAATTTGCCAGGGCTCGGCCCTCCTTTAAATGGGAGCAAGGAAACGGTGGAGGCTTACAATTAACCTTACTTGGCGATTCGTCTGCGTCTGTTAGTAATGTAGCAAAACGCGTGTTGCCTGCCATCCAGCAAATCGATGGTCTGACTGATGTGGGCATCGACGGCAATAATCAAAAATTTGAACTACAGATTATCGTCGATAGAAACAAAGCATTTCGCTACGGTTTATCGGCTAATGACGTGGCAAGCACGATTGCTAGCGGCCTTAGAGGTACTAACTTACGTACCTTTAGAGACGCTCAAACTGGTGAAATAGGCGTGCGGATGTTATTCGATGAGGCATTACAAGAATCTATTACCGAACTAAAGAACTTAGCAATTACCCGTATAGGGCAGCAAACCATCACGCTGGACATGCTCAGCGAAAGCAAAATCGTACCGCGATTAGCGGAAATACGTCGCAGTTATCGCCAAACCTCAATCACCATTGGTGCAAACATGGCGGATGATGTCACACTTAAACAGGCTAAAGAGCGTATTGAAAATGTAATGCAATACCTGACGTTACCCGATGGTTACAGTTGGACATTTGATGGCAGTATCGATAGGCAGAATCAAAACGAAGCGGTTATGCAAACCAATATGTTGTTAGCCATTTGTATGATTTACATCGTTATGGCAGCATTATTTGAATCCTTATTGCTACCCACTGCAGTGATCACCTCTTTACTCTTTTCTCTAACTGGTGTGTTTTGGGCGCTTTTTGTTACCGCGACCCCCATGTCAGTAATGAGCATGATCGGTATGCTCATTTTAATGGGGATAGTCGTCAACAATGGCATTGTGCTCGTAGACCGTATTAACCAATTAATTGTCCAAGGTGCCGACGTCAACAACGCTGTTATCGAGGCATGTTTAACCCGCATCAGACCTATTTTGATGACAGTAGCAACGACCATAGTTGGTCTTATTCCTCTGGCATTAGGCAATACATCTATTGGTGGAGACGGCCCTGCATATTCGCCCATGGCAATTGCCATTATCGGTGGCTTAACGTTTTCAACCATGACCAGTTTAGTGTTAGTGCCGTTGGCATACGTGCTGCTGTTGCGACTGCGAACGAAAACAACCCTGTTGATCAATACAGCGAAGCTATGGGCCAATAAAATCGCTAACGCCTAATCATGTTACGCCCGTTATAAGCGTTATGTGAGCCTTTGAATTGTCGAACAAAAATTGAGAATTCAAAGGCTTTCGTTTAGGCTATCGAAAATTTTGTCTAGCGAGTAATTATGATCACCCATCAGCCGAATCCAAGCTACGCGCCAGCGGCCACACGTTACGAAAATATGCCATATAAGCGCTGCGGAAAAAGTGGTATTCAATTACCACGATTATCCTTAGGCTTATGGCAAAATTTTGGTGAAATAGATTCGTTCAGCAACGCTCAAGCTATGGTACACAAAGCCTTTGATTTGGGTATTAATCACTTTGATCTAGCTAATAATTATGGCCCTCCCTATGGCGCGGCAGAATCAACTTTTGGCAAATTAATGCGCAAGAGTTTAGCCTCCTATCGTGACGAGCTGCTAATATCCAGTAAGGCGGGTTACGACATGTGGCCTGGCCCATTCGGCATAGGAGGTTCACGTAAGTATTTAGTGTCCAGCTGCGATCAGAGTTTGAAGCGCACAGGATTGGACTATTTTGATGTGTTTTACTCCCATCAATTCGACCCAGACACTCCGTTAGAAGAAACTATGCAAGCCCTTGATTATATCGTACGTTCTGGCCGCGCTTTGTATGCTGGTATTTCAAATTACTCAGCTGATCAGACCCAACGGGCAATTGCTATTTTGCGCGATCTCGGTACCCCCTTGTTGGTGCATCAACCTCGTTATAATATGTTTGACCGCTGGATTGAAGATGGGCTAACTCAAGTCTTAGAAGACCACGGTGTCGGCTCTGTGGTCTTCTCGCCTTTAGCACAGGGCTTTTTAACCAATAAATATTTATCCGGGATCCCAGATGGCTCTCGTGCAGCAAGAGCTGAACAAATTCATCTCAACATTGATCAAATCACGCAAGAAAAAATAGCAAAAGTTCAAAAACTCAGTCTGATTGCCACCCAGCGCAATCAAAGTCTAGCTCAGCTCGCTCTAGCTTGGGTGTTACAACCCACTACTGTGACATCAGCAATCATTGGTGCGAGTAGAGTAACGCAAATAAAAGATTGCGTGGCCGCGCTGGACAACCTTGAATTTAGCGGCGAACAGCTCAAGCAAATTGATCAAATACTGGCGGGTGAATGAGCACTACATTTGACAAGAAAGATATTGCTTTGTGCATAATAAATCCCAAGAGTCCACAAAACATGGGCAGCATTTTGCGCGCGGCCGGTTGTTACGATGCCAGTGTTATTTTTTATACCGGAGAGCGATATGCCCGGGCAAAAGCCTTTAACACTGACACCAAAAATGTTGGCTTAAATATTCCAATGAAGCATATAGACTCGCCATGCCCAGCTCCTCATATGTCAATGATCGCAGTAGAGCTTGTAGAGGGTGCAACCCCTCTTCCACATTTTACGCATCCCGAGCATGCCTATTATGTTTTTGGGCCGGAGGACGGATCCATAGAACAAGCTATTTTAGACCGGTGTCAACACGTGGTCTATGTACCCACTAAAGGGTGTATGAACTTAGCGGCAACGGTCAACGTATTACTTTATGACCGCTTAGCAAAATCAGCAAACACCCAATATGGGGACCAAATAATTATGGCTAGCCGGGATACAAACAACCGCACAAAAGTGCCTAGAGATAATAACTAATCATCTGAAATATGAATATTACGCCATGCACAAAGCAATAAGGCTTTAATAATATGGCGAATTGGTTTTTAAACGTATAGTTTAACGAGCAAAATAGAAACCATATTAATCACGCCTACAATGGTTACGCATAACCATTTTAATGGTTGAATTACATAACATACAAAAATTTTAGGAATATCACGTGAATAAATCGGTGTATTTACTGGCTTCAGGATTATTAGCCTCAAGTTTTATACTCTCAGCTTGTAGTGAGCAAAAACAAGAAGCCAAAGAGATTGTGCGCCCTATTGCATGGTCCGAAGTAAAAGCACATGCATTAACACAGGTACGCAGATTAGCCGGTGCAACGGCGGCCATCGAAAAAGCCTCGTTAAGCTTTTTAGTCGGCGGTAAAGTCGCCAGCGTATCAGCTAACTTAGGGCAGAAAATAACCCAAGGGCAAGTGTTAGCGACCCTAGATCAACGCAGCTTTACCCTCAACCATCAATCTGCACAAGCAAAATACGCTCAGGCCAGCTCGGCGCTAAATGAAGCTGAAAATGAATACCGTCGTTATAAAGAACTCGTTGAACAAGGTCTGGTTTCTAAATCCGGCTTTGATAATGCCGAGGCGGCTTATAAATCAGCACTAAGTAATGTTGACGTAGCTAAAAGTCAGCTCGACCTAGCCACTAAAGACCGCCAAGATAGTACGTTACAAGCCCCCTACGACGGCGTAATTACCAAGCGTATGATTGAACCATCTCAGCAGATATCGCCTGGACAAAGTGTATTTGAAGTCGAAGGTCATGGTGGGCTTGAAGTACATGTATCGGTACCTGAAAGTTTAATTCAACAATTGTCTGATGGCATGACTGTCCCAGTGCGTTTCCCTGCTGCGCCTAACGTCGAAATAATCGGTGTTATTACAGAAGTCGGCACTCGCGCAGAAACAGCCAACGCATTCCCTATTACCTTGGTGTTAAATGGCTCATCTCCTTTATTACGTGCAGGCATGACAGCCGAAGTTGATATTACCTACACTAGCCAAGCTGATAGTGATGAAAAAAGCAAGATAACCTCGACCGAAGAAATGATGATCATTCCTGTATCGGCTCTTGGGGCTGGACAAAATCAAACTAAGTTTGTATTTGTATACGATCCAGCTAGCCAAACTGTATCTAAACGAGATGTTATTGCTGAAAATATTTTAGGCAACGAAGTGTATATTTCTAAGGGTTTGAAGGCAGGCGAAATTATTGCCATTGCAGGCGTTGCATTTCTGCGTAACGGCCAACACGTGACGTTGCTTGATGCCAATATAAAACGCTTTAACTAACGGCTGGGCATAATGAATATTACAGAGATCGCCTTTAAGCACCAAAAACTCGTGTTGATGATTGTCGCTATACTCCTTATCAACGGCATTATCGCTTACTTCACATTGCCTGCACGAGAAGATCCAAGCATTACCATTCGTGAGGCTATTGTCAGTACATCCTACCCGGGCATGTCGCCTGAGCGGGTTGAGTTACTTATTACCAAAACGTTAGAGGAAGAGATACGCAAAATTCCTGAAGTCGAGAAACTCCGCTCTTCGTCTTCTACCGGCTTGTCGGTTATTCATGTTGAAATCTACGACCGGTATTTCAACCTTGATGCCATCTGGCAAAACCTGCGTAACAAGGTGGCACAAGCGCAAGCATCGATGCCAGAGGGTACCAATGCCCCCTTTGTAAATGATGAGTTCGGTGATGTTTCGGTGCTGACTTTGGCGTTAACAGCCGATGGTTTCGATTTGAGTCAGATGTTCGATATATCTAAACATACTCGAGATACCCTGTACGCAGTAGAGGGCACAAAGAAGATAGAATTACTGGGGGTGCAAGACGAACGTATTTTCTTAGAAACATCTAATGCCAAGCTATCTCAACTGGGTATTTCACCCAATGCATTAATGAATGCACTGCAGACTCAGAATATCATCAGTTCAGGGGGACAAATCGATACTGGCTTACTGTCTTTCATTATCGAGCCTACTGGAAATTTCAGAAGTGTTGAAGATTTAGCCGAAACATACATCACTATTCCAGGTACCGAAGAATCAATTGCTCTTAGTGATATAGCCACCCTTAAACGTGGTTATATAGACCCTCCCAATGATTTAGCGTATTTCAATGGTCAACAGGCTATCGTTTTTGCCATTTCTATGCTGCCTGAATATAACATTTTAGAGTATGCCCCTCGCCTGAAACATGCCATTGAGCAATTAGAAAATAGTTTACCTGTAGGATATCAATTGCATATCGCCACCTATCAGGCCGAGCAAGTAGAGAAAACGCTGCAAGGTGTGTCAATTAATGTACTGCAAACTCTCACCATCGTATTGATTGTAGTGGTGCTATTTTTAGGTATACGTACCGGTTTAATAGTCGGCACGATTGTCCCTTTCGTGATGCTCGCCACCTTAACGATTATGCAAGTCTTCGACATTCGATTAGAACGGATGAGCTTGGCGACACTGATAATCGCCTTGGGTTTACTGGTAGATAACGGCATCGTTATCGCCGAGGATTTTAAGCGCCGATTAGAAAGTGGCGATGATCGTTTCAAAGCGATGAGTCAAGGTGGCAAAGAGCTAGCGATACCGTTACTTAGTTCATCGGTGACCACCATATTATTCTTTTTACCGCTTATGCTCGCTGAGCACGTGGCTGGGGAATATACGCGCTCAGTGTCACTGGTTATTCTTATCACCTTATTAACCAGTTGGGTTCTTGCTCTGTGTGTTACGCCTATATTGTGTTATCACTTTATCAGAGTTGATGAACCACAAGGCGGCGCAGACGCATTAGCATCTAAAAAGGTTACAGGGCGTTATGAGCGATTTTTACACTTTATTTTGCGCCACAAGGCACTTTTTATGGCGTCACTATTCGCCTTATTAATTGCATCTGTATTGGTAATGAAAATTATCCCTAAGCAGTTTTTCCCTGATTCTGACCGTAATCAACTTATTGTTAATATTGATTTGCCCAGTGGTACATCTGAACGTCAAACCAACGAGCAAATGCACGCGATAATGGAATGGTTAGATAACGAGTCTGGCTACGATTTCATTGAGAATCATACTGCATATGTGGGCTTCAGTGGTCCGCGTTTTGTGTTGTCCCTGAGCCCAGAAGACCCCGCTGAAAACAAAGCATTTATGGTACTCAATATTGCACCGGACAACGATATAACAGCCCTAGCGATAAAGCTTGATCAAGAACTTGAGCAGCAATTTGTTAATATATCAGTGCGCGCAAAAAAAATGTTCTTAGGGCCATCGGATTCAAAAACCATCAAAATACAGGTGAAAGGACCTGACAAGGACGTTATTTATAATAAAGCACAGCAAGTAATGGACTTACTCTACGCAGTGCCTGACACCCGAGATATTCGCAATGACTGGGAAAGCATGATTGCGAAAATTGAAGTTCGCGTTGACCAACAACGAGCACGGCGCGCCTCTGTTACTTCGCAAGATATCGCTGACTCACTGCAAGCTTATTTCTCGGGCGCGGCGGTAACGGAGTTTCGTGAAGAAGATGACATTATTCCTATTATGTTCAGAGCAAGTAACGCTGAGCGACATAATTTGGATCGCTTACGTTCGTTAAATGTATTTTCCCAAGCCACAGGCAAAGCGATACCACTGTTTCAAGTGGCAGAGTTTTCGCCGGTTAATCAGTACTCAATTATACAACGTGAAAACATGTTCCCTACCGTTAGCATCGAGGCGCGTAATAGCCGAATGGCCGCAGAAGATCTAAAAGCCATCATTGATGAAGACTTACAAAAAATTGCCCAAGATTTACCCCTTAATCATTACATAGAATACGACGGGGTTATTGTACAATCCGCAGAAGCACAGCAAGCTCTTAGCGCCAGTATGCCAATGGTATTAGGGTTAATTCTTATTCTATTAGTTGCGCAGTTTAATTCATTCCGGCGTGCTGGCATTATAGTGCTCACCATGCCTTTGTCTTTCATTGGTGCGGTGCTGGGGTTAGGCGTTATGTTTGCGCCTTTTGGCTTTATGGTAACGCTAGGGCTATACAGCTTGGCTGGCATTATTATTAACAATGCCATCGTGCTTATCGACCGTATCGACATTGAACGTCGCGAAGGTGCATCGGACTATGACGCGATCGTTAACGCATGTATCACTCGAGTACGCCCTATTGCCATGACGACCATTACTACTGTGGCAGGTTTACTGCCCCTTATTTTAAGTCATGACCCTTTATTTTATGGTATGGCCTGCGTAATAGCCTTCGGCTTGGCAGTCGGTACCGTGCTAACCCTAGGTGCAGTACCCGTTTTATACGCCAGTTTTTTCAAGGTCACTCAAGACGACCAGACCAGCAGTTAATGTGTTGAGATGAGACTTCTCAATGAGATAAAAAAGGGGCAGGCTCAATAAATTAGCCTGCTGCTTTATATTACCGAATAAGCGTCTAACAAGGCCATTTTATCTGCCGACTCGTGTCTTTTTACTGCCCAATATCTAGCGCGGCAATTGTGACCGGTACCCCATTTAACACGGCATTGCCTGATAGCTCATCTAAACACATTTCATCGGTTAAATCGTTAACACTGACACCACTATGTTGCTCAGCTAATTTCCAACTACTACCGGCTTTATTATGCCCCCATCCATGAGGTATAGAGATAACGCCAGGCATTATTTTATCGGTTAATTCAGCCACAATTTCAACCTGGCCAACGCGTGAAGTCACACTGATTAACTGCCCATCTTGAATACTGAAACGGGCTGCATCATCCGGGTGCAATTGGGCACTACAACGCGGATTTTGGCCTTTTTTGTCGCTCGAAAGACCTTTCATCATTCGTGGGCTGTTATGCAGCCATGAATTATTTGATTTCAAGTGACGTCGACCAATTAAGTACAAGGTATCGCTATTGTGTTGATCAAGCGGCGATTCATCAGAAAAGAAGTGCTTTTCGAGTCGTGGTAAATCCCCCATGAAGTAATCAAATGCCATATCAATTTTTTTATCGCCATGGTAAATCGCGCCAGGTAACTCAGGTTGTAATGGACCTAAATCAATACCGTGGGGTTGCTCACGCAAGGTTTGAATACTGAGGTTATATTCACCATTGGCATATCGACCACTTTTTAGCATGTCATCTATAACGCCGGTAGGCTCTTTGTGCCACAGCGCTGCATAGTGCTCGGTAGCCTTACCATTTAGCCTGTCAATTCGCTCAGCCAAGCCTAAGTATATTTGCCAATCAGTTTTTGTCTGTGCTGATTGGGTAAACAACGCTGGTGAAAACTTAGCGCTATTGCGCACGGCAAAATTATGAAATACCACATCGTAATGATCCCGCTCCAGTGCGGTAACAGGAGGCAAAATAATATCTGCATGACGGCTGGTCTCGGTCACATAGAAATCCACAGCAACTACAAACTCGAGTTGCTCGAACGCTTTATCAAGCTGCTTGCCATTTGATGTGGTCAGCACTGGGTTCCCCCCACCGATGACCATGGCTTTTATCTGTCCTTCTCCTGACGTGGTAATTTCCTCTGAAAGCGCCGCAACTGGATACTCACCTGCAAATCCCGGTAAATTGCGCACCCTTGAGAAGTACTTACCTAACGTACCACGGCCTGAATGCGGCAAGGCGTCAGCCGCAGGTTGCGTAAACATCATGCCTCCACGGCGATTAAGATTGCCGCTTAGCATATTAAATAACATGATTAGGTACTGCGTTAATGTACCAAACGTCTGCACACTCGCGCCCATTCTGCCGTAACAAATAGCCGAGCCAGCAGCGCAAAACTCAATGACCATGGTTTCGATGTCATCAGCACTGATCCCAACCCGCTCTGCGACTCTTTTAGGTGGGTAGTCTTTTACAAACGATTCAACTTGTAGTAAATCTGGCGCATGGGTAAGCAATTCATCAGCATTAACCAAATTTTTCGCAAACATAGTATTGAGCATGGCCAACATTAATAAGGCGTCACTACCTGGCTTAATAAAGTGATGATCACAACTGATATCAGCCGTTTCGGACTTCTTCGGATCGATAACTACGACTTTACCGCCACGCTTCTGAATACCCTTTAAACGCCTTTTAATATGAGGCACCGTCATAATACTACCGTTAGACGCCAGCGGGTTTCCGCCAATGATCATAAAATAATCGGTGTGATCTATGTCTCCTATTGGTATTTGCAATTGATGACCAAACATTTGGCGACTGACAATATGATGGGGTAATTGATCAACTGATGTCGCTGAAAAGCGATTATGGGTGTTTAGTGCCCGATAAAAATAAGGGCCGAAAAGAATACTACCCATGTTGTGGGCGTTAGGATTACCTAAGTATACCCCTACCGCATCATTTCCATGTTGATTCTGAATATCGTGTAAACGAGTAGCAACAGTATCAAGCGCTTCATCCCAACTGATAGGTTCAAAGCCACTGGCCGTTTTGCGCATAGGTTGACGGAGTCGCTGAGGGTCGTCATATAAGTCTTTCATCGCAGCCGCTTTAGGACAGACATGGCCTTCACTAAGAGGATTCTTTTTATCCCCAGCAATCGATAAAATTTCTCGGTCTTGTATGGTCACTTCGATACCACACATGGCTTCACATAGAGTACAAGTCGAGTAGTGTTTTTTCGGCTGTGCTTGCATCACAACATATTCCTTTGAATTTGGTTAATGAGACGTTATCTATTTAACATCTTATACACAAGCATCATCGAAATTTATCAATACCTAGCAAAGCTTATCGCGCATAGGGGCTCAACCCTTTGAGCATACTTAGCAAAAGTTTATGTTTTTTCAAATCGACTGGTTTATGCACGACATCCTTACTAGCTGGATAATCTTCCAAGCAATTGTGATTAACATAGTTTCTCTGAGGTCTGATCGGTCTATAGGTAAATCCACCTGCACAATTTGGACATACATTCGATAAAATTTGCGCTACGCATACCTCACAAAAAGTACATTCAAAACTACAGATCATCGCGTCTTCGGCCGCGGGTAGTAAGGCTTTATTACAATGTTCGCACGTGGGTCTTAGGGTTAACATGATAGCTTTTGAACCTTTTTTAATGTAAATGTAAGTAAATGTTCAACTGTAAAGTAGACACTCAGGCGCAATTAATTTACCCTTAGTTAACAAGACGTTGAGGGTCCGATACTTCACTTAAATGTACTCGCCTATGACAAATGTCTCAAGGATCACTATTGAATATTACCGATACCAGTTCTCAAGACACCGAGCTCGAAAAATCATCGTCTAAAAAGTATCTGTGGATAGTCTTATTAATCGCGTTAATTCTGACTGGGCTATTCATTATATTTCAAGACTCATTTGCTAGATGGTCATCGGCAGATACCAGTTTGTCTATGCAAAACGTGCGTATCGCCTCAGTGACCGAAAAAGATTTTGTGCGTGACTTATCCGTTCAAGGTCGCGTTGTGGCGGCAGTTAGTCCACGCCTATATAGCCCTGCACAAGGCACAATCACCTTCTTAGTCGACGCCGGAGACAAGGTCGTTAAAGGTCAAGTATTAGCCCATATCGATAGCCCTGAGTTGACCAATCAACTCAAGCAAGAGGAATCAAACCTACAGCGCAACAAATTAGAGTTAGATAGACAACGTATACAAGGTAAAAAATTGGCCCTTGAAAAACAAAAAGCAGCCGATTTATCCCAAATTGCGACTATTGCCGCTGAGCGTGAAAAGCGGCGGGCTGACAGTGCCTATACCACGCATGCCATTAGCGAAATTGATTTTGAAAAGGCACAAGATGATCTTAAAAATGCTCAATTGGTATACAAACATGCAGTACTGGATGCGAATCTTGATAAAGAAAGTCTCGATTTCGAACTGAAAACACAACAGCTGATGATAGAGCGCCAAGCACTGCAAGTGGCAGAGACAAAACGACAAGTTGATCAACTTCAACTTCGCTCCCCAGTCAATGGCATTGTCGGTAATCTCGCAGTACAGCAAAAAAATCAAGTCAGTAAAAACCAACCTATATTGAGTGTGGTTGACCTATCAGAATTTGAGTTAGAAGTAGATATACCCGAAAGCTATGCTGACGATCTTGCAATTGGTATGGACGCACAAGTCAGTTTAAATGGACAGCAATACCCCGCTGTTCTGGTCACTATTTCTCCTGAAATCGAAAATAATCAAGTGACCGGTCGAGTTCGTTTTGCTAAACAAGATGACCAAGGCAATACATTTGTTCAACCTAAAGGCTTAAGGCAAAACCAGCGTTTAAGTACCCGCATATTGATGGAAAATAAACGCGCGGTACTGACTCTTGCCCGAGGTCAGTTTTTACAAAGCGACAATGGACGCTTTGCCTACGTGGTGAAAAATGACATGGCAATACGTCAACCGATTACGATAGGTGCGCGTAGCTTGAGTGAAGTTGAAATACTGGCAGGCCTAGAAAATGGTGATCAAGTGATCATCTCATCCACTGATTCACTCAAGGGAGCAGAAACCGTGTTGCTAGCTCGCTAAACGACGCAGTTAGAGCCGTGCACTTTAATAGAACGATAAGAATAAGGTGAAGTATGTTAGCAATGAATAATATTGGTAAAGTCTTTACTACTGATGTGGTACAAACCCACGCCCTAAAGGACTTTACGTTGCAAGTGGATGAAGGGGAATTTCTAGCCGTTACTGGGACATCAGGCTCAGGTAAAACGACTTTTTTGAATGTTGCAGGCCTGCTTGAAACATTTGATAGTGGACAATACACCTTAGACGGACAAGATATAAAAGGTCTAAACGATAAACAACGTAGTCAGTTACGTAATGAAAAAATAGGATTCATATTCCAGAGCTTTAATCTTATTCCCGATTTGAATTTATTTGATAATGTAGATGTACCGCTGCGATACAGAGGATTTAATGCCGCCCAGCGCAAAGAACGCATATTACAAAGTCTAGAACGAGTTGGGTTAGGTAAGCGGTTAAAGCATTTTCCTGCACAGCTATCAGGTGGCCAACAACAACGCGTCGCTATTGCTAGAGCACTTGCAGGCTCACCACGCTTTTTATTAGCCGATGAACCAACCGGTAATCTGGACAGCGATATGGCCAAAAGTGTTATGGGACTCTTGCAGGAAATCAATCAAAATGGCACTACGATTATCATGGTTACGCACGATCAGGCTCTAGCCAAACTAGCTCAGCGACAGATTATTGTGCGCGACGGGAAAGTGTCTGACAGAAGTACCTCAACGAACGGTATGCAACCACAAGAACTTAGCACTCCACGTGTTTAGATATTATTGCAGGCTGGCCCTAAACAGTATTCTGCAAGCCAAAGTTCATAGTTCACTTACCATACTCACGGTTGCGTTAGGCATTGCCGCCTGCACTATTGTATTAACCCTTTTACATAGTATGTCGTCTAATCCAATTGCGCATAAAAGTGAGCAGTTATTTCGTGTACAACTAGACAACTGGGATCCGAATCAAGCTGCCGTATCACCAGATTTGCCACCTGAGTTTGTCACCTGGACCGATGCACAAAATATCGTGCAAGCCAAACAAGCAAAACGTCAGGTTGCCAGTGCTATTACATGGGGTATGGTTAATCCTGCCGAACAAGGGTTAACGCCTTTTCTGGCTTTAATGCGCGTCACCGGCAAAGACTTTTTTCCCATGTTTGATGTGCCTTTTTTGTTTGGGGCTGGTTGGGATGAAACCGCAGAGCAAAATAATGATTACGTGGTTGTCTTAAGTAAAGAAATCAATCAACAAGTTTTTAATGGTGCAAACTCCGTTGGCCAAACGTTAACCATGTTGGGCGCCACATTTACCGTGGTCGGCGTACTAAACGACTGGCACCTGTCGCCGAAGTTTTATGATCTGTCTTATGGCGCATTTAGCGATCCAGAAGAGATGTACTTACCTTTTGGTTTAAAGGCCATTTTTGAATTACCCCACGGCGGCATAACCAATTGCTGGAAGCCTGTGGAAAGTGAGCACTATGAGGTATTTTTGCATTCAGAGTGCACAAATTTTCAGCTCTGGGTTGAACTAGATAACGCTCAAGAAAAAGCACAATTCAATGATTATCTTACTCACTATGTAGAACAGCAAAAAGCGTTAGGCCGCTTCCCTCGTCCAATGAACAATCGCTTACTAAACGTTCATCAATGGCTGGATTACAAGCAAGTGGTTAAACAAGACATACAAATCATGTTTTGGTTATCAGTGATGTTCTTATTGGTCTGTTTGATTAATGCTGCAAGTTTACTCAGCGCGAAGCTACATACCAAGCACAATGAAATAGGGTTACGTCGTGCGTTAGGTGCCAATTTTGGTCAAATCATTATGCAATATTCTCTTGAAGTGATAATTGTCGGTCTTTGTGGGGGCATTTTAGGAGTGATGCTGGCCATAGTAGGCCTAAGCGGAGTGGCATCTCTTTATGCGGGTTACGGACAGCTCATTGAATTAAACGTGTCGATCACTATAGGCGTCATACTACTTGCTGTAGTGGGCACAGTTATAGCCGGTTTAGTCCCGGTTTATACTGCATGTCGCCCTGTTCCCGCTATGCAACTCAAGCAATAATAAGGGCAATACAAAATGAATTTGTTGCTTAATATCGGTCCTATATTCCGTGCTCTAAAACGCCAGCGCTTTAGCGCAATATTAGTGGTCGTTCAAATAGCGATCACTATGGCCATTATTACCAATGGTATTGCCATCTCTTGGGATCGCTATTTACATATCGAGCGCAGCAGTGGTATTGATGAACAAAATACCTTCTTTATGACCAGTTCGGGCTTCACGCAAGACTTTAATCCAAGGGCGAGTATCGAACGGGATTTAGCGCTTATTCGTTCTACACAAGGTGTTATTGATGGGGTACAAGCCAATTCATTTCCGCTATCTGATAGTGGCAATTGGTATGAGATCCAAACCACCCCCAAAAATGACGCGCAGTTAGTGCCTGCCGCCAGTTACAAATTTGATGAGCACGGTATCAATACCTTTGGTTTAAAACTGGTAGCAGGAGACAACTTTAACCAACAAGATACGCTTTGGCTTAATGAAGCCGATAGTCAGTGGCCAAGTCACGTGTTACTGAGTAAAGCCACCGCAATGGCTTTATTTGGCGATAATCAATGGCAAATCGCGGTGGGAAAAACAATTTATGTAAATCAAAATACCCCCATTATTGTTAAAGGTATCGTAGAAAAGTTACACGCGCCTTGGGTTGACTGGCCTCATGTTGAACAAACAATTATCTCGCCTGCCCGGGTTACCCACAATTCAGCACGGTACGTTATTCGCACACAACCAGGGCGACTCAATGAGATAATGCAAACCCTACCTGCGACCTTGGCCAAAGAAAACACCCAACGTGTTATCCGTAAAGTTAAGAGCATACAACAAGCTAAAGATGAAATTTATGCGGCAGATATAGCGACCGTAAGCATATTACTTATTGTAATCGTGGTGCTTGCCTTTGTGACAGCGATGGGTGTGGCAGGCTTGGCAAGTTTCAATATTGACAAACGCAGGCAACAGATCGGCATTCGCAGAGCGTTAGGTGCGAGTAAACGACAAATTTTACAACATTTCATGCTCGAAAATGCACTGTTATGCACCATGGGTGCTTCGCTCGGAACCCTACTCACATTAGCGTTAAATATTTTTTTAGTAAACGCGTACGCGCTTACCCCACTGCCGCTATATTACCTACCACTTGGAGTAATTATTCTACTTGTGATCAGTCAGCTTGCCGTGATTAAACCGGCGTGCAGAGCCATGAGCATTTCACCGGCTATGGCGACGAGAAGTATTTAATATTTAACGTGGTATTATTTATTGCCCATGTGAGGCTAATATTGGCCTCGCATGGGTATAAAGGCTCAAGAAGGATATAAAACCTAACCCCCCCACCTTGTGGGGATCTATAAAGAATACTACCCATTACCTCTTGCTATACTTTGCTCTTGCTATCTTTGCTCTGGTTAGTAATTAAAAGCTTGAAAATTAGCTAGAATTACATGGGGTTGATTACGGTATATCTCTATATTTTTATCTTTATATAACGAAGATTTGATTTTTGAACATTAATTATTAAACATTAATTACGATGTTCCCCATTGCCCCAGACTCCATGACCGCGACATGGGCTGCAGCGGTATCCGCTAATACAAAACGTTTGGCTATCACAGGTTTAACAAATCCTGCTTCTGCACCAGCGAATAATGCCGCATGTATTTTTGTTAACTGGGTTGGGCTAGCATGTGCCATCGCCATTCCCATGATACAAGCATCTTTAGACATCAAATCACGAGGGTTAATTTCAACCGAACCTCGGCTGCCAATGACCACAACTCTACCACCTAGAGCAAGTAAAGGAAGATCATCCCCTAAATTTTGATTAGCAAGCATTTCCAAAATAACATCTATTGCACCTGCTTCTTGTAAAACTTGATAATGCTTAGGGTCATGATGGTTTACGACGAGATCAGCCCCTTGTTGTTTCAACAACGCTCTTCCCTGTTTAGAACTAGCGCTTGCAAAGACTTTACAACCTGCTGCTTTAGCTAACTGAAGTGCTGCCAAACCAACACCACCACTAGCCCCATGAATAAATACTGTTTCACTTGCCTGACAATTTGCTCGAACAAACAAAGCGCGCCAAGCTGTCGCATAAGGAGTACCTAAACAAGCACCTTGTTCAAAACTAAGCGCATCAGGGAGCGGAAAAACCTGTGATGGGCTAGCTAATACAAGTTCAGCACAGGTGCCAGTAATAGAACCTGAACAATAAACACGCTGACCAACCTTAAAGCCAGAAACGTTAGTGCCTAATGCAATGATCTCTCCTGCTGCATTCATGCCGGGCGTATGTGGAAAAGTCGCCGTATAGCCGTTAGCCCCCGCAACAATATAGGTATCTACAGGATTAATACCCGCAGTTTTAACTGAAATTAAAATCTCTTGATCACTTACTAATAGATCTGCACATTGATTTAATTGAAGTTGATCACCATGGTACTGAGCTTGAATAGTTTTCATCACATAATCCTGTTTAACTTTTATAAATAAAGTATCGTTGCTCTTAAAATCAGAAAGTAAGTTCTAAATTCGCCAGCCCTTAAAAACGAATTAATCTGACGTCAAAACATCGATAATAACGCTAGCAGTTAACTCCAATATAAATAATATTAAAATATTGGCTATCGATTCGATATTTTACAGTGGCAGGAGAAGCTCAATTGGATTAAATGATCGCAGATTTTTTAGCGAAATAAATAATATCTGATGCTGAGATATTTTCTATTTTATTGCATTCAACAACCATAGAGCCCATTGTTCTTATCAGCCTGCAGCCTGAAAATCACCAAAGAAGCGCATACCCAAGTTGACATCATGAATGATATGCAAATGATTAAACGGACTTTTCCGCGCGCTGTCTTTTTCCAGAATAAAGCTTTGTTTGTTTTGCTGTGGCAAGCCTTCGTATTCCGCCACAATTTGGAATAACCACATCTCGGCCTCCCAGGGTAATTCTTTTTCCGCGAGGTATTCGACACCACTAATGGCTTGAGTTGAATCGATGACCTGCAAGAAAAAATCTTCAACGTCTTTCGCCAGCTGTTTTTGTTCCGTCGCCACTAAATCTTGTATACCGGTATCAAACCCTCGGGTTTGTTTTTCCGAATGCTGTGGCGGAGTTAAGTCTCTGGGTATGGCACGTGCTAGTTCAGCTAAAGCGTAGCTATCTTGAGGTCTGTCGAGTGCAATAAACCCCTGCGCGTGGATCCCATGGGCTTGATTAATAACCCCAGGCACATTACTTCGATTAGAATAATCACCTACTTTAAAATTTGGATGTTGACGTAAAAAAGCGCTCATGCGATTCACTAGAAGCGCGCGCTCTTGTTGATGTCGAAAACGTGCCATTAATAATATTAAACGCTTTTGTACCTCAAACAGTGAGCCTGAATGCTCAGAAATACGTGCTTGCAACTGGCTAACCAGCAACTTACGTAAAGTGCCGTCACTGCCTGCTAGTTGGATCAAATCATCAAAATTGATGATTTTAAATCCATCCAATATCCGCCGTAGCTGACGCTGGGCGAGTTCAATTTCTAATATTTTGTCGTCTAAACTGCTGACAAATCCAAACTCAGTATTTAGTCGATGCCAAAGACTTTCAATAGCATCGCCAAACTGACCTGTCATATCATGAACCCGCTCAGTTAACAGCTGCAGATGGTGCTCGCTGGCCGCATAATCACCTTTTTGTCTGGCAGCTTGTAATGACTGTACACGAGTGTGAATTAGATCAAGATGCTCGCCCACATCAGAATTGATCTGTCGCTTGCGTTCATCCTGGGTTAAACCGGCAATGAGTTCGTTAATATTTGGCCGCAAACTGAGCGGGTGTTGCTCATCAGGACGCCACAAAATACGACCATTGATTAATTTATCAAGGGCTTGTTGGGTAAAACTGCCCTCGTCAATATGGCCTTGCAAGTAACCCTGCATCAAGGCATCTGCATGTTTTCCTATCAGCTCTAATCGCTCTTTACCTAGCTGAAACAAAGGATTACTTTGTGCACCGCTTTTAGCGTTTTTGATGGCTTCACCTGATGCACTCAAAACATCGCCTCTTGCTCAGGTGCATCATCATTAATGGGCACATTTTCTTCATCTTTAATGAAACGCACCAATTCAATCAATTGCTCAACCTTACCGGTAACAATATAAAATAGACGGTCTTTATGGGGCTGATACAAATAACCGAGTTCTTTAATACGCTTAAACACTTGTTTAATTTGCATATCAGACTTATCACTGGTGGACTTAAACAGCTTATCGTTTGATAACTGCGCCAAGCGCTGAATAAGTGATTGGTTATCTACCACTTTAGACTCAAAATCCTGCAATTTTATGGTATCGCCTGCCCCAAGTGCACCATCTCTGCCCATAGCTTCTTGCACCAACTGCATCCATTCCAGCATTGGTAACAATGACTGCACTGTTGCATTAAACTGTTGGCTAAGTTGATGACGGGCATGCTGGTTTAAATCACAATAAGCTAAAAAATACACTGCACCGTCTTCACTCTTGGCGACGCGGCGATTTAACGGACGCAAGAAGTGATTAAGATCCTCTACTAATTGTGCGTTCTGCAGCTTATGAAAACTGTGTTCATCGGTAACAGCGCAAATAAACTCGCCTTCTAATAAACGTTCTAATAGTGGACCATTCTCTATCATACTGTCACCTGCGATTTGTCATGGGTGGTATTGGTATTTTGCTGCAAACGCTCGGCGATACGGCTGAGCTTAGGTTCTATTTTTTCCAGGCGTTGTCGTTGTTTATCGATTAAATAACGATGCTTAAACAACATGAGTACATCTGACTCAGGGTTAGGGAATGCCCCTAGAATATGGATGTGATTGGCATCACAAGCCGTGAATAGTTTTTCAACATTATGATAGGCCAACGTACCTATTTCATCGATGGGCCAATGAATATCAATGTTGGCTTCGTTACGTAATAAACGCGTAAACGCTAACAAGAACTTGCATAAAATCAGATACGCCATTCCATGACTTGATGACTCTAAAAGCTGGCGGTCATTCTTGATCACTAAATCCGAGCCACCTTCATTTAAGTGCAGCTCGAGACGCAGCAACGATTCAATACTGTAATTTGCATCGTTAGGCAGTACTTCTACCACATCAGCTAACGTATCTAAGTAAGCTTCGCTCGGTAGGAAAGCATCTGATTTATTCCAATTATCATATTGCTGAGCAAAACGCTTAAGGGGTGTCCAGAAATTTAGCTCGTCAACGGTAGAGATGATTTTTACTTCAGAACGCGCGATGCCATCGAGTGTTAAATCATCTGACACTTCGTCGGTTAAGCGTTTGCTTTGCAATGAAATTTTACGGTTAATATCACTGAAAACCGTAAAGAACTTATTCAAATCGCCACCTATAGTTTCACCTTGCTCCACAATCTGTCGCTGACGTGAGGCCAAGATACTCAATAAACGTTGTAAAATGGGCAACCTATCTCGCACGTTAGCATCTTCATCTAATACGGCAAAAGCTTGCAGCATAGTGTCTAAAAAGTCTTTTCCTGCATCTTTCCCGAGATTTGCTTCAAACTCAGTTAACGCTTCTTTAAGTTTTTTCTCGCCGCGACTGCGGCTCTCAAGTGCTTCTGTACAACGACTAATGCGCTCTGCTTGATCGCCTACATTAATTTCGTGGTCGTCATTAGCCTTGAATGAAAATACGATATTTGCCAACTGCCGCACCATAGGCTCTATTTCGGCTACCAAGGACCCACAAGCAGTTAAGCGTTTCTCAATTACAGACAACGCCTGATTTAGCTCAGCACGCTTGTTTTGATATTGGCGCTGCAACGTCGTTTGTTGTTGAGCCAGTTGCTGGGATAGTGCTTTAAGATCAGCTTCTTGTTCTAGTAGTAATGGCCGTTGTTTCAGCCAATCGGACTGCATAAATGTTTTATATTCATTTAGCTCTTCCCTGCGACTAGTCACAAGTTGAATATGACTTTTCAGAGTTTCTATTTGTTTTTTCAGGTTTTTTAGCGTGTTCGGATCAATATCTTTATTTGCCAACTCTTGATTAAACGCATCTTCTAATTGTTTAATTTGATCACGATTTTGCTGACGCTTCTGCTCGACTTGCTTTTCTAACTCCTCAATTTGCTCATCTAAATTCGCCAGTTCGTCTTGCCAGCCGGATTTAAACTCAAGTAATTGCTCATCATAATCAGATTTAAGTAAAGCAATAGCTGCCGTTTTTTGTTCGACTATCTGTTGTTTTTCATGCAAAAGGGTTTGCAATGCGTGTTGCGCTTGTTTGCGTCGCTTCTCCAATGCAATTTTTAGTTCATCGGCAAAACGCTGTTTGGCACTTTGTGCATAACTAACTTCTTGCTCTGCTTGTTCGAAGGCTCTATTGCATTCAGCCACCATTTCACGCTGTATTTCTGACTCTTGATGAAGCTGGTCTAGCTCTGACTCTGCCTGCTTCTGGTGTTTTTCAGCACCCAGTAAATGTTTGGTTGCATGCTCGAGCGCCACCCGTAAAGCCGTTTCGTCTTGGGCGTAAGCTGGTGCATCAATCACCGACATGTCTAGCTGAACGCCCAATAGATTATTGGCGTACTCATTACTGTGTGCTGCTATCAATTCAGGAGATAAGTCTTTTCGCTCTAGCAAAGGCTCTACAATTAACTTACCTATGCTGTGCTCCCAGCCTGGCTTATTGTCACGTAGAAATTGACGTAAACTGTCTTGCTCTGGGGAAAGCTGTTTATGTAATTGCTGTAAATGATCCTTCCCTTGTCTAGTAGCAAGCCTCGCTCGATGTAAATTTTTATCGGCGTCATCGCGCTTATGCTGACATTGTTGATAAATCGTTTCAGCTTGTTTTTTGGCGCTAGAACTTTGTTGCCACGCCCGCTGAGCTAATTCTAAACGCTTGTCTGCTAATGCACCGTTTTCGACTTCTTGCTCTGTCGCTGAGGCATGTTTAGCTTGATGCTCTTGGCGCACGATGCTGCGCTCAACATCCATTAACTGCTGTTCAAATTCTTGCGCTTGCTGCTCTTTACGTTGTTCAAATTGGCCACGCAAATCAGTTTCTTTATCATGATGTGTTTGGCGGGCATTTTCTTTTTGTTGCCTGATGACCTTCACACTAACTTGATTCTTGCGCGACAGTCGCTCTAAAGACTCTGATAATTTGAACTTCTGTTGTTCGAGTTGGCTCTGCAAATCTTTGTGTTGCTCGATAAGTAAATTATATTGCTCTAATATCTGTTCATACTCTTCACGTTTTAATGGCAACGCATCCATGTCTTTTTGAAGTTGCTCAATATCAGAGTCTTGGTACTTTTCATATTGCTGCTGTAAATGGTCTAATCGAGACGACTTAGCCGCCAGCTGCTCACTCGTTTCACTGATACGGCTATTTAATTCCCCTTCCCCTTTCTCGAAAATATCTTTTTCAGCTCGTTGCTGTGTCTTAAAAGTATTACGTTGCTCCTGACCATCTGCTTTTTCAGTCGTCAGGGTTTGTAAATCATTTTCTAACAAGGGTTTAAGTAACAACAACTGTTGCTCGACGATATTGAGTTGTTCTGTTTGTCCTTGAATTTTCTCGTAATCCCCCTGCATGCTTTGTAAACGCATGGTTTGGCGCATTTGCGTGATCCACTCGCGCGCTTTGTTATTTTTAACCGTGGTGGTGGGTTGAATGAGTCCATCTTCTTCGAAAATGGCAGCCAACATGGTGCGCAAAGTGTCCATTTTGCCTTCTTTGGCATGCACTGCACTAACGAGTTTTTCCATATGACGAATACGGTGTTTACTAGACACCAAGCTGTAGCGACTCGCTAACTGTCTAAGCTTGGTGTTTTCGCGCCCTGAGCCACCACCTACACTGGCATCATTTTGAATAATTCCGCGAAATTCACTGGTCGCTTGGATCTTATGAGAAAAATCAATTTGTAGTTGTCTTAGTTGCTTTATCCACTGATCAGGCATCATGGCTTGTGCTTCGCCGTTTTCCATTCCAATTAATATTTGTTCACTATGATAAGCCGCACCGATAAAACGATACTGAACGCCATCACTTCCTTTGCGCGTCAGCACAACCTGACACTCTTGGCCATCTTCCCGCTGATATTCGTAAATTAAATAGCTGTTCGCGTGGGGTAAATAAAACTCATCAAACTTTTTGCGCGTTTTAGGCACAACTTTACTGGGTAACTCACCGTAAAAAACCGGGATGAGGCGTTGTAAGGTAGTTTTACCGGAAGCGTTGGTACCACAGATATTACTGTGCCCAGATACATCCAGTTCAACAAAACCAGGAAGATGACAATTAATTAAAATAATGCGGTGTAACCCAGGCATAGCTGTCCTTTACTCAGGGATGGGAAAAACAGACCAACTTAAATTGGCAAAATAACAATCGTAAATTTTACCTAGATTTAACCGCCTTGAACACCTTCAATGTGTCTTAGTATTCAAAGTAGATGGATAAGTACAATTTTCTACAAAGACAGCGTGACAATTTGTTGATTAACGAGCTGATAAAAAACTCGTTAATCAGTTATTTAAAATAGAGATGGGGGAAGAATGAAGGCTACTTGATTGAACTAATCGTTTTTGAAATCTTAAACTTTAAAATAGATAGAGACGAACTGAAGTAACAATTAATTACGGGAGCAGGGTTTGAACCTACGACCTTTCGTGACTATAAAGAGCGAGCCTAAGGCGAATTGCTTTAGCTTTTCAATTTGAAAGTGTTGAATTAAAACTGAAATATCGGTTGGTTGCGGGAGCAGGATTTGAACCTACGACCTTTCGTGACTATAAAGAGCGAGCCCTAAGGCGATTGAAATTTAACGTTGAAATAACTGAAGTATCGGTTGGTTGCGGGAGCAGGATTTGAACCTACGACCTTTCGTGACTATGAAGAGTGAGCCCTAAGGCGATTGAAATTTAACGTTGAAATAACTGAAGTATCGGTTGGTTGCGGGAGCAGGATTTGAACCTACGACCTTCGGGTTATGAGCCCGACGAGCTACCAGACTGCTCCATCCCGCGTCCGATGTGGAGCACTCTATAGAGGCCTAATGGGTAATACAAGACATAAATGTAAAACAGCGTCTGACTGCTGTTTAATCCCACAGATCGCACTAAAAATAAACGTTTTGGGCTTTCATGCGTGAAATATCAGCACTAAATATCAAAGCCGCCTAAATAACGAAGAATGAGCAATAGGCGGATAGAATTTGATAATGCTTAATTAAAACTGTGCCATCGACTGATTTTCAGAGCAGGATTTGAACTCGAGATCTTTGATAACTATGCAGAGGGAGTCTAAAGCGAATTGCTTTTGTTTTTGATTATTATGATTTAAAACTGAAGTATCGGTTGGTTGCGAGAGCAGGATTTGAACCTACGAACTTTCGTGACTATGAAGAGTGAGCCCTAGGGTGATTGCTTTGGTTTTTATATTTAAAAAAAAGGATTAAAACTGAGGTATCGGTTGGTTGCGGGAGCAGGATTTGAACCTACGACCTTTCGTGGCTATAAAGAGTGAGCCCTAGGGCGATTGCTTTGGTTTTTATATTTAAAAAAAAGGATTAAAACTGAGGTATCGGTTGGTTGCGGGAGCAGGATTTGAACCTACGACCTTTCGTGACTATGAAGAGTGAGCCCTAAGGCGAATTGCTTTGGTTTTTATATTTAAAAAAAGGATTAAAACTGAGGTATCGGTTGGTTGCGGGAGCAGGATTTGAACCTACGACCTTTCGTGACTATGAAGAGTGAGCCCTAAGGCGAATTGCTTTGGTTTTTATATTTAAAAAAAGGATTAAAACTGAGGTATCGGTTGGTTGCGGGAGCAGGATTTGAACCTACGACCTTTCGTGACTATGAAGAGTGAGCCCTAAGGCGAATTGCTTTGGTTTTTATATTTAAAAAAAGGATTAAAACTGAGGTATCGGTTGGTTGCGGGAGCAGGATTTGAACCTACGACCTTTCGTGACTATAAAGAGCGAGCATAAGGCGAATTGCTTTAGCTTTTCAATTTGAAAGTGTTGAATTAAAACTGAAGTATCGGTTGGTTGCGGGAGCAGGATTTAAACCTACGAACTTTCGTGACTATAAAGAGCGAACCCAAAGGGCGAATTTTTTCTTTTAAGATTCTTTGAAATTAACGAGGTATCGGTTGGTTGCGGGAGCAGGATTTGAACCTACGACCTTCGGGTTATGAGCCCGACGAGCTACCAGACTGCTCCATCCCGCGTCCGATGTGGAGCACTCTATAGAGGCCTAATGGGTAATACAAGACATAAATGTAAAACAGCGTCTGACTGCTGTTTAATCCCACAGATCGCACTAAAAATAAACGTTTTGGGCTTTCATGCGTGAAATATCAGCACTAAATATCAAAGCCGCCTAAATAACTAAGAATAAGCAATAGGCGGATAGAATTTGATAATGCTTAATTAAAACTGTGGCATCGACTGATTTTCAGAGCAAGATTTGAGCTCGAGATCTTTGATAACTATGCAGAAGGAGCCTAAAGCGAATTGCTTTAATTTTTATGTTTGTGTTTCATTCTTTTGAATTAAAACCTAGGCATCCGTTGGTGGCGGGAGCAGGATTTAAACCTACAACCTTTCGTGACTATGAAGAGCGAGCCCAAAGGGCGAATTTTTTCTTTAAGATTCTTTGAAATTAACGAGGTATCGGTTGGTTGCGGGAGCAGGATTTGAACCTACGACCTTCGGGTTATGAGCCCGACGAGCTACCAGACTGCTCCATCCCGCGTCCGATGTGGCGCACTCTATATAGCTTACCTTCGTATTGCAAGTACAATTTAAGATATATGAATCAAACGATGGGTATTTATACAATGAGGGTTATTTTACGATGCACAGTCGCCTCTCATTACACAGCAGCAATCAATAAAGATGCGAGCTCATCACTGCCTAGAGAAAATACCAATAGCCAATAAACTCGAATTTATAATGCCCAGCGGGGACTTACATTCTTTAACACTATTTTCATATTGTTACACTTTTCTCACTGATTGAGCGTTTTATTTACCGTTGAGACTATAAAATATAACTTTTAATCAGTAACATAGGCACGAAATCAGATGTTGTAACCAAGTACTACTATTTATTGGTCAGGATTTAAATGCCCTTTATCGCCCGCCTTAAGCTGCAATTGAAAGAATATTTTTACTTACAAGATGACTATCACCCTGTGACCAATGTTGAGGCATGGCGCATCAGTTCGCTGCGCATAATATTGGTTTCTGTTTTACTGTTGTGTGCGGTCTTTGTAGTTCAAAGTGCGTGGCAAAGTATGCTTGAGCAGATAGATTATATTGTACCGATTGCATTATTTTTTTATACGGCTCTCGCGTTACTACTGGTGATGTCGAAACGTTATTACTATGTGAGTGCAATCGGTCTACTCGTATTAATAGTATTAGCTGGCATCAGCTTTAATGTTACTCAACCAAATCAAATACTATCTATGCTTGGCCCTATCGTAATGTATTCGACGCCATTTGTGGCTTTTATATTACTTGGCTGGAAGGCTGGTTTGGTATGTATTTGCATTAATCTGCTCCCTCTTTATATATTAATTAACGAAATATCGCTGACCGAATACCTACCACCAATCCCCGTATTAACCAACGCTAACTACTATTTGCATACCATCTTATTTGTTTTTTTCAATTTATGTATTCCGTTTGCTATTGCCCGAGCAAGCATTGCAGCAAAACGAGGGAATCAATTTAATATAGAAAGAAATCAAATTTTAAGTAATCAAACTCAGTTATATCATGCGTTATTTGTTAATGCCCAAACGGCTAAAATTTTAATTGACCGTCAGCGCAATATCATTGAAGCAAACCAAGCTGCACAATCATTATTATTAACGAGCCTACCTAAGCAATTTATCGGTTTGGGTATAGAGCGCGTATTTCCTGAATTCGTTGAAGGGATCAGTGAATTAGTAGTTAATCGTACACTAGGTGCGAGAATGAAAGTGTTCAGACTTAGTATTGATTCGCTCAATGACGAGCAGCATACAATTTTAACGATAGAAGATGTTAGTGCAAAAGCATTGCTGCATAAAACTCTCGCAGTGCAAACGCAAGCGAGACAACGCCTCAAATTATATGACGAGAGTATTGGGCTACCTAACAGGCAATGGTTGGAAAACAAATTAGTTCAGCTCAGTCCGCAATTTGGAGGGGTTATTTCCCTTTGCGCAATTCGGGTACGCAATGCCCACTTTATCGAACAAAAATTTGGTTTTTTATATCTACCTAAAGCACTAAAAAAATTGGCAGAGACGCTTACTGAACACTTAGGAGAGCGCAGCTTAATTGCCGTACTTGATAAGTATAGTCTTGGGCTAATTGTCCCTATTATCGATCAAACCAATACTAAAAACACCATACAGCATGTGCTTTCATCATTGCCGAGCAGCTTGAAAATCAATGAACATTGTATCCATCTTGATTGCAAAGCGGGTGTCGCTATCGCATCCCATCAGCTACCTGAAGCGCCCTCACAATTGATTAATAATGCATTGCATGCGGTTACTGTCAGTGAGTCTGCGATTAACTACTACGAAACCGGCAGTCAACAACGGTTTATTGAACATCAAGAAATTAGCATTCTGCTCAACGAGGCTTTATCAAATAATGAGCTTCATGTGGAATACCAACCAAAAGTACGTGGCGACGGCACCCTTATCGGCATGGAAGCGCTGTTGCGATGGAACTCACCGGTGATCGGCCGCGTATCGCCTGGGGTGTTTATTCCTATTGCCGAGCAGTCAGGTCTCGTTTTAAAACTTACCCATTGGTTGGTCAATCACGTCTGCAGTCAACTGAAAACATGGCAGAATGACGGACTCAACATTGTACCAATAGCGATTAATATCTCCGGCCCGGATCTTGACCAAAAAGACTTTAAGAAACACCTTATCAATAGTGTTGTTGAACACGATATTAAGCCTTATTTCATTGAACTTGAGCTAACAGAATCAGCTAAAACTCATAACATTCCTGAAGCAATTGCAGCAGTCAGTTATCTGGCTAGTTTTGGATTTTGTATCACGCTTGATGATTTTGGTGTTGGTTATTCAGGACTATCGAAACTTACTAAATTTCCAGTACAACGCGTAAAAATTGACCGACAATTTGTCGCTAATATTCATAAAAACGAAAAAAATGCGCAAGTAGTAGAAGCCATTATTGCCATGTGTAAAGTATTTAAGATTGATGTATTAGCTGAAGGCGTTGAAGATTTGAAAGAAGTTGACTGTTTGTTAGCTATGGGATGCAGCAGCTTTCAAGGCTTTGTGTTCGCGCGCCCTATGTTGAAGGAAAATATAGCCAAGCTCATGGATATTGAATCAGCAGCAAACGTAAAGCTACCCCTTACTAAACGTAACGCAAGTATAAATAACGATTAACTAAGGCGGATTGTTGGCATCGGTTAGATAAGAGTAGCGGTTGTACTACTCAAACCTGTACCTTTGGTTCGCCTCACTCGGCTTTTCCTTATGCCAATGTTGACAAATAATTATAAGTGAGAGGTGATATTCTTGAATCTCAATCGTTAAAAGATTATCTTTTTCTTGGGAATATAATACTTAACCAAACGTTAATCCCATAGCGGCTAATGCTTTTGAACGAATAGAGATCCCCTGAGCTTCATGCTCAACTTTTTCGACTTGTTCGAAGTTTTGTTTCGACGCATTACTAATATTGGAAATATTACGACTGATACTAACAGAAACTGAGCTTTGTTCAGCTGAGGCCACACTCATTTGATTGGCTGAATCGGCGATATCACTAACATCGTCGTACACTTTATTGACTAACTCCTGAGTCTGCCTGGTTTCTTCAACACAAGACTCGGCAGACGACTTTCCTTCCTCTAATTTTTTAGACCATTGCAGTAATGTGCTTTGTATTTCAGACACTGAGGTTTGTATTTGTGTTGTGGCTTTGTGGGTACGACTTGAGAGCGCGCGGACTTCATCGGCAACCACTGAGAATCCACGTCCGTGCTCACCCGCCCTTGCCGCTTCTATTGCCGCATTTAGTGCTAATAAGTTTGTTTGATCAGCAATGCCCTGAATTTCCTGCATAACACCGTTTATCCGATTTGCTTCATCTGCGAGTGAAGATGCGGACCCTGCATATTTAGCCACATCAGTTGCTAATACTCCGACTTTTTCCATCGTTTTAGACATTGAATTTGTTGCTTGGCGACAATCCTGATGAACGCTGGCGACTTTATCAGATGTGTGTCCAATGTTACGCGTCACTTCGTTGATTGATGCCACCATTTGTTCAACTGCAGTCGCCACTTCGGTTAGCTCTGCGGTTTCCTCTTCAACGCCTGATTTAGTCTTTGCTACCGCTTGCTGCAGTGATTTAACACCTTCATCTAATATAGCGGTGCTGTCGATCACGCGGCCTAAAATGGTATTTACTTTGCCTTCTTGTATTTTTAAGGCAAATTCGTTGACTCCTTTTGCACCATCTCCTGCGAAAATAGCTCGCGAAATACTGTCGTATTTACCTTTTAACGTAACTGCGTGTTGGCGAACATCAACTAACTCACCTTTAAAAACAACATAAGGCAGAACAACCATAATAAACGCAAAAAAAGGTGATAAAAATGTTAGCCCTATGAATACCGCACTTAGTAAAAAAAACAGCGCGTCTTTCACCCTTTCCTTGTCGTCAAACCAATTAAATGCGCGTCCTCCAGCATTCAATTTTGGATATAAACGCTGGGCTTTATCTTTAAATGGGGTAGTAAGCTTGGTGCGCACTGATTGGAAGCCAATTAATTGACCATTTTCATATAAAGGCGTTACAAACGCATCAACCCAATAATATCCCCCGCCTTTACAGCGGTTCTTTACTGCGCCACGCCACGCTTGCCTTGATTGAAGCTTGCTCCACATATCAGCAAATGTAGCCTTGGGCATTTCTGGGTGTCGCACAATATTATGGTGCTGACCAATAAGCTCTTCACGGGTAAAACCTGATACTGTGCAAAAATGATCATTTACATACTGAATAACACCCTGAGTATCAGTGGTTGACACTAGTTCTTGCCCAACATCTACCGCTACTTCGTGTTCAGCATTACTCGATACCACTTTACTCATACCTACTCCATTTTAGTTAAGCGCCAATTTACTACTTAGTATATAAGCTCATGCAATATTCAAATATAAACTGATGCTATTGCTAATAAGGCCGAAAAATCCACAGGGACTCAATAACCCAACTATGACGAGAATTAATTATTAATTTCTATATCGGCCAGGTTTGAATATATTAAACTAAAGTCTAAATTTTGATGATATTTATGCCTAAAAATATCTATCGGATGCCTTTTATTGTCTAAATATAAAGCAGTAAGTTGATCTTTATGATGTCGTGCAAGCCGCGCAATAAATTGAGTAAAACCAAAAGGTGAAATCCTACGTTCAGCCAGTTTCAGAGAAACGTCATTTGATGAGTGATGTACAATCTAACGAAGGTGTTACTCGTCTTGCCAACGATCTTTAATTTCGATGAGTTGAGGCAGGCATTTTTCAAATAAAATCACTAACGCAGGATCAAAATGTATCCCACTCTGAGAAGAAATGAATTCAACGGCTTTTTCAATGGGCCACGCTTCCTTATAAGGGCGTTTACTCGTCAATGCGTCAAAAACGTCTGCAATGGCAACGATACGTCCTTCTAAAGGAATCTCTTCCGCCTTTAATCCTTTAGGGTACCCTGAACCATCCCATTTTTCATGGTGCGTTAAGGACACAATCTTTGCTAGTTCAATCAAGTCAGAATCTGAGTCACCAAGAATTTCAGCACCTATTTCTGGATGCGTCTTCATGATAGCGAACTCTTCATCAGTGAGCTTAGCTGGCTTAAGCATAATACTATCGGGTATACCTATTTTGCCTATGTCGTGCATCGGCGCAGCATGCAACAAATCATCTGCTGCATTAGCTGATAGACCGTATGCCAATGCCAACACTTGAGAAAAGTGGCTCATGCGCAAAACATGTGTGCCGGTCTCATTATCCTTATATTCTGACGCCCTGCCTAAGCGCTGTATTACTTGTAGCCGAGTGCGTCGCAACTCATCTGCCTGAACTAAAGATAAATGGGTACGTACCCTCGCCTTCACCACCGCGGGTGAAACGGGCTTGGTAATATAATCCACTGCCCCAACCTCAAAACCTTTTGCTTCATCAACCTCGTCATTTAATGCTGTAACGAACATAACTGGAATACGTTTACTAAGCGGATTACTCTTCAGTGTTTGGCATACTTCAAAACCTGTCATGCCTGGCATCATAACGTCCAATAAGATCAAATTAGGTTGTTCGCGAGCAACCAAACGCAGCGCCTCTTCACCACTTTTAGCAAACGTCAGGCGATACAATTCGCCGAGTATTTTTTTCAGCACCCGCAAATTTGCTGGTTCGTCATCTACCACAAGTATTTTTTGATTACTTAACATCGTACTAAATTTGTCCGTATGTTTATTTACCCGCTACTGAGTAAGTTTCTTATTGAGCAACTGGAGTTCATTCACAGCGTGCTCAAATTCAAAGTCGTCGAAGGCATTTTGAATTTTCTTGCATCTTTCAAGCAATTCACTATTAACACCTGCAACTAACATTTCAAGAGTTTCTTCATCGTATTCATTATTTAACGCAGAGTTTAACAGTTTTTCGGTAAGGTTAATTACCTGCGAGTCTACCAACACAATATTTTGACTTTCTTCTCTCTCGTTGGCGGCCACGTCTTGAGCAGATAGATAAACTTTAATATTCGTTATCGCTGTTAAAATAGCGCCAAACACATTGGAAAGCTCATCGATTGAGGCGCGCATGGCGCAGCGCTCTGCGTCATTTAATAACTGGCTGAGCTGTGTCAGCGCTAAGTTACCGCTTAATCCTTTGAGGGTATGTAATTGTGCTTGTATCGTTGACCATACAGGAGAGTCTAAAGCCGTCCCAAAGTCCAAAATTAATGGTTCATTTTTTTGCACAAATAACGAAATTTCTTTGAGTAATGTGTTCTTGTCGCCCCACAACTGGATACCTTTTCGTTCATTAACGATATGAAAATCACTGTTATCATCTGGTTCGACCGCAATAACTTCGCACGTTAAATCAATTCCCAACGCCTGCGCAATTTCTATATTTAATAGCTCTGTATCAACTGGCTTGTTAGCAAAACCATCCATTCCTGCATCTAGCGCGGCTTGGCGGTCTTCAGGTAACACACTTGCTGTTAACGCAATAATGGGCAAATGTGATAACTGCTGTTTTTGTTCTTCTTTTCGGCGCTCTTTTGACGACGTCAAACCATCCATAATAGGCATTTGTATATCCATTAACACCACATCAATTTTGTCACAGCGCATACGCAGAAGTGCTTGTTTACCGTCACGCGCAGTAGTAATACTATGCCCTTGGCGAGTCATCAGTAATGTTAGCAAATCAATATTTTGTTGAATATCGTCCACTATCAATATGTCTAAAGGCGGTAAGGTGCAGCGTTGATTGAGTGACTGGGGTTTAACCTTAGATTTAGGTGCTTCCAAAGGCAGTGAAAATGTAAAACAGCTACCTTGTTCATAACAACTCGAAGCCGATATTCTTCCTCCCATAAGTTCAACCAATTGCTTACTGATAGTTGTACCTAAGCCAGTTCCTCCAAAACGTCTGCTCATAGTGGCATCAGCTTGGCCAAATGCATCGAATACCAATTCTAATTGTGCTGGCGTCATACCAATACCCGTATCGATTATTGAAAACTCAATACAGCCACTAGGCTTAACACCCACGGTAATTTTTACACCGCCTTTGGCGGTGAATTTAATCGCATTACCAATTAAATTCGTCAAAACCTGACGAATTCTATCTGGTGCACCATTGAATAAATCACCTACTTCAGGGGCGATATTGACATTAAGGTATAAGCCTTTTTTATTTGCCTGCAACCATAATGTAGATACAACAGAGTCAACTTCTTCAATTAAGGAAAAGTCGCGCATTTCCAATTGAAACTTACCTTTATCTAATTTTGCACTATCGAGAATATCATTAAGCAGATGCAACAAGGATTTAGCGGATTTATTAATCGTCGTTAGGTATTTACGATGTTCAGGCTCAACTACATCATCCAGCAATATGTCACTAAAACCGATAACGGCATTCATTGGCGTGCGAATTTCATGACTCATATTGGCTAAAAATGCGGCTCTGGCTGATGCAGCCTGTTCCGCCTTTTCTTTAGCAATCACTAACGATTGCTCCATTTCTTTGCGCTCGGTAATGTCCATGATAAACCCATCGAGCCATTTTTCGTCTGAATAGCTATCTCCTGAATGAGCTCCGTATCCCAATAGCCAGCGGATTTCTCCTGAAGCATTGTAAATTCGGTATTCAAGTTTGAAGACTTGAGTTTCATCAACTATTTGCAGCGCTGTACCGATATCATCCGGATGTACGTGGTCATGAAAGTAGCGTTTTGGTGGGTCGCCAATATAATCGCTTGCTGGGTAACCTGAAATACTTTCTACCGCGTCGCTAATAAAAAGCATAGGGCGTGTTTCATTATCCAGACACCTAAAAGCAATACCAGGAATATTACTGAGCAGTGAGCGAAACTGCGCTTCGCTTTTACGTAGCGCACTTTCCATATCTAGGCGATAACGTAAATCTGAAACAAACGCCACAAAAGAGTTGTGCCCCGACTGTTTCACATGCCCTATTGATACGCGCACCGGAATAGCGTCTCCATCGCGATTTTTAATTGCGGCATCTCTCCCTTTCCCTTGAGTTGTTCTCTGGCTTGTTATGTGACCAGCAACATATTGATCAAATTCTTGTCGATACGGCTCGGTAACCAGCATGTGTACATTCTGTTCAAGAAGCTCATATTCACGCCAACCAAGTAGTCCACAAATAGCATTGTTCGCGCTTTCAATCTTACCTGTACTGTCGAATCCAAGCACACCATCAACTGAGGCATTAATTGTGGCACGCAAACGCGTTTCATTTAACTTTGCACGGTCTGATAGCTCTTTATATTTTAGTACCATATTAATGGCCAGTACCAACACAATAAGGCCGATGGTGATAAGTGCGATGGTAAAACCAAGATATTGTGAGACGTATTCATTTTGGTCTGAAAATTCGAATCCTGGTGGACGTACAAATCGCGCTGCCGCCATTCCAGTGTAGTGCATACCGGAAATAGCTAACCCCATCACGAGCGCAGCTGCACCGTTGCGATAATGTTCACCGAACTTCACTTTGCCTAAAAAAGCCAAGCTGAAGCGGATCCATAAAGCTAAAATAGCGAGTAAAATGGCCACCACTAATGACAACAAGAAAATTGTCATGTCGTATCGTAGTAGTGGCGCCATTTCCATCGCAGCCATACCAACATAATGCATCGTGCCAATGCCTGCGCCCATAAGAATACCACCGACAGCTAACTGCGATACTGACACATGCCTTTTGATAATAATATTCAATGCAACCCAAGACGCCGCAATACTTGGCACGATTGAAATAACGGTTGTTAGTCCGTCATAAGAGATAGGTGTACAAAGAGAAAGCGCCAGCATCCCCAAGAAGTGCATAGACCAAACGCCACCTCCTAAGGCAAGACTGGCCACAAGCGTCAATATATTACGCTTGGATGAATCCTTCAGTTGCGCAGCTTGGGTGGCGACTTGCATAGCCATAAAGGAGGCAAATATTGCCAGAGCAACAGAAATGATAACCATCAGAGGATCGAAATCCCCTACTATGAGTAAATTATCATCGACTGGCGAAAAAAGAGCAGTTACAGCTTCAAACATAATGTGGCAATTGGTAATTTCTGTGAGAATGAACGTATTAAGATATCGACTTTATTACGGATAAGGCCAGTTTTAATTTTAAATTTAGAACTAAATACTATTTCTATCAATCATACTTAGGTAAAAGATGATAAAATTGCCCTTCCAAAAAGTAAAATGTCATTTATAATCCAGTGCTTAGTGAGTGATTTAAGAGAAAAAATGACCACACTATCACCACATTAATATCAAGATTTATCGGAAAAACATGCAGCATTTCGAATACCAACAGAACAAACACAAACTTCAAATTCTTAAACGGCTATATATTCCTTTAGCACTATTTGTGTTGTCAGGCTTTTATATTGCGTGGACCCTCAATCGCTTTTCAACCCAGGAACTATGGCTAATTGCCCGCAATGGCCTCGTAGTATTCGGACCATTGTTACTTCTTTGTGTAGCATTCGTTGCTCTTCATTATTGGTCTAGCCAGTTTCGCCAACGCACTTTCCCAACCTTATCGATTGATGAAAATCACCTGTGCTTAACTGACGGCGATGTGCACGAAACGGCTTACTTTCGCGATATGCACAGCATTCGCCTAGTCAAAGCTGGCTCTACCCGTGAGGCAATTCAAATTATACTTAACAGTGGTCAAAGTATTGTGATCCACAGTAATTTTCCTATTGATTCAATTAAGCCATTGCTTAATCAATATCTCGATTGTCAATTATAAAGCCTTAACCCAGTCTTAACTCTGTCTATATTAAGCTTGCATCAATTGGACACGGCTTAATGTTTGATTATACCTACTGCCAATGTTCTTTTGCGCGTGTCCCACGGGATATAAAACCCCTTATATCTTGCGTGTTACCATCCCTTAAATTAGCGTGCGATCGGGTCAATGGAGTCTTAAAAAATGATAAACGTTCTGTTAGTTGAAGATGATATTGATTTGGCAAGTACGATAGTGGATTACCTTGAATTGGAATCCATTGATTGCGATCACGCCAGCAACGGATTAATGGGCCTTAACCTTATAGAAAGGCAGCCTTATCAAGTCATTATTTTGGATATTAATATGCCCAAAATGGATGGTTTAACCTTGTGCGCGTTGTTAAGAGAACAAGGAATCGACACGCCCGTACTAATGCTTACTGCCAGAGATACACTAAACGACAAATTGCAGGGTTTTAATGCCGGTAGCGACGACTATTTAGTCAAACCGTTCGCCATGCAAGAATTGGTTGCGCGGCTGCACGTATTAGCAAGGCGACGAAGTGGCGAAGTTAAACGCTTTGTATTAGGTGAATTAGAACTCGATCTGAGTCAGCGCTGTGCGTTTATAGCTCATCAGCCCCTGAAACTCTCGCCTACGGCGCTGAAAATATTGGAAGTGTTAATGCGCTCCAGTCCAAAAGCGATCAGCAGACTAGATATTATTGAAGCAGTATGGGGGGAAAATCAACCAGACAGTAATAGTTTAAAAGTACATATACATCATCTGCGAAAACAGCTAGACACATACAACGGGGGCATTAACGTTGAAACAATAGCAGGAGTAGGTTTCGCGATTAAGGTCTCTAGTGAAGGCAACAATAAATGAAGATCCGCCCGAGTTTACGCTTATATTTTTTCATCAGCATCGCGCTTCTGGGTACTGGCATGACGGTGGGGTTTTCAGTTCTCAGTGTTAACTATTATATCGATGGATTAGACCGTGGACTAAATGGCGTTATGCACGAACTGGTCATGACAACAGACGCTCAAGATGGACAACCAGTGGATTTTGCGGACTTTCAAATTGCAAGCAGGTGGCAAGATACACCGGCTATTATTCAGCAACGTTTTCGTTCTCCGCCGACAATAGAAAATGATCTTTTAAAATTTAAAGATCAAGAGTCTTTTTTTTCGTTACCAAGAAATATGTTTTTTGTAGCCATGATACGTAACGCAAAAGGCGAGCCGCGCTATGTTACGAAAGTTATGTTAGCTAAGTCTGACGTTCAACTTAAAAGTAAAAAACATTTTTCCCGTTTCTATTGGATCATTATCATTGGCTTGAGTGTTATGACAATTTTTGCGGGTTTGTTAGTTGTTGTTATGGGTAAAGTCGCCAAGCCAATTGAGTCCTTGGGTAATTGGGCTAAAACACTTAATCATGAAAATGTTCAGCTGCCGCCACCTGATTTTATCTACAACGAGCTCAACACGTTGGCGAGTATTATTAAAAGTAGCCTTGATTCTGCGCACCAGAGTCTGGCTCGAGAGCAAACGTTTCTCAGTTACGCAAGCCACGAGCTAAGAACCCCTATTACTGTTATTCGCAGTAATGTGGAGCTCTTGAAGCGCCTAAGTGAACAGTCTCCTCTAACGTCTAAGCAACAATTGACACTCGAGCGCATTGAACGGGCGGGGTTGACGATGAGTGATCTAACGGAAACCTTACTCTGGTTAGGTCACAAGGACGATGAACCCATTCACCTTGAGCCAGTTAAACTTAGCGAGCAAATTCAGAATCTGTCATCAGAATTGGCCTATTTACTTAATGGTAAAAACGTCGAGGTGGACTTAGAATACCAAGCCTACCAATTTGATACAGCTGCAACTGCGTGTCACATCGTTCTGAGTAACTTGATCCGTAATGCTTATCAACATACACAACATGGCCGTGTGCAGATATTACAAAAAGGCAGCTGCGTGACCATTACCAATAGCTCGCACATTGACGATGTGAAATTAACCGAGCTGCAAAAAGACAATAGTAAAAGTCAACTTGGTTATGGTTTAGGCTTACAACTCAGTGAAAAAATCATTCAGCGTCATAACTGGCAATATAAAATCAAAGATCTACCGGGATTTTACCAAGTCAAAGTAGATTTTAATCCATAAGATTAAGGAGTTTCTGCCGATATAGCTCATACTAAAGCCATATTTACACAACCTTGTTGTTTGCATACCGTTCACGTTAGCGCAATCGGGAGTAAAATTTTAGGAGTGAAATTTGAAATCGGCACCGATCCCATTAAACGACAAACAACGCCTAGAAGCATTGCATCTTCTTGATATATTAGATACCAAAGCTGAGGCGCGTTTTGATCGGATCACCCGAGTAGCCGCCCATACGTTTGATTGTGAATTTTCATCCATTACATTTATCGATAAAAATCGCCAGTGGTTTAAATCTATATTGAATTTAAGCCTCAGTGAAACGCCAAGAGATATCGCTTTTTGCGCCCATACCATAATCAATGACGACTTACTTATCGTTAACGACACCCACCTAGATGCTGATTTTAAAGATAATCCATTTGTCACAGATCCCCCCTTTGTGCGTTTCTATGCTGGGGTAAAAATTATGATCGATGGTTATGCTGTTGGCTCACTATGTATATTTGATAGCCGACCTCATACTTTAAATGACGATGACAAGGCCATATTGCGTGATCTTGCGACTATGGTAGAAAGCGAATTACAAAAAGAAGAATTGAGCAATATTAGTCGCACGTTGCAAATTTACCAAGATCAGCTAACTGAATCGCAAAAACTTACCCGCGTCCGCAACGTAATTTTAGAAAAGATAGTCAGTTCAAAATCCCTGCAATCTGTCTTACAGGATATTGTTGAAGCGATCGAACTTGAATACGCGGGGCAATATTGCAGCATATTACTGCTCGATGACACACATTTGCTTCTTGGGGCTGCCCCATCGTTACCTGATTTTTACAACAACGCAATAGATGGAGTGGAGATTGGAATTGGCCAAGGTTCATGTGGTACAACGGCATTTACGGGGGTGCGTACCATTGTCGAAGACATCAGCACACATCCCTACTGGACCGTTTGGAGTGAACTTGCTGATCAAGCCAAATTAGGGTCTTGTTGGTCTGAGCCCATTAAATCGTCTAACGGATCAGTATTGGGTACATTTGCCATTTACCATAATACCCCGGCGACACCCTCCGATGAAGAGCTGATACGGATAAAACAGTTTGCCCATATCACTAGCATTGCTATCGAACGACAACAAACAAGCGATCTCATATGGCGACAAGCAAATTTTGATGATCTCACTAAGCTTCCTAACCGCAATGTTATGGGAGAGCACTTAAAGCAAGCCTTACATACCGCAGCACGCAATAACACAAAAGTAGCCGTTATATTTTTAGATTTAGATAACTTTAAAGATATCAACGATACACTCGGTCATAGCGTCGGAGATGATTTACTTATCGATTGTGCCAAACGTATATCCCAATGTATTCGGCAAAAAGACATAGTGGCTCGTCTTGGGGGAGACGAATTTGTTATGATCATCAATGATTTTTCAGACTTTACTGGAGTAGAAAAAACAGCTCAGAAAATTCTCAAAACAGTAGCCCAACCCTACTACTTACAAAATGAAATTGTTCATACCAGTGCCAGTATCGGTATTACCATCTACCCTGACGATGCCAGAGATGTCGTCAGCCTGTTGAAAAATGCCGATCAAGCCATGTATGGCGCAAAAGACTTAGGTAAAAATAACTTTCATTTTTACACCAAAAGCATGCGTGATGAGGCATTAAAGCGCTTAACGTTAGTGGCTGATATTAAGCTTGCTCTTGAAAATGAGGAGTTTTTTATTGTTTATCAGCCTATTGTCGATTTACATAATGGGCAAATAACTAAAGCCGAAGCGCTAATACGTTGGCAGCATCCAACAAAAGGGCTAATTGGTCCCTTAGACTTTATTCCAATAGCTGAGGAAACAGGCTTAATTATAGATATCAGCAATTGGGTATTTGAGCAGGTCTGTAAAGATGTAAACCCATGGCGCAGTGGCTTGTGCCCTACCTTGCAAATAAGTATAAACACCTCACCCGTTCACTACACCGATGCCGATCGCTGTATTACTCAGTGGCTAGACGTATTATTGGAAACGCGAACACCACCAGAAGCTATCTTGTTAGAAATTACCGAAAACCTTTTGATGGACGCTAAAAGCAGCGTTTCTAATAAATTATTTCAATTTCGTCAGGCCGGAATCGAAATTGCTCTGGATGATTTCGGGACGGGATATTCTTCAATTTCATACCTAAAAAAATATCCCACTGATTTTTTAAAAATCGACAAGTCCTTTGTCCATTCAATGAGTGAAGACAGTCACGATAAAGTATTGTGTGAAGCGATTATCGTTATGGCGCAAAAGCTGGGAATTAAAGTGGTAGCTGAAGGCATAGAAACACAAGAGCAGCGCCATATATTACAACAAATGGGCTGTGAATTTGGACAAGGTTATTTTTTTGCAAAACCGCTGAAACATCATGATTTTGGTATTCTTTTGGCAAAACAGAATACACCATAGTTACCAAATTCACCTTTGCTATGCAGCAAAGACTTAAAAGATAAATAAGATATTAGCTAGGGTAATTATTTTGTTGATATAATCATCTAAAGTATTTATTGGAGCCCCTAATATGCAGTCTCAGTTTATCGAGCAGGTTATCATTATTTCCGAGCGCTATCGGGTTGCAATCCGCAGTGCCATTAACGCCAGTGAACTTGGTATAGGTGCTATACATATCCGCAGCCTGGCAGTTATCGCTAAATCACCCGCCTGTACCGCCAATTTTATCGTTAGCGAGCTTGCCCGTGATAAAGCCCAAGTCGCACGTATCGTCAAAGAATTGGTCAGCGCTAATTTAATCCAAAAATGCGCTCATGCAGATGATAAGCGCAGTCAAATACTAAGCCTAACCAAAAATGGTCAAAGCTTAATGAACAAAATGCACACAACTAAGGCAAAAATAAACGAGCAAATAACGCAAGGTCTAACGCCTGCTCAAATATGCCAATTTGAAGAAACCGCAAGACTTATTGCAGATAACCTGCAGCCAAAAGTGAATGACTAACGGCCCAATACCGCCATGGATTCCGCTGGGTATCGCAGTCCTTGTACTTCATGCTTTGCTATTCGCTTTACAATATCTGCCCACTGTTTAGTTGATATCATCAGGTCCATGGCTTTTGCATTTTCTATTATTCTAGCAGGGTTACGCGTACCCGGAATTGATACATAATTATCTGCCTGATGTGCAATCCATGCCAAGGCGAGTTGGGCGGGTGTGCAATCTAATGAAGCGGAAATACGCTTTATTTCTTCTACCAGCAACAAGTTATCTGCAAAATTTTGTTCTGAAAATCGCGGATTATTCAACCGCCAATCGCCTACTTCGAGGTCGCTTCGCGACTTGATTGTGCCGGTTAAAAAGCCTCGACCCAATGGACTGTAAGCAACCAAACCCACACCGAGTAAATTGCAAGTTGGTAGAATGTCGTTTTCGATATCGCGACTCCACAAAGAATACTCACTTTGCAATGCAGAGATTGGATGCACCGCACAAGCTCGTTTGAGCGTTTCACTACCTGCTTCAGATAAACCTAAATAACGTACCTTACCGGCTTGCACTAAGTCGGCCATGGCTCCCACAGTGTCTTCGATTGGCACATTTGGATCCATCCGATGCTGGTAATACAAATCGATGCATTCTATTCCCAGTCGTTGCAAACTGGCATCACAAGCTTGTTTTACATATTCAGGACGCCCATTAAAACCAAGGAAGTTACCTTTGTCATCGCGCATAATGCCGAATTTAGTAGCTAAGGTAACAGCGCTTCGTGCGATATCATTTTGCTTGAAGAAATCGCCTAGTAATAATTCATTAGTTTTTGGCCCATAAATATCCGACGTATCCCAAAATGTGACACCGCTATCAATGGCTTGATGCAAAGTAGAAAATGAGTCTTGTTGGTTATGTGCGCCATAAAATTCAGACATTCCCATACAACCTAAACCCACACTAGAAACGGTTAACCCATGATTACCTAATTGACGTTTTTGCATACTATTACCTCGTTCAATGGTGTAAAAAAAGACAAGTTAAGATACTAGCGCTGAATAAGCGTAGTTAAGTTGGGTAATACCGTGAAAAGTTTGCCTAATCCTACAATCATCCACCCAGCACCTTTCGTCTTATCCGCTACATGGCATACTAACGCTATCAAAAAATAAAATATAACCTAAGGTGGCAGGTATGAGTGGGTTAATTGAAAAAGTGTTAGAGCTGGCACCCCATGAGGGTGACTTTAGTACAAGCATTCCTCACCTTAGTTTATTTCGCCGAAACAGCTCGATGCCGTCGCCAATACCGGTGATATACCAACCGAGTATCTATATGGTGCTGCTAGGTGCTAAAGCGACATTTTTAGGAAAAGAGCGTTATCAGTATGACGCCATGCACTATTTGGTCAGTTGTGTACCTTTGCCATTAGAGGGACAGGTGTTAGAAGCCAGCACAGATACGCCATATTTAGCCGCCCGCATCAGTTTAGATGCCCAACTGGTCAATGAACTACTGGTGCAGATGCCCCCTGAACCTCGGCGGACATCGACTTCCTTAGAAATGTTAAATAACAGCAGCACGGCAAGAGGAATTTACGTCAGTGAAATTAATGACGAGATACAAAGCACCCTATCAAGATTACTCAGCTGTGCACATTCAAAAACCAAAGCCAATATACTGGGGCAACTGGCCCTAAAAGAATTGATATATCACGTGTTAGATGCTGAGCACGGTGCCCTACTAAGAAGCTTTGCCAGCCAAGACAGGCAACAATACCAAATCGCCAATGTCTTGCAGTATATCAACCGACACTATGCTTCAAATATGGGTATAACGGCATTGGCCAACAAGGCCAATATGAGTGAGTCTTCGTTTTACCAACATTTTAAAGCCGCAACCAATACCTCACCTATCCAATATATTAAAACCATCCGTTTGCATGCGGCAAAACGAAAAATGCTCTTTGAACATCATAACGCGACCACTGCTGCATACGAAGTCGGTTACACCAGCGCATCTCAATTTAGCCGCGAATATCGTCGCTTATTTTCAGTGCCTCCGGCACAAGACGCGCGCACAGCAACTAAGGTATGATGTGCTGTCTCAACCCGTAGGATTAGTATGCCAAGTAACCCACCATCCAGAAAATCGTTGTTTAGCGTCCTCGGTAAATATCTGCTAGTCATAGGCTTAATGGTTAACTTTTACGTGTTTGCGGATGAGCATTTACTGCCTGAGGTTGAAGAGATACAGCAGCGATTGAAAACCTTGTCAGATGCCGTTGATATTTCCGATACAGAAAAAGCTCAAATTGAAAAATCTTACCAGCAAGCCATCGATAATATACGTGCCACCGAACAGTTTGAAGATCAAACGAATACGTACAATAAAGCAATAGAAGATGCTGCAAAGAATCTCGCAGATTTGGAAAATCGCTTAGGGTCTTTTTCACCACCAACAGTGCCCAGTCCCTCTATAAGTCTAAAAAAACTACTCATTGAAGTCACCAATACAGAAGGCGACGTAACCAGTGGTCGTGCTCGATTGTCAGAGTTAAAGGCCACCCTCGATGACGAACGTCGATTACTGTTACGTCAAATTATTAGCGAAACCCAAACTGCCATAGACGCGACCAATAACAACCTCAGCACCGATGAAGATAGCAATCCAGCAAAACTGGCTGAAAATATCGCACAGACGGCTCAGCGCAGAATGCTGCAGGCAAAAATTGGTGCCCTTAAACAGCGACTGGCCTATCGCCCCTCCCATTTGGCTATAATCGAAGCCCAAGTCGCATTGGAAGAAAAAAAACTAGACGCCACAGTGCAAATGCTTAACGAAATGACAGCATTGCAAAATCAATTAGATGAAAAAGTAAACGCATCTTTGCTCGCCCGGCTTGAAGCGACCACAGCGTCCCTCGCAAACGCACCTCAGGTTTTACAAGCAATAGCCCAGCATAATGAGGAGTTAGCCAAAAGCTCGGCCGTGTTAGCTGAGCAGCACGACAAAACCAGTCAAGAATTAAGTGACATCCAAATTCAAATATCCGATTTAAACAACAAATTCTCCTCCCTTAATCGTTTATTGGAACTGGAAATTTACGAATCATCCGCTGTATTCGGAAACGCACTCAGAGATGAGTGGGAACAAGCATCGCGTTTTGTAGATGGTCGGGACTTGATCGGTCTAACTGAAACGTCTTTAGTCGATAATCGTGTTGCTATGTTTAGTATCAATCAGCGCCGAGCCCCGTTTGATATCCCAGATATAGACGCAATAATGCAGCAAATTGATAACGACAATCAACGCTGGCACGATGCGGCAAACAATTTGGTAAGTCAGCGCCGTGAGCTGATTTCACAACTTAGCGCAGCCTATACGCAACACGTGGATGTGTTATCGGTTTTACTCGATAAACTACGTCACTTAACTCAACGTACGCAAACCTACAGCGATTTGCTAGAAAGCAATTTATTTTGGATACCCAGCGCCACCCCGTTTGATTTATCCACTGTCACCGCTGCAGGTGATTCAGCAGCATGGTTACTGCGCATGGCGCATTGGCAGAATGTATTAGAAGCCATAAAAGCTAATATTGAACACAGCACACTAGCGCTTGTAGCCTTATTCGTTTTGCTCATATTAGCACTGCTGCTGCGCAAACGTCTGAAGCAACGCTTAAGTGATATCGCCCCTAATGTCGGCAGAGTACAAAGTGATGAATTTAAACTTACTTTAGAAGCGTTAGCCATCACCTTTGGATTGTCCTTACCACCTACATTAGTTTTATTTGGTTTAGCACTTTTATGTGATGCAAACATGGGGTTTGCCAACAGCCTAAGTAACGCCTTTTTTGTTGGCGGATTGATGATGATATTTCTAGAATTCATGCTACAACTAGTCCGCAAAGATGGTTTAGGAGAAGTACATTTTAAATGGAGCGAATCAAACCTGGCGTTACTAAGGAAGAACAATCGTCTACTCATAGCGGTGTTCATTCCTGTAGGTATCATCATGACATTGCTAAACAACCAGGCCAGTGTAGAGATTCGGGAAGACCTAGGCCAATTTGCGCTGATAATACTTTGTACTTCCCTCGCCATAGCAGGCACAAGAGTTACGCGTAACGCCTACTATCGCTATAGGGCATCAGTGCATACGTCAAAGCGCTTTTCATATTTTCTATATTCATTATTAATTTTAATACCGGCTGGTCTTATAGTGTTATCCGCTATTGGTTATCAATACAGTGCACAGCGCGTACTGGTATTGCTATTAGAAACTACCGTATTATGCACTGTCGCGCTATTAGTTTACTACACAGCTGAACGTGCTATATCAGTCAATGCTAGGCGCATCGCCCTTGAAAAAATCCGTGCTAAACGCGCCGCCATCATAGCTGCCAATGCCCAACAAGAAGCCGCTGAACAATCCGGTGAAGGTGTACCTGAAATTATTGATAGTCAGGAACTCGACCGACATACCATCACTAATCAAACCAAAGCGGTTATACGACTGGTCATTTGGCTGGTTTTAATCGGTGCCTTATCAGTGGTATGGCAAGACATTTCTCCCATAGCATATTCGCTTGATGACATCGTCATGTGGGAAATAAGTAGTGATGAACCCAACGTTGAGGCGCAGCAGATCACCCTATGGAACTGTTTAATAAGTCTGATTATCTTGGTTGTAAGTTTCATTGGTGTACGCAACTTACCTGGGCTACTCGAAATGACCGTTCTGGGTCGCCTTAGCTTATCACCCGGCACTAGTTATGCCATCACTACCATGCTTAAGTACAGTATTGTGATCATAGGCATAATCGTTTCTGTCAATATCCTCGGCGCACAATGGTCAAAACTGCAATGGCTTATCGCCGCATTGGGAGTTGGGTTAGGGTTTGGATTACAAGAAATTGTCGCTAACTTTGTATCAGGGATAGTGATTTTATTTGAGCGCCCTATCCGGCTTGGCGATACTATCACTATCGCCGGTCACAGTGGCACTGTAACCCGCATTCGTATCCGCGCAACTACAGTGAGCGATTGGGATCGAAAAGAACTTATTATCCCCAACAAAACCTTTATTACCCAAGACTTCGTCAATTGGACACTCTCCGATCCCGTTACGCGAATTGTTATCCCTGTGGGCGTCGCTTATGGTAGCGATACTGAAAAAGTTGTTTCATTATTAATCGATGTCGCCAATAAAAGTGATAACGTATTTGATGATCCTGCTCCAGCGGCGCTATTTTTAGCATTCGGCGCCAGCAGCTTAGATTTTGAGCTACGAGTATTTGCCCGGGCCGTCGTCGATCGCGCCATGGTAACCCATGAATTACATATGAGAATTGAAAAATCCTTTAGAGAGGCAGGTGTTGAAATCGCCTTTCCTCAGCAAGATGTTCATCTCAGTATGACGTCACCAATAGACGTCAACGTATCCCCTGAAAAAGGCATATAGCTGTTATTTTGCAGTTGCATGGCAAAGTCGCAAGTCATTGCAAAATATAAAATTAAGCCTTAATAGCGCATTATCGCTACATCACAAATTACACCTAATATTTTTTCCTAAGCTACTGGTAAGTTTAAGGTTTTATTGATATCAGGTAGAATGACTGCCTGTGCTATATTTTCCTAAAGGTATTCATGTAAATGCGTCTTGCTATATTCCCAATCGCCATACTAACCATCGCAATACAAAGTACGTTTGTATTGGCCGAACAGTCACCTATTGAAGTTATCGTCGTTAGTGGCTCTCATCAAAAAACCAACCTTATGGCGCTTGATAGCAATATTAACCGCATAGACGAAGACGATATCGAACGCGTCAATGCAGCGCTTGCCAGTGACATACTTAATCGTGCCAGTGGCGTGTATGTACAAGCCAATAACGGTGTTGAAAACCTGCCCTCTCTGCGCTCACCAATCTTAACCGGTCCAGGTGCCGCTGGCGCCTTCTTATTTATGCAAGATAGTGTAGCGACAAGAGCAGCAGGCTTTGCTAATAATAATGCCTTAGCCGAGCTTAACTTTGCTCAAGCGGATGCTATTGAAATTATTGAAGGCCCGAGCAGCGCAGTTTACGGCTCAAATGCCGTGCATGGTGTGGTCAATGTGCTCAGCTTGACGCCACGAGATGGCGCCGATATTGGCATTACCTTTGGTCCTAATGACCGTGTGCAATTCGATGGTGCGGTTGGACAAGTTGACAATCAAAGTTCTGCTCAACAAAAAATAGGCCTAAACTTGCAAATCATTGATGATGGGGGCTATCAGGATGACAGTAGCTATACATCAAGCAAATTGGGATTGCGTCATGATTACCAGCGCAACAAATTTACCGTTAGTAGCACCTTGTCGGGCTTTGATCTTGCGCAAAATACCGCGGGCTTTATTGCTTCAGGAGACAATGGTGAAGGTTGTTTTAATTCAAATTATGCCCCCGACGCTTTATATAAAGACCGCTCGGCCATGGAAAAGAACTGTGATACCGACGCCTACAGGCAATGGTCGTCTATTCGCGGTGCTAGTCACGTCAGCTATCAACTAAGTGCAGACGAACAAATCAACATTACCCCATATTTTCGTAGCAACAGCATGGAGTTTCGCCAGCATTACCTGCCTTCCCGAGCTATTGAAGAAAATAGTCACCACAGCCTAGGTGTTAACACTGATTATCAATGGCAAGTCAATGACGCTCTCTCATTGGTCGTCGGTGCCGATATTGACTGGACTCAAGGAGAATTAACCGAAACCCAACAACAAGCTGATATGTTTAGTTTTGGTAAGGCTCGTCAGCAAGGCGTACACTTTGATTATGACGTTGACGCCACAACTATCTCGCCATTTATTCAGCTAAATTGGCAATATAACCAAGCGCTTAGCTTTAGCAGCAACTTACGTTTCGATAGCACTGAATACCGCTACGACAATTTAATCGCTGATGGTACAACGAAAGCTGACGGTTCATCGTGTATCAACAGTAATGCACAAGCTGTTGATTGCTTATATCAACGTCCTAGCGATCGCCACGATAGATTCAACAATACCAGTGCTAAAGTAGGCACGAATTATCGTTTAAACGATAACTTATCGATTTTTGCCAATTGGGCTAATGGCTTTAGAGCACCGCAAACTACCGACTTATATCGTCTGCAGAATCAACAAAGTATCGGCACCATAGATTCGGAAGAAATCACTAGTATCGAAGCTGGGATCAGAGGTGCCTATACAAACCTGCAACTGCAAGTAACCGTTTATAATATGCAAAAAGATAATTTCTTCTTTAGAGATGACGACGGATTAAATGTAACCGATGGCGAAACAACCCACAAAGGCATCGAACTCAATGCCATTTATCAGCTTCTCGCTAACCTGAGTTTATCAGCTAATTACGCCTATGCTGAGCATAAATATGATTTCAATCGAGCCAGTAGCGGCGTAGTGAAAGGCAACGATATCGACACCGCGCCTCGACAGCAAGGCAATGCTAGACTTAACTGGCAACCCACTAGTGACATCGATCTCGAATTAGAGTGGCAGCACATTAGCAGTTATTATCTTGATCCGGCGAATGCCCATGAATATGCGGGGCATGACTTATTAAATGTGCGCGGACAATGGCAAGTAAATGAGCGGTTAAGCCTGAATGTTAAATTGGAAAACATCGCTGACGAGAAATACGCCAGCCGCGCTGACTACGCGTTTGGCTCTTATCGCTATTTTGGTGGGCAGCCTAGAGCGGTTTATGTTGGTGCACTATATGCCTTTTAATATCAGGTAAATAAGGGCCTTTCTAGGCACTAGAAATATAAGTAAAATCATAAAAACCACCTTTCGCAGGTGGTTTTTGATATCACGTTCTGAAAGTTGAAACGTCAACAAGGTTTACAAAGGATTCTGCTGTTTCTGGCGGTTGAACTTGTCAGCATCGACACCCTTTTTCCAGTATCCCGAAGAGAAAAGCTTAAGCCGATCAAATTCAAGATCGTGCAACAACAGGCTTTTAATTTCTCGTACGCTTCGCGCTTCTAACCCGAAAAAAATATGGCTTGTTTTGGGCATATCTTGCGCAATTTCTTTTACTATATCTACTAACGATTGTGTCGTTTCATCTTCAATATGCCAGGTGATTTGCAAATGCTTACCCGCGTCCATATGAATTATGTCAGCCCGTGTAGGCACTGTTATAATTGAATTTACCGTCGCTTCAGGGCGCATAAACTTTGCAAAACCATTCACAGCGTTAACTGAGGTAATGTCGCCAATCATTAAATAATTGTCTTGGCTAAAATCCGTTAACTTTTTCGGACCCGGGCCTGCTATACCAGCATAGTCCCCGATCTTGGCACTCTTTGCCCAATTTGTGGCCGGGCCTTCATGAAGATTAATGACGAAGTCGATAGTCAATTCGCGGCTTTCGCTATCGAAGCTTCGTATAGTATACGAGCGTTTAATAGCCGGTGTTGGCCCATCAAATGCCAACTGAGGTAAGTGTTCCCCTCCATGTGGCAACAGCACTTTGACGTGCGCCCCATCTTGAGCGACTGGGAAATTTGCGAGCTCATCTGAGGAAAAAACAATGCGCCGCAAATGAGGTGACAAAGATTCAATACGAATAATTTTAACTAATCGCGCTTTAGGTTTCATAACTACTCCAAATTAACTAGTTGATATAGTCAACTATATCAATTTAATTCACAGCGTCAACATTTAATACGAATAATTCTTATTTAATATGTATTATCGGATTAATTTTAAAAGTTACCGTTAATTAATAAGCAAAAGAAAACGCCTAATCACAGCGATTGAGGCGTTTCGTACGGCATATCTTTACCCCAGTAAAACTAAGACTTACTGGATTTTTGAAGTTATAGCTGTGAGGGAGGAACCATTTTACCACCTGTTCCGATAAGACTAGGGGGAACCATTTTACCGCCAGTTCCGATAAGACTAGGGGGAACCATTTTACCGCCAGTACCGATAATACTAGGGGGAACCATTTTACCGCCCGTACCAATAATACTAGGAGGAACCATTTTGCCACCGGTACCAATAAAGCTAGGAGGAACCATTTTGCCACCTGTTCCTATTGCGAAAGCAGAGCTAGAAGCGAGAAGAAATAATACAGAAGTGGCAGCAAGAGTGAATTTTTTCATGATATATATCCTAATAACAAATTTATGATGGACGAATTTCCACCAAAGTGATTATCAAGGATATATCGGCAATGTCACATAGAAGGTTAAAATGAACGTGAAAAAAAATCGTTTTATAGAATTAAACGACTAGGCTTTAAACCAGTTTTTTGATATCAGAATGTAGCCTTGGATTAAAACCAAAAGCGCAGAATAAGTTGTTAGACCATGGAAGATATAAGGTGCAGCATAGTAAATGTGTGTGCTTGATACATCAAATACACGGCGTAATATATACTCCACTAAAACGAGTTGGTGCAGTAAAATGTAGAAGAAAACTAATTGATACAAAGTGTGATCTAAGTTCAGTGAACGATATTGGGTTGGGAAATATTTCGCCATAATGAACACGCGAGCGAATAAGAAATGGCGTACCCAAAGATTTATCGTAAGTAATAATACGTACCAAAAAATCATTGGCGCTTCTTGACTCGTCAAGTACCAATAGCACTCTGTGGTTAAACATAAACCCACAACAATTACCGTCGGCAAACGCATACTATCTTCAGAAACTTTATACAGGGTATAACAGACAGCTAAATAGGTAAGCAGCTTCAATATAAGTTGGAAATGCTCACTGATAACAAGAGGATACAAAATTTCGGATGATAAATTCGCAGCAGCAGATATAACAATAATACTGACTATATTTATGTCGCGAATGAATAACACAGCAACAAAGCCTAGTAACGCAAGATAGATTTTTTCAAATAACAGACTGTCGCCGTAAGTTAAAAATCCGGCGCAAACAAATAGAACAGAACCAATGAATTTGGGTATGCGGGTCGAGCTAAAGAACACTAGAGTCTATCGGTGATAAATTTAAAGTAGCCTACGATTTGATTAACGAAATTGTTGCGGGTTTCTTCTTTGGCTTTACTACGACAAACAGACCACCACTTTTTAACAACTTCAATTTGTAGCGTGCGTAAAGATTCAGGCTTATTGTTTTCGATGGCAGAAACCGTTTCTCTACTTAACCCTACGCGCAGCGCGAGTTCCCCCTGCGTGTAGCCCGCCTCTTTTCGGAGGTTTCTTAAAATAACAGGCAATTCACTACTGTGTAAATCCATAAATATAAAGCCTAAAGAAAGCGGTTAATTAATTCGACTCCTTATGGTAACTATTTTACGACACCTATGTAAAGAAATATCACCCGCCTCACTAGATTAAAAATAAAACAGTTCATAAACATTTATTCCAATTGCTTATACTTCAATCAGTAAAACACCTGAGTAAACGTAATCTATCAGCCAGATACGGTATCACTTGACGCTTCAAATTCATCCCGATTGCCACTGTTATCTAAGGCTATACTCTTTTTGACCAATAGACGCGCAGTTTCACGATCAGCATGCACGAATGCATTAATGCCTAACCCATCTAACGCCTTTTTCTCTTCTAAACTATTTATCTTCACAATCACCTTCGCACCCGGGAAGTAATCTAATACTGCCTTGCAAATGATCTTTTTACTGACCAAAGACTTCACCGTTAAAATCACGCTGGTGGATTGCTCTATCTTCAACGATTCAAGCACTGGGCGTTTATCCAAATGGCCAAAATATGCCATATAGCCCCGCTCTCGGGCGAGCAATACATGTTGTAAGTTGTCAGAAATAATGACGAAAGGTATCCCCTTCTCCGTTAGCTCTTTCGCAACTATGCGCCCCACGATAGCGAAGCCGCAAATAACCGTATGATGATGTGCATCGATGGGGGTGATTTTATCTGACTCGAAAAACTCGACGACAAAGTAAGAAGCAAGTTTGTAGATATTGTTAACCATAAAGGGGGTAACGATCATCGATAACACAGTCACCAAAATTAAGAAACTACCCAGCTCATAGGAAATAATGTTTTCACTGATAGCGAGAGAGAAAATAGCAAAGGAAAACTCACCTATCTGACAAAGGGCTATAGCCGTTTTAACCGCATCACTTTTATTCGACTTGCGGCGGATCAGCGCAAAGATAAACAATCCTTTAACCAACATAGCTAATGCCAAAACGATCATCACCCAGAAAAACTCTTGGTAAAAATAAGCAATATCTATTTTGGTACCAATAGAGAAAAAGAACGCACCAAGCAATATATCTTTGTATGATGCTATATCCGATTCGACTTTCACATGAAAGTTAGTTTCAGCGATGATCATACCTGCGATAAAAGCTCCTAACGAGTATGTGAAACCCATTTCATGAGCCAATATCGAAGCACCAATCACTATGGTTAAAACGGAGCCTAAAAACAGTTCTTCTAACTTCGCATTGGTTGAAAAATGCAGTAACCACTCGATCAGTTTTTTGCCCAATGTGAACATAAATAAGATCACCAGTGTCGCTGAGAGTAACGTGTTTAAAAGTACATCACCCATCGACAACTCACTGTTAGCCAAAAAACTAATCAATAGTAATATAGGAATAACCGCTAAATCTTGAAAAATAAGGATCGCCACCGACTTTTCACCGTAAGGGGTAACGACATCTTTGGACTTTTTAAGGTAACTCAGAACGATAGCGGTTGACGATAAACTGAACGACAACGCGATAATGACAGATGCGGTGATGGTCTGAGAAAAAAGGTAATAGGCGATGGCAAAAATAAACAAGGCACTACCCGCAACTTGCACAAATCCATTAAAGAAGACCAACTCTTTCATTTTTTTCAATTTATTAAACGACAGCTCAAGGCCAATGGTGAACATTAAAAACACTATGCCAAATTCACCAATTAGATCCAAAGAGTGCAATTTTTCACTGTCGTTAAAATGGAAAATATTACTGATAATTGTACCGGTAATGATGTAGCCGATAATGTGCGACACCGAAAACTTTTTCAGCACTATGTTCAACACACTGGCTATAGCCAATGAAATAAAAATAATCAGTAAAATCGAATCCATACTTAGCCTATCTATAATGCATTTACAGTGAAGTATACATACCACTAACAAACTTATAACAAAATGGAACTACAATCGTTATTTTTTACACCTTGGGATATAAGTAGAATAAACCCAAGGCTCCCCTATGTCCACGTGATTAGAAGTGGCGCAAAGCAATGATGTTCATTACCACCAGGGCATTTTGCACTTATGACTCCACTGAAGACTAATCTCATGGCTTGGTCATTACACCAAAACAACTGCAGATCATTTGGCACGTAATAAGTACATAGAATACTGGTCGCCCTAAGTCATCAGCTCGCAATATCTAGTCATGTGTCCCCACACATTGAGTCATTTCTGCCGAGATGATTGGCATCGCAATGACACCTAGCGCAGTACAACAATGAATGTTAACAATGAAATACACCGATCTAATGTGTGCACTGTCACGGCCGAGCGCCGAGCGCCGCACGCCGCGCCAGCAGATTTGCACGCAGTTGAATAAGATTTAACAGCACGACCTAGACATTTTCCTGCGAACAGTTGGTTTCTATTTGGCTTATACAAAGCGTTCAAGGCACGGCATACGATGACTCAGCCTGCAATGGTCAAACAACGCTTTGAAAAAGCCTGTCAGCATACCGATATCAAATTAACCGCTTGAGTCTTACATGAGTATTTGCTTAAGGATCCCTCTCTACTAAATAAGCTCAAAATCCCCCTGACTGATCCCTAAAGCCTAATGTTATAGAGGCTTTGAGGAGAATCTTCAATCAGCCGTTGTGAGTGGCTTATTTACTCCGTATCATGGCGCCACAAACCAGCCACACAGAGCTCATCATGACAGATACCCATATCGATTCAGCCGATTTTATGGCCCAAGTAAAAAACACCCAAATCTTGTGGGCATTGCAGGACAAAACCAGTGAAGGCTGGGTGATTTTAGATTCCATTAACTTTGAAGAAACAGACGTCATGCCTCTTTGGTCCAATGCTGAATTAGCGAAAGAGCACTGCATTGACGAATGGGCCGATTACGTACCTAAAGCCATTACCGTATCTGACTGGTTAGAATTTTGGATTGAAGATTTAGCTGAAGATAACGTTGTCATCGGCATTGAATGGCGTGACGGCGGCGAATACCTAGAAGTAGACCTAGCTGACTTCAGCCAAATGCTTGCTGAAGTCGAAGCGTTCTAAGTAATTTAACGCACGAGCAATAAAATAAACCTTTAATCGCGTGTTATAAAACAGCAGCTTAGGCTGCTGTTTTTATATATGCGTTAGAAAATCCAGCTCAGTGTTAAGGCAAAAATAAAGGCGATACTACCCAGTAATGTTTCCATTACGGTCCAGGTTCGTAAGGTGGTTTTTTCGTCCATGTTGAGTAAGCGACTCACTAACCAAAAGCCTGAATCATTAAAATGTGAGAGTACCGTTGCGCCACCCGCAATTGAAATAACCAAACAGCACAGGTCAACCGCCGACAAATCTGTGGTAACAGCAACCATGGGGGCTAATAACGCAGCAGTCGTCGTCAATGCAACAGTAGCGGAGCCTTGCGCTACACGTAAACTAGCAGAAATGATAAAACCCGCGACTATCAGCGGCATGCCAGTATCAGCCAATAGTCCAGCAAGTGCATCGCCAATTCCACTGGCGCGCAGCACACCACCAAACATACCACCAGCCCCAGTGACCAAAATCACCCCGCAAATAGGGGCTAAAGAATCACCGCACCAAGACTCTATTTTGTCCATACCGTAACGACGACTGAAAATGGTGATACTGACTAAAAGCGTAATCAATAATGCCACCGGTGTTTTGCCCAATAAGCGCAGGATATGCACCACTGAACTGTCCCCTGCAATCACATTGGCTGCTATTAATGTATTTAACCCCGTATCCATAAAAATTAAAAATACCGGCAGTAGCAAAATCAAAATAACGCTAGAAAAACTGGGTAAAGCCGTCTGCTCACTAGAAGGATTATCTGTATTTGAACTGAACAAAGAGTGCAAAGGTATATTAAAGTGTTTACCCGCATATTGACCGTACAGATAAGCGCCCAAATACCAGGTTGGAATTGCGATAATCAAACCGACCAACAACAATAAACTGATATCAGCCCCCAAAAATCCAGCCGCCGCCACAGGTCCTGGATGAGGGGGAACAAACGCGTGCATAACGGCAAACGCTCCAGCGGCAGGTAACGCATAGGTTAATACTGACCCATTGAAACGACGTGCTACGCTGAAAATAATCGGCATCATCACAATTAAACCAGCATCAAAGAATATCGGAAACCCAAAGCACAAAGAAGCAATGCCTAATGCAAGCGGGGCTTTGTCAGACCCAAAGCGATTAACTAAATTATCCGCGAGTACCTGTGCTCCTCCTGAAACTTCTAGGAGTTTGCCGATCATCGCTCCTAGCCCTACAAGCAAGGCAACTGATGCCAATGTCCCACCAAAACTGCTCATTAAAGTAGGCACTACGTTCGTCACTGAAATGCCAGCTATCAGTGCAGTCACTAAACTGACCAAAGAAAGGGCAATAAACGCATGCAAGCGCAGACGTACAATCAACAATAAAAGGGCTACTACAGCGCCTAACGCGACGGTTAATAAATACCAAGGTTCGTGCACAAAAGGTAGGTTTTGCATTGTTCATCTTTTGACTTGTTGTTATTTAACAATAAATTAACACCAAAAGAAGGTGAATTCATCCTATGTCAGCGCTTTGGTGGCAAAAAGACTTTAAGGGCTAAAATTAGTGCAGATTGACGTTCTATTTTTGGCGAAATTCTTTGCGACTTTCAGGAAAAAAGTCGCTAGCATGATATTTTACTTTTGCGCTGCAACTACTGAAATTTCGACCAAAAGTTCAGGTCTCGCCATAGCAGCTTGAACGCAAGCTCTTGCAGGTGCTTGTCCCTCGGGTACCCAAGCATCCCAGACCGAATTCATCCCTGCAAAATCGGCCATGTCTTTAATATAAATAGTCGCTGACAACATGTGCTCTCGAGAGCTATTCGCACTCAGTAGCAACGCATCAACCTTGTCCAACATGGTCTGTGTTTGTTCTTCGATGCCTTTACTGGCATCGGCCGCCACTTGCCCACACAGGTAGACCGTACCTTGGTGTATTACAACCCGGCTCATTCGTTGCTTTATTTCTTTACGTTCGATTATAGTCACACGACCCCTCTGAATTATTCGTTTTTAATACTTAAAATCAAGCATAGGATCATAGCAAGTCAAATGCATCAAGGGATAGTGTTTACTTGGTCTTTCAGTATGAACGTTACACGTCCGCTCGATATGTTCAAAAAAATGTATGGGAAACTTGTTTGTCACTAGGCTTGTTTAAAGGTAATTGCCCACGAAATCAGATCCTTCCCTAAGGGTGTAATCATCAACGCAAATAACGCGTTAATTTGTCATCTATAACAGCAAAATCGACTACTTAATAAATCATTATCATATTTTCACTGCATACGTATTCATGGTTTTTTGGGTCAAATTCTATGGTCATAAGTTTTTTTTCAATTAAAGTTTTATGTAAACCACTTGTCAATATTTTGTTGCGCAAGTGCGTTATCACTTTTACCCAAAGAGGCCGACCATTGAAAACCACTCCAAAAATATTACCATTATTGTGCTTATTACTTGCTACTAGCGCTCAGTCTGCATTGGTGACCAATGGCGACTTTCAAAGTTGCGACTTTACCGACTGGGAAAGATATACCGATGGGGTAAGTCATACCAGCCCCAGTGCTGATTTCGCTATGGTGAATAATGCTGGGGCGTGCCAAGGGGAAATCAGTATCAATTTGGCAAGTGGTGCCAGTGCATTTTTTGCCAATACCTTATCAACCAAAATGGATTTTACTGCTCAGAGTAATGCCCAATTATGGCTCAGTTTTGACTGGCTATTTAGCGGTCTTGATGATGATTCAGACTTAGCCGACGTATTTTTTGTCAACTTCACTAATAATCTCGGTGATATAACCGACGCTGATGCTAGCCCTGGATTTTTGCTCGGGCCCACCAGCACCTACGGCTCGGGTACCTATTCGATCATGCTCGATAATAGCTTCATTAATCAGTCAGGTTGGTATTTAGATTTCAACCTAGAGGGCGGATTCACCCCAGACTCATTTTCATCAACGTTATTGATCGACAATGTGGCTCTTAGATCTGTCCCTACAAATGTGACTGCTCCCCCTATGGTGGCGTTGATATTACTTGGCGCTACAGCGTTGTTTATACGACGCAAACAATCTAACCGGACTATCTAACATGAAACTACTTATTCGTATAAATGTATTATTGATGCTGCTTTTAGCGCCTTTGGCCGATGCTGCTTGGCAAAATACCGACAGCAGTAATTTTAGTTACGCATCGCGACCCGTTTATGATCGCGTTAATCGCCAATACAGCGCCATAGTTACCCTGACGAATACAGGGAATGATATCAGTGGTCCTATGCGTGTGCTGTTCGATGCCAGTAGTCATAACATTATGAACAGCCAAGGTACGCAAAACGATGCACCTTTTATTGTCTTAAACATCAATGAACTCGCTCCTGGCGCATCCCACAAGTTCACGGTTAAACTTAGCTTAACCCGCGCCGCACTCGCCATGGACATGCGATTACAAGCAGACCTACCCCCAAGCACAGACCTTACATTAGCGGATAATCAAATCGCTTTATTTTATAAGCGCGAAGATGCTAATTACCAAGGTTGGGGATTACACCTTTGGAATGGTGAAGGCTGTGGCGATTATGGCGCACCAACCACTGATGATAGCCACTTTGCCAATTGGGCCGATCCCTACCCAATTGATGGCGAACACCCTATATACGGCGCCTATTATATTCTGACCATTACCCCTGGTGCATCCTGTTATAACGTTATTGTGCATAACGGTGACAACAAAGCTTTGGGTAACAGTAACAGTCGTTTTGAACCAGGCAATGGTCAGCAAGCATTTGTGTTTGATGGCTACCCAGAGCTTTGGTATGAGCCTATTGAGTCTCGCCCTTTTGCCATTGATGGCGCTAAGGCACACTGGGTGACCCCGAATGCCTTAGTGTGGCTCACTTCTAGTAACGCCGCCGAATATCGCTTATATACATCAGCCGATGCCGCTTTATCCAATGTCAATACTGACAGTTTAGCCAACGCTAGCTTTACTCCCTTAATCATGGCGAATGTGGACTCAGCAATATATGCACAAGACACACAACTAAACGGCTTTAGTGGCTTTACCTTAAACCTCACCGATGCCCAAGCAAGGCAATGGGCCAAACAGCAACTACTTGCCGTAGCATTCGATGCGCAGGGCGAAATGATCGAGGCGACCCGAGTTCAGATCCCAAGACTAATAGATAGTCTTTATACCAATGGGGCACATGACGCAGATGAAGCAGAGCTTGGTGTAACCTATACCAGTAGCACCATTACCACAGCGCTTTGGTCGCCCACTGCCACGGCCATCAATTTAGTGGTTTACAACAGTCGTAAGCAAGCTATTGCCACTCATGCTATGACCTTCAATACGCAAAGTGGTGTTTGGTCATACAGTGGGGCTAGAGCAGCGCTTGATCGTCAGTTTTATCAGTACGATATAACGGTTTATCACCCACTTACCCAACAGAATGAACAATTAGCCGTTACTGACCCCTACTCCGTTAGTTTGTCTACTAACGGCCGTTATAGTCAGTTTGTTGATTTGCTCGACGAAGACTTGAAACCCACTAACTGGGACGCGCACACAGTACCCACTATCATTGACCCAGAAGATGCGATTATCTATGAAGGACATATTCGCGATTTCAGTATTCTCGATCAAAGCACTAGTGCAGCTCATCGGGGAAAGTATCTAGCCTTTACTGAACTCAACTCTGTGCCCATGCAACACTTGCAAAGTTTACAGGCGGCGGGGTTAACCCACTTTCATGTATTGCCTGCCAATGATATTTCCTCAGTCGAAGAAGATATCAACCAACGGGTAGATTTAACCGACACGGTTGCTAAATTATGCCAACTTTATAGCGCGGCGCCCGTTTGTGGGGTGCAAAACGACCAAGATACCCTCTTACAGGTGCTGCAAAGTTACGCCCCCTCAACTACCGATGCTCAAGCACTCGTAGAATCTATGCGCGCTATGGACGGGTTTAACTGGGGTTATGATCCTCAGCACTTCGCTGCACCTGAGGGCAGCTATGCAACGGATCCAGATGGGGTTAGCCGTATCATTGAAATGCGGGCCATGAACCAATCTTTGCATCAAATCGGCCTACGAGTGGTGCTTGATGTAGTATATAACCACGCCGCTTCATCTGGCCTGTATGATAATTCAGTGCTAGACAAAGTCGTACCTGGCTATTACCACCGTTTAAACGAAACCAGTGGCCAAATTGAAAACTCCACCTGCTGCGAAAACACCGCCACCGAACACAAAATGATGGCGAAATTGATGAATGATTCATTGGTTAGTTTTGCTGAGCATTTTGGCTTTGACGGCTTTCGTTTTGACTTGATGGGGCATATTCCTAAACAAGCGATTATGGATGCGCGTGAAGCTGTGCGCGCCGTAGATGCAGACACCTACTTTTATGGTGAAGGCTGGAACTTTGGTGAAGTCGCTGATAACCGTCGCTTTGAACAAGCGTCACAACTGAATATGGCTAGCAGCGAGATTGGGACCTATTCAGATCGTCAACGCGATGCGGTGCGTGATGGTGCCTTATTTACTGGCGGCAGTATTAACCAGCAAGACGTCATCCGTGTTGGTTTGGTGGGTAATGTAGCCAGTTATCAGTTCGTGGCCGCTAGCGATGCTTATATATCGACCTACGATTACCAATGGAACGGACAACCAGCGGGTTACAGTGATGATCCCGCTGATACTATCAACTACATATCGAAACACGATAACGAAACCTTGTGGGACAAACTGCAATACGCTTTGCCTGCTGATTTAACAATACAAGACCGAGTCCGTATTCAAAACGTGGCTCTGTCTATCCCTTTGTTAAGCCAAGGTATTCCTTTTTTACACATGGGCTCAGATTTCATTCGTTCTAAATCCATGGACCGCAATACCTATGACGCAGGCGACTGGTTTAATCAAGTTGATTTCACTTTCGAAACCAACAACTGGAATAAAGGCTTACCGCTAGCTCAAGACAATCAGAACAATTGGGCCACCATTAGTGAGGTTAGTGCCAACCCAAATAGTGACTTTACCACCACAGACGTTGAGCTCTCAGCTGCATTGTTTAAAGAGTTTCTGCATATTCGCAGTGCCAGTAAGTTGTTTCGATTAAACAGCGCCGAGGATATCGCCCAGCGCATTAAATTTTATAATACCGGCAGTCAGCAAATCCAAGGCCTGATTGTAATGAGTCTTGACGATGGTATTGGCTTAGATGATATAGACAGTAACAATGACGCCATCGTTGTGCTTATCAATGGCAGTGCTTCGGCGCAATCTTTTACGGTGCCTAACGCCAACGGGTTTGCATTACATCAAAGCCAACAGCAATCCGCTGATACCACACTACAAAGCGCAACGTTTAGCAGCGGCACCTTTAACGTACCGGCGCTAACCACGGCTGTTTTTATTAAAATACAAAATGGCGCACAAGGGTATGGGTTATCTGCGTTGCCCCCTTACGGCGAACAACCTATCTATTTACGGGGTGAATTTAATGAGTGGGACACGTCCTTACCCTTTGGTTACCAAGGTAACGACACCTATGCGGTGGATACAAACCTATTACAAAGAGATTATCAATTCAAAATTGCCGATCTAGACTTTGCCGCGGTCAATATAGGTGGAGAATTTACCGTACCTGTCGCAGAGTCAGCAATCCTAAGTAACGGAGCCAATAATTTAAGCTTGAGCTTAATTGCTGATGGTAACTATCATTTTGTATTAGATGCTGCCAATAGCGCTAATCCCACATTAACAATTATTCCTGATGATCCTAATGCGGTGCCGCCCCCCTATGGCAATCATGTGCCATTATTAAGAGGCGACATGAACGGCTGGGGCACTACTTCGCCACTAAACTATGAAGGTAACGGTATATATCAAGGGGGGTTTACACTGGATGCTGGTGGCTATAACTTTAAAATTGCCGATCAAGATTGGGGCGGTAGCGGGGGCTTAAATTTGGGGGCCGATATAGATGTCGCACTGGCCACTACCATCACCCTTTACCCAGACTCTGGCGATAACCTGTTTATCAATTTATTCAATAGCGCCGAATGGGTGTTCACCTTAGATGCCAGCGATCTGGCTAGCCCCACCCTAACGGTGACTGAGCAAGCGCAGTGAATAAAAAAAAGGAGCCCACGGGCTCCTTTTTTATGACTTACCGTAGATTCGTTTTGCCTAAAATCATATTTATACATTCGCTATCTTAAAGCGACGTTTAGCCACTATTTTTTCTACTATTAGCAAATCTCGGGTTTATTCCACACAATCAGCCGGCAAACGCAGCGCATTTTGGTCTACAGTATGTTGGCAACTGGGTTGCTCTTTGCCGCGATAATTGACGCAGCCCCAAAATGCCCCTCGGGCACTTTTACGCAATTGCATGTCGCCATCACACTCAGGGCACAGCGGCACACTATGTCCACAACTTATATCCAAGCACACTTTAAAACCCATATAACGAGTACGCGTCATGGGGCTTTGACATTGCGCACAACTCGGCTCCGTATGGTCACAAATAGGAAAGTGAGAACAACCATAAAAGGTGCCAAATTTTCCTAATTTCTCATTCAGGATCCCAGTTTCACAACTTGCACAGTTAATGTCAGCGAATAAGCGCTGCACCAACGAGCATGTGAATTCCGCTAATTCTACTCCGCCCGTCCCATTGCCCACGTTGGCTTGACTGGCTTGTTCAGTCAGCTCCACCACAAATGCACTCGCATTGGTCATATCCGCTAACACGTACACCCTATGTTTGGCTCGGGTAAGCGCAACATAAAACAATCGTCGTTCTTCTGCAAACGGGTAGACTTCAGCCTGAGGTAACAAAGCATCAAGCAATGGCGGAGTCACTTTGCTGGACGGAAACCCATTTTTTCCTTTGGTCATACCCATGATCACCCCATAATCCGCTTCCTTGCCTTTAGCGGCATGAAAGGTTAAACAGCTAATATGCATGCTTGGAAACTGGGCATTCAATACTCGTAAGGCTGATGCGTCCGGCAATTGAAACCAGAAACGCGCCAACAAATACACGGTCGGTTTGAGGTGATGACTAACAGGGTTGGGTTCAAACTCAGCCTGCGCGGGCTGCGTGTTCTCGTTAATCCGCTTAGTGATAGCTGCCAACGCTTGGGACAGCGCATCTGAGCTTGGCTCTTGGGACGTAGGGCCTTGCTGCGCGCCTCGGCGTAATATCGATACAGCCGGCTCGGAAACCTGTACCAGTGAGCGAATGTTTTTATTGATTTGGCCTGGATTTTGGCTCACAAACGCGGTAGCGACCTCTGCGATTTGGTTATTAAAACGAAACGTCACATCTAACACGCTCCCAGTGGTTGCACCAAAATATTGTGTAAAGTGGGTTGTTAAACTGACATCTGCACCGCTAAAGCGGTAAATAGCTTGCCAATCATCCCCTACACAAAAAAGTGATGCAGGATACGTTGTGTTCTGGCCGCTAGCATCTCGCAGGGCGCGCACTAAGCGTGCACGCGGCTCTGAAATATCTTGAAATTCATCCACCATAATATAGCGCCACGTGGGTACGTATTGCTTTTGCTGAACGTATGTTAGAGCCTTGGCGATCATATCTTCAAAATCAATCTCGCTATTTCTCGACAAATGCTGCTGGTAGCGGTTGTAAACCGGGTTGAGTAAAGTTAATGCCATGCGTATTTGTTCACTATCAGTTGCATTGGCAATCCGCTTTTTAAGACCCTGCTCGTCCAGACATGCCCCTTTGTACACGCCAATTAATTGGCCGAATAATGATGCCAGTTCGGTGATCCTGTTTAATTCGTGCAAAGTGGCGAGTATGGCTTCATCGGGTAAGGGTGAATACACCACTTCATAGGCTTGCAACGCACGCTCAAGCTCGGGTATCAACTGGCCTAAAACATGTTGGTGGTAAAACAGTTCAATACAAGTGGTGCCGTTGCTCTGGTGTAATTGGCGCTTCCAACACATTGCTGCGTGATAAGCATCTTTATCGATATAGTCGGCCGTATTACCCTTTTCATCAATGCCGTAATACTCGATATAAACGCCGTATTCAGGTAAATAAAAGTCAGGCTGATATTGGCGAAAATCAGTACTGGCTACATCGAATTCATATTTAGCTTCATAGCAATATTCAATGCCGTTTCTGAACAACCAATTAGCAATATATAATTCACCAAAGCTCTTAACACGCTGCCCTTTGAACGTGCGAATATCATTGTCGGTTAGGTAAGCGTAATACTCCCCTTGGGTAACAAAATCAAAAGGGCTCTTTTGCACGTAATAATAGTGGCTAAAGTATTCAAATAACTGCTGACGATAAGTTGGCTCGTTAAGCAAAGTTTCAAGGATGCTTTGTATCCATACATTTTTGGCTTTTTCGTCATTCACCCAGGCAGACATGCTGGGTTTTCGCCCTTCTACCTCGGCGATAATTTTCAGGCCCAAGCTATGAAAGGTGCTGGCTTTAATATTATCAATGCCCAGTTTAGCTTTGATACGTTCGTCCATTTCACTGGCGGCTATTTTACCGTAGGCTAGCAATAATATTTCCTGTGGCTCGGCTTGCCCACTTGCCAGTAAATAACCAGCCCGCCCGACCATAACACTGGTTTTACCTGTACCGGCACCGGCTAACAACAGATTATTATCGTCATCTATCACGCACGCACGGCGCTGTTTATCCGTTAACGGATTTGATTCCACCTGATCAAAATAATCGCCGTAACGGACAAGTTGCGTGTTTATAAAGTTTTGCCGAATACTTTCTAGCGCCTCATCATTCCAGCAGTGCATAGCGGTAAGTTTACGCAAAGCCGTTTTAACCTCTTCGCTTACGACTGCGTTTTCGCCCCATGGCAACCAACGCTTATATTCTCTAGCCACTCGCCCCTTGATTGCAGTTAGCCGAGACTGGCGCAAATAGCGCGTTTCAATCGTCTGCTCAATTTTGCCCACTAACGTGAGCAACGTATGTTGATGATACGCCGCCCATAATCGCTGAACTTGCTTGGCGCACCGTGCGGTGCTGCGATAACCCAAAAAGTGGTTTTCGTAAACGACACCTTTTGCCCTAATGATCATCGTAACCCCCAACCAGCGCCACTCGAACTGGGGTGGCGAGTCCAGTTGCTGCCACGATAAAGACTGGCCATTCGCTTGGCGGCTAACCGCATTTCCATCAGGTAAGGTAATACCTTGTGAATTAAAGACAACCGAGCCTCGTTGCCCTGAAAACCAGCGGCCAAACCAGCTCAATGCAATGCTACAGTCGGCTGCGTCATGTTGAGTACTATTTGCTTGCTTGGTGGACTGCTGCTTCGTACTCGCCGAGGTAATAACTGGGGTGGGTTTCGAACGCAAAGGTAACCTACTTCATAATGGTGTTGAGTTTAGCGGAAAATTAATCTGTGGTGATCACCACGTTCAGCCCAAAGGCTATAGATATCACGCGCTATTGTAGCAGTTACTAGGGGGTATACGCACAGTACTCTTTAAGCAAAACCGTGAATTTTAAAACAGAAGTTGGCCACGGTTATTTTGTCGTAAAGACGATATACCAATGACCAAAGAAACTCAGCATGTCCCTGTAGTTACCGTTCTAAAATAGCTTAAGCCTGAGGCAGTCTTCGAATTTGATTGGCGCATTCGGCTAAGACAATCGCCCCAGCGGTGGCCACATTTAACGAGTTACCCATGCCAAACATGGGAATATGGATATGTTGATGACTTAACTTCAATACCCCTTCACTGACGCCCTTGCGTTCATTGCCTAACACCAAAACGCAAGGTGAAGGGTAAGCAACCTCGCTGTAATCCACTGATGCTTGGCAAAGCTCAACACTGTAAATGCCGTAACCCTCATCCAATAGGATTTGCAAGCTTTCAGTGGCACTGTCGCTGTATTCAACACACACCCATTTGGCTTCATTTCTAGAGGCTTTTTTAAACTTTTTGTCAGAAATGGTTAGCGAGCCACAGACAATAACCTTCTCAATCCCAAATGCATCCGCCAAGCGAATAAACGCCCCAATATTATAGCTATTAGTCACATTATCTAACACCACCACTAATGGGATTTTACGCTTGCCGAGGTATTCATTACGGGTAGGTTTATTTTTTCGAAGTTCGTCTTTGCTAAGTTGTATTTTTGACTGCAAGGTGTTTTCTCTTTTAACTAAATGAATGTGCTTGTATTGCTAAAATGCTGTTTAAGCCTTCGTGCGACACTAAAAAACCAAATTAACAAGCTAGTGTTACTTTTACCTAATTTGCTATAAACAGGGACAATAACGTTATTGCCATGCACTTATCTTAGTGCCTTTGGTAACGTAAATAGAATAATCGTCTTACCCTAAACTGCCCATACAAATCCACCATGAAATTATAGGGATACCTTAGCTAGATGACCACCACCTATTACTAAATTCGGTTTATGCTTATCGTTCATGTTATGCAGATAGATTAGCAATTTAGAATTATTATTTGAAGTAACAAGAAGTTGGGTTTACGTCATGGTTGCCAGCATATAGATACGCGGACTAATCTAAAATACAGGACTTAAAATATGACGGTTTAAAATATAAGGGGTAAATTAATGGAAACACCATTTACCTTTTACGCAAAAAGAAATTTTAAGCGCCTGCGCACGGTCAAGTAACTCATAGAGTCATTCTTCAAAGGTGTATTAATGCGACAAAAAATAGAGTTTACCAGCGGGAAAAATCAGTTAAGTGGTTTGCTAGAGACACCAGAAACAGACATTAAATTCTATGCCTTATTCGCGCATTGTTTTACCTGTGGAAAAGACGTGGCGGCGGCATCGCGTATCAGCCGCGCATTAATGGCAAAAGGAATAGCAGTACTGCGTTTTGATTTTACGGGGCTAGGCAACAGCGACGGTGACTTTGCCAATAGTAATTTCTCTTCCAATATTCAAGACTTAGTCGCTGCGGCTGATTTTTTACGCGCAAACTATCAAGCACCTAAAATATTGATTGGACACAGTTTAGGGGGCGCAGCGGTACTGGGTGCTGCCAAAGATGTGCCGGAATCGACTGCCGTGATCACTATTGGCGCCCCATTTGAAGCAGCCCATGTCGCCCACAATTTTGCCATGCATATCGATGAAATAGAGCAAAAAGGTCAAGCCGAAGTGAGTTTAGGTGGGCGTAAGTTCACCATCCAAAAACAGTTTTTGGACGACATTAACAGTTATGACACCAACCACCTGCGTCAACTTAGAAAAGCGCTATTGGTGATGCACTCACCGGTCGACACGACAGTGAAAATAACCGAGGCCGAAAAGCTCTATCGTGCTGCAATGCACCCAAAAAGTTTTGTTAGTTTAGAAAATGCAGACCACTTACTTAGCAACAAACGTGATTCTGAGTATGTGGCAGAGGTCATCTCAGCCTGGGCATCGAGATATGTGCTAACTGAAAATGAAAGCTACCACGCGAATGTACGTCAAGGTCACGTTTTAGTAGAAGAAAAAGACCATAATTTTATGCAACACGTAAGCACAAATAGCCACTATTGGCTGGCCGATGAACCACTAAAAGTGGGCGGCAAAAATGCAGGCCCTGATCCTTATGAACATCTTCTTGCTGGGTTAGGTGCATGCACCGCGATGACGTTGCGAATGTATGCCCAGCGCAAGCAACTACCCGTGCAACATATCAAAGTAGAACTTACTCACACCCGGGATTATCAGCAAGATTGTGTAGACTGTGAAACGAAAGCGCAGGGTATTGAAGCTATTGTTCGCAGTATTAGTTATGTAGGTGATTTAGATGAGCAACAACAAAAACGCTTTTTAGAAATTGCCGACAAGTGCCCAGTACATAAAACGTTGCACAACAGCGTGATGGTAAAAAGTCAATTGTTGAAATAGAGCGGTTTCAATTGGCAATAAACAGCCGATAGCGACGAGAAGCAAAGAAGTATGCTTGTTACAGGTAATGTGATGAATGATGTCAAACCTTTGGGGTAAGGCGCAATGATTTAATCAACTAAAGCAAATATTCTTTCCTTAACTACTTGCCACTTCGACCGATAAAGGCCCGCGAGTAACCTTCGTGTGCCTTTATCGGTCAACATTTTTCTGCTTTAATCAGGCCTATAAAGGCGCTGTAAAACCGTTCATCGCTTTCTATTATGAAATTATTCAGTTACTTAGAAGTGTTTATATTTTGAATAATTGAGCGTTATATTATATTGCAATAATTTTATAGCCAACGCGTGGAAAGTGAACGTAAACCTCACCCGCTATTTCATCAATTCGTTTAATCGCAACTTCATCAGTCTTTGAAACGACCAATTTGCCGATAACGGGTGCAATACCGTAGTCATTGGGTACAATTTCAACACGATCACCAAACGTAAAGCCGTTAATCACTAAAAAATTATCTTTTGAAAACACGCCCTTCTGTGCCAACCGCGCGATATCAATTGCAGCAGTTGCATCGATATGGGTTTGTGACCCGTGCCCAATGGCCTTTATCATTTCAAACCACTGCTTAAGGTTTGGATAACCTTCTAATAATGGACTAACGCCCGCGTTATTATTGATAAACCAGAGGCAGTGATAAATTGAAAAATCTGCAATACTAATGTGTTCGCCACAGACATAAGGACCTGCATTACTAAGTTGTTGCTCAAACTGTTGTAAATAAATGGGTATTAGCTGCAACGCAGTATTAGCATCCATTGATAAGCCGGTGCCACCCTCACGCATTTTCGCTCGATCGTCAACGAAGGCTGCGACAAATTTTTCGGGAACCCGTTGACGAAACGCTTCAAATCCTGCGGGAGAAAATGCAAGCGCTGCAGCAACACTAAACAAGTGTTGATCAGCCCATTGAGCCAAGATATTTGACGTTAGTGATAATTCTTTCGGGAAAATGCTCTGCGTGGAAAATTGTTCATCAATCACTCGGGCCATTAGACGGGTGTCACAATAAATGTGCTTATTATGCTGCAGTACGGGTGTTTTACGATACCCTCCCGTAAGCGCAACAAGGTCTGGTTTGGGCATAATTATCGGTATGTTAACAACATTATAGCGCGCATTTTTATACCCTAACAGAATACGAATTTTTTCCGCAAAGGGAGAGGCGTCATAGTGATGTAAAATAAAATCATTCATCGACAGTAACCTTTTTGATTATTCTGACGCATCGCACCAGATTACATTAGTGATTGACTATAACGTGAGCGTGCGGTGAAGACTCATTCAAACATTGAATAATCGATTATTGATACAGACAATAGTGAAGTTAAACAAAATAACGCAAGAATTGGCTCAATCGGCACATATAAAACACCTACGCGAATTTTTTTTACTGAATAGAAGCCGCAGATGAAATATCCATCCACGGCTGCGCAGCCCAAAACATTACTTTCACGCTATACGTAAATAAGACCAATTTAACCAATCAATGTATATCGTTGCACTTTTAGCAATCTCGAAAAATGGTTTGTGTTTATGAAAGTCCCAGTTCCTTTCATTTCCTAATCGCACTAATACACGTTTAGTCACTACTATTAATTTTCATTATCCACAAAGCCATAACAAATATACCCAGCGAGCCGTTTGGGATTTTTATTCATATACAAGAAGTGCTCAAAGCCGATGGAAAAAGCAAATGGGTTAGCGTTGTAATCAGCGTAATATTGATCTCGCCCTAAACGAGCCTCATTCACGCCCGAGGCGAAGCCACTTAAAAAGTCTTCACGGTTGTGTAGCGTTATACTCGTAGCACCCTCACCACTTTTCACAAGTTCAAAAACACCTTCGTTTACGAACTTGTTGAGCAATGTTTCGTTAAACGATCCCGTGTAAAACTCGGTTTCAGGGTCAAAATCAACAACAGCCATGCTGTTATTGCTGCTTGCTTCCATTAATGAAGCAAACAGTTCACGTGTTTTTTTTGATATCACTTAATTACCCTTTTCAACTTTAACAACTTCGCATTGCCGATTGATCAGAAAATGAGCTAGGGCCTCTGGGCAGGCTTATCTGGCTTGCAATTATAAACATTTTCGCTGTGGATTTTACCAAATTTAACAAATGTGGTTTGTTAATCTTCATCCTCGATGTATCCCACCCAAGATAAATACTCAATAAATAACAAGTCTGATGGTTACTATTTTGGCTACTGAAGACTAGACATCGCATGGGATCTGAAGACCAAAAGATAACCTAGTTATTTTGGGGGTTTAGCTCATTCCTGCCAAAGGTTCTGTCCAATGCTTTCTCTTCCTAATTCGAAACACTAACATATATGTCTTGGTCTGCTATCCGTTTAACATGTTCGTATAGATTAATGGGAATACCTAAATGGCACGTTTCTTCCAGATAATTAATGCTGCCATCCCTTAGTGACTCGCGTCAGTTTTATTTATGCCATGGGCAATATTAAATTCAGAATAACGCCACGGTTTAGCTACGAGATACAAAATTACGATGTTGCTGTAACCCTATAACCAAATCCGAAAAAATAATCATAAAGTTGATTTAAAAAACACCAATACTGTATATAATTACAGTATATGTTGAAATTTATCCCTATTAAGGCCTCTGCAGGTATTGTCGGTTTTGAATCACCTGCCACAGAGTACACCCAGTTAAGTCTAGATTTAGACCAGCTGCTTATTGATCATCCGTCTGCTACCTATATTGGTATTGCACAAGGAAAGTCGATGATGGGCGATGGTATCTTCTGTGGAGACTTATTGATTGTTGATCGTGCCCAAGAGATTAAAGATCATGACGTGGTTGTGGCTAATCTAAACGGCGTTTTTGTCTGTAAGAAAATCGACAAGGTACAAGGTTGCCTAAGATCTTCTAGCAAACACTTCCCACCTTATTTTCTGAGCGAAGAAGATGAGTTTCAAATAGAGGGCGTTGTCACGCGCTCTATCCGATTACACCGACCATTCAAGAAACAGCTGTAATATGTATGCCCTGTGTGATGTAAATAGTATGTATGCGGCCTGCGAGAAGGTCTTTGACCCAAGCATTCGCAATAAACCGGTAGTGGTACTGACCAACAATGACGGCTGTATCTGCGCCGCTTGTGGCATTGCCAAGCGCATGGGTGTGGGAAAGAAGTTCGTGCCCTACTTTCAGGTCAAAAAAGAACTTGAGGCCGTCGGTGCTGTTATTCGCTCCAGTAACTATGAGCTGTACGCGGATTTAAGTCAGCGCATGATGGACACCTGCGCGCGCTTTGCCCCTGACATCAACGTTTACTCTATTGATGAATGTTTTTTGTATTATGGTAAACATGCCTCGTCCCCCTCAGTTGGCTGGGAAACCCTAGCGAAAAAGATCAGGCAAACGGTATGGCGAGAAGTCAGGTTACCCATATGCGTAGGCGTGGGCCCTACGCCTACTCTAGCGAAAGTAGCGAACCATGCGGCAAAGAATATTGAGGGCTTCAAAGGCGTAGCGGTAATCGATAAGGAAGATATGCGTAAAGCTGTACTCTCTCAAATGCACGTTACCGATGTATGGGGCATCGGCAAGCGCTTAGGCTTACGCTTAAATGCATTAGGTATTCATACCGCGTGGGAGCTAGCCAATCGAGACCCATCCCAAATCAGAAAAGAGTTTTCGATTGTCGTTGAAAACACAGTGCGTGAGCTAAACGGTGAAGTTCGCCACAGCTGGGATACGGTGCGCGCCGCCAAAAAAGAAATATACAGCACGCGCAGTTTCGGACAACGCATCACTGACTATCAACAGTTACGCAGCGCGTTAGCAAGCCATGGTGAAACCGTCGCAATAAAGTTGCGTAAACAAAAAAGCTTGGCGGGTAGCATGACGTTGTTTGCGACCAGCTCCCCCCATGACGATGAAGGGTATTTCAGGCGCTCATATTTTCATCACTTTATTGCGCCCACCAGTGATACCCGCAATATTATCAAAGTCGTCGAAGCTGCCATGTCACAGCTGTTTAAATCCGGGGTACGTTACTATAAATGCGGCGTAGGCTTAATCGATTTACACGACCAAGGCTTGGTTCAATTTGATATGTTTAATCCGTCAAATGACAACCCTCAACTGATGGCCTGTATGGACACCATTAACGCCAAATATGGTCGGGCAACTGTGCATGTAGCGGCCAAAGGATTTGAACAAAAATTTGCTATGCGACGCGCTTTTCTGTCCCCCCAATACACCACAAAATGGAGCGACATTCCGAAAATCATTTGTTAAGTTGCTCGAATATATGGCCTTGAGCGTATTAACCTAAACGACCTAACATTATGCTTATTTGCTATAATCTACTTTAAATGGACAAACACCGAGGCATGGTACTTAAATGAATAAACGAGGTTATGTTAGCTGGCTGATGTTTCTTACAGGGGCGTTATCAATAGGTAATACCAGCGCCGAAGACAAGTTGGCTGACTTTCAATGGCAGCATAGAGTCTTGATCACTCAATTGCCTTCTAAAGACGCGCTGGCAAAATGGCGGGCATATTTTACCTATCAACAACCCGACCTTGCGGCCCGTAAACTAGTTGCATTTGTACAAATTGATAAGACTGTCTATCGACTGACCCCAGAGCAAGCGCAATTTACATCTGTGCATTTACGCCAAGATATACTCGCCCTGCTCGATCGACATCCTGATACCGTGTTATTAATCGGCTTAGACGGAGGTATTAAAGAAGTCTACCCATTAAGAGACTTTAGCTTGGAGCAGGTGTTTGCTGACGTTGATTTGATGCCGATGCGCAAAGCTGAAATTGGCCGCTAAATAGATTACTCAATCATCGTTGGAATAGAGTCACAGTGGCGCAATGAGCCAATATCTATGGGTACATTGATTGGACCTTTAAACACACTAGAAACCAACTCCGCCATATTTTATATTCTAGTAGAAGCCGCGCTGCGTTAAGTTATAAAAATGAATTAAAGCGTAAAAGTGAGTGGCAGCAGCTTAGTCAAGAATACGATCAGATGATTTAGCTACAGTGGTGCACGACGCGCAATATTTGTCTCGGTATTTTTTGCCATTCCAGCTGGAGCGATGCGGTAAATGCAAATAAACTTGTTAGTTTCTAATGTTTATTGCAAAAATCATATAGAGTTAGATAACTATTGATTTATATAGGTTAGCCCTAACTATTATCTTGCTGGACTTGTGCAAACTGCTAAGCTGCAGCCCATAATATAGAATAGGAATACCCTTGATGTTACTGGCAGTTTTGGCGTTAATATTTGGCCTAGGACTTTTGGTGTGGAGCGCCGATCGGTTTGTTGACGGCGCTGCGGCTGCGGCCCGCTATGGTGGAATGCCTCCGTTATTGATTGGTATGTTGGTCGTTGGGTTTGGGACGTCAGCGCCTGAAATGGTGGTATCCGCTATGGCGGCTGCGGATGGAAATCCCGCTTTGGCGCTAGGCAATGCCTACGGATCAAACATTACCAATATCGCGTTAATAATCGGCTTAGTGGCTTTGCTTAGCCCTATTAATGTGCACTCTCAAGTACTTAAAAAAGAACTACCGCTGGTACTGGCCATTACCCTATTTGCTGGCTGGCAAATGTTTGACCACCAATTAAGTCGGTTCGACGGTTGGTGCTTACTGGGCGTATTTGCTGTTGTCATGACCTGGTCGGTTTGGCAAGGCATGCGCAATCCCCATGATCAAATTTCAAACGAAATGACCACTGAGTTAGGCGGTAATAGTATGACACTAAAGCAAGCCCTTAGCTGGTTGGTGCTGGGTTTGGTGTTGCTCGTTGTCGCCTCTCGTCTGCTGGTATATGGCGCTGTCTATATTGCACAAAGCTTAGGGGTGAGCGACTTAGTCATTGGTTTGACCGTCGTTGCGATTGGTACCTCTTTGCCAGAATTGGCCTCATCGTTAATGGCCATCAAAAAAGGTGAGCATGATATTGCGCTCGGTAACATTATTGGTTCGAATTTATTTAACACCTTAGCGGTAGTCGGTATTGCAGTGGTAATTGAGCCGATGCATATCGATGCGATATTCTTAAGCCGCGATTGGACCTTGACCTTTGCTTTAACAGTGGCCTTGTTGGTGTTAGGTATAGGTTATAAAAAACAGGGACGGATCAACCGGCTAGAAGGCGCTTCACTGCTGATAGTATTTTTTGCATACACGGGGTATTTGATCAGCAGCGCATTCTAAATTCGAGGTGAAGCAAGTCTAATTCTTTATTAGGCTTTTTTCCCTACGCTATTTCTTTACAGGAATATCTTGCAGCAGCTTTAAAATAGCGGGATTGTTGTTTAATTTAGCTAGGTCAATTAAATAGCTTTTTTCAAGTTCTTGCATAGGTTGGTCGCCCAATAATTCGATTACCGACTGTTCTTCTCCATTAGCGATAGAAGTTTCTAAGGCTGCAAAGTTCGCGATGCCGTGTTTAATTTCATCAGTCATATTTGATCTCTTTCGTTATGCTTCGTTAAATGTTCTTTAGTACGTTATTTTGCAATACTCTTACTAACAATATGACCGGGTATAATGCAATTCAACGTTTTGAATGAACTAAACACGTAATAAAAACTACCCGATAACAAATAAGTCCATAAAGCGATTTACTGGGGTGCTCTCAAGTTTGGCTTGATCTTTACAAAGCGTGAAGATGGTTTCGCATTGTTGAGCTGGAAAACGCGATGCCAAGTTAGATTTGAATTTTTGCTCTAGCAGCGGGAGCCCTTCTTCACGGCGTCGTCGATGACCTACTGGGTACTCTACAACCACCTCTTCTGTCTTGCTGCCATCTTTAAAGAATACCTGTATAGCATTGGCGATCGAGCGTTTATCAGCTTCCAAATACTCTGCGCTAAAGCGTTTGTCTTCGACAATTTCCATTTTGTCACGCAGTTCATCTATGATGGGATGCGCGTTGTGAAACGCATCTTCATAATGCTCAGCGATTAGATTTCCAAATGCCAACGGAACAGCAACCATGTATTGCAAGCAATGGTCGCGGTCGGCTGCGTTGGCCAGTGCGCCTGTTTTAGAGATAATGCGAATGGCTGACTCGTGGGTGCGTATCACAATTTTCTTGATATCCGCTAAGCGAGTATTTACTTGAGGATGCAAAATAACCGACGCTTCTGCTGCGGTTTGTGCATGAAATTCAGCAGGAAAAGAAATCTTAAACAGGATGTTTTCCATTACATATGAAGCATAGCCTTGAGAAAACGAAAATTTACGTTGCGCCTCTGGTTTTAGCGCTTGCTCTTTGTTCGTTTTCGAGAAAGATACAGCATAGAATCCCCACTGAGCTGCCGTTAACACGCTTGGTATGCCCATTTCGCCGCGCATTGACATGTCTGCCAAACGAACCGCTCTGGACGTCGCATCCCCCGCGGCCCAAGATTTACGAGAGCCCGCGTTTGGTGCATGGCGATAGGTGCGCAACGCAGAACCATCGACCCATGCTTGGGATATGGCCGCCATAATTTGCTCTCTATTGCCGCCCATCATTTTCGTGACAACCGCAGTTGATGCAACACGTACCAATAATACATGGCATAAACCAACTCGGTTAAACGCATTTTCTAATGCGATAACGCCTTGAATTTCATGGGCCATAACCATGGCTTCAAGCACTTCTCGCATAATAAGAGGCTGCTCGCCATTTGATAATCTGACTTGCGACAAATGATCCGCCACGGCCAAAATGCCGCCTAAGTTATCTGATGGATGCCCCCATTCAGCCGCCAACCATGTGTCGTTGTAATCAAGCCAGCGAATGATGCAACCAATGTCCCATGCAGCTTTTACTGGATCGAGCCTGTGTGACGTACCGGGCACTCGGGCGCCATTAGGCACAATAGTACCGTTTACAATGGGTCCGAGGTGTTTAGTGCACTCTGGAAAGCGCAGCGCAAGTAATCCGCAGCCTAAGGTGTCCATCAGACAGTTACGAGCCGTATTTAATGCTTCTTCGCGATCGACTTCAAAGGCCAGTACATAATCAGCGATGTCTTGAATGACGTCGTCATAGTCAGGGCGATTGTTAATATCTGCGTTACTGGTCATTTTGTATCCTTTTCGGTTACGGTCATGGCTTGATGTAATGTTTAAGCAGTATAATTTGATGCTTAGTCAGCGTGAACGCTTACGCTATTTCGACTTACTGACTAACTTCAGTAAATAGATCGGTAATGGCCGGATAACGTTATAAACAACATAAGCGATTGCCGCAAAAACCAAACCACCTATAAGCGGCAATACTGCACCAAATCCCACGCTTGAAACGAGCACATAACCCAATAGAAATGGGGGGTGATAAATGGGTAAAAATAACGCGGCTACTAGAATAGACGGCAGCACAAGCATAGAAATAAGTTCAACGTATCCGCTGTAAAATAGTATAGAAATGACCAAGGCGTAAACACTTGCACCTAACAGTTGCAGCCACACTTTTCGCGGGTAAACGTCACCATACTGTTTGGTAAGAAAAGTGGTTAAAAACCAAGTAAATATAGGCAGTATAATTAATCCCCACCAATTGGAAATGGCAGGCAATGAGGGATCATTCAAAACGTAGTGCTTTGGTACGCCTGACGTCAAATGTTGCCATATTAGCTGTACGAAAATATATCCTACAACTAGCGAAGTCAGTAATAAACGTGAGTTGTTACGCAAAGTCAGCATCATTTTTCTGCATTAGTTTTGGTTAACTTACGTTATCTGCTCGTTTTTTGGTATACCAGAGAAAGTTTGTTACAAACAATTTACCGCAGAGATAAGCTTTTGACGAAGGCGCTGTCATAACGTCAAACTTTTGTATTCAGCTGAAAACCTGATCCGAATAGGCAATATAAGAGCATGGAACTCTTGGGCTTGATGAACAACGTAACGTTATAATGCCCGCAATCAAGGTGCTATGCACAAAAAGGCTAGCGCATGTCCTCGCATTCCTGGTGACTGCTACTGTTTTTTAATGTTACACAGTGGAATAAAAACGTTTTGATCCGCAAAAACCTACTTTAGCATAAATGTTTCATACTCCCCCCTCGACAAACCAGATGAAATTCAATTAGTTACAATTAATTAACAGCGAATAAAATAGCTAAACTTTTGCGACTCACTTTAACATTTCTTCTTGTTCTCGATTTATATTGATGACAAGATTTGTCGCCTCATAGTATTAGAAAAAATATGGTCACAAGAATGCAATTTATAACAAATGATGAAAGGCATAACGTAGCGAAGCAAATCGCAAAAATACGACGAGTCGGTCACGCTTACATAGCATTATCAGAGCGTCGAAGCGATGGTCAGACTGACGAGGTAAACGCATGAACAAACCTAAGCTATTAGTGCTTGGCACTCAGACCGAGCGTATGGCCGAGAAACTTAACCAGGTCTTTGATGTGTTAAGCACTTCTGGTGCGGACCAAGAATCGATGATTGTGCAACACGGAAGCGAAATAGAATACGTGTTATCAAGGTTCCACGGAAATTTGAAACGCGTCGATATGGAGCGAATGCCAGAACTTAAGGTGATCTCGAACTATGGTGTCGGATATGACTCAATCGACACCAGGGCTGCTGTCGAACTGGGCATCATAGTTACACATACCCCTGACGTGCTGAACGATGAAGTCTCAAACACTGCCATTATGTTGCTGTTGGCTTGTGCTCGCAACTTGATTCAAGATGAAAGTTATCTTCGGGCGGGACGTTGGCCAAAGGAAGGCAGTCCACCGCTGTCAACATCGGTGAGCCATAAGGTGGTAGGGCTCGTCGGCTTCGGTCGTATCGGTCAAACCATCGCCGAAAAATTGCGCGTATTCGGCACCGACGCCGTCTACCACGCACGTAGTGAAAAAGACGTACCTTATAAATATTATAAAGATTTGACCCAGATGGCAGCGGATGCGGATTTCCTGATTGTGATTACACCCGGTGGGGCAAGTACGCGACACCTAATCAATACTAATGTAATTGAAGCGCTCGGTCCCCAAGGCTGTCTTATCAACATATCTCGGGGCAGCGTGGTAGACGAAGACGCATTGATTAGCGCTCTCAAGACGGGCCGCCTCGGTAAGGCAGGACTTGACGTGTTTGAAAATGAACCTCATGTACCAGACGCCTTAATAGAAATGGATAACGTGGTGTTACTGCCCCATGTGGGTAGCGCCACGGTCGAGACTCGACAAGCTATGGGAGATTTAACAGTAGAAAACTTGATCGCATTTTGGCGCACAGGTAAGACAGTGACACCAGTACCAGAATGTCGAGACATGTGAGCTATGGTGCGGCTACTGGGCTATGTAATGTTATGTGAAAATCAACAGTCATAGACTGGCAGCTGAATTTTCGTATAACACAATTCAACAGGCCATTAGCGCACATAATAGCAAGATGAAGTAGTTTGTAATTAATGGGCAGCTTGGTAATGACAGCCAAGCTTGCAGCAAACTACGGATAATGTGTGCTTCTTACTGTTAGCTGTTACCGATTTGCGCTGTAGGTTAAATTGGCTACTCGCATGGCCCCAATGTCATACAAATTGCCATATTGAATAGTCACGCGTAGCAGTCATACACAGTGCAGATTGTTCTTCACCTCACCCTTTGAAAAAGCTACATACAGAAGTAAAATTCTTACCCCCCACGTCGTAGTAACGATCTCTATTTAATAAAACAGAATTGCTTCATTAGCTAGCCAGCTTAGTAATGGTGCAGTTTTCAGCCCTAAACATAATGTTAAGTATGCTTATGCGCCCATTGGCACAGTACTTGATTTATTGAAGTCGATTTTGGCTGTTTTGCTTAGGCATTATAGATTTATGTCATTGAGTTAGGGCATTCGATTAGGGCTCAAGCGACTTGATGATTTCAAAGAAATAGCGAATTTTTGCATATTAACCAATAAAGCGAACGCCTGATTTTGGGCCGCGTATTCTGTGTTAGTAGCGAATGACCAATCACCACTAATTTGTCGATTATTATCATTTTGGAGAAAAATATGTTTTTTGAATCTTGGGGCGAAATCGTCCGGATTATTATTACTACCCTAATAATTTATCCCTTTTTAATATTGGCTACGCATTTGGTCGGCAAGCGCTCTTTTGCAAAAATGAATAATTTTGATTGGATTATTACGGTAGCCACAGGCTCTATTCTCGGCTCTGCAATTTTGTTGAAAGACGTTGTGATAGTAGAAGTATTAGTCGCCGTAAGTCTTCTTTTGCTACTACAGTACTTATTGACGTTATTGAGCGCTCATTTTTCTGCATTTGATAAGACCGTAAAGACCTCACCGCAATTAGTGTTCTTTAACGGTGAATATATGTCTAAAGCCATGAAGGATACGCGGCTTACCTGCACAGAGGTTGAAGCAGGTATCCGTAAGGCTGGCTTCGGTGATTCGAGTCGTGTAATGGCTGTTGTATTTGAGGCTGACGGCGAATTAAGCATTATAGCTAAAAGTGAAATAAGCAACGGTCTTATAACGAAGCTCCGTAATGAAAGTGCATGACACGAACGCTAAATTGACCTTCGCATGGGTGGCTGATGCTAAATAAAATAGCGTTACGCCATGACAAAAAAAACAAGAAACCAAAGATAAAGGACCTACAATGACATCTGACTATTTTCATTTCTTGAACCTTATTGGAGTCGCATTTTTTGCAGTCGCGGGCACTCTACTGGGGTATGAAAAAAAGGTCGGTGGCTTTGGCATAGTGGTCGTCGCTTCCGTTACCGCCTTGGGTGGCGGCTCTCTAAGAGACTTACTTTTGAACGAGCCTGTTTTCTGGGTGGCGGATCAAGCGTACTTATATTCCACGTATGCGGCAACAATTGTCGCTATTGTCTTTATTCGTTATTTGCCCCACCTATCAAACTATTATTTCTTGCTTATTGATGCCGTTGGCATGGCAATATTTAATATAGTAGGGATTGAAAAGTCTTTAATAGAAGGTACAGGCATGCTGATTGCCATAACCATGGGAACCACGACCGGTATATTTGGTGGTCTTATCAGAGATGTTATTTGTAGAGAGGTACCTTCTGTTATGCGCAGCGAAATGTATGCCTCAGCCTGTGTTTCAGGGGGGTTGGCCTATGGCGCGCTATTTTACTTTGGTGCACCATACATTTGGTGCATTTTCGGTTCACTTTTTACAACGGTATTTTTAAGAATGGGGGCCCTACATTGGGATTGGCAACTTAAATTTTTTAAAAAAAGGTACCGCCAATAGCAAAGTCAGTTTATTACCCTATAGGCTATCTCCCTGCCCTACAATTCCCTCAGTTGACGCGTTCAATTTTTGAGCGCGTTTTCAAATGGATTATATCCGCCATTTCATGATAAAGCCCAATGGGTTACTGAACACTGACATTTTTTGGTTCTTATGGCCGGATATAAAACGTAGACCCGCATCGCTTTATTAACTGCAGCATAATCCGGTTTAGGTAATTTCCGTAATGTGCTAGGTACAATGCCGAATAGCATATGACGAGGGGTTGAACGATTATTAACGTAGGCCATAACTTTTTTTAGAAGGAACCTCATTATGAAATCGAATAAACGATTAACCGAGTTACAAGAAAGCTATCACGCGATGGTTGATAGTGTTGAAGAATATGTGGTTAAAGAAGGGAAAACGTTACAGCAGGCTTTCCATGCCGCTGAAGAAAAGCTCGGCAATACAGCAGAAACAAGCAAAGAGAAAATACAGCAAGCGAGCAAAGAATTAAAAGATAATTTACGTTTATGGGGGGAAGCTGTAGAAGGTGTCAGTGAAGCCTATAAAGATCAATTAAAATTCGACTTAGCTTATGTAAATAGTTCAGCTTGGAGCAAGTTACAGAGCATCGCTAATACGAGTACAGCAGAGTTAATGGAGTTCACAACATCGCTTAAAGAGAAAGCACAAGCGGTTGTAACAGAAAATCATCTGGCTGCCCATCAAGAGCACACCTTGTGGGGTTCTGAACATGCTTTATGGCTAGATGAGATCGCCTTCTGGAATAAAGAACATGACCAAGCACTAACTAAACTTTCTGAAATTGAAAAGGAGCTTAAGCAGCAATCAATCTCTTTGGCTGAACATACTAAAGCTATTCAAGCGCATGCAGAAAGTGATCACCAGCACGAAAAAATTATGAAAGATGCGGAACAAGATGTTACCAGCAAAGTCTTCGAAGCCGCGGATGAAAAAGAAAATCCTGTGCATCAACACGAGCGTAAATTACATGCCAAAAATGCCGAAGCGCATCTTGCATTAAAAGCACAGCATTTCAAAGTAATGGCTATGATTAATATGCTTTATAAAGAAACGCATAAAGCCGTTTAGTAAATATACTTAGAAAAATCACCACTCGAATAAATCGTCACCTTGGGGCCATTTTTAGCCCGAAGGTGCGTTTATGAAGCGTTGTTATTGATAGGTTCTTTTTACCCAGCCAACCAGATACCAGCAATCAGCCGTATTCTTAGATTGCCTGATAGCGGAAATGTCTTCCAGATTTTTGAGACTGGTTTCTAATTCAGCTTCTGTCAGTGCACTGCGGTCGTAACGAACCAAATGGGTATTGATTTTAGTCAATAAATCTTTGCCGCTCGTTGTGTTGGTGCGCCGCCCCCTAACAAACCACATACACCAAATAACCATGGCATCATTTTCACTTAAGTTTACATCTTGTAAATCACTTACTTGGCGCAGCAATTCGATAAACGCAAAAATACCCAACCAAGGCTCACGTTTATTTGGCATGCCTGGAGGGTGCGTTTTCACAATCTGGTCAATCAAGGTATTAATACTAAGTTTTATATTGCCCGGCTTTTCCGGTTTTACTCTGGCAGGTTTCTCTGCTGAGCCTTCAGCTGGAATGGGTGTTTTAGGCGGTCTGACCAAGATAGACGGAGTAAGTGTCGTGTTGATAAAATCGTCAGTTGAGTCGGGCTCTATGCCCATCTTGATAAGTGAAGTACGTAGCAATACGTTAACTTCCTGTTGTTTGTTGTTTGCCACCTCATAGTTGGGTTCCATTAACATACCTCCTATTCATTTTTATTTTAGTTTGCTTTATCAGCGATGCTCACGAACCTAACGCCCTCAATTAAGGCAATCGGCCACTGGTAATACGGGCTGACTTGCACTCCTTTTTTGAGGAAATAAAAGGTTAATTCCTTCGTAAGCGATAACGCTCTCTCTAGTAGGCCCTCATAAGTGCTGGCAATCCGTCATACACTGAATGAGTTATTGGCCCTTGAAGCTTTCGTCTGTTGACATATGTTACCACAAAAACGACTGCAAATCTTTTCTCAGACAAGTATTGTGGGTTATAGAAGGGTTGTTTAGTAACGCTTTATAGCGAAATACGGGTCATTTATTAGCCGAACAAATACTTTAAATATGGTTTAATTTCAAACGAAATCAGCCTATTTAAAAGTCGATACCAAAAGCTCAACTCTAAACAGTCTGCCGATAAATAGCAGGGGGATATTGTCCTAAATGGCGAAATAGACATGCGTAATGACCGACAAAGATAAAATCTATCGCCTTTGACTTAGGCTAAGCATTTTGATAATTACGCTATAAAAAATAAAGCATTGTTTGACCGAGAGTCAAAGATATGTCCGCCAACAAAGCAACTTGACTAGTCTAACAACTGGCCCAACTGCGCATAAGATTATGGTATACCCCTGTCAAGCGTTTCACTTCTGGGTCGTTGCTGCCAAGTTCTACCGTTAAGTTTTGTATAGATTGGTCTAAATCAAACAACATACTACGTTGATCGTTACTTCGGACCAAGCTTTCTATCCAGAAGAAAGAAGCGGTTCTAACGCCTTTCGTTACTGGATTAACCTGATGCAGGCTATTGGCCGGATACAAAATAACGCTACCAGCGCCAAGCTTAATTTGTTGCAAACCGAATTGGGTTTCAATGCTCAGCTCACCACCGTCATAGGACCGTGGTTCAGATAAAAACAAGGTAGCAGAAATGTCAGTACGCAGCATTTGATGACTGCTAGGGATAGGCATCACTGAACTGTCTACATGCAAACCGTAGTGTTCGCCACCTTGATAGCGATTAAATTTAGGCGGATATATTTTATTCGGCAACGCTGAAGACATAAAAAGTGCATTACCGGATAGTTTACGAATAATATTATTTCGTAGTTCCATCGCCAACGCACTGGTGTCATCTAACTGTTGATTATATTTCACTTTTGAGGCTTGACTACCCGCTGTGTGCTTACCGTCTAGCCACTGACCTTTATCTAACGCTTGGGTAAATTGAGTTACTTCTTGTTTGGATAATAGATCTTCAATAACGGTTAACATTGGGTTCTCTTTATACAGGCTGTTTCTATCAATAATAAGTATCGCGATGAAGACTTAAGGGTTCTGTTACTTTCAATCTTAAGTAATTAATTTATCGAATAAATTAATTATGCCTAAGCCTGATTTTTGTTACGCCCGAGGGCAGTGTTAAAGCTACTATTTCAACGTGCTTTTTTAAAGCATTTTTTAATGTGAATGTGAACGATAAGACTAATAAATGCAATCAAGGGTGATATCGTCAATGGTTTCACACCCTGTTAGCGCCATGGCTAATTCTAATTCTTGTTGCAGTAAGGTTAGGCTGTGAGCCACGCCCAGCGAGCCCGCAACCGCTAAACCATTTAATACAGGGCGACCAATTAGTACCCCATTTGCCCCCAACGCAATGGCTTTAAAAATATCAGTGCCCCGACGAATGCCACTATCAAGTAAAATAGAAAACTGCTCACCCACGGCATTTCGTATGGGCGGTAGCAAATCAATACTGGGAGCAAGCCCATCTAAGGTGCGACCACCGTGGTTTGACACTACAATACCTGCACAACCACTTTGTGCGGCTAAAATCGCATCTTGTGGATGACTGATACCCTTTATCCAAATGGGCAATTTAGTATGTTGACGCAGCCATTGTATGTCATCCCAATCAGGTGCGTCGGCCATCAACCCATTTAGCAACACGCTTTGCCCTGGGGATAACGATTGAATTTGCGACGTGGGGTAATTAACCAAGTTGGCGGCCACCACACTTGCGGGTAAGCTAAAACCTGCCCGCTGCTGACGGTTGCGTAAACCACTAACAGGCGCATCAACTGTCACAACTATGGCTGTATACCCTGCATTTTCAGCCCGTCTTACAAGATCCAAGGTGTGTTCTTGATCAGGCTGCATATATAGCTGAAACCATTTGGGCGTTTGCTGTTTTGCCGCGATGTTTTCAAGTGGCACAGTGGAAAGTGTGCTGGTAAGCATACCCATATTAACCGCATTAACGGCTTCAACAGTAGCCAGCTCTCCCTCTGGATGTAACAAGCTTTGATAGGCTAAAGGCGCCACTAACATAGGCCAAGCGAAGGTGTCTGCGCTTAACGTAATAGCGGTGGTGCCCCTAGTGAATTTGCGTAATACACGCTTGTTCATGCCGATAGCGTCAAAAGCGCTTCGGTTACGATTTAAGGTAATGTCGTCCCCTGCCCCACCTGCAATATATTCATAGATATCGAGAGGCATATAATCTTTAGCCAAGCGCTCATAATCGCATATGGCAATGACATCTGCGGGGATTTGGCTGAGTTTGGGTAACACGTAATGATTTTCGTTCATGGTCACAGATTAACCTAAAAAGAAAAAGGGAGCACGTTGAAAAACAACCTACTCCCTTGATTAACTTACATAAAGTGTAATGAAACGTTTTTAGCTAACGTTAGAACTCATAGGTTAAGGTAAGTTTTGCATTACGAGCTGCACCAATGTAAGTAAACGCACCGCTGCGATAAGCTGCTAGGTAGTAATCTTTATCGGTAACGTTAGCTACATTTAAACGTAAGTTTAACTGCTCGTTAAAGGCGTACGTTGCGAACACATCGAATGATGTGTAACTCGGTACTTTATATGAGTAATCGTTAATATCTGTGTTAAACCCTGCGCCTGAATCAGGTTGGCCCGCATATAATTCACTTGAATAGGTCATCGTGCCGCCAAATGAAATCGCATCGTTTGCTTGATAACGCAACTGCCAGAAGGCGCTGTTATCTGCGAAGTTACTTAAGGTTCTGCCAACACTGTCAGTATCAAAAGATTCAAGTACTTCGGCATCCATAAAGGAGACGCCGAATTGCGTGCTTAGCTTTTCTGTAATGTTACCGACCACTGAAAATTCAGCCCCTTTTACCCGGTTTTTGCCTGTATTAAGGGTACCTATGCTGGCGTAATCATCATCGCCGATACTTTCCATTACATCATCTTTGGTGATTTGGAAGATAGCTGCCGTAATAAGCAGTTTATCGTTGAATACGTTCCATTTAGTGCCTAGTTCGAAGTTTTCAGTATCTTCTGGTTTGCTGTCAGTCACTTGCTGAGGGTCACCACAAATACCGCCGTAACCACAGTTACCACCTAAGTCAGACTCGCCGCCATTAATGTTGCTAGAAGTACTGTAAGTTAGATAAACATTGGCGTCTTCGTTGATGTTATATACCACACCCACATGGCCGTTCCATAACGTATCTGAGTAGTCATAGGCTGTGGTTTCACCGCCGCTGGTCACGACGTTATCGTAATCAAAGCTGTCAGCGCGTAAACCGGCAAAGACTGACCAAAATTCGTTAATATCAATGGTGTCCATCAATGACACAGACACAGTATCAATTGAGTAATCAGAGTCCTGGGCGCCTTTGGTAATACTGCGGCCCATCACACTGTTGATGTCATCGATATAGTTTCCGCTTGCGTCTACGATACAATAACCTGCTGAAGCGCCATTGCGACCTGATGTTACGCAGTTGGTATCGCCGGTGTTTTCTACATTATAAACGCCGTTGTCAACGTCAAGGGTGCTGTATTCGGCACTGACCACGAAGTTATGCTTTAGGCCGCCTAAGTCACGGGTTAAATACACATTTAATTGATCTGCGAAATACTCTACTTCTTGCCAGCCTTGGTGAGTGCTTAGGCTAACTGTCGCAGCGCCGGGTGCAAATGGATCCGTTTCATCACGATTTGTTCCTCGTGCACCGGTTGTAACATAACCATTGTCAGTTGTGCCATAGCGCATCATGTTTTCAACACGAGTGTTACTGTCTATTTCGTATTGGGCACGCAAGGTGAAGGTGTTAATTTCTGACTCTAAAAAGTCTTGTCCGTCTTGGGTGTACACAGGCAAGTCATGTACAGGCTTACCACCATTTGGCTCAATGTAAGTACCAAGGTCAGGGGTATCTTCCGCTTTTAAGTAGTAATAATCAGCAGTCAATTTAAGCTTATCAGTGGCCTGATAAATCGCTGACAATGCTAAACCGTTACGCTCTTGATCAGCAGGACTACGGTCTGGTATTTCTTTGTATGAATGTAGCAAGTTTGCCCGTATCGCCAAATCGTCATTGATGCGCTTATTGCTATCCAGGGCGATACGACGGTAGTCATCAGTGCCTAAGCCGCCTTCTAACTTATTAAAGTCGTATTCGGCGCTAGCTTGTTTGGTGATACTGTTAACCGCCCCACCTGTTGAGCCGCGACCAGCAAATGTAGAGCTTGGACCTTTGGTAATTTCAACTTGCTCTGTGGCAAAGCTTTCACGGGTTGTCATGCCAGGATCACGTAAACCATCAACAAACACATCGCTGCGCGCTTCGTGGCCACGAATAATATAACGATCGCCAAAAGCGTTACCGTTTTCACCTGTGCCTAGGGTAATACCCGGCTGGGCAGCAAGAATTTCTTTTAAATCGGTTTTACCCGACTCTTTAATCTGAGTTTGCGTCAATACGCTGATAGTTTGTGGCGTATCTGCTAGTTCTTTCACGTGACGTGAATCGCCAGAAACTTGCGCTTTATATGGTGCACCAGCTTGGGCATAAGGGTTGGTATCAACCGTACGCTCTTCAATTTGCATGGTATCCAATATAATTGGCTCATCTTCTTGTGCCATAGCCATCGGGCTTAGCAACATACCTGGAATGCTTAACGCTAATAGAGTCTTGTTAGTTTTAACGTTAGGCGAGCGCAAGCTCAATGGCGCCGAATAACAGGTTGTTTTTCTACTCATGGGTAACTATTCCTTAAATGCTGAGTTAGTGATAAGTGAATATTCAATGGGAATAACTAACGTGATGCGCTCACGTTTAATTGAATTGGGTACCAGTGGCAGTGGATTAGCTTTTTGCAGCATGTCCAAGGCGGCTTGATCAAGTTCGGCTGAGCCAGAGCTCTGTTTAATGCTTGAAGCTAAAACGTAACCATCACGATCAATGGTGAATTGAAGATGTACAACGCCTTCAATTTTTTGTTTTTTGAGCTCTTTCGGATATGTCTTATACTCTCTAAGATGAGCTTGTAATTCAGCAAAGAAGCTTTGCGCATTGCCTGCACGGCCACCAGAACGACGTGAGCTTGCACTTCCTGTTCCTCGTGTTGTGGCTTTTTGCGCCGCAGCTACCGATGCATTGTCATTAATTGTTGTGTTGTTTGATTGAGTCGTTTTATCCGGCAGATTTTCGCGTTCAAGGGCTTCAACTGCTGTTTCAGTTGAAGTGACAGGTTTAGCGTCGCTTGATTCTGGCGTTGGCGTAATCACCTTCTGGATCGCGTTTTCCGCTAATACTTGCTCAACAACAGGTACCTCCAAAGTTTCAGTTGCTGGGGCAGCTTCGGGTATTGGCTGAACTAGCGGTTTTGCTTCAGGTACCTTTTCGATGATGGGTTCGGGTTTAGCTTGCGCTTTAGGCTTAATTACCGGCTTAGGTTCGATAATAGGTGTAACTGGCTCATCTTGTTGCTGCGTCTCAACCAATTCTTGATCTTGATAGGCCCCAAGCATACCTAAACCTACTTCGATTCCGTCTTGACCTTCCCCGAGCGAACTGCCCTGTGCCACCTCAGGTTTAATCGACAATGCTGCAAATACCGCTGCGTGTATTACGAACGCAATCGCGATAGCTACCGTCCACTGATGTTTGTGCCCAATTGAAATAAAAACCGGAGAAACTGAAATGCCCGCTAGTTTAGCGTCATTGCCGCCAACTGCCTGGTCAGTATTTTTTTGAATGGCAGCACTCATCAACTTGGCTCTGTCGTTAGGGTGAACAAGTTGATGGTGCTAAAACCTGCTGTTCTAAGTGCATCGAGCACTTTATCTAATGCTTGATAGGTCACGTGTTTATCAGCGCGTACCGCTATATTAGCTGGGTGCTCAAGCAATAGATTGGTCAAAGCATTGGGCAGAGAGTCAAAACTGACGAGTTCGTTGTTCAAGTGAATTTCGCTGTCTTTTGATAACTGCAGCGTAATCGGTTGACTGATAGCAGACTTTGCATGGCTATTCTTAGGCAAGGTTAAGCCCGCATCATGGATCTGCTCGATTTTGCCCGCAATCATGAAAAATATAAGTAGCAAGAATACAATATTGATAAGCGGAATGAGGTTGTCGTCAGTGTTTGCTTTACGACGTGGACGAGATAGTTGATTAAACGCGTTCATTATTTTACGTCCTCTGCGCTGGCTGCTGCTTTACCTAGGGTCACATTTGTAAACCCTAAGATTTTCAAGCGAGAAAGCGCATCGACAATAGCTTGAACCTGTGTATCTGGTGCCGGTTGTAAAACGGTCGGTAGTGAACTATCAAATACGTTACCTAGAGCATCGTCACTTAAGTTAGCGCTAGCATTTGAAGTACCCATACCCGACAAATAACCGTCTTCACTTAAGTGCATAAATTGTGGCTTGGTGTCTGAAATAGTGCTCGCGGCTAAACTTGATTGCATTTCAACGGCACTAAATTTTGTAAAAGACGACGTCAACATAAAAAACATTAACAAGATAAACACCACATCAATTAGTGCCGTTAGGCTAATGCTTTGTTTACGTCTTTTGGGCATGACCAAACTTGACATAATGCTTACTCAGCGCCCTGTTTAGAAGAAGACGGTTGGGTACTCTTTGAGCCCATTTTTTTGGCAACAGGTTGCGCGTTCATACTGGCATATAGCGTAAAAACACGTTGAAGGTCATTTTGAATGGCTTGAGCTTCGACTTCCGCTTTGCGCTCAAAGTAACTGTTAAGCATGGACACTGGTATGGCTACGGCTAAGCCCACTGCTGTGGTTAGTAACGCTTGCCAGATACCGCCAGACAGCACCGCTGGGTTAACCTGAGCACCAGCAGACTCCATAGCTTTAAATGCTTCGATCATGCCAATTACTGTACCGAAAAGACCCATTAATGGTGCTAATGTGGCAATAACTTCTAAAATACGTAGATAACTATTAAGCTGCGCAATGGCCAATTGAGCTTGGCGATATACTTCGTCTTTGATGTCATCTATTGCTAACGACGATTTGTCGATTAATTGAACAGTACTGCTGATCAGTGCCGCGCGGTAATTACGTTGACCATTTACCAGTAATAACGCTTGGGCATGTTTGCCCTGTTGTAAAAATCCAAAGGCTTGTTCAATAGCATCAGCAGGTTTAGCGCGAGTACTATAAAACTGCCACCCTTTGAGCACGGCTACACTTAAGGCGATCACTGAAAGGCTGATTAGTAGCCAAACCACAACTCCACCATTAACGAGTAATTCAATCACTGCAACATCCTAATAACAATCTAAATGAGAACGATTATCACTTTATAGATTATTGTGATTCAAGGCAACCATTTATTGAACTATAATGGTCATTAATTGTCATTTTTAGAATATTTTGGTTGTTAGTTAGGCATATCAAAAGGTGATATATAACGGGTTAATTACAATAAAGCAGTAGTAAATATTGCAAAATTAATAATTAACAGGAGGAACGAAAGTAATGATACTCACTAGCAATACCGAATTAAGGTAGATAAATTGACCAACAAAGATATTCAAAAAGGCCTCTGAGTCGTGGTTATTTACCCCAGAGTGTATTCACTGATGTGACAAAAGCTATTTAAAGGACTAACGGGCATGCATTTTCACATTGTTTTTTTGTCTAATAATTCCTGCAGCGGCAGAGGCAAAGAATGACGTAATCTTTGAGTCACCGCTTGCTCATTTTTTTGCCAGATGATGCCAAGATAAACGATAGCAAAGCCTAAAAGGGTTAATATAATTGGAAATAGCCAACTATCGCTGAATACGTCGTAAGCCAAGTACCCTATATATCCACAGACCCCAAATGCACCAAATATGACTAAAACACGGCGTACCAATACTATGCCTATACCCATCATAAGTAGGTTTACACAACAGTATAGAAACTTAGATAATTCACTGGTGGACTCTTGCATAGTCAAGCCCCCCCAAAACGCTATCGTACCGAGTAAATACAACCAAAATGCATAGTCACCTGAATGTCTGGACCGTATATCAACGCAAAATGCCAAGCCCAACATTAATAACCCGACGTACATCGATACCAATGCTCGTACTTCATATTCAGGCCGCTCCCCAGTTAGCATGACGGCTAGGTCCATCGACAAATACCATAACGTTACGGCTATCGGCATTACCAAAAAAGGATATTTATAAACTTTGGCTAATATTACTCCTACTGCCACTGTGCCAAGCTCCATATATAACCAATGCCACTGGATATAACGATGATAATCTTGATAATTGTCGTTGCCTGGCCATACACCTAACGCGTGTTGCAATCCGAAAGTTGCCAGTGGTGTCAATGTAACCACAAATGTGGCGCATATTCCTGCGACAACCGATAATCCCTGTCGCGTAAATCGATTAGTTAATAAAATCCCCGCAATGGCATAAATAGCGCAAAGCCCAAGGACGCCTATACCACCGAATGATTCCCATCCTAAGTTCATAAAGACCGTCATTGCACCGATGGCAACGAGACCACCGAAGTAATACATCAAGTGGGTAAAATCAAACTTTGCTTCGCCCTCGGGTAACACCAATATATAAGCAGTTAAGCGATGGGCTTGCTCTGAAGTCAAAATCCCCTCAGCTACCGCCATATTTAGTTGACGATCGCTAATCCGCATTCCATTTGCTCCTTTAAGTGGCGGTATATTTTAAACTAAAACCGAATTCGCTAACGTTGACTCGAACCCCAGTGGCCGTATCAGCATTGTGCCTCAATGTTTATTAACGTCTTTAAACGTTTACTGGTGCGGTTTTCCCTTTGCTAACTTTATCGAGCAATAACATTAGTGAATGGTAAGGAATGCCGCTGTGCTGGCTTAGCCCGATTTCGCAAGTACGACTATTACTGAATCCTTCAGTACAATCTGCTGGGATCTGATCCTTCAAATGGCGCAGCGCACTGGCATTTAGTTCAGGTACAAACATTCCCTTATCACCGGCAAAACCACAACATTCAATGCCGTTGGGCTGTATAACCTTTTCACTACAAGCGTTAGCCAACGTTTGTAAATAAGGACCAATGCCCATTTTACGGCTGCTGCAGGTTATGTGTAACGCTATAGGCTGCGTTTGCGGCGTAATCTGTAAATCAGCTAATACATGCTTAACCATAAATTCGCTGGTTTCAAAGATGGTTAATCCATGCTCATTGTTTAGCCCCTGCATTTGCTGCTTGCACGGGCTGGTATCAAACACAATTGGTATTTGCCCTTGGCGGCTAATACTCAGTAAACTATGTGCTAACTGTTCCCCTTTTTGCTGAGCTAAATCAGGGAAACCTTTACTACTAAAAGGCATACCACAACATAGTTCGCTCATCGCATCAGGTACTATCACGTGGTACCCCGCTTTGGCGAACACAGACCGAGCCGCATCATAGGTAGAACGCGATTCGGTGTCAGAGGCTGCTGGGCCCATAGTACGACTGGCACAACTAGCAAAATAAACAACTTGTTTGCGTTTTAGACTAGCATCAAACCTAATCGGCTTTGCCTTACTTGGCCACTGACTCTGCCATAGTGGTAGTCTTTTCCCCGAAAATCGATGCACACTTTCGCCAACTTTATTCGTTAAATCGTCTCCGAGTATTTTAGTCGCCGTACTAGACGCTGCAAATCCTAGGGCCGCGGCTTTACTCACCAACGAAAAGTGATTTGCGCTGAACTTAGCGATCGTTTTGCCGAATTTTGTTTGTTTTTCGCTGCGTAATTGCCTTATTAAGTCACCGGTATTGATGCCAACAGGACAGCGCTGCGCACATAGCCCAGTAGCCGCGCAGGTATCAATCCCCATATACTCGAAGTCATGCTCTAATTGCCTTAGCTCTTTGTTTTGTTCTTCGGCTTGCTCTTCGATATCAATTACAGCCTGTTTATTAGGCTGATTACTTACTTTAGTAGCACTTCGAGTATGTTCTCCAGATGTTGTGATTGCCAACGCCCGTAAATGTTGAATGCGTCGCCATATAGCGATGCGTTGCCTCGGTGTATAACTTAATGCTTGGGATGGACAAACCGCTTCACAAAAACCACATTCGATGCATTTATCAACAATGTCATTTGCTTTTGGTAGAAGTTTAAGGTTTTTAATATGACTTTGCTGATCGTCATTTAAAATCACACCAGGGTTTAAAATACCTACTGGGTCGACAATTTGTTTGATCTTACGCATGACATTATATGCTTCCTCACCCCACTCTAGCGCAACAAAGGGTGCCATATTCCGTCCTGTTCCATGTTCGGCTTTAAGGGATCCTTTAAATTCAACAGCAACAAGCTGTGCAACGGCTTGCATAAAACTGTCGTAGCGTTCAATTTCGCTCTGAAGTTCAAACGACTGGGTAAATACAAAATGTAGGTTGCCCGCTAAAGCATGACCAAAAATAATGGCTTCTGCGTATCCAAACTTATCGAATAGTTGGTGTAACCGCCCTATTCCTTCAGCCATATTTTCGATAGGAAAACATACATCTTCAATGATGACAGTAGTACCCGTTTCGCGCACTGCGCCAACTGCCGGAAAGGTGCCTTTACGTATTGCCCACAGCTGCTGATTAAGCACACTGTTAGTACTTAACGCAATGGATTGCATGGGGTGATGCTCAGCAATACATTGTTCAATGCTTTGCATATTTAGATTAAGGGCCTTATCACTATTTGCACTGGTTTCTAGTAGTAACGCGGTGTAGTTGTCATTGTCGGTACAAAAAGTGTCGGGTAATCCCGGCTGTCCCTTAACTGAGTTAAGGGCGCGTTGATCCATTAGTTCAATAGCGTCGACATTTTGCTGCGCTAACACTTGTACCAAAGCACACGCCTGCTCTGCACTAGCAAATAAATACAAGCCACTGGCTTTATATTTATGTTCTATAACCGTCTTATACGTAATATCCCCAATAAACCCGAGCGTGCCTTCTGAACCAATCATCAGGTGTAGCAAGATATCCAACGGATCTTGGTAATCGATTAACGCATTAACGGCATAACCGCAGGTATTTTTAAGACGATACTTATAGGTAATTAACTCCCGTAGCGACGAATTTTGCTGACTCGCAAAGGCCAATTTCTGCAACTCGTCAAGCATAACTTGGTGCTTAACTCGAAAGTTTTGTACGCTGGTTTCATTAGCGGTATCAACCATGCTGCCATCAGCCAATACTATGGTCATATCTTGTACCGTGTAATAACTGTTATGGGCAACGCCGCAACACATACCTGAGGCATTATTAGCAGCGATACCACCAATTTTGCAGCTGTTGATAGACGCGGGATCCGGGCCAATTTTACGTCCAAAAGGTGCAAGTAAGCGATTTGCATCAGCCCCAATAATCCCTGGTTGTAACTTTATTCGCTGGCCTTTATCTAATACGTCATAACGGCGCCAATCATCACTTAAAATGATTAATACAGAATCACTCACCGCTTGCCCTGATAAACTTGTGCCCGCTGCACGAAACGTAACACCCACTTTGTGCTGTTGACTAAGCGCTAGAACAGTCTGTACTTGCTCTAATGAATTAAGCCTCAGTACAAGTTTAGGTATAAGTTGATAAAAACTCGCGTCAACTGCGAGAGCTCGCAGACGGCTGATATCTTGGATGATTGATTTGGCCGGTAAAATAGCCTCAATTTGGCTCAGGTATTCGGCAGGCAACCGTGTCATTTGTTGGTCCTTTAGCTAGGCGTGGTAAGAGTCGAGTCTGGAAAAGTTGGTTCTTTCGGACTCGGAAAAAGTGTTTTGACACTTGAGTTTAACGTGGCAAGAATCGCATTTTGGCGCATTTGCATCAAGCATAAGACGTAAGCTTTTGTAAGCGACTATTTATCACAGCGAATACAGGCTTGCGCTATTTTCAGGCCTGTTCTCATTGTATGATGACTATTTTAAACGCTCTGTTTCACATCAAATAACAGAAACTGATCTCGATACCGTAACCTTTCACAATAGATATCAAAAATGATCATTATAGTTATTACACTATATTCCCCCACGAAACTGTTGTTAATAGCTCCAGCTAATACTCCATTGCTTTAGAAAATCTCATTAAACGTAACAATCTTGTAAATTAGTACTATTAATCAGATATTTAAACTTTATCGACAAATATTCTTATTTTCCAAGGTGATACGTGAAAATTTTTCTTTAGTCATGCTTTTTATCCCTAAAAAGCGCTCTAAATATGTATTTGCGTGGATTTCATAACAGTTTATTTCGAACTTATGAAATTAAGGGTGTTTTATTACGAATTGGGCTTCATAATAATTGCATACATGTTTAAAATAGCTGCATCGGGCGGATTCATTAGCATTGTCTGTCAACCACATCATTGACAGTTACGTATTTTTCGCCCTAAAAAGTTTTTAAAAACCTCAAATACATACACCATCGAGGATTTAACTTACAGTTTCACCGCCACCATCAAACGAAGGGTTAGTTAATGAATATACAAAAATTGTCCGCAGATTTAGCCAAACTTGGTATTAATGCCACCGAAATTCTACATAATCCTTCGTACGATGTCTTATTTGAGGAAACCACTCACCCTAGCCTTGAAGGGTATGAAAAAGGCGTCGTAACCGAATTAGGAGCGGTTAATGTTAACACAGGCAAATTTACCGGACGCTCACCAAAAGACAAATATATAGTACGTGACGATGTAACCAGGGATACCGTTTGGTGGTCTGATCAAGGCAAAAATGATAATAAACCCATGACACAACAAGTCTGGAACGATCTCAAAGCTTTGGTTATCGATCAACTCAGTGATAAGCGCTTATTTGTGGTAGATACTTATTGCGGCGCTAACGAAGATACGCGCCTAAAGGTCCGCTTCATCACAGAAGTCGCTTGGCAAGCCCATTTTGTAAAGAATATGTTTCTTCGTCCTACAGAAGAAGAACTTGTAAACTTCGAACCTGACTTTGTGGTTATGAATGGTGCAAAAACAAATAACCCTAATTGGCGTTCTCACGGGGTAAATTCAGAGAATTTTGTGGCATTTAACCTAACTGAAAAAGTGCAGTTAATTGGTGGTACTTGGTACGGCGGCGAAATGAAAAAAGGTATGTTCTCAATGATGAACTATCTATTACCCCTTAGGGATATTGCGTCTATGCATTGCAGCGCAAACGTAGGTAAAGACGGCGATGTTGCGGTATTTTTTGGCTTATCAGGTACTGGTAAAACTACCTTATCGACTGATCCTAATCGCGAGTTAATTGGTGATGACGAACATGGTTGGGACGACAACGGCGTGTTTAATTTTGAAGGTGGTTGCTATGCTAAAACCATTAATTTAAGCAAAGAAAACGAACCGGATATTTACAATGCGATTCGCCGTGATGCATTACTTGAAAATGTCACCGTTGACGCAAACGGTAAAATAGATTTTGACGACAACAGTAAAACTGAAAATACTCGCGTGTCATATCCCATTCATCACATTGACAATATTGTTAAGCCAGTATCTCGCGCTGGACATGCAACCAAGGTGATTTTCTTGACTGCTGACGCATTTGGCGTGTTGCCCGCTGTATCTAAACTCACGCCAGAACAAGCACAGTATTATTTCTTATCTGGTTTTACCGCTAAATTAGCGGGTACTGAGCGTGGAATTACCGAACCAACTCCAACTTTTTCAAGCTGTTTTGGCGCAGCATTTTTAAGCTTGCACCCTACTCAATATGCAAAAGTGCTTAAAAATAGGATGCAAGCATCAGGTGCGCAAGCTTATTTAGTTAATACGGGTTGGAATGGCACTGGGAAACGTATATCGATCAAAGCTACACGAGCTATCATTGACGCCATTTTAGATGGCTCATTAGATGACGCGACTACCACGACCTTACCGGTCTTTAACTTACAAATTCCACAGCAATTAGGTGAGCTGGATGCCGGTATTCTGGACCCTCGCAAAACATACCAAAACGAAAGTCAGTGGAGCAAAAAAGCCAATGATTTGGCTGAACTATTCGTTGAGAACTTCGAAAAATTCACTGATACTGATAATGGTAAAGCGCTTGTATCGGCAGGCCCTAGCTTATTTGCGCACGCCAAAAGTGCGTAAATGGTAACGCTTTAGCCGCTACCGAATAGAATAGGCGCATTTTACTGCGCCTATTTTTTTGTGCCTCCATGCCTGTGAAATCTAAAACATTAGTGAGACTGCAATTATCAGTATTGTTGTTCTCGATGATGTTTCAACTAGAAATATTATGCCAATATACGTAATGTCTTTCCTGCAATCATTTACTTATCAGACTTCAGGGGTTCCATATGTCATATATCGACGGTTTTGTCGTCGCTGTGCCTACGGCAAATAAAGAACAATACAAAGAATACGCTAAGCACTGTATTAAAATTTTCAAAGAAGAATACGGTGCACTGTCGTGCACTGAATGTTGGGGAGAAGACGTACCTAATGGTGAAGTCACTTCTTTCCCTCAGGCAGTGCAAGCTAAAGATGATGAAACCGTTGTCTTTTCGTGGATCACCTGGCCGTCTAAAGAGGCGAGAGACAGCGGCATGCAAAAATGCATGAACGACCCGCGATTCGACCCAAAAACAGCCCCTATGCCCTTTGATGGGAAGCGCATGATCTACGGTGGGTTTGAAGTGTTAGTAGACGAGTAATTAGGTCTAATTTTCGTCCCCCATTTTTTAGCAGCAGACGCTGAAAAAATGATGTGTAAATTTAAGCACATCCCCTATCAGCGGCTGCGAAAAATGACTCGAGTTATAGAGTCATTAAAGCCCGCCTCAACCAACTGTAAACATACGCCCCATGCATAAATCTCCCAGCCTTGACACGCGCTTGAGAAATTACGTTGCCTACTTTTTCTTTTATCACAGTTCAATATCCCGTATTAAATTCTTTCAAAAGTAATACTGGTCGTAAACAAGCAGGAATAGTTAGTCAAACATAACAATTTTAGCAAATGAATTTGGGTTAGGCCGCTGCTTGATAAAAATGAATAGACTTCAACCTATTATTGATCGAGGTCATATTCGACCTGGTTTAATTTGACAACGTAAAGCAAAAAATCGGAATAGAATCTTTTAATTTTTTGTCATTGATCCCTCATATCGTTAAAGGGACAGCGGGTGAAGAGCTCCCGAAAATAGCCAAAAAGATAGATGCAGACTTAATCGTCATGCGAACCGTTGCCCGCACCGGAATCGCTGGGTTGGTAATTGGCAACACCGCAGAGACCATTATCAACCAACTAAACAGTTCGGTAATGGCAATCAAGCCTAAAGGGTTTGCTTCTCCAATAAAGTCAATGAGGTAATGTGTATGAATCGCTCGTATCTCAGCATTCTTAACCAACAAATAATTGGCTTGAACGTAAACAGCCGACAAAGAAATAGAACTAACTTGAATACCAAAGCGGTCAACAACAGGCTGCTAGCTGTTACCTTTCAGACAAATAAACTCAATCAAATATCGGCAATACCCACAGAAAAATTGCCCCATATCAAATTGGGTTTGAATGCTATTGATACGATAAATCTACACGCTCTTCTCTAATACAGCTCAATCTCCTAAATAAACGAGGCCAACATGCAAAAAACTGACGCAGATATTGCACAATCTAAATGGCACAGTACTTCGGCAGAGCAAACTCTTAAAAGCGTAGGAAGCTCGATTGACGGCTTAACACAAGCTGATGCTGAAGCTCGTTTGTTAGCTCATGGTGCTAACCGTTTGGCACAAGCTGCCCGCAGCAATCCATTGGTCCGTTTTTTAATGCACTTTCATAATATTTTAATTTACGTGTTAATCGGTTCTGCAGTGATCACTGCTGTGCTTGGGCACTGGATTGATATGAGTGTGATTTTAGCGGTGGTTATTGCGAATGCTGTGATAGGCTTTATTCAAGAAGGCAAAGCAGAACAAGCGATGAATGCCATCAGGCAGATGTTAGCCCCTCATGCCAACGTGATCCGTGATGGAGAGCGTAAAAACGTTGATGGAGTAGATTTAGTTCCTGGTGACATAGTGTTACTTGAAGCTGGTGATAAAGTGCCTGCCGACCTGAGAATGCTATCTGCTTATGGTTTAACAATCCAAGAGGCTATTTTGACTGGTGAATCAATACCGGTCGAAAAGCAAAATAAGATCGTTGAAATAGGTGCCTCACTGGGTGATCGCACATGCATGGCTTATTCGGGAACGTTAGTCAGTACGGGTCAAGGCAAGGGTGTAGTGGTCGGTACAGGGAAAGACACAGAAATAGGTCGTATTAGCGGCTTGTTATCGAAAGTAGAAACGTTAACCACGCCTCTAGTTGAGCAAATGGCGGTGTTTGCCAAATGGTTGACTATAATGATCCTTGCTGTTGCCTCTATGTTACTGGTGTTTGGGTATTTTGTTGAACACCATGACTTTACTGAAATGTTTTTAGCAGTAGTTGGGCTATCGGTAGCAGCTATACCAGAAGGTTTACCGGCTGTTCTAACCATAACGTTAGCTATTGGTGTTAAAGCCATGGCTCAACGCAATGCCATTGTGCGTCATTTACCCGCTATTGAAACATTGGGTTCGGTATCAGTTATTTGTTCTGACAAAACAGGCACATTAACTCGCAACGAAATGATGGTGGCTTCAGTACTCACTCAGCAACACTTACTCACCTTAGGAGGCAATGGTTATGAACCTAAAGGTAAATTGACTCTAGAAACTAAAACCGTAGCTATTACTGATTTTGTACCTAATGAATTGGCGCAAGCCGCCGCGCTATGTAATGACGCGGCGCTGCGAGAGCAAGACGGAAACTGGCTAGTTGAAGGTGATCCGATGGAGGGCGCGTTACTCGCATTTAGCGGGAAAATGGCCCTCAACCTAAAAGAAACCAACGCCACATGGACCCGCACAGACGCCATTCCTTTTGATGCCAAACATCGCTTTATGGCTACGCTTAATCACAATCATGAGCAACAAGCCTGCATATTTGTTAAAGGCGCCCCAGAACAAATTTTAACCATGTGTACAAATCAAAAAGGTTTGGACGACAAGTCAGAGCCAATAGATATCGCCTATTGGAACAACCAAGCTGAGACCATCGCTGGACTTGGGCAACGTGTATTAGCGTTTGCCGTTAAAACAGTGACACCATCACACACCGTTTTAGAGCATGCTGATGTCACAGGCTCATTAACCCTAATTGGTATGTTAGGCATGATAGACCCTCCTCGCACAGAAGCGATTACCGCAGTCGCACAATGCATCGAAGCTGGTATTCGAGTCAAGATGATAACCGGCGACCATAGCAAAACCGCAGCAGCTATCGGCAAGCAAATTGGCTTACAAATTACCGATAAAGTATTAACCGGTGCGGAACTTGATAATATGGATGAAGGCGCGATACGAAATGCTGTTCTTGGATGCGATATTTTTGCTCGCACCAGCCCAGAGCACAAACTACGATTAGTGATGGCGTTGCAATCTCATGGCATGACGGTAGCGATGACCGGGGATGGTGTGAACGACGCCCCCGCATTAAAACGAGCCGATGCGGGGATTGCGATGGGTCAAAAAGGCAGTGAAGCTGCTAAAGAGGCTGCAGAGTTAGTGCTGGCCGACGACAACTTTGCATCTATCGTATCTGCAGTGCGCGAGGGTCGCACCGTCTACGACAACCTCAAAAAAGTCATCAGTTGGACACTACCCACTAATGCGGGTGAAGCTATGACCATCATTGTCGCATTGTTAATGGGCATGACGTTGCCTATTACCCCTATTCAAATCCTCTGGGTTAACTTAATTACGGCAATAACACTTGGCATTGCATTAGCATTCGAACCAAGTGAAGAAAGCACCATGCGCCGCCCTCCTCGAGGGCGTAACGAACCTCTGTTATCAAGAGAAATGATTTGGTATGTAATCTTAGTTTCTGTTTTATTCCTATGCGGTGTGTTTGGTATTCATATGTACGCCATTGATCGCGGCTATTCGTTAGAACTAGCTCGAAGCATGGCATTGAACACCTTAGTTGTTATGGAAATTTTTCAATTGTTTTTCATTCGCAATATCTACTCTACATCATTAACTTGGCAGGCTGTACGCGGTACTAAGGTAGTCTGGTTAGTTGTATCGATTATTACTGTGGCACAATTTGCCATAACCTATTTCCCCCCTTTGCAAATCGTATTTGCTACAGAAGCTATTCCTTTATTCGATGGTTTTCTGATCATAGGCGTAGGTGCCGCCCTGTTCGTTATTCTTGAAATAGAAAAACAGATGAGGCTTTCAATACAGCGAATTAAAACTACGTAAGGCCTAACAGATATCAAACAGGCATCCACAAAATCGAACCATGTTCAATCATCTCGAATTGAACTACCCAGTCAGTAGTGCCATTCAAGATAAAACGCTATGACCGCTTTATATTGAGTAAGAGAACATCATTCATCGCGATAGCAAGGAGAAAAAACGGTTTTGTATAACGGAAACCTGTTGCAATAAAGGTTATAAAGAGGTGATTAACTAATTATCACAGGCAGTGCATGGTGTATGTTCGTATCTTGTTTTAGTCACGGTTCGTTAGCGACAAGGCAGCACAGAAGCAAACTTACCAGCTGAATAGCTTCTTAAGCATTGCCATTGTTGCTGCACTTAAACACCGTTCGACTTACTTTTCGATGAACGCTTGTTCAATAACATAGTGCCCTTGAGAGCGTGAATTCGCTTTACTGAATCCCTTCGCATCTAAGATGGCGGCTAAATCTTTTAGCATGGCATCGTTACCACACAACATAAACCGGTCATTATCAGGACTGATATCCGCTAAATTCAAGTCGTTGGTGAGTTTATTCGACAGCAATAAATCAGTAATACGACCTTCATGATCTCGCATGCCGTCTGATGTCTTTAAGCTGTTATATTGGTATGGCTCACGCGTCACAGTGGGGTAATAAAGTAACTTTTCCTGCACTATATCCCCAAAAAACGGATTATTCGGCAGCCCTACTTCTATTTCTTGTTGGTAAGCTAGTTCTGATGCCCAACGAACGCCATGAACAAGTATGATTTTGTCAAATTGGTCGTAAATATTAGGATCTTGAATAACACTCATAAATGGCGCTAATCCTGTGCCAGTGCTCAGTAAATAAAGATTTTTACCCGGTTGTAAATATCCCGCGACCAGCGTACCGGCTGCTCGGGTAGTCAACATGACCTCATCACCCGCTTTGATCTTCTGTAATTCTGAGGTCAACGCACCATCTGGTACTTTAATACTAAAGAACTCTAATTCGTCGGCGTAATTAGCGCTGGCGATGCTATAGGCACGCATTATCGGCTTACCGGCAAGCTCTAAACCAATCATCACAAATTGACCACTTTCAAACGTAAACGACTTCTGGCGTGTTGTTTTAAAGCTAAATAACGTTTCGTTCCAATGATGAACGAAGGTCACACATTCTTTAATTACATTGCGCATTAAATTGATTCCCTCCTACTTGATTAATGACGTATTATGTCACACTATTACAAATGATAATAGTTCCCATTTGTATTTAAGTGTAACAACTATTGTTGATAGATGACTAACCGGTTTCACAATTGCACCATAAACTTGCACCGTGCACGTTACGTACAAAATAACGGGGAACCCATCTAAACTTATTCGATTAAGCCACGCGAAATATCGGTTATCCCTGATAGAAAATAGCGAATAGATGGGCAAATATAACAATCCCTAGATAATATGTACGCTCAAGCGCTATGAAAAGAGCATTTTGTACCTAAATTCGCCTCACACTGCCTTATTAAGCCATAATGGCGTATTCTTTGCTGATTTTAAGACATTGAACATGCGTTAAAATTATGTCTTTCAAAATTTATATTTGTCATTACCGTATAGCGATCATATTTGTGAACCACAGTTAGATTAATCTGCACTTTTCGGAAGCCTTTTCCCGTTTCCCTGAATTAGTTAGGACATTGAATGCAAAACTTAGAATTGAACACTCAGCTCGACGCTTATTATAAGCAGATTAAATCCGTCATATTAGAAAAGCAGCATCCTGTTAGTGGTTTATTGCCTGCTAGCACAGCCATCACCGTGCACGGTAACTACCAAGATGCTTGGGTACGCGATAATGTGTACAGTATTCTGGCAGTCTGGGGACTAGCCCTCGCCTATCGCAACGTTGATAATGACAATGGCCGCGGCTATGAACTACAGCAACGGACCGTTAAACTTATGCGTGCTCTATTACGTTCGATGATGGCGCAATCAAACAAGATAGAAAAATTCAAGAAAACGCGTCAGCCAATTGATGCCCTACATGCCAAATACGATACCGCTACTGGCGACAGTGTGGTAGGTGATTCAGAATGGGGCCACCTACAAATCGATGCTACATCCGTTTTTCTGCTCACATTGACTCAGATGATTGCATCAGGTCTAGATTTGATCTGGACAGATGAAGAAGTCTGTTTTATTCAAAACTTAGTGTATTACATCGAGCGCGCTTATCGTTCACCAGATTTTGGTATCTGGGAACGAGGAGCAAAAAGTAACAGTGGTAGCGTTGAGCTAAATGCGAGCTCTTTGGGAATGGCAAAGGCCGCTCTTGAAGCCCTATCAGGGTTTAACTTATTTGGTGCTAAAGGCTCCTTTAGTTCGGTTATTCATGTTATACCCGACAACATTGCACAGTCGAACATTACTCTAAGTGCGATGTTACCCCGTGAATCAAATACGAAAGAAATAGACGCTGCTTTGCTTAGCGTAATCGGATTTCCAGCATTTGCGGTCCAAGACAAAGCCCTGTCTGATCGAGTACGCAACGACATTGTAACTAAGCTGGAGGGGCGTTATGGCCTAAAACGCTTCCTACGGGATGGCCATCAAACCGTACTCGAAGATGAAGGTCGCTTACATTATGAGGATAAAGAACTAAAACAGTTTGAGAATATTGAATCTGAGTGGCCGCTTTTTTATGCCTACTTGTATTTAGACGCTATTTTTACCGATAATAAACCGCAAATAACCCATTATCGCGACCGTTTAGACAAAGTGCTAGTTGAACAAAATGGCTTTAAACTGCTTCCTGAACTGTATTATGTGCCTAAAGAATCTATTGATGCTGAGCGTGCTAACCCACAATCGCAAGATCGATTACCCAACGAAAATATCCCCTTAGTGTGGGCACAGAGCTTATATTTGCTCGGCTCAATGCTAGAAGACGGTTTACTGCGCCCAGGTGACTTAGACCCATTAGGGCGTCGTCACGTCAAACCGACTATGCAGCCCGTTGTGCAGCTAATCTTTTTATCTGAGGATGAAACCTTACAGCAAGAACTTGCGGCCCATGGTGTAGCCACTGAAACACTGACAGATATTGCGCCGGTGAAAGTATATCGCCCTGAGGATATCGCTGCAGTGCACGGTCAAGTTGGTCGCTGTGACAGCTTAGGGTTAACCGGCCGTATACCGCGCATGCTTAAAAGCTTAACGACCAGTAGAGTATATATGTTCAACAAGCAACGAGCGGTCTGTTTAACGCCATCATTTATGCAACATGAATACTTTTTAAGTTACGATATCGACTTCTTAGTACGACGTTTTAAAAGCGAGTTGAGCTATTTGCATCGCAACTGGACCGAAGTCGGAAGGCCAACGGTTACTGTTTTGCTGACCCATAATTTATTAGGTGCAGATCGTAGTTCATTTTTTGAGTTAATGGCCCAAATCGCCACCGGTGAAGTCGGTGATGTTCCCGTTAAGCATGGCACTATGGCTCAACTTACCCCCACATCCGCGGTCGAGCGAATTAACCAGCTTAACGATTTGGTGTTGCCCACAGAGCCTTTACAAGAGTTGTTTTCTCACTCATGTACCCTTTCAATATCAGGAAGTAATGTTGAACTGACATCAGACCAAGAACGTGAAATTGATTTGCTCACGGATATAAGCGAACTGCATGCACGTTTAGAAAAATCTGATAACTTGTATCAACAAATAGCCTTATTGGATGCCCTTAATAAGTTACAAAGTCTAGACAGTTCGATAACTTATCATGGACTACACAACACCATTAAGTCCTTGATTGAAGAAGTCTACCTACAGGCAGGTCGCTTACGACTTTGGTCGGTATTGCGCCAAGCATCAGGTTTGTTAGGTAAAATAAATGGTGATTTAGGCCTTGCGGTGAGTGCCTTGCTCGTTGCCCAGAAGTTTATTCAGGTTGGGCGTGCTTACAGCGATGAATCCCTTATTACAAAACCCTTACAAGATGATGAGCTACTCACAAAAATTAAACAATTTTGCCGTGAAGATGTACGTGATCAAGTATTAACCCAAGAAGTGCTTCTCTCGTTGGGTATGCTAGTTAAAGCGCGACCAGAACTGTTCAGCGAATTGCTTACCGTTCGTGTTAGCTACTTAATTATTTTGCTCACCAGCCAGATTTCTCGCGAGCAAAATAAAACACCAGATGAAGCTTACGAACATATTATGAGTTTGGCGCCTTCTGTTATTCAGGATCGCATTGAAGCAGTACTAGAGGAATATCAGAACTTAACCGACTTGCCGTTAAAACTCGAAGAACTGCACGCTGAATGTCATTCCGGTAAGCTAGACTGGGATCAAAATCTTGGCCTAGAAAAATTAACCGAGCCCTCTGAAGGCTGGTATGTTTGGCGTCAGCATCAAGGGGTTATTGATAGACGTCCCGCTGGCTTTATCCCACAAGTATGGACTATTTTTAAACATACCACAGGCTTGGTGATTGGCAATAAGATGGACAAACGTAACCGGATTGCTAGCGATATGGTACTGAGTGATATGACGCAAGGTGAAGCAGCGTTTGTGTTACTTGTTGAGCAAATGCTGAATAATATTCAAGCCCCTGAATATCGTCAATTAACCGTTGAGACTCTCAGTGCGCTGGGTAGCTTCTTTGAGCAGAATCCCAGTTTGCAAATTGATGAAGCGTTGACAATTGATGTCACCATTGGTCACGCCGTAAATTTAGCTTATAGTGATTTACACCCGGAGCGGGTGGATAATTACTCGGAATTCAAAAGCCAAGCGTGGGATAGTTTTTATAATCTATCTCCCCTTGAGACCACTTTTTTCATTATTTCGGCCCTACGGAAGCTACTGACTGTGCGCCCTGTGAAGAGTGTGGTCGCTGTCGACGCGCTCATCGAACCAGCGGACAAGGAGATCCCGTCTTAGTTATAGTTTTGTTATTGGCGTAACATTCGTGAATAGCACCATTCGGCACTGGGGTTTACTGCTAAATCCTAGTGTCATTCCTTATCACTCAGATATACATTTTTAATTAGCTCTGTTTAAAGTCGCACTATCTTACTTAGCATCAGCTTTTAGGTCGCCTATTTACTAGACTTATATCTTTAAAGGTCATCTTACTCGTTACATCAGTCGATGTGCCATTATCATTGTTAACATACTGTTAAGTATGGATATTCAATATCTTTTTTTGCAAAGAATCGACGTAAATAATTAGCTTATACGCTAAATATTAGTAGACTGGCGGACTCAGTTTTACGTCAACTATTATGGAACGTCTCAATGCCAGACTTAGCAATACTTGCGGTATTTATTCCGACTTTTTTCTTTGTTTCAATTACCCCAGGCATGTGCATGACCCTAGCGATGACATTGGGCATGAGTGTGGGTGTGCGCCGTACGTTGTGGATGATGCTAGGTGAAGTTATCGGTGTGGCGCTGGTAGCCGTTGCTGCAGTTGTGGGTGTGGCCAGTGTTATGCTCAATTACCCTGCTGTATTTCAAATTTTTAAATGGATCGGTGGCGCATATTTAGGCTATTTAGGTTTAAAAATGTATTTTGCTAAAGAGCAGATATCTGTTGAAACCTCCTCCAGTAACGGCACCTCAAGGAGCGGTTTAATTTCTCAGGGTTTTATTACCGCCATTGCCAATCCAAAAGGTTGGGCATTTATGATTAGCTTATTGCCCCCTTTTATTAGCTTAACGAAACCCGTAACAGGGCAACTTATGGTATTGGTGGGGCTTATCATGCTCAGCGAATTCACCTGCATGTTAATTTACGCTACTGGCGGTAAAAGCTTACGTATGTTCCTTAATCGCGACAATAATATCCGTTGGATGAACCGCATCGCAGGCAGCTTATTAATCTGCGTAGGTGCGTGGTTAGCATTTCTTTGATTGCTGCATCAAATGCTTTTAGCCGCTATGACTAAACCTACCTGCGTGAAATTTAGGGTTTTACTTATCGACCAACCCATGGTCGACGGCGTAACAAATTAGTTCAGCGAGTGATTCAATATTGAGCTTACTTTTCATATTCCGTCTGTGTGCTTCAACGGTACGAAAACTGATATTTAAAATACGCGCAATTTCTTTGCTCGATTTGCCTTGGGCTACGTGAGTGAGTATAAGCTGCTCTCGAGTGGTGAGCTTTTGACTGGTGTCGCGAGCAGGCTTATCGATCAGCATTTTGGCAATTGAACTGCTGAAATGTGTTTGGCCTTTGGCCACCGCTTTTATGGCGTAATACACCTCTTCTGACGTGGTGTCTTTTAAAATGTAACCCGATGCACCTGCTTGGATTGAGCTGGTGACGAATTCTGCACTGTCATGCATGCTAAAAATCAGTACTTTGGTGTCTTCTAAACTATCCGTGATAATTTCTGTGGCATCAATCCCATTCATTGACGGCATACTGATATCCATCAGGATCACATCAGGCTTTAATATTAGCGCTTTCTCCAATGCGTCTTTACCATCATGGGTCATACCAACAATTTCAATATCGTCATAGAACGACAAACAGGCGCTCAATCCCCCCTGCACCATGGGATGGTCATCGACCAATAAAATACGAGTGGGTTGTTCAGAATGTGTTTGATTCATGCAGAGTAACCTTTTGTCGCGGATGGATTGTTCGCGTAGCTAATTTTGGGGATACGCGCCTTTACAATAGTGCCACTGGCAGAAGACTGCACGCTAAATTCACCTAAATGATATTCAACCCGCTCAGCCAAATTTCGCAAACCAATACCATAATCATCAGCTTTGTTATTTAGCTCGGTGTCAAAGCCGCGCCCATTATCGCTGATACTCAAAGTTAACCATTTGTCTTTTATCGACATATCAATATTAACTTCGGTGGCATGGGCATGCTTTTGTACATTGATCAGCGATTCCTGTACCACTCTATAAAGTGTGGTGCTAATACCGTCCTGAACCAACTTACGCACCGCTGGCTTAGTCACGTTAACGGTTATCCTAGTTTGTTCTGCGTACTCTACTGCCAGAGCGTCCATGGCGGCAGACAAGCCTAACTCATCTAAGATCCTGGGGTGTAAATGATGTGAAATACGTCTTATTTCGTTGATCGCGTCACGTAAATTGCTTTGGGCGTGCTCCAACGGTTGAGGCTTTGCTACCTTTGCTTTAGCCAACCAAAGCCCGGTAGCTTCTAATGAATACTTAATCGATATCAATACCTGAACAATGCCGTCATGTAGTTCTCGAGAAATATGGCGCCGCTCCTCCTCTTGCATATTAATTATTTTAAGCCCTAATTCACTTATTTTTTGGTCAGTCTTTTTCTTCTGACTGAGATTTAAAATCAGGCTAAGGAGGAAGATAACAAAGATGGATGACATGGCCACCAGCAAAATAATCTGTTTGGTCTTGTTGATATGCTGGTCAATTTCCTGCTGAAGCTTGTTGAGCTGACTATTTACATCATCTAAGTAAACGCCCGTACCTATCATCCAATTCCATTTCTCTAGGTACACCGAATAGCCCATTTTCTCAGACATTATATTTGAAGATGGCTTACGCCAAGGGTAACGATGAAAACCACCACCAGCCTTTGCGTTAGCGACTAATATTTGAATAGTCTTATCGCCGTTTTCGCCTTCTAACTCCCACCAGTTCTTTCCAACTCGGTATGGCTCTTTTGGGTGCACCACTCCGTTACCTTCACCGTCGTAGACAAAAAAGTATCCATCACGCCCGCTGTAGGTCATATCATGAATAATTTCAGTAACCCGCGCTTTTGCTTGTTTATCATCTATATCACTGTTTTCGTATGCATCAGTCATGGCTGAAACAGCAAGTAGAGTGTAATTTTTTAGTTCTTGATGCTTTTGCTCGATTAGGAAGTTTTCAAGGGTATCAACACTTTGACTTGAAAGACCACGATATTCATCTGTGACTAAGTAGTAAGTTATTATGGACGTTAAAACGACTTGTAGTACTGCTACAAACAGTAGTCTCAAGGGTAAGGTCATATCTATAGCGCCTTGGAGCCGAGCAAAACCGACGTGTAAATTTATTGTAAACGAATAAACTGGATTATTTCAGGCTTTAGCATCACGCGCCAACCTATTTATACCTAGGCAGATCTACCTAGTACAAATGGGTGTTCATACGAATGGTTACAGACTCACAAACATTTAACATCCCTATAACAGTTTTTTATTTGGTGTTGCCAATTCACCAAAGTGATTTTTTAAACGCTTATGAGGATATCCCATGAAAGCAAAATACATATTACTTACCGCCTTAGTCTTTACCTTAGGACTCAGTGCAACGGCCAATGCAGCAGATGGCAAAAAATACCGCTGGCGCTTAGCAGAAACCTGGGGCCCGAATTTCCCAATTTTTGGTGATGCGAGTAAAAACATGGCGAAGATGGTTGAAGAAATGTCAGATGGTCGTTTAACCATTCGAATTGATTCAGCTAATAAACATAAGTCAGCGTTAGGTATATTCGATTTTGTTAAAAGTGGTCAGTATCAAATGGGTCACTCTGCTTCATATTATTGGAAAGGCAAAGACTTCAATACGCTGTTCTTTACTACCATTCCCTTTGGTATGACCGCGCCTGAACAGTACGCTTGGTTTTACTATGGCGGCGGCATGGAACTAATGAAAGAAACCTACGATAAATACGGTATTTTATCATTCCCTGGCGGTAACACTGGCGTCCAAATGGGTGGTTGGTTCAGAAAAGAAATCAACACTGTTGATGATTTAAAAGGATTAAAAATGCGCATCCCTGGTTTTGCCGGTGAAGTACTGGCAAAACTGGGCGCCAGCCCAACTAATATCCCTTCAGCAGAACTTTACACCGCCCTTGAACGCAACACCATTGATGCACTGGAATGGGTTGGACCATCATTAGATTTACGCATGGGTTTCCACAAAATAGCACCTTATTACTACACAGGTTGGCAAGAACCCGCTACTGAATTGCAATTTATGGTCAATCAAAAAGCGTATGACTCATTACCCGCAGACTTACAAAAAATATTAACCGTCGCCATGAAAACAGCCGCCTATGACATGTATTCACAATCAACCCATGAAAATGGTGTGAACCTTAAAGCGTTGCAAACTGACTATCCGAACGTAAAAATTCGTACCTTTCCACAGCCTGTCATGAGCGCTATTCGCAAAGCAAATGACGAGTTACTTGCTGAATTTGCAGCTAAGGACCCAGAGACAGATAAAATATTAAAGTCCATTACCGGCTATCAAAAGCAGGTACGTGCATGGACTAAATTTGCTGACCAAGCTTATTTAGAAAGTTTTGAGGATCAAAAGTAAGCTCAGAGTTTAGTTGCTATCAGCGCCATCCTTAGCGCTGATAGCCCATTTCGTGTTAGTTATTTTATTTAATTTTGCGACGGCTGTTCACGTCCCTTATTCAATGGGTGCATTGTGCAAGAACGTCGCATGTCAGAGATTTATTATGAATTCAGTCGTTAAATTACTAGGTAAGTTTATAGATGGCGTTGGTCATTTATGTAGCTTGCTGATGATGTTAATGATTTTGAACGTATTTTATGACGTGGTCATGCGTTATTTTTTCAACGAAGTTAGTATTGGTATGCAAGAGCTAGAATGGCATTTGTTCGCCGCCATGTTTATGTTCGGAATTGGCTATACCTTAAAAACCGATGGGCACGTGCGGGTTGACGTATTTTACGATAATTTCAGCCCTCGCCTTCAAGCCTATATTAACCTTTTCGGCGCTCTGTTATTGGTAATGCCGGTAACCATTTTGATTCTTTACTACAGCTGGGACTACACCCTTGAAGCTTATAAAATGGGTGAAGGCAGTGCTGACCCCGGCGGTTTACCCCACCGTTTTATTATTCGCGGCGTAATTCCGGTTTCCTCGATATTTCTTATTTTATGTGCCTTGTACGTCATGCTTGAACAAATACAGCGCCTTAAGGGAGCTAGCAAGCCATCGGACCAACATAAGGATGCATTATAATGACTGGTTTAGTTTTATTTGGCGTTGCCTTGTTATGCTTATTTCTTGGTTACTCTGTGGCATTCACTTTTGCCGGTGTTTCTGTATTAATCGGTGTCATCGTATTGGGCACAGACCTGTTCGCTTTCATGCCTTATCGCATTATGAGCATTATGGAAAACACCACTATGATGGCAATTCCAATGTTCGTATTTATGGGCATCGTACTGCAAAAAACAGGACTGGCGGAACGTTTACTTGAGTCATCAGCTAAGCTGTTTGGTGGTATTTCAGGTGGCGTGGCCGTTTCAACCATTATTGTGGGCGCTTTACTAGCGGCTTCCACTGGCGTAGTGGGCGCAAGTGTTGTCGCTATGGGCGTTATCTCGCTTCCAGTTATGCTTAAAAATAATTATCACCAACCCACGGCAGCTGGTGTAATATGCGCCGCCGGCACGTTGGGGCAGATTATTCCTCCGTCGATTATTCTGATCATCTTAGGCGATGTGATGGGCGTGCCCGTAGGCGATCTGTTCCGCGCAGCAGTCATACCTGGCGTTTTACTTATCGTTGTATACACCCTCTATATTTTAATTTTGGGTAAAGTAAAGCCAGAATATTGTCCTCCGATTGAAGTCACCGAAGATAAGCGAACCATTCTTGTACAAGCTGTTAAAGACATTTTCCCGCCGTTATTACTTATTGTTACTGTTTTGGGTTCAATATTTACTGGTATTGCTACGCCTACCGAATCATCGGCTATCGGCGCAGTGGGTGCATTAGTGTTATCCGCTATTTACGGTAGATTTTCATTCAAAAGCCTGCACAACATTTCTCGAGAAACGGTAAAGGTCACCGCTATGATTTTTGCAGTATTGGTTGGCGCTACCGCTTTCTCCATGGTGTTTAGTTACTCAGGTAGTGAATATCTTGTGGAAGATTTTTTCACCGGATTACCGGGGGATAAATGGACCTTTATCGTGTTAGCGATGGTAACAATTTTAGTACTTGGTTTCTTTATCGACTTTATTGAAATTTCCTTTTTAGTCGTGCCAATTCTAACCCCTGTCGCCATGGTGTTAGACATCGATTTGATTTGGTTCGCTATCCTTATTTCAATGAACTTACAAACGTCGTTTTTGACCCCCCCCTTTGGTTTTAGTCTGTTTTATCTCAAAGGTGTAGCACCTAAATCGTTTAAAACGACCACTATATATAAAGGCGTTATCCCATTTATTTTGATGCAGATATTGGTTTTATCACTAGTCGTTTTATTCCCTGAATATCTTATATTGCAATAACACACAAATAGGACACACACATGAAAAAATCTATGATCGCATTAGCCATGCTATCTCCTGTTCTTGCTAGCCAATCCGCTCAAGCCGAAGTCACCGCTTATGGTCGAGTGCTCTATAACATTATTAAAGACGATACATCAGACGACGTATATTTTGGTCGCCACGAGTTCGCCGAGTCAACCATTGGAGTTAAAGGGTCAGTGAAATACAAAGAACTGACATTTGGCGCACAAGTTGAAATTGGCTTGGACGAAGGCGTTTCAAATATACTGCATGACGGAACTAACTCACGTAACCGTATTCAAGAATTATGGGTTCAGGGCGATTTTGGTAAAGTAAAACTGGGAACAGGCGCGAGTGTCACTTGGATTGTATCTGACGTCGATCAATCAGGAACTTGGTGGTCTGATCCACTTGGCATGAGCCAACGTTTTGGTTCAACCCGTCGCGGCCCTGGCGGCGAAAGTGAAACTCCGTTCGTTCAGGCACAATCAATATTCAGTGAACGCATTGTGTATGAATCGCCCACGTTTCTTGAAGGAGCAAAATTTTACGCTCAGTACGGTGAAGACAGCAGCTATGAATTAGCAATCAAATACGCAGCCAATGGTTGGCGGATTAACGCTTGGTCTGTCGATTACGGTGATGCAGATAACGATGAAGATCCCCAAGCCGATATCGATGGCAACGGTACCTTAGGTTTTTTTGGTGCAGAAAGTGGTTACGGTATTTTGGCAGGCTACCTGCACGATTCAGGCGTTAACTTTACTACGACGTATGGCGTAGCTGATCAAGTCGCTGGAGGCGATCGTGATTTCTTGAACTGGAAACTCGGCTACACCCAAGGCAAGCACGCCGTGAGTTACAGTATGGGTAATTATGGTTCTGAAGATGCGTCTGGTGTGTCAGGCGCCGACCATACTCGGAGCACGGTTGCTTATCACTTCACACCCGTGGGCGGTGTAAGTTTGTGGGTTCAAGCAACTCAGGGGGATACTGACGACGAAGAAAGTTTCAATGCTTTTGCCCTTGGAGGCATGGTTCGTTTTTAATAATACGTTATTAAGCTAAATTGCATATCGAAAAGTCTGGCGTCAATAACGATACACACGTTATTGTCATCTGGCTTTTTCTGCTTCCAACCTAGATAAAAGGTTTATTATGTTTATATTTAAATCCGGTGTCCTTATCGTGACACTAACTAGTTTAATCTCTCTCCCTGTAACAAGTAATGCCCTTGCCCAAGAAGAACTTGAAGGCCCGGGTGTGTTTTCTGGTGAGAAAGGCGAATTTTCATTGAGTAAAATTTTTTCTGGTAAAGATGCTAAAAATACGTCAACGCTCAAAGCAGGCGGGTCAATGGAACCTAAAAACGACGCTTCGGATAATGCCAAACTTAATCCAACAAGCACAAACCAACTAAGCAACGTTAGCCAGCAAGTTGATGAATTTGCGTTATTTAAAGCCTGGAAGTTAGCAAAAAGCCAAAATGATAGTGATTATCAAGAGTTTAAATTGTGGCTTGAGTACAAACATTATCAACAACAAAAAGCGACTCATTAGCCGCTTTTTGCTTATGCTTCACTTGGTGCTTATGCGCACTCATTGAAGACTTTTTATTCAGGAATAACGCCGCAGGCAACACGCGCTCCACCGCCACCTAATGGCTCTGGTGAGTCGGAGTAGTTGTCACCATCTGCGTGGATCATGATTGCCTTCCCTTGAATATCATCAAGTTCAAGCTCTGGGGCGAATACTGGGTGCAACGCACTGCCATCATTATCAACGAATAAGGCAGGCAAATCGCCTTCATGACCTTTTTCTGACCAAGGCATATCATGTTTATCGGTTTTTTCGGGGTCGAAATGACCGCCTGCTGCTCCACCTAACACTTTTTCCCCGTCTTTCATGGCCACGGAGCAATCACCATTTTGATGAATATGGAAGCCATGCAATCCAGGCGTTAATCCTGTTAGGTTAGGCTTGAACACAACACCGTCATCGTCATAGCTGCTGACCATGATCGTACCCATGCTCTGCCCACTTTTCAGATCATTCATGGTGACGGCTAGACCGTCTTCGCTTGCGAAACTTGCAGCGCTTAATGTCAAAGAAATTGAGCCAACTAAACTGGTTAATAAATGCTTATTCATAATGTCCTCCGTTGTCGTCGCGATCATTACCCCGCGAACTTAGGGTGATAAAATTCTTCTATGCATATACAAGAGAGCATAAAGCACACCAGAGTTAAATTTAACGAAAACCAACCATCCCCGCCGTGTTTTCATTAGGCTTAGTCCTATAAGACTATTTCCACTGGCTTTAATGAAAAGCACTAAATACACCACTTTTACAGCGTCCTATGAATATTTTACGCATACATGAATATTTATTGATGAATAGCTCAATGCCTCCCATCGCCCTTAATTAACTGCTGCATAAAATGGGTGATATATTTTGCTATTTCTACGGGTTTTTCTTCAACGGCAAAATGCCCAGCATCTAACAGGTTTAATTCTGCGTTAGGTACATCTCGCAAATACGCCTGAGCACCGGCGGCAATAAATGCTGGATCTTTTTTGCCCCATACAATCAGTGTAGGAGGTTGATATTTACGCAAATAAGCTTGCCATAACGGATAATCCAACACGTTATTGTAATAGTCCTGTAGCAATTGCACTTGAATCAGTCTGTCTTTTTCACTGTGCAAAAAATGTAGATCGTGACTCCAACTATCCGGGTTCATTTTTTCTGGTGCCGCTTGCACATCGCGTAAATATTGATTGTTAACTATGGCTTGCTCGCCAGTAAATGTATAAAGCTGTTCTAATTTTTGCCTTGAGCGGTCTTTATTGGCAGCTTTGAAGAATGTTTGCCTAGCGGGTGTTAACCCATCCAAATAGGCATTTCCATTTTGTACGATTAAAGCTTCGAGGTGATAAGAGTTGTTCAACAGCATCCTAAAACCAACGGGCGCACCGAAATCTTGAATATAGAGCGTAAAACGCGTCACGTTAAGCGTATCTAATAATCCAGAAACGTGTTCAGCAAGCAGGTTAAACGTGTACTTCTGTATCGCCGGATCGGGCCGCTCACTGTAGCCAGAACCTAGGTAATCAGGCGCAATGACATGATAACGGCCAGATAGCAATGGGATAAGTTCTCGATAAGAATGTGATGACGAGGGATACCCATGAAGCAGGACTATTGTCTGCTTGTGTTGTTCCCCTGCCTCTCGATAAAAAATGCGCTTTCCTTCGACAGTGACGAAACGATAAGATGTTTTTGCAGGCCAGACAGCGACCTCTGTCTCAGCTGTCGATGCAAACGACGGTAAGCTTATAAAAAACCACATCGTAAGCACCATAATAAAGTGATAAAACGCGACAACGTGTCGTTTTCGGTTGCCGTCCAATAAGACATTCAAGGCAAATTGTGTATTTATATAAGAGACAATTACGGGTGTCATGAATACCTTCATTTAATGTTAAATTTTGTATTGGTTACGTTTTACATGAGCGAAGAAGTTCAATGAGCAGCTTAACCGACTGAGTTTCGCTTTACGGCTCGGTTGCCTTGCGGCTGCACTTAGTTAAAAGCTATTCTTAGTTGAAGACTCTTCCCTGTTGAAGACTCTTCCCTGTTGAAGAGATACTAACGTCTCGTTTAAAAGACCCAGCTAATGAGGATTTCTATTCACGCAAAGTCACTGACGAGATTGAAGTTGATGCGACGTAGCGAAAAGTGGTTGTTCGTATACTATGAAAAGGCTTCACTTCCATGTTCCCACTATCAATGGTGATGCGCTGACATTAAACCTGACTGAGATCAAGATTTAGTCCATTAGTTGCGCCGAGAACCTAATGAGAGCTGATCTTCTCTCGACTGAAAATCAAAAAACCTTCACTCTACTATTTTGGCGCATATAAGCGTTTTTAATCAGCATGCTAAGTCGGTTTAAATCAGCTCAAAATAATCAATGGGGATGATTCAACAATCGAGTGATGACGCCAGCAGTAATTACTTAGCCGAACCTATTTATTAAGCATATTAAGGAAAAAAACGATTACTTCCGCGATCTGAAATAAGTGAAAGTCATGATCACCATCCGCCCATGTAGCACGCCTTCATCACCCTGGTATGGGGCACTCGTTACACTAGCTGTTTGATCATCACTTTGCATTATTTTGCCTGTTAACTTAATAAGTTGACGTACCCGAATTTAATTCCACTATTTACCATGGGTGTAACATGAGTTCCTATCAAAAAACGTTCAGTATAAAAAAACTTTGGATCATTCTGTCTGTAGGAATGATTATAATGTTCGGTATCTTGTTGTTGCTGGGTCAGCAAATATATCAACAAGCACCACCTATTCCAGCCTTAGTAAAATCAGTTTCAGGGGAAATTATCTATACCCGAGACGATATTGAAACCGGGCAGAACGTCTGGCAATCAATCGGCGGTATGGAACAAGGTTCTATTTGGGGGCACGGCAGTTATCTGGCGCCTGACTGGAGTGCTGACTGGCTTCATCGTGAAGCGTTGGCATTGTTAGAAATAAATATCCACCAATCTCAATCAAGCCTAGCCCCTGATCAAGAAATGGCGATGCAAAAGGCTCTACTACCAGCACTCATGCGCAAAAACACCTACGACGTGACGACTGAAGCTATTACAGTCAGCGACAATCGTGCAATAGCTATAAAGCAAGTTGAAGACCATTATTTGAGGCTTTATCAAGGTAGTGATGAAGAATCATTAGCACTAAGACGCGACTATGCATTTTCGATTCATGGTTTGCTGGATGCACAAGAAGCGAAACAACTTGCTGCGTTTTATTTCTGGACAGCCTGGGGGGCAACCACCAACCGGCCCAATGATGAGATTACATACACGAGTAATTGGCCCCACGAGCCACTCGTCAACAACAAACCGACGACCGGTACATTAATGTGGAGTATCGCCTCTATCATATTATTGCTAGCCGCATCTGGAGCGCTCGTTGCGTATTACGTTAAACAGTTTGACGACTGGCGTGATGATATTTTGCCAGAGCAAGGTATGGCTACCAGCGACATTTTATCTAAAGCCACGATTACACCTTCCATGCAAGCCACCGCTAAATATTTCTGGGTAGTGTGCGCGATGTTTGTGGGACAAGTGCTATTGGGCATAGTCACTGCCCATTATGCGGTTGAAGGACAAGGGTTATACGGATTACCGTTCGCGGAGTATTTACCCTATGCGGTCACTCGGACTTGGCATACACAACTTGCCGTATTGTGGATTGCTACGGCGTGGCTAGCGACGGGGTTATATGTTGCACCTATGCTCGCGGGCCGTGACCCGAAATTCCAACGTTTTGGGGTCAACTTTCTGTTCATCAGCTTGTTGATTATCGTTATTGGCTCTTTTGTCGGGCAATGGGCTGCCGTTCATCGTTTTTTCGAAAATTTAACCGCCAACTTCTGGTTCGGCCATCAAGGTTACGAATATGTCGATTTAGGTCGATTTTGGCAGATTTATCTTACCATTGGCTTGTTGCTGTGGGTTGCATTAGTTGTGCGTGCATTATGGCCAGTGCTACAAGAAAAAGGCGATAAATCACTCATCTATTTAGTATTGGTCTCAGCACTAGCGATTGGCCTACTGTACGGCGCCGGCTTAATGTGGGGACAGCACACCAATATTGCGATAATGGAATACTGGCGTTGGTGGGTAGTTCATCTTTGGGTAGAAGGAATTTTTGAGGTGTTTGCCACTGCTATAATATCCCTATTGTTTGTGCGCATGGGAATATTGCGCACCTCTACCGCGACAGTGATGGTGCTGTTTGCCACGATTATATTCTTATTTGGTGGCGTACTGGGAACCTTTCATCACCTATACTTCAGCGGAACACCAACGTCTGTTATCGCTGTTGGAGCCATGGTGTCAGCACTCGAGGTGGTCCCTTTATTGGTCGTAGGATTTGAAGCCTATAACCGATACAAAGTTGAGCGCGTAGAGAAATGGGAGCTGGCTTATCACTGGCCATTTATGTTTTTTACGGCTGTGCTGTTCTGGAATTTCGTTGGCGCTGGCTTGTTCGGATTTATGATAAATCCACCAATTGCGCTGTATTATATGCAAGGGTTAAACACCACAGCCAACCATGGTCACGCCGCATTATTTGGTGTGTACGGTATGCTCGGTTTGGGGTTAACCTTATACTGCATGCGTGGATTAACAGATGTCACGCGCTGGAATCAACAATTGATAAAGCGCTCATTCTGGTCCCTTAATATTGGCTTGGCGATGATGACGTTTTTGTCATTGTTACCCCAAGGTGTGATTCAGACTTATATCAGTATTGAGCAAGGTTACTCATTCGCTCGCTCAGCTGAATTCATGCACAGCCCAATCATGGAAGCCTTGGTTTGGGCGCGAGTGCCCGGCGACATTGTCTTCAGTGTTGGAGTGGGTTATTTCGCCTGGTTTATGCTTAAAGCCTTCACTGGAAGTAAAAGCATTAAGGCGTCAACGCCCGCTTAATATACGCGCTAAAAAGTATGGGTGGCATACCTGTGCACTGAAAGAAACGAAGTGACAAGGACGTCTCACGTTTGAATCAGTCAGGGTAACAGCCTTGATAGTTTATACCCCTCCATTGACCAGTGATAATTAGTAACGAGGTGGCGCCTATTTACATGCATCAATCAAAATCGAATAGGACACATGTCGGGTAACCGTAAGCTACGTCATAAATCACTATTTATCATTCATAAAGGGTATTTTCAAAGCGCACATAGAGATGATATAGAGCTTATGTCGATAAAACTTCCCTCGCCTTACATTGGTTTTTGATTACAGCGATCGCGAACAGTGAGCATATAGTTGTGCTATATAATTAACGTAATTAATGAGTTCTCCGTTTTAGTCTACAGGTCGGGGAATAAACGGGAGATAATATGAGTCTTGAGCATGGTAATTATTCAATCTCGGTAGAGGGGAATATCATCATCCTAGAACTCAGTGGTTGCTTTAATGAGTACGGCACACAAGCATTGACGAAAAATATAATCGCCACAATAGAGACCTTTCATGGCGCCCCCTTTTCAATCGTGGTCAGTAACTTAGCAGTGGAAGGCTTTACGCCCGAAGCCTATACCGAACTCAATAGATATAACATTTGGCTGAACACACAAAATATGGTTGCTAAAGCGATGGTATCCAAGATAAACGCTTTAGTGAAAATAGATGATATACGAATTCCAGCGAAATCTGCGCAAAATGTAGCTGTTTTCAATAATATCCCAGACGCAATCAAGTGGTTACATAGTCAATCATGACACGTCAAAACGATAACAAAAAAAGCTGCGTACCATTTAATTGATACACAGCTTTTTAACGTTACATTTGCAGTATAGAGCATATCTGCTCACGGGGTTCTACCAGATAAAGCAACTATGCTTTATTGTGACGTTTACTGCGTTTTTCCTTCATTGCGTTGAACTTCTCAAGTTGTTCAGGCGTTAAAATTTGATTGATCTTCATACGCATGTCAGCGGCTTTTAAAAACTGTGTTTTGGCCCGCTCGGCACGTAAGTCAGCCAATTCGTTTAGCTTTTGTTCATAATTTGCATCACTTGAATCAAGCTGAGCTAATTGAGCTTTCATTGATGTGCCGCTACCCTTTTCAGGTCGATTGGCTTTCATTTCGGTTTTTAGCGCTTTAAGTTGGCTTGCTTGCTCATCGCTAAGATCAAGTACCTTAACCATCTTGTGTATAGGGAAGAAGCCCTGACCTTTGTGATCATCTGAATGTTGGCCACCAGCTAATGCGCTACCTGCGATACATGCGCTTAATAAAACTCCTGCTATTAATTTTTTCATAATAATATTCCTACTTGGTTTGTGTCATTCACGTGAATGACGGGGTAAATGTAATTTGTTTCATCAACGGAGCTAAGTATGCACAAAGGGTTCGATAAGTAGGGTTAAGCTAGTGTAAAGTTCAGTAAAGTTAGTTAGACCTTATAACAAAGCGGTTAGACTCAGTCCCATGGAAAATGATAAATACAAAATATTGCTAGTCGATGATGACGCTACATTATGCGCCCTACTAAGCGAGTTTTTACAAGAAGACGGTTTTGCAGTGGAAACACTCAATAGCGGCGATGCTGCAGTTGCGCGATTACTGGAAAGCGATGAATTCGATACCGTAGTGCTCGATATTATGATGCCTGGTATGTCGGGATTAGATGTACTGCGCACTGTGCGAGCCAAACAACAAATACCTATTCTGATGCTAACCGGCCGTGGTGATGATATTGATAGAATTGTGGGCTTAGAAATGGGCGCAGATGATTACTTAGCCAAACCTTGTAATCCTAGGGAATTAGGTGCTCGTATAAGGGCTATCATTCGTCGCACCCAACAAGGAAACACTAACCATATAGTGCATGCCCAATTACATGGCATCTTGCTAGACAGTGGCGCTCGAACAGCGTTAGTGAACAATGTAGCGTTACCTCTAACAGGTGCAGAATTTAACGCATTGAGCTTATTAATGGAGCGAGCCGGACAAACCATTAGTAAACAAGATATGACACAAGAAGTCTTGAATCGTCCACTAGAAGCCTATGACCGGGCAATGGATGTACATGTTAGCCGCATAAGGCAAAAACTAGCAGCCGCAAACATACATGATGTGATTAAATCAGTTCGAGGCGTGGGTTACCAAATGCTGACCGAGCCACAATTACAGCAAGAAAAAGGCTAGTTTCAGTGACGCTAACAGGCTTTTGGAGCACGGTAAAACACACTTTTGGCGTGAAACGTTTATTTTGGCGCATATTCATTGCATTCTGGCTAGCAAGTATACTGGTTATGATTGCAACTGGCTTTGTGTTAGTAAATAACTTTTCGTCCGATGAATATAACAAACGATTTTTCAATGACGTAATTAGCCAAGCTGAGCGTATTGTTTGGCGTTATGAACACGAACTAGCTACGCCGACTTTTCAAAAATCCAAATTAAAAAACTGGATCAGCAACAAAAATAACCGCGATGGGCACCTCATCCCAATGATTATTAAAGATGACGGCGGCAAAATAATCTACAAACATAGATTAAACAAAATTAAACTTGAAGATCGCGCTGAGCAGCGCGTGTCAGGTCCTTCCAATCGAAACTATCAAGTACAAATCAGAAAACCTCAGGCACCAAGAATATACAAACAGGTTTTATATCGCTTTCAGTCTTTACAGTTTGGTTTTATTTTTATCGCATCCGCCCTAGTCAGCGCACTGTTAAGTTGGAGCATTATTCTGCCGCTCAACTATTTAGGCGCATTTAGTCGCCGTTATGCGAATCAACAGGAAGTGGTCTCATTGCCGAGAAAACTACTCGCTAGAGGTGACGAGCTAGGGGATTTAGCACTCGACATTGACTTTATGGTGAATAAAACCCACGCCGCCGCCAGTGCCCAGCAACAGCTTTTACACGATGTATCACATGAACTACGCGCCCCATTAGCACGATTACAGGTTTCAGCTGCGTTGATTGAACAGAAAACCCCAGACAGTCGTCACGTCAAGCAAATTCACAATGATTGCCTGCGTATTGATCAACTCATACAACAAATCCTCGATTATTCAAAGCTCGAACAAAGTAGCCCAAGCATAGAAAACAGTGATATCAATGCATTGTGCCAGCAAGCAATTGATAATATGGCGGTCAATTACCCTACGATAGCGGTGAATTTTTCCCCTGACGATAAAGTTGAAATTTCGGGTTACCCGGAAGCGTTGTTGCAAGCCTTTGACAACATAATAGGTAACGCATGTAAATATTCTGACGATGGTGGACTGGTCGAAATCAGTACGTCTGCCAGGGAACATAGCGTGATTGTTACTGTGCGTGACCATGGGCCTGGAGTAGATGAACAAGAGATGTCAAAACTTCTGCAACCGTTTTACCGAGCCGGAAATAAAATGCACACCAGTGGATTTGGTCTAGGTCTGAGTATTGCCGTTAAAGCCATTGATAAACATAAAGGTGAGCTACGCATAAGTAGTCCAGATGATGGTGGCTTATGTGTAGAAATTGTATTACCCCGAGAACTTATCTAGGCAACAGCAATGGCGGTAATGTCAAAGATTAAGTGTTGCTGACTAAGTATTATGTCAATCGTGCATCTACAATACTGAAAAACCTATGCCTTGCATAAGATTATCGTCAGCATTTCGGTTTTCCGTATTATGGACTTAACATTTTAACCTTCGGCCTCAAGCAAATGTATTGACGATATTGGCAGTCAAAACAGGTGTATTATCCATAAATAGCAAGCGTTCGCAGGCGGTCATCAAGGGTTTTATAGGCACAAGAATGTTACGGACAGCATGAGGTGGTTTTCTAACATTGAGAAACAGTATTAGACTGCCAAAGCAGTATAAGTCTTTCGATTCGTTAATTGAGCCAACCCACAACTAACTTGGCTCAAACTTAACGGTTTATGTTTTGTCTTACATGCTACAAGGTATGTAAGAATCGCTCAGAACGCGGTAAATAATATTTATCGTAATTTAAAGACACTACAACCTGTTTGGCGCGACCGATGATTTCATGCCGAGGTATGAGTCCAATCACCCGAGAGTCGGCACTGTTGTCACGGTTGTCCCCCATCGCTAGATAATAACCGGCAGGTATAGTCACCGCCGTGAAGCTCGATAACGCTGACCCACGATTCGCAATACGGATACGATGTTGTACACCCAGTAAATCTTCGGTTTTCTCAGTAAAACGCCCGCTGTTGATGTCATCAACATAATCTAGTTGCTGGTCGTTTATGTAAAGCGTGTTGTCAATCAAGGAGATTGTGTCACCCGGTACACCCACCACCCGTTTGACTAATCTTTTATCTGACGCCTCAGAGTCGAAAATAATAATATCACCATGAAGTGGGTCCGCTAATTTATACAAAGAGTGATTGCTAAAAGGCGTTTGAACATCGTACGCCAACTTATTTACTAATATTCGGTCACCTTCAACAATAGTTGGCTGCATTGAGCCTGTTGGCACTTCGTTCCAATCCGCCACTGCGCTTCTAAACACACACATCAAGAAAATGAATAATATAAATGATTTGTTTTCTGTATATAACGTTTTCAGTTTAATCTGCATAATTTTCCCTTATGGCAATAATAACACCGAGATTACCCGTACAAAGCGCGCTTATTATTTTGATATAGAATTAGTATTGCTGACAAAAATGAGAAATACCTGAGTTTATTGTTACTAAGCGTAAAGTTGTGATTATTTGATCAATCTAAGAACGTGGGAGACGAAAATGAGATTGGCGTTAATTGACTAACACCGTTTTATATCAATCATAACAAAATTTTAGTCGTGCAATTCTGACAAGGTTAACGATATAGTTCATTTTGGTTATCAATGGAGCACCCCTTTGGCTGTACGCATACGTTTGGCAAAACCCTGTGCGTTATTAATGTGCGCATTATCTCTGCATACAAGTTTGTCGGCGCAATCGGATAAAACGGCCTTGCACTCTGAAAGTGAATTACTGAAAGAACAAATTGAGCAAGCCCGCAAGCGCGGAGAAATGACTCACGCGGAAACCTTAACCAATCAATTTCACCAACTTGCCATCCACGAAAACAGTACCTCTTCATTGGCCGATGCCTATTATGAACAAGCCAGAAATGCCATGGAACGTAATCTTTATGAGCCAGCATTGGAGCAACTAAACGAAGCTATTAATTTATACCAGGCTCAGGATGATCAAACAGGTTTAGCGAAGTCTTATCGGCAATTGGGACTAACCTACCGTTACCAATCGAATTATCCTCAAGCATTAGAATACATCTATCTGGCTATGCAGATTAGTCAGCAACAAGACAATACGCCTGCTGTCGCTTCGACCTATAACAGTATTGGCTTAGTGCTTGAAAAAATGGGTGTTTATGAAGGTGCAGCCCAAGCCCATCAAAGCGCATTGGAGCTGCATAACCAATTAAATGACAAAGACGGTATCGCAAGTGACTTATATAATCTTGCCGATCTGCGCCGGGTAATGGGTGATGATCAGCTCGCACTCACTTATTTTCAAGATGCGTTAAAAATCGATATTCAATCCGGCGGCAAAAAATACATTGCCTACAGTCATAATAAAATTGGCTACCAATTGACGATACTCGGCGACTACAAAAAAGCACGGGAGCACCTAACGGAAGCCTTGAGTTTATTCACAGAAATAGAGGCTCCTCGTGACACCGACTGGGCACTCACCTCAATGGCCACCCTTGAAATGAAAGAAGGACATTATCTAAATGCTCGGGAAATATTAAACGGGGTTATCCTGAGGGCTAAAGAGCAGGACTATAAAAGTTTATTGGTGGACGCTTATCGGGCTTCCGCTGAATTAGCTATACTTGCAGAGGATGCGAACTTAGCATTAACGCATATAAATGCGGGCTCAGAACAAGCAAAAAACAATAATGAGCCACATGATGAAGCATTATTCGAAGCACTTAGAGTTAACGTTTACTTGAAAAAAGACGAATTTAAACAGGCATTCAATGCACTGTTGAAGCAAAAAACACTCGACGACGAGTTACTTAACACAACTCGAATTGAAACGATTGCTACCCTTCAGTCTCAAACAGAATTCGTGCGCAGAGCGCAGCAAATTAGGTTACTTGAAAAAGAAAAAGCATTAAACCAAGCTACCCTTGAACAAGCACAATGGAACCGAACCGTATGGTTAGCATCCATAATAATAGCGGTCATTATGTTAACGCTTCTTTATGGTCGCTTCTCTCAGCGACGTCTGAATAAGCGCCTAAGTGAAGAAGTCGCTTTGCGCACTCAAGAATTAAATCAAAAAAACGTAGAGCTTCAAGCTGCCTACCAAGAAATGGAAGCCATTAGTTTAACTGACAAATTAACAGGGATACATAACCGACGTTTCCTAGAAAATCATATTGAATCAGACTTAGAGAAGAGCCAGAGAGTCTATAATGACTGGCGAAATGGCAAGTCCCCGTCCCCTCATCACGCCGATGTTGTTATTTACATGATCGACATGGATCATTTTAAACACGTCAACGACAAACACGGCCACAGCGCAGGTGATGAAGTTCTCAAACAACTCACTCAACGCTTAGCGCTGGTGTTTAGACAATCAGACTATGTAGTCCGCTGGGGCGGTGAAGAGTTCGTTGGTGTAGCACGTTTTATAGACCGATCCGATGCACCGTTGTTAGCTCAACGTTTGCTTGATGAAGTCAGCGCAACCCCCTTTACATTAACCGACGGTATCACCTCTTTACACACCTGCTCTATTGGATATGTCTGTTACCCCACGTTATTGCAACATGAACAATCAACAGACTGGCAGACATTGATTGCACTGGCAGATAACTGCCTTTATCAAGCGAAAAATAGCGGGCGAAACGCTTGGGTTGGAATTGAATGTATTAATGAGCCTATACCTAATCTCGTAGAGTTATGCACTAAACATTTCGATTCTGCGGTTAAGTCCAAGAGAATAACAGTGATGACATCTATCAAATAGCCAGACGCTATTAATTTATACCAGTGATGATCATGTAACATTTCTATTGACTCGCAAGCCCTACGTCCCCATGGTAATTTTTTAATATATTAATAAAAACCATCTTTGCTGCCCGATAGCACAACATCGGGCTCAAAGAGCAACCTGACAGGACTACAGTATATGAACAAATCAAAACAGCTGTTTACCCAAATTTCATCTGATGGTGAGCTGACAATCAAATTACACGAAGTCGATGTACCAAAACCCAAAGCACACGAAATTGTTGTTCAAATGGAAGCATCACCCATCAATCCATCTGATATGTGGCCGATGTTTGGTCCAGCTGATCTGTCTAAAGCAAAATTAAGTGACGATAAAACAACATTAACCGCGCCCGTTCATAAAGGTATGTTGCCGCGGATTAAATCTCGCCTAGACCAGACATTGCCAATTGGTAATGAGGGTGCGGGAGTTGTTATCGCTGCGGGTGATAGTGAACAGGCTCAAGCACTTATTGGCAAAACTGTAGCGGTATTAACAGGCGCCTGCTATAGCCAATATTGCTGTGTTCCAGTACAGGCGTGTATTGTTCATCATGACGATACAACGGCTCATGCAGCGGCTTCATCCTTTGTTAATCCCCTCACTGCATTAGGTATGGTTGAAACCATGCGTATGGAAGGCCACACAGCACTTGTTCACACTGCTGCGGCATCTAGTTTAGGTGTTATGTTGAATAAAATATGCATTGAGGAAGGTGTACAGTTAGTTAATATTGTACGCAAACAAGAACAGGTCGACCAGCTAACAAAGCTAGGTGCAAAATACGTGGTGAATTCATCAAGCGAAACCTTTAAGAAAGATTTGTACCAAGCCATTGCTGCTACGGGCGCCACGCTAGCATTTGACGCTATCGGCGGTGGCGAGTTGGCAAGCGATATTCTAACGGCAATGGAAGCCGTAGGCAGTAAAGATGCTACAGGCTTTAATACTTATGGTTCTCTTGAGAACAAACAAGTATATATCTATGGCGGCCTCGATTTCTCACCGACTATTCTAAATCGTGCATTTGGTATGACTTGGAGTGTCGGCGGTTGGTTATTAATGCGCTTCCTTGGCAAACTAAACGCCTCGAAAATAGCAGAATTGCACAAACGTGTGGCGGATGAAATTAATACCACCTTTGCTATCGAATCAACAGAAGAACTAACATTCGAAGAAGCATTAACGCCTGAAACCATCATCAAATACAATGCTAAAACGACAGGTGGCAAGTATATTCTAAACCCTAATAAGGGTTAATCTCGCCAACTTACGCAAAATAGAAAGGGCCAACTTGGTTGGTCCTTTGTGCATTTACACTGGTCATCAATGAATACTATCGTCGTTGCCGTGATCTAACATTCAAATCCTGCTGTAACTGAAAACATCATCAATTGTGTGGAATAGATAGTTTTTTTCGGTAGATCTACAGGGTTAAACCAATTCAATAATTTCGCTTTCAGGTAAGCGTGACTTTGGTAAAGAAGCGTTAAAATCTGTCTCTTTTCGATAGCCTAAAGACACAATAGCCAGCGCCGTGTAGCCTTTATCACGTAACCCAAATTCTTCATCTATGGCTTTTGCATCAATTCCTTCCATAGGGACAGCATCAATCCCCATCGCAGCGGCCCCTAACAATAATGTCCCCATATTTAGGTAGACCTGTTTTTCCATCCAATGTTGAAAGTCTTTTACATCATAGTGATGGATGTCGGCAAAAACTTTTCTCCCCATATGTTGACCTTCCCTAAATTGTTTTTGAGCAAAACGGCCATCTTTATCTTCTTTGTCTAATAAATGGGTCAGAAATGCTTCGTCAGCACTTGTTCTTGCACATACCACGATGACATGAGATGCATTCAACACTTTGGCTTCATTAAAAATAAAAAAGCCTTGCGTACCCCTGCTGATGCGTTTTTTTCCTTCATCATTATCGCTGATAACAAAATGCCAAGGCTGCAAGTTAACGCTAGATGGACTAAAGCGAAGCAGCGCTTTAATTTGGGTAAAATCAGTGTCAGAAATCTTTTTTGAAGCATCAAATTCTTTTACTGAGTAACGTGTTTGTACTACATCAACGAGGTTCATTATCATTCCTTATTTATTGGCTTAATTTCATACGCGGTGTTAGGCCAGTGCCGTTATTTACCGCATTCAATATTCATGACTGCATAATATCAAAATCACTTTTATTGAAAAACAAGGGTAGTCATGAAACACTTTCAAAAATTTTTTGAAAGTGATATTTATCCAATGAAAAACCTGCAGGACTTACGACTATTTTGTGAGATCGCACAACAAGGCAGTTTATCGGCCTGCGCCAGAAAAATGGATTTATCGCCCGCAGTAGTCAGCGCCTCCTTAAAACGGCTTGAAGCAGACTTAGGCGTACTTTTATTTATACGTTCAACACGAAGTATTCGTTTGACCCAAAAAGGTCAACAATTTTTGCAGCACTGCAAAGACGCGCTGGCTATTTTGGACAACGCTACCACTGAAATACATAAAGAAGATCATGAGTTGAGCGGCGTGATTCAATTGTCAGCGCCATCGGATTTAGGGCGGAACTTGCTGGTACCATGGCTTGATGAATTTATGATGTTGCATCCAAAATTGGCGGTGCGCTTGCAATTATCTGACTCTCAGGCGGATCTTTACAGTCAGCCGGTAGACTTGGCCCTTCGTTATGGTCAACCTAAAGATTCTGCCCTGATTGCTATACCTATTGCAGCTAATAATTCACCCGTATTGTGTGCATCACCCGCTTACATTAGCGATTACGGCATGCCAAAAAGCCTAGAAGAATTAACCGACCATAATTGTCTGTGTCATGGTCACAATGACACACTTGATACGCGGTGGTCTTTTCGCAAGAGTGACAAAAGCATCACCGTCGATGTACAAGGTAATCGCCAGTGCAAAGATGGCGACATTACTCGTAGATGGGCGATCTCAGGTAAAGGGATCGCACGTAAATCCCGTTTGGATATCGTTATGGATTTAATACATGGCCGGTTAGTTGAAATAGATATCGATGGTTGGCAAGGCCAACCATTCCCGTTGAATTTAGTTTGCGCTGAAAGACGGCTTTTAAGTCCAACAGTCCACGCCTTTAAAAACCATTTATGCGCGAGTGCTAAAGCGTTAACAGACCTACTTTAATCTAGAGCAGCATACCCCCCTAACAAACGATAAACTTTTGCCTAACGGCTGCTCCTTTAATCTTCAAATGGTATACCAGCTAAAATAAAAATTATCTGGTATTAAGACGATACCCCACCCCCTTAACGGTAAGTATCCATTTTGGTATATCTGGATCCTCTTCGACTTTTTTGCGCAGTAAATGCATATATTGATATAGGTCTGACTTATTTGCTCTGCGTGTATTCGGCCATAATTTTCCGATTATTTTTTCAGTGCTACACACCTGATTATGTACCTCCGCCAATAACATAAACAACGTAAATTCTTTGGCCGTTAACGCTAAATCACGATTATTATAACAAACTGATCGGCTATTTTTATTCACTCGGAATGGACCAAGCGAAAAGCGCTCAAGCTCTTCGTTTGAGCGCTTGCTGTTCGTATTTGGATTATCATTTATATTTACCGTAGCACTGACTATGGCTGCTATGCCACGTCTGTCAATTGCACGTCGACGCTCTTGACTACGTCTTTCATTAAACATATCAGCCGAGCGAGTGATGAGGTCGGTTAAGTAACGGTCGAGCTGAGCAATTAAATCAACATCATTAAAATAGCTAACCCAGGATAAACAGGGATGAAAATCTGAGTCATTTTGATTGTAAATAGCGCAAACCGGTACACCGTGTTGGGCATTAACTTGCTGTAGGATTGCGAAATGAGAACGCATTAATATAGGTGTAAGATTGCGTAAATCTATTAGTACCACGCGACAAACGGGTTTAACGCTGTCGACAGTTAAGGGGTTAGTTACGGGCAAAGAATGAAAAGAAAAACTGTTGGCGACACTAAAACCAGTGAGTAACCCCACTAGAAAGTTGTCATTTGAGAGCACCAGCATACCCTGCTGCGTTTGTGCATACGTCATAATAAGATCCTTTACTAATCATAATCAGACGGACTCCACACACAAAACAGCAAATATTTGGAAGAAGAAAACAGAATCCCTTGTAAACACAATTTTCTGATTAACTTACGTTGCAAATTTAATAATCGATACTTTTGATAACCGATATCGTTAATTCAAACAAAGCAATAAACAAACCAAATTTAATAAACCTAACAAATACGGCAACTTAAATAAAATCCCTCATCGGTACTGATCATAAAAATACTTTCTTTGTAAAATAAACAGACAGTATTATTTATTACTGCACCCATTTAATTCAAACATTAATAATTTAATTTCTTATTGAAACAACGGAAGAGGTTAATAAACTACTCGCCATACAATTCTAAACTCCGAATCATCTATTCATAATAAACTGATTTTAAATGAGTTGAAAATTACTCAATGCTTTATTTCTAACACGTACGAAATATTAATAATTTAATTTTTTGATGACAATTTAATTATTTATTGATGGAATTTTGAGTTAGCCATTAACTACAGTTGTTGCGTGAGTTTAGACACGCAATGACGCGTTCTTTCTCTGGTTATATTTTAATATATTAATGCGTTGCTATTTTCAGGTTGATTTTGCTGAATGGTAACAAATCGTTTTTTAATGGAGCATAAAAGATGAAAACATTTAATAAAAGTTTATTAGCCGCTAGCATGGCGATCATACTGGGTTCGGCAACCAGCGTATGGGCAAACCCAACTAACACAGCGAATGAAGTGGCGGATTCTCAAACCGCCACAGCAAGTGCAGATAGCACTGGCGATTCTTCAGCAGCAGCAAACGAAAATTCATCCGCCAATACGGATAACAGCACTGATTCGTCTGACAACAGCGATGGCAGTTCTGCATCAGGTTCAAAAGTAGCAGCAAATAACGGAAGCATGGCTGCCACTGATAACAGTGATAATTCTGATAATAGCGACGACTCAGATAACAGCGATAATTCAAACAGCAGCGATAACAGTGATGGCAGTTCTGCATCAGGCTCTGAGGTAGCGGCAAACAATGGCAGTATGGCTGCCACTGACAACAGTGATAATTCGGATAATAGCGACGACTCAGATAACAGCGATAATTCAGACAGCAGCGATAACAGTGATGGCAGTTCTGCATCAGGCTCTGAGGTAGCCGCAAATAACGGAAGCATGGCTGCCACTGACAACAGTGATAATTCGGATAACTCAGACAACAGCGACAATTCTGATAACTCTGACAACAGCGATAATAGCGATGGTAGCTACGCTTCAGCCACTGATAGCGCTGCTAATAATGGCAGCACGGCTATGACCGACCGTTCTGATAATTCAGACAACTCAGACAATAGCGACAGTTCGAGTTCTGACAGCAGCGATAATAGCGCCGCCACTGGTACCGAAGCGACTGCCAACAACGGTAGTATGGCAATGAGTGATCGCTCTGATAATTCAGACAGCAGCGACAATTCAGACAGCAGCGACAATTCAGATAACAGTAATAATAGTGATAATAGCTATGCCTCTGCATCAGATGCGGCAGCAAATGGTGGAAGTACAGCGAGCTCAGATCGCTCAGATAACAGCATGGCAAATGCCAGTGCAATGGGCTCAGCAGCCGCGAATGGAGCCAGCACTGCGACAGTAGATAACAGTGATAGCAGTGACAACAGTATGGCCAGCGCGAATGCAATGGGCGCAGCTTCAGCTAATGGTGGCAGCACAGCAAGTACTGATAATAGTGATAATTCTGATAACTCTGACAATAGCGATAACAGTGACAACAGTGATAACTCAGATAATGCAGATAATAGCTATGCGAATTCGGCCACAAACGGTGCATCTGCTAACGGCGCAAGCACTGCAAATGTCGATAATAGCGATAACTCGGACAACTCGGACAATAGCGATAACAGTGATAGTTCTAATAATAGTTATGCTAACGCAGCTGAAGGTGGCGCATCAGCAAATGGCGGAAGTACTGCTAGTGTAGACAACAGTGACAGCAGCGATAATAGCGATAACAGCGACAATAGTTACGCAAGCGCAGCTGAAGGTGGCGCATCAGCAAACGGCGGAAGCACAGCTAGCGTCGATAATAGCGACAATTCTGATAACAGCGACAACTCTGACAACAGTGATAATAGCGATAGCAGTTACGCTTGGTCTGAAGGCTGGGGAACATCTTCGGCTAACAACGGCGGTGTGGCAACCACAACCTATAGTGTTAATGAGTCAAACTTAACGGGTGCTGTCACCGGCAATTATGTTACTTATAGTTTCGACAATCAGTCGACTATTGCTAGCAACAATAGTATGTCCGACACCTTTAACGGTACAGCTGGCATAAACCAAAACGTGCAAAACCTTGGGCATAATGCCTTAGCCCAACAACAAGTATCATTCCAGGGAAATGTAAATGTAAATCCGCAATAAACTTTTCTATGTAGGTTTCATTTTAAGGAAAAAGTTGCTGACGGTGACGTCAGCAACCACTGAAAAGGACTCAGGCTATGAAAACAATATATTGCAACATCAGCATCTTAACTCTAGTTGCCTTATCCACACTTGTTTCATTCAATGGTTATACACAATCAATTGCCGATAAATTCCCCCCCGTTCTGCTTGACGATTTAGAACAAGAAAGAGGCATGGGTGGCGTACTTGATGTGACCAACAACTCACATTTAGAGGCGATATTAACCGACAACTATACGTCTAATAGCATTACTGGAAATAATACGATAGATCAGGGCTCGTTTAACGAAGCCGCCGGCGTTTTCTCAATTATCCAAAATACTGGTAACAACGTCATTATTCAGGATTCAACGATAATCACCGTCACCATTACCCCAAATTAACGGATGAATAGGTGTGCATTTATGAGACTTTATTTATGTTTAGCGATGTTGTTAACAACCCCTTCAGTATTAGGCGGTTTCGTTGATTTCAATGGACAATTTACGGTAAAAGTATCGAGTATTGCCGAACAACGTTTTAAAACAATCTATAAGCAAAAATACGATTTCAGTTGCGGCTCAGCGACTCTGGCAAGCCTACTATCATTTCACTATGACGACGTAGTCAATGAACTTAGCGTATTCAAAGATATGTTTGAACACGGTAATAAAGCAAAAATTAAACATCAAGGTTTCTCTTTGCTTGACATGAAACGGTATTTGTCGCGCCGCGGTTATCAAGCGAACGGTTTCAACATTAGTTTAGAGCAACTGTCTAGCGCACAAATCCCTGCAATCACGATTATCAACAATAATGGATATATGCACTTTGTGATTATAAAGGGCAGTACCGACAAAGAAGTGTTGGTTGGCGATCCCGCCATCGGCTTAAAGTCGGTGAGAAAAGACAAATTCGAGGACATGTGGGGACAACGTATTGTATTTGTTATCCAAGATCGTAAAGAGATTGCGGTCAATCATTACAAGCATGATCAAAAATCTGATCACCAAGTACGCGCTAATTTGGGTTTAGCCATTGATCATGCCAGCTTAGGGTTATTGAACGTTTTACAGCCTTCTAGCATGGATTTTTAGGATTAGGGATTGCTTATGAAACTTTATTTATTATCATTTTTCGCAAAATTTATGCTTTTCTTCATTTGCGGTCCGTTAGTCAGTGTCACGAGTAATGCCAACACAAATACGTTGCCTGAGTCAGGACAATCATTTTGGTTACCTGTGCCAGATGCCACACTATCGACCCTGCGCGGAGGTTTTGTATTGAGTAATGGCGTTGTGGTAGATATAAATTTTCAAAAAAATATTTTCAGAAACGGCGAGTTAACGTCACATTCTTACTTCCAATCCCCCCAAGACATCAGCTTTTTAAATAAAGATGATTTTAGGTTAAGCTCAGTGATACCGAACGACAGCCTGAATTCAGTATTGCAAAATACACTCGATAATCAGACTCTTTCAGCCATTACCAATATCGATATTACCATCAAAAATTTACAGCAAGCGCAGCAGGCCTTTGCCCACAATGAGCTGTATAGCACCTTTTTTAATGCGCGTACTCACCAGTAATCGCCATTTTTCGAATACTAACTGGCTGTTGTTCAAAGATACGTTTCTAGATGACATCAACGTTGAGGTTTTAGGTGCGATTACATTTTGATATAAGCGGACTAAGGAACCCCCTAAGAATTACTCTCAATAAAACAATAAAATCCGCTTTAAAATACGGCCTAACTATTAATTTTCAGCAACATTTAATATGAATAGCGCTCTTAAAACGTTACTGGGACTCTAAAGTTCAAACGAGTGTCTTGCGCATCGTCCGTCACACCTATGGCTAAAGAAAGACTTAAATTAGTCAGCTCTGAGTAGCGAAAAGAATAGCCGATAATTAGTTGGCCAATATCAAGCTGACTTCCATCAATCTTCATATTGTTTATTTTGGATTTTAAAACGTGTTTATGAGAATAACTTAGGCTCATGGAGGTACGTTCATTTAGCGATACACCTAAACCAAAACTTACCCCTGCACTGTCACCTAGGTCCACATTACCTACATTTTCATCGGTGTCCATATTGTAGCCATAACTGACATTACCAAAAAAGACGCCTGGGTCTGTAGCGTATATAGCCGTTAGGCTAGGCTGAATGCTAACGTATCCCGAACCTGTTGGCAGCTCAGTTGGGAAAACCGCCCCGGGAGTTGATTGCACAAATTCAACCTCAAATGGGCTAGTGCCGGTGGGTATAGTTGCCACTAAGTTAGCTACATAAATTGGGCCGCCATCGGTCGGAGCATTCAATTGATATCGCGTAGACAATTCGATATCGCCCATTCCGTGTCCGCTAGCATTGAATATTTCATCTTCGCTGACACCAATACTGACAGGTCGCGAACGCTGACTGTCGTTACGCGCAATATAAGGAAGTTTTACATCCAGTTCCCACCGTTCGGTTATGCCATACCTTGCAGAAACACTGCCAATAAAACTGTGGCGCTTAATTTCGCGTAAATCGATTAGTCCCACAACAAGTGCTGGAATAAATGAAAACGCATCGAGAAAAACCCGATTATTATCCGTATACGAATACCCGATTGATGTTTCTAACACCAGTGAGCCCTTTCCCGTTAATACCCCACTGACATTGTCATTTAATTTAGGTATCGCATTAACGTCAATTGCATTGGCGTTTTTTGGCGGGGCTTGACCTACAGGTTTATTATCAGTCCTTGATAGGCTCGTTTCTTTCGCGACTTTTCGCGAAATATTGTTAGCCACCACCACTTTACTCGCATTAACCGGCTTACCTGCTTTTTTAACACGCTGTTGAGTCGCCTGAACTTGCCGATTTTCGGATAACGCATTAACCATTCGCTTTAATTCGGCTATTTGTTGCCCTTGTTCTAGCAGCATCGTACGTTGCTTCTCAAGCTCTACTTGATAGAAATCAATAAGTTCGTCATCATCAGAAGTACTTTGTGCTGCGTTACAAAACTGAGGCACCGCTAAATATAAAGAAAGCGTAATGAAAGAAAAATGAATTGTACGGTCGAGACGTAACTTAGTTGGCACACTTTTCATAAATAATCCTTTATTCGAATATGAAAAAATTTAGCTTTAATACCGTATGCACTAACGTGCGGCTAGTTTAAAAATAGTTAATAATCTGTAGAATTTCAAATAATAACCATCTTAAACGTACCCTTATATTACTTTTAGTGACTTGTAACTTTTGAATATAAAATAAAATTTTATTTCTTTAATTTTTATAAATATGTTTAGAAGGGAATTTCAAAATGATTAGAAAACTAAATATAACTATGATTAATCGCTACACTGGTTATTATCAACTTTAAATAGCACTCGCTAGCCACATTGTGCATACTTTTTATGCACAATGGTTTATTGATTAGAAAAATAATCACTCACGAGAATATTGACGAGCCGCTGCGTATTCAGGGTGTCTGATGTTATTCCTGCTCCTCTGCAGGCGTGCCAAGAATAACACCAATCGAAGCGGCTGCTAGGCGACAAAAATTAATCGCACGGGCTATGACTTAGACCGGACGAAAGTGGATATGCTGGATTACCAATCATGCTCCCCACTAGCGCAGGACACGACTGGATAATGACGACTCTATTTAGTCCGGTTATCTAAACTGAACGGGCCTGTTCCTCGAGCAGATAGAATCAATAAACCCGCCATAATAGCCATATTTTTAACAAAGTTTTGCGTTTCGTGAGCCACGTTCCCACCTTCAGGTAAATTCCAGAAATTATGCATAAATACGCTTATGACCAAAGTCAGACCGGCCAAGATAAACGCCGCGATACGCCCTTTAAAACCAACAATAATGGCTAGGCCAGCGGACAATTGTAAAACGATCGTCAGTACTAGCAGAGGTGTGACAACAGGAACATTGTGCTGTGCCATGTATTGGCTCATGGCGTCGAAACTGACGATTTTTTGCAACCCAGGCAAGATAAAATACAAGCCAAGTAACAATCTACCGCCCAATAGACACGCAGTTTCAAATATATTCATAGTAGTACCCTGTGTATTATTTTTATTATAGAGCTTTGTTGCATGCTCAGTCTTGAACTTCAATTTATAACATACTTGTTTTAGCTATGCTCGCAGATAAATATGCAGTGGGTAAAGCGGGTCAATTCTGCTGAATATGATAGAATACGCCGCTTATATTTGGCCCTTTTTACACTGACGATGTTTCATTAATCACTGCTCATGCTTTTAGGCTCGTCGCTTCAAAGCTGACAACATTGTGCCGCCAATTGACTTAACCCTATTTAGAACCAACGACATATTTGCCAATGACCTCTACTAACGCGCCCTGCTTTATCACATTCACATCTGACGTATCAGCGCACAGTATGCCAGACAAATTCACCTTTCCATTTTATTATCAGCCTCATCCCTTATGTGTATTAGCCGCCCAAGAACTTCAGCAGCATTTATTGACACAAAGTGAGTGGTACCACAACTTTGGACTAAATGACGATCCCACGCTAATCATTGGCAAAATGTTTGGTGTGTTATTGGTTAGAAATAGCAATGGTCAATTAGGATATTTGTGTGCCTTTTCAGGTAAGTTAGCCGAGCAAAATCATCTACCTATGTTTGTACCGCCAGTATTCGATCTTCTCGCCCAGGACAGTTTTTTTCATGCCCAACAGAAAGTTATCAATCAGGTCACAACAGATTTGAACCATTTACTTTGCAGCGACGAATATATTGAAGAGAAAAACAGCTTTTTTAAACTGAAAACATTTTGTGATGCTGAAATTGAAAAACAGCGCAACAACGTAATTGCTAATCGGGCAAATCGAAAAATGCAACGGGATTCAGTAACCAGTGATTCTGATTCTGATAAGGTATTAGCTTTGTATGAAAAGCTGGCTAAGCAAAGCATCGAAGATAAGCTTAAATATACCCAGCTAAAAACAGATTTAACCCGTGAAGTTAATGACGCCAAACACGTATTGATCATATTCGAAGTCCGTATTCAGGCGCTAAAAAAGCAACGAAAAACCTTATCAGCCACGTTGCAGCAACGTATTTTTGAGCAATACCAGTTCTTAAACGCACAAGGGATAAACAAGTCCTTGGCGGCAATATTTAGCGAAACAGTTATGCGAACCCCGCCCGCTGGTGCCGGAGAATGTGCGGCACCTAAGTTACTACATTACGCTTTCAAACATGACTTAACGCCAATAGCGATGGCTGAATTTTGGTGGGGTGCATCACCAAAGTCACAAGTTCGTCGTCATAAACAGTTCTACCCTGCCTGTATTGGGAAATGCCAACCCATACTCGAGCACATGCTACAAGGCCTTACAGTGGATGAAAACCTTCTGCTCAAGAATGTCGGCGGCAAAGAAAAAATTGATATCATATATCAAGACAATGAGATGCTTATCATTAATAAACCTGCGCAACTGTTATCAGTGCCCGGCAAGCATATAACTGATTCTGTATTTAGTCGCATAAGAGACCTGTTCCCCCATGCTACCGGTTCATTGATCGTCCACCGGTTAGACATGTCGACCTCAGGGCTCATGGTCATTGCACTAACCGGAGCATCGCATAAAGTATTGCAGAAACAATTTATCAGTCGCCAAGTAAGCAAACGTTATGTGGCCCTGATTGAGGGTTTAATAGAGGGGGACCAGGGCGTCATCACCCTTCCCTTAGCGGGAGATTTTTACGATCGGCCACGTCAGTGTGTTTGTGATAAAACAGGTAAGCCAGCCCATACCACCTGGCAAGTGATTGAAAGGCAACAACACCTGCAACGAACTAAAGTCTACTTACATCCCAAGACCGGTCGAACCCATCAATTGCGCGTGCATTGTGCCCATGAGCGAGGCTTAAATATGCCGATAGTGGGTGACGACTTATATGGTAATCGCGACCGTCGTCTGCATTTACATGCCCAATATTTAGGTTTGTTTCATCCCGTCACACAACAGTGGCTTGAGTTTACCTGCGAGCCCGATTTCTAAGCTAATAGCAAAAGGCTTTTTTGATCATGATGTTATTGAGACAATGTTAAATACTTTGTCTTTTTCCATAGCGAATAACCCGCCAGCAGTTTTTTGTGAGTAAACTTCATTGAGGTTTGCTAAATGCCGATTAATCTAAATTTCTTCAGTGAAACTCAAGACGCCAGTGGGTATCATGTCCCCTCTTCTAGTCACTTTCGGCGTGTATGGCTTCTTTATTTGCTTCATTTTCAAAACTTCCCTTAACCACTGTTGCACTTATTGTTGTATGCGCGGGGTCATTTATTGGTCCTTTGGGCATGGCATCGGTCAATATTGCCATTCCTGATCTCGCTGCAGAATTACACGCCAACGCAAAAATGGTCAGTTGGCTACCCACTATATTCTTACTCGCTAACGTGGCGCTTATGCTGCCATTTGGAAAACTCGCCGATAACTACGGCCGCAAGCGTATTTATAGCTATGGGTTAGTGCTTAATATACTGTCTTCTACCATGTGCGCTCTGGCGTACAATATAGAATGGTTGCTGTTTTGGCGTTTTATGCAGGGCGCGGCAGCGGCTATGATTTTTGGTACGGGAGTGGCGATACTGACCTCCGTTACGCCCGCTGAGAAACGTGGTTTCGCTCTCGGTATTGCAGCTGCGTGTGTTTATATTGGCTTAACTGTTGCGCCTGCAGTAGGAGGTTGGTTAACGGAGTTATGGGGCTGGCGCTCGGTGTTTTTGTTCCAAGTACCATTGGTAATCATGCTGCTTGTGTTAATCAAATTACAAATGCACGGCGAATGGAAAAACGAACGCAAAGTAAAATTTGATTGGCGCGGTTCTGGTATTTTTATCGTCGCAGCTACTTGCTTAGTGTTTGGTTTGAGTCAATTGCCTTCAATGATAGGTGTTGTACTATTGAGTATTGCGGTTATTGCCATGGTGCTATTTGTTGTGCACCAGTCTAAGCGAGATCATCCCCTTATACGCGTTCAAATGTTTAAAGAAAGCCGTGTTTTTTCGATGTCGCTCATCACGTCGTTATTAATGTATGCCAGCAACTACCCGCTCACCTTTCTACTCAGTTTATATTTACAATATGTAAAGGGATTCAGCCCATCGGAATCAGGACAAATAATATTACTTCAGGCATTGGCTATGGCATTTCTGGCGCCGTTGTCGGGTCGCTTATCCGATAAAGTGCAGCCTCGCCTGCTCGCCACTACAGGTTGCTGTATCGTTGCATGTGGGTTCTTTATTTTAAGCAGAATGGATATCGACACTCAAGCTTGGTATATCGGTAGCTCGCTATTACTTATAGGCATTGGCTTTGGTTTATTTTCGACCCCGAACAACAACGCCATAATGGGAGCAGTACATAGCAGTGAACTTGGAGTGGCCTCAGCTTCACTTAATCTAGCCAGAACAATAGGAAATTTAGTTGGTATGAGCCTAGTGAATCTATTGGTACATCATTACATAGGTGATGCGCAAATTGTGCCTGAGCAATACCCGGCGTTGCTACAAACCGTCTTAGTTGCTCTGAATATATCCTTCGGTTGCGTTGTTATGGCGTGTATTATTTCAGGCTTTCGTGGTCGTGAAAAAAAGCCAGATTATCTCGCTTCGACTGTCAGTAAAGATGATGACTAATAATAATCATTAATACGTAAGGGCGATGGAACATCAAGTATTTTACCGTTGAATAACCTTTTATAGTGCAGCTAACTAAAAAACACAGCCATTAAAAAAGCGAGCTTAAATCTTTAGGCTCGCTTTATAAATTTATTCAGTATTTTTATTTGTTAGCCCATCGTTAACGACCTAACAAACCGCCTATTTACTTGGGCGTTTCGCTTTTGGCTTTGCCTTTGGCTTGACTTTAGCGCCTGGGGTTTTATCCATGCGTATAACAGTTTGCGAGACCTTATTGGTCCGGCTATTTTTACTGTGTTTACGCACTGTTTTTAACAACGACTCACGATTACTTACCGCAAAATCAGGGCGTGAAATACGTTTAATCTTACTGTTAATTAAACGTTCGATACGCTCTACGGTGCGCTCCTCTTCCCGACTAACAAACGAGATAGCATTACCTTGCTGTCCCGCTCGCCCGGTGCGGCCAATACGATGCACATAGTCTTCTGGCAGGTAAGGTAAGTTGTAGTTTACGACATGATCAAGGCCCTGAATATCGAGACCACGGGCAGCGACTTCAGTAGCAATTAAGACCTGAAGTTTCGCGGATTTAAAATCAGCGATAGCACGGCGACGAGCACCTTGGCTTTTATCTGCATGACAAACAGCCGCATCAATTTTACTGGTTTTCAAAGCGGCCATAAGTTTATCGGCTTGCTCTTTAGTACTGGTAAAAACAAGTACCTGGTACCAATTTTGCTCGGCTAGCAAAGTTTTGAATAGACGCGTTTTGTCTTCTTCTGCCACAGGGTACATTACATGTTGAACTGTATCAGCCGCGCTGTTTAACTGAGTGGCACGAATTTCTTGATGATTTTTAAGCAGCTTATGAGCTAGCTCATTCACTGTTGGAGAAATAGTCGCTGAAAATAATAGCGTCTGGTGCGCCGAAGTGATCTGAGCAAGCATTTGACGGACATCAGCAATGAACCCCATGTCCAGCATGCGGTCTGCTTCATCAAGTACTACAAATTCTACCTTCGCTAATTCAACATTTTTTAGCATCATGTGCTCAAGTAAACGCCCAGGAGTAGAAATAACAATATCCACACCGGCTTTAAGTTTACTGGCTTGTCCCCCTAGCTTCACGCCACCATAAAGTGCCAACACTGAAATCTCGGTAAATTGCGCGTAGCTTGCAATGTTAGTCGCAAGTTGTTCCGCGAGCTCTCTGGTGGGTGTTAAAATAAGTACGCGAGGAGTGCCCGGTACGGTCGCTTTTGGCTTAGCTAACATTTGCTGCAAAATAGGCACTGCAAATGCGGCAGTTTTACCGGTACCTGTTTGGGCGCTGGCTAAAACATCACGACCACGACGCGCAACCACAATGGCTTGCTGTTGAATTGGGGTCATTTTCTTGTAGCCACAAGCATCGATTGCTTGTTGTAACTCTGGCGCTAAATCTAATGATGAAAAGTTCATGCTAATTTCTCTTTCGGCAGACAAAAACATAGACGCAACTTGTTTACATGCTATCTGTGTAAATAGTTGCCATGACGTTATATTGGTAAGCGTAACGTCTGAATGTTGAATTTGCGTGATTGGTTTAAAAAACGATGGCGAAATATACAGGAATTTAGTCCGTTAAACCTCATTGTTTAACAAATATATCGGTAAAAAACCAACTTATTGTGCACAAATAAGCTCATCACTGCCTAAATTAGCTATTAATACCAGACTAAGGGTAAATCATCTTATTGGGCTATTAGGTTATGACAGCCAAAGCCGTCCAGCAAGGCGTGATATTAACAAAGATGCGCTGGACAATAATCATTCAATTGTGATTGCTCCCACTCGATTGGACCTGATTAAACAATAAGTGTTTTATTTCAATCCGTGAATGGCTCTTAACGGGTTACTTGGGGCAACTTTCAACCTTTATATTTGATGCTGTTAACACAAATTCCTCGCTTTTTAGCCTAATCCTATCAGTATAAAACGAACAACATACGTTGTTCGTTTTATCCTTGCTAACGCAGTAGTATTCACGGTAATTAATAACGTTGAAAATTATGGCTTATGTTGTTGTAAATACGCTAATGCTCCAGTCACTGCTGCGACTTGGGCTAATATACACTCTTCGGGCGTTGCATTAGCGCTGTCAGGATAAACCTCAGTGGTCGTGGTATAGGTCGCATTAGTAAATCCTGCACATAAACCCAAATCTTTTAACGCATAATTAATAACACCATGTTGCATCATGGGTGAACCAATTAACTTGCCTGTGTCATCTGGCAAAGCAATATGGGTAACCTTCTCAACACTTTCGATCACAGCTCGTTGAAATGCTTCCTGGGGATTGTTCGTATCTCCGACCGTATAAAAACCATCTGGGATCTGCCAATTTTCCTGAAAGATACCATCGCGAGCGGATAGTGCTGGCCGAAACTCACTATTATCGGTGTCAGTGGTTTCATGCAAATCGATATGGGCATAAATTGGCGTACCTAAACTACTGACGTATGCCATAATTTGCGCCGCTTCCGGTGATAAAGTATTAGGTATAAAGGAGCGATTAGGATCGACCGCTATAGGATTCCAGCGATTAATCGTTTCGTATCCCCAAGGACTGATACATGGCGCAATAATTAGATTGAAATCAGTTTGATATTTTACCGCATGTTGTAACGCGAAGCGCAGAGCACCTTGTACACCACTTGTTTCATAACCGTGTACACCACCGGTCACTAATATCGTCGGTTTTTGTTGGCTAAATTCTTTAGTGCAAACAACATAAAGCGGATACGGACCATTGGCGTATTCGAGAACACCATATTGCTCAACATTGAAATCACCACGCAAACTGTCAATGTGCACGACAACTTCGTTATGGTAGCTGCGCTTGATAACTTGCTGCCCAAGCCATTGTTCTTTTTCTAAGAGAGTCCAAGGGATACCGGGTTTACCAATGCTGTAACTAAGCTGTTGAGTCATGAATTACCTATAAAATATTGTGAGTCGCTACATAATAGCGGCGATAATGAAAACACGAATATAGTAAAGTATTTATAAGTAATAGTCAGACAAGGAAAGATTTATTCTTTTTAAACGATACAGGTTTTTGTCAGGAATTATTGACTAATAGGTAACGAATAAGTAGCGAAGAAAAGCAATATAAGGGCACAAAATTCGGTATCACTTGAATGGTAATACCGTATTAAATCGAAATTATACAGATGGCTCCCGGGTAAAGCAGCGACGTCGAGCTTGGGTTCGTTTATTTTCATTCGATAATAATAAATCGATTCCGTCTTTTTTCATCGGTGTTTGTTCACAGCGGGTTAATTCACCATCGGCAACCAATGACAAATAACGACCGCAACACACGCGTAAAAATGACGTAAAATTACTCAAGTCTAACTCGGCTTCCTGAGATTCAAAGTACAGTTTTGTTATCAGTTGATTTACAGACATTTCATCACGAAAGGCAATTTCTGCTAATACATCCCAAAAGAAATTTTCTAAACGAATTGATGTTACCACCCCCTCGATCCGTAACGACTTTGTTCTACTTAGCCACTGTTCGGCTTCTGCCCCAATAAACAACTGACACATACTAACGCTCCTTTTAGAATGTCCTACATACTTTTATAATCTTAAACACGATCCACAATAGAACGATCTATATAAAGTTAATCATGAACCTCTTACTCTAGGGTAATAAAACTATACTACAACTATATTCACCTGTTTTTTACCACGTGCTATACACCGATTTCGTGACGTAATTGGCGAATATATTGGTGCATAAAATCGGTACGAAGCCGCGCTTCTCTCTTTGCTTCTTCTGTATGTAATGTCTCTTCAATTTTAAGTAATTTTTGATAAAAATGGTCTAAGGTAAACTGCTTATCATCTATCTCCCGATACAGTGCAAATGGGTCTTTTGACTCATACAAATCACGGTGTAAAGCGCTTCCGACTTGCAAACAACGTGCTATGCCAATTGCGCCAAGGGCATCTAGTCTGTCTGCGTCTTGAACCACACATGCTTCTAAGCTTATAGGCGCTATATTGGCACTAAAACTGTGTGCCATTATTGCATGGTGAATATGGGCAAAATGTTCCGTTGGATAGTCAATATCAGCTAAAAAAACCAATGCCTTATCGGCTGCCAATGCTGAGCTCGACGCGCGCTGAGGATGATCTTTAGGTAAGGTTACACAATCGTGTAACCAAACTGCAGGCATAACCACCCACTCATTGGCTCTTTCTGCTCTGCTTAACTGCTTAGCGTTAGCTACCACACGCCTAACATGTTCAAAATCATGAGCGAGATCAGTGACCATCTCAACTTTTATGAACTCAGCCATTTTAGCTAAAAATACGTCCATGAGAATTACCTATGCTATGCGTGTTTTTGCCAAATCAAACACGTTAAAATACTGGTCGCTTTTTGACCGTAAAGATTAACGAATAAACGAAAGAATAAAGCACTATTATTTGAATTTTATTAATTAAAATCGCATGTTTTTTTAAAAACGACTGTCATTTTCACAAGGAACACCGTCGTTATCACCGTCCATACGAGTATCGGGGCAATGCTGCAAAAAATACTCGGCTTCGGCTCGAGATGTCATTTGCGCACAATATTGCCGACCGTCACAGCGGAAATTCATTATCGTAGGAGCTGGCTTACGCGTGATTTTTTTTTCAGATTGTGCAGTATTTTTTGCTGGAATGATCTGTTTTGTGCTTTGTGTAAGCAAATCAGTGTGATTTGATTGTGCATTAAGCGCCGCAATATTTTGAATCGTTGCGAAACATAATAACGACAAGACAATTAATTTTCTCATTGTCTCACTCCCTTTCGATGACTTAGCGACAGCATATAATAATCCAGTAGAGCAAAACCAGTATAGATATGTATATCAATACGTACTAGAGCATATTTATCACCTGAAAAATTGCGGTTAATTTTCAGGCGCTACCTTAGGGGGGTTATCCATCGCTAACGTCTTACTGTGTACAAACGCCTTATGTTTGAAGGAGTACCTCTCTAAGAGGCTTGATAACCATACGCGGTATTGTTCCGAAGCTAAGACCTTTTCCACGTCATCAAGTAAGCCAATATGCGGAGATTCTTTTGACATGGAGAAAAATAAGTTACCTGTTAGTAAAGGCGTGGGTACATCAACTATTTGCGTATTTAAATCATATAGGTTAAGCAGATGTTGCCCAGATTGGCGCCCAACAATCACTGCATCAATTCTTTGTAACGCGAGCATTGAAAATAAGCTCTGGTGGTTTGCGACTCGAATTACGTAGCTATTATTAAGTAAATGATTATCTAGCGTGCTACCAAGACTGACACCATGGACTAAGCCGATAAACTTTGCATTTAACGATTCTGGTCCTTCGTAATCAAAATAGCGTTCTTTGTTTACAAACAGTGCATTTTCATTGGTTGCCATGGGTATTGCAGAAAAAACAGAATAGCTTTTACGTTCTAAATTTATGAAAGAACATATATTGAGATCGACATCGCCCTGTTCAATTAATTGCTGGCAGCGCTTCCATGGGCCCACATACGTCAAATCGACGTGATAACCAAGCTCACCGAAAAGTTGCGTGGCCACTTCGGCACAAACACCGACAATATTGTCCCCGTCTAACCAATTCCAGGGAGCGTAATCGTGATGACCGCACGCCTTTAAAGTCTGCTTTTCACTGCCGATTGCAACTTGACTCATTAACAAAATTGAAGCAACTAAAACGCCTTTTCGATATTTCAAGCAGTCCATTCTCTTTGGCTTAATGACCCGTTTTACAACGCCAAAATTTGACGCTAATACTTAAAGTAACGCAGAGCGCAAAACTTACCAACTTAAACGATGAAATATTTGTTATCGGCATTTTGATTATTATTGAAATAACGGGCGGTCACGTCTTGACCAGAATTATTGCCGCCCTCATTTCATAATGTGTAATTAACAAAACTAAACTCGACGCCAGCAACAACATTACTGTACGAATACAACACTGTCTTTTTGCCAACTAAATTTCATTTCAAGCGTATTGCTCTCACTGTCCCACCTTGCCCCGCGGTTAGCATTTAAAAACGCCGTTTTGTCCTCGATCAACTCTAGTTGATTTTCACCAACCTTCACCTGATTAATATTCTGCGACCAGTTATGAACCCACAAAGTGATCATGCGGTTACTTGGCATACCTTTGAAGGTTCCTTTTCGATTTAAACTGAATTCAAGTGTGTCATGGTCTCCCTTTGCATCTTTCCCACGCTTGGCAGAGAACGTTAACGTTTCAAATGTACCGTCTCGTATCGCGTGCCGGTTTTTACCATCATCGTTGTACATAACGCCACTAGAGTGAGGAACGCTTTGATCAGCATAATAATGTAAATCCAACGACTCAGTAGAATAGTTATCAGTACTCAGTACCGGTGTCGTCATCGGTATGATTGCCCCACCTCGAGCAAATACCGGTAATAGTTTAATATCCGTGGTGACGGTGATGGTTTGGCCACCGTCGTAACGCTCATCGCTCCAAAAGTTAAACCAGGTACCTTTGGGTAACTTAACACTCACTTCTTGCATATTTGCGCTGGTGATCGGTTTTACCAATAACGCATCGCCCCAAAAATATTGATCCTTTTCGTCAATCAAAGTCAGATCACTCTCATCCTCAAAGAACATCGGACGCATTAGTGGCATGCCCGTTAAACTATTTTCATATGCTAACGAATAATTGTAAGGCAACATGGCGTAGCGTAATTCAACATAAGAGCGCAATATTTCTTTGGTTTTGCCTTGATGATAGACTGGCTCAGGGGCTATATTATCTTGAGCGTGAGGTCTAAACACTGGCTGAAATACGCCATATTGTAGCCATCTTATATACATCTGCGGGTCAAAAACCTCCCCACCAGCGAATCCGCCTAAATCAGAATGGGTGTAGGCCAATCCGAATAAACCCATTTGCAGTGACAACTCGACCTGAGGCTTTAAGCCGTCCCAAGAGCGACTCACATCACCGGTCCAGGGGATCATTCCATAGCGCTGTGAGCCAACGAAACCAGAACGCATCATAATAAACGGGCGCGCATTGGGCGCTAATGAAAGTTGGTGTTGGTAGACTTGCTCAGCCCATTTATGTCCATAGGCATTGTGAACTTCATCAGCTGTGGCAACGATACCGTTCAGATTATGTAACATATCACTGGGGTGTACCTCAGGTTCGCCCAAATCCCCCCACCAGCCTGCAACGCCTTGCTTGAAAAGTTCGGTATAGGTTAGGTTAAACCAATCTCGTGCATCTTGATCAAATACATCCACTAAGCCAGTGTTGCCAAAATAGAAGTCAAACTGATAAGGCTTACCTTCGTCATTCAGTGCCAGTGCATTATTGCTCACCGCATCTTGCCATTTTTTTGATGACGATAAGATAAAAGGCTCGGTAATCAATATTGTTTTAACGCCATCGCGGCGCAAATCACTGATCATTTTCAGTGGCGTAGGAAACGCCTTATTATCCCAGCTTAAATTTCCCATATGGCCTTTAATATCAGCTCCAAACCAATATAAATCGAGCACAATGGCATCTAATCCAAAACCAGAATCCTGATATAGCTTGACCGTATCACGCACTTCTTGTTCACTTCGATACCCAAAACGTGAAGCGAAGCTACCCAGTGCCCAACGCGGAGGCAGTGGTTGTTTTCCGGTTACGGTAACATAGTGCTCAATAAGCTGCGGATAGGTATCCCCCGCCACCACAATGTAACTAGTACGCCCGCCCATAGCCTCAAAACGCATCTCATCAGAATTTGTAGCACCTAAATCCATATAACCACTAGCCGAATTATCAAATATCAAAACGTATTTTTTGCTCGACATGACCGCTGACAAACCAAAATACATTTGTTTTGATTCAGTGGTGTAGCCGTAATGGGCTTTGTTATATAACGGAAAACGCTGACCACGTCGATCCATCCCTACAATTCGTTCCCCTCCACCGAGTAGCTTTTCATTTTTTTGTAAGTCAAAGCTAAAGCCGCGCTGTTTATCATTGATAAACAAACCACTTTGTTCAGCCAATAGCAACTTATCGTCCCGGTAATAACGAATGCGCAATGGAGATTTTTCAATTTCAGCACGTATGCCTAGGGCTGAGAAAATAATGGTTTCAGCCTCATTTGATATCGTTAACTTGGCAGGTTTTGCTACCCCGTCAATGGCAAACGAAGGTAATTGCTTCACATCAATTGGCTGATAAAACACTTCGAATGCGTCATCAGCCAACGCAGTAATGCTCAGCTCGCCTTCATCGGTTTGAATTTGCAGTACTTGCCCATTAAGCGAGTGAGATAAATACTCGCTGCTTGAAACCGAGAATGTCAAAAGCAGCAGGCATAAGCCGATAGATCGTAGTGTCATTTTCCGTCCATTTGAAATGTGTGTTTTAGCTATATTATCTTATCTAAAGTAGCACTTAAATTAACTCGTTTTATCAGTGAATTTGAAATAACCACTTAATTGCATCGGTCAAAGACTGACCCCATAATTGCTCGTTGTGTTTGCCCTGTGGCACACTGACAAACTTCATGTTATTGCGAGGATGACCTTGTTGTTTCAATAGTCGCTGCATTTTGTCCGCATCAGAAATCATTCCATCCCCTTCACCGCTGCCATATAACATAAATAAGCGCGCCTTATTATTTGCTCGATGCAATTTGGTATCACTAAACACGTCCTGTGAATACCAATAGGACGGTGAAAACATGCCCGCCTTACCAAATACATCAGGATAATTATGAACAGCATAATGAGACATTAATCCGCCCATCGCACTCCCTATTATAGCGGTATTTTGCACATCACTTAGGGTGCGATAATTACTATCAATATACGGCTTTACGACTTCAACTATCAATTGCATATACTCGTCACCTTGCGCTTCACCGAACCGCTCATTGGGCCATGGACTCATTTCGTTCATGCGAAAGTCACCGCCATTATCGATACCAACAACGATAAATTCTCGCCCAGATTTTTTAGCCAATGCATTCAGGCTTTCGTCCACTCCCCACTCATCAGCGTATGCCGTTGCGTTGTCGAAGAGGTTTTGACCGTCGTGCATGTATATAACGGGATAAGATTGCGTTTCATTGTTGTAATTTGGTGGTAAATACAAGCGCACAATGCGCTGACGGTCAAGACCTGGAATGAGAAATGGATAAGGCAAAACGGATACATTGGGCGCAGCGGTTGAAGGCCGTTGTTCTACTTGTCCGCAGCCAGAAACACCCATTAGCGCAACAATGACAACCATAATCGATAGCAACATTCTACTCGCGCTACGTGTCCACATACCCATTACAACCCGCCTTATTCAGTTACTTAGCTAAAAATAGAGCCTGCCCACTTTATACGGCGAGACTCAATACCATAGATTGTAACGATCCTAAGCCCATTGAGATATGACCTTTTTGATTTTCCACGACAAAATCTATTTTTTGTCCAGTAAGTAAATCAGTCATCTGATAACGGCCATCATTAACATCCCACTTTTGAATCATATTAAGCGGTACCGTTAATTCAAAACGTTTTGGGGTTTGTGCGAAATTACTCACCACAACCATTTGTTGCAAAGGATGAAAACGGGTATAGGCGAAAAGCGTTTCGTCGTAATCACCGTTTAACGCGATATTGACCTTATGTAGGTCAACATATTCACCCTGCATTGCAATCTGGCTCGCTGAAATGACTAACACTCGGCGATAGTATTCCCGCAATTCTCGCTCTTGAGATGAAAGCATTGCACCATCAAATTTACCTTGATTCGTCCAGCGCTGATAAGCGGGTACGCCGGCATAATCAAATATGGTGGTGCGAGACGGTAAACCAAAACCCATGTTCTCGCTGCCATCCTCCCCTACTTCTTGAGCAAAGTAGATAAGCGTGGGCGAGCGACTAATCAACGCTGATACGACTAGCGCCGGTTTGCCTTTTTCACTGGTGCCAGCAAATTCCGGGCTCGCGATCCGCTGCTCGTCATGGTTTTCAAGGAAATGCAGCATATGTTGCTCGATGTCCATCACGCTCGCTTGCGCATCAATCAACACTGAAGTTGGGGATGTTTCTTGCATTACACCTTTTAAACTGTCGTAAAATCCAACTTTGTCATATAGATAATCCATCTTGCCTAAGGCAATGTAATCTCGATATTTGTCTGGGTTGTAGACTTCAGCTAGTAAAAACGCCTGAGGGTTAGTTTGTTTAATCTGTGAATTAAGGTAACTCCAAAATTCAACCGGCACCATCTCAGCCATATCATATCGAAAACCATCTACCCCTTTGGCGAGCCAATATTGTGTGATGTCACGAAATTTAAGCCATGAATTCGGCACTGTTTTGTCCGCCCAAAATGCCACATGCTCGCTAATATTTTTATCGCGATAACTATCGGGTAAGGTGTCGAAATCAAAGCTACCGTCAGGCTTTACGCCATAATTTACTTTAACCGTTTCGTACCAGTCATTTGCATCGGGTTGCGCCTTGCGTGAACCATTACCGGTCCACTTAGCCGGTGACTCTATAAACTTACCATCAGCTAAAGGATGGGATTCGCCCCCAAGAGGTCGGTAACCGTCAACACCCATAGGTACTTTGAAATCTTGACCAACGACATAATAGAAGTTGTTATTCTGGGCGTATTCCACAGACGTATCATCATTTTCACCAAAATCCGTTAGCCCATCAGGCTTGGCAAGCGACTGATAATTTCGAGCGACGTGATTCGGAACAATGTCAATGATCACACGCATTTCGTTGGCATGTGTGCGCTTTATCAATGCTTCAAATTCCGCTATGCGGTTAGCGGGGTTATCAGCAAGATCAGGATTAACCGAGTAATAATCCTTCACGGCATAAGGCGAACCCGCGCGCCCTTTCACCACATCAGGATCATCTTGCGAAATGCCAAATTCAGTGTAATCGGTAATCACGTCATGGTGCGGCACGCCGGTATACCAAATGTGGCTTACTCCAAGCTCCTTAATTCCTTTAAGCGCTGTATCAGTAAAATCACTAAACTTACCCACACCGTTTTCGTTAATGGTGCCCCAAGGCTTGTTGGTGGTATTTGTATTACCAAACAGTCTGGTAAACACCTGATAAACCACTGGCTTACCGTTTCTTACATCAGGGGCTTTCACCTTATCGATAGTTTCCTTTGAATGCTGGTCTGTCTGGGTTTGTAATTCATATGAACAAGCTAGTAATCCTGCGGCCATAAATATTAGACTAAATATTCGGCCTCTATTATTATATTTTTGAATGTGTGCATACATGGTTTCGATATCCTAGAACAGCCGCACATTTCACTCACTGCAATTCACACAGTATTGTAAAACTTAGCTTAAAACGTTAACAATTTAATCACAAATGATACCCTTGAGCACATGCTTCGAACAGCAGACTACATACGTATTCATGGGTAAATCAGCAAACAATTGCGTATTTATATAACGTAATGGCAATTTATAAAGTTCTACGCAATAGAATTATTGTCAGTAGCCTCACATATTTGAATATCGTCATTAAGATGTTTATTGTTCAATGACGAAATAAGGCAGAAAAAATCATGAATAACGATATTCAAGCATTATTGGCGCGCTATCCACCACAAGCAGTCAGCCAGTTTATGTCCGTTAGACAATTAATATTTTCGCTCGCCAACGAGAATGAATTAAATCCTGTTGAGGAAACGCTAAAATGGGGGGAAGCAAGTTATAAAGTTAAAGGTGGCAGCGCCATTCGAATAGGCTGGAAAGCCAAGGATCCGAATTTCATCAAGGTGTACTTCCATTGCCAAACAATTTTACTTGAGACGTTCAAAGAGCTTTATCCAAAAGACTTCGTTTACGAAGGCAATAGAGCGATAACCATTCCCCTAACCTGCATAATTAAGCACACACCTCTGCGCCATTGTTTAACGCTTGCGCTTCAGTATCACACCCTTAAGCAACAGCCTTTACTGGGTGCGTGAATACAAAAATACATTGGAAATAGTTTAGCGAAGATAGCAATAATAATTGCAATTATAATTGCAATAACTTAGCGAGTAATGATGTGATTCCGTCCCTGTTCTTTTGCTTGATAAAGTCGACCATCGGCAGTCTTATAAATCTGCGCTAAACTACTCCCATCCGCAGGCCAACGGGCAACCCCAATACTGACAGTAATATTCAGTGTACAATTATCGATGGTTATATCTTTTTCTACTGCCTTTCTTAAACGTTCAGCGATTTGTTGTATCTGTAGCTCACTTGTATCAGGTATTAGCAGACAAAATTCCTCACCACCAAAACGAAAAGCCCAGTCGTTTCGACGACGCATATCATTTATCAACTTAGATACCTTCACCAGTACCGCATCACCCATATCGTGACCGTATCGATCATTAACTCGTTTAAAATGATCCAAGTCTAGCAACAACATTGACACGGATTGCTGCTTTTCGGGGACACTTTGACACAGTATTTCAAAGATGGAATCAAGATGCAGACGATTGTTTAAGCCCGTTAACGGATCAATGGCTGCCATCTGCTGCAAGCGTTTTATCATAGCAGCCCTTTTAAATTCGTAGGTATAAGATAACACCCAAATTGCCGTCAGACATAAAGCAATATTAACAATAGCAATAGGATTGATATCAGGATTACTGAGTAAATGAGCGAAAATAAGCATACCCACCCCAGCTCCCAAATAGACGATGGTAAATAGACTGCCTAATTTAATGCCAAGCAACAGATACGATAAAACGGGGATAATATATAACCACGTATATAGGGTTGAATTAAACGAAGTACTATATATTCCAATCAATATTACTGAATATAAGGCAAGCAAAAAAACTGAAGACCATAACGTAAGATTAGGGGTTTTCTGATGGATAGTAAGGATACCAAGCGCCAGGAGGACTAGGCCTAATTGAATTACCGCATAGACTTTAAAACCCATTAGCCAGTTATTGACTATAAAAATGCAGCCAGCAAATATTATTACGATTAACACAGCCTTTAACACATTGCGCCGATAATCGAATTCGTCGACCCATAACTTGGAAATCGCCATTAACTATTTATTCCTCTGTGACAACCACAACTGTATTGAATTTCCCAGTGATAGAACTAATTAAACGTTAACCAAATCCTCATAGATTAACGTTCATTATCAAACATATAGCTGATATGTTAATCAAAATAGCCCCCCCGATCGTAATTGTCTGTCTTTATTATCGCGACGACTAATGGTCAACGGAACCACCGGTTTTATTCTGCTTCAGATTGATAATCAACGCATAATATTATACTAGGGATCACGTCTGTGCGAGCTTGTGGAAAACGCTTATCACATTACTCAAAATTTCAGCACTGTGTCATGCTGACAAATGACTTTTCACAATCTCAACTGAGTCCTCTGTACTTGTATCTATTTGTTCTTGAACGGTCCGTCTATCACCCATCCCCACTCAAATATTTAAATAATTGATAATGTTTAATATAGATCATTTACTCGCACTCAACCGTTCCCGCCCAGCGTTATAAGGGAATAGTTAAATTGCAGTATAACTTGGCAAGTAAATTTTGCTGTGAATAAGGCTTAAATTACCCCCTTACAAGCAATTAATATTGTATATTCGTTGCGCTAATAGCATTGAATGATAGACATTCCAAACAGACTTACTAAGATACAACTTGAGAAGCTAGGATGCTGTGTCTCGGATACCTTTGTGTATTGATTCTTTTCTTTCTTGAAATGTGAACAAATAACGACGATATGATCTGACAACATCAAGTAAGGTGCAAACTCACCATCTTTAATCGTGTCAGCTATTTTATCATTTTATTTCAGAGTGAGTTAATAAGCGACTTGGTAATTGAATGCGTATGAACGGAAAACGTAGTAGTCAATTTAAAATGTTAGTTAAGCGTGAGCAGCAAGCAAAAATATGGATGCAATGTTCACCCAAAATCACAAAAACCATACTATTTGTCCTGATAGTTGCAGTTTATCCTGTAACCGTATTTTCCGCGCAAAATGATCAGAACGAAACACCAACGATACTCAGTCAGTCAGGAAGCTCGTGGTATACTAAAGGCGAATACGACAAAGCCATTGAATACTTTCAACAAGCGCTTGCCAGTAATATTGAAACCTATGGTAAAGCGCATCCAAATGTAGCAACAATCCACAATAACTTAGCGCTCGCTTGGAAAGCTAAGGGCCAATACGACAAAGCTATTTTCTATTATGAATTGGCCCTTGCCAGCACCCTAGATTATTTTGGTAAAGACCACCGAGAGGTGGCGTCAATAAGAAGTAATTTAGGCTTGGTCTGGTATGCCAAAGGGCAATATGACAAAGCAATTGATTATTATGAATTAGCGCTCGCTAGCAGCCTTCTTAATGTAAAACAAAATCATTCGTTCATTGCAACTATACACAGCAATATCGGGCTGGTTTTACAAGCCAAGGGGGAATACGACAAAGCCATTCGCAACTTTGAATTAGCCCTTGAAGATGGCATTTCCACCTACGGAGAAGATCATCCCTCAGTTGCCATAAGGCGCAGTAATTTAGGCAGTGCTTGGGAAGCAAAAGGTCAGTACAAAAAAGCACTCAAGTATTACGAACTCGCGTTGCAAAGTGGTATTTCAAACCTTGGTGATAACCACCCAACCGTAGCGACAAGACGCAATAAACTAGGGAGCGCATGGCAAACACTTGGCCAATATGGCAAAGCAATTCACTATTACCAATTAGCGTTAACCAGCAGTGTTCGTTCAGTTGGTGTGAACCATCCCTCGGTAGCCATTATACGTAATAGTTTAGGCAGTGCATGGGAAGCAAAAGGCGAGTATGCCAAGGCAATTGAACAGTACGAAAAAGCCCTTGCCATTAACGTTCGTACCTTTGGTAAAGACCATCCTGATGTATCAAGCACACGTCGGCAACTGGGACGCGCTTGGCAGGAAAAAGGACAGTATAAAAAAGCCTTGGAATATTATGAACAAGCCTTGGCAAGTGATATAAAAACGTTTGGGATGGAACATCCCAGTGTAGCGGTTTCACGCAGACTACTTGGCAGCCTGTGGCAGGCAAACGGTCAGTACGAGAAAGCGATTGAATTTTATGAACTGGCGTTATCCACTAGCCTTTTAACATTCCGCGAAAGGCACCCTGACGTGGCGAGCATTCGCCGTCAGCTCGGCAGCGCGTGGCAGGAAAAAGGTCAGTATGAAATTGCATTAGAGTATTACGAACAGGCCTTGGCAAGTGATACACAAATTTTTACAGAAGAACACCCAAACGTAGCGGTGACAAGAAGCTTGCTTGGCAGCCTGTGGCAAGCGAAAGGCCAATACGATAAGGCGATTGAATATTATGAGTTGTCCCTTGCCAGTAGTCTTCTGACATTTGGAGATAGTCATCCTGACGTGGCAAGCACTCGTAGACGGCTTGGCAGCGTTTGGCAGGAAAAAGGCCAATATGATAAAGCCATGGCATATTATACGCAGGCGCTGGCAAGTGATATACAAACCTATGGAGAAGAACACCCAGATGTAGCTCGCACGCGAAGGTTACTTGGCAGTCTATGGCAAGTACAAGGTCAATACGAAAAAGCGGTCGCATATTACGAATTAGCGCTTCACCAAGCGCTACTTATCTTTGGGGAAGACCACCCTGACGTGGCAAAAATTCGCAATAATTTAGGCAGTGCATGGCAGGCTCAAGGTCAGTACGAAAAAGCCAGTGAATATTATGAATTAGCATTGCAAGGTGCGCGACGATCTTTTGGCGAAGAGCACCCTATTGTGGCTACAACGCGTAGTCATATAGGTAGCCTTTGGCTGGCAAAAGGTCAATACGATAAAGCTTTTGAGTTTTATGGACAGGCGTTGGCCAGCAATATACAAATATTAGGTGAAGATCATCCTGATGTCGCTGAAATACGCAGTAGTCTCGGCCGGATATTAAAAGCCAGAGGGCAATATCGTGAAGCTATTAAGTATTACGAACAAGCGCTTAATAGTGGAATCAAAACCTTAGGTGAAGATCACCCTTCGGTTGCAATTAGGCGTAGTAATTTAGCTAGTTTATGGGCAGCTCAAGGACAATACAATAAAGCCATCGAATATTATCAATTAGCGCTTGCCAGTGGGATCAAAACATTTGGTGAAGATCACCCTTCAGTCGCGATTAGGCGCAGTAATTTAGGCAGTGCATGGGAATCATTAGGTGAATACGACAAGGCGATTAAATATTATGAGTTAGCCCTTGAAGGAGGCATTAAAAACTTTGGTGAAAACCATCCTTCAGTGGCCAAAAGACGCAGTAATTTAGGGAGTGTATTCAAATCTTTAGGCCAATATGACAAAGCCATTGAATATTATGAACAGGCTTTAAAAAGTGGCATTTTAATGCTTGGTAAAGACCATCCCTCTGTCGCCATCAGGCAGAACAATTTAGGCAATTCATGGCAAGCAAAAGGCGAATACGACAAGGCGATCGAATATTATCAACAAGCTCTGGCAACTTATATCTTAACCTTGGGTGAAAACCATCCCAATGTGGCCACTACGCGAAGCAATCTAGGTAGCGCGTGGCAGGCGAAAGGAGAGTACGATAAGGCCATTGAATATTACGAGTTAGCCCTAGAAAATAGTCTTGATAATTTTGGTGAAAATCATCCGTCTGTTGCGACAACTCGTTCTAACTTAGGCAGTGCATGGCAGGCAAAAGGACGATATAAAAAAGCCCTTAAGTATTATCAATTAGCATTAAAGTCGGGGCTGGAAATATATGTAAAAGACCATCCTTTCATAACGACAACTCGCAACAACATAGACATTGCAAAGGATGCACGCTGGCAGTGATGCAAAACAACGATACTAATTTTTTAGTACCGAGTGATAAATACATATTTGGGCTTTAATTGACGTAAAAAATAACCGGCATAAGCCGGTTATTTTTTTCTGTTCATCCCCTTATCTAGTCATTAAAAGCGCTTATGTAATGTTACCCCAAACGTAGCAGGATCAGATATATAGGCGTTGAGTTTGCCTTCTTGCAGGGGGGTGTTGAAATCTATGTGATTAAGATATTCCTCGTCCAATACGTTACGCCCCCAAAAGACCAAGTCCATATCGTATTTTTCGAAGTTCATAAAAAAGCGCAAATTAAGCAAGTTGTATGAATCTTGAACCGCAAAGGGATCATTGCTGCCGTCCAAAACGATGTCGCCGGTGTAACTAAATTCGGCTACCACATAAGCGTTGATATCATCTCGAATAGCAAAATCTTTCTTGACCTTAATCATCGCATAGTCTTCAGGCTCGCCACCTGGTCGATCACCTGAACGGTCACAATATGGATTAGGGGCTGCCGGATCGGTGCTTTCCTGTCCTGGATCAGCTATACCAGTATGCCAGGTATATGCAGTCCAGCAATTTCCTCGCATAAAGTTATCGTATTCAGCATTGACACGAGCGTAAACAAAATCGACTTGTACCGTGTCTGTTGGTAACCACGTCAACTCGATTTCCAAACCTGAGGTCTTATAATCACCTGCATTTTGCAGATTAAAGCCGGTGCCCGTAAATGTACTGGCTTGTATATCATCTACTACAGTTGAGTGAACAGCAACATTGACCCGCAAATCATGTGCAGGGAAGTCTTTCTTAAGACCTAGTTCGAAAGCCCGCGAGGTTTCCGCCCCAAAAATAGGATCAAAACCCTCTGCTATCCTATCCGTATTCGTTCCACCAGACTTATATCCGGTACCGTACGACGCATAAAGCAAGGTATTCCGGTCTGGGAAGTAACTCAGTTTTAAGGTCCCAGTTACTTGATCATCGCTTAACGAATCTGCAATATCTGACCTGTTTGCGGTAATAGCACCAAGAGGATTAAACCCCCACCCTACACTTTGAAATGGCGTTAAAGCAGTAAGAGCCGCCTGCCCTTCGGGGCTAGTAATATCAATAACATTCGTTTGAATGCCCGTTAATACATTTCCAGCCACCGCGGCGCCATAAAGTAGTGTATCTGGAACAATTGAAGTCGGATTTTCAGGATCACCCACAGAAGTAAAAAACGTAGGGAATAAGGAATCGTCCGCTAAATTCTCAGTAAAGACCGTTGATAAGTCTTTACTTTCATCGGTGTAGCGCAAACCAGCGGTGAGGGTAAACTTTTCAGTTAGTTGATAATCAACCTGCCCGAAAATCGCATAACTTTCGTGTGTTTGTTTAGCAATGTGATCAAATGTCGAAAAAGCAGGCGCAGGTGCAGCCGACGCAGCAATAAGCCCATTAGTTGAAGCACTCAGGCTATCGATGCCAGCAAGTAAGTCGTTAAACGCTCCTTGAGCGAAGCCTGACAGAAAAAACTCATTGAATTGCTCCCCCGTGTACAAGCTGTAATCCAAATCTAGATTCTGATGAAAATAGTAGGCGCCGAGTATGCCCGACATGTTTTCACCGTTATAATCAATGCGTAACTCTTGAGAAAAAGAGCGCTGTTGTGAATCATTGCGAGTGCCAAACAAATCGGCATCGGTAAAGTCACTATCAATATTGTCAACAGAGTCAAAGTTGCGATAAGCAGAAATCGATACCAACGTGTATTGTTTATCAATATTCCAGTTAATCTCAGCTGACAAACCACGATCTTTCATGCTTGACTCTGGTAAAAACGAAAGCGCAACCTCTCGCTCAAAAAAATCATCGCCGTCAAAAATAGTCGCGTTAAATGGCGCTTGTGATAGCAAACTATCCGAACCAAATTTACCTTCAATTCCAGTCGCTTTAGCATTACTCATCTGTACTGGAGCAGCGCAGCATACTTCATCTATCTCTGAATAATCTGCAATGATTCGAACGGATACATCTTTATTTGGCGTATATAGGGCTTGTAACCTGCCCCCCCAACGATCTCTATCATTTAGTACGTCATCACCGAAGTTAACATCGCTAACAAAGCCGTCACGTTGACTACCAAAGCCCGTAAAACGAAAAGCGAGAACATTATCAATGGCAGAAATTGATGCAGCACCGGAATAATTCACTAAGCCGTAATTACCGACTGTTGCTTCGACAAAATTGTTAGCGCCAATATGATCAGGGGCTACAGTACGGATCAACATTGCACCTGATGGCGTATTTTTACCAAATAAAGTTCCTTGAGGACCGCGTAGCACTTCTACAGCTTCAATATCGACGAGGTTGTTGACCATAGAGCTCTGACGTGCACGATAAACTCCATCAACATAAAGCCCAACTGACGACTCTAAACCAAAGTTCTGTGAAGAAGTGCCAATTCCACGTATTGAAAAGCTTGAATTAGTCACATTCTGCGTTTGAAATGCCGATGACGCCGGCACACCCGCTGTAACATCAAACACATCTTGTAGCACAGCTTCAGTCATCTGCTTACCGGAAATAGCACTAACTGACACAGGCACTGCTTGCATATTTTGTTTTCGTTTTTGCGCTTTAACCGTAATAGTTTCTAGGCGTAATGTTTCTACTTCTTCTTCAATTTCCTGAGCACAAACAATTGGGATCGTAAGGCCCAAAGAAAGTGTAACCAATACCGCAATCGGATTTCTTATAAATTTAGGGGGTGCTATTTTATCCATGTGTGTGTCCTTTTCCTGGCAGTTTATCGTTTTAAATCGATTTTTCGTTTAATTTTTGGCTGGTCACCGTATGCGCACTACGCGCAACATTTACCAACGTTTTCTATTGAAAAAACCTAAGGCTGCATGTTTATAATTCTGAGTTGAATCATTCAGATAAAGCAAACATAGTTGCCTGAAAATCCACTTTCCAATCATTATTACGGGTAGGAAGACTGTTATTGCAACATCGAAAAAGTATAAAATTTTGGCGGTATTGAGATGTTTTGACTCGTTCATTACGAAACGATGGATGAGCAATACATCAAAGATATAGAGCTCGATCTGGGGGATAATACCCAGAGGCGCATTTAACGATGTTTTAAATTGCATGCTGTTATCCTTAACAATCCATATTAAGCGAAGTAAATAACACCTGTAGCTATCATGACATTACTGTTTGTAATACCCGTCTGACCCTTTAAATTCACCTTGAATATCTAGTTGATAAATAAAATTTCACATAGATAAAAATAGGATCCAAATAGCGCGAATGAAGAGCGTACGAAACACTAAGAGTATAGCTTTTCGTCAGCAGTGGTTGGCAGTATAAAATAAGCCTGTCTTACCTATCATCAGTAAAACACCTCTACAACGCATTGTTAAAATGGCCCCTATGGGATCAGTAATAATCAAACCTAGGTTACTTTATAGCAACTGGATTTAGTGTATGCAACGACAAGCTGATTGGATAATGATCAGAAGAGTGAATATTCGTATGCACGTGGGCATTCACAACCTCTAATCCGCGAAAGTAGATATGGTCAAGATGCTGAAATAAATGGTTTAACCTAGGCTTACGGTCCATTTTCACCTCCTCTAACGAAAACGACATTGCGAGCTGATTAAAATAGCGCAATCTTTTCCCATTCCAAGTATTAAAATCACCGGCTAACAATATGGGCCCATTGTGATTCTCCAACGTGTGGAAAACTTGATCCAAATGCGCCCTAAATTTTTCGAAAGAAACAAAGTTAATAAGATGGGAGTTCACTACGAGCAACGACTGCCCTAATGTGGGTAACGGATATAAAGTTGCTAACAACATTTTTTTTGTCTGTGAAACAGGTTCACTATACTTTGACACCGAAAAATAATGTTGCTGCGCCGCAACAGTCGATCCCGTTTTAACACCCGTTACAATATTCGTTTTTACGTTCTTGAAACTACGCGCCATCATCCACTGATGCTGTAACGACTTTTTAAAATCGATATCAAAGGGGGAATTTAATATCGCTTCCTGCAAAAGAATTAAATCTTTGTCACACGTGAGTGTTTTGAAATCTTCTAACCAGCCCTTTTTTTTGCATTTAAAAACATTCCACAGCAGTAGCTCAATGTTTGGCCCCATCACTTGGTTGGGTGCATGCCCCATTATTTTTAAGGATTCCACTGGACTATAACGACTCTTAAGCATGAATATCTTGGCCTTTAACAAACAGCATTACAGTGAGATTTACTCGTTTATGGACCTTATCAAAGATAAGGTGAAAATAAACGAAACAAGTTGTTGCGAATTTTCTTATAGGACGGTAAATCGTTAATTCCCTCTTGCGAAACCTGTAATGTATTTTGTTTTTTCGAGTTAAAAAAAGCGCTCAACTTGGCATTTAGTTGTTTATCAAAACATTCTAGATTGATTTCAAAATTGAACTCCAAACTTCTGGCATCCCAGTTGGTGGAGCCCACAAATGACCAAATATCATCGATAACAACAATTTTACTGTGGTCAAACGGCCTTTTGTTTTTATAAATTTTTACACCATGTTCAATTATGCGCGAGAAATTTGCTTCCATCACCCAATCCACAAAAGGAATGTTACTGTGTTGAGGCACAATTATTTCCACTGATACACCGCGCAATGCAGCTGCGTGTAGAGAAGTCATTAATGTCTGGTCTGGTATAAAATAGGGGGTCATAATTTTCACACTGGTTTGGGCGCAAACTAATGCGTTAACCAAGGTCCAACGTATTTTATTATGGTCTTCATCTGGACCATCTTGAATGACCCGGGCGACAACCGGTTTATTGCTTGGTTGCTTCATTGCATTTTGCACGAAAGAGGGAAATTCAATTAATTCACCCGTCGCAAAAAACCAATCTTCTACAAATACCTGGCTAATCTGATCAATCACCGGCCCCATCACTTTAAAATGAATATCATCAATGGGGTGTTCTGCCGATTTCACCTCATTATCTTTACTTATATTCATCCCACCTACATAGGCCACTTCACCATCTACGCAGAGTATTTTTCGGTGGTTTCGTAAATTAATAAAACGAATACTGGTAAGCGAAATGGCAGGTAAAAAACGAGCAGTCTTTACCCCTAGTTTCTTTAACGCTCTGTCTGATTTATGCCAGCTATAGCCAATGCCAACACCGTCCAATAAAACGTTAACGATAACACCTCGTTGATGCGCATCAGACAAAGCATTTACAAATTGACGTCCAAGTGAATCGCAGTCGAATATATAACTCGATAAAACGATATAGCGTTTCGCGCTATGAATAGATTGAATCATTTCAGGGTAAGCTGTATCACCATTAATCAGCGGTTCAACGCTATTATCTGAAACATAGTCAACGGGATGGATGGTATGTCCTGCAATGATTGCCGGATGCCAATGATTAGGTAGATGGGGTATTTTATTAGGTTTTTCTTGAGAGCGAAAATCTTGCTTAAGTATTTGTGGATGTTTTTTCTGCGCTGAGCGTTTAATACGGTTTATACCAAACAGCCAATAAAATAGACTGCCCACGACGGGCGAAAATATAACCAATCCAATCCACGCTAATGATGTTCGTTCGTTTTCTTTGAACAGAAGTACATGTAACGATGTCATAATGGACAAGCCAATATGCAAAACAACTATTATGGTTACCCAATGGATGTTAATCCATTCAACCCATTCTTCAACTATTTGCATAAAATCCAACTCAAATAATGTGCATCTAAATCAATTTCGGAAAACAAAGTGCTAACAGAATATTACAACAATATTGCAACCTATTTAACTGAGACATTTGGCGCAAATTTTATATTCTTAACCATTTTGCTAACGACAACGGTTTCTATTGGTTATTTTATATTGATGAGTTACATCATTACACACATGGATAAACGATACTTTATCCGTAGAAGGATCAAAGATAATAAGGCTAGCATTCTTCCTCATCTATCGGTGGGCAAAAGCAGTATAATCTTCATCGTTAAAATGGCAAAAATTATCGTTGGCATAGGCTTGGTCGTATGTGGGATCATCATGTTGGTTTTACCTGGGCAAGGTTTAATTACCATGTTAATTGGTCTGAGCTTGATCCCCTTCCCAGGTAAAAACAAACTCGAACAGAATCTTCTTGCGAAAAAGTCAGTCAGATCGTCCTTGAATTGGATCCGCGCTAAAGCCAATAAAGAACCCTTCATTTTTGATTAATTTACAACCGTTTTATGAATAGTGGTAAAACGCAAACCGTGACCTTATTTTAGACTGAATTTGTCTACTTCACATTGCCGTCCAAGCGTCTTTAAGCCGTTATTTAGGCGTAATTTAAAAGACATAAAATCTGTTTTTAAGCAATATCTTCGGACTGACAGTCGATACATATGAGGTTGACCGCTTATTAAATACTCTTCATAAGAACGGCTATATGTAGCTGATAAAAGTGATAAGCCATTCTTCAATACGCACAAACTTAAAACGCTTAAAAAGTGTCCGTTTTTTTTCCACTTATCCTCTTTAATCGAGTTAAGTAATTGATTTTACTAGAAGGCTCGAAATTTGCATTGCTTCCATTAGCATGAAAACTTCTATGCGCTTTGGAGGTATTCTTGGCTGATGCGTATCCGCGTGGGGTACAAATAACAATAAATTCTACATGGCGTCATCTAGTTAAGGCGCGCCTAAAGGTAATTTAATGAAAATAATAACCAATCCACTCGCTAGAGGTCTCATTTTTTTTGGGAGCAAAGTAAAACAAACCATTTCTTTAACTGCGGCTTCTCTGCTACTAGTTGTCAGCGCGACAGCGTCAGCTACACCAATCAGCAGCCTTAATATTTTCGGCGATTCGCTGTCAGACACAGGAGCACTTACTTATCTTGCCCCAGCAGCGTGTCCTCCAGATCCCTATTCTGAATGTCGATTCTCCAATGGCCCGGTTTGGGTTGAACTTCTTGCAGACGAGCTAGGCTTATCTGCCGCTACCGCTTATGCAGGCGGTTCGAATTACGCTATCGGCGGGCAAAGATCTGATAATGTTCTTGAACAACAAATCCCTGGATTTCTGGCACAAAATGGTGGCGTCGCAGACCCTGATGCACTCTACGTTATTTGGGCTGGAGGTAATGATTTTCTGCAGAACGATCCGGTTGGCTCTTACAGCCCACTTAGTGCTGTCACTAACATCGTCGATAGTGTTTTATCTCTCTCAGCAGCAGGTGCAATGGACTTTTTAATTCCCAACCTGCCTATCGCAGATCCTTGGGCTTTCGCCTTTAATTCCGCGTTAGCAAGTAGTCTTGGCACAATTGGTGGCGGATTAAACATTACTCAAGTCGATGCGTTCAGTACCTTTCTTGACATAACGCTTAACCCGAATGATTATCCATTCACTAACGTATCAGAACCTTGTTTTGACGGCGTTACCGCTTGTGCAAATCCTGATGAATACTTGTTATGGGACCAAGTACACCCTACCGCAGCCGGCCACCAGTTTATTGCGGCAGCGGCACTTGCGGCCTTACCTGTATCGGAGCCAGCCATGCTGGCTATTTTCAGCATTGGATTAATTGGACTGATGCGCACAAAACGTAAAATCTTAGCCTAAAAAATATAGTGGAATAACAACTAGCCCTCTACGGAGGGCTTTTTTGTTTTAGCTGAATAGCTACACTCGACACGCACTTATGTTTCCTATAGCTAGGTCAATATTAACCCACCAAAATCACTATAGGCGTGTTCTTGTCACGAGAGATTCTAAACACGTAGATAGCTTTACAGATCCCATACTCCTTGCTTAGCGTTATACAAAATAAATGACTCAGCGAATTGTTACATTAAAAGCAAGGCCAACCAACGCTGTCGCAACCATTGCCAATGACCCCCAAAAGGTCACTCTAGCGACACCGGTTATAATTTTGGCCCCGCTCAGATACGCAGATACAGCACCCAACATGGCCAGAAAAACCAGTGACAATAAGGCAATAATCAAGGACAAGTTATCTGCTGAGTAAAAATATGCAGTGAGCAAGGGCAAAACTGCACCGAGGGTAAAACTCAGCGCCGAGGCAAACGCTGCAGATAATGGATTGGCTGACGTTAGCTCAGAAATACCGATATCATCCCTAGCATGTGCACCAAGGGCATCGTGAGCCATCAATTGTTGCGCTACCGTCACAGACAACGCCTGCTCAACTCCGCGCTGTTGATATATTTTTGCCAACTCGATTACTTCTGACTCGTAATCACTTTCAAGTGATTGCTTTTCTAGTAATAGATCCGCTTTTTCTGTGTCAGCTTGAGCACAAACCGATACGTACTCACCAGCCGCCATGGATATCGCCCCAGCAACCAGACCTGCTGTGCCGGCGACTACGATGGAAATATGGCTAGAATTAGCAGAGGCGACGCCTATAATCAGGCTTGCCGTTGATACAATGCCATCATTTGCGCCAAGTACCGCCGCTCTCAACCAACCCACTCGATTCTGGCGATGAGGTTGCGAATGGGACATCAGGTAGTTTTCCTTAAATCGTTTTTAGTTTACGTTAACACCAACAATTCAAATAACTAAGCATCATTAGCATTACTATTTTACACTCCCACAGTATGCGGCTAACCATTCTATGTTTTGATACATACTATCCAAAAAAAATCATTCGCACGGAGCATTAGTTAAATTGATCAGTGCGGGTAATGCCAAAGTTGAGCAATATTGTTGTAATCGTTGCTATCCCACCACAACCTTATTAATTTACTTTGGGTATGCCATTTGGCGGCGGGTTTTGCAAAGTGTCAGATCTAGGTTTTTCTGGCGTCTTTTTGACAGGATCGAATATTCGATAAGCCAATAACTTTACTCGATCATTAACGAGGAACCACAACAGTGCATATCCCCACACAAACCCCGCCCATCCCCAGCCCAATGGCGTCATAAACACACCATAAACGGCTATTAAAGTTGCCACTATTTGCGTACCCAGTACTGCGGTCCATAGAATTTTTGCTGGGCGTATCGACCAGAACGGCTTACGTGTTCTTGTTAGGAAAATAGTTAGGTGGCCGGCTACTGACAGTTTTAAATACATCAATGTCTGGATGTGCGCCCGGTCGAGATGAAACACGCGTTCACCAAGATAGAATAAACCAAAGGCAGAGATGACACCCATGACACCTAAGACACTTGACACACCCAGCACCATTTTCATGTTCCATTTCTCTGGCTGATTTTTGTAGTGTACCTTGTCATACGCAATGGACAATATTGCGCCGTCGTTGAGCAGGGCTAACATAACGATCATCACTGCAGTAAGCGGGTAAAAGTTAAACACAAGGATCGCAAGCGTCATGAATAGCAGTACGCGGATCGTCTCGGTGATACGATATATCGCATAGCTGTTCATCCGCTGGAAAATCCGCCGACTTTCTTTTATCGCATCTATAATCACCGCCAAACCTGGGGTGGTTATCACTATGTCCGCTGCTGCACGTGCTGCGTCTGTTGCTCCTGAGACCGCAATCCCACAGTCGGCTTTTTTAAGCGCGGGCGCGTCGTTCACGCCATCGCCGGTCATACCCACGATGTGGCCGCGCTTTTGCATTACATCAACAATGTGATATTTGTGTTCGGGAAACACTTGAGCGAATCCGTCAGCGTTCTCTATAGAATTGGACACTTCGGCGCTTTCTAGCTTTTCTGAGTCTCCCAAGCCCGTGGCGTTGAGAATGTTTGAACCCATGCCTAAATCTTTAGCGGTTTCTTGAGCGATAGCCAAGGCATCACCGGTCACCATTTTAACTTTTACACCCATTGCCAACGCCGCAGCGATAGTCGCTTTAGCATCTTCCCGCGGTGGATCAGACAGGGGTAAGACTCCCAAAAACTGCCATTGTCCATCCCCCTCGTCGCGTGCTACGCCCAGCGAACGAAAACCACGCGCCGCGAATTCATTCACTGCTTTTTCAACAGCTTCATTCACTTGACTTGCATTAGCCGACAGTTTCAAAATGACTTGCGGTGCCCCCTTGGTCACCTTGAATGTTTTTCCCTCTTTGTTTTTAACGGTGGCTTCTGTACGTTTATGGACTGGGTCGAACGGCTGAAAATGCACCACCTCATATGCACTTAACGCGTCCTCAGTTTTTAATCCACTGAGCACCGCCAGATCAATAGTGTCGTTATTTTCTGCGCGCGACGCCAATGCGCCGTTAAGGATGACATCCTCTGCATCAACGTCGTTTACCCCAAACGGATTGCCCAATTTTAATTTATTTTGGGTCAAAGTGCCGGTCTTGTCTGAGCAAAGTAAATCCATGCCAGCCAGTTCTTCGATGGCCACCAACTTGCTAACAATAGCCTTTTTTCTAGCGAGCAAACGCGCGCCAACTGCCATCGTGACCGACAATACTGTTGGCATCGCCACAGGTATTGCAGCCACTGTCAGCACTAGAGCAAACTGAATAGTAGTAAGTATCGGGTCACCGCGTAATATAGCGACCGTAACAATTAACGCTACCAAAGCTATCGCCAAAATAATCAAGTAATTACCAATCTTCAACACTGCCTTTTGGAAATGACTAACAGAATGTACTTCCTTTACTAATTGAGCGGTCTTGCCGAAGTAAGTTTTCTCGCCAGTGGCATAAACCAACGCTCCAATTTCGCCTCGGCGAATAATAGAACCGGAAAACACAGCGTCGCCAGATTTAAGCGTAGTGGGTAATGACTCTCCCGTTAAAGCAGATTGATCAACCTCGACACTGTCGCCTTCTAACAAACGCGCGTCCGCCGGCACAATATCACCTAATCGCATGCGTATTATGTCACCGGGCACCAACTCTCGAGCGGGAGGAGTGATCCACTTTCCGTCGCGCTTCACACGCGCTTTGCTCGCAAGTTTATCCTTTAAAGCCTCGATCGCATTACCGGCTTGGCGTTCTTCCCAAAAGCCAATTACGGCGTTGGTCAAAAGTAAAATAAGGATAATAAAGAAATCCGGCCAGTGTCCGACCGCGGCTGAAAGAATAACCGCAACTTCGATCATCCAAGGGATAGGCCCCCAAAAATAGCTGAGAAATTTTAGGAATAGATTGGTCTTCTTTTCTTGGATCTCATTGGGCCCGAATTTGCTCAAGCGTTTCGTTGCGTCCAGTTGCGTAAGACCTTCAGGCGTCGTCCCTAATATTTTTTCCACCTCACTGATGGGCAAAGTCTTAAGATCGTCATGAGTTCCTGATGATTCACCGTTTTCCAGCCCCGGTGCTTTGGATTGGTGAGCATTAGTTTTCATATTATTCGTCTTCTCATAATGTTGAATTGTAGAAATTAAATGCTTTATCCTCGCTTTTAGCAGATGTTCCCAACAGCTTCTGACAATACAATTAAAGTGCGTCTATTAACGTAAGCCTTGATTTACCTTGAACCAAAGCTTACGCAACACTCATCGTTAGACACCGTTGGTACCCTTTATCAGTGCTCCCACAGAATGTGGTTCACTTCTAGGGGTATTGATACACCCACTCGAGAAGGTACTATTCGCAGCGTGTATTGCGATAACGCGTGCAATGCGGGTAATGTGACGCGATACAAGTGAGCGCCCATATTGTCATCAGGTAAATAAACACAATCCATTGATTGGTGCATCGCATCACCACCGCCACTACCATTGGCATAAAGTTCAACCGTCACATCCTGTGGAGCTAAACCATTTAGCAATACATTTGCAGCAAATATGTACTGTTCGCCCTCTTGCCTTGCGGTAAAGCCATCCACACGTAATCCCACCCATTGTTGCTCTAGTGTTTGCTGCCAATCGGCTATCTGTTGTGCCACTTTGCCGTTGTCGGCTGCCCGGGCACGAAAGGCCTCGGCGGCGGGAAGGTAACGTTGTTCAGTGTATTCACGCACTACGCGATTGGTTGAAAACTGTGGTGTAAGGCGCGCCATGCTTTCACGCATCCGTGTTGTCCAAGCCACAGGAATGTCTTCAGCATCTCGCTGGTAAAATTCTGGTATCACCTCATTCTCAAGCAAATCGTAAAGCGCTTCTGCCTCAATCGCGTCCCAAGCAGGATCATTACCATGTTCTTTGCCATCTCCTAGCGCCCAACCAATGTCAGGACTATAGGCTTCGGCCCACCAACCATCCAATTCAGACAAATTAATGCCACCGTTGACCAATACTTTCATACCACTAGTACCACTTGCTTCCCAAGGACGTTGCGGCGTGTTTAGCCATACGTCAACGCCTGCTACAAGATGCTCACTTAAAAACATATCGTAATCGCTAAGAAAGATAACATGTTGACGCACTTGGGGCTGACGAATGAACTGCACCCATTGTTGTATCAACGCTTGCCCAGCCAAATCAGCTGGATGCGCTTTGCCTGCAAGAATAAGCTGCACAGGACGTTCAGGATTAGTCAACAGACGCAGCAAACGTGCAGGATCATGTAATAGTAAATTGGGTCGCTTATAGGTAGCAAATCGTCTAGCAAAACCTAATGTAAGTACCTTGGGATCAAATAAATGTTGAGCTTCGTCAACCTCAGCCAATGATGTACCTGAAGCAGCCATCTGACGCGCTAGGTGGTCACGCACATAGGTCACAAACGTCTGACTAGCGGCAGTTCTAAAGTGCCAAAGATCTGCATTAGAAACAGCCCTAATAGATTTCCCCAAACTATCCGTCGTGCCAAGCCAGCGCTCTTTGCCACAGGCTTTAGTCCATAATTCATCCGCACCAGCAGAATCCCAACTAGGCGTATGCACACCATTGGTTACGTGACCAATAGGTACTTCATCCAAAGGCCAGCGCGGAAATAATGAGGCAAATAGTCGTCTGCTAACCTCACCATGCAACGCACTCACCCCGTTTACCGCTCCACTCCCCCTAATCGCCAAGTAAGCCATATTGAAATCATCATCTGCATGGCTCGAATCTTCCTGCCCTAGGGATAACAGCTCTGCAGTTGAAATACCCAACTCTACATTGGCATAATCGCCTAGCCATTGCTCAATCAAAGCCGGCGCAAAACGATCGAAACCCGCCTCTACCGCAGTATGTGTAGTAAAAACATTACCTGCGCGCGTTGCCGCTAGGGCTGCCGAAAATGATAGCCCAGTCTTATGCATAAAGCCCCGAGCCCTTTCTAAAATAGCGAATGAGGCATGCCCTTCATTCAAATGACATACTTCAGGCTCAATACCGAGTGCATTAAGTAAACGCCAACCACCAATACCCAGCACTAATTCTTGCATAAGGCGCAAATCTGCACTGCCACCATAAAGCTCACTAGTGATAGCACGAAAAGGTGCATAGTTTGCGGTGTCGTTGCTATCCAACAAGTATAATTTTGTTCTGCCAACCTGTACCTGCCAGGCTCGCAACCAGATAGGGTGTCCGGGTAGATCAAGTTTTATCCGCAACCACTCACCATTAGCGTGGCGTAAAGGAGTAATCGGCAATTGTCCAGGATCGTTGTAGGGATAAACGGCCTGCTGTAAACCATTTGTGTCTATGATCTGACGAAAATAGCCTTGCTGATAAAGCAGCCCTACCCCTATCACGGGCACACCTAAATCATTGGCGGCTTTTAATTGATCTCCCGCAACGTTCCCCAAACCACCGGAGTATATGGGCAGTGCGTCACTCAACATAAACTCCATACTGAAATAAGCCACAGTATTTAGCGCTGAGTCAGGATACGTTTGCTGAAACCACGCGGGTGATTCTGCCGCTTCACGTTTGGTTTTGACCAACGTATCGAGCAATGCACGATAAACTGGATCAGCCAACAGTTTCGCAATATGATCTCGCGATACCGTTTGTAATACCCCCCATGGATTATGTGTTAAGTCCCAAAGCTGGGGATCAAGTTGTCGCCAGATTTCATCCGCAGCATGATTCCACGACCAACGTAAATCCAGCGCCAATTCTGCCAACATATCAAAGCCTTCAAGCGCTCTTGGAAAAAGAGCATGCAATGGCGAACTGCACGGTATTTGTTTGTCCATTTTGTTTCCTGTTGAATCTGTTGGGGGCATTGTTTTGCACCGAGTTTCTATCTCAGCTGTTTTGTCAATTAAACGCTTAGCCTGCCGAACGATTGGCATTTTAAATGATCACCACTAATAGTCCGAACATCATCCAACAATATATTGAAAATCGACTTTGTACGTTGCGTAAATTCAAGTTATTACGATCCATACAAGAAATTACTGGTGAACTTTTAGGTCATCGATTAACGGTAAACCATTCCACCATCAATCAGAGGTGCTTGACCTGTCATATAATCAGAGTCTGAACTCGCTAAGTATGAAACAAAGTTAGCCACGTCTACTGGAGTTTGTGCTCGTCCTAATGCAATACCTTCCACATATTTTTTATACGTTTCACCTTCGGGTGCGCCGGTAATTTCGGAAAAGCGTTTATCAATCTCCACCCACATATCAGTCCCAACCACACCGGGACAATATGCATTTACTGTGATACCTGCACTGGCATATTCCTGCGCAGCTGCCTGTGTTAACGCACGCACCGCAAATTTAGTTGCTGAATAGGCGCCCAGTAACGCAAATCCGTTGTGACCAGCAATGGAAGACGCGTTGATGATTTTTCCTTTTTGCTTACGTTCGATGAATTTTTTTGCCGCTGCCTGTATCCCCCAAAGCGTGCCATTTACATTAATTTTTTGAATTTTATCCATTTCCTCTTGGGTAATATCAGCAATGGCTTGCACTTGCGCAATACCTGCGTTATTCACCATAATATCGAATCCACCCAAGGTTTTTTCTGTATGTTCAATGGCCGCATACACTTGTTTCTGATCACTGACATCCGCTTTGAAAGTTGTCGCTTTTCGCCCCAAGATTTCAATCTCACGAGACACTGCCAGCATCTTTTCTGTGTTTAGATCAACAATTGCTATGTCTGCTCCATCTTGTGCTAAACGCAATGCAATGGCGCGCCCGATTCCTTGACCTGCGCCTGTTACTAGCGCGACTTTACTGTTTAATGACATACCTGTGTCCTTATTGAAAATAGGATGGAGACGACGAATTAATCGTCTTGGGAATAACCAGAGTATTGTTAGTTTACAAGATCATGGAAGATGAATCGTAGACACAGATCAATTTGAGCAACCATAATCAAAAATTAATCATGCTGGTTTCAGGTTTTACCTTTAGGCCTCTCGCAGCGTAAGTCGCAGCTTTGTCAGTACTTGAATATGATGTCGGTGAGCAACCTTCATGTTTTGCATAAAGGAGTTGATAATCGTTTTTTACAAATTGGGTTACTGTTGAATACTTTGTCGGATATTAAATTAAAAAAAACCAGAATTTTATAAAAAATGCCCACTACATTTAATAACTAAAAAGATGGGCAGAATATAAAATATGCTTATGTGCTACTCATTAATGTTCATCAAGTGTCTTCGATGCGTTCACACAAATTTGGCTAAGCCACTTGAACTTGATGCACTATGTCTATGACTAATGCTATTTTAAGCCTAACACCACCTTATTTACGGGTGAGTTTTCACCTTATAAAATGCCCATACCTTTAGAAACGCCACTTGCAGACTAATATCAAATAAAGCTATTTTGTCCGCCATAAAAAATTACCCTTAAAAATCTATTTTGAGACAATAAAATTGACTAGGATCAAGTCGAACTAGCACTAAAACTTTTACATTACTCGGCTTGCAATTATTATCTGCAGGATTAACTTTGGCTTATCAAAAGGGAAATTAGCGGTGAAAAAATTAGGCGCCTTATCGATAGTGCTATCTTGGTTCGTTTATTTGATTGCCCTAAATTTGCTGGCTGATAAGCCCACAATGTTTAAGTGTACTTTACGATGGGAATTTATTTTTGCTGCGATAGGCAACTTTGTTAGCCCTGTTGAGTATTGCGCTCAACCAAGGCGCACATGCCGACATTAGTTTTATAGAAAATTTTTTTCGTTTGAGTAATTTTCTTCGCTATCGCTCAGAGAAAAATATACCTATCCATGAACGTCATTACTGGATTAATAATAACATGACAATTGAAATCTGAATTGGGGAATCGAATATGGTTGAGGTTATTACGCAGTCGGCTTTCTCTGAGATTGCTACCCTATTGGTACTGGCGGCGGTTATTGGTTTTATAGGATCATTACTCAGGCAACCTCTTATCGTTAGCTTTATCGCCGTAGGTTTGCTTTCTGGTCCGTCTGCACTGGATATTGTGCATTCAAAAGAACAAATTTCACTGCTTTCTGAATTGGGTATTGCAGTTCTGTTATTTTTGGTCGGTATTAAACTCGATGTAAAACTTATTCGTTCTATCGGTGTTGTATCCGTATTTACTGGTCTTGGGCAAGTGTTATTTACCTCAATTATTGGATATTTCATTGGGCTTGCTGTTGGCTTAGACCGCGTTACCAGCACATATGTCGCCGTAGCCTTAACCTTTTCTTCCACAATTATCATTGTAAAAATTCTATCTGATAAACGCGAAATTGATTCGTTACACGGTCAAATTGCACTTGGTTTTTTGATTGTTCAAGATCTTGTCGTCGTCATGGCTATGATCGTTCTGGCAACAATTGGTATAGGGGCCGGTCATGAACGTGAAGCTAATGGCTCTATATTGCAAGTGGCACTGTCAGGCATTGGGCTTTTATCATTTGTTATCATATTCGTTCGATATATTGCTAACCCGCTCACTGAACAGATTGCTAAAAATAAAGAGTTGTTACTCATCTACGCGATTGCTCAAGCTGCACTGTTTGCAACGATAGGAAGCATGGTGGGGCTTGGAATGGAAGTTGGTGGCTTGTTGGCTGGCGTAGCGCTAGCGTCAACACCTTATCGAGAAAGCATAGCGGCAAGATTGGCGCCCCTGCGTGACTTCTTACTGCTATTTTTCTTTATAGCCTTAGGTGCCAATCTTGACCTTTCCCTATTGGGCTCGCATGTATCGGATGCCATAGTATTTTCATTGTTTGTTCTGATTGGTAACCCGCTCATCGTATTAATTATCATGGGCATAATGGGTTATCGAAAAAGAACGAGCTTTTTGGCGGGGCTAACGGTTGCCCAAATTAGCGAATTTTCACTTATTTTTATTGCGATGGGTATCAGCCTGGGGCATCTGGCACAAGACATTCTCGGCTTGGTGACATTAATAGGTATGATAACGATCACTTTATCGACTTACATGATTACCTACTCTCACCAACTTTACGCCATCTTTGAGCCGCTGTTAGATGTATTTGAACGAAAAGATACCAAGCGCGAGCAATTATCGGAACATCAATCCGATGATCACCACCAAGTTATCATTCTCGGGTTAGGCCGTTTAGGAACCGCTATCGCTGCTCGCCTCATAGATAAAGGCGTTAATGTACTAGGGGTGGATTTTAACCCGTCGGTTACTAAGCACTGGGGACAATTATCCGTGGATACGGCATATGGAGACGTAACTGACTCCGATTTTTTACAGGAACTCCCTCTACGCCACGCACAGTGGATTGTCTCGACCATTCCGCACCACCACAGTGGACTAACCTATGAAGACACAAGAAATACCATATTGCAGGCAATAGTTTCGAGTGATTTTACTGGGAAACTGGCAGTAGTATCCCAGAGTAAGCAAGAAACCAAGGAACTAGAGGGTTTAGCAATAAATCTAGTGCTGGAACCATTTCAAGATGCAGCTGACCGAGCTGTCGAGCTATTGCTCGAAGGACTTGACACTCGGTCAAAGTGACTACAGAAGTGATAAGGAGATTCTATGAAAAAGTTTAACAATATTGTTTATGTTCTCAGTGACCGTATGAATGAATCATCAACAACATTCCTTCGTGCTGTCAGTTTAGCGAGGATAAATCAGGCAGATTTAACCTTGATGAGAATAATTCCAAATATGCCGACGGTTATTTCTTCGAAATTAACAAACAGCAGTGAAAAAGAGCTGCAAAATAAGGTTATTGCCCGAGAGCATGCCAAATTACAAGTTCTTATCGCTTCTTTAGACGCTGCACTCGATATAAAAACTGAGGTAAAGATTGGGAAAAAGTACATCGAGGTCATTCGCGCAGTAAAAGCGCATAAATATGATTTGTTACTTAAAGAGGTAGAAAGTATTGATTGGCTTGAACGTCTTTTTGGTAGCGAAGATATGCATCTATTGCGTAAATGCCCATGTCCGGTTTTGTTAATGAAAAAAAATGAAAAGTCTGCATACAAAAATATTATGGTGGCAATCGACTTTGATGACGACTTTGATAAATATGAATATAGCTACAACGATGAGTTAAACCAAAAATTAATACAATGCTCCATTTCGCTGTCCCTTTCAGATTTCACTACACTGCATTTAGTAAACGTTTTCGATGTACCGCACTCTGGATATATCAGTCTTTGGGCCGATCAGCCAGACAAAATTGAGAAAGAGTTATTTGAGACAGAATACCGTAATAGGCAGTATAAAATGAATGCACTTATAGAAGCGTTAAAGCTTAATATAGGGGCTGAACTGTTTGAGTATTTGTCGCCTAAGACCCAACTTGTTCAGGGCACCCCTAGTCATGAGCTACCCAAATTGGCAGAGGCTATTAATGCTGATTTAGTCATAATGGGTACAGTCGCGCGCTCTGGAATTGCTGGTATTCTTATCGGTAATACTGCAGAAAATGTACTGTCACAACTCCAATGTTCGGTACTTGCCATTAAGCCCAGAGACTTCGTTTCCCCGGTTTCGTAGCTTAAGTACTAAAGTGATATTTTACCGCGCTGTGATTATTCCAAAAGCGAGACGCGTCTGCTTCTCGCTTTTGATGTTTATAATAAACACATTTAGCTACTCTTGTTGACTTCACTGAGTGTTGTTAGTTGTGGGGCGTATAGAGCTTATTGACTTTTAGGACCTTTTTTAGCTTTATTCTTCTGTGATCTGCTTTGAAGGCCTTGATTGCATTGCGTCTATCACTGACACCTTTAAGGTTTAGCTAAATGAAAGGTCTTTACGCATGTTAGAACGGAAAATGGGCTACTATTCACAGACCGCCCCGCTCGATATTCCTAAAATAGATCGTAATTTTATAACCTGGCAATGTTGCCGAGCTCTCACTTCGAAATATGCCTAGATTAATACTATTAGGTAGTCGCAATACTATGATTTTGCAGTATATTAGTATGGTATCTATTTTTTCCATTATGGTGTTCATGTTACTGATCAAATTACTGGAACAGTTACTGAAGCAGTTACTGAACCAAAGGACCAAAACAATCTATATGACTCGCGGTTATTACATTATTGGATTTACCTTTTTATGGCTTTTTTAACAAAAAGAAAACTCCAACGTTATTTTTTTCCGGCAATAGGATTGGGGTTTATCTTGTTGTGGCTGCTATCAAGCGCATTATTTTGGAGTAATTGGAACACTGAGCAACAGCGTATTCGAGAAACACTAGCCCGTGATGCAGAAATATCACTTCAGGGTAAAGCCACTGAAATTGAAGGAATACTGCAGCAAATCTATCACTCCGTGCGCACGATTTCATTACTGCCAGGTGTGCGCGACACCGCACCTAGTAATCGAAATTCTGATGACGAAGACATTGTTGAAATGGGGCTTATTTCAGCAGCCAATTACGACACCGTGCAGCAGCTTTATAATCATGTTGCCTCTTCAGTTGCATTATCTGAAATATATATTGTTTATGACGGCTTTAACCCTGAAGTTGGTCAGGTTCCTTTCTTGATGTTTGATCATGTCATTGTTGATAATTTCGCTAAGCTGACTATGTCATTAGACGGCCACCATGAAGGAGATTTTCCTGAGGAGGATGAGACCGAAGAATACGAGGATTATGTTCGTCAGTTGGATTATTTACGTCAGCAAAATTTTGATATGCCAAATCAGTCCCTCGACAGTATTACTGTCATTAATTCAGGTTTGTTGCGAACCTGTGACAATACACAATTTCTATCTAAATCTCATGGCCATGTAAAACACACCTATGGATTTACGTTGTCCGTTCCTATTTATGGTCTTGATGATCGACAATTCAAGGGACTTGTTACCGCCGTACTACGTACTAACGTACTTGAAGCGGCGCTGGTTGGCTGGCCCGTTTTACCCGTGACCGATGAAGATCGCGCGTTACTTAACAGTATTCGAGGTTTAGATTTAAATACACCTCCAGTGAATTACCTGCTCGAAGAGCAGACTAACGGGATTGAGGTCACTGATAGCCGTAATACAAATTTTACTACTATACAAAAAACGGCTGCTTATCATTTTGAGGCCAAACTAACACTGTCTGGGCCTGGTAATTGGGTCCTGCATAATTATGTTCCTCAGCCGATACTGAACGCTAAAATGGCGGTTGCGCGCAACAGTTTTATCATTCAAGTAGGCATTCTAAGCGTGGTCTTACTTCTGCTTTGGTTGGCAGTCAGTGCTGTGTTGAAATCTCAGCGAAATAACGCCTCGCAGTTGCAAGAATTAGCTGATATTGATCCACTCACAGGGTTACCTAATCGCAGAATGATAGGTTTGTACTTAAATACCGTATTAAAGACAACCAAACCCGGACAGTGCTTCGCGGTCATAATGATTGATCTAGACGATTTCAAACACGTCAATGACAGTATGGGGCATGAAGCCGGAGATCGCATGTTGATTGAAATTGGTCATCGTTTTAGTTGTGTTTTGAGAAACGAGGATTCGGTGTTACGCATGTCTGATAATGACAGTTGTAAAACAAATATATTTCGAAATAGAGCGGCTCAAACAACGACCACAGTGAATGGTGTTGTGGGGCGTCTTGGCGGTGATGAGTTTTTGATTATATTGAGTGAGCTCCCCGATGAACATGTCGTTAAAATTATAATTGATAGGTTAATGGCATCGCTGCAAGATCCAATTGAAATTGGTATTGAAAAAATTTATGCCCACGCAAGTATGGGCGTTGCGAATTATCCTAACGACGGTAAACATACCGCGACATTGCTACGCAACGCAGATGTAGCGTTATACGAGGCCAAGCGACTTGGTCGCGGTCAATCAGTCACATTTTCCCCTGAGTTAACCGAAGACGCGTTACGCAGACTGAAGATGATGGCTGGGCTTCATGAAGCGCTCCAAGAAGAACAGTTCTTTATTCTTTTTCAGCCAGAGTTGCATATTGAAAGTGCCAAAATCAACGCTGCAGAAGCGTTACTGCGTTGGCATCACCCAGATTTTGGTCTTGTTATGCCTACAGAATTTATTCCGATGTTAGAACGTTCTGGTTTAATTAACGATGTGGGACGATGGGTCTTGCGTGAAGCTTGTTTGCAACTTAAAACATGGCAAGACAATGGTTTGGCAATGGAAAATATCGCCGTCAACATATCAACTAAACAGCTGGCAAAATTAGATTTCGCCGATATGGTTGCCGAGGTCCTTCAAGATACAGGACTCAAACCGAGTAATTTGGTATTAGAGGTGACTGAGTCTAGCTTTATGGAAGAGCCAGAACTTGCCATTAAAGCACTCACTAAAGTTCGCAGTTTGGGCGTATTGGTCGCAATTGATGATTTTGGCATTGGGTATTCATCACTCAGTTATTTACAAAAAATTCCATTGGATATTCTCAAAATCGACCGTAGCTTTGTCACACAGACAAAAACCACCAGTGGTCTCGCCATTTGTGAAATGTTAATAGCATTAGCTGAACGACTCAGTCTTAATGTCATAGCGGAAGGGGTTGAAACCGACGCTCAAATGCAATGTTTACGAGGTGCGGACTGGATACAAGGCTATATAATTGCAAAACCACTGACTTCAGAAAAATTCGAAGAAAAGGTGCGTGAGATGGCTAAATAAGTAGCTTGGTATGTCCGTAGTGTTTGAATCTTATAAGACAAACAACCCGCTATGCGTTTAGAGTTTTCACCATATCGCCCCATTCAAGATAAGTCATTTCTAGAGGATACACTTTGTCATCTTAACCTCTGGCTCGATTCTACCCCAACGGACTAAGATGAATTAACATGCCCGACTCGTTTGCAACCCATATCTGTTCGCTTAGCGAATATCCTACGACTGTCCTTAGGCCCGATTGCCCAATCCGCTATTGCGAGTCATAAGTTTATTAATGCTGGAACTCAAGCATACCGTCAACAATGTAAGCAAATAGATCACCTAGTAGACGCCAAGACAGTTAAAAACGAGTTGGATACCGTCGCCATTATGAATAAAAAGCTGCATATAATCGAATGTAAAACTAAACGTATCAAGGGAGCCGATGATACACATATCCTTTACAAGCTGAATTCTCGAAATGAGCTACTGAGGGACATCGCTGGCAAAACGCCATTAGCTTCTTTGCACCAGATCACCAATGCACATATAGCCCCGCGGCAGACTTAGACATGGCTATTTTTGGCTTTTGAAAAACAGCCTAATCTATGCACTTACTAAAATTATGGTGAGTGCCAAGCGGTTAGATTCTCACAGATCTAAAACAGACATCAATCAGGAAGTAAAATTTGCTGAACAGCTTTCCTAAACGCGCCTAAATCCCAGCGTTTTTTGCACATCATTGATGTTTAAACACCTACCAGTTCGACAAAAAATTCGTAATCACAAAAAGTACAATGAATTAGCTAACAATAAAATATAAAGCACATTGTCGATTGACAGGAAATAACGTGTATAGAATGGATAAAAGACAGGAACCAGCATAGAGGGTGTGGATAAAGTATTAATTGGTCGGTGTGATAGGATTCGAACCTACGACCCCTTCACCCCCAGCGAAGTGCGCTACCAAGCTGCGCTACACACCGACCGAGGAGCCGCATATTACGGCAGTTTGGATTTTTTGCAATGAGAAATGTACTTTGATTTGTCTGTTCGCTTATTTGTTAAACAAACTTGCTGTAATTCACGTCATATTCTCCCACTATTCGCGCATTACTCTCTTGGATGGCCTCGTGCTCTAGCCTATTCAGCAAGTACGCAGATTAAAAAAACACTTGATATCGTGAATGGATAGATCCTCAACTCCGGTCATATGTTCGACGCAGACGATGATAGGTTTACATTTTAAGGTGCTATTTGTGATTCCGCTGTAGCGAGGGACAAAAACCAACATGGGATATAAGCAAAACCCCAAGTAAATGGGGTTTAAGATCAAGTGTAAATACAATCACAACACGTCGACTAGAGCTGTTCGCTCGGCGTGAATTCAATGTTAGGCCACTGCTCTTGCGCTTCAACTAAGTGCTTAGGAATATCTTTTTCCCACGCTTGGTAGACTTCAAGATTTTTATTTACGTAAAGTGTGCCATCGACAATTTCAAACGCCTTGCCATCGATTTCAAACTTTTTACCAAAGGTTGTACCGAAGGCGCAGTACCCACCATAAGCCGGTGCGTATTTTTCAGGATTGCTGTTAAATGCATCGCGGTTGTCGGCATTGCTAAAACGATATATAGCGTCATTGTGTACAGCAGTGAACTCAGATTTACCTAACACCGGTTTATTTTGTGTGAAATAAGCAACTGCATCGTGTCCCGCTAAAATTACGTCGTTACTGTCAGTTTGCGTGTCGACACCCGCAAAGCTTAAGCTAGAAACAGTGATAGCTACTGCGGTAAAAATAGATTTTAGGACGAATAGATTTTTCATTTTTATTTCCTCGTTTTAGATATTCAGGACTGAAGTAGTCAACGGGGAAAAGTATAGGTCGTGATGCTTTTCATCACTATGTCTGCAAAACCAAAGGTTATGTCAAAACGTCTATGGATGTATTAAAACAGTTATTTTCCACTTTTAAAGTCTCTGCCAACATATTCCACAACGGACAATACTGCGGTAGTTGGGCAATCAACACCTCTGGAACACACTATATGAATTTTCATGTGGTGAGTCACGGTAACTGTTATTTGACGCTGCCGGGCAATAAAGAGATAACCAAGTTGTCGCAAGGGGATATAGTATTATTTCCTAATGATAGCGAGCACGTTATTAGCGGCGAAGCTCACTCCTCATCAGCGGTTAATAGCTCGCCATCTCAAGATTATACAAACGGTGCAGACACAACTGCCACAGGTCTGGTGTGTGGTTATTTTAGCCATAATCATCCTCTGGTTAGCAGTATTACAGCACACTTGCCTCAAACCATTATTATCAAGAATCAAACATTGGGCGGCTCGCCTACCGGGCTACATTACCTGCTTGATGCCTTACTAGACGAGTCTAAGCATGCAAATAAAGGCTCTGAACTGATAATGGGCCGTATCGCTGAGGCCATATTAGCGATTATTTTCCGACAACATCTACCCAACGATAGTGGCGTACTTGCAGCCACAGCCCACCCTAAATTAAGCGCAGCCATCAAAGCGATACACAGTACACCCAACAGAAAATGGACGATTGAACTGCTTGCACAGCAATGCTTTATGTCTCGGGCAGGGTTTAATGAACTGTTTAAATCGGTAGTGCAGCAATCTCCTATGGAGTACGTCACTCAGTGGCGTTTAGGCTTGGCCTATAGCATGCTTGCAGATGAAAACGTATCAACATTGCACGCGGCATTAGCCTGTGGTTATGACAACGAGTCATCATTTTCTAAAGCGTTTAAACGTGTACTGGGTGTCAGCCCTGGGGCCGTTAGGTCGCAGAAAATCAGTGTCTCGTCAAAAGGCCTAAAAGAGGATGGCTAGCGATATTGCCCAGCCTAGCCTGCTTCAAATTGTGAGAGGATTAAATTAACGAATAGTCAGCATGTTTTGTTAACGGTCCGATTTGTCATCACCGCTAATGCGGCTAGCCGTAGCACCTTCTTGATTCTTGTACTTGGCATCAGCACGAGCATTATAAGGCTTGTCTGCGAAATCTGACATAACTTCAAAACTAAGAGCACCGATTTTCATACCAGGCTTTAACGCCAGTGGTAATTTACCGCTGTTGAAAAATTCTAGGACAATATTACCTGACCAACCGGGGTCAATTCGATGCGCAGTGACGTGCACCATTAACCCTAAACGCGCCAAAGAAGAGCGGCCATCGAGCCAACCTACAATATTGCCGGGTAAGGTCACTGACTCAAGTGTTACTGCCAGAGCGAGCTCTCCAGGGTGTAGGAAGAATGACTTATCAGGGCCCACGTTTATTTCATCGCTCATCACGGTATTAAGTGCTTCTTGTACCTGTGCTTTAGGGCCACTTAAGTCGATATAAGGCGCTTGGTGCTCATTAAAAACACGAAATTTGTTACCTAATCGTATATCGACGGTTACACCACTTATCTCAGCATAATCCGGCTCAGGGGTGATATTGATTTTGCCGTCTTTCAGGTAGGCCAGAATATCTTTGTCGCACAAACGCATAATTTTTTAACTCAGTGATAAGGTTTCAGATGAATACCGCGCAATTATGCGTAGCTAGGGCCCTATGTTCAACGTTTTTAAATATTTTGTACACGCAAGTCCATCAAGCCATTTAGATACAACTGCTTTGATATCGCCGTGGCACAATCCATATATGCTTGACTCAGAGGATCGTTAGGCTCAGCTATCAGCAACGGCGTACCGCTATCCGTGTACCGGCGAATCTTAATGTTAAGGGGTAACTGACCTAACAAAGGCACCTTATTGCGTTTGGCCAAATCAACACCACCATTTTCTGCAAAAATATGTTCCTGATGGCCGCACTTGGGGCAGATATACAAACTCATATTTTCTATCAAGCCCAGTACAGGCACTGACACTTTATTAAACATGGCAATGCCTTTGGCGGCGTCGGCCACTGCTAGGTCTTGGGGCGTCGTGACAATAACCGCGGCACTGACAGGTATTTGCTGGGCAAGCGTAAGCTGAATGTCTCCCGTGCCAGGAGGCATATCGACAATCAAATAGTCCAACTCCGGCCAGTCGGTTTCCCGTAGCAACTGTTCAAGCGCTTTACTGGCCATTGGGCCGCGCCAAACGGTAGCATTTTCTGCTGGCACAAAATAACCAATGGAACTGGCTACCAAGCCATGTGCAGAGAAAGGTACAATGGTCTTATCATCCCGTGACGCCGGTGTTGACTCAGTGTTACCTAACATGATTGGGATCGATGGCCCGTATATATCGGCATCTAACAAACCAACTTTCGCGCCTTGAGCCATTAAAGCATAGGCGATGTTAACACTGGTAGTCGATTTACCTACCCCTCCTTTACCTGATGCAATAGCAATAATATTCTTGATCTTGTTTACTTTGCTCACCTTAGTCGGTGACGCAGGTATTTCGGTTTCAATAACGACATGCTGCAACGACAGCTTTTGCTTACTAGCGGCATCAGTTATACGCTCGATAAGTGCATCGTGAAGCTGAGCAGCCGCAAATGGTAACGTGATCAGTACATCCCTTGATGACACTGTTATCCAAGATTCAATCTGTTTCGCGGGTAGCGCGAACTGCGCCGCAAGTTCTTTTGATACTAACTGGTGCACTTTATGCTCGGGGGTAGACCGACTAAATAACATGACACTCCTCATAAATAACGATGAATTTGGCTAAGGTAGCTTTTACCTAATGCAATGGCGGCTGATTTTAGATACCATTTGCGACCTTTTTAATTAAACGAAGAAACCAAAATAAACATGTCGTCACAACCACGTAAAATTCTTGTTACCAGCGCCCTTCCCTATGCAAATGGCTCCATTCACTTAGGCCATCTTCTTGAGCATATTCAAACGGATATATGGACGCGTTTTCAACGAATGTGTGGCCACGAAATATACAGTGTATGTGCCGACGATGCACATGGTACGCCCGTTATGCTTAAAGCCCAAGAGCTTGGCATCACCCCAGAAGAAATGGTGGCACGTACCCGTGAAGAGCATCATCAAGATTTGCTCGACTTCTTCGTTGAATACGATAATTACCACGTCACCCACAGTGACGAAAATAAAGAACTCTCTGAGCTGATTTATAACCGTCTCAATGAAGCGGGTTATATTTCAAAGCGCACTATCAGTCAACTTTACGATCCTGAAAAAAACATGTTCTTGCCTGATCGTTTTGTAAAAGGTACCTGCCCTAGCTGTGGTGCCGAAGATCAAAACGGCGACAGCTGTGATAGCTGTGGTGCAACATACGACCCAACAGAAATGAAAAATCCTCGTTCGGTTGTTTCTGGCGCGACACCTGTGCTGAAAGACTCAGAGCACTTTTTCTTCGATTTACCGCAGTTTTCCGACATGTTGCATACATGGTTAAAAAGCGATGCGCTGCAAAGTGAAATTACCAATAAGCTAGAAGAATGGTTTGAAAAAGGCCTACAGCAATGGGATATCAGTCGTGACGCGCCTTACTTTGGGTTTGAAATACCTGGAGCACCGAACAAGTTTTTCTATGTTTGGGTAGATGCCCCGGTGGGTTACATGGCAAGCTTTAAAAACCTATGTGACCGCACTGGTATAAACTTTGATGAATATTGGGGAGCTGATTCCACTGCCGAGCTCTACCATTTCATTGGTAAAGACATTACCTACTTCCACTGCTTGTTTTGGCCAGCCATGCTTGAAGGTGCCGGTTTCAGAAAACCGACCGGAGTCAACGTGCATGGTTTTGTTACCGTAAATGGTGCAAAAATGTCGAAATCAAAAGGTACGTTTATCAAAGGTCGCACCTATTTAGAGCACCTAAATCCTGAGTATCTGCGTTATTATTTTGCGTCAAAACTGGGAGCAAACGTCAGCGATATCGACCTAAACTTTGAAGATTTTGCGCAAAAAGTGAATTCCGATTTAGTAGGTAAAGTCGTTAATATCGCTAGCCGATGTGCCAGTTTTATTACTAAGCGCTTCGATGGCAAGCTATCAGAAAATGTCCTTGAGCCAGAGTTAGTTGCGGAATTTCAAAACGCTCAAGCTAGTATTAGTCAAGCATTTGAAGAGCGTCAATATCATAAAGCCGTACGTGAAATTATGGCGTTAGCTGATAAAGCCAACCAATTTATTGATACCAACGCACCTTGGGTTACCATCAAAGATGAAAGCCAACAAGCATTCACCCATGACGTTTGCTCACTCGGTATTAACTTATTCCGCATATTAATGGTGTATTTAAAGCCGGTAGTACCGAAATTGGCCGAGCAAGCAGAAGCGTTCTTTAATGATGATTTGAACTGGTCAAGCGCCCAAAGCGTGTTGACCGGGCATGAGATCAATAAGTTTAAAGCACTGATGCAGCGCGTAGACATGGATAAGGTTAACGCCATGGTTGACGACTCTAAAGAAAACTTAGCGCCGACGGTGACACTCGACCCCAACAGTCCGCTGGTAAAAGATCCTATTGCAGAAACAATCGAATTTGATGATTTTGCGAAAATTGATTTACGTATAGCAAAAATTATCGTTGCTGAGCACGTAGAAAAGGCCGATAAATTACTGCGCTTAGAATTAGATTTAGGTGGCGAAACTCGTCAAGTATTCGCTGGTATAAAGTCGGCTTACCAGCCAGAAGACTTAGTAGGGAAATTGACTGTGATGGTAGCAAACTTAGCACCGCGTAAAATGCGATTTGGCTTATCCGAAGGAATGGTACTTGCTGCGGGTCCTGGCGGAAAGGACTTGTGGATTATGGAGCCTCATGAAGGGGCCCAGCCAGGTATGAAAGTAAAATAACCACACGCTAAACAGCGACAGTAAAAAGCCTGCTTCCAAGCTAAAAGCTCAGATGCAGGCTTTTTTAGTTTTGCGGCTTCTCGCTATTTAAATTTCCCGCACGAATACTTGCCCCTACAGTGCTAAATTTAGGCTTAAGCTGCCACTTTGGTTTTATGGGTGATAAAGGCACCGTTCTTTTTTTCGCCACAATAATGTACACACTGGCCAACTGAGGTAAAAAGCGCTGACACCAGCGAATTAAAATATTGTTTGGCCGTGCGGTAAATAGCTTTGTATAGGGCCGATACCTTACAAGAGTTACTTCAAATCCAAGTAGATGTAGCCAATCTTTTATCCTCGGCACACTGAAGAAACGCGCTTCGTGCAACAAACTTTGACTATTAAACCAAACAAGCTTGCGCAAGCCCGTCAAACTCAAGGGATTAAAGCCAACGATAACCAAATCACCGTCTGGCATAATCGCTCTGTCTACCTCTCGTAGAATTTGATGGGGATCTTGAGCAAAATCTAGTTCATGTGCCAATACGAAACCGTCTACACTGTTTTCTTTTAGGGCCATATCTCGTGATAGAGAACGCATACTCGCGTTTTCGTGCTCTTTGGCTACCATGTTCACGCAATGTTTGATCGAACATTTCGACAAAGAAAGTTCACTGCTTAAATTTCCAACTTTGACGAGGTGATAACCAAAAAACTGTTGCGTGATCTCGTCAAGTTCGGCTTCAACAATAGCTTTACGCTCAATACCGGAGGGCAATACCGACCAAGACCGAGGATAGCGGAGTTTTTTGTCTAATAACGCTGGTTTCATCAATACAATAACGACCTATTTTTATCAGATGTGCAACAACATATTACACCTTTCACAGTCAGCATAGTGAGACTAGTGCATGCACTGAGGTTTTGAATATGTATAATGTCGGATTACTTTACACTGTTTTATCATTGTTGTTACTGGAGATCGTTATGTCATCCCTGAAAATTAGGCCTATTAAAGCATTCGAGGATAATTATATTTGGTGTCTAACCAATGGTGAAACCTGCGTAGTTGTTGACCCTGGTGATGCAAAACCAGTGCTCAAATATTGTAAACGCAATAACCTCATGTTAACCGACATACTCATCACTCATCATCATAGTGATCACACTGGTGGTGTGAATGACTTAGTTGACGCCTTTGCCGGTATAAACGTGTACGGGCCGCAAAATCCCGCAATTCAGTCGATAACGAGGCGGGTTAGCGATGGTGATAAAATTGAACTTGGTGGATTAGGGCTTGAGTTTGCTATTATTGAAGTGCCAGGGCACACGCTAGACCACATTGCGTATGTGGGTTCATGCGGACTTTTCTGTGGCGATACGCTTTTTTCTGCTGGCTGTGGCAGACTATTTGAAGGTACACCGAGTCAGATGTATGAGTCGCTCAATCGATTGATGAGCTTACCTGATGACACAAAAGTGTATTGTACCCATGAGTACACCTTGGCAAATGTTAAGTTTGCCCGAGCAGTCGAGCCAAATAATGCGGCGCTATTGAACTATAAAGGTTGGGCCGAATCTCAAAGGGTTGATTTGAAGCCTACGCTGCCCTCGACCATGAGCGAACAAAAAGCGATAAATCCGTTTTTACGTGTTAACAACGCGGAAGTAAAACACCAAGCCGAGCATTACGCTGGCAAAATATTACCGACACCTGAAGCCGTATTTGCATCGATTCGGGCTTGGAAAGACAATTTTTAAACGTAAAATAATGAATAAAAAGGAACGTTTAGTGCGCATAAAAACTTTGTTATGCATATCTCTTGTGGCGCTTTTACCCGCTTGTCAAATGATAGAGCATCATCCAGAAATGGCCGAGCAAATCGAACAGGAACATGAAATAGCGCAACAAATAGCGCGTACTTGCCAACAATCAGGCGAGGGAGCGGAAGATGAATACGACTGCGAGGCTGCGGATGAAGGCACCATCCCTATTACTCATCCTGAAGAAGAAGTTGAGGTCATTATTGAGCCTGAAGCTATCCCTGAGGATGTAGCTGTCTTAGATGTTTGGCAGTATGTAGGTGAAAATCTTGCCCTACAGTATGACGATAACAAACGCATTGCCAGTCAGCGTAATTGGTATTTAAAACACCCTTCGTATATGCAGCGCGTAGCCAAACGAGCCAAGCCTTTTCTGTATCTTATTGTAGAACGCTTAAAAAGCGAGAATATGCCACTGGAATTGGCCTTGCTACCTATTGTCGAAAGTGCATTTGATCCCTTTGCGTATTCTCATGGCCGCGCAGCTGGCATGTGGCAATTTGTGCCAGCAACAGGCAAACGGTTTGGCATGAAACAAACCTGGTGGTATGACGGCCGCCGAGATGTAATGGCATCGACAGACGGTGCAATTGCTTATTTACGTTATCTTAACGAAATGTTTGATGGTAACTGGCTTCATGCACTAGCGGCATACAACAGTGGCGAAGGCCGCGTAATGCGCGCCATTAAAAAGAACAAAAAAGCAGGAAAAAACACGGATTATTGGGCACTAGATTTGCCAAGAGAAACTCGTGCTTACGTTCCAAAATTATTGGCCTTAGCCGATATTCTGCGTGACGCGGAAAAGTACGCATTCAGCTGGCCCGTCATTGAAAATAACAAAGTGACGGATATTGTAGATGTCGGTTCACAGATTGATTTAGCGCTTGCAGCCGATATGGCGAATTTAACAGTGGAAGAACTCCATGCCCTAAACCCCGGGTATAACCGCTGGGCAACCGATCCAGAAGGTCCGTTTAAGCTATTGGTGCCAGTAGACAAAGTAGATGCATTTAGCGAGGCACTTGCAGCAACTGACACGAAAGAGCGTTTGAATTGGGTGCGGCATAAAATTAAAAGTGGTGATAGCTTGCTTAAACTGGCACATCAATATCATACGACGCCAGACATTATTAGCCAGGTAAATGAATTAAAGGGCAATATGATCCGTGAGGGCAAATACTTGGTTATTCCGGTGGCGCTTAAATCGATGGATTTTTACTCGTTATCACAAGACCAACGATTAGCTGACACGCAGTCAAAGCATAAAAGCGGCACCTATCAAGTCAAACATAAAGTGAAAAGTGGCGATACTATATGGGACATCAGCCGTAAATATAAAGTAAATATGCGCAGTCTAGCAAAGTGGAATGGCATGGCGCCCGCCGATACGCTGCGTCCCGGTAAAGAACTTGTTATTTGGTTAGACGGTAAAGGAAAGAGTCAACACAGTGATGCAGTAATGCGTACGTTAACTTACACGGTACGTGGTGGCGATTCATTGGCAAGAATAGCGGATAGGTTCAACGTTAATGTATCTGATATTCAGCGCTGGAACCAAATCAATATAGATAAATACCTTCAGCCCGGTCAAAAGCTTAAAATTATGGTGGACGTGACTCGCACTTAAGTGCGAGTCGGTACACTAATAAATAGGCTTAGGGCAAAGCCCGATACATAAATTCAATTCGATTACCGCTAGGCTCATACACCATCATATGTTTGTTTGGGCCGTTTCCGGATTGCTCTGGGGCAAACTCTACTACCACACGCTCATCTTTCGATAACGTTTCATACAATGCGTTTAATGCATCTTCACTTTCAACTCTGAAGGCCAAATGATGTAACCCCACATTATTTTTACGGTCAAACTTAACGGCACGTTCAGGGTGAGTCGCCGCCCATAGTGTAATGACCACACTATCATTAGAAAGAAAAACAGCCGGGTATTGCTCGTCTCGACCCACAACGCGAAACCCCGCGTGGTTAATAAAGAATTTTTCAGATGCCTGCAAATGACTCACCGTCAATCCCACATGATCAATCCCCTTTACACTTTGCTGCGCGTCGCTTGCGATTGAAAATAGGCACAAGACAATCATTAAAATTACATTTTTCATTTACGCTGTTCTCTTTTAAAATTTATATACTTACAACGGGAACGCTTGTTGGGCTATTTCATTTCATCGTAACCCTATAGGAACTGCCAATTAAGATAAAAACGTATTCATAAATCAAATCTAACGCGTGCATATGCTCAAATACTCTAACCACGAAAACTATGACTCAATATCCTTAGTATGTGTTTTTCAACTAGGCTCTAAATAATAGCGTTTGGCACCCAAAGCCCCTATCACTCACTGTGGCACATTACGTGCTCGTATTATGGCTTAACATAAAGGGGCATTTAAAAACCATGAATCATATTCGTTCAATCCACCACATTAATTATTTGGTTAGCGATCTCAATCAGGCCATTCCCTATTTCAGCAAGTTATTTAATTGCCAGCCGATCGTTGAAGCATTATCAGGGCGAGATGTGAAGACCGCTCGTTTTCCGGTAGGTGATGCTTGGTTGGTATTAGTTCAGCCTGTGAGTGAACACAGCGAAGTAGCACGTATCTTAGCCCAGCGTGGAGAAGGACTTTTTTTACTGTCATTTGGTGTGGACAACCTAAGTAACGCCTTAGACGCACTCGTTGAACGCGGCATCAAACCCGATGCAAAGGGTCCTCGCTCAGGCCTCGATAATTGGTCTGTCCATGATATTGAGTGTCCTTTATCTCTCGCCTTTGTTTTGCAACTTTGCCAACCCACCTAAAACATTTGTTTTTTCTTTTTGCCTCCCAAATTAATTTCATTATGAAAAATATTTTTCATAATGAAATTAATTATGTCTTTTTTGTTGCTAAGATGTAAGCGACATTATTCCCAAATTTCCTTTACAGCCCTTTAAAAACAGGGGGCCAATTATAAAATTACGAGTGTGGCACAGCTGATGCTACATGCTCTATACCTGCGAGAAGTTAAATGAAAGAACTAAAAAATAACGTGGAATACTTAAATACCCAAAATATAACCACTGTGCTCAACAAACTATTGTTGGCACTGGCATGCCTAGGGGATCAGAAATGAAAATTTCAAAGTCTACTTTTGAGCATGTGCGCGTTTTGGTATTTGGCCACAAAGAATTTAGTCAACTCATGACCAGCGTTATGCCAGAGTTTACTGAAAAAGCGCACTTTCGCATTCTTGATACTATCGTTGGAAGCGTCAAAGAAATTGAACAACACATTACAGATTTCAAACCTGACGTGATTGTCAGCGCAGGGGCTAACGCCGCTTACCTAAAGTCAGCATTAGATATCCCAGTATTGTCTTTGGACAGTACGCCAGGGGATATTATTTCTGCTGTTAAAAGAGCAGCTCAGATTTCCGACAATATCGTATTAATCAATTTCGCAGAATCGTCACCCGTCGTACCTCTACTAGAATCAGCGTTAAACGTTTCCATTCAAGAAGAAATTTATACCACCTCAGACCAAGCCAGAGAAATATTTCAACTGACTCGTCAACTCAAAAATGTGGTATATGTTGGCGCAAGCTTGGTCTGTGGCCTGGCAGCGCAGCAAGAAATCCCAGCGTTCTTGTTGTATTCCGCACAGTCTTGTAGAAAAACTCTGGCCAATGCAATCAGCGCAGGACGTAATCATTTACAGACGCAGCAACGTACCGCCCTAACCGATTGGCTTGTGTACCAATCAAAAACCCCTATTTTTATGACTGATGAACAAGGTGACTCGGTCATATTTAATCAAGCTGCTTTCGACGAATTAGGTGTAGATAGTGAGAGTCATATCGAGCTAGAAAGCTTTATTCACTCTGATGAACACCAGCGTCCAACGGATGGCGAATGTCAGATACATGGCACCGATTGGTGGTTTCATCAAGATTGCGTAATGGCTAAAGGCAACCCGTCTTATGTTTATCAATTCTATCGAAAGAAGCCTAAAACAGAAAAACAGCTAGTCACAAACCGTCATAACTTAGTGTATTCGTCACCTGCATTAGTTGAAGTCGTCAACCAAGTTAAATCATTTTCAACTTCACCTAGCAACGTGCTAATTTTTGGTGAATCCGGTACAGGTAAAGAACTTATTGCCAGAGCCGTTCATCAACACAGTCCCTATTGTGAAGGACGTTTTGTCCCGTTAAATTGTTCCGCTATTCCGACTGAATTGTTTGAAGGTGAGCTTTTTGGCTATCGTGATGGCGCTTTTACCGGTTCGAAACGTGGTGGTCGAAAAGGTCTTATCGAAGAAGCACAAAATGGTGTGTTATTTCTTGATGAAATAAGTGAGCTTGCACTCGATCAACAATCAAAATTATTACGCTTTATGCAAGAGAGGCACTATCGCCCTCTTGGTTCAAACGAAGAGAAACCGGTTAATTTAAAATTAGTCGCGGCAACCAATAAACCGTTGCGTGAACTGGTTGAAGCCGGCTTTTTTAGAGAAGATTTATTTTTCCGCCTTAACGTTTTTAATATACATATTCCAGCACTTCGGGAGCGCCCTGAAGATATTAAACGTATCTCAGAACAAAAGTTAGCTGAATTCATTATCAGTTATAAATTGCCATTTTCCGTCGACGATATTTTACCTCATGTTATGTCAACCTTAGTTGATTACGCTTGGCCGGGTAACGTCCGTGAATTAGAAAATGTTTTAGAGCGTTTAGTTGCCTATTTGTATACCGCTAATAGCACAAACAACATTCAACAGGTTTTACACCACATTGCACCAGAGATGTTGCAGCATGAAAATTTTGACCCAGACAACGGTTTAGTAAAAGCCAAAGAGCTTGAACTAGTTGTTGAAGCTATGACTCGTTTCAATGGGGACAAGCGCCGCGCCGCGGCGTATTTAGGACTGAGTCAAACCACGTTATGGCGGCGGCTTAAACGCATAAACAATAATTAAAATTAACGGAGAACACACCATGGCAGATCTGCGAATAAATACCTTAACTAGCAGCATAATATTAGCGCTGAGCAGCGGGTTTTATCCCCTTGTGGAAGCGAATGCGCAAGAAACAACGTTATCTAATGAACAACTTGAAATTATCAGTATCTCGCGTAAGCGACCTGAAAGCCTACAAGAAGTGCCCATTGCGATTACTGCGCTGTCCGAAAAGGTTATTGAAAACGCAGGTATAGAACGCCCCGGTGACGCTATAGGTTTGATCCCGAACATCACTATGGTAGACGCATCAAACGTCGGTGACACACAAGTTACCATTAGAGGGATAGTCTCAACCCGTGACGCGGAATCAACCTTTGCCTACGTGGTTGATGGTGTGCTGATGACCAATCCAAATGGCTTCAATGAAGAATTATTCGATGTGGCCCAAATTGAGGTTTTAAAAGGCCCACAGGGAGCATTGTACGGTCGCAATGCAGTGGCAGGTGCGATAATAGTCACCACTAAACAGCCTTCAGATGAATTTGAAGGTCGAGTCAAGGTTGGTTTGGCCAACAATGATACTCAAAAAATTAGTGGTGTTATATCCGGTGCTTTTTCAGACTCCCTTCGCGGACGCTTGTCAGCAAGTACTAACAGTACCGATGGTTTTTACAGTAATGCATTTACCGGTGCTGATGACTCAGTGGATTATTTAGAAGACAGCAATATTCGAGGCCGATTAATATGGGACGCGTCAGATATTCTCACACTGGACTTTCGTGCAAGTGTCAGTGACGTAGAAGGCGGAGCCATTAACTACAATGCGGCTTTTGCTTTGCCCTCATTTGTTGACGCGTTTAATCAACCGGCCTATTTTGCCGACGTCAACGAACACGATTTTATTTTCGCCTTCAACGTGCCGGGCATAAACGAACAATCTACGTTTGAAACATCACTAAAAGCAGACCTAGATTTAGACGGTTTTGATGTCACCGCGGTGCTTGCCTACAACGACTTAGAAGAAACCCTGTTATCTGATGGCACCAGTGCTTCTTTTTACGGTTATGAGCTTACAGCGCAATGTCAAACTGATCGTGCCACGTTAAATAACGCTCCTGCTGCGATCGGCGGTGCCGGTAGAACTGACTTGTTCGGAGAGTTTTTCGCCCCTTACGGTGTCTTCGCCCCAGGCGTTGAATTCACGGGCGTATACGGTCCTTTCACCCCGACGTCGTGTGATGGGTATCAATTCCAAGAACGCAGTCAATCAGACTTCAGTGGTGAGCTGCGTTTCACCTCAGACTCGCCAAGTGACCCATTGCGTTGGATCGCCGGTTTATATTTTGCAGAAATTGAACGAGACGTCGTTGTTGCCTATGGGGCAGACACAGGTCAAGGCTTTCTAAAGCAAGCCTACATTCCAGCAACCGGTCCTAACCCTACAGATCTATTATTCGACGATACATTTGATACTTCAGTCATGTCTGCATTTGGTCAACTTGAGTACGACTTTAATGAGCAGTGGGAGCTATCAGTCGCATTGCGCTACGATCACGAATCTCGTGATGTAAGCAATAATGTGCCCAACGTGAATGCTTCGGGCTTAAATATTAACACCATTATTGATGGTGAAGTCGGACCGATTAACCCAGCATTCATCGCCAATCCAGATGGGATCCCAGATAGAAGCCGCACATTCAGTCACTGGCAACCTAAGGTCACCCTTGCCTATGCGGCTAGTGACGACTGGAACTGGTATGCAAGCTACGGTGTGGGTTTTAGAAGCGGTGGATTCAATTCTATTGGTACTGAGGCGACGCTTGATTTTTGGTTTAACGCCACAGGTGATGGTAGCCCTGGCGATGCGGTCAATGCACAATTATTAGTCAGTGATGAATATGACAAAGAAGTCACCACTAACATCGAGTTAGGCTTTAAATCAAGCTTGTTCGATGACGTTATCAAACTCAACGGCGCAATATTCGACACAACTGTTGACGACAACCAATTCTTCGAATTTTTCGCAGGTCCATTTGGCCTAATTCGCGCGGTTACCACCATCGATGAGCTTAAAATCCAAGGTTTTGAAATGGATATAAAAGCTCAAGTAACCGAGGATGTCAGTATTTTTGCTGGAGTTGGTTTGCTTGATAGTGAAATAAAAGAAAATAAAAACCGTCCACTTTCCGTTGGCAATACGGCGCCTCAATCACCGGATGAAACCTACACACTTGGTGTTAGCTGGGATTACTCGTTAGCAGAAGATCTATTTATGACTAGCCGTCTTGATTGGCAGTACGTGGGTCAAACTTACTTCCATACACTACAAGATGAACAAACCCCTACTATTTGGGACTTCTTTGGCACCTTAGGTGGCGGTGTACCTGCTGGCCCGCACTCGGTTGATTTTTCAAACGCTACGCGTGACGCCTACAGCACCCTTAATTTACGTGTCAGTCTAGACAGTGAAAACTGGACTCTGGCCCTTTGGTCTAAAAATCTGACTGATGAAAATTATCTACAAGAAGTGATACCCACACCTGAGTTTGGAGGATCATTTTTACACCCTTCAGCACAGCGTTCTTACGGTGTTGACTTTGCTTATCGTTTCTAATTTCCAAAGCCCTTTGGCTTTTCCACATTGGAGTAATTTATAGTGAAAAATAAACCCTTATCAGGACTGCGTATCATTGATTTAACGCATATGTTGTCTGGTCCTTATTGCGGGATGATCTTAGCCGATTTAGGTGCTGAAACAATCAAAGTTGAACCCCTAAAAGGTGAAGGAACACGCACGTTACTGGCCAACGACCCTGAAAATTCTATTAACGGCATGGGGGCGTATTTCATTACGCTTAACCGAAACAAACAGAGCGTCTGTATAGATCTTAAGTCGCCTGAAGGATTAAAGGTATTTTACGATTTAGTCAAAAAATCAGATGTTGTTATCAATAACTTCGGAGCTGGAGTGCCTACCCGTTTAAAAATAGACCATGAGCACTTAAAAGAAGTGAATCCACGGATTATTTCTTGTTCAATCACTGGGTTTGGTAACGATGGTCCGGGATTCAAACGACCTGCTTTTGATCAAGTTGCACAAGCAATGGGCGGCGGCATGTCGATTACTGGCACTGGACCTGACCAACAAATTAGAGCCGGTATCCCTATTGGTGATTTGGGCGGTGGCATGTTCGCCGTTATGGGTATTCAAGCTGCTTTATTGGAGCGGGAGCGCAGTGGTGAAGGACAGGACGTTGATGTGTCAATGCTCGATTGCCAAATTTCTTTATTGAATTATATGGCAACGATGCATTTTATATCAGGTAAAGACCCCTATCCAATCGGCAACTCGCACTTCGTACACGTGCCATACAATACCTTTACCACGGCTGATGGGCACATTGTCATTGCCGTTATCACCGATAATTTCTGGCAAAATTTGAAAGATTTATTAAAGGTAGCCGAATTCGATAAACCAGAATACGACACGCAACCCGGACGCTGGAAAGATCAAGATTTCATCAACGAAACACTCAACAAAGTGCTGTCTAAAAACACCTCAGCGCACTGGATAAACCTACTTGAAAAAGCGCGTATCCCTTGTGCGCCAGTTAATAAGTTCTCCCAAGCCCTGAACGACGAGCAAGTGCTGCACCGTAATATGGTTGTGGAGTTATCAGACCCTGAAGGATATAAAACCAAGGGGCCAGGCAATCCTATTAAGTTCTCACGAACCAACGAAGAAACCTTCACTGCCGCCCCTGGGCTAGGTCAACATACCGACCAAGTGCTGAACGAATTATTAGGTATGGATGCACAAGAAGTTAAACGGTTGAAAACAGCAAAGGTAATCGGCTAATGGCATCAAATAAAGTCATCATTAATGATGTGGGTCCTCGAGATGGTTTACAAAACCAACCCAGGGTACTCAATTTAGAACAACGTTTAACACTGATTATGGCCCTTGAGGCGGCAGGCATACCTGAAATAGAAGTGGGCGCGTTTGTGTCTCCTAAAGCGGTTCCGGCAATGGCGGGTACCGCGGACTTATTTGCCATGTTACCTAAGGGAAGTGCGCGGTATTCAGCCCTTATCCCAAACATGAAAGGATTCGAGTTAGCCCTTGACGCAAAAGTGCCTTTGACGTCCCTGGTGGTAGCTGCCTCGAACACCATGAATGAAAAAAACATTCACATGACAACCCAGCAGAGTATCAAAGTCAGTCAAGAAGTACTGAGTTTAGCAAAGTCAAAAGGGGCAAATGTGCAAGCCTACGTAGCCACGGCATGGGCCTGCCCGTTCGAGGGGAAAATAGCGCCCGATGAGGTGTACCGGATAACGGAACAACTTATCGAAGCAGGTGCCAGCGCTATTGTTATCGCCGATACTATTGGTGCAGCGGATCCCGCCCAGGTACAAAGCTTGATGAGCGGTCTGGTGAGTCGATTCGACAGCAACATATTGTCGTGCCATTTTCATGATACTAGAGCCATGGGACTTGCCAATACATACGCTGCAATTGAAGCTGGTATTCGCAAATTCGATGCCTCAATAGCGGGTTTAGGGGGCTGTCCATTTGCCCCTGGCGCCAGCGGAAATGTGGCGACTGAGGATGTCGTCATGATGCTTGAACAAATGGGTTTTGATACCGGTATCAATATCCCTTTGCTGTTAGAAGCATCTAATGTAGCCATTGCCTTAACGGGCACCGCGACCGGCGGTAAAGCGAAATCCTGGATGGAAAAATATTATAACAATTAAGAGGCTAATTTAGCCCCACATCGGAGAGCAATATGAGTTATCGATTAGGTGTAGATGTAGGCGGTACGTTCACTGACTTACTGTTGATAAATGAAATAACGGGTGAAACACACACGGCGAAGGTTCCCTCTACGCCAGAAGATTCATCTGTCGGCGTACTCAATGGCATTGCCCGTATTTGCCAAGAGTCAGGCGTTGACGTAAGTAAAATCGGCAGGGTCATGCATGGTACTACTGTCGCGACCAATGCAGTACTGACCGGCAAAGGGGCAAAAGTGGGTTTAGTGACCACAAAGGGCTATAAGCAAGTGCTGCAAGTGGCAAGGTCTTTTTGCCCTGGTGGCTTAGGTGGTTGGGTAAGCTTTGTCAAAAAACCTCTACTCGCCCCGCTCGAATTGACCATAGAAGCAGACGAGCGCATGAATGCAAAAGGACAAACGGTCACCGAATTAGATGAAGTTGCCTTACGAGAACAATTGCATCAACTAAAAAATACTGGGCAAGTCGAAGCACTAACGATTTGTTTTATAAATTCTTATTTAAACGGCGCCCACGAGCAACAAGCGAAGAACATTGCAAGCGAGATTTTTACAGATATTCCCATCTCTATTTCCAGTGATGTTGTGCCTGAAATGCAAGAGTATGAGCGCACCGAAACCACGGTAGTCAATAGCTACGTTAGACCTGAAGTCGCACGATATGTTGATAATTTAAGTCAGTCACTTATGAGTAAAATGGGCAACGATTTACATTTATCTATTTTGCGCTCTGACGGTGGTTTAGCGTCTGCTCGTTCATCAGCCGAAAGCCCGGTGAATTTATTAATGTCTGGACCCGCTGGCGGGGTATCCGGTGCAATACATTTTTGTAGTAAAGCCGGATTCAACGACATACTGACCTTCGATATGGGCGGGACTTCTACAGATGTAGCCCTGATTCAAAACGCTAAAGCGCGCGTTCGTCGCGAAACGCGTGTTGGCGATGTAACGGTACGCGCACCTTCTGTTGATGTACGAACCGTTGGAGCAGGCGGTGGCTCTATCGCTTTTGTACCTGAGCTAACCAAAGCCCTGCGAGTAGGTCCCGAATCAGCTGGCGCCAAACCCGGACCTGCCGCTTACATGAAAGGCGGAACAGAACCAACAGTATGTGACGCAAACGTTGTACTGGGTTACCTACCTTCTGACGTTCAACTAGGGGGTGCTATGGCGATCGATAAGAGCGCCGCAGTAGCCGCCGTAAAAAAAGTTGCCGATGCGATGGGTATATCCGTTGAAGAAGCCGCTGAAGGTATTATCAAAATTGCTAACGAAGCCATGTTTGGTGCCCTGCGTTTAGTTTCTGTTGAGCAAGGGTTCGACCCAAGAGACTTCGCCTTAGTGGGGTTTGGTGGTGCGGGCCCTTTGCATGCCAATGCACTGGGTATTCTAACCCAAGCTTGGCCGACAATCATTCCTCCTGGTCCTGGCGTTTTGTGTGCCTACGGTGATGCCACCACGCAGGTGCGAAATGAGGCATCGCGCACCTATGTGAAATTACTCAAAAACGCCACTAAAGAACAACTCATTAGTGCGCTGACTGAGTTGCAAGAGAAAGCCTGTTCCACACTTCTAGCGGACGGGATCCCCGCTGACGCACAAGACCTTACCTTTCAAGCAGATGTGCGATACACAGGACAAGCCTTTCAGCTGTCAGTTGAGTTCACTCTAAGCGAACTTCAAGCCAAAGGATTGGATGTATTAAAAGCACAATTTGATAAAGAGCATACTCAGCTCTTTACCTTTGCCTTAGAAGACGGACACGAAATCGTTATGATCCGTGCAATTGCCACCGCCAGTAGCGGCGAGCTACCAACCATGCCTCGTGGAACCGCAGGCGCTACGCTTGCAGATTGTACTATCGCCCACAGCAAAATTTATTATGAAGGTGAGTATCACACCACTCCTATATACGACAGAAATAAGATGCATCAAGGCATTTCGCTTCATGGCCCTGCCATAATTTGTGAAATGGATTCAACGTCCGTCATTCTGCCTGGCTATGAAGCCTCAGTGGACGTTGTCGGTAACATTCTCATCCACCCAATAAAATTTTAGGAGACGAACATGAATAATAAAATAAAACAAAGCAATATGTCGCCTCTGGGCCGTGTCGATGTTGACACGGTAACCGTAGATATCATTGAAAATGCCCTAAGCAACGCACGGGAAGAAATGGACGCAGTGTTATTCAGAACAGCCATGAGCCCCGGCATACGGGAGCAAGGTGACTGCTTCCCAATGATTGCTAATAAAGATGGCAAAATGGTAGTAGGTCAATTCGGCTCATTCATTCACGGCTTCATGGAAGCATATGAAGGGGAGCTTGAAGAAGGCGATATCATTTTGACTAACGATCCTTATATGACCAATGCGGCGGTTTCTCATCTTCCAGATTGGATTGTATTGGTGCCTATTTTTAGAGAAGGCCGTCATATCGCTTGGTCAGCAATGTTTGGGCATATGTCTGATAACGGCGGTATGGTGCCCGGATCAATCCCCATAAAAGCTGAAAGCATTTTCCAAGAAGGGATTAGGATCCCCCCTACCAAGCTATATAAAAAAGGTGAGTTACAATCTGACTTGTTAGATTTAATTTTACACAACGTGCGTACCCCTCAATGGAATAAATTCGACCTTAATGCCTTAGTTGCAGCCTGCAATACCGCGGCCAAACGTTGCATTGAAATATCAGAACGCTTTGGTGACGACGTGTTTTATTCCACCATGGAAATCATGCTTGAACGTAACCGTGTAGCCATGAGTGCCATTATAAATATGTTGGTTCCAGAAGAGCCAAGAACCTTTGTGGACTATGTCTGTGACGATGGCGTGGGCATGGGCCCGTATAAAATACAGTGTAAAATGTGGCGCGAAGGTGACCGCGCATTTTTTGACTTCGAAGGAACCGATCCGCAAGCCCAAAGCTCGATCAATTTCTATCTAAACGAAGACATGTTCAAAATGTTCTTTGGCTCTTTCACTATTAATTTAGTCGACCCACAAATTCTATTCAACGATGGATTTTACGATTTAGTGGATGTGCACATTCCAGCAGGTAGCCTGCTTAAACCGCATTTTCCTGCAGCATTGTCTGGCAGAACTCACGCCCTAGGACGTATTTTTGACGTAATGGGTGGGTTACTCGGTCAAGGTGCACCAGAAGCGATGAACGCAGCAGGATTTTCTGACTCTCCTCACCTGTTTTATTCGGGCTACGACGATAACGGCGAATGGTTCCAATTATTTCAGATTGGTTTTGGCGGGATCCCAGGTCGCCCTGTTGGAGACGGCCCAGATGGCCACTCGTTATGGCCAGGCTTTACCAATGTTCCGAATGAATTCATCGAAGCTTATTTTCCACTACAGGTTGATAAATACGAAACCATCGTCGACTCAGGTGGTGCAGGACAGTACCGAGGTGGAAACGGGTTGTCGGTTGCCTATCGATTCTTAAACGATGGCTCAATCGCTATCCATGATGATCGTTGGTTAACATACCCTTGGGGGGTAAATGGCGGTACACCCGGTAGACGTTCAACAAAAGTAATACACAGAGCAGATGGTACACAGCAAACCTTACCCGCAAAATGTGATGGCATCGAAGTTAAAAAAGGCGACGTATTGTACTTTAACACTTGGGGTGGTGGTGGTTGGGGTGACCCGTACTTGCGTGAACCGGCTCATGTTTTGGACGATGTAAATCGCGGTTTAGTGTCCATTGAAGGGGCGAAACGTTATGGCGTAATAATAGAAAATGGCCACGTTGAGTTGACAAAAACCGTAACATTACGAGAACAACTCAGTAATGCTCGCGGCGAGACGCAGTTATTCGACTTTGGCGGCACTATTGAAGAAATAAAAGCCCGCTGCTTAGAAGAAACTGGCCTTCCAGCACCTGAAACACCGCGCTTTGTTCGAGCACGAGCCTAATCGTGGATAAAGGAAATCATGTGAACGAAAAGACCACTAACGATCATGATTTATCCGTTGGTTCACTGACGCTTGGCTCACGCCCAGCGTTGGTGATCATCGACATGTCATTGGGATTTACCCAACCCGATAGCCCATTAGGAGGAAACTTCTCAGCTGAAGTCGACAATATTAAGCATCTGCTTGAGCAATTCAGAGCCCGAGAGTTGCCTATTTTATACACCACTGTGGTGTACCACAATGAGCATCAAGCTAGCGTATTTCGTACCCGCCTGCCGGACTTAAACATATTACAAGCCAACAGTAAGTGGGTACAGATTGACCCAAGACTTATGCCAAGAACAAATGAACCCATTGTCGAAAAATGTTGGGCTAGCGGTTTTTTTCAAACCGATTTACTCGCACAGTTACAGACAAAAAAAGCGGATTCTATTGTGGTTGTTGGATTGACCACCAGTGGCTGCGTTAGAGCAACCGCGGTAGACGGTTTACAACACGATTATCCCGTTTTTGTGGTACCTCAGGGCTGCGGAGATAGAAATCTGACTGCACACAATGCCAGTTTACACGACATAAACGCTAAATATGGTGTGGTGTTATCTCTAACAGAGTTGTGTCATGCCCTGACTCAGCTGCAAACATAAAATATTGATACAAGGTGACAAACGTGTCTAAAACCCTCTACGATAAATTGTGGGAAGCCCATGCTATTTCCGCTGATCCCGCAAATAACACTACTCAACAACAACAAGATAGTAGTCAACAACTGCTCTATATCGACCGCCACCTGATACACGAGGTGACCTCACCGCAAGCGTTTGATGGGCTAAATCAAAAAAAACGCCGTGTACGTTGCCCCCATAAAACCATCGCTACGATGGATCACAGCGTATCGACACGATCCCTAGCACTTGATGCGTGTGGCCCATTAAACGCATTGCAACTGACTACTTTAATCCGTAACTGCCAATATCACGATATTGTGCTTTACCCTGTCGGAAGCAAAGAGCAAGGTATCGTGCATGTTATGGCACCTGAAATGGGCCTAATATTACCCGGTATGACAGTGGTATGCGGTGACTCCCATACTGCTACTCACGGAGCATTCGGTGCTCTCGCATTCGGTATTGGCACGTCGGAGGTTGAGCATGTGCTTGCCACCCAGACATTACGTCAAAGTAAGGCAAAAAGTATGCGCATTCGCATTGACGGCGCATTAGGAACAGGCGTGACTGCCAAAGACATTATACTGGCAGTTATCGGCCATATAAGTCATGCAGGTGCGACCGGACATGTTATTGAATATTGCGGCCAAGTCATTGAAAAAATGACCATGGAGCAACGTATGACCATATGTAATATGAGTATAGAAGCTGGTGCCAAAGCAGGGATCATAGCCCCAGACGATGTCACGTTTGGCTATCTGCAAACCCGTCAACACAGCCCCAAAGGCAGTGAATGGGACGAGGCGTTAGCTCACTGGCATACCCTAAAAAGTGACGACGGAGCAAAATTTGATCAAGAGATAGTGCTTTTTGCAAATGACATTGCACCACAAGTTACTTGGGGCACAAATCCGGGGCAAGTAGTCGCTATTGATAAACCCATACCTTGCCCTGAATTAGTGAGCAATTCAGTTGAAAAAGAAGCTGCTGTTCAAGCCTTGGCTTATATGCAACTGACCCCTGGACAAATGCTCAGTGACGTGCCAATTAGCCACGTATTTATAGGCTCATGCACCAATAGCCGCATTGAGGACTTACGCAGAGCTGCCAGTGTAATAGGCAATCATAAAATTTCTCCTACCGTCAGCGCCATTGTCGTGCCTGGCTCTGCGGCAGTTAAATATCAGGCTGAGCAAGAAGGTCTAGATAAAATATTTTTACAAGCTGGTTTTGAATGGCGTTTACCTGGCTGTTCAATGTGTTTGGGCATGAATGACGATGTATTAACGGCAGGACAGCGCTGCGCATCAACCAGTAATCGTAATTTTGTCGGCCGTCAAGGGCGTGGGGCATTTACGCATTTAGTGAGTCCCGAAATGGCTGCAGCTGCTGCCATAGTTGGTAAGTTCGCCGATGTCAGAACATTTATATAGGAGTATAAAAATGTCAGGTTTTTCAGTTTTAAGCGCTAAAGCCATTCCTTTTTTAAAAGCCAACGTCGACACCGACCAGTTACTGCCTAAGCAGTTTCTAACGGGCGTTACTCGAACTGGCTACGGAAAACACCTATTTCATGACTGGCGCTATACCGATGCACAAGGCACGCAACTGGCTGCAGATTTCGTCTTCAACAAACCTCAATATAAAGGTGCTCAAATTCTATTGGCTGGGGAAAATTTTGGCTGCGGTTCGAGTAGAGAACACGCGCCTTGGGCTTTAGCAGATTATGGATTTCACGTGATAATTGCTCCGAGCTTTGCTGATATATTCTATGCGAACTGCATTAATAATTTGATCGTGCCAATTGTATTAAACAAAGACGACATCAAATACGTAGCGCAAATGGTTGAAGCAAAATCGGATACGCAAATACGGGTTGATTTACCCGCACAATCAGTAACGGTGTGCGACAAAACCTATCTGTTTAGCATCGAAGAACATCACAAAAAAAATCTTATCTCAGGCAGAGATATGATAGATCAATCTTTGGAGTTTACGCCGCTTATCGTCAAGCATGAAAACAACATACAAAGTTGGTTAGTCTAAGATTAGCATTCACTTTAATAATAAAGGGCTATCCGTTAGCCCTTTTTCAATCGGTACTCAGCCTCAGATAGCGTAATTTAATCACCATCACGCAAGCTCACATGTAAAACTGCAACCACAATTGAGACGACCTTATTCAACGAAAGTATGCGCGCCACTGACGGCATATAATGAGATAAGCGCACAAAGAGTCTGTATGTAACTGACCTGTTTGCTAACCCCATATATCGTATTGACACGCGGGGTAACCGCATATTGATTGAACAAAATGGTGATATCAACGGTGCAACAGATGAAATTGATATCGCATCGAAAATCATATCCTTGGGAAGGATATGATAATTATGAACTTTGACGCTATTTTGATAGCCCTGAAATGGCTAATAGCCAAGCCAATGCACCGCATTCCGTGTCAATTATTCACCTCAAATAATGACTATTTGAAACTGTTATCTGCACAGCAAATCTTCTGCTTGCACCATAAATAAAACCTAAAAAGGGTGAACAGTTCTCTGTTCACCCTTTGAGGATATCTATAATAATATGAAGCTCACATTATAAATTTTGTCTTAACCTTTGCGCCAAGTGGTGCCATTTGGCCCATCTTCTAACACAATATTTAAAGCATTTAGCGCATCACGCGCGGCATCTGCTGCTGGCCAATCTTTGGCCGAGCGAGCATCGTTTCGTGCTTTAATCAGCGCTTCGACTTGTGCACTCTCATCACTACCTTGCTCATCACCTTGAAGATATTCATTTGGGTTACTTTGCAAAATTCCTAATACCTGTCCTAACTTAAGCAGTATTCCCGCTAATTTAGTTGCACGCTCTGCCCCGCTTTCACCTTCTGCTTTGGCTTTATTAATTTCGCGGGATAAATCGAACAACACAGCCATTGCTTCAGGTGTATTGAAGTCGTCATCCATTGCTTTATTAAAGCGTGTAAGATAATCGTCCGTTTGCATATCAACGTTACGATCCGCAACCACATCACGCAATGCAGTGTACAAGCGTTCTAGTGCGCTGCGTGCCTGAGTAATATTACCTTCAGAATAACTCAACTGGCTGCGGTAATGTGCAGACATTAAGAAGTAGCGCAAGGTCTCTGAATCATGTTGCTTTAATACATCCCGTAACGTGAAAAAGTTACCGAGTGATTTAGACATTTTCTCGCTATCAACCTGCACCATCCCAGTATGCACCCAGTAATTAACGTAAGGGGTGTTAAATGCGCAACATGACTGGGCAACTTCATTTTCGTGGTGAGGAAAAATCAAATCAGAGCCTCCACCATGAATATCAAAATGATCGCCGAGATGCTTATGGTTCATAGCCGAACACTCTATGTGCCAACCCGGACGCCCGTCTCCCCAAGGCGAAGTCCAGCTAGGTTCACCAGGCTTAGCTGATTTCCACAAAACAAAATCCATTGGATCATCTTTGTCACTGCCGACGTCTACGCGAGAGCCCATGTTGAGCTGTTCTAAATCTTGCTTGCTCAACTTGCCATAATCGTTATACGAACTGACATCGAACAATACGTCGCCAGATTTCGCCTGATACGCATGGCCATTGTTAATAAGGCGCTCGATGATTGCGATAATTTCAGGCATATGGGTGGTAACACGAGGCTCAATATCCGGTGGCAGTAAATTTATCGCCGCGAAATCTTCATGCATCATGGCGATAGTGCGCTCGGTCAACTCACTTGTGGTTTCATTGTTTTCATTGGCTCGTTGAATAATTTTGTCGTCGATATCAGTGATATTGCGCACGTAGTTCACGTCGTAACCTCTGTGACGCAAGTAACGCACCATTAAATCAAAACTTAAATAAGTCCGCGCGTGGCCCATATGGGATAGGTCATATACTGTGATACCGCACACGTACAAACCCACCTTTGATTCATGTAAAGGCGTAAAGAGCTCTTTTTGTCGAGTCAGGGTATTGTATATGTGTAGCATTAACCGTATTCCTATAAATAATTAATTGTGTTAACAAAATTGGTGCGCGAATGCGTACCGAAAAGACGATTCTATCACCGAGTCACCCCCCTCGCATTAATCAATATGAATCAACTGCTTAAAAAGCGCTGCGCTTTACGTTAGAATGGCGTACTTTTATTTATCTGGTTTATCTGAGGGCATTAAAATGGTCAAAATTCATACTAATTACGGTGTGGTTAGCATCGAGCTTTTCGAAGACAAAGCGCCTGAAACCGTTGCTAACTTTCTAAGTTATGCTAAAGAAGGTTTCTATGACAACACGATTTTCCACCGTGTTATTGATGGCTTCATGGTTCAAGGCGGTGGTTTTGAGCCAGGTATGGAACAAAAAACAACGAAAGCGACCATCAAAAATGAAGCGAACAATGGCTTGATCAATGAAATTGGTACATTAGCGATGGCACGAACTAATGAACCACATTCAGCCAGCTCACAATTTTTCATTAACGTTGCAAACAACAGCTTCTTAAACTTCCGTAGCGAATCTGGCGACGGTTGGGGTTATTGCGTGTTCGCAAAAGTGACTGACGGTATGGACGTAGTCAATAAAATCAAAGACGTTAAAACAGGTAATTCTGGCTATCATCAGGATGTCCCCGTGGAAGACGTGGTTATTCAAAAAGTTGAAATAGACGAATAATCCAAATTATCGAGGCTTATTCGTTCTGAATAAGCCTCATAAAGAGCCTTTTAGTATGTCATTTACCTATTTTATCGCCGATTTACATTTGTCTCCTGAGCGTGAAGACATTAGTCAATGTCTGTTCCAATTTTTGCAACACAACGCCCGTCAAGCAGATGCTTTATATGTATTAGGTGACCTATTTGAAGCATGGATAGGCGATGATAATCAAACCCCGTTTAATCAAAAAGTGGCCCATGAATTTAAGCAAGTTGCCGACAGCGGCGTTAACATTTATTTTATCCATGGTAATCGTGACTTTTTGATCCGCCAGCGCTTCGCTAAGCAAGCTGGGTTCACCTTGTTACCTGAACAAGTCGTAGTAGATTTATACGGTACGCCAACATTAATATCCCACGGGGATGAGTTATGTACCCGAGATGTGGCTTACCAAAAATTTCGGCGAAAAGCACGTGGCTGGTGGTGGCCAAGATTAGTATTGTGTTTGCCTTTATCCACTCGGCAGAAAATTGCCGACAATGGTCGAGCTGCCAGCAAAGAAAACCAAAAGCAGTTAACCACTGAAATTATGGATGTTACCCAACAAGAAGTCATAAACACCATGGCACATTTTAATGTGCAACGACTTATCCATGGACACACTCACCGTCCTGACATTCATGACTTTGAAGTCAATGGCCTTCCTGCACAGCGTATTGTTTTAGGTGATTGGTACGATCAAGGTAGCATCCTTAAAGTCTCAGAAGATACATTGTTACTTACTGAACATCCCTTTTTTAAACCCGCGCAATAAATCGTTAAACATAAATAACCAAACTCCTCTTTTATTCTCCCGTCGAAGCACAACTCACATTCATCAACATCACCTGCAGCCCGTCATAATTTAGTAAAAAATCTGCCACGATAATGCCATCTTAACGTCATTGAACCGTCAACAAAGTGTCAGCAATTATTCATATTACTCCTTTAGGCTAGCAGCGCGATTACTGGACTCACTGGTAACTGAAACAACCAAAGCACATCAAATTCGGGATAATAAACATGAAAATAAACTGGATCGCTACAGCCAGTGCACTTGCATTCGCTGTATCAACTGCGCTGCACGCTGACGTTTTACCTAGCTATCAAACTGACAGTGACTGGTATGCTGATGCACAAATCAAACTCGCGGCAAAATTGCAAACAAACAATCAATTCAAAGCTAAAAATGTGATTTTGTTCGTGGGAGATGGCATGGGTGTCTCTACCCTAACTGCAGCACGTATATTACAAGGCCAACAAGCTGGTAATCTAGGTGAAGAAGGATATTTAAGCTTCGAATCGTTTCCTCACACCGCGTTAGTGAAAACATACAACGTTGACGCCCAGACCCCAGACTCTGCGGGCACTATGACCGCCATGATGTCCGGTCTTAAAACAGATGTAGGTGTCATCGGTGTAAACGAAAAGATTGAACGCGGCGAATGCTCAACCGTTGCGGGTAATGAAGTATCCACCGCATTGGAGCTTGCTGAAATTAAAGGCATGGCGACGGGGATCATTTCTACCGCCCGTATTACCCACGCCACGCCCGCTGCAACCTATGCAAAATCGGCCGACCGTAACTGGGAAGATATTTCAGACATCCCAGAAGCCGCAATAGCAGAAGGTTGCGTAGATATTGCTGATCAACTGGTACATTTTGAAGCTAATCTTGAAGCGCGTTTCGAGGGCGTCGATGTTGACGGTTTGGAAGTCGTTATGGGGGGCGGTCGCCGGCACTTCTTACCTAAAGATGCCTCGTTTAACAGTGCAGATGCAGTGAGTGAAATAGAAGGTGATCGCACAGATTCTCGTGACCTGACCCAAGAATGGCAAGACCTATACACTAACGGCACATACGTGATGGATAAAACAGGCTTTGATGCCGTTGACGCTGCCAATACCACACACTTATTTGGCCTTTTTAACGAATCACATATGCAATACGAGGCTGACCGTAGTAACGATGTTGCAGGTGAACCTTCTCTAACCGAGATGACCAGCAAAGCCATCGACGTGCTGGATAACAATGCAAAGGGTTTTTTCCTGATGGTTGAATCTGGTCGAATCGATCATGGCCACCATGCAGGCAGTGCCTATAACGCGCTGACTGACGCTATCGAGTTATCGAATGCCATTCAAACGGCGATTGACAGCACCGACCCTGATGAAACCCTTATATTGGTCACTGCCGACCATGGTCACGTGTTCACTATCGCTGGCTACCCTAAACGCGGTAATCCCATTCTGGGCAAGGTAGTTGCCGTAGGCGAAACTGAGCCATCAATGGCAGCAGATGACATGCCATACACTACTGTAGGCTACACCAACGGTATTGGTTTCCATGATTTAGGCACTGAAACTGACGGTGATGCGAGTTACAACGAAGACATTGCTGCAGGTCGTATGGACATTTCTGCCATAGACACCACCACGTCTGGCTATCACCAAGAGGCGCTTATCCCCCTTAGCTCTGAAACCCACTCTGGAGAAGATGTTGCCTTGCATGCCAATGGCCCGGGTTCGCAACTCGTGCAAGGGGTAGTAGAGCAAAGCGTTGTATTTCACATCATCGAGCAAGCACTTGATTTAATTCAGGAATAGGTAGGAAAAAAAATGAAAAAATTAAATTTAACCCTGATAGCGCTAGCAGTAATGGGCTTATCTGCCTGTGTTGACGACGGCGATGATGGTACAAATGGTACTAACGGTTCAAGCAGTTTAATTGTGCAATCTCCTTTGCTTACAGGTGATGTCAATTGTCCCAATAGTGGGGTGAAAATTGATTCGGGTATCGATGCAGATGCTAGCGGTACGTTAGAATCGACTGAAATTAACGCAACAGAATATGTCTGTTCACCGGGTGTCACCACCGTTAGCAGCAGTGCCCTACTAACAAATGTTAACAACGAGTGGTTTGTCGATGGACAGCAGGTTGTATCTGCTGCTCGTCAAACGTGGTTGGATGCGACCAACACAACAGCGGCAAAAAGCACCGCTGAAACGGCACCAGCATTAGCAGCCAAAAGCATTAGCGGCCTGCGCGGAAAAGCGAAAAACGTTATTCTCTTCGTCGGCGACGGAATGGGGATATCCACTGTCACCGCCGCCCGTATTTTAGATGGGCAATTAAAAGGCAACCCGGGTGAAGAAAATCAATTGAGTTTCGATAAATTCGCGTTCTCTGGTCTTGCAAAAACCTATAATGTTGATGCCCAGACCCCTGATTCAGCGGGCACAATGACCGCGATGATGAGCGGTGTTAAAACAGACGTAGGTGTTATCGGTGTCGATGAAGATATCGAGCGCGGAGATTGCGCAACGACCACCGGCAATGAATTGATAACCGTACTTGAACTTGCCGAAATTGCAGGCAAGTCTACCGGTATTATTTCAACCGCCCGAATCACCCATGCGACACCAGCAGCAACGTATGCTAAGTCAGCTGATCGTAACTGGGAAGATATCTCAGATATGCCAGAAACGGCAGTTACAGCGGGGTGTCTTGACATTGCTGACCAGCTGGTTAACTTTGAAAGCATGCTTGAGGCCCGCATAGACGGTATTGATGTTGACGGTATTGAAGTAGCATTTGGTGGCGGTCGTCGTCACTTTTTACCCAAAGACGCTGCATTTAACAGTACTGATGCAGTTAGTGCAATCGAAGGTGATCGCACCGATGGGCGCGACCTAACGGCAGAATGGCAGGCGAAGTACACCAACGGTGTATATGTCACTGACGAAACGGGTTTTGATGGTATCAATACTGAAACCACTGAGCGCGTTTTTGGTTTGTTTAATGAATCCCATATGCAATATGAAGCGGATCGTGAAAACGATGTGGCGGGTGAGCCTTCTGTTAGTCAAATGACAGAAAAGGCAATTCAGATTTTGGATAACAACGATGACGGTTTTTTCTTAATGGTTGAATCAGGTCGCATCGATCACGGTCATCATGCTGGTAGTGCATACAATGCACTCACTGACACTATCGAATTCGCTAATGCGGTGCAAAGAGCTGTCGACATGACCGACCCAGAGGAGACGTTAATTATTGTCACCGCTGATCACGGTCATGTGTTCACCATTGCCGGGTATCCTAAACGGGGTAATCCTATTCTAGGGAAAGTGGTCAATGTCGGTGCAGAAGAACCAGCACTCGCTGCAGATGATATGCCTTACACCACTTTGGGTTACACCAATGGCGGAGGGTTTCGAAATCTAGGTGCAGAAACGGACGCTGACGAAGGTTATAACGTTGACATTGCTGCTGGTCGTCAAAATTTAACAGACATTGACACCACAACACCAGGCTACCACCAAGAAGCCCTAGTACCACTTTCATCTGAAACTCATTCGGGTGAAGACGTAGGTATATTCGCTAGTGGCCCAGGTGCATTATTGGTTAACGGTACCAACGAGCAAAGCATGTTGTATCACATCATGGATTTCGCCGCGGATTTGACCAACAAGGCGAATAGCGCACAAACGATAGAGTAATCGAGCAAATATGTAGTAGGGCGCAACATGTGCCCTACTCTTTTTACTTGTTTTTATATTGCTTTTGGTCAAGTTACGACTTACTTCAACACGCCAGTAAGGAACCGCCTTGCCATGAAACACCAACAAAAAGTACCCATGTAAATGGTATTGCAATTAAGCGCCCCCCATTTTAGGAATCAATCATGTACAAATCGCTAATTTTTATTCTTTGCTTATACGCTGCGCAGAGCTTTGCCCAATGTGATGTTTCATCATCAACGCTATCGGCATCGTATCAACTCGAGTCAACAAACGGCTTACATCAGCACGCAAGTGATTTAGTACTATGGCGAAACGGTAGAACCGTTGCCCATCAATATCTGCAAACGCACATTACAGAAAGCTGGTATTTGTCTTCAAACCAACAAATTAAACCGACGCGTTATTTTGATACACAGCAGCGCGCCATTGAGTACCAGCCAGGTGAAAAGGTGCACGGTAAAGCAGAATCTGATTGGGACTACCGCAACCAACTTATTTCGAATTCATTACTTTCCCAGTTAGATATCATTAAAGAAACAGGTACTGGGTGTGAGCGTACCCAGTTTTATAGCAAGACGATTGGTGGCACACAAATCAACGTTAAATGGCTAGTAGGGCAAGCATTGCCAAGCTATTACAGCTGGACAAAAGGTGCTAAGCATGAAACATGGACATTACAAAAGGTGAACCATGATGATAAGCAAATCAGTGATTTCTTTGCCCACTTAGGGAATTATCAAACGACAGATTTTGCTGATATTGGCGATGACCATAGTGACCCATTCTTGAATAAAATGGTTACGTTAGGCTTCATCGAAAAGGGGGCGTCTGGCTTCTATGACGACCAAGGCAACGCACTGGATGGTGGTCATCATCATGAATAACGCCAATCTACCTGTTCTTTAATAAAAAATGGTTGCCTAATTAGCAACCATTTTTCGTTGTTTCGGTATTTTTCAGATTATAAACTAGAACACTATCGATTTACCCCGACCGCTAGATTCAGAGCCGGCCTCAAGTTTACCCTCTCTATTGACGATAGTGTGCAGGTCACCAAAGCGCTCATTATCCATAATATAACCCATTTTCTCTAACGCACTAACGGTGTCAGGCGTTAACCCGTCGTGATATCGAATGGTGTCCTTAGGCAACAACTGGTGATGAAAACGTGGTGCATCCACAGCTTCTTGGGCACTCATATTAAATTCAAGTGCGTTCAATATCGACGTGTACACAGAGCTAATAATGGTCGTTCCGCCTGGCGAGCCAGTCACCACACTGATTTTTCCGTCTTTAAGTACGATAGTCGGCGTCATTGAGGACAACATGCGTTTCTTAGGTTGTATTTCATTCGCTTCGCCGCCTACCGCACCAAACACGTTTGCGACACCTGGCTTAGCACTAAAATCATCCATTTCATCATTCAATAAAAAGCCCGCACCTTCTACCACAACGCCGCTGCCAAAACCTAGGTTAATGGTAGTGGTATTCGACACCGCATTACCCCATTTATCAACAATCGAAAAATGTGTGGTTTCTTCGCTTTCTTTTAAACCGGGCTTAATCAACTCGGTCACCGAGATACGATCCATGCTGATATCAGCACCACGTTTAGCAATATATGCTGGGTCAATGAGTTCTTCGACTGGCACGTCGACAAAATCAGGATCGCCCAAATACTCAGCCCTATCAGCAAAAACGCGCTTACCTGCCTCAGCTAATAAATGTACATAAGGGGCTGAGTTATGTTCAAGTTTGGCTTTACCTGCCGTCAATTGGTCGTAAAAGGTTAACCACTGAATAATGGCTATGCCACCAGAGCTAGGAGGCGGAGAGGTTACGACTTCATAATCACGCCATTTGGCGATAATAGGTGCGCGAGATTTAGCTTCGTACTGAGCAAGATCCTCTTCATTAATCAAACCTTTGTGATGTGCCATAAAGTCAGCAATGGTTTTAGCCGTTTTTCCCTTATAAAATCCATCACGGCCTTGATCGCGGATCAGCATTAACGTTGCCCCAAGTTCAGGCTGCTTAAATACGTCACCTGTTTTTGCTGAGGCAAAGTAGTCATCAAAATTAACCTCAAAGCCTTTGTCTTTTAAGCGTTGACTGTAACGACTAATATACCCAGCTAATTTTTCTGGCATCACAAACCCGTCAATGGCGAGCCTTACCGCGGGCTCAACTAAATCTTTCCATGGCAAAGTGCCGTACTTTTCATGTGCTAACCACATACCGGCAACAGTGCCCGGTACGCCTGATGATAAAATACCGATAACAGACTGATACGGCACGACATTACCCTGTTCATCTAGATACATATCTCTGTGAGCATTTAACGGAGCTTGTTCTCGGTAATCAATAAAATCGGCTTTTTGATCCTTGTAAACCAACATAAAACCGCCACCGCCAATATTACCGGCTTCAGGTAGCGTAACAGCTAACACAAACTGCGCTGCAATAGCGGCATCAACTGCATTCCCCCCATCTAGCATAATTTGCTTAGCCACATCAGCACTAAAAGCATCTGGCATGGCAACAGCAGATTGTTGAGTATAGTTTTGTTGTTGCTGTTTTTTCTGTGCCGGCGCGTTGCAGGCACTCAGCACAAATACCGATAACACGACTATGAATGAATACTTCATCAAACTTCCTTTTAGTTGTTATATTTACAATTTAATGGCATCACCCGATTCAATTATTAACATTATATGGATGATGCAGCAGGCGTAAACTCGGTGCTTAAAGCATAATTAAACTCGCAATAAAGTAACCGATAAATGCGAGAGCACCGCCAAATAAAGCATATGGCATTTGCGTACGTACGTGGGTTAATAAGTCACAACCCGATGCAATAGAAGACACCGCTGTGGTATCCGATATCGGCGAGCAATGATCCCCAAATACCCCGCCTCCTAAAATAGCGGCAAGCACTAATGAGGGCGGCAGACCTAGTGTTTGGATCAAGGGTACGCCAATTGGAATAAGAATCGCAAAAGTGCCCCAAGAAGTTCCTGTGGTAAACGACATAATACCGCCCGCTAAGAACAAAACAGGTACTATCAATGATAGCGGCAAGTAATCACCCACTAAATTAGCCACAAATATACCAGTGCCTAATTCTTTTAAGCTGCCACCTAACGTCAGTGAAAACAGCACGATGGTAACTAAAGGTAAAATTTCGCCCATTCCTTTGAACCCTTCATCTACCAACTCTTTATGGCTGTATTTTTTAGCGCTGATCAATAAAAAATAAGCCACCATGCAGGCCAATACTGTGGCATAAAGAACTGATTTGCTGCCACTTCCAGCCGCTATATCACCATCGCCGGTCCATAACATAAAGCCAATCATACCGAAAATCATGGTGCCTAAAGGAATTAGCATAAAACGCGCTTTACTGGCAGGAATAGGTAGACTCGCGTCATTATTGTGCTGCATTTCTCGCTCAGCTTCACGCATGGGGCCGTGAACTCGATCGGTCACTATGGTATACAGCACAATCAGCAGAGCAATAATGGCGTAGAAGTTAAACGGTATCGTGCCCCACAAAATGGACACTGGAGATTCTTCCAGTTCATAATTACTCAACAAACCTAGAACAAATGCTCCCCAGCCGTTAAGCAATATCAATATACACACTGGCGCACTGGTGCTGTCGATAACATAAGCCAAACGTGCACGGCTCATTTTAAATTTATCATATAGACCTCGAGACAATATCCCCGATGCCAATACACTTAAATTGGACTCTATAAACACAACAATACCGGTAAACATGGTGAGTAACCCCACCTGACGTTTACTTTTTGCTACGCCTTTATTGATAAGCATTTCAACTGTGGCCGTAACCCCACCTGAGTTACGTATATAGGCGAGTAATGCTCCAATTAACATGCTGAAAATTAGTATGCGAGTATTACCTGATGAACTGGCTATTTCGATTACCCGTTCAACTGAACCAATAACACCATGAAATATAAACTCTCCACCTCCTCGATAGGCAAGTAATGCTTCAGCTGAGAAAATGGCGAGAATAAGCGCCAAAATAACTTCTTTACGCCAAAAGACCACCACAATTGCGATGATAGGCGGAAGAATAGAATACCATTCCATATAGAACCTTATATATGCGCCAATGCGCTATTATTATTGTGTATTGAACTTGGAGTGTGAGTCTCAAATAAATATTTGCTGCTTTAGCGAAAATATTAGAATAAATTATCACGCATATGAGGTGCTCGTCAGCAACATTACACTATTTTTCTTAAGGTTTTAAATAGATATAGTCGTTGCAAGCCAAACTTTACGCTTCACCCGTAATAGTAAACCCTGCCGACAGAGTTAAATTTTTCACAACTAGTGGGGTAATATAGGTATTATCAAAGCATTCAAAACGATATAAAAGCGTTAACAAAGTGTGTTTGATGTACGTAGAATATTGTGATGTTCCTGTCCCTTAATAAACAAGTTCACTACAGAATGGCCAGCGCGGTGGTGTACTTAATCTGTTCCATGGCGAAACTCGACGTAACATCCGATAGTTCAATCCCCCCCACTAGTTTTTTGTAAAATACATCAAACGCTTTCATATCTGATACCACTACTTTAAGCATGTAGTCATATTCACCGCTCATGCGATAAAACTCAACTATCTGTTCAATGCCTGCGGCGTGCTCTGCGAATCGACTTAACCAATTAATGTCATGCTGAGCGGCCTTTACTTGCACAAATACAGTCATGCCTAAATTGAGTTTTTCCGCGTCTAGCAGTGCCACTCGTTTTTTAATAATGCCTTGTTTCTCAAGATTCTGAATGCGTCGCCAGCACGGTGTTGTACTCAGTCCAACGGCTTCTGCCATCTCGTTAACAGACAAGGTCGCATCTTCTTGCAGCAATTTTAATATTTCTCTGTCTAACTTATCCATAAAATATAATTCTATAATTTAAACTATATTAAGAATAATTTTTTAATTTAGCGAAAACAAGCGCAATACTTAGAATATTATTCTGGCTTTCGTATGGCATAGTATTTAACTGATTTAATCTTTATCGACGGTACCTACATTATGTCTACTGAAGCCTTGTCACTTGCTGTAAATAACGAAACGAATAAAGGCAGCGTCAACTCATCTTCTATCTCAGCGCCCAAAGGACGTATTTACGATGATATTACGCAAACCATAGGTAATACGCCTTTGGTGCGTTTAAGTCGTCTTGCTAAGAAGTATCATGCACGTGCAGAAATATTAGCCAAAGTCGAATACTTTAACCCTGCAGGATCAATTAAAGATCGCCCTGCCCTGGCGATGATAAATGCATTGATGCAATCGGACTCATTCAATGACAATACACAGATTATCGAAGCCACATCTGGCAACAATGGCGTCGCGTGCGCATGGATATGTGCCATGAAAGCGATCCCATTGACTATTGTCATCCCCGAGCATATGTCGATAGAGCGCCAAAAGCTGATCAAGCACTATGGCGCAAAAGTCATTACCACAGCTAAAGAACTCGGTACTAAAGGCGCTATCGACAAAGCCAAGCAATTAGTTCAAAGCACAGAAGGTGCTGTGATGCTCGATCAATTTGGCAATCAAGCCAACCCAGATATGCATTTTAATAGCACAGCACAAGAAATTTGGCGTGACACCAATGGCACAGTCGATGTTCTGGTGGCGGGAGTTGGTACTGGTGGCACCATCACTGGCATTGCTAAGGCCTTGAAAATTCGCAATCCGAATATCAAAATCATCGCAGTGGAACCAGCTTCCTGTCCTGTATTAAGTGAAGGCCGCACTGGAGTTCATAAGATCCAAGGGTTAAGCTCAGGTCATGTGCCGGATGTATTAGATGTCAGCTTGTTGGACGAAATAATCACTGTAAGTAACGAGGATTCTATCATCTATGCCCGTGAGCTAGCGCGTGTTGAAAGTCTACCAGTGGGGATATCGTCTGGCGCCGCGGCGTGTGCGGCAATAAATATTGCCAAGCGCCCTGAATACGCTGGCAAGAATATTGTCACTATTTTAGCGGACACAGCGGAGCGTTATTTCAGTACGGAATTATTTGCGCAAGATGAGGGGATTTAACTGTTCGTCGATACTTACATAAGACGGGCATATAGTTAACCCAAGCTAAATGAAAATAATTATCAGGGTGCTTTATAAATGAGCGCCTACTTTCATTCATCGGTTAATCTTTATTTTGGCAGGTGACCGTTATACACGTGTTTGAAAGACTCTTGCTTAATGGCGTTCGGTTGATAACCATCGAACGTGATATCGTCAACGTGACGAAGCTTACGCCATGGCCTGTCGCTTAAAAACAACATTAATAAAATGCCTGCAGCGATCGCTCCACCTATTTTAAACAATAAAATGGCAACCATAAAAAATACTGAAGTAGTCGTTTCTGTGGGTAAGTACGGCATAGGGGAAGAAACAGCAAGGATGAGGGCGATAACGGCAACGACGAATAGTAGTGAAATAAGTGTTTTATTATTAGACATTATAAATTCCTTTAATAAATTCCATTTATGAGCTGACTATACTACGCACATACATGTGCAAGACTGTTTCAATATAGTCACCAAACCTCGTCCTATCAAACCGATTTTAAGCCAATTTTAATGTTTATTTAAGTCGGTATAATTTGGCGGTAAATAAAGCTCTCTGCAAACTTAAGCAGCGATATCGAGTTAATTAAACTCGAAATATAAAATAGATAAACTAACTAGGGCGACTAACAGCAATACAAAACCACTTAGACCAAAATTATCACTTTTACGACGAGTACGTTTCCGCTTCAATATCAAAACCGCCAGACTCAAGCCAACGCAAGCAAACAATAACCCCACTAAATAAGTACTTAAGGACGCTGACCATTGCTCACGTCCAGTTACCCCCCAAAACTCTTGGGCACCAGTGATAAATTCAGGCCGGGCATAATGAAATACAATTAAGGCAGCAACAAACACCACCCACCCGAAAACATTGACCCCAACCATGATTTGAAATAATTTATCGTTCTCTATACGCGTTTTACGGCGGTTTTTGCCCTGCCAATCTTGTTTATTACGTTCCATTGTCTGCTTACTTCCGATTTTTCTTGAGTCTAAGCGCCACCTGAGTAAGATTACACACCTTGTGAAATTAGCCAAGAAACGGACGCATAATTTTGGCCTTATCAGCGTGTTTTTCACACAAATTGTCTTGTTATAGATAAAACGCTTGCTGATTTACGTAATTTAGCAGCGTTATCGTGGCACTTCCCCCTAAAAAAATGACATAATTTGGTTTAGTCCGAATTTTATTAATACCCAAAGTGGTTTGGAGATAGAACATGGCGCAAGCCCCAGTGGCAGATATTTTTGCCGGTAAATATTCAGTTGGTCAGCAAGTCACAGTAAAAGGGTGGGTACGCACCCGCCGTGACTCAAAAGCTGGTTTGTCCTTCATTGCTTTGCATGATGGTAGTTGCTTTGATCCCATTCAGGTCATTGCTCTGAATACCCTGAATAATTATGCCGACATTCAACGGTTGACCACTAGTTGCTCCATTATTGCCACAGGTGTTCTCAAAGAATCTCAAGGCCAAGGGCAATCCCTTGAAATTGAAGCCAGTGATGTTGAAGTAGTTGGTTGGGTTGAGAATCCAGACACCTACCCTATGGCCCCTAAACGCCATAGTTTAGAGTATTTACGTGAGCACGCCCACTTGCGTCCGAGAACGAACGTTATTGGCGCGGTAACACGCGTGCGTAACTGCTTGTCACAGGCTATACACCGTTTCTTTCATGAAAATGGATATTGCTGGGTCAGTACACCGATTCTAACCGCCAGTGATACCGAAGGTGCAGGTGAAATGTTCAGAGTAACCACGTTGGATATGATGAATACCCCGACGACAGAACAAGGCCAAGTGGATTACAGTCAGGACTTTTTCGGCAAAGAGACCTTCCTAACGGTATCTGGTCAGTTAAATGGTGAAACGTATGCCACTGCCATGTCAAAAATCTACACTTTTGGCCCGACCTTCCGGGCAGAGAATTCAAATACGAGCCGCCATCTTGCAGAGTTTTGGATGATAGAGCCTGAAGTCGCGTTTGCCGATTTAAGTGATATTGCTCAGTTGTCTGAAGACTTACTTAAGTATGTATTTAAAGCGGTGTTAGCTGAACGCGCTGATGATATGGCCTTTTTTGCGCAACGCATTAATAAAGAAGCTATCAGTCGTCTTGAAAAAGTGATTGAGCAAGACTTCGTGCGGATGGACTACACAGACGCCATAGAAATTTTGCAAAATTGCGGCAAGAAGTTTGAGTTCCCAGTGTCTTGGGGCGTTGACTTATCATCTGAGCACGAACGTTATTTGGCTGAAGAGCATGTGGGTGCCCCGATCATCATGCAAAATTATCCGAAAGACATCAAAGCCTTCTATATGCGCATTAATGATGACAACAAAACCGTTGCCGCTATGGATGTGCTTGCACCAGGTATAGGAGAAATCATTGGTGGCTCTCAGCGTGAAGAGCGCCTAGATGTATTTGACCGCCGCCTAGAAGAAATGGGCTTGAATAAAGAAGACTACAGTTGGTACCGTGACTTGCGTCGCTATGGCAGCGTGCCGCACGCTGGTTTCGGTTTGGGCTTTGAGCGATTGGTAGCATATGTTACCGGCATGCAAAACGTAAGAGACGTTATTGCCTTCCCTCGCACACCAGGTAATGCAAATTACTAATGTGAATAACGAGTAAAAAAGCCACCGAAAGGTGGCTTTTTTTTATCTGTTAATTAGCATGCAAATGCTTATATTTCGGGCTATGCGCTTGAAATAAAAAACTTTATTACAATTTTTTACATTCCAATTATCGCCCCCATCTATCATTTAAATGAATGTTCTGTATAATAAAACATTACCTAAAATGATGGAATATTTAGGCTACTCTAGGCCTAATCAAAGCGTAAAGTGAAACCACTATGAACTTAAATAGAATTGATCTTAATCTTTTTGCCGTTTTTGACGCCATTTACACCGCAGGCAGTTTAACTAAGGCAGCAGACGTATTGTGTATTACGCAACCGGCAGTCAGTAACTCACTGGCGCGTTTACGTGAAATGTTAAACGACCCGTTATTCGTGCGCACTGGGCACAGTATGACCCCCACACCAGCGGCACAAAACATTATTGGGCCAGCACGAGAAGCGCTAGGATTATTGCGCAAAAGCGTTCAGGAAAGTCATACCTTTGACCCTACCACAGCAGAAATTAGTTATAACTTCGCCGCACGAGATCTGTTGGAAGCCAGCATTATGCCTAGACTGGCAGCAAAGCTTCAAAGTGTGGCGCCGAATATCACCTTGACCAACTACGACATATCCCGCAGCAACATAGTGTCAGCAATGGCCAGCGGCAGCTTAGATTTTTACGCTGATGCCTCGTCTGCCTTTGTGGACCCACATCTATGTAAACAAAAAATAGCTGAAGATAGATTTGTCGTTATTGCCCGTCGCAACCACCCTGCCCTTAGCCAAGGTTTAAATTTAGATACCTTCTTGCAACTTGGGCACATTAACATTTCGCAGCGTCGCACAGGCGCAGGCCCTATTGATGTAGCGCTTAATAAATTGAATTTGAAACGTCGCGTTGTTATGCGTGGTCAACACTTTCTAACCGTACCATCGGTTATCGTTAAGACCGATTTGATCGCTTGTATGCCTTATCATCTGGCAAAACACTATGACTGTTCAATATACGAGATGCCGTTTGAGTTGGCACCAGTAGAATACTTCCTATATTGGCATTTGAGTGCAGATAACGATCATGCTCATATCTGGCTCAGAGAGCAAATAGCGGACGTGGTCACCACCTTTCACCCAAGTACCACAAGAGATTAAAAACGAAGACAAAACGCCCCTCTGCAATATGTAAATAGATTGCATAGGGGTATATAAAATTTTAGAACAAAAAGGTCTGTCGAAAAAAGCACTAGCGGCTTATTTACACCTCTTCCCCACCGTAGCGCCCGGCTAAATCGTCTAACTCTGAACAGGTATAATCAAACCCCTTCCCATCAAAAAAATAGCGCACACTCACGGTATCTGACCCCTTTGCCAATTTAGCTTTAACAGCAACATTGCCAGATGACGATGTCCAATGGGTAAGTTCATTCAGGAAGCGATTAGCCAACTGGCCACTGCTAAATTGAAACTGTAATTCGCTTATCAACGCTATTCTCTCTGTTATCAAACAAACGCGTTAAAACGCTTGTTAATGAGTGCAAGACTTTAAAAAGCGCATGGTAATCAACCTTAAAGACGCTGTCTATGCTGGAGTCTAGTGATTAGGTTAATTCAGGTTGAATAGCGTCAGTTTATATAACCAACAAATAAGCGTCTGCGTCAGTCGATGTGGCACCCATGAATCGAGAAAGTGGACGTTATAAAGGGCTGCGGAAAATCCAAGGAGGCAGGCATCAAGTCAGAACCGTTTTATACATGGCGATGATGTCAGCGATACAAGGTAATCCCGTATTTAAGGACACATATCAACGATTGGTCGCAGCAGGCAAACCTAAGAAAGTCGCCATTATTGCGTGCATCAGGAAGATGGTCGTTATCTTAAATTCAATGCTGAAAGACGGGGTTATGTGGGTAGCGCCAAAGGCTACAAATTAGCTATTGACGGCATAGTCTCTTGTTAGATTACTTTACCTGAACTTGGTACCACATTTATGGCAGGATTTAGGCCTAATTTCTACACCATCACTGCCTAATGCAAATGGTACAGAATGACACTTTGGACACCTGTAATACAGCCAAATACCAATATTAAAAATTAATACTCCAATTAATGCACCATAAAAAGGATTAAGAAATTCGATAACAAAATATTGGAGAATAAAGCAACTCGCAAAGAATATAACGGATAATACCAAGATGACATAAAACCGTTTCTGTATCGGTTTAAATTGCTCAGATACATCATCCATAATTAAGTATTACTCCAATTAAACTAACGCCTCATTCAGAGGCAAATAATTGTTGGCTAAAATTAGCGACGCAGGAGCAAAGGCAACTGTTATTTGTCCTGCTGAAATGACTTGTTATAGGGCTGGCTCAGTTTCTTGAGGAACAGGCACAGCAGACTCTAGTTCTAAAATTTCCGAATACAATGTGATTAGGTGTTCAATAGTTAAATCTAAAATCGGTTCGTACATGAAAGAGTTTAGGTGAATATTTGAGCTAACGGTAATGCTAACTTTCTCAAGGGTTTTGATAGCATTACTGTTTGGTAATTCCTTTACGTATGACTTTATTAATGCGCCAAATTGATTATTTGATTGACACCAATAAGTATCGTCTTCTTTTATTTTACGCATTTCCTCGATAAGGAAAATTTCAGATCTCATTCTAATAGCGATTGATAAAAGGACTTTATCTTCTAAGTTAAGTCCATCGTGATTATCTCTACTTTTGATCTCGTCAGCTTTAGTAAATAGTAATTCTTTAAATGAATTTGTATTGGTAGTCCCGTACGTTGTACCAAACAATCTATTATAAATTTCATAATATTTCCCAATGGTAATTTGGGCTGTATCTTCTTTCCAGTGCAGTAGACTGGTGAGCTTCAAGTAGTCTGGATCATTTTCACCTTTTATGTACTCAAGTAGGTTTCTTGTAAAAGGTACAGTTGCACACAAAATGAAGTCACTGCTTGATATATGTTCTTTCCACTTACCAATAAAATAATTTTTTATGCCTTCTGCTTTTGATAGCTTTATGCCATCAGCCGTTCTACTAGCCATTAGACATCTCTCATAACGTACAAAGCTATTAGATAACGTTCTAAAGAAATCAAAATTGTGAGTCAAAATTAATTGTGAAAAGTACTCTATTTTTGATATATCTTCAAGATATTGAACAATTGCATGTTTATTCTTGTAGTCGAAAGAATCTGCAACGTCGTCAATAATAAAAAGAGTTTCCGCTGATTTTCTTTTTCTATCTTCGACTTCAAAGATAAAATTAAGAAGATAGAGTGCTCGTTTTTCTCCTTGACTCAAAGACTTAATCTCACTTCTAGTACAATCTAGAAGATCATCACCATCTTTAAACGTAAACTTTAATTTTGCTTTATCTTTTCCTAAGGCAGCATCAGCCTGATTGAATAATGACAAAGTAAATGGCATATCGACAAAACGATTATTAAAAAGATCTATAGCCATAGACCAGTTAGGGGCTTCTGTTGCCGCTGCTAATTCAATTTGTCGTAACTCAGCCTGATTGGCGGAAAAAGCTTGTAGGAATACGTCAGTATCTGGACAATTTTGAATATAAAAAGCCCATAAACTCCGTTTGAATTCTGCTTGGTTTTCAGGTTTTACTTGATGCAAAAGAAAATCTACTTCTGTTGCAGAAATGTTCTCCAAGAGTTCAATCAATACTTGAGTTTGTGCATTTTTAGCTAAATTCCCTCTTAATTTTTTAAGCTCAGCATCACTGTCAATTGATTCATGTACAACTCTCATCTTTTCTTGTAATTCTTCGTAATCAATCGAAGAATCATCACCTTGTAAATGAACTTTATGTCCACCAGCAAAGTATCCTTGCTTATTTAAAGTACTAAAAGACGTATCTGCTTTTGTAGGGTTAAAAACACCGCGAGTGTATATCGTACCCGCTTGATTAAAAAGGTCTTGATATCGCTGATTGAATTCATTGGATTTTGATAAAAATTCAGGACTTTCAAGTATTGAAATAGCTTTTGGGTCGAATATTTCATTATAAATAAAGCTACCTAGATCATCACCAACAACAATTTCTTTTGCTAACTCTAGAGCCTTAACAAAATCATCTGTTAGAAAGTCATTTATCAGTTTTTTTTCGACATCATCTTTTTTAAATTTGGACTGTTTATGAAGAGAAGTTTGAAGCTTTGATTTCAACTTATTGATATTTGAGATCAATGAGTCATATCTAGCCTTACTTTCCTGATTAATAAGGATATTGGTAACAGCATCATTGTCAGAATTGATTTCTATTTCAGATTTAAGCACGTATATTTGTTCTTGCTGAATTTCGACATTATCAGCTTCAATAACACAAGTTGATTGCCGATTAAAACGTTCTTCTTTAGGTTGGTTACCTTTTGATAAGTCATCAAAAGTTCTAGAAAAGGATGTTTTCATCAGTCCGTTTGGGGCATAGATTGCGTAAGCTTTAGCTTTTCCTCGGACATTCGATAAATCAAAAGTTTCATCTAATGATGAAATTCCGTAACAGTTTTCAAAACGTACTTTAAGGTTATCCATAACTCATCCTTTTAATTATTCACCGAGGGCAGATTCATCACCTAGCCCTATAACGCCGCGTTCTAACGAATCCCCTCATAATATTAAGCGGAAACAATAATATAGACACGCATGATGCTATTTGATCTAATAAATTTCGCCAAAAACCAACCAGATAACAACTCCATGCGTGATATTGATATCTTACACGATTTGCTTAAAAAGCAATGCCCCAATCTACATGCAAAACGTCTTTCCTCTCTTATGGTTGCTACACAATCTTTACTGGATGGACAACAACTGTCGCTAACCGAATTAGGCCGCAACATTGCAGGCTCTGTTGCGCCAAAACACAACATAAAACGCATCGACAGACTGCTCGGTAATTGACAACTGCACAACGAACGATTGGATATCTATCGCTGGCACGCACGGTTGCTCTGCGGTGCGAACCCCATGCCCGTTGTACTTGTGGATTGGTCTGATGTACGGGAGAAGCTCCGCCACCTAACCTTACGTGCATCGGTCAGCGTGCAAGGGCGTTCTGTGACGTTGTATGAACGGGTGTTTTCTTACGCTGAATACAACTGCCCCGTTAGCCACAATCCCTTTTTAAAAGAGCTAGCGAGTATCTTACCACCAGGTTGTTGTCCGTTAATTGTGACCGATGCGGGCTATCGTAACCCTTGGTTTCGTAAAGTAGAAAAACATGGCTGGTTCTGGTTGGGCCGCGTGCGTGGCGATGTGGGATTCAAGCGTGATGGGCAAGCGCTTTGGCGAAGCAATAAGTCGTTTTACCCCGATGCGAATTCTCGGGCTAAGTACCTAGGCTGCGGCGAATTAGGACGCAAAAATCCGCTTCATGCACATCTTCATTTATACAGAGCAAAACCCAAGCATCGCAAAGATAAACGCTCTTCAAAAGCAGGCCGAAATCATACCGCTCAGCAGAGCTATATTGCAGGGAGTAAAGAGCCTTGGTTACTCGCTACCAACTTGCCGGAACACGTTAAATTCAATTCTAAACAGCTTGTCACTTTATACGCCAGACGGATACAAATAGAGGAAACCTTCCGCGATATTAAAAGTCCACAATATGGAATGGGACTGCGCCACAGCAATAGTTGCTGCACCAAAAGATTCGATATATTACTACTGATTGCGATGCTTGCTGAATGGTTGTTAAGACTGCTCGGCCTCATCGCTCAGCAGCAACATTGGGAGCGCGCATTTCAAGCCAATACCACTCGCCATCGGCGCGTGTTATCAATCATAAGATTAGGCAGAGAGGTCAGAAAAAGGGCCTCGGATGACAAGATAAGTGAAGCTCAAATAAGGTGGGCTATTGGACATTATATTGGCTGGGTTCACAAAGAAGGGAGGCCTATTCTATGAGGGGATCCACCAGCGCCTTGTTAAGTAGCTCTTCAGTGATACTTCGAACTGCTTTTTGAAAATTTAAGACGCCATCATAACTTAATTGCACTCTATCTAGATGGATACTATACATTTCAGGCTTTCGGGCAATTAACTCGTTTAATGCTTGAGTATCCTTTGACAGCGACACTCGCCCCGCAATATGAAGCAAAGAGTTTCTAATTTTTTGCGCATCAGATATTTGTTGATATGCATGATGCTGCCCGATGTCTGTTTTCAGTGTTGTTTTAATAAAAGTTTTGAATTTTGTAATTCCAAAACCTTTTTTGTCCAATTCAATGTTTGAAGGGTTGTATTGTTTCCATAGGAGATAAAGCATTTCCTCAAAATGTCCAAACATCATTAGAAAGGTTGTATTCCGTAATTGCTTAGGAAAGTTGTTTTCATAGATATTCTTCCAATAAACCTTATCTTTATCAGATAAAGTTTCTATCTCGGGAATCTCTTTGACCTTTTCTTTTAAAATTACATCAATGTGATTGTGAAAAATAGCAGACCAATTAAGGTTATTTTCCATCATCCATTTAAACATTTCGTGTTGGATAGCCTGATACTCCGTATAGCTACTTAACGCCCAAATAACGGGCTAAAAATTGCTGGTAAAATAGCGACGCAGGAGCAAAACCAGCTGTTTTTAGTCCTGTTGATTTTCTTGTTATGTGTAAACTTGCTCCAAACAGCTGAATTCACTAAAGATAACTTTAAAAGTAGAGCCTGAACGAAGTTCTAAAACATGTTGGAATGAACCGTCAACAATAGATATTTCATGTGTTAATACATCACCATGAAATGTGTCACCATAATTAAATGGGTTTTCAGAACCCAAGATTTCATATGACTTAACATTAAAATAGTTAAGTACAATATCACGATCATGTTGCTGACCGAGTAAATTTAAAACAATAGATAATGATGGTTCAAATGGGCGGATTTTATTTCTATTTTCAGCGATAGTAATCGATGTTACCCACGAATCATGAAGAGATTGAGGGTGGTTTAATTCATATCGCTCACTATTTGAAGCGAATTCAAATAATTCATGTGGATAAATATCCTTATTTGAATTTAGATTAGAAATATATTGGTCAAAACTAGAATTCATTCACCTAACTTCCATTTACACATAACGCTTATTATCGAGAATGCCGCATATGTAACTTCTCGAATTGATTTTAATTCTCGTCATTATCAGCATTTACCCTATGATTTTACTGAGTATTTCTCACTACTAAGGGATCAAAACCTCAAAGAATTGAAAAAACTAAAGGCGGCCAATACATAACGCGACTTTTCTGCTTCCTATTAAAAGCTATGTGAAAAATATTTTCCACGGTTAAATTAGTAACTTAGTGTTTTCTAGAAAAACAAAATGAGACCAGACAAAATTACATAATAGGAAGGGACATAGGCATTATTCACCAAATCTCATTATACCTGATTTTATATACAGGCCATTAAATACGAGATATTTGGCGATTCAGCTAATTTGCAATCCGTTTAAATGGGAACTTATGATGCATACGAAGGCAATGGAGAAGGTCTGCTTATGGCACCAACGTTCCCATAAAAAATCCGCTGTGATTTGAAGTGGCCTAGCTTTTTTTGCGCCTATTCGTTAATGCGTAGGTGTATTTACCCCATCCATACATGGCGAATAAGCCAGCATAAGCGGAATGTCATTTCATAGAATAAGGCCCATCAATTATTACGCTGTATTTCGTTAGTCATGCCCAAACAACTGATAACACGTAGAAACATAAAACGATGATGCGGGCTGAAACATTGATTTATATCCAGAAGTGAACCTTAAGATTTTTCTTCACCTTGATTGTGCTATTAAATGGGTTTCCCCATGAAAATATAGCTCTGGGGATAACGGCAATTATTCATAACGCTATCGTTATCCGGACATTCCTGAATAGACTTAAGCAATGTACGTTCTTCAATCACGTCAGACTCCTCGTATTGCAGGAAGTAGGATCGATGAAGATCATTGTCGATTGATGTATCTACGCGCTCAAGAATTTGGTCATGAAACGTATGTCCGCCAGCATAATAACCTTTAAAACCCTTATCATAGGTGCGGTAAACAAACTGAATCTTTGCAAACGGTTGCTTACTCCGCGCCATATTGCCTGAATATTGTATATTGTTGAGGTAAACAGAGCCTTTGGACGTATTCTTTGAGTAATTATAAAGAATGAAATTACTTTTTATATCTTTGACAACCTTCAACATCCAGGTTTTAGCTTTTAGACCTGAGGGAAATCCTCCAGGCTCAATAAATGCATCATTGTGGTTATTAAACATCGAATTGATTGGGTCAGAGTCACCATAATAGTGAACTTCTCCGGCTTTATTATGAACCTCAAAATACTTAGGACCATTTGTGCTCGAGCCACCTCGCGCAATAACTTTACTAAAATCATCCACCGCAAAACGATAAGTACTGTTTGGGGTCAAATAGGTACCAGACCTAAGAATGAGCCGCCGTCCATCAAGACAAATTTTATCCTGTTTATTGTATTTTACTGCTTGGATTTTGTTGTCATAAATAGGTGTGGAAGGACAGCGAGTAATAGATGACATGCCATTAACTGACCAACCCACACCGAGCGGTCCTTCGGACATATTATTACTGGAATAAGACAATGCAATGGTTGGCGTTACCCCTGCTCTACCAGCAGGCGTTAATATGGGTATCGTGTATGTAGCCGCTCCCGACTCGTCAACTCTAAATAGACCATCTGTCAGTCCAACCACTTCCGCCTTAACCATGCTTGAAACACTAATTAAACATATAGCCAATCTTAAACTGCTATGAAACTCCATAGAAAATCCCTCTTTAGTATCTGTATCCATGACACAGTCCATTGAAAGCGCAGTTTAAATCGTGTCCAAATTTATGCTTTTAAAATAATATCCTTTACTCATTATCTAAAGACTACACGCATATCAATAGCACAGTCTCCCGCATCAAAAGTCATGATAACTTCGCCTTTTCCACGCTCTATATCTATAGCTGTTACTTCATAATAACTAACACCATCAGTAGTGATTTCAGTTATGAGCGAGCCATAATCCTCCGTCTTTAACCTATACTTAACGCCAATAACCACCTCATCGACAAACAGACACTCGTTGTACTCGTTATTTTCAAGTATGTTGACCTTGATTGTGTCTTCATTTTGTTTTTTTGCGTACGTAGTGGATGAAAAGATCAGCGAAACACCGCTAATCATCAATAGAATGACAATAAATAATGCTTTTGGCGGTTTGAATTGAGCGGGCTTGAATCTGAAAAAATTCAATAAGTGCAGCGTATTCCTTTGCATCGCATTTCATTCCTTTGCTTTACGTTTTAAATGGCAAGTAAACTTACCTCAAGACTTAGGTTTAGTAGCGTTTCTCATAAAGTCAATCTTTTTATTTAGCATCATCCGTACTCTATACTTCGAACATACCAAGCAAATTGGAGGTTTCGGCAACTTAAATAATTAACAAGAAAAATATTCTTTAAGTTGTTACTAAGATTAATCAACGTTATGAAATATATCTAAAATACACTTAACGGTACTAAGCTCTCAATTAACTGATCGCTCTTTTGCAGCGAGCATTATCGGCCCTTACTAAAGATATACACTGACATATTAGGTATATACAGAAACAATAAAGTAATTCAACTCTCCCATAAAAAAACCCCCAGTAATTGGTATGTCCAACTATTGGGGGTCACTTCATTTAACTCAGCGGGCTTTTTCGTCTTGTGAAATAGGTGTTATACGTTAACTATTTATCTGCTCGGCTAACAAATTTATGCTCGCTAGTGCTGACCTTAATACGCTCACCGCTGGAAATATATTCTGGCACTTGTACCGTTAACCCTGTGCTTAACGTAGCAGGTTTGGTGCGAGCACTGGCTGATGCGCCTTTAATTGATGGATCAGTTTCGGTTATGACTAATTCAACATTAGGCGGTAATTCGATACCCACTGCTGAGCCGTTGACTATCATCACTTGTAGACCGGTGGTATCTTCCGCTATAAACAGCAATTCTTCTTCAATGGTTTCTTTATTCAGATTGTACGGCGTGTAGTCTTCTGAATTCATAAACACATATTCGTCACCGTCGATATATGAAAACGTGACAGGTTGGCGTACAAAATCGGCGGTTTTTATCATCTCATCCGCTTTGAAGCTTTCATCGGCTTTTGCGCCTGTGGTCACTTCGTATAAGCGCATACGGTATAAGCTAGCGCCTGCGCGGCCACTTGGAGTAAGTTTGTTTATTTCTTTTACTACATACACTTTATCGTTATGTTCGATGGCAGCGTTCTTTTTTACTTCACTTGCTTTTGGCATTGTATTTCGTCTCTGACGTTATTCTCTTGCGAGCTTTCAAAATAAATTTCGCTACGAAATTACCAGAAAGCGAATTTAAGGCAAGTAGATTCATCTTTTTCATGGCTCATGTACCGTCTATAAAAAAGCCCAGCGTTAATAGCTGGGCTTGGTCCTTATCGGTGGAACATACTATTTCCAACGGTTTCACTTGATGCATTACTGTAAAATGACTACAGCGTCGTTTCAAACAACTTATAAATACGTCGATATTCATCTAACCAAGAGCTTGGTTGCACAAAACCGTGGGATTCCACTGGGTAAATAGCGGTTTCGAAATCTTGCTTTTCAAGCTCAATTAAACGCTGAACAAGGCGCACAGTATCTTGAAAAAACACATTCGAGTCCACCATAGGTGCATTAATCAACAGCGGTTTTTCCAAGCCTTGTGCAAAGTACAAAGGTGAACTGCGCTCGTAAGCAATAGGGTCAACGTCCGGCATATTCAAAATATTCGAGGTGTACCCAAAATTGTAATGGGCCCAGTCACTAACGGGTCGTAAAGCCGCCCCAGACTGAAACAAGTCAGGTTGGGTAAATAATGCCATAAAAGTCATAAATCCGCCGTAAGATCCGCCATAGGTCCCAATACGATCTCGATCCACATTTGCGTTTTCCACCAACCAGTTTACACCATCACGTAAATCGTCAATTTCTGGTTTGCCCATATGGCGATAAATAGCCGTGCGCCAATCACGTCCATAACCTGCAGACGCACGGTAATCCATGTCCATCACTACATAACCTTGTTGAGCTAACATGTTATGAAACATAAACTCACGGAAATAACCTGACCAGCCCAAATGGGCGTTTTGCAAATACCCTGCCCCGTGGTTAAAAATGACGGCGCGGCGTTTTTCACCGTCGTTGTTTTCAACGTCACTGGGTTTATATACCCTCGAAAAAACCGGCTGCACCGTGTGGCTTGATTCAACAGGGACGATATCCGGCGCGGCTAACTTCAACGCTAAAAATTCAGGGCTGATGGTATGTGTTAAACGAGTGACGGTTGAATCTGGCTCTGCGTCCTGCAAATAAAGCTCAGGAGGCACAGTCAGCGACGAATGCGTCAGCAGTAACTTGTTCTCGTTCGGGCTTAACGCGTAGTCTGTCATGCCGTTTAGGTCTGTTAATGCTTCAATTTCGCCAGTGTCTAACTTCACTCGGTAAACTTCATAAATTCCCGGGTGTTTTTGATTTGCTTTGAAATACATGTATTCGTCGTTATGGGTTAACGTTAAATTGTCTACTTCGAAATGTCCTGACGTTAACGCCATCGCTTTTGCCTTTAGCGGTTTTTTGTAAAGATGAGCGTAGCCAGACTCTTCTGACAAATAATAAAGCTGCTCAGTATTATTGAGCCAACCAAAACTATTAAATTGATAGTTCACCCAAGCATCATCGTGTAAGCGATGTTGATTAACCAATTTATGCTGCTTTAAATCGACCGTCGCTAACCAGCGGTCTTTGTTGTCCCACGCTTCTAGCATCACAGCAACCTGTCCAGCGTCGTTGTGCCATTGAATCGCTCCTTGAGACCAATACCAGTCAGTCATTAACAAGATATCGCGCGGTAACCTATTAGTTTGATAGGTTTTGCCATTGGCCTCGGCATTTTCGCGCTTCACGTCAGCCAATACGTCTTCGTTGTAGCCCGGTAACGTTTGGTAACTTAACGGATATTTTTTATGGGTGACTAAATCGAGTAACCATAACTGGTGATTAACCGATTTAGCATCGGCCACGCGTTGGCGCACTTCTTTGTGTTCAATACGGCCATCTTCACCGATATAAGCAGGCATTAAATCTTCGTCGCTGCGATCTTTTTGGCTTTTAGTCGTTGCCAGCACTAACCATTTTCCATCCGGCGACACACTACTTTGCACCAGCTCATCTTTTTCATCGAAATAGAACGCATCAGGCGCCAGACTGGTGTTTTGTTTTAACAAAATCTGCTGTTGATTAAAGCGTAATTCACGATCGTGGCGTTTTTTAGCCACGTAGTTAATTAAGTCAATCTGCTGTTCAGCGATGTAATCAGCTGGTGCGGCATTCGCTTCAGGTGCCTTAGCAAATTGCCATGATGCTAACTTTTGAGAGAAACCCGTTGTTGGGTTAAGGCTGTAAATGGCATTGCCACGCTGATACGCCAATCTGCCATCATTTAAAAATTGTATATTCCGTGGTGCTTCACCGTCTTGTGTCAATTGACGAACTTGATCATTCGCAACATTCTTAATAAATATATTACCTTCGAACACCCATGCACTGTGCGTGCGCAAAGTGTCACTTACTCGGTTTGCATAAGATTCACTTTGCAGTTGATTTAACGCCACCATGCTAACGTGATCATTGTCTTCGATGTCATTATTGGATGCGGATGCGGTGTTTTTGGCTAGTGCGCTGTCAAGCCGCCATAAATGCGTTAACGGTGACCCTTTCTCTTTGCGCTGGTAATACACCGTTTGATTATCATCTCCCCAATAACTATTTAGCGGCTGACGACCTATCCAATCTGGATCCGCCATTATTTGCTCCAAAGTAAGCTTTGCGCCGTATGAAGTAGCAATTTGCTTACCTTCAATGGTCTGCATCTGTCGTGCAACTGCGGGATCAGTTTTAGCTGCAATAGCGCTAGTTGGGACAGTACTTATATTCTGGCTTGGGGACGAATCAGCGGTGTGCGTAGCGCTACAAGCGAACAGACTGGTAGAAATAAGTACCACAAGTACTTTTTTAGAATAGTTATACATTGTTGTTTTCCCAGCGGATTTTGTAAATTATTTTGAATAACAATTTACTTTAAACGTAAAATCAATCAGATTAAATACCTACACAAACACACTTACAAAATAGTCAGCGCTATAATGACAAAACAAGCTGATTTTATTTACCAAAGAAAGCCGAGGTTGCTATGAAAAAATTACTCGCTATTGTTTGCCTGATGTTTATGAGCAACATGGCCTACAGCGCTGAATGTCCAGACTTACTTAAATTTGTGAAGCGTAAGCTTAATTCTCAGGACACCGTTAACATGTGTGATGCTTACGCAGGCAAAACCGTACTGTTCGTAAACACCGCTAGCTATTGTGGATTTACACCCCAGTTTAAAGGTTTAGAGTCTCTATATAGTAAATACAAAGACCAAGGTCTGGTGGTATTAGGCTTCCCTTCTCACGATTTTAACCAAGAAGACAAAGACGAAGGTAAAACTGCTGAGTTATGCGAATTAACATATGGGGTAGAGTTTCCCATGTTTGAGGCTATGCCAGTGCGCGGGCAAGATGCTGATCAGCTTTATAAGATGTTAGCGAAAAAATCAGGCACCACGGTGAAATGGAATTTCTATAAGTACTTAATGGATAAAAATGGCAACTTAGTAAACACCTTCGCGTCATCGACTAAGCCAACGGATCAAGATTTTATCAACACAATTGAACGTACATTAACGGTTCAGGTGCAATAGGCAAACTGACTAGCTACGCAAATACAGTGAAAAAGCCCGATTTAAACCGGGCTTTTATTTAGGTTAACTTCAGCTAAAAGCTAGACTATTGCCGGTAACAATTCATTGATTTCCTCGCGGGCCTGTTGCCAAGAATGTTGTGCAAATTCATCCCCCATATTTAGCCCTTCCAAATAAACAAAATGCACGTCGGTTATCCCTAGCAGGCCTAATACTAAGCGTAAATAAGGCGTTTGCGTATCGTTCTCCGTGCCTTGATAAATTCCCCCTCGAGCAGCCATCACATAGACGGTTTTGCCCACTAAGTGTCCCTTGGGGCCTTCACTGGTATAGCTGAACGTGCGCCCTGCCCGTGCAACTCTGTCAATCCACGCTTTGAAAGTCGTTGGTACGGTAAAGTTGTACATTGGCATACCGATTACAATGGCATCGCTGCGTTCTAGCTGAGCCAACAAGTTATTTGAGTACGCTGCTAATTTAACTTGTTCTGGGCTCATGTTGTCACTGACCATGCTCCAGGTTTGCATTTCCTGAGCACTTAAATGCGGTAGGTTCAGATCATTCAGGTCGACCTTAACGACATGAATCGCCTCGCCTTCTTGCCATTTCTCAACGAAATGGGCAGCTAACTTACTCGAATTACCGCTATCACCCTGTAGACTGGCGTTCAACAATAATAGGTTTTTCATGTCAATATTCCTCTATCAAATGTGGTCGAATTTCGGTCAGTATAAACAAATTTAACCGAACGAAAATCACATTAAATAGCAATAAACATTCTATTTATTAGAATAAAACAAACTTTCGCTAACCTGACCGACGATAAAATTGCTCAGCCTGATCTGCAATCAATAAACGCATTTTTTGGTATATATCTGGACGGAAGACCCTCGCCACTAAATCTAACGGAATAGTCACATCGGGTGGGATTTGCCCAGCACTGACCATGTGCTTAATTAACCATTCACCGCGCACCAACTCAGGCTGATTAATACAGCCATTATTACTCACCGAAAACTGATTGTAAGACGGAATACTGCGCGGTGGCAGTGACTTATGGGTTAAACAACTCCCTAACAACGATGGTGCAATCACATCTAATGCTGCGTCTAAATACGCTGGCTGACACAATAACCTTGCAGCTTCAAAGCGATTGGGTACAGACTCAAGCCACGTGCAGGCTTGTTTTAGCGCCGCACATAAAAGCAAAACTGTGTTTGGGTTTTTCTGATGAAAATTCTCCAATAAGCCTAGTACTTTTTCAGGAGAGTCTTGCCATATATCAAATGACGTTAGTGCAGTCATTCCTATACCAGCACGTACCGCCTTAGCATTCCACGGCCCTCCAACACAAAAACCGTCAATTTCGCCACTTTCTAAACACTCCACCATACTAACAGGCGGCACAACCAGCATTTCTACACTGTCTAAATCAACTTTCGCCGCTTTAAGCCAATCTCTTAATTGATAGTAATGGCAGCTATAAGGGAATACCGTGGCAAATTTAAGCTTAGGTAAGCCTCTATTTCTGCGTTTATCGACGACTTTTTGTAGTAAATAACCCGCCATGGGTAGCGTGACATTCGCGATATTGTTTTCCTTGAGCACCTCTTGCAGCAAGGCTTCAGAAATCGTAATAGCATTACCATTTAGGCTAAGCACCAATGGCGTAATGACGTTAGCTGGCGCAGCACCTAACCCAAGCGCACTAGCTATTGGCATGGGTGCGAGCATTTGCGCTGCGTCTAATATGCCAACGTGTAATTTGTCTCGTAGTGTGGCCCAAGAATTCTGCTTTTGTAATGTGACATTTAAACCCCACTGCTCAAAGAAACCTAACTCCTTGGCGACAATTAAGGGCGCTGAATCGGTAAGGGGAATAAAGCCAAGGGTAATATCCGATTGCTCTGGTTTAATCATGTTCATTTCCTTTTTCCAACGAACGCAACATAGAAACGATCGTCTTCGCAACGTTTTCAAGCTTCTGACCAGTGTCCATTGCGGTTTTACGCATACTGTGAAATGCCTGTTCTTCACTCATTTTATTGGTTTTCATGAGTAAACGTTTAGCCAAGTCGATGTTCTTTCTTGATGCAAGTTCATGTTTGGTATCATTTAATTCGTCTTTTAATTTATGAAATTCTTTAAAGCGTGCCACTGCAGCATCGAGTATGGGTTTTACCCGCTCAGGATCGATATCACCTACCACATAGGCGCTAACGCCAGACTGCACTGAGAGGTTTATCGTTTCGGTATCTTGTTGTGAAGAGAACATAACCACGGGTTTGGGATTGTGGTGCGAAATGGTATGCAAGCTTTCTAACATATCTCGGTTCGGCGACTCAATATCGATAACAATAATATCGGGTTGAATGTTATCAACCTGCTTCAACAGTCCGATCTGGCTAGAGGCTAAATGGCTCACCTTGTAACGAGTTTTATCCAGGGCAGTGACTATCGACTCAGCGCGCTGAACATTTTCATCAATGAGCAAAATATTCAGTTGTGCCGAGGCAGCTGAATTGGATTGAGTTTTCGCTATGGATATCAATGGATGTTTCCAGATTAATAATCTCTATATGTCTTGAGCGTCACAAGTGCAAAGCTCAAGCCAAAAGATTATCCCAACAAAAACAACAAGTTAACTTTATAAATAAATATTAGATTGCATTTATTTGTATACCATTGTGCAAGCGCACCAGAAAAGTGCATTAAGTTGCACGAAATTTAACCGTGGAATTTATTAACCTAAAAAGAGCACTGTATCACGTGACGTTGTATCCCCATTTAATACACGGTGTAAAGGGTCTTCAGCGCATAAACGTGAACGCTATATTAGGCTATTAGCAAGCTACTAATGTGCTTGGTGGCTTCCGCTGGTGTCAAAGGTAGATGCATCATCCTGGGTAGATATAATAAAAGGCCAGTTTTTATTGCGTGCTTGCCAACATTGCTGCGCTTTAACTTGCGCTTCTGCCAGTGAAATATTGTCAATTAAGAGGTACATCAAGCTTAGGCTACCGATAATGGTGTGAGTAGCGTATTCGTTGGTTTCCCCCCCTTGCCAAACGGTAACTAACTGGCTCACCTCTAAGGTTCTGGGTTTCGTTACCCAATGGGACAGCGATGCTGGCACATCAACGGTGGATTCAATATCGCCATGTGCTAAATGCAAGGTTACGTCACGCTCAGGGTTATACTCGACTTCACCCCCTTCCCCGCGAAAACACAAAATTGTGTTATTTTTGTTGGGTGTTTGCTGATTGACTAAGACCGCACAATGGCTATGTTTACGGTCTACATCACGATGAAATACACCTTGTAAACTGCAGGGCGCATGGCTAGCATTTAACATGCGCGCCAAGGTATTCGCGCATGAGCGCAAACCAAATTGGCTACGCAGCTGGATCATGGCATCAAGCTTTGGATTAATATCTGCCAAGTCCATATAGCTAAATCCGACCAAATCTAGCTGTTTTGTGGCCTCAAGCGCATTTTTAGCCACATTAATACCTAATTGCGGTAATACGTCTTTTAAGTATAAGCGGTTTGAATCGGGCTCATGGGTACCGTGTAAAAAAACTTTTTTACCCGCTTGTGCGATAGCAACCACCGCCAGCAGAAACCACGGTAAATGCCGCCGTTTACCCGCATAGCATCCTAAATCAATATCAATAGGTAACGCCGCTAATTGGGGATGATTTACCTCACGAAATGCCTGAATAAAACCGGCAAGTTCTTCGGCTGTTTCTTCACGAACCCGAAGCAACATTAAAAAGGCGCCCTTTTGCTCAGGCGTAATTTCATCGTTAATTAACATGCCCATTGCTTTATATGCCTGAACTTGGGTTAATGTGCCTCCCGCTCGTTGTCCGCGTCCGATAATACGAATAAACTCTTTAAATTCAGCTTGGCTAACTGATGTATTGCCACGATTTTCTGTCATATATATTACATTGCCTACAGGCTACATTGGCCATCAATAATACGGCGCAAAACACAATAGGCTGACCTGAGTAAAAAGTGTCCCTAAGCAGAGCGCGTCGCTAAATAATTTGCTGAGCATTGTAAACTGTCTTGCTGGTGATACGAAACCACTCGCTGGCGCTTACTTACTACTTCTCCCACAATAATGAGCGCAGGACCGGTAAATTGACGATTTTCTAATCGCTGAGCAATATTTTTCACTTGGCCAATACACACTTGCTGTTCAGTACTGGTCGCTTTATCAATAATCGCTACTGGCATATCTGTAGGTAAACCGTGTTGTTGTAACTGTTGCATAATCGATTTAATACGTCTTAGTCCCATATAAAATACCAACGTTTCAGCGTTTTTGCCTTGCTCATCAGGCATCGCACCACTAACTAAGCTTTGCCAATCCGGCTGTAAAGCGGGATCTTTTAAATGGGCGGTAATAAAGCGTACTGATTGGGCACAATCTCTATGGGTTAACGGGATCCCAGCATATGCCGATGCGCCTGATGCTGCGGTGATACCCGGTACGATGCTAAACGGTATGTGATGCTGCGTAAGCATTTCACATTCTTCAGCGGCCCGAGCAAATATAGCGGGGTCGCCACCTTTTAAACGCGCAATCGACTTTCCTTGTTTGGCCACGCTGACCAGCAGCTCACTTATTTGTACTTGTGTCATGCTGTGCTCACCACACTTTTTACCCACAAAGCGACGTTCCACATGAGACGGGATCATATCGAGTATTTCTGGGTTAACTAACCAGTCGTACATCACCACATCAACACTCTGTAATAAGCGATAAGCCTTTAGGGTAAGTAACTCTGCATCACCTGGTCCTGAACCAATTAAGTGCACATGGCCGTTTTGGGCACCTTTATAACCTTGATGTTGTTGGCGACGGTGTTTGTTTTGACGTGTCACCTGATTTAGCCCATTTAACTGATTATGATTTACACCATCGTCTTTGATGCTGAATTTCAGTACATGGCTTACAAACTGACTTAACCCTTGTGGTACTAAAAAATTGAGAGGAGAAAAAACACTTAATGATAAGCTCATAGTAGGGTCTCCACGGCAATACGCTCGCCGCTATGTTTACTGGATTTGTCTATTTTATTTTGCGCCGAGCTATTTAAAGGGTCGACCTGAACGTCAATCGTATTTATGTTGCCAGCGTCGATCCGGTCATGCTCATTGATCAGTTGTTGCAACTCACTTTTGCATGAGCCGCAATTGGTCCCACATTTTAATTTTTCGCCCAAGGCATCAACGCTGTTACACCCTTGCTCAATCTGAGCCACAATAGGGTTAATACCTACTTTGAAACAGCTACATATCAAGCGACCCTGATTAAATTGCTCATCAGGCTGTGCGCGTAATAATGCGGTTTTTTGCTCTGTACTCAGGTTATCTTCTTCAAGTAGGGAACTGAGCCATAAGGTGTTTATATCAATGGGTTGATGAGCACAAAACGCCGCTAACTGTAACGCGTCATTGTGCAAAGCATATAAGCCTTGTTGCGCGCCAGACTGATGTACAGCCCAACTATATTGTTCTTTGCTTACCTGTTGCATAAGATCTTTCAAGATTAATACGGGAATATCGTCTTCAGCTGCGCCCACAGTGCTGTCGCAATTAGTCCCCTGCTGTGACTGTTTAATGCGACCGCTGGCAAAAGTTAACATCTCGCCACCCGCAATTTTGTTCAGCCGCCAATAGTCCAATTCGGCACATATAGTAGCGATAACTAACGCGCGCTCTTTAACATCATTAGCGATAAAAACTTGGCCGTGATGCAAAAATAACGCTTTCGTTGCGTTAATGGCGGCATGTTTTAATTCGGGTTGACCTGAAATGCAATCATTTGCATCCGTATACAAGTGACTGATATTCGCTGATGACGTATTTAGCTCACTCCAGTGGATGGGGGCAAAGAAATCCCCTGGACGTTGACCATCATCAATCTGTACAGGCAACATCACTTGACTCAAGCTACTACTTAGCGCAGATGAAAGCGCCAACAAGTCACCATTTTTAACGCTCAGCTTAGTCGCATCTTTTGAGTGCATACTTAACGTGGCGTAACCAATATGGCTGGTTAAATCGGAACTATTACCCGTACGGGTCATGGTATGCCACTGGTCACGTATGCGACCGCTGTTCAACACAAAAGGAAAATCGCTATTTGTCAATTGCTCAGGAGCGCGAGATTCAAGGGCAATAAATTGTGCTTTTTTACTAGCAGTAAAATAACGGCCATCGCTAAACATACGTTTAACGCCGCCTGGGTTCGCCGCGTTTACCGGCCATTGCACGGGTAATAAGTTGTCGTACTGGGTTTGAGTCAATCCACACAAACCCGATAAATCTAAATCTCGTGTATTGATATTTTTTTCGGCGGTTAAACCGCAATATTCTGCAAATATTTCACTGGGGTCGGTAAAGTTAAAGCCGGTATTAAAGCCCATCGCGATTGCCACATCACACATGATTCTCCAGTCATGACGCGCTTCACCTGCTGGCGGCAAAAAACCACGTTGGCGAGATATTCTGCGCTCTGAATTGGTCACCGTACCATTTTTTTCTGACCACCCTGTGGCCGGTAACACTACATCCGCCATAGCAATTGTATCGTTGTTGGCCACACAATCTGATACCACCACCATTTCACATTTCGCCAGTGCTGCTTTAATTTTATGGCGATTTGGCATACTGACCATAGGATTAGTCGCCATGATCCACACGGCTTTTATTTTGCCTTGGTCGATAGCATCAAAAAGATCCACTGCTTTTAGCCCTACCTGAGTAGGAATACTGGGGGACTGCCAATAGTTTTGCACCAACGTGCGGTGCTCCACGTTGTCTATATCCATGTGACATGCCAGCATATTGGCTAAGCCACCCACTTCTCTTCCGCCCATCGCATTAGGCTGTCCCGTAATTGAAAACGGACCACACCCTTCGCGTCCGATTTTTCCGCTGGCTAAATGACAGTTAATAATCGCGTTAGTTTTATCGACACCACTAGTTGATTGATTCACACCCATTGAATAAAAACTTAGGGCAGAGCTGCAACTGGTAAACAATTGATAGAATTGCTCAACATCAAAGATATCTAAATCACAATACTGAGCAACGGCCTCAAGCGACCATTGTTCACAGGCGACAAGTGTACTTTCAAAACCTTCGGTAAAAGTACTGACGTATTCACTATCGAGGCCATTATTGTGAGCCAAGTAACGTACTAGACCGTTAAATAAGGCAACGTCTGTGCCTGGTTTAATGGCTAAATGTAAATCGCCTGCTTCGCAACTTGCCGTGCGACGCGGATCGATAAACACTAAACGCATATTCGGGTTTATCTTTTTAGCCCGTTCAATGCGTTGAAATAATACCGGGTGGGTCCACGCGGCATTTGAACCCACTAGCACCAATAATTCTGTTTGTTCTAAGTCTTCATAACAGCATGGCACTGTATCTGTGCCAAATGCCCGCTTATATCCAGCAACAGCAGATGACATACAAAGACGCGAATTAGTATCGATATTCGCACTACCGATATAGCCTTTCATCAACTTGTTTGCCACATAATAATCTTCGGTCAATAACTGACCAGAGACATAAAAAGCTACCGAATCTGGGCCATGTTGTTTGATCACATCGGCAAATTTATCCGCCACTGTATGGATGGCTTCAGGCCAGGTAACCGCGCGGCCTTTAATCTGTGGCTTTAGTAAACGCCCATCAAGCCCATTGGTTTCAGCAAGTTTACTGCCTTTAACACATAAACGACCAAAGTTTGCTGGGTGACTAGCGGTGCCTTGTACACTTACCAACGTTGGGGCCGCACCACGTATTTCAGTGGTCACGTCCACACCACAACCTACCCCGCAATACGGACAAGTAGTCGTGCTAAGTTGTGAACATGTTCCATGGCTATCAGGCTTGGCTTTTACGGCGCGAACAAGCTGAGATGGAGGCATTTTGTCTGTCATGGCGATGGCCTTATGCATATTTGAATAACGTGGGTTTGCTGGGCTGACGAGAGCCAAATTTAATATCAAAACTTAATGGCCTTGGCGTAATACATCGAGGGTTGATAGCGCAACATTGCGCTATCGGCTAAATGTATTAACCAGCGGTGGTATGAATATTAAGCAACAGCCAGTTGTACCTTACTTCCTTCAACGCGCACACCATACACATCCACATGACGCTGCTCGTCATCCAAACATTCTCCGCTTGTTAAACAATAACGCTGTTTATACAAAGGAGAAATCACCACTGTTTTATCTGCAACTGAGCCGACTAATCCACGATAAAGTACGTTCGCTTTTCCAATAGGATCCCAGTTGCTTATGGCATAAAAGTGTGATTCGCCTTGTTGGTTAATTTTGAAAATAGCGACCTGTTCACCGTTTATGAGTGCACAAACGCCGGAGTTATCGACTAAATCATCGAGATTACAAATATCAGTCCAATTTTTAGCTTCGCTCATAAATTACTCCTTACACCAACTCAACATCGATTATTTCTTGCGGGCCTTTTACGCCAGCGTCTAATGCTTCAAGCTCAGATTCTGTGGCTGGGCGAATTTGCTCACGTTCTTGCACAAACACAACTTGTTTGTCACTTTCGTCACTGTTTACAAACTGACGGAACCGCTTACGTGATGATTCACTTTCAATAGCTGTTTTCCATTCACATTGGTAAGTATCTTCAATGTGCTGCATTTGCTGTTCTAATTCTTCGGCTAAACCCAGCGAATCATTGATCACTACGTCCTGTAAATATGCTAAACCACCCTCGAGATTTTCCAGCCATACTGAGGTACGTTGCAAACGGTCTGCGGTTGCCACGTAGAACATCAGCACTCGGTCGATATACTTCACTAAGGTCGCGTCATCTAAATCGGTAGCAAATAAATCTCCGTGGCGCGGTTTCATACCACCATTACCACACACGTATAAGTTCCAGCCGTTTTCCGTAGCGATAATACCAATGTCTTTACTTTGCGCCTCAGCACATTCCCGGGTACAACCTGAAACGCCAAATTTTATTTTATGCGGTGCGCGAAGACCTTTATAACGATTCTCTAGATCAATCGCTTTGCCTACAGAATCTTGTACGCCATAACGACACCAAGTACTGCCCACACATGATTTCACGGTACGTAACGATTTCGCATAGGCATGACCAGTTTCAAATCCGGCTGCAATAAGTGCTTCCCAAATAGGGGGTAACTGTTCAACTCGAGCACCGAATAAATCGATACGCTGACCACCTGTGACTTTGGTATACAAGTTGTATTTTTTAGCCACTTGGCCAAGCACGATTAATTTATCTGGGGTAATTTCGCCGCCAGCGATACGCGGTACAACAGAATACGTACCATTTTTCTGCATATTGCCAAGGTAGGTATCATTGGTGTCTTGCAAGGCTACATGCGGTTTTTCTAATACAAAGTCATTCCACACCGACGCCATTATAGAGCCCACTGCAGGTTTACAAATTTCGCATCCTAAACCGTGACCGTGTTTTTCGATTAACGCGTCAAACGTTTTGATTTTTCCAACCTTAACCATGTGATAAAGCTCTTGGCGCGAATAGGCAAAGTGTTCACAGATATCTTTTTTGACTTCAACACCGCGCTTACTTAGCTCGCTGTCTACTACAGTTTTTAATAAAGCAGAACAACCACCACATCCTGTGCTCGCTTTAGTGCATGATTTAATAGCGGATAAGTCGCACGCGCCACCATCGAAGGCTGCAATGATGTCGCCTTTTGATACGTTGTGGCATGAACAAATAGTCGCGGTGTCAGGCAAGGCATCGGCCCCTAAACCGGCAGGTGCATCGCCAGATGCAGGTAAAATAAGACTTTCAGGGTGCTCAGGTAAATCAATACCATTTAGGGCATACTGTAATAACGTGTCGTAGTCACTCGTGTCACCCACTAATACGGCGCCAAGTAATACACTTTGCTCATGATTCACGACTATTTTTTTATACACGCCATCTGGTTGGTTTTCATAAATATATGTCTGAGCGCCTGGTATACGTCCGTGAGCATCACCGATTGACCCCACTTCAACGCCCATCAACTTAAGTTTTGTACTCATGTCAGCGCCTAAAAATTCGACGTCTCCACCGGTAATATGACTTGCAGCGGCACGGGCCATAGTGTAACCAGGGGCAACCAAACCGAATATAAAGTTATTCCACAGAGCACATTCGCCTATGGCATAAATATCTGGGTCAGAGGTTAAACAATGATTATTCACCACAATGCCACCGCGTTCACCAATGGTTAAATCATATTGGCGTGCCAAGGTGTCTTGAGGACGAATACCCGCTGAGAATAAAATCATATCTGTTTCAAGGAAGTCACCATCAGCAAAACACATGCGGTATCGACTCGTTTGACCGGCTTCAATACGTTGGGTAGCTTTTTGGGTATGAACTTTCACCCCAAGTGATTCAATTTTATCTTTTAATAAGCGCCCGCCCCCCGTATCAACTTGCACTGCCATCAACTGTGGGGCAAATTCGACCACATGGGTTTCAAGACCGGCTTCGCGAAGAGCATTTGCCGCTTCTAAGCCCAATAAACCGCCGCCCACTACAACACCCGTTTTACTGACTTTGGATGAGGCGCTAATATCTTCTAAATCTTCGATAGTTCGGTAGACCAAACAATGAGGCTGATCATTGCCTTCAATGGGTGGGACAAACGGGTACGAGCCAGTAGCCATAATCAATTTGTCATAAGCAAAGGTCTGCCCAGACTTGGTTTTAACCAATTTAGCTTGCTTATCAATATCCACCACTGCAGCATCAAGATGAAAATCAACGCCAAGAGCTTCATATTGTTTAGGGGTCGTTAACGCTAAATCATTAGCTGTCTTGCCTGAAAAATATTCAGAAAGGTGCACCCTGTCATACGCTAATCGTGGCTCTGCAGATAACACAGTCACGTTATAGGTTACTGCACTGTCGGTTTCTCCATGGCTGGTGATTTGTTCCACAAAATGGTGCCCTACCATTCCATTTCCTACCACGACTATGTTTATTGTATTTGCTGACATGTTGATCCCCTGGTCGATGAATTTTCTCAACTAAATTTTGCTCATAAAAAAAGCCCACGAGACTGATGAATTCAATCAAAGTGGGCTTCTTTGCCTGTTCTGTGTTTAACGCTATTGCTAACACGGCACATAAATTTTAAAACACGGATAACATCCGGGTGGTGTATTAAAACTAATGCAGGATTTTTGCCAAAAATTTAATCCTTATTAATCATAATGTTATAAATAAAAAATTATATTAATTAAAACACTGTGCATTACATTGGTGCAAAAAGTCGAAATTGGAGCAAAGCGTAGTCATGTGCATAGGCGATAAATATTATAAATATAAAGATATATAGTGCTTATTACGGTGGTGAGTATAATAGTGGTGAGAGCAGTAACAAACGTTTTATCAAAGCGTTTCCAGCAGTAAAGGCAAGTGCAAAATTTGTCGTTTCACCGCAAAAAATGCTGCTTGTTTGAACAAACAGCACACAAGCCAACATTTTTGTTTCCCTTGTGTTGCCAAAAGCGGCACACTGGCCGATACACGAACTTGTTACATCTGTCTACCTCCACTGATTTAACGGGTAGTACTCAACAACATCTATCCACAATCATGCAAAGGAAGACATCTCATTATGTCACTATTTCGCTCATTTTCGCTGCCATTAATCGCTGCCGCATCCATGCTCACAGCAACCGTTGATGCCGCTTCCGTATGGAAAGTCACATCGGGTGAAAATAGCTTATACATAGGCGGTACCATTCATATTCTAGCGCCCGAAGATTACCCACTACCCGATGAATACAGCATCGCGTATCAAAAGTCATCAACCCTTGTATTCGAAACAGACATGTCAGCCCTAAAAGGTGTCGAATTTCAGCAAAAAATGCTGTCAATGATGACGTATACCGATGGTCGCACATTAAAAGACGATCTATCGGCTGACAGTTACGCAAAACTTGAAGCGCATCTTAGCGAGCGCGGAATTCCTATTGCACAAATGGCAGCGATGAAGCCGAGTCTTATCAGCATTACGTTGAGCGTGATCGAACTACAAGGTCTTGGTTTTACCAGCGAGGGCGTTGATCAGTTTTACGCAGATAGAGGAACACAAGACAGCAAAGCGATTAAGTGGCTTGAAACCCCAGACGAACAACTAGGTTTTTTGGCAAATATGGGCGGCAACGATAACGATGCGTTAATAGATTATACCCTACGAGATATTACAAAAATGCCAGCCATAATTGGTGATATGCGCACAAGTTGGCGCGAAGGTGATATGCAAAAAATGGCGGAAATCAGCATCGCGCCGTTTAAAGCCGATTACGGGCAAATATACCAAGATTTACTGGTCACACGAAACGCAAACTGGATGCCACAAATTGAAGATATGTTAAAAACCTCTGAGGTAGAATTCATTATGGTCGGCGCGATGCATCTAGCTGGGGAAGACAGCGTACTTACGCAACTAAAAGCCCAAGGCTATAGCATCGAAAAGCTATAACTGAAGCGATATAATTCCAGAAAAACTGACAGGATATTATGACCCCTACCATTACCAAAGAACTTGCTTTGCGTTATGCACGGCAGATCTTACTGCCAGGTATTGATCTTGATGGTCAAGAGGCTCTTATGGCAGCAAAAGTGTTGATCATAGGTGTAGGGGGATTGGGCTGCGCTGCAGCGCAGTATGTTGTCAGTGCAGGTATTGGTGAAGTAACGTTAGTAGACAACGATGTGGTTGAGTTATCTAACTTACACAGACAAGTATTGCATCACGAGCAAGATGTGGGCATGAAAAAAGTTGAATCCGCTAAAGCAACGCTTAATAGCAATAATGGTCAGTGCGTAATTAATACAATTGCCCAACGTTTAGACGATACCGCATTGGGTCAGCAAATCGCTCAGCATAACATTGTACTAGACTGCACCGATAATCTAGCCACACGCCAACAAATTAATGCCTTGTGTTTTACCCATAAAGTGCCCCTTATTAGCGGCGCCGCCATTCGATTTGAAGGGCAGATAAGCACATACCTAATGGATCAAAATGGTCCTTGCTATCAATGCCTAAGCTATGTATTCCCTGAACAGCAACTAAGCTGCATTGAAGCTGGCGTTATTCCGCCATTAGTCGGTGTTATCGGCAGCATGCAGGCATTAGAAGCCATTAAACTGTTAACCGGCACGGGCGAACTACTTAACGGTATATTATTACTGTTCGACGCAAATTCAGCTCAATTTCAACGTTTCTCAATTCCTAAAAACCCACAATGTAGTGTTTGCGCTAACGCCCACTAAATAAATTCCCTGCGTCTCGCGTACACAATGATTTTTAATGCCAATAACACGGTATTTATTTCACATTTAGACTTTCGTTGCATGCTCCATGTCAGTAACATTGGGCAGCTAAGTTATTTTTCGATTAAGTAGTCTGATTTTATGATAGTAAGTTGCGACACGCCTGGTTTGTTACCTATATCACAAGCGCTAAATGCTATGCGCAGTGCAATTTCTGCCGTTAAAGAACATGAACAATGCAGCCTTATGCACGGACGTGGACGAATTTTGGCCGAAGATGTTATTTCACGGGTAAATGTTCCCCCTAGTGACAACTCTGCCATGGATGGTTACGCCATGGTTGCAGCTGACTTAGAAGAAAACGATACCTTGGAATTGGTCGGCAGCGCTTTTGCGGGTATTCCATTTGAAGGAGCCGTCAGCAAAGGTCAGTGTGTGCGTATTATGACTGGCGCCATCATTCCTGCTGGTGCAGACGCTGTCGTGATGCAAGAAAACACCACTGAATGTAAATCACCAACAGGCACAAACAAGACTAACGAGCCGCACGCAAAAATAATCCAATTTACCCAGCGTCCTAAATTAGGTAACAGCGTACGCAGAGCAGGTGAAGATATCTCCCAGGGCGCGGTTGTGCTGAGAAAAGGTACACGCTTACTACCATCACATTTGTCGTTACTGGCGTCAGTTGGTATTGCCAATGTACTGGTGGTACGCAAATTAAACGTGGGTTTAATTGCCACCGGTGACGAATTGGTATCACCGGGTGAACCGCTAAAAGCAGGACAAATTTACGAGAGCAATCGTTATGCGCTGCACGCAATGTTGCAAGAATTTGGCGCTAACGTAATCGATTTTGGTATTGTTGAAGACAAGCTTAATAGTTTAAAACAAACTTTCGCAGATGCTGACAGGCGGTGCGATATCGTACTGTCATGTGGCGGCGTATCCGTGGGCGACGCAGACTACGTTAAAGACGTATTACAAGCACTGGGCAGCGTTAATTTTTGGAAAGTAGCTATTAAACCGGGCAAACCTTTTGCCTTTGGTAAGCTCAGTCAAGCATGGTTTTGTGGGTTGCCAGGCAATCCAGTATCGTCTTACGTGACGTTTGAGCAGTTAGTCAAACCGGTACTTGAGACCTTAAGTGGCCAAACGCGCCGCCCTACCCTGTTACTCAATGCCACAGCCGATTGTGACATACGCAAAGCGCCCGGACGGGCCGATTATCAGCGCGGCATCTACCGGCTTGATAGCAATGGCGAGCTGTTTGTTAGCCCAAATGGAAAGCAAGGCTCAGGTGTGATGAGCAGCATTGCCCACGCTAATTGTTATATCGTTCTTCCCCAAGACACTGGCAGCATAGAACAAGGCAGCACAGTGCAAATACAACCTTTTACTTCATTGGCATATTAAGTGACCCTAAAAATAGAATTCAAAGCCTTAGCCCATCTGGCGTGGCCTTTATTGATTGCTCAAGTAACCCAAACATTAATGGGCGTGTCTGACACCATTATGGCTGGACGTTTCTCTGCCACTGACATGGCGGCTGTTGCCATTGGCTTTAGCTTTACCATGCCGATGTTGGTTTTTATCCAAGGGCTCACCCTTGCTTTACCGCCAATTATTTCTCGCTTTAATGGGGCAAAACAAGTTGATAGGGTTGCAAATGCCAGTTATCAGGTTATGTGGTTGACGCTATTTTTTGCTTTACTCGCGCTAGTGCTGAGTACCTTTCTAACATTTTTCTTTTCGATGATAGAAATGGAGTCCGAGCTACGCACCATAACAATCGACTACGTTCGCTATGTACTTTATTCCATGCCAGCCTTCGCTTTGTATCAGGTACTTAGAAATGTCTGTGAAGGTTTATCAATCACAAAGCCCAGCATGATTATTATGATCATTGGTTTACTGGTGAATATACCGGCTAACTATGTGTTTATTTACGGTAAATTTGGCGTGCCTGCATTCGGCGGAGCTGGTTGTGGTATCGCAACAGGCCTAGTGTTTGTAGCGATGATGTTTGCTACGTGGATTTACACGCTTAATTCTAAAAAACTGCAACAATACGCCTTATACACCCGTATTTTTGCGCCCAATATGCATGACATTTGGGCTAGCTTAAAATTGGGCTTACCTATCGCGTTAACCATATTGTTTGAAGTGACACTGTTCACTGTTGTGGCTGTTCTGCTTGCCCCTTTTGGCTCTACCATAGTGGCGGCCCATCAGATTGCCCTGAACTTCTCATCGCTGATGTTTATGTTGCCTCTTAGTCTCGGCATGGCAACTAGTATTCGTGTTAGTCACTTATTAGGCGAGAGCAAGCCGCTGCAAGCAAAGATGGCCACCCGAGCGGCTTTACTTATGGGCTTAACCACAGCTACATTAACCGCAACCATGACCTATCTTGCCAGGGTCCACATTGGCGAGCTTTATAGTAATAATAGCGACGTTATTAATATGGCTGCCGGACTAATGATGCTAGCCGCAATATTTCAATTTTCAGATGCAATTCAAGTCGTATCAGCTACTGCACTGCGCGGTTATAAAGACACCGCAGCCATGTTTTATTTAAGCTTTATTTCCTATTGGGTAATAGGCATGACAATAGGCTGTATTTTAGCATTAACTGACTGGATTGTGCCGCGTATGGCAGCGGCCGGTTTCTGGGTTGGCTTTATCTGCGGATTAACTTCAGCGGCAATATTACTTGGGTTGCGCCTGCGCCATATTCAGCGTAAACAAGAAAATATGCCGGTAGAGATTAGTATTTAATGCTCTATATAGTTGCTTAGCGAAAGCATCGTTAACTGCTGTGCTTTAGGAAATCCATGGCTGACATTTTGGCCAAATACAACGTCGCGTCGAATGGTCGCACTTACAGTTAAAAGGCGCTATTCGAGTTACGCCTATTACGCTAATTTTTGCTAATAAAAGATAACTCTGGTTCACCATCGACTGGTTAGCAATTGAAATAGCAAAAATGATTATATGATTCTAATTTCAATTTAGGTTTAATAAAATTAGTAAAGGCAAATATACGCTTAGCAACAGGTGAAATTGATAGAATACAGCGTTAGTTGACGACTATATATGGCAGAATTGATGCTTTTTACAGCTGCTAATGCGCTATGTTGCTAATCAATTTGAGATAGGATGTGACGCATAGTGCTCACGACGAATAGTGGCAAATTCATTATTGGCGATAGCATCTCTAACGGCGGATTCAAACAGATGTTTTTTCCCAATAAGCGGGGAGTTTTGACTGATAGTTACATAATAATTGTTCACTTCTATGGGTTGATATTTTGCTAAAACAATCTCATTTTGCAAACCCATCTCAATAATCAGTGGCTGCGCACTCTCTTGAAAATGAACAAAAGTATTAATTCTTCCTTTCATTAATAACTCTATCTTTTGTCTTAGTGTCGATACAGGAAGCATTATCAGGTTTGTTTCTTGGTTAAATTTTTCAAAATATTTTGCATTGCGAGTAACGCCAATGTTCAAGCTCTTTAAATCAGCAAAGGTCTGTAAAGTACCCATATTCTTTTTAAGAACAAAAAACGTATGTCTCAATGTTTCGTAACTTGGGGTGATGTAAAGCACTTCGTCTTGTTTGTCACTCTCACGTTGCAATCCAACCAACAGATCTAAATTGCCTTGGCGAAATTCCCTAATACGTCTTGCAAAAGGCATCGGAATAATGTCAATTTCCATGTTCATATGTTTGGCAATATTTTTAAGGTATTTGACTTGTAGGCCATTGATAAACTCTTTGGATACAGAGCTTCGTATGACCTCCTGCCCAGACGAAAAAGCTGAGAAAAAACCTAAGACTACAGAGAAAATCAGGATGTGAAATCGCATAACTAAACCAATAAAAGACAGTGATATATTATTACCTACAGCAGAGCTTAAGCCAATAGTAAAAAACCACTTTCTAGCATGCCAACCTCCACTTACTCTATTTATTCGTTATCCATATATTTTTGCTACCAAGTTTATAAGATAAATTTGGACATCCCCCAAATGAAAAAGCAAGTCTCTTATCTAACACGACATTAATTACACAAACTGTTATGTTGCATATATTGATTATTCTATTCAATGACTAAGCACTAATGCCCTTACAAGAAAACAGTATTATTTTTAAAGATGCCTTTGAAATGATCCGCGGAATTGTTGTCATTCTAAATTCTAAGGGGCAAGTCACCCAATCTAATTCTTACTTCGAAAACCTAACAGGTTATGTCGCGAGCGAGATAATAGGCAGGGATTGGTTTGAGACATTTATTCCGGTAAACGACAGAGTAGCCATTCGTGAGTTTTTTAAAAAAGTCATGGGTGAAGGTCTTAATGACGGATATACCAATTCGATCCTAACTAAGGATGGCGAGCAACGCATTATAGAGTGGCACTCCAAAACGCTGGGTAAAGCGAATGGCCAGATCACAGGTATGTTGTGCACTGGCTTTGATGTGACCGAACGCACCGCTATCGCCGCAGAGTTAGACAAGTCTAAAAAAATTGCAATAGCAGCCTCGGAAACAAAAACACGTTTCTTAGCCGCAGCGAGCCATGATTTACGACAACCTTTACAATCATTAGGGTTATATTTGGCGGCATTATCAAAACTGTCGGTTCAATCAGAACAGGAAAATATAATCTATAAAATGCGTCAATCGCTTAGTACAATGGGAGAACTAATTGATTCACTTCTGAATATTTCCAAGCTCGATAGTGGGTCGATCACCGCAGATCTATGCGACGTCAACTTACAAGAGTTACTTGAGCGCGTTGTTATTAACAACATTCAACAGGCCCAGAGTAAGGGGCTTCAACTTGAGTGCGATACAGTAGATTTTGTCGTGCACACGGATCCTAGATTGCTAGAGCGCCTTATCGAAAATTTGGTAACAAACGCGATCCGATATACCGAACAGGGTCATGTGCGGATCAATTGTCTGCGTGAGCGAGACTCGGTGCGAGTAGCGATAAGCGATACAGGTATTGGAATACCAGAAAATCATATTAAGAGTGTGTTTGAAGAGTACTACCAAGTTAATAATCAAGTGCGAGATAGGCGCAAAGGTCTGGGCTTGGGTTTGTCAATCGTTAAACAAATAAGCCAAATACTTGATCACTCACTCGATGTTACCTCTGTGCCAAATGATGGGTCAACCTTCTCAGTAGCAGTTCCTCTTGGTCAACTGGATACGAGCACTAAGGCAGAGGTGCTCAAGAAAATACAGCTTAGTGAGCACGATCCCGTAGTCCTGTTTGTTGACGATGATCCGGCAGTTTTAGATGCAACGACTATGTTATTAAGCGTATATGGTGTGAAAGTACACAGTGCTTTATCTGGCGATGACGCTCTCGCCATAGTAGACGCCGGTGTTCGCCCAGATGTCATCCTTTCAGACTACCGTTTGCCTAAGTACAATGGTATCGAGGTCATTAACCGAGTGCGGATAGCAACGGGGACTGATCTACCCGCTATACTTGTCACTGGAGAAGCCTCAACAGAGGAAATTGACAACAACAATCCGAGCAATTGTAACGTGCTACAAAAGCCAGTCGATCCAGATAAGCTTATCGCGCTTATCAATCACCTCTGCGATTAACGCAAGACGGTAGCTGACTATAAAAGAATCAGCACAGTGATAACTATATGAACAAACGCCGAGCAAAACATGCCCCAGCAAGTTAGCTGACTTGCTGGGAATCAACTCAACGTTATTTGCTTTCTTCTGCGGCTTTTTTCTCTTTAATCGATTCAGCTATCGCTTTAAATTCATAGGTAGGATAAATATCTGTTTCAAAAATACCCCAAGCCGATTTTTCAACGGCCAGGTTAAGTGTTCGCAAATCTTTTGGATGAACCTTGACGGTGATCACCTGCCCTAGTCCCATCATGACATACCATGAATCAACTTCCATACCCTTGGGAGGAAAAGACTGCCAAAATCGATTCTCATCCATCTTTGCTTGCAGCTCAGTTAGGTTTTTATCTTGTTGATGTTTGAGGACTATCGTAATCAGTATTTTATCATCATCAATAGTGTAATCTTCATCCGCTTTTGCAACGTGAGTGAAGCCAATAAAGCATAATGCAGTGATTAAAACAAACTTGATAAATATGTTCATAATTTTACTTGCCGAGTTAAATAAGCGATTATCTTCTCATGTTGAAGAAAGAGAGAATAGTGCTTTAAGGGCAACATGTTGACGATGATCACCATGACTTATATGCCGTTAAGTTATTGCATCAAAACTACTGTGAGCATTTATTAAATAAGATCATGGCGTAATAAAGTCCGTTTCCCCTCACTCGGCGCACCGATAAGTCAATGAAATAAACAGTGCATGACTACTCCCTACCAATCGAGAAAGTGGCTATTGTTACGTCTAACAGAAAGATGATTGTTATCTTAAACTCAATGGTAAGAGACGGTGTTATGTGGGATACGAATATGGCTAAAATTCAATGATTGACATCATATTTAATTGTTATGCCGTCATCACCTTCACCAAACAGCGTTCCGTAAGGCGTTAAAAAAGGCAGTTGGCGAAGCTAGCGTTTTGAAGCGGGTTATATCACACACCTTTCGCCATAGTTTCGCAACGTGATTGATTTAAAGAGGGCTTGACGTCAGAGTAGTGCAAGAATTATTGGGGCATTATGATATAAAAACCACTCAGAGTTATACCTACGTGTTGGGTAAGCATAAATCTGGCGCGATAAGCCCGATGGACGTGTGCTGAAATATTACCTGTAGTAGAACTCTTATCCTGCCACTCTATTCAAGTGTCCGCTATCGCTTTTTCTTATCGCAATAACTAACGAAAGTTCAATTACAGGTATTGGCACGAAAAGGACGAGTATTAATACTGTTCTGGTTAAGTGATGATTATTCGATCTAAGTAAAAATTTTAGATCTCAAGATGCTTATCCTCGCGCTTTAGACTCTACCTTTATATGGCTTTTACCTGATTAATAATCCGATACGCCAATGTCAGATTACGACTTAAGTATATGCAAACAATAAGTGGACATTATTATAATATTAACCGCAATTGATAGAAGTAAGTGATTGTCCCTTTTGAACCGACAAAAATCCGCCAGCAAACATACTAACGAAACGATTAGCTTGCTTAAGCCTGTAGCCTATTTCTTTGCTTTTCTCTATTTTATACTGACGTTGGCACATTTTTTTATTCTGCAAGCACCCTTTAAGTGGGTTTTGTGTTCAATGACATTATTAACCGCGACAATAAATTTTGCAGTAGCACTTAGCACACCTAAGATTTCACCTACCCGGCAAAGCTTGATTATTCTATTACTATTGATGTTGGCAAGCGCAAACAGCTTTCTACATTTATGGTTGTCTGCAGCCCCTGAACAAACCACCAATATATTCGTGACGATTATCGCATCTGGCATAGTATTGTCGAACCGCCCACATTGGGTAGCGTCAATACTGTTCAATTGGATTGGATGGATAGCCATCAGCGTCAAACTTGAAATGGCATTAATCCAACACTTTTTCTTTGCTATGGCAATGAGCACCTTACTTAGTTGGTTTGCCCACCTAGCGCGAAAAAAACTCGTAGAAAAACAACTTGAGCTTGAGCTTGAGAGAGACCTTGCGTTACAACATGAGCATGAAGCAAAGGCCGCAACTGAAGCAAAAAGCGCATTTTTGGCCAACATGAGTCACGAAATTCGAACACCAATGAACGGCGTCATTGGTATGATCGGGCTGATATCCCAAACAAAGTTAGATACAGAACAAAAAGATTTCATTGCCACCGCCAAGCGCAGTGCCGAGTCACTATTGATTATTATCAACGACATTCTAGATTTTTCGAAGATAGAGGTTGGCGAACTAACGATCGAATTAGTGGAGTTTGATGTTAAACAGTTTTTTGCGGAATTGATCCATGATCAGCATTTTCAAGCAAATAATAAGGGCTTGAAACTTGAACTTCTGAAGGGCCACGTATTGCAAACAAAAGTAGTAGGCGATCCTTACCGAATCACCCAAATTATGAATAATCTTTTGTCCAATGCAATCAAGTTTACAGGATCAGGCAATATTGTGGTGCGCTACGATTTGATGGCAATCGGCGATGATTTGCGCTTAAGCGTGCAGGTGACCGACACTGGCATGGGTGTCAGTGAATCGGCATTACCTTTTCTTTTCGACTCATTCTCTCAAGCTGACACGTCGACAACGAGAAAGTTTGGCGGCACTGGCCTTGGACTGTCCATCACTAAGCAGCTTTGTGAGTTAATGGACGGAGACATAACCGTAAAAAGTATAGTAGGAAAAGGTTCAACCTTCGAATTCTCAGTAATGCTTGCTGCCCCCACCGAAACTCTGACGGTACAAGAAAAACCTGATATACCTCTGTCTTTTACCAATCTACGCATTCTCTTAGTTGAAGATAATTTCATCAATCAAGAGGTGATGCTTGCCATCCTAAAAGGGTTGGAAGTGACTGTCTTTGTTGCAGATGATGGGCTTGAGGCGCTTTCGTTGCTCTCATGCTCTCAGACAACACCATTTGACCTGATACTCATGGATTGTCAGATGCCGAATATGGATGGCTACGAGGCAACGCGCCGCATACGAGCAGGCGATGCTGGAAAAATATTTGAATCTGTTCCCATTGCCGCACTTACTGCCAACGTTATGGACAGCGAGCGGATAAAGTGCCTTGACGCAGGCATGAACGAATATCTCACCAAACCAATCGACATCGACGCGTTAAAGTCGGTGCTGGTGAAATATCAGCCAACAAACTAGATTAGCTTTGCTCGCTGAGTACATCAAACATTAGCCAGAATCTATTCTGAGGTCTATCTGTGCAATTTATCAATTAACAATTAATAGAGATTAACCTGACTTTTGTATTTAATGAAGGTAGCTATACACGGGAATTCAATCTAGAAATTTTGTCACGTCAACGGCTTTTAGCGTTATTTACGGTAGGTAAACTAACGACAACCATGACCCGCGCTAACATTGATCACCCAGATAAAAAAAAGGCGTAGCATCATAGGTGTTACGCTTTTTTTCAAGCTTACTTAAGTATTCATTTATTGCTGGGAATGTAGACCAAACATATTGCCTTCAGTATCTGTTACAAGTGTGCAAAAACCGTACTCACCGAGCGGCATTTTCGTGCTTACAATTTCTCCTCCGGCGGCGGCAACGCGGCTTTCTTCAGTGGCGCAGTTTTCACAATTAAAATACACCAACGAGCTATTGCCACCTGCTGAAAAGCCATCCATCTTCACTAGCGCGCCGGATGAACCGTAATTTTCCATATCACAGGGGAATATCCACATTTGGGCATGCCCCTCAGTAGGATCACTCAATGCCTCTAAGGCCACCCCTAATACCGTTTCATAAAACGCTTTCGCTCGTGGCATTTCATCCACGTAAATTTCAAACCATCCCACTGGATTACTCATAGTTTATCCTCTTAAAATCACCAAATTTGCGTAATAAGTTTTGGCCGTACATGGGCATTTATCAAGCGCATTTAACAGAAATATTATTGAATAAATAATCTTAGCTAACTCACTTGCGTAACCCACGGACATTACCCCTTTACTGGCTTGTTTACTGGGTATGCCGGGCTGGCAATACAGCGTTATTGGTTCGTTTTCATCAGGTCTAATGGACAATTTTTAGAATGTCACTTTTTTAGGGGGCACGGCTACAGTAATCCACGCATTCGATACGCTGAGATCAAATTTATTGAGCCGCTATAAAATCAGCTAGATAATTTGCTCATTAAAAAATGCTAAGTGAGTGCATTTTATGGGGCTCGAGAATTTAATCAATTCTGCATAATAATGAGGTTGGGGATTATTATTGCGTTACTTTTGGCGAATATGCGTGTACCGGGCTCGGGACACTGCTTAAAATGAGGCGGACATTTTTACTGTTGCTATATGATTGCTTTTTACAGCATGCACATTGTCGTAGGGTCAATCGATATTAGAACACGACACAATCACGTCCCGACCGCTTGGCTTTAAATAACGCGTCATCTGCTCTGGTTAACGGTTGACTGGGAAGCGTGTCATCTTTTTGGTAAGAGGAAATACCAATACTAATCGTGACCGCGATTTCCAAACCATTGACTTCAATGGTGGAATCTTTGATGGTCTGGCGAATACGTTCACCGATCAGAGCCGCAGCATGCAAAGACGTTTCTGGCAGTACTAATATGAATTCTTCACCGCCGTAACGCCCGGCTAAATCATAGGGTCGCAAGCTATTTTTGACTTGTTTTGCAATATCAATAAGCACAGCGTCGCCCGCCAAATGACCATATGTATCGTTGATAGATTTAAAATTGTCTACGTCGAGCATCATGACACTTAGCCAATTTTGTGTTCGTTGCGATTTCACACATTCAAGTTCAAAAAATTCCATCACTTTGCGGCGATTTAGCATACCCGTTAAACCATCAACATTGGCCTGCGATGCGAGTGTGATATTCTGCTCAGACAACTTTTGATTGGCCGCCAGTAACACGCGGTTAAAATATAATACAACTTGGTACCCCAAAAAGGCCATTGCCAACATCGCTACGATTAGCACAAACAAGGGATATATCGTGCCATCAACGGCATTGGTAATAAGCTCAGAGATGTTTGGATCATATATTAGCTGCTTGGCTGCCTCGGCTTGTTTAACACTGAACATGCGGGCAATGACAACGTACCCTACAAGCACAAACAATAAAGCAGATACCGCCACAGTAATACTTTTTCGGCTAATCGTAAAAACGGCTTCTTTGTTTTTTAATGGTTGCAACCAAGCTTGCACATAAGGTCCTGAAAAAAATAATAATGGTAAAACAAATAATAGCGAATGAAGCCACTCTCCCAACCACCAGCCTTGCCATACGGTAAAGGTCTGATTGATGCCAATTTGATTAGTGTAAGTCCAGATAAAAGAACCGGTGGAGCCGGCCAATGACGCCAATAGTGAGATCAGGGCAAAGCCAACGGCAGAGTTAACATCTCGCACATCAGTGCGAAGCTGAGATACGCGATAAAACAGAGAGTACATCACTAATCCTAACGGATTAGAAAATGCAAAAACCAACGCCCAACTTAGCGGCATGCCCCCTAATAAAGCCACCGTGAAACTGGACAAATAAGCCAAAATAGCGGCCCAGAAATAACCGTACCAGAGTACAAGGGGGATACAGATTAAGGTTGGAATATAGGTTGTCATGTGCAACGTCAGTCCAAATACGTTGAGATTGATACCCGTCCATTCCAGATACCAGGTAAGCGCACCAGATGGAATGGTAATGACACATATTACTAGCCATAACAACACCGCATTGCGAGGCAGGCCAGGCTGAAATAGATATTTAATAGGCTTAAAAGGCAACGGGGGATTGGCAAGTTTACCAATTGACACCGTTTCGTCGTCGCTTGTATGGCCTTGTTTCGTTGAGTCTTTCAGTATCTTTCATCTAATAATTTGGGCACAAATACTTTAGCAAATAACATCGCATTAACCCAGCGAAACGAGGCTGTTCGGCCATTTTTACCTCGCTAAACATTCCATGGTAGTAGCTATTTAAAAATGGAATCGAGGTAAATCTGTAACACTAACGAGCATATATTTACTCAATCTATTAGGGCTATATTAAACGCTTGGATCGGATATGAACGTTTCAAGCAAATGTGCATAATCTGACGGATAGTCCATAAGTAACGTCCCTAACCCTCCTTTTAAACAATAAACGTCAAGATAACCCGCCGTCCTCAACGCTTCGCAGGCTTTTTTACTGCGTATGCCTAATTGGCAATACAAAAATATTGGCCGGTTTTTATCAGAGCAGATAGCAAAGACCAATTGTGAAAAATCCGCACATAGACTGATGCAGTGACCACCGATATTGAATCCTCGATGTTCAGCCTCACTTCTCACATCAAGCAACAACGCCGTTTCAGTCTCGCTAAGCTGACGCAAAAACTTATCAGGGTTTAACTCCCCGGCCTTTGTTACTTTCATCTGAGACACAGCCGCTACAATTTGCTTTGGCTTAACCTTTACATCAGCATGCAAAAGCCCTGTAACACTGTGTTGAAATGGTTTTGCATACGGTTGAAAATCAATACGTTTACTTGGGCATGTTACAGGTTGGCTGCACAAGCATTGACTACTTTTGATAAGCGAAATAGAACGAAACTCATTGCGTTCCCCGTCAAACAACTGCAATTTACCCACAGAAGCGTGTTCGCGCCCTAGCAAATAATGCACGCAATTATTTGCCTGCAAGATCCCCATTAAACCTGCCGTAGTACATAGTACACCCGCGGCGTTACAGTCGGGCACATTTTGAGGGAGCACTGGAAATACACAACGAAAACACGCGGTATTCGGCGAGAAAAGCGCCGTCTGGCCCCTTAGTCCTAATACACTGGCGTATATCCAAGGCGTTCGATGCGTTATGCAAGCATCGTTAATCAGCAATCGGGCGGGAAAGTTATCCGTGCAATCAAGCACGATATCCGCATCCATTACCAGGTTATCCACATTGACTTGAGTGACATTTGCGTCAACGGCTTCGACTGTAATATACGGGTTATTTGCCGCTAAGCGATGCGCAGCAACACGCGATTTTGACTGACCAATGTCGTCGTACCCAAACAAAACTTGGCGGTGTAAATTAGTTTGCGCAATGGTATCCCCATCCACTAACGTAATATGCCCAACACCCGCAGCACCTAAATACATAGCGACAGGGCAACCCAAGCCCCCCGCGCCGATGAGTAACACTCGGGCATTTTTTAAACGCTGTTGGCCGTTTACGCCCACATCATTCAATTGTATATGGCGTTGGTATTGTTGCCATTCACCCGCATTGAATATACTCATGAGCGCACAATACTCAGTAGCTTTTGCGTCGCGCTAATAGGATCTTTTGCTTGAGTAATGTGGCTTATCATCGCGATCCCCGACACACCCAATTCATGAATTAGCGCGGCGCTTTGATGATCAATACCGCCAATGGCCACAAGTGGATAATCCAACAAATTCTGCCAGTATTCTAACCCTTTTAGGCCCTGTGGCACCCATGGCATATCTTTACTGGTGGTCGCAAATACTGGTCCGTAGGCGATATAAGACGGCCGAAATCCAACAGCTGTAGCGACTTCAAAATGACAATGAGTGCTAATACCCAGACGTAACCCAGCACGATGGATTTGCTCAATTTGATTTACGTTGTGGGTAGTCGCTAGCGCCAAGTCTTCTTGGCCCAAATGCACTCCATATGCGCCGTGCTTAATAGCCAACTGCCAATAGTCATTAATAAATAATCGACACTGAAAGCGTTTGGCAATACACACTGCTAAAGATATTTCGTCTTCAAGCGCTTGCCCGGTCAAATCCTTAATTCTTAGCTGAATAGTGCTCACTCCCAAGGGCAACAACGCTTCAAGCCACGCCGCGCGATCAACAATAGGATACAAGCCCAAAGGTGTGTCCCCAATATTAGGAAATGGCTGAGATATTTGATATTGGTTGGCGTATAAGGAAGAGCCAGCTGGTTGCTGAGCTTCGGAAAGTAGAATAGGTAAGCTTGTTTGTGTATCAGGAAAACCCCCTACGTTAACCGGACCTTTTTCTGTGTCAATTTCATAGCCTCGTTCAAAGCCGTTTTCCCAAGCACTTTCAATACCTTTTTCAATGCTTAGCCCTTTTGCATCTTGCAAGCCTTGCGTAATCACCATTTTTCCAATCACTAACGCATCTTTTAGGCAGTAACCAAGGGCCAAACAACTGACGATGGCTGACGCTAAGGCACAGCCGGTACCACGGGTGTGCAGCGTTGTTACTCGGGCGCTTTTGAGCCAAAATTGTTCACGGGCAATATAAAAATAATCGGCTACGGATTGTCTATCATGTGTTGCGTGCCCGCCTTTTATCAACACTGCCTTTGCACCTTTGGCGACAATTACGATAGCAGCTTTTTTAATATCCGACGGGCTATTAATTGAAAATCCAGCGAGCTTTTCTGCTTCTGGAATATTAGGCGTAATTAAGGTGCAGTGGGATAGTAATATATCGCTTATGTCCTCGTTGCTATGGCCACCATCAGTCCCTAGGGTTCCACCGCTGGTTGCATGAGTGACAGGGTCAAAAATAAGCGGGATCCCAAGGGTTTGTTGAGTATGCGCAATCATGTGCGCTTGCTCTTTATTTGCGATTAAACCGGTCTTTATTGCCTTAGGGGAAAACACCGACAACGCACTTAGCTGTGCATGAATCATGTCACATGCAACTGCTTGTACTGCTAAAATTTGTTGGTTATTTTGCGCAGTAATAGCGGTAATCACGCTAAGGCAATGTACGCCAAGAGCGTGCTGTACTTTTACGTCCATTTGCATACCCGCAAGGCCCGCACTGTCGCTACCGGAAAAGGTTAATACCGTTGGCTTACTCACCTTAGTATATGGATGACTAACGTCAGCTAAGCTGCTTATCATCTATCGCCCCTCATGTGTTGAAAGCGCTTGATGCCAAAAAGGCGTACCTAACACTGGCGTGCTGGGTTTCGCTAAATCCCGTTGTTGCATCATCCCTGCCTCAAAACCAGAACGACCCGCAACAATCGCGTCACGAAACGCACTGGCCATAAGAATAGGATCACTCGCCTCGGCAACCGCTGTATTTAATAACACGCCATCAAAGCCCATTTCCATGGCTTGTGCCGCATGAGACGGCACACCGAGTCCGGCATCAACAATCAAAATAGTATCAGGTAATCTTGCTCGAAGTGTTTTTAGGGCATAGGGATTCATCAAGCCCCTGCCCGTGCCGATTGGTGCTCCCCAGGGCATAACTATTTTGCAACCCGCTGTCACTAAGCGCTCAGCGAGCACAAGATCATCTGTAGCATAAGGGAACACTTGAAAGCCCTGAGAAATTAATTCTTTGGTTGCCTCTAGCAGCGCAAATGGATCAGGCTGTAGATTGTACTCATCTCCTAGTACCTCAAGCTTTATCCAATTCGTCGCAAATAACTCTCGGGCCATATTAGCGGTATTAATGGCATCTTTGACGCTGTAGCAGCCTGCGGTATTGGGTAATACATGGCAGTTCAAGCGTTCAATATGCTGCCAAAATTCATTGCCGCCTTTATGTTCAGGTGATTGACGACGAAGTGATACGGTCACCACCTCGGAAGCTGCTGCCTTGATAGCTTGGCTCATAATGTAAGGCGACGGGTACAAAGACGAGCCAATTAAAAACCGACTTTTAAGCATCACATCATCAAGTTGCCAACTCATGATTAACCTCCTTGCATGGGCGTGAATGCATCAAGGGTGTCTTGATCCCTTAACAGGACATTTTCGTGCTCTGCTTTGGGCACAAACTGACCATTCACCGCTACCGCGCATAGGTCTGGGGCATTTAACTCAATTAATGCCTTTTGTAATGCAGCGTTTTTAACCTCATAGGGTTCACCGTTAAATAGTATGGTTAACATCTAACCTCCTGTATTAGCTTACTAAAGGGCGATTTATAATCCGTATTAAACAGCCGTTCACAGGCCTGTTCGGCGATGATAGGCGCCAATAAATAGCCATGGCGAAATAGTCCATTTATGCGCATGATCTGCTGATCACAGATGATTTTAGGTAGGTTATCGCTAAACGCCGGGCGGCAATTCGTCGCCAGTTTAACGATTTGAGCTTCACCAAAGCCGGGGTCGATTGAGTAAGCAGCCGACAACAGCTCAAGAGCGGAGCGCACGCTGAGTGGTCCGTTATCTTCGCTTTCAATTTGACTAGCCCCAATCACAAAATGATGGTCCCTGCGCGGCGCAATATACAACTTGTACCTCGGGTGCATCAGTCTAACAGCGTGTTTAAGCTCGACTTGCGGTGCATGCAAAGTGATCACCTCACCGCGCACTCCGCGCAAACCTTGCACGTCTCGCTTTGCACCTAGACCTCGGCAATCTATGACGTGATCAAACATCTGTTTACCCGATGCCAAGCATACGGCTGCGCCTAACCGCTGATCAGCTTGAATACAATGTTCAATATGACTAACCGCACAGTTTTCCTGCCATTTAACGTCTGCATTTAGCAAATATTCATTAAACGCCAACATTACCTGCGCGCTATCTAACCAGGCTTCATTGGGTAAATGCAGGCCATGGTTAAAGCGGGTAGCTAATTGCGGAACAAGTTGACTTAGGGCAGCTTGATTCAATAACTGCATGTGCTGCCCCATTTCATCACGGTAACGGTCCGGTAGTTTCGTTTTTACCTGCTGATGAAAACGCTGAAAGTCCGCCTGATCTTGTTGATGTGCGACGACCACCGTGCCACTAGAAAATAGCGCAACCGGCGTGTTTCTCTGCTTAGATAAACTTTCGGTCACCGCAGGCCAGCGTGTTAATGACGCTAGCCCCATGTGAAACACGCTATGTTCGGCACTTTCTAGTTCGCTATAGGGTGACAGCATCCCTGCCGCGGTGTAAGCCGCTGCCCCTCCAACGTGCATTGGGTCTTTATCATACAGGGTGATTGCCACTGCTGACTTAGCGTAATTCAATAATTGCCACGCCAGCATGCGGCCCATGATCCCTGCCCCAACTATCGCAATGCGTTTTACTGTCACTGACGCTATTCCGTTTGAGCAACGTAAATTTGCGCGCCTGAGGCGGTAAACTCAGCTGACTTTTGCGCCATACCGGCCTCAATTTCAGCATTTTTAAGATCAGCTGAATACTCCCGTACTTCTTGAGATATTTTCATTGAGCAGAATTTTGGCCCGCACATAGAACAGAAATGCGCCACTTTGGCGGAATCTTTAGGCAGAGTTTCGTCATGAAATTCTCGCGCTGTGTCTGGATCTAATCCTAAGTTAAATTGGTCAACCCAACGAAACTCAAATCGTGCCTTGGACAGCAAATCATCACGATAACGTGCGCCCGGATGACCTTTAGCAATATCCGCAGCGTGGGCAGCAATTTTATAAGCCATGATCCCTTGTTTCACATCGTCGCGATTTGGTAAGCCCAAATGTTCTTTGGGCGTCACGTAACACAGCATCGCACAACCGTACCAACCGATAATGGCTGCACCGATGCCACTGGTAATATGGTCGTATCCCGGCGCAATATCCGTTGTCAGTGGGCCGAGTGTGTAAAATGGCGCTTCATGGCAATGTTCGAGCTGCATGTCCATGTTCTCTTTGATCATGTGCATGGGTACATGACCCGGGCCTTCGATCATCGTTTGCACGTCATGCTTCCAAGCAATGGTTGTCAGTTCACCCAAGGTGATCAGTTCAGCAAACTGCGCTTCATCGTTGGCGTCGGCAAGCGAGCCTGGGCGCAGACCATCCCCAAGGGAGAAGCTCACATCGTAGGCTTTCATGATTTGGCAGATATCATCGAAATGGGTATACAGGAAGTTTTCTTGATGATGCGCAATACACCACTTCGCCATGATGGACCCGCCTCGCGAGACGATACCCGTGACTCTGTCTACCGTCATTGGAATATGATGCAAACGCACCCCAGCATGAATAGTGAAGTAATCTACGCCTTGCTCAGCCTGCTCAATCAAGGTGTCGCGAAACACCTCCCATGTGAGGTCTTCTGCTACACCTTTTACTTTTTCTAACGCTTGATAAATAGGCACTGTGCCAACCGGTACCGGTGAGTTACGCACGATGTAATCACGGGTCGAGTGAATGTTTTTGCCCGTTGATAAATCCATAATGGTATCGCCGCCCCAGCGAATCGACCAAACTAGTTTTTCAACCTCCTCTTCGATAGACGAGCGCAGAGCTGAGTTGCCAATGTTGCCGTTAATTTTTACTAAGAAGTTGCGCCCAATTATCATCGGCTCAAGCTCGGTATGATTGATATTAGCCGGAATAATCGCTCTACCTTCGGCGACTTCTTTACGCACAAATTCAGGTGTAATAGGCTGTAAATTGGCCCCAAGTGAATTGCCTTTTAGGCGCTGATTACGTTCTGGCGTAGTGAATTCATTGTTCAATGCTTCGCGGGCTTGATTTTCACGTACGGCGATGTATTCCATCTCCTTGGTGATAATACCTTGGCGGGCATAGTGCATTTGCGTCACGTTTTTGCCGGGTAAAGACCGTCTTGGCGTACGCTGCAGCTCATCGTTGTAATACTGAAAGGCGCGTTCTTCATTGAAGTGCCCGTTGTCCTGAGGCAATACTTCCCGACCTTGGTACTGCTCAGTGTCGTTTCGGGCTAATACCCACTGGCTGCGCACATCCCCAATCCCCTTGTTCACGTCAATATCGACGGTTTCATCGGTATAAGGACCAGAGGTATCATAAAGGGTAACAGCGGTGCCATCGGTCAAACTGATTTCACGCATAGGCACACGGACCTCAGGATCATTAGGCGATGTTACATATACTTTTTTACTGGCTGGAAGAGGGGTGCGTGTAATTTTTTGCTCTTCAGATATGACATCAACGTGAATCGATGCCTCACTGGAAGAAAGGATAGTGTTCATTTTGTTTTCCTTGAAAAAAATACAGGCGCGCGGAAAACGAAAACAAACATCCCAAAAAAAGAGAGATGTGCTGCTCATTCCTACGCCGATACTAGTCGGATCAGGTTCTACGGGTTTGTATTGCTACATCTCAGCCAAAGGAGGCGCCCCGAGAGCGAATGCGGATATTAAGTCAACAAATTTGAAAATACTAGCCCCTTTTTTTACCTGACTTATTCATTAATTGCTGTGCATAACAAACCTTAAATTCATTCTAAACCTGCCTACACCCCGATTTCGTTTTCTACGAAAATAAGAGTAATCATAAAAATACAAAATAGATTGAAATGAAGCAATAAAAGCGCAAAAGATATAAATAACACCGCTAAAATACGGTAAAATACGGTAAAATACGGTAAAATACGGTAAAATACGGTAAAATACGGTAAAATTAATTTTAAAGAAAACAAAAAAACAGATCACGTTAACAACATTTAGCGACAAGTTTTATTATCAAGAATATAAAATTCTAGCCTTTATTTATTGCGCATAGAGGAATTAAATAGCATGGTTATCTCACTACCTGTGGTTAAATTTTTTGAAAAAAATTGCTTAATCCTTAAAGATGGCATGAGTGCTCGGAGTTGGAATAGCCGTTTTAGCAAAATAAAACGATCTCTCGGGCGTTCATCACGTTCTAGCGCATAAGTACTTTGGCACAATTAACACATACGGATGCAGCTGAAAGGCTGTTACCATATAGGCATTATATTTTTTGAAAGGCACTACTATGAAATTATTGATCCGCAACCTTGATAGAGCGACCACTGAAGACGAACTACGCACTTTATTTGAAGGCTATGGTGTTGTGCAGTCATGCACTATCGTACAAGACCCTGCCACTAAAAGCTCAAAGGGCTTTGGCTTTGTTGAAATGCCAAAAATTGGCGATGCAAAAGCCGCGACTATTAACTTAAACAGCCATACCTTAGGCGCAAATAAAATTCGCGTTAAAAAAGCCGACGAAAAAGTTGAAAACAAAGATAAACCAAGCGAATAAATATTCGCTACAAATTACGCTCCGTTCGCCATAAAAACCGCTTAATTGAAGTGAGCCCATAAAGTTGGGCTCATTTCTAAGCTGCTATCAAAGCCTGATTTTGACATTGAATCTAACGCAGGCCTTTTAGTTTCAGTTTTAAACGTTTGTTATGGTAATAATCAATGTACTCTTTGATGTTTTCAATGAGTTCATCAGCATTTTTAAATTCTGCATTATGGTACATTTCTGTTTTCAGTATACCGAAGAAGTATTCAGCCACTGCGTTATCCAAGCAGTTTCCTTTTCTCGACATGCTCTGAGGTAATCCATTATTTTTTAAGTGCTGTTGATACGGCCTGTTTCGATATTGCCAACCTTGGTCAGAATGAACAACCGGCTTGCCGAGTTTTGCAGTAGCGTTTATCAGCATGTCTGTTACGGGTGATAACTTGAAGAATTTACGTACCTCATAACTTATCACTTCTCCATTAAAAATGGTCGATGATAGGTGATAAGTAGCCCTTCTGGTCACCGACCTTAAATTCGGTCACAGCAATGACCCAGGTTTGATTTGGCTTATCAGCGGTAAACCTTTTTTGTACTAAGTCAGGTGCTATTTTGCCTGCCTCGCCTTTGTGAGATTTGTACCGTTTGCGCCCTACCTTTTATTTCGGCACAAGCTAGTCCTTTGCCGCTGGTAACTTCGAACGGCCAACCGTGTAGGTTCATAGTCGTCAATACGTTGCGTTTAAAGCTTGCGCTAAACGGACACTCAGCTTAAAGAAGAATATCTAAATCGTGCAGCGAATAAACCGATGATCAAGAGCCAATTTGACTTATGGAACTACAAATCAACGGCTAAGCTTTCTCGAACTGACTTGATGAGCAGACTTCGCTAGTGTTAGCTTAAATGCTTGTGATATTTGGAGATAAAAAGAGCCCCAGTAATTGGAATGTCTAACTGTTTGGGGTCACTTTATCGTATATCATAAGTTTTTAAATGCCCATTATTTAAACGCTAATCATCGATATCGCCTAGGCCGTATTCGTCAAATAAGCGTTTATTCGATATTTACCGTCGTGACAAGCACTACTCATTAATACCTACACTCGAATGAAATGGGCACATAATAAAAGTAATTTTGTTCAAGACTAAATTGCAGACACAAAAAATCCGCTGACTCGTAAATAGTCAGCGGATTAATTATCAAAAACCAGCCTAATTATTCGGTAGGTTCAGTATTCTCAACGCGGCTCTTAAGTTTTTGCCCCGGTCGAAACGTTACTACACGTCTTGCCTTAATGGGGATATCTTCGCCCGTTTTAGGATTACGCCCAGGTCTTTCACTCTTGAGTCGTAAATCAAAGTTACCAAAACCAGATAGCTTAACTTGCTCACCTGATTCTAATGCCTCGCGGACCTCTTCGAAAAATGCTTCAACAAGATCCTTGGCATCTCTCTTGTTCATGCCTAGCTTTTCAAATAAATGTTCCGCCATTTCGGCTTTGGTTAACGCCATATCCGTCAATCCCTCAATGTAGCCCCAAATTGCTCTGACAACTTAGCCAGAATACCATCGACCGCGGCTTGAATTTCTGCTTCTTCAAGCGTTCTAGTCATATCTTGTAAAGTCAATGAAATTGCCAAACTCTTAAATCCTGGCTCGATGCCTTTACCCTGATAGATGTCGAACAAGTTTAGGCCAACTAATTGATTTGCGCCAAATTTTTGGATGCAATCTAATATTTCACCAACAACTTTATCATCGTCTACTACGATTGCAATGTCACGTCGATTTGCAGGAAATTTTGAAATTTCTTTCGCTTCAGGTAGTTTTTTATCCCCAAAACCTGCAATTTCCAATTCAAAAACAAATACACGGCCATTTAAGCCCAGTAATTTTTCGAACTTAGGATGAACGGCCCCGAGTAAACCAATGAGGGTATCACCACGAAAAATAGCCGCACTTTGCCCAGGATGCAATGCACTGTGCTCGGTCGTTTCAAAACGAAATGTTTCGATAGGTGCTACTTGGCTCAGCAATACTTCAACATCAGCTTTAGCATCGAAAAAATCGACTTGCTTGTCAGTTCGATCCCAATGCGCTTCATGTACGTTACCAGCAATCACGCCAGAAAAAACTAATTCTTGACGAACGCCCATTTTTTCAGTGGTATCCGGTATAAACCGTAAACCTGACTCAAATAATCGAACGCGACTTTGCTGACGTTTCTGGTTGTAAGACACAGCTTGTAGTAAACCAGTCCATTGGCTAACACGCATTGCTGACATATCCGCAGATATAGGGTGCGGTAGCACGATTGCATCAATCTCAGGATACAACTTACTCTGTACTTTAGGATCAACAAACGAATAAGTGATCGCTTCTTGGTATTCTCGGTTGATTAATGTGAGTTTTAATTCATTTACATCAAGCGCTTGCTCTTTACGGGCAGACATACGCAATTCAGCATTGGGTGCCAAATTAGGAATATTGTTATAACCATAAACGCGAGCAATTTCTTCGATCAAGTCTTCTTCGATTGAAATATCAAAGCGATAAGCAGGCACACTCACTTGCCATTGACCATTTGATTCATCGGTCGAAAGCCCCAAACGATCTAAAATATCAACAACAACATTTGCTTCAATCTCGATACCTAAAACGCGCGCAAGACGTTCAGCTCGTAGCACTACATCTTTAACCGGTGGGATGAATTCATCATCCATAGCTTCTATAACAGGCCCTGCTTCGCCGCCGACAATATCAAGTAACAATGCGGTTGCTCTTTCCATCGCTTGCCGTTGCATTTGCGGGTCAACACCTCGCTCATAGCGATGAGAAGCGTCAGTATGTAAGCCATATTGTCGGGCCTTACCCATAATCGCATCTGGTGCAAAGAAAGCGCTTTCTAGAAAGATATTTTTACTTTTTGAGGTCACGCCTGAATCTAATCCACCAAATATGCCTGCAATGGCCAAGGCTTTATTTTGATCCGCGATAACTAACGTATTGCTATTTAATTTCACTTTCGCTTCATCTAGCAAAACAAGCTCTTCGTCTTGATTTGCCATACGCACAGCTATATCACCAGTTAACGTATCATTATCAAACGCGTGCATAGGGTGACCAAGTTCAAGCAAAACAAAATTAGTGATATCCACTACAGCATCGATACTGCGCACACCACTTCGACGAAGCTTCTCTTGTAGCCACAACGGAGACGTTGCACTTACATCAATGTTCTTTATCACTCTGCCTAGGTAACGTGGACAGGCTTGAGGAGCCTCTAATGTTATCGCTCTAGTATCATCAATGGTCGCGACCACATCTGGATAAACAGGCATATCAACATTACTTTTATTTAACACGCCAACTTCGCGGGCTAAACCACGCATGCCCAAACAATCAGCGCGATTTGGCGTTAAATCTACTTCGATCGTAACGTCATTTAGATGTAAATATTCGCGAATATCTTCACCAATCGGAGCGTCGGTTGGTAATTCTAAAATTCCATCGTGATCGTCAGAAATACCCAACTCAGAGAAGCTACACAACATGCCAAAGGAAGGCTGGCCACGTAACTTTGCTTTTTTAATTTTAAAGTTGCCTGGTAGGACTGCCCCAACTTTAGCCACGGCAACTTTGATCCCCTGGCGACAATTCGGTGCGCCACAGACAATATCGAGTAGCTCATCTTCACCGACATTGATTTTGGTTACTTGCAGTTTATCTGCATCAGGGTGTTGACCGCATTCGACGACTTCGCCGATAACCACACCACTAAAATCGCCAGCAACGGGTTCAACCCCATCAACTTCAAGGCCAGCCATGGTAATCTGTTCTGCAAGTTGCTCAGTTGAGATGTCAGGATTCACCCACTCTCGAAGCCATTTTTCACTGAATTTCATACTATCTTGCCCTTACTTAAACTGCTTAAGAAAACGAAGATCGTTTTCGAAAAATGCTCGTAAATCATTTACGCCATAACGCAACATGGTGAGACGTTCTACCCCCATACCAAATGCAAAGCCGGTGTAAACTTCAGGATCAATGTTTACCGCACGTAATACATTCGGATGCACCATTCCACAACCGAGTACTTCAAGCCACTTACCATTTTTACCCATTACATCAACTTCAGCGGAAGGCTCAGTGAACGGAAAATAAGACGGGCGAAAACGCACTTGTAAATCAGCTTCAAAGAAGTTGTTCAAAAAATCGTGAAGTATCCCTTTCAATTGCGTAAAACTAACGTTTTTATCTACCATCAAACCTTCAACCTGATGGAACATAGGTGTGTGGGTTTGATCATAATCATTACGGTAAACGCGGCCTGGAGAAATAATACGTAACGGTGGTTGCTCTGCTTCCATAGTACGTATTTGAACACCAGAAGTTTGCGTTCTTAGCATCACGTCAGGATTAAAATAAAAGGTGTCATGATCAGCTCGTGCCGGATGATTAGCCGGAATATTCAACGCATCAAAGTTGTGAAAGCCATCTTCAATTTCAGGGCCGGTTTTAACGTTAAAACCCAACTCGGCAAAAAAGCTTTCAATACGGTTGATGGTGCGCGTAACCGGATGCAAACCACCTAATTCAGTTGTGCGGCCAGGCAGCGAAACATCAATTGATTCAGCAGCCAATTTGCTGTTCATCTCTTGCTCGCGTAGCAATTCGCCTCTTAGGTGGATCATTTGTTGAATTTGCTGCTTGGCTAAATTTATTTTTTGGCCCGCTGCTGGGCGCTCTTCATTAGACAGTTTCCCCAAGCCTTTGAGTAATTCAGTCATGCGGCCTTTCTTGCCCATGAAGTCAACGCGAACCGCATCAAGCGTGCTTGCATCTTGAGCGACGTTGATTTGCGTTTCTGCCTCTTTGATTATGGCATCAAGATCCATAGTTTCCTCGAATTGGGTTAAATATTGGAGTCACTCACCACCGATCGGAAAAGCATGGCCGGACGTTTAAAAAGAACCCGCAATTCTACACGAAAGCGACTACGTCAGGCTAGATGAAATTATTGGAAAGTACGGATATTAAACGCTTTTATTCGAGATATTCATGGTAGAACCTGAAGTTTTCGACAAAGATGGCGCAGAAGATTGACATGGCTCCCATGTAAACTGTGACAACTTACAGAAGGTTAGTAAAATTGTAGATTGGGATATTAGAATCTGAGAAAAATTTTAGACAAAAAAAACGGCGAGCTTCCCGCTCGCCGTTCTTCGAAAGAACTTAAACTTAATTGTTAATTAATTAAGCTAATGCACCTTTAGCGGCATTTACTAATGCGCTAAATGCGTTTTTGTCATGTACTGCGATGTCAGCCAAAATCTTACGATCGATTTCAACAGACGCCTTCTTAAGACCGTTAATGAAACGGCTGTAAGACATACCATTTTGACGAGCCGCAGCATTGATACGGGCAATCCACAATTGACGGAATTGACGTTTCTTTTGACGACGGTCACGGTAAGCATATTGACCAGCTTTCGTTACTGCCTGAACAGCAACGCGATAAACTCGACTACGAGCTCCGTAATAACCTTTGGCTTGCTTTAGTACCTTTTTATGACGGGCACGTGCAACAACACCACGTTTTACTCTTGCCATTTTTTAACTCCTCTCTTAAACGTAAGGTAACATGCGTTGAATCAACGCTGTGTCAGCTACATGGACCAATTTCTTGCCACGAAGGTGACGTTTACGCTTAGAGCTCTTTTTAGTCAAAATATGACGCAAGTGAGACTGCTTGCTTTTGAAACGACCTGAAGCGGTTTTTCTAAAACGCTTGGCAGCTCCACGGTTTGTTTTCATTTTAGGCATTGCTAAAACTCCGCATTGTTAATGACTAAACTGCTTTGCAGAACAGTAAGTCGTAGTTACATAGTGTGTAATAAGGTGAGCAAGGGTGCAGTGCCCTGTCTACTTGTAGACCTTAATTACTTCTTAATTGGGGCGAGCACCATGATCATCTGACGGCCTTCAACCCTATTAGGGAAGGACTCGCAGTTAGCAATGTCTTCTAAATCGGTTTTAACACGATTAAGAAGAGCAATACCGATCTCTTGATGAGCCATTTCACGACCGCGGAAGCGTATCGTTACTTTAGCCTTATCACCACCGTCTAGAAAGCGACGCAGGTTGCGCAGTTTTACCTGGTAATCGCCTTCATCAGTGCCAGGGCGAAATTTAATCTCCTTGACCTGAATTTGCTTTTGTTTCTTTTTCTGCTCTTTCTGAGCTTTACTCTTTTCGAAGATGAATTTTCCGTAATCCATTACCTTACATACAGGCGGCTCAGCATTAGGGCTAATTTCAACCAAATCTAAACTATTTTGCTCAGCCAATTCGAGAGCTTCAGTGATTGATACAACGCCAATCTGCTCTCCATCCTTTCCAACCAAACGAACTTCATTTAATGTAATTTCTTCGTTAATTCGAGCTTTACCCGAATCTTTAGCCTTAATGTTAGCGCCTTTAATATGTTATTCCTCCACGAAATTTACTGAATTTGTTTGTTTTTGATCTGTTCACAAGCCAATTCAATGAAAGCATCGACAGACATCTTACCTAGATCATCGCCTTTGCGTGAACGTACTGCTATTTCACCAGCTTCTATTTCTTTATCACCGACAACAAGCAAATACGGGACACGCCTAAGCGTGTGCTCGCGGATTTTAAAGCCTATCTTCTCATTTCTCAAGTCTGACTTGGCTCTAAATCCATTTTCTTTTAGTTTTTTGACTACTTTTTGCGCATATTCACTCTGATTGTCAGTAATATTCATAACAACCGCCTGTGTCGGCGCTAACCAAAGTGGGAATGAACCCGCATACTCTTCAGTTAAAATTCCAATAAAACGCTCAAGTGAACCCAAAATAGCTCGGTGAATCATCACCGGGACTTTACGTTCACCATTTTCGGCAACATAAGTTGAACCTAAACGCTCTGGCATTGAAAAATCGAGCTGTACAGTACCACATTGCCACGCGCGATCTAAGCAATCATGCAAAGTAAATTCAATTTTGGGTCCGTAGAACGCACCTTCGCCTGGCTGATAGTCAAACTCAACGTTGTTGGCTTTAAGTGCTTCAGCTAACGCAGCTTCCGATTTGTCCCAAATCGCGTCTGATCCAACACGCTTTTCAGGTCGAGTAGATAACTTAACCACAATTTTCTCAAAACCGAATGTACGATACGTTTCGTACACCATTTTAATACAACCACTCACTTCAGCAAGAATTTGCTCTTCAGTACAGAAAATATGCGCATCATCTTGCGTGAAACCACGTACACGCATTAAACCATGCAATGCGCCTGATGGCTCATTGCGATGGCAACACCCAAATTCAGCCATACGCAAAGGTAAATCACGGTAAGACTTCAATCCTTGATTGAAAATTTGCACGTGACCAGGGCAGTTCATTGGTTTAATAGCATATTCACGCTTTTCTGATTCAGTGGTGAACATATTCTCAGCGTATTTTTCCCAATGGCCTGATTTTTCCCACAACGAGCGATCCATCATTAATGGGCCTTTCACCTCATCGTAGTCATAATCCCCTAACCGCTCTCGCATAAATTTTTCAAGTTGGGTGTAAATAGTCCAACCGTCGTTATGCCAAAATACCATGCCCGGGGCTTCTTCTTGCCAATGAAATAAATCTAACGCTTTACCTATTTTACGGTGATCGCGCTTCTCTGCTTCTTCTAAGCGATTCAAATACGCTTTAAGTTGTTTTTTGTCAGCCCATGCGGTGCCATAAATACGTTGCAACATTTTGTTGTCGCTATTACCACGCCAATAAGCCCCTGCCACTTTCATTAATTTGAAATGCTGACAGAAACGCATGTTAGGCACATGAGGACCACGACACATATCAATGTACTCATCATGATGATACAAAGCTGGGGTCGCATCTTTCGGGATGTTTTCATCTAGAATTTGCAGCTTATAACCTTCGCCACGCGCTTCGAAGGTATCGCGTGCCTCTTGCCAACTAACGACTTTTTTCACTACTTCATAATTAGTTTTTGCCAATTCAAGCATGCGTTTTTCTAGTTTGACTAGGTCGTCGTCGTTTAGCGAATGCTCCATATCGATATCATAATAAAAACCGTTATCAATCGTAGGACCAATTGCCATTTTTACATCCGGCCATAACTGTTTAATGGCGTGACCGATTAAATGCGCACATGAATGGCGAATAATTTCTAAACCATCATCGTCTTTAGCTGTGATAATTTGTAGCTTCGCATCTTGTTCAATCAGGTCACAAGCATCAACACGAACACCGTCTACTTTACCAGCGATGGTCGCTTTGGCTAAACCAGGGCCAATATCATTTGCTACATCTAGTACTGAAACAGCGTTATCGAATTGGCGTTGACTGCCGTCTGGGAGTGTAATAATGGGCATAATAATCCTTGAGCAGTGGTGACACCTACCAAGCGCCACATGCAAAGTCTGTTTTGCGAGTAACTCGCAGGCATAAAATAAAAAGACACCTCTAACGGGTGCCGTGATTCATGTTCTGTTACCATCAGAACAGCGCTACATTATAACGAAAATTGTACAAACTATGCAATCGCCATTCAAATACTATCTATCCGGGTTACGCATGTGCCTATTTTGTTTTTTTGCCCAGCCCTGGGTACTACAAGCTCAGAGTCTAGAACTTGCATCAACATGGAATTTAGCATCCGCATCAAAGAATGTGACTGTATACCAACGTGAAACTCAAAATAATCAACTCGCAGTTCGTGGTATTGCTCAATTGCATTCGACCACAAAGGCTTTTTTACAACTGTTAGATGATACTAAGCGCGCCCCACTGTGGATAGCTAATTGTCGAGAAGTCACTATTCTCTCCTCAGACAAAAATAATATTCGTATAGTGCACAGTAAATTTGATGCGCCTTGGCCCATAAAAGACAGAGATATGGTGACAAAATCAGTCAGTTATTATCAACATAACATTCTATTTATCGACATTATTGATGTGGGTGAGCAATATCCACAGACTGAGGGCTATGTGCGCATGCAACAAGTGAACGGACAATGGAAACTATTTCTGGCAGCAAATGGATTATTGACTATCGAATATACTGGGCGTGCTGATCCCGCAGGTAAGATCCCTACCTGGTTAGCAAATCGAACGCTAATATCGTCAGTACGTGAGACCTTTGAAAATATCGTGCAACAATTGGATAATATCACCGAGCCTAGCTCAGATTTGTGATGGCTTGCATTGGATAGCTAATATTATCATGAAGATTGTAAAATAACCGTGAGTCGACATAATCCTAATTTCTCGACGTTACGTATCAACAATAACCGCTTAATACCAAATTATATGGACCCTTATGTCAGCTAAAGTTGCATTTATCACAGGTAGCGCCAAGCGTATTGGTGCCGCCACTGCTTCCCACTTACATAATGCAGGTTTCAATATTGTCTTGCATTGCCATCACTCCGTCGAAGACGCAGAAGCCTTATTGGCGACCTTTAATAGAAAACGCGAGAACTCCGCTCGATTGGTCATTGCTAATTTATGTGCCACCGAAACTTTAGGACAATTGGCTGAGCAGGTTATGAATGCTTTTGGTCGTATCGATGTATTAGTAAACAATGCTTCATCATTTTACCCCACCCCAATAGGGGGAATCACCCTAGACAATTGGCAAGATTTATTTGGTAGTAATGTTCAGGCGCCCTTATTTTTAGCTCAGCACTTCGCTCCTGCCTTAAGCACTAGCCGAGGCGTGATCATTAATATGGTTGACATACATGCTGATAGGCCATTAAAACATCATACAGTTTACAGTATGGCAAAAGCAGCACTTGTCACCATGACAAAGTCCTTAGCCATCGAATTGGCACCTAACGTTCGAGTCAACGGTGTTGCCCCTGGGGCGATTTTATGGCCAGAACAAGTATTATCTGAACAAGATAAACATCAGGTTTTGAGTCAAATCCCCGCCAAATCATTAGGCCAACCTGATGATATCGCCCAAGCAATACATTATCTATGTGAAGCGAGATACGTCACGGGACAAATCATCACCGTGGATGGCGGACGCAGTGTTGTGTCGAGTCATAAAGTATAGTGGCCAAAAATGAACCGACTGGCGTTAGCTAATTTGCGATCGGTGCATCTATGCTTGATTCTTCAATTGACTCTCACCCTGTTCGGGTGTGGTAAAAATAACCTTGAGAAAACGTTCGATGACTATCAGCAGCGCTTGGCTAATGTGCTCGATACTCCCTTTGTCGATACATCCTTTTCAAATCCACAAGCCCACTCGTTAACATTACCTTCAACAACCCTTCGGTACCCATCAATACGTGAGTTGACCACAACAATTGAAGTACCATTGATCGATGTGAAACAATTTTTTGCTCTTGATAGATGCGATGTAAATGTTCTTATAGCCCAACGCAATACACCTTTAGGACGTACTCAATTACCTTCAGTCCGTTATATATATGAACATAAGATGCTGGCATCTTTGGCTCGTTGCAGCAAATTGATGCCTAAACACCGCGCAAATTTGAATCAATGGATAAGCCAAAAACAAACGGTTTTACCCTTCGTTTGGGCAAACCTAGTACAGACCAGTAAAGAAACAATCAACGCTTTTAGTAACAACAGTGCATTTATCAGCTCGGTGAGCGCAACGGATATTCAACAAACGCAAAGCGCTTTAACCTATTTATTGCATTTAAAAACTACCCCTCAAGCGCCTATTTCCGCAAAAGAATTAGAGCGTAATCTTGAGCAGCTAGCAAAGATACACTTACCCGCTAAAACATGGCGGACTCAAGCATTGATGGCTAAAGAGTTAACAAGCACCACGACATGGCTGAAGCAGCAACCTTTATTTGAACAATGTCCTAATGGACAAGCCAGCCAACAAATAACCTATTTAAAAAACGTATTTACGCTATTTTTCATTGAAAAAATACAACCGGTTGGTAGCGACTTAAATCGAGTTCATTATACGTTATCTCCGCTCTATAAAACCCTTAGCGAGCAAACTGAGCTACATACGAGCTTTAGGCGTCTACTCAATGAGCAAAATACAACGTCATTTTCCGCTTATCAGCGCGCGATGAAGGAACATGTCTTGTTTTGGCAGCAATTATTCAAGCACTGTTCTATATCACCTCATACCTAGCACCAAATAGCAGAAATGGGCGCAGTCTGTTCGGGATAATGAGTGGCAATTTGCGCTTGTAGCAATTCTGCACAAGCCAAAGCATCTGTTAACGCATTGTGCTGACGATAATAGGGTAAATTATACCTTGCGCGGCAATCGGTCAGACGAATTGATGGCGTTTTTTGCCCCAACAAACTGCGTAAAAAAGTGCGTTTAAGCGTACGAGAAAAGCGCGCTTCTAGTGCCATAGTGTCGATACAAGGAAAGACAATTTCTTCATTAATATAATGTTTAAGCGCGGCATTTAAAAAACGCGTTTCAATATCTTTATGATGAGCCACGACTATTTTGCCTTGTAAATGTTGCAGTAACGCATCTAAAACCGAATTAAAACTCGGCGCACTGGCCACGTCTGAATGGGTAATACCGTGGATAACCACAGATTTTGTTTTAAGTTCAGTATCAGGTTTAATGATCCAGTGGTGTGCCTCTTTGCAACGAATTCGTTGAGCTGTTAACGCCACTAATCCAATACTTACAATACTGTCAGTTTTGGGATTAAGTCCGGTCGTTTCAAAATCTAATGCAACTAAAGGTACCTCTGAAATTGGGGTTTCAGGCGACACCACTCCTTGGGCATAATATTCTTTGAGCGCAGGATATCGTGCGCTCTTACTACGCTTAGCGAATTCAGCAGGCCAATCAACATTTTTATTTAGCGTTCTGACGTTCGGTTGATCTTGCAGTGCTTTCTTATCTAAGTAAAACATCTACTCCCCTTAAAAGTACGCTATAGATGGCGACCTGGCTGATATCGATACTTCATGAATTTTTGCGCGTCACTTAATATTTGAAAAGCATCTTTTAAATTTTTACGCTCAAAATCTGACAAATATTCAGGCTCTATATCGTTGTCCGGTACACGTTTCATATCTAAATCAAATGCTTGGTGACGAATACGGACCATGGCAATAAATTCCAGCGCATCCCGTAAGTCGACGCCGCGTCCAGGAGGCAAGATTTTCGATTCAATCACGTCTTGTAAACGAGCAAAACTATTGCGACCCTTTGATCCTATTGACAAAGCATGAACACGAATTAAGTCAGCGATAGGCGCAGTTCCCCTGCGTTTCATATTAATCGAGTTGGTTTGGCGACCATCGGTCTCCATTACAAAGTCCTTAAAGAAACCTAAGGGCGGCGTGCGTAATAATGCATTTCGGGCCATGCACGCTAAGAAGCGTGCGTTTTTATAGGCCTTCTTGCGAATAAGCCGATTCAAGGTATCAGCCCACACTTTTTTGCCCCACACTCCGTCAAGGTCAAAGAAAATGGCACTATTTAGCAATGTTTCAGCAGTAGGTTTCTCTATCCATTGGCTAAAGTATTGTTCCCACACTTTCAACGGTTGTCGCCATTTCTTATTCGTCGCCATAATACCGCCATTGCAATAAGTGTAACCACAACGGTCAAGGCCATCACATACAAAATTTGCTAACGCATTAAAGTATTCATCGTGTAGTTGCGGATCGAAGCGATTATCTAACACTAAAGCGTTGTCTTGATCTGTCACAATCAACTGCTCATCTCTTGCCATCGAACCAAGCGCCAGAAAGCAATAAGGGATAGGAGGTGGCCCGAGCTCTTGCTCAGCCAGCTCAAGTAAACGTTGTTTGAAGCTTCGCCCAATAACAGCCATTGCACTGCCTATCATCTGCGAATTTGCATCTTCGTGCACCATTCGAGAGAAACAGGCTTGCACTTCGCCTTTAAGAGCCGTTAACTCATCAACATTGAGTGCGGTAAAAATACTTTTGACTACAAATAAACTGTTTTGAGATTCATAACGCAAAATATCTTGATGGCTAATCAGACCAATAGGTTGGGACTTTTTAAGTACAGGCAAATGCATGACCTTGTGTTTTAACATTAACATCATGGCTTCAAACACATATTGGTGGCTTTGCACACTGGTTAATTGTGACGTCATAATATCGGTGACTGGACACGATAACGCTAAACCTTGGGCCACAAGTCGGCTGCGAATATCAACATCAGTAACGATACCAATGACCAATTCCTCATCATCAGTGTCTGCATCACTGCTGACCTGATCGTTTGAAATAAGGACGGACGAAACCCCTTCTTCAGTCATGCGCACAGCGGCTTCTTGCACGGTGGTATTCGGTGGTAAAATTAAAGGTAACTGACCAATTAGTTTTTCAACTTTGGCAGTTAATAGCGAGTTATTGTCTTTTTTGTCAGCATTTGAATCACGTAATCGGCTACGATCTTCTACTTCAACAAAATCTGCAAATTGTTCGTTATTATCAAAAAGGTGGTTAAAGGTATCGGCATCTATCAGATACACCAAGGTATCTTCAAGAGCCACCACAGGAAAACGCACTGGACGATTACGCATGATCGCTAATTCGCCGAAGAAATTGCCCTCCCCTAACCGGTTGTACAATTCTCCGTCACGGCGGAACACTTCAACCGCACCACTTCGGATCACAAACCATTGGTCATTGTCTTGGCCGAATGTGAGGATCGGCGAACCCGCTTTGTAGTAAGCAATTTCGACGCCGGAAGCTAACTCGGAGAGCTCCTGTACAGCCAAGTCTGAAAACGGTTTATGACGTTGAAAAAAATCGGTCACTTCAACTTGTTCGATAGCCATATAACTCACTCTGTTTTACGTGAAAATGACAAATCCAGCCGGTTGGCTGGATTTGTTTTAACAAAGGTATAAATTAACGTGGTTCCGACATCAAGCCTTTTACCATGGAGAAAGCGGCAATAAGCAATACAATCGTGAATGGGAATCCTGTGGATACAGCCATCGCTTGTAATGCGATAAGCCCACCACCAAGGATTAGTGAAACAGCAACCAACCCTTCGAATACACACCAAAACACGCGCTGAGGCGTAGGCGATTCGACTTTGCCTCCGGCAGAGATAACATCGATAACCAATGAGCCTGAGTCCGATGACGTAACAAAGAACACAACAACCAATATTATCGCAATAAACGAGGTGATATTGGCTAATGGTAACCCTTCGAGTACAGCAAACAACTGCAGAGGTAATTCCGCATTAACGGCAGTTTGATATCCATCAACCACGACTTGTTTAATCGCAGTGCTACCAAAGACAGTCATCCAGAATGCGCATGCAAGAGATGGAATTAACAACACCGAAATAATAAATTCACGTACTGTTCGGCCACGCGAAACACGGGCGATAAACATGCCAACAAAAGGACTCCAGGAAATCCACCAAGCCCAGTAAAACGCAGTCCAACCTGTGGCAAAGCCTGTGTCTTCACGCCCCACGGGATTAGCCAACTCAGGCAAGTAACGAATATAAGAAACGATATTGTCAAAGAAGCCAGTGAGTATGGCGATAGTGGGTCCCACAACCAGTACGAAGACCACAAGCAATACAGCTAGAAACATATTGATTTGCGACAGCTTTTTTACTCCAGCATCGAGCCCAGCTACCACTGAAAACAATGCTAAGGCGGTAATTCCCATCACCAATAGAATTTCGGTTGTCTCGCCTAACGGTATACCAAATACCGAGTGTAATCCTGATGCAGCTTGAGAGGCACCTAAACCTAGCGATGTCGCCAAACCGAATAGTGTGGCCAAGATAGCGAGAATATCGATGATATGCCCGGGCCAGCCCCAAACACGCTCACCCAAAATGGGATAGAAAACAGAACGTATGGTTAAAGGCAATCCTTTGTTGAACGAGAATAATGCTAAACCAAGTGCCATGATGGCGTAAATCGCCCACGGGTGAAGTGCCCAATGGTAAATAGATGCTGCCATCGCGAGGCTCTGAGCGCCTGCGGCATCACCCAAAGCTCCCCCTAAAGGTGCATAATCGGTACGTACACCATTTTCAAATACCGGCCCAGCGAAGGCGGTACCAAAGTGACCTAACGGCTCGCTCACACCGTAATACATCAAGCCGATGCCCATGCCTGCGGCAAAAAGCATCGAAAACCAACCTGCGTAAGTGTAATCTGGCTTAGCTTCTGTGCCGCCCAACCGCACGCGACCCAAAGGAGATATCACTAACACCAAACACAAAATCACGAAAATATTCGCAGCGGTCATAAAGAAACCATCAAGGTTCCCCGTTAACCAATTGCGGATATCACCAAAAAAGGGTTCTGCTTCAGCCTGAAAAATTAACGTCAAGGCAACAAAGGCGATAACCAACAAGCCTGATACGGCAAATACTCGGTTGTGAATATCCAAGCCAAAGGGCCCTACATTCACCACAATATTGTCTTGTCCCACTTGATAGTCAGTATCAATGGGGTTGACTTCTCCGTCCGGTATCATCGGATCTTTATTTTCACTCATCAAAATATCCTTTTATAAAACATCTACAAACATATGCGTTTGTTAAAACCATTAGAAATAATAACCAATATTAATATTAAAACGTTGCTCTGTTTCATCACTATCGCCAGCGACACTGCCGCCTATAAACGGTTGATTTTTCGCATGTACAAAATCGAAATAAGTGAATAATCCGCCGGCAGCTACCGACATCCCCAATACATTCATCATGGTATTTTCGCTGTCATCGGATTTGTCATAAACCAATCCAAAGTTATTATAGAATTGCAAGTCCGTCACTGGACCAAAATCGACAGCCATATCATAAGCCACATTCAGCGTGGTGGACTTAGCGTCTGCAGCAATTGAGTCATAAAACGAATATGCCCCCACGGCCAATCTGTCTGCCTGACCAATATCGTAATCGTATTGACTGTGTTGGAATTGAAGATGCCAGTTGCGATATTGACTACTGGAATGTACTGCCCACGCTTGATAATCCCCGGCGCGCTTTTCGCCATTGTGAATACCACCTTGCAAGGCAGATACGCCGACTTCCGTTTTCACTTCACCAGACGCGAAATGATAGGCGAAACGACCGGCTAAGGTATTGTATTCACCTAATCCCTCGCTTGGCTCATCATAAATGCCTTCTCCTTCGTCCCTGATGCCCAGAATATCATATGAATAGCGGTCTGAGCGATTATCTACAAAACCGTCTACCCCACCGAGTTCATCATTTTTGAAAAAGCCGACATCTAATTGCCAGTTATCAGCAATACTGCGTTTGAAAACCACCCCTAAATCGAAGTCGTCTTCTAACCCTAAATAATAATTCGTACTAAAGAAATAATTTTGCGAGTTATAGGACTGATTACCAAACGGAACCTTGGTAATACCCGCTTGCACTTGCCAATTTTCGCTAAATTGATAACCTGCATACGCATATTTTATCGCGGTCATGTAATCAAAAAATCGAATCTCACTGTTTAGCGTGACACCACCTACTTCGCCGCTCATATTGATACGAAAAATATCGAAGTCGAAGTCGCCACCTCGGTTTTTATTACCATCATCGTAAGAGGTGTAACTGTAATTGGTTCTGATGGCACCACCGAAGGCGATCCCATCTTCTTGTTCAGGCTCAGCTGTCGCAGTTTCTGCGGTGTTAGACTCTAGCGTTTTGTCCTGTTTAACTAAATCAACGGACTCAGTAGACTCAACATTAGAAGATGAAGGCTGTTCTGCAACGCTGATAGAGGATGAGGATTGATTTTCCAGATGCTCGAGTCGAGCTTGGAGCGCAGAAATTTGTGCTTTAAGTGTCGCCAGTTCTTGTTTGCTTACCTCTACAGCTGACGCGCTGAAAGAGCTCGCTATTGCCCCTGATAACAGGACTGGACCGATACACTGTGTGAGTCTCATGTTATTTCCTTTGACTATAAAAAATAAATTGTGCTACCTCGTGTTAAAACAACATCCATGTGACAACAATTAAGCTTATCGGGGATCAAAGCCCTCTTACTATCGCTTATCGTTACATATTATTATTTGAATGGTCCGAAACAACCGTCTCTTACCTGATCCAAGTATTATAAATTTTGTTTCAAAATAACCACGCAACAACACGAACGTTTGTTGTATTTACATATGATGTTTTAGAGGATGTAGCAAATAACACACCAGCCATTTCTAAAACATAGAAACCAACAGAAAAGTATGTGGAGCAGAATCAACTTGTATTTTTAGAAAAAGAATCATTTAAGTAAGGTTAAAAAATGCTGACACGGATATTTGTTAACAGTATATCTGCACTTTCATTCTCACAAATTTTCTTACTTTATTATAACTAAATTCATTTAAATCCTTTTAAAACAATAAATTAAAGTTAATAAATACTCTTTAGAATATAATTAACAAATTTACTTAATATAAAAGTTACTAAGTGTAAGTTAAGAGAATCGTTTAGAACAAAGCGTGGGTGATAGGCGCAAATAGAATGATTGGTACACAAATTAATAAATCAATAATGCTTGCAAAAAATGAGCACATAATCGAATAAATTAGCTTGAAAATTTCGACTGTCTGTAAGAAAGGAACAAAATTGTAAAAAGTACAAACTGACTGAATGTCTTAGAAAGTGGTGCGTCCGAGTGAACTCGAATCACCGACCCCTACCATGTCAAGGTAGTGCTCTAACCAACTGAGCTACGGACGCACTGTACTGAACTTCGTTGAGGAATCCCTCGAAGCGGCGCGTATAATAACGATGCTTATGGGTGACTGCAAGCGCTTTTTAATAGAAGAAGTGTAGATGATGAAATAATGCACAAAATGCGTATTTATAAACCTTACTAACGTTATCTTAGTCTCTGATTAGCATTACACTTGTTTAATATAATTAAAAACGACTGTAAACCTACAATAAAGCCCATATATTTGCCAAGAGAAAAAAAAATGTGCATGTATACCCCCCCCCCCCCGCATCTATCAGCGAGGCATCTAACTAGACGGTGCCCTCAAAGCCGTATTTGCGACATGTTCTTGACGCGCCAATGCATCGACCTACTTTTTCGCCATGACACAGCTTTGATCAAGAAAAGTAACCACCATAAATTACCGTAAATCGACATTTTAATTCAACACGTTAATTTACGTATTTTTACGACGATGCGCTAAGCACTAACAATTTTTCAGCATTACTAAAGCGTTTTACGGTAAGCTTATTCTAACGATAATATAATTATTTTGTTTTCTTTATGTTAGATATATATGCGGGAAAATCAGCCTTAGCGCTGATCGAGACAGACGGTTTCAAGCAACAAATTTTCGGCTCCTTTCTTGGCGCCAGTGGCGGTCCAAAATGGTTTAGTCTATTTGGTTTAGACAAACATCTATTTGGCCATTTCTTTGCCGAACGCACCGAACCACTAAACCTAATAGGTTCATCTGCTGGTGCGTTTCGTGCAGCTTGCTTTGCCCAGAAGGATCCGGTGGCTGCTATTAGCCGTTTAGCAAAATATTATTCACAGACATCTTATGAAGATGATGTCACCCCACTTGATATCAGTAATAGCGCTCGCGTATTACTCGATCGCGTTTTTGATGACAATGGTGCGCAGGAAGTGATCGACAATCCAATATTTAGAGCACACTTCTTAGTGGCTAAATCTAATGGACTCGTAGCATCGGAACGCAAGCCGCTACAAATCGCAGGCCTAGTTAAAAGTTATGCACTCAATAGAGTGAATCGAAAATTACTGACTAAACAATATGAGCGTTTTGTTTTTCAAAATGCGCTTAGTACTTTGAAAATTGAAGATGAAAGTGGATTTTTGACCTACCAAGTAGCCTTAACCAAAGACAATATAAAAGAGTCATTATTGGCCTCAGGTTCAATACCCATGGTCATGCTAGGCATTAAGAATATACCAGGCGCCCCAACAGGTATGTATCGAGATGGCGGTATCATCGATTATCACTTCGACATTGCCTTAAAAAACGCCCCAGGACTCACCTTATACCCACATTTCAACGCAAAGCCTAAAGCAGGTTGGTTTGATAAATCTCTTAAGCGAAAAGTGAATGCCAAGAACTACGATAAAACCGTTATGTTGGTTCCCTCGAATGCATTTATTGATTCCCTGCCCTTTGGTAAAATTCCAGATCGCGAAGACTTTACTAAAATGACAACAGAATCACGTATAGCCTATTGGCAACAAGTACTCGAACAAACTGAGAATTTAGCTTCGAGTTTTAGTGAGTTTGTTGATAAACAGGACCTGTCGAAAATTAAATTAATTGCTTAGCAGGAAATAAATTTGCGATCTGTTGAGATCGGGCACTTTTCGTTTAACAATTAAACAAATAATTTTATCACTTTTGGACTAATAGTGACTTGCAAGTTATCAACATCAATGATTTATAGTTCTAACTGTGCAATTTACAACCAACCCTAAAATAGTGAGCCATATCAATCGATTAAAGCGCAAAAACAGAGAACTCAACAAGGTTATCCACAGATTCAGTGGATAACACGGGTATAAACGACAGTGAATGTGAATAACAGCCCATAAATTTGTGAATAAGCAACAAATAAAAAGATCGTTAGATCTCGCTTTTCGATCAGCAAACGAGCGATCAATGTTGGTTATATAACCATGGTCATACCACCTAAAAATTACGCTCTAAATAGCAGATATAACTAAATATTCACCTATAAGTACTTGCGTTGTTCAGTAAAGCTAGCAGAATAACAACCTCATTTCTCATTATTCGGATACTTCATGGCCAAACAGACATTAGCACTGCATCCAACGCATTTCTGTATACACAGCTTAGATCATGATGCACCTATCCCTAATGAAGTGCTGCAATCCCCTATTTTCTTTATCAGTAAAACCGAAGACGAGTTGAGCGTTGTAGTTCCGGATGATGTGCAAGTTAAGAGTGAAGCTAGTGATAGTAATTGGCGGGCAATGGAGGTTTTGGGACCACTTAGTTTGTCTATGGTAGGTATTATGGCCAGATTAGGCTCTGTTTTTGCTAAAGCGAACGTGAGTATCTTCGTGGTGTCCACATTTGATACAGACTACTTTTTGCTAAAGCATTCTGATTTACTTAACGCCGTTAATGCTTTGCGTAACGACGGTTATAAAGTAACAGAATAAATAACTTGTTTACCTCTATCGTCAAAGCCACTGCACCTAAGACATACCAAAAAGCATTACCGGTCAATAGTCCTTTATCAGGCAAAATAATGTCTATTGAGCAATTGCCAAATGCATTGTTTACGCATGGTATGTATGGAGATGGTGTTGCTATTGAACCAGCAGGTTATCAGCTTTGTGCACCTTATGCTGGTGTAGTCACATTATTACCTGTGACGGGGCATTGCATTGCACTTACAGCAACAAACGGTTTACGGTTTTACATGCAACTCGGCATGAACAGTCACACAATGTTAGGAGAGGGATTTAAGCGCATTGCTAAAATCGGCCAAACGTATCAGGCTGGAGACGTACTACTGGAGTTCGATTTAATTAAAATGCGCAAGTCGCTAGACTCTACGTTATGCCCTTTCTTGTTACAAAACACCAAGAAACTGATGGCAATCCAAGGGCATTTTCATCAAGTCATGGCAACACAAGATGTCGCCATGACTCTATTTATTTAACATTTTTAGTATAGCAATTATAGCAATTTTCACACCGTGAAATGTTTACTTACTGGCAATGCCCGAATACGTGTTTTAGATGCATGATAAATCGCATTAACTACCGATGCAGCAACCGGAGGAACACCAGGTTCACCCACCCCTCCTGGTGCTTCACTTGATTCAATAATATGCGTCACTATTTTCGGACTTTGATGCATGCGCAGCACATTATAATCATGAAAATTCGACTGCTCGATTGCCCCCTCTTTTAAGGTGATCTCACTCATTAAGGCAATAGATAAACCAAATATCATCGCCCCTTCCTGTTGAGATTTAACCCGATCGGGATTAATAACACGGCCAGCATCAATAACGGAGTGCATTTCAAGCACACTAACTTTGTTATTTTCTACTCTAACCTTGGTTGCAACGGCTACGTAAGACACAAAGCTACGATGCACACTTATACCCCAACCTTCATTTTCAGCAGTCGGTTGATCAGCAGCAGATTTAATCATTAGCTCATTCAACACATTTTTTAGTCGTTTGGTTTCAATGGGAAAAGCACCATCGGGCTCACCATAATTCGCATAATCAAACCCTTCAGGTTTCGGATCAACAATACGGTCATCGCCAATTAGCGTAAGCCACATTTTCGCGGTACTAACACCCACTCTTTCTGCTAATTCATCCACAAATGAACCAATAGCAAACCCGTGTTGAATGTTACATACTGAGCGCATCCAGCCGATACGCACATGGGCAGGAGCTTTGTGTGTTTCACACGACAAATTATCAATATCGAATGGTAAATCGCCAAAACCTAATGACAACTCATTATTCTGGGGCTCATCAGTGGTGCCTGTGAATGTCCAACTGATACTAGGAAACGCAGTACGTTGTAGCCAACTAGTCACCTGATTATTTGCGTCTATACCCGCTTGAAAATGCTGAGCACTGATTGCGTGATAATAGCTGTGGCGAATTTCGTCTTCCCGGCTCCAAACGACCTTCACTGGTTTACCCGTTTTTTGGGCTAATACAGCCGCTTCGACAGAAAAATCTGGTTTAGACTTACGCCCAAATCCACCTCCTAATAACGTAACATTCACCTTCACTTTACTTTTATCTATGCCCAGCGCCCCTGCAACATTTTGTTGAGTTGATTGCGGCGTCTGAGTACATGCCCAAACCTCACAATAGCCGTCTTTAAAAACAGCTGTCGCCGCCGGTGGCTCCATTGGAGCATGCACCAAATAAGGTAAGGTATAGGTAGCTTCAAGCGTTTGATCTGAACTTTCATACGCCTTGTAAGCATCTCCGATTTGACGAAATGGTTTGCCTTTGGTCACGATCCGCTGTTTAAGCTCCGTTAGATAAGCTTCTGAATCATGAGTTTGGTTGGCTCCTAAATCCCATGTGACGTTTAACGACTGTCGACCTTGCAATGCTGACCAGGTGTTACTCGCTAATACTGCTACCCCATTAAGGTTTTTAAATAACACAGGTAAACTTTGCTTAGGCATTTCCACGACGGCCAAAACGTTAGCCACTTTTAAAGGCGCGTCTTTATCAAATGCTTTAACACTGCCACCTACTACCGGGCAGCGCTCGATACTAGCGTAAAGCATGCCATCGAGTTTTATGTCCTGTCCGAATGTGGTGTTGCCGATCAATACATCGGGTAAATCAACCGAAGTAATAGGTTTACCAATCAGCTTGAATTGCTCAGGAGATTTAAAGGTTAAGTCTTTTATCTCGGGCGGTGTAATCTGACCGGCAGCACTGGCAAGTTGACCAAAGCTCAACGTTTTACCTGATGCTTTATGTACAATCATGCCATTTTCGGCAAATACTTCAGCAACGGGCACAGACCATTTTTGTGCAGCGGCTTGTTCAAGCATGGCTCTTGCCGTGGCCCCCATTTCGCGCATGGTAGTATAAAAGCGGCGAATCGAGCGTGAACCATCAGTATTTTGGCTACCATAAGCTTCGTCGGCTAGACCTTGTACCACATTCACCTTTGACCAATCAGCACATAGCTCGTCGGCAACAATCTGCGGTATACCCGTGCGGACGCCCTGTCCCATTTCACTACGATGACACACAATATTTACTGTGCTGTCGTCATCAATACTGACAAATAAATTGAGAGTGTTCGATGTATCATTTGCAGTGGCGGCATTGGCCCATACAGGTGAGAAGCTAGGTAGCACAGCTCCTAAAACAAATGCTCCACCGGTGAGGCTGGTATAACGAAGAAAATCTCGACGGCTGACTGATTTTATTTGCTTAGGATTGCTCATACTTGCGCCCCTACGTCTTTCGCTAAAGAATAGTCGAAGGCACTTCGGGTGTTTTTCGCTGCAGTTTTAATCGCTGCTTTAATGCGGGGGTAAGTGCCACAGCGACAAATATTGCCCTGCATGTAATTATCAATAGTTTCATCATCTGGGTTAGGATGTTCATTTAAAAGTGCCACCGCGCTCATTATTTGGCCTGACTGGCAGTAACCGCACTGAGGCACGTTGTGTTCAAGCCATGCTTGTTGCACGGGATGGCTAGCATCGGTTGATAGACCTTCAATCGTGCTGATGTTTTTATCAGCTATTGCCGAAAGCGGCATGACACAAGAGCGAATGGGTTGACCGTCAAGATGCACCGTACATGCACCGCACTGAGCCATACCACAACCAAACTTTGTGCCAGTCATATTTAAAATATCCCGCAGCACCCATAACAAGGGCATGTTGGGATCAACATCAACCTCTACGGCTTTATTATTTAAGTTAAAACGAATCATTTAACGCTCCATTGTAGTGATACGGTGTTATAGATTAATGCTAGGTCTTAATCAGCTGAGTCTCGCCAAGCGGCGAGTTCTACTTGTGTGTCGATATCATACTGTGCGCTAGAAATATCAACCGCAACAACATCATCTATGTGCAGTTGTAGTATCTTTCGCGCCCCTGTATCAGCATCGAGCGCCAATAACTGTGCAAAATAACATCTGGGAAATATGACAGGTGCACCTAATACTTTATCGTAACGGGCGGCAATTATTTTTCCTGGCGCTTGAGTACAATGATGCAACATAATTTCCACATGCTCACGTCTAATCGCTACCTGATCAGCTAAAGTCACTAATAAATGGGATGACTCGCTATGAACATTCTTCACGCCAAAAGCCAGACTTGCACCCATACCGTCTTGCCATTCAATAAATTGCAGCGGAGTAACATACGAAGGCAGTATATGTTTAATCTGTTGGGCATGAGCGCCCAGAATAATATTAAACTCCCAAAGCTTATCGAGGAGTTCGCCGCTGCTTGTCAGATGATTAAGGGTATGTAACAACATCGGCTGGCCATTTATTTCAGCAAGCTGCTTAATTCCGTTAAAACGTTTACTCTGGCCTGCTGCCAGCATTAAAGCCGCTACTTTCATTACGACAATATACCACTAATGGACTGACCATCTTGTTGCTCTATAAAAGCGTGGGCCTCAGATAGCATCGACAGTGCGATCGATTCGGGTAATTCACCGCCTAAGCGCAACCCAACCGGATTGGCCAAGGGCTTCGTTAATTGATCTCTATTGATAGGCAGCAAATCTAACACTCTGTCAGTACGATGTACCGGCCCTAACATACCAACATATTTAGCTGCGCTACTTTGCACTAATGCCAAAGATTGCGCATCAAGTTTAATATTGTGCGTCATAATCAGCGCCATATCGATTTGCTGTAGCCATGCACTTTGGCTAAGGGAATCTATCGGGTGGCGGACTAGGTTGACGCTGGCATCAAAATGCCCATCTCGTGCATAACTAGTACGTGGGTCAACTAACGTTATTTGCCACCCAAGCTGCATTGCAATAGCGACTACCGGACGCGCGTCAACGCCTCCACCAAATACCGCTAAATGTGGAGCGGGTTTAAGAACCTGTTTAAATATACCTAATTCAGCGACTGGCCGATCCGAGGGCGCTGCCATACTTAAGGTGTTTTTTGGCAATTTTTGGTCGACAACCTGACAATACTCAGCGGCCTCATTGGCCTCTAAAAGAGCATATAGATTGTCGAGCTGTAAGTAGTTGTTTTCCTCGGCCACAGGTTGCAACAAAATACGCACCATACCGCCACAACCAATACCTAGTTTCCACGCCAAATCTTCTTCTTCACGCATATCATATTCAACGATACGGTTATGTCCGGTATCCCAACAACGCCGAGCTTGTAGCATAATGTCGGACTCAAGACAGCCACCACTTAGTAAGCCATAGTACTGGCCCATGTCGTTGATCATCATCATGGCGCCAGCCTTTCTATAAGACGAACCATCGGTTTCTATAATCGTCGCTAACACCCATTTCTGACTTTCTTTACTGGCGCGCCAGTGCTTTAATAACTGATTTAATCGGTTGGCCACTTAAAAATTACTCTTTGTCTGATAGTACGTTTTCGGGTGATACATATCCTGGAGAAGCAGGGACTGGTTCAAAAGGTACTCTCTCTTTACGTAAATCGATAACTAATGTTTCCGATATTTTATCTTGTATGGCTTGTCGATTGGGATCCCAATAAATCTGTAAAAAACCAAGTAAACCGGTCGCAAATCCAGCACCATAACCACCATATCGACCAAAACTTTCCCATAAATTCAGGCTACTCCCATCTAACTTGATAACCCGAATACCGAGTATTCGTTTCCCTGGGGTTTGCCCCGTCCACCAAGCAGTAAAGATACTGAAATAAAAGGCGGCCCAACCAAATCCAAGACCAAGATCCGTTGCAATACCTTGTGCCCAAGCAAGAATACTCGGCGACGAGCTGTCTTGGGTTTCTGGGGCTTCAACTTCACTTAATGTGGTTAAAAAAGAATCTGTTTTTTCATTATCTGTTGCAACACTATTATCACCGCCCGTAGCGTTTTGGGCTTCACTTTCATCGGTTTTTTGGGCGTTATGAGTGGTATCAAATTCCATATTACCGCTGTCCATGCTCACACTATCGCTTTGAGCTGGTTGATAAAGTCGTTCGTATGTTTGGGTCATGGCCACTTCAAGTTGTGCTTGCTGTTGCACACTCAAATCATCGCCCACCGCATCCCTGTACTCTATAAGAACGTTTTCCACTACTTCTCTACTAAGGGGCAAAGAGGCAAGATCTCGAGCGAGTTTTTGGCCAACGTCCGTCCAACACGTCAGAGGTTCAATACACTTGCCAAATTCAATATCTTTGGCAACATTTCTGGTTTCAAGCAGATACTTAGCCGTTAAACCAATTAGGGCCAAATCTTCTGTGTTATCTAGTGTGAAGTCGCGAATTTCGCCCTCTTCGACCAACTGTGAACGAACTTGCTGATTTTTATCGGGAGTATTGAGGACACTCTGGATAAATTCAATGCCTTTCGATGCAATCAAAAATACCAATATGGCAGTAATAAACCTTAATGAGATGCGGGCTAAATTAAAACGCTTCTTTTGCTTGAGCCGATTACCTGCTCTAAAAAATGTAATTGCGGCGACTAACGCAAGAAGCACATCGCTGGCCTGACTAAGTAAACTGATTAAGGCTACATCGATTAAAAGCGCGATGCCACGCTTGAGCGGGCGAGCCAGTGGTGTTCCAAACAGAGATTTCGACACATGGAAGGCATAGGGTGTAACGATATTACGCGTTTCGTGTTGGCTTAATTGTGGCTGGTCATTGGGCACGTGTTCTGCTGATGATATTGTTGGTTCGCTCACGCGCCCACCTTTGTTTATTTTTTATGTAGCGCTTTTATTGCATCCCCGAGGCCGTCAATCGTCAACGGGAACATACGCTGTTCCATTATTTCCTGCATAATACCGATAGACGCATAGTAATTCCAATATTGTTGCGGCTGGGGGTTTAACCAAATACCGTGTTTAAAATGTTGCAAAATACGCCCCATCCATACAGCACCAGGCTCTTCATTCCAGTGCTCTACGCTGCCACCCGGATACGTTATCTCATAAGGACCCATAGTGGCATCGCCCACAAAAATAACTTTGTAGTCAGTGCCATACTTATGAATAACGTCAAACACTGACATGGTTTCTTTGCCACGACGCTTGTTGTCTTTCCAAACGCCTTCGTACAAACAGTTATGAAAATAAAAATATTCTAAATGTTTGAACTCCGTATGGGCGGCAGAAAATAACTCTTCACATTCTTTTATATGAGCATCCATTGAGCCACCCACATCAAAAAACATCAACACTTTAATAGCATTTCGCCGAATTGGCATCATCTGGATATCAAGCAATCCAGCATTTTTGGCCGTGCCTTCAATAGTATGAGGCATATCAAGTTCTTCACTGGTGCCGCTGCGAGCAAATTTACGCAATTTTCTAAGGGCGACTTTAATGTTCCGCGTACCCAACTCGACATTACCCGCTAAGTCTTTAAATTCCCGTTTATCCCACACTTTAGCTGCGGAAAAGTTACGATTGTTTTCTTGACCTATACGAACACCCTCAGGATTATAACCATTGGCGCCAAAGGGCGATGTGCCGCCCGTGCCTATCCATTTGTTGCCCCCTTGATGGCGCTTTTCCTGCTCAGCAAGACGCTCCTTCAAGGTTTTCATCAACTCATCTAGCCCGCCAAGAGCCTTGATCTTCGCTTTTTCTTCTTCGCTAAAATGACGTTCAATTTCTTTGCGAAGCCACTCTTCAGGTATGTCTTTACCGAACAAATCAATTTGCTGCACACCTTCGAAATAATCTGCAAAGGCACGATCGAACTTATCGTACTGGCTTTCATCTTTTACCAAACACAAGCGTGCTAAGTAGTAGAAAGCTTCAACGTCCGCGAAAACCACACCTTTTTGCAACGCACTAAGCAGATCCATCAATTCGCTCAAACTGACTTTAAGTTGGTGTTCCCTCAATTTAAAAAAGAAATCTACCAACATTAGCGACGCGCCATGAATACCAGTTTTTCAAAAAGATGAATGTCTTGCTCATTTTTCAAAAGCGCACCGTATAGCGGAGGAATGGATTTTTTATTGTCTTTTTCACGCAGTGCTTCTGGTGAGATATCTTCGGCGACCAAAAGTTTCAACCAATCTAATAGCTCGGAGGTAGAAGGCTTCTTCTTAAGACCAGGAATATCGCGCAGGTTGAAAAATGACTCTAACGCTTGATTCAACAAGTCTTTTTTAATGGTAGGGAAATGTACATCAACGATTCGACGCATCTCTTGCTGATCAGGAAACTGAATATAATGGAAGAAACATCGGCGTAAGAACGCATCGGGTAATTCTTTTTCATTATTGGAAGTAATAATCACAATGGGTCGCTGAATCGCTTTTATCGTTTCGCGGGTTTCGTACACAAAAAACTCCATTTTATCGAGCTCTTGCAACAAGTCATTTGGAAACTCAATGTCAGCTTTATCAATCTCATCAATCAATAAAACAGGACGATTGCCATTTTCAAACGCGTGCCAAAGTTTGCCCTTGACTATGTAGTTTTTAATATCGTGGACTTTATCGTCACCTAACTGTGAATCCCGTAAACGCGATACCGCATCATATTCATATAGACCTTGTTGCGCTTTTGTGGTCGATTTTATATGCCATTGGATTAACTCCGTGCCTAAACTCCCCGCTAACTCTTCGGCCAGCATGGTTTTACCCGTACCGGGCTCACCTTTTATTAATAGGGGACGTTCTAGGGTGATCGCAGCATTTACGGCAAGTCGCAGCTCATCGCTAGCAATATAATTACTCGTTCCATTAAAAGACATCAATACCTCAGTATATAATTTAGGTTAAAAGACGGCATAATCGCCTAGACATTGTTTGTTACTTTGAATAGCGCTCAAGACTGAACCAGCAACGCTCACAACTGTCATTAATTATGCAATAGTTAACCCTGTGATAAGGTCAATTACCAATGAATAATTCTTAGTGTTAACTATTTCCATAAGATATAGCGAAATAGCACTTTGAATTTGGCCAACTCGCCTTAACCTTAGTAACCTTATGCAGAAGGTAATCGACAGACCTACGGTATTAGACAATAAGTGCCATTAACTAAAATGTACAAATTTACGTTTGAGCTATAAAGGCGTATCCAATTAGGCACCATCACGACACCAGAAAGGAAAATATATGCAAGTTTATGACGACAATTCCCTCACTATCGGTAGAACACCACTGGTTAAATTAAACCGTGTTACTGGCGGCAACGTCTATGCAAAAATCGAATCCCGCAATCCAAGTTTCAGTGTAAAATGTCGTATCGGCGCCAATATGATTTGGGATGCTGAAAAACGCGGCATATTAACCAAAGACAAAGAATTAATCGAAGCAACCAGCGGTAACACGGGTATCGCATTGGCGTTTGTGGCCGCAGCACGGGGTTATAAAATCACCTTGACCATGCCAAGTTCAATGAGTTTAGAACGTCGTAAATTGCTTAAAGCATTAGGCGCCAACCTAGTATTGACCGAAGCAGCAAAAGGTATGAAAGGCGCTATCGCAGCCACAGAAGAACTAATGGCATCAGCCCCTGGTAAATACGTTCCGCTTGAGCAATTCGAAAACCCAGCAAATCCTGAAATTCATGAGAAAACCACTGGTCCAGAAATCTGGAATGACACAGACGGCACAGTAGATGTTTTTGTTGCTGGTGTAGGCACTGGTGGTACCATCACCGGTGTTAGCCGTTACCTTAAAAGCAAAGGTAAAACCATTACTTCAGTTGCTGTTGAACCGACTGATTCACCTGTAATTACTCAGGCCAAAGCGGGACTACCACTCACTCCGGGACCGCATAAAATCCAAGGGATCGGTGCCGGCTTCATTCCCGGTAACCTAGATCTAGACATCGTTGATGCCGTCGAGCAAGTAACTAACGACGAAAGTATGGAGATGGCGCATCGACTGATGAAAGAAGAAGGGATCTTAGTAGGAATTTCTTCTGGTGCAGCAGTAGTAGCAGCCAAGCGCTGGGCAGAAAAACCAGAAAACGCCGACAAAGTTATCGTTGTATTACTCGCAAGCGCCGCTGAGCGTTATTTGAGTAGTCCATTGTTCGCCGGTGAATTTGGCGATTCAGAAGAAGTTCAATAGGCATATTTAAGTCTGCTTGAATTTCTGTAAAGGGAGGCATTTTGCCTCTCTTTTACTTTGTACCGAACGCAGGTACACTTGCCTCTGCCATACCTTTATCTGCAGAGCCTTCATGACATTACTTCATCCGCTACATTTGCTTGTCTTATTGTTTTCCCTATTCCTTATTAGCGCCTGTGATGGCCCTAAAAGTACCGGTGCTGGTAAATATGGCATGATGGACAATAATATTCCTGAATACGCAGCCGTGGAATTTTTCTCTCATATATACGAAGATAAAAATTTGAATGGTGCATTGAAATTTGCTAGTCCGAAGCTATCCCGATTAATGAAATCGTACCGAATCAATCGTAACGTGCAGCGTCACGTATTAAACATGCCATACGATAAAGTCGAAATTAAACCTAAAGCTGCTAATGCTGGGCGAAATGAATTTGCTAAAGAAGCCACGGTTTCATTGTTTTTTGAGGGCACCTTAAACGGTCAAATTATCAAAGATTTACGTGTGGTGAAACTAATACGTACCAAAGATGGCTGGAAAGTTGACGAAGTCAGCGTTGAATAACATTAGGTTCTCGACCCCTGCCTAACGTAACAATCCTTTAATCTGGTTCTACAAACTGCTGTACAGTTTTATTACATTAATAATTGTGCATAGGCATTTATATCCAGTGACCATATAGAGTGAACATGGCTGAATCATTATCCCTACAACAAGCCAGAAAATTAGTCTTACACGCCCAGCGGCTCCCTACTACGCCCCCTAAAGGTAATGCAATCACTGCAACTTTAAATGCACTTGAAGCGATGAGTTATGTGCAAATAGATACCATCAGTGCGATTGAGCGTGCTCATCACCACACATTATGGAATCGTAACCCCAAATATCAGCCGCATCATCTTGAACAACTCGTCGAACAAAAACAGGTATTTGAATATTGGTCTCACGCAGCTGCCTATTTACCGATGCGCGACTATCGATTTACGCTTGTGCGCAAAACCGCCTTGAAATCAGGAGAGCTGGATCACTGGTATCCGCGCAATCCAAAACTGATGGCTCAAGTACTCTCGCGCATAAGCAATGAAGGGCCCTTAAAAGCAAAAGACTTCGATAATGCCCCTAGTAGTTTAAAAAAAACCAAACCAGCTGATTGGTCGAGTAAACCTGCTAAGCAAGCATTAGAGTACCTGTTCATGCAGGGTGATTTGATGATAATAAGACGAGAAAATTTTCATAAAGTTTACGAGCTTACTCAACGCGTATTACCTGATAGCGCCAATACGTTACTGCCAAGCCAAGAAGAATACTCACGTTTTTTAATCACCCGTTTTTTACAAGCTAATGGAATAGGTCAAGCCTCTGAAATCGCTTATTTACGTAAGAATACTAAAATAAGCATTCAGCACCATCTGAATGTTATGCAAGAGGAAGGTGCATTAATCGCACTCGATGTTGCCGGTAAACGCTACTTTTGCCTTTCTGAGCATCTCGATTCGTTGAATATGCCCCTAAGACGCAAAAAGTTGCATATTCTATCGCCGTTTGACAACTTGCTAATACAACGTAAACGTATGCAGGCCCTATTCAACTTTGATTATTTGCTCGAGTGTTATTTACCTGAAACAAAAAGGCAGTATGGCTATTTTTCATTGCCGATACTGTGGGATGCACAATTGGTCGCTAGAATGGACTGCCGTGTAGACCGAAAACGTAAGATATTGCATATTCACCATCTAGTTTTAGAACTTTCATTGAGAAAAAAAGTAAAGGCATTTCATTTAGCTTTAACAACAGGTTTGAAAGCGTTCCTAACACTTAATCAGTGTCAAGATTTTGTCTTGCACAAAACGACCCAATTATCGTAACGTACTTTTCAGGTAACGTGCAAAAGGTGGCATAAATGAATGGACGATTTAACGAGAATATTCGGTTTAGTATTTTGAAAGAACTTGTTTTGTCCCATAAATTTCGAAGTAATTCAGACTTTCAACAAGAGTTTATCCATTTAGAAAACGCTCACATACTAGGTCAGCAGTCAACGTACTGACATACGAAGGTGCATGTCTTAATGTTACTTTGGGCTAGGCGCCAAGCGAATAAAAAAGAGTTTATCGGCCAAATTATACGTATAGCCGAGGCGTTTACAAAAACGGCCGTCGGTTAGGTTCCCGAAGGCAACACGGGAGGCACTAATATTAGCCTCTTCAAGGTACTGCATGTAAATCCTAAGCACGCCAAAGCTATTGCCCGCGCAAAAGATCTGCGTTAAGGCTATTCATTGAACTTTAGACCCTGTTTAATATACATACTATTCAATTTCTTTTAGGTCGCCGTATACCTGTGTCGAAAAATGATATTAGGCATGCTTATTTAATTGGTTACTTTCAATAAATTTGAATATATCGCGCCAACTCAAGATACCAACAGGACGGTTGTCTTCATCAACAATAGGTAAACACGACACAGCGTATTGATTAAAGGTTTTAATCGCTAACAACAGGCCACTTTCAGCGGATAAGGTTACCGGATTACGGGTCATCACTTGGTGTACTCGCTTGTGCAAACACGCTACGTCTTTGGCAGTTTCTGCAGAGGTGCCCAGTGTAGGACTGATGGCTTTTAAGAGATCTCTATCCGATAGTACACCCACTAACTTGAGCTCTTCCACAACTAACAAATGATGGAAATTATGGTGCTCAAACAAACCTATGACTTGCGCTAATGTGTCATCCATTTTTATCGTGACTATATCTGCTGACATCATGTATTTAATTTGCATAACTTGCGCCCCTTCGTTGCTCATCAGTCGTTGCTATAATGAAAAATACGCTTGGCATACATTGCCTCTATCAAACTTTGAGTATACGTAAAATGGACATTTAGTGATCTGTAACTACCCTCAACTTCTTGTGTGGGTACCACACACCACTTTACCATTTTAATTTAAACAACGTGTAATCCACTAATTCGATCATCCATCTTAACCACATCCCCCTTCTTTGTTCGAGGTCGTTTTGCGATGTTAGGCAACAAATCAATCGATTATTACCTAATCAGCTAAAGAGTAATTTTTAACAGATGAAGGTTCGCGAACAGATCATAGTATGATCATGAAACAAATTATGTCATTCGTCGTTCCTTTAAGGCATATACATCAATTATTTATATGCGCAAATCCTATTTCATGTAGTGTCCTAGCCACACTCATGACATGGCCAACACATCTGGGTAAGATGACGTCTTTCAAACCCTTAATATTTCATCCCGATCTGAGAGTCCCTTTAATATGTTAAGACTGCCCTACGCATGGACACATTCCCTCGGCCCCATACTCGTATGCGTGATAGCCACTATGCTATATATTGCTGAGCCTACCAGTAACATGTGGCTTGCCTTTGACCGAGACTCAATTGGACAAGGTGAATGGTGGCGATTACTGACCGGGAATTTTTTACATACTAATCTGAATCACTTATTACTCAACCTTGCCGCTGTCGTTCTTTTATGGACCCTTCACGGTCAGTATTACCAAACCTTGCACTACTTAATGATGATCTGTATCTGTGGAATTGCCGTCAGTACCGGCATTTATTATTTAGACCCTCAATTGCAATGGTACGTAGGGCTTTCAGGCGTGTTGCACGGCATATTTGTATGGGGCGCATATCAAGATATAAAACACGGACTCGTAAGCGGATGGATATTAATGGCCGGGGTCTGGGCGAAAATAGCCAACGAACAGATAGCAGGAGCAAGTAATAGTGTAGCGGTTTTAATCGACGCGAATGTTGCAATTAATGCTCATTTGTTTGGCGCATTTTGTGGATTAGTAATGATCATATGTGCACTTATCAAGCAGCAAAAAAATAACTAAGTTAATCGAGTTATCACTTGCCATTTAAATTATCTTGCCCTCAACCAGGGGCCTATTTTTCTCAACCTAATAGGTTTGCAGCTTCACTTAGCATACAAAAAAGCCGCTCAATTGAGCGGCTACATTAATTTCATTTAATAAACGAAATGGACTAGGTTAAATCCATTTCTTGAATAATTTCGTGGGCTATATCAGGTGTAGTACATTCAGGTTTTTTATGTAAATCACCTTTCAACTGACCTTTGCGATGTTTCAGTGCCGCATCCAACTTTTTGGCTGCCTTAGAAATTGCGGGATACATCACAGAATTTTCAGCTGATGCAGAGATCCGAGTGCCTTCATATTGAGTGGTTATCTCAATAACATACTCGCCATGTTCTTTTGAAATAATGATATCCAAAGCAATTAGCGTTGGGAAATGAGATGCTAACTTAGAAAATTTTTCGTCGACGTGTTCTTTTACGGTATCGCTTAAATCTACATGGTGACCTGAAAGATTTATTTTCATAGGTTTTCCTTTTGAATTAACGTTACTTCTTTTCTTAACTGTACTTATTACGGTACATCTTCTTGGCACTAATAATAGAGCTTGGGGCAGCGTATTAAAAAACAAGTATTTCGCATGGGAATTTGCGTTTACTTACTACTACATAAACTATCTGCTTATTTAAAGCGCAAAATGTGTATTAACCACCCGATTAAATTATTTTCCTCTTCCCTATGTTCTTTATCGCATATATCAGCGTACAAACGCTAATAACCTCTTTATCATTGAAATGAAATTATAAGACCCCAGTGTTATTAGCCAATGAGCAAAAATATGTTCAGCCCAATAAAATCATACCGTCAGCATAAGCGGTTTGTTTACACGAGGAATATTAGACTTTAGGAGAATGACAAATGAATAAGACTTTAATCATAGGTGCAAGTGGACAAATTGGCAAAATGACCACTCAAAAAATGCTTAATAATGGTCAAAAAGTAGTGGCCTTAGTACGAGATAAGTCTAAGTTAGCAGACATTATCGACGATAAGTTGACTATCGTTGAGGGTGATTTAGAGCAAGATTTTAGTCACGCATTCAAAGACTGCGATCAGGTTATTTTCAGTGCAGGTTCCGGCGGCAGCACAGGCGCAGACAAAACCATGCTCATCGACTTATGGGCAGCATGCAAAGCCGCAGATTACGCCAAAAATGCCGGTGTATCTCATTTTGTTATGGTTAGTTCAATTGGTGCTGACAACCCTGCGCAAGGCTCGGACAAAATGAAACCGTATTTGGTAGCGAAGCATATGGCAGATGAACACCTTATTCAAAGCGGCCTGACTTACACCATCATACGCCCTGGCAGTTTAACCGATGATGACGCAAAGAGCGGCTTTCAATCGGCAAAGCCTGATAGCAAAGATAAAATGACCATTACCCGAGAAGATGTGGCAAGTGCCCTCGCCTACGTAGTAGGCAACAGTACCCTTAACAATAAAATATTTGAATTATTTAACGGTGATAAAACGTTGGAAAAAACATTAGTTTAAATTGGATAAACCATTTATGTCTTTATAAGGTTCGGTTGGCTTATCAACCGTAACCGCTAAACTTTTGGACCCTCGTAATTAGCGAGGGTTTTCTTTTTCATTTATCTATAACATGCCGGATTAATTTACGTTCTTAATTATTCACGTATTGGATTAGGTTGAAGTAATACACCTATCAACCAGCAAGGTTGCAAATACTGATGACGAGAATGTTAACCGGAGGAATGTAATCGTTAAGTTTACGGGTATTCCCTCCTCCTCTATTTCTGCCCTCACGCCCCCTATAGACCTAGTTATTACTTCTAAAGTATGAGTTTTTCTGTGCAAAGGGAGCATAGCGCCCATGCACTCGTTACCTCTATTCTAGCAACAAGAATAACGCATTGGCTTTCACCCTTTTGGGTCTGATGTTCAACCAAGCTAATCGCAGAACTTTTCAGTCAATGATACGAGGTACACTATGATTTATGCAAACCCCGGCAGCGCTGATGCTGTAATAAATTTTAAAGCACGGTATGAAAATTTTATCGGTGGTGAATGGGTAGCCCCAGTAAAAGGCGTTTATTTTAAAAACCTAACGCCGGTAACAGGTAAAGATTTTTGTGAAATTCCCCGCTCGAGCGCAGAAGATATCGAATTAGCATTGGACGCAGCCCATGCAGCCAAAGTAGCTTGGGGCAAAACATCGGTTCAAGATCGCTCTAACATGTTGCTTAAAATAGCCGACAGATTAGAAGAAAATCTCACTATGTTAGCGGTAGCTGAAACATGGGATAACGGTAAACCAATCCGTGAAACATTAAATGCCGATGTACCGTTAGCCGTCGATCATTTCCGTTATTACGCTGGTTGTATTCGAGCACAGGAAGGCACGCTCTCACAAATTGATGACGACACAGTTGCATATCACTTTCATGAACCGCTTGGCGTAGTTGGTCAAATTATTCCATGGAACTTTCCTATTCTAATGGCTGCTTGGAAACTCGCGCCGGCGTTAGCTGCGGGCAATTGTATTATCCTTAAGCCAGCGGAACAAACTCCTGCCAGTATATTGGTATTGGCTGAACTCATTGCTGATTTAATTCCACCCGGCGTATTAAACATTGTTAATGGTTTCGGTAAAGAAGCAGGTGAAGCGTTAGCAACAAGTACCCGGATTGCAAAAATTGCGTTTACTGGTTCAACCGCTGTAGGTGGACATATTTTAAAATGTGCTGCTGAAAATTTGATCCCCTCAACAGTTGAGCTAGGTGGTAAATCACCTAATATCTTCTTTAAAGATATTACCAATTACGAAGATGACTACCTTGAGAAATGTGCTGAAGGCTTCGCCCTAGGCTTTTTTAACCAAGGTGAAGTCTGCACCTGCCCTTCGCGAGCGTTAGTGCAGGAAGATATTTTCGATGAATTTATGGAATTGGTTTTAGAGAAAACCAAAAAAATCGTCCGGGGTAATCCGTTAGATGATTCTATTATGGTCGGTGCGCAAGTCTCTAAGTTACAGTTCGATAAAATCATGGGCTATATCGACATAGGCCGTAACGAAGGCGCGAAAGTGCTTACTGGTGGTTTTACTGAAAAACTAAACGAATCAATCGACAATGGTTTCTATGTTCAACCTACTATTCTAAAAGGTGACAATTCGATGCGGGTATTCCAAGAAGAAATTTTTGGCCCCGTAATCTCGGTCACCACGTTTAAAACACCAGAAGAAGCCTTAGCGATAGCAAATGACAGTGCATATGGTTTAGGTGCAGGTGTTTGGACGCGAGATGCAAACTTAGCGCATAGAATGGGCCGTGGGATAGAGTCTGGTAGAGTATGGACAAACTGTTATCACCTGTACCCTGCTCATGCAGCTTTCGGTGGCTATAAAAAATCAGGTATTGGACGTGAAACGCACAAGATGATGCTTGACCATTACCAACAAACTAAAAACTTGTTAGTAAGTTACAGCACTTCACCGCTAGGCTTCTTTTAAGCTGAACTTGTATCAGCCGCTTGTATATCTGCAAGCGGCTTAAAGAACAAGATCCGAGAGTATTATGTGGTTAGCCAAGCAACTTATATTTTCAAGCTACAAAGTTAGTATTTTGTTGCTTTGGCTTTTCTCTTTTCACGTTAGTGCAGATGACACTGCAGTCAGTGTTCCTGCTGATATCGCTCAGCTATTCCCCAGTGCGACACGCATCGGTACCCAAGACGCAGATATAGCAATTACCCCCGTATATCAACTCAACGAACTACTTGGTTATACCTTTGAGTCGGATGATTTCACGCATTTTATCGGCTTTTCAGGTCAGACTATCAACTTGCTTATTGGGCTAGACACACAAGGCGTCATTAGCGGCATAAAAGTCCTCAGACACCATGAACCTATTTTCTTACACGGTTTAGGTGAAGACGCCATGTTTGGCTTTATTGAACAGTATGTAGGCCACTCAATAAAAGAGCGCTTTATTATCAACAGTCGGGATAAACAGTCTTTTGAAGGAACCTACTTTGATGGTGTAACCCGCGCCACTATTTCAATTTTGATCATCAACGATACCATTATTGCCTCAGCATTAAAGGTGGCAAGACAGAAGTTAGACGGCTTTATAGCGGCGCAACCCAATCAGATCAATCCAACATTTTTTGAACCATTGACGTTCGAAAAACTCATTTCCAAAGGCTACATTTATCATTGGGTTGTCAGCACAGAAAGTGCCTCTGGGATAACGAATAGGCTATCCGACGCAGTTAAAGAAATCGCTCAGGATCAAGATGACTTTATCGATATCTATTTTGGTTTTGTTAATATACCTATCATCGGTAAAAATCTTTTAGGAGAAGGTGAGTATCAACGTTTACTAGAAGAGTTATCTCCTGGTGAGCACGCCTTGATGTTTTTTAATAAAGGGCAATATTCATTCGTAAGCGAGCAATTTGTACCACAAACTATCTCAAGTAGATTAAGCGCAGAACAAGGAGGGTTTCCGGTTGATGTACGAGATATCGATTTCTACAGTTATTACGATCCTAGTTTTGCTATCACTATGCCTGAGTTCAATGACCAACGAGTTTTTCGTATAAAGTCCCAATCCGGGTTCGATATCAGCCGCCCCCTTACTCTACAGCTATCAGTTGCCTATAATTCATCATTTTTAAGTAAAAAAGAACACGCATTTAAATATAATACAGCCCCAAAAGAAGCACTTTTTGAAGCCTCTCCACTTGATAGCAATCTAACAAACAGCCAACCTTTGTGGCAAAAAATTTGGTTGCAACGGCAAATAGAAATTGCGCTAGTTAGTCTGTATCTGGTATTCGTACTTTGGATATTCATCACCCAAAAAACGTTGGCCCGTAACCAAAGTCGAGTGCATAAAATCCGCTTATTCAGCCTAACATTTGTGATATTTTTCATTGGCTTTCATGCCCAAGGTCAACTCTCAGTAGTAAATATTTATACGTTATTATTAGCGCTGAAAAGTGGATTTAACATATCGGTTTTCCTACTCGATCCTGTTATTTTCATTCTTTGGGTATTTGTCTTTGCGACCTTATTTTTGTGGGGAAGAGGTGTATTTTGTGGTTGGCTATGCCCTTTTGGCGCGCTGCAAGAATTCGCGGGTCTGCTAGCCACCAAGCTGCGTATACGCCAAATTAAGGTATCTCATAAACACCATAAATTGGCGCAAAAATTAAAATATCTCATTTTGATAGCGTTAGTAGCTTGTTCGTTTTATTCACTCACTTTAGCGGAAAAGTTAGCTGAAATTGAGCCTTTCAAAACCAGTATCACCCTTAACTTTGTTCGCTACTGGCCATATGTTTTATATGCCACTTTGCTGCTGGGAATAAGCCTCAAAATCCATAAATTTTACTGTCGTTATGTCTGCCCGTTAGGTGCAGGTTTGGCTATACTCGGACGCTATCCTTTTTTTAAGTGGTTAACTAGGCGCAAAGAATGTGGCTCGCCCTGTCAGCTTTGTCACAGTAAAAAATGTGCCATTGATGCCATCAAGCCCACAGGTGAAATTGAATATCAAGAATGCATCCAATGTCTAGAGTGCTTAGTTACGATTGAGAACCCAACGCTTTGCGTAGTCGATAAATACAACAAGAAGCCCATACGCGTACGTGCTGTTAAATGACAGGAAAGATGTAAAAACCATTTAATTATCGCGTGAAGATAAGCAAGTACAGTGAATCGCTTTGGAATAAACTTTTAACACTATATGATTAGGCTAGTATCGGTCGAACACCACATTATTTTGTCCCGTATAACGATAAAAAGAACAAGGTTAACAAATGTCAGATGTAAAAACAGTCACAGCTATTAGCAGATCAGAAGATCCGTCCATAGCGAGCCATGAATTACGTCAGCAGTTGTGCGATTCTGACATCAGCTTTGTTTTATTTTACTGCTCTTCTATTTATCCTTTAGATGATCTCGCCCTACAAATGACATCCGCATTTACAGGTATTGATGTTGTGGGTTGTACCACAGCTGGCGAAATAACACCTAATGGCTATGAGCAGCACTCAATTATTGCGATTGGATTCTCGTCTAAATACTTTGCCATTAGTGCTCAAATTGTCGAGTCGATGGAGAAGTTTAGCCTTATTGATGCGCAAGAAACCGTAAATAAATTGACTGAAGCCTGTTACTTAAAAAAGCTTACACCGATTAAAAGTAACTCATTTATCTTGACCCTGTTGGATGGCTTATCATCTGACGAAGAACAATTTTTAGTAACGCTCAACTCTGCTTCTGCTGGCATACCCCATTTTGGCGGCTCAGCTGGGGACGACATTCATTTAGCAAAAACCCATGTATTTTATCAAGGCTCGTTTTTTCAAAACGCCGCCATCGTTATCATGGTCAATACAAAATGTGCATTCGAAGTGTTTAGTTGTAATCATATTAAAGAACCCATCAGTAAAGTGGTTGTCACCGCCGCCCATGCAGAAAGTAGAACCGTGTATGAATTAAACGCTGAACCTGCCGCCCTTGAGTACGCCAGACTATTAAATGTGAAAGTTGAAGATCTCAGTCCCGCAGTATTTGCACTGAATCCTCTGGCCGTCAAAGTCGGAAGCCAATATTACATTCGCGCCATACAAAAAGTGAATGAAGTAGATCATAGCTTAACGTTTTACTGCGCAGTGGATGTGGGCATTGTACTGAGCACAGTTGAAATGGATGATATATTCTCCACTCTCAATGGAGCGTTGAGCCGGATGGTCTCAATATATGGCGAGCCAGATTTAGTATTAACCTGTGATTGTTTTTTGCGTCGTTTGGAAATTGAGCAAAGGGGCCTGCTCAGCCAAGCAAAAACCCTACAAGAACGCTATAACATCAGTGGTTTTAATACCTATGGCGAACACATTGATGGCACCCATCTTAATCAAACCTTTACTGGGGTATTTATTGCTCGAGGTGACGGATGACTGAACGGGATATTGCGCTAGAATTACAGCAGTTAAAGGCTGAAAACAGCAAACTAAAAAAAATTAACGAAGCATTAATTTCTCGGGTCGAACAAGGTGGAGGTAATCAATACGCTCCTTACGCAGCGTTCGAGCATTCAGTCCATTTGGCTGAACAAGTCCGCGAAAAAACACAAATTCTTAATGAAACCCTCGCAGAGGTCGAGCATAGCCATCGGGCCCTGAAACAAGCGAATGAGCAAGCCAATATTTTCAGGCAACGATTTATTGATGCCATCGAGAGCATTTCAGAGGCATTTGTGCTGCTTGATCGTGATGGGTTAATCTTGTTGCAAAACTCAAATTTCGCTAATTTCTGGGGCAAAACTGGCATTTCAATTCAAGAAGGTGCCAACTTTAATGATTTAAAAGAGCGCGCTAAAGCGAGCGGTTTTATCAAACGAGCCACCCCTGGTAGCGAACAGAATAGTCCCGTATACCAGTTATCTGATGGAAGATGGTTTCAGCTCAACGAAAGGCGTACCAGTGAAGGTGGTTGGGTGATGTTATACACCGACATCACAGAAATAAAACAAGCCGAATCAGCCCGCTACGAACAAGGCATGACTCAGAAGTCACTGTTGTTACAAAGCTTAATTGATAATTTATCCCAAGGGGTTGTCTTAATCAGTAGCACGAACCAAATCGAAGTATGGAACAATCGATTTGCACAAATGAGCCAATTATCCCCTAACCAGCTGCGTTCAATGCCCTATTTCCAACATTTAACCAATCTAACCGAACTAGATTTAGGCGTTCACCCACGCAATAAAGATGGTTTTGATGTGCAGATATTATCTAACGGCACGGTACTGGAGATCCGCGATCATCGGCTTATCAACGGTAAGCTTATTAAAACCTATACCGATATTACCGTACGCCACCGCTATGCTGAATCTTTGGAGAAAAGTGAGCGCTGGTTAAGATTGATCACCGATAATGTACCAGCAATGATCGCCTATATTGGCAGTGATTTAAAATTTCAGTTTACCAACCAAGTGTATGTGAACTGGTATGGCTGGCCTCAAGGAAGCTTAGACGGTAAATCTATTAAAGACAGTCGCGTTGATTCCGATTACGAGCAGCTAAGGCCCTACATAAAACGCGCCTTACAAGGTGAAAGTCTCAGTTTTGAAATAGCCGAAAACGACAACGCCGGAGATGCGCGCTATTTATTGAAATCTTATGTGCCTAATCGCAGTAGCGACGGCGCAGTACAAGGTTTTTTTGTATTGGTAAGAGATATTACCGAGCGAAAACGTAACGCGGTAGCCTTGCAAAAAGCCCACGACCAACTAGAAGTGAGGGTTGCCGAACGTACATCTGAGCTTAAACTGTTGAACGACAAATTGTTGGTAGAAGCAGAAGAAAGACGACTCGCCCAAGTCAACCTGACCAATGCAAAACGAGAAGCTGAGTTTGCAAACGTCTCTAAAACAAAATTTCTAGCAGCCGTAAGTCATGATTTATTGCAACCGTTGAATGCAGCGCAACTCTTTACCAGTTCACTGGCTGAAGAAGTGCTAGAAGACCAATCAAAATCAGTTGTCAATTCGATTATTAACTCATTAGACGATTTAGAAAACCTGATTTGTACCCTAGTGGATATTTCCAAGTTAGACGCGGGTGTCGTGCACGCCGACAAAGGCATATTCAAGTTATCAGAATTACTCGGCAATCTAACCAATGAATACCAGCAAATAACTCAGCAGTATGGCGTTGAGCTGCGATATGTTCCATCGGACGTAATGGTTTTTAGTGACAGTGTTTTGTTAGCTCGTATATTACGCAATTTTTTATCTAACGCGTTTCGGTACACGGAAAATGGCAAAGTATTGTTAGGCTGTAAACGCCGCGGAGATCATATTGCTATTGAAGTATGGGACACAGGAGCAGGTATTGCTCAAGACCAGTTAAAAGAAATATTCAAAGAATTCAAACGCTTAAAAACCTCCCATACAGCCTTTAGAAATGGTCTTGGCTTAGGATTGGCTATTGTTGATAAAATAGCCGGTGTATTAAAACACGAGATTACCGTTAGTTCCGATCTAGGTCGAGGTTCTGTATTTTCGGTCATTGTGCCGATCGGTGCGCCAAATAACGTCTCACTGCCGCTAAAAGTTCAGCATAACGAGCAAAACCATAATGACTTTCCTGATTGTAAAGTATGGTTAGTGGATAATGATTTAAGTGTTTGTGCGGGCATGTCCCGTTTACTTGAAGGCTGGGGTTGCAGCATTGTAACCGCAGTAAGTCTCGATGACTTACGCACCAAAGTCGATATCAAGCATAGCAAAGTCGATATATTAATGGTTGATTACCATTTAGACTTCGATGAAACGGGTGTAGATGTTGCCCGTGACATTAATGGTCAGCGTGATACACCACTGCCGACCATTATGATTACTGCTAACTACAGCCAATCACTCAAAAATGAAATTAAAAGCAGTAAAATATTATTGTTGAACAAGCCAGTTAAACCGATGAAGTTAAAAACCTCTATGCTTTATCTGTTGCGCAATATTTAGCGTTTTAAGTATTGATTAAAGTCGATGTCGCCGCAACCTACAACTACCTTGACACGATTAGTCGCACCGAGCTTTTTAAGAATTGACGATACATGAGACTTAATGGTCGTCTCTGAGATATGCAAGTTATATGCGATTTGCTTGTTGGCTTCCCCCTTGGTTAAGTGCTTAAGTACAATTAACTCCCGACGGGTTAATGAAGATATTTTTTCAGGGGAAATTTCACATTCATTCGATGGGGTGGACACCGCTTGGGAACGCATAATATTGGGGGGTAAATAGACATTGCCTGCAAAAACACTTTGAATCGCCTCACCAATCACTTTTTTAGAAGACGACTTAGCAATAAACCCCACCGCACCATAGGAGAGCGTTTGAAGTATTTTTTGTTTCTCGGTTTCCGCTGAAACAATCACTACAGGGGTAGTTGGGCATTCATTTCTTACATCAAGCAAACCGTTAAGGCCGGTCATACCTGGCATATTCAAATCAAGCAATATCAAATCAACATCGTCATTGTCTTTCACAAGGGCGAGCGTCGACTCAATATCTTCAGTTTCATAAGTAGTAGAACCAGGAAAGGCTGTACTAATAGTATTGATTATCGCTTCACGGAATAAAGGATGATCATCAGCAACAAGAATTTTATACATGATGTGTAACGCCATGTTTTGAATAGCTTATTCTACCCTAATTATGACCTGCACGACCAGTTTTTTAACGCTTTTTTAACACTTGAAAATACGGCAAAATTTAAACCTTATTCGTGCCAACATGTGAGCTGTTTCTATTAATCTTCTCCTGGTAAAATACACGGGGCATCACCAGAGGAGATACGTCCAGCATCCATTGCTACTTCTTACATTTCGCTACTAATTAAGATCTTTTGCAATGCGTTCACAGATGAAAATTCCATCGTAAACATCTGATAATAGTTAGGGATTTCATCTCCTACCGATGTAAATCGCGTAACGGTATAGGGCACGTCAGCCCCATCTGAAATCCCCATTTTCTGGTGAAAAAATTTAAGGTGTTACCGATAATCCTCTTCGAAAGCGTCCGCGTCTGTGGATTAATACAACACTGTGAGTTCAACGTTTGTCATTATGTGTCCTTGTCATAAGTGGTAAAACTACGCCTATAAGAAAAGTCCCACTAAAAGGTCACCACGGCGCCGATAGATATAGTGTCGTTATCTTCTTTTGTCAGAGCGTCTGTAACATCCGCTTGAGTATGGTTATATTCCACGACCGCGGTCAGGCCTGAACGTATGGTGTTGAAATAAGCAACGCCAGTATTTCTATGTTTGGCATCAAGAATACTGTTGGTGTTTTCAACTTTCGTTTGTCCGTGGGTTAATACAAATCTGTGAGACTCCATTGTATAAGACGCCTGAACCAAGAATCCATCAGTCTCAATGGTTTCATCCCCGACAAATTGATCCAGCCCTGCCACAAACCCCAGTCCTTTGCTACTGTAACCTGATGCCGTCAATGCGATTCCGGCAAATTTAACATTGGCTCCATACCCGACGCCTGACTGATTATCATCTACTCCATCAAGTTCACTCGATTGACTCACACCACTTAACCATGCTTTAAAAGAACCGTCATCAAAGGTTGTGTTGTAAGTTAATTCCGCCTCAAAACGCGGAAGGTCTTCAGATGAATCAGCCGCAGATTTATTCGGATCCATCAAGCCAAGGGCAATTTTGAACCCGTTAATCTCTGGAGAGCGATAAGTAATTTGAGCTTTTGGAAACGGATAGGTATAGCCCGTACTAATATTTCCGAACGATACATTTCCACCGTCGACTAAGCCGAAAAAATCCGATGTTTGACCGAATCCCAGTAACAATTCGTCATTAAGAATATTCGAGCGGTTAAAAAGACCGAAATCTTTACCGAGTAATACTTCCCCCCAGTCTGCGCTGATTGTGGCATAAAATTGGCGAACATCGATAAGTGAACCCGTTCCTAAATCAGCCGGTGAAGCATCACGAAAGTTATCAGAATCATTGATTGATACCCAAAAAGATGAACGCATTTCAATTTTCATATCTGACATTTGATTAGCGAAATTAAAACCCACATTATTGGGTAAAAAACCCATGCGTACCCGAGATTGGTCTCTATCACTCGTCGCGCCAGTTGCATCTGTGTGCTCAATGGAGCTATTGGAGTAAAAGGCATTGACTAAACCGTCGGCACTAAAGCTAAAGCCTTCGTTTTCGTAAACTTCAATCTTTGCATGGCTACTGATACTACATGCGATTGCTGCTGATATGAGTCCGTATTTGATGATGTTTTTCATATTTGTGTTTCCCGTTTTTTTATTATCTTTCAGGGAAATAATATAAAGACGAGCGACATAGCAATATTCGTCAAGCTAACGAAATATCGTGTTATTTAGGATGATAAGAGAGGCGTAGTACTTAAGGAGGGAATCGATTCCCAGATACGAAATTAACATCAATATCGAACAGCTTTGCCCAAGTGATCAATGTGAATAAAATGATTTATTTAATACAAGCTTAGATAGAAGGGTGTTGGTATCAAGGCGCCACAATGACTGGGCAAGGACAACGCGAGAAGGAATGTATTTTATTTCACGCTACTGGCTGTTTCTTAATAACTTTCACCACGAAACGCATGATTAACCAAGTGAAAAGTAAAAATATTGGTACAGCTGCGCCTTTTACAATGGTTTTGTTTGTTGGCAACCCTGTAGAATTAAGTGCATCAAGTAAGTAATCCAGCAGCCCCATCGAATAGTAAACGATGGCCACTATTGATACGCCTTCAACCATTTGCTGCAGGCGCAACTGCACTGCCCCTCTTTGATTAATAGCCTGTAAAAGTTTTTGATTTTGCTGCTCAATGGATAAATCCACACGGGTTCGAAGTAGAGCACTGGCTCGTTCTATGCGGCAAGTAAGGTCGTTCAGTCGATGCGTCAACGCTTGGCATGTCCTGATCCCTGGACTTAACCTGCGTGTTACAAACTCACCAATACCTTCGACTCCACAAATATCTTCTTCTTTTAGCTGCTCGAGACGGGTACACACCAACTCATAATAGGCATTGGTCGCGCTAAATCGATAACTGATATCAGCAATCAGTTGTTCTGTTTGACTGGCTAAACTCGACAAGCTTTCCAACATTTGTCCGTCGTCGTGATGACATACTTGAGCCATTTTTTGATTAATACTAACTAGGCGCTGTTCCATGTCTGCCACTTTAGGCGCTAACCCTCGGGCGATCGGCAGACTAAGCAGCGCCATCATTTGATAGGTTTCAATTTCGAGTAAGCGCTGTATTAGTCGTCCAGCCTGGTATTTGTTTAACGCATGTGACTGAATGTATAAGCGGCCAAACCCGTCACTGTGCAAGCGAAAAGACGTGAACACACTCGCTCGGCCTTTAGCAACGTGACTACCGAGTACTTGGCTACCTTCAAACATTTTCTTGCGTTGCTGCTCGCTCAAAGCTGAATCACAAATAACAACATTAACGGCGCTGACCAACTCGCCAACTAATTCATCAAACCATTGCTGAGGTACGTATTCAATGGCATAACCATCAAATAACCCAGGACTCACACCCGCTCGAATAAAGGTATAACTTGAGAATTCAAGATGACGCTCCCAGCGTATATCAAATCCTTTGAAATGTTGGTAATAACAGCAGGCATCATGTGCTGGGGGGATCACATTGTAACTGGCGCATAATGCACAGAGCTTTACAAACTCTTGATGACGCTCAAGCTGAGAAACTCGCAGAGCAAGATGGCTAATTGAGGTCGAAATAGCAATTTTCGCGCAGGGTCTATTGTGTAATTCCTGGCCAATTTTTTGCCGAAGTTTCGATACGCAAAGCCGAGGTTGGCTAGATTTAACTGCTTGGTTGAATGAGTCTTTGCTAAGTTCAATGGACACTATTGGTTCACAACATTTTCATTGTCATATTAGCTAACCCGCCCAGCAAGCAATTGTGGATGGGATGCCATAAGTTGTGCTTGCCATTTGAGCTCATTAAGGCCAGATTCATTGCGCGGACGGGCAATACTCACAAGCTCTTGATGCACGATACGACTCGGCGATGGACTTAGAAACAGGATGCGATCGGCTAAGTAAATGGCTTCATTCAGATCATGGGTTACAAACACTACAGTGCATCCCTGACGTTGGCAGAATTCAATCAATAACAAACGTAAACGGGCGGCTGTTGGCGCATCCAGTGAGTTAAACGGTTCGTCAAGTAAAAGTAGTTGCGGATTAATTAAAAAAGCTCGGGCAATACTGACTCTGCGCTGCATTCCGCCAGACAGTTGCCGAGGATAATAATGGTCTTTATCGCCTAGTCCTACACTGTGCAGCAGGGCCCCTATTTCTTCAGACGTTGCTGATTCAGCAACAAGCTGCAGGTTTTGACGAACCGTTAACCACGGCATCAAACGTGGTTGTTGGAATATATAGCCAATATGAGGCTTGTTCTCTACCTCAAGCGGTTGTCCGTTTAGCATTATGCTGCCCGCAGAGGATGATTCAAGACCACTGATCATATTTAGCAGTGTGGTCTTACCGCAGCCCGAAGGGCCGACGATCGCCACAAACTCACCTGAGCCTAAAGTGAATTTAATATTTTCAATTACCGTTGTACAGTGAGAAAATTGTTTATCTTCAATGCGCACCTGCAACTCAATCATGGGCAATGCCTCTTGCAATCCACGTATCAAGTGGCCGGAATATCAATGCTTCAATGCACAGGATAATACTGATAAATGCACAGGTGTAGGCCAGTATTCCGCTAATATCAAAAAACTGAAATTGGGTATTAAGTGCAAACCCTACCCCATCGCTGCGACCAAGCAATTCGACAACGAGTACTATTTTCCATATCAGTGATAATCCAGAGCGAGCAGAGGCCATAATGTAGGGATAAAGCTGTGGTAGAAACACTCGAAAAAAGGTCGTTTTAGGTGAAAGGCGATAAACTTTGGCGACGGCGAGTAGATCTTGATCTACCACTCGCGCACCCTCTCGTATCATCACCACAACTGTTGGTACTTTATTCAAAATAACGGCTGCTATTGCAGCACTTTCTACCAAGCCAAACCATATATAACATAACAAAATAGTCACCAAGGCCGGTATATTCAATGCAATGATCAGGGCAGAATCAGCCAGTTTGTTGACGCGAGAATGGGTTCCCATCACCACACCTAGCAACACACCTAACAACATTGAGATAATAAAACTAATAATCACGCGATTTAGCGTAATCAGCAGATTAGCTGCCATATCCCCTTCACTCAGATGAAAATAGATGCTTTGAAGTACCGCTAAACAGCTTGGAAAATCGGGACTCGCTATTAGCAACGCAGCGAATTGCCACACTAATCCTAGACATGCGATGCCAAGTATTTGTTTAACCAACCAGCTTAAACAGGTATTTGTTATAGCCCATGCTTTCACTAAGGTACCCACCCAGAAAAGATGATGAGTTTTTTGACTTGAGCAACAATCGAAGTTACTGGCTTGGTGCAAATCACGGCTGACTTTCATAATCGACTGCTGGTATTAACGTCAGTTTGCTTTCATCCATGGTCCAAAACGTACCCATATCTAATGATGTCGCTTTTCCTACCAGATTTTGTCCGCCTTGTTCTGCTAAAACCGTAAATATCTGTTGGGTGGCATTACGCTCTTTTTCGCCAAACTGATGAAGCAATCCCGCGCGGTAATCACTTTTTAAAGTTGAAAATACAGAGTCATTCTCGACCTTGGTTAATTTTCGTATTTGTTGCCACTGTTCATCTGATGAATATAAAATTTGTTTCGCTTCAAGAGACGCCAACAAAAAACTCTGAATAAGCTGTGGATGCTGCTTCGCCCAATTTTCATCGAATACCCAACCTAACAGCGGAACATCATTAGCAATATTCAACTCTGCTAACATTTGCGGTACCGTAATAAGCAACTTGTAGCCTTGTGTTTTTAATCTAGTTCCGTAGTGCCAGAAGTTAATACCACCATCAAGTTCGCCTCTGCGCATCAATACATTAAGCAAGGCTGGAGATGTAAAGCTTGGAAGGGTTTCTTGCTTAATATCAAAACCATATTTCTTGCGTGAATAGGCTTGTAAGAGCAACCAATTTTTATCAACTTCACCACCGGCAATACCTATTTTAAGCCCGCGCAATCCAGTCACATTGTCAATTTTTGAGTCGCTAGGGACGTATAAACCGCCGGTGGCGATCGAGGTAGGAAATAACGTATAGCTTTTGTGGTTGAAACGTTGGCGATTAACCCACAACCAATCTGTTAAAATGATATCAACGGCATTGCTTTGTAACGCCACAGCAGAGGCGTTCTTACTGGCAAGTGATAGAACATGTAAATTAAAGCCATATTTTTCATCGAGTTTGTTTTGTTTAATAACCTCGACTTCCCAGTTCACTGTACCGTATTTCAATACACCTAAACGCACATTCTGCACGTTGTCCGCCACACTAAAAAAACTGGTGAAAAAAAGTAGAACAGCAAAAAATTTATACATCTTTTTTCTCTGCGTCGCATTAGAATTTTGCCGGATGTTCAATACTGGTGACTGACTACCAGTGACCCGGTTCATAATATTTTATCGGTTATCATCAAGTTAGGTATCTGTTTGGTGGAGCTAACAATCATCACATCAGCTCCACCGGCGATTGTCACTTCAACATCGTCTTCGATATCTGGTTCATTGTGGGCGATTTCAGCAAGCGGTGATAATGTAAATATAGGACGTAGATTTCGTATAGATCGTCGCAACATCGATTAACCCTCAACTTATCCAGTAATGAAGGCTTTATCCTATTGCTAGCCTCACGTTAATTCTTTCCTCCTTTAGTATGACTACCCTCGTCAATTATGGCGGCATCCCTGCCTTTGGTTGGAAAATAGCCGCCTAATGGCGAATAATTAAGCGTTAAAATGCAATGTGCATATTGACCGATACACTTCTAGGGGCGGCAGGTCCAATGAAATAAGGTTCGTCGATTTCGGGATGCACCTCACCTAATACTTCATCCGGTTCACCATAAGTGCCAAAGGTATGGTATTGGCGATCCAATACATTATCGACCCGGGCAGACAACGTTGTAGCCTGATTAAATTGATAGTTCACATACATATTTGCCACCGCATAGGAGGGTACTTTTTTGTGCTCATTCGCTTCATCACCACGGTAATATGATGATGACGAAAATATCCACTCGCCCCCTAAGCTCATCGCGTCGGTAATATCCCAGTTACTGTGGATTTTCACCTGATGTTTGGGTTGTCCAGGAATGTTATCACCCACCTCAACCTGACGATCACCACCAAACGGGTTATTAGGGCTAAACGATACAAAGGGCGATTCAAATGTTGCGTCCAAGTAGCTGTAATTCGCACCATAGGTAATGGTTTCTGCAATGCGTAAAAAAGACATTTCCGCCCCCTGACGATTCGTTTCATCAACATTGATAAAGTAGCCTTGGGATTGGGTCACACCCGCCTGTTGAAAAATAATATCGTCGGTGCTTTTTGTGCGATAAAGTGCTGCACTAATGGTGTTGCCGTTTGCTTCATAACCGAGTGTTGCTTCGATTGTTTTGGCGACAACTTTATTTAAAGGTGGATCGGCCACAAAGCCATTTGGCAACTTACATGGATCATCTTCATCGGCACAGCTAAGTTCTGCTGGGCTGGGCATACGCGATGATTCACTGTAGCTTAACGAAGCTAACCAGTGGGAATTAATGGTATATTGCAAGCCAATTGCAGGATTAAATCGATTAAAATGATGCTCGCCATTTAATGAGCCCTCACCCACATCAATACGATCATGCATGTCTATTTTACTGTCGTTGTAGCGCCCCGACAAGCTCAGTAACCAGCGTTCATCTAAGCGCGCAGAATATCCTGCATACAAATAATGTCCGTAGGTTTTCACGCCTAGTCTAACTTGTGAGTCGCTATCGAAAAATCCTGTAGCTGAAACCGAACGGTCGTCCTCAGGCGTGCTGTTATGTAAAATGCCAAATTCCGTATCACTGGCAAAATCAATATCCGCTCGATCAATTCCCCCACCTAACAACCACTCGTGTTCAGTTTTGGCAATTTTTTTGTTGTACAACAACTGCATGGCTAAGCCATAGCTTTCGTTTTCAGTCGCACTTTGATTAAGTGTGCCGTCAATTAAATCGGCATCGAGAGTAGAAATCTCACTAAAGAATGTATCGGGTGAATACCCAACAAAACTAACCTTCTCAAGATCGTCATCTTCCTCTTCACACAACGTAACTCTGTTGCCAAATTCACATTCTTCAAAGTCGCTATCGTCACCATTGGTGGTATCAATGTCATTGCGCCGATAGTAACTGTTGCTTTGAAATTTCAAGCCATCACCCAAGATTGACTCTGTATTTAAGGCAACCATTTGATAATCATTTTTGGTTTTATCTGGGTAGGTATAAATGGCTGCATTTCCCTCTACCGATGGCAGTTGTTGTGGGATCGCCCCATTACCAGTTAATTCGTTATCATTCGCCGAAAACAACATTTCCACATGATGTGTTTCCCCGCGGTAGGTAATCGTCGACAGAAATTGTGTTAAATCGCTGGTCGAAAAATCTCGCCAGCCGTCTTCGTTTAAACGATTTAGTAACACGTAGTATCCCCAGCGACCTTGACTACCGCCGCTTTGCACGGTGAGTTGCTTTTGACCGAAACTTCCAACTTGTAAGTCCACAGCATTTTGCGCATATTCGAAGCCATTTTTCACCCGCATGCTTAGCGCGCCGCCCAAAGTATTCTGCCCAAAACTAGGGTTTGAGCCAGAATACAATGCAACATTATCTAGGGCAGCTAATGGAATAAGATCCCAGTTAACCGTATCGCCAAACGGCTCATTAAACCTTACACCATTTAAGTAAACAGAAAGCCCTTGAGGCAAACCTAGCAATGGCGATGCGGTGAAACCGCGATATTGCACATCAGGTTGAAATGGATTGTTCTGTACGTCGTTGATATGAACGCTGGACAGACGATTTTTCATATGTTGTGACAGCGAGGTAACGTTACTTTCTCTTATTTCTTCGCCCGTGATTGATTGGATGCTACCAATTATACTCGTGGTAGTATGTTCACTAAAAAGTGGATTCTGACCCACGACACTGATGGTTTCTAAACTCGCAATTTCATTCGCTAGGGCATCAACACTAAATAACACACCTACTGCCACTAAATATTTCATTATCTTTACCGCTCCTTTATCTCTGTAGGCAGTGTAATGATATTAAAGAATAATTTAAGCGCCCCCAAATTGAGCATCGTTTAATAAATAGGAATAAGTTTAAATAAATCAATAGATTAAAAATAGAAGAAAGAATAGATAATACTAAAGTATGAGTAATATCCTGCCAAAGATATTGTTGAAAAACAGCGCTGTTTTTATATTTACTGTATCGCGTTTATCATCCTAGCCTTTACAAACATCGCAAACTAACTTTTTACACGCTATCGACGCCCGCGAAAAGTCGCAAGGGCAATGATTGCTGACACGATAGAAGCCAGTAACACGACACCAAGCGCTGGCAAATTAACTTGCCCATAAAGCGCAAAGCGCAGTAATTCGACGCAGTGGGTGAATGGATTGACTTGGCATATCCAATACAGTATCAAACTCGCTTCCTGCATTTTCCATAGAGGATACAAAGCGCTAGACAGGAAAAACATTGGGAAAATCACAAAATTCATCACCCCAGCAAAATTCTCTAATTGGGTAATTAAATTAGCTAACATCAACCCCAATGCACTGAGGAAGAACGATATTAAGAAAATCGCAGGTATTGCGGTGAAAAAACCCCATGGTTCAATTTCAACTCCGACAATTCGGGTAACAAATAAGAAAATAAGTACCTGCAAGGTCGACAAAATAGCCCCAGCTACCAGCTTGCTAAACAATAAAAATGTTCGAGGGATAGGACTCATCAATAAAACTTTCATGCTGCCCATTTCACGGTCATATACCATAGACAACGAGCTTTGCATGCAGTTGAAAAGGATGATCATCCCCCCTAATCCTGGGGTGATGTATTCTTGATATGTTATATACGTACCGTAGGGCTCCATTATAGATACCCCTAATGCTGAGCGGAAGCCAGCAGCAAAGACCACCAGCCATAACAATGGCCGCACTAACACACTAATTAAACGCGTTCGCTGTTGTAAAAAGCGTAAAATTTCACGTTTCACGATGCCGTTAAAACAATATAGGTAAGCAGATGAATTCATATTGCTTCCGTGCTCCCCGTCAACTTCCGATACAGTTGGCTCACAGTATCGACCTGATTTTCTTGGCATAGTGGCTCCGTAACGCCCTGCGCTTTTATTTTGCCTGAATGGATAACAACTAATGAATCGCTTGGCCTTATTTCATCGATAAGGTGCGTAGCCCACAATACGCATAGACTATCGCGGTCACCCAGTGCTCTAACATGTTTGAGGATCAGCGCCCGACTCTCAATATCCAACCCTACAGTGGGTTCATCAAGCAAGAGTACTTGCGGTTGATGGATAAGCGCTCTAACGATTTCAACCCGTCTGCGATGGCCTCCATTAAGCGTTCTAACCTTATCTTGTAACCTATCGTTTAACGCTAGTTCGACAAGCATAGATTCAATATTTTTTAATGCTTTGTCAGGTGCAATACCGTGCAACGAGGCAAAATAAAGCAAATTTTGCTGTACGGTTAAGTCCAGATCAAGGGTGCTTTGCTGGAACACCACTCCCATACTTTGCATTATGCTCGAGTGCTGTTTGTCAAAACTAAGCCCATTGACGTCAATTGCGCCACACGATGGGCAAAGCAGACCGGTAAGTAAGGAAAATAGCGTACTTTTACCCGCACCGTTTGGCCCAAGTATTATATTAATTCCTGACGTTACCTGCAGATTAATTGAATCAAGCGCCACCTTCGGGCCATAACGAAAGGAGACATCTTTAACTGTAATACTTGCTGAACGGGGGTTATTCATTCTTTAGCGTACTCTTTTTTGGGTGCATACAAGATTTGCTAGGTGACACAATAAGCCTTTACCAGCGATTCAGTGCTGACAACGTTTTGTTTATCACTGGGATTGACGCACGACCACTCCCCAAGGGTAACGCCCTACCTTAATCGAGCGGGTAACCTTCATTTTTGCCATATCAATCATAGACACATCACCGCTCACGCCGTTTGTTGTGAGTAAAATACTCTGATCATGATTAAACGCCAACTGCCATACTCTGCGACCAACCAATATGTATTTTTCTATGGTCATATTGGCAATATCGATTACCGCAACATGATTCGCTGGCCCTAACGCTACAAATGCATATCGGCCATCTTCACTCAATTCCACGCCAACTGGCTGCACCCTATCCCGGTGCACACCGGCAATTTTAAAACGAAAATCATGTATGACCTTTCGACTTTTAACATCGAATACGCTAAGGGTGCCTCCAATCTCAGAACTCACCCACAATAGCTTACCGTCTTGCGAAAATTTAGCTGAACGAGGCCTTGCTCCCACTAATGAATTATCGATATTTTGATAGGTTTGTGTGTCAATCCAGTGCACCATATTTGTGGTTTCTGACGTCACAACCGCTAATTTACCATCCGGACTGATTGCCAATCCTTCGGGCTCTACGCCCACATCTATTTGCGCAATCACGGAACGCGACGCGATATCGATTATTGTTAGTAAGGCATCGTCTTCATTAGACGTATAGATGGTTTTCCCGTTAGGGTGCAAGGCAATGGTTTCAGGGTCCTCTCCAGAGGGCAGTTCACCGATTACTTTCTCGGTTGCTAAGTCCACTACTTGAATGCTGTCTGACTCACTGGCACAAATGTATGCGGTTGAGCCATTGTGGCTTAATACAATACCTCTGGGTCGCTGGCCTACATCAAATTGACGCAATACTTTGTGTTCAGCCACATCAATGACAGAAACAGTGTTATCTTTTTCATTGGTTACATAGGCAAGTTCTGTCGCTTTCGCTGCCCCGCAAAATGCCCAGACACTGAGTATCGCTAACCCGCTTATTATTCGCTTATTCATATGTCACCTTAGTTCACAGTTATCTTCTATTATTGACACTTCATTTCAGGGGCATCGTACCCTAACGTGTCTAATTCATTTTCGGGGTGTAACATGCCTTCTTGGGGGGACTGTGAAACCAACGCATTGGGCTGTACCAACGCCATTGGCATTCTTAATTGCCCATTCCATTGGCGATAACTCAACTTACGACCTTTATAAGCAGCTAATTCAAATTGACTAGAATGAATATAATCAGTCAGTATTTGCGGTTGATTCGATTTAAGGTGCTGAGCGGCTTGCGCAACTGTTCGCAGCGCTAAATAGCCACTGAAATCCAACTCATTCATATTACGCGACGCCAATTGCACAAAACGGCTTTGTAGCTGAGCTGCGCCCCATTGCTCGATGACACGATGCCACGCGAGTGCCTCAAGCCCAGCCGAACCGATTACAGGTCGAGGTAGATAAGTATTAAAGGGTAAAAACTCGGCAAAATCTTTAGCTGGATCCGCCACGTATACAACGTCATATTCCGAAGAGGTTTGCGTGAACAGTGGTATTTCTTGCTGGGTTGTCCGGCGTAAATCAGTGGAAAAGTCCCATATTTTTTCATCGACAACCTTCAACCCAAATCGTTTTACTGAACGTTTAAAAGCGTTAGCGACTTGCTTGTCTTCATCTGATTTACCTCTGATCATTAATACTTTTTGTAAACGACGTGCTACCAGCCACTGAGCCAACGCATCAGATTTCATCGCATAACTCGGAATGGTATGTAACATCGACGATAAACACTGTTTATAACGTAACCCATCGGCGGGTTCACTTATATTAAACAGCAACACCGCTTTGTCTTTGGCCCAAGTATTAGCTGCAATAAGTAAATCGGCAGGTGCCTGTAATAAGAAAATCGTTTGGCCGTCTAAATAACGCTCATTTAAACCAGCCAATAGTCCATTTGCATGTTCGAATTGGGCGTATCGCAATGAAAATGTTTGATTGATGAATTTACCGGTGGAATTAGAATCATCAACGGCTAATTTAGCGCCGAGATAACCACTGTCTTCTGGCAATTGATTGATATTGGTAAAAGTCGCTCGTGCTTTTTGCGTTAATTTAAAATAGTTAATATCATATTTTAACGGCAATGATTGCGCCGAAACCTGCATAACGGAACCACTAATAAAAGCACTATAAAAAAGCAAAGCAATAACAAACCTACCCCACTTATGTTTGATGGATCTCTTCATCATCATCCTATTACCAACGTCTAAAACCAGCTTAGGGATTAGCATATAGAAGTATAAGAAAATTTGAAATTACAGCAGATAGAACCTAATCATTTGATATTGTTAAGATAATTGCAATTTTACGGAAAATAACCGCTAAAAATCATCCTAAAGGATGACTTATTATCTAGCTAAAGTGCAATGTGTACTTAGTGCTGACATCGGTAAGCTGATTCTCGTTGACTAATGACTAACGAGTTTCATAGAAAGAGGATTATCGGTGATGATTAAACATATATTAAGCCGCAGTATTTTTATAGCAGCCATAACAACCTGTTCTTTTGGTTTGTCTGCACATGGTTCAGTAACCCCACAAGCGATGGACACTTCAACTTTACCCGTGCTTGGCGAAGAATGGGCCGATACCAACCCATACCGTGAAATAGAAGGCCACGACCGCGAAGAGATACTTCGAGTTGGCTCGTCTGCGTATAACCAAAACTGTGCACGGTGCCATGGCTTAGGTGGTGTTTCTGGCGGTATCGCACCCGATTTACGCACGCTTCCTGCGGATTTCGATGGAGATGAGTGGTATGTGTATCGGGTTAAAAATGGCGCGGTTCGCAACGGCGCAGTCTATATGCCTAAAATGTCAGAATATCTAAATCAAGAAGCGTTATGGTCTATCCGTACTTGGTTAGAGTCAGTCAGTGAAGATCAATAAGCACGTACTTCATATCTTATGGGCTAGTTACTTGCTGGTTATCAGTCATGGAACCAGTGCCCTGAGCTTTGACGATATCATTGAGAAGAATGAAATTGTGGTGGCGGTATATCGGAATTTTCCGCCCTTTTCATTTCAACAAGATGGTAAAAGCAAAGGTATTGATGTAGCAGTCGCCCATCATATTGCTGACGCGTTAGGCGTTAACCTTAAGCTGAAATGGATGACTGCTGACGAAAATGTGGAAGATGACTTACGCAATAATATTTGGAAAGGTCATTACTTAACCCGCACCGTAGCTGACCTTATGCTAAGAGTCCCCTACGATAAAGCTTATGCTTTATTACGCGACGACATTGGTGAATTAGTGCACGCTAATGTGCATATGTTCGCCCCTTATCACGTCGAATCGTGGCAAATTATGTTTGATTCAACGGCTATCAAATCTGTTCCTACCATGGCTATTTTCCAATATCACGATATAGGTGTTGAGAATGATTCTATTCCTCAATTTTATCTTATGTCTGCGTTTTCCGGTCGAATGCGCGAAAAAAGTAAACAGTTCACCACTATTCCACTAGCCGTATCGGCCATGCAAGCAAACAAGGTGGATGCGGTTATGGGTATGCGCAGTCAAATCAGTTATTACCGCGGAAAATTAGATAAAGAACGCTATCTCCTTGCAGAAAATGCCTTCCCCATGATCGGCAAACAGAAGTGGGATATAGGTATGGCCGTTAAAAGTGACCATCGACAATTAGCCTATGCTGTCGGCGATGTTGTAGGGCAAATGATCAGTAATGGAACCATGGCCAACATATTTGACCAGTATCAGGTTACTTATGAAACCCCAGACTATTACGCTCCATGATTATTGCTACGCACTCTCATACTAAGTGATGAATTAAAATCCTTCCCCAGTGTTATAGAGGGGATTGACAACAAATATTAGTATATTTGCATCCTAATAGAACATTCATTTTTAGGGTGCGAAATTAATTAACCGCCGATAAACGGATGGTTTACACACAGCTAAAAAAGCAAAATTTCATGAGGAAATTACAATGTCCAGAAAAGCTATAACGAAAATATTGTCATTATCAGTGCTTATTGCACTGTCCACTGGAGTCAATGCAAAGGTCACCGATAAAGATATTTTGAACGACCAAGCCACCACAGACGACGTAGTTTCCTATGGAATGGGTCTTAAAGGGCAACGCTACAGCCCTCTGGGGAAAATCAGTACCGATACAGTAAAAGATATCCGTCCTGTTTGGGCGTTCTCCCTAGGTGGCGAAAAACAGCGCGGCCAAGAATCACAACCCATGATTAAAGACGGCGTAATGTATGTCACGGGCTCCTATTCCCGTGTATACGCCATTGACGCAATGACGGGGGATGAAATTTGGCAATATGACGCAAGACTACCTGATGGCATCATGCCATGCTGCGATGTGGTAAACCGTGGTGCCGCCTTGTACGACGACCTCGTTATTTTCGCCACCCTAGACGCAAAACTGGTCGCCCTAAACAAAGACACTGGCAAAGTAGTTTGGAAAAAAACCGTAGAAGATTATAAAGCAGGCTATTCCATTACAGCCGCGCCAATTATCGTTAAAGGTAAAGTCATTACCGGCGTGGCTGGTGGTGAGTTCGGCGTTGTCGGAAACGTTCGTGCCTATGACGCTAAGAATGGTCAAATAGTATGGGAGCGCCCCACCGTTGAAGGTCATATGGGCTACATCTGGAAGGACGGAAAAAAAGTTGAAAACGGCATTTCTGGCGGCGAAGCAGGTAAAACCTGGCCTGGTGACTTATGGAAAACCGGCGGCGCTGCGCCTTGGTTAGGCGGAACGTATGATCCTGATGTTGATTTATTATTTTTCGGTACCGGTAACCCATCACCATGGAACTCTCATTTGCGTCCAGGGGATAACCTCTTTTCATCCTCGCGTTTAGGTATCGACCCAGATACCGGAAAAATAGTTTGGAGCTTTCAATCTACTCCCCATGACGGATGGGATTTTGACGGTGTTAACGAACTCGTTTCATTTGACTATAAAGAGAAAGGTAAAACTATTAAAGCGGCTGGCTCAGCTGATAGAAATGGTTTCTTTTACGTTCTTAATAGAGAAAACGGAAAATTCATTAAGGGCTTCCCATTCGCCGATAAAATCACATGGGCCACAGGCTTAGATAAGAATGGCCGCCCTATTTACGATGACAGTAATCGACCTGGTGATCCAAGCAAGTCAGAAACCGGCAACCAAGGTAGTTCAGTTGTTTCAGCGCCTGCTTTCTTAGGTGCCAAAAATTGGATGCCTATGGCATATAGTCAAGATACGAAACTGTTCTATGTACCTTCGAATGAATGGCAAATGGACATTTGGAATGAACCTACCGCTTACAAAAAAGGCGCGGCCTACTTAGGTGCAGGTTTTACGATTAAGCCGATTAACGAAGAATACATTGGCGTATTAAAAGCGATTAACCCTGAGACAGGTAAAGAAGTGTGGCGTTATGAAAATTATGCTCCGTTATGGGGTGGAGTTTTGGCCACTGCCGGAAACCTAGTATTCATGGGTAATCCAGAGGGATATTTACTCGCATTCGATGCAAAGACAGGCGAAATTAAATATAAATTTAATACTGGTTCTGGCATCGTTGGCTCACCTGTTACATGGGAAATGGGCGGAGAGCAGTATATATCTGTATTGTCAGGCTGGGGCGGCGCCGTCCCGTTATGGGGTGGCGATGTAGCCAAGCGCATTAAGCATTTCAATCAAGGTGGTTCAGTTTGGACATTCAAGCTACCTAAATAAACTAACGCTTATATTGATAACAACAAAGGCCAGCAATGCTGGTCTTTTTTTTGACCTACGTTAATTGGTTTCTACCAACAAAAATGTAATATCCATTAAATTTAAGCACGAAATACCCGACTGTGGGACACTTAGGATATTCGGTATAATAAGATATGATTTAACAGTCATAAGCCTTTTTTGCTTAATCATGTGTACAATTGGGCTCTAAAATAGAGCCCAACTTCGAAATTCCATTCTGTCAGAGATGTCTTTTGCTAGACGTTAACACAACCGCTTAACCAAACTACGCATCATTGTGAAAGCAGTTATTAACACCGTGGCCAATATGCGTCACCGCTAAAAATAGGAAACCTAGATGTACTATTTATTGACCTACGACGTTGTGCAAGGATATTTGCAAAAGCGCGAAGCGTACCGTGAAGAACACCTGAAATTAGCAATATCTGCGGCTGACCGAGGGGAGTTAAGGTTAGGTGGAGCACTGACCGAGCCGACTATTGGTGCTGCGTTATTATTTGAAGGGAGCTCCTCAAAAGTAGCAGAAGAATTTGCTACACAAGACCCCTATGTGTTAAATGGTTTGGTGAAAAGTTGGCATGTAAATGAGTGGTCTATAGTTTTGGGGGCAGGTGTAGAATCAAAAAAAAACCATAACGCGCAACGATTTACTTAGCCCATAAGCGTGATTTTTAGCCTACCCATAGTGCTATATTTCAAAATGCAGTTTCCCCATCTCTCTCCCCTTTTTCTATTTCATTGATTACAATCACTATTATTTTTGAATTCGGTTATCAATTGAGCGGATTAACACTCGACAAAATAAAAACAATGATGTTACATTATAACAATCATGCAAAAAAATTCATTCCACTCACTAAGAAAACAGTCCACGATGTTGAAATACACACTCGTGCTTGTGCTGCTGCTTTGTGTTGCGGCCAGTGTTCTTTACGATTGGCATGATAATTCCCATAAATCACAGAGCGAAAATCATTGTGCTCTATGCTTAACGGTTCATAACCTTGATCATTCCATACCTGTTGGTTTCCCACCGGTATTAGCTTTGCCTCTTGCAGGGTTTACGATTGAAATAACGATTAAACGCTATATTCCGCTGTTTGTGCGCACAGCAGGAAATCGTGATCCCCCCTCAGTATTTTAGTTCGTATAAAACCCATTATTTTTCCGGTTATTTAACTATATACCGGCTGTTATTTAATATGCATGCAAGAGACAACACGATGAAAACTAAGCACTCAACCCTTTTATTGGCAGTATTAGCGGCTTTTACAGCTAACGCACACGCACAAGAGCACGATAAAAATATCCAAAAAGATGAGCAGGATATTGAAACCCTGCAGATCACCGCATCCCCCCTAAACAGGACAGTACTTCAATCAAGTACCCCCGTTAGCATTCTTAGTGGCGAAGAACTGGATCAAAATCAGGCAGCCACCTTAGGTGAAACCTTAAAAAATATGCCCGGTGTGCACAGTTCTTTTTTCGGACCTGTAGCAAGTAGCCCAATTATCAGAGGCTTGGATGGCCCGCGTATCAAAGTGGTACAAAATGGATTAGATGCCTCAGATGCCTCTCGGGTCGGCCCTGATCATCAAGTAGCAACAGAGACCTCAACAGCAACTCAAATTGAAGTGCTTAGAGGACCAGCAACCTTATTGTACGGCAGCGGCGCCATAGGTGGTGTTGTTAACGTGGTTGATAATCGTTTACCCGCCCAACGACAAGAAGGACTCACTGGAGAAGTTTTTGCCCAGTACGATAACGTCGCTGACGCAAAAACACTTTCAACCGATTTAAATGTGGGAAGTGGCGATTTTGTCTTCCATGTTGATGGCTATAATCGTAAAACCGGTGACTATAAAATTCCAGTACCGGCTGATATCAATGAATCAGGCGGTAGTGGCGAGCTTGCAAACTCATCTATCAGTGCTCACGGGTATAATTTTGGCGGAGGCTGGATCACCGATGATACACGCGTTGCACTTTCTTACGGTCGTATGGACTCTGAATATGGCTTACCTGTAGAAGAAGATGTGTATATCAAATTAAAACAAAATCGGTACCAGGGTGTGGTCGATTGGAACAAACTAAGTGGCTTTTTCAAGGCCGTTCATTTACAAAGTGCTTATACCGATTACCAACATACTGAATTTGAAGGTGCAGAAGCGGGTACAACATTCAAAAATGAAACCATAGAATCACGATTATGGGCTGAACATGAAGTCGTCGCAGGTTGGAAAGGCGTAATGGGACTTCACTATAACTATTTAGATTTTTCAGCCTTAGGTGAAGAAGCCTTTACCCCACCGACTAAAACCAACACGACCGCCGTATTTCTAATGGAAGAACATGAAATGGGGGCATTGTTGTGGCAGTTAGGCGCGAGAGCAGAAAACCTTAAACACAAGGTAAACAATGATTTCTATGCTGATTTAGAACAGCTAAGCAATCTCTCTTTTGATAATAAAGATTATACCGCAGTATCAGGTTCCGCTGGTGTTGTATGGAATCTTGATGATCATCACTCATTGGCCTTTAACTACGCCTATTCCCAACGAGCCCCCTCAGCTTCAGAGATATTTTCCTATGGTCCACATATAGGTTCAGGGGTCTATGAAATTGGTGGCGGCTTTACGATTGATGAACAAGATGGCGTGTATACCCTTAGCCAAGCCTCACAAGATATGGATAAAGAGGAATCTAACAATCTAGACTTTACCTATCGCTACCATGCCGATATTTGGAATGCGTCCGTGAGCTTGTTCCACAATCAGGTCGGCAATTATATATTTGAACAACGTACGGGCTTAGTGTCTGTTGACGGGCAGTTAATAACACAAGCGAGTTTTGATGCAGATGTCGCGCTAAATGGTGAACCTGAAGAAGAAACAGACGGTTTACCCGTGGTGCTTTTCCAACAGCAAGATGCCACTCTTTATGGATTTGAAGCCCAATTAGACTTACATATAACCGACGAACTGCGCTGGGAAATTTTCAGCGATTATACCCGCGCTAAATTGGATGAAGGTGGAAATGTTCCGCGTATTCCACCGATGAGAGTGGGCAGTTCCATACATTATGAACAAGGTAATTGGCACAGTGAAATTGAAGTCGTGCGCAATAATAAACAAGACAAGATTGCTTCAAATGAAACCGACACAGATGGTTATACCATGCTATCAGCCTCGGCTAATTATTATTTAGATCTCGATAAGATGGATATGACTATCTATTTGAAGGGTAATAACTTAACAAATAAAGAGGGTCGCGTACATTCTTCCTATATTAAGGATCAGGTACCGCTTTCGGGTCGCTCTGTTAGCCTTGGCGTAAGAGCTAAGTTTTAAAACAGTGTGCAAAAAAAAGCGGATGTCATAAGACATCCGCTTTTTATGGTGTGCCCAGCAGCTCAGTAACCGACAGATAAATCAACACATTTAGCCCGATTGTGGATCATATATCTGACAGTCTAAATGAATCGCCCTTAGCAGTAAAAACTCTTACACACTGCGCAGATTTCCCCCATAATATATCCTCTTCAATATTTGTACTCACGCAGGTATGCAGTCTATTAATGGTTGTTATGGAGTGGTCATGCGCAGATTATTATTCATAGGGATGCTTTGGTTAATGAGTGCTTTTCAGACACACGCGATATCGCTCTCTCCTTTATTTTCAAATCACATGGTATTACAGCGAGATAAACCGCTGAGGATCTGGGGGCAAGGCCCAGAAAATCACCCTGTTACCATAGCCTTGTTAGACCAAATTTATACTACTCAAACCGATACCAATGGTCATTGGCAAGTCATATTACCTGCGCATGCTGCAGCGGGTCCATTTTCGTTAACCATCAGCGCCGATGAAACCATTGCCATCAATGACGTATACTACGGAGAAGTATGGATAGCTGGTGGTCAGTCAAACATGGAATGGAAGCTTAAGGGGGACGTTATCGGCAACGAGCAAGCGATTGCCTCTGCGCAGCAACCCTTAATCCGTTTTTTTGAGGTACCCGATACACTGTCCCCTGTCCTTCAAAGTCAGTTGCCGGCCAGTAAATGGCAAGTTGCCACGCCAAGCACCGCTGGGCGATTTTCAGCCGTAGCTTGGTTCTTCGCCCTACAGCTTCAAAAAACAGAGGATGTAGCCGTTGGCATAATTGAAAGTAACTGGGGTGGTACACCAGCTGAGGCCTGGACAGATATCGATATCGTTGCCGCTACGCCAGGCTACGAAAAGGAAGCTGCCAAGGTTAAAGCAAAAACTGACTGGCCTGAATTACTGGCGGCGAATGAGAAACAACAACAGCTAAAATGGCAGCGTATCAATTCTCCCGATAAGACTATGATTAGCCATGCAGCCGCAGTAGATTATGATGATGAGCATTGGCAAGAGATTGACTTGCCAAATATGGGCCCGTTACATCATTTTGTATGGCTAAGAAAGACTTTTACTCTCGAATCAGTACCAACGGCGTCGATTACGATCAACTTGGGGACTATCCGACACAGTGCCCTTATCTTTATTAACGGCCAACTTATCGCCAAAACGCATGATGATAACGCAGCCCCCAGCACTGACTCCATTCACGAAATTGCCACACAATTGTTGAGAACGGGTAAAAATGTAATTGTTATTCGTGCAGCAAATGGCAATAGTAATCAGGTTTTTATCGGCAAAAAACAGCAAATGTGGGTCGATATTGATGGTCATAAGCAGCCAATCGAAAAAAAATGGCGTTTCAGTAATTCCGTTGAAATGCCCATGCCAAAAGTCGTGAACTATAGCTACACTCCCAGCTTTTTATACAACGCTATGATATACCCTTTGCTACCCTACACTGCCCAAGGCGTGATTTGGTATCAAGGAGAAAGCAACATTAATAAGCACACTTATTATCAAACGCTCTTTAGCAATTTAATTACCAATTGGCGTACTCGGGCACAATCTCCGAACATGCCGTTTTTATTTGTACAATTGGCGGCATACTTGCCTCAACAACGCTTGCAACCCGAAAGTGCATGGGCCTACCTACGCGATGCTCAACGTCAAACCTTAACCTTAGGCAATACAAGTATGGCCGTTGCTATCGATGTTGGTGATGCAGATGATCTTCACCCCAAGAATAAACGTGATGTAGGTGAGCGTTTATGGCACTTAGCCGCTAACAAAATATACGGTATACCAACAGTCCCCACAGGCCCAGACTTTACCCATATCGAATTAAAACAAAACGAAATAAAAATATACTTTGATAACGCAGAAGGTTTAAAAACCACCGATAATCAAGCAGTAGAAGGCTTTATTATCGCAGGGCAAGACAAAGTATTTCGAGTGGCGCAAGCATTTATCCAAGGTCAAACAGTGGTCGTCTCACACCCAGATATAAGCGAGCCGGTAGCCGTACGGTATGCATGGGCTGATAATCCTCTGGCTAACGTAATTAATAACGTTAGACTGCCGGCGGTGCCCTTTAGAACTGACGCTTGGTCCGCCAGCGACGTGCGTAAAAAATAAAGCACTGGCCTTGTGGAGGTTGATCTATGTGTATGCTGAGTTTTTTCGCAGCAAGGCTAACCTGAATGACGTTAACCGTTGCTGGAATAAAATGTTCTAATTAAACACGCTTTAACCAACTGATTTACTTCGTTATAAGTGCATCTATAGGCTCATCTAACATTCTAATCTGGATATTGCGATAAAACACCTCCGCGCCTTCAGATTGAAATTGGATCTTGCCCTTGGTTAACGGCACTATTTGCTCATCAATTTTTTGCCGAGAATTGGAAGCTCGGAACACTTCTTTACCGTTAATTTTATGTATGATGGTATTGTCATCGGCGAGAACTTCCATAGTGTCCCATTGTCCTATCGGTTTCTCAAAATCACCCCGTTTTAATACACGATTGGCAATATTTAGGCATAGGGGCATATCAGGTGCGTAACGATAAAAATGCCAGTCACCTTGATTAGCGGCGCCGCAATGTGCATCTATAATAACCCCGTCTAAACTGTGATAGTCACCACTGTCACCCACTTGAATTTGCATTTCGTGACTGCGCAACCAATGATTCATAGACGCCCCGGGCTTACCCGTAGCAAAATATAATACCCCGCTGTCTCGTGGTTGACGCTCTCTAGGTGGCCATTTTAGATCTCCCCATTTCACCTCGAATTTCAGATGAAATTTGCCGTACTCTTCAATCGTGCTAATACCACCCCACTCCTCTCCAGAAATGCGCATTAATCCGTCTTGCACACTAAATACATTTTTGGGGTCAATATTTAAGCCGCGTACTGGGACGTCCGCAGGATCCTGATACTTACTGTCTTTCGGTTGATAGCTCACATAAGTTTCCCAACCAGTAAAATCGTTACCATTGAAAAGTGAAGTCCATTGCTGTTTATGAAGTGGATGCTGTAATGATTGTTCTGCTTTGTCTTGAGCAAACGCTGAGCTACTTATGCTTAGAGTCATACAAGCTGCCAGCACCTTTTTTGGGATTACCATTTTTAATATCGCCCTCTTTGCTAAATGCTCAGTAATTTAAGCAGCAGCCAATTGTTGTTTTTTTGTAAACGAGCAATAAGTGTAGAGATAATCCTACTTAAATCGATAGTCAAAATTCGTAAAGGGTTTGTGTTATTAGCTATCAGGCCCAAATATTAAATTCAGTTGTCACCCAACAATTCACTGAGTGAAGCATTGGGGTGGATTAACAGGGTATATCAGCAGTATTTTTAGCGGAATAAATTGCTCTTGTGGCTTTGGAAATTGAGAGCACAGCCGTGGACAAATTGCGCAATATTTTGCTCTTGGTATAAATCGCCTTTTCCGGGTTGATTAGCCGCCAAGGGCGGAAACGCGCCGTAACCCGCTAATAGGCAATTCCAAGAGACTGCGTTAAAGTGCGTAGTAAGATCTTGACGTTTTATTTCGTTGTCAAGATCGCCACATTTGTACCACACATCGAGTATTTGCTTTAGAGACTCCGACAAATGAACGTTAGACCGATTTGCTCGCCAATAATCACTGTCGTCTCGGGTATTTAATTTATAGTGTGCAACAATGTAATCGCGTGTTCGTTCCAAACGTTTGTGCATCTTGTGGTTAAATTCATCTTGCAAGCGATTACTAAATTCACCCTCTTCAAATGCCATAATGAATTGTTCTATGGCGATCTGGGTTATGTGCAAGGCTGTTGCCTCAAGCGGTTCGATAAATCCTGCAGACAAACCCACCGCCAAACAATTGTTTTGCCATTGCTTCTCAAGTGCGCCCACGCGCATGGATAAATGCCGGCACTCTTGGTTATCCTCCAGTTGTAAATGCTGTTTGAGTTCACTCTCAGCCTGGTTTGCGTCGATAAAATCCGAACTATATACATAACCATTACCAAAGCGGTTAGTCAGGGGGATTTTCCAGCACCACCCTGCAGAAAGGGCCGTGGAAATCGTCTCGACGGGAATGTGTTCGCCCATAGGAGTCGGCACAACGACCGCTGCGTCGTTAAAAAGGTTGTCTTTGTAACTGATGAATTTAACACCAAGTGTTTTATGCATAAGTACACTGGCAAACCCGCTGCAATCTACAAAAAAGTGGCCATTGATGTCTCGTCCGTCCTTACATTGCAGACTCGCAATATCTCCATTTGGGTGACGCGTCACCGCCTCTACATTAGCTTGAACATGCATCACTCCTAGGGAAATAGCATGATCCTGTAAATATGCCCCCAACAGATGGGAGTCAAAATGGTAACCATATTCAATGCTAAATGGGAAATTATCAGGGGTCTGCGGCCCTTTCACCTGCTTGGCTAATGTACCATTTAGTAAGAAGTCTTCTGAGGCCGTATGGGTATCTAATCCCATGCGCCGGGTGCGACTATTAACCATAAACGCACGTTGGGTAAACGTATCAATTTGCGATATAAATGGGTGGCTATATCGCTCGATACCTGATGCTGGACTAAACCCAGTAAAGGCGATGTTCATTTTGTAAGTCGCATTACACTTCGCCATCCAATCTTTATCGGGAATGTTGAGCATTTCGAAAAAACGTTTCAAGGTGGGTGTTGAGCCCTCACCCACCCCAACTATTCCTATATCGGGTGACTCAATCAAACTGATCTGCAATGCTTTGCTTGCCACTTTATCCGCCCATTTATGGGCGAACAAATTTGCGGCCATCCAACCTGCTGTGCCGCCGCCGAGGATCACAATTTGAAAAGGGATTGACATATTAAACCTTACAATAGCGGGCTAAAAACTCATCATGAGACAGCATCTGGCTAAGAGGCTGCTGCTTGGCCGCTGCGATTTTGTCCATCATCGTGCGTAACTCAGCGACACCGGCTACCTTCGCCGCTGGGTGAAAATCCTTTGGCTCGATGCCTTGTCCTAACATCACCTGTAACCAAGAGGCATCCCGAAAGATGTCGTGGGCATCATTAAATATGGCGCCATTGCTGCGAAACAGCGCGATTTTGTGTTGCAAACGTGGGGGAATAGCCATGTTTCGTCTGTCTTTCCAAAAATCAGAGTCTTGGCGCGCATTGACGTGGTAGTGCAAAATAATAAAATCGGCGATGGTTTCAAACTCGATTTTTGACTCAGCATTGTAGGCATCGATGGTACTTTGCGCCATCCCATCATTGGGGAACATTTTCAGCAGGCGTACCACAGCTGACTGAATAAGATGAATGCTGGTGGACTCTAAAGGCTCTAAAAAGCCACTCGCTAAGCCCACCGATACCACATTTTTATGCCATTGCTGAGCCGTTCTGCCTGTTTGGAAACTGATCTTACGGGGCTCATCCAAAGCTTTAGTTTCTAGATTACCCATCAAAGTTTGATGGGCATCGTCATCTGATAAATACGCTGAGCTGTAAACCAAGCCATTACCGTTACGGTGAGTCAGTGGAATGCGCCATTGCCAGCCTGCAGCTTGGGCGATACTGCGAGTGTAAGGCAAGGTATGCTCGAAACGTTCGCTGGGCACCGCTAACGCGGTATCCGCCGGTAGATACTCATGCCAACTCTCAAAATCAACACCGAGCGTTTGTTTAATCAACAAACCTCTTTGCCCTGTGCAGTCAATAAACAAGTCTCCCTCTATTTGCTGACCGCTTTGTAATTGCAAGGCGGTGATATAGCCAGACTCTGCGTCACGCTGCACATGCTCTATCTTTCCTTCCGTTCGAACCACGCCGGCTTTTTCAGCCAGTTTACGTAAGAATTGACCATATAAACCTGAGTCAAAATGATATGCATAAGGCATGTCATATATGGGATTAGGGGTATTAATCTTATTGAATTTCTGCTGCTGACAAGCAAGGTAATTTAAATCGAAGTCCCACAAAGAAGCAGACATGCCGTCTTTTTTTGCTCGGAGCCAATAATGCTGAAAACTGCAAAAGCCCATGTTAGTACCAGGGGCACCGAACGTATGGAAATAGCTTTCGTCTTTAACTCGCCAATTCTCAAACTTAATACCTAGCTTGATAGTAGCCTTAGTTTCCCGCAAGAATTCCTTTTCATCTAAGCCTAAATACGTGTTGAACGTATGAATGGGCGGTATCGTTGCCTCCCCCACTCCTATGATGCCAATCTCTTGGGACTCAACCAACTGTATCTCAATTTGTCCCTGTAACACCTTGCTTAGCATGGCTGCGGTCATCCAACCTGCGGTACCCCCACCGGCAATGACGACTTTGCGTATTGGTTTCATCATTTGTTCAATACCTTGCATGTACTATTACCTTTAATACAGTCTATATCTGCCATCATACCCATTCTGTCTGCAAAGACGCACATTCAATCATAAAAAAGGCCTCTGCAGCGAAAACGCTGAGAGGCCCATTGCCCACGACTAATTAATAAAAGGCGTAATTAACATTAACCATATAAGACGGCCCGAATTGACGACGTGTGGTCACTATGCCATTGCCATCAACGGTTTCCTCATCCACATCGGTCAAGTTAGTGCCTTGCAGTGAAACACGTAAGCCTTGAAGATAATCGATGTCAGAATCTTCAAAGTCATAACTGATTTGCGCATCGAGTAAGGTCACAGCATTACGGGTAGACGTTTCAATTTTGTTTGAACCACCACGTTGATAAGTGCTGAATTCAGATCGGTCTGTCCCGGCCAAACGCACTTCAAAGCCACCCATCGCGTAATATGCTGTTACCGAGTAAGTGCGATCGGATTGCCCTGGAATAGCAGTGCCGTCATCTAGCTCAGCATCAATCAAGGTAGCCGAAGCTGCAATACCAAAGCCTTCTAAAGCATCTGCTAACATATTTAAAGGTACGTTTGCTGTTAGCTCCAAACCTTTTACTTCGCCGCTCAAACCATCTTCAAAGAAAGAGTAACTTCCGAAATCAGGCGGAGTGATCACATCTCCTGCTGAATAGAATGTTCCCGCAGGACCGTATTCACCATCTTCTGGCGCAATACGGTCATGGAATCCTGGAATGAAATAATCAGCCCCATCGTTGGTAATATCATTACGGAAATTAATACCTAAGTCACCGTCGCGCGTCCAGTTAACTAGGTCCTTGTAAAAGATAGCCGCCGAGACATAACCTTCATCTTCAAAGTAGTTTTCAAAAGACAAATCGAAGTTGTTGGACTCAAATGGTTCCAATAGCGGGTTGCCGGCAAACTTAGACCAAGGTGAACCGTACGTATCGACTGCTGCTTGGGTATTCTCTACCGCGATTTGATCGATGTTTTGATCAAATTTCACATAACCAGACGCTTTCATTTGATCAATTCGTGCCCGGCTAATGGTTTTATTAGCCGCAAAACGTACAAATTTATTGTCCGCCACTTCCACACTGACGTTTAAGCTAGGTAGTACATGACTGTAATCTGTACTTACAGATAAGGCGCAATCGGCATCGATTTGCTGATCGCTATCGGCATCACACACGGCAAAGTTAGCACCAACAACACCCGTATACCCTGATGAGGACTGATCGGTTTGCACATATTGCAGACCAATATTACCCATCACCGGAAAGCCGCCTAGCTCGGTATTAAAGTCGACTTTAGCGTATAGCGTGGTGACTTCTTCTTCTACCACGTAAGTGTCTCCTAAACGGTCAGGCTCAAGTAGGCCCGCATCATTAAGGGTGTATTCACCATCTTGGTAGGGTGCAAAACCATCATAAGCCACTACCTGGCCCAAACCAGCCCACGTTAAGTCGGTTAGGCCGCTATAAAGATATTCCTGAGGTATAGCGCTAGAGGATGGATACGATGAAGACGTGGCAAAAAAGCCTTTATTGACTTTGTCTTTGTATCTGTCGCTGTAATTCACACCCGCCGTCACTTTGGTGAACAGATCACCGTCGAGCAGACCAACGACTTCAAATTTATAGGTCGTAAGTTCTTCGCTAAAATCGGCGTAGTTTAAGAAACCATCTTGCGCATTAAGATAGCTATACGGCGTGCCATTAGCCGTTAATTCGGTACTGGTAAATTGGTCGGCTAAGTTGGCTAAACCACCGCCCCATCCCTGGGGGCCAGTCAACTGCAGCGCAGAGGGATCTGAAAATGCTTCTAATCCTGATGAATTAGTGAACGTCACGCCATCTGAGCTCATTTGGAATTCACGAGAGCCCAGCTCTGATGAATCCAATGCACCTGAACGCGCTAGACCCGCATAAGACTCACCACGCAAATCCCGCTTAGTAGATTCACTGTTGGCGATATCTAATTCAACTGACCAGTTGTCATTAATGTGATAACCCACGTTTAAACCGAACACCTGTAAATCTCCGTCTTTTTTCGACGGATCCGTTCTCAAAACAGGGTTGACGCCAACTTGCGTGCCTGTAGTGTTGAGACCAGTCCCTGTTACAGTACCCGTACTGAAAGGTTCTATAAAACCACGTATCACACCTGAATCAGAATAGCTGATGTCTAAGGCATCAATCACAATATCTAAATCCTCAGTAGGTCGGAACTGTAAAACAGCAGAAATTGTGTCGCGCTCTAATACAGAACTGATAGCTTGTGTGTCTAGACCAGATGGAGTGATTTGTCCATCGTCGTTTGTGTTATAGCCCCACACGCCATATTTACGTTGGTTGTTAGGTGACTCAGTTGTCGCCAATGCCACGGCTAAACCAATAGTGTCGTCAGCAAATTTTTCCACAAAAGATAAGGATAAACGATGGCCTTTGTTATCGAATTCTGGATTATCTGATTCACGACCTGAAATACCATAATTGCCGTTTATCGTTAAGGTTTCTTGTGCCTGTAACGGGCGAACCGTTTGTAAATCTACAGTACCACCGATACCTTGCACCATAAGGGCAGCATCAGAGGTTTTATAGATGGTTGCGCCGGTCATAATCTCTGACGGGTACAAATCATATTCAACACCACGGTTATCACCGATACCGATGAGTTCACGACCATTTAACGAGGTGCCAGTGAAATCTTCTTTAAAACCACGGACCGAAATACCTGACGTACGTCCGCCTACTCGCTCACCAGACATACCCGGCAAACGGGCCAATGACTCAGCGATAGATGAATCGGGTAATTTACCGATATCTTCGGCAGATATGGCTTCGACAATAGACGAGTTCTCCATTTTTACCGCTTGCGCCCGGATAAGTGATCCCCGAATGCCTGTTACCTGAATCACTTCAGTGTCTTCGCCAACGGCGTCCCCATTGGCTTGTTGAGCAAATGCGACAGGTGAAATACCAAACGCAAAGCCACTTGAGATAAGTGCAGCTTTAATTAAATTAGGTTTAAAATTTTTCATGTATGAGTGTCCCGGTTCTAGACCCAGAAATTAACCCGTTATTTTGGTTAACAACTTGTAGTCAATTGTTACAGCTTTGTTCTAGTTGCCGCGATAGTACCGTTTAGTCTTACCTTGCCTCAATGTCTTGCATACGTATTCAATGAAAATAAACAACATATTATTAACAGTCACTAAATAACACTATGCATGCAAAACAGATTAAGGCACTGAATTAAAGCTATATTTAATGCAACAGCGAAGGAGGAAGGATAAGAAGGTGATACAGCCATAAAAAATGCAGATACTCTATTCTTGAATAGTTTGCAGCGATAGCCTTGGGGTTAATGCTTTTAGATATACACTTTGTATTGAAAATGAATCAGCCCCCCAAAAAATAAATATCAGTTGGAAGCGCTTCCTTATCCCAGGGAAGTGTTTGATGTGACAGCCGAGAACTTCGCGCAAAAGGTGACGAGTAACTATTTACCAGCAGTGCTTTAAGGATTTGCCAAACATTGGCCCATTGTCGAGGCTGCAGGCCAATCAAATAAAGCTCTGGTGGACTACTTAAGTCAATTTGACCAGGCCCAGTCGCTACCTGTTATCGTCTTGCCGAAAGAAACTAAAGGACGTATGTTTTACGATGCCGCCATGATGGGGGGTATTTTCAACAAACTCAAGGAACCCTGCAGCAAGCACTGGCAAATATATAGCGCTATAAATCCCGTTTAGCTAGTGATAGCGTTTGCGTACAAAACGCACGAATAGGGGAAACGTTGCCTGGGCTGAGCTCGCAACTCGATAATCCGTTGCTATCTGGTAGTCATCTCTATATCTGGGTAGGGAATCCGATTACCGTGGCGGCGCATTTTGACGAAGCACATAATATAGCGGTAGTCACCGCCGGCAAACGCAGATTTACGTTATTTCCTGCGCAACAAATTAAAAACCTTTATATTGGCCCCTTAGATTTCCCCCCTGCAGGGCAGCCCGTCAGTTTGGTTGATTTAAGGGCCCCTGATTTACACAAATATCCTAATTATCCTCAGGCGTATTCCGCAGGATTATCAGCGGAACTGGAACCCGGTGATGCGAATTACATCCCCTCCCCTTGGTGGCATCACATTGAATCAATAAGCGATAAAACGTATTAATTATTGGTGGAACAGCGACTATGTTACAACGGCAAAGCCTTTTCCTATGCTTATTCATGCAATACAAGCACTAAAGAGCCAACCCTTAGATCAACAGCAAGCTTGGCAAAGTATGTTAGAACATTACCTACTTGAGAACGACCATGATCCTGCACGTCATATTCCCACAGCGGCGAGAGGAATATTGGGTGACTATACAGATCAGCTATCACTGAAAGTACATCAATGGCTAACAAAGCTATTAAGTTAAATCCCACCTGCGAATTTTCGTTATTTGCCGTGACTATAGACATAAAAAAACCCGCTTTCAAAGCGGGTTTTTATCAAGACTAAACGGGATTACCAACCAGTAATTTCGCGAAGACCTTTGCCGATGTCAGCCAATGAACGAACAGTCTTAACGCCTGCATCTTCAAGTGCTTTAAATTTATCATCAGCCGTACCTTTACCACCAGAGATAATGGCACCAGCGTGACCCATACGCTTACCAGCAGGTGCAGTTACACCAGCAATGTAAGAAACAACAGGTTTAGTGATATTAGCTTTGATGAACGCAGCAGCTTCTTCTTCAGCCGTTCCACCAATTTCACCAATCATTACGATTGCTTCAGTCTTAGGATCGTCTTGGAACATCTGTAGGATGTCGATGAAGTTTGAACCAGGGATAGGGTCGCCACCAATACCAACACAGGTAGATTGGCCAAAACCTTCATCAGTTGTTTGCTTAACCGCTTCGTAGGTCAACGTACCAGAGCGAGAAACAATACCAACTTTTCCTGGCTTATGAATGTGACCAGGCATGATACCGATTTTACATTCGCCTGGGGTGATAACACCTGGGCAGTTAGGACCGATCATGCGAACGCCTTTACCGTTTACGTATTCTTTAACGTAAAGCATGTCTAGCGTAGGAATACCTTCTGTAATACAAACGATCAACTCGATACCTGCATCAGCAGCCTCGACAATCGAATCTTTACAAAAAGGTGCTGGCACGTAGATAACAGTCGCCGTGGCGCCTGTTTCTGCTACGGCTTCGCGTACTGTGTTAAAAACAGGTAGACCTAGGTGAGTTGTACCACCTTTACCAGGTGTAACACCGCCAACCATTTGCGTACCGTATTCGATAGCTTGTTCTGAGTGGAAAGTACCTTGTCCACCAGTGAAACCTTGACAGATAACCTTGGTGTTCTTGTCGATTAGTACGCTCATGCAGCACCTCCGGCAGCTTTAACAACTTGTTTTGCAGCATCCGTTAAACTAGAAGCAGCGATGATGTCTAGACCTGAGTTAGCAAGAACTTCACGACCTAGTTCGGCATTTGTACCTTCTAAACGCACAACAACTGGGATAGTTACACCCACTTCTTTAACTGCGCCGATAATGCCTTCTGCAATCATGTCACAACGAACGATACCACCGAAAATGTTAACCAAAACTGCGGCCACATTTGAGTCAGAAAGAATAATCTTAAATGCTTCAGCTACACGCTCTTTAGTTGCACCGCCGCCTACATCTAAGAAGTTAGCAGGTGATCCGCCGTGCAAGTTAACGATATCCATCGTACCCATTGCTAGGCCTGCACCGTTAACCATACAACCAATGTTGCCATCAAGAGCTACGTAGTTAAGTTCCCACTTAGCTGCTTGTGCTTCGCGTGCATCTTCTTGAGATGGATCGTGCATATCTTGCAACTTTGGTTGACGGTAAATAGCGTTGCTATCAATCGCTACTTTCGCATCTAAACAATGAAGGTTACCGTCTTCTTTAATAACAAGTGGGTTAACTTCAATCAGTGCAACGTCTTTTTCTTCAAACAATTTAGCTAAACCCAAGAAGATTTGTGTGAATTGTTTGATTTGAACGCCTTTAAGACCAAGCTTAAACGCCATTTCGCGTGCTTGGTAAGGTTGAGCGCCTACAAGAGGATCGATCTCAGCCTTAAGAATTTTTTCTGGAGTTTCTTCAGCTACAGTCTCGATTTCAACACCACCTTCGGTGGATGCCATGAAAACAACACGACGAGAAGCGCGATCAACAACGGCACCTAAGTACAATTCTTGCGCAATATCTGTACAGCTTTCTACCAAGATTTTGCTTACTGGTTGGCCAGCTTCATCTGTTTGATAGGTAACCAAGTTTGTACCAAGCCATTTTTGTGCAAACGCCTTGATTTCATCTTTAGTTTTAACAAGCTTAACACCACCTGCTTTACCACGACCGCCAGCGTGAACCTGACATTTCACAACCCATTCAGTGCCGCCAATACGATCTGCAGCTTCAATTGCTGCCTGTGGAGTATCCACAGCATATCCTTCAGATACAGGTAAACCGTATTCAGCGAATAATTGTTTACCCTGATATTCATGCAAATTCATGGTTTTCTATCCGTTTTATTTAAACAAAAGCTGCGTTTAACAGCTTGATTTTGGTAGCCGAAATCATAGAAATAACAACGGCGAGATTCGGGGAAATCATTTGATATCCCCGTCTAGATCCGATTATACATCCAATAACAGACGTGTTGGATCTTCTAACATTTCTTTGATCGTAACCAAGAAGCTAACCGACTCTTTACCGTCGATGATTCTATGATCATAAGAAAGTGCTAAATACATCATCGGTAAGATTTCAACCTTACCGTTTACCGCCATAGGACGATCTTGGATTTTATGCATTCCCAAGATTGCACTCTGGGGTAAATTAATAATAGGCGTTGAAAGCAATGAACCGAACACACCACCATTAGTAATGGTGAAGTTACCGCCTTGCATATCTGCCATTGACAACTTACCGTCACGACCTTTAAGCGCAAGCGCTTTAATACCGCCTTCGATACCAGCCATACCTAACGTATCACAGTCGCGTAACACGGGTGTAACCAAACCCCGTGGGGTAGAAACCGCAATCGATATATCGAAATAGTTATGGTAGCAAATATCGTCGCCGTCAAGAGAGGCATTTACTTCAGGGAAGCGCTTAAGGGCTTCAGTTACCGCTTTCACGTAGAAAGACATAAAGCCTAAACGAATACCGTGACGCTTCTCAAACGACTCTTGATATTGCTTACGAAGATCCATAATAGGCTTCATATTAACTTCGTTAAACGTCGTCAACATCGCAGTTGAGTTTTTCGCTTCAAGCAAACGAGTAGCAATAGTTTTGCGTAGGCGTGTCATCGGTACGCGTTTTTCTGTGCGCTCGCCAGACAATGCTGGAGCAACATCAGCTGCTTTAGCTGGTGCAGCGGCTTTACTCGGCGCAGACAATGATTTCTCAACGTCTTCTTTGGTCACACGACCGCCTTTACCTGAGCCTTTGATGCTTGCAGCATCAATACCCTTTTCAGCCAACAAACGACGAACTGACGGGCTAAGCGCATCACTTTCTGCACCACTAGCATCATTATCAGCACTGGCCGGGGCATCAGCTTTAGCTGGGGCAGCACCCGCTTTAAAATTAGCAATCACTTGCTCACCCATTACGGTTTCGCCTTCTTGAGCAATGATATCGCTCAATGTGCCATCGGCTGGTGCAACGACTTCTAAAACCACTTTATCGGTTTCAATATCAACCAAGTTTTGGTCACGTGAGACCGCTTCGCCTGGTTGAACATGCCATGTTGCTATGGTTGCGTCTGCCACTGATTCGGGCAATACAGGTACTTTAATCTCCACTGACTCACCTTTATTACTGGATGTTTTCTCTGCCGCTGGTGCGCTTTGCTCTTTAGCTTTTGACGCATCAGCCCCTTCTTCAAATTTAGCAATTACTTGCTCGCCTAAAACCGTTGCGCCTTCTTCATCGATGATAGAGCTTAAAACCCCATCAGCTGGCGCAACCACTTCAAGTACCACTTTATCGGTCTCAATATCAACCAAGTTTTGATCGCGAGTAACCTGTTCACCTACCTTCACATGCCAAGTGGCAATTGATGCATCGGCCACAGATTCTGGCAATACCGGTACTTTAATATCTATTGTCATACTGGTTCCTTATTTAATCGTTAATGCATCATCAACCAAATCTTTTTGCTGTTGGTTGTGAACAGAAATATACCCTACCGCAGGCGACGCAGATGCGTTACGACCGGCATAGCTAAGTTTTGCGCCGTTTGGCACCGCAGACCAAAAATGATGCTGGCTACAATACCAAGCACCTTGATTCTGAGGCTCTTCTTGACACCAAACCCAATCGGTAACATGTTTGAACTTATTGACGATAGGTTCGATTTCCGCATGAGGGAACGGATACAACTGCTCAATACGTATTATCGCCACATCGTCTTGTTCGTTCTTACGACGTTGGTCAAGCAAGTCATAATAAACTTTACCTGAACACATCACGACGCGTTTTACCTTGGCAGGATCCATCTCATCAATTTCATCAATTACGTTTTGGAACACGCCAGTAGACAACTCTTCTAACGAAGATACGGCTAACGGATGTCGCAACAATGACTTAGGTGACATAACAATTAAAGGCTTACGCATGGGCCGAATTGCTTGACGACGTAACATATTAAAGACTTGCGCAGGTGTTGAGGGTACACAAACTTGCCAATTATGATCAGCACACATTTGCAGAAAACGCTCTAAACGTGCAGAGCTGTGCTCTGGCCCTTGGCCTTCATAGCCATGAGGAAGCAACATAGTTAAGCCACATAAACGGCCCCACTTTGCTTCACCTGAACTGAGGAATTGATCGATAACCACTTGGGCACCGTTGGCAAAATCACCAAATTGCGCTTCCCAAATCGTTAATGTACCGGGCTCGGCCGTCGCGTAACCAAATTCAAATGCCAGTACTGCCGCTTCTGACAACACCGAATCGTATATTTCCATTTTGCCTTGTTCGGCATGCAGATGAGTAAGAGGCATATACGTCTCACCGTTAGTCTGCCCATGCAAAACAGCATGACGATGGAAGAACGTACCACGGCCTGAATCTTGGCCTGTCATACGAATATTTGATCCTGCATCAACGATTGAAGCGTAAGCCAAATTCTCAGCCATTCCCCAATCAAGCAGTTTTTCACCTGCCATCATGGAACGTCTGTCTTGATATAGTTTAGCCACTCGCGACTGAAGTTTAAGATCTTCAGGAAAAGTACATAACTTATCGCCTAGTTCTTTAAGCTTTTCAACGCTAATTTCTTTCGCGTAGGGCGCGGTCCAGTCATGGCCTAGGAATGGAGTCCAATCAACTGAATGCTCAGTCATTGGTCGCCATTCTTCTACCACGCAAGCACCATGATCAAGTGCAGCACGATAATCTGACACCAGTTTTTCAATTTCGTGAGACTCAATTGAGCCTTCAGCTAACAATTGATCTGCGTACAATTGACGTGGAACTGCATGCTTCTTAATTTTCTTGTACATCAACGGCTGAGTTGCACTAGGCTCATCAGCTTCGTTATGTCCATGACGACGGTAACAAACTAAATCAATTACCACATCACGTTTAAATTTATTGCGGTAATCCAAGGCTAATTTAGTCACAAACATAACCGCTTCAGGATCATCAGAATTCACATGAAAAATAGGCGCTTGGACCATCTTAGCGATATCAGTACAGTATTGCGTCGAGCGTGTATCTTCTGCGTTCGACGTAGTGAAACCAACTTGGTTGTTGATAACAATACGTACCGTACCACCGACTTTAAAGCCTCGAGTCTGAGACATGTTGAATGTCTCTTGCACGACACCTTGACCAGCAATTGCCGAATCACCATGAATGGTAATTGGTAGCACTACTGAGCCATCATCACATTTTCTACGATCAAGACGTGCACGAACTGAACCGATAACCACTGGGTTAACAATCTCTAAATGAGAAGGGTTAAACGCCAATGCAAGATGCACATTACCACCTGGGGTTGCAAAATCTGATGAATAACCCGCGTGGTATTTCACGTCGCCAGCACCTAAGGTGTTGTCGTGCTTACCAGAGAATTCATCAAATAAGACAGATGGATTTTTACCCAGCACATTAACCAGAACGTTTATACGCCCTCGGTGAGCCATGCCGATAACCACTTCTTTCGTACCACAATCGCCAGCGTGACTGATTAAGCCCTTTAGCATGGGTACTAGTGCATCACCGCCTTCTAGAGAGAAACGCTTCGCTCCGGGAAATTTAGCGCCGAGATATTTTTCCATACCGTCTGCAGAAACAAGGCCTTTAAGAATAGACATTTTTTCGTCACGCGTTATTTGCGGTTTCGCTTGTACTGACTCGATTTTGTCTTGTAACCAACGCTTTTGTTCTGTATCGGTAATATGCATGTACTCAGTACCGATAGAGCCACAATAAGTATTATTTAGGGATTTAAATAAATCACCTAGTTTCATACTGTCTTGACCTATCGCGTAGGAGCCAACATTGAATACAGTTTCAAAATCTTGTTCTGACAATGAATGATGCGACAACTCTAAATCACGAACTCTGGGTTGCTTCCATAATTCTAGAGGATCTAGGTTGGCGTGCTGATGACCGCGAAAACGGTAAGCATTAATAAGCTGTAATACTTTGACCTGCTTCTCGTCACTTGCATTTGATGTTCCTGTTGGAACCGTGCCTGCTCGAGCGACAGGGCCAAGTGCAGCTAATGCTCGGAATTGATCACGAATTTCACTGTGCTTAGTCTCAAGCTCAGCTCCTTCGACCTTCGGTAATTTGTCGAAAATAGCACGCCATTCATCAGTTACGCTTTTCGCGTCATCGAGATATGCTTCGTATAGTTCTTCTACATAAGCAGCGTTGCCACCAGCCATGTGAGAAGACTCCCACCATGCTTTCATCACGCTTTGTTGCATTGTTGTCCCTTGATTTTTATTAAGACTCACAATTATATGTGCTGCTGCACACGACCTTTAAAGGTTTGCGGATGCTCACCTTAAACTACAGTTTATATACTAAAAAAATAGCCACCCTATTAGGGATGGCTATTTAGACATTATCATTCTGAAGACTTAACTTACAGAATTAAAAACTAAACAGCCCGCTGCAGCAAAAGAGATTTTATGTGCCCTATCGCTTTGGTCGGATTTAGTCCTTTTGGACATACGCTCACACAGTTCATGATTCCGTGACAACGGAACACACTAAACGCATCGTCAAGATCACTTAAACGCTCTTCGGTAGCTGTATCACGTGTATCAGCTAAAAAGCGGTACGCATGCAATAAACCGGCTGGGCCGATAAATTTATCAGGGTTCCACCAAAACGAAGGGCATGATGATGAACAACACGCACACAAAATGCACTCGTATAACCCATCCAATTTCTCACGCTCTTCGGGTGATTGCAAAAACTCACGCGGGGGCGGCTGATTATTATCGTTAATTAAAAACGGCTTAATTTTTTCGTATTGGGTGTAGAACTGAGTCAGATCAACGACCAAGTCACGTACAACTGGCATACCAGGTAATGGACGAACGATGATTTTTTTACGACCCAGTGTGGACAATGGAGTAATACACGCCAAACCATTTTTACCATTCATGTTCATACCATCAGAGCCACAAACGCCCTCACGACAAGAACGACGGAATGACAACGTTGGATCTTGTTCTTTCAACGCGATAAGTGCGTCAAGCACCATCATGTCTTGACCTTCTTCAACCTCAAGCGTGTAGTCTTGCATACGAGGAGCATTGTCTACATCTGGATTATAGCGATAAACAGAAAATGATAATTGCATATGCTTAACTCCTCTTAGTAAGTTCTAGCTTTCGGTGGGAAAGCTTCGCGTAGTTTAGGTGACATATTTACGTCACGTTTCAACATTTTGTCACCCTCAGGCAAGTAAACGGAGTGACATAACCAATTGGCATCATCACGGTCTGGGAAATCGAAACGACTGTGCGCACCACGACTTTCTGTACGGAAGTTTGCGGCAACGGCCGTGCTATATGCAGTTTCCATTAAGTTGTCTAATTCAAGACACTCAATACGCGCGGTATTGAAATCGCTACTCTTATCATCAAGACGAGCATTTTTTAAGCGGTCTCGAATTTTGCCAAGCTCTTTAAGTCCTTCAGCCATTGCGTCACCTTCACGGAATACCGAGAAATTAAGCTGCATACATTGCTGTAAATCTTTCTTAATTTGCACTGGATCCTCACCTTTACCCGGTTCAGAATTTTCCCAGCGATTAAAGCGCGCTAATGCAGCATCGATGTCTTCATCTGTGGCATCACGGCTGTCGATTTCATCGATAGCTTTGCCAAGGTGCAGACCAGTCGCACGACCAAATACCACCAAATCAAGTAATGAATTACCACCGAGGCGGTTAGCTCCATGTACGGATACACATGCAATCTCACCACAGGCAAAAAGACCTTGAATGGGTTTTTCATTGCCTTGGGCATCTATGCTTAAGGCTTGTCCATTAACGTTAGTTGGAATACCACCCATCATATAATGACAAGTTGGAATAACCGGAATTGGTTCTTTCACCGGATCAACGTGCGCGAACGTACGAGATAATTCCAGAATGCCAGGTAAACGAGACTCAAGTACATCTTTACCTAGGTGATCAAGTTTCAATTTACAATGCGGACCCAAAGGACCGTCAAAACCGCGACCTTCACGAATTTCTGTCATCATCGAACGGGCCACAACATCGCGACCAGCCAAATCTTTAGCATTTGGAGCATAACGCTCCATAAAGCGTTCGCCATCTTTATTGAGAAGGTAACCACCTTCACCACGACAGCCTTCAGTAACTAATGTCCCTGCGCCCGCTATACCCGTTGGGTGGAATTGCCACATTTCCATATCTTGCATGGGCACACCAGCACGAATCGCCATACCAACACCGTCACCGGTATTGATGTGTGCATTAGTAGTAGAAGCAAATATACGCCCAGCTCCACCGGTTGCTAATACAACTGCTTTTGCCTTGAAGAATACAACTTCGCCACTTTCAATATCGATAGCCGTACAACCGACAACATCACCGTCTTGGTTCTTAACCAAATCCAACGCATACCATTCACTGAAAACTTTGGTTTTGTTTTTAACGTTCTGTTGATACAACAAATGCAACAATGCATGGCCAGTACGGTCAGCTGCAGCCGCAGTACGCGCGCCTTGTTCGCCACCAAAATTTTGTGATTGGCCGCCAAAAGGACGCTGATAAATTTTTCCGTTCTCAAAACGTGAGAAGGGTAAGCCCATATTTTCCATTTCAATAATGGCTTCAGGACCGGTATTACACATATATTCAATAGCGTCTTGATCGCCAATATAGTCTGACCCTTTTACGGTGTCATACATGTGCCATTCCCAGTTATCTTCATGGGAGTTGCCTAACGCGACGGTAATACCGCCTTGAGCAGAAACTGTGTGCGAGCGTGTTGGAAAGACCTTTGACAATAATGCACAAGATTTCCCTGACTCAGAAATCTGTAACGCTGCACGCATGCCTGCGCCGCCAGCACCAATTACAACTGCATCATACTCGTGAACTGGAATACTCATTTATAGACCCCACAAAACAAATAAACCCACAGCGACATAAGAAAACGCTACTAGGTTAATAAAAAATTGCACTACAGCGCGAATACCTGGCGCTTTAACATAATCGGTTAGCACCTGCCAAAAACCAATTCTAATATGCATCATTAGTGATAGTAGTGCTGCAAACGTGAAGACTTTCATGGCTAACGAAGCGAATAAATCGTGCCAAATTTCATACGTCACCGTTGGGGTACTTAGAAAGAACCACAGCATATATAACGTAAAGGCGGTCATAATGATCGCTGTTGCACGCACCGTAACAAAATCTTGCACGCCATCGCGTTTAAAACTAGCTTGGTTGGTTAGCATAATAAAACTCCTACAACGATGGTCAGTACAATCCATAAACCGATAACAATCTTCGCGCTATTATTGCCTGACTCAAGTTCTTCCCAATGCCCCATGTCCATCACCAAGTGACGTAAGCCACCAAGAATGTGATAAGTCAGTGCTGAGATAGTACCGATTGCGATTATCTTGCCGATCACTCCTGACATCTGTTCTTGCACAAATGCAAAACCGTCTGGAGAAGATACAGATTCCGCCCAAGCCCAGATCACAAATAACAACGCAAAAAACATTGCGACGCCGGTAATGCGATGAAGGATAGAAGTTATAGCTGCAGGGGGAAAACTGATTGTGTTTAGTTGTAAATTAACTGGTCTCTGCTTTTTCACGTTTTGATGCCCGTTTTACCCGTAGGTTGTCTAGTCATTGTTTGTTAATGTGTTGCACATTAACAATCGCTTAAAGATTATGTGTCCTGCCGTCAAGCCTGTTAGTAAATTGTAAACAACTTGTTGCTTTAATTATTCGTGTTAACAATAGCTAGACGACCGTCAGGAGTATATCCAGCAGCGCCAATAAATACAATTGTTCTTCGATATTAACGGTTTATAATTGAACATAAATAACATACATAATTACGGTGAATAATCAGGGTAGAATGGAAGTGAATAATTATTAAGCAAAAATGGTTTTAAATTGACTTATGGCGTCAACCTGAGTACAAATAGCGCCAATTTTCCCCGATAAACATTATATAATACTGTCTATCGCAAACAGAACTTTTCTGAGGAGAGCAATAAATGGCAAACAATAAAGCCACTTTGAAAGCAGGTAACGTAGAGGTCGAACTTCCGATTCTATCAGGCACTGCAGGGAATGATGTGATCGATGTTCGTACATTAGGATCACACGGTTATTTCACTTTCGATCCGGGCTTTATGGCGACAGGTTCATGTGAGTCGTCAATTACATACATTGATGGGGCCAAAGGGATTTTGTTACACCGCGGCTACTCAATCGAAGAGTTAGCACGTGACGCCGATTACATCGAAGTGTGTTACATGTTGTTACATGATAAAACACCGACCACGGAAGAATATCGTGACTTTAAAGACACGATCACTCGACATACTTTGGTTCACGATCAAGTAAATAATTTTTTCCGAGGCTTTCGTCGTGATGCCCACCCAATGGCCATGTTGTGTGGCACTGTTGGCGCAATGGCATCTTTCTATCACGATGATCTAGATATAACTGACCCTGAGCAACGTTTACGCAGCGCATATCGCCTAGTAGCAAAAATGCCTACATTGGTCGCTATGTGTTACAAATATAACGTAGGTCAACCCTTCGTTTATCCGCGTAATGACCTCTCATATGCAGAAAACTTCCTGAATATGATGTTCTCAGTACCAGCTGAAAAATACAAAATAAGCCCAGTCGTCTCACGCGCAGTAGACCGAATCTTCACTTTGCACGCTGATCATGAGCAAAATGCTTCTACTTCAACCGTACGTTTAGCTGGTTCATCAGGTGCTAATCCTTATGCATGTATCGCTGCCGGCGTTGCGTCTCTTTGGGGTCCAGCCCACGGTGGTGCTAACGAAGCATGTTTGAACATGCTACAAGAGATTGGTACAGTAGATCGCATTCCTGAATTTATTGAGCGTGCAAAAGATAAAAACGATCCTTTCCGCTTAATGGGCTTTGGTCATCGCGTTTATAAAAACTTCGATCCACGCGCAACCGTCATGCGTGAAAGTTGTCACGAAGTGCTTGATGAGTTGAATATTGATGATCCTTTGTTGAATGTTGCAATGGAACTTGAGCGTATCGCTCTTAGTGACCCTTATTTCGCTGAGAAGAAGTTGTTCCCGAACGTAGATTTCTATTCAGGTATCATCTTAAAAGCCATCGGTATTCCGACTAATATGTTTACCTGTATTTTTGCACTAGCAAGAACCGTAGGTTGGGTATCTCATTGGCATGAAATGTTGAGCCAGCCAGGTCAAAAGATTGGCCGACCTCGCCAGCTTTATACTGGTGAAGTACAACGTAAATACAGTAAAATCGAAAAATAACCCTCGAACTTACTAACAAAAATAGCGCCAATTGGCGCTATTTTTTTTATTTAAAACAAGCTGACTATTAAAGCAGACACCCTCTTTTCAAAACGTGCTTAATACTATTTCAGCATGGCTAATAATTCTTTGGTTTTAGCCTGCATCAATTTGATATCCCCACGAGATTCAACGTTTAAACGAATAACAGGCTCAGTATTTGATTTACGTAAGTTAAAACGCCATTTATCAAACTCGAGACCAATGCCATCGGTGTAATCTACAACCTTGGCTTTATCTTCATATGCTTGCAAAATATTCGCGATAGCGGCATCAGGGTCCTGCAAAACTGAATTAATTTCACCGGATGAAGGGAAAGCTGCAATACGCTGAGCTACCATCTCTGACAATGGCTTGTTTTGTAAACACAAAAGTTCAGCAACCAGTAGCCAAGGGATCATACCTGAGTCACAGTAAGCGAAGTCTCGAAAATAGTGATGTGCACTCATTTCGCCGCCGTAAACTGCGTCATCTGCACGCATACGTTCCTTAATAAACGCATGGCCGGTTTTGCTTTTAATGGGTACACCGCCGGCGCTTTTAACTATATCTTCGGTATTCCAATACACTCTGGGGTCATATATAACCTTCGCACCAGGGTCTTTATCAAGAAACGCTTGAGCCAGTAAACCGACAATATAATATCCCTCGACAAACTCACCCGTTTCATCGAACAAGAAACATCGGTCAAAGTCACCATCCCATGCAATACCCATATTTGCCTTATGTTTGATTACCGCATTAGCGGTATCAGCACGACTTTCTGGTAACAAAGGATTAGGGATACCGTTAGGGAAATGGCCATCTGGTTGATGATGGATTTTGACAAACTCGATTGGTACACCTTTATTTTTAAAAGCTGCCTCGATCGCATCAAGTGCCTTGCCTGCCGCTCCATTACCTGCATTAACGACTAATTTAAGCGGGGTAAAGCCATCGGTGCTGACGTAGCTCAGCATATGTTCAACATAAGCATCCATGATAGACAATGTCTTATATTGACCGGTTGCTAACAACTTTTCAGTTAATACACTGCATTGACCTTGCACGAATGCATCTTGGCTAACAAAAGTATCAACATATTTTTCCAGATTTTTTTGGACATCTGCATCAGTGTAACTCTCAGCCAGTGCTTGAACGTCAAATAAGCCAGTATCACCACTGACAGGACGCGACCCCTCTTTGACCAATTTCATACCGTTGTAGTCAATGGGATTGTGACTAGCAGTTACTTCGACACCGCCATCCACGCCTAGATGCTTAGTAGCAAAGTATATCTCTTCAGTACCTGTCATGCCTAAATCACTGACTTGGCAGCCTCCATCAATCAGGCCCGCTGATAAAGCGAGTTTGAGAGGTTGTGATGTTAAACGGATATCACCACCAACCACCACTGTTTTAGCATTAAAATGCTCGGCAAATGCGCGACCAATTCGATAGGCCACACGCTCATCTAACTGATCAATAAGCTTTCCACGAATATCGTAGGCTTTAAAGCAAGTAATCTTCATTTAATTCATTCCTCGCGACAACATTTCACTACTTAGATTCAACACGACCGTAACGGTCTGAGAAACGAACAATATCATCTTCCCCTAGATAGGTTCCTGATTGCACTTCAATAAGCTCTAATGGAATTTTACCAGGGTTTTCTAAGGCGTGGATCACGCCAACTGGAATATACGTAGATTGGTTTTCACATAACAGCAGCGTTTCGCTACCATTAGTCACTTTTGCTGTACCTGCAACGACAATCCAATGCTCAGCTCGGTGATGATGCATTTGCACCGATAGTTTTTCACCAGGCTTAACCATGATACGTTTGACCTGAAAGCGCTCACCATTATCGATGGAATCATAGCTTCCCCAAGGGCGATATACTTCACGGTGAAACTCGAATTCAGGACGTTTGTCCGCCTTTAGTTTGTTCACCACGTTCTTAATATTTTGCACTTTATCTTTGTGCGCAACCAATACTGCGTCTTTTGTTTCAACCACAACGACGTTGTCTAAGCCCACAACTGATATAAGACGTTGTTCAGCGTTGATATAACTATTATGAACGTCATCTAAAATAGCATCACCAATGATCACATTTTGGTTTTCATCCTTATTTTTTGCCGTTTCCCATAAAGATGACCAACTACCTACATCACTCCAGCCAGCATCAAGCGGCACAACTGCTGCTGAATCGGTTTTTTCCATCACTGCATAATCAATCGAATCATCTGGGCAGGTTGCAAAAATATCGGCATCAACACGCACAAACTCTAAATCAGGGGCTTCGGTTGCGATTGCGCGCTTACATATATCAAGCATATCAGGCGCGTACTTTTCAAGCTCTTGCAAATAACGGCTGGCTTTGAACAAGAACATACCACTGTTCCAGAAATAATTACCCGAGTCGACATATTGCTGAGCCGTCACTAAATCTGGTTTTTCTACGAACTCAGCTACATCAAAACCCACGTCGGCTTGTGCAATTTTTTCGCCACTTTTAATATAGCCGTAACCGGTATGAGCACTGTCTGGCACAATACCAAAGGTGACTAACTTGCCCTGCTCAGCCAAGACTTCTGCTTGGGCAATGGCTTTGTGAAAGGCTTCTTTGTCATTAATAAGATGATCAGCCGCCAGTACCAACAACGTTGGATCTTCACCGTTTAAAGAGGCATGCAAGGCAGCCAATGCAATAGCAGGCGCTGTGTTACGTCCCATAGGTTCAAGTAAAATACCACCATGTTGCACATTCTGCTGTCTCAACTGCTCAGCTACCAGAAAGCGATGGGAATCGTTACAAATGACAATGGGTTTTTCAGATTTCGTCCCATCAAGTCTGGCAACGGTGTCTTGTAACATGGTCAAGTTTGAGGTCAAACGCAAAAATTGCTTAGGCAATGCTGCGCGAGACTTTGGCCATAAACGGCTTCCACTACCACCGGCTAGAACGACAGGTTTCATTTAACTTTCCTTTTTATAAATTTAAAATTGAATATGACTAAAATTTTCTGGGTGAATAGTATTAAAAGCGATGATCTTATTCAATGAACTATCGGTTTATATTATATTAAAATGGGACTTAGCGACCTTTAATCCCATTCATTTGATATACCACCTAAAATCATCCAGTGAATCAAGTGGCAAACGCTTGCAAAACGTGGCTCCTGCCCTAATATACTTGCCGTTTAACATTCTAATATAGTGATCCTGTTCTACCATGAGTCAATTTTCACAGCGCTTTGGCGGCACCCAACGTTTATATGGTGTAAATGAAACCGAAACATTACGAAATTCACATGTCTGTGTTGTAGGCATTGGTGGTGTCGGTTCTTGGGTGGCAGAAGCCTTAGCACGAAGCGCGGTTGGGCATATCACGTTGATTGATTTAGATGACATTTGCGTAACCAATACCAACCGGCAAATTCATGCTTTGCAAAACACCATTGGCGAAGCAAAAGTCGATGCCATGCGTGAACGAATTCAGCTAATCAATCCAGAATGTAAAGTGGATGTTATTGAAGATTTTGTCACGCCAGCAAACGTAATAGATCTACTCAATAAAGATATGACATACGTGGTGGAAGCGACTGACAGTGTTAAAGCAAAAGCGGCGATGATAGCGCATTGCAAACGCAATAAAATTCCTATCATCACCGTTGGCGGTGCAGGCGGGCAAATTGACCCTACGCAAGTTTCTGTTACTGATTTAGCAAAAACCATTCAGGATCCGCTGGCCGCTAAACTACGTTATATTTTGCGCAAGGAATATGGGTTTACGACTAATTCAAAACGCCGCTTCGCCGTTGAGTGTGTGTTTTCCACAGAGCAGCTACGGTATCCCCAACCCGATGGCTCAGTGTGTCAAACCAAAAATTTGACCGACGGTAGCGTTAAACTCGATTGTAACAACGGTTTTGGTGCATCTGTGGCAGTAACAGCCACATTTGGCTTTGTCGCTGCCGCTCGTGTTATGCAAAAAATTATTGATAAAGCGCAAAAGACAACGCTGACTGCCTAAGATAGATAAACTCAGTGGTTAAGTTTGCAACATAATAATCTTTAACCGGATTTCAACGAGCGATGCTTTTTAATATCTAAATACACACTAACCATTAGCCATACGCTGATGACACTGATTAAAAGCACACTATTCTCTGCGAGCTGCATGACCTCTTCACTTAATGTCGATGTAGCAAAAATCAACATCAGGTAATATGGCAGATTGAGTAACCCTGCAAACCATACCACTCTAAATGGACGTCCCTGAGCACCTTGCTTGAACATATAAAACGCCAGAGAATTGATGTGTATCATAGCGATCAACAGGTATTTGATTGAATATTGTTTTTTAGCGTTTTTTGGGGAGTGTTTGTTCACACTGTCACGGGTATCTGGACTATGGGCAAAGCGCCGACCGAGTGAGTAATTAATGATCGATCCCAACGTCGCTGCAATAACCATGGATAATGTCAGGTATATAATATCATTCCAATCCGGTTTAGCTAACACCACAAGCAAAACTGCAAAAAATTGTCCTGGAAAATAAAAACCAATATACACAACAGATTCAAGTAAAATAATCGCTAAAATCAACACATAAAAATAACCGTCAAAGGTGTTTTTTAGGTCCTCGAGCAATGTTATTCCCGGAGGAACCACCCCAAAATGTATTAGAATTAACATCAGCCCCAAAGAAACTAAGGCTGATAGTGGTAAAAAAGATTGATAGCGCATAGGTTTCAAATAGCTTTCAAATTGAAGTAAATCTGAATACAAATTACGTCAATTCAACGATTTAAGATCAACTTAAGTTGTTTTTCGGCACAACTCGCCCTAGCATAGAGCTATCCTTTCTAAAAATTAGAAACCTAATGTATCGTGCTAAAACGACTATAGAGCAATGGCGGATCCTACAGGCAGTTGTCGATTTCGGTGGTTATGCTCACGCTGCCAATAAATTAAATAAAAGTCAATCTTCTTTGAACCACGCCGTGGCTAAACTTCAAGATCAACTTGGCGTTAAGCTATTGGAAGTCAAAGGTCGTAAAGCCTTTTTAACTGCAGCGGGCGAAGTCATGTTGCGCCGCTCACGCCATCTGTCGCAAAACGTGCAAGATTTAGAAGAGTTAGCGGGTAATATCAATCAAGATTGGGAGCCTGAAATTACCATAGCTGTAGACTTGGCATATCCGAAAAAATTGCTCTATCCAGCATTAAAGGCGTTTTATCCGGAAAGCCGTGGAAGCCGTTTACGTATTATTGAAACAGTGTTAACAGGTACAGAAGAAGCCATAACCCAAGGCTGGGCAGATTTAGCTATATCACCTATGATGCCCAAAGGTTTTCTAGGCGAGCCGATTGCAGAATGCGCGCTGTATCCTGTTTGCCACCCAGACCACGAATTAGCATCACTGACCGGACCGATCGATTTAAACGACTTACAACAACACTTACAGCTTGTGATTAAAGATACATCCAGTTCGCCGAGTGAAAAGCAGGGGTGGCTTAAATCTGAACAACGCTGGACAGTCAGTACATTTGAAACCGCGGTAGATTTACTACGTGAAAACATCGGCTTTTGTTGGTTACCAGAGTTTATCGTAGACCACTTAATCGAGCGCAAAATTCTGCATCGTTTACCCATCAAAGGCAGTAGTTTTAGGCCTCTGATATGTTACGTCATAAAACCTAAGCCAGATTCTTGCGGCCCAGGTTCAAATTTACTGTATAAAACATTAGTAAAACAAAGTCCTTTTAATAACCCTTTAATAGAAGAATAAACCAAATTTGGAGACCAATATGCAAATGACCAGAGAAGAGTTAACCCAGTTAATGATCGATAGCGCACAAAATGCCATTGAAACGACAGAACATGAGTTTGGTATCGTACTCGATGAAACAGAGCAGAGTCTTGATATCGTTGACGATGTTATTCTAAGCTGGTTAGGTAAATATAAATCCCAGGCACTAGAAGACAACGCAGTATTTACTATCTGCAATATATACGGAGCCTATGTCGGTGAACTATTTCGCAATAAAGTAGGTGGATTTTGGAAGTATGACGAATCTGATAAACGTGCGCCCTATGTGGTATTAGAATACGCGGGGAATACATATGCATTTGCAGGTATTTGCTATCAACGGCTAGTGAATGATAGCCAGATCAGCGTCAAAAATTACTTCGAACAAGCGGTAGCAAACAATCTTCAGTGACATATATTGCACCAATTAAGGGGTTGGGTCAGAAGTACCCAACACAATCATGATATGGCTAAAGAAAAGAAAGACTTATTTAGATGGTTTGGTTAAGACTGGCGGTCTCGACCAGTCTTGACTCAAAAATGCTATATGTTTGTTCTTTTTTATCCAATAAAGGTAAATGCCATCAAGTAAAATAGTCAGTGCAATTAACCACGAAAAGCCCCAGTTCTGCTTCGATGCCATAACCAAATGAAAACCTATATCTGTCACCAAACTCAACAATATTAAAGGCTTGATAGCTTTAAATAATATCTTGGCGTAGCCATCCCAAATTTTAGTCCGAAAGCTGATCATCAATACAACTAAAAAGCTCGGAAGTGCGATAACTAAACTACTGTAAAAATAACTGTTATGGGGATAAAAAAGCGCTAATAATGCGCCACTATCTTGGCGAAAGGTTAAAGATGCGATAAAAACCCAGATTGGTCGACAAATGTAGAACAAGCACCAAAGCAGTGATTTAGATGGCTTAACGCGTCCTGCATCATCGTAGTATTTAAGGGGAAGTAATAAACGCATTAAACTTAGCTTACTCAATCGAACAAAGTGACTTCGCAAAGTGATGACTAGAAATCTCAAACCCTTCACGTAAGTAAAATTTATGGGCGGCAAAACGTTGTACACCGGAGTCGAGATGTAATTGCCCGCAACCTTGCTGTAATGCATTATTTTCTAACCATTTAAGCATCACCGCACCGATACCCATTGAACGCTGTTCTGTATCTGTAATTAAGTCGTCCACGTACATATGTTTGCCCCAAGCGAGCTTATGACCGATGCTAAATCCCGCGACACCGCTTATGGTTTTACCGCAAATAGCTTGCAGTAATTGGTAGCCATATTTTTGCTGGTGCAAAACCCGCGCAATAAACTCACTATGAGCGAGATTAGGCCGAAGCTGATACATTAATGGGTAGCATGCAGATATCTGCTTTTCGGTCGTGGCTATACTACAAATCACTTGTTTCATCGTTTATTGATGACTCTTTGCTGTAAATGAATCCCGCATATCAGATAATACCTCTTCAATGTCAGAGAACCCCTCGACTGATATATAAATACTCATTTGGCTTTCAATCGAGACATACTCGCCTACCCTTGCAAGAAATTGAGTGTCATTCAATGCGCTTTGCACTCGTTCAAAAAATTCACGGGCTAGGGTTTCATCTATGTTACGCAGGCACACCACAAATTGTTCGTTGCCCACTCGCCCGACTACATCTTCTTCTCTGGTGACTTTAAGCAAGCAATGGGATACGGCTAGCAGAGCTTTCTCACCTACTGTGTGGCCATGCTTCCCTTGTACTGTTCGAACGTTACTAATATCGATCAGTGCTAGCGCATTAGTTCGACCATTCTGCGCGTGCGGTAGGCGTCTCATCATACCTACAACCGCACGCTCGTTATATAAACCAGTCAATGTATCGCTACTGACATTTTTGATATAGCGCTTCACAATAAAGAAGTAAACCCCAGCCAACAACAAGATAAACGCGAGTGTTAACATCACAATTGAACGATATTTTTGCGTTTCCTGCTGTTCCAATTCATTTTCAAGGGAGGTAATTTGACTATGTAAATTTGCCACGCCCAGCACTCTGCCCGAGCGTTGCTGGTCTAATATCTGTTTATTTGTCAATTCAACATATAAATCGAATACGTCTTGGGCTTTTACAAGATTATCGGTGTAAAAATAGGCATTGGCCATCACCCAAAGATAATCTCGTCGAGCTAAAAACTTTCGGTGCTGAGAATCGCTCAATGCTTCTTGCTCTTGAATGAAGGTTTCTACACATGTTTTATTGTTATCATAAATGCATAGCGCAATTCCGTATAACTTGGCGTTACGGTGAATGATGTCACTACTGACTTTAGGTAAATAAAAATTCAGCTTTAATAAACTGTTGCGTAAATATTCATACTCTTGCAGACGAAAATAATATCGGCTTTCAGCATAATGCAACCAAGCATTCGTTAGCGGAGTATTAACCGTTAAATTGGCTCGTCTGAATATTTCGATATGCTGTTTAGCGGCAACAAAATCACCACTGGCCATATTGGCACTAATAGCACTGATAAGGGTCGCCAATTGGTTGTTCGTCGCATACACCTCAAGCCCCATATAATAAGACTTCAAGTACTGCTCCGCGGCTAGCTCATTTTGCCCAATACCGCCGTACAGCAATCCGATATTATTATGAATATGCGCAATAGCCGCGACGTCGCCCAATTCGACAAACTTTTCCAATAATGAATAGAGTTTGCCCAATTTCACCGAAATATCAGTGTTATTTTGATTACATACCGTGATCAAACCTAGTTGTGCACTGAGGTAAATATCCGAATAACGGTCTCGAGCTAACGACTCAGCTTGAGAATAATAATCACACCGTTTGGGGTTTTCCTGCACATCGTAAATAAAACCCAATTGATAAACGGCTCCGGCATATAAAGCACTGCTTTTGTCGATTGAGTCGTCGTTAAATAGCTGATTGAGAATATCTCGAGCATGTTCATATTGCCCAACACAGATCAGCGAATGAGATTTTATGAGATTCAGCCTATCGTGCTGGTCTTTGTCCAAATCATCAGATGCAAGATAGTTATCGAGCGCGAGCGTAATATCGCTTTTGGGGCAATCATAGGTAGCAGCTTGGGCGGCAATAATAAATTTTTCAATATCTTCGCTTTGCTCAGCATAAGCGTAAAACGTACTCAACCAAACAAAGACGCTTACCGCCAACAACACTTTCACAAAATCACCAAACCATTAGACTAAAGTAGGGGTAAACAATAGTGGCTCAAAAAAAATTTATCTACCACTATATCGGCTATATTGCACAAAAATCGTGCATTACAGCGATAAAACGAAACTGATATGTGTTAGTTACATTCAGACGTTCAAAAAACAAACAAACTACTGCAAAGCATCAGCATAGGCAAATATAGCTGGCGCACCACCGGTATGCCAAAAAAGTACATTGCTATCTGCTTTAAATTGCTTACGACGGATCATATCGATTAACCCGCCCATTGCTCTTCCGGTATAAACAGGGTCAAGTAAAATCCCTTCGTACTGGGCACATAATGCGATCGCTTCGCGTTCTAAGCTTCCAACCACGCCATATCCTTGACCAATATAATCATCAATCAAGTGTAGGTCGTCTATTGATCCGTTGTAATCAATAGCCAATTGAGACGCACTGTGCTCTATCAATTGTTGCAACTGACTTTTATAGGTATCTTTACCCTGTTCGTCTTTATCGATATTAATGCCGAGAATATTGCTGTTGCCATTGTTAATTTGCTTACCTAGGACTAGTCCACAGTGTGTTGCTCCAGAGCTTGAGGCAAATACAATGTCGGAAAACTGCACGTCCTGAGCGAAAGCATCGCACTGAATCATCAATTCTGAGTAAGCATGAATAAAGCCTAATGCACCAATAGTATTTGAACCGCCATAAGGGACAACGTAAGGCTTCTTACCTTGAGCACGCAACTGGTCAACCAACGCAGGGATATCCTCGCCTTTACGCTTTTCGCCACTCCAGTGAATATGCGCAGCAAAAAGTTGGTCGAGCAACAAATTGCCGTTCGCCAAATCAGGCGCCTGCCCTCCTAGCACTAAATGACAAGTTAACCCTAGTTTCGCTGCACCAGCAGCCGTTTGGCGGCAGTGATTAGACTGAGCTGCGCCAGCGGTGATCACGCAATCACATCCTGTCGCCAGTGCATCCGCCAGTAAGTATTCGAGTTTGCGAGTTTTATTGCCACCAAGGGCCAATCCGGTCAAGTCATCGCGTTTAATATAAATTTGAGGACCACCTAAATAAGCAGAAAGCCGGGGTAACTTATGAACAGGTGTAGGGAATACCCCCAATTCAATTTTCTCTATTGCATTTATCGACATATATGCCCCTGGAAATATCGCTTAAAAGTAAATGTTAGATGACCCATAAAGATCTGTTATCACTAATATAGATGTTTGATATTGGCAAGATAATGCTTTACAAATTCAAGTCGTAATACACGATTCTCACCTGTTGCAATATTTAACACCGTTTCACCCCTTAACCAGCCTAGTAATAAGAGACGTCAAAGAATGCTTGAGTCAGCCAATAACCGTTTCAAGTCTTCAGGGGTATCAATTCCCGTTGGTGGCGTTTGACGAGCAATATCCACATGTATTTTTTCACCGTGCCACAAAACACGAAGCTGTTCTAAGGATTCAATTTGCTCTAATCCAGAAGGTGACATATTCACATATTGCTTGATAAACCCAGCTCTATAAGCATATATACCCACATGGCGAAGATAATAGTCACCAATTTCATCGATGCTATCTTCATCTAAGAAACGGGCACGGTCGTAAGGAATCGTAGCTCGCGTAAAGTACATCGCGTAACCTTGCTTATCTAATACAACTTTTACCACGTTGGGATTAAACGCTTCTTCCACATCAACAATTTTAACGGCAAGAGTTGCCATTTCAGCCTGCTGGTGATGATGAAGGTTTTCAGCTACCTGTTGTATATTTGCTGCAGGGATAAAGGGTTCATCGCCTTGCACATTGACCACAATTTCTTGCGCCAACATATTTTGCATTTCCACCACTTCAGCAAGACGTTCAGTGCCTGATTCATGATGAGCACCCGTCATACAGTATTGTCCGCCAAAGTCACTGACAACTTTAGCAATCCGCGCATCATCTGTAGCTACAACAATATTGGATGCACCCGATTCTATCGCCCTCTGGTACACATGCTGAACCATCGGTTTGCCATTAATTTCAACTAAAGGTTTACCTGGAAATCGAGTCGATGCATAACGCGCTGGAATGATTACATTGAAATTCATGTTGTCGTCCTACTTGGTGATTTTCTCTAATTCTTCACTAGATAATGCCAGCGCTTCGGTTTCAAGCAGCACGGGAATATTATGCTCGATGGGATAAGCAAGACGATCAAATCGACAGACCAGACGCTCAGCTCCCGCCGCAGTTTTATCTAAAACGAGCACGCCTTTACAAACCGGACAGGCCACAATTTCAAGTAATTTTTTATCAAACGCCATGTTCATCTCACTTCTTTGTTGCGTAATTTTATTAATAATTGTCGGTCAAAATTTATATCAAGCTTGGCATTAACAGGTAAATACCACCAATCGTCGTATGCAAATTGCTGACACTTAACCGCGTCTTTTTCTGTCATTAACACGCGTTCTTGTGGCAAATCGCCCTCTTGGAAATCATGATGATCTGCGAAACTTAGGCATTCTTTTATCACCACTGCGTGTTGCTCGAGTAACCGATAAAAACGCTGCGGATGACCAATACCAGCCGCCGCAACTATCGGCGAATCAAGTTGTTCTAAGGACAAACGCTGATTTGGGTATTTCAAATTCACCAATTGCCCTGGTACAAGTTGCATCAGATGTTCATTTTCTGAAGCACGCTCGCCATTAATTACCACAAAATCGACTTCGGCAAGTCGAAATCTTGTTTCACGAAGTGGCCCACTAGGCATCAAAAAGTGGTTGCCTGTACGGCGCTTACCGTCCATCACCACTATTTCAATATCGCGTTGTAGTGCGTAGTGTTGTAGGCCATCGTCACAAATAATTACATCACAATGATGAGTATCTATTAAAAACTGCGCGCCTCTGGCTCGTTTGGGATCGACCACCATTGGGCAAGTTATATGCTGGCGCATTAATACAGGTTCGTCCCCTACTTCGGTCGGTTCGCTGGTTGATGTAACGGTGCATGGATATTGGTCACTGTGTCCACCATAGCCTCGACTCAACACGCCAGGCCGGTAACCATTTTCAGTCAAAAACTGAGCTAAATGGACTACCATAGGCGTTTTCCCATTACCGCCGACACTGATATTTCCCACAATAATAACCGGAGCGGAAACCTTAACAGATGCCTTTAATCCCATTGAATATGCCACTTTACGCGCGCGTGATACGGCCCAAAACAATATAGTTAAAGGAAAAAGCATAATAAAAACAGGCCATTTGTACCAAGGATGCTGATACCAAACCCTTTCTATTATTCTCACGACGCGATTGGTCCGTCACCAAATTGTAATTTGTGTAATTGCGCGTAGGCACCATCTTGAGACAGTAACGAACCATGACTACCCTGCTCTAAAATACAGCCTTTTTCGATAACTAAGATTTGGTCAGCACTTTCGATAGTGGAAAGGCGATGTGCAACCACTATACTAGTGCGGTCTTGTTGTAACGTTTCCAATGCATCCTGAATCAACCGTTCTGATTCGGTATCAAGTGCCGAAGTCGCTTCATCGAGGATCAGCACAGGGGCATCTAACAAGACTGCTCGGGCGATAGCTAGGCGTTGACGTTGCCCTCCCGATAACATCAAACCGTTTTCACCGATAAGGGTATCCATGCCTTTGGGTAATTGGTCAATAAATTCTAATGCATGAGCGGTTTTAGCCGCTGCTAGAATCTGTTCGGAAGTCACGCGCCCTTCAGAGCCATAGGCAATATTATTCGCAATAGTGTCATTAAATAGGGTCACATGTTGCGACACCAATGCAAACTGACGTCGCAAATCTTTCAGTTTGAAATCTTGCAGCGGTACATCGTCAAGTAAAATAGTGCCTTGGTCTACATCGTAAAAACGTGTCAGCAAACTCGATATGGTCGATTTACCACTGCCAGAACGGCCCACCAACGCAAACATTTTACCGGGTTCAACAGTGAACGACATATCCGTTATAGCCGCATCATCTTTATTAGGATAGTGAAACGTCACGTCCCTAAATTCCAATTTACCTTTGGCTTTATCCAGTGCTTTAGTCCCAGTGTCTTTTTCGATAGGATTATCAAGTATGGAAAAAATACTCACACAAGCCGCCATACCTTTTTGAAACTCACTATTGACGGTAGTGAGCTGCTTCAACGGTTTAAGTAACATGGTCATCGCCACAACGACGGTAACAAAAGTCCCGGGGGTCAAATCAGTAATAAAATTAGGTTTACTAGATATGTACAACACCACCGCAAGTGCCACAGATGCGATAACTTGAATCGATGAAACACTTAAAATTTGCGCTATGACCAATTTCATATTCTGTTGACGGTTATGATTATTCTTCTTAGCAAAGCGCGATGCTTCTAAGTCTTGGCCACCAAACATGAGCACCACTTTATGACCTTTAATTATCTGTTCTGCAGAAGAGGTTAAATTGCCCATCGCGTGCTGAATATTTTTACTGACTAAGCGAAAGCGTTTACTGACGCTCGAGACTATCACTGCCACCAAAGGACCAATCAGAATAAACACTAACGCTAATTGCCAAGAGTGGTAGAACATCCAAAATAATAATCCAAACACCAAAGCGCCTTCTCTGACTAAGGTCAAGAACGCTTTGCCGGCAGCGCCAGCTACCTGTTCAGTATCGTAGATTACTTTTGAGATAAGCTGACCTGATGGGTGATGGTCGTGGAATGCAACGGGCAAATGCATGTACTGGTGAAACAATTGCTCACGCATTTTCATCACAACCTGACTTGATATCCAAGAAAGGGTGTACGTACCCATAAAATTAAATATGCCGCGGGCCATAAACACCGGTATGACGAAATATGCAGCTAAGCGCAGGTAGTCATAATCCCATTTACCGCCATTACCATCAATGATTGGTTGCAGCAGTGATATCACGTAAGCGTCGATCAGCGAGTAGCCCACCATGCCAATAACGGCAACAGCAAAGGCCAACTTGAAGTCTTTTAGGTAAACGGCGAAGCGTTTGAATACATTTTGAGACGGTAAATTATGTGTCATGAAAGCGTTATAATTCGACTTAGTTAAGGTTATACGATGATATTGTAACTGTTAGGGGGAATTTCCCCAACTATCAATTATTTAATGCTTAATTTTCAATCAATCTAGTGATTTGCATACCAATAAGGATATATATCCTCTCGAAATTTTTTCACTTTAATCGCTCCATTACCGATAGTTAGCTGTATTTGTCCCTGCTCTGAGGTACGAAACAACGTGGCATCGGTTTGTTGATAGCGTTTAAGCACTTCGTTTCTAGGAAATCCCCAACGGTTCATAAAGCCCTGACTAAAAATGACATAATCAGGCGCCACCGCATTAATAAATTCCCATGACGATGAAGTATTGCTTCCATGATGAGGCGCAAGCAAAATATGTGATTGCAATAACTTCCCATAGTGGCTCACCAGTTTTTGCTCCACGGACGCATCTATATCCCCAGTTAACAATACTTGAGTAAAACCATCCGTTATTTGCAGTACACATGAGCTATTGTTATCGCTATGCAACGTTGGATCATCGGGCCATAAAGCAAATATATTAAGTCCTTGCCATTTAAGCTTCCAGCTCTGACGGCACACATCTTTTGTGGTGTAGGTTTGTGATATTGGCATAGCACGTCGAAGTGCTGGTAAGCTGCCACTATGGTCGTTATCAAAATGGCTGAGTACCAACGCGTTAACTTCACTTATGCCTCGGCTTCGCAAATAAGGTACAAGCGCACTATCGGCCATATTAAAACCACTGGGATAAGACGCACCTACATCGTATACCAACGCTTTATTGTATCTGCTTATGACTACCGACAAGCCCTGACCTACATCTAACACATTAACCTGCCATTGTGTTGATTGGGTACGCAAACCAAAACTCAGCAGAGGTATACAAAGCACCAACACAGCGATCTTTGGAACCAACCCTTTAGGTAACAACATAGTGACGGTTGCTAATGTGAAACCAATCCATGCTAATGCTGGTATAGCTTGAATATTTAGCGCCGCACCTGACCAGTCACTGGCAGCTGTTAAAATATCAAGCGAGAAAATCAGTCCTTTATCAACTAAGCTCAATACTGCTTGATATTGCGATAATGAAAACAGCATCATCATGATTGCCAGCAAACATAAAGGGACTAAAATCAATGTCACTATTGGCACCGCAATTAAATTGACCAAAGGTGCAACCAACGAAATAAAAGAAAATTGCCAAGCAACCAATGGCAGCATCAAAATGCTTAAGGCCAGTTGTAAACGGCACATTCCTGCAAACCATGCCTTAATTGAAAATCCAATATGTCTTATTGGCCATCGCCAAAAAACAAAGCCAATAATCAATATAGCGCTGAAACTCAGCCAAAAACTTTGACCAAATAAGCTTAAAGGGAATAGTAAGATAAACCCGCTGACACTGACCAAAAAAATACGTTTAAACGCCCAATGTGTCCGCGTAAAGAGTAAAAATGCGGCCAATGTTAACATCAACCATGCTCGCATTGCGGGTAATCCTAACCCCGCTAAATAAGCATAACCAAGGGTTGCCAATAAGGTAATGCCGACGCTAGTAAGGTAGAAATTTACTTTTTGCGAGTTGATTAACACTCGGTAACAAAAAAGTAAGACTGTGGCGATAAATAAATAGCATAGGCTTGCCACAAGCGCTAAATGCAATCCAGAAATGGCAATTAAATGGGCAATACCAGTTCGCTGTACTAATAGCCAGTCATCAGGGGTAAGTAAACCTCGATGCCCCAATGCTAATGCAGCTATCCAAGGTACAGTGGTAAGGTGTGTCGCCATAATCTGATCAAGTAAACGTTGCCGTAAGCTAACGCTTGATTCAAGTAAGCTATTGTTTTTATTTGCTTTAACGTAGCCTGTAGCCACTATTCCTTGACTAAATAACCATTGTTGATAATGAAAAGCGCCTTGATTGGCTAAACCATGAGGTGGCTTTAGTTTTACCCATAACTGCACCACGTGACCTTGTTTTATCGGCCACATAGGCTTGGTCCAACTTACTCTGATACGTCTTTTGGGTATCAATAACCGCTCATCAACATTCGAGATATCAAGGTTAAAACGTGTGTTTGTTTGACTATCAATTAAGCTGGCAACTTTCCCCTTAACCCAAATCCCTTGCGTAAAATCATCTTCTTGGAGTTGCCAAGTTTGCTGCCAATGGCCTACACTTGCCATCCAAAAAATGCCAAGTAAAAAGCAAATACTCAGGTTTTTAACGCGCTGGTAATTTGAAATAATGTGCGACCAACGCCACAGCAGTATGATAAGACATAGGATTATTGGTAGAATGAACAACGCAGGAAGCGACAACCAAAATAAGGCGGACATACTGGCTGCAATAAAACTGAAAAGTCTACCGTCCATAGTGCTAGGCACATCCTTTGTATCACTTCACAACTTATTATAGAGAATTATGCTGAAAAAGTTTATTAGACGCTTCTTACCTGATCATCATAAAATTAAAAAGCAAAAAGCATTGAAGGTATTTGGTACTCTGTTGCACGATCCTAATCTTTGGCATCTGAATCGTCGGTCAGCATCAGGGGCTTTTGGCGTTGGGCTATTTTTCGCATTTTGGCCTGTCCCGTTTCAAATGTGGCTGGCCGCAGGGGCAGCTATCCCTCTAAGAGTAAATTTACCGCTTTCTGTGGCAACCGTGTGGATAACAAATCCTTTTACGATGCCACCTATTTTTTATGGTGCATATCTCGTCGGCGCCACTATATTGGGGACTGATACTCAAGCCTTTCATTTCCAGTTAAGTTGGGATTGGGTCGTACAGAGCATTGAGACTATTGGACCTGCATTTTTGCTTGGTTGTGGTGTATGTTCTATTGTCTTTGGTTTAGCGGGCTTTTTCGGATTGAATTACATCTGGCGTTGGTCAGTGGTTAAAGCATGGCAAGTCCGCCAAGCTAAGTACGCTGCAAGCAGAGCCAGACTCAAAAAATAATAAAAAGCCAGCGGAAAATGCTGGCTTAAAACCGTCAACTTCTTCTAGAACGAGGCAGACACGACATACAATTATTATCTGCCTAATATTGATATCACCGCCTAAACCGCGCGTTAAATATAGCGCCTGTTCTCCGCTAAATACCCTAACATCAAAAATACACTAATAATGCATATACCCCGATACAAGCTGGGGATCATCAGCAGTACGAGCTTCACGTGAGGCGTGGTGAATATAACAAGTGCCCCATAACCGAATGCACAAATAAGGACAAATACCAAAGTGCGCACAATAAAATGATATGGCGCCAAAATATGCTTAATTTTTTTGTTGAGTATATCTCCATAAATCACCAGTACAGTAGCGACTATGGTCATGGCAATCTCAGCATAATACGGGCTCACCCAACGCGTTAAACCAGCTAAGGCTTCAAATATAATTGAGGTATCCATGGGTTAACCTTCGAGTTCAATAAACATTTTCAGCATCTCGTCTTCATTCATAACTTTGACGCCTAAATCCTGTGCTTTAGTCAGTTTTGAACCCGCTTTTTCGCCAGCAACTAAACAACTTGTTTTCGCTGAAACGCTACCGGCGACCTTGGCTCCAAGGGCTTGTAATTTAGCTTTCGCCTGATTTCGATCCATGACGTTTAACGTGCCTGTTAAAACATAAACTTGTCCGGCGAGGGGTAACGTATCCAGTGCAATTTTACTAATTTTTGGCCAATGCACACCTGCTGCTAACAGTGCTTTTATAACATCAAGGTTGTGCCCTTCGCGAAAAAAGTTAAACACATGCTGTGCAACGATAACTCCGACGTCGGAGACAGTTTGAAGAGATTCAATATCCGCTTGTTCGATGTCTTCTAAGGTTAAAAAGTGTTGTGCTAAATTTTGAGCCGTTGCCTCACCCACCTCCCGGATACCAAGAGAATAAAGGAATTTAGCCAATGTTGTTTTTTTACTCTTTTCTAAGGCATTAACCAGATTAACGGCAGATTTCTCGCCCATGCGCTCCATACTCGACAGAGGAGCGATGTCCAAGTTAAAGAAGTCTGCAGGGCTTTTTACCATGTCAGCATCAACGAGTTGTTCAATTAGCTTATCCCCTAGCCCATCAACATCAAGGGCTTTGCGGGAAGCGAAATGTTTCATCGCTTCTTTTCGTTGTGCTTTGCAATAGAGACCGCCTGTACAGCGAGCAACGGCTTCACCTTCGAGCTTTTCTATTGCTGACTCGCAAACTGGGCATACTACTGGAAACACAATCTCGCGCGCGTCTTCGGGGCGTTTGTCAGCCACTATCGCTACGACTTGTGGAATAACGTCTCCTGCCCGGCGAATAATGACTGTGTCACCAATCATGATGCCGAGTCGGTTAATTTCATCTTGGTTATGAAGTGTCGCATTCGATACTGTAACGCCACCAACAAAGGTTGGTGCAAGACGCGCAACAGGCGTGATTGCGCCGGTCCGCCCTACCTGAAACTCAACATCTAGCAAGGTGCTCATTTCTTCTTGCGCTGGAAATTTATGTGCTATGGCCCAACGCGGTGCACGCGCAACAAAGCCTAAAGCTTGTTGCATCTCGATATTATCAACTTTGAAAACCACACCATCAATATCGTAGCTTAGTTGACTTCGCAGCCCGCCTATTTTGTGAAAATAGGTTAAGCATTCACTCGCCCCTTGGGCAGTTTCCAGCTCTTTGCTTAACGGTAAACCCCACTCGCTTAATTGCTTCAAGCGTGCTGAATGAGTGATGTCCAAAGGCTGTTTTTCATTCTCAACTAATCCCAACGAATAACTATAAAACAACAGCGGTCGCGCTGCTGTGATTCGAGGGTCAAGCTGACGTAGGCTCCCCGCTGCCGCATTCCGTGGATTCACAAACGGTTTTTTTCCTTTGCTAATTTGCGCCTCGTTTAACTTAATGAAACCCGAGCGAGTCATAATCACTTCGCCACGCACTTCCAAACGACTCGGGTATGTATCGCCACGCAGGCTAAGGGGTACATTGGCTATAGTGCGTACATTTGAAGTAATATTCTCACCAACGCGACCGTCACCACGAGTAGCTGCGCGCACTAACTTACCGTTTTCATACAAGATACTGACCGCTAAGCCATCAAGCTTAGGCTCACAACTAAAGCTGATCTCGTCAGTGATGTTTAATCGGTCTTTTATACGTTTTTCAAACGCTACCATATCGCCTTCATCGAAGGCATTGTCAAGAGACAACATGGGCACTTCATGCTCAATTTGTTCAAATGCGCTCAGCGCAGCTCCCCCTACTTTTTGTGAAGGAGAATCAGGGTTACGTAGATCAGGATGGGCGGTTTCTATTTCAAGTAATTCGCGCATTAAACGATCATACTCGGCATCGGGTACGGTCGGATTATCCGCAACGTAGTACTGATAATTATATTCGCTGATCGTATTGATGAGTTGCGTCAACCTTTGGGCAGGTGACAAAGCATTAGACATATAGATGTTCCAAGATATTCAAAGAAAATAGGGAGCCTAAGCTCCCAGATTAGCGACGTATCATTCGCTTACGTTCGAACTCGCGAATGCGTTCAACGTATTGCTGCAAGCCTTGTTTGGTCAACATACTCCGACGTCCATCAAGAATTTGACCATTAAATTCATCGGCGATTTTGCGTGTTGCATTATGCATCATATTGAAAACCTGATGAGGGTCACCTTCAATGGGCAAAATCATAAATAACGACACACCCTGTGTGGTGAATGTTTCAAGATGATCGATATCAAATACGCCTGGCTTAAACATATTTGCTAAGCTAAATAATACAGGGCCTTTACCATTGGCATTTACATGACGATGAAAGATATCTTGATCACCAAATTTGAATCCGAGGGTAAGCAACATTGGTAATAAGCTCGCACCTTGGATAGGCTCGTCATCTGGAGTCTTAACGTTTAGGACCAAAACTTCTTGAGGCTGTTCAGCTACGTTCGCCTGAGTTTCATTGGATTGAGCATTAGCAGGTGCTTTACTATTGTCAGCTTGCTGCTCATCGAAATCGATATTCAATTGATCATCAGCGAATTTAGGTTCTTTTCGCTTGCGATTCGCAGTCTCATTTTTGCGGCTATGTAACGCACGTTCCGTCACATCGGCTTCAACCTGCTGCGTGGGTGTAACAGACCTAGGGCTATATTGTACACTAGCATTACTTGGCTTTGAGACTTGAGGCTGCGCACCTGAATTTTCAGCGATATTATCAGAAACATGTTGCCCTCCCTTTAACAAAAACGTAGGGGGCTCAGGTATGTCCCGTGATTGCCGTGCGCCAGCATGAGTGTAATGATTAGCCTGCGCCGCATATTCAGGCTTAGGTTGGGTTACTACCGAGGCGTACACTTTACCTGGCGCCACAGCAACCTTAGGTTCAAGGTGCTCAGCGGGTGATGCCTCGGACGTAGCCGACTTTAGTCCATCTTCGTTGTCTTTTTCGAGTACGACTTCGCGGTTTAATTGAACCTGCCTGTCATCTTCATGTTTGGTATCGAACTGCGTTTGCTCAACCGCGGTATCGACTAAGTCATTTTCAAGATTTGGTTGAGATTGCTCGCCCGAAGTTTGAGCGCTGCTGACCACCCGCACAGGACCAACACCTAAATCATCAAAATCACGCTTACCCGTTGCGCTTTGATTTAAATCGACATCCTCATCCAACGAGAATCGCGGTTCAGGCGCTTCGTTATTAGAGCGCCTTACTTTGCCTTTGCTTGTGTGCTTGTCCGAAGACTTTCGAGAAACCCACAAACCATGAACTAACACCCCAGCAATCGCGCAGGTGCCTACTATAAATAACGTCCAACGTAATACATCTTCCATCGAATTAACTCATACCCTTTTGTTATGCTTGCGCAATAGCTAACGCTTGTTCAACATCAACAGCTACCATACGTGAAACACCTGGTTCCGCCATGGTTACTCCCGTTAAGTGACTCGCCATTTCCATCGCAATTTTGTTATGGGTGATATAAATAAATTGCACACTACTTGACATTTCACTGACCAACTTACAAAAACGCCCCACATTAGCATCATCTAATGGCGCATCCACTTCATCTAATAAACAAAATGGTGCGGGGTTCAGTTGGAAAATAGCAAACACCAATGATAAAGCGGTCAAAGCTTTTTCTCCACCAGAAAGCAGATGAATTGTACTATTTTTCTTACCCGGTGGTCTTGCCATAATACTCACCCCCGTTTCCAATAAATCATCATCTGTTAATGCCAAATAAGCCGAGCCACCACCAAACACCTTGGGAAACAAAGTTTGTAGACCATTATTAACCTGATCAAAGGTATTTTTAAAGCGACTTCTGGTTTCTTTATCAATTTTACGGATAGCTTGTTCTAATGTCTCAAGTGCTGACTCAAGATCTTGATTTTGTTCATCTAAGTGTTGTTTACGTTGAGCTTGAACATCGTACTCTTCCACCGCAGCCAGATTAACAGCCCCTAATCTCGCAACATCTGCGACGGTTCGTTCTAAGTATTTTTGCCATTGTTTTTCATCAGCGGCGTCACTAAGAGTCTCAAGCAATGGCTCGAGCTGAACTTTCATCTCATTTAACTGATCGACAATACTATTGGCTCGAACGCGATAACCTTCGCATTCCAATTTAGTGTTTTGCACATTTTGCTGCATTTGTTGAATCTGAGTATTTATTCCTTGCTGACCTTTTTCTATCAAACCAAGTTCATGCTCGATTTCGCCCAGCATAATCTGCAGTTTTTGCTGTTTTGCGTCCAACTCTTTGTGTTCAAGCAACAATGTTTGCAGCAAATCCACTTGTTCATCCAGTGGGGTAGATAATTGCTTAAGCTCGGTGGCCAGTTGCTCTTTTTTGTAGAACATGTTTTGTAACTGAGCACTTTCCCGGGCCTGTATAACTTGCAAATTTTGTTGTTCGGCTTGTTGGCCTTTTAACGTCAATGCATGTTGATGCTGTTGATTTTTTAAATTATCCAGCTGATGCCGCTGCTCTCTTATTTGATTGTTCAGCGAATCACGCTGTTGCTCAATTACGATTTGCTGCTCTTGCATTGTCATCAAAGTATCAGCCAGCTCTTCGGTTTGCGCAGTAAATTCAGCGAGCTGTAACTCTTCTTGGTTAAGTACTTCCTGCTGTCGGAGCAATTCAGCCTCGAGTTTACGCTGTCGATGACTATCGCTTTGCTGTTGTTGCACTAACCACTGAACGTGATTTTTGCTTTTATTCAGCTCATCAGAACAGTCTGCAAGGGATCGGTTAGCGTCCTCTTTTTCTTGGTTTAATCGGTCAACATCCTGCACTGCTTGTTCGCTCGCATCTACAGCAAGAGCCAAGACAGATTGCCTATCTGGGCGTGTCGTTTCAAGTACTGTGATGGCATTTGCCCTTTGTATAGTGCCACTGTGCTCATCTGCACAACCATCAAATAACCAATCACGACCAGCCCATAACCCATCAGGACTTATTACACTTTGACCAGTATCTAATGTAACGCGCTCAGCCAGTGCTTCTTCTCGGGTTAGCGCAATTTTGATATCCCCCATCCACTTAGGATAATAACAATCATTGAGCACTGAACTTAAGGTATTTACTTTTGTTTCGAGCGCTTTAGCATCCTCAAAGACCACTACTAATCCATGCATTTCATTTTGTAGCAGCACGCTGTCAATATCGTCAGCGTGCTCAACCAGCAAGGCATTCTGCCAGTGCGCGGTAACAGTTTCGAGCGCTTTTTCCCACCCAGGAGTGACCTTTATTGAAGTCTGCCACGGCTTAGTTGCTATGTTTTCGTCATGAAGTGCCTGTTGCAGGTCCTGATGCCCATTTGCCAAATCTTGCACGCTTTGTAGCGCAGCTATTTGCGCATCTACTGCATGGAGCTCGCCACTCGCTTGGCTTTTGTGCTCGCTACATTCACGCCAATTAAGCTCAGCTTGATGAAGCTTTTCACTAAGGGTTTGATAACGTAATTGTGCGTCATCAAACTTTACTTTTTTATATTGTTGGGCCTTGTTTGCAACTTCAATTTGCAGTTCAAAATCAGCAATCTGCAAACTTTTTATCTCAGCGTTTATTTCACTTATACGTTCTTGAGTACGCATCTGCATGGCCATGGTAGATTGAATCTTGCCATGATAGCTTTGTGCTTGCTGTTTATATTTCTGATGGCTTTGTTCTTGTTCTCGCCACTGATGTTGCTTGCCCGCTAATCGCTCTTCACCACTTTGCAATTCCCAAGCGGCATCTTCTAATACCTGTTCAGTTAAAGCATGTTCTGGCTCATGTTGATCAATGATGGCCGTTAAATCTAATAGCCGCTGGGCGCTATTACCATGCTCTTTCTCGCTCTCCATTATGGCCTCTTGTAACGTAACAAGCTCTTGATTAATTTGCGCTATGCGCTGCTTGTTATGCAACTGATTTTGCTCGAGACGCGTGATATCGTTACTCAAACGAAAATAAGCTTGCTGGGTGTCTTGTAACTGCAGTTTGTGCTCTTGCTGGCGAGTTCGGTAATTTGTAATTTCTTTTTCATCGCCTCGTTGACGGGCAATAAAAGCTTCAAGATCTGTTTCTTGCTGCTGTGCTTGGCGTTCTAACTTCACGATGGCGTCGTTAAAATTTAACCAGCGGATAGCCGCTAATTCTGAGCGGTATTGGCGTTCTTGATGTTTTAGCTCTTTATAACGCTTAGCCGCTAAGGCTTGTTTCTCAAGTTTTTGCAATTGAGTACCAAGTTCACCTCGCACATCTTCCAGGCGCTCTAGGTTTTCCTTAGTGTGCCGAATACGAGTTTCGGTCTCACGACGGCGCTCTTTATACTTGGAAATCCCAGCAGCTTCCTCAATAAAAACCCGCAATTCCTGTGGTTTAGATTCGATTAAGCGCGAAATAGTCCCTTGCTCAATAATGGCGTAACTACGAGGACCTAACCCCGTTCCAAGAAACAAATCGGTTACGTCTCTGCGGCGGCACTTACTATTATTTAGGAAATAGTTAGATTGCCCATCTTTACTCACCAAACGCTTAACTGAAATTTCATTATAGCTGGCGAATTCACCTTGAATACGCCCTGAGGTATTATCAAAAACCAGTTCGACTGTGCATTGGGAGACAGGTTTTCGTGCGCTTGAACCGTTGAAAATAACGTCTACCATCGCATCGCCGCGGAGGTTTTTGGCTGAGCTTTCCCCTAAAACCCAGCGCACAGCGTCAATAACGTTTGATTTACCGCAGCCATTAGGCCCGACAATCGCAGTCATATCTTCTACAAAGGGAATACTGGTAGGGTCAACAAATGACTTAAACCCCGCAAGCTTTATTTTCTTTAAACGCATGAATAAAAAGATAATTCCAGTTTATCGTTATTATGGGAAACAGTGAAAATGTAGCAAAACTCACTCCGTGTAACAATTGACGTTTTGCTGCACAGTACTTCGTGGGTATAATACCTTAAGTTCGCATCGATATTTGCCAATTAATTCAAGGTATTAGATAATTTTTGGCCAGCGACAATTAAATGCACAATTTGTATACAAAAGAGGTTAAACCGTGAATTACTTCCTACAAGGCTTTTCTCTTATCCAGACTAAGGGCCTAAAGCGCTTCGTATTTATTCCCTTAACAGTGAATCTAATTTTATTTGCTGTCGCTCTCTATGCCCTTTTTGGTCAAATAGATGGTGCAATCATTTGGTTGGTGGGGCTGATCCCCGACTGGTTAGGTTGGTTGAAAACGGCATTAAGCTACATTATCTGGCCGTTAGCAGTGGTAAGCATTCTATTAGTTTTTGCACTTATCTTTGGCACATTAGCCAACTGGATAGCAGCACCGTTTAATGGTTTATTGGCCGAGAAAGTAGAAAAACACCTTACGGGACAAGATTTGGGAGATACTGGCGTATTGGACGTAGTAAAAGATATTCCCCGCACATTAGGCCGTGAATTTTCAAAGTTAACTTACTACGTACCGCGCGCTATTGGCTTTCTATTATTGTTCTTTATCTTACCTGTGATTGGGCAAGTGTTATGGTTTTTGTTTAGTGCCTGGATGATGGCTATTCAATATTGTGATTACCCCTTCGATAATCACAAAATATCCTTTAAAGATATGCGTAGAACGCTCAATCAAAGCCGTGGGAACTGTTTTAGCTTTGGTTTTGCGGTCAGCATTTTTTCGATGATCCCCATAGTGAATTTTTTGGTTATGCCCGTCGCAATTTGTGGCGCTACGGCTATGTGGGTTGACAACCTTAAACCAAAGTTACAAGGCGGAATCTAACGTTTTCGGATAAAATTTTGTAGCTGTTTAGCACTAATAGGGCGGGCAAGATTAAGTAAATCTTTTTTCGCTCCGTTTGAGCTAGTCAAAGATTCTATTAATGTCACAATGCGTTTATTAGCAGGAGCCTTCTTCCCTAACCTTTCGGCAGAACTTACCACTGCTCCATTAAGATAATGGATCTCAGTAGGTTTCCCTTGCGACATATCCCACCACATAGAAGTTCTCACAGTTGGATCGACGGCTAACATCTTATTGGCAACAAGCGTAAATAGAAAGTTCGGAAGCTTAAGTACATAAGGCACTATTTTTGCCGGTACTGAAGTCACTTTCGGTAATTCTATTCCAAGCTCGTCAGTTACCGTCAACAACTCTTGCATAAGTGTAGCAATAACAACGCGATATCCGCGCTGTTGCAACATACTTTTTACCGGGATGTCGGCCAGAGCGTTGATACTATTCCCCAAGTTTAACTGAAGTTTTGCCCACAATAGCGCCTGCATATCATGAGTCTGTGCGACAGGTAATAACGGGCTATTAAGCCTTTCTTGCAAAATTTCACTGACTTGCCCCTTGATAGTTTGCTCAATGGTTAAGTGCCCTTGTGAGCCGCGGTGTAAATGTCCCGCTTTTAGTTCAACAACATTAAACGGCACCATAACGCGTAACACCACGTTATTAGGAAAGGCATTTTGCACTGGTTTTTCTGAACCTAAGCCATTTTGGCAACACAGAATGACCGTTTTATCGCTCACTAATGGCGCAATATCTTGTATTGCTTGCGCTACGCTTTGACACTTTACCGTCAGCCACAGAAAATCACATTTTAATTGGTCGGGCTCAAGACGCGCTAATACATCAGTGTCTAGAAAGTTAAGTCCTGTAACATTTGCATGATGTTCTTGATAATCAGTTAGCGTTACCCCCGATATCAATTTATGTTTTATCGTAGGACGGCAAACTAACGCTACATTTACGCCCAATTGGTGCATGCATGCACCTATATAACTGCCAATTAGCCCGGCTCCAAAAATCACATGAGACGACATACGGCTCCTTTTAACAGATTGATAATATTCATTTAATTTGCTCCAAATTAACACATGCTCTTATGGAACAAACAAAAATTTCATACAATAACGGTTTACACAAAGCTAGAGCCTGACACTTTGATCCACTTACACAATATTTTCCGCCATATCTTTGTTTATGCAGCGCTGTTAATTCTTGTTGTTTATTTTGTAGCAACACAACGTTCGTTGCTAATCGACTGGTTCGTTCCACTACCATGGATTGGGTACTTAGCATTAGCGGTTGCCGCCGTCGTTGCATTGCTGTTTGGCCGTAGTCGATTATTCTGGTGCTGTAATTTACTCGTTATATTACTGTTTTTTACACATGGAAAAATAGCCATTTCAGCTGAATTTTCCCGCCGCTTACCGCTAATAACATTAATGCTATTGAGTTATTTAAGCTTTGCGAAAGACAGTGGATTTTCCCTATATAATATGGTCATTGCGCTGGTAAAAATACTCTTTATTGTTGGGTTTAGCTGGATAACGCTCAGCTATTTACCTCACGTCGCACAAAACCTACTTAGCCCAATATATACTTTTGCTAATAATATTGATCCACAGTTAAATGCGCTATATACCCCGTTTGAATGGTTAATAGTGTCTTTAACACTGACTCTTTGTTTTCTAAGATTTATCTATATCTCTGACAACAACCACGGTGCGCTGCTACTTGGCGTTGTGCTGGTTGCCATGATGCCAGCGTATACACAATTTGAATTGCATAACGTACTAACGCTAACACTAGCGACTAGTTTTCTATATGCCATATTAAAGGACAGTTTCAATATGGCATATAAAGATGAGCTCACCACGATTGCGTCGCGTCGTGCTTTGATGCAATACGTGAATACGCTCGGGCGAAAGTATGTTGTAGTGATGGCGGATATCGACCATTTCAAAAAATTTAATGACACATATGGACATGATGTAGGTGACGAAGTACTAAGGCTTGTGGCTAGTCGTTTAAATAAAGTTGGCGGTGGCGGCAAAGCTTTCCGCTTTGGTGGGGAAGAATTCGTATTGATATTTCCCCGTAAAACTCCCCACGAAGCCCTGCCCTTCATTGAAAAAACACGTCAACTAATTGCCGATTATCCGATTGCTTTACGAGATAAACCTCGCCCCAAGAAAGCCCCAAAACGTTCCTCGAGCAATCAATCCCAAGGAAAAACAGTTAAGATTACCGCCAGCTTTGGTATTGCCCAACGCAACAAACAAAACAGTCAGTTCAGCGACATAATGAAGCAAGCTGATGTCGCCTTATATGCGGCCAAAAAAGCAGGCCGAAACTGCGTTCAACTGGCGAATCAACTGGGATAACACTATGTCAATTCAACAGGTATTAGTCATCGGCTACGTTTGGCCAGAACCAAATTCGTCAGCAGCAGGCCAGCATATGATGAGCCTATTAACACTTTTTCTTGAACAAGGTTGGTCGGTTAGCTTTGCGAGTCCAGCGCTTCAAGGCGAACATAAAATAGATCTCACCCAATTAGGAATAAATGAGCACAGTATCGTGCTGAATTGCGCTAGTTTTGATGACTTTATTTTGAGTCAAACCCCCGATATGGTGTTGTTTGATCGCTTTATGCTAGAAGAGCAATTTGGTTGGCGAGTAGCTAAACATTGCCCTGACGCATTGCGAGTTCTTGATACAGAAGATATGCACAGTTTACGAAATGCTCGCCATCAAGCGTTGAAACAAAAGCGGCCAGTAACTGAACACGATTTGAAAAGCGATATAGCGCTGCGTGAGGTGGCATCGATTTACCGCTGTGATTTAACGTTGATTATTTCTGACTATGAACTCGCATTACTACTTAAAACCTTTAATGTGCCAGATTTTCTGCTCTACTATTGTCCTTTTATGCTTGATATCGCAAATACAGACACTCAAATCAACAACAAAACTTTTTCACAACGTCAGCATTTCATCAGCATAGGTAATTTTCGCCATGAACCCAATTGGAATGCCGTATTGTGGCTTAAAGCGGAAATATGGCCACGCATAAAACAAGCCCTCCCAGCGGCAGAATTACATGTGTATGGCGCATACCCACCGCCCAAAGCTACCCAATTACACAACCCTAAACAGGGTTTTCATATTAAAGGTTGGGCAGAGGATGCTAAGGCAGTTATGAGCGAAGCACGGATTTGCTTGGCTCCTTTGCGTTTTGGTGCTGGTATCAAGGGTAAACTGGCTGAAGCCATGCTGTGTAAAACCCCTAGTGTCACAACTTCGATTGGTGCTGAAGGTATGTGCATTGAAGCAAATTGGCCGGGCTTGATAGCCAATAGCGCGCAAGAGATTGCCAACCAAGCCATCGCTTTATACCGAGATCCGACGTTGTGGCATAGCACACAAATAAAAGCTAACAAAGCATTGGCCCGTTTTGATAAACGACATATTGGACCTGCTCTTATTAATCAACTACAACAATTAAAAAGAAACTTACCCGAACATCGCCTAAAAAACTTTACAGGTAGTATGTTGCAACACCATCAACATAAAAGCACCCAATATATGGCCCAATGGATTGAGGCCAAAAACAAATCTTTGTGAAAGCATTAATACATCATAAATAATCAAGCCTAAATTTTGGCTGTTTTTTTATTCAAAAACTACCACTAAAATAGTATTCAAATAGGTTGGAAGAACACGTAGTATCTGCTACCTGTTTTTATCTCGGATTTTACTGTTGAGCACACACAATCGAAGTAGCTTGCCCCGTTTTGGCTTCAAAGTGCCCATCATGTTGTTTATTATGGCTATTGCCGTTGGCATCAGTGGCTATTTTACCTTATCCGATTCAGTGGAAGAGCAAAGCCGTCTTCAGCAGCAGTCTATGTCACCCGCTTTCGATTTAATTACCGAAGAATTAGTCAAACCTTTGCATACCGCGCAAGTTATTGCCAATACTCAAACACTGCGTAATTTAATGAGTGCCGATACCATTGACGATAGTGCGCTACTTGCTTTAGTGAAGCGCATGTCAATGGATTACAACATGACCTTTTTTGTTGCCAGCGAAACCAGTCGTACACAATACAATTCTAATGGCACAACACTGGCGTTAAAAGAAGGTGAAGTCGAGTGGTATTTTCGCGTTAAAGAACAACCACTAAATGTGGCCGCAGCGCTAGGTAATCGACAAGACGTGCATATCTATTTCGACGTCAAAGTGTTTAATGATCAAGGACAATTCCTCGGTTTTATAGGCGTTGGTAAACGCCTAAAAACATTCTTAGATGCTTTTGATAGATACAAAGACTCATTTGGTTATGACTTTGTATTTGTAGATAACAAGCAAGACATAGTATTGGCGTCTGACCCAAAGTTACTCGCTAACGGTAAGCGTATCTTACAAGTCAAACAGTTACCTTGGTTCCAAGCATTAACCCCAAAGCAGCAAGCCCTACCTAGCCTAAATAATATTATTGTTAAAACCCCCGACTATACAAGCTTAATTGCGCAAATAGATATCAAAGTATTGCGCTGGAAAATGTACATACTAACACCGTTGTCATCGCGTAAAGATGCCAGTACCGAGGCGTTTACCAGCCATACCTCTTTTGTAGTATTGATTATCTTCTTAATCTTTGTTGTCGCGCACTTGGTCATTCGCTTTTTTGAACGTGAGACCGCCAAAAAACATCAACTTGATCCCCTTACTCAACTGCATAATCGAGCTCATATTCAATGGCGTTTTGATAAAATTGTCAGGGCAAATCAAGAGGCTAGCCTTATTATGGTAGACGCTGACAACTTTAAGAAAGTCAACGATACCTTCGGTCATAATATAGGTGACAAGGTACTGATTAAAATCGCCCAGCTGCTGCAAAATGAATTACGTGAGTATGACGCTATCGCGCGCTGGGGAGGAGAAGAATTTGTTATTTTACTTCCGTCGACCAAACTTGAAGAAGCAAGGATCATTGCTCAGAGAACCTGCTCTATGATCGCTAGTCATCCGCTGTCTGTAGATAATATTGATATGTTTATTTCAGCGAGTTTTGGGGTAACACATTCGCCTAAACCCCGCTCTTTAGAGCGCCTTATCAAGGTCGCTGATGATGCGTTATATGAGGCTAAGCACGCAGGGAAAAGTTGTGTCCGAGTGCATGAAAGTTAGCACTAAGCTAGCAGCGATCGTTCTAGCTAAGGGTTAAGTATATTAAAAAGCGATTACCGGTGGATGTTATAATCTATTTTTAACTATTTAGTCATGGAGTTCATCTTGCTCGCTCGTGTTCGCAACAAGGTATTATTTACGTCCAAACGAATATCTGCATACTTAGTCACCTACCCTAATCAGCACAAAGTGATGACACATATTGATCCTGTGCCTAATGGTAAATACTACAAATTTAACATCGTGTTGAAGCAACCTAAAGTGGGTGGCGTTTTTCGCTGTCAGAAATGCATCCTAAATCTATTCGGACGCATTTATTTTTTCAGGCCAGATAAATATGAGCATAGCGTGTCACGTATTGAACAGGGCGAACGTAAGATACTAAGTATCTCATTAACACTTTAGTCTTTGTGTTAAAAGCTAAAATACACTTCTATTGACCCACCAACCCAATAACAAAGCACATGAAAAACTCAACAAAGTGCCTAGCATCATATATTCAGTTAGTTTCATGTCCTTTTCCTTGGTTAAATCGCCAAAGCGAAAAATTGTTTTGGCTGCAAGTAAGAATCCTACTCCAGCAAATTGACCTATTAGGATAAACGAGATAATTAGACAACGTTCCAAGTAGCCGATCCAGCGCCCAGCAGAAGCCAGTCCAGACTGTTTGTCAGCCAGTTGTGCTGTATAACTCCCTAATGCCACAGAGATTGCAATTGATGCTGGGCGACAGGCGATAACATAAGCACAAACGAGTGCCAAATATTTTACGTTGAGCACCAGTAACAACTGCGCTTTAATATCAGCCAAGGTAAAACCTGAAAGTACTGACCAAGCGATTAAAAGAACTAATACGTGAAGCACCTGATCTAATAAAAAGTAATATAAATTATCGGTTTTATAGGACTTCCATAAATCAATTAACAGATGGGAAAAGCCAATCAAGGCAATGGCAATTAATCCTTGTCCTGATAGCGCCCCGCCAATCCACAAAACAATAATCAATAGCACAATGTGTGACAGCAAATGTTTGAGCAAGCCCCAAGATGCCAAATGATGACGTTTCCTGCACGTTACCCAAGCGTCTTTTTGAATATAAAAGTCACCTAATATATGGGCGACGATCATCAATAAAAATAATTCCATTAATTGTTCACCTTGGCCTCGTATAAGGTTAAATACTGTTTAACTAGCTCGGCACCCATTCGGGTTAAATGCTTAGTCACATTTTGCTGACTAGTGCCCAGAGCTGTTGCCAACTCCGAATGAGTTGGGTAATCCGCCAGTAAGTAGTGGTACAACACATTGGCTTGTATTTTTGTATGAGAACACAATAAATGATCTAGAAATTGCGTAGCCAATACAAGGGCATCATAAAAGTCGCTCCCTTCATGATGCAAACTCATGTGGCCGCTAGGGGTAATGTCCAATCCTCTCCCTGATAACGTAAAAGCAGAGCCTTGAGATACGCTTGGTGTGCTACCTTCAATCAGTTGATCACCTAAACCAACAGACAGGGTAATACCGATGGGCTTTGTTGCATCAGGTGCCGAAATAAGTAAGCTTTTCAATTCAATCGCGACACGCATTGCATATTGAGGCTGACTGAAAATCAGTTGTATTGCATCTCCCCGATATATTTCCCCTCGTGTATTGAAGCGTTTTTGACACACTTGAATATAATGCTCCATCAATCTGATCGCCAGTTGATAATCTTGTCGCGACATATTTGTCGAGTCCACCAGATCTCCTGTCAAAACAGCAATCATGCATTCCACCTTTGGCTGTCGTTGCGTGTAATTTAAGCCCAGTGTATAACCATGTTTGTTCAACGCGCAACACAAACAACCAAATTTGATTGTTAAAGCCATTAACAACCTAAAAAGGATGTTAGCAAGTAAAGCAACCTAAAAAGGTTGTATACTCGTTGCTGCCGTATCAAATGCAGGATGGTAATAGGGTGCTTTGCAATAGCCCACGTGCAAGCAATTAAATATAAACACAAAGGGAGAACATCATATGCAACAAGCTATCATAGGATTCACTCAAGACGATGAATCAGATTGGGTAGCAAAACTGGCCTGCGGCCATCATCAACATGTACGTCATAATCCCCCATGGACTAACAGACCTTGGGTCGTCACACCACAAGGTCGCCAACGTCATCTGCATGCCATACTTGAATGTAAAAAGTGTGATGAGGGAGCACCAATGGACTTTATATTGACCAACTAATTCTTCGCACTTACATGGTATGCCTGCGCGGGAAAAGCATTAGATAACAAGGCAATGAAAAAGGCAGGCAGCCCGTTTCATTACCTAGACTAATGAAAAGTGTAATTTCACGCTATTCGGTCTTAAAACCATTTTTAAAATCAGGCCACTTGTCCACTATAGTATCGACAACATTTGCCCCCACGAACACGATATTTTCTACTGTTTCAGCAAAACCGCCCGCGGTTTCGCCAGGCGCAGGATCAAGGTGCGCCAAGGTGCTTTCATTGGGGTTTCCTTGATCAAAGTTAACCGCCCCGCGCAAACTCAGCATTCTATCAATACCCACTGTACGGGATAATACCTGCGCTATCGCCACGCCTTCCATTTCAGCAATCATGTAGTCATCAGCCCCATATAGCTGACTAATATACTGAGCTTCAGCCGACAATCCAGGACCATGAAAGAATGTATCCCCAGCGATATGTGAACCGACAGTTACCGCTGGCTTACGACGCGCTTGAGTTTGAGGGTAACGCATGCGATATGCCTGAGCATCTGGTGAATCCATTAATTGCACATTTTGTGTTAACATCACAGCCCAGTTCACCAAAGCACTATTAAGCTGATAACGGCGTATGTCTTCATAGCCTTGCCTTGGCATAAAAACCGGCTCTCCCGGTTTACCTTCTGCTGGCATCCAGCGATGTCCCAAATCATAGTCAATTAACCAACTTCCCCAATTTACATCTCCAATTGTACCTTTTGATGGTGGAATACCACCCACACCACTAATAACAAAATAACTGTGTGTAAAGTCCAATTGCTCATTCAAAATTATGGCCTGCATAGACGAAGAAGATGCGACTTTGCCCATTCCTAGAACTGAACCACACACACCATCTTGATTACAAAAAACTGGCCCTAACGCGCCTTTAACTATGAGCGGTTCACTGTTAGTAAAGTAGCGCTCAAACCAATGCTGAAACTCACCTGCTTTATCCCCTTGATTAGCGCCAATTTCAAACATGCCCGCGATAAAAACCTTGACGGCAATGGGCTTTTTTTCGACGCCATAAGTCGACACACTCACCAATAAACTCAAGGCTAAAAATACATACTTCAACTGACTACTCCTAAAAAATAAATTAAGCGGGTCTTACTAAAGGCACCCTGTTTGCATATTGGAGAGTGATAAAGCAAAAATCAAACCCTTTAAACTTAAAATATAAGTAATTTAAATCAATACGTTAAGAAAAAATACTGCGAGCAGCTATATTACCAAGCACCAAGATGACGCACCGGCGCACTAATTTGTATTGTCATATTGTTACAGCTTCGCTAACGTACTATGACAACTTAAGTTATGGGTGCTTACATGTTAACAATACAAAACACTGGCCTTGTTGTAGTCGATATACAAGGTAATTTGGCGCATATGGTTCACCAAAGCGATGTGCTAATCCGCAACGCACTTGCTATGATAAAAGGTGCAAAAGCGTTACAGCTACCAATAATTCATCTAGAACAAGCCCCACAAAAATTAGGCTCGACCGTTACTGAACTCGCCGATGAATTGAAGCCTTACAACGCTATAATCAAACATACATTTAACGCTTGTGACGTCGCTGAATTCCCACTCGCCTTAAAGGCAGCAAAAAGAGGCCATTGGTTAATATGTGGCATCGAAGCTCACATTTGTGTCTATCAAAGCGCAATGGGAATGATGGATTTAGGTTACACCTTGGAGGTTGTTTGTGATGCAATTTCAGCCAGAAAGGAAGAAAACAAAATCCTCGCCATTAATAAACTGAGCGCCAATGGTGCATCTATCACCAGTGTAGAAATGATTTTGTACGAACTAGTAGGTGATAGCCGTTCACCTGCCTTTAAAGCCATTTTACCCTTGATAAAGTAGCCATGAGCCACTTATTGGCTCATATTTCTCTGCTAAATGACTCACTTAACATAGACTTTAATCTGCTCAATCACAGCCTGTAAGCCATTGCCACGTGACTGGCTAACATGTCGGCCTAAACCCAAATCATCTAAATAAGCGTGCAAATCAAACAGCTTAATCTGCTTAATCGTTAAATGAGTCAATGGCTCAAAAATAATAGCTAATAACCCCCGTACAATTTTACTGGGTGAATAAGCGGATAACGCCAAATAGTTACCTTGCTTTTCACACTTAAGCCAAACCTGACTTTCGCAGCCCATCACTTCGTATTGACCGATATGATCATCACTTGGAAGTTTATTTAACTGCTTCCCTGCCAGCATGATTTGGCGATAAATTTCGTCCCAACTGCTCGCCTGACGAATACTTAATGCAAGAGGCATTGTTGTGATATCCACCCTGCTCTTCTTATCCTTAACAGCGCTAACGGATATTGGCGCACAATCGAGATTAGACGAGACGAATGGTTTTGAAGCCGCATTTTCTGATATCGGATTGAAATGAAAATGCGGACGAAGAGTTTGCACTATCCCTTCCAGTACCTGCAGAAAATGCTGCACTTCATGTAATGTGTTGTAGCAACTCAACGAGGCTCTTACCGTACCATCTATGCCTAACGCCTGCATCAGCGGCATGGCACAATGATGGCCTACTCGAACTGCAATATTATGCTCGTTTAGCAATACACCAATGTCCTGATTATTCACCTCAGCAATGCTAAAGGATTGCACGCAAATACTGTTGTCTAAATCTCCCCACAAACGTATACCGTCAATCTTCTTAAGACCATCAACCAGGACACGATATAATGCTTGTTCAACTTCATACATAGCACACTGATAAGTGCGCACAAAAGAAATTGCCGCGCCCAAACCTAGCACTCCAGCGATGTTCGGCGTACCGGCTTCAAATTTAAACGGTAAGCTTTGAAAGGTTGTGCCGGAAAAGCTAACTTTTTCTATCATTTCTCCGCCAGTCTGGTACGGCGGCAAGCCTTCCAACAGAACTTGTCGTCCGTACAACACTCCTATTCCCGTGGGGCCAAATATTTTATGTCCGCTGAAAACATAAAAATCACAATCCAAAGCCTGCACATCGACAGGCAAATGCGCAATCGCTTGCGCGCCGTCAATCAAAGTAAGGGCGCCATGCTTTTTTGCAAGCGTAATGATATGAGCAATTGGATTAATATTGCCCAGCGCGTTAGACACATGACCAATAGCTACCAGCGCTGTTTTATTGTTGATAAGACCTTTGGCTTTGTCGAGTTGCAACACACCGTCTTCGTCCACGGGGATCACTCGAATACGCAATCCTAGCTCTATAGCAATTTGTTGCCAAGGCACAATATTGGCGTGGTGTTCCAATGCCGTAAGTACAATTTCATCCCCCGCTGAGATATGCCCCTTAGCTAAGACCGTCGCCACTAAGTTAATACTTTCTGTGGTGCCTTTCGTCCAAATGATTTCCTTTTCACTGGCGGCATTAATAAAAGCAGCCACTTCTTTGCGCGCCTGCTCAAATGACTCGGTGGTTGCCGCAGAAACCCTGTGGCTAGCACGGTGAACATTGGCGTTTTGCTGAGAATAGAATTGGTTGATTGTGTCGATCACTGACTGAGGTTTTTGCGTCGTCGCCCCGTTGTCAAAATATAGCCAAGGAAATTCGCCATTTTGCTGATTAAATATGGGAAATTGCTGACGCAGAAACGACTCGGACATAACACTCTCAAAGGAAGAAATAGCAGGTGCAGATTGTTGTTAAAATCAACGGCTTAATCAAGTCAATTCGCAAATTTATAACACGACTAGCCCTAGACATTTGACTGAAGGCCTAAGGGTGGTTTCCTTCACGCGATAACGTGTTACTGGCATATGGATACTATAAGGATATTAATATCTCAACGAGGCGAATAATTTTAGCATTGGATAACTGGCGGTAATCAAAGTACGGGCATACCACTACACGCTGGACAGTGTCATAAGCAAATTCCTCGTCAAGCCACACTAAATTGATGCTCGCTGCGGTAGCGTTTTTGGGCGCTGTACTTAACAACAAAGATTTAGCATATGTGCGTCCCATGATTATATTATACGTATTATTGGCGCCCAAACGACACTCATCAGGTGAATCAAATTGATTACGAAATATAGGAGGGCTAAAAAGCAACGAGGTTTGACTTCCTGCTTGTAGCAAAAAATTGTCTCGATAAGTTTGCCAATTAAGGCATTTTGCGCCAGGTAGCTCCTTAGCTAATTTAGGATCCGCGCTTCGCCAAGCAAATAGCAGTTTGGCATACACGTTGAAAACCTTTCGCCACCCATTACCACAATGTCGATTGAGCGCTTCAATATCTCCATCACTTAGCTCTTTTAGCCCACTGATGGTTGCAAAATCTTGATAATTTGGCCGATTAGCTATGTACACATTAATACGGGCATTGCGATCACCTAAGCCCGCATTAAATATAATGGCGTTTGTCACAATTACTCGGGTTGCAGTTCCTCATCAATACACTCTAGCATTTCTTGTGCTTCAAGCATGATCCCCTCTTCATCTTCACTCAAAGGGAAGACCAAAACCAAGGTGTTATTTTTTTGCATACCCGGTAACCATAATTGATGCCACTCAGCAAAATCAATTTGCTTAGGCTTACAATCTGGAAAATCATTTTTTACCCATGCCTCGGCAAATTCTGCATAAGGCCACACAGGAATACAGGCATCATCTTCGGCTTTCAGCATTAACCAGCCATTATCACCAAAAAGCCCCCACAAATGTTGAGTCTCTATCATATGGCTGATCGCATAATCAAAGCGCTCCTCGGGCAACAATTTACTAAGGGCAATAAAGTCTTCCGCTGAAATTTCCGTCATATATAATTCCTGAAATAGTGAGTGTGTAATGAGTTTTTTGCGCTAACGAACACGTTATATCAGTGAGAGCCTCACATCAACATTGTGCGAATTTTAACCAGAAACATGATTTTTACGCAGTTATGGGCTGTCACTTAACAACACATGGAAAAGGTGAAAACCAATGTCGCAAAATCGGTGGCGAAGAATACACTATCCACCCAAAAAACGCCAAAAAGACGTGTGTTTTTGTTGTTTGTTATCCTGCTTTCAGCCGCGGGTCTGCACACGTATTTGTATTACAGCAATATAGAAGAGGGATCGAGTAATAATAATCTCTATCGAATACTCTACGAAGCGTCCAACACGCTGAATGCAAACCTAGATAAAATTAAGCGCGGTCGCGATTATAATGAAAGCTCAACGCGACTAACGTATCAACCGTTTTGCTAAGCCACTGCCCCGCCTACAACGCCGTGAAATACTAATCGATAAAGCCTGCTCATCACTGTACAACGTAAAAGACTTCTTGGCTCTAGTAAGGCCAGTGTAGAGCAACTCTCGACTTAGCAAACGTGCCTGTGAGCGCGTTTCAATACGCGGTAGACACAGATATACGTGATCAAATTCAGAGCCCTGACTCTTATGAATAGTCATCGCATATACTGTTTCGTGAGGCGGTAAGCGGCTAGGCAGCACTCCGCGCAACGTCCCTTGCTCTGTTACAAACCAAACTTTCACTAAGCCCTCTTTTTGACCATCAGGCATAACAATGCCTATATCACCATTAAACAAGCCCAAACTGTGATCATTTTGTTTGAGCATAATAGGCCGACCAATATAAAAATCACGACCAAGATCAATCAACCCTCGTTTGTTTAACTCAGACTCAATCAAAGCATTTACTTGGTATACGCCCCAGTTCGCTTCTTTTTGCGCACACAATACTTGTTGCTGCTGCAATAACGCGAATACGTCGGTGCCTTTAGTTTCTACCTCACCTTCAATACACACTTGCTGAACACGCTTAAAATAGCGTTGATAACCAGCGAGTAAGGTATCCACTAATGCTTTTGGCTCATTACTGATATTCCACGTTATATCTGGGTAGGTTGCATCAGCAAACAACGTTTTAGAAAAAGGTAAATTGCCAGTATTGATCGCCCTGGCCAAGCGACCTATGCCACTGTTTTCACTAAACCGGTAACTCTTATGCAACAGGGCAAGACTATCACTGATCTTTGCCTTATTTGTACGACGGCTGGGTAGATCGATCTGACACAGACTTTTAATCACGTCTAGGGCGTCATTACTATACGGCGGCGGTTGATTATAAATCGAAGGCGCGTAATCCAACGCGGCTGAGCAAATGTCTGATAACACACTACCAGCCTCAACTGATGCGAGCTGATCTTTGTCTCCTAGTAGAATAATTTTTGCTCGCTCTGGCAACGCTCCGAACAATTTGCTCATCAATGGCAAGTCGACCATTGACGCTTCATCGACTATCAGCACATCTACATGCAACGGGTGCTGTTCATTAAAACGAAAGTATGGACTATTCGGAACACTGCCTAACAAACGATGTAAGGTGCTGCACTGAGTGGGTAAGTCTGCTTGTAAAGTCTCAGGTAAAGCTGACATAGCTGCGCTGATAGATTGACTCAAGCGCGCAGCCGCTTTACCTGTCGGAGCGGCCAACTTAATTTGTAAACGCTTTCCTTTGTGTCTTGCTAACCCTTGTAGTAATGCCATAAGACGAATAACAGTCGTAGTTTTGCCTGTGCCCGGTCCACCTGTTATCACGCTAACATTTTGGCTCGCAGCTAAGCATACGGCGACTCTCTGCCAATCAATCTCTGCATCTGAAAAACTCACAGTATCATGCGCATTGCCGTTAGTAGTCGGCGTTTGTGCACCAAATAGCTGTTTTAGTAACCTGCGGCCCTCATCAATGTTTAGCGCAGACGAGCGACCGCTCATACTATTAATCTTCTCAGCTAAGCTCATCTCATATTGCCAATAGCGCTGCATATACAATTCATCGCCCTCGAGTATCATAGGCTTGTTGATCTGCGCGTCTGGTTGGTCAGCAGCAAAATTGGCCACACAAGTCGATACTGACAACATACCAATAAGCTCTGCAGGCGAACCAAAACGATAGTAAGGTAAGAACGGCTGATAAAAACTATTCAGCGTTAGGCAACTATCTTGTTCACCTAATCGACTGCTTAAGTACGCAGCTATCAAGCCAACCATATGAATACCCGCACTATCAATGGCTGAATCGTTGTGTTCATGCAGCATAATAAACTCAGCAAATGCAGCATCTAAAGGACGTATGCGACCAACGCTGAGCAAGTCGTGCAAAATAGTCTCAGTGGTAGATGATTTAGCTGGCGTGTTTTGTAGTGCGAATACCTCAATGCTATCTACTGCCCCAGGATCACTTTTTGTGCTTGTGACTACCATAAATTTAGTTGTCCTTGTTCCATGGGATCATCTTTACCTGAGCCGCCATCATGGTCGTTTGCATCATTACCTTTTTTGTCCAGCATTTGAACGCTACCCGATGTATTACTAGCATAGTCATCACCTTCGGAATATTGCCCATTAAACAGTGCATCAAGATCTTCAATGAGCGCTTGAGAGGGCTTCATATAAAACACACCATTACCCGGTTTATCACTGTGCATACCACGTAAAAAGGTGTAATAAGCACCGCCTATATCTCGGTCAAAATCATAATCAAGCCATTTATTTTTCAACCAACGATGCAGCGCTAACGTGTATAAAATAGCTTGCAGGTAATAATCATGCTCTTGCATGGCATTGGCCATCGCTTCCCCGTGGTAGTCTGAATATTCAGCACCTAAATAATTTGACTTATAATCCAAGACATAAAATTTGCCTTCATATTGTAAGGTTAAGTCAATAAAGCCTTTCAACATGCCGTTAAGTTGCTCAAATTGGTAATGATGTTTTCGTTCGAGAATGTGCCGATCTAGTATGTGATTAAATGTCTTGGCTTGCACGTCAATCAGAGGCAAATGAAATTCCATTTCAACGAGTATTTGTTGTTTGTTTAATATGGCTAGGCACAGATCATTTTCATCCGTCAATTTGGCTTGCAACAAGTCCCGTATCCATTGTTCAACCATGCTAAACCATTTTTCATCGATCCCGTACCAGATCCCTTTTTGCGTAATCACTGTGGATAGCTCAACGGGGTTGGTAAAATCGATAGACTCCAACACCCCGTGTAAAAATGAGCCCACTTGAGCCCCCTTAACAAACGTAAATTGATCCAACACTTCTTGCTCATCTATATCCTCAATGCCACTATCCAAGCCGTCAACATTGGGCAGGGATATTTCGGCATCAGATAACATGTCGCTGCTGTCAGCGCTTATTGGGGCAGATGTGTTCACAGTCGGTAGCGACGTTCCTAACGTTTCGCTCTGTGAAGATAAGTTCGTGCGTACGTTAGGGTTTAACCCAGATTGATGGGGGGCAGTTTGCTTGGCAATAGTGCTGGCTAAATCGACTTTATCCGTACCCTCATCTAGCCCAGGAGACAAAAATTCATGATGCTGCTGACTGCTAATAGCGGAATAACTGGTCAAGCGCCAACGCCGTGTAATCGCGCGTGATAAATGAGCAGCCTTCAACCGAGGTGACGCCTCTGTTTGGGCAGTATTAGCATTTTGAATTTGTAGAACAAGTTTAAAGTCATTTACCGCTCGTTCAGCCTCTGTTGCGTTAAAGGCGTGGTATCCCACATCGATATCATTGCCTAAATCACTCAAACGTTTAGCAATCATGGCATCGTTTATCTGCGTACCTTGATTAAATAATACTCGTCCCAGTGCCGTTTGCATCAGCTGAGACTCTTTCTTACGTTGAGGATGACCGTTATTCCATAGGCCAATAAAGCAGTAGTGCACCGCACGAGTTAACGCCACGTACAACAGCCGAATGTCTTCCGCTAAACGTTCGTGATCTGCTAAAGCAAGGTTGGTGTCACCACCTAAGAAGTCAATAACAAGACCCTCTGTATCACTATGGTAGATTGCCTCTTTCATCTCACGGCAACGGGCCGCGAAAGGAATAAACACCATGGGGTATTCCAACCCTTTACTGGTGTGCTGGGTAATGATTTGGACTAAATTTTGTTCCGTTTCCAAGCGAATTTGCTGACCTTCATTGTCATTATCCGGTTCAGCCAAATGTTCTTGAAACCAATGTAAAATCTGACTTTCACCAGACATTAACTGACTTTGCACTTGCAATAATTCAATTAAATGACGCAAATCTGTTAAACGCCGTTGCCCATCTCGAAACTGTGCTACCAACCGCTGGGCAATATCGAAATGACGCAGTAAAATATTTAGCGCCATCATCAAGCCGTGTCTCTGCCAAAGCTGATGCCAGTATGCAAATTGCTCAACCAATTTCTGCCATTGCCATTCTTCGCTAAACAATTGGTCAAGCGCTTGCGCGTCATAGCAAAACAATTCGCTGCTAATGGCGGCGCGTAAGTATCTATCATTACTGGGGTTGGCAAGTGCTTGCACGATGGAAAATAAATCAATGGCCGTTTGACTAGCAAATACACTTTTGCGTGCCAAAAACATGCTATCCACCCCCAGTTCAGCTAAGGCTTGCTTGATGGTGTCTGCTTCGTTGCGATCCCTAACCAGCACACAACAATCTCCGGGCATCAATGAACGCTCAGCTATTTTTGCATCACCTTGGCGACCCTGTTCAATAAAATTTGCGACACGCCATGCGCAGTGTTTAGCCATAGCGGCTTGCGCTTCTCCCCACGGTAGTGGACTGCCTTGTTCACTGACCAAATGCTGGAAATCCAAACTGCTATGTGTTTGCCCTATTACCTGCAAACCAGATTTTTGGGTAACGCTATTCACTGCTTGAAACGGAATACTGTCTTTGAATAAAAAACCGGCTTCACTTTGGCTGAAGAGCGTGTTGACCCCTTCAACCAAACTAGGTTGAGAACGCCAATTGGTGCCTAAAGTGAATTGATGGGACTCATCTACCAACGCTTTGGCAGTAATATAGGTATGAATATCGGCCCCACGGAAGGCATAAATGGCTTGTTTAGGATCGCCAATTGCTACCCAACAAGGCGTTATATCAGAAAACTGCTGAGTATAAATAATTCTAAAAATATCAAACTGAACCGGATCGGTATCTTGAAACTCGTCAATAAGCGCCGCGGGATAACTAAGCTGAATGGCTTTCGCTAACGACTGCTGAGCCCCTGTTATTTTTTTATTGTCAGTATCATTAGGTTCTGCTTCTGACGCACAGATTAAGGCGTCGCTTTGCTGTTGTTGTTCTATAAGGGCTTGGTGCAGGTTACTCAGTAAATCATCTGGCGACAATAACTGCAAACGCTGCTTATTTGTCGCCAAGTTAGCTGCAATATTTTTTAACGCATCCAAACTATAAGCAAGTAAAAGCGCTTCATGGCACTGTTGTTGTAAGCGCGCTAACGTTTCGAAACGTGAAAAATCTAAGTGCCCTAAACTCTTTGATGTTTTCTTCATTGCTCCAGTGACTTTTTCAGGGCTAAAGGCTTGCCACAGGTCTTTATCAAAATCAGCTTGGGTATTATCGCTAACACAAAAAGCCTGCATTTTTGTAATGAAGTCCGCTTTGCCCAGTTTGGTATTCGCTTTAAGGTCGGCGTCGATAAGTTGCTGTGCAACGTTGTTGTCTAGCCACCAATGCTTAGTGTCATAAACGGATTCGATATAGCGCATAACACTTTTGTGACTGGTCGCAATATCAACCGTTTGCAATGGCGTAACATGACGATATAACAAAGACCGCAGGTTAGACTGCAGTGCAGACGGGCCTTTCCATATCTTCAACAGTTCTTTGAGTATCTGGGCCGGAATATCCACGATATGGCCCCGCCAGTAATCCTCTACCGCCAGCTTTAACCACTGGGATTCATCCAGCACCAGACTTTGTTCATACATTGCGCCACTTTCAAACGCGTGCAAGCTCAGCATTCGCTGACAAAAACCGTGGATGGTAAATACCGAGGCATCATCCATTTGCTTTATCGCCAACAATAAACGGTGACAATCAAGTTCGATATTAGCGCTACGCCCAATCAAATGTTGGGTGAACTCATCACTACTTTTGCCAGCATAAAAATCTAAATAAGCGCTGTGCAAACGTTGTCGAATACGTTGCTTTAGCTCAGCAGTCGCCGCATTGGTAAACGTCACGACTAAAATTTTATCTACGCTAAGTGGCTCGCACTCATCGCCTAATAACAAACGTAAATACAAGTTAACAATGGTGTAGGTCTTGCCTGTTCCAGCGCTCGCTTCAATTAACGATGCGCCCACCAAGGGAAAAGTTCTTGTATCTAAGGGGATCATGACTCAGCCTCTATACTGTCAAACAACGGACCAAGCAAGGCGTGACTAACATGGCCAAAGGCATCAAAATGTTCTGCTAAATCAGGGCACACTCGGCGAATGTGGGGCTCTTCCCCTTCACCTTTTGCAAAATAACTGCCATAAAACGTGTTCTGCGCTTTTAGTAATGCCTTTTTTTCATCACTGCCACTTAACCATTCATACGCGGTTTTAGGATAGAAATGCAGTACCTGCTGCAGGCCGATGCGCCAGTAACGTATAAAAATGGCAAGCTGAGTTTTCGCCTCATCCATGTCTATGGCGCTGATGCTAAATGGTTCTTTGTCGTCAATACCAATAAAATATGCTCGCTTGTCACTGGCCACGGTGCCATTGGCACACAAGGCTAACCACGTTAACCATAATTGAGTAATGTTATTACCTTTAACTTTACCGGGGCGCCAAAAAACCAAATTTCCATTATATAAATTATCAACCCAGCCCGTTATTTGTATTGCCTGACTGAGTCCGCTGACTTGCTCAGTCTGTATTGCGCTTATGTCATCGTTGGACTGCCCCCCTTCTAGCATATAGCTCAGCGCAAAGTTAACCTCAGTCCGCTTTGCAGACACCTCCTCTAGTGAGCCGCCTATAACGGCAGCGATGGCGTCAATTAAGGCCTGCGATTGTTTGCGGATGGGTTGTAAGCTGATATCCGCGATATTGCCTGTTGGTAATCTCCCCTCTGCCCGCAGGCGTGCCGTCCAATCGTCTTGCTGGGTGGTAACAAACCGCTCGTTCAACACATATCGCGATAAGGCATCAAGCTCAAAAGGTTCATCATCACTTTGCACATCATAAATACGGGTTAGACGGGTCTGCCAGCGCTGGGTAAAAAATGCTTTAGCCGGATTACTGAAAAACTGCAAAAGCTCATCTAATTCAACGTCCGTGGTTTGCGCTAAATCTGGCAAGGGTGATAACGGATTAGGGCAAAAGTCCATTGGCTTGTCGCTAACAAGGTGCCCTTCGGCTAACTGCTGAGCCAAAGCTAACCAATGTGTTTGAAAACTACGCTGTAAAGATGCCTGAATAGACGACGTTTCATCTTTATTAATATTAGATTGCCCATCCTCTACATCAAAATATTTAGGATTAAAAGGCTGCAGCGCATGTACGTGGTAAATATGTTGATACAGATTCTGACTACACGCTTGTGGCGTGAGTATATCGTCACCCGCTAAACAAAAAGTTTGCTCAGTGTATTCCAGTAATTCACTGAGTAGTATTGACGGAGTACGTGCTGAGTTATCCTTAGCGCTAAACCCTTGAAAACTCAAATAAAGGCGCTTGCGAGCCGATAATATCGCCTCTAAAAATAGATATCTGTCATCTAATCTACGTGAACGGTCTCCCCGTCGTCCTTTGCCAATTCGCATTAAATCAAAGCCCACAGGTACTACCTGACGCGGATAATCGCCGTCGTTTAAGCCTAATAAACACACCACCTTGAATGGCACGCTTCGCATAGGCATAAGCGTACAAAAATTTACGTACCCAGCTAAAAATCGCTGACCAACGCCTTTACTCGACAGATTTTGTTCAAGCTCAGCAAAAAAAACATCATGCACAATTTCACCGTCATACTGGCATTGGTGCATACTCATTTGTTCGATAGATTGACGCAGTTGTAAAAGATATGATTGGTCGTCATCGTCAGGCAAATAAGTATTTTCAATCAGTTCAAGCGCCTCAGTTATTTTACCTTTAAGGCTACCTTTAGATTGGCAAAACGTTAATGCTTTACCCAACTCACGACTGAACATGTAAAACTTACCCAAGGCGATAACATGCTGCCCTTCTATATGCTCGTACGGCGCAATTTGCTGCGATGAATCATCGAACATACCTTGTCCGCCCATTGCATAACCGGCCAACAAACGCTGTAAACCAAATAGCCAAGTATTTTGTGATTCCCTAGGCAATGCCCAACGAGATTTATCATCACCATCCCAGCCCCATCGCACACCAGCATCTGCTAGCCACACACTGAGTAGTTCAAATTCGTCAGGCGTAATATCAAATTTACGTTGAATTGCCGGCACTTCGCATAAAGCGAGAACATCAGATAAGCCAATACGACTTTGATGCAGAGACATTAATTGAATAAAACTATTGAGTAAGGGAGATTCTTGCTGTGCGTTGCGATCAGAAATTGCATAAGGAATGCTTAACGCTTTTTCCGTGCCGCCAAACACACCATCAATGATGGGCGCATAGGCAGCGACATCGGGCATCATTACAATCACATCCCCTGGGTGCAGTTCAGGATCTTGGGCAAAAAGGTGCAATAACTGATCATGCAGTATTTCAAGTTCACGTACCCCTGAATGACACGCATGCACTTGAAGTGACGTGTCGTCATGCTCAATGGCTATTTTAGGATATAGTGAACCGTTCGACAGCAACTCTTGGGCCGGCAAGGGTTCGCTAGCCCCCCGATGGGTTAACGCTAAAACCTCATGTTGTATATGCCCTAACAAACCCTCAGGCTCCTGTTCGATGAAGGCCTCATGTTGCTCTACATCTAGGCCTAAGATCATGTCTTGATAGTCTCGGCCTTGCTTACCCCAAGATGCCAATAACGGATTACCTACCAGCAAGTAATCGTCCATACCGTTGATACCACCAGTTGATTCGTCATTGGCTTGCTTTAAGAGGTTGTGCAATTTGGCCTGTAAAACCTGCTTATTATCCACTATATCGCCCCAATAATGGGCGCTGGGATTAAACCAAAATATGATAACTTCACGACTTTTTGCCAATGCTGCAAAAATTTCCAACTGCTGTACTGGCATTGCAGATAAACCAAAGACAAACAGCGGTTTTTGCTCGGTGCTTTGACCGCTGACTTTTTCCAGCTCAGTGAGCAAACGTTGATGCAGATTTGCCCGATGATAAGGTGATTCGTCGAGCTCCTTGGCGAAGTCGACCAATGCACGCCACAAAATGGGTTGCCAAGGCTGTGATGTTACATCGGTATCAGGTAAGGCATTTTCACCTTTCTCCCAGGTTAGGATCCATTCAGGACGATAGACTAAGTATTGATCATAGATATCAGCGATTTTCTGACACAACTGGTACAACTTAAGTGGCTGCTTGTCATTTAAATATTGGGCGATACTGGCAAACTCATCCCTGTCACTCATAGCGGGTAAAATGCTCATAAGCTTCCACGTCATATTGTCTTTAGTAAAAGCGGATTGTTCGGGCAAGTCGTTTACATGGGCTTTATACAATTGCCAAATGTAACTCGATGGTAAAGGGAAATCGATATTCGCGGCAATGCCAAGCGCTTGACCTATCTCTATTTTCAACCACTGAGCCATTCCAGGGCTTTGTACCAATACTACATCCGGGGAAAATACGTTCGTCAGCGTACATTTACTCTCGCCAAGCCAACCAATAAGGTAGGCAGCAAGACTTTCCATTTTATTAGACTGAACCAGATGTAACATAGGGAACTTCACTTGGGAAATTGATGCCCAAGTGTAGCAAAAATACTGTTTATAAAACCATTATTGTTTGGTCATTGAATAGTGTCTAAGCAGACGGAAAAGTGAACTAGGTCAACAAGTTGAATTAGCATTCAACTTGTCCAAGCATAAGCTCATAAAGGCCACGTTTTATTTTGCTGAATTATATTTTCAGCCCAAAATACGCATTGCACAGACTGCTTTCTACGCGCGATATGTCTTTAATGCAGTAAGTATATCGGCTGGCTCAGCACGTGTTCTGTAATCCACATCAACATAACGCCAAAGTACAACACCATCAGCACCTAAAACAAACGTACCGGGGATGGGTAACACACTGCCATTGCCGTTATTAATATGCGCTAAATCGAGGCCTCGGTCTTTACGCATATGCTGTAAAATAAGCTCTGGCACCTGCCAAGCAACACCATAAGATGATGCAACTCGGGCATCTTGATCTGATAGAACATGAAATGCTAATGCACTTTTTTCACTTCGCGACAGACTTTCATCAGGCACTTGTGGACTAATGGCAACCAATTTGGCGCCAAGTTGATGAATGTCACCGAGGATAGCCTGAAGCGCTCTAAGTTGTAAATTGCAATACGGACACCAATCACCTCGATAAAATGTCACCACAACAGGGCCGTTGACACATAAATCACTGAGTGTAATTGTCTCACTTTGGGCATTAGGTAAACTAAAGTTAGGTGCCTTTTGACCGACTAAAAGCGCCGCGTTACCTTGTTCAAATTCACGTGCTTTTTCCATCAAGTTATCCATCGCCTGCATAAACTCAGGTTTGGCTTGCCTCGATTTTGCTATTTGCGCATCAGTTTGTTGCTTAAGGCTGGTCAACTTGTCTCTCCTATTAAATTAAAACTTAACTATAATCCAATATCCATAGCTTAAAAAAACCATATCAATTATTTCAAATACGAGGGGACTAAACTTTTGGCATTGAGTCAATTTTATTTTGGTAACGTAAAATAACAACGCCCAGTACACTTGATATGAGCGACCAAGACGTCATCGACTCAGAATAACTTGATTTAATACTGAATCCCTAGAAAGGCTCAATTAACGATCTGTTTCACTTGTTGCCAATACGGGAAAACGCATCACTTTAAACTCCCCTTTACTGGCATTTACTCCACCATTTAATACAGGAGAACGATACAACTCATTTACGGTAAAATAGATATAACCATCTGGTCCATTCGCAAAGCCGTCAGGCCAAACTATGCGCTGGTCTTTGTATAATGTGTGGCTATCACCTGAGCTGTCAGTTACTTCAATAGCCCCTTGAGTCACCGAAGTTACATATATGTTCCCAGCGCCATCAATGGTCATTCCATCAGATAGAGACTTGTCACCATACCTTTCGATATTGTCTTCAAGGGCCGCCATATTCAAAGTATTATCAATTATATCGTCTGTTAATACGCGATAGATTGACGTACCAGACATAGAGCCGAAATATAGCCACTTCGAATTTGGATCAATCGTAATAGGGTTAACACCGAGACGCACTGGTTTCCCACTCAGTGTGATCACTCGGCCTTCAATTGTCATATCCACATCTTCAGCTTGAGTGAACTTGCTCCCCTCAAGTACCCGTCTTATCTGGCCGGTTTTTATATCAACCACCACAATCGCCGCTTGACCATTGCCTGCGGTATCGGCTAAATAAATCTTGCCGTTTTTATTGTCGATGGCTAGGTCATTTAAAAATGAACTAGCCCTTATCATCGGCTTGGCGATATAAATTATTTTTTCAAGGCTTTCAGTGCGTGTATTCCAGCCCACTAGGCGACCAGCATGCTCTTCATCAGATGTATCTAGCATCCAAAGTACACCATTTTTATCCACATCAACGCCCAATACATTGTACAAACCAATCTGATTTTCATCAGGTGACGATGCCCATGCAGTAGTAGGATAAGGCTTAACTGAGCCGTCATTAAATAGTTCAACCATTTTTACTGGTTGGCCATAAAAACCATGTACGCTCAGAAACTTGCGCCCATCAGGACCTATCGCAATATTGCCAGGAGGCGTATTTGCATCGAACGAAGCATACGTCTCAAGTTCCTGACCTATCTCTTGTTCAGCACTGCTTTGTGAATTAACTGATTGGCTTTGTCCGTGCGCTTGCCCCATCATCAACCCAGATCCAGCCACCAAGGTAAAGAGTGTTAATGCAGTGGCAATCATGCCCCCAGAGCTCAATTTTAGATTCATATCTATTCTCTCATTTATATATTTGAGTTCGTTAATACCACCGACACAAAGCAGGTGTATATCACGTCGTATTACGTAAATCGAAATTATACTGGGTTAAATATCAAGGGACCCATTTCAAGGGACAAATTTTAAGGCTTAAAAACCTTCCAAAACCAACTTACCCACCGAGCTTTGTGATTCAAGTTTCTTATGGGCCTTGATTAAATTTTCGACCGTTATTCGACCTAAATTTTCACCCAACGTAGTGACAAGAGTATGGTTATCAATCAACTGCGCGATTTGAGTCAATATGTCGTGTTGCTTTTGCATATCGTCTGTTTGGAACAGCGAGCGGGTAAACATAAATTCCCAGTGCAGCGACACACTCTTTCGTTTTAAAGCCCCCACATCGATAGCCCCTGGGTCATCGATTAGTGAAAACTTACCTTGCGCTGTGATGCACTCAACAATTTCAGCAAAGTGATCGTTGGTATTGGTTAGACTGGCAATATTATCTACACTATCGAATCCGAGCTCGGCGAGTTGTTTGCTCATTGGCTCGTGATGATTAATCACGTGGTCAGCACCTAATTTTTGCACCCATTTAGCGCTTTCTTCCCTAGACGCGGTGGCAATAATGGTAACATCGGTCAGTTGCTTAGCCAGTTGAACCATTATGGAGCCCACACCACCAGCGGCACCAATAATTAACAATGTTTGCTTGCTGTCGCGGGTCAGTTGCAGGCGATCAAATAGCAATTCCCACGCAGTAATAGCGGTTAACGGAAGTGCGGCAGCCTGAGCATCCGAAATCGAGATAGGCGCTAAACCGACGATCCGCTCATCCACTAATTGAAATTCTGCATTGCTACCTTGACGCGTCATATCGCCTGCGTAATAGACACGGTCACCTGCTTTAAATAAGCTTACATCTTGACCTACGGACCGCACGATTCCCACACCGTCGAAGCCAAGAACTTTAATCTTCGGGTCTGGGTTAACTCTTCCGCGCAGCTTTGTGTCCACCGGATTAACAGAAATAGCTTTGACTTCGACCAGTAAATCTCGACCCGTTGCTGCTGGCATATCAAATTCGTATTCTTGTAACGCACCATCGAATAACACTTCGCTAGGCTGTTTATAGCCAATCGCCTTCATCAAATTCTCCAATACTGCCAATAACGCATCATTATCATCAATTAATGGTGCCATTTTAATTCACTTCAATAGTTTAAAAAGCTATGAATATATAAAACAACTTCAAATACTATTTGAAAATCTATATTTATTAAACAAAACCACAATAAATTGAAGGTAAATTATTTACCAGAAAAAATGTATACACGTATATACATTTGATATACGCTAAAAACAGGTAGATCGTGATTCGGTTCGGGCAATATATTGAGTGCTAAGAAAGCAAAGAAGAAAAATAGTCAGTTTATTGTTCGCATTAATGATCAAGAGCGTGCTGAGTTTGTAAACTTATGCGAAGAGCTTGATACGAGTGCAGCCCGAGAAGTTCGTCGATTTATTCGCGAGTTCATGACTCAGCACAATCGCCCTTCCTCTCAAGAGTAATGGCTGAGTAGATGACAAACTAAACTTAATATAAAAAGGAAGATCCCATGGCAAAAGCAAATGCAAAAGCCCTTAAGAAAGAAATCAAAAACCGCAAAGCTAAAATTGCTAAGCAAGAAGGCAAAGTGAAAAAGTTGAAAAAACAACTTAAGAAAGCTAAGTAGTCACGCGGAATTGACTAGCCGGATAGAACTTGTTCTTCCGGCTATTTTTATTCTGTTTTAGCGTCAGGAAAAATCGCGTTCACGAACCTAACTTTATTCTTAAAAAAATAAAAGCTCAGCTATTTTGGCCTAGCAATTTAGCAAACGTGAACCCCATTACCGCACCAAATACAATATGTAGCATAAAAGTTATTATTGGTGCCATGATCCCCATGGAAAGACCAAATAACCCGGCGCCGCTCATTGGCATAGGGCCAATCATCATTAGCAGCCACGCGGCAATACCTAAAATAATGCCTTTTACAATTTGTGAGCGACCCGGTATAGCAGCATTAAATACGGCAAACGCACCACCCCAAGCAATCGAACCGATAGCAAAATGCATGATCCAACCTGTGGTAAGGCTCACTTGGGTACCCATTTTTTCAGCTGCCATGGTAGACAGCATATGGACGGGATCTAAGTCGGGCATCACGCCCATATTTTTTTTAACCATCATTAACCCCGTTAGCACTAGCGTCCCAACAAACCCAGCGATAATACCTTTAAAAATAACTGATACATTAAATGACATATCTATAACCTCGCTATTTGAATATTTGCACTCAACATTACGTTTGTATCACGCTAAGTCAAGTTTATAACCGCTCAACGGATTGAAAACTAACTGGATATTCCTTTGAAAACCAAGTTAATTTATAACTAATCGACACCGTCAAGTCATGCAGTTGAACGCAGATAACCTTGCATTATTACGAAACCAAATAATAACCCTATTACCTACCGACCTGCTTATAAGGCGCTTACGGGTATTTACATCACAAATTTAATGCTGCTATTGGCGAAAAACGTTTAGTCAAAAACCTAATTTATATAATATGCTATGGCAGATATTTAAAAAAACCTCAGTATCAATTCGTTCGGTATATGCCAGCCCAATCGGTATAGCAAACTTGGCGTATTTTCACTCACTTAAGGGGTTACTAACGGCACTTTCGCCGCGCTGGAAGATATATGGCTCAAGAATTAACCGCAAATACCCAACTAAATTTTATGTCCGGTGGTGGAGAAATGGGTGCGCGTATCCGCGCCTATGACTGGAAAACAACCCCATTGGGCGAACCAGAGGGTTGGCCACAACCCTTGAAAACCAGTTTACGTTTACTCTTATCTACCGGACACCCAATGCTGCTCTGGTGGGGAAAGGAGTTAATTCAATTTTATAACGATCCCTATTCCCTCACGCTAGGATCTGAGCGACACCCCAGCTCATTGGGACAAAGAGGACGTGAATGCTGGGAAGAAATTTGGCCACAAATTAGGCCACAAATAACTCAGGTCATGTCGGGAAACGGACATACTTGGAATGAAAACCAACTGCTTCTCATTACCCGAAACGGTAAACGTGAAGAGATGTATTGGACGTACAGTTACGGCCCGGTTGATGATCCTAGCGCTGAGTACGGTGTCGGCGGCTTATTGGTCATAGCCACTGAAACCACAGAGCACGTGCTCGCCGAACAGAGAATGAAAGCCGCGGAAGCCCGCTGGCGCTCGCTATTTGATCAAGCGCCAAGTTTTATGTGTGTACTACAAGGTCCAGAACACTATTTTGAATATGCCAATCGCAATTATCTTGAAATGCTTAATCAACATGATATTTTAGGCCGCAAGGTAATAGACGTAATACCCGAAGTCGCCTCGCAAGGTTTTATTGCCTTGCTCGATGAAGTATACGTAAGTGGTAAAAGCCATCACGGTGTGGCGGTTCCATTAACTTTCAGCGCAAAAGACCCCATTTATGTTGATTTTATTTATCAACCCATATCGGCGCCAAACGGAAATGTCAGCGGAATATTAGTCGAAGGATTTAACGTAACAGAGCGCGTAATGGCGAATAAATCACTACAGGAAGAAGACCGGCGTAAAGACGAATTTCTTGCCATGTTAGCCCATGAATTACGTAATCCATTAGCCCCTATTCGAAATGTAAGTGAGATGCTCACCCAGTCCGTCCAGCAAGATAGTAAATTACAAAACATAGGCAATATTTTAGCCCGACAGGTCACTCATATGACTCACCTGATGGATGACCTATTGGATATCTCACGGATCAGCCAAAATCGTATTACTCTGCAACACGAGCCGGTAAGCTTATTTAGTGTAGTCAATGTCGCATTGGAATCATTGCATAGTGCAATAGCCGCGAAAAATCACCATATTAACCTTATCGATATCGAACTTAGGCCTTATGTCAGTGGTGACATGACCAGACTAGTGCAGTGCGTCACCAACGTCATTAATAATGCAGTTAAGTACACCCCGACAGGGGGTAAAATATCCATTCAAATAGCCAGTACTTCGGACCAAGCAGAAATTATCGTTTCTGACAACGGTTGTGGTATCGCCCCTGCCATGCAAAACGAAGTCTTTGAGTTATTCACCCAAGCAAACCAAACCTTGGATCGTTCACAAGGCGGATTGGGCATTGGTTTAAATATAGTCCAGCGCCTAGTGCATATGCATGGAGGAGACGTCATAGTTCATAGCGAAGGTTTGGGCTGCGGCTCACGATTTAGCATTCGTTTACCAAAAATAGCCAGCCCAAAATTAGCAAAACAAGGGCCGGACAATCACCAAAATACCCTGAAGCGTATTTTAGTGGTCGATGACAATACAGACTCCGCTGATACGATGGCAGAATTATTAACTTTCCAGGGTCATGACGTCCGCACAGCCTATACAGCTCGACATGCCTTAAAAGCGGTGGATGATTTTGACCCCGAAGTAGTATTACTCGATATAGGTTTGCCAGATATGAATGGCTATGAAGTGGCAGAAAAAATCATTCATAAAAATAAGCAACGACTTCTTGTGGCGTTAACGGGCTATGGTCAAGCCGAAGACGTGCGCAAAGCCAAAGCCGTTGGGTTTGATTTTCATTTCACTAAACCGGTGAATATAGCGGATCTTAGCAAGGTTTTCAGTACACCAGTCACAAATAGCGTGGAAAAGGAATAAATACAGCGTGGACTTGCACGTATCTATACAACCCTAATTTGTCACTGGCCCAAGCTATGTTTATGACAAACATAGCTGATTTACGTTAATGACCGCCCCATTAATCGGGTATTCATTAGCGTAAACCGTGGTTGTATAAAAATGCTAAAGGCTAGCGTTAAACGCTCTGTCAATACTGATGCCTCAAGGTAAATTTTCTGGGTTAGCTCCTAGCGCAATACTAACTGCGCTCATCTGAGCATTTTTCCGAGAGAAAAATGCTATCCCCTACCCCTTAGGATAAACCTAATGCATGCGCTCGCTCTTATAGCTTGCATCATATTTAGCACACTTAATAATCGCTATCATATCTTCATTATCGTCGTCCATTCCCATCTCAACGAATCCAAATGTGGCGTAAAAATCTTTCGCAACGGGGTTTTGAGGATCGTAACAGATTTCAATTTCAGCAACACTCGGATTTAAACGTATGTCGTTAAGCACTAACGCTAACGCCTCTCGGCCGATGCCTCTTTGCTGATGTCTGTGATCTACCATAAACCGCCAAATCGACACTTTTTCAACGGATTCAAACACCCACATAAAAAAGCCTACCGGCTCTTCAGCAAGATAAATGACCCGAGTTTCAAACCCGTCATTATAACTCGACTCAACCAAAGACCACATATTGCATGCCACATAATCTTCCTGGGCGGGTGTTACATCAAGATCACACACTGCCTCGTAATTATCTTTAGTGACTTGGCGAAGCGATACATCCATTTTATTTCCTAAACATTAGATTATTACTCGTGCGCTCGATAGGCATAGTTTGCGTAATCTAAGGATAATTGTCAGATTTACTTTGCTGGCAATCATAAACGAAGTTAAAACATCGTTTATGATTTTTCATACTTTGCGCACATTATTTACTGCATATTACTTACTGCACATGGCTCAGTGAAAATAATGAAATCCGCTTTCACGTGTTTATCGCTTATTATTCGAAGGATTCTGGCCGTAATTTTCTAATTGAGTTTGTTGGACTAATCTGCAGTGTGAATAAACGAAGGCTATTGAATCGGTATTTTTTATTTTTAGAAGAAAGTAAAGACTAACGTCTTTTTCAATCAACTTCGCTACATATTTTGAACACATTTAGTCATTTCCAGTTTTTAAGGGTAATTATAGAACTACAAAAATGTCATTAAGTGATTAAATTTCCTACATAATATCATTCCCCACCTTGCTAAGTGAGCAAAGTACAACCAATATGTGTTAGCCCTCGGCAACCTTTGTTCAATGTGATTTAAAAAAGGAATGTTTAATGGCCAGATTATATTCTTGGCGTTCCGTCAAAAAGACAATTTATAAAAACGGGCTGATTATCACATTGGTGCTATCAGTGTCATGCACGAGCCTCGCCCAACAGCTGCCTAAGTCGCTAACCGAAAAGAACAAAGAATACGAAGTCGTTGTCGTTACAGCACAAAAGCGCGCGCAAAAATTATCTGAAGTTCCGATAGCTATTTCATCTTTTAATGCTGCCAATATTGAGCAAACCAGCATTACTCAGTTAACGGAACTAGCTGATTTCATCCCGAATTTGTCTATTACGCGCACAGCCGATATTAGTTCCTCCATTACCATCCGAGGTATTGGTTCGAATAGTCGTAATATTGGCTTTGATACCCGAGTAGGTGTTTATTTAGATGGAGTATATTTAGGGCAATCTCCCGCTCTTAATCAAGAGCTACTTGATTTAGCGAGGATTGAGGTGTTGCGTGGTCCACAAGGTACACTGTTTGGTAAAAACACCGTGGCAGGCGCCATTAATCTGATATCCATAAAACCCTCGGATGAATTAGAAGGCCAAATCAGCGGATCATTGGGCAATATGAATGCCCGTGAAATTCAAGGACAGATAAACCTGCCTATTTCTGATACTAGTGCCGTGAAATTAGCCGCCACTAAGCTGGATAGAGACGGCTATATTAAAAACTTGCTCACTGGACATGATCTTAATGGACGTGACGCTCTAGCTTATCGAGGCCAGTTTTTGAAACAATTGTCGGACAAACTGGAATTCAATTTTAGCATCGATGGCCTGAACACCGAACGTCTCTCTTTCTTGGGCGAAGCAATATCCGATACCTTAGGGAATACACTCGATACCGGCGCCCCGAAAAAAAATGAAGTCGCCACCACTATTGATACCTACGAAAAACGTGATATCTGGGGAGCAGCAATAGATTTTACCTACCGTACGGACAACGGCTTCGATGTTAAATCGATTACCGCTTACCGAGATACCGATAGCTTTTATCGCAATGACTCAGATTATGTTGCAGCGGATTTATTAGTGATTGAATACGCAGATCAATATCAGCAATGGTCACAAGAACTTCAGTTAATTTCCGAGCAAAATAAATCACCACTCGATTACATAGCGGGAATTTACCTTTACCGGCAAGACGCTGACACCCAAAGAGATGTGATAAATGGCTCCCTGTCTTTTATATTTGGTAATGTGCCGGGTACGTTAGTCAGTAACAGTGGTTTGGTCACGACCGACAGTTATGCGGCCTATTTTAATAGTGGATACAACCTAACTGACACAACTTCACTCGCATTTGGCCTGCGCTATACTGATGAAACCAAAGACATCGATTGGTTACTAGATGGATCAAACTCTGGCACTTTCCGTATTGGCAGCACCGATGGTAGATTCACAGACTCACGCGGTGACCGTTATTTATCTTACGCATTAAGCGTCAATTATGCCCTTAATAACAGCCTCAACAGCTATGCCAAATATTCGACCGGTTTTAAAAGCGGTGGCTTCAATCTGGACTTTATCACTAGCAGTGATCTTGCAGCTGGTATCGAGTTTGACAAAGAAACAGTAGGGAGTGCCGAACTGGGTTTAAAAGGTAATTTTTACCGAAATAGCTTAATTGTTAACTTCGCCGCATTCAGCTCGGTATTTAAAAATTATCAGGTTAATCAATTTATTGACTTAGGTAATGGTGCTTCATCTATTTCAATCCGTAATGCTGCGCAAGCCAACTCTCAGGGGATTGAGCTTGAGATGACTTACCGACCCATCAGCAATTTAGAAATTCAAGCCAGCATGGGATTATTAAATACCGAGTTTGATAGTTTCCCCGGCGGTTTAACTGGCGGAGGTGACGCCGAAGGTAACAATCTTATCAATGCACCTGACAGCAACTTTTCAATCGGTGTGCAATATTTAACTCAAATTAACGCTTTAAACGCAGACCTTTCTTGGCGATTAGATATTACCCATAGCAGCGGATTTTTCACCACCGTAGATAATGTAAAAACTGAAACACTGAGTGATAGCACGGTTGTAGACTTCGGTCATGTAAACACCCTTACACTGATTAATGCTCGTATTGGTTTACTGAACAACGACAATGGCTGGGAAGCCTATCTTTGGGGCCGTAATCTAGCCGACGTTCGTGACCCTATCGATAATCGCAAAGACTTTTTCGGCACGGTTACCGCCAACTACCAAGAGCCCCGCACGTATGGCGTGGAAGTAAAATATAGCTTTTAGGAGAATCAAATGCGCATTTATTTATTCTGTTTTTCAATTGCGACGTTTGCCTGTATGTCTGAGGGTTATATTATGGGAGCAGATAAACCCACCCACGCGCTAGCCAATATATTGCTCGAGCAATATACCCAGACCTATTTACTCAAAAAATAACAGTATAAAAGGTACCAACGATGAAAAGATTATTCATTTTATTTAGCACAACGTTGCTGTGTATATCCAGCAACGCACATCCACAACCTGATCACGCAATAACACGTCTCAGTTCTGATGCATTTAAACAGCACAATCTGCCGTTTTCACAAGCGGTACGCGTCAACGATATATTATATCTATCCGGTGAATCAGGTGTAATTTCAGGTCAATTAAAACGAGTTGAAGACGGCGTTATTCCAGAGACACGCCAAGCATTAGACAACATTAAAAGCACGCTAGAAAGATTTAGCTCAGGGATGGACAACGTCATTGCTGGCAGTGGTTTAGGCTTAGGCGGTAGAGTTGAAATAGAATTTATTGCGCTAGCCCCAAATGCTCAACATCAGTCTCCTGCTGGCTAGCCAATCATTTGCGATTAGTCATCTGTATTGTGAACACCATACTAGCTTACTGTTTAGTCGCCAAAAGTAAGTAACCTGATAAAATAACCGAGTTGCAGATTTCCACACGGTCATGACACAATGCCCAGCCAATCTGGTTTTATAACGACTACGTCCGATGTTAAATTTCGCGGTAATTAGCAATATAGGCAGATTACATTTTGCTATATTGGAACCCTATCGACTGTGTTATATGCTTGTCCTATCACACTGATAATCTTCGCATTAGCCTCTAGGAATGAAATGAAGTTATTTCGTAAGCAATACAACCAACCAGGTACACGTCCTGGTGTCATCAACGAAAATAATAAGGGCGAATTAACCCTATCGGTATTTGATTACAATGCTAATCAACTCGTTGAAAGGCACGATGCGACCGCCGAGCAATGCACAGCCCATATCCATAACGACAACATAACGTGGGTGCATGTTCAGGGCGATCCAGATAAGGTCACATTAACCCAGTTAGCGAGTGATTTTGGTATTCCTGAACTGTTTATTGAAGATGTGGCCAGCATGGGACAAAGACCTAAGATTGAAATGCAAGAGGAGCAAATTTTTACAATCCTTACACTTCCGTTGCAAACAAAAGAGGGTGTGAGTCTGCAACAAATTAGTTTGTTTTTGATGCCAAACACGGTGATTTCTTTTTGTGGTGGTAAGTTTAACCCATTTGCAGGGGTAAATAGCCGATTAAGCGCGCCGGCAGGACGACTCAGAAAACGCCAAGCTGATTACTTATTTTATAGTTTGGTGGATACGGTCATCGATTGGGGCTTTCCCGTTCTTGAAAATTACGCTGACCGTATCGATGCAACTGAGGATTTACTGTTAGATAACCACGATAAAAACATATTACAGAAAATACACAGCTTGCGCCGCGAAATATTGATCCTGAAACGACAAATATGGCCACAACGCGAATTAATTAATACCTTACTGCGCGACGATATCTCTGATTTAATTTCGCCTGATACTAAGGTGTTTTTACGAGATTGCTACGATCACTGTATTTCTATCCTCGAATTGATAGAGACCTACCACGAAATGACTAATGGCTTGATGGAACTCTATATGAGTATCGTCAGTTTAAAGCTCAATGAAGTCATGCGTGTGCTCACTATTATCGCCACCTTATTTATTCCCCCCACCTTTGTTGTGGGCATTTACGGTATGAATTTCAGTCAAAGTGCTGGGCCATTAAGTATGCCAGAACTCTATTCTCCCTATGGCTATGTCGGCGTTTGGCTGGTCATGCTCGGTATGATTGGCGGCATGTTGCTGTTCTTCAAAAAACATAAGTGGATTTAATTCGCACTAATAAAATCGGCCAAAATAGTTGTCCCCATAGCGATTGAAAAGTTTATGCAGTTAAAAACCGTTATCGTTTAGGCCATTTTGGTTAATATTCGTCACAAAGCTCAGATGAATCCACCTTATGAAGAACACCATAACATTACCTTTCAGTTGCTCGTGATTAAGCTCATACTGAAATGACTATGTATCAACATCATCATCGTTTTCATGATGTTAATTCTTAGCAAGGTTCTCAGGTTGGCTCAAACTGACTTTAGGTTAATAAACTTATAACGAGTGAAAAATATTATGAGCAAAGGACAAGACAGTAAAAAAGATTCTAAAAAGAAACCGCTTTTAACGACAAAAGAAAAGAAAGCGGCAAAACAGTCGAAGAAAACTAACAAAAATATACTAGGACGTTAAGTCCCAAAAAAAGTGGCATTTTGCCTAAAATCATCAGTATAAGATTAGTAACATAAGGTTAGAACAAGGTTACATTGTGAGTGATTTTGTTCTAACCTTCATTATTCTCCACTCATATTTCCTTTTGTTTCCTTGCCTTTCCTAGCACTGTGTTGCCCGTTTTTTTTACTGAAGGGATCCCGCTAAAAAGCAGTCGTGCCGAGAAGTTGGCCTATGCCGTAAGTGGTCGCCATCGCTAACGCGCCACCGACCAGCAGTCGTATAACGGCCGAGCGCTTGCTAGATTGTCCAAGGTACGCGCTTAACCCCCCGGTTAATGCAAGACCAATTAATACCCCAATGAAAGTCACCTGGATCCGCAAATCCGTCGGCGATAATAGCATCGCGATCACGGGTAACGCGGCGCCAAACGAAAACGACAGCAAAGACGATCCCGCCGCCACCCAAGGGTTCGCGATTTCTTGTTCATTAATGCCAAACCCGTGGCGAATAAGCGCCCGTAACACCTCGCCGTCGCGAAACTCTTCAATGACGAGGCTCGCCGTTTTTGCACTGACGCCACGCTCACGCAGAAACGAGGCAATCCATTCTTTCCCTTCATCGGGATGCGCTTTTAGTAGACTTCGTTTCTTTGCGATCAACGCCGTTTCGGTGTCTCGTTGCGTACTCACCGAGACATACTCACCAAGTGCCATCGAAATGGCCCCAGCGGTAAGTCCGGCTATACCAGCAGTGGTGATATCTTGAATATCAGCTGATGCGGCCGCGACACCGACTACCAGCCCAGCGGTCGAAATAAGTCCATCATTGGCACCGAGAACTCCTGCCCTCAACCAACTTAGCCGAGTAACAACCAAGCTGCGGGTGTGTTCGTTTACTTGTTTCTCATCGCTCATACTGGCGATCCTATTTAATTTTCAATACAACAATTAATGTGGCTGTGACGTTATTGGTTTTATTAGTGGTCTATTGAATTTTGACAACTGCATAACAAGCGCATGTATCACTGCAAACCTACGGACTATATGCCCCTTTTTCTGAATCGTAACAGTGCCTGAGGTATTCCCTTAAAAATAATATTAAGTATTGTTAGTAAAGTTGATGAAGGTCAACATGTTACTAATGATTTGAGACAGTATATCGTTAGGGTGAAACTAATATACCAAAACACGTAAATGCCGAGTCGATTTAAGTCTAGTTCAATGCCACAAAACCTCAGTGACAACACCGTAAATACCGGTGTAATTGCTGCTGTGCGGGGCAGTATTGTGGATATTCTATTTAGCGCTCAAGTGCCCGCTATCCACAATATTATTTATGCACAAAATCGCAGCGTTACGCTAGAAGTGGTGTCACAACTTTCCCATCAAAAAGTGCGCACCATTGCGTTAAGCCCCACCCAAGGATTGGCCAGAGGTATGGTTGCTGAAGATTCAGGTGGCCCCTTAAAAGTACCCGTCGGGCCCGCTACTCTTTCGCGTATGTTTAACGTGTTTGGTCACGTAATAGATGGCAAAGAATTCACCACTGATATGCCGTCACGTAGCATCCATCAATCCCCCCCCGCTTTGATGAGAATATCGAGCCAGTTGCAAGTATTCGAGACAGGTATCAAAATTGTTGATGTATTGTGCCCACTTGAACGAGGCGGAAAAGCAGGCTTATTTGGTGGTGCAGGTGTGGGTAAAACAGTCTTACTCACAGAAATGATCCACAATATGGTCAGCCATCAACAAGGTGTGAGTATATTTTGCGGTATTGGTGAGAGATGTCGTGAAGGCGAAGAGTTATACCGAGAAATGAAACAGGCCGGTGTATTAGATAATATGGTTATGCTCTTTGGTCAAATGAATGAACCTCCTGGAAGCCGATTTCGTGTAGGCCATGCTGCTCTCACCATGGCTGAATATTTCCGCGACGACGAAAAGAAAGACGTTCTTCTACTCATCGATAATATTTTTCGTTTTATTCAGGCAGGCTCTGAAGTATCCGGCCTAATGGGGCAAATACCGTCACGGATGGGTTATCAGCCCACTCTTGGAACAGAGTTATCAAGTCTTGAAGAGCGCATTGCCAATACAGAAAATGGCGCTATCACATCGATTCAAGCGGTATATGTACCTGCGGATGACTTTACCGATCCTGCGGCAGTTCATACATTTTCACATCTTTCCGCAACGTTGGTATTATCGCGAAAGCGCGCCAGCGAAGGTTTTTACCCATCTATTGACCCATTACAATCAAATTCTAAACTAGCTTCATCAAGCGTAATTGGCGATCGACATTACAGTGTTGCACAGCAAGTTCGGCAAATCCTCGCACAATATAATGAATTAAAAGACATCATTGCAATGTTGGGTTTAGAGCAATTATCGAAAAAAGATCGCGATATTGTTATGCGAGCTCGACGCTTAGAGCGCTTTTTCACCCAACCATTTTTTACCACAGAGCAATTTACTGGCTTGCAAGGCAAGTTCGTCACCTTAGAGCAAACATTGGACGGCTGTGAACGGATTTTAAGCGGCGAGTATGATGATTATCCAGAAAGTGCTTTGTACATGATTGGCGAAATCAGCGAAGCGGTTAATACCCAACCGAAAAAACCGAGCCAGTCCTCAGATGAGGCTAACCATGAACATTAAAATTCTGCTACCCAATATGGTTTTTGCTCAACTAACTCAGGTCATCAGCTTAGTAGCGGAAACGCCTCAAGGCAGTTTTGGCATTCTTCCTCAACGACTAGACTGTGTTACGCCCCTTGTGCCGGGTATTTTGACTTACCAAACATCCTTGCAAGACAGCCATTATATTGCCGTTGATCAAGGCATACTCGTAAAAACAGCAGACCAAGTCATTGTGTCTGTGCGTCGAGCTATCCGCGGCAGCTCTCTAGAAGAGCTACAACAGGCTGTTAAACAAGAATTTTTAAAGTTAGACCAAGAACAACAAGCGTTACGCAGTGTACTCGCTAAGTTAGAGACGGGTTTTTTAAAACAATTTTCAGCCTTGTCGAGACAATAGCCCAATGGATGAGGATAAAAGCAGCTCTGATCCCAGCAACCACAATCCTGGGAAACCGTCATTTTTAGTTGAGCAAGTCGATGCAAAAGTCGCATTGAAGCTACTGGCAAAAAGACGCAAACACGCTGGCATTTGGTTTGGTCTTGGCACAATGGGCATCATTGGCTGGTCAATTACCGTCCCTACGCTAATCGGTGTTGGTTTAGGTATTTGGCTAGACAAACATTATGGCGACCAACGCTCTTGGACATTAGCGTTGTTGCTAGCGGGCTTAGCCATAGGGTGTTTTACTGCGTGGAGTTGGATAAGTAAAGAATATGCGGCAATGCATAACGACGATAGGAACAGTGACGATAATGATGAGTAATTTCGAACCTCATATGTTGAATTTGATATTTCCTTTTATGGTAGGAATAGTCTTGGGCTGTTGTTTTTTTTACGTTTTGTGGCTAACGGTAGATAAAGGCTTGAAATCTGATCACCCAGCAGTGTGGTTTTTAGGCGGTATATTAGCGCGTATGGGCACAGCAGTTTCGGTATTTTACTGGATATCCGACAACGACATGTGGCGACTTGTGGCGAGTTTGATTGGCTTTATAATAGGTCGCATATTTATGACAAAATGCCTCGCTAAGACAGATAAAAATCAACTAGAGAAAAAGGCTATTAGTAATGCACATTAGCCCTGACGAAATAATCTACTGGCAGTATGGTTTTATCAAACTTAATGCCACGCTGGTTTTTACGTGGGCAGTAATGCTTGTTTTAGTCATTAGTGCATACTTAATCACCCGAAAATTAAATAGAAAAGTGCACCGTTCTCGTTGGCAAAACGGTCTAGAAATTATCGTCATCACTATTATGCAACAAATTGCGGAGGCGGGTTTAGCCAAGCCTAAACAATACATGGGGTTTCTTGGCACCTTATTTCTATTTATTGCTATGACCAACTTGCTGACCATTATCCCTAATTTTGAGCCCCCAACGGGCTCTTTATCGACGACTGTGGCATTGGCTTTCTGTGTATTTATTTCGGTACCCTTTTACGGGATCAAAAACAAAGGACTCAAAGAGTACTTGTTGTCGTACACCCAACCGACGCTATTTATGTTGCCCTTTAACATTATTGGTGAGTTGTCACGCACGTTAGCTCTAGCCGTACGCTTATTCGGCAATATGATGAGTGGCGCAATGATCATCGCCATATTACTGGTCATTTCTCCACTAATATTTCCGGTTATTATGTCTATTCTCGGCCTACTCACTGGCATGGTTCAAGCCTATATATTTTTTGTATTAGCTTCTGTGTATATCGCGGCAGCCAGCGTCATAAACAAACATCAATCTCTTACACTACATCCGCCTAAACCAATGACACCGAAGGAAAAATAATGGATAGTCTAACCTTGATAGCAATGTGCTCAATCATTACCGCTGGCCTGACGATCAGCATAGGTGTATTAGGCCCATCACTGGCTGAAGGTTCAGCAGTGGCCAGCGCACTCAATGCTTTGGCACAACAACCTGATGCATCTTCGACCATCACTCGCACCTTATTTGTGGGGTTAGCGATGATCGAATCCACAGCAATTTATTGTTTTGTTGTCTCGATGATCGTGTTGTTTAGTAATCCTTTTTGGAACCACTTTATTGCACAAAGTGGAGGCTAGTCCATGCCGATAGATTGGTTCACCGTTATAGCCCAAGCGATTAACTTTTTAATCCTTTTATGGTTGCTTAAACGCTTTTTATATCGCCCCATTATCGACGGGTTAGATGCCAGAGAAAGTAAAATAGCAGGCGTTCTCGCTGACGCCGATAATAAGAAAAAGCAAGCTTTGGAATTGCAAAACCAGTATGAGAAAAGTCTCAATTCTATTGAGCAACAAGGCACTAAAATCGTTGCCAGCGCCAAAAAAGAAGCCGAATTAACCGCGAAAAACATACTCGATGAAGCACGTCAAAGTGCTGATATTTTATTGAAAAAACGCTTAGCAGCCATGCAACAAGAAATTTCACAGTCAAGGCAAGACGTGTTGCAAGAAAGTATGCGCGAAGTGTATGCCCTATGTCGCAAAGTACTTGGTGATTTAGCAGATAACGAACTCGAGAGCATGCTGTTTGAAAAGCTTATTCAGCGTCTTAACACCTTAGAAGAAAATCAAAGTTCAGAACTCAAACATGCATTGGTCAACAGTGGCAACCGTGTTTTGGTTCGCAGTGTTTTTTCCTTGAGCAATGTTCAATTATCGCGCCTGCAACATTGTCTGCAAGACAAATTTGTTACAGATAAACAACAGACAATCGAGGTTACGCAAAGTCTAGTGCCGCAACTTATCACCGGTGTAGAACTCACGCTTAATGGCTGGAAAATATCCTGGAGTGCACAAAACTATTTAACCGAATTACAGCAGCAAGTTGAAGCGGCTCTCGATTTATCGCCCTCTAATAACAATACCGATGAACACGCGGAGTCAGCAAACTAACGTGCGTAGAATCAACGCACTGGGAACAAGGAAATTGCATGAAACTCAGCTTTGAAAACGAATTAAAACAAAGCTATCAACAGCTATTTGAACAATTCAAGCATAGTCGCGAGACAGCACAACCAAGCTGCGGATTGCAAGAAATAGGAACAGTTAAAAGCGTTTCAGCGGGCGTAGCTATTGTTGACGGCTTGCCTGGCGCAGGTTTTGAAGAATTATTACTCTTCCCTGGTAATATTCACGGCATTGCCTTTAATATTGATGAGCATGAAATTGGCGTAATCATGCTCGGCGATTATAGCCTGTTAAATGCAGGGGATGAAGTGCTGCGCACTGGCCGTGTAATGGACGTTGCCGTAGGTAATGATCTAATTGGACGAGTGATTGACCCCATCGGGCGCGCACTTGACGGTAAAGGCCAAATATTCAGTACCCAGCGCATGCCTATTGAACGTCCCGCTCCGGCGATAATGGCCCGTTCTCCCGTAACTGAACCATTACAAACCGGCCTAAAGGTATTAGATGCCCTTTTACCCATTGGGCGTGGCCAACGTGAGCTGATAATGGGTGACCGACAAACGGGTAAAACCTCCATTGCCATTGATACCATTCTCAATCAAAAAGGCAAAGACGTGATATGTGTTTATTGTGCAATAGGTCAAAAAGCGGCTTCAGTTGCAAAAATACTGGCTACCTTAAAACTTCACAATGCCTTTGATTATACTGTGGTAATGGTAACTGAAGGTAACGATCCGCCTGGGCTTGATTATATAGCCCCTTATGCCGCGACCACTATTGGTGAGTTTTTCATGAGCAGCGGCAAAGACGTGCTCATCGTGTATGACGATTTAACACAGCATGCCCGCTCATACCGAGAGTTATCATTACTACTACGCAGACCTCCGGGACGTGAAGCATTTCCCGGTGATATATTTTATCTTCACTCGCGATTACTTGAGCGCTCCACCCACCTAAATGATGAAAATGGTGGCGGCTCACTTACTGCATTGCCCATTATTGAAACAGAAGAACAGAATATGTCGGCCTATATTCCGACTAATTTAATATCAATCACCGATGGACAAATTTACTTGTCGCCAACATTATTTGCCCTTGGAGTGTTGCCGGCCGTTGATGTAGGGAAATCTGTTTCACGAGTCGGTGGTAAAGCCCAACGCGCAGGGTTTAGAAAAGTATCTGGGGCGTTGAAGTTAGCCTATGCCCAATTTGAAGAATTAGAAAGCTTCGCCCGCTTTGGTGCGCGTTTAGACGCTAATAGTTTACTGACCATCGAACATGGTCAACGCATACGGGCTTGCCTTAAACAGGCTGAATCTCGTCCTTTACCAGTGGCTGCGCAAATCGTGATATTGCTAACATTAACCAATGGCCTTTTCGATACAATATCACTGTCCTCCATCAATGAGGCTCAGACAGCGGTTGTTGCTGGCTTAGCCTCGCTGTCACCACCTATAGTGGCGTGCTTAGAACAAGCGGACAGTTTAACTGATGACAATAAACAACAAGTGCTCAACATGGTGAAAACAGTATTGCAGCCCTTTATGCTTACAGATCCACAATTGCCTCTTAAGACGCAACCAATAAGTGCGGGTACACATGAGTGAATCGAGTAGTGGTTTACAGCATAAAATCAATAGCGCCGGTGATTTAAAATCAGTTGTGCGTACGATGAAAGCCATGGCCGCGGCGAATATCAATCAGTATGAAAATGCCGTTCATGCCCTTGATGATTACTATCGCACGGTACAATTGGGGTTAATGGCGTACTTTCGCAACGTAGGTAAACAAGTTGCATCAGCGCATTTTAAACATTCCTCAACAACCGCTAAAAAAAGTAAGACAGGTATTATTGTTATAGGCTCTGATCAAGGGTTGGTAGGCCAATTTAATGACACTTTAGTGTCATTTATGACAACTAACATAGCCAACATGGCCGGCGATAAACTTATATGGACCGTAGGTGAGCGTATCCAAGCCCATCTCGAAGATTTCGAGTATCCGCTACAACGTCGGTTCACATTACCTAACTCCATCGACTCAGTGACCACATTAGTCACAGACATTTTGCAAGAAATCCACTTACAACAACAAACCAACCAACTTCAAGAGGTGTATTTGTTCTTTAATCGCACACTTGCTAATGCGCAATACGAGCCTACGTGCCAACGTATTTTACCCTTAGATAACGTATGGCAACAGACGATTTTAGCCGAGCCTTGGCCAACTTCCTGCCGACCACAATTATTAGCCAACACAGAAATTACCTTTGGTGCCTTAATCGGTGAATATCTCTTTACCTCATTGTACCGTGCCAGCATTGAATCATTGGCCAGCGAAAATGCTAGTCGGCTTATCGCCATGCAACGCGCTGAAAAAAATATTGAAGAAATTCAAAGTCTATTATCACGCCAGTATCATCGCCGACGACAAGGAGCGATTGATGAAGAATTGTCTGATTTAGTGGGTGGTTTTGAAGCCCTAATCGGCGTAACCGAATAGCGCGACATCACGCCAAGATGAGGTGCCATACTATTGTTGTTTCAGGTAATGCCGAAAATAGTTTTATCTTTATATTCCTACGTTGTTGATCATCATCAATTGGTTAATAGCGAAATGCTCCATACTTAATTCGCTACTTACGCAGTTTAAGTGCCAACGATGAACATGATACACGTCAGCAATTTATTTCAAAAAATAATTTAAAATGTAGGTTTGGGAATAAATGTGTATTTATGCGTTCCCTTGACAATTGGTAAGAAGCTTAGACGCCCAGTGATTCATTTCATTAAGCACATGACAGGTACGATCCCTGTTAAAGCGTGCCACAAATGCTCAACGTAATAAATGGGATTATCTGAGGCGAAGTGATTGTATAACACAGTTTAAAATCAACTTTAAATGGAAACCGCAATGCAACCAACTGATCACATAAATACCTATCAAAAATTGCAAGAACTCAGTGCAAAATTAATCGCTGAAATTCCAGAAACAATGGCCGGCTTCGGCGAATTACACGTTAACGCAGTGAGCAAAGGTGCCTTAGACGGCAAAACAAAAGAATTAATTTGCTTGAGTATTGCGATATCAGTGCGTTGTAACGGTTGTATTGCGTTTCACGTTCATGATGCCTTAAAGGCAGGTGCTAATAGACAAGAAATAGTTGAAACAATAGGCGTAGCAATATTGATGGGCGGCGGGCCGTCAATGGTATACGGTTGTGAAGCGTTAGAAGCCTTGGATCAATTCGAGCTAAATGAAGATTTACCACTGTAAATGCCCCATCATTAACGGCTAGCAATCATCGCTAGTCGTTTTTTTAAGACGTTTATGGCAGACCTTAGCTGCCTTAGTATTCATTCCTCGGACTATTGAACGATAAAGATGATAAGTATTATATCGACGTCATTATTTATGCAAACAACCTATCTAAAGCCCGTCTTGCACCATTTGTTTAATTTTTTGTGCTTTCACAAAATGATCCAACGCATGGGTTTGTATCCACCACGTTGCCGCTTCCATCAATAACTCAGGATTATCATTTTTATTGGTAAAAAAAGCATAAAAGGAAAGGCCGACATTACCGCCTTTACTGTCAATTTTTTTATCACACACATCGATTATCTTCGCTCGTAATTCTGCTCTCATATTCCCCCTCAACATGTTAAATCTGCTATTCTTAAAAGCGTAGTCATAACTCGCTGTAGTATTCACCAAAAGAGGTTAAACCCAAAATAGATATGACTTCGAATACAACTATAAATGAGCAGATGAATGTATGATTTTGGGTGCGGTTATTCTTGTATTAAAGTCTATATATGCGCTGAAACGTCATGCAATACCAGAATGAATTTTCCATATTATTTACCGTACTTGAGACAGGCAAATATTCAACAAATTAAACTACGACCATTCTGTTTGGTACAATAGTATTCGCTTTAATATTAGTAACAGCAGCAACGGGGGAATGAATCAACTCTCCGCGCCAATGTTGCAAAGACTGCTCTAGTGTCGTCACGCGTTTAATAATATCAAGCATACGCATAGTGGCGTCAGACATAGCCAAACTGTTATTGGTCGCAGCAATGACTAAGCGTTTCATTTCAGGCTGTACTATTTTAATCGTTTTTATCACATTACTCTCCTCCAGATGATACATGGCTGAAGAAGGCAGAATCATAAGTCCTTCGCCCTGAATCACTTGACGCAATCCTGTCATTAACTGACCTGAATAAGCTTTGTCGTGCTTTAATGCGACACCGGTTTGGCGCTCATACTTATCAATGAGCCTGCCAAGGGCATCCTTCAATCCTGGTGTTAATAATTCAAATTGACTCAATTCCCAAAAGTTAACTGAATCGCGCTCGCGTAATTGCTGATAGTTTTCGGCACTATCGCTCACACCAACGACAAGGTACATACACTCTTCGATAAGTGGTTCTGTCACCATAAAACCGGGATCAACTTCTTGCTCATAGGTTAGGGCAATATCGACTTGATTAGACTGTAACCATTCTTTTACCGCATATGAGGGGCCTGTACTTATTTCGATTTTAAGGTGTGGGTGCCAACGATTGACTTCGGCAATCAGCGGCATCGACAGCACGTTTCCAATAGAAGGCAACATCCCAACTCGCACTTTTCCTAACTTACTTGCAGCTAGTTGTTGCAATTCCATCTTAGCGGCATTGATATCTTCGCTGAGTTTGCGGGCATGTTTTATGAAGACATTACCAGCAGGCGTCAAAGTAACACCACGGAAACTCCGTTCCAACAATTTAGTGCCCATTTCTCTTTCAAGATTGGCCAATTGTTGGCTAATTGCGGGTTGGGCAATATCTAAATCGCGAGCTGCTGCCGCAATACTACCCTTTTGAACACTCACTAAAAAATACTGTAACTGTTTTGAATTCACCGACTGCTATCCTCCCGGATAAGGCTAAATGAAGCGTTTACCAACAAACTCCCTTACACTAATTTAATTACATTCTTGTTGAATCGGCATTTTTAACTCTAAATAATTGTAAAATAAGCATTTTTTACACCAAGATTAAATCTTTAAACTGAAATACTTGTAATGAAAATGTTACACAGCTTTTATTAATAAAATAATGAATCTTTTTGAAATGATTTAACCTATTGTTTTTAAATAGCTTTCCTGTTGGGTGAATACTTTTGCGATAACCCTCACCAATCTTTTATCTTCCGTGCGGCTGCCATTTTTCTTAGTCTTTTTATGGCAAGAAGCTCCAGCAAAGCGTAAGTCATGCAAGTTAAGCTGCTTACTTATGGTGCTCTAGCTAGCCATTTTTGGTGAACCCGAGGAAAGTAGTTATTTAACCGCCTTATGAAATGTACTACAAAAAAACAAAAAAAATTAAGGCCATTTAGGAACACATGATGAAACTCAAAAAGATTAATGCAGCGGTACTGGCTGGTCTAGCCAGTTATGCGCTAACGATACCACTGGCAAGCTCTGCTATTGCAGAAGAAGCTGAAGAAATTATGGAGAAAATCGCCGTTGTTGGCGCTCGTGGTGCCCCACGTTCAGTAACGAGTTCCCCTGTTCCTGTTGACGTAATCAGTCAAGATGAAATTACATCCGTGTCGTTTTCTGACATGAATGACATCATGATGACGCTGGTTCCTTCGTACACTGTAAGTAGACAGCCCATATCTGATGGTGCGTCATTTATTCGTCCAGCTAGCTTACGTGGTCTTCCTACCGACAAAACCTTAGTACTGATTAACTCAAAGCGTCGTCATCGTTCCGCACTTGTTTCAACAGGTGGTTCAGGTACGCAAGGTCCAGATTTAGCAACAATTCCAACCGCAGCAATCAAAGGTATCGAAGTTTTACGTGATGGTGCAGCCGCACAGTATGGTTCTGATGCCATAGCAGGTGTTATCAACTTCAACCTTAAAGATAATACTGAAGGTGGATCATTCAGCTCTGAAATCGGCCAATATTTTGAAGGTGATGGCCAGCAAATCACGATTGGTGGCAACAAAGGTTTCTCACTAGGCCAAGATGGCTTCCTCAGTATTTCTGCCGAATACGTTGACCAAGAACGAACAGATCGTTCAGAACAATATTGTGAAAGCTGGTTCTGTGTAACTGATCAATCTGCAGAATATCAAGCCGCAGCGACCTCTGCGTCACAAGAACTTTACGGTACAGACCATGTTCAGCCTTGGGGTCAACCAGAAACAGAAGCTGCGCGCTTATTCTTTAATACGGGCTATACCATCAATAGCAATCTAGACTTATATGCTTTTGGTAACTATTCATGGAGTGACGGCTCAACTAACTTCTTCTATCGGTACCCTGGCAACGGCACCATGGAAGATATTCGTTTAGAAGATGGTTCTATTTGGAACCCTACTGAAATATTCCCAGGCGGCTTTACCCCTAAATTTAGGGGTGAAATTACCGACTACTCTTTAGTATTTGGTGGCAAAGGTGAGCTGGATAGTGGCCTAAGCTATGACCTAAGTGGTCGTTACGGCTATGATGAAATTGAATATACCTTAGAAAATACCATAAACCCTTCAATGGGCAATGCTACACCTACTAAATTTAGTCCTGGTTCCTTATCTAACGAAGAAGTGCAATTCCAAGCCGATTTCTTCTATGACATTAATCAATATGTCGTTGCGTTTGGTCTAAGTTATATGGATGAAACCTATGATATCAGTCCCGGCGAAGTAGATTCATACACTGCTAGCACCTACTCTGTCTCAGATCCTTGGGGATTCTGTGACAATGGCTCAACATCTGATGCAGGCATCGCAGTCATTGCGACCGGTTCAACATTAGATTGTTCTGATAGTGATGATGCGGTTTATCAAATTATGGGCGTCGGCTCTAACGGTTTCCCTGGCTATGATCCTGAATACTCCGGCGATTATAACCGTGATTCATACTCAGTTTATGGTGACGTAAGTGGCGATATCACTGACAAGTTCTTTGCTCAAGCATCACTTCGCTATGAAGACTATTCTGATTTTGGTTCAGAGCTAGTATACAAATTAGCGGGAATTTACCAAGTAACTGACGAGCTCGGTATTCGTGGTTCTTTCGGTACAGGTTTCCGTGCACCGACGCCAGGCCAACAAGGTACGACAAACGTTTCAACAACATTGCCCAATGGTTATCCTGTAGCACAAGGTCTATTCCCTGCGACCAGCACTGTTGCTCAAGCATTGGGGGCGGAAGATCTCAAAGCTGAAAAATCAACCAACGTAACGTTAGGGTTAACTTACACAGCAGGTAACTTCTCAGCAACACTTGATTACTACAACATCCTTATTGAAGATCGCTTGTATGCCATATCCAGTTTAGATATTTCATCTGACGAAGATGGTGATAGCGAGGCATACACTAACTACCTTGCTCTTCTTGCTGCAACGGACCAAGTAACTGCTGATTCAATTGGTGCGGTTATCTATTTCCAAAATGCATTTGATACAGTAACAGAAGGTGTAGATTTCGTTGCCGCTTACAACATGGAATCTGAATATGGTGATACCAAATTCACCGTTAGTGTTAACTATAACACTACAGAGTTTGATTCGGATCCTAGTGATTATTTGAACGCAGAATCTATGTATGACTTTGAAAACGGTACACCAAAAACACGTGGCGTATTTTCGGTTGCACATACTTTAGATGATTTCCAAATAACCGCGCGTGTAAGCTATTACGGAGAATACGAAAATATCGACTCTGTTGATACCGACGACAATGGCGATATCATCTGGTCAGATACGGCGAAGCAGACATATGGTGATGAGTACATGTTTGACCTAGAAGGCACTTACCATATGACAAATGACCTATCGTTTGTATTGGGTGTACGGAACCTTTTTGACAACTACCCAGATAAGGTTAGTGACGCAACGTCAGGCGACGCGTGTTGTGGTCGGGTCTATAGTTCTGGTTCAGTCGTTGATTGGCAAGGTGGTTACTACTACGCGAAGTTCCTAGCTACCTTCTAAGCTTAAACTTAGCTGGATTATAAGGCTCTCAGGTTCACAGCTTTGTCACTCACTACCCTTTTAAATGCGCTTTGGAAATCTGAGGCGCATTTATTTCATTTATGATAGCTTTAAAATATTTCGTTGCGTATTCGATATGGGTTTAATCACAGACTGCTCTGTCACTTTGTCTACGCTATTTTTATATGTGCAGAACGAGGACTTTTATTGATCAGCGAATCGATATCCCCCCTAAACTAAAGCCTGATACCGATAAAATGTATCGCGCAATTCAGCCATTATTTTGCAGATGTTGAAACCTTTTAAGTTCTTCTGTTAACACCAAGCGACTTTGTTGTATCGCTATGACCTGTCTATCCCAGCTATAACCAATTTAGTCAGTTTGCGACTCCCCGTCTTCCTGGATCACTACTAGGGTGAAATCGTCCTGCAGACTCCCAGCGGAACGTATCGCCGCCCCTCTAATCGATTCGATCATTGCCTGAGGATCCCTAACCTCTATCGCTTTTTCCCGTATCTGGTCCCAACCCGCAAACTTCCACACCCCGTCAGTCATAGCTAGTATTGTCCAAGGGGGCGCCAAGGGGAATTTGAAACCAAACGCTGCAGCGCGACCTGATCCCACAGGAGGATTCTTCATTTGTCCTTTGGTCAAAACCTGAACATCGCGGGCAGTGACAGCCATTAAAGCGCTGTCACCGCATGCTGCCCCAAATAGCCTATTACGCTTTACCGCGAATGCTATCAAAGTGGTAAACCCAGCGTCAGCGTCTGCCCGCAACGCCCGGTCGGTTCGCCCCAACAACCGCTCCCATTTTTGTGTCCACAACAGGCTCCAAGGCCTGCTATCAGCAGCGGCTTGCAATATTAATCGACAAGCTTGTTGCGCGGCGACCTTAGCGCCCGGTTGTCCCCCTTGCCCGTCGGCAATCGCAACGAGTAACAACTCTGGTGCTTTGGGGTGCCATTGCACCATAAATACATCCTCGTTTTCACCATATCCGGGACGGGTATCGCTGACAATATTCAACATAGCTGGCTATCCGCAGATCAGCACAGGTAGATTGCTTTTTTGCAATACCGGTGCCACTGCACTACCAACATTGATATACCAAGGTGCATTCCTGCCATGTGCCCCCATAAGGATCAGATTACTATTCTGTTCTTTAGCTGTATTAAGGATTGCTTGGACAATGGCGACTTTTTTCTCAATTATATAAATTGCTTCAATGCCGTGAGACTCCAAATAATGACGGGCCCGTTGCTGAATTTTATCCGCCGAGACCTGCTCGTCGTGAACGGTAAGCACCGCTAGTTTTATGCCCCACTGACCGGCCAGATAGGCGGCAGTATAAAGCGCCTCTCTGGCTAGACCACTGCCGTCATATGCTAGCAATATCCTATCCAAAGGAGATTCTTCCTGGGTTACCACTAAAACAGGTCGTGGGCAGGAACGTAACAAAGTGCGCAGACCCTCACCGAGCTTGGTCTCAGCCTGTCCACCGGTAAAACATATTACCGTTAAATCAGTATAGCGAGCACGTTGACAGATCCGTCTAATACGCTTACCCGCATCAATCGCTAGTCGACCAGACAAATCCAATTTGCGGCAACGGTCACTGAAATTGTTTTGCAGTTCTTCCATCTTCGGTCCTTGACGTTCGCTTCGTGCAGGAACGATATGTAGACCATGCAAGCGGGCACCATTTTCACGCTGAGCAATCAGCGCTGCATGGGCCAGACTGCTCCAGCCGCTGTCACAACCGTCGATCGCCACCAGTATATCGACAAACAAGCGACCTTTGACCAATGCAGATTGTGGTTTTGAATTACCTTGGTGTTTATAAATATTACGCATAGGTTCGCTGGTCGGCCTATAACCAGATGAGCGGGGTTCAATATCACTGGCGGCAGTTTCTGCGGTAATATCCCATCCCAAGCGTTCTTCGAGTTCAGATCTGTGCTGAGTGATATATAGATAGAGGTCGGTATCAGTGCGTCCAGAAAATTCCTGCAGCATCCCCTGCTTATGAATGATGTCAACAACGGGTTGGTAGAGGGTATCATACCAATGCATCACCGCTTCGGCGTAGGTAATTTCTCGACGTTGTTCGAGCCCCATATAATAACGATGAACATTGATATGCTCGAACAAAGCGACGTACTGGCCAGGAACGGTCACGGTCAAGTCAGCGCCAGGACGAATGTGATCGAGACGTGTTTTCTCGAGGAACTCAGCAAGCTCGGCCTTAAGGATCAGTTCGTCAGGCTCCACATCTAGCGCCAAGGGCACTTTAGTCCGCACTTGGGTAACGTAAGCCTGAAAATGACTGAATCCCATTTCCCGGGCCACCGATACTCGATGATTACCGTCTTTAACAAAGTAAGCTTCGCCAATCTGATAGACTTCGATGGGCGGTACCCCTTTGAGTCCCGTCATCGCCATTTTTACTCGTGCCCACCGTTCCGAATTGATACCATCACGTGGCAGAAATCGGCGGTTAAAATCACGGTAGCGACCGACGCTACCAACAATCGAATCAATTGGGATATCCTTGAGCAGTTGCGCTGAGACCTCCAGTCCCTTGAGCTTGTGAACGACATCGTCATAGGACAACAGGTCGGAAGACTTTCCTTTGAATTGGAAAACAATTTCTTGCAAAGCCGCGCGACGCCGGGCGCGGCGAAAGTCCTCGCGAGCTCCCAAGGGGTTGTTGCTGAATTCGAATGACATCAGTCAATGCTCCTGAGTTACTGGGTAATGCGTACCGACCATGCGGCACAAATAAACCTATCTTCAAACATTACACGCTTTACCAATTGATAATATCGAGTCGTTTTTAAACGTTTGAACAACCGTTTTTTAAAACTATAAATTTATTAGTTATTGTTAATTATGCATTATTGAATTGAACTTGGAACGTTTCATTAAGAGTTCCTAATATAGGCGGCTGGTAAAATCAGTTAATTTACGTCCGATAAAACTAAAATTACATCTTATAGCCAGTAGATTATAAAGCATGATTAACTTACAAAATCTGGGCGAAATAGCAAAACAATTTAGCTCGTTTCGACGACGTAAACCACGTGGTTAAAGCCCATAAATTAAAGGCTATTGATTACGCTAATTAAGCGACCTCTGAGGATAACCATAGTACAATTATTGATTAGTTCCCCGCCTTATCAGCTCAATGCAGAACAAAAATGGACAATTTTAAAATGGGTGTCTATTTTACCTTTGCCATGTATATTGTTCATTATAGACTCTTTTATTTTCAATACATTAGCTAATTACCCAGTAATATTTGCACAGATAACCCCCATGAATAGGAAGCGGATCTAGTATGACGGTTAAAATGGAACACCGCACTTTAGAAGACAAAATTCTATTAACAATTACCGCTGCGGCAACCTTAGTATTATTTCCCTTTCTTATCACCAGCTTTTTCGCCGATGATAAAGAGCATATAGCAGTTGATTTCGTAGCAGTTGGGGGTATTTTCACTATATTTCTTGGTGTTTGGTTCACTAGTAAGATTAAATTGTTTAGTGGTTTATTTGCGGTTCTCGCTCAGGTCACTATTTTAATGGGCATCTATTTAAAAGGTGCAGGTTTAATCTATTGGCTTTTTCCGATAATAATCGCCGGCTTTTATTTATTACCAATCCTTTTTGCTAGCATATTTAATATCCTACTAATTACTGTTGCCTGTTTGCTTACCTATGAGCAATTTGACAGTTTTACGTTGCCCCGGATTATTGCGGCGTTTGTCGTCACGAATATATTTTCCTTAATATTTTCAATGTTTATGCAAAACAAAAATCGCCAATTATCAGAAAAAGATAAAATAAGTCAACTCCGTAATAATATTCTTGAGTCGATCGCCAGTTCAAGTAAGTTGTCAAAAGTATTACCTGCTGTTGCTCACGCTATAGAAAATGAATTTCCTGATGCTATTTGCAGTATTTTATTATTAGATAAAACAGGCAAACGTTTAGTACTAGGCGCCGCCCCTAGCTTGCCTGATTTTTATAATAAAGCTCTCGACGGCTTAGCGATTGGTCAAGGTGTTAGCTCAAGCGGCACGGCAGCCTTTACCGGAAAACGAGTCGTTGTCGCGGATATAGCAACTCACCCGTATTGGGCGTCTTGGAAGGCTTTAGCGCAAAAAGCGGGATTAGCGGCCTGTTGGTCAGAACCCATCATTGGTAACCAAGGAAACGTGCTAGGTACTTTCTCTATTTATCATCGTAAAATATCGGCACCAAAACCGTCTGAATTCAAACTTATTGAGCAATTTGCAAGTCTTGCCCGTATCGCAATAGAACGAGAAAAAGCAGATCAGCTCATATGGCAACAAGCTAATTATGACAGCTTAACCAACTTACCAAATCGTAATCTATTACAAGAACATCTAGCGAATGCAATAGCCAATGCCCAACGTGAGAATAAGCAACTCGCTATTGCGATGTTAGATCTCGATAAATTTAAAGATGTTAATGACTCATTAGGCCATGGTGCAGGAGATACTGTACTTATCGAGTGTTCAAAACGTATTAAAAGTGCCATTAGAAAGAATGATATTGCGGCACGCCTTGGGGGGGATGAATTTATCATTGTTCTTGTGGGTACAACAATACCTGAAGATATCGACAATATTGGCCAGAAGCTATCAAACGTACTAGCCCAACCCTATATCATTGAAGAAAAAAAAGTTTATTGTACTGCCAGCATAGGTATTGCATTTTATCCAGATGATGCGCTTAGCAGTGACGCACTGTTGAGAAATGCCGATCAGGCTATGTATCACGCCAAAATGCGTGGGCGCAATAGCGTTCATTATTTTACTGATAATATGCGGACCGACTTTATCAAACGAATGGAAATTATTCAGGACTTACGCATTGCTATTGTACAACAACAATTTCATATGGTTTATCAGCCTATTGTGAGCTTAGCAAACAACCAAATAATGAAAGCCGAAGCACTTATTCGCTGGCAACATCCGGAAAAAGGGCTGATTTCACCATTGGATTTTATTCCTGTGGCGGAAGAAATAGGGCTAATTATTGAGATCAGTGACTGGATTTTTAATGAGGTCTCACAGCAAGCTAAACATTGGCGTAATACATACTGCAGTGATTTAGCAATAAGCATCAATACATCCCCAGTGCAATTCCAAAATGAAGGTGAACAATTTAAAGCCTGGACTAAATCACTGATAGCCCAAGACATACCGTGTGAAGCAATTGCGATCGAAATTACTGAAAATCTATTAATGGAGAATCAAGCTGAAGTTGTCGACACACTTGATAAAATTCGCCAGCAAGGCATTACCGTATCGATTGATGATTTCGGTACCGGCTATTGCTCTTTTTCTTATCTTAGGAATTACGCTATTGATTTTTTAAAGATTGATAAAAGTTTTGTGCAAAACATGTCTGCTGATAACAAAGATGTCGCACTATGTGAAGCCATCATTGTCATGGCAAAAAAACTTAATATCGAAGTAATCGCAGAAGGCATAGAAACAGAACAACAAAAACACTTACTTATTCAAGCTGGCTGTGTTTTAGGACAAGGATACTTATTGGCACGACCGCTTTTAGTCGATGATTTTGAAAAATTACTTATTAAACAAAAAGTCTAAATTATAAAATTCAGGCCAAAGAAGCTTAATTCGTTATTGTTAATGTGCGTATCCATACCATGCTCATCATATTGCACACATTCTGTTGTGCTCGGCACTATTGTGGTTATATTTCATTTTCTCGCCTAGCGCCCTACCGAAAGAAGTCATGAATGAAGTGAGCCAATCAATAAGTTTTGTGCTACGAAATCGTCTTATTTTCTTGTTTTTTTATCGCCACTAATGACATCGTTGAGATGCCGCACACTTATAAAAACGTAAACAAATAGAGGGTTATTACCCCCTCTATTTTTAAAATAGTAGAGCAAGACCTAATGCCATTTAATTCAACTTCACCGCTAAATAAGATACATTGTTACCCGATGATTGAGGCAAAAAATAAATATCCTTATATGCAAAATACTGCTGACCGTTGACGGTTACAGATTGAGCACCTAGGGGTAATGAACGGTAGGCTTTGCCAAGCTGAAAATTCTTCCTATTAACACCTGCGCCCTGCTGCGTTTCAACTGATTCGGACACAACCTGTGATACGCTATCACTATATGTAACGTCACTGATTGGTTCATCTATTACTCGGTAATAACCGTTATCAAAAACATAGTAAATACCTAAAGCGAAGTAGCATGGTTTTCCTCGAACAACAATGCGCTCGTATCCTTTGGGTAAACTACGGACTTTCAAGCCAACGGGTGGACGCACGACTGTATAGCCGTTGTTTATATGACGATAATACAGGCCATTATTGAATATAAATGACACACCATCAAAGTGTATTGGTAATCCATTCGTCGGAGCCTTGCGTACGACCTTACCTGTTTTGTATACCACCCGCTTGTGCTTAACTGCCGGTGCATGCTTTGAGGCCACTACGTGATGAACTTCAGGTTGGCGTTGGGCTGAGCTGATATTTGGCAGCATCGTTAAACTTATTAAAATGGGTAATAGGGTGTATAATTTCATGTTAATTCCTCTTTCAAAACGCTAATATCACGACTGATATTAGGCTTGAAAAATGAATCTAAACTGACTAAAGACGAATTTTCTGAAGCTTTACACAACCTTTAAATATCTTAACACTTATTAACTGTTTGGCGTTTTCAACGTGGTTTTATTGCTCTTATTCATACGTCGGAGTTTAACGGTAAATAGGTTTCTAACCTTAATAGTCAAACTATCTCTGTGGTGGGAAAATATCATTTAAAATTTTACTTGTTAGCGAGTGCTTGTAGGTAACATGATATGGTTTCGGCGGTTATGTGCAGGACTTCGTTATTCGTCACTTTGTTGCTTCGACAATATTTCACTTTAGCCAGCGCTAAGCTCATACGTATAAAGTGACTGTCTTCACTTAACATCAATAAACAACTCGAGAGTTCTTCGACCCAACTCACTGGATTAACATCGAAAGCGCTATATATGGCGAGGTACGCCGAGTTTTCAATCGCGAGTGCTTGCGTTGTATAGCAAAAACCTTGACAGCGTCGTGCTAAAAATATCGGGGCTGCGCTAATAATATAACTCGAAATATTAGCAACCTCTTGCTCACTTTCAGCAATACTCGCTAACCATAAGACATTACTTTTATCAGTCACACTAACATGAACTGTCTGCTGGTATATTTCTTTAGCAGGAATATCATGGATATTATTTTTACAGCTCAGTAGACCGTGACCAGATAGCTGCGCCTTTGCTTGTTTGAACAATTTGCTAAACAATTGGGGGAGTAACGTTTCACTTGGATATTCCCCCGTAGCTCTACTTGCTGCTTGCTCATTGAGAGTTTCTGTTACCAGTTTATTCGACAACGCTAGTAAAGGAGTGATCAACCGCCCCTCTGGCGCATCAATTAAAATACGAATATCATTTTCCAAGGTTTTATTAGCCTGCGAAATTGTAATGCTGTTATCGACCTCTAGATAATGAGAGCTTTGCAAGCTTGCGTGATAGACGTCAATAAGCGCGCTGATGGCTGACGAGTACTTAGCTTTCGAGGGCACCATAAGGTCTTTTTTTGCTGCGGGCTCTTGGTATTTATTTAACTCAGGTTTTGATTGGTTTAATTTATTATTCGACTCAACTGATCCGTTTACTTTAGGCGACATGGGTAATAGAGAAATTAAATTCGACATTTTTTCAATATCAGCATTAGCAGTCACTAAGGTGATATTGTTTGCTTGATAAAAGCGCTGATGAAAATCCCTTAAATCGTCAACAGATAAAGCACCAATTGTGCTGCTATTGCCACCATAGCAAAACGCATCTGCTTGGTGACGTTTAACCCGTTTATTATGCTCTTGTTCTATACCAAGCAACTCTCTATAAATAACCCCTCTATCATTCCCATCATGAATTTCAAAGCGCAAATCACCTGTGTCAAAAAATGGTGAAAACAAGCCATGTAATAAATAGTCAATGGCCAGCAAAAAAGTATCAGAACACTGACTTTGACAATGATAATAGGTCGTATCAGTAAGCGTGGATGCATTAATTTTCACATCAGTTAGTGCAGATAATTGAAATAAGCTCTCTGGCCTTGGAAAAGCCAAGCTACGGCGAAACACACCATGTTCAACACCATGAGCAACGCCGCTATTATCAAATATGGGCGTGTTAACAACAAAAAGCGCGCTAAAACCTACCCTATTGACGATATTAATATGGCGTAAGCCATTTTTATGACGATAGATTTCGTCTATCGATGCTAAAGCCAAGCTCATACTTTTACGGTTAAAATATTTAACTCAACGTTGCTAGCGTGTTTTTGTGCCGTACTTAGGTTAACACGTTCAACGATGGCTTTTGATGGATGAGTGGCGCTTGCAATAGCTTGCTGAATCAAATGATGATCTTCAGATTTACTACAAACTGGATCAGTTTTATGCATGTCTCCAGTCATCATAAAGGCCTGGCACCGACAACCACCAAAATCCTTTTCTTTTTCATCACAACCTTTACACGGTTGAGGCATCCAATCATTGCCTCGAAAATAATCAAACGAAAAGTCCTGCTGCCATATATCAGCGATAGATTTATGTTTAACATTAGGGAATATCAGGGGCAACATTTTTGCGCTGTGACAAGGTAACGCTGAACCATCCGGCGTAACCGTTAAAAAAGTGGTTCCCCAGCCGTTCATGCAGGCTTTTGGTCGCGTTTCAAAGTAGTCGGGTGTGACGAATATAAAATGTGGCCCTTTACCCTGCTGCTGATCTCTAAAATCATTGATAATACTTTCAGCTTCGAATAATTCTTGTTGCGTGGGTAATAAGTGATCTCGATTTTGATATGCCCAGCCATAATATTGGGCGGTGGCTAACTCTACATAATCAGCTTCTAACTCGCAGCTAAGACGCATAACTTCGGCAATTTGATTGATATTCTGCTTAGAAATAACAAAGTTAAGCACCATAGGATAACCTTGTGCTTTAACTGATTTAGCCATCTTAAATTTTTGCTCGTAGGCGTTGCCACGACCTGCAATCGCATCATTAACTTCGGGATCTGCACCTTGAAAACTAATTTGAATATGATCCAAGCCAGCTACTTTTAATTTAGCAATTCTTTTTTCAGTTAAGCCAATGCCTGAGGTAATTAAATTAGTATAAAACCCTAAATCTCTAGCATGTTTTACCAGTTCTTCTAAATCTTTGCGTAATAACGGCTCGCCACCAGAGAAACCTAACTGAACAGCCCCCATGTCGCGTGCTTCAGTAAATACTTGGCACCATTGCTGCGTAGTCAGTTCATCTTTGGTTTCCGTTAACTGCGTCGGATTAGAGCAATACGGGCAATGCAACGGACAATCGTAAGTTAACTCAGCAAGCAGCCAAAGTGGCGGGCCAACAGTTTTGGCACTACTGCTGGGTGCTTGACTCATTGAGGTTTGATTACTCAAAATAAAGCCACTTTTTTTCAACCGCGGTGCTAATAAATTCATTGACGTCCGTGGACAAGTCACCGGCATCAGGAAATTTTTCATGCAATGAATCGGTAATTTGCAAGACGCTCTTTTCTCCGTCAATCAGCTGCATAATTTCGCCCGCGGCGCTATTTAGCTTAACCATGCCTTCAGGAAACAATAGCACAAAACAGTTTTGTGCCTTTTCCCACTGAAAGCGAAACATGGCGTTAAGTGACGGTGCTTTGTTTGCAGCTAATATACTCACTTAAATATCCCCTTGTGGTAAATCGGATCCGATATTGCGTCTTGGCCCAGTATCGCTTGATACGGCGCCCTACCTTGTTGATAAGCTAACGAAATTGAATCTAACATGCTCCAAAGAATATCTAGCTTGAATTGCAAAATATTCAACGCGTCTTCTTGTGCTTCACGGCGTGTAAAATGGTCTAGTGTTATTTGCAATCCATGATTTACATCACGGCGAGCTTGAGATAAGCGCATTTGAAAATACTGTAAACCTTCCGGTTTTACCCACGGATAATTAGTCGGCCAAGAATCAAGACGACTTTGGTGTATTTCAGGCGCAAACATTTCAGTTAATGATGAACAAGCCGCTTCTTGCCAATTTGCTCGTCGGGCAAAATTAACATAGGCATCAACAGCAAAACGAACACCAGGGAGCACAAATTTTTCATCCAATAAGTCCTGTCGCGCTAAGCCAACCGCTTCACCTAAGCGTAGCCAAGCTTCAATGCCACCTAGAGTCTGTTCACCAACGCTTCCATCGTGATCAAGAATACGCTGGATCCACAAACGCCTAGTTTCGATATCGCGGCAGTTGGCCATAATGGCCGCGTCCTTAATGGTTATATTTGCTTGATAATAAAAGCGATTAGCAACCCAGCCTCTAATTTCCTCTTTGCTGCACTCGCCTTTGTGCATAGCAATATGGAATGGATGATGGATATGATAAAACTGACCTTTATCTTTTAGTTTTTTTTCAAACTGCTCTTTGGTCCAATCTTGCATAAAAAAAGGATCCTATTTAGTGACGTTAAATCGTTATTTGCATGCCATCGGTGGCAATTTCGACACCATTGTCTAAAACAAATTTATGCTCTGCAGACTCTTCATTCAAAATCGGGTTAGTGTTGTTAATATGAATAAGAATTTTTCGCTCTATCGGAAACTTGTTTAGTAAAGCAACCGTGCCAAACTCACCATTAACAGGCATATGTCCCATTTCTGAGCCTAGCTTTGTTCCAACACCTTGCGCAATCATTTCATCGTCGAGCCATAATGTTCCGTCAATAAGAACACAACTGGCTTTAGACAAAATTTGCTCAACTTCTACGTTGCTTTCAACGATACCGGGTAAATAAAATAGATATTTTCCGCTACTTGTATCAACAATTTTTAGGCCGATATTATTACCGTTAACGACTTTATCGCGGTAGCGTGAATAAGGAGGTGCGTTGGACTCTATAATGACAGGCTCAAATACGATGCCGTTTACACCGCTAACATTAAACGCCGGTCTTCTTTCGGTATCTATTTTGTTGAAATGGAGTCCGCCATGCCAATGCGCTAACAGATTAAATAGCGGATAAACTGTCGATAAGTCTTCATAGACAACATCGCTGCAATAGACTTCCATTGGCAGTCCTTCACGCAGGGTCAATAAACCTGTGGTGTGATCTATTTGGCTGTCCGTTAAAATTGCACCACGAATATTAGTTCCACGATTACCTTGCTCTGGCCAAAGTTGTGGGGATTGATTTATTTGTTGTCGAATATCAGGAGAGGCATTAATCAAAACCCAATCTTTACCATTTGGACTGACAGCGATAGAGGATTGTGTACGTGCGGTTGCTTTAATTGTTCCATCACGTAACCCTTTACAATTAGCGCAATGACAATTCCATTGTGGAAACCCGCCCCCTGCAGCTGAACCTAGCACTAAAATTTTCATATGTGCCTTGAAAGTAATTAAATGATAAGTTGGAAATTAACGAGTGATAATGAATTACTTCAGTTTTTTAAGAATTGGAGATAACTGAAGTAATTTCTTATTAATAGCTTAAAAATTAGCGATTACTGATGTAAAGAGTGACTTCAAATCCTAAACGCATTTCTTCAAAATCAGGCTTAATCCACATAATTTATTCCTCTTGGGTTAATAAAGTCTAGCTGCAATACTGCTTGCCTAGTTACTCTATTTAATTCCCCTTTAATTAAAAATCATACTTTAGAAGGAAAAATATAGGCGCATGTATGGATAAGGTGCTAGTTGCTTATTCAACCTGATATCTGCTGGGGTTTTATTTAGTTTCGTTTTGCAAATTCGTTAGTGGCTCGTACTAAAGCATCAATGATTTTTGGCTCATTTGCTACGTGCCCTGCCATTTCAATAACGGCTAAGTCTGCTTCAGGCCAATGTACTTTCAATCGCCATGCTTGCTCAAGTGGACACACCATATCAAGCCGCCCATGGATTATTTTTGTCGGTATATGGCGAATTTTATTTATATGTTTGAGTAAAGGCTCATCCTGTATAAAACATTGATTAATCGAATAATATAATTGAATAATTGATGCTGATTTGTTGGCCTCACTTATTGGAACATCATCGGGACTAATCGACTTTTGCCAACAAATAAGGTTAGTTTCCCAGTGCTGAATTTTCTTAAGCATACCGTTTGCCACCTTATTATCAGCACTGGAAAGCCGCTGATAAATTGCAGATAATGGCTGCTCTTGTTGAGAAATAGGCAAGTGTTCGGTTAAGTAATCCCAAGCATCTGGGAAAAATTTAGCGGCACCACCTGCGCGATAAACCCAATCAATATCCTGTTGACGAGCCAAAAATACCCCGCGTAATATTAACCCCGTAACCCTTTTTGCAAAGTGTTGGGCATAATACAAACCGAGAGTAGCCCCCCAAGAACCACCAAAAATCAACCACTGTTCAATACCGATGTGCTGCCGAATTAACTCCATATCTTGAATAATATCAGCGGTCGTATTGTCAGTTAATAAACCCTGAGGGCGAGAACGTCCAGAGCCTCGCTGATCGAACAAAATGATATGGTAAATCTGAGGGTCAAAATAACATCGATGTGATGGTCGGCAACCTGACCCCGGCCCTCCATGTAAAAACACCACAGGGATCCCTAACGGATTACCACATTGCTCGATGTAAAGCTCATGCTCTTGCGCAGAGCCTTCAACAGTTACAACATTACTAGCGACAGTTAAGTAATATTGTGCGAAAGGTTCAATGGCTGGGTACAGTGATAACATTTACGTAAACCTACAATTTGCGACTTGTGCTTATCAATTGAAATTCGAAATAAATCCCCTAACGACACTTAAGTCGTGGCTAATGGCTGTTACCTTCTCATTATGAAAAATCCGTTTTAAATACCAGACTTTTTAAGTAGGAAGAAAGGCTGCAAATATGCAGCCTAATCTAATTTGCTGTTACCACCAAGTAGCGTATAAGCCAATTAAGATTAAGACACATCCAATACCAGCGATATTAAAGCCTTTTGTGGTGCTAAAACTCACGTCGCTTATGCTAACACTGTGATCGTTTTTCGGTGCTGATTCACGCAGCGATACTACGCAGGTCAATGCCAGACACATCAAAAATACAATACCGATGCGATCCATAAACGGGATCTCAGGTAAGAATACCGCAAACAGCACTGAGAAAAGCGCAGAGCCAATGGCGGCAGCAAGTGCGCCAGCTGACGTAGTGCGTTTCCAGAACATGCCCATTAAGAAAATAACGGTTATGCCAGGAGAAAATAGCCCAGTGAACTCTTGAATATATTGAAATGCCTGCTCCGATTGTCCAATCAATGGTTGGGCTACGCACACTGCGACAATCAATGAGGTGACGGTTGAAATACGGCCCACGTTAACATAGTGATTTTCGTTTTCGTTATGACGTATTGGGCGGTAAATATCCATGGTAAATATAGTAGAGATGCTGTTTGTCATCGACGCTAAAGATGAGATGATCGCCGCGACTAATGCCGCAAATACTAAGCCTTTAATGCCTACTGGCATTAACGACATCATGGATGGGTACGCCTGATCTGCCTTTTCAAGATCAGGAAACAAGATCACCGCGGCGATACCCGGTAAAACGACAATAATGGGCATAAGTAACTTTAAATAAGCGGCGAATGCAATACCCTTCTGGGCTTCTTGAATACTCTTTGCAGCTAATGCTCGCTGAATAATATATTGATTAAAGCCCCAATAACCGACGTTCATCACCCATAAACCACCCACTAACACTGAAATACCGGGCAGATTCATATATTCGCTATTGTCAGGGCTTAGGATCATATCGAAATGCCCAGGCACTTTTTCAGTCAATATACTGAAGCCTTTGACCACTCCCTCTCCACCGGAGATTTGTTGCAGTGCTAAATAACTCAGGAAGAACCCACCGAAAACCAGCAGTACAACCTGAATAATATCAGTATAGGCAACCGCTTTCAGCCCCCCATAAGTGGAATAAGCAACCGAAAATATCGCAAGAAAAATCATGCCATATAACCAATCAATACCGGCTACGCTTTGAATGGCTAACCCCCCTAACCATAACACTGAGGTTAAGTTTACAAAGATAAAAACCCCTAGCCAAAACAGTGCCAAGGTCGTTTTCACCCGACTATCGAAACGCTGCTCTAGATATTGAGGCATGGTATAGATGCCGTTTTTAAGGAAGATAGGCAATAAGTACTTACCCACCAAAATCAACGTAATTGCTGCCATCCATTCATAGGACGCAATCCCTAGGCCCAGTGCGAATCCTGAGCCTGACATACCAATAATTTGCTCAGCAGAGATGTTAGCAGCGATTAAAGACGCCCCTATGGCCCACCAAGGTAATGACTTACTGGCCAAGAAATAATCTTGGGTTGTTCTATCATGAGATTTTTCGTCACGAGAAATCCACAGGGCTATCGACAATAAGCCTATGGCATATACGATAAATACGCCCAAGTCTATCGGGTCGAGTGAGTAGTTCATTTATTATTATCCTTACACACGTTTGTTGAAACTCAACACTCAACGTTATGACCAAGTCGAGTTCTTTTATTAGAACAACCTACACGGTGATGCAAAAAGTGTTACATCAATATATTTTAGGTAAAAACTATGGGCGAATAGAATAAAAAAACTCATGAATAATGAAATCGGCTTACCTACTATATTGATACTTTTATTTAGGTTAGCCCAATGACTTATTACAAGCGCAGACAAAGCGTTTTCCATATCTTTACCTACATTATTAGTCGCCATATGGAAAGAGCCGCAGATGCAGCTCTTCGGAGGTTTTCAACTATCACACGTTTGCGTTATAACTCACGTACCCAAATATTACGAAAACTAACCAAGTTGCCGTGATCTTGTAACTGCAGTGGTGCACAACCATGAGCTTCATAGCTAGGTGCACCTATCCATTCTGTTTTGCCTTGTATCTCAGTGTGGTTTTGTAACAACACACCGTTATGCATCACAGTCACGTATCCTGGCTGAGTTAATTCTTGGCCTTCGAAACGTGGGGCTGTGTAAATAATGTCGTAGTACTGCCACTCTCCTGCAGGACGCGTGGCGTTTGCAAGCGGAATAGTTTGTTTGTACACACTGCCAGCTTGACCGTTCGCATAAGTTGGATTGTCATATGAATCAAGTATTTGTACTTCATAACGCTGTTGGAAGAACACACCGCTATTGTTGCGTTGTTGCCCTTTCATGCCTTCTACTTGGGTCGGTGTACGCCATTCCATGTGCAACTGTACATCGCAGAAGTTTTGCTTAGTTTTAATATCACCAGCGCCAGGCTTAACCGTTAATACATCACCCGCAATGCTCCACTTAGCATCGTGACCTTTTAGCGCTTCCCATGCACTCAAGTCATCGCCACTAAACAATACAATAGCGTCTGACGGTGCTTTGCCGACAGGGGTTGATACACTAGCAGGTACAGGTTCCCATACTTCGGTTTTCTCAGCTAATTTCTCGCGCTCAGCCTGAGTTTGATCTGCTTGAGCGTAACTGCTGATTACCGCTGAACTGGCAAGGAGTAACGTAAGGTTGAGCAGAGTTTTATATTGCTTCATGATGTAATCCGTTTTGGTTAAGTTCATTTTCTACTGAGCATCGCTTTCCCATTGAAATAATTAACAGGGAAGCTAATTTTCTTAGCAATAAAATGGGCGAATAACGCCCATCTTACCTAAGCATTAATACATTAAATAACGAGCTCGTAAGCTTACGTTGCCCAGGCTTTATCACCTTTTTTATACGGAAAATCACCGTCATAACGGCCGGGAATCGCCACATAGCGCAGCACTTTATTCGCGCCTACTTCAGAGGTGAAAAAGGTAAACAGGGTTAACTGTTTAATCAGTGTAAATGAGTGTGGTAACTGGTTTTCTTCGCCTGTAAAATCTTTGCTCGCAAGCTTCTGCTTTTTATCAAACACGCCCGCCTCATCATCCAGCGAAGCCAACAAAGTGGCACGCTCGTCGCTACTTAATAACAAAAAGTCTTTACCATAAGTAGATTTAGCTAAGGTTTTAATTGACGCCATCCCCTCAGTGAATGCTTTACGCTGATCAGAGGTATAACAGTCGGTAACCATAATCGCCATCATAAGCCCAACGTTGGCGTCTTTTGCCCCTGGGGTATCAGTGCGAGGGATAATCACTTCCCCTACTTCATTGAAAAAAGCCACATCATCTTTAGAAAAGGCTGTTTGATTAAGGTTTTTCATCGGTAGCGTAATGTATGCCATGGCATTGCTACTGATAAACGCCGAGCCTGTGGCAGCGGCTATCATTTTTAATAAGTCTCGTCTGTTCATACTCATGATCACAGGTTCCCTTTTTTCAGCTCTTCAACTGCGAAGTCTGCCGCACGTGCGGTTAACGCCATGTAAGTTAAAGAAGGATTAACACACGAAGCCGAGGTCATACACGCACCATCGGTGACAAACACGTTTAGCGCATCCCACACTTGGTTATGACCGTTTAACACGGATGTTTTAGGATCTCGGCCCATACGTGCCGTACCCATTTCGTGAATGCCCTGACCTGGGAAATATTCGGCATCGTAACCTTTTACATTTTTCATGCCGGCCGCTTCGAACATGTCGATAGCATCTTGCATCATGTCTTTACGCATACGCTTTTCGTTTTCTTTTATCTCTACATCCATAGCTAAAACAGGTAATCCCCATTTATCACGTTTATTCGGATCCAAGAAAATTCGGTTGCTGTGATCGGGTAACATTTCACCAAATGCAGTCATACCAATCTGCCAAGAGCCTGGTTCACTGACCGCATTTTTTAAATTAGCGCCGATGCCCATTTCGGCCACGTCGCGCCCCCAACCCTGTCTGCTAGCAGAACCTTGATAACCAAAACCACGCACATAATCACGCTTATCCCCACCCCAGTTACGAAAACGTGGAACGTAAAAACCGCTTGGGCGACGACCATAGTGATATTTATCTTCATAACCATCGACCATGGCATGAGCACCAATTCTGAAATGGTGATCCATTACATTGTGGCCTAATTCGCCACTGCTGCTGCCCAAACCACCCTGCCAAATATCAGTGGCTGAGTTCATCAGCAACCAAGTCGAATTAAACGACGAAGCATTAACAAACAAAATTTTACTCGTGAATTCATATGTTTCATTGGTTTCTGCATCAATAATGGCTACGCCTGTTGCGCGCTTTTTATCTTTATCGTACAAAATTTCGGTCACGATCGAATGTGGACGAACCGTTAAGTTACCGGTTTTAACCGCAGCAGGTAACGTAGATGACTGAGTACTGAAATAACCACCGAACGGACAACCCAACCAACATTTATTTCGATATTGGCAGTTAGTGCGCCCTTCTTTCGGCTTTGGCTCAGTCATGTTCGACGTACGCCCAGGGATCAAATGACGCTGGCCTTTAAAGGACTTTTGAATTCTTGCAGCTACATCTTTTTCTACGCAGTTCAGCGGCATAGGCATTTGGTATTGACCATCTGGCAACACATCTAAACCGTCGCGGCTACCACTGATGCCAGCAAAACGTTCTACGTAATCGTACCAAGGCGACACATCTTCATAGCGAATAGGCCAATCAACTGCAATGCCTTCTTTACCGTTAGCTTGAAAGTCTTCTTTGTTCAAACGGTAGCTTTGACGACCCCAAGTTAACGAGCGTCCACCCATATGATAACCGCGGTACCAATCAAAACGTTTTTCTTCGACGTAGGGACTGTCTTTTTCATTTGCCCACATACCTAGTGTCGGTTCATTCAATGGGTAATCACGCTTCAGTACGGGATAGTTCTCTATCATCTCTTGGGTGCGTTCACCCCGATGAGGATAGTCCCACGCTTCTTTATGAGCGTTGGTATAGTCCTTGATATGCTCAATGTTTCTGCCGCGTTCTAGCATTAACACTTTAAGCCCTTTTTCAGTCAACTCTTTTGCTGCCCAACCACCGCTGATTCCTGAGCCAACGACGATTGCGTCATAATGATTATTTGCCATTTTTGGTCCCTAATTGCTTGCTGCGTGATGTCCCAATCGGGTTAAACATCACAAATTTGAATTGCATCGCGTAACGATTCGATTTTGCCTGTTCTAGTTCCAGGGGTCGGTATAAACTCCTGAGCAAGATAGCCGTTAAAACCAACATCCTTGATCGCCCGCGCAATTGCCGGATAATAAAGCTCTTGGTTATCGCCTATTTCATGGCGTCCTGGCACACCAGCGGTGTGATAATGGCCAAAGTACTGATGGTTATCCTTGATAGTGCGAATAATATCGCCTTCATTAACTTGCATATGATAAATATCGAACAACAATTTGAAGTTTGGCGATCCTAAAGCTTTGCACAAAGCAACACCCCACTGGGAGCTATCCGCCATACAATCTGGATGATCGATTCGACTGTTAAACAATTCCATTTGAATGATCACACCTTTTTCTTCCGCGTAAGGCATAATCCGTTTAAGGCCTGCTACCGCGTTTTTAAGTCCTTGCTCTTTGCTCGTTCCACGGGCGTTACCGCTAAAGCAAATGAGGTTCTTATATCCAGCTTTAGCAACTAGGTCGATGTGCGTGAGATAACGTTTTTCTAGCTCATCATGAAACTGAGGATGAATAAATCCATCAACTAAATTAAGTTCAGCGCCATTGCACATAGAAGAATCAATACCATGGCGTTTAAGCACGGGCCAATCGTCTGGCCCGACTAAATCAATAGCGGAAAAGCCTAAAGATTTTACCACCTGACACAGCTCTTCTATTGATAAATCACCATACGTCCAACGTGCAACAGAATGATTGATATTACCTTTAAAGTGCGGCATTTCCGCTTTACTCGCTTCCTTGGCTGTACTGACGCAGCCACTTACCACAGTGCCTGCGGCTAATGCTGCGCTGGTTAACGCCATACCTTTGAGCATGCTTCGACGAGGGTTATTCATTACCTGATACCTTTTCATCTTTAAATGTGAACATAAAAAGAACGAACACGACTAAGGCAAACGCAGCAGGGAATAACCAAATGTCGTGCCATGAGTGCATTATTCCATTTGTGTATCTTTCGGTAATTTTTCCAGCAACCCAAAAACCAATCAACATACCCACACCGTAAGTGGCCAATGTGATTAAGCCTTGTGCCGCGCTTTTTACTTTCTCACCTGCTTTTGAATCGGTATAAATTTGCCCTGAAACAAAGAAGAAGTCGTAGCAGATACCGTGCAATGCGATACCCACGAGTAACAATGCAACCCCGCCATCAGCATCGCCGTAAGCAAATAGCGCGTAGCGCACAACCCAAGCCAACATACCGATCAATAAAGTAATTTTGATACCGAAGCGGTTTAAGAATACAGGTAGCGCTAACATAAATAATACTTCAGACACCTGTCCTAAGGTCATTTTACCTGTGGCATTATCCACCCCAATTTCCGTTAAAAACGGATTGGCATTTTGGTAATAAAACGCCAGAGGGATGCAAATCAGCACCGAGGATAAAAAGAACACCAGGAAATTTCTGTCTTTTAATAAGGCTAGGGCATCAAGGCCAAGTACTTCTTTGAGCCCAACTTGTTCACCGGCACTTTTGGGAGGTGTTTTGGGTAAGGTAAAACTAAATAACCCCAGTATTAACGATGCCCCTGCACACAGCAAAAACGTATTGCGTAGCATGCCATCTTCGATAGCTTGTTTTGAATCCCATGAGAATGCATAACTGATAGCCAAACCAGCTACAATCCAACCAACTGTGCCCCATACGCGAATTTTGCCGAACTGCTTAGAAGGGTTGTCCATTTGGGCAAATGATACAGAATTAACCAAGGCCAACGTCGGCATATAGGCAATCATGTATCCCAATACAAAGGGGTAGAATGCATCGAAATCCGGTGCTTGATACAAACAATACATCAACACGGCACCAATCAAATGCAAAACACCTAGAATACGCTCGGCGTTAAAGTATCGGTCAGCAATCAAACCAATCACGAAAGGCGCAATAATTGCGCCCCAAGATTGGGTCGAAAAAGCCATACCAATCTCGCTACCAGATGCTTCTAAGGTATTGGCTAAGAAGGTACCTAAGGTTACGAACCAGCCACCCCAGATAAAAAATTGCAGGAACATCATCACGCTTAATCGCGCTGTTATCGTATTCATTTGTTAACCCTTGATTATGGCACTGGCAAAATTGTGTCTGCGCCGCCCCCATCATTTATGTGCTGTACTGACGAGCGCTATTGCCCGTTCATAGCGCCTTTACTTTGTTACAACCCTAAAATTCGACGATTACGTTGCTCGTCACTATTTGCACCGGCAAAATCATCAAATGCGCGCCCTGCTGGGGTAATAATATGTTTGGCAATAAATGGCGCGCCCTCAGCGGCACCTTGATCTGAATCTTTCAAGCAACATTCCCATTCAAGTATCGCCCAGCCTTCAAAACCGTATTGCGTCAGTTTGCTGAAGATCCCATTGAAGTCCACTTGACCATCGCCCAGTGAGCGAAAACGCCCAGGACGCTCCTTCCAATCTTGATAGCCACCGTATACCCCTGAACGACCATTAGGATTAAACTCAGCATCTTTAACGTGAAACATCTTGATGCGCTCATGGTACAAATCAATAAACGCAAGATAATCCAGTTGTTGCAACACAAAATGGCTTGGGTCGAATAAGATATTAGCTCTAGGGTGATTATTCACCGCAGCTAAAAACAACTCGAAGGAGGCGCCATCATGTAAATCTTCGCCTGGGTGAATTTCATAACACACGTCCACACCTGCCTCATCAAACGCATCTAAAATGGGCAACCAACGTTTAGCGAGCTCAGCAAACCCCTGTTCGACTAGACCCGCAGGTCTTTGCGGCCAGGGATAAACCAAGTGCCATAAGAACGCACCAGAAAATGTAGCATGAGCCGTTAATCCTAAGCGTTGGCTGGCCTTGGCAGCCCACAGCATTTGTTCTATAGCCCATTCAGTTCGCTGGGCAGGTTTACCGCGTAATGCTTCAGGGGCAAAGTTATCAAATAATTCATCATAAGCAGGATGCACTGCAACCAACTGGCCTTGTAAATGGGTAGATAATTCCGTTATTTGCACACCGGCCTTAGCACATATTGCCATCACGTCGTCGCAATATTCTTGGCTTTTAGCGGCCCGTTCTAAATCAAAAATCCGATTATCACCGGTAGGCACTTGAATGCCCTTATAACCTAAAGATGCTGCCCAAGTCGCAATCGATTCTAAATTATTAAATGGCGCTTCATCGCCCATAAACTGGGCTAAAAATATTCCAGGGCCTTTGATCGCTGGCATTGCTTTTCTCCTTTATTGTTCGGCTTACTGATTACGCGCTTATGCAGTAATCGTTTATTTGGTATTCGCTACGGCATGCCATTTGGTTTCGCTGTCGCTACTAACAAGCATCGCATCAATAAACGCCATTCCCCTCAAGCCCGAATCAATCCCTGGCACGCCAGGGGCTTTACCGAGTTCACTGATTGTGCCGTCAGAGGCTGACGCAGCGTTAATGGCCTTGGCAAAATAGCTATATAAATTGGCCATAGCTTCTAAATATCCTTCTGGGTGTCCCGCAGGTGTGCGGCATCGCGCAGATGCCTCTCCGCATAAACCTGGTTGCCCCATGCCGGCACGGAATACGCGATAAGGTTCGCCCAACGGACGATGAATAATAGAATTAGGTTCCATTTGCTGCCACTCAATAGCGCCTTTATCTCCATAAACACGTATTTTCAAAGCATTCTCTTCACCGGCGCATACTTGGCTGGCAATCAACACACCACTCGCGCCGCCATCGGTACGAATAAGGGCAGCACCATCGTCATCAAGTCTGCGCCCCTCAACATGAGTTTGTAGATCAGCACAAAGAGACGTCACTTGTTGTTGCAGTATGAATTCGACTAAACCAAAAGCATGAGTGCCGATATCGCCCATTGCACCACTGCCACCAGACTGGGCTGGATCAGTACGCCACGACGCTTGCTTGTTATGACTTTCTTCATTAGCGGATAACCAACCTTGCGGATATTCCACATACACTTTACGAATATTGCCAAGTAACCCACTGGTCACCATATGTTGTGCTTGCCACACCATTGGATAACCCAGATAGGTATGAGCCAAACCGTATAAAGCGGCGGTTTCTTTTAGTTTGGTTTTTAATGTCTTTGCTTCGTCCAACGATATCGCGGCGGGCTTTTCACAAAAAACATGAAATCCTGCATCTATCGCTGCAATTGAAATTGGCACGTGTAAATGATTGGGGGTCACAATAATGAGCGCTTGCATACGTTCATTTTCAGGTAGCCCTTGCTCACCTTTAAGTAGCGCGTTCCAGCTCGGATAAATCCTATTATCGGCTAACCCTAAACTATCTCCGGTACGCTGGTTGTTCTGGTTGTCGCGACTAAATGCTCCGCAAACCAATTCAATTTGGCCATCTAATGCTAAAGCGTGACGGTGCACAGCACCAATAAAAGCACCTTCTCCACCGCCCACCATTCCCATGCGTACTTTGTTCATTTTTGCCACTTAATCGCTCCCATATTGCTTCGCCTACAGCTATTTGTTACGCAAATGTATAATTTCGTTAAAATGTAACGGGTTTCATTTGGTTATGTCAACCAAATTTGCGATTAAGTATGATAAAACATCGCAATTTGTTAATTATACGTTGCTATAATATGTAAATTAAACACTATTTTAGACGATTTAACTAGATTTTTAGAATTACTTCAGTATTATTTCGCCATCAAATGCTAACGGTTACATTTTAGATTAATGCCATGAAAATCACGTTAATAGGCCCACATGAGTAATATACGACAAGTTGCCGCTTTGGCGGGTGTATCTGTCGCCACAGTCTCAAGGGCACTGCAACAACCCGAGCGCGTATCCCCAAAAACGCGTAGCAAAGTGATGGTTGCTGTGAACGAAGTGGGCTATAAGCCCAATTTAATGGCGGTTAAGTTTCGGTCTGGAAAAACCCACAACTTAGTGGCGTTAGTACCCACTGTGGCGAATGTATTTTTTGCTCGGGTGATCAGTGGAATGCAAATAGCAGCGGCAAAAAGGGGTTACGTCATATTACTTGCCAACACCCTAGGTGACGAAAGTATAGAAGCCAGTTACGCCAAGATGGTACAAACCTCACAAGCAGATGGCCTCATTCAGTTACGCGCACATAACCCATTTGATTCATCGATTAATAAGCCTGGTGAGCTATTGCCCATGGTCAATGCGTGCGAAGTCATGAATGACATTAATTGTCCAGTCGTTACGCTGGATAACCGGGCGGCAGCGAAAGCCATGACTCTGCACTTAATTGAACTAGGCCATCGGCGAATCGCTTTAATTAAAGGTCCGCAATCAAGTCCTCTAACTTGTGAGCGTTTAGCTGGCTATCGCGATGCGTTAAATGAGGCCGGCTTAATCTTTGACGACTCGTTATTGTATCCTGGTAATTTTACCCTGCAGTCAGGCCATGATGCGGCAAGTGAAATTCTGACTAATGACCATCGACCTAGCGCGGTTTTTTGTGAAAATGATGAAACCGCTATAGGTGCTATGCAGTGCTTTAAACAGGCTGGGCTGCGTATCCCCCAAGATATATCTATTGCCGGATTTGATGACATTTCATTTTCCGCATTTTGCGACCCTCCGCTGACCACCATTGCCCAACCTGCCGAAGAATTTGGCCAAACAGCTGTTTCACTGCTGGTCGATTTACTCGAGGGTAAAATTACAAAAGCCCCTAAAGTCATCATGCCGTTCGAATTGATTTTACGGGCCAGTACTGGGCCTGCACCAGACACCACAGCAACGTAATACCGAGTATATCTGCTCGTGCATTCACTGGACGTAATGCACCTGCATGACGTGAACACTTACATGGAGAATCAACATGAAAATTAACACCCATAGCGCACCAAACGCCCTAAGTACAAGTATTGAAGCCGAGTCCCAAAGCAGCCGCCGACGTTTCGTCAAACTCAGTGCCGCCGCTATGGGCCTTACTGTCATGCCTGGCTCTTTGGCGTTTGCCGCAAACATAATGGCAAAAAGCGCTACCGTGGGTCTTCAGCTTTATACCCTTAGGGACATGATGGCCGTCAGCTTACCTGCCACCTTGAAATTAGTGGCGGCAGTCGGCTATAAAGAATTGGAGTTTGCGGGCTATTACGATCACAAACCGAGTGAAATCAAAACGATTTTGCACAACGAAGGATTAACAGCGCCGTCGGCACACATACCACTGACAGCCTTTGATAACGGCGTCAACAGCGTGATTGATCATGCGTTAGAAGTGGGACATAAATACATCGTTATTCCGTATTTGACCGAAGAGCAACGCGGAACAGGAATTGGTGTGTACAAAGCATTAGCACAACAATGCAATGTCATTGGCGAAGCGTGTAATAAAGTTGGGCTAAAACTGGCCTATCACAACCATGATTTTGAATTCGAGATGCGTGATGGCCAATTGCCATATGATGTTTTGCTAAACGAAACTGACAAAGATGTCATGGCCATGGAAATGGATTTATTCTGGATGGTAAAAGCCAAGCAAGATCCCCTCGCCTATTTTAGAAAACACCCAGGTCGCTTTAAGTTATGGCATGTTAAAGACATGGATGAAGCAGGTAATTTTGCCGATGTTGGCACTGGCACCATAGATTTTGCGCCTATCTTTGCCCAATCTGCACTTTCAGGCGTAGAGCATAGGTTTGTTGAGCGGGATAAAACTGACGACAAATTAAAAACCATACAGCAAGGTTATAAAGCCGTCTCTCAATTACTGGCCTAACCTTTTAGCCGTTACATATCTGAACCGAGTATGTTAAGTAAGAAAGCCACAAAGCCCGCACGCTCTGTGGCTTTTTCATATTTACTTATCATTTAACAACAAGGTCATATAACAACTATTTGGATCCAATGCATAATCCGCAAATGGGCCACAATATTCAAAGCCGAATTTATGGTACAACCGTCTTGCCGGAGCAAAATATTCCATGGTGCCAGTCTCTAAACTTAGTTGTTGAAAATCACGCTGTTTGGCCTGTTGAATCAGATGCGTTAATAATGCAGATCCCACACCCCGGTTACGCCCTGAATCTGCCGTTCGCATCGATTTAATTTCGCCATGGATAGGCGTCAGCGCTTTTAACGCAACGCATCCCAGCACAATGCCGTTTTCCCGTGCAGACCAAAACGTAATAGCAGCATGCTTTAAGGCGTTCATATCCAAAGCGTGTACGCTGTCTGATGGAGAAGTAGCATACATGTCTGCTAGATGTTCTTCCAATAGCCCGCGTACGCCATCACACACAAGCCTGTCTATCGTTATTTCCATTCAATCGGCTTCTTCATTTATGTTGTAATTGGGATTAAGTGACAGATAAAAACACCATCTTTTTCGACAACCGAATAGTCGAAATCGTGCTTACTATTCCAGCCTATGCCTATGATATATAATTCATTTAATATAATTTCACAGGAAAGTTAAGTTAAGTAATCGGTGGCGCCTTAAGTGTAGGATTAGGCAATAACTGCCAGTTTAAACCATCAGGAGCACGCAGTATAAAACAACTTCCACTAAACTCATTTTTTTGCATTTATGGGGTAGTGATACCTTGCTTGCCCACTAGCAGGTTCATCTGCAAACAAGGAATGCGTGGTGGTCCTCGTAACCAGGCCGTTGATCAGTGCCACTGATCAGATCGCTGCTGCGGATTGTTAAAAAATTTTCGCTGACCTGAAATATTATTTTGGCTAACAAACCCACGATAGTAATGCTACTGGTGACCAGTAAATCAACTGCTCGATGTCTCCACTAATGCGATTTATGCCTCGATTGACTATCAATTTAGCAATAAGATAGACGGCACATTCGAAGCTCGCTGGGCAGAAGAAGAAAAATCCGTTACCGAGTTCGACCTAGAGGGTGTTTGACGTTTGATGCAGATGGTAGCTGGAACAACTTTACCCCAAGAGCGACATTAAATTATAGACATGACAATAACACCATCTTTTACGGCATCATTGCCCAAGGCGTTAAACCCGGAGGAATTAATGGTTCAGCGGGTGCCGATACCGGCAAACCCACCTACGAGCAAGAAGAAATAACCACTTACGAACTTGGTATAAAAAGCAGCGCGATTAACAATGTGTACGCCACCATATCTATGTTTTACAACGATGTAAGCGACATACAACTAACGACGCCACTAAATGTACCGTCAGGCAATATCACGTCTGTCGCTACGAACCAAGGTGAATGTCAAGTATTTGGTATTGAACTCGATGTTAACGCCCAGTTTAGCGAACAATTATCTGGCCGTTTTACCTACGCATTAGCTGACACTAAATTTACCCAGGGTTGTGACGATTTTTAATGGGCTCTCACCAGCGGTGGCGGTGTATTAACACCAGGCACAACAACCGGCACTGATTTTCGCAGTGACTTTGGTATTACCACTCCTGCCAGTTGCTCCATTGAAGGTAATTCATTCCCATTGAGTTCTAAACATCAGGCAAGTGCATTCTTAGAGTACATCACCCCTATCACAGGGGAACTAGAAGCCTTTTTTAATATAGATGCCAGCTACGAATCTAAAAAATACGTGCAGGTGCATAACTTAGCCTACGTACCGAGCGCGATTATAATGGGTGCTCGCATGGGCGTACACAGTGAGAATTGGCGCGTGAGCTTATATGCTCGAAACCTAACAGATGAAGACGCGCCTATTTTGACATCTCGCTGGTGAGGTATTCCTTATTTTACCTTCTCATCCATCAATACCGCACCGGATGGTGCAGACAATGGTTCACCTCGCGCATTTTTCAGTGCAGCGCGTCGTGGTCGCCAAGTGGGCATTGATATGACATATCGCTTCTAGCGTTCAAACTTCTAAATATCGGTTCAAAAACGGAGCCAAACGCTCCGTTTCCACTCCATTTCAATTAGATTGTTGACAGTAGAAGTCAGGTAATATTTGCAAAGTAAAGAAAATAGTCATTTTTACAATTGGCCATTGTTAACTATTTGCGGTGCGAAGGTTTCTTATACGCTTCTACAGGTTTCGGCTTCGTATACCAATATCCTTGTTGTAACGCTATACCTGCTTTTTTTGCATTTTCTGCTTGCTGTTCAGTTTCAATACCTTCAACTACGGAGCGCATGCCTAAAGAAACAATGACATTGTTGATTGCACTTAACGTTGCAAACAAATTATCGTCATTATTCACAAATCCCTTATCGATTTTCACAGAAGTCGCTTTAATTTTTTGCAAGTAAGCCAGAGATGAATAGCCGGTACCAAAATCATCAATACTAATATTTATACCTGTTGACGTAATCGCGGTCACTGGATTATTGGTATTGTCTAAGTCATCTAACAGTACGCTTTCGGTAATTTCAATAATGAGATCACTAGGACTGAGGTTATATTTATGCAATGTGGACAATAAATAAGGTGTCAGTCCCTTGTCCACCAAATGGATACTCGAAATATTCACCGCAATGCGAGCTTGGCTATTGGTATACTGCCGTAGTTTACTTAAATTCGAAATAGCGGTATTTATCACCCAATTTTCTATTTCATGAATCAATCCAGTGCGCTCAGCGATATCAATAAGCTCTTGAGGTGATACATTGCCTAGTTCAGGATTAAACCAGCGAAGTAGTGCTTCAAACGAATAGATACTGTTATCGTAAGGGTCCACAATCGTCTGATAGTGCAGTGACAATTCACCGTTTTCAATGGCTTTATTTAAATATTGGGTCACAATACTTTTTCGTAAAATTTCTTTTTCCATACCCGCAACGAAAATAGTCGAACGTTTTTTACCGCGTTTTTTAGAGCAGTACATTGCCGCATCGGCAAAGCGAATTAACTCGATTAAATCAAGGCTATCGTCCGGGCACCTTGCCACCCCAATACTGGCCGAAACAGCCAATAAACTGCCGCAGTCATCTTCATAAGGTATTGATAATTTATTCACAATGGATGCGGCAATTTCATTTATATCTAGCCCACGGTTGGTGTCAGGTAAGACGATGACAAACTCATCCCCCCCAAAACGACAGCACTCTAAATCAGTAAACTCAAGAGTCGTTAAGCGGCTAGCCACTTGTTGTAAAACTAAATCCCCAATGCCATGACCAAGAGAATCGTTAATCATCTTAAAGCCGTCAAGATCGATATAAAAAACGACGATATCTTGTTTAGCCTCTAGCATGGGTTGAATGTTTTCGCTAAATCCTCTGCGATTCAATAAACCAGTTAATGAATCTGTGTGCGCTTGTTTAAGCAGCAGGAATTCGCGTTTTTTGCGTTCATCGATATTGTGTAATTGACACAACATCGACGTATTGTTTGCCGTGTCTTTTGATGCACTGAATGAGGCTCTAAACCAGGTTTGACCTGATAATGCCTGCAATAATAAATCCGCCTCAAACTTTTTATTGTTATGAATATTTTTCTGTACTGCAGCGAATAATTCGGGTTTGCAGAGTAAACGAGATAAACTCGGTCGCGCTTTGCCAAATTCTTTACTAAATGGCGGATTACAGCTTTGAAAATGGCCGTGCATATCAAAGGTCGCCATAATTGCGATGGCATGCCCTTGGAAGAGTTCTGGAATGATATGTGAGGGTGTTGCTTCGACTTGCATGCCCATACGGTTATCGGGTAAGCGAATGCCCGACAACCAACAGTACGCCTTCTTTTCTGTTCCGTTGGGTGAAAAATGCCACAATTCGATTAGGCTCTCATTGTTACAAAACTTATTTTGATATTCTCGCAGGCCCTCTTTAACAGCTTGCGAAGCGCCTTCCTCAAAATTTCGTCGTTGTAATTCCTCAAGACTCGGGCTTTCCCACCAATCAAGAGCCGACTGATTAGCCCAGACAATGCACGATTTATCTATGTCGTAAATCCACACTGCTGTTTTGAGCTCATCCTGGTGAAGCATAAATTGATATTCTCCAGTCGTCGTACACCAAATTGTTACACACTTTTACTTTACCAGACCAGCCTCCAATTACTAGGCACTAAAGGAACATACCTCATACCGCACAAAGAGAACGACATAATCAAATTAGAATGTTGCTATCGCCTATTACCATTCAATCAAATGACTATCATCATTTGGCAATATCAATATCGGCCGTATTAAGTTTTCTGTCGATGTATTAACCAATCTAACGGCAAACAATGTGGACGACGAGCAACGACGCTCAGCCTTGGCTCATTTCAATTAAACGACTATACGTGCGCCGAAATTCGAAAGTCAGCGCGCCTTCAAGATAAAGCTCTGTCAACGGCACATCAGTGCTTAAATATAGCGTCACTTTTTGATCATAGAACTCATCAATTAGGCTAATAAAACGCCGCGCCATATCATCATTCGCCGCATAAGATAAAACTCGCTCGCCGGTACTGGTGGCTTGGTTTTCACCTGTACCATCTTCAGTGCCGCGGGCCTTAATCCATCCCCGAACTTGACCACCTAATTGTGGCACACCACTTAACATCACTGTGTTAAAGCGAGTCGCAATCTCCATATAATCAAGTTGTGAACGAGGGCCTTCACATAAGTCGTAAAAGTCGAACCACACAATAGTATTTACGGTATTGATGTCGGTGGCACCCAATACAGGGATATCACGATGGCAGATATGTATACTCGAGTCATTTATCTTTACGGCACCGGTTACTTGGATGAGCTCAGAAAAAATAGTTCCAAAATCCATTTTAGCGGTGTTACCCACATACTTGGATGCGGTGCTAAATTCGGCTTCACCCGGTTGTGCAGGTAATTGATGTAAACGGTGATCTTGTTCCCCAGCAAGGTGCAACATGCACGTATGTTGTTGTAGCAGAGCAATAAAAGGCAAAAATTTATGCCTCGCTAATCCATTTTCATATAAACGTTCAATGGGAATATTCGAGGTAGCAACTAATACCACGCCCTCTTTAAACAAGCATGCAAATAAACCCGCCAATATCATGGCATCGCCAATATCCGACACAAAAAATTCATCAAAACACACGACTTGGTGCTCTTTAGCGAGATCTTTGGCAATGCACACCAAAGGATCTTGTTGACCAGTTTGCTCTTTAAGCGCGTGGTGAATACGTGCCATAAAACGATGGAAATGCAGCCTCAACTTGCCCTTTTGCGGCAAGCAATCATAAAACAAGTCCATTAAAAATGTTTTCCCCCTACCCACATCCCCCCAAAGATAAAGGCCTTTGATTGGCTCAGGCGAGGTTATGCTGTGCTGACTTAATTGCCAAAACAATGCATCTAGTGCCTTAATAGCTTGTAGTTGTGAGGGATCATCAACAAGCTTACTGCCTAATTGCGCTTGGTACACTCGAAGGGGATAATTAGACGTTGTTGTGAGGTTTGACCCATCAGGCATAGGGGGTATTTCCAATAGGTAACGAAAATCAGACGAGAATGTTAGCTATTTTTGGCACTGTCGCCAAATGTAATTTGCTGTTGCCCCGTAAAGTTGAATTTTAGAGTGAGCACAATTGCTAAGTCTTACTTTGTCGATACTCTCAAGAAAAAGAGCAAATTCAAATTCCAACGTAACTTTGCAGGATTTTTTCTATTTTCCCTTCACGTTTTAAGGCTTCTATAGCGCTATTGAACTCTGGTAATAAATAACTGAGTTGTTTACGTATGCGTATAACAATGCCGCCTTGTGAATGAACGCTCGCCAAAGAAATGGGGACCCGATAAACGTTAGCCCAATACTGCGCCGTTATTCCCTCTAAAATAACCATATCAAAACGACGTTTGTTTAATCCTTCAATCAACGCACTTTCTGACAAAAAATCAACTCTGATGAATTTGTCTTCATCATAATAATTATAACCCGCCACAGTACCTACTCTTTTACCCTCGATAGATTCAGGTTTGGAATAACGCGATGCATTGTCAGGTAATGTCACAACATATTCGGTCAAACTAAAAATGGTGCTGGTAGTCACATAATCATCGCCCATATCACCGTTTTTAAACCAACTTGGGCTCATAAAGTCTAAATCTAAACGACCTTCTTTAAAGGCTTTCCCTGCACGTTTAGGCGGATAATAATAGAATTGGTAAGGGTCCCCAGTACGTTGCAAAATTAATTCAATCACTTCCGCAAAAACACCTGGACGATCAGGATCACCAAAATAACCGTAAGGGACCCACGATTGTGTTCCACCCAAATTGTATCTAAGGACTGCTTTAGGTTCTTGCGAACTAAAGGCAGGCTGAGATGCGCAAATAGTCAAAGTTGCGATTGTTGTAAGGCGGGTTAAGCACCTCAAAATACAATGTGCCAATGTCATAAAAAACTGCCCATAAATAAAAGTGAACACGGGACTGACTAAACTTGATTTAGCAACACTTTTAGTAAACATAGTCATGTGGCATAAAACCATATTATTTTAACCAAATATCCAATGCCTTTTTTGAATCTATTTCTCGTTAATTGTAAGATAGTTACTTTTTATTCATATTGAGAATTGATGATAATGCCTAAATTCACTGAAATCGCTCTACTAAAGCATGCTGTCACCGTGAAACTCGGCAGACGATTGAATAAAACAAGCGATTTACAATATTTCATCTATTTTAGGGCGACACCACACATTAACAATTAATTCTTACTCGCTTTTAAATGATTATTTTAGGATATATATCGATAAATCAGTTATAAGCGAGCCAGTTTATCGAACTTCTTTTTTCTTATGTTCATACATCGCGGCATCAGCATCTTGAATCATTTCCTCTACTGATTTTTTCGTATCATATTGAAAATGGGCTAACCCTACACTGAATTCAATTGTGTAGGGTTTGTTCATAACTGAATTGGCTTCATCTACAGCTTCAACAAACCTAGCTAAAATATCGTCAGTATTTTCCTTATTAGAATCGGTCAACATGGCAACGAATTCATCTCCGCCTAGTCGGCCGATTACATCACTATTTCTAAACGTTTTACGCATTAATTGCGCAAACTTGGTCAGCACACAGTCACCTTCATGGTGTCCATACGCATCGTTAATCGCTTTAAATTTGTTTAAGTCAAATAATAAAAATGACATTGGTGCTTTGTTTCGTCGACATATGCTTAAGCTATGTTCGACAAGCGTTAAAAAACCACGTCTGTTGGAAATTAACGTCAACTCATCCAGCGTCGCTAATTGTATCGATTTAATTTCTTGTTCAACCATAGCGCCTAGATCTTTGAGAAGTTGCTGGTCTTCTGCATTCATGACTCTTGGTTCTTGATCGATAAGGCACAAAGTACCTATATTCACGCCTTCTCTAATTTTTAAAGGATAGCCTGCATAGAAGCGAACTTTTGGATCATCCTTAACAAATGGATTATCAAAAAATCGTTCGTCTTGACTAGCGTTCGAAATGATAAAAAGTCCATTTTGATTGATCGCATGTCCACAGAACGAAACATCTCTTGGCGTTTCAGTAATATCAAGTCCTTGCTTAGACTTGAACCACTGCCGATCCTCGTCGATAAGGGTAACAAGCGACGTTGACACGCCAAACATTCGTTTAGCCATACGAGTCACGCGATCAAATCGTTCCTCGTGAGAAGTATCGAGTATTTGTAAGGTTCTTAGTGCATGTAAGCGTTCCGCTTCATTCTCAGGTATAACAGGTTTAATCATTGAGCTACCTTTGATTTACAGCTAAATAGGATGATTACACAATGCCCTAACCTATTAAAAATAGGTTTTTTTAAGTTTTATTGTTGCTATAAACGCATACAAATAAATTGATGTAAAAGCATTCTAAGAGAATTTATTCTTTACCTAGACTTATGTTGTTTTTTTTTATAATCAAGCCATGCAACGTATTAAATATAATGACTGCATTGGCTATTAACCTAACCACGGGGCCATCATGCACCTAATAAAAAGCCTGTCAACTCCCCAGCCCGATACGGCTGACTGTTACTCCACAACCACAACAAACCATACCCAACTCCAACTTAATGCAGCATTTCCACAGCGTAGGCAGTCTTCCTAAAAAAAGCGTTATTATGTGTGTTGTCGTACAGACTGAATCAATCAGTACAACCAAACTGCACTAAGTTTTTTATAGAGGAACATCAAGCCCACTATTTTTATCTGTTCATTGCTCGCGCATAGTCGTCTAGAGAAAAGCTATGCCCTACTCATTCCCAGCCGGAGAAAACATGCAGACGGATCACCAATTAAGAGATGATGTTCTTTGCGAAATCGATTGGCGGCCTAATCTTGATTCGTCACATATCGGTGTAACAGCGAAGGATGGCATCGTCACCCTCACTGGCCGAGTGACACATTTGGCTGCACAAATCTCAGCAGTATCTGCGGCCGAAAGTGTTTATGGTGTCCGGGCAGTCGCTAACGACATTGAAGTCGAGATACTCGATATACATAAGCGTAACGATTCCGACATCGCCACAGCTGTCGCCTATGTACTAGAGTGGAACGTTGAAATACCAATCGACAAAATTTCTGCCTTTGTTAAACATGGTTGGGTCACACTGAAAGGTGAGGCTGATTGGCAATTTCAGAAAAATGCGGCTCAACATTGTGTCGATAGATTAATGGGCGTCACTGGCGTAACGAATGAGGTTTTGATCAAATCGTCAAATAAATGGGTCGACGTCAAAAACAAAATCGAAGAGGCGTTCAAACGTAATGCAGATTTACAAAATCACCGAATTTCGATCAGCACTAACCATGACACAGTCACTCTTACAGGCAGTGTGACATCTTCGGCTGAGCGCAATCAGGCTTTGCGGGCCACGTGGGCATCGCCTGGTGTTAAATCTGTTATCAATCATATCACTATCGTGCCTTGTTAAACCGATGACTGCTATTTAAAGCCGTTTTACGAGGCCTTATACCGCACGTTTTTTTGTCATTTAGCAAAGACAGCATGCTCGCAATGCTATCTTTTAAATAACAATGACCATGGCGATGAAATTTTCATAGTAATAAAAACCAACTATTTTTGATTGGAGATTAATATGCAATTCAATGAATATTGCCGGACCCTTGACGTTAAACTCAGCGCGTCTGCACATGAGATTAAGCAGTCTTATCGCAGACTAGCACGCAAATACCACCCCGACGTCTCTACCCAGTTAAATAGCGACAACTTGTTTAGAGAGATTTCTGAAGCATATGCTGGACTAAAAAACGCATACAGAAATTCAATATCCAGACAGTGGAAAGAACCTATTAAACGTATTACGTTAAGGCACTAGGCAGCTTGCAAAAGTAGAGCTTAAGATTTCTACGATTACTATGTTTATGTAGAATACCAGCGGTTCGAAGCCAAGTAAGGTACGCCATATTCACGTTTAGCAAATAGAAAGGAATTTATTAAATCAGACTTTTTATCGTATATAAGATTCTAATCGATCAGTTTCACTTTTAACCACTTGGTAACACTCACAGGAATGGTCTTCTAAGCGAGCTCGATCGATTACGCTAATATGACCGCGTTTATAGGTAATAATGCCAAGTTTTTGAAGTTTTCCGGCAGCTTCTGTCACCCCTTCACGCCTCACTCCCAACATGTTTGCGATCAGCTCTTGAGTCATTATAAGATTATTGCTGGGTAAGCGATCGAGAGATAATAGCAGCCAGCGGCAAAGTTGCTGATCAATACTATGGTGACGATTACAGACTGCCGTTTGCGCCATTTGGGTAATCAGCGACTGAGTATAACGTAGCAGCAACATACGTATATCAGAATGACTATTAAATTCACTACGCAATTCAACTGACGGTAATCGATAGGCCGATCCTGCGCTTTGCACTACCGCGCGGCTAGGTGTGCTCTCACCACCCATAAACACCGCGATACCAACGAGCCCTTCATTTCCAATGACGGAAATTTCAGCAGACGACCCGTCAGCCATAACATACAATAAAGAAACAATACTATCGGTTGGAAAATATACATAATCCAATTTTTCACTGGCCTCATAGATGACTTTTCCTAAGGGTAGATTGACCAGTTTCAGATGGGGGAAGATCCGCTGCTGCGCATCAAGTGATATGGCGTTAAGTAACTTGTTTTTTAAACGCTCCATTGCCGATCTATTTCCTTTTACGGTTTAAATAGTGCCATCATGCGCGTAAAAATTGATTTGTGCAGCGGTATATCGGTATTTGGAAATATAAGATGTTCAGGTTCAAGTATGCTGTTCGTGGATGCACGAGTCGGTAAAACTTGAGTAACCTGTGCTTTTGGCCAATACGGGTTAACTTCCTGGTCTAAGTCAGCATAAATATATCGTTGACTACTTGTCTTATTGAGGTTTTGGCTTGTCATTTTAATCTATACATCCTTTATTTATTAAGACACTAACTTGGTGCCTTGCGACAAAGATGACGCTAACAAATTTGTCCAAGATGATATGTGCGCTATCCCACATACTTTGGGCTGCGGACAATCCGCTAAGCGTCATTGGCGAGCCTATGGATATTGTTAATACATGGAAATGAAGATAAAAATCTGCATGAATTCGTTCTAGCTATCGAATTGGCAAAAAAAATTCGCTGTTTTCAAAACGCTATCTCAACAAAATAGATACGACTGCAATACCCATCACCTTTAAAAAAAGCGGTTTTTTATTGATGGGCTCAAATATGCGGCCATTAGTTTTACGGCTGACTTTGAATATTTGCCCGACGTTTCACTAACATTTAGTCCCGAACGCTAACGTGTGCACTAACCGCCCTTACATACTTCGCTAACAGCATTCTCTAATTGGCAAAAATAGCATGCTGATTATTGACAATGTGTGCTAACGAACCGACCAACCGTTTGCCAAGTTTTATACTCAACAAGGTATTTTATCGGTAGCTAGTTCATTTCTAAATATTTACGCCTTCGCTCATATTTTATGTCTTGAAGCGGAGCCTCCTTTGTCTGTTTTGATGAGCCATTCAATTATTACCCTGCTCATTCACCATAAGCGGTTCCAATGAATTTACGTATGCGGTTCACAGGTTTTCTTCGTCATTTTCTCTGGTTTAAATCAACGATGATACAAGAACAAACGCCTCTTAGAGCGGAGCTTTTAAGCACCTATCAAATGGCGCAACACGCAATTCTTCTGGCAGAAACTCATGTATTGGATTCCTCCAACACGCGCGATCATTTGCTTAAAAGGCTAGACGAAAACGAACAGGTACTTATATCAACCAACCGGTTGCTGACACTTGCAGTGAAGGCTAAACAACGTATCTCTCCATCAGGCGAATGGTTGCTCGACAATTTTTACCTAATCGAAGAGCAGATCCGCACAGCACGCCATCATTTACCTAAGGGCTATAGCCGTGAACTACCTCGTTTGGCACAAGGCACATCCTCAGGCTTACCTCGTGTATATGACATAGCACTAAATGTTATTTCTCATGGTGACGGACGCGTGGATTCTGAAACCCTAGAGCATTTTGTGGCAGCTTATCAAACAGTAACGCCTCTCACGCTAGGAGAATTGTGGGCGATCCCCATTATGCTAAGGTTGGCCCTAATTGAAAATTTACGCCGCGTTAGTGCCCGTATTACCATTGCCCGTCAATATCTGAATTTAGCCGAAAAATGGGCTAATCAAATGCTGGAAACAGCTGAACATGATCCTAAAAGCCTGATCCTTGTCATAGCCGACATGGCGCGTTCTGATCCACCAATGGAAAGCGCGTTTGTAGCCGAACTAACACGTCAACTGCAAGGACATGGTCCCGCTTTAGCACTGCCATTGACGTGGATTGAACAGCAACTAGCGGAATCTAGCCTAACCATTGAACAGTTAGTTCAAATCGAAAATCAGCAACAAGCTGCTGACCAAGTATCCATTAGTAACACTATTGGTAGCCTTCGCTGGCTGACAGCAATGGACTGGCGTAATTTTGTTGAAGACAATAGTAATGTCGAGAAAATATTGCGCCAAGATGCTGACGGTTTATATAACGCCATGGATTTTGCCACTCGGGATAGTTATCGACAGGCGGTCGACAGGCTAGCCAAACGCAGTCCTTTATCCGAAATAGACATCGCCCAAAGCGCGCTGCAATTAGCCCAACAAGCCGTCAACTCCAAGAGTAAAAACAATGATGTTGCAAACACGGCCCGCCCCCATCCACAAGCACACGTTGGTTACTATTTGATTGACCGGGGAATAACGCAGTTAGAAGATATCATCAATTCGCACACTACAGTGTTCACCAAGCTGCGCTCCCTAGCTCGGCGGATGCCATTGTGTCTATATCTTGGCTCTATCCTATCCCTAACGCTTTTAGTCACCGCCGGCATACTGGTATTAGCTAATCAACAAGACATCACAAGTTGGCGCTTTATATTGCTCACGATATTTACCTTGTTGGGCGCGAGTCAATTATCCTCTGCATTGGTGAATTGGATGGCCACCCTCTTGATAGAGCCACAGCGCTTGCCGCGCATGGATTACGCCAAGGGCTTGCCGTCTGACATGCAGACTCTAGTAGTCATACCCACCATGTTAAGCAGTGCTAAAAACATCGAACAATTGTTGGAAGTACTGGAAGTGCGTTTTCTAGGCAATCGCGATGAACATTTGCATTTTGCACTGCTTACGGATTTCCAGGACGCACCGCAGCAAAATCAGCCTGAAGACGAAGCGCTACTCAAACTGATGTGCAACGGCATCGAACACCTCAATGCTAAATACCCTGAACACACTCGGCCCAATCTACAAGTAAAGTCCGCCTCACAGCTAAGAGATCGCTTTTTTTTACTCCATCGTCCTCGATGTTGGAATAACCAAGAACAGCTTTGGATGGGACACGAACGTAAACGAGGAAAACTAAGCGATCTTAATGCCCTACTTCGCGGACAACATGCTGAGCGATTCTCAACAATTGTCGGTAACATTTCAACGCTTTCCCATGTCAAATATGTCATTACTTTGGATACCGATACACAACTGCCTCGCGACTGTGCGCGCCAACTAGTCGGCGCCATGGCACACCCACTTAATCAACCTCGTTTTGGTACAAATAAGCTACGCGTCATTGCAGGATACGGCATTTTACAACCTCGTATGGCGGCCAGTCTATCTGGGCAGAACCTTTCACGTTATGCGCAGTTATGCGGTGAAGAGCCCGGTATTGATCCCTATACACGATCGGTATCAAACGTATATCAGGATGTGTTCGCTGAAGGTTCATATATCGGTAAAGGTATTTACGATGTGGATGCGTTTGAACAAACATTGAACAATTGTTTACCTGAAAATCTGATACTCAGCCACGATTTACTGGAAGGTTGCTACGCACGCTCAGGTTTACTCAGTGATGTACATTTATACGAGCAATATCCCAATCGCTATGACGTCGACATGTGCCGACGCGAACGCTGGATCCGCGGTGACTGGCAAATTGCTCATTGGCTGCTGCCCTGGGTCCCAAATGCACAGGGGAAAAAATGTCGCAATCCATTATCCTCACTGTCTCGCTGGAAAATATTTGACAATCTGCGCCGCAGCATCGAACCTTTAGCCTTCTTACTGCTTTTTTCCATGGGTTGGTGGTGGATATCCTCGCCCCTTCTATGGACGCTCGCTATCATCACTATTTTCTTGCTTCCGCCTGTGTTGACCGGCCTGCTTGCCGCTTGGCGTAAACCGGCTGAAATGTTGCTTTATCATCACCTGCATAGCGTACTAAAAGATGTCGGGCAGCAGATTACCCAAGTTGGATTTCGCTTAGCCTGTTTGCCATACGAAGCCATATTCAACATGACGGCCATTATTCGTAGTCTTGGCCGTATGTTTCTTACCCGTCGGCGGTTGCTCGAATGGCATGTAGCCGACCACAAATCGCTTCAGTATACAGACGGAATTTTGGCTTCGTATTGCACCATGTGGGCAGCTCCATGCATCGCAGTCGTAATAGCCAGCGGCTTGATATGGCTGCAAGCCGATTCGTTACACCAAAACAACTTATTAGCTTCACTGCCTATTCTATTGCTATGGTTTATGAGCCCCATGATTGTTTGGTGGTTAAGTGAGCCTCAACTTGATGCAGAGCCCACTCTTAGCCCTAAAAATAAGACGTTTCTAAAACGGATTGCCCGTAAGACCTGGGCCTATTTCGACCACTTTAGCACCGCAGAAGACCACTGGTTGATCCCAGACAATTATCAAGAACAACCTGGTCCGGTGACGGCTCATCGCACCTCCCCAACCAATATTGGCCTGTCATTACTGGCTAACGTTAGCGCCTATGATTTTGGCTTTATCCCAATCTCAGATTTACTACGACGCACTGACAATTGCTTTGGGACTCTGGATAGACTAGCGCGTCATGAAGGACATTTTTACAACTGGTACGACACTCAGACGCTGCTCCCTCTGCCACCGCGTTATATTTCGTCGGTAGACAGCGGCAACATGGCCGGACATCTGTTGACACTGCGTGCGGCCTTGCAGGAATTACCACAGCAACGTATTTTGCATCCGCGCTTTTTTGACGGGCTTTTTACCACGGTTGATATTATGGCTACGTGCTTTGCAGACCGCCAGCAGGGATCTTCGACCTCCTTACCGTTAGATACACAGATAAACAAACCACAAAGGGTCGACACGCAAGTCATATTGACTGCACTTCAATCTATGCGCACTTTACTAACCAATCCCGAAGGAAAAGTACCATTAAGCCTTTTCGAGGTCGTGACACAGCTAACTCAGTTAACAGGTTGTGCAAAAGTATTGGCCGATTGTTTCCAAATCGAAGAGGTTGTTCAAATCTATACTCAAGAAACTCACTGGGCAGTCGACTTACATGCGCAAAGTTATGCAGCGCTGCAAGAATTGCACTTACTGCTGCCTTGGCTGACACTACCTGACGCGCCAATAAGTTTGGCATCATTTGCAGCATCATTGACCCAAGAAAGTGATATTCCCACCCTACAACAGTTGATAACAAACACGAATACCAATTTAGTCGCTATCGATAAATGCTTATCTTCAGTGTCGTCAGCGACAGAAAAAACATGGCTTTTAGCCTTACGTGAGAAAACACAAGCGGGTGCTGAACAGGCTAAGAAACGCATTATATTGTGCGAACAACTGGCACAAAAAGCATTTGAGTTTGCGGCCATGGAATACGCATTTTTGTATGACAGCACCCGCCATATGTTGGCAATTGGCTATAACGTAGACGAAAAACGCCGGGATACTAGTTTCTATGATTTACTCGCTTCGGAAGCGCGTTTAGGGACATTCATCGCAATTGCCCAAGGCCAAATACCACAAGAAAGTTGGTTTGCTCTTAGTCGTTTGCAAACCACCGCAGGTGGCGATCCGGTGCTTGTATCATGGAGCGGCTCAATGTTCGAGTATCTGATGCCAATGCTCGTTATGCCCAGCTACACTGGTACCTTACTGGACCAGACGAGTCACGCCGCTGTAGCCCGACAAATTGCCTACGGTAAGTTACGCACGACCCCTTGGGGCGTGTCAGAATCTGCTTATAACACAGTTGACGCCAATCTTAATTATCAATACCACGCCTTTGGCGTACCTGGTCTTGGTCTTAAACGAGGTCTGTCCGAAGATTTGGTTATTGCACCCTATGCGTCGGTCTTAGCGTTGATGGTGGCGCCAGAAGCTGCCTGTGAAAATATGCAAGACTTAGCGGCCAGTGGAATGGAAGGTCACTATGGTTTGTACGAAGCCGTCGACTACACTCCATCTCGGTTACCTCGGGGTCAAACCAGCGAAGTGATCCATTCCTTTATGGCCCATCATCAAGGTATGAGTCTACTCGCACTGGCTTATCAATTGTTAAACCGTCCTATGCAGCATCGCTTTGAATCTGACCCCTTGTTGCAATCCACGTTGTTGCTGTTACAAGAAAGGGTGCCTAAAACATCGGTCTTCCAACCTCACGTTGACCAACATGCTGAAAGTGGCGCGCTGTTTGATCATGAAAAAGAGTTGGTGAATATCCCTATTTCTCCTGAGACACCGACGCCAGAAGTGCAGCTATTATCAAATGGCCGTTACCACGTGATGCTTACCAATGCAGGTGGTGGTTACAGTCGCTGGCAAAATTTAGCCGTAACCCGTTGGCGTGAAGATCCTACCTGCGACAATTGGGGTACTTTTATATATGTACGGGATACCGCCAATGGCGAATTTTGGTCAGCCACCCATCAACCTACGCTCAAGTCGGCCCAGACTTATAGCGCATTTTTTTCAGAAGGGCGCGCTGAATTTCGACGCAGTGATCAAGACATCGAAACCTATAGTGAAATTGTGGTTTCACCGGAAGACGATATCGAACTACGCAGGGTTCGCCTGAGCAATCACTCAAATAATCGCCGTACCCTTGATCTCACCACCTATGCCGAAGTGGTGATGGCATTACCTGCAGCTGATATTACCCAGCCTTCATTTAGCAATTTGTTTGTACAGACTGAAATTATTGATGGAGGTCATGCAATATTGTGCACCCGACGAGCCCGTTCGGCTGATGAAAAAACGCCTTGGATGTTTCACTTACTGACGGCCCACGAAAATGGCGGGGGGGGGCAAGTTGGAACTATTTCAAGTACGACCGACCGCATGCAGTTTATCGGTCGTGGACGCACACTGGTATCACCACTGGCTTTGGTTACGCCAGGCGATTTAGATGGTAGCGAGGGCTCGGTACTCGACCCTGTGGTTGCCATACGTTGCCCAGTAACCTTGGAGCCCGGTAAGACAGTTACCCTGGATCTGATTACTGGTATGGCCGACAGTCGCGCAGACTGTCTGTCACTAATTGCTAAATACCAAGATCGCCATCTAACCGACCGCGTGCTCGATTTGGCTTGGACTCATAGTGGCGTGACATTGCGTCAGATTAATGCCAGCGAAGCTGATGCACATCTTTATCGTCGTCTCGCAGGGTCGATTTTGTATGCCAACGCAGCACTGCGTGCTGACAACGCAACGTTAATACAAAATTGTCGTGGTCAGTCTGGCTTGTGGGGTTATTCAATCTCCGGCGATCTGCCGATTGTGTTATTGAAAATTGCTTCTAGCAATCACATTGCGCTAGCACGACAACTGATCCAATGCCATGCCTATTGGCGCTTAAAAGGTTTAGTGGTTGACCTGGTTATCTGGAATGAAGAACAAGTTGGTTACCGGCAACATCTGCAAGACCAAATTATGGGCTTAGTGTCCACAGGCACTGAAGCGCATTACATCGACCGACCAGGCGGCATCTTCGTGCGCTCCGGCGAACAAATATCAAGTGAAGACCGCATCCTGCTAAAGGCCGTTTCTCGCGCCATTATTATTGATACCCGCGGCTCGCTAGCGGAACAAGTAAACCGCCGCACTTTGGGAGAAAAACGAGTGCCCCTCTTAATACCCACTCGTACTTTTAGATTAAAGCAGGCTACGGAGCCGACTAAACCTAGACGGGATCTGGTGTTAGGTAACGGTTTGGGTGGGTTCTGCAAAGACGGTCGCGAATACATTATTACCACCACGTTGGCGAATCAAACCCCCTTGCCATGGGTGAACGTACTGGCCAATGCCCAATTTGGTAGTGTGGTAGCAGAAAGTGGCCTAGCTTATACTTGGAGTGAGAATGCCCATGAATTTCGCTTAACACCCTGGAGTGAAGACAGCGTGGGTGCAACGGGTGGCGAGGCATTCTACCTGAGGGATGAAGACAGTGGTTATTACTGGTCGCCAACCCCCATGCCCAGCCGCGGTGCCACACCTTACGTAACTCGTCACGGTTTTGGTTACAGTATTTTTGAACATACCGAAGGCGGCATTCAATCTGAACTATGTATATACGTAGACCTAGAAGCCGCTGTGAAGTTTTCGGTGCTGAAAATACGTAATTGTTCTGGCCGTCAACGACGTCTAACAGCCACCGGTTACGTAGAGTGGGTACTCGGTGACTTACGCTCAAAATCTGCCCTTCATGTGGTAACAGAAATAGACGCCAGCAGCGGCGCTTTATTTGCGCGCAATGCATATAACTCCGAATTTGGTGGCCGGGTAGCCTTTTTCGATGTTGATGATAAGGCCCGCACACTGACGGGTGACCGCAGTGAGTTTCTAGGCAGAAATGGCACACTACGACGCCCCGATGCGATGACTCGTGAAAAACTGTCGGGACGTTTGGGTGCGGCGCTCGACCCCTGCGGAGCAATCCAGGTCCCCTTTGAACTGGCTGACGGTGAAGAACGCAGCATCATTTTTCGTTTGGGTGCCGGACGCGATATTGAACAAACACGTGCGCTGGCACAACAGCTTCGTCAGCCTGGGTCCGCGCGGCAGGCGTTAGAAAGCGTTCACCACTTTTGGCGAGACACTCTTGATGCAGTGCGAGTAAATACTCCCGACCCAGCCATTAATTTTCTAACTAATGGCTGGCTGGTGTATCAAACTCTAGCTTGTCGTTTTTGGGCCCGTAGCGGCTTTTATCAAAGTGGCGGCGCTATTGGTTTCCGCGACCAGTTGCAGGATGCAATGGCCTTGCTGCATACCCAGCCTGATATATTGCGTCAACACTTGTTGTTGTGTGCAGGGCATCAATACCCAGAAGGGGATGTGCAACACTGGTGGCATCCGCCCGTTGGACGAGGCGTACGAACCCGTTGCTCAGACGATTATTTGTGGCTTCCGTTGGCTACCTGCCGTTATGTAATCGGCACCGGCGACACAGACGTACTCAATACGGCCGTTTCGTTTATTGAAGGGCGTACGTTGAATGATGATGAAGAGTCTTATTACGATCTGCCCACCACCAGCCACGAACAATCTAGTCTCTATCAGCATTGCGTACTGGCTATTGTGCATGGGCTACGCTTTGGAGAGAAGGGCCTACCGCTAATGGGTTCTGGCGACTGGAATGACGGCATGAGTCTGGTCGGGATCCACGGTAAAGGTGAAAGTGTTTGGCTAGGATTCTTCCTTTACAAAGTATTGCAAGAATTCGCCGCTGTCTCACGTCTGCATAATGACCCTGACTTTGCGAAACACTGCCTGGATGAAGCAAAAAAATTACGTATCAATATCGCTAAACACGCATGGGACGGAGCATGGTATCGCCGTGCGTGGTTTGATGATGGAACACCATTAGGTTCTAGCGTTAATGCGCAATGTACCATCGATTCTATTGCTCAAAGCTGGTCTGTTCTTTCTGGCGCTGGTGACGCAGAACGAACGCGCCAAGCAATGCAATCACTTGACCAATATCTCGTGCGCCGTGACAGTAAACTAATCCAATTGTTAGACCCGCCATTTGACAAATCAGATATGAATCCAGGCTACATTAAGGGTTATGTTCCTGGTGTACGCGAAAACGGGGGCCAATACACTCATGCGGCTATTTGGGCAACCATGGCTTTTGCTGAACAGGGTAACAGCACACGTGCATGGGAACTGATGGACTTGATTAACCCACTCAACCACGGCAGTGATGCGGAACAAGTCGCCATATACAAAGCAGAACCTTATGTGGTTGCTGCCGATGTATATGCCGTAGAGCCTCACATAGGTCGAGGTGGTTGGACTTGGTACACGGGTTCTGCAGGGTGGTTATACCGGCTAATACTGGAATCTCTGCTTGGACTTAAACGTGAAGGCAATCAACTGCGTCTTGTACCATGCATACCTCCTAGTTGGAAAACATATTCAATTCATTATCGCTTCGGTACGACCCAGTATCACATCGTTATCAACCAGATAGGAGAAGACGATACGCAAGGAAACACAAGCTTGACGCTGGATGACGTGGCACTGCAACCTCCTATCATCCCCTTAAAGGATGATCAGCAAGAACATGAGGTGGTATTTACCATACGCAGAACACCACCTATAGATGAGCAAAATTAAGAGCTAAAACATATAGCTGGTAATGTCAGTAATATGCAAAATAGATGTAGTTGCTTTATAGCAGTGATAAATGAAAAGACGATATAACTCCCAGTAAGACTTGTATCTCGCACTATATCTATCCGTGAGTGTTGTATCACCAGCAAAAGAGCTTTAGCAAATGGGTAAATGCGCTGATCCCATGGCTTAAAAAATACTAAATCGGCAATGCCGTTGTTTTTACGGGTGATTTCAGTACAAATGAAGAATGTACGCCGCTTACTCCTTCAATCCGCGTAAGCTTATTGAGTAAAAATTGCTGAAAGTCGTCCATATCTTTAACGATCACTTTAAGCAAGTAGTCCGCAGTTTGCCCAGTAATTAAGTGGCACTCTAATACTTCAGTAAAACCAGCGATACTGTCTTCAAAAGTGGCAAAGCGTTCTGGGGTATGCTTATCCATAACGATCTGGATAAAAGACAATAACGTTAAGCCTAACTTACGAGAATTTAATAACGTCACATAACCATCAATCAACCCACTTTCTTCAAGTTGACGCACACGACGTAAACATGGCGAAGGGGATAAATTAATGGCATCCGCTAATTCTTGGTTAGATATCCGCCCTCGATGCTGAATTATTTCAAGAATTTGGCGATCATACTTATCAAGTTCCACAATTTTGACCTCTTACAAAGAAAAAAAACGATAATTAATATAACTCAGCAATATTATTGCGCAACAACATTAAAAACTAGCGCTTTACGCAATCATCTATGGGTCTTATCGCGTTAAGCTTAATAACCGTTTTCATCTCATTATTAGGATCCCCAAATGATTAGCCAACCGCACACAAAATATCAACGCTTTGCTGGCGTCAGCTTGCCTGACCGTCAATGGCCAAATAATCATATTACTCACCCACCTATTTGGATGAGCACGGATTTACGGGATGGTAATCAGGCGCTAATTGATCCGATGTCGATTGAAACTAAATTGCGTTTTTTCAAACAACTGGTGGCAATTGGTTTTAAACAAATCGAAGTGGGATTTCCTTCTGCGTCTGATATTGACTTCAACTTTGTGCGTTTGCTTATTGAAAATAATCATATTCCAGATGACGTAACCATCGAAGTTTTAGTACAAGCACGTTATGACTTGATTGAACGGACGGTGGAAAGCGTGCGCGGTGCCAAGCACGCTATATTGCATATGTACAACCCATTAGCGCCAGCCTTTCGCGAAATCGTGTATAAAACAAATAAAGCTGGCGTTAAAGATATTGCCCTCCAAGGTACAACTTGGGTTAAATCTCTTACGGAACAAGCACCAGAAGTAAAATGGACCTATCAGTATTCACCTGAAGTATTCTCAAGCACGGAAATTGAGTTTGCAAAAGAAGTGTGCGACGCCGTGGTGGAAATCTGGCAGCCCAACATTGATAACAAAATTATTATTAACCTACCCGCCACCGTAGAAATGAACACACCCAATACTTACGCGGATCAAATTGAATGGATGCATCGCCATCTAAATCAGCGGGAACACATCATATTAAGTGTTCACCCACATAATGATCGCGGTACGGCTGTGGCCGCCGCTGAGTTAGCTATAATGGCCGGTGCCGATAGAGTCGAAGGTTGCTTGTTTGGAAATGGTGAACGTACAGGTAATGTTGACTTAGTCACCCTAGCCATGAACTTATACACGCAAGGCGTACATCCGCAATTAGATTTTTCAAATATTGATCAAGTGCGTAAATTAGTTGAGGAATGTAATCAACTGCCGGTACACCCCCGCCACCCCTATGCGGGCGAACTCGTATTTACGGCGTTTTCAGGATCACACCAAGACGCCATCAAAAAAGGCTTGGCCATTCAAAAGCCCGACGAAATATGGCAAGTCCCTTATTTACCGATTGATCCAGCAGATTTAGGTCGCAGCTACGACGCTGTTGTCCGTGTGAACAGTCAATCAGGTAAAGGTGGGGTAAGCTTTTTACTTGACCGTCAAGCCGGTTTGCAGCTACCGCGTAAATTACAAATAGAATTCAGTCGCATTGTGCAACAACACAATGACAGCAGTGGCAAAGAAATGAGTGCGTCCGATATCGTTGCGCTTTTCGAAGCAACATATTTAACCCAGTCTGACTGGATTGAGTATACCCAAAGCCAAATTAAAACCGTTGAGGATAATCAACAACAGGTAGATATACAGTTGGTACATAACGGTTCGAGCGTTAACATTAGCGGTGTTGGCAACGGCCCCATAGACGCGGCGGCCAATGCTATACAAAGTTTTATCGGCGAACCACTCGAAATAGTCGACTACCACGAACATGCTATAGGTGAAGGTTCAGGCGTGTCCGCGGTATGCTACTTGGAGTTAAAGACCAACAATAACAGTAGCCGCTTCGGCGTCGCTAAAGACAACAACATCATGACCGCTGCTATAAAGGCAATGTTAAGCGGAATTCACAGAAAAGTTGCTGAAATAGCTGATGTAGCCTAATTATTCATGGGCAGCCATAATTCTTTAGGCTGCTCTCTTAAACAGGCATTTGATTTATGGCTTTTACGGTAAATTGACAGGCTGATTGAACCACATAATCAGGGACAAAAAAGTCTGCAATCAACTCGTTCCAATTAACAGCCATATAAATGCTGGTTAAAGTGAGCGTACCTAGCCACGCTAATTTACACTATGCGAGGGACAAATTGAGATTGCCCTCTGCTGGCCTATGATGTTGCACCGGTATGACAAAACGTATTTTAGCAAATGAACGGTTAATTTATTTGGGGGCTCTAGCTAACTTAGCAACCGAACTCGCTGTGGCTGTTAGCACATTGTTCTCGTCGTATATATGGCCTTCCATAAAAGCAATTTTATAACCTTTTTTTATCGCCCATCCTTCAACACGTAATTTCCCCGCACGAGTGGGCTGCAGATAAGTGGTTTTTATTTCCAAGGATGAAATATTACTAATATCTTGATTCATCGCCATTACAGCATGACTCATCGTTGCGTCTAGCATGGCTGTAACAAAGCCCCCTTGTACTACGTCTATAGAATGGCAGTAGTCTTTACTAATATTGAATTCAAATGTGCACGCATCTTTTTCAATATCGAAATCAACTAATTTCCCCCCGAGCAAACTGATGAACTTGGGACCGTGCTGATTAATCTTTGCCATTACTTGTTCTTTACTTGTCATAAAAGTAGCTACCTGTTCTTTTAGTTTATTCGGGCTTGCCTCGTTATGGGTAAATGCAATTATTATAGATACAATGAACAATGGATAATTTCATCTAATGATGAGTATTTATAATGCAATAAAAAGTTTGCAAACTTGAGTACTTCATAGACTTTGATTAATTTTAAATAGCGACCCACAAATTAAAAATCGCGATTAAACAGCATAAGAGGTACCTCAGCCTGTTGGCATCCCTCTTTAATTCATCTTTTTTGAAAAGCCAATTTCCTAATAAATACCAACTATAAGCGAGTATAAATTTCAATCGTTAGTTTACCGATCTCAAGGCGGCTATACTCTGGCTTTATTGAAGGGATAATACTTATTTTTTGACCTTTGATATTCACATAAATCTCCACTCAATACCCTGTATCCAGATAGGTGAAAATGCGTGATTGGATCCTTATAATGAACGTTATTTTTAACCTAGCTAATTTTCGTCGCTTCTTTAAAGCTGTTTATCAATGGGTATTTAGTTTTCTAACTACCCCCTAATTTAAATATCGAGAAAAAAGTGTCTATACCAAAAGTTATGCAAGGACGTCTCTCCATCCCGGTTGTTGGCGCCCCACTATTTATTATTTCAGGTCCCGAATTAGTGATCAGCCAGTGTAAGGCTGGAGTCGTTGGTTCGTTCCCCGCATTAAATGCGCGCCCAGCGGCAATGCTAGATACCTGGCTGACCAGAATTAACGAAGAGCTAGATGCCTACAATCAAGCTAACCCAGATTGTCCAGCCGCACCATTCGCGGTTAATCAAATAGTGCACAACTCCAACGACCGACTAATGCACGATGTGGAAATATGCGTAAAGCACAAAGTCCCAATTGTCATCACATCACTAGGCGCAAGACCAGAGGTGTTTGATGCGATCCATTCTTATGGTGGGATCTGTTTGCACGACGTGATTGACAATCGCTTTGCAAAAAAAGCGATAGAAAAAGGAGCCGACGGGCTTATATGCGTAGCGGCCGGTGCTGGCGGTCATGCAGGAACTATTTCACCCATGGCTTTTATTCAAGAAGTACGAGAGTGGTTCGATGGTCCTGTTTTGTTATCTGGGGCTATTTCTGCCGGCCAAAACATATTAGCGGCTCAAGCTATGGGCGCTGATTTAGCCTATATTGGGTCCGCCTTTATCGCCACGAAAGAAGCTAACGCAGACCAAGCTTATAAGCAGGCCTTAGTTGACTATGCGGCTAGCGATATCGTATATACCAATTTATTTACTGGTGTTCACGGTAATTACTTAAAGCCTTCTATTGTAGCGGCGGGCATGGATCCCGATAACCTCCCCCAAAGCGATCCTTTAAAGATGGACTTTGGCTCAGGCAGCAACTCCGAAGCGAAAGCTTGGAAAGATATATGGGGCTGTGGTCAGGGCATTAACGCTATTAAGGAAGTTCAATCTACCCAAGACCTTGTAAATAAATTGAAGTCTGAGTATGAAGCAGCGAAAAAAAGGCTACTTTCCATTTAAAGAATATTGCGACTGATAATGTCTCGAAAACCAAAATGGTAACGGTGTACAAAAGAGATGATATTTATCCAATCACCTTAAACTGTCGGTCAAGCCGAAGTGTGATAGAGACATAAAAATAGCGAAGGTGAAATGCGAGTTTTATTGTGTTTGGAGCAATTGTAACGAGTGAACTTTCGTTAAAAATATGCAGCTAAACGAGCAATAAGCATCTCTATCACAGGCATACATTTGAAAAAAAAAGCGAACCTCGTTAGGTTCGCTTTACATTAATAAAGCTAAAGTCAGTATTTACTGACTAATCTCACTAATTTGAATACTAGGCGCCGTGTTCGTAAAGTTGGCCAAGTCGGCTAAAATTACAGCTTGATGAGGTCCAAATGCTTGTTGGAACGATTCAACAGAGTCAAAAACGAGATGGCCCATGGCGATATACATTGGAGCTTCACCTGGCGCCCCACCCGCTAAGCCAAGATCTGCATGAGCGGAAATAAGTGCACTACCAACCAACTCAGCAACAAGTGGTAAATGGGTGCTTCGGTAGTAATCCATATCGAAGGTAGCGCTATCACTATTTGGGTACAATACACTGACTTTAATCATTTTATGCTCTCTTTTATGTTGAGGTAAAAATACGCCTTGCGCGGCTTATCAACTTTTCAAAGTAGAATAGACACACAATATGAACGATCGTTCAATTATGTATTACCGCAACTCAATAAACCAGCATTTTGTTAACCATGCTAAATTTTAGGCTAGTAACTTAGCGTTATCACCGAACCTCCGATATACAGTGACTGATAACAAGGCTTTACATCTCTCAATACTACATCTCTCACCACTACATTGCTCGGCAGTTGATTGGCGACATACGGCCTATCTGCACTGACAAATCATCCCCTTTTCCGCGAATGCTATTACTGTACAAAAAGCCCGAGGCTGTGCGTGCTTGTTTCAGCTCAATGTCTTCGTTATTGCGGGTCATCACAGCACGGTCGCTATCAGTGAAAAAGCGCACAGTAATCGCCTCATTACGTTCACATTCAAATATTATTTGGGTGGATTTCCCTGCCTCCTCAGCGCTTTTTTGCTGTTTTGTATCTTGTTGGCCATTTGGACTGCACGCCATAAGCCCACCAGCGATAAACGAGATAACCAGAATAAATTTCATCTTTGTACTCCTTATAAATATCGCAACACAGGGAATGTTTAGTCGTTCGAAGACTTCTTGTGTTGCTCGTAATCCCGATACTATTGCAGACTCCATTCCCGAGTACATAAACTCTGTGTGCTCTCCAGCAAAATGTAATTTGCCGTCGGTGTTCGCCATATGTGGGACCAATGTTTGCACTTGTCCCAGAGCGAATTGAATATACGCACCTTTTGAAAACCGCTCATTACCCCATGACTGATGATGCACATTACGAGTATTACTAAGTGGCTACGCTATTGCATTGAAGAAACGAAGGTAATACTTGGCTTACACTTCACACTTGAAACAAGCGGTAGAAACTTACGACTCCGTCAACGACGTGCAATATGTCGCACTTTTCATGCAGTAGCATTTTCGAACGGCAACATCACATAGATAACCAGCGCTGACATCAACTTGTATTATTGACAACAGATTAGGATTTAACGATACCTGCTTTACTAACGCGCCAATGTTTTAAATGCTAACTAAGTTACGTCAGCCAAAATGCGTAATTGGGATGATTGTTCACATTTTCATATCTCGGATTCCAAAAAATATCATTTACGTGCATTATTTTTCCCAAAAAATATTGAAATTTTTTTAACATCTCATAACAAAGATAAAAAAATAACTGTTACTCACGGCACACCATTTTATTTTAAGTGAAGAATTTTAACCTCAGGGTTTACGGCTCGTAGCGGAAATACGTGAAACGCCCAGCCACTCTATGGTAGCGCTTTCATTTAAGTTACAAAACACGCCCACATGTTAATTTTAACAGCGTAAAATGTTGCAATTATATTAATTAAAATGACTGTTTTCGTTGCATTTGTAACAAAAAAACATTACTTTTTTAAAGTACCATAATGTAACCGGTTACAAAAACTTGTTACTTTTTTTACTAAGTAAATAAAAAATTAAGGGCACATGGATATGAAAACACACCAAAAGTTTACCCGATCACTTCTCACACAAAGTATCGCAATTTTACTCGGTAGCGCAGTTGTCCTTCCAGCGATTGCACAAGAAGATACAGAGAACACCGAGGTCATCCAAGTTAAGGGTGTTCGCGGCAGTTTGTCTCAGTCAATGAATATTAAGCGACAATCATCAGGTGTGGTTGACGCCATTTCTGCCGTCGACATGGGGAAATTCCCTGATACTAACCTTGCTGAATCTTTGCAGCGTATAACGGGTGTATCAATTAACCGTGTTAACGGTGAAGGATCTGAAGTCACGGTGCGCGGCTTTGGCGGCAACTTCAACCTAATCACATTGAATGGCCGTCAAATGCCTGCAGCTAATGTGTCGACGATTACCGGTAACCCACAAGATAAAGGGTCAACCGGTTCGAGCCGTTCATTTGATTTTTCCAATATCGCGTCAGAAGGGGTTAGCGGTATTGAAGTGTATAAAACAGGCCAAGCAGCTATTCCCTCAGGCGGCATTGGTGCAACTGTAAACATCAATACACTTAAACCATTAGCCGCAGGTAAAAACCGAGCATCTGTTGGTGTAAAAGCTGTCAAAGATGAAAGTGGTGATGGCGTCACGCCGGAAATCAGTGGTTTAACCAATTGGGTCAATGACGACGGCAATTTCGGTATATCCCTGTTTGGCTCATACCAAGAACGTGATTCTGGAAGCCGTCACGCCAGTGTTGAACAGTTTCAATTACGCGAATGGGCAGAAAGCGATATCGACACATTCACCGCACCCGGTGTGCAAGTGGTAAACACACCCAATGTGGGTCAAATTGTTGCCATCCCTTCTAACATAGGCTTAGGCGTCAACGAAGATAATCGTGAGCGAACAAATGCCATGTTAACGGTTCAGTTTGAACCGATGGATAATTTAACCTTAACGGCCGACGTCACTTACGCTAAAAACGAACAAGACTCCCGCTCACTGATTGACGGCATTTGGTTTTCACAACAATTTAATAGTGTTGAGTTCGATGGTAATCCAGTGGTCTCTACCCCAGTCAAATTCTCTGAAGACATTGATGGCGGTAAAGATTTCTTTTTCCAGAATCTAGCCTTAGCAACAAAAGATGAATTGAAATCGTTTGGCTTCAACGCAGACTTTTGGGTCAATGATTCATTAAATCTAAGTTTTGATGTCGCAACGTCACAAGCGAAAAGTGGTGGTAACGGCCCCATGGGTCAAAACTCAATCCGCTTCAACATGGCGGGTTCAAACGCCGGTTGGCAAGCTGCTGACTTCACAGGTTCTATTCCTCAAGCCAGCATAGTTATTGACGATTTAGTGAAAGGGAATAACAACGGAATTTTTGATAAACCTGATGTTGGCTCGCAAGTCGTACAAACCGATAAATCCAATCAAGTTACCGATGTCGATCAGATACGCTTCGATGGCGAATGGGTTAAAGATGAATACAAGGTCGATTTTGGTGTGGGTTATCTGACGACTGAAATGAGACAAACCCGCGAATCAACCAGTGAAGCATTGGGTGGCTGGGGTGTGGATTTCCCAGGTGATATTCCAGAAGGTTTGTTTGAGCAAAGCTGCACAGGTTGTGCCTTTGAAGACCATAACATGTCAGGTGTTGAAGGTGCTGATGCACTCGCATTGCCTGCTGGGTCGTCAACAATTGCCTTAGGTAGTGTGTCATTTAGTGGAGATCCGGTCGAATTATTGAATGAAATCGGCCCCCTTTATGGACTTACCCTCGCCACGTTACCGATCAATGGATTTGACGACAATCTGATTGAAGAAGATATATTTTCGGCCTATGTTCAAATTAGTACGGATTATGAAATAGGTGAAATGCCGTTAAACATAGTGGCGGGTTTACGTTATGAGCAAACAGACGTAACCTCAACCTCCAATCAAATTGTACCGTTAGCGATCATTTGGGAATCTGATAACGATTTCTTGGTCCAACCGAGTGCCGACTCACAAAGCTTAGTAGCAGAACATGACTATACGAACTTGTTACCGAGTATCGATTTAACGCTTGACGTGTCAGACGAAGTGAAAGCCCGAGTTTCATTTAGTAAAACACTGGCCCGCCCGGCATATAATCAATTATTTAATTCTACGACTGTTTCAGCACCGGCTCGTCCCACTGCGTTAGGCGGCACGCCGACGGGTAATTCAGGGAATGCTCGATTAGCCCCCCTTGAATCCACTAACGTCGATTTATCATTAGAATGGTACTACAGCGATTCAAGCGTTATTTCTATCGGTTATTACAGGAAAGACGTTAAAAACTTTGTCGGCACTGCGCAAACCAGCACTCCATTATTTGGCTTGCTAGATGCCTCTTCTGATGTTGCCGGAACCTTGTCAGCCCAAGCTGCCGTTGAGTTAGCAGCCTTAGGTTTTGACAATAACGAGCGCAACTTATTTACCATGACCGCGATGTTGCAAAATCCGAGTGCTTTCCCTGGTGGGGCGGCCGATTTTGAAAATACTCAAGTGTTTGCTGACGGCGTATTCAGTGCATATGATGTTTTTCCTGAAGCGGGTGATCCAGAATTAAACTTTCAGGTAACCCGCCCTGTTAATAACCAAAGCGCAGTGATCGATGGCTTCGAACTAGCATGGCAGCACTTCTTTGGCGAAACCGGATTCGGCTATCAAGCTAACTACACTATTGTTGATGGCGATATTGGCTACGATCTTGGCGGGGCAATCAATCTAGACCAGTTCGCTCTGGAAGGCTTAAGTGACACAGCTAACTTGGTGTTGATCTACGAAAAAGATGGTCTATCAACTCGTATCGCCTATAACTGGCGGGATGAGTTTTTAAGTCAAGTAAACCGTGGTTTTGGTAACCGTAACCCGGTATTTGTTGATACGTTCGAGCAAATTGATATCAATGTCAGTTATGAAGTGAACGATGACCTATCTGTTAGCTTAGATGTCATCAACTTAACTGAAGAAGGTCAACGTCAGTTTGGTCGTAGTTATAATAATGTTTTCTTTGTTCAAGAAGCAGATAGACGCTTTGTATTAAGCGCAAATTATAACTTCTAAGGACTAGAGATGTAATTCTCCTGGGCAGGTCCTCTGACCGAGGGGATGAAACACCACGACAATATCCAAAAGTGAAACACTCAAATGATGTTTCACTTTTGTTCGTTGCCTGGCCATTTTTAGCACGTTAGTATGGTTAAAATGCCATTTTAAAACATAAATAGTGAAGCGAAGTATGCTTATGAGTAATCCGACAGTCTTAAATAATGTTGATCATAAAGATTTGAAGGTTGATACACGACCTGAATATTCTCAAACCCAAAATGTTAATCGCACTTTGGTGCATGCCACCGAAATAAGCGAGCTACATAAAGAATTTCCACTGGTGTTTTTCAAACATCCGGAAACCGGACAAACCCAATTACACGCGATCCTTGGTCTTGCAAAAGATGAAAATCTATTTTTTGGGAAAAACGGGTGGACAACCCGGTTTGTACCCGCCTTACTTGCCAGAGGCCCTTTTAGTTTGGGCTATAAAAAAACCGAACAAACAAGCACCCTGCCCGCTGAGCCAATTATCTGTATTGACCTACAAGATCCGCGCGTCAACACGGAGCATGGAGAAGATATATTTTTGCAATTTGGTGGTGAAGCCCCTTATCTTACTTATATTATGAAGGCCTTAAGAACCATTGAACAAGGTTTAGTGTTTGATAAAACGCTATATACGCTGGTCGAATCAATGGATTTATTAGAGCCAGTTTCCATTCAAATTAAACTGAGTAATGTCGATGAAGTGAATTTCAGTCATTACCATACGATAAACCAAGAAAAGCTAACCCAATTGGATGGCGAGAGTGTTGCCAAACTGCACCAATATGGCGTTCTGAGCCTATTGTTTTTTGTGCTCAACTCAATGGGAAATTTTCAGCAATTAATCGCTCTAAAAAATGCTAAATTGGCGATGTTTTGACTCTCATTTCACTAAGGTCGAGCCCACATGTCAACCAGCAAAAATAACGTTATCGTACTCGAAGGGATCACGCCTCACTCTATACCTTATGATGAGCTTTTTTCAATGGCTCAGCCGGTAATACTGAAAGGTTTAGTAAAAGATTGGCCCCTCGTCAAAGCGGGGAAATCGTCTTCTGACAACGTAATGGGGCTACTAGAACAGCATTATAGCCAGCGTCCGACAGTCGTGTATAAAGGTCCTGCTGCAATCAACGCTCGGTTTGGTTACAACTCATCCTGTACCGGCTTTAACTTTACGAGTGAGCCTGGGACCATACCCGACGTATTCGCCGCAATACGCGCTCAATTGGCTCGAGAACAACACGATTACTTCTATATCAATTCACTAAGATTAGATGAAGGTTTCCCCACCCTGAGCCAAACCCATCAATTAACGTTTAACCATGCCGAATTTAACAATAATCAGCCAGTCGCTAAAATTTGGCTGGGCACGGAATCGGTTGCTGCAGCGCATTTCGACCAGCCCAAAAACATTGCCTGTTGTGTGTTAGGAAAACGACGTTTTACCTTGTTCCCACCGGAGCAAGTGCACAATCTATATCCGGGGCCTTTAACACCCACACCCGGCGGACAAGTTGTCACCTTAGCGAACCTTGGCACACCTGATTTCGCGCGTTTTCCGCGTTTAAAAACCGCTCTTGAAAACGCCTACATTGCCGACCTTGAACCTGGGGACGCCTTATATTACCCCAATATGTGGTGGCACGAAGTAGAAGCTTTTGATCGTTTCAATGCCATGGTGAACTTTTGGTGGATGACGGCAGCACCTTATTTAGGTAACCCGATGGATGCGTTAATGCACGCCATGATGAGCGTAAGGGATCGCTCGAACAGAGAAAAAGAAGCGTGGAAGGCGTTATTTGATTACTACATTTTCGCCGATAGTGAGCAGGTACTCGAGCATCTTCCCCCAGAAAGTCACGGATTGCTAGCTACCATGGACGACAACCAAGCTCGACGCTTGCGTGCCATGTTACGCAACAACCTAAACCGCTAAAGATAAGAGACCAACATGCAAGCAAAGACCAAAGTAGTAGTGGCGGGAGGCGGAACGGCCGGTTGGCTAACAGCATATAGTTTAGTAACTCGCCTCGGTAAATTGCTCGATATCACCTTGGTTGAATCTGACCAAATAGGATCAGTAGGCGTTGGTGAGGCCACTATTCCCACTATGCGTACCTTTCATCGCTTAGTAGGTATCGACGAACAAGAGTTTATGGCAGCCACTCACGCCACATTTAAACTGGGGATCCAGTTTAATAACTGGGGTCAGCAAGACGAAAGCTACTTTCATTCATTTGGCGAAATAGGCCAACGGTCATGGATGGCTGAGTTTCATGAGTTTTGGCTTGAAGCGAAAGCCCAAGGCTTTGGTGGAAGCTTAGACGATTATTGCCTAGAACTTAAAGCAGCGAAAGCCAATAAATTTGCCACAATGGCAGGTAACAAACCCCTCAATTTCGCTTATCATTTGAATGCTACCGCATACGCCGCCTATTTACGCACAAAAAGTGAAATTGCTGGGGTCAAACGCATAGAGGGGCGCATAGAAAAAATCCAAAATGACCAGACGGGTAATATTGCGTCGATTACGTTAGATAATGGTAGTACGGTATCGGGTGATATTTTCATTGATTGTACCGGCTTTCGCGGTTTGCTCATTGATGAAAATTTACAAGTTCAGTACGAGGATTGGAGTCACTGGTTAGCAGCCGATAGCGCTATTGCGGTGCAGACGGAAGCAGTTGAAGCCCCCCGCCCATACACGCAAGCTATTGCCCATTCAGCTGGCTGGCAATGGCGCATCCCCCTACAAAATCGCGTGGGTAATGGCATAGTTTATAGTAGTCAATTTTTGTCTGACGATGAGGCTCGCAGTACGTTGATGGGAAATATCAAGGGATCAACCATTAGCGAGCCGCGACAACTTCGCTTTACCACTGGAAGACGTAAAAAAGCTTGGCACAAAAACTGTATTGCTATTGGCTTATCAAGCGGATTTCTCGAACCCCTAGAATCAACCAGTATTCACTTGATAACCACCGCTTTAGTGCGGTTGATGAAATTATTTCCTTTTGGGGGCAACACTCATCTGCTTAGCGAACAATTTAATCGCGAAACCCAATTAGAACTCGAAACTGTACGCGATTTTATTATTTTGCATTACCACTTAACGCAGCGTAACGACAGTCCATTTTGGCAACATTACCGCACCATGGCTATTCCCGATTCGCTTGCGCATCGTATGGCAATGTTTCACGAAAACGCTTATGCCTGGCCCGATGATGTAGCGTTATTCCGAGTAGACTCATGGGTGCAAGTGATGATGGGACAAGGTTTATTACCCAAGCAACATCATGGGGGGAGTCGCATGTTAACACCTGAAAATTTACAACAACAAATGATGGCGCTGTCAAAAACGATTAATCATTCTGTTACGCAATTACCCGCCCACGCAGACTTTATTCATACGTATTGTCCCGCTCTGGACCGGTAACTTATCCACTTTTTAGGTAATACCCATGAAGACTAAGATTGTGATTGTTGGCGGCGGCACCGCAGGATGGCTAACGGCTGGCATTATTGCTGCCCAGCACCGTAGTGAAAACCCACAGACTCAAGACGTCGAAATTGTTTTAGTGGAGTCCCCTGACGTTAAAAATTTGGGTGTGGGCGAAGGAACTTGGCCCACCATGCGCGACACCCTGCGGCAAATCGGCCTATCTGAACGCGCATTTTTATCCTGTTGTGATGCCAGCTTCAAGCAAGCCTCTAAGTTTGTAGGCTGGACGAAAGGAAAAGGTGAGCACTATTATCACCCTTTCACGACGCCAATTGGGTACGGTACTGTGAACGCGGCCCAGCATTGGTCGGGTTCTGTAAAAGACAGTAATTTTGAAAACTGGGTATGTGCACAAGGCACAATTTGCGAGCGCAATTTATCCCCTAAGTTACCGCAAATGCCAGAATATGCGTTCAATCTCAATTATGGTTATCACCTTAACGCGGAAAAATTCGTTAGCATGCTGCATGAACATTGTGTTGGTATCCTTGGCGTTAACTATCTGCAAGGCCATGTAGCAAACGTAACATCGGAACCTAACGGTGATATCGCTACCGTCGTATTAGCTACTGGGGAGTCAATTGAGGGCGACTTATTCATAGATTGCAGTGGTTTTGGCGCTATATTGATAGGTAAACATTATCAGATCCCATTCATCTCAAAACAACACATTTTGTTTAACGATACTGCCTTAGCCTTGCAGATAGAACACGCTTGTGACGAGGTGCCCATTGCATCTTGTACCGTCGCAACTGCGCAAAAGAGCGGCTGGATTTGGGACATTGCCCTGCAAAACCGTCGAGGGATTGGACATGTATTTTCCAGTGATTTCACCTCTGCTGACGAGGCAGAAAACACTTTGCTTCGTTATGTGCAAAACGACCCCTACCTTGCTAAACAGGAGATTACGCCGCGCTGCATCAAATTCATTCCGGGTCACAGATCAAGCTTCTGGCATCAAAACTGTGTCGCGATTGGCGTATCGGCAGGCTTTGTCGAACCCCTAGAAGCAACCGCTTTGGTTTTGATTGAAAAGTCAGCACAATGGGTTAGTGAACAACTCCCCCGTGAACGCGCTGCAATGACGGTACTCGCCAAGCGATTTAACAAACTGACCTTACAACGTTGGCAGGAAATTATTGATTTTCTTAAACTGCATTATCTACTTACTGAGCGCCAAGACAGTGCTTATTGGCGTGAACACCAGCAGCCTGAATCTATCCCTGAAAGTTTGCAAGATGCTTTAACATTATGGCGTACCCAAGCGCCGGGCGTGTATGAAAGTGACCAACGTTTTGAGCTGTTTTCTTCGGCAAGCAAACAATACGTACTGTATGGAATGGACTTTATTACGACCCAACAATGCAGCGGCGCATTCGCCAAAAAAGAAGCGATACTGATAGACCGTTTGCGCAATGAAACCCGGCACAATACCGAGAAGCTACTCAGTGGTTTACCCACTAATCGACAATTTTTGCATAAAATCCGCTCGTCATAATCCACTTGAACACGGCGAAAAAATAACGAATCGAATAAATGTGGAAAAATAAAATCATTAAAAGGTAAAAATAATGCTTACCTACCCTGCATATAAAAAGGCATTTTTGTTATAGTCGCTGATCTTTAGCGAACGTAATTTATATTTTTCGGATGGCCTACTAATTCATGTCACTATCACTTTTACACCCTAGACATTGGGGCAGCTGGTTAGCTGTGTTTTTACTGAGAATAATTTCCATACTCCCCTTCAAAGTGAAAATGTTGGCGGGTAGTGCATTTGGTAAAATTGGCTATCGATTGCTTAAACGCCGTCGCCATATTACCACCACAAATATTGCCCTGTGTTTTCCTGAAAAGTCTGCTGCTGAGCAAGCGCAATTGGTCAAAGATATCTTTGTTGCCAACGGTATTGGTTTTTTTGAAATAGCTTGGGCTTGGTGGGCTAATCCAGATTCATTGCGCAAGCGTTTTACGGTCAATGGGTTAGATGTCCTAAAGTCTGCGACAGAAAATGGCCAAGGCGTGTTGCTAATTGGCGGGCATTATACGCATTTAGATTTAGCGGGCATGATGGTCAACTTGGTGGCAGATATTGATGTTGTCTACCGTAAAAATAACGATCCTGTTTTTGAATATGTCATCACCAGCGGCAGAAAACGTGTTTTTAAAAACGTATTTGAGCGTTCTGACATGCGGGCAATTATTCGCACTTTGCGTGAAGGACGCACCGTATGGTTTTCTCCCGATCAGGATCACGGGATCAAAAACTCAGTGTTTGCTCCCTTTTTCGGCATACCTGCTACGACGGTGACCTCAGCAAGTAAATTAATGAGATTAGGCAAAGCCAAGCCGGTATTTGTGTCACACAAACGAGATCTTAAAACGAACCAATATCAAGTTACTTTTGCGGTACCAGAGACTGAATTCCCCAGCGGAGACGAGGTTCAAGACGCTACGATCATCAACCAGATGATCGAAAACGCTATCAAAGAGCAGCCTGACCAATACATGTGGGTGCACCGCAGATTTAAAACACGTCCGGCGGGTGAACCTTCCGTGTATTAATCAGCAAAAATAAGCATAAAATTTGTAGAATGGGTTGTGACTCCAATTGCGCAATATTGGTGCTTGAATACCAACCCTTTTTAACTACAAACGTCGTTTGAAAAAAAGCGTTTTTGTATCAGGCGATACAGAGATTAGTTCCCAACCAGAATGACCAAATGCATTAATTTTCGCATGATATTCAGCAAGCAGAGTTTCAGCAGTAACGCCCTCTTCGGCAATTTGAAAAATGTTTTTTCCGTCAAGAGGGTCGAGCACCACTCTTTTGTACTCCCACTTTTGTGCGCTAGAAGGTGAAATAGCGCATCCGCTTAACATGTTAATAAAACTCATCAGTAAAACAATTTTAAAAACACTCTTCATAGTTAAATATCCTTTTAATAATACGTCTATTACCCTGACTGAGTTGTCGGCGCTTTTTTCATATCCCTGTTTGACTCTATTAAGGAGGCAGTCTAAGCGTTAGATCACCATAAATGAGCGATACATTTAATCACTCACTTTAGTCTGAAAAATTAACGGGAAATTCATTATAACAAATTAATACAACATGCTCGATAACGATTTTTTGAGCGACTAAATTATGACGTCAGTTATCAAGAGGGCTTTGCTATGTATTTTTGCTACATACGGTTCCAAATGGCTAAGAATTAAGATTGGTGTCTTAATCATTTCCATTTAAAAACGATGTGGCGTCGTTCCGCTAAAAAGTGGCTTTTGTAGATCCCCCAATTGAGACAATCACAAATAGGTTATCTGCACTTATCTACATTAAAATGACTAACACGGGATGGCTAAAAAATGACTGACACGGAATGGCTAACGTCTATTTGCCCCACAGCATAATCAAAACAGTAATCTTGATTAAACCGGCGCGATGCAATACTTTAGCGCGCACACAATTTTGCAAAAGAGTCTCGCGTGTTTTATTTAGTCGCCGTCACAGTTTTATGGGCATTTTCGTTTTCTCTAATAGGCGAGTATTTGGCGGGCGCCGTAGATAGCTATTTTTCTGTTCTTACTCGAGTATTACTCGCATCTCTCCTGTTCTTACCCTTTCTGAAGTTTTCGCTACTGAGCGCTAAGCAAAAGCTAGCTCTCGCCTGTTTAGGCGCATTACAGCTAGGTATAATGTACATTTTTTTCTACCATTCATTTCTTTATTTATCTGTACCGGAAGTACTCCTGTTTACTATTTTCACTCCGCTTTATGTGACTATGCTCAACGATGCGCTATTCAAGCGGTTCTCTCCTTTTCATATGTTGTGTGCGCTAATTGCCACTGTTGGCGCGGCAATCATTCGTTTTGAGGACGTCAGTGAGCACTTCTGGACAGGCTTTATTATTGTGCAAGGGGCTAATCTTTGCTTTGCGCTTGGTCAGGTTGGCTACCGGAAACTGGCATCCACATTCCCGCCCTCCATTTCTAACCATAATATATTCGCATGGTTCTACATTGGCGCCCTTGCCGTGGCTTTACCTGCCTTCGTTATGTTCGGAAATACCAATCAATTACCGCAAAATACAACCCAGTGGGGCGTGCTGTTATGGTTGGGTGTGATGGCATCTGGAATGGGTTACTACTTTTGGAATCAAGGTGCTCTGAAGGTCTCGGCAGGTACGTTGGCCATTATGAATAATGCACTCATACCCGCTGGGCTGATTGTCAATCTTGTGCTTTGGCAAATAGATACAGATTTTAGCCGGCTTGCGCTTGGCGGTTTCATTATTGGCATCGCACTGTGGTTATCACAAAGGCGCAGTACAATTGATACGGTGTAAATTGGCACATAATTACGGATTAGCCTGAGGACGCGTTTTCAATTAGGCATAAAACACGTTATGCCCGTTGATAAAGACTTATCATCTTGTAGTCTTTTCTTGGGCCTTTTACCTGCCATGTTGACTCCCATCTTGGCCAATGATCAAAAACATAATTCACCACATAATGATCGTCGCCACACAGGTGTTCTGCACAGGGTTCAGCCGCACTAAACGTGTGAAAATATCGGTTATCATCAAATAACACATCAATTTTACCGCCTGCTTGCTGTCGCCAAACATAGGTGCGTTCAGCTTGCAGTGCCCTTCTATCTGGCCCCGTGACCAAGCCAGATTCATGGTAAAGCAAATGAGAATCCAACCACGTAAAGTTCGCCTGCCCCGCGAATAGGAACGTTTCACCACTATTTTGCAGGATCTGCCGGTTAAGCTGCCATGCCCCCCAAAAGTCCTCAAGGCTAGAAGGCGAACCGTTACGTGAAATCAGCGCAGTTCCGAGATCTTGACCAGTACTGTTGTTGCTATTCGCCAAAGTTAATCCTTACCAAAGTTACTTTTCATCACGCCTAACCCTTAGCGAAATGACTTATTACCGAAGTAAACGCTGCCCAATTTGTCTAGGCTATAAGGGCTAGGCATGTGTTCTTTCATCTTGTTACCAGAAATAGCTGGCAGTAGCAGATAATTGATCTGAACGCCCCGGAGTGCCGGGAATTTCTTCAAAGGATTCGTCCCACAGGTTATCGACAGCCAGCACAACATTGAGGCCTTCAAACTGCGGCGGCGAGTAGGTCAGTGTAACGTGAGTGAAAAACGCCGTATTGTCGCCCTTTCTCAACACGTTCTCTTCTTGTTTACGCCATTCGTTGTCTACTCTTAATTCAAGCGATTCCACAGGATACCAAATCACCCCAAGTGTAAAACGATGGGGAGGATAGTTTAACGCGTAGAAGCTCGCATCTATATTCTCATCCCGGTAGTTTTCGGATTTATCAAGATAGGTATAGCTTGTTACTAAATCAGCATTTTCGAAGCGCTTAATGGCGATAAATTCAACCCCTACTGTTTCGATGTCTACTGGGTTTGCCACTCGCGCGGATGTAGAGTCAAAGCTGTAAGTCCAGTCAGTTAGCTCGTTATCCCAGCGGTAAAAAACAGCAGAGTCTACGCGCCACGTTGCTTCATCTAATGAGACGCCCAATTCCAAGTTTTTGCTCGTTTCTCGCTGAAGTTCGTCATTACTTCTGAAAAGTCCGCTCGACGTACTTCCGCCAATCGCAGTGTACCCTGCCACTTGTGTCGCTTCAGAATAGGATAAATTAACCGTGCGTGTAGACTTGTCTGTGTTTATTTTATGCCAGACAATATCACTTATCACTGATACGCTTGAATCATCGCGATTGGTATCGTCATACGCAGCCCCAACACGAAGCGTTATGTGCTCATTGTCTTTTAAGGCTATGGCGTATTCAGGCACAACACTTAACTTGTAGTAATCGCGAGAGGTAAAGTTGTTTTCAAGGGTAGTGGATTCAATCTCATCAGCCGTGAACTGCGCAGCGTAGTTCACGGCAAGTTTTGCACCGACCCCATGGCGACCAGTTACCGCAACTGATTTTACCTTGGTTTCGTGAAACGCTTGAAAGCTTTCAGGATTTTCTCTTGAAAAAACGTAGTGGTCATTGTGCTTTCGATAATAGGCAGACACTTCAAAGGCGCTATCCTGCGCATATTGCTGCTGGTGATTAAACATCAACAAACGGGTTTGTAAGTCCTCAGTCTCGTTTACATTAAAGGGGGTATACAAGTTAGGCCACCCAAAGAACTTGTCTTGATAGCCGAAAAACACATCTGTTTGCGACGTGTCGCTTATCAGTTGTATACGGCCTGATGCCCGCTCAAAATTATGATCACCATTTTCTATGGTTCCATCGCTCTCAGAGCGCGAGTACTCACCTTCAACTCCAGCGCTCCACTCGGGGGATCCATTGAGAGACCAAGTAATCGCGTTGTGAACCCTTTGCATATTGAAGTTATTGTCGCCAATACCTAATGAAACACTGCCTGCGGTTTGAATAGGTCGCCATTTATAGGCAACCGAACCCACCGAGCTATTTACACCGTAAAGTGAATTATCTGCGCCTGTTAAAATAGCGGGTGCACTTAGCATTTCTGGTGCAATAGGAATTTCTGCAAAGTAATGCCCAGTTTGTGGGTCGATAAGGGTTGCACTTCCCACGCTAAAGCCCGTGTTTTCGAATATACCACCGCGGATAGTGACGTCAGCCTGGGCTTCTGCCATATTTCTGGATTGAAGATCGACTCTGGGATCGTATTCTAAATTAGAGATGGGCGAATTAAAGGTGCCAACAGGTGATTCATTCGCTGTTGCTGCGCCTTCGATGGTAATTTTTTCAACATCGTTTTCAGTGCCTTTTTCAACAAGAGCAGCACCGTAAGAAGATATTGAGAAGGTAGAGGCCATACATACAGCAGTCGTCATTACAGCGCGAATCATTGTTTATCCTTGTTGCATATTTTGTTGCGCATTTCGTTGCGCATTTCGTTGCATATCTTCAAAAATACCGTCTCCTGATCACCAAGCCATTAGCCTGAAACCAGCCAATATAATGTATTTTTAATCGTTAGGGTGTTCGTTAACCCGATAATAAACGGGCGAGGATTGTATATGATTAAGAGATACCTAGGAAGGTAGGACAGAGTGGAGAATGCGCTATAAGGCTAATCACTAACAGAAAACTGTTTGGTGTTATCGATACCTACAGGCTTTAGTTTAATTTATTGCCGTGATGCTATTACAGCCCCATCGTATTAGCGCCCTTGGCCGGGTATTGGAAAACGTAATGGACCAAGATGTCTGCAGTGCGTGCGCCAGTGAAATACTCGACGCATATACATCCCAGATAAAAATTTAACCGCAAAATGTTGGATTAGGGCAGCATAAACCACTGGTTTTTTAAAGCTGCCCTGATGTAATGTAAAGTGAGTCAAGCTAACTTATTGCTCGCCTGTTGCCTAATCAGCGTAACCACTGCCAATCGCCCGAAATGGCATATCTAATTCTAATTCAGGGACTTGCAAGCCTACCCATGCAGGAAAAGTATTACTGTTAGGGCCAGGAAATAACGTGTATTCATTTGCCCACGGATAGCGATTAACCGCAGCGGTTACTCTAGGGATAAGCTCAGCGGCTTTTTCACCTTGGATCGACAACACCTTTTCAGGCTTTGCACCATACCAAAAGCGATCGGGTGTTGCAGTTTGGTATTCACGCAAAGCTGGCACCCCTTCTTTTATCGCCCAACCCACTACTTCATATACAGTGTACTCTGGCTCATTTTCTTTTTTTATCGCCAGCCAAGTATGCACAGCAAACCAACCACGCCAGCTAAAGGCATCAGCAGCATAAATTTCAATAGATGCTTGTGTATCAATTGATGGGTCAAGGGCTAACCCTGCAGACTCACGAGACGCCGTGCGCCAGTCACTATTTGTGCACGCCGTAAGCAGGCCAAGCATGGCCAGTACCAGTACTACTCTCATTTATTTCCTCCTGAGTTTATTTAAATCTCACTGCTTTTATAGCATTAATAAAGCAAATCTAGACAGTGTACGCAATGTGACAACTGTTACCAATTTCGTCATAACACAGCTATAGTCGCTTTTGATGACTAAATTAGCTTATTATCGTCAAAACAGCACATACACTAAACGCGTCGGTAGACGCGTGTTAATTATCGAGACGGTAACATGAAGGGATACACAATAAGCAGCAACCTTGAGGACATGGATATCGCAGTGATCCACGAGTTTATTTCCCACACGTACTGGGCCAAAGGTATACCGAAAGTAACGTTACAAAAAGCCATGGTAAATTCAATATGCTTCGGGGTATTCGATGGTTGCCAGCGACAAGTCGGTTTCGCTCGTGTTGTCAGTGATAAAGCCACATTTGCTTACTTAGCAGATGTATTTATTTTACCTTTGCACCGAGGAAATGGCCTAAGCAAATGGCTTATGCAGAGCATCGTTCACCACTCAGATTTACAAGGCTTACGCCGTACAATGCTCGTCACTAAAGATGCCCACAGCCTTTATGCCCAATTTGGTTTTACTCAAGTAGAAAATCCTCAAGGGCTCATGCAAATCTGGCAACCCGATGTTTATCAATCTTAAATGACGAATGTTAGATCCGTATGCAATACCCTTTTTTAGGTGAATCTCGACTTCGTTACAAATATAAATGCCTGTGTTGCGGTGCCTACATAAAACGCGGTACTAGGCAGTGCTACCGTTGTAATAGTTGGTTTTCTCAAGACGATATTTCCCATATGCAACAGAACTATAGGCAGAATAGTAAACAAAACTGGCATCTTATTATTTACTTCATTATTTTTGTCGCGCTGGTTATCGGTCTATTTGTTGGAATACGATACTGAGTTATCAGCTTTCCTATAAAAGTCGCCAATAACAATGCAGCGCCTAAATATACGCTAATTTCAAAGGCGGGTGAGCAGTGACTGCCACTGACATACTCGTTAAATTACCGGACCTTGGTTTGACTACCCCATGGGCCCTGCACTTTCGATACGTCAAAGAATGGCGCTTTCGCCTGCTTTTGCCCATAGGTTAGTCCAAGGCTTATGTTCGACAGGATATTGAGAAATGCCTTCTTTATAGCTTCGTATTTAGCAGCATGAACGTCACTTGAAGCGCAATTTTATGTGCTTTTGTGCTCATGGATATATCGCCTATGACTCAGAACGCCACATTGAGTGGCTAACGACCGTGAGCAAGAATGTAAAGAACGAATTAAGTAAATTGTTAGCCGCCAACTCAAATATTTTTATAGCGTAAGTGGCAAAGGTGGTACTTTATATTCTTATAATTTTAGGTTTAAGGAAGAAACCAATCAAACTACCAAAAAGGTGTTTGTACATAGCTTCTATTTCCTCTTTGTTAATACTGCCGCCGAATATAAGCATCTCAAGTTGCTCCCCAGGCTCTTGAACAATATAACCTGATGAGCGAAAGCCGTTTTTCTCATAAAAAACTTTGCGCTTAACCCGTTGTTGGTAGTTATCTGCTCGTTTATCCAGTTTTTCAATATTCAATACCACGCGTTTTCCGGCGGAGGTAATCTTCATTGAATCCATTACTTTAGTGCCATATCCACCCGAGCGATAAGATTCTGATATGGCTAAAAAATGTATCAACACAATATCCTCATATTCAGAGGTATAAATGAGGCCAATCCAAGTATGACCTGAATAAATAACGTTAAAGCCTTCTTTACCGTTTCTAAGTTTAAATCTAAGGAACCAAGTTGGAATATACCGAGCGGTGGTAAACGCTTTTTTATACAAGTCGATAACCCTCAAATAGTTATCGTCATATTGTGTTAACGGTCGTAAGTTAATGCACATATGGGTACTCAAGGGATCCCGTTAAGAAGAAAATTAGCAGGCCGAAAGTAAGGAAAGCAACAGCTTACTGTTTTAGTCCTTGTTAATGACTTGCCAATTGGAATTGATAATTAGTTATTATCTTGCTTTTCTTTCGCATCAAGATAATCGCGGTTTGCTTGTGTATCACAATGTTTAGCATTCGATTGATGAGCTTTCGCGCCAACAGATGCAGAAAAATAATTATCTTGGCACCATTGCATACTTCTTTTTTGTGAGTACTTTTGAGGACTCAATTTATTTTCGTTGGGCCCTACCGAATTCGAGCATGCTGCAGAAAGTGATGCAACAACTATCAAAGAAATGATTTTTAAATTATGCATATTACGTCCTTATGAATATAACGCCGTTTAGCGCGGCGTATAAAATGGCGAAAGATCTTTGCTTAAAATCTGAAGTAAAGCGGAACAAAGGGTTACGTGACGAATTACCAAGCTACATTGTTGGGTAGTATTTTTAACCGCCATAGCTAGTTTCTCAATACCGTGTGATGGTGTCCATCGTTTAAATTCAATAAAACCATATTTCTTGTACAGACTAATTGCTGGACTATTTAACACAGCCGTTTCTACAATGGCTTCTGAAAAATGAAATTCATTTAGAGCATAATTTAATGATTTTTTTGCGATACCCTTTAGTAATTATAGACCCACGTCCGTCTCGCTATAGTCGCTTTACATAGTTACTATAGAGGCACTAATAAATATCAAAAAAATAACCAAAAAATCATAGCGCAACAGATCTAAAAATAAACGATGACTTGAGCGCAGAGGGAGTTCGCTACCTATTTACGTTACTCCTAAGCTTAAGTCCGAAAACGAAATCACAGACTATAACGGTGGGCAACCCGTTGTATAACGTATTGAGTTATACAAATTTTTTTGCAATGACGACCATTTAGCAAAAATGTCATAAACGTTGATTAGATAATGTAGCTTTCCACATTTCGACCCTCTTGATTAAGATTGAATTTTGGGATTATTTATTACAGAAAAATGTCATTACCACCAATCTTTATTGGCTGTTTTCATATAGAATCCCCAGCGTAATTTTTACCTGTTAAGTATTTTCTATCTTTAGCCTATATCTGACGTCACCTTCCCGTTCCTTTCTAAAATGACAAAAAATAATGAATGATAAAATAGTAGTAACGCACAGCGGTAATTTTCATGCTGACGATGTTTTCAGTGTTGCGGCGCTCAAGAGCATTTTCTCTTCTTTTACCCTCATTCGCACCCGTGATTTAGAGGTTATCGCCAAGGCAGATATCGTGATCGATGTAGGGGGCGAACACGACCCAGCAACAGACCGCTTCGATCATCACCAACGCGGCGGCGCTGGTGAGCGAGAGAATGGCATTCCCTACTCTTCATTTGGTTTAATTTGGCAGAAGTATGGCCTCACCATATGCGATAACAGCCAAAGCGTAGCCAATGCCCTTGATGCAGGGCTGGTTTCCACCATTGACGCTATCGACTGTGGGCATGTTAAAGGTGTTGCTGAAGGCATTAGTCTTAGTCAAACCATTTCAATGTTCAACCCAACATGGCAAGAAGAAGGTGACTTTGACAGCGGCTTTAATGAAGCGGTTGATTTCGCTGCCCGCGTATTAGCACGCGCAATAGCAGCGGCCAGCGGAGGTTTAAACGCAAAAGCCATCGTCGCCGAAGCGATAAAAAACGCACAAGACCCAAGGGTGATTGTATTGGAAAAATATACCCCGTGGAAGAAAACGGTTCACGCATTGTCTGACCAAGCGTTATATATGGTTTACCCCTCTCAGTCTGGGCAATGGATGATCCAAACCGTACCTGTTGAACCCGGCTCATTCGAAGACAGAAAACCGCTACCTAAAGAATGGGCTGGCTTGTCGAATGCAGAACTGCAAGATAAGACGGGAATTGTTGACGCGATGTTTTGTCACAACGGTTTATTTATTGCCGGTACCGCATCATTTGAAAGCACGATGAAAATGGCATCGCTAGCACTTCAAGAATAGTGCAGCCAATGAAGATAAACACGTGGATGAAGTGATTTAACGCCCATCATTCACGTTGTTCTTCATTTTATCGCGGTGTGGCGATGGCAAGAAAACCATCATTAAATTGTTCTCGCATTGATCGGCATGTAGTTTGTGTATGGTTAAGTCAACGTCACAGTCAAGCTTGAACAGTTTTATTTTTTATCTGAAGAAAATATTTCAGCCACACAGCCCACCTCGTCAGCCATTTAAGATGCTGATTTCAAAACTTTATCTGACGCTGATACTTCGTTATTTCGACCACTAACCGCCAGTTCATCCCTAAAATATTTACTTAATTACACACTTTCAGTTTTAGTTGCACAATTTGAGAAAAGGACAGTGACCGAAAAAAGTGAAGGACTTGGTAGCCAAATTTTAAACAAATCCTTAAACCTATTTTTTGCGTTATCCCCAAACTAGCGTTGCTACAAATCCTAAGACTTTTAAACAAACTGCACGAATATTAACAACACATCACAGATAACACTTTTCAAAGAAAACCATATTTTGCTTGCGTTGCCCCTTACCCTGTTGAGTCATGTTTACCTTGTAATATCGATTTTCACTTTCGGTGTAATAAGCAAAGTGTCTGTTGGCATTAACGAAAATATGACCAAGCGCTCGCCTAAATTGCAATAAAAGGTGACACGTTCGATGATATAAACGAAGTCATTGCCGCAGCGTGCGAAGCAATATCAGATGATGCAGCCATCTCTATATAACGATTTCTGATTACCAAGTATAAGGATAGTTGACTTCGCAATGTCTATTTTTTGTTTTAATTTTGAACAGTCTTATTTATAAAGCTTGCGAGATAATATGCCAGTGAATGCGAATGACCAAAAACAGCTATTAAGCGACATGGAAGTGATGCAGAGAATTTTTGCTCATATCGACAATTCCACCACAGATTTGGGCAAGCAAAGCTGGAAGGAACCCACAGATAACTACCGCTCAAAAGCGCGGCTAGATGCCGAGCTTAAAATACTGCAAAGCAGAAGCATCGTCTTTTGCCCGTCAAGTGCGATTGACAAAGTGGGGGATTATATTGCCCGTGACGCAGCCAATATACCTTTGATAGCCGTGCGCGGATTAGATGGCGTTGTTCGTGCATTTAGGAATGCCTGCCGGCATCGAGGGGTTCAACTTGCCGATGGCCAGGGTTGTGCACGAGCATTGGTTTGTCCCTATCATGGGTGGGCTTACAGTCTTGACGGAAGCCTGCGAAGTATTCCTCATGAGCATGGATTTCCTGATGTTGATAAGACAACACGAGGACTTGTCGCGGTAGCCTGTTTTGAGCGTAATGGCTTAGTATTTATCAACCAAAACCCGCTGGCAAATATAGAGCAGGATATTGCTTCTATACCAAAACTTATTCCTGACAACTACCGTTTGTTGAATTCAGCCACTGTGATAGTCAACGCGAACTGGAAACTATATCTAGAAAGTTCTCTCGAGGGTTACCATATTCGGCAGACTCACAAAAGTACCTTCTTCCCTGTGCAATACGACAACCTCACGGTGGTTGAAGTTTTTGGAGAAAATAGCCGCGTAGCATTTCCCTATCAATCAATCGAGGGATTAAGACATAAAAAGCACGCTGACATCTCGGTTGATGGGCGACTGACCTACGTCTACCATCTATTTCCAAATGTCGTGATTTCAACTTTTCCCGGATGTATGCAAGTCAATGTGCTTGAGCCAATAGATGAGTCAACGACTCGGCAACATACTTATCTTATCAGTGCTATTGGTGAGAACGAGACAGCATTGCTTGATACCGTTTCCCAAGGGCAACGTTTTGCCGCCAAAGGCGCCATTGAAGATCTACAGATAGTCTTATCAGCCCAACGAGGACTATTAAGCAAGGCAAATGAATTTTTAGAATTTGGCTTGTTTGAGAGCGCTATTGTTCGTCTGCATTCACACCTTGCAAAAGAAATTGAACAAGTAAATAGCGTAAACGAATAGAAAATGTGTCTTGGTATTTTCTAAGATGGATATCTTAGTACTCGTATTTGTAATCAATGTGCTCTCAGCAGCTCCCTATGAATAACTGACTGAAGGTTAATATGTCTATTAACAAACCATATGTCCTTAACAATACGCCAGCCAGCGAAATGCGTTTGCAAGGACGTGCCGTAAAACCCAAAGATGCGGCAACATTGATCATTGTTCGGCGGGACAGCGCACAACCCAAAATCCTGATGGGTAAACGCGCCGCCGAACACAAATTTATGCCTAATAAGTATGTGTTCCCTGGGGGTAAGGTTGACGCCGGAGATAGTCGCATTCGACCGCCTAACGATCTTCATCCCAGCGTACTGAAACGCCTAATGAAGGGATGCTCTGAGTCTCGCGCTAGATCGCTTGCACTGGCGGCAATTCGTGAAACCTTTGAAGAAACCGGATTAATCCTCGGCGAAACTAATAGCTTGACCATAAAGACCCGTTCTCCTCAGTGGAAGGCATTTTTACAGCACGGTATTAACCCGCGTCTTGATACCCTGAATTTAATCGCCAGAGCAATTACCCCACCTTATCGAAACCGCCGCTTCGATACGCGTTTTTTTATGGTTGAAGCAGATATTATTCAAGGCGATGTACACGCAGCACCGCTAGGCTCTGGGGAATTACTCGCTATGCACTGGGTATCACTTATCGATGCCGAAAAGCTCGATTTGCCCATAATCACGCGGATGATACTTAAAGAAGTTGAACAACGTTTAGCCGGTGACCACTCACCCGATGTGGAAGGGCCTTTTATATACTTTCGCAATGGGAAACCCGTCATAGATAAGATATAGAACTAAAAATTGGGCTGCAATAACGTAAACAAATTAATAAGACTACATCGGCAAGCCATATATCCTGACACAGGGCTTTAAAAACAGCTTAAGTAGTAGTTCAGTTTTTGCGCTAGCCTTAGCACGCCAGTGCTAGCAATTGGTGCTGTGCCAAACAAAAGAAAATAATATTACATCCTACTTGTACTGCGCCCCATTAATATGATGACTTTGGTGCCAGGCAGTAATAATTTATGTAGGGTTTGATTTTCATCAGGTAGAATACCGATTCTCCAACATTTCTACTATTCATTTTCCTGGACAATTTCTCGATGCAAATCAATCGTATACTTCTGACGGCCATCGGCAGTGTTTTGCTGGCTATGGTGACCATTCAGTCCGGCGCATCTTTGGCCAAACAACTTTTTCCGTTGGTTGGGCCAGAAGGCACCACTGCCCTAAGATTAGGTTTTGCCGCGGCGGTGCTTTGGTTGGTTTTTCGCCCATGGCGAGCATTACCTCAAGGGCGAGATTGGCGCAGCATTATTATTTACGGCTTATGTTTAGGCGGGATGAATATTCTGTTTTACTTAGCCATTGAGCGTATTCCTTTAGGGATAGCCGTTGCCCTTGAGTTTACCGGCCCCTTGGCGGTGGCATTATTTTCATCTAAGCGAAAGAGTGATCTCGTTTGGGTGGCTTGTGCCATAGCAGGGATTTTTCTGCTTATGCCTGATTTATCCAGCGCACAAGGGCTTGATCTGACGGGCGCATTAATGGCATTAGGAGCGGGGGCATGTTGGGCTGGTTATATCTTGTTTGGTACCCGCACTGGCAAGCAAGCATCCGGTGGGATTACCGTGGCACTGGGCATGACGGTGGCAGCCGCAGTGCTTGTACCTATTGGCGCAGTAAGCCAAGGTTTAGCGTTAATTAGCTGGGAAGTTCTGCCTCTTGGATTATTAGTGGGGGTGTTATCCAGTGCCCTGCCTTATTCCTTGGAAATGATCGCCCTTAGAAACATGCCAACTCAGGCTTTTAGCGTGCTAATGAGTTTAGAGCCAGCGATCGCCGCATTAGCGGGCTTGGTAATTTTAGCTGAGCAACTTACCGTGCTGCAGTGGGCTGCCATCGGGTTGGTCATTATTGCTTCAATCGGCAGCAGTTTTACGCCGAAAAAAGCCATCGATATGGGAGTGTAACCCCCGTTTCTAACTTGTGTTGCTCGTTTAATTACCAAATAAATTAGCAGTACAATAAACATACATGACCTCATGCTAATGTCTTTCAGAGCCATTGGGTGATGGGTTCGGTTATCTTCTGTATGCCAACTTACTATTGTAGACATACCGCGCCCATCTTGGCACAAAGACGAATAATGTTCCTTGGTGCTTCATATTCCCCCAAAGGGCATCTCTAAGTCATGACGCCCTTGGGATTGGTGAAAACTGCGCCTTTGCTGCTTATTTTTGCAAATGTGGAATGCAAGCGTCACTTACTTTAGCGGCGTCGAAAATTTCAATCCAATACCCGTCTGGATCTTTGATAAACGCGAGCCCTTTCATCGCGCCATCATTTGGGCGCTTTTGAAAAGGTACATTTAGTGCCTCAAAACGTTGGCAAGCTTCATGTAAATCAGGCACGTGAAATCCGATATGACCAAACCCTTTTGGCTCACTATTGCCATTGTGATACTGCACACTGTCAGCAGTATCATCCCAATTGTGGGTAAGTTCTAGCATGGCTGGGCGGCCGAAGGTTTGCGCTGTACGAGTGCTATTATCATTGCTAATGTCTGAAAAATCTTCGCCTGCGCTCAAAAAATACAAGCTAAACTTCATTTCAGTGAAATCAAGGCGCTTCAATAATGTCATCCCCATCACCCGAGTATAGAAATCTAACGAACGTTTTGGCTCAGCAATACGCAACATAGTTTGATTAAACACATAACCAGTAGTGGCAACATCTTTATTTTCACAAAGGCCCTCGGCCTTTTCAAAATGACGACTCATAGAATTAGATCCTTAAACAATTTTTGATTTATTTATACAGAATGGGGATAATTAGCTTTGTTCACAACAGTGTTTAACAAAAACAGTATACCCACTGTTGAAATGGTTAACGGACTGGTTAAATAAGAAACGATTCTATCGATTACATAACAAGCGCAGCTGATACTGTCAGACCAACACACTGCATTATATAAACTTGCACATACCATTGCCCAGAGTTTCACTGGGCCGTGGTATATAGCCATAACGACCATAAAAAGCCTCTTTTCCTGTTGCTGCGAGCAACCCAATGGTCGCGCCTTTTTTAGCCATTTGGTGCAGGTACGTCTCGATTTTAATCATTATGGCGCTCCCCAAACCTTGGCCTTGAAAGTGCGTATCCACGATAATGTCTTGAAGATAAAAAATACATTGCGCCGTCGCCTATGACTCGTCCCATTGCCAACAATTGAGATGACTGACGAATGCATACGCAGTATAAGGTGTTCGCTAAACTAAGTTCAGCCAAATATGCATCTGTATCGCCCCAGCCTGCTTGTTTACGCAAAGAGCAAAACTCTTCCACTGTGGGCAGTTGTTCAAACACGTTGTAATCTGAAGTATTCATTTTGCCTCCTGCTGTTATCGTCATACATGCATCCTTTTAACAGTTACCCTATGCATAAAAAATAATCATTGCAATTAAATAGACGATCGGTCTAATATAAATTTATGAAAACATTACCCGTAAAACCCAGACGTGGTCGCCCGCCTAAAGTGGCCCGTGAAAATCAAGATACCAAAGCGGAACTTATCCGCAGTGGTCTTGAGCACCTAACCGAATTTGGCTTTGCTTCATCGGGTATTGAACCAATTTTGAAGAAAGTCGGTGTGCCTAAAGGTTCCTTCTATCATTACTTTGCCAGCAAAGAAGCCTTTGGCGAAACAGTATTGGCCCACTACGACGTATATTTCTCTAATAAGTTAGCGTTACATCTTTCAAATAAAGCCTTTACGCCTATTGAGCGTCTTGAACATTTCGTCAATGACGCAGCACAAGGTATGGCGCGTCATGATTTTAAGCGCGGTTGCTTGGTAGGTAATTTAGGGCAAGAAGTGGATGCATTGCCAGCGGCATTCCGCAATCAGTTAAGCACAATATTCTGTGGTTGGCAGCATCGACTTGAAGCCTGTTTGAATGAAGCGAAAATCACGGGCGACATCGCTAACACTTCTAATTGTGCCCAACTGGCAGAGTTTTTTTGGATTGGCTGGGAAGGCGCCGTCAGCCGAGCAAAGCTGGTGCGAAGTCCTCATCCTCTTCAGCTATTTTTACATTATTTTTTACAAGCACTACCAAAATAAGCGGTTTGGTTTTTTTTAATTATTAATAGACGATCGGTCTAAATTGGAGAACTTATGTTTAAGGGTATTTTAATCAACAAAGACGAACAAGGCTATCACGCTGCATTACAAGATATTGACGATGGCGTATTGCCAGAGGGCGATGTGAGCGTAAATGTATTATACAGCACCCTGAATTACAAAGATGGCCTCGCGATCACTGGCAAGGCTCCGGTTGTGCGCGCGTTCCCAATGATCCCAGGTATCGATTTAGTCGGTATCGTTGAGCAAAGTAACAGTAAGCAATTCCATGTTGGTGATGTGGTGATCCAAAACGGATTTGGTGTAGGCGAAAACCATTGTGGCGGTTTAGCCCAAAAAGCTCGCTTAAAAAGTGAATGGCTGATTCCTTTGCCCGCGGCATTTACCCCAAAACAATCCATGATCATTGGTACCGCAGGCTATACAGCCATGTTATGCGTTACCGCGCTTGAGAAAAACGGCGTGTTACCGGATCAAGGCGAAATACTGGTGACCGGTGCCAATGGCGGTGTGGGTAGTTTTGCTATTTCGATACTCGCTAAATTGGGTTATACCGTGGTGGCCTCAACAGGTCGTATGGAAGAAGCTAGCTATTTAAAGACACTTGGTGCCAGTGACATCATTCACCGAGACACCTTATCAAATCCAGGCAAACCTTTAGCCAAAGAGCGATGGGCTGGCGTGATTGATTCAGTTGGCAGTCACACCTTGGTCAATGCCTGTGCCAGCACCAAATACGGTGGCACTGTCACCGCTTGTGGTTTAGCCCAAGGGATGGACTTTCCAGCATCTGTTGCGCCTTTTATTTTGCGAGGTATAACGTTGGCCGGTATCGATAGTGTTATGCGTCCTATTGCAGATAGAAAAGAGGCATGGCAACGTCTAGGAGAAATTCTTAAATCAGATGATTTTGACAATATTGCTCAGGAAATAAACTTAGAGCAAGTCATTGAGGCTGCTGGAAATCTGCTTAACGGCCAAGTTCGCGGGCGCATTGTTGTTAACGTGCAGGCTAACTGATTGGTATTTTAATTTAAAAATGCTTTTAGATAAAAACGATGTCGCCTTGCATCGTTCCTTAGCTAATATAGATGAGTACAATTAGATTTTATATCTACGATGACGTGACGCCAAACCTAATCCAAGTGCCAGCAAACCTATTCCTGTTAGCACTGGAATATCTTAATTAGGTTTTACATCGTTTTATTGCAAAGCAATTATCGCGACCTTCAAGCAATACAGGACTGACATTTACGTGCTTTTTAGCGCTGTATTATTCTTATAAAAAAGATTAAATAATGGAATTGGCATTACCGACTCTGGTAAGATAACAGCCGTTTTAGTGTTTATTATAATTGGCCTTCTATGAAAATAATTTCTTTCAACATCAATGGCATACGTGCTCGCCTTCATCAACTTCAAGCGTTAATCGACAAACACCAGCCAGATATAATCGGACTTCAAGAGATCAAAGTGCACAACGATATGTTTCCGGTCGCGGATGTAGAAGCCATGGGTTATAAAGTTTACTTTCATGGACAAAAGGCCCATTACGGTGTCGCTATGCTATGTAAAGAAGAGCCCACCGATGTGCAATATGGTTTCCCTACTGACGAAGAAGATGCACAGCGACGCATGATTATGGTGAGTTACCCTATGCCTAACGGTGAAACAGTGCGCGTACTCAACGGCTATTTTCCTCAGGGCGAAAATCGTTCTCACGAAACGAAATTTCCTGCTAAGCGCAAGTACTACGAAGATTTATCGACTTATTTAAATACTCACTTCACCCCAGATGACAACGTCATAGTTATGGGAGATGTGAATATTTCTCATACGGATTTAGACATAGGCATCGGTGAGCCAAATCGTAAGCGGTGGCTGCAAACCGGTAAATGCAGCTTCTTACCAGAAGAACGTATATGGCTAAATGATCTTATCGATTGGGGTTTTATTGATGGTTTTCGTAGCCTCAATCCAGAAACAAACGAACGTTTCAGTTGGTTTGATTATCGCTCTAAAGGTTTTTTAGATAATCGCGGCTTGCGCATTGATTTGATCCTAGCGACTAAAAAACTGCATGAAACATTAGTCGATGCAGGGATCGACTACGAATTACGTGGTATCGAAAAACCCTCTGACCATGCGCCTATTTGGGCGGTTTATAAGCCATAAATGAGGAATCAAGTTTGTTAGATTACACCACGAATATCCAGTATCTTGCATGGGTGGGATACGTAGCTTGTCTGGCTTTAGTTGTGCGCAATTTATCAGTGGGCACGTTAGTTAAAGACAAAAAAATCCAGCATTTGGTGTTTGGTTGTGCCGCCAGCGTATTCTTTTTATGGATATTTCAAACCGGTATTTTCCCTGGCTTGCAGGTACACTTTTTGTGGTTGACCGCGTTAATGCTCATACTTGGCTTCCGCTGGGCGATGATCAGTGCCTGCTTAGCGCTCGTAGGAGTTACGCTGGTAGGCGAAGAAAGCTGGCGTATGCTAGGCGTAAACGGATTATTAGGCGTGTTAGCACCGCTGGGCTTAAGCTATTTGATATATAGTTTTGCCTTCCATAAATTATCTCGTCATGTGTTTGTCTACATCTTCGTTTGTGCCTTTTTACCCGGTGCATTAATGATGGCTGTGAAAATGTATTTGCTCGGAGGGTATTTTTATTTAGACGGCCAATACGACTGGCTGACCATTGAAGACAATTATTTAGTACTAATTTGGTTGCTCTTATTCCCAGAGGGTATGCTCAATGGCATGACCATGACCCTAATGGTTATTTATAAACCTGAATGGGTGTATACCTTCTACGAAAAGTATTACATTGATCAAAAGTAAGCTCTGCCGGTAGCAACCTTGCATGAAACAAAAGAACCCGCTTATAAAGCGGGTTCTTATTTTCAAGTAAAGATGCTGATCCAAATTAACAAATTCGTCAGTGTTGATGCATTCGCAGTCTACCGCTGGCGTCAATTTACTGGGCTAAACGCTCAACCATTGCTTGACCAACTGCGCCAGCTGAAGCAGGGTTTTGGCCGGTGATCACGCGGTCCTGTTTAACCACATATTCTCCCCAAGGGGCGATTTTAGAGTATTGGCCAGCTCTTCGCGTCAGCGCTTCTTCTAACAAGAAAGGGATTTTGTTGATGGTGTCATATTCCACTTCTTCTTCACGAGTGAAACCGGTCACCATAATGTCTTCAATTAGGTATTTGCCATTAGACAATTTAATCGGTAATAAACCTGCTGGGCCGTGACATACCGCACCCACAACTGCGCCATTCTCAAACAAGGTGGCCGTTAGCTTCGCAACATTTTCGTCTTCGGCCAGATCAGATAATAAACCGAAACCGCCTGGATAAAATACCGCATCATAATCATCTGTGTTCACATCACTGGCTTTTTTGGTATTGGCTAATTTGGTAGCCAGATCTTCAGCTTTGAACACATCGCTGTTTATCTGGTCGTCGTCCATTTCAACACCATAGACCGGTGCATTTCCGCCCTTGATAGAAACCAAGTCGTAGCGATAACCTGCTGCCAAAAATGCATGTAATGCATGGGTCAATTCAGGAGAGAAGGTTCCGTTAGCTTCGTCAGTTGTTCCTAGCGTGCCATGGTTAGTCAAAATAATAAGTACATTTTTCATTTGTATCTCCTAGTGTTGAATTGAGTGGTCTCTTTACGATGAAGAGAGTCTACCGCCTTGGTGGATGTTTGATAATCCCGATAAATAGCAAATGATTATTGCAAATATGCAATAATCGTCTTCTCGCATTACAATAATCAATAGCGGTTATATGAGTATTAGCTTCAATGGGATCATCGAGTTTGTGGCAGTAGCTGAAACACAGGGATTTTCTGCCGCCGCACGTAAACTAAACGTCAATGTGTCACACATTAGCCGAAAGGTAGCTGCCTTGGAAAAAGAACTTGGGGTATCACTGCTGGCCCGTAGCACACGAACAGTGCGCTTAACCGATGCGGGACAAGCTTATTTCAGCCGTTGCCAAGAGTTAGTGAACGGCTTACAAGAAGCCAATGAAACCGTATTCGATAAGCAGGTAGAATTAAGTGGCACCTTAAAAGTTTCAGCCGCGGGGGAATTTGCCGAGCAACATATTGCCCCATTACTAATGGAGTTTGCTCAATTGCATCCCAAACTAGCCATAGAAATGGACTTCAATTCGCAAATGGTCAACTTCATCGACGATGCCTTTGATTTTTCTATTCGATATGGGCCGATGAAAGACTCAAACTTGATTGCCCGAAAGTTAACCAACCGCTCCTTGGTTGCCGCTGCCAGTCAAGCCTATCTCAACAAACAGGGTACTCCTGTTCACCCTGATGAACTTCCTAAGCATCACTGCCTAATGACGAACAACAGTACCTGGTTTTTTACTCACCAAGAAAAACAACTTGAGGTAAAGCTGGATGCTAGATGGCGTTCAAACAGTGGCCGCAGTGTGGTATCAGCCTGTGAACGCGGTCTAGGCATTGCCTATATGCCCCGCTCAAGCTATGGCGATGCGCTAAAAAATGGCAACTTAGTACCCATTCTTGAACCGTTCTGGAATCGGGATATTGCCACATGGATTGTTTATGCTAATCGCAATTTTCTGCCAGCCAAGGCTCGCCTAGCGATTAATTTTTTACTGAAAAAATTTGCTCACTGGCAAGAGTAAACCCGCCTGTTAACGACCAAACGGGTTGAATCAACGCTATGCCTAGGCTTATTGTTGAAGAGTATTAGTAGGCTCCAGCGGCGTACGTCAACTCATAGCTGTGGCTGTATATTTCTAAAATATTACCAAACGGGTCTTCCATATAAATCATGCGGTATGGTTTTTCACCTGGATAGTAATAGCGAGGTTCTGCCATACGTTTTTTACCCCCGGCGGCAACAATAGCGTCTGCGAGTTCTTCAAGATTGGGATCCTGTACACAGAAATGGAAGACACCGGTTTTCCAGTACTCAAAGTTATCCTCTGGGTCTTTCTGGTTTGCAAACTCAAATACTTCAACCCCCACCCTATCACCTGTAGACATATGAGCAATTTTGAACTTCTTCCAGTTTGCGCCAAAAACGTCGGTACACATTTCACCGATTGGGCTATCGTCTTCAACGATCTCTGTTGGCTGCATAATCAAATACCAGCCAAGGACTTTAGTGTAAAACTCAACGGCTTTTTCAACATCGGGAACAGAAATTCCGATATGAGAAAACGTACGTGGATAAGGATTCGTCATAATGTCTCTCCTGAATAATGGGTCTAATGGCGCACTATCAATGGGATAAAGCATCCCCTAGCTGATTGATGGCTTATCCATCAAGTGACGCTACTGTATCCTTTATGATAAAGTATGAAAAATTATGATTTAAAATGAATATAAGTACGTTTCGTTATGATAAATCCCATCTGGTTAAAAACATTTTGCACCTTAGCGGACTTGGGTCACTTTACCCAAACGGCCCACGCTCTGTTTATGACCCAATCTGGCGTTAGCCAGCAAATCAAAAAATTAGAACAGCAACTGGCCACTCCCTTACTCATTCGTGATGGTAAGTCTTTCACCTTGACCGACGCAGGTATGCAACTTCATCGCGATGGTCGAAAGTTATTACAAGCGACTGAATTACTTGAGCAAAATATTAAGCAGGATGATCCATTTAGTGGGCAAGTACGCATAGCCACGCCGGGTAGCGTAGGTCTAGCGTTATATCCATTTTTACTCGGCTTACAACAACAACATCCAAAGCTGAGTGTGTTTCACTCATTCGCGCCGAACAAGAGTATCGAACGAGATGTCAGTCAAAGACAAGTTGATGTAGGCATAATGACCCAGCCCAGTTCGACTGCTGAGGTACTCACTGATGCCATCGCCCAGGAGTCGCTTGTATTGGTAACAAACAATCGCACCCAAGATATTAACTGGCAAGTTTTGCAGCAATTGGGCTTTATTTCTCATCCAGACGGGCACCATCATTGCCAAGCGCTTTTGAGCAAAAACTTCACTCAATTCGAACACCCTACTCAGTTTCAAGAGAAAGGTTTTTCCAATCAAATAAGCCTGATATTAGAGCCGGTCAGTCGCGGTTTTGGCTTCACTGTTTTGCCTCTGCATGGAGCCAAGGCATTTCACGACCAAACCCGTATTCGCATTCACCCCTTAGCACATCCGGTCAATGAAACTTTATATCTTTGTCGTCACGCGCAGGTCACGCAAAGCCAGCGCCTACACTATGTCAGCAAGCAAATTAAAGCCGTTTTACAATCAAAAAATAATTCACAGCACTAGGCAGTAAACGCTAGGTATTAGGTATTAGGTATTAGGTATTAGGTATTAGGTATTAGACACTTGATAACATCATGGCCCCTTAATCGCGCGGCGTTGAGCAGGTTAAAATCTTCTTTTTCGCACGCCCAAAATAATTGTACTCACCCAAGACCTACTCGTGAAAAGCACCTGTTCACTCATAATCGTAAAGACCTATTCGTTGAACGGTTTAATACTCTGCCCGATGAACGACGCCACGTGTAAGCGTGTTCATCTTGATCTTATCCCATTTATGCAACGCTGTTCGCACTAACCGTTTATGACTCAGCGCAGCACATGTTGTGTATTAGGATTCGTTTTTTACTTAATACAACCAGCTAATCACCGGCCGCTAGCGACAATTAAACCTATACGCTAAGAAAACTCATGAACTTAGCCTTGTTGATGTTGGCCCTTATCTCAGATGACACGATAAGCATTGTTACAATCGTATATTTCTTTACAAAAAATAGCGGCGACTAGCATTGTAAATAACACCTTCAAGAGCATGATCATTGAACCTTAATTTTTAATGTTCACTTGTTAAAAATTTTCACCGCGCATTTTCGATCAACTTTCAATCATTAGGAGCGTCTTTTTATGAGTCAAAGTATCGCAAGTTTTATCACTCAAACCCTTGAGCAAGCCGGCGTAAAACGTATTTGGGGGGTCACTGGCGATTCACTTAATGGGATCAGTGATAGTCTGCGGAAAATGGGAACAATAGAATGGTTAGGAACACGCCACGAAGAGTCCGCAGCTTTCGCTGCTGGGGCAGAAGCACATATCTCAGGAGAACTCGCCGTCTGTGCAGGTTCTTGTGGTCCGGGCAATCTTCATTTAATTAACGGCCTGTTCGATTGCCATCGCAATAAAGTGCCCGTATTGGCGATTGCAGCTCATATTCCATCATCTGAAATTGGTAGCAATTATTTTCAAGAAACGCATCCACAAGAATTATTCAAAGAATGCAGTGTTTTTTGTGAATTAGTGTCTAGTCCTGAACAAATGCCATACCTGCTCGAAACTGCAATGCGCCAAGCCATATTGCACAATGATGTGAGTGTGTTAGTGCTTCCGGGTGATATCGCACTGAAGGCGATGCCTGAAACGACTAAACAAAAATGGAATGTCCCAAAACCCGCAACGTATAACCCTGCTTTAGCTGATATCGAAGCCATGGCAACTCATTTAAACAACAGTCGAAAAGTAACCTTACTGTGTGGTGCTGGTTGTAAAGATGCCCACGATGAAATTATTGCTTTAGCGGCTAAGCTTCAGGCTCCCATTGTGCACGCGATGCGCGGTAAAGAGTTTCTGGAATACGACAACCCTTACGATGTAGGAATGACGGGATTTATCGGCTTTTCCTCTGGCTACCATGCTATGCAACAAGCAGATACCTTACTGATGATAGGCACCAGTTTCCCCTACCGAGCCTTTTATCCAGAAAATAGCATCATCTTGCAAATTGATAATCAACCAGCATCGCTCGGACGACATGTGCAGATTGATTGTGGTGTATTGGGCGATACTAAAAGTACCGTGACCACACTACTCGAGCAGATTACAGGTGAGCGCTCTAGCGCGCATTTAAACCAGTGTGTGAAAAATTATCAGCGCTCCCGAAAAGAGTTAGATCTACTGGCAACGGGTAAAACGTCGCAAAAGTTGATTCACCCGCAGTACCTAACACGTCTAATCGATGAACAGTCCGCGGAAAATACCATCTTTACCTGCGATGTTGGCACACCAACAGTTTGGGCTGCCCGCTATTTAACAATGAATGGTCGACGCCGTTTAATTGGATCTTTTAACCACGGCTCAATGGCGAATGCACTGTCACAAGCTATGGGTGCGCAGTCTATCGACCGCAGTCGTCAGGTGATTGCCATGTGTGGTGATGGCGGATTCTCGATGTTGATGGGAGATCTACTCTCATTAAAGCAACTTAACTTGCCGATTAAAATCGTTGTATTTAACAACCGCTCTCTTAGCTTTGTTGCCATGGAAATGAAAGCCGCTGGCTTCTTATCAAGCGATACTGACTTAGACAATCCAAGCTTTGCCAAAATCGCTCAGGCCTGTGGTCTGAAAGGGATCCATGTGGACGACCCAGAAAAATTACCTGCCGCCATAACCGAAATGATGACGCATTCAGGGCCGGTCGTCCTTGAAGTGGACACAGCAAAACAAGAGCTTGTGATGCCACCGGAAATAAAGCTTGAACAAGCTAAAGGTTTTAGCGTTTACATGATGAAAGCACTAATAAATGGTAAAGGTAATGAAATTATCGAGCTAAGCAAAACGAACTGGCTACGCTAACAAACACACCTCGCTAGGCTAACTCACGCGAACCTCTGTTTAAACAGGATGTGCACCGTCTTATCTGGCAATAAATATTGAGCGTTAAGCAGGCAACTGTGGTCAAACAAAAGGGTTATTTGACTAACTTGTGGCGGATGCAATCAAGAAAATAGGTGCTTGAGATGGTCACTCCAAAGGCATTAAAACCTGCCATGATTGAAAAGTTATCAAGCAATATCAATCAATTAATGGAGTGACCGAGATGAAATGTAACCTAGTTAGCATTGATTTAGCAAAGAATGTGTTCCAGTTATGCGCCTTAGATGAGCAAAACAATGTGATATTCAATAAACAAATAAGAAGAGATAAGTTGCTCCATGAGTTGCGCCAAATAGAGCCGACCTTAGTTGTGATGGAAGCTTGTTATTCAGCTAACCCTTGGGGTCGTAGGTTCAAGGCGCTAGGCCATACGGTAAAATGCATTCCTGCTCATGTGGTTAAGCCTTTTGTGCGGGGCAATAAAAATGATGCCAACGATGCGCTAGCGATTGCCGAAGCCGCACGGCGACCCAATGTGCGTTTTGTTGAAATAAAATCTGTTGAGCAACAAGACGTTCAGTCGCTACAGCGTATCCGTGAACGATTACTCAAGAATAGAATTGGAGATAGTAATCAACTCAGAGGACTACTAGCTGAATACGGTATTGTCTTACCCGTTAAACACGGTGCGCTTAAAAAGTATGTGCCGGATATCCTAGAAGATGCTGAGAATGAATTGAGTATTACGGCCAGGCATTTCATTGAGCGTTTACATAACAATGTACAGGCGTTAACGACGCAAATAGAAGAAGTGGATGGAATATTAATTTCACTACTCAAAGATAATAAGGCTTATCAACGTATATTAAACGTGCCTGGTGTCGGGGCTAAAGTGGCTGCGACATTCTTAGCCAGCGTGAACGATATCCACGTCTTTAAAAATGGTCGGCAATTTGCTGCCTGGATTGGTTTAACCCCTGCACAGTATGCCAGTGGGGATAAATCACGCATGGGAGGTATCACCAAACGGGGCAACCAAAGCTTACGTAAAATGTTAATTTTGGGCGCTCGGGCGGTATTGAATTGGTGCGACAAAACAAATGACAACCTGAGACGCTGGGCACAACATATCAAAAAACGCATGCATGGCTGTAAAGCTGTAGTGGCATTGGCGAATAAACTGGCAAGAATTATTTGGGTAGTCATGGCAAAAGAAGTCGAATTTGACGTCAAAAAAGCATGTGCATAACACGCAACACACATAGTAAACATAACAGTACTAAGCGGTAAAAAGCATTGATGATTTAAACGGTTATGTCTTATTTGGAACCTCAGCAAGACAACTGCCTTCGAGGCAATATGGGTGCAAAGGCTTATAAGACTTCAATTGAAACTCATGAGGGCACGGCGAGTATGAATATCGCCATAAAGATGCCGGATATATGTCACAAGACCGTATTTCATTTTATGCAAAAGCTGTTTGGAAAAGGCCAATTATGACAACGTAACGCTTAAACGTTTGTGAAAGAAAAACGAAAACCTGTTGATAACACGGGAGTGACCATATATGTCTTTGTAAGTTCACAGGTTTTATAAGTTCTATGGGCAAAAACTGCACGCAATTCGAGCACCCTAGTCAGTTTGAGGACAGAGGCTTTTCTAGTCAGATAAGCCTTTTTCTGGCGCCTGTCTGTTGTGGCTTAGGGTTTAGCGTGTTGCCATTGCACGCGGCGTGGACATTTCATAAACAAGCCGTATTCGCATTCATCCCTTAGCAGATCCGGTCAATGAAATCCTATATCTATGTCGCCACGCACAAGTCTAGCCCAATAATCGCATGGCCTACGTCAGCGAAAAAATTAAAACCATGTTGCATCAAGGCAGCAAATAACAGCCAGCCATTAGCAAAAAACATAATCGTCTTAACAATCTATTACATTCACTATAAAGGCATAATTAACACTTCATTAACGAGATAGATTATGTTGAAACCCGTTTATCTGCTACCAAAAAGCGCTACGATTGCCCTAGGATTTGTATCGCTTATGGTAAGCTCAATCACCTTGGCATCGACACTAAAAGAACATTTTGCGGATCAGTTTCTATTGGGCAGTGCCATCAATAGCGCTCAAGCCCAACAAAGTGAAGAAGACACCGACACCGTAATTCAACAGCAATTCAATACCATCACCCCAGAGAACGAACTCAAGTGGGAACGCATTCACCCCAAACCTGATAGCTTTGATTTCACCTTGGCTGACCAATACGTTCGTTACGGGGCTGCCCACCATATGTTTACCATAGGACATACGTTAGTTTGGCACAGCCAAACACCTGACTGGGTATTCGAAGATGAGCATGGTCTGCCCTTAACCCGAGACGCATTGTTGGCGCGAATGCAACATCATATCAGCACCGTAGTCGGCAGATATAAGGGGAAAATCAAAGGTTGGGATGTCGTTAACGAAGCATTAAACGAAGACGGCACGCTACGAGACTCGAAATGGCGCCAAATCATCGGCGATGACTTTATTGAAAAAGCCTTTGTATATGCTCATGATGCTGACCCTGATGCCGAACTGTACTACAACGATTACAACCTTTATAAACCTGAAAAAAGCGCGGGTGCAGCAAAATTAATTAAGTTGTTGCAAGACAAAGGGATTCAAATACATGGCGTTGGCTTGCAAGGGCATTATTCACTCACTCATCCAGCATTGAATGAGTTAGATGACGCCCTTAATCTTTTCGCTAGTCTTGGCATAAAGTCAATGATCACCGAGTTGGATGTATCGGTATTACCTTTCCCCAGCGAAGCTGAACAAGGTGCCGATATTAGCCAAGATTTAGCCTTACAAAAAACACTAAACCCCTACCCAGATGCCTTACCAAAGGCAGTACAAGACGCGTTAGGCGAGCGTTATAAAGATATCTTTGCACTATTTTTAAAACATCAGTCAACCATCTCTCGCGTGACATTCTGGGGAGTAAATGATGCAAATAGTTGGCGTAATAACTGGCCAATGCGTGGACGGACCGATTACCCTCTTTTATTCGATCGAAACAATCAGCCGAAAGTGGCTTATGATGCGCTGTTGAGTATGCCAGTACAAAACCTAGCCGACTAACATGGAGGCCAAGCTGGGTTGTCGTTCAATCGGTAAGGTGCTATTCGCATTTGAATATAAAAGCTAATCTAACGGTCTGCTATACACGTAAACCAGTGATACGATTTACCGATCGCCTTGTCCGATGGTTGGACAAGGCGAAGATCCGAGGCGTCGAAAATCCTGAGCTTTGATTGATTCGACCAATTTATACGCTAAATTATTCAATATCCTTGGTTTGTTCGAGCAAATTTCGATTCCGCCTTTGCGCTTTAAGCGCCTGAATGACCACATAAATGTTGTAGATAGTTAGCAGCAGACAGACTATTGCAATAACCACAGTAGACACGAACAGCGGAAGTATTAGGTCATAGGTATAATAGGCAAAAGCGCCACAAATAAGTCCAATAAATAATTCAATAAAACCAGCTTCAATACAAGTTTTAACATTGGTATCAATTGGTTGGGCGTAATGATTGAGTTTAACAGACACTTAGAACCCCTCCTTGTAAGTGTAACGCTAATTACGTAAAAGCCTCAGTCACGCTAAGCTCTCCACTGTAAATCTTGATACCAACTTAACCAATATTCGATAAATAGCAAGTGACATGGGTTTTGAAACCACCTGAAACATACGGGCATTACTAAGTCTTATCGATTGTTAATTCAACCGATTGTAGCGCTTTAAAGAAGTCAATATTAAGGATTTATGTGAAGGATTTAGACAGCGCTAACGTAAAAAAAATAAACACTCGCGTATCACCATTTCGCACTTCACTATGAAATAACGAACGAATAGTTTAGAGCGAAACCCCACGCAATATCGACCTTTATAATGCTGTAAAATATCGAAATTACTATATGAAATAGCATCTAAAACATAGACTTAATAAAAATAATAATGTATCTACCAGACAAGCTTTTGTAAAAAAATTTAGCTGTCTAATGCACTTTACTATTCCCATTAACAAAAAATTATCATGAATTTATAACATAACTAAGCATATTATTAACACTAAATGCACTAAGCACTTCAAAAAAGAAGCACTTTCTAAATAATAGGGATCATATATGAAAAATTTATTTTCAGTTACCGGCAAAGTCGCCGTAGTGACCGGTGGGTCAAGCGGAATAGGCGCCATGATTGCGCGTGGTTTCGTCGAAAGTGGCGTCAAAACCTATATTACTGCACGTAAACTTGAACAGCTTGAGCAAACTGCTACTGAACTATCTGTTTTAGGCGAATGTATAGCCATTCAATCAGATTTATCAACGATGGCCGGAGTTGACGCTTTTGCAGATGAAATGCTTAAAAGAGAGCCTAAAATCGACATACTAATTAATAATGCAGGGGCGGCCTGGGGAGCGCCCGTTGAGGAGTTCCCTGAAGCAGGTTGGGATAAGGTAATGGATTTAAACGTGAAATCTATTTTCTTTCTAAGCAAACGTTTATTGCCGGCATTACGCTTAGCTGGCGACGCAGATGAACCTTCACGGATTGTAAATATTGCGTCCGTCAATGGGCTCACCCATCCGCACATGAACAATTATTCTTATTCGGCTAGTAAAGCTGCTGTGATTCAAATGACACGTCATATGGCAGCAGATCTTCGTCCAAGCAACGTTAATATTAATGGTATTGCTCCTGGATTTTTCCCTAGCAACATGACGAAACACGTTCTACCACATGAACAGGAAATCGTGAAAAATCTACCCGCTCGAAAAATTGGCGAACTAGCTGATATTGCCGGCACTGCAATTTACCTTTGCTCCCGTGCGAGCAACTATGTTTGCGGACACACTGTTGTTTTAGATGGTGGCCAAGTAGCAAATGCAGGTTAAGCTCAGCTAAAATTTTAGGCCTGAATACCACTGTTCATTTCAGGATCGTACTGAGCTTGAACAAGTAGACGGTATTTAAGCCAGCGTTTGTCGCTGGCTTTTTAGTATATGCACTTTGCAAAGCACATTTATATCTAAACTAATCTGCGACTTATAACAAAGTAAATAAGACTAATATAACGCACTGCTTCTCAAAACAGTGCCCTATATCTTTTGGTCTGAATGGTACGAATATTTAGACAATGGACGTTTGCCAGCCTAAGTATCAATAACGAACCAACTAGTCGCTGATTGCATAATACGTATTGATGTTACGGCGATTAAAGCCAACACAAGCGAAAGTCTTCGATGTGAAATGTTTTATAAAACACCTTAAATTCAAATACTTATAGGGATGGTACACCTGCGGATTAACTTTGAATTAACGTTTATAGCCATAAATAATAACCATTCATCATTTTTTACAATGGCTAATATGCTTCCGAAAAGCAATGAATATGTTCAACTAACGGTTAATCAATTAATCACAGTGAGTAGGATTTCAGTATGTCAATATGTAAATCGTGCAGTCGTGTTAGCTAAAAGGCCAAATGGCGAGCCGCAAAATGAAGACTTTAGAATTGAAGAGCAACCCCTGTCAGAACTAGCTGAAGGTGAAATACTCGTCCGTACTCTGTGGTTATCTTTGGACCCTTATATGCGCCCACGTATGAATGACATGAAGTCATATGCAGCGCCAACTCCTATCGGCGGCACCATGACGGGCGAAGTTGTTGGGGAAGTAATGGAGTCTCGTTCAGATAATTATGCTGTGGGCGACCGTATTACTGCTTATGGCGGCTGGCAGGAATATTTTATCAAACCCGATGACGCGCCAATGATGTATAAAATACAGGCTGCTGGCATTCCTCTGCAAGCTTACCTTGGTGCAGCAGGCATGACTGGTCGTACAGCTTATTTCGGACTAAACGAAATCGGTAAACCACAAAAAGGCGATACGTTAGTAGTCTCAGCTGCCTCAGGTGCAGTTGGCGGGATTGTAGGTCAATTAGGCAAGATGCATGGCTGCAAAGTCGTTGGTATTGCAGGTGGCAGTGAAAAATGTAAATTTGTTGTTGAAGAGCTAGGCTTTGACGCCTGCGTCGACTACAAAGCAGGAAACCTCGAAAAAGACTTACAACAAGCCTGTCCTGATGGTATAGATATATATTTCGAAAATGTTGGTGGCGCTGTAACGCGCGCCGTTGCTAAATTAATGAATCCTGGCGCAAGAGTTCCAATATGTGGTTATGTTTCTAATTATAATGATACCGACCTAAGTAAGGTACAAACGCCTCAAGATATTCTAGCGAAATCCCCCAACCCACCAGCAGCCCGCTTTTTTGTACAAACTGAATGGCAAGATCAGCACCAAGAGACTACCCAGAAATTGGCGCAATGGGTCAAGGAAGGCAAACTGGTATACCGTGAATCCATAGCTGAGGGCATTGAACAATCAATACCGGCGTTTCAAGGTATGCTGACAGGCAAAAATTTTGGCAAACAATTGGTGCGTATTTCAGCTGAGTGATCGCATTTTTATTGCCGATGGCTGCAAAAGCTGTTTATCGGCAATAATTAGCCCTAGTAAAGGTGAGTGAAATAGTATTCATCAGCCGCACAAAAGATGAGTATGAAGTAAGCTCTTTTTAATAAAACAGGCGATGGGTATTTTTTGGCAAACTATGTACAGGCGTCACTGTCTGCAATGGAAGCAAAACCATAAAGCAGAATATCTTTTAATCAAAACAGCGCTTGGTAGGGATTTGCACTGACCTGATATTCATATTTCGTCACATTCCCTTTTTGGAGCATAAAATATTGAACGCTGGTTAATTCAAATAATCGGTTTTAAGCAAACTTTTCTAACATTGAATATAATCGTGTCTGTTCTACAGGTTTAGACAAATATTCATTCATACCACAGGCAAAACACTTTTCACGCTCTTCTGACATTGCATTGGCGGTCAAGGCTATAATAGGAATGGACGCAACGGAGCTTGTTAGCTGCCGAATATGTTGCGTAGCTTGATAGCCATCCATGTTTGGCATTTGGCAATCCATTAGTATCAACGAGAAAAAGCGAGCTTGTTTTGACTCATGCTCAAGTATGGCTAAGGCTTCTACTCCATCGTTGACGATGTCATAGGAAATGTCTCGTTGCTTTAACATTTCACTTATCACCACTTGGTTGATTTCATTATCTTCAACGACCAACACTCTAAGATGGTGTAAATCGGTCGTTTTTGATTGCAAAGAGGATGAACCTATTGCTTGTGCTTCTTCGAGGCGAATACCCACCTCAACATTTGCGCTGAAGGTGCTGCCTTTATTTGCAATGCTCTGAACACTGACATCTCCCCCCATTAATTGGCATATTTTGCGAGTAATAGACAGGCCAAGTCCGGTGCCACCGAATTTGCGGGTAGTGGATACATCTGCTTGGCTAAAAGGTGAAAACAGGAGTGCTTGTTGCTTTTCAGTGATCCCAACTCCCGTGTCTTTTACTGTGATGGTTAACGAGGCTTGGTTTTGGCTCCGCAAGGTCAGTTGGGTGGCTATACTAACCTGCCCATGATGAGTGAATTTCATTGCGTTTGACAGCAAGTTAGAACAAATCTGGCGTATACGCGTTGGGTCAGTAACAACGACAACATTATTAATGTCATCAAAGTTTTTTATTACCTCGATTGATTTATCCTTCGCTATAGGTTTGAAAATATCGACACAATTATTGAGCACGTGTTTAAGATCAACCGGCACATTTTCGAGCGTTAAATTACCTGAATCAATCTTAGTAAAATCTAAAATATCATTGATAATGCCGAGTAAAGACGTGGCACTATCTTTGGCTAAGCCTAAAAAACGTTGTTGTTCAGGAACAAGTGCAGACGCTTCCAATATTTGTATCATGCCGAGCACACCATTAATCGGCGTGCGAATTTCATGACTCATATTAGCTAAAAATAAACTGCGGGCCTCAAGCGCTAATGACAGTTCTTGGTGTCTCTTTTCTAATTGCTCCCGATAATAGATTTGTTCTGTTATATCTTGGAATGCGCCAACTAACCTAACACATTTCCCATTTTCTAATTCTGCTTTGCCCTTCACAGCGGCCCATTTAGCCGTTCCTTTTTGGGTAATAATCTCAAATTCGCCAGAAAAATGCCCCCCCCGTTCAATCACTTTTTGAACCGATGCGGTAATACGCGCTTGATTTTCTCCCTTTTTATAAAAATTTAATCCGTTTACTAAATCCGGTACAAAATCATCGTCTACCTCATGGATTTTTTTAGTTACAGCTGACCAAAACAATTTCCCTTCAATTAAATCAAGTTCCCAGGCGCCCACTCCTGCTACCTGCCCCATTTGTTCCAAGACATCTTGCTGACGAGCCATCATTTTCTGTTGTTCTTGCAGCAGGGTAAACTTTTCATGCCCCGCTATTTCGTTGCCGACCCAGTGTGAAAGTATTTCTATAAAGTCGTGTTCTTCTGCGCTAAATGGCTGATTACGGGGGGCGCTTGCTGAAAAATTAATCGTACCAAAACGCTTTCCTTCGACCAAAAGAGGGGCGCCGATATAGCTCTCTAGTCCAAAGTTTAAGTAGCATGGGTGCTGGGCAATATGACTATTGCCTGCATGGTAAAAAGATAGCGCTTGATTAGTGCCTAACGTATGCACACAGTACGTATCGGCTAGGTTGAAAGTGGTACCACTAAGAAGCGAATTATCTGGGGAGATAGCATGACGGACAATGTAGTCTGCATCCCGAATTTCACTAATAATACCCATTTCAAGCTGAAAATAATCCACACCTAATTGCAGCAATGCCACCATTTTGTCGGTGTATGGCAAGCTACTATCTGAAGTAATTTGATACAGTGGCTTTAAATTTTGCACCGCAATCTCTCTCCGTTTTTTAATTAAGCTCATGATTAGCTTAAAACTGCGTTATTAGTTTAGTAGAGATATCTATCACACGACTATATCGTTTAAATCAATAGCGGCAAAGCGCGGCTTTACTGAAAAAACAATATGCGTTCAAGGGGGATTAGTCTGTTATTCCATGAGGATTGAGTAATCGATGCGTTATTAAGAGAGATATGCTCCTTTTGATAACATTATCTCGCGAATCATTAATCGAGGGGCTGGGCCGTTAACGAACTATGCCCCTCAGTTTATTTTAGGATTAACGTGGTTGAATATCTCGATTCTCACCCGTTTATTATCCTACATGCGGCCTTAGATAGTACGACATAATGATGAATAGAAAAAAGCCTGTCCACAGCAGGCTTTTTAGCCATCAATGCATCTAAGGGTTAGTCGCGCCCGTGTAGGGAGTCCAAACGCGCTTGGATCCATGCTCTGGCACTTTCTAACGGATGACTGTGTTCAAACATATCGCGTACCGATTTTAACTGTTGCTCAAACAAACCCGATTTATGCAGATCTGCGGGGCTTTCATTTGGTCCAAGCGGCAAGATATGTTCGAAATACGTGCCACTTAAGAAATGACGCAACAACCCTTCACCTAAAAACGCATCATCATTGTTTAAGGTGCGGGTCGCCCGTAACAATCGGCGTATATCATATTGACCTGGGTAGATATCGGGCACTTGTTTTTTAATGCCTAATAGGCTGTAAACACCTATCCGTGCGGTTCTAACAGAGCTCTCAAGGGTAAAGACCACATCATTGTGGGTTTCAACAAATTGCCCCATACAAGCAATATTGGTGCAGCCTTGCGGCACTACCCACGGCCTATCTCCTTTGGCTCGAGGCATAAATTGGCTAGTAATATACGGCATTAATGCGATACGGACTTTAGTGGCTGCCATTACGTCGTTAACTTGTTCGATTAGCCCTAAGTGATAGCAAACTTCCGCAAGGATTTCTTTGCCCGTGCATTGAGGCATTGGCTTTTTAATATAATTACCGTCTTTGTCCATAATCAGTCCGTAAACCCAAATAACAACCACATCTTTAGGCTGGTCACGAAAATGAGGCTGACGGTTTACGGTGAAACTCATTAACCAATTAGAATCGGTAAATGTAATGATCCCACCGGTGACCGTTTTACCCGAACTCGGATCATTCACTGAGAGGGTTTTCAGCTTGTCTATTAGTGGGGAGGGTTTACACGTTAAGGTGGCAGATTGCCATGTGGATGCATCTACATTGCCGCAGAATTTTTCTGGGCGCCCAAATACTGCAGATTTTGCGGCGAGGTTTCTCCATAATTGCCAACCCGACCCTGTATTTGGATCCTCGCCTTGTAACTTTAGTTCAGCCGCCGTGTCATCATTGCCATAGGCCGTATCTTCAACAATGGAACCGGTGGTAACAAACACAAGATCGCGTTCATTAACCTTTATTGTATCAGCACCGTTAATACCAATGGTTTTGATACCGGTTGTCGTCATTACATCGTCTGTGGACTCAATATCGAGATCCGTTACCATGGTGTTACACGTTATCTTCACACCCTGCTCTACCAGCCAGGTCTTCAGCGGAAGAACAAAACTTTCGTATTGGTTATATTTAGGAAATACCAAAGCTGTCATGTCACTCAAACCATCCATAAGATGTAAAAAACGATGCATATACAATTTCATTTCAAGAACCGAATGCCAATTTTGAAAAGCAAACATGGTGCGCCAAAACATATAAAAATTGGAATTCAAAAAGCCTTCACTGAACCACTGCTGCACAGTGATATCGTCTAAATCTTCTTTTCGTGCCAATAACAACTTGACCAATTCTATTTGTTGCAACTTGGTCAAACCCATAATTGAAGAATCTTTTAGCTGCCCCTGCTTTTCTAATAAACGTGCTTTAGACCAGTTTTTATCCACATCATTAACAATTCGATACTCGTCCAATACGGTAAACGGCGCGGGTAATTCCAACGCTGGGATCTCTGAAAAAACATCCCAAAAATTCTGATAGGCCATTTCCATTTCTCGACCGCCTCGAACGAGGTAACCGTCTTGTGCATTCCCCGCACCATCAAGCGCACCTCCTTCTATATTATCGGCCTCTAAAAAGGTGATATTCTGTGGAGGCATATGGCCATCACGGATAAGGAAAAAAGCGGCCGATAACCCTGCGATCCCCGTACCCACTATATAGGCATGGCGTTGTTCAATTCCGGGTGTTGGCAGTGGCCGATGGTTAGTATAACTGCCATGCAAATCAGGAGGAGGAAGGGTCGTATCAACCCCATTATGCAAATGATATGTTGAAGCATCTGGAGACACATTAAATGATTTCTTGTTCATAGCTTCGATATGAATTTTGAGTTTTGTTAGGTCAATTTCAGAATTTCGTGACACGGTGTGACTCCTTAGCAAAATAGAAAATATTAAATAAGCCTAGTGTTAGCCACAGTAAAAACGTAACTGAAATGTTCAGGCCTAGCACCTTATAAATATGTTGGCAGTCTACATACATAACAATCCATCCACAGGTCAAATCGTGTTTTCATTGACCTATATCAAGCATGAAATAAGGAGCCTATCGGACGCAACCAGCGCCGCTGATTCGCCTATTTCCAGCATTAAAAGAATGGGTTTACGATTATAATGAAGGCGGTATTTGGTTTATTGCTCGACTACGTGTTCGTTTTTACTTTGCTCACGTATGCAAAATATTGACAATCCATTTGGTCTCAAACTACGTAGCAAAACTGGCAAAAGAATTAAAATTAATGGGCGGAAATAAAAAACCAGAGTACCTAACCCCCTGACTGAATGGATAGATTGAGTAATTAATCCACCTTCGCCATTAAAATAATCTATAGAAGGTTTAGATAAAATTAGCCACCAGCGAAATCTGCATTGCGAACGATAATTTCTGCGACGTATAACGTGTTATTCATTCGCCCCACAAACAATCTCTTCTAGATCGGCTTTCGCTATTGGTTTGGTACGGTATTGTTTGACACTTTGATAGGCAAGAGATTGCTGCTTATCGCTATCTTCATCTGAGGAAGACAGCATAATAACGGCCGAATCATGTTGAGGAAGCGATTCATATACTTTTAAAAATTCATGACCGTTCATACGTGGCATATTGATATCTAAAAAAATAAGTTCAGGCTGACTATCCAAACCCTGCAAAATATCCAGTGCTTCTTTACCATCATAAGCTTGCAAAATTGTAATATCAGCATCGTACTTTTCTATCATGAATTTCAAAATAAATTGGTCTATGTCACTGTCATCAACAATTAGAATGGAACCTACTGTCATTACAATTACTCGCGGTTAATGTATTGTCCATGTTATCAGGTTGACTGTACTGCATTAATAGGCAATACGACAATAAACCTAGTCTCATTTTTTATATCTTCAAATTTAAGCTGACCGTGAAGCTTGTCTACACTTTTTTTCATCAAATACAATCCAAGCCCGGATCCAAAAGACGTTTTGGGATGAAAACGTTTAAACATTTTAAAAAGGTTTTGACGCTGATCTTTTGGAATACCCAACCCATTATCACTCACCTCAAGTACAAAGTTTGTCTTGCTGTTAGAAGTCGAAATTCTAATGAAAGAATGGCTCTTTGTGAGATCCTGATATTTAACTGCATTAGTAAGTAAGTTTTCAATGATTAACGCAAAAGGACTTTTGGGTAAATAAAGAACACCATTGAAGCGTAAATCATACCTGATGTCTAATCGTTCAAAATTAGGCATATGTCGTATTTTATCAATCGTATCGTCGATGAATAGCTGAGTATTAATGCACTGGGAGTCTTCTTCTGCATGTTGCACTTTTGTGATAGTAAGAATGTCTTTAACAAGATCTTCTAGCTTTCCTAAAGACACTTGAATTAACCCTATACTGGCTAGTGCACTATCTGTTTCTCCTTGTTGAATATAGTGTGTAACAATATCCAGTAGTCCAATCGACGAAATCAAAGGAGAGCGAAGATCATGTGAGGTGCGATAAGCAAACTCTTCCAGTTCTGAATTAGCTTGCTTGATATCAGCCTCAGCCTTTTTGCGAACAGAGATGTCACGCACTATCCCGCTATACAATTTACGTCCTTGAACGTTCACTTCACTTACCGATAGGTCCAGGGGAAAGGTGCTACCGTTCTTCCTTAACCCAACGACTTCACGGCCGCTGCCTATGATCTTTTTCGATCCCGTATTATGATAATTTTTTAGATATCCATCATGTTCACTATGATACGGTTCAGGCATCAATATTTTAACATTCTGCCCAACGGCTTCCCTTGCGTTGAAGCCAAAAATAGCTTCGCACGCTTTATTGTAATGCTCAATACACCCGTTCTCATCGATGGTGATTAAACCATCAACCGTATTATCAAGAACCGCAGCAAGACGCTGCTGCGCCTCTTGTAGCTCAGTGATGTCTCTTATAATACCGCTGTATATTTTTTTTCCTTTTATATCGACTTCACTGATAGAGAGATCCATAGGGAAAATGGTACCGTCTTTCTTTTTACCTTCAACCTGACGCCCACTGCCGATGATCTTTCTTGTACCGGAGGTATGGTAATTTTTTAGGTAGCCATCGTGTTCGCTATGATACGGCTCGGGCATGAGCATTTTCACATTATTCCCGATAACTTCTGCAGTCTTATAGCCAAATAGTACTTCACACGCTTTATTAAATGTTTCAACGCGGCCTACTTCATTAATCGTAATCAAACCATCAACCGTGTTATCAACAATCACCTGAAGTGACGCTTGATTGTCTTTTAAATCCTGCTCGGCACTTTTTCTGTCAGATATATCACGAATGGTACCCACGAACATCGTTACCCCTGAAATGGTCATTTCGTTTACATTTAATTCCATGAAAAAGACATTTCCGTCCTTACGCTTAGCTTGCACCTCACGCCCGACTCCAATGACCTTTTTATTGCCGGTAGATAAATAATGTTTAAGGTAGCTATCATGTTCGCTGTAATACGGATCTGGCATGAGCAATTTTACGTTCTGGCCGACGACCTCATCAGCGCTATAACCAAATATGCGTTCTGCCGAACGATTGAAACTCTGGACAATGCCATATTGGCTCATGGTAATGATAGCGTCGGTCACCGTATTTAAAACGGCGGCTAACATCGCCGCATTATCCATTAAATTGTCTTGCGGGGCGTCTATCGAGGTATTTTTTGAAGACATGAATGTGCTTATTAACCTTTAAAAGGGATAGTCAGGTAAGCATAGACACTTTTGCACATTAAGTGACATATTCGAATGGTTGTTTTTCTCCCTGCTCTAGACAACATTTATTGCTCGTCCATTTTTGACAATCAGCCTTATTTGCCTTTTAGAACAAGGGAATAAATTCTCTCACAGATAGGATCAAAAAACGGGGTCATATTAAAATACCTACCCCGTTTTTATATATTAATAAACACGCTAATCAGCGTTTTATTTAACGACTTCGGACGCTACTCCCATATTAAAATTGCGTTTTATCGACCATTTTAAGCCAAATTGGATTTGAGAAGGCTTTGTGTGCCTTAGTATCTTCTACCACCAAACTTACCCAACCGGATTTTTGCGGCACCTCAAAAGCCACCGATACACTCTCCCCGGTTACTGTCCGCTGAGCGATAACACCATCATTGCCAAGAAGCTGCACAGATTTAAGTCCATTGACTGATAACAAGTCAAATTGGATGGATTGGGACTGATTTTCAGCTAGCTTTAACGTGTCGCCAAACATCACGTTTTTGGGGTAGATAATGGGACCAAAAGACACATAGGAATGACCACTTTTCATTGCTTGTGCAAACGCTTTTGCGTCTGGTTTGCTCGCGGTATACACGAACATGCGGTTTAAACCGCTTGTTTCGTTCCACACATCATGAGTATCGGTGCCTGCTGTGTAATAATAAGGCAGTCCTTCGGACCAAAACTGACGCGCTTTCTCAAGGGCCTTCTGGTAATCCACTACTGCATTGATCTCAATCAAGTCAATGGAGGGATCAAAGCCACCTGGCACCGTGTTTTTCTCCAGACTACTCAGATAACCGTAAGGAATATAAGGGTGATTAGAAGCGACAGACGTTGCCCCCATGCGCCGTGCATCTTTAATAATACGATGGATATCATCTATGCCTGGGTCGACAGATAATTGTGCGCCAATATCAATCGGAAATGCATTAAAGTGCCCCCACGACGGCGAAATTTCTATCGATGGAATAAATGGCACCCCACGCTTATCCGATAGCGCCTTAATGGCAGCATGATTTGCTGTTGAGTCATGGTCACTCACAAATGTCACATTCAGACCCGCGGCTAGTTGCGAACGAACCAAATACTCGGCAGACGTTGATCCCTCCATAACATCTGCATGATGATGCAAGTCACCTGCATACCAGCCATGTTGTGTGGGGTAAGTGCTGACAGGAATTGCGCTGGCTAAGTGAGTTGTTTTGTTAGGTGCAACACTGGCGTTAATCAATACAGGCTTAGCGACAAAGTCACCTCCTGCTGAAATGCTAAGCTGATAATCACCCGGGGCCAGTGTGAAATTAGCCTGACCAATATTATCCAGTTCTGTAAAAAAGGTTTGCGCACCAAAAAATTCAATCAGTGGTTTACTGCCTTTTTCGATTTGAATTTTAGCGTCTAATGCAGACTTAGTTTCGGCATCTGTTACCTCAATACTAACTTCCCCAGGAGACAAAAGGTCATCGAATGACAGAACTTGTGACGCATTGTGGGTAATTTTGACGTCATGCATTGTGCTGTTGGCAAAACCTTTACCGGTCGCATACGCCTGATAGTTTCCCACGGGCAGATTAATACTGTACTGGCCATTTTTACCCAATACCCAAATGTATGGCACGCCATCTTTAAGCACCACCACAGCGGGCTCAACAATCCGCTTACCTTCTTGGGTTTTGACGCTTCCGGTTAGTGATCCGGCCTTTTGATTTTTGCGTTCAATCTCTGCCTGCACGACTGGTGAGAGATCACCGCTGGCGAGCACTTGATAATCGCCTTCAAATGACATTGATTCTGATTTACCCAAATTATGCTTGGTATATAAATCACGAGACTGGTTTTTAAGCTCAGTCATATAGGGTGCATGCAGTGCAACGGCCCAATCAGCATCGTAGCCAATAAATCGGTCTGATATAGGATTGTTGACGACCACTTCGGGGTTATTCCCGTAGCCTGGCACGGCAAACTTATAACCACCGTCCGGCCACAAAGTATAACCAGATAACATATCCGTTAATGCCTCGCCTTCATTGGTCATAGTGGTTTTGACATGAATACGGTCAGAACCAGATTCAAGACTGTACACCGTCGTAATAACAACCTTGGCAAAGTCACGCGTAATCTTAACAATTGCCTCATCTTGAGTGTCTTTAAGGATATCAACCCTTTGATAGGTATTAGGCCAGCTTGACCAGTTATTTGGAATGAAATCAGCAAAGGCAACGCGGTCACTGCTTAATGTCCCGTCGTCGGTAACATTAGCAATATCAACAATACAGCCACGAGCAACCCCCCATGGAGGAGCGGAACCTAATGCTAAAGAAAATGCTAACTTGTCATTTCTGATAGTGAGGTCTTTATCAGATGTTGCGTTACCGGCGGGAATAATGGTCTTACCCTGAATAATAGAGACAGCAGCATAACTCTGTGCTGTCCCAACCAAACCAGTGACCAATATAAGAGCACTAGTTACAAGGGCGTTACTAAACGGTTTTATCATGAAGATTACCTGATGATGAATGATGAATAGAATGTCTATTTAGCGAATGCGCGCAGGAAGGGTAAACGTTGCCTGTGATCTAAGCAATGAGCAACGGGTCGTATTGAGCTTGTAATAGTTTCCTTTGAACACATTTATTCAAATCACACTGAAAGCTAATTTAGCAAAAAGATTATTTTTTCTTATTTAAAAGCACCACTAAATCGTTAAATAGCAACGGCTTTGAGAGGTAAAAACCTTGCACATAATCGCATGAAATTGTTCGTAGATAATCAAGTTGTTCTTGGGTCTCAATCCCCTCGCCAATGGTAACTAAATTGTATGACTTAGCGATAGAAACGATCGCATTGACCATCGTCATCTTTGAAGGATTGTTAGCATCAATATCAGCCACAAATGTCCGATCGATTTTCAAGCAATCTACTGGGTAGTTAAGCAGTTGATTAAACGCGGTATAGCCAGTACCAAAGTCGTCTAACGCTAGACTCACTCCTATTATTTTCAACTCATTTAGTATTCGAAAACTGGTTTCATCCGCCTCTATTAGGCTCGTTTCTGTAATTTCCAATTCAATTAGGCTAGGAGGTATACCGTGTTTTTCAATTAAGGTTTTTAATTGTTTTGGAAAATTATTATTGGTTAATTCAATAGCCGATATGTTGATACAAAATACGGGGGCCGTGCGGTTATCGGCAATAAAATACGTATTGATCGTGTTAAAGGTCGTTTCAATGACCCATAAATCGATGCTTTCAATAATGCCAAAATCTTCTGCAATCGGAATAAATATATCGGGAGTAATTCCATGCATGGCCGCTGATTTACATCGAATAAGCACTTCAACTCGAGTGGGTTTTAAATCAGAACACGTAAAAATAGGCATAAATCGAAGCGTAAAATCGTCTTCTAACAATGCATTTTTTAAATTCTCAGCAATGTTCTTTTTGAAATAAATGGCAGATGCAAGACTATCATCAAATAACTTAAACTGACCTTTGCCTTGTTTTTTAGCGCAGTACATCGCTGAATCAGCCCGAGACATCAATTCTTGAAAGGTGATTTTTTCACCATTGGAATACGCTACGCCTAAACTGATACCCACTTTGACTTCACAACCACTGACGGCCAAAGGATCAACTAATACCGCTATAATTCTGCGACTAAATTCAACTGCTTTCTGGTTGTCGCAATCAGTAATCATAAGCACAAATTCGTCACCAGCTAATCTTGCAAATGAAGAATGCACTTTTAAGTTCATTTCAGTTAGCAGTTCGCTCACTTTCAGGCAAATAGCTGCGAGTAGTTCATCACCCACAACGTGCCCGTAGGTATCGTTTATTTTTTTGAAATCATCCACGTCAAAATAAAACAAACTCATTGAATGATTAGCAACAGTGCTTTTGAATTCTTTATCTACTTTTAGAATCAATCCTCGCCTATTAAGCAACCCCGTAAGTGAGTCTGTGGTTGAGATTATTTTAAGACTATTCTTTTGGCGTATAGTCAGTAATACAATCGTCACAAAGAGTAAGAATAAAATCATCATAAGTAGATCAGGTTCAGAAATAATTTCGCCCGATATATGAAAACTGTGCAACGTTAGTACGTAGTCACCTGGAACCTTAGCGTCGTCAATAATAAGTTCAATTAATACAATATTGGATAAATCAACATGGGATTGTTCGTAGCCAATATTTCGTTCTTTTTTCCACCACTGTGCTACAAACAGCGCTTTTGTAGGAACATTTAACGTCGTTATTTCATCACGAATTTCGAACTCAATCGTATTGAATTTATCACTAACGGCAATATCTTCTACTGAATATGCTGGGTTATTATTTCGCAAATGTAACTTTATATTGGTGCGTTCTACTGGACTCTTAATACTGGCTACAATTTCAATTGACTGATAATCAGAAAGATTGATCCCTTGGCTTATTTTTTCGTCATGGCTGTATTTGAGCTTCAAGTCACAAATAGAATAAGTTTTGGTTTGAGAAAGTCTACAAGCCACCGTTATCAGGTGATTGTTCAGATCAAGCGAACTTTGCATGCCGCCTTCATCATAGTTTTCAATACCAACGAGTGTTGTAGGAGATAACAGATCAAGTGAAACGTCCATTAAACCAACGCGATGACCGATTAACGCCAATATTGAACAGGTTATAAATGCAAGTATGGCTCGGGATCTAAAGTCGCGAAAAGCGCTTGTAATCATATTATCTAATTCAGTCAATTATCTAATGTTCAATTAAAAAATATAAATGTATCGGCATTTAATCACTCATTTTGAGCAGTAACAGCATTTTTCAATTATGCTTTTTTAGCTATCTTTTTTAGCTATATAGTACCGAAACATTGGCAAAGTGAAATTTGGGTTTTCATATCGCGTTAAGTTTTTTATCAATCTTATGCAAATTATATTTTTAGTCGGTGGTTAGAATAAACGCTGTTTCTGATCTAAGCAATGAGCAACGCGCGTACTTTCGTACGCAAAAACGCCATAAATAAGTTATTTGAATCCTTTGAAACATAACAAAATTAGAAAGTGAATGCCTCAACTAGATTGAAACAGATTCGTGTTATTGACTGGTCGGTTATCAATACGTAGTCAGAATTCAATCTGTACCTTCCCCCCTCCAGTCACTTATGCCACTTCGATTGTCTGATCGATTTAGTGAGCCGCGCCCTGTAATGAACACCTATAACGTCAAAAATAACCATGCTAACCATTTTTAGCGATTCAAGTACGGCCTCAATAATGAACAATACTTCTTAATGAGACAGGAAAAGTCAGACAAATAGTAAATAATTTATCTTCAGGTATAAACCAAGCCTCCCACTCAAATGATAATAGATATCATTTACATTGCGTTTTGCGTGTGGAATAATCTTGTTACTAAAACACCACTCATTTAAAAGGCATCGTCCACCATCATGATTAAGCAAAGATTTAGTTATTTCACCTTACTGACCGTTTTTACTAATATGGCACTTGCCCAAACAACAAATCAAAACGACGCAAAAGCCATTGAGAAAATCGAAGTAACGGGCTCATATATTGATGGATATGGCGCTCACTCAGCTAGCGGAGCCTCTCGATTAGATTTAGATATATTTGATATTCCCCAGTCAGTATCAGTGATAACCAGCGCGCAAATGCAAGACTTTCAGTTGAACGATATTAATGATGCACTCGACAGTGCCACAGGCGTAAATGTGCAACGTATCGAAACCGACCGTACTTACTACACGGCACGTGGGTTCGATATTACTAACTTTCAAATAGACGGTATCGGACTGCCACTGACCAGCGGAAATAATCACGCAGATGAAGACACCGCTATTTATGAACGAGTTGAAGTAATACGCGGGGCAAATGGCTTAATGACTGGGGTGGGTAATCCATCGGCGACCATTAACTTTATCCGTAAACGACCAACCCTTGATACGCAAGCGAAGGTCAACGCGACCATAGGTTCGTGGAATAATCGGCGTATTGATGCGGATGTATCTACGCCCATTACTGATAACGTGGCCGCACGAGTTGTCGCGGTAAAACAGGAACAAGATTCTTACCTTGACCGCTACGAGCAAGACAAAACGCTAATTTACGGTTTCGTAGAGGCCAATCTGTCCGACAGCACTAAGTTATCATTAAGCCACAGTTACCTTGATAACAAAGCAAAAGGCAACAACTGGGGTGCCCTGCCATTATTTTACACAGACGGCAGTGCGACGGATTATGATACATCTACCAACACCTCAGCTAACTGGTCAAACTGGACGGTGATCAAAAACAACACAGTAGTAGAGCTTAGTCATTACTTTAATGATAATTGGTCGCTACGCAGTACTTATTCCCATAAAAGCACAGATGAAGATACCGAGCTTTTTTATGTATTTGGTACCCCTGATAAAGAAACTGAGCTGGGTCTAACGGGTTATGGAAGTGAGTATGATTTAGACGATGAACATAACTTATTTGATTTGTATGTGAGTGGCGATTTCAGCTTATTTAATCGGGATCACCAAGTGGTATTTGGGCTTAATTACGCCAAAATGAGTTACACAGACTCGTCATTATATGATTACACCACAGGTAACGGATTCCCCCCTATCACCAATTTAAACACGTGGGATGGCAATACCCCTAAACCCACTTTTGCGGATGCCCTAACTGGCAGTGATGTACAAACGAAACAAAAAGCAGCCTATTTTACCGGACGTTTTAATGTTGCCGATGGCTTGCATATTATCGCGGGCGGTCGTTTCAATGAGTGGCACGCACAAGGGACATCTTACGGAGTATTGCAAGATGTTGATGATGATGAGTTTATCCCCTATCTAGGTGCGGTGTATGAATTTATGCCTAACACCGTAGCCTACGCAAGTTATACCGAAACCTTTGTGTCGCAAACTGAAGTCGACATTAATGACGACATCCTTGCTCCTATAACCGGTGAGAGCCGTGAAATAGGAATTAAACGTCAATGGCTAAATGATTCGCTTATTACCTCTTTTGCATACTTCGATATCGAGCAAGTCAATGTGGCTATTGTTGATCCTGCCACCGCTGACCTTCCTATAGCAGAGCAACGCTATATTGGCGCAGACGGTATAAACAGTAACGGGTTTGAGCTTGATATTGCAGGTCAACTGTCTGATGGCTTACAGGTCAGCATCGGCTATACCAATTTTGAAATTGAAGGCGATGAAACGGTAAAAGCGTATACCCCCAGCCAACTATTAAAGCTTGGCGCGACCTATCAGTTTCAGCAGTGGGAGCAATTCAGTGTGGGCGTTAATATGCGCTGGCAGAACAAAACATCACGCAACCAAGGAGTTGTCGGTGAAGGATTCTCTAACGCCGGAGATACTATTACCACCGCACAAGATGCCTATAGCGTGGTGGATTTAATGGCGCGATACCAGATTAACGATGCCATCATCTTAACGGTGAATGTCAATAATGCCACAGATGAAAAATACATTAATAGCTTGTATTGGGCACAAGGTTTTTACGGCGCACCAGTTAATTACAATGCCACCTTAAGCTGGAAGTTATAAACAATCAAAACGATATCCAATAGCCACATTACAGATCAAAACGAGCGCGCTATTTACTAAAAACACACGCTCGATTGAAAACGATATGACAAATAATGCATATCGTTTTTTTGTTAGATTAAGGACCGAATGATATGCGAAAAACACTTCATAAATGGCACGCTTATGGGGCTCTCTTGGCGCTCATTCCCATGCTGCTTATTTCCTTAACCGGCAGTATTCTGGTTTTTAAGGCAGAAATCGATAACCTCTTAATGCCAGAAAAGTTACAAGTCAACGTAGCAAAAACGGCAGAACGATTGCCGCTGGACACATTAATAGACTCAGTAAAAAACGCTCACCCCAATTTTGAGGTTGGCACCTGGGAAATATTTGACGACAAGCAACGTTCAGATGCAGCCTATATTATTCAACACAAAAGTAGCGACTGGTTTAAAGTCTATGTTAACCAATACACAGGCGACTTGCTATCCAAACCAGTGGGCCTTAACAGTGATTTCACGGACTGGTTATTGGACTTGCATTTCACCCTGTTAATGCACAATGCCGGTATCATCATCGGTTTTGTGGTGTCGTGCATTCTGCTGTTTTTAGCCCTTAGTGGACTGATTATTTATCGCAAGTTCTGGCAACGCTTTTTGACCTTACGCTGGCAAGGCGCAAAACGTATTTTGTTTAGTGACATGCATAAAATGGTTGGTATCGTCGCCTCTCCCATATTATTGATTTTATCCATCACCGGTGGTTATTGGAACGCAGCAGAGCTGTTGCATGAATACACTGAGCATGCCCACGACCCAATCCCCACTCAAGTAGCGCCTAGATACGATAAGCAGTTATCAATTCAACACCTACACGACAAAGCCAAAACCCTAATAAGCGAATTTACCCCAACTTATTTGGTACTACCTTATGAAGACGAGATGCAGATAACTTTTTTTGGCGATGTACCAACGTTTAATCCACTTAATAGTGAATACGCCAGTACCATCACGTTCGATAGTCAGACAGGCGAGTGGGTCCACCAACAAGATGTCCGCGATAACACTACTGGAGCGGTGATCATTGACAGTTTCAGAAAATTACATTTTGGCGATTTTGCAGGCTTATTGAGTAAACTTGTTTGGTCCACTCTCGGATTAAGCCCATTGTTACTCGGGTTCACCGGCTGCTATTTATTTTATAAAACCCGTAGAATGAAAACGCAATCGAAGCACAATCGCCGAAAGTTACACAGCAGCAACGCCCAGATATCAGGTTGAACAATTAGCGGTAGATTGCGCATATTTTCGCCCGACATAGTCGAGTCAGGGAGGCCCAAGAAGGAATACATCGTATATTTTTCTTTGGATGAAGGCTTTTTATATAAACCCAAAACAGCACCACACTGCAAAAAGTATCAATCGATACTCATGACACCACACCAACTTTTTCGGTAGGAAACAGCAATCTTACTCTCCCTAAAGAAGCATGTATTCGCAAAATATTTCGCAATCGCAATAATGAGATGACACGAGTATCGACAACGATGGCGTAATTGTGACTGATAACAATGGAGTCTTGTTATCGTCAGGCTCGATAACCAACACAGGAACACCCGACGTTAAATCTGGCACGATTATCAACCAAGGCCAACTCATTAATCGCGGTCACATTGTTGTCAACGACATCTTATTTAATAGCGGTGTTATTAATAATCTCGAAGGTGCTCAGTTCGAAAAAAATGGTCTTATCAATAATACAAAAGGCAGCTTGATTTCTTTTTCTGATGGCGAGACGTTAGATAGGTCAATCATAAACAATGGGCTAATCACAATGGCCGATAATGAGTTACTAACGTTAACAGGTGACATTATGGGCGCAGATATTTTGCTAGCGACGTATTTTTATCGGGCACAAGTATCAGCCCTAGTAATAGCCCCGGTTGATGACCTTCGACGGAGACGTGACCGCACTTAATACAAACCGGGTGTTCGAGATAATGGACACCTAACGAGGATTAAGCTACGACGCGGTCGATATTACCGGTAATCTCACATGGTTGGATTTATACAACTCATTCACTATTTATTCTTTTGTCGATTTTGATACTGTGATGAATTTTGATTACAACTTCTTAAATGTCCCCGGTGATATTCCAGACGGTGACGGCAATGTAATCACTGACCTAGCAACAACTATGCTGACATTTAGTGATAACTGGCTTGGCCGTAGGATTGCAGGCAATGATGGTTTGTCACTGGCATTAGAATATATTGCTGACTTATGACCTATGACCTATGACCTACAATATGTTCAACTACAACGTGATAACACCAATGATGTACCTGAGCCTCCGGTATGGATGTTCCTATTCTTCAGCGCCGCATTTTTTATACTGCGTAAAGAAGACCCTAAGCCAAAGCGAAAAGAGGATTTAACAAAATAAGTCACTACATTTACGTAAGGAAATCGGCGTTATTACGCCGTTTTTTATGTTTGTCAGCTCAGCCCTTCCATTTCTCAGATACTGACGTGCTACTCTCGCTGCGAAGGTAAACTAAAGACAATCATCTTCCATGTGAATCCCATTGTATTTCCGTTATAATCGGCGCAATTTGGCGTTCGTTGCCACACACTACTTTACTTTGAGCATTTGATGACTGTTGAAACCTTTAATCCCAAGCAAACCACGACCCTAGAAACCCCGGTTAAGATCCTTGAAGCCGACAAGCCAGCAACCTTATCAACCGGTTCACGGATCGGTTTCGTTAGCCTGGGCTGTCCTAAAAACTTAGTGGATTCTGAACGTATTCTGACCCAACTGCGCACCGAAGGGTATGACGTGGTAAATACCTATAATGACTCAGACTTAGTCATAGTGAATACCTGTGGCTTTATCGATACGGCTGTACAAGAGTCACTGGACACCATAGGCGAAGCCTTAGCTGAAAACGGTAAAGTGATTGTTACTGGTTGTTTAGGCATTAAAGAAGACGAAATCCGTGAAGTACACCCCAATGTACTTGCTATAACGGGGCCACACGCTTATGAAGAAGTGGTGAATCAAGTGCATCAGCACCTACCACAACCTAGTCATAACCCTTATTTGAACTTGGTACCGGATATAGGCGTTAAGCTTACACCTCGTCATTACGCCTATTTAAAAATATCTGAAGGTTGTAATCATCGTTGCACCTTTTGCATTATTCCATCAATGCGTGGTGATTTGGTCAGCCGTCCTATCGGTGAAATATTAGATGAAGCTCAGCGTCTAAAAAATGCGGGGGTTAAAGAGTTATTAGTGATTTCACAAGACACCAGTGCTTATGGCGTCGATGTGAAAAACAAAATGGGTTTCTGGAATGGTATGCCTGTTAAAACCGGCATGACAGAGTTATGCGAAAAACTCGGCGAAATGGGCATGTGGGTGCGCTTGCACTATGTTTATCCGTATCCTTCGGTCGACAAAATCATGCCGCTGATGGCATCAGGCAAAGTATTACCTTATTTAGACATTCCATTTCAACATGCCAGTCCGCGCATCCTTAAATTGATGAAACGCCCAGCTGCTGCCGAACGCACCATGGAGCGTATCAAAAAGTGGCGTGAGCTATGCCCTGAATTGGTTATTCGCTCGACCTTTATTGTTGGTTTTCCTGGCGAAACAGAAGAAGACTTTCAAATGTTGCTCGACTTCTTAGATGAAGCGCAATTAGACCGTGTAGGCTGCTTCAAATATTCTGACGTAGAGGGCGCCAAAGCCAACGATTTGCCAGACCCTTTAAGCGAAGAAATAAAGCAGGAGCGTTTTGAACGCTTCATGCAAAAACAACAACAGATCAGCACCGCTAAACTACAGCGTAGAATAGGACAAACCATTCAAGTATTAATAGACGAAGTCGACGAAGAAGGCGCTATTGGTCGTAGTTTTGCTGACGCCCCTGAAATCGACGGTTTAGTCTATTTAAATGGCGACGTTACGCTCAAACCTGGCGATTTAATTACTGCCACAGTGGAACATGCTGACGAGTACGATTTATGGGCCTCACGCCCAGTAAACAGCGATGTTAGTCGTTAATAGTGGAATCTTCGATTTCTGATTTGGCTCAGGTTATTCAAATTGTCGTCGCACCGGTCTTTATGTTGACCGGTATTGCGGGCTTCTTAAATGTTATGTCTGGGCGTTTAGGCCGGATAGTTGACAGAGCGAGGATCATTGAAAGGCGTGTAGCCATTCTCAAGAGTCCAGAAAAATTAAAAATCTCACAAATTGAATTAAAATATTTGTGGCGCCGTATAAAAATTATCAATCGCTCAATCGGCATGTGTACTGCTTCGGCACTGTTTGTGTGTGCGGTGGTATGCAGTTTATTTATCGGCGAATTTTTAGTCGTTGATTTGACCAAAACAATCGTCATCTTATTCGTTATTGCCTTATTGCTACTTATCAGCGCATTGATTTCATTTTTAAAAGAAGTGCAGCTGGCCACTCGCACATTGAAAATGGGTAAAGAATTTCATGACGATTAGCTTAATTCGTGTGCAAAGACTGCACCGAACGCACGTATTTTTCGAGGTATTATGACTACGCAAACAAATCACGGGGTTTGTATCGTGACCGGCGGTAGCTTAGGTATTGGTCATGCAATTTGTCGTCTTTTTGCTGCAAAAGGTTACCAAGTAATCAACCTTGACTTACAAGCGCCTCCAGATGATTGCAATAATATTCAATGGTTACAGTGTGACGTATCCCAAGTTGCACAAGTACACAGTTCGATTGACAGTGTCATCAGAAAATATAGCAAGGTAGATTGCTTAATATCCAATGCGGGCGTGCATCTGTCAGCAAATATTGAGCAAACCAGCGAAGACGTATTAGATCGCATGTTCGCGATTAATGTGAAAGGCGCATATGCAGCCATCCAAGCGGTTTTGCCGAGTATGGTGAAGTACCAAGCAGGCTCAATTATTTTGATGGCGTCTGATCAGGCCCTTATCGCTAAGCATAATTCCTTTGCTTACAACCTGACAAAGAGCGCACTCGCGTCGATGGCTAAAACGACTGCCCTTGATTATGCCAAGTATAATATTCGCGCGAACGCCGTTTGCCCCGGCACAATCGAAACGCCCCTTTACCATAATGCTATCGATAAATATCTTGCTCAATCTGGTCGCGACGCCACCGAAGTGCATGCAGAAGAAGCCGCGTTACAGCCCTTAGGTCGATTAGGTCAACCTGATGAAGTGGCGCAGTTGTGTTACTTTTTAGCCAGTGAAAACGCGCAATTTATTACCGGTAGTTTGCAAGTGATTGACGGCGGCTATACAGCCCAATAAACATAAGGTAGCGGTTGACAATGGATATCATTGATCCCCATTTGCACTTATTCAATCTTAAACAAGGTCAATACGATTGGCTGCAACCGTCCAACCCACCTTTTTGGCCTGATAAAAACAAAATCAATCAAAGCTTTAGCCAACAAGATATTAGCCTTGCGCCCACAAATAAGCTTGCTGGTTTTGTACACATTGAAGCCGGGTTTGATAATACTCGCCCTTGGCGCGAAGTAGACTGGCTTGAGCAACATTGCACCCTACCCTTCAAGAGTGTGGCGGGCGGTGATTTATCCAATGAGAACTTCCCTAGCACACTGGCGAAACTGCAAACTCGTGTATCTGTAATTGGTCTTCGCCATATCCTAGATGATGATGCCAAAACACTGCTGAGCAACGCAATATTTCAACAAAACCTGAGCCTACTTGCCGAGCACCAATTAAGCTTCGACGCACAGTTTTCACTGCAAGATGAGTGGGCAACCCAAGCACTGTGCAACATATTAGATAACCTACCGCAGTTGCGCGTGATCATTAATCATGCAGGCTGGCCACCTAAGCTGGAGCAAAGTAACGAATGGCAACAATGGAACAAACACCTCAATAAATTAGCCCGGTATCCGAATGTCGCAATAAAGTTATCGGCTTGGGAGATGCAAAATCGCGCTTACACGCCTGCCGATATGCTGCCCTCCTTGTCCACTTGCCTTCAAGCAATGGGTGACAAACGCGTTATGCTCGCCAGTAATTTCCCGTTAACACTCTTTAGCTGTGCATACTCCGAATTGTGGCAAATATACACGCAAAAGCTAGGTTTAAGTCAATCGTTTAAGTCCTTGTTATTACATGACAACAGCGCATTTTGGTACCGGTTTAACGATTAACATGTCGGCTTTGATATGATTTTATTTATTCACCATACATGTCAATTGTACTGCCCGTGGCAAAGCGTTTAGACTGACTGCTGATATTTTAAAAAAGTGAGTTAATTTAAGTGAAAACACACCTCAAGAACGTGTATAAATGGCCCTTAATCTTACTCGCGGTTGGTCTGTTCGGCTGTGCCAGCAATGAGCCTAAACCCATCGAAACCACAGATCATTTCACCAGTCAGCTTGGTCCTTCCGGCGAGACACAGTTTGCATTTGGTTTGTCTTGGTTTAATTTGCCCGAGGAAAACCCAAGCAGCCCAAGCGGCAGGCGAGAAGGTGGGCGTGATGGCCGACGTGACAGTGGAACCCAAAGGCAAAGCTCACGCCCGATTGGGTCGAACTTTAATCCTCAGCCAGACAACGAAACAAAACTCGCATTGGAAGACAAAGCCGTGCGTAACCTGAAAAACACCCTAGAAAAACAAGATTTATGCCCCAATGGTTACACCATCGATGACATTATTTGGGAGTCAAGGCGCATCCGGTTAATGGGCGCATGCAAATCCGTGTTATCTCAAAAGTAAATTTATCAGGCCTGTATTTACCGGCCTATTTGAATCAATAAGGATTAAACAATATGCAAAGCATTAAAACCCGCGCTGCGGTAGCCTGGGCAGCTGGCGAACCCCTGTCGATTGAAGAAGTTGATTTGATGCCGCCGCAAAAAGGCGAAGTACTTGTTAAAATTATCGCTACTGGCGTGTGTCATACCGATGCTTATACCTTATCCGGCGATGATCCTGAAGGTATATTCCCTGCTATTTTAGGTCACGAAGGTGCCGGTATAGTTGAAGCCATAGGCGAAGGCGTTACCTCGGTTGAAGTTGGCGATCATGTTATCCCTTTGTATACCCCTGAGTGTGGCGAATGTAAATTTTGCTTATCTGGAAAAACCAATTTATGCCAAGCCATTCGTGCTACCCAAGGCAAAGGATTAATGCCTGATGGCACCACGCGTTTTTCTAAAAATGGCAAACCTATTTATCACTATATGGGTACATCAACATTTGCTGAACATACCGTAGTAGCTGAAATTGCTCTGGCCAAAATTCCCAAAGAAGCACCTTTAGAAAAAGTCTGCTTATTGGGCTGCGGCGTGACCACCGGTATGGGCGCTGTTACCAATACAGCCAAGGTTCAAGAAGGCGATACAGTTGCTGTATTTGGTCTTGGCGGCATTGGCTTATCAGTACTAATTGGCGCAAAAATGGCTAAAGCGGGCCGTATTATCGCGATTGATGTAAATGAAGATAAGTTCAAAATTGCTAAACAGCTAGGCGCTACCGATGTTGTTAACCCAAAAGATTACGACAAATCCATTCAAGAAGTGATCGTTGATATGACCGATGGCGGCGTTGATTATTCGTTCGAATGTATCGGCAACGTAAATGTTATGCGTTCAGCACTTGAATGCTGTCACAAAGGATGGGGCGAATCAGTCATTATCGGCGTAGCAGGTGCAGGACAGGAAATATCCACTCGCCCATTTCAATTAGTGACTGGGCGCGTTTGGCGCGGCTCAGCATTTGGTGGCGTAAAAGGCCGTAGTCAACTACCTGACTATGTTCTACGTTACATGGATGGTGAATTTGAGTTAGACACGTTTATCACCCATACCATGCCGCTAGAGGATATCAATACCGCCTTTGATTTAATGCATGAAGGTAAGTCTATCCGTTCAGTGGTGCATTATTAATGAATACGCTCACGGCGCTTACCGAAACAGCAGCGAACCGTTGCTTTGGTGGTTGGCAAAAACGCTTTAAACATCAGTCAAGCACATTAAACTGTGAAATGACGTTTAGTGTGTATTTGCCTCCAGCGGCCGAGCAAGGAAAAACCTTACCCGTCGTATACTGGCTAAGTGGTTTAACCTGCACCGACGAAAACTTTGTTACCAAAGCGGGCGCCCAGCGCATTGCTAGCGAACTGGGTATTATGCTTGTTATGCCTGATACCAGTCCGCGTGGTGAATATGTACCCGATGCTGACGATCAAGCCTATGACCTAGGTTTAGGCGCAGGATTTTATATCAATGCTACGCAAGCGCCTTGGTCTGAGCACTACCGCATGTACGATTATATTGTGGATGAACTGCCCAGCATTATTCAGCAAAGCTTTAATGTACAAGAAAAAGCAGCAATTGCCGGGCATTCAATGGGCGGTCATGGCGCATTGATGATTGCTTTGTCGAATGTGAAACGTTTCACCTCGGTTTCAGCCTTTTCGCCAATCGTGAATCCCGTTGCCTGCCCTTGGGGACAAAAAGCCTTTAGTCATTATTTAGGGGAGGATAAGCGTGAATGGCAACAATATGATAGCTGCGAGTTAATGCGCCAACAAGGTCAGTTCTTACAAATCCCCATGCTTATCGACCAAGGGTTAGCGGATGATTTTTATGAAACGCAAAAATTGGCCAAGCCTCTGGAAGATGTTGCACAGGAGATAAACTATCCAGCAGAATTTCGCTACCATGAAGGCTACGATCACAGTTACTTTTTCATCAGTAGTTTTATTGAGGATCATTTGCGCTTTCATGCCAAACATTTAGCAGAATAAGCCCAGTTAAATCACGCTATATAGTGCAAAAAAAAATGCCAAGTGCTTAGGCCGCTTGGCATTTTTATTTTTAACGAACTAAGGTCAAGTCAGCACTCGCTGCGCCTTTATTTCGCTACATGCGCATGAGCAGGCGCGCTGAAAATAGCATTCAGCAACATCACATTTAAGCCGTCAAGATAGGCTCGCGTGGTGGGCTCTTGCGTAAAGGCGATAACCATTCCATTGCCACTTGGTTGGTGAATTAAAAATGGTTTATATGCCAACTGCTTTTTGTTTTCTTGCCATAAATAGCCACTTGCCAATACTTCTTTTTCTCCTTTGAACCAGGCTAAATTTTTGCCTGAGGCTAAGCGAATAGGCGTAAATATATCATCACCGTAGACCAAACCGACAACGTCTGACGGAATACCAGCAGTTAACCAGTGTTCTTGATCGACTTCTACATTCGCCAATATTCCAGCGACAAAATCAGGACTCTCTTCTAGGTTTTCGCTGTCCTTAACCAAATCAGCGTGTTTGCTGTAGGCTTTTCCCTCGACCGTCGATGCCTTATCTTTAGTATCTGGGACTTTAACGCTACTTTTATCAGTTATCGCTAATTCACGTTTTACATCTAATAAACCTATATCTGCATCCGCTGCAAAACGTGTTGCACTGCCAAGGGTAATAAGTACCCCGCCCGATTCAACCCATCGTTTTATATTATCAGCACCCGCTTTACCTAAGCCATTTTGATATCGCCCAGCAGGTAAAATAAGAACTTGATAATGACGTAAATCAGCGTTCGCCAATGTAGCAGTGCGAATCGCGTTAACCGGATAACCGAACTGTTGCTCAATAACAAAACGGGTACTACCCGCACTTAACGATGACGTAGGTTCGTCCCACGCCATGGCAATTTTAGGAGCGCTCATCAGGTAAGTATCATTGCTACCAAAACTAGGGCCATCGGTTACCCAACTCGTATTAACGCCATCGACCAACGCACCACTTAGAGTGGCCAAATTTTGTACCTTTGTCGCGATATCACCATCATTTGTTGCAACTTCTATAATTAAGCTGCCAGCGGGGTAACGCTGTTTATCGTCTAAAATAAATGCACGATCGGCAGTTTTAATAGCCACACCTTGGCGCAACGCTGCGGTCAAAAACCGCCCTGCGGCCATATCACCCCAAGGCACGATGTAGGCAACAGACGCATTCGGGTTGGTCACTTTACCTTCTAGGGTATCGCTCATTGTCACCAAACGATGATCCCCTGATACACCTTTGCCGCACGTATCTACATCAAGGTTGTACATAAGGGGTAACGACCAACCCGTAACATCATAAATTTGATCACCAAGCTTACGATCACGGCGACGCTCTTGCTCTTTGATAAACGCTTTACTCATGTCTACTTGCTCAGTAAACGTGGTTTTCACAAAACGACCACGAGGTTGTGCGGTGTCAATGTAATAACTGCCAGGCGCATAAGTTTCACCACACAGCTTCACTTTATCAGTGGTTTGGTAGACGTTCACCCCGTGCTCTGTCATCAATTTAGCGAGTTTGAAGTTACCAGCACGGTCTCGTTTATTAGGCAGAATGAACACACGCTCTTTTTTGTCTGATTTACCCGCATCAATGGCGTCTACTTGATATTGGTAATAATCCTTAAGTAATTTCGTACGATTATTGGCGACGGTTTCAGCTGTCGACATTGACGCTACAAAATGACGCAATACCGTATCTTCATAACGTAAATTTTTGCCGTCCAATCGCCGAAATATCTCACCTCGTGACGACGCCACTTCATAAGTTGAAGCCGCGGCCCCATAAAATGTTGGCCAGCTATCACCGTAACCTGGATAGAACGCATCGAATATATCGCGAGTAAAATAATCAAACCCATTGGCATCAAAATGCTTGGCATTATTGCGCCCAACTAAATTGATATTTGCGATCTGTGCTTGTGTCATATGCGGATTGATTGGCTGCGCCGACGGAGCAAAATAATAGCTTTCATCTCCGCCCATTTCGTGTAAATCAATGACGACCAATGGGCGATAGTGATTCATGCTGGCAATACGACCTTTGGTTTCAGGCTGAGTAATAGCTAACCAATCGCGGTTCATATCAAATAAATAATGGTTTGCCCTGCCCCGTGGCCAAGGTTCATTGTGCTCAGCGGTTAATCGGTCACCGCTGTGCTCCATACCCACAGTAGAATAGTAGTTCGCAATAAAACGACTGCGACCATCTGGGTTTTGCAGAGGATCAATAAACACAATGCTGTTTTGCATCACATTTTTGACCGTTGCGTCATCTTTGCCAGCCAGTAAATGATAAGCCGTCATCATCGCGGCATCCGTACTGCTTATTTCATTACCGTGCACACTATATTCTAACCACACCGAAGCAGGTAAATCGTTTATTAGATTTTTAGCTTTGTCTTTATTGGTAACTCTAGGGTCTGACAAGGCCTGCATGCCATCGGAAAATTCTGCCAAGTTAGCGATATTTTGCTCACTGCCAATAGCAGCAAATATGAGTTTTCGTCCTTCCCATGTTTCACCATATTCAAATATTTTAATGTGCTTAGGGGCGGCTTTCTGCAGTGAGTCGAAAAAACGCAACATATCACCATGAGACGTAATACGTTGCCCGACGCTATACCCTAATACATCTTGAATATCAGGAATGCTGTTGTCGTATTGCACGTCAGGCCAATTAGCTAGTGGGCTATCGGTGGATTTATCTGCGGCTGCAGCTAACGCAACAAAGCACGTCATGGTGCTGACTAACAGTGGTTTAATAAGGTGTTTTAGAATCATTTTGTTCCCTGCGTTTATGTGTACTTTTATTAGTCATTGAGGCGACTTTTATTATTCATAGATATCATACCCAATGTCGCCTTAGAACCTAAGAGATTGCCCAATAAAAATCGTAAGTAAATTGTAATAAACCACCCAGTGTCCTATTTAGACATACGTTTCCACAGCCAGATCCTAATGTTTCTGCAAGCGCACTTACCCCCACTGGCACACGTTTTCGCACCAAGCGGTGGGCTGGTTTTATGGCTGACACTGCCAAAGGTGAATACTCAAAAATTAGCCGCATCACTTGCCCAACAAAATGTCTATGTCAAAGCGGGTAATCTGTTTTCAACCACAACGCTATACAAGGATTGCTTGCGCATAAACATGGGCAATATTCCCAATCAATCGTTTCTCGCCCAGTTGCGATTAGTATGTGAACTAGCCAGCATACAAGAAAATAGTAATAATAAAGGGTAAGCAAAAAGCGAAACATATCTGCGCTAATTCTGCACACTTGATGACTAAGTAGCGCACCAAAATTACGTTATAATCCCTTATCGCAAACTCTAATCAATAACCGAACTTATGTTTACGCTAGCGTAACCGTAGGTGCCCCAATTCGTCTCTTTGAGGCCAAACCAACTCGTTTTATCACAAGGTAATGTATGACAAGCCGTCAATTATTAAATCCTAGGAATATAGCGTTCACACGCTTTGGCAAAAACATATTTGCTGGAGCAGGCAAAATGGCATTCGTCGCACTGAGCGCACCCTTATGGTTATCCGCCTGTGACAGTGAAACCACCAGCACCGAAGTACCACATTCAGCACAAATCGCCAATGCGTCGCAAGTGGATATAAACTTATTTAGCGTAAATGCGTTGGCCAAACAACCCGAAATTGTTGACTGTACCTTAGAAAATGGCGATGACGCCCAGTGTGCAAAACTGGTAGTGAAGTATCTACCTGATAATTTAGAGATAGGCCCATTTTGCCCCAAAACGTTAGACGATAAAGGTGGCATATGGGATTGGGATGGCACAAAGGCAGGTCTATACCGATTAGATAAAGCCTTTCTGACCATGTTAAATGAACAAGGCTATACCTTTTACGATGAAGACGGCACAGTTCATATTGTTGATAACGCCACGTCAAAACCTACAGTGGATCATGCCTGCATTCAGGTATCAGAAGATCAAGACGTTAAGATCACCCTGCTTATCCCCACCACTCCAGTTATGGCGCTTAAAACCTCGCGTTTAGGCGTAGTATCAAAAGTGGGCATTGCGCTCGCTGGTGTGCCAATATTTTCTGATGCCCCCAGTGTGAAGCAAACTGGTCACTTACCAGCCCTTGATACTTGCGCTGGTCACGTTGACCCAGGCGGCTGGTATCATTATCACGGGACTTCAAGCGATATCGATACCGTGTACGCCCATGCACACGTGAACGCCAGCTGTACTAACCTGGCCCAAGACCCAGCAGCGCTGTTTGGCTATGCCTTTGACGGCGTGCCCATTTACGGCAGCGTTGATGCAAATAACGTGATACCTACAGACTTAGATGAATGTAACGGCCACACTGGTGTCATCAGTAATAGTGATATCAGTGCTTATCACTACCATTCAAGCAATGAGTTTCCTAACTTGCCCAAATGCCTCAAAGGTGTGGTAGCAAAGAATAACTTTTCGACCACTGCGCAAGCAGGTATAGGCGCTCACCCACCAGCAGGGACTAAAATCACGCGTAACGAACCACCAAGAGGCGGCAGCCAACACCCGGGTAATATGGCTCCTCCGGGTTTTGAACAAGCAGCAGAAAAACTGGGCGTTTCACAACAGCAATTAATGCAAGCCATGCAAGATGCTGGCGGCCCAGAAGCAGATTTGGCGATTGTGGCCGATAAGTTAAACGTTAGCGAAGCGGCATTAAAGTCGGCTCTACCAGAGCGCCCAAGACGATAACTACGAGAAACTGCGATGGCATCAATAATAGCGTTATCGTTATTATTGATGCCGCATAAATGCTGTTACCGCTTTTGAATCAAACCGCTATGCAAATTAATGCACGTCCTCTCTCTTTTAATACGACCAATCAAACCCTGTCCGAGCGTTATCAGCACTCCTACCCCTCCCATACAATTCCACCTATTTTGATCAATCAATTATATACAAATTCTAAATTCTGTTTGCCCTAACAACCTCATTTATTTAGCATATCAGGTGTAATAAATTAACGTCCTCGCCAAGGTACGAACGATCACCTAGCAATCTATTTGAAGTTAATTTAAATGTTGTCACGTAATACCTTACAAGGCGCGAGCGCCAGAACGTTACCTTCTCGAGAAACCATGCTTTACCGTGCGTCGTCTGTACAGAAATTTTGGACCACTAATCAAGAATTATGAAGCAGTCGTGGCAAGACCCTACATCAGAATTAGCAGTAAGGGATTTTTTGCAAGAAGTCGCGCATGACGTTTTCCAGTTTCAATTTTTCGATCCCATGCGTGTTGCAGACTTGAGTGGTTAACTTGAAAATGTATGGAATGTACAGATCCCTCTACGCCCGCCCTATAAAATAGTGCTGGATCGCCGGAGTGCCATGCTCGATCGCCGTTCAGAAGGACATCTGGCAGCACCCAGCTTTCAAACTTTGTACCGTCAACTGATGATCAGTATATGCGACCGATTGCTCGTATGCTGTTTCCAGAAATAATAGGCTACGATTCTCAGGCGTTTGGCTTTTCAATTAATTACCAGCCAAACACAGATAATTCGATTCGCCCGCACACAGATGCCTCCTCAATGACTCTTAACATTAATTTAAATCCGCCAGCAGAGGTATTTACCGGCTCAAATGTCGATTTTTATGACCGAAGCACAGGCAAAATAAAAGGGGTCGCGACTACTCTCGATAGATACCGGCTGGGAGAATAGAAGGTTGAATGAGCAAACGAACAAAAAAAAAGGCTGCACACCGGCAGCCTATTCAACAATAAATTAGCTAGACTTTCCTTCGGCCCATGACCACTGAAATAACCAGTAGTATGAGAAATACGAAGAAAATAATCTTTGCAATGCCGGCTGCAGAACCTGCAATACCGCCAAAACCTAACACTGCTGCAACCAGTGCTATAACGAGAAAAATAACAGCCCAACGTAACATACACATTCCTTATCATGATTTATGGACTCTAGGTAATGCTTCAATTATGCCAACGGAGCTGAAAAGTTTAAAAACCAAGTATTACGTGGCCTAGAAGCGTAAGTCTAACTATCATCACATTGAGAGGAGCATCTTAGCTCTGAATATATTTATTACCTTAGTGTAAAATTTTCACGGGGCACAATGTATGGTGCAGCGCCATCAAACTGACTTTTTGGTGAGATATTTAGGATGATGTCGTAGGTGAGCATAAACAAGAAAGCGCGTGTTGAAGACACTTCCCGTTATTGTGGGCTATCTTCGTCACGCGCTTTTAAAAAGGCTTTTGGCAGTAAACGTTATTTGCTATTGAAGAAGTCGTCTACCTCGCGCTCCGCTTCTTCCTTGGACTTGCCGTATTTCTCTTGAATTTTTCCAATTAATTCTGTGCGGCTGCCTTTCATTTTATCTACATCATCGTCAGTTAAATCACCCCATTTCTGCTGGGCTTTACCTTTCAACTGTTTCCAATTTCCTTCAGCTTGATCTTGATTCATACATATCTCCTATATTGGGAAAATTATCTGAACACTATGCTGTGTACAGAAGTACTTCACAAGTTGAACAGCAATCAACGTGCCACTGCGGGGATTGTTGGCTAACACTCGCGAGTGTTTGAGATATGTTTTGCCCAAGTATGAGAAAAAGGCAAGGCGTCTGGCGGCACCCAGCCTTGTTACGTTGGCTATTAAGTAGGCTTTCACGCCCCCTCCCATCAGGAAAAGTGATCGCGAAAAATCTATAAATGGAGCAAAATCGACACTTGGTCTTTTTTCAGCAACTTATTGACCACCAACATGTATGAGTTATCGATCATGCGCTTAAGCTCACCTTGCGGTAGGCTGCCATCCAATTTAACTGTATTCCAATGTTGCTTGTTCATATGATAGCCAGGCATGACCGCATTAAATACATCACGCAGCATAATGGCTTCTTGTGGATCGCATTTGAGGTTCATCCTGCATTCGTGCACTGGGCCAGCGTCGTTAGCAATTACTGGAGACTTAACGCTTTGGGCCTGCTTGCTCTTTTTGCCGATTATCGCTATAGCTAGCGTCGCATACATTTTGCCTTTAACTTTAAACACCGCCACATCAGGCCCAAACGGAAAATCTTCAGCCGTCTCAGGGAAGTCTAATAACCATTGGCGAGCGTCAGCAAATGCCTGACTATGATCTTGCTTACAGGAATGAATTTTCATATCGAATTACGCACAATATAGCCAGAATCATGGCCTTTTACTATAAACCTTATTTTAGATATAAACCTATTACAAAGCCCATAAGTTAACGCCTTTTCCCAAAGGTTTGCTTTTCATGTATGGAATATTTTGACTAATCTTTGCAATATTATTGCTACTCGCCTTGTCTCTACCAGTACAAAATAACAATTCAGCTGTAAAGGACTCTACAAGATGTTCAGCAATAAATTACTCAAACTCGCCGGTATCTTCCTGACGTTATATGTTCTAGCGATGAATGTGGCGTCAGCCGAATCAATAGACAGAGCCTCACTTGAAAAACAGGCCACGCTAGCATTAGGAGGATATGACGCAACAACGTATTTCAATTTAAGCGGCGCTCAAAAGGGTAATGATGCCTTTCAAGCGGTTTATCATGGCGAACGCTATCTCTTTACGAGTGAAGAGAATCAACAAAAATTTGCTAATAACCCTGCTCAGTATTTGCCTGAGTTTGGTGGCCTGTGTGCGCAATCTCTGGTGATGGAAAAAGACGTGATAGCCAATCCCGCTATTTACACGCTGCAAGAAGGCAAGTTATATATGTTCGTTTCCCAAGAAGCTCGCGCAGAATGGGCACAAGACTCAAGTAAAAATCTTGTTGCGGCAAATAAGCACTGGATGTTCGAGTCTGAAAAACGTCATGAGCAAATCGCGGCCAAAAAACGCTGGAAAACAAACAATACAGTTAAATTATTTAGCTTTTAAGCCATCAAATATAAAGCTATATAATAATGCCTAATGTGCCTGTCTAGATAACGCTTTGATTAGCTAAACCCTTGGCGGACAATGAATGCGATATAGGCGTTTTACCATTCGCTTATTCAGGCACAAAAAAAGGAGCATTAATGCTCCTTATATAAAATCTATGTGCTGGCTTGATATGCTTTACACCAAAATATCTCGTACGTTGGCCAAATCAGTTTTGCCATTAATAATTTCATCTGGTGTCAAACCTGAAATCTCATGAGGGAACACCAACCACTCTTCACTTTCATGCACAAAGTAATCAGGAACAATGTCCGTTTTATTATTTTTTGGCTTGTAATAAGGACACGCGATACGCACGTTTTTAGGCATATTTGCGCGAGATAGCTTCTTGATCTGAGTGATCAATGCATCAACACTGCGACCAGAGTCAAAGACATCATCTACGATTAGCAAGTCATCTTCTGCATTGGCATTTTCAATCAAGTAATGTAAACCATGAACCTTAATAGTTTTTGATTGTTGATCAATACCGTAATAAGAAGAGGTACGCACAGCGATGTGGTCTGTCTCTACTTTTTTGAAATCGAAATACTCTTGCACTGCGATACCAATGGGCGCGCCACCGCGCCAAATACCAATAATGAACTGGGGACGAAAACCGTCTTCGTATACTTTTGATGCTAAGCGGAATGAATCTTCTAATAACTGCTGAGCGGTGATAAATGTTTTTTCCATCGAAAAACCCTTTAAAGCGTGAACTGCCACTGATTGCTTAACACTACAAGCCAGCGTGCGAATATGAAAACATCGCCTATTATACACTGAAATTATGCAATAAGAGATGGGCAATATTGCATATTTATGACGAACTCAACACCATGCACACTGGCTTATTCGTATTTCAACGCGCTAGCAGGGTCGACTTTTAATGCCCGATATGCAGGATAAATACTGGCAACAAAACACAATAATAACGAAAACACGATGAGCATAACGATTTGATGCCAATGCATAATAATAGGTAAGCCCTCGCCGCCTGTGGCAGCCATAATCGGCACATTTAGTATGCTGAGTATATTGTTAAGTTGGCTGACCAGAATCAAGCCCCCTAAGACCCCAAAAAACGTCCCTTTAATACCGTTATATAAACCATTAAATAAAAACACCTTCATAATGCGCCCCCGAGATAACCCTTGGGTTAGCAATATCGCGATATCGCCTTTTTTCTCGGTCACGACCATGACCAATGCCGATACGATATTAAATGCCGCCACGGCAATAATCAGCAGCAGCATTAACGCCATCATGTTCTTTTCCATTTTAACCGCATCAAATAGCGGGCCTTGTCGTGTGCGCCAATCATCACTCGCCAGACCTAGTTCCGAGACCTTTTCTACCACCGTTTTATACTCGAATGGATCCTGTAAGAACAAGCGAGTTTGGGCGATACGGCTGACTTTATTACGCATAAGTTTGGCACTGTCTTTGATGTTCATCAGGATCACTTTGGCGTCAAGTTCAGAACCCACATCAAACACCCCAACAACAGTGAATAAACGCTGGCTGGGCATCTGACCAAATGGCCCAAACACACTACCTTGGGCTGAAATAATTCGCGTTTGCTCGCCTACTCGCAAACCAATTCGTGTTGCCAGTGCTCGCCCAACAACAATGCCGTAGCTGCCAGGGGTTAAATCGCTGATCTGCCCTACCAACATATTGTTGGCAATAATAGAATGCTGTCCGGTCACCTCAGGCTCTACGCCTTGGATCATCACGCCTTCTAAACTACGAGGCGATTGAATGACCCCTTCGGTTTCAATAAAGTCACTGGTAGCCGCAACGCCAGGCAACTGCCCAAGCGATGAAATGATCTCATTGTTAGCACCTCTCGTATCGACCACAACATGGGGCGCAATACCTAAAATACGGTCTTTTAAGTCACCTTCAAAACCGTTCATTACCGACAAAACAACAATCAAAGACATTAAGCCAAGCGCAATACCGATAGCTGAAAAAGCGTTGATAAACGCAATAAAATGGTTACCTTTAGAAGATTTTGCATAACGCAAACCGATAAATGCGGAAACAGAGTGAAACATGCTTGCAATAGACTCTTAGCCAAGGGTTAGGGATAATTCAGCGTTAACAATAACGATGCACGACAAACGCGATAATAAATAATCGCTTAACTCATGGTAAAGTAAAACGTTTTTTGAATAATACGCTCTGGTCATAGTGCAAACAAGGTTACAATGTTAAACCAACGCACTTAACGCAAAGAATCTTTGGAATTTATCTTATATTTCCCTTGGGTTAAGCTGGTCAGCGAGTTGCCGAGTAATTGATTAGGTAAAGGCCCTAAGTGGCAGGATAAATAGCGGAGAATACATGCACGGCTTAAGCCTTGAAGAAAAACAGCAGCAGTTCAATGAGTTCTTTACTATAGAGCACGCTATTCGCGTTAATTTCAAAGCGCTTGAGCCAAATTTTGTGCTGCCCGAAGCAGAAGACCTAAGTGAACATATGCCCTATGCCTTTCGCGTGGCTAGCGAAGCCTCCGCTATTGATGCACAGGCACTGCGGCCGTTGCGTAATATGGGTGAACATGCCGCTGAACTGGCAAATTTTTTGAATGCACAATCCCGTAAAATAGACTTATTGATGTCATTAGTACTGCAGCAGCAAGATGACCCCAGCCTTGCTTACGAGTCTTATAGATTTGGCGGGGGGGGCATAGTCGTGATGTGTGATGAGCCCTACAGTGTCGAGCAGAATATTGAACTTAAGCTATTTCTAAAAGAAGAAGCGTCGGCAATTTTTTGCTATGGCGAAGTCATCAAATGTGAACAAGTGGGTGAAAAACACCACGTTTCACTCATTTATAACTGTATTCGTGAAGAGGACCAAGATCTTCTCGTACGTGCCAGTTTACATCTTCAAACGGCGCAGCTTCGCAAACGCGCCAAGCACCAAAAGAACGACTGACCTACATGACAACAAGTATTTTTAATCCGACCTTGGCCAAAGGCCAAGGAGATGCAATCCAGTGGGGCAACCTTCATGGCAGTAGCTTAGCCATGTCGATTGCCAATGCAGCAGGCAAAACCAAAGGGCCAATTCTGTTGGTCACCGCTGATACCCCCAGCGCAATGAAATTAGAAAAAGAATTGAGCTTTTTCTTACTCGGAAAAAAAGTGCAAGTGCAGCTTTTTCCCGATTGGGAAACCCTGCCCTATGATAATTTTTCTCCCCATCAGGATATTATCTCACAGCGCCTTGAAACCCTGTACCGGCTAACACAAGCCCAAAACAGCGTATTTATAGTGCCGGTGAATACCTTAATGCTGCGCATGGCACCGGTAGATTACTTAAGCAAATATTTGCTGATTTTAAAAGTGAATCAAACCTTAGACCTCGATGCTTTTCGTTTGAGTCTAGAGCGCGCTGGATACCAGCATGTTAATCAGGTTATGGGTCATAGTGAGTTTTCGATACGTGGTAGTATTATTGATTTATTTCCCATGGGTAGTCAGCAACCGTTTCGAATCGATTTGTTTGATAACGACATTGACAGCATTCGCTACTTTGATCCCGACAGCCAACGTTCTGGCGACAAAATTGATGAAATAAAATTGTTACCCGCACGGGAATTTCCCACTGATAAAGACGGTATCGCACTATTTCGCCAACAGTATTTAGAAAAATTCGACCCGAACAACGCCAAAGATTCGCTTTATTATCAAGTGGGTAAAGGCATGATGCCCGGCGGCATCGAATATTACTTACCGCTATTTTTCGCTCACACAGCCACTTTATTTGATTACCTGCATCCGGATACATTGCTGATGATGCATGGTGATTTGGCCTCCGCCTGTGAATTTTTCTGGAAGGACGTTAACGAGCGCTACGATCAATTACGCTATAACTTAAGCCGCCCATTAATGTCGCCTGCAGACTTATTTTTACGCAACGAAGAACTGTTTGGCGCGTTTAAAAAATGGCCGCGTATCACCATAGATCACAACGCCAAGGAACAAAAAGCTGGCGTGACCAATTTCGAGACTCGCACCATCGGCGATATCGCGATTAAATCCCAGAACAAAGTGCCTTGGGCAACGCTCAAGCAGCGAGTAGCAGACTGGCTTAAAAGCGATAGCAAAGTCTTGTTTAGCGCTGAATCTCAAGGTCGCCGTGAAAGCCTACTGGATTTATTGTCCAAGGCGGGCATTAAGCCCAAAGCTTTTGAACACCTAGACGCCTTTAACAAGAGTAAAGAGCAGATAGGCATCACCATTGGTTTAGCTGAGCACAGTTTCGTGTTGTTTGAAGACAATCATGAGCTGGCGTTTATCACAGAAACCGAGTTACTTGGGCACAAAATAAGCCAGCGTCGTTTACGAGATAAACGCCAAGCAACAGACGAAAACGCGGTTATCCGTAATTTAGCAGAGCTTGCCATTGGCCAGCCTGTGGTGCATTTAGATCACGGCGTGGGACGTTACCTTGGCCTGCAAACATTAGACGCAGGCGGTATCACCACAGAATACTTGTCTATTGAATACGCCAAACAGGCCAAACTATATGTGCCCGTATCAGCACTGCATTTAATTAGTCGCTACAGTGGCGGCGATCTAGAAAAAGCCCCGTTACATAATCTGGGTACCGAAACTTGGAGTAAAGCCAAACGTAAGGCAGCCGAGCGCGTCCGAGATGTGGCCGCTCAACTGCTCGATGTTTACGCCAGACGCGCCGCCAAACCAGGCTATTCGTACAAAATAGCCTGGGACGAATATCAAGCCTTCAGTGATAGTTTCCCGTTTGAAGAAACCTTAGATCAGCAACAAGCTATTAATGCGGTTATTCAAGATATGGGTAGCAGCAACGCCATGGACCGATTAGTCTGTGGTGATGTAGGTTTTGGTAAGACCGAAGTCGCTATGCGAGCCGCTTTTATCGCCGCTAATCAAGGTAAACAAGTAGCGATTTTGGTGCCCACTACCCTACTCGCCCAGCAACACTATGAAAACTTTAAAGACCGCTTTGCAGACTGGCCTTTCAAAATAGAGGTGATGTCTCGTTTCGCTAATGCCAAAGACCAAAAAGATGTCATGGCAGGCTTAACAGATGGCAAAGTCGATATCGTGATCGGCACGCATAAGCTACTACAAAACGATATTAAATTTGCCGACTTAGGCTTGGTTGTTATCGACGAAGAGCACAGATTTGGCGTACGTCAGAAAGAAAAATTTAAAGCCCTACGTTCAGACGTGGACATTCTAACCTTAACCGCAACGCCCATACCACGAACGCTAAATATGGCGTTATCCGGTATGCGTGATCTATCGATTATTGCCACGCCACCAGCCAAACGTTTAGCCATTAAAACCTTTGTTCAGCAGCGCAGTAAAGAGCTGATTCGCGAGGCGATCATGCGAGAAATCTTGCGGGGTGGTCAAGTATACTTCCTGCATAATGAAGTCGAAAGCATTGAGCGTACCGCCGAAGAAATAGCCGAGATTATACCGGAAGCCCGAGTGGCCATTGGTCACGGTCAAATGCGCGAACGCGAATTAGAAAAAGTCATGGGTGATTTTTACCATCAGCGACATAACGTACTGGTTTGTACCACGATTATTGAAACCGGTATTGATGTGCCTTCAGCCAATACCATTATTATGGACCGAGCTGATCACCTAGGCTTGGCCCAACTACACCAGTTACGTGGTCGTGTTGGACGCTCTCATCATCAGGCTTATGCTTACTTGCTAACGCCCCATCCAAAACGCATGAGCAAAGATGCGATTAAACGACTTGATGCGATCTCTTCACTTGAAGATTTAGGTGCTGGTTTTGCATTAGCCACCCACGACCTAGAAATTCGTGGTGCGGGAGAGCTACTCGGTGACGACCAAACTGGGCAAATTACTACCATCGGTTTTACGTTGTATATGGAGATGCTCGAACAAGCGGTTGAAGCATTAAAAGAGGGTAAAGAACCATCTCTTGATGCAGCATTGGCCAATCAAACTGAGATTGAACTGCGCCTACCTGCGTTATTCCCAGACGATTATATTAATGATGTGAATACACGTTTATCTTTATATAAAAAGCTCGCGAGCTGCAAAAACGAAAGACAGATCAACGAGTTACAAATCGAACTCATCGATCGCTTTGGCTTACTGCCTGATGCAGCCAAAAACCTCGTGCAAATAAGCTTGATGAAGCTCGTGGCCAAGCAAATAGGTATCAGTAAAATTGAAGCCAATAATGCAGGTGGCGCAATCGAGTTTTCAGACAAAACCCAAATAGATCCAAGGTTTATCATTAAGCTTATCCAGTCTCAGCCGCGCATTTATCGTTTGGAAGGTGCAAATAAATTGAAGTTTAATGTGCCAACCGAATCAGCCAGCGATAGACTGCAACTTATCCTGGATATGTTAAATGAATTTAGCCAGCAACTACGAGCCGCTTAATGCCAAAAATTTTTAGTCATCGTTCAACATCAATACCCACAAAAAAATTGGGTAAACCAACACTCGCTATCACACTTTTAGCGCTAAGTTGTGCCCTAGCCACACGTGCTCATGCCAATGACTGGTGGTTTGATGTGGAGGTTATCGTTTTCAAACGCAATATATCAACGCAATCCATTGCCGAGAGCTTCGATCATCAAAAACCTAAGTTTGCCTCGCAGACTGCCTTGGATCTGCTCAGTGACTATATATCGCCGAACTTGACTTACGTTAGTGCCGGCTTGCCTATTTGCAACATGTCAGTGGCAAATAGTTCTGATAGTCCAGAGCCTGAGGGGCAAAAACCGTTAGCCTTGGTAAATGATATTTTTGCAGTAGCTGATTTCTCACATCTTGAAACTCAATTAAATCCGTTGACAGAAGGCGTTTTGAATATTAATTCAGCCGCTAATGCTCGTGATAGCTTCGCACAAGTCGAAGGTGATAATTCAGGCGATGAAGAACCAAACGGCTCGCAAGATACAGACGTGGTGAGTTATCAATACATGATGACCCCGCCTAAATGGGTCAATTGGCAACTACCTGCAACACTCCCTTGTAGCTTTTCTCAGGACAGAGTGTTGTTGGCTGGGCCATACGATCACCTAATACCTGAACCTCAGCCTGCGAACGTTCCACTAAATATTGATGGTGTGGAATGGCCCAATCGTCAAAGCGCCTATCTACTGCCCAAAAGTGAGCAACAACTGGTTAAACTTGAAGAACATATTCGCTGGCAAAAAGACCTGACACCGATACTACATGTTACTTGGCGTCAGCCTGTGGTATTCGGTCATGATAAAGCGCAACCGTTCAAGTTGATCGCAGGTAAAAATTACGCCACTGAATTTGCTCAAGATGGCCAACGAAAAATTGAAAAAGTAAATATCGAAAACCAAGACAGCCGTTTTCTAGCCGACGAACTAGCGCAACAAGTAGCGCCAGTAGGCCTATCGAATGACGCATTATTTACCCAAATAAATGCCGCTTTGCGCTCACCAGAGCCAGCTAAAATCGTCGATTTAAGGGAATCTTTACCTGATCTCAATGCAACCAGCATCGATCCGCAAGACTTTACCCAAGTAGCCGAACGCCCACTATGGCAGCTAGAGGGTGACGTGAGTGTTTACCTACAAAATGTTGGTCGCACGCCTTATTTGCACATCGACAGCAATTTGGATTTCAGGGCACCAATAACGTTATCCCTACCAGGCGAAACCGACGTTAAAACGGATAATTTTTTACAAAGCTACCACTTTGATCAGCTTCGCCGGGTGATATCTAAACAGCTACATTATTTTGACCACCCCTTGTTTGGTATGGTGGTACAAATTCGCCGCTACGAGCCCCCCAAAAGTAATAACTAAAGTGCTAATGATCAAGACAACGGTTGGTTTAGGTTAGAAATTAAAATAAAAAAAGCGGCTCGTGAGCCGCTTTTTCATGTTTGTTACTGAGTTACCTAAGGTTAGAAAACAGTATTCAAACGCATGTAGTAGTAACCGCCTTGCCAATCAACAATGTTGCTTGACCAGTAAACTGCACCACAACACTCATCGCCATTATCTTTGTCAGGGTATTCATCAAAGATGTTACGTGCGCCCGCTGCAATAGTGACATTGTCAGAGATTTTGTAGCTAGCTTCTAAATCAAAGAATACAGTTGGATCGTAGTCTTGTTTAGTGGAAGCATCAGACGCGATAGCATTAGTATATGAACCATATACATTAGCACGTACCAACAAGGTCAATGCATCAAAGCTATGTTTAGCCGATGCCACGCCACGCCATTCTGGTATCGCATTTTCTAAATCATATTGATCTTCAGCGTTCAAGAAGTCTGATGCATCAGAATCAATTTCAGTTTTGTTATAGTTGATAGAGGTGCTAAGTACCGTATCACCCATGGTGTAAGTCACCACAAAATCCATACCGTTAGTGACGGTATCAAACGCATTTTGGAAGTAGTTAACGCCACCGATAGTGTTGGCACCGGCTACGCCAGCCGCTTCTAATTTAAGATAGTTAGCATATGCATCAGCATCTGTTTCATCCGTCGAAACATCTAAAGTAGATACCGCATAGAAACGATCTTCAAGTTCGATACGATAGAAATCTAGCGTCACGTTCAAATCATCAATACTGCCTGTTACGCCCAAGCTATAGTTAAGTGATTTTTCAGGTTTAAGTGCTTCTGCACCTAATGCTTGACCCACAGCGCTTAATGCCGGGAACAAGCCTGTAGCAACCGGCAAACCATCAGGTAAACGAGTAGAAACGTTAGTGGTACCTTGCTGACCTGGTGTCGGTGCTCTGAAACCCGTACCCACTGAGCCGCGCATATTGAAGTCGTCATTCAGACTGTACTTAAAGGCAAGTTTTGCCACTAGCTCCGAACCAAAATCTGAATAATCTTCATAACGCATAGCTGCTTGTAAGTACAAAGATTCACTTACATCACTGCTGACATCACCATAGATACCGTACATATCACGATCGTATTTCCCAGAATATTCAGGGGAATAACCAGGGAAGCCATTGGAGCCAACACCCACTGCTGTATAAACAGCATCATCACTATCAGCACAATTTAATGTTGAACCATTGCCAATAACGGCTAGACCTGCGGCGGTAGCACCGCCATTATCATCACAAAATCCCCAAGGATCTGGCAGAGAATAGGGTCCTGCAGAATAAGAGTCTTCATCGCCACCTTCTAATTCGTAGCTCTCATCCATATAGGTTGCGCCAAATGCAAACAACACATCTGAATACATGCCGAAATCAAGGTATTTAGTGAAATCTGCTGAAAATTGCGTTTCTTCGTTGATCAAATTACCTGGTTTGAATGTCGTAGGTGAATCAGCGCCCATCGATGGGTTGATGGTGTTTTTCAAGGTATATTTGATTTCGTTAGAGCCAAAACGGCCGCTGAAATCATAGGTCATTCCATTAGCGAACTCACCTTCCAAGCCACCAACAAATGAGAAGTCAGTAATATCGCCAAAGAAGCGCGGCGTAAAGCCACCAGGGAATTTCTCTAACGGGCTATAGATCGAACCATCTTCTTGGCGTAAATCTTCAATGGTACCGTTACCTGGATAACGATAATAGAATGATGCATCACCTTCACTTTCTGAATAGTTACCGAAAGCGTAGAACTTCATATCATCGTTAAATTCATAACCAGAGTTAAAAAATACTCGGGTAGCAGAGGTATTTGGCTGACCCCAAGGCTGAACCACGTTCTCGCCACCTAAATTTGCATTCGCCAAACCGGCAACAAAGTCAGGATCGCTTAAGTATGGATTAGCAGCGCCCCTAGGGTCGCTCGCGTCAGCACAAAACCAGTCTTCACAGTATTGCTCACCACGATTAGTTGAATCTGAATCGGCGTATTCACCTGACAAGCTAAAGAAACCTTTTTCGCCTAGAGCAAAACCAATGTTACCGGTAATGGTTACTTGATCACCATCGCCTTCATAATACTGACCACCTTCAACAGAGAAAGAACCCCCTTCATCATTATCTTTTAAGACGAAGTTAATAACCCCTGCGATAGCATCTGAACCATATTGGGCAGCCGCACCATCTCTTAATACTTCCACACCTTTAAGAGCAGAAGCCGGAATAGTCGCGATATCTGGTCCTTGGGTACCTGAACCACCGATTTGCACCAAGGCTGAACGGTGGCGGCGTTTTGAGTTAACTAACACTAAAGTTTTATCCGTTGGCATACCACGTAAAGTAGCTGGGCGGATAAACGAAGCGCCATCTGAAATAGGCTGACGTTGCAGTGAATAAGACGGTACCAAGGTTTTTAAAATATCATTGGTATCGGAAAACGGTACGCTAGCTAAGTCATCTTCACTTAATACGTCAACTGGTACTGGAGAGTCCGCTAATGATCTGGGCGCACCGCGAGAGCCGGTAATAACCACTTTTTCGTAGGATGCATCTACTGCAGCCTCATCAGGCGCTTGGGTTTCTTGTGCCATTGCTGACGATAACGCTACTGTACTGATGGCGCATGTCATCAAACCGGTTTTTATTGCTTTGCTAAGTTTATTTTGCTTAAGCATGTGTGTTCACCTTTTATTATTTTAAATTCTTGCGAGCTAATTAACTTTACAAATTTCCGTTGTTGCACTGCCCACTAATCCTTAGTGGGCCTCTGAGTTGCTTGGCCAATTATTCTGGCTTTGCTAACACGACTTCGATTTCAATCAACATATTTGGTCCACCGGCCAATCCTGCGATTTGAAAAGCTGAACGCGACGGTTTATTAGGCTGTTCTTTAGTTCCGAAATATTTACTATAAGATTTCATAAAACCAGCAAAATCCATTTTCCCACCCATCTCTGGGTCACCGACCATAAAGACCTGCATTTTGATGACATCACCAAAACCGACGCCTAATTCTTTGAACGAGCCTTCTAAGCGTTTAAAAACACTTAATGCTTGGGTTTCGGTGTCACCGTAGTACTCGCGACTTCCCTTTTCTGCTTCTGCATTCACTGGGCCTGGCGTCATACCAGCGTGAAAAATCAATGTAGTATCTGGAGTGACTTCAACCGCACGAGAAATTGGAAACGGATTATTATTTGGCAACGCATGGCGCGTTACTTCAGCAAAACTGTTTGCACTGAATAAGGCGACTGCTGCAAGTAGGACGTGTTTTTTCATTTATGTGTTACTCCAAAGATTAATTAAGTTGGTTGATATAAGCGGCAAGATTTACCGCATCAGGATCTGATTGCACCATAGAAACGGCGGCTTTCATTTGTTGTCCGTAAACATCCTTCGGCTCAGAGCCTCGAACACCTGAACGGAAGTGATTAATTTGAGTCAGTAAATACCAATCATTGATACCGCTCAAAGCTGGCGCGCCTATGGCTTTGTTGCCTGATGCATCAGCTCCATGACAAGCAGCACAGGCTTGATAAAGACTTTTACCGGCCTCAATATCTCCGTGAATAGTTGGTTCAGGTGCAGGCGATTCAGTTTTACCTATCCATGCGGCAATAGCAGAAATATCACTAGCCGTTAAATGTCTTGCCATGGCTAGCATTTCACTGCCTGTTGCATCGTCGGAATGAGCGCCACGAACACCGTTTTTAAAATTGGTAAGTTGGCGCTCTATATACCATCTTGATAAACCACCGAGTCTAGGCGCTCCTATGTTGGCATTACCTTTCAATTGGCTACCGTGACATACAGTGCAGTACTCTAACCCTTCAGGTGTCGGCGCTTCTGATGCATATATAGGGCTTGTGACAGTGGCAAAAAACAGAATAAATAGAGTAGATTTAAGCGACATGACTGGCTTCTCCACTTTTAGTGTTAGAACTGACTAATCGGTTAAATTGTTGTAATGCTTGTTCGCTAGATGCCAATGCACCCTCTTGCCAACCACTATGATGACTAATTTGATCGCCAATCATAAAATGCCGGCCCTCAGGTTTTTGCAGAAGTCGGTAGTACTGGTCAAAATCTTCTGGACTCATGCGCATACCACACCCCATTTGGTGATTCATTCGCGCCCAAGGGATGCTGATACCATTCTCAATGTACTTGCTATAACCAGGATGAATTTTCTCGGCATATAAAGCACCAGCGGTAAGTCGCTCTTGTGGCGTCATTTTTTCAAACATAGCCCCCACTTTAGGATCCCAAGTGTAGGCACCGAGCAAGATGCCTTTTTGTGCGTGAATATCATGTGACGGATACCAAATTTGACCGATAGGATCTGTGGTATAACTAATGCCACCGTAAATACCGTCTCGCTCCCAGAAGCGCTCACTCATCTGGTACGCAATTTTGAATAAGTGCCCACGTTTTACGCTGTCTAAGCCAGACTGATAATCAGTTGAGAAGTTGTTGTCGATACCGGCCATAAAGTAGGCTGGAATATTGTTGAAACAGTAATCAGCTTGCACGGTATGCAGCTGACCGCCCTGCTCGTACGTCACTTCCACGCCGTTATCACGGTTATAAATTTTCTTAACCTGAGCATTTAATACCGGTTGGTTTTTTAGGTTGCGCAAAAAGCCCTTTATTACGCCATCCATGCCGCCTACAGGCTCCATTAATGGTTCACACCAATCGTAGAGTTCAGCGCCCATTAACCCGCCATACCAAAATTGGCTGTCGAGCATAGCTTTTAATTCAATAGGTGCATGGGGTTTAGGAAACTCCAACATGCGGTCAGTCGTAGAGCCCGCACGTCCACTACCAATATATTTACCATTTTCAGTCAAGTCGCCGTAAGTCTGGGAAAACTTCATCAGCTTGGCAACATCGTCTTCACTTAATAATTGATCGTATTGATTGTTTTCAGCTGACTTCCAAAGCAATTCTGACATCAAACCACGTACGTCAGTGTGGTACTCGATAATGCGTTTAGGTTTACCACCCAGTGAATCATCATCGTGAAAATAAGCCATCTTGCTACTATTAGCTTTGATCTGTAATGGCACATTCAATGCTCTGCAATAGTGCAACAGACGTCTATGGTGACCAGGAATTCGTGCAGGACCGCAGTTAAAAAACAAATTATCTTGTTTATCGAATTGGCAAATTTGTGGGTTGCCCATTTCATCGATTTTGTCCCCATTGCGCACAGTTAAATTACGCCCACCAGGTCGAAAAGAGGCCTCTAAAATAGTGCAATGAATACCGGCTTTTTCTAATTCGAGGGCTGTGGCTAAGCCCGCTACACCAGCGCCTAAAATAAGGGCCGTGGGTTGCTCGCCATTCGCTGCAGGCTTGATTTTGACGGGGCCTGCGTAATTGTCATCAGGCATTAACCCTAAAGCGAGACTGGTCTTGAGTAAAGCGGATGAACCACCTGCTGCCCCTACATAACTGAGAAATTGTCTTCGAGTAATATTTAGCATAAATAATCTAAGGTGAATCCTAATTAAGCGTTGCTGGAAAGTCGAAAAATCAGATTAGTATGCTAACGGCACACACTGAATGACAGAACGCACAATAATGTTGAGCCGCCCCATATTTTGTTACACCCCCCTTATCTTACGCGGGACACAGCGATACAATAGGTAAGTTAAATAACCAAAAAATTTAAAAGTACAAAAAATGGATAAGTTATTCGGCATCAAAATTGCGTTTAATAAGAAATAACAAATAAACCCTGAACGAAGCAGCATTTTTGTAGATGTGAATTGAGCAGTAAGAAATTAGATTTGATCGGTTTAAACAACGTTTGTAGTGTGTATTTGATAAACCCATATCGAATATATGCTCAACGAATAAGCAAAAGCCCATTTCGGTATAATGCTTGCAGTTTATCGATCAGTAGCAAAAATACTTTATGTAAAACACTAGGTTAATTTGGACAATGTGATGAACACAAAACAATTAGAATATTTTTTAGCAACTGCAGAGCAAGGAAGCATATCAGGCGCAGCAAAAATTTTAGACGTGGCCCAACCCGCAATCAGTTTACAACTTGCAAATTTAGAGCACGAACTGAAAATAAAACTGTTCGAACGTAATTTTCGTGGTGTTGCTTTGACCACCGCAGGTGAGCAATTTGAAGAACACGCCCGGCTTATTTTAAATCAAATAGACAAGGCGAAACTGGAGATTATTGGCCAGCAAACCCAATGTAAAGGCAAAGTGGTTGTAGGCCTGAGTCAATCTATCTGCAATGTATTATCGATCCAATTACAAACTGAACTTGAACATCGTTTCCCTAATGTTGAACTAGCGTTTAGGGTCGGACCATCTTATAAGGTAGAAAATTGGTTTGCAGATCAGAAAATAGATATCGCCTTATGCTACAACGCAGAACTGAATAAAAACGCGGCAACCACCTTGCCCCTGTTAAGCGAGAAATTGTATTTATACATATCCCCTCGCCCGAAAAACCCCAGTTATAGCGAATTGTCATTGTACGGTTCCATTCCCTTTGAGTCATTACAAGACTACGAGCTATTTATGCCCGATAGACGAGACGCTCTACCAGTGTTATTAACCGCTGAAGCTGACAACTTAGGGATTAAACTTAAAACGAGAAACGCATTTGGTCAGTTAATGACGACCTTACATTATGTTTCACAAGGTTTTGGCTTAGCCATTTACCCGTCATCTGCCACTTGTCATTTAGAAGCGAGTAAGCAAATAAGAGCCATTAAGATTATTCAACCTGAATTAAAACGCGATGTGTATTTACGATTATCAGATCATCAACGAAAAAATGCCGCAGTAGCCGCCGTGTTTGAATTAATACGAGAAACCACCGCTAACGCTCATGCTGATAACAGTTGGCGAGGTACACTGTTAGACACAAAGTACCGTCACCCTTCGGTGGTAAATATTGATAGCGCAGTTGTTGGTTAATTATGATATCACCCCAGCGTGAGGCACTTATGCTAAACGCCTCACGCTGGGAGTTAAAAAGCTTAGTTATAAATAATAATCTTAATAAATTAACGCATTAATTCCAATGCTTGTGTGCCGGTCATACCCATCTCTACGCCTAATAAACGAGCCGCATTTGATACAGCCAGTACTGGTTTTGTCAGCATATCATCATGAGTACGCACGCCAGATACAATGGCACATGCTTCGCCGGTTTTATTACACGTGTCAACGTCAACATAGCCACAGGCTAGTAGCCCGTTTTCACCTTGTACCGTAAGCAAAGGCAATTGTAGATCAATGCGACTAAGTTTTAAGGCGCCCCAGTCAAACGTTTCAGCATGCACATTACCAACCATAAATAAGCTAAACGCTACCCCAATTACTTTCATCATATACTGACTCCTTAAATTAACTGACTAATATACATCTGAGCCTAGCCCTAATGCTTTGCGGGGCTACTCTGTGCAGTATTAATGCCATAGAGGCGTATCCCGTTAATTAAGGGATTGAGGGTAAGTGTCTGATTTTATTGCACCAAATTAGCAATAATAAAGATAGCTTTGCACAATATGTATTCATGTTGTTTGGAATATTTGTACGGCATGCCCGTGTTCAGAGTGAAGTGACGGTCTAACTATTGGCTATATTAACGCAACAGTGCAAAGCATATTAGACCCACAATCGTTGAAATCAAAAAGCTCAAAATGGCCCCTTCCTTAACCATATCTTTTATCTCAATCTCACCGGTGCCATAAGCAATAGCATTCGGGGCAGTAGCGACGGGTAACATAAAGGCACAACTTGCAGCCATAGCGGCGGGGATCATAAATAATGCAGGGTCGTTACCCGATGACACAGCAGCCACAGCTAAAATCGGCATAAGCAAGGTTGCGGTTGCTGTATTACTGGTGATTTCAGTGAGGTAAGTCACAATTAAACAAATGGCCAAAATAACCATAACTAACGGCAAGCTGGTTAAACCAAGTAACCAATCACCCAAAATCTGACTTAAGCCAGATGCACTAAATCCTTTCGCTAATGCAATACCACCAGCAAACAGTAACAATATCCCCCAAGGGATCGACTTAGCCGTTTCCCAATCTAATAAGCGGTTACCTTTGCCATTTGGCACAATAAACATCACCACAACGGCCGTAAGCGCAATAGTGCTGTCGCCGGCATAAAAGATATCAAACCAACCGCTCCAGCCACCGAATGGCTCGTTACGCGTGATCCATGCTAATGCGGTTAAACCAAAAACCCATAAGGTCCGAGACTCTTCTTTACGCCACGGGCCTAGTTCAGGTAATTCTATGTCCTGCTCAAGTGTGACATTGCGCGTCAGCCACAAGGCAATAATCGGCAAACACACCACAACAACGGGAATTCCCACTTTCATCCACGCCAGAAAACCAAACTCTTGTCCGGTTTGCTCTTGATAAATGCCGGCAAATATCACATTAGGCGGGGTTCCAATTAAAGTCCCAAGGCCGCCTACACTTGCTGAATAAGCAATACCTAGAATAAGCGCAACTTTTAATTTGGGGTTATCTACATGTGATAACACTGCTAATGCCATTGGTAGGATAATCAGCACGGTGGCAGTATTTGATATCCACATACTGAGAAAACCTGTGGCTAGCACAAAGCCCATAACCAGACGCCGGCCGCTGCTGACCCCGACCATTCGTACCATATAGACAGCTAATCGTTCATGAGCGCCACTGCGCTCAAGCGCCGTTGAGAGCATAAACGCCCCCATTAATAACAAAATTACATGACTACCTAAGGCTGAAGCAGCCGTTGCGTGATCAAGCACACCAAACAAAGGCAATAAAGCAAAAGGTACAATAGATGTCGCTGGAATAGGTATTGCTTCGCTTACCCACCAAATAACCGTTAAGGTGGTAATGGCAGCAGTTACCGCAGGCAGATAATCCACGTTCGTGTAACGTAAAAATGCATAAAATCCGATGGCGAGCAAAGGGCCAATCAATATAAAGTGCTGCCGGGTTAAATGCATAATATTCGTATCCTACTTAATTTAGCGCTAAGTGCTGTGGTAACGGACTAACCATCAGCCCTGCACACTTGTACTTTGAGTAACCATTTTTCAAACAGAAGACTAATCGTAATATTCAGCCAACTTACGCTGCGCAGATGAGTATTCCTGTGAATTTTTTAAAGCGGTAAAATCGCCACACGGTACTTTAGCTAATCGAGCCAAACGGGGATTGCTAGCAGTATCACTGGGTAAACTATCGATTACCTGTGCTGCGGCATCTGGGTTATTACACACTAACACCATATCGCAACCGGCGTGCATAGCCGCTTTTGCTCGTGCCGCGAAATCACCGATAAATGCTGCACCCTGCATAGACAAATCATCAGAAAATATCACACCGTCGAAATTCATTTTTTCTCGTAAGTAAGTTTGCAGCCATATCTTAGAAAATCCAGCAGGCATATCATCCACCTCGGGATAGACTACATGGGCTGGCATAATGCCGTCTAATAAACCTTTAGCATGCAACTCAGTAAAAACACGCATATCAAGTTCGGTGATTTGCGCTAAGCTACGCCCATCGACGGGCATCGCGATATGAGAGTCCTCTTTGACATTGCCGTGACCCGGAAAGTGCTTTCCTGTGGCCTTCATACCAGCACGATGCATACCTTTAATAAAGTGACTGGCCAAATTAATCAGCGGCTCAGGTTTGCGATGAAATGAACGATCGCCAATAACATCTGACACGCCGTTTAAATCAAGCACTGGCGCGAAGCTCAAATCGATATCAAATGCTAAACATTCAGCCGCCATTAACCAACCAAACGTGTCACAGTATTGCTCAGCCTTAGCCATAACCTCATGACTTCTATTGAAAATTTCCCCCATGGCGGGAATGGCACTAAAACCGTGGCGAAAACGCTGCACTCTGCCACCTTCATGATCCACCCCAATTAATATGTTATTGCGTGCCGACAGACGTATTTGTCCGATCAGTTCCGCTAATTGTTTTTGGTCATAGTAATTGCGGCTAAACAAAATAACGCCACCTACAAGGGGATGGTCGAGTAACTCTCTGTCGTCAGGTGTAAGTTCACAACCTGCGACATCTAACATTAATGGGCCCATGGATAAATCTTATAACTTATTGAATTAGATGCACTATAAGAGAACGACGACAAGAAAAAAAGCATCAATACACGCAATATGCAGATAATTACCCGTAAAATAAATATCGTTACCTTGACGATGATACAAAGTGATTGCACATCGCCTATAAATTAATCATTAGAACCCATAGAAAAATCATAGACATAAAAAGTTATGACTTTCACCACTGGGGATGATTATACTATCCTAAATCAGCTATTTTAATGAGTTACTATGGGTTTTCACACCGTCGGATTGATAGGCAAACACGCCCATCAAGGAGCCAATTTAAGCTTGCAAGCGCTGATTGTTTATCTTAAACAAAAGGACTGCAGAGTGATCGTAGAGCAAAGTTGCGCATCACAATTAACAGGCAATGGCTTTGAAATAGCCGATCTCGATACAATAGGCACCCAGGCAGATTTAGCTATAGTGGTCGGTGGTGACGGAAATATGCTTGGAGCAGCAAGGGTACTCGCTAAACACAATGTTGCGGTAGTGGGCATTAACCGTGGTAACTTGGGCTTTTTGACCGACATAAACCCAGATGATATTGAGCGTCAATTAGACACGATATTTAACGGTGATTGCCAAATTGAACAACGTTTTTTATTGGAGCTAGAAGTTTACCGTGACGGTCAGTTACAAAGTACAAATTCTGCGGTTAATGAAGTGGTAATGCACCATGGAAAAGTTGCTCATATGATGGAATTTGAAGTCTATTTGGATGAAAATTTCGTCTTTAGTCAACGTTCCGATGGACTAATTGTTGCTACCCCTACAGGCTCAACGGCCTATTCTTTATCTGGCGGAGGACCTATCCTCACTCCAAACTTAGATGCCCTCAGTTTGGTGCCTATGTTCCCCCATACACTAAGTGCTCGCCCAATAGTTGTCGATGCGAATAGCACAGTACGAATAAAAGTATCGCCAGAAAATAGAGACAACCTCCAGGTTAGTTGTGACAGCCACATCGTACTGACGGTCTTACCTGGTGATGAAATAATTATTCGCAAAAACCCAGCAAAACTATCGTTAATTCATCCCAAAGATTATAACTATTTCAACGTGTTGCGCACCAAATTAGGCTGGGGTAGTAAACTCTACTAAACATCTACACTAGAATAAATTTTAGGCAACTACTAGACAGCATCAAAAATATGTATATATTTACAGCTACTGTATATTTAAACATGTGTTGTGTATGTTACTTCATCTCTCAATTCGTAATTTCGCGGTGGTTAAATCTTTAGATATCGATTTGGCGCTAGGCATGACAGCAGTGACAGGCGAAACCGGTGCTGGTAAGTCTATTTCTGTTGATGCTTTAGGCTTGTGTCTTGGGGATAGAGCCGATGCTAGCTTTGTGCGCACGGGTGCGAGTAAAGCTGAAGTCTGCGCCACTTTTGATGTGGCAAATTTGCCTCTTGCTCAGAAATGGCTACAAGAACAAGAACTAGACGACGAAAACGATTGTTTAATTAGACGTGTTATATCTAGCGAAGGACGTTCAAAAGCCTTTATTAATGGTACCGCAGTTCCATTGCAGCAACTCAAAAACCTAGGCCAATATTTACTAAGTATTCATGGGCAACATGCTCATCAGCAAATATTGAAGGCAGAGACTCAACGAGATTTGCTCGATAATTTTGCCGAACACCCTTCCCTACTAGCTAATGTTGCACAGCATTATGGCGCACTTCAACAAAAACAGAAACATTACCGAGAGCTGTTAGCTGGACAACAACAACGAACAGACCGTTATCAACTGCTGTCGTATCAAGTTACTGAGCTTGATGAGTTTGCCATTGCTGATGACGAATTTCTTGAGCTAGAAATAGAGCACAAGAAACTCAGTAATAGCCAAACGTTACTTGAACAAACTCAATTAACCTTTCATCAACTCTATGAAGCTGATGATTTTAATGCCTTATCAGCAGTGCAAAACAGCATAGATATACTCAGCGAATTGCAAGAACACGATCCTACGCTTACCCCCATCTTAGGTTTGTTAACTGAAGCGAGCATCCAGATTGATGAAGCCGCTCAAGAGCTTAGACACTACACCGAGCAGTTAGAAATTGATCCAATGAAAATGCAACAGGTTGAGGCGCGTTATTCTCAAGCCTTAGACTTAGCAAGGAAACATCAGGTACAACCTGAAGCCTTGTATGCGCATCATCAAAGCTTAGTGCAGGAATTGTCTCAGTTATCTAATGATGATGAGCTTCTTGATAGCATGAAAGATGAATTGTTGGCGCTTGAGAAGTTATATTTCCAAAGTGCTGAAAAGCTCAGCCTTTCTCGTAATAAAGCAGCAAGTAAATTAGCAAAACGAGTCGAGTGTGAAATTCATAAGATGAATATGGGTGACGCAGTGTTTAAGATAGAAGTTGAACATTTAGCGCAAAGTGCCCCGCAGAAGTCAGGTTTAGATAGCGTACATTTCAAAGTTTCGACCAACAAAGGTCAAGATCTCGATAAAATCGAAAAAGTGGTGTCCGGTGGAGAGTTGTCACGTATCGGCTTAGCAATTCAGGTAATTAGTTCACACAGTAGCCAAGTAGCAACCATGATTTTTGATGAAGTTGATACCGGTATTAGTGGCTCAACGGCATCTGTAGTGGGTCAGTTACTGCGTAAGTTAGGTGAAACTTGTCAGGTTATATGTGTGACTCATTTGCCTCAAGTAGCGGCTCGCGCGCACAATCAAATGTTTGTGACTAAGTTCAGTGATAAGAAAACCACTGAAACTCATATGATTTCTTTGCAAGAAAATGAACGAATTGCGGAGTTGGCACGTCTATTAGCAGGTGACAAATTGACAGATTCTGCACTCGCCAACGCCAAAGAGTTACTACAAATCAGTAATTCTTAACAATTATGCATTGATTAGGCTGTCTTGGCTGAGTTAGGATGCTTCGCCTAACGGCCTTTAGCGAATTACCTGCAGGGTCATTATTTTCCTAACAGCTGAGATATTAAAAAAGAATGAAGTTTAGAAATTTATTGGTGGTGATTGCCGCCGCATTGATGTTGTCTGCCTGTGCCGACTGGATCTATCGAATTGACGTTCCTCAGGGTAACTTTTTAGATGAGCGTGATGTTGAAAAATTGCGTGTAAATATGACCAAAGAGCAAGTTGAATATGTGCTCGGAAAGCCTGTTGTTGAAGACTCGTTTGATCATGACACTTGGTATTATTTGTATCAAATGAAACGAGGTATGAGCAAGCGCGGTAAAGACTTTCGTAAAGAACTAAAAATTCACTTTTTAGATAATCATGTCAGCGAGGTAACCGGTGATTTTGAGTTATCTGAAGACTTCAATACTTCCCTTGATGAGTAAGAACCACACAAGGTAATTATTAATGTCGATAGGTCTTTTCCGCTACCGCTTTTGAGCGCTTGCGGAAAAAACCGCACGGCTTCCAATTGCGTTATTAATTACTCAGTGCGTTATCTTGCCCCTTGATTGCCCCCTATACCGTCTTTGTTGTTATTTTGATTCTTTACCTATGCAATACTTAATCGGTAATTGTATTAATTTAATTTGTTGTCTCGAAATTTATCCGCCGTTTGTCATAAAAATATCGGTAATTCGGGCTAAAGTTAGCCGAGCTACCGATAATTGTGGCATAATATGCGCCGAATTTTTCCTCAAGTCGCCTCTTCTTTCTTAGAAACTGAATTGCAATAGCAACATCAGACAAGAGGCATATTAATGGCTAGGAATAACACTTTTCACCTTAAATACTCGGAAGAAAACATTGTTAACGACCGCAAACATCACTATGCAATTTGGCGAAAAGCCATTGTTCGAAAATGTCTCAGTTAAATTTGGTAACGGAAATCGTTATGGCCTAATCGGCGCCAATGGCTGTGGTAAGTCAACCTTCATGAAAATATTAGGGGGCGATTTAGAGCAATCGGCAGGTAATGTCTCCACTGATCCCGGTGAGCGCATTGGTAAATTGAAACAAGACCAATTTGCTTACGAACAGTATAGCGTAATTGATACGGTAGTGATGGGACATACTGAGCTGTGGAAAGTGAAAGCAGAACGTGACGCAATTTATGCAAATCCTGAGATGACAGAAGAGGATGGTATTCGTGTTGCCGATTTAGAGTCAGAGTTTGCGGAGATGGACGGTTACACCGCCGAAGCACGAGCGGGTGAATTACTGATCGGTGTCGGTATTCCTGTTGAGCAGCATTATGGCCCCATGAGCGAAATTGCTCCAGGTTGGAAATTGCGCGTATTGCTCGCTCAGGTTATTTTCTCTGATCCTGACATTATGTTACTTGATGAACCAACCAACAACTTGGATATCAATACCATTCGATGGCTTGAGGATGTCCTTAATGAGCGTAATTGCTCTATGATCATCATCTCGCACGATCGTCACTTTTTGAACAGTGTATGTACACATATGGCAGATTTGGATTACGGCGAAATCCGCCTTTTCCCTGGCAACTACGACGAATACATGACAGCGTCAACCCAAGCCCGAGAACGCTTGGTCTCAGACAATGCCAAGAAAAAAGCACAAATTGCCGAATTGAGGACATTTGTAAGCCGTTTTTCTGCAAATGCGTCTAAATCTAAACAAGCGACTTCCCGCGCTAGGCAAATTGATAAAATTAAATTAGATGATATTAAACCCTCTAGCCGACAAACACCGTTCATACGCTTTGAACAAACGAAGAAACTACATCGCTTAGCACTTGAAGTGTCAGGCCTGTATAAATCGTATGAAAACGAATTGTATAACGGTTTAAATTTGATGGTTGAAGTCGGTGAACGCATTGCTGTTATCGGTGAAAACGGTTTGGGTAAAACAACCTTGTTGAAATGTTTAGTCGGTGATACCGATTTAACTGCTGGGGAAGTGAAGTGGTCTGAAAATGCCAACATTGGCTATTATGCGCAAGATCACGCCCACGAATTTGAAAAAGAAATGACCTTAATGGAATGGATGTATCAATGGGCGCAAGAAGGTGATGATGAACAAGTCATGCGCGGTACTTTAGGTCGGTTATTATTTTCACAAAATGAAATTACTAAATCAGTTAAAGTGATATCAGGAGGCGAGCAAGGCAGAATGATGTTTGGCAAGCTAATGCTTCAGCGGCCAAACATTCTGGTTATGGATGAACCCACTAACCATATGGATATGGAATCCATTGAATCATTGAATATGGCGTTAGAAAATTATGCTGGCACGCTAATATTTGTCAGTCACGATCGTGAATTCGTATCGTCAGTTGCCACTCGTATAATTGAGATTACGCCTAATGGCATCGTAGATTTCCGTGGAAATTACGAAAGTTATTTAGAAAGCTTAGCTACGGCTAAATAGGTTATTTACGTCAGTGTCTGGGGATAAGATATTTATCCACAGACACAAAAAAGCCTGAGTGACATTAATGTGACTCAGGCTTTTTTTTATGAATTTAGGACATTAAGACCTTAATTTTTGATTAGGCGTTAACTAACCATTTAACAAATTGCTTGGCTTCAATTGCATTAGCAAATTTAGTATTTTGACGACCTTGTTTGTCGGCAAATGCCACGCTTTGTTTGTTTACAGAAATAGAATGCACTGGGTGCGAAACACGGATCTGCGAACCGTTATATAAATAAGACATAATAAAACTCTCTTTCAATTAGCGCGATATTTTAACGCGCGAAATTCAACGAAGCTTCACTATTAGATTTGACGATTACTTTGCGACTTTATATAAGTCTAGGAGTGATAAATAGCAAGCATATGCTCGCTCATTCGCCTTTCAATAATTCAGCTTAATATTTTTGTTTTTTTAAATGCTGGCTGACTGGATCAAGGTAAGACAAGACATTAACAAGCTACCGAAATGGCAGCAATGCTTATAAATGCGGAGGTTGATTCATAAGCAAGACCGGACATTACAGTAGTTTGAAAATAAACACAATAGCTATTTTAGGAATGTTTAGTGTTATTATCACAAATCGGTACCTATATTATTAGAAACATCTATGGCCACTAAAATTGCTGTCTTTGTAGACGTGCAGAATATCTATTACACCACACGAGACGCATATCAAAAGCAATTTAATTATCGTAAATTCTGGCAACACCTGAGTGCACAAGGCGAAATTGTAATAGCCAATGCTTATGCAACTGAACGCCATGATGCTCAACAGCAAAAGTTTCAAGCGGCGTTGAAACATATTGGATTTAACGTAAAGTTAAAACCTTTTATACAGCGCAGTGATGGCTCAGCAAAGGGGGATTGGGACGTGGGTATTACTATAGACGTACTCTACGCTGCAGAGCATGTAGATCTTGTCGTATTGCTTTCAGGGGATGGCGATTTTGACTTACTGCTAAAAGCAATAAAAGACAAACATAAGGTTAATACCCAAGTGTATGGTGTGCCATCTTTGACCGCAAATTCGTTAATTAATGCATGTGATGAATTCTTCGAAATTGATAAATCACTGCTTCAGTGAACATTCAACATCAATAAATTATAGCCTGTCCACTGGGTAAGAATCGACAGGCTGTTCCTCACGAATAAAACGACAATTTTATAAGCTCTAAAATATATGGGAAACGATAAATGCGAGGCTATACGCAAGCATACCGTAGCCTACAAACAACCCCCAAGCAATTTTCCTACTACCTGTTTCGCCCTTCAATGTAGCAACCGTAGCGACGCACTGCAGCGCTATTACGTAAAATATCAGTAGTCCTAGGCCTGCCCCTAGTGTCAGTCCATCGGCTTGTATATTGGCCGCTAAACCGGCTATATTTTCATCAGCGCCTTCTATACCAAATAACGTACCTAAGGCGCCTACAAATACTTCTCGGGCCAGAAACGAGACTAAAATAGCAACGCCATAGCGCCAGTCTAACCCTAATGGTTCGAAAATTGGTTCGATCCATTGTCCGATGACGGCTAAATATGAACCTTGTAGTTCATGCTCAGGGCTTGGAAAATATCCCAAAAACCAAATAACAACCGACACGACAAAGATCACGGGACCCGCACGGCGGATAAACTGCTTAGCACTGGTGATAACTCTTAGCATCAAGGGCTTCCAGTGCGGTAATCGGTAGTTAGGTAATTCTAAAATAAATGGCATTTCAGCCTTATCGCTGTCTCTATTAGTAAATTTATCAAGTAAAACACTGACCGTTAAAGCAGTAAATATACCTAAGAAATACAGTACAAAGAATGCCGTTCCCTGAAGACTAAAGAACCCGCCTACGTATGTAGTATCAGGGATCAAAACGGCAATAAGCAATGCATAAACAGGTAATCGAGCTGAACATGACATCAGTGGAATAGTCATCATAGTGATCAAACGTTTACGAGGCGACTCTATGGTACGGGCAGCCATAATTGCTGGGATTGCGCAAGCGTGACCCGAAAGGTAAGGAATAAAGCTTCGACCAGATAATCCGAAATAACTCAACGGCTTATGACATATCAATGCAGCTCTAGCAAGATAGCCACTGTCTTCCAGCAAACCTATAATGAAGGTTAAGACCATAATTTGCGGTACAAAGACAAGGAACGAACCAAACCCGCCAAAAAGCGCATCTTGCAAAAAATCGTTAATTATTCCCGGGCCGATGGCAGAAGTAGTGATCTGTGCAAGCACACCAATTACATTTTCAACCCCATCCATCAAAGGAGTAGCCCAGGTAAATATGCTTTGAAAAAGCAAAAACATAATTCCAAAGAACGCGATGCCACCCAACACGTTATTCAGTAAAAAACTATCAATACGGTTTTGTTGTTTTAGGACGATGTCCGCGTGAATTCCATACCGCTTGGCGATAAGACGACTAACATTAAATACGCTGTTATCTTCTGCCACACTTATGGTCGGTATAAATTTTTCTGGTTGTTTAACGATATCATTGAGAGCAACTTTAAATTCATGTAGCCCAATCAGTGTTTTTGCAGATAATGGAAAAACCGCCACACCTAGGTCTTTTCCTAACTGCTCGCAATCCACGTGATGACTAAATCGTTCAACTTCATCAATCATATTCAATGCGAAAATCAGGGCTTTATCATGCTGCTTGGCTAAATCCCGCACTTGTAAACCAAACACCAAGCTTCGTTCTAATCGCGTGGCATCCAAGTTACACACGATGAGGCTGGTGTTATCGTCGTGCATGGCTTCATGAATTTTTTCAACGGCTATCTCTTCATCTCTAGACAATGTACTGAGGGAATATGCTCCAGGAAAATCGACCAATCGGTATTCTCCAAACTTTCCGCTTTTAAGCTCAACGGTCACACCTGGAAAGTTCGCTACTTTTTGGCGCATTCCAGTCAATTGATTAAACAACAGACTTTTCCCAGAGTTGGGTTTACCGACTAAAATTATATTTTTCATTACAATACTTGATTAAAAAGCCACTTAATAAGTAGCTAAGAGAAATAAGAAAGATGCCTAATAACTGTGCATTATGGCTGAATACGCCAAAGTCAGTGTTTAACGAGGAATATTAAGAGAGGCCGCTGATAGCAACCTTATCGGCAATACTTTGCTCAAGAGTATATACGCAATCACCGATTTGAACGACGAGAGGCCCGCGCAGAGGGCTGCGACGCAGGCAGCGAACAGTTTGACCATCGCTCAATCCCATTTCCAATAAGCGATTCATTACCGCCGGTACTAGTGAATTATCTAGACCGCTAATCAGCGCTGATTTTTTTGCCGGAATATCCCAAAGAGTCATAGCACCCTCACTTATCAATACAAATGAAAACTATTTTCATTTATAACATATGATAGGCTTTGGGCGCAATGTGATTCCTTAACTTACCTTGAGGTGGTCAGCAACTAAAAATGCCATTTCTAGCACTTGGTCTGCGTTCAAACGTGGGTCGCACTGGGTTTTGTACGCTTGTGCTAAATCGTCATCGCTAATTTGATAAGCACCACCAGTACATTCTGTTACATGTTGGCCAGTCATTTCTAGATGAATACCACCAGCATGCGTACCTTCAGCACGGTGGGCAGCGAAGAACTGTTGTATTTCACGTAATATCGCGTCAAAGTTGCGCGTTTTATACCCGCTTGATGCTTTGAAGGTATTACCATGCATAGGATCTGAACTCCAGACTACATTACGCCCTTCTTGCTTCACGCGGCGTAACAAGGCCGGTAATTTCTGCTCAAGGTTGTCAGCCCCCATGCGCGTAATTAGCGTTAAGCGTCCTGACGTATTATCAGGGTTTAACGCATCAATTAAACGAATTAGTTCATCACCTTGCATGCTTGGTCCGACTTTCACGCCTATTGGATTATGGATCCCACGGAAAAACTCAATATGAGCATGATCTAGTTGACGTGTGCGCTCACCTATCCACAACATATGAGCAGAACAGTTGTACCATTTATCAGTTAACGTATCGACGCGAGTTAGCGCTTGCTCGTAGTTAAGTAAAAGCGCTTCATGAGAAGTATATAAACTGGTTTCATGTAGTGTTGGCGTGTTATTGGTATTGATACCCATCACATTCATGAATTCTAAGGAATCTTGAATACGACGCGCCACGTCTTGATATCGCTCCTTAAGAGGATTGTTTTCAACGAATGCCATATTCCAACGATTCACTTGGTGCAAATCAGCTAAGCCACCTTGGGCGAAAGCGCGCAGCAAGTTCAGTGTCGAGGCACTGCGATGATATGCATCTAACATACGTTGCGGATCTGGCATACGCGATGCTTCAGTAAATTCAAAGCTATTGATGATATCCCCACGATAACTGGGTAACGACACACCGTCGATAGTTTCTAAATCACCTGAGCGAGGTTTAGCATATTGCCCTGCCATGCGGGCAACTTTTGTTACCGGGCAGCGACCTGCGAAAGTCAGTACGATAGCCATTTGTAAAATTACTTTGAACGTGTCACGAATTTTAGGCGCATTAAATTCATCGAAGGATTCTGCACAATCGCCACCTTGCAGCAAAAAGCCTTTACCATCAGCTACTTGGCCTAACTCTTTAAATAATTGTCGCGTTTCGGCAGCAAAAACGAGTGGTGGATAAGATTTAAGCTTCTGCTCAACATCGCGCAAGTGTTGTTGATTCTGGTAAGTAGGTTGTTGCAATATTGGCTTTTGACGCCAACTATCAGGTTGCCATTGGCTCACAGTGTGTCCTTAAAATAAAAATGAGATCGAAAAAGAGAAATTTAGTTCATAAAGAAGATGTTTTCAACATCGCTTCAGACGCTTTATCATACCTGATATCCTAGCCTATGAAATACGCGCATGGAAAGTTTACCGATAAAAACCCAATTTAAATGCTTTACCGGAGGTAAGTTTGCAAGATGCTATTACCTTCAGAGTCGTTAAATTCACGAACTTGGCAATCAAAAATATTGCTTAGTATAGCTGGCGTCATTACATCTTTAACCTCTCCGAAATGTTCCAATATCCCAGAACGCATTAACCAAACACGATTTGCATACTGAGTCGATATATTAAGATCGTGGTGGCTCATCAACACGATATTTCCAAGCTTTGTCAGTTCAACAAGACAGGACAACAACAAGTGTTGGTGACGAAAATCTAATCCTTGGCTCGGCTCATCGAGAAGTATTAACGCTTGGCCCTGCTCAATCGTCGGCCAAATTTGCAATAATGCGCGAGCAATTTGCACTCGACGACTTTCCCCCCCGGACAGAGTAAGCAAGGAGCGGGTCATAAACGGCTCTATTTCGAGGGCATTTTCTAATATCGCAGGCATAACTAAATTATGCGCAAAAAACGAGAGAGACTCTCGCACGGTAATCGCAAATATATGACTTTGCTGCTGCTCTTGAAAACAGCGAAAACGCGCCAGCTCAATCATGGTTAGTTGAGCTATATCGCAGTTATCAAAGGTAACGCGACCGATATCTGGTAAGCCAAGACCTGAAACAATCTGCAGTAAGCTTGATTTCCCCGCCCCATTTGGCCCTAGTAAGTGAACAAATTGTCCTGATTCAGCATACACATTAATATTGTCTAAACGCTGCGAAAATGTGAGGTTTTCAATAACAAGCATCTGCTAATTCATCTGCCGATCGAGTCGCAGTATTGAATACAGAAAAATTGGACCGCCTAACGTAGCGGTCAACATAGAAACGGGGACACTTGCATCCCCAGCGACACGTCCAATTAGCACAACGACCATTAGCACAATTCCGCCCAATAACGCAGAAGCAGGAAGAATAAAGCGATTATCAAAACCAAAAAAATTGCGCAGCATATGAGGAACAAGCAAACCGACAAAAGCAATAGAACCAGCAATAGACACCGCAATACCTACTACTAGCGCACACGTTAACAACATGATCTTGTGAAATCGCGGGACGTTCAATCCTGCCAATTGGGCACTACTGGCCCCAAAATAGAGCCAATTCAATGCCCTGCCCTGACACATTAAATAAACCAGCGATAGTAATAAAATTGGAGCTGCTACAAGTAATACCTTCCAGTCCGCCTGATTCAAGCTACCCATCAGCCAAAATGTCATGTTACGCATGGTTTGCGCATCAGATAAGAAATGTAGCCAGGCAATTACAGCGCCACTTAAAGTGGAAATAGCAATACCTGCTAAGATAACGCCGGAATGAATACCAGTTAAACGTTTGGAAATAAAATAGATTGCCGCCGTTGAAAGTAAAGCCCCGAAAAAGCAAAATACCGGTAACAAATACTGCACATATAAAAATGGCAACGTACTGCCAAAGACTAAAAATAGTGCGGCGGCAAGGCTCGCACCACTACTGATACCAATAATTCCTGGGTCCGCTAATGGGTTACGTAATAAAACCTGAAGCACAGCAGAGCTTACGGCTAAACCTGCCCCCACGATAAGCGCAGTTATCACCAATGGAACACGTAATTGCCAAAATATTCGCAGCTCGATAGGATCAAAAAATAAACTGGCTTGATTATCAATGTTCAGTCCACCAAGCATTACCCAAGCACTGCTCCCTACAAGTATGCCTAATAATAACGCGAGCCAATATTTTTGTTTGCGCGCTAGATACTTAGGGTTAGACAAAACGCGCCTTAATATGGTCAATTAAACCGTCAGATGCTTTTTCAATAAGATCTAGGACATATTCAAAGCCGCGCTTGCCGCCGAAATAAGGGTCCGGCACTTCCTCTTCTTCTGCATCACAGAAACTCATCATCAAGGCAATTTTATGTTGGTATTCCTCAGGACATATTTCTAATAAGGCACGCACATTATTTTTGTCCATGGCGATAACATAATCAAAACGCGCAAAGTCTTTCACCTCAACTTTGCGACACTTTATTTTTTTAAAGTTATAGCCACGCTCCTCTCCCACCACTCTTGATCGTTTATCAGGGGTGGTACCTATGTGGGCGCCCAACGTTCCGGCAGAATCAATATCTATTGCAAGACCTTCGTGTTCCGCTTTGTGACGAAAAACAGCTTCTGCCGTTGGAGAACGACAAATATTGCCTAAACACACAAAAAGCACGGAGGTTAAGTTCTTCTTTATTTTCTTATCAAACACCTGAATAACATCCGTTGAAATGGTTAACCGCATGGAATAATGACTGACTAGTCGGCTAATATGGTTTGCTTAACAATATTTGACCGGCTCAATATATGTAAAACTTAATTTAGATTTTCAGCAAATATTTAGCTATTTTGTGATTATCTTTCCACAGTTGGTAGCTTTTTGTTAATCTACCTAAATATTAGTCTACCCGTGTCATGTATGGATGAATCGATAAAGATTACAACGGCTTGTCAACAAGTACAGTGCCATGAGTGTGGCTACTTAGTTGAGGTACCACCTCTTGTTCACCGTCAACGTGCACAGTGCCCTCGGTGTCATTATGTTATCACAACCTATTATCAGAATATGGTACAAAAACTGGTAGCGTTTTCCGTAGCGGCATTAATTTTCATGGTTGCTGCGCTTAGCTTTGAATTTTTATCCTTTAGTGCTAACGGGCAGTATCACGCGATTAATATCTTTAGCAGTATTGAAACACTCGCCGACAACGACTACCTAGCACTGGCGATTTTGCAAAGTACGGTTATTCTTGTGCTGCCAGTGACGATTTTAATCTGTTTATTGTACCTACTAATACCCGTGTTATTTGGTAAAAAACCAACATACGCTGCTCCACTTCTTAAATTCATTTTCGCACTGCGTGCATGGACGATGGTGGAAATTTTCTTAGTGGCGGTGCTTGTGAGCTTGGTGAAAATCATGTCCATGGCTGATATTGGCATAGGTTTGTCATTTTATGCATACGCCTTATTTACTATATGCATGACCTACGCCTTGATGTATCTAGATGAACACCAAATGTACTTACTCACCTCATGCGCTCTACCCAAAACACCCAAAAGACATTCAGCATCACATAGTATTCAAACTACCTGGGCATTATTGTTTACCTCTGTACTGCTTTACATACCGGCTAATGTTTTGCCTATTATGCACACTGATATTTTAGGTGATGACGAGCCCAGTACTATATTGGGCGGCGTAGTGACCCTTTGGAAAATGGGCTCGTATCCCATTGCTGCGATTATTTTTATCGCAAGTATTTTAGTCCCCATAGCCAAATTCGGCATATTGTGTTGGCTAAACTATTCGGTTCAAAGCGATTACAGTGGACAAAAGAAAACGCGCATGATCAGCTATCGACTAACAGAGTTTATTGGACGCTGGTCGATGATTGACGTATTTGTAGTCGCTATTTTAGTCAGTCTAATTCAGCTAGGAAACATCATGAGCATATACCCAGGGTATGCAGCGCTTGCCTTTTGTGCAGTTGTCATTTTAACCATGTTAGCGGCAATTTCATTCGATACAAAATTAATTTGGAGCGACCAGTAATCATGCCAAAAAATGGTGAACCAGCTGAGATAAAAAGTGTGACGAGTATTTCAAAAATATGGCTAGTACCTATAGTGGCACTATGTATGGGTGCATGGATGTTCTATCATCAATGGAGCAATCAAGGCCCTCTTATCAACATCGTGTTTGAAAATGCATCCGGTTTAGAGGCTGGCAAAACCAAAATAAAAATGCACAATGTGGATGTGGGCGAAGTGAAAACTATCGCCCTTACGGAAGACTTACAAAAAGTTTTAGTCACCGCTCGAATGTCCGCTAACTCTGACGGCTTATTACGCGAAAGCACTGAGTTTTGGTCGGTTAATCCCCGTATATCACTCAATGGCGTATCAGGCCTAAACACACTGGTCTCCGGTACTTATATTAATATGTCAACGAACCTAGAAGGCCCATCCAGTCGAGATTTCGTTGCCTTATCGGCACCTCCAATAACGCCTAGCGGGACACCTGGCTTGCACGTTACATTAAATAGTAATGCAGAGTTTGCTTTCAAAGAGGGCGACCCTGTCATCTATAAAGGCTTAAAAGTTGGCGAGTTTGAAAGCATTTATTTCAACTTCGACGAAAGAGTGGTCTATTACAATACCTTTATTCAAGCCCCGTATCATAAGCTTATCACCACCAACACTAAGTTTTGGAATAGCAGTGGCGTACAAATGGATCTAAGCGCTAACGGCGTAAAAGTAAGAATGAGCAGTATAGAGACGTTGATTACCAATGGCGTCGCATTTGGCGTGCCTGATGGTATGCCCCACGGTGAAAGAGTAACCGACCGTACGTATTTTAATATTCACGAGTCATATGAATCTGCCGCTGAAGAACGTTACAAAGCATCAGCAAAATATGTAATTCTAGTTGACGATACAGTGCGAGGTCTTCACGTGGGAGCACCAGTGGAGTATAGAGGCATCCAAATAGGTAAGGTCTTGGATATTAATCCCCCCAACAGCAATCAACAAAAATGGTTGGATTCTGGTGTTGCCATTCCTGTCATCATTGGTATTCAGCCAGGACGTATTGAGCAAACAGATGACAAGGTGGGTATCGAGCATATAAAACGTCAAATGCGGACTTGGATTAAAAATGGTTTTCGAGCCTCTCTGCAATCGGGTAATCTACTAACCGGTGCACTATTTGTTAATCTTGAGCAATACCCTAACGAAACATCATCTAGCATTGGAACATTCCAAGAATATGAAGTTATTCCAAGTATCTCTAATGAATTCTCGCAAATTACCGAAAAGGTCAGTGCGATTCTGGATAACATCAACGAAATGGACTTGGCTCAACTATCCGTTGCAGCCAACCAAATGATGGCAGACATTAGTGCCAGTGCAGATAGTATGAACAGTACCGCAGATGATTTTTCCGGTACCCTACGTCAGATGGAAGAACAAAACGTTAGTCAGAAACTGGCCGCGGCACTTTCCGGAATAGCACAATTAACCCAAGGATTTTCTGCGGGCTCTACGACAAATAATGAAATAAACGACACGTTAGATACATTGCAACAACGTTTACGTGAACTGCAACCATTGTTGCTTGAATTAAACCAAGCCCCGAATAGTCTAATATTTGATAAACAACCGAAGCCTTATCGTCAACCAGGTCAGGTGAATGATCATTCTCAGCAAGAGCAGAACTAATATGAAACAGTGTGGCTTTTTTATTCTGATATTAATATTAAGCGGGTGTACTACTTCATTCGAACGAACTCAGCAGGTATATCTGTTAAACAGTGATGTGCCAATTATGGATGGGTCGGATGAAAAGGTTACCTCCATTGTAGTGATAGATAAAATATTACTCGCAGAATATTTAATGCGTCCAAATTTGGTGATGCAAGTGGACGGCAATCAATTGTACTATTCTGATATGGATTTATGGGCAGAAAATCTACAAACGAGCATCCACAGGACCCTACTCGCGTGGCTGAATGAATACGCTGAAGACACTCGTTTTGTAGCTTATAATGCGCCAGAAGCAGCTGCAGGCCAAAAACATTTAGTTGTTAGCATTGAGCATTTCATGCCTACAGATAAGGGAACGGTTATATCTAATGGTCAATATTGGTTGATTGAAAAAGGCCAACCGAGTAATCAAGTGTCACAACAGAGTTTTGCGCTAAACTCGACACTCAGTCAAGAAGGTTATAGCCATAGTGTTACTCAATTAGCTAAACAATTGACTCAATTGAGTGCGCAAATAGTAGCAGACGTTGAATCGCAGTAATGAGGAAGTTTTTTCGGAATGTTGAATGTCAAAAGGCTGATTAAAGCCTACCTAGATACGGGTACAAAGGAAAGAAACTCTCCTTCAGAAAGACAGCAAATTCAAGTTACTAATTTGTTCGCTTTTGTTGGCTACACCATTACATCCATATTGGGTGTAAGTGCTCTGATCCGCAGTAATCTGGAACATAACGACGACGACTTTCTAGGCATAATATTATTAATATCGTGTACGTTTTTCTTTCTTTCTCGCATCGTACTCAAGCACTTTCAAACCAAAAAAGGTTATCAATTTTCCGCTAATATGATCATCTCAGCGTTGATGCTATTGATGTTGTATCTAATCATTACCGGTGGGGTAAAAAATACCGGCCCTCTTTGGATCTATATTGTTCCACCGGTGGTTTTATTCTTTCGGGGCTTGAAGCAAGGTTTGATACAGCTCAGTATTTTTGCCATCGCCGTAATGGTGATATTGATGTATCCGAATAATCTACTGCTGCATGCACAATACAGTTATGAGTTTAAATCTCGTTTAATTTATTCTTTTTTAACGGTCGGTATGCTTTTTGTATTATATGAATACTCACGTCAGCGCTCATTTAAAATACTTCAAGAATTGAGCCAGCGCTTTGAAAAACAAGCTAGGCTTGACCCCCTTTCTGGCTTACAGAACCGTCGTGGTATGTTAGAAAAGCTCGAGTACGAGCACCGACGTACTCTTAGAAGTAACAAATGTTTGACGCTTATGATGTGTGATATTGATCATTTTAAATTGGTAAACGACGAGTATGGTCATGACATCGGAGATAATGTTATCAAAGAAGTTGGCCAACTGTTCTTCCAAGGCGTGCGAAAGCAAGACACTGTAGCTCGTTGGGGAGGAGAAGAGTTTTTATTTTTGCTGCCCGAAACCAACGATGAGCAAGCGTTTGTGTTAGCAGAAAAGTTACGTAACAAAGTGGCCAAACAAGTATATCTAGCTGACGCAAAAAATTTATCGGTCACCGTGAGTATTGGTATTTATCAAATGCATCCGCAAGATAGCGTAGACCACGCTATCAGTAGAGCTGATACTAATTTGTATCGCGCAAAAACACAGGGACGAAACTGCACAGTTAGAACGGATTAACGATTATATTCCCACCAAGAATACGTATTATCACTACAACATATAAGCTTTATTCATCGCATTTTGGCGGGGAAATTTTACAAAGACGAGCTGTCGTTTAAGCAAATCGACCTCAACCTCTAATCAATAAAAGTAAAATAACGAGACTCATGCGTTCTAAACAACATACCCAAATTGAAGACGTCACCTTTAATTGGCGTGTCGTACGTCAACTTTGGCCCTATCTCTTAGAATTTAAAAGCCGAGTATTTTTTGCCATGCTGTGTCTTATTGCGGCTAAAGTCGCCAGTATCGGACTGCCCTTTATCCTTAAGCACGCCGTAGACACACTTAATACCACTCAACCAAGCAATACGATAGTCGTCGTCCCCTTTGCACTTATCGCTGCGTACGGCTTGCTGCGCTTAGCAAATGTGTTATTCGGGGAAATTCGCGATACGCTTTTTGGCCGCGTAACCGAACGCGCTATGCGCAGAATTAGCTTACAAGTTTTTGAACACTTACACCGACTTGATTTAGATTATCATTTAAACCGCCAAACGGGTGGCCTCTCACGTGATATCGAACGCGGTACCAGCGGCATCAGTTTTCTGATGCGCTTTCTGGTATTTAACATCGTTCCTACTTTACTTGAAATACTCGCGGTGGTGGGCGTGCTATTTTATAATTACGGATGGAGCTTTGCGCTCATCATATTGATTTCCGTGATCAGCTACATAAGCTTTTCCATTAAAGCCACACATTGGCGTACTGAGTTCGTACGGGCAGTTAATCAAGCTGATTCACTGAGCAACACCAGAGCGATTGATAGCTTGTTAAATTACGAAACCGTAAAGTATTTTAATAATGAACGTTACGAGGCCGAGCGTTACGACGTGGCACTAGCCGATTGGGAAGTCGCAAGGCGCAAAAATCGGTTGTCTTTGTTCGCTTTAAATACGGGCCAAGCTACTATTATTGCCATTGCGATGACCAGTATGATGGCTGTTGCAGCCTATTATGTGGCTCAAGGGACCATGACCATAGGGGATTTCGTGTTGATTAACGCATTCACTATGCAAATTTTTATGCCACTCAATTTCCTCGGTTTTGTTTACCGAGAAATAAGAGGTGCCCTAGCCAATATTGAAAATCTGTTTACCTTGCTCAGCAAACCACCTTCAATCGTCGATAACGACACCTCAACATTGCTTAAAGTAACAAAAGGGAACATACGTTTCGATAAAGTCAATTTTGGTTACAGCCCAGATAGACAAATACTACATGACGTAAGTTTTGATGTGCCTGCGGGGAAAAAAGTAGCCATCGTTGGCCCTAGCGGTGCAGGTAAATCTACCATCATCAAATTACTGTTTCGATTTTATGAGGCAAGCAGTGGAACAATATTGATTGACCAACAATCCATTACAACCGTTAGTCAGGCGTCATTGCGCCAAGCAATTGGCATCGTACCCCAGGACACCGTGTTGTTTAATGATACTATTTTCGAGAATATCCGTTACGGTCGACCAGATGCTAGTGATGATGAGGTAGATGACGCCATAAAACACGCCCATCTAGCAGCCTTTATCAAAGCTCTGCCAAAAGGGCGAGATACCCAAGTTGGCGAAAGAGGATTGAAATTATCTGGCGGCGAAAAACAGCGTGTTGCTATCGCTCGGACGATATTAAAAGGTGCACCCATTTTGTTGTTTGATGAAGCGACATCGTCCCTTGACAGCCAATCTGAACAGGCGATCCTAAGCGCATTTAGGGAAATAGCTGTAGGCCACACAAGTCTTGTTATTGCTCACCGACTCTCGACCATTGTCGATGCTGACAGTATCATAGTGATCCAAGACGGCCGGGTGGTAGAACAAGGTGAACACAATCTCCTATTAGCCCAGAAGGGTCCATATTATCATCTGTGGAGTACTCAACAGAAAGTGAATACAGCTGATGACTGAAACTACAAATCAATTACTCGTTGAAGCAATAAACCAGACGATGCCTTTTGGCAAGTATGCTGGCAGAAAACTTTTGCAGCTGCCTGAGCCTTATTTAGTCTGGTTTAGTCAACAGGGCTTTCCTGAGGGCAAACTTGGCCAACAATTAGCGCTAATGCACGAAGTTAAAGTTAATGGGCTCGAAACCATGCTCATGCCCCTGCTAAGATAATGAACAGTTCTCACTCCTACCGTTCATCTCGTCGCAGGCAGACGAATAATAGCCTTCAGTACGATAACATCGACCGTCAGATTTTAGTTCTGCATAAAGCAATGGCAAACAAGCTTGTCACCCACCGCGAACTACGCCAACAGGTTATAGATACGCTCGAGTCACGTTATACAAATGGTCAACTGCGCCATGGGGGTTATCTAATATGGACTTGCTTAATGGAATATATCGATGATGAGCCAGACGTTTTTATACAAGGCGTGTTAGCTGATACGCCACAGATGCGTAAACTGCGACGTAGAACGCCTTTCGTTAATTTATTAACCGAAGAAGAGAGAATGGCAGCGTTAAATGAAACAGCTTTATGCCCATAGCGGTTTAATTTACGTTTACCAGTAAGGATTAAAATAAAAGGTAAGCATAAAGCCATTAAGCCACTTGGCGTGGGCACAGGAATAGCATTATTGGCATTTATATTTAACCTTGATTGAACCAAGAACGTGCCATATAAGTTGTTAGACTGATCGAGTTGATCGTTATGTGATTGGTCAAATGTGCGTCCTTATATTGGCTAATGCGCTACCGTTTACATAACTCCCACCCATACGAATTCTTAAAGACTCGCCTTGATATAAACCGAATGCATAAGTTTGATAGTATCGGCTACCCTGCGTTGCACCAAATAATCTCTTCCATTGATTCGCTTGAACATAACACAAGGAGGTAATTACACAACTTCGCTCATAATTTAATGGTTCTTGCGTGTCATGGCGGATTAACTGAATGTCACTGAAAGCCTTATCTAACCATCCCCAAGCATCTAGCGCACTGGCAATATTCTCAACCAGCAAACGCAACGCCCGCTTGGCGGTAACTCATATGACTCGTCATCGTCAAATCTAACGATACGAGACTACTCACATTGTCTTTTACAGCAAGGTTATCAGCCGGATCGTATGCATCTCATTGAATAAGTTCTGCTTGGGAGTTTGCGCTCATCAAAGTGCGAATAATAAGTAAAGAGCGAGTCAGGCATTTCATATCGAGTACCGTGATCATATTGTTTTTATTGAGTAAAAATCAATATTAACAAGTTAGTCATGCTTTAAAATTAATCAATGGTATGACGAAATAACTTCCCAGAAACGAAAAAAGCACCCGAAGGTGCTTTCTTTCAAACGTATGACTGGGTCGATTAACGACGTAGGCCTAAACGCTTGATTAGATCTTGATAACGCTCAACGTTTTTACCTTTAAGGTAATCAAGAAGTTTACGACGTTGGCTAACCATACGTAGCAAACCACGACGTGAGTGGTGATCTTTTTTATGGTCAGCAAAGTGGCCTTGAAGCTTGTTGATGTTAGACGTCAACAATGCAACTTGAACTTCCGGTGAACCAGTATCACCTTCTTTTACGCCATAATCAGCAATAATTGCTGCAGTTTCTTGAGTAGTTAGTGACATAACATTCTCCAAATAAGAGCTAAAATACAGCAGGCCGATCACTAATTCAGCCATGCCAAGAAGCGCGTATTATAGTGACTACCGTTTATTTAGCAAGGACAAATCTTACTAAGCTGGTGAGTTGAATACCACCACACGTTTTGGGGCTGCATTATTATCACTATCGATCTCTGAGACACCCAAAAATACGTCATCTTGAACGCAATAAGTGCGCACAACTGAACCCAGAGAAAGTTCAGAATCGCTTTGATATGCTACCGGTTGACCGTGTAAAAATGAATCTCTTGCTGAGGAAGTCACATGAATGCTCGGTAAAGCCTTAACGGCACTGTCCATTGGGATCAGCAGTGGGTCAAGAATATCCGTTAATGGAATTTGCTCGGCTTGTGCTTTTTCCAACAGCGTCTCTAGCATTTCAAATGTCACCATTTTTTCGCTTGGGTAATCTGCCACATTGGTCCGATGAAGTTTACTCACATAAGCACCACACCCCAGTAGCTGACCTAAATCGTCAACCAATGAACGAATGTAGGTACCTTTGCTGCAGTGCACTTTCATATCCACTTCATCACCTTCAAATCGAGTGATGACAAGGGAAAAAATGGTTATATCTCGCGCTGGACGTTCGATGACTATCCCTTGACGAGCATAGTGATATAACGGCTTGCCCTGATGCTTTAAAGCAGAAAACATAGATGGCACTTGTTTTATAGGCCCTCTAAATGTTTCACAAGCATCGTTCAACTGCTGCGACGTCACATTGACGTCTCGCGTATCAACGACTTCGCCGTCAGCGTCTGAAGTAGTCGTACGTACACCTAATTTGGCAGTAACGATATAGGTTTTATCTGCATCTAACAGAAACTGAGAAAACTTAGTCGCTTCACCTAAACATACAGGCAACATTCCAGTAGCAAGAGGATCAAGCGCCCCAGTATGGCCTGCTTTAGCAGCCAAAAATGCGCGCTTAACTTTCTGGAGCGCTTGGTTAGACGAAATATCTAATGGTTTGTCTAGCAGTAAAATACCATCTATTGCGCGACCTTTACGACGTCTAGCCAACCTTTAGTCCTCTTGTTCTTCATCTAACGAGCGACCCGCATTACGTGCGCGCTCTTTATCTTTATTCAGGGTGTCGTCAACTAAGTTACTAATACGAATACCTTCACTTAATGAACCATCGCGTAAAAATTTAATTGCGGGTACAGCACGCATACGCATACGACTCGCTAATAGAGTACGGATATACCCTTTATTGTCTTCTAAAATTGATAGGTAATTGTCCATCACCTCATCATCATTTTCAAAGAAGGACACGTAAATTTTTGCATATGCCAAATCTCGAGATATTTCTACAGCCGATACCGTGACCATACCTAACCGTGGATCTCGATTCTTAAATTCATTCTGTAAAATACTGGCGATTTCTTTGTGTATCTGCTGACCTACACGGTCGGTGCGAGAGAATTCTCTTGCCATTTTATTCCCCTAAAGCATTACTTAGTGCTTTTGTTAAGACAAAACGGAGGCCTAAGCCTCCGTTTTACTTCAATATTAATAATCAGCTAACAACAGGTGTTGGCGAATTATAACTCACGTTCAACTTGAACGATTTCAAATACTTCTATTTGATCGCCCACTTTGACGTCGTTGTAGTTCTTCACGCCGATACCACATTCAACCCCATTACGTACTTCTTGTACATCATCTTTAAAGCGTCTTAATGACTCAAGCTCACCTTCATAGATAACCACGTTTTCACGGAGTACACGAATAGGATTGCTGCGTTTGATTGTTCCTTCGACAACCATACAACCTGCGATTGCGCCCAGTTTCGGTGATTTAAAGACATCACGTACTTCTGCTAATCCAATAATAACCTGCTTGAATTCTGGGGCTAACATACCTGTCATCGCCATCTTAACTTCATCAATCAAGCTATAGATAACGCTGTAGTAACGTAGGTCAATCTCTTCCGACTCGATAACACGTCTAGCACTAGCATCGGCACGAACGTTAAAACCAACAACTATCGCACTCGATGCTGCTGCTAAGCTTGCATCTGTTTCGGTAATACCACCAACACCACTGCCGACTATGTTTACTTTCACTTCAGAAGTAGACAGGTTGGTAAGTGAATCAGAAATGGCTTCGACTGAACCCTGTACATCGGCTTTAAGCACGATATTAAGCTCACTAACGTCACCTGCTTCCATATTAGCAAACATGTTTTCAAGCTTAGCTTTTTGTTGCTTAGCTAATTTAACTTCACGTTGCTTGGTGTGACGTTTCGCAGCTACATCACGAGCTTTACGCTCATCTTGAACCACTAACGCATCTTCACCGGCAATCGGTACACCTGATAAACCTAGAACTTCAACTGGAGTTGATGGGCCTGCAATAGTAACGTCTTTACCATTTTCATCGCGCATCGCTCGAACACGGCCATACTCAATACCACAAAGTAAGATATCACCCGCTTTCAACTGACCTTCTTGGATCAAGACTGAAGCAACTGGGCCACGACCTTTGTCCAAGCGAGATTCAATTACAATACCTTTGGCTGAACCAGTTGGTGGAGCTTTTAAATCTAGCAGTTCAGCTTGTAGGCTAATCGCTTCAAGTAAAGCATCAATGCCTTCACCAGTTTTCGCTGATACATTAACAAACTGGTGCTCGCCGCCCCACTCTTCTGAAATAACTTCCAGTTGAGACAGTTCAGTTTTAACTCGGTCTAAATCAATGCCATCTTTGTCTATTTTGTTAACAGCAACAATCAAAGGTACACCAGCCGCTTTGGCGTGTTGTACTGCTTCTTTGGTTTGTGGCATAACGCCGTCATCTGCTGCTACGACTAATACAACAATATCAGTTGCCGTGGCACCCCGAGCACGCATAGCGGTAAACGCGGCGTGACCTGGAGTATCTAAAAACGCTATGCGACCATTTTCAGTTTCAACGCTATAAGCACCGATATGCTGAGTAATACCGCCAGCTTCGCCATCAGCTACTTTCGCCCGGCGAATGTAATCAAGCAGTGACGTTTTACCGTGGTCAACGTGACCCATGATCGTAACAACAGGTGCGCGAGGCGCAAGCTCTGACGATATGTTGTCAGCTAACAACTCATCTTCTAAAGCGTTGTCATTAACTAGTTCGTATTTGTGACCCAATTCTTCAACTATAACGACCGCGGTTTCTTGGTCGAGTACTTGATTAATGGTAACCATTTCACCCATTTTCATCATGGACTTAATCACTTCAGTAGCTTTAATCGCCATTTTACTGGCTAAGTCACTTACGGTGATGGTTTCGCCTATGCGCACAATACGTTCTACTGGCTGAGCTGGCTTATTAAAAGCGTGCTTAAGATCTGAACCGGCATTACGTTTCGACTTTTTACGACGACGTCCGCCGCGCTCAATTTTAATATCATCAGCATCTTCTGCTTCTTGAGCATAACGATTACTGTGCACATGAACTTCTTCAGCTTCTTGCTTCTTACGACGTTCTTCTTCTTCTTTCCAACGTCGAGAGTTTTCTTCAGTAAGCTTAAGCGCTTCATCTGCCGCTTTTTTGGCATCTTCTTCCAATTTACGCTGTGTTTCTTGCTCTTGCATCTTACGAATATTTTCCGCTTCAGCGCGAATACGATCTTGCTCTGCTTTTTCTTCAGGGCTCAAAGCAGCTTCTTCTGCTTGACGCGCTTCGGCTTCTTTCTTAGCGCGTGCAACACGTTCAGCTTCAGCTTTAGCTTTTGCTTCGGCAGCTTTTTTCGCTTTTTCTTCAGCAGCTTTCTTAGCTTCTTCGGCTTGTTTTTGCTCAGCTTCAAGCTTGGCTTGTTGCTCAGCTAATACTCGTGCGGTTTCTTCTTCCGCTAAACGCGCTTCTTCAACATCTGTACGCTTAACGTAAGTGCGTTTTTTACGCACTTCAACCGTAACCGCTTTGGCTTTACCCATATTAAGCGTGCTGGTAGTTTTACGTTGTAATGTCATTCGCTTAGGCGCTTCAGAGCCTGTACCGCCATGTTGTTTGCTTAAAAAATCCAACAACTGACGTTTTTCATCTTCAGTCACGTTTTCATTTGCCGCTTTTACAATATCAGCATCTTTAAACTGCTTAACTAAGCGGTCAACCGAAGTGCCGATATCGGCGGCGAGTTTTTCAATGGATACTTCTGCCATATTCGTAATTCCTCTTGGTGACCTATTCTTCGTTAAACCAGACAATGTTTCGTGCAGCCATAATCAGTTGGCCCGCTTTCTCTTCGTCTAGTTCTTCAATATCGCTGATCTCATCTACGCCTTGCTCCGCAAGTGATTCAAGATCGGTAATGCCGCGACTTGCTAATGTGTAAGCAAGATGGCGTTCCATACCGGCTAAACTTAATAGCTCTTCTTTTGGTTCAGAGGCTTCCAATGTCTCTTCATTTGCTAGCGCTTGAGTCGTTAACGCGGCGCGAGCTCTGCTACGTAAGTCTTCAACGATGTCTTCATCAAGACCGTCAATTTCTAGTAGCTCATTAATGGGTACGTAGGCGATTTCTTCCAGAGTGGTAAACCCTTCATCAACCAATACCGCGGCAAATTCTTCGTCAATATCAAGACCATTAACGAAAACCGCTAACACTTTAGAATTCTCTTCATCGTGTTTGTTGTTTAAATCTTCAACTGTCATGACGTTTAATTCCCAGCCGGTAAGCTGAGCAGCTAAACGTACGTTTTGTCCACTTCGACCGATTGCTTGCGCTAAGTTGTCAGATTCAACGGCTACGTCCATCGTGTGGTTGTCTTCATCAACGACAATAGATGCGACTTCAGCTGGTGCCATAGCATTAATAACGAACTGAGCAGGATTGTCATCCCACAGTACGATATCTACTCGTTCACCGCTTAATTCACCGCTAACTGCTTGCACACGTGAACCACGCATACCGACACAAGCACCGATAGGGTCAAGACGCTTATCATTTGTTTTAACAGCAATTTTGGCGCGCGAACCTGGATCACGTGCAGCGGCCTTAATTTCTAAGGTCTCTTCAGCAATTTCAGGCACTTCCAATCTGAATAACTCAACCAACATATCGGGATGAGTACGGCTAATAAATAATTGTGCGCCGCGAGCTTCAGGACGGATTACGTAAAGTAGACCACGTACGCGATCCCCTGGACGGAATGTTTCGCGAGGTAACATATCATCACGGTAGATAACGCCTTCCGCGTTATTGCCTAGATCAATAATAATATTGTCGCGGTTAACTTTTTTAACGGTACCAGTGACAAGCTCACCAACACGTTCTTCGTATTCAGCCATCACTTGGGCACGTTCAGCTTCACGTACTTTTTGTACGATAACTTGTTTGGCTGTTTGCGTAGTTATACGGTCGAATTTAATAGATTCAACTTGATCTTCAACATAGTCACCTAGTTGAATATCTGGCTCGTCGATTTGAGCAGCTGAAATAGTCATTTCAGCAAATGGGTTCTCTTGCTTTTGATCATCAGCAATCACCATCCAACGACGATACGTGTCAAAATCACCTGTTACACGGTCAATGGCAACACGTACTTCGATTTCGCCTTCAGTTTTCTTTTTAGTTGCACTTGCAATGGCAAATTCTAACGCTTCAAAGATTTTTTCTCTTGGAACTTGTTTTTCATTTGAAACAGCTTCCGCCACTAACAATATTTCTTTATTCATGATTGCCTCACTGATTATTCTTTAGCAAAAGCCTAAATGGCCATCTACTCAATCAAACGTTGGAACAACATTACCTTTTTCGATATTGGCAAAAGCTAATACAAACTCTTGATTGTCAACTTCAACAGTTAACATGCCATCGGATTCGCTAAGTAACTTGCCTTTAAAGTTACGTCTGTCTCCCATCGGCATATTCAAACGTATCGCGACGACTTCACCAACTGATTCGATATAATGTTGTAACTTAAATAAGGGACGTTCCATGCCCGGTGAGGACACTTCTAAGTTGTATTCGGTACTGATTGGATCTTCTACATCAAGCACTGAACTGACTTGACGACTTACTTCTGCACAGTGGTCGACCGAAATACCATCTGGATGATCGATGTAAACGCGCATAGTAGAATGTATTCCAGCGCGAACAAATTCAATCCCCACCAATTCAAAGCCAAGGGCTTCAACGGGTGCAGTCAACATTTCAGTTAATTTTTGCTCTAGTTGAGACAATAGTCACGCTCCAAAAACGAAAAAAGGGCCAAAAGCCCAGAATAAGTAAAAACAGATATAAAAGGATAACAAAAAGCCCCGTACAAGCGGGGCTTTTTGTTTCTGGACCCTAGTCCACTATTCTCACCGAAAAATGGCTGGATGCCAAATTTCAAAAAAGTGGTTGCGGGAGCAGGATTTGAACCTACGACCTTCGGGTTATGAGCCCGACGAGCTACCAGACTGCTCCATCCCGCGCTTGAAATCTTTGTCGATAAACGCACTATGCATTACGTGTCGTGTCTCGAGTGGGGCGTATTATACATAGCTGAGTAATTGACGCAAGTCTTGCAATGAATAAATCATACATTAATCAACAAAAAACATTGGATATGTGCATAATTTATACAAATGAATTATTTACTCAGATTTAATAAACAATCAGCTATAAAAAAGTTGCATTTTTTCAGCTAGTTTAAAATCTAACGTGCTGAGTCCGCTTACATCGTGTGTTGTTAACTTTACCTCAACTTTATTGTACACATTGAACCACTCAGGGTGATGATTAAGTTTCTCTGCCCATATAGCTATTTGGCTCATCCATCCAAACGCCCGAATAAAACTCTTGAATTTAAAACACTTACTCAGTTTACCATCGGTTATTTGCCATTGCTGTTCAAGGGGCAAATTTTTATTAAGTTCGACCAACATAGATTGACTTTCGCTATGCGTTAACTTTTCTACCATAAATTCCTCGCTAATTTAATCCTAGGCGTATGTGCTCCTATCATGCAGGTAAACATAAAGAATGAAAGCTAGCACTTTATTTAATATGAATAAAAACGGGAACTTTTGTTTACAAAAAAACCTGCCGAAGCAGGTTTTTTTTAAACGCAATCAGTTAGTTTAAAATTCGACTGCAAAGCGTGCGTAGATTTGACGCCCTCTTGGGTCGTGTACCTTACTATCGAAACCACCATTGGTGAATAACCGGGGAGGCTTTTCATCCGTGATGTTAATACCACCAACAGACAACACATAGTTATTCTGGGTATCGAAGAGCGTACCTAAATTCACATTGTATTGAATATCATAGGTCACCTGATTATCAACCTCTTTAAAGCCACCAAGAGTATCACAACTACCTGTATTGACCGTTCCATCGGAACAGTTCTGATCATCGTCATAACTGCTGATGTAACGAGCGAATAAATTAGCTGAGTGCGCACCAGATGACCAATTTAAGCCAAGGTTCATACGTAACTCAGGCGACGATGTACCTATATTAGTGAAGTTTCTACGTCCTGCCCCATCTACGTTCCCTGCTTGTGGGTCGTCTAGATCATATTTAAGAATGTAGGTCGCATTAATTGACGGGACAAACAACCCTGCATCCGTATCCATCTTGTAACTGGTGACGAAATCTAATCCAGAGGTCTCAAGAGAGCTCGCATTTACATAAGTATTATTAACTTGTGTTAATGGTCCTGTTAGAGGGTCGCCAGCGCGCACAACACGGTCTGTATCACTTGGGTCTAAGTTCAAGACTGCTTGTGGATTTTCTTGAATGATTAGATCTTTAAATTCGAAATTCCAATAATCAATCTCAATAGATACATCACTAATTGGTTCAAATGACACACCCAAATTATACGCGGTTGACTCTTCTGGTTTTAAATCTTCATTCCCCAATGTGCGTACCGCTGCAAAAGCGTTGGCACCGATAAGAGGATCAACCAATTGTTGCAGTGACGTGCCGCCACCATTTCGCAAGAATACCGTAGGCGCTCTAAATGATGTGGATATAGAACCTCGTAACGACAACTCTTCACTCGCTCGGTAAGAGAAAGCAACTTTAGGGTCGATAGTGTCACCAATTGTACCGCCGTAATCCTCATAACGTACAGCCAACTGGATATCCAAATCATTAGAAACAGGCAATGCCATTTCAGCGAAAACGGCCCAAACATCTAATGAGCCATCAAAGTCCGGGTTACCGATAACGAATGTAAAACTATCTTGATTGGCTAATGCATCATAGTCTTGGCTTAATGATTCATCACGATATTGCATACCAAACGCTAGACCAGCCGCTCCGCCATCCATATCGAACACATCGAACGACATAAAACCTTCATACACTTGTAAATCGGCTTTAGAATCAATGGTTTCAAGTCCGGTAAACGAATCAATCACGTATTGAGTGTTCGGCGCTGTGGTATATGAAGTGGCAAACGGATTAAAGTATTCACAATCACCTTCACCCGGAGTCCCTGTTATTGGATTACATTGCCCACCGCCTAGACCATTTAGTGCAAGATTAAATTCTGTATCTAGTACGTCAGGTACACTGAAGAAAAAGTCATTGGTGGCATTGGTGTAGCTAACTTCCCAAAAACCGTGCTCTAACTCACCTTGCAATGACGTGTTAAATCTAAACGTATCTGATTCAGTATTCGCATAATCAGGCGCTTTACCATTACCTTCAGCTCGACCGAAAAAGGTTACAGCTTGACCAAAAGGATTCTCAGGGTGATCAGCCGGTACAACTGGACCAGTTAATATAGGGAAACTTGGTGCGCCGCCCCGTGTCGCTCTGTTACGGGCGAAGCTCACTTCTGTCGTCCAACTCATCGTATCAGACACTTCATATTCCGCTTTAACATACGCATTTAGGCGTGATTCATCCGGAACGTACGAGTAATCTTTACCGAAATCGAACATACACAGTCCCACATCCAAGCCCGGCACGGTACCTGCTGGTGCAAGTATATTCGATGCACCGCCATACTCTTCACAACCGTAGGGGTCGATAAAAGGCGTTGTACCGATGAAATATGAGCCAGGGTTACCCAACGCACTACTATCATCTTCTGGACGGCCAATACGATTATCTTTAACAAATAGTGGTGAACGATTGGTATAACTTACCGCAGCTATAATGCTACTTTTATCATTACTGGTTCCCCATAAACCTTGCAATACATATTCTTTATTATTGCCGTGAGCACCGTCTTGGTAATCAGCACTGAGCTTTACGCCCTCGTAATTACTTTTAGTAATAAAATTAACGACACCTGCTACCGCGTCTGAACCATAAAGAGCAGAAGCACCATCTTTAATAATTTCAACCCTGTCGATGGCTATCATAGGTACTAACGAACTGGTATCAACAAAATTAAGTCCATTGTTGGTAGGCTGTGCGTTAACGACTTGACGTTTATTGTTCAGCAGCACTAAGGTAGATGCCACACCTAAACCACGAAGGTTAATATTAGACGTACCAGCAGTAGCATTTTGCGTAAATGCATCTGGATTGTTCTCTGCTCCGGTATTAATCGTCAACGTCTGGGTGATATCGGCAATATTTTTCGCACCTAAGGCATCAATAGCTACGCTATCAACCACGGATAGAGGTGAAGGAGACTCGAAGTTTTCGCTGCGACGAACGAAACTCCCTGTCACCATAATCATTTCGATATCTTCTTTTTTCTTTACGTCGGCTTCTTGGGCCAATACTGAAGGGGTAGCAAATAAAAATTGAGCGGAAATGGCCGCGGCTAAAGCACTGACTCGTGTGTTTATCTTCATTATGTATTCTCGAGGTAATTATTAGAAACAAATCGAGCAGGTAAACAACGGACTTACCAACCACTCAGACCGCGCATCAATATTGTCTAATAGTTATAATTCTTATCAGTAAGTGACTGATTCTCAGGCGCTAAACTAATGCGTCACAGTGATAGTAGGGGGGGAAAAGGAATATGTAAATGCAATGTTATTTATATGTGAACATTACCTCGAGTCATGGTCAGACCAGTAGAGCGAAAATCAAGCAATCTTTGGGTAAAAAGACTGCTCATACTAAAGTTTAGGCTAGTAACATCATTAAAAATGAACCCACTACAGCAGGCTTGCTTCGACCGTTAATTTCGATCTGCGTATCGAAACAAAAAAGCGTCCCCATTTCTTTGCTTTCTTTTCTAGCCAATGTTGAAACAAACCTTATTTCATCATTCACTCTAACGGGCTCTAGGAAGCGAATTTTATCAACCCCATAATTCAAAACGGTTTGGGTACTTGGATCAAGCGCTACCATGTTGTAGAACGCTTCAGGCATGAGGGTCACGCTTAAATAACCATGGGCAATAGTGGTTTTGAACGGGCTTTCTTTCTTGCATCGTTCAACATCCACGTGTATCCATTGATGATCCCCCGTGGCATCAGCAAATAGATTAATGCGTGCTTGGTCTACCTTAAGCCAGGTGCTTGGTTCTAATTGTTCACCCACTGCAACTTGTAATAGATCTTTAGCCATTTGAGACTCCTTAAGAATATTATTAATGATATTAGACGCTAGCACTGTCGTTATATTAGTGACAACTCACCTAAATTTATTTAGATGTATAAATCTGCTGTAAACGACAAAATAACGCTAAAAAATATCCAATATTCACCTTCAATATATTTGCAGAAGTGTAATTGAGTCTACGAATTCATCATTTCATCGCAATAAAACGCTAACTTAACCCAGTCTTGAAATTATAACGCCCGCGCAAGGTCTTTATTTCAGAATTTACGTATTAAGGTAATAAGTGAAAGGAGGCAAAAAATGCAGAAAAAGTGGCTCAGTGCTTGTGTCTTAAGTTGTATATCTTTTTTTACCGATGCCTACTGTATCGATAATTGGGCATGTTTTGAAAAAATTCAGAACGGTCTAAAACTAGAATATTGGTTAAGTAATAAACAGCCTTATCCCATTACATCAACATTGGAGGTAACCACAAAAAACTTAAAAAGTGATAATGCTACTAATTCTCGGTACAGCGAAACCCGCGTTCTGGGACCATTAGCACGCGTAAGAGTACTTTCGTTACGCCCTATTAGTCAAAACCGTCCAGTGCGCACCTACGAAGATTTTTTTTGGACGCCCGGTATCCAAAATTCGGTTCATAACAATGCTTATCGCTACGCCCTGCCCTATGCACAAAATAGTTCGTTTCGCCTTGTTCAAGGTGTTAATGGTAGTTTTAGTCATCAAGGTGCGTCTCGTTACGCTTTTGATTTCGCCATGCCTGAAGGTACTGCCGTGCACGCGGCTAGAGATGGACAAGTTATAGATTTACAAGAAAGTCATAATAAAGGTGGAGCCAGTCGACGGTATGCCAAATACGCTAATTTCGTTACACTGCTGCATGACGATGGCACCACTGGTGATTATTATCATTTGAGAAAAAACGGCGTTGCAGTCAGTTTAGGAGACCATATCAAACGACGGCAATTGCTTGGCTACTCTGGCAATACGGGATTTTCCTCACTTCCCCATCTGCATTTTGCTGTCTACCAAGCCAAAAGCCACGGTAAATATCAATCCGTGCCAATTAAATTTGAGCAAGATGATAATTAGCAAAAAGTTATCACTCATCATTTGAGTTTTTATACTCACGATTTAATGCTGCAAGTAGCACAGTTGCAGCAACCTATGGCTTACCAATGGCTATAACAGGACGTGTTGCCATCTTTAAGATATTTGGCACGCCTGTCCCCATCTGACCAACCTCTCAATTTTTACGGTTATGCTGCGCAAAGTCATTCAAATAATCGACGACCTGTTGCAATAGGTTTACATACTTTTTAGATAAATATGTGTCCATAATGATTAGAAAATTTGATCTATTTTCAGAAGTGCGTAGTATTAATTACAACTGGTCAGATGAGCGGATGAGTAAAAATTATGAGTATCAGAACAAATCTTAAAAAAGTATTACCCCCTATTTCCCTAACAGAGCAAGAAGCGTTAGACGCTGGTGATGTGTGGATTGAGTCTTCTATTTATCGGGGTAAGCCTGATATGCAGGCATTGCGTGCTATCCCTAAAGCGACATTGAGCGCTGATGAGCAAGCCTTTCTAGACGGGCCTGTTCAACAATTGCTAGCAATGGTTGACGATTACGAATTACAAAACAGCAAACATCTACCGCAAAATGTGTTGGATTTCCTATGCGTTAATAAATTTTTTGCGCTAATCATTCCGAAAAAATTTGGCGGACTAGAATTTTCTGCTTACGCAAACTCTACTATTGTTGCCACTATTGCAGTTAAAAGCAGCGCAGTAGCAGTTACCGTTATGGTGCCAAATTCGTTAGGCCCTGGCGAATTGCTTATGCACTATGGTACGACGGCCCAACAGGAGCATTGGCTACCGAGCTTAGCGGTTGGCAAAGACATTCCTTGTTTTGCACTGACTAGTCCTGAAGCAGGTTCTGATGCAGGTGCGATCCCTGATACGGGCATCGTCACTAAAGGCATGCACAACGGTGAAGAAGTGCTTGGTTTATCACTCACATGGGATAAGCGTTACATTACCCTTGCCCCCATTGCGACTGTGCTCGGCTTAGCCTTTAAAGTATTCGACCCAGACGGATTACTAGGTGGTAGAGTCGAACTCGGTATCACATGTGCGCTAATTCCTAAATCTCATTCAGGTGTTGAACTAGGCAATCGCCACGATCCGATGGGCATCCGTTTTTATAACGGTACGACTCGCGGTAATAAAGTATTTATCCCAATGGATTTCATCATCGGTGGTGAAAAAAATATCGGACGTGGATGGCAAATGCTGGTCAGTTGCTTAGGCGCTGGACGTGGTATATCTCTTCCAGCTATGGGTGTTGCATCTGCGCAATCAGCTCTTAAGTCGACAGCCGAATACTCTTTCGTACGTGAGCAGTTTGGCGTTCCTATCGGCCGCTTCGAAGGTATTCAAGAAAAATTAGCAGACATTGCAGGCAAAACATTCATTTTAGAATCGATGCGCGTTTTAACGACTGAAGGATTGGGCTTAGGCCTCAAACCATCGGTAGTGACTGCTATCGCCAAATACCATATGACAGAATTAGGTCGTGACGTGACTAACACAGCGATGGATATTCAAGCAGGTAAAGCCATTCAACGTGGCCCGCAAAACACCTTAGCTAATAGTTATGCGGCGCAGCCTATTGCTATTACAGTTGAAGGGGCAAACATTCTGACGCGCAGCTTAATGATATTTGGTCAAGGTGCGATGCGCTGTCACCCACATATGAAAGAAATGGTTGATTTAATTCACAGCGATGATGAGTCAGCGGACAAAGCGTTCAACAAAGTGCTGGGCAAAACCATTAGCTTCAGTGTCAAGAATTCATTACGTAGTTTTTCTAAAAGCTATTTGACGTTCACACGTGGTGCACAATCAGCATTGCCTGAAGTAAAACCATATGAAAAACGTATGAACGCGCTTTCAGCTAAACTAGCACCACTAGCGGATTTATCTTTGCTGGTACTAGGCGGAGATTTAAAGAAAGCAGAAATGCTATCTGCACGCCTAGGTGATGTGATGAGCTACCTTTATGCGTCTATGGCAGTGGTACGTTTTTACGAGCAGCGCGTGACTAACCGTGTTGAAGCTAAACCTTTCTTTGAGTACGCCATACAATGGTGCTTACAACAAGGTGAGCAAGCCCTTAATGAATTTATCAGCAATTTCCCGAATACGGCAACACGGGGCTTGATGCGTTTATTAACCAACACTTACACCCGCTCTGTGCCTGCTATATCAGACGAGCTAAAACGTCAGCTATCTAATGCAACTATGGCACAAAGTTCAATCATGGCTGATTTAACTCATCTGGTTCAGATAATTCCCGGCGATGCTAATCACATTAACCAAGAAGCATTTACTGCCAAGCATGCCGTAATGCCAATCCTTAAAGTGGTTCAAAAAGCACTGCGTAAAACGCCAGTTGTTCCTTTTGTTTCCTTTGAAAATGCAGTGACTAAACTTCATGAAAACGGTGAACTAAGCGCAGACGATTTCGCTCGCGTTATCGATTACAACAATAAGCGTCAATTAGCCGTGCGTGTTGATGAATACACGTTTGATATGGAATTGCTCGATGCAAATCAGCAGTTGGTCAAAGGTGAATCACAGCCGCATAACAACGCCGCATAATTGCAGGCAGGGGAAGCAAAAAGGGGGGTGATAATTTATCATCCCCCTTTTTTTATTTTGCAGTTTCTACACCTTAGGTAACACCGATAGACTACTTCACCTCCATATGTGGCGAGCGATAAACGATTTTATCATTCAGGTCTATACCGATACCTGGCGTTTCGCTGACTTCAAAAAAGCCATTGACCGGCTGTGGATCTTGGATACACAACTCACGGTTCCAATCTTTTATGGCATAAGTGTGATGTTCATGAATCAAAAAGTTAGGAATAGCCGTTTCTAAATGTAGGCTAGCAGCCGTTGCTACCGGACCTCCGCATACGTGGGCTTGTATTCGTACATCGTATATATCAGCATAATCACAGACTTTTTTAGCTTCAGTGAAGCCGCCGCACAGTCCTATATCAGGTTGCAACACATCTAGGCTTTGATCTTCTAAATAAGGTCTAACACCCCAGCGATTATACAAACGCTCACCACCCGCAATAGGCACATTTACCCGTTTTGCTACTTTGTCATGCAGTTTAGAATTTAAATAATTAACCGGCTCTTCGTAAAACAAACAGCCTATATCTTCAACCATCTCACCCAATTGAATAGCTGTCGATACGCCGAGTAAACTGTGGCATTCAAATATGATATCGACATCTTCACCCACTGCATCACGAATAGCTTGTAGGCGCGCTCTAAATAAACGCATTTCCGGTTGGCTAAACAATTTAGTACGGTCGAAATGTCCTGCGCCTGTTTTATCGTAAACTATGGGGTCGACTTTTACTGCGTCATAGCCTTGGGCTACCGCTTTTTCGGCTGCTCGGCCGTAGTCAATTGGATCATTCAAACGAGTGACTTCACTGTCCCAATCGAACTGTAATTGACTAGCATAAGTACGCAGTTTTTCGTTGGTTTTTCCGCCCAGTAATTGATACAAAGGAACGTTCAGTGCCTTTGCTTTTATATCCCAAAGTGCGGTGTCGATTGCGCTCATAGCAGCATAGATGATGGGGCCGCCACCCAAGCCCCAGAAGCTTTCGCGCAACATTCTGCTCCACAGGAGTTCAGTATTGACTGGGTTGAAACCAATTAACATTGCCTCGGCAATCTCTTTTATCATGTGCGCTGCGGCGCTGTGCCCTAAATCATAAGCAAGGCCAGCTTCCCCTACCCCACTGATACCTTCGTCCGTATGGATGCGCACAAATACTGGGTTCCAAACTGGACGTTTGGGGCATTCGATATCAAAAATTTCGACACGGGTAATCTTCATTTAATATGTTCCTGAAAAGTAAATTTAAAATTTGCACGGGTCTTTAAAAAGGAGCCTATTCGCAAAATTTAGGATCGAGTTTATAAGCCTTACGCAACATGGCTGGCCAAGCTTTTTGCCCACCTGTTTCCCCCCCGTGCACGACATTTGCCTGAGCATATATGCCATCCACAATGGGCTGAGCTATCTCAATCACAGATTGATTAGCTTGCAATAACGCCATTTGAATTTCGCAGGCACGCTGCAAATCATAGAAACGCATAAAAGCATCGCCTACGGTAGGGCCTAAAGTGAGTCCACCATGGTTATGCAACAACATATGGTTGTTGTCCGCCAAATCGTCTTGCAATCGTTTCTTCTCATCTACATTTACCGCTAACCCTTCATACGCGTGATAGCTCATAGATGACAGCGAAAACATTGCGTACTGACTCCATGGTTTGAGTCCACCTTGTAGGCTCGCTACGCTGATGGTCGCTTTTGTATGTAGATGAATGACACACTGAGCGTCATGACGCACTGCATGAATAGCGCTATGAATTGTGAACCCTGCAGGGTTAATTGAATAAGGAGAGCTATCAAGAATGTTGCCATCTAAGTCAACCTTAACTAAATTCGACGCGGTGACTTCTTCAAACGTTAAACCAAAGGGGTTTATAAGGTATTCATCCGTCCCCGGAATACGAGCCGAAATATGGGTGTAAATTAAATCCCCCCAGCGAAAATCAGCGACTAACCGATAACATGCGGCTAAATCTATTCGAGTCTGCCACTCTGGTGCTGAGACCTTGCCCTTTAAACTTATATTCGTTAACGCAAACACCATTGTTCCTTATCTTTTATGCATTACATTTAATTAAAACATCGTTGGATCAAACTTAACAGAGGAACACTAACTTCATAGAAAGACTTTTTATAAAATACTTTGGGTAACCGCACAATGCTAAATCTAAACGTAACCGAGTAATATATAATATCCGATACTAATGGGCTTTACCTTATGGGTTTTGCATATAAGCCTCACTAGGCAGTTAGTAAAACACACCCTCTGAATTTTGCACTGCCCTTAGCATACGCAGCGTGCACAGAGCGTTGTTGCTAACTAATTACTTTTATTGCTGACCCAGCATGCTATGACAATGATAAACTACATAAAATAAGTTTATTTTCAGTACCCATAGTTCGTTTACCTAACCAACGGCAGGTATTTATTCTCACTATCATTAAGAGGCTAACCGAAATGAAAGCAGGCGCATGCCACATATTGGTAAAAACCGAAAAAGAAGCTTTACAACTCAAAGAACAACTAGACAAGGGGGGCAATTTTTCGCAATTAGCTAAAAAACACTCACTTTGTCCGTCGGGGAAAAAAGGCGGAGACTTAGGCGAATTTAGTCCAGGAACCATGGTGAAGGCTTTTGACAATGTGGTTTTCAAAAAAGAGGTGTTAACGGTCCATGGGCCGGTTAAAACTCAATTCGGTTTTCATCTAATTAAAACCCTCTATCGAAATTAAAAACAGACAAAGCCCAATCGAAATTACACTGGAATCGGTTTTGCTTGTAACCAATTAAGCGGGTCGTATTGAGTTGTCGCACATGTCATATGCAAGGTAAATGCGTGACGAGATTTGTCTGAGCGGTTCGGCGCACTGAAGTGTGGTAACAAACCATCAAATACCACGAGCGATCCTTTTGTTACCTCTAGTGGCTGTGCTTCCTCATCCTTAGGCCAAGGTGTTGAATCAAGTACTTTCAAGTCAGTGCTATCATCTGCGTAACGCACAAACTGTTCACGCAGTGGCGTGTCGCTGCCATCGGCTTTAATCTGTAAACAGCCGTTTTCTATAGTCGCATCTTCGACTGCAAACCAAAACGTAACGACGGAGAGTGGATCACTTAAAAAATAGGTCCCGTCTTGGTGCCATCTAATTACGCCACCGATTTTAGGCTGTTTAAAAATATACATCGACTGATGTATTTGTGGTTCTATCAAGCCGACATCTTTGGCTACTTGGCGAATGCGCAGATCATGACTAAATTTCTTAAACACGGGGTTTAGTACGTGAAGTGCATGACCAATCTTATTAATACTAACGGCTTTCGCTTGCTTTAACTCGCCGCTTTGATCAAACGCTTCTTCCTCGAAAAAACAGCGAACTTTGTCCCCAGATTGTAGGAAGTAATCATCACGACTTTTACTTTGGTCTTGAGTAGAAAAAACCGATCGCGTTGAACGAGAGTCGAATTGTTCAACAATGTTCTGGGCTTCTTTTTTAAGCGCAATCATTTCAGATTCAGCAAAAAACTCATGTAGTACAACATAGCCGGCCGATATAAAATGCTGTTGTTGCTCAGTAGAAAGCATGACGCACCTCTTAGGGTAAACTTAGATAAAGCCTATCAAAAACAGTATATTGACATAAATGAACGTACTTGGGATAACATTTTCATAGTGGGTATATTGGTTACGTTATGCCCTCGCTCATGGGCATCAATCCGTCTACGCTAGCCTACACCTATATTCTACCCAAATCGGTTGTAACGGCAATTAGTGACATGACGCTTATACAACCAAAACTAAGTATGTGTATCAAATTTAGCGAATAGGCTGAATGCATATTCCCTAAAAATACAATGGTATCTTCTTCATAAATTTGCACATGCGCTAATTCATAAATAGGTTGGATATTTGTTTTGACCAACTATTAGTAGATTTCGCTCAATATCAATACTATGTCGTTTTACCATCTATTCTTATTAATTATAATTTAAAAAAATAGTTACACGTTTTTCGCAACATCTGGTTATGACAAGATATCCCCATTTAAAAATAACCGCCATCCGTTAACACCATTACGTTCTGTTAACGGCGATATTGCACTGCGATTAGGTGACGTGGTAAATCAGATAGCATCAATAAGTGGGGTGATTACACGTGCTACCAACCTTCATATGAAGTCAAACATTCGCACTAAAAATGCGTTATATATCCTTAGGCAAAGAAAGTGTAGTGCTAGGATCTATTCGCACTGAGGGCGGCGATGTCACACTTTATAATGTGCTAGTAACTGAAAATATCAAGACATTCAGGCGAAATGTCATACAAACCGGACACACCACTGTTTATGGAAATATCGTAATCGGTGCTGTATGTACCGTGACAAACACACCTTCTAAAGTGCATATCAGTAGCGATTCGCGCATACTCGGTAAGCTATTTATGGGCAGTCCCGATGAAAGGCTAATTGATAGTCGTTCAACGCAGATGGATCCGCAACAAGGTTTCTAACAAACAATGCACGTAAGTGAAAACGAACAATGACAGCGAGCCCTGTGAGTATAAAAACTTCTTAGAATTCAGTATTTCTGCCAAGCGCTAGCGATTTTCCATTCACTGTTCTAAGCGATTAACAACCTACCACCGCTTATCAATAAGTGCATAAGTTTCGACGAGCGACACCGGCGTCGAAAAGTAGTAGCCTTGTAAAAAATGGCATGCATGTCGTTCGAAAAATTCAACTTGTTCGACGGTTTCAATCCCTTCAGCAATACAATACATATCTAAACTTTCTGCCATGCGTAATATTGTTTCGATTAAAGCCTCATTATTTTTATTTTTGCCAATATCATCCACAAAGCTTTTATCTACTTTAATAATGCTAAGAGGAAATTCTTTGAGATATTTTAGCGATGAATACCCGGTACCAAAATCATCAAGCGCGATAATGAAACCAGTTTGCTGCAGCTGTTTCATATACACAATGGCTTTTTGATAATCTTTCATTAATGCACTTTCTGTTATCTCAAAGCGTACCGTATCGACCGACAATTGATTCTTATTTAAGAACGCAATGACATCGTTTATTGACTGCAACGATTCGAAATGACGAGCCGAAAGATTAATCGATAAATACCCGTTGAAGCCCACATCTTGCCAATGCTTGAACATGGGAAGTGCCCGCTCCATTGCTTGCAACGTCATGCTTACTATTAAGCCTAGCTCTTCAGCCACTGGGATAAATCGTCCGGGAGAGACACTACCAATGTTCGTAAACCAACGCATAAGCAGTTCGAAGCCGATCACCTTATTTTGACTGATATCGACAATAGGTTGATAGTAATTTTCAAATTTTTGTTGGTTATGCGCCTGCTTTAGATCGCTTTCTAATGCCAATCTTTGCTGGGCTACAAGATTCATCTTTGCGGTAAAAAACTGAAAGATGCCGCGTCCATTTTCTTTAGCGTGGTACATGGCAATATCGGCATTTTGCAGCAACCCTTCAGCACTTTGCGCATCTTCAGGATAAAGCGCGATACCAATACTCGACGATACACTCACCACGTTGTTATCTAATTGCACAGGGGTATCGATAATGTCGATAATTTGACTGGCTAAGTGGGTAAGCGACTCAACTCCTGGCACGTTCTCTATCAGTACTACGAATTCGTCACCACCTAAGCGCGCGATGGTATCTTCTTTACGCAGTAAGTTAAGCAAACGAGCGGATATCTCTTGCAATAAAGTATCGCCTGCTCGATGGCCTAAACTATCATTCACTTGTTTGAATTTGTCTAGGTCAATAAAAAACAATCCCAATGTTTGCCCAGACCGTTTGGCCTGATCGATAGCATGATTTACCCGGTCTAACAGAAGTGTGCGATTGGGGAGCTCGGTTAATGCATCGAAATTCGCTAACTTCATCAGTGCTTGCTGGGCTTTTTTATGCTCGCTAATATCACTGAGAATAATAAGAAATGAATCAATTTCATTCACATCATTGATACTTGCCACTGCTTTGATATATACCAATACATCTCGAATTTCATGGTTATGCAATATAATTTGGTCTTCACCGCGCCAGTCTTTTCCTGCCTCAAGCTCTGTCAACTTTGACCAAAAACGCAATAATTCCGTTTCTTTACCGCGATATACATGGCGTAATTGGCTCGCTAAATCGTTTTGTTCGTCAATCCCAAACGTATCGCAAAATGCTTGGTTTGCGGCTAAAGGAATTCTGTGGCGATTACACACCAACACCCAGTCCCGAGTGTGTTTATACGCTTCACCAAATAAGCGCAAGTCTTCTTGTTCGATGATAGTTTCTGTCACATTCGTATACGTACCTACCGCTTTTTGTGTATGCTCGTCAGCTGAGCCGCCAGTAATATTTCCGACGTCTCGATACCATAGCCAATCACCATTTACCGAGCGCATGCGATAAGTCACGTCAAGCAACTTATCCTGGCTATGAATAAACGCACGCCATCGCGCGAGATAAACCTCACGATCACGATTATGGATCAGCGCTAAGTGCTCAGTTCTGGGGACTGACTCTCGTTGTTCTTTATAACCCAACTCTCGTTGGATACGAGACGCACGAATTCGATCACTGTCCTCGTCCCACTCCCAAACGTCACTATTACTGGCCTGTAAAGCAAGTGACAATCGAGCTTTACTTTGCAACGCTTCTCTATGTGCACCTCTAAGTCTAACTTCCTGCAAGCGACGCCGGTACCAGAGTAAATAAAGTAATAAACTAATCACCACTGCATAGCAAAAATACGCAAACGGCGAGTTCCAAGGAGCATAATCAACCTCGATAAAGATTATAGCTTCAGGACTAACCTTGCCACCCGACATACCGACAGCCGATACACTAAACTCATACCAACCTGGCTCTAATTTTGGGAAGTAAACATGGGGCTCGGACGTGAGTGGATAGCTGATGTCGCGAGTACCGCTCAGCCGATATTGATAGCGCGTGCTATTCAGGCTGTCGAACTCCATGGTAGAAAATCGAATGTCTAGGCCCAGGTCGTTATGGGATAAATGAACAGTATTACCTGTTAGATCGTTCAAAGCGGAAAAATACGGCGCTGATGAAATGCTAATATCAGTGATTTTAGGCGTTAAGCTTGACTGTTGCTTATTCGGTAACTGTGCAGGATCAAAAAACACCAAGCCTTTTGGTGAGCCGAAGACCAAGCGCCCGTCGACCAACCTTAGGTTGGCACCTTGATTAAATTCTTCGTTCACCAAGCCGTGATTGTACCCGTAACGCTGCAACGTTTTCGATTCAGGATCAAATTTAAGTAAACCATGATGGGAGCTTATCCAAATATCCCCCGCACTGTCTAACTGCAAACTATAGATATTGTTAGAAGGTAGCAAATTCGTTTTATCAAACAGATAACGTTGTTCAAACGTATCGCCATCAAGCCCCACTAATCCGTATCCAGAATAGCTAATCCACAATATATTGTTGTCGTCCAAAACCCATCCATCAGCCGATATGTTGGCACTATATTCTTTGTCCAATTGATGAATAAGCGTTAATTTCGATTGCTTGGGATCCCACTGATATAAGCCCCCTAAGACACTCAGCACAATATTATTTGGCGCGCTAGGCAAAGGTGGAAGTAACCTACGGATCAATTTAGTTGTTGGTTGAGCGTTCAATTTAGTTAAAGGGATGAGCGCTTGAATTTGGGTGTCGTAATGGTAAACCCCCTGCTCATAAATGAAAAACAAATCACCGTTTTCGGCTGATATCCCATCAGAAATATAGCCTTTTTGAATGTTGATGGGCTGTTCATTGGTTACTGTTATGGCCTCCAACGTTCCGCTAGCAATATTGAAACGCCGCACCCCATCCCCAGTCAGCAGCCATAAATATCCGGGATCTGCAGCCAAAACTTGATTAATACTGGCGGCTGAATATTGCGCTAAAGCACTATTAGCAACTAAATACTGGGTAATCTCTCCTGTTTCGTTAGCATAGAAATTTAAGCCATTATCGGTGCCGACCCAGAATCCACTTGAGTCAGCCTGCAATAAACTCCATACATTGTTATCGCTAATAATTTTCTCAAAGCGACCGCCGCGAAGATTAAATATATTATGAAATATCTGGGACGTTTGCACCCAGTGCAAAGCGCCGTCAGATATCGTACCCAGCCATAAATTTTGCTTCCCATCGAATGTCACGTCGTAGACCACATCTGTAGATAGATTCAAGCGACTATCAGTTGGCAACAACAAATGACTTGTCTTACCCTCCTGTGCATCGTAAGTGAACACACCGTAGTCAGTCGGCAGGTAAAAATGGGTATTGTCCGTACTGCGAATACGCCAAATATTCCGACTTTCAACGAGCACAGATAAGGGTTCTAGTTGACGACCATGATCGATGTATTGTTGTATTTGCGTGAGTGATAGGGCATATAGGCCGTTAACGGTGCCAATCATGAGCTGGTTACGCTGTTCATCAGCGTAAAAAGATTTTACATTTCGCTGATCTTCATTCTCAAATTCAGCGAATAGCACACCTAAATCAGTGGTTTTGTCTTGAGACTTTGAATAGGCATATAATCCTTCACTGGTTCCAATGAACAGTAAATCCCCAGACCATGTTAGCGCGCGAATGAAATTGCCTTTTTCGATTTTATCTTCTGCGAGCGAGAAAACGCTTCTTACGGTTTGGCTCTGCTGATCATACTGCAAAACTTGCTCATCAAGCCCAAGCCATATATTGCCATGCTCATCCTCAGCAATCCCATTAACGCTCTGCTGCCAATCGGGTATGACGCGAGATTTTCGCGCGTCTATTAGTGAGGCTTCTCCGCTGGTTAAATCGAGCTTAAATACACCAGCGCTAAAGGTTGCTATCCACAAATCCCCATGGCGGTCCTGAAATAAATCGTTGATCGTTTTACCGTCCAAAGCGATACCTGATGGTTCGATTACATCAACTTGATACCCGTCATAGCGATTGAGACCGGTGTCTGTCCCCAGCCATAAAAAACCCTGAGAATCGACTTGCATGACATTTATTGTGTCTTGACTCAATCCATTTTTAGTCGATAATTGAGAAAAAACAGGCGCCTTAAGCTCTGGTAATATTGAATCTGACGACGCTAACGAAAGCAGTGGATTTAACAACATCCAGATACCGACCCCAATACCGCAACACCTAATCAACATGTAACTCCATTTATACCCACTTTGTTTCCAGTAACATTGTAACGTGATGCTCTATAAATAACGAAAACAAAAACGAAAACGAAAAAGTACCGCAAAGGATTGATCCATCTCACATTAACCTTATGGATTAAATAGCCACTCATCTTTTATTCTGAGGTACTTAGCGTATTCATCGCGTTGTGATCGTAAAAACTAGATAACATAGCCAACCATACACTATCTACATAACGAGAAGAGGTACGAATGAAACGTCTCCCCATCGCCACTTTGAGCTTGGCTCTATGCTTTTTAAGTACTCACAGCCAGGGACAAACTGCCCCGAGTTATCAGGATCAAGCGAAGTTACATGATATCGCCAAAAAGGTATCCGCCAAGCGTATAGAACAGGATATTCGGACGCTTGTAGGGTTTGGCACCCGCCACACATTGTCTGACACCCAATCTGAAACACAAGGTATTGGCGCAGCGCGGCGCTGGATAAAAAGCGAATTTGAAGCCATTTCTAAGGCATGTAATGGCTGTTTAGAAGTGTATTATCAAGCAGAAACCATAAGCGGTGAACCGCGTATACCTAACGCCACCGAAGTCGTCAGTGTCATTGCTGTGCAGCGCGGCAATCACGACCCTGACCGATATGTCATGATGTCTGGCGATATTGATTCTCGGGTATCTGATGTCATGAATACAACGTCGGTTTCGCCAGGCGCGAATGATAATGCATCGGGCATTGCCGGTACGTTAGAGGCAGCGCGCGTGCTTAGTCAGTATCAATTTTCAGGGAGCATAGTTTATGCTGCTCTAGCGGGTGAAGAGCAAGGTCTTTTTGGCGGAAAAATATTGGCTCAACAAGCTCAAAAAGACGGTTGGCGGATAAAAGCGGTGCTCAATAATGACATGATCGGTAATATTGAAGGTATAAATGGCGTGATTAACAATACTACCGCTCGCATATTCGCTGAAGGTACACGTCAAACGGAAACCCCAGAAGAAGCACGTACTAGGCGTTTTACCGGTGGTGAAGTAGATTCTCCGAGCCGTAATTTAGCCCGTTATATTGATTGGATGGCAGACCGCTACATTCCTAATTTAGACACGATGGTGATTTACCGCTTAGACAGATTTGGACGTGGTGGACACCATCGCCCCTTCAACGATCTTGGTTACCCTGGGGTACGCATTATGGAAACCAACGAGAATTATCATCGTCAACATCAGGATTTGCGCACCGAAAATGGTATTGAATACGGCGATACCATTGCAGGGGTGAACTTTGCTTATGCAGCAAAATTAACGGCGTTGAATGCAGTATCACTTGCAGGTATGGCTTGGGCTCCTTCGCCTCCCGCGAACGTACAGATTAAAGGCGCGGTTCAGCCAAGCACATCGCTAAATTGGGATGCATTGTCTGCCGAACAAAATCCACAACTAAAAGGATATAAAATATACTGGCGTTATACTGATGCCCCGCAATGGCAGTTTAGCCGTTACGTCGGCAATGTGAATAAATACACCTTGGAAAATGTCGTAATTGATAATTATTTCTTTGGTGTCGCTAGCGTCAGTAAAGACGGTTCAGAAAGTCCGGTTGTTTTCCCAGGCGCTGCAGGTGCATTCGGCGAATAAACAAATAAACAAAATAAGACACTGATTAATCCAGTGTCTTCTTTTATTCGCTGCTCCGCCCTATTTCACTGTAAGTATGAATATATATCTCGGAAAACAACGCTAGAATACAATCAGTTCAATTTTTTTGAACTAAAACCTCAAAACATTCCAATTTTCTATCAATTGATAAGACTCTATATTTACCTCAACAGCGTAACGCTGAAAAATAAAGAAGCGCAGTATGCTCTAACACAATCAAATAAATTGAGGATCAAACTATGAAAAATACAATATTAGCTAAAATATTCGCAACAAAAAGTGGATTTTCAGCCTTGGCGTTGCGCGTTCCAATTGGTATTACTTTTATCGCTCATGGCGCGCAAAAACTGTTTGGTGCCTTTGGCGGATACGGACTGGAAGGTACAGGACAATGGATGGCTTCAATCGGCTTAGAACCTGGTTACACACTTGCGTTCCTAACGGGTAGCGCAGAATTTTTCGGGGGAATTGCTCTGCTCTTAGGCCTATTAACCCGTCCTGCGGCAGCCATATTGGCGTTCACTATGGCGATGGCTATTTTCACTGTTCACATAACAAACGGTTTATTTATGGCAAACAATGGTTACGAATTCGCTCTAGCGTTGCTGGCGGTCACTGTCTCGCTGTTATTTTCTGGCGCAGGCAAGTTATCGATTGATTCACGTTTAGCTGCTCGTTTCGTTAAATAATCCACCTATCAATTAGGAGAAAGAACATGATTGATATTCGTTTAGCCAGCGACAGGGGAACCGCTAACTTCGGTTGGTTAGAAAGTAAACATACCTTTTCATTTGGCTCCTACCATGATCCAAAACATATGGGGTATTCCGCTTTAAGAGTCATTAATGACGACAAAGTGGAAGCCGGAGCAGGTTTCGGTACGCATGGTCATAAAGATATGGAAATTCTAAGCTATGTTACTCAAGGCGTTATCGCGCATAAAGATAGCATGGGCAACATTAAACATTTACCTGCGGGTGAATTTCAGTTGATGTCCGCCGGAACAGGAGTGACGCATAGCGAATACAACGCTTCTGATAGCGATATTCTGACCTTTTTACAGATATGGATTGTGCCTAAAAACACCGGTGGTGCGCCAGGATATCAACAAAAAGATTTTGGTAGAGCCCAAGGATTGACCCAGATAATCACGTCAACGGGAATTGATGACACCTTACAAATCAATCAGGATGCCACGATGAGTCAATTAATACTCGCCGCTGGAACAAAGCTAGAAATGGATATAAACGAAAGCCACAACACTTATGTGCATCAAGTTGCGGGTCAGTTGAGTATTAATCAACAGCAACTAAAACAAGGTGATGGTGCTAAGATCAATCGCGTGAATACGATCACGTTATCTAACGACAGCACTGAGACCGTTACCGCTTTAATATTTGACCTCCCTTGAGGTTAACCTCTATGTTACTGCCGCACTGAATACTCGTTCAGTGCGGCTTATTTTTTACAGAAGGAGATTTTATGCGCCATGCTGTCACGCTAGATGCACTTCGCGTATTAGAAGCAATACAGACCAAGGGCAGTTTTGCTGCCGCAGCAGACAGTTTATTCAAAGTTCCTTCTGCATTAACTTATACCATCAGTAAATTAGAGGCCGATTTGGGAGTCGCCCTATTTGATAGAAAAGGACAACGAGCAGCCTTAACACCTGCCGGAAAATTAGTACTGGATGAAGGCGTAGAGCTTCTTCAAGCAACGAACGAGTTAGAAGCGCGTGTCCGGCAATTAGAGTCAGGTTGGGAATCAAAATTGATTATCGCCAAAGACACCGTCATACCGGACGAGCCGCTTCTCGCATTAATTGCGCAATTTTGTGCGTTAGACAAACATGTTGAAATCACCATTATCGAGGAGGCATTAGGAGGTGGCTGGGATGCATTACAAACCAAACGGGCTGATATCGCATTGGGTGTAACGGGAGAGTTACCGAAAGGACAATATCAGGTTTCACAGTTGGGTAATTTAGAATTTGTATTCGCCGTTAGTGCTTCTCATCCATTAGCCGATTTTATCGGTTTGATTGAGGGCCATCATATCCGCAAATATCCATACATAGTTGTCGCCGATAGTTCCCGAACATTACCGGGCCGCTCAAGCGGCGTGTTTGACAATAAGCAGCTCATTCGAGTCAGTAATATGCAAAGTAAAGCCAGAGCACAAGCTGCAGGGATCGGCATCGGTTTTCTACCTTTGCACATTGCTCAGCCGTTTTTAGATAATGGTACTTTAGTGGCAAAACCAACGTCGTTGCCACGACCACCTATTCCTATTTATTCTGCGAAAGAAAAATCAAAAACCGGAAAAGCCACTCAATGGTTTTGGGAAAGGATCAGCCAACAACATTGGCTTCGTTTCTAATTCACTTGGCATATGGGTAGGGCTAATATTGATATAATGAAAAAACAAAAGGCAATGAGGGAGCGTTAGCCCCCTTACTTACACGAACTCACATAGCTTAAAGCTTGACCATTAATTTGCCATTATTGGCACCCGTTAACAGCATGTTCAAACCGTCGACTGCCGACGTTAACCCGTCGAGAACATGAGCGCGGTATTTTATCTGCCCTTTCATGACGTACGGAGTCAACTTCGCAAGTAAATCAGGCACTTGAGCGTAGTGATCAGGCATAGTGAAACCCTGAATGGTTAAGCGCTTTTTGATAATGGGGATCCAATTAGGACCAGCACTTGGCTCTGAAGTAGCATAATCTGCAATCATACCGCATACCGCCACACGACCGTGGGCATTCATATGCTCAAAAATGTGTTGCTGAATGACGCCCCCAGTATTCTCGAAGAAAATATCTACACCATTAGGCGCCAACTCACTGAGCTTAGCATTTACGTCATCTGTTTTGTAATTGATGGCACCATCAAAACCAAGCTCATTCACTAACCATTGACACTTTTCATCTGAACCCGCCACGCCGATAACTTTTAAGCCATCCGCTTTTGCAAGCTGCCCAACAATCGAACCAACAGAGCCTGCAGCTCCGCTGACGACTATGGTTTCACCGGACTTAGGTTTTGCCACACCATAAAGCCCCTGTGTGGCTGTCAATCCTGGTAACGCAAAAACCGACAAGGCTTGCTCTTCACTTACCCCAGCAGGTAATTTGTTCAAGCCTTGTCCATTAGTAACGAAATACTCCGTCCAGCCTGTCATTCCCATCACACGCTCACCAACCGCAAAGTCAGGGTGATTACTTTCAATCACTTCACCTGTTCCTGACGAACGCATTACATCACCTAAAGCAACGGGCGGAATATAACTTTTTGTGTCTGAGCTCATCCAACCAATCATCGCAGGATCAAGCGACATATAGGTTTGTTTAACGACTATTTCACCGGGCCCAGCGCTAGGGAGGGCTTTTTGCACGACCTCAAATGTTGACGCGGGTATCGGGCCTGGCTCAGGGCGTTGTTTTAAATTTATTGCAGTATATGTGGTCATTTAATATCTCCTTTTTGCATCAGTGTATTTAATTTTTGACGACTTGATTGCGCACTTATTACAATATTAGGCCTAATTTTGTTAATATAACCCCCTATAAATACCAATCTTTATTGCTTAAAAAGCAACAATAGACCAATCACTAGGATTTTATGGATCAACTAAGAGCGATCCGTTACTTTTGTAAGGTAGCGGAAACAGGCAGTTTTACTCAAGCGGCTCTGTCGTTCCACGTTCCGCCTTCATCTCTGTCTCGTCGAGTCGCAGACTTAGAGCGCAGCCTTGGAGCCAGCTTGTTAAAACGCTCGACCCGTGTAGTAAAATTAACTGAAATTGGTCACACCTATTACACTCAAGTAAAGGACATTTTACGTCAGTTAGAATCCAGTAATGATACCGTGCGTAGCTATCAAACGATCCCAACAGGGCAGTTGCGTATCAGTGTAATGGTTGAATTTGCTGAGCCCATTTTATTTCCATTATTAGATGAATTTAGTCAGCGTTATCCACAAATTATTCTCGACATACGTTTAAGCGACGAATTAACAGCCTTATCACGAGATGATGTGGATATAGCTATACGCGGTGGTTACGCGCCAAATGAGAGAGTGGTAGCCATTAAATTGATGGACAACCAATTTGTGGCCGTGGCCACACAGCAATACCTGACGCAAATCGGTACGCCGGTCACACCATTAGATTTAAAACATCACAGTGGCTTATATTATCGTACCCCGAATGGTCCACTGCGCTGGACAAGCGAAATTAACGGACAATGGCAAGATGTATCAGCCCCTCAGGTGGCCATTTCAAATAATGGTAAATGGTTATTAAGCAAAGTGCTTTTAGGACAAGGTATTATGATGGCCCCAAAATGGTCGCTTAAAGATTACCTCGCATCAGGTGAATTGCAGGAGTTGAGGTTAACTCCGCATATAAATGTGACTTCTGGGAATGATTTAGGTATATATCTGCTGTATCAAAAACCACGTTACTTGGTTCCTAAAGTAAAAGCCGCTGTCGATTTTTTAGTTGCCCGGATTAAAAATGGCCATTATTGAACTCATTAACCTTGAGTTATTTCCAATAGGCTTTTAAGTAATAATTCATCATTATAAAAAGGCGCACTGCGCATAGTGACTAAATCACGTTGAATAACGGCAATTCCTAACGCTCTGAACTGCTCAAACGGTATACCGCCAGAATAATATTTCTCATTTACGTCTAATAAAATAGTACTGATGTATTGCGATGCTGGCAGTGGCTGTTGAGTATTTTTGCGTAAATAACTCAATAAAGTTAGCACGCAGTCTTCTAAGCTCATGCCTAGTTGCTCAGGATCATTTCCTAAATTAGGAATATACACTTTTTTATTTGGATTTTTTCCGACTGCTTCACCAACACCAACAGGTAATAGATTAGCCACAATGCTAGTAAAAAAACTGCCTGGGGGATAACAAATAACATCTGCTTGCTCAATATATGCTCTATTAGTAGGCTGTAATAAACAATCGACTGCGCTCGGATTACTGACATTTTTGCATAAGTATAGTTTTGTTATTGCGCTGCTCAGCGCTGGTGTCTCTTTAGCCGTCAATAGATGTTGCCCAACAATTGTCTCACCATTTTGCAAATATGCCGCAATATGCAGATTGTCTTCCACTATCGGCCTAACAACACCGCGAATATCAAGCATCTGATGAAAGAGTTCAATACCAGATTGTAATGAGTTTTTACCTGAGTGTTTGGTATCAATAAATAATAAATTTCCAATGCAGGCACCTTCTAAATCAAAATCAATAGGCAAACACCGCAAAATTCCGGTGATTTTTTGACAAAAAATTTGGCGATGTTCGTGACTGAGCAAAGCTACGAGAGGATCTCGCCCATCAGCCATGGATTGAAGATGGTCACGAAGCGCATACTGTGATGCATTTGAACAAAGCCGGTAACTGAGTAAACGGGCTATTATTTTTTGTTCGCGAGTTTGATTGTGACTTAGGGCCAATAAACGATTACGTAAATCCCCTACTGCGGGCAACGAAAAATGCTGCCGGATTTTTGCTGAACTTCCGCCTGAATCAAATGGCGTAACAAGATGAACGGAGTTGTGTGTAGCCTTTACCAGCGGCTGGCAAAACGTGCGCAGTGCACTGCCCCCACTAAAGAACAATAGTTTTTTACCTCGTTGAGACACATGCTCTGAAGCGTCTAGCGACTGGAGCTGAGGCTGAACTTTTGATTGCGCATACGGTTTAACGCGCATTGAGCTGCACACTCATATTGTATTACGACCCTGAAAATATATTATTATTATGAGTATTAGATTACACCTTCGTACAAAAAATCCAAGTAACAACGTGTTTTCTGCCGACTAAGCGTTTTATATTCACGCAAGATAAGCCGTCGTAGTACGAAAAAATTCAACTAGAAAATTGGATTAGCGTAAAATGGGGATTAGCGACAAGTGCCTGCATTGTTCTGATCATATTAAGTGGTACAGAAGTAGAGCCTTCATCGGTATCGATAAGAATACACTCTTGTCTTAGCCCATTGTATACCGTGTTTTTGGCAACGCCTGCTACGCAACAATCATCTTTTAACCTTAACTTGACGCGCAAATGATAAAGACAGGCTACTTCAATATAATCTTGCTCCGCACATTTCATTTGTTTATCCTTAATAGAATGGAAAGTTAAGGCCTAGCCCTATATTTACCAACTTAATTCAGCAATAAAGTAAAAAAAATGGCCCAATAAAATGGACCATTAATAAACAAGATATTTTCTACGCTCAACCTAACGTTATATTTAGCGGGGTGGAAACATGCCGCCTGGTCCGCCTGGGGGCATCATGCCTTTCATATTACGCATCATTTTTTTCATGCCGCCGCCCGACATCTTCTTCATCATTTTCTGCATTTGCATAAACTGTTTCAATAAACGGTTAACGTCTTGAATTTGCGTACCAGACCCCATTGCAATACGGCGTTTTCGAGACCCTTTAATGGTATCGGGTTTGCTTCGTTCAAGAGGCGTCATAGAATTAATGATAGCTTCCATTTGATTAAACGATTTATCGTTCGCTTTGTCCTTAACCTGAGCAGTCATATTACCCATTCCGGGTAACTTATCCATCATGGACATCATTCCACCCATATTGCGCATTTGTTCTAATTGCTCTTTAAAATCTTGAAGGTCAAACCCTTTACCTTTTTGTAATTTTTTGGCAAGTCGCTGAGCTTTATCTTTATCGACTTTACGCTCAACTTCCTCGATCAGGCTTAAAACGTCGCCCATTCCTAAAATACGAGAGGCTACACGTTCAGGATGAAACGGTTCTAAGGCATCAACCTTCTCACCCATACCTAAGAACTTAATCGGTTTACCGGTTATATGACGCACCGATAAGGCCGCTCCGCCGCGAGCGTCACCGTCCGTCTTCGTCAGAATAACACCGGTTAATGGCAAAGCTTCATTAAATGCCTTTGCTGTATTAGCCGCATCTTGGCCTGTCATGGCATCAACCACAAACAAGGTTTCAACGGGCTTAATTGCCTTATGAAGCGCTTGAATTTCGCCCATCATTTCAGAATCTATATGCAAGCGACCCGCGGTGTCGACTAACAGCACATCAAAAAATTGCTTGCGAGCGTAATCTACTGCGTTATTTACAATATCAAGCGGTTTTTGTTCAATCGTCGATGGGAAGCATTCCACGCCGACTTCACCAGCCAATGTTTCGAGCTGCTTGATAGCAGCAGGGCGATAAACGTCAGCACTGACCACCAATACTTTCTTTTTCTCACGCTGAGTTAAATATAGCGCTAGTTTGCCAACGCTGGTGGTTTTACCCGCGCCTTGCAAGCCTGCCATCAGCACAACCGCCGGTGGTTGAGCAGCTAGGTTTAGGCCTTCATTGGCCTGCCCCATGACAGATTCCAACTCGCCCTGAACGATTTTGATAAATACTTGGCCGGGATTAAGGCTTTTCGATACTTCTGTGCCTACTGCACGATCCTTAACCTGAGTAATAAAACTTTTCACTACAGGTAACGCAACGTCAGCCTCGAGAAGCGCCATGCGTACTTCACGCAATGTGTCTTTTATATTGTCTTCAGAGAGTCGGCCTCGGCCACTGATATCTTTGAGAGTTTTCCCCAAGCGTTCCGTTAAATTTTCAAACATAGCAAATCGATACGATATTAATTTTAGATAAAACAATTATACCTAAAATCAACGCAGATAAGAACCAAAGCTGCACAACAAATAAAGTTAATGAGAATTATTGTTAAACACTAGGTATGACGCGGCAATATGGTTATACTCTTTCGTCTTAAAGTGAGTGTTATCTGCGTTTTTTGCCCTTCGACTCCGGTCGTGAAATCGCTCCAATCATATGTAAATCGAGGTTAGATCATGTTGTTAGGCTTAGTCTGTTTTTGCCTATATGCTGGCGCCGCCGGCGTAATATTGTTGAAATTTTTCGACCATAAAGGTCCCAATCTAAAGTTATCTTATCTGCTGGCTATTGTTGCGCTGGCGGTGCACGCACTGCTGTTGAACAATGATATTTTTGTCAGTTTGGGTGAAAACTTAAGCATGCTTAATGTGGCGTCTTTAATCGGATGGTTAATCAGTTTAACCATGCTAATAGCGGCATTTACCATGCCTAATACCATTTTGCTGCCAGTGGTTTATTTGTTTACGGGCGTTATCATACTATTGGATTTATTCATTCCTGATGCACACATCATGCAGCTCGGTGTACAACCTGAGTTGATGATTCACATTGGCTTAGCATTATTTGCATACGCCTGTTTGGGAATAGCGTTGTTGTATGCCCTGCAACTGGCTTATATCAACATGCGTTTAAAAGAGAAAAAGGCCTCCCTCCTACACTCTTCATTACCGCCTTTGATGATGGTTGAAGGCATATTGTTTAAATTGCTTACCGTCGGAACAATACTTCTAACCTTGTCTTTAATAAGCGGTTTCGTATTTTTAGAAAACATGTTTGCTCAAGGTCAAGCTCACAAAACTATATTATCAATAATGGCTTGGTTAGTTTTTAGTACTGAACTCATTGGGCACTTTAGATTGGGTTGGCGGGGAAAACCAATTATCTTTGCCACAATATTGGGCTCAGTCCTACTTAGTTTGGCCTACTTCGGCAGCCGTTTTGTAAAAGAAATAATTTTGAGCTAAGCCTGTTTTTAGGCTTTATGTGTAGTAAAATAAGTCAACTTTGCTTGAAACACGGGGAATTTGTCCTTAAAGTTTCGCTTTAACTACCTTTAGGGATCCCTTAGTTGGACGATATATCAACAAGTAGCTTATTCATTCTACTTGGTATTTTAGTATTACTTTCTGCTTATTTTTCTAGCTCTGAAACCAGCATGATGTCGATTAACCGTTATCGCCTAAAACATTTAGGCAATGAGGGGAATAAAGGTGCGCTGCGCGTTCAGAAGTTACTTGAGCGCCCAGACCGCCTTATCGGTCTAATTTTAATTGGCAACAACCTAGTAAACATTGCGGCTTCAGCCGTTGCTACCGTTTTAGGTTTGCGCCTTTACGGTGATATGGGAATTGCCATAGCAACAGTCATATTAACCCTCGTTATACTGATTTTTTCTGAAGTAACACCTAAGACGGTGGCTGCACTCTATCCGGAAAAAATTTCGTTTCCTGCTTCATTCTTACTTTTACCCATGCTCAAAGTGCTTTATCCATTAGTATTTTTGGTTAATGGGATCACTAACTTTCTTCTAAAATTATTACGGATCAGTACTGAAGACAGTGCCAGTAGTAGTCTGAGCAGAGAAGAGTTACGCACCGTTGTGCACGAAGCTGGCGCTATGATCCCGAAAAAGCACCAAGACATGTTGGTCGGCATTTTAGACTTAGAAAAAGTAACCGCAGAAGACATCATGGTGCCACGAAGCGAAATTGTTGCTATCGACATCAATCATGAATGGAAAGATATTCAGAAACAGCTGGTTAATTCTCAGCATACTCGTGTATTACTTTATCGTGACAGCATTGATGATGCAGTTGGCTTTGTCCATGTACGTGACGCCCTACGTTTATTATCAAAAGATGAATTTACCAAAGCGAGCTTACTTCGAGCAGTGAGAGAGATTTACTTTACCCCCGAATCAACACCTTTACATACTTTGATGTATAAATTTCAAGCTGTAAAAGAGCGAATTGGCTTAGTGGTGGACGAATATGGTGATATTCAAGGGTTAGTTACTTTAGAAGATATACTAGAAGAAATTATCGGTGATTTTACTACCAGTATGGTACCTGACCATAGTAAAGAAGCTGATACTCAGCAAGATGGCAGTGTGCTTGTTGATGGTAGTGCGAATGTTCGTGAATTGAACAAAGAAATGGATTGGCAATTTCCTACTGAAGGGCCGAAAACACTTAACGGAATTATTCTGGAATACATTGAAGATATTCCCGAAGCAAACATTAGTTTACGCTTAGCCGGCTATCCTCTTGAAATTATCGAAATGAAAGACAATATGGTTAAAACCGTACGTATTATGCCGCAACTTTATGTTGCACCAGATAACAATAAATCTGATTAGCAAAAACATAATCGGTAGTAGATGGATAAAAATCATAGAAACTAGGAGGAAAGGTCTTTCAGTTGTCTATTTTGACGAATTTTCGCCTTGGCTAATTCGACTTTTGCATTCAGATTAGTCAGGCGATCAAGAATACCCTGAAGCTCAGCGTCGTGAGTCAGTTGCGCATTTGATACATGATGTTCTAAAACCTGCTGTAAATATGCAGGTAAACTTTTGCCTGACATGAATATAACCTCTCATACGAGTTATCGGTTCTAATACTCAAATCTAAAGTAAAAATTTATATATCCCACTTATTTATAACGGGTGATAAACCTCCAATACCTTCCCTGAGTGAGTATCTGGTTGATAATCGACGACAACAATACTCGACGTATCAAAAAACAATGATTGTTGCTCGCCAATTAATTCATCTAAAAAATAACTCACAAATGGCATATGGCTTACCAACAAAAGTGAATTTGACACTTTTTTTTCTTCTAATAAATAATCAATATAATCATGGGTAAGCCAAATATTCCCCTCAGGGGTTATATCAGTCGACACACTTTGTTGCATAATGTCAATTTTTTGACTGACTATATCCATAGTTTGCCGAGCCCTTATATAAGGACTCACCATACCCAGTTCTATTTTGTTAGCCTGGAAATGCTTGCTCAACCAACCTCCGGCAGTCGCTGCTTGCTCTTGTCCAAAAGAAGTCAACTCACGAGAGCGGTCGTCATATTTGAGTGGCTCTGCGTCACCGTGACGCATGATAATAATATGCATAAATTACTGCTGAATGGTTAACAAACTCTGTTACGCTTAATATAGCAAATAAATGTTTAAAAATCCGAGAGTTGGATTTTTTTACGTTATGCTGATTATGCGCGTTATATGACTATAGGATCTACCACTTTGCTTACTCATGGCCTAGACAATCGTCAATATCAATTCTGTCAGCTCAATAATGGCTTGAGAGTATTAGTTGTTGAAGATCCAAACGCTGAAGCGAGTTCAGTTGCAGCAACAGTTGCCAATGGCCATTTTAGTGACCCGATTGACTGCTTAGGGCTTAGTCATTTGTTAGAGCACATGCTGTTTCAAGGAAATCGAAAGTACCCATTGGTAGATGCATTTGCCACATTTCTATCTTTGCACGGGGGTTATGTTAACGCTGCTACAGGATCAGAATATAGCCATTATTACTTTTCGATAACTGATGAACATCTGGCTCCAAGTCTTGATCATTTTGCTCATTTACTCACCCAACCACTCTTTGAAATCAACGCAATTGAAATAGAAATTCAAGCCATCGATGCAGAGTTTTCGTTGAAAATAAACGATGATCTACGTCGTTTATACGAAGTACACAAAGAAACGTCTAATCCAGCACACCCATTTAGCCAATTTTCGGTAGGTAACAAAACCACCTTAAATCAACGTTCAAATAAGGATGTACGGCGACTTTTAGAAGAGCTTCATCAAAAAATGTATGTGACACGCAATATTACATTGTGCGTTATTAGTACCCTTGATAATCAGGCATGCCTCAATCTCATCAAACAAAATTTTGACTTTATCGCTGATGGTACCCCGCCTGTTTCAACTTCTCTTCCCCCTTTATATTTACCAGAACAGCTTGGCATAAGAATAAATATTACCCCGTTAAAAGCAGCTAGACGCTTAATCGTTACATTTGCCTTACCAAGTGTCATTAAACACTACAGGACGAAGCCACTCAGTATTATCAGTGAATTACTGGCCGATGAGGGGCAAAATGGTTTGTTGGGACATTTTAAAGCACGTGGATTGGCAACCAATATAAGTGTCGGTGGCGGGATAGAAGGCAGTACGTTTAGGGATTTTAACGTCAATTTACAACTTACTGAGTTGGGCTTAACACAAATTGACGCCATGCTTGAATCATTATTCCACTATATACACCTTATTAAGTATCACGCTAAAAATCGCTTTTTTAGTGAAAAAAAAGCGCTCTTATTGCAGGAATGGAAATTTGCAGATGCGATAAAAGCAACAGATGAAGCGATAGGTTTAGCCAGCGCGATTTTCTGCTATCCAGAGAAACACATTGTCGCCTCTGAATATATATTAGATAAACCTGACGATTCGGTTATCGATGAGTTGTTGAGCTATTTTTCGCCAACAAATATGCGCGTAAAAGTGGTCTCACCTAATGCAAAAACCAACAGACTCAGTCACTGGTACAAAACGCCTTACGCATTTGAGTCCATCCCCCAAAACCTGATCGAAAAGTTACTGCGTCCTAAAGGCGATTTGAGCTTAATATTACCTGATGAAAACCCTTTTTTAAGTCCAGACCATACTATTGTTAAACAAGAAGCATGCTCAGCAACCTTACAACAGACAGTTAAAAGCAAAAACGTTAATCTTTGGTTTGGGCAAGATGATCAGTTTGGTTTACCCCGGGGTGATTGTTATGTTTCCTTTGACTGTGAAGCAGCTATGCAAGGCGTCGAAATCGCGACCATAAAAAAATTGTGGATTGCCATATTAAATAGCCACTTTCAACAGTTGTATTATCAAGCCAATGTTGCAGGCTTGAATTACCACTTATATTCTCATCAATGTGGTTTCTCATTGCATACCAGTGGTTTTAGCACTAAACAGTTAAGATTTAACCAAGATTTAATAGAACAAATCCATTCATTCGATGGTTTCACAAAGCATTTCGAACAAGTGAAACAACAGCAATGGCAAAGTTTACATAATAATTTGTTGAACAAGCCCATTAACCGTTTATTCAATCGGCTTTCTGCACTCATGCAACAAAATACCCATACGCCTTTAAGTATGGTCAATATTATGGAAAAGGCGACGATTGAGCAGGTTCATGAAGCCAAGCATGCACTGTTAAGCATGCGCCATGTTGAATCACTCGTCTATGGCAACTGGTGTGCTAACGAAGCGGAACACTTTGGTAAAGAACTACAGCAAAAAAATGCCGACTATATAGGACACGAGAAATTATCGCGCAGTATATCTAACCTATGCGGCCAGGGTATTTTACTTCATCCATTACCATGCGAGCATCCCGATGCAGCCGTTGTTATCTATTATCAGGCTCCTCATGCTAATCTGCGTGATTCATTATTAACTATATTATTGGAACAACTCGTATCCCCTGTGTTTTTCAATTTCGCTCGTCAACAGGCACAACTAGGATACTTAGTGGGCAGTGGTTATGTGCCTTTTAATCAGCATCCTGGTATTGCCTTTTACGTGCAGTCACCGCAATATTCTGCTCAATATCTGATCACCACTATTCGAAACTTTTTACAGAAACTTGCTATAAACTTACAGCCCTTTAAAAAGAATTGGCAAGATATGAAGCGCGGTGTAGTCAAACAACTATGTGGAAAGGACGCTAATTTAGGTATGAAAAGCCAACGTTTATGGTCCGCCATAGGGAACCAAGATTACTCCTTCATGCAAAAGCAAAATACCTTACGTGAACTTTCAGATTTGGAGTTTTCAGATCTGATGGCATTCGTCGATGGTTTGGCTTTAGGCAAGAATATTGGTGAATTGATTTTGTATAGCGATCAAAAACATCACATCGCCCCCAGCGATCTAAACGCCATATTATTAGACGATATTTCTGAGTTCAAAAAACGTACGCAGTTAGTGAAATAATATCACCGCCTTGATTGATTAAGTGCACCAAAAGGCTAATTGCGAATAAATCTTACTCATAGTAGTAGAAAGTAACGATAAACACTTGTTAAGGTTGCGTTAATTAGGCATATTTACCTTACTGGGTTCAAAGGATTGGTACCTCAAATCTAATAATAATAAAGCAGAAAAACTGCTGACAGGTGCTAATTGCGTACTTTAACTAACAGATCATTTTTTTGCTCTCTCAGGCTTATAGTTTTCATTATAGGCTTTTCAACATTTGCCCATGCTCAATCCTTTTCATTCGATAACTTAACCAAAGTAGACGGGCTCGCTCAAAATACAGTTACTGATATTATCGAGGATAAACGCGGTTTTATGTGGTTTGCCACTGCTAATGGCCTCAGTCGCTTTGATGGTTACGAATTTGTTAATTATCATAATAATCCGAACGATGTTAATTCATTGCCTAATAATTTTGTTCGGACTTTACTGGTGGATAATGATGGAACACTTTGGATAGGCACACAGAACGGTTTAGCTCGGTACAACGCTTTAACAGATAATTTCACCCGCTATAGCCAGCAAAATAGTAGTTTAAATAATAATATTATTAATGCGCTAAGTCTTTCACATTCGGGGGAAGTGCTTGTTGCAAATGAAGCCCATTTATATACTTATTCACCGACGACTAACGACTTTAAATTATTGGATATTCCAGCGTCACGTCTGCCGCCTGAAATCAAATCAATGCTAGCGGAAGAAAAATTGACCTGGATAGGCACATACGGACACGGAATTTACGTTTTAGATAACGAAACTATGACGCTGTATGATCTTAAAGAAGCCAACCCTCTTAACGTACTCATATCTGCTGAATACCTATTTGATATTAAACGCTACAACAATAAATATTGGCTGGCTACGGAATTAGGCGCCTATGTTTGGAACAAAAGTACCAACGAGTTGCATCATTTTAATACTGACTCGTCACCTAACTTATTAGGCAATGAAGTACGCAGTATTCAATCAGGAAATGATGGTGAGATATGGTTAGGTACATCAGTTGGGTTGACGATCGTAAATGAAAATCTCGACTCTACTAAACAGATTTCGTTAGATAATGAATTGGGTGAAAATGCCCAACAAAATGAGGCAGGTATATTCTTACTTAATATATTCCGTGACAGTAACAATACGCTATGGCTAGGCTCCCATACTGCTGGCATTTATAGATACAACCAAGACTCAGCTCTTTTTCGCCACTATGTCGCCAATCCTGCAAGCACGAATGCCCTTCTAAGCAATGTCGTATGGTCCATAAAGCAAGACAGTAAAGGCATGATATGGCTGGCCACACAATCCGGTGGCGTATCTGAATTTAATCCAGAAACAGAACACTTTACCTCATGGTTGAAAGGTTTCGAACACAGCATATGGGATATATCAATAGATGCAAAAGATAGGCTTTGGTTAGCCACCAGTGGCGGTATATTTATTTATGAAAAAACGCTGGGGAATAAGTTAGTAAAAATAAAATCATTATTCAAAGATACTTTTTATGGTCGAATAATTTACGCAGATCATCGCATGTGGCTCAAATCATCTAATAATTTTTTACATTGGATAGACACGAATGATTTTACTGGTCATTCAATACGATTAAATGATCCGTCATTGAACACTCTTGAACCTATCTTCGTCGACAGCAAGAGAAAATTATGGATAAGAGCAAACAACGGTCTAATACATTTTGACCTTAATACGGAAAAAATGAGTCGTCCCTCTACAGACTCAATTATTAACGGCAACAACTTTAGCTCAATCATCGAAACAGACAAAGAATTTTGGCTTGCATCAGTTGAATACGGTCTTATTACCTTAGATAAACAAACCTATCAAATATTACAACAAATTAACGTCAATACTGGTTTATATGACAATCAGATCATGAAAGCGATTAAGGTTAAGGATAGTATTTGGTTAACGACAATGGCAGGGGGAATTAACGAGATAGCGATATCCACTGGCCAAGTCATTCAACAAATCACACCCGAAAGGTTGGGTTTTAATGATTTTAACGAGGGCGCTGGTCTTGTTACACCAGAAAACTATGTATTATTTGGTGGTACTAAGGGTTTCCATTTATTTCAGCATAACTTAGTTAGTCAAAACGCCCTGTCGGACAATACCAAAAGTAACAAGCCCCCGACTTCTCCTATTATCACTGATCTTCGATTATTTAACCGAAAAGTGACCGTACATAACCTAGAAAGCCCATTAGAAAAACCAGTCTATTTGACCAAAACGTTAATCTTGCCAAATAGCTCCAACCATGTGGGATTAACGTTCGGTCAACTTAATCCACTTGATGCTAGAGGTTATACCTATAGATATAAATTAGGGGGCTATTCCAACAAGTGGCTTGACGCAGATGAACGTACACGAGAGGCAACATTTACTAACCTAGATTTCGGTCAGTATCTATTTGAAGTGCAAAGTCGTCATAGTTTAGATCCTTGGTCTGAATCGACAAAATTAACCCTCAAAATTGAGCCACCGATTTGGCTGCACCCTAACGCGCTGGTCTTATATTGCATTTTAACCCTTTTCATTGCACTGATGGTGGTCAAACAATACCGTTCGAAACGTCTTGCAAGACTGGCTATTACTGAGAGCGAGGAGCGCTTAAAATTGACTCTTTGGAGTAGCGGTGACGAGTTATGGGACTGGGATATTTATCAAGGGCAAGTATTCCGCTCAAATACCTGGGGCATTATGGACTTTCCCCAAGATGATATTCGAGTAAATAGTGCTTACCAAGCAAATATTCATCAAAACGATCTTAAGCGTGTACAAGACGCTCTTAACGAACATTTACAAGATAAGAGCGAACACTTTGAAGTAACCTATCGAGCAAGCACCTTTAAAGGCGAATGGTTATGGGTACTCGATCGCGGAAAGGTCGTTAGCCGGGACAGTAATAACCAACCACTACGAATGACAGGCACCTTTAAAAATATCAGTCATTTAAAGGTTGCCGAAGAACAATTAAAGTTATTCAAACGCTCAATTGAAACCATTTCTGATGGTGTATTTATCGCCGATACCAGCTTCAGATACATATCGGTCAACAATGCTTATTGTAAATATACTGGCGAAACTCGTGAGCAAGCACTAGCCAGTTATCTTACCTTTCATCAATATCCAGGTGCATTTACCGAAGAAGTGAAAAAGTCTCTACGTCAAAAAGGCAACTGGAATGGTGAAGTTGAATCACGTCGCATCAATGGCGAAAAGTATGAGATGGAGCTCAATATAGATGCCATCAATGATGAAGACGGCCGCATAAGTCATTATGTGGGAGTATTCTCGGATATTACTTCTCGTAAAAGTACTGAGAAAGAACTACTCAAACTATCCAATACTGATCCGTTAACTGATTTACCTAATCGCTCATTTTTTCAAGCTAGCCATAACAATATCGTACGCCGCGGAACGCAACATGCACTCGTCTGCTTGGACATGGACAACTTTAAAAAAATTAATGATTCATTGGGTCACCAAACCGGTGATTTACTCATCAAACAAATTGCCAAGCGGTTACAAAAACTAGCAGGAAAACGCGCGACTTGTTACCGCCTCGGTGGCGACGAATTCAGCATATTGCTCGACAAAGACACTGACGTGCATAGTGTCAGCCACTTTACTCAATCTATCTTGGATGATTTAGCCCGACCCTTTTTAATCAATCACCAAGAATTTGTGTTGGGCGCGAGTATAGGTATAGCCTTTTATCCTGAAGATGGCAGTTCTCCACAAGAGTTACTCAAAAATGCTGATACCGCCATGTACTTCGCCAAAAATGCGGGTGGTAACAAGTATCAATTCTTCAGCGGTGAGATGAATCAGAATGCCGTCCGCCAATTGCAAATCGAAAACTTAATCCGCCTTGGTTTAAAAGAAGATCTGTTCAATGTTTATTATCAACCGAAAATCGATATTGCCACAGGTAAACTCGTTAGCATGGAGGCCTTGGTACGTTTCGAACATCCAGAGAAAGGTATTGTTAGCCCTGCGCAATTTATTCCTTTAGCCGAACAAACTGGGCAAGTTATTGATATTGGTGAGGTTGTATTACGCAAAGCCTGTGAAGATACCAAGCGCTGGGTGAGCGCAGGGATATTCACTGGGCGTGTAGCGGTTAATATTTCAGCCCGGCAATTTGAGTTGCCAGATCTTGATGAAACAATCGATCGTATACTACAAAAGGCTGACCTTTCACCATTGCATCTAGAGTGTGAAATTACTGAAGGTACATTAATGCAAGACCCCGAAAGTGCCTTACATATGATGAACCGCCTACGTGAACGCGGTATTCACTTGGCATTAGACGATTTCGGTACCGGTTATTCTTCACTCGCTTATTTAAAACGCTTCCCCCTTAATACTCTCAAAATCGATAAAGCCTTTATCGATGATATTGCCACCAGCAGCGTAGATCGGCATATGACTGCCGCTATTATCAACATTGCGCACAATCTTGGCCTCAAGGTCGTTGCCGAAGGAGTCGAGCACGAAGAACAAATGTCAATTTTACGTCGTTATGATTGCGAGATGCTACAAGGTTATCTCTATAGTAAACCATTAAGTTCAGCTCGCTTTGAAAGACTGCTTAAAGAAAACCATCAACTTAACCGCTTACTACAAGATAGCTAACAGGGGTTACCCTCTATTTTCTTATGGATGGTTTTGTTTCTTTAGAAGATTAAATTATCCGAAAAAATAATATAACAACCCTATACTACGTGGCCTAGGGCTAGGCCACTTGTTAATTTAGTGGCAACTTTATTGTTATATACCCGCAAACTTGTACTAATGATTATTAGTTCAAGACCTTATTTTTTGACCAAATTGTTTAGGCGTCAAAAAAATATTAGCAGAATGAAATGATTGTGATATTGGATTAAAACAGTGATTTTTTTCTTATACTTTAGTATTGGCACACTATAAGCATTAATACTTTTGACTGACAAATAATAGTCAGCGAAACGTCAATAATAAAATAATAAATAAAGAGGAATATCCAATGTTAAAAGCTTACGCAATCGCTCTAGCCCTTACTACCGCTGCTCCTATTGCTACTCAATCAGTTGAAAGTGCCCAAGCACCAGAAGCAAGTAAAGCACCAACGACTACAATACAAACACAAGCAATCCGTGTTGGTTCTGTACGATTCTAACCGTTAATTCTAACTGATTGTAATCAGTTAAATTCGGTCAAAAAGAGAGAGAGGAACTCTCTTTTTTTATGTCTAAAATTCAAGAAAATGGTGGATCAAGTTGGATTCAACCACGGATTTAAAAGCTCGTGAATAAGACATCGACTCAATAATAAAAAGCCGAGCTTTAGAGCTCGGCTTTTACCTTTTCAAGTCTTAGCGATAATTAACGATAAAAGGTTTGGTTCTGCTCTACCATATTCGTTAAACATGCCGCTGGCGTAAACTTATCACCTAGTTGCTGCTGATAATAAGTTAAACGTTCAACAACGTGCTTAATGCCTAACGTGTCCATATAGCGGAAAGGACCACCTAAAAAGGGTGGGAACCCTATGCCGAAAATCGCGCCTATGTCGCCATCTCTAGCGCTGCGAATGACACTTTCATCTAAACACATAGCGGCTTCATTTAGCATCAGCAATACGCAACGTTCAGAGATAGTCTTTTCGCTTAGGCGGCTGTTTGGTGTAATACCAAGTAAGTCGTATACACTTTCATCCACATCTTTACCTGGTTTATTACCTGCGTAATTGTAAAAACCTCGCTTGTTCTTTTTCCCTTTACGATCATCCGCCAATAATTTGTCAAATCCAGGGGCAGAATTAAAACGTTCACCAAACTGCGCGACTAAAATCGGGCTTATCTTAGTCCCTACGTCAATGCCGACTTCATCTAATAATTTAATGGGGCCAACGGGAAAACCAAATTTAACCAGCGCTAGGTCAATTTGTTCAATTGGCTCTCCTGCCAGCAAGATTTCTGCGGCTTCATTCATATAAGGTGCAAGGATCCTATTTACGTAAAAGCCCGCGCCGTCTTTCACAACTATCGGAGTTTTCCCCTGCCTTTTAGCCAATTCAACAGTAGTTGAAATAGTCTTGTCTGATGTTCCTTCATGGGCAATGACCTCAGCCAACGGCATCTTATCTACTGGAGAAAAGTAATGCAGCCCAATTACATTCTCAGGTCTGGCAGCATTAGCCGCTATTTTTCCAATAGGAATAGAGGAAGTATTAGATGCAAAAATCGTCTGTGCAGCGCAATGTTCTTCCACATCGGCAACCATGTTTTGCTTTAACGCTAAGTCTTCGAATACGGCTTCGATCACTACATCAGTATTATCAAAACCAGTATAATCCACGGAGCCTGTCAAACGCGAAAGTTGCTTTTGCATATCAGAGTGCAACATAAACCGACGCTTCACTTTCTTGTTTAAAATGTCGTAGGAATACTTCATCGCATGGGCAATGCCATCACTGCGGATATCTTTAATTCGAGCAGGTAAATTAGCTTTAGTCGCCGTGACAAAAGCAATACCCCCGCCCATTAAACCGCCACCCAACACGCCGATTTTTTTCAGTTTTCCAGGCGCAACGCCTTCAACACCGTTCTCTCTTTTCATTTCGGTTGTAGCAAAAAATATACTGCGCAGCGCGGCTGACTCGGGTGTCATAACCAGATGACCAAAATGCTTGGCTTCAATAGCCATGCCTTGATGAATCCCTTTATCTAATCCTATTTCGATACAATCAATAATACGTTCGGGTGAAGGATAATTGCTCTTTGTTTTCGCTTTGGTTTGTTTGCGAGCTTGATTAAACATCACTTTACGCCCCATTGGCGTGCGTTCAAGAAATTGCCCCATCAGATCGAGTTTTACTGGTTTGCGCTTAATTTTAGGTTTCTTAGCCATTTCAATTGCTACGTCGAGTAAAATTGAACGTGGGACCATATCATCAACAATGCCGTACTTTAGCGCTTGTTTGGGACGCACAGAAGCGCCCGTTAACATCATTTTCATGGCTTGCTGCACACTGATCAAGCGCGGTAATCTTTGTGTACCTCCACTACCTGGCAATAGGCCTAATTGCACTTCAGGCAAGCCTAGTTGCGTTTTGTTGTCATCGCTACATACTCGAGCATGACAGGCTAAAGCAAGCTCTAGCCCACCGCCTAGCGCTGGGCCATGAATAGCCGCCACAAAGGGGATTAGCATATCTTCAATACGTTGGAAAACCGCTTGACCGCCTTTGCCAATCGTTTCCGCATCTTCTGAACTTTGGCAACTGGCCAGCATACTTATATCTGCTCCGGCCACAAAAGAGTTATCTTTACCACTGATAACGACAACCCCTTTGATGCTGCTATCGCTTTGTATTTGATCAAGCATGTCATTAACTTGCTCACCAAATTCTACTTTAAGGGTATTCATGGTCTCGCCGGGAACATCCATACTTAGAATAGCAATACCATCGTCACGCTTAGATAATGTAAATGCGCTCTGGGCAAGTTGCGGTGTGGAATTTTCATTTGTCATAATTTTGCCTTTATTCAGTTTCAACGATCATTGCAGCGGCTAATCCGCCTGCGGCACAAGCGGTCAACAGTCCAACTCCCCCACCTCGGCGATTCAACTCATTAAGCATCTGAGTAATCATACGCGTACCCGTTGCAGCAAAGGGGTGCCCATACGCTAATGAGCTTCCCATAACATTGAATTTGTCCATATCAATTTCGCCCGTAGCTTTACTGCGACCAAGTTTCTCTTGAGCAAACTTGTCACTGGCGAACATTTTGATATTAGCTAATGTTTGTGCTGAAAATGCTTCATGCATTTCTATTAACGTTAGATCATTTAACGTCATACCGGCTCTATCAAGGGCCATTGGCGTAGCATAAGACGGCCCCATCAACATATCTTCCTTCACATCAATTGCGGCAAAAGCGTAACTTTTAATATAACCAAGAGGCTTATATCCAAGCGCCTTCGCCCGGCTCTCGGTCATCATCAATACTGCTGAAGCACCATCGGTTAGCGGTGTGGCATTTGCCGCTGTTACCGTGCCGTGTTTCTTATCAAACACAGGACGTAATTTTGCGTACCCCTCCAATTTAGAATCAAAACGTATATTGTTGTCTTTTTCGAAAGCGCTTTTATAGGGGGCAGGATAAGCAGTCATCACTTCATTGGCTAATTTACCTTCATTCCAGCTTTGCGCGGCTAACGAATGTGAGCGATGGGCGAGTTTGTCTTGATCTGCTCGGCTAATATTGTGGCTTTTTGCCATTTGCTCGGCGGTTTGTCCCATGGACAATCCTGTTGAGTATTCAGCCACGGCAGGCGGAACTGGGAGTAAATCTTTAACCCCAAGCTTTTTCAGTACTGACCATTTCTGACCCAAAGTTTTAGTCTTTTGCAAATCAGTTAACGCACGAGCGAGGTTTTTTGAAACACCAATTGGAGACACTGAAGTAGAATCTGCTCCGCCAGCAATACCCACACTGATATTACCTAACATCATTGACTCAGCGATATTCACAGTCGACTGGAAGCTCGTGGCACAGGCTCGAGACACGCTGTATGCGTCTGTATGAACGCTCATGCCTGTGCCCAATACTATTTCACGCGCAATATTAGGCGCTTCAGGCATTTGGACAACTTGTCCATATACCAATTGTTCAATTAGTAATGGATCGACGTTGTGTTTCACAAGCATTTCGTTGACCACCATTTTACCCAAATCCACCGCGGGGACCCCATGGAAATTAGTCGCCATTTTAGCGAATGGTGTTCTCAACCCCGCAACAATTGCGATACGTTCGCCGTCTCGAGTAGTAACTGTTTGCTTTGCCGTCATGATTTACCCTTTATGTTAAGTCAGAAATAAAGTGGTCTGACCTGTAATTTATGTGAATTGTACAGGGAGAATAATAATTTTGAAAGTGTAGATAACATTGCGCTAATTGAACGTATTTACAATAGCCGTAGGGCTAAAGGATAAAAACATGTAGTTATTGCACGCTAATAAAGAATACCTGTTAGCATACCTGCGATATATGCGTAACGAGTCTAGAGAATCGCAATTTGATCGAAGATACAGTCAGTTACGTTAACAAAAACGTATTTATAATAGTAAAAATGATGTTATTTGTAACATTGTTTTTCATGGACTGAACCCTATATAACTAGCATTGTCTGTTAACTCAGTTTATTACCCCGTACACCTTAGTACGCAATTCAACGTAGGAATAATAAAACCATATGCCTTCAGCTCAATTCTCCCAGTTACAAGCGTATTTGGATTCACAAGTTATTGGTCAAACAACCTTAACCCAAAATCTTTTAGTGGCTTTGCTCGCAGACGGACACTTGTTAGTTGAGGGGCCTCCGGGTCTTGCCAAAACTCGGGCAGTTAATTCATTGGCAAAAGGTGTTGAAGGAGATTTTCATCGCGTACAGTTTACTCCTGATCTGCTTCCTGCAGATTTAACGGGTACGGATATCTATCGGCCCGAAACAGGTCAGTTTGACTTTCAAAAAGGCCCACTTTTTCATAACTTAGTGCTCGCCGACGAAATAAATCGCGCCCCCGCAAAAGTGCAATCAGCCTTATTAGAGGCGATGGCAGAGCGGCAAATTACTGTTGGCAATAAGACCTATCCATTGCCAGAACTATTTTTAGTTATGGCTACACAAAACCCGATCGAGCAAGAAGGGACTTATCCTTTGCCCGAAGCGCAACTTGACCGTTTTTTGATGCATTTAGAAATAGATTATCCTGGCGCTGAGACCGAACTGGAAGTACTCAAGCTAACTAGAAATGAAGCATTGAATAGCACACCTGTTGCCGCGCCAAGCTTATCTCAACGAGATATTTTCAGTGCTAGAAAAGCGGTGCTGGAAATACATTTAGATGACGCGCTAGAACGTTATCTAGTCGAACTGATTATAGCAACGCGTCAGCCACAAAAATACAGTGAACAACTAGCCAGTTGGATTGAGTTTGGCGCAAGCCCTCGAGCCACCATTGCACTGGACAAATGTGCACGAGCACATGCTTGGTTAATGGGCAGAGATTTCGTGGGACCCGACAATATTCAAGCGGTATTTCATAACGTACTACGTCACCGTTTACTGTTAAGTTATGAAGCTGAAGCCGAAGGTGTCACAAGCAATCAAGTGCTCGACAGCATATTGCAACTTGTTCCAGTTCCTTAGGGCGATAGCTTATGCACGTTACTCAGAATGTGACCCAATGGCTAGCAAGCCATCATAGTGATGGGGTAAATTTGCAGATAAAAGAGCTGCTATATTATCGCACTAAGGCCAGCTTGCTTAATTTAAGTCTACGTCGCCCAGCCCAGGCTAAACTTGCTGGCGGGTATTTGGCCAAAACAAAAGGCCGCGGTATGGAGTTTGATGAAGCCAGGCATTACCAAGCGGGCGACGATATACGTGCTATCGATTGGCGAGTTACAGCACGTACTGGAAAAACCCATACCAAAATATACCGTGAAGAAAAAGAACGCCCGGTGTTTGTATTAGCGGATCTCTCAAGTTCGATGCATTTTGGTACGCAACTCCTTTTTAAGTCTGCCCAGGTAGCACACTTAACGGCACTGATAGCATGGGCCGCACATAAACGAGGCGATCGCATTGGTGGTCTTGTATTTAACCAAACTGAACATAAAGAGTTTAAGCCCTTCTCTCGTCAAAAGGCCGTACTGTCTTTACTAAACGGTCTGGTGAAACTTCATAAACCTCATGATTTGCAGGCTAATAAAATCCCTTTTTCTGATGCATGTGCTCGCCTAAGGCGACTCGCCCATCCCGGTAGTCTAGTCTACGTGTTGAGTGACTTTGCCCATTTGAACGATGCAGCACAACAACATTTAGCACACTTAAGCCGGCATTGTGAGGTTGTTGCTCATCCCATCAGTGATCCTTTTGAACATGCCCTTCCGCAAAGTAAATATCAACAGATGTTGAATTTAACAGATGGTCAGAATGAGCAACAAATATTGATCGGTGAAAAACGCATCGCCACTCAATACCAAACTGAACACGAGCAGCACTTCAACAACATTTTAAATAGATTAAAGCATTGTCGTGCCAACGTTGTCCCCATAAGTTGTGCTATTTCCTTAGAACAACAATTAGCTAAACGCAGTAGCGAAAAAGACGCATGAATCCGTTAGACGAATTAAAAGACATTCACACTCCCCCTGATATTAGCGCTTGGCCACCCGCATATGGCTGGTGGTTAGTCGCAGTATTTATTTTACTGGCGGTTATTGCCATCGCATTGGCTGTATACAAACGCTATCGTCATAACGCGGCTCGCCGAATTGCCTTGCAAGAACTATTGCTTATTAATAGCCAGCAACCCGACTGGCCAAGTAGCACCAATGCGCTGCTAAAGCGGGTTTGCTTGTACTATATGCCAGCGCAGAAGATAGCTAACTTATATGGCCATGCTTGGTGTGAATCGTTAACCAATCAGTTACCGAAAGCTCAGCACGAAAGCTTTGCAAAGGCCATGAGTGAGCTACAAATCTTACTGTATCGGGCTTGTGAGCCAAACGACGAAAATTTTGACCTTATCCAAAAGCAGGTAGCGTTATGGATAAAACGCGCAAAATTTACACCCACTCATTCGTCCTCTTTAACAGGAGCAGAACATGTTTGAGTTCGCATGGTGGTGGATGTGGTTTACCCTACCCTTGCCTGTATTAGTGTATTTTCTGCCGGCTAAAGCCCCAATTCAATCAGCAGCGCTTAGGGTCCCTTATTTACCCACAGGTTTACAAAGTGTATCTCAGCCACCAGCAAGTAAGCGTATATTCCTTACGTTCGCGACTATCGCTTGGATTGCACTTATTTCAGCGGCAGCGCGACCTCAGTGGTTAGGTGAACCGATTAGCATCCCAGCTGAAGGGCGAGACCTTATGATTGCGGTAGACTTATCAGGCAGTATGAAAATTGACGACATGCAAGTAAACGGTCGTCAAGTCGACCGTTTACAGATGATAAAGTCAGTATTGAGTGACTTTATAGAACGGCGAGTGGGTGACCGTTTAGGTTTAATATTCTTTGCCGATACTGCATATTTACAAGCGCCTTTAACCTACGACAGAGAAACAGTAGCGCAATTACTCGACGAGTCATTGATAGGCCTTGTGGGTGAACAAACTGCTATAGGCGACGCTATAGGTTTGGCGATAAAGCGCTTTAAAAGTAAAAAAGAATCAAACAAAGTATTAGTACTACTAACTGATGGACAAAATACAGCAGGTAATATAACACCTGAACAGGCCAACGAATTAGCCGTCGCGAATGGCGTAACGTTATACACTATTGGTGTTGGCGCGGACCAAATGATTGTTCAAAGTGTATTTGGCAATCGTCGAGTCAACCCCTCTCAAGAACTAGATGAAGATATGCTAACGAAGTTGGCCGAAACTACAGGTGGACGCTATTTTCGCGCCAGAGATGCGCAAAGTCTGCAGGAAATATATGGAAAACTAGATGAACTAGAGCCCATTGCCCGCGAGAGTAGACAAATGCGCCCGTTACAGGCTTTATATTTTTATCCTTTGGGCTTGGCATTACTTATTACCTTCCTGCTTGGTCTCAAACCTTTGCTCTCAGCTTGGATGGCCAGTGCCAAGCCTAAAAGTCATCAAGGAGCAAATTGATGATTGACTTCAATCTAACCGATTTTCACTTTATACGCCCTCTTTGGCTTTTGGGACTTATACCGCTGCTACTTTTAATTGTGTTTCTGCGCCGAATTCATCAACAGCGCACAGGTTGGCAATCGGTTTTACCTAGTCATCTTTATCAACATTTAGTTGCGCAAAATGGTATCAAATCGTCAAAGCCACCTTTATATATTTTAACCATTGCTTGGATTTTAGCTTCATTAGCGTTGGCAGGGCCTACATGGCAACGCCTGCCCCAGCCAGTTTACCAACTCAACAGTGGCAAAGTCGTGGTATTGGATATGTCGTTGTCCATGCGAGCGACAGATATAAAGCCTAACCGTTTAACCCGTGCAAAATATAAAGCGATTGACTTAGTTAAAGCAATTGCCGAAGGAGAAACAGGACTAGTGGCATACGCAGGTGATGCATTTACTATTAGTCCATTAAGCTCCGATGGACAAAATTTAACGACCTTGATCCCCAGTCTTACTCCGGAAATTATGCCTGTAGCGGGCAGTGAGCCTTTCCTTGGTCTGCAATCTGCGATTGAATTACTGCACAATGCTGGTTACCAACAAGGTGAGATCTTCTGGATCACAGATGGCATTGAAAATAACCAAGTTACAGAAGTCAGCAAATTATTGGCTAGCTCCTCTTATCGCTTATCCGTTTTAGCCGTAGGAACAGCCGATGGCGCTCCAATACAGTTAATAAACGGTGACTTTCTCAAGGACGGCACCGGTGCAGTAGTGGTACCGAGACTGCGCGCTAGCAACCTTCAAACCCTAGCGCGAAAAGGAGGAGGACGATATGTCACCATGCGCACGGACGACAGCGATATTGAATATTTGAAAAATCAAACTCGTTTATCGTCAGAACAAGAGAAAGAAAATGAAGCTGATGAAAAGTTTGGTGATAAATGGCAGGAAATGGGTCCTTATCTCTTACTGTTATTAGTTCCTTTGGCCGCCTACGGTTTCCGCCGAGGACTATTAGGTCTGTTTGCGTTATTTTTGCTCTTTCCTGGATACACACCAACTGCTAGCGCCGATTGGTGGGACGATATGTGGCAAACCAAAGATCAGCAAGGTCAACATGCATTTAAGCAAGGCGATTTTAATACAGCAGCAGCGCAATTTGACGATCCAATTTGGCGCGGGGCGGCAGCTTACAAAGCCCAAGACTACGAAACTGCATTGGACGCTTTCAAACAGGCTGAGGGCGCACAAGCTAGGTACAATGAGGGCAATACGCTTGCTCAGCTAGGTAAAATAGATGATGCCATTAAAGCTTATGAAGACGCACTAACGATTGACCCTAATCACCAAGATGCCCTTGACAACAAAACCGCTCTGGAAAGGCAAAAGCAACAACAAGAACAACAACAAGAAGAGCAACAAAAAGACGATCAAAAAGAAGGGTCTGAACAATCAAAAGATCAAGATAAGTCAAAACAAGATGGCGAGCAAAATTCGTCACAGGATCAACAAGGCAATCCCCAGCAGCAAGATAGCCAGAACTCTGAGCAAGATCAATCGAAAAATAACGAAACTCAAGGCGATCAATCTCAATCTGAAGACTCCTCAGCGCAAGACCAACCGGCACAAAATGAAGACGAAAACAAAGACCCTAATGCTGACGAAGAGCAAGACGGTTCGTCTGAACCTCCAGATGCTAATCAAAACGAAACCGAGCAAGAGGAATCGGAACAAACCTCAGGGGCAGACTCAATGGAAAATGAAACTGATGCACAACAAGAGCAGCAAGCAACCCCAGTCGGTGGAAAAGCACCTGAAGAGCTCACCGATGAGCAAAAGGAAAAAATGCAACGTATGCAGACACTATTAAATAGGGTACCAGACGATCCAGCATTTTTGCTTAAACGTAAAATGCAGATAGAGAATCAACAGCGTAGACAACAACGTACACCAACTCAACGACAAAGGAACTGGTAACAAAAATGAAGTTTTACACCCGCTATTTATTTCGTTCACTTTTACTTTTTGGGGCCCTTACTACCCTAGCTTTTGCTCAGGTAGACGAGTTATCTGCCACGGTTGATAAAAATCCCGTTTTAGCTGATGAATCAATTACATTGAGTGTGGTTGCGGTCGGAGACACATCCAGAGACGCATTTGATCCTACGCCGTTAAACGCAGATTTTATTGTAGGTAGAACCTCCGTTAGCTCACAAACGAAGATGATAAATTTTGATACCACGCACACCACTGTTTGGACTACGGCCTTAATTCCACGTAAACCGGGTCGTTTTATTATTCCTTCCTTCACGGTTGAAGGTAAAAGTTCAGCGCCTATTAATATGATGGTACTGCCAGTAACTGCTCGCCAAGGTACGCAAGGGCGAGACGTGTACGTTACGACGTCTATCGATACGAAAGAAACGTACTTACAGCAACAGATACGTTACACGGTTAAACTATTACTCGCTCGAGATTTACAACGCGGTAGTTTATCCGCACCTACCCTTGATAACGGTGAAATAAGACAAATAGGCAAAGACGCTGAGTATAATGATATCGTTGACGGAAAACGCTACCGTGTTATCGAACGTACCTTCGCAGTTATTCCACAGAAAAGTGGCACCTTTACCATCCAAGGTCCAGTATTTGAGGGGGAAGTTGTACAAGACAGGCAACAAAGCTTTGGCTTTTTTAGCCGCAGCAAAACTATTAGCCGAGTAGGTCCACCGCAGGAAATAACAGTTAAACCGATTCCGCAGAATTATACAGGTACGTGGTTGCCCAGTGACTATGTTGAACTGCACGAAGAATGGCAACCTACCGACAACCAGTTTACCGTGGGTGAGCCCATCACACGTACACTTACGTTAACCGCGGTGGGTGTTGACGAGGCTCAACTTCCTGAAATCAATAGTCAGTACCCGCAAAGTGTTAAGGTGTACCCGAATCAAGCAAATACTACGACCATAGAAAAGGACAACACCTTAATTGCTCAGCGTACGGAAACAATTGCAATTATTCCTAGCCAAGCAGGCGAAATTACATTTGCTGAAGTTAAGGTCCCTTGGTTTAACATAGTAAGTGGCCAAGTTGAGTATGCCACCTTGCCCGAACGCTCGGTCACTGTGTTACCCAGTAAAAGTGATGCGTCCTTGGCAAATATGACTCCACCCCAAATCCCTACCCAAACAGATGTTATTTCTGCGCCTGCGCCCAAAGTCGGATTGAACACAGCGACACCTCAAGTTTCTGTTAATTCAAAGTGGTGGTCTTGGAGCAGCTGGGTGTTACTTTTTCTATGGTTAATCACCCTAGCGGGGTGGGTGATTCACGTCAATCGAGCCTCTCGTCCTACTATTAAAGAATCACCGGTATCATCCGCTATTCTATCTGAAAAAAAGGCATGGAAGATATTGCTAAACGCTTCAACAAAACAAGATAGCAATGTTATCGTGCCAGCATTAAATAATTGGTTAAACGCATTGTGTAATCAGACGAATCATTCATTGGCTCAGTTACAGCGCGACCTGCACCATCAGCCATTGAACAATGAAATTAATAAGCTCTACGCAAACAAGTTCAGCCCAAGTGCTCATCAATGGCAAAGTGAACAGTTTATAGCTACCGTGACAGCATTGCGTAAACAACTGCTGGGTAAGCAAAAAAGTGCCGACACCTTAGCCCCCCTGTATCAGTCAAAGTAGCGAATACAAGCTTACTAATAATAGCGTATGCCCGTATTTTTTTGCGGGTTTACGCTATAAATGGACGCTACTCATACTTGTGTTCAATCGAGACCTCACCTTATTTGCACTATACTGCGCATTAACGAATAATATAAAGCAATAATACAGGCGGAAATTAAATAATGAATTTGCGAAAGCATTTTAAAAAAGCCTCGGTCTCTAGTGACATGCTAGATAAACAAAAACGATATGAAACCCTAGTCTATGCCCTACATGGCGATATATTTCGTTATGCGTATTGGCTGGTTAGAGATAAAGCAGTTGCCGAAGACATAGTGCAAGAAACTTTCTTGCGCGCTTGGAAGTCTCTAGATTCACTTAAGGACGAAAAGGCTGCTAAGTCTTGGTTGATTACGATCCTGCGGCGCGAGAATGCCAGACGGTTTGAACGTAAGCAATTTGATTTGGTTGATATTGATGATGTGTCTATCTCTGACGACCAGTTGACTCACGAGGTCGAAATTGAGCATCGAGAGTTACGTACGATAATGGCTTCCTTAAGTGAAGAATATCGTGAGCCGTTAATGTTACAGATTATGTTTGGATACAGCGGCGAGGAAATTGCGGCACAATTGGATTTGAATAAAAACACCGTGATGACCCGTCTATTTCGGGCACGAAGCCAAATAAAAGAGGCACTAGAGAAAACAAATGACAATCGAGAACGGAAAAATGGATGATTTAGAGTTTCGCAGAACCATTTATGCTGATCCCAATTGCGATGACATTCGTGTCAGAGAAGCGGCAGCACAAGATCCTGCAAAACAAGAATTTTGGTCTGAGCAAAAGAGAATTGACGCCAGCATGCAAGCGGCTATGAAGATAGATGTACCTGACGATCTGGCGCATAAACTGATATTACGTCAAACGATGCAAACCCACCGTCATGATAAAAAGCGCGCGCGGGTTCATTTAGCATTGGCAGCGTCACTCGCTTTTGTAGTGGGAGTAAGTTTTACCTTGTGGCAGCAACAAAATTATATTGATATGTCACAACAGTCATTAGCACACGTGTATCACGAAGGTCCTCATGCCCTTGATGCCAATGAAGATTTTTCATTGCAGCAGGTGAATGCTAAATTGGTACAATATGGTGGCCATTTAGACGAAGAAATAGGCCAAGTTTATTATGCCAACCATTGTGATTACAAAGGTGTAAAAAGCTTGCATTTAGTCATGCAGGGCGAAAACGGTAAAGTGACCGTATTTGTTGTGCCCCACAAAGATGGCTATAAAGCCAATGATAAAGTAAGCGACGGGTATTTAACCGCTGAAGCGGTAGAATTGCAAAATGCTAGCTTAATTGTGGTCAGCGAAAATGTACATGACGTAGAGCAAACTAAAGACAAATTAATGAAACGAATGACTTTTTCAGCATAAAAGATGTTCGTGTAGAACTATTTAAAAGGAGCACCCGCTCCTTTTTTTGCCTCGCATTTAATTATTTACCAGATACATATCAATATGCTCAATGCCTCCGTCATCATAAGATACACCTTGGCATTGAAAGCCAAGTTTGACATAAAAATCACTGGCGTGAGTTTGGGCAGACAGCATAATATTTTCTATACAATAGTGCTTCTGAATAAGGTCAACCGACAAGTGGATTAACATCTGTCCCAGACCACCCCCTCTATGATTCGCGCCGCAAACCACACGTTCAATTTTAGCAAGGTGGCCAGGTTCTGCCTCCCTTACTCGCGCGTAACCAACTAATTCGTCCTCTTGGTAAACACAAATGTGCATACTCACTTGATCACAATTGTCGATATCGTCATAGATACTTTGCTGCTCAATCACGAAAACCTGCTGACGTAATCGCAAAATTGCGTATAAATCAATCAACTTCATTTGTTCAAAAGACAGAACACGGGTTTTATATAACTCTGACACTAGTGTATTCCTAGGTTGCTTGTTAGCATGGTTAATAAAATAGACGCAAATTTTAAACTGCCTCTCATTAATAATGATAATTTCCCATAATAATTGAAGGACATCATGGAAACAGCTACTTTTATATCCTTAGGATTGTACTTTATTGCCATGTTAGGTATTGGTGTTTACTCGTTCAAGCAAGCGAATACCGATGTTGAGGGCTACATGCTCGGCGGACGTAACTTGAGTCCCAAAGTTACCGCCTTGTCGGCAGGAGCATCGGACATGAGTGGTTGGATGTTAATGGGTTTACCCGGCGCTATGTATCTCACCGGTCTATCCAGTGCGTGGATTGCTATTGGATTAGTCATAGGGGCTTATCTAAATTATGTGTTGGTTGCCCCGCGACTGAGGGTCTACACAGAGGTGGCAAACAACGCAATCACCATACCCGATTACTTTGAAAACCGCTTCAACGACAAAAAGCATATCTTACGTATCTTATCCTCCATTGTTATCGTGTTGTTTTTCACTTTGTACACTTCTTCTGGTGTGGTCGCAGGCGGAAAATTATTTGAGACATCATTCGGTTTAAATTATGAATTAGGACTATATATTACAGCCGGTGTTGTAGTCGCTTATACCCTCTTCGGCGGTTTTATGGCGGTAAGTATTACTGATTTTGTTCAAGGTTGTATTATGTTTATCGCTTTGGTCTTAGTGCCAGTCGTGGTGCTTGTCGATCTCGGTGGATGGCAAGGGGTCACGCAATCTCTAGGTACCTTAGATGGGCAGTATCTTGATATGTTTGTTAATGCATCAAATGGGCAAGTGGTATCGTCCATTGCCATTATATCTATGCTGTCTTGGGGTTTCGGCTATTTTGGTCAGCCACATATTATCGTGCGTTTTATGGCAATCCGCAGTGTAAATGACATTAAAACCGCACAAACTATTGGTATATCCTGGATGGTTGTGGCGATTACAGGGGCATTGGCAACGGGTTTATTAGGACTCGCCTATGTGACGAAAAACGGCACTCAACTTAGTGATCCTGAAACTATCTTTATCTACTTATCACAGCTCCTTTTTCACCCTTTGATTGGCGGCTTTTTATTAGCCGCTATATTAGCGGCTATAATGAGTACTATTTCATCGCAACTATTGGTTACATCAAGCTCATTAACCAGTGATTTTTACCAAGTATTTTTTCGACGCGATGCAAGCCAGCATGAATTGATTATTGTCGGCCGATTATCGGTTGTATTGGTAGCCTTGGTTTCCATTTACCTCGCCTACGACAGAGACAGTAGTATTCTTTCTTTAGTGAGCAACGCTTGGGCAGGATTTGGCGCAGCATTCGGTCCCTTGATTCTGTTCAGCCTTTTTTGGAAACGCATGACGCTTCTCTCAGCCATAAGTGGCATGTTAGTGGGTGCGTTAACAGTGCTACTATGGATTTATTTACCGCTTAGCGTTAATGGTCAACCTTTGAGCGCATGGTTATACGAACTTGTACCAGGCTTTATCTTATCAAGTTTAACCATCGTAACGCTCAGCCTAATGTCAGAGCAACGTGACAACACGGTAATTAAGACGTTTGAAAAAGTACAACTATCATTGAATGAATCAATGGCTAATGGCAAAAACGCATAATGATGTTTTAACAGGGAATCTAAATGAATTTTTATGCCGCTAGGCAACCCATTTTGCATGCTGACAAAACGCTATTCGCCTATGAGTTGTTATTTCGGGATAGTTTGGAGAACCGCTTTCCAAATATAAATGAAGATGAAGCCACCGCCAAAATGGTGACTGGCTTACAGTTCAACTTAGGGCTAGACAGCTTGTTGCCTAGCACCTTAGCCTTTATCAATTTCACCCATAATTCTTTACTCGAAGGTTATCCATTGATGTTACCTAAAGAGAAAATAGTGGTGGAGATATTGGAGACTGTCAAACCTGGTAAAAAACTACTCAATGCTTGCATAGATTTAAAAGAAAAGGGCTATATCATTGCCCTAGATGACTATATACACCAAAGTGTTTGGGTGCATTTTTATCCTTATGTGGATATTATTAAAATTGACTATCAAGAAACATCTGAACAACAAATTTTACAAATAATTGAAGCCATCAAGTCCTTTCCTAAAATTAAATTACTGGCGGAAAAGATTGAAACTCAACAAGAATATTTACAAGCGTTACATTACGGTTGTTGTTATTTTCAAGGGTACTTTTTCAGTAAGCCTGAACTCATTAAAAATGCAGCTCTCACCCCTTCGCAAATGTCGATCGCTAAACTCATGGGCGAAATGGCGAAAGACGACCCTGACATTAATTCAATCACCCAAGCATTTGAATCTGACGTCAATCTTTCATTTAAGTTGCTGCGTTATGCACAATCTCCAATTTTTAAACGCACTAAAAAAATTGAAACCATTAAACAAGCCATTGTAGTGTTGGGGCAAAATGAACTGAGACGTCTTGTTTCTTTATTGTTTACTGCACAATTTAGTGAAGGTAAGCCTGCTGAGCTAACAGTGATGTCTTTATCACGGGCACATTACTGCGAACTACTTACCGAATATACTAATCAAAAAGACGGTATAGCGTCGGCTTTTTTAGTTGGGCTGTTGTCGTTACTTGATGCCATGCTTGATGCAGATATTGCACAATTAATGGAGAAACTTCCAATCTCTCAAGCGATTAAAGACAGTATTGTTTTGCGCTGTGGTGAGCACGCTCAGTACCTGATGTTAAGCGAATGCTTTGAAAATGGACAGTGGAGTGAAGTAAGTAAGCTCTGCGAAAATTTGGCTGTTGATTTTGATGCTGCCTTTTCCATGTTTCAACAATCCCAACTTTGGGCAAAAGAACGCTTGAAAGCACTCAGTTAAACCGATTGCCGCTAGTGTCATATTGCCATGATATATTTGCAAAAAATATATCATGGCAATATGATTCTATGATAAAGTTCTATGCATATAATATTTTAGTATATTCTTTTAACTTAGCACGAGAAACTATATGACTTCGTCGATTCCAACCGTTACCCACCTACAACAGCTAGAAGCGGAAAGTATTCACATTTTTCGTGAAGTAGCTGCCGAGTTTGACAACCCCGTCATGCTTTACTCTGTAGGTAAAGATTCATCGGTGCTGCTGCATTTGGCCCGCAAGGCATTTGCTCCAGGCAAAATTCCATTTCCGTTATTGCATGTTGATACCACGTGGAAATTTCACGAAATGATTGAGTTTCGAGATAAAATGGCGAAAAAGCACGATTTAGATTTACTCGTACATATCAATCAAGACGGTGTCGACATGGATATTAGCCCATTTGTTCACGGCAGTGCCAAACACACCGATATCATGAAAACGGCCGGTTTGAAGCAAGCATTAAATAAATATAAATTTGATGCAGCCTTTGGTGGTGCTCGTCGTGATGAAGAAAAGTCTCGAGCGAAAGAACGAGTTTATTCTTTTCGGGATGAAAATCACCGTTGGGATCCAAAAAATCAACGTCCCGAATTGTGGAACATCTACAACTCTCAAATCAACAAAGGGGAAAGTATCCGTGTATTCCCTATGTCGAATTGGACCGAGCTGGATATCTGGCAATATATTTATATGGAAGGCATCGAAATACCATCATTGTACTTAGCTAAGCCGCGTCCAGTTGTTGAGCGCGACGGGTTGTTGATCATGGTAGACGATGATCGTATGCCAATGAGAGAAGGTGAAGTACCTGAAATGCGCTCTGTCCGCTTCAGAACCCTTGGCTGTTATCCCCTAACAGGGGCAGTTGAATCGACGGCGAATAACCTACCTGAAGTTATCCAAGAGATGTTGTTAACTAAAACATCTGAACGCCAAGGACGAATGATCGACAATGACTCTTCTGGCTCTATGGAGAAGAAGAAAATGGAAGGTTATTTCTAATGAAAGACAACATTGTTTGGCATCAACATGAAGTCGACAAGGAACGCCGTGCTGAGGCTAAAGGGCAAAAACCATGCGTGATTTGGTTGACCGGCTTAAGCGGCTCAGGCAAGTCCACGATTGCTAATTTGTTAGAGAAGAAATTAGCAGATAATGGTAAACATACCTACTTGCTCGACGGAGATAATGTCCGCCATGGTCTTAATGGTGATTTAACGTTCAGCGATAAGGACCGAGTAGAAAATATTCGTCGTATCAGTGAATTAGCCAAGCTTTTTGTTGATTCAGGTTTGATTGTTATAACTGCTTTTATTTCTCCTTTCAAAGGTGAGCGCGATTATTGTCGTAAATTACTGCAAGACAACGAGTTCGTAGAGGTATTTGTAAACACCCCCCTTGAAGAATGTGAAAAACGCGATCCTAAAGGCTTGTATCAAAAAGCTCGGGCCGGCGAGATAAGCGACTTCACTGGTATCAGTTCGCCTTACGAAGCGCCTGTGTCTCCAGAAATATCTCTCGATTTTTCTGGTCAGAGTGCGCAAGAATCAGCCGAGCAATTGTTCACTCAATTGAAACAAAAAGGACTGATTGACTAATGTTAGATAGCAAATTAGTAGAAAGCATCACGGCCATCGCTCATCAAGCGGGTGATGCCATTATGAGCATATACCAGCGTGATTTTGCCATCTATGAAAAGTCAGATAAAAGTCCGTTAACAGAAGCGGATTTAGCCGCCCACAATTGTATTGTGGATGGTCTAAAAGCTGTTTCTGACTTGCCTATTTTATCAGAAGAATCCGCAGACATCCCTTGGTCTGAGCGCCAAACGTGGACTCAATACTGGCTGGTTGATCCGCTGGACGGCACAAAAGAGTTTATTAAGAAGAATGGCGAGTTCACTGTCAATATAGCCCTTATCGATAATGGCGAACCTGTGTTTGGTGTGGTCTATGCGCCTGTTTTAAAGCAAACCTATGTGGGTATTGTGGGTAAAGGCGCGTACAAGCTCGAAGGTGATGGTCGCCGCGTAGCGATAACACCAAAAGCAAAGACAGATAACGAAGAATGGCGCGTTGTAGGTAGCCGTTCACACCAAAGCCCTGACATTCAAGCCTTGCTCACCAAGTTGGGGGGTAATCCTGAACTCGTCGCTATGGGAAGTTCATTGAAGTTATGTTTGGTTGCTGAAGGAGCTGCGCACTTATACCCTCGGTTAGGTCCTACGTCTGAGTGGGATACCGGCGCGGCCGATGCAGTTGTCAGAGCTGCTGGCGGCAAAGTTACTGTTATCGAAAGTGCTGCCAATGTGTTCGACGAACACGCCAAGCCTCTTAGTTACAATCAAAAAGAATCCGTTTTAAACCCTTATTTTCTTGTGAGTTGCTGATCATGAATAGCGAAAACGCCTTATTACAATCCGATATCCTTGCTTACTTGGAGCAACACGAACAAAAAGACATGTTGCGTTTTTTAACCTGCGGTAGTGTAGATGATGGAAAAAGCACCCTTATTGGTCGCTTGCTCCACGACTCAAAAATGATTTACGAGGACCAACTTGCTGCCATTACCAAAGACAGTAAAAAGTCTGGTACCACAGGTGACAAAGTTGATTTAGCCCTATTAGTGGATGGTTTGGCCTCGGAACGTGAACAGGGCATTACCATTGACGTGGCTTATCGTTACTTTTCAACCGATAAACGTAAATTTATTATTGCTGACACGCCAGGGCACGAACAATACACGCGGAACATGGTAACCGGTGCATCAACCTGTGACTTAGCTATTATACTTGTCGACGCGCGTGCAGGTGTTAAAACTCAGACTCGCCGTCACTCATTTTTAGTTTCGTTACTTGGCATTAAGCACGTCATTGTAGCGATCAATAAGATGGATTTGATGGAATTCAGTGAAGATGTGTATGAGAAAATCAAAAAAGACTATTTAACGTTTTCTGAAGAGCTTGATATACCGGATATCCAATTCATACCCATTTCAGCATTAGATGGTGATAACGTTGTTAACAAGAGTGAAAATACCCCTTGGTTTAAAGGTACCACACTGATGAAAACGTTGGAAAACATCGAAATTGCTAATGATGCAAACATCGATGACTTCCGCTTCCCAGTTCAGTATGTAAACCGCCCAAATCTAAACTTTCGTGGTTTTGCAGGAACGGTGGTTTCGGGCCAAATCAAGAAAGGCGATAAAATCACTGCCCTTCCGTCAGGTAAGCAATCTACGGTTCGCGCTATCGTTGGCTTCGAAGGTGAGCAGGATGTTGCGTACACTCCGCTGACGACCACCATTACTCTGGAAGACGAAATTGATATTTCTCGCGGTGACATGATTGTAAAATCAGATAACTTACCACTGCAAAGCAATGCTTACGAAGTCAATTTAGTGTGGATGGATGAAACCCCATTAATGCCGAATAAGCAATATGGCTTCAAATTTGCCACCAAATTTGTTTCAGGTAGCGTGACTGATATTGAATATCAAATTGACGTTAACACCATGGAACATAAAGATGCCGTGCGTCTTAATTTAAACGAAATTGGTGTGGGAAAAATAAAGCTGACGCAATCAGTTGCATGCGATCCCTATACTAAAAACCGTGAAACAGGTGCGTTTATCATCATTGACCGCCTGTCTAATGGCACAGTTGGTGCGGGCATGGTCATTGACGCTATCCAAGATTCTGCTGCGAAAACTGAGTTTTCAGAATTCGAACTTGAATTTAATACGCTGGTTAGAAAGCACTTCCCTCATTGGAATGCCGCTGATATTACTAAACCGTAGGCGCCTCGTCGATACTATATGGACATAAACCAGTTACTGGTAATAGCGATATTTACCGGCACATTAATGGCGCTTATTCTTACGAATAAGCGCCCTTCTTCTATTTTTGCAGGGTCATTACTGGCACTTATTCTTTGCCAGCAATTAACCGTTGCCAATGTAGTCAACAACTTTACCAACCAAGGCCTTATCACACTGATATTGTTGCTTATCGTCAGTACAGCCGTGGATAAAACCTCTCTTGTAAAACGCTTAGGGCGCACGCTTATTGTTCCCAGTTTCAAACGCAGCTTTTGGCGTTTGTTTGGTTTGGCATTTGCGTCATCCGCCTTATTAAACAACACTGCAGTAGTGGCGAGTTTAATTGGCCCAACTAAGCAAAATCAATATCACCCAGCCTCACGTTTACTTATTCCTCTGTCTTATGCAGCAATACTAGGGGGAACCGTCACCCTTATCGGTACTTCAACTAATCTTATCGTAGACAGCTTCATGCGTGAGCATGGCCACCCGGGTTTTAATTTTTGGGATTTCACCCTATATGGCCTTGTGGCAGGATTGAGTTGCGGATTGCTAATGTTCTTTTTGACCCCGATTTTACCGGTGATAGAAAATAAAAATCGTCAATACAACAGTTATTTCATTGAAGCTAAAGTGGAACCAGATTCCGAATTAGTAGGTAAAAGCGTTGAGAAAAATCACTTACGGAACCTCCCTGAGTTATTCTTAGTTGAGGTAATCAGAAATGGAAAACTTATTAGTCCAGTAAACCCCGAATTAGTGATACAAGAGAATGACAAACTGATTTTCTCCGGTGATATTCATAAAGTAGATAACCTCAGCCATATCAAAGGGTTAAAATTATTCGCTGAATCCAATGGTTTACTTAGAGAAAACCTCACAGAGGTGATTATTTCAAATCGCGCGCAAATCATCGGTAAAACACTTAAGAGTGTCGGTTTCCGTGCCCTGTTTGATGCCGCTGTAGTAGCTATTCGCCGAGATGGTGAAACGTTATCTGGCAAATTAGGCGAAATTAAGCTGCAATCGGGTGATTTTTTATTACTCGCAACAGGCCCAGATTTTGTTAAACGGCAAAATTTAACTAAAAACTTTTTTATCTTGTCTGAGAAAAAAGTCACCACCAAGTTACTTGATAAACAAGAGTGGATAACCTTAGGTGGCTTTGCCATTACAATAGGCTTAGCGGCTACCTCAGTTATCTCTTTGGCAACAGGTTTGGTCTTCTTTTTAGCAATACTGGTCGCTACAGGTGTGACATCGACCAATGAAATCAAGCGTCACCTTCCTCTTGAGTTGATCATGGTCATAGTCGGAGCTCTAAGCCTCGCTAGTGCACTTGAAAGCGCAGGGGTCATAAGTACGCTAACTCATTATCTTGAGCCTAGTATGGCAAACTCAAGCCCATTTATGGCATTAGTCGTCGTCTATTTAGCGACCTTACTGTTAACGGAAGTGGTAACAAATAACGCTGCTGCAGCCTTAATGTTTCCGTTTGCATATGGGTTAGTAGAAACGCTAGGTGTGCCCCTGATGCCGTTCGCATTAGCTGTAGCCTTTGCTGCTAGCGCGAGTTTTATTTCGCCCTACGGATACCAAACCAACCTTCTGGTATTTAGCGCAAGTAACTACAAATTTAAGCATTTTGTGAAGTTTGGTTTGCCCATTTCCATTTGCTATTCGAGCATTGTATTAACGCTACTTAAATATACCTATCAACTTTAATGATTCAAAAGCCAGTCACTCATCAGTTTTGATAGAGATTGATAAAGATAATAAAGATAATAAAGATAATAAAAACCCGATTTTCTTCTAAAAAAAAGGACGAATGTGGCAACACATTCGTCCTCTACTTAATAATTTCGTTTATAAAAACTTAATCACTTAACGCTTATTATTCACAGCCCGGGACTTAAGTCCCCTCGACGAACTCCGTTTAGGTGTTCGATTTTCAGCCAACTTTTTCGATGGTTCAATTAAAGCAGTCTTTTTAGAATCCGCCACTGCACTATTTATCTCATTCATTTCATCCAGCGTTAAATTCCGCCATTGCCCTACTTTTAGTCCGGCCAAGCGGATAGACATAATCCGACTGCGTTTTAATTTTGTCACGTTATAGCCTAAATATTCACACATTCGCCGAATTTGCCGATTCAAGCCTTGCGTCAAAATGATACGAAATACAAACTTACTCTGCATAGTGACCGTACAAGGTTTAGTAATCGTATCAAGTATTGGCACCCCCGCTCCCATAGCTTGAATAAAGCGCTCTGTAAGGGGTCTATCAACAGTTACAATATATTCTTTGTCGTGAGCATTCTCAGCGCGCAAAATTTTATTAACGATGTCCCCATCACTGGTTAAAAATATTAACCCTTCAGATGGTTTATCTAAACGACCGATTGGGAAGATGCGTTCACTGTGACCAATCGCATCTATTATATTACCTTTAATATGCCGTTCAGTGGTGCACGTGATACCTACTGGTTTATGATAAACCAAATAAACTCTGTCAGATTTATTCTCAGCGCTAGCTTTAATCAATTGACCATCAACACGCACCTCATCACCGGGCAACACTTTAGTGCCAAGCTCTGGTATTACACCGTTAATGGACACCCGATCACTTTCGATTAATTTATCCGCCTCTCGACGTGAGCAAAAACCAGAATCACTGATAAATTTATTCAAACGAATACTGGATACCACAGAATTAGATGTATTCAAATTAATTGCTACTCAGTCTGTAAGAAATGGCACGGGACACGCCCCGTGCATAAAATAATGCTCCCACTAACCTTAGAAACTATCGTCGCCTAACATTAGCTGAGTAATAAACCTATTATATAAAGCATCGCTGGGTACGCTGCAACAGTATCTGTTCTTGCTGAGCTACTGGTCCGTGCTGGATCCATTGTTTAAGCAAAACAGATTTATCATATTCAACTCCTTGTTGCAGTTTATCGGCCATTAGCTGTAACTGGACTTCCTTGCGTAGTGTTTCATCTGATTCAGGCGAAGACACATCACAGAGCAACTCAAGCATCAAGGTAAGCTTATGGCGAGGCACTTCACTCTCAGTTTGCCCTTTAAATGATTGCTGCCAATGATTAGGTAATGTCTCAATATCTTGCGGTATCTCTGACGACTCCCAGCGTTGCAGTATTGAGAATAGTTCGTCGAAACTCTGCTGCTTGGCTAGCTGTTTTAAGGTCACCCGTTTCGCCTCGCGTTCATCAAGTAGTACAAGCCACCGCTTCCTTAAGCTGACACTTTGCACGGTAGGTAACGACTGCAGTAAACTTTCAAACTCGCCTTGCTTAACCATAGCATCATCAAGCTCACTAAATGTTCTGCCCGCCTTCACCGACTGTTGCATATCTAACAGCAACGCTTGAGCAATATTTACTTGTTCGGTATGAACCGACTTTTGCTGTTGATTGTGTTCTTTTCGCTGAGCAAAAACCAAGTCGTTGGCTTCGCGGAACTGGTTCCATAACGGATTTTCTTGTTTACGTTGAACCGGTCCAATCTGCTTCCATTTTTCCTGTAAGGTTTTCGCCTGCTCAACGGCATCAAGAATGTCGTCGGTTTTCGATAAGTCCTGAGCCTGTTTAATTAATGTAAGTTTCAACGCAGCATTGTCATTAAAATAGCTTTCGATTCGTTTTTTGAACGGGGCTAAAGCGTCACGGTACTCGTTGTTCAATTCAGTTTTAAGGGTGAAATCAACGTCCCCTATTGCCTGCCATTTCTGTTGAATTTGTTGTACTTTTTTCACAACCGCATCATCAGCGATATCTTGTTCAGCCAAAGCAGAAATATCATTTAATAACGTCTGTTTTTGGGCTAGATTATCTACTCGCTTTTGCTGCTGTTTTTCAAAATGTTCTCGACATGGCGCAAATGCTTGCTCAATAAGCACATCGAATTGTGCATTGATGGCATCATCTTCTGGCGTATTCAATACACCGAGGCTACTCCAACGACTGCGCATATCCTTAACCTGAGCGGAACGTAGAGAAACGGATATATTAGCCGTGATTAGCGCTTTGACTTCATTCAGTAACGCAGGCTTACGTGGCAAAGCGATATATGCTTGCAATGATTTTATTTCTTCAATCTTATGGCTAGATTGGGCAAATACTCGGGCATTTCTGCTTTGCTCAGCCTCTGGTAAGGCATAAAACCATTTACTGACTTTAGTAAACAAGCCCATCGCCGCTTTGTATTTACCTTGATCAATTAACGAATCGACTGCTTTAGCTTTGCTGCGGAATCGATTTATGTCTTGCGTCACGCCTAAAGAAAGGGATTTTAACGTATCTTGCCATGTTCGTTGCAATGTTGAGAATTGAATATCAAGGGCCTTTGGCCAACTGTCTTGATAAGGCTCCCGCAGTGCACGCCACTGCACTTTCATCTGGTGCAATACAGGTTTAGCACTTTCAATATCTGATACCTTTACCGGCAAAGCTTGTGCAGTAAAATCAGTGATTAGTGCGCTGGCTTGCTTTAGCGCATCTTGAAACGCTGGAAGATGATTGTAGGTATGTTGACGTTTTAATAACGCTTCACGCAAAGCTTCCAGTTCCTTTTGAGCACTGAATAATCCTGCATCTTTGGTTTCTTTTGATAAGGTTTCAATGCGCACTGTGCGGTTTTGTATTTCTGTTTGCGCCTGCTCAGTTTGGGCTAACGTCACCGCCGAAATATCACCAGAAATTATATCTGATAACCAGACTAATACCGCCTGAGTATCCGCCGTAACTTGCTTCACACTAATCACTAATTCACGTTTATGTTGCTCAGCATGATACAAGGGGGCGAGTTCGGCATCCAAAATAGCTAGCTTGTTACTTAGTTCAGTATACTTAGTGTTAAATTCGTTACGTTTATCACTCGACAAACAGTCGAACTGCGCTGCAAATTGACTGAATTGCTCGTCTAGTTCTGCCCGAATATCCACTAGCTTGCGATAATCCCGTTGATCTTTTAGTGCCATTAAACGCGATAGCACTAAACGAGTACCTTTTTCAACTTCAATATGCTGTGTTTTACTAAACTGAATTTTCGTAAGTTTGTCTTGAGCTTGTTTTTTTATCGTCTCTGAACGCGCTTTTTTGATAATTTTCAGTAAGCTGCTCTCGGTATCAGCATAAACCAATAGAGCGCTTTGCAACGTATCATCATTACTGGAAAGCAGAATTGGCAACGCCAATTGAGGTTTGTTTAAAACAGCTAAAATATGGAGTACTAATTCAGGTTCTCTGTGTACCCAAGTTTGTTTTAGTAAGCGTTCCAATAACTTGTTATTTTTACACTCAAAAACGAATGCCCGCTTTTCTTCTAGGCCCATAACGCTGTCATCGTCGCTAAATAACGTATTCTCAACGACTTGCTGCGCTCGCTTAGCGATACGTTCATTTTTAGCAATTTCTGCCATTTTGTACCACAGTACAAAACTATTAAGCTTGTTCAACGCTGCCAGACTCACATTCACGTCTTCATCGTTGAATGCGAGTTCATGTAAAATCGATTTTTGCTCAGGGATATCAGCAGATAAAGACGCTATTGCTGCAATTCTTACCTGAGGCTTAGGATCTTGGTACTTAGGTCGAAACAGTTTTTTAAATATCATTTTCAGTGAACCGCGCTATTGTGTTTTTTTCATTAAGCTCTTGCTTGAATTGCTGACGACTTTTTTGCACGATTTCGCCACCTTCCCCAATCGTCATATGCTGATCTGATTTGAGTACTTTGGCTTGATAAAGCATCACGGCTTGCATGGTAGTATCTTTTTGACTATCAGTTAAAGGGTTGCCGTCTAACCACTTTCCGGTTTCCACTGCCTGTAGTAATTTTTGATAGACCTCTGGGGTCATCGACTTAAGTAACATTTCTGGGTTCATTAATTAGACTTCTTGAGAAATACTAGACGCACTCGATTAACTATGTACCAAACAAAACCAATCAGCGCGACACCAACGGCAATATTGTACTGTAGGTCTCTAGGTTCAGCGCCTCCCCAGTACATAAAGCCGAAACCTGATACGAACATTAACATTGCTATCATAGACTGGGTTTGTATCTTTTGAGATTGCATATATTTTTGTAAATTGCGTTTGCGAGCAATATCTTCTTCACTGGCATCACCCACTGCAAAATTGCAGTGATTACACAGATCGGTTTTATCAGAGATTTTTTTATTGCACGACGGGCAATCAATTAGCGCCATTATTCACTCCACTACATTTATGGTTAAAGAATTTACCGTGACATGAGATCACGAAAGCGCGGACAATGCCGCGCTTAATTTTCTTACTGTATTACTTTGATTTGTGTTCTTTTTTAAAATCTTCCCAGTATTTATCTACTGATTCTTTCATTTCTTTGCGCAGTAAAAATATACCCAATAAGTTAGGCAAGGTCATCACTACAATAGCCACTGCGGATAACGTCCATACGAGTGTTGTATCCGACACGGCCGCCCAAACAAAGGCAAATACATAAACGACACGATATGGCATAACGGCCCGTGGTCCGAGTAAATAGGTCATAGCACGGTCACCATAATATGACCACGCGATAGCGGTCGAAAATGCAAACATCAATAGACCAACAGACACAATATACTTACCGGACTCACCAAAAAAACCTTTGGTAAAGGCTAATGCAGTTAAACTCGCGGAGTGAATTAAAGAATTGCCTGAGACCACTATATTATCTTTTATCAACCCACCATCAACAACCTTCAATTTACCAGTGAATAAATCTTCATCTTCACCAAAAGTAAATTTCACATCTTCTGCCACAGAGCGTGCATTTAACAAGGTATAACCCGTAGTAATAGCTTTACCGTTAACAATCTGTATTTCACCATTAAATGGGGTTACTTCTGAAGTATCAAGATTGTTGATATAAGCATAAAGCTGCTGGCGATCATTTTCATCGGTGTCAGTGTAGGCTCCAGATACAATCATCATGTCACTGCGATCAAACACGTTGTGATGTTTTTCTTTCCATACGCCGGAAGATAAAATAACCAAGCCGGTAAGAGTACAAATAATAATAGTGTCGATAAATGGCTCTAAAATAGAGACCATACCTTCTGATACAGGTTCATCAGTTTTGGCAGCGGCGTGTGCAATCGGCGCGGACCCTTGACCTGCTTCGTTTGAAAACAAGCCACGGTTTACTCCACGGTTAAAAGCATAGGCTATTGTTGCACCTAAGAAGCCACCTGTTGCCGCAGAGCCGGTAAACACATCACCAATAACCGAGGCAAATGCGGGCCCAATATTTTCTAAGTTTGCAAATATAACCGCCAATGCCCCAATAAGGTAAATAAACGCCATTAAGGGAACAATTTTTGAGGTAACTGCGGCTATACGCGTTATCCCCCCTAAAATAACCAAGCCGAGCATTACACCTAGCACACTGCCGACCACTAACGGATCAAAGCCGAAGGTCGACTCCATACTGGCCGCTATATTATTACTTTGGGGTAAATTTCCAGTACCGAATGAACTGATAACAGTTGCGATAGCAAACGCGACTGCCAGCCATTTCATATTTAAGCGTCGGTCCATATAGTACATTGGGCCACCCGCCATAGTGCCATCAGCGGTTTCTACCCGATACTTATGGGATAACGTCACCTCTACAAATTTGGTCGTCATACCAAAAAAAGCGGTTGCCCACATCCAAAACAAGGCAGCAGGACCGCCTAAGAATATTGCGAATGCCACGCCGCCTATATTCCCCGTCCCCACTGTGCCTGACAATGCCGTTGTTAGAGCACGAAAATGCGTCGTATCGCCAGGTGACCCCTCATGATCATACCTACCAGTAACAACCAACCAAGCGTGTTTGAAAAAACGAACTTGCGGGAATTTAAGGTAAATCGTAAAAAATAAACCTGTTCCTAATAAAACATAGGGAAACCACCATGCGCCCCCTAACATACTATCCAATAACTTCAGTAAATCATGAAAGCCTTCCACACTGTTCCCCTTAATTTATTTTGTTTTTAATTGTAATATTTTTATTATTTTATTATTTTAAGTTGGATACAAAACACGGCAAATAAATTGCTCTAACGCAATTCATCTACCACAGCACGTATGGCAACAAGTACGTCTTGACCTAATTGCTTACAACGAATGGGTGACCAGCCATAAGCTGAATCGGGTATTTCTATATTATCTTTGAACGGCATTTCTAAGGTGTAAGCTAAGCATGAGAACGCATGACCAACGGCATTAGTGGCCACTGTCATATTGGCTTCACCAGGTGCATCTTTATCATAACCAAAGGTATCTTGAAACTCAGGAGTAGCGGTTAATAGCGCACCTTTAAACATTGATTCTAAATTAGCAATACGTGCATCATAGTTAGGATTACCCTCGCTACCGGCCACAAAGTTATAAGGCAACGCTTCATCGCCGTGCATATCTAGAAAAAGATCGACACCGGTTTGGTGCATTTTTTGCGTGACCAAAAATACTTCAGGGCTATTTTCCATCGACGGCATAGCCCACTCACGGTTCAAGTTAACTCCTTTAGCATTCGTTCTTAAATGTCCACGGGCAGACCCATCAGGGTTCATGTTAGGTACTACGTAAAATACCGCTTTATCAAGTAACAATCTGGCCAGACCATCATCTTTATCCAGAAGTCGCTCTAATAGTCCCTCAACAAGCCACTCGGCCATTGTTTCGCCCGGATGCTGACGAGCAGTAATCCAAATAGATTTCTTGCCTTCGCCGGCTTCACCAATCGTCAACATTGTCATGTCACGATCATCCAAGGTATTCCCTAAAAACGATTGCTCACATAAATCGCTGGTCTGTGCCCAGGCAAGTAAATCGAGATGACGCTCATAGGAATAAGGCGCAAAATAGGCAAAGTAAATATGCCCGTGCTCTGGAGTATGTTCGATTACGAGCTTCTCGCCATCAAATTGGGTTTCGACCCTAAACCATTCTTCTCTATCGTATGACGCCACGGCCTGATAATTTTGCCATCCGTCGGGATAAGCTGATTTAGCAAGATCAACGATGGTAATACGATGGGATATCCATGGGCGAGTATCTAACTTGAAATGAAACCATTGATAAAAGTCTGACTGATTATCTTTTTTAATAGCTAACTGAATGTCATTTTCGCTTGTTGCTTGGATAACGCGAATGTTACCACTATCAAAATTGCTGCTAATTCTCACATTTACTGTCCATCTGATTTAACCGCGGACAATTTAGCATAATGTCCAAGTAAAAAGCCAAGGGTGCAAAGCTTTTTGTAGCGCTCATTTGCAATAATTTGCTACTTGTAAATCTCCTGTTACGCTTTCACGAATTTACCGATTGAACTAAGCATTGCAATTTTTTACATCAAGTGGCTTACGTCAGCGGCGCATAAAAACGAAAAAAGCGCGCTACTAAAACAAGAAAGTAGCACGCCCACTTAGAAACACGATTCAACCAAACTGAATTATTTTACCTTTGGTAAGCTCGGATAATGCAGTCCAGCCATATCTTGCACTACACGTAGTACCTGACAGCTGTAACCAAATTCATTGTCATACCAAACATATAATGTAGCACGATCACCCGCTACTATTGTCGCCTGAGAATCAACGACTGAAGCGGCTCTTGACCCAACCAAATCTGTCGACACAATCTCTTTCGAGCTAGTGTAATCAACTTGATGCTGCAAAGATGAGAACAAAGAAATATCACGCAAAAATTCATTAATTTGCAACTTATCTGTGGTCTTTGCTAAATGCAGATTTAATATAGCTAAGGAAACATTTGGCGTCGGTACTCGTATTGAGCTACCCGTAAGCTTGCCTTCCAATTGAGGATACGCCTTGGCCACAGCACTAGCAGCTCCAGTTTCGGTTATCACCATATTAAGTGCTGCACTGCGTCCACGGCGGTCTGCTTTATGGAAATTATCAATTAGATTTTGATCATTGGTAAACGAATGTACGGTCTCTACGTGCCCGCCATTAATCCCATATTTTTGATCTAGCGCTTTTAATACCGGCGTGATCGCATTAGTGGTACAGCTAGCTGCCGACAGGATCTTATCTTCTGGTGTAATATCGCCTTCGTTTACTCCGTAAACAATATTTTTGATTGATCCTTTGCCTGGTGCGGTCAACAGTACCTTTTTTACGCCCTTAGCTTTTAAATGCTGACCCAGACCCGCTTCATCGCGCCACATCCCAGTGTTGTCTACGACAATTGCGTTTTCAATACCGTATTGGTTGTAGTCTACTTCGGTTGGCGAGTTAGCATAAATCACCTGAATATATGAGCCATTCGCTTTAATTGCATTACGTTCTTTGTCCACTGTAATACTACCGTTAAACGGCCCATGAACCGAGTCACGGCGTAACAAACTAGCACGTTTCTCTAAATCGCCTTCTTTGCCACCACGGACAACAATTGCCCTTAAGCGTAATTTATTCGTTTTACCCTGGCGTTCAATTAACAGACGCGCCAGCAAACGACCGATACGACCGAAACCATAAAGCACCACGTCTTGAGCCGGATGATTGTCTTCAACATCTAGAATATCGCTTAGCTCTTCTCGCAAATATTGTTCGATATTTTTGCTTTTATGCTCGTCTTTAAAATGATAAGCATACGCTAGTTTTCCTAAATCAATCTGTGCTGGAGCTAAGGGCAACTTACTGAGCTCTTCAAGTAAAGGCCAACTCTCACGCAAGCGCAGCTTCGTACCCTCTTTTAATCGAACAGTGCGGTGGGCTTTAATAATATCTATAGTTGATGCCCCTAACATAGGACGACCATAAATCGATATTTCGACGGCCTTGTTTCGATACAAATTACCCAATAGTGGCAACATACGCTCAGCGTATTCTTGACGTTCTTGCCAACTGCTCATTAATGCTTGTTCAGATTGTTGATTCATGATCTTTAAAAACTCTCAAAAACGTGGTTGGCTCATAAAAAGCGACGAGATTGCTTGGACAAAGCAAAATGGGTCGTTATTCTAATCAAAGGAACTAATTGCGCCAAATTGTTGAAAATTTACTAAATTCAGCAATTTGTCGTCTAAAATGACGATATATTGGTAATTTAACTACAAGGGAATTTATGCGTATTGTTGGCATTTTACTGTTGATGTTTGCCACCACCGGGTGTGACGTGTTGTTTCCCATGACAGCCGAAAAAATCTGTAAAGAACATACTGAGTTTTGTGCCGACCTGAACCCTGATGGATGGTGCTTAGCCGAGAAGAGCCGTATCATTAAACATAGATACGCCTATCAACAATCGCCCAGTGAGTTAATCGATTTTTATCTTCTTGAAGATTTTGAGAAGTACAAAGTGTGTATTAATAATGCTGCGCAAATAGAACATATTGTGCAGATAGAGAAGCAAACCAGGCGCAGAGAAGCAGCAGTTAGTGCTGAACGAGAATTAAACCGTTTGATACGTAAAACGCAACACTCTCATGAACCACACTTGCTCCTGTACCACTGGTCTCGTTTTGGCAAGAAAGAAGCGCTCAAAGAGTTTTTGCTACAAGAAAAGCAGGGGAAACTCGATACCCCTAGCCTACAACTTGGCCTAGCCTCTTACTATGTTAAATTTGATTTAGAAAAAGCCAAAAATACGCTGTATCAAGCGCTGTCCCTTTACAATCAAGGGGATGAAATCGATACGGATATTTTCATTAGTCTTAGTACGATCAATTTAAAACAAGAAAACTACCCAGAAGCTTACCTTTGGGCGTTTGTCGCAAATGAGTTTAAAGTTGCTAACGTTAATCTTGTTGACATAAAGCAGACCCTACCGGCCTCTAGTAATTTAAGAATATTAGAAGAACGAGCAGAGCAATTAGTTGACGATATTGAAGATGGAACGTTTTCTTATTGAAATAATGACAAACTTCCATATCGCTCAAAAAACAACCAATAACTGAAAAAAACTTTCAGAAAAAAAAGTCATTTTTTTGCGTTTTTTTCAGTTTTGCTGGTAATTATTGACTGCCTACAGGCGAATTCTGACTATTTATCGTTTTCTTTAAATGCCAAGGAGACAGAATTAACACAATAACGCTGCCCTGCTGGTTGTGGCCCGTCATTAAAAACGTGCCCTAAATGCGCATCGCAATGCTTACATACAATTTCAATTCGCTGCATACCAAGACTGTCGTCTTGATGAAATTCAACATTATTTTCTGCACTTTGAGCAGAAAAAGATGGCCAGCCGCAACCCGCGTCAAACTTGTCAGTTGAATCAAATAACTTCTCACCACAACATCGGCAAACATAATCCCCTAGCGCATCATTATTTAATAACTCACCCGTAAACGGTCTTTCTGTGCCCTTAAGACGTGCCACACGAAACTCTTCGTCATTAAGTTTTTCGCGCCACTGTTGTTCAGATAACTTCATAGCTAAACCTCATATATTTGGATTCAATTTTAAATATGGGGAGTAAAATCATGTTTACTAGGCCAAAACACGTTTTATCAGCTCCCCTGAACCACTCACGCAATCAACATCGTTCATCTATCTCGAGCAAGCCTACTATTTACAGCAAAGACAGGCATAAAGATCGAGCCAGTATTGAATTAGGAATGGTGAATAATACAAGACTACTGACTTGACGCTGTCCAAACCACAAACAGCGCCAGAGCATTCAGTATCAACAGCGAGTTAGATAGCGTTAAACAGACAAATACTATTACTGATCTGTTTGTAACAATTATTCACAATTACATCAGGTTGCTCGTTTAAATCAGCATATTGAGTATCAAGTATCAGCTTCCAGCGTTGATTACCAAAATACGCTGGGCAGTTGAACTTCACGTCATGATCACTAGCATTAAACACCATTAACCAATGTTCTGTTGTCTCTCCGGTGCTGGACTCTTCACCACGCAACTCAAAAGCAAAACATTGATTATTCGGATCGTTCCAATCATCTTCTAATTTTCGAGCACCATCGGGTCGGTACCAATAAATTTTGGCGACATTATGCGCTAAATCATAGTTATCATCTTGCAGTTGTAAATGATGCAACAAGACGCTTTGTCGACGAATGCCAATAACATAACTGCAAAAATCTAAGAATTTTTGGCTCGTTTTATCTAGATCCCAATCCAACCAACTGATGGGATTATCCTGGCAGTAGGCGTTATTATTACCTTGCTGAGTGCGACTTAACTCATCGCCCCCTAATACGTGAGGTATCCCCTGCGATAATAACAAAGTGGTAAACAGATTCCGTTTTTGTCGTTCACGAATTTCGATTATTGCGGGATCATCAGTTGGTCCTTCAACGCCATTATTAGACGATAAATTATGACCATGGCCGTCACGATTTTGCTCGCCATTGGCTTCATTGTGTCGCTCTTGATAGCTGACTAAATCGTGTAAGGTAAATCCATCGTGATAAGTGATGTTATTGACCGAGGTTAAAATAGAACGTGTTTCTTTTGGAAATACATCTCTGGAGCCAAGTAAACGAGTAGCAAAATCGCTAGTTGTACCCTTATCACCGCGCCAGAATGCCCGCACGGTATCGCGATATTTGTCATTACATTCCAACCAATTCGACGGAAATTGCCCTAAGCGATAACCGCCATTACCGATATCCCACGGTTCTGCAATAAGCTTACATCCCACAAGGACAGGATCTTGACGTATCGTTCTAAAAAAGCCTGATAACGTTGAAAACTCGTAAGGATCACGACCGAGACTAGCCGCTAGGTCAAAACGAAAGCCATCAACCCCCATTTCCTGTACCCAATAACGTAGTGCGTCCATGACCATTTTAAGTACATACGGAAATGCCGTGTTAACGCTATTACCACAGCCAGAATTATTGACGAATTTGTTATAATCAATCGTTCCGTATTCATTGCGCTCAAATAGATAAAAAGACGAATTGTCTAACCCTTTAAACGACAGAATAGGCCCATCTAAGCCCCCTTCTGCCGTGTGATTGAACACCACATCTAAAATAACCTCAATACCAGCCTCATGAAAAGTATCCACCATCGTTTTAAATTCACCGATGGCATCTTTTACTGCGTATCTGGGTTCTGGGCTAAAATAATTAACCGGGTTGTAGCCCCAATAATTAGTCAGCCCTTTGTTCGTTATATAAGGTTCAGGCATAAATGCAGCTACTGGCATCAGTTGAACCGCACTAATTCCCAAACGTTTTAGATGTTTAATCACTTCAGGCTGACATAGCCCCAAAAAGGTACCTTGCAACTCAGCCGGTACTTTAGGGTGCTGCGCTGTCATGCCTTTTACATGCGCTTCATATAGTACGGTGTGATCAAGGGGTATATTAGGCTTTGCGGGACGATCTGTGGCCAAAATATTAGCCACGACCACACTCTTGGCGATCATTTTTTGACTATCACCGGCATACAACTTCGCATCCCAATGCATTGGCCTACTTAGGGATTTAGCATAAGGGTCAATAAGCAATTTTTCAGGCTTAAAATGAAATCCTGGCGTATCTTTACTTCCGCCGGAAGTGCGATAACCATATAACTGATTCGCTTGAATGCCTTCAATGTAGCAGTGCCATATTTTGCCCGTTTTTGCCGGCATATCGATAATCGCAATTTGCTCTTCATCTTTACTGCTAAATAAACATAATTTTACGCTTTCAGCATTAGGACAATGCACTGCAAAGTTACAGCCGTTTTCATCAAGCACAGCACCTAAATAGGTACTGGTTCCTGATTGAACCCGATAATTCACCCCTGTCATCGATTACTTACCCTTATATAAAATAAACACTGTCGCCAACGGCGGTAATGAAAAGCTAACAGAATATGGTTGGTTCTGCCATGGCGTTTTAGTTGCCGTCATATGGGCACTAAGATTGAGACCGCTCCCCCAATATTTTTTGTCATCAGTGTTAAGCAACACTTTATATTCGCCGAGTTCTTTTACGCCAAGACGGAAATTTGTTCGTGGTATCGGGGTAAAGTTACTCACAGCATAAACTTTCTGCTTGCCACCTGTAGATTGACGCAACATCGCCAAGGTACTTTGCTCGGAATTTTCATGGTCAATCCATTCAAAGCCTGTGTAGTGATGGTCTAATTCATGTAACGCTGGGTAATGAGCGTACATGTTATTTAAATCACGAAACAACGACTGGATCCCACTGTGTTTTTCGTACTCAAGCAAATGCCAATTAATCGAACTATCATGATTCCATTCCTCAGCCTGTCCAATTTCATTCCCCATGAAGTTCAGCTTTTTACCTGGGTGAGCATACATGAATGCCGCATAACAACGCAGATTTGCCGCTTGTTGCCATTCATCCCCAGGCATTTTACGTAACAATGAACCTTTACCGTGTACGACCTCATCATGCGAAATAGGCAATACAAAGCTCTCGTCGAATGCATAAACCATACTGAAGGTAATTTCGCCATGGTGATAACGACGGTAGGACGGATCTTTGGAAATGTAATGCAATGAATCATGCATCCAGCCCATGTTCCATTTGAAGCCAAACCCTAAGCCACCTTCAAATACCGGACGTGATACTTTAGCGAACGACGTAGACTCTTCTGCTATCGTCATGGCATTTGGATAATGGGAATAGACCTCTTTGTTCATCCATTGTAATAAACTAATGGCTTCATAGTTATGATTACCGCCATCAACATTCGGTATCCAATCGCCATCTTCTCTTGAGTAATCTAAATAAAGCATCGATGCCACCGCATCTACACGCAGTCCATCAATATGATATTTGTCTAACCAGAATAAGGCATTCGCAACCAAAAACTGACGTACCGTGTCTTTACCAAAATCGTAAATACAAGAATTCCAATCAGGATGCCAACCTTTACGTGGATCTTCATATTCGTAAACATGGGAGCCGTCAAACCGTGCTAAACCATGCCCATCTTCAGGGAAATGCGCTGGCACCCAATCGATGATCACGCCAATGCCATTCTGGTGACATTGATCGACAAAATATTTGAAGTCATCAGGACTACCAAAGCGGCTTGTAGGCGCAAACAAACCAACGGGTTGGTAACCCCACGAACCATCAAACGGAAATTCCGAAATAGGCATTAATTCGATATGGGTATACCCCATATCAGTCACGTACGGAATAAGTTGTTCGACTAATTCCCGATAGCTTAAATATCTTTCTTTAGAGCCCTCACTAGGGCGCTTCCAAGAGCCCAAATGAACCTCATATATGCTCATAGCTTGTGTATATTTATCGCCCTTAACTTGCTCTTGCCACTGACTGTCATTCCATTGGTATTGTTCGTGATCAAACACCACTGAAGCATGAGAAGGGTATTGTTCAGCATAGAAACCCACTGGATCAGCTTTATGAGGCAACTCGTTGCCTGCTCCGTCTTTTATCTGATACTTGTATTTATCACCTGCTTTAACGCCCGGCACAACCAGTACCCAGTAACCGAAATCGGTTTTCTGCATCGGTAAACGTGAACCATCCCAGTAATTAAAATCACCTACAATCGCCACAGAGCTAGCATTGGGTGCAAAAACGGCAAATCGAGTCGCGCTAATAGGATCCTTTAAACCCACATCTAAATCGATTAACTGAGCGCCAAGTTGCTCATATACATTTTTAGGTAAATGGTCGACAAAATGTACCGCGTGGAATGCTTGATCTTGAAATTGATAAGGGTCGATAATGCGATACGATCCTTGGGGGTTTTTCACTTCAAAGGCGTACACGCTAGGTGGCTTACCATCAGCAAACTCAGCACTAAACAAATCACTTGTATCTTGCTTGTTAAGCGTCCCGATTACACTCTGCGTAGCTAGGTCAACAACTTCGACCACTGTGGCATTAGGTATCCAAGCGGTAATTGAAAATGACGTTTCAGATTTGGTTAAACCAAGATGAGAGAATGGAAAGGTACATTGTGCACTTTGTAGCTGTTTTTCTATTTGCATTGTGTCGCCTTGCAGTGTTGGCGGACTGCTTAACAGACCGCCGGGATTATTTATTGCTTGGCTTGACGTCTAGCTTCTGTCAAGCGTTGAGCTAATGCCTGTAACTCAGGATTATTAAATATCATCTGTAAACTCTGAGTCAACTTTCGTTGCCAGTTTGGATACTCGTTAAACGTTCCTGGAATATTAACGGGTTTATCCATTTCTAACCAATCTTCTAATTGCAAACTCAGCAAAGAGCTAGATCCTTTTGCCATATGGGTTTGCATGCCAAAATTTAATTCTTTCGTCATGCCGACTTGATTCACATCTCGACTAATATTATCCGAAATAGAACCATGACCGTGCAGCGTATCTAAAATGGCTTGTTTGTTATCATGTCTGCTCTGATACAACTGTGCAAGGATCTCTTCTGTCGGATATAAACCGAGTTCTTTGCCTAACTCTAAATCATCACAGTGCCAAAAGCCCTTCAGAGTCGGCATATCGTGCGTTGTAAGTGTCGACATAGATTGAATGGGGTAATCACTCGGTGAATAGAACCCGCCATCTTTGGCCTGTTCGAAAAAGAATACTCGATAAGAATAAACGCCATTATCAGCCAATTTCTCACGAATTTCATCGGGTACCGTCCCTAAATCTTCACCAATCACCATCGACTGATTACGATGACTTTCAAGCGCTAAAATAGCTAGCAAATCATCTACTGGATAATAAACATAACCACCTTGTTTGGCAGTATCGCCTTTAGGCACCCACCATAGTCGCAGTAAAGCCATAACATGATCAATACGTAGCGCACCTGTTGCATGCATATTCGCGCTAAACAATTCAATGATCGGCTGATAAGCCTGCTCATAAAGTTTGTGCGGATCCATTGGCGGCAAACCCCAACTCTGCCCTAAAGGACCTAATATATCTGGCGGTGCCCCGACACTTGCGTCCGTGCAATACAAATCTTTGTTACCCCAAATTTCGGCACTACCTTCGCTAACACCTACTGCTAAATCACGATAAAGACCAATCTGCATATTATGCTCTTGGGCAACGTTATTCGCTTTTTCAAATTGCAGTGCTGCTTGCCACTGCAACCATAAGAAAAACTGCACTCGATCGGCATTTTCTTTAGCAAAAATCTCAACCGCAGGTGAATTAAAGTCGGCATATTCGTCAGGATAAACAGGCCATCCCCAAGAAGCTTGCCCATTACTCGCTAGATTTTCTTGCAACGCATCGTACACAGCGATGGTTTGCAAACTTTCACCACCTTGTTCAATAAACGCCTTAAACGAATCATTTTGAGCTGTATTTTGTGCAAGATATTGCTTTCGTTGCCAATCAAAAACAGCACTTAATGCCTCAAGTTTCAACTTAACAACACTAGGGTAATCCACTAAATTGGTATCACGCGCCTGTGTTAATGCATTCTGAAATGAAGGTTTGTTAACTAAATCTTGAACGCTGTTTTGAGCGTAGCCATCCGTGGCTTTCACATCAATATAAATAAAGTTAAGCCAACGGCGAGAAGATGGGCCATAAGGGCTACAACTAGCAGGATTCGCTGGGTATAGCGAGTGAATTGGGTTTAAGCCAATAAAGTCAGCACCGGTTTTAGCAGCCTCGGCTGTCAAATAAGCAAGGTCGCTGAAATCCCCCACTCCCCAGTTATTATCACTACGCAAACAGTAAAGCTGAACGCTCAAACCCCACACTTTGTTACCATCCAATAAAGTCTGCGGTTGATAACAAGCTTTAGGTGCAACTATGATACGCATTTCAGCTAAAGACTCATCATCAACAATCAATGCTAAATCGTGATATCCCAGAGGCAACTCACGATTTATGTGGATCAAATATTCATGGAATTCTATTTCGTCAATATGATTAACATTAACCAACTCACCGTCTATGGGTTCGAAGGCCTGTTCAACTTTCTCACCAGATTCTAACGTAACGGTCGCAATGTACTCGTCAGTCACCAACTCAATAGGTAATCTAACGCAAAACGAGAGTGAATCATTGATATGCAAAACATGAACTGGGTTCAGAGGTGACAACCAATCTTTAATCATGTCTTGTTTCACTTGCTGCTCGAGGGTAGATTGATCATCCACTTGGTACCCCATCACACTTAACAATTTTTTCTTAACTGAAGATTCGATGGTTGCGGGTTTACCCCAAGCATCGGTGTAATGAGACTCTATACCACGATGCTCTACGAGCTGGTCAATCAATGAAACTGTCATTAACGTTTAATTCCTATAGATGGGACTGATTTCAGCTTACTATTATTAGACAAATGTTGCGCTAGGCGAAGCTGAATACGTTTGCATTAAATAAAACTGTAACAAAATAACATTTTACAGCGATTATTTTGCCTTATTTAGCGATTTAGTCCATAATTTCGTAATTATATTTCATAATTCGCAATTGCGACCCGTCTAGAGGATTTATACATGACTATTAAAATTGGTATCAACGGTTTTGGCCGTATTGGTAGATTTGTTTTTCGCGCAGCATGTGAGCGCAGTGATATCGAAGTAGTCGGTATCAATGATTTATTAGACGCAGAATATATGGCATATATGTTGAAATACGATTCAACTCATGGCCAATTCAAAGGTACAGTTGAAGTAAAAGACGGTCATCTTATCGTAAATGGTAAAACCATCCGAGTTACTGCTGAGCGCGATCCTGCTGATCTTGCTTGGGGCGAAGTGCAAGCCGAAGTAGTTGTTGAAGCAACAGGTTTATTCTTAACAGATGAAACTGCTCGCAAACATATCACCGCTGGAGCTAAGAAAGTTGTCCTTTCTGCGCCCTCAAAAGATGACACACCTATGTTTGTTATGGGCGTTAATGATGAGACATACGCTGGCCAAGAAGTGGTATCAAATGCGTCATGTACTACAAACTGTTTAGCACCTCTTGCTAAAGTATTGAACGACAACTTTGGTATTGTTGATGGTCTAATGACAACTGTACATGCTACCACAGCGACGCAAAAAACGGTTGATGGTCCATCTCATAAAGACTGGCGTGGTGGACGTGGTGCTTCACAAAATATTATTCCTTCATCAACTGGCGCTGCTAAAGCGGTTGGAAAGGTCATTCCTGAGCTTAACGGTAAACTAACAGGTATGGCATTCCGCGTGCCGGTGGCTGACGTATCAGTTGTTGATTTAACGGTTAACCTTGCCAAGCCAGCGACTTACGCACAAATTTGTGCCGTTATGAAAGCGGCATCTGAAGGCGAGTTGAAAGGTATCATGGGTTATACTGACGACGCTGTTGTGTCTCAAGATTTCATCGGTGACACTCGTACATCTATCTTTGATGCAACTGCAGGCATTGCGTTAACTGATACGTTTGTTAAATTAGTATCTTGGTACGACAACGAAATTGGTTACTCAAATAAAGTATTGGATTTGGTTGCTCATATTAGCAAATAATTCTATAAGGCTTTATTCCAAAAAGGCAGTCATCTACACTAGATAACTGCCTTTTTTTGATCTTAAGGAACTCTATGCTGCTTTCACAAACTGCTTCTTTAATCCCCCAAGACAACATTGAGATGCTCATTATTGATAATGACCATGCCCACGCGACGATTTCATTATTCGGAGGACACATACTTAGTTTTATACCCAAACACGATGGCGTTCAACGTTTGTGGTTAAGTAAAAATGCTCGACTTGATGGTAAGCACCCGATCCGTGGCGGTATTCCCATTTGCTGGCCTTGGTTTGGCCCTCATAAAACACAAAGTGAGTTGGGCTCTCACGGCTACGCACGTAATCAAGCTTGGCACGTGGCAGACTGTGCAGAGAAAGATGGGAATACCATAGTATGCTTAAAGCCAGCAACCACAAAAGGCCAAGGATTTGTCGGACAAACGCATCTAAGCCTAATTATTACCGTTGGCTGCGAAATGCGTATTCAACTGATCACTGAAAACATCGGCGACCAACCTTTTACCTACACTGGAGCTTTGCATAGTTATTTTCATGTTGATGACATTGATAAATGTAGGCTTAACGGTTTGACAGGTGAGTATGAAGATAAGTTACAAGCCTATAAGCGCTTTGACACCCCTACCCCCTATTCGATTCATGGTGAGACTGACAGGGTGCATTTAGTTACACCTGCTGAGTTAACAATAGAGTGTAATGGCCACACTACTCACATTCACTCAAGTGGCCATGACAGTATAGTTGTATGGAACCCATGGTCAGAAAAATCCCATAACATGCAAGATATGGAAGATGACGGTTACCGGAAAATGGTCTGTGTCGAAACGGCAGTCACGCAAAATGAAACCATTTTGCCTGGCCATAAACACATGCTTGAACAAGTGATTAGTTAACGTAAACTTGCTACGAAGTCCCCATTCAGTCCTGTTTACTGAGCACAAAAAAAGGAGCTTAAGCTCCTTTTTAAATCGTTTACGTAGATACTAACTTACGCTAGGTTATTGCAATAACCTAGCGGGTTAATTCTATCGTTACTGATTGCCTTCAGCTGACGCTTCTGGTTTTTCTAGCAACTCTTTAATACTTAAACGTACACGGTTTTGGCGATCAATTTCCATGACTTTTACGTCAATGATTTGGCCTTCAGATAAATGATCAGACACTTTATTCACACGCTCATGAGCGATTTGTGAAATGTGTACTAGACCTTCTTTACCCGGTAGAATTTCAACGAATGCACCAAAATCAACAATACGTGTCACTTTACCTTGGTAAGTTTTACCTGCTTCCACATCAGCCGTTACTTGCTCAATTTTGCTGATCGCAATATCGGCTTTAGCACGCTCGGTAGCGAAGATTTTAATCGTACCATCATCTTCGATTTCGATGTTTGTATCAGACGCTTCAGTAATAGAACGGATCATAGCACCGCCTTTACCGATAACTTCACGAATTTTGTCTTGGTCGATTTTTAATGTGTAAATGCGCGGCGCAAATTCAGACATTTCATCACGGTGACCAGAAATCGCTTCGTCCATTACACCCAAAATATGCAAACGTGCTTCTTTTGCCTGTTTCAAGGCAACTTGCATGATTTCTTGAGTGATACCTTCGATTTTGATATCCATTTGAAGAGCAGTAATACCATTAGTGGTACCCGCTACTTTAAAGTCCATGTCACCTAAGTGATCTTCATCACCCAAGATGTCAGAAAGAACAACGAAGTTTTCATCGTTTTTCACAAGGCCCATGGCGATACCAGCCACCGATGCTTTAATTGGAACACCTGCATCCATCAATGCCAAAGACGTACCACAAACAGACGCCATTGAAGACGAACCATTCGACTCAGTGATTTCAGATACAACACGCACTACGTATGGAAATTCTTTTTCAGACGGCATAACCGCTTGAATACCACGCTTAGCTAGACGGCCATGGCCGATTTCACGACGCTTAGGTGAACCTACAAAGCCCGTCTCACCAACACAGTAAGGAGGGAAGTTATAATGCAACATAAAACGGCTATCAACTTTGCCGTTCAAGCCATCAATCATCTGTGCATCACGCTCTGTACCGAGTGTTGCAGCAACGATTGCTTGTGTTTCACCACGGGTGAACAAAGCAGAACCATGAGTACGCGGTAAAATACCCGTCGCAACGTCAAGTGCGCGGATCATCGCAGGATCACGACCATCGATACGCGGCTGTCCTGCTAGAATGCGTGAACGTACTACGTCACTTTCAAGCTCATGCAATAACTCAGATACTTCTTTAGCGTCTTGCTCAGCATCCGCTTCAACAATCGCAGCAACAGTTTTTTCAGTTAATGCAACGATAGCGTCTTTACGGGCCATTTTGTCAGAGATTTGATAAGCCTCTGTCATTTGCGCTTCAGCTAATACTTTGATTTTATCTTTTAAAGTAACGTTCGCAGGTTCGGCAACCCAGTTCCACTTAGGCGTGTTTACTTCAGCAGCAAATTCGCTCACTGCATTAACAACAGTTTGCATTTGCTCATGACCGAACATAACAGCACCTAACATCACGTCTTCAGACAAGATATCAGCTTCAGACTCAACCATTAATACCGCACCTTTGGTACCGGCAACGACTAAGTCTAACTGGCTGTTTTCTAATTCAGATGTACGTGTGTTTAATACGTATTGACCATCGGTATAACCTACTCGAGCTGCGCCAACAGGACCATTGAATGGCATACCTGAAATAGCAAGTGCAGCAGAAGTACCGATAAGTGAAATAACATCAGTTGGAATTTCAGGGTTAGCTGAAACAACAGTGATAATAATTTGAACTTCATTCATGAACCCATCAGGGAACAATGGACGAATTGGACGATCGATCAAACGAGACGTTAAGGTTTCGTATTCAGAAGGACGACCTTCACGCTTGAAGAATCCACCAGGGATTTTACCTGCAGCATAGGTTCTTTCTTGGTAGTTAACCGTTAGCGGGAAGAAGTCTTGACCTGGCTTGGCGTCTTTTTTACCAACAACAGAAACCAATACTGATGTGTCGTCCATGCTTGCCATAACAGCAGCAGTTGCTTGACGAGCGATTACGCCCGTTTCTAACGTTACAGTATGCTGACCATACTGAAATGATTTAGTAATAGGAGTCATTTTTTTCCTTTAAATTTTAACTAATGCTTTCTATATCGCTTTTAATTGCGGCGCATAGTATAGCGGTATGGCGTGTCTAAAAATAGCAGCTGGAGGGAAATAACCTAGAAAAACGTACTTTTAATTGTGCTTGAATGTGTATCTACACAAAGCTCGCCATTTTTGTGAAAGTTTTATGAACATATTATTTTTTAGAGCTTCAATAAATCAAACTAAAAAGCGTTCTAAAAGTTTAGCGGTTAGCACCGCTTTAACGTTTTACATTGTAAGTCTGAAAAACGCGATTTACCTATCAGTGACCATATTTATCGTCATTTTCCTAAGTCGATATTTTGCATTGTTATTAAATATGGCGAAACGAAAGAGGTCAAATAACTGACCTCTTTAACTTCTTATATTCTCATTTTCAAACGGTTAAAGCAGATTATTGCCCATCGTACTGCACGCTATGGTCATGAATTCGTCCTGAATAAGCAAAGTGCGCTAACCATCGACTGAATTTTACATTTTGTGCACTGCGTTCATCGTAAAATGGATGGGGAATATCATCAGTTGCAAAATCATCTGTGAGTATCGTATGTACGTTACCTTCTCCGATGTAGTATTGGTAGTTGTGCGTTGTCTCAGACAGATATTCAAATGATGCTGTCATGCGCGCATTCCACTCGGCAAAATACAAATAGTCTGAGGGGCCCAATTCCCAAGTGAATGGATTAAAGTTTCCTAAGTCATTTTGATCCATCACCTTGAAGAACAACACTTGTACAAAATCTAGTTCAGTAGAATACTGCGCAAAGCTATTTCTTGGGTAGTTTTGTGAAAGTCGTTGAAATAAATCTATATTGAGTCCTGATGCACTAAATGTACTTAAATCATCGGCGAAAATTGGCGCCAATGTTTGTTGCAAATTCCATTTGCTATCTGAACTAAAAACTTCATTTACGAAGCCTTCGGTAACAACCGATGCAGATGCATCCGCGAACAGAGCCACTTTTGTTTTAGGAAATGCAGCTTGAATATAAGGGAAGTTCAACGTAGCGCCATAACCACCAGCGCTAGAACCTGCGACAAGTAATTTATTAATTTTATTTTTTCGGCCAGAAAAACGATTTTTCATCCATTCACGTACCGCCATAGAGTTGTCATAGCCATGATGTTTGACTGTAACAGGAGCCCCAGCAAAGCCTGTAATACTGCCGTCTACGTCATTGTAAGTGACATCATTTGACCCCGCATGAAGATCCCCTGTGCAATAAGGGATAAATACCTTACTCCAATTTTTGAAAGGGTTTTTGCGGTTTTCGTCATCAAATACTCCACCTGCATCGATAGGAGAGTTTTCATCTAAGACCGATGGATTATACGTCGGGCGATTACCTTCAACACTGGCCAGTGCTAATGACGCAACACAAGTTGCATCATTCCAACAAGAACCACCGCCATTGAAATAGACCAACACATTTTTACTTTTTCCTTCTTTAAAATAAAACCTAAATGAATTGTCAAGTGGCGTCCCGTCAATAGGACTTGGCACGGAATCAAAAGCGCAGGCCGGAGCTATTGTCTGGGAAACCCCTTCGTCGTCTATAATTTCCATTTGCGAGGCAACAGAAATGGTTTGCCATTCGTTATTTTTGTGCTTGTTATGCCCATGTTTGGCCATGATGGGTAAAGAACTGATTAGCAGAATACCGCCAATTAGATATTTGATTTTCATTATATTCACTCCATGTGTTTTATTTTTAAGGTGCTGACTGAACGGGTAAAGCAATAGGTTAGGTAAGTACTCAATAGATTTGCAAGGTGCACAACATTGATACACCACAACATCACGAAAAAGCAATACTTAACGGCTCAGATATAAAAGGCTGTTTTTTTTCCCTTCCTAACTGAAATGAATTATAAACAGGTTTATATTTAGAGGAAATAATTTAATTACCGATCCAACCTGATTAATTCTCGAAAATTATGAATGAATTCAAAACAATAGGTATTAACCTTTGGTATATAACTGCGACTAAGATAATGCAACAAAAGTCATATAAAGAGAGCTATTTTGCTCATTGAAAAGGAAAATAATAATATTGATATCAACAGCAAAAATGTGCGTAACGGGTGTAAAAAACCACCTTCAATGCGAAAAAATAAACTCACTGACAGAAGCAAATAAAAAGAGGTTTTAATCTTAGCGGTGTATGAACAGTATGGTATCTTTTATAGTATCTACGCGATTAACGCTTAGGTAAAAATATAGCTATCAAGAACAATTCTATATCCTTTTCCATCGGTTTATGGATGGTTAAAATGGGCATGGCGCTTCGACTTGCATCACCTCTTTAGTATAGGGATGCAGAAACTTAATAAAATGGGCATGTAACATTAAGCGCGAAGCCAAATGTTCACTTTCACCACTACCGTATAAATCACAGCCTAAAATTGGATGCCCCATAGCTAAGCTGTGTATTCGTAACTGATGAGTGCGGCCGGTCTCAGGCGTGAACTCCACCCGACTTCGCGCGGGATTGTCTAGATAATCCACCACTTGATACTGACTGATTGATTCTTTACCTGTTTCCCAGCATATTTTTTGACGAGGGAAATTGGGCGGATCCCTGGCAATGGGTACAGATACCCTGCCCTCGGCGTTTTCAATATGCCCTAACAAAATACTTATATAACGCTTTTTAACACTACGTTGCTGAAACTGCTTAGTCAGGCAAGCATTACTCGTTTTATCTAGCGCCAATAACAATACGCCCGATGTGCCAAAATCCAATCTATGTGCCATTAAGGCAGATGGAAACTGCTGAACAAGCCGGTAATGAACAGAATCTTTATTTAACGGATTTTTGCCTGACAAACTTAATAAGCCGCTAGGTTTATTAACAGCTAACACATAATCATCTTGATACAAAACTGTCACCGACTCTTTGCAAGGCGGCGCAATAAAGGTATCAAATATCTGGGTCATAACAATTTCTCGGTATTTTGCGTCAGGCCAACAGAAACATCGTTGACGCTTTTTTGGGATCCGGTTTGTGAGCTATTTTCGCTGTGCTCTTCATCATCGTCTTGTAACAAGCGCGCATCCAGCTTTTTATTTGACTGAACCCCAAGCTCTCTAAATTGTTCAGCCTGACGTATAAGATTCCCTTTGCCAGTCGTCAATTTATTCATTGCAGCGTCATAATTGCGCTGGGTAGACTCCATAGACTTACCGACCTTTTCCATATCATTAACAAAGCCGTGAAACTTGTCGTAAAGCTTCCCAGCATTAGCGGCTATTTTCTGTGCATTTTGATTCTGATATTCATACTGCCAAATATTATTAATAGTACGCAATGCCACCAGCAAATTTGTTGGGCTGACCAACATAATATTGTTATCGAATGCCAGTTTGACTAGCTCTGGTGCATGTTCTGCCGCCAATAAAAATGCCGGTTCAATAGGGATAAACATTAACACATAGTCAAGGGTACGCAGTCCCTTTAGGTCTTGATAATCTTTGCTACCCAGTTCCTTGATGTGATTACGTAAAGATGCAACATGTTGATTTAAATATACAACTCTTGACTCTTCATGCTCTTCGTTAAAATAGCGTTCGTAAGCAGCTAACGAAACTTTAGAGTCGATAACGACATCTTTGTCGTTGGGTAAGTGCACCACGACATCGGGTTGATAGCGCTTGCCACTATCATTTTTAAGCGCTACCTGGGTGTTAAATTCATGACCTTCACGCAGACCAGACTCTTTCAATACACGTTCAAGTACCACCTCCCCCCAGTTTCCTTGTTGTTTATTGTCGCCTTTGAGGGCTTTCGTTAATGCTGCAGCATCATGCGTGATCTGCTGATTAAGTTCTTTTAAGCCTAGAATTTCAGTTTTCAACGACGCGCGCTCTTGTCCTTCACGCACATACTGCTCACTTACTTGCCTCTTAAACCCCTCTATTTGGTCTTTCAAAGGATTTAGTAGCGCATCGAGTCCTGCTTTACTAGATTGCTGGAACGATGTGTTTTTTTGCTCGAAAATTTTATTTGCTAAATTTTCAAACTGTTGCTGTAAACGTTGCTCTGAGGATTCGAGCAAAGCGCGTTTTTCATCACTTGAAATTTTTTCTTGCTCAAACCGCGCTGTTTTCTCTGCCAGTTCTTCACGTAACTCACCAGCATGTTGCTGAATTTGCTGATAATGACCTTGCCAACGTTTACTGTCTTGCTCCAACGCAGACACTCGAGCCACTTGCTGCGTGAGTTGTCCTAGCTTATTTTGTAGACTTGCCTGCTGCTCTTGTGCAGTTCTGTTTTCGCTAAGTGATTCTTGCAGGGCAGTTTTTAAATCCAATACTTGTTGTTGGTTATAGGCTTGAGATTGCTGGAAATTATATTCGAGTTGCGTCTTAAGTTCTGTCCGCCTGCGGGCTGAAAAAAAAGCATTCACTAGCCACCCTAAAAGTAAGCCAACTGTCGCTGCCGCACCCAGTAAAATAAGCAAATTAGGATCGTCAAAAAAGGGATGTTCAAGAAAATTCATAGAGTGATAATGATCCTTAAAGAAACGGTTAATCAAAAAGTAATAGTAAGAAAAAGGATAACTCAGCGATGATGAATTAACGTAGCTGAATCCTTCCTTGAAAAACACCATAAAAAAAGGCGCCATCAATACGGCGCCTGTTGTCTAGTATCAAAACAGCTGTTAGCCCTTTGCGTAAGCCTCTTGGATTTTAACTTTCCAAATAGCTGGGCCAGTTTCGTGGGCATTTGCACCCGTGCTGTCCACTGCAACGGTAACCGGCATGTCTTGTACATCGAACTCGTAAATCGCTTCCATACCTAAATCTTCAAATGCCACGACTCGTGACTTTTTAATGGCTTTAGACACTAAGTACGCCGCACCGCCTACTGCCATTAAATACACTGCTTTGTGCTTAGCAATACTGCTAACGGTAGCAGGACCTCGCTCGGCTTTACCGATCATGCCAATAAGGCCTGTTTGGTCTAACATCATGTCAGTAAATTTATCCATGCGGGTAGCGGTAGTAGGTCCGGCAGGGCCAACCACTTCATCGCCTACTGCATCAACAGGCCCTACGTAGTAAATGAATCGATTTGTTAAATCGACACCTTCGGGCAGGCCTTCACCATTTTCTAGCATAGTTTGAATACGTTTATGAGCAGCATCGCGACCCGTTAACATTTTACCTGACAGTAGTACGGTTTCGCCCACTTTCCATTCTTGAATATCTTGTTTAGTAACATTATCTAGATTCACTCGACGGGTATCTTTACTCACTTCCCAAGTAACTTCTGGCCAATCACTTAAATCTGGCGGAGTAAATTCTGCAGGTCCTGAACCGTCCAAATGAAAATGTGCATGACGGGTTGCCGCACAGTTAGGGATCATCGTCACGGGTAATGATGCAGCGTGAGTTGGTAACGATTTTATTTTAACATCGACAACCGTCGTTAAACCGCCCAGTCCTTGAGCGCCTATGCCTAAATCGTTTACTTTTTTAAATATTTCAAGACGTAGTTTTTCTTCCGTGCTTTGCGCACCGCGTTCCATAAGTTCTTGAATATCCACAGGATCCATCAAGCTTTCTTTAGCCAGTACAGCTGATTTTTCTGCCGTACCGCCAATACCTATTCCTAACATTCCAGGAGGACACCAGCCCGCACCCATGGTAGGTAATGTTTTCACAACCCAATCAGCGATACTGTCATTAGGATTTAACATAACCATTTTAGATTTATTTTCTGAACCACCGCCCTTAGCGGCAATCATTATCTCAATACCTTCACCTGGCACAGTATCGATGTGCACGACAGCTGGGGTATTATCTTTGGTGTTTTTGCGCGCGCCCGCAGGATCAGATACGATTGACGCCCGCAATGGATTCTCTTTATTGTTGTACGCACGGCGGGTTCCTTCATCAACCATTTGTTGAACGGTCAAATCGGTTTTATCCCATTGCACGGCCATACCAATTTTCACAAAGCACGTCACGATGCCAGTATCCTGACATAGAGGACGTTTACCTTCAGCAGACATACGTGAGTTAATTAGAATTTGTGCCATAGCATCTTTTGCTGCCTGACTTTCTTCCTTGTTGTAGGCCTTTTCGACTGCCTTAATATAATCCAATGGATGGTAATAGGAGATAAACTGCAAAGAATCTTCAATACTATCGATAAAGTCCTGTTGTCGGATAACAGCCATAAATGCCTCTTGTTTGATATGTCACAAAAATTCGACAATGTGATGCCAAAAATATCGACAATTGTCGTTCGTTAGTGGCGCTTATGATAACCTGTGAATCAACTTTGCTCCACGATAAATCGCCTAATACACCTTGCAATGAGATGTTTTGGCGCAAATTAAATAGCTAGATAAAGCGTTACACAATGGAAAACCTTGATTTGCCAACTTTGACCATCACCCCGTTGAACATACCTAAACATTGTGCGATGAGTTATTTATTCGCACATTTTGCTCAACAAAACTGGGCTATATTGCTGGACTCAGCTAACAGCAGTCATGTAGATGGACGATTTGACATAATGGTCGCGGACCCCATAGCGACCTTAGTGACGGTTGGTAAACAAACTCAAATCAGTTTTCTGAACGCCCCAACAAACGATTACCTCAGTGAAGCCAACCCAATGGAATTAATTCAGTCTGTACTCGATTTAAGTTTAGGTAAACAGAAATCAATCATTGAGACTCAATCGCTGCCTTTTAAAGCAGGGGCAATGGGCTATTTCGGATATGATTTAGGTCGTCGCTTCGAAAGCTTCCCTACTATTGCAAACAACCCATATTCTGCGCCCGATATGGCAGTGGGTATTTATAATTGGGCGGTGATAAAAGATAACGAAGTTGACCAGTTTTACTTATGTCATTTGCCAATTGAACAAGGCGACACCGTACCAAGTATCAGTGCACTACAAAATATGTTGAATTCTTCAGCCAACCCTCTGAATAATCAAAGCGAACCTTTTACCCTTAGTAGTCAATGGCAATCCAATATGGATAAAAGCGCCTATGTTGATAAAATTGGCAAAATTCATAACTACTTGCATGCAGGTGACTGTTATCAAGTCAATTTAGCGCAACGTTTTAGTGCTTCATATAAAGGAGACGAATACCAAGCCTACCTGCGTTTAAGGAATGCCAATAAAGCACCATTTTCTGCATTCATCCGTATTCCAGATTCAGTCATTATCAGTATTTCTCCTGAACGTTTTTTATCGGTGGATAGAAATGGCAAAGTACAAAGCAAGCCGATAAAAGGGACTCGACCCCGTTCAACAAATAATGAAATCGACCTTAAAAACATTCAGGTACTGAAAAAATCAACAAAAGATCAGGCTGAAAATTTAATGATTGTGGACTTGCTACGCAATGATTTGAGTAAAACGTGTGAGCCAAATTCAGTGACGGTACCGGCATTATTTGAGATTGAAAGCTTTGCCGCCGTGCATCACCTTGTATCCACCGTTACAGGGCAACTTGCAGCTAACATTTCTGCACTTTCATTATTGCAAGGGGCGTTCCCTGGTGGCTCGATCACCGGCGCGCCCAAAATACGCGCAATGCAAATAATAGAAGAACTCGAGCCTGACAGACGTAATATTTATTGCGGTAGCATTGGCTACATAGGTGTCGAAGGCGATATGGATAGTAATATTTGCATACGCACGCTGTTGTTAGAAAACTGCCATCTTTACTGCTGGGCTGGGGGTGGTATTGTGTTAGATTCAACTGCACTAGAAGAATATCAAGAAAGCCTCGACAAAGTGTGTAAAATATTGCCCGTGCTATTAAAAGAGAATATGTAAACGTATGACTAAAAATGAATTTCTCTCACGTTTTCATCATGCTCGCACTATCCCGATTGAGCGTGACTACCCGCTGCATAGCGCTGGAAAACCAGCCGCGGTTTTAATGCCTATGTTAGAAAGACGTGGGCAACTCAGTATGCTATTTACCCTTCGCTCTAGACACTTAAAGCACCATGCCGGTCAAGTCAGTTTTCCAGGTGGTAAGCAAGAGCCAAGCGACGACAATTTACTCACTACCGCCCTTAGAGAGACACATGAAGAAATTGGCGTTCACCCCCAGTGCATTGAAGTAATAGGCAATCTTCCGCTTTATCGCACAGTAAGTCGCTATGAAGTAGTACCTTACGTAGGTTTCGTACAAATGCCACTCGAACTGATCTTAGACACCAATGAAGTTGAATCCGTATTTGAAGTGCCCCTTAACTTTTTGCTTGATAAAAACAATCATTTTATTCACTGGGTCAAACGTAAAAATGCTCAGCAACATCCGGTATATTTTATAAAATGGCATGATCAAGTGATCTGGGGTGCGACGGCAGCCTTTGTGCGTGTTTTGTCTAATCACATCGCATCTGATGCCTATTCCAGCGAAAATACTATTTTCTGAGCTCAAACCTAGTAGCGTAAGCATCATATTTGCATCGCAACAGAATGTTTACATTGTCCAGTGCCAATATATCCAAACTACACGTTGTTCATCCCTCTACAAACCTGCACAATTGTCGTCTTCATTATTTAATAGGTTATGCGTTTTTATGATCAGTGTTTTTGATATGTTCAGTGTTGGCATCGGCCCTTCAAGCTCACATACCGTTGGCCCAATGCGAGCGGCAAAAGAATTTAGTCAGCAATTAAAAAACCTGAGCTTATTTGAAAAAACGGATGAAGTTCGTGCAGAACTATTTGGTAGCCTGGGGCAAACAGGAAAAGGTCATGGCACGGGCAAAGCGGTCATTTTGGGTTTATTAGGTCACGCACCTGAAACCATTGACGCAGGTGCCGTCGACGATATGTTGGCAGAGGTGGAGCAAAGTCAAAAGCTACTTTTAGACCACAGTCTCCCAGTTCGGTTCGCAGCTAAAGATGCCATTGTATTCCATCGACGTAAAACCCTCCCTCATCACGCTAACGGTATGACAATCCATGCTCTGCACAAAGGCGATATTATTGCTTCACAATCTTATTACTCTATTGGTGGCGGCTTTATTATCCGCGCGGAAGATTTTTTAGAGCAGAAAACGGCGGCGCTTACCTTAGTCGAGAAACCTGTACCCTTCGCTTTTTCAAGTGCTGAAGAGCTTGTGCGTTTGTGTAAAGAAAATGGCTTTTCAATTAGTTCGTTGATGTATAAAAACGAGCAAGTTTTTCAATCAAAAGATGAGATTACCGCCAAGCTTTGGCATATTTGGCAAGTCATGCATGAATGTATACAAACAGGTATTAAAACCGAAGGGATATTACCAGGCGGTTTAAAAGTGACACGGCGCGCACCGGGGTTACACCGTCGTCTACAAAGTGAGAAAAATGCCGATCCCATGGTGGCTATGGACTGGGTTAATCTTTTTGCATTAGCGGTAAACGAAGAAAATGCTGCAGGCGGACGTGTAGTAACCGCACCAACTAATGGAGCTGCGGGCATCTTGCCCGCAGTGTTGGGCTATTTTGATAAATTTGTACGCCCAGTAGATGAAGATATCGTCAGTCGGTATCTACTCACCGCGGCAGCCATTGGAATTTTGTATAAAAAGAACGCGTCAATATCCGGTGCCGAAGTCGGCTGTCAAGGTGAAGTAGGCGTGGCGTGCTCTATGGCCGCAGGAGCGTTAACCGAAATTATCGGCGGCTCAGTGGACGCAGTAGAAAACGCAGCAGAAATAGGTATGGAACATAATCTTGGTTTAACGTGCGATCCAGTAGGTGGTTTAGTGCAAGTACCGTGCATTGAACGTAATGCAATGGGTGCGATAAAAGCGATAAATGCATCACGCCTGGCACTTCGAGGAAGCGGACAACATAAGGTGTCCCTCGATAAAGTCATTAAAACCATGTGGGACACAGGTAATGATATGAAATCCAAATACAAAGAGACGGCCAGAGGGGGTTTAGCAGTAAATATCATCGAGTGTTAGCGCAATGTTGAGTCAGTAAAACACCAACACATAAAAAAGAGGCAATTTATTGCCTCTTTTTTATGTGTTATTGGCGATTAATGCCCGATAACAAGATGTTAGTCACAGACCATTCTCGTTATTACTTAACAGGTAAAGTCAGACCTTTAAACATGCGCTCAACTTCGTCATTATTTTTCTGCATCATGGCTTTCTCTACCACGCTCTTCGTTAAATGCGGTGCAAAACGCTCGATAAAATCGTACATATAACTGCGTAAGAATGAGCCTTTTCGGAAACCAATTTTGGTGGTGCTATATTCGAATAAATGGCTGGCATCTATTTTAACCAAATCACCGTCGAGCTTATCATCTACCGCCATTGACGCAATAACACCGATGCCGACGCCAAGGCGTACGTAAGTTTTAATAACATCAGCATCTGTTGCGGTAAAAACTATTTTAGGATCTAATCCTGCGCGGCTAAACGCCTGGTCTAACTCTGAACGACCAGTAAAACCAAATACATAAGTAACCAATGGGTACTGTGCAATATCTTCAATAGTGATAGAAGTATTTTTTGCCAGTGGGTGGTCGCGGTTAACGATAATACTGCGATTCCAATGATAACAAGGCAAAAATACCAGATCGTTATACAAATGCAATGCTTCGGTAGCGATAGCAAAATCAGCCTCACCTTTCGCGGCTAAGTCACTGATTTGTGAGGGTGTCCCTTGATGCATATGCAATGAAACACGAGGGTATTTATTCATAAACCCCTTGATCACATCAGGCAATGCATAACGGGCCTGAGTATGGGTTGTAGCAATATTTAGCTTACCTTGATCAGGTAAAGTATGTTCTCTGGATACCGCTTTTATGCTTTCAACCTTGGCCAAAATTTCCCGTGAAATATTAATCACGTCCTGCCCGGCATCAGTTACATGTGTAAGGTGCTTACCGCTACGGCCAAAAATTTGCACTCCCAACTCATCTTCTAGCATACGCACTTGTTTACTAATACCAGGCTGAGAGGTGAACAAACTTTCGGCCGTGGCCGACACATTCAGATTATTGTTGAGCACCTCAACGATGTAACGAAGCTGTTGTAATTTCATGGCTATGCCTTGATTGTTATATTCAGAGTTATATTTATATTAATTTCTTATATACCTAGTGGCCAATTAATTCTATAAAATTTTCAAAAAATGACGAAAAAATTCTGTATTGTAGGCCACTAAATCATTGTAAACTAAAGAATACTCGATTTTTATGCTAGTGTATTCAAGTCATTTACAAGCCCAAGGTCAAGTATGAACAACAACGGACAGATTGATTTTGCCACAGTATTAGCCTCAGCGGTGCACGACATGAAAAATTCTTTGTGCCTGCTTATTCAATCAATCGAAGATCTTGGGCGAACCCTTAAAGATCAAGACAGCGAAGTCGGTGAACACTTCGCATCTGCTCACTATGAGGCGGCACGTCTAAACACTGGTTTAGTGCAACTATTGTCATTATATCGCGCGGGCATGAATAATATGCCAATAAACATAGACGAACATTATGTCGAAGATGTAGTTGACGAAATTTTAGCAGCCAATGAGAGCTATATAAATCATAAAAATATCACCCTAAACATTGAGCAAGAGCCCGACTTAATGGGATACTTCGATTCAGACTTAGTTGTTTTACTGTTAAATGATATGCTGATTAATTCCATGCGTTACTCCAACAAGCATATTTTGCTCAGAGTATTTCACAACGATCAATACCTAATATTCGAAGTACAAGACGATGGACCAGGTTATCCCCAGAGTATGCTTGAAGCAAACACGGCAACCATGCATGATTTCGATCTAAGTCAAGGAAGAACAGGCCTTGGCTTATTTTTTGCTAGATTAATTGCACAAGCCCATAAAGCGCACGATAGCGTTGGGTCTATATCGCTCGCCAATGGTGGCAATTTAGGCGGCAGCGTATTTACCTTAAAAATCCCTGTTTAAAAAATTTTATATTCAGGCAAGCGGTGAGAATAGAGTAATAAATGGTTTTCCCAATAATAATTGTGCTTATAGTGTCTTTGATTGTCATGGCGATCATCGTTAATGCCGTGCAGCAGCACCGTAATAAGGTTGAGGCCGAAAAGCGTGTAGAAGTAGCAAAGCAGAAGAACGTAATTGATGAAACAGAAGAAATTTTGTTGGCGGCAGAGCACATTCCCGTTAGTCAGCAACTAAAATTCATTTTACAACAACGAATACTCAACGCCTTAAAAATCATCGGCCAAGTTAATCCAGGCGTAATGGATATTCGCAGTCGAATAGCGAATACTGCCAGTAAACTCAAAACCTTGGCAGAGAAGAATCAAGAATCAACCTTTCCCGACACTTTTACGTTGCCCTCTAACGACAAACAGGTAGTGCTGTATATTAAATGTGTCAAAAAGATGCGTGGGCTGGTGCGATCTGAATACACCAAAGGGCGTGTAGATAGCAGCACATTTATGCATGAGGATAAATATTTAGAGCGACTACAACTTCGCGCGAACGTTGAAACACTGATGCGCAGAGCCGATACATCCATGCAAGCTCAACAATTGGGCTCGGCTCGTCAATGTATTGAAAAAGCCATTACCGCTCTTGATAGTCAGTCCCAGCCTGACGATTACATTATACAAAGAAAACTGGAACTTGAAGGGCAACTTAAGAAGATCCAAGATAGCTTGCGCAGTGCAAATACAGAAGATGTACTGAAACGTAAAGAATCTGAACGAAATGAATTAGATGAATTGTTTTCTGAGAAGAAAAAGTGGTAATAAGCCACATAGCTTAATTCTCATATCATAAGAACTACCATTCGGTACGGTCTTAAAGTTTCGGAGTATGTTGACTTACCCAATCCCATAATGCCTGGGCTGAAACTGACATATTACTTTGCTGCTTTTTGAGCATTCCTACCCGTTTACTCAATCCTTCCCCCTTAATTGGTAGACAAACTAATCCTAATCTCTGCATTTGCTGTTCACATAACCCTGGTACAATCGACACCCCCAATCCATGTTCCACAAATTGTCCTAACGTTGCCAATTGCGAGGCTTCTGCCACCATACTCAGTTTTAAATCCAAAGTTTCATAGTGGCTATCTACCCATCGACGTATAGCTGAACCGCGATTCATCGCGATAAATGGATATTGCGCAAGTTGCGCCCAGCTCAATGTAGTGTATTTAGTTAACGGATGGCTCTGGGGCACCACGGCGATAAACTTATCAGTGAACATGGGAAAAAACGTTAAACCATCTAATTGCTCAGTCTCAAATGTAAAACCCAAAGCCACCCTTTCGTCAGATACCGCTTTTATAACCTGTTCCATCACAATGTCAGAAACACTCACCTTCACATTGGGGAAGTGCGATTGGAATTGCAACAATATTGACGGCAAATGCCCAACAGCAAAAGATGGCATTGCAGCAATAGACAATTTACCTCTCCCCATAGAAAACACTTGTTGCAAATCGCCAAATGCATCTTGCCAATCGTTAACCAAACGTATCGCCGTCGGCAGAAAATCTTGTCCTTCGGGGCTCAACTGTACCTTACGAGTCGTGCGCGAAAATAACGAGCCTCCAACCTGCTCTTCCATTTTTTTAATAGCACTTGATAAAGCTGGCTGTGACAAAAACATTTTTTGCGCCGCTTCAGCAAACGTATTCGACTGGGCAACTAGCACAAATGCTTGAAGCTGGCGATATGAAACATTCATTGTCTATTCCTTCATGCTCATTAATAGATTTTATTTATCAATAAGCATATTAATTCAACTTTACTATCAAAAGATAGTCTCTATATTGATGTTAAATAAACGTAAACGAGGAATAAACATGGCAGGGTTTGATAAAGTTGTAACCAGCTACGCAGAAGCGATGGCAGGCTTAGAAGACAACATGACCGTCATTGCTGGCGGGTTCGGTTTGTGCGGGATCCCTGAAGGTCTTATTGGACAGATAAAAAAAATGGGGACCAAGGGCCTCACTATCGTTTCCAATAACTGCGGTGTAGATGGGTTTGGCTTAGGATTACTTTTAGAAGACAAACAAGTAAAGAAGATGATCTCTTCATACGTCGGTGAGAACGCGTTATTTGAACGTCAATTATTAGATGGTGAATTGGAAGTGGAATTAACCCCACAAGGCACTCTTGCGGAAAAGATGCGGGCGGGCGGTGCAGGTATTCCGGCCTTTTATACCGCGACGGGCTACGGCACTCCAGTTGGTGAAGGCAAAGAAGTCAAGGAATTCAGCGGTCGGCCTTACATAATGGAAGAGTCAATTACCGGTGACTTCGCAATTGTCAAAGCCTGGAAAGCAGACCGCTACGGTAACTGCATATATCGTCACACAGCACAAAACTTTAATCCAATGGCCGCCACAGCAGGCAAGATCACGGTACTTGAAGTCGAGGAGCTCGTTGAACCGGGTGAGCTTGAACCTAGTCAAATTCATACGCCTGGTATTTATATTAATCGGGTGATTGTAGGCAAATTTGAGAAACGCATCGAACGTAAAGTATTAGCAAAAACATCTAATGAGCAAGGGTAATAGGAGATCATCATGGCATTATCTAGAGACCAAATCGCAATGCGTGTGGCACAAGAATTTCACGACGGTGATTACATCAACCTAGGAATAGGTATTCCAACCCTTGCCGCGAATTTTGTTCCAGCAGGTTTGCAAGTCATGCTGCAATCAGAAAATGGTTTGTTGGGCATGGGTCCTTATCCTACAGAAGAAAACGTTGATGCTGATATGATCAATGCTGGAAAAGAAACCGTTACCGCTGGTGTGGGCGCATCAATTTTTAGTTCAGCTGAGAGTTTTGCAATGATCCGAGGGGGGCATGTTGACGTGACCGTGCTAGGCGCATTTGAAGTCGACGTTACCGGAAGCATTGCGTCATGGATGATCCCGGGTAAACTGATTAAAGGGATGGGAGGCGCCATGGATCTTGTCGCTGGGGCGAAGAATATTATCGTGACCATGACCCACGCAGATAAACACGGTAATTCAAAACTGCTCGAAGCGTGCACCCTACCACTGACGGGTGTGAACTGTATTAACCGTATTATTACTGATTTGGCGGTTATCGAAGTTAAAGACGGTGCATTTTATTTATTAGAACGAGCACCAGGGGTGAGTATTAATGAAATTAAAAATAAAACAGCGGGTAAACTGATTGTCGTTGCTGATGTTCCAGAGATGCAAGTGTGACATTGTCACTTGAAAGCGAAAACTAAAATAAAAACTCCATAATTAGCGCGGCAATTGTATAATGCGCTCAATTACATTTTAGAGTACTTATTTTTTGCAATTTAGCGATTTACCATTAGACCACCGCCTAGGCAAGGCCTTAGAAATAAAAGGCTTTGCTCAAGCGACCGAAATTCAAGCGCAAGCTATACCTTATGCCCTTATGGGTAAGGATCTGATTGCCTCGTCAAAAACGGGCTCAGGCAAAACCTTAGCTTTCTTGTTACCTGCGGTACAAAGGGTGCTAACCAAGCAACCCCTTAGCCGAAAAGATCCCCGAGTGCTTATTCTCGCGCCAACTCGGGAACTGGCGAAACAGGTCTTTTTACAACTTAAATGGTTGATCTCTAAACATCAATTAAAAGCAGCATTAATTCTCGGAGGCGAAAACTTTAACGATCAAGTAAAAGCTTTACGCCATCACCCACAATTTGTTGTAGGCACCGCCGGTCGCATAGCTGATCACTTAACCGGTAAGTCTTTATATTTAAACGGTTTAGAAATGCTTATCTTAGATGAAGCTGATCGCATGCTTGATTTAGGTTTTTCTGCTCAGCTAAAGCAAATTAATGCCGCAGCCGATCACCGCAAGCGTCAATCTATGATGTTCTCGGCCACATTAGATAATGCCGCATTACATTATCTCACTCAGTCGATGCTAAAAGCGCCTCATCGTATCAGTATCGGTGTATCGGGCGCGGAACATAAAGATATTCAACAACGTTTTTTATTAGCGGATAATGTGACACATAAAGAACGATTATTAGCACATATGATCAACGAGAAAGATCATCGCCAAGTCATCGTTTTTACTGCGACCAGAGCAGACACCGAGCGCTTGTCGAATCTGTTAAAAGAGCAAGGGTTGTATAGCATTGCGTTAAGCGGTAATTTAACTCAAGGTCAGCGTAATAATATAATGAGCGAATTTGGCCGCGGACAACAACATATCCTTGTAACCACTGATATAGCATCTCGCGGACTCGATTTACTGAATGTATCACTGGTAGTAAACTTTGACTTACCTAAGCTAGCCGATGAATACGTGCACCGCGTAGGCCGAACTGGCCGTGCCGGTAACAAAGGTGAAGCGGTCTCTTTTGTTGGACCAAAAGACTGGGCGAGCTATTTATCGATTAAAGACTTTTTGCAGCAGGAAGTCAGCTTCAGCGAAGTTGAAGGCTTAACCGCTAAATTTAAAGGCTTACGCCCGCCGAAAAAAGCAAAATCAGCCGTTAAAAAATCAGCAAATGAAGATGCTAATGCGCGAACAAAATCTTCGGGAGGGGCAAATAATCAAGGACCCGAGCGGGTTAAACCTATGCAAGGTACAGAAGTAGGCGATCGCCCAATGAAACGTAAACCCCGTCAAGTAATAGAAGACAACGACGAATAGTCCTATCACCATGTTACTCTGGGCAATACGCATTGCTCAGAGTTAAACAAGTAAATAGTAAACGCTAATACCAACGTTCAAAAAATTTGCTCACGTCTCGGGCAGTTTTTGACGAAAGCTCCGTAGCGGGTGTTCCAAGGTATAAAAACCCCACAATTTCGTCTTGTTCTGCACATCCCAACGCAGTTTTTACATCGGGGTTTTGAGCATAACTCCCAGTACGCCAAATTCCGTTAAACCCTTGTGCTACTGCCGCCATTTGCATTGCGTGCACGGCACACGAAGCTGAAGCAACCTGCTCTACCCAAGGTACTTTTGGATGTTCCACATACTTGGCAATTGCCACAATAACCATAGGTGCACGCTTAGGTAACTCCGGTGCTCGGGCAATTTCTTTTTCTGTCATGTCGGCAGCAATCGCGGCTTGTTCAAAGATATCGCCTAATTTTGCCAACCCCTCCTTTTCACAGACGATAAAACGCCAAGGCGACAAACATGCATGATCGGGTGCTCGTAGTGCTGCTTGCATAATATTGTCTAATTCATCACCTGCCGGTGCAGGTGCTTGTAATCTGGGATGAGAACTGCGATTAAGCAGCAAATTTAAAGCATCCATGGAATAAAAAGACCTCAAATAAAAATTGAATTTAGAATATTATTATGGCGACTATCGAAAGCAGGAGCAATAAAAAAAGGCGCAGAATGCGCCTTGATTTTTAAAGAATTTATATCTAGTTAGGCATAAATTTTCTACGTAAAAAATAGTCCACACTGGTGAATTTACCGCCGCCGGTAAAAAACAATGACAACAACATAAAGAAATACGTCATCGCAAATTCAATACCGTTGTTGAGCACAACAAACTTACCACTTGAGGTTAACCAGTCATAATTACCGTGTTCTTGTAGCAAACCTTTCGCTGCCGCAAGCTTATCCGGGGCACTCATAACATTCTCGTTAAACATAATGGTACCGTCTGATAACCAGCTAGATGCATCTGCGATAGCCGGCCAGCCGTTTGGCCAATGTACTGAGAATGCAGCGATTAGCATAGTAAACATTAATGGAATTGATGCCCAGCGTGTCGCTAAGCCAAGCAAAATAAATACACCACCGAGCAATTCAGCTGCAATCGCGAGAGACGCCAATAAAGCGGGGGCAGGTAAACCTAATCCATAGTCAGCATTTGCAAACCAATCAACTGTGTTTTCAAAACTGCCTAACTTTGTCCAACCAGCTTGGATCATAATGGGCGCTAAATACAAACGAAGAAGTAAAGGTGCGATGCCTTCAAAGACCGCGGTTTTCTCTAAAGTGCGCTGTGCACCAATTGCTAAATTGACGATACTCATAATTTTTCCATTAAAAACTGTTATTCAATAGATAGCAGATAATCGAAAAGACTTTCATCAATAAACGAAAAAAACACATAATTGATGTAAAATAGCGTAGATAAGGGCTTAAAATCTGATTTTAATACCTTTCATTCTTAATTTTAGGCATAACCATGGGCAAAACATATTTATTCGATTGGGGAAATACATTGATGGTCGACTTCCCTGAATCACGCGGAAAGATGTATCAATGGGGAACAGTAAAATGTGTTGAGGGGGCAAAAGCAACGTTACGTCATTTAGCCCATAGTCATAAGATTTATATCGCCACAAGTGCAATGGACTCTTGCGAAGCAGATATTAAAAAGGCATTCGATCGTGTTGGACTATCTTGTTTTATCAACGGATACTTTTGTTATGCCAATACCGGCCTACACAAAACATCTGCCGACTTTTACTACTCAATCATTAAACAACTAAAAGCAGAAACGAGCTCACTAACCATGGTCGGCGACACATTTGCTAAAGATATCCTTCCAGCCCTAGCATCTGGGATAAATGCTGCTTGGTACAACCCACAGCATGCTTCACAGCCGCCACTTGAACTGCCTCTCGCGGATAAACAGTCGTTCAAAATAATCCATCAGTTAAAAGAATTACTAAAGTAATAACCAGCGCCTACTGTTTGGAGCAATGAATTATTGGCTAGGCAGTCCACTGTGAAATTTGAAATCCTCGTCAGATGACGAAATCAAATCCGCTTCTACTTCACCGAAATATGCAATGCGTTGTGATATATCCTTACCTGCAATATCCGTCGCTAGGGTCAAGTAATCTTGATAATGACGTGCTTCTGAGCGCAATAGCGATATGTAAAAATCACCTAAATGCTTATCTAAAAATGGCGCGATTTTGGCAAATCGTTCACAAGAGCGGGCTTCTATATACGCACCACAAATTAATTTGTCGATCAAGGCATCGGGCTCGTGGGTTTTAACATGTCTCAAAAGACCTTTGGCATAGCGGCTTGATTCAATTTTGTCGTACACGACACCATAGTTGTTCATCATTTCGAGCACTTGATAAAAATGATGTAATTCTTCACGAATAAGCATGACCATTTTATCGACTAAATCTTGCCCATAACGACTACCTGATTTGACCAGCATGGATTTGTTCAACTTAAACTTTTCAAGCTCACGCCAGTCACCGATTTGACGATAAGTGAAATCTTCATAGGGCTTCAACCAATCAAGAAGTGCTTTCGCACTATCCGCATCTACGGCATAGCGACGTATTAGGAACATTGCACTCTGAGCGGCTTTTAATTCACATATCAGGTGATCAGTTAACAGTACCGCTAAATTCTCTTTTTTGGCCGCTTCCGCTACCCACGCATCTGGGGTTTCGCAGTTTAAAAACCCTTGAATGGGTGCTAACAAGTTTTCCAAATTAACAGTAACCTTTTAATAAATCGACGTGCATGGTTTTAAATAAAAGGCTGAAAAACAGCCTCTTTAAAAATTAGCGCAGAATTATATCATATGCTTGACTAAGAACAGGCAGCAGAAACTGTAATTTGCATATTTGACCAGTTGACAAAAATAACGAGTGCTTCGCTTATCTATCAAATGACCGCAACCGAGTAATAACATGCCAGGCGTCGCTGTGAGAAGCCTTTACTATTAGACTTAGTTAAGACGGTTAAAACGTGTCTGGCTTATTACTTACTGACACTAATCGAGCGTCTAAACAACATTAAACTTGCGCCAAAAAAGACCGTACCTAAACCAAAAATAGTTAGCATTTGTGGCCAAACAATACTGATATTCGCCCCGCGAAAAACGACGGCTTGAGCGAATGCCATGTAATGACGAGACGGTAATAACCATGTGATAGGTTGAATAATTTCAGGCTGACTTTCAATCGGCGTCAGGCCACCAGAGAGCAACATTATTGGCACAATAACCATTAATAGTAATAATGCAAACTGTGCCATAGAACGGGCAACCGTACCCAAAAAAATACCAATTGCGGCTGCGGCTAGTAGATAAAGTGCAGTACCACCAAAGAGCAACATACGTGAACCAGCAATGGGTACATCTAATATTCCTTCTACCATAAAGAAGGTAGACAACACGAACGAAACCAGAATGATCAATCCGTTTGCCCACACTTTCGACATAACAATTTGAAAAGACGTTAATGGCATAACAAGTAAATGCTCAATCGTTCCATGCTCTCGTTCACGTAACAAGGCTGCGCCAGTCAATATGATCGTTAGCATTGAAATTTGATTAAGTAATGAATTGATCGCTCCAAACCACATACCGGTTCCATTTGGATTAAAAGCGCGCCTTTGCACCAATACAACTGGATAAACTGTTTCTTCATCTGAGCGATTAATATAATGATTAACTTCGTCAGTCACTATATTTTGAATATATGCGTTACCTAAGCTCGCCTGAATAACCGCTGTTGCGTCAATGCTGATTTGTATGCTGGGCTGGTCGCCATTACGAACATCACGCTCGAAATTGGGGGGAATAGAAATCACAAACATAAAACGATCATGATCCATTGCCTCATCCACTTCATTTGCCGAAATGACTTCTGGTACTTTAAAATACGGTGGAAAAAGCGCATTCGCTATCGCGCGCGACAATGCGGAGTGATCTTCGTCAACAATAGCCACCGACGCATTATTAACAGATTCACTTGTCGCTGTCGCTTCAGCATATATGGCCACACTAAATGAATAGGCAATAAGTAAAACCAACACAAAATCACCGAGAACGCTGCGTAACTCTTTTCTACCCAACCAATAAATATTAACCCAGGATCTCATCACTTATTTTTCCTGCTTCTTTAAAAACAGCGCTGTAATAACAATAAAAATTGGCCCAAATAGCGCGAGAATATAAATATCTGGCATAAGATCAAAAAGTCCTAAACCTTTGGTAAATGCCGCGACACTCAGGTGCATATAGTAGGTTGCGGGCCATAAGGTGCCAATCAAGTACCCTCCCCCCTCTAAGGTAGAAGTTGGTTGGATCATGCCTGAAAACATAACCGTCGGTAACAAAGCAAAAACCGCGGTAGCAAATACTGCAGCGACTTGTGACTTGGTTAAAGTAGATATCAATAAACCAAACCCTGTCGCGGCAAAAACATAAAAGAATGCGCCTATTGCCAAGCCCACCACACTACCCTTTAACGGTACCTGCAACAAAAATACAACCAACAAAGTTAAGGTAACAAAATTAATCATGCCAATGGCTATATAAGGCAACTGCTTACCCACCAAAAACTCGATTCTCGTCGTAGGCGTAACAAAGAAGTTGGTAATAGTGCCAATTTCTTTTTCACGCGCCATGCTTACTGCCATCAAAATTGCTGGAAACAGCAATAGCAACATAGCTGGCGTTTTAGGACCGATAGAATAAATAGTTTCAAAAGAAGGATTATAACGGTATCTGGGTTCTAGATTGACATTGGCTGCAGCGCTGGCGTCTATGCCTACATTAGTAGCCAATTGCACGATATAGGAAAGATGCACCCCAGAAACGTAGCCTTCTATTGTGCTCGCACGGGTCGTGTTTGCGCCGTCTATCCACGCTGAAACCGATGGCGTTTCACCTTTTTTTAAGTCACGTCCAAAACCAACAGGAATTTCAAGTGCCAAGGTAATTTCATTAGATTGCATTCTACGCTCTAATTCTTCTTCGCTGTGTATTTCTGGCCGCTCGATAAAATAGTGGGAACCTTGAAATTGACTCAAGTACTCGCGACTTTGTGGAGTTTGATCATTGTCAAACGCGGCATAACTCAAGTCTTCTACATCTAGAGAGATTCCATAAGCGATAACGATCAACAGCAGTGCACTGCCTATAAATGCGAACGTTAGGCGCACCGGATCTCGCATCACCTCCATAATTTCTCTGTAACTATAGGCAAAGAGCCGTTTAAAGCTAAACCCACTGGGTTTAGCTTTATCGTGCTTACTCTTGTTCGGACCGTCTGGACCGCTAACGTCGGTTACAATTAACTCTTCGCTGGCTGCCGCCTTTTCATTTAACGCATCGGTGCTATCGCCAATAGCGTCTTTTAAATAACTAATGAAAGCCTCTTCAAGAGAAGACGCACCTTTCGCCTCAACTAAATGTTGTGGTTCGTCATATACCAATACCTTGCCAGCATGCATAAGCGAAATACGATCGCAGCGCAGCGCTTCGTTCATAAAGTGCGTGGAAATAAAGATAGTTACTTTATCTTTGCGAGACAGCTCAACCAGGAGTCTCCAAAAGTCGTCTCGTGCGACAGGATCGACCCCTGATGTGGGCTCATCTAAAATTAGCATTTCAGGTTCATGAATAACGGCTACAGCAAGCGACAGCCGCTGGCGGATCCCAAGTGGAAGCGCATCGGCTTTGGTATGCATTTGGTGCTTTAACCCAAAACGCTCAACGAGCGTATGAATTCTTTCCTCGCTTTTTTCGGGTGGCAAATGAAACAAACGTGCATGAAGTAGCAGGTTAGCCTCTACGGTTAACTCTCCGTAGAGCGAAAACGCTTGAGACATAAAACCAACCCTAGTCCGCGTCTGTAAATCATTGGCATCTACAGGCTTACCAAATAGAAACGCTTCACCACTGGACAGCGGCAAAAGGCCTGTTAGCATTTTCATGGTCGTTGTTTTACCACAACCGTTGGAACCTAGAAAACCGAAAATCTCACCTGCTTTTATCTCAAAGCTAACGTTGTTTACAGCAGTAAAATCGCCGAAACGTCGGGTAATTCCCTTGGCTACAATGGCAGCTTCCCCCTCATTCGTTTCCAATGCGGGGATAACTAATTTAGATCCACTTCCACGCTTTTCAGCTGGCAATAATGCAACGAATGCACTTTCAAGATCTTCAGTCTGCGTCTTACTTTTCAACTCTTTAGGCGTACCGGATGCCAATACATGTCCTGCATCCATAGCGACTAACCAATCAAATCCTTCGGCTTCGTCCATGTAGGCAGTGGATACAATAACACTCATAACTGGGCGTTCAGAACGGATCTTGGCAATTAGATCCCAGAACTGTTTGCGTGACAATGGGTCAACACCTGTGGTCGGCTCATCTAAGATAAGTAAGTCTGGATCATGAATAAGTGAGCAGCAAAGCCCAAGTTTCTGCTTCATCCCCCCTGACAACTTACCGGCAGGCCGATGCAAGAACGGCCCAAGCCCAGTCGCTTTAGTTAGCTTGGCAATCCGGTTTTTTCGTTCTCGTGATTTTTGTCCAAACAATTTAGCAAAAAAATCGAGGTTCTCTTCCACACTAAGATCGGAGTATAGATTTTTTCCCAATCCTTGAGGTAAGTAGGCAATTCGAGGACCTACAATATTACGGTGAGACGCCACCGCCATGTCACCACCGAAAACATGTAATTTCCCTTCTTGAAGTTTTCTGGCCCCCGAAATGAGTCCCAATAATGTTGATTTGCCCACACCATCAGGCCCAAGCAACCCGATCATCATCCCCGTCGGAATGTCTAATGTGACATTATCAACAGCTACCGTATCGTCATAACGATGAGTAATGCCCTTAAGACTGGCGAGCAAAGGTGCTTCTTCGGCCATTCCCATTAGCGCCCACTATCGGTGTCAACCGTATAATTGGCTGGTAATTTATTAAGAAAGTCAGGCCATTTAGGCGCAGGTTCTCCGTCATCTGCGGAAAGTCGAATATATGCCACCCCCCTAACGCCTGTTTTCACTTTATCAATATGCTGTAACACCAGTTCTTGAGGAATACGCACTTTAACGCGAAACATAAGCTTTTCTCGCTCAGTAGCTGTTTCAACCTGCTTTGGCGTATATTGCGACTCAGGTGAAACAAAACTAACTGTTGCAGGTATTGCGACGTCAAGCACGTCCAATTTCACACGGGCTTTAGCCCCCATTCCAATGCGATGGGCTTGTGCTGTAGGTAGAAAAATTTCCATATAAACATCAGACAGATCAATCAAGGTTAATACTTTTCCGCCACTTCCTAATACTTCACCAGGTTCGGCTAAGCGATACAATACGCGTCCAATAGTAGGCGCAAAAAGCGTAGCATCATCAATCTGTGTTTGAACCTCTTCGACCACCGCTTTGGCAGCATCAACACTACGCAAGCGCGATATTTTCAACGCTTCAGCTGCCTCAACATTAGCATTAGCAACCGTTACTGTACTCACTCGGGTATCGTAGGTTTCTTTACTGATATTATTTTGCTTAATCAACTCTTTTGCCCGTGCAAGCTCCTGTTCAGCCAATAATTTCTCTGCTTTAGCTTGCGCTATACCAGCATTTGCTGATGCAACCTGACTTTGTGCACTTGCTACATCAGCCTCGTAGCGTAACAACTGTGCATGTAGTTGATTAGTATCAATTTTAGCTAACTTTTGGTTAGCTTCGACTAGATCCCCCTCAAGTGCATAAACACCCTCCACGCGACCCGCAATCTTAGTGGATATATCAACTTGAACGGCTTCAACTCGCCCATTTCCTGATGCAAACCCAGCATCTACTTCTGGCGGTTGTAAATAACGCCATGCAAACCAACCCGCGACGGTTATCACTAAAATCAATATGAGTAAAAGTATCTTTTTCAAGCTGCCATCCGTTGTTTACAATTTCATTATGCGAATCATTTAATGCATTTTAAGGTAACGGGAAAACCACATAATGACGTGAGTCAATTAATATAAATATAATGAAGTAAAACTCTAAACTTACTTTGACAATAATATTCTTTTTGCGGCTTAAACTACCTAACTAATGACCCGTGCAATATTCAAAGCCTCTCTAAAAAGCCCACAAAACTTCACATCCGTTGAAACATAATCGAAATGTGTCGAGAAAGAATACCTAGCAAAATACTTAATGAACCAACAATAAGATGTCTAAGTGGCTCTAATACTAAGGTAGAGAGCGAAAATTGTTGACGAATTAATCAACCTACAACAGAATGAGTGTTAATTAGTTGTAAATTCATTGTTAACACAAACAGCGAGTAACGATATGATCCTGAACCATCTATGGGGTTTATACGCCCACCCGAAAGAAGAATGGCAAAGTATTGACAGTCAACATGAAACCTATTTTTATAGTTTAAGTCACATTGCGCTTATTTCCCTTATCCCTGCCATTATGACTTACTACTCCACAGCTTATCTGGGTTGGAGCATAGGGGTGGGTGATGTTATTAAACTCACGAAAGAAAGTGCCGCGATAATGAGTATCGGTACTTATCTTGGTCTCGTGGTTGGCGTGTTAGCACTGTCAGTATTAGTACATGAATTAGCCAAAGCATTTGATTCATCCCCTACCTATACACAATCTTTAGAGTTAGCAGCATATACCGCTACACCTTTATTCATGGTTGGGTTTGCTGCTTTTTATCCAGTTCTTTGGTTCGTAATGCTTATCGGTTTGATAGGCTTAACTTATTCAGTGTATTTGCTCTACACCGGAACCCCCATACTGATGCATATTCCTGAAGAAAAAGGCTTTATCTATGCCAGCTCAGTGGTGACCTCTGGTTTAGTATTGCTTACTATTTTGATGGCCGCTTCGGTTATTTTATGGAGCATGGGCATGGGGCCAGTATTTACCGGATGACGTTTTAATGGGTAAAGTGCGTACTTTACGCTATTGAAAGATACAAAAAAGCGCTGAAAATGAAGTGTCCCATTTTCAGCGCTTTTTATACATCTCAGTTGTTTGTAAACAAAAGCAGTGTCAAAATATAAAGTAAGCTATTTGTTTCGGTTTTGTTGAAACGTTAATCTTGTTCCATATTGTGCATTTCAAGATTACTTAATTCGGTCTGAATTCCAGCATTCTTAGCCCCTTCATTACGCAGCGTGTCGATTCGCTCTAAATAACTTTGATCCACATCACCGGTAATATAATTACCATCAAATACCGAAGTTTCAAACCGCCCGATTGAAGGATTAAGCTCTCTCACGGCTTCAATCAGATCACTAATATCTTGAAAAATTAGACCATCGGCGCGTATTAAGTCGCTGATTTCTTCAATTTCACGCCCGTAAGCGATAAGTTCATTAACCGACGGCATATCAATACCGTACACGTTAGGGAAGCGAATTTCAGGCGCAGCAGAAGCGAAGTAAACCTTCTTCGCTCCAGATTCTCTAGCCATATCAATAATTTGCTCGGACGTTGTACCCCGTACAATAGAATCATCCACTAATAAAACATTCTTACCTGCAAACTCTGAACGAATAGCGTTTAATTTGCGGCGCACCGATTTACGACGCATCGTTTGGCCTGGCATAATAAAAGTACGGCCAATATATCGATTTTTCACAAAACCTTGTCTATACGGCAAGTTAAGCTCAAGGGAAATCTGTAACGCTACATCTGTTGATGTTTCAGGGATAGGTATAACTACGTCTATATCTAAATCCGCCCACTCGCGCGCTATTTTTTGGCCTAATTTGCGACCCATATTAACGCGAGAAGCATAAACAGAAATACCATCAATAAATGAATCTGGACGTGCAAAGTATACGAACTCAAAAATACACGGGGCGTTAATCGCTCCGTGTGCACACTGTTGAGTATGTAGGTCGCCATTTTCGGTAACATATATGGCTTCACCAGGAGCTACATCACGAATAAAGGTAAACCCAACGGCATCAAGGGCGACGCTCTCTGAGGCGACCATATATTCATCACCAAATTCTGTTTTACGCTTACCCAACGCCAATGGACGAATACCGAACGGGTCCCGAAAGGCCAGCATACCATTGCCAATGATCGCCGCGACGACCGCATAAGCGCCACGTATTTTACTATGCACTGTTGTGACGGCAGTAAAGACTTCTTCAGGCGTAAGCGTAAGACCTTTACAATTATTTAACTCATGAGCGATGATGTTAAGCAGTAATTCAGAGTCGGAAGTCGTATTGATATGACGCTTAGCGATACGAAAAACATCATCTTTTAACTCATGGGCATTGGTCAGGTTACCATTGTGGGCAAAGGCAATACCAAACGGTGAGTTAACATAAAATGGTTGAGCTTCCGCAGAGCTAGAGCTACCAGCGGTTGGATAACGGACATGGCCGATACCGAACTGCCCGGTTAAGCGTTTCATGTGACGAGTGTGAAAAACATCACGCACAAGACCATTATCTTTACGAAGATGAAATACGCCTTCATCTATGGTGACGATCCCAGCGGCATCTTGCCCCCTATGTTGTAAGACAGTTAATGCATCATACAACGATTGGTTTACAGGGCTTTTACCTACGATTCCGACAATACCACACATGATAGTTACCTTTTTATACGGGTTGGATAAAGCTTGAGTTGCCTTGCAAATATTGAAAGAACCACTCTATAACTAAACTGAATTCTGGAATAAGTAATGATGTTTTCCATCCGTTAGCATCTGCTAATGGGGTAAACGTATCGAGAAAAAATAACAAGGCACTAACGATAAGCACGCCACGAAGAATACCAAATATGGCGCCTAAAGCGCGATCTGTGCCCGATAGCCCAGTGTAGTGTACTAGCTGAGAAATTAAATAATTGAGTAACCCGCCGAGAATCAAGGTCACAACAAAAAGGATGGCTATGGCTACCCCATTACGTATGGTCTGATCATCAATGCTCGTCAGATAGGTCGCAAGGTCAGCATAAAAACGACTGGCAATAAAGAAAGCGCAAAACCAGACAGCTAACGAAATAGCCTCTTTGACAAAACCCCGTACCAAACTGATAACGGTGGAGAGCAGAATCACGCCGATGATGGCGTAGTCTATCCAGTTCATATAAATTGATAAATCCGCTGGTGATGCATAACGTGACCTAAATACCTAACGCACACGCCATGACACTAAATTCGCGCGCATATTACCAAAACTCAGCCTTAAAATCTTGCTAATTTTTGCTTTAATATAAATAGGATCACTGAACGGTGAACGGTGTTACACGTCCATTTAAACGCGTTAGCTTAGTTAAATCAGCGAGAGATTTTTCTAAGCGCCCTTTTTGCAGATCAGGTCCTACAAACACCTTAGTCAGTACGCCACTACTGGTATGAACGGGCCTAGAAAAAGCCCGATAACCGCCTTTTTTCAACTTAGCGAGCAACTCATCTACATTTTTTTTATCTCTAAAGGTCCCCAGTTGCACTACCCAACCCGCCCCTTCTAAAAGTGCTTGGTTCACTGATGGTTTGGCTTCAAATTTTTGTGTTTCTGGGGGAGGAACAGCTTCAGAAGCACTAGTAGATACCTTTGTTATTTCATCAGCAGGTAATTGATCATCAATGGCTTTATCATCTACAATTTCAATGTCGCGGGAGGCTAAATTGGTGACCTCCTCACTGGAGAAGCTAGCCGGTCTTTGTACAGTTTTAACAGCAGGACGGTCAGGTAATTCTACGAATAACTCTTTTTCACTCTGCTTCTTACCATTCAGTAAATCCGGTAAAAAAATGACCGCTATCGCCACAATAATAACGGTACCTATTAATCGGTTTTTTAACGCAGATGTCACTCGCCTATCCCTTCATTAATTAACTTAAGAATGTCTGATACGGTAAAAAACGAACCGAAAACGACAATCAAATCATGTTCATGCGCCAACACTTTTGCTTGTTGATATGCCTGGACAGTCGAATCAAATTCTAACACTTTTTGTTTATCGTCTAATACAGATTTAATATCCGAAGCAGTTGCTCCTCGCGGCATATCAAGCGAACCCAACATCCACTGGGCATTCAATTCAACTAAATTTGCTAAGCTGGCACGAATATCTTTGTCTTTCAACATACCTACAACAAGGTACAAATTATTGTAGGTATGTTGGCGGATTTGAGTCAGTAGATACGCGGTTGCGTGTGGATTATGCGCTACGTCGACCATAACAGTAGGAAACTGGCCAATAGTTTGGCAACGCCCAGGTAAGCGGGTTGATTTAATCACGTGGGATAATTGTGTCTCAGTTAGTTCAAGTTCAAGTAACTGAATAACCTGCAGCCCAGTAGACACATTTTGCACCGGAATATGCGGCACGGGCAATGCGGTATAGCATACTTGTGTATTGTGCCAATCTAGTTGGCTGTGCCGTAAATTATAATCAAAATCCTGATACTGCCAGTATGCATCGGCGTGAAAACGCGTCACTGCATCAACAAGCCCTTGGTATTTTACCGGCTCACCAATAACAACGGGGATGCCTTCACGCATTATGCCTGCCTTTTCCGCCGCCACCAGCTCTTTAGTATCCCCTAACCAATCTTGATGATCGAGGTCAATACTAGTGATCACGGCAATATCAGGTGACACGACATTCACCGCGTCTAAACGCCCGCCCAATCCAACCTCGAGTAGAGCAACCTCAACGTTAGCATCGTGAATCAGTTTCAGGCCTGCTAATGTTCCAAACTCAAAATAGGTAAGTGGTATCTCTCTTCGCGCGCACTCAACATCTTGAAAAGCTCGGCAATGGGCCTGTTCATCAGCATCATGACCTTGAATGCGAACCCGTTCGGTGTAGTGGATTAAATGCGGTGAGCTATATACTCCTACACGTTTACCCGCGGTTAAACATGCTTGTTCAAGCAAAGCGCATGTCGTACCTTTGCCATTTGTACCGGCAACGGTCACCACTGTTTGAGCAGAAAATGAAATGCCGAGTCGTTGGTAAACCTCGGCTACACGCTCAAGGCCCATTTCTATATTTTTAGGATGTAATGCGCTGAGATGATCAAGCCATTCTTTTAAAGACCAGGCCTCGATATTGGAGGCCTGAATAGAGGATAATATTGTCATTAATGTACTGAAATATTATGCGTGTTGATGATGCAATTTAACTAACATACTGTGTAACCGATCACGCATTTCACGGCGGTCAATAATCACATCAATAGCACCTTTTTCCAGCAAAAATTCACTACGCTGAAAACCTTCTGGTAAGGTTTCTCGCACAGTCTGCTCGATAACACGAGGCCCCGCGAAGCCAATTAGCGCTTTAGGCTCAGCAACATTTACATCCCCTAGCATCGCCAGACTCGCTGACACTCCGCCCATAGTAGGATCGGTCATTACCGAGATATACGGCAAACCTTTTTCGCTCATTTTCGCAAGTGCGGCGCTGGTTTTAGCCATCTGCATCAACGATAATAAGGCTTCTTGCATACGGGCGCCACCACTGGTAGAAAAACAAATCAATGGCATATTATGTTCTAAACATGCCTCAACTGCTTTTACAAAGCGCGCCCCAACAACCGAGGCCATTGAGCCACCCATAAAAGCAAATTCGAACGCAGCAACAGCTACCGGCATGCCTTTCAATTTACCTTTCATAACAACCATTGCATCTTTTTCATTTGTTGCTTTTTGGGCGGCTAAAAGGCGATCTTTATATTTTTTTGAATCTTTAAATTTAAGTAAATCTTTTGGCTCTAGATCAGCACCTAATTCCGTGCGCTCGCCTTGATCCAAAAATTGATTCAACCGAACTCGCGCAGAAACGCGCATATGATGATTACACTTGGGGCAAACACCCAACTGCTTTTCTAGCTCAGTTTTGTATAATACCGCGTCACATTGACCGCACTTAGTCCAAATACCTTCAGGTACGTTACTTTTGGTGGGTGATTTAGTACGCGGTAATATCTTTTCGATCCAACTCATTAATTTAAACCTTCTTTGGCAATCATATCGTTGATTTTATTAGGCATAAGCAACGACAGATACAGTATTTAATTTTCTAGGCACATGTAATCCGTATTAAAACACAGATATCGAAAGTTACGAAAGTAAAACTGGTCTTAGAAGTCATCAGCTAGAAACAATGGCCCCATTTTCAAACGCGGAAGCTCAAACGCTTCAGGGTAAGTAACATGCACCAAATACAGACCGTTTGGCAAAGCAGTGATGCCCGCTTTTGTTCGATCTTTCACCTCAAGCAATTCATCCACCCATTCAACAGGCTGTTCTTTGTGTCCTATAGCAACGAGAGTACCAGTAATATTACGCACCATATGATGTAAAAATGCATTAGCCTTTACATCAATTACAATATAGTCGCCCATGCGTTTAACGCGAATGTGCGACATGATACGAGTCGCGGTTTTAGCTTGACAGTTCACAGCTCTAAAAGAACTAAAGTCGTGTTTACCCACTAACTTTTGCGCAGCTTGATGCATAAGGTCATGGTCAAGATCCCCATAAATATGACTTACACCGTTGGCAAAAATGCCACTGCGCAAAGTGCTATTATAAATGATGTAGCGGTAGCGCCTAGCGGTAGCCGAGAACCGAGCATGAAAATCATCAGGTACAAGTTTTGCCCAACGTACCGATATAGTGGCAGGCAGGTAAGTGTTAACCCCGAGCGTCCAAGCACGATCAGGCCGTTGATTGGAAGTATCAAAATGAACAACCTGACCCGTCGCATGTACACCGGCGTCAGTGCGCCCTGCGCAAGTAACACGTATAGGTTCATTGGCAATACGCGTCAAGGCTTCCTCTAAGTGTTGCTGCACACTTATTACTTCGTTTTGCCTTTGCCAGCCATGGAAGCGGGCACCATCGTATTCAACCCCTAACGCTATTCGCATCTAGCTAATTACCTCTTTCATAAATTGCTGCGTATTGTAAGGCAGGAAATAAAAATGTGTAGTACTAATAACAACTGCTATTTATCTATCGCTAATAACAACTGCTATTTATCTATCGCTAATAACAAAATAGCTTAATCAGGACGACAAATAAAAAACGCGAATAGTATTATTCGCGTTTTTTATCACTGAGCGCTTAAGCCACGGGTCTATTCTTGTTTGAAGTCCGTTGAATGCAAGTCGTGCTTTTTCATTAATTTGTGTAAGTCAGTTCGGTTACGCCCAGCTATTTCAGCCGCACGGGTAACATTTCCGTCGGTCATTTTAAGCAATTTAAGCAAGTAACTTTGCTCGAACGCATCGCGTGCTTCAGTTAATGTCGGCCACTTTTGCTCAGAAGTTGAAAGCGCTTGTTCTACCAAATGCACAGCAATAACCGAAGTCTGTGTTAATGCCACACATTGCTCAACTACATTGACCAATTGACGCACATTACCCGGCCACAATTCAGTAGTCAAAAGTTGCATAGCATCGTCAGAGAACCGACTAACACGTACTTCATGACGCTCAGAGCTTTTCTTTAGTAAGTAGCGCGCAAGTAACGGAATATCTTCCGAGCGTTCCCGTAAAGTTGGTAAGGTTAAATTCACCACGTTGAGGCGATAATACAAGTCCTCACGGAAGTTACCCTCACTCATTTCGTGAGATAAATTTTTGTGGGTAGCTGAAATAATACGCACATCTACAGGGATTTGTTTACTGCTGCCTACAGGACGTATCACCTGCTCTTGTAGTGCACGTAAAAGCTTAACTTGTAACGGCGTAGGCATATCGCCAATTTCGTCCAGGAATAAGGTTCCGCCGTCGGCTTCTCGAAATAACCCTTGATGCTCATTTACCGCTCCGGTAAATGCGCCTTTGGCGTGTCCAAATAATTCTGATTCGAGTAAATTTTCTGGCAAGGCTCCGCAGTTGATCGCAACAAACGGCTTATTCGCACGTTTACTGGCTTTATGAATAGCATTCGCTAATAATTCTTTTCCTGTTCCGCTGGCACCACTGACCAATACACTAACATCACGCTGAGCCACTCGATGGGCTTGGTCGAGTAGTTGCTCCATTTGCATAGAACGAGTGATAATTTGTTCTCGCCATGCACTAGTTTGTGAGCCTTGGCTTTGGCTTACCGCTTTGGCTAATAAATCTCGTAACTCAGTGTGATCTATTGGCTTAGTAAGAAAACCAAATACCCCTCTTTGGGTAGCCTCAACAGCGTCTTGAATCGTGCCATGAGCAGTCATTAGGATCACAGGAAGATCTTTACCCAGAGACATAATCTCTTCGAACAAGCTCAAGCCATCTAAACCAGGCATTCTGAGGTCGCTTAGCACGGCATCAAAATTTTGCGTATTCATTAGGCGCAAAGCTTCTTTACCACCTTCGGCACTTTGCACACTGTAACCTTCACCTTCTAAGCGTATGCCCATCAGCCGTAATAAACTCTCGTCATCATCGACAAGTAATATTTGTGGCTTTAACGACGCTTCAATTTTACTCACTGAGGATCTCCTTTGGCGTTGTCCATAATCGATGCTTCTATTTTTAATAGCTGCTCGATTTGGCTGCGCTGTTGTTCAATACGTTCTCGTTGTTGATCAATTTCATTCTGCTGTTTTTCGAACAGTTTTTGTTGTTCTTCAACACGGGTTGACTGCTCGTCATTAATTTTGCTTAACGTCACCACAGCAGATTCAGACTCCAATAACACTTGACTCGGATTATAAATCATCACACTGAGTATATCTTGCATGCCACCATCGAGATCTTTTATGAGGCTCAATGCCCAAGACTGAGATCGTAGCTTGTCTTGGTAGGGGGTGTCTTTACCTTGGCAAAGTAAAACTTTACGTAATTGGTCGTGTGGGGTTTCAGTTAAAAGGGCAATTTCAGATTTTCGCTGTTCCCATGTCATCTCATCCCCATCTAGCCAATAACCCAACCAATAATCAATATCACAATTATGTTCCACTGACGCATCCGGAGATTGATATAAACAGAAGGCTCTTTCTTGATTAGTGCTTTGCTCGACGTAATTACTATCGTTTTCAGGAACCAATTTACAACCGGATAAACTTAGAACGAGCAGGCTTATCCCTGCTTTTATTATATTAGAACTCATTGTTTTTTCTCATTTAAAGGGATTGATACCCGGAAACACACATCCGCGTAATCCACATCGACAATTTCGACCTTACCACGCATCATACGCGCACAATCGGCAACTATCGACAACCCCAACCCGGATCCAATAATACGATCATTACGCTTACCACCTCCACGGTTAAAAGGTTCAAACAAAATGGCTCTCTGCTCCGGTGAAATTTTTTGCCCACGGTTAGCCACATCTAATACTTGTACATGTTTCTGTTGATACAATTTAATGTTTATTGGTCGACCTTTACTACCATGGGCAATTGCATTAGACAGGAGGTTATCAAGAATACGCCGAAACAAATTGGCATCCGCATACACTTGCGGTAATTCAATTTTAGTATCAAGTTCATGGTTATTCTGTTCTAAAGCTAACCGGTTATCGGTAATAAACTCATCCATTAAAGACGCTGTTTTTAACCATTGAAAATCAGGTTTGGCTTGTTGTAATAACAAGTTGTAATCAAGCAATTGCATGATCAAGGTATTCAGTCGGTCAGTGCTACTATTGAGTAACGACATCACTTCCATTTGTCGCTCGTTCAGCTCCCCTACCACCTGCTCGGTGAGCAATGAGCAACCTTCTTTAATACTCGCCAACGGTGTTTTAAGCTCATGAGAGGCGTGACGCAGTAACGCATGACGAAGATGTTCCAACTGGGTTAAACGATCGGCAAGACGATGTAACTTACGCTCAACCAAGATAAGTTCTTTAGGACCCGAATTAGAAATATCTGGTAGTTCATCTTCTTGCTGAGAAATGGCCTCGATCACTCGTTCTAACTTTCGTACGGGGCGCAATATCAGCTGACTACCAAACATGATCAACAATAAGCTAATACTGACTAATAAGGCCGTTAACCACGCTTGAGTTTGTTGTACTGAACCCACATAAGCTTGACGCTTTTTAATCCTATCATCGAGTAACGAATCAACACTTTGGCCCAATTCGGTCAACGCACGTCGAAATTCAGCTAATTGTGCATCAAGAAGCAGTTGATCACTTAATCTGTCATAGCTTCTAAACCAAGCCAAGCGTTCAGTTAACACACTACATTCTTGAGAGTAATCAAGTTTAAAACATAAATTGTTTAATGAGTCAGTAAAACGTTGAACATACTTGTCAGATAATTCTTTTAATTCTTCTTTGTTTAGCACATGGTATTGGCGTATCAAGCGTTCAATATCTACAGAGAAACTTTCTAAGCTATTAACTTGGCGCACCATTGCAACCGAAAACTCGGCCTCGTTGGTGGCGATTTCTCCCATTCGCCCTAAAGTAATGTGACTATTCCATTGCAGTACCACTAAAGGCACGAGCACAAGTGCAAAGCTGACTAAGGTTAGCTGGCGTAACGATCCAAGCTGCATTGGCAATCCTATCAATCTAATCCTTCCTAATTCGCCAGCATAATAACAAAAGGTTGAGACACTAGGCAGTAAATATCCGAGCTTGTTCGACGTACACTACTGCGCTAATTTAAGCTCAGTTCAAGCTATGTCCATGAGATCGTCGTAATTGCACGCTTGATAACTCATGGCGACTAATAATCCCATCACCATTAATATCAATACGGCTAAATGACTCTAGAATAAAAGGATCAGCGACGGCTTCTTTTATAGATATTTGACCATCAGCATTTTTATCGAGTCGCAGCAGAATATCGTCCTGCGGCTGAAGCGGAGTGGCCAAAGCAACATCAGTTAACAAACTTAATGTAAGGCTAATAAGTAAAGGAAAAGCTCGTTTCATGTGATTAATGTCCGCTGTATCAAACTAAAATTGGATTTATTGAAAATGACTAAAATAGCGTCCGTGCCTTGCAGATAGCGCAGCCCGTAAGCTCAGCTTAAAAATGATAAGCGTCATCGGTCGCAAACGCCATTGCGGCCAATAACAGTATCGAAGTTGATCTTTACCATTTTCACCGTACTCGCTATCCATGCATAACTCTCGAGGAACCAGTCGAGAAAAGCACGATTACGACCTTGGTATAACAATAATTGAGCCAGAAGTGCAAAATAGATAAAAATCAACAACTTAAACGAAGGCATAAGATGCTATATAGTCATAGAATATTAATTATGTCTTTAATAAAAGACAGTGATTGTAATTAGCTTAACAACTGCTGTAAATCGTGTAAAAAAAGAACTAGGCAAGGAAAAACAACTCCGCTCTGGTGTCTTTAATTAGCAACATAGAATAAAACTAATTAGAGCTGACCAGATGCTGCAAGCTTACTTTGAATAAACAAGCTGTGAGGTACATATAACAAATCGGCAATTCGTCGGATCAGATGTTCTTCCTCGGGATCCAAAACATCGTCTGCGTAGGCGATTTTCCAAAGGCCATCAATAATGCCTCGTTTTTGACCAAGAGAGCTACCATCATTGATAATCCGCGTAAACTGCGAAAAGTCCACCGCTTCTGCAGCTTTATCTTTCGTTAACACCAACAGATCGGACAACTGACTCTCGTCCAACGAAAAATGGGTACGCAATACCTGCTCATATGCTTCTTGTTCTTGCACATTTAACTCACCATCAGCGCGCATCAGTTCGTACAATAAAACCGCTGTCGCGACCTCTCGACTGCTGCCCTGACCAGATTCAGCTTCTTGACGCGTGACTTCTTCAAACCAATTGACTAATTTTTTTATCATTAGCTTTCCTCTTTGAAATACTTAAGCAAATCTATAACTAACGATCTTTTATGCAAAAACAAGCCTGCGCCAGTAAAGTATCGATAAAGTGCTGCGTTTATACGTTAAACAGCACTAAATGCTTCAAATCTAGCCGAATGCCGATACGCTCACCTAATACATGGTCGTGATGACTTGGCGCGAGACATAACACCTTAGAAGCAGGATCGTCATTCAAAGCAAGTTCATACAAAATATGCGCACCTTTAAAAGCGCGAGCTATGACTTTCGCCACATTCGTGCTGTTATCATCATGCACAATATCATCCGGTCGCACCAATACATCCACTGACTGTTCCTGAGCAAACTGCGCAGATTGTGCTTGCGTCATTGAAAAGACGCCGAGCTTAGTTTCAACATAGTGGCCATTAATAATTTTGCCAGGCAACAGCGTGCCTTGACCGATAAACTCAGCAACGAATTTGTCAACGGGTCGATGATAAAGTTGATAGGCACTCGCCCATTGCAATAAACGCCCTTCTCTTAACACACCAATGTTATCCGCCATTGCGAAGGCTTCATGCTGATCGTGCGTGACCAATAATGCGCTTGTCCCTTCGTGTTTAAGAATACGTCTAATGTCCTTCGCTAGATCTTCTCTCAGTTCAGCATCAAGGCTGGAAAAGGGCTCATCTAGCAACAACAAATCTGGGCGAGGAGCAAGGGCTCGTGCTAAGGCGACTCGTTGTTGTTGTCCCCCAGACAAAGAATGTGTAAATCGTTCACTGATATCAGGTAAGCCCACCAGCTTTAATAATTCATTCACGCGTTGAGATTTTTGTCTGGTGGTATGATTTAGTAAACCAAACGCAATATTTTGTCCAACGTTTAAATGTGGAAATAACGCAAAATCTTGGAAAACAACTGCCACTTTTCGGCACTCTGGGGAGATATGTGTATCAAGGCTAGCCACCTGCACACCTCTAAGCTTGATTTCACCGTGAGTAATATGCTCGAAGCCGGCTATAGCGCGTAGTATAGAGGTTTTACCGCAACCCGAAGGACCTAATAAGCAGCCAATCTCACCACTTACTAGGGAAAATGAGACGTTATTCACCACAACTTTATCGTCATAGGCAACACAGATACTGTTTAAATCAAGCATAAGTATTCAATTTTTTCGCAGGAGATAATTTCATTTTTTCTTATTCGATTCAAGAGCTCGGGTTAACAAGAAAACAGGCAGTAGGCCCACTAAAACGATGGTAATAGCTGGCACTGCGGCATCTTGCAACCGCTCTTCGGAGGCTAGTTCAAATGTACGAACAGCTAATGTATTAAAATTAAATGGTCGAAGAATAAGCGTTGCAGGTAGCTCTTTGAGTACATCCACAAATACCAACAATATTGCACTGAGAACACTGGCGCGTAATAGCGGTATATGAATTTTTTTTAGCACGGCGAATGACGATAAACCCATCGATCGAGCAGCATCGTCCATGCTCGGTTTTATACGTTGCAACCCAGCCTCAACATTGTGTAGCGCTACAGCCAAAAAACGGACTGAATAAGCCAATAATAAGGCCACTAAGGTACCCGAAAATATCAAGCCGACACTAGTATCAAATACATACTCAGTCAACGCATTCAATGCATCATCAACTGCGCTAAGCATTAACATAACGCCTATCGCAATAACGGTACCGGGAATAGCATAACCCAAACTTGCGAGTTGCACTTGACTGGTAAGCGACCAATGGTGGTATAAACGTTTTGCATAGGCAAAAAGTAATGCCAGTCCAACTGCTATTAACGCTGCACTTGCCGCTAGATAAAAGCTATTCCAAATCAGATTGATAAACTGTTCGTCCACTTGAGTGGATACACGGCCAAGCGCCCAAACACTTAATTGCACAGTTGGAATAATAAAACCAAATAATACCGGCAGCAGGCATAGCAAAATAGCCCAAATGCGCTTTATTGGTGACAAATGCAAGCGCTTTGCACTATGGTGCGCTTGTCCTTGGTGAAAGTACTTCAACCGTCGTCTTGAATGTTTTTCGAGCAGTAATAATACAAGCACAAAACTGGTCAATACTGCGGCTAATTGTGCAGCCCCAATGGCATTTCCTAAACCATTCCAAGTTCGAAATATGCCTGTAGTAAAAGTGTTAATCCCAAAGTACTGCACCGTACCATAGTCGGCAAAAGCCTCCATCATGGCCAGTGCAGTTCCCGTTAAAATAGCAGGGCGAGCTAAAGGGAAAGCAACTCTACGAAAATAGGCGGTACCGCTCACGCCCATACTACGGCTGGCTTCATAGAAACTCGCCGATTGTTCACTAAAAGCAGTACGAGCGAGCATATAAACATAAGGGTATAACACCAGTGACAACATAGTGATAGCTCCGCCTATGGAGCGAACATCAGGAAACCAGTAGTCGTGGTAAGACCAATCGAACGTAATACGTAGCTGGCTTTGAATAGGGCCTGCCACATCGAGCATGCCTGTGTAGGTATACGCCAATATATAGGCTGGCATCGCCATTGGCAGCAAAATAAGCCATTGCAGTGTTTGTCTGCCAGTAAACTCATATCGGGCTATCAACCAAGCCAAACCAGTACCTAACAATAACGTTAACGCACCAACGCTAAAAGCAATGAATAATGAGTGGTAAACATAATCACTTAGAACAGTTTCATAGAGGTGTTGCCACAATTCGTATTGAGGCACAAATAGGCTGGCGAAAATTAATAAAACTGGCACTGCCAATAGTAAACTAAAGACAGTGACAGCCCACATCCACGGCTCGCGCCAATTAGATTTTTTCAATGAAGTGGAATCTTATATAGATTTAAATAAAAGGTTACTTCCAGCCAGCTTTATCCATCATCAGTACAGCTTGACGATTAAGTTCACCAACGCGAGAGAGATCAATATTTTCGGCCTTAAAAGCACCAAAAGATGTTAATACTTTACTTTGTTCGACCTCTTTACGTAACGGATATTCGTGATTCGTTTTGGCGTACCAGACTTGTGAATCTTCTTGCAACATAAAGCTAATAAGCTTCTGGGCAGACTCAACATTAGGTGCGTATTTGCTGATGACTGCACCGGATATATTTACATGAGTGCCACGGTCTTGCTGATTCGGCCAAATAACTTTTACTTTGCTAGCCGTTTCTCGCGTCGCTTTATCATCGCTACTCGCCATACCTGCTAGGTAGTAAGTATTGGCAATAGCAACATCACACTGCCCTGCAACAACCGCCTTAATTTGATCTCGGTCACCACCTTTTGGTGTACGTGCAAAGTTCTTCACGAAATCGTTTAACCAAACCTGAGTTTTCTCTTCACCTTGTTGTTCAATCATCGCCGCAACCATAGACTGATTATAAATATTGCTCGATGAGCGCACACAAACTCTGCCGCGCCATTGCTTGTCAGCTAAGTCTTCCATGCGAGTCAGTTGCGTTTCGTCAACCCGTTGTGGCGCGACCATCAGTGGTCTAGCGCGAAGGGTGAAACCTATCCATTGGCCTTGAGGATCGATATAATTTTGCGGGATCAGAGTCTTTAACGCGTCAGTTTCAATTTTTTGGGTTAACCCTTGCTCTTTCGCGCGGTAGAGTCTGCCTACATCAGTCGTAATAAGAATATCAGCAGGACTGTATTTACCTTCACTTTTTAAGCGTGTAATTAACGCGTCAGCATTACCCGTCACCAGATTTACTGAAATGCCAGTGCTTTCAGTAAATTTATCAAGTAAAGGCTTTATCAGCGCTTCTTTGCGCGCCGAATACACATTTACTTCTTGCGCACTGGCTAAAGAAGCCACAGAAACACAACCAACCAAACTAACCATTTTCAGAAAACGTTTCAAACTCATAACCTGCTTAAAATATTGTGTACCTATTCACTCAGTTTACCCTAATTGAGAATTGTTATCAATTAGGTTTGGCTTATTTACCCTCGTACATGAGGTAGTGGCTTTCATCCATATCGAGTGCTTCGTAGGTACGCTGGGCGACACGGTTTTCACGTTCTACGTACAAGCGGTATCCACACACGTTTTGCGCTTTATCACCAAGAGATTTCACTTCATTATATAATGCACTGTAAAGGCCCTTGCGGCGAAATTTAGGGACTATATAGACACTTTGTATCCACCAAAATTCGCTGTTACGCCAATCGCTCCATTCTGTGGTTACCATAAGGCTCCCCACCACTTGACTGTCAACTTCTGCAACTAAGTAAAAACCTTTGCTCACATCGTTTATCAGATTACTTACACCCAACGTCAAAATGTCACTATCAAGTTCCATATCTTCCGTTTCTTTGGCCATTAATTGATTAAAATTCACTAATGCATTGATGTCACTTACTTGAGCTTTTCTGATAGTTGTTTGCATTTTTTATACCTTACACATTGAATAATACTTCTACTACGTTGCCGCTACCTAGGTAACGTACTGAATCTGATAACGCAGTTATGAGTTGAATACCGCGACCATAGGGATCCCCAATCTCGGCCTGAATTGAATGAGATTGATGAGCGAACCCTTCTCCTGAATCACACACTATAATTTTCAAGATGCGTTCAGTCGGTGTATAAGTGAGACTGAGCGTAACCTGACCTTCTTGTAATTGCATTAAACGTTGAGTTCTTAATGCAAAATACGCTTCGAATCCGTCTGAAGAGTGTTTTAATTTTGAATCTAGTTTTAGTAAGCCGTGATCCAACGCATTGTTATATAATTCGCTGACTACTGTGAATAACCTTGCGTGTAAGGCATACATACCTGTTTGACTACACACCATATTAATTACACTTTGAACTGGTTCGCCTTTTTTAATCATCTCTACATTCATTTCAAAACATAATTCGAAAGGCACAGGAGCGATAGATTGACTATGTTCAAGTTTGACTAGTGATTGGCATGTGTATGACACACAAGTGAGATCATCAAGAGGCGCTATCCCTTGACTAAAGTCCTCAATCCGTTGAAACAACTCATCAACGGTAATATCCGACTGCTGCGAAATCCATTTCTCGATCTGTTTTTCGCTGAGCATATTATGCTCAAGATCCATGATTTCGATAAGTCCATCGGAGAACGCCAGTAAACGATCTCCGATAGCGCTTTGGCATCGTTGGATATCTCTGTCCATCTCGCTCGCATCTAATATTCCTAACGCCATATGCTGAGATGACAGACGCTGAATAACTTTGCCCTTCGAGTCTAAAAGCAGCAAGTCAGGCATACCGCTATTCCATATTTCAAACTGCGTCCCCCCACTACTAACCTGCACTATCGCTGCAGCAAAAAACATATCCGCAGGCAGTAGTTTGAGTAGGGTATCGTTTAGTGTATGCGCCATTTCAAGCACCGACAGGCCCTTATTCGCCATTGTGTGAAACGCCTGAGAAACGGGTAGCGCACCAATTGCAGCCGCAAGTCCATGGCCGGTAAAATCCCCAATCAGATAATATAAACCGCCATCAGGAGCGGCGCAAAAGAGCAATAAATCACCATTAAAATCCGTTGCGGGAAGTAATTTAAAATCTAAATAAGGTAATAATTTATGATCATTTGTGACTGCATTTGAAAAAATATGTTCGACAATTTTGTGTTCTCGCTCTACCGCTTTACGGTAAAAGATTAATTGTTGATTTTGTGCAAATGATTTTTTACTAAGCTCGCGCGTACGAGCATGGGCACTAATTTTGGCTGCGAGAATGGTTTTATTAAATGGTTTGGCAACAAAATCGTCCCCACCTACATCCAAACATCGTCCTAAGCTTTCTTCATCATCCAAAGCAGTAATGAAAATTATCGGAAGATATATGTCGCCAGCCTGCGCTTTAAGTAAAGGCGCCACTTCGAAGCCGCTCATATCTTCCATCATCACGTCGAGCAAAATTAACTCAGGGTCAATTTGTTTAGCTAAGCCCAGCGCTTCACGGCCACTTTGGGCTTCATAGCAATCAACGTACCCTTTTTGCTCCAACATATGGATCAATAAAAAACGGTTAAGTGGATCGTCATCAACAATGAGTATGCGCATTAAAATAAAGCCACAAAGAGACGTTAACTAATTAAGAATTTTTTATCAAAGCGGGCGATTCGCAAGATTTTGAGTACTTGGGGGCGAGTATTGACAATCTTAAAGATAGTGACCTTACCAGACAATAATTTTTGCATATTTAATAACATGCCTAAAGCAGAACTATCCATGTAAGCGGTTTTATGCAAATCAATAATAACCGTTTCCACCTCGTCGATGTCAGTGGAGAATGCAATACGGAAATCCTGCACCTTGCCGAAATCGAAGATTTCATCGGCTACTACAGTTAATTGTTTTTTGTCAGCTGATAATTTGCGTTCTAAACTCATACTTCACTCCATATTACTGCTCTTCATTGCTAATGTATTAAATATCAGTTTGTTTAATTTGCCTATAAAGATTGTCTTTTTTTTAATAGAATCAGATTATTATATTATCTATTCAAGTCAGAGCGAAAATCAATATGAGCCAAAACGATCTTGTTTATAGCACTGATGGCGGCAGAATTCCCGCTCAAAAGGCGCAACTTGCTCGGCCCAAAACCGATGGCATCATCCGTATTCGTCGCGAAACAAAAGGACGTAAAGGCAAAGGAGTCACCACGTTGTCAGGTATGGATATGGACGCGGCACAAGTTAAAGCCTTGTGCACAGAATTGAAAAAAATGTGCGGTACAGGTGGAGCCGTTAAAGACGCAGTGATAGAAATTCAAGGTGATAATAGAGACAAGTTAAAGCTAGTCTTAGAAAAACGCGGCTACACTGTAAAACTCGCTGGCGGTTGAGTCAATTGGCCAATCTGACAAGAAGGTAACTATGCAGAATATTTTGTTAGCAGACTTAAGCATTATTTTAGTCGAACCATCGGATACTCAACGAAAAATAATCAGTACTTTATTACACGAAGAAAATGTGAAAAATGTCTTCGCCGTGAGCAATGTTAAAGAGGCCATTGAAGCCATCGATCAGCAAGGAGGTGATTTGGTCGTCAGTTCAATGTATCTCGAAGATGGTACCGGACTCGATATCCTTAAATCGATAAAACAATCATCCATACATTGCGCATTACCTTTTATGCTTGTATCAAGCGAAAGTAGCTCACAGAAACTAGAAGAGTTTAAACAGGCGGGCGTGGCAGCCATATTACCAAAGCCTTTTAGCACTGAGCATTTATCTCGTGCACTCAAAACCTCTTTGGACTTAATTAATACCGAAGAACTAGATCTGAATTTATTTGATGTACGTCAGGTTAGAGTGCTTCTTGTCGACGACAGTAAATTAGCTAGAAATCACATCAATCGGGTATTGAAGGGGCTTGGTATTGAACAGATTATTGAAGCGGAAAATGGCGCCATGGCGCTAACAATACTCAAAGAAAATACCTTTGACTTGGTCGTCACGGATTATAATATGCCTGAAATGAATGGTAGAGAATTATCGGAGTTCATCCGATTTAACACCGAAACCTCCCATCTACCCATTATTATGGTGACCTCAGAGTCAGTGGATAGTTTGCACATGACTAACATACATCAGGCTGGGGTAAACGCCTTATGCGATAAACCCTTCGAAGTTGAGCAAGTCAAAATGTTGCTTAGTTCCTTGTTAAATGAATAAAACAGAGATGGAAACATGGACTTTCAGCGGGTTTATAGGAAATATCTACTCTAAAGGCCATTTTGGCATAAGGTAAACATTGACATTGATCGCTCGAGTTAATAGATTCGATGGTGATGTATATTCAACTGATAATAGTTTCAGCGCACCAAGCCTGTGTTAAATCATTTATGTACAAAGAACTTGTGCCTTACTCAAAAGGCTTTTTAACCCATTTATGGAAGTGAAATAAAAATGTCGGTCGTGGAGCTAGATAAACTAAGAGAACAAATCACCTCAATTGATCAGCAGTTGTTAAAACTGTTAGCAGAGCGTCAGCAATGCACCAATCAGGTTGCTGAAACCAAAATTACCCATCATATTCCGGTAAGAGATCATAAACGAGAAGAACAACTACTGGTTAGCTTAATTAAACGGGGCCAAGGTCACGGTCTTGACCCTCATTATGTTACTCAATTATTTCACGTTATCATCGAAGACTCTGTACTCAACCAACAAGCAATGCTTGCCGCTCGCGCGAACCCTGGCAGCAGCTTGCCACTAAATAGAGTTGCTTTTCTAGGTGATAAGGGGTCTTACAGCTACCTTGCTACTCAAAAATACTTTTCTCGTCGTCCAGGAGAGCTCTTAGAGTTAGGTTGTCAAAGCTTTGGCGAAATCATTAAGAAAGTAGAGACCAACGAAGCAGATTACGCAGTATTGCCCATCGAAAATACGTCCTCTGGCAGTATCAATGAAGTTTACGACCAACTGCAGCATACCAATTTGTCGATTATTGGTGAGCTAACTCACCCTATTAAACATGCATTGTTAGTCGCTGATGCAACTGATATTAACCGTATCAAAACCTTGTATGCCCATCCCCAAGTTTTTGCTCAGTGCAGCCACTTTTTGGCTGAGCTAGGCAGCATCGAGGTCATCACCTGCGATAGTACCTCTGCTGCTATGATGACGGTTAATGAGTTACAAAGTGATACGGTTGCAGCGATAGGTAGCGAAGCCGGTGGTGCGTTATATGGGTTACATGCGATTAAATCTAATCTTGCCAACCAAAAAGAAAATCACAGCCGCTTCTTCGTTGTGGCCCGCAAAGCAGTCAATGTGCCTTTACAGGTGCCTGCTAAAACAACGTTATTGATGTCTACGGTGCAAAAATCAGGCGCGTTAGTAGAAGCTTTACTGATCCTTAAAAACAATAACATCAACATGACGAAGCTAGAATCCAGACCGATTACAGGTAACCCCTGGGAAGAGATGTTCTATATAGATGTAGAAGGGAATATTCAAGATGGCCCCATGCAGGTTGCCTTGGAAGAGCTTAAAAATACTACTCGATACTTTAAAGTTTTAGGCTGCTACCCAAACGACGAAATCAACCCGACTAAGATTGCCGCAGTCAGCGCATTAGCGCAGGAATAAAGCAAATAACAGGATAGTGATCACAATGGAAGGCTCTTACTAGTGCCTTCTTTTCATTTTATTTCGGTAAACCCGATAAAATAGCGCTAACACGAAACACAAAAACGCAGGCGCTAATAAAGCGTTAAACCCTAAATGCGCAAATAAATACGCCCCGAACACACCACCGCTAATAAAACCACTTATCAACAACAGAAATAAAATCGCCTTGCGGTTATCAAATGCTTCGTGTCGCAGGCGGGCACCCAACATAATACCAAGATCGGTAAATATCCCTGTCATATGGGTAGTACGAATGATCGCACCGCTGTAAGTGGTAGCCAACGCATTTTGTAAACCACATGCTGCAGATGCGGTGTAGTGCCCAGCGGCTAAATTATCTTTAAGCAACCAGATAGATATGAGTAATAAACCTCCTTCAACCACCAATAAAAAATCATAATGGCGGGATAATTTGAGTGTGCGACTACGCAAAAAGAACCCGGAAAAGGCTGCGCCAAACATAAAGCTAAGCAAAATAGCGACTAGGTGAAGTGTATCGCTGATAGGTGCATTAAGTAACGAAGCACCAACGAGCGTAGCACTTCCTGATAAATGAGAAATGGCTTGGTGCGAGAATCCTAGCAAACCAACTGCATTTACACTGCCAGCGATAAGGGCGAGCACAAATGCACCATACTCCACCCATCTTGGTAATCTTGAAATCATGATATTAGTAATACGTTAATGAAACGAATAAAGAGCTAAATTTTACTACTCACTAATGGTGCGATCATCATTGGCTTTAAGCAGCAATTTTTTACTATCCACTAGAGATTGTTTCGAATAATCCCCAAACCAAGCGCCTATTTTGAAAAAGAGCTTAATAAATGACGCTTTGTCACCTTTTTTAAGCATATCGAGTGCGTTATCAAAGGTGTCTCGAAAACTAGTAAGCACCGCGATACTGTCTTTGTTGTTAAAAATGATATCGGTATACAAGCCGGGATCCTGCGCAAATAAACGTCCCACCATAGCAAGTTCCAATCGATATATTGGTGAACTCAACGAAATCAACTGATCCAGAGATGGATTTTCCGTTAATAAATGCGCACCAAACACATAACTAGAGAAGTGACGCATAACTTGAATAAAAACCATTGAGTCGTCATGCTCTTGAGCATCGGTTTCTTGCAACGCCGCCCCCCAAGCTCGCATCTGTTGCAATAACCACTGGTATTTATCTTCATCACGGCCGTGACACACCACAACAACCTGTTTAACCATACTCGATACGTCTGGCCCAAACATGGGATGTAAGCCAACTACAGGTCCTTTGTGGACCTTTAGCATGGCATTAAGTGGAACTGCTTTAGTACTGGTAATATCCGCCAATATACAATTTATCGGCAAACTATCCAGTTTGGCAATGATTTGCTCCGTCAATTGAATAGGTACAGCGACCAAGACCAAGTTTGCCTGAGCAAAAATTTCATCAGCTTTGGGCCAATCTTTTTGCTCTAGAATTTCGACCGTATATCCACTGCGCGTGAACATTTCGACAAAAATCCGTCCAAGTGCACCAGCCCCACCAATAACCACAATTTTATTGACCTGTGGCGCGCAACACATATAGCGTTTATTTTGTGTGTGGTAAGACTCTCGCATGATGCGTCTTAGCAAATCTTCAACCAACGACGGGGGCACGCCTAGCGCTTCGGCTTGCCCGCAGCGCTGTTCAATTAATTCGGCTTCACGTGCCGGCACATAAATGGGCAAGCCAACCTTACTTTTGTATACACCAACTTGTTCAGTCAACGCAGCACGTTTTGCTAATAACGCCACTAATTCAGAATCGACAGCGTCTATTTGGTCACGTAATTTATCAAGTTCGGTTGACATGCAAGTTCCTATTAATCAGGGCTGTTTAGTTTGTTTAACCTCAACGGCAATACAGTAATGAGTTTATCACGCATGTGGTTAATTAACTCATCCGTAGATTCCCAATCTATACAGCCATCGGTGATCGATACACCATACTCTAGCTCGTTAGCTGTTTTCCCCTTATTGCTTTGATTACCGGATTTTAAATGGCTTTCTAACATAATACCAATAACAGACTGATTACCCTCGAGTATTTGATTAACCACATTTTTGGCCACTAAGGGTTGACGGCGGTAGTCTTTACTTGAGTTAGCATGACTGCAATCTACAACCAAACCAGCACTGAGTTTCGCGCTGCGCATTTCTTCTTCGCAATCAGCCACACAGACTGAATCATAGTTCGGCTGTTTACCGCCGCGAAGAATAATATGTCCGTCAGGGTTACCTTGCGTTTTGATCACGCTAACTTGCCCTTCACCATTAATTCCCATAAAACTGTGGCCTGATGCTGCAGACTGCAAAGCATTTATTGCTATATCTAAACTGCCATCCGTACCATTTTTAAAACCTACGGGCATAGACAAGCCACTGGCCATTTCACGGTGAGTCTGAGACTCAGATGTTCGAGCACCAATTGCTGACCAACTAAATAACTCAGCAAGATACTGTGGGCTAATAGGATCAAGGGCTTCAGTGGCAACGGGAATTTCTAATTCAGCTAACCAAATAAGTAATTCTCGTGCTTTGCGCAATCCTGTTTCAATATCGAAAGTATCATCAATATGTGGATCGTTGATCAAGCCTTTCCAGCCCACTGTCGTACGTGGCTTTTCAAAGTACACCCGCATCACGATATACAGAGTATCTTTGCAGGATTCATGCAACTCTTTAAGTTTGAGGGCATACTCTTTTGCCGCATCAATATCATGGATAGAACACGGGCCACTGATAACCAAAAAACGATGATCTTTACGATGGATGATATCGGAAATAATTTGTCGAGATGATTGAATAACTGATAATGCATGATCCGTAACAGGAAGCTCATTTTTTAAGGCTTCAGGGGTAATTAATACGGTTTCAGAGGTAACGTTAATATTGTTAATGTTGTCGCGTAACATAATCTTGACTCACAGTAGTAATGGATAAACACGATCTGCGGTGCAGTCGCTCTGGAAATAACACGTATGAAGTAAGCGGCCGATTAAATGTAAACATATAATTACAACTGCAAATTAACTTTTTATGTAATTTAATTGACTTTTTAACAGTTGCTAATTTTTTTCGCAAGATTTAATTGATTTAATCGACATTTTGCTCACTTTACGCACTATTAAGTATTAATAAATAAGCGCGGCTTATACTTGCACATTATCGCTTACACTTCGCCTTACAAGTATAGAGCAACAAATTTGCGGTTATAAGGCAGATCGCGATAGTCTTTAGTATTACTCGCATTTATAGCAGTGCGGGGATAAAACCGAACGGCAACATAGCCGTCACTCTATTGATATCAGGGATCCTTATGAACAAAGCAATACTCAGCCCAATCGCAATGGCTGTCATGCTTAGTGCGTGTCAACCGGACACCACAAGCCAAACGAATGCAAACCAAGTTGGGCAGCAAAAACATTCTGCAGAAACAAAAAGTTCGGTAGAAAAAAGTAATCCATTGCTGGTTGTATCAAGCGCCCCATTTGGCGTACCAGAATTTGCAAAAATTAAAATTGAGCACTACGAACCTGCATTTGATTTCGCCATCGCGCAAAATAAACAACAAATTGCAGATATCGCCACTAATGCCGAAGCCCCAAATTTTAAAAACACCATTGAAGCTATCGAAAAGTCAGGCCAAGCATTGAATCATGTAACAACGGTTTTTTATGCGCTTAACGGCACCGATACCAACACACAAATGCAAAGCGTTGCTAAGAAGATGTCTCCTCGCCTATCTGAGCTTAACGATGACATTTTTCTAAATGCCGCACTGTTTGCTCGCGTTAAGGCGGTCTACGAGCAAAAAGATAAACTTGAGTTACGCGCCGATCAGAAAACGTTGCTTGATGATAGTTATCAATCGTTTGTACGTGGCGGAGCAAACCTTAATGATACAGATAAGACCACGTTACGCGATCTCAACGCACAGTTGTCTGAGTTGTCGGTTCAATTCGGAGAAAACCTATTAGCTGAAACCAATGCATTTGAATTAGTCGTCGATACCGAAGAAGAATTAACGGGCTTGCCTTTAGATATTATTGCTGCCGCAGCCGTAACTGCCACCGAACGCGGTCATGATGGTAAATGGGTTTTCACGACTCACCGCCCAAGCAAAAATCCATTTTTAACGTATGCTGAAAATCGCCAGCTACGCAAAGCCTTGTATGAGGGATATATTCAACGTGGCGACAACGATAACGCCAATGATAATAAAAAATTAGCGTCTAAAATTGCATCGTTACGCTATCAAAAAGCCCATTTACTTGGCTATAAAACCTATGCTGACTTCGTGCTTGAAAAAGCCATGGCCAAAACCCCCCAGAATGTTTACGGGTTGCTTGACCAAGTTTGGCCTGCGGCGCTTGCACAAGCGAAAAAAGAAGCCGCCGATATGCAACAAATGATTGATGCACAAGGCGATGATTTTGAATTAGCTGGATATGATTGGTGGTACTACGCCGAAAAGATCCGCAAAGAACGTTATGATCTTGATGCAGCCCAAACTAAGCCTTATTTTTCATTGGATGCGACGCGTGATGGCGTCTTCTTTACCGCTAATAAATTATGGGGGGTGACCTTCAAAGAACGCCAAGATATTCCTAAATATCATCCTGACGTACGCACGTTTGAAGTTTTCGATAAAGATGGCTTAAGCATAGGCGTATATATGACCGACTACTACGTACGCGAAAGTAAACGTGGCGGAGCCTGGATGAACTCATTCCGCAAGCAACAGAAAATGTTTGGCGAGAATGTTAAGCCGATTATTTTTAATGTACTCAACTTCCCTCGTCCTGTTGGCGACAGCCCTGTTCTACTTACTTTTGATCAAGCATCAACGCTATTCCATGAATTTGGTCATGCTATTCAAGGCTTATTATCGGATGGATATTACCAGTCGCAAACAGGCACGGCTTTACCCAGAGACTATGTGGAATATCCCTCACAGGTTATGGAAAACTGGATGATGGAACCTGAAGTATTAGGCCAATTTGCTAAGCATTATCAAACTGGTGAAGTGATCCCGCAAACGTTAATTGATAAAATTCAAGCGGCGGGTAAATTCAATCAAGGCTTTTCAACCACTGAATATATGGCCGCGGCATTGTTAGACATGAAGTGGCACACAATTGAAACAGCCACTGAACAGGATGCAGATGCATTTGAAAAGGCAGCCATGGATGAGATCGGGTTAATTCCTGAAATCGCCCCTAGGTACCGTACAAGCTACTTCTCTCATATATTTTCTGGTGGATACGCATCAGGTTACTACGGCTATATTTGGTCGAACATTTACGATGCAGATACGTGGCAAGTATTTAGTCAAAACGGTATTTTCGATCAGGACACAGCTAATGGTTACCGTAAGCATGTTCTGGAGACTGGTGGTACTGAAGACCCGATGATTATGTATCGTCGTTTTCGCGGGAAAGACCCACAAGTCTGGCCCTTGCTAGAACGTCGCGGCTTATTAAACGAAGAAGAGTTAAAGGCTGTCAAAGGCCAGTAGCTTTATTTTTAACCACCCACCCGAATGTTTAAACACAATAAAGCCCTGTATTACAGGGCTTTTTAATTACGCTATATTTCAATATATAAAAAAGTGATTTTGATAAGAGCCCGTTGAGGAACTATCCAAAGCGACGTATATAGGCATAGGCGATTTGTAGCGTCTGCGCATAAGGTGTATCGCCACCTTTATCGGGATGATATTGATGGATCAACTTATGATATTGCCGTTTAACTTCATCAGGACTGGAATTAAACGGAAGCTTAAGCACGGCATAACTGAGTTCAAGCTGCTGGTCGGCCTTACTGAAATGTTGATTGACCACAGTGTTTTCGTCGCGGGCAAAATGCAACCAAAAATCATTCAGAAGTTGGTTTATATCCTCAGTTGTCGTACCTAGCAAGTTTTGCCAATCTAAGTAATATTCAGCTAACGGGTCAACAGCTACCATCGCGCTTTTATCAGAAATGTGCGTATATGCTATGGCTTGGATTTTAAGGGTATGAATACTGATATCGCCTTGGCCTGATGCGCGCCATTCTTGGCGCAGATGGTACAAAGCGTGAAATAACAAAAAATGGCTTTGAAACAGAGCTAAAGGATCCGTTAACGATACATAGCTAGATATCTCGTCATCACCCGCTTCATTTTGCACATATTTTAATAACGCATATTCACTTAAGCCCTTGGGATGGGTAATTAATAAGGGCTCAAGTATCGCTAACAAGCGTTGGACTGACAAACCCTGCGTTGCGGTGACCCTAGTCAAATCTATTTGCCTTCAACGTGAGATATTCGATTAATTCGTTACGCAGAGTCATTGTCTATTTGGCGTATAACAATAGCTGGCACCCCTGCGACAACCGTATTAGCAGGTACATCTTTATTAACTAACGCTCCTGCAGCAATAACAGCGTTATCACCTATTGTAACGCCATCAAGTATTTTTGCGCCCATACCTATCCATACACTATTACCAATGGTGATAGCTTTTGCGGTTTCTAATCCCTTATTGCGCCTTTTTGCATCTAGCGGATGGGATGCCGTCGAAATTAAGACCCCAGGGGCAAGCATTACATCGTCTCCGAAAATGACTGGCGCCGCATCAAGGATCACCACATTATGGTTGGCATAAAAATTTTTTCCCATTCGAATGTTATAACCATAATCGCAAAAAAAAGTTGGCTCAATCCATGAGTTAGGAGACGCCGAAAACAAGCTTTGAAGTGCTTTACGTGCAGCTTTTCTCTCAGCTTCAGGGGCTATATTAAATAGCTGACATATTGCTTTTGCCCTAGCTCTGTCTTGCTGCAATATTTTGTTACTTGGAAAATAGTATTGCCCACTGAGCATCTTTTCTTTTTCGGTTAATGTTTGCATTTATGTTCCTTGGTCAGTAGCCATACTGTTGTTTTGTTATTTTTCTTGGAAGGTCCAAGCGACAAAGCGACTTTGCTTTTGTCCCTGTCCCATATCCATTTTTAAAAAAGTTCTCGCACCATAGTAATTAACACTGGTTTCAATCGCCTTGAGATGAGCACTTTTAGAAACCAAACACGTGAACCAATCTACTTGCTCCTTATAGGCGACGCTTTGACTAATCATGCGCTGAATAAATGCTAACTCACCGCCCTCGCACCATAGCTCGTTAGCCATGCCTGAGAAATTAAGTGCTGGCGCTAACGGTGAATTATGTCTCGCTTTAAGGTTACGTTTGTGACGGTTTTTTTCTAGGCTTTTTGCTTTACGTTTGCTGCCAAGCGCAGCGTCTTCGGCAGATTTATGAAAGGGTGGATTACACATAGTAAAGGCGAAGTGTTCATCAGGTTTGATAATACCGCGAAAAATCTGCTCTTTATCCGCCTGCTTGCGTACCATCAATAACGGAGCTAAGTTTGGATTGTCGCTGGCCAACGTTTTAGCTGACTTGATGGATAAGTCATCAATATCGCTGCCGATAAAACGCCAGCCATAACTAGCACTGCCAATGATCGGGTAAATTGCATTTGCACCAATGCCCACATCAAGCCCGTTAACTTGATTTCCTCTTGGAATAAGTCCACCATTTTGAGTGGCTAAGAGATCCGCTATACCATGAATGTAGTCGGCTCTACCCGGTACCGGTGGGCATAAATACCCTTGGGGTATATCCCATGTATCTATACCGTAATAATGGACAAGTAACGCCGCATTGAGGGCTTTAACCGCATCAGGTTGTGAAAAATTAATACTCTGCTTACCACTCTTCGCGCTAATTAAGTACGCTTTCAAGGCTGGATAATCTTGACAAAGCTCAGCCATAGGATATCCGTCTTTGTGCACATTGCGAACATGCATACTATTCGTTGAATGTATTATGGCCAATTGGACATTCCTTTTTAATCATTAAGCGCATTACTATGAATCAACATTGTCTAGCAATTTCAGTTTACTCATTACTATAGAAAATATGTCTGACGTCTACATTCAATGCGTTGGAGTATCACCAAGTAAATACCGCGCTCCGTTACCTTTTAAGGCGATCTTATCGTCTTTATTGAACAGACGACACTTTTGTAAAGACAGACAACCGCAGCCTATACACCCTGCTAGCGAAGATTTAAGCAAATTTAACTCTGCTAACTTTTGATCGATGTGTACATTAAACACCTTACTTAAACGTGCCCAATCCGCTTTATTCGGCGTACGGTTATCTGGTAAAGAACTCAATAGTTGGCGAATATCATCTAACGCATAGCCCATATTTTGTGCGATTAAAATAAACGACACACGTCGTATCACCGAACGAGGAAATACCCGATTCCCTCCGTCAGTGCGAATAGAAGGGATAAGGTTTTGATTAGCATAATAACGGATAAGCGAAACAGCATTCCCTGTCCGCTTGGCGATAAACCCAATGCTAACCAAAGGTTCTGGGGTCATAAAATTATCTCAATATTTATCTTGATCTAAAGTTGGCTTTAGATATTAAGCTGTCGCCTTACAATAATCCAGTCACATAAAAGGAAATAATATGCGCGCAGCAATACTTGAACATTTAAATTTAACCGTCGGCGATCCAGATAAAATAGCCCACATACTTTGTCAGCTATTTAATTGGCATATCCGTTGGTCCGGTCCTGCCAAAGATGACGGATACACGGTGCATGTGGGTTCAGAGACAGCTTATCTGGCTTTATACAAACCAAAAAGGTTCAACACTGAAGTCTCTGATCATTTGAATATAGCCCATGTTAATCATGTTGGTATTCTAGTGAATGAGTTAAGTGAAGTTGAGAAAAAGGTGATAGCAATGGGGTTTAACACGTTTAATCACGGTGATTATGCGCCCGGAAAGCGTTTTTACTTTATGCTCAGTAATGGAATAGAGGCTGAGGTGGTCAGTTACGCTAATTAAATTTATGGCAGTAAAAAGCCCGCAAAATGCGGGCTTTTTTATAAGTTAACGGTAACGCAAAATTAATATTAGTTAAGCTTTTCTTTGATACGTGCAGAACGACCTGAACGGTCACGCAAGTAATAAAGCTTAGCACGACGAACATCGCCACGACGTTTCACAGCAATTGAACCAATTGCAGGGCTGTGGGTCTGGAACGTACGCTCAACACCTTCGCCGTTTGAAATCTTACGAACTGTAAAAGCAGAGTGTAGGCCACGGTTACGTTTAGCGATTACAACGCCTTCGTATGCCTGAAGACGCTCTTTCTCGCCTTCTTTAACGCGTACTTGAACAACAACTGTATCACCAGGGCCAAATGCAGGAACATCAGTTTTTAACTGAGCTTCTTCAATGCGCTTGATGATATCTTGATTGACTTTACTCATCATATCCTCTCATCCCAGAATAACTGCCATTTTGCTGCAACAACTCTTGCTGATATTCATCTAACAAACGTTGTTGCTCCTCAGTCAGAGCTAGGTCGTTTAATAATTCAGGGCGTCGTTGCCAGGTTCTACCTAACGACTGTTTTTCCCGCCACTGTTTGATTTTTTGATGATCACCGCTCAACAACACAGGAGGAACTGATTGACCGTGCAAATTTTCTGGCCGTGTATAGTGCGGACAATCTAGCAAACCGTCGCTAAACGAATCTTGCTCAGCAGATTGTGCATGCCCTAATACGCCTGGTACCAGTCTTGCTACAGCATCCATTAACACCATCGCAGGTAGTTCACCACCACTGAGAATGTAGTCACCAACAGACCATTCTTCGTCTATTTCAGCTTCTATCACTCTCTCGTCGATACCTTCGTAGCGACCAGCGACTAGAATCACACTTTCATTTTCAGAAAGTTGTTTCACACCACGTTGCGTTAATGTTTTCCCCTGAGGTGAGAGATAAATCACCTTAGTTTTTTTCTCGGCCGCCTGTTTGGCTGCACGAATTGCGTCTAATAACGGCTGAACCATCATCAGCATTCCTGGGCCACCACCGTATGGCCGGTCGTCAACAGTGCGATGTTTGTCGTGAGTAAAATCTCTTGGATTAAAAAAATCTACTTTCAACTTACCGTTTTTAACGGCTCGCCCTGTTACGCCCTGTTCGGTAAAAATCTGAAACATTTCTGGAAACAGACTTACTACACCAAACCAACGTTGTGTATCCGAGCTCATTAAAAGCTGGGATCCCAATCAACCTGTATGGTCTTTGCCTCACGGTCCACTCGCTTAACGACTTGGTCGATTAAGTAAGGCACCATGCGTTCTTTTTGACCGAAAGCGTCCTTCAAATTGGCTTTGATTAACATAACGTCATTCGCACCCGTTTCAAACAACTCTTTAACGACACCCAAGTTGTAACCCTGTTCGGTCACGACTTGCATGCCAACTAACTCTCTCCAATAAAATTCATCACCATCTAATTGAGGTAGCTGTTGTGCTTTAATTGAAATATCGAGATTTTTGACACCTTCAGCATCATCTCTAGTTTCAACCCCAACCAGTTTGGCAACTAATCCCTTATTGTGGGTTCGCCATTGGTCAACGACAATTTCTTTAGTATCACCTTCTTGACCCACGAGCCAAGGGGAATAACCAAAAATACCGTCTAATTCATCGGTATATGATGTGATTTTGACCCAACCTTTTACACCATAAGGTGCGCCGATTTTGCCCATCACTAATGTGTCAGACGCGTGACTCATTTATACCTCAATCTTTCTTAACAATTGCAATTAAGCAGCTGCTTTTTGTGCATCTTTAACCAAGCGAGCAACACGGTCAGATAAGCCTGCGCCATTTCCTACCCAATGCTCTACACGGTCAAGGTCAAGACGTAAACGCTCTTCTTGACCTTGTGCTGTTGGATTAAAGAAACCAATGTTTTCAATAAAACGACCATCGCGTGAACGACGGCTGTCAGCAACCACTACTTGATAAAATGGACGCTTTTTAGCGCCACCACGCTGTAAACGAATAGTAACCATAAATGCCTCAAACTCGTTAGAGCGTTAACGTTAACTTATATCCCTTTTTAACTACCTAACGATTTATTGCTAGATAAAAGGACGCCGTATTGTACGGATTTTGTGCTTGATTGCAAGTATAGTTAGCAATGAATAGTCTTTAGATTTCAAATGCTAATATTAATTGCTTTCGATAATAGGTCTGCTGTTCTGGCAACCAGAATACCAAGGTAGAGGGAGTCGCCTTTGAATTAGCGGGATAAATGCTGTTAGTTACTCGATATCGCGTAGCGCATAATTCTCTAACGGGATCCGCTGACTATTTTCGTCAAATAACAGAATGTCCTGTAAGCTAAAAGTTACGTAAACCATTTGATTTACCGAAATTTGGTCGTCATCTGCAACCACGGCTATATTTTTATGACTTCCTTCTAACGGTGACAAGTAGAGATATTGCGTATCCCCTAAGTATTCGATTTGAGTAAGCTGCATCCTTAGGCCATGATTTTTTGCATCAACACTCAAACTAAAGGCTCTAGGACGCACTCCAACAGACAAAGCTGAGTTGTATAGTTCACTCGGTAAATCGCATTTAAGGCTATAAGTAGTACCACAATCGATATGCACCCCTTCACGGTCGGCCCAAGCTTTGAATTCGTTGATTTTAGGATCGCCAAAAAAGCGTGCGACATACAGATTACTGGGATACTGGTAAATATTTTGCGGTGTGTCGAATTGTTCGATACCGGTTTCACTCAGCAATAAAATGCGTTGAGCAAGTGCCATCGCTTCATGCTGATCATGGGTTACAAATAAGGTGGTAGCGGCTAAACTAAGGTGTAAATCCTTTAACTGCTGACGCATCTGTTTTCTAAGTTCAGGGTCAAGATTAGAAAAAGGCTCGTCAAACAAAAAAAGCTGCGGTTTCGACAACATCGCTCTGCCTATAGCCACTCTTTGTCTCTGACCTCCGGATAACTGTCTTGGATATCGGTCGAGTAAATCACCGATAGCCAAACGTTTAGCAACATCTTTAACATCACTGGATATAAGCGCTTTACCCACATTTTTGACACTTAAAGAGTAACCCAAATTTTCCGCCACAGTTAGGTGCGGAAACAACGCATAGTTTTGAAAGACCATGCCGACATTTCGTTCATGGCTAGAGAGACTGTCTACTTTGACATTGTCGAAGTGTATTTCTCCGCTATCGTGGGTTTCAAGCCCAGCGATAAGGCGCAGCAAGGTTGATTTCCCAACACCTGAAGGACCGACTATAGCCACAAACTCTCCAGTGGCAAATTCCACCGTTATACTCGGAAAATGATATTGATTAGCACCACTTCCTAAAACCTTTGTGACTTGTCGTAGACTAACTTGACTCATAATTAACCAAATTTAAATAATGATTAGCCGAATAGCGGCAAAAAAGCCTCAATAATAAAAAAGGGCCGTAACTCACGTTACGGCCCTTTTCTTTTGTATGGTGCGGATGGGGAGACTCGAACTCCCACGGCCTAAGCCACAGCCCCCTCAAGGCTGCGTGTCTACCAATTCCACCACATCCGCGTGGTAATTTTTTTAGCTTTGAGGTATATCGCTTGCAGGTGCATCTGATGTGGTAACGGGTACATCAGATTCCTGTGGTGTAGTCATAGACTCAACCGGCTCATCTAAAACCGGAACTTCAATATTCTGCCAATCATCAACTGCTTTTTCTTTATCAGCAGTTTGATTACCTAAGATTAAACTAATCACGAAGAATAATGTAGCTAATATCGCAGTAGTACGTGTAAGGAAGTTGCCCGAACCTGATGAACCAAAAACAGTGTTTGAACCACCACTACCAAATGATGCGCCCATATCTGCGCCTTTGCCTTGTTGAACAAGAACAAAGCCGACCAACATAATCGCTACAATTAAATAAACTACAATCAATACTTCGTAAAACATGTGTCGCCTCTATCGCTTTGCCGCTAGGCAAATGCTTAAAAAATCTTCTGGGTTTAAACTGGCACCGCCAATCAAACCGCCATCAACATCAGGTTGGGAGAACAGTTCAACAGCATTGCTGCCTTTTACACTACCGCCATATAAAATTACACATTGATTGGCGATATTACTGTCTTGCTTTGCCAAATGTTGACGTATAAATGCATGCACTTCTTGTGCTTGCTCTGGGCTCGCTGTTTTGCCAGTGCCTATTGCCCAAATCGGCTCATAGGCAATAACAATGTTGTTAAACGCAGCGATACCAACCTCTTTTATCACCGCATTTAATTGCGCAGCAATAAAATCAAAAAACTGACCATTATCACGAATATCTTCTGGTTCGCCAACACAAAACAACGGAGTTAGTTTGTGTTTTAAAGCTAGCCCTACTTTATTAGCAACAAGTTCATTTGATTCATCATTATCAGCACGTCTTTCTGAATGTCCCAAAATAACATATTGGCAATTCATTTCTTTCAACATACTGACGGCCGTTTCACCTGTATGTGCGCCTGATTCAAAGTGACTAATATTCTGCCCACCTAAGGCAAAATTATTATCACCAAATCCACCTAGATAAGGAAATGGAGGACAGACAACAACATCTACGTGAGAAATATCCGCTTTTGAAAACGTTTGCTCAATCTGCTTAATTAATGCCAGATTTCCGTTCATTTTCCAATTACCTGCCACTAATGGCCGACGGTTATTCATTTGCAATCTAACTCCTGTAGTGCCAGTGAAAAGCGCGCGAGATATTAACCAACCTACCACTAATATACAAGTGGCAGAATTGAATTTTAACGACTTTTATTCAGTAAATAGTCAGTCTGGTTTAATATTGCTGACTTATTGTCCAGTTGCTTTACGCACAGCGTCTGCAATATGCTCAGCCCACTTCTTTGAGTCAGTGGCGTCATTCGCTTCAACCATAACGCGAATCAAAGGTTCAGTACCACTTTTACGCAGTAAAACACGTCCTCGCTGGCCCAGTGCTTTTTCAGCTTCAAGTACACTATGTTGCACTTCGTCGCTCTGTAAAGGGGTGTCACCGACATTGAAGCGCACGTTAATAAGCGTCTGTGGGAACTTTGTCATCCCGCGACTCAGTTCACTTAAGGTCATGTTTGCATTCAACATAGCAGCTAACACTTGTAAGCCGGCGACAATTCCATCGCCCGTGGAGGCAGCATCTAGATTTAATACATGTCCAGAACCTTCCCCCCCCTATCGACCAACCCTTTTGACGCAGCAACTCAAGTACATAACGATCGCCAACATTACTACGCTCGAACGGCACTCCTAATGTGCCAAGTGCCACTTCTAAGCCTAGGTTGCTCATAACCGTACCCACAACGCCACCTTTCAATTTACCTGATTTAAGCGCATCGCGTGCAATAATATAAACAATCTGATCACCATCGATGACATTACCGTTGTGGTCAACCAACATAAGGCGGTCACCATCACCGTCAAGCGCAAACCCCAGATCAGCTTTATTTTTTATAACACTATCTACGATCGCTTTCATCGACGTAGCGCCGACCTTTCGGTTAATGTTAAGACCATCGGGTTGGGTGCCGATTTCAATCACTTCAGCACCTAATTCACTCAATACATTCGGCGCGATGTGGTAGGTAGCACCGTGGGCGCAATCGACAACGATTTTTAACCCTTTAAGTGACAAGTTTGAAGGAAAGTTTCCTTTGCAGAACTCTATGTAGCGTCCCGCTGCGTCGGAAATACGTACTGCTTTACCTAGTTTGTCAGAAGCAACACATTCCATTGGCATGTCCATTTGCGCTTCAATCGCTAACTCGATGTCATCATCTAATTTAGTGCCATCAGCCGAAAAAAACTTAATGCCGTTGTCGTAATAAGGATTATGTGACGCACTAATAACAATGCCAGCTTCTGAACGGAATGTTTTAGTAAGATAAGCAATGGCTGGAGTGGGCATAGGTCCGAGTAGACCAATGTTTATGCCGGCTGCAGATAACCCCGCCTCGAGAGCAGATTCAAGCATATAACCAGAAATTCGGGTGTCTTTACCGATGAGAACTTTATTAGTGCCGCTGCTAGCTAACACTTTACCCGCGGCCCAGCCTAATTTCATTACAAATTCTGGATTGATCAGATTTTCTCCAACCTTGCCGCGAATACCATCGGTACCGAAATATTTTCTGTCACTCATTATTATTTTTCCTTTTGTATCATCGACACGATTTTTACCGCATCGACGGTTTCTCTTACATCATGTACTCGGATAATGTGCGCGCCTTTTAAAGCCGCAATAGTGGCAAGTGCCACACTACCCGCCAAGCGTTCTTCCACCGGCCTATTGAGAAGCTGTCCTATCATGGATTTTCGCGACATTCCTACCAGCAATGGGTAGCCCAAACGATGCAATTCATCTAATTGGGCAAGCAACTGGTAATTATGCGCCAAATTTTTACCAAAGCCAAAACCCGGATCGAACAATATATTGTCATGCCTGACCCCAGCCTGAACACATTCACGGGCACGGGCTAGTAAAAAATCTTCAACATCGAGGCGCACGTTTTCGTAATAAGGCGCGTCTTGCATACTGCGGGGTAGTCCACGCATATGCATTAAGCAAACTGGAACGTCTAGCTGCGCAGCAATAAATAAAGCATTAGGCTCTTGAAGTGCTCTTACGTCGTTAATTAGGCCTGCTCCGGCACCCACTGCAGCCTCCATGACTATCGCTTTACTGCTGTCGATAGAAATGATGGTATCAAACCTAGAATTCAAGGCCTCTACAACCGGGATCACTCGGTCTAATTCTTCTTGCTCAGAAACATCCATGGCTCCTGGTCGAGTCGATTCACCACCGATATCGATAAATTCAGCGCCCGCTTCAATCATATCGCTGGCATGGTTAATCGCTTTGCCGATGCGCGCAAAAGCGCCTCCATCAGAAAAAGAATCAGGCGTAACGTTGAGAATACCCATGACTTTGGGACTATCAAGAGCCAGTGTTTTATTGTTAAATTTCATCGTTTAATTTTCTTTGATAATTAACTTTAAACGTATTAAAAAAAACGCTTTGCTGATTTCTCAACAAAGCGTCTGTATTCACTACAAAACCAACTGGTTAGTTAGTCGCATCACCCGGTTTACCAACCGTAGGATCAGGCTTCTTAGGCTCATCCTTTTCGGTAGACTCATCTTTAACAGCCGAGCCGCCAGTAGGAGGCGTACTATCGTTCTTTTCGTCTTCAATCCAATCAGCCGGAGGACGAACATCCGTACGAGCCATTAAATCATCGATTTGTTTGGCATCAATGGTTTCATACTTCATCAGACAATCTTTCATTGAATGTAAAATATCAATATTCTCAGTCAATATTTTCTCAGCCCGAGCATAGTTTCTATCAATTAATGACTTCACTTCTGCATCGATGGCGCGCGCTGTATCATCAGACATATGCTTAGACTTGGCCATACTGCGCCCAAGGAACACTTCACCCTCTTCTTCGGCGTAAAGCATGGGCCCCATCTTGGTTGACAAGCCCCACTGTGTCACCATTTTACGTGCGATATCAGTGGCACGTTCGATATCATTAGACGCCCCTGTGGTAACGCGCTCTTCGCCTAAGGTTAATGCTTCGGCTATTCGACCACCAAACAAACTAGATATCATACTCTCTAGATGCTGCTTACTGTGGCTGTATCGATCCTGTTCCGGTAGATACATGGTCACGCCCAAAGCACGTCCACGAGGAATAATCGATACCTTGTAAACAGGGTCATGCTCAGGCACTAAACGGCCCACAATAGCGTGGCCTGCTTCGTGATAAGCAGTATTGGTTTTCTCTTCTTCAGACATCACCATGTTTTTGCGCTCAGAGCCCATCATGATTTTGTCTTTCGCTTTATCAAACTCTTCCATCGAGACAGTACGTTTGCCACCGCGAGCAGCAAATAGCGCCGCTTCATTTACCAAGTTAGCCAAGTCTGCACCTGAGAAACCTGGTGTACCACGGGCGATAAATGACGGTTCTACATTATCTCCTAGCGGAACTTTACGCATGTGCACTTTCAATATTTGCTCGCGTCCGCGAATATCGGGTAAACCAACATGAACCTGACGGTCAAAACGACCTGGGCGCAACAGCGCAGGGTCAAGTACATCAGGACGGTTAGTCGCTGCAATAACAATAACGCCTTCATTGCCGCCAAAGCCATCCATCTCAACTAACATTTGGTTCAAGGTTTGCTCACGCTCATCGTGACCACCACCCATACCTGCTCCACGTTGGCGACCCACTGCGTCTATCTCATCGATAAAGATGATACAAGGTGCCGCTTTTTTAGCTTGTTCGAACATGTCACGCACACGAGATGCGCCAACACCAACAAACATTTCAACAAAATCAGAGCCTGATATTGAGAAGAACGGGACTTTCGCTTCACCGGCAATCGCCTTAGCTAATAACGTTTTACCTGTACCTGGGGGGCCAACTAATAACACGCCAGTAGGAATACGCCCGCCGAGCTTCTGGAACTTGCTTGGGTCACGTAAAAAGTCGACTAATTCAGAAACGTCTTCTTTGGCTTCATCACAACCAGCAACATCTGCAAACGTTGTTTTAATTTGGTCTTCACCCATCAGCTTGGCTTTACTCTTACCAAATGACATGGCACCTCGACCACCGCCGCCGCCTTGCATTTGACGCATGAAGAATATCCACACACCGATAAGCAACAACATGGGGAACCATGAAATAAAGATAGATGTTAGTAATGAAGGTTCTTCAGGCGGTTCACCAAGAATTTTCACATCTTGTTTAACCAAATCTGAAATGAGTTGATCGTCAAAATATGGAATATAAGTGGAGAAGCTTTCGCCTGACCGTTTAGTCCCTTTAATTTCTCTTGATTCACTATCAATGCGCACCTCACGGATTTGCCCTTGATTAGCTTCTTTAAGAAATGTTGTGTAATCCGTTTGTACCTTTGATGACTCTCCCGGAGAAAAACTCTGGAAGACTGACATCAAAACGACAGCTATGACCAACCATAAGATTAAATTTTTTGCCATGTCGCTCAAGTTGTTGACCTCTGTTATTTCAATTCTGTTGCGTATCTCACGCCTGAGACTACTATAATTTAAAGCCCGTCGCTACCAGATATACCTCTCTGGAACGCGCTCGTGATGAGTCAGGCTTACGAGTTTTAACTACTTTAAATGCGCTTTTCACGTCACTAAAGAATTGCTCAAAACCTTCCCCCATAAAGACCTTAACGACGTAACTGCCATTTTTCTTCAATACTTGTCGGCACATATCTAACGACAGTTCCACTAAGTAAATTGATTTAGCCTGGTCTGCCGTGTCATTTCCGATCATATTTGGTGCCATATCTGACATCACTACATCTACGTTCTTTCCGTCAATTTTGTTCAGTAATGCGTCGAGAACAGATTCTTCACGAAAATCCCCCATTAAAAAATCGACACCTGGTAATGGGTCCATCGACAAAATGTCGCAAGCGATCACCAGACCATCGTCGCCTACTTGTTTCGCCGCATATTGCGACCAACCTCCAGGCGCGGCGCCTAAGTCAACCACCGTCATGCCTTTTTTGAGAAGACCGTCTTTGGCTTGAATTTCTTCGAGCTTAAAAACAGCCCTAGAACGTAGACCTTTTTTTTTCGCTTCCATGACATATTTGTCGTCAAAATGCTCTTTGAGCCAGCGTTTACTACTTTCAGATTGCTTATTTTTACCCATTGGCTTCGTTTGTCATTAGGAATACTTGCAAGATGGCGCTAGAATACTTGTTTTCAACTGTTCACATTCAATATAATTGTAAGAAATATTACTCAATGACTCTATCAAACAAGCAAAAACAACACCTTAAAGGCCTCGCCCATTCACTTAAACCTGTTATACAACTTGGGGCAAATGGATTGACCGAAGGCGTATTGGCTGAAATTGAGGGCGCGCTTAGCCATCATGAACTCATTAAAGTTAAAGTACCCACTGACGACAGAGAAGAGAAAAGTTTGATCATGGATGCGATTGTCCGTGAGACAAAAGCAGAAAAACTACAATCTATAGGCCACACTTTGGTGCTATTTCGTCAAAGTGACGAGAAAAAAATCGAGCTACCAAGAAAGTAATTTTACTGTGATGACATCTCCCGTATTAAATCAACTAACCTAGTTGATTTAATACGGGCTTTTACTCTGCATGCATTCGGTAAACTAACTCACTATTATATTAGTGACTGTATCAGTGGTGGTGACCGCCGGCTCCATGAGCGTGACCATGTTCAATTTCTTCTGACGTTGCTTGACGTACATCAACGACTTCTAAATCAAAATTCAACGTTTTACCCGCCATTGGATGGTTCAAATTCACGGTAACCATAAATTTCCCTACTTTCACGACGGTAACTTCTCGCTGACCGTTCTCGGTGTTTACTACTGCAGTCATACCTGCTTTCCACTTTTTGGTGCCTTGTGCATCTTGCAAATGCTTCATCGGAATGCGTTGCTCAGCGTCGGGCTGAATTTCCCCATAGGTCTGTGCAGGTTCAAGTTCAACCGAAAAACGATCGCCAACAGCCTTTCCTTCAAGCGCTGCGGCTACGCCTGGCATCATGTTACTATGGCCATGAAGATATGCAACAGCCTCATCATCGCGGTTATTTTCAAGCTCAACCCCGTCTAAATCGGTAATAATATATTTGAACTGTACTACTGTATCTTTCGCAATTTGCATATCGGTTTTCTCGTCATAAAAAATGTGCGCGGCAGTTTATCAAAAACACAGAATTGTGAAATATTATTCGGCCGCAAAAAAATTATATATAGGGCCTATTCGTCGTCATTACCATTCACGACATTGGCGATATTAAGTAAACTGCTGACCGCCATATAGTTAATTGTCCCTTTAGGATAACGACCTTTAGCATTCATCGTCCCGACTTCTTTGTTCATCAACAACTCAAGTGCTTGATCGACGGTTTCCACTACGCAAATATGAAACTTGCCTAATTTTACCGCAGCAATGACTTCTTTATCTAACATCAAGTTGATCTGGTTAGATTTAGGGATTATCGCTCCCTGATTGCCCGTCAGTCCGCGATGCTGACAAAGCTTAAAGAAACCTTCTATTTTCTCATTCACCCCGCCTACCGACTGAACCTGGCCATACTGGTTAATTGAACCCGTGATGGCTAAATCTTGACGGGTTGGAATATTTGTTAACGCCGAAATAAGTGCCACCAATTCAGCTAATGACGCACTGTCGCCGTCTATGTGCCCATAGGATTGCTCAATTGCAATATTCGCCGATAATGTTAGTGGAAATAACTGAGCGTACTTATGTCCAAGATAACCGGTTAATAGCATTACCCCTTTTGAGTGAATAGGCTGCCCCAACTCAACCTCACGCTCGATATCGACCACACCGTTAGCGCCAGCATAAACGGTGGATGTGATCCTTGCAGGCGTACCGAATAAGCAATCGCCCACTTCAAGCACCGTAAGGCCGTTCACTTTACCTACGTCGACGCCTTCGGTGGCAATCAAAATTTGTCCCTGCTTAATGTCATCTAATACCGCTTCACTTACCCGCCCAGTGCGGCGGGTTTTCGCGCTTAAGGCAGCTTCAATTTGGGTAACATCTAAATCTAGCACTTGATTTTTGCGACAAAAATATGAGCTCTCATTAAGCAACTCAATCACATCAGAGAAACGAGCAGATAAGCGTTGCTGATGTTCCGCTATACGCAAACTGTACTCGACTAAGCGATACATCGCTTTAGGGGAAATACTGTTCAATCCCAACGCCGTTACTTGATGCCGAACACGTCCCACAAAGTCATATAGGGTTTGCTTATCTAATTGAATTTCATGATCAAAATCAACCAAAACACGAAACAATTCATAAAATTCATCATCGTAGTCTTGTAAGTTATAATACAATTCGCGGGAACCAAGCAGCACCACTTTAACGCTAATCGGAATTTGCTGTGGGTTAAGTGTAATTGAGTTAACCATGCCGACATCAGGCTGAGGTAAGTCCATTTTCAGGTACCCCGACTTAAGCACTAATTTTAACGTTTCCCATGCGTATGGCTGCAAAATTAGCTTGTCTACATCAAGTAGTAAATATCCACCGTTAGCACGATGCAGTGCTCCAGGCCTGATCATTCGGTAATTTGTAAAAACTGAACCCGAGACGTTGGTATATTCAACCCGACCAAACAAATTCTGGTGCGTTGGGTTGGGTTCATAAATGACAGGCGCCCCGCTGTTTAACTCATGGCTAACGAGTATATTAGGCAAATATTGCTCTTCTAAAACCGAACGCCTGTCGTACTCATCATGTTTTTCATCTTTCTTCTCCTCGGCCAATATCTCCACTATGGTTTCTACCAAATGGGGTTTCAGTTGACGCAGAAACTTCAATATCCCTAAATCACCAACATATTGATGTTCAAGTTCTTTGAGCAACGGTTTAATACCTTGCTCGGCCGTATCTTTCTTAAGATGACGAAGTTGTTCTGAGGATGCGCGTTTCCATTTAGGTAGCTCGATTAATGCTTCGGCTAATCGGTTCTCCAGTTCATCGATTAAGGTATAATACCGCTGACGCTCTTCTTCACTTAATTTAGCAAAGTCTGCATCTGTAATGGGTTTGCCATCAACGATGGGAGAAAAACTAATATTGCCGTTCTCTTCGTACAAAGCGACTTTTTGTGCTAGCGCGAGTTGTTCAACCGTATCAATAGCATGCTCATAACGTTGATCAAATTCCCGAGTAATCGCCACTTTCTTTCGCTGATAACCCGGATTGTCAAATGCAGCCGGAAAGGTATCGAGTAGTTCGTCAACCAATGTCCCCATCTCTGTCACTAGGCGTTTACTTTCTCCTGGAGGTAAACGTAATGCAAAAGGCTCGCGCTCATCTTCAAAATTATTGATGTAACACCAGTCGTCTGGAGTTAACACTCTACGCACATACTTTGCAATATATTCATGCACTAAGGTGAAGCGACCGGTTGCTTGTTCGCCCATCACATATAAATTATATCCCTTGGCGTTGAGCCCTAAACCAAAGTCTAGCGCTTCCCTAGCGCGCGCCTGACCTATAAAGGTAGCTTGCATAGCTTGTTCGTCTTTTAAAGCGTGATTAATAAGGCGACGACTAGGCTTAGCGGTTATATCTTTTAAACTCAAAGCGTATTTAAGATGCATGGTAGAGGTGAGATTTCCTTTCGAGCAAGTAAATTTGGCAGTCTGCGCTGCGTAATTTTGTTATAATAACAAATATTACTTAATAGCATGTCCCACTTTTTATTCATTCATAAATTTATATTATCCACAGCCTTATCTTTCCTTTCGCTTGTACTGTCGAGTTGGGTGTAATCAGCATTGCATTCCCATTTTGCGGATAAATTTATCATCATTGACAGGATTTTTTACGATAAATGCTAGGAAAACAACGTTCTGCTATTGTGACCCAGCAACTCGCTAGGGTATTCTTGCCGGCTATCTTATTTAATACCTTATCTTCGCGGAAACTCTTTTTAATGGCCGAAAAAATTTACGAACCTCAGAAAATAGAACAAGAGGTACAAGCGCTTTGGGAAACCAATCAAACTTTTAAAGCAACAGAGCGAGAAGATAAAGAGAAATTCTACTGCTTGTCTATGTTCCCTTATCCAAGTGGGCGCTTGCACATGGGTCATGTGCGTAATTACACCATTGGCGATGTGGTTAGCCGCTTTCAACGCATGAATGGTAAAAACGTCTTACAACCTATGGGTTGGGATGCATTTGGCCTTCCGGCTGAAAATGCCGCACTGAATAATAATACCGCACCTGCCAAATGGACTTATCAAAATATCGATTACATGAAAAACCAGCTTAAATTGTTAGGCTTCGGTTACGACTGGGATCGCGAAGTGGCCACCTGTAAAAAAGATTATTATCGCTGGGAACAATGGTTCTTTACCCGTTTGTACGAAAAAGGTTTGGTCTACAAGAAAAACTCTACGGTAAACTGGGATCCAGTTGACCAAACAGTGTTGGCAAATGAACAGGTTATTGACGGTCGCGGTTGGCGCTCCGGTGCGTTAGTTGAGCAAAAAGAAATTCCTCAGTGGTTTATTAAAATCACAGATTATGCCGACGAATTGCTCTCAGATTTAGAATTATTAGATGAATGGCCAGAACAAGTGCGCGCCATGCAAAAAAATTGGATTGGCCGCTCTGAAGGTGTCGATATTACCTTTAAATTAAGTGAAGACGTTGCTGATATCAGCAGTTTTGATGTTTACACTACCCGCCCAGACACCCTTTATGGTGTGACTTATGTGGCAGTAGCTGCACAGCATCCACTTGCATTGCATGCAGCACAAAGCCGCCCGGAATTAGCAGAATTTATCGAATCATGCAAAAACACCAAAGTTGCAGAAGCCGAACTTGCCACCATGGAGAAAAAAGGCTGTGACACAGGCTTATTTGCCATTCATCCATTAACAGGCAACAAAGTGCCCGTGTGGGTCGCCAATTTCGTACTCATGAGCTATGGCTCTGGAGCGGTCATGTCGGTGCCGGGGCACGACCAACGTGACTGGGAATTTGCGCAAAAATACAGTTTACCAATTAAACAGGTTGTAAAGCCTGCACCTGAGGACAACCAAGACTGTGATTTGTCTGTTGCTGCCTACATTGAGAAAGGGGTGTTGGTAAATTCAGGCGATTTTAATGGTTTGGCTTTTCAAGATGCATTTGATGCTATCGCCGCTAAGCTAGAAGCTCAAGGTTCAGGAAACAAAAAAGTTAACTACCGCCTTCGCGACTGGGGTGTATCTCGTCAACGTTATTGGGGCTCCCCCATACCGATGCTTAACTTACAGAACGGCGAATCGGTGCCGGTTCCTAGTGACCAATTACCAGTAGTGCTGCCTGAAGACGTAAAAATGAACGGTGTTATTTCACCGATTAAAGCCGATCTCGAATGGGCAAAAACCGAATATAACGGCCAGCCAGCTCTACGTGAAACAGATACGTTTGATACCTTTATGGAGTCGTCTTGGTATTATGCCCGTTACTGCAGTGCGCAGAACCAAGATGCTATGCTAGACCCTAAACAAGCCAATTATTGGTTACCTGTGGATCAATACGTAGGCGGCATCGAGCACGCAATATTGCATCTGTTGTATTCACGCTTTTTCCATAAGTTACTACGTGACGAAGGACTCGTTAGCTCTGATGAGCCATATAAACGTTTGTTGTGTCAGGGTATGGTACTAGCAGATTCATTCTTTAGAGAAGATGAAAATGGTAAAAAAGAATGGTTTTCACCTGCCGATGTTGACACCGTTAAAGATGAAAAAGGCCGCATCACTGAAGCGCGTTTGAAAGCTGATGACAAGCCAGTAGAACATGGCGGTATGACTAAAATGTCGAAGTCTAAAAACAACGGCATAGACCCTCAGCACGTTATCGATTTGTACGGCGCCGACACGATCCGCGTGTTCACTATGTTTGCAGCGCCTCCAGAGCAAACATTAGAGTGGGTTGACTCTGGCGTTGAAGGTGCAAACCGTTTCATTAAGCGCTTGTGGAAATTATCACAAGACGTTATCGATCTTGGTGACATACCAGCCGTTGATATAAATGCCCTAAACAGCGAACAGAAAAACCTGCGCCGAGCGATTCACCGTACTATCGCAAAAGTGACGGACGATGTAGGTCGTCGTCAAACCTTTAACACAGCTGTAGCCGCGATTATGGAGCTTTTAAATAGCTTACAAAAGGCCCCACAAAGCGCCCCTCAAGATCAAGCTGTATTGCGTGAAGGGATTGAGTCGATGGTATTGTTGCTAAATCCAATTGCGCCGCACATGTGCCATGTGTTGTGGCATGATTTAGGGCATAACAATGATATTGAAACTGCGCCTTGGCCGTTAGTAGATGAAGCGGCGCTCGTTGAAGATGAAAAGCTCATTGTGGTGCAGGTTAACGGTAAGGTAAGGTCTAAGATCACAGTGCCTGCTGACGCGACTCAGGAGCAAGTTCAAGCGCTTGGCTTGGCGCAAGAAAATGTCCAACAATTTGTCGAAGATAAGACGATACGAAAAGTTATTTACATTGCAGGTAAACTGCTAAATATCGTCGCTAACTAACGAGTAGAAAAACGCAATGCGAAACCTGATCACCTGTTTATTATGTAGTTTCATCCTCAGTGGATGCGGTTTTTCATTGCGTGGCAATTACGAATTACCTGAGAGCATTACACAATTGAGGTTGGCCTCATCTGAAGCCCACTCAGCATTAGAGCGGGCGCTTCGTAAAGAACTTAAACCTTATAGTATTGAGATTATTGAGCATAGTGCTCAAGAACAACCCAATGCGCTTAATGTATATTTGCTCAGCGATACTCTCGACAGGCGTTTATTATCTTTATTTGCCACGGGGCAAGTTGCTGAGTACGAATTAATTTATACCGTTCGCTACGAGTTACAGTTTCCGCAAAGCGATGCTCAACTTGTAGAGTTTGATATAAAACGCGAGTACCAAGATGACCCTGATGCAGTATTAGCCAAATCTCGAGAGCTAGAGCTCGTATTATCTGAAATGCGTAAACAAGCGGCCAATCGGATTGTTCATCAAATATCGATTTCCCAACGTTCATTAGCAAATACGCCACTGCCAAGTCATTAATGCAAGTTTATCCAAATCGTTTCGCAGCTTCTTTAAATAAAGGCCTTCAGCCCTTTTATCTTATATTTGGCGACGAGCCGCAGCAAAAATTGACCGCCATTAATCAAGTGCGGAAAATAGCGTTACAAAACGGCTTTGACGAACGTCAGACGTTAGTTGCAGACGCACAATTTGATTGGCAAAAATTGCTTGAAGCTACCCAGACCTTATCATTATTTTCTTCTCGACAATATATAGAGCTAGAATTGCCTACGGGCAAACCCGGTGCGCAAGGAAGCAAGATACTGACAGAACTCAGCGTGCAAAGTAATCCAGACATTTTACTGGTAATTTATGGCGCAAAAATAGGTAAAGATGTACAAAATAGCAAATGGTTTAAGAGTCTTGATAAACAAGGAGTATATGTTCCGTGTTACCCATTAGAAGGCAACGCCTTGCAACAATGGTTGATGGAACAAATGCGCATTCAAGGCTTGCATGTATCACCTGACGTTACCCAATTGCTAAGTGAATACTGTGAAGGTAACTTATTGGCTGCCAGTCAGGAAATTGAAAAACTCTGTTTACTCTATCCCAACGGAAGCCCAACGTTAGAGCAGGTGGAACAAGCGGTAGTTGATCAATCTCGATACAACGTATTCCAATTAATAGATGTTTTACTCGCCGGCGACAGCCAAAAGTCTGTAAAAATGCTATATCGCTTAGAAAGCGAAGGAGTTGAACCGAATATAATTATGTGGGCATTAACCCGTGAATGGCAAGTCTTACGAGCACTCCAAGCGAGTAAACAACTTGGTCAGCCAATTAACTGGAATCAACACCGAATATGGAAAAATCGTCAAGGTTTGTACTTATCAGCCCTGCAACGCTTGACGCCTTTGCATATGCAGCAACTACAGCAAAAACTAAATACCATGGATAATGCGTTGAAGCAGTCGCAAGTTTTGCGTCCATATGTAGAACTATGTCATTTATGCTTGTTATTTATTCCCATGGCTTTAGAAAATTTTGCTTTAAATTGAATAATTTACGTCCAGCATTAGGCATATTTGGTGGCACATTTGATCCGATTCATTATGGCCATATAAAGCCGGTTATTGATGCCGCTCAGCAAGCATGTGTCCAATCCGTGGCAATGGTGCCGTGCCATATTCCTGTACACAAAAATCATGTTCCCAGTGCGACTAAACATCGATTGGCGATGCTCAGGCTGGCCATTGAAGAATACCCTCAGCTTTATATTGATGAACGTGAGATCCACAACTCAGCACCGTCTTACACCATACATACGTTACGTGCCCTACGCGCTGAATACCCCAAACATCCGCTATGTTTTTTTATTGGTATGGATTCACTTCATTCACTCACTAAATGGCACGAATGGCAGGCGTTATTCGATTACTGCCATTTCGTAGTCAGTTGCCGGCCAGGAATACAAAAGTCTGTATCGAGCGAATTACAGCAATTATTAAATACCCGACAAGTGATAACCAATAATGCGCTGCATAATGCGCTATGCGGCAAAATTTATTTAGCCGATACCCCGGAACTGGCAATTTCATCTACCGATATTCGCCAGCGTATACAAAAGGGGTTGCCGACCGAAAAAATGCTGAATCCCAACGTGCGGGCTTACATACATACACATAAGTTATATCAGGCAAGTACCACTTTCTGATAAACTCAACACTAATTCATTTAATATAAATTTAATAAAAGGAATCCCTTTGGATCACGAACAGTTAAAAGCCTTTGTGGTAGAAAAAATTGAAGACCTAAAAGCTCGAGATATCATAGATTTAGACGTATCAGAGAAATCAAGTGTCACCGAAACCATGCTGATATGTTCAGGTAACTCAAAACGTCACGTGGTGTCAATTGCCGAGAACGTTGTGGTTGAAGCCAAGCAAGCAGGCAATCCGCCATTAAGTATTGAAGGTCGTGAAGTCGGTGATTGGGTATTGGTTGATTTAGGTGACGTGGTACTACATGTGATGCAAGACGAAGCCAGAGATTTTTACCAATTAGAGAAACTTTGGGGCTGATAAAACCTCTAAACGTTAGCTTTAATATTGCAAAGTAGATAACGCCATGCGAATTCAACTAATAGCCGTGGGCAGTAAAATGCCAGGTTGGGTCGAACAAGGTTACCAACAATACGTTAAACGCTTTCCTGCTGATATGCCCCTTAGTCTGACAGAAATTCCTGCTGGCAAGCGAGGTAAAAATGCGGATATAAAACGCATTTTGCACAAGGAAGGTGAATTAACCATGGCGGCTATCCCCAAGGGTAACCGCATAGTGACCCTTGAGGTGACGGGCAAACCTTGGGATACCCCTATGCTCGCTAGCAATATGGAAAAATGGCAAATGGATGGTCGGGATGTAAGCTTGCTAATCGGTGGACCAGAAGGATTATCCCCAGAATGTATTGCTGCATCAGAACAAAAATGGTCGTTATCGCCATTAACTTTGCCTCACCCTCTAGTGCGCATCATCGTGGCTGAAAGCTTATATCGAGCTTGGTCAGTGAATACCAACCACCCTTACCACAGAGAGTAGCAATGGCCCGCCCACGCGTGACGATAAAAGATCATACTGCTGAAGCGAACCTGTTCGCCAGACGCACCGTGATTGCCATGCTAGTAATATTCATGATGATTGCCATGGTATTAAGCAATCTTTATTATCTACAGATCACCCGCCACGCAGACTATCAAACTCGATCAAATGACAACCGAATTAAAATCCTTCCGGTCGCCCCAAATCGAGGATTAATTTATGACCGAAATGGTATTTTATTAGCAGAAAATCGCCCGGTATTTAATCTTGAAGTAGTCCCTGAAAAAGTTAAAAATCTCGAAAAAACCCTCGGTCTATTAAGCGTATTGTTAGATATAGATGAAGATGAAGTAACTGATTTTTATCGTGAAATTAAACGTAATCGACGCTTTAAACCCGTTTCCCTGCGTAAACGCTTAACCCCACAGGAAGTAGCTCTTTTTTCCGCCAACCAGCACAAATTCCCCGGCGTCAGCGTTGAGGCGCGTCTTACGCGCTATTATCCTTACGGCAAAACCCTAACCCATGTGCTGGGTTATGTTTCAAGAATTAATAAAAAAGACTTACAAAAACTTAGCGAAGCCGGTCTTGAAGCAAATTACGCCGCGACTCACGACATTGGTAAATTGGGCGTCGAAAAATACCATGAGGATATTCTACATGGGCAAGTCGGGTATCAAGAAGTTGAAGTCAATAACCAAGGGCGAATTATTCGTACTTTGAATTTCAATCCTCCTGTGCCTGGGCAAGATATCGTTCTTAATATCGATTTGAAATTACAGCAAGAAGCTCAGAAAATTATGGATGGTGATAAAGGCACCATCGTTATGCTCGATTCTCAAAATGGCGGTGTCCTCGCGATGTACAGTAGCCCAAGTTACGACCCTAATTTATTCGTTCACGGGATCAGTAGTAAAAACTATAACGCCTTATTAAACTCAAAAGCGCGCCCACTTATTAATAGAGCCACTCAAGGACAATATCCTCCCGCTTCTACTGTCAAACCGCATTTAGCCTTGGTTGGATTAGAAGAACATGTGGTGACGCCCGAAACCCGAATATTTGATAACGGTAAATACCGCTTAAAGAACGTTGAACACGTTTGGCGCGACTGGAAAACATGGGGCCATGGTTGGGTCGATGTAACCTCAGCGATTGAGCAGTCCTGCGATATTTATTTCTATGATTTGGCCTATCGATTAGGCATCGATAGAATAAGCGACCATATGTTTGAATTTGGTTTTGGCGATTATACCGGAATCGATTTACACGAAGAGTCAGATGCTAATATGCCAAGTCGTGGATGGAAACGTGCTCGCTTTAACCAACCTTGGTACATAGGGGATACAATCCCAGTAGGAATTGGCCAAAGTTATTGGACTGCGACGCCTATTCAGTTGGCGCAGTCCATTACGACTCTGGTAAATCATGGCCAGCGCTTTATTCCGCAAATTATACGTGGCAGATATGTCGGCGACGAAATAGTGTTAGATGGCAGTAAGGAAAGACGTCCTTTGGATGTGAAAGACATTAAAAATTGGGACCTAGTACTCGACGCTATGTACGGCGTCGTCAATCGAAAAAATGGTACGGCACGTAAAGCGTTTGTAGACACGCCTTACGTATCCGCTGGTAAATCAGGGACTGCACAACTGGTGGCTATCGCCCAAGACGCCAAATACGATGCTGATAGTCTCGCCGCAAACTTGCGAGATAACGCAATGTATGTGGCGTTTGCGCCCTATGAAAAGCCTGAGATTACCATCGCGGTAGTATTAGAAAATGCTGGTGGAGGGAGTTCACAAGCCGCACCAATAGCTAAGCAAATGATGGACGAGTACTTTGCTGATCGGGATTTTGGCCCACGTCCAGAAGTCAAAGAGCGAGAAATCTCCAAAGATGTTGCAAAAAACGCCACTTCCCATAACCATTAATATCTGGCTGTCATTATGAATATGATGTTACGTACAAAGCTTGATCCCAATAAGCGCTCTCTTCTTAACCGTATACATTGTGATGGACCCTTGCTATTGGGCTTATTAGTGTTAATGGCTGTGGGCTTAGTTACTATTTATTCTGCTGGCGGCCAAGATTGGCAGCTTATCGACCGTCAACTTATACGTTTAGGTCTTGCGCTTGCAGTTATGTTAGTCGTAGCCCAAATTCCTCCTTTGGCCTATCAAAAACTATCAATTTATTTGTATCTCCTCGGGGTTGCGATGTTGGTAGCGGTTATCGTCTTTGGTCATGTAGGCAAAGGCGCACAGCGCTGGCTTGATTTGGGCGTACTGCGCTTTCAACCGTCTGAAATTATGAAACTCGCAGTGCCTATGATGGTTGCGTGGTATATCAGCCGATTTAACTTGCCGCCTAAATTACGACATATTTTAGTAGGTTTTATCCTCGTTGGGATCCCCACCCTATTGATCGCGCAGCAACCTGATTTAGGGACTTCTTTATTGATTGCCAGTTCAGGTGTATTTGCCCTTTTTTTAGCGGGCATGAGTTGGCGATTTATTGGTGCGATAGCCCTCTGCGTATCGATTTTTAGTCCTATAATGTGGAATTTTTTGATGAAGGATTATCAAAAACAACGGGTACTGACATTCCTGAATCCCGAAACCGACCCATTGGGTTCTGGCTATCACATTATCCAGTCGCAAATAGCCATCGGTTCAGGTGGGGCAGAAGGTAAAGGCTGGCTGCAAGGCACTCAATCACAATTGGAGTTTCTACCTGAGCGTCATACGGATTTCATCTTTGCCGTATTCAGTGAAGAGTTTGGCTTTTGGGGTGTGGTGGGCTTACTGGCCATTTACACGTTTATCGTTATTCGCGGCATGATCATTGCCAATCGAGCTCAAGATGCATTTAGCAAGATTTTAGCGGGCAGTATAACCCTGACTTTTTTCGTATACGTTTTTGTTAATATGGGCATGGTATCGGGCATATTGCCTGTGGTGGGCGTTCCGTTACCACTTGTCAGCTATGGCGGTACTTCAATGGTGACGCTATTAGCAGGTTTTGGCATATTAATGGCCATTGCCACGCAAAAACGATTACTGTCCCGTTAACATATTAGCCTGAACTTGCTATTCTTTTCGGTGGTTTCTTTGTACGTTATTTACTACTTTTTTATGGTGGGGTCATTTTGATACAATTGTCTTTTCAAATTAAGGCACAGCTCGCAAAACCATCAAGCCGCACAATGCGCGGCTTGGCCAAGGTTATTTTCGCTCTTTGTTTTACGACTATATCCCCTTTAAGTTCGGCTGAAGCCTTAGATACTGACGAAAAAGCTTTTGTACAAATGATGGTCAACGAACATCAATTTGACGCAAAAAAACTCGAACAACTAATGGCTTCTGCGGTAAAAGAGCAGAGTGTGATCGAAGCGATAAAACGTCCATGGGAAGCAAAACCTTGGCACCAGTATTATCCTATTTTTTTAACCGATAAACGCTTGAAAAAAGGACTCGAATTTTATCAGGCACACCGTGAAACTCTTGCCAGAGCAGAAAAAACCTACGGTGTACCTGCTGAAATGATTGTGGCTATTCTAGGCATAGAATCTTTTTACGGAACCTATACGGGTAACTATTCAGCGTTTAACGCCTTATATACTCTCGGGTTTCACTATCCGCCAAGGAAGTCTTTCTTCAAAAAAGAATTTGCCCAACTTTTACTGCTCGCAGAAGATGAAAAATTTGATGCTTCTGGGTTAAAAAGCTCTTACGCGGGCGCTTTAGGTTGGGGGCAATTTATTCCATCTAGTTACCGTCACTACGCGGTAGATTTTGACGATGACGGCGTGCGCGACTTACTCAATAATCCAGTGGATGCCATTGGCAGTATTGCTAATTACTTTAAGCGAAATGGCTGGAAAGCTGGAGAACCAGTAGCATTTCCGGTTGATGCCACAAGTGAACAGGCAAAACCTTGGCTTAAAAAGTCGCTCAAATATCGCAATACGTTTCAACAAGTTACTAAAGCAGGTATTCGCCTGAATGCTCTCTCGGCGCAGACCTATGCTATTGATAATGCTCAAAGCCAATGGAATAACATTCCTGCTGATAGCGAAAGCAAATTATTCGATTTTGCCCAACCTAATGGGATCGATTATTGGCTTGGCCTCAAAAACTTTTACGTTATCACCCGATACAATCACAGCAAGTTATACGCAATGGTAGCGTTTCAATTTAGCCGTCAGTTGGCTCAAGGAATAACGGCCATTGATGATAAAGCAGCCCAGGTGGACACCAATGATGCATAAGTTAGCGATTCTGGTTTTTTTCTTCTCCATTATTACGGCTTGTTCGCACACGCCTAATAACGGCAGTAGCCGATATAAACAAAGTAAAGACTCTGCTCCAAGCGCAATTAAAGAAGGTATGAAATTTGATGATGCCGAGCCAGAATTTGAACCTTATGCCTTAGCTAACCTGCGCAGTTATACTGTATTGGGTAAACACTACACCCCTTTAAAAACGGGAAAAGGTTACTCGGCCACAGGCGGAGCATCTTGGTATGGTCAAAAATTTCACGGCCATCTCACCTCAAACGGTGAAACTTACGACATGTACGCTATGTCAGCAGCCCATAAAACCTTACCATTGCCCTCTTATGTCAGAGTAACTAACCTAAAAAATGGCCGTGAAGCGATAGTGCGCGTTAATGACCGTGGACCTTTTCACGACAGTCGCATTATCGATTTATCTTATGCAGCGGCAATGAAGCTCGGCATGCTAAGCACAGGTACCACTCAAGTTAAAATAGATGTGATTCATATCGATGAAGCAGGTATGCAAACCGTAGGCAATGAAATGCCTGATGCGCCTACGCCTTTGAAAAATGACTCATCAGAAAATACGACTGTTCAGGTTGCACAAGTACCTAGAATACCGGCCATGACGCCAGCAGTCAGTTCGCCAACGACTAAAGCCATAACACTACCAGTTCATTCAACGACGACTGCTACCATAACGACGCAAGACAGCGTGTTTATTCAGATAGCCGCCTTAACCAACAACCAGCGCATTAAAAAAATTGGCACTGAATTGGCAAGTTTATATCAAGTGCCTTATGTGGCCCCCCTAGAAGAGGGGTTATATCGGTTACGATTAGGGCCATTTGGCTCTGATCATGAAGCCAGCGGAATATTAAGTCAGCTACGCAATACAGGGTATAACGACGCTTATAAGTTTTATCCAGTAAAATAACGTTAAGTTAAACTTTCCGCTGATAAGCTTGTCCAATTAACGGTTTTTAGGATTTGCTTTTATGTAACAATTTTTGTTGCTGGCGCAGTAAAGCTATCGAATTACTGATATATTAGCCGTCGGTTTAGGCACGACACATCATTTCTACATTCTTAACAAATAAACACTTTACGGTAGGTACATGCGAAACACCAAGACACTAATTTTAGCGGTATTTAGCTGCTTATCTCTTTCCTTTTTCTCTCATACAGCTAGTGCAGCGGTGATTATACCCGACGCACCATCCGTCTCAGCTAAAGGCTTTATTTTAATTGATTACCAAACAGGCAAGGTGATAGCGGAACAAAACGCCGATATTCAAATTCCCCCTGCCAGTTTAACCAAAATGATGACCAGCTATGTTATCGGTAAAGAGATTGCCAATGGCAATTTAAAAGATACTGATATGGTTACCATATCTGAAAATGCTTGGGCTAAAAACTTTCCTGATTCATCTAAGATGTTTATTGAAGTAGGCACACAAATATCTGTGGGCGATTTGAACCGTGGCATCATAGTGCAATCAGGCAATGATGCCTGCGTTGCAATGGCAGAACATATCGCTGGTAGTGAAGATGCCTTCGCTAGCATGATGAATCTGCATGCCGAAAAACTAGGCATGACCTCAACACATTTTGTTAATAGCCATGGTTTACAAGACGGCGACCATTACACCTCGCCACGCGATATGGCGATATTGGCCCGCGCTCTGATTACCGATGTGCCGAAAGAATATAAGGTTTACAGCGAGAAAGAATTCACCTACAACAATATTAAACAGTACAACCGAAATGGTTTGCTGTGGGATAAAAGCTTAAATGTAGACGGTATCAAGACGGGACATACGTCTGATGCGGGTTATAGTTTAGTGTCTTCTGCGACACAAGGTGACATGCGCTTGATCGCCGTAGTCATGGGTGCGGATAGCGAACGAGCACGTAAAGTAGAAAATAAAAAACTGCTTAAATATGGGTTTAGATTTTATGAAACGATCACCCCTTATAAAGCAGGCGAGAGCTTCGTGTCACACCGTATATTTATGGGCGATAAAGAAACCGTCGATCTTGGTATCTCTCAAGATACCCCCATTACTATCCCTCGCGGCCAGAGTAAAAATTTAGAAGCTAACTTCGAGCTAGACAAGAAGCTTGAAGCACCACTTGCCAAAGGCGAAGTAGTGGGCAAACTGTTTTTGCAACTGGACGGTGAAGACGTAGCCGAATATCCTTTGGTTACATTACAAGAAGTAAAAGAAGGTGGCATGATTGACCGCCTTGTAGACTTCGTAAAACTGCAGCTTGGTTTTGATAGCTAAGGAACATTGAAAAAGACATTATGGATACTCAATTTGATAAACTACTCGATTTCCCCTGCCACCAAACGTTCAAGATATTGGGCGTCGCGGATGAATCTTTACCCGATCACGTAGTTAACTGCTTACAAAATCACGCTCCTGGCGATTATTCGCCACGCGTTAAAGCAAGCTCGAAAGGCAACTATCACTCGTTGTCTATCAGTGTGCGCGTAACCAGCAAAGACCATATGGAAACCATTTACACTGAGTTATCCAAACTTGAATTAGTGCGCATGGTGCTTTAAGCCCATGCTTTTTCTGAAACAGGACACCCTAAAGGTTTGAACAACACCGCTCCCGTTATTCTTCGCCAACTTGGCCGTCAAGCATATTTGCCAATTTGGCAAGCGATGCAGGAATTCACCGATACACGCGACGCCAATAGTCCAGACGAGATTTGGCTGGTCGAACATGATCCGGTGTTCACCCAAGGCCAAGCTGGCAAAGAAGAGCATGTACTCGCACCGGGTGATATTCCAGTGGTTAAAGTTGACCGCGGGGGGCAAGTGACGTATCACGGCCCTGGCCAGCAAATGATGTACGTGTTACTTAATTTAAAACGCCACTCTTTAGGTGTGCGTGCATTAGTCACCGCACTTGAAAGCTGTATAGTTGAAACACTTAAAGAATATTCTATTGATGCCTACCCTCGCGCCGATGCGCCAGGTGTGTATGTTAATAGCAAAAAAGTCTGTTCCATCGGTCTACGTATTCGTAGGGGATGCTCATTCCACGGTTTGGCACTCAACGTAAATATGGACTTAGCGCCATTTCAGCGTATCAATCCTTGTGGTTATGCTGGTCTAGAAATGATAGATTGCACTCAATTAGATGGGCCTAACACCTTAGCGGTCGCTGGCCCCGCTATCGCCGAAAAATTATGTTCATTGCTTGGTATTGCAAGCGTCGAAAACAAAGAAGGTTTTGATGAGTAACGCACGTCCACAAGCCGGAGTGAAACTCCGCGATGATGAAAAAGTAAAACATATTCCGATCACTATCATGCCTACTGAAAAGGCAGAGATGTTACGTAAGCCTGAATGGATCAAAATCAGGCTGCCACGCACAACAGATCGCATCGATCATATTAAAAAGACTTTGCGCAAAAATAATTTGCATTCTGTATGCGAAGAAGCCAGTTGCCCTAACTTAGCAGAATGTTTCAATCACGGTACTGCTACGTTTATGATCCTGGGTGATATATGTACGCGTCGTTGTCCGTTTTGCGATGTAGCCCATGGCAAGCCATTACCACCGAGTGCCGAAGAGCCTATCAAGTTGGCTAAAACCATCGCTGAAATGGGGCTGAAATATGTTGTTATTACCTCAGTCGATCGGGATGATTTACGCGACGGTGGTGCACAACATTTTGTTGATTGCATAAATGCTATACGTGAGCACAGCCCTAGTACTAAAATTGAAGTATTGGTGCCTGATTTTCGTGGCCGTATGGACACTGCATTAGAGATTTTAAAGAATGGTGTGCCAGATGTGTTTAATCATAATTTAGAAACCATTCCACGTTTATACCGTGAGTGCCGTCCAGGCGCTAACTACCAATGGTCTCTCGATCTTCTAAAGAAATTCAAAGAGCAGCATCCTGAGATCCCAACCAAATCTGGTTTGATGATGGGCATGGGTGAAAACAAAGAAGAAATTGCTTTAGTACTTAAAGACCTACGTGCTCACAACGTTGAAATGCTTACCCTTGGTCAGTATTTACAACCAAGCAAGCATCACTTTCCATTAAAGCGCTATGTTCACCCAACAGAGTTTGATGAACTAGGTGTGATTGCTAAGGATATTGGTTTCACTCATGCCGCATGTGGGCCTATGGTACGTTCAAGTTACCATGCAGACAAACAAGCGGCCGGTGTTGAAGTTAAATAAAGCTAAGCAACTTACGTTATAGTTGCGTTAAAACAAAACTCGCCAATCGGCGAGTTTTTTGTTTCTATAGTCGCAGTCATACCTATTACTAAAAACAATAATAATGCTTACACCAAGTACCTATATTCGATATATCGTTGTGTTAAGTGTGCTCATCTGCACATCGACCTCAGCAACTCAGGCACAACACCCACCTGAGCCCACTGTGATCTCAAGCAGCACAAACCATTCTCAAAATGAATGGCGCAGTCCAGACAGCGACAACTTAATTTATATGCAGCTTGAAACAGGTCTAGTGATTATGGAGCTCGCTCCGTTTATGTCACCCATGAATGTTGCGCAATTTAAAAACTTAGTCATGGATAGATTTTATGATGGGCTCGATTTCTATCGCGTTATAGACGGGTTTGTCGCCCAAGGTGGCGATGTAAGTGAAAGTAAACAGCATAAATATAGCAAACAGCTCCCCGCGGAATTAAGTCGCTCATCAAGTCGCTCATTAAGTGAAAAAGCACCTTCAGAGGAATTTATGGTAGTGCAATCACCTGATTTTATGGCACCGCAAACAGGCTTCTTAAACGGTTTTGCAGCAGGTCGCGATCAGCAAGCCAATAAAGAATGGCTTGTGCATTGTCCCGGCGTCGTTGCTATGGGTCGAAACAATGCCCTGAACACCGCCAGTACAGAGTTTTATATCACTATTGGTCAGGCAACTCGTCACCTGGATAGAAATATGAGCGTGCTTGGTAAAGTCATTTACGGCATGGATCATGTGCAAAGTATTAAAAGAGCATCTGTTAACGTCCCTAGTGGTGTCATTGAAGACCCAACAAAGCGCACAGGTATAGTTTGGGTTAAACTTGCCCATGACGTACCTTCACAGGACCGTATTCATGTACAAGTTCAAAATGAGTACTCAGATGCTGTGATCTCTCGCCTAGACGGTGGACGAACACTCGGGAATGAATTTTTTCATTTTAAAGGTAACGGTAATCTAGACGTGTGTTACTACAATTTAAAGACGCGAATAATAAAGTGATTAACCCAGCGACTGACAAGGTTATATTGAATATAATAAGCGCTGAGTAAATCGTAACATTTTAACCAACAGTTTATTGATTGAGAAACGAGTAAATAAAATGAATTTAGACAAAGCACATAAGCGCATTGATAAACGAGTCAAACGCGGCTTTCACGGTTATCCAATGATAAGTATCTGCTATTTTGGCCCCAGTGCTGAGCTAGCGACTAGGGTGGAAGTAGGTTTTATAGAACAAGAAGAAGCAGAGCCAATGGTTGAAAGTTTCAATAGCACTAGTGATATCCGTAAAGACGAAACGGTGCAAACCACGATTATAAAAATCATCGACCGAGTGGATGCAAAAACTGTAACTCTAGATGAAGCAGTCAACCCACTTTCCTGATCCAGTAAACTTTTTAAGTGAATTAATTAAACGCTAACAAAAGAGTAAAATGAACGACATGCAGAATCATACTTTCTTTAAAACATGGTCTAAATTCAAGATTTACAATCCACTAATGTTATTGGGGTTAATAACGAGCGTAGCGTTTACCTCAACACATATTGAAGCCAACCAGGAAGTTCCTGCACTCACAAAAGAGCAAGTTATTTCACAACTCAATTTATCTCATCATTTTGAGGGTGGTTATTTTCGCCAAACGTTCAAAGCCCAGCATAGGGATAAAGTCGCCACATCTCGCGGTGATAGAACAACCATGACAGCCATCTTTTACATGTTGACTGATGATAATAACGTTGATCATTTTCACACCAAATATTCTGACGGCATTGAGTTTTATCATATGGGTTCCCCCATTACATATCACATGATTTACCCTGATGGCCGCTATGAAAAAGTGGTGGTTGGACCCGATATTCAAAATGGTCAGCAACTTCAACTCGCGGTTCCAGGTGGTACCTACAAAGCTGCTGAATTGACAACTGGAACTTACGGCCTGGTCAGTGAGTCAGTCGCACCTGGATGGGAAGCAGAGGACATGGTTGACGTTAGTCGAGATGAACTACTCATACAGTTTCCTCAGCACAGAGATATCATTGAGCGGTTAGCGAATAAAAAACCTTAATGACTGTGGGTATTGTAGTGTATTGCGATAAAGTATGACTAATCGCAGTTCACTATCGAAAAGGTCAATTGACAATCAATATGCTTAAGTAATCTATTCACTATACTTGGTGTCACCACAACACTATCTTGATATGGTAAATTAGCACTGACGAAAATATCACATTCGTCTAAAGCAATTTGCTGACGCACAAAAAATATATTCAATGCATCCAAACGCTGCTCTTTTAAATCCACACTGCCTTCGTATCGGCCTGCTACCGCTAATTCACGATAAGATGCTCCTTCTACTTCCCTAGAAAGCGTAAATGCCTGCATTTTATCTAAATTTAAAAAGCGAAAACGTACATTTGGTATAATATTATTTTGCTTCACAGGCTCTTCCTGAATTAATTTCCAAACCATGAAAATTACGTGTATTGGTATTAATCACTTCGGATATTAATATCGTTATAAGGCGGCTAACACTCTATTTCTGCCGTCTCGCTTAGCTTTGTAAAGTGCAGTATCTGCTCGGTCTAACAAAGACTCTGCATTATCATCCAACTGACGTTGTGCTACTCCCACACTGATCGTTAAGTGCTTACCGGAAATAGTCATATTCGCAATATTGGCTCGTAAACGTTGAGCCAGTGCCATTGCCGTAGTCAATGAAGCATTAACGCAAACAACCACAAACTCCTCTCCGCCCCAGCGAGCAACAATATCTTCATTTCGCATTGACTGCTGCAATTCAATCGCTAAGGAAGTGAGTACCCTATCCCCTTCTAGATGACCGTATTGATCATTGATGCTCTTAAAGTGATCAATGTCCAGAATCATCACGCTTAACCCATTTTTATCCGATTTTACCTGTATTAATTGAGCGAGTACGTAATCCAATTTTTCTCTGTTATAGAGGCCAGTTAACTTATCGGTTTCGGCCATTCTAAGAATATCGGTGTTACGAATAGCCAACTGTCGGTAAGCCGACGATCGAGTATGCTCATAGAAGCGAAATAACAATATATGAGCGGCACTCACCTCGATAACGTTCAACAAAGCTGCGAATCCGTAGGATCCCGTTTGCGGTGACAAATATTGCCGATAACCCAGCTCCCCCACTTTTTGCCAAGAAGAAAGAATGCAACAGGAGGGATAATAGTTGCCCAAAACAAAGAATGTCTATATCCACCTGCAGACATAACGAATAGCAGTACAATTGACGTAATTAAAATCGTCACAGCCCATGCGGCCCAATCTACTTTTTCAGTTTTACGAAAGTAAACGTAAATACCTAATGATATTAATAATCCCGTACCATCGAGCAATGCAAATGTATAATTACTGAACGCCACTAAATTCGTCATGGTGAGGATGCAAAAATAGCAGCTAACAATCAATAACGCATGAATAATCAACCGTACTCGCCAGTAATCTGGATGATCAGACGGATATTGCGGAAATTCTTTATACCAAAATTTAAACATTGGATTATATCTGCTCTACGTGTAATGAACGTTAGTGAGTCTTTATACGCAGTTGCCAGTTGCCGTTATTTTGTGCTTCACAAGCCTGCTCACTGTCAAAACGTACGTGATGCCTTGCATCCTTTAACTTAATTCCCACTTTCAATAATTGAGTTTGGATCTGACGTCGTAAATAGATATCTTGCTCTTCTACATTAGCTTGTTCAAGAGACGCTTGCGTATCAAACACGCAAATTACCGTTAAGCTAGCCGGAAACCGATCATAACTGGCTGTATGGGTAATCCATTGAAAGCCTGATACTTTTCGTTTGGCAAGCTCACAGACATTAGTCAGGGCTTTGATCACATTGTTATCTAGCTTCTTAACGGTTTTTTGCATGCTAAATACTCACCTATCACAACATAGGTTAAATATAATCACAAAGATAGGCAGTGTTAACAGATACTTGGGCTTTAAACTTTACGTTTGCATCGACGGTAAATACTTGACCAGCGGTAAATGTTTTCCAATCACTCGCATCGGGTAACAAAACGGTCATAGCGCCACTAACAACGCTCATAGTTTCATGTTGTGAGGTAGCGAACTCATACTCACCAGGCGCCATCACACCTAACGTAGAGTTACCTACAGCTGTATCAAATGCGATAGATTTTACCTTACCTTCGAAATATTCATTTACGTTAAACATCGTTTTACTCCTTTTGGTTTATTTTTTGCGGCGCTAATGTATCAGCTTTAATGCGGCCCTGCACAGCCGTTACTATCTTTTTCTTCAAAGATCGACCGCCTTCCTTTACTCTTAACCTCATCTACTACCTAACGATTTCAGTCAGCCATGATCATTCAATCCCAACAAAAAATTATTTCGACGCCTAGTGGCGATATGCAAACCTCCATATATCGTCCCCTAGACGAAGGTTCTTACCCTAGTATTATTTTCTACTCAGAAATATTCCAAGAGACCGCGCCCATTACTCGCAGCGCAAAATTACTCGCTGGTCATGGTTTTGTTGTGTTTGTACCAGAAGTGTTTCATGAGTTAAATCCCATGGGAACTGTGCTTGCTTATGACGATATAGGCAAAGATAAAGGTAATGCAGATAAACTTACAAAACAGTTAGAACAGCATGACAACGATACCCAAAGCTTGATCAATTTTGTCGATGCGCAAACCTACTGCAACGGTAAAGTCGGCAGTATGGGAGTGTGCATTGGCGGCCATCTCGCATTTAGAGCCGCGCTAAACCCAAGAATTGATGGTGCTTTTTGTTTGTATCCAACGGACATTCACTCCAACACCCTGCCCTGTGCACACGGCAACGACTCATTAAGCCAATGTCCTACAATTAAGGCAGAGCTGTGCATGATTTTTGGTAAGCAAGACCCTCACGTATCTCGTGAAGGAAGAGAGCTGATTCACTCCACCATGCAAGATAATGATTTAAATTACACCTGGCATGAGCTAAACGCCCAACATGCATTTATGCGCGACGAAGGAGACAGGTACGATCCCGCGTTAGCGCTTTATTGCTACCAAATGGCAATACAGATGTTTAATCGTTGCCTTAGCTGAATTCAAATGAACCAAAAGCCATTGCGTTTACCCCAACTTATAAACCGTACCAAAAGCGATTCATATAAGGATGTATCGAACTTCTGCTGTCGCGGCCTGCTTGCGTTATTGATCTTTTTTAATCTGAGCCTTTACGCTGAACCTGTTTTTCTGGACAACCAAGAAGTGCGTGCGCAACGGGTTGAGAGTAGAATAAAAAAAATAAATGCCGGTGAATTCGACCAGTTTGAAATACACGGATTTAAGCGTTTTAGTCCTGCAGATAAAGACAAATTGAAACAGTGGATAAAAGTAGGTGTTAACGCAACACGAGATACTTTGGGTGTGTATCCAAGCCGATTGATATTCCATTTAGTGCCCAAGAAGTCTAATCAACCTGTGCCTTGGGCTTACACACGCAGGGATACTCCTCAGCGTATTTACTTACATGTTGATAGTCGTTTTCAGCAAGAAAAATTCATTAACGATTGGACTATCTATCACGAGATAAGCCACTTAGCGATTCCTTATCTCGGGGGAGACTACGCTTGGCTTGCCGAGGGATTTGCCAGTTTTATGCAGTACCAAGTAATGGCAAATGCAAAAGTACTAACAGGCACCATTGATGAAAATTATAAAAAGAAAATTACGCCTCACCTAAAGTGGTTCAAAAGTGATTTGCCGCCGGCAACTATCGCTAGGCGATTAATGAGTAAAAGGCAATACCCATCGGCTTATTGGGGAAGCGCCTATTTCTTCGTTCTTGCCGATAATATATTAACCAACCAACATCAGACCTCATTGACGAAACTAATCAGTCAGTATCAGCTTTGTTGTAACACACCACATACTGATGTTAATCAGTTGATGAGTGATTTAGATGTATTATTAGGAGAGCCTGTATTCTCTCAGTTATTGGCACGTTTTGAAACGCAAGCAGCTCGGTTGATTTATCCAAATGAGTTTTAGCCCAGAACAGCGAATACATTGTTGTCAGATATTTTCGCCCTACTTGCGTTACAATTTCGTTGGTTAAGACAATAAGAGTACTCACGTTGAAGAAACAAATTTACGTTGCATATACTGGCGGCACCATAGGAATGCGCCCTTCTTCCAAAGGCTATATCCCCGCGGCTGGATTCCTGTCAGACACTATAGCAAATATGCCTGAATTTCATCGCCAGGAAATGCCTGACTTTACCATCAACGAATATGAAAGTTTGATCGACTCCGCTGATATGAGCCCCAGAGATTGGCAGCAAATCGCCGACGATATTCAGCGTAATTATCAAGAGTACGATGGGTTCATTATTCTTCACGGCACTGACACCATGGCCTATACAGCATCGGTATTGTCTTTTATGTTAGAAAACCTAGGTAAACCGGTGATTGTCACAGGTTCACAAATTCCATTAGCTCAATTACGTTCTGACGGCCAGGAAAATCTGTTAAATGCACTGTATTTAGCTGCGAACTATCCAATCCCTGAAGTCGGTTTGTATTTCAATAATAAACTGTTTCGCGGTAACCGCAGTCGTAAATTAGACGCTGACGGTTTTGATGCTTTCGGATCCCCTAACTTTCCCATGTTGCTAAAAGCCGGTATTAATATCGAGGTTAAAGCAGGTAAAGTCACACCCATAAGTCAGCAACCACTTATTGTAAGCAGCGTCACCCCCCAGCCTGTAGGCGTAGTTAGCCTGTATCCAGGGATAAGCGCTGAGGTAATACGTAATATTCTTCAGCAGCCCGTTAAGGCGCTTATATTGCTCAGCTACGGCGTAGGAAATGCGCCACAAAATGCAGCGTTAATTAACGAGCTGAAAAAGGCCAACGATAACGGCATATTGATTGTTAATTGCACCCAGTGCTTGAGGGGAAAAGTCAATATGTCTGGTTATGCCAACGGTAATGTTTTGCAAGATGTTGGTGTATTGTCAGGAGGTGATATGACGCCCGAAGCTGCCTTAGCAAAATTACATTATTTGCTAAGTAAGGATTTAAGCACTGATGAAATGAAACAAAAGTTGATCAGTAATATTAAGGGCGAGTTAACGATTTAGTGCCTGCTAAATCTTAATTTTATTGCCATAAAATACCCTTTGCCATATTAATCAGTGACGACGGCAAAGTGGTTAATTCTCCTCAATCTAGCATACTGAATTTCAAGCATAAAAAAAGGCAAACTATGAGTTTGCCTTTTTTTGGAATTCGTATTTAATCAAGCAAGCTTGAATTAAAGTACTACGATATTCTCTGCTTGAGGACCTTTTTGGCCTTGAGTTACGGTGAACTCAACTTTTTGGCCTTCAGCTAGTGTTTTGAAGCCAGTACCAGTAATTGCACGGAAGTGAGCAAATACGTCAGGACCATTTTCTTGCTGAATGAAACCAAAACCTTTAGATTCGTTGAACCATTTAACTGTACCAGTAGTAGTAGACATAGTCTTTTCCTATATTTTCAAGAGTAATTAAAAACCTTTTTCAAGGCGAGGTTTGCTGAAGCGTGTTGCTATTACTTATGATATACAAGACGAGGTACTACAATGGAACATCGAAACAGTGTGCATAAATATCAAACGTACTTTCAAGCGCAATTAGGATACCATCCTTCACACCTACGTCAACATTTTTTATCACTCCTACTGGTCTAACAAGCCCTTCTTTATCAATATCAAATCAAATACATACAAAATAAACTGCATGTAAAAAAAATGTTAATAGCAGCGCTTTATCCTACGTTTTTCGTCAGATGAAACAGAGTAATTATTTGGACATCAGTCGACTAGGAATACACGCCACCAAAACAGCACCTAATAATGCAAATCCTGTGGCCAAGGTAAAAGCGAATTCTGCGCCCTGCCCCTGTTGCCATATTAATCCTGCGCCATAATTGCCAGCAGCACCACCTATACCAAAACCAATACTGGTGTAAAGGGCTTGTCCTTGACTACGAAACAGCCCCCCGAAAAAATGATGGATAAAATTAATTGATGCGGCGTGAATTAAGCCAAAACTAAAGGCATGTAATAGCTGACTAACCACTAATGTTGGCCAGTACTGCGCAGCTATAGCCAATAAATACCAACGCAAAGCAGTCAGCAGCATACTAATCAATAGCGTCCATTTAATACCAAAGCGGCTAATTAGCTTTCCAGCCAATAAAAAAATAATGACCTCCGCTGCAACGCCCAAAGCAATTAATCCACCCGTTTCTTGGCCACTATAATTGAGGTCTCGAGCATAAAGAGCGAAAAAGCTATAATATGGCCCAAAGCTTATTTGTATACAGATGGATGACAAAATAAAAACAATAAAAACTTTATTGCGTACCTTTCCCCAAATGGACTGTTCAGATGCCTGGTCATTTTCCGAGGTTGAAGCTTCTTTTAATCTCAGCGTAATTAAAAATAAACTCAGTAATACCGCGCCACTAATATAAATCGGTGCTTCGCTGGAAAACACATCAATGAGTTTGCCTGCCAATACGGTGAGTACGATAAAACCGACACTCCCCCACAAACGCACATGGCTATATTTTGTTGCATCTCCTCGTACACTGCTTAGGGTGATCACTTCTGTTTGAGGTGCTATGGCGGTAAAAAAAAGCATCATCAGACCAAACGCTAGCGTTAGTCCCCAAAAACTATTTAACCAAAAAACTGAACAAAAAGTAGCGAAGGTAAGAAAAGCGCCAAACTGCAATATCCGTAGAGATTTTCCCGTTCTATCTGCAAAGGACGCAAATAAATTAGGCCCAATAATACGCATCAAGGTGATCAGCGCGAACAGTTCGCCTATTTCTTCGGAGTTAAAACCTCGGCCATCAAGAAAGACGCCTAGATACGGAACCAATACGCCGAGTTGACCAAAATATAAAAAAAAGGTCAACGACAGCATCACCAAATTGGCTCTGGAAAATGCTGCCTGAGTAGATACCACCGAAAATCTTATTTAGCGTGGGCAGGAATAATAGGCGTAATAGATTGCACATCAGCATTCTGACCACGGTGACGTAGATAATGATCCATCAACACCAACGCCATCATAGCTTCAGCGATTGGCACAGCTCTAATACCAACACAAGGATCATGTCGACCTTTGGTAATAACTTCAGCACTTTGACCGTTAATATCGATACTTTCCCCAGGTACGCTAATACTTGATGTAGGCTTAAGAGCCATATGTACGACTAGGTCTTGGCCACTTGAAATTCCCCCTAACACGCCACCAGAACGGTTTGATTTAAATCCATCGCTGGACATCAAATCACGGTGTTCGCTTCCTTTTTGCTCTACTGTAGCGAAACCATCCCCAACCTCAACGCCTTTGACTGCGTTGATCCCCATCATCGCATGAGCTAAATCTGCATCTAAACGGTCAAATATAGGCTCGCCTAATCCAACCGGCATATTCGTTGCGACCACCGAAACTTTCGCCCCTATCGAGTCACCCTGCTTACGCAATTCACGCATATATTCATCCAATGCTTCTAATTTACTTTCATCTGGGCAGAAAAAGGGATTGGTGTTGGTGACACTGTGGTCCACTTTATCGATTTTAATCGGGCCGAGTTGCGACAAGTAGCCACGCACTTCAATACCTAGATGCGTTTTCAAATACTTCTTAGCCACCCCACCAGCTGCAACACGAATTGCCGTTTCTCGAGCTGAAGAACGACCACCACCACGATAATCTCGCAGTCCGTACTTTTGCTGATAGGTGTAATCAGCGTGTCCTGGACGAAAGGTGTCTTTTATTTTCGAGTAATCGTTACTGCGTTGGTCAGTATTTTTAATCAGTAAACCAATACTTGTACCCGTGGTTTTACCCTCAAACACCCCAGATAAAATTTGTACTTCGTCTTCTTCGCGACGCGCAGTGGTGTAACGCGATGTACCTGGCTTACGTCGGTCTAAATCTATCTGCAGATCCGCTTCGCTTATTTCTAAACCAGGAGGACAACCGTCGATCACGCCGCCGATTGCAATACCATGACTCTCGCCGAAGGTACTTAACGTAAAAAGCTTGCCAAAGGTGTTGCCAGCCATAGTGTGTTCCTTGTATTCGATTTATATATATTGCTTTACATGCTACTCATAGCTGCTTCAGGCAGCTATTGGGCAAAGTAAGCCACTAAATTTGCTCTACTAATGGCAAAAACACCGTGACCTCCCCGCGTAAACTCAACCCATTGTAGGTCTAAATCGGGATAAACATGCTCCATATGGAATTGACTGTTGCCTACTTCAACAAACAACCAACCATCGTCAGTTAAGTGCTCGGGCGCTTGGCGGAGCATTTTATGTACAAGATCCAAACCATCATCTCCGGCAGCTAATGCTAACTCAGGCTCGTGATGGAATTCATCAGGTAAATCAGCCATGTCTTCTGCATCGACATAGGGGGGATTACTGACAATCAAATCGTACTTCTGACCTTTTAAGGCCGCCATTAAATCAGACAGTATCGGATATACCCGATCACTTAACTGATGTTCAATAATATTGAGATCAGCAACTTCAAGGGCCTCAGGGCTAATATCCACAGCGTCCACGGTTGCCCCGTCAAAAGCATATGCTAACGCAATCGCTATACACCCCCCGCCGGTGCACAAATCCAGAATATGAGTTGGAGGTGCCAATAACCACTCAGCAAATTTATCGTCTATTAGTTCAGCAAATGGCGAACGGGGTATCAGTACACGTTCATCAACATAAAAGGGTAAACCACAAAACCATGCCTGGTTTATCAAGTAAGCCAATGGAATACGCTCTTCGACTCGGCGTTGAACTAAAGTCGCTATATCTCGCTTTTCTGTCTCGGTTAAGCGAGCTTGAAAAAGTTGCTCTCCGGTTTGTTTGAGCATATCTTGCGGTAAATTGAGTGTGTGTAGCGTCAGACAAACCGCTTCATCCCAAGGATTGTCGGTACCGTGACCATAAAACAAACCAGCTTGATTAAATTGACTGACCGCCCAACGTACCATATCTAACATCGAATGCATGTCAGTTATAGCTTGTTCAATATCCACACTATTATTCATTTTCTACCTAAATTTGTTTGGCTTAAACACGCGCCTTACATAGTTTCAACACCAAGACTTTGTTAAACTTGCCGTCATGACCGCCTTATATCCAGTAAACTGCCTAACATTATGAAAAAAAATGCCACACCTGAATCATCCGATACGGCACTATTTCGTAGTGAGTTTACCGATGTAAAGCCATTAAAGCAGGACAAAATACCGCCTCAACGCTTTTCCAGCAAGCTTAAATCTACCCTGATAGGTAAAAAGCACGATCCGCAAAGCGACCTTAAGCAACAGAATGCCACATTTCAATTTTCCGATGGCTTCGAAGGGTATTTCGACACAAGCCAACCCCTTAAGTATGTACAACCCGGCGCAGATACCTTTGAGGTAAAACGCTTACGACGGGGTGAATATCCGCCAGATCTAATTTTGGACCTACATGGCCTGAATAAAGAGCAAGCGAAATTGGAAATAGCGGCATTAATTTATGCTGCACAAAAACAACATTATCACTGTGTGTGTATCGTACATGGCATCGGCAGTTACGTGCTTAAAAAGAACGTGCCTAATTGGTTAATTCAACATCCCAGTGTCAAAGGTTTTCATCAAGCGCCATTAGAATGGGGTGGTCAAGGCGCGGTATTAGTATTGATTGATTTGCCCCAAATAAACAGCAAGTACTAAATCATAAATGGCTGTTGTAAGAGTAGCATCTCAAATTCAGGTTTGGGCAGTGCCTTGCTGAAAAAATAACCTTGAATGTAGTCACACTTGTACTGTTTTAACAGTTCAACCTGCCCCGCTAGTTCGACGCCCTCCGCGACAACAGATATACCTAACTCATGACACATAGTGATCAAACCCGCGATCATACTTTGAATTTCTTTGCAGTCTTCAATGCCATCCACCAGCACTTTATCCAGCTTTAAGACATCTATTGGTAACTTAGCTAAATAAGCAAATGACGAATATCCCGTTCCAAAATCATCCATAGCAATACTAACGCCAAGCTCTTTGAGCTCCCACAGCACTTTTAAAGTTTGCTCAAAGTCTTGTATCAAACAGGATTCGGTAATTTCTATTTCAATTAACGATGGCGGCAACCCATATTGATCCAACAAGCTTTCGAATTGCTCTACCACGCTATGGTTCGCTAACTGGCGTGCAGAAATATTGATGGCTACCCGCTTTAAATCTTTACTAAAACGGTGCAGCTCAGCTATTTTTTTAACACTTTGGGCAATCAACCACTCCCCAATTTGTTCTATTTGGCCATCGAGCTCACTTAAGTTAATGAATTCATTCGGTGGTATCCAGCCAAGTTCATTGTGCTGCCAACGAATTAAAATCTCAGCGCTGTCTATCTGTTGATCCGGCAAGCGTACTTTAGGCTGAAAGTGCAGTAAAAATTGATTGTCGCGTAATGCCCCATTAATTGAATTCTTAATTTTGAGCTGCCGTTGTTGCAAGTCTCTTAAGGCTGAATCAAAACGACATAAATGCTCCGCAGCGACGCTGTCAACAGAAAATGCACAACGTAAATTTTCCATCAAGCTACTTGGGTCGTCTCCATCAGTGGGTGCTAGAGCATAGCCCATTACACAGTTAATTTTCACGCAGCCTTTACGTTGCGTGTTTGGCTCGTTTAACTTGTGATTAATGATCGTTAAACGCTTACGGATCATCGTTTCATTTTCATAATCCGGAATAATAATAAATATTTTGCCGCTATCAAAAGCAAAGGTTTGACTCCCTTGAGGCAACTCGTTATGCACTAACCCCCTAATCTCAGTTAGTAAGCCCGTAAAAATCGTTGGGCCAGCATGCTGCTCTAGAAAGTCATAATCTTTAATTTTGAGTGACACTAAACAGAATTCTTGTTGCTCGGCAAATCTATCTCGCACTGCTTGTTCAAAAGCATAATACTCAGGATTATGCTCCCCCTCTAACACCCGACGATTAAGCACGCGAGCGTGGTATTCAGCAAACGCTTGCTCAATTTCTTCAATTATCTGTTGATTATTCCACGGCTTACGCAAGAATTTATGGGCAGCGCCGCTATTTAGCAGACTAATCGCAGAGTCAAAATCGGCGAATCCACTGAGTACCATAGAAATAACATCAGGGTAACTTGCTTTAATTTGATCGATAAATTCTGCCCCAGACATAATCGGCATTCTAAAATCTGATAACACTACCTGAATGCTGTGTTCTTTCATAATGGCTAACCCTTCTTGGGCGCTATTGGCAATAAAAATCTCAAAAGGAGCTTTAACTAAACAGCGCTTTAAAGACGATAAAATATTGGGTTCATCATCGACAATTAATAGCTTGCCTGTTGTTGGAGTAACGTGTGCTTGCTGGCTATTCATTGTGGCCTGCCTCTAAAGTTTTGTTGTAAGACATAATAATAAGACTCAAAATTTGTACTGACCTTCGAAACGAATTCGCAGCCCTTGCTCTTCTGGACCTTCGATCGTTCGCATATCGCTAACGCGTGCGCCTAACCACCATGTATCCGCCATTTTTCGACGCAATCTCACGTCTAAACCTTGCACGTTGGATGTGGCGAATCGAGCAGTAGCATTCTGGGCGAATTCAGTGATAACGCCGAAACGCTCAACATGTAAATACCGTAAATGCCAAGAATAATCGCCTGCCTGCGCGAGTTTTCCATGCTTTAATTGCACCGCTACACTTGTTTTCTGATCGCTGAATTGTTCAAACTGGTGAAAGTCATTCAAGGACTGACCTAAATCCACACCCAATTGGTATCCCTCAAAACTAAGACTACTCGATAAACGTAAAAAGCGATTGTCCAATTGGGTATCTTTCTTGGCGAACTGAGCATTCGACTGGCCTTTATAATCAACATAGGAAGGTGAGATTGTCACTTTAACTTTGTCAAAGCTGAACTTTATGTTCCATTGAACTATGTTCAATAAGCCCACCACGTCACTATTACCGTCGAGTGGTTTGAGCGAGGCAAGTTGTAGTTGATGCCGCTCAGATAAACGATAATCTAGATGCACACCTAGAGGGTTTAAATTACGATCCCAAAACACATCTGTTATGTGTTTAGTTTTCCAAGGTATTTTTCCGATATACAGATTTGCATCGGTAAATTTCCCGGTTAGAAATAAGCGCTCAACAAATACATCCCTATCAGGCTGAGGCTGAGTATTGAAGCGAATCAGCGTTATCGCCGGCACGTTCTGTTTATTCTTTAGACCCGTGCTCAAACGTCCTTGAGCTGACCAGTTATCGGTGATGTTACCTTTAATACCTAAACGGAAAATAGCGCGTAAGCGTTCTCTATCAGGCAAGTTAACATGCTGACTTTCATTCTCGTAACGTAATACCGCATCACCAAAGACATATATATTGCTCGCGTAAGCCGTCGAACTAAGCGTCAATGTAATAGCTGCAATTAACTGTCTCATGGAATTATTCCTATCGTTTAAATGATGTCGGCTAATTTCTTGAGACTAATAATTGCACAATGTCGCCATTGTCACATATTACACTTTAGTCCTATTTGTCATTCTTGCGCTAGATGGTATAACTTATACATCGACTTTAGGCGGCTAAGAGATATCTATGAAAACTTTAACATCCGGTGAAATAGCTAAGTACTGTGACGTCAATCTGCGCACAGTTATCCGCTGGATTGATAGCGGCAGATTAAAAGGTTACAAACTTCCAGGAGGAGGTAACAACCGAGTTAAAGAAGAAGACTTCGTTGCGTTTTTAAATGAAAACAACCTGCCTATTCCTGCTGATTTTGCTTCTTCAGAAAAACGGGTATTGATTGTCGACGATGAACTGCAGGTAGCCAAAGCGATAAGCCGAGTAACTAAGCGAGCCGGGTACGACAGTGTGATTGCCACGGATCCATTTATGGCTGGTGCCTTATTGACAACCTATAAACCACAGTTAATGACGCTCGATTTAAGCATGCCCGGCGTAGATGGCTATGACATCGTGACATTTGCTCGTCAAGAATATGCCGACAAGTCTTTAAAGATTTTAATTATTTCAGCTCTAGGAGAAGACGAACGTCAAAAAGCCCTAGACCTAGGGGCAGATGCAGCTTTAGCCAAACCGTTTGTCAATAAAGAATTACTTAGCACCATCGATGCACTATTACGTAATTAAACGCATTAGTGATTTGCTTTAGGAGCACAAGATGAAGTTTATAATTATAGCATTAAGCATGTTCATATTGAGTGCACAAACTCGCGCCCAAGACACATTTACGTTCGCCGTTGTACCGCAGCAATCGGCTAAAAAACTAGCCAAACTTTGGACACCATTATTGCGTGAAATAAGTGATAACAGTGGTATAAAGTTAGTATTTACCACTGCGCCAAACATTCCCATTTTCGAGCATCGTTTATCTCAAGGTCAATATGACTTTGCTTATATGAACCCTTATCATTTTGTTGTGTTTAATGAATCTCCTGGCTACCAAGCGCTGGCTAAACAGAAAGACAAACATATTCAAGGGATTATCGTAGTAAGAAAAGACGCACCCTATACTTCTATTAATGAATTGAATGATATTACGATGGCGTTTCCTGCACCGGCTGCTTTTGCCGCAACACTGCTGCCTAAAGCCGATTTGTCGGCGCATCATGTCAATGTGAAGAGTCGCTACGTATCGTCACATGACTCAGTGTACCTCAGTGTAGCCCGAGGCCTATCTCCAGCGGGTGGTGGTATATTACGCACATTCAATAATGCGCCAGCGAGTGTCAGAGACCAACTTAGAATATTATGGAAAACCGAACCTCATACTCCCCATGCTATCGCCAGCCATCCAGATGTGTCATCTGAAACACGACAAAAAATACAAACTAGCCTGCTCAATTTGCACAAAACCGAAAACGGTAGCGCGTTATTAGAAGCGATAAATTTTGCGGCGTTTGAAGCCGCAGATAACAGTGACTGGGAAGATATTCGTGTCCTTGGCATAGAATCACTTAAGTGAAAAAAGTACTGGTTCAGGTTAGATAAAGGGGGCTTCACATGTCATTACGCAGTAAAACCATTTTCGGTATCGCTAGCATCGAGGCTATCTTACTTTTGTCATTAGTGGTTACCGCAGTGACCTTTTTAAGTCGTTCTGTGAACAAAGACTTGGTAAAACACGCTTCGACAACGGCTACCTTGTTTTCTACCACCACCAAAGATGCGGTTTTGTCTTATGATCTTGCGTCATTAGACGACTTTGTTCTCGAAGCACTGAAAAACCCTGGAATTGAATACGCTCGCGTCATCAGTAGTAGTGATGGTGTGCTGTCTCAAAGCGGTACAGAAGAAGCCTTAAACCGCAGATTTAGTGCAGACCAACACATGGAAGATGTCAACGACGGGGTATTCGATACGTACGCTAGTATCATCGAGGGCAATACCGTCTACGGCCGAGTTGAGATTGGCATGAGTGTCAGTAATGCGCAAAGTGCCATCCAAAAAATTAAACAATGGACCACCTCTATCGCGCTCATAGAGCTGATATTAGTTGCATTATTTTCTTATGGGCTAGGCCATTACTTAACCCATCAGCTTAAACTACTTCAGGCTGGGGCCAAAAAAATATCTCACAGTGTAATCTCTGGAGATTTTACTGATACCCACATTCCTATTACTTCAAATGATGAATTGGGAGAGGTAGCACAAGCCTTTAATCAGATGATCGAAACCCTTAAGGCTGAATGCGTGCGCGTTAAAAACTATCAAGCGGAATTGGAATCTTTGAACCAAACATTAGAGATGCGCGTTGTCGCTCGCACCCAACTACTTGAAGATAAAAACGAGCAATTAACGCTTATTAATTTCCAGCTAAAAAGTGCTCAAGAGCAGTTAGTTCAATCAGAAAAAATGGCTTCGTTAGGACAACTCGCTGCTGGGGTTGCTCACGAAATTAACAACCCAATTGGTTTTGTAAACAGTAACTTAGCGTCATTATCAGATTATGCACAAGTGTACGTTAAGCTCACTCAACTTGTTTCAGATTGGCAAAAAAATGAAATCCCAGAACAACGAAAAACGCTAGAAATTCAAATCGGTGAATTCATTAGTAATGAAAACATCGAATTTATGCAAGAAGATATGCCAGAACTTATCAGCGAATCAAGCGAAGGCTTAACCCGCGTGAAAGATATCGTCGCAGGACTAAAACAATTCTCCCAAGTTGACCGCCAAGAGCTCCAGTTATTCAATATCAACAATTGTGTTAAGACGACCTTAAGTATGGTCAGTAATGAACTCAAATATCACTGCGATATTATCATCAAGCTCCAAGAAGTCAGTGAAGTTGAAATAAATGTCGGAAAAATTTGTCAGGTATTAACTAACTTACTTATTAACGCCGGCCAAGCGATTGGTAATAGAGGCACAATCACTATCGAAACGTATAGCCATAATGGCTTAGTTTATGTGTCGGTATGCGACACGGGGCAAGGCATTCCAGCTGAAAACATCAACCGTTTATTCGATCCTTTTTTCACCACAAAACCAGAAGGTCAAGGCACTGGGCTTGGTCTGGCTATTTCATTTGGAATAGCTCAAGAACACAGCGGCGATCTCACCGTTACGAGTGAATTATCCCAAGGTAGCTGCTTTATATTGACCTTACCTGCGGCTTCATCACAAAGCGATAAACCGCCTATTGAAACGCAAATCAACTAGCAAAACCTTATTTTGGAGATAGCACCATGAGTGAATTAACACCGAAAGAGTCAGAAACTTATACGGTCTTGTGTGTCGATGATGAAATCAATATTCTTAAGGCGATTAAGCGCGTTCTGCACAAACAGGATTATGAATTATTAATAGCGCAAAGTGGAGCAGAGGCACTCGAGATACTAAAACAGAAAACGGTACACGTTATAGTCTCAGATATGAAAATGCCTTCTATGTCTGGTGCCGAATTTTTGCAAAAAACAACCGCTTTGGTGCCAAATTGCTACCGTATTCTACTGACCGGATACTCCGATATGTCATCCACAATCGACGCAGTTAACAACGGCCACATAGACCGATATTTACAAAAACCCTGGGATAATACCGAGCTAACCTGCGCGATTGGCGATGGTCTGGCCAAAATTAAACTCAAACTTGAAAACCTACGGTTAACCCGTTTAATCAATAAGCAAAACGCCTTGCTCAAAGACTTAAATCACAACTTAGATGAAAAGGTAAAGCTACGCAGTAAACAAATTACCCTCGCCATGAGGAAGCTAAAACGCAATACACTAGCGACCCAACGGGTGTTGTATAATTTTATCAGTATTAATCCCAATCTAGACGGAGGATTTGCACAAAGTGTGAGTCACTTATCGGGTAAATTAGCCGCGCACTTATCACTTACGGATAAAGAGCATACACAAGTCAGTTTTGCAGCGTTACTGGGCGAAATAGGGCTATTAGGATTGGATACAGCCTTATATTCGAAGCCGTTTTGCGAACTAAATTTCAATCAACAACATATCTTTGTGCAACAAACTAAATTCGCAGAGCAAATACTTAGCCCCGCCACACACTTACGAGCTGAGTTAGATATTATTACCTGCCAATATGAGTATGTTGATGGCAGCGGAGCCAATAAACTCATGCAGGAACAAATTCCAATTGGTGCACAAATATTAGCGGTTGCAAGGGATTTTTGGCGCTACAAATTGGGCCGTATAAGCAAAACACCTCTGTCAAACGCTGAGGCGATTACTGAACTTAAAAAGTATCGAGGCTTGCGCTACGCAGCGAAAATAATCGATATTCTAGTCCAATATCCAGATGTTATCAGCGGCCAGTTTATCGAAAGTGCAATACAGGTCACCGATCTTGAGGAGGGCATGCGCTTAAAAGAAGATATCCTAACTGAGAACCATATCTTAGTTTTACCTAAAGGCCATATATTTTCAAAGACATCAATTCAACAATTGACTCAGTATGAGCATCAACGAACGGAATGTTTTACTATTTTTGTTGAGCAAGCAGGAGTGCCTACTCAGGAAGAGGAAAACTAAGAGAGAATTGCGTCCCTTTACCAACAGCAGATCGCACTTGTGTCAGCACATTATGCGACTCTAATATGGCATAAGAAACAGATAATCCTAAGCCTGTCCCGACACCAATAGGCTTAGTAGTAAAAAAGGGAGTAAACAGCTGATCTAAGGTTTTTTTATCCATTCCGCAACCTGTGTCATTTATCTCAATGATCAGTTTGTCGGCGGTCAAACTGGATTTTATGGTCAGCTTTCCACCGCTTGACATAGCATAAGCAGCATTGACAAATAAATTAACGAAAACTTGTTGTAGCTGGCCATTATTTCCGAGAACTTGCGGCAAGTCAGCATTCAGTTGATTATCCACTATATGCTCATATTTAAGCGCATTCCATGCAATCTTTAATGCCCCTTCAATACACAGATTAAGACTTATGCTTTCTAATTTTCCATCTCCACTATGGGAGAACGTTTTTAAGTTTTCTACGATCTCTTTTACACGATCCAAGCCATCTAAGTTTGATACCAATAATTCTTGAGCATCCTGTTGGATATATGCCAAATCATATTTATCACAAAGCGCTTTGTACTGCTGCGTGTCAATTTTCCCTTCAACTGTTAACGCCTTGGCAATACTGTTGTGTAAACCTTGATAATCTTGCAAATACTCTTCCAGCATTTCTATATTAGAACGAATAAAGCCCACTGGATTATTAATTTCATGGGCAACACCTGCGGCAAGTTGTCCTAGGGAAGCCATTTTTTCTGACTGAATTAATTGTCGTTCAGCTTGTTTTAAACGGTCCACAGTATTTTGCAGCTCTACGGTGCGCTTACGGATACTGACGTCCGTCACGCGGCGAGTAATGCCGCTCAATAAGTGCTCTCGTGCCGTTCCTAGCACTGATAGTGCTTCTTCATCTAAAAATTCTGCACGACTGAAAAAAGCTAACCAGGCAATTTTACCGCCAAGCAGAGCGAAGTTTCCAAAGACGATCCATTTAAAGCCTGAAAGCGCCTGGCTTGCTTCATCGTCAATAGGCGATACCAACCACATACTGAGGCTTTCTTGTTGCTCGAGCGGTAAGAATTGAATTGCTTGGTTAAAAAAAGACGGGTCGCTTACCCATTTGTTTGGTGCTCGCCAGATATTATCCACTTTAGATTCAAGCGCCTGCCCGTTATTAGTAACAATGAATAACCCACATTCAACGGAAAAAAACTGCCCTGTTAGTTCTACCGTATTCGTGATCAATTCTTGTAGCGAAATATCTGATGAAACATCACCCGATGTCTGTCGTAAAAACTCGAGTTCAGCTTGCTTCTTTTTAGCAATAGCCAAAGATGTTTGCAGTGACTGATTACTTTCATATAATGCTCTAGAATGAACCTCTAAATGTTGCTCAGACATCACTCTAGCCTTTTTTTCACGCTCTATTTTACGCTCAAGTACGGCTATCCTTGCCTCTAGTTCCGAGATTGATTTAGACAACTTTTGTCACCTTCATTACACACCGTGCATCACCTTCGTGTTCACACTCTGTTTGCTCAACAATTACCTGCTGCCCAGTGTGAGAAGCTAATCCCTGCACGATTCCCTCACAAAAGTAACACAGTTTTCGCGGTGAAATATAATGGAAACTCAAAGTGGTCGGCGTTTCCTCTAGAAACTCAAATTCGGGCAATATCGCTTCTGGATTGAGTTTTTTAACCTCAACATGGATTACGTTTTGCACACCATAAAGAAATTTAAACACGTCGGTAAATTTGTGAGCTTCTGGAGGTGCCGCTTGCAATAGTTGTTCAAACATCCATTGTCCAAATGCTATTTGCGCCTCTTGTGCAGTAAGGCTTTTCTTTTCCATAATAAGACCGACTAGGGTAAATAACTCCGCATCGTCATACGTGGCAACTGACGTATAAATGCCATTACTAGGCAGGTCGGCGACTTGTAACAACTCGTCCCAAAATTCATCTCCCCACAACTCGTCAACAAACTGATTTAATTTTACAAAGATAATGCCTTTCATAGGATATTCCCCAGTACGCTCCACTACCGACAACAGGCCGATTTTAGCCAACAGATAATGTGCTACCTCAAGATAGTCGATATATACCAGCAAGCTCAACGTAAATTAGTCTATATAGGTGTGTAAGACTGTCTTAATTATGCAACATTACTGTGCATGTATTAATAGGTTACATTCTTTAAGTGCATGTTTTAAATAATTAAATTCATTATGGAACAAGAACTGCAAATTACCAATCATTAGCCACGCTGTGGCAGACAAATCTCAAAATTCAGCAGTAAGATAGCAAAGGACCCATACATGTTTAATTCTCAGCAACTAAGTACTACACAAGCCTATAGTGCCTATACTAGTGAGCCCCAACTCACGGTTGATAATACCCGTGGGTACAACCGTGTGGTCTCATTCAGTGATGGAAGCGAGCAAAGCTATCAATTGCCACAATGCCGAAGCAGCAAACGCATCAGTGTGTTCGGTTTAGGCCACGGTGGCGCGTTATCAGCTATATGCATGGCAGCTTTGGGTCATAAGGTTATCGGTGTTGACTTGGATCAACGCAGAATAAATGCGTTAAATCAGGGCAGAACATTTTCTGATGAGAGCGGTTTACCTGAGTTACTCGCACGGATCAGTTCTTTCCATAACTTGGTGGCAACAGACGATGGTTTTAATGCTATAAAACGCACTGACTCTTCACTCATTTGCGTCAATGATGATATAGAACGCGATTCAGCAACAAGCATCGAAAAACTTAAAGCACTGTGTGAGCAAATAGGTATGAGTTTGCGTTATAAAGATCACTACCACAATTTGGTATTTTGCCAGCCTATCGATGCAAAAATATTACATACCGTGTTGATACCCACTTTGGAGTCTCAAAGTGGCAAAAAAGCGTGTCAGGCGTTTGGGATTTCAGCCTTCCAAGGAAGTAAAAATATTAATCGAACCATTAGAGACTTCTATCAACCATCTCAGTTAACCATTCAATTTTTAGATAAACAGAGTTGTCAGTTAACAGAGCAATTGTTTAGCGGTTTTAGGGCCAGCGTGAGGCGCATCAGTTGGTAAAAGATTGACGAGAGATTTGCTGATTACGAACTGTAAACTTAGCACAACCGAAAAAGTAATGCCGAATAGTTACATCGGCACCACTGAAAATATGAGCTAAACATATTAATCTAACCTCAACCTAGGCAAAAGTGTCCACTAAGTTTAGTGAACCTGAGTCAGACTGATTAGTCGATAAAGACGTTAATATGTCATTAAATGCTGCACCCAATTCTTCATTAGACAAACTTTCAGCACCGTCACGCAATCCATCTAATTGCGTCTTTAGCGATGACTGTTGATCTTTACTCAAGCTAGCGAGCATATCCGTTACGGAACTTTGCTCTTCATCTGACAAAGTGGAAACGGCTGATTCTAATCCAGGAGGCACGCCGCCCTGAGGTGGTGGAGGTGGTCCTTTAGGTCGCGTAACATCTTGCGATGCGAGAGTATTGACAGATTGATTGGCAGCATTTATTTGCATTTCATTTATCCTTTTTGAATTGTTGTATTAAAACAAACGCGAGACTAATCTCGCTTCGCATCTTCTGGGACAGCAACCAAGCTATCGTTCATCATCTCGCATGTAGCACTTAAGGTGTCACCGCGTCTGGTTTCAATCGTCACACTGTCACCTTCTGATTTATCTTCACATGCTTCAAAAGCTTCAGGCGGTGGACGACGATCCCCCCCGCCCTGTCCGCGACCTTCTTGCGCATGAACGCCTGTACTACCAATAACTAACATACTGGCTACAAAAAATAATTTTGATAATTGCATCTTTTTTTACTCCGATATTAAGTCTACCTCAAATTCTAGCGATCAAATGTGCAGAAATGATGGAGATTACATGGAGAAGTTAGCTAATCTTCCCAAAGCCGCTAGTGCAGGCTCCTTTCACGCAGGTATACTCAGCATATGAATATATTCCGTAAAGTTTTTTTATCATTCCTCGGGCTCACTGCCTTGACGCTTTTGATTACGTTAGGCTTAGCTCGCTGGAGCTTTGACCAAGGTTTTCTCAATTTTGTTGCAGGGTTAGAGCAGCAGCGCCTTAGTCTGCTCGGTGATACATTAGCAAATACCTACTCCCGTAAGAACAAGTGGCAGCCAGTCATCAAAAAAGGCTTAGCGTATTATCTAGATCCAATCCCTACAAGAGGTGGTAGACCTCCTAGATTATCTCAACCAAGTCCTTTGATGTCGTCACCGCATGATCAAGGTGCGCGCCCACCACCTCGCCCAAGAGAACATGGGAATGACGCCCCACCTACCGCACTATTCAATGCCCAAGGTGAGTGGCTCACAGGTAGCAAGCCAAAGTCTGATGCTAAAGAGGTTTTAAATCATGCGATTTACTTAGAAGGTGAGAAAGTAGGTGAATTACGTAGTTGGTTAGATACCATACCAGAGCGCTCGTTGGCATCATCTTTTTCCATGCAGCAACGTTATGCCAGTATTGGCATAGGCTTATTATGTTTATTAATTGCAGGAGCTGCTTCTTGGCTACTTGCAAGGCGGTTAACCGCACCAGTTAAGGATGTGCTGCATGGCGTAGAACGATTAAGTCGAGGTGTCTATGATGTCAATCTCGATACTTTGCGTCAAGACGAACTCGGTACATTGATGAGAAATCTAAACGGTTTGAGTCATATATTAAATGAAACACGCAGTGCAAAAAATCGCTGGTTTGCCGATATATCTCACGAACTGCGCACCCCGTTGACAATTTTAATCGGTGAGCTTGATGCATTAGAAGCAGGCATACGCCCGTTTGGTCCAGAACAAGTCGAATCTTTAAAGCATGAAGCGTTGCTTTTGCATCGCTTAGTGGACGATCTTTATCAGTTATCTATGTCTGATGTTGGTGGCTTGAAATATCATTTTAGTCTCGTTGATATTAGCGAAAGTATCGAGAATGTGCGGGCCGCGCTAAACGCCAAAGCACTGCAAAAAGGTGTGACGGTATCAGCCACAATTGCACAGCCTGTATATTGTTTGGTTGACCCACAGCGTTTAGAGCAGCTTTTTATAAATTTACTCAACAACGCCATCTTGTATACCGACACAGGGGGAGAAATTGTTTTATCCCTAAGCCAACATGGCAATAAAGTAACCTTTGAAATAAACGACACCTTACCCGGTGTACCACAGGCAGATTGTGCTAAATTGTTCGACCCTTTGTATCGTCAGAACGCATCACGAAATCGATCGGCTCCAGGCGCAGGCTTGGGCCTAACAATCTGCCGAAATATTGTCATTGCCCATCAAGGCATAATTAGCGCATCGCCTTCATCTTTAGGCGGAGTTTGCATCAGGGTAGAGCTACCGGCAGCGAAGGAATGAATATGAGCACAAAACAACAAGTACTAATTGTCGAAGATGAACCTAAAATCGCACAAATCCTAGTCGACTTCCTCACTTTAGAAGGCTACTTAACGCGCGTTATTCACCATGGTGATGAAGCCGAAGCCGCTATAAAATCAGATATGCCCGATTGTGTGATATTAGATTTGATGCTACCCGGTAAAGATGGCTTAAGTATTTGTAAAGACGTGCGCAAATTTTCTCAAGTGCCAATCATCATGTTGACGGCACGCGTAGATGAAATTGACCGATTAATGGGATTAGGTTTTGGCGCTGATGACTATGTGTGCAAACCTTTTTCGCCACGGGAAGTTGTTGCGCGCGTGCAGGCAGTATTGCGCCGTGCGTCCCTTAGCACCCCATCAGCGCACTCAACTACTTTGAGCTTCAAGCACATCACCATTGATACAGAGCGATTCGAGTGCAAGGTAAATGGCACAACTGTTGAGCTAACACCGGTGGAATTTCGCTTGCTTAGAAGCTTACTTAGCCGTCCTGGTGCAGTTCTCTCTCGAGAAAGCTTGATGCATAGTTGCTATGATGATTCTCGTATCGTTAGTCATCGTACGATCGACAGCCATATGAAAAATCTACGCAATAAAATCACCTTAGCGGATGATCCGCAACCAATCTTACAATCGGTCTATGGCGTCGGTTATAAACTGATGTGAACGTAAAATTCCATTAGCTAAATATGTGCAGGATCTGCTGAATATCTGCACAGTATCTGCGCTTTATTAACCTAAAGTAACATCAGGTTAATAGACAAAGATATATCCATGAAACGAATATACTCACATGCCCAATCTCTACTAATTTGTTCCTTAGTTTTATTATTATTTGCTTGTGGCGATAGTGCAACAGATACAACAGATACAACAGATACAACAGATACAACAGATACAACAGAAGAACAGACCACTACCGATACTGATACTGATACTGATACTGATACTGATACTGATACTGATACGATAGTGGATGCCGTCGATGCACCCTTTTTCTTCGAAGATGCTGTTATCGAAACGATCACCACAGAAAGTTGCACCTTGTCTGGCGGTACGCAAACAACCTGTTATCGCATCACAATTGCAGGTGAACCCGTAGTCGATGAAATAGGTCCTTTTTGCCCACCAACCATTGATTCTGATGCATCACAAGGCGGGATTTGGTTTGATGGATCGGGTGAAGTTTACGACATAGACGGTGAATTTATTAGCAACTTAGACTCGCTTTATGGTGACGGATGGCTGCTTTACGATCCAAGTACAGGTGAGGTTAATATCACTGATACCCAAACAGCTTGCGAGGCAGCAGCGCGCCCGGACGTGGATGCAGCTTATCAAAACTATTGTGTACAGTGTGACTTGGACTATTACGGTGGTGGCATTAGTGAAACCATATTGCTACCGGTTACGCCCATTCCTTTAGCCAACCCAAGTTATGTTAACAGTAATATGGGTATCTCCTTAAATGGCGTTATTTTAGCGGCTCAAGCCCCTGTTGACGCAATACTTAGCAATTATACTATTGCTGCATTTGACGATTGTGGTGGGCATATAAATCCAAATGATGGTTATCACTATCATGCCGCTACTGGATGCTCAACCGGTCCTGATGAGGAAGATGGGCACGCCAGCTTGATTGGCTATGCTCTGGATGGATATGGCATCTACGCCATGCTGGATGAAAGCGGTCTCGAAGAAACCGACCTTGATGAATGTCGCGGACATAGCGATGACACAAGAGGTTACCACTACCATGTGGCAAGCCCGGGAGAAAACATGTTTATTGGCTGTTTTCACGGAGAACAAGGCGAATGGTCAAGCAGTGAATAAGGACAATATACGATGAAAAGCGCCCCATCAGCAAACGTTGCAAAATGCCTAAAGCAAACATTTATAGCGATAGGTTCTAGCATTCTACTCGGCTCAGTAAGCCTGTGCGTGCTAGCTCATGAGGGCCATGTGGATAAAGACGCCCTACTAGCCTGTGCTGAAAAAACACTTAAAGAGTCTTGTCAGTACAGCAAAGAAACAGAGAAAAATAGGGTTAAAGTCTATAGCGGATATTGTCAAAAAATATCGCATAATAAGATATGTGTACGTACTCAACCCATAAAAATGGTTATGCTTGAACCACTCGTTAATTAACCTTGGTTAATTACTAGCGAACCGGATAACGGCGAGCCTGAACATCAGGCTCGTATGCTACCTATCATTCTATTTACTATTCTTCTATTTTTGCTTTTAACAGCCACATCTCTTCGTTGGCGGCTATTTTACCTTTTAGGCCACCTTTAACATCTTCACTTGTTAGCAATGAAATCGCGTGGCTTTGTGCATAATGTTGTGCAATCTCGTTACTGTTTACACAATAAGGCGGGCCAGGTAAAAGATGCTGAGGGTAATCAAACGTAATAACTAACTGCGAGGCATTGCCACTTAACGCACGAATGTGTGCGGTGTATTGTTCACGCATCTCAAAAGGTAACGCTACGAGCGCTGCGCGATCGTATATCGCATCCACCTGACCAATTAACGCACCAGATAGACTAAAAATATCGCCCACGTAAATATCAATCTGCAGATCGTTGGCACGTGCCTGATAGTGAATTAAGTCATACTCAGCAAGACGAGAGACTTTGGGCTCAATGCCCATATCAGCAAATAACTGAATCACAGCCGGCTCATGCAGCTCAGCCGCAACCACATGATGACCATTAGCGACAAACCAAGCAATATCACGGGTTTTACCGCATAGAGGAACAAGGATCCGACTTTGGGCTGGTAACTGTAGCGCCGAAAAATGTGCTTTCAATAATGGACTGCCCTTAAACTGATGAAATGCAATATCTCCCTGCAACCACTTTTCATGCCAATAACTTGCCTGCATATATACTCCATATTTAACACTTACTATTTTAGCTACTCGCTTCAATAAAAATTTATTTCACAGGTCTAGCGTAAAAATCAAACCGTCAACCTAACCAAAGGTTCGCGTATTACAACACACCTTTTAATTTAGCAATACCATAAGCATTGACCGTCGATGCATCTTGAATTTCACCCGTTATAATCATGCTCTCAAAAGTATCTAGCAAAAACTTCTGAGTGATTAATCCCTCTTCCTCTGGATCTAGACTAATCTGGGTAAAGGTTAGTTCAGTGGCAAAATAGATATGATATTTTTGATTACAAAATCCATATGCCAAGTACTGGTCACCCAAATACTGCATTTTATTGGCCACTAAGCCGGTTTCTTCTTTTAATTCGCCTGCAGCCAATAACGCGTGATCTGCATCTGGATTATCTTCCCAAGCACCTTGTGGTAACTCCCAGCAACGTTTTTTTATCGGATAACGATATTGCTCTACTAAATGTATATAACCGTTGTCCACTGGCAGAATCACTACAAAATCTGGCTTTTCTACTACGCCATATATGCCTTCACTGCCACTGCTACGGCGAATTTTATCTTCCTTTAAACGCATCCATTTATTTTCATATATAACTGTGCTTGCCAAAGTTTGGATTTCGTCGCTCATTTACTCACCTATGGTTTAATCACAAACTTGTCCATCAACAACGTTTGTTCGATGACCAATGTACGCTTACATACCATTTATCTTATCGTAAACAGTTAGGGTTTTGTGATGAGAGAAAAACTATTTTTTAGTTTTATTGAGGGATCTCATATTCCCTGCGTATACGTAGTAATATAAGGTAACTTATCAGGGAAGGCGTGAAAGTAATCCAGCTGAATCGGACAAAAAAACAGACCTTAGTCAATGACCAAAAGTGCCAACTAGTGGAATAGTTATACGCTGAATATGGTAGCGCTATGCGCCGCTTTATTCGTGTGCGCTCACGATTAAGTGAAGGTGATTGCGAAGATGTTATGCAGGAAGTGTACGAGCGCTTGCTTAAGTTAGAAGATTTGCAACAAAATAGCTTACTGAATAAAGTCAAAATAATATTTAGAACACGAAATATTGGCGTCAAAGTCACCTCGTAATTCTGGTTTTGGAGCCAACGACTATTCTTTGTGAGGATGCTATTTACACATGACGTTAAATAAAAAATTCTAGTCACCGAGCCAGTCAGAGCAATACTCTGGTTGGCTTTTTTTCACACCGACAAAATGAACGGATAGCCTAATCTATGCTTCGATACTTTCTTCCCATACTATTGTTGTTAACCATTTCGCTCCTTAGCCATGCTCAGGCCTGTCAGTTTGACGATGTCACCTTCAACAGTGATTTCAGTGGCGCACGGTTGGACAGCTGTGAAAAACTCGCTAAACATCAATACCATATCGGTATATTGCCGGAAAACAAACCCGTTAACCCTAGTCCTTGGTTTAGCTTTAAGCTGCACTCTGAACATGCCGCCAGAGTACAAATAAAATTAACATTTAACGGTAACAACCCGCGCTATTTACCCAAGCTCAGCACCGACGGAATAAATTGGCAGAACATTGCGTTTGATACCAAAGGACAAGAAATGTGGCTCAGTGTTAACACTGACACTAAACCTGTTTGGATATCCGCCCAAGAAGTAATCGATAATCAAGAATACGATATTTGGTTAGCTGCATTACAAGCACAACGTCCTGAAATATTAGTGGAAACACTGGGTCAGTCAGAGAAAGGCCGGCCGATTAAGGCACTGATAAAACAATCGGCACAAAATAAAGAATGGTTAGTGGTCATCGGTCGTCAACATCCACCAGAAGTAACTGGCGCCATGGCTCTTTTTGCCTTTAGTGAATCGTTGCTGCTAGATGATACATTACGTGAGCCGTTTTTTAATCGGTTCAATTTATTGTTAGTGCCTGATGTCAACCCCGACGGTGTCGAAACCGGCAATTGGCGACACAACGCCAATGGTATAGATTTAAACCGTGACTGGAAAAATTTCGCCCAAGTAGAAACGCGTTTAGTGCGAGACAAAATGGCCAGCATAGTGAAAAACGGTGGCAAAATTGTATTCGCTGTGGATTTCCACTCAACATATCATTACGTATTCTACACTATGCCACTGGAGCATGATTTGGCCCCAGTGCCACTGGTGACAGATTGGTTGGCTGATCTAGAAGCCGAGACAAAATGGGTCTTTAGACCAATCAACAAATCCGCGTCCTCACCAGAGCGTGGTATTTTTAAGCAATACATCGCTGATCATTACAAAGTGCACGGCGTAACATACGAAGTCGGTGACAACACCAATCGCCAGCTTATTCCTTATGTGGCCAAACAAGCCGCCAAAGGGCTCGTAAATAACCTGTTAAAAGTAGAGCCAGAAGCATTTTATGTTACGCACAAATAGACACCTAAAACCAACGTCAAAAGCATATTCCTATGGATTTTTCAGCTTGATAGCAGTTTTATACTTCTATTGTGAAATAGCCCTAGCCGCCGATATGCGTGACGCAGCATATGTTGAACAAGATGCTGCTCGCCAACAGACTGTAACGACAGAACTTGCACAAAATATGTGGCACTGGGCTGAAACCCGTTTTCATGAGCAAAAGAGCAGCCAAGCCATGCAAAATATATTGGCGGCGGAAGGTTTTAAGGTTGAAGTCGGCGTCGCCGGTATGCCCACCGCTTTTGTGGCCAGTTACAGTTCAAGTAACAGCAATAGTGAAGGCCCAGTTATCGCCATATTGGCAGAAATGGACGCCCTACCCGGTTTGTCGCAAAAGGCTGTAGCCTATAAACAAGCCATTGATGGCAAGGAGGCAGGACACGCTTGCGGTCACCATTTATTTGGTGCTGGCTCATTGGCCGCTGCAATAACCGTCAAAAACTGGTTAAAGCAGAACAAGGTTAATGGTCAAATTCGGCTATATGGCACACCTGCTGAGGAAGGTGGTTCGGGCAAAGTGTATATGGTCCGAGAAGGCCTGTTTAACGATGTAGATAGTGTATTGCATTGGCATCCAGGTGATCAAAACACCACACAACCCATGACAACCCTTGCAAATAAAACCGCAAAATTTCGCTTTCATGGTATTGCCTCACACGCAGCCGCAGCGCCAGAGCTTGGGCGCTCAGCCCTAGATGCCGTTGAAGCCATGAATTACATGGTCAATATGATGCGTGAGCATGTGCCGTCTGATACGCGCATTCATTATGTTATTACCCATGGTGGCGGAGCACCTAACGTGGTGCCTGAATTTGCCGAAGTCTATTATTATATGCGTACCCCCTCAGCCGCAGACTTACCTGCCTTATGGGCCCGATTAGAGAAAACGGCACAAGCAGCTGCCCTTGGTACAGAAACCACTGTCGACTGGGAAATTATGTCAGGCGTGTGGAGCACACTGCCTAATGCCACATTAGCCAAAGTCACGCACGAAGCGATGCTAGCATTTGGTGGTATTGAGTATTCACTTCAGGAGCAGGAATTTGCCGCGCAACTTCGCACAACACTCAATAAACGTGCATTAAGCCAAATCGGCAATGAGCAAAAAATTATGCCTTTCACTGACGATATTTATCATGCTACTGCGTCAACTGACGTGGGTGATATTAGCTGGAACGTGCCCACTACGGGATTTGTTACTGCTACTTGGGTACCTGGTACAGCTCCTCATAGTTGGCAAGCCGTGGCTGCTGGCGGAATGAGCATCGGCTACAAAGGCATGCACCTAGCGAGCAAAACCTTAGCATTAAGTGCAATACGCTTATTTGAACAGCCTCAATTGATACAAGAAGCCAAAACAGAGTGGCGCAAGCATGTGGGTAATGTGCAATATCAATCACAAATTGGCAATCGCACTCCAGCGCTGTAATCTGAAACGTTGTACTCGCCATCTTAAGTGTTAATACTGAGGTACATAATTATGACTAATTGCCTGTTTTAGCAGGTAGTATTTGCCTTTTTTCAGTGCAACTTTAATTTGATAATAATCGTATGCATGGGGTGTTTTTCATCTAGCAACGATAAAATAAATGGGTATTGGTGGGACGATTTTATTGTTTAACCTACTAGGCACACAGGAGCAAATATGGACTTAATCGCCCCATCAGATAAACATATTAGACAACTCATGACGTGGTTCGAAGATGAAGCGCAATTGGCAATCTGGTCAGGCCCTAACTTTCGCTACCCTTTTGACTTATCGTCGTTTAAATATGATCTAAAATTAACGTCCCTTCAATCATTCTCAGGATTTTCAGCACAACGCGAATTATTGGCATTTGGTCAATACTATTTACGTGAAGGAAAATGCCACTTAGGACGATTGGTGGTTAATCCTGAGTTTCGAGGACAAGGTTTTATTGCGGAATTAATTGAAAAGCTCAGCGCAGTAGGTAGACAAGAGTTAGCAGTTAATGCCTGCTCACTGTTTGTTTATAATCACAATACCTCTGCAATAACGGCATATGAGAAACTTGGATTTTTGATAGAAAACTATCCAGTTGAAATACCGCTGGATAATTGTTTGTACATGGTACATCGGGGTTGAATCACTCAGCGCCGCGTGCGTATAAACAGAGTCATCTCTAGTTACGAATGCGCCGAAAAAATCTCACTAAACCAACTAAACATACCTGCCTTAGGAGAATGATGTTCAATAGATTCAACGTTATTATTGATGTCATTGTGTTGGCTTTTTTGCCAGCGCTTATTCGTCGCTAAACGCTGTTCACGTCTCTCTTGAGCGCGATTCGCAACATCGGTAAATCTGGCTCTTTGCTGCGTAGTAAAACCTTCGGAAAAACTCTTACTTGGCGCGCTACGAGGTCGATTTCCGCGTCCACCTTTAGGTGAGCTACACATAATAATTCCTTCGATTAACTCTTCTCTACTGATAAGACAGGAATAATGTGATATTTCTTTCACGCAAGCGTGTAAACACTTTATTTTACAGCCTTACTCATACCTAAGCGCATCAATCGGCGCTAGGCGCGACGCTTTAAGCGCAGGATAGTAGCCAAAAAACACGCCGATCAAGCCAGAAAAACCTAAACTCAATAACACCACTCTGGTTTCAATAATTCCACCAGCGCCAATGCCGTATTGATTACCAATAAACACAAAGCCATAAGCAATCATTACCCCGATAAATCCGCCTAGACCGCACAACACTATCGATTCAATCAAAAACTGATACAGAATATCGGAAGGCTTCGCCCCCACCGCCATACGCAAGCCGATTTCCCGTGTGCGCTCGGTCACTGATACCAACATAATATTCATAATACCGATACCCCCCACGACTAAGCTAACCGATGCAACCCACGCGAGTAAGGTATTAAACACCTGAATGGTTTCAGCGCGAGTAGCAATCATTTCTGACACGTTACGAATACGAAATAAATCGTCTGCGCCAACTGGAATGCGCATGCGCTGGCGCAGTAAAAGCGACATTTCATCTTCAATATAATCCATATCCTCACCGTCATAAGCACTGACCTGAATAAAGCGCACAGATTTTGGATTAGTCGCGTTCACACCGGTTATTTTATTGCGCACCGTTTTGATGGGTAGAAAGATTACGTCGTCTTGATCTTCTCCTCTGGCATCTTGGCCTTTTTCATTTAGCACCCCAATAACAGTGGCGTTAAAGTTTGTCACGCGTAAGGTTTGGCCGATGGGATCGCTTGCGCCAAATAGCTCGCTGCGTACCCTTTCACCTATGATCACCACCTTGCTGCCACGGCTAATTTCCGCGGGCGTGAATTCACGCCCGTTGGCTACATCCCAGTCACGTACAACGAAATAGCGATTATCAATGCCGACGATTTCTGTGGACCAGTTCAAGTTGCCATATATGACTTGCCCCGATGCAGACAAATACGGCGCAGCGGCTTCAACACCTGGTACTTGTTTTTCGATTAAATTGGCATCGTCTTCATTTATTTTCACCACAGACTCAGATCGCGCACCACCGCTTTGGCGAAATGATCCGGTAACAAAGAAGACATTGCCACCCAAGGATTTTATTTGCTCATCGACTTTCTGTTGTGCCCCAGCGCCCATTGCGACCATTATGATCACAGCGGCCACGCCAATAATTATGCCTAACATTGTTAAGCAACTGCGCAGCACATTGACTCGAAGAGCGGTTATCGCTGTTTTAAGCAAAATAACAATTTTCATGCTACGCCCTCGTCTGCTGCTTGGCGTATATGTTGATTACGTTCGTCACTGATCAATTCCCCATCGCGAAACGTTAGTTTACGGCTCGCAAACGCCGCAATTTCCGGTTCATGAGTAACTAACACTATGGTTTTGCCTTGTTGATTGAGTTGCTGAAAAAGTGCCATGACCTCCAATCCTGTCTGCGTGTCTAACGCACCGGTTGGCTCATCGGCTAAGATCATCAGTGGATCGTTTATTAGTGCCCTAGCTATCGCAACACGTTGTTGTTGACCGCCAGATAACTGACCGGGGTGATGATCCATTCGAGACCCTAAACCAACACTTTCTAAACATTGCTTGGCACGAGAGACCCAATCCGCTTCGGGAATTTTGCTGTACAATAATGGTAACGTGACGTTATCTAACGCGCTGGTACGAGGCAGTAAATTAAACTGTTGAAAGACAAATCCAATACGCTGATTACGCACGGTCGCCAATTCATTCTTACTCAGTGTTGATAATTCCTGACCAGCAAAGGCAATACTGCCCTCGCTAGCAATATCTAAACAGCCCAGTAAGTTCATCATGGTAGATTTACCCGAGCCTGAGCTGCCCATAATCGCTACAAATTCACCTTGATATATATCGAGATCAACGCCTTTGAGAGCCCAAACCAACTCATCACCCATGGTATATACTTTTTTAGCCTGACGAACTCGAAGCAGCGGCTCAGACATTAGTCAGTCACCTTTTGAGCACGTACGATAACCTTGTCACCATCACTGAGTTGCTTAGATTTGATCTCACTGTATTCGAGATCAGCAATACCAATGCCCACATCCACTTTACTTGGTTGGCCATCACGCAACACCCAAACCGCGCCACGCTGATAATCTTGCTTCTCTCCCCCCGCTTTGCGCTGAGCGCTGCGTGATTGACCAAGCACTTTATATTTTTCCATTTGATCCGGCGTTAAGATGCTTTGCAGCGCAATATTCATCTGGCTACGCACTTTTTTCATCGCATCATTTCCTGAAGGGCGACCACCGGGTCCACCAGGGCCAGCTTCACGTGCTGCGCTCATTGATTCGCGCATTTTACTCATCACGTCAGCTACCTGTTTTTGCTGCGCCTCATTTAGCCCGAGCTGTTGGGATAATTCGGCTAATCGGCCATCTGGCCCTGCGCTACTATTGGCAGAACTCGACCCGCTATCAGGTGAAAAGCGTAATGCCGAGTTAGGCACCCGCAGTACATTATCACGTTGCCCAAGTACGATATCGACATTAGCCGTCATACCGGGTAGCAGTAATAAACGGTCGTTTTTCACGCCAATAATCACTTTATATGTCACCACATTATTGGTCACCGTAGCGGACTTTCTCACTTGAGTGACCATTCCGTTAAACTTTCGCTCGGGGAAAGCATCGACGGTAAAATTAACCGTTTGATCTTTAGCGATGCGTCCTATATCCGCCTCATCCACGTCAGCTTCTATCTGCATAGAGGCTAAATCTTGTGCTATCGAAAATAACGTTGGCGCCGAAAGACTGGCTGACACGGTTTGGCCTTTGTCTACTTGTCGGTCAATGACCACACCGTCCACGGGAGAGCGAATATAGGTACGATCCAAATCCAATTTAGCTTGCTCTAACATAGATTGAGATTGTTGTACTTTGGCCTTGCCAACCAAAATAGCCGCGTCAGCTGTATCAATCGCGACTTTAGCCAGTTCGTATGAGGTTTCACTGATATCTAACTCAGAGGCACTGACCAGATTTTTGTTGCGCAGCTCGCGTGTTCGCTGATATTCACGTTCGGCGAGTTTTTCTTCGGTTTGCGCCTTCTTAAGAGCCGCATTAAGCTGCACTAGACTGGCATCCGACGACGCTAAATCTGCTTCACTTTGGCGCAGCTTTGATACCACGGTTCGATCATCTATACGGGCGATAATCTGTCCGCTAGTTACTTCGTCGTTAAAGTCCACATTAAGCTGAGAAATTAACCCTGATAACTCGGAACCGACTTCGACTGTAACCACCGGCGAGATAGAGCCAGAAGAATTAACCGTGCTTTCAATTCTGCCAACTGACAATGGTTGGGTGTGATAGACAATACGCTCACTAGATTGAGATGGTTGGGTAAACCACCAAAATGCCGCTGCTATAACAGCTACGATAACGAGTCCCTTTATTAACGATGTATTCTTCATAGTGTGATATCTGCAAAATCTATTTAAATGCTGGAATAATGTGGGAATTAAAGCACTTATCGAGTAAAAATACTGTCATGAGAATGTAAAGTTATCTAAAGTTGTTGTTTCATAGCATGATGGCAGTTAAGCGCGGCAATAAAGATCGTAATTATTACCGCACAAACGGTATTTATAACAGATATAAAAAACGTCACCAACGTGACGTTTTTTAAAATTTAGCTGTTTAACATTGGCTATTAAAGACCAAATAATTCAGACCACAATACTTTGTGGGTCCATTTCAGGCATCAAATTTTCATGCAACTGATCCATGTTGTCTACCACGTCTTTTGGATCATCAAAAAGCGCTATATGAAACATCGCATCACCTTCTTGCACCAAGGGGATATTCTGCTTGCCAATTATGATCCCTGAACGGTTTGCCAGCAGCGGTTTACTATAGGCGCCGGTAGGACTGCATACATCTGCGAGTAAATCGCCACGTTTCACGTAATCTCCTAGACTCTTGCGATCACGTACAATTCCACTTTCAGGAGCGCGTAACCATGAGCTTTTATACGCCACTAATGGCTCAATTTTCGGTTCAGTACGACGTCGTTTCGATACCATTCCCAAAGATACGAGCACGTTGAATATACCCTTTATGCCCGCGCGAATAGAAAGCTCATCAAAACGCAAAGCCTCTCCTGCTTCATACAACAGCACCTTGGTACCCGATTCATCTGCCGCTTGGCGCAATGAACCATCACGCAAATCTGAATTAAGCAGCACTGGCACCCCAAACGCATGGGCAAGCTTGGCCGTTTCGGGATCTTTTAAATTAGCCCGAATTTGCGGTAAGTTACTGCGATGAATAGCCCCTGTATGTAAATCGATGCCATAGTTACACTTAGACACAATTTCAGTTAAAAACATATGCGCCAACCGTGACGTTAAGGAGCCGTTCGTTGACCCCGGAAAACTACGGTTTAAATCTCGCCTGTCAGGCATATAGCGGCTTTGCATCAACATACCGTATACATTAACAATTGGCACGGCGATGACGGTACCAGTAATTAATTTAAACGATGGTGAATCAAGCAGTCTACGCACTATTTCAATGCCATTGAGCTCATCACCGTGAATAGCCGCGCTGATAAATACAGTAGGACCATCTTTTTTAGCCCTAATAACCTCAACCGGAATAGACATATCTGTATCCGTATACAAGCGAGCAGCAGATAGCTGCAGCTTGATGCGAGACCCAGGTTCAATAACATGACTTCCTATTTTCAAAGGGGCACCGCTTACCATAACTAACCGTTGCCTCGTGTTTTCGTGCTATGGGGCTTAGATTTTTTATTTTCGATAAACTCGATGATCATGTTCGCAACGTCTTTTGAAGTCGACGCCTCAATACCCTCAAGACCAGGAGATGAGTTGACTTCCATCACGACAGGACCATGGCTAGAGCGCAGTAAATCCACACCGCACACGTTCAAACCCATAGCGCTTGCAGCGGCTACTGCTGTCGCCCGTTCGACCGATGTCAATTTGACTAGCGTGGCACTACCACCACGATGTAGGTTTGAGCGAAACTCCCCCGGAGCCCCCTGACGTTTCATAGCAGCAACTACTTTACCGCCAATTACGAAGCAACGAATATCTGCTCCGCCAGCTTCTTTGATATATTCCTGCACTAATATATTGGCTTTTATACCCATAAAAGCTTCGATAATACTTTCTGCCGCTTTATTAGTATCCGCTAATACAACGCCAATCCCTTGCGTACCTTCTAGTAGCTTGATCACCACTGGCGCTCCGCCTACATTGCTGATCAAATCCTTTATGTCATCTGGGCTATGTGCAAAACCTGTGCGCGGTAAACCGATACCTTTGCGCGATAGCAACTGCATTGAACGCAACTTATCTCGAGAACGGCTAATAGCGACCGACTCATTCACGCTAAAGCTGCCCATCATTTCAAATTGACGCACCACAGCCGTACCATAAAAAGTCACTGATGCACCAATACGCGGGATAATCGCGTCATACTGGGGCAAAGGTTCACCATTAAAACGTACCGACGGTTTATTGCTTGAAATATCCATATAGCAATGAAGTGTATCGATGATATCGACTTCATGACCACGGGCAATAGCCGCCTCTTGTAGACGGCGAGTGGAATACAGCTTTTTGTTTCGAGATAAAATGGCGATTTTCATCATTTTTTCTTCTTTTAGTGAATGAATTTAGTAGACGTTTGGTTAAGAATAAAAGTCACAACAATATTAAAAAAAAGTGTTAGGTTTTGCTGGATAAAATAAAAACTCGTTCACCAACAATATTATTGTAAGCGGGTAAAATATGTTACATTTTATCAAATGGTCGTTAACGTTATTGAATACATGAGAATCCGACTTATATCCGTTAGTAGCCTAGTAATTTGGATTTACTGGCTGCTGTCAATCAATGCTATAGCTCAAGCCGAGCCTAATAGCCAAGAATCAATTGTCCCCACTACATCCCCTGACGCGTTCAAGAAACAGTTTTTAATCACATACGTAGAATATCCGCAAACTGAAAAATACTTACAACTTATAAAAGAAATCTACACGGAGTTAGGTTTCAAAGTACATTTGATCCCAGCGCCAGCATTGCGTGGATTAGCCATGTTAGACAAAGGTAAGGTCGATGCCGATGCATATCGATTTGGCCAAATTGCCACACAATATAAGAACGTAACGCTAGTAAAACCTGAGTTGATCCGAGGCTCAACAGTCTTGCTCTGTCGCCAAGAAGTGAGATGTGATATTACCGTGCTCAGCAACAGTCAAAATGTCATATTAACCAATGAGAGAACGCTGCTTTCTTTAACGGATTTTGATATACGCGCCGGGCTTTTAAAAAAAGAGGTTATCTCAAACACGATAGAAATGCTGCGTAGTAAGCGCGTTAATTATGCGACATTTATGATCGATCAGCGCCAAATAATCCCCGATGACTTAAAGATGCTAAACCTTAGACGCATCTTTCTCTACCACGTTATCAGTAACAAACATGCCAACCTTTTACCAAAAATAGAAGAAAAATTGCGCCAAAAACAAGCGTTACTTAATCACACTCTGCTCGGTACAAAACCGTAAACTTAGTCCTGTCCATAATGTGCTTTAATAAAATCTGCTGCTCGTTCAGCAATCATGATAGTGGGAGCGTTAGTATTGCCGCCAACTAAGCTAGGCATAACCGATGCATCAACAACTCTTAATCGTTCAATTCCTCTCACATTGAGTTGATTATCTACCACCGCCATTTCATCTATATCCGCACCCATTTTACATGTACCTATGGGGTGATAAATGGACTGTGCGTTTTCGCGTAAAAACGCCAGTAACTGTTCGTCTGTTTGCATATCAATACCAGGTAACACTTCTTCGCCTCGATATTGTATAAAACCCTTTGATTGCAGAATTTCCCGGCCTTGACGAATACCATCGATCAAGACTTTTTGGTCATCGGAATGAGATAAGTATTGAGGGTCAATGACAACGGGCTGAGCAGGATCTGCCGAGGCTAGTGAAATGGTGCCACGGCTTTTAGGATATAAATTACATATGTGCAGACCATAACCGTATCCAAACGCAGTTTGGCGCCCATGGTCAAGAAGAATAGCGGGTAAAAAGTGGTACTGAATATCAGGTAGACCATCTGCAAACTGACTTCTTACAAACCCACCCGCCTCCGCAATATTCGATGAAAAAATATCGTTACGCTTGTGCCAATAACGAACTGCAGCCTGTATATAGCGTGGCAATTTCCCTAAAGAGACAGCATAAGTTTCCTTAGACCGACAATGGTATTGCACGATAGCATCCAAGTGGTCTTGAAGATTTTGCCCAACGCCGGGCAAATCAATTTCTAGATGAATGCCTTTATCTGACAAATGTTCCTTAGGACCGATACCTGATAACATCAACAACTGGGGAGAGTTAACCGTTCCGCTACTGAGTATGACTTCTTTCGCGGCGCTGAGAACATGTGCCCGACCATTAATTTGTAAAGCGACCCCGACCGCTCGCTTATCTTTAATAATAATTTTTTCGACTAAAGCTTGGGAAATTAAGGTGAAATTTTCACGTCCTTGAGCCAAGGCTAGATACCCCTTAGCCGCCGAGCAACGTTGACCGTTTTTGTGGGTAACTTGATACACACCAAGACCTTCATGCTCACAGCCATTAAAGTCTGGGCTGATGGGTAATCCGACCTCATTTGCCGCCGCAACAAAAGTCTGCGACATGGGGTTCACGCACCGCAAATCATCGACACAAAGTGGCCCATCGACACCATGATAAGCATCGCTACCCCGCTGTTGATCCTGTGACTTTTTAAAATACGGTAGTACTACATCCCAGCCCCAGCCTTCGGCACCTTGATTAACCCAGCGATCGTAGTCTTCAGGTACACCACGTACGTAACACATGGCGTTTATCGCGCTAGACCCGCCTAAGGTTTTCCCTCTCGGCCAGTACAATTTGCGATGATTTAACTGTGGCTGGGCAGCGGTATTGTAATTCCAATTGATATTTTTAAAGCGAGAAAGTAACGATAAACCAAAAGGTATATGAATAAGCGGATTGCTGTCTTTGCCACCGGCTTCAATTAGACAAACACGAAATTTACTGTTTTCAGTTAAACGGGCGGCTAATGCGCAACCAGCAGAGCCTGCACCCACAATAATGAAATCGAACTGCTCAGACTGTACAGGTGACATAACAAATGCTTCCGAATTGGGTTAACACCCCCCCGCAAACGAAAATGTATTCATCAAGGATCGCTATTAACTTGTTGGCATTCAGACTAGAAAGGCGTCGAGGTAAAAGAGCCTTCTTATTGTGCTTTTATTACCTCGACATTTCCGCCGCTGCTTGGCTCATTCAGCTCGCCAAGCGCACTCAATGTAAAACAATTGTTAAACAATGTCAGTTATTTTTTAACATAAGCACTTGTTTTATCTAATCATTACTAAAACTACTGATAAACTATAATTATTATCTATAGATGTTTTTTAACCTTATCGCGTTTTTCATCGCATACAAGAATAAGGTATTATCAACACTTAATACGCGATAAAGACGTATCTAAAATTTAATAATAAACGACAATAATTAGGGTAAAAATGAAATTAACATTATTAGCTGTGACCGTCAGTGCCCTTGTGATGGGATGTACGAATACTATCAACTCTTCTACTCATGTATCACTAGCAAGTGACACCTCAATCGCGAGTAATCAATTACAACAAATGAATATCTCTTATCCTAAAACCCGTAAAGACGATGTAACCGACACCTATTTCGGGACTCAAGTAGCCGATCCTTATCGTTGGTTAGAAGACGATACCAGCAGCGAAACCGAACAGTGGGTTAAAAGTGAAAATGCAGTAACACAAGCATATCTTGCCCAAGTTCCCTCACGCGACAAGCTAAAAGAACGTTTAAAAGTGTTACTTGATTACGAAAAAGTTAGCGCGCCTTTTAAGGAAGGTAAGTACACCTATTTTTTCAAAAACGACGGCTTACAAAACCAAGCCGTACTTTATCGTCAATTAGGCGACGGTGAAGCCCAGGTATTTATTGACCCCAACACCTTTAGCGAAGATGGCACCACCTCATTAGCCGGATTAGATTTTTCGAAAGATGGCAGTTTAGTCACCTATATGATCTCAGAAGGTGGCAGCGACTGGCGTAAGGCGATAACCATCGATGTTGAAACTATGCAAAATGTCACTACAACATTAAAAGACATCAAATTTAGTGGCATATCTTGGCTAGGTAATGAAGGCTTCTATTATTCCAGTTATGACAAACCTCAAGGCAGCGAGTTGTCGGCGAAAACAGATCAACATAAACTTTATTTCCACCGTTTAGACCATAAGCAAGCGGATGATATTTTAGTGTTTGGTGGCACATCCGAGCAAAAAAATCGTTATGTATCTGGTGAAGTCACTGAAGATAACCGTTATTTACTGATAAGTGCAGCTGTTTCTACCTCAGGCAACAAACTCTATTTAAAAGACTTAAGTCAGCCTGATAGTCAGCTCATTACCATTTTAGATAATAATGATTCAGATACTCACCTACTCGATAACGAGGGCAGTACTTTATTATTTGTAACGAATCTAGATGCGCCAAATAAACGTGTAGTATCCGTTGACGCAAGCCAACCCCAACCTGAAAATTGGCAAGACTTTATTGCTCAAACTGACAACGTATTGGACGTATCAACCGGTGGCGGAGACATTTTTGCCAGCTACATGGTAGATGCTATTTCAAACGTCAAGCAGCTAGACAAAAACGGCAAACTGATCCGTGAAGTATCATTACCAGGTGTCGGCACGGCCAGTGGCTTCGACGGTAAAAAAGATCAACAAGTCCTATATTACAGTTTCACCAACTATAAGACCCCCAGCACCATCTTTAGCCTAGATGTAAAAAGCGGTGAGTCTTCGGTGTATCTTAAATCGAAAGCGAAGTTCGATAGCAATGCTTTCGAGTCCCAACAGGTATTTTATACATCAAAAGATGGTACTAAAGTGCCTATGATTATTACCCATAAAAAAGGACTTAAACTTGATGGCACTAACCCGACCATGCTTTACGGTTATGGTGGTTTCAACATCAGTTTGCAACCTACCTTTAGCAGCACCAACGCTGCATGGTTAGAGCAAGGAGGAGTTTATGCCGTGCCTAATCTACGGGGTGGCGGCGAGTACGGTAAAGCATGGCACGATGCGGGTACTAAGTTGCAAAAACAAAATGTATTTGATGACTTTATCGCGGCGGCTGAATATTTAATTGCTCAAAACTACACTAGTCCAGACTATCTTGCGATTCGTGGCGGCTCTAATGGTGGTTTGTTAGTTGCAGCAACGATGTTACAGCGCCCAGACTTATTTAAAGTCGCATTGCCTGCGGTAGGGGTTTTAGATATGTTGCGTTATCACACCTTTACTGCTGGCGCGGGTTGGGCATATGACTATGGCACAGCACAAGACAGTAAAGAAATGTTCGATTACTTGATGAATTATTCGCCCGTGCAAAACGTGCGAGAAGGTGTGGATTATCCTGCTACACTTATCACCACTGGTGACCATGATGATCGCGTAGTACCTGCTCACTCTTTTAAATTCGCCGCTGAGTTACAAGCCAAACATACTGGCACGAATCCTATGCTGATCCGCATAGAAACCAATGCCGGCCACGGTGCAGGTACACCGATTAGCAAGACCATAGACGAGTACGCCGATATATTTGGTTTCACTCTTTATAATATGGGGATTAAGGTTAAATAGATTTAACTCACTCAATTGTTTGACCTTTATTTTTGATCCTGTTTTTTGACACGTTAAAGGCCAGGGATTACATACACTATTCATGTAAGTCCTGGCTTTATTTCGTTAAGCAGTACGTTACTGAAAATCAGCATAATTGCCCTGCCTTTTTACTAATTAAGCGCCGTTGCTAAAATCCGTACGCAAAGTGGTTCAGTTCAGGTTAAAATATTGGTTAACATCATATTTTTGCACCACTTAATCCTCTCGGAGAGCACCATGACCCAAGCCGCTTATGAACAAGCTGTAAATCTTATCGATAGCGCCAACAGTGAAGATCCTAATATTGAGCAAGCGGAAGGGAAAGATTGGCCCAAAGAGCTGTTGTATAGTCTACGCATGTCCAACATGTTAGAACGTTATAGAAGTGATGCTGATCACGTGGTGAAATTGGCTATTCGCGGTCAACATATTCAACGCTGGCAGTCGCCACGCAGTGCTTACCCAATGGACCGACAGGGCTATCATAAATGGCGTAGCGATCTTTATATTTTTCATGCTGATAAGGTCGCAAGCATTATGACCCAAGCAGGTTTTAATGAGCAAGATATTGAGCGAGCAAAAAATGCTGTCGCCAAGGTGGGCATCAAATCAAACCCTGATACCCAACTACTTGAAGATGTGGTTGGGTTAGTATTTATTGAGCACTATATGCTGAATTTTGCCACTAAACACCCTGAGTACACAGAACAGAAATGGATTGATATCATCCGTAAAACCTGGGCAAAAATGTCACAAGATGCCCACGCATTCGTCCTAGCGGGCAAAATTACTCTACCAGAATCATTAACCCCTGTGATTTTAAAAGCCGTGCAAGTTTAGGGTGTAAATCTAAACCCATCCTAGGTAATGCAATAAAAACAACCCAAGGGTGGTGCTAAACATTGAAAACAAGGTACTACCGGCAATAATCGCGGCGGTTAGATGATGATCGCCGCCTATTGCTCGCACCATAGGATACGCAGCCGCCGCGGTGGGCGTTGCCATCATAATATACAACACACCCAGTTCTTCATTTCTAAAACCACATAAATAGCCAATAACCGTCGTTACCAGCGGGATAAATACTATCTTGCTAGCAATAGCGATATATAGCAGTTTTGATGCTTTAAACTCTTGTAATCGAATTGAAGCCCCCACACAAAGTAACGCCAGCGGTAAGGTCATCTGTGCTAAATAGCTACCCGATTCATACAGTAACTCTGGCAGTTGAATCGGCACAAGCGCCACAATAATGGCTAATACAATCGCAATAGCTAACGGGTTTTTCAATACACTTAAAGCGACTAACTTCGTTGAAGCGGTAGCCGACTGGTGATAATAAAGCGTCAAAATTGAGTACACATTATACAAGATAACAATGGCGGCTAAATACATAGAAGCCAGCGCTTGAGCTGACTCCCCAAAGGCACTGACACACAAGGCCAAACCAATTATGGCCATATTGCCTCGACATGCGCCTTGGGCAAACGCACCTCGTGTTTCTTGCTGTTTAATGTTTAAGGCCAAAAGATTAAACATCAAAAAAATGCCAGTGGTAGCAATCGCGGCAAAAATCAATAAATAGCTAGGCGTAGTCACACTCAAATCAGTTTTAGCGATATTCACAAATAAAAGGCACGGCAAAGTAACGTTAAATACTAATCGTGAACCTACAATGGCAAATTCTTCGTTTATCCAGCGGATACGTTTAAACACGATCCCCAGTACGATCAACAAACTAATGGGAAGCGTGACGTCAATTGCAAACAGTAATGATTCAATAGGCATACTTAAAAATTTAGTCCTGAGGTGGATTCACGCGAATAAAATCGGTTCTAGTTGAAAAATACCGGCACAGAGTAAAGTCTATTTTTATATGCTGCAATGCAGCTGTGCAAAAATCACTTAGAAACCGCCCTTTATCTCTAACCAATATATTGGCCAATAGTGGTTTCACCACGTTTGAAAATTGCTCGGCTAAACCGCTATATCAGCTCAGTTTACAAGAAGTATGTACGCTCAGACATACTTGTTACAAATACTCGCAAATTAACTGACTTATTGACGACAAAGCCTTCAATTACTCACCATTGTGGGATTGTTAGTACCGTGGGAGGCTTGTTAAAGTAGTCAGGTCTTATATGCCTGTCATCTTATCCTTTATTGCCCATTTTAGGGCTGGGTGTATCACTAATTTATGGAGTTATAATGCGTATTTCAATTATTGCCGCCGCCGTCAGTGCGACCCTTGTTTTAGGCGCCTGTTCCAGCAATGTCGTTAATCAAGAGCAAACAAATACTAAGCAAGTAAAAACTATGCAGACAGCCGCGAACAACGTGTTAATGAAGAAAAGCCCGCTAACCTACCAAGCTCCACAATTCGACAAGCTGAGTATTGACGATTATGAGCCTGCTTTTGCTGCAGGCATCGCCGAACACAATACGCAAATAGCGGTGATCACCAATAATCCGTTAGCCCCAACGTTCGAAAACACCATTGTCGCCATGGAAAAATCTGGTGAATTGCTAACAAGAGTAAGTAAAACTTTTTATAACCTTGCCAGCGTGATTTCAAACGACGATTACCAACGAATTGAAGCAGACATGGGTCCTAAGTTAACCGCTCATGAAGATAATATTTATCTTAACCCCACTTTATTTGCTCGAGTTCAAACGATCGGCGCAAACAAAGCGTCATTAACCCCGTTAGATCAGCGTTTAGTTGAGCACTACTACAACAACTTTGTTCGCGCTGGCGCCAAGCTAAATGATGCAGATAAAGCGACTGTACGGGAAATTAATGGCCAACTTTCCACTTTGGCCACTGAGTTTTCACAAAATATCCTAAAATCGTTTAAGAACGATACGATTGTTGTCAATGATAAAGCACTGCTTGCTGGCTTATCTGAGAGCGAAATAGCTAGCCTTGCCAGTGCAGCAAAAAAAGCGGGGAAAGACGGCTACCTAATTACATTGGTTAACACCACTCGTCAGCCGATTTTGGGTAGTTTGGAGAATAGAAGCTTGCGTAAAAAAATCTGGCAGGCTTCTTCTCAGCGGGCCATGAGTACAAATGGCCCAGTGCTTATCAAACTCGCACAGTTGCGGGCTCAAAAAGCCCAATTACTTGGTTACCCAACATGGGCGGCTTATGTAACCGCAGACCAAATGGCTAAGACCCCCGCCGCTGTTTACGACATTCTTGACGATCTGGCCCCTAAAGCCGTTGCCAAAGCCGAAGTAGAAGCACAGGCAATTCAAGAACAAATTACAGCAAATGGCGAAAATTTTAGTGTTCAGCCATGGGATTGGGCTTATTATTCTGAGAAGGTGCGTAAAGCAAAATACGACCTTGATGAAAATATAATTAAGCCTTATTTTGAGCTTGACCGGGTATTACACGATGGCTTGTTCTTTGCCATGCAAAAACTTTACGGTATTACGTTTAAAGCACGCAAAGACTTGCCTGTTTATCACGACGACGTGCAAGCATTCGAAGTATTTAACCAAGACGGCAGCAGCATCGGTTTATTCTACTTTGACCCTTATGCCCGCGAAGGCAAAGGTGGTGGTGCTTGGATGGACGAATTCGTCACGCAAAGTGAACTACTTAAACAAAAACCTGTGGTATATAACGTACTGAATATTCCTAAACCAGCCGCTGGGCAGCCTACTCTGCTCACGTTTGATGAAGTCACGACACTATTCCACGAATTTGGCCATGCGGCTCATGGTCTGTTCTCGCAAGTTAAGTACCCGAGTTTGGCAGGCACTGCTACGGCCCGAGATTTTGTCGAGTTCCCTTCTCAGTTCAACGAAGACTGGGATATCAACCCTGAAGTGATCGCTAACTACGCTAAGCATTATCAAACTGGTGAAGCCATCCCTAAAGCTTTACTCGATAAGCTTCTTGCAGCGCATCACTTCAATCAGGGCTTCGATACCACTGAATATTTAGCCGCAGCTTTAATTGATATGGAGTGGCACTCAATCACCCCAGACACCAAAATAGATGATGTTGCAGCTTTTGAGAAAAAAGCGTTGGCTAAACACGGTATCGATTTCGCGCCCGTTCCTCCTCGTTACAAGTCAGCCTATTTTAGCCATGCCTTTGCCGGTGGCTACTCAGCCGGATATTACGCATACTTATGGACTGAAGTGTTTGCCGCGGATGCATTTGCGTATATGACACAGCACGACGGGTTAAATCGAGAAAATGGTGATAAGTTCCGCAGTAGTGTTTTGTCCATGGGTAATAGTAAAGACTTAATGCAAGACTATATTGATTTTCGCGGTAGCAAGCCTACGACTGATGCGTTATTAAAGCGTCGTGGTTTGGTTGACTAAAAGTCTGTAAGCTACAAAAATAAAGCAAAACGAATAAAAAAGCCCCGTGAATAATATTATTCACGGGGCTTTTCTACTTATCGCACTTAACTACTACTAGCACGTTCTAATCTCGTCAGCCGCTATTTTTTGGCCATAATGCTTAAGGTAGCAGTGGTCAACGCTTCAGTTGCTGTTTCGATCACAGCATCCGCTTGTGGGGCCCAATAAGGGCTATGCAAAGACGGCAGTGATGTGCCATTTTGCTTGGCGTCTTTCCAATCCGCTTCTTTCACCCCACCCACCCAAAAAATCAAACTCTCGATATTTTTATCTGCTCGGTAAAAACGACCGAAATCTTCCCCCCCCATAACGGCGGGAGTTTCCACTACGCGCTTTTCACCGAAGCGCTGGGTAAACACATTCGCCATCTTCTGAGTAAACTCAATAGTGTTATAGGTTGCCGGAGTGTATTCATCTTTAATCGTTACTTCAGGCATCAATTTCTCAGGTATACCAGCTGCAATCGCTTCACCTTTTGCGATACGGGCAATACCATCCAGTAACCTTTGACGAGTTTCGTCTGAGTAACTACGAACAGTAAGTAACAAGGTCGCTTGATCAGAAATAATATTATGCTTAGCGCCCGCGTGGAAGCTACCCACGGTTACCACAGCAGAATCTTGTGGATCAGTCTCACGACTGACTAACGTTTGCAGCGCACCGACAATGCGGCTTGCTAATACGATAGGATCTTTTGTGGTGTGCGGGTAAGCGCCATGGCCGCCCTTGCCTTTTACAAGAACATCGACGCTATCTACATTCGCTAGGGCGAATCCTGGTGTATAGCCAATCGTACCTGCAGGTAAACCTGCTGAGTCATGAAAAGCTAAGGCATAATTAGGCTTAGGGAAACGTTCGTATAGACCATCAGCTAACATATCACGGGCGCCTTTACCGCGCTCTTCTGCTGGTTGCAAGATCATCACTAAGGTGCCAGACCATTTATCTTTCATTGCAGTCAAGGCTTGAGCCGTACCCACCCAACTAGTCATGTGAGTATCGTGCCCACAAGCATGCATAACGCCTGATTCAATACCGTCTTCAGTGGTCGCCCGTACCTTTGAAGCAAATGCCAAACCTGTTTGCTCGATAACAGGCAAGCCATCCATGTCCGCGCGTATCATCACCACAGGTCCGGGACCATTTTTAAGGACAGCAACAACCCCTGTTCCGCCTACTTTTTCAGTTACGTCAAAACCCAAATCACGCGCTTTTTTGGCAAGTTTAGCTGCGGTGTTCACTTCAAAACCACTTAGCTCAGGGTGGGCATGTAAGTCTTTATACAACGCCATTAATTTGGGCATATCAGCACTGACCTTATCGCTGACACTGTCAGCATTTGCACTGGTGCTTAATAACGCACTGCTAAGTAATGCAGCACTGAGCATCGACAGACTCAATAGCGTTTTTTTCATTATCGGACGGCTCGTATTGCAGGCATGACTGATATGACTGCGAGTCAAAACTTGAGGTAATTTCATATGCTCTCCCGTATTGTTTATTAAGGTTAATTATTATAAAGGGCTTAACATCGTGCTAAAAAAGACAACTAACTCAGCCACATAGGTAAACTAAATGGGTGTCATGAGTCACACGTTAGCATGAAATAAGCACTGCGAGCTAGCCTCAAAAAAGTCGCTTTTAAAAGCAAATTTCACGTTGGGCTATATATAAATAAGGGAACGTTGTTGCAATGTGCCGCATAGGCAATTTAACTAACGACACCGCTATTGCTTTTTTTGCAACAACTTCAGGTTTATCAATTGATGCTGTGCATTTGCAAAACAGACCGTTATTAAAGCATTTCAGGGATTTTTATCCTTTTTATAGGCGGAAATAGGCCTGTTAAAATAACGCATAACCTAAGGTTATACCCCTGCGATACTTAGTCATTTTATTTTCCCTGCTACCGCGCTAGCATATGCTACATTCAGTACGTTCTGTTAGAGCGTGCATTTTATTTATTTACAGCATATCTAATCACGATGCGCTCTTTTTAAAGGTAATATTCATGGTTCTTCACGCTCCTTACTTACTATTTATTGGTGATGCCACCGATGCACTTTCTATTAAAATGGCGCAAAGTGTCGCCCATTGGCGCCCAGAGTTGTGCGTAGGTGAGCTCAGTGTTGAAGGCTGCACCGTCAGTACTGGCCTAACAAAAATGAGCATTGAAGAAGGCGCTAAACAAGGAGCAAAAAGTCTTGTTTTAGGCTTCGCTAATAGCGGTGGGATTTTAGATAAAAAGTGGCTTCCATTAATTGAACTCGCTATCAAAAAAGGCATGCATATAGTCAGTGGTCTGCACCAAAAACTGACCAGTTACCCAGAGTTAGTGCATTGTGCCAAGCAATACAATGTCGAATTACTGGATATACGCCACCCAAACCCGCAATTTAATACAGGCACAGGCCGAAAACGCATGGGCAAACGCCTATTGACCGTAGGCACCGATTGCTCTGTGGGTAAAATGTACACCTCCTTAAGCATTGACCAAGCTATGCGCGATCAAAACATTGCGGCTGATTTTCGCGCTACCGGCCAATGTGGCATTTTGGTCGCTGGAGAAGGTGTTGCGATTGATTGTGTGGTGGCTGATTTTATTTCTGGTGCGGCAGAGTCACTATCGCCCGACGCAAGTGAAGATCATTGGGATATTATTGAAGGCCAAGGCTCTTTATCTCACCCGGCTTTTGCGGGTGTAAGTCTGGGTTTACTGCATGGCTCTCAACCCGATGCATTGGTGATTTGCCATGCACTGAACCGCACACACATGCGTGGTTTGCCCAACACAGCTTTTCCCAGCATTGAAACAACCATTGCACTTAATTTGCAAGCCGCACGTCTTACGAACCCTAACGTAGTTGTCGCTGGTATCAGTGTAAATACCTCTGCGGTCAGTGTAGAAGAGGGCCGAGCAATTTGTCAGCAGTTAAGTGAGCAATTTTCACTACCTTGTGTGGATCCGCTTCGTGATGGTACTGCCGCTATCGTAGATGCTCTCGCAGCGCTTTAGCCGTTAATTAAGAATACTGGAGTGAACAAGATGGGTTATCAGGTCAAGGCATATCAACAAGCGTTTCCCCTTAAAAGTGTTTTTCGTATTGCTCGGGGCGCGAAAACTCAGGCCGATGTAGTGATAGTAACCCTAAGTGACGAGGTGCATACAGGATGGGCTGAATCGGTACCCTATGCCCGCTATCAAGAATCTGTGCAAAGTGTGTTAGCACAAGTTAATGATGTTGCAAAAAGCTTAGCCAATTTTGACGGTGAAGTGTCCGATATAACTGCGCTTATTAATACCCTACCCTCTGGCGCAGCGCGTAATGCTCTAGACTGCGCCCTTTGGGACTTAAAAGCCAAACAACAGGGTAAATCGGTGGCCGATATGCTGTCGTTGACTACACCCGCTTCTTGCGTCACGGCACAAACATTGAGCATTGATACGCCTAAAGCAATGGCCGAAGCAGCGAAAGCCCTCGGCCACCCTCCCATGATAAAAGTGAAACTGGATAATCAGGACATTATCACCAAGATGTCGGCCATTCATCAGGCTTCCCCTGATAGCCAATTTATCGTCGATGCCAACGAAGGCTGGTCGATCCATGATTTAAAAGCGTGTGGTGATAGCTTAAAAGCGTTGAACGTGGTGCTTATTGAGCAGCCTTTACCTGCGGGTGAAGATGATGAACTACTTGATTATTCTTGTCCGGTTCCCTTGTGTGCAGATGAGAGTTGCCATACTCGAAAAGAACTTGGCTATTTAAAGGATCGCTACGACGTAGTAAACATTAAACTTGATAAGACAGGTGGTCTTAGTGAAGCATTTTTACTTGCTCAGGAGGCGCAGACCATGGGATTTGAAATAATGCTGGGCTGTATGGTAGGCAGCTCACTTGCCATGGCCCCTATTTCATTGCTAACCGATTGTGCCAAATATGTAGATTTAGATGGTCCACTATTAATAAAAACTGACCGAGAGAGTGGTTTTGTTATTACCGAGGGCATTATGCAACCCCTAAACAGCGCATTATGGGGCAGTCCCGTTAGCCAAGTATTAATTTAACTTAAGAAAATAGAGGCTTACTAACAAGGCGTTATTTAGCGCCATTATTGTTGATACTCAAACAAAGAAAGCCTAGTGACGAATTACGCCACTAGGCTTTCTTCATCTTAACACCCTATTTACCCCAACGGATGGTTATCGATGGTGTTTTTAACTCAAGCCTAAAAACGCTCAACGACCCAATTTAGTGCCACCAGCGCAATACCTATCGATGCTGCAGGCATTAGCCAGCGGCGATATAAGACAGTTTTACCGAGCATAATAAGTACAGGCAACGCTACGAGTACAATAGCTAATTGACCAATTTCGACCCCGAGATTAAATGCTACTATTGATAACAGCTTTTGGTCGGCGGGTAGACCTAATTCGCCTAACACTCCAGCAAAACCCATTCCGTGAAGTAAACCAAAACAAAAGGTTAACCATCCCAAGCGTATAATAAGCGGCTTGACGTTATTTAATGCAGCAAATAGCACTGACACAGCAATCCCAAACTCGACCCAACGACTACTTGGTACTATCCAGCCTATAGCGGTCGCGGTTAATGTAACCGAATGAGCTAGAGTAAACGCGCTGACAATCCAAATAGTCGTGCTCAATACTCTTTTCAACTCGGGGTTACGCTGCCATTGCCCGTCCTTTCGTATCAGTACGCATGGAAGTAACAACGCCAATAAAAACAGAATATGATCGGTACCAATCAAAATATGAATGATTCCCTGATGCACAAACTCCTTAAACGTTATCCAGCCGCTGCCGTCAGCTAAATCAACGTCAATGCTTTGCTGTGACTCCCTCAATACAAAACTTTGCGTGTTGTCTTTGTCACTGATATTCACCACCACTTCATGACTGTCGTCTTTATCAAATATTGCGCTGTAATCGATATTAAGAGTGCCGGTTAAAGGGCATTGTGCACTGAAGTCTGTCACTGCATATACGGCATCAGCGTGATCTTCTAAGCGCTCTAAACCTTGGAATTGCGTGGTACAGGAAAATTGTCCACGATTGATATGCATGTGCTCAGCTAAATAACTGGCAATGTCAGCTCGCCGATTCGTCACTTCGCCCCAGGTGAGCTCCCCATTTTGATCTACATCTAAACCCAAAACCAACTCTAAATCGGTTAAACCTAACTGCCACTCACCCGTGATACGTCCACTCTGGTCTAGATTGGCAATAATGTAACCAGTACTTAGTTGATGGGCGGTAATGGGCTGACTAATTAGGCCGAGCATAAAGCCTAAAAAAATAAATAAGGATCTGATCTTATTATGGTTATTCTTCACTACTATTACATTCCTGCTGGCTGCTGAGGGTCATCTTGAGTGTTATATTGTACGTTCATAGCACGCTCTAGCAAGTGCTGATCTACATCGAGTCGCGCATGTTGCCAGTTAATTTTGGCCCAAATAAGTGCTTTTTTACGATCAGGTGAAATGTCCAAATAATAGCGCGCTATATCAGCGGCATGAGCCGTATCTTGACGTTGCAGGCGCACATAAATACGCTGAGTTAAACGCTGAGCCCACAAGCGTGTCGGTTGACTTATCTTCTGCTCAGCCAACGCCAAGCGCAGTAATAATGCATCATCAAAACTATCGGCCTGCTCAACAATCGGCCCTAGGGTGCTCATCACCTGCTGGGCAGAATCGTTTGCCAGTTGAATATCGGCCCATAACACCAAATAACTCACGGGTACCTGGGTTAAATCAAATGCCGCCAAATGCTCCAGTGCAATGTCATACAACCCTTGCTTGGCTGCTAATTCAGCTAAAATTTGCGACAGCCAAAGTTGCTGCTCAATTTTAACATTACTGTTTGCTGATTTGTGTTGCGTAAGATTTTGCAACTGGATATAACTTACCTCGGCACTATTGCTTGCCTTGCCCTCTTGTGCATTTACCTCCAAAGCACAAGCGCCACTTATCCATAAATCAGTGACACCAAGCAATTGCAGGCACGTGCGCTTTGCTCGGGTTAAATTGCCCTGAACTAACAAAACATTAGCCTTTAATAACAGCGCAGAAGCGTGGTTAGGCTCGAAACGTAGTATGTCGTTTAAAAGCATGATAGCTTCATCAAACCTATGATAGTGCTGGGCTATTCGTGCTTTATAAAATAATAATTGGCGATCCTTGGGGGATGCATTAAGCAATTGCTCGGTCAATGCACTGGCTTGTCCATAGAAGCGACTGGCTAAACCGGGCATATTGGCTTGAGCTAATAAACTAGCCACTTTCTCCCTTGGGGAGTCACTTTGCGTCAGCACCGTCCACTTAGAAACGACTGTATCGGAAGACGTTGGCACATAACTTTCGGCACTTAAAGAAGTGTTCATAAATAGCAAAAACGCCCCAAAGAGCGTGATTACACGTATGGCAGAAACTTGCTTATTCACCTTTAATATCTCCTTGAAGGGGCACCTTCCTTGGCGCTGTCAAACGGTTGATTTGTACGTAAACTATTTTTCAGTTAGTTAGGCAATAAATCATTGTATGCATCAGGGTCTTCCACATCCTGAGTAAAAGAACGGCCATTTGTTACCAGCGGCTCGTCTTGTGATTGCTGAGCGAAAGCAGCTCTGCTTTGTGTGTTAAACGACACAGTTAACGCTTCAATGGTGATATTCACGGTGCCACTGGCAGATTCATTAATTCCATCATTCACCGAAAACGTAAAACTATCACTGCCCGTTACTTCTGGATTCGGCTGATAAGTAAAGTCACCGTTATCACTAACCGTTACACTGCCCTGTGTGGGCGCCTCGCCCAAACTAAATAACAAACCGTCGCCATCGTCGTCGGTGGCACTGAGCATGTCCGTAATCGCGATCTCAGTCTGAGTGGTTAGATCCAAAGACACTGCATTGGGTGCGACATTTTTGTTGTCATCGTCACTGCCAAAATTACAACCAGCTAAGATAACCGTTACCGCCAAACCGAAGCTTAAGACTTTTAATTGGCTCATACCTGTTTGGTGAGGCAGTTTTCTTGTTTTTTTGTTGCTCATTTTATGCTCCTTATTCTGCGCCAGAACCTGATAATGGCATCGCTAAATAGGGAAAGCTTGTTTCCATCATAGATGCATTACTAGGTGCGCCATCCGTAAAGGGCACATTGCCAACACTCGCATCTTCAGGCGCACACAAACCTAGGTCTGTATCTGTGCCATTAACCGGAATGGGATAACACAAACGTCCCATTACCACGCGAAGCGCAATATCAACCACATCATCTCCTGGACGACGACCATTTGGGAAACCGGCTAAATCATCACCAGCAACCCCAAATGGAGACTGCATAGCCGCTGCTTTAGCTTCAATACCCGTATTCAAACGCAACATTTCAGATGGCGTCACAATTGAAAGCTGATTCACACCTTCAAAACCGGTCAAAAACGCCGTTACCAAATCGGTACGTGGGAAGTTAGTCGGAGCCAAGGTTTCAATTTCAGCGCCTAAGGTTGTGTTAACCGCATCTTTAAATAAGATGTTGAGTAACTCAGGTAGCGTAGGATGGGTAACGTAATCCGCGAATTGCCCATCATCTTTTGGTGCCGCACTGGAAAAGGTATCTTTGTCCGCAAGGCCAATAACCAATTCATTAACCAAAGGTGAACCTAAACGAGATACTTGCGTCATAGCGCCGCCATTGACTTCGGTGTTATCAAAGCTGGCATTTGGATTTAAAATACGTGCTTGTGGCAAACTGGCTGTCGTCCATGCACCAATGCTGCCATTGCCAGCACCGGTTAAACACGATTTCGGTACTTCGATGGCGATACTCGTAACATTTTTGTCCGCTAAATCGTCGTTGTCCGTAGATTGCGTAATACCACCTGGGAATCCTCCTGCGTCTCCTGCACCCGGTGCGCTGTCTCCTTCAACCGGAACAAAGTTAACTAAATCGAACACTTTACCTAGGTTCACCGTGAACGCATCTTTGCGCTGACCAACGAATATTTTCGCTGGGCTATCGCATCCGGGTATGGTCGCGCTGTATACAAAGCTATCTGCGTAGGCTTTGTATTGTTCAGCGCTAGCAAAGGTTTTATTACCGATGTAATCAAGTGGCTTACCAAAGCTTGCACCACCTGAAGTATCGTTCATTACCGAAGCACTCGTACCTGTGCGCATGGGGCCAGTCACCAAATTAACGGTGTAGTTTTCCATGAAATTGGCATTCGTTTGATCACCAGCACTGACGCCTCCCACATTTTTTAGTGGTACGCCTACTGACTTTTGAGCACCTTCAGGGCCGACCATAAGAGCAACACCTGCATTGTCATTAGGCAACGACTGGCTAAAATTAAACGTGAAGCTCATGTCTTCGACCGCATCACCATCGTTATCAATATGGATCGCATACATAGCAGCAGGATCCATGGCGAAGTAATTAGGTCCGCCGTAGGCATCTTGTAGTGGAATATAATTCGCAATCAGGGTGACGTATTCACCACGACCTTCTTCATAACTGTTAAAGGCGTAGAAATCTGTTGAGTCAACCGTAGGAGAGCGAGTGACATTAGGTGCTTCTCTGTGGCTAGAAGCTTGCGCTACCTGGGCTAAGGTTAGACTTATTATGGTCGAGGCAATCAATGTTAATTGTGTTTTTTGCATGACGTTTCCTTTTTATGTACCTGTAGAACTAAGTTAAACGGGCAAGTCAGGTCACTGGATGCAAGAAAGTTAAAAGAAAAAAAAAGAGAAATTTTCATTTCTCTTTTTTTAACATTTTAAATCATATGGCTTTGCTATACTTATTTATAGCAGTACTAATTTTCCTGTATACAAAACTTCGGTAGGTGCACCATTTGGTGAACCGCCTAATGGCTCTATGCTGACAGCCAAGGCAGCGATATTGATTTGCTCAAACAGCTTAGGTTTAATCAAAGTACGTTCGCCATCTTTAGGCAATAATCCTAAGGAAATAGGCGCGCTACCATCTTGTGGCACAATCCACAGTTCATAATCCACATTTAACTGTGCTTGTAGTGCCTTAGTGGCACGCACTGCAATTTGCTGTTCCGTGATCTCAATGCTCCACAATAGCTCAGTTTGCTGATTACTTATCATGGCCAACTGTTTCACTTCAGGACTCGGCATAGGCTGTAATTGGATCAATAAAACCGCAAGGACCACAGCAGCAGCTGTAGCAAGACCCGCTAAGCTTGGCCAAATACGTGATTTATGTGTCTTAAGTTCAACGATATTCGTCTCAACTTGTTCAGAGTTTGCTTCTATAGCAGATATATTTGACTTGGCTTGAAGCGAACTAAAACCTAAACGCTGTTCTATTTGTTGCCAAACACCTTCATCAGGTGCGGCATCTGGCAGTTGGTCACTAAGAGAGTTTAGGTACACCTCCCACTGATTGACCGCTGCGCTGATCACGTTAAATTCCATGACCAAACGGCCAAAACGCCGACGAGCAGGCCCACGTAATGTACCTAGCACATATTGTGCAGCGAGAAGGTTGTATAACTCAGGGCGTAAGTAATTCATAACTTTAAACACCGTTGTAATGATTGTAACCCTCGTCGGATCCAACTCTTAACCGTTCCAAGAGGTAGATCCAAATGGGCGGTCACCTCATGATGAGACATCCCATTAAAATAGGCTAGATGAATAGTTTGTCTTTGTTGTACTTCCAATGCTGCCAAGCACTTTTCCAACAAACCTTTCTCAGTGCCTATCATCGGCTCGCTAGATAGCTGGGGGCCATCGTCATTATCACTGAAAACGTCTTCTTTGCGCACAGCATGGTAACGCAGTATGTCTAACGCACGATAGCGAGCTATGCTGATCATCCATGTTAATACTGAGCCTTTGCCTGCACGATATTGGGCGGCGTTGTGCCAAATGCGCACATAGGCTTCTTGCAATGCTTCTTCTGCTAACTCCTTACGCTTCAACATCTTCAGGCTAACGGCATAGAGCCTTTTGCTAGAAATTCGATAGAGTTCGGCAAAAGCGACTTTATCTCCTTGCGCCGTCGCACTGAGTAAATTCAACATCGGATCTTGTATCATATCGTCCTGCAGCATTGATTAAGTTATGGTTATTACGATTAAACGCTTAGCAACGCAATTTAGATTCAATTATTTGTCACAGAAAAAAATGCCGACCATCAGGCCGGCACAAAGCGCAGTGTTATTGGTTTGGAAGACCAAAATTGGTCTGTGACAAATACATATCTCACTAAGGCAAAGTGCTCTGTGAGGCTAGATTAGTGATGTTTGTTTTCACTGATTAAACGTTGAATGGGTAACTCAACACTCGACGACAAAAACGCAAAACTCTGCTGTGGCATCTCTTGCCAATTTTCCGGAGGCATAGACGGCGTAGACAACATAACCTCATCCTGACGTTGCATATTGGCCAAACGGATCCTGAGTTTTCTAAGGGCTGGCACTTCTTCAACTTCACTCGGACTAATAAACATACCCCAACTGCGACTAAGCTTGCCCAAATACAAACTACTTGAAAAACGTATGATTGGCGCAGCTAACAAAAGACCGAATAACACAGGAGCCAGCCACCAAAATAAAATGGGTGTTAGCATTAGTGTTATCGCACCCCAGCCAATTGCGATGGCACTGGCTACCCATGTGCGTTTAAAGGCTTCTTTCCAGGGCACCATACGCCCTTCTCGGCCTTGGGCGTCCCAACTTACATTCTTACCAACTAACACATTTAACACGAAATACGCGTGGTAAAACATCATCAAAGGTGCAATAACAATTGCTACGAACGCTTCAATCAACGCTCCAGAAACAAGCGCTATACCACCACCAAACTGCTCACGACGACGAACCAATGCAACAATGGCTCCGAGTAATTTCGGTCCAAGCAACATGATGGCTGTAGCACTAAGTAGCATAATAATGTAATCGGTTTTAACCACAGGCCAAGCTGGAAACAAAGAATAATTCGAGGCGAAGAAGACTTTATCTGATGTAGCCCGCACTACCGCATCAATGGTACTTAGCACTAGCATTACTAACCAAACTAATGATGACATATACGCCAAAGCGCCAAACAAAAAATGTAGCCGGTTGACGGTATGCAGGCCTTTACCGTTTATGATACCCAGATGCTGAATATTGCCTTGTACCCAACGTCTATCTCGGGTCGCGTAATCTATAATGTTACTTGGGATTTCTTCGTAACTTCCTTCCAGATCAGCCAGTAATAACACATCCCAGCCGGCTCTTCTTAGGAGCGCAGCCTCAACAAAGTCATGGCTTAAAATATCCCCACCGAAAGGAGACTTGCCGCCTAATGTAGGTAGTCCACAGTGTTGGATAAAAGCATCGACACGGATAATGGCATTATGCCCCCAATAGTTGGCACTATCGGTTTGCCAAAAGGCTTGTCCAGTGGCGAGCATCGGACAATATAAACATGAAGCAAATTGCAAAAAACGACCAAATAAAGTTTGCTGACGAACCGGAATGGGCACCGTTTGAATTAAACCAGACATTGGGTTTTGCTGCATCGCCTTAACCAGCGTCAGCATACACTCACCCGTCATAATGCTATCAGCATCAAGTACGATCATCGATTCATATCGGTAACCCCAACGTTGACAAAAATCAGCAAGATTACCGACTTTTCGATGAACGTTCTTTTCTCGACGACGGTAATAGATATTTTCAGATAAGTTACCCACCCTTTGACACAGTTCGTGCCATGCAGTTAATTCTGCTTGAGCCATATCCGGGTTTTGCGTATCGCTGAGCATATAAAAGTCAAAATGTTCTAGCTGCCCTGTACGTTCTAAATCCAAAAGACAGGCTTCAAAACCAGCCATAATACGGTCTGTGTCTTCGTTATAAACAGGCATAACGATCGCATGTCTATTTTTGATGGCCACTTTATCCATGTGTCCAACGTAATGCTTATTACGGCTTAGCTTAAGAGGATCAATGTCAAAAAGTTGCAATATGAAACCAATAAACGCACTCCAAAAAGCAGCTGATATCCACAAAAAAGTGATGCTGAACAACACTAACAACACTACTTCTAACGTGGTGACCCCACTTTCAGAGAAAATTTCATACATCATCCAGCTACCAGCAATGGAAGTGATGAATACCATCACTGCATATGCCCATTTTCGGGCTGCTTTAGCTTTTATATCAATAAACATATTTTCACCCTCAATGTTATGTTGATGACCTTGTGAAACACAATTACTCGACTTCATTGGCGTTCCATACGTAATTCCACACTTCACTGATTTGCTCACCTGAAAGCGTCAAGTACAAACGCATATCAATGGCTTCGTTATTGTCAGGTATCAGCTTAAACTGCGCCCGCCACGTCGTCTTATCGGGTAATTGCATAACTTCTAAATCTTTGAATTTGCCAGAGGACAGCGTTAAGTGGGGTTTTAAGCGGATTGACTGGCCTAAATGAGCAAATGCGTCTGCGCTGAAATCCACAACCATTTGTCGTTCACTTTTATCAGGCGCATTATCTTGTCCAGGTAATGCAGCCCAACTATTGAAAACCCGCGACACCCGAGCAGTAACATCTTCGTTAAGTGCTCCATTTACGGTTTTTACGGTGTAATCGAATTCACGCATTTCGCCTTTTTTGAACGGCTTTTCAGGTACCCAATAACTGACAATATTGTCATTGGTTTCTGAGTTGGTTGGAATTTCGACCAACTCAACGCGGCCTTTACCCCATTGATTATCTGGCGTAATCCACATACCAGGGCGAGCATGGTAGTTAGCTTCGGTATCTTGATAACTAGTAAAATTTTGGTCTCTTTGCAGCAAGCCAAACCCTTTGGGTTGATTGTCTTGAAGAGACGTAACACGCAAGCCTTTGGGGTTGTTCAGTGATCGCCAGATCCACTCTCCGCTTGATGTGTGCATAGACAGACCATCAGAGTCATGAACCTCAGGTCTGAAGTCGTCGAAGATCCGTGTATCGTTCTCACCACTTAAATACATACTCGTAAGAGGAGCAACACCTAATTTTTTTACATCTTCACGAGCAAAAACAGCACTTTGCACGTGCATAACGGTGTTTAATCCAGGCACCAGCTCAAAGCGGTAAGCGCCAGTTACTGATTTGCTGTCTAATAAAGCAAAGAAAACTAACTTGCTATCGTCTGTTTTTGGTTCTAACATCCAAAATTTGGTGAATGAGGGAAATTCCTCCCCACTACCCTCAGCTGTATCAACCGCTAATCCGCGAGCAGAAATACCAAATATCTGCCCAGGGCCGATTAAACGAAAATAAGAGGCGCCGAGAAAAACAGCGACTTCATCTTTATAGTCAGTTGTCTTTAGTGGGTAGTGAATTCTGAAACCAGCAAAGCCCGCGTCCTTAGGCACTAATCCTTTGAGGGGACCTGCGTCTTTTTCATAAATGAAGCGGTCCGTTTCAAATAGCATATTTTTAGTGCCGCTGTTGTCATCGACTACTTTTATTTCAACTGGTGTACGGTACAAGAATCCAGGGTGAAACAATTGCATTTCAAATTTAGCTTTATCTTTCCATTGCGCTTTTTCCGGGTTAAAACGAATAGCTCGGTATTGCTGATAAGTCATATCGGCTAGTTCAGCGGGTAAATTTTGTTTAGGCTGAGCGTAAGGTGCTGCTGCTAATGCTTTAGCTTGTTCTGAGACCAAATCGAATACCCGTTCTTCACTGGTTTTAACCACTGCAGGCACGACTACATCTTCTACCGCTTGCTTATCCTGCACGGGAGCCAGTTGGGCTTTTTCATCTTTGTCATTAATAGAATCCTGTACTGGCGTTTGTACTTGGCTTGAAGCACCAACACTGGCCAATAAACACACTAAACCGGCGAGACGCGACAACATATTCCGCTGACGTAAGAAGGTCGTTGAATACTGCTGATTGAAGGAATTCTGGGTTCTCATTGGGTTTTGGCTTCCTTTGCTGATTTGTAACGTTTCAATACACTGGGTATGACTTCTATAAGTGAATTTGCAAATTTCGATCCAAAAATAAAACGCATCCAAAAACATCGCGGTATTAGACGAAAGTATAAGGTGATAATAAGTGATTTTTAACGAGTGCTAAAATGGGGATTACAACGCCAGATTGACCGTAGCAACCTGATTTAATGTTGCTATTTTTAATCATTAAAAAGAGCTGAGGCTATAATTAGCGTGGGGTATCGGCAAAACAAGTAAGATTTGACGCAAGCAATTCAGGTTTAAAAATTGACCTTAACAGCCACGTTATATTGTTTGAATAACCAGGATACATGTAAATTAATAAAATTTTAAATAATTAACAGGTTTTATCGTCCGTCGCAAAATAGTTCCACCTGTTAGGCATCGTTAGCAAATATAAGCAAAATTAGGCGTTAAACTGTTGCTTTTTACTGACATCAGGTTACTTGAGTGAAAAAATATATAATATTCAATATCTTACAGTAAATTAAGAAATGGTTTTAATTGTCTGTTTTGAGAAACAACTCGGACTGAAGTCAGAAGTATTTCGGCACTAATGAAAAGCCATCACTCAGGTAGATTTTCCCAAGGTTTGTAATTTTTACCGCTTAAAGGAAACAAAAACACATCTGGCTGCTGATTATATTTGTCACAAATTATTTGATTGATATAAAAAAGCTCACTAAAAAGGCAGCATTGTAGAACAGGGGAATTTAAGCCCCCTTTTAAGAACAAGTAAACCGCAATAATTGCGGCTTACTATAACTATTTTAGAAGCTCAGATAGATACGCAGTGATGTTAATCCGCAATACCTTTTGGCATATCGTCACGTATCTCATTCCATAATTTACCACTTTCGATTCCGTATTTACGAATAACTAATGGCACACTTTCATAATCGCCTTTTTTCGCAAGAGATAACAACTGCTTGTAATACCCTTGAGTCAATGCTCGGCATTTTTCGCTTGAGAAATAATAACCGCCAATACGTGAATATAGACCTTTAAAACCATTCATCATAAGCACGTATACTGGGTTACCTGAAGCAAACGCGAGATCGTGATTTAGCTGATAGTCATTTACCGCAATGGTTACCGCATCACCTTCAACATCAATATACTTTTCAAGGATCTCGATCGTTTTCTCGGCATTGTTACGGATAGCACCGCGAATAAACACAGCACTTAAATTGGTACGCGCCGCTAAAAGGTGATCGACAAGCTCAGAGATACCTTCTTCGTCCAGACGAGCCAAGGTCTCTAGAATATTTAATCCTGAGGTTTCCCAAAAATTATTCACTTTGGTTGGCTTACCATGTTGAATGGTTAGCCATCCGTCACGGGCAAGACGTTGTAATACTTCGCGTAATGTAGTTCGGGTTACCCCTATTAATTCTGATAGTTCACGCTCAGCGGGAAGAATAGTACCTGGAGGAAAACGACTACTCCATATAGACTCAACTATGTACTCTTCGGCAAATCCAGCGGGACTCTGTGCCTTATAAATCATTTGATTGCTCGCAAGTTTATCAAGATTATTTTGTTATAAACTGATTGTACCAGATGATTTTTATTGGGAACAATGAATCTTTAACAAGTTGTTAAGTTATATACTCACTGTCACAATCAATAAGTAAACTTTTAATCACTTTATTTAAGTTAAATGTAGCTAAGCATGCGATTTCCCTTGCATTTTTCAGTTACAAAATTTACAAAGTAGTTATAAAAGCTAGAAAATTTTAAAGGTTTCAATCTATGCAACAATCTATCGTTAGTGCTGTTTACAGCAACTTTTTAGGCCAAGCCCCTGAATGGTATAAAAAATCTATCCTCGCGTTTCTTATTTTCAACCCGATTTTATTCATATTGGACCCTTATTTAGCTGGTTGGGCACTAGTATTAGAGTTTATATTCACTCTGGCTATGGCGTTAAAATGTTACCCATTGCAACCTGGAGGATTATTGCTCATCGAGGCGCTTTTTATAGGCATGACTTCTCCTGAGCACATGAAGCACGAGATTGTCGTTAACATTGAAGTAGTATTACTTTTGGTCTTTATGGTCGCTGGTATTTACTTTATGAAAGACATGCTGCTGTTCATGTTTACCAAGCTATTGCTCAAGTTAAAGAATAAAACCACGCTGTCCATGGCCTTTTTGGCAGCGTCAGCCTTTTTATCAGCCTTTTTAGATGCACTAACGGTGGTTGCGGTTATTATTGCAGTAGGTATGGGATTCTATTCCATCTACCATAAAGTGGCTTCGGGCAAAGACTTTCACGCAGATCATGACCATACCAGTGATGACCATGTAGCACAGCCCAAACGTCAAGACTTAGAAGATTTCAGAGCGTTTCTTAGAAACCTGATGATGCATGCTGCAGTCGGTACTGCTCTGGGCGGTGTTATGACAATGGTAGGTGAACCGCAAAACTTAATCATCGCTGACAAAGCCGGCTGGAATTTCGCTGAATTTTTTGTGCGTATGTCACCGGTGACTATTCCGGTATTTTTTGCCGGTATTGCCACTACATTTATGCTTGAAAAGCTTAAGTTGTTTAGTTATGGCGCGCAATTACCCACAGTCGTACGCGAAATTCTTACCGCCCACAGTGAAGAGCAAGAGACAACCCGTACCAAGCAAGACACCGCAAAATTATGGGTCCAAGGCTTTATTGGTATCTGGTTAGTTATCGGCCTCGCGGGTCACTTTGCAGCAGTTGGCTTGATTGGCTTGTCGATCATTGTATTAGCGACCTCACTAAATGGTATTATTGACGAGCATTCGATTGGTAAAGCATTCGAAGAAGCCTTGCCCTTTACCGCTCTGTTATGCGTGTTCTTCGGTGTTGTCGCCGTTATTATCGATCAAGGGTTATTTACCCCTGTTATAGACTGGGTACTGACCTTTGAAGGCCGCTCGCAACTGGTGATGTTCTATTTGGCTAACGGGGCGCTGTCCATGGTCAGTGATAACGTATTCGTCGGCTCGGTTTACATTACTGAAGTAACAGCTGCATTAAACAATGGTCATATCACGCGTGACGAGTTCGATATGCTAGCCGTAGCCATTAACACAGGTACTAACTTACCAAGTGTTGCTACCCCTAACGGACAAGCAGCATTCTTGTTCTTGTTAACCTCAGCAATTGCACCGCTATTGCGTTTGTCTTACGGTACGATGGTCTACATGGCACTGCCCTATACGATTGTACTTACGATTGTTGGTTTAGCGGCAACCTATTTTGGCTTAGCTGATTTAACGTCTTGGTTGTATGATATGGGCTTTATTCAGCACCACAGCGCTACAATAGGAGCTGCCGCAGTCGGCCACTAAGACTGTATTGGCTTTAAAAGCACCGCATTAAGGCGGTGCTTTTTTGTTTTTGAAGTGAATATTTTAAGAGTAACACCATGAATTATATTTCTAATTTACCTGACAACCGCCTTGCATGGGGCTTGCTGTTTTTATCCAGTTTAGTATTAGAGGCTTATGCATTATTTAGTCAACATGCTATGGATTTACAGCCATGTATTATGTGCATTTATCAACGAACAGCCATATTCGGGATCATGTTCGCCTGTATTCCCGTGTTAATAACGAATAATGTACTCACTCGATTACTGGCCTTTATCATCTGGGGAGTGTCAGCTATTTGGGGTGGGTTAATCGCTTTTGAACACTATGATATTCAAACTGCGGCTAATCCATTTTTCGCCACCTGTGAGATCGTGCCAAACTTTCCCTCTTGGTTGCCCTTACACGAATGGTTGCCAAACATATTTGCTGCCACTGGCGATTGCGGGAATATCGATTGGCAATTCATGGATATGAGCATGCCCCAATGGATGATGGTGGTTTTTGCAACTTACACTGTTAGTTGGTTAGTGGTGTTGTTAAGCCGTTTGGCTGCAAAGCGCATGCTTTAAGCAACGATTTACATCTTAATCAAAGGGAGTACATTGCTCCCTTTTTATAGATAACAGCAGGTAGGCGTAGTTAGTCTTAACAAACTTAATTTTACGCATTATAGAATAACCGCGCACCATTCTTTAATTCCCCCATACAGATAACGCAACGGTTACTTAATTTGATATTACGCGGCGCAGTGAACCAATAATAAAAAGCGTCGTCACCAGAAAAATTATCCCCTTATTCACTAACTGGTTAAAAGAAAAATTAAATCAATAACTTAAACCTAATTCAATAATGCTGAATGATTAGAATCGATCTAAAAAATTTCCATGGCGTAAAAACTGCTAATTAGTGTTATTTATGCCTCAGAGTGAACAATATATTGCGATCAATTAGTATTATTTTCCCGCACCAATTATTTGCTGAGCATCCATGTTTAGAAACTCAAAATCATGGAATATGGTTAGTTGAAGACGACCTATTTTTTGGTGACGCTGATTACCCTCAATGCTTCCATCAGCAAAAACTACAATTGCACTTTGCTTCAATGGCTTATTATCGTGAACGTCTGGAAAAAGATAATTTTGATTGTCGTTATTTTACTTATCAGCCAAAGAAAAATAGTTTGCTGCGTTTATTTAACGCGCTTACAGAGCAAGGCATTGAACTAATCCATACATTGGATCCTGTCGACTACATACTCAAACAACGTCTCGAACGTCACGCATATAAGAAAAAAATACAGATAAAATGGTACAAGACACCAGGATTTCTTAATACTCAACGCCAGAATGACGCCTATCGTGCTGGCAAAAAACGTTGGTTTATGGCTGACTTTTATCGATTTCAACGTACCCGCATGAATATTTTGCTCGATGGCGGCAAACCTGTTTCAGGGCGTTGGAGTTTAGATGAAGATAATCGCAAAAAAATCCCTAAAAAAGAGCTCACTAAACTCCCCATACTTGTTTTAGCAAAAGAAACTAAATATCACACGGATGCCATTAAGCGTATACATAGCGAATTTTCTCACCATCCCGGTGATGGTAATAGGGTTATTTACCCTGTCACTCATGAAGCGGCGCAAAACTGGTTGACTGCCTTCTTTGAGCAGCGCTTTGCTTTATTTGGCCCCTATGAAGATGCGATTGTTGAAGGCCAGCACTGGCTTTATCACAGCGTACTGACCCCCCTGCTCAATATCGGTCTATTAACACCCAAACAAATCATCAGTCAGGCCTTATCTCATGCAAATAAACATAAGGTAGCCCTTGCTAGCTTGGAGGGGTTTATTCGACAAATTATTGGTTGGCGAGAATTTATGCGAGCAACTTATAGCGACTTAGGTGTATCAATGCGTAGCGGCAATGACTGGGAACATCATAGAACCATTCCAATGTCATTTTACCAAGGTAACACTGGGATCACGCCTGTTGATGATACGATAAAACGTGTTCTACGCACTGGATATTGTCATCACATTGAGCGATTGATGGTCTTGGGCGGGTTTTTCTTTCTATGTGAGTTCAAACCGAATGAAATTTATCGTTGGTTTATGGACATGTTTGTGGACAGCTATGACTGGGTGATGGTGCCCAATGTTTATGCAATGAGTCAAAACGCCGATGGAGGGCAAATAACGACCAAACCGTACTTTAGTGGTTCAAATTACATTATTAAAATGAGTCATTACAAAAAGGGACCTTGGTCTGATATATGGGACGCCCTCTATTGGAGATGGATAATAAAAAATCAAAATTCGCTACGCAAAAATCATCGCTGGGCGATGATGTGCCATCAGGTTGATAAGATGGACGAGAGTAAAAAGCAGGACTATCAACTTACTGCTGAGCGCTTTTTATCCTCGCTGGATAGCCAGTAAAACTAGTCTACGTCGTCCAAAGGCCAAACAGCGATATAATCTTCGAAGTCTTCTAACTCCACATCGTGATCAAAAACCGTTTTACCACGCACAGACATACCTACTTTATGCATCTTGGCTTTTTTACCTTTATTCAGAAGCGGATGCCAAGAGGGTAAACCACGTCCTTCATGCAAACGTCGATAGCTACAACTCGTTGGCATAAAGAAGATGTCGCTGATGTTTTCTTTGGTCAGTTTAACGCAATCAGGTACTAACGCAGTGCGCTCATCATAGCGGGTGCAATTGCATGTTTTTGTGTTTAGCAAACCACAAGCAATATTGGTGTAATGGATCTGTTCGCCAGTATTAATGTGAGCAGTAGGCGCGGCCTTTACGGCCTCATCATCATCTATAAACTTGTGTAAGCAACATTTAGCACAGCCATCGCAAACCGATTCCCACTGTGCTTCGTTCATTTTTTCTAGTGGCGTATCTAGCCAAAACTTATCATTCATAATTATATAATAACCAGGCAATTGCCTTACTTTTGGATTCAAAATTCTTTACGGGTAAACTAAACTTTTCATAAATTTCAGCCACTAAATCATTGGTATGACCTAACCCACTTACCAAACGAGCGAGCCTGAGTCCACCTAACCAATCTTCGTCTCGCATTCGCACTAGAAGGTCCATAACATCTATCGATTCGTAACTTAGCTTTACCTCACGAAGGTCGAATAATATTCCGATTAAATTGTGCATATGCGCTAAATTAATCGCTTTTTTGATCACAATTTCCATCTTGTCGACGTGATCAACATGACCAGATGCTTCGAAAACCACCAACTTATTAGCTAAATCTAAGCGATGATGTTGGGTGAATGCCATTAGCGAGTACTCTTAATATCTGACGCAAAAACTACTTTAAATGCTAGTTAATGCACTCATTCTGTTCAAATAACTTTAGTCTTAACGGAAAAATAATCCATCAGCACTACGTCTAAATCATCGCCAACAACTAATGGACCCACCCCTTTTGGCGTGCCCGTTAAAACGATATCACCTGGTAATAAGGTAAATGTTTGCGAAATATCAACGAGTAAAGACAAAATGGTGTGCATCATATTTACACTGTTACCTTGTTGCCTAAGTTTATCATTTACCGCCATGCTAAACTCAATATTTTGTTCAATATCAATATCCATCGCAGGCACAAAATTGGATATAGGACAGCTTAAATCGAAACTTTTAGCTCGCTCCCAAGGCTGGCCGTCGGCCTTTAGTTGGTCTTGCACATCACGAAGCGTAAGATCTAAGGCTAAGCCGACACCTAAAATGCCTTGTTTAGCACTTGTTTCATCACTATTCGTTAATCGCTCACCGATTAAAATAGCGATTTCCAGCTCGTTATGACAACTACCTTGTCCTTTTGGGATATATATAGGTTGGTGAATATCACACAGTGCCGTGCTGGGCTTAATAAATAACAATGGCTGTTTGGGTACGTCATTGTTTAACTCTTTTATATGCTCAAGATAATTACGTCCAACGCACACCACCTTGCCTATCGGTAAATCAATGACATCGCCACTTATAAAATGATGCTGATACATTTAATTGCCCTTCTTAATACGGTCTGATAAATAACCCACTGCCACGCCAAAATAGCTAGAACGGTTCCAACCCATCAAGGTATGAAAATTATTGTAAACTAAGTAAATACGCCCTTTTTCGCCATCAGGCATGATTAATGATGCTTTGACATCAACCGACGGTAACGCGCTTCCATCATAACGACGAACGCCTAGCTCTTGCCATTTTTTTAGGGTATGCATTTTTGATTTATCTAACCCAGTCAACGAAAAGTCGAAACCGTCGTTTAATCGAACTTGACGGCCCCAGGTTCCATTGTCATCCCAACCTTCTGTTTTGAGAAAATTAGCGATCGACGCAAACACGTCGGCGGGGTTGTTCCAAATATCTTTTTTACCATCACCATCGAAATCATAAGCATAATGTAAAAATGAAGTAGGCATAAATTGACTTTGCCCCATGGCACCGGCCCAAGACCCAAGGAATTCGTCTTGGCTAATGTGCTCTTGGCGCAGAATATCAAGAGCGGCATAAAGCTGTTTTCTAAACATACTTTCGCGACGCCCTTCATAGGCCATAGTAGCTATAGAAGAAATTACTGGATAATTGCCGGTTATTTTTCCAAAATTACTTTCGTTACCCCAAAGCGCTAGGATAAAACGCGCTTGTACGCCGAATTTTTTCTCTACTTGGCTGAGTAAAGATTTATGTTTTTGATACAGCCCAACGGCTTGTTGTACCTTCCAATCCGGTACTCGAGTGGCTAAATAGGTATCAAGAGTTATTTTTCTTTCAGGCTGATTTTTATCTGCTTTGACTACACGTTTACGAAAGGACGCATCAGTAAAAACACCGTCTAGAAAGTCAGATGGGTAACCTTTGGTAATAGCTTCGGTTTTAAAATTTTGCAGGTATAGCTCGAAGCCTTCTTGTGTTTTTTCAGTTTGTCCGAGACTGGACGAACTCATCATCAGCGTACCAATGAAAAGCATCAGACAAACACTAAAGTGAGACATAATGTCCTCCTAAGAATGACCCCAAATATGGGAATGATAGAGCCTAAGTCAGCTTAGGCCCATAAAATAACTAATTAGCGAATAGAAAGTAACGGTAAATGGCCACCCCATAATTTTATATTTTGGGAGGTTGTGCTGCCAAATGTTGCTTGAGTAAATTCTCTTCTGGTGGCGGTAACTGTAAATAGAAACCGTTTTTCGTCAATTCGTCTCGTAGAGTCTGAATATCAACTTGCCCTAAGAGGCGATCCTTTTTAATCGGCATGATCATAATAAAACGCGGCGCACCGAACATCTTCATTAACGTCTCTGGTACCCGAGAAAAATCGTCGCGCCCAGGAACATATAAATACGTATCGGCTTTTTTGCTACTTTTATATACCGCACACAATAAATTAAGCATTAGCAGACTCTGGAATATTCAGACCGTCCACACCTGCCAACTCAGCTTGCAAGAATTCACCTCGCCAACCGTCTAGCAGATCGGGTTGTAACCCTTGTGCCCGTGTGTCATCAACACTGAACCAGCACCATTTAATAAGCTGATTAATCTGCTTCTTAGATCCAATCAATTCAACCGGCACGCCGAGTTTCTCAGCATTTCGTACGCAGACTTCTCGAACCGCAGCGGTGACTTTTTTAAATCGGGGAAAATCGACCAAGCGTTCTACCGGCACCGGATAAGCGCTTTCATCAACATTTTGCGCGGCTTCGATAATATCTAGCATGGCTTGACCATTGACACGAATTTCCTGTGGGGTAAGTCCTGATATTTGATGCAGCGCATTTTTACTGCTGGGCAGCTTCTTAGCGACTTCTAACAAATTAGCTTCACGTACGACAAAATTTAATGCTAAATCTCGCTGCTGCGCTTCTTTCGCCCGCCACGCGGTTAATTGCTGTAACACGTAAAGTGATTTTCCGGTCACATGCCAACTATTTTTAATATTCAGATACAATAAATCGTAAGGGATTTGACTTTGTTTTTTGCGTGTCAGGTTATCCATTTCGGTAAACACCCAAGCTTGACGATTTTGCGCCAACGTTTTATCACGCAATGCTGGGTAAAGCTGAAACAAATACAACACATCATAAGCAGCGTATTGGCACTGCTGCGGTGAAAGCGGTCTAGCAAGCCAGTCTGTTCGAGATTCACCTTTATCAACCTGCACGTCCAACATGATCTCTACTAACTTTGCATAACCTAAAGAGGCCCCCATGCCCACAATGGCCGCAGCAAACTGCGTATCAAATATCGGCGTAGGAACAATCTTCAGTGAACACATAAATGTTTCGATATCTTCGGAACACGAATGCAAAATTTTAACGATATTGGCGTCGGTAAAAATAGCCTTAAGTAAACTAAAGTCGCTAATTTCTAAGGGATCTATTAGAGCGATTTGCTGCCCATCGTAAATTTGAATCAAACCAAGTTGTGGATATAAAGTGCGCGTACGCACAAATTCCGTATCGACGGCAATTGCCTGGGCTTTTGCCAATTGAGCGCAATAGGCGTTCAATGCTTCATCAGTGGTAATCGAAATATATTGCACGTCTTTCCAAAAACATAAAAAAGCCAGCAAAAGCCGGCGTTTATCATTAAAACAGTAATAAAGGCCTAAAAGGCGTCTACTATTTCTCGTCGCGAAGTTCTCTGCGCAGTATCTTACCAACATTCGATTTTGGAAGCTCGTCTCTAAACTCAACTTTTTTCGGAACTTTATAACCTGTCAAATGTTTGCGACAATGATCGATGACATCTTTCTCGCTCAGTCCCGGATGACGACGCACCGCAAAGACTTTAACCGCTTCACCAGAAGCTTCATGAGGAATGCCAACCGCAGCGACTTCTACGATGTCTTCGTGCATAGCGGCAACTTCTTCTATTTCATTAGGGAAAACGTTAAATCCTGAAACTAGAATCATATCTTTTTTGCGATCAACGATATAAAAATAACCGTTGTCATCACAGCGAGCAATATCACCAGTAGAAAGCCAACCGTCTTTTAATACCTCATCTGTCGCTTCTGGACGATTCAAGTAGCCAAGCATAACTTGCGGTCCTTTCACCAGCAACTCGCCGGATTCGCCTGGCTTAACATCTATCCCGTCATCATCAACCAAACGGATATCCGTAGAAGGTACAGGCAAACCAATAGAGCCGTTATATTCTTTAAGTTGTGGCGGATTAACGCTGACAATCGGGCTACATTCCGTCAAACCATAACCTTCTAGCAGCACATGTCCTGTTAGCTTATACCAACGCTCAGCGACAGAGCGTTGCACCGCCATGCCACCACCGAGTGAAAATTTCACATTGGTAAAATCTAATTCGGTAAAGCTAGGAGTATTAAGCAAACCATTAAATAAGGTATTTACTCCGGTTAAAACCGTAAATGGATATTTAGCTAATTCAGATACAAAACCAGCCATATCTCTAGGGTTCGTAATCAATAAGTTGGCACAACCTAACTTTAAGAACAGTAGGCAGTTCGCCTGTAAAGCAAAGATGTGATAGAGCGGTAACGCCGTGACTACCAACTCTTTATTTGGCACAGTCACCGTATTTAAGATAGCGGAGGCTTGCTCTAAATTAGCGACCATATTTCTATGGGTTAACATTGCCCCTTTTGACACGCCTGTGGTGCCGCCAGTATATTGCAAAAATGCAAGATCATCGCCAGCCACATCTGGTCGCGTATAGCTCTGTGCGGCGCCTTGCTTCAATGTATCCATAAACGGTATAGCATTGGGTAAAGAATAGCTCGGAACCATCTTCTTAACGTATTTAACAACAAAGTTGGTTAACCACTTTTTCGGCACACCTAACATATCGCCAATTTTCGTCAGTAATACAGTCTCTATTGTCGTTTCACTAAGCACCTCACTTAAGGTACAGGCAAAATTTTCAACTATGATAATTGCTTTAGCATTTGAATCATTAAGCTGATGCTTTAATTCTCGGGCTGTATATTGCGGATTAACATTTACCACCACCATACCGGCACGCAACACACCAAACAATGCAACAGGATATTGAAGCAAATTTGGCATCATAATGGCAACAGCATCACCTTTTTGTAGACCTGAATTTTGTAAATAAGCTGCGAAATTTTTGGAATATTGATCAAGCTCTGCAAAGGTAATCGACTTACCTAAGTTAATGTAGGCTACGCTATCAGCGTAGGTTTTGACTGACTGCTCAAAAATATCAACAATAGACGAATAACTATCGGGATTAATTGTTTGTGGCACTCGTGCGTCGTAACTTTTAAACCAAGATTTTTCCACTTTGCCTCCTCGGCGCAACCTCGACCACTAAGAAAAGGCACGACATGTGCGGGTCGACGGCAATTATACTACTTAACGCGCGCATAATACCCAAACCTAGTATAAAGATAAACGAAGATCACTACATATAATTAACATTTTACCTATATATAGTTAATTTTCGTGTAAAAAGCGCAAAATATGTACAGATACGGCTGCAGGGTTATCCAAATGCGGGTGATGAGAGCCAGGAGAATTAACTAATTTTGCGTTACTAATCCAAGTTAGCCGTAATTCTGCATTTTTCTTCATCATTTCGTAGCCGTTGTCTGCAATAATAACAATGGTCGGACAAGTAATAGCCTGCAAAAATGCCTTTACCTGGGACTCAGTCATGCGCAAGGATGAAAAAGTACGTAAACGGCGATCAGTGGTAAATTGTAGGTCGCCATCAATGTATTGCAGATTGCGCTCCACCAAAAGCGACGCGCATGCATCGGAAAATCCCCCCGCAATCGCTCGTGCGCGAACAACACGTTCTTTTATGCTGGGATGCTTCCCTTCACTCGCTGCGCCTTGCAAACGACTCTCAATTGATTCGCGCAATTGTTTAGGGCTACTTTCGCTGTCTTTTGTGATGGGTCCCAAAGACTCAATAGTTATATACTTGCTGACCTTCTCTGGAAAACAACTGGTATACATAGAGCCTATAATACCGCCCATAGAATGGCCTAATAAAATAAAGTCATTCCAATTCTGAGATTCAACTAATTCATGCACATCATAGACAAAATCGACTAAGTGATAATGTGCATCCTTGCTTCTGTGATCAGATTTACCGTGCCCCGCAAAATCGATGGCAACTATATAATAATCTTTGAGATACGCAGACAGTGGAATAAAGGTGGCTGCATTATCTAACCAACCATGTAATGCAAGCATGAGAGGTTTGCTTGGATCGCCAAATGCTAAACCTCGAATAGTGATATAACGTAACGGAAATTCTAATTCTTGCATAATTCATCCATAAAAAAACGGCTATCAGAGATACCGAGTGAGGTATGACATGAGTAGCCGTTGAAACTGCCTGCTTTAAGCGAAAGCAGGTAGCGATAAACTAATTGCTTTTGCTAGCAGCCGGTTTTGTTTTTGCAGGGCTACTTCTGGTGTGATGCGTGCTACGTAATATGACCCGATTATTAAACGGGCGATTATACCAACCGTATCGCCAGTAATCATAAGGCCAAACGTTGATCATATTCACATCAACTTGTTGAATCTCTTTCCATAAGAAGTAACCAGTGGACGCAAGCGTCGGGAAAACATACTCGTGTTCTCCTACCATGCCTTTTTCCAGACGAGTAAAGTCGCCGGTGAATGTCATGGTACGTCCTTTTTTATACACCATAGGATCTAAAAACCCTTGCACATAGACGCGGAATCGACCAATACTTTCATCTCCTTGCAATGGACGACCATAACTGCGCAACGGGTAATAAACCATTTCAATTAAAGTATTGTCAGGTTTATTTTCAATTTTGGCGATAATACCGCCCCAACGAGCTTTTTGCCCGAGTACCTCTTTAGACTTAGATGCCGCATCTTCATAAGAAATCAAGTTACTGTCATCAGGCAATTGAATTTGCTTAGGTAGTGTCGAACACCCCGCTAACCAAAGCGTCACTAATAGGATGCTTAATTTGGAATACATAACCACCTCAAAAAAAACCACATTGAACTTACAATACTACAGATCAAAAGAGATATTAACTTAACATTTTGTGAATGGGTTGTTTCTAAACGTAACTGAGGCAATTAGATCAGGCGAAGGTATCAACCCCTAGAAGTTGTTGAATTTCATTACGCCGCTCTTCACGCGACACGCCTTGGTAGGTATCGATGGCGTTCTGTGAGCTAAAAGTAGAGGTATCGTCTGAGGTGGCTGGTTGACGAAATGAGTCCGCCTGGCTAAACACTTCAACCGAACCCTTGCGAATAATGTCTTGCACATCCTTAGCGCCACCAAGAGCTGATGCCACATCAGAATTGGTACTTTCTTGCTGTTTATTACGCTTAATCGCTTTGTCGTTTAATGGACTTTGTAAAGCGCTAACGGACGATTCGACTCTCACAGGCACTCCCATCAGTCATTAATTCAGTTGCTTAATAATATTCTTATAGCACAAATTTACATCTTTGCGCTATTAGCCTTTATTCCCGTCCGGGTAATTTTTTCCAAGTAACTTTATCGCGCAAATACACAGGCTCAATCTGTTCGATCTCTTTTGCTTGGCCTTTTTGAACACCATCTTCAACCAAAGCCAACATGAATTGTGCATCGGGATACAGTATATCTTTCAGTATATGTGGCCTTTGTTGTTCGTTAAGTGGGGCTAATAAAGCATTGTATGCGGCCCAGCCCGTTCCTACGCCATAGGCAGCTTGTTCACTTTGGTTGTTAAGCAATATTTCAGCGGCTTCTTCAGGTGGCAGTACCTGTTCCTCATTAACCAAGGTCGCTAAGCCGCCAATCGCTTGATAATGCGCAAAATATACTTCGCCCATGCGCGCATCTATCGCACAGTACACCTCATCGGCTTGATGCAGGTCAATCGCTTGTTGCGCCATAGCAGCCATGGTTGAAACACCTACCACATGCAAGCCTGTGCCTAAGGCTAATCCTTGCAAAATACCTGTGGCAATACGCACACCCGTAAAACTGCCTGGCCCACGGCCAAATCCCAAATAATTAAGCTGACTTAATGATGTGCTGGCTTCTTTAAGTAAACTATCAATCATGGGTAAAATACGTTGACTGTGCTGCTGCGGACAAATATCAAATTGTTGATAGCGCTGTCCGTTTACTAGTAAAGCGACTGAGCAAGCCTCTGTCGCGGTATCAATGATCAAGAGATTCATTGTGCTTCCTTGTTAAACATATCGGGAGTATCTAAGCCATTATGCTCAGGTAAATTCTGATCGTCAGTCGACTCAACTAAATTGCTAGCGTTATCTTTATTATCTAGGTTTTGTTCAGCTAGTTGCAAAGAGGCCTCTTCTGTCGCAGATTGAGCGGCAGCCTTAGCTGCACTGTTAGCGTTATGCTTAGCGATTTTGTCGGCCTTTTTAGCTTCTTGTGCGTCAGCGTGTATTTCTTCTAGAAAAGCCAACGCATTCGGTAAATGTCGGGTGCGTCGCATATCCGGCAAACTGCGCAAAAAAGTTTTTGCATAGTCTTTAGTAACCAGTCGATTATCACAAATGACCAGCACCCCTCTGTCAGTTTCATCCCGAATTAAACGCCCTGCACCTTGTTTGAGCGCGATGGCAGCTTGGGGGATCTGCAACTGGCCAAACGGATTACCACCTGCTTTACGACAATCTTCAATTCTGGCTTGCAACAATGGGTCATCTGGCGATGCGAACGGTAATTTATCAATCAATACACAGGTCAAATCGTTTCCACGCACGTCAACGCCTTCCCAAAATGCACCCGTCCCTAACAACACCGCATTATCGCTATTCACATAAGATTCTAGCAAGGCTCGCTTAGTTGTCGTGCCTTGCACTAAAATCGGATTATCTACTTTATCTTCAAGCATGCCAGCAATTGCGCGCAACGTCGCGTGACTGGTGAATAATAAGAAGCAACGCCCACCACTGGCCGCAATTAGTTTTATAGATATATCTAGCAAAGTCTGGCGCATCTCTCTGGCGTTTGGTTCCGGTAAAAAGCGCGGTACACAGAGCATGGCCTGTTTTTGGTAGTTAAATGGACTATCAAGTGCCAAGGTCTTTGCTTGCTGTAAACCCATTTGACGTTGAAAATGCTCGAATCCGTCACCTACCATAAGGGTCGCTGAAGTAAAAATCCACGTACGCTCAGGAGAAGATATAATTTTTGAAAATTTCGCAGCAATACTCAACGGGGTCAAATGCAACACAATGTGGCGCATAGTCGTTTCATACCAAAGACTCACCCCTTTTTGATTCGCGTCGGTTAGTCGAGTGAGCTTCGCACGGGCGTCACTAACACGCTCAAATATGCTGTCTAAATCTTTATCTCTGCTTAGATGAAGTTTGATCACTTCATACAACACATTCAGAGAATCATTCAATTTACTGATTTGAGTTTGCACGTCGTCACGGGAAAGCATTTCACGCCAATTACCCTTTTGCGCCTTCTCAGGAAACAGCAAGCGCAGATCCGCAGAGATCATCTTGCACTTTTCGCCTGCGGTATGCAGTTGCTTGGCATCTTTGAGCGACGTACGATACACAAGTTCCAGATCCCGACTTAAATCATGTAATTGTCTGCTGGATAACGACTCGCCAAAATATTCACTGGCAATATCAGGTATCTGATGAGCTTCATCAAAAATAACGACGTCAGCCTCAGGAATAAGCTCCCCAAAGCCAGTATCTTTTAGGGCCATATCAGCAAAGAACAAATGATGATTAACCACAACTAAATCAGCATCCAACGCTTTACGCCGTGCTTTTATCATGTAGCAATCTTCGTAATCTGGGCAATCTTTGCCGAGGCAGTTATCCATAGTTGACGTGACAAACGGCAGTACTTTAGCGTCTTCCGCCAGCGCTTTCATTTCCCCCATATCACCGGTTTTGGTCGATGTGGCCCAACGCCGCACATCTGACAACTCCACCATAGTTGTGCGATCGAGCAAGGTAGTGCTGCTACCATGCTGGCGTAGACGGTGCAAACACAAGTAATTAGAACGACCTTTAAGTAGCGCAATTTTGCCATTTACCCCGATGGCTTTTTTAATTAGCGGTAAATCTCTGTGAAATAGCTGCTCTTGTAAGTTTTTGGTACCCGTTGAAACAATCGTTTTCTTTTTGGCTTGCAGTGCAGGCGCCAAATAAGCAAAGGTTTTACCCGTCCCAGTTCCCGCTTCAACAATCAAGGCGGACTTGTGCTCAATGGCTTCTTCAACCGCATTGGCCATATCAGTTTGCGCCTGACGCACTGTGAATCCGGGGATCGCTTGAGATAAAATGCCATCGGGGGCAAACAGTTTAGAAGACTTCGACATAGCGCGCAGTGCAAGTACCTTGAGATAAAAAGAGGGCGATTATGCCAAACTATGGGTTAGTTTTCAGAGTTTAATTATTCTTTGATTGATAAATATTTATTGCTTTAGCAACCCTCGTAAGCAAATACTAAAGAACGGCAGAAAGTCGCCCGATGCTTCATCGATAAACAGTCATCATTAGCGGTACGCTTATTATCTTTAATTTACGCAACAAACACCTGCCATTCCCACGGTGCTAAGGTCAATGTAGTACTGGCGTCCAGCATTACCTCCTGTGCATCAGGCCATTTATGATATTGCCCATAACCGAGTGTGCATAGAAGTGTTATATGCAAGTCTAAGGCTGATAAATTCAATATAACCAGTACTTTTCCTGACGCGTCTTGCCTGACAAAACTAAAAATCTGTTGAGGGTGAGAGTTTTCGACGAGCAACATGCGCGCGCCCCACAAACCATTGTGTAGTGCACTTTTTGTCGTTTTTAATGAAATTAGATCAGCATATAAATCGCCGATTTTATGAGGTTGCCAATCAATTGGGTCTCGCTCGAAAAACGCTAAACGTTTTGGGTTGCCAGCTTCTTGACCATTGTAAATCAACGGCATTCCCTCACCCAATACGGACAAAACAATGGCGCATTCTAGCGCATCGCCGAATTGTTCAAACTGCGTACCATCCCAAGCGTTTTTGTCATGATTACTGACAAATGTCATACGCATAGAAGCTTTCGGAAAAGCTTTTTCGTTCCATGAGTAGTATTTATAAAGCTTAGTCAGCGGCAATTTCCCCATAGCGATACCGTGCACGGTTTCGTTCCAACTCCATGCATAGCTCATATCAAATGCATCGTAATGCAAGTCTCGGGATTCCCACTCAGCCAACATAAATATGGGTTTTAATTGGCTCAGTTCCTCACGTATTTGGGCCCAAAAATCCTGAGGTACGAAGCCTGCCACGTCACAGCGGTAACCGTCGATATCGGCTTCTTCAACCCAGTAACGCATAGCGCGAGCCATATAGGTACGAAGCCCAACATGGCGGTAATCAAAATCAATAATATCGTCCCAATCCCACCACGGGGTCGGAGTAAACTCACCTTTATGGTTACGCGCATACCAATTAGGGTGTTGGGTAACCAATATATTGTCCCACGCACTATGATTAGCGACCCAATCTATAATCACATACAAATCATGCTGATGTGCCGTGTGCACAAATTCGCGTAAATCTTTTAGGGTGCCAAATTCAGTATTTAGCGCGAAATAATCTTGCACGGCATAAGGGCTACCAAGGCTTCCTTTACGATTTTTACGACCAATAGGATGAATAGGCATTAACCATAATATTTTCACTCCTAACGCTTTTAAGCGTGGTAAATGTTCGATAGCAGCTTGCAAAGTGCCTTCATGGGTAAACTGGCGTAGATTAATTTCATAAATCACCGCGTCTTTGCTCCATTGGGGCGCATCGATATTCACCAATGGTTTAGGGGCATAATCGGAATGAGTTGACGTATCATTAATATGCATGAGAAATCCTGTTTACGTTTACACGGCCAGTGACTACAGTAGCGCAAGTAAATGCTGATTTCAGTTAGAATAATGGTTATTTAACTTCTCGCGCATCGTCATAATTTTATTAAAATAGCCGCGACACAAACTGATAAGCATTAGTCGAACTTTCGATGGGTTCGTCATTGGTTTTTAAGGCTTCTTGAGCTGCTGTGGCTGCAGAATTATTCCCAAAAAAATAACCCGCATAATCAAAATCAACGATCGCATCACTTACGGTACTACCGGTATAACCTTCAACCATTAAGTCAACAGCTGACAGCGCTAACCCTGTTGGGCCACCATACAAAAAGCCTCCCGCTAAGCTCGCCGCGGCGCTCATATGCTCACCGGTCATATCCTGATATAAGCTTGAAACTACTGGCACGTGCTGGGCAATGTTTACTGTATCAAATAATTCATTTAAACCAAATCCATCATCACCAAATGAAAACTGACTCATATTTTGTAGAAACGAATAACCTGACTCTGCTTCATTGCTTGCAGTGCTATCTTCAGTGCTGGTAACATTTTGTTCCGACATTGTGCCATCAGCGCTTAACAGCCCACTGAATAAACTACTGTGTAAATTAGCCAGCAAATTAGACTGCATAATTGAGAGAGATTCATCAGAAAAAGATGAGCCTATACCTGATAGCAAGCTAGTCGCACCGTCAGTACCTACCGTGTCGCCTAATAACCCACCAAACAAGCTAGCATTAAGTGACGCCATTAACTGCTGTTGAATTTGTGAAAGGCTCTCGTCCGACGTCAGCGCGGTCCCTATTATTGATGTACTCGATGAAAGAGTCGATGTGGTGCTTGCCTCATCATCAGATGAAATAAGCGAAGCAAATAAACCGGTTGCCGCGACACTCGAAGCCTCAGTTGAAGTGGCGGAGTCAGACTGACTGGTACTATTTGCGTCAGAACCAATAAGATCAGTTGCTGCCCCTTGCATGCTCGCTAATATATCGGCGAAATATGCCCCGACCCCAGTCACACTTTCAAGAGAAGCCGATGTCGCAGAGTCAACAGAGGCGCTAACACCTGCCTCGCTGTTAGCCCCCAATAATAACGACGTATCAACCCCTTGAGTATTATTTAGCGAAAATTGTTCGATTATGCTCACCGTGTCCCCTGAATTTACGTTTATAAAAATTTGACCTTAATATCAATGTCTTATCAGAACCAATGAGGATAAATCAGAAAACTTACGTAACTTTGCAAAGTTGACTTTTCATTACACAACCTTGACACAAGCCATACAGACAAGCTTCAAAGGAATATGCGACCATCATTCTTTGCTTACTCATTTGAATATAAAGTCATGTTAATCAGAATCTTAACTGCAGGGGCGATACTTCTTATCACCGCTTGCAGCACCACAGTACCCAATGACGAGCAAGTCATAGCCAGCAGCCCAACAAACCCGAACGTACAACAACGGGCAATTGAAACCAAAGATTCCAGCTCAGGACCAGAGCGAGGCGACCCAGAGTTTCGCCCCGTCAGAGTTGACCCGTTCCCGGCGGTAAAAGTGCCAACCGGTTCATTATTTGATCCCGATAACCTTGTGAGCCTATATCAGCGTAACAATCGCTACCGGGTTGGCGACATGATTTTGGTACAACTGTCCGAGAAAACCTCGTCAAAGAAATCCCTCAATTTTAAACGAGACAAAAGTGGAAACTTCACCCTCGATCCCGTTACGATCAATGCAGGCCCGTTAAAAATTGCCGGTGACAACCTCAACGCTGATTTTGAGCAAGAAAACGAGTTCGACAGTTCAGCAGAAACCAAACAAAACAACTCTCTGGAAGGTGACGTAACGGTTTACGTGCTTGAGATTATGCCCAATGGAAACCTGTTGGTCGCGGGTGAGAAATGGATGACCCTTAATAAAGGCGAGGAGTACATACGTTTTTCAGGTGAGATACGCCCCAGCGATATCGACAACGACAATACGGTTAGTTCGGTTAAAGTCGGTAATTCACGCATCGAATTTAGCGGCAAAGGCGAATTACAGGAAAATCAAGAGTCGTCCATTTTAGGCAAGCTCTTTGGTATACTTGAGTAAATGATGACCTTACGTGCAAACACCTTCATTCATTTAATATCGTTGTTAACCTTTGGCCTATTCAGTGGCCATGCTTCGGCTGTTTGGTATCAGGGTAATGCGCAACTGGCTGTTGATGGAGCAGATTTGAATGCTATTCGGGTGGTTGCGATTAAAAATGCTATCGCCGATGCTTCGTTTCAACATGGAATAATGATCACTGCCAAAGACATTTCACTAGATGGCTTGCTGCAAAGCAGTAAAACCGAACTACGCAGTGAAGGTAAGATAAGACGGGTAGAAATTCTCAGTGAAGAAGTGATTGATGATGTGCTACACGTGTATGTAAAAGTAGATATTGAGCCACTGTTCGATTGTAATCACGACAACTACATGCGAGCACTGCTGGTAACACAATTACCTGTTTTAAAACCGACACAAGCCAGCTATGGCGCCATATTCGATTTAGGCCCTCAGGTTAGCCGGCGAGTCGAGCAACAGCTACTATCAGATGAACTTGTGGCTAAAGTACAGTTAATCAATCAGGTTTTTATGCCGAAAAGTGTACTGCAAAGAACCCACCTTTGGTTATATTTCGGACACTGCTCGCTACCTTGCCAATGAGTACCACAGCCAATTTGTACTCTTTGGTTATATTAGAGATATCAGCCTTTTTGAACAAACAACTAAAGGACTGATAAATGACGACGTCGCCCTTAGGCGAAATTTTACCTTTCAGTTATATTTATTCGATGCATTTAATAACAAGATGCTACTTAATCACAGTTACCATGGCGAAGCAGATTGGGACTTTAAAGCAACCTATCCCGTTGACACCTACAATAGCCTATTTTGGCGCAGTGATTATGGCCGGGTTGTATTAAATACAGTAAACAGCGCCGTCATTGATATCAGTAATACGCTTACTTGCCAAAAAACACTCGGCCAGATTATTCATAAAAATACGCAACATGTAGTGATCAATATTGGTAGTGAAATGGGTGTAGCCGAGGGTGATAGATTCCAGTTAATAAAGAGTGAATCAGTGCCCGCGCAAAACGGCGACATGTTTAACATGTTAACCAGTGAAACCAAGCATGTATTGACCGTTGTTAGCGTCGATGCGCAAACTGCAATTCTGACTAGCGACAACGCAAGCCTTTTCGATAATAGCCATCTTTTTGACCTTGTCAGTCCCCTATCCGGTTATTAGCACAAACCTCCAAACAAGAACTAACGGCATAGAAGAGGACGCTCATATAACACTTTTCACCTAGGTTTAAGAGACGAACGACTGGTGACTGATTATGCACCTACCACCAGCACAAAGCCGTTAAATAGTGCTAGAAAGCCGCGCGACAATATTGAGCTCGAAACCCTTCAGGGTCACGAATAAAATTCGCAACACAGCCTGCGCAAATACACCGTTGCCCTTTACTGCGCTGTGGTACTAAATCGATTAATCCTTGGGGTATGTTTTGCACAAAACACCAACAGGTTGACTTTGGCTTATCTTGGGCAACTGACATGTTGTTGGACTTAATTGCCGCAATTGCTGCAGAATTAACAACGGGCGATGAACTAATCGATTCAACAGCCAAGCATTGGTTACCATGGTGACAAAACGGGCAGTGTTTTGCAGCATCATTCTGAGGAATATTCATAGAAGTTTATTCATTATTTTAATTAACGTATCAGCGGTGTTACGCCCAATTGTAGCAAATTTGAGGACACGTCTTGGCTTTTTGAATGCCATAACGCTTTAAAGTTAATCACAAGTGCCCTTTAAAACTGCTCACAAAAGCACTTCGATGTTTGTTATTCAATCCCAGTCCATTTTCTAGTTAAGTTGATATCACTAGCCCTTTATCTATCAAGTTGTCGAACCATAACAATAAGCTCATGAATCGATTAACGGCTGGCGATAATATTTTTTCAGCCAATGCATTTAAGTCATTTGGGAGAAGTAATCAACCATAAAAGTGTCTGTTTTTTATACAACTCAAATCTGGTTAATTTTTAACCAATTGAAATATACGATAATTTTCAATTGGCCTAACTTATGCAAATCTCCGTTGCAGTTAGAAAACTGAACCAAATACGCCTCGCTTCTAAGGCTTGGTGTGCCGAATAAAGTAATAAGGAGATTTACTTGAAAATATATAATCCCACACTAACACTGTGCGCTTTAGCAACATTAAGCGCAATGTCGTTCACTAGCCACGCAGCTTTAACACCTTCATATTCTTTTAACGGCAATGGTAATTGGTCGATAGACGGATGTGGAAGCAATAATACACCTACGTGTTCAATTGATGCAGTAGTACCTACGGGCTCAACAATTGAAGCTGCTTTTTTATACTCAACCAATACCCCAAGCTCAGCTACACCAACGGTCAATTTCGATGGAACAACCTTTAGCGGCGCAGATTGGACATCGCTAGGTGCCAACAATGCATTCTTGGAGGCTTTTCGAGTAGATGTGACGAGTTTAGTCTCCGCTGCTGTAGGTGGTGGTGGAGCAGCTCCTTTTAGTTTTGATATTTTAAGCGAAAATCCCACGGGTGGAATAGATGGAGAAGCACTTGCAATTGTTTATAGTAATCCTGCTGAAACATTACGTTCAATCGCGTTTTTAGACGGATTTAGTCAGACAACGGGTGATAGCGCATTTATTTCTTTAGCAGATCCATTAACCGCTGCCGATCTCGCTGCGCCGGGATTTGAAGCCACGCTTTCACTTGGTATTGGCTATAGCTTTCAAGTGAATGACAATTCACAAAGTTCAATTGTGGATATAAATGGAAACTCATTGACTACCTGTGCGGGCGGGCAGAATGATGGTTTTGCGGCAAATGGTGGTCTCATTACCATTGGCGGTATTGGCGATGACAGGGCAAACAACCATGATTGTAGCGCAATAAATGGCGATGATGAGTTGTATTCCTTGGAGCCATTTTTAAATGTGGGGGACACATTGGTCACTATTGAGACACAAAATCCCTCCACCGATGACAACATTTTTTTTGCTGGGCTGTCGATAACAGCAGAAGCCTTTATAGACAATAAACCTGTAGACCCGAACCCTGTGCCTGAACCTAGTACGCTTGCAATATTTGGGTTAGCACTACTTAGCATGGGTCGCAAAGCTAGAAAGATGATGTCAAATAAGTAAACCTACCAGGCGATTGTATAAAATAACAAAAAGCCTATAAATTGTTTATAGGCTTTTTTAATTCAGAGATATACGTCATGAAAATATACCTACTAATATTGGTGCTGATAACCGTGGCCTTGTATTCAGCTCCAGCTTCCGCAGCTCCTATCACATCTATACCTCTCAATAGCGACAAACTACTACTTAGTGACGCAGTAGAAAAATGGAATAAGGGCGATATTGAGTCCTCTAGACAGCAATATCTAAAATTGCTTGGGCGGGATCCAAAAAATGTAAATGCTTTAATCGGCCTAGCTCAAATTGAGGACAATCTTGGAAATTCAAAAGCAGCCGACGCTTATTTTCTTACGGCATTTGAACATACAGACAATAGCGCAGAGCTGTATACTGCCCATGGACGCTATTTGCTAAAACAGAAGCGCATTGATGAAGCGGTTAGCGATTTCGAAAGGGCGTTAAGCATTAACCCTGCTTTACCCGAAGCGAATGTTGAACTGGCCGTTATCAAGTTGTCTAGGTTTGGGGATGCCGCGGCGGCTATTACGTTATATAAAAAAGCGCTCGAAACGAAACCACAGGAAGTTTCGTACTTATACGGATTAAGTTTAGCTTTGGCGCGATCAGGTAACCTAAAGCAAGCAATCGAGCCTTTGAACAAAATAATTCATGCTGCGCCGACATTGGTATTGCCTTACAAACTTAAGGGTCATTATCATCGGAAACTACATCAGTATGCTGAAGCCATTACAAACTTTACGTTTGCTGTTCACAAAAATGCGAATCCTTCAGCAATGGACTATATAACATTGGCTGATGTGTATGCTGAGTCAGGTAATTCAAAAAATGCCATAAGTACTTATCGTCAAGCTATGGAACAATATGGTGAAAATGAAGTGGTCTACACCAAGCTGGCGTATGTTTATCACATGGCTGGCGACTTCGAACAGGCCGAAGTTTACTATCGAAAAGCCATGAGTATTAACGCAACGTATTCTGAACCATACAATAATATGGCTTACATCGAATTGATGCATAAAAAAAACCCGCAAGAAGCATTAAAATTTGCCAAAGATGCGGTCAGATATTCACCAAAGAACACCAATTATCTGGACACGCTAGGTACTGTTTACTTGCATTTAAACGAGTATAAACTAGCAAAAAACACTGTTAACAAAGCGTTAGAGTTGTCCCCTGATAGCGAAGAATTAAAACAAACCCTAAGAAGAATAGAGCAGCCACAGTGACAATAACCATTGCTTAGAGGCGTTCCTTTACGAGCTGTAATAAAATTTAAAAGAGATAGGTATAGCGTTCATATAAATACGATTAAATATATTGTATTTTTTGCCCGCTTGCATTTTGATAGCAGTATTAATAATTGAGAAAATAATCCGAGTACATTCGATAATTGGATAAAAACACAAGATTATCGACGACCGCCTAACCTTAATATATTTATTATGAAACTGAATGGCTCTATTTTCAGGTAGAGATAAACGCCGCTTTGCTTGCCAACAACCTTTTATTTTAAGGCTGTCATTTCATGTTTATGACGTGGATTTACTCCCATGGCTCTCTAAATAACGTGAGACATTTGCAGTTAAACTGCATAAATAAGTGCCTATTCTAAATATTATTTATTAATTTTCCAGAGTATTAACAACTTGAACACCAACGGTTATTATGTGCTTAAGCGAGCAATATAATCTGTCCAAATATCGAATTTTGATACTCAATTGCCTTAATTAATTCGATACCAAATGATCAACTCTCAGTTTTATCAAAAGCCACATCTGCCGTAAATAGCATAATAAAGCGATTCTTTTGCTTTTTGTGCTACTTTAAATATGAAACCCAAATAACACAGAATATATTTTCACATTAAGTGTCTCGATATTGATGTTCAGGCCGATACCTTAGGTTAATGGCAAAATTTTACGATATTTTTTTATTATTACTAGGACACACAATGTCAATTAAACAAAAATTGTTGTTTTTAATATTCGCAGTAGCCTCAATTCTATTGACACAAAGCGGCGCGCTAACTTATTTAACGCTAACAGTTTCTAATAATGTGGAAAAGGTATCTAGTCGAATTACACCAGCAACGGAAGAAGCTTATAAATTTCAGTTTAATGTAGTACAAATTCAGCAGTGGCTAACAGACATTAGTGCAACTAGGGGCCTAGATGGTTTAAATGACGGTTTCGAAGTAGCTGAAGAGCATTATCAATTTGCTATACGAAACCTAAATAACCTTGCGGGGTTAAATGCCATTACACCGAGTATGTTAGCGTCGACCGAAAAAGACCTTGCTGATTATTATCAAGTAGGTCAAACCATGGCGCAGTCGTATGTTGCACAAGGCCCCAGTGGCGGTAATTTAATAATGGAAAAATTTGATACCACAGCAAGTCATATTGCCCAACGAGTCGAAAACATTTTGGTGCAAAACAGCAAAGCATCAAATCAAAGTGCAATCGACAATTCTGCATCACTTAGTAACATGAAAACAGTGGTCATTATGGCCTGTTTTTTAAACTTATGTTTATTGGGAATTATCATTTACGTTATTAAGAGCGCCGTTTTAAAGCCTCTTGCAAATGTGACTGAAATGCTCAACGACCTAGCGACAGGTAAGATTGATTTAAACCGCAAACTAGTATCAAAACACAATGATGAATTTAGCGAAATACTCACTTCAATTAATGCGTTTGTCAGTAAAATTGCAGATATTGCGCATCGTTTAACCAATACCTCCAGTAGCCTTAAAGCAATATCCGGGAATTTAATCACCGACGCTAGAATATCGATTGATAACTCTACCGCTCAAGAAGACGAAACCAATACCATCAGCGTTGCGTTAGACCAGTTATTTAGTGCGGTTTCGCATATCAACGACAATACAGAAAGCACGAAAAATCAGTTGGAGTCGTCATCCCAACAGCTTCAAAACGGATTCGTTGAACTAAAGCAATCTGTAAATGAAGTTGAAAGTCTCAACCAAACCATCTCGTTAGCATCTCAATCTATTGGTAGCCTGCAAGAGCGCACTAATGAAATAGAAAAAGTACTGAGTGTTATCAGCTCTATTGCCGATCAAACTAATCTGCTGGCTTTAAATGCAGCTATTGAAGCAGCCCGAGCTGGTGAGCATGGACGGGGCTTTGCGGTTGTGGCTGATGAGGTTCGAGCGCTTGCCTCGCGTACCCAATCTTCAACCACTGAAATTACCGATATAATTGCATTGCTGCAAGGTGTGGTTAAAGACGCTATTGAACATATGATAAAGTGCGAATCCACCTCGACTACCGCGGTGAAAAGCGTCATGGGGGTTTTGACTAATATTCAAGATGCTAGTGTGTCGGCACATGATATAAGCGACCGCACCGTTAATATCTCTACTGCGATTATGCAGCAAAAAAACGTGATTCAGCAGCAGGTAAAAAGTACGCACAGTATTCAGGAAAAAGCAGCTGGTACGACCGCATCTGTGCGCAACGTGCAAGTTTCCGGCGACGAAGTTCGTCGTCTATCCGATGAACTAATCGGTCTAAGTAGTGCGCTTATCCATGGAAAATAAAACAGCCATACGAAGCGTCTTAGAGCATTTACGTCCGCATAAATGAATCATTCAACATCCCCATAAACAATACTTTAGGTTAATTGTACAGGCGATAAAACACACTACAATAAGGGTATTGTTTTTACCGTAAAACCTCGGATGTCAATTTGCGTTCAATCCACCAACTATTTATTGCCATAGTGTTAATACCGCTAGCATCTGCTAGCTTGGCTGCAGAATTAGATATTGGTTACGACAGCAAATATGTATCCGAAGGGCGAAATAATTTGCCTGAAGGTGGTATTGTTTGGATTAATTTCAGTTATCCGGTAACTGATGAAATTAGTCTAAGTGCAGCCTACGGAGAAGGTGAAAGTAGCAAGTATGATGAACTCAACGTTGGATTAGAGTATAGCCATCAATGGAATGATTTTGCTCTGTTTGCTAATTACACTCGATTGGAATTTTTTAAAGATAATAGCTTCGATAATGAATTTGGAACTGGCGCGGCGTGGTCAGGTAGTGATTGGATAACGCCAAGTTTAAATGTTGTCTATAGCACACAAGCCGACGGTTCATTTTTAGAGTTAGGGCTAGAACAAGAATACCAAATCAATCCGCACTTCAGTATTAATCCTTATGCAAGAGTAACCTTCGATTATGGCTACGCTAGTGACGAATTTGACGGTCATAATCATACTTATTTCGGAATAATTGCCAGCCATGCACTGAACGACACATTTTCGATAAGTGCGACCCTTGAACACAATATTAGCGGCAACAATTTAAAAAATGTGGGAGGTGAATATAACGATAAAAGCTGGGGTGGCTTACATATAAGCGCAGTGCTTTAAGAATCAATACCGAGTGCTATTAACTATAAAAAATATACTCAATAAATATTGAACACCCTTATTATAAATTTTTAACGAGAAGATCAAATTACTACCATTATCCGTTAAGAATTTACGCATTTTTAATATCGGGGCGCTTGATGAGATTTAAAAGTAGTATGTCATATTTAATTGACACCTTTTTAAAAACTGAATTTATAAATTTAGTTTCAATACACGTTCACCGAATAACATTTATATCGACTTTAAATTACCCACTAGCAAGCACTGATATTAAATAATAAAATCAATCCAAATTGACTTTAATTAACTCAATAATTGTTACTTTATTTTGAGTGAATTTTAGTTTATGTATTAATATCATTGCTCCTGAAAAATGCAATGATTGTAGATGGACAACCTAGGACTAGAGAGTTGGCAAAGCATATCCTGTGTGCAATAAAACACAACATGTCGCTTTGCATCGTCCTCAAACTATGCGAGTGTGGGGCAAAGCGACATTGAAATACTCGCCTAGTTGAACAATCCCTTAAGCTTGTCCCCGGCTTTTTCTAACAACTTTTCCTTTTGCTTATCTAGCTCTTCTTTCACTTTTTTCTTGGCCTCAGCCTCTAAACGTTTTTTCGCTTCTGACTTAGCAGCGGCAATCACGTTATCGAGCATTGCATTGACCACAGCAACACCTACTTGGTCAGCTGGCATGCCATTAGGTTTGCCAATAGGTCCTGCATTGAAAGTAGGTAGCGTCACCTCATAGGATTTCGTCTTTATATTTAAATCGCCCGTAGGTAATTGCTCAAAATTTAGCTTAAGGCGAACGTTACTTACCGTTACGTTTTCAACGATAACCAAAGGATTAGCGCCATCTGTTGATTCCGGCACAGGCTCGTCTTGTGTCTTTGGAATATTAGCTTCTACATTGTCTTTAAGCGCGAGTAAGTTCCCTTTTCCACTTGCATCTACTTCATATAAGATTTCCGGCGCATTAATGCTAACAGTTTGAATAACATAAGGTTCACTAATGACTTCGCCTAAATCAAGCGTGATGGCATTCACACTGAACGCATTTTCAGAGCTAAAACCTGTAGGATTTTTTACGCTTAAGTCATTGATGGTCATTCGCCCATCAGTCAGCGCTAAATCAACGTTGGCAACCGTTACAGCTGAACCAAGATATTTGCTTCCCTGCTCTTCAATTTGCACACGAATAAAGTCCCCTGCACCACTTAACAAGTACCAAGCACCGCCTGCAATTAGCAATACTAACAAACCAAAAACGCCTAATCCTTTTTTCATGAAATTCTCTTTTCGCTAGTTAATTAACACGGTTATTGTAGCAGAACACTTGAGCAACCAGATATCATCCAAATGGCTTAATGACTTATCAACAAAATAAACAAGCACAGCCGTGGAACAACGATTGCGTATGTACTTTCACGATGTCTTGCATCAAACAGGCATTACTATGCTTTTATCTGCTCCATGCTCAGGTTATATGACGACATAAACGCTCTCTCTCTAATGACTTATAGGCAAGACGGTTTATGGCGCAGGTATTTCAAACCATAAAACATCTTTTACAGAAATAATTTAGCGCTGTAAGTTACTTAGCTCATTCTTTTTCTATGTCCTTGAGCAGCTTATCAACCGCTATTCGACGATATTTATCAGCCATAGGCCGTTCAGGCCTAGACGGAGCTTGCTGCGCTCGCAGTAAGTATTCCCGTGCGGCTTTATTGTCGTCATCGTCAAACAAGAACTCCCCATAGAAGAAGTTGGCATCAATGCTTGTGGGATGACGTTCAACCGATTCTGTCAGCAGCTTTTTGGCTTTTTTATCGCTACCAAAACTTAACGGCCAACCCGGCAATTTATGATAAAGCGCACCCAAGGTTGTCATCGCAGCTCCGTCTAATGCGTTATCGTCAAGCTTGATTGATTTTTCCAGTGACTTTCTAGCATCCTTAGCTAAGCCTAACGCTCCCGTGCCACCGATTGCGGCCGCAGAGGTTGATTGGCATATACCTAACCATGCCCAATAACCGGCATTATTCGGTTGCGCTTGCGTTAACGCGCGCGCTTGAGCAATGAGGCTTTCAAACGCGGCAAGTTGCTCATCACCTTCTAAGGTGTAATTTACCTTTGCCCAGCGCTGCTGCAGGGCGTGTAACTTAGGTGATACGCTTAAAACTAAGCTTGGACCGACATTTTGTGCATTACTACTATCAATACTCTGGCTTTTTTCATGACTGAGCTGCTGGCTATAAGCTAGGCTCGGTAACATCGAGCTAGAGGTTAATAATATCGCTAGTAACAAAGTACTACGCCTATTAGTCTTATCCCGCACGTTTGGTTTCATCACACATTCCATCTTATATTTCCGTTGTTAAAACACACATTTTTCAACTTATCTCTTTAGCGTGCAAGCTGATCACAATAGACTTATATGCTGGCGTATTACTTTTATCGGCCACGCTACCAATGGGGATCAAGTCGTTAGTTTCCGGATAATAAGCCGCAGCGCAGCCTTTCGGTATACCGTATTCCACCAGTGCGAAATCACTGACTTCTCTAAGGGCGACTTTATCATTTGGCCAATGACTACGAATGCTCACATGTTGGCCTGGGGTTAAACCTAAATCAGCGATGTCCTCTTTACTGATAAACAACACTTTGCGTGTACCATGAATTCCGCGATACCGGTCATTATTGGTATAAACCGTAGTATTGAACTGGTCATGGCTACGTATGGTCATCATCAACAAACACCCCTTTGGGACATCAATATTTTCAATATCATGAACCACAAAATTTGCTTTACCGGTGGCCGTTGCAAATTGACGTGCATCACGCACAGCATTAGGTAATACAAACTCACCTAATGTATCAATGCGATGATTAAAATCTTCAAAACCAGGGATAACATTGCCGATATGATCACGAATAAGACGATAGTCAGCCCTCATAGCTAACCAGTCTATCCCATCGTCTGGCAGGGTGTGCTGTGCGAGTTCGGCTATAATATCAACCTCACTTTTAAGTAAGTCTGATGCCGGTGGAATTTTGCCATGGGAGGTTTGTATCACGCCCATGGAATTTTCTACCGTAATGGTTTGAATACCACTTGCTTGGGTATCAATTTCGGTACGCCCTAATGCCGGCAGAATTAGCGCTTGTTTACCAGTATGTAAATGCGAACGATTTAACTTAGTAGAGACCTGCACAGTCAATTCACATTGAGTAAGCGCCTGATCATTTGCTTGGTGATCGGGCATAGCTCTAAAGAAATTGCCGCCTAAAGCAAACAGTACTTTGATCTGCCCTTTTTGCATACCATGCACCGTTTCTACTGCGTCTACGCCATTATCTCTAAGGGGATTAAAAGCAAATTCTTTTGCCAGAGCATCTAAAAACTCGGGATCAGGTTTTTCCCAAATACCCATGGTGCGATCGCCCTGTACATTGCTGTGACCACGCACTGGGCAAACACCGGCGCCGGGTTTTCCCAAATTGCCTTGTAACATTAAAAAGTTGGTCATCAACTGAATATTTGCTACCGCATTTTTATGTTGGGTCATACCCATTGCCCAACAACAAATGGTCTTTTTCGACTCACAAGCAATATCTGCGGCTTGCTGAATGAGGGCTTGAGTCAACCCACTGCCTTGTTCGATGTCAAGCCAAGTGGTTTGCTCGATATCAGCTTTAAATGCATCAAATCCATGGCAATACTGTTTTATAAATTGATGATCAAGAACAGGTTGGTGATCACTGTCTCGCTCAATCAGTGCCTTACACAAGCCTTTAAGCAGTGCGACATCACCGTTAATTTTGACTGGCAAGTATAAATCGCGCAAAGCGGTGCCACTACCAATCACGCCAGATATTTCTTGAGGGTTTTTGAAGCGTTTAAGTCCGGTTTCATCAAGTGGATTAACCGCCACTATTTTAGCACCTTGGCGTTTAGCCGCCTGCAATGATGACAACATACGTGGATGATTAGTACCTGGGTTTTGGCCAAATACAAAAATTGCTTCAGCGTGCTCTAAATCCTCTAGGCTCACAGTACCTTTGCCTACACCTATGGTTTCCCCTAAGCCAACGCCACTCGATTCATGGCACATATTTGAACAATCAGGCAGATTATTAGTACCAAATTTGCGTACAAATAGTTGATACAGAAATGCCGCTTCGTTTCCCGTACGTCCTGACGTATAGAACGCGGCTTGATTAGGATTATCTAATGATTTGAGCTGCTCACTAATAAGGGTGAATGCTTGCGGCCAGTCAATGGGCTGATAATATTCTGCACCTTCAGGTAACCACATTGGCTGAACAAGACGCCCTTGATCATTTAACCAACGGTCTGATTTCCCCCGAAGCTTGCTCACATTATGCTCGGCAAAAAATGCAGCATCAGCACGCTTAGTCGTAGCTTCATCTGCCACCGCTTTGGCACCATTCTCACAAAACTCAAATGTGGCGCGCTTTTCTAATGGGTCCGGCCAAGCACAGCCAGGGCAATCAAAACCTTCAATTTGATTTAAATCAAATAATAAACGCGTGCCTTGAATCGGCCCCGCTTTACTGGTGACATTTTTGTAAGCTGACAGAACCGCGGGGATCCCCGCCGCCCATTCTTTTGGCTGGCTGATTTCAATCCGCTGGGTATCAGATGGGTCAAATGAGTGAGCCTGGATGTCGGCTGTCGAAGATGTTTTCATGGTGACTCCTTTGATAAATAATCGCTCGAAAGCAAATGTATAAACTTGCTGGTTAGCTGTCGATATTCGCTTGACAGTCCGTATCTTTTAGCTGATCAATAACCGGTAAAAATAGACGCTGAAAATTCACTTGCGTTTACCTGCTAACACGATGTGCGCAAGTATAAATATTGATGCGTTTTTGTTGAATAAAGCCAACTAAACAGATGTCGCATTCCTGTGCCAGTTCAATGGCTAAACTAGAAGGTGCTCCCATTGCTAAAATAAAATGCAGATTGGACATCGCTGCTTTTTGCACCAGATCAAAACTGATCCTAGAGCTTAATATTACGCCGTAGTTATGCTCTTTGGCATCAAGCAAAACAGGCAACTGTGCGCCGATCAGCTTGTCCAGAGCGTTATGTCGCCCTATATCCTCTCGCACGTCTAACAACCACTCATTTGTTTCTGTAATTTCAGTGACAATTGGCAGTGACTCAAGACTAAACAAACCCGCGCCATGGCTACCACCTGTTAGGGAAAATGCTGTTTGTCCTTGCCTTAAGGCGTTCGCTAACGACAAGATAGATTGCACTGACAGTGCTGGTTCGCTGATTTGCGCTTTACGAGGCCGTTTATCAAGCAGTACATCGATTGAGCGCTGCCCGCATACCCCACAACCTGAGTTCACATACTCAATGTGGCTCGCTGCATCATTTTCGGCGGCGCTAAAATCGAAATTAGCTTGAGGATGCAAACTAACCAATACTTGATTCCCACCTTTACCTTTAATTCGTTGGCTTCCAGTGTGAGTAACTCTTTGCACATCAGCACTATTTTCAATTAAGCCACTGGTGTGCAACCAGCCTCTCACTAACGCTATGTCGTCACCTGGGCTGCGCATTGTGGTAAGCAGCAGATTAGCTTTAGCGTTATTTTTTAATGGATGTTTAATCCAAATTTCAAGAGGCTCCTCGCTAGCAATGTTATCGTCGAGTATATGTTGCTCGATTTGCTCAGGATCTTGCACCCAAGCCAGTGAACTGGATGAAGTGAGCCGTGTAATTGGAAATGAATTAACGTTATTCACCTTTGTATCAGATAAGACAGGTTTGCATGAAAAATATACATTGGTGAGTACTGAGTGAACACAGCTTACTCCTATTATCGAAAACTATAACAGCCCAAACGTGGCTCAGTGCATTAGCTTAAACACAACAGCGAAAGGAGTAGACCGAAACGATGTTTGTCTGCGCGAAGACTTAAAATACTAGGCCCGATAGGCCTAAAATCAAGATCCAGCTAGCAAAAAACAGCTTTACATGTTTTGGTGAAAAGTGCAGAACCAAACGCTTGGCTAAAACACCGCCGATTATTGCGCCAGGCCCAGCAAACAGCACGACGGGCCAGTAAATAGCTTGACTCACCATTACATGGTGTATCACTCCTGACCATACCGTAGCTGCGCTTAGTATCACCGCACAAGCAATAGAAAAGGTCACATTAAAACCGCGTGTAATTAAATATACCGCTAACAACTCCCCTACCCCAATAGACAAATATGCCGTAATTATGCCGCCACAAATACAAATAATCGGTAACAAAATACTATCTAACGGTCGTAATTGTGTTATTGGCGGTTTGCGTCCCGTTACGGCCACCATAAAAAACATGCAAATGGCGAGTAAAATAGAGAACACACCAAAGCCAATATGCAACATATCACCCTTAGCCAAGGGACCAAACCAGGCCGGATTAAACTGCGCAATGAGTAAACCAGTAACCGACGCCGGGATCGACAGTAATAACACTGAATACAGACCCTGCCATTGATTTAAATGAAGATGCTTAGCACTTTGCAACGCGAATTTACTCGACGCTTTGTCTTGATATTGTTCAGCGCTTCGATTTTCACCTTGGCTGAGACTTTGCATTTTATGAAAGCGCCACCACGTAAACGCGCCCGCTGTCATACCAAAACACTGAATGGCAAAACTGGTGGCGACCGTGGCACTTGGCGAAAAGCCCATATGATTAAAAAACGGCACAAATACAACACCACCGCCTGCCCCTGTTGCATTCGCAAACACGGCCCCAAGCACACCAAGTATTGCGAAAGCGGCATAATCAACAAATAAATTCATAGGTTCTTGCAACGTGATAAAAACGACGCACCAAGAGACGAATATAAGCCCGCGAATTTGCAGAGCAGTAAATTGAGAAAACATTAAATTTACACTACATTTTTATATCGACAGAACTGTGCCAGAAAACCGTTAACCGATCTACCCCGTTTACCGTTCCCATTATTTATTGTGGCATTTGTACAACGTAAAACTGAGCACAGAAAAGCAGTAACGTTTTGCTCAGTTATAATGAATTGATGTTGAGAAGGTAATCGTCCTGAGGTCATAGTAATTTATGTAGCTGAGGATGACCGCTTTAGAAATAGGTAAGTAAACCATGAATGACAATAAAATCATGCTGATATTCACTCACCCTATACAAGGCGATTGCTTTTTCAAGCTCCATTTAGGCAGAAGTAAGTTCCTCCTAGATATGGGGAATTCTGACGCGTTAAATTGGTATTCGCAGCTTACATTAATGTCGCAGGCTCGGTACCAATCTGCAAAAAAAACATATCATGGTTAAACTCGTTAGATCGGACCAAAATTGGGTGTTAACCCTGTCACCTAACCGCTCGGCAAATTGGGCCCAGACCAAACTACTGGTATCCATAATAGCTTCTCTGGTGCTTATTATATCGATAGCATGGGCATTTATTGGCGCATGGTTAGTACTACCATTTGCAGGAATAGAGGTAGGTTTACTGTGGTTCATTGCTTATCGAGTATCCCTTTACACGTATCAACAACAAGTCATTACCATCACTGACTCGTCGATAAAATTGCAATCAGGCACCTATCGACCACAAAAGAATTGGTCATTTGAACGCAACCATACCCATGTGGCATTGATTGAAGCGCAAGGAGCTTTCGACTGCATGCAAATGAGCTTTATAGATGATTCGCGGAGGATCGTGTTCGGGGAGTTCTTGAATCAGGCAGATAGAATAATTGCCCTGAAGTATCTAAAAGCTGCGCCAATCACCGTCTTAAGCGATAAATGGTGGCAAGCTTAGCTCGCCACCTTAGAGCAGAAAATGACCGTTTAGAAACCTTAAAGGTTAAAAGGACACAACATTGATTTCTTCGTTATTCAACTTGCCAGCTAAGCCCAACTGATAAAGATCAACAACTGATTGTGCGCCGCTATACTCGACTACCCTGATTTTGTCCTGCATATGAGCACTGAAACTTCCCCATGCTTTCGCATAACGCTCGTTGAAACCGTCTCGCGTCCATTCTTCAGTGCGTTTTTTTACCTGATGGGGAGCAAAAAACAATTCTCCGTGTAACTTGCCTTTAGGTTTATTGGATTGAGATTTAACATCTGTCGCTCCGATAAATACTTCTTTGCTGAGCTTATCGCCAAGCAAATCTTGTAAGTCGAGTAACAGCTGTTTATTACCCGCGAAATCCAACACCCAGCTTTCGCCGTCTTTGCTTAGTTGATTAATGTCAGTGTATTCAAGTACTTCATCGTAACAACCAAATGACTCGGTGAGATCTTTATTGGTTGCACTGGTTAATCCGATAACACGATAGTGCCCGCCACGTTCAGCTTTATGCTTCATCAATAAATGCGCACAACCATAGGCAGTCTTACTAGATGCACTGGTTAATAAAACGGTGGTGACGTTATCGTTGATATGTTCACCGACAAAATCATCAAGCACAAATGATGTCATAAACAAAGGCCGATAATTTAAGAGCCACGCCTGTGAATCTTGCTGGTATGCAGGGTCTTGCGCGCAGCGTAAATAATTATCGTACACTGGCGAGCTGCTTACTCGTTGCGGATGGGTATCAAAAAAGCTTACGTCATTAGCCCTATCAACATTGACGACTAAATGTGTACCCATGGGGAAGTACCCATAAACGACTTCACCAACTTGTGCCTTAGGATGCTTAGAAGCGATAACAGTGCCAAACCCCCAGACAGGTACAATGCCCCATTGTTCGTCAGCAGGGAAAAAACCCCAATAGCCCATCTTGTCTCCGGTCACGGCGTAAGTAATATTGTTCGCTGAAAAACCAAAGCTATTAAGCTGCAAAATGGCCTGTCCATCTTGTAATTGGGTTGTGTCCAGTTGCCCATGGACGATTTTGGTTTTTGCAACATCCGCTTTGTTTACCCAAACCTCGGTACTATTTATCTGTGTATCGTTGAGCTTGTCGTCTGACATAAGATGTGTCCTTATTGTAAAAGAAGCTATGATAAATTCTTGAACGATTATAGGGAGCTAGTGAAATTTTTATGCTACAAAATCCATCACATTTGTGAATACGAGCACATAACAGCGACTAATTTTCGCACATTCAGCCACATTCCTGAGGACTCATCATGCCCATCCCCCCAATAACTTCCTGTTTTTCACATAGTAGAAAAATAAGCCCAAAAGCCTTGTTAACACTTACCCTAGGGCTGAGTATTCATTCTATTTTTGCGCAAGCACAAAGCTGTCAACAACAAGAAGTTAGGCTTCAAGTATTAGGCTCCGGCGGCCCCGAATTAAACGACGACCGAGCCTCTGCTAGTTACCTCATTTGGCACAAGAATAAAGCCAAAGTGCTAATAGATGCAGGCCCAGGAAGCAGTGTCAATTTCGGTGCTGCGCAAGCTGATTTTGCCGATTTGAAAGTAGTTTTACTCACCCACTTACACGTGGATCATAGCGCTGATTTACCCGCCTATGTAAAAGGCTCATATTTCACCCAACGCACAGAAGATTTAACGGTTTTTGGACCTGCTGGTAACACTTTAATGCCAGATACCAGCGACTACTTAGCACGCTTAATCGGTGATAAAGGTGCTTTCGCTTATTTAAGTGACTACTCCGATGCCAGCAGCGAGGCTGCCTATCATATCAAAGCACAAAACATTCCACTGACCCCAATTAAACAACATAGCCTGAAAATTGATGAAGATATCACCATTACTGCTAGCCCTGTGCATCATGGGCCAATTTCTGCGCTCGCTTGGCGGGTGGACATTGATGGTTGCGCTATTACCTTTTCAGGAGATATGAACAACAAATTCAATACCTTAGCGGCGTTGGGGGAAGACAGCGACATACTTGTGATGCATAACGCGGTACCCCAAGGTGCATCAGGTGCTGCGATAAACCTGCATATGCGGCCCATTGAAATTGGTAAAATAGCCCAAGAAGCAAATGCTAAGACAGTGGTGTTGTCGCATTTTATGAATCGAACGAGAAATGATACTGAAGCCACTCTTGGCTATATTCGTCAGAATTTCGCTGGAGAAGTGGAGATGGCGACAGACATGGCAACGTTTTAGACATGGCTAAAGCCAGTCCTACAAGGGCGTTGGGCTGGCTCGACTTTGTTTGAAAACGAAGATATAAAAATGATGATATCTCGCGTCGTTTCATCCAGTGATTCGGATAACAAGCTTAATTCATCAGCGGGAGACTTTATTAATAAGCCATACACGGTCGATTGATTTGTACTATTCATTCTTCGGATAGTGTGGTGATGGTCATTTCATTGACTATCTCATCTAGTATGCGGAGATTTAGCACGGCTTACTTCTTTTGCGCTCATCCTATTCAAGTGCGTTTCAAACCACGTCATATCGAAAAATTTTACACTTTTGAAAATCAAATTTACCAAGACTGAAAAATATCACATTGATTTAATTGATATTTAACTTAAATTCACTCCGATTTCACAAAAAGACAAGATATGTTATTTACAGTTAAACTAGCTTTGTTTATGTCGGTAAATTTTACAATCGATTGATTTTGTTCAGATTTAATCCTCGTTGCTGTTGCTTCTCAAAATAAACACCATAAAAACATTTACACTTCTTTTCAATTTCAGACTTAAACGTAAGGTAACTATCTGTTTTATAATGATTTTACAAGTTGGCTCAGCTTGTGCTATGGCGATCTTAGTAGTATCAACAACCCAACTGTCTTATAAGGCAAATAAACACTATGTACGCGTTAATGAATAAATCTAAAACCGTTTCAATCGCAACACTTTTAACGCTAGCGGTAGCGCAACAAGCAGGTGCAGCAACGATTTCTTTTGGTGGCCAAGCGGCGACTGATGGCTCGAACAAAACCAGCTTAAATGTAAACGCTAACAACACGATTACCTCAATTAGTGATGGTTTTTTCGTTTCTACTTTTGATACAGCAACGGCAATACCAGGTATCCCTAGTGGTGGCGACACACAATATAACGTAGCGGGTAAATCTGACGGTTGTGCGATTAACTCACCGCTGGCTATTTCCCCAAGTGACGTGAACGTATTAAACGTTAGAAAAGGCTCTGATGGTAATGTTGCAGCGGCCCCTGCAGGTGATACCACATGTTACGCTTATACCACTCCTACAACAGTGGGCGTAGCAAGTTACGTAGATATCGACTACAAAGACTTTTTAGCTAATATTGGCAATATATCGCCAAACTTAGCCAACTCAAGTATCAACTACTTGGGTTTTTATTGGGGTTCAGTTGATGCGTACAATTCGTTTGAATTTTACTCAGATGACGTATTAGTAGCGCAAATTACTGGCCCTGAATTACTGGCCCAGTTAAATGGTAAAGCTGGTGATCAGGTAGCTGATTCATCTAACGTGTATGTGAATATCAACTTTAGTTTTGATGAATCTTTTAACAGATTTCGCGTTATTACCTCAGGTATTGCAGGAGAATTTGACAACATCGTAGTTGGCTTGGATCAACGTCCTGTTTCTGCCCCGGCAAGCCTCGCATTTTTAGGATTGGGTCTATTAGGTCTGGGTTTAGGTAGAAGATTTAAGAAATAAATATCCCTTTAAATCGCGATCTAATTTTTAAAAGCCGGTTCGCCGGCTTTTTGCTATTCAGTCACTTGAACGATAGGACTCTATTTCGGTTATACATGGAAGATACTTAAAATAGCGTAATTTCAGACGACTCAAGGACCAAGCCTGTGTCATAGTCGCTGAAATAAAGCTCTTGCATGTATCGCTCATTACTCACTTCAAGCATATCCCCAAAACCGAAAATATCATCTCCTAAGTAAACCTTAACGTCTTCAATAGATAGCCCTTGCTTCAACTTGCCTATGTGCCACGGAGAATCAAACTTTAACTGCATTTTAGAAAAGGCAGAATCGAGTAAATACACTTTATTTAATTCCTGTCCTTTAATATCGAGCACGATATGATTGTCCATGATTAACATTGTACTGTCTTTGTCACTGCGCACTAACCCTAACGCTTGGGACTTCAATGTTTCAATATCCATTTTATCGCCTTTAAGTTCGATAAATTTGGAAAGCATGTCAGTGGCGCTTTGGTTGGTTGAAATATTTAGTTTATCCACAGTAAAATTAGCGTTTGATAGGGCATAATATGTCACACCATATTCCGGTAGCTCGTTTAGTACAACTCGGTTGGCTACACCTTGCAACGTTATCAAAAGACCCTCTTGCTTGATGCGAACAAAATGTCGAGGATCTTGTTTAGTCTTTAATAATAATGCGATATCTGTCATTGGCATATTCAATTTAATGTTGTCTAAAATTCGCCAATTTTGTAGCTCGAAGCGTCGGTCAAACTCCATCATACTTAAGAGCTCATTACTCAACCAAACATTCTGATTTGTAACGCTGATAAGCTTGTCATTAAGAAAAGTTAGCCAGAAATCGCGACCGTAAGAAACAACTTTACGCACGCCTCCTAGTTTAAATACTCCTGTAGCCGTACCAAAGTGTTGCAACATTTGCTGATAAGTGCTGTTAAGCGGCAAACCGAAAGCTCCTTGCGTGAAGTTTACCGTTTGGGATGTTAACGCAGGCGCAGGACGCTGACTCTCAATTTCATAGGTAATAATATGTTGAGCATCGGCCAAAATATTGGATGAGAAGTTTATAGCTCGTTTCTTTAAGCCGTCTTCGTCAAACGGAGTGGCATTTTCAGATAACGGCGCACCAATATAACAATTATTCACCAATTGGGCTTTGAATGTTAGCCGATTTCTAGTGATACGAGTTTCCGTAGTTTTATCATCTAAGTAAGTGGATTTTTCGGTTAGGATTGCTCCATCGGCACCTTTTTCGCCTGCGAGCTGTAAAATATCTTCAATCACACTAAGTCGCGTTTTATCTAATGACTCTTCCCGAGTACTCCCGGGTGAAAAGCGCAATCTGCCGCTAACATTAATAGTATCGATAACGTCATAATCGCAATCAGGGTAAAATTGAAATAATTTGGCCTCCGTAGAAAAAGCTACTTTAGGGAATATTAACAAGCTGATATTGAGTAAAAAAATAGTGCTTTTAATCATATAAATCCTTGTATTGACACTATGTAACGAGCTTACTGCTAATCTTTCTTTCGCTTATAATTCAACCTATAACGGGTAATTAGCAGCCCTTTTTACTGCAAACAGTGTCGGGTAAAAAAACTCACAATGCAATTACTCGTTATTTTCAGTTAATTGGAATTTACAATGCAGATGCTTGATGTAAAGGTTACTTGAAGAGCCATGCAGCGGTGCTTAGTATCGCAGGATAGATCAACGAGCTAATAATAAAAAGACTAAATATTTTAGAGCGCACCTTCATTAAAACAGAGTAAGAAAATAACCGTTATAATAATCGTCCCAAAATTAACTCTCGACATAAGCCAATCGGAAATACGCCTTAGTAATGCATAGGTTACGCATGTTCACATATTTGAACATGCGACATAAGAATATTTGGTTCTATTAGAATGCTGAGCTATCAGGCTGCGTATCGTAAACAAATCAAACAATAAAGCGGCTGACTTCCTCATCTAATAATTTTGCCACTGAGCCCAACGTACAGGCACTCTTTTTTAACAACGCTGCATTTTCGTTAGTGCTCAGGTAGGTTTGCTGAATATTAATGATATTTCTATTCACTTCATCTACGGTCGCTGACTGCTGCTCAGTAGCCGCTGCATTTTGTAAATTCATATCACTGAGCTGCGATGACTGACTGGTGATATTTTCTAATTGGGTGAGTACGCCTTTAAATCCAACAACAGTTTGGTTGGTTGATTCTTGACTATTTAGCATAGCTTGAACGGCTTGTTTACTGCGGCTTTGTAATTGCTCTATCATGCCTTTAATCCGCGCTGTGGACTCCGCTGTTTTTTTCGCTAGTGAGCGGACTTCATCAGCAACAACGGCAAAACCACGCCCTTGTTCACCTGCGCGGGCGGCCTCAATAGCCGCGTTTAACGCTAATAAATTAGTTTGATCCGCCACGCCGTTTATTACATCTAATATACTGCCAATTTCATCACTGTCGTCGGCTACCAACTGAATAATATTTTTTGATTGATCAATCTCACTGGAGAGCTTAGTTACCTTTTCACTCGCTTCATTGACGAGTAGCTCGCCGTTATTTGCAGCGTCATTCGCTTGTCTAGACTTATCAGCCGTCCCCGCGCAGTTGGCAGCAACTTCTTGTACAGCGGCTTCCATTTCATTAATGGCAACCGCCACTTGTTCGGTCTGGCTTAAACCTGAGCGAACCTCTTGATCTACGGTGTTAGTGATAGTCGATATTTCTGATACGATTTTGACAAGATCACGACTGGCATTACGTACATTGCTGGTGAGTGATGCAACATGTTTCACCATTTTATTGAAGTCGATGGCTAAAATACCTAGTTCATCCTTACTGAATTGCTTCGCTCTGGCGGTAAGCTTCGACTCTTGTTGCACTTCCATCATTGCTTTTGAAAGTGAACTGATTTGTTTGCTAATTTGACGTATCGATATAAAACTCAGGGTTAAACTAATGATTAATGTCAGCGCAGATAATGCAATAAGCCACTGTAAGTTACTCATCGCTTGCGCTTCAGCTCTATCGATAGAAGACAGTAATTCATCGGCTAATAAATTTTCAAATTCTTTCAGTTTATTGATCCGTCCTGTGGCGACCTTAAACCAGTGCGTTGCCTCAATACCAAAATCATCCAATTGTTGCAGGGCAACATCACGCAAACGTTCGACTTCATCAACATCTTGCCCTGCAACTATCTCTTGATAAGACTTTGCTTGTTTTTCAGAAGCGAAATCCAAAAACACATTCATGTATGTGATTTGCTCGGATAGCAGCGTAATGAATTTGATGTAGTCACCACTGGCAAACTGCCCTGAAGAAAACGTATTGCTTAGCACAGCTCGTTCGATACCTGCCCGCTCTTTACTTTGCAAGAAATTCAAATAAGCAGAGGTCTGGTTACTGATGCTTGGTTGATCAATATTCGCAGAAATAACACTGCTAATGCTCAACAATAAGGCATTCGTTGTGGTGTAATAACCAATGGCTTCACCCACGGGAACAACTTGCTGGCTAATGCGTTGACGCATATTATAAAGTTTTTTAAGGCGCTGAGTTAAAGATGTTAGAAGTGTAGAAAGGCGTGGATCGTAACGCTCACTTTCAAGCTGTTCAACAAACTTCTGATACTTGTTTAGTTGCAGATCAGTTTCGTTGTGCTGAGTATTTAACGCAGTCGAAAATTGTCGTCCTTTTGAACCAAGGTAACCTGCGGAAAATCCTCGCTCCTTTTGTAATTGATGAACTAATTGACTAGCTGTTGTAGCTAAAATACCTAATTTCTGTGCCTTGTGCATGCTACTGAGCACCTGATAGTTTTTAAGCACACCGTTTAAAATAAAGATTAATGCGATAATTAATGGCGTTAATGCTATTAAAAGCAGTTTGTATCTAATTGATAAATCTTTAAAAAAAGTCATCTAAATCCTTTCAGTCCACTCAGAACAAAAAATTATATTCTTGAAAACTACAATCCGAAAAATTATATATTAATCTAAAAGGCCACTAAACTACGCACGTCTTACGTGTTAAAAACCGTGTCGACGCAGTTCAACGTAGACCAGTTTTGTGAAAACAGTTAACTTATAAACCAAGCAGTTAGTTAACGTTTCAAATATAATCGATAGAAAAATCGATACGACTAAAATGAGGTAAGAGTCATACATCAACGCGCTTATCTTACCTAAACAAGCATAATCGCTCGTTTTCATGGCTGCTAAATTTGGTTTCTAATTTTATATCGGCTAACTCTGCAAATAATTAACGATGCCCTTGACACAAAACTAAATTCACCAACGTGCTCACCCTACACAGCAAAGTCGTATAGGTTTCGGCTAAAACGCCTGACGTGCTGGATCAACCTTGAGGATCATTGCTAAAATAATTCTCTGTTCGCATCACCACGCTTTTGATTAGGAAGACAATTTGCAACTACCAGATGTAAAAGTACTGGCTGGTCCTATTTTAAAAAAGTTGACGGTCAACGAGGTCACTTTATGGTTAGTCACCACTCAGCCTGTTAGCATATCCGTCACGTTGACGCCCGATGGGCATGAAGCGCAGACGTACAATCTTAACCAGAACAAATCTGACAGCGAAATTGTGAGTAATCCTGAACATAGATGTATCAAGTCAGGCGAACACCTCTATATTCATTTGATTCACATACGTCTTACCACCCCTCTGCCAGCGGATTGTTGGATTGGTTATCAATTAGGCTTTACTTGTATAGATAGCACGTCGATTAAACTGACAGATTTACTCACTGACATTTGTTACCCACATAGGTCAACACCCGGCTTTGTAATTCATTCTCGCTTACGAAAAATTCTTCATGGGTCGTGCCGAAAACCACATCACGACAGCCCAGACGGGTTAGTGATTGCTGACAAACTACTGGCAGAGATAGGTGGTGACGTAACGCAATGGCCAAGTTTATTGATGATGTCAGGGGATCAAATTTATGCAGACGATGTAGCTGCCCCAATGCTAACAGCCATTCACAGTGTTATTCCCACATTGGGTATCGCTAATGAGACATTTACTCAATCAAATGTGCCTGACAGCCACGCGCTGCACAATGCGCAAGCCTTATATAATAAGCGAGTGAAAATCTTACCTAGTGATGCAAGCAGCCAGACACTGCGTATACCTCTGTTCAAATCCGCAGAAAAACCGGTGTTTACCACGGTACATGCTAATAATCACCTGGTCTCGTTTGCAGAAATGATAACCATGTACTTGCTTTGCTGGTCACCCGAGTGCTGGAGCATGGCAAGTACCGTTATGCCTCAATCAATCGATGAGCAAAACATGGCGAGTTATCAAGCGGAACTGGTCTTAATCGAACAATTCATCAGCGGATTAAATCGCACTAGACGCGTAATGGCACATTTACCTTGCCCCATGATGTTTGATGATCATGACGTTACGGATGACTGGAATTTGACCGCAGATTGGGAGCAAACAGCCTATGGCAATGCGTTTTCAAGACGCATTATAGGCAATGCTCTAATGGCCTATTTATTGTGTCAAGGTTGGGGGAATGCCCCTGAAAAATTCAGTGATGAGTTGCTCGATAATATTCAACTAAGCCTGAACGATTTGGGCGCAGCACAACACAATCTGACTATCGATCAGTTATTAGATTTCGAGCAATGGCATTATCACTGGCCCACTTGCCCTAAGTTATTGGTACTTGATACGCGTACTCAACGTTGGTGGTCGGAGTCTAATCTAAACAAACCGTCAGGCTTGATGGACTGGGAATCGCTAACCGAATTACAACAAACTCTTATCAACGAACCCGCCGTGGTATTGGTTTCCCCTGCGCCAATATTCGGAGTGAAACTTATCGAAGCTATACAAAGGGTGTTTACACGATTGGGGAAACCGTTGATGGTCGATGCAGAAAACTGGATGGCCCACCCAGGTAGTGCCAATTACTTATTAAATTTATTTACCCATAGGCAAACACCGCAAAACTTTGTGATTTTATCCGGTGATGTGCATTATTCGTACGCTTATCATGTAAAAATAAAACGTCGACGTAACAGCCCGGATATCTGGCAAATTACCAGTAGCGGCCTTCGCAATACCTTCCCCGAAAATTTGCTCAACTGGCTAGACCGATTAAATCGCTGGTTATACGCGCCCTACTCACCGTTAAATGCCTTTACCAAACGACGTAACATGCGTGTTACGCCGCTTAAGCCTTCACACGCCTCTGCCGGTGAGCGGTTGGTTAACGGTTCGGGCATCGGTTTGGTTGAATTAGACGAAGCCGGTAAACCTGTACTTATCAGCCAATTACTCGTAGATGAGCAAATTCATTTCATCTTAGATGACTGAGTATTCAAGCAAGCTAAAAGTGAGAATTAACAACGCTTAGTGCGGCTCACTTAAAGGTATTTTGACACGCCTTCAGGCTATTGATGGTTTACCCTAAACTTCAAGAAGACAACCCTTTCGTGAGCAGTTGTTTCACATGGGGTAAAAGGCGCCACTTTAAGTGTAAATGGCTAAGAGATTACAGCAGTCTAAGTCGGTCAGTACGCTAAAATTGAACGTCAATGGCAGGCGGCCGATGACATCCTATTAAATATGCCGATGCATATTCAATTCGTTGAAGGCCAACCTCCCATAGAAAAAGTGCGCAACCAAGCCGCTGTTAAACGTGGTCCGTTAGTTTATTGTATCGAAACGTCTGATACCCCAGAAAAAAGCGGTATTCTAGTTGTGTATATTGATTCAGACTCTGATTTGAAAGCCAATTATCGCGATGATTTTTGGGCGGTATGACCACTATTTCAGCAGACTTGTTAGTCCGTAAAGACAGCACTAACGAAATGTATAATAAGATAGTAAAACCCCAATGGGACGTTATACGTCTTAAATTGAACCCTACTACCCATGGAATAACCGAGGTACGGCGGCATGGAGTAACCGAGGTACGGCGGAAATGACAGTATTTTTACTTATCATCTGCAAGTAACCGTAAATTAATAGCTTTAGGCAGGTGTCTGCACAGCAATTGTGTGGCTCTTTCTTAGCATTTTGCCAAAATGAGAAACGTACAATTTACGTTATCAGCACTAGCAAGATAAACGCCAACGTCACCTAGGTAGATTAGCGCACATACGTGCTTAATTTAATTCCACTAAGTAGTGATATTTATCACTGCGACAACGACTCACACGATATTCCATCGGCTTGTCATTCAACGATTGCGCGATACGGATGACTTCCAACAGCGGATCGCCCAGTTTAATATTTAAGATATCCACATCGTTTTGCGTTGCTAAGTCCGCTTTAATACTATCGCGAATAGTATGAACCGTAAGATTAAAATTGGTTTGATAGAAATGGTATAAAGTATGAGGAACTTCTTTTTCATCAAGCAACGCCTTAAACCATTTGTGTGGTAAATATATGGTTTCAGCAATACAAAATTCATTGTCCAAAATGCGCCTTCTGGTCAGTACAATCACCTTATCTTTAGGATTAAGCAATAATGCTGTTGCTACTTTTTTACTTGCTGTTTGCGTTGAAATCGCCAGCAACTCAGCTTTGGGTAACTCAGGGTTTTTACCGTCTGCAATCAAAGGGTAAAATCGATAAAGACCATGATGACCAGTATGTTCAGAAACAAAGGTACCGATACCTTGCCGACGGGTTAGAATTTTAGCACTGGTTAGGCTATTCAATGCTTTACGCACAGTACCTTGGCTTACACCAAATTCACTGGCAAGTTGGAACTCGTTGGGCAGCATCTCACCTGGCTTCCAGCGTTGCTCTACTATCAGCTGAGTGACTTGTTCTTCAACCTGTTTGTATAACGGTTGGAAAGCCAAGCCCAGGCGGCTAAGTTTGTTGTCGAAGCGATTCTCATTCATATACGGCAAATTTAGTAAAACAAAATATAAGAGTAATATTAACTGTGTATCTTATACAAGATAATATCTATTCGTTTACATTAAAGTTTATTTTTTATCAATTTGGTAGTTATACATTGGCAATATTTCAGCTCTGCTTGACAATTTTTAAGAATTTTTTCAATAACTTAAAATTCTCCAGCCTATATACACCAGCCATCTAAGTAACTTTCCCGCAACAATGATTGACAATAAATTAACACTGCTATAACTTATATCTTATATAAGATCACATTGTTTAAATACGTTATTCAAAGCTAATTGTCGTGTTTAACCTTAGTCATGCCATTATCACCAGTGAGAAAAATTCATGTCTGAAATAGCGTCTACATTTGATGTTACCGCTCCAAATTGGAATCAAATAGAACAAGCCAATATCACTGGCCAAGCCAGCTTATCAACTGATGGCAGTATATTGTTGTCGACCTCAGAGGGTAATTTACAGATTGCTTTTCATGCCTTTGGCGTGCGCCTACGTATCGGTGCAAGCGGTCAACCTGATTATGGTTTACTCGTTACAACACCCGATATTATCAGCGCAGATATCGTTAACGGCGATCAACAAACGACGCTTATCGCAGGTGACAGCAAGTTAGTCATTGGACACTCCCCTTTCACGTTTGAGCTTATTCAAGACAACAAAACAGTACAACAATCTGCCAACGATGGTCACTTTGTCCGTCGTTACCGCTTACCACCATTAGCAAAAGTTGATAAAGGTTGGTTGATGAGCCTAGAGCTGGCCACCGAAGAAGCCGTATACGGTTTGGGCGAAAAGTGGGGCAACTTGAATAAACGCGGTCAACTCGTGCGCTCCTATAATCACGATGCGCTTGGTGTTAATGCTGAAATTTCATATAAAAATACGCCATTTTGCTGGAGCCCAAATGGCTGGGGTATATTTGTTCATACTCCTTCACCAGTTACCCATGCAGTCGGTTATGCCACTTGGTCACAACGCGCTTATGGTGTGTTGGTAGAAGATGAAACCTTGGACATATTTATAATGCACGGTGACGACGGCAACGCCATGATCAAAACCTACACTGACTTAACAGGCAAAGCACCCACACCGCCAGTATGGAGTTTGGGTGTTATTTTATCCAAGGCCTATTACAAAGACGTACCTGAATTGTTGGCTACCGCAAAAGACGTACGCGATCACAAAATGCCATGCGATGTTATCACTCTTGACGGTCGTGCTTGGCAAGATACCGATACGCGTTTCGCGTTCGAATGGGATCCCAAACGTTTTGACGATCCTGCGGCTGTGATCAGCAAACTTAAAGCCGATAATTTCAAAGTCTGTATTTGGGAATACCCTTTAGTGTCAGTACAGCATCCCCTGTTTTCCGAAATGGCCAAAAAAGGTTGGTTGTTGAAAGACAAGCGCACCGGTAAAGCTTACCAATATAAATGGGATATGAGTGCCTTTGCCGAAGTCCTTACCCCTTTACCAGAATCTGGTATTGTCGATTTCACGCACCCTGATGCTTATGCTTTCTGGTTAGAGTCACACAAACCGCTTTTTGATTTAGGCATAGACATGATCAAAGCTGATTTTGGCGAGCAAGTAGAAGACGACAACATGTTAGCTTACAACGGTGACTCTGGTAATCGTCTGCACAACGTGTACAGCTTTTTATATAACAAGTGTGTGTACGAAGCGGCTGAGAAATATTCTAAAAATGGTCCCTTCTTATTTAGCCGTTCAGCTTGGACCGGATCCCAGCGATTCCCCAGTCAATGGGGGGGCGATCCACAGGCAGATTGGGGCGGATTAGGTGCCAGCATACGTGGCGCGTTGTCTTGGGGGTTATCCGGAGCTCCATTTTTTGCCACTGATGTCGGCGGTTTCTATAAAGATACACGAGACCAAGAACTCTTTATCCGCTGGTCTCAAGCTGCTGTGTTTAGTGCCCATATGCGTTTACACGGTATTGGCCAGCGTGAACCTTGGAGCTACGGCGTTGAAGCAGAAGAAGCGGTAAACCAAGCACTGGTACTGCGTTATCGTTTACTACCTTATATATATAACGCCATGCAACAAGCGACTCAGACGGGTGTGCCTCTGATGCGAGCGATGGCATTGGCCTTTCCAAAAGATAGATTGGCAAGTGCATTTGAACTGCAATTTATGTTCGGTGATGACATGCTTATAGTGCCTTGTCTAAAACCCGGCGGCGACGTGGAATTTTATTTGCCAGAAGGTGAGTGGCAGCGCTTTCCAAGTGAGCAAACCTACCAAGGGGGCAAACCCTATACCTTAACGTTAGGGTTGCAGGAAATGGCCGTGTTCGTACCTAAAGGTAAACGTATCCCCTTAGGTCCCGATGTTGAACACACCAATGCATTAACAGATCAAAAACCGCAAATAAGCCACTACTGGCCTAAATAACGCCCCACGCAGCCGGAGAACATCTCATGCAAAATGCTGTCAGTCGCGGATTATTGGCATTCAATCGTCCGCTAGGTAAGGTCAATTACGCGGTCAGTTCGCTGGGTAAAAACGTTGCAGGCGCCTTATTGGCTGCCATGTTACTCATGATATTAGCTCAAGTATTTTATCGTTACGTTCTAAACGATTCATTGGCCTGGACCGAAGAGCTCGCTAAGTACCTTATGGTTTGGGTAGCATGTTTAGTCGCTCCATGGGCTTATCGTGAAAATCTAAATGTATCGATTGAGATGTTCGCTGATGCGTTACCGGATGGATTGCGTCGCACGACTGAAGTCATTATTACCGTTTTGGTTATTATGATCAGCGCAATATTTTTTAAAGAAAGTGTTGCATTTTGGCAAGGTGGTCTAGAAATCTATGCTTCATCAATCCCCATCAAATTAGCCTATTTTTATGCGTGTGCACCTTTAATGTTTGCTGCCTTATTTATGGTCGCTATTGAAAACTTGATCAAACAACTTTTTGCCCGACACTACCTAACCGAGCAAACCATCCCCCCCATGGAAGTCGAATAATATGTCTATCAGTTACTTTTGGGTGTTCATTCTGTTGCTAACCGCTGGAACGCCTGTGGTGTTCGCGCTACTAATTGGCCCGGGTGTAAGCTTAATGCTTGATGGCAACCAAGTGTTTTTCTCAGCCTTGTTAACGCGTTTATATTCCGGGATGAATTCATTTCCTCTTATGGCTGTTCCTTTTTTTATATTGGCCGGTGAGTTAATGAATCAAGGCGGCATTACCCAATCCATTGTGCGCTTTAGCCAAACCTTGATTGGTCACTATCGTGGAGGTTTAGCCCAAGTAAATATCTTGTCATCTGTGCTTTTTGCCGGTCTGTCAGGCTCTGCGGTAGCTGACACCTCAGCGTTAGGTAAAATGCTGATACCCGCGATGGAAGAAAATGGCTATAGCCGCCGTTTCGCCGCTGCGGTTACTGCTGCCTCTTCCGTCATCGGGCCAATTATTCCACCATCAGGGATCATGATCTTGTATGCGTTTATCATGAACGTCTCCGTTGCCGGCATGTTTTTAGCCGGCATCACCCCAGGCCTGCTGATTTGTGCTGGTTTAATGATAGTGACAAGCCGTATCGCCAAAAAACGTAACTACCCTGTAGCCAACCAGAAAGCCACTTGGTATGAGCGTGGCAGTGCCCTTAAAACGTCATTTTTGCCCTTGTTAACACCGGTTATTTTATTGGGCGGTATTGTACTGGGTGTATTTACCCCAACCGAAGCGGCAGCGGCAGCTGCCGGTTATGCGCTGATTATTACCTTGTTTGTTACTAACACTCTTAAGTTTGATAAATTACCGCATATATTGGTGAATGCGGCCGTGCAATCAGGAACCATATTATTGCTAGTTGGCTCAGCGGTAACGTTCGCGTGGATCATAACCGTATCAGGAATGGCTGATACGTTGGCCGAACAAATCGTCGGTATTACCGACAATGTGTTACTACTGCTGCTTATCATCAACCTGTTCTTATTCGCCATCGGCATGTTTTTAGATGCCGGGCCCGCAATCTTAATACTCGGGCCCGTTTTTGCGCCTATTTTTATCTCGTTAGGTATCGATCCCTTGCATTTTGCAGTGATCATGTGCGTTAACTTGACCGTGGGTTTGGCAACCCCTCCCATGGGACTGGTGTTATTTGTTGCAGCTTCAGTATCTGGCGAAAAGACCGAAAACATTGCCTATGAAATGCTGCCTTTCTTGGCAGTAGAAGTTCTGGTGATTTTCATTATTACCTATTTCCCAGCGGTCACTATGACCTTACCTCGTCTTTTTGGGTTTGCTTGATATGAATACAAAACGCCTTGTTTTACTAATCGTTTATGCCCTCATTGCCGTTGCTAGCATTGGCGGTATTGTAAACTCTAATTCTGATCGCGCTGAATTTATCATCAAAGCGGCAATTCAAGCTTCGACTCAAGATGAAGACTACGTTGGATTATTGGCCTTTAAAGAATATGTCGAAAAAGCCAGTGAAGGCCGGGTGCAAGTTCAGCTCTATTCGTCAGGACAATTTTGTGGCGGGGTACCTGAGTGCATCGGTAACTTGCAAAAAGGTGTGCTGGAGATGTTCCCTACTACGGCAGGCGGCACGGGTAACTTTTTCGCTCCTGCACAAGTACTCGACTTGCCTTATGTATTTGATAACGACGCCCAAGCTCAATGCGTACTTGCAGGGCCTATTTTAGGTAAAATGCGTACCACTGTTTTAGAGCAAAATCTGCATATTCGCTTAATGGGTGTTACCAACACTGGCGGTTGGCGTAATTTCGCTACCACCAGCAAACCGATACATCATCCTGCTGATTTAGTCGGGCAAAAAATTCGTACTACACCAGCTAAAATACAACAGGAACTAGTCCGCCAACTCGGTGCAAATCCGACGCCTGTTTCGTGGGCTGAGTTATATACAGCGCTGGCAACAGGTGTGGTCGAAGGCAGTAAGAACGGTATACAAGATATTATCGGAGCGAAGTTAGAAGAACATCTAAAATACATCGTGCTAGATGGCCACTCTTATATGGCGGCTTTGTGGTGGTTCTCAGAGCCCGTTTGGCAATCTTTACCTAAAGAGATTCAAGACATTATTGACCAAGGCTTTAAACATCAGCAAAAAGCCGCCAATGATCTGGTATTTAATCAAGAAGCAAACTCCTACAAATTATTTGAAAAAGCCGGAGGCACTGTTTATCGCCCCACCCTAGCAGAAAAACAAGCATTCAAAGATGCGTCGGGGAATATGCGCCAATGGTTTGAAGATAACTATGGCAGTGATTGGTTAATGCTATTAACAGCCTCAGTCGCGCAATGCGATGCGAACGCACCTTAATGCTGTTACAAAGTTGTATCAATTATAATTATACCCACTATTAACTAAGGCTAACTTTAGGAATCCCCCTACCCTGGAAAGCCTTTTAAATAAGGCTTCATGCGCTTCACCTCATTAATAACCACTCATCCTTTCACGGGGAACCGTTTTAACAAAAAGATTGCAATTGGTTAACTTTATGGTTAAATTTTGTCTATCTTTTGTCTTATATAAGACATCTAATGTATGACACTAGATGCCCTATAAGTCATCGCAATGACAGTTTCGCTCAACGAGAGAAATTACCTATAAACGAAGAATGGTAAGCCGAGACCGCAAATGCACAATTTATTCATCGTCTGGACACTCGATGAATGAAAGCTGGACTTACCCCTAAACAGAGATCGTGGAGAACACCATGTTACTAAAACCTAGCACACTACATTCAGGCATAACACGCGCACTCGCTCTTGGTACGTGTATGACAATTGGCTTCGCTGCTAGCGCGCAAGAAGTAGCGCCAGTTGAAGATAAAGGCTTAATGGAAAAGATCACCGTTACGTCGCAAAAACGCGTAGAAAACCTCAACGAAGTTCCCGTTGCCGTATCTGTGTTACGTGAAGATCAAATTAACGCTGCGTTCTCTGCAAACATTGAAGGCCTACAAGCATTGGTGCCTTCTGTTAGCTTCCGTAAAGGTAACACCAACCGTAACTCCGCCATTACCGTGCGTGGTATCGGGACGATTTCATTCAGCGTGGCGGCAGAGCCAAGCGTATCTACCGTGGTTGATGGTGTTGTACTAGGCCGTTCTGGCCAGGCATTCGTTGATTTATACGATTTAGAGCGCATCGAAGTATTACGTGGCCCTCAAGGTACATTGTTCGGTAAAAACGCATCTGCAGGTGTGGTAAACATCACCACTAAACGCCCTACCGATGAATTTGGCGGTTCTGCTGAAGTGACCTTGTTTCAAGGTAATGAATATCGCCTAAAAACAAGTGTAACAGGTGCCCTAAACGATAATGTAAACGGTAGCTTAACCGTATTGAAATCTCAGTACGACGGCTACATTGACAATGTCTACAACAATGAAACGACCAACGGATACGACAAAGAAGGTATTCGCGGTATGCTAGACATTGATGCCGGTAACGATACCGACATCCTATTTATATTTGAAAATGTAAAGTCTAACGACAACTGTTGTGCCGATTTAGAACTGGCACCGAGCAATCGTTATCTTTCCTCTGATGCTGCACCAAATAGTACAGGCAATGGTGACCTAGATTTAGACCAACGTAAAATCGACCATGATTTTGAAACCCGCACCATAGATGAAACCACTGGGTTCTCTGTGCAAGTAGACAAAATGATTGGCGATCACGAATTTACCTCAATCACTGCTCATCGCAGCTGGGACAACACCGAGTTCCGTGAAGGTGATTTCACCTCTACGACGGGCTCTATTCCATTACCTGTTGACTTCGGCAGTGTGCCTGACGGTGGCGTTGGATTTCAGCTTCATGATACGGGTGTACAAAACTGGAAACAAACCTCTCAAGAGTTCCGTATAGCGTCTCCTGTTGGCGGTGACTTTGATTACCAATTGGGTGCATTCTGGTGGACACAAAAATCAGAGCGTAACTTTACCCGTGATGCCAGCTGTCAAAATAACGGTGGTCAATTCCCAGCGGCAATTGGCACGTACCTGACCGAGAGCCTTGGCGTAGCTGACCCATCTGAAGCACAGATTAATCAGTTTATCGCTGATGAAAACTTAAGCTGTAATGCTAACGATATCGTTGGTGCAACCGCCTTCATGCGCACACAGTTCGATAACTGGGCATTGTTCGCTGATGGTAAATACCATATCAACGACGACTTACGTATATTATTCGGTATTCGCTACACTGACGATGAGGTGAGCTACTCACATGACCGTCGCAGTAACGACGAATACAAACGCACAGGTGTTGGCGTACGAAGCTTTGAAACCGATTATCAAGGTGAAACTGATGAAACCAATGTATCAGGTAAAATTGGCGCACAATACGACTTAACTGACAGCAGCATGGCCTATTTCACTTTCTCGCAAGGTTACAAAGGCCCAGCGTTCAACGTGTTCTACAACATGGCCGATGCTGATGCACTCCCCATTGATAAGGAAACATCAGATGCGTACGAGTTAGGGTATAAATACGCGAGCAATAACTTAATATTTAATGCCGCAATCTTCAGAACCAATATCGATGGTTTCCAAGCGAATAACTCAGAGTTGCTTGATGGCGTAACGATCACCCGCCTAACTAACGCAGGCTCGGTTACGACCCAAGGTATTGAGTTTGACGTTATGTGGCAGGCAACCGATAACTTCACCTTAACCGGTGGTCTATCTAAAGTTGATGCTGAAGTCGATGAGTTCAAATGCCCAGTGACTGATGCAAACTGTACGGGTCGCTCTGGTGCAGATTTACCTTTCTCACCTGATCTTAAATACTCAGTGACAGGCGAATACCTATGGGAGCTAGATAACATGAACGTTATCTTAAACAGCTCGTATGTATACACAGACGAGATGTACGCGGGCGCCCCTGGTGGCACAGCAACAGCAATAGACTTGTTACCAGACTATGGCATATTAAACGCGAGCTTGGCCTTCTCGTTTGACGATGACGCATACCGCATCAGCCTGATCGGTAAAAACTTAACAGATAAGAGTTATGTGACCACTTACAGTGGCGATAACTTCCGTTATCAAATCCCACGTGACGCAGACCGTTACTTCGGTGTGCAGTTACGCGCAAAATTCTAACCTTCTCTGAGAGTTAGTATGTGCAAAGGGTGTCTTTTAGGCACCCTTTTTTATGCCTGAATCAATAATTCTTACATTTATTGCGCACAAATTTAAAACAACTCTTTAATTCCATTGGCTGCTAGGGTAAGTTTATTTATAATCCGCTTTTACTTATTCTACATACGAGTCATTAGCCGATTAAATTCAAAGTAGTTAGCTTTAAACTGTGTTCTCCTCGCGGTTTATTCTGTGAGTGCTGAAACACCTAAATTGATATGGCATTGCCATATTGTTACTTTTATTGATGATCTATTAGTAAATTATGAAATTTCATATTCAAAAGCATTTAGAGTCGTTCTTAGTTAAAGAACGTGTACCAACGGAATACAGAAAGTTAGCCTTGAGTTGTGAATCACATCTTGAAGACACCTGCACCTTGATTACCTTCCCTCACGATCGTAAAAACGTAGTGAAAAGCAGCTTAGTGCACAAAGCGCTGACAAAGCTGGGGGAATTGTCTGATCAAAGCTTAGTGGTGATTGGAGGCTGTTTTACAGCTGAGTCTGTGGAGCTATTGAATGAAGTTGATGCGGTGATATTATCGCTCTCGGAAGGGCACTGGACCGATGCCAGCAAAGGCCACTCTCACGCACATTACGATTAATGCGCTAGGCGATTTGCACTGAGAACGAATAAAAGCGACTACCTACTAGTCGCTTTTTTGTTGAGCTAGGTAGCTTATTTGGCTAACCGCAGCATGAGGGCTTGGGTTTATCTTCACCTTTGAGTATTGCTCTGGACTCTTGAACAATTTTCACTGATGACTGCACGATCACTAATGCGATAATAGTACCTATAACTAAATCTGGGATCGCTGAATCTAACCACACAACCAAAGCTGCAGATATAATGACACCCACGTTAGCTATCATATCGTTACGTGAACATATCCAGCTGGCACGCATGTTGATATCGCCAGTGCGATAACGAGACAACAAAATAAAGCAGAATAGATTCACTGCCAATGCAAGCAAAGAAATCCATAACATAATGCCCGTTTGCGGTTCACTGCCTCTCACCAGTCGCATTACCACGTCGATCAATATCAACCCAGCAAGCACCAATTGTAAACTCCCATTAAATAATGCCGCCTTAGCTTTATACTGAATGGCCTTTCCAACTGCATATAAACCCACCATATACACCATGGCATCGGCAAGCATATCTAACGAATCGGCCATTAGTCCGCTTGAGTCACCTAACCAGCCGGCAATGAATTCCACGAAAAACATGCCACCATTTAGTCCTAATACCGTCCATAGTAACGTTCGCTGTTCTTTATCTTGGGCATTTACGCCGCAGCATTCACTCATTGGATCCTCGTTACTTTGTTATTGAATAAGCGTAGAATAAAGCTTCCAGCTACAGGAAGGTCAACCGGTTATGCAAATAAAACAACTCGCCAGTGTTACTGGTGTCAACGCTAAGACCATTCGTTATTATGAAGATATTGGTCTGCTACCTGAGGCAAAACGAGGTGACAACGGTTACCGTTATTATCGCGAACAAGACGTCTCATCGTTAAAATTTATTCGCCGCTGCAAAGAGTTGCGTATGCCTCTGGCTGACATAAAAAGATTGGTTGCTGTGCAAAGCGATGGCAATGCGCCTTGCGCGCAAGTCGATACGCTAATTTCCCAGCAACTTGAGCAAATTCGCATCGCACAATATGAGCTACTGCAGTTAGAAAAAAACCTGCAAGCGCTCGCCAATTGCTGTGGCAACGAACATATAAAAGACTGCGAAATTCTACAGCATTTACGTGCTAACTAGCCATAGAAAGGCCCGACCACTGCAAGACCAGAAGTGCCGGAGACGGCTGGCGGTGATCACTGCAAAAGACGCGAAGACTATTAACCTTTCTATTACACAACAGGCTGAATCGGGACTAAGCCTATTGAGTATCATTTAGTTATTGAAGCCGTTTATTTAGATATAGAAGGCATCAAGTTCGCGGGCAAAGGTGCTCTACGGCCTGATGTTCTTTCGCCATAGTTAGCGCTCAAATAATCAAGTATCTGTTTCTCTTGAGGCAAGGGCCACAGATTCTGCGTTTTTTGCATCCAGCGGATAGTCGTCAACCAGCGTTCTCGACTCATGTGGTTTTGCGTCACTAGTTTACCAGAGTGGCAGGCTGTGCAATTGGCTCGCACTATTTCAAATCCAGGTTTAATCACAAACCCAGAAATAGGATCGATTCCATTCTGTGGGACAGTAGTTACAGTAGTTTCGGCCATGGCGTTCGTGTAGCCCAACAGAGCAATCGTCAGTAGACCAAGTATTCGAAACCTTTGTGCCCTTGAATCGCGACGTGTGAGAAGTGGTCTACTCATCATTACACCACTTGTACAGCAACGCGGTGACATGCGTTGTTCAAATAACCTTTGGGGTTCCACCCTGGCAATATCATCGGCTGACTCACACCGTCACTATCGGTTGCCTTCGCCCATACTTCGAAGTACCCCTTAGTAGGAAATTGAATTTGGCTATGCCAATGTTGCCAAGCGTTACGATTCGCTGGTTTTTCTAGCGAAGCAGATTGCCAAGTTTGCCCGAAATCGGCGGAAATATGAACATCACTAACGACTTTGTCCCCTGCCCAAGCATGACCACGCACAACAAATTGATTTTCTTTTTTGTGGCTTTCACCGGATTTTGGATACGTTATCAAGGACTTAATCGGCATAGCGTGAATAATACACATATCTTCAGCTGCAACCTCACTACCAGGTGCTACCGGCTCACAAGGAACCCGATAGGCAGGCGCGGCCATTTTAGCGCCATCGTGTACTCGGTCTCGTATCACAATACGCTCAAGCCACTTGCCTGAAGTCGATGCTGGCCAACCACCTATGACTAATCGTAACGGATGACCGTTCATAACCGGTATATCTGCGTCGTTCATGGCCCAAGCGATAAGGTTTTCATCCTCAAGCGCCTTGGCTATAGGTACGCCTCGTGAAATAGCGTTTTTAGTTGGGTCACCACTAATATGAGTGTCTTTCCCGTAATAGCCTATGTAAACCGCGTCATCTTTTATTCCCACGTCCTTAAGGACATCGGCTAAACGTACCCCTGTCCATTTGGGGCAGGCTACAGCACCTGTTGTCCATTGATTGCCTTTGGCCCCTGGGCTAAATTCGGCTCGGCCATTGCCACCGCATTCCAACGTTATTTGATAACTGTGATGGGTAAATTTTTGCTTTAATTCGGCCAACGTGTATTGCTTGGATTCCTTGGCTGACTCCCCTTCGATGGTTAACACCCAGTTCGCCACGTCAATACTCGCTGGCGGAATACCATTGTTACGCACGAACATATTTTCTGCTTTGGTAATGTTGTCATCAAGCATATGAGCGGGTGTTTCGGCGTTGATCGGACGATCGTTTAATACCACCAGCCCAGCGCTTTTTCCGATAATCGTTGCAGGGCTATTAGTTTGAGCTAGGGCACTGGATATCATGCCTGATGGCAGTAGGGGCGCGAGTAGCGTCTGTGCCCCCGTCAATGCTCCAAATGTTCCTAAACCCAGCAAAAAACGTCGTCTGGATAAAACCCTGCGTTCATGGGAAGAACTAACAATTGGCGAAGTGCCAATGTTTGAATCATTGGATAGTGCCGATTGTACCTGAGCAGGAGAAACAGCAACCTTGCGCCGTGTAAGTTTCATGACATCACCTCATTAAGACAAATTTAAAGATAAGGAAGGCATACCAAGATCAATCCTGCGATCCAAACCGTTTCCAGCACAAGTAATAAAATGGGTTTAACGCCCACTGTCAGTAATTGGCTTAAATTCGATTTCATGCCAATAGCCGCAATGGCTATCACTAATGCAAAGCGAGAGATATCGGCCGATATTGTGGTCAGTGCCTCGGGTAAGGCTACCATGCTATTAATGCTCATCAAAATAACAAAACCGATTAAAAACAAAGGAATACCTGGTGCTTTGGCATGACTGCTTTTATCAAAATTCATCCGCAGCACAAGTAATATACACACGACCACCGGCATTAATAATGCGACACGGACCAGTTTCGTTAAAGTTGCTAAAACACCTGTTTGTTCAGATACAGAATATCCAGCACCAACGACTTGTGCTACATCGTGGATAGTGCCGCCAAGGAAGATACTGGTTGCGGTTTCATCTAGCTCCAACATTCCGGCGATAATAGGATATACCACCATGGCCATAGTAGATAAGGCCGTTACACCAATAATGGTTAATAATGTATCGCGGTCTTTGTCTTTGCTATCAGGCAATACAGCTGATATAGCCATGGCCGCTGACGCGCCACAAATACCAACCGCCCCCCCCGTGAGTACACCGAAGCGTTTTTGTAATCCAAACGCCTTAGCAAGAACCACTCCTAATAAAATGGTACTCATAATGGCAACGACTAATAATAAGCCAGTTTTCCAGCCTAACGCGACTAGATCACCAAAGGCTATACGTAGACCAAGTAACGCGACGCCGATCCGCAAAATAGTACTGGCCGTAAATTCTATACCCGTTTTACACTGGGTTCCATGGTGTAAAAAAGACATCGCAATACCCAATAAAAGAGCAAATAACATAGCGGGTGCGCCGTAATGTTCGCTCAGAAATAGCGCAGCCATGCCTACAATTGTCGCCACCATAATGCCAGGTAGCAATGTTTTTATTCTATCCATAATTATCACTACCTGACGTTAAGGCGAGCTATTCTCGGGTGTTGTTATTCGACTAGTTCATGGCCAAAGCGACGAGTACTTCGCGCTTACGCTCTCCCGAGTATGGGCGACGTCCGTGCATGCTCATATAATTATCGACTAAGGCTACATCACCGTCCTGCCATGGCAGATCAAAGGTGTAGTCTTTAGCCAAATCTGTGGCGAGTTGCAACCCTTCAACGGGTATTGCACTGCCATCTCCAAAGGTAATAGCGCTGGATGGATTTTCGCGTACGCCTTTCCAGCCCATAAATGCAGCAATCAGCTGGTTGTAGAACACTTCTTTGCCATTATCTAAGGTAACGACTGCCGGTAATACCGGCGTGGTAGCGCGCAAGCCTCCGTCTTCAGTCCATGACCAGCTATAACCCAACTCTTTTAATTTTGCTTCTGCAGCTTCGTGGCTTTCAACACTTAATGTGCTCTTCCAACTACGCCCCTGACCCGATGCAATATCATTTTCATTTGGCATGTGCGTGGTGTACTTCAAACCTTTATTAATAAAATCTTCGGCTAATTTAGGTTCGCGAGCTTTAAGTTCCCCGAAGAGTAAATCAGAGCGACACAAAGGTGTAGCACCGCCCTCGTCGGCAGCTGTTTTGCAAAAAAAGAACACTTTGCTAGGTGAGATAGGTGTTTGCGCCATTTCATGATGCAAAAATATCTCGACGTGTTTTGGTGCCTCATTGGCCGTAAATACACGCTCTGTAAAGTTAATACGCACCGCGTTGGATAACGACTCTTTGTAGGTAAAATTTGGGTAGCCAAACGCATTCGAAAACTCATCAAACGTTTCCGCCGAATTAAGCGGAAAACCACGGAATAAAATGGCCCCTGACTCTTTAAGTTCGACTTCCAAGGCAGCTTTATTGTGTTCTATCCAGGCGGCGCAATCATCCAACGTCTTTATTGAACCGTCGTTAAGTACTACCCGAGGAAAAACTGAATCACCGCTTTTTAGTTGATGCGGTACGTCAACATAATTAATCGCTTGTACTGGCATGATTACACCCTAATCGTAGATTGGATAAAAAGTATTAAATGCTTCTTCACAGAAATGGCCTGGGTCATTAAAGCGACGATTGCTATTAAGGGCATTGATATCGTCCATTTCTTGTTGCGAAAGTTCGAAATCAAAGATGGCTAAATTCTCGGCCAATCGCTCAGGACGAGACGTTTTAGGGATAATCGCATTGCCACGCTGTACACCCCAACGAAGCACGACTTGTGCTGGCGTTTTACCCAGACGCTGTGCAGCTGCTTTTACCACACTTTGCTCTAACACAGATTCAGCTGCACCTGCCATATCTAATTCAAGGTATGACAAGGCTCCAAGAGGCGAGAACGCAGTGACTTGAATATCATACTGATTGGCTAACTTCATCAGGCGTTCTTGGGTTAAATAAGGATGTGACTCAACTTGCAACATAGCGGGTTTAATTTTGGCATAAGCCATCAAATCGTTTAGCAAACCGGTATTGTAGTTACACACACCGATTTCTTTTGTTAAGCCTTTTTCAACGAGCGCTTCCATTGCATGCCACGTTTGATAAAGCGGCACTGGGGCTAATTCCATTTTGGGATTTTCAGCACCTGGGTCAGTGATCCACTCTGGTGGATAACGGTCATCAAAAGCGACAAACGGTTGAGCTATTGGGAAGTGGATCAAATAGAGATCTAAATAATCAAGTTGAAGATCCGCCAACGAACGCTCTATAGCTTGTTGTACATGCTCTTTTGCATGATAGGTATTCCATAGTTTTGATGTAATCCATAAGTCTTCACGAGCACAAATACCTTCATCTATGGCGCGCTTAATTCCTTGGCCAACTTGTACTTCGTTACCATAATCACATGCGCTATCAAGGTGGCGGTAGCCCGCTTTTATGGCCTCGTAAACGGCATCGGCACATATATCTTGTGAAATTTTCCAAAGGCCGAATCCGACTTTTGGCATTTTGCTCTGGCTAAGTGACATACAATCATTCCTACGGTAGATGAATTGGGAAAATAATTTCAATGTTATATCTTATATAAGACATAAGTTAAGGCACTGTGTGTTATTTGTCAAATAGTTGTGTGCGAGATAAACAGTCAATACCAATATAAATTCGTAAGCCATTAATTTAAAAGAATTTAGTATGCAAGCGATGAGGACATAAGTTGTAAATATAAGGTTAACAACAGCTTACTTATCGAAATGAACTTGCTCCTAAAGCGATGCAACTCACTACTGATTGAGAAGTTCTCGTAACTTTCGCTCGGCAGTCTGAGCGGGGGTTTCTTGTTGGTGAAAATCCGCGGCTCGAGTATCGCCGTCTTTATTATCCTCATCGGTTAAACTTGAAATAACCTGATTATTCGGTTGTTTTTCGACAGGCGCCTCGTCACCAAATAAGGCAGCCAATTGTGCTTTTGCCTGACGCTGCTTGTTCAACTTAGTATCATCAAAGGCTCTGCTGGATAACGCATAATACTCACAAAAGTTAGCCCGCTCTTTGTCTACTATGTATTCGGCACGCTCTTCATCGCATCCAGTGCGATTAGAAGCATCAAAATAGACGCACATTTTACAGGCGTGTATATCGCTTCGACACACACTACATTCTTCGCGGCGCGAAACTGGGGTAATAATTTTAGGTAGATGCGTCCCGCATTGCCAACAAATAGCCGAGGCCATGACGTTTATACCTCTATATCAATAAATTTAGGATCATCTGACTTTTCCTTCAGCAACGCTTTATCTTCTGTTGCTTGCTCTTTTGCCATCCGTTCTTCGTCTGAAGGTTTATCAAGGTGCTTTGCTTGGTTTTGACGCTGGCGTTTTTTCTCTCTTGGATCGTCTTTATCCGGATGGTAGGGCTCATCATCTTCATTTATTTTGCGCAGTGCGTCTTTTTTATCAATCTTTTTAACTTTAAGTTCATCGTGCGCTATGGGCTCTTTGCCTTCACGAGGTAGTATTGAAAACAATAGATCACTGGTCATCAGTCTCTCCCTTATAATGCAGTTAGTCGTCATATCTTGGCTATCGACTACATAAGCATTTTACCGCTTAGTCATTTATATGGATATCACTTAAGGTTAGATACTTAACTGGCTGACTGGTTCATTTTACCCGGTTCGCAACCTAAACTTCCAATCAGTGCAAGTATTTATTCCAACCTATGCCAAAATAGGCCAATTTGAATTAGGCTTTTTAGCAGTAACTTATTCCTGTTTAACTTTGCAACAATTTTGTGCGAAAAGTTAGAGATTTACTATTGCATTAAGCAAGCCAATTAGCTAATGTTTGCGCCCTCAGTCGAATCACGGCCCAAGAATTACAATGTTTATCTCAATTACGCCAGTAAATCATCACCATCATATAGCATAACCTTTCAGGTTGGTGCTGGAAGGTCTATTGATTCCTTCCTGTGGCGTAACGATTAGCAAGCCCTCGGAAGGAAACTTCCGGGGGTTTTTCATTTAAGGCATTGAAAAAAATTATAGTTCATGAGCATCGGCGAGATGACTTAACGCAAATGACAATAGGACGAGCAACTTATGAGTGACAGCAACAGATTACGTATCGCAATTCAAAAATCAGGTCGCTTAAGCGACGACAGTATTGCGTTATTAAAAGCCATTGGCGTTAAACTGCAAATTCGTGACCGCTTATTAATTGCTCACGCAACTAACCTCCCTATCGACCTATTGCGCGTGCGCGATGATGACATTCCAGGTTTAGTTATGGACGGCGTTGTTGATTTAGGCTTTATCGGTGAAAACGAATTAGAAGAAAAAATGCTTGAACGTCAAGCATCTGGCAAGAAATTCGAATTTAAAACCCTGCGCCGCTTAGACTACGGTGGGTGCCGTTTGTCTATCGCTGTACCGAACGAATTTAACTACCAAGGTGTGCAGTCTCTTGAAGGCAAAAAGGTGGCCACCACCTACCCTTTCCTACTAGAGCGTTTCTTTAAAGAAAACAATGTCAATGCGACAGCTGTGATGCTAACAGGTTCGGTTGAAGTTGCTCCTCGCGCGGGTGTGGCAGATGCCATATGTGATTTGGTATCAACTGGTGCCACCCTTGAAGCGAATGGCCTGCAAGAAGAAGAAGAAATCTTTCAATCAAAAGCAGTATTGATTCAACGCGCGGGCGAATTACCAGAAGCCAAAGCGCAACTCGTGAGCCGCTTCTTGCCGCGCATCGATGGTGTCATGCAAGCAAAAGAAAGCAAATACATCATGTTGCATGCGCCTAAAACGTATCTTGAACAAGTAAAAAGTTTATTGCCGGGTTCTGGCAACCCAACAGTATTGCCCCTTGCTGGCAGTGATGAAACGGTTGCAGTACACGTGGTTAGCTCGGAAACATTATTTTGGGAAACCATGGAAAAACTTAAGGCCCTAGGTTGTAGCTCAATTTTAGTGATGCCAATCGAAAAAATGATGGGTTAACTGCTAGGCGTAAAAACCCAGCTCAGTTTCAATACAAGTAGCAATATATAATATTGGTCAGTGAGACGAACGAAAATGCAAACATGGTCGAGCCTTAATCAAGGTCAACAAAAGGCATTGCTAAGCCGCCCAGCAATGGCGGACAACAACGCACTCAGTAACACAGTCGCTGAGATCATTCAGCTGGTTGCCGACAACGGTGATAACGCATTACGTGAATTAACAGCACGTTTTGACGGTGTTGAGCTTGGTGAGCTTTCCTTGGCAACAAGTGAACTTGCTAACGCACAACATGACATCAGCGAAGAAGTAAAAGCTGCAATTGATATGGCTTACGCCAATATTCATGCTTTTCATAGTGCGCAGAAGCCCACAGATGTAAAAGTTGAAACTGCGCCTGGCGTCATGTGTGAGTTGAGGCACGCCCCTTTAGCGTCTGTGGGTTTGTATATTCCAGGTGGCAGTGCGCCGCTTATCTCTACTGTATTAATGTTAGGGGTTACGGCTAAAGTGGCCGGTTGCCCTCGAAAAGTACTGTGCACTCCGCCCAATAAGCAAGGTGGCATACCGGCGGAAATTCGCTATGCAGCCAGCTTATGTGGCATCGATGAAATCTATTTAGTCGGTGGCGCACAAGCCATTGCCGCGCTTGCTCTTGGTACTGACACAATAGCTAAAGTGGACAAAATTTTTGGTCCGGGCAATAGCTTTGTTACTGAAGCTAAACAACAAGTGAGTCGCATTCCAGCGGGTCCTGCTATTGATATGCCTGCAGGCCCTTCAGAAGTGTTAGTGATAGCTGATGGTCGAGCTAACCCAGTGTTTGTTGCATCGGACTTACTTTCACAAGCGGAACACGGTGCTGACTCGCAAGCTATTTTAGTTAGCGACAGCCAAGCGCTTATTCAAGCGACCGAGCTAGAGGTCGAACGCCAATTAGCCACATTGAGTCGTCAAGAGACTGCGCGTAAAGCCATGTCCCACAGCCGTTATATTCTAACTGACTCATTAGATAGCGCTATTGACGTGAGTAATCAGTACGCGCCAGAACATTTAATCATTCAAGTTGAACAAGCTCGCGCGTGTTTGCCTAAGTTGCGTAACGCAGGCTCTATTTTTGTAGGGCAGTGGTCACCAGAATCAGCAGGGGATTATGCCTCCGGTACTAATCACGTGTTACCCACTTATGGTTACGCCCGCAATTATTCAAGCTTGGGGCTCGCTGACTTTATTCGTCGTTATACAGTGCAGGAACTCAGCGCCACAGGTTTACAAAATATTGGCAACGCCATTATGGATTTAGCACAAGCCGAAGGCCTAGACGCCCACAGACAAGCTGTAGCATTGCGTCTTGAAGCACTTAACTCAGTATCTGGAGACACCGGTGAGTAATTTAGTCACATTACTTTTAAATGAAAACATCAAAGGGTTAAAACCCTATGAATCTGCTCGTCGGCTGTTTTCCGGAGCAGGTAACAACCAGCAAATATGGTTAAATGCTAACGAATCACCGTTTGCTAATCCTTACGATATCGATGCCCAGCGCTTTAATCGCTATCCCGATTGCCAACCCCCAGTAGTAATTAACGCTTATGCACAATATGCAGGGATTGAAACTGACCAGTTACTTGTTAGTCGCGGGGCAGATGAAGGGATTGAGTTACTGATCCGCGCATTTTGTACCCCAGGTAAAGACAGTGTGTTGATATGCCCACCAACTTACGGCATGTACGCGATTAGCGCAGAAACCTGCGATGTGGCAATTGAACGCGCGCCATTAAAAGCGGATTTTTCACTGGATGTGCAAGCCATAAAAGCCTTCAAAGGCAAAGTGAACTTGGTGTTTATTTGCTCACCCAATAATCCAACTGGTACCTCCGTTGACAAAGCCCAATTACGGGACGTAATCGAACACTTTGCCGATAGCGCTATTGTGGTCATCGACGAGGCGTATATCGAGTTTGACCGTGAGAACAGTTGGGCCGACGAACTCAATAACTATCCAAATATTGCCATTTTGCGTACTTTATCTAAAGCCTTCGCTTTAGCTGGTTTGCGCTGCGGCTTTACTCTTGCTCAAGCACCAATTATTCAAGCTTTAATGAAGGTTATTGCGCCTTATCCTATTCCAGAGCCGGTAGCGCAAATTGCAGCTCAAGCTTTGAGCCAAAATGGGTTAACGACGCTTGAACAACAAGTGCGCGTCATAAACCAAGAAAAAACTCAGTTAAAACGCGCCATTGATGATTATGCTGAAGTAGAATTAGTCGGTGACGATAAAGCCAACTTTATTTTATTTCGTACCGCTAACAAATCAGCATTAATGGCGCACCTTGTTACACGCGGCATTTTAATACGAGATCAATCAAAACAACTCAATTTGGATAACTGCTTGCGCATCACTGTGGGAACCCCAGAGCAGAATAAACAATTGCTGAGCGAAATCAGTCATTTTTTCACTAACCAATCATCTACGCAGGAGGCCTAACGTGAGCCTAAATCAGCAAGCCATTTTATTTATCGACCGTGATGGTACCCTTGTCGAAGAACCGCCTATTGATAAGCAACTAGATACCTTAGCTAAATTGGTTTTCGAACCTATGGTCATGCCGGTACTCGCGCAACTACAAAACGCCGGCTTTCGCTTGGTTATGGTGTCAAATCAAGATGGTTTAGGTACGGACAGCTTCCCTCAAGAAGATTTCGATTTACCCCACGATAAAATGATGGATATTTTCGCCACCCAAGGCATCGTTTTTGACGATGTATTGATTTGCCCGCATTTTCCAGAAGATGACTGCAGCTGCCGCAAACCTAAATTGGGTTTGGTTAAAGACTATTTGCAACAAGGCAAAATAGATTTCACTCGCTCATTTGTGATTGGCGATCGTGAAACTGATATTCAACTTGCCGAAAACATGGGCATAGTAGGTATTCGTTATGACCGTGCAGCTAAGGACTGGCCAGCTATCGCTAAGCAACTGCTAGCTTCGAGCCGAATCGCTGAAGTCGTGCGCAAAACATCTGAAACCAATATATACGTTAAAGTAGATTTAGACTCTACGGCCAAGTCTACTATTGAAACCGGTATAGGTTTCTTTGATCATATGCTTGATCAAATCGCTACCCACGGCGGATTTGAACTTAATCTACGAGTAGACGGTGATTTACATATTGACGACCACCACAGTGTTGAAGACACCGCGCTGGCGCTAGGTGAAGCGCTGAAAAAAGCCTTAGGTGATAAACGAGGCATCGGCCGCTTCGGTTTTGCACTACCGATGGATGAATGTCGAGCTGAGTGTATTTTGGATATATCTAACCGTCCGCACCTTAAATTCGAAGCAGAATTTAGCCGTGACGCAGTAGGTGAAATGGCCACCGAAATGGTGCCGCATTTCTTTTACTCTATTGCTCAAGCGATGGGCTTGTCTTTGCATTTATCAACCTCTGAGGGCAACGCCCATCATCAAGTTGAAAGCTTATTTAAAGTGTTTGGCCGAGCATTACGCCAAGCAATACAGAAAAACGGCGAAGCCCTTCCCAGCAGTAAAGGAACTCTCTAGTGAGCACATCAGCACCTTTAGTGAATAGCAAACAGAATATCGTTATTGTTAACACAGGCTGTGCCAATATCTCATCGGTCAAATTTGCCGTGGAGCGCTTAGGGGTAAAAGTCGATGTGTCTGATGATATTCAGATTATTCAAAAAGCCGATAAGGTATTTTTACCCGGTGTTGGCAGTGCTAATGCCGCCATGGCGAGTATCGAGGTGAAACAGCTTAAATCCTGTATTCAAGGACTGACCCAGCCCGTTTTGGGTATTTGCTTGGGCATGCAGTTGATGGTTGAGCGCTCTGAAGAAAGTTTAGCCAATAGCACCCCGTGTTTAGGGCTTATTCCCGGAGAAGTGAAACGCATGCAAGTGGGTGATTTACGTCTACCCCATATGGGCTGGAATACGGTAATCCCAGTTGAGCAAAACACCTTGTTTAAAGGCATAGATATTGGCAGCTATTTTTACTTTGTGCACAGTTTTGCCGTTGCTTTGGGTGAGTATACCCTTGCTCAAACAGACTACGGAATGCCCTTTTCAGCTGCGCTACACAAAGATAATTTCTTTGGTGTGCAATTTCACCCCGAGCGCTCCAGTGACGCTGGCGCTGCGCTACTTAAAAACTTTATCGAGTTATAAACAATATTATGATTATACCTGCAATAGATTTGATTGAAGGCTCAGTGGTTCGACTTTATCAAGGTGACTACGAGCAGAAAACCCAGTATGAGCTTGACCCAATTGATGTGGTAAATAGTTATGCGGACCAAGGTGCTAAGTGGCTACACATAGTCGACTTAACCGGTGCAAAAGATACCAACAAGCGTCAACTTAAATTAATTGGTGATATGGTCGCCACTGGGCGTATGCAATTTCAAGCTGGCGGCGGTATTCGTAGCGAACATGACGTGGCGCAATTACTAGAATTAGGCGTTAAGCGAGTTGTCATTGGTTCGTTAGCGGTTAAAGAGCCTGAGTTGGTCAAAGGTTGGGTAACTAAATACGGCAGTGAGTCTATTGTATTGGCCCTTGATATCAATATTGATGAGCAAGGCAATAAATTTATTGCTACCCACGGCTGGCAAGAAAATTCAGGCGTCTCGTTAGAGGACCTATTAAACGATTTTCTATCCGTGGGTGCCAAACATGTATTATGCACTGACATTAGTCGTGACGGCACATTACAGGGTGCGAATCATCAGCTATACAGTGAAATGACGGCGAAATTTCCGACCATTCAATGGCAAGCATCAGGTGGCATTGGCAACCTAGATGATATCACGGCTCTAAAACCCACTCATGTTAGCGGTGTCATTTTAGGCCGTGCGTTGCTTGAGGGTAAGTTCACCGTTGAGCAGGCTATAAAGTGCTGGCAAAGTGAATAAATAAACAGCAGTGCGTATTGCTGGTGTTACGCTAACAAGACACGAATCCTAACAATAGATTGGGCTGAAGTGATTGCACTGTTCGCAAGCTTATTAAATAATTGGATTACTGAAGAATCAGGCGATATAAACAGCTTATGGATATATGGTCGATGCATCCTTAATTTAATTGCAAACCATGATCCCACGAATTAGGAAATAATGATGGCAGTATTTGGTACGGTTTTCATGCCTGAAATGGCAATGGCAACGTTTGAAAACAATCAGTGGAGCGAAGCAAAAACAGTTTCAGCACAAAGCATAAGCCTGCATCCAGGTGCTCATGTTCTACATTACTCCAGTACCTGTTTTGAAGGTTTAAAAGCATTCAAACACGAAGATGGCAGTGTGCACGTCTTTCGCATGGACCAGAACATTAAACGCTTTGCACAAAGTGCCCGCTTTCTATCTTTGCCTGAAGTCAACGAAGAGCAAGTGGCAAAAATGATCATGGATATTGTTGCCCAATACGCTGATGACGTCCCTTTACCGCCAGGCTCAATGTATATTCGTCCGACTCATATTGGTACTGAAGCTTCAATTGGTAAAGCTGCTGCGCCATCATTGACATCTATGTTATACGTGATGTTATCGCCAGTGGGTGACTACTTCACCGGTGGTGCTAAAGCTCTGCGCCTGCTGTTGGACGAAACCGGAATGCGTTGTGCGCCGCATATGGGCATGATAAAAAGCGGTGGTAACTACGCCAGTGCACTAGGTCCTATTTCTAAAGCTCGTGTTGATTACAACGCTGACCAAATCTTGTTCTGCCCTAATGGTGATGTACAAGAAACAGGCGCGGCAAACTTCTTACTAATAGATGGTAATGAAATCATCACTAAAGGCCTTGATTCGTCCTTTTTACACGGCGTAACGCGCAACACAATATTGACTCTGGCTGCCGATTTAGGCATGACAATCAGTGAGCGAGATATAACGGTAACTGAACTACTCGAACGCGCCGCTAAACCAGGCGTCGAAGCAGCGTTATCCGGTACAGCTGCGGTACTGACCCCTGTCGGCACATTTATATACAATGACAAAGAGTACGCAGTAGGCAACGGTGAAGCCGGCCCTACGACCGCTAAATTGCGCCAAGCCCTGAATGATATTCAGTGGGGCAAATCACCCGATGTACATGGATGGTTAAAGCGCGTTAAGTAATCTTCCTCAAGGCATCTGCTTATTTAAGTAGATGCCACTAATTCGCAAAAAATTAAAATGAAAAAGGTTTTATATGCTCGCTAGGCGCATTATCCCCTGTTTAGACGTTCGTGACGGTCTTGTGGTAAAAGGCGTTAAATTTCGCAACCACGAAATCATCGGCGAAATCGTTCCTCTGGCTGAGCTATATGCGCAACAAGGGGCCGATGAACTGGTCTTTTATGATATTACGGCCTCAAGTGACCAACGCGTTGTAGACAAAAGTTGGGTCACGCGTATCGCTCAGGTGATTGATATTCCGTTTTGCGTCGCTGGCGGTATTAAGTCAGTAGAAGATGCTGGTCGAATACTGGAAATGGGAGCCGATAAAATATCCATTAACTCCCCCGCCCTAGCCAACCCAGCACTTATTCGTGAACTGCATAATACGTTTGGGCAACAGTGCGTGGTAGTGGGCATTGATAGCTTCTTCAATGAAGAAACAGGACAATATCAAGTTCATCAGTACACTGGCGATGAAAGTCGCACGCAAATTACCCACTGGCAAACAGGTGATTGGGTAAAAGAAGTACAGCAGTACGGTGCAGGCGAAATAGTATTAAATTGCATGAATCAAGATGGCGTGCGCCAAGGCTATGATATAACCCAATTGGCCACTATTCGTAAAAGTTGTGGCGTACCTTTGATTGCCTCTGGCGGTGCGGGTGAAAAAGTGCATTTTAAAGATGTATTTGAGCAAGCTGACGTTGATGGTGCACTTGCCGCATCTGTTTTTCACAAGGGTATTATTCCTATTCCGGAATTAAAAGCCTATCTGAGAGAGCAACAAGTCGCTATACGAGACTAACCTGTCACGCGCAAGGATGCCGCTTAGGGCCTATCCAACCCATTCGGCGCTGAACACTTACACGATATGAATACGAGATAAACATGATCATCAATAAACAAAACATCGAACAATTGGCTTGGCAGAAAATGGACAACCTACTACCGTGTATCGTACAAGATGCCAACACAGGTAAAGTCCTAATGCAGGGTTACATGAATAGTGAAGCGGTTAGTCACACTCTTGAAACAGGCCATGTAACCTTTTTTAGCCGCTCTAAAGAGCGCTTATGGACTAAGGGAGAAACATCTGGCCATACTCTTGATTTGGTTGAACTTAGTGCTGATTGTGATCAAGACGCTATTTTAGCTTTGGCTCATCCCAATGGCCCGACCTGTCATAACGGTACAGAAACCTGTTGGGCTGACGCCAAAACGCCCGCAGTAAGCTTTATTGCTGAATTAGAACAAGTCATTGCGTCGCGCAAAGGTGCATCTCCAGAGTCTAGCTACACAGCCCACCTTTATAGCGAAGGTATTAAACGAATTGCCCAAAAAGTGGGTGAAGAAGGCGTTGAAACGGCATTAGCTGCAACCGTTAGAGATTTGCATGAATTAAAAAATGAGTCGGCAGATTTGCTTTATCACTTGTTAGTGTTATTGCAGGCCAGTGACTTATCACTCAGTGACGTAATTGAAGTACTGCAGGCGCGCCACGCGAAATAAAGTCATAATTTATATTGCTTAGCAGTTTGCATAAACTGGCTGCTAAGCTTGTCTTTTACCCTAACTGATATTTGTATACTATTTTCATCCCCACGTTAGGGCGCCTAATGACGTCTTTTGTCGAAAGAGAATCTGGATTGCGTTATATACCAACCCGTTGCTGTCTTACTGAAAAACCAAACCATTCTAATTTTTAACAGTAAAGTTTCGTAAATTCGCCATATTAATTCAATAATACGAAGGATATAGTAAACGTTATCTATCACTGGTTTCATCTATATGTTCAAAAATAATACCCAAGGCTATGGCTGGCTAAGCATCGTTTTTCACTGGACAAGTGCCGTTATTATTATCGGGATGTTTACCGTAGGTTGGTGGATGGTCGACTTAGACTATTACAGTCCTTGGTATACAGATGCGCCTCACTATCATAAGAGCGTTGGCCTGCTGCTTATCGCATTAACCCTTGTGCGCTTACTGTGGAAATTATCCCAACCATCGCCCCAAGCTCAGGGGAAAAAATGGGAAAAAAAGAGTGCTAAAATCACCCATGTTTTTTTATACTTACTGATATTCTCTTTGTTCGTCAGCGGTTATTTAATTTCCACCGCAGACGACCGAGGCATAGATGTATTTAACTGGTTTAGCTTAGGCTCCCTTGGGCGACTTTTTGCTGATCAAGAAGATTTTTCCGGTATGGTTCATGAATATGTCGCATACGTCCTCATTGCATTAGCCAGTGTTCACGGCCTCGCAGCTCTTAAACATCATTTTATTGATAACGACAATACCTTGGTAAGGATGCTTACCATAAAACAACAAAAGGAACAGAAATGAGAAAGTCACTTTTAGCGTTCGGTTTGCTCGCTTTGCTATCAAGCAAAGCATTTTCCGCCGATTACTTGATCGATACATCAGGCGCTCATGCTTCGATTAACTTTAAAATTCAACATTTAGGTTATTCATGGTTAACGGGTCGCTTTAATACCTTCGATGGTAAATTCAGTTATGACCCTGCCAAACCCGAAGCTTCTATTATAAATATTAATATTAATACAGACAGTATTGACTCAAATCACGCCGAGCGTGATAAGCACCTACGGGGTGAAGACTTTCTATACGTAAAAAAATATCCTGAGGCAAAGTTTGTTAGCACCAAAGTAGAAAACCTAGGTGGAGAGCGCTTGAAAATATTTGGCGATTTATCACTGCATGGTATTACCAAGCCGGTCATTATCATGGCAGAAAAAATTGGTGAAGGTAAAGATCCATGGGGCGGTTATCGTGCAGGTTTTTCAGGCACAACCCGAATTGCTATGGCTGATTACGGCATAATGACTAATTTAGGACCTGCGTCTACCCATGTTGAACTTATGTTAAACATTGAGGGTGTAAAACAATAGACCGCTAAATTCCCATTGGATAGAAGCCCACTTATGCGTGGGCTTTTTTATATCAACATTTAATTAAAAATAAATCTATTAAAATCATAACGTTAAATTTAAAATATAATTTATTTTCACGTTTTCAATTGAAAAATAAAAAGACAATCCCACATAGTATTAGTCGTCGCCGAAAGGGTCGACACAAATTCAAAGGATAAGAATTTGGCAGGCAACTGCAAAACCCTAAGGGTTACGCGAGAAACGCGTTACAAATAACGTCGCCGCTAGTCGGGACACTTTAATCTCATATTGCTTTATAAAGAGGATATGCAAAATGCGTAATATCGATCTATCTCCACTATACCGTTCATTCATTGGTTTTGACCACTTGGCTTCAATGATTGACTCTGCATCTCGTAACGAAAAACAATCTAGCTACCCTCCCTACAACATTGAGTTGATAGCCGAAGATAAATATCGCATCACTATGGCCGTTGCGGGTTTCGCAGAAAGCGAAGTCTCTATTGAGGTTCAGGAAAACACCTTAAAAGTCACTGGCAATAAAGCTGGCTCAGACGAAGAGCGAAAATTCATTCACAAAGGTATTTCCGAGCGTAATTTTGAACGCAAATTCCAACTAGGCGACCACGTTAACGTGCTTAATGCCAAAATGGAAAATGGTCTGCTTCACGTCAATTTGGAACGTGTGGTACCAGAAGCCAAAAAACCACGCACAATACAAATCGGTAGCAGCACAGAAAAATTGATTGAAGACGCTAACAAACCGTCGTAATTCATCCCTTTCATTTTAATGTGTGATCCCTGTGAATAAAAACGGCGCCTAGTGAGCGCCGTTTTTTTATATCTAAAATTATTATAAAACAAATTCAAGATCCGCTCTGGATACGAAAATTAATACAAGAACAAAATATTCTGCACTGACAGACCGATAAGCGCTGCAAACGTTAACATCATTCCCGAAACGCGCTGCCAGCTAACGCCTGAGTGATGCTTTAAACCGTAAGCATGGACAATTCGGCCAATCACTAGTGCCGCACCAGTAACGTGTAACACTGCCTCATGGGCTGAATTAATCTCGGCGACTAACATTAGAATTAGTATCAGTGGGACATATTCGGCAAAATTACCATGTGCTCGAATAACACCCAGGAAATGCGGGTTTTCACCGTGTCCTAAGCTAATTTTTTCTGAACGTCGGGATTTGATCACTAAAATTGAGAGATACATAAACGTAATCCCTAAGAGCCCACCATAGAAAGCGGTAATTGGCGTATGTAACATGGTGCATTGGTTCCTGTATTAAAAAACATATAGCTGATTATAGGCATAAAAAAACCCACTTTTCAGTGGGTTTTTCATTATTCAATTAAATACCGAGCATTAGTCAAGTAAAGATGACAACTGCTCGCTTACTACGTCAACCGCTTGGGTGCCGTCAATTTTATGATATTGACAATGACCAGCCTTGGACTCTGTTTGATAATAATCGACCAGAGGTTTAGTTTGCTCATGGTAAACACTTAAGCGATGACGAACGGTGTCTTCCTGATCATCGGCGCGGATAACCAAATCTTCACCTGTTTCATCGTCCTTTCCGTCATTCTTAGGCGGATTGTATTGTAAGTGATAGACGCGACCTGAAGCTGGGTGAACACGACGTCCGGCCATGCGCTCAACAATCACTTCATCAGGTACATCAAATTCAATCACATGATCGATTTTGATAGCCGCTTCTTTCATCGCGTCAGCTTGAGGGATAGTGCGTGGAAAACCATCCAGCAAAAAACCACCATTGCAATCATCTTGCGTAATGCGTTCTTTTACCAAACCAATGATTAACTCATCAGAAACCAGTTTTCCTTCATCCATAACGCGCTTTGCGGCGTTACCTAACTCGGTGCCAGCTTTAATTGCTGCTCTGAGCATATCGCCTGTTGAAATCTGCGGAATGCCGTATTTACCCATTAAATATTGAGCTTGAGTGCCTTTACCAGCACCAGGTGCACCAAGAAGAATAATACGCATATTCTTTCCCCTCGCCTTTAGTTTAAAGTTAAAAAAATCTGTGCCGAACTTTACACATTCGGCCTTTTAGTTACAAGCCATATAAGACGTATGTCTTAGGCCGTAGCTGTAAACTTGTATTAATATGTAATATACACAAAAAATGGGCTTAAGAGCCCATTTTTTACCGTTATATTGAATAGTTTAGCGCTATTTGGCCAAATTCATTAGTAAGGTGTTTAAATTGTGCACAAAGGCTGCTGGGTCTTTTAAGCTACCTTGTTCTGACAACGCAGCTTGGTCAAACAAGACTTCTGCCCACTGTCCAAAGCGCTCTTCATCTTGAACCTCAGCAAGCATTTTCACTAAATCATGCTCTGGGTTTAATTCAAAATGATACTGAGCCTCAGGCACAGGTTGACCTGCAGCTTGCATCAACTTAATCATCTGTGTAGTCATGCCATTACCGTCTGCCACGATACACGCTGGAGAGTCAGTCAATCTATGGGTGAATTTAACTTCAGCTACTTTATCGCCCAGCACTTTCTTAACGCGCTCGGTCAATCCTTCAACCTTTTTCTCAGCGTCTTCTTGAGCTTTTTTGCTGTCTTCGTCGTCTAATTCACCTAAGTCGAGTTCACCATGCGTAACTGACTGGAATGATTTTTCATCAAATTCAGTTAAATGTGACATTAACCACTCGTCCACGCGGTCAGACATTAGTAATACTTCAATGCCTTTTTTACGGAAGATTTCTAAATGAGGACTAGACTTCGCCGCTTTGTAGCTATCAGCAGTGATGTAATAAATTTTGTCCTGACCTTCCTTCATGCGGCTTACATAGTCAGCCAAAGAAGTAGTTTGGGCGTCACTGTCACCTTCTGTCGATGCAAAACGCAATAAGCCAGCAATTTTCTCTTTGTTAGCGGAATCTTCAGCAGGGCCCTCTTTTAAGACGTTGCCAAATTCAGTCCAAAAACCTTGATATTTTTCACTGTCATTTTTTGCCACACGCTCAAGCATTTGCAATACACGCTTAGTACAACCCTGGCGAATAGCCTGAGTGACTTTATTGTCCTGCAATATTTCACGGGAAACGTTCAGCGGTAAATCGTTTGAATCCAGCAATCCTTTAACAAAACGTAAATAAGTCGGCATAAACTGCTCGGCGTCGTCCATAATGAAAACGCGCTGAACGTAAAGCTTCAAACCGTGTTTTTGATCGCGATTCCACATATCAAACGGTGCTTTAGCCGGAATATATAGCAAGCTATTGTATTCGGTCTTACCTTCCACTTTATTGTGAGACCAAACAAGAGGATCACTAAAGTCATGAGATATATGTTTGTAGAATTCTTTATATTCTTCGTCTGTCACTTCAGACTTATCACGCGTCCAAAGCGCAGTGGCTTTGTTCACCGCTTCCCATTTACCTGGTTCAGCGGGCGTTTTTTCACCGTCAGGACCTTCGCTTTCAGGGACTTCTTCTTTATACATCATGACTGGAATGTTTATATGGTCAGAGTATTTACTTACGATTGAGCGTAAACGCCAATCATCAGCGAATTCTTTCTCATCATCACGCAGGAACAGAGTAATTTCAGTACCACGTTCAGCTTTCTCGATATCAGCGACGGTAAACTCACCCTCACCTTCAGATGTCCACTCAACGCCTTTACTTGCGTCGTCGCCAGCAGCACGTGACCGCACAACCACTTTTTGAGCGACAATAAATGCCGAGTAAAAACCAACCCCAAATTGACCGATAAGCTGAGAATCTTTCGCTTGATCGCCAGAGAGGTTATTGAAGAATTCAGAGGTTCCTGATTTTGCAATTGTACCTAGATGTTCGATGACACTGGCACGATCCATACCGATACCATTATCAATAATCGTTATAGAGCCAGCCTCTTTGTCTATGCTTAACTTAACGCATAAATCGCCGTCACCTTCGTACAAGCTGTCATTCGACAATGCTTTGAAACGTAGTTTGTCGGCTGCATCAGCAGCGTTAGAAATAAGTTCACGAAGAAATATTTCTTTATTTGAATAAAGTGAATGGATCATCAACTGAAGTAACTGTTTTACTTCTGTTTGAAAGCCATGAGTTTCTTGATGGGCAACGTCAGCCATGGACAAGTATCTCCTAAGTTAGTGGTTTCTGTTTGTGAGTAAGGAGATAAGGTCGCTTACATGCATTTCAATACATAACGCGAAAAAATTGTAACTATTAATCAGATATTTCACGGCCTAAGAGTTAGGCCGTGATATGAAGCGGGATGTTTTGTGAACTAGGACAGACTTCTGCGACCCACAAACGCATGGGTTAGGGTATTACCATCAACAAACTCGAGCTCACCGCCTACGGGCATTCCATGAGCTAAACGTGTCGCCTGAATATCTCGCGCACTACACATTTGTCCAATGTAATGCGCTGTCGCTTCACCTTCAACAGTCGGGTTGGTCGCCAATATAACTTCAGTTAGGTCTTTTTGATCAAGTAAATCAGCAAGTTCGTCTAACCCTATTTCGCTCGGCCCAATGCCATCAATAGGTGATAAATGCCCCATCAAAACAAAATAAAGCCCTTTGAACTCAGCGGTTTGCTCAATTGCTACAACGTCTTGTGGAGACTCAACTATACACAAGGTGCCAGCGGCGCTGCGCGTTGGGTGCGCACAAATCTCACACAACTCGCTTTCAGTAAAAGTACGGCATTGCTTACAATGGCCAATGTGCTCCATAGCATTATGCAGCACTTGGCTTAACTGCATAGCACCGGCCCTATTTCGCTCCAATAAATGAAACGCCATACGTTGCGCACTTTTCGGACCTACGCCCGGCAAAATCTTAAACGCATTAATCAGTTCTAAAATAAGAGGGCTAAGTTTCATCTATACAACCTTAATCGGATCGCGAACAACACAAGTCAATCGATTAACTAGAATGGCATTTTGAAGCCAGGGGGCATAGCCATGCCGCCGGTTACATCGGCCATTTGCTCTTTTGTTGTCTCTTGGACGCGACGTACCGCATCATTCATCGCGGCAGCAACTAAGTCTTCGATCATTTCTTTATCGTCTTCCATCAAACTGTCGTCGATGTCGACGCGGCGCACATTGTGATTGCACGTCATGGTAACTTTTACCAAACCTGCACCCGATTCACCTGTGACTTCCATCTTGGCTAATTCTTCTTGTTTCTTTTGCATGCGCTCTTGCATCTGTTGCGCTTGCTTCATTACGTTACCCATGCCGCCTTTAAACATATTATTTCTCTCTTGAATTTTGAAATTAAAATCTATCGTGCTTTGATTGAATCCATTAGCACTTGAGCGCTGAACATGTCTTTAAACATACAAATAGCATCATCTGTTTCTACTATTTGTTTTGCATATTCGAATCTCACTCTATTAATACTTTGCTGCAGTGCGAAAGGTGTATTGACAGCCTCCCCTACTTTTACTTCTAGGGTTATTTGTTGCTGTAATACATCACTCAGTGCTTGCTGTAATTGATCCCTAGCAGAAGCCGTATTTAAATGCTCCTTACTTTGAACAAGGTTAAGCACCACGGTGTTACCCTCTCGCGAAAATTCGGAATGCAAGGCAAGTTGTTTTGTTAATGCCGCGACTTGCATCTGCGTGATAAGCGCACTCCATTTGTCTAATTGAGGCGCTATGGTCACTTTTTCGCCTGATGCTAAAAAGGCAGGTACAACATAATTAACTTCACACTCTAAATCTTGTGCTAGATGAGCAGTGGGGTCGAAAACCACATTTTCAATGTCTTCTTCAGTGCCAGATATAACCTCCTGCTCATCAACACTGACGTTAATTTCATCAAGGGCTATTTCATCGGTCGCCCATGGCGGGGGTTCGTCAACCACAAAGTGGCTATCCTCAAAACCAGCAAGGGTTTCATCATTCTCAGAGGATGGTATATCTTGGTTTGCAATATTTGTTGTAGAGGAATCACTCAATGCTTCACTTTGCACTTGTGCTCTTGGTACTGCACCTTGCATGGGTTCGATACCGGGTCCGCTGCCGCCAGGCAAAAATTGACTGGCATCATAACCGCCTTCAGACTTTTTTACTGAAGGGGCATTCTCCACTTCCTCAGCAGCGGCTTGCGCTAATTTTCGGCGCAACGCTAACAAGCTTTCAGTTGATTGACTTTGAGGTTCGGGTGCGTTTTGGGTATCAGTTGGTGTACTGTTGGTCGCAGGCCTTTGATGCGCACTTAACGCTTCGTCATCATAATGTTGATGGGTATTTTGAGGCTGAATAAAATGTTCAGCTTCTTGCATAATGCCGTGTTGCTGAGCTTCTAACTCTTGCATTTGCGCTGCATGATACTGATCATCATCAAAACGATGACTTGTGGTGTTATTTGCTTCGGGTTCAATTAATTGAGTTCTTTCAGAATGCGTATCATTCATTAGCTCTTGTTTTTGAAACGCACTGTTTTGTGTTTCGTCAGTATCTGTATTTTCAATCGAGCTAACACTTTCCCCACCACTAACCTCGGAAACGGTTTGCTCTGGTAATTGAGTAACCTCAGGCGAAGATAAGGACACATCAGATGCTGGGATGTGAGCGAGAGGAGAATCAGGGATATCCGCAGTAGCCTCGGATTGAATGATTGCCGGACTAGGAGTCATAGCAATAAGCTCGTCAATACTAGTATCGACCTGCACCGGACTAAACGCCAACATACGCAATAATGTCATCTCAAGTCCCGTTTTTGCATCCGCAGCAAACGGTAGATCACGCTTACCTTGCAAGGCAATCTGGTAGAGTAACTGTATATGTTCTGGTACCGATTTTTTAGCTAGTTGATAAATCGCTCGGGCTGAAATCGTTTCGAGTTTACAGGCGTCAGGTACAAACTGAGTCAGGGCTATTTGATGTAACAAACTCATTAGTTCGTTTAATACTTGGCTGTAGTCTGCGGCTTGCTCAGACATCAACTCAACAAGCTCAAACACCATCTCGTTTTGCTTATTCAGTACCGCATTCAGTAACTTAAGTACCTGAGTCTTGTCCATTAACCCGAGCATATCGGTCACAATACTTAGGCTTACGTTACCATTGCCTTGGGCGATGGCTTGGTCAGACAAGCTCAATGCATCGCGCATACTGCCTTGGGCTGCTCGTGCTAGCTGCGCCAACGCTTCAGGCTCATTAGCAATGTGCTCTTGAGCAAAAACATGCTGCAATTGCAGGCCAATTTGCGCTCTTGATAAAGCCTTGAGGTTAAACTGCAAACAGCGAGACAAAATAGTTATAGGGAGCTTTTGCGGATCAGTCGTCGCTAATAAGAATTTTACGTGCGGCGGTGGCTCTTCCAAAGTTTTAAGTAGAGCGTTAAAGCTGTGTTTGGACAACATGTGCACTTCATCTATCAGATAAACTTTGTAACGGCCACGTGTCGGCCGATACTGCACGTTATCTAATAGCTCACGGGTGTCTTCCACTTTCGTGCGCGAGGCTGCATCGATCTCTAAGAGATCAACAAAGTTACCTTGCTCTATCTCAATGCACGTTGAACATTGACCACAGGGTTTGGAACCTATGCCCAATTCGCAATTAAGACTTTTAGAAAAGATACGCGCGATAGTCGTTTTGCCGACCCCTCGTGTACCCGTAAATAAATAAGCATGGTGTAAACGATCATTATCAAGTGCATTTGAAATTGCCGCGACAACATGCTCCTGACCGACTAATTCACTAAAATTATTGGGTCGCCATTTACGCGCTAGAACTTGATAGCTCATGTTATTAATTTACTCGCCTTCGAACTCACATAGTGAGTGACTTTGAACGCCAATTTCTTTCAGCTTAGTTTCACCACCCAAATCTGGGAGTGAAATAACAAATCCTGCGTGTTCAACTATACCGCCAAGACGTCTAATTAGTTTAGCCGTCGCAATCATAGTTCCACCAGTGGCAAGTAAGTCATCTAACATTAAGACTTTCTCGCCTGGTTTCACAGCATCTTCATGTATCTCTAAGCAATCTGTGCCGTACTCCAGCTCATAACTTTCGCTAATCACTTTACGCGGTAATTTATTCGGTTTACGTACCGGAATAAAACCAATTCCAAGTTCGATCGCCAGCGGCGCTCCAAACAAAAAGCCTCGGGCTTCTGTTCCAGCCACTTTGTCGAACTTGTAAGGCGCAAATTCTTTGACCAAAAGTTCGATACTAGTGGTATACGCTTTGTGATCTTCAAGTATTGACGTCACATCACGAAATAAAATCCCAGGCTTGGGATAATCAGGTACGGTTTTAATAACCGACTTTATATAAGCAGCGGGCACAGCTTTCCCCGTTGTAATTGATAATTAAAAAACGACGGTTAAAGAAACACTATCCAACCTACAATGACATGCATAAGAGGCAGTGCCAATAAGGTCAAAAGCCCTGCGGCTAAATAAGTGAAATTGAACGGATCTTGTGAGCCATTATTATCTTGCATTGGAAACCCCATTCGTCGCTAGTTAACTAATATGAATTCAGCCGTAAATGGTAATTCAAAGTAGATAAAATTGATAGCCTATTTACTCGCTAATCGAGTAAGGGACAAGTATCTCTTGTGCGATCATTTGTTCAACTATTTGTTTGACGCCTTGAATAACTTGCGCAGCATCAAGTTGCGGTAAACTCTCAATCATCACAGTGTTAAGTGAATCGATGGAAAGTTGCTCATTATTTTCTATCGTTAATAACAAATGCGCCGTCATAGCAGTAATGAGAGTAAAGTCGACTTTGTCGTTACTATCTCGATGAATGACCAAATAAACTGCTTCGCTAGGCTCCGTAGGCTGAAAGTCTTGACTAATCTGATGAACCGGATATTGATAACTCACCACACTTGCAAGTTGTGACAGTTGCACATTGCTAACGTTTTCTGATGTATCCCATCTCTGAGTCTGCTTTCGAATTGAAACGGCCAATTCCATCCATTCATAATGAGCGAGTTCTTTCATAAAGATGGGATCGTGCGCTTGTAATTCGTATTCATTACTTAAATATTCTACGAACTCTTTACTTATATCGGTGAAATACGGAGAGCGGCACTCATGAGTTGCGAAGAATTGGCGTGCTAGAGAGTTCCACTGTGTCTCGTTATATAAACTTTCTAATACTGGGAAACCAGAGCTCAAAAAACCTTTAATATTATTAAAAAATAAATCACGATAGATATCCATACGTCGAGATTCAACCGGATGCTTAAAAGGCTTATTATCTGGGTCTTTAATATGCTCGATAAATTCTAACTGAGTCTTTTGGAAATCGTACATTTAAGCATGATCCTTAATATTGACCGAAACTGAATGTTTTTTCTGCAATTGACGGATTTTGTCAACTTCAAGTAGCAGCTCTTTGATCGGTGGAATATTGAAGTCACGTTCTAATAAGGTTGGGAAAACGCCATGAATTTCATATGCTTTTTCAAGTAAATCCCAAACTGGCTGGATAATATCTGCACCGTGAGTATCGACCTTCAGATCATCGGCTTCATCAAAGTGTCCGGCAATGTGACCATATTGGATACGAGATGTGGGCATAGATGCCAGAAAGTCCTCTGCATCATAGCCATGATTAATTGAATTAACATAAATGTTATTTACATCAAGCAGCATCTTGCAATTGGATTCTTCTAGTACCGCTAATGTAAAATCGCGCTCGCTCATTTTCGCATTGGGCGCTGCATAGTATGATACGTTTTCTAGAATAAGCGGCCTTTCAATAATATCTTGTACCATTTTCACTCGTTCAACTACGTATTTTACAGCTTCTTCGTCAAACGGAATCGGCATAAGATCATAAAGGTGTCCCTTGCCAGAGCAATAACTTAAATGTTCGCTATAATGTTCAATTTGGTGCGTATCTAAAAAGGCTTTAACATCTTTTACAAAGTTAATATCAAGCGGATCTGGGCCTCCAATTGAGAGTGATAGTCCGTGAGTAACAAATTGCCTAGTATCGGTAAAACGACTGAGTTGCTTCTGGTAACTCCCTCCTAACGGGATCCAGTTCTCAGGTGCGACTTCCCAGAAATCAACTGCACTTGGAATATCATCGATTAATTCGCTGATCATTTCACGTCGTAACCCTAAACCCACTCCTGCAAAATGTTTATTTCGCATAACTCACCTCATACTACTTTAACTTTGTCATAAATTTACGGGGCATAAAAAGTAAAGGCCAGCAAAGCTGGCCTTTATTCAAAAATTCTATTTAAGAATTAAGCTTGGCCACCACACTTACCTTCGCCACACTTGCCTTCTTTAGCGGCTTTCTCGACTTTATCGCCACCACATTTACCTTCGCCGCACTTACCTTCTTTAGCGGCTTTTTCAACTTTATCGCCACCGCATTTGCCTTCGCCGCACTTGCCTTCTTTAGCTGCTTTTTCAACTTTATCACCACCGCATTTGCCTTCGCCGCACTTGCCTTCTTTGGTCATTTTAGCCGCTTTATCGCCACCACATTTACCTTCGCCGCACTTGCCTTCTTTGGTCATTTTAGCCGCTTTATCGCCACCACATTTACCTTCGCCGCACTTGCCTTCTTTGGTCATTTTAGCCGCTTTATCGCCACCGCATTTACCTTCGCCACACTTGCCTTCTGCAACATCTTGCATATAGCCAGACTCTAGTGTTTGCATACCGAAAGGCGCTGCATTTGCTTGGAAGCTGATTGAAGCCAATGAGCCAAGTACAACTGCACCAATTGCTGTAGCGATAGTAGTTTGTTTAATCTGTTTCATATTGGACACCTTTAAGTAATTTTTGGATTGTTAATGTTGTTCACGAAAGTATAGACCTAGGCAGGTTAACGAATATTTCACTCTCGCTAAATTATTTGCATGAGAGGCACAACTCCCTAAGGTTAAATTAATCACCTGTCCAGTGTAGACCATGAACTATGCTGTACAAGTAATTTAGGTTCATTCACAACAAACAAGCAGTAATACAGGTAGTTACATATATAAATAACTATTTATAGTCAATTTATCAACAGTATCGACTCGCATAAAAACCGAGTAAGCGATGTGAAAAATAAATATTCAGCGGTTACTAATATACTCGTTTGTTTTCTATTAATTTAACTACTCTCAAATTAAAATTCGGTGTTTGATAAACTACCGCATGATAACGGGTAATGTGTATTAAGTGATGCAAACTTACTGGGTCGGTATACAGCTGCGAGTCAGCTCGAGATTATTCAACATAAATCGGTAGTATCCGTGGTAGGCCTTGTTAAAGGAAGGCAAAGCCCTGGAACAGCTGCTGGTGTCACCTTCATTACCCTTGAAGATGATACAGGCAATAGCAATGTGATCGTGTGGCAAGCGACAGCTAGGGCTCAAAAACAAGCTTATTTAAAAGCCACGATCTTGAAGGTGAGTGGTATCTTAGAGCGCGGAGATGGCGGTGTTACCCATATTATTGCCGGTAAGCTGCATGACCTAAGTCACCTCTTTGTAGAGCTCGAAACTCGTTCCCGAGATTTTCATTAATTTGCTAACTAGCCAATGCGACTGAAAAGTATGCGTTTGGTAATGCTATCCATTCGATTTTGAGCGTCACAAAGTACAGTAGTCCCTAACACTATAATGGCTAACGTCATCAGCACAATTAATACCTGCCCATGAACTAAATGCCAGATATAAAAAAAGGCTACCCTGGTCGCCGCGCGATTAAGGATAGCCCTTTCTTTAATGGGAGTCTGGCTGTGTCTTTCGGATGCCTCGTATCGGATACCGCGTATCGGATACCGCGTATCGGATACCGCGTATCGGATACCGCGTATCGGATACCGCGTATTACGTGAACCAGTATTGCATGGGATCCCCCGCATCACACTCGATGGATTAGGTTTCTCATACGGGAGTGGCATTGCGCGATGGCGCTTTAGAATAAAGCCACCTTGATGATGCTGTGTAGATTGTCTTGGGTATTTTCGTTAGCCCAGAAACGAAAAAAGCCACCCGATTAAGGTGGCTTTGTTCTGAATGGGAGTCTGGCAGTGTGCTACTCTCGCATGGGGAAACCCCATACTACCATCGCCGCTAATGCGTTTCACTTCTGAGTTCGAGATGGGATCAGGTGGGGCCGCATCGCTATGGCCGCCAGACATAAACTGTTATCTATCAAGCTTGCACTCAATAAATCAATATGTAAAAAGCTGATGCCGTTCCTTTTCAGGTCAGGCCGTAATCATCGCTAAATCTCTTTAGTCTTACTCTTGATTATCAATACTTGTCTTCATACTTACGCAAATAACATAAAGCTACTTGGGCGTTGTATGGTTAAGCCTCACGGGCAATTAGTACAGGTTAGCTTAACGCCTTGCAACGCTTCCACACCCTGCCTATCAACGTCGTAGTCTTCAACAACCCTTTAGGACAATTAAATTGCCAGGGATGACTCATCTTAGGGCTCGCTTCCCGCTTAGATGCTTTCAGCGGTTATCGATTCCGAACGTAGCTACCGGGCAATGCCATTGGCATGACAACCCGAACACCAGCGGTTCGTCCACTCCGGTCCTCTCGTACTAGGAGCAGCTCCCTTCAATCATCCAACGCCCACACCAGATAGGGACCGAACTGTCTCACGACGTTCTAAACCCAGCTCGCGTACCACTTTAAATGGCGAACAGCCATACCCTTGGGACCGACTTCAGCCCCAGGATGTGATGAGCCGACATCGAGGTGCCAAACACCGCCGTCGATATGAACTCTTGGGCGGTATCAGCCTGTTATCCCCGGAGTACCTTTTATCCGTTGAGCGATGGCCCTTCCATACAGAACCACCGGATCACTATGACCTACTTTCGTACCTGCTCGACGTGTCTGTCTCGCAGTTAAGCTGGCTTATGCCATTGCACTAACCTCCTGATGTCCGACCAGGATTAGCCAACCTTCGTGCTCCTCCGTTACTCTTTGGGAGGAGACCGCCCCAGTCAAACTACCCACCAGGCACTGTCCGCAACCCCGATAAGGGGTCAACGTTAGAACATCAAACATACAAGGGTGGTATTTCAAGGTTGACTCCACATCATCTGGCGACGATGCTTCGAAGTCTCCCACCTATCCTACACATGTAGGGTCAATGTTCAGTGCCAAGCTATAGTAAAGGTTCACGGGGTCTTTCCGTCTAGGTGCGGGTACACAGCATCTTCACTGCGATTTCAATTTCACTGAGTCTCGGGTGGAGACAGCGTGGCCATGGTTACACCATTCGTGCAGGTCGGAACTTACCCGACAAGGAATTTCGCTACCTTAGGACCGTTATAGTTACGGCCGCCGTTTACCGGGGCTTCGATCAAGAGCTTCGCTTGCGCTAACCCCATCAATTAACCTTCCGGCACCGGGCAGGTGTCACACCGTATACGTCATCTTTCGATTTAGCACAGTGCTGTGTTTTTAATAAACAGTCCCAGCCACCTTTTCACTGCGGCCCCCATTCGCTCATGAAGCAAGTTCAATCACAAACAGGGGCGTACCTTCTCCCGAAGTTACGGTACGATTTTGCCGAGTTCCTTCACCCGAGTTCTCTCAAGCGCCTTAGTATTCTCTACCTGACCACCTGTGTCGGTTTGGGGTACGGTTCGATATATCATAAGTTTAGAGGCTTTTCCTGGAAGCAGGGTATTTGCAACTTCAATTCCGTAGAATCTCGTCTCGTGTCTCAGGCATGTAGAATCCCGGATTTACCTAAGATTCAACCCTACACACTTTCACATAGACTACCAACGCTATGCTTGCATAACCTTCTCCGTCCCCCCATCACTGATATACCAAGTACGGAAATATTAATCCGTTTCCCATCGACTACGCATTTCTGCCTCGCCTTAGGGGCCGACTTACCCTGCCCTGATTAGCATGGGACAGGAAACCTTGGTCTTCCGGCGTGGGAGTTTTTCACTCCCATTATCGTTACTCATGTCAGCATTCGCACTTGTGATATGTCCAGCAAACCTCTCAGTTCACCTTCAGCCACTTACACAACGCTCCCCTACCACGCAAAGTAAACTTTGCGTCCGCAGCTTCGGTATATTGCTTAGCCCCGTTACATCTTCCGCGCAGGCCGACTCGACTAGTGAGCTATTACGCTTTCTTTAAAGGGTGGCTGCTTCTAAGCCAACCTCCTAGCTGTCTTAGCCTTCCCACATCGTTTCCCACTTAGCAATAATTTTGGGACCTTAGCTGGCGGTCTGGGTTGTTTCCCTCTTCACGACGGACGTTAGCACCCGCCGTGTGTCTCCCGGATAGTACTCACTGGTATTCGGAGTTTGCAAAGGGTTGGTAAGTCGGGATGACCCCCTAGCCTTAACAGTGCTCTACCCCCAGTGGTATTCGTCCGAGGCGCTACCTAAATAGCTTTCGGGGAGAACCAGCTATCTCCCGGTTTGATTGGCCTTTCACCCCCAGCCACAAGTCATCCGCTAACTTTTCAACGTTAGTCGGTTCGGTCCTCCAGTTGATGTTACTCAACCTTCAACCTGCCCATGGCTAGATCACCGGGTTTCGGGTCTATACCTTGCAACTAAAACGCGCAGTTAACACTCGCTTTCGCTACGGCTCCCCTATTCGGTTAACCTCGCTACAAAATATAAGTCGCTGACCCATTATACAAAAGGTACGCAGTCACAGAACAAGTCTGCTCCTACTGCTTGTACGTATACGGTTTCAGGTTCTATTTCACTCCCCTCACAGGGGTTCTTTTCGCCTTTCCCTCACGGTACTAGTTCACTATCGGTCAGTTAGGAGTATTTAGCCTTGGAGGATGGTCCCCCCATGTTCAGTCAAGATAACTCGTGTCCCGACCTACTCGATTTCACTTAAAATTCGCGTTCGTGTACAGGGCTATCACCTTGTATCGCTGTGCTTTCCAACACATTCCACTCGCTTGTAATTAGCTTAAGGGCTAATCCCCGTTCGCTCGCCGCTACTAGGGGAATCTCGGTTGATTTCTTTTCCTAAGGGTACTTAGATGTTTCAGTTCCCCTCGTTTGCCTCGTACAGCTATGTATTCACTGTACGATACCGCCGAAGCGGTGGGTTTCCCCATTCGGATATTTGTGGATCAAAGCATTTTGTCGGCTCCCCACAACTTTTCGCAGACTTACACGTCCTTCATCGCCTCTAACTGCCTAGGCATCCACCGTATACGCTTAGTCACTTAACCATACAACCCCAAATAACCTTTTATTTATTTGACGTACAGACATTACCAACAACCGAAGTTATTAGCATTTCTGCTTTGTATGCGTGACAAGTATTCATTTTCAAATCAGATAGAGTAAGCTCTTAAAAGAGTTCTCTTAGTTTTGATTACTTTATCAGCTTTCCATATTGTTAAAGAACATTTAGCGTTTAAAAAACCCTAATCAATAGATACTTAATAAGTACGTATTGATTAAGGCTTAGCTTTGTGCGAGCAAGACCGTCCACATTAAGTGGTGGAGCCAAGCAGGATCGAACTGCTGACCTCCTGCGTGCAAGGCAGGCGCTCTCCCAGCTGAGCTATGGCCCCGCATAACTATGCAGGTCGATGCGGTCACATCGATATCTTTTCTAACTAACGAAAAGATTTGGTAGGCTTGGGCAGACTTGAACTGCCGACCTCACCCTTATCAGGGGTGCGCTCTAACCAGCTGAGCTACAAGCCTATTCTTACGAACGCTTTCGCTTTCGCATTATAGTTGCTTGTTACCCAAGCATTTCTTTTTTGCTCTTCTTTACTAACAACAAAATAATCTGTGTGAACACTCGACCTGATGAGGCCTAACCTAATAGTAAGGAGGTGATCCAACCCCAGGTTCCCCTAGGGTTACCTTGTTACGACTTCACCCCAGTCATGAATCACAAAGTGGTAACCGTCCTCCCGAAGGTTAAACTAGCTACTTCTTTTGCAACCCACTCCCATGGTGTGACGGGCGGTGTGTACAAGGCCCGGGAACGTATTCACCGCAACATTCTGATTTGCGATTACTAGCGATTCCGACTTCATGGAGTCGAGTTGCAGACTCCAATCCGGACTACGACGAGCTTTAAGGGATCCGCTTACTCTCGCAAGTTTGCTTCCCTCTGTACTCGCCATTGTAGCACGTGTGTAGCCCTACTCGTAAGGGCCATGATGACTTGACGTCGTCCCCACCTTCCTCCGGTTTGTCACCGGCAGTCTCCTTAGAGTGCCCAACTTAAGGCTGGCAACTAAGGACAAGGGTTGCGCTCGTTGCGGGACTTAACCCAACATCTCACGACACGAGCTGACGACAGCCATGCAGCACCTGTATCTAGATTCCCGAAGGCACCAATTCATCTCTGAAAAGTTTCTAGTATGTCAAGAGTAGGTAAGGTTCTTCGCGTTGCATCGAATTAAACCACATGCTCCACCGCTTGTGCGGGCCCCCGTCAATTCATTTGAGTTTTAACCTTGCGGCCGTACTCCCCAGGCGGTCTACTTATCGCGTTAGCTTCGCTACTCACGGATTAAATCCACAAACAGCTAGTAGACAGCGTTTACGGTGTGGACTACCAGGGTATCTAATCCTGTTCGCTACCCACACTTTCGCACATGAGCGTCAGTTACTGACCAGGGAGTCGCCTTCGCCACTGATGTTCCTCCAGATATCTACGCATTTCACCGCTACACCTGGAATTCCACTCCCCTCTCCAAAACTCTAGCCTGCCAGTTCTAAATGCAATTCCCAGGTTGAGCCCAGGGCTTTCACATCTAGCTTAACAAACCGCCTGCGTGCGCTTTACGCCCAGTAATTCCGATTAACGCTCGGACCCTCCGTATTACCGCGGCTGCTGGCACGGAGTTAGCCGGTCCTTCTTCTGTTGCTAACGTCACAGCTAACGGGTATTAACCGTTAACCTTTCCTCACAACTGAAAGTGCTTTACAACCCGAAGGCCTTCTTCACACACGCGGCATGGCTGCATCAGGCTTGCGCCCATTGTGCAATATTCCCCACTGCTGCCTCCCGTAGGAGTCTGGACCGTGTCTCAGTTCCAGTGTGGCTGATCTTCCTCTCAGAACAGCTAGAGATCGTCGCCTTGGTGAGCCTTTACCCCACCAACAAGCTAATCTCGCTTAGGCTACTCTTTGCGCGGGAGCCGAAGCCCCCTTTGGTCCGAAGACATTATGCGGTATTAGCTATCGTTTCCAATAGTTATCCCCCACGCAAAGGCATATTCCTAAGTATTACTCACCCGTCCGCCACTCGTCATCTTCTAGCAAGCTAGAAATGTTACCGTTCGACTTGCATGTGTTAGGCCTGCCGCCAGCGTTCAATCTGAGCCATGATCAAACTCTTCAATTAAATATTTATCGAACATGAATTTTTTTTGGTAGACACTCATCAAGTGAGTGCCCACACAGATTATTTTGTTATTAATTGTTAAAGAGCAGTGCTACTTCGTAGCGTGCTTCCGGAGAAGCGGCTTAAGATGCTGTCCGAAGACCCTCTTAAGCGGGAGGCGTATAATACGCTCTCAAGTTTCGATGTCAAGGCTTTAACTTCATTTAATTTCGAATCAATTTTTGACGTAAATCTCAAACCGAATCAGCAAACTAAACTGCCCTGCATCACGCTAACCACTTGACTCCGAAGAGTCCGCAATTACCTGGGTAAACCCAGTGTCGGTGCAGCTGTTTTAGCGGCTGTCCCGAAGCGAGAGGCGCATTATAGAGATCAAAACTGACAGCGCAACCCTTTATTGAATAAAATTATCTAAGCGACTAATTTATGCACAATACGTCTATTTTTAGAGCATATCGTCTGTATTAATTGCTATATAAAGGTGGCTTTGAATAAAGGAATCATACAAAAGCGATTTATACGGCTCTACCGTTACCTCTATCTACAGATCCATAACCTGTTTTATCATGACAAAAATGTGAGTTATTCCCAGACTTCCCCCATTTGTTAACCGCTTAGCTTCCATGGCGTGTGCGACCAGTAAGTTTTGTACGCTCAACGTCCTTTGGTTAGTAACCGTCTCAAGTGGTAGATAATGTTAAATCACGTTAGAGATTTCATAATAAAGAGAGACCTAACTACAACCCTATCGCGAATTAGCCTGTCTTAATCAGATTTGCAGAAGGTTTAATATGACTGCGAATATACAGCTACGCATAACACAATGTCTTAAGCATCTAATATTTATTAACTACTATTATGCAATGAAGTCATAAAGCTGTTGTTAAGGCAGAAGCGTAGTAACGAGTTTTCATTTTAAATGAAGGACTTTTTGGCTTGAGCTTTCATTAGCCAGATATCGCTACAACTACATTGAGAGGAAGATATTTTGGTTCAGCTATATAGTTAGCTATATAGTTAGCTATATAGTTAGCTATAAGTAGCTGTCATAAAGGATGTTTGGGAGGGGATCGCTATCAGGCCATGTGTTCGACTTGATAGCGAGTCTACGTTGTTTACTAAACTGTCTTTACTTGGACAGATTACAGTGGTGGTTTACTATTCTTTTTTTGAAGATTCTTGATTAGCTTCTTGCTGTTCTTCCGTTTTGTCTTCAGGATCGGTTTCAGTGGGTATAAAGTCCGCATCATTTTCATCAGCATCCCCTACCACATGTTCGAGTTTCACCTTATCGACACTGCGAAACGTATTAATAGGCCCAGCTAACGCATACAGGGCAAACACAACAAATAAAACCAAAGCGGGCTCAGTAGCAACCACTATGAAAATCAGCATAATTAATAACAAAGCAACAAACGGTACTTTGCCATGCCAATTGACTTCTTTAAATGAATTGTATTTAAAGTTACTAACCATCAATAACCCAGCGAAACTGGTTACTAGAGCAACAATAACGCTATAGTCATCTCCATTGACATCATATTCACCACCGACCCAAACTAAACCTGCCACTAATGCAGCAGCAGCTGGACTGGCAAGGCCTTGAAAATAACGTTTATCTGCAACACCCAGTTGAGTATTAAAACGTGCAAGTCTAAGTGCTGCACCTGCTACGTAGATAAAGGCGGCTAACCAACCGATTTTACCTAACCCGCTCAATCCCCAATTGTAAGCAACGAGTGCAGGCGCCATTCCAAATGAGACCATATCGGCCATAGAGTCATACTCAGCACCGAACTCGCTTTGGGTGTTCGTCATTCGCGCGACACGACCATCAAGCCCATCAAAAATCATCGCTACAAATATCGCTATTGCAGCGGCTTCAAAGTGCCCATTCATAGACGCAACAACGGCATAAAAACCCGAGAACAAGCCCGCGGTTGTTAATAAATTAGGTAAAAGATAAATACCTTTACGTTTAGATTCGGGCATAACAGCTCCTCTGATAAAATAACGGCGCCAAGATAACATAAACGGTTCGCTTTGGTTATCAGGCATCATAAAAAACACCAAACTAGGTTAGCTCAACAATTTATCCTTTTGTATGAGTAACCATACCTATTATACCTATTTCTAATATTTGCTAATACAAATAAGGTGTATAATTACCACATTGTCGACGAATTGAGTCACTTGCTCATAAAGTTGTCCACTTTCTTTACACCTTGGGTGTTAGTGTTAGACAAACTATTTTAAGCCTCTGTAATAAATGGTTTAATTTAATCTGGCACTGTTATTGCTTTAGCGAAATATATAGTTAATTAGAAAACACAACATATTAAGAGGACAGGAAGATTAATATGAATAATTTATTTACTTTGCGCAACGTGGCGCTAGCGGCTTCGCTAATGACATTTTCATTTGCTAGTTTGGCAACAGACACCACAGATTGGGATTTTAGAACTTCTGGTGGTAACAGTTATGGAAGTGGTAGCGGTACCAATTCTTATGGTAACACGTTAAGTTTTAATTCGGCTGATACCGATTTAACAATTACGGCTTGGGCCGATACTCTTGAACAAAACGATCCAGACACAATTCAAACCGCGACGGCTGCTCAAAATAGCTACGGTTTGTTGAATTACAACCGTAATAATGATGGTCATTATGTCGATAATCGCGGTGATACTGACATGTTGTTGTTTACCTTTGATGATTTGGTATCTATTACCGGAGTTAATATTGGTTACTATAGCAATGATTCAGATATATCAATCGCTGCTTTTGAAACGCTACCAACATTACAAGGACAGACTTGGGCTAGTGTTGCCAGCAATGCAAGTTTTAGTACAAGTTTTGCTAATATCGGCGACGGTTGGAGCTCACTTACCAGTGAGACTTCTGGTGTAGATGCTCAATATTGGATAATTGGTGCTTATAATAGCTCATTCGGTCAATCTGGTGGAGGTGCTTTCGGAAGTAATAATGATTATCTCAAGATTGCGGGTATATCAACGATTGCTGGAGCAACCCCTAAACCACCGACATCAGATGTAGCAGAGCCAAGCTCGTTAGCTATATTGGCATCATTTGGTTTATTTGCTGTATGGCGCCGTCGTAAATCAGCTTAAGTTTTATAAGTTAAGAAGACCTCACATTGTGAGGTTTTTTTTTGCCTGAAAATATACATTGGTATATTCATACCTATCGAAACCTAAGGCATTTAAGGTAAATATACCGTAGTATTTTACGTCTGCATTCTAAGGAAAAGAGTCAATACGATTTATGAAACTTCGTTCACTAACTATATCACTCAGTGCAATTGCTTTTTGCGCGATATTACCCTCTCTAGCGTTTGCTGATGCATCTGAAAATTATGAAAAAGCACTCGCTGCATTTAACCAAGAGGCATTTCCAGAGTCATATATTCATCTTAAGAATGCCTTACAAGAATCGCCTTCTCATCTGCCTTCTAAATTACTTATGGGCCGAGTGTTATTAATTGATGGTTATGTGAATGACGCAATAACTGAATTTGAAGAAGTGATGGCCGCTGGCGCCGATCTAAATTTAGTATTGGTTCCCTTAGCCAATGCCTATTTTATTAGTCGGGACTTAGACGATCTTTTAGAATTGCCTATTCCACGCAATTTATCGGCCCAAGTAAAACTGGATGTATTGTTGTTGAAAGCTGCCGCACACGTACAACTAAATAATTTGCAACAAGCACAGACTCTTTATGAAAATACTCGGCTTGAATTTAAAAAAGATGTACGTGCGCTAAATGGATTAGCGCAGATTGCTTTTTTAAACAAAGACTACGCATTAGCGAATAAATACCTTGATACCGCGCAGGCCGAGCATAGCCAAAATCCCCAAAGCTTATTTTTACGTGGCCTTGTACTGCAAAGCCAAGGTAGAAGCGCAGATGCAAGAGCACAATTTGAACTTGCGCATCAATACGATAGTTTTGACCCAACTATTAAGCGCGCGTTAGCCAATAGTTACGTTGAAGGGAATATGTTACCTGAGGCACAAGCGATGATCGCGCAGATAGAAGAGCAAACCACAGGAGACTTACAAACTCAATTGCTCAAAGCCCGTCTGCTAGCCATGCAAGAGAAAAATGGCGAAGCTGACGCGTTATTAGCAACTCTGAGTCAAACCTTGAGTTTAGCCACTGACGACAACAAAGAGAAAACGGCGTGGATCAGCTTAGTTACCGGTATTACTGCTTATATTAATAAAAATTATGACGTAACGGTACGAGAGCTTTCACGCTATGTAAAAACGGGGTCTGCACCACCTGAGCTTTTAGGCATGCTCGCAGAGGCACACATTCGACAAGGCTACCCCAAAAAAGCCGTGAAGCTTTTAGAGTTAAATGAAAGCAGCGTGCTGAAAAGTATTCCCGTCTCCTCTTTACTCTGCGACTTATATCTTGCTAGCAACAAAGTATTTAAATGCAATAGCATTGTTGAAGAACTGAAAAAGACTGATGGCGACAATCACAGCGTCATTTTGTTGGAAGCGAAACTACTGGTGCGTCGTGATAAAGCTGAGCAAGCTATTGCACTATTAAACAATAGTAACCTTGACACTAATGCCGAAGATGTATTGCTATTTAAAGCTTCACTGGAAGCGAACGAACAGCGTTACAATGAGGCATTGTTATCAGCGAATAAACTGGCACTTTTGCAACCCGACAATTCTCATTACGCGAACTTAAGTGCAGATTTAAACATTCGTTTGGGAAATTTAAAGGATGCTGAGACGACCTTGAATAAAATTCTATTCAAAGACGCCGATAATATAGCTGCGCTAATGAATCTTACCCGTGTGGAATTTGCGCAAAATAAACTGCCAGCATCCCTGACCTCGATAGAAAAAGTCATCGCCCTAGCGCCTACCAACACGGCTGCGCTTATTTTACATGCGCAAATATTAGTCAAGCAAAATGAATTAGACTCGGCAATTGAGAGTTTACTCACCGCCAAAGCGCTTGCGCCCAATAGTGCCGGACCTCATGAGTTACTCGTTAATATCTATCGCCAACAACAAAAGTATCCGATTGCCCTAAATGAGATAAACGCCTTATTAAAAATCAATCGTTTTAATTCGGCTTATCTATTTGAAAAAGCCAATTTGTTGCTCGCCCTTGATGAACCAAAAGAAGCGAAAACACAGCTTGATATATTATTCAGTCAATGGTCGGACAACGCAGTACAATTAGTTGAGTTAAGTCGCAGCCAACTGCAAGCAAACGACATTGCCGGTGCGCAAATAAGTCTCGAACGGGCAATAGATATTGCACCGGATTACGCCCTTGCAAAGTTAGAATATGGCCAATTGCTGTTAACACAAAATAGGCTTAGCGAAGTAGAAACGCTGGTAGCGAATATGCAGAAATCGTTTACTGATAACCCTAATGTATTTGTGCTACAAGGTCATTACTTCAAGGCCATTGGCGATACACAACAAACATATCAAGCCTATACCCGTGCTTTAGCTCTCGATCCTAATTTCACGTTACCTTTAATTGAGCTATATCAACTCGCGAGTCAAGGAGAGCACGCAAATGAATTTACTCAGTATCTCATTCAATATCTGTCTACTCACACCGATGCACACTTTCAGCGCCACCTACTGGCGGACCTAAATTTCATCGCTAACGATTTTGCCAATGCTGAAGCACATTATCAAAAACTCATCGCTATCGATGATTTGCCCAATAAAGCTAGAATCTACAATAACCTGGCTATTATCCAGATAGATTCTGACAATAAACAAGGGCTACTATACGCCGAGCAAGCAAGCAAACTTGCACCGAACTCGGCCGCTATACTGGATACTAAGGGCTGGCTGTTAGTTAAGAATGCTCAATATCAAGAAGCCTTAAAAACACTTAGGTTGGCGTTTACATTGCGCTCGAATGATCCCTCTATACGTTATCATTTGGCAGTTGCATTAAAGGAGTTGGGCCGCGTGGATCAGGCTAAAGGCCAATTAAAGCAAGCCATTGATAGTGCAAAGGACTTTCCTGAAAAACAGGAAGCAATTGCGTTGCTGCAAACATTGTAATATTTCGTACACTAGGTGTATTGCCCCATTAGATTTGCCAATACCTAGAAACAAAAACGGCTACTTAAGTAGCCGTTTTCTATTAACCAGTGGATTATTTAGTGCTTTATGACCCACTACTGACTCGATTAATTAGTTAATAATTAAGCCATTCTCATCCGCATCAATACTAACTACGCTGTCTGCCATCAGTTTTCCAGATAAAATCTTTTGGGCTAATGGATTTTCAATTTCCATTTGAATAGCCCGTTTGAGTGGGCGAGCGCCATAGACCGGATCAAACCCAGCTTCTGCGATTTTATGCAACGCCGCATCGGTCAATTCTAATCCAATCCCCTTCTCTTCTAAGCGTTTGCGTAGGAATTGCAACTGCCTGCTGGCGATGGAGGTTATCTGTTCTAATCCTAACGGATGGAACACCACGGTTTCGTCAACACGATTTAAGAACTCAGGTCTAAAATGAGTACTTAGTACCTCAAGCACTGATTTCTTCATTTTTTCGTAATCATTTTCACTATGTTGCTCCTGAATGATATCGGAGCCCAAATTAGAGGTCATAATGATCACGGTATTTTTAAAATCAACTGTACGCCCCTGCCCGTCCGTTAAACGACCATCATCGAGTACCTGAAGCAAAATGTTGAATACATCAGGATGCGCCTTTTCGATTTCATCCAGCAATATCACGGAATAGGGCTTACGACGCACTGCTTCTGTTAGATAGCCACCTTCCTCATACCCTACATAACCAGGGGGTGCCCCAACTAAGCGTGAAACTGAGTGTTTTTCCATAAACTCAGACATATCAATACGCACCATAGCGTCTTCGGTATCGAACAAAAAGCTAGCTAGGGTTTTACATAGCTCAGTTTTACCCACCCCTGTTGGGCCTAAAAACAAAAATGAACCTATTGGTTTATTTGGATCAGCCAAACCGGCACGTGAACGCCGGATCGCATTCGATACTGCGGTGACTGCTTCACTTTGCCCCACAACACGTTCATGTAATGCGCTCTCCATGCTCATGAGTTTATCTTTCTCACCTTCAAGCATTTTTGACACTGGAATACCGGTCCAGCGTGAAAGCACATCAGCAATTTCATTCTCTGTTACGCGACTCTTAAGAAGCTGATGTTCTGTGTTTTGCGACTCTGACTCTGTCGCTATCTCAAGCTTACTTTCAAGCTCAGGAATTCGTCCATATTGCAGTTCGGACATACGGCTTAAATCAGACGCACGACGGGCTATTTCTAAATCTAATTTAGCTTGGTCAAGCTCTGCACGAATACTTTGTGTGCCTTGCATGGCTAATTTTTCAGACTTCCAGATCGTTTCTAATTCAGAGAATTTAAATTCAGCTTGTTCACGTTCAATTTCAATAAGTTCTAAGCGCTTATGACTCGCATCATCTTTCTCTTTTGCTAACGCTTGCTCTTCGAGTTTTAATTGAATTATGCGCCGCTCAAGTCTATCCATGTCCTCTGGTTTCGAGTCCATTTGCATACGAATACTTGATGCTGCCTCATCGATTAGATCAATGGCTTTATCAGGTAATTGTCGGTCGCTAATATAACGATGAGACAACGAAGCCGCTGCAACAATAGCGGGGTCAGTTATTTCAACTGAATGGTGTAACTCATAACGCTCTTTCAAGCCGCGCAATATCGCAATGGTATCTTCAACACTCGGCTCGTCCACCAGCACTTTTTGAAAGCGTCTTTCTAGAGCAGCATCTTTTTCAATATACTGTCTGTATTCATCTAATGTGGTTGCGCCAACACAATGTAATTCACCACGAGCCAAGGCTGGTTTTAGCATATTACCCGCGTCCATCGCGCCTTCGCCTTTACCGGCACCCACCATGGTATGCAATTCATCAATGAATAAAATGACCCGACCTTCTTCTTTGGCCAACTCATTCAGTACCGCTTTCAAGCGTTCTTCAAATTCACCACGGTATTTAGCCCCAGCAATTAGTGCTCCCATATCGAGAGACAGAACACGTTTGTTTTTTAAACTTTCTGGCACTTCGGAGTTGATAATCCGCTGAGCTAGCCCCTCTGCAATCGCAGTTTTACCAACGCCTGGCGCACCAATTAACACAGGGTTATTCTTTGTGCGGCGCTGTAGCACCTGAATGGTTCGGCGTATTTCATCGTCTCGTCCGATAACAGGATCAAGCTTGCCCTGCTCGGCTCGTTCGGTAAGGTCAGTGGTAAACTTCTCTAATGCTTGGCGAACATCCTCAGCATTTGGATCGTTTACCGTTTGCCCACCACGAATATCTTCTATTGCTTTTTCAAGAGACTCTTCTGTGGCACCAACCTGACGCAACAAATCACCCAGCTTACCTTTGTCTTGCACTGCGGCCAGTACAAATATTTCCGATGTAATGTATTTGTCTTTGCGTTTTTGAGCAATCTTATCACTTAGGTTCAGCAATACGACCGACTCCTTGGCTAATTGTACGTCGCCGCCGACACCTTCCACACGAGGAATTTTATCTACTGCTTCGGCCAGTGCTGAACGCAACGAATTCACGTTTACTTTGGCGTGTTCGAATAATGCGCGCACAGATCCGCCCTGCTGATTCAGCAAAGCCGTCATCACATGTACGGGTTCGATGTATTGATGATCACGCCCAAGCGCTATGGATTGAGCATCGGATATAGCAAGTTGAAACTTGCTGGTGAAACTATCTAAACGCATATACCACTCACTTATAATGGATTAATAATTAACCTATTAATGGTGTGATTTTAAAAATATTCAAGCAGATCCTACGATTTTAGTAGACAAATATTGAGCTAGATCAAGTTGATATATAAGCCTAAGGCTCAAGGTAAATACCCGAAACCATTCTACCTGTATCGGCTAAGCCTTGATGGGTAGCACGACGATGAGAAAATAGCTGCTGATCGTTTTCATAAGTGCACAGGTCCGCAGTGTAAACATTGGTTATCCCAATTGCCGTTAGCTTTTCAAGGGCTATTGTTTGCAGGTCCACCTGATACTTCCCCTTACTTAGCCCTTTAGTAAAGCAATGGGTATATTGATCAAAGTGTTTTAGGACAGTTTCGTTTACTTCATAATTTTTTTGGCTAATGTGAGGACCAATCCACGCAAGCAAATTGCCTGGATTGCTATGCATCACCTTACAGCTATTTTCAATCACACCGTCAGCTAGACCTTTCCACCCCGCATGCACAGCCGCAATTTCCGTACCCTGATTGTTACAAAGTAAAATAGGCAGACAATCTGCCGACATAACAGCACATACCAATCCCGAGTAAGTTGTTGTCGTCGCATCAGCATCTTGGTTTTGCTCAGAGTCAGGCGTTAATAAAATACAATCGTTACCATGCACTTGATTCAACCATTTCACATGTTGATAGCGAGGTAACCGTTGTCGATTAGCCAGCACAGCGGCATTATCATCCCCAACATGGGCACCGACGTTAAAAGAATCATAGGGAAACTGACTAGCCCCACCCGCTCGCAACGTCGAAAATGCCTGTACCTTTTTTGGCGCAGGCCAATTAGGTGTTATGAATGATAATGCTGTCATTGTTTAAACGAGATCGTTTGGGTTTTGCGCGGTATCTTCTTTTAATACCGCTAACAAATTAACAAAGTCGTCAGGCAATGGTGCTTGGAACGACATCCACTCGCCAGTAATGGGATGTTCAAGTTCTAACTGAATCGCGTGCAAGGCTTGGCGTTTAAAACCACGAATAGTTTCAATCATAATTTCACTTGCCGCTTTAGGTAAACGAGGGCGGCCACCATATGCTTGATCACCTATCAAAGGGTGACGTAAATGCGCCATGTGCACACGAATCTGATGTGTTCTGCCCGATTCAAGCTTTAAGCGAAGATGAGTATGGGCACGAAATTTTTGCTTAACACGGTAGTGCGTTAAAGCGGGTTTACCCGATTGAACCACTGCCATGTTTGTGCGCTTAGTAGGATGACGACCGATCGGCTCGTCAACACTACCACCCGCAATTAAGTTGCCATAAACAACCGCTTCATATTCGCGGCTTATTTCTCGTGCTTGAAGCTTTTCCACTAAATGCGTTTGAGCAGGAATGGTTTTGGCCACAACCATCAAACCGGTGGTATCTTTATCTAAGCGGTGTACGATGCCCGCGCGTGGCACACTGCCAATATCAGGAACATGGTTAAGCAACGCATTCAAAATAGTACCGTTGGCATTGCCTGCCCCGGGGTGCACTACCAAATTTGTTGGTTTGTTGATCACAAGAATATGCTCATCTTCGTATACGATATTCAAATCGATATTTTGAGCGCTGTGCCGTTCCTGTATTTCGATACTGGCATTGATTTCAATTAACTCTTCACCAAGCAACTTTTCTCTTGGTTTGTTCACTATCTGACCATCTACGGAGACTTGATCGGCTAAAATCCAATCTTTTATACGCGATCGTGAATAATCAGGGAACATTTCGGCCAAAGCTTGATCTAAACGTTTACCTAACAACGTTTGTGGCACCGCGGCCTGTAGTTGTATTTTTTCATAGCTTGTAGACATGCAAAGGAGACCCTAGTAGTGTTTCGAACGATTTATATGTGCATAGCCCAATACGCTGGGTTAGAATATGCAGCTGTTATCGGTTCTATAAAACCCTATTCTAACGGATTTTTGCCAGCAATGAATCGACGAACGCTTATCGCAAGCATAAATAAGAGCAAATAAGATAAATATGATGAGAAAGTTATCGTTACCCAAGATTTTTCTAGCCGCAGCGATTATCGCGATAAGTGGCTGTTCGTCCTCTCCAGATGAAGAAGAAGTAGTTGTAAATAATCGTAGCGCCAATCTTTATATGAAGATGCTAAAGAAAAAATGGCAATTGGTAACTTCAATGCTGCCACCGCGACCCTTAGTGCATTAGATTCGAGATATCCATTTGGACCTTTATCAAATCAGGTTCAGTTAGATTTAATTTATGCTTACTATAAGTCAGGTAAAGTGAACGAAGCCATTTCGACTATCGATCGCTTCACCCGTTTAAACCCAAACCACGCTGATGTTGACTACGCTTTATATATGCGCGGATTAACTAACATGGAATCTGATAAAAACTTATTCCAAGAATTGGTTGGTATTGACCGTTCAGACCGCGATCCAAGTAAATCTCGTGAAGCATTTGAAGATTTCAGACGTTTAATTGAGAAGTACCCTGACAGCAAATACGCCGCTGATGCGCAAAAACGTATGTTGCACATCAAAAGCCGTCTAGCAAAGTATGAAATCGCTATTGCACGTTTTTATATGCGTCGTGAAGCATACGTAGCTGCAGCGAACCGTGGACGTTACGTGCTTGAGTACTATCCAGATACAGACCATGTGCAAGAAGCCTTAGAAATCATGGTGGAATGTTACGATCAACTAAAGCTTGATGATTTGAAAAATAACGTGATGAAAACGCTTAAACTTAACTATCCAGAAAGCAGTTTTATCAGCTAACGGGATAGATAGCTTAACCATTAAAAAACGCGCTCAAGGCGCGTTTTTTTATAGGTGAAATTTACGTGATACGTTATTTAAAAAACAACTGGCTGAATGGGTTTAAAAGTCTCGCTAAGCCCGAAGTGAAATGTAGCGGCTTATCTACCATGGTAAAAACTAAACACCCCTCATCGGCCTCAGAGAAAGGCATGTGTTTGTTACTGCTATCCATAATGGTAAAATCACCACAATCGTAGTCGGCTAAGCCATCACTAAACTGCCCATCAATAACAAGGGTGAACTCGGAACCTTTGTGGGTATGCTCAGGAACACGACCGCCTTTTTCCATATAAATGAAATTAGCTTGCCCGTCCTGACCTAAATCCACTGGTGCCTGCCATAATTTACCCACTAGTCGAGACCAGTTACCGGTTTTCTGAGTATATCTAGCGAGCGCTCTGGGCAGAGTAAATTGCCGACCATCGAGTTCAAGAGGATAATTGACTGGCGGAGTTTTTGTTGGCTCAAAATCCGTAGTTTGCATAATCTGTAACATCATCTCGTTGAGGCCTTTATCAACATCAGGAGATTGAATAGCTCGTGATAGTTCTTGTGCACCTATATCTTCCTGCGCCTGCATTGTTAATGCCTGACAACGGGGGCACATATCAACATGAGCTGAAATTATTAGCGCTAAATTAACTGGACACGTCCCTTCAGCGAAAGCATGAAGATGTGCCAATTCAGGATGGAAATTAATCATTATCTTTTAACATCTCTTTTAAACGCTGCAGAGCAAGGCGTGTTCGCGATTTGACAGTGCCGAGGGGAATGGACAATTCGTCCGCCACTTCCTGTTGAGATTTACCTTCGACATAGATAGCCTCAATAACAGCACGCTGTTTGTCCGGAAGTGCCGTAAACAACTTGCCGAGTTCTTGCAACGTAACTTGTTCATCGAGGGGGACTTCATTAACGTCTGCGGTTTGTTCACAAAGAACGGGCCATAAATCATCTGCGCAAATGTCTTCTTTGCGATTGCGTTGTTTACGGAGCATGTCGAAACGAATGTTACGGGCAATGGTAAAAATCCATGTCGACGGAGCACCTTTCTCGGAATTAAACAGGTGAGATTTTTGCCACACATTCGACATCGTATCTTGCACCAACTCCATAGCAAGGGCTTCGTTACCCATTTGCTTGAGTGCATATGAGCGAAGTCGCGGGGCAAAATAATTAAATACCTCCGCAAAAGAGCGTTTACAGCGCAGTTGCCCTACTAATTCGAGATAAGCTGACATTTCATCAGCACACTCTTTCGGTACAACTGCATTTGAATATTTTGTTTCCAAAGGGATTCCGACAAGCATCACTTTTCACCTGTATTAACGATTACAGTTTATACAGGCTTATCTGTGAAAAAGATCATTTGACCAATTGTGTCAAAAAATCGACCGTTTTGACATAGTCCCTTTGCTGAATAAATTGCTGTTTTTGTTCGGCTGACACTGGCAGAAGTTCTAGCCATCGATAAATCACCCAAATAGGATCTTCAAAATGAGGTGCAGGATACATATCTTGGATTTCAGGGTACTTATCAAATATGTCGATCAATCGCTGCTTCACTAAGGAAATATCAGTGCCGGGATCTGCCTGCCAAGTAGGAAGCCATGAACATTGTCCTATTCGCAAACCGTCTTTTTCTGTTTCAATTTGTTGAATGGAAAAACACCGATCCCCCTCTACCGTTATCCCCAGTAAACCATCGTTTAACATATCAAAATCAATAACTTTAACGTGAGTCCCAACATGATAAATGTGCTCATTTAGGGACTTATTGCCTTTCGCATTCAACATACAAATGCCGAAGCCAGACTGCGCCGCACAGGCTTCCTTCACCATTCGAATATAACGCGGTTCAAAAATGCGCAGTGCCATACGCCCTTGGGGTAACACATGGGCAGATAAAGGGAATAAAGGTAACGTAAACATATTCACATTCAACAGTAATACTCAGGTGATAGATATCGATTGGTACGTGATGATAACGATTTAGATCTGTGGCAATTGAAAATCATCCAATGATGATCTTAAAATCAATTTACGCGTTAATAATGATAGCGACTTTATAATAATCCCGACAATATAACGAGTGTTAACCAATGGATGCCGTAGAACGTTTCGTAAAATTTTATAAAAAACTAGATAGTCAGTCTTTAACGGAGCTCGCCGATCTTTATAGCGAAGACATTATATTTGTCGACCCAGTGAAAGAGCACAAAGGCTTAGTGGATGTACGACATTATTTTGCTCAATTACTTGAAAATGTCAGTGAATGTTCGTTCGACATACAACAAATAGATAAATTTGATTCCCGCGCGGTAATAACGTGGGTAATGCATTTTAGCCACCCTAAGCTAAAAGCAGGCGAAAACATCAGTGTGCAAGGCATTAGCCAGTTAGCGATTACAGAGAATAAAATTAGTTACCAGCGCGATTACTACGATTTGGGCAGCATGTGTTACGAACATATACCAGTTCTTGGTTCGGTCATTAGATATCTTAAAGGGCGATTAGCGTCATGAAACAAATATTAGTCACTGGTGCAACATCAGGTATCGGCGAAGGATTGGTAAAGCTTGCTGCCGATAGGCACTATAACGTTATTGCATGTGGTCGCAATAGTGAAAAGCTCACTGAGCTCGAGTCAAGCCATCAGCTAACAACGCTTAATTTTGATGTGACCGACCAACAGCAAACTATTGATGCTTTGCGTAACGTGCGAGCTGACATCTATGTTCTCAACGCTGGCGTTTGCGAATACGTTGATGTAGATACCTTTGAGCCAGATATGTTTAAACGCGTATTTGAAGCCAACTTCTTTGGTGTCATAAATTGTGTTAATGCCTTATTACCCAATTTAATGGCAGGCAATCAACTCGTCATCGTCGACAGCATGGCTCGGTTACTGCCCTTTACGCAGAGCCAAGCATATGGCGCCAGTAAAGCCGCTTTACATTACCTGACCAAAACAATGGAGGTCGATTTAGCTGCCAAAGGCATAATCGTGCAGAGTGTTTCACCGGGTTTTGTAGAAACGCCACTCACCAATAAAAACGATTTCGATATGCCTATGCGAATTTCCGTTGATGAAGCAGTCGCTAGTTTGCTCAGAGGCATCGAGAAGCGCTCGAAAAATATTTATTTCCCGATAATGTTTGGCGTAATACTTCGTGTGTTATCACGACTACCAAGCTCGATCAAAGTCGCGCTAAGTAAGAAAATGAAAAATAATAAACAGGAAGCGGACTAAGATGTCTAAGCGAATTGCCATTATTGGCAGCGGAATTTCAGGATTGACATGTGGCTACTTGCTGCATAAAAAACACGACATTACGATTTTCGAAGCCAACGATTATATCGGCGGGCACACTGCCACAAAAGATGTGATTGTTAATGGTCGCGAATATGCAATAGATACTGGTTTTATCGTTTACAACGATTGGACCTACCCTAACTTTATAAAGTTAATGGACGCGCTAAAGGTAAAAAGTCAGTCCAGTGAAATGAGTTTCAGCGTCAAAAATGCGGCCCTAAATCTTGAATACAACGGTAATACACTTAACAGTTTATTTGCTCAACGGCGCAATATCTTTCGCCCTTTGTTTTGGCGTATCGTAAAAGATATTTTGCGTTTCAATAAGCTATGTAAAGCACAAGATTTAGCCAACATAAACACTCAACAAACCTTATTTGGCTTTCTAAGTGAGCATCATTTCAGCGATGCCTTTATTTATAATTATATACTACCGATGTGCGCGGCAATTTGGTCTACCAGTGTCGAAGACATAAAAGCATTCCCTTTTATATTTTTCTTACGATTCTTTAATAATCACGGCTTACTTAACGTCACCGATCGTCCTCAATGGTATACCCTTATTGGCGGCTCAAGAGAGTACATTGCGCCCTTAACGAGAGGTTTTTCCAATAAAATTCGATTAAGTACGCCAGTTACGGGCGTAACGAAAATAGATACTGGGTATCAAGTGAATTGGCATGAGGGCAGTGAACAGTTCGATGAGATTATTTTTGCCTGCCATAGTGATCAGGCTCTTAGCATGCTTGATAATGCTGAAATTCCCCAGCGGGAGCTTGTAGCTAACATACTTGGCCAAATAAAATACATTCCCAATGACGTTATTTTACACACCGACAGCAGCGTTTTGCCTAAACGTAAGCTCGCCTGGGCCAGTTGGAACTATTCTATTCCTAATGAGCACGAAGCCCATCATTCCCCCGCTATACTGACTTACAATATGAATATTTTGCAGTGCCTTAAATCAGATACCACTTTTTGCGTGACCCTCAATAATCGCAGCGGTATCGCTGAAAACGCGATATTAGGCACCTACCAATACGCCCATCCACAATTTAATGAAGCCGCTATCAATGCTCAGTCTCGCCGACATGAAATTTCAGCTGTAGACGGACTGCATTTTTGTGGTGCATATTGGTACAACGGCTTTCATGAAGATGGTGTACGCAGCGCATTAGATGTATGCCAACATTTTGGCGAAACGTTGTAATGCAAAGTGCTATATATAAAGGTCGGGTGTTTCACGCTCGCCACTATCCTAAGAAAAATTCGTTTAACTACGATATTTTTCTTATGTGGCTAAAACTTGACGAGTTGAGTGAAATTGAAAAAAACGTGCGTTTTTTCTCATCCTCACATTGGGCCCCCTTGCGTTACAAACGCCAAGATTACCTAGGCGATAAAACGGAATCACTCGAAAAAAGTGTCCTCAAACGGATGAGCGAATTAGCAGGAAAGCAACTTGCTGGTGACGTATACCTACTTGGGCAAGTACGCACGTTTGGTTTGTATTTTAGCCCCGTCAATTTCTATTACTTACGTCAACCAGACGGTCTTTACAGCCATATGCTAGCTGAAGTCAGTAATACCCCGTGGAATGAACGGCATCACTATTTGGTCGACTTAGATGATCAACACGATTCGCAAAAAGCGTTTCATGTTTCACCATTTAATCCCTTGGATATGCAGTATAAATGGGCCGTCATGCAACCAAGCAAAAAACTTAACTTAACACTCAAATGTGTTAAAGAGATCACTCATTTAGATACTGGTTTGAATTTAACGCGCATCGAACTGAACTCTACGTCAGTATTTCGCGTATTAATATCAATCCCTAGTATGGCCATCAAGACCGTGATTGGTATTTATTGGCAGGCGATAAAACTATTTTTAAAACGCGTGCCTTTTTACGCACACGCAACACAAGGTAAGAAGTAGTATGGTTAACAGCGAACAGACCCTCCAAGAGGTTGACTCACTTTCTTGGCAAGACAAGATCAGTCGTCAAATCATGTTAAAAATTTTTGCTAGTTTGCCTGAAGGCGAAATGGTCATAAAAGAAAATGGCGTCTTAGTCGATGTATTCGGCGAGAAAGGCTCTGACTTACATGCCGAAATTAACTTTCTAGACTTACGCGCATACCGCCGCTTGCTATTTGGTGGCAGTGTTGCCTCAGGCGAAACCTACAGCGAAGGAATGTGGATTACACCAAACCTAACCAATGTAATTCGAATCTTCGCCCGTAACTTGCCGATGCTTGACCGCTGGGAAGGTAAAATGGAATGGTTAGCGCTGCCGATTCGTAAAATTGGCCATTTTGCACGGCGTAACTCCACTAGCCAAGCAAAGAAGAATATTGCTGATCATTACGATTTGGGCAACAAGTTATATACCCGATTTTTAGATGACAGCATGATGTATTCATCGGCAATCTACCCGCACAAAGACGCCAACCTCGGTGAGGCACAGCAACATAAACTGAAAACTATATGTGACAAGTTACAACTCACAGCAAGCGATCACTTGTTGGAAATAGGCACCGGCTGGGGAGGTCTAGCAGTTTATGCGGCTAAAAATTATGGCTGTAAAGTGACCACAACAACGATTTCTGAAGAGCAATATGCGTTTGCTCAACAGTGGGTTGAGCGTGAAAATTTACAACAACAAATTACCCTTTTGAAAAAAGATTATCGGTTGTTAGAAGGCCAATACGACAAGTTGGTTTCTATTGAAATGATTGAAGCGGTAGGTAAAGAATACTTGCCTACCTTTTTTCAGAAGTGCTCTAATCTTTTAAAGAAAGACGGGGTAATGTTGCTCCAATCAATTACTATCAGTGATCAACGCCTGAACAGTTACGCTAAAAGTGTTGATTTTATTCAAAAGCATATATTTCCTGGCGGTTTTCTACCGTCTCAGTTGTTGATTAATGAGCACTTAAAAAAACACACCGATATGATGATCCGCGATCTTCATGATATTGGATTAGACTACGCAAAAACCCTACAACATTGGCATCAAGCATTTAACAGTAACATTGATGTACTGGCGCAAGATGGTTACGACGAACGCTTCAGTAATATGTGGCGCTACTATCTTAGCTACTGCGAAGGTGGTTTTTTAGAGCGCACTATTAGCACCGTGCAACTGGTGCTAAGTAAACCTGCTTATTGCGCCCCCTTAAGCCGCTAACATGAAGCCAAGCATACACTGTATCGTATTGTTGTTAGCCTTGTTCTCATCGGTAGGGCAAAGTTCGTCACTTATAAGCGAGATGCAGCCAGTAGGAAGCGCCAAGTTATCGGTGTTTTTCTGGGATGTATATCACTCTACGTTATATAGCGCTGACGGCACTTACACTGAAAATCAAAGACCCCTGGCATTACAAATCACCTATTTGCGAGATATAGACGCAGACGATCTTCTAGCCTCCACCACCGATGAATGGAACAAGCTTGGTGTCTCCCGTGACGTTTATCAGCCGTGGTTGACGCAACTCGCAAGTATCTGGCCCGATATTAAGGAGAAAGACGAGTTTTTGTTTTTAATCGGTGAAGACCACCGTGGTGCGTTCTATGTAAACCAGAAACGGATCGGTAGCATCGCCGATAAAAACTTTTCAACGAGCTTTTTACGCATTTGGTTAGACCCCAACGGGAGCTATCCAAAACTGCGTAAGCAATTAATTGGTCAGGCAAAATAGGACACAATCATGCACACCTTAAAAGCCATCTCTTTATCCGCTAGCTTAGTATTGTTAAGCGCTTGTACTACCGCTATCGATGAATATCGGGATACCACGCCGACCTTTTCACTGAAAGACTATTTCGATGGTCAGTTAACAGCTTGGGGGATAGTTCAAGACTATTCAGGCAAACTTACCCGCCGATTCTGCGTCGATATAACAGCAACGTGGCAAGGCAATAATGGCCAACTTGATGAATCATTTTATTTTAACGACGGTACCCGTCAAACTCGTATATGGAATGTCACTGTAGACGAAAATGGCGCAGTGACTGGCAGTGCTTCGGACGTAGTCGGTCAAGCGAGTGGCACATCACAAGGTAGCGCCTTTAATTGGAAGTACACCTTAACCGTACCCATTGATGGCACCGAATATGACTTTGCAATTGATGACTGGATGTACGCACTAGATAATAACCGCATGATGAATCGTTCATATATGAAAAAATTTGGTGTGACCGTTGCTGAATTTTCTATCTTTTTTGATAAGAGCGCAGATATTCCCTCATGTGGTTCGTAGTCTGCTCTTGGCGCTCAGCCTGATGCAGGGCCAAAAAAAGCGACCTGCGGGTCGCCTTAATTTCGGAGCTTGAATAATCTAATTATTCTAATACTGATATAGGCTCTGACACTTTCGCTTTACCCTGCTTAATGGCAATCTCAACACGTCTGTTACTGCTACGAGCTTGTGCATTATCTTCCCCGAGTAAGGGTGCGGTATCGGCTTTACCTACAACCGACATACGGCTTTCATTAAAACCCGGCGCTTTGCGTAACTCTTCTGCTACGGCGACTGCTCGTTGCGCCGACAAGTCCCAATTAGAACGATACAACTCGTTGGAAATCACCATACTGTCGCTGTGACCTGATATTTCAATATCACCTGGCATATCAGCGAGTATGGTACCTATTTTACGTAAGATAGGTCTAAATTGAGGTTGTAAAAATGCTGAACCAGCGGAGAACGAACCATTTTCACGAATACGGATAATAAGTTGTTGCCCTAATGATTCCATTTCAATTGCACCGTCGAGAATTTCTTTTTCCAGCTGCTGAGCAACCTTCTTCAACTTCTCGTTGGCTTCCTCTTGGCTTGCTTTACTTTTCGCGCTTGCTTCCTCGCTAGCAGTTTGCTGGGCGGCACCGCCTTTTTGTTCACCGCGTTGCTTTTGACGTCCTCCAGCCGAGTCTTCATTACCCGCCTGAAACTCTAGCATTTGCTGAGTCATTTCAATAGTTTGCTGCTGTATTGTTTCAATCGGCGTCGGGTCTGGACGTCCGGGTCTAAACTCCATGGCAATAACACTTGTGCCTTTAGGAATATCTTTAACCTCAATTTTATTTTGCACACCAAAAGCAAACTTCATCGAACCAGCGATTTGCTTAAATTTTAATACATCCATTTCTGAAAATGACAGCAGCAAAACGAAGAAACACATCAACAAAGACATTAAATCTGCAAATGTCCCCATCCATGCGGGTAGGCCCTCGGGGGGACATTTTGGGCATTCGTCTTCCATGACTTATGCGTCTTCCGTCGCGCTGCCGCGTTTACTGGCGGCTAAATAATTTTTTAATATTCCTTCGATAACCCTAGGGTTTTGCCCATCAGCTATGCCAATAATGCCGTCTAAAATAAGACTTTGGTTGAGTTTTTCTTCCACCGCACGATTACCCAGTTTCTCCGCAATAGGTAAACATACAACGTTCGCTAATACGGCTCCGTAAAGAGTGGTTAAAAGCGCAACGGCCATTGCCGGCCCGATTGATTTGGGATCGTCCATGTTTGATAACATAGCAACCAAACCAATCAATGTACCAATCATTCCCATTGCAGGCGCTACGTCACCTAACCCTTTAAATATGGTGGCACCAAATTCATGGCGCTCTGTGGTCATCGAAATATCTTTGCCTAATGTAGCCCGCACAACATCGACGTCATGCCCATCAACCAGCATGTCGACACCTTTTTGCATAAATTCATTTTCAATTTGTGCTTCTTCTAACGCTAAGAAACCGCCTTTGCGTGCTGCGTCGGCCATTTCAACAATTTTTTCAATTTGAGATTCAGGTGATTCTATTTTGAACATAAAGGCTTTGCCGGCAATTTTACCCGCACCAAAAAACTGCCCTAAGGTAAATTGAGACAACACCACAAATAAACTACCGCACACGACGATTAAAATAGAGGGCACGTTAAAAAACATCCCCAAATCACCGCCTAGCACCATGGCCATGATCACGAAACCAAACGCGCCGATCATGCCGATAAGGGTTGCTAAATCCACATTGTACTCCCATCAAAAAAGTGTGTTACGTGAAATAAAAAATGGCCCAGCTATAAAACGCCTGCTTTTAATTAACAGGATATATATTTAGCTTATTGACTTGGTTAATCATTTTATCGACTAAGTTGAAATAATCTATAGTCCTTAGGTCCAAATCCTTTGTAGTGTAGCCTGAAATCTCACTATCATGTTGAGATAAGTATCTCATCATACGAGAAATATCTTTAACTGTTCACGCTCTGAGGTATGAAAAAGGTTTGACCACTATTTACCCCTCAGGTAAGGTGCGCTCAACTCGTAAAAGAGCAATACAAAATAGAAGCGAACCCTATGACCAGTCGTAAAAAAACCGAAAACCTGAGCTTTGAAGAATCGATGCAAGAGCTCGATAGCATAGTCAATCAAATGGAAGAAGGTGAGCTAAGTTTAGAAGATGCCTTAGGGCGTTTTGAGCGAGGCATTCAATTGGCCCGCCACAGTCAAAGCAAACTAAAACAAGCTGAACAGAAAGTTCAAATATTAATGGGTCAAGATGAGCAATCTGTGCTGGTCGACTTCGATCCCTCCAATACCCAAGACTAATGACTTTTGAGACTCAACAAAAGTGCGTTCACCAACACGTAGACGCCTTACTGCAAGCGCAAATATCAGCTTTTGGGGATCACGCCCCCACATTAAAAAATGCCATGCAATATGCACTGCTAATGGGCGGTAAACGTATGCGTCCGTTTTTAGTGTATGCCGTTGGCGAAGCATTGGGCATTCAAGAAACAGATTTAGATGCGCCCGCGCTTGCACTTGAATGTATTCATGCCTATTCGTTAGTGCACGATGACTTGCCAGCAATGGACGACGACGATTTGCGTCGCGGTCATCCAACCTGTCATATTCAGTTTGACGAAGCCAATGCCATATTGGCGGGCGATGCCTTGCAAACGCTGGCCTTTGAAATTATTGCCAACTATCCCTTGTCAGAATTTGCTAATCAACAACGTATTGAGTTAGTTAAAATACTCAGCCGTGCATCTGGCTATTCAGGGATGTGCGGTGGTCAAGCGATTGATCTAGATTCAACGAATAAACGTATTAGTCAGTCACAGTTAGAATTGCTACATAGCAAAAAAACCGGCGCATTAATTTTAGCAGCCGTTGAAATGGCTTGTTCCCTAAGCGCAGAAATAACAGACGAGAGTAAAGCACTGCTGTGTCAATATGCGCAAACGATAGGTTTAGCATTTCAAGTACAAGACGACATTTTAGATGTTATTGGTGATTCAGAAACCTTAGGCAAGCCCCAAGGTTCAGACCAAGAACAGAATAAAAGCACCTACCCTGCGTTGCTTGGTATAGCAGGAGCTCAGCGATATCTAAGTGAACTTCACCAAGAAGCACTTCAAGCTTTGCTAGCTTTGCCCTACAATACACAGGTGTTGAGATCTTTTACCGATTTCGTCATTCATCGTAATTACTAATTACGAACGATACATCATCATCAGATAATAATAGTAGAAACGAACCTAATGACCCTGGATTTAGCCCACTACCCTCTTCTGGCTTTGGCGGACACCCCCAAGCAATTGCGCGAGTTACCGCAAGACAAACTAAAGCAAGTTTCAAAAGAATTACGTCAATATTTACTTACCAGCGTAAGCCAAAGTAGTGGTCACTTTGCGTCCGGGTTAGGCACAGTCGAATTGACTGTGGCTTTGCATTACGTTTACAACACGCCATTTGACCGTTTGATATGGGATGTGGGCCATCAGGCTTATCCTCACAAGATTTTAACGGGGCGTCGTGACCGTATGCCTACGATACGTCAGAAAAACGGCCTACACCCCTTCCCGTGGCCAAATGAAAGTGAATACGACACCTTTGCTGTCGGTCACTCATCAACGTCTATCAGTGCAGCTGTAGGCATGGCCGTTGCCGCTGAAAAAGAAGCCTTAGGCCGAAAAGTAGTAGCGGTAATCGGTGATGGCGCAATGACAGCCGGAATGGCGTTCGAAGCACTTAATCACGGCGGTGACATAGACAAAGACATGCTGGTTATCTTAAATGATAACGAAATGTCGATTTCAGAGAACGTAGGCGCATTAAACAGCCATTTGGCTCGTTTACTTACGGGTAACTTCTTTAACTCTATTCGTGATGGCGGTAAAAAGCTGCTCAGCACCGTTCCACCGATTAAAGAATTCGCTAGCCGAGCGGAAGAGCATATTAAGGGCATGGTTGTGCCTGGCACTATCTTTGAAGAATTAGGCTTTAACTATATTGGGCCAATTGACGGCCATGATGTAAACGGTGTGGTTGAAACCCTGAAAAATATGCGCAATATCAAAGGCGCTCAAATTCTGCACGTAGTGACCAAAAAAGGCAAAGGCTACGAACTGGCCGAAAAAGATCCTATTAAATTTCATGCTGTGCCTAAATTTAATCCATCAGCTGACGGTTTGCCAAAAGCGGCACCAAGCGACCCGACCTATTCAAACATATTCGGTCGTTGGTTGTGTGACATGGCGCAGCAAGATCCTAATCTAATGGCAGTCACCCCAGCCATGCGTGAAGGTTCTGGCATGGTAGAGTTTTCACAAAAATACCCTAAGCAATATTTTGATGTGGCCATCGCCGAACAACACGCGGTAACGTTTGCAGCCGGCCTTGCCAAAGAAGGTCAAAATGCCGTTGTGGCCATTTATTCAACTTTTTTACAACGTGCTTATGACCAACTTATCCATGATGTGGCGTTACAGAATTTACCGGTATTGTTCGCAATAGACCGAGCGGGTTTAGTCGGTGCTGATGGCCCAACACACCAAGGCGCATTTGATATTCCATTTTTACGTTGCATACCTAATATGGTGATCATGGCCCCCGCTGACGAAAATGAATGTCGTCAAATGCTCTACACTGGTCATAAATTGAATAAACCCGCAGCCGTTAGATACCCTCGAGGCTCAGGCACTGGGGTAAAACCAGACGTCGATATGCACGCCTTAGAGATAGGCAAAAGTAGATCTATTCGCCAAGGGCAAAAAATAGCAATCTTGAATTTTGGTGCATTGCTACCTTACGCGGAAAAAGCCGCTGAGGTATTAAATGCCACCGTTATCGATATGCGCTTTGTGAAACCATTAGACACCGCTGCAGTTAGTCAGGCTGCAAAAGAACATGAGCTTATTATGACCCTTGAAGATGGCGCCATTATGGGCGGCGCTGGCGGTGCTGTGGCTGAGTATTTGCTAAGCACAAAGTATACCTGTCGACTATTGCAAATAGGCTTACCTGATGAGTTTATTATGCAAAGTACACAAACTGAAATGTATGCTGAATTAGGCTTAGATGACGCGGGTATTATCGCCAAGGCTCAGGCGTTTTTTAGTTAGGGTGCACGCGCATCAAGTGTCAACCTCAAAAAATTGTATCTAACGTTGCGCCAGTAACCTGTCTAGGTTATTGGCGAACGCTTGTTTTTCTTTACTGCCGTAAGCACCTGGTCCACCGGTTTGTACGCCACTGCTACGCATGGTGTCCATAAAATCACGAATATTCAATATGCTACCAATACTCTCTTTGGTATATAGCTCGCCCCGTGGATTTAGCGCTAAAGCACCTTTAGCTATCACTTCTGCCGCAAGGGGTATGTCCGCCGTAATGACCAAGTCATTAGCCACACATTGCTCAACAATATAATCATCTGCCACGTCAAAACCACTTTGTACTTGAATACTGGTGATGTTCTTATCCGGTGGCACGGGAATATGTTGATTGGCCACTAGGGTCATTTCAATCTGTGTACGCTGAGCGGCCTTAAATAAAATTTGTTTCACAAGTACCGGACAAGCGTCCGCATCAACCCAAATTTTCATGGTGTTCCTTTATCGAAATGTAGATATTGTTAGTAGTAGCGCTGCAGTGTGAAATAAAGAATTTGTCAGTGCTTTATTTCCATTGTGACAAGCTATACGCAATACAGCCGCACGCAATGTAAACCGACTACAACCAGCCGCAATAAAGTGTGAGATGCATCAGAATTAGCGCAAAAAAGCCTGCTAATACATCGTCAATCATAATGCCGAATCCGCCATGCACTCGCGCATCCAGATAGCTAATTGGCCAAGGTTTAAGGATATCAAATAGCCGAAATAGCACGAAGCCTAACAATAAGGTTTGCCAGCTTAACGGCACAGCAATCATGGTGATAAGCAAACCGGCAATTTCGTCCCACACGATGGATGAATCATCATGCACCATCATGTCTTTCGCCGTTTTACCGCATAACCAAATGCCCACAATCGAGGCAACAAGCGTAACCAGTAAATATCCGCTAAGTGAGGTGCTATATGCTAAAAGGCACACTAATGGAATGGCCGCAATTGTGCCAAATGTACCGGGTGCTTTGGGCGCTAAACCGCTACCAAAACCCAATGCTAAAAAGTGCACTGGGTTAGCTAACGATACGCGTTTACGAATATGCCTGTCCATTATGCTCGCTTGGCGTTAATACTCGGTTCTGACGCACTAAAATGCTCGAAACCGGTTTGATTATAGACGTAACTTTCGTCATCAATTTTCAAATCGACTTTGCCCACGGCGCCATTAATTTGACCGATGCAAGTCGCCGTTACATTGCTACATGCTAACACGCGATCAACATTGTTCTTCTGTTCTTCGCTGACGGTAAAGAGCAGTTCATAGTCATCACCTGAACTTAATGCATAATGAAATGCACTGTCTCTATCTACCGATTCTAGCATGGCGCTAGATAAAGGAAGTTTGTCCAGTTGCAAACACGCACCACACTGGGACGCCTTTAGAATATGTTTAATGTCAGCCAGTAAGCCATCGGATATATCAATGCAGGCGCTTGCTACGCGCCGTAAGCTCGTTCCTGCAAATACTCTAGCCGTTGGGTAGTGTAAACGGTTAAGTAAATATTCACGGTGCTGGGGATTTTCAACCTCAGTTTTATTTAGCAGAATATCTAGACCTAATCCTGCATCACCGATAGAGCCTGTGACATACACAAAATCCCCAGGCTGAGCGCCGGAGCGTTTTAAGGCTTGGTCAGCGGTAACAAAACCTTGTGCGGTGATCGTAATGGCCAGTGGGCCTTGTACGGTGTCGCCGCCAATTAGTTGCACTGAGTAAAATTCAGTTAACTCTTTAAAGCCATCAGAAAATGCTTTCAGCCACTGCTCATCTACATTAGGAATAGACAAAGACAAACTCAGCCAAGCTGGCTCAGCGCCCATGGCGGCTAAATCGCTTAGATTGACTGAAATCGCTTTTTGCGCAATGGCTCTAGGAGATGCGTCAGGCAAAAAATGCACACCACTTACAAGGGTATCAGTTGTGGTAGCTAATGCTTGTCCGGCGGGTATCTGGGTAATGGCACAATCATCGCCGATGCCTAACAACACATCCTTGCGCTGAAAACTAACATCACGAAAATAGGTATCGATTAACGAAAATTCTTTCACATTATTATTTTAAAAACTCTCAGATTTAAAGGGGCGCATACAATTGCGCAACCCCTTTAAATATAACGCTCTTTTATGACAACTCGTGTTTACGAAGGGTCTTGATTGCTTTGTCTAGTACGCCATTGACGAACTTATGGCTTTCTTCTGCACCAAACGATTTAGCCAGTTCAATGGCTTCATTGATAACGACCTTGTATGGAACATCAATACGCTCTGCCAGTTCGTAAGTCGCCAGTCTTAAAATTGCTTTTTCGACGGGATCAAGTTCTTCAGGCAAACGCCCTAAGAAAGGCTTAATTTTAGCATCTAACTCAGCCGTTTTACGCACGACTGCACGCAACAACTCTAGAAAATACTCAGTATCGACGTCTTGCATATTATTGCTAGTAACGATACTCAGCTCTATTTGGTCGAGTGGATTTTTAGACATCTGCCAAGAGTATACGGCTTGAACCGCAAGTTCTCTTGCTTTACGACGAGCTGCTGGTTTCACCTACTTTGCCCCTTCGATATTGGCCATTACGTTAACCATTTCCAGTGCACCTAGTGCAGCTTCAGCGCCTTTGTTACCAGCTTTTGTGCCAGAACGCTCAATTGCTTGCTCAATACTGTCGGTTGTAATCACACCAAAAGAAACAGGAATACCATACTCTAAAGAAACCTGAGCCAAGCCTTTATTACACTCACCAGCTACAAATTCAAAATGCGGTGTACCGCCACGGATAACCGCGCCTAACGCGATAATGGCATCAAAAGTGCCTTTCTCAGCTAATTTTTTAGCGGCAATAGGTAACTCATAAGCACCAGGAACACGCACCAAAGTGATATCTTGGTCGTTGACCTCACCGTGACGCTCTAAAGTATCTAGTGCACCATCAACCAAACTTTCAACTACAAAACTGTTGAAACGAGACACAACTATCGCAAATTTTTTGCCTGTTGCGCGAATATTACCTTCAATGACATTCATGCTTAATGAGCCTTAACTATAAAAAATGGCGCGTATAATAGCACATAGCAATTTGATCCCAAACAGCTTAATGCAGTGATTATAAAATGCACATTTATGGTGATAAAAACAAACAACGCCTGATAGTCAGACGTTGTTTAGTAAATGATTAACCCAAAAGAAATTAATCGACGTATTCAACCACTTCTAAGCCGTAACCAGATAGGGCATGATATTTCTTAGGTCGACTCAGTAAGCGCATTTCTTTCACTCCAAGGCTGGCCAAAATCTGACTCCCTACCCCAACAGTACGAGAAGTACCACTCCACGCTTCCCCTACGGGTTTTTCACCGTTATCTTCCGCTTGAAATTGCATGACTTGGGTCAACAAATCTTCGTCTTTGCCCAGCAACACCAACACACCACCTTCGTCAGCGATACGCTTCAGTGCTTGAGGTAAGTCCATGCTGCGCTCTATGGCACGTTGTGATCCTAGCAAATCACTTAAGGTATTGTGCAAATGCACTCGAACCAAGGTGGGCTCATTAGGTTTAATTTCACCTTTGCACAAAGCAAAGTGCACTAGATTGTCGATCGAATCTTTATAGGTCACTAAATCAAATTCACCGTACTCAGTGGGTAGCTTACACTTTGCTACCTGCTCGATGGTGGTTTCGTTCAAGTTACGGTATTCAATTAAATCGGCAATGGTGCCAATTTTGAGATTATGCTTTTTCGCGAACTCTTTTAGTTCGGGGCCCCGGGCCATGGTGCCATCTTCGTTTAGAATTTCAACGATAACTGATGCAGGCTCTAGACCCGCTAAACGTGGTAAATCAACCCCCGCTTCAGTGTGACCAGCTCGGTTTAATACACCGCCTTCTTTAGCAATTAACGGGAATATATGACCTGGCTGTACAATATCATTTGCGGTTGCTTCAGGAGCAACGGCAGCCAAAATAGTACGCGCACGATCCGCAGCTGAAATGCCTGTAGTAACACCTTCTCGCGCCTCGATTGACACGGTAAAGTTAGTCGAAAACTGCGCACCGTTGTTGTCGACCATCAACGGTAAATTTAAACGCTGACAGCGTTCGGCGGTCATAGGTAAACACACCAAACCTCGCGCATGGGTCACCATAAAATTGATGTCCTGGGGGGTTACGTGCTCGGCAGCCATAATTAAATCGCCTTCGTTTTCACGGTCTTCGTCATCCATCAAAATAACCATTTTTCCAAGACGAATGTCTTCAATAATTTCTGCTGTTGTGTTCATTGACATAATATTGTGATTCTTTCTTGTTGATTCTTAGGGTTAAGCAGTTAACTGCGTATGTAATTGTGTGCTACAAACACACTACTTGTCCTTCAGCGTGTTTGTTAACGCAAATAGCCATTCTCGGCTAAAAACGCCATGCTGATATCTGATTTTTGTTGACCTGATTCAGCGGCTTTGTCACCGAGCATCAAGCGCTCAAGGTAACGCGCAACCACGTCCACTTCTAAATTGATTTTGGTGCCTTTTTTGTAACCACCAATAATGGTTTCTTGCAGACTGTGAGGAATAAGCGTGATCAAGAATTTAGCGCCCTCTACAGCGTTAACGGTCAAGCTCACACCATCAACGGTTATTGAGCCTTTCTCTGCTAAATAACGAGCTAACTCAGTAGGCGCTTGAACCCAAATTTCGACGTAACGACCAACAGGGTTGATAGATTGTACTTCGCCCACCCCATCAACGTGACCGCTGACGATATGCCCGCCAAAACGAGATGTCGGTAACATGGCTTTTTCCAAATTGACTTTACTGCCGGCTTTATAGCTGGCAAAGCCGCTGCGCTTAATGGTCTCATGCGATACATCCGCACTAAACCCACTGGGGCTCATATCTACCACCGTTAAACAAACACCGTTGTTGGCAATACTGTCGCCTAACGCCACATCAGACATATCCAGTTTATTCACCCGAATACTGAGGCGAATATCATCGCCGGTTGGCGTTAAGGATTCAATGTGCCCAACATCTTCTATTATTCCGGTAAACATATTGTCTTTTCACTTTTCTTAAATGTGCTACTTAACGTAAACATACCGAGCATTCGCGCTAAACGCGGTCTCATCGATACGGGTGCAAAATTATTTGAAGTACGCCGTCAGCTTTAGATCAGGCCCCACTTGACGAACATCTTGCCATTCTAATGCAAAAGCTTGCTGCATTTGGGTTAATTCGTCCACCGCAAATAAATCACGGCCTTTATCCCCTAATAATTTGGGCGCTTGATACAAAATCAATTCATCGATTAATTTATTCTGCAATAACGCCCCTGCGAGCTTGGCACCGGCCTCTACCCAAACATGGTTGAAACCAAGCTGGCCAAGGTGTTGCATCACATTATGTAAGTCGAGCTGAGCCCCATTTGATAGCGCCTGATATTGCTCCACATGAGCAGGAAATACACCGCTATTTGGCTGGCTATTTATAATCACAATGGGAGACGATAAGCTAAATAAATGTAAATCAGGGTGCAGTTGATTGCGCCCGTCCAGCAAAATGCGGGTGGGCTGGCGAAGTTCGTCTGCTGAAATGTCCTTGCTGGCATAACCCAACTCGCTATGACGTACATTTAACGAAGGATTATCCGCTAACACTGTGCCCGAGCCTGAAAGAATAGCGCAGCTCTTAGCGCGATGTCGCTGCACGTCTTGGCGCGCCAACGGACCCGTTATCCATTGGCTTAGGCCATTATTAAGGGCGGTTTTTCCGTCCAGGCTGGATGCCAATTTAACGGTAATGTAGGGTTGCCCTGTTTGCATGCGCTTAATAAAGCCCCGGTTAAGCGCCTTGGCAGCGCTTTCAAGCAAACCACTGCTAACATCAACACCAGCGTCGCATAACGTTTTAAGGCCACTGCCTGCCACCAATGGATTCGGGTCGACCATGGCCGCAATAACACGTTTAATGCCGGCTTTTAATAATGCTTGGGAACATGGACCTGTGCGGCCGTGATGATTACAAGGCTCTAACGTAACATACGCTGTAGCACCTTGTGCCTTGTCGCCCGCTTGGGCAAGCGCATGAATTTCAGCATGCGGGGTACCGGCTTTTTTATGCCAACCTTGGCCAATAATGTCACCTTCAGGACGGGTGATAACACAACCCACATTAGGATTTGGAGACGTCGTATATTGGCCTTTTTCAGCCAAGCGTATGGCCAAAGCCATCATTTTTGCGTCATGGGCAGAGAACTGATTCACGCTAAAACCTTTTAAATTCAATTCACTAAAAGTGAATACTCACGTAACGAGTTAGTCACCTAATCGCGCTATTTCTTCGCCAAACTCGCGGATATCTTCAAATGAACGATACACAGAGGCAAAGCGCACGTAAGCGACTTTATCTAACTCTTTCAGTGCGTCCATAATCAAGTTACCGAGATACTCGCTGGTAATTTCACGCTCGCCCGTGGCACGCATAGATGACTTAAGTCGACTAATGCATTGCTCCACTTGCTCGGTGCTAACCGGACGTTTTTCAAGGGCACGTTGAAGGCCAGCCCGCAGCTTGTCTTCGTTGAACGGTTCACGCGAACCATCACGCTTGACCACACGAGGCATCACCAACTCAGCCATTTCAAAGGTCGTAAAACGCTCTTTACACATAGTACATTCACGACGTCGACGCACTTGATGCCCGTCGGCGACTAAGCGAGAGTCGATCACCTTGGTTTCTTGGACAGAACAGAAGGGACAAAACATAACAATTATTCTTCAACCAAGTAAAAGGAAGCCCATAGTATGCCGACCCAACAATTAAAAAGCCACTTTAGAGGGCACACACTTTATTCAGCTAATTCATTTAAGTGGCACAAAAATCGCTATGTTATTTACCAAAGCGATAAATAGTGTCAATTTAAAGGCGATATCAGGTGAAAAAGTCTAGGTTAATCATAATTGGGGGAGGCGTTTTATTACTATCAGCCTGCGCCATTCCCTCATTTGACGATAGCGCAGATACACCAACTCAAGTAAATAGCGCCCAGTACAGCACGCATCACTATGTTGCGTTACTGGCTAAACAGCTATTTTTCACCGCCAAGCCGATCTATATGGAAAAGTCTGTGGCAGTAGGCACATTTTTGCCAACCGAAAGCATGGATGGCAAAAATGTGCCTTCGACAAACGAGTTAGGCCAACAAATTCAAGAAAGTTTTGTCACCCTCGCCACCCAAGCAGGGCTTAACGTAGTTGAATTCAAAACAGCAACGGCTATTAAAATTCAACATAACCAAGATCTTATGTTGTCTCGGCAAATAAACGAAATAAACGCAAACGTACAGACCGATTACTATTTAACAGGCACCTATTCTTTACAACAAAAAAACATCGCCATTAATGCCCGTTTAATCGAGGCAAGTAGTCAAAAAGTCATTGCCGCAGCGACCGAAGTCTTCCCAAGCAACGCTATGTGGGAACAAGAAAAAATCATGTTAAAAAATAACGGCCTCTACCGAAATGCATATTAGGAGCAAACCATGAAACCTTTATTATTAGTTGCAATTTGCACTGGCTTCCTTGGTGGTTGCTCCTCAATGTCGGCGATTATGCCGTTCTCAGATGATAGCAACGCTAACGAAGAGCCTCACAGCGAGCAATTGGTAATATCTGAAACACAAGCAGAGCAACTTTCATCATCGGCCATCAGCACCAGTGCAGAATTTAATGGCGAAGTACAGCAAAGGCTGCTCACAAACCAACCCGCAGCCGTTAAGCATAAATTGCTAGAAATGGCGAAAAAGCCTCATGGCAGCGCCAAAGACATCAACTATTATGTACGTGGGTTAATACAAGACTTAGCAGGCAACCTGCAATACGTGAACAACACCACGCCTGTCGCGGTAACAAGTTTTGTGATGCTAGACAGCGATTACACCAAAACGAATTTAATTGGCACCCAGATGGCAGAAAGCATTATGCACGAAGTGCACAAATTAGGTATTCCTGTGATTGATTTTAAAACCACAGATTATGTTCGTGTGACGCCCGATGGGGATTTCATCTTTAGTAAGGACTACGAAGAATTAAACGGCGACTCACCTATTCGTTACGTGGTTGGCGGCACCTTGGTCAAATACAACGATGGCTATTTAATCAACGCCAGAATGGTTGGTATTGATTCAAAAGCCGTGGTCGGCTCAGCGCAAAGCTTTATTCCTAACAATGTAGTCAGTGCCATGATAACGAATGAAAAAAGCATGCAAGAAGTCGAGGCGGATAAGGTCACGGCTAAAAAGACCATTGTTCAGGGCTGATGAAAGCCTTTAAACGTTTTATTTAGCGTAGTGCTAAACCATTAGTTAATGCGCAATAGCTACTCCAAGTAACATATCGACACCTGCTCCCTGTCAAAGCGCTTAACTTTACTTTCGACAGGGACATAGCGCTTAACAACATTATCATTAAATACATCGGTATGGCTTGAAGCGACACTAACCCCGTCTTTTAAACTCAACGTGTTACCAACAACCTCAACCACTATAGTTTTACCGCGTATTTCTTGAACACTGCCAAATTCATCGCTGCTGGTACTGCAGACCAAATCACCTAGTTCAATATTCAAATTCTTCGCAGCTTGCCAATCTTGTTCTGCTTGATTATCAAAACGAGGCTCTGGTTTTAACGAGGCTACGCTGGTCTCCGCACTCCGCCAAGTGTCACTTTCGTTAGTTGGTTCATCGCTCCAATTATCCTGCTCTTTCACTTGGGCATCGCTCCAATTATCCTGCTCTTTCACTTGGGCATCGCTCCAATTATCCTGCTCTTTCATTTGGGCATCGCTCCAAAATTCAGTTTCTACCGCTGGCGTATTTAGCCACTCACCGTTTTCAATAAGAGCACTGCTCTCTTCACTAACCTCAACGGAATGCATTAGATGTGAATATAGCTTTTGAGGATCTGAAATAAACGACACGTAAGCCTGCTCAGAAAAAGCACTTTTAAGATATGTTATGAAAGACTGTATATCACCCGATTCTGTGCGCTGAAAAATCAACCAATCGATGTAGTGTTGAAAATATCGTTCATCTATTGCTTTTACTTGTTGTATTTCTTTATCTAGTGAAAAAACCTCACCGTAAAATTTAAACAATTCAAACTCTTGCTGTTTAAAGTACCGGGTTAGTAAGGTGTTACTTTCTGTATTTTCCAGCAGGTACTCAGTAAGTTGTAAACACTGTGGTGTGCATATATATTTTTCTTCGAATTGCGGGTGCAACAAGTTTATCTGGTAGGGAGTTTCCTGCTTAGCTAAGCGAATGTTAGTTAACACAAATCGCCTTCTTTGGTCTTCTTGCTCAATGGTTAACTCACCCACGATACGAATAGGCACCTGACTAGACAAATAGCTTTTACCTGCATACCGACTTAACTCTTGCCACTTGCTGAAGGTTAAAGCATGGCTTCTACCTGCCTTCTGCAAATTGGACTGGCAAGCGCTCAGTAATAGAATCGATACCACTACAGCAAGACTAATCAACCTCATTAAAAATAATACCTTGCTCAGTCGTGACGGTAAACGTGGTATCAAAAGCCTTATTGGCGGTTAACGTCAAGGTTCCGCCCAGCAATATCGTTATTACGCCGGTAGTACCGCTCGAAATGGTTTGTTTTTGATCTGCAATAATTGGGATGTCGGGTTCACCATGAACCCGGAAAATGCCACTCGGCGTATACAAAATGCCGTCACCATTAGCAGTATGACTAGTAATTTGAACTTCTACATCAGCATTGAAATTCGCCACAATAAGATATTTCCCTGGCTCTCCATATCTGACACCAGAAAACGGACAAAGGCTCCCACCATTGTCCGTTAAAATTTTCGAGTCATAATCTAAGCTACATGAGCCAGTAAATCCCATTAACTCACCAAACTCTAACTGCTGCACCGTATTAAGGTAAGGTAAATCTTCAGCATGAAGACTAAACGTAACGATCAATAATGCGCTCAGAAAAACACCTTTAACATATCGAATCATCTTATAATTTCACTCCTGAATCAGACCAAGCTGAAACATCTGAATAAGCAGAGCGACGGCTAACCCAGCCTTTGATTTGATTGGCTTGCAACACACTAATTGCATCCTGCTCAGTATCAAAGGTTTGGCTGATCAAGCAGTGCCAATTTAAACCAGACTCAGCGATATACTTATTCCCTTGAAACAGCGGTATACCACTCGGCAAAAGCTTGCTGCCAGTATCTTGTATCGGCTTTTTACTCGCATGAAACTGTATTACCCAACCTTGCTCTTTCGAATCGCCCTCCGCATTATCATCCACTCTCACCTTATGTTCTCTCACAATTTTATTAAGGTCACTCGGTAGCGCAACGAAAGATGCCGCTTGCTGTTGGGGGGAATCAATATCTTTCAGCTTAGCCACGTCCTTTCGGCTAACTTCTTTAATCATGTAATCATTAGAGTGTAACTCTTTACGCTTGGCGAAGCTGGTTGCTTGCTGTTTTGAATCGAACTTCCCAACAAACACTTTGTAAATAGTTTGCCATTTTCTTTGTTTACTTTTTACTACGCTTAAAGGCACAAATAACATTGTTTCATAACGATCGGCCATGTTTACTGCCCCATCTCTTTGCATAAATGCGCCTAACTGCAAGCTATAAACAGGTCCCGTAATTTTGTCAGGGGTTTCCGACGGCGAGTCAATTTCCCTTGCACTCTTCTGAGTAGATTCACCATCAATTGGAGCCGGTTGTACGGTGCTTTGTGTGGTTTCTTCAGGCTCAGGAACTCCTGTTGTTACATCAGACAACCGGTCATTATTTTGCTCGATTACTTCAGTTTGTGTTTCTGCTCCGATTTTTAGTACCTTAGGGGCAGCTAAACTATGAACTGCGGTAATTTTTTTGCCTGTCGGTAATGAAAAATAGTTTCTACGGACGTCTTCGTTTTCATCCCATACCATTACCTCAACATCGTCTTCAGCTAAAGAGAAAGGGATAATTCTTTCATCCTCTAAATCGTCACTGTTGACCTGCTGTCGAACATATATAGGTGGCAACTCAGTAAAACCACCGATATTGGGAGTGTTGATTTTGTAACCTATCACATCGGAGGTTAATGCTTTTTCATGTAGGTGAACTTGATTTACAACGATTGAATAAGCGTTTGGTTTCATGTTAATAAACTCAAAATAACCATCAATGTCAGTCAATTGGGTTTGCACCACATCACCTTTATCTTCTACTAAGTCAACCCGAATTTGTGAAACCGGCACATCTCCATTTTCGGCCTGACGATATATAAAACCAACCATGTCCGTGGTTAAGTAAAACGGCATGTTCACCGACACTCTCGCACCGGGATGTGTATAAACTACATAATCATTGTTAATGGTTTTAGAGCCATCTTTCCAAGTAGCGCCGAACCGAAACGGTGTGTTCGCTGTTGCCCCAGGAAGCAAAATTTTACCACTTTCTCCCGTTGTTAGTCCCTGCCAATCTTGATTACCGTTAAATTCGACCCCTTCCAGGTTATAATCTAGCACATCTGGTATACCATTTAATTGCCTATCCAAATAGGCATGAATATCTAATGTGGCTGACTGCTGGGAAATCTGACTACTCGTTAATGCACGTTGGTTATAATAGTCGTAACCAAAATAGAAATTAAAATTCAGAGCAAATGTCCACGTTTCATCAGCGCTATAGTTACTGCGTAAACTCAACCGATAATCTTCTGTTTCAAATGCTAATCGGTGCGACAGTTGCCAATCATTATCTGAATCCGTTAGAGGACGATAATCATAGGTGAAATAGTGGGTAAAAAAGTAAGGGTCTTGCCATTTATACTGTGCAGTAACTCGCGAAGAATCTGAAAGGAAGTCACTGCCCTCAGTATCATATTGCAGGTCAGCAGATAAACGCAGGTTTCTACCTAGGTATCCGCTTATCCCCAAGCTGCCAGTCAATGAGTCAGTTGTGAAATCTTCGCCTTGAAAGTCTTGCTCAATTTTCGCGTAACTCAAACTATGAGTAAACCGCAGGCGTTGGTAACTAACATTGGTATTGTGCGATAGGGTCTGTGTTGTCACATCACCACTGTTATAATGGGAGGCTGATAACCGAAAAGGTAACCCCAAAAACCAATCTGAGTAATTTAGACTGAACTGCTGGTAATCATCACTTTCTGAATAACTATCGCTATTCGTGTTAAAGCCATTGCTAGAATCAAACTCTAGGCTATATACCCCTTCACCGAAAAGGCTACCGGATATGGATGTTTGTTGCTCATACTTAGCATCATCGTTAATAATCAACTTATTCTCGAGTAACATGCCAGGGAAGTTTAGATAGTTATTGATCCCCAACAACTGACGATCATCATCATTTAGGTCGGTGTAATTCTGCACAGCAAAGCCTAACTGCCACCTATCACTGATCCCATAGTCAAACGCGCCACCAACACTGTTCAAATTAAAACCGTCGTCGGAGCTACCATTTAGCACGGTACGTTGATTATCCAAAACGAAAGCACTGTAGGCCATATTACCTTCTGCTAAAGGGTTAGCCGTTAAAGGATACGACTGTTGGTACTCTTCGAGTTCACCATAGGGGCCATAAACCTTAATCAAAAAATCATTTCTACCATAATATATATCCACGTCATTAAAAATTAACAAACCTGTTTCTGGTACGGTAGTGGACGTAATTAATCGATTATTTAAGAACAATTCAGCCTCCCAGCCCGGGGGAGCCTGCTCCTCTATATTAATTAAGGTGTTACTTTGGCGATAATCGTCTTTGTTCCTCTGTATTGAGAACCCAACCCCAGACTGAGAGCCCGCGATGCTGCCCCCAGAATAACTTGATACGTCGCCAAAGGAGTATTGGTCAAACGCCCCTAAAATTCTGTCATCAGGGGATGTTTTATAACGCGTAAAATTCAAGCCGCCGCTAATATCCTCGCCCTGATTTTTATTCAGATTAATTCTGGCTGAGTGATAAAAAAGGTCCGAAATTAGCTGCACACTGGTTCGGTTACTATCTTCACCGTCAGACAAACCTAAGCTATGAAATACCTCTCCATGGGGCAGCGTTGCCAGTCTATATTGATCTGGCACGGTAATAGGTACTTGCACTCGTTCGTTATTAGGCGTTCTGTATTGATAAGCCTGGTTTCTAAAGCGCTGCTGAGCCTGCTCTTGAATAATGGTGATCGGGAACTGATAATCTTCAGGGGTGATGCTAAAGGTTAACTTTTGACGATTTAACTCTGTGGTAATATCAAAAAGCTCAGCTAATGTACCCTGAGAAATGTATTGAAAATAGCCATCGTTGGCCCAGATATCCCAAGACGAGCTATCACCTTCTATACCAACGAACTGATACTCAATCTTCGTATCGTTTTTCCACACGGTGAGACTGTCTTGCCTAAGTTGGTAACGTAGCTTTAAGCTATTAAATAGCGGCTCAATCGCCAGCATCAACTGCTCATCATAAAGATATGCATCAACGCTACTATTAACCGTATTTTTATTAAGTTGAACTGCTAACAATAAAAAGTCATTTTCATCTAACGTAACTAGCCTTAATTCCTTGGCTACAACATGAAAGCTCAGGAGCAGGCCTAAAAACGCGAGCGTGCGTGCAATACTCAGCATGCTAGACAACCAATTTAATGGACAAGTTGAAGTGCAAAAAAAGAGGCTGGTGATACAACATTATATAACTTCCATTTGGCAATCTGCGTGTCCAGAGTTGTCTGAATGTTGACACTTAGTGGCATAATGAATTTAATTTGCAGATTTTGTGCCAAACCAACATAATAAAAGAAAGGAGTGTAACAGTTTGAAGGCATTACTATTTTTGAGAATAACGCTTAGGAGAGACTCGTTTCGGTGTTTGATAACCAAAAACTTAAACGGCCTACCTAGACCGCCAGAACAATCTCAAACAATAAACTTTCCGAAATTGCATGTACGAAAATACTTAATTGAAACAGTTAACTTAAAGTTGAGTTCTTGTCGCGATAATTTAGGGTGATTTTAGCGCGAGAATAGAAGGCTAGAAGAATGATTAGGCCTTAACCCAGCTTCTGCTCAACTACTACTGGTCCCGTCAATTCATCTTTTTCGCTAAACTTTAAAATCAAGTGGGCTTGGTCGATACCGTTAGTCGATAATTTGACGTTTTTAAATTCCATTTCTTGATAAATATTCACGTGTTGCTGTTTACTAATTACTTGGTTTGAACGACTGTCGATTAATTCTAGTTTCCCACTTACCGAACGCTCGCCAGAGCGAAGAATGTCAACACTCAAGGTTTCACCAGAAATATTAAGGTGATCAAATTGTATAGAGGCTTCCAACTTACCGGTTCGCACCACAATAGGAATGTTATGCCTTAATGTAGGCTGTAGACCATATTGAATATCATTATTTAGTTTTACTTCATCTTGATCATAGCTGCACTCGAGTGACAAATGCGCTCTATATTCTGCCGCAATGGTTTTGGCTCTTCGCTTCAACTGAAATTTAACTGTTTGAGATGTACCAGGTGCAACACTAAAGTGACGAGGTGAAAATCGAATCCAAGCGTTAGCCGCAATATCTGGCACAACATCTAATGGCAATGCTTTTAATTCACCATCTACATTTATCTCATAGTGCCTTAAAAATTGTTTACAATGCTGCGTATACTCGTCTTTGTTGTACACAATAAAATTTTTGGTTCGCTGGTCATTATCCAAATAAATTCGAAAAGTTGATAGGCCCAAAGCATGGCTATATGAACTAATAAGTGTAGATAAGGTAAAAATAGTGAGCAGAAAGCGAACGATATAAGCATTCCAGCGCTTTGAAGTGACTTTTTTCATAAATTTAAACCTCAATCTACAGACTAACAATATTATTTGACCATACGGCAGAAAGATCACCTTCGCGCTCCGACTCATTAAATTTTAGTACAATACCATCAAGTGAAATCTTTTCTTGTACTGCCATTTGCAAATACTTTTGCTTCGTTTCATGGTAAATAGCAAAGTTGGCTGATTCGTTCAATATATGCCCATTACTTTTATTAACTACCGTTACTTTGCCGTAAACAGACTTCGTTCCTTCACGAGATAATACAAACGAAAGTTTATTATCAACTAATGTTACATCACTAAATTTTAGTGTTGCGTCTAACTTTCTTGGCCTCACAATTAAGGGAATATTTTGCTGCAATTGGGAGCGCAGCGGAATAGATGCCAGTTCCCCATTTACACTTATTTTCTCGCTAGCTTGCGTACTTTTGCATTGAAGCGTGACGTAGCTTCTGTGTTCGACAACTGGAGTATCACTTTTACGCCTTAATCTAAAGCGCACTGTCTGCTTAGCATTAGGCTTAATTACAAAATGTTTGGGTGAAAATCGAACAACGTTCTCTGCCGCATTATCCGGTGGAGAAACGCCTGAATAGGCAGACATAATGCCATTTTCGTCAAATTCAAAATATGTAATTCCAAGATCACATTTTTGTGCGGTACTATCACGATTCTTAATATCGAAGTTAGTGCTAGAGTGCTTTTGGTCTACATAGATTCGCTGGGTGGACAAACTAATATTATTCGCGAAAGTTAAATGAGAGAGTATTACCCCCCCAACAAAAAGACCAATTTTGGTAAACCTGATATTAAGCCTTGTTAATATATGTTCAGCCCTAACAAAATGAAATATTTGAATCATTGATGCCCTCGTTACTTAGTTCTATGAAACTGCTGACGGTCTTTGCGAGTGAAAACATTATTTGCAAAGCAAAAAAAATGCCATAACGTTTAAGAGTAAATACACTCAGACGTTATGGCGCTACAACTCCATTTAACTATACAAACAACACTTTTAATTAATAAACTACATCTATAATAAAAGTTTGCGTATTGTAAGTTGTTCCAGCTGTAAGGGTGCGTTGTGCCGTTAACGTTCCGCCAACGTAAACGTACGTTTGCCCCGGAATTGGACTACCCGTTAAGGATACATCACCAGCTGCAGCTAATCTGATGTCGGTGTCAGCCCCACTAGCAATGTCTACTAACGTATCGTCACCAGTATCTAATACATAGTTAACAGCCACTCCTGTAGGCAAAAACGAGAAGTCAATATCACCGGCAGGAGCAATTGGGTTAACAGTAACAGTAACATCAACTCCTGGCGCGCCAGTAACAGTATAAATGCCAGCTGTGCCAGTTCCATTGTTATCGCAATCACCCGTTCTAGTCTGATACGTCGTACCTGCAGGCAACGCCGTACCTAAACCTTGTCTAGCTGCAACTGAGCCTGGGTTCGCTGTTGTGCTAACTAAGAGGGTACAATTAGTATTTGAAGTTATAGCAAGATCTTCTCCGAAATCTAAAGCCTGAAGTTCAGCTATAGATACATCCACTATTGTCTCAAATGAAAACGACATAGGCTCTTCCGCTGCATTAGCAGTGGCAGACAAACCGACCAACAAACTTGCCGTAATCAGTGATTTTTGTAAAACATTAGCTTTCATTATAAAGCTCCTTTAATCCATATAAATGTCACTAAATTGACGTAAGTTAGTAAGTTACTGTCACTAAGAAGGTTTCAGCGTCGTAAACAGTTTCGGGCGTTAAATCTTGCAATATTGTCAGGGTGCCACCTAACGTGAAGACTAATTCGCCACCAATTGCATGCTGAGTTGTAGCCGCACTGTCTTCGTCAGCTGCAGCTAAGGTATCTGTCGTGGTAGCAGACGCAGACAATGCTCCCATTGAATCTGCGCCTGTCGTACCGTCATAACTACTGTAAGCACTGCTGTCAGGCACATATGTAAAATCAGCAGTTGTAATACCCCCTAAGGTAATATTAACTACTGACCCTGCCGAACCACTAACGGTATATACACCAGGTGTTCCTTTTGCTCCAGCAATGCAAGCATCACCACTTAATAGTCCGTAACCCACTTCAGCATCATCTGCGCCTTTGCCGATTTGCAAATCAGCTGTAGGAGGTGCCGCAGCATCCATTGTGCATGAGCCAGTTGTAATAAAGATATTAGCTCCAAAACTGAGTGGAGTCGTTTCCTCAATTTCTACATCTTCAATTGTTGTAGCCGTTATAATGAATGGTTCGGAAGCGGCCATAGAAGTGCCGGACACTCCCAAATACAGTGCTCCAAGGATCAAGCTGATTTTCGTTTTATTTGGTTGCATAGCAACACTCCTATCTAACAACGTTATGCTAATTGAAGAGTCAAAAGACTTGTCTTTGATTATCAATTAACGATTTGCAAAAAGCCTTAAGTGGTACATTTACTTTAACGGCTACATGTTATAAATCTTTAATAAAAATCATCAGCTCACAAACCGATTAAAAAATGAACAATTCGTATCTTTAATAGGGATTTCTTAGAATTTAGTCCTTTAAACGGCATCATATGCCTCGTATTCCCTGTTTTTATCTGGAAAGGGTATTCAGTAAGGGTGGATATATATGCAAATAAGTGAATAAATTCAACCTTTTTAGGTATATTAATTTATACGCACGTATCGAATAAAACGACATCTACTATGAGTAGGGCTGCATTGAGGCCTATTGCTAATGAGTATTGCTTGCAGAACCCACAGCGTTCTAATTTTGACGGCAAATCATCGCCTTGAAAAGCTGCGTCAGGCAAATTGCTGCCGCGCTTTATATTTATGCTACCGATGGATGATAAAGTTCTGTGAATGGAAGATAAAAGGTGGAAAATAACATGATACAAAATTTTTGATTTCTGACTTGAAAATTTTAAGCCGCTTTAGATCAAATTATCCACAATAGCTTTTGGCAAAAACTTCGATGCGCTAGCTTTCACTTCGTTAGATTTAATATTAATCATTCTCGCATTCACCATGACGCCTCGGGCATTTTTTATCATGGTGCCTGTGACCACATAGCCAATGTTTGGGTTATTTTTTAATTCAAGTTTATTGCGTGAGAAAACAAAGTCTCCTTGGGCGTTAACATTGATCAAACCAGTCAGCTTATGATCGCTCATTGGCAAGCCTACGTTTTGCAACTCACTCATAAGGCTCTCAGCCAATTGAATGCCTAATTCGTTGGTTGATTGTAGCGATGAGTCTAAATAGACAAAAGATGCCACCGCCACCGGTGTATCAATCATGCTATCTCGTAAGTCGAATTGCATATCCGTTGCCATCTGTTCGGTATATTCACCGAGACGCTGAAAATTAAAATCAGTATGAAATAAACGGGGATCACGCTCAACAACCTTTACTTGGGTGTTATCTATGAGCATGTCGTGACATTCGTGAAACTCGCCGGTGTCGTCAGCACACAACCGTGTTTGAGGGCTTGGCTCACCATCAGCGAACACGTTAAATGAATCCATAGAATTAAAAGAAGAACAACCAAATAACACGCTAGATACTAGAGTAAGGGACGTAACTTTTATCAATCGCGACATTTTGATATCCACAACTTAAATCAAATAATATTAATAGATTAGCTGAGCAAATTTCACGCCAATTAAAAAGTTAGACACTAAGTATCAAACTCTGCTAAATGTTGTTAACACTGAATAAGCCTTAATATTAGGCCGATAGCTTGATTGAACACACTTTCCGTTGAGAAGGCGGCTTAGACAGCATCTTCAAATACTATCGAAACCGAACTAAACTATTGGTTATAGAGTCAATTATTTGACGCGCTCTTTGACTTAGGAACTGAACTCAATCAATTAGCCACAAAAAAACGCACCTAAAAAGGTGCGTTTTTATTATGCGAACTATCTACAGTTTAGCCGTAAACAGGGAACTCGCCGCACAGGGCCAGTACTTCGCCTTTAACGCGTTCGATGACGGATTCATCTTCGATATTGTCGATAACATCACAAATCCACGTCGCGACTTGTTTCGCTTGGGCTTCTTTGAAGCCGCGGCGGGTAATCGCGGGTGAACCGATACGTAAACCACTGGTAACAAACGGTGAACGTGGGTCGTTTGGTACTGAGTTTTTGTTTACAGTGATGTTTGCGCGGCCTAGGGCGGCGTCAGCATCTTTACCTGTGATGTCTTTCGCAATCAAATCAAGTAAGAACAAATGGTTTTCAGTGCCGCCAGACACGATGTTGTAACCGCGTTCTTGCATTACGCTAACCATTGCCTTGGCATTTAGTAATACTTGTTGCTGGTATTCTTTAAAGTCAGGCTGTAGGGCTTCTTTAAACGCCACTGCTTTAGCCGCGATAACATGGCATAACGGGCCGCCTTGATTACCAGGGAAAACTGAACTGTTTAATTTTTTATAAATGGTTTCATCGCCACAAGCTGACAAAATCAAACCACCACGCGGGCCCGCTAGGGTTTTATGGGTAGTCGTGGTAACAACGTGGGCATGAGGCAGTGGGTTTGGATACAAACCAGCCGCGACTAAACCAGCAACGTGTGCCATATCAACCAATAAAAATGCGCCTACTTTGTCAGCGATTTCACGGAAACGCTGCCAATCAACAATACCAGAGTACGCTGAGAAACCAGCAATAACCATTTTAGGCTTATGCTCTAAGGCTAATGCTTCAACGGCGTCATAATCGATTTTACCCGTTTGCTCATCAATACCATATTGTACTGCGTGATAGGTTTTACCTGAAAAGCTAACGTGGGCACCGTGCGTCAAGTGACCACCGTGAGCCAAACTCATACCTAATACGGTATCGCCCGCTTCAAGCAATGCCATAAAGACCGCTGAGTTGGCTTGTGAGCCTGAATGAGGTTGTACGTTAGCGTAATCAGAACCGAATAATTGATTTGCCCGTGCGATGGCTAAGTCTTCAGCAACATCGACATATTCACAGCCGCCGTAATAGCGTTTGTGCGGATAGCCTTCAGCGTATTTATTGGTTAACTGTGAACCTTGGGCTTCAAGCACCCGGGGACTACAGTAGTTTTCAGAGGCGATCAGCTCAATGTGATCTTCTTGGCGCTGGGTTTCTTGCGCGATAGCTTGACTCAATTCGGGATCAAAATCGGCAATATTCATGTCACGTGATAACATCAGGTCTCCTCAGGGGCGCCCGCTACACTTGCTTAATAGAACTAGCTAAACCGTTACGCTGTGGCCTATCAAGAATCAACATTCTCAATAGACACTTAACGCCGTGGCTGCAAATTCCATCAAACGCAATGCTACGCTGGCTATTTAAGTGCTTAAAAGAGCGCACATTCTAGTCATTTTGTACTTTTTGTACATAGCTTTAATGCAATGTTTTATAACTGAATAATGTAAAGATAGATCACCACTTATACAGCGGTGACCATCTCGCCCTAAATGCGCTCTGCGTCAGGGCTAAATTTCAGGCCAATTTGGCGGCGAATTTCGTCCATGGTTTGCATCACAGCAAGGCTGTCGTCATGGGGCATAAATTGGCTGCACACGCGCTTTTTATCGATCATTTTCATGGCTTCTTCGATTTGATATTCAAAGCCATTAACACGATGAGAAAATTCAATCACTTCGTCTTGGGCACCTTCTTTTTGTAAGATGGCCTTGTTCCCGTTCCAGAACATATAGGGCAACACGATGCGCCCTTTCGTGCCCATTAACGTCATGGTATTACTCGCCTGTGCAGCAATGGTGCAGGTGAACTGCGCAAAACGCCCTGACGGGTAGCGCATACTAACGACGGTATTTTCATCTACTTCACGTTTGCCAAAGTGGCTCATAGCACTTATTTCGCTTGGATGTTCCTGCATCAAGCACTGACTAAGCGTAATGCTATACACTCCTAAATCGAGTAACGCTCCGCCACCTAAATTTGGATCATGCAATCTATGCCCTTGCTCATCACCAAAGGCAAAGCCAATATCCGAACAAATATATTGCAGCTCACCAATACGGTCTTCATCTAGCCACAATTTTACTTGCTCAAAACACGGCATAAAACGGCTCCATAGCCCTTCTTGCAGCAGTAAATTTTTACTTTGCGCCAGTGCTATGAGTTTTTCAGTTTGCGCAGCATTTATGGTCAACGGTTTTTCCATCAATACATGTTTGCCAGCCTCTAAGCACATTTTGGCTTGTTGATAATGCAGGCTTTGCGGTGTTGCAATGTACACGGCGTTTACCTTGGGATCGTCAAGCAACTCTTGATAACTGCCGTAAGCCTTGGGTTTCTGGTCTTTAACCGCTGAGTCATTATCAGCTGCAGCTGTTTCACCTGCTGCGCTACTCACTGAGTATTTGTCAGCAAAGGCTTGCGCTTTGGCTAGGTTACGACTGGCTACCGCGTATAGTTTGCCCCGCGTTGACGGCGCTAACGCGTCAGCGAACATATCTGCAATTGAACCTGGGCCGATAATGCCCCAATTAAACGATTTCATATTCCTCCTTTGGCACTCTTAAAATAGAGCGATTGCAAACTAAGCGGCCAATGCTAACTGTTGTGACCTAGCAAGGTGTCACAAGCCGCTCAGCGATAGTCGTGTTATAGACCCATTGATTAGCACTGACAGCGCTAACGCCAATTTGGCTTAGAGTCTACTGTATGTTCATTGTACGAACGGCATAATGACTTCATTAAGGATTAGATAAGCGATACATCAATACGGCTGTTTTCTCGATGTTTTGCTTAAAGGTGGTCATGTCGGCCACTTCCTCTTTGGTATGCCCTCCGTCGCCCATTAAGCCCAACCCGTCTATGGCCATTTTTACGTGCCCAGCGGTAAACGAGATATCGGCGGCACCCGCATTACGCGGGTTAACCGCACTAACAGGGCCATAGCCTAAATCAACACTGACTTGGCTGTACTGGGCCAGTAGTGACTTATTACCTTTGGTTTCTTTCATTGGCGGATAGCCATCGTCAAATGTGAAGGTAGCATCGGTTTGCGCAAGATGTTGGCTAACAACTTCTTGCATGATTTTTTGCGCTTCTATCAGTTGCTCTTCAGACGCAGCCCGCAAACCACCTTTTACCGTTGCACTTTGCGCGACTACATTGGTCTTACCAAAGGCAGTGACTTCGTCACCGCCTTTATTCGGTGTTACCCGCGTACCACCCGCAATCACTCCAGGGTTGAAGCTAAGGAGTGGCAACTCAGCCAACTGCAAACGAAATGCTTGTAAAATACGGGCCATTTCAAAAATGGCGCCATCTCCAACTTTTTCAGTAAAAATTTGTGATGAATGCGCCGCATTGCCTGACGTGGTTACTTGCCACGTCGCCGCGCCGCGTCTAGCGGTTACCGCTGTGCGAATATCACCGTCGGCATCTTCAAATCCAAGCGCAACATCAGCCCACTTCGCCGCATCGACCAACGCCTTTTTTGATTTTGCCAATGGACGCCCACTCGACTCTTCGTCGCCGGTTAATACCACTTTGATATTTAGGCGCTGCAACATATTTTGCGCTTTTAGCGACTTAATCGCCGCTAACATGATCACGTTTCCGCCTTTCATATCAGAAATGCCAGGGCCAGCGATGTGCTCACTGTTTATTTCTTTGGCACTTTGAAAGTTATCGTCTTTGGCGAATACTGTGTCTAAATGGCCAATCAACAGTAACTTTGTTCCCGTAGGATGGGTGCTCGACTCATAGGTCGCCACTAAATGTCCTGCCCGGTTAAATTCGCTGCCGTCAACCCACTCGGTTTTAAAACCCAGCGCGTCGTATTCTTGGCGCATAATATCGCCTATTTCTTTCACCCCAGCAAAATTCATTGTGCCACTGTTAATATTGACCGTTTTAATCAGCAATGCTTTAGCGCTGTCTAACTCTTGACCAGCATATTCAACCAGTGCATTTTCAACTAAGCGACTAGCCAATACTGGTTGACAAAAGAGTCCCGCACAAATAACGAAAATAGTAGATTTTTTTAACATAGCACTCTCTTTTAATGTTTTAGCTTATGAATCTTGTGGTTTTTAATACTTGGCAGTGGAGCAAATACTACGCGAGTGACGAAGGCTATGCACTTCGAATTTTGTCAATGAATGTGTGCCAATGCACAACAGCAAAAGGCTTCACTAAAACCTAACTAATCACCTTAATATCAAATGGATACATAAACCAATTTATCCATTCAAGTCATCACCAGCGTTAAATACAAAAATAGTCTCAGCTTATGCTTTCATCGCTTATGCCCAGTGTTTACAATAGGCCAAATTTTCTGGAGTAATTTACATCATGGCGCAATACGTATATAGCATGAATCGTGTGGGCAAAATCGTGCCTCCGAACAAGTTTATTCTTAAAGACATTTCCCTGAGCTTCTTCCACGGTGCCAAAATTGGGGTACTGGGCGTAAACGGCTCGGGTAAATCAACCTTGCTCAAAATTATGGCTGGTCTTGATAAAGACATTGAAGGCGAAGCTATTCCCCAAGCAGGCTTAAAGATTGGTTACTTACCACAAGAACCCAAACTCGATGAAAGCAAAGATGTGCGCGGTAATATCGAAGAAGCCGTGGCCGATGTAGTTCACGCGTTAAAGCGCATTGAAGAAGTCTACGCAGCTTACGCCGAAGAAGACGCCGATTTTGATGCCCTCGCCAAAGAACAAGGCGAGCTAGAGGCTATTATTCAAAGTAAAGACGGTCACAACTTAGATAATGCTCTTGAACGCGCCGCCGATGCTTTGCGTTTGCCGCCTTGGGATGCAGATGTCAGCATATTATCAGGTGGTGAGCGCCGACGAGTCGCCCTATGTCGTTTATTGCTTGAAAAACCCGACATGCTATTACTCGATGAACCAACCAACCACTTAGATGCAGAATCTGTTGCTTGGTTAGAGCGTTTCCTACATGACTATGAAGGCACCGTTGTGGCCATCACCCATGACCGTTATTTCCTAGATAATGTAGCAGGATGGATTTTAGAGCTTGACCGTGGCCAAGGTATTCCATGGGAAGGCAACTACTCATCTTGGTTAGAGCAAAAAGACGCCCGATTACAACAAGAAGAGAAAACCGAAAGTGCCCGTCAAAAATCGATTAAAACCGAATTAGAATGGGTTCGTTCAAACGCCAAAGGTCGCCAATCGAAAAGTAAAGCGCGTATGGCTCGCTTTGAAGAGCTAAGCACGGGTGACTATCAGAAACGCAATGAAACCAATGAATTGTTTATTCCACCGGGTGAGCGTTTAGGTGAGCAAGTTATCGAAGTTAACCACCTACGTAAAAGCTACGGCGATCGCTTATTAATTGATGACTTAACCTTCGCCATGCCTAAAGGCGCCATCGTCGGTATCGTTGGACCAAACGGTGCCGGTAAATCGACTTTATTCAGAATGTTAAGCGGTGAAGAAAAAGCAGATTCTGGCGAGGTTATTGTTGGTAAGACGGTGAAATTAGCCAGTGTTGATCAGTTCCGTGATCATATGGACGGCAATAATACCGTTTACAAAGAAATTTCTGACGATTCAGACATTATTCGCATCGGCAACTTCGAATTAAATAGTCGTGCGTATTGCGGCCGTTTTAACTTTAAAGGTAATGACCAGCAAAAGTTTATTAAAGACTTATCTGGTGGTGAACGTAACCGAGTACATTTAGCTAAGTTGCTAAAAGCCGGTGGTAACGTGCTATTACTCGATGAACCCACCAATGACTTGGACGTAGAAACGTTACGCGCCCTAGAAAACGCGCTACTTGAATTTCCCGGCTGTGCCATGGTTATTTCCCATGATCGCTGGTTCCTTGACCGTATCGCTACGCACATCATGGATTACCGTGATGAAGGTAAAATTAACTTTTTTGCCGGTAACTACACCGAGTACTCGACTTGGCTAAAAGAAACCCAAGGCAAAGATGTGGTTGAACCTCATCGCTTGAAGTACAAAAGGATCAGTAAATAAACTATTTAGTGGGTCACTACGTAGACCTATTTGATATTTCAAACTGCATAGCCGTTTAGGGTCAACCTAAACGGCTTTTTTATTTATCAACTAAGCTTGAAATAACTGTAGAACCGTGCAGAATCGCCGAAGATTAAGAAGGCTAATATTCCCTCTACGAACGGATTTACATAATGCATTTTCGCACCCAATTTCAAGACGTCTATGGGTACCTAACAGGCTACTTGTGGGCATTTTTCGCATTTGCTATGGCGACTTTTTTCGCAACGCTTTTGGTTAGTGCATTTGCGCCGGGTGAAGCACTGTGGTTATTTTTGCCTGCCGTACTGATCACATCTATTAACAAGAAGAAAACCGCCACCAGTCTAATTGCCTTTAGTGCCATATGCGTGGTCAGTTATATTTTCAGTCATCATATTCCCTATGCACTTATATCTGCGTTCTCTTTACAAGCGCTATGGTTTTTCTCGCTCAGTATGCTGTTAAGTCTGTTGTTCACCAAATATGCTCGGCAACAGACCGAGCTTGACTCGTTCCGCGGTAATCACAAAATACTTGCCGCAGAAAATAACGGTAAAGTCGTTACCGACGTGTTAGAACGTTTTGCGGTATTTATGGGGGTCATGACCCCTGACGGGATCCTGCGCGAGGCCAACAAAACAGCTTTGGTATCTGCTTCTTTAAAAGAAAGCGAAGTCATTGGCTTACCGTTCGAAGAAACCTATTGGTGGTCCCACGACACGAAAGTTCAGCAGCTCATTCACCGCTCAATTAATAAAGCTAAGCACGGCGTGCCATCGCGGTTCGACACCATTGCGCGCCTTGGCGACAATGCCTTTATTGATATTGATTTTATGTTGCACCCGATTTTTGATGAACATGGCAGCGTAATTCAGCTTATTCCGTCTGGTATCGATATCACTAACCGTAAACGCACAGAGCGCAATTCAGCGATGCTCACGCAGATCAGCGCCGATTTACTCAGTCTCAGTAGTTTAGATAAAATCAAAACTACTATCACAGATAGTCTCGTCAAGCATTTGAACTTAAGCGCATGTATTTTTTGTGAAACGCACCCGATTTCAGACCAACTAACGATTACCCATCACTGGCAAAGCGATACTGATCTCGCATCATTTGAGGCCAACGGAGATATCCCTTTTGAAGTCGCCATGTGTCAGGCTGAAAACCTTAGTTTGGTGGTTAACGATGTCGTAAGCGATCCAAGATATGCTAAAGGCGAGTGTCAGCGACGTGGTATAGGTGCGCTAATTTGTGTGCCTATTAGTTTGGACAGAAAAAACAATTTTGTATTGGCGGTGTATCGCAACGCGCCTTACATATGGCGTGATGATGAAATAGATCTGGTCATTGAATTTGCAAGACGCTATTGGGTGAGAACCGAACACCTGCGGGTTTTAGACACCCTGCGAGCCAGTAAAACCACGCTGGATATTACATTAGAAGCTGCGCAGTTAGGAGACTGGGAGTTAGATCTGACTAACGGTAGAACACGTCGTTCACTGCACCATGATCGGTGTTTTGGCTACCCAGAAGGAATACCAGATGAATTATGGGGCGTATCCGGCTTCTTTGAACATGTGCACCCTGATGATAAAGCAGAAATCAAACGAAAATTTAATAAGTCTTTAGATCAGGGTTGCGACTTTCGCGGTGAATATCGGGTTATATGGCCAGATAAAAGCATACATTGGCTTGCAGTGCATGCCAGCCTTTATGGCGAAAACGATGGCAAACCTACACGTATGTTAGGGATAGTTGCCAACATCAGTGAACGAAAACGCACTGAAGCCCTACTAGCTGCTCAAACCAATGCTCTGGAATTAATGGCGCAAGAGGCGTCCCTAAATGATGTACTTGAAACATTGGTGTTGTCCTTAGAAGAGCATTCGGTCAATGGCATGATGGGCAGTGTTATGTTGGTTGATACGCACACCCAAACACTCAAATTTACTGTGGGCCCCAGTCTTCCCACACCTTATATTCAACATATAGATGGCTTGCCTATTAATGCTATTAATTCAGCTTTCAGCGCAGCTGCAGCGAGTAAACATGAAGTGTTCGTGGCGGATATTGCCAGCGATCCTTTATGGAGTGAATGTAAAGACATAGCACTTAAGCATAATTTGCGAGCGTGTTGGTCACTGCCAATCCTCTCGGGTAAAGACGTGCTGGGTATTTTTGCAATGTACTACCCTACGCCACAATCACCCGATCGAGTAGATTACGACAATCTCGATATCATTATGCGCACCGCTGAATTAGTGATCAAGCGGCATCAAAATGAACAGTTAATGCACTTAAGTGAAGAGCGCTTTCGTGCCATGGCTGACAACGTGCCTCAACTCGCTTGGATGGCGAATGCCCAGGGGGAAATTGAATGGTTTAATCAGCGCTGGTTGACGTTTACTGGTGCATCTTTAGAGCAAAATCTACATGGCGGTTGGAAGAAACACCACCACCCCGATCACGAAGAGGCGGTATTCGCTAAATTCGCTGCATGCTTAGAGCAAGGTATAGATTGGGAAGACACGTTTCCCCTTAGGGGCAGCGACGGAAATTATCGTTGGTTCTTATCACGAATGAATGCTATTCACGATCACAACGGCACGCTAGTGCGCTTTTTTGGCACCAATACCGATGTGACGGAGCAGCGGAAAATGGCTGAAAAGCTCGCCAAAATTACCGATAAGTTGTCAACTGCCGACAAGCGAAAAGATGAGTTTCTAGCCACCCTTGCTCATGAGTTACGTAACCCGCTCGCGCCCCTGCTTAACTCTATGGAGCTTATTCGTAACGTACAATCTGAGCCTGCCATGGTGCAATCAGCTGTGATCACCATGGAGCGGCAAGTGAAGCAGATGGTGCGATTGATAGATGACTTACTGGATATTAGCCGAATATCGAAAGACAAATTATCACTCAAACGTAAGCAAGTAGATCTTGGCCAAATTATTGAACACGCGGTTGAAATGGCGATGCCATACGTTAATCGCTTAGGACATAATTTACAGGTAGATTTACCACAGCACACTATTTATATGAAAGCCGACCCCGCTCGTCTGGCACAAGTATTGGGCAATTTGCTGAATAACGCCTGTAAGTACACACCCAAGCGCGGGGAAATCACCCTAAGTGTCACGCAAGATGCCGAACAGGTGCAAATAAGTGTAAAAGACAATGGTTTGGGGATCACAGAGAATATGCGCACTCAGGTATTTGATCTATTTACCCAGATTGATCAGCACCTAGAGCAATCAGAAGGAGGCTTAGGTATTGGGCTTTCCTTGGTAAAGCGTTTGGTTGAAATGCATGGCGGGCACGTTGAATGTCGCAGTGAAGGTCTAGGGCATGGCAGCGAATTTATCGTGTATTTACCCTGTAAACCGGTTACAGCCAACCCGAAAATAGTCAGCAAAAAACCAACAAAGCTGACACCTCTTGCGGCCCTAAATGTATTGATTGTGGATGATAACCAAGACAGTGCTGACAGCATGCAAATGTTGCTTGATATGCACGAGCATAAAACGCGGGTGGTATATGATGGTGAGCAGGCGTTAATCGCCGCAGAGCAAGATAGACCTGACGTAATACTGCTCGATATTGGTTTACCCATACTTGATGGTTATCAAGTGTGTACCGCTATACGGAAACTCGATTGGGGGAAAGACATCACTATTATTGCCCTAACTGGCTGGGGGCAAGACGAAGACAGGCGTAAGTCCAGCGAAGCGGGCTTTAATCATCATATGGTCAAGCCGATTACCTTAAGTGCGTTGCTGGCATTATTGGCTCAAGTCACCCCTCAAACCAGGTAGGTTGTGGGGTAACTTAGAGAAACCTTATGAATAGGTGGCTTAGCTAAGGATCACCAAAAAACTTGGTGCTAATACTTGAAAGTCAAACGCCATTGCCACGCTTAAAGCGGTGATCGTCAAAATTGAAAAGCCAAAAATTTGTCTGGCCCACACCACCAACTCAATATTTTTACGATAGCCCCGAAGCGCCATAACCAACCACCATAGACTCGTTACGCAGGCCAGACTCATAAAGGTCAACCCCGTGTATCCACTTAACGGCAGTAGTGCACTAACAATAGCAAAAACCGCTATATATAGAACGATATGTAGCTTGGTTTTAGCGATCCCTTGGGCCACAGGTAGAACTGGAATATTGGCTTTGGCGTAATCATCAAAACGAAAAATAGCGATAGCGTAGGAGTGCGGCATTTGCCACAAACTAAACATTAACAGCAATATACCCGCACCCGCATCAAACTGACCACTTGCGGCGCAATACCCCACTACAGGCGGCACTGCACCAGATAAACTACCCACAAGCGTGCCATAAACCGAACGACGCTTCATATATAAGCTATATACGCCTACATAAACCACATACCCCAGCACAGCAAACCCCACGGCAATGCTATTGGTATAACGCATTAGCAGGCCAAACCCGACAACTGCCAACGCTACACCAAACTGCAATGCTCGTGAAATAGACACGTCTCCGGTTACAGTAGCTCGCTTACACGTGCGCTGCATTTTGCCATCAATGTCTTTATCGATGCAGTTGTTGATCACGCAGCCAGAGGCCACCACGAGCGATAAACCTAACACTGTCATGATCATTAAAAGCGGATCAACATCTCCCCGAGAGGCAAGTAAAAACCCACCAGCAACAGAGATAAGATTCCCCATAATAATGCCTGGTTTAGTGATATCGATATAACGTTTTATTTTCATGGTGACCTCTTCCTCTACATCATCATTGCGTTAGCGCTATAGATAATCCAAATGGATAATCCAACCACCATGACAATAATCAGTGCGGTAAACAAAAACGCAAAGGTGTTTAAACGACCACGAATTGAAAAATCGAGATGCAAAAAATATTTCAAATGCACGACGATTTGCACAACCGCTAGCGCTATCACACTATAAAAAGTGGTGGCTTTACTGAAGTTACCTGTCATCACTATCCAAAACGGAATAGCAGTAAGCACCACAGATAATACAAAACCAATTAAGTAAGATTTTACACTGCCGTGAGATTCAATTTCTGCTGAATGACTCATCACATTGCTCCTAATAAATACACAACGGTGAATACACAGACCCACACGATATCTAAGAAATGCCAGAACAAGCTCAAGCAACCTAAACGGGTAACCGTTTGTGTGCCTAAACCGCGCTTCAATACTTCAAGCACCATGACAATCATCCAAATCAAACCTGCGGTGACATGCAAGCCATGCATACCCACTAAAGCGAAAAACGAGCTTAAGAAAGCGCTGCGATCTGGGCCATTGCCTTCAAGGATTAAGTGATGAAATTCATACACTTCCATAGAAATAAACACACAACCTAGAGCAATAGTGACCAGCAACCATAATAGTGTGCCAGCCTTTTGCTGTTTGTGAGCACATAGCAGCGCGAAGCCGTAAGTAATACTACTGATTAATAACGCTCCGGTTTCAACTGCAACGAAGTTAAGATCAAATATATCTTTGCCTGATACGCCGCCATCGGTGTTCATAAATAACACCGCATAGGTAGCAAATACCGAAGCAAACAAGATACAGTCGGTCATTAAGTAGAGCCAAAAGCCAAACAAAGTAGTAGCAGATGTATCGTGGTGCTCACCATGTCCGTCGTCATGACCGCCATTATTATCAACGGCATTTAAGCCGTGATTAGAGGCAAATTTTAGGGTTTCTGGTACCGCGCTCATACAAGTTCCTCCTTCACGGATGCCACGTTTGCAAGGTGAGCCTGTTCAATTTCAGCAATCTCTTGGGGTTCAACATAGTAATCTACATTACTGGCGTAACAGCGGGCGATGAAGGCCACCACTATACCCAATGCACCCACTATGGCTAACCACCAAATGTGCCAGATCAACGCAAATCCGACTATGCCTGCGGCACCAGCGACCTGCATACCCGCAGCCGTATTACTTGGCATATGAATAGGCAAATACTCATCTGGTGCTTGATATTCAATTCCTTTTTCTTTCATATCGGTAAACGCATCTATGTCATGCACCTTAGGTAAGGTGGCAAAGTTATAAAACTGCGGTGGCGACGCGGTTGACCATTCAAGGGTGTGGCCGTTCCATGGATCGCCGTCTAGATCTGGATTTTGCTCACGGTCACGTATACTCACGTATAACTGCACAAACTGTAGAATAATGCCCGCGAAGATGATCACTGCACCGAGCGCTGCAACGTATAGCCAAATATTCCAATCTGGGTTATTGGTGTGATTCAAGCGACGTGTCATGCCTAAAAAGCCCAACACATAAAGCGGCATAAAGGCCACGTAGAAACCAATCTGCCAACACCAAAATGAATACTTACCCAAACGTTCGTTCAAATGGAAGCCCGTTGCTTTAGGGAACCAAAACGCGAAGCCTGCCATGTAGCCAAATACCGCACCACCAATAATGGTGTTATGAAAGTGAGCTACTAAAAACAGACTGTTATGCAACACATAATCAGCGCCAGGTATCGCTAATAACACACCTGTCATGCCCCCTATGCTAAAGGTAACCATAAAGCCTAGGGTCCACAGTACAGGCACGGTGATACGTAAACGACCGCGATACATAGTGAACAGCCAGTTGAATAACTTCACGCCTGTGGGAATGGCGATAATCATGGTCATCACACCAAAAAAGGCGTTTACATCGGCACTCGAGCCCATAGTGAAGAAGTGATGTAACCACACCACAAAGCCTAAAATAGAAATGGCACCACTGGCCCAAACCATAGAGGTATAACCAAACAAGCGTTTACCCGTGAAGGTTGAAATAACTTCAGAGAAAATACCAAAAGCAGGTAACACTAAAATATATACTTCAGGATGTCCCCAAGCCCAAAACAGATTGATATACATCATGGCGTTTCCGCCACCGTCATTGGTAAAAAAATGGAAGTCCAAGTAACGGTCTAAGGTCAGTAAACCTAGTACCGCCGTTAGAATAGGAAAAGACGCCACAATTAAAATATTGGCCCATGTACAGGTCCACGTAAAAATAGGCATCTGCATTAGCTTCATACCCGGCGCGCGCATTTTAAACACAGTCGCTAAGAAATTAACCCCCGTGAGCAAGGTACCTATACCGGATATCTGCAAGGCCCAAATATAATAATCTACCCCTACCCCAGGGCTAAAAGACATCTCCGAAAGTGGCGGATACGCCAACCAACCCGTTTTGGCAAATTCTCCTAAGCCTAGCGATATATTAATCAATACTGCGCCTGAGGCGGTAAACCAGAAGCTCAGATTGTTCATAAAGGGGAATGCCACATCACGCGCGCCAATTTGCAAAGGCAATACGATGTTCATCAAACCAATCATAAAGGGCATGGCCATAAAGATGATCATAATGATGCCATGGGCAGTAAATATCTGGTCGTAATGTTCTGGGGGCAAATACCCTTCGGAGCCATTGGTGGCGATCGCGAGTTGTGTACGCATCATAATGGCATCAGAGAAGCCACGAATAAGCATAACGAGCGCTAAAATGATGTACATAATACCGAGGCGTTTATGATCAACCGAGGTTAACCAGTTATGCCACAGCACACCCCATTTTTCATATTTTGTTATTAAGCCAACAACGGCCAAACCAATGACGCCAATCACGGCCAGCGTCACCATAATAATGGGTTCGTGGTACGGAATGGCATCGAGGGTAATATTTCCTAATAGCGACATAATTAGTCCTCCGCCTGCATGTGCATATGAGCTGAATGCTCGGGTTGCTCTTGGTGTTTCATATTGCCCATAAACTGCATCACAACATGCTGGAACATCTCACTGTCCACAGAGCCGTAATAGTCCACAGGGTTATTTTCGCTCGGTTGTGCTAGTTGCGCGTAGCTACTATCGGTCAATGCCGCGGGACTATGCTTAACTGCCCTGACCCAGTCCTCGAACGCTTGTTCTGACGGCTTAGCTATCGCTTTAAATTTCATGCCAGTGAAACCTGCGCCACTGTAATTAGCAGAAATACCGTCGAATTCTCCCGCTTCATTAGCAATCAAGTTAAGCCGAGTTGTCATGCCCGCCATGGAGTAGATTTGGCTACCCAATTGGGGAATAAAAAATGAGTTCATGGTGGTATCAGACGTGATCTTAAACTCCACCGGAACATCTTTGGGGAACACCACTTCGTTAACCGTGGCGATACCTTGCTCCGGATAAATGAATAACCATTTCCAGTTTAAGGAAACCACTTGAATGGTGATCGGTTTATGTTCGTGCTCAAGTGATTTGTAAGGGTCAAGCGCTTGTGTGGAATACCAGGTGAGCGTGCCTAAAATAGCGATAATAACAATCGGTATTAACCATACGACAGCTTCAATTTTGGTGGAATGGGCCCATTTAGGATCATAAATTTCATGCTCGCGCCCTTCACGGTAACGCCAAGCGAAATACAATGTCATTCCAATAACTGGAACAACCACCAGCAGCATTAATACCGTTGCTACTATTATTAAATACTTTTCATCGATGCCCACCTGACCTTTCGGATCAAGCACACCACCTTCACAGCCTGACAATAACAACACGCTTGCCGCCAATGCTGAGTAACCTAACTTACGGATTAACAAAGGAATTCCCCTACCCACAATATTTAGAGTACTGCCTTAAGTAAATTAGGCAGAATTAAACACCGGACACGCCGGATTTATCGAGTGAGCGGGCTCAAAGTAAAATAAGCGATAAAATGTGTGCAACTAGCTTGGCTAATAAGTGACGCATGCAGTGCACGGCCGAACAAATAAAAAAGATAACCAAGATGCTTATTTAACGATTTGAGCCGCTAAGAGAATAAGGGTGGAGCACGAGAGCCATGCGCTGTGGGCGACTGGCTTATAACAGTGGGAACAATAAATAACGGTTTAGGTTTAGCAGCTAGATGCCTTAACACGTAATCAGGCACTAGATTTAGTAGCCATAAGTAATGCTGTGAAAAATAACTACTGATGGCCAATATACATAAAAAGGACGCGGTACTGAGTAGATCAAAAGTCGAGAAGTCTAGCGCTAAACCAACATACTCAGCGCCTTCATAAAAGCCCCCTAAAAAAACCGTAAACGCAGTGAATAACCCAACAACACCGCTCACAAAGCACAACTTCCCTAAGAGCGAAGTATTATTTATACCCAAGCGCATTTTGTGGCGAAGGGTTAAATCATGTGAATTTGCGGTGTGCTGATTCAACGTTTAGTCCAAAGGGTTACACTAGATAAGATGCGCAATTTTGATCTGCATCAAGCTTTGCTCATTTTTTGATGCGCGGATACTAACAAAAGCAATTCAGCGACACAAAGAGCAGCATTGGCTAAATTGTAAATATTCATTATTAAAATCATGAGTTTACAAAAATAGAACACCTAAGAAACGTTTAAACAACAAACCGAGGTATTTTTTAATCAGGCCTTTATTGCCTCTGAAGAACGTCTCCCCTCAAGAAAGAAGTTATCACGAGCAAGATGAGGCTCATTTTGAAATGCTTTTTCTGTGACGAGCATATTCTTACATTGCTGTTTTTAAACAAAAACGGCATGATCCAATCGCTAAATTCAGTACTTTTAGTGTTATATGTCGTTGATATAAGAGAATGATTTAAAAATGGCAACTTATAGTGTTATCCCAGCTAAACAACAACGCAGCCAAGACACCCAGCGAAATCTTATGAGCGCCGTTCATTATTGCCTACAAAGTAAATTTTTTGAACATATCAGTATCAAAGAATTGTGTGATTATGCCGATGTGTCGGTAGGCACGTTTTACCGACGCTTTAAAAACAAAGAAGCCTTATTACCTCTACTTTATCAAGATTTTGGCCAAGATTTAATTAAATGGATTGACACCTTAGAGTTAAATCAATACACCTCTTTATCACAGGCTGTTAAGGGTATCACCGAACAGACCCACGAATTTTTTATGGCGAATCGCAGCTTATTTCGTACCATACATCTTAATTCACGGCTGTATTCTAACTTGGTGGCCGGGGAAGCACTGGTTGACAGGCGAGAAGTTTATAGACGCATTGCGCAAATATTACTGCGCTTTAGTGACGAGATAAGTGCACAAGACAAAAAATCGGCGGCAAACATGGTTATTTTCACCATGATCACCGCACTGCTCGATAAAGTGCTCTATCCACAGATCACGCCTGCTATCGCATGCGACTTAAACTCACGTGCGTTGTGTGGGGAATTATCAAAGATGTTAATGCTCTACCTGAGCAATGCCGAATGACGGTTAACACCGTACGAGTGAGTTGGCTGCACCAGTTGTTTTAGCTGACTTTCAACAAAACTTATTTCACACAAATAACTATTTAAAGAATGGTAGTAGTAGCATGAAAATAACTAAAATAATGGCCTTACTTGGCCCTGGTATCGTTTGGGCCGCCACAAGTATTGGCGTGTCGCATATCGTGCAAGCCACCCGTGCTGGGGCTGACTTCGGCTTCGCACTACTGGGTTTTATCTTACTAGCCCATGTGGTGAAATATCCTTTTTTCTTATTTGGCCCTAAATACGCTGGCTTAACGGGCAAAAGCTTACTCGATGGTTATCGCTCAGTGGGTAAATGGGCATTTTACTTATTTTTGGTATTAACCTTCATTACGATGTTTTTTGTTCAGTCGGGCGTAACCATCGTTACAGCCGCCTTAGCCATGAACTTGTTTGGTGATGTGTTATCCCTTTCCCAATGGGCTGCGCTGGTTCTGGGTATTGTGTGCGCGGTACTATTGATCGGCCATTATAAAGTACTTAATACTCTGCTTAAGTGGATGATGTTGATTCTTGTTGTTTGCAGCGTTATTGCCTGGTTTGCTGCTATCGGACGCTTAGGCTTTACCCCATCTGTCGAAGCACCTGCAATTAATCTAGGTGGTGCGGCAAGCATCGCTTTTATTGTTGCCTTAATCGGCTGGATGCCTACCGCTGTGGAGGTGTCGGTTTGGCATTCATTATGGATATTGTCTCGAGGTGCAAAACCAGGCCCTGAAAACGCTAAAAATGCCACTACTGACTTTAATATTGGCTATGCTGCAAGCTTGTTATTGGCCATTATATTTTTATGGTTAGGCGCCTTGCTCATGTTTGGCCAAGGTGATGGTTTTGCCGATGCTGCCGCCGCTTTTGCCGGGCAACTAGTCGGTATTTATAGTCACGCGCTGGGGGATTGGAGTTGGTTATTAATGGCGATCGTGACCTTTGTAGCACTATTTTCAACTACCTTCGCGGTAGCCGATGGGTTTCCTCAAGTATGGAAACGCGCCTATCAATTAAGTCAAACTCAAGAGCTTACGAATCCTGCAAAAACACCCTCTGAGACGAAACAGGCATTACAACAGGAAAGCCGCTCTGGCAATAAAGCGTATATCGTTTCATTAGCTATTTTAGCAATAGGAAGTTGGTGGATCATCACTGATTTTAGCGCCGATATTAAAGCCTTACTGGATTTTGTGACGACGGTGTCTTTTGTCAGTGCCCCCATTTACGCTTGGCTAAATTACAAAGTGATGATGGGAGCTGACGTAAGCCCCGAGTACAAACCGCAAGGGGGATTTCGCATCTACACCCTTTGTTGTTTAACTATTTTAACGTTATTTAGTGTATTTTTTGTAAGTTGGAAAATCATGGGCTAATGATGATGAAATTTCAAATAAACGCTTAGCCCCAGATACACAATAATTTGAAGTTTTTACTGCAATTGCAGGTCTTATGTCCCTGCATTTATTTTTTACAATAAGGAAAAACTATGAACATTACCGGTCGGTGTCACTGCGGCGAATTAGAATTCAGCGCTGTCGTCAATCCTGAAAAGACCATGATCTGTCACTGCAATGATTGTCAGACGCTATCTGCCAGTGCATTTCGAACAGTTGTCATTTCCGAACTCGGCGCGCTCACTTTCAATAAAGGCACACCGAAGGAATACATCAAGGTAGCGCAAAGCGGTAATCATAGGGCACAAGGATTTTGTGAAAATTGTGGAACGGGCATCTACGCCTCCCCTATCGGTGACGGGCCCAAGCCTTACTTTTTACGAGTGGGCGCAATAGATCAGCGCGATAGTCTAATCCCCAAAACGCAAATATGGGCTAATGCAGCCCAAAGTTGGTTAGGGGAAATCGACAGTATGCGCAGCTTCGAAGAGGGCCCAACACAATAAAAATATCACTATTGCAGTATTCTTTAGCGAGCTAATAGCTAATTAGCTCGCGAGTATTTTTCAAATTACGTTTTATCTATTTCTCTCCCCAACTTTATTCCTCGAACGTAGACTGTAAATATTACAGTCCAAGGGTAATTGTTTCCTTAAAGAATATGTTGTAAAGGTACTTGTAAACCACTGCAATCGTCCCGAACTACTATACTGTAGGTACTTGAAAGCTTGCGTTCATGCTGGCTTACTCTTTGCGTATATCTTTGCCATTAACTATTTTTGAATAGTCAATGTGAATTGTCCGCCTAGTACGTTGAGTGCAACCCAACAAGGCGTATAAAACAGCTTATTGACGGCTTCTCACTTGATCAATTCGCAGCTACTAGTCGGGAGAACATTATGTTTACAGGTTTACGAGACATTCAACGATTTACGATCGCAGCCACAGACGGCGATATCGGTGTTACTAAAGACTTTTTGTTTGACGATCGCGCATGGACAATACGTTATATGTACGTCGATACTCATAAATGGCTCCCCTTAGGTGAGAAGGTACTTATTTCTCCTATTTCATTGAGAGAGATTGATACCGACGAAGAAAAAATTCACGTAGCTTTAAGTAAACAACAAATTAAAGACAGCCCTTCCATTGACGAAGAAAAAACAGTGTCACGGGAATATGAAGAAATACTGTTCTCCTATTTAGGCTACGGTTATTACTGGACCGGGCCGGGAGCATGGGGTGAATACGCTAATCCAACTTCGTTGGTCAATCAGCACGCTTTTGAACAAGCAAACACCGACCTAAAAGAACACGACAAAAGTCACGCCAACCACTTGCGCTCTATAGATGAACTGCAAGGATACGACGTTATTGCCAGTGGTCAAACGGTTGGCCATATTCATGATCTGATTTTAGATACCGAGAATTGGGAAATTCCTTTGATTATCATTGATACTGACAAATGGCTTCCAGGAGGTAAAAAGTTACTCTTAGCGCCCAAGCATATTGACGATATTAATTGGCTTGAGCAGCGTGTGCACTGCACTTTGCCTTCCACTGATATTGAACATTGCCCAGAGTGCGATCATGATTTATTAAATGACGACGAATACAAACTCAAGGTGAAGCGCGTATTACAGAGTTTGCCCAAAGCAAAATAATACACCTGGTTTCCGGTAAAAAGACCCACTCATTACACGGTCTTTTTACCGCCCTACGTTACAGCTAACGTGACCCATAGTGAGAAACTTTCACACAGACGGAGAACATCATGCAGCAAACTTCCCCCTATTTAAAAACACTGACCATAGATGGCGAGCAATTTTCGTATTACGCCCTAAACAGTCTAGAGGGCACCCACGATATCGCGAGACTACCATTCGCCGCTAAAATATTACTTGAAAACCTACTGCGCCACAGCCAAGAAAATTTTGTTCAAGAAGAGGACATTACTAATCTGGCTACTTGGAATGTTAATAACAGTGCAACAACAGAAATCGCGTTTGTTCCCTCTCGTGTCGTGTTACAAGATTTTACCGGTGTGCCAGCGGTTGTAGATTTAGCCGCGATGCGCGACGCCATGGTTGATTTAGGCGGCGATCCACAAAAAATTAATCCGTTGAAACCAGTAGAGTTGGTAATCGACCATTCGGTCATGGTTGATTTTTTTGCACAAGAAGACGCGTTTAGTAAAAATACTGCGATGGAAGTCCAGCGCAATAAAGAACGCTATCAGTTCTTGCGCTGGGGCCAGCAAGCATTCGACAACTTTAAAGTGGTTCCTCCAGGCAAAGGCATAGTACATCAGGTTAATTTAGAATATTTAGCCCGAGTCACCTTCATCGAGAAACAAGGCGAGCAAACTTTTCTCTACCCTGACACATTAGTCGGCACTGACTCTCATACCACCATGATTAATGGTTTAGGTGTGTTAGGCTGGGGCGTAGGCGGGATTGAGGCCGAAGCCGCCATGCTCGGCCAACCCGTCACTATGTTAATACCTGAAGTCGTCGGAATGGAAATAACCGGGGCATTGCCACCTGGCACCACAGCCACAGATTTAGTACTGACGATTACCCAAAAACTGCGCGAGTTTGGCGTAGTAGGTAAATTTGTCGAATTTTATGGTGAGGGAGTGAAACATTTAACGATTGCCGATAGAGCAACCATCGCCAATATGGCTCCCGAGTATGGCGCAACGTGCGGTATTTTTCCGTTAGATGAACAAACCGAGACTTACTTGCGCTTAACTGGACGAGAAGAGCGCAACATTAAGATAATCAAAGCCTATGCAAAAGCCCAAGGCATGTGGGGTTCTGAATCTCAGAAAAACGCAATTTATCATGCGAATTTACACATTGACTTAGGCGAGGTCGTCACCTCGATTGCGGGGCCAAAACGCCCCCAAGATAGGATCCCGCTAACAGAAGCTGCAAGTAAGTTTAAAGCCTGGTTGTCAGAACAAGAGCAGCTTATTATCACTACTGAGGACCCTGAAAAAGGGCGTTTTGAATCAGAGGGTGGTCATGAAGCTGAGAAAACCGAAGATTCAAGTCAAGTGGAATATAACGGACAGAAGTTCAGTTTAAACGATGGTGCGGTGGTTATTGCCGCCATTACCAGTTGTACTAACACGTCTAATCCTTCAGTGCTGATTGCCGCAGGTCTGCTCGCGAAAAAGGCCAGTGAATTAGGCCTATCCGTTAAACCTTGGGTCAAAACAAGCTTTGCACCAGGTTCACAGGTCGTGACTGAATATATGGACAAGGCAAATCTTACTCATGAGCTAGAGAATCTAGGTTTCTATTTAGTGGGGTACGGCTGTACAACCTGTATTGGTAATTCAGGCCCCCTACCGGATCCAATCACCGCCGCAATTCGTAAAGAAAAACTTAATGTTACTTCTGTGCTTTCGGGCAATCGAAACTTTGAAGGACGCATCCATTCAGATGTAAAAGCAAACTACCTTGCATCGCCACCATTGGTTATCGCATATGCGTTAGCGGGCAATATGAATATTGATCTGATGAAAGAACCTCTGGGCACAAGCAAAGACGGCAAACCGGTTTACTTACGCGATATTTGGCCCAGTAACGATGAGATCCAAGCATTGGTCACTGACGTCGTTAAGAGTGAGATGTTTTCAGAGCGATACAGCCATATTTTCGAAGGTGATGAATCGTGGAATAACTTAGAGGTAGTGGATAGCGAGCAATATAACTGGCCTGAATCGACCTATGTGAAAAAGCCAACCTTCTTTGACGGTATCAAGCAGCGACCTGAGCCTATCAGCTCGATTGACGATGCACGATGTTTATTGAAACTTGGGGATACGGTTACCACAGATCATATATCTCCTGCAGGTAGTATTGCGCCCGACGGACCAGCTGCCCAGTATTTGCAGGCCCATGGAGTAGAGGAGCATGACTTCAATTCATTTGGCTCGCGCAGGGGCAATCATGAGGTCATGATGCGTGGCACATTTGCTAACGTCAGACTTAAAAATCAATTAGCACCTGGTACCGAGGGCGGCTGGACACGTTTTCAACCATCAAAAGAACAAATGTCAGTATTTGACGCCGCCATGAAATATCAAGACCAAGGCACGCCAACGGTCGTAATTGCAGGTAAAGAATACGGTACTGGTAGTTCCAGAGATTGGGCAGCAAAAGGCCCCTTGTTACTCGGTGTTAAGGCTGTTATTGCTGAAAGTTATGAACGAATCCATCGTTCAAATCTGATTGGTATGGGGATATTACCCTTACAATTTAAAGCCGGTGAAACGGCCGCAAGCTTGAAACTAGATGGCACGGAACAATATTCCATCAACGCTATCGAGAGCGGGCAGAAGGAAGTTTCTGTGGCTGTTAAGGGCGAACAAGGCGAGTTCACGTTCGAGGCACAAATTCGTATCGACACTCCCAACGAGTTCAGCTACTTCAGCGATGGAGGCATACTGCAATACGTATTACGCAGCTTAAACAAAAGTGCATAAAGCTGCATATTAACGCTGTAAATCAACCTTAAGCAAAAGCCGCGTAAATTCTTACGCGGCTTTTTACGTTTATCTCTTTCATGTCATTCACCTCGTATCATTAATTCTTATCCCGCCTTTAGGTAAAATTTATCTACATAAGTAGTAGAATTTACATCTGTTATTTAACCTTTCTATTATAAAAAGTTAACCTATTGATTTTATTTAACTTTATATTAACTAATTGAGCAAGAAAAGTTGGCATGAGATTGGCTTACTAATAGTTACCCAGAGAGTAAATACATTCATTAAAAGTGTGTTAATTACTCAAATAAAAGGATACATATTATGAAAAGCAAACTTATAACTGCATTGAAGACATTGTTAAATACCAGCGCATTGGTTGCTATTTTAGTTTTCACTTTAACCTCATGCGCCACTATTGACGGTGCTGGACAGGATATTGAAAGCGCAGGCGAAGTCGTTCAAGATGCTGCCAACGAGTAGTATCTTTACATAAGTACATACGGTCAGTAGATAAGGCTGGTAGCAGCAATCAATTGACATACTGGCAGAATGAAATTGATAATTATGTCTGGTAAAAGAGACAACAATTAAATGCATATATAACCGGAGATGGAATATGACTCGTACTAAAAGTTCAACTAACCGTTTTGCGGATCACTTACGTCAGTTACAGCAGTCAATCAAACGCTCTTACCAGCATAATGAATCAGTGGGTTCAAGCTCAAAAAATTGGCTACAGAAGCTAAAAAGAAACAATTAGTTAAGGCTACAAGTTTTCTTATCGGCGGGTAATTGATGGATGCTGAGCACTGATACTAAATGGATACTAACTACGAACTAGCTGAACACTTAGTTGAAATAAATTATGTCTGATTGCCTACATGACTGCGCAGGTAGCTATCAGCATCATTTACTGACAGTGGCTTGCTGTAGTAATATCCTTGAATAATATCGCAGCCCATTTGCCTTAATATATCAACCTGAAATTCTTGCTCGACACATTCAGCCACTATGCTTAAACCTAAGCTTTTACCCAGTAAGATAATAGATCTTATTATACCTTGATCACGTTGATGCGTATCTTTAGCGCTGTGTGGTGTGTCTGTAACTTTTGGCGCGACAAGATCATTTATAAATGTTCCATCAATTTTTAAGGTGCTAATAGGTAAATCGCGCAAATAACTCATGCACGAGTAGCCCGTACCAAAGTCATCAATTGCAACATTTACACCTAATTCATGCAATGCCGAGAGCACATCTATCGCTAATTCTGTGGACGCAATAAAGGTATTCTCAGTAATTTCTATTTCCAAAAATTTGGCGGCTAAGCCAGACTGATTTAGCGCGTTGTTAATGAAATCAAGGCAATGAGGTCCCATTATAAATGATGCGGGCAGATTGACAGCGACGGGAACGATATCGATACCAACACGCTGCCAATCAGCGTTTTGCTGACACGCCTGATTTAATACCCACACACTGATCGACTCCATAAGCCCGATGTCTTCCGCAATAGGCAAAAATACTGACGGGTGAATATACTCTTGGCCATTTTTCCATCGAATTAATGCCTCTAACCCAACAAGGCTCTCATCAAGGATATTTATTTTCGGTTGGTACACCAATTGAAATTGCTGCTGCGCGGCGGCCTCACGTAACTGAGTTTCCAATGTTAGTCGCCTAACAGAATCGTTGAGCATCGCCTGCTCAAAAAACCGAAACTGTCCTAGGCCGATTTCTTTTGCTTTATACATGCTGGTATCCGCATGTTTTAGCAAACTAGATGCGTCATCGCCGTCCTTGGGAAAACATGCTATGCCGATACTGGTGGAAATATGTAATTGATGGCCCGCGACAATAAGCGGAAGACTTAGGGCCGCGATAATGTCCTTAGCCAATGCATCTACCGAGCTTATGTCCTGTGGATTTTCGATCAAAATGACGAATTCGTCCCCGCCCCAGCGACCGACTACATCACCGTCCTTTATTCTTTGTTGGATTTTTTTAGCCACTTCAATTAACAACTTATCCCCCATAAAATGGCCCAGACTGTCGTTAATCACTTTGAAGCGGTCTAAGTCGAGAAACATCAACGCCAAATTGCTGTTCTTGTCTTTGGCCCTCTCGATAGCTTGCGCAATTTTGTCGGTCAAGGAATGTCTGTTAGGTAATTGGGTTAATGCATCAAAATTTGCCCGCTCATAGAGCTGCTCTGTGCGAAGTGCAACTATCCCTTCAAGATGTTCGCTGTGTTCACTTAATTTAAATTGATGATCTTCAATGGTGTCCAACATCGAATTAACCCCATTCACTAATCGCCCTATTTCGTCCTCTCTACGGTTAAAAATACGTTGGTCGTACAACCCTTCTTTAGCCACATAATCCACTAAACGGATCAAACGTTTTATCGGGGATTGCAGGCGTTTCTGCATACGCCAATTCAACAGGTACGCCAGCAACGAACCAAGTAGAAATACCCACAATACCATTTGCCCATATCGACGTTGCTGACCTTGTAACGACAAAGTGTCTGCTGATAGCAAAATGTAGCCAAGTACATCTTGCTCTAGTGTTATTTCTTGCGTCAGGTAAAGATTGTCATTGGTAAAATAATATCCTGGTTCAATGTCGCTCAACGAAATATCGCTACTCTGCCCTTCTCGCGTGTAAGTGGCAAAAATGGCTTTACGGCTATCGAGGATTTGTACGTAACGCACTGCTGGTATTTTTTCCAAAGACGCGAGGATAGTCTGCCCAGCCCGTTCGTCATTAAATAACAAGGCAGAACGACTGGCCGCCGATAGCAACGACGCATGACTATCCATGGTTTTGATTAAATTATCCCGATAATCGTCAACAAAAGCGGAGTAAATGAGTAGCGCAGCGATCCCCAAAACCAGCAAGTTAGTGCCGATGATCGCAATAAGTTGCTTATGAAAAAAAGAGGCTCGCGTGATAGTTGAAAACATCATTTTCGCACTATCTTCGCGAGTTTCAACAACTCAGAACTAGCACTGACTTGCGCCTTAGCCAATTGCGGTAGATCGAATTCGAAGCGCACTCTTTGCGCCTGGGTATAGAAGCGGATAGCGCTATTAGCCTGTTGTACGTCCTGTGATTCAAGCACGATAACCGCGTTAGCTAGTTGTGTTAAAGGTTGCGCGATAGGTGTTTGGAAATAAGCCATATGACATAGCGTTGCGTCTAACGTTTTATTAACGGTAATGCGTCGTTTGTTATTTCCTTGATTGTGCCGAGCGATGAGTGCTTGCATAAATTCATAGAAAGGCACATCGCTGTGTATACAAAGATGAAAGCCCATTTTGTGGACACTATGACTACCTTTTGGCCATTGCATATATTTCGTAAAATTGAGTAAATACGCCGCTTTAAGCTTTCGTTCTTTAGCCAACTCTTGAGAAGCCATCACCAAAGATGGAAACAGTATAATAAATACAAAACTGCCTTTCACCCAATTGATATTCATTAAACCAAACACGCAATTAACCTCACATTAAACGCGAAAGTGTCAAACCGGTGCGGTAGTTTTCTTTCGGTTGTGGGCCATTCAAGTATTGATATACGGGTTTTGAAAATTCAGCGCGAAGTGCATAAAACTCACTAAACTGCCAGCGGATCCCTATTTGCGCACTGACTTTCTTACCACCGTATAATTTAGGGTTTGTAATACTCGCAGGATAAGGGAATGGACCAGCAAACATTATTTCGTCGTCTTGCCCATGTATTGCACTACGATATTGATATTCCATCCCTAAGTAAGGCTTCAACTCTGCTGTGGCATGGAATTTATAGCGGCCAGAAATGCTATAACTATTACCCAGTCGATAATCACGATCATTTTTTCCGGTGCGCAACATGGCCGACATACTTAAGCTGAAGTCATGCTCGCCTAGGCTCTTGTAACTGAACTCAATGGGAAAGTCATAGGTACCTGAGCCCAATTGCATTGTGTAGGGTAATTGTTGGTCACCAACGTCTCTGGGGGTATCGCCAACTTCATCAATTGATCCGGTGGGTAAACTAGCCCCAAAAGTAAACCACCATACATCATCGCTCGTCGCGACTAACCGATGACTAACTGACAGCACGGCATCCCCAACGCCATCGGTGTCGATAGTGAAGTGGTCATATTCATCAACGATGCTGATGTGATCAGTACTTTGGGTGATATAAGGAAGTGACACATGCACACGCCAATCCTCATTTAGACGGTATCCAACAGAAAAAATCTGTACTTGTTGATCTATGACGGTAGGCAGTATCGGAAAATTACTGTCTGTTCTTGTCGTGCCTTGTCCTTGCCATAATACGCTTGAATCGCTGCGCTTGGCATCCCCATCTAAATAACCACGAAACTCCGCCGACTTAAAATTGTAGGCAAAAGACCAGCGGCTTTCAGAATGGTTTTGTTCCTGACCATCCGTGATATTCATATCGAATAATTGATCTAAACTGAGCTCAGCAAATTCGGATGGGGTACTTTGTGCACAGCATACTTGCACAAGACTTCCTAGAAGAAGAGAAGTGGAAAAAGAAAAGGAAAATAATTTACTCATTATATAAGGCCATTAATTAAGATGAAAATAACGTCTTGGCTGCATATTAGCATGCCATCCCCCCATAATAAGTAATAATCCATTACTAATAAAAATCATGAGTATCAATAAATTAGACGTAAACCACTAATATTAGCGCGGTTTATTTACGTCTAAAACGGGTCCTTTAACTAGAGTACCTCAAGGGCTTCGCTAAGGCGAGAAACCCCGATAATTTCGATACCATTAATTTTCTGCTTGGGCACGTTTGCTTTTGGCACAATGGCACGTTTAAATCCATGCTTTGCCGCTTCGCTTATTCGTTCAGAGCCGTTGGGTACCGGCCGTATTTCGCCAGCTAAACCCACTTCGCCAAAAGCAATCAACTCAGAGTCTAATGTTTTATTGCGAAAACTTGACACAATGGATAACAAAAGCGCAAGGTCGGCACTGGTTTCTGTGACTTTAACGCCACCGACCACATTAGCAAATACATCTTGATCGTTCATCTGCAAATCACCATGGCGGTGTAATACAGCAAGCAGCATCGCCATACGATTTTGCTCTAGACCCACCGCAACTCGGCGTGGATTAGCGGTTTGCGAATAATCCACTAGGGCCTGTATCTCAACTAATAATGGCCTAGTGCCTTCCCAGACTACCATCACAATACTGCCAGGTGATTGCTGCTCATCGCGACTTAGAAATATCGCCGAAGGGTTGCTAACTTCTTTTAAACCTCGTTCGGTCATACCAAACACACCTAGCTCGTTGACAGCTCCAAAACGGTTTTTCTGACTACGCAACGTACGGTAACGACTGTCACTTTCACCCTCGAGCATCATAGAGCAATCAATACAGTGCTCTAGTACTTTCGGCCCAGCTAAGCTGCCATCTTTGGTTACGTGGCCAACAAGGAACATAGCGATATGATGCTGCTTAGCAAATCGTGTTAGGTAAGCAGCGCTTTCACGCACCTGCGACACACTGCCTGGTGCCGACGCCACATCAGCAACATGCATCACCTGAATGGAATCAATCACCATTATCTGCGGTTTAAGCGTCAAAGCTAATTCACAAATGGTTTCGACACTCGTCTCTGCCAGCATGCTCAGTTTATCATTGGGTAAGCCCAATCGCTGGGCTCGCATGGCCACCTGCTGCAAGGATTCTTCACCCGTGACATATAATGCACTTCGCTGAGCTGCAAGGTGACACATAACCTGTAATAAAAGCGTACTTTTACCGGCACCAGGAGACCCACCAATTAAAATGGCACTTCCGGGGACAATCCCTCCACCAAGCACCCTATCTAACTCATTGAAATTAGAGGTAAAGCGCGGTAACGCAGCCAAATCAATGTTGTTTAATGTTTCAATTTTAGCGACCGTTTGCCCAGCGTAACCACGCAAATTACGCTCTGGTTGATTACGCGCAGGGCTGACCACAAACTCGGTAATGGTATTCCAAGCGTTGCAATCGTTACATTGCCCTTGCCAGCGGGGATATTCTGCGCCACAGTCACTACAAACATAGGCAGTTTTACGTTTGGCCATATTACTCCACAATCAGATGTTATTTGTATATTGGTTGACGCGAAAATGGCTCAACGTCGGGCCTAACCTTGAGAAAAGGCGGCCTATAGTAGGATAAGCTTGGACATATTGCATTATGAAAACGACTCGGCTTGCCGATAAGTCTATATCGAGTCTGTCCTAAACACTTAAAATTAAGTACGCATTCACTATGAATCAAGATCTTGAGCAGTATCATGACATTATTGAACAACTGAAACCGATGATCAATGAGCCTGAATTTAATCAAATTTTGGCTCAGGTTGCAGGATCAATACCGAAGCAAAAGCGCTTTTTACTGAAAATGGAACTCAAGCGATTAGCAAGGCCATGTACGCGCATAATTGACTTACGCGGTCACGTCGACGGCAAATGCAAATTGTATGAATACGAAAGTCAAACTCATTATTTAGATGATATGGCCATCGACGTTTTTGAGCGCCAAGTTCGCTCATTTGGTGAATATACAGTGGGCGTCAACGAAGCCGTATTAAGCACAGAAAATAACTATCGAGTGATGCACAAGCGCCAGCAAAAAGAAATGACTCGAGCGGTTAAGAACGAAGCCGTTGCGGTTCCCATCAGACAAGACTATTTGGCACCTATTATGCCATTTGGCGAATTCTCCCAACGCAACGAAGAGCGTATGAATTACGCTATGAGCGTAGAAATATTCACCGAAAACAATAAAAGTATGCTGGCCACGACTGTCGACGTATCACTCGGTGGTTTAAAACTTAAAATCAGCAAAGAACACAGATTTAAAATCGGCGACAGGTTATCCGTGCAATTTCGGGGTATTGAACATGAATATGTGCTGGATAATCGTCAAGGTGTGCAATATGTTGTCGAAGGAATTAACCGCAATACAGATGATCAACGCCTGCATTTAAAGCGTTTATTTGATATTTTAATGCCAAGCTTCGATCGTTTTCTTGAACGCTTTATTCATGGCAATAAACGTCGCTATAAAGTGAACTTAGACAACACATTCGATGCAATACATAAAAAAACTTACGAACAATATTACATACCTAATTTCACTTCCGTTCCTGTGTATATTGAGTCAAAGGACGGGACATTTATTCCACGCTATGCGTTAGCAAACGACTGTAACCGACAAGATATTTTTTACTGGAATAATGAAATAAGTGATCTAAAACTTGGCTACTTGTTTAGTGATGCCCGTATCAAGCAGTGTCTTTCTTATGCTAAAGATAAGCAAGAAACCTATCTGTATTCTTTTAATCATATAAAAAATGACAAAGTTTACTTTTATTCTGCGTCACACGAAGAGCTGGTCGCTAATCCTAGTTTAAAGGATGTATTTTTAGGCTACGGTTCGCGTAAAGTCAGTTGGCGGGTGTATAAATTACAAGTACAAGAAATGGAACCTAAACAGAGTCATCGTCCCCTGTCGATTGCAGACAGCATAAGTCAGTCGGTCAAACGCCAGAATCAACCCCCTACGCCTCGTCTTATGTCGCGTTTACAACATTTAACCCACATCGCTTTACTTACGAATTTAACCGATAAGTACAACACAGAATGTTTCCAAAAAATGCCCCTCGACCGGGCAAAATTACCTAGCTTAAAGGTATTTGGTCATCCCCGTAATCATCCCCCTGAGAACATTCAGGTATTTCGATTTAAATATGCTAATCAGCGTCGTGAAACACGTTTCATGTTGCGCAGTAAGATACAGCTAACCGTCGAAGAAATGGTGTTAGAAGGGAATACCGATGACATATCGATCAACGGTATTAAGCTCGAGTTAAATACATTTTTCCATAAAGCGGTAGACACAAAAGTGCACGTTAGCTTTCCGCAACTGCAAAAAGTAACACGGAAATACGCGCTTAATAATCTACCCTATACCGTTCGTCAAATATCAGCTGAGCGCAATATTTTGCACTTGAAAGTAGTGAATGACGAGCAAAGCAACAGCACCAAGGCCTTTTTTGAAGAACTGATTAAGAACAATCGTTCTAAACTCAAAGCATACAGGGATGAAGAAGATATCCCGGGCATCGGCGAGGCTCTGCGAAATATATATGCTAACAATGTGCCTAATGTCGCTTTTTTTATTCGAAAAGAAGGGGCGAAATATGTGCCTGATGCTGTAGCAACTTGGTCCAATCAAATTCGCCTCACGACCTTATTGAGCTTTCAAGCCCCTCCCGGAAAATTTAACTTAGTGGCGTTGTTCGAAGGTAGAGACGGACCAATGGATTTCATTCAAAGTGCGTTGAGCCGTATAAAGCCCCACCAACGTCCAGTGATGAATGAATTATTTGTGGCTTTTGATCCTAGTAAAGATGACCCAGCAGAGGCAATTAAGAGCTGCTTTGCTGATCAGTTCGCCACGGACGAGCAACGGCGTCAGTTCATCTCGCAGTCTATTGAAAAGGGGCAGTTTATAGCATTAAAGGTATTTTTAGCACGAACCGGTAGACCTGATATTGACCATCTACAGTCTGAAATTAATTATGTGGGTGTTTATGCTGTGCACAAAGCAAAGCAACTCGAAGAAAAACTTTGGAACGTACATGGTGTCGGGGATTTACTGGATATTACCGATTTGGTGATGAGTCGTTATCAGTTTGACGCCCTGACGATCATCGATAATCAAGATAGTCAGCAACATCATCCGCAAAAAAGTTTGGAAATAGAACAACTACTTAACGCCGAATATTAATATTACAACCCCGTTTCACAACCCATGACAATTTAATAAGGTGGCACTTTAAAGGTGCCACCCAAAACTAACTTACCAATCAACACGCAAAAGTTTTTTAGGCATATTATTAGGCTAGGCGCAGCTTATTACTTGGCGATATTTGCATTGGGAGTTGAAGCAGCCAATACCCACAACAACTTATCTAACCCGCCATTGCGAATAGAAATATCCGCCTGTGCGCGTACCACTGGTTTCGCATGAAATGCCACGCCTAATGCCGCCGCATTCATCATCACCAAATCATTCGCTCCATCACCCATGGCAATAGTTTGGCTGTCAGCAATATCAAACTCGTTAGCCAGTTCTAATAACGTGGCTGCTTTGACTTGGGCATCAACTATATCCCCTTCAACCTTTCCAGTTAATTTGCCATCGACAATGCCTAAACCATTAGCAATGGCAGCATCAAGCTCTAGCCTATCAGCTAGATAGTCGGCGAAATAACTGAATCCACCTGACGCAATGGCAAGCTTCCATTGATGTTGCTTTAAGAATTTAACCAAATTAAAGATCCCTGGCATCAACGGTAATGCACGGCGGACCTGTTGTAATATGTCTTCATTTGCGCCAGCCAGGCACCCTACTCGGCTGCGCAAACTTTCAGCAAAATCTAATTTGCCTTGCATAGCTTGCTCAGTAACGCTGGATACCTCATCGCCCACACCCGCCAGCTTAGCAATTTCGTCAATACACTCAATACTGATCACGGTGCTGTCCATATCCATAAGCAATAAACCAGGTTCATCTAAGCGCGGCGCGCGGGCGAATAAACACATTTCAACGGCGTGCTTGTTCGCGATATTTTCAAGTAGTGGTCGTAAATCTTCTTTGCTACGTCTTTCAACCCGCAAAACTATACCTACGCCAGTTAACGGCACGTTGCGCAACACTTCGTAACACAGCACATTAAGCTTGTCAGAAAATGCCATCGATACGGCAAATACTTTTGCCAAACTTAAACCTTCAGCAAAAATAACTAAACTACTGTGTTCAGTTTCAAGGTTAAAGCCCGTGAGGCTAAGTTTGCTTGGGGTGAAATTATCGTGCGCAATTTTGCTAACGATACGATCATTAATAAAATGAAACTGACTAAATGTAGGATCAGTAATCAACCTTTCGAGAAAAAGGCTAGAAGCAAGTTGTTTCGAGTGCGGGCTAAATTCAAACACATGAATGACCAAAATAATGAATAGGGCTGAATGTTAACAAAGCCCAAGATAAAATCCAGCGCATTCAAAATCTAACTGATTGGTTTATTGACCGAGCATTTACGAATGCCCTCAAGCCCGTAGAAAAATTACTTTGGAGATAACATGCGTTGGCGCTTACCATGACCGCTTAACCCTTCATTATGACTAAAAGTAGTGCTATGCCTGAGCAACACGAAATTAATTTACACCCACTGGGAGTGATTCACACGCCATACCGGCAAAAATTTGCTATTCCCAGACAACCCAACCTTGTGGATGCAGCCTTCGGTGAAATCGTATTTGATAAAGAGTTCGCCGATCCAAATATGTTGCGCGGTATAGAACAGTTCAGCCATTTATGGCTGCTGTTCCAATTTCACAAAACGGTTGAGCAAGGTTGGTCACCAATGGTGCGACCACCGCGCTTAGGCGGAAATAAAAAACAAGGCGTACTCGCCACACGCAGCACATTTAGACCAAACGGTATAGGTATGTCTGTTGTTAAATATGACTCAATACAACATAAAAATGGCCGCCTGAGTTTACGGGTAAAAGGTGTCGATTTACTCGATGGGACGCCCATAATTGACATTAAGCCTTATGTTCCATGGGCTGATAGTATTCCCGATGCAACCGGCGGATTCGCTGACGGAGCGCCTTCCACGATGCCGGTATATTTTGAAACCCAATGTGCAAATCAGTTAGTGCATTGGCAGAGTCGTTACCCACAGCTAACTGCGTTGATAGAACAGGTGTTGGCGCAAGATCCTCGTCCAGCATATAAGGCCAAACAGGACAGTGATGAAGAATATGGCATGAGCCTATTTGACTTGAATATTCGCTGGCGGGTAAATGAGCACGCGAATTACGTGACCAGTATCATTCACAACGCCCAGCGTAAAGATTGTTAAGATTTCCCGTTTAGGGACTTTAGCCTAGCCGGCGTCACTGGTAGAATAGCCGCCGATTAATAACCCAGAACTAATTGAGAAACTCACGCCGATGCGCACAAGCCAATATTTATTATCTACCCAGAAAGAAACACCTGCAGATGCAGAAGTGATCAGTCACCAGCTAATGTTACGTGCAGGCTTGGTTCGCAAGCTCGCGTCCGGACTGTACACCTGGTTACCGACTGGGTTGCGTGTATTGAACAAAGTCGCCCAAATTGTGCGTGAAGAAATGGATCGAGCAGGCTCATTAGAAATATTGATGCCTGTGGTGCAACCAGCTGATTTATGGCAAGAATCTGGTCGTTGGGATGAATATGGCCCTGAACTATTACGTATCAAAGATCGTAACTTCAGAGACTTCGTACTAGGGCCAACACACGAGGAAGTTGTCACGGCTTTAGTTAAAAACGAAGTCAGTAGTTACAAGCAACTGCCGTTAAATGTGTATCAGATTCAAACCAAATTTCGCGATGAAGTACGCCCTCGCTTTGGTGTAATGCGTGGCCGTGAGTTCACTATGAAAGACGCTTACTCGTTTCATTTGAGCGACGAATGTTTAAATAAAACATACGATGATATGTTTGCTGCTTATTGTCGTGTATTCGAGCGTATCAATTTAGAATTTCGCCCAGTAATTGCCGATAATGGCTCGATTGGCGGTAATGCCTCACATGAATTTCACGTATTGGCTGATTCAGGCGAAGATGATATTGCTTTTAGCAACGCCTCTGATTATGCGGCAAATATCGAAAAAGCCGAAGCCCTTGCTCCACAAACGGCTCGCCCAGCACCCAATGCCGAGATAGCAAAAATCGCGACTCCGAATGCTAAAACAATTGAACAAGTCAGCGCGCTATTAAACGTGCCTGCTGAGCAGTCGGTTAAAACCTTAATTGTACTAGGTGAAATTGACGACAAAGGTCAACAAGGTTTAGTGGCACTGGTATTGCGCGGTGACCATCAATTAAATGAATTAAAAGCTGAAAAAATGGACGCTATTTTTGCGCCACTTACGATGGCAAGTGAAGCTCAAATCGAAGACAGCTTAGGTTGTAGCATAGGGTCAATTGGACCTGTAGGGCTAACCATACCTGTTATTGTTGATCGCAGTGCTGCCGTTTTGGCTGACTTCGTATGTGGCGCAAATGAAAATGACGTTCATTATACCGGCGTCAATTGGGAGCGTGATGCTAAAGACTTCCAAGTAGCCGACATTCGCAATGTGCAAGCCGGTGACCCATCACCCGATGGTAAAGGCACCATTGAAATCAAACGTGGTATTGAAGTGGGTCACATTTTCCAACTTGGTGATAAATACTCACAAGCGTTAAATTGCGGTGTGCTTGACGAAAATGGCAAACATCAGGTACTCACTATGGGCTGTTACGGTATAGGTGTATCACGTATCGTGGCTGCCGCTATTGAACAAAACCATGATAAGTACGGCATAATTTGGCCTGACGCTATTGCGCCATTTAAAGTGGCACTTGTTCCTATGAACATGCATAAATCTCAACGCATTCAGCAAATAGCGGAAGATTTATATACCCAGCTTAAAGCTATCGGTGTGGAAGTATTATTCGATGATCGTAAAGAGCGCCCAGGCGTAATGTTCAACGATATGGAATTAATCGGTGTGCCACATACAATTATAATAGGCGAGCGCAACCTTGATGAGCAAAAGGTAGAATATAAAAACCGTCGTAGTGGTGAGAAACAACTAATTGATATACCTAAATTAGTTGAGTTTATCTCCAACTTATAACGTTACAGTTCATTTAATATGCTCTAGCTTAGCTAGCGTATATAACGATAAAAAAAGCGCAATTATTGCGCTTTTTTTATCGGCATAAATTTATATACATGAGCATATTATTAGCGCTTATTGAATAGCCCGTTTAGTGCTAATCTTTAATCAACGAATATCAAAGGTCGCTTACGGGTATATCTGTAGCAGCCGAGAGTTGGGTATATTGATGCAATTAACCTTTTATGGCGTACGTGGCTCAATACCAACGCCGGGTGCCGATTATATTAAGTATGGCGGCAACACAGCCTGTGTGCATGTTGAGTTAAATGACGGTAGCGACATCATCATAGATGCGGGCACCGGCATTCGTGCATTGGGCCAGAAGCTCATCACAAAAAACACAGACATTCATTTGTTACTGACGCATAATCATTGGGATCACATCCAAGGTTTTCCGTTTTTTGCTCCCATTTATCAGCCTCACCGCAATATTTTTATTACACCAGGACAAACTACTCTGGCAGAGCACGACAATATTCTAAAACAAATGAGTGGCAGCTATTTCCCTGTGCCATACGGCACATTACAATCAAATATCACCCTGCTAACGCAACCTGATACGCTGTTACATTGGCAAATTGGCGAAGCACGGATTCAACGGCAAAAAATCAACCATCCAGGCGGAGGCAGCGCCTACTGCATAGAAGCTGACGGTAGCAAAGTGGTTTATATTACCGATAACGAGCTTTACCCCCCATATAAAAAGAATACTGATTTTCTTGATTGGGTAGAATTTGCTCGAGATGCGGATTTAGTTATTCATGATGCGCAATATATGTTAGCTGATATGCCGGCAAAATCAGGTTGGGGACATTCAGTGGCTGAGGAAGCGGTGAAACTGTCAATGGCATGCAGGGCTAAGCGCTTAGCCCTTTATAGTCATGACCATACACGTACCGATGACAACATCGCCTCAGTAGAAGCCCAATGTCAGGAACTGATTGCAATCGCCGAAGCAGAATTGCATTTATTCGCCGCAGCCGAAGGTATGAGCATTGCTTTTTAAGATGAAAGGTAGGACCCAAATACAACATGCATGAACGAAATCAATATGCGCTGCTTTTATCTGGTGGTGGCGCAAGAGCTGCATACCAATTGGGCGTGCTAAAATCTATTAGTACTTTTTTACCTCGTAACCGAGGTATTCCGTTTCCCATAGTTTGCGGAAGCTCAGCTGGAGCAATTAACGCGACGGGGCTTGCTTGTTATGCATCTTGCTATCATTTAGGCATACGTAAACTGGAACACGTATGGAAGAACTTCACCACGCGCCAAGTTTATGGAAGCGGTATACGGGACGTTTATTCTCATTTAGCAAAAAGCTACTTTCAAAGTTTTCAATCGGCTCTCAATCAAAAACATCCCAGTAGTCTGCTTAACAATGAGCCACTGCGTAAACTGATCCGAAAAAAACTCGACTTCAAACGAATTGACAATAACGTTGCCAACGGATATTTGCGAGCGATAAGTATCAGTGCCTCAAGCTATAGTACTCATGACTCTATTAGCTATTTTCAAGGTCACCAAACCATACAACCATGGCACAGACAACAACGCCGAGGAATTAAAACGGCTTTACACAGTGAGCACTTAATGGCGTCATCAGCGATCCCATTGGTCTTTCCTCCGGTAAAGCTCGACGGTGAATTTTTGGGTGATGGCTCAGTACATCAACTTTCGCCCTTGAGTCCTCCAATACACCTTGGAGCAGAAAAGATATTGGTGATTGGTGTGGAACAACCCGAAAGAGCACCGCGTTTTACCGATGTAATTCATTATCCGGGCGGCTTAGAAATTGCCGGACATTTGCTAGACACCATTTTTGCTGACACGTTACGCTCCGATTTAGAGCGTATGCAACGCATTAATCAAACAATTGCTCAACTCACTCCCGCTCAACGTCAGCAAAGTAAGTTAAAGAACATCGATTGCCTAATGATTAATCCTAGCATCACATTTAACGAGATAGCTGCGCGTCATTTTCATCAGATGCCTTCGGGGATTAAATCGTTGCTGCGCATAATGGGTTTACATAACAAAGAGGACTCATCGTTATTGAGTTATCTCATTTTTGAGCGAGAGTATTGTAAAGAATTAATAGAACTGGGCTTCAATGATGGACTAACCAGAGCAGAAGAAATTCGCAGTTTTTTAGCGATATAACCTAACAGGCGCCAACTGCGTAAAGCATTTGAGGCTTAAATAACGTTATAGAATCGTGACCTGCTTATTACAGCCATAATCGGTAAGTTGAGCGAGACTCTTTTCAAAGTTCAACATACCTTGCTGGCGCATTTTACGGAGGTTTCGTGCTAACACCGGCACAAGAGATTTATGCTTGCGGTGTACATAGTGATATCCATAGCGCACCAATGAATCTTGAACTTTGAAAAAATAGGTGTTTTGCTTAGCCTGACAAATAATCTGTTTTCCCTCGATCGTGGTAGCCAAAATAGCGTGTACTAAACCTTGATCGAGTAACTTGCCTAACCCTCTAGCCGACGATACATATTCACAACTCAAGGAAAGCTGCTGGCATATATCAGTAGCTCTTTCAAACCCGACTAACATTGCAATTTTATGCTCTTCATCTATTTTACAAGCCGCTTGCCGCACACAGAAAAAACCCGTTTGACCCACACCAAGAGGCTCTTCTACGCGAATAAGGTTTTTATATCGTCGGCCTATTGAAGCGAAACGGAACGCTTCTGCGTCTAGCTTTCCACTGTTTACCATATTTAAACCGCGCTTAGAGGGAAAGCTAACGAGCATCGGGCTAATATTCAGGCTGGCATACAGATGTTTAAATAGTGCGATCGTTTTTGCTTGGGGCTGCGCGCCATCAACTTCTGCTACGTTAATAGAATAACGCATGGCAGCAGGCGCTGAATTTGGCTTTGCTTGAGTAGATATAAGCAAAGTTAATAAGGACAAAATAAAAGTCAGTGGCATAGCATATTTCTTTTTTCAGCTTTAATCACTTTAGCATGCCACATTAGATTTAGCTTTTTTTTGCTCTGAGACTTTGATCTAAGTGAGCCGCCATACAACAAGCAAAGCAGCGCACTAAACTAACGATTAATCCTTCTGAGCTTCACCGCGTAACTTTAACTGTAAACCTTTTAAGAAGTTACGTAAGAACTGGTCTTGGCACTCGCGGTAATGGCGATTACCGGGTTTACGAAATAATGCACTTAACTCATGCTTGGACAAACGAAAGTCGCTTGAATCCATGATAGCTAGAATATCTTCGGCTTGAAGATTAAGCGCTATCTTAAGCTTCATCAAAATAATATTGTTCGTTAAGACTCGCTCAACAGGAGCGGGCTCCCCTTCTCGCTTGCCACGTTTTAGGTTAATTAAACCGTTTAAAAATAACGCGAACTGCAAATCGGTAATGCGTACAAATTCTGGTTCTTCTTCTTTACGTAACCAACTATGCAACTGAGCAATGGTTGCAGGGTATTCAGCTTGCGCAAACACGTCGAGCATTTGCTTATCGTTAAAATCAAAAATATAGCGAATACGACGCATCACATCGTTATTAATCATGGGTTATTCCTATCAGTGTACTGTGCCCAATGGGATCATTGGGGATTTCAATGGCGCTATCATACCCATGTTGCCGGAAAAGCACGATGAAAAACCGCCTTTGAGCAACAATCAATTAGTCGATAGGCAAATAGATATCAATAATACTGCTTTGTTCATCTACATCCGGAAAGCTTCGTACTCGCTGTATAAATAATGGTTCATCACGCAATTGAGCATTTGCTTGGCGAAACCAGTCCCGATACAAATATTCGATGCTGTATCCCAAATCATTATCGCTGCCAGTATGACGCAAAACCGCACATTTTCCACCGCGAATTTCGCCCTCTTGCACACCATAATCATTCGCCATGAGCGGTGAAAATAACGAGGCAGCCACATCGAATCGATATGCTTGTGGCGCAACGGATTGAGGACCATTGTACAAAATATTGAACGTTTTGCTCACGCTAGGCGGTGACCCAAATTTCTTACGCCACTCAATAAAGCGTGCCACCGTACCCATCAAGGTTTCAGGGGACCCATGGTGGGCTAAGAATGCGATGGCTGTTTGCGGAAAGTCAACGATTTGCACGCTGTCTTTATGATAATGACGGGGGTTTATTATCGCTCGGCGCTTGTTTAGTTCCGGTGTGCGTAACGTTACGTGACCGATGTATTTCTGTGACATAAAAGAAGCAGGTTGAGGGCCAAAAAGTAAATTGGTCTTGGCTTGTGCCAAACAACCTTTACGGTATAACGACGGCGCTAGCCCTAATTGGCGCTTAAACGCGCGACTGAAACTTTGATCATCGTTAAAACCGCAGCTAAGAGCGATATCTATCAATGACAGATGTTGACGAAAAGCCAATTGCCAACAGGCTTTTCTCAGTCTAGATATAAGAATGTACTTGGCCAGACTTTGGCCCGTGTAAAGACAAAAAAGACGCTGGAAATGAAATGTCGAAAAACACGCAATATCTGCTAAATCTGACATGTTCAGTGGGCTGTCTAAATGGGATTGTACATAGCACATAACATCATCTATTCGTGCTAAATGAATATGTTGGTTAATTGATAAGCTTTGCTCTGTCATTTATAAAACACCTTGTTAGTAACAAGCTCAAGCATGTACTAACAAAGCGGAAGATATTTGACGAATTATGCGCATTTTGCGGCTAGCGGAATAAAGTTTGTAGAATTATTTGCCGCGTATCGGCCGGATCGATTACCGCATCAATCTCCAGCACACTTGCTACCTCAGTGGCTTGGCCATTGGCATATTGCTTGGCCACTAGCTTTTCAAATAAAGCTTGGCGAGCCACCATATCGTCTTGAGCTGCGAGTTCTTTGCTAAAGCCCAGTTTAACGGCACCTTCGAGGCCCATACCGCCAAACTCCCCTGTGGGCCAAGACACCATATAATTTGGTTTCATGGTGCTTCCACCAAGCAATGCCTGTGCTCCCAGGCCATAACATTTACGCAGTGCAACAGCCACTAACGGTACATTTAGTTTGGCCCCAGAAGTAAAAAGTTTTGATAATCGACGCACGGCACCAAGCTTTTCGTGAGCCGGACCCACCATAAAACCTGGGGTATCACATAGGCTGAGTAACGGAATGTTAAACGCGCTACACATTTGCATAAACTCGGCTGCTTTTTCACCCGCATCGACATCTATCGCGCCACCAAGTACCTTGCAATCACTCGCTAATACGCCAACTGGTTTGCCTTCTAAGCGAATAAATCCGGTAATAATCGCCCCACCAAATTTACGTTGAAGTTCGGTAAAGCTATTGCTATCCGCCAGTATCGTAATCACTTTTCGTATGTCGTATACGAAACGTCGATCGTCTGGCAATACCTCACGTAACATTGCCTGTTGACTCAATTTCTCCGCGTGTTCAGTTTCTGAATAGGCTAATTCTCCTTGAAAGTATCCCAAGCAACGCCTTGCTAACTCAGAGGCATGAGCCTCATCATCAGCAACAATATCAACCACACCGTTACTTGCCTGAATTTCAATTGGGCCTATATCCTTGGCATTAACTACACCCAAACCACCACCTTCAATCATCGCAGGCCCAGCCATGCCTATCCAAGCGCGTTGAGTGGCAATGCGGATATCAGCCGCACCGAATAAGGCTGCGTTACCAGCAAAGCAATAGCCATTCGCTACGGCAATGCGCGGCACTACGTGATTTAGTTGTGCCCAACTGGAAAATGATGCGCACTGCAGACCAGAGTTAACAACAGTGATATCCGTGTCTCCGGGGCGTCCTCCACCCCCTTCTGTATACATGATGACGGGGAGATTCTGTTGCTCGGCAACAGCCAATATACGATCTAATTTCTGATGATGGAAAAAACCTTGAGTACCCGCTAAGACACTGTAATCGTTAATAACGATAGCGGTTTTAAAGCGAGTCGATGGGTCTATTGGGCTTTCGAATTGTTGTTTATTTTGAGCAATATCGCTATTAACTAACCCAACACCTGTAATAATACCATCGGCAGCGGTTGCGCTTTTTAGCTCTTGGTAATCACGTCTTTGGCGCTGGGCGGCAACGGCAAATTGACCGTATTCCATAAAACTATTGGCATCACACAATTGAGTTAGATTCTGCCTAGCACTGCGATATCCCAAAGCTTGGCCGTTTCGTTAGCTGCTGGCTCCTGTGTTCATCTAAAGTGAGTGCTTGGCGAGTATGGAATGCTATTAACGCACTTTCAACATTGGACATAACACTATTGGAGTCCTGTGATAAATCGTCTTCTGCGGGATCAGCTATCTCTATTAATGGCTGTCCAGTTTCTACTTCATCATCAAGCCCCACTCGTAGAAATGTAATTACCCCTGACTTTGGTGCGACTATCGGTAAATCCGTACCCATAAGATGCAATGTCATTAACAATTGACCTTGTGTGATCGTTTGTCCTTGATTGACCTGAATAGCGGAAACAACGGCGATGGAACTTGCTGTAATGATGTAAGGATCAGACATAATATTTCTTCGATGTAATGTGATGGATTAAATACGTGGTTAAATCGTATACATATGATTGTTGTAAAACCTTAATGGCCTTCAAGTAGGTAGCGCTCAGCCCGCTCAACCCGTCTTGGTTTACCCACTATGACTAATACGTCCCCAGACTTTAAAATAGTCTCAGGTAGTGGACTTTCTATCTCTATATTGTCCCGGCGCAAACCTTTTATTTTTATACCAGAACTTTGAATATCTAATTCGAGCAGTGATTTTTGTGCCGCAAAGGCATTAGGCGCGATAACAACTGCATGCATAAACTCTAATTTATCTTGCTTGGCATAACTCAATTCCGTGGTTTCACCTGGGAAAAAACCGTGCATATTACCGTAATGACCCTTTCGTTCTTTTCGTACACGCTTTAAAATCCGCGACATTGGGATACCAGATAAATGCAGCACTTGCGATACCAGCATTAAACTCCCTTCGAGTATCTCAGGAACAACCTGACTGGCGCCTGCGCTATATAACTCGCTCATGCGATAATCTTTACGAGTACGTACAACAATGGGTAAATCTGGATACAAACTAGAGATTAACTGTATAACAGCCATCGCCTTGTTGTGTTCATCAAACGTGATTAAGACTAATTTCGCTCTTTCTATTCCAACCGCTTTAAGAATATCCTTGTGACGTACATCACCGAAATATACTGGCTGACCTGCACTTTGACTTTCTTGCACCCGCCCCGGATCGGCATCGACAACCAAATAAGGTATGGCTTCACTTTTCAATAAGCGGCTAACTGATTGTCCCACTCGGCCGAATCCCATAATAATGACATGATCATGTATCAGTTGATGCCTTGCGCTTATCGCCTCATTTGGCTCAAACTTAGGCGTTGGTTCATTGACGATACGCCGAGCAAAATCTGAACTTTTAGTTACCAACCATGGTGTCATTGCCATACTCAATATACCGATACTTAAAATAAGCGAACCCACTTGAGTCGACAAAATTCCGTGATCAACTGCCAATGCTGCGATAACAAAACTAAATTCTCCCATTTGGCATAGCTTAAAACCCGCAGCCCAGGCGTCTTCTTTGGGCACCCCAAATAATCCACCTGCGATGCGAATAAGAATAACCTTAATCAATAACATACCGACTAAGCCAATTAATGCCCAATGCCACTGCGCTAATAAATCGGGGATATTGAGTCGCATACCTATGGTGATGAAAAACAACCCCATCAGAATATCTCGAAACGGCCTGATATCAGCCTCTAACTGATATTTATATTGGCTCTCCCCCAGCATCATACCCGCTAAAAACGCACCTAACGCCATAGACAAACCAAAGGAATACGTAAGACCTGCAGCCATTAACGCGACTAAAATCGTCGTTAATACAAATAACTCATCAGTACGAGTTTGCGCTACTTCGGTAAAGACTCTTGGTAATATCCACTTACCTACAGACATAAGTATCAATACCACCATGACGCCTTTGATGATCGACAATCCAATCGCGACACTAAGACTTTGCCCACCATCTATTGCTAGTAATGGCACTACAATTAATAAGGGGACGACCGCTAGATCCTGAAATAACAAAATACTGACAGCCATTTGCGCACGCGTAGTGTTCAAAATCCCCATATCGTTTGTTTGTTTAATCACGATTGCTGTAGAAGATAACGCAACGATACTGCCAACAATAATCGCCGCTGATAGCCCTAAGCCTAACATTAAGCTAATGCCCATAAATACCAGAGTGGTTAGCAACATTTGCCCCACCCCAACACCAAACACCATTTGCCGCATAGCTATCATCTTCGGGAGTGAAAACTCTAATCCAAGAGAAAAAAGCAGAAATACAATTCCCAGCTCGGCAAAGGTTTGCATGTCTTCAGGGTGTTCAAATAAAGCAAGTAAATCAGGACCAGCGAGAATGCCGCAAAACAGGTAGGCCAAAATAGGCGGCAAGTTTATGCGCTTAAACAACCAGACACTGACAACTGCCACTGCCATTAAAATTACGATATTTGCAAAAATCCCATGCATTACAAGGGTTACCGCCTCTCGTGTGATCTATTTTAATCTTTGGGCACGAATACTGCTTATATCGCTCAGCAATCGTAATCAGTGCTATTTCTAGCGATTTCGCCAATTTTTTGGCAGGAGTATATAGTGGAACAACTTAATCAACTTTATGAGCAACATGTAGGCGAAAATGTATTTAATCCGGCTCATTATGCCCCCGTATTAAATCAACATGAGCTCAGTACTTTCTTCCAAAAATGGTTAACCACTATTGATCTCGCGATTCTTGGCGAACTTTTTTTTGAACAACTGGAAAATACGTTACCCCTGTGTGGTTTAAAAATCCAGTGCAATCACAGTGACTTTTGCTTCGGTTTACGGAGCAACAATCGATATAACAAGCGCTTAGCGGTAATCCAACACGATGAACAAGTCGCTATGATCCATTACACGTTTACCCGCACGCTAGTCGCCCGTGAATGGCAAATATTACAGCAATTACACATTCTTTTTCAAAACCCCCTAAAAAATGGTCTTGAGTACGAGCGGATAAAATTGGCCGCCACTCGAGACAACCTAACATCCTTAGGAAATCGCAGTAGTTTTGACGACACCATGCATCGTTTGTTTAGCCACGCAAAACGTCAACCGAGTCAGTTTGCTTTGTTAGTCATAGACTTGAATAAATTTAAACAAGTGAATGACCAATACGGTCACTCTCAAGGCGATAAAATACTTGTGGCTTGCGCCGATACTATTTCATGTTGCTTACGAGATACTGATTTCGCATTTCGTTTTGGCGGAGACGAATTTTGCTGTTTATTGACGGATACAAGTATTGATTCTTGCCAACAAATAACCGAGCGCATTCAACAAGCGTTCAAAGAGCAAGACCTATTAGCGCAACATGGGGTCAGTTGCAGCATCGGCAGCGCCATTTATCAAAGCGATGACACAGAACATTGCCTTTTTATGCGCGCTGACGCCGCTATGTACCGTAATAAAAATTAAGTCATCTCGCCTCTCTTATTGACTATGCTTACTATTAGTAAGCGTTGTGGGTCAATGGCACAAGTTGACAATGTGAATAGTTATCTATATTCGAAAATTGATTGAGCTTATTCATCGTTCATTATAACGTGCTGCATAGACGGTAATGATTTACGTGTATTAATAGATGGATTTAGTGTGATAAAAATACCTCCTCAGCTACCAGTCAGTGAGCTAAATATATTAGTCATTGATGGCCAAACACTGGTCCAAGATACCATTAAGTCTGCCTTTATGGAGATGGGCATCGAAAATGTACGCTGCGCCCAGAACGCTTTTTATGCCCTGCGACTATGTGAGCATATTAAATTCGATATCATATTAGTGGCCTTTGATGTACGTAGCGACAAAGATGGATTCAATCTATTGGAGGAAATGCGTTTTAAAGGATTCATTGCTAAAACCACCAGCGTGATATTTCTTAGCGCCGATACTTCAGCAGGATTAGTCAACTGCGTTATTGAATTGCAACCTGACGATTTTTGGGTAAAACCCTTAGACAAATCCCGTGTTACTCAGCGCATCAGCCATATATTAAAAATAAAAAATCGCCTTTACCGCTTAAATTATTGCTTTGATCAAGAGGAATACCCTAGCGCAATTTACCTTGCCGAGCGCCAATTAGAAGATGAGTCGCTAACGCAGTATCATCCACAGATCAACCGTATGATTGGTCGATGTTTATTTAGTTTACTTGAATACGCAGACGCTGAAATCTTCTACCGTAAATTGCTGGAAAAATACGACTATGGATGGGTTGCGGTAGGACTCGCCAGAACACTACTTAAACAAAATAAATTACCAGAAGCACGTGCGTTAACCGACGAACTACTTGAACGTGATGACACGCGCTTTGCAACTTATGACGCCTTAACTGAATTCTATATTAACAGTGAGAATTATGAAAAAGGTTATGAACTGATAAAAGAAGCCAGCAAGTTGGCCCCACGTAATATAGAGCGCCACCGAAAAGCATGGGATCTCGCTAGGCTCAATCATGATCCCATGGGGCAATATTTAGCCACTCAAAATATGGCTAAGTATGCTAAAAATTCAATTCATGATCGCCCAGAATTAAGTCTAAATGTCATTCGGGCAGGAATAGATTTAGCCGCAACCGTATCGGAAACCCAAGCAAAGAATTTATTGGCTGAAATAGAACGAAAGCTATCTGTAATTGAACAAGAATATGCCCACGTCAATGATTTCAAGAGTCAACTTACCGTTATTCATGCGCGTTTATTGAGTCTGCGTGACAATAAAAAACAAGCTGAAGAGCTTATGCTGAGCCAGACTCAGGTGAACAGCTGGCATTCTCTTGAAGATAATTTGGATAAAGTAAAAGCGTTACATGAAATTGGACAGCGCGAAGAAGCAATAGTCATTCTAGACCGTCTAAAAGAGCAGGTTGAAGGTAATTCATTTGCCAGCCAAGTTATGGCTGAATATATAGATCAGGAACGAAACGAGCGTAACGAAATCCATCACACACCTAAAGAATTAGCTGAAATGGCGTCAGTACATTATAAAAACAAACGTTTTTCGCCTGCATACAAATTACTTACGCAAGCGTTACAACTCTCACCTAAAAACCCAAATATAGGCTTGAGTTTACTCAAAGTGCTGGCCAGATTAGCGCAAGACGACGGGTTAGACGAAGAGCAGCAAAGCGGACTAAAACATTGTAGAGCGTTATTAAAAACGGCCGAACTGAGTGTTCAACAAAAGCTCAAGCAAGCCCAATATATTGAAAGCATTAACCAAGGTCATTCCCCTCGCTCTTAATCAGCTGTATTTTATGCGATGAGCGCGCGCATTCAACTCCGTTAGTCAGGTCTTAGACTCACACCATACATGTGGCTAGCCGAATTGACTGACTAGCTTAATGTTTATCAAAAAAGTCCTTATTACGAATATATTTATGCATGTAGTGATAAGAAATTGGCGAAATAAGCCAACTTGTTAATGTTTTGTATAGACGCACAGAGGGGCGAATATTTTCATAAATACGCTCATTATGTAACCATAAATTCCGACCCACATGAACGAAAATCCCCGGTAAAGGCGGCAAAAAGGTAATTATATCTAAGTCGCAACAGATTCGATAAGTTCTGCGATGAAGAAGGTAATGCCTGTTAAAACTGCGAAACCCTGTCGATGGTTGACCAAAAGTTACTACGCGTCTAACGGGTGCATCAAAGCGGCGCTCCAACCAATCCGCTGTCAATATTGCCATGGCACCACCGGATGAATGTCCTGTCAAACTAACCCGTTTGCCATTGGCGATAAGAGGCGTCAATACACGTTCTATTTGCTGATAGATACTCAGAGCTTCGTCTGATTGCTCTGCGCCTGGGACTTTTTGATTAAGTAATCGATCGTAACCATAGTGAACATAGTAAACTGTTTTATCAAAGCGTTTACGTTTGGGGAAAAAACACAGATTTGCAAACCAATCACTTAATATCTGCGAACCACGGAACACCACAATCACTTCTTTTTTCTTGTCTTGCCACAATATACGCGCAAGCACATGACCTCGACGATTTTTAATCGCCACATGGCCATCTTCCGAAAAGCCAAGGGCAACATGATCGAAGCATTTTGGATAGGACAATTTACACAATACTGCGTAGCGTTCGTATTGATAACGTTTAAGTTTTTTCAATTATCGGTGAGTGTTTTAGCTAGTCAATGCTTGCAGGCTACCCATATTTTATGACACTCACGTGACTGAAACACATAACAGTCTATTTATATGCTACTGAGATCTATTCGGGGTTTGATTGGTACTGTATGTAATAAGATAAGACTGGCTCATCACATTTTTTCGTATGTTCTACACTGACGGTTTTGCTTGGATGAAACGTCCCTTTTATTAACAAACCAATAACGCTAGTTTGCTGACAAATAATAGCAATACTGCTGCGCTCCCATGGTGGAATTCGCCAATACTTAAACCACTGCTTTAACGGTTTAGAATGGTGCGCATCGTGCGGAGTGAAACGCCGAGAAAAGCCACCAAACTCTACACTAACGGGATATTGCTCAATATTGTCAACTGGCAGAACATTCCGTTGCTTGCTACTGGCTTTGTGTGAACAAAGACTCAATACTCCCAACATATTAGGCAGCCCAACCGGTAATGATAACGCCAATGGTCGTACATCTGGGGTTATCTCTTGTGCCAATGGAATAACATATAGGCCATCTTCAAAACGTCTAAATTGCCAATCTTGCCAACGAATAACAGGGTTAGCATCATCTGCAGCGGCCAATAGTTCACTTGATAATTGCATGAGTATCGCCTGACTCGGACTAATGATATTTCTTTCATCTAACCACATACGCACCACTTGAATACGCCACGATTCGCTTAACGCTAATAACCCTTTCACAGATAAAATATGCTTTTGGATGCGCAGATTATCTAGTTTTTCAAGGGTAACTTCATCTAACAGTGATTGCTGCTGAGCACATAGGCGCGCACTGCGTGATACAGATTTAGCAAAGTGAGGCCAACGCTGCATCAACACAGGGCTTATATCGTGCCGAATAAAATTACGCTCAAAATCGGTATTTTTATTTGAATCATCTTCATGCCAGCGTAAATGATGCTCTTGTGCGTATGCATGAATTTTTGCTTGACTAATATCCAGCAATGGCCTGAAAAAATGAACTTGTTGATAACTATTTATTGGTTTAGTGCGAGAAAAGTACTCGGCCATACCGCTTAGCCCTTTAGGACCTGCACCGCGCTTTAACTGCAGTAAGACTGTTTCTAACTGATCATCTTGATGCTGCGCTAACATAACAACGCTGTTCTGAGGCGCAAGTTCCACTAATTTAGCATACCGTACTTGTCTAGCTTGAGCTTCAAGACCTTTTCCGATTGATAAATCAACGGTTACCTTAGCAGTCTGAAAATCAACACCCAGAGCCGCACACACGTCAGCACAATGCTGTTGCCAAATACTGGCGTTAACACTGAGTCCATGATGTATATAGATCGCACTTAACTCAAATTCATGCCGTTCGCGTAATTGCCACAATGCATGCAAAAGTACGTGTGAGTCTATTCCTGCGCTGTAGGCAACGACGATTCTTGAAGGAGACGAATGATAACGGGATAGCGTTGAAAGTTGCTGTTGTAAGTGAAGAAGTAAAGACATGTCAACCAGCGGTACGTAATTCAGCGTTAGCTCGATAGCAAGGAGCTAAAGAGCTATACGCCAACTGCCTGAGTGCTCAGGCAGTGATTTTTTATTAACAGTAACCGAAAGACATCAGTCTCTCGTAACGTTGATCAAGCAACTCTTCAACCGATAAGCTCTTTAATTGAGCTAACTGTTGCTTAAGAGTGGCCTTTAGATTAGCCGCAGCAATATCGTGATCACGATGGGCGCCGCCCAATGGCTCCTCAACGATGCTGTTGATCAAGCCTAACTCTTTAATCTGTCCTGCCGCTACGCCCATTGCTTCTGCCGCTTGGGGTGCTTTCTCGGCGCTTTTCCAAAGAATAGACGCGCACCCCTCTGGAGAGATAACCGAATAGGTACTGTATTGCAGCATGTTCACGCGGTCTCCCACGCCTATGGCCAACGCCCCACCTGAACCACCTTCACCAATAACAGTGCAGATGATAGGTACTTTTAGGCCGGACATTACCTTTAGGTTTCGCGCAATAGCTTCACTTTGTCCGCGTTCTTCTGCGCCAACACCTGGGTATGCCCCTGGGGTATCAATAAAGGTAATAATCGGTAAATTAAAACGCTCAGCCATTTCCATTAAGCGCAGGGCTTTACGATAACCTTCTGGCTTAGGCATACCGAAATTACGTTTAATCTTTTCTTTTGTATCCCGACCTTTTTGATGACCAATAACCATAATCGGTTGCTCATCTAAAAAGGCTAATCCACCGATGATTGCCTTATCATCAGCGAAAGCACGATCACCCGCCAATTCATCGAATTCGCTGAAGATACGAGGGATATAATCTAACGTATAAGGACGCATTGGATGACGAGCAAGTTGTGATACCTGCCATGCACCCAGATCTGCGAAGACCTTCTTGCTCATTTCAGCGCTTTTCTCGCGCAGTTTTGTGATTTCTTCTTCGATACTAATATCGAATTCACCGCCTTGATTAACCAAACGCAATCCTTCAATCTTTGCTTCAAGATCGGCGATTGGTTTTTCGAAATCCAAAAAGTTCAAGCTCATTCCACACCCAATTTGTTTATTCGTGAACAGATTTTGTATCTGCCAAAATCAATGAAACACCAGCTCTACGTGCTCTTTACCGAACTGCTGCTGTAATTCAAATAATAGCTGATCCTCAGGAGTAACATACCACTGAGCACCTAACGCCAAAGTAACTTCTGCGTCCGGATGCACAACATTGGCTTGTACCGGACAGCTGCCGCCTTGATAAGGCGCTAATATTGCTTGCAGTTTAGCGAGAGTTGACGCATTACACCAGCTCGAATCAAACTGCATACTTAACCATTTGGCGTTCTTTTCTCTTGCCTGAACTATGTCCATGACATCTCGAGCGCCTATTGTATTGCCCCCAGAAAATTCATCAAAGCTGACCTGTCCACTTACAACCAATATTCGATCAGATTGCAGTATTTCTTCGTATTGTTCAAACAGATCGGGGAAAAATCGTACATCTATCCTAGCACTTTTATCATCTAAGGTAACAATACCCCATCGTCGACCACGTTTATTCGTCATAACGCGCACGCTGAGGACTAATCCTACCGCGTACGAAATCTGATCTTTGTTAGTTGGCTTAAGGTCAACTAAGCGCCCAGTGCAGTAATGCTTTATCTCTTGTGCATACTGATTAATTGGATGCCCAGTTAAATACAAACCTAAGGTAACTTTCTCACCGTCTAGCCACACTTTCTCAGGCCATTGTGGCACTTTAGCAAACGCTTGCTCTACCTGTTCAGGCTCAGTCGTCAACAAGCCAAACATATCGCTCTGGCCATGAGATTCGGCTTTTGCATGTTGATCAGCGGCAGCTATAGCCTCTGGTAAAGTTGCCATAATTGACGCTCGATGAGGACCAAGAGAGTCTAATGCCCCTGCGTATACAAGTTTTTCAAGCACGCGTTTATTAATACGTTTTGTATCTACTTTGGCACAAAAATCGAATAAGTCTGTAAATTGTTTATGTTTTTCTCTGGCTTCAATAATAGCAGCAATAGGCCCCTCGCCCACACCTTTGATAGCACCGATACCATATACAATGCGCCCTTCACTATCGACGGTAAATTTATAACTACCAGCGTTTACATCAGGTGGTAGTAGGGTAATACCCATTCGCTGACATTCATCTACCAAGGTCACAATTTTATCTGTGTTGTCCATATCAGCAGACATAACCGCCGCCATAAATTCAGCGGGATAATGGGTCTTTAACCATAATGTTTGGTACGAGACCAAGGCGTATGCTGCCGAGTGAGATTTATTGAACCCGTAACCGGCAAATTTTTCCACCAAATCGAAGATTTTTATCGCCAATTCTGGATCTATATTATTGTCTTTTGCGCCAGTTTCAAACGACTCACGTTGTTTAGCCATTTCCTCAGGCTTCTTCTTACCCATAGCTCGGCGCAGTAAATCAGCGCCACCTAGGCTGTATCCAGACATAACTTGGGCTATTTGCATAACCTGCTCTTGATACAAAATAATGCCGTAAGTCGGTTCCAGAATTTCTTTTAAACATTCATGTTGATAAGTCGCATCAGGGTAGGAAATAGCTTCTCGCCCATGCTTACGATCAATAAAGTTATCAACCATGCCTGATTGCAATGGACCAGGTCTAAACAAGGCTACCAATGCGATAATATCTTCAAAGGAATCTGGTCGTAAGCGCTTAATTAAGTCTTTCATACCACGAGATTCCAGCTGAAATACAGCCGTCGTTTCGGAACGTTGCAACAACTTGAAGCACTTTTTATCGTCGGTCGGAATGGTCGTGATATCGATATCAACGCCTCGTCCGCTCGATATCATATCGATAGCCCACTGAATAATGGTCAGTGTGCGCAGACCCAAAAAGTCAAACTTGACCAAGCCTGCGGTTTCAACGTCATTCTTATCGAATTGTGTAACCGGATTTTTACCCTCATCATCACAATAAAGGGGAGCAAAATCGGTAATTTTGTCTGGCGCAATAACAACACCACCCGCATGTTTACCAGCATTACGTGTAACACCTTCGAGAATTCGCGCCATATCAATAAGATCTTTGACCTCTTCATCGTAGGCGTATAGCTCGGGTAATCTCGGCTCTTCTTCAAAAGCCTTGGTAAGGGTCATGCCGGGCGTAGGCGGGATCAACTTAGAAATTCGATCAACGAATCCATAAGGGTGACCCAATACACGGCCAACATCGCGCACTACAGCTTTGGCTGCCATCGTACCAAAGGTGATAATCTGAGATACCGCATCGCGCCCATACAATTCGGCAACGTGATCAATTACTTCGTCGCGTCTATCCATACAGAAATCCACATCGAAATCTGGCATCGATACCCGTTCGGGATTTAAGAAACGTTCAAAGAGTAAATCAAACTCCAGCGGATCCAGATCTGTAATACTTAGTGCATAAGCTACCAATGAACCAGCACCAGAACCACGACCGGGGCCAACAGGAATTCCGTTATCTTTACTCCACTGAATAAACTCCATAACAATCAAGAAATAACCAGGAAATCCCATTTGATTGATAACTACAAGCTCAATTTTTAAACGCTCATCATATTCCGGACGTTTAGCAATTCGCTCGTCTTCGTCAGGAAATAAAAATGCGAGACGTTTTTCTAAGCCTTCTTCAGATACCTTTACCAAGAAATCAGCGATCGACATATCCCCAGTGGGGAAATCGGGCAAGAAGTACGTACCCAGTAATACCGAAACATTACAGCGTTTGGCTATTTCGACTGTGTTCTCTATAGCTTGAGGGATGTCAGCGAACAGCTCACACATTTCCTCACTGGAACGCATGTATTGTTGTTCGCTGTATAATTTAGGACGACGGGGATCATTTAATGTAAAGCCATCATGGATCGCGACTCGGATTTCGTGTGCATCAAAGTTTTCGGCAGAAAGAAAGCATACTTCATTGGTGGCAACGACAGGTAAGTCATGTTCAGTTGCCCAGTTAACCGCGCGGTGAATATAATCTTCTTCACCTAATCGTCCCGTGCGGGTCAATTCCAAATAGAAACGGTCAGGGAAATACTGCTGATAAAACTGGGTTGTTTTCTCAGCGAGGGCGACATTTCCTTTGGTGAGGTATACACCCAAATCGCCCATACGCCCCCCAGAAAGAACAATTACCCCCTCACAGTGCTCTATTAACCATTCTTGGTCGATTACCGCCCTGTCTTGCACACTGCCCCGTAAATAGGCTTTGGATATGAGCAAGGTTATATTCTTGTAGCCTTTATTATTCGCCGCCAACAGTGTTAATCGAAAAACATGACCTTCGAGTGCATCGGATTGCACCCAAAAATCTGTTCCAATAATGGGTTTAATACCGTTTGAATGTGCTTGTTCATAAAACTTAACCAAGCCGCACATGTTCATCTGGTCGGTGAGTGCAACCGCAGGCATATTCAAGGATTTTACATGAGAAATCAGAGGTTTGACTTTATTCAAACCATCCAGCATTGAATAGTCACTGTGGACTCTTAGATGTACGAATTTACAATCAGACATTTAGTTTCCCGCCAATTGCCCGTCGCGTTGCAACAACGATTGCTGCACGGGTTTAAAGCTCATTCGATATTGCGCTAAAGGACCAAATTCAGCGAGCTTTTCTAAATGGGCTTTTGTAGGATAGCCCTTATGTTGAGCAAAGCCATATTCAGGATATAGCTGATCAAGCTCAGTCATTTCTGCGTCTCTGGTAACTTTGGCAATAATCGAAGCAGCCGATATTTCGGCATGCAAACTATCACCTTTCACTACAGCTTCACATGGATAGTCCCATATTGGACAGCGATTTCCATCAACTCGAACAAAACTAGGGCGCATACTTAGGCCTTTAACTGCGCGAGTCATGGCAAGCATAGTGGCGTGCAAAATATTAAGTTCGTCAATTTCTTTTGGTGATGCTCTGCCCACGCTAACCGCTAAAGCATTTTGCATAATTAAATCAAACAACACTAAACGCTTTTTTTCAGATAATTTCTTGGAGTCGGCTAAACCAATGATAGGTTTGCTAGGATCTAAAATAACGGCAGCAGTTACCACATCCCCCACGAGGGGACCACGGCCGACTTCATCGACCCCTGCGATTAACGATGTCATTTAAATGCTCTCTTATGTTGTTTCTATTAATGACAGCACAGCATTGGCTGCTTGAGCATCAGCATCTTGTTTAAGCAAAATGTGTAATTCGGTAAAACGTGCAACTAATGCGGCTTTGTCACTTTCTTCTTGGGTGAAATAAGGTAATAACTTTGCAACGATATTTTCCGGATTCACATCTTCTTGTAAAAGCTCAGGAACTAACGCTTCGTCAGCGAGAATATTCGGTAAAGCAAAATACTTGGCAATATATAACCGTTTCATCATTTGATGAGTTAACCACTTCAAACGATATGCCACCACCATAGGTCGTTTACACAACATCGCTTCTAACGTTGCCGTCCCTGATGCAAGTAAAACAGCATCAGATGCAATCATCACTTCTCTGGCATGACCGATAACAATACGATAATTAACACTCACAGAATGCTCACGCATATAATCTTCAACCTGAAGCTTACGTTGTTTATTTACCACCGGAATTAGCACACATAAACTTGCTACTTGCTCAGCTAATAATTCAGCGCTACGCATAAAGATATCTAAAAGCATAGTGACTTCACTATTGCGACTGCCGGGTAATAACGCTAACACACGTTCATCGACAGGTATTTTCAATGCCCGCCTTGCTGCGTCTTTATCAGGATTGATATCAATACTGTCGGCCATGGTATGGCCAACAAATCGACACGGAATATTATGTTTGTCGTAGACTTGTTTTTCAAAGGGAAACAAACTTAAAACAAGATCTGTCGCTTTTGCTATTTTGAACACGCGCTTTTCACGCCAAGCCCAAACAGTGGGACTCACATAATGCACGGTTTTAATACCGGCCTTTTTAAGAGGAAGCTCTAAACGCAAATTAAAATCCGGAGCATCCACTCCAACAAACACATCAGGTGGGTTCGCCATAAAATGCTGATATAAGCTTTTTCGTATAAATAACAGGCGACGAATACGTGACAGTACTTCGACCAACCCCATAACTGATAACTCTTCCATATCAAAGATGGTTGTACAGCCTTCGGCCTGCATGCGTGGTCCGGCTATGCCTTCGAATACAGCATTCGGATATTGCTTTTTGATACTGCGGATTAGCCCAGCAGCTAAAATATCGCCGGAGGTCTCCCCGGCAACTATCCCTACTCTAATTATTTCTTCGCTCATGCTTAGCGCACAATACCTCGTGATGAGGTCGCCACAAAATCAGCCAATATTTTAACTTCTGGCGTTATGGCGGCCATTTCGTTCAATAGCTCAACGGCCTCATCAGCACGATGCCCGTTACGATACAAAACTTTGTAAGCTCGGCGTAACTGCATGATCACGTCTTTATCAAATCCGCGCCGTTTGAGGCCTTCGGTATTAATGCCATGAGGGGTGCTTTTATCGCCGCCGATCATCACATAAGGCGGCACATCTCGTAATACAATTGCGCCACCGGCAACAAAACTATGCGAGCCGATGTGGCAAAATTGATGAAAAGCAGTCATACCCCCAAGGATCACATGGTCACCAACGTGCACATGACCGGCTAATGTAGCGTTATTTGCTAAAATAGTGTCATTACCGATTAGGCAGTCATGGGCCACATGGGCGTAAGCCATAAATAGATTATTAGAACCAATTTGAGTAAGCGCTTTGTCTTGCGCGGTACCGCGATGCACGGTTACCGATTCACGAAAGACATTATTATCACCTACGATAAGCCGGGTAGGCTCGCCAGCATACTTTTTATCCTGACAATCTTCACCGATCGACCCAAATTGAAAGAATCGATTATTCTTGCCAATTTTGGTATGACCTTTCACCACAACATGAGATTCAAGTACCGTACCCGAGCCAATTTCAACATTGGCATCAATCAAACAGTACGGCCCAATTTTTACATCCTCGGCGATAATCGCCGTAGGATGAATAATAGCTGTAGGATGTATCACGTTATAGTTTCCGCATTGCACACATAAATTCAGCTTCGCAGGCAGTTTTTCCATCAACGCTTGCAACACCGTGGAATTTCCAGATACCACGACGTTCTTTAATCAGTTTTACGTCCATATCAAGACGATCTCCAGGCATAACAGGCAGCTTGAAGCGAGCCTTATCAATACCTGCATACAGATACAAATCGTCGCTATTACCTGCTGTTTTAAAACCTAACACACCTGCTGCCTGAGCTAATGCTTCTAAAATTAATACCCCAGGAAAAATAGGCTTACCGGGAAAATGCCCCGTAAAACACGGTTCATTAAAGGTAATATTTTTATAAGCAGTAATCGATTCACCTAAGGTGTAGTCGGTAACACGATCAAGTAATAAAAATGGGTAACGGTGGGGTAAAAGCTCAAGAATTTCTTCAATTCCAAGCTGATTGACATTATTAACCAACAGGTTATCTCCTCAATTAAGTCGTCTGACTGGCGAGACGACTTATTTTAAATGCGATTTTTCGAGTGTTTTGACACGCTGATTGAGGGTGCTAAGATTACGCAACGTCACTGCATTTTTTCGCCACTCTCGGTTTTCAATAGCGGGCATTCCGGAAGAGTAAACGCCAGGTTTGTCTATGGCTTTTGTCACCATACTCATACCTGTAATATAAACGTTATCACAAATTTCCATGTGTCCATTAATTGCCACCATGCCACCAATTGTACAATTACGGCCGATGTTAGTACTACCAGCAACAACTGAGCACCCTGCGATAGCGGTGTTTTCACCGATGGTCACGTTGTGCGCCACTTGGCACTGATTATCAATAATAACACCATCTCCAATGATAGTGTCATCTAGTGCACCGCGATCAATAGTGCTACTGGCGCCTACCTCAACACGATCACCTATGATAACCGTGCCCAATTGAGGAATTTTCACCCAACGACCCTTGTCATTTGCATAACCAAAGCCATCAGCGCCAATAACTGTCGCAGATTGAATCAAACAATCTTGACCCAATACCACTCGATGATACAGTGTCACGTTTGCCCACAATTTGCTGTTCGCGCCAACGCTTACGCCTTGACCTATAAAACAACCGGGACCAATTTGTACGTTATCAGCAAGCTTAACACCCGATTCAATTACGGCATGTGCTCCAATACTAACGTTTTCCCCCAGCTCAACATCTTCAGCAATCACCGCTAAAGGTGATATACCGTTTGCCGAACGAGGAGTAGAGTCAAGTAGTTGTGCGGCGAGAGCAAACCCAACATAAGGATTGTCCATCACTAATGCTGAGCACTGACAATGCGATAAATCTTCGGATTTTAAAATAACGGCCTGTGCGGCCGTTTTTTCAAGTTGGCTACGATACCGACTATTGGACAAAAAGGAAATCTGACCATTGCCCGCTGACGCTAACGTCGACAATGAATGGATTGGCTCGTCGGCAGTATCATTGCCTGCCAAATGCAACGTCGCACCAATTTTATCAGCTAATTGCTGTAAGCTAACGGTATGATTCAAACTCAGTCCTATTTATTTATCAAATGTCCCTAGGGACTTATTTAACTTTACTAACTTGCTCTAGTACTTTCTTAGAGATGTCGTTGTCAGGATTGATAAACGCTACTGCGTTAGCATTTAAGATAACATCATATTTTTCTTTAGCTGCTACTACATCGATAGATTGTTTAATAAAACCAAGCAATTTATTTTGCTCTTCTTTCAAACGTCCTTGCACTTCTTGCTGAAGCGGCTGAGCTTTTGCGCTGTATTCTTCGCGAAGTTCGTTAATTTTCTTTTCTAGTTCTTGCTTTTCTTTGCCACTCATAGTCGCTGCATCACGCTGATTTTTTTCAATGTAATACTTAATGTCTTTTTCTAAGCGGCTAACTTCTTCAGTTTTGTCTTTAAACTCTGCCGCTAAGTCTTGTTGGATGGTGGCAGCTTGGGGCATAGACTGGAAAATACCTTGTACGTTAACCGCACCGATTTTTTGCTCTGCTAATGCTGCACTACTGAATGCTACTGCGCTTATTAACGCCCCTGCTACAAGACTTTTAGTAAATGTTTTCAAAAGATACTCCTGATTTTTAATCGTTATTTTTCAGCACTAAACAATACTGGATTTAGAATGTTTGACCAATGTTAAAAGAGAAAAACTTCGTGTCATCCCCTTCTCTGGATTCAATCGCTTTTGAGAAGCTGAATACCATAGGCCCCATAGGCGACAACCATTGTACAGAAACACCACCGGAAGCTCTATACAACTTATAGTCACTATAATCTTCCAACGGATCGTTATTAAACTGTGTATTAAGCGTGAGATCTTTGTAGCGGTCATACCTAAACTCGGTATCCCATACGTTACCCACATCTACGAATAAACTGGTTCGTACTGAGTTATCAAAATCAGCTTCCACAAACGGAGTTGGGACGATGAGTTCAACACCGCCCAAAATCATAGCATTACCACCAAGCGAACGAGACGAAATAGTTACAGTGTCGTTCACCGAGCTACCGTAGATAATATTACCGTCGATGTCACGTATGGCTGAAGGCGTCAACTGCACACCACGAGGACCAACTGTATTGTTTTCAAAACCACGTAAAGAATCACTACCACCTGCACCAAAGTTTTGGTTAAACGGTAATATCTGATCTACACCGTTCGCCGTGCCATAACCATTACCATAACCCAATTTCAAACGTGCCAAGAATGACCAACGTTGATTGCGGGATAATGGGAAGTAAAACTTGGTATCAACTTCAGTTTTGAAATAGTTAACATCAGAATTCGGCGTAGTAATGCTAAAAGAGGCCCGTTGGGATGAACCCGCAGTTGGGAATACACCACGGTTAAGGGTTGAACGGATCCACGCGACCGACGCTAAGAAACTGTCGTACTTAATCGAATCATCTGGGTTACTCTCATCAACAAACTGGTTATAAAAACGCGTTGTTTGTTCGTAAGATGTACTTTGGAATAACTCAACATTACTGTAGGTTAAACCGAAATTAATTCGATTAAACTCATCAATGGGGTAACCCACGTTAGCGCCAACCGAATATTGTTTAGAGTTATATTGAATGAAACCGGCACTTTCGCCATCAAATTCACTGTAACCGACTGAACCGCCTAAACTGATACCATCAATGGTGAAATAAGGATCCGTATAAGAAATTTGTGCGCTTTTCTGGTACGAAGTGGTACTCAGGTTCAAGGCAATACGTTTACCAGTGCCTAAGAAGTTATCCTGTTGAATACCCGCTTGTAGGCTCAGTTTGGTTCTGTCACCGTAACCGATACCTGCGTTAAACGAACCTGAAGCTTGCTCTTTAACACTGAAATTAACGTCCACTTTATCGTCTTCGCCTGGCAGGCGAACAGTTTCAAAATCCACACTCTCCATATAGGTTAAACGCGAAAGTGCATTCTTCGATGACTCTAAGGTTGAGTTTGACAACCATGCGCCTTCCATTTGCGTCACTGATTGACGTAATACTTCGTCAGCTGTGCCAATGTTGCCTTCAAAATTAATACGACGCACGTATATACGCTTACCTGGGTCAACCGACAGGGTCAACTTAACCGTTTTGTCTTCTTCATTAATTTCAGGAATAGTTGCAACTGATGGGTACGCATAGCCAAACCGGCCAAAATACTTACTAATGAATTCTTCTGTGTAAGTCACCTCAGCTTGGTTATACAACTCGCCGGGTGTAATAGGCAGTACTAATTTCAGGTAATCTTCATGGCCCAACAACTCACCAACCAACTCGACTTCTGATACTTTATACTGCTCACCTTCATCGATATTCAATGTTACATAGATACCGGCTTTCTCCGGTGTCATAGAAACCTGAGTCGATTCAATATCGAATTTCAAATAGCCGCGGTCTTTGTAGTAGCTTGTAACGGTTTCCATATCACCAGTAAGGGTTTGTTTCTGATATCGAGTCTCAGATAAAAAGTCCCACCAAGGCGCATCGAATTTGAGCTCCATTAGCTCGAATAAGGTGGCATCATCAAAAATGCTATTACCTACAATATTGATTTGCTCTATCTTTGCAGCATCACCTTCTTCAAAAAGTAACTTCAAATCAACTCGATTTCGCGGCAGTGGCGTAATGATCGCGCTTACATCTGCATTATATTTACCAATACTGTAATAGAAATCTTTCAAGCCGTTTTCAATCGAAGTAAGAACCGTTTTATCCAAAGGCTCCCCTAAGCGGATATTGCTGCCATCTAAACTTTCTTGAAGCTGCTCATCTTTAATATCGTCATTGCCTTCAAGAATAATATTACTGATAGTCGGGCGTTCTTTCACCTTCACCACCAGCACATCACCATCGCGTAACACTTCTATACTTTCGAAATGCGTAGACGCATATAATGACCGAATGGCTTGTGCGATACGGAAGCTGTTCATTTCATCGCCGACTTTGATCGGCAAGTAGGTTAATGCCGCACCAAGTGCCACACGTTGCAGGCCTTCTATCTTAATATCAGAGACGACAAATTCACTTTCTGGGGCCGACTTTGCCATTCCGGCAACGGATAACATCAATCCTGCAGCAACTAACTGTTTAAACTTCATTTATTAACATTCTTCCTAAGCGCACATATGTTTGTGCTTTAGACCAAACTGGCCGATAAAAATTATAAACGCATAATGTCGTTAATAATGGCGATACTCATAAACAGGAGTAATAATAAGCCACCTATTTTAAAACCAATCTCTTGTACAGAGTCCGGCACGGGTCGACCACGTAAAAGCTCTATAAAGTAATAGAGTAAGTGGCCGCCATCAAGCACAGGAATGGGTAAAAGGTTAATAATTCCCAAATTGACGCTAATTAACGCTAAAAAGCTCAGAAAATACACGATTCCTGAACTCGCACTCATCCCAGCACCTTGGGCAATGGAAATCGGTCCACTAAGGTTATTAACCGATACATCACCTGTAATTAACTTGCCTAGCATTTCAATGCTAAGGGTCATAAGACGCCATGTTTTATCGCTCGCTTGAACGACGGCATCAATAGGACCATATTGGTGCGTAAACAATACCCCTTTGGGCCATGCTGCTAACGTCGGGCTTACACCCAAGTACCCAATTTGTTTGTCACCATCTTGGCGAGAGCCTAACATGCCGTTTAATTCAACAACATGATCGTCTCTTAACACCTGAATTGAAACATCTGTATCGGGACGTTTTGCAACATAGCTCACTATTTGTTCCCAATTTAGCATGGTAGTTCCATCTACTTGCTGAATTTTATCGCCGACCTTCAATCCCAACTGCTGTGCAGCGGAGTCCTCGGCCACTAAACCTACGACTCTCAGTATATTGGGACGGTATACTGATAGGCCTAAACTATCGATTGCAGAGTCTTTATCTGGATTAAATTGCCAAGTGCTTAAATCTAACAATCTCGTTTGTTCAACAGGGCTGTTTGGTAATGACACAGTAATCGGTAAACTGTCGTCCCCTATATATGAAATCAACTCAAGATTCACCGCTTGCCAATCTATAGTTTCACGATCACCTATCTTTGTAATCACTGACCCAGAAATCAAGCCTGCTTGGCTAGCAATACTGTCTGGCTTGATTTCGCCGAGCATTGGCTTGATGGTTTGTACACCAATCAAATACATCACAAACAGCGCGAATATGGCAAAAATGAAATTGGTTAGTGGCCCGGCTGCGATAATAGCGATTCGCTTTAATACATGCTGACGATTAAATGCATGGGGTAAATCTTCTTCTGATACCTCATCCACACGCTCATCTAGCATTTTGACATAGCCGCCCAAAGGGATCGCGGCAATAACATATTCAGTACCAAGTTTGTCAGTTCGACGCCAAAGCGCTTTGCCAAACCCAACAGAAAAGCGTTCAACTTTTACACCGCAACGTCTAGCAACCCAGAAATGTCCCCATTCGTGTACGGCGACTAAAATACCCAACGCAACGATAAAAGACCCTAAACTCCATAAAAAGCCCAACATTTAACTTGCCTCTCGTGCATAAGAAGAAATGATCTGCTGTGCGGCACTACGACACTCATGATCCCATGCGACAATCGCATCTATATTATCGAGTTGACATGCACCCATTTGCGTAAGACATTGCTCATTTACCTGAGCGATTTGTGTAAAACCTATATGACCTGATAAAAATGCAGCCACAGCAACTTCATTGGCCGCATTTAGCGCCGTAGTGGCGGATTGCCCCTCGTTTGCAGCTTCGATTGCAAGGTATAAATTTGGATAGCGCTCAGGCTCAGGAAGACTAAAACTAAAATTACTTACCGTTTGAAAATCAAGTGGCTGAACACCTGAATCGATACGTTTTGGATAAGCAAGCCCATGCGCTATTGGTGTGCGCATATCTGGATTTCCCATCTGCGCAAGCACTGAGCCGTCTCGGTATTGCACCATAGAATGAATGATACTCTGGGGATGCAGAACCACTTGGATATCGTTGCTTTGTAAACCAAACAACCAACGAGCTTCAATAAACTCTAGCCCTTTATTCATCATGGTTGCTGAATCAACTGATATCTTTTGGCCCATATCCCAATTAGGATGAGCACAAGCTTGAGCAGGCGTAACTTGCATTAATTCGCCAAGGGGAGTTTCTCTAAATGGCCCCCCTGAACCCGTTAGTAAAATACTGCTTATTCCAGATGAGGCCAAATCACCGTAATGATAATCATGGGGTAAGCATTGAAAAATAGCGTTATGTTCGCTGTCTATCGGCAACAACTGAGCGTTATGTTCTCTGACTGCATCCATAAAGATTTCACCAGACATAACCAACGATTCTTTATTGGCTAACAATACCTTTTTACCCGCTTTAACAGCTGCAATGGTGGGAAGTAAACCTGCGCCACCAACAATAGCAGCCATCACTACATCAACGTCATCTGCACTGGCAACATCAGCTAATGCTTGTGCACCAGCTAGCAACTCACTTTTTATACCCGCAGATAAAAGCGCTTGTTGTGCATGTTTAAATTGGCTGATATCAGACAAGACTAGATATTTAGGTTGGCACAACTTTGCCAGCTCAATAAGTTTATCAACACTACTGTGGGCAGTTAACGCATGAATTCGGTATAGATCAGGGTGGCGTAATACTACGTCGATAGTGCTTTTTCCGATGGAGCCTGTAGCGCCTAAAATACAAATATTCTGCATTAGGCCATCCAAGAAACGTAACAAAACGCAAAGACAGGAAAGGCCGCCGTTAAGCTGTCAATACGATCTAAAATCCCACCGTGACCAGGCAATAAATTACCGCTATCTTTTATACCTGCGCAACGTTTCAGCATACTTTCGTTCAAATCACCCAACGCAGAGACGGCAACCGTCAAGCCACCGATCAAAATATTTATCCAGATACGACTAGGATCAACAGCATAATGTAATGCAGCAAAGGCAATAATCAGTGATGATGCCCCGACCCCACCCATTAAGCCTTCAAACGTTTTCCCAGGTGATACTTTTGGACGCAACTTAGTACGACCAAATTTAACCCCAACAAAGAATGCACCAATGTCAGCCGCCCATACGATACCCAATACGTAAAAAATAAGAGATGCACCGTAAAAACTATCAACGTCGTACAAACTGGTGCGTAATGACACTATCGCCACCCAAGTTGGTATGAGTGTTAACACCCCAAATAAACCTTGGATACCTCTACGTGTGCGCCAAAAAGAACTAAAACGGGGATAGGCAATTATCATCAATAAAGAGATAAACCACCACAGAGCAGCTGTGCCTAAAATATAGTGATAGAGACTATTCAATTGCCCTTGATACCAGATATTCTCTACATCAATGGCAAAGGTAAAATAGCCACAAATTGCTACGATAATAAAGGTATAAAGCGCCTTGGTTTGACGGGTAACAAAACCAGACATATTGGCCCATTCCCAAGCTCCAAGGCCTAGCACACCAATCATAGCGATTTCGAAACCAATCATGGGTAGAAATAATATCGAACACAATACCAGCGGTGCTAACACTAGAGCGGTTAGAATACGTTCTCTCAACATAGTGAGCCCTCAAAAACAGAAGTGGCGATAACCACAAACAAATTAGCCATTAACTAACCTGTTCGCCCGTCATCCCGTAACGACGTTGCCTATCAGCAAAATTGTCGATGGCAAGTTTAAATGCATCTTCGTTGAAATCCGGCCAATATGTATCAGTAAAATACAATTCTGCGTAGGCAACTTGCCATAAAAGAAAGTTACTAATACGCGTTTCACCGCCGGTACGAATCAATAAATCGAGTTCAGGTAAATCTGAACAACAAGTAAAACCATTAAATAGGTTTTCATCGATGTCATTGCTATCGAGTGATCCTGCTTTTACTTGTTCAGCAATCGCTTTTGTTGCATTAATGATTTCCCAGCGCCCGCCGTAGTTGGCAGCAATGTTCAATACCAAAGCGTCGTTATTTGCCGTTAAAAGCTCTGCATCACGAATTTGCTCAACCAGTTTTTTATCAAAACGACTGGTGTCACCAATAACACGAAGCCTAACATTATTTTTGTGCAGTTTTTTTACTTCACTGCTCAACACCATTTTAAACAGTTCCATCAGCACACCCACTTCTTCTTGAGGGCGATTCCAATTTTCGCTGCTAAAGGCAAATAGCGTTAACACTTTGATATTATTTTTAAGAGAGAAAGACACCGATGCTCGCACACCTTTGACCCCGGCACGATGGCCAAAGGTACGGATTTTGCCTTTCTTTTTAGCCCACCGCCCGTTGCCGTCCATAATGATAGCAACGTGCTGTGGCATGAGTTTATTGATAAGTTGTGATTCTGAATTCATTTATCAGGCGACCACTACACTTCCATTAACTCTGTTTCTTTCGCTGCTAATATATCATCAATCTGTTTAACGAATTCATCAGTCAGCTTCTGGATGGCATCTTCACCGCGGTGAGCGTCATCTTCACTAATTTCTTTCTCTTTCAATAACTCTTTAAGATCACCGTTAGCATCACGACGAATATTACGCACGGCTACACGACCGCCTTCTGCTTCGCCACGCACTACACGTATTAAACTTTTGCGGCGTTCTTCAGTAAGTGCTGGCATAGGAATACGAATAACCGTCCCTGCACTCATGGGGTTCAAACCAAGATCAGATTGCATAATGGCTTTTTCAACGGCTTGAGCTGAGCTTTTATCAAAAACTGTCAGGGCTAATGTGCGGGAATCTTCCGCGATGACGTTAGCAAGCTGTTTTAACGGAGTGGGTGCACCGTAATAAGGCACCATAATGCTGTCTAACAAACTAGGATGAGCACGACCGGTACGAATTTTGGCAAATTGTCCACGCAGTGCAAGAATACTTTTTTCCATGCGCTCACGCGCATCTACATTGATTTCATCAATCATAAAATGACTTCCTAATTAATTATCTTATTTTTCTGGATGGCAAATTACGGTGCCAACATCTTCACCAAGCACAACTGCTCGTAAGCAGCCGGGTTTATTCATGTTGAAAACACGGATAGGGATATTGTGGTCACGCGCTAAAGTGAACGCCGCTAAATCCATCACTTTTAATTCTTTATCTAATACTTCAGTGTACGACAATCTGTCATACATAACGGCATTTGGATTCTTTGCTGGGTCAGAATCATATACGCCATCGACTTTAGTGCCTTTTAGTACCGCATCAGCTTCTATTTCGATACCACGTAAACAAGCAGCTGAATCGGTTGTAAAGAATGGGTTACCTGTACCTGCAGCAAAAATAACTACACGACCAGATTTCAACAAACTGATAGCTTCAGCCCAATTGTAGGCATCACAAACGCCATTCAAAGGAATGGCAGACATCAAGCGCGCGTTTACGAAAGCTCTGTGCAGGGCGTCTCGCATAGCTAAGCCATTCATAACGGTTGCTAGCATACCCATGTGATCGCCAACAACGCGATTCATGCCTGCTTTAGCAAGTCCTTCACCACGGAATAAGTTACCGCCGCCTATGACTAAACCAACTTGGATGCCCAATTCAACTATTTCTTTTATTTCTTGAGCCATACGCTCAAGTACCTTGGGATCAATTCCAAAGCCTTCTTCGCCCATTAAGGCTTCGCCACTTAGTTTTAATAAAATTCTTCGATAGGTATGTTTAGGTGTTGTACTCATCGGCAGGCTATTCCTTGTTTAACGAATAATGGGGGTCAAAAAACACTCGATATAACAATGTACGATATGCCATATAGGCAGTAACTAAGGCGTTTCTAAAACCTTATCGTTCAATACATTGTACAAAAATATTGTCATAAAAAACGTATCTGTAACTAATTTCAAAGTACATGCCGTTATATAGCTTGGTTCACATATAAAAAGGCACCTCAATTTGAGGTGCCAGTAGTTTATATGACATTGGCTTTTCGCAAAAGCAAATGGCGCAATTATTTCTTAGCAGCGGCCATTTGTGCAGCTACTTCAGCAGCAAAATCTTCTTCTTTCTTCTCAATACCTTCGCCAACTTCGAAACGAACGAAGTTAATCACGTCTGCATTCTTAGCTTTAAGCAACTGAGCAACCGTCATTGAAGGATCTTTGATGAATGGTTGGCCCGTTAAGCTAACTTCTGAAGTAAACTTATTCATACGACCAGAAACCATTTTCTCAGCTATCTCAGCAGGCTTGCCTGACTGCATAGCGATATCAAGTTGAATTTCTTTCTCTTTTGCAACAACTTCAGCTGGTACATCAGTAGGTTTAACAAACTGAGGATTAGCTGCCGCTACGTGCATAGCAATATCTTTTGCTAATTCTTCGTCACCACCTTTAAGGATAGCAATAACGCCGATACGCGCACTGTGTACGTATGCGCCAAGGTTTTCACCTTCAACCGAAACAACACGACGTGGAGAAATGTTTTCACCGATTTTAGCAACTAATGTGTCACGGGCATCGCTAACTTTAACGCCATTAACAATTGAGTTGTTCAATGTTTCGATATCATTAACTCTGTTCGCTGATGCTACTTCGATTAGTTGGTTACCGAACGCTACGAAGCCGTCATCACGAGCAACAAAATCAGTTTCACTGTTCAATTCAATCATAGTTGCAACGCCGTTTGCAACTTTGGTCAAAATAACGCCTTCAGCGGCGATACGACCTGCTTTTTTAGCGGCTTTTGCTTGACCGTTCTTGCGCATATTCTCGATCGCAAGTTCAATGTCACCGTCGGTTTCAACAAGTGCATTTTTACAATCCAACATACCTGCAGCGGTACGCTCGCGTAATTCTTTAACTAGGGCTGCTGTCACTGCCATTGTCGTTTCCTCAGCAATAATATGTACTAAAATTAGGATTAAAAAACAGGGGCATCAGCCCCTGTTAAATTTTCGTGTCATGCACATGTGTGCATTAACAGACTGACTCAATAGGTATATTAAAGAGACTGATTACTCAGCAGCTTCAACAAACTCACCTTCTTCAGCCTGTACTTCAATGTTTTTCTCACGACCTTCGATAACAGCGTCAGCAGCAGTGTTCAAATAAAGTTGAACTGCACGGATCGCATCATCGTTACCAGGAATGATGTAATCAACACCATCTGGATTTGAGTTAGTGTCGACGATAGAAACAACTGGAATACCAAGGTTACGCGCTTCGGTAATCGCAATGTGCTCGTGATCGGCATCAACAACGAAAAGACAGTCAGGAAGACCACCCATGTTTTTGATTCCGCCCAAGCTGTTTTCTAGCTTAGCCATTTCACGTTGTAACATAAGCACTTCTTTTTTAGTGATTTTGTCGAACGTGCCGTCTTGGCTTTGTTGTTCTAGATCTTTCAAGCGTTTGATTGATTGACGAACTGTTTTCCAGTTAGTCAACATGCCGCCCAACCAACGTTTGTTAACGTAGAATTGATCACATTTAACTGCTGCGTCACGAACGGCATCACTTGCTGCGCGTTTAGTACCAACAAAAAGGATTTTACCTTTTTTAGAAGCAACACCGCCAATGTAGTTCAACGCATTGTTGAACAACGGAACTGTTTTTTCTAAGTTAATGATGTGAACTTTGTTACGAGCGCCAAAGATGAAAGGTTTCATTTTTGGGTTCCAGTAACGTGTTTGGTGACCGAAGTGAACGCCGGCTTGAAGCATGTCGCGCATTGATACATTTGCCATTATATTAGTTTCCTTAATATGGGGTTAGGCCTCCATACATCCCAGCTCTCGATCTGTGCAGACGAATCTTGCACAAACACCCCGAAAACTGTGTCGATGTATGTGTGTTATTAACTATAGGTTAGTCGCTGTAAATAACCGTCTGATGACATGCTCAAAAAGAGCAGCGCAACGAACAGCCGTTTCAGCGGGGCGCTTTATACCATGGGAACAAGATAAATTCAAGTTTACGTATAGATGCTATACACCAGCGCCTTGAAAAGTTAAGATATAACCACATTATTTGCATACCCCAAAAATTAGGACATTGCTTTGCCTGCTACTATCAAAACCGCACAAGAAATTGAAAAAATGCGAGTTGCCGGACGACTTGCAGCTGATGTATTACAAATGATTGGTCCACATGTGAAGAAAGGTGTGACGACTGAAAAGCTTAATCAGCTATGTCATGACTATATTGTCAATGACCAACAAGCAATCCCTGCCCCATTAAATTATGGCAACCCTCCCTTCCCCAAATCTATTTGTACATCAGTTAATCATGTTATTTGCCATGGTATTCCGGCTGATAAAAAATTGAAGGAAGGAGATAGTGTCAATATTGATGTGACCGTCATAAAAGATGGTTATCATGGTGATACATCAAAGATGTTTGTCGTCGGAAAACCCAGCATCATGACTGAACGGCTAATTCGTGTCACGCAAGAAGCCCTGTATATCGGCATAAAAATGGTCAAACCTGGCGTGCGCTTAGGGGATATTGGTCATGCAATACAGCAACATGCTGAAGGCCATAATTACTCGATAGTGCGGGAATACTGTGGCCATGGTATTGGAGCTAATTTCCACGAAGAACCACAAGTGGTTCACTACGGTCGCCCAAATACAGGTGAAGTTTTAGAAGCTGGCATGTGTTTCACCATAGAGCCTATGATAAATGCGGGTAAACGTTATTCAAAAGTATTGCCAGATGATTGGACCGTCGTAACGAAAGATCGCAGCCTAAGTGCACAATGGGAACATACCTTGCTCGTGACAGAAACTGGGGTCGAAATTCTTACCCTTAGAGACGATGAAGATATCGCACGCGTAATCAATCATTAAGCATTTTCCACATAGAGTTATCTAAGCTTATGATAAATAATTAGTTCTTACTTGAATTAATTATTTGTCATAGGTTCGTAAATAGATAAACCTTAAGCGAGCACCATTCCATATAAAATTGTCATCACATTGAATAAAGGAACGTATCTTGTCTCTGCAAACCTTAATTGAAAAAATTCACCTTATTCAATCCACCGACGACATTCCAGCATTTAAAACCTGTATTAGCGATAGTTACAGTTGGTTAGAAAATGAATTTACACGAGTCGATGTAGACATTTTAATAACAGGCCGAGCAACCTTTGTAGACGCCTTATTGTGCCATGCATGGCAGCTACTTGATTTACATAAAGAAACCAAAATAGCCTTAGTAGCAGTTGGCGGATATGGACGGGGGCAACTTCAGCCCTATTCTGACATTGACTTATTATTGCTAAGCCCTGGTTCTTTATCGAAAGCTCAGCAAAATACTATTGGTCAGTTCATCACATTTCTGTGGGATATCGGACTCGATATCGGTCAATCAGTGCGTAGCATAAAAGAAACGGTTTCCCTTGCTAGAGGCGATGTAACGATAGCAACCAACTTGGTTGAAGCAAGGTTACTCACTGGTAATCAAGATACCTTTCTAGCGCTGAATAAAAAACTACACGGACGCGGATACTGGACCAGTAAAGATTTCTTTATCGCGAAATCTAAAGAACAACAAATACGCCATTCAAAATTTAAAGGAACCTCGTACAACCTTGAGCCAAACGTAAAAGAAAGCCCCGGCTGCTTGCGAGATATTCAGAATATCGGCTGGATAGCCAAGAAGCATTTCAAGGTGCTAAGAGGCACAGAGTTGGTTGAGCGCGGCTATTTCACCGAACAAGAATTTCAGGAGTTACTCGAGTGTCGTTCTAACTTGTGGCGTATCCGATTCGCACTCCATCTACAAGCCCAACGCAGTGAAAACCGCTTACTCTTTGATTATCAGAATGATGTCGCCAGCAGACTGGGTTATGGCGATGATGGCAAAGCATCAGTTGAACGGATGATGAAATCCTTTTTCAGAACCGTACGCAGAATAAGCGAACTTAATGAGATGCTACTGCAACGTTTTGGTCACGATGTACTGAAAATAAAGGTTAAAAACAAGAGTATCATCAACCCAAGTTTTGAAATCGATGACGGGTTGCTTGCCACCCGTCATGACAATGTATTTAATGAACCTGAAGATATTCTGCAATGTTTATTACTAATTGCTGATACCCCACAGGTAGAAGGCTTACATTCTAGTGTACTGCGTCAGTTACGCTATGCTAGGCGTAAATTTCACAGCCAATATTACTGTGAGAAACCCAGATGTCGCAGCTTGTTTATCGAGTTATTGCAGCATCCTGATTTTTTCGGTCTTGCATGGGATATCATGCACAAACACGGGATATTGCAATCCTACCTACCTCAATGGGATCATATTGTCGGCATGATGCAATTCGATTTATTCCATGCTTACACCGTTGATGAACATACCCATAGATTGGTTAAAAATATTTACCAGTACAGTCAAGGCAATACTGATTTTCCGCGTTGCAGTCAGATTGTGCGCAACTTGGATAAACCTGAACTACTTTATATTGCAGCTATTTTTCATGATATTGGAAAAGGTCGCAATGGTGATCACTCAAAATTGGGCGCGCAAGATGTGATCGAGTTTTGTGCTATGCATGAAATCAACGACAAAGACGCCGAACTTATTGCTTGGCTAGTAGAAAGCCATTTAATGATGTCAGTCATTGCCCAGCGTAGAGATATATACGACCCAAGTGTAATCAATGAATTTACTAACAATGTCCGTACCCATAATCATCTAAATCACCTGTACGTTTTGACGTTAGCCGATATTCGCGCTACGAACGATAGCCTGTGGAATGATTGGAAAGCCACCTTACTTCGAGAGTTATATCTATTAACGCAAAAAGCGTTAGATAACGGCCTAGAATGCAAGGTTGCGCTACAAGACCGGATAGATGATCACCAGAGCAAGGCCAAAACGCTGCTAATGGGACGGGGGGTTAATGAAAGCCAAGTCGAACAATTTTGGAAACGCTTAAAAGAAGATTATTTCGTTCGCTTTAAGCCAGACCAAATTGCATGGCATGCGGGTGTTATTTTAGCCGCGCATCCTATGACTGATGATTTTCTTTTGGTCGATGCCAATGAACATACTGCTAAATCGGGTACCGAGCTTTTGGTTTACGGTAAAGATAAAATCAATCTTTTTGCTCAAGTTGCGTCCGTACTAGATAGCAGAAATTGCTCTATTCACGATGCGCAAATAATGAAAACCAATGATGGTTATGTTTTCGATAGTTTTATTATTCTTGAGCAAAATGGTGACAGAATAATGTCTCCTAGTCGCTTAACAAGCTTAAAAGAAGCCGTAACGAACCAATTGAATAAACCTGGGATTGAACACCAAAACCGCCGAAAGATGTCTCGTCAAATGAAGCAATTAGATGTGCCCACCAAAGTGCGTTTTTATTCCAATCAACCCGACGTTACCTTAGTTGAGCTCGAAGCATTGGATGCCCCTGGTCTTTTGGCAAAAGTAGGTAACTTATTGGTTGAAATGAAGTTTTCTTTGAGAATGGCAAAAATAGCCACCATAGGTGAACGAGCGGAAGATTTATTCATTATTAGTAACAGTGAGAATAAAGCGTTAACCCAGAATCAAGAAGTCGAACTCAAAAAACGGTTAGCTGAAACGCTCGACTAACCTACTTCCCAACGAGTGGGCTTTTAGTTCAGCTAAAGCCCACTGTCATCATAGTTTCAAATTACCGTCACGTTACTGTAAAGCGTTACTTTTAGCCTGAGTGTTAAACAGCTAAAGGTGAGTAATATGAATAACACTCTGGTTTATCGCGCACATTACCGGACGGTGTGGCTATCTGATATTCATTTAGGAAGCAAAGATTGCAAAGCTGAGTATCTACTCGACTTCCTCAATCATTCTACTATTGAAACCTTATATTTAGTGGGCGACATCATAGACATGTGGGCAATGAGCAAGCAATTTCGCTGGCCAGACGCCCATAACCAAGTTCTACATAAGCTGATGTATTTATCTAAAGAAGACACTCGCGTTATCTTTTTACCGGGTAATCATGATGCTCCATTACAAAAGTATGACGGTATCACTTTCGGTGAGATCGAAATCGCCAGAGAAATGATTCACACCACCGCCGATGGAAAAAAACTACTTGTACTGCATGGTGATCAATTTGATCAAGAAGTCTGCTTTGGCCCCCTACATTCTTGGGTCGGCGACAAGGCTTACGATTTTCTGTTGTTTATAAATCGTTGGTACAACGGGGCTAGAACAGCTCTTAAATTCCCTTATTGGTCCCTTGCAGGTTACTTAAAAAGTCATATCAAAGAAGCTAATAAAGCCATAACTCGATATAAACATGCTTGCGTTAATCGTGCGTTTCAAATGGACTTAGACGGCGTCATTTGCGGACACATTCATCATCCCGAAGTAGATGATATTAATGGCATAAAGTATTACAACGACGGTGATTGGATTGAGAATTGTTCAGCACTGACGGAGCTACCCAGCGGTGATATGAAATTGATTTATTGGACCCAAACGGCGCATGCTAGCAACTTATTCAATGTCAGAATGAGCAAAGGTAAAAGTCAAAATAAAGCGGCTTAAGTTGAAAGCAGAGTGTGTAATGTAATTGCCATGATACTGGCACTAAACCGTCATATTGTCCGGCTAATATGAGGCCAAATAACAACAGGCAGGCTGCTCACATGTTCACGGTTAATGATGTTTTACATAAACACTACCCTAAAGTCGCGCAAAAGCCTTGGTTATTTAAATCAGTAAGCTTTATGTTGCGCCATTTACTCCATGAGCGCGAAATGCACGAGTTCGCCCAAAGTTATCCTCACCATCAGGGGTTAGAGTTTGTTGAGCAGGTCCTAGAGTATTTTAATGTCAGCTATTCAGTTCGTGACAATGAGCGTGAACATATTCAAAGCCGAGGTCGCCTGGTTATCATCGCTAATCACCCTATTGGCTCATTAGACGCCCTAGCCCTAATCAAACTTGTCAGTGAAGTTAGAACGGATATAAAAGTCGTTGCCAATCAAATGTTGATGACAATAGACCCACTACACTGCATGTTACTGCCCGTTAATAATATTCACGGCGGCACAGCAAAGGATCATATCCAGAATATTCAACAACACCTTGAGGGAGAAGGAGCCTTATTGATATTCCCCGCGGGTGAAGTGTCTCGCCTAAGACCCCAAGGCATTCGCGACACACATTGGAATAGTGGTTTCTTACGTATTGCACGTCAGGCGAAAGCCCCGATCGTACCTGTGTTTATCGACGCCAAAAATTCGCCGTTATTCTACGGCATATCAATGCTATACAAACCCCTCGCCAGCATGCTGCTAGTAACAGAGATGTTTAAACAAAAACGTAAGCACCTACCAATGCGCATAGGCGAAATCATCCCGTTTGATTCCTACGCAAACGATAAAATCAATCGCTTACAACAAGTCCGACTGTTGAAGAAACACCTTTATCGTATTGGCATGGGTAAACTTGGTATTTTTGCAACACAAAAGGCCGTTGCTATGCCTGAAAATAGAACAGAGCTTAGCCAATCAATCAAACGAGATTGTGAGTATTTAGGTAAGACTACCGACGAAAAAGCAATTTATTTATACCAATATACGGGTAGCTCGCCGATCATGCGCGAAATTGGTAGGTTACGAGAAATCGCATTCCGAGCCGTCGGCGAAGGGAGTAATCGTCGCAGAGATATAGATCAATATGATATCCATTACTTTCACTTGATCCTTTGGGATGCAGAAGATTTAGAAATTGCCGGAGCCTATCGTTTCGGTGACGCCAAAAAACTCTTAAGTGAATACGGAACAGATGGACTTTACTCAGCAACCTTGTTTAATTACGGTGAACAGATGCGTCCATATTTTGAACAAGGCTTAGAGTTAGGTCGCAGCTTTGTACAACCTCGTTATTGGGGGAAGCGCAGTCTAGATTACTTGTGGTACGGCATAGGTGCATTTTTAGAGCGTCATCCGGATTATCGTTATTTGTTTGGCCCTGTCTCATTGAGCGATACTTATCCCAAGGCCGCGAAAGACTTACTTGTTCAATTTTACCGTTTATACTTCACTCACACTGATTCTATAGCGACATCAAAAATACCTTACTGTCTGTCGAACGACTTAGCTGAGACCTTTATCGGTAGCGATTACAAGAAAGACTTCACTTTGCTCAAGCACTTGTTAGCTAATATAGGTGTATCAGTGCCAACGCTTTATAAACAGTACACTGAAACCTATGAAGACGGCGGGATCCATTTCTTAGACTTTAATATAGACGCAGACTTTGGTAATTGTATCGACGGTTTAGTACTGGCTGATATTCATAAACTTAAAGCGAAGAAACGCGCTCGCTACATGCCTAAAAAAGAAGAAGCAAACAATAAAGAACAGGCAGTTAAGAAAGAAGCATTCATGAAAGCGAGTTAGCTGTTTACACAATTGTTATTAGTCCGCCCTACTCAGATAGATATTCACCAGCGAAAATAGCGCGACAAAAACACGAAAAGCGACATTATGTCGCTTTTCTCGTTGGCTATATCAAGGGTCTTTTCGTGAGATATCACCAGACCTATTGCTTACGCTTTTTTCTTTCCTAAGGCCACTACATCTGCTTTTTCGTCTGACAACACAGCCTTCGCTTCGGTACCTTTAAATAACTTACCTAAAGCATCTTTATTTTTAGACAACATGATCGCCAAATCTTCTAATACGTCAGGTTCAAATTTCATTCCCTTAGCTTCAATATATTCAGCTAAGTTATCCGCTACCTCTAGCATTTTGTCGTATTTATCGGCTTCTTTCTTATCTGCGGTCACAAACTTTTCAACCCCTTTATGCTCAACGACGTATCTGGTAATAATGGCCATATTTGTATCCTTAATTGCGTGTCTGTACAAAATATAACACAACAACTGTTTTTATGTACAGCATTATTCACCACCTAGCGCAGCCATAAAAAAACCAGCTCGAGGCTGGTTTTTAATCTATTAATTATCGCTTAGTAAGTTATTAATGGCCTTCGCTCACTTGATTAACTGTGTAACGCGGTATTTCAACGACTAAATCTTCATCTTTGATAATAGCTTGGCAACCTAAGCGAGAGTCTGGCTCTAATCCCCATGCCTTGTCTAACATGTCATCTTCAAGTTCATCGCTTTCATCAAGTGATTCAAAACCTTCGCGGACAACTATATGACACGTTGTACATGCACAAGACTTCTCGCATGCATGTTCAATCTCAATACCATTTTTTAGCGCCAAATCGAGTACTGTTGTACCGCTTGGTGCTTCTAAAACGGCTCCATCAGGGCAAAGCTCTGCATGGGGTAAAAAAATCACTTGTGGCATCTTTGGTTTCCTCTAATTCTAAAAATTATGTTCTGACGGAATATTAGCTTAAATACTATCAACCGTATGACCAGCTAAAGCTTTTTTGATCGAGTGGTCCATACGTTTCTCAGCAAATACTTGGCTAGCCGCATCGGCCGCTTTGATTGCTAACTTAATGGCATCAATATCGTCGTTTTTACCTGCATCATCAAGCACCTTTAAGCTGGCTTGAATCGTGTCAATTTCCCCAGTGGTCAATAACTCGGTTCCATCAGCACCTAATGCAGCTTGGAGTGCTTCATGAACTCGCGCTGCTTCTACTTGTTGCTCTTTGAGCATACGAGCTTGCATGTCACCCGTGGCATTTTGCATCGACGCTTTTAGCATGTCGCTAATTTGAGTTTCATCAAGCCCATAAGAAGGCTTAACTTGGATCTCAGCCTGCACACCACTGGATTTCTCCATTGCCATAACGTTTAACAGACCATCAGCATCTACTTGAAACGTCACCCGAATATGTGCTGCACCAGCAGCCATTGGCGGAATACCGCGCAGGGTAAATTTTGCTAGTGAACGACAATCATCTACGAGTTCCCGTTCGCCTTGAAGCACATGCACCATCATGGCTGTTTGCCCATCTTTAAACGTGGTGAATTCTTGCGCTTTTGCCACGGGAATAGTGGTGTTGCGGTGAATAATTTTTTCAACCAACCCCCCCATGGTTTCGATACCTAAAGATAAAGGTAAAACATCTAATAGCAGCATTTCACCATCAGGTTTGTTCCCCACCAAAATATCGGCTTGTATTGATGCGCCGATCGCTACCACTTTATCCGGGTCAATTGAGGTCAATGGCTCTCGAGCAAAAAATGCACCTACTTGCTCTCTTACATAAGGAACACGAGTAGAGCCGCCCACCATAACAACTTGTAATACTTCGTCTTTGTCGAGTTCAGCATCTTTAAGGGCCCGGCGACATGCACGTAGTGTATTTTTTACTAATTCAGCAATAAGTCCTTCGAATACATCACGACTGATCGAGATTTCTCTGGTTTCTTGGTTGTCATCTTCAAGCTCAACCAATACGGACGTACTATCACTTAGAGACTCTTTAGCGAGTTTAGCTTTATCTAATAAAACCCGATGCAAGCGTTTCGATAATGGGCCTTCTAGTGAAAGTTGCTCACGAAAGTAAGCCACTATCTTATGGTCAAAGTCATCACCGCCTAAAGCGGAATCGCCACCCGTAGCGAGCACTTCAAACACGCCTTTACTGAGGCGTAAAATCGATATATCAAACGTGCCACCACCAAGATCATAAACTGCGATTACGCCCTCTTGAGCTGAATCTAAACCATAAGCAATAGCGGCTGCAGTTGGTTCATTAAGTAATCGAAGTACCTTTAAGCCTGCTAATTGAGCCGCGTCCTTCGTACCCTGTCTCTGAGCATCATCGAAGTAAGCAGGCACAGTGACGACTGCGCCATTTAGCTCTTCGCCTAAGCTCTGCTCGGCACGTAAACGTAGTGCGGTTAAAATATCAGCGGATACCTGAACAGGATTAACCTTACGCCCACTGACATTTAATAGAGGCGAATTTAGATTCGATTCATCAAAATCATAAGGCAAATCTGGATAGCTGCTGCGAATATCTTTCAAGCTGCGCCCTAGAAACCGCTTCACCGATACGACGGTATTGGCTGGATCAAGACTTGCGTCACGCTTAGCTTGCTCACCGACAATGACAGTATCGCCCTTATAACTGACTACCGAGGGCAAAAGATGCTGATTATTAGCATCACCTAAGGTCTCAGCTTTGCCGCTGCGTACAGTGGCAACTAATGAATTCGTTGTACCTAAATCGATACCTACCGCAATTTTCCGCTGGTGAGGAGCCGCACTTAGGCCTGGTTCTGCAATTTGGAGAAATGCCATAATAAAAGCCGTTTAATTAGTTCAAAAGTCGCTTAGTGCGTCTTCTTTGAGTTCAATTTCGTGACGTAACTTATATAGAAACTTCAGTTTACGTACTCGATTTGCAGCACTTTCATTTGCTGCGTCATCTGTCTGCTCAAGCAAGGAACCTAGTTCACTTAATAGCGCTTTAATATCCTGTGCAACTTCATCGTCCAACTCTTCTAACGCCGCTAACGGCTCGGCATTGTGTTGAGCATCTTCAAGCTGTTCCCGCCATTCCATTTGCTGCATCAAAAATGCGCCGTCTTGCATGGTTTTTTGCTCGTGCTGCAATTCGACCCCACGCAATTCAAGCATATGTTCTGCGCGGCTAAGCGGTTTCTTAAGGACTTGATAACCATCGTTTACTTGAGCATTTTTTTGTAACGCAATCAATTTGTCACGCTCGCTGGCAGTCGCAAACTTATCTGGATGAGTGAGCTTCTGCAGCTGTTGATAAGTGGCCGCTAAAGCGGTGCTATCAATGACAAATGAAGGCGTTAAGTTGAATAGCACAAAATAATTCATATCAATCAGTGTCTTTTGAGTTTGGTCTAGGAAGGTGTAAGCAGCCCGCTGTTCAACGTCGTGCTACACAAATGCGATATATGAAAGCAGGCTCTTTGAGCCTGCTATTTGTCACTATACGTTGAAACTCTCGCCGCAGCCGCACTCGCCGTTTGCGTTGGGATTATTAAATTGGAATCCTTCATTTAAGCCTTCTTTGGCAAAATCCAATTCAGTACCATCAAGATAAACCAAACTTTTTCCGTCGATAATAATTTTAACGCCATTATCTTCAAAAACATGGTCATCTTCGTTAAGCTCGTCAACAAATTCCAAAACATACGCTAAGCCAGAGCAACCGGTGGTTTTTACTCCTAAGCGCAAGCCTAGCCCTGAGCCTCTGTTTTGCAGAAAGCTAGATGCTCGTTGTGCCGCAGCCTCAGAAATTTTAATCCCCACAATTGTCTCCTTTTTCTTTAACGTTTACTGATGTTTCTTTTTGTAATCTTCTACTGCGGCTTTAATGGCATCTTCAGCCAAAATTGAGCAGTGAATCTTAACTGGCGGTAAGGCAAGTTCTTCAGCGATATCGGTGTTCGAAATTTTCACCGCTTCGTCAATTGATTTACCTTTAACCCACTCGGTAACCAAAGAACTAGATGCGATAGCTGAGCCACAACCATAGGTCTTGAATTTTGCATCTTCGATAATACCGTTTGGCCCTATCTTCAGTTGCAATTTCATGACGTCACCACATGCAGGTGCGCCTACCATACCCGTTGCAATACTAGGGTCGTTTTTGTCAAAGCCACCTACGTTACGTGGATTTTCATAGTGATCGATTACTTTTTCGCTGTAAGCCATGATGGTTACCTCATTTTTGAAGGCGTTAGCCTTGCTGTAAATTCTATTGGTTGATTAAATTACTAGTGGTGTGCCCACTCAACTGTACTTAAATCAACGCCTTCTTTGTACATATCCCACAATGGAGACATGTCACGTAATTTATCTATTGCGTTACGTACTACACTAATAACATGGTCAATTTCAGCTTCAGTGGTAAAACGACCAATAGTGAAACGAATTGAGCTATGCGCAAGTTCATCGTTTAAGCCTAATGCACGAAGCACATAAGAGGGCTCTAAACTAGCTGATGTACAAGCTGAACCAGAAGATACCGCCATATCCTTAAGCGCCATAATCAACGACTCACCTTCAACAAATGCGAAACTTACATTTAGGTTAGCCGCAACGCGATGCTCTATATCACCATTAATGTAAACGGCTTCAATATCTTTAATGCCATCCCACAAACGATTACGGAGCATCAAAATACGTTCGTTTTCAGTGGCCATTTCTTCTTTAGCAATACGGAACGCTTCACCCATACCCACGATTTGGTGAGTAGCCATGGTGCCTGAACGCATACCACGCTCATGACCACCGCCATGCATTTGCGCTTCCAAACGCACCCGTGGCTTACGGCTGACATAAAGCGCGCCTATACCTTTTGGACCGTAGGATTTATGCGCGGAAAACGACATCATATCCACTTTAAGAGTTTGTAAATCAATAGCAACTTTGCCCGTACTTTGCGCAGCATCTACGTGAAACAAAACTTTATGTTCACGGCAAACTTCGCCAAGTGCTGCAATATCTTGAATAACACCAATTTCGTTGTTTACATGCATAACACTAGCAAGAATGGTGTCTGGGCGGATCGCCGCAGTAAACTTTTTGATGTCAACCAAACCGTTGGGTTCAGGATCCAAATAGGTTACTTCAAAGCCCTCACGCTCTAACTGACGGCAGGTATCAAGTACCGCTTTATGTTCAGTTTTAACCGTAATGATGTGCTTACCTTTTTTACTATAGAAATGCGCTGCACCTTTAATAGCAAGGTTGTTTGATTCTGTAGCACCGGAGGTAAAAACAATCTCGCGAGGGTCAGCGTTAACTAAATCAGCGATTTGATTACGCGCAACGTCAACAGCTTCTTCTGCTACCCAGCCGAAACGGTGTGAACGAGATGCAGGATTACCAAAGTTGCCTTCGTTGGTTAAACATTCTGCCATTTTGGCAGCAACACGAGGGTCAACTGGGGTGGTTGACGAATAATCTAAATAAATTGGTAACTTAAGGTCGCTCATTGTTTACTCCGCTTATTTATTGCAAGCTCACTTCAATTTCGTGGCTGGCAATATAATTAAGATGTTTCGTTTTATCTTGTCTGTTTGCGACTAATTTCACGTCATGCTGTGCCATGAGTTCACCTAAGGTGATGCCATCAAGAAAAGTACTGATACGCTCACTCAGATCTTGCCACAAACTGTGAGTCAGACAGCGTTCACCACCTTGGCAATCGGACTGTCCTTGGCAACGAGTCGCGTCTACAGACTCATCTACTGCTCTTATCACTTCACCGATAGGGATTTCGCTTGGTACACGTCCAAGTTTGTATCCGCCGCCAGGGCCGCGAACACTGTCCACTAATTTCTCTCGGCGAAGGCGTGAAAAAAGTTGCTCTAAATAAGATAACGATATTTCTTGGCGTTCAGATATATCAGCTAACGACACGGGACCGCGCTGCGAATGTAACGCTACATCCAACATTGCTGTAACAGCGTAACGACCTTTAGAAGTTAATTTCATATTGAACACCTAGCTAAAAACTTGAAGCTATTGTCCCAAACCCGACTATTTTAGTCAAGTATTTATCCTACTGTTTTAGTCAAGTATTAAATGCTAATAAAAACAGGCCTTCCAAGACCAAAACCCTAAATTTGCGGGTCGAAGGATGCTCTTGCTGTTTCCTTTTCAGCGGGTGTTAAATGCTCATCAAAGCTATCAATTTCGAGCGTGGGTAATGATTTACCACATACATTTCCACCCATACTGTTTATTTCTTTGCACATTTCTTCAACTTTCGTATCAATAAGATGTACATGATCCAGCATCAGTCCGATGGCATTGGCTACCGGATCAGGGTTCTCAGTAGATACTGCATAAGCATCGAAGCCATATTTACGGGCAATTTTTGCGCGATGTCCATTCTGTTCAGTCTTCGTTGCTGGCATAACGATGCGTCCAGGGATCCCCACTACTGTAGCGCCTGCAGGAGCATCTTTGACAACTACAGAGTTTGAACCCACCTTCACACCTTTGTGCATAGTGATAGGGCCAAGGATCTTAGCGCCTGCCCCGATAACTACATTATCTTCTAAGGTTGGGTGGCGTTTACCCGGTGTCCAGGCAGTTCCACCTAAGGTAACACCATGATATAGCGTGACGTCATCGCCTATTTCAGCCGTTTCGCCAATCACAACACCCATGCCATGATCAATGAAAAACCGTCTACCTAACTTTGCACCAGGATGAATTTCAATCCCAGTAGCCCAGCGTGAGAAAGTAGATAAACTGCGAGCTAGCCACTTCCAATTTGCTTTCCACAGACGATGACTTAGACGATGGATCCAAATCGCATGGAGACCAGGATAATTAGTAATGATTTCAAAACGGTTGCGCGCCGCCGGATCGCGATGAAATACACTTTGAATATCTTCTTTAATGCGTTCGAACATAATTATTTATTGTCTTTGCTGGTCTTTTCAATGGAAGCCAAAATGCCGCGTAATATATTCAGCTCTTGCGTTTCTGGGCGAGCTCGATTGAATAAACGGCGTAATTTAGTCATGACCATACCCGGATGTTGGGGAATGATGAAATTCGTTTTATAAAGGGTTTGTTCCAAATGGCTATAAAAACCCTCAAGATCCTCTGCCAATGGGTATTCTTCCTGAACCTGTTCGCGACGAGTTTGATCTAAATGCGCCATACGAATTTCGTAACATAATGTTTGAACCGCAGCAGCTAAGTTTAACGAACTGTACTCGGGGTTAGCGGGAATACATACGTGAAAATGGCACTGCTGTAACTCATCATTACTTAATCCATTGTTCTCACGTCCAAATACTAACGCAACTGGATAATTTGGTACTTCTGCCACAAGCTTTTCGCCGCACCCTCTGGGTTCAAGCATGGGCCAAGACAACGTACGGGAACGAGCACTCGTACCCACCACTAAGCCACAACCCGCAACCGCTTCAGCAACACTCGATACAATTTTTGCATTAGCTAAAACATCCCCAGCCCCAGCAGCGAGTGCACTGGACTTACCATCGGGAGGCGAAACAGGATCAACCAAAATCAATTGACTCAAGCCCATCGTTTTCATGGCCCGAGCGGCCGAGCCAATATTGCCAGTATGTGATGTGTTAACCAAAACGATTTTAATATTTTCAAGCATAGCGAACGATTGTCTGACGTTAATGGGGATTTTAGGGCGCGCATAATAGCATATTTTGTCGTCAGCGGTAGCGCAGGCGCGGGGCACAGAGCAACACTTTTAAAAAAGTCGAAGTATTTATATAGATGTTGGTTAAGAATAAACGCGCTTACCTCGCAGGTTTTACTGCACCTCACCTTTGTAGAACTGGCATTCATCAAATCGCACATAATCACTTAACGGCATCAAATAAGTGTTTGATACTGCCACACCGTACTCAATCTCATCAGTGACTGCCACCTCAAATGGTGCTACCCATGGATCGTTTTTAGCGCCACTTAATTGCACGTAGGGGTACTGTGTCACTTTCCACCCCCCTGACAACAGTACATCCTTTTTCGCATTTACTAAGCTGTATGTTTTGTTCTCAAGCAAAATTAGTTGCGTCTCGCTTTGACAACTCTTGCTTTGATAAGTGCCGAATACGCTCTCCAGTAAATACTGCGCTGAGACATCAATATCAGTAGGTATTAAAAACAAGCCTATAGACTCATGCGTGAAGGCGTGATTATTACTAAATAGAGGCACTTCTTGATGAATATCATACCCGAGGTTTGATGCCACCTTCGCCAAACGTGTTAGTTCGCTTGGCTCTTTTAACATTAATGAATAGACAAGACTGTTGCGGGTAATTGATTCAGGAAAGGTTAGAAAATTAACATCTACTAAAAATTCACCTTCTTGTAGTAGTCGAGATATTCGCTCAACTTCAGGCTCAGAAAGATATTTGCCATATAAGTGCACTTGCGTGTGGCTACAGCCTATTATAAGAATCAGTGTTATCACGAGCAAAATCCAGCGCATATTATTGTCTTCAAAATGGGCCGTTAAACATAGGGGCATTCAACGCTAAGTATTATGCTTGATATAATTCCAACGGTAATCCATCGGGATCAGCGAAAAAAACAAATGCTTTACCTGTATATTCATCGATTCTAATCCGCTCAACATCAACCCCTTTGCCAGTTAACTTAGCAACACACTCTTCAACGCTGTCGACAACAAACGCTAAATGACGCAACCCTTGAGCTTCAGGTCGACTAGGACGAGATGGCGCACCAGGAAAGGAAAACAGTTCAATTTGCCCACCATCAGGTAGCGCTAAATCTAACTTGTAAGATTCACGTTGTGCCCGATAATTCTCAGCAATAATTTTTAATCCCAAAATGTCAGTGTAAAAATGCTTCGAACGTTCATAGTCTGAACAAATTATCGCAACGTGGTGTATTCGGTTAAACATTCAACTTTCCAATCAATAAGTATCAAAACTATACGCTAGCATAGTTTATATCCATGACAGATTATGATTGCTAATATTCTGTATTTTGGTAAGCTACGCGGCGATTTTTTGTTCAGCGTTAATGCAATTATTCACCGCTGGCAAATATGTATTCTAACGTTCTTTTAAAATTGGTGGTTTTACTATGCATCCTATGCTGAATATAGCAGTGCGCGCGGCGCGTTCTGCGGGCAATGTCATTGCTCGTGGTTTTGAAAATCAATCTGAATTGATGGTTGAAGCCAAAGGCAGTAACGATTTTGTTACGCGAATTGACAAAGAAGCCGAGCAAGCAATTATTCACAAAATTCAGCAATCTTACCCAGATCACTGTTTTGTGGGTGAAGAAGGTGGCGTAGTCGAAGGTAGCGAAAGTGACTATAAATGGATCATTGACCCACTAGATGGCACCACCAATTTTATCAAAGGCATCCCCCACTTTGCTGTATCAATAGCACTTATGCACAAAGGTCGCTTAGATCAATCGGTAGTATTCGATCCTATCCGTGGTGAGTTGTTCACTGCAAGCAAAGGCGCAGGCGCACAACTTAATGGTTTCCGCATTCGCTCAAGCAAAGCCAAAGAATTAGGTCAAACCATTTTAGCTACAGCGTTACCTTATAAGAACAAAGAATCGTTACCAACATACTTAGAAAGCTTCCGTAAGATATTCTTCCAAGCTGGCGATATTCGTCGCTGCGGTTCGGCCGCCCTTGATTTAGCCTATGTTGCTGCTGGTCGTTATGACGGTTACTGGGAAAGCGGTTTAAAGCCTTGGAATATCGCTGCTGGTGAATTGCTGGTGCGTGAATCTGGCGGATTAGTCACCGACTTTAAAGGTGGCAACGACCCGATACAGAAGGGTGAAATTGTTGCTGGAAGTGCAAAGGTGGTACAGACCTTGGTTAAACACCTAAAAGGTTAACTAACCAAAAATATATTTTGTATACAATAAAGCGAGTCTTATGACTCGTTTTTTTATGTCTATGTATTGACTCAATACCTGCCACCATGACCCATTTAGTCATCCGTTCACAATGTCCCTACGTTAATCCAACTGCAATAAAAAAGCCGCTTAATCAATTAAGCGGCTTTGAGGTTTTCTACTTTAGATCTTTACGAGACGAGTCTCATATTTTATAAATTACAACATTGAATCTTGGTCAGCACCTTCTTTTTCAATCTCAGTTGGCATCAAGTCTTCACGGCTTACACCTAACCAAAGTGCCACTAAGCTGGCGACATAAATTGAAGAGTAAGTCCCGATAATGACTCCAAACAACAAGGCAGTTGCAAAACCATGAATCGTTGCTCCGCCCAAGAAGAATAATGACATTAAGACCAATACAGTCGTCATTGACGTAATAATCGTTCGATTCAATGTTTGCGTTAAAGAAATATTAATAATTTCTTCGGTATCAGCATTGCGTATTTTACGGAAGTTTTCACGGATCCTGTCAGAGACCACTATGGTATCGTTTAATGAATAACCGATAACCGCGAGTACAGCCGCTAAAACCGTTAAATCGAATTCTAGATTTAAAATTGAGAATAGACCTAACGTGACGATAACGTCATGGGCTAATGCAATAACGGAGCCTAGCGCAAAGCGCCATTCAAAGCGCATGGCTACATAAACCAAGATACAAAGTAACGAAACCAACATTGCCAACCCACCCTGCTCAGCAAGTTCGTCACCAATATTCGGTCCGACAAACGCTATACCACGTTTTTCGGTACCCGGGACCGCAGCCTGCAGTGCATTGACGACACTGTCACCTATATCCACATTTTTCACGCCTTCAATTGGCGCAATACGAATAAGTACGTCTTGACTACTGCCGTAGTTTTGAACAATGGGTTCATTGAAGCCTGCTTGGGTTAAATCAGCACGAATGGCATCTAAATTTGCAACGCCTTCATAGCGCATTTCGATTTGTGTACCACCTGTGAAATCAAGTCCCCAATTAAGCTGATTAACGCCCAGAGAGACTAACGAACCAATTACCAGTAAGGCTGAAAATATCGCCGCAGGAACGCGTAACGACATAAAGCCAACTGTGTTTTTCATATTTAACAATTGCATATTACGGCTCCTATATTGATAAAGTTTTCAGGGGTTTACCACCACACCATGCATTAACTACTGCACGGGTGATAAAAATTGCGGTAAACATAGAAGTGGCGATACCAATCATTAAAGTAATTGAAAAGCCTTTGATAGGGCCAGTGCCGACGGCAAACAAAATCAAGCCCGCGATAAAGGTCGTAATATTGGCATCTAAGATGGTAGAAAAAGCACTGTCGTACCCATGATGAATGGCCTGTTGTGGACTCCTTCCTTCACGTAATTCTTCACGAATACGTTCAAAAATAAGCACATTGGCATCAACCGCCATACCAACGGTTAATACGATACCTGCCATACCTGGAAGGGACAATGTAGCTCCAGGGATCATTGACATAATACCCACTATCATCACAAGATTTAGCGTCAGTGCTAAGTCAGCTACTAAGCCAAATGCTTTGTAGTAAACAAGCATAAAAATAAGCACTGCAACAAAGCCCCAGATAATGGCTTGTTTACCTAATTCAATGTTTTCTTTACCTAAGCTGGGTCCTACTGTGCGCTCTTCAACAATTTGAATCGGCGCAATAAGCGCACCAGCGCGTAGTAATAGGGCTAAGTTATGGGCTTCTTGGGGTGAATCTAAGCCAGTAATACGAAAGCTACTACCTAAACGCGCTTGGATCGTTGCAATACTAATAACTTCACGCTTAGCTTCGAATATCAGCTTCTCGTTTGCATCACGCTCACCCGTAGTTTTGTATTCAATAAAAACAGTTGCCATAGGTTTACCTATGCTGTCTTTGGTGAACTGAGACATCTTGCTGCCCCCCTTAGAATCAAGGGAAATATTAACCTGAGGAATACCATATTCATCGGCGCTAGAATTGGCGTCAATAATATGATTACCGGTTAGAATAATTTTCTTCTTCAGTAATTGTGGCTGTCCGTCTTGGTTCAACACTAATTCAGAGCCCGCTGGCACGCGTCCAGCAACGGCATCACGCACGTCGTGGTCTAAATCCACTGAGCGGAATTCTAATGTAGCTGTAGCATTTAGAATTTCCTTTGCTCTTGCTGTGTCTTGAATACCCGGTAATTGTACAGCGATACGGTCAACACCTTGCTTTTGCACGCTCGGCTCAGCAACACCTAATTGATTTACTCGGTTGCGAATAATCGTTATATTCTGCTTTACCGCGTAGTCACGGGTTTCCGCCAGTTTTTGTTCTGACATATTAACCACTATGCGCAAATCGTTTTTCTCGGTAAAAACCAAGTCACGATTACGGTTACGCAAAAAGAATTCAGCTTTATCTAAGGTATCTTGGTCACGGAAGAATATCTCAACTCCACCTTCTACTTGGCGCACCGTGCGATAACGAATACCTTCTTCACGTAAAGCACTTTTAAAATCTGAAACCATATCTTCAAAAGATTTATTGATTGCAGAGTTCATATCCACTTCCATTAAGAAATGCACACCACCACGTAAATCCAAACCTAGTTTCATTGGTTCGCCGCCTAATGCAGCCAACCAGTCTGGGGTATCAGGAGCCAAGTTCATAGCGACATAATAATTATCACCTAGCGCACGCTCTAAGGTTTCTCTGGCAAGAAGCTGACTATCTGAATTGGTTAGACGGACGAGAATTTGCTCGTTATCCAACACAATGCTTTTGGTCTCAATACTCTCGGTATTTAATGTTTCTGTAACCTTGCTAAGCAAAGCATCATCGACGGTTGCATTACGGCCCGCAGAAATTTGTACTGCATAGTCCTCGCCGTACAAATTTGGAGTGGCATATAGAGCACAAATACCGACGATAAAAATCAGTACTAAGAGCTTCCATAGCGGAGTTTGGTTTAACACGTGAAAATCCTTCCATTTTGACTGTCGTAACATAAATAAAGCGGGCAATCGCCCGCTTTATTTAACGTAACTCATTTTAAATCGCTTTCATTGTGCCTTTTGGCAACACAGCTGAAATAGCAGATTTTTGCACGACGATGTTCGTGGTATCGTTTAATGCAATTTCTAAAAAGTCTTTTTCTTCAGAAACCTTTACTATGCGACCAACCATACCACCTTGGGTCAACACTTCATCGCCTTTGCTCAATGAAGTAACCAAATTTTTATGATCCTTCACACGTTTAGCCTGTGGGCGATACAACATAAAGTAAAAAATTAATCCGAATACGCCGAGCATGATCAGCATTTCGTATCCGCCACCCGTCGCACCACCAGGTGCCGCCTGTGCATATGCATCAGAGATAAATAAGCTCATAAATTCCCCATATAATGTTAAGTTTTGTAGTTATAGTGCCGGTACCGGCAAATCTTTTTGCGCATAAAATTCAGCAACGAAGTCATCGAGTTTTTGCTCGGCAATAGCATCTCTTAATCCCTGCATAACACGTTGATAATAACGCAAGTTATGCACGGTATTTAAGCGTGCGCCTAATATTTCGTTACATTTGTCCAAGTGATGTAGATATGACCGCGAATAGTTTTTACAAGTGTAACAGTCACATTTATCGTCCAGGGGCCCTATATCCGTTTTATGTACCGCATTGCGAATTTTCACGATACCACTGGTCACAAATAGATGGCCGTTGCGAGCATTCCGTGTTGGCATAACGCAGTCGAACATATCAATCCCGCGACGTACCCCCTCAACTAAATCTTCTGGTTTGCCCACCCCCATAAGATAACGAGGCTTATGGGCTGGTATTTTGTCTGCGGTGTGATCTAATATCCGGATCATATCCTCTTTAGGCTCACCCACCGAGAGGCCACCGATCGCATATCCATCAAAGCCTATGTCTTCTAAACCTTTTAATGATACGTCCCGTAAGTCCTCATACATGCCACCTTGAATAATGCCAAATAAAGCCGACGGGTTATCACCATGCTCAGCTTTGCTGCGCTTGGCCCAACGTAAAGAAAGCTCCATCGACAGACGCGCTTCACTTTCGGTGGCGGGATGCGGCGTACACTCATCGAAAATCATAACAATGTCAGAACCTAAGTCTCGTTGCACTTGCATCGATTTCTCGGGGGTCAGCAGTATTTTTTCACCATTGATGGGTGAACGAAATGTTACTCCCTCTTCGGTTATCTTACGCAGATCACCTAGGCTAAAAACTTGAAAGCCACCAGAGTCAGTTAAGATTGGCTTTTGCCAATGCATAAAGTCGTGCAAATCACCGTGAAGTTTAATCAGTTCGGTACCTGGACGCAGCATTAAATGAAAGGTATTACCTAAGCATATATGGGCTCCCGATTCATCGAGCTCTTCTGGTGTCATGCCCTTAACCGTACCGTATGTGCCTACAGGCATAAAGGCTGGGGTTTCCACAACTCCCCGGTCAAATTTAAGACGTCCGCGGCGTGCCTTTCCATCTGTATTGTCTAATTCAAATTGCATAAATACTTCCTGCTGATAGGTCATGCCCACCAGCGTTTTCTCGTCTTAGGTGATTTTCAATGCCTAACAAGCGAGTTGCTGACAAAAAGTGGCCGGATTATATACGAATTGCGCGAGTGAATAAAAACTAATAACGCACTATTTTCTGCCGCGGCCTCATGCTGCTATCGATTGCTGCCTTATGCCTGATTTTTCTCAATGAACATAGCGTCTCCATAACTAAAAAAACGATACTTTCGATCAATAGCTTGTTGATAAGCGTCCATCACATTCTCTTTACCAGCAAACGCACTGACAAGCATAATAAGCGTCGACTCAGACAAGTGAAAATTGGTCAACATGGCATCAATCAATTGGAATTTATAACCCGGATAAATAAAAATATCAGTATCACTGAAAAAAGGTGCCAGCTCAGTTCCATTTTTTACAGCAGCTTGAGCCGCTGACTCAAGGGACCGCACAGACGTAGTGCCCACTGCTATCACCCGCTTTCCAGCCGCTTTAGTTTGAGCGATAGCGCTGATAACACTTTCAGGCACCTCGGCATATTCAGAATGCATTTTATGTTCAAGAATATTGTCAACACGAACAGGTTGAAAAGTGCCTGCGCCAACATGCAGTGTTACAAATTCGCTATTAACCCCTTTGTCTTTTAACTGCTTGAGTATACCTTCATCAAAATGCAAGCCTGCGGTTGGTGCTGCGACGGCACCAGGCTTCTGATTATAAACAGTTTGGTAGCGTTCTTTGTCCGATTCTTCATCAGGTCGGTCGATGTAGGGAGGCAACGGCATATGACCATATTGCTCAAGAATCTCAAGAATAGGTTCGGGATTTAGCAACTTCAGTTCAAACAAAGCGTCTTGACGGCCAACCATCTCCATTTCAACGCTGCCTTCAAGCAATAATCGCGTTCCTTCTTTTGGCGATTTACTCGCCCGGACATGAGCCAGCACATGATGCTCATCAATAATCCGCTCAATTAATACCTCAACTTTCCCCCCCGACGCCTTTTGCCCTAGCAGGCGCGCAGGGATAACACGGGTATTGTTGAATATCAGCAAATCACCAGGATTGATTAAATCGATCACGTCAGTAAATTGTAGATGCTCAAGACCGTCGACAGACAGGTGCATTAAGCGGCTGGCCGTGCGTTCCTTAGTTGGGTAACGTGCGATCAAGGTTTCGGGTAAATCAAACTGGAATTCGGAAACTTTCATATATTGTCCTAGGAAACGTAGCCCGTTATTTTACGTATAATAATTAATACCTGCAATGGCCTTGGTATACTCAAGTTCCCTTGTGACTTTGCCTAAAGCAACTAAAATAACATCAACAGTTTAAACATTATTGACGTTTCTCCTAACTGTTCTTTAGCCCGGCGATTATTGCGTTGGGCTTTTTTTTGCCTGTTTAGTGAGACATTGTCGCTAGTAGCAGTCCAAAAAATTCTTTTATTGCGCGAGATCTTGCCCCATGTCGCTGAACATATCCACGATATCGTCGCGCTCAATACGACGCATATTCAACACATACATGATTTGTAACAACAAATCAGCACCCAAAATCCCCTTATTAACTTTATTGCGCAGGTTATCTGCGCTTTGATTAACACCGATAGTCACTAACCGTTCGCTAAGATCTTGATACTTCACGCCGCGCTTAGACATTTCAGCTTTTACTAGACGCTGCACCACTTGCCGCCAATCTGCTGAGGCACTATTGTTCTGTTTTGCTGTCTGACCATCTAGGTTATTTTGCATAATTGCTCCGCCGACACAAATGTGACGTATAATTTACATTAGTAATGAATAGACTTCAAATGTTGAAAATAATATTTGACTATTTGTTTTCCAACTGACTACACTAAGCCCGTGTTTCGCCTTCGACCACAAATTAATTTTGTGACGCATTTGAGAAACGGTCATTAGACATACAGGAGAGTAACCATGACATGGGATCTTAACCAACTTGAGACCCTTTTTAGTGACAACCAAGATCTCGTTGTTACCCGTGAAGAAAATTGTTTATTAATTGCCAACAGCGACGGTGTTGATGCGTGGTTAGCCATTAGCGGAGAACAAATACTTGTTGAGTCGCTATTGTTTTCATTAAGTGAAGTGAAAGACAAACATGCTTTAAATGAAGAAATTTTAAAGTCTCATATGATTTTCCCATTAACGACTGTGGGTATTTCAAATGTCGCAGGCGATGAATATTACACAGCATTCGGTTCACTTAGCTCACAATCTAAACCTGAGAGCGTGATGATCGAAGTGCAGACATTGTTTCAAAATGTAGAAGCATTTTTAGATGCTTATGCAGAACATTTACATTAATCGAGGAGTGACAGTATGTCAGTTTGGAGAAAATTAGTGACCGCCGTTAAAGGTGGTGCCACCGAAGCCGCGCAAACAGTTGTAGATAGCCAGGCCATTCGTATCCTTGAGCAAGAGATCCGCGAAGCAAAAGATGAATTGCGCAAATCAGACCACGCTCGCACGCAAATTTTAGCCAAGTGTAAACTCGCTGAGCAAAAAGTAACTAGCTTGCAATCATCTATTGAACAGTACGAAGCCCATGCTCGTAAGGCGATTGATTCAGATCGCCAATTAGCACTCGATTGCGCACAAAAAGTCAGTGACTTAAAAGCGGAACAAGAAGGCGAGCAAAAATATCTTGATCAATTTAAGCAATCGGAAAAGCAATTAGCGGCGAATATCGGTCAAGCTAAAGGTAACTTGCGTCGCCTAGAACAGCAGGTCGACATGGTAAAGGCCACTGAATCTGTGCAAAAAGCGCAAGTTGCGGTTTCATCTCGCCATTTAGGTGCAAACAGTAAGATGAAAACGGCCACTGAGTCGCTGCAACGTATTCAAGACAAACAAACATTGCGAGATGCAGAATTGCAAGCGGCACAGGAATTAGCTACTGAAGAGTCAAGTGACGATTTAGAAAAGCGCTTATCTCAAGCTGGCATTAAGGGCGGTCAAACATCAGCCGACGATGAACTTAGCCGTATCTTAGGTAAGTAATAAAACGCTCTACACAGATAGCCAATCTGTTTTAACGGATTGGCTATTTGTTCATCTTTGCTCTGCTTTGAGTCTTACATTGGCTAATGGTCCTGGGTATGAAAGAATATCCCAAAATAATAATAACCTGAATTAACGCCATGTTTTTAAAATTACGTAAAATGCTGGCTCAGTATTTTACTGAAATGCGCTGGTACACATTACTGCTCTCTTTGAGTATATATGCCATTTCGACTTGGTGTTTGATGACACTGGCTGGTGAAGACGCATTAACCAACTCCACTGATTTTATCTATTGGCTAGTTGTGACTGCCTCAACAGTAGGTTATGGGGATTTATCTCCTACCACATCGGCGGGTAAATACATTGTTTCTTTGTATGTCATTCCGGTGGGATTGAGTTTTTTCGCGTTAGTCATTGGCCGAGTGGCATCATGGGTATCATTTCAGTGGTTAAAAGGAGTAAAAGGTTTGCAAAGTTTATCGGTATCGAATCACATTCTGGTGCTTGGGTGGAATGAGCAACGCACATTAAGATTATTAGATTTATTGTTGCGTGAACGTGATGCCGTCGATGAACGACCCGCAATTGTATTATGCGTTCGTGCCGATATCATTAATCCAATGCCGGATAAAATTGAGTTCGTCAAAGTCAACAGTTTCAGTAATGACAAAGACATGGACCGGGCCTGTATTGCAGAGGCCAAAGTCGTGTTAATGGACAACCCCGAAGATGACTTGACTATGACCACGGCACTGTATTGCAGCCAACGTAATCCAAATGCTCAGATGGTCGCCTATTTTACTGACGAAACCTTGGCTAATTTACTCCGCCGCCACTGTCCGAATGTAGAATGCACCCCTAGTGTAGCGATTGAAATGCTAGCGAAATCCGCATTTGATCCTGGCTCGAGTGTTTTACACCATGACTTACTCAGCGTTACAGAGGGTCAAGCCCAGTATTCAAGCACCCTGCCGCAAGATATAAAACCAGTCGAAGTGCGAGCTGCATTTAATCAACTTAAAGCCCGTTATAATGCCACCTTAATTGGCATAGCTAAAAGTGATGATAGATTGAACATTCAGGTGAACCCTGATTTAGACGAACAACTGTTCCCTGGAGACAAGGTATTTTACATCGCCAAGGGACGCATCAAACAAATCGCATGGCAACGTTTTTCTGAGGAATAACATGTTTAGCAAATTATTTGGTAAAAAAGACAACCCAGCTGCTCCCAAAGCGCCAGAAATCATGGGGTTGTACTTAGGTGGGTCGTTTCAAATAGATCCCCTGAAACTAAAATTAGTAGAACCTAGTCTTATTATCGATTCAGCAGCCAGTTCGCATATTATTCAGGCTGTAGGCGAAGTTGATTTAGATACAGGTGGTAAAATCTTACGCTTCTACACAGATGATGATGCTTTCTTGCAAGTGGTGCTGGACGGCGGCATGACCGAAAACCATATAACAGACGTTAAGTTATGGTATTTCTACGAAACCAAAACGGTGGGTTCGGACGCCCAGTGGCAAGAATTGATTAAAAATCAAATATCTCAAGCACAATATTCATTGGGAGGTCATATTTACCAACGCGTTTGGGACGCCGTAGGGGAATTATCACCGGCAGTGGCTATGACAGAAACAACCTATGAAGAAGACGGCGACACGAGTGAGACGGACCAGTTTGTTATGCTTTATGAGCGTGAAATTGATGAAAACAACGTAGAAACGCTGCTCGTTAGCGGCGAAGAAAAACTAGTAGGACAAAATCTTGATCGCTGCTTTGTAATAAGTAGTGGTTTTAATATTGAACAAGCTGACATTAGTATTAATGGCTAACAGTACGCATTAAACCTAAGGAAATAAAATGGAAACAATTCTAAATTCAATCGCTGGCTTGGGTCACTTTGCTGCCTACTTTGCGGTATCAATTGTATTACTGTTTGTATTCAAAATTGTTTATGCCTTTGTCACTCCGCACGATGAGTGGAAATTGGTCAAGCAAGAAAAAAACTTAGCAGCAGCGATTGGCTTTGGCGGTGCAATAGTTGGTTTTGCGTTAGCGCTTGCTAGCGCAGTGGCGAACTCAGCCTCTCTTGTTGATTTTGTCGTTTGGGGCGTAGTAGCCATATTTGCTCAGGTAATAGCATTCTTATTGTTGCGCTTTACCTTTATGCCGAAAATTGCCGAGCGTATTATTAATAACGAAATATCAGCGGGTACAATTTTAGCAGCCATCTCTATCGCAGTTGGCTTATTAAACGCCGCTTGCATGACTTACTAGGAGGGCATATGACTCAGCGTAAACGCTCATCAAATATTAACCTAGCATCGATGCGCAAAGGCTTTTCTGTTAAGCCTTTAGCCCTAGGTATTGCCGCCGTTATGCTAAGTGGATGCGGTGAAGAAACGGAAAAAGCCACTGTGTACACAGGGGTAGACGACTGTGTTAAGCAAAACCCTGGCCAAGCAGAATTGTGTAAAACAGCTTACCAGGACGCGCTTGACGAAGCACAGCGTACTGGACCGAAATACGCATCCAGACAAATTTGTGAAGAAGAATTCGGGGCAAATCAGTGTAATTATACCCGTAGCGACAGCGGCTCATTTTTTATGCCTTTTATGGCCGGTTACATGCTCAGTAACTTACTATCACCAAGAGGCTACAATACACAGCCCATGTTTACCTCATTTTCACCTTATTCGTCCTATCGCCAACGCTGGATGGGCGCAGATGGCAGTGACTATGGAAACACCCGTCGTCGTAATATGGACGTCAGTAAGAATGCATTCAAATCTAAACCCGCCGTGACCAAAACCATGAGCAGAGGTGGCTTCGGCAGCAGCGTTCGAGCCAAATCAAGCTGGGGCAGTTCTACTAGAAAGTCTGGTGGTTGGGGCGGTTAGCCCTTCTTATGTTTCGTATTCCAATCAAACCAAGACCAAATTGGCAGCGCAAAGCGGCTGATTTTGGTTTTAAATTTCATACCATGCATGGCGAACCCTACTGGGATGAATCTGCGTATTATCAATTTACTTTGGCACAAATAGAGAATGATATAGAGCAACCTACCGCAGATATCCATCAAATGTGCTTGGCTGTGGTGGAGCGCGTTGTTCACGATGATGCACTGCTTGAACGTTTTCAGATCCCACAAGTATTTTGGCAACCTATTGCCGATTCTTGGAAGAATCGCGATCCGAGTTTGTATTCACGCTTAGATTTCAGTTATGACGGCAGTGGCCCGGCCAAGTTATATGAAAACAATGCTGATACACCCACATCATTGTACGAAAGTGGTTTCTGGCAATGGTTATGGCTCGAAGAGCAGGTCAACAAGGGGTTGATACACAAAGGTGCAGACCAATTCAATTCGTTACAAGAGAAGCTGGTTGCTCGCTTAGGTTACATTGCAAAGCATTATCAGCTCGATTTTATGCATTTCGCATGCTGCAAAGACACAGATGAAGACCGAGGTACGGTTCAGTATTTACAAGACTGTGCGCGAGAAGCGGGCATTGCTGACTATTTTGTGTATATGGAAGATATTGGATTAAGTGAAAGCGGAGCGTTTACTGATCACGACGACCAAATCATTGAGACTTTATTCAAACTGTACCCCTGGGAGTTCATGCAGCGCGAAGAATTCTCTCAGCATATTGGCCCCTCAGGCACTCACTGGATTGAACCCATATGGAAATCAATCCTATCAAATAAAGCATTGATGCCTATGCTATGGAAGATGTTCCCAGAACATCCAAACTTACTTGCCGCGTATTTTGAAGATGAATTGCATTTAGCTAAGGAAAGTAAGCTCGTTAAGAAACCGATCTTTTCTCGTGAAGGAGCAAACATCAGTGTGATCGAAAATGGCAAAACCATACTCGAAGCTCAAGGGCCTTATGGTGAAGAAGGATTTATTTATCAAGCGTACGCACCGTTGCCTAAATTTGCTAATAACCATACGTTAATTGGTTCTTGGTTAGTTGATGACCAACCTGCAGGGATCTCAGTTCGTGAAGACACATCACTTATTACCCAAGATATGTCTCGATATTTACCGCATATTATTTTGTGACAATTTGACATCTCATTTCCCTCTGGTTTAGGTCAAAATAATGATCTCACTTTACTAACGCAGTTTTATGAATAGCAAAACCATTTTTTCACATCCATCTTCTCGGTTAAGCCAACAGCTTAAAATCGTCAGCTGTATATTTATTGTGGTTACCGTAATAGAAGTCATTAATCTATTAACCGGTCGCGTATTAAACCAATTTGGGAATATCCCTCGTTATGTACCTGGGCTCATTGGGGTATTGATAGGGCCGTTTTTACATGGCAGTTTCAGCCATTATTTATCGAATATCGTGCCCTTGTGTGTGCTCAGCTTCTTGATGCTGCAATACGGTAATAAGCGTTTTTTCGGGGTCACGTTATTTTGCATAATATTAACGGGCTTGTTGGTATGGCTGTTTGGACGTTCAGCCAGTCATATCGGTATGAGCAGTGTTATTTACAGTTACTTCGGGTTTCTGTTGCTGGCTGGCTTTTTAAGCCGAAAATTCAGTCTGATTATCATTTCGTTACTAGTGGCATTTTTTTATGGCGGTTTAATATTTGGCGTATTGCCCGCTCGAACATTCGTTTCGTGGGAAGGCCATTTGTTTGGGTTTATTTCTGGACTTATCGCAGCGAGGCTGTGGGCGAAAAACGTCCGCTTGTAAGCGTTCAACGAAGTAACGCAAGATTAACCAAAGGTTGTGCTAGAGCACAAGGGGTAACTCCCCTATAATCAAAGCCGCAGTTTAAAAACAAATCAAGGCAAAAATGAGTAACCAAGCCCCAAAAAAGCAAAATGGTTTTTTCGGAAACCTCGCATTTAATATAATAATTCCCGTTGTGATCATGAGCAATCTAAGCTCAGATGAATATCTAGGACCTGCGTGGAGCATTGTCGCCGCATTAATTTTCCCTATTGGTTATGGCCTGTGGGATCTAAAAGAATCTGGCAAGGTAAACGCTTTTTCAATACTGGGGATTGTTAGCGTTATATTAACTGGCGGAATAAGCCTGTTAGAGCTTCCCGCACAATATATCGCCATAAAAGAAGCGGCAATTCCTGCTGTTATTGGTATTGCTGTACTTATCACCCAGCGTACCGCTAAGCCGTTGTTGAAAGTGTTGGTTTTAAATGAGCAAATCGTCAACTGGGAAAATTTAAATCAAGCGCTTGAGGCCAAAGGCACTAGTAAAGAATTTGAAGCGAAGATGGCGATCAGTTCGTATATCGTTGCAGGCTCGTTTTTTCTCTCTTCATTTTTAAATTATGTGCTAGCCAAGGTGATTTTGGTTAGTCCCCCTGGAACCACGGCTTACACCGAAGAATTGGGCCGCATGACCGCTCTTAGTTATCCGGTGATTGTTATTCCAAGTATGATTATGCTGATGGGCGCGCTGTGGTACTTATTTGCCCAGATCAAAAAATTAACAGGGGAAGAGTTAGAAAACTTTCTTGCTCAACAGTAATTAGTTAGCTTACGTTGGTTTATACGGACTTAAAATAAAAAAACGCTGACAGAATTTTCTGGCAGCGTTTTTTATTGCTAGCTATTAACGGTCAATGGTATTCAACAATGTGCTCAGATAATTAAAACCAATCCCGTAACAGTATCTATTCACGCCCAAGCAGAGTAAATATATGGTCTGCGACTTGGGTATTATTAATTGAGCCGCGGAATTTATCACTACCAGGCCCTTTAGCAAATACAGGCACATCAACACCGGTATGGCCGCCTGTTGTCCAACCTGTGTTAGTGCGTAAGTCGAGCAAGGTTTTCACAGTTTGATAAGCAATTTCTTCATCTTGGGTATCAATAGCTTCAATTATCGACTTTTCTTCACTCGTTAATGTAAAGCCTAATAAATCACTGGCTAAGGGTGCCTTATCCTTAGCTTTCATTAACTGTTTAGCAATAGAAAATGGCGATACTTTAAGATTTTGCACCCATTGAGGCTCCCACTTATAGATTGTATTCGCGCCGATCGTAAAGCCGCCAGTGCTGTGATCAGCTGTTAACACAACTAAGGTATCAGGATGGGCGTCAACATATTGCTCTAGCCATGTCATGGTGCTAGCTAAATCTTGCATTTCACCCATGGCTGCTCCCACATCATTGGCGTGACCAGCCCAATCAACCTGACTAGCTTCAACTAACAAGAAAAAGCCTTTGTCATTCTCTAAATGTTTAACCGCGGATTCAGTTAGCGTGCGTAAACGTTGTTTATCTGGCATATCCAGTGCCCAATTTAGGCCTTGGTCGGCAAACAATCCTAACAATGGTTTGGTCACATCAGTGTCTTTTAAATCAGATATTTTATCGACGTATTCGTAACCGGCACCGCTAAATTGAGCCACGATGTCACGATCGCTTCGCTTAAAATATTCCCAGCCCCCACCCAACATGACATCGAGTACAAATTTATTAGCCACCTTGCGATCAAAGTAGCTATCGGCAATCTCGTTATAGTTTTTTCTGCTTTCGTTGTGAGCAGAATAACCTGCAGGCGTGGCATGATTTATTTGTGATGTCACGGCAATGCCCGTTTTCATACCATGTTCTTTTGCCCATTCAAGCACTGTCTGAACAGGCTTTTGGTCAACATCGACCGCAATAGCGCCGTTGTAGGTTTTGGTGCCCGTTGACAATGCTGTGGCGCCCGCAGCGGAATCAGTCACATACCCTGACACGGGGGCTGGATAGGTACTTGCCATTCCAACAAGCAATCGATCGAAAACAGTCCTTTCTACTTCAGGGGTATTGCGGTCATCCGAAAAATAACGATAGGCGGTGGTATAAGCTGGCCCCATACCATCACCAACGACCATGATGACATTTTTAGGTTCTTGCGCTATTACCCCCATACAAATGGTTGATAGCAATACAGTACTCACAAACTTCATTTCGATCCCATATTTTGCTTTATATTCAAATAATCGATTATACGCAGGGTTTTATGACAAGAAGTAGTGCTGTGGGTGGAATTTTGTTAATTCGACTCGGTAATATGTAGCAAAATATGTGTCTGATACATAAAAATAAGCAATTGCATGTGTTCAATGAGAGGAAAAATAACGCTCTTCACCACGTAATTAATATAAAGAACAGTCGACTTACCTTCCCTGACAATAGATTTATTGAAAATATCTCCCGTTACTTTAGTTCATGTTTAGTTCATGAACTTCTTTAGCAGCCATGTACCTCAGTACAGATAAAGCATACCAATTAACATTCACGAAGTGAATAGCAAGAATAGATAGCATTTCCTTTCGTTATTTCAATTCTCCCAGTAGGATTCACTCATCGGTTAGCAGCGTAACAATACAAATGCTAATCAACCTTTACCCTACAAACATAAGGAACACCGTCATGTCTAATTATACAAATGACATTCAAGCCGCTCAAACATTAACGGCTGACAATAGCCAAACTTGGAACGCAATAAACCCAGAATACGTTGCACGTATGAAGGCACAAAATCGATTCAAAACGGGTCTAGACATTGCAAAATATACAGCTGGTATTATGCGCAAAGACATGGCGGACTACGATAAAGATTCAAGTGCGTATACTCAATCTTTAGGCTGTTGGCATGGATTCATTGGTCAACAAAAAATGTTGGCCATTAAAAAACACCACGGTACAACCGATAAGAGTTACTTGTACTTATCTGGCTGGATGGTAGCGGCATTGCGTTCTGAGTTTGGACCTCTTCCAGACCAGTCTATGCACGAAAAAACATCTGTTCCTGCACTAATTGAAGAGCTATATACCTTTTTACGTCAAGCCGATGCAAAAGAACTAGGTGAGTTATTCAGCGCCCTTGATAAAGCGCAGGCAGCTGGCGAAAGCACGCAAGAAATTCAAGATAAAATAGATAACTACCAAACCCACGTAGTGCCTATTATTGCTGATATTGATGCAGGCTTTGGTAATGAAGAAGCCACTTACCTACTTGCTAAGAAAATGATTGAAGCTGGCGCATGTTGTATCCAAATCGAAAACCAGGTGTCAGACGCAAAGCAATGTGGCCACCAAGACGGTAAAGTAACCGTTCCACACGAAGATTTTTTATGTAAGATTAATGCTGTACGTTACGCGTTTCTTGAGCTTGGTGTAGATGATGGTGTGATAGTAGCGCGTACAGATTCATTGGGCGCAGGTCTAACACAGAAAATCCCTGTATCTCAATCACCAAACGACTTGGCTGCTCAATACAATGCGTTTTTAGAGACTACGCCAGTTAATTCTGTTAATGATTTAAAAGACGGTGACTCAGTACTTAAATTGAATGGAGAGCTGGTAAAACCGGTACGTTTACCAAACGGTTTATATAAATTTAAAGCAGACACAGGCTTCGACCGTGTAGTACTAGATTGCATAACGTCACTGCAAAACGGTGCTGATTTATTGTGGATTGAGACTGAAAAACCACATGTGCAACAAATCGGTGATATGGTTAATGCCATCCGCAAAGAAGTACCTGATGCGAAACTTGTATATAACAACTCACCATCATTTAACTGGACACTTAACTTCCGTCAACAAGTATTTGACACATGGGTTGAGGGTGGTAAAGATGTATCTGATTATAATCGTGATGAGCTCATGTCGGTTCGTTATGATACATCTGAACTTGCACTTGAAGCAGATGAAAAAGTACGTACTTTCCAAGCCGATTCAGCTCGTGAAGCGGGTATATTCCATCACCTAATTACATTGCCGACTTATCACACTGCTGCATTGTCAACTGACAATCTTGCGAAAGGCTACTTCGGTGAAGAAGGCATGCTAGCTTATGTTAAAGGTGTTCAACGTAAAGAATTACGTGAAGGCTTAGCATGTGTTAAACACCAAGCAATGGCAGGCTCTAACCTAGGTGATGATCACAAAGAGTATTTCTCAGGTGACCAAGCATTGAAAGCATCGGGTAAAGACAACACCATGAATCAATTTGACGTTGCCGTCTAACGTCTAACGTCTAACGTCTAACGTCTAACGTCTAACTTTTAATAACATCTAAAAATAGCAGGGAAACCTGCTATTTTTTTGCCTGTAAATCACCATTCATCTACAGAATGAAGTTCCCTCCAATATTTCATTTTTATATAAACAATATTATTTGGCCGCTTGAAATAACTGCGTTTAGATATTAATTATTTATAAAATACAACATCTTAAAATTTATTACATTCTTGCTAGCATCTTTTTCCCATCTGAGTACAATCGAGTTATCCAATAAAAAACAAAATGTGTATTAATATTATGAATATTGCTAAAGTCGATCTGAATCTATTGGTTTATCTGGATGTTCTTCTTCGTGAAGGCAGCGTAACCCGTGCAGCAAATCAACTAAGCATAACGCAGCCCGCAATGAGTAACGGTCTAAAACGACTAAGGGATTTATTCAAAGACCCGCTTCTAGTGCGCACGAGTGACGGTATGACGCCAACCAAGCGTGCCTTAGAACTCCAACCGGTCATACGCGATGTGTTATCCAAGCTTGAAGCTTCGATTCAACCTGAGACAGATTTTGTTCCTGAAACCAGTAAGCGTACGTTTAGAATAATGGCCAGTGATTATGCTGAGTCTACGTTATTACTAGAAGTTATTCGTCAATTGGCCAATGTCGCCCCAAATATTACACTTGATATGATTACGCCAAGTGACGTGACGTTTCATGATGTTGAACAAGGCAGAGTCGACATGGCCATTAATCGTTTTGAAGAATTGCCTCTGTCGTTCCATCAAAAGGTGGTGTGGTACGACAGATTTGCCTGCGTGGTGAGCAGCAATAACCCAATCGTTAACGACTTCACACTGCAAAACTATATCGACAGTAAGCATATTTGGGTGAGTAAAACAGGATTTGGTGTAGGGGTTGGTATTGATCCTAATGAAGTACAAAAACTAGGTTGGGTCGATGCTGAGCTGACTAAAATTGGTCAAAAGCGCGATATTCGTGTGTTTACCCGTCATTACCACGTTGCCTTGCAACTGGCTAAGATTAAAAATCTCGTTGCGACCTTACCCAGCAAAGCGGCGGCGCTTTATGAAAATGATCCAAATATCGTTATTCTCGACCCACCATTTGATATACCTCCTATCGGTTTAAAAATGGCATGGAGCGCTCTTTTGCATCATGACGCTGGTCATATTTGGCTGCGCAGGTTGATCACTGAAGTAGGTGATGCATTGTCCGCTCAATAGCTATTCACAGAATGAATAGCTAGGATAGAAACCATAAATTAAACAAACTAAGGTTTCCTCCGTAGACTTGGGGTATTGCCTAACTAGCGGAGTAAAATATGCAAGATTATATTCAACGAGGACAATTACAAGTTGCCAAGCAACTTGATACCTTTATCGAAGAGCAGGCGCTACCAGGCAGCGAAGTAACGTCATCGGTTTTTTGGGCTAAATTTAGTGACATTCTGGCTGAGCTAACCCCAGTCAATCAAGCTCTATTGGCTAAACGCGACACATTGCAGCAAAAAATTGATGAATATTGTCAATCTAGATCGTCTTTATTGCCCGATGAATACAAAGGATTTTTGCGAGAGATTGGTTACCTAGAACCCCCCCCAGCAGATTTCACCATCACTACAGAAAAAGTAGACGCCGAAGTTGCCACTATGGCAGGTGCCCAACTCGTTGTACCTATCAATAATGCTCGCTTTGCCCTCAATGCGGCTAATGCTCGCTGGGGCAGCCTATATGACGCAGCATATGGCACGGATGTAATACCGGAAGATAATGGCGCTACGCGCACCAAAGAATACAATTCCTTACGTGGCCAGCGCGTGATTGAATATGCCAGAAAATGGTTAGATGTAATTGCCCCTCTCACCAAAGGTTCGCATCAAAGTAGCCGCGGTTATGACATCACATCAGGGCAATTAGTTATCACCCTTAATGATGGCAGTACAACAACGTTGTCTCAGCCATCACACTTACTGGGTTACCGTGGTGATGTTAGTGCACCTAAGGCCATTTTGTTACAACACCACGGACTGCATGTAGAGCTTCAGTTTGATCGCGAACATCAAATAGGCCAGCAAGACCCATCGGGAATGAAAGATATCCTGCTTGAATCAGCACTGACCACCATAATGGATTGTGAAGACTCGGTAACAGCCGTTGATGCTCAAGATAAGACTTTGGTTTATCAAAATTGGCTTGGGCTAATTACGGGCAACCTTGAAGTCAGTATGCAAAAATCGGGGAACGCTTCAGTAAGGTGCCTTAACGGTGATAGGTCTTATATATCAACTGAAGGTAAATCTTTTTCATTAAGCGGTCGAAGCATGATGTTTGTGCGTAATGTGGGTCACTTAATGACGAACGACGCCATACTGTTTGATGGAAAACCTATTTATGAAGGGATCATGGACGCAGTGATCACAAGCCTAATAGCCAAACATGATTTACTCGGCAACGGTAAGTATAAAAATAGCAAGAATGGCAGCATTTATATTGTGAAGCCTAAAATGCATGGCTCAGAGGAGGTCGCATATGCAGACACCTTATTTAGTCGAGTAGAAGATGCATTAGCCCTACCGCGAAATACCTTGAAAATGGGTATTATGGATGAAGAACGCCGTACAAGTGTGAACTTAAAAGCTTGCATCAACGCAGCCAAAGCCCGCGCTGTATTTATTAACACCGGCTTCTTAGATAGAACAGGTGACGAAATTCATACCTCAATGCATTTAGGGCCTTTTGCGCTTAAAGCTGAAATCAAGCAACAGCCTTGGTTAACCGCTTATGAGTTGGCTAATGTCAAAATCGGCATAGATGCTGGGATGTCTGGCAAAGCCCAAATCGGCAAAGGTATGTGGCCAACCCCTGATAACATGGCAGATATGATGCAAAGTAAAACAGCACATCCGCAATCTGGGGCTAACACGGCGTGGGTTCCCTCCCCTACAGCTGCAACACTACACGCGCTGCATTACCATCAGATAGATGTGTTTAATTTACGCAACGCTATTGCTGAAACACCTTTTGACGGTCTAGACGATATTCTTACCGTCCCTCTTCTCAAGGACCGAAAAGCACTAAGTAAGCAAGATATTCAGCGTGAACTAGATAATAACGTACAAGGAATTTTGGGTTATGTTGTCCGGTGGGTGCACCAGGGCATTGGCTGCTCTAAAGTGCCTGATATTAATAATGTAGGGTTAATGGAAGACAGAGCGACCTTAAGAATTTCCAGCCAGCATATCGCTAATTGGCTGTTACACGGTTTGATAGACGAAAGCCAAATCAATGATTCCATGTTGCGTATGGCAAAACTAGTTGATGAGCAAAACAGTACGGATGCTGAATATATCGCCATGATGCCTGATCCGATTCAGTCGATTGCATTTCAGGCGGCTCAAGAGCTTATATTGAAAGGCACCGCTCAGCCTAATGGATATACAGAACCGGTATTACATGCCAAACGTAGAGAGATGAAGCAAAAGCTTAACGACTAATAACTTTTCGGTAAATTATAAGCTTGGTGGCGTGTCAGTAGAGGCGCTATCAAGTCTATTTACGCCTTTACCTTCTGCCACTATCAATATGCTTCCATTAAGCTTAGAAACACTGCACATAATAAAAATTTGCTCCGTGCATTTTTCCATGAAAAGACCCATCAACACCTTCATGATGGGGTTTTAACACACAAAGCATCAAACACTTTACGTAATGTTTTATGCAATATGGCTGTCCAATTTGAGTGTAGTAGCGCTTTCCAAGAAAAGATCAATTCAACTTTTTATTGCGTATATTAAGATTGAACGATCAGTTTCAGTCCAGTGTAAATCCCTTTTTTTTGCCCAATGCTCTTAAATATTTAACAGGTATTGCATAACTGATACCACTTGGTTTCGCTAAAACCGCCTCTTTGGTTTCTTTTATAAATACCTTATTGAGTATGCCAATAACCTTCCCTGACTGCGCATCATAGAGCGCACTGCCGCTATTTCCTGGATAAGCAGTCATATCTAATTGATAAATCATAAAGGGCTTTTCTAAGCGGTTTCGCATAGTCATGGTCAACTGACTAGAATTAACACTTGGGATGACGTCAGGGGTCAAAGCCGCGATCATTCCCTTGTGGGTTGCCGGATACAACCCCAAAATCGACCCAATGGGAAACCCCGTCATTAAGATATCTTGGCCATCATCTGCATATTCATCCGAGCCCAAGGTCATAGGTTGCAATTTATCTTGGATTTTAAGTATGGCTAAATCATGCACAGGATCTTTTGCAACGATTTCAGCTTTATGTATTTTAGGTTGCCGTCCGGTACCAGAGAATACAATGTGATATTGAACAACTTGTGGGTCAAGTGCCTCAGATACCACATGATAATTTGTAGCGATAAGTGTGCCATCGCCAAAAACGAAGCCACTTCCGCGAAGTTGATGGGTGCTCGATGACATCGCGTCATAAAGACCTACTCCAACAATCGACGGCTTAATTTTTTTCACTAATTTAGTTTTTTCTGTGGCATTAGCCGTTGTAAAAAAGACTAACAAAGAAAAAACAACACAAATGATTTTATATACACGGTTTTTCGTTATCATAATGAACTACTTATTATTTTTCGTAAGGCTAAAGTGGGGAAAGTTCCATTGTCACGATAATAGCATAACGTGATTAACGCCTTAGGGTTATACACAAAATATTAGGATTAATGAAATGAAAATATTAGTCACGGGCGCTGCTGGTTTTATCGGTTTTCATGTTTGTCAGGTGCTGTTATCCCGCGGAGATGAAGTCGTAGGTATCGATAATATTAACGATTATTACGATGTAAACTTAAAGTTGGGCCGCTTAGCTGAGCTTGAACGTCATCCAAATGCAGGGAATTTTCGCTTCATAAAATTAGACATTGCGCTTCGTCCAGAAATGGAAGCGCTTTTTGCAGAACACAAGTTTGATAAGGTGGTGCATTTAGCTGCCCAAGCAGGTGTGCGTTACTCCATTGAAAATCCACATGCGTATATAGACAGCAACATTGTTGGCTTTACCAATATACTAGAAGGCTGTCGTCACAATGCAGTCAAACACTTAGTATATGCGTCTTCAAGCTCGGTTTATGGTGCAAATGAATCCATGCCGTTTTCCGTATCTGACAACGTCGATCATCCTGTGTCACTTTACGCCGCAAGCAAAAAAGCCAATGAATTAATGGCCCATACCTATAGTCACCTTTATGACTTACCCACTACGGGCTTACGTTTCTTCACCGTTTATGGTCCATGGGGCAGACCTGATATGGCTTTGTTTAAATTTACCAAGGCGATATTAGAAGACGACCCGATTAAGGTATACAATTTTGGTAATCACAGACGTGATTTCACTTATATCGATGACATTGTCAGTGGTGTTATAGCCACTCTAGATAATACAGCTTCAGGCAACAAAGAGTGGAACGGTAAAAAACCTGACCCAAGCACCAGCAAAGCACCTTGGCGTGTGTATAATATAGGTGCACAGACTCCGGTCAATTTACTCGATTTTATTACAACCTTAGAAAGTGCTTTGGGTAAAACAGCAGAGAAAGAAATGCTTCCGATGCAACCTGGAGATGTGCCTGATACCTATGCTAATGTTCAAGCGCTTATTGATGATGTGGGTTATAAACCGAAAACTCAACTCAAAGAAGGCATAAGTAATTTTGTAAATTGGTATAAAGATTTCTATAAAATCTAAGAGATAATAGATGCTGCAATCATTGGCAAACAGCCTAAGCTCCCCCCTTGTTCACGGGCCCTTGCTGTATGCAATTTTACAGCTTTTTTCACGCTTACCAATTCAAGGGTCTCGTGTCTTTAAATGGCTTTCTTACATACCCCTCTTGTGGTTAGGATTTTGTAGCTTAATTTATCCAAGTGTGATGTTAATCAAGCCCTTAGAAGATCAATATCCCACCATTACATTATCTTCCCCTTTATGGCAAAAAGCCGATGGGATCGTGGTATTGGCATGTAATCATTTTGACGATGATGCACTGCCTTTTGTTAGTAAGTGGCCGCAATGTAGCCTACAGCGCAATTTGCATGCCGCTCTAATGTATAAGAAAAAACCACTGCCAATATATTTAGCCGCAGGGATCATTAATCACTTAGACGCAAAATCTCAAGCCCAGTACAATAAGGAGTTTCTGATCACGTTAGGCGTAAAAGCGAAAGATATACATATATTCCCTCAGGGACATGACACTGAATCAGAAGTTGATGCTTTAGCGCCACATTTACTAAATAAATATATTGCTCTGGTATCCTCCGCCAGCCACCTACCACGAGCGGTTGAGTACTTTAGACTTCATAATATATCAGTGCTTCCTATTCCAGTTGAGCACCTTAGTCGCAAAAACGTATCTTTTGTTTTGGGTCTACCAAACGGCCTGAGTCTATATCGTAGTGAAAGAGCAATTCACGAGTACTTAGGTCTAATTTACCAACGATATTTAAAATGATAAAACAGTTATCCTACCCGATTTCAAACGGAATATTAGGTTACTATCCCATAAGTATTTAAAGTTCGGCAAAGGATGATCAAGGAACGAAACATGAATTCAATAGTGCCCATTTTTTCGGGAGGGGGAACACGTTTAACCGTCCATATTGGTGTGTTTGACGCATTACAACAACTCGATATCCACTTTCAACATATGGTCGGTGTTTCAGGAGGCTCAATTGTGGCGGCATTGTTTTGCTGCGGTGTGCCGCTGCCTGAAATCAAGCGTCTAGCAATGGATACCGACTTTAAAAAATTCAAAGGATTTTCCCTTTTTAGATTATTACGCCAAGGTGGATTAAGTTCAGGAGATCAATTTGAAGCCTGGATGGACAGACAACTCAAAGGGTTAACCTTCGCTGAAATTGACAAAGATCTGCATATACTAGCGACGGATGTAAACGGCGGCGGCCCTGTAGTATTCAGTCGCAAAACCAGCCCGGATCTAAAAATATCCAAAGCAGTCAGATTTTCTATGTCCATTCCGCTATTTTTTAGTTTTCAAAGCTATAAAGAACATGTGCTCGTTGACGGCGCAATTTTATCAGAAGACGCATTATATCAAGACTGGGCGGGTGACGGCTCACCTGTAATGTGTTTTAAACTGAAAAGTGACCATGTAACAGACCCAAACTTTAAAAAAAGTTGGCTGCCATTACGGCAATATGTGATGATGCTTATTAGGACCTTCATGACTGCAATGTCTCGAGAGTACGTACACGCAGAGTATTGGCGTAATACGATCATTATCAATACGGGAAAACTTTCACCGGTTGATTTTAATATTACGACGTTACAAAAAGAAGAGTTGTACAATATTGGGTTTAACACCGCTTTTGAATTTGTGCCTAAACGAATGCGGCTTTATACCGATATACAACTAAGGAACTAGATGTGGAAAACCGTTTTAAAGACCCAAGCCTATGAAGCAACTTCGAAAATACGCTGAAATGCCTTTTATTGGGCCAGTGGTAAAAAAATTAATGAATGTGGTCGTCAGTCAAAAAGCGAACCAAATTTCTAAACATTTCGCTGAATACCTTAGCCCGGTTGTCGCCTTGACAGACGACCTAAGAAGCGAGTGTTATAAAATAAGACATAAAGTATATTGCGAAGAATTAAAGTTTGAAGATGTCCGCTCTGATGAAATGGAAACCGACCTTTTCGATAGCCACTCTACCCATTGTTTAATTAAACATATCCCCACCGGCGAATATGCAGGTACCGTTAGGATCGTGCGCTCCAACAGCGAAGAACAATTACTGCCTATAGAAAAATATTGTATTAGTTCAATTGCTGAGGACGCCGTACATCCCAGTGATTTTCCGCGTAGCGAAATATGTGAAATATCACGATTAGCGGTACCCGCCCAATTTCGTAAACGTGCGACGGATAAATTCAAAGGGTCAGCGACAGGTGCCATCAACGAACACGTCTATTCGGAAAGAGAGCTTCGTTGCTTTCCATTTATTGCTGTCGGGTTGTACTTATGTGCAGCATCAACATCGCGTAAGCACGATATAAAGCATTGTTTTGTTATGATGGAGCCTAGATTGGCGCGCAGTTTGAGATTCGTAGGTATTCCATTCCAGCAAGTAGGCCCAGTGGTTGAATATCACGGAAAACGCGCACCCTATTATATTAGCCGTCACTTGCTAATGAGTGGGCTGACACCTGGATTCAAGCGCATGCTTAAAAACATCGAAAAGAAAGTTAATACACAATTCAATTAATCTACATGCACGGCCTATTGTTAAGGTCGTGCAGAATGTCAAAAAATTTTACACCCCCTTTTTTTTCGGCAAGTGTCGGTCCATCCACCATACACCATAGTGTTGCGGAAATTAAACTACCCCACTTGTTGATGATTTTTAACGTAGTCGTAACCTAATAATCAAATACAACAGCTACATTTTAATATGTAACGATGAGGACAATCTCCGTTGTCAGTAAAATTTACATTTCCTGATAATTAAAATCGAGAAAATACATATGCTATTGATATTAATTGAGTTTTTAAACTTGGCACAACTAATGCTTTATCCTTTGTAGCAGTATCTCTGGTCTCATTTAAGGAATATCACATGACAAATTTAGTTAAGAATACAAAATTAGTAACTCTTGCCGCTTTATTAGCATTCGGCGCAGCAAGCCAAGCAAGTGCAGCATCTATCACTTTCGGTGGCCAAATAGCTACGGACGGTTCTGGCGTAACTAGCAGCCGTATTGATGCAAGCAACCAAATTACTGCAGCAACCGTTTCAAATGGTTACTTTGTTGAAACGTTCGATAGCGCAACTGCTTACCCAATAGGTGCTGGTGGCGATACGCAGTATAATATTGCAGGTTCTTCAACTGGTTGCCAAGTTAACTCTCCCTTAGGCATCTCGCCAAGTGCACTAGGTGTAGTTGGTGTTCGTAACGATTCAGTTCCTAATGTTGCTGCAGCTCCAGCTGGCGATAGCACTTGTTATGCATATACAACGCCTGAAACTATTGGAACAGACAGCTTTGTTGATATCGACTACTCAACTTTCTTAACTAACATCGGTAGCGTTGAAACATCTCTAATTGGTGCCAAAATTAATTATTTAGGTTTCTACTGGGGTTCAGTTGATACTTATAATAGCTTCGAGTTTTACTCAGGTAGCACATTAGTAGCTTCGATCTCTGGTACTGCATTATTAGCAGAATTTAATGGTACCTCAGGTAACCAAACCTCTCCTGCATCTAACACATACGTAAATCTTGATTTTTCTGATTCAGAAGCGTTTGATAATTTCAAAGTTATCTCATCTGGAATCGCTGGTGAGTTTGATAACATTGTTGTTGGTTTAAAAGTACCAGCTCCAGCAAGCTTAGCTTTCTTAGGTCTTGGTCTTTTAGGTCTTGGTCTTGGTAAAAGATTCAAAAAGTAAGGTTTAATTACTTTATTAAAGAAAAGCCGGCTTGCCGGCTTTTTTTGTAATCTAAATTCAACACCACCACCCTGCCTTTATTCTCTTTTTTTGTCTTGCTTAATCTTTATTTCCCTCGAATTAGTTGCCCGTCAATTGAACAACAAATATTTCATTTACTCTCGCAGTGTCTCTTTTGTATAGTAGACTTCCCCTATCGCTCACGTTATTTTGGATTAGAAATGGATTTATTGGACTTGTTCAGCGAGGCTTTACTCAGCACTGAAGCCGTACTTTTTGAAAAAGAAGATGCAACGCAGCGATACGGAAAAACAACGTTCTCAGAAGATATTGTCATTGATTTCGCAGTTCAAGTAACAAATGAATCGGCCATTCCCAAGTTATTACGTTTAGCGAATGAAGGTAAATTTTATATATATCCCATTAGCACAGGAAATAATTGGGGTTATGGTTCGGTTCAAAATACACCTATTAACGGCCCAAGAGTGGTTGTTGATTTAGGCCAAATGAAAGCCATCGTGCCAACCAATAGAAAAGCCGGTTTAATCACCCTTCAGCCCGGCGTAACACAACAAGATTTATTTGATTATTTAGAGAAAAATAACTGGCCTTTTATGGTGCCTGTGACAGGTGCGGGACCTCAATGCAGCGTGTTAAGTAATGCACTGGAACGAGGTTACGGGATCACGCCACGAACCGATCATTTCGCGGCAGTAAATGCGCTAAAAGCCTATTTACCGCACCCGGAATTGTGTAGTGAAAAATTTGAATCTGCAGTGTCCAACTTAGATGGCTCGGGATTAGACTTTATAGACAAGAGCTTTAAGTGGGGATTGGGCCCCTATATTGATGGCCTGTTTACCCAGAGTAACTTTGGCATAGTCACTGAAATGACGATTCGCTTAGCACCAAGGCCTGAGCACTTTAGTGCTTTTTACTTACAAGTCTTTGATGCCGATAAATTTTCAGATGCAGTGGCGTTAATTGAACAAACGCTGCTTGATTGTGAAGGTATAGTAGGTTCAATTAATTTAATGGATCGTCGCCGGCTAGTATCCATGGTTGCATCAAACCCGAATGGGCAAGACGTACACCAAACCATGAGCGAGGAACAAGTAGAATCCATAGCGTCAGAAAACCGTTTACCTCAATGGATGATTGTTGGCACAATATATGGTTCGAAAGACGTGGTATCTGCTACTCAAAAGCTATTCAAGCGGCGAGCTAAAAAAGTCGGCCAAGTAAACTTTTCAAATAGTTGGCTTATTCATATCGCAAAATTCGTACTTCGTTTACCGCTCCCCTCTTTTAGTGCCCTTGAAAATATTCGCTCGCAGCTCAATACGTTAGATGAAGGGACCGAGATTATGTTGGGTAAACCTAATCAAGTGGCGTTGCCCCTTGCTTATTGGCGTAATCCTAGAGTAAAAGCTGACAAAACAAACACGCTGCTGCCAGACATAGATAAGTGCGGTTTACTCTGGTACGCACCGCTTATTAGGATGGCCCCTGAAGTACTAACCGATTTTGTTAACTTTATACGCGAGACAACCCCTAAATACGGTATTGAGCCATTAATCACCTTTACCAACCTTAGGCACGACTGTATCGACTCTACGGTACCGTTAGTATTTGATCTTGATAACCCAGAAGCAGTAAATGCGGCGCACTTATGTTTAAAAGAGCTATTCACTGAAGGATGTAAAAAAGGTTTTGTACCTTACCGGTTAAATACAACGCAGCAGGCTTCATTACCTACCGACAGCATTTTTTGGAAGACAACGTCTTTATTGAAAAATGCTATTGACCCAAATGGTATATTGTCGCCCAGTCGCTATAACCCTTGAGTCAACATAACTTAGTGTTGTGACTTAACGAAAGGCCATTGCTCACTTAGAGGTTATACCATAAAGTAATGATAGAATTGTTTCACCAGTGCAAGCTGACCAAGCAGCACATGTATTTTATATTAAACTAACGGAGTTAGTATGCGCATCAAATCACTTTCATCTTTTATCGTTTTATCAGCGCTAGCACTGACTGGATGCGATAGTAAGTCGGCTGAAGAATATATCGCTGCGGCCAAGGCCCAGTACCAAAACAATGATACTTCAGCTGCTATTCTCGACTTAAAAAATGCGATTGCGTTAGCCCCACAAAATAAAGATGCTCGGGCAAACTTAGGCCTCTATTACCTTGAGGCCGGTTTCTTCGATGAATCTGAAAAAGAGCTTCGCAAAGCATTAGAATTAGGCGAAACCACTGATTTTATTTATCCCGTTCTAGTCAAAGCAATTTATTATCAAAATGACTTCGACCGCCTTATTCGATTAACACAAGATTTCACTAGTGATGATGCCGAAATACAAAGCACGGTAGATTTATTCACTTTTCTAGCTATTTTGAAAAATGCATCAAACAATGAAGCTATTAACACTGATTTTTCAACATTAATCGGTGACGATAAGACATTAGCACAAGTCTATTATGATTTTTCTCAAGGTAATTTCCCTCAAGCCAATGAACTTTTGTCTAGTTTTCAGGATTTAACGCGCAACAAAATCGAGAAATTGATCGTTACAGGCTTAATCAAAGCGCAATTAAAGGAGTACGAATCAGCTATTAGCGCTTTAGAACAAGTCGTAAACTCGTCACCTGAATACTATGTTATTCAATTTCAGCTGGCAGAAATATTGATCAAGGCCGGCAATCTGGAAAAGGCTAAAACGCTTATTAATGGCCTTTTAAAAGTAAATGCTAACAGTGCCTACGCCAATTTGTTGATGTCTCAAGTAAATATTAACGACGAGGAATACAAAAAAGCATTCGATGCTGCTGAATTCGCAATACAAAATGGCATAGATACCACCCAAAGCAACTTGCTTGCAGGCATTAGCGCATACAAAATTGAACGCACTGAAAGTGCCTATAAGTATTTATCAAAAGCCTCCAGAAATATCCCCAGCGACCATATGGCTAATCGCTTATTAGCCGATGTTAAGATTAGATTGGGTGAAACGAGTAATTTAGCTGAGCTACTCGGAGGTCTTTCAGGTCAAGATGCGCAGAAATCGGCGTTGCTGGAAAGTGCAGCGATGATTAAATTTCGAGAGGGAGATCTCGAAGAATCCAAAAACCTATTTGGCCAAGCAAAGGAAGGTGCTCCTGACAACGCAGTAACACTATTGCGCGAAGGCTTGGTCAAATTATCTTCTGGTGACCAATCCGGGATAGAGAGTTTAGAGTCAGCGATTGCATTAGACGAAACATTAAATGACGCCTGGAACTTACTTGCTCAGGCACATATGCAAGCAAAAGAACCTAAAAAAGCGTTAGCTGTTGCCCTGCGCTGGCAGCAAGTAAATCAAGTAGACGGCTTAGTGCTTGAATCCTATTTACTGCAACAACTAAATGATGATAATAATGCACGTATAAAGCTAGACCAAGCACTTGAATTAGCGCCTGATAACTACCCTGCAATGCGTTTTTTGATGTTAATGAATGCCCGTGAAAAGCGCTTTGACGAAGCGCGTACTTTAGCTGAAACGTTATTAAAATCGTCAAACAATGCCGAAGGCAAATTTCAACTGGTTCTCACCCTCATTAATCTAGCCATACAACAAGATGACCTGACGTCTGTTGAATCTTTATTGAAGTCATTATTGGATAATCAAGCAGCTGACGATAAAAACGGTGGCCAAGAACTTAAAGTAGGGTTAGCAACGATTTACAACTACCAAGGTGAGTATCGAAAAGCGTTGGACATATTAAAAGATATCGAAGCCAAGAATGACTTTTTTGTTTTATCTGAACTTGGTCAAACGTATATCGAGATGGATGATTTTAAAAATGCAAAAGCAACCTTTCAAACGTTGGTTAGCTCCTTTCCAAGAAATACCCTTAGTTGGAATAAGTTGATTAATTTGCTTAATCAGTATGGACTTCAAGCAGAAGCGGCTGAGGTTGCTAGCAATGCTGAAACAGCGATTCCGCAAGATCCGCGCCTGACCGTGCTCAATATACGAGCACTGATTCGAGCGGGTGATATTCGCAAAGCCAAGCAAAAAATCGATAAAATGAAAGCCCAAGGTAATAGCTCCCCCATGTTCGAGCTATTTGAAGGAGAGATCGCTTTACATGATAAGGAATACGAGAAAGCAAGCAAACTGCTTAGCAACTATTATTCAAAAGACCCTTCTTGGGACACAGCCATACCACTAGCAAAAGCTCTTGCCCAATTAGGTAAAGTTCCCTTAGGCGGAAAGTATCTTGTGGAGCAAACAGCCAAGAGTCGAGTCAAGTTCAAGAACATTCACTACATAGCTGAATATTATGCTCAAAACGGTGAACTTGATTCAGCAGCAGTATATTACAAAGGCTTACTGGATCTTAATCCCAACGATTTCGTTACGCTCAATAACTATTCCACTCTTGCGATTGGACAAGGGAACATAACTCAAGCTTTAGAACTCGCTGAGAAAGCGATTCAGATATATCCTGAGTCTCCTTATGCGATGGATACATTAGGCTGGGCTTTATTTCACGACAAAAAATATGGTGATGCATTAACTTATATTAAAAAAGCCCATGAAGCTTTGCCGCAAAATAATGAAGTCACACTTCATTTAATCGAAGTGCTAATAAGTACTGGCAGTAAAGACAAAGCGAAGACGTTATCAAACCGATTAAAACCAGCTAACGACAGGGAAAAACAAACACTGTCACGCTTGAATGCTAGTATTTAATATACCGCTAATACGGGCCTTGCACTATTTAAAGCAAGGCCTTAAATACTGTGCTGACAACGAGTAAATTTTATTTTTAATATTGAACATTATCCTCTTGAAGATATCGAGCGGCACGAAACGTTGTGGAAAACGCTCCACAAGCAATCTGAAGGTTGTGTGTTTCTAAGCTGGTCGTGGATCCACGCCTGGATAAATACCCTTCCCTCAGCTCCCACAGTGTTAATTGCATATGAAGGCGATACATGTGTGGGGTTAGCGATATTTACCCAGCGCAATGAACGGTCTTTTCTGGGAATAAAAATTAAACAATTGTGGCTTCACAGAAGTGGAGAGCAAGCGTTGGATCAAATGTGGATTGAACACAATGACTTTTTGCTCCACAGCAGTAATGTGCAAAGCGTCCGTATAGCCATGCTCGATTATCTAATTGACAATCAGTACCTGTGGCAGGAATTGTACATTGGCCTGTCTACGGATGAAAAGCTCGACGAATTCAAGCATCATTTACCCTATTCTCGGATGGATATTACATCGCCTGACTTCGAAGTGGACTTAAGCGGTAAAACGCATATAGATGATTATTTAAGCGATTTATCAAAGAATACTCGGGCGCAAATAAGGCGTACGGAAAAAATACTCTCTCAGGGCGGAAATTTATCCCTTGCCTTGGCGAGTAGTGACATACTGAAACGTACTTATTTGGACGAGATTGCAGCGCTGCACAAAGAAAAATGGCAAGACACAGAATATGGCAGTGGGTTTAACAACCCTATTTTTGAACGCTTCCATCAAGATCTGATATTTGCACCTGAGATGAGCAATGTTACGAATCTATATTGTCTTAAAGTAAATAATGAAGCATTGGCATATATTTATATATTGAAAGATAATAATGCTTGGTATTTTTATTTATCCGCGATGAAAAATCATACGGACAATCGAATAAAAATTGGTTTACTTGCGCACACGTTCATTATTAAAGAAGCAATAGCCCAGAATGTTAATAAATATAGTTTTTTGGCCGGCGAAGCCCGATACAAAGAATCACTGTCTAATATGCCCACCACCAGACAAAAATTGATGTGTTTCTATCAACCCACGTTTTTAATGCGGGCAAGAGAAGCTCTTCGGCAGATTAAACATGCCCTACAAAAATCATTTAGACATTAGAATAACCCAATGAATATTGACGATCACGGCACTCACAGCATCCCGTTAGAATTGCACTTTTCAGAAAATGACGCTTTTGCTGGCTACTTTTCTACTAGCTTACCGTTACCACAAGGTGCGCTTTATGATTTACAGTATTGCCAACTATTATGCGATTCAGATCCTATTAGTTGCGGCGCACGTCCTCTTGCTACATGGCCAGATAAAAGTATTAAGTGGATTCACCTAACGTTTTTTGCACCCAAGTCCCCTTTTTCTCAACAATTACAGAAAGAGCAATTCAAATTTGTTATCAGTCAAAGACGTGCCGCTAAGTCTCTGGTGATTTCAAATATTTTGGTCTATAAACAGAATGATACACTGACCGAAATACAGAATTCAGACTATATATTGAAACTGGATCACGCTGATGGTCAGTTTTCGCTAGCCTCTAAAATACAACACAAATCTGAGCTGAGCTCACTTAAAGGGCAGCTGATATTCAAAGACGCATCCAAGCTCAGTTGTACGATATCATCTTGTAAAGTCAGTGTTCAAGAAACCCCTGATTTACGTCATGATGCCATATTCGCTTTACAGGTTAACGTAGAAATTGACTACGTAGATACGGATCCAAATTCCCCATCACACATTCACGTTAAAAACGTTTTTACCCTCATTGCGGGTCAAAGCGCGGTTAAATTAGATGTGACATTACACAACCCAAAGAGTGCGGTGCACAGCGGAGGTAGTTGGGATTTAGGGGACCCCAATTCATTCAATTTTTCTGAGCTGAGTGTAAATTTTGATTACAATGTAGTTTGTCCTGTCGACTATCGTTTAACACGTGATCAAGAATGGCAAACCGCAACGGTCTTACCACTTATAATTACACAGCATTCAAGCGGCGGAGATAATTGGCAGAGTCCTGTGCATGTTGATCATCAACAAAAAGTGCCGTTTGATATCAAAGGCTACCAAGTTATTCAGCAAGATAAGCTACTTGAAATAGGCTCGCGCGCATCTCCACACATTCACTTGGCAGCGAAATTCTGCTTATCCATGGGGGACTTTTGGCAGAAATTCCCTAGCGCAATGGGTATTACTCAAAAGCGTGTGTCTTTAGGCTTTCTCCCAGAACAAACAGGTAGTAACTATGAGCTTCAAGGGGGTGAAAAAAGCACTCATACGCTATGGGTTTCGGCCAGTGAGGATAAAAACGCGCTTGATTGGACTGAAAACGCCCCGAGGGCTACGACAAATATTGCGCAATACGCAAATAGCGATATGCCCTTATACACAGAATACGCGCGAAGTGATTCTGAGCTACAACAGCTGATAAATAATGGACTTTTATCTAGCAACAATTTTTTCGAAAAACGTGAACAATTAGATGAATATGGCTGGCGAAATTTCGGTGATCTGTATGCTGACCATGAAACCGCCGAGCACGATGGCGACGCTATTTTTGTATCACATTACAATAATCAATATGATCCCATTTACGGCTTTTTACGGCAATTCATATTAAGTGGTGATCGCCGTTGGTTTACCTTAGCCGATGATTTAGCCAAACACGTAAAAGACATAGATATTTATCACACCCTTGATGATAAGTCAGAATATAACGGCGGAATGTTTTGGCATACTGACCACTATTTACAGGCATATACGTCTAGTCACCGTTCTTACTCGAAACATCAGGGTAAAGGTGCTTATCAGGATCATGCTGGTGGTGGCGGCCCAGGGGGACAGCATTGTTACACAACAGGATTGGCACTTTATCATCTGCTTACTGGGGATGAAGAAGCGAAACAGGCAGTGTTGACTCTCACGAAATGGATCACGTACGTATATGAAGGCGGCAATACGTGTCTTGAACTACTCCTTGCGCTTAAAAATCGTAACGTACTCGGATTGAAAAACCATTTTAGCGGTCAATACCCTCTTGATAGAGGAACAGCCAACTATCTCAATGCATTGTTAGATAGCTATATAATCACAAGCGATGCTGCAATTTTGCTCAACGTTGAACATATCATTTATCACACCGTTCATCCCAATGAAGACGTTTCAACGCGTAACTTAGAAAATGTCGAAGAAACTTGGTTTTATACCGTATTTCTGCAATCTGTTGTTCGCTACCTTGATATCAAACGCGCAGCCCACGATTACAACAGTGCTTTTTATTACGCGCGAGATTGTTTGCTCAACTATGCGCAATGGATGCAAGTTAACGAGTATATGTATTTAGACAAACCAGACATTCTTGAATACCCCAACGATACCTGGACAGCTCAAGATTTGCGCAAAGCCCATGTATTGGCCGCAGCATACTTCTACTCAAATAAAGCACAAAAGCAGTATTTGACTAAAGCGTTATATTTCGAAAATCAAGTCGCCTCTCGCTTAGCCTTAAGCGAGACAAAAACCTTCACGCGGATCATGGTCTTACTGATGCAAAATGATGGCCCAACGAATTATTTCAAACACGCTGATCTCACTCATACGTTTATGCGAGCTGAAAGCAATTGGTCCGCACCCAGCTATGAAAAAGGTTCATTAACCACGCGGTTACTGAAGGCTTTCAGCACGCGCTTGTTAAAGATTTCACTGGCCGATGAAGTAAACTGGCTTAAGAAAAGGCTAAGATAAGTAATGACATTTTCAGGATCACGATACTAGATGCAAATTTCATTTATTATCCCGCATAAGGGTCGGTTTGAAATGCTAATTCAAACCATTGAATCTATTGCAAAACAGTCCTTTGACTTGACTCAAGTTGAAGTGATTGTCGTAAGTCAAACGCCTGACGTGTTAAAGCAAGCGCTGTCAGACGAGGCAAAGTTGCAGATTAAACCTTTCTTACGTCGAGAAAGTGAGACGATTTCCGCGCTTAGAAATTATGGCGTTACGCAATCATCTGGCAGGTACTTAGCATTCCTTGATGCGGATATATATCTGTCTGAAAACTGGATAGAGGAAATGCAGAGGACCTTAGCCCAAGACGCAAAGCGCATTATCGTCAGTGCCATGCAGATATGTAAATCGGATGCCCCGCCGCTAGAAAAGATCCGAACTAGCTTAAGTAATGCAGAACTCGATGTAAATGTGGTATTTTTACCCGGTCGTAATCTATTTCTAACACGTGATTCATTCGCGAAAATTGGCGGATTTCCGGAGCACTTAGTGACGTGCGAGGATTATTACTTTACTGATAAAGCCGCACAACTTGGTGCGTTATTCTATACTTCCAGTGCAACCTATATTCACCTTGGCGAAGACAAAACGCTTAAAGGGTTGTTTGACAAGGAGATATGGCGTGGTCAGTCAAACTTACAATCAATTGAAGGGAGACACATTCCTCTTCGAGAATGGCCAAGTTTTGTTGTGCCGCCAGCGATATTTTTATTTATCATAGTGAGTGTATTACTGTTAATTTTTGGTCTACGTGGCCTTGCCATCTGTAGTTTGTTGATTGGGCTATTTCCTGTAGTGGTATACAGTGTAAGATTACAAAATATTAATAATTTGCCGGTATCTTTTTTCCAAATATTTTTGTTTTATATTGTATATTTTCCTGCTCGAGCGATCGGTACCTTTGCCGGTCTTTTCAAATCAATTCGTGTTAATAACTCCTAAGGCTCTATCGCCATGACCCGTAAACTTAAAGTACTTCAATTTATTTGCCCTACTGGCTTTTACGGTGCGGAGCGTTGGGTACTGGCCTTAGCAAAACATTTAGACCCAAATAGTGTAACGTGTGATTTAGCCGTAACCATGGAGCCTGGACAAAAGGCCCTTGAGCTGGTGAGTGAATATAAAAAACTAAACTTAAATACCTATACCATTGATATGAAAAATAAATTTGATTTAGGAGCCGTTGGTAGACTGGTCAAATTAATCCACGAAAAAAAAATCGATATAATACATACGCATGGCTATAAATCAGACATTATCGGTGTACTTGCAGCAAAGCGTGCGAAAATTAAATGTATCGTTACGCCTCACGGTTTTGAAAATGCGAAAGACTTCAAACTCAGAACATTTATTTGGTTAGGGTGTCAATCAATGCGCTTCGCCCACAAAGTTGTTCCTTTATCACAACAGCTTATGCGCGATGTTTTAAAAATGGGAGTGAAACCAGAAAACACCTTGTATATTCAAAATGGTGTCGACCTTTCAGAAGTTGAAGCTGAGCCCGTTCCGCTGCGCGCAGATCCTGAGTGCAAGCGTATCGGTTTTGTTGGTCAAATGATCAGCCGTAAGAATATCCGCGATATATTGGATATATTTAGTGAATTACATAAAAAACACCCAAATACCGCACTTATATTACTCGGGGACGGTGATTCTCGCCAAGCGCTCGAGATATACAGTAATACGCTTGAGTGCAAAGACGCCATTGAGTTTTTAGGTTTTAGAGATGACAGATTAAACCTACTGAAGTCTTTTGATTTATTCGTGATGACATCGACGCTTGAAGGCATTCCACGCTGTTTAATGGAGGCCACAGCAGCAAGCATTCCAGTGGCAGCATATAATATCCCAGGTATTGATCAGTTAATCAATCATGAGGAAACGGGTTTATTGGCGACATTAGGGGATAAAGAGACGTTACTAGGATACTGGGAGAAACTCCTGTTCGAACCATCATATGCACGTGAAATTGCTGAAAATGCCAAACAATTCGTATACGATAATTACTCAGCTCAGCGCATGGCGGCAGAGTACAGCGACTTGTTTGAAGAAATGACAAAGGACAGTTAATGCAACAAGGCAAATCAGCGCCAGTTATATTCATATTATCCATTGATACGGAAGAAGAATGGGATTGGTCGGGAGCATTTCCACAACAAAATGTAGACGTTAATAACGTTAATTTGCTGCCCAGTTTTCATCAGCATTTAGCTAGTCTCGGCGTGCGGCCGACTTATTTTGTTGATTACGCAGTTGCCAACAGCCCTGATGCAGCGGCTGAAATGCGTACTATTACTGCACAAAAAGATTGCGAAGTAGGCGCGCATTTACACCCTTGGTGTAATCCGCCTTATTTTAGCCCAGCAACAGATGAAAGCTCACATGTAATTAATCTTCCTGTAGAACAGGTATCGCAAAAACTAGACGCTTTAATGCAACTTATTCACCAACAGTTTGACGTGCAAGCCAAATCATTCCGTACCGGGCGCTGGGGAATTGATTCTAAGGTGATAAACCTGCTCGTAAACGCAGGTATAAACGTTGATTCCAGTATATATCCGTTTTACAACAATGATTATTTCAGTTGTCATAGCGCTCCTTCCTTACCGTACTGGCCAGATTTAAATGATCCATTAAAAGAATCTCAGCAAAAGGAAATTTATGAGTTGCCGGTTACCGTCGGTTTTAACCGCTCAAATTTTTCTTTATGGAATGATATTCATACCAAGTTTGCTAGCCCGCCATACAGTTGGACGCGTTTTAATGGCATTGCTTGGCATACTCAATTATTACGAAAACAATATTTATGTCCCGAATTATCAATGCCTAAAGATATGCTGTCGTTATGTGAAACGGTCATAAACAAAGGTTACCCAGTACTGCACATGTACATGCACAGTTCAGGACTGCTAGATAACAACAACAGCCTACTAGGCAATCAAAATGCCTATGAGTTTATTAGCCAATCCGTTGCTGAAGTTATCAACACACTGAGCGAAAAATATACGTTGGATTTTTGTACCATATCTGAAGCTGCCGCAAAGTTGCAGCTAACCAAAGAGTAAGAGAATACATGACGGTTCAAGTTCGCCTAGCAACCATTAAAGATGAGCCACTTTGGAACAATTACGTTGACAACCACTCCAGGGCAACGCCTTACCACCGTTTTGGGTGGTTAAAAAGCGTTGAACAAGCCTATCAGCATAAAAATATGGCCGCGATAGCCCTTCAAGACAATCAAATTGTTGGTGTATTGCCTTGTATCCAGATGCAGCGCCCTTTGCTGCGTCCTGCATTTTGTGCCTTACCTTACTGTGATGTGGGTTACGCTCTGGGAGACGATAGCGCGATTGTCGGACTGTTAACCCAATTCATCAATCAGCAACTTTCGGCAGCAAACGGCCAAAAATTCGAGTTCAGAGACTTGGTTGACGGGCCTACGGAAGATTCACAGATGGAGGGCCAAAAAGTACGTATGTTGTTAGCGTTGCCTGAAACCAGTGAAGAATTATTAAGTGGATTCAAATCAAAGTTACGCAGTCAAATCAGAAAGTCCGAAAAAAATGGACTGCGATATGAAATATTCAAGAACGGTCAAGGACTCGATGATTTTTACCATATTTTTGCCATAAATATGCGAAAATTGGGTTCCCCTGTACACAGTAAAGAATGGTTTAAACACCTTTTAACGAATTATCAAGGCAACTGCGTTTTATCTGTGGTTTACAGTGAGGATATACCTATTGGTGCAGGGATTACCCTATCAAATAATCAAAATACAGCTATTCCATGGGCTTCCACTGTCGCTGAATACAATAAGCTTGCACCAAATATGCTGCTGTATTGGTCATTGCTAAAAGAAGCGTGTGATAACAATATGCGTTCCTTCGACTTTGGACGATCAACTTTTGGTGAAGGCACATATCGCTTTAAAGCCCAGTGGGGGGCAGTGCCGCAATTATTAAACTGGTATAATGCAGCTTCTCAAACGAGTCAAAATTTTACAGTACAGGACAATGATGAGCGAGAAAGTGCCCCGAAAGGACGACTGAGACCCTTGGTAGAATCCATTTGGGCCAAACTTCCGCTGGGCGTAACCACCTCAGTTGGTCCCAAGATCCGAAAACATATAAGCCTGTAAAAACATTTAAACCAGCAGTTTGCTGAATAAAAGACGACATTAACAACAAGGTCAGAATAACTATGTGTGGTATCGCGGGGTTTACGCAATTTAGTGGAAATATGGGTAATCAACAAACCCTGAAGAAAATGGGTGACAGTATTTATCATCGCGGTCCTGATGCAGGTCGTGAATACTTAGATGCACATGTCGGCTTGGCCCATCGCAGATTAGCGATCATTGACCTTTCAGAAGCGGGTACTCAGCCGATGTATTCTTTTGATGAAAAATACATCATTGCTTTTAACGGTGAAATTTATAACTTTCAAACGTTACGAGACCAGCTGAGTCGAGATGGCTATCCATTTCGTACCCATACCGATACCGAGGTCATCCTTGCGCTTTATGCAACACATGGCGAGAAAATGCTCACAATGATAAATGGTATGTTTGCATTTGCGTTATGGGATACTACGAGTAAGCGCTTATTGATTGCTCGAGACCGCATAGGCAAAAAGCCACTTTATTATCTTAAAACCGAGACTCAGTTTGCCTTCGCATCGGAAATAAAAGCCCTGCTAACGTTGCCCAATGTATCGCGAGAAGTTCGCCTAGATGCAGTACATGACTTCTTTGCTTATCAATATGTACCCGATCCAAAAACTATATTTACTGATATACATAAACTGCCTCCTGCCCATTTTATGTGGGTGTCACAGGACGGCATTCAAATTGAGCAATATTGGGATGTCTCATTTAAAAATGTGAGTGATAAATCCCCTGCTGAACTCACTAGCGAATTATATGCGTTAGCGACCGAAAAAACCTGTTCGCGCATGGTCAGTGATGTGCCCTTAGGCGCTTTTTTAAGTGGAGGCATAGACTCAAGCGGCGTAGTCGCCATGATGGCGCTAAACAGCGATACCCCAGTTAAGACTTGCTCTATCGGCTTTGATGAAGAACGTTTCAATGAGACCGAATTTGCTCAAATAGTTGCTGATAAATACCACACTGAGCACCATGAGTTTACGGTTCATCAAAACGTAAAAGATAACCTAGAAGAAATTGTCGCTTACTTTGATGAGCCCTTTGCCGATCCATCTTTGGTTCCTACTTATTTTGTTTCACAATTGGCTCGCTCACAAGTCACAGTGGCTATTGCTGGCGACGGCGGCGATGAGGTCTTCGCTGGTTATGAAAAGTATACCACCGACGCTTTAGAGAATAAGTTACGTCAGCGCTTTCCTAGAGCCCTGCGCAAAAATGTATTTCCTAAGCTGGCTAATCTCTTCGCTAAAAGTGAGCACCCACTCTTTAGAAAAGCAAAGTCATTACTAACGAGTCTAAGCCTAGAGCCTGCCATGGGTTTTTATATCACCAATTCGATGATCGATGACCGTTTATGGCAAAAACTGGCAACCGCTAACACTAAAAATAAACTGGGTACTTATCATCCTAGCCAAGTCACTTTGGAAAATTACAACAAGGCTGACGGCCCCGACCATTTGTCAAAAATTTTGTATACCGATATGAAAACCTATTTACCAGGCGGTATTTTAGTAAAAGTTGATCGCATGAGTATGGCTCACTCGTTAGAAGTAAGGGCTCCATTGTTAGATAAAGACATTATCGAATTTTCGGCGACCCTTCCTTCAGATCTAAAATATAACAAGGGTGAAAAGAAGTTCATTCTAAAAGAAGCCTTTAAGCCAGTATTACCTGACGATATTTTATATCGTAAAAAAATGGGGTTCTCTGTGCCGCTAGCCGCTTGGCTACGCAGTGAAATTAAAGACTTAACTGAAGATTACTTGTTCACTAAAGCGCAAGGGATCCAGCAATACTTTGATATGGCTGTGGTCAAGCAGCTATGGCAACAACACCAAGACGAAAAGGCTGATCATAGTACGGTATTGTGGAGCATGCTAATGTTCCAAATGTGGTGGTTCCGTTATATACAGTTAGGCGATGGAGCCAAAAAATAGTGCACAATAGGATCTACTATCTCGATGTGTTAAGAGCATTAGCCATCATGATGGTTTTTACAGCGCACAGCGTGCTGAGCTTCGGAGCACCTCAGAGTATTTCCGGGTTACAGTTCGGTGGCACAGGTGTTGATCTCTTTTTCTTATTATCTGGCTGGTTGATTGGTTCTCAATTATTTGCGGAAAAATCAAAGTTCAATAATGTAGATGTTAAGCGTTTTTGGATTAGACGTTGGATGCGAACATTACCAGCCTATTACGTTGTGCTTTTGGCCACGGTTGCGCAATTAGTGTTAACGAAGGATTCATTCAAAAGCCCCCTTCCCTATTTTGCATTTATACAAAATTACGATTATCCGTTAACCTATTTCTATATAAGTTGGTCGTTAAGTGTAGAAGAACAGTTTTATTTAGTTATCGCTCCTCTTCTAGTTGTTTTATTTAAGTTTAAAGCATCTATTCAATCTATTGGGCTACTGACTTTACTTATTACTCCCTCTTTGTTTAGAAGTTTAGGCTGGTTCGATTCGTTAGTAGAAACACATGTTCGATGGGATTGTTGTCTTATGGGCGTGTTTTTAGCGCACAGTGCACATCATTATTCTCAGGAATGGGCGAAGATGACTAAATTCAAGATACCTATTGGGCTAACAGGACTAACTGCCTTTTTATGCTTTTTTTATTTTCGATGGTACCCACCGTATCTGGGGTATCAAGATCCTAGTTTTCTGATATTGGCACTGACTTTTGGCTGCTTAGTCTTTTTTGCTGTCAATACTCCAGTGCTGACTAAACCTTTCGGTTATCAACTTATAATGCATATATCGACGCGTTCATACTCAATATATTTACTCCACCCTGAGGCGCTAGCAATATGTCGGCGTTATTTTTCAGAGCAAGGTTTTTTAGTGCACTTTGCGTCAGCCTTATTAATCACTTTATGCATTGCAGAAGTGTTGTTTAGAGTCGTCGAAATGCCCTTTATTAATATGCGCAACAACTTTGCATTCTCTGCAAAAAGAGAAAAAAATGACGATTAATATTCTACACCTCACCTTTGACATGCGTATCGGTGGCACCGAACAAGTCATTAAAAACCTGATATTAGGTGCCGATAAAAACCGTTTCACTATGTCGGTATTGTGTATCGAGTCGCCATTAGGGCCTTTCGCAGAGGACTTAATTGCACAAAACATCCACATTAGTGCGCTTTCGCGCAAACCAGGATTTGATATCAGTTTAATCGGTCAAATTCGTAAACATATCCTTGAACACAAGATTGATATTATTCACTGCCATCAGTACACACCATATGTATATGGAGTGTTGGGGGCATTATTCACATCCACTAAAGTAATTTTTACCGAACATGGGCGTTTTTATCCTGACTCTACCACCTGGAAACGCAAATTAATTAATCCCGTATTGCATAAATTTACCGCCGCAACCACTGCGATTTCAGCAGCCACACGTGATGCTTTGGTTGAATTCGAATTTTTACCTCACGACGATATCGACGTTATTTATAATGGCATTATCGGCGTTGCGGCCAATACTGAAAGTGTCGCTAAATTGCATGAAACCTTTAATTTACCCCAAGACTGCATTCTATTTGGCACTATAGCGCGACTCGACCCCATTAAAAATCACAGTATGATGTTGCGTGCGTTTAAACGTGTTATTGATGCAGGAACGAATGCAAAGTTGTTAATCGTCGGCGATGGCGATGAACGAGCCAATGTTGATGCACTTATCGACGAATTAGGGTTATCAGAGAATGTGATAATGACAGGATATGAGCCAAAACCTCACAACCACTTAGGATTAATGGATATCTACTTGTTACCATCGCTCAGTGAGGGCACTTCTATGACGTTACTCGAAGCCATGTCGTTAAGTAAGCCTTGTATTGTAACGGATGCTGGCGGAAATCCGGAAATAGTCCTACACAACCAAACAGGGCTGGTTACACCAAACAACGATGAACACGCCTATGCACAGGCTATGATAACATTGGCGAAAGATCATGCTCAGCAGACAGCGTTCGGTGTTGCTGCCAAAGCCCGGTTCGAGCAAACATTTAGCATTAATAATATGACTCAAGCATATCAAGCATTGTACTGGCAATTATGTTCAAATCACGTGAATTAATCTTTGAGTTATCTAACGAAGATATGTCGAATGCAAGTAATAAATAAATGAACTTAACTAAAAATGTGAAGCAATACTGCGCCTATTTATTTGGCTCATTTGTCGCTCATAGATCACGGATCAAGCAGATTGTTGATGCTAAAGATTATGCATCAAGGATGCGCCAGTTTTTGCACTACGCCAAAGCTGAAGAGAACGTTCCAAATGATGAACCTGTTTTTATTTTTTCAGCTGGCTGGCGTTCAGGTTCAACACTGCTGCAACGTTTGTTGTCCTCATCTGAATCATTGCTACTTTGGGGAGAGCCTCATGATAGAAGTAACATAATTCAGTCATTGGCATCGACAATCGAGCCTTTTAATGATAACTGGCCTCCACGAAAATACATCGCCGATAACGATGAGTTCAAACAAAATACGGATAAATGGATAGCCAATTTTTACCCAAGTGAAAGCCGGATATTAGCAGCCCATAGAATTTTCGTTCGCACTCTTTTTTCAGCTAACGTTGAAAACGAAGTGAATAAACGATGGGGAATCAAAGAAGTTCGTTATGGTTTGAAAGAAGCTGTATTTTTAAAAGCCCTTTTCCCAAACGCGAAATTCCTGTACTTGAAACGCGATCTTAAAGATGCGTACTTTTCTTATAAAAACTTTAGCCAGCATATGAACTGGTATGCAAAATGGCCACATAGTACCGTCTTTACACCTTTTGCCTTTGCGAAACACAGAGCGCGCTTGGTCAAGGAGTTTAGTCAGGCGCAAAAATTAACAGGCGGCTTAATTGTTGATTATGATGACATTGTCTCAAACAAAGAAACCCTTACTAACATCGAAAACTACTGCAATATAAAAATAGAGCGAGCCGTGCTGGAAAAGAACGTTGGCAGCGCTTTAAACCAAGAAAAAGCAGCTAAACGCAAAGCATCGATTGGTTGGTTTGAGTCTTGCTTACTGCGTTTGGGTGATGTGAGAGGTAGCAAACCGTCTCTTCGATTCAGTCTTATCAAGCGTATACTTAAATTCATTGAGCAACGAGCTTATACTCCCTCAACCGCACAAAAGATACGCGTTAATTTCGATAAAAACGGAGATAAATTGGAGACGCTAAATACTCAGTATTTAAGCAAAACCTATCTATCAATGTTCACAACCGATGATCGTCCAGATTTTACGAATATCAACGATTTATTTATAGACTGTGGGCAGCCAGATAAGCAAAGCCAGGACGACTGTTTAGGGGTGATTTTAGAAACTAGATGCCATCCATTATTGGAAAAAGTAGTTGTAGATTTCGTTAAGCGAACCGGTTACAGAGTCCAATTATTCCATGGAAACCTCAATTTAAATTTTATTCTGTCCGGTGAAATTAGGCAGCTCGTTGAGAATAAGAAGGTTATACTGACCCCACTTAATACTGATGAGGTAAATGGGAAAACCTACAATGCGATTTTCCTAAGTCACACTTTCTGGACGTTAATGCATGCTCGTCAAAAAATATTCGTATTTCAAACTGACTCATTACTTTGCCCATCATCAAACGTCCCACTTAGTGAATTTGTACAATATGATTATATTGGCTCATGGTGGCCTAGGTTGCGGCCTATTGGGATTACAGTTGATGGCGGTAACGGTGGTTTAAGTATAAGAGACTGGCAGCAAAGTGTTAATTGCTTAGAGCGATTTGATCCGATTTTTTGGCCCGGTGGAGAAGATGGCTACTTTGCCTTTCATATTGATTTAATGGGTGGAAAAATCGCCAGAGGGCAAACTTGCGCGCGGTTTAGTACACAATACCGATATTTATTTAATAGCTATGGATGCCATAAAATTTCATGTTTGAATAAAGCTGACAAAAATAAGTTTTTACGGTATTTCAATGAAGCCTCGGTACTCATTGACGATGACAGTACAACATAACATTCATTCGTTTAGCCAATGTAATTCATTCATAGTTATTGGTTACCCTATCCGTAGGATTACAATAAAATATGTTTATTGCGAGCCTCATCCTCACTTACTGACCTTGCATTTATTTAACGTCACAGATGAAAAATTCGTTATATAATAGTCATCTAATTGGATACGGTGCCATTTTGAGTACCCGTTGCGATAAATAATTATTCTCTACAATTAAGAGCGAAAGAATTAATGAAGCTTTTCTATTTTGAAGCACCTGAAGGGAATGTTGGAGATGATCTGAATAAGTGGCTGTGGCCACGAATTCTGGGCGATAAATTAGATGACAACGAAGAACATCTTATTATTGGGATTGGAACACTGTTAAATCACAAAATCCCTCCAGCAAAAAAATATACCGTTCTGACCTCCGGTGTAGGTTATGGCGATATGCCAAATTTATCCCAAGGTGAATGGGATTACGTTGGTCTTAGGGGCCCTTTGAGTAAGCAAAGTATGTCTGTCACAGAAGATATTTCCCTCTTGGATGGTGCATATTTACTCCCTCACTTTCTTAAATGTCCAAGGGTCATAAAATATAAATTTGGCTATGTCCCCCATGTAGATAGTGTAATTAATGGACTTTGGGAAGAGACCGCCAAGATTGGAGAATTTAAGTTAATTGATCCAAGGTGGCCGGTCGAAAAGTTCATTAATGAATTGTTAAGCTGTGAGAAAGTCGTAACAGAGGCCATGCATGGCGCGATTATGGCAGACGCTTATGGAGTGCCTTGGCAACCTACCAAAGCTTACGATTATATCAACGATTTCAAATGGAATGATTGGGCTGGCTCGTTAAATATGGAGATCGCTTTCAATATAATTGAACCTACCTGGAAAGGTGACCAAGGTGAATCAATAAAACGCATCCTAATAAATAACGTGAAACGCACATTAAAATTTACAGGACTTGCGTCAGCAGACTGGACTCCTGTTAAACCAAGACAAAGCAATGCTGCTCATTTGAAGATGGTTGCTGATAAAATTAATTTCAACGCCACAAATATGCCGTTCCAAGTTTCTGATAAAGAATTACGTAAAGAAAAAACAGCACAGCTCATCAAGAGTATTGAAGATAAATTCGCAGTTAGCATTGGCTAATTTGATTTAAATGTATGACTAAATAAATACTGTTCTAGTTATCATCGAACTACGACTTTGAGATCACTAATGCAATTACCTGTTATACAGAATGACATAAGCAATTCCTTAAAAGACATGAATATACCAGAACAAAACGAACCGTTAATCAGTGTGATCATTCCCGCATATAACGCTCAGCGCTATATTGAGTCCACTTTGGAGAGCGTGTTTAACCAAACCTACAGCAATATTGAGATAATCGTTGTAGATGATGGTTCAATAGACGATACGTCAGCCATTTTGGCAACCTATGCTGATAGGCTGCAAACGATCAAGACCGAAAATAAGGGCGTATCACACGCTAGGAATACTGGCATTGAAGCATCAAATGGATCGTGGATCGCGTTTATAGATTCCGATGATGTTTGGAGCCCCACAAAATTGAATGAGCAGTTCTCCTCATTAGGCAACTGCAAATGGTCCCATTGCGATTCCGTTTATATAGGTGAAAACCAAACAGGTATCGTGAAGCGGTCAGACTACAGCCACATACCAACGCACGATGTCTTTGAAGAACTTATCGTTGAAAATTTTATTACCACGTCGTCAGTTTTAATTCATAAAACGTTGTTGGATAAATTTGGCCGATTTGACGAAAGTCTGCACTGCTTAGAGGATTGGAAACTTTGGGTAGAAATAGCGCAAGAAAACCCTCTCGCTTACTGTGATAAAGCCCTATTAGAATATCGTGTTTACAGCGGCTCTACATCGCGAAAGGCTCGTTATGTATTGCCCTTACACATTGAGTTGATAAATAATATATTTAAAACACTGCCAAATAATAAGGTTTATATAAAACTGAAGATTCGAGCTAAAACTAAGTCCTATACCATTTGCTCTTATATAGCCGAAGAGGCCAATGATTTCAGCTTTGCAATGAAATGCGCTTATCAAGCTTGGTTGCTTAAACCCGCAAACATTCAAGCTAGCAAACGTTTATTGTCGTGTATGGTTAATTATGTGCGTTTTTCCAATAAAGACGAACTAACAGCAGATTAAATCACGCAATTCGCCTGATAAATTTCACACGGAAAATATTTACCTGAAACCCTCCAAATTTTCGAGCTAATTCCTGTTCATCAGTGTAGGTTAGCAAGTTGAAAATCGGGGTTTCCCTTAAATAATAATCTATGGTGAAAGCAGGAATATTTAGTGCAATTTTATCAGAATCAGTTTTCCAGTGATCACGACCTCCACAATGTAGGTCAGCCCTCAAAAGTGCTTATTATCGCATCAACTGCCCGCAGTGGAAGTCATATGCTTGGGCACGCTTTGCACACCACAGGCTGCTTTGGCTTTCCTCTCGAATATACCAACCCTGCTAATTTTAAAGAATGGCAACGCCTTCTTAAAAAAGAGACGCTTCAAGATGTATTGAACGAGTTACAAACTCGTCGAACATCGGAAAATGGTGTATTCAGCATTAAAATACATTATTCGCATTTAAAAATGTACGGTGGGTTCAAAGGTTTGAAAGCATTATTCCCAGATGCTTATTACGTATTATTGTCACGTAAAGATGTCTTGAAACAAGCTGTTTCATTATCAATCGCCGCCCAAACTGGTGTTTGGATCAGCGGTCAGAAAGCGAAATTTACTAATCCTAAATACGACTATCTCGCCATCAAGAATTTTCTTAAAAATACCATTATTGAACAAGCTTCTTGGCGATACACCTTAGCCGCAAGTGGATCTAATTTTTTAGAAATGAATTTTGATACGATTAAATCTGATATTCCAGGAGCCGTATCTCAAGTTGCGTCTTTTATGGACGTTGGAGTAACGCCTGAAAAAATGCCATCAAAGCCTGTGACTCAACAGCAAAGTAGTGAGCTAAACAATTTGTGGTTAAGTCAGTTTCTGGAAGACCACTCCGCCGACCCGTTATTGACAGCTGATCGACTACTGTCGTTAAAAGCTTGGATAAAAAAATTACTGAAAGGCGACGAACGGTATCAATAAGATTTGCTATGGATAATGTAAAATATTATTTTAAAAACCCAAAAAATTAAATCATACATAATAATTTAAGCGTCAGTTAAATATAAATATTTATAATCACTGACACTTTCAATGCAACTTTTCTCATCGGCAAAGTTTAACAATATTAGAGTTGTTCTCCTTTACTAGTTCTCCAAGCTTAAAGCTATTATTCTCAAGCGCTTGAGTGTAGGCAGAGAAATCTTCACTTGATGCACTGACTATTTGTTCCAATGCCATAGAGCGATTAAACGGGAAAATGCTCCAATCCTTTAGAAAGCTATTTACTTTAGAGATATTGGGGTTTAAGCCAAAATGAGGGACATTAAATGCCATTGCCGTAATAATACCGTGTAAGCTTGTTCCAATAAAAAGGCTTGCATTTTTTATGGTATACATGATTTCCCATACATTTAGATCTTGTAAAAGCAGCCCTTCTCCCTCCAGTCTCTTTTGTATTTGTCTTAAGTAATACACATCGTCATGGCCAGAGGCGTAACCTATTGGCAGAAGCACAATTTTTTCATTTCTTAGTTTTGCTATTTGAATTAACGCATCCACAACCTCTCCAACTTCCGATCCAACTTTATGAGGCGATGCTTGAAAACAAAAATACGGTTTATCTTTAACGTCTTTTATAGATGGTGAAATTTCCTTGTTTAAAAAATCCGAACTTATTAACTCAGAAATTAAAAATACCGAATCAGGATAAAGTACCGCATCAATTTTACTCTCTAAATTGTGCTGTGTACGTTTATCTCTGACAGAAATATAGTCAGCTGATTTCAATCTGTTTGTCACATCTGTTTGGTCCTTGACTGAAAGACCTGATATGCCGCCACCTACAGTATTAAAAGCGAGCTTTATCTTATGCTTGAATACGCTCTTTGGCGGTATATAAGGGAATTCCCAACGAGTACCGTATGTCTTATTAGTAAACACATTCAAATGTCTTCGAAGCAAGTACCTACCAGCTTTGACAACTGCATGTGAAAACCGCGTATTTTGCATATGCATTAACAACGTGAGATTAGTAGCGCACAACACCTCGCCGCCAATTACGATTAGTAGGGAATCCTCAGGCGTTGAACCTAGAAGGTTAGCAATCTTATTAGTTTTAAAGCAGCTATATTGAGACAGATCTGAATTTCCAATTGCACAATACTCTATCACATATTCTTGTAAAATAAGTGGATGATACTTTTCAATATAGAACTGAAATATAATTGGCATTAAGTTGTCGCCATAGTTATATCTATCGTATGCACCATAAAATATTATCTTTTTCTTTTGCACACCATCGTTCACTCTATCAATATTTGTCATAATCTATATATTTCTCAATTTCGACTGGAGACCATTTTTCTAGGTCGTTATATTTTATAAAATTCAGTATTCTAGGTGCAGCGATTATCTATCAATCTGTTAGAAATTACCAAGCCCCCCGAAAATCCGAGACTATCCATAGAATAAAAACTAACTGTTCGTTAAAGTCTGATAGATATTATTTTTCTTTAATGAACTAACGTCGCCTTTCGTTAATGCACGCGTTCAAGATTTTAAATTAGCTTGGGTGCTAGCAATCCATGATTTTACAAATCGGATTCTTTCAGCCAATATTTCAAAAATTGATGTACTTCTTGCTGTATTTGTAGATATTGAAAATCTTTCTAAAAACTCAATACTCATTCTCCTGCTACCAAACGGAATTTTTGTTTTAGACTCATTTTCTCCTGTATTTATCTTCCAACAAGTTAGCGGTCGTACAATTTTTTGTAACGGGTAGTTTAAAGACGCCATGAAGCGTCTTACAGCAATGTGATCACCTAGAACTTGCTCAAGAACATATGGATCGCAAGCATTTAGAAATTCTGTATGAGTTGTCATTTTTAAACTCTCTGATGCTCCAAAGAATAGCGCATTCGTTAACACTTTCCCTGAGAGAATTAAGCTACTACCACAATACCGATTAAATCCATACTTCTCTTGCGCTTTACGATTGAACATATCCAATAGATACCCTCGTTCTAACCAATATCCGCCAATTGAATCATTTCGCTCTTGCTGATATAAATATTCGATACAATCATTACTAACAAGATCGTCGGCATCTAAAAGAAAGAAATAATCAGGGATGTTTTCAGCATTAGCGGTCTGTATTGCAAATGCACGTTTCACTCCCTTATCAAATAATACTTCCTTTCGATTTTTTGGTAACGGACAATCAATAGTACAAAATCTAACTCTAGGGTCGTAAATATCTAGTTTAGGTTCCACGTTACAGCCAATATAAACTTTAAATTCGCTATTCGTTTGATTGAGTAGTGATTTTAGAGTTGCCTCAAGGAGCTGAACAACATGGTTATAATCTTTTGTAGAATCTGGGTGTCGAAATGCAATGACAAATGCAATCATTAATTTAGCCTTTATGTTTATTCAGCTTAAATACTGTTTTTATTTTATCAATTACCCTTAATGAAAAATAAACGATAAAACTCACAGAATTCATGAGATATAAATAGGTCCTACTGTGGAGTATTGGTGCGGTCGAATTTTTGCAAGCATGTAGATAGCTAGATGCCACGCTGCTAATATTAACGCGCCATTTTTGTGCATCACAAAACTCCCGGACATTCTGTCGATACTCATCCGATATTAAATAATTTATTTCGTCCAAGTTAGCTACCTTAAGACCTCTTTGCTCAAAGTATTTAAACGAAAATGAATATTCAGAACAAGCGAAAGGGATCTTGTTGTAAACAAATTTTTGTGCTTTTGTTGGCGGTTTTAAATTATGGGCGAACGAATCCATTTTGGTATCAAAAGCGGCAATACAAGTCTGCATCAACTCTGCTTGTTTCTTTTCTGACCATTGCTCTATGTAAACTCCCGAAATATATACACCGTCATCAGACTTATTTTCAACCGCAAATTTACAGCCAATTTGATTCAAGCTTTTTTCTAAATAATTTTCATAATGTGGAAGTTTTTCCAAGTCAGATAATGCCCTTATATTAAGCTCAGGCTTACTATTTCTAACAAATTTAAGTAAACTTGGAATGTACTCTAAATGGCCAACCCATAATAATTCGTTTTTTTTAATCGAACTATCATTTTTGTCTAACTCATATTTTAGGTAATGCTCAACAAAGAATTGAGGTGAGTCTGACGCCTTTGAAATTAATTCCCCGACTTTATCATTGTGAATAAGAAATCCAGAAAATAATTTCAAATGTGCTCTGTAACGCCAAAAAATATATACAGAGTGAAAAATATCAACTGGCGCATAGAGAACTTTAACTCCTTGCTTATTTTTTTCAATTAACCAGTCGATACTTGGCATCAATTTCACAATAATAATATAGTCAGCTTTTATTGATGTACTAAAATTCTGAAACTTCGTAATTTTCACACCACTATCTGAAAGATAATTGGCAACATCGACCCCAACCCAATTACTAGAAGGTAGTCCAACTAAGGGACCAATAGCTAAGCTCCCCTTAAAATTATGATGAATTTCGTGCCTCGTATCCATTTGCTACCCTAATAATTCTTTACCAAAGACTTTAACTACATTTCTTTTAAAAAATGAAACTACCAGTTAAAAAATTCATTTTAGTTTCAATTTAAACTCTAAAAAAATTTTTAATACCAGCTATGTACGACAAAAATAAAACACACTCATAACGACGTTTATTTAAATATATCAACCCAAGTAACGATATAGAGTAAATAAAAGAAAATATTAGGCAACCGAAAAAAAGTCGTCCAAACCAATGTATCGAATCAGAATCCAATATAACCACGGTAAAAATCCCAATAGAAGAAGCAACAAACGGTAAAATAAACAAAACAAGATCCGATATTTTAAAGAAACCATACCGAATTTGAAAATATGACATAAAGATACATAAACTGAAAACCGCAATTAAGACACGAGTTATAGCAAACTCTGCAAGGTCACTACCGATCATCGCATATAAAATCGCTAACGTTAGTACGGTCATGCAGGATTGATAATACACAATTGGCTTATAGCCACCTTCAGCAAGTATATACTCTGAAAGCACTTTGAAAATAACCCCAGGTACCATCATGAAAGCCAAAATAGAGAAAATATAAGCGTGTGTGCCCCACTTATCTCCCAAAAATAGTAAAACAATTTCTTGATTGAAGTACGCCATCATCGTTGTTAAAGGAGCTACCAGCGATAGCAACAGCAACAATACGATATTTAGTTGATAGGCCTTAAAATCTTTCTCCCTTATAGCAGCCGAGAAGGTAGCTAGCAGAGGGTCGGTTGCTGGGGAAATAAGTTGCGTCAGAGGCATGCTTGAAAGGTTTTTAAACATAGAATAAATTCCTATCATATCTAGATTAAAATACTTCGCAACTAACACAGAATCCCCTTCCCCCCTAGCATACCCTACAATACTGTTAGCAATTACCCATTGGGAAAACTTCATCTGGTGATATATATTTAATAGTCTAAACCGTGGTCTATGGCTACAAATAAAATGAGAAAAGATACAAGGTAACAAGTAAGATAAAACAACTCCTATCAGCATCGCCCAATAAGTCCGTTCAAAATACACTATGACCAATACTGTTATAAATGATAAAACTTTAGAAATTACATCTATTTTAAATAACGGTTTATAGTTTAGATTACGAGACATGATCCAAACACCGGGGTTTCCGAGACACCCAAATGCTAAAATAAGTGATAGGAAACGTAATGGGTCTTCTATCTCTGGCTTACCTAAAAAGGATGCGATACTCGAGGAGAACGTAATAAAGAATAACCATAAACTTAGCTTAATACATATATTGAGTGTCCAAGCAGTATTTAATATATCATCATCAATATCTTGTGTTCTAATAATATATTGCTTGGCACCTACATCACCTAAAGAATTAAATAAAAATACTGCGAGAGTACATATTGAAACTATACCGAAATCTTCTGGTGTAAGAATCCGCGCAAGAATCAACATACTGATTACACCTAACCCCCTCTGTACCAATTTAGTTGAACCAGTATAAATAATGCTGTTTACTGTTTTAGCGGTAAGTGACATCTAAATTTCAAGTCCTTTTTAGATACGATTCATTCCCAACTTGCCAATATGTAAGAGGAAAATAAGCACATATCATATATTTATAATTTTAAATCTAAAAATAATATCAACCATTAAAATAAAGCGCTGTCATTTGTTGTGATTAATAGCGTATATACATTTTTCTATTTTAGTGTAGCTGTCTCTAAAAATAGACGAGTTACTATCTAAATAGACCATTCCGTGTAAATCGTTCACCTTTACTGCTAAATCAGAAAGCCAAGGGCGATTGTTGGAAAGTTCGTAACTCTTGATTGCATTTCCCATTATCTCGGTACCTACTCGACTATTACGATTATTCATAACGTAAAAATTGGGATCCATCTCATTTTCACGGGATATAATTTTCTCGTAGACGTCTTTAAAATCACCTTCATTTGCAAAGTAACCCGTATTCGCATTGATAAAATCATAATGTTCGCCATAATTATGCCCTTTACGCATAATAACAGGTGTCCCACAGAACATTCCTTCGATAATAGCTCGATTGTTTCCCTCAAACTTCGACCATAATACGTTTACCCTGGATCTTTTTTGCAATTTGGATACTTCTTGAGGAGTAATCCATTCAAATATTTCTATATTTTTATCGATACCATTTAGGGCAGCAAGCTCAATGACTTGCTCCTTATTCATATCAACAGGATATCCAACTAAGGTAATATTCAGACTTGGTTTGCTTTTGACCAACGGAGCTATCGCTTTAAAAAAAGCACCATGGCGTTTAAACTTTGCCCAGGCAGCAACCATCAATACGTCAATATCTCGTTCGCCTGTAACAGGCGGTACAAAGTTATTATGATTGATAAACCAGCTAGGTCCCACTTCAATTGGAATAAGATTACTATCTAAACTTTCTATAAAGTTTTTATCTCGTTTCTCATAAACTTGAAGGAATATGGGAGCATTTACCAACGTGTAAGCTAGAATATTTTCTTCACAAAATCCCGCCCAACTTGGCTCTAAAATAATATTAAATGACTGGGCGACTTTTTCCACATCAAAAAAACGTAAAAACAATGGGAAGTAATAACTATAGTTAATTATTAGTGCACCTTTTTCATCACCATTAGGGTTTTTCAACACGGTAATAATGCCATCTAACATCGTTTCTGGATGCTTGAAAAATTTCTCCGTGTTATTTAAAAGAGGTAATTCATTGATGAATTTATCACTTACTTCCTTCCCTAGATGAGGATTCAGCTTAAAATAATATTGAGCGACTTGCACGCCCAGCTTATCGCTACCAGCCCACCCACTCCGATAGATATTGCTCGCGACTTTAAATGCTAAGCTGTGCTTATTTAGTTTTTGCAGTATGATAATCGCACCATGGCAAGCGACGACCAAAGGATACTTGAGATGATTATAATCGTACTTAATGAACTCAATAATACGGTTAAGCAACAAGTTAATCCTTAATTTTACATTCATTATCGATAAGTCCTAATATTAATGATAAGTCATCTTCAGTGCAGTATTATACTCTTTGAAATTACTGAAGATGGTATTTCTCTGGTGGTTAGATTTTCTTTAAACAAGACGAATATATCGTTTTCTCGAGTTATCGGTAGGTTTATGCGTTGAGCATGGGTACCTGCAACACTAGTGTTATTCCATATGATTTATAGTGGATTTGCTCAAAATACATTCATTAACATCTGCTTTTAATAACTCGAGCAGGATTTCCCGCCACAATAGAAAACGGTGGAATCTCAGAGATTACGACCGAGCCAGCTCCAACTACGCTATTAGCCCCGATATTCGCCATGATCATAGCACCGTTTCCAATCCAACAGTCTTCGCCAATGTTAATTTTTTCAAAGCTTCCTGATTGTTCTTTAATAGGTATGTTCAAATCATCGAAGTTATGCTGCCCTTTACCGCTCATTACATGGACACCACTTCCGATTAGAGTATGTTCTCCTATATGACATTTACCGATATTACATTGCGGCCCTATATAAACACCTTTGGCTATATCAGTGTCACGTTGTGAAAATAACACTAGAAATGAAACCACCGCATCTGGACTGCACGATGTCATTGTGAAACGATAGAACCCAGCACGCAAATAAACACCAATCTTACCAGGCAATAGGCTCAGCAATTGACTACAGCTAGTAAACACCGCATCTTTATTTAGGACTACACTGAGCATTAAAAAAATTAGCGTAACGGGAGAGATAAGCAGAGCACTTAAAATATAAAATAAGCGCTTAAAAAATTTTTTCATTAATTTCCTACTGAAGATGTTAAGAGGTCAACAATAGGACTTAGCTGCCCCTCCCACGAATACTGTTCTTCTATTAGACAAAGGGCTCTTTTTCCTATATCTGCTGCGAGGTTTTTATTTTCTGATAAGAAGGTTATTTTTTCGACGAAATCAGACGCGTCAGAAGCAATTAATACATCTTTTCCTGGAGTGCAATTAATGCCCTCAGCTCCCATCGGAGTTGATACGACAGGTAGTGCGCAAGAGAACGCTTGCAATACTTTATTTTGCACTCCACGCGCAAGTCTGAATGGTGCGATAAAAATGTCAGCGGAATGATAGTAAGGCAAAATATCATCCACAAAGCCGGTTACTTCTATACCTTGCATCATTTTCAAGGCTAGAACATCGTTACAGGGATTCATACCAGCAATAATAAAACGCGCTTCTGGATATTTCGCAGTAAAACTTTGCCAGCATTTATCGACAAACCATACAACAGCATCGACGTTAGGCTTGTAATCCATCACGCCAGTAAACAAAAGAATTGGGGCGTGATTGATTTTTTTAACTTTAGGTGGAAAAAAAACTTTCGTGTCTAATCCATTTCCTAGTACATGAATATTATTAGTATCGATAACGTTCTCTTTAAACAAGTCCACCTCTGCTTGCGCGATCAAATAACAAATGTCGAATCTGGTAGCGACGCTTCGCTCGAACTGTGACACAAGCTCATGTTCGCGGTTATATATCCAACTCATAGGAAAGTGACTACTACGTTTATATTGGGCCCACTTATCAGAATCTACGTCCATAAAATCCATAATTAGTAGAGGCTTTTTTACTTCAGATTTTAAAATATCACTTTGAAATATATATTCTGCCATTGATGATGCGCTGCAGATAATGGCATCGACTTCATGGCTCGATATAAAACTGTCGAGGGCAGTTTGCAATTGTTTGGTATGAAAATTAGCCACACTGAGAGATTGACCAGTGATTAATCCTGTTAGTAATCGAAGTGGTTTAGCACTCAAAGGGAAGGCTGAAACAGAACGACAGATACTGAGCTTCTTTAGGGAAGCGAAATGACGTAATTCTTCATCGTTTTCACAAGGAGAAAGTAAATGAATATCGTGGCCTAGAGATGCAAGGAATTTCACTTGGTTAAACGTTCGAATCTTTTCCCCTTTGTTTGGCGGGTAAGGAACTCGGTGAGACAATACAACGATATTCATTTTTTGGGGTCTAATTTCATGTTAAGGGTTATTACGTCAACTAAATTTTTTTTAGTTTCATTCGATGGGTTAAGTTCTCAAACAACGCAACCGATTATTAATTTCAAATATTGTCGCATAGTGAGTGATAAATCCCAAAAATTGGCCAACGTCCATTATCTGAAAACTAAAAAAATCAGCTGAAAATGTTTAAAAAATTAATCGTTTTCTGTGTGTACTTTATATACTCGTACGATGGGGGCATCTTCATACTGACTTTGCACTTTATCTTCCCGAGCAAAGACAACATAAAGTAACTTATCCTCATCACTATAATCAGCACCAATAATATATGGATTTGAATTAGATGTATCGAAAAAACCATATTGATAAGGCAGGATTTGATAAGGTTTTTTTGTACCTGATTTAACGGTTAAAAAATCAGCTACATCAAATAACCAAAAATAATTATAACTATCCCCTGCTTCCTTTGAGCAGGGGCCGCCACACTTCCTACCGTTACTTTGCGTGATTTTGTATCCTATACCCGAATTATGCCCTCCAGACTTACCTATAACAAAGTAGCTCGATGTTCCAGGAATAATAAAACCATAATGTGCGGCGGACAGTTCAGTCCAAAGCTTGTTCTTGAGGGATTCATTATATTGGTCCTCGACTATTGGATGTTTAATACTAAAATCCATTAAATCAGTTGTCAGAATCAATCCCGATTTTTCTTCGCTATTAAGTACCCCCCAAAAATGCGCAGTAAACGCACTTGGGCCAATACTCAGTCGAGAATTAATCGCTAATGTACTCGCATTACCAACAAGATATTCTGAATCCAACGCTTTCTGCCAAGTATTCGGAATGTGACTAATCCACCCAGCAGCATGGGCAGCCCCCTCTAACTGATAAAAACCGTCGATAGAAGAGTTTTTTAAATCGCCTGGCTTTCTGATTATTAATGTAGTATCCCTTACATTCGCATCCGCGTCATAGAATTCCATACCGTTTACGATTAATTGACCTTCAATCTCTTCCATACCAGTAACGCGATTAATTTTCTGCGGGTTACCAGAGCTAACTCTAGGGAAAATGGAAGAAAAAGGTTGTTTAAATTTTGCAATATTCCATTTTTTGATATCTTTTGATTTATTAATCTGCGGAATCTCAAATTCAGCGATAGCTTGATGTTGAGCATGTCCAATCATAAAGAAAGATTTTTTATGCGGGCGTAACGCGATTACTCCTTGAGAGTAGGCAATTCTAGACACACCTTTTGTGGTGAGCGGTAATCGAAAGCCTCCAAGATATTCTATCGAACTTGGTGTGTGTTCAAATAACGGTGGATTAACGAAATTTTCTGCGTAACAAGACCATGGGATAAGTACAATAGTACCTACCCATAACAAGGTATTTTTCAAGTTTATTATCAATACTTTCATTTGAGATTCATTTAGTGTCAAAATGAGCCAACTTTAACGATAGCCACTTGTATCATGAAGTCTAGTCGGAATGCCATGACAACCTTTATTTTATTAAAAGCAAATAATAAGTTAGGAAAAAAATGATCAGTGTTTTACTTTTTTTAAGCAGTTTTATCAGTACCTTTATACTGTCGTTTCGTCATGCTCCAATATTTGCTTTTGTATTGTATCAAATGATTTATTTCTTCAACCCCCAAAATCGATGGTGGGGTTCACTTGTACCGGATTTAGGCTATTCATTTTTTTCTGTAGCTTTTATGGCTGTTATTTTGCTCATTAACTGGCCAGAGGCGCAGAAAAATAAATTAACACAACTTCCTTCATTTCGCTGGTTGTACATTTTTGTTGCTATTTATAGCGCCGTCTATATTTGGTCTTCTTTTCCAAGTTATCATATTGACGCTTTAATTCCGTTAGTTAAATCAGCCATAATTATGAGCATTGCTTTTAAGTTGTGTAATAGCCCAAAAGCATTGGACTACATGCTGTACGGCTATGCTGCAGGTGCTGCTTATTTAGGCTACTACATATTTCAGGTAGGTAGAAATTCCGGTGACAGAGTCGAAGGTGTTGGCATGGTAGATTCGCCAGATGCTAATGGCGTCGCGGCAGCATTGGCCCCTGCTGCGGTAGTTTGCTTATTTTATTTTTGGCGCAACAACCTAATCAAACATAAGATCCCATTTATTATTGCGGGCGCTTTTATTGTGAATGCCCTAGCTTTGATTAATAGCCGCGGTGCGATGCTCGGTCTTGCGGCCGGCGGGGCTTATTTTATGTGGCGCCTATTTTTCGCCCCCATACAGCGTAAAAATCAGAAACTCACCGTTGTTTTAATCACATTTGCTGGGCTAGCGAGCCTAATTTATGTTGCCGATAAGAGTACCATTGAACGAATATATTCTATCTCCCAGGAATCTGAAGTAGATGAAACTCGCGAAACAGGTGCAACACGCATGGTTTTTTGGGTCGCGGCAATGGATATGGCCAAAGATCATCCTCTCGGTTTAGGTCGCGGAGGATTTGAGATGAATGCTCCTTTATATATTCCGAGTTATGTAAATACAGGGCGAAGCCGCAACCGAGCAGTTCACTCGTCATGGTTTGAAGCCCTTTCAGAAGCAGGATATTTGGGTTTATTTGCTTTAATAATGATCGTTATTTCAAGCTTCTTAATGACAAAAAAATGCAAGAAACTACTTACCGCACCAGAGCTTTTAGACGATTATTTCAAAGTGATTTGTATTGAGTCCATGCTTATAACCTTCGTTGTTACTATGAGCTTTCTCAACAGGATGCGTGCAGAAATTTTTGTTTGGTGCATTTTATTTGTCGCGTGCGCATACAATGTTTATTACCTACGTAAACTTCACTTAAACAGTGAGCACACCGAAAAACACGTTGAGGGTTAGTAATGAACTATAACTGGCTTAGTAATACGAGTAACGCATTCCAATTAGCAATCAGACAAACGCAAACTCAGCTGTTAAGTACTGATTCATCAACATCACTCTATGTAAAACATAGGTTTTTAAACCATTTATTTAAAAAGCTCGAAAGCGTCCGTCAACTTTTTTTGATTTTGATCTTAGTGGCGTTGCCATTTTTGGCATGTGCAGATAATTCTGAAAACCGCAGAGAAATTAACGTTTCAGATGTTCCTATGTTGTACAAAGCTTTACAAGCTGCAAATAAAAACGGCGAAGCACATATAAAACTTGCGCCGGGTATCTATCAATTGACGAAAACGCTGGTTATTTCAGCCCCTCATATTAGCTTTATTGGTGACTCAGCTAACCCAAAGAGTGTTCGGATCGTTGGTTTAGGGATGCGTTCTCGATCGCAGGTAGAAAATGTAATCAGTGTTACAGCAAAAAATTTTACGCTAGATGGAATCACACTTTCTGACGCAGGTAATCACCTAATTCAAATATCGGGCGAATATAATGCAGACTTTCCCACACTGAAAAACTGTATACTTCAAGACAGTTTTCAACAGCTGGTAAAAGTGTCCTCAAGTGAAAAATCTGATCACGCTAGTGATTACGGTATCATCGATAATTGTGAATTTAAATATACCCAAGGCATAGGACCGAACTATTACATAGGCGGAATTGACGCTCACGGGTCTCGTGGTTGGATGATCTCAAATAATGTATTCAGAGATATTGCTAGCCCTGATAACCGCCCAGCGGAGTTTGCGGTGCACTTTTGGAATGGTGCAAGCAACAATACCGTAGAAAATAACACTATTATCGACTGCGACCGGGGTATTGGCTTTGGTTTAAAAGGAAAGCCGGCTTCTGGTGGTGCAATCATCAATAATTTAATCGTGCATCAAGACAATGCGGATCCAAGCGCAGATGTCGGGATATTGTTAGAGCAATCACCAGACACACAAATATTAGATAACAGAATTTTTCTAGCCCATAACTATCCTAACGCAATAGAATACCGTTTTACCGACACCATCAACGCAGTGATCGTAGATAACATCACGAACAAGCCCATTCGAAAACGCGATGGTGCTACCGCTCTGTTAATTGATAATAAAAGGGTAAAAGAGGTGTCAAGTATACTCACCGCCGATGAACTTGCTTTGCTAGCATCGCTAAAATAAAATGGTTGTTTACTTCCCGTAAACCAAAAGCGGCTGCTTTAACCACTACAAACCTAATGGTCTACGAGGTATATTCTTTTTACTTGGGAAATATCTGATTAATTGACGAAAAGGTGTCAATTAACATCCGATGGAACAATTCTTTATCTTTTTCTAATGAGCTGTACTCGCTCTCCATCGAGATCATCACCAAGCCACTTCCAGCATGTTGTCCCAACATAATCTGATAAATTTCATAGAGCTTGGCGACGTTCTTATTAGTAAAAACAGTTCCGTCAATAACATACCAATACCCTAGTAACCGAACGTTCCGGGAATTTACAATTTGACTTACTTCAAACGTCAAATCGTTGGGCCCACTTGCAGAATATGTTGATTCTAAGGTCCAAGATTCTTCGAGGTACATACGGTTAGCGTAACTAACCAGTTCTCCATGTCCTTTTGGATACCAAACTGTATAAAGATCAATCTGTTTCGCTTCGAAATTAATGCTCGTTTGCTGCTTATCAAAGTAATCAACGAATTCTGGCTGCCAAGACGTTGATCCACCGTGGTTAGGTATGACTAGCTTATGCAGTTTCTGTGGGTTTGTTTCAGCAGATAATTGCCCTAGAATAATTTGATACCATCCTAACGACGCTAGCATTAGAACCGTGATAAAACCGCATGCTTTGATATAGTCACGATCAGACGTTTTGTTAGCAGGAACATATTGTGGATCAGAGACTAATTGAGATGACTTCTCACGTATTAACTCGCCTAATCCAATTAGACAGACAATAACTAAACTAAAGAAAACCCAACCATATATTAAATGATCTGCGCCTACGGCATGTTCCATATTAGTTAAATGTCCGGTCAAAATAATACCGAAAACACGTATCGCATTGGCAATAATAGGAAAGATAATCGAAATTAAGACAAAAACAGATCTACGAATACTGGATTGCATATTCATGTATGCATACAAGGAACCGATAACAATTGACGCAATAAAGAAGCTAATTCCCGAACATGCTTCAGCTACCAGGAAACGTCCTTCTGGAATTTCAATATACAACCCACTGCGATAAATAGGGACATTTACCCACTGCAACATCATAACAGAGAGATCGGCTGTTACTTCTTGTAAAACAGGGATAAGCTCTTCGCCGATGGGTATGCAAAAGAGGATGAAAAACAAAGGGAATAAAATCTTTTTTGCTTGTTCATTGCCCAACAGAAACCACACGCTAAACGGCAGGAAGGTAAAAGTGGCGACGTGCATAAATAATTGTACACCACCTGATAAACCTAAGGCATAAAGCCCACAACTAGCTATACAGAGTATTAATACCCAATAGTTAGGTTCAACGGCTGATAATGCGAGCTGGTCTCGCTTCAAATATATAAAATATACGCTGGCAGGAATAACAAAAAGGCAATGATTAAAAGTGTCTGTAATGATCCATATATCGACAGCGGTGGTGATACCCTGCCAAAATAAAACAACCCATAAAACTATGATGGTAAATAAAGACACAATGCCATTTGTCGAATGCCGTGTATTAACACCGCTGTCTTGAACATCATTCATTGGAAAGACTCATTTATTATCCAATACACTCGTTATTTAGGCGAAATATTGTAAACATCTTTCATGGTTCCCCATGAAAAATCACTAAGCAAACGTTCAAGCTTGCCTTCGGTTTTATTCAGGTTGACGTAATGTCGGAATCTAGACTTCAGAGGGGCATTTGTCATCCGTGGTTGGTCGGCGTCAATCTCCCATGGATGGAAGTAGAATGAATAAGGTTGTTTTTCCCTTTTCAAATATTTACTTATCAACGTTTTTGTCAACGTATAGGGATATAAGCGGAAATAGCCACCACCGCCAATAGGTGTTTGCTTGCCCATTACTTTTAATGTTGGGATAGGAATTTCAATAATACCTTCTTTACGCTTGTACGCAAAACGCGGCCAGTCAGGCGTCCCATATAGGTCATGCTTGACTGGATAAGTGCTAGAACTGTATTGAAAACCCAACTCCGCCAACACTTCAAATGCCCATTCATTGTTGTATCCAATAGAAAAGCTTGGCGCACGATAACCTGTCAACGACTCACCTAGTAAGTCTTCTAAATGATTTTTAGAACGGGTAACGTCTGCGGTAAACTGTTCCCGAGTTTGCTCTGTAGCTCGTCGATGTGCATAACCATGACTTGCGATCTCGTGACCTTGAGCATGGATGTCTTTAATTAATTCAGGGTAACGTTCCGCTACCCAACCTAATACAAAAAATGTTGATTTCACATCGTGTTTGGCAAATAAATCAAGCAACTTACGGGTATTGGTATCCACTCTAGGCTGATAATCTTTCCACTGCTCTGGCGTAATAATTGATTCAAAGGCAGATACATGAAAAAAATCTTCTACATCTACTGTCATCGCGTTTAGCACGTTCCCGGACATCCCTATCTCCCCTTACCAAATAACACGACTTCGACCGTACGAATCAAAATAAGAATATCTAACATCAAGCTCTGATGTTTAACGTAATATAAATCGAACTTCAATTTCTCCATAGAGTCTTCGACACTTGCGCCGTAGGGATAATTAAGTTGTGCCCAACCAGCTAAACCAGGCTTGACGTTGTGTCTTTGATTGTAATACGGGATTTCACGAATAAGTTGCTCAACGAATTGAGGGCGCTCTGGGCGTGGACCAATAAAAGACATTTCTCCACGAAAAACATTAAGAATCTGAGGCAGTTCATCGATACGATATTTACGAATAAACTGACCGACTCTGGTTACGCGGTTATCATTAGTTGTCGCCCACTTGGCTCCGTCTTTTTCTGCATCAGGACGCATACTTCGGAATTTAATAATATTAAACAATTTACCATTTAGACCAACACGTTCCTGCTTATAAAATACCGAAGCTTTTTGCCCACTGTTGTCTTCGAAATAAATAATAATTGCCGTAAGCAGCATAAAAGGCCAAGCAAGCATCAATACCAAGAAGGCTAAAACACTGTTCATACCATAATCTAACGCGTCGCGAAGATAGTTTTGCGAATTAAAACCGTTAGAATAAATTACCCAACTTGGATACATAAGGTTAACTACAATCTGACCAGTCTCTCGCTCCATAAAATCAAGCAAGTCAGTCACTTCGACGCCACGCAAGCGACAGTCGAACAAAATCTCTACAGGCAAGGTTCCGCGCCTTTGATCACAGGCAATAACGACTTCATCAATATCATTATCTGCAATAAAATTTCGAAAGTTTTCATCAACTTTCACGTGAACTAATTTTTCGTTTTGTATTCCCTCTTCTCGATTATCACCAGGAATAGGAATAAATCCGACCAATTCGAAGCCGAAACGATCGACTTCTCTACGCATGCGCTTCTCTATAATAGACGCCCGTTCACCAGCCCCAATAACGACTATTTTGGTTTGTCCTAAACCAAGAAGACCCAGACGATTGATGAAGTAGCGAAAAATAACTAATGCTACGATACATAGACCCGCGGCGATGGGCAAAAAGTACTGATGTAAATCGATATAGGTTAATACGGTATTACCCAGTATCTCCATAACGAAGTATCCCAGCGCGACACTGACAAAGATACGCCTGATAATACCTCGGAATGTTTCACGTAACTTAGATTCATACAGCCCGACAGACAAAGCGGATACAATAACTAAAAATGTGAACAAACCTATATAAAGTGATACGTCACCCACACTAGGCGTAGCAGACGAAGTAATATCGCTCACGATGCCCAAGGTTAGATATAAAATATACGCTACGACTGATGCTTCTAATATCATCAATATGTTTGAGCGCCGAACTTCCTTTCGATTAACAAAACTCATTAATCTTTTACCTCTATTTGTAAAGACTTAATCATTTACTATTTCTCAAATTTGTAAATGCAGCTGAGACGAACTAACTTTTTATTATTGTTCATTATTTTATGTTTTGAAATAAGTCTAAACCTTGTTACATTGACGTTCGATGAGTTCAACACACGGAGCTACAATTTACATGAAGACTAACAAAATAGCATTCTTCAATTTACTATTTCTATCAATTTTAACCACAGCGGGATGCTCAAGCAATAACACTAGCCTCCCTCATGCATCAACATACCCGTCTTTAACCACTTCGGTCGACAACTATCAATATTTGATTGGCCCTGGCGATACATTGTCTATATTTGTTTGGCGCAACCCTGATATATCAGGGACATTTATCGTCCGTCCTGATGGAAAAGTCACTACTTCCCTAGTAGAAGACATCGAAGTCACCGGGAAAACCCCGTCAGTTTTAGCTCGTGAGCTTGAAGAGTCGCTAGGTAAGTTTATTAATAGCCCGCGCGTGACGGTTAGTGTAACAGGCTTCGCTGGTCCATTAAGCGAACGCGTAAGGGTCATCGGAGAAGCGACTAATCCAAGCACCATAAATTATACCCAACATATGACATTATTAGATTTAATGATTTCTGTCGGTGGTTTAACGAGTTTTGCAGCGGGTGATAGTGCTAAACTGGTACGCACAATTGATGGTCAGCAGAAGACATTTGCCATCAAAATTGACTCCCTTATTCGTGACGGAGACATAGCACAAAATATCGATATTTTACCTGGCGACATTATTATTATTCCTGAAGCTTGGTTTTAGTCGATATATATATACGGACATTTAAATGCAAGATTTACACAAAACGATTGAGCTTTTGCTTGATTACCTAAGAGGTGTTTGGGTAAAAAAGCGCTACGTTATGATTTGCACTTGGCTAATTTGCCCGCTTGGTTTTGCCTACGTGGCATCAATGCCAGATACTTACCAGTCTCAAGCGCGGGTTTACGTGGATACTCGTTCTGTTTTACAGCCGTTGTTGCACGGCTTAGCCATACAAACTAATCCACAACAAGAAATTTCAATGATGGTGAAGACATTACTGAGTCGACCCAATCTTGAAATTATTGCGCGGGAGTCAGATCTGGACGTTACAGCTCTCACCCCTGAAGATTATGAGAATATGATCTCGCAATTGACTAATAATATTAGGCTGCGCTCAGCTGGACGAGATAATCTTTATACGATTTCTTATTCAAATAGTGACCCGCAAATGGCGAGAACTGTTGTCCAGGAGACCTTGGATTTATTCGTTGAAGGCGCCCTAGGTAGCTCTAGAAAAGACTCTGACTCGGCGAGTCGCTTTATCGAGGAGCAGATAACCGATTATGAAAACCGTCTTTCCTCTGCTGAGCAAAGGGTTGCAGACTTTCAAAGAAAGTATGCGTCGCTATTGCCAGATAAAGGCAGTTTTCATGAAAATTATACTGATTTGAGAAGTCAATTAGAGCAAACTGAATTGACCATCAAAGAGACTGAGCAACAGATCAAAGCCCTCTCTGGTGAACTACGAGGTCAAAATTCGCAAATCGATAGCTTTGCAGTTAAACCATCAAACTCGGATGCAATTCTGACAACTCGCTATGACGCCCGCATAAAAAGTATTGAAGAAAGACTCGATGAATTATCCCTTAAATATACCGACTTACACCCTGATGTGATTGAGGCCAATAATTTGCTTGAATCTTTACAAAAATCACGACAGGAAGAAATCGATGACTATTTATCGAATGTTTCAAGTGATGACCCAAGTAGCTCGTTAGGTGCGTTATCTACTGAAATTCGTATAGAAATATCTCGCTTGCAAAGCCTAATTGCATCGCTGGATGTTAGAAAAGATAACTACAAAACCAAAATTGAAGACTTAAAGCAAAAAATTGATTTGGTGCCGCAAGTTGAAGCTGAATTTACCGCTCTGAATCGTGATTACGGTATTACTAAACGCAAATACGAAGAGCTGTTGTCACGAAGAGAATCTGCGGATTTAGCACAAAAAGCAGACGTATCCTCTGAAGATGTACAGTTCAGAGTTATCGACCCTCCTCTAGCACCTTTAGCGCCAACAGGACCAAATCGTCTAATTGGATATACCGCAGTGGTTTTCATTGGTTTTGCTGCCGGTTTAGCAGTCGCATTTTTGATCAGTCAACTTAACCCTATACTCATTCGAGGGCGTCAATTAACGGCTTTAACGTCTTACCCTGTGTTAGGGGTCGTCTCTCATCTTAATGTAAAAGAGATCCGTAAGGCAAATAGGACGCGTATTCTTGTATTTGCTTTTTCGTCGGGTCTCATTCTATTAATGTATGGTGTCTTGGCAGCCACTGAAATCCTGCAAATTGACTTGTTATCGAGGATATTGGCATGAATACAATCGAACGTGCACTCTCCAAACAGGAGAAAAACAAACAATCACAAGCAGAGCAAGATGCTGGTGCTCAAAAAGCTACCAATAAAACGCTCGATGCTCAACAAAAAGATAACGGAGTTTCAGAGTCAGCTGGCTCACAAAACTCTCTGCAGGTCCCATCGAGTATCGAAATCGATTTAGCACGAATGGAGGAGAAAGGCTTTGTATCAACTAGCAATAAACGCAGATTGATTAATGAAGAATATCGAGCCATAAAACGCAAAATTATCGACAATGCTTTCGGTCCCCTTTCTAAATCTCTTAACAATAGCAACATCATTATGGTGACGAGTTCACGCCCGGGAGAAGGGAAAACCTTTACCGCCGTTAACTTGGCACTCAGTATTGCTTTAGAACAAGATAAAACCGTGCTATTGGTTGATGCGGATGTTTTAAGACCAAACGTTATGCGCACCTTAGAATTGCAAAATCAGCAAGGATTGATGGAATATTTGCTAGGCGAAAAAACGGACATAGCTGAAGTGATGTGCCAAACCAACGTACCCAATCTGCGCATAATTCCTGCGGGGAAATCTCATCACTTGTCCACCGAACTTCTTGCCAGTGAAAGAATGTATGATGCAGTTCAAGAGTTCGCTAATCGTTATCCAGACAGACTTGTTATTGTCGATACTCCGCCATTACTCGGTATCAACGAAACAGCCATTTTAGCCAATCTGGCTGGTCAGGCCATTGTTGTTGCCGAAGAAGCAGCAACTAAAATAGCCGATATTCAAGAAGCGGTCAGTCATTTGAACCCAGAAATGGCCATTGGATTCGTGGTTAATAAAGGGCAAAAAGTTAATCGTAAAGGAACGGGCTACGGTTATTACTACGCAGGAGCTAATTAGTGGCATTTAATACGGCACCATCAGCACGAAATAAATTATTAATCGCAGTAGCAATCGCTTGTGGTAGTTCTAGTTCTGCACGTGCTGGTGACTTGCAAATTGCCCCTTCAATTACGACTTCTGGATATTACTATAGTACAGATATAGGGCAGAACTCTGGCGAGAATACTGAAGCTATCTCGATACAGCCGAAACTGGTAACAGTTTACAGTAGCCGCAAGGCATCAGCAGCCCTTGTGCTAAATAATACCACGGTTGAGCAAAACAGTGATTTAGCCGATTCCGATAAAAGCTTTACTGAAATGAGTTATAACTCTTCATTACAAATTATTGAAAAAGTACTCACATTATCAGTTAACGGCGATCGTAGTTATCGCTCGATAGACTCTACCGAGGGACTAGTTGCAGATAAAATTTTGTCCAGTGGCGAGTTAACTAAGACCACAAGTGATGCAATTCAATTAAGCTTTATGATACCTAACCCGAAAACCATAGGCTTGTCGCTACAAAGCGGTTTTTCAAAGACCAGTTCCGACGAGACACTTACCAGCACTAACGGCATTGATGGAGAAAACACGTTTATTAATGCTCAGTTGTACCAAGGCAGAGACTTTAGAGGCTTCACTTTTCTTTTAGGAACACAGTACTACGACACCAAACGGGAAACTGTTCAGGACTTTTCGTCTACTCTATCAAATGCCCGTATTGGTATTGATATCGCACAGGATATTTCATTCGTGCTCGTGGGCTCAGATAGTGAATACGGATTAGATGAAAGTGGCTTCAGTGCACAACGCCAAAACTTGGATACCACCAGTTACGGTGCTGGCTTTGTATGGCAACCTCATGATGAAAATAGCATAGAGATTACCTATAACGAACTAGAACAAGGGGATACTTCAACCCGCTATATAGGGATAAATACTCAATGGGCGTTCTCTAGTCGTACTGCGATGCAGTTTTCATATGGAAAACGTTTTTACGGTGATGCGTACTCTTTCAACTTAGATTATAAATTAAAATCCTTTAGCACCTCGGCAACATACAACGAAGATGTAACCTCATATTCTCGTTTAAGCGTTACTGAGGGCTCTAGCAGCTTATTTGTATGCCCGATTGGCTCTACGGAATTTGCGGACTGTTTTCAGCCCTCTTCGTCGGGTTATGTCCTGCTCGCTGGAGAAGAGTATAGAAGCTTAAATAGCTTCACTACTGATATAACAGACGAAACGCTATTTCGTAAATCAGGTCGTATTAACTTCGGTTACGATAAAAATAAACTCAAAGCAGCATTTAGCTTAAGCTACAATACAACTGAGTATTTAGAATCTAATCGTGAGCAGACAACCAACTCAGCATCCCTATCACTCTCTTATCAATTAGGGCGACGTAATACAGTAGGTTTATCATCAAGTTATTCAACAAATGATTACAGTGATTCAGATCGCGTTAGTGACGTATTAAATCTTACCGCAAGCTTCAATCGCGACTTAAGTCGTCAACTTAGTATGGATGTATCTGCGCGCTACGTTAAGCGCGAAACTGAAAGCGATGCGCGTGATTTAACAGATTCTCGCTTAACGGTAAATTTTGAATACCAATTCTAATTAACGTTCAATCCCTTTTTCGTCACGCTCGAAAAGGGATTGCAACTCTGATTTCCCCTTCTCGTTTATATCAATCATTTGCTGTAAATTTAAGTTTTTAATCGCACTTATCTCCACCAACTTACTGTCATGTTTTGCAAAAACGTCAACAGTTCTCTTTGCCTTCTCTAGATCGAACCCATAAGCCTTCAAAAGTAACTCTGCGGCGTCCAGTCCAGCTGGAAAGACCTCTCGTACATAAGTGTTCACACCAATCCTTGCATAATTCATTACGCTCGTTCGATTACGTGCTCGAGCAATAATTTTAATATCCGGAAAATGCTCGCGTACCAAGTATGCAATTTTTAAAGCTTCTTGGTCGTTATCAATCGCAATAAGTATTATTTTTACTTTGCTTATACCTGCCGTGCGCAATAAATCTAGCCGACTTGCATCACCATAAAATACCTTGCTGCCAAATTTCTTTAGAAATTCAATTTGATCAGGATCTTTATCCAATGCAATAAATGGGATCTTGTTTGCTGTTAATATACGGGCTGACACTTGCCCAAAACGACCCAGCCCGGCAATCAATACTTGAGGTTCTTTTTCATTAGGCTCTGAATCATAAACTGCGGGGCAATTTCTACTGTTAAACCAAATACTGTGCAGAATTACCAGCGGTGACGTCAACGCCATAGAGATTCCGACAATAAGGGTAACTTGCTGTGATATTAGGGTTTCAATTACCCCTGCCCCCACGGCTTGAGACATAACAACAAAAGCAAATTCACCGCCTTGAGACAACATTAAGCCAATGCGCACTGAATCAGTAACATTTTGCTTGGCTAATCGAAGTATGGTGTAAATAATCAATCCTTTAACTATAACGAGTACCAGACTAGCCCCGAGAATAAACAGTGGCTCGGAAACCAACAGATCCAAATTTAAATTCATCCCAATCGCGATGAAAAACAACCCTAGGAATAGCCCTTTAAAAGGTCCAACTTCCATTTCTAACTGATGTTTAAAACTTGAATTAGCGAGAAGAATACCTGCAACAAACGCCCCCATCCCCATAGACAAACCGGCCTCCTGCATACCTAATCCGGTTGCAATAACGATAAGTAATGCAGAAGCGGTCATAACCTCGGCGTTTCCATAGTGGGATATCAAGCTAAGAAACGGATTAATCAAGAAACGGCCGACAACGAGCACTATGCACAATGCCAACACGCTCACCCACCAAGCTGGGCCTACAGCAACCTCTCCGGTAGATAAACTCTCGACCAATAGTAAAATGGGAATAACCGCAACATCTTGCATCAATAATATTGAGAAGCCTTGCTTGCCAGGCGGTGTTTTTAGCACTTTATGCTCTTCCATCAATTGCACCGCAAATGCAGTGGAAGAGAGTGCGACAGATACTCCGACTATTAATGCTGTAGCCGGAGATAATGACAATATCCAAAAGCTCATCAGACCTATGAATAAGGAGCTAAATATTAATTGAGATCCACCGGTCAACATGATTTTTTTGCGCATATTCCACAGTTGTTTAGGATCAAGCTCCAATCCAATAATAAACAATAAAAATACAACACCAAGCTCAGCAACATGCAATATAGTTTCAGCGTCGTTGATCCAATCCATTACAGATGGGCCAATCACAACCCCTGCGACTAAATAACCAAGAATTGCGCCAAGTTTTAACTTTCGAAATATGGGAACAGCCACTACAGCGGCTAACAAAAACACAAACGCGGAGCCCAGTAAACTCATCACCCTTTCCTCAAATCTATCAATACATAGATCATACCAGAGCCCAAGCTCATTACATATTAGCGTCGTAAACAGTTATCTCGTAAACGAGCAACTTTATAATTGTATTTATTTAGCGCTGCTATACTTCACAAGTTAACATCTGGTCAATAAACAATCAGGGGGAGTGTATGTTTAGACATTACTACATCACAGAGGATCTTGACGATCTCAAAGAAGTTGAGCAAGAGTTACTCAACTGCGGTTTGACTGTACCTCAGTTTCACGTATTGAGTGAAAATGATGCCGAACTTGAAAAGCACCACTTACATGCCATAGAGGCCGTATTGAAAAAGGACGTTGTGCATTCAACCCAATTGGGTGCCGGTATTGGGGTAATAGGCGCGGTACTCATTTTATTGGTTGCCTATCTTTTTAACTGGCATACTACGGCTGTTGGATGGATACCTTTCGGTTTTTGTGCGGTCGTTGTGCTCGGTTTCTGTACATGGGAGGGTGGGCTAATCGGTATACAGACACCAAATTATCAATTTAAACGATTTCAACATCTACTCAGTCAAGGAATGCATATCTTTTTTGTTGATATTACGCCTGAGCAACATTCAGTTTTACGTGATGTTAGTCGCAATCATCCAAGTTTACGTTATGCCGGTTCTGGTGAGGCGACTCCGAGTTGGGTAGTCAAAGGTCAGACTAAATTCAGTCAAGTCATGAAGACCATGCCTTAAAAGGTGTCATCTCATTTAACAATCATGGTTAGAACAATTAAAATCCGCATTTACTATCTTTCGTGTTTTGTATTTGCGGGTTTATTTTATTCATAATATAAACCCCTACCAAATATGCAGCGGCGTTAGCTTTAGGCAATAAACTTGTTCATGATCAACACTCATCAAATCAGCACTTAAGCGCAACTCATAATTTGCAAATCTAAAAGCTTATTTTTAAACAGCGCATAAAAATCGCGGTGGATAGGTTATTATCTATCGTCTTAAAATTAATTTCGTCAACAATAATTGTGTTTTTAAAAGGAATTTCCCCGTGTGTAAATTCAGTCAACGCCTTCGTATATTACTACTCGCCTTATTTAGCCAATTTATCGTTAATGCAGCCGTAGCAGACTCAAGCAAACACAGTATTCAACAGGCGCTTATCCAAACAACAATGGGTGATATTACTATTGAGCTATATACAGATAAAGCACCGATTACTGTAGCTAATTATATCGCGTACATTAAAGATTCAGCATTCGATGGAGGGGAATTTTATCGTGTTGTGGGCCCTGATAACGATCAAGGAACACCGCAAATTTCCGTGATACAAGGACGTGCTAGTCAAGCACATACTGATTTCCCCCCTATTTCGCTGGAAACCACTGAGCGTACTAAAATTAAGCACCTAGATGGAACCTTATCAATGGCCAGAGGCGGTCCTGACAGTGCTACGCAAGAATTTTTCATATGTGTAGGGCCGCAACCCGCGCTAGATTTTTCGGGTTTACGCAATCCTGATGGTCAAGGTTTTGCCGCGTTTGGGCGAGTAATTACAGGGATGGATATCGTAAAAGCAATACAACAGAATCGCCAAACAAAAGCCGTTGATGAAGCATATGTCGAAAATCAAATATTAGCGCAGCCGATTAAGATACTAAGTATCTCACTTATCCCAAATTAACGACTCTTAGCCGCAGTGTACAAAAATTACGAATAAAACAGCCAGCAAAATATGCTGGCTTAAAACCGTCAACTTATTCTAGGGCGAAACAGTTTGCGCTAAACGAACATACGTTTAATTCATACCGTGCATTACGATGCCAGTGGGTAATCTATATAGCCTTCGGCCCCGCCTAAGTAAAAAGTACTTTGATCTGCTGGAGCAAGTTCTAAATTATTCTCTATTCGTAAAGGCAAGTCAGGGTTACTGATAAAGTCTGTGCCAAATGCCACTGCATCAATTAAATTTTCCTTGATTGCCTGACTGGCCTCACTGGCCGTATAACCCATATTAGCAATTAGATTGCCACTATAAACTTCATGAGCGATAGCCAACACATCCCCATGTTGTTTATCAAAAAAGTCTGCACGCATAACATGTAGATAAGCTAAGTTACGACTACTTAGCGCTTTACTGACAAATGCTAGCAATCCAAGAGTATCCTCGTCATGCATGCTGTTAAAACTATTTAGCGGTGACAATCGTAAGCCCACCTTTGCACTACCAATTTCATCACTCACAGCGTCTACGACGTCCAATAAAAATCTTGAGCGATTTTCTATTGAGCCACCATATTTATCGCTGCGAGTATTGGCACTGCTGCGTAAAAACTGATCAATCAAATAACCATTCGCCCCATGTACTTCCACACCATCGAATCCAGCCAAAATGGCATTGCGCGCGGCTTGCCTAAAAGCATCGACTATCCCGAGTATTTCGTCCGTTTCAAGTACTCTTGGAACTTCATAAGGCATTTTTCCTTGAGGTGTGTGGATCACATCATCAATCGCGATAGCAGAAGGACCAACAGGTTTTTGACCGTCGTTTAACATTGAATGAGTGGCACGCCCACCATGCCAGATTTGCAGATAAATTTTGCCATTTTTGGCATGTACTGCCTCAGTCACTTTCTTCCAAGCGCTAATCTGCTCTTGGTTGTATATACCGGGCTCGTTAACAAAAGCAGAATTACCTGCTGTGATCATGGTTGCCTCGGTAATGATCAAGCCAGCACTTGCTCGTTGTTGGTAATAAGTCGCCATCATCTGATTCGGCATATGCCCATCACTAGCACGAGCGCGGGTTAAAGGGGCCATAATAATGCGGTTAGCAAGCTGTGTATTGCCTAGTTGTATAGAGGAAAATAAATCACTCATGTGATCTCCTAGTTAGCCAAAATTTTATCCGTACAGCTCTTTATTGGGATGATAAGGCAGAATACGAACGCAAAAATTGGTGCTAACCATTCGAAAAATTCGACTTATCTTAACCTGTAAATTTATATTGATATAAGCTAGCTTGTCACTTTAGGAAAAATTGCCCGCGGCTAAATTTTAAGCATGGGCTAAGCACCAGTAGTCTACATATTAATCATGAGCTTTAAGGCGGTTGCATCAATCGCGGTCCTTGGTTACAAAGTGATCCTCGTTGCTACTGACTACGTTAAAAGTGCATTATTAATAAATTTATAATAAGGCAATATTATGTTCGGGTTTTTCAAACAGTCACCAACCAAAAAACGTCGCAAAGTTTATGACCAAAAGTTAGAAGAAGCCATGCTGGCTCAGCGAAAGGGGGATATGCGCAGCTACGCTATGTTAACCGCACAAGCAGAAGAGATGTGGCGCGAAATCGAGTCGCTTGAGAAACAGCAAGCCGATTAAAATCGCTGAGGAACGTTAACCTGCACTAAAGTTCGCTTCTTAAGGTTTTGATATCCTCTATCAAGTGACCAACAGAGGTATTGTTTAAACCATTATATATGCCACGAATATGACGATTAACATCGACTAATACTAAATTTTCAGTATGCAAAAAGTCCTTTTTACTCACGTACTCTCCTAAGTCTTCATTAGCAAAGTAATCATTGCGGGCAAGACGATATATAGCGTCACGCTCACCTGTCACTAAGTGCCACTTACCTGATACCACACCATTTTTATCTGCATATTCTCGCAGGACTTGCACAGTGTCATTTTTAGGTTGAATTGAATGCGAAATAATACTGACCTTATTATCATCAATAAATTGCGCCTGCACTTTTGAAAGTTGTGAACGCATGCGAGGACAAATTCCCGGGCACGATGTAAAGAAAAAACTCGCTACATATATTTTACCTTGCATATCGTTTTGTGAGACATGCTTAGCGTCTTGATCAATAAAACTAAAGTCAGAAACTCGATGAAAATTGGCCAGCTCGACACTATCTGGGCTAAGCCAATGAGGCGTAAAATCTGCACTTGCATAATAAGGCAATGCAGACACCGCAAGAGAACTTGAGACGCCTTGCTGTTCAGCGAATACCTGTGTATTAGTTAATATTATACTAGCCAAAGTACCAATCACACTAATCTGCTTTAACCACTTTTTCATCTTCTAATCCTACGCACATATTTGATCTTTTTAAGCCGAATACACGGCCATTAATATAATGATAATTGCTATATAACTTGCCATTTTGACGCCAAGCCTGCTGCAAACCAACTTCTTGACCATCAATGTAATGCATTTTTTTAAACAGCTCCCCCGTCACGTACCACTGTTTGGATTCTCCCGTGACACGCCCCTCAACATACGGTGAGACCGAGCGCAGGTTGCCGTTCTTCCACCAGCTAGTCGTTTGACCTTCAAGACGTCCGGCCACATAGTGTGAATCAAATGCCAGCACCTTGTTTTCATACCACTGCCTAAGGAAACCATCTCGACGGCCCGCTTCAAACTGTTCTAACTTAGCAATCTGTCCTGAAGCATAATAAGTCACAGCTTCACCAGTAAAAGGCAGCCCTCGATACATACGTACACCTGTATTCATCGCAATGGTGATTTCATTTGCAGCAACAGGTTTATCTCCTAACTGCATCTGGGCAAGTCCTGAGCAGCTAAAAATACAGCACAGGATACACAGTAAGTCCCTAACGGATAGCACTGGCACTGCCTTGGTAATCCCCCGGGAATAAAATGTAGTACGCACCCAAGTAAACTTCATTTTGGATGTGGTAATGATACTCAGCGTCTTGGGTGTGCTGAGTAATAGAAGTATGCCCACCTGATGCATCTAAATCCGTAGGATAGGTCCCAGTTGAATTACACTTGCGACCATACAAAAAGAAACCATCCGCAATAACACCAATCAGGTTACTGTCATCTTCAGAGAATGAGATTGGCTCTAAATGATAATGATAACTTTGCGGTCCCGTATGGGCGCCATTAAAGTCCAAGCTTCCCACTGCGCCATCAAGAGCAATACCCGGACCTTCTTCATCGTTGTATATCACCGAGCCGCTGACAGCGATACCAATCGCACCCAAACCTGTTGCAGACGTATCAGCAGATTTTTCCGGTGTGTTATCGACAGTTAGCGTATAGGTGCCAACAAACTCGTCAATATTACCTGGTGCCATTTGCTCGTATGACGTCACTGTCGGCTCAACAAACAGTGCGTGATCGGCTGACCAATAGGGAGACGTATGGTTAGGTAAACCGTTGGTTTCAATACTAACGGTATCGCCATTGAGCACCACTTCAACATGGTCCGTATCAAACTCGTAATATGCGGAATGTAGGATACCTGTACCTGTGTCAACTTCGTCTGAGCTGTCGTCGGAATCTGTCTCAGTGTCAACTTCGTCTGAGCTGCCGTCGGAATCTGTCTCAGTGTCAGTAGCCGAATCACTGCTCTCAATCGTGTCCACAGTATCAACAGAGCTATCAGAGCTGCCGTTACAACCAGACAAAGCCAGTGTTAACCCCAGCGTAATGAGTGACGTAATAAAGTTTTGGCTAAAATTAGTCTGCATAATTTCGTTTATTCTTAATAATGTAATAAATGAAATTTAACAACCTATTGTGCAGAACTTGCGCAGAAAAAAAGGAATACTCTAGGGGAATTGTTTATTAGGTGCACTCAGGCAACAACACCCGCTGCACGATATAACTGTAGATGTACATCCACCAAACTTTCAATGTCGCGCTGATACCCACCGCCAATCACGGCTGCAATAGGCACACCGTATTGCTTACACACGTCAAACACCATACAGTCGCGAGCATAAACACCTTGAGTTGATATGTTTAGATGGCCTAAATCGTCGTTTATGTGAATATCTACCCCCGCATCGTAGATTACAGCATTAGGCTTAAAGGTAGAAAAAGCTAAATGCAGAGCATGTTCTACAGTGTGTAGGTATTCACTATCTTCAGTACCTTTAGCTAAAGGAAAGTCCAAATTAGAGATTTGCTTACGATGAGGGAAATTTTTCTCACCATGGATAGACACCGTAAACACCTTTGGGTTATTAGACGCTAATTTCGCCGTACCGTCTCCCTGGTGCACGTCGCAGTCGAATACCAATACTTTATTGATGGTAGGCGTCTGTAACATGTTAAGCGCAGCTAAATATAAATCGTTAAATAAACAAAATCCAGAGCCAAAATTAGCAAAGGCATGATGATATCCCCCAGTCAAATTTAATGCTTTACCGTGTTCAAGGGCAAGGGACGAGGTCAAAACTGTACCTGCAACTGCAGTCAAAGACCGCTCAATCAGTTGCGCAGACCAAGGAAATCCAATCCGACGCATCGCCTTACTTTCAAGTTCCCCTCTTGAGAGCGCGTTGACATACTCTGGGCTATATACCCTAGCTAACTGCAATGGCGTTAAGGCGTGAGGTTGGTGAAACTGACTGGTGGGCACGCCTAAGCTTGTTAGTCGGTCGTAAATAGCCTGATATTTTTCGATCGGAAATCGATGTCGATAAGGTAAATCGAGTTGACTATATATAGGATGAAAAACTAAAGGTATCGACAAAGGATTGCTCACATTCATATACTGGGTAGTCAGTTTTCTAGACTACAGCATGATATACGCTATTTTCTCGTCAGTAAAAACAGCTGCAAGACATATTTATTTCCTAAGGAGTTACCTTTGTTAGTTACCTTAACTCAGCATCAAGCCCGCGTGATCGGTGTATTACTTGAAAAAGAAGTGACCACGCCAGAGCAATATCCCCTGTCGCTTAATAGTGTGACCACAGCATGCAATCAAAAAAGCAATCGAGAGCCTGTTATGGAGCTAAGCGAACTTGACGTGCAAACTACCCTAGATGAACTCTATGCTAAAAATTTAATTTTTGAGCAAAGTGGTAGTCGCGCAACCCGTTATAAACATCGTTTTTGTAACACCGAATTCAGTGACCTGCAGTTTACCCCCCAGCAATTAGCCATCATCTGCGTGATGTTGCTACGCGGCCCACAAACCCCTGGAGAATTAAGAACCCGTGCTCAGCGTATGGCGGGTTTCACCAGTGTCGAGGAAGTGGACATAGCGCTGCAACAACTAATGGAGCACAACGGCGAACAAATAGTCATGCGTTTAGCCAGAGTACCAGGTAAACGTGATTCTCGTTACGCCCAGCAATTTTATAAAGATACCGAAGAAAGCATTAGCAATGACTGTGAACGGGAACTGCCATCACAACATGACACGAATGTAAATGTGAATAATGCCCCCACACAAGAAAAGCGTTTAATAAAATTAGAGCTGACCGTTTCCACCCTCAGTGAACAAATGCAAGTATTGCAAGCAAGACTCGATGAATTAGACCGTTAATTTGCGACTATTTGTAGGGGATTTATCAACGTTAGCGTTTGAGCGCTCAGGATAAATGACCAGTAAAAATCCTGCGTTTATCATCGATATAAACGCAGGCTTGGTGACAGTTGCTCTCAAAAATAAGGTGTGTTTTTAACGTCATCCTTTATTGGCGAGCGTCTAAGTAAGTTTCTAAACCTTGCTTTGATATTTTTACCGCTTCTAGTGGTTTAAGATTATTCGGATACTCTTCCTGCTCAACCACTAACCACTGGGTTCCGCCAACTGTCATATTGGCTTCAATTAAGCTCGACCAATCAATGGTATCCTGGCCAATCAAGGGTAATTTTCCTTGTACATCATCCGGTAACTTAACCTTATAGTGCGTGGTTAAAGTACGCCCTGGGTAGCGCTTAACGTATTCAACGGGATCTTTACCCGCGTATGTGGTCCAGCCTACATCTTGCTGCAACACGACGTTTTCATCTGTGTTGCTGGCGATGTAATCCCAATACGTACTCTGCTGATATTGATCAAACTCTTTCTCATGATTGTGATAACCGATTTTCAACCCCTTGGGAGCCAATTTTGCTGCTAAACGATTCAAGTCTTCCACAACATTGTTGACCTGCTGTGAGTCAAAAGCGCGGACATCATAGGGCACGATCAGCGTGTCACAACCTATTGCTTGATAAAATGCGACGGTTTCGGAAAAAATGGCATCGTCCAATTTATCAAACGGAATATGTGCTCCACTGACCTTTAATCCTAGGCCATCTAAGAACGCTCTGAGCTCCTTAGGCCTTTGCTGATAATCACCAAAATCACCGGCAAACTCAACCCCATCAAACCCCATATCGGCTAGCACCGTTAACGTGCCTTCGAAATCGCGTTTTACTTCGTCTTTTACTGACCATAACTGCACACTGATTTGAGGCTCTATATCCTGCGTATCGTCAATGCCTTTGTGGCTTTCATTTTGACCGCAGCCACTTAGGGTTGCCGTTATCACAATGGCACCCATTAACATGATGAGTCGCGCTTTATAGCTAGCTAGCTTCATTTTTATTCCTTTTTCAACACTTTGCGTTATTTTCCAGTACTTTTTCTGAGAACTAAATTCGCCCTTGCTGCATTTCTGATACAGCGTAATCCACAGCCCTAGCTGTGAGAGCCATAAACGTTAAAGAAGGATTTTGCACTGCTGAGCTACTAAAACTCGCGCCGTCGGTTACAAATAAGTTATTTATATCGTGGGTCTGATTAAATTTATTCAATACTGAGTCTTTCGGATCGTGGCCCATTCTCGCTGTACCTAACTCATGAATAGCCAGCCCAGGCGGCCCCTGAGTAACATAACTGTGAACATTCTCTACACCTGCGATTTTTAGCGTTTCGTCGGCGGTGTCGGCAGCATCTTTCATCATGTCTAATTCGTTATCTGACCAACGGCAATTAATCTCCAGTTGTGGAATGCCCCATTTATCTTTTAGGGTGGAATGCAATTTCACGGTATTTTCAAAACGCGGTAACATTTCGCCTTGGGCATGCAAACCAAACCGCCATTTCCCCGCTTGGGTCACTTGCTGTTTAAATTCTGCGCCAAACCCTTTATTAGTGGCGTTTTGCTGCCACCCCTCTCTATAAGCTCCGCCCGATAAAGCGTAACCCCGTAGGTAATTCTTCTTACCCCGTTTAGGCTCAAATTGAAAGTTAGGAATAATAATACCGCCGGGCCGACGGCCTTGATAATACTCATCTTCGTAGCCGGGTACATCTCCCGAAGCCCCTGCATTGTAGTTGTGATCCATCAAATAATGTCCCAACACGCCTGAGCTATTGGCGATACCATCCGGAAATGCTTTCGACTTAGAATTGAGCATGATTTGGGTACTGCCCAATGTTGATGCACACAGAAACACGACTTTTCCGTAATATTCCCGCTCTGCGAGTGTATCGTTATCAATGATACGGACCCCTTTAACGCGCTTGCTTTGCTCATCGTAAATCAAACTGTGTACCACGCTGTTCGGCGCGATATGCAAATTACCTGTAGCCGCGGCGGCGGGTAAGGTAGAACTTTGGGTGGAAAAGTACGCGCCAAATGAACAACCCTTTTGACATTCGTTACGTGCTTGGCACTGCACGCGCCCTTGATCAATGTGCAATTGCGTGGGCTGAGTCAAATGCGCCATTCGCCCCATGATCATCTTGCGATCAGGAAACGCTTTCTCAATGGCGGCTTTAATATCTAACTCCGGCTTAGACATTTCAAAGGGGGGTAAAAACTCACTATCGGGTAGTTGCTCTAAACCTTCTTTAGCGCCGCTTATACCAGCATGGCGTTCAACATGGCCATACCATTTTTCAAGATCTGCGTATCGTACTGGCCAATCATTACCGTGGCCATCTAAACTGTTTGCAGCAAAATCATGATCGCTTAAACGATAGGATTGTCTATGCCACAATAGTGATTTTCCACCGAGTTGGTTGGCTCTAATCCAACTAAAGGTCGTGTCATCTTTGGTGGTGTAAGGTAAGTCCCTGTCGTTTCCAAAAAAGTGTTTTGTTGCATCGTTGAAGGCATAACACTGTTTTTGAATACGATAGCGTTGTTCAAGCAAGATATTGTCAACTTTACCCCGCATGGGCATTTCCCACGGTGGTACACCTTCGCCGATATAATCCTTGCGATGTTCTATTACCCTGCCCCGTTCAATCATTAGAGTCTTTAATCCACGCTCACAAAACTCTTTGGCAGCCCAGCCGCCGGACAGACCTGAACCAACAACAATCGCGTCGTAAACTTGGTCAGTGTCTTTTATATACATCTGGTCACTCATTACATCATCCTATGCTTAATACGTGTGCTGCTGACTCGCGCCCATTAACTGTGTCAAATAGGCCCTACAAACCACCAAACCATGCTTTGCCAATCGAAGAATAAGGAATTGAGCCTGTAAACCCTCCAGGTACTGGTAGATAAGCTAGCTCCTTTGTTGCCCCAACCTCAGTGGTAAAATAGCCAAATACAATGAGTTGTTTTAAAAAAGCGAAGTGCTCAGCGTCGTCATGACCAAATTCATTCTCAGCCTCTTCAATCGACGTCAGTAGGACCAATTGTTGTTGCTCGCTGCATTGTATAAAACGTTTGTTAAAACGCTCTTTGGCACTAGCATCAATGAGGTCCAGTAGCTCTGAAACTTGAGACTGTTGCCATGCTGGATGACACCGCACCAACTGATTATCAATAAAACCGTGCGTATCCACATCAGCTGCACCGGCTGTCTCCGTTTTTGGGATCACCAATTGGCATATATCACGCAACAACTGCATCTGATGCTGGGTAAACAATCGTCCTGATGATTGCCAGCTATTTGGGTTACTTTGATAAGCCATGGCCACACTTATCGCATTACCGCCTAATAAATTCGCAGCACCCACGCTGCCGATTAAAGCCCCAAGACCGACCAAAAAAGAGCGTTTGCGTGGACTTCCAAGCTCAGCGCCCTCAGAAGAAGCAGATGCTTGTTGATGTAAAACGTGTTGCGAGGAACACGTTGATGATTTATCCATGGGCACACCTTTAGTCTTTGAAACTGAATACAACCATGGCGTCTAAAAACGCAGCACAGGTTATGAAAAATCTATTCTGCACCCAATTAACAAGTGCCTTATCCTAGCTAAGTGGTTAATCCTGTTAATTAGTTCAACCACAAACAGCATATATACAAAAAAATCAAAGTTAACTAAATGTTAATTATTGTAAGTGGTAAAGGTTAAACGAGGATAATGTTAAATCGGTTCTAATTAGGACTAAATCAGCGTGTTAAAATATAAAAGTGCTTTTATTTCTTTAAATCAGAGGATACGCATAGATTTTAGCTGTATACAGAGCACTCATCTCTGATTATATTAATTGGTAAAAGCGCGACGAGAAAACAAAATTAAGAACCATGATAACATCACATTTTAGTCACGAAGACAGTGCCAACTTCATTCGCAGTTGTAATATAAGCCAACTATTGTCCATGTTCGATTTATTACCCGACATTCTATTTTGGATAAAAGACACCCACAGTCGTTTAATACATGCCAATCAGTGTTATTTAGAACATGTAGGCATTCATACTCTTGAGCAAGCGTTAGGGCAAACTGATGCAGACTTCGCTCCTCGGCACATAGCAAAACAATTTTTGAACGACGACCAGCGCGTGATCAAGGGGGAAACAGTCACCGAGCGATTAGAGATGAATGTACTGGAATCAGGGGAAGTCTGCTGGTTCACCACATCAAAGCGACCACTATTTGATGCCGATGGCAATATCGTTGGCTCCTATGGAACATCGCGCCATTTAGAAAAGACGTCACTCGCCCTAAATAGTATGGACGCCCTCAAAACGCCGATGAGTCATATACGACAGCACTATATGCAAAACCTTTCCATGCAGGAACTTGCAACCTTATCCCATCTATCGATTAGCGCGCTTGAGAGGCGTTTCAAAAAATATTTAGGGCTCACCCCAAGGCATTACATCATTCAGGTACGATTAGAAAACGCCCGGCGTTTACTGGTAGAAACCACTTTACCCATCAATGTAATTGCTGCCGAGGTCGGCTTTCAAGATGCCAGTTACTTTAGCCGTAAATTTTTTCAATTATTTGAAACAAAACCATCGGAGTTTAGACAAAGTTACCAGTAGAAGTAAGTGTTATAATGAGTCTTAACGAACCATTTTTAGCAGGCAAAAAAAAACGATATGTAATGAACATATCGCTTTTTATTTTATCACAAAGCAATTACCTAGCCGATGACAGGCTAGATTGCTCGTTACAATAGAATACGTGACTTAATGGTACCTTCGATAAGATTCAATTGCTCAAGAGCCTCATCAGCATCATCTGTCTCAACGTCAATAACAACATAACCTATGACATCATCTGTTTGCAGATACTGTGCAGCAATGTTGATGTTCTTCTCAGCAAACGCTTGGTTAATTTGGGTTAATACCCCAGGCGTGTTTTTGTGTATATGCAATAAACGTGAACGTTGAGCGTGAGATGGCAATGACACTTCAGGGAAGTTCACTGCTGACAAAGTAGAACCGTTATCACTGTATTTAACCAGTTTACCGGCAACTTCAATACCAATATTTTGCTGTGCTTCTTGGGTACTACCGCCTACATGCGGCGTTAAAATAACATTGTCGAATTTGCACAAGGGTGACTCAAACGCTTCGTTATTTGATTTCGGCTCAACCGGGAATACATCGATTGCTGCGCCACTTAACTGACCACTTTCTAATACTTCGACTAACGCCGGAATATCAATAACCGTACCACGAGCCGCGTTCATTAAAATTGAGCCGGTTTTCATCCACGATAACTCTGTAGCACCGATCATATTCTGGGTTTGCACAGTCTCAGGCACATGTAAGCTCACTACATCAGATGTGCTCATCAACTCTTTCAACGTTTTAACTTGGGTAGAGTTACCTAAGACCAATTTATCTTCGATATCAAAAAATTGTACACGCATACCCAAATGCTCAGCCAGAATGCTTAACTGAGTACCGATATGGCCGTAACCAACTATACCAAGCGTTTTACCACGAGCTTCAAAAGAACCCGTTGCGCTTTTATCCCACTCACCACGATGCGCTTTAGCATTTCGCTCAGGCACGCCACGTAACAATAATATTAATTGCCCAAGGACTAACTCAGCCACAGAACGGGTATTTGAGAAAGGCGCATTAAACACCGGAATACCACGTTTTTGGGTCGCTTTTAAATCAACTTGGTTCGTTCCGATGCAGAAGCATCCTACCGCGACTAATTTATTCGCCGCCTCGATAACCCGCTCGGTTAGCTGGGTACGAGAACGAAGGCCAATAAAATGCACGTCCTTAATTTTCTCAATTAGTTCGTCTTCAGGTAACGACGTTTTTAAGTATTCAATATTTTCATAACCATTTGCTTGCAGCGTGTCCAAGCTACTCTGGTGTAGTCCTTCGAGAAGTAAAATTTTGATCTTGTCTTTTTGAAGCGAAACTTTGCTCATTGCGGTATCCAAGTTGATGAAGAATAAGAAGACATCTGGACGTCTATTTGCAATGGCAAAATACCAGAAACTAAGCCCATAAGGAAGCACAACCCTTAAAAACGCTGATAAAAAATGAGCATAAGTCAGACATCAATTAACCAGTATTGATTTAACCACTTGCTCCAAACGTGGATCGTTAGGGTCAGACAATCTGGTAGCTACCACAACTTGCCCTTGGGCATTAATGAAAAACGTAGTCGGTGTCCCTCGAGCAAAGAATTTCTCCATTGCCACTTTGTCACCATTAATCAATGTTTTAAAAGACATACCTCTAGCAATCAGTTCGTCTTGCGGCTTCGCCCCCTCATCTTCACGCAAACTAATTGCGATCATTTGTAGGCCTTGGTCATGGTACTTTTTGTACAATTTATCCAAGCCCGGCTGAAGTTTTTTACAGTAAGGACACCACGTTGCCCAAAAATGAATAATCAGAGGTTTGCCTTTGAAATCCGATGATTTAACTTCATTTCCTTCGGCATCAAATAGGCTCCACTGGGGTGCCATTTTCAATTCCGTTTTTGCAGAAGGTTCAGATCCAACGGCTAAGGAGAATTGTGAAATTAACACTAGCAAAAGGAACAAGAAAATCCCTTTGCGAACGGAATAATTTGCTGTAGTAGATTGAAATGAGTCGATCGGCATATAAAGTTCTCGTTTAGGGAGTGATGTAAACAAGATAGTGTTTAAGCACTTTATCTTTCAGCGTTTTCATTTGGAAAAGTAGAGTTGGCTAAGTAAAGTCGCAATAAATGAAGTGCGAGTAGAAGACAAATAAGCAGCATTACCTTACCGGCATCGATACCATGGTGGAATGCCACTTTAGATTAAGCTGCAAAACATTCAGCATATTGTTATGAATAGGATTGCTCTACCCAACTTTCAAAGATTAAGCATGCTGAAGCACTATCAATTTTCTGTTTGTTTAATTTTTTAAAACCACCCATCTCAAATAATCGAGCTTTGGCATCTACTGTGGTCAATCTTTCGTCCGTCGTTTCAACAGGCACTTTATATTTAGCGTGTAAACGGTTGGCGAATTTTTTCGCCGCAAACGTTACTTGTTGAAACGTCCCATCCATATTCAAAGGCAAACCAACTACCACAAGATCAGGTTGCCATTGCTCAAACACCTTTGCCACCACATCCCAGTTAGGAATACCGTCAGTTGCCTTTATAGCATCCAAAGGAGATGCAGTACCTGTAACTTCTTGGCCAACAGCAACGCCAATACTTTTGGTGCCAAAATCAAATGCTAACACCGTGCGTTGTGCGGTCTTTGTCATAGTAAAACTCAATATAGTTGAGGATTAGGCAAGTACGTTGCCTAGTTTTTAAAATTACGCGTGCCCAACATCTGGGCCGATTTGCCATGTATCGATACCTAATTTATGCACAGCCGCTTCCCACTTTTTATGGATGGGTGTATCGAATAACAATTCAGTATCTGCTTCTACCATTAACCAAGAGTTAGAACGAATTTCTTCCTCTAATTGACCCGCTGACCAACCCGCATAACCTAAGGCCACAAGCGACTTATCTGGGCCCTGCTCGTTACCTAAAGAAGATAAAATATCTTTTGATGTAGTCACCATAATGTCAGAAGTGAGGGCAAGGCTGGCCGTCCAGCCCGGCTGCGTAGTGTGTAAAATAAAGCCTCGGTCTTGATTTACTGGCCCACCAGCCAATACAATATTATCTGCTTTATCGTCGTCAACCACAGCGTCTTCGTCGGTCTGATTAATCAACTCTTTTAAGCTCATGCCTACTGGCTGATTAATAACCAGCCCCATAGCGCCGTCTTCATTGTGCTCACAAATATAAGTCACAGAACGAGAAAAGTAGGGATCATCCATACTCGGCATGGCAATCAACAAATAATTTTGAAACGTATTCATCGCGCCAGGTCCGCCATATAGGTTTGCATATTAATGTTTATCCTTGGCGCTAAGGCGCTTTTCAATGGCATCAAACAACATCCCGATAATATCAACCGGATAAGCTGCTTGAATCTCCCGCACACATGTGGGGCTGGTTACATTGATTTCAGTTATACGATCGCCAATCACATCAAGTCCTACAAATATCAGACCTTTTTCTACTAATAAAGGTGCTATGGAATTCGCTAATTTAAAATCACTTTCTGATAAGGGCTGCGCTCGACCGGTACCACCTGCGGCCAAGTTACCGCGGGTCTCACCTTTTTGTGGCAAACGCGCTAATGCATAAGGTACAACCTGACCGTCAACAATCAAGATTCGCTTATCGCCATCTTTTATTTCAGGCAAGTAGCGCTGAAACATAGCGTATTGAGTACCTAGTTGGGTCAGCGTTTCAATAATAACCCCTAGATTATTACCATCAGGCTTCACGCGAAAGATAGACGTACCACCCATCCCATCAAGAGGCTTACAAATCACATCTTGATGAGTTGCATGAAATTCACGGATAAGTTTCGAGTTGCGGGTCACCAAGGTTTCCGGAATAAGCTCTGGGAACCACGAGGTAAATAACTTTTCGTTAAAATCTCGTAAGCTCTGAGCTTTATTGACCACCAGCGTTCCGGTTTGCTCAGCCAGTTCGAACATTTGCGTGGCGTATAAAAACTCCCCGTCAAAAGGAGGATCCTTTCGCATTAAAATTACGTCAAGCTCACCTAACCCTAAGCTTTCTTCTTCTTGCAGTTGATACCAATTTTGCGCATCTTCTTGCACGGTTAGACGACTCATCAACGCCATGGGTTTGCCATTTTGTAAGTATAAGTCGGCCATTTCCATATAGAAAATTTCATAGCCGCGTGCTTGGGCGCCTAAAAGCATGGCAAAACTAGTGTCTTTCTTAATGTTGATTGATCCAATAGGATCCATTACTACGCCAAGTTTAATGGTCAAGGTCAGTCCTTAAATAACGTTTGAAGGCATTCATGAAAATGATATGCCATAGATTATGTTAATTTTGAGGTAATTGTCGTAATTTCAAGTACGAAGTAGGGAATGAGACAGGTTTTGTATCATTTAGCTTCCATCGAATACGGAATTAGATACTTGAGGGACGTACAATCTAGCTCGCTTTTCTCACATGCCCCCGGAAGTAGACTTAAACATTTTTCACTTACGGCTTTAATTCGTCGATGCTGAACTTGTATTTTCGTCCTACTTTGACCTGAATATCATCGCCTAATTGCGCGACGTATTCACCGTTTGAGTTGGGCGTTAAAGTAGATAGTTTGGCGATATTGATAATGGCCGAGCGGCTCACTCGTGGAAAATGTACGCTATCTAACTCTTCTTCAAACTGTTTAAGCGTTTTACGAATAATGTGCGTTTCACTGTGAGTATGTACGCACATATAGTCACCCGCAGCCTCAATCCATACAATATCGTCAAGCTTCACCCTGATCCATTGTGAACCGCTTTTAAGTGAAATGATCTGTTGTAATTCGTGTAGATCGTCATAATTTGAGACCTCTAAACTGTGAATTAAACTGTCGATTGAATTGCCCGTTTTACGACTTAATAACGCATCCAGTTTTTGGTGTTTCCTCACCACACTGGTAACATCTCGTGCACTCAATATTTTATCGATACAGGCTTTAAGTCGCTCATTAGAGAAGGGCTTAAGTAAATAATCAAACGCCTGAAAATCAAACGCGTTAAGAGCAAATTCTCGAAAGGCAGTCACAAAAACGATCTTGGCTGGGTTGCCTTCTTCACGCAGTTGCTGGGCAAATTCTAACCCCGTTTGTCCCGGCATTTCGATATCTAAAAAAATCACCTCAGGCTGGTTCAACGCCATCATATTGTGTGCTTGCGTGGCGTTTCTGCAGCAACCTAACACAGATATATCTTGATAATCACTTAAGCGCAAAGATAAACCTTCTCGAGCAAGTGGTTCATCATCCACTATTAATACTGGAATACTCGTCACGCCGATGTCTCCACTGACAGCTCAATGCTCACCACACAACCATGGCTTATACCTTGCTTGATAAAGAACTGGTAATTATTGCTATAAAGCACGTTTAAACGCTCTACTACGTTTTTCAATCCAATCCCATCCTGTTGACTTTTTTCCAGCAATTGCGCTGCTGTCGAAAGAATACTATCTGAGTTCAGACCGCTATCTGCAACCGTAAGATGTAACAAGTTGTTCTCAATAAACAATCTATTGCATTACGTTCGAATGCAGTTAAAGCAACCTACCTGCGCAGGGCAGTAAACATCCAATGATATGAAACAATATTTCACAGCTATTTTGCCAATCTAATTCCCAAGCTACCAAAAATTTAATAGCCAAGAAGCAAAAATCAGGTTGCTGTTCGCTACTACTGCTAAATCACAGAACCTAGGTTGACAATGGTACTGCACAATCCTGTCTCGGGCTGCCGCGTAATCATCCACGACTATACATCGATGCTTAAGAGTTACTCTGTGAATTACATGAAAACATAAAAAGGATAATAACTGGATAGAACAGGGAAGAAAGGGACATTACCAGCGGTAAAGTCCTTTGCCTAGGAAGTGATACATGCTTAATAAATGTATCAATCGGGTCACTACTCCGATGGACAAAAGTATAGCGCAACATCCTATGCATTTAGTGTTTTTTATGACGAAACAATCATTTTTTGGGACAGAAGCACTAAGTTACGCTATTAAACATGATAAATGATTATAAATATTTCGTTTGTTCATTTCGAGAAAAATAAAAAAACGTCACTAACGGAATTTTTAATATTGCTAAAATATTAATCGGCAGGCTTCAAAAAAGAAAGGTAAGGTCCTTGATAAAAGCGTCTTGAGCCAACTCTCGATTTAACTTCCCTGACATTTATAAATGATTAAATATAAGAATACTGACAGCGCTAACGTCGCGTTAACACTACCAGTACACCAGTTTCTCCCATCATAGTTTGGCCAATAACGCTTGGTAATCGACATTGAGCCTATTTGCCATAAGTGACCCTGTTCGATTCGCATTATTAAGGGCTGCAAAAGTGACCGGGTCATGACCATTACAGACATACCCCTTGGCTAATGACTTTACTCGTATGCCACTTTTATTTATTGCCACGTGAAGCTTGATGCGACTGTCACTTCTGATCGCATAACAAATTCTCACTAATTTTTTTTCTAATGCAGGCTCTATATACTCTGCATTCGCGGGGCTTGCGCACAAGGCGCTTAATCCTAACATGCTGCTAATGATTATATTTTTCATAATATTCCTTTGCTCGTTTAACAAGCCAAGTAGTTGGCCGGGGCAACTAATGAGTAGTTGAGTCATATAACAAAGTTGTTTGAATACTCCCTAAGTGCGGCGAAATGCGGTGAAGCGTTCAACAGGTAATTGACCACGTTAAATCACCTCGCATTTGTGTCACTCAACCGAAAAAATAATTATTTTGTTACGGCTTAAAAATTGGTTAGTATAAAAAGCATACAAGGATGTAGTTGAAAACAAGGAACGAAGATGATTACTGTTGTGCAACATCAACAAAGAAGTTACGCGCAAATCCGTGAGCAGATGCAACCAGGGGATATAATCGCCTTTGGTGGCAATAGCCTTTTTTCGAAGTGGGCAAAATTGACCACACGTTCCGTTGTCACGCATGTAGCAGTCGTTATCAAAACCAAAGTGTTAGATGAGAGTGACGGGCGTTATTTCAATCAAGCCATTGAAGCAACCAGTTATAACGGCAAGTGCGGGGTTATGCTTACTCGCCTTAGTGAGCGGGTTGCAAACTACGATGGTGACATGTGGTGGTTGCCCTTGGGCAATAAAGCCAGAGCTAATTTAGAAAGTAACAAAAACGCGTTCTTTGACTTTCTATTCAAGCAAAATCACAAACCCTATGATATTTGGCAACTATTTGGCTCTACTGTTGACGCAACAGACTCCATTCCTTTATTAAAGGAAATGAGCTTAAATTCTGAGGATTTTTCAAGTTGGTTTTGCTCTGAACTGGTAGCCGAAGCCATGGAACAAGGAAAGATAATCGGTTCAGTTAACGCCTCGGAAGTCACGCCTATCGATATCTGTCGTTTTAATGTATTCGATGATCAATACGTGCAGTTCAGAGGAGAGTCTAAAACAATTACGGGGTATAACTCGATGCCGTTTAATACATGGCAGTAATGTTGCTAATCGCAAATAAATATTGAATAAAAGTTCAGGCACACTGCAAATGTGCCGGACCGAATAAATTAATTAAAACGTATTATCTTGATGAATTTTAATGAACAAGGGGGTGCCATGCTTACTGTAATCGATTTTGTACTCTTTACCATTGATCGTCTGCACAAAGAGTAAGGTCTTTTCTTCACCGAAAACATCACCTACCGTTACATCTACCATTTCCATATCTAGCTGTTTTGCTTCGCGCCTATTATCTGGTATTGCCCCAGTGTATTCCTTTATACTTTTGTGCGTCACTAGAATAGCGGGGTTGTCTTCACCGTTCATTACCAAAAGATCCAGCTTTCTAATTTTATGAATAAGGGTGTTACGGCCACTGACTAAGAATGGTTTTTCGGTCATATTGTTCTCCAAATGCCTATATTTTAAATACTAAGGCCCTTTATATAGTAGCAAGATAACAAAGTTTATTTATCCTTGCACACCTTTGTTATCCCATTGTAAATTATAAACTACTGGCCAAGGCAAGTGCACAATAGCACCCCAAATAAGACTAAGATCAGCATAACGTAATCAGCTGACTGGCTTACTCGTATTAAATAACAAAAAGCTTCGGTTACAACACCACCAGTTTAAATCAACATCGTTACTACTTGCCGGCGAATAGCCCCCCTAGACCGTTTACAATTAGACGAAAAATAGACCTTACTGTGCATTTTTCCAGCAAACTATCACTCAAGTGTACGCAAACAGATGACAAGTAAAATAAAACTGCTTATACTGCGCGTCGTTTTACACCTTTGCTGATTTCTTCAGCGAGTAAAACATAGTGTTTTAAGATGGCCCAATAGCTCAGTTGGTTAGAGCATCCGACTCATAATCGGCAGGTCCCCTGTTCAAGTCAGGGTTGGGCCACCATTTTTTTCCAATCATTTATATATACCCACTTCTCTGAATATTAAATCGAATCTAAGTCCCATCGCAGCAATATCGCAAAAAATACTCTTTTTATGCAAACCTCTGTTAGCCAATACTTGTTAATAATCCCCAATCGACAGTTTAATAAGAAGCGACGTAGCTTATTGAATTTAGAAGGGGCATATTGTTGTTTGTCTAGATAGCATTATTTTAGCAATTACATTGGTTTGCTTCTAAGAAATACTGCTCGCAGTGAGCAACAGACTCAGGAAAATTAACGATCACTCTACTTTAACGTAAGCCTTCTATTTAATAGTTCTATTTTCCTTTGGATACCAAACGTGAACATCAGCAAGTTAAAAGCGCAACTCAAAGCTATCGCCTATCAATTCAACGGACCTATATGGTTCTCTCCTGACGAGCAGTATCACATTCGTAAAAGCGTGTTCAATCATGGGATCAACAATACACCTCTGGCGATTATTGAGGTCGGTTGTGAAGAAGATATTCGCTTAGCGATCCATTTTGCCAATGCTCACAATCTGCCTATATCAGTCAAAGGGGGTGGCCATTCCAATTCGGGAAGCAGCGTAGTCAACGATGGGATAGTGCTAGATATGTCGGCCTTTAAATCGATTGCCCTTGCAGAGGACCGACAATCAGTTCGATTGGGCGCAGGGGTTAGAAATATGGAATTAGATGCTTATACCACCCAATATGGTTTGGCTGTGCCCCTTGGTACATGCCCTGATGTAGGTGTCATTGGTGCCACGTTAGGAGGTGGAATCGGATTTTTATCACGTAAGTTCGGCCTAACGTGTGACAGCTTAATTAACGTCACTATGATCGACGCGCAAGGTATCAAACAAACAATCGATAAATTCTCAGAGCCAGCGCTTTTTTGGGCGCTAAGTGGCGGTGGTGGCTGTCAATTTGGGGTTATAACCGAAATAACGTTACAGCTTTATCCCGTGCCATCAACGGTGATTGGTGGCTTTATAGAATGGCCTCTATCCGAAGCGAGTAAGGTGTTAAAACATTACAGTGATGAAGTGCTTAGCAACACCAGAGACTACTTTGTATATGCCTATATCTCACGAACAGCTAAGGGCCAAGAAAAAGTATCTATTATGGCCTTTAGCACCGCAAGCAAGTCAGACTGTGAGGTCTTTTTTAAGCGTATTTCACAGTGGGGTCTTGGGCCGAAAATGGACGTGAGTGAAAAGTCTTATCTCGAAATGCAATCTAATACATATCAAAGTGAGTTATGTGTTTATTGGCGCAATGGCTTTGTATCCCAGGATCTATCTGCACAGTTTATCGATGAGGTTATTAGTTGCTATATTAATAGCCCTGACGATTATTGCGGGATAATGTTCGATCCACTTGGCGGGGCTATCCAAGATAGAGCCTCACAAGATAGCGCTTTCGTCCATCGTAAATCGAGTTTTATATGCAGTGTGACTGGCATCAGTGGAGGCACAAAAATCGACCCAATAATTGAGCGTTGGGTCGATGACAGCCATACTACCTTGTCTGCGTTTTATAATGATCAGGCATATCAAAACTATGAGTTCTTAGGGCCAGACGAACTAAAAAGGTATTTTGGTAAAAACACCTCAAAATTACTAACCTTAAAAAAACGTTATGATCCACAATGTCGGTTTTATGGAAGTTTAAGCCGTCACATATTAAAGACCGAAATGTGATCGTAATTTTATGCCTCTGAGCGCTCGTTATTCTTCAATTGACTGCTTAATCAGAGAAGTCTCGCCAGCCCATGATTCTCATCTGACACTTATGACCAGCGAATCATCAATGCACAACAAGAAACTAAAACTGATAACCAATTTGTAAAAATCCACCTACGGTACTCTCAAAATCTGCGTTGGTACCATGTATAGAAATTCCCAAGGTCGTGCCAGAGCGATTTATACCGTTGAAAAAATAGGTGTAACTTACGCCCAATCCATATATATCATGTTCTTTGACTTGATAGCTTCTGCCATTTATATCTGGGTTAATACGATATGAATGCTCACGCCCAGCAATACTCGCGTAAATACCAAAGCCATGCTTGTTGCTGTCAAAATTAAATAAATCCGTTTTGACCCAACCTGCACCAAAGCCACATGTTGAACCAAACCTTGAACTATATTCAACGCAGCCAGCCGATAAGTATTTCATATCGTTTTTTGAAACTAACGCAAGATTAGCTCCCAGCCCTGAATACAAAGCCCCCATACCGATACCTACGGAATACTGCTGGGTTTGACTATCTTCAGCAGCAAAACTACTAAAGGCTAAAACAGGTAAAATTAATGCAAATTTTCTCAAAATACGTCCTTTTATTATGTGCTGTCACTCAGCAAATGAAGAGCGGCTACCTGCACACTCCATTACTCTTTTATATCGATTATAAGGCTGACGATTTTATTCTCTTTATTCTTCAACCAATCTATTTTATCTCTAAAGGTCAGAAACTTAGCATTAGTCAAATCTGGTAACAAGTAAAATTACCACAATGCAAAGCGGTACAATTATCAACCGTGCCAAATGGAATTTTTCAACCCGATTTCCAAAGAAACATCTATTTCCCCCCATATTTTCACCGCATATTTCCTAAGACGTGCTTTACTACGAAGAAAAATAGCGACCCATTTTCATTAGACCAAGAGGCATATTACCTTCTATTAACTTTTACAATTACCTCTCGTAGATGGCTGATTAAATTGTTATATTGCGCGCCATACTTAGGTTTTAAACTGCTTAATCATTTCAGTGGTTTGAATTAAATGGGAATCTGGTGCGATACCAGAACTGTACCCGCAACTGTAAGCAAGCTGTTCGTATACAACGACTATTCGAACATCCGCTTGTAAGTCAGATACCAGCCTTAATACACCCTTTTATTTATTATCACGCGGGAATACGTGAATAACAGATTGTCTTTCAGCTTTTGATGCTGAGTTCTCTGTGTATTCCCGCCTTGATTGAGTGTCTATTTGAACTGTCATGACAACACAGACGCCATGCTAAATTCGGCTAACCTTCAGGCTCAGCAACTTTGTTTTGAGGCTGGCGGCAATACGATTCTGTCAAATATTAACCTTTCGTTAGCGCGAGGAAAGGTGCTAGGTGTACTCGGTCCTAATGGCGCCGGTAAAACCAGTCTACTTAAGATGCTATCGGGTCAAATGCCCAGCCACGGGCAAGTCAGTTGGCGCGGGAAAGCATTAGATCAGTACACCCCATTACAGCAAGCCCAACAAATCGCGGTCGTCAATCAGCTCAATGAAAGTGTATTTGCTTTAAGTTTGCAGCAAATCGTGCGTATGGGATGGCTGCCACACAAAACGTTACTATCGAGAGAAACGGCACAAGACCACCAACATTTAACCGCCTCAATTGCCAAGGTAGGCTTGAGTGACAAAATCGATCAAACCTTTAGCTCGCTATCAGGTGGCGAGCAACAACGAGGCTTAATTGCTCGTGCGTTAGTGCAAAAAGCCGCGCTTATTGTACTAGATGAACCTGTTAATCACCTTGATATCTATTACCAACACCAAGTACTCAAGTTACTAAGAACGTTAGCCCACCAGCAGCAAATGACGGTTGTAATGAGCCTGCATGATATTAATCTAGCAGCCAGTTACTGCGACCATCTGTGTCTTTTGGACAAGGGAAAAATGATAGCACAAGGGCCCATTGAGAAAGTGCTGCAAGCGCCCACGTTAGAACATGTTTTTAAGATCCCTTGTCAAATAAGGCGGGATAATTCTTCCCACCACCTGCGCGTGGACTTCTATCCTCCTGATGAAGCTGAGACCAACCAACTGCCTGAAATTGTGCAGTTCAAACCAATAAACGCACCTGATAAGCGGCACTATTGATGATTAACCGTTGGTCGTTGCTCTTTTTTTTGGCACTGTTATCTCCCATCATCGGGATATTTTTTGGCGCGGCTGATCTCTCACCCTCTCAGCTTTACCAATGTGTGGTAGCTGAATGCGCTTCACAAGTCGATTCGGTTATTTTTTGGGAAATTCGTTTGCCCCGTGTATTGGTCGGTTTTTTAGTTGGCGCTGGCCTAGCGGTAGCCGGTGCTACCTTACAAAATATTACGCGCAACGGTTTAGCCGATCCTTACCTTTTCGGTGTGGTATCCGGTGCTGGGCTCGGTGCAAGTATTGCTACGTTATTGTTTGACAGTCAAATGGGTGAAACCTTAACCTTATTTCGTCTTTTACCGGATGTTTCGTTTTCGCTCGCCTTACCTGTTGCCGCATTTTTAGGGGCTGTGTTCGCTGTCACATTGGTGCAAGCGTTGGCATCGAGTTCATTTGGTGGGCGCGGTGAACACATGCTGTTAGCTGGCGTAGCCGTATCATTTATGCTCAGTGCCTTTAGTCACTTCCTATTGTTTTTAGGTGACCCGTTTGCTGCCAACAAGGTGATTTTCTGGCTTATGGGCAGCCTCGCCAGAGTAGAGATGTGGTATGCGTGGATCATGTTACCTATTGTGATGGGCAGTGTGCTCTTACTATTGCTGTTTGGGCGTCGGCTCGACGCATTATTACTTGGCGATGAAAATGCTAAAACCTTAGGCGTCAATGTAACCGCTATTCGCTTACTCGCACTGGGGATATGCGCCGCACTTACCGCTTGTATTGTCGCTTACTGCGGCGGCATCGGATTCGTAGGCCTGCTTATACCCCACATAGTGCGCCGTTGGGTTGGGGTCACCAGTCGAGCACTCATCTTAGGGTGTGTATTAGTCGGGGGCAGCTTTATGGTACTAGTGGATATTCTCGCCCGTTCAGCCTTAGCAGAGCAAGAAATCCCTATCGGCATTATTACTTCAGCCATCGGCAGCGTGTTTTTCTTACTCGCTATCCGCCAGCGACAGACATAACAAGACTAACAATAAGTGAATACACATGAACACTGAATCACTCTCATCCATTCAAGTCGATACAAAACACTCGCCCGAACAAGACTCAGTTGGGTCATCGCAGGTTACTGCTACGTGTAAAAAAACGCTCCGTTCGACAAATATTTTGAACACCCCTTCGCTATTTGAGCAAGGATACTGGGATATACAATCCTTAAACCGTGAGCATTTACCTGCTATTGATAAACAAATTGATAATAAAACCAAGCCTTTGGGCGCATTAGGGCAATTAGAAAGCCTTGCTCGCCAATTGGCTTTAATTCAACGAAGCATTAACCCAGAGCATACTGGTATTGAGATTAATAAACCCATCATGTTGGTTTTTGCCGGTGACCACGGCATCGCAAACAACGGCATCAGTATTGCCCCGCCCGAAGTCACCCAACAAATGGTATTGAATTTTCTCAGTGGCGGTGCAGCAATCAACTGCTTTTGCCGCACGCTTGGTTGGACGATGAAAGTCATTGATGCGGGTATATGCAATCCTATCGCCGAAAATATTCAATCTAACGATCAATTTATGCTTATAGAACAACGAATAGGTCCAGGCACAGCAGACTTTTCCTGTCAGCCAGCTATGAGTGAAGACCAACCCGAACAAGCACTTTATCTTGGTGCTAAGGTCGCAAATGAGCAAATTGCTCTGGGCAGTAATCTGCTAGCCTTCGGCGAAATGGGCATAGGTAATACCAGCAGCGCATCCGCGCTATTATCACTTATTTGCGGCTTAAGCCCAGAACGAACTACAGGCAAAGGTACGGGCATAAGTGTTGAACAACTGGCTAAAAAAGTACAGCTGATATCCGATGCATTAGTACGCGTTAATCAGTCCCATGGAACAAAAGCCTTCACCCCAAAAACAGCGTTAACTGAAGTCGGTGGCTTTGAAATAGCACAGATCGTTGGAGCCATACTCGCCACTGCTGCAGCCGGCAAAAGTATTTTAATCGATGGGTTTATTGTTAGCGTTGCGGCGCTGCTTGCGGTTCGTATTGCGCCTCGCGCACAAGAATATATGTTATTTGCTCACTGCTCTGCCGAACTTGCTCACCAGCAAGTTTTAGCCCAACTTGATGCACGTCCTTTGCTTTCTCTTGGTTTACGCTTAGGTGAAGGTACGGGAGCCGCACTCGCCTTACCTTTGCTGCAAGCAGCGGCGAGCTTTTATAACGATATGGCAACGTTTGAGAGTTCCGGCATCACGGTATGACGATGGAAGAGGCTTATACCAGTGAAACGCAATAATAAGGCGAAAATATTATGAGTCGATTTTTCACTTATCAACTTAATTTATTGCTATTGGCAGTGAGTTTTTTCACGCGCATGCCCGTACCTCAAGGGATTGACTACAGCCCACAGAAATTACGTCAAGCGGGGCGACATTTTGCCCTGATAGGCTGGTTATTAGCCGGAATACTCAGTGGATTTTATCTGCTTGTCACACCTTACATTGGCACCGCGCCCAGTATCTGTTTGCTAGTGATTTTGAGTTTATTGCTCACTGGTGCGCTGCATGAAGATGGCCTAGCGGATACGTGTGATGGCTTTTGGGGTGGGCACACGCAAGCGCGTAAACTAAGCATTATGAAAGACAGCCAGATAGGAACGTACGGAACCTGTGCGCTTATCACTATGCTATTAACAAAAACCGTTTTGCTTTACGCATTAGCCATTAATGGACACTTAATATTAGCCCTTTTCATCGCCTATCCCCTGTCGCGTGGCTTAGCCATTTCTCATACACAGCACTTGGCGTACGCACGCACCGACGCGCAAGACAGTAAAAGCCAGTCGTTAGCCAATCCAATGCAACCCAGAGTGCTACTGTGGCTTTTTGCCAGTAGTAGTGCAGGGTTATTATGGCTACCTTTTACCGACGCGCTGATGATTTTATTGGCTTGTCTTTCTCTGCGTTATGTCCTCAAACGTTGGTTTAGGGCGCATATTGGCGGGTACACGGGAGATTGTTTGGGCTTTGCGCAACAAGTCCAAGAATTACTGATTTATATACTCTTGTTAGCAACCGTACATGACGCTTATGGCCATACTCCTTTAGGGCCAATTTCACTATGAAACATAAACTGATGATCCGTCATAATGCAAAGGTAATACTATGCTGCATCTGATTTTAGGTGGCGCACGCTCAGGCAAGTCAAATTTTGGGCTGCAACAAGCGTTAGCTTTGAGCCAGCAAACGAGCCGAAACGTCACGTACGTAGCAACCGGTACTGCCACAGACGCAGAAATGTCTGCCCGTATCGCGCGTCATCAACAGGAACGCCCGGATCATTGGAATTTAGCAGAAGTACCATTAGAGTTAATGGAATTCATCACGCTGCAAAATTTGTCTACAAACACTCACCCTATACTGTTGATTGATTGTTTAACACTGTGGCTAAACAACCATTTGTACCATCGTCCAGCGCAAGATTTTACTCTACTATTTGATACGTTGACTCAGGCACTATCAGCCAGTAATGCCGATATATTCATTATCGCCAACGAGGTAGGATTAGGAATTATCCCCATGGGTGAACTCACCCGGCAGTTTGTTGATCAAGCAGGCTGGTTGAATCAAGCCGTTGCAAAAGCAGCAGATAGCGTCACCTTTGTGGCTGCAGGCTTGCCCATGCCATTGAAACGACCTTAACCATGGAATTGGCTAAACCAACCGTTTTCAATTTATTGCGCCACGGACAAATCAATGGTCCCGCAGCTATATATGGAAAAACAAATGTATTATTAAGTGAGCAAGGCCGCCGTGCCATGCACGCCCAAGTACAGCAAATTAATCGACCAGATATCATCGTAACCTCCCCACTCTCACGCTGCTTAGTGTTCGCTGAACAATTGGCTAATGAGCTTGATGTCCCCTTAATTGTGGAAGATGCCTTACAAGAATGTGATTTTGGCCTATACGATGGCGTGCCGTTCGATGATTTACGTGAGCAATGGTTAGCACTAAGCAATTTTTGGGAAAATCCCTTCCATTGCACACTGCCCGCAGCCGAAACACTCGAGATATTTCATCAACGAGTAATAAACTGCTGGCAGCGATTGAGCACTGAACTTATAGGGCAAAATAATCTGTTGATTTGCCATGGAGGCGTTATCCGCCAAATACTGGCCGATGCGTTATCCAGTAATTGGCAACAAGGCGCTTGGTACAGCAAACTTCAGGTAGGTTATGCTAGCCTATCCCGTATCTCTATCGCCGAATACGAACAAGCCAACCCAGTGGTTGATTTCATTGCTAAACCGCCTTTTAATGAGCGCCTTACATGACCTGTCAAAGCATTAAACAAGCAAAAAATGCAAGCCGCGTACTCACGAATGTAAGTGCGACTATCATGATCCAAGGCACCACCTCTGATGCAGGTAAAAGTATGCTGGTGGCGGGATTTTGTCGATGTCTAAAAAACCAAGGATACCGTGTTGCCCCGTTTAAACCCCAGAACATGGCGCTCAATAGCGCCGTGACCAAAGATGGTGGTGAAATTGGCCGAGCACAGGCTGTTCAAGCGCAAGCCGCTGGCATCGAGCCAAATGTTGATATGAACCCTGTGCTTCTTAAACCCAGTTCAGATACCGGTGCCCAAGTGATTATTCATGGTAAAGCCGTATCTGACATGCAAGCTGCTAAATACCACGATTATAAAAAGGTGGCCATGCAAGCGGTGCTTGACTCACATCAACGCCTAACGAATCAATACGATGTTATCGTGGTTGAAGGCGCGGGAAGCCCGGCGGAAATCAACCTGCGTAAAGGCGATATCGCCAACATGGGGTTTGCCGAAGCGGTAGATTGCCCGGTGATTATAATCGCAGACATCGATAAAGGCGGTGTATTTGCTCAACTTGTTGGCACGTTAGATTTGCTCTCACCTTCGGAACAGAATCGGGTCGTGGGTTTTGTCATCAATAAGTTTCGCGGTGATATTAAACTTCTAGAGCCTGGCTTAATTTGGTTAGAAAAACGAACCCAAAAACCGGTTTTAGGCGTACTGCCGTATATACATAATTTACAACTAGCCGCCGAAGATGCCATTCAAGCAGAACAAAATTTGCATCCGCAAGACATACGACTGCGCATATGTGTACCTGTATTCAAGCGTATCAGTAACCACACTGATTTTGATATGCTGAGGCTACACCCAAAAGTAGAGCTGATATTTGTGCCCCAAGGTAGTGCTATCCCAGGCTGTGATCTGATTATTTTACCCGGCAGTAAAAATGTGCGTGCTGACCTAGCTCTGCTTAAGGAAATGCATTGGGATAATGATCTACAGCGCCACCTGCGTTATGGCGGCAAATTATTGGGTATTTGTGGGGGCTATCAAATGCTCGGTAATAGCATCGCCGATCCAGAAGGTGTTGAAGATACGCCTGGCGTAAGCCAAGGCGTGGGTTATCTGCCAATCAATACCCTATTGCAGCACCAGAAACAGCTAACCCAAAGCCAAGGACGACTGTTATTACCAAATAAAAGAACGCCTAATGTGCCTATTCGAGGCTACGAAATTCATATAGGTACGAGTGAGCGTGCAGCGGATGCCCGCCCTCTTATTTTATTAGAAAATGGCGAGTCAGAAGGTTGCATCAGTGATGATAATCAGGTCGCTGGCAGTTATCTACATGGCTTATTTGATGGTCCTGAAGCCCTGCAGCAGTTATTGCTTTGGGCTGGCGCCAACACCGAACTCGTCAAAGATTATGACGAACAACAAGAACACGAAATTGAACGACTCGCCAACGCGTGTCAAACCCATCTAAAATGGGATCTAATTGAATCGTTTATTCAAATTCAACTGACTGCGCCGTCCTTGGCCAGTGAATCTATTTCCTCTACCCATGGAGCAAAAAATCATGTCTGACAGCACTGATAACAACGACCGCCATAAAGCGCGTATGCAGCAACAAAAAGCCAAAGTGGATGAACGTATTGCCAATGCGCAAATAGAAAAAGGCGTACTGATCGTTATCACCGGTAACGGCAAAGGTAAATCAACATCTGGTTTTGGCACCGTCGCCCGAGCGGTGGGCCACGGTTTAAAGGCTACTGTTGTGCAGTACGTAAAAGGTACCTGGCCATGTGGCGAGCGAGATTTACTGGAAAAGCTCGGTGTTGAATTTCATGTGATGGGCACAGGTTTTACTTGGGAAACCCAAGACAAAGAAACCGACAAAGCCGCCGCACAAAAAGCGTGGGAATTTAGCAAAGTATGCTTGCAGGACCCATCGATTGACTTATTGCTACTCGACGAAATCACCTACATGCTGACTTACAAATATATAGACGTAGACGAGGTAATAGATGCTTTATCTAACCGCCCTGAGAACCAACACGTTGTGATTACTGGCCGAGCCTGCCACAGAGCCGTAATCGATTTAGCGGACACGGTTAGCGAAGTCCGCCCCATCAAACATGCATTTGAAGCCGGTATTAAAGCGCAAAAAGGCATTGACTGGTAATGATTACCCCAAGGCGCAGCGCATTACTCGCGTTAATGATCAGTACCCTGATGCTTGGCTTGCCAAGTGTTCATTCGCAGGCACGTACCGTCGATGAATCAAAAGAGGTAACGAACGCTAATTTTCAAGAAATAATGCAACTTAGTAAAGAAAATCGGCAAAAACTGCGCATTATTGCACTAGCACCGCATATTGTAGAGTCGTTATTTGAAATCGGTGCTGGCCAGCAACTTATTGCCACCACAGCCCATGCTGATTACCCCGAGGCGGCGAAAGAGATCCTGCAAATTGGTAATTATGCTCGCCTGCAAATTGAAAAAATTGTGCAACTGCAACCTGATGTCGTTATCGCATGGAAAACCGGTAACCCTGGAGATGATTTATCACGCTTACAGAAATACCACACAAAAGTCGTGTATTCGAATCCCAGAACGTTAGCCCAAGTTGCAGATGAATTGCGTATGCTCGGACAGCTTACAGGCCGCGAAGAAGCTGCTGAAAAAGCAGCATCTCAGTATCAAAATAAACTTTCATCCCTTGAAGCTCGTTACGCAAAAAAAACGCCCGTTATCACCTTTTATGAACTGTGGTCCCGCCCACTACGCACAGTGGCGCGTAACGCATGGCCGCAACAACAGTTGACCCTTTGCGGCGCACAGAACCCGTTCGTTAATGCCACAGATGATTACCCATCTGTCGGATTAGAGCAGGTATTGGTTTCTTTACCTCAAGTGATTATTCAACCAACGCAACATGCGGCTGATTCTCCCGATTCTATCAATTGGGGTCAATGGCAACATATACCGGCCGCCAAGCATCAGTTTATCTTTCACCCCAATGCCGACAAAGTTCATCGCATGACTAGCCGTATGCTCGATGAAGTGGCATTAATGTGTGAGAAAATCGATGTGGCTCGGCAATTTTACCAAGCCCAAGCACTCGCGCTAAACTAGTTAAGAATTGATGTCATTATGCCAGTTGTAGCAAACCGCCCCGTCACCACTCACTTCTATCTTTGTCGACATGGGCAAAGTGAGTTTAATGCCAAAGGCATTTTGCAGGGACATTTAGAAAGTCCGCTTACTGAACTGGGTAAGAGCCAAGCGCGAACGTTGGCTACCAATGCCCGCAAGTGGAACATCCAACATATCGCTAGCTCCCATTTGGGACGAGCGCAGCAAACGGCAGAAATCTGCGCCCAATCGTTAGCTGTCGATCATGAAAGTTCAGCGCATTTAGCTGAGCGTGAATTTGGGCAATGGCAGGGCCAGTCCATAAATAATTTTCCCGAGTACAGCCATTTTCAACAACATTGTTATCAGCAGCTCGATTTGCCTGCGGGTAATGAACAGGGTTATGGCGAGACCACTATTGCCGTACGCCAGCGTATGCATAATGCACTGCACTCGCTGGCTCGCTCACGTCAGCATATTATCCCTGGGGACCATTCTGATAAAACAATTTTGATTGTCAGTCACGGTGATGCGCTCGCGTGTCTAATGAGCCTTTTTACTGCTCCGTTACTGGTAAATAACACCCACGGCTTCAAACTTACGTTCAAACAAAACACCCTTCATTGGGGCGGCTTCATTGATTGAACTTATCCCGCAGTTATTCTCATTTTCAAGCCTAACAGTAATCGGCTCACAGCTAATATTTGCCCTGCTATTAGACCGGATATTAGGTGAACCGGCACGATTTCATCCACTCATTGGTTTTGGCAATTTGGCTAACCGCATAGAAGCTAAATTTAACCCACAGCAAAACGTGCCTGAAGATGATCTGCCTCATGTAGGAAAAGCACGTTTCAAAGGGATAATTGGTTGGTTGATATTAGTCGTCCCCTTACCGATAGCACTGTGGGGCCTAAACTATTGTGCCGTTAATTTCGCAGCCGCCAATGACTCGTCGCTAGTATATTGGCTCATAGGGATACTCAATAGCTTCGTCTTGTATTTAGCGATTGGATTGCAAAGCCTGACACAACACGCCATGCAGATTTATCATCCTTTAAAACATGGAGATATGGACCAAGCACGTCATTTTACAGGCTATATGGTCAGTCGCGACACTCAGTCACTAACACCTAAAGATATGCGCCGCGCTGCAGTAGAGTCGGTGCTGGAAAACGGCCACGACGGCGTGATCGCCAGTCTATTTTATTTTGTTATTGGTGGCGCCCCTTTAGTGGTATTGCACAGATTAATCAACACGTTAGACGCTATGTGGGGCTATAAAACGCCGCGCTTTTTATATTTTGGTTGGTGGGCAGCACGGGCAGATGATCATCTAGGCTGGGCAAGCACCTATTGTACGTCCCTACTCTATGTATTAGCCGCGCCAAAAACACACCAGTCCAAGCACTTGGCATTTGAACATATATCCCGCGCATGGAGACAAGCAAAAGACTACAAAAGTAAAAATGGTGGGCGATGCATGGCCACCGGTGCAAGCGCCCTAGGCTTTACATTAGGCGGCACCGCCCACTATCAAGGTAATATCATTCGCAGTCCATTGTTGGGTAACGGCAACGTCGTGGCATTAGGAGATATTCCGCGCAGTGTCGCCCTTGTGAAACGCAGCGCCTGGTTGTTTGCGTTTGCCGTGCTAAGCATCGGCTTAACGGCTAACGCTATTTTTTAAAGAGAGATTTTTAATGGATGAACATATGTCTGGCCAAATGCTAATTCACGGTGGCCAACTATCTGATATTGCGCTGCGCTACAACATTGCAGGTGAAAAATGGCTCGACTTATCCACGGGGATCGCACCGACGACTTATCCAGTAGGCCTGCTTCCAGCAACGTGTTGGCAACGTTTACCACAACAGTCTGACGCCTTACTCAAAGCTGCTCGTGATTATTACCAAACGCCGAGTTTACTGGCCACTGCTGGCAGTCAAAGTATTATTCAGGCATTACCGCAGCTTTGTACATTGCAAGGTTTCGCGTACACCCGAGTATGGTTACCAGCTGTGGGCTACCAAGAACATCGAAAGGCTTGGCAAAGCGCCCATTACCAAACATTAGATTATCAAGACACTCCGGATATTACGCTAATCAAGCAAGGCGACATTGTCCTTGTGATCAACCCCAATAATCCATCCGGAAAATTGCACACAAGGCAGCAGTTAACTGACTTGCTCCTTACAGTCAGCGCCAAAAAGGGCTTGTTAATTATCGATGAAGCCTTTATGGATGCCACACCAGAACACACAATGGCACCACTACTGGCCAGTCACAGCGATTTACTGAATAACAATATCAATCAAGACGCCTTGATTATCTTACGTTCCGTGGGAAAATTTTTTGGTTTAGCAGGTATTCGCCTCGGTTTTGTTATCGCGCGTGATTATTGGCTCAAGCCTATGGCTGACGTTTTAGGGCCTTGGGCGGTAAACGGCCCCGCACAGTTTGTGGGTATACAAGCCTTAACAGACAAGCGTTGGCAAAAGAAACAACGCACTGCCCTCAATCACTTAAGTGGCCGCTTAGAAAGTTTGTTAGTCGATGTGTTTGCGCAACCTATTCGCGGTACGAGCTTATTTAAAACCCTACTCATCCCTCAGGCTCCCGCGCTATTTCATGCGCTATGTAAGCAAGGTATTTATGTACGTCTGTGCGACGAAAAAAATGCGCTACGCTTCGGCGTCCCCAGCGAGCAAGGCTTAAAACAACTGGAAAGTGCTCTGCTCAGCCAGCCGATTCAACGATTACTTTGAGTGTTCACTATTCGGCGAACGTCACTGCTAAGTGATCAAGCAGTGCTCTTATTCGCACTGGTAAATGTCGGTTAGACGCATATACGGCATTCAACATTAATTCGTTTGCTTCGTAATCTTCAAATAACAACTGCAAACTACCATCCTTTAAGTAGGGCTCTGTTACGTATTTGGGGCCCATACCTATCCCCAAACCTTGGGACGCCATATGCGTGATGGCTCTTGGTGAATTAGAAGCAAATGCGCCACGCACATTAACGACTACAAGCTTACCATCCACTTTGAATCTCCAATTTTCGGGATCGACTTGGGACTTTTGCATCAAGCAATTATGTGTCGACAGCGCACTAGGGTGGCCTGGCTTTCCATGACGCTCTAGATAGTCCGGGGAAGCAAATACCACAATTCGCATCTTCATTAGCTTCTTAGCAATAAGCGTTGAATCCTGTAATTGACCGAAACGTATTGCCACGTCTACGCCTTCGTCGATAATAGCAACATGCTGATCAGACAGATTTAGCTCAACACTCATATTGGGATGCAACTTTAAAAAAGGTGCCAGTGCGCCTACTAACTTGGTGCTGCCAAAAGCTGTAGGGGCAGTTAACCGGACCGTACCTGATAACGACGCTTGACGATGCTGAATAACATCTTCTAACTCATCAAACTGCTCTAATAATGGCACACACAGTTCAAAATATGCCCGTCCTGTGTCGGTGAGTGTTACGCTTCTTGTTGTGCGATGAAACAACAACGCTGCATGCTTCGTTTCCAGTTGTGCTACGTATTTACTGGCTAACTTAGTACTGATACCAAGTTGCTTTGCTCCGCCGGTAAAAGACTTTTGTCGCGCCACCGCCAAAAACGTTCGCATGCCATCTAATGTATCCATCACAATTCCCCATTTCGACTCACCCATAATCTATGAACGAATTATACATAGTTATTCCATAAATCAACATATTGTTCAAAGAACAATTCATGCCTATTATTTGTTCAACACTAAGCAACAGAAAGCCACCAGCAAAAGACTCGTTAACGGCATATCTGTGCAAAGCGATAATGCAGTGCAACTTAAAAAGGTTTATTTTATGTCAAATACCATTCGTATCCATTCATTCCCACTATCAGGTCACGCCCAGCGGGCAGAACTTTTTGCAAACTTAGCGGGTATCGCCCACGACGTTATCAATGTTGACTTAGCGGCCGGTGAACACAAAGAAGCGCCATTCCTAGCCCTTAACCCAGCGGGTCAAGTACCTGTACTTGAAGATGGCGATGTGGTTATTTCAGACTCAAACGCTATTTTAGTCTACTTGGCACGCAAGTATGCGCCGGCATTTCTGCCATTAGATCCCGAGCTTGAAGCCCAAGTGCAAAAGTTTTTGAGTCTGGCCGCCGGCGAAATCGCCTTTGGTCCTTGTGCAGCGCGCCTAATAACGGTGTTCAACGCACCTTTAGATGCTGATTTTGCCAAAGCAACTGCTGACAAAGTATTAACTAAACTTGAGGCTCACTTGATTGGTCGTGAGTTTTTGGTGGGCGACAGTGTCACCATAGCTGATGTAGCGATATACACCTATACCGCCCACGCACCAGAGGGCAATGTATCCCTAGAAGCATACCCAAATGTACGCCGCTTTTTAACGAATATTGAAGCCCTCGATGGGTTTAAACCCATGGCTACCACAAAAGCGGGTCTACTTGCATAAATCTTGCTAAAACGTTCAAAGAATAAAGTGGCCGTCTACTCGGCCTTTTCACGACCCATCGCTAGGCATAACGCAGATTTCACTGCGCCGGAGCAACATATGATCCCTAAAGACCCATCCGCCCCTTTTCATATCGGTGAACAGCAGATGCAAAATCGAGCGGGTAAGGATAAGCAAATGGATGCCATTGGTCGCAGAGCGATCCGTTCCTTTATGCCGCAGCAGCATCGTGAATTTTTTAAGAAATTGCCCTTTGTCGTGGTGGGTAGCACAGATGCAAACGAGCAATTGTGGGCATCTATTCTGCCTGGTTCCCCTGGTTTTGTGCAGTCTCCATCACCAAATGAGTTATCTATCCAAAACTCGGTAATAAAAGGTGATCCACTGCAAGGTTCACTCACCAAAGGAGCACGCCTAGGGTTATTGGGTATTGAAGTACCAACACGGCGTCGAAATCGCGTGAATGCTAGAATAAGTCATATATCAGGGCAACAGCTATCCTTAGAAATCGAGCAATCGTTTGGCAACTGCCCACAATATATTCAGACCCGAGATATTCGCTTTATTCGCGCACCCGATGAGCCTTTTGACGCCCCTAGTGCGGAATATTTTGAACGTTTGGATCAGCAAGCTAAAACGGTTATTAATCACGCCGATACCTTTTTTGTTGCCAGTTCAGCGGGCGATATAGCCAACAATAAGCACGAACAAACATTAGGTGTAGATGTTTCTCACCGGGGCGGCATGCCTGGTTTTGTGGAGGTAAACGATAACGAGCCACTCGCCGATATACTGACCATCCCAGATTACGCTGGTAATAATTTTTTTAATACCCTGGGTAATTTTTTAGTGAACCCAAAGGCAGGACTGTTATTCGCTGACTTTGCCACGGGTGATTTGCTGATGTTAACCGGAACAGTAACGGTATTAACTAAAGACGACCCACGCGTTGTCGCTTTTAAAGGCGCCGAACTCGGTTGGCAGTTTACCTTGTCTAAAGGAATTCGCCTTAGAAACGCTCTGCCGTTTCGTGCCAGCTTCAACGAATACTCACCTAATACCTTACACACAGGCACATGGAACCACGCCAACTCAGTACTCCAAGCTAAAAAAGATCGTAACCAGTGGCAAACATTCAAGGTAAGTAAAGTAGGTGATGAAAGCACCACTATTCGTTCGTTTTATCTCATCCCCGATAACTCAACCACCGTTCTTCCCTTCAATCCTGGGCAGTATTTAACAATAGGTATCTCTGGCGGCGCAAAGCAAAAACAATCAATACGCAATTACACGGTTTCATCTGCACCAGGCGCGGACCACTACCGTATATCGGTTAAGCGCGAGGCCGATGGACTAGTGTCAAAAATGCTTCATGACAACTTAACACTGGGTAGCCTTATTGATATCAAAGCCCCCCGCGGAACGTTTTACATTGATAACCAGCTCAAGCGCCCAGCGGTATTAATTTGTGCAGGTGTGGGCATAACGCCTATGATATCCATAGCACAAGATGCTCTAAATGAAGGCCTTCGGACCCGCCACATCCGACCAATGACCATCATTCACTCAGCGAAAAATAGTGAACAGCGGGCGTTTAAAGATGAGTTTATCGATTTAGAACGAAAAAGCGCTAAGCAGATACACTACTACTCTGTGCTTAGTGACGCACCTGATAATGATCAATTGAGTATCGGTTATGATACAAAAGGTCGTATAACAGGCAAGTTATTGCAGCAAATACTCGATTTGGATAATACCCATAGGGAATGTGACGTTTATTTGTGTGGACCTCAAGGTTTTATGCAAGCCATGTACGATACGCTAATTGCACTTAAGATCCCTGACAACAGGATACATGCTGAAAACTTTGGACCATCCTCTTTAATTCGCCAATTAACCGAGGCAGAGCATGAGATAAACGGCCAAAAAACACTAGCATTAAGTAATCAACGCACCTCTGAGAACGAAGCTCAGAGCACAATAATCAGTTTTACTCAAAGCAAAATCGAGCAACCATGGCAAAGCGGAGAGCCGACTATTTTAGAAATCGCTGAATCACATGGCCTAACACCCGATTTTGGCTGCAGAAGCGGCAGCTGTGGATCTTGTGCCGTGAGAAAAACATCCGGTGAAGTCACCTACCGCAGTTTACCCAGTGCGCCTATCGAAGCGAATGAAGTACTGATTTGCTGCGCCGTCCCAGCCAAAGGGTGTGCAAGGCTAGAAATCGCTTTGTAAGTCCGAAACACGACTTACCTTTTTCACACATCTATTTTTAAAATAAAGAGGATATCAATATGAGTACACGCCCACCTTTACCCCCTTTCACCCTAGAAAGCGCCCGTGAAAAAGTCCGCCTAGCAGAGGACGGCTGGAATAGCCGTAACGCCGAAAAAGTTGCTCTCGCCTATACACTCGATACCAAATGGCGTAACCGCAGTACCTTTATTAATGGTCGCGACGAAGCAGCGGCTTTCTTAAAGGCAAAATGGGATAAAGAGCTCGCGTATCGCCTGATAAAAGAACTGTGGGCTTTTACTGACAACCGTATTGCCGTACGTTACGCCTACGAATGGCACGACGACAGCGGTAACTGGTTTCGCTCTTATGGCAATGAAAATTGGGAATTTGATGAAAATGGCCTAATGCAAAATCGCTTCGCTTGTATTAATGACCTACCGATTGAAGAGTCAGCACGAAAATTTCATTGGCCCCAAGGTCGCCGTCCAGATGATTACCCTGGATTGTCTGAGCTGGGTTTATAGCCCCTAATGAGCACCGCAAATAAAAAAGCATCGTCAAACGATGCTTTTTTAAGTAAATGAAGGTTTCTCTATCAGCTTCCCTAGCTAGTCAAAATTCACCACAGTGCGAATACTTTCGCCGCTGTGCATTAACTCAAATGCACGGTTGATGTTTTCGAGTGGCATTGTATGAGTAATAAAATCGTTTAAAGCAAACTCGCCCGCTAAATAACGCTCAACATAGCCGGGTAATTCACTGCGACCTTTTACCCCTCCGAAAGCGGAGCCTCGCCATACGCGACCGGTTACCAATTGAAATGGGCGAGTTGAAATCTCTTGTCCTGCCCCAGCAACTCCGATAACCACTGATTCGCCCCACCCTTTATGACAGCACTCAAGCGCCGAACGCATAGTATTGACGTTACCGATACATTCAAAGGAATAATCCACACCGCCATCGGTTAACGCCACTATCACGTCTTGAATTGGTTGCTCATAATCTTTTGGGTTAATGCATTCTGTGGCGCCTAATTTTTTGGCTAGGTCAAATTTTCTTTCATTAATGTCAATAGCAATGATACGGGTAGCGCCTGCCATTACCGCGCCGATTATCGCCGACAACCCAATCCCACCTAAACCGAAGATAGCCACGCTTGCACCGGCTTCCACTTTAGCGGTATTCATCACGGCGCCCATCCCTGTTGTTACACCACAACCCAGTAAACATACCTCTTCAAGAGGTGCTTGAGGATTCACCTTTGCCAGTGAAATTTCGGGCAATACTGTGTATTCAGAAAAGGTCGAGCAGCCCATATAGTGAAAAATAGGCTGACCGTCTTTGTAAAAACGTGTTGTGCCATCTGGCATCAAACCTTTACCTTGAGTTTCACGAATTTTCTGACACAAGTTAGTCTTGCCCGACACGCAAAATTTGCATTCACCACACTCAGGTGTATACAAAGGAATAACGTGATCGCCAACCGCAACGCTGGTCACACCCTCGCCGACTTGCTCAACAATACCGCCACCTTCATGACCGAGCACCACGGGGAAGATCCCTTCAGGATCATCACCAGATAAAGTAAATGCATCCGTGTGACATACGCCCGTCGCCACAATGCGAACTAACACTTCGCCTTGTTTGGGCAGCATCACGTCTATCTCTTCAATTGACAACGGCTGATTAGCGGCCCATGCAACGGCGGCTTTTGATTTGATGAATCCTGTACTCATAATGACCTCGGTCACGCCACTTAATAGCGCGCAGTTATAAAATAAAAAAGAACATAAAAAGAACATAAAAAGAATACATACATTCGTTGGAATGTATTTGTGTACAGCATGATATATATTTACATTAGTAATGATAATATCTTGATTTGAAAAATATAATTACACAGGAGTAATAATGAGAATTTGGGAAGGAGTATCTGAATTTGTTGCCGTAGCTGAAACCCACAGTTTTACCGCTGCATCGAAACAGCTCGGTACTTCTGTAGCTCATATCAGCAGGCAGGTGAGCGCCCTTGAAACTAGGTTGAAAATAAAGCTCTTTCACCGCAGTACTCGTAAAGTGGTGTTAAGTGAAAGTGGCGAGGTGTATTACCAGCAGTGTCGCCGGGTACTAGACAACCTAGCAGATGCCGAAAAACTCGTGTCCAATTTTCACGACACCCCGAAAGGGAATGTACGCTTAACCGCCCCTATCACCTATGGCGAAGAAGTTATCATGCCCATAGTGAATGACTTTTTACTGGCCTACCCAGAGATCAATGTTCGTGTCGACTTAAGTAACCAGCGGGCAGATTTGCTCTACGAGGGATACGACTTTGCCATTCGCCTTGGACATTTAGCCGACTCGAATCTGATTGCCCGTAAGCTGAGCGCTCGAAAACTCATTGTTTGTGCCACTTCCGACTACTTAGCCCTGCACGGTAAGCCAACAAACCTCGACGATTTGAACCACCATAATTGTTTAGTTGGCACTGCTGATAGTTGGCGCTTTATGCATAACAATAAAAGTGAAAAAATTCTGATAAGCGGTCGACTTCGTTGTAACAGCGGTCACAGCTTAGTTAAAGCAGCTCTCAAAAATATTGGCCTTATTCAACTACCTGATTATTACGTTCAGCCCTACATTGAAACCGGCGAATTAATTTCCGTATTAGATAACTACCAAATGACCGAAGAAGGCATCTGGGCACTATATCCAGACAAGCACTATCTACCCAATAAAATTAAGGTCCTACTAGACTTTATTCAACAACACCTAAAAGACAAATAGCCGAAAATATTTACCCTTCCCCGTATAAGGACACCCAACGTAAACTCGCTTATTTATTTCAAGCACCCCCGTATAAGGACACCCAACGTAAACTCGCCTACCCGGTCCCGTATAAGGACACCCAACATAAAATTGCCTATTTTTTGCAAACTATCCTAAGCTTATAAAGTGTTTCATTTATAGTCAGCAGGTGTGCGATGCCACAACCTCGAAAAAGCCAAATCAGTTTAATTGATACCCCTTATTATCATTGTGTTTCACGTTGTGTTCGCCGTTCATTTTTATGTGGCGTTGACAAATATTCAGGCCAAAGTTACGAGCATCGCCGTGAATGGGTAGAAAGACGGCTACTCTTTTTATCCACAGCGTTTACGATAAGCATTTGTGCTTATGCGGTAATGGCTAATCATACTCATGTGGTAATACATGTAGATAAACCATTGGCTGAAAGCTTACATACCTCAGAGGTATTACGCCGCTATCACAAGTTACATAAGGGTTCTCTACTTACCCAGAAATATATAGCTGGTGACAAACTCACAACTGGCGAGCTTATTACCTTTAATGAAACGGTTGAACTGTATCGAAGACGTTTATATGACATCAGTTGGTTTATGCGCGATATCAATGAACATATTGCCAGAGAGGCTAACAAAGAGGATGGTTGCACCGGCCGATTTTGGGAAGGACGTTTCAAATCTCAGGCTTTGTTAGATGAAAGTGCTGTATTAGCGTGTATGGCCTATGTGGATTTAAATCCTATTAGGGCAAAGATGGAAACAACGCCTGAAACCTCAAAACACACCAGCATTAAAAAACGCGTTCAGGCGATCAAAAATAAACAACAACAACCAAAAAATTTAATGCCTTTTGTGGGTAACCTAAGACAGAATATACCTAAGGGCATCGCATATTCATTAAAAGACTATTGTGAGTTAGTCGAGACCACAGGCCGTTGTATTATTGATGACAAAACCGGATATATCGATAAATGCCAAAGCCCTATTTTAGAGCGATTAGGCTTAGATTCAGCACAATGGCTGACGTTGACAACTGAATTTGAAACGCACTTTTTTTGTGCTGCAGGTGCAGAACTGATGATGAATGCATTTAAAATCCATACGCAGCATCAACGTATGAGGGGAATAGGCAAGGCAAAAGTGCTACTTAAAAGTGCTTAATTTACATTAAATAACCACACTGTAAACAACCACATCGCAATTAACACTTTCGAAGAAACTTCGTGTGCACGAACCTCTTCCAAATCGTCATTTTCACCGCTTAATGCCTCAAATTATTCATCGCATTACATTTTACTAGCAATATTTTTTAACTCTATAAAAAAGCATGGATACAATAAATTTTTACACCGTAATTTACATTGGGTGTCATTTTATCTGATTTTATCTGTTGTGGGTGTCATGATATTTTCTGACTGGGAAGTTTTATGATGGGTGTCAATATATTTTTCCCCAAATTATTCGTCGCTTTACATTTTACTAGCAGAATTTTTTAATTCCTTAAAACAGCATGGATAAAATAGATTTTTACACCGCAATTTACATTGGGTGTCATTGTATCTTCTTACGCAGTATTTTTATAATGGGTGTCATTATATTTTTATATTTTTTATAGTTTTGTTGGTGGGGCGGAGGTTTGGAGATGTTAGTTTTTCGGCAATAATGGCGGTGGGCAGGGCCTAATTCATTGACTTTGACGGCAACTGTTTGTATGGTCTGCGCCGCTGTTCTAGGTGCCTGTTAGTTGTGAGCCATTTCAACTGAACAGGGTAAACGGGAAGTATGGTGTCACCAAACAAATCACGGCTTGTTTGGACTAACCCATCGCTGCCCCCGCAACGGTACGCATACATAGAGATGCCAGCCCGACACCGGCCTACTGAATAGTTATTTACGAATGAAGCGGAGGGCTTCATTAGAATGCACCTATCAAATTATCTTGCGTCAACACGTTCACGGTTTTTAAGCCTAACTTTGCGTTAGGTCACTGCCTTTCGCTGCAAGATTAAAATAATTAACGCATTTTACCCCTCCTTCGATCGTTAACTTTATTAGATTGAGGAACACACATGCAACACCAATCATTGGCTATCGCCATCTCTATTGCCCTAGCTGCCAGCCCAGCTATCGCACAAACGCCAGAGCAAACGACTCAAAAAACTACAGCCGATAGCAGCGAAAAAAATGTCGAACGTATGGTAGTGGTATCTAGTCGCGTACCTATGCCAATTCGTGAAATTGCCACATCTGTGTCAATTATAACCCGCCAAGACATTGAAGCCCGAGGTTATATAAATCTAGCTGATGTTTTGCGCACGCAACCATCCATTAGCGTTACCAATAGTGGCAGTGCAGGTTCTGCCACCAGCTTAAGAATTCGTGGTGAAGAAGGTTACCGCACACTCGTACGCATTGACGGGGTTGACGTATCTGACCCAACTGCTACCCAAGTAGCACCTAAATTTGGCCAAATTCAAAGTAGCAATATTAACCGTGTTGAAATACTGCGCGGTAGCCAAGGTTTGGTTTATGGTGCTGATGCAGGTGGTGTTATCAATATTGAAAGTGCCAACGGTGTAGGCGCACCGTCAGGGCAAGTCTCTGCAGAGTATGGTCGTTATAATGCCACTAATTTGGCTGCTGATGTAGGCGGCTCAAGTGATAAGTTCGATTACTACGTAGCAGCGTCTGACTTTTCAACCGACGGTTTTAACTCCCTTGTTGCTGACAACGAATCCCAAGACGCAGATGGTTACGACAACACCACCCTGCATGCCCGATTAGGCTATCAAGCAACCCACGATTTAAAACTTGGTTTTGTCGCCCGTAATACCGACAGTGATGGTGAATACGACAACTGTGGTTTTGGTGAAACGGCCAGCAATAATTGCACTAATGACTTCGAACAAACCAATGTGCGTGCCACAGCAAACTATTCTCATGGTGCATCCGAGCATGAGTTCGCCGTGTCTAAAATGTTTATCGAGCGTAATAATTACACTCAAGGTGAGTTCGGATTCGGAGCCAAAGGCTATTCAGAAAAAGCAGAATACTTAGGTAACACTGAACTCAATCAAGACACACGCTTAGTGTACGGTATCGACTGGGAAAAAGAAGCGATTACCAGCACTGACGATGTGCGTATTCAACGAGGCTATTATGTTGAATATCAAAGTGAAATGCTGAGCAACTTCTTTGTTACCGCAGGGGTACGCCATGACGACAATGAAGATTTTGGCGAACACACCAGCTATCGTTTAAGCAGTGCTTATATTTGGGCGCTAGATGAAAACGAGCTCAAACTGCGCGGGGCATACGGGACCGGCTTCAGAGCGCCAAGCCTATACGAGATAGGCTTAAACACCGGGCCATTTTCCTATGCTCCGGCATCAGAAATTGACTTGAAAGAAGAAACCACCAAAGGTTTTGAGGTTGGCCTAACCTACACCTTAGCGTCTGGCTCACAATTTGAAGCGACTTACTTCGATCAAAAAATTCAAGATAGCATCTATTTTGACTTAGCCACCTTCTCCGGTTATTTACAAGACTTAGGGGAAAGCAGCTCAAAGGGTATTGAGCTCATCGCTGATATAGTCGTAACAGACACTATCGGCGTAACTGCTAATTACACCTATAACGACACTGAAGATACCGCCGGTGAGCAGCGCCGTCGTCGCCCGCGTAATTCGGGTAGTGTCAGTGTTTACTACGACAATGACACATGGAAACTCGCGGCAACATTGCGCTCATTACATGATGCAGTAGACGGTGTTCAGCTCAAAGGCTACGAAGTATTTGATATCAGCGCGCGTTACGCGATAAATCAAGACATTAGCCTAAGTGCCCGTCTCGAAAACGCTTTTGATGCAAATTACCAAGATATAGCGGCCTATAACACTTCAGGTGCCGCTGGTTATGTGGGCGTGCAGTATCAGTTTTAAGGGGTAAGGTGTAGGCATCGCGCTTGAACCTTAATTTTCCCCAGAGGGATGTTTCGACATCCCTTTTTTATTGCGTCATATTGCCTTATTCAAATACCTAAATTTCATCTATAAAAAAAGCCAACCCAAAGGTTAGCTTTCTATTTATATCAATATTTTTAGGCGTTAGCTAACCAGTATCGTTAGCTCGCTAAACGCCTAGGCCAATCAATAATTACACCGTAACTGGCTTATGCTTTTTATGGGTAAACACCAGTAAAATCATACCAATGACGATGACAACTGCACCAATCGGCTTGCCTAAATCAGGGGATAAGTTAAAACCAATCGCCGCTGTCATAATATAAGAGATAGTCACTCCAGTAGTAATAACCGCAGGTATGCTGGCAATCCAATGAAAGGTACCGCGGTCAAACAAGTACTTGGTGGCTAACCACAACACACTGGTCGACAACAACATGTTGGAGAAGGCGAAATAACGCCAAATCAATGAGAAGTCGAGTTTCGTCATAAAGTAAGCAATGGTCAAAATAGGTATCGCTAGCAACAAGCGATTACGCACACTTTGTGGAATATTAAACGCATCGACCACCGTCAAGCGCAATGAACGAAACGCTGTATCCCCAGAAGTGATGGGGAAAACAGCCACGGCGATAATCGCCATAATGCCGCCAAATACACCTAAGTAACTGTTTGCGACATGGTTCACCACTAACCCTGGGCCACCTTGATCGAGCAATTCTTTAAGTCCTACATAGCCTTCAGGGAACGCAGCAATTCCGGCTAGCGCCCATACACAGGCTACAATGCCTTCGCATACCATTGCGCCGTAATATACCGGGCGTACGTATTTTTCATTGGTTAAACAGCGAGCGATTATAGGCGCTTGAGTAGAGTGAAAACCACTGATAGCACCACAAGTAATTGTCACGAATAATAGCGGCCAAGTCGGCAGGCCATCAGGGTTGGGCGTTAAGAAGTCATGAGCATGATCGGCCTCAAAATAGGCCATAAAATCCCCTGTTACGGGTAAGTGTGGCGCCTCTATTAATAATGCGACCGCGATCATCGTGGTCATTACTATCATCAACAAACCAAAGATAGGGTAAAACCTGGTGATAATTTTATCAATAGGCAACAAAGTCGCTAAAAAGTAGTACCCCAAAATCACCAATACCCAAAAGGTATTATTCGCTAAAAACGTGTCTTGAAAATAATCCAGGTTACTGAGTAAACCTGCGGGGCTCATAATAAAAACCACACCTACGAAAAACAGCAACATAGCAGTAAATATCAGCATAAAGCCTTTAAATACCACATTGTAATAATGGCCAGCGATTTCAGGCAGGCTTTTGCCGTCCTCTTTAATGCTCATCACACCAGAGAAATAATCGTGAACCGCGCCACCTAATACATTGCCAAGAACAATCCACACGAGCGCAATCGGGCCATACAACGCACCCAATATAGGACCAAAAATAGGGCCTACACCTGCAATGTTTAAAAACTGAATTAAAAAAGCACGAACAGGATGAATCGGCACGTAATCCACACCTTCGCTAAAGCGAGATTGCGGAGTGGCAATAGTCGGGTCAATCCCTGCTTGTTTTTCAACAAATGGGCTATAAAACTTATAACCAAGGATCAATATAGTGATACAGATAAAAAAGATGATCATAACAGCGCGTGTCTCTGTTTAGCGTATTTCGAAATAGAGCGCGACAAACGCACTCCGCCTTTCATTCCCTGAATATGTTTAATAATTTAACAGAACGTTAAAATATGGCGGCGATAATAACAAACTCGAACACAACTAAAAATGGCAAACACGCGTTATTGTCAACGTCAGGTTAAAGAAAATGTAACTAACCTGCATTTATGTATGACTATTCGCCAAACCTTGGCACTGGTACGACCTATTTTCAAAACGGCCTAGATGGGACAAGGGCTACGTTGAATTGGTAAGATTTAATTAACTGGACGTTTTTTAGCCAAATCTTCAGCTAATTCATAATTACCTTGGCTTAAGGCGATATCGACTAGGCTATTACCTGAGCCATCTTTAGCAGTGAGATCTGCTCCTGCTTCGGTTAACGCAGTAATCGTCTCTGTACGATTAAACAACGTGGCAAACATGGCGGCAGTTTGGCCATTAGCGTTTGTTTGATTTACATCACAATCAGCACTAATCAATGCTTTGATTGCTCCAAAATTGCCTTTAAATATAGCGCCCATTAACGCGGTATTACCTGAGTTATCTTCCTGACACGCATTGATACTATCTTGACTGAGCAGATAAGTAACAGTGTCAGTTTGCCCGTGATAAGCAGCAAGTATCAGAGCCGTGTAACCTTTTTTATCCGCCACGTTCATGCTTAGTCCAGCAGCGTAATAAGCACTTAGGGTTGACACGTCACCTTGGCGAGCGGCGTCGAAGTATAACGTCTGTAAGCGTTCACTATCAACAGGCTGCGCATTTGTTAATAACGCGGTAACAAAAAACATAACGCCCACTAGGCTTTTTATAGAGGTGGATAAAATGGCGTTCATGACTAAATCCTGTGTTAAATAGTTAAATAGTTAAATGATGTGAAAGTGACTAAAGAAATACGGCGTGTCTTGTTACGTCTTGCACATAACACGCCGTGATTAGCTATCGCCCTCCCCTACGATTGAAACAACGCTTCGAGGGGTGGCGATAAACAGAGCTTACAAATCTGCGTTGTAATAAATGCGGCTGAAATCATCTGCCACTTTCTTCGCATGTTTTTCACGCTCAGCTTGTACTTCAAGTAACTGTTTTGCGGTCGCTTTCACTTTCTTAAGCGGAGCGCTTGCAAACTTAGCCACACCGGTGCCGTAGTTTTTATCTGCGTTGTACATATATGCACTAATAATCACTCGGATCTCTTCTTCTGGCACGCCCGCTAGCGTGGTACCTAAGTTTTCAATCAAGTGTTGTTGCTCAACCTTACTAAATGAACGGAATTTCTCACCGGCCTGAGCAAAGTTACGCTGCTTATAAAACGGCGCTTGTTGTGTTGTGCCCGCTAAAGGCGTTTGTGCATATTTGTACTGATTATCGTCATTCAAGTCTAAACGTCGGCTTGGCTGATAATTAACGTCACGTGCGCTGCTCGTGGTACGTAATTTACCGTGTTGCTCGTGGTTATTAATCACGGCATTACGCGGTGCATTAATCGGAATACGGTAAGCGTTTACGCCAATTCTGTAGCGCTGAGTATCAGCATAAGAGAACAAACGGCCTTGCAACATTCTGTCTTCTGACGGCTCAATACCTGGTATTAAGTTGCTTGGTGCGAATGCAGCTTGCTCTGTTTCTTCAAAGAAATTATCCGGTACACGATTAAGCGTTAACTTGCCGATTTTCTTAGCTGGTACAAGGGACTCAGGCCAAATTTTAGTCGTGTCTAACGGGTTAAATTCGAAATCATCTAACTGCTGAGGATCCATAGTTTGCAAGTACAAGTCCCAAGACGCAGTTTCACCGTTTTGACCGATACGAGTATAAATGTCGGTGGTTAAAGGTTGAAAGTCACGACCTTGCATTTCTTGTGCTTCTTTAGCAGTGAAGTTCTTTTGGCCTTGGTTGGTTTTCCAAGTCAATTTAAAGTACTTAACTTGGCCTTTGTTATTCACAAACTTATAAGCATGAACGCTTGAGCCATCCATATTCAAGTAGCTTTTTGGTGTTCCCATATCTGAAAACAAGTGCGTCAACATGTGAGTCGATTCAGGCTGATGTGAGAAAAAGTCAAACAACCGTGCAGCACTTTGTGCATTCGTCACGGGTGACGGCTTCAAGCTGTGCACCATGTCAGGGAATTTAATTGCATCACGGATAAAGAAAATCGGGAAGTTATTACCAACTAAATCCCAGTTTCCTTGTTCAGTGTAAAATTTAACAGCGAAACCCCGTGGGTCGCGCAATGTTTCTGGTGATTGGTGACCATGAATAACCGCCGAGAAGCGCACAAACACGTCTGTTTTTTTGTCTTCACCTTGGAAAGGCGCGGCAACGGTTATATCTGATAAATCTACGTAATTTTCGTAGTAGCCATGAACACCAGTACCACGTGCATGCACTACACGCTCAGGTACACGTTCACGATCAAACGCAGCTAGTTTTTCAATTAAGTGACTGTCTTGCAACAACACGGGTCCCCAAGGACCAGCGGTTTGAGAATTCTGATTATCGCCAACGGGGGCGCCGTTTTGACGAGTAAGCGTATCAGCGCTTGTCATACTTGCTACGCTAAACAGCGTTGCGGCAACGAGAAGTGTGGTTTTTATTTTCATTTTAATTCTCCAAAAGAGTCTTAGGTATCCCAAGCAATTTATGTATATGGGATCCAATTTGGTTCTATTAGTTATGTGTGGCAGTTAACCGCGCTTTCGCTTATTACTTACACATCAAACTTACGGGTCGTGAGCGGCTGTTTATGCTGCTCTCATCGGCCTGTCCTGTGGCTGGAATGGAGTATGCTGAGAAAGGTAAATGCAATAAAATGATTAAAACAGATTCAAACAATCTATATTTCCGATGAAAGAACTCACAGCACAATTTAAAAGGTCACCCATTGACGAAAACTAGGCGTTAAATGGGGCGTTAAATAGCGCAAATAAGAGGCGCTATAATAAAAAATTCCTGCGGTCGTCTACTGCTAGCCATAATTATTCGTTATAGTATTGTATCGCTGGCTTTACTCATCAGGGTTATAACCAATAAAGCGTTCACTTTGATCGATTTAACTTTAAAATTTGGGTAGTGCTATGACACTTTTACGCTGTATTGTTGCTTTATTAACGTGTGGCCTTAATGGGCTCGTATTTGCCCAAACTACAAAGCCTTTTGTGATTATGATTGGTATCGACGGCTTACGCCCTGCGAGCATTAACCAGCAAAACACACCAAACTTATATAGTCTTGGTCAACAAGGCGTAACGGCCACTAGTCTGACCCCAGCAATGCCGAGCAAAACCTTTGTGAATTTTTATTCTTTGGCAACAGGGTTACATCCAGAGCATCACGGGATTGTGTCAAATTACCCTTTTGATCGAACCATTAACCGTGGTTTTTCACGTAAAACGGATATTCAAGACCCACAATGGTGGGGCGGCGAGCCCATTTGGATCACAGCTGAAAAGCAAAATGTGAAAGCCGCGACTTATTTCTGGGTCGGTTCTGAAGTGGCTATTGATGATGTGCGCCCTACTTACTGGAAGCCCTTTAAGCAAAATAAAGATTACGGCGAACGCGTAACAGAGGTATTGCAATGGTTGACCAAGCCCGAGGCTCAGCGGCCACACTTAGTGACCTTGTATTTTTCTGCTGTAGACAGCGCCGCACATGATAATGGTGTCAATTCCCCCCAAGAAATATATGCCATTCAGAACGTTGATAAACACATAGGTGATTTAATTGCCGGTATACATAAGCTTGGTTTAAGCGACGACACAAATATTGTCGTAGTGTCTGATCACGGTATGGCTAATTTAGCGGATGAACGAGTGATTAACCTAGACGCTAAGGTGGATTGGTCGCATTTTAATATTCCTGACTGGCACAAAAAGGATCGTCCGGTATTTGCACCTTATTTGAACCTCTATGGCGATAAAACGCACGTCGACAGTGCATTTCAAGCGCTTACCCAACAACCGATTGAACACCTGCGAGTACTCAAACGCGGCGAGTTTCCGGCCAATTACCATTTTGACCACCCAGAGCGCGGACCCGACCTAATGTTATTAGCGGACACCGGTTGGAGCGTTTATGCCAGTGAAAATGGCGCTTTGCCAGAGCCATTTAAATTACAACATACCGCGACGCACGGTTATGACAATCAAGCACCTGAAATGGCCGCCACGTTTATCGCTGATGGTCCAGCTTTTGCTAAGCACAGTCATGTTCCCACGTTTGACAATATCGAAGTGTATAATCTGTTGGCTTGTGCCCTCGGTATTACGCCAGCGAAAAATGACGGCGATTTACATCACGTGCGCAACGTTCTCAGCGCTGACAAACAAACGTGCTTAGCTGATTAGGCTTGGCGTTAAGTACCTGTATTTAGGGTTTAAAATTACAAGAGCAGCCACGTTCTATACGCAGCAAGTTATTTTAGTGCGTATAATGCGCACAGGTAACAAACAAACCAGTCATTACATGGGTCAATCCCATACATTCTTTTGGAGAAACCATGGACAACCAGACCAGTTCGCGAAATACCAGCGCCAAAGCATTACGCCTGAATCTTGATGAAAAGAAATACGGAACGATAGTCGAAATTGGCGCAGGCCAAGAAGTCGCCCGGCAGTTTTTCTTGGCAGGGGCTGCAGCAGGTACCATCGCTAAAACGATGTCTGCCTACGATATGAAATTCTCTGACGCGATATATGGCGTACAACAAGACCGACGTTACGTAAGTGAAGCCCGGGTAAACGCCATGGTGCAGCAGGAATTTGCTCTGGTTATTGATCGCGTAGGCGAAACCCGTTCAAAGTCATCTCGCTATTTTGCTTACGCCGCCACAGTGGCAGCCAAAAGCTTTAATCGCGTCAGCGAGTGCCATGCTTGGTGTGGTATACGTGTGCAGATGTATCCTGGCGCTGAACCATCGGACATCACAGTACATGTGCGCATGCTTGACGACAATGCCGAGGCACAACAGCAAGCCCTTGGTGTTATTGGGGTTAACCTGATTTACGCTGCCTACTATTACTTTGAAAATCCAAAGAAAATCATCGATTCACTAACCGATAACATTAAATCGGGTCGCATTGAAATTGACTCCATTGAATTCAAAGGCCCCTATTTTGAAGATGTAGATAACCGTGAAAAAAATATTCACCTGATCAGAAGCTGGAAGACCCGTGCGATCATGTTCAAGCCTGACGGCACAGTCGCCGTGCCAGCTGAAATGCTTTACAAAAAGAACGTGCTAACCATACGCGGCTCATTTCGCCCAGTGACCAAACTTAATGTAGACATGATTGAGCAAGGTCAGTTGGCGTTTAACAAGTTACCTGGCGTTGAACCTAGTAATACTATGGCCATTGCTGAAATTACCCTCAACGACAGCCGCGGTAATGACGCGAAAGTACCATCTAAAGATATTATCGCTCGTGTACAGTTACTTAACTCTTTGGGTTATAACGTGATGGTGTCAGATTACACTCGTTATTTCTCGCTCAGAGCGTATTTTAGACAATACACCAAGTTACAGATCGGTATTGTTGTTGGCATGATCAACATCAAGCAAATCTTCGATGAAGAATCTTATCGTGGCGTTGAAGGTGGAATTTTAGAAGGCTTTGGTAAGCTATTCCCTGATAACACCCGCTTGTTCGTTTACCCTGAGCTCGACGAACACGGTGAATTACATGACTTTATATCGGTAAAAGTCCCTGAACACTTGCGCTTTTTATACCGCCACTTGCTAGAAAATAACTTTATTCAGGGTATTGATTGCAGTGATCATCAACTGTTTAAAATATTTTCTCGAGATGTATTGAAACAGCTAAGTAATGGTCGCGGAGATTGGGAAAACTCCCTGCCAGAGGGTGCATCTGAAGAAATAATAAAAAATAAGTTCTTTGGTTTCAAAGGGTAACTTTTAAGCCCGCAAAAAAATAATAAATACCAAGGCTGAATACCATTTTAGCCTTGGTATTTATTGTTCTAGATCAATTTTCTAATTTGCACTTCTACTAAACTCGCAGGGTTACTTTTCATTCACCCCGATTTACTTGCGAGCACACTTTATGCACTCATCTGTTATATTTGACTCTGCTTTATTAAAAAAATACCCAGCCCGTGGCCCTCGATACACCTCGTACCCAACTGCGTTGAATTTTACCCCTAAGTTTGGCAAACCAGACTTACTAAAAGCAATTGAGCAAAGTAACAACAAAACCCTATCTTTGTATGTGCACATCCCCTTTTGCCATAAGCTGTGTTACTACTGCGGATGCACTAAAGTTGTTACGCGACTGCAATCAAAAGCCGACGTTTATCTGGATTACCTAATTAAAGAAGTCGAAATACAAGCACAATACATGGGCCATAAGCCTGTAACACGGGTGCATCTAGGCGGTGGTACGCCTAATTTTTTAAATGACATACAATTGAAACGGTTAATAGACGGCCTTAAAAAACACTTCAACTTCACCAGCGACGCAGAGCTAGCAATAGAAGTCGACCCAAGAGACATGACGTGCGAGCGCATTGATACCATGGCTGACATAGGATTTAATCGACTCAGTATTGGTTTACAAGACATCGATCCTAAGGTGCAAAAGGCCATTAATCGCGTTCAATCTACCGAACTGATAGAAGCATTAGTCACCCGCGCCAAAGCACGTAACTTTCGTTCAGTGAATCTTGATTTAATATACGGCCTGCCTTTTCAGACGCCAGAAAGCTTCGCTAATACCTTAGAAGCAGTGCACAAGATGCAAGTTGAACGGGTGTCTCTTTTCAGTTATGCCCATTTACCTGAACGGTTCGCGGCCCAGCGCAAACTGCCCGCTGATGCACTGCCAAATGCAGAGCAAAAATTGGTACTAATGCGCCTAGCGATCGAAACACTGTGCAGTTACGGTTATCAATTTATTGGTATCGACCATTTTGCCTTGCCCACCGACGAACTGGCTAAGGCTCAACACAACAAAACGTTAACCCGCAACTTTCAAGGCTACACCACAGAGGCCGACTCTGACTTATTAGGCTTGGGTGTGTCGGCCATAAGCGCTATTGGCGACAGTTACAGCCAAAATCATAAAGATATCAATGGTTACTATTATTCAATCGAACACGATAAAGCAGCCCCTGAAAAAGGACTCGTACTCAGTAAAGATGACCATATACGTCAACATGTAATCAGCGATATTATGTGTAACCTCACAGTTGATAAAGCCGCAATATCGTTAAAATTCGGTATCGATTTCGACAAATATTTTGCCGATGAAATAGATAAACTGCGTCCATTTATAGAAGATCAGATGGTAGTAAATTTATCCCATGCTATTTGCATCGCTTACAAGGCACAGTTGCTGCTGCGCCATATATGCATGGTGTTTGATGTGTACCTCGGTTTAGCAACTAGGCAGAAGTTTTCCGCCACTATTTAGTGGCAAACAACTATATGTTCCGTCTCGAAAATTGTGTTATACCTATTAAGTAAATTGATAAATATCAAAGGAATGCACAATGGTAAATAGGAACTTCCCTGCACATGGCGCACTGAGTATTGCGATTGAAGGTGGCTTACTCGTCATACGTGGCCGGGGACCGGCCAATACAGAGATGGTCATTCGCTATCAACGTGAAATACATCATTACAGGGAGCAATTGTGCGTTAATCCCTGGGCCAGTTTAACCATTTTAAGCGGCGAGCCTTTGTTACCTCCTGAAGCATCAAGCATGATGGTTGAAGCGATTAAACAAGCCGAGAACATGAATCTAATCGCCACTGCTGTGGTATTCGATGATGTGCAATACAAAGGTATGTCTGAACAGTTCTGGGAAAAGATTTATCAACAAACTACTCTCAAGCATGCATTTTTTGAGGATGAAGCAGACGCTCGAAAATGGCTTCGTTCACAGGTCGAAAAACGACAAGGAGAATAAAAGTCTCACCTTGTCGATATAACGTTTTATGCTCCCACTAATCGTCAATTTCTTGTTATTCAATTCCGCTGCCCAGCATTAAGTGTCAACGACAACACTCAACGCCAATAGCTGCACGCCCTCAAAGTCGGTCCTAAATAGGAGAACCTGGTGGTAAGGGCTTAGCTACAAAATGCGACGGCCATTGGCCTGTTTGCCAAAACTGATTTAACTGTTCGGCCAATACACGGTTTTGTCCGCGTTTTTTCAGGCTATCTAGCCACTTAGTTAAGTCTCGCAGTTGCAACTCAATTGCGCCTTCAACTTCAGGTCCAAGCTCTGGGTTAGACAAAACATTTACCAAGCCATCTAGCACCACGTAATTAATACGCTGTGCAAGTTGGTTGTCACTATCTTGTTTAAGGCTGCGCGTTAATAATGTAGCAATAACACTGTTCACACTTGGCAAGTCTTTATTCATGCTGTATTGCTGCGCTAGACGATTTAAACGCTGGGGTTGTAGTAACAGGCTCAAGGTGTAATTCGCCGCAGACTCCCCAGCCGACACCGGATCAAACGTTAACCCAGTACGCCCATTAAAACTTTCGCGATTACGTGACTCGCCATAAGCTTTAGGGGGAATAAGGTCGATAATATGCGCAGGTACACGTAAATAATCGGGCTGCATAGTATCAAGTAACGCACTCAAAGCACCTTTTTGCGCGTCAGCGCTAACAACTTGTGCGCCTTTTGGCTCGGCATAATCGCCTTTGCTTTCGTACTCGTATTCAACACCACCTAATAGTTTTGCCGCTGCATCAAGTTGGTATCGATGCAATAAGTAAATGGGCACAAGGCGTTCTTCTAGAGAAGACAACGTACTGCCGCTAGGAATGCTATTAATACCGAACTGGCTTAGGGCGACTTTGCGTATTTCGCTGATACGTATAAGTTCAGCAACGGCATCACTGCCCTCATCCCATAAACTACCCGACGGATTCGCAGCATGTAATGGCCGCGCATCAGGATCAGACTGATAACCCATACCGCTAGCTCGAGCTTTTCTGACCAACGTATCCAAACCTTTGGCTTCTTCTTGTGGATTGGGGTAATTCTGATAACCATAAGCAATCACATAATCATCCCACGCGCCCATGCCTGTGGCGTAAGCACCTTGTAAACTAATTTGACCATCTTTTAAGGTGATTTTTGGGTGCGGATAATCCATAACCGACTCGCGACCATATTCACTGGTTGCAAAGTTATGAGCAATGCCTAGGGTATGACCCACTTCATGGGCAGACAACTGACGAATACGCGCCAGTGCCATATTTTTTTGCGTTTCAGTATTGGTACTTTGACCATTTGAATCGTTTTTAAAGGGGCTGGTTAGTCCAAGAGCGATTAAGTAATCTTGGCGTACGCGCAACGAGCCTAGGGTCACATGACCTTTGATGATCTCACCCGTGCGTGGGTCAACCACAGAACTTCCGTAAGACCAGCCTCTTGTGGCACGATGCACCCACTGAATAACGTTATAGCGCACATCCATTGGGTCAGCGCCATTGGGTAGTATTTTCACTTGAAAAGCATTTTTGTAGCCAATGTCACTAAATGCTTGGTTCCACCAACTTGCACCATCAAGTAACGCGCCTAAAACGGGCTCAGGAATACCTGGGTCAAGGTAATACACGATTGGCTCAACCGCTTCACTAACCTTAGCGTTAGGGGTTTTCTTAGTTAGGCGATGCCGAGGAATAAACTGCTTACTCATGCTTTGGTCAAGAGCCGCTGAATAATCTTGATAACCCGCCGCCCAATAACCTGAATTTGGCACGAATTTACGCGACTGGTATTGATCATCGGGCAAACGAATAAGTGAATGATGCAAATGCACGGTAATGCTTTTAGGTGCAGGGGTCACTTGTTCAACAAATTCACCAGGGCCTGTGCCTGCGAATGTGACTAATGACTCGAGCTCGGTGTTATCCACAAACGCTTTACTGCGTTTTAGGTATACTCCACTGCGACCGGCATCAGGGCTATAAGTGCCTTGCTTGGTCGCAGCCAAGCGGTCACTTATTTGATGTATGTCTGTAAATAAAAACGCGGTGTAATCCACCAGCACAGTATTTTTGTCTGCGGCGACAACGGGCAAACCTGCAATCACAGAATCGGCGAAAGCTTCATCGATACTTGCTTGCTCGGCAGGGTTGCCTGAACTTGCACGGTAGGCAGTGTTGAGTTGATTGAGCATCACCTTATTGCCAAAGCGCTGGAATTCGACCAAACGGGTTTCGCCGAGTTGCCCACGATCAAGGCCGATATCGTTGGAGCCAATGCCCTGAGGCAAACTACTTTGAAACAAAAACGGCTGATCTAGCTTATCAACCCGTAAATAGACTTTGTCATTTTCCCCATCATAATAAAAGTCGAAAAAACCACTTTTGTGCTCCATTTTTTGCGTGAATTCGCCAATGGTTTTAGCATTACCTACCCCAACGATTAAGCACAAAAAGGTGCCCACTAGCACAATGACTAATTTCATTTTCGACTTCAACATTTGCATTCCTCTGCTTAAAGTTATTGTGAACGAGCACAATACCTTACCGATTTTTTACCCGCAGCAAAAGCGCCATGAGACCAACGCATGGAAACACGCTTTGAGGCCATGCTTTATCCGAGTAAAAACTTGATAGCCCTAGATAGTTTTTTCTGTGAGGACGACAAATGTGGTGGTACCAAAGATGGCGAAATTCTCTATAAAGACGCTCATCATATATCCGTATCAGCCGGAAAAACCCTAAGTTATTATCTGGAAGGCGAAATAGTCAATGCAATCGAAGGGGGCTCCTCAACCCTTGAAGTGTCTGGCGGATGAAAACGTGCCGATGTTGTAATAACATTGGCACCCTCTATTTACACATTTATTTTCAACTTGCTCATCCCCTACCTTAAGCCTGAACGCGAAACAAAATATTGCGCCTCAAACTGGCAATTCTATTAAAACGGCGATTAAAGCAGCGCCCTGTTAAACATATAAATCTTAAAGTCGGATACAGGTTATTTGAGTGAAGTTGTATTTAAATCTATATTCTAGGTTCAACTTAGAAGTTGTTTATTCAATCCTCAGCCACTCATTATAAAGAAGCTTATTCCCTTAAAAATACCATATCATTTTTGGCAACCCAGTCAGAGAGTAATTTATTACCCAGACCAGTATGGGCGTGCCCTAGAACCAATGCCCCAAAAGAGAACTTTACTTACCGACAACTGTCAAATAAATTTACACCTGAGAATAAAAAAAGCGATTTACTAACTCAAGCTACTGAATAAAAAGAAATTTATTTAAAAGGCATAAATAATGCATGGTGTAAATCACACATTTAGTTGTTTTGTACCGTAAATATAAAGTTATTCAATAACAAGTATCGGTATAAGCAATACATTAACTTGAAATCAGTAGGAAACACTGAATATGAAATTAAAGGGTATTTTTAGTACTTTAGCGGCATGTGCATTATTAACCGCTTCAGTCGCGGCTAACGCTACAATTATCACCGTAGACAACACTGATGCAGGTTTTACCTCTAGTGGTTTAACATACAGTACTTATGAATCTGGCTTTATTGGTTCTAACTATATGGCAGATGCTAGAAACGTATCTGGTGATTTTGCTATTTGGGATCCAACTAGCAGCACTGACTGGGTTGCGGGTATATGGAACGTAGAAATGCTTTGGACGACAGGACCTACTCGGGCAAGCAATGCCGCGGTTACCATTGACTCTGGTTCTACAGTCTTAAGCACAACGGTAAACCAATTATTAAACGGTAGCGTTTGGAATGACCTAGGTGACTACAGTTTTGACCTTAGCGGTGCTTTTGTGAAGTTAGACGACAGCAATTCAACTTCAGGTCAAAATATTATTGCAGACGCGGTACGTTTCACGTTTGTTTCAGCAGCAGATTCAATCTCTGCACCTACCGATGTACCAGCGCCAGGTACCTTGTTAGTGTTATTAGCTGCAGCGGCTGGTATCTTTAGATTACGCCGTAAGTAAGATATATAAAAAGTGTGAATAAATTTATTCGCATAAAAAAATTGAAATCCAGTTCGATGAATAATCCAACTGGATTTCTTTATTTCAGGATTCTGGTATCTGTCTTTACGTAATCGCGCTCAAAAAAAAACCACTTAACCTTTTCTAATCTAAACAAACTACACACTTTTAAGAATTTAGAGCAATTTGGCAATGTTTCGCCATGTGACCCCAATAAAAATTGGCTTGCAATGATGAAGTATTACAATATCCTGATGTAGTATTTTAATCATGCTGAAAAATAAAATTCTACTTATAAAAATTTTATTAAAGTGCGAGTCCATTTAATCAAATGAAGCACCACTGTCTATTTAAACTAAAGCGAATAAAACATGCAAACACTCAAAAAACAACTCAGTGAAAGGCATGCCTGGCTTGACTTGGCTAAGGGTCTCGGTATTTGTCTAGTCGTCATGTACCACACTTGCGAGGGTATTTTAAACAGCTTTCAGCATGATACCGAAACCGTTCTGGCACTAACAAATTTTTTTAGAAGCTGGTTAATGCCGATGTTCTTTATGGTCTCGGGCATGTTAATTAGACGCTCTATTAACGAGAAATCGGTACAAGCAAACAAGTCGAAGCTGTTGGATTGGGCTTATATCTATGTAGTTTGGAGCATCATTATTTATTTAGTGAGGTTACTTTCAAACAGTCTTACCAATACAAATATGGCCGCAAATGAAATTCTGTTTATCTTATGGGATCCTGTACCAACAATTTGGTTTATTTATGCACTCGCCCTTTCACATGCGGTAACACTGTTATTGAGGAACCAACCGCCAACCTTAGTATTGAGCGCAGCACTGATCATTAATTTAGTTAATGGTGCTTTTTTCGGCTGGTTTGAAGGCAGTATTTTTGAACGGTTTGGTTGGATATATCTCTTTTATGCACTTGGTTTTTATAAAGGTAACGAGCTAATCGGTATAATAAAAAGCCAAAAGCTATCGTTGTTAGGTCCTATCTTCTTTATAGGGTTTGGCTTTCTACTCGCGCTATATAGAGGTGAATTTCATCCATTTTCGAAACCATTTATTTCGGTTGCCATGTCGTTAGCATTTTTGATTATGTGTTATCGAGTTGAATTATTACTTAAAAATAATGTGTTTTTTAAATTTTGGGTCTATATCGGTAGCATCAGCCTATTTATATACCTAACACATTTTGCGTTTCCGGCTGCAACAAGAATGGTACTTCTCAAGCTCGGGCTTTACTCATTCACGGCAAATATTCTAGCGGCTGTTGTGCTGGCAATGATTATTGGCTTTATTGCAAGTAAACTGTCTAAAACGCAACCAGTAAAATTATTGTTTAATCGGCCGCAGCTGAAAAATAAGATGGAATAGGCGTGCCTATTCCAATTAGCTTGTCTTTAAATAGTGACATACTACTCAGCATGATCAACCGGTTTACGACCTCCGAACAATCTAGCCAACATAATCCCACCAAGGATGATAAGCCCGAAATTTTCGGGCTCCCCAACCGCCAATGCACTAGATGAAAATTGAAATACCTGATCGGAATGTTCTAAAAATTCGGGAGTACCATACTCGACAAAGGCGACGTTATCTGGATAAGGACAATCAAAAGGTTCACAAGCAACCGCACCTTGCAAGCTAGCCCGCCCATCGACTAACACATCGACGCTGTAACGTAAGTTGAACTGTTCACTCGGTTGAAACACATCTAGAGGCAAATCAAACCACTGAGTATCCCAGCCATAGGTTGACGCCTGCGCATCAAAATTCCCTAACACAGCCCCGTCGGTCTTAAGACTCACACCATTTATGTCTGAACGTAAACTGGCCATACTCGACCAAATTAACTCATCGTTAAGCCATATTTGAGCGTTATAACCAGATGTAGCATAATCGTCAGAGCCACAAGCCAAAGAGCTTCCTGAGTCAAAATCAAATTGACCATCAGGATCTGCACAATACGCAGTCAGAAAGCCGAATAAAGGGCTAAAACGTAAATTGAATTGTCGAGCACTTGAGGCATTATTTTCCACTTGATAACTGATTACTGCGCTACCGGTAGCTGCGCTAGCCTGGTACTTCCAAGCTGCTAAAAAAGCCACTCCTTGGTTACGTGCAAAAATCTCCGTAGCAGCATAGACGCTGGTATCATAAATTGTTGAACGAGTGCTAGTGCTCGCTCTTTGCGTTCCTGACTGGGATTCCCTCCAAGCCTGGTCTGGCTCAGGATAATTAACAGTATAAGAATCAACTGTCACCGCTGTACTGATAATAGTGGCAGATAAGGTATGGCAAAAACTGAGTAAAGTGAATAATAAAATAAACCTGAAGGGTGAATTTGGTGCTACGTTGTTCATTATATTCTTCCTAGTGTTGAAGTATTGAAGATACGATAAAGCAAACTTTCACTGTAAAATAACTCTAAATATAGCTCACAAATTAACAATTTATTTTATTGTTCAAATAGGTATCGACAACTATTTATTTACTATATTTCACTTACAAAATTCTGACAATTAATTAAGGATAAAGATGAGAATGCATAGTGGCTATTGATTGCGAAAATTAGCAACACCAGCCATCAAATAGACACATAAGCCGATAAAACTCCCTAGCCCACCTATTTTTGTTCAAGCAAAAAAGTAATAATGCACGCTGTAAATGCAATGGCTGTTAACACTCGGTATAAATTTATCGCGAACAAAGGTAGATAGATAAACTCAGAGTTAACAAAACAAACACAAAGCATTGCAATGGCCTAAATATAGCCTTATCCCTTTAAAATAATACAAGGATTACGGATGATTTCTCATCAACATAAATGCATTTTTATTCATATACCAAAATGTGCGGGTACCAGTGTAGAGAACGTCTTAGGGCATTTTGACGGCCACGAAGGACGATCAGGTCAAGACCATAGAAGTATCAGAATGATCGAGCAACCTGGTTTGCAACCCGCTGTATTCAAAAACGCAGAAAACATCAAAGATTACATTCGCCGTGTTCGTGAAGGGTTTAGAAGTCATGCAAACCCTAACAATGGATTAACGCTTAATAGTGAGCAATACCAAAGTTATTATAAGTTTACTTTTGTTAGAAACCCATGGCACAGAGCTCACTCGTGGTACAAAAATGCCATGCGCGACCCAATTCATCAAAAAAATTATGGCATAGACTCCGACTTATCATTTGCCCAATTCATGAAAAAATTCGCAGGAACTGGCTTTTTGCGCCCCCAAACATACTGGTTAAAGGATTATAAAGGCAATATTGCAATGGATTTTGTTGGTAAATTCGAAACTCTCGCAGCCGATTTTAACCAAATCAGCTCCAATATGGGCTTAGGTAGTATTGATTTGCCTCATAAAATTGAAGGTCAAAAAAGCGATCCAAGCAAAGACTTTGATCAAGAAAGCATTGATTTAATTGCTAAATTTTATCGCGAAGAAATTGAGTTATTTAATTACACGTTCTAATAGTGGCGTATACGACTCGAAGGCTTGTCTTTCGCAGCTTCAGTGAAAAGGCGCCACGTAGTAAGGTACTATTCAGAGAAAATAACACTCAGGAAACGCGACAGCAACTACCTTAAAGGAGGATATATTGGCCAAAGCGTCCCTGAAGTATAGGCCATGAATAAAGTAATAAGATTGGATATGACCGTTAGCGAGAAAGCTGCCCAAATAAGTTAAATCCTCGAGGGAGGTGCGCTTCTAGCAATGATTTAACTAATTGGGTTTACTTGATACTAACGGCTTAAAACTACTAAATACTTTGGCATATACCGCTAGCAATCCATATTTAGTCAACCATATTTTTTTACCCGTATGGCTAAGCGTATCTTTGAATATGGTTAAGTAACTGCCGGTGTCATTAACTTTGAAACTTAAACGCAAAAAATCTTTTATGTTCGCGAACCATATATCGGCAAGTTCTTTTTCATCCACATTTGTAAGCCTTAATAGCCGCTTTACCAAGTCCACGCGATAATGATAATTTTTATCGCCTTTTGAGGTTAAATTCCCCTCCTCGTTAAACTTACTTACCGTAATAATAGGTAATGTATGCACTTCACCAGCTATAGCCAATTGCGCCCATAACAATCTGTCTTCACCGAATCGTAGATCGTCTACAAAGCCGCCTATCGCTAAAATACTGGCGCGCTTCGCTAAAACCGAAGAGGTCGCGTTGATCACATTGCTATATAAAAACTGCTGGAACACCTTGCCGCTTTTCTTGCGTGAAATGGTCATTTCGCGCTCACCATGCCAATCAACAGTGGCATAGCTATCAACCAATACGGCATCGATATGTTTAGTTGCTAGCTCTATTTGCAAGCGTAGCTTGTCTTGGTGGACCCATAAATCATCAGCATCAAGAAATGCAATCCAGGTTGAAGTGGCCAACGAAATCGCATGATTACGTGCTTTAGAAGGCCCGGAATTTTGTTGTTTTACGTAAGTTACACGCTCGGCAAATTCGCTGTTTGCGATAACTTGCTGGGTATCATCTGTTGAACCGTCATCAACAATAATCACCTCGTTAGGCAAAGCCCGTTGCATGAACACGGATGCTAAAGCTTTCTCTATACTCGCAGCACAGTTAAACGCAGGTATAACCACGGAAACGTCTACAGTCATTGGCTGAGGTTTATTAACAGACATCATATTGTTGAATTCTTATTAGTAAGATATTTTTGAGGTTTTGTCGATGAAACTTGCGAATGCTGCGAACGGACATTCTTTACATTGCTTGTGACAGACAGCATGCCAACAAACGAAATGACCGTATAAAGCAACATATCAGCGCTGTTGTGATTAATAATAACGAAAGCAATGTAGTTGACTACGCACTGCAATAAAATAATTGCCAATAAAGCAGCCAGTAACTCACCTTTTTGGCTGGTAATATAACCTTGTACTAAATCTTTAACGATTTTTAATGACAAAATAACCACCAAAGCCAAGCCCACTAAACCACCATTTAACAGAGCTTCGTAGTAACCGCTATGAGCATTGCCTATATATCCCCAACGATCCACAAAACCCAATACTGCATCACTGGCCCAAAAAGCACCAAAGCCGTAACCAAGGGTATTCTCAGCTTCGATATATTTGTCCATCAACCCCCAAATAATTGTACGGTTGGTCAGCGTTGGGTCACGGCCCAATAGTGATAATAAAAACGCGTATAAAAAGTAGATCACGACAGCAGCAACGCACAGCAATAGAGTGATAATAATCACTCGGCGCAGGTTAATGTTAGGGCTGCGGGTGCGCATCACTTTAAACAATGTAATCAGCCCTACACCAGCAAACACCATCACAATGGCGGTCGCTGAATTCGCAAATACCAAACATAGCCCTAGTACAGCAAGCATAATTTTATTATTACGCGTGCGATATTTACCCAAACCTACCAAAATTAAAATACCGTAGGCATATAAGCGGGCACCGCCATTTTTATCCCCCATAATGCCGACAAACATATTAGCCCGTTCGCCTTCGCCATGGCCACCTAATGCACCACTAGGCGATATAACTAAATAGATCAACCCTAAAAGCGCCGCTACGAATATGGCTTTAGCGATAAAGTACATCAGCGATTCGGCACTAAAATGCGCCGCAATACAGAATCCAGCTACCACCAATGTGATAAAAGCGATACTGCGACGCAGAGTAATACCTGGCTCATACGACCAATAAGTAGAAGCCACGAAGAAGCCGATTAACACCCACCACCAAAGACTTTTGATGATCATGTTTAACAACAATTTTTTGTCGATTTTTAGTAGCAAGTAAATTCCCGCCAGCAGCAACAAAATACCGACTATTTGCTTGGCTGCGTTACCCGACGCATTGGCACTCATTAAGTTATCTGCTCGCCCACCGCTTAACATTTTGGAAACAAAACTTAAAAAACCTAAATAATAGAATACCGTGGTAAATAAATAAGCCCTTTTTAAGGTATCGATAGTAACTTTCATTATTGTTACCCTAAAATACTATTGTTGTTAGACTGTGAAAAAATTAGTCTTCGGTATTCTTGGGCTGAATTTTGGGCACTAAACCTTGTGACAGCGCCCAGTATTCGGTCGCGATTCATTTGATTGTTTTCAGTGGCTAGCTCTGCGAGCATAGCTTTAGCTAATTCGGGCACATTTTTATATTCGACTAACGGAGCGATGTTCCCGCCGTCTAATATTTCTAGTGGCCCAGAAGGGCAATCAAAGGCCACCACTTTGCAACCCACAGACATGGCTTCTACTAATACGTTTGGGCTGCCTTCAAAACGAGATGACAACACGAATAAATCAGCTTGTTTTATTTCTGCAATTGGATTGTCGGTGTAACCAGCAAGATCAACGGATTGTGTAATGTCGAGTTGCTCAATTTTGTTCTGCAAGTCTTCGCGAAGCTCACCTTCACCGAAAATAACTAACCGCGCATTTCTCTCATTTAGAACGAGAGAGAACGCATCAATGAGCATATCAAAGCCTTTTTGATCAGAAAGACGACCAACAGCGACAATAGTCTTCACTTCTTTTTCGATTAACCAAGGGTGTTTAGCGTCTTGCTTGGCCGCTTCGAGAGTTTCTTTGGTGATTACCGGGTTTGATGCGGTGCAAACGTCTTTTTGCCTTACAACCGAGCAATCGACTAGGTCGTCAGCTACGCCTTTAGAGACTGCAATCACCGGGTTAGTCAAAAAACGGTAGATGAAAGGGGCAATAGCATATGTTGCTTTCATCACAGCGCCGTTATTAACCTTGCGATCAAGGGAAAAGGTATTGCGTTCACTTACGGATAAACGCTTTAGCCAACCTAAGCTGGCACAGACAAGACTCGCTATCACATTAACGTGTGTTAAAGCGGACAAAATACCATCAGGGTTTGATTGTTTTAAGCGTTTACGCAAAGGCGAAAACGCAGATAAAGTGCGTGCAGCGTTGAGCTCGATTAAAGTAACTGAATCACTCAAAAACGGTTTATTGACCCCTCCACCTGTTAACAGAATCATTTCGACACTGTCGCCATTTTCAGCTAGTTGATTCGCTAGGCGCACCATCATTTTTTCTGCGCCACCACCGCGCAAATCATGTAGCACTATGCTGATATTTGCCATTATTTACCCACTGAATTCATTAATGTACCGACGTGCAACACTTTGATACTCAAATGCGTTAACACTGTGAGCGATCTCTTTGCCTCGTAGTTGCTCGTAATGACATATAGCATCTGCTAACTTCTCTACATTATTTGCTTCGACTAAGAAGCCATTGGTACCGTTTTCAATTAATTCGGATGGCCCGGTTGGGCAATCAAAGGCAATAACGGGCGTATTAAGATACATCGCTTCAACCAATGCGGTGGGCATACCTTCGTGCCTTGAAGACAAGATAAAAGCCTGAGCATTACGAATAATGTAATAGGGATTATCTGTAAAGCCATAAAATTCAATATAGTCGTTTACTTGCAATGATTTAGCGAGTGTCTGTAACTCTTCAAGTAAATCGCCGATACCAACGATAATTAGCTTAGGCAAAGCCGCATTAATTTGGCGTGCCTTGGCATACGCTTGAATGAGCATATCGAAACCTTTTTGCTCAACTAATCGCCCTACTGCGCAGAAGTATTCCGATGATTCAAATGAATCAGTAGTAGTGAGGGATTTTACCACTACTTGTTCATCGACCACAGCATTGGGAATAAACTCCACATGCTTTCTACCCAGTTTTATATTCTTTAAAAGCTCTTGCTGCAGCGAGCCCGAAACCGTTACGATTGAGCCGCCTGTTAACGAATAAAAATTATAGAGCAATTTGATTTTCGCCGGTGAAAGCTTTTGGTCACTTACATCAAAGGCACAATGCCTTGTGTATATCACTGATAAGCTGGGGAACCTTAAAGCACATAGTCCCGCAAGTATATTAGCCGTCTCGGTGGCGGCAATAATAACGTCAATGTTATTTTTTTTGATATGTGCAAAGAGATGACGTAGTTTTGCTACAAAGCTAGAATTTTGCTTAGGATGCGTAGCAATTTTAGTTTCAATTAACTTCTCATATCCGGCTTTCTTACTACCGGTAATATCATAAACATAAAATTCGGAAACGACCCCTTCGTTGGCCAATGCAATAGAAAGGTTTTGATGAACACGTTCAACGCCCCCCGACAGAGAAAACCACTTGTGTAAAAATAAAACCTTTTTTGTATTCACGATTGCCCCTTAAACAAAATATCGGTGTTTGATGACACAATATATTGCATGAGGATTAGTCGTTATATATCGCCAGAGTAATTTACGTGGTTCAGTCAATGCTCGGTGTAACCATTCTACACCAAACTTTTGAAATATTTCAGGTGCTCGTTTGTACTCACCCGTAACGAAGTTATAGCAACCGCCACATGAAATAATGACCGGAACATTAAGTTTGCTCTTGTTGCGCAATATAAATAGCTGTTCTTTTGGTTTACCTAAACCCACCCAAAGAACCTCACAACCCGATGCGTTAATCTTGCTAACTATTTGATCTTCTTCAGCCTCACTAAAATAACCGTGCTGGGTGCCAACTACGTTAAAGTTAGGGTACTTGTCAGAAAGTATTTTGTCACACTTCTCAATGGTTGCTTGATTCGCGCCGAGCAGAAAGTGTTTAATCGTTTCCGCACACATCAGCGGCACGTCGTGGATGCTGTCAGTTGTGGCACTACGTTCGGGAATTTCGTTATCGCTAAACCACCGTGAAAAGCTAACGACACTTTGGCCGTCGGCGTGCAAAATATCTGCTTCGTTCAGCATTCTGCCCATTTCAGGGTCGCTATTAGCGATAGATATACTGTGACCGTTAGCTGAAAAAATAACCAGCGGTGTCACTTCTTCAGCCTCTCGTGTATCTTTTACACGACACACCATTAAATCTACTAATTGCTTACGGCTAATACACGCGGTGATTAAACCACCAACATTGGTCTTTATTACATCTTCCAATTTCATCGAATCATCTCGTTTGACTACCTGTAAAATTATTTCTGCATCTCACTTAAGCAGAAGTAAAAACGACTCTAGGCATTTAATCCAGGCGCTATTGGCTAAAATATTCATTCCCTTGTAGCGATATATACTTTGGACAACGAGAGAATCGCTCAATGTTGTTGACTAACTAACTAACATAGATATAACTTTTAAAACTGTCGGACTTTAAGCAAGGGCAATACCAACATCACGTCACTGCACACATTTAGTAACAAATTAAGAGTACTTTACCTTAATTAAACCAGTCAGGGAATTATTCCCCTTCGCCACAATTAACCTACTGCAGGGAAATTTAACTATTATGACATGACTGCTTAGCCATTGTCGCGCTGTCTAATGAGATGTTCTCATTTGACTGCATTATTCTTGCCCGCTTTTTACGGGTAAAATTATTCGCTATAATCAATACATTTTTATTGAAAATATCTACACCTAAAAAAACGGCGTAAATGTATGCTGTAAACCCGTTAACTTCAACTTATATGTATAAGGCTAATAATAGTTTTTAAACCATTTTACAAAATTATTTATTCCATCTTGCAATTTTGTCTGTGGTTTAAAGCCTATTTCGTTTTCTAAGTTAGTAATATCTGCAAAGGTTCTCACCACATCGCCGTCTTGCATGGGCAAATAGTTTTTGATTGCGTTTTTACCTATTGCATTTTCTATACAACTAATAAACGCCTCTAGCTCTACGGGCCTGTTATTCCCTATGTTATATAATTTATAAAAAGGTGAAGCTTCTGATGTGTTGGTATCGCTTGGCTTAGGTATCACGTTTTGAATACGCAGTATTCCTTCAACTATGTCATCTATATACGTAAAATCTCGTTGCATCTTGCCTTCGTTGAACACTTTAATAGAACGTCCATTGACGACGGCATCTGTAAAAAGAAATGGTGCCATGTCTGGCCTTCCCCATGGACCATAGACGGTGAAGAAGCGCAGCCCGGTGGTCGGTAGTGAATATAAATGGCTATAAGTATGGGCCATCAGCTCATTAGCTTTCTTAGTCGCAGCGTATAGCGACACAGGATAATCTACTCGGTCATCTTCAGCGAACGGGATCTTTTTATTTGCACCATATACGGAACTAGAAGACGCATATACTAAGTGCTGTACGTGATTATGGCGACAGCCTTCAAGAATAGTTGCCATACCCGTGAGGTTGGAATCAATGTACGCCATTGGGTTCTCAATTGAGTATCGTACGCCAGCCTGTGCAGCCAAATGAATCACACGGTCAAATTTTTCTTTGACAAATAACGCGGCAATGGCATCTCGATCAGAAATGTCTAATTTTACAAATGTAAAATTTTCAAAATGCTCGATTCGTTTAAGGCGTGCCAATTTTAGGTTTGGGTCATAGTAATCGTTAAGGTTGTCCAACCCGATAACGTCATAACCTTGCGAGCAAAGCTTTTCCGCGACATAATTTCCAATGAACCCAGCGGCCCCAGTTACTAAATATTTCATAACCCATTTCTCATACATTTTACTCACATTAAAATAGTTGCTTAACTTCAGTCAAAAGTGGCAGGATATTTATAGTTATTATATCGCCAAAAAATTGTAGACTAAACTAGGACGTCGAACTGTTTATTATTATAACGCCTGTGGCTATTAAACGAAGAATTTTATCGGTGCTTCGTTAAGACACATTTAAAGTTTGGCATCAAAGTTCTGTACTTTGTTGCTCGTCCCCTATCATGAAGTTATTCAACATTTTGGCAGTTTTGTTAAATAGGAAATAACCGATTATTAATTAGCAAATAAAGAGTTCGGTTGAAGTTGAACAGGGTCATGACTTGATAGCTTAGTCATTAGTAAATAGTCAGTTATGCTCAAGTTTAATCTTAGAATCTGAACTGATTGCACAATAAATTCTCACTTTTGAAATAAAACTAGGGTTTACTACATAAAGTCGGTGAAATGTACACGATGCGGCTGTATGATCATTATAAAGTTATGGTTCTTTTACCATGCCATGGTCAATATTTGCTGGGAGAAATATACCTGATGCTTGATATACAGCGAGTGTGGTAGTAGCTGTAGCACCTTTGTTAATGCATTAGACGAAGCACTAAATCATATCCACAAGCTAGTTCGAATTTTTCGATTAAAGTAATGTGAGGGGCGCAACATTTGAATGAACACTGCCTTTAAAGTTAAGCGCTGGTTTGCACTGTTAGATGCTCACTAAGTATAAAATAACAATGAATTTGCCGAGCATATTGACCGCGCAACATTATTCCACAATGTTGAACCAACCCCCTGCACAAATGATAGCCGAGAAAACATTAAATAATGCAAAATTGTAACGTTAACAAAACCATATGTATTTTCCCTAGGTTCCAAGGGGATAATGAATACTTATTGAATCTGTCGCTCATACTGGAAAATAATTTCTCTGATGTTAGGTTTGTTGCGCTTTCCCCCAAAACCATGCTGAAAATGCTATTGAAAGGGAAAAGATCTGATGTTCTGATATTGAATTGGCTAGAAGATTACCCCTGTTTGAAAAAAGGCTTTCTGGCAGAAGCACGTGAGACATTACGGGTTATATTAGGCATGGTTATTGCTTATATCTATTATCGAAAAATCATCTGGGTACGTCATAATTACAAGCCCCATCTAGCACATAGTAAATTCTGTTACCGAATACTATGTGGGGCCATTAGCTTTTTTAGTGACAATATTGTTACACATCGGCGTGTTCATGAATTTGACTCTCAGGTTATATTCCACCCTCTCTATAAAAAAACCGAGGTGAACACTATAGCGCCTTTTGATTGTTTAATATTTGGCAATATCAAACCATACAAAAACGTGCCGATGATTCTTCAGGATTGGGATCCTAAACGTGAGCTTAAAATAATTGGCAAGTGCAAAAGTGCAGATCTTAATAATGAAATTACAACCTTAATAAAAGGTAGGCTGCCCAAGGTGATTTATGAAAATAGATTTATGGAGGTCGAAGAATTAAACGGCTTTTTATCATCTGTTACCTTCGTTATTCTTGCTCATGAAGAAGCTTCAATGATTGTCAGTGGCACTTTTTATCATGCTATATCTTATGGTGCTAATGTGGTTTTAAAAGATTCTGAGTATGGGAGGAGTATTAAGAGTGAGTTCCCATTAGTTCACTTGGTTAAAAACTTTGAAGGTGAAGCTTTATCGAATCTGGTCCCCTTTGCACGAGAGAAAATTATAGCGCTAGCAGGTCATACCTATTCTGATAGCGTGATCGCAGATCAATGGTCTCGCCTCCTTGCAGATTAATATTCAAGGTTGTACTTACCCATTTTTATATAACTTAATATGTAATTTATTTTTATGAAAAAACTTACCGTACTGTCATATCACCCTAATCGGTGTACTGGTTTTGGTGGAATTGAAAACCTTGTTAGGTCCATAAAACAGACCCTTGAACAAAGTAATATTGCTTTCTATGAGTTGTACAATAGAGACCCATCGGATAGTGAAATTGACATTTTCGACTCTGAATTCTGTATCCAAAAAAAGCTTTTCTTCAATTCTAGATTTCTTGAAATGTTAAACAAAGCATTTTGTTTTTACCAACAAGCCATGCGTGGTAACTATGACGTTGTTATTACCTATCATCCTGCAAACTTATTATTTTTCTTACTCACGAAACAAAAACCTAAAATAGTATTAGTACAGTCAAATAGTGTAGCAAAACTCTTTCAAGGCCGTATTCTAAATCTTCTGGCGCAAAAGATTCTTAACAGAGTTGACGCGCTGACGCTTTACACTTCATTTGATAGAAAAGCGCTATGTCAGCGCTTTGATGTGGAAGACAGTAAGATGTTTATTATTCCTAGAGCGTGTAAGTTGCCCACAACTGCACCACGGGAAAACAAAAATAACAAACTCGTGACCATATGCAGAATTGCCGAAGAGCAAAAGAACTTTACCGCAATGATTCAAATGATGGCGCACATCCCTGAAATGACTTTGGATATATACGGCGCAGGCTCAAGTGAAGAAATTAGTGCTTTAGAAAGTCAAATTTCAAATGCAACAAATGTCAGGTTTCTTGGTAAAACGAATGATGTGGCCAAGACACTCTCGGATTACAGCGTATTTATAATGACGTCTTATTATGAAGGCTATGGTCAATCACTTATTGAGGCAAGAAGCCAAGGATTGCCTATTGTATTATTCAATACATTTGATGCAGCGCAATCGGTCGTAGTTGATAGTAAAAATGGTTTTTTAATAGAGCCATTCGACCAAAAGTCGTTTATAAATAGTATTCGAAAAGTTCTGCAAAACGACTCAGTATATCGACAAATGTCATATGAAAGCGTAGCACTATCTGCAACAACGGACACGCTTTCTATTAAAAATAAATGGCTAAAATTATTCAAATCGTTTCAAAAACCTTAGATTTTGAATTTATCTTGGCTACTTTAGTTAAGCAGCCTTGTTAGGTCTTTCTACTGTTGTAACGTAAGAAGAGAGTCGAGCTTATCAGACAATATAAACATAATAGGTCTCAGCTCAGCACTATTAATACATATGATCTATGGATATCAATTAGTTGTGTGCAGTAACTTAGCTATGGCTTAAGACTGATGATGCCAATTATTTTGGCCGGTGGACAATCGTCAAACGTAGAAACCTAGTAGAAGATTGAAAAAGTATTTTAGTTAATACGAATTACAGTATATAGGATTGAAATATTACAATGAGAATTATTGAATGTCGTTAAAAAAACAGGCAGCAAAGCAGGGAATATGGATTTCAATCACACGTACTGGCATCAATATTGTTGATTTTATGGTGTTTGCTTATCTTGCGCGCATTCTTAGCTTAGAAGACTTCGGTTTAGTGGCATTTTGCATGCTCTTTATTGAATTTGCCAATACCGCAGTAAACGCGGGTGTTAATCAAAATATCGTACAACGTAAAACATGGGATGAGCAATATGCATCTAGTACCATGGTTTACGTGGTCGGTTTAGCGATTTTGGTTGCTGCTGGCATAGTATTTATTGGCGCACCAATCGCTTATTACTCCTATTCGCACCTAGCAGCCTACGTTTTTATGAGTCTAGCACCAATAACTGTTCTCATGAGTTTGCAAGTAGTTTTCAACGGAAAACTCGTCAGAAATTTTAAAAATAAACAAATGGGTATTGTTAAGCTTATTGCCACTGTACTCTCAGCCATCATTATTATTGTTCTAGCTGAGTTGGGATACGGCTTGTGGTCATTGGTAATAGGCCGTTTGATACTCGCTACTTTAGAGCTACTATTTTTGTCATTTATTTCTGAGTTCAAACCCAAATTTTATTTTAATAAAGAAGACAAGAAAGAACTGCGAGAATTTTGTCTACCACTTTTGGGGGCAGCAGTATTAACCACAGTGAATCAAAAGTGCGTTTCATTATTTACAGGCTTGGTCTTAGGACCTGCTAATTTTGCTTTGCTAAATGCAGCCAAAAGAGGCGAAAATATGATAAACCAAATTACAATGAGCTCAATCAATTCTATGGTGGTACCCAGCTTCTCACGTGTTAAAGAAGGCACGAATATGGGTGATTTATATATAAAGTTAGTTGTCATTACCGCGACAATAGTGATGCCTATGTTTATGGGACTTGGCGCTATTGCGGATCCACTGGTAACTATTTTATTTGGTGAAAAATTCGGCGATAGCGCTATCTTTATGAATATTTCAGCTTTTGTTATGTTCCCAGCTATCATAGGTTGGTTTTTACCAACTTTACTTATATCCCAGGGACAGACTAGTGATGCATTTAAACTAACTTTAGTCAGTGTTACCAATAGTGTAGTGGTCGCTGGTTGCAGCATTTGGTTCGGCATTCCAACTATGTTAATTTGTATCGTTATCGCAAATTTTTTAATACTACCGATACGTTTTAAAATCGTGTCAAAACATGTACCAATTAATATTAAGAAGTTAGTTTTCGCTATTTTCCCATCCTACTTTTGTGCCTTGGCCATGTTTGCCTGTATTATGGTCGCTAAGCATTTTTTAAACCCACTGATTCCAAATCAAATTATTCTACTTGTGGTATTGATACTCACAGGAAGTTTGAGTTACCCCATTTTGAGTTTTTTGTTTTTTTATAGATACACAACTGAACAATTGAATCAGATTAAAGGTATGTTTTTAAAGGGGGGGAAATAAAAATAACCAAATACACCATACATGAAGGGTTTATTGTCGGACAGTGTGACAGCTAACATATGCTTCCCTAGGTAATGATTATCAGTTCTTTTTTGTTTAAATATTTCCAAATTATGTTTGTATCTAGTATCGAAAGTTACTATTTAGAAGGCGTCTGTTAACGCTAGAGCTGGCGATATCAAAGACTATAAGTGCCATGCATTCAAGTCGTGAGAGCAAGGAGAGTAGTTTATCATTTCGTCTAAGATCATTTTTGACTAGATATTAGACTGAAAATCCTTAAATTTTCGACATTTGTAGGGATAATCAATACAAAAATAAGCATGCAAGGCCTGATTAAATATACCGACCCGATCCAAACAAGTAATTAGAAAGCATCAAATAAAAATGGAAGCATAATATGAAAATTGCAGTATTAACGTACAATTTTAACAATAACTATGGCGGGATGCTTCAAGCATATGCCATGCTTAAAACATTGAAAAAATTGGGCCATGAACCTGAGCTTTTATTAGTTCCGTCTATCAATTTATCTAAAAAAGCAAGATTGAAAAAATTTATCAAAAAACACTTTCTTTCCTACCTATCGAGTAGATGGCGAGACAATAGTCAGAAAACTATAATAGAAAAAAACACCAAATATTTTATAGAAAAATATATTACGCCGAAAACCAATCCTATCTCTACAAAACAGCATTTTTCAAAGATAACTAAAAATAATTATAATGCTTATTTAGTCGGCAGCGACCAAGTATGGCGGGCAAAAGTTTATCGATATATTGACTATGCCTTTTTCGGGTTTGTAAAAAGTGATGAGCCTATCCTAATGTCTTATGCTGCATCCTTCGGTGTTGATACATGGGACTTCAATGAAGAACAAACATCGAGGTTCAAAAAACAGATCCAGAGGTTCAAAGGTGTTGCAGTTAGAGAAGACTCTGGTGTAGCTCTTTGTAAAGAATATTTTAATACTGATGCGGTCCATGTTCTAGACCCAACCATGCTTCTAGATCCCGATGATTACAGAGAAATCATCGAACAAGAAAATGAGCCGAACCATTCAGGCTCCCTTTTAACATACATACTTGACTTAAATGAAGACAAACAAAGTATCATAGACAGAGCTAGTAAAGAGTTAGATTTTAAGCCCTTTAAGGTAAATTTAAAACCAAAGGAAGAAATGAACACCCTAGAAGATATGGTCTACCCTACCGTTACAGCTTGGCTTAAGGGCTTTGACAATGCAGAATACGTAATCACAGATTCTTTTCATGGCTGTGCTTTTGCGATTTTATTTAATAAACCGTTTATCGCTTATGGTAACAAGGCAAGGGGAATGGCAAGGTTTAATTCTCTTTTAAAAATGTTTGGGTTGCAAGATAGATTAGTTGCCAGCAAAGAAGAAGCGAGTATAGAGAAAATTAAAGACATTATTGATTGGAATAGCGTAAATTCTAAACTTTTAGAGTACAGGAATATTTCTCAAAATTTTCTTGTCGAAACTTTAAAATCAAAAAAATAGTCGACGCGTTACCCGTTTGATGTTCGCGATTTTATATTAAAATTTTGGTTAAAGTGCCAAGTTATTTTACATAGAAAATATGTATTAAAAATAAGACGCGCTATTAAGGATTAGTAATGAATACGAGTCTTATGAAGACCGATGTAGAGAAAGTGGTCAATGGTGGTTTTTGTGTTGGTTGTGGGGGTTGTGCAGCTATCGATAGCGGTATTAACATGCGCTTTAGCGACACCGGTGTTTATGTGCCAATTATCAGTGAAGTTACCAACCCAAAAATTGATGAGGTTTGTCCATTCTCTAATAAAGGCCCACACGAAAACGAATTAGCTAAACCTTCCCTTGGCAAAAGTGATGAAGATAAGTTAGGAACTTACTTAACTTTGAAGGCTGGTTATGATCTGCATGAGCCTAGTCGATTAAATAGTAGTTCTGGTGGTGGTGCCAGTTGGATCTTGAAACAGCTATTTGATAAAGGTCATATAGATAAAGTTATTCATATAAAAGAATCACAAGAACAGGGCAAACTATTTAAATATTCAGTTTCGAACTCTATCGAAGAAATTAACCAAGGGGCAAAAACACGCTACTACCCAATTGAAATTTCAGAAGTTTTCGATTTTGTCAAAAGAAACAGTGGTAAATATGCATTCGTTGGGGTGCCTTGTTTCGTGAAAGCGGTAAAGAGGTTAGCTTTAATAGATCAAGATTTTGCAGATAAACTAAAATTTACTATTTCTATATTTTGTGGTCACCTTAAATCAGCAGCCTTCGGCGAAAGCCTAGCTTGGCAACTAGGTGTTAAACCAGATAATATTCAAAAAATTGACTTTAGGCATAAAATACTTTCTGCACCCGCTAATAATTATGGTATCGAAGTAACTGATCGTGAATCAAAAGTGCATATTTCGCCCATGCAAGGTTTACTTGGTAAAGATTGGGGCATGGGCGCATTTCGCTTAAAAGCCTGTGATTTTTGTGACGACATAGTAGGCGAAGTAGCGGATGTTTCATTTGGTGATGCATGGTTGGATAAATATAAATCTGACAGTAAAGGTACAAACTTAATAATCATTAGAAATGAGATCATAAAAGACATTTTTGAAAAAGGTTTGCTGGATAAAACATTTCATACAGAGGATATAAGCTCCGCTGAAATTGTAAAGTCACAAGACGCTAGTTATAGACATAGGCGTAACGGCGTTAAGTATCGAGTGAAGAAATATGATAAAGAGTCGAAGTGGCATCCAATCAAACGTCAGTTTTCTGGGTTAGAAAAACCTAATTTTCTCGTTAAATTAAACTGGGATTTTAGAGCAAAGTATAGCCAGAAATCTCATGAATCTTTCCTAGAAGCAAAAAGAAAAGATTCGTTAACTATTTACACAGATTTTGTTAATCAAGGCACTTCTAAAGCAAGTAAGCTGCAAAAGTTAATCCGGCACTATAATCGGTTAAAGAGGATTATAGGCTCACGAATCATTCCTTTTTTTAAAAAAGTTAAAAGTAGTAGTTAAGCTCCCATTGAAGGTGTAATCATGAGGATAAGTTTTTGGGATAAATGGAAGGGTGTAGCAATAATTGCAGTCGTCCTCATCCACGCATCGGGGAGTACTGCCAATTTTCCAGTAGGTACTTTAAACAATAATTTTGGCATTATCTTACGCCAATTTATTAACTTTCCTGTTGGTTTATTTATTTTTCTGGCAGCTTTTTTTGTTGCTAACTCCAAGAGCCTTAGTGAAAGCTATTGGAACAGCGTGAAAACTCGGGTCTGGCGGTTAGGCTTGCCATTTTTAATTTGGTCATTTATTTATTTTGGTATGAGGATGGCCAGAAGTAATCTTATCTTCGCTGATATTCCACTTATGTTGCTAAATGGCACATCCGTGTCTGTTGGATATTTTGTAATAGTGATGATACAAATAAGTATCATTTCTCCCTTTCTAGAAAGGTTAAATGTTGCAACGCTCACCAAGCTCCTTCCGCTGTCGCTTTTGGTATCCATATGCGCTACGTATACTTTAAACGTGATTTTAACTGAAAGTATATGGAGTGAATTTCCCTATAGCGCACTGCCTTTTTTTATATGGCTTCCTTTTTATATAGGCGGAATTATCTTTGGTAAAAAAGGCGAAGATTTCTGGCTGAGCATAAAAGTATGGCAAGCGTTTGCAGCTTATTTGGTATTTGTTTGTCTATCATTAGCTGAAGCTATGTTGGTATTTGAGGACACTCGCAGCCTTGCAACGTCTCAGCTTAAAGTCACGTCAATGTTGACCACCGGCACTGTCTGTATTTTGATCTTTTCCAGTTGGGTTTATGGTAAAGACAAAGAGGGAAACTTACTTTCTTGGATTGGTCAGCGTAGTTTTTACTTTTATCTTTCCCATATGTTGATTCTATGGAAAGTAAAATACTTTTTGGATAAATTTACCGTTCTTTATGACAACCAAGTAATATTTGTCCTTATTGTTACTTTTATTACTCTAGGAATTACTTCTATTGGTGCACTCGTTTTGGATATATTATTTTCTAGATATAATTATATTCGACGAGCTCTTGGATTGTCTTAAGTTATACAATAGTTAAAAATGTTTATAACAGTTGCCCGCGCTGAAGACTGAATAACATTTTAAATCTCCACAGAAAACCTGTTTATTTTGTGTATCGGATACACAAACAGAAAAGGGTTAATGGTGCCTTCTTTGAAAGGCACTGTTGTTGACCACAGATTTAATTGTCAAAAAATGTTGCTAACATATTAGCTGATACATAGGTTCCTTTGGGTTTGGGTCTGAATTATATCTTTTTCTTAAATAAGGCAACGAAAGACCTAAAATCATTAAATAAATTAATTTTGGCTCATCAACACTTATCGATTTAACAAGTTGTATACTGAAATCATTAGATGAAAAGTCTACCGTTAAACGACTCGAGTCAGGATAGATCCCCGCAGCAGGATCCCAATCGGTATAATATGCGCCTGCTGAGCGATAAGCTCCATCGTTATCCAGGTCATTGCCAAAAATAACGTTTGAAATGCCACCGAACTCGGCAAGGCTTACGCCAAAAATAGAGGTTAAAGCGTGATATTCGTCAACAGAGATAAACTCTCCTATACCACTATTCTCGTCTAGGCTTGCCGCCCAGTCGACGCCGGGAATAAAGTGACTGTACATGCCTACCATTTCTTCACTCGAGGCGAGTCTCCAGCCATCAGAAGCATAAAGCCCTAACGCTTGACTAATTGATACGCCCACGACAGCATCCCACCGCGACCAATTTAGTCCATTGCCAGTAATCGTGTTTGACCCTGTATCAAGTGAAAATCCCCCACGCACAATAAGCGATGCGTAGGCTGCATGGCTTGAGAGAAGTAAGGTTAATATTAAGGCATTTCTGATCATGGTAAAGAATTTCATAAGCGCTCCTTTGCAAAATAGAGAAAATTATTCGAATAAAAGACACAGGTTCGTTTCGAACTCCAAGTTCCATTAGAATAGTACGCTTCTCGCAATTTAGCGCATCGTTCTTTAGCCTTTCGTTATCTCCTATTGTTCATTACTCTTTTATTGCTCATACAATTAACACGAACATCAGAACAAACCAAACTTTGGATTTCACTTTAAATCCACTAAAATTAGCAGCCAATAATCCCTACCAACTGGCATCAATCATTCGTTAATCCGACGCTAATCATCGAATTACTGGCACTTTGCAACATTTTAGCTGGCTCATAGAACTTCACGTTTTTGTATGACACTTCTGAAGTTGTATATTTAGGCTGATCGTCATCCATTACAAAAACAATTCGATTAAATTCACCAGTTATTAAATCACCAATGGGCATGGTAATGGTTTCAAATTCATCAATGTTACTGTATTTGTATGAATCATTCGCCCAATTTTGGCTACCTGTAAATTTGTACATCCTTGAGCTTGTTAGCTTGTTATCATTTTCAAAAGCAATACCTGCTATTTCACCTGCCCCATTATTTTTTACTTCTAGGGATAACATTGTTTGTGACGTTAGCGCTATATCGATAGCCATGCTTTGCCACGTATTACCGGTTAATGTAAGGGTGCTGCCATTATCACTAATAAGGTAATCACTGGCTTCGTCTTGACTGTCAAATGATTGCATTTGTCCGTCGTTGAAATTGACTAAATAGTCTGTGTCGTTAGTATCTGAATCGGTAGCGACTTGAGAACCAGCGAGTTCGGCAGTAGGTGACATACTCGAAAAATTGGGAATAATAAAGCGCGCTTCGAGCTCTAAGTTAAAGCTCGCCGCTGAATTATCAATATCTTCTATTAATTCAGCTTGCTCAGACCAGGGATGATAGAAGTCGTCTCCAAGATTGGCAAGCACTGCGGGGGCGTCTATGCGACTGTTAAATATTAGGTTATTTTTAAATTTTGAGTTTTCGTACTGCTCGGAATCATAGATACCATAACCCATTTTATTCCAGTACACATCATGTACTAAAACGTTGTTTCTTATATTAGCCCAAAACGTGTAATCACTCTTAAACCCTGCTGCAGCGATACCATTACTGCTAGTCACAATTAGATTTTCAAAGATATTCACTTGGCCCGCCGGCATTGACATTAGCCCCCCAAGCTTAATTGCCGCCCAAGCTTTTTGTCGCTCATCACCCAGGTTATGGATGTAATTATTGAAAATATAACTGGGCCCGAGCATATTTGGTATAGCGCTTATACCACAGTAGCCTTGCTCTATTTCATTGTTGTAAAACAGTACATTACTTTGGCCACCATCAAGCTCAATAATGTCGTCGTTGGCAAAAGCAAAATAGTTATTATAAATAGCAGAATCTCTTATAAATCCCCCCCAAGGTCTACCATTCGCACGGCTTTCAATGACATCGTTGAACCTTTTATTGTCACTGCCGTAAAAGCGATTATTGCGAATAATATATTGACCTCGATATTCCTCTACAGAATGACGAGCCGTCAGTAATAAGGCACTCGGACCATAAGGATGCCCATATCCCCAGTGATTAGCTTTTCCGTTAGGGCTGTGTATTTCACAATTTTCAATCGTTACTACCCCTGACTCTTGAAGCGAAATTCCTGAGTCATAGTTTATCGCTTTAGTACTTTCAGCATTTGCATAAGCGACTCCGTCACGCATGTCTTCACCTACTCTGCCAAATTCAGAGATATCACAGCCATCTATCCACAAGTGATGTGCTTGTTTTGCGCCAATGCCATATAGTCTGCCTCCTTTCACCGTTATGTTCTCGAATTTTACGTAGCTCTGACTTCCTATATCAATAGCAGCATTATCATTTTCCCCTGCGACAATATCGGTACCATCACCTTTAATTAGCGCCCAACCCTCTTCAGTGCCTTGAATGCCCAAGGTGGTTAGATTAAGTTGACCACCAGTATATATATCAGATAGGTAATAGATTTTATCAGGATCGATGGGCGGCGTATTGGGCCGAGTTTGAAAGGTGTATAATTGCTCGTCAACTACTTGGTTATCATCTAAATATTCAAGTTTAACATCGTAAGTGGTATCAGGTTCTAAATGCACGATTGAGCCTGAGAGTGCGCCTTTGATTGGCTCCCATTGTAATGTCAAAGCTGGTAACCAATCTGTTGATGCATTGAGCTTAAACCATAATCGAGTTTTGGTGTCTTCGTTTTGATTATATACCGTCAGACTGGCTGAATGGATTAATGGAACGATACGATAATCTGTATCACTTGAAGCGGTTGCAGGAAATATTCTAGCAGGATTTAAACCTGCTAATAGCGCAGCGGACTCCAAAGTTGTGGTTTCGATTGTGGAGTCAGCGTATAGCTGCTCCACTATACGATAAGCATCAATAGGATAAAGTTGCAATGCTAATGTGACCCATTTTTCTGTGGTTGAAACCTCGGTTTCGCTTAAATGAATCACCGCTTGAGTAACGTTTTGAGAAGCCATTATTTCTAAAAGAAGCGAAGCTACGTTCTGTCTATTTTTGGTAATGAAGCTATTTGACTTTTTTGAGGTAAATGCTGGGTTTTGCAGCATAGCAACGACTTCGGACTGACTATTTAATTGTTGCTCTTTGATTTTACTTATAAGGTAGCTACCTGGTTGGCTCGTTACTGATAGTTTTTGTGGTGCATGGAATCGCGAACAGCCTATCATGCTTATAATCATAAATATTAGGGTAAAACGTACACCTAACCATGTTGCTTTACTAGATTTATACATAATCAATTATCCTCCAGTCGCTTAAATTCACACCAACTAAAGCTCATTAATGCTTCAGAGTACACTATTAGAGGTCACTGTTTATTCTGTTTTATTTTACAGAAACACACTTCACATTGGGATGTTATTTTTACCCATTATATAACACTGTTCTGTTTAAGGTAGGTTCATTAGATATTTTATTAATTACCTATTGGGTTATTTAGATACTTGACTTTCCATACTACTTCTTAACATTAATAAATATTCTTATATGCTGGCCTGTTCTCTGATGTTCAGTCCTATTAAAAGGTATAGTCTTGGTCAATATGTAAGACTTCGAATTCATGAACAAAGAGATAATACGATGAACTTCATTAAGCAGTTCATATCAAGAATACTTTGCTAATGCCAAACGGGCTAGCATACTATTGATATTTATGACTACATTAGCGTTCAATTTTTCGGCAATAACGTCATTATGCTATTACTATGGAATGAGTAATAGCTGTTACTACGTTGGCTATTAAGGTGACTCCCGATTGCTTAAATTATCACTAGGCTTCATTTTAGCTGGGTAAAGGATTTCGTTTCATTCATGCGTTTTATTGGCTATTTCATTACGACAATATTGATTTTATTTATGCTTCGCGCTGTAGCCGATAGCAATATTGTGTTCAATGACGCGCTATTTAATAAAATTCGTAATCAATACGAAGACGATGCCCTTGAGCGTGTACAAGATTGGCAGCAACTGTTAAATGATAGCCACAATTTATCCATTGATGAAAAACTTTATCAAGTGAATAACTTTTTCAATGCACTAGATTTTGTCGATGATATCAAGCATTGGGGTAAAGACGATTACTGGGCTACGCCAGTGGAATTCTTAGCCACCCAAGCCGGCGATTGTGAAGACTTCGTCATCGCAAAATATTTCAGCTTAATAGAATTGGGCGTACCCGCTGAAAAGTTGCGATTAATGTATGTCACCGCGATACGTTTAAGGCAAGCTCATATGGTGCTTGCCTACTATGAAGAATCTAATTCAGTGCCTTTGGTACTCGACAATATTAATCAACGAATATTACCCGCTTCTCGCCGTCGTGATCTGCTGCCCGTTTACAGTTTTAACGGTGACGGCTTGTGGTTAGCAAAAGAACAAGGACGCGGGCAAAAAGTACAGCAAGGAGGCAATAATAATTTATGGAACGATTTAAACGAACGCATGCAGGTGAGCGAATAATGATGCTGAAGGAAATATTTTATGCCGCTGTCTAAACAACTTGGATTAAGCCTATTAGCGGTACTGATATTGGTATTTATTGGCACGCTATGGATAAACGTAACCAACACTCGGAATTTTGTGGCCCAGCAGTTGGCGTCACACGCGCAAGATACTGCGACGTCTTTAGGCTTGTCTATCGCGCCCTACGTTGCAGAGACTGACGATTTACCTATTGTGGATACAATGATGAACGCTATTTTCGATCGAGGTTTTTATCAAAGCATGGTGCTACGTGATGCCAATCAGCAAATTTTAATCGAAAAGCATAATCCTAGTCAGGTTGAAGGCGTGCCCAGTTGGTTTGTCGAACTATTGCCCCTCATCCCACCCGAAAGTAGCACCGATTTGAATGATGGCTGGACGATGGCCGGTACGTTAATGGTAAAAAGCCACCCTGGCTTTGGTTATCAGCAATTATGGCAAAATGCAGTACAGTCATTTTGGATGATTTTAGCCGTATTTATTGGCGCGCTCGTTTTGCTTTACGGGCTAGTCACCATGATCACCACCCCTTTGTTAGCAGTAATAAGACAAGCTGATGCGATCAGCAAGCAACAATTTGAACAAATTAAGGGAATTCCTCGCACCCCAGAGCTGAAACGTATTGTATTAGCGGTAAATCGCATGTCAGCGCAATTAGCTAAATTATTTACCCAATTGACTAATCAAGCAGAACGTTACCGTGATTATTCTTATCAAGACACCTTAACAGGTGTGGCCAACCGCCGCGCATTTGAACTGGCCTTTGAGCAACTGTTAACCGATAGCGAGCAACATTCACAAGGCTATTTGCTACTTATTCGCCTAACGAGTCTCAGTGAAGTGAATAACGAGCAAGGTTATCAAGCAGGTGACGAATACGTAAAACTGGTTAGCCAAGAATTACAAAGTTTACTCACTCAACCTGAGCTAAATGGCACTTTGTATCGCATTTCTGGAGCCGACTTTGTCTTATTGCTTGAAGACACCGCGCAACAAGCCTGTATTACCCTGACCGAAGCTATTATCGCTCAGCTTAATGCTGTCGAAAAAAGTGAATACAGATTGGGCACCGCCCATGTAGGAGCGGGCTCCTTTAGTTTTGGCGATTCTAGAACGGATATATTAGAACGGGCCGACAATGCCCTAGCAGGTGCTAGTGTTGCTACACAGAGATGGCAATTATCTCATCAGCAAGATGTACTGCACAGTAATACCCAGTGGCGAGATCAGCTAAATACAATATTACAACAGAAGCATGCAGATTTTGTCGCCCAGCCTATCAAAAATCACAAAGATGAAGTTTTGTACTCTGAATGGTTTGCCCGGTTTAGTACCGATAAAAACGAAAGCTATCTGCCGATGGGGCAATTGGTGCCAGCATCAGTTCGACTTAATTATGCACAAAAATTAGATGAACTGCTTATTGCCAGCGCCTTGATTAAACTTAAAGACCACCCACATGCTATCGGTTTAAACGTATCGCGCTTATCTCTTAGCCAAACAAGCTTTCATCAATGGCTTTTGCGCGCATTACCTGATGACAAAGCTACCTGCGCGAGACTCGTGTTAGAAATACCCGAGCGCGCCCTTGTCAATGGCACTGAAGACCTAGTGCGTTTTATTGCACAGTTAAAGTCTCGTGGCGTGAGGATTACCGTTGAGCGTTTTGGTGCACAATTAGCGGCCATTACCCACTTACGACATATTCGCCCCGATTATTTAAAGCTCGATGGACGCTTTGTGCGCAATATTCACAATGAACCCGATAATCAGTTATTTGTGCAGTCGTTGGTCAATATTGCGCACGGTTTGAATATTCAAGTGATAGCGGAAATGATCGAGAGCGAAGCGGAAGCAGCCTGTTTACAGGATTTGTTCGTCGACTATTTACAGGGCTTTTACATTGGCAAGCCCGCCGAGACTAAAGTATGAAGTAGCGGTATTTACGCTATGTAATGGCTGATTCAATCAAAAAGCATGAATTAAAAACTGCTATAAGCCCTTATTTATATTGATTAAAAGAGTGACTCGGACTGACTTGATAGGGAAATCATTACTAGAAGCAAACCACTGATAAGGTTCGTTATTTTACCAGTAAGACTCTGGCTGATGTTGCTTTATCGAGCAACAAAACTTATTATGAGGCAGATTTTAGTGAGATACGCTCTCACATCCTTTTATTTTGGAGCTTTTATGCGACGTTTATTCACATGTTTATTTTTATCTAGCGCTGTTATTGCGCCAGTCGCTATGGCCCAACAATTGGGTACCCAAACTACTCAGGACGTGGTAAACGCCGCTGCGTCGCCTGAAGCCGAGAACATTCTTTTTGGCGATGAAAATCAACCCGGCCGCACCGTTCACACGGCAATAGTCGAATTGGTGAATGCAGGTGTTTCGTTAGATGACGCCGTTAACCAAACCCTTGCTGATGTAACCAAAGAAGACGGAGCATTGCTTAGCGGAGCCGCAAGATTAGTCGTTGGTTCTAATAAAGATATTAGTGCTAACTTTATGGGTAATATGGTGAGTTTCAATAAATTAACTGATAGCACCAAAGGGGCCATCGAGGCATACCCAGGTAATGCTGCCGATGTTATTCAACTTGCGGTAACCCTTTACCCTAGTTTTGCTCAAGACGTCATCGATGCCGCTATAATAACGGGTGAAATTGAACCTAATGATGCGTTATTAGCCGCTATCGCCGCGGGTGCGGACCCGACGACAGTGTCTACGGCTACTGCTGCAGGCGCTACAGTAGGTGTTACTGCTGCACCTGCTGGTACAGGTGTGGGTGCTGGCGGAACTGGCGGTGGGGACACTACTGCGTCGACAAACTAATTTTTTATTCGTTTATTAAAAGCCAGGTTTACACCTGGCTTTTTTGTTCATCATCATAAATTATGACAGCGTGAGTTTATAAGCATTCAGAAATGCACCGAGGGAACGATTGAACAATAAACTTCATAACTACGCATTTTATGCTTTGTTAGGTTTGCTTATCTGGCTGCCTATTCCATTAGGCTCAAACAGACCCTGGGCCTGGGGATTAATGGAACTAGTGATTTTTTCACTGTCGCTTGCATGTGCATATTTACGTAAAAACCAACCCTGGATGGGCTTACGGGCTTATAGGCTGCCTATTGGCTTATGGTTAGCGTTTTTAATTTTAGCGTCGATTCAAGTGATACCATTATCGGCGCAAGTTGTGGCATTTTTAAGTCCTGTGAGTTACGAAACCCAATGGGGATTTGGCGTCACGCAGTTTCATTTATCGTTGGACGTAGGACAGAGTCAAATTAACTTGCTTAAAGCCATGAGTTATTTCTGTTTATTTATCGTCGTGCTGGTACTGATTAACAACGAAAAACGTTTGCGCTTACTTTTACTTACGTTATTAGCCAGTGGTGCAATACAAGCGTTATATGGCACTGTGGAGATATTGTCAGGTACTCGCTACAGTTTACTATTTGGCCTACCAGTATCAGATGTGGCAAGTGGCAGCTTTGTGTATAAAAACCACTATGCAAACTTTTTAATGCTGTGTTTGTCGGCAGGTATCGGTTTAATGGTAGCTACGTTGCAAAGTAATCAAGGTGGTACTCGGCGCGATATAATGCGCTCTATTCTATCCACCCTATTGGGCAGTAAAGCCCTGATACGCATTAGCTTGGCGATTATGGTCATTGCCTTGGTCATGTCGCGCTCGCGCATGGGTAACACGGCATTTTTTGCATCCATGACGATCATCGGTATTTTGTCTCTGGTAATTATTAAAAACCGCAGTCGAAGTCTTTCTATTTTAATTATTAGTATGTTTGTTATAGATGTATTTATTGTCGGTGCGTGGTTCGGCTTAGATAAGGTACAAGAGCGTTTACAAGCCACCAGCCTCGCGCAAGAAGGAAGAGACGAAGTGGTAATAGATTCATTGCCTATGTTGCAGGACTTTCCGTTGTTCGGCACTGGCGGTGGTAGTTTTTATAGCTCATTCCCGAGTTATAAAGTCGCCAATATCCAGTCTTTTTATGACCATGCGCATAATGACTATCTGCAGATGAGTATTGAATACGGCATTCCCGCAACTATGCTTTTAGTGATTCTGGTCGTTTGGTGTTTTTCTAAAAGCGTCAGAGCCATGCGCAAGCGAAGGCCTTCTATATTCAAAGGCACCGCTTTTGCCTGTTGTATGGCGATGCTCGGCATGGCCATACATATGACGGTAGACTTCCCTTTGCAAGCGCCGGCGAATGCTTGTTATTTTGTGGTCTTTTTAGCCTTGTCGCTATCCATCAACCAGCTAAAAATAACCACAGGTAAAAAGCGTCGTTCTCAAAAGGTGGCAATATGAATAAAAAATTCAGTGGTCCGATAGAAGAAGACCCAGCGATCGTTAATTTACTCGAACGTATGCCTCGCTCAGTACAAACGTCGTTTAGTGAGGAGCAGCTTTCACACCTTAGAAACGCTGTCAGCAGCCGCCAATGGGGCCATCACTCTATCGATTTGCGAGGCACAGTGTCATGGTTCAAATATCGCTATTATTACGTAATTCTGGCAGGTAAAAACCACCGCAACATGTCACGTGCCCAACTTAGGGCAAGTCGCTTTGTTAATGCTCTGCTGCTAGCTTTATTTTTCACATTCTCAGCTATGATAGGCATATTATTATTGTACTTATTGAAGTCAGCTGTAGGTATCGACTTGTTACCGAATTATTCATTTGGCGTATGGGATTGGTTTAAAAGCTAGGTATTTTTATGAGATTTTTCTATTGTGTCTCTACCACAGTGATTAACTCGTTTTATTGCCTTTTCTGCTGGGACCTGGGACAACCCGGGATTATACGCTGAATCGACAGGGGCTCATTTCTAAGCCAACGACAGACTCGTTTTTGGGCGTCATACTGTTTGATCAGGGCCTGTACCTGCCCCCGACTTTTTGAATCTCGTAAACCAAGGCTGATCCTATGATAAAACTCGTCACGAATACGCAATAACATGGGGTGATTACTGGCGTATAACGCCATACCCAACTGAACATACAACAGATGAACTTCAGGTTTTTTAGGCCCCAACTCGCTTGCTCGTTGCAAATACGTCAGCATTTGCTCATCAAACTCTTGCTGGCGCCATTTTATCATAGCTAATGATACCCACGTGACTGGCCACAAGGGGCGTAATTGAGTTCCACGCAAATAATGTGCTTTGGCCGCTCGAAGTGCTGTACTTTCATCTTCGTAACCGGCAATGGCGCCCCATTCGTACACTTGACCTAACAGGTCTTGATATAAAGGGTGACTAGGCTGGCTGTCGACAGCTGACTGAATAGCCTTCTTCGCTCGTTGATACTCAGCAAGGGTCTGCTGATTACCCGAATCTTGCCATGAAGCGAGAATATTGCGTACTTGATAATAGTCAAAACTGGCACTGGTAAAGCGTAAAGCGACAACTAAACAGATAAACGCGAGTGTCGAAAAACTGATTACCGCTACGTACTGTTTTATGAATATACGCGTCTGCATTAAGACTCGAGGAAATGCTATTGCCATTGGTTACCTTGAGATATTAGCCATGGCGTGGTTTTAAACAGGCGTTGTGCCTGATCCTTTGAGGAAAGTGAGACTACTTCCAAATACGCTCTAGCCATATCATTTGGTCGGCGATTAATGCTGTGCATGTCTGATGCAACGTATGAGATCACGTCTTTTTCTAAAAACAATCTCGCCGTCTCATTTACCTTATCAGAGAAGCGTCCAATAAAGGCGCCTGCTGTCACTTGAAATAAACACCCTAGACGTTTGAGCATATGAATTCGCTCAGGGTTAGCGATAATCTCACGATTACGTTCTGGATGCGCGATGACCGGTTGAATGTCATTTTTTAATAACCAACGGAGTAAATTATCGGTACCAGGAGGTATATGACTATGGGGCAATTCTAGCAGCATCACGTCTCTATTTCCCCAACGGCCTAGAAACGGTATTTTCCCTGTTTTTTGCCACAGCATAATATCCGGTGTAATTCTAAGTTCCGCAGCAAAGGATATCTTAAGGGGACATTGAGCTTGGGCTAAATGGGCAACCAAAGATTGGTAGGCCTGTGTGATTGAGGTTGGGTCATTATCAAAATACCCCTGATGGATATGTGGGGTGCACACCATGTGCGTGACCCCGACTGACACCGACTGCTCAGCCATAGCCAACGACGCCGCTAAATCAGGGGCGCCATCGTCTATGCCGGGTAGAATATGACTGTGTAAGTCGATCAAGATTTTTGCGTCTGTTCAGCCTTGGTATCAGTATTATAACTGTGATAGCCGTATTGGTCATAAAACCCCGTGTATTCACCGTGCTTTTTCGCTTTGCGTAAATCAACTTGGTTTAATACCACACCATCAACCCGATGACCTACTTGTAAGAAGCGACTTAAGCCATTGGAGATCAGCTTGTCACTGGTGCTGTCAGCTTTAACCACATACACCACTGAGTCACATACCTTAGATACTACAATGGCGTCACTGACCGCTTGCGTAGGAGCACTGTCGACTATGATGTGCTCGTAACGACCTTTAAGATCTTGCATCAGGGCTTTAAAGCTATCAGAGGCAAGGAGTTCTTGTGGGTTAGGCGGCATCGTACCTGCGCAGATGATATCGATACCCGACATTTCATCGGTTACTATACACTCTTCAAGGGTATGAGTACCGGCAATCAAATTGGCTACGCCCGGCTGAAACCCTGGCAAATTAAACTGCGTGCCAATGGTAGGGCGACGTAAATCGGTATCTATCAATAGTACCTTGCTCAACTGTCCCATAGCGAACGCTAAGTTAATGGATACCGTACTCTTGCCTTCTTTGGGCACACTGGATGTCACCAAGATGGTTTTAGAGGGTTTGTCGATATTCAATAATTGCAAGCTTGTTCGAAGAGTACGCACCGCTTCACTAAAGGTATGTCGTTTACCATCAAAAAAGTGTCTAACGGCTAGGTTTTTCTTTTTGTTATGGGTTTCTAATGGAATTAACCCCAACATACGCTGGCCAAGCTTACGTTCAACATCGTCTACTGAACGAATACCGCTATTGAGTGCGTCCATGGCGAGCGCTAAAAAGACCCCGAAGCCTAAACTGACGATAAACGCCGCGGCAATAATCAAGCCTTTTTTCGGTTTGGAAGGTGATGAAGGCGGCACAGCTAAATCTAGCATGCGCGCATTCGCTGACTCAAAACCACCTAGCTCTGTGGTTTCATTCAATCGAGTGAAAAACGAACTATATAGCTGTTGATTAATATCGACTTCACGTTGTAGCGCTTTATGGCGACTTTCAAGATTGGTTAAGCTACGGAAGTTCTCTTTATTAATACTGACTTCTTGTTTAAGGGCTGCCAATTTAAGCTTTGCAGTGCTGTATTCAGTATTGACTCCAGACACCAAAGAGCGAATTTGGGCGTTTAAACTGTCTTGTATAGAACTTAATTCGGCCTGTGCAGCGATCATCTTGGGATGTTTAGGGCCAAACACTTTACTTAATTCAGATACGCGACTTTGGGCACCTATTTGTTCACGTTTAACGTTTTGCACTGCAGGATGGTTAATCACCTCGGGAAGGTCAGCCAATTCAGTAATCGTTGCGCCAGAGTTGACTTGGTTATATAAGGTTTCAGCTCGGTTATAAGCTGCCTGCGCCTCAAGCATTTGTTGACTCAGCTTTTGAAGCTCTTCTGCCGCCAAACCTACTACACCATCAATATTGACTAGTTTTTCAGTTTCGTAAAATACCGATAGACGTTTTTCAGCAGTATCTAATTTTGTACGCAGACCTTGCAGGCTTTCATTCAACCAGGAAGTAGCCTTGGTAGTCATATCAAGCTTAGATTCAAGATAGTTTTCGATATATACATCGCCCACCGTATTTGCCACCACAGCTGCAAAATTTCGATCTTCATGTTCGAAGCTAATTTCCACTATTTGGGTATTGCTAATAGGGCTGATTTGAAGGGACTTCATAACTTGCCAAGTAGCGTAGTCTTTACGTCCTTTAAGTTGCTGTTCGTCGGTCAGTTCTGTTTTTTCTTTTTGTGGCAAAAACGGCAATACGTTAATAACACCGCTTTTGAGTGATGCTAACTGCCGACTAACGAAATTTGCTTTGCTTGCTTCGTAACCAGGCGCAAACGTTGGGTTTTCGTAAAGTTTTATTTTATCAACCACTTTTTCTGCGATATGACGAGACTTCAAAATTTCGTACTGAGTTTGAAAATACTCTTTGCGACTAGAGTCAAGGCCATATACTTCTTCAATCGAGAGAACTTTCGCTTCTTTCGATTCAATCAATAATTTAGCTGTCGCCGTATACTTAGGCGTAATTGACATTACGACGAGGGCAACTAGTATCGTAATAAAAACTGCTAAGCTAATAATTCGCCATATGTATCGACGTATCGTTTGCCAATATTGACCAAAATCAATGGTTTCTGAGTCCAGTAATTTAGCCTCTAATTGTCCATTTAATTGCGCTGACATAAATATCTAAATACCTTTATTAAAAGAAGCTTTGCTGAACGGTAACGATGTCACCTGGCAATACCACATCAGTAGATTGAGCGCTCAGCTGTTCCTGTTGACCAGAGTCGTTCTCCCTGCGTATAAAAATTTTCGTTTTTGAGGCTCGCTCAGTAAAACCACCAGCCAAAGCCGCCGCTTTATTCACTGATAAGCCTGGTTGATATGGGTAACCACCGGGACGCTTGACTTCACCATCGATAAAGAACGGCCGATATTCAATAACGGTCACAGAGACAGAAGGCTCAACTAAGTAGTCCCCTTTTAGGCCAGCATACAACTTTGCTTCAAACTCAGCTCCAGTCAAACCAATAACACTTATGTCGCCTAAGAAGGGGTAATTTATCACACCGTGATTAGGGAGCTTTGTCGTTAAGGACAAATCCTCTTGGCCGAAAACGGTAATTTTTATCACATCGCCAGAACCAAGCTTATACTGACTTAAACTGGCATCTAACGACCAAGCCACACCACTAAAAAGTAGTAGCCATAGCCAAAGAACAGATTTTGCTTTCATGTTTACTCCAAATAAAACAAAAACTACAACGTCACTTTTGCAGTTAAACGATAAATATTTTGGTCGTAATCTATTACATCTCGATTACTGTCTCGCTCACTGTAGGTATAACCTAAATTAAAGGTTAACCAACGTCGAAATTCATATATAACCGCAAAGTCCCAGTCAGTAACATCGTCACTTCGACCACTTCCTTCATAATCATCGGTGCCTACTGCTACACCGGCTTGGGTGCGCAATCTCTGTAACCATTCGTGGCGCCATTGTAATGACACATCTTTACTGCGAATAAAGTTACCATCACCATTGGTTTCACGGGCTTCATTAACGGTATCTAGAATAAAGGTGGCTCGCTCTAGCGGCTCCCAAACAATACCAGCTTCCCATGTCGAACCAGAAAAATTTTCGCGACCGGCTGCATCAAAATCTTTATCTTGATAACCAATTTTAGCGTAACCAGACGTTGACGCTGTAGATTGCCATTGAGCACCAATTAAATAACTCGTTTCGACACTATCTAATGAATTCGCTTCTGAGGTAGCAAAATCGTACTCAACGTCTGTTATCGTTGTTTCAAACAACAAATCTGTTGCCGCACCGATTTCATAGTAAAATACTCCGCCAATTGTGCTTTTCGAGCGGTCGCGTATTTTATATTCAGTGGTATTAATTTTATAATCTAAATCACGATAATTTAACGTCAAATCTAAACGTGCCTTAGCACTCAAAGCACCGTAAGAATAGATAAAGTCTACTTCACTTTCTTTAAACTCATCGGGTGAATTTAACCCACTACCATTACCAATTGAATAACTCTCACCACGGTCATCATGTCCATCTTCAAAGTTAATACTAGTTTTAATGCGATGGCGGCTATTTAGCTCGTAGCCTAATGAAGCAAAAACTAAATGATCTGTGTAATCATCAGCAGAACTCGAAAAATAGTCACCGCGAGAAAGTTGGTAACCTAGACGTAGGGTATTTAAGCCAAAGTTGTTCACTAGAGTAAATTTAGGAGTAACCGTACTATACCAGCTGTCAATTCCTTCATCGTTAGAGCGAGTCACATTGTCATTAAAACCAACTGTTGTGTTTAAAGTCGGAACCAGCTCAAACGCACCTAAGTCAATACCTACTTCTTCTTGAGCAAATGATGTTGAACATACACATGCCAATCCTATAGCGGTTGCTAATTTAGTCTTACTCATTCAATCATCTCTGCTTTAAAGGTTAAAATTCAATTTTAATGAAACTAAGTGTATCAATTATCTGGTGAAATTAGCGCATTGTTATGAAAAATTTGCGAAAAAAATTACGGAAAATGTACAAAACAAACAATGCAAAAACTCGGCAGGCGTCTCCATAAGCGAAATCTATGCCATCAATCACGCCGAGCCTAGCCAACTTATTGATTAGTATTTTATAACCCGTGCATGTTAAACCAAGATTTCGCTAGGTCAAATCAGTAACCATGTGAATTTTACAATGAAAAGCTTATACAAAAACTCATGCTCGGATCTTTACCCTTAGCATTACACTCAAAGACTAGCTAAATCTTCCAACCGTTACCTGATTATAATACAGGTATCACATGAATAAATTGATGGAATTACCGCGGAATTAGACTAATGACTGGGATAAGTGCCCTATTTTCGCTGCTAAATTGCGCTTGCGCACAATTTTATTAAGTAGTGGTCTACTTTTTGCTTTGACATCGATTAACAATTAGACAAGTCCTGTGAAAATACGATTTAAATTGCGGCCACAAAAACGAGTGTGCTTTGTTTTCATATGAATTAGCCTGAATGTCATAAAAAAAACAAAAATATGTCGTAATTAAACAACAGAATAGCATGTATAATGCGACAGGCTGGGAACACGCTAACTTCTATGTTTTGTCAAAACGCTGAAGTTAAAGGGAATTTTTTAATTTTTTAATTTTTCAGGTGTTGGATATTAGCGACATTGACATGTCGCAAAATAACGACCCAACTCCAATTCGGTGCGTTTAACCTCTGAAAATAAAATTTTAAACAGTAATACAAAACATTAATGGTAAATAAACATGCTTAACAAAAGCCCTGGCGGCATAATTCAAAGTAATCAAAGTAGTTTTTCTACGCTGTATCGTTTAGTCGATATGATCATCATTACTTTAATCTACTTTCTTGTTTTGCTATATCAGGGGTTGCCGATCGGCTCATCTGATTTATTATTACTTTTTGTCAGCATTATTTCTTATATGCTCTGTGCTGAAGCCGTAGATTTATACCGCTCTTGGCGTACTGCGTCGAATACATTGATGATTAAATGGGCGATGGTTGCGTGGGGAATATCATCTCTTGTTACCACTACTTACGCGTTTATTTTCCCCGACACCATTGTGGCATCAAACTTCGTTATTATATCTTGGTTAGTTATCTGTGCCCCTACCCTTGTGGGCTGGCGGGTGGTGTTTCGTGAAATATTATTCCGTCACCGTAAACATGGTCACAATACACGTAGGGCGATTATTATTGGTGCAACACAATCCGGTTATAGCTTGGCAAATCAGATTATGGAAAATGATCAATTGGGCATCATTTTCAAAGGTATGTACGACGATAGAGCGCCGGCGCGTATCCCCCATGAAATTCAGCACGAAGTCAGGGGCACGATTGAGGATGCGATTAAGTTAGCCAAAGCAAGTGAAGTGGACTACATCTACATTGCCATGCCTATGAGTGCAGAAAAGCGCATTATGCAAATTTTGAACATGTGCAGTGACACCACAGCTACCGTTTCAATTATTCCAAACTTCTTTATGTATAACTTGCTTAATGCTCGTTGGCAGAGTGTGGGTTCGATACAAACTTTGAGCGTATTTGATACGCCTTTTCAAGGTGCTGGCGATATAACGAAGCGTCTTGAAGATATTGTTGTTTCTTCGCTTATTTTAATGATGATCGCCATCCCAATGCTATTTATTGCTCTTGCCGTCAAATTCACCTCAAAAGGGCCCGTTATTTTCAAACAAAATCGTTATGGCTTAGATGGCCAGATGATTAAGGTTTACAAGTTTCGCTCTATGACAGTGCAAGATAACGGCGATAGCGTGCAGCAAGCGACTAAAAACGATGTGCGTATTACGCCCTTAGGCGCTTTTTTACGCAAAACATCATTAGACGAATTGCCACAGTTTATTAATGTACTACAAGGCCGAATGTCGGTTGTTGGCCCTCGCCCCCATGCTGTGGCTCATAACGAAGAATATCGTAAATTGATTGAAGGCTATATGCTGCGTCATAAAGTACGCCCAGGCATTACCGGATGGGCACAAATCAACGGCTTTCGCGGCGAAACCGAAACCATTAATAAGATGATTAAACGAGTTGAATACGATTTAGACTATATTCATCGTTGGTCAGTGTGGTTGGACATTCGAATTATTCTCGCTACTGTTACGCGTGGCTTTATAAATAAGAACGCCTACTAAAAACCGAAGCTGAATTTATTGAATAAATAAACGCCGAGCAATAGCTCGGCGTTTTTATATTTTATTGTCGAATACTTTAGCTGTTACGGTTTCACATTAATCAGCATTAGATGGAGTTTTCCCTTTAACTAATTTTGCGTTCGCATTGATCTTTGCACACCCTCGTCCGGTTGCAGGGTCTGCGCTACATTCATATACGCGAACGTAATCAATTAGCATTGACTGGGGGAAGATGCTTTCATCTATCCCTTTTTGGTTAACCTTGGCTGACCACGTGCCACCCACAGCCAAATTCAATAACATATGAAAGCGTTGATTAAAGGGTGCATCTTCTGCCCCGTTCATCAGCTTGCCATTTTCTGTAAATTGACTGTACCAACCGTTCTGACGCTGAGTAGCGTAATGCTGACCATCGATGTACCAGCGGATCTCGCCCTTTTCCCATTCAAGTGCGTATAGATGAAACACATCAGCCGGGTTTTGTTCAGTTGGAAAAACATAAGGTGTGCCGGTATACACATTGTTTGGAGCAGAACCACCGTAATGAAGCGTGCCATGCACTCTAGACTCTAGTGTTTCAGGTGATACACCCTCTGCATCAGACGGTGTTTTTAAATTAACGGCTTCCATAATGTCAATTTCACCAGACGCAGCCCAGCCACCGTACACCCAATCAGTTGGCAACATCCAAATAGCTGGCCAACTGCCTTGTCCTTGCGGTAATTTAGCGCGAATTTCGAAACGCCCATATTGCCAATCGCCTTTATTAATAGTTCGAAGTCGTGCAGAGGTATAGGGCAACGTCGCAGTGTTTTCTGTATCTCCATTTTGAGCAGGGCCAGTGAAAGTTTCCCGCTTAGCGACGATATTTAACATGCCGTTGGCTTGAAACGCATTGTCTGCTTTATTCGTATAACATTGCTGCTCGTGGTTCCCCCCACCGTGACAATTTTGCTCAAAACTCCATTTAGTCGAATCGATACTCGGACCGTTAAACTCATCAGCCCAAACCAATTCCCATTCACTCTTTTGAGACGCATCCTCTGGATTGACTGGCTTATTCGCCATAACGCAACCACCTAAGGTTGCAATACTCAGTATTACTGCAATCACCAATTTATGTTGTATCACTGTATTCTCCCTCCTCTCAGGATATTGACGCGACTTAGCACCGGCGCATTTTGCTAGCCGCCCAACGCAATGTAAGCGCTTTCAAAAGCTAGCTTTAGGCTACAATGTTTCACTTATCAAATACAATAAAAAAGCCGAGACACATCAGGGATATGCTCGGCAAGGGGGGTCACACAATGAACTTGGATTACAATTTATATTCACTTTCTATGGGTTAGGCAGCCTGTTCGTCGACTGTACGTACAACTGATGGGGCACTTTCTTCAGACGGCGCGCGAAGCAAGTAGTCAAACGCACCTAACGCCGCATTTGCACCATCGCCCATGGCAATGATAATTTGTTTATATGGCGAGGTTGTTACATCACCCGCTGCAAATACGCCTTCAATAGAGGTTTCACCTCGTTGTCCGACTTCGATTTCTCCCCGCGCGGTTAAAGCGACATCGCCTTTAAGCCATTCGGTATTGGGCACCAAACCGATTTGTACAAAAATACCCGCTAATTCTATCTGCTTAACCGCTTGGCTAACTCGGTCTTGATACGTCAAGCCAGTAACACGCTTACCGTCGCCCAGCACTTCTGTAGTCATTGCGTTTAAGACAATATCAATATTCTTTGCTGCTTTCGCTTTACGCTGTAGCACTTCATCCGCACGTAACTTACTATCAAACTCAAGTACTGTGACATGCTCAACGATATTGGCTAAATCTAACGCGGCTTCAATGCCTGAATTACCACCACCAATAACGGCAACACGTTTACCTTTAAATAAAGGGCCATCACAATGAGGGCAATAAGCCACGCCCTTTCCTCGGTATTGCTGCTCACCAGGTACGTTCATTTCACGCCATCTAGCACCTGTGGCTAACATCACCGTTTTGCTCGATAATAACGCGCCATTTTCTAGCTCAATAGTTATCAAACCGTCTTTTGATAATTTCAGCGCTTTATTATTAGCCATGATGTCAACGTCGTAGTCTTTAACATGTTGCTCAAGACCAGACACCAACTTAGGGCCGTCTGTTGCCTTAACTGAAATAAAGTTTTCAATTGCCATAGTGTCAGTCACTTGACCACCAAACTTTTCAGCTACTATACCTGTGCGAATACCTTTGCGAGCTGCGTAGATTGCCGCTGCGGCGCCTGCTGGGCCGCCACCAACGATTAACATATCGTACGGCGCTTTGTCGTTTAACGACTGGGCTTGCTTTACGTGAGCTTGTGGGTCAATTTTGCTTAAAATCTTCTCAATAGTCACTGCACCTTGAGTAAACAGTTCGCCATTTAAATAAACACTCGGTACAGACATGATATTACGTTCGCTCACTTCTTCTTGGAACAGTGAACCATCTATCATGGTGTTAGTAATATTTGGGTTGATAACGGACATCACGTTCAATGCTTGCACTACCCCAGGGCAGGTCTGACAGCTCAACGATACGTATGTCTCAAATTGATATGAACCAGACAACGCCTTTATTTCAGCTACTTGCTGTTCACTGATTTTAACCGGATGCCCGCCGCTATTTAGCAAGGCAAGTATTAATGAGGTAAATTCGTGGCCCATCGGCACACCAGCAAAAGTAATGGAGGTGTTATTTTCAACCGAAACCACTTCCATTGACGGTTTTCTAATTTCACTTTTACTCTGCTTTACCACACTTACTAATGGTGATAAATCTGCAATTTCGTTAGCAAGGTTGTTTATCTCAGCTGACTTTTTAGCTTGATGTTGTTCGTCAACAGCTATACGTAACTCCACTTGTGAAGTCAGGTTTTCTAAATAGGTTGCCAGTTGGCTTTTCAATTTTGCATCTAACATACGTTACTCCATAGACTGATGAACGGCATTGTAGGGGCGAGTGAAATAACACTCACCAGCCCCTATTCAACAAATATCTATCTTTAGATTTTGCCTACTAGGTCAAGAGAAGGGGTAAGCGTTTCTTCACCTGGCTGCCATGCAGCTGGGCACACTTCACCGTCATGACTCGCAACATATTGGGCGGCTTGCACTTTACGAAGTAACTCACTCGCAGAACGACCAATGCCTAAGTCATGTACTTCAGCAATTTTGATTTCGCCTTCGGGGTTAACAACGAACGTTCCGCGAAGTGCTAAACCGTCTTCTTCGATCATGACACCGAAGTTGCGGGTAATTTTGCCGGTTGGGTCGCCGATCATAGCGAACTCAATTTGATTGATTGTGTCAGAACTGCCGTGCCACGCTTTATGGGTAAAGTGAGTATCAGTCGATACAGAGAACACTTCCACGCCTAGCTCTTGCAATTTCGCATGATGTTGCGCTAAGTCGCCAAGCTCAGTAGGGCAAACAAAGGTGAAATCGGCTGGGTAAAACATGAAGATTGCCCATTTTCCGTCAATGTCTTTTTCAGACACGTCAATGAATTCGCCATTTTTGAATGCTGTTGCTTTGAAAGGTAAAACTTTGCTATTGATAAGTGATTGTGTCATTGAGATATTCCTCATTAAGTTGGTTTCGGGTGACTTCGAAATAGATAATAAGGATGTTTTTAAATAGTTTAAATTAATTAAAGTAGATTATATAAATCGAATTTTTAGATTGAAAGTTTGTATGGTGTAAAACAATGGCTGGGAATGTTTAGCAAAAAATAAGTAACAAGGTAGAAAATAAAAAGCCGCTTAGCGAGATGCATAAGCGGCGAGAGGTTCTCTGCTAACGTGGGTTACCACCTTAGAATTATAGTTTTTATTATACTGAGTAAACGTTATGGTTTCGTTCAGTTAATGCCATAAGTGCGTTATTGAGAAAGTGAAACTGTTAGCTTTTCACTGCTGACTTTTTCGGTTTCAACGAACTTAGACCATTGCTGTGCCATGCCTCTGCTGCTTTTAAACTCTTGTGCTTTAGCTAGCTCATTAAGCGCGTCGTTGTATTGGCCCACATTAAAAAATGCCATGCCTTTAACCAAGTGCACCGTGCCCTCATTACGCAAACCGCCTTTGCTAAGCGCAGCCTCTGACGCGGATATAGCTTGCTGCCATTTTTCCATGTTTAGGTAAATTTGCCCCAACTGCGCATTCAGTTCGCCGTCATCAGATAAATCTGCTGCCGCTTTCATTACCGGCACGGCTTCATCATTTTCTTTTGCTAATACCCAACATTGAGACAAAAACTTAAGATTTTTCAAGTTCCTATCTAGTACTCCGCTTTCAAAGCCTTTTTCAATTAAACGAGCGCCCTTAAACGGCATTTGGTGATAGTAATAAAGCTGCGCAAGGTTAAACATATCTGAGCCACTTTGAATATAACCTTGCTGATAAGCGGTTTCTAAAATGGCTAGCTGTTGTTTTTCTTCCCCTAACTCGCCGTACATGCCGCCAAGTTGTACCCAATATTTAGGCTCATCAAAATGCTTGACCAGTTTTAGTAATACATCTTTAACTTTCTCAGGCTGCTTTAACTCGAAATACACAGCGCGTTGCAATACATACCAATTTTCATCAGGAATATCGTCTTTTGCTTCGACTATCGTAATGGCTTTTTCGATAAAGCTTGCCGCTTTTTCGTAAGACTTTTGCTGATACATTGCCTGTGCTTTGAGAACGTAGTTTTTGGCTGGTATTTCGCTATTTGGATTAACAGCGGCATTTAGTGTTTCCCAGCGCTCTAAAAACAATACGGTTTTATCGTAGTTACCGCGCATCATGTGCAACTGTGCAAGACTAAACAACGTGCTTAGTTCGAATGATTCAGGAATAGGCTGCTGTTCAACCACTTGTTCAAATGATGCAATGGCTTCATCAAAACGCTCAACATTGTAGTAAACAAAGCCGTAGAAGTTGTACATCATCGCCTGCTCATAACTGTTCATTGAACTGGCTTTATCTTTGACGTTATCAAGCGCTTCTAACGCTTCTTCGGTCTTGTTTTCATCGGCCAAGGCTTGAGCTCGTGCCAACTGATCGTACACTTTAACCCTAAGAGCCGGCGTTCTGCGCGTTTCACGTTTGCTCGCTTCTTGGGCTTGGGCACCTTTTATGGCTATAGGAGATACACTAAACCCAAGGCCGATTACGGCGCATAACGTTAATCCTAAAACCTTGCATGAAAGGTGACTGCTTGTTTTACTTGTTACTCTCATCATGCCCCCAATCAACCATCAATCTGGAAAGTAATACGGTTTTGTACACCAGCCACTTCAGCCGCTTCACCGTTTACTACCCGTGGTTTGTATTTAAATTTAAGCGCAGCATCAATTGCTGCCTGATTAAATAAATCAGCAGGCTGAGCTTCGACAACAAATGGATCTTTTACTGAGCCTAATTTTGACACTGTAAATTCAACGATAACAAATCCTTCAATACCCCGAGATAACGCGCGACGCGGATAAACCGGTGCCACTTTAACGATAGGTAAATATTCTCCGTCACCTGACTCAAGTGCCAAACCGCCATCTAAAGACAACCCTTCGTTAACGTCGGCACCGAAGTCCATACCACTGCCTTCTGCGTTCGGTGTAGGCGAATCCATTTGCGGCTGCTCCATTGCTGGAGGCGGCTGTTCTGGCTTAGGCGGTTTCTTAGGTTTACGATCTTTTTTCAGGGCGGATTCTTCTTTTTTCACCCGAACAAAATCCAGCACACTGCCCTTTGCTGGCTCTGTTAACGCACTGCCACCACTTTTAATCAGTGATTGCATAACGAAGAACAAGCTCAAAGTCACTATGGCTGACAGGATTATCGCTATCAGATATCTAAGCATGGTCTATGGCTCTTGAGCTGCAATTGAAACATCAGTAATACCGGCTGCACGCGACGCGTCCATAACCTTAATCAACGTTTCAGTGGTCGATTTTTTATCTGCTTGAATCACCACGGTACCTTGTGGGTTTTCAGCATGAAGACGCTCGATATTGGCTTGCACGGCGCGTACATCAATACGGCGTTTGTTGATCCAGATCTCACCTTTGTCACTGATAGCTACCAGGATATTAGCACGATCTTTTTTCACTGCCGTAGCGGCTTCAGGGCGGTTAACATCGATTCCCGATTCTTTTACGAAAGACGCGGTTACGATAAAGAAAATCAACATGATAAATACCACGTCAAGCATCGGCGTCATGTCGATTGCTGCTTCTTCTTCGTCCATCAAATTTTGAAAATGTTGTTTCATAACTGTCTCTTCTTAGGCGCGGTAGGCTGGCTACTTACGCTCTATTGTCAATGCGTCTTCTAGATGCGTACGTTCTGATTTAGTCGTACGCGCTAACCACGTTGAAGCAAATACCCCTGATAGCGCGCCGACCATACCTGCCATAGTAGGAATAGTCGCTTTAGACACACCTGATGCCATTGAGCGTGCACTACCTGATCCCGAAATGGCCATAACATCGAATACTTCGATCATGCCGGTGACGGTTCCCATTAGGCCCAATAATGGGCATAAGGCGACTAACGCTTGGATAATGGGAATACCTGCACCTAAACGTAGGCTTACCCGTGAAATCATGGCTTGGCGTATTTGCTCTGCATTCCATGAACGACGGTCTTTACGTGCTTTCCAGGCGGCAATGGTTTCTTTCTTATATGCCTTGTGCCAAATGAACACGTATAACGCGCGTTCTAGGATGAGCAACCACATGACGAATATTAGAAACCCGATGACCAATAAAACTTGGCCACCTGTTTCAGTAAAATCACGTATTGCTTCGAAAAATTCCAACATAGCTAATTACCTTAGGCGTTTGGCGTTGAACTTGTTTCCATACGCTCAGCACGCTCTGCAATCACACCTGACGCTTGCTCTTGTAGAATGAACACAACATCTTTAGAGCGGGTGTTAAGCATGGCGTATAACAACGTCATAGGGATGGCAACAACCAAACCCAGTACGGTAGTGACCAATGCAGTCGAGATACCGCCTGCCATTAATTTAGGGTCTCCCGTACCAAACAATGTAATCGCTTGGAAGGTGTTAATCATACCGGTTACGGTTCCCAGTAGACCCATAAGCGGTGCTACAACTGAAATGATCTTGATCATCGTTAGGTTACGAGACAACTTAGGTATCTCGCCCAAAATCGCTTCGGTTAGGTGAAGCTCTAATGATTCGGTGTCAGCATGGGGATATTTGTCACGTACTTGCATAACGCGGCCAAGTGGGTTGTTAGATGTAAACTTGTCTGACTTAAGCTGCTTGTTCACTTTCGCTTTAATTACGCTCAAGGTGACTAAGCGTTCGAGCGCTAATAGTAAGCCAAGTGCGCCTACGATAAGAATGATGTAACCGACTAAACCACCTTGCTCAACCCGTTCTTTTAAGCTGGGGGCTTGTACCAATAGCTTAAGAATTGAACCACCGGTTGGGTCTAAGCCAAATTCCACTAATTCACCGTTTGATGCTTGTAGTTCTTGAGCACTGTCGGTGTAACGACCCGCAGGTTGACGAATTAATTCACCTAATGAATGAGTCGCACCTTCGTAATCGAGGTATTTGCCATCAGCAATAAGTGCAAACGTACCCACACGTACCACTTCTTTGCTTACTTTAGCGCCACCAGCTTCAACAACGTCGGTATTGAAACGTGTCACTTTGCCTGATTCGGTCATTTCACGCTGCATTTCGAACCAAACACGTTCGATTTCATCGATAGATGCAAGCTTCGAACTTGAGCCCATCGATTGCGCCATCTGGTCTAGGAATTGTGCACGGTTGGGAATTTGTGCCGAAATAACCGAGTTAAAGAATTTACTCTTAGTATCGCCTGCGACTTGCTGCAGCACACCGAATAACTCTTTAAGAGAACCAAGACGCTTAGTTAGCGCATCGTTTAAGTCGCCTAATTTGAATTCATTTTCTTCAAACTGTGTTTCCAACGTTTCTGACGTACTAAGTGCGTTGTCACGCTGTTTACCTGCGTCACGCAACATTTGATCTTGTTCTGCGAGTTGTTGCGCAAAGTCTTTCTCACGCTGGGTATTTTGCTTAGTCTGTTGAAACTGACCTTGTTCTAGTTGCTTTAGAAGCGCATCTAAATCCAGTGCCGACTCTCTTTTTGGAAGAGGGTCAGCGGCCATAGCAGTGGTTGCCGTGAAGGTAACCAACAACGTAAGTGCAATATTTTTAACTAATTGATTCATCTTCATGGTGCTCTTAATCCGTGATCGCTACAGGCAACATCAGTAAGTCTGGTGCCATTTGTTTTTTGGCCATACGCAGGCCTTTCGTCACTTGGGTACGGTAGCTTGACGGTAACGCTTCCCACTGGTGAGCTTTCGCATTCCACATACCTTGCATGCCCGCGTCACGCGTTTGATAAATCAAGGCGGTACGGCCAACACGAAGGAAGTCAACGTTACGTTCTTGACCATCAATCGTATGTAAACCGGCGTAAGCTTCTAACGTACGTCCGTAATCCATTTCAACTTGATAGGCTTCCATCACGCGGCGGAACTTTTCAGATGGAGCAACATCGGCTTTATCCATCATGCGGTGTAAATCAGCAATACGTGTCGCACGCTCTTGTTCTAAAAACGGAACATCTAACGCTATAAATTGCTCTAATCCGTCTATCATGCGCATCATCAATGGTGTGATTTGACGCTCGATAACACTTACGTCATCAATAGCAGCATTTAAGTCAGCCATTTCTTGTACTTGACTGGCTATCTGCTTGCGCAACTGCGAGTTGTATACGTTTAGTCCTTCGGTCTCTTTATTAATCGTCTTAAACTGCTGCAATTTATTATCAATTTGATCATTAATCTTATTGATTTTTTGCTGAGACGTAGCGGCTGAGTCATTGATCTCTTTCGCTTTTTCAACGGCCGGCTTAATGTATGCATCTTCTTGGGCATAGCCAGATGCAGATAAAAGCAAACTTACACTGAGTAAGCTGGCTGATAACGTAATGGTAGACTTCATGTACTCAAACCCTATTTGGAAGGAAATGGCGAAACAGCGTAAACCTTTCGGATTAGCGTATTTCATTAAGAATTTGCGCAAGGATAGGGGTTACTCGTGGCATTTTTATTACAGCTATATGACGTATAAGTGACAGTAATATTTCATAAATGTGACAGCCTTGTGTGGCATAGGATGCCTGCTTATACGCCCTTAAAACACTTCGTACTTCAGTTACATATTTTAGCTAATTTGTTCGATTGGGTTGTTCATTCATACACGTTAGTGTGGGATTTGTGACAGCGATATTCGCGAGCACACCCAGTATATTGCGTGCGCTTTTTTCAAATTCAACGGATAGACCAACCAAATACAATCATGACTTGTATGCACAATAAGACACCGACTCTCGGTCAAACCAAGGTGAAATTTGCAAGACTTTAACGCCATACTTAGGCACAATATGCCGCCAGCTTCGCCTAGTTTTTTCAACGCGTTATCCGAATAAAGCTGATTCTACTAGTGAGAATATTCAATCAATTGATAAAGCTGAAGATGAACTGTTCGAGAAGCAAAGAAATGCGATGATAATTTCGCAGCGATACACACATACTATAACCACACATTTACTAGCGGTGACACAATGACCAACTTATCTAAAGCAGCATTAGCGGTCTGTATACACAGTGCCCTTTTCAGCCATGTTCTTAACGCTCAGGAAGCGCCTGCGGCAAAAGACAAAGGCTTAGAAAAGATCACAGTTACAGCGCAAAAACGTACGCAAAGTATTCAAGAAGTGCCCATTTCAATTGCCACCTTAAACGGGGAGCGTTTCGAAAGCATTTTTTCTGGTGGTGACGATATTCTCGCCCTTGCAGTACGTGTACCGGGCCTTTATGCAGAGTCGTCTAACGGCCGCGTTGCGCCACGTTTTTATATTCGTGGCTTAGGCAACACAGATTTCGACCTAGCCGCATCTCAGCCTGTATCCATCGTGATGGACGACGTAGTAAAAGAAAACGTAAGCCTTAAAAGCTTCCCGTTGTTCGATGTAGCGCAAGTAGAAGTTATTCGTGGACCACAAGGCACGTTATTTGGACGTAACACCACAGCAGGTATTGTTAAGTTTGACTCGGTAAAACCTACTGAAGATTTTGATGCTTACGCGAAAATGAGCGTTGGTAACTTAGGTACTGTGAATGTCGAAGGTGCTGTTGGTGGCGGCTTAGCTGAAGACCTTTCTGGTCGTTTCTCAGTGTTATCGCAAGACCGTTCAGACTGGATCGATAACGGTTACACTGGCGAAAATGATGCCTTTGGCGGCTTTGACGAAAAAGCGTGGCGCGGGCAGTTATTATTCTCGCCCAGCGAAGACTTTTCAGCCTTACTTAACGTGCATGGTCGTGAACTAGACGGAACTGCTTCTGTTTTTCGTGCAAACGTATTTACCAAAGGCAGCAACGATTTAAATCAAAACTTCGACCGTGACAAAATTTATTACGATGGCGACATCGACGGAAACGGCCCTGATAACAATCCTCAAGAATATCGCAACTACGGTGCATCGCTTAAGCTCGATGTGGGCATGGACGACATGTCATTTACCTCAATTACCGCTTATGAAGAAGCTGAAGGCTCAAGTCTTGGGGATATTGATGGCGGTGTTTATACCAACGATTTAACCACGCCTGTTCCTAGTGGACTTACTTCCGCTACGTTTAATAGTGGTTTTGAAGATGTACTGACCTTCCCAGGTGCCATCGGCTTTAGCGCGGTCACGCAGGACAAGCTAAACGACTTGGAGCAGTTTACCCAAGAAATACGCTTAGCCAGTGAAACTGACGATGCGCTTAGCTGGCAGACCGGTGCGTTTTATTATGATTCATCATTTAATGTAACCAGTATTGATGGCTATTTTGGCGCGACTACGGTGTTTCATTCAAACACGACTTGGGCATTATTCGGCCAAACGTCTTATGAAGTTAACGAGCGCTTAAATGTGACTGGCGGAGTACGTTACACGCACGATAAAAAATCATTACATGTTGGCGATCAGAATGTTGGTGGCTTTGCACTGGTTACAGGTGATGCCACCGTACAAAATTATGACGACATCAATGTTGACGATGGTCAAATCAGCTGGGAGCTAAGTGCGAACTACAAAGTTGATGATGACACTTCACTTTTCGCTCGCTTTGCCAATGGTTTCAGGGCTCAGTCAATTCAAGGCCGCGACGTGGCTTTTGAAGGCGACCCTTCAGTTGCGGATGCAGAAACGATTAACTCCATTGAGTTTGGCGTTAAATCAGACTTACTTGATAACACTTTGCGTTTAAACGCGGCCACTTTTTATTATCAAATCGATGATATGCAGTTCTCTGCAATCGGTGGTGGGGCGAACAACGTTGCCTTGGTCAATGCTGATAAAGGTACCGGCTACGGTTTTGAAATTGACGCCCAATATGTGGCTAATGATTACTTAACCTTAACCGCAGGCTACAGCTACAACAAAACCGAAATAAAAGACGATACGTTAACCGTATTGCCTTGTGGTGCTAGCGAAGCGTTTGGCTCAACTGGCAACTGTACTGTAATAGATCCACGTCCTAATGGTTTTAACGCCTCGATCGACGGCAATCCATTCCCACAGGCACCTGAATCAATCTTTACCTTTACGGCGCGTTATGCAGTCCCTATGGGTAACGATGGTGAATTCTTTGCATACACGGATTGGGCATACCAAGGCGATACTAACTTGTTCTTATACGAGTCAGTTGAGTTTCAAACAGACGGAAATGTAGAAGGCGGTTTACGCATCGGTTACGAAAACTTCGAACATAACTACACAGTTGCATTGTTCGGTCGTAACATCACAGATGAAGAAAACGTAAAAGGCGCAATCGACTTTAACAACCTAACCGGTATCGTTAATCAACCGCGTATCTTTGGTATTGAAGCGAAAGTTAGCTTCTACTAAATACGATCAACTCTTGTGTCACGCATTCTAAAGGGTGCGTGCTCAAAAGAGCTAAATGCGTAGATGCACAAAGACGAATAAGGCAGATGATTATCTGCCTTTTTTATATCTGATTTTTACGTTTACGTAACCGTATTAGGACTGGTCTCTTTGCGTGATAACAAAAGCACAAAAATTACCAACAGTACACTTTGGGCCAATACTCCTTGCCACGTAGCTGATATGCCTAGCCAACTTACCGAGACGTCCATTGGGAAAGGGGTAATAGCAATCACGGCGGCTTCTTGTAAAGCTGATATGCCCTTACCTGCCAATACAAAAGCGAGAATAAGCATAAAGTACGCGCTAAGCGAAAAGAAGCGCCCGATGGGAAGTTTCAAAGAATACTTGAGCATTAGCCACGTAATAAGCGCCAGTATCGCAACAGCCGCAATTAGCCCGTACCACACATAACTTGCTTGGCTACCGTCACCAACAGACTGCGTTAACAAAGATTGGTAGAACAAAATGGTTTCGAAGACCTCACGATAAACCGAAATAAACGCGAGTCCAGCTAAGCCCCACAGTGTGCCAGTACCTAAATGACGCTCTACGTTGTTTTGAATATATTGTTGCCATTGAGACGCTTGGGTTTTACTGTGCATCCAGTAACCCACATAAAATAGAATAACAGCGGCGAGTAACGCTGCCCCTCCTTCCATTACCTCTCGCGAAGCGCCGCTGATGTTAATCAGGCTTTGTGCTGCCCACCACGTCACGCCACCAGCAATTAACGCGGTAATCCAACCATAATGCACATAACGGATAGCATCTTGGCGCTGGGTCTTTATAAGAACCGTAATAAGCGCGATCACAACTAATAGTGCTTCTAACCCTTCTCGCAGTAAGATAATTAATGACGCAGAAAACATCGCATTGTTCGACAGTACTTCGCCAGATAACTTGTTATCCACTTGATCAAGCTGAGCTAGGATTTGCTGTAACTCTACATTCACTTGTTCGTTATTTGCTGCAACACTAAGTACGTTACGAAAGTTTAATAACTGACTTTCAACTGTTCTACGTAAACCGCTGTCTCTGGCGTCTAGGTTATTCTCAATTAGCTCAAAACCATCTAAATATGCACTAACCGCTAACGTTTGAGCCTGTGACAAATTACCCTTTTGATAAGCATCTACCGCGGCGATTAAATTAGTTTTGGCAGTAATAATAGGCGAGTCAGACGGGCTGAAAAAGACCGCCGGTGTGGCGCGCCATTGTTCGACATCGGCCAAAGCCAAATTATCGTGCTGGGCAACAATTTGAACTGGGTTATTGTTTATCCAGCTTTGCAGAGCAATTTTAAGATGAGGCGCTTTAGACATTTGCTGATTATATGTGCTCTCAGTTCCTTGGGCATCTGGGGCAAACGCTAGACTGCCTGCATAAAATGCCAACGACCAACGTTGTTGATCATTGAGTTCGGTAAAAGCGCGCATAGCCGTGTCGTTTAAACCTGCGCTAATCGCATCGTACAAACCAAGCAACGAACGATTTAACGCGCGCTCTTTCTCGGTAAAGTCCGTTGGTTGCGGGCTAAATGATTTCGCTAATGGGCCATTACCCTCCCCTGCGGGGCCATGACACGAAGAACAGTTAGTTTCGAATAATTTTTCAATCTGAGGTTTTGGTAACAAATTAGCGGGTAACTGCAATGCGGGTGACATGGCCAATAACTGCTGACGCATGTGCTGCGTAAGTTCTTGAATTTTATCCATCGAGGATTTTGCTAAAATAGCTTGTTGTAAGGCCTGGGCATTAGCCATCACTGAAGTTTGGCTTAAATCAAAATCTGCCAAATTGGCATCTTGCAACGCAGTGCCTTTTTGTAATATTAACTTAGCAAATTGCTGCATCTCAGCAAACTCATCTTCACTTGCGACTTCCCCATCAACTACGGCCTCAGAATAATCAACCCCGATATATTCCGCCATCTGCAATATTTGACGGCTTTCTTTTACCGGATCAATCTCGCCCAATTGCTGCGCCGAAATAGAGGCAGAAATAAACGTACTCATCATGAGTAGCAAAGCCAATACGAGTACTTTTGAGCCCAACAGGCTTTGGCGCAAAGTGAGTGAAGAACGTAAGCCTTGTATATAAGGGGGAGAAAATGCCATCAAGTGTATTGCCTTAGAAATATTATATGCCTTTGTTATACGCTCACCCGTCTGTAGAAACCGACCAATGCACAACAAATGAGAATCATTGTTATTCTACTTTTTCGACCATGCTTAAGCAAACTTATTGGTACACAAAGTTAGTGTTAACTAAGAAATAAAATCACAACTAACCATATGATTCATAATAAAATAATTCACATTATCAGAGTGATAATGGGCTGATATATAAGATGTTACAGAGTGAGTATTTCTCTCATTTGGCCAACGAGTACGAGCCAGCCCTCGCATTATCTCGTTTAGAAAGTCTTGTGCAGCAAGATACTAAATTCAGTTTGCCCGTTTGCTGATGCTACGTTTATCATCCCCCCCTGGGCTTCGATAATGGCTTTGGCGATGGCTAACCCTAAACCTGCACCATCACTGTGACGCTGGCGGGATGGATCAACTCGATAAAAGCGGTCGAACAGGTGTGTTAAATGTTCCTGAGGAATTGTATCGCCAGGGTTGTGTACCGAAATACTGATCATATCTGGGCTTTGTTCGCTAAGTCGAACGGTGACGGTTTCCCCAGCCAAAGTATGGCGGATCGCATTCGATAATAAATTCGTCAGCGCATGACGTAACAAGGTCTGATCGGCACTGACATAAGCCATGACACCTGTTAGTTGTAATCTAATCTGTGACTCTTCCGCTAACGCTTCAAAGAATTCAAACAAGGCGTTAATTTCATCTTTAAGATACAAGCTCTGTTTCTGCGGCTTGATTAAACCGTTTTGACTCTTAGCCAGTAATAGCATGTCGCTGATCATTTTATTCAAACGCTCTTGTTCTTCTAAGTTCGAGAATAACAAGTCACGATATTCGTCGTTAGTACGTACTTTAGACAAGCTCACTTGGGTTTGAGTAATAATATTTGTTAAAGGGGTGCGCAATTCGTGGGCAATATCAGCACTAAAATGAGATAAGCGCTGGAATCCTTCTTCGAGGCGATTAAGCATATGATTGAACGAGCGGACCATATCTTCTAGTTCTAAAGGCACAGCATGTTTATCTAGCCGCACGTCTAGCTTATTGGTTTGAATATGCCTCATTTTGTCACTCAAACCACGTAAAGGGTTCAACCCTTGATATACAGCAAGCCATGCTGCTAATAATGTGAGTAGGCATGAACCAAGTAATATGTACCATAAACTATGTCGTAATTCCGTTAGAAAATGCGTGTGAAAACTCATGTCTATAGCGCTGATAACCCGATACTCTACATTCGGAGTTTTAATTAACGTCACTACTCCTCGATACATATTGTCACCGAGCTGCCAGTGCTGAATGTCACTTTGATTGAATTGAGTGGATACGGGCGCCTCTTTCGCCGCATCGACGAAATCTAATTCTGAATTACTGAAGAAAGGCCTACTATCCCCCATAGAAACTTGATAGAAGACTCCGTGATGCCCCGCCACAGCTAGCGATAAACTCTGTTGTTCGTCAGCAACTTGTCCATTGTGCTGTACTAAGATATCTTCGATGGAATGCACAATAACAGCGAGCTCTTCCCCATCTTGTTGGATAAAATGATGTTCAATCGAGCTGATCAGTAAATGACGTACTAAAATAAGACACACTGAGATGGTTATCGCGACAAACAACACCACTCTAATGGTGAGTGACATGGGTCTTCGACTAACTATTTTCATCAGTTTTCTCTTCGTCCAGCTTATAACCCATACCACGAACGGTATGAATTAATTTCGGCTCGAAGTTATCGTCAATTTTTGCCCGTAAGCGTCGAATAGCCACGTCAATAACGTTGGTATCACTATCAAAATTCATATCCCACACCTGAGATGCAATCAGCGAACGAGGTAGCACTTCTCCACGTCTGCGCACCAATAATTCAAGTAAGCAAAACTCTTTATGGCTCAAGGAGATTTTCGTCCCATTACGCATCACTTTACGCTTAGGCAAATCCAAGTGTAAATCGGCCACATGCAGTTGATCTTGCACTTGCGTAATTTGACCACGTCTGAGTAATGTGCGTACCCGCGCGAGTACCTCAGAAAAAGCAAATGGCTTGATTAAGTAATCATCAGCCCCTAGTTCAAGGCCTTTTACCCTATCGTCAACGCTGTCTCGTGCTGACAAAAAAAGGACTGGTGTGTGATTATTCGCCTCACGCATGGACTGTATTATGCGCAAGCCACTCACATCGGGCAGCATCACATCTAAAATAATCACATCAAAGGATTCAGTCATCGCTTGATGATGTCCATCTAAGCCATTACGCGCCAAAGACACCATAAACCCGGATTCAGTTAAGCCCTGCTTCAGGTAATCACCGGTTTTCACTTCATCTTCTACTATGAGTAATCGCATATTCAGTTTTAGCCTTGGTAGATGTTCTTAAGCATGCATTAGTCTACCTAACAGTAAGGTGACCGTAAGATTACAACTTTGTCATCTTTAGGTCATGTCTATGACAGGTGCAGTTAAGTAGACTGGCAGCATTGAAATAGAAGATAAAGGTGATAAAGAATGAATTCGTTTACTCGGCAGTTTCCTGAGTCATTGCCTCGTCGCCGCTTTGTTCAGGGATTGGCAATCGGCGGAGTATTGACCTCGGTTCCCACGGTATTGCACGGCGCACCTCGCACTCAGGACTTAACCTCGACAGGCTATGCACCACAACTGAGTGGCAAGACTATTAATTTAGAAATTGGCGCTGCCCCGGTCAATTTCACCGGTGTTGTGCGTATGGGAACCACCATAAATGGCACTATACCTGCGCCAACGATTCGTCTCGTCGAGGGCGACGAAGTTACTATTAATGTAACAAACCGCTTGAACGTGCCGAGTTCCATTCATTGGCATGGCATTATTCTACCTTACCAGATGGACGGTGTGCCAGGTTTGAGCTACCCCGGTATTATGCCGGGTGAAACCTTCACCTACCGCTTCACCTTAAATCAAAGTGGCACATATTGGTATCACTCTCACAGTGGCTTCCAAGAAATGACCGGCATGTATGGCGCGTTAATTATCGAGCCAAGAGAAACCGACATTATTCAAAGCGATCGGGATCTTGTGGTGCAGTTATCTGACTGGACTGACGAAAATCCGATGAAAGTATTCGGCAAATTGAAAACCCAAAGTGATTATTACAATTTCAATCAACCTACGGTGCAAGACTTTGTTAAAGATGTATCTAGAAATGGCTTAAACAGCGCATTAGCCAACCGCAAAATGTGGAACGAGATGCGTATGAGTCCCACAGATTTGGCTGATTTGTCTAACGCTACCCTGACCTACCTAATGAATGGCACTACGCCTATGGGCAATTGGCGGGGTATATTCAAAGCCGGAGAAAAAGTCCGCTTGCGCTTCATTAACGGCTCAAGCAATAGCTTTTTCGATGTGCGCATTCCTGAATTAAAAATGACTGTTGTTCAGGCTGATGGACAAAACATTGAGCCGGTCAGCGTCGATGAGTTTCGTTTTGGCCCGGGAGAAACCTATGACGTCATTGTGCAACCTAAAAATGATGCCTACACCTTGTTTGCGCAAAGCATGGACCGTAGTGGTTATGCCCAAGGCACGCTGGCAATCGCGGAAGGACTTAACGCACCAGTGCCCGCACTAGACCCAGTTGAATGGTTAACCATGGCCGACATGATGGGCGATATGTCGAAGATGTCTGGTATGGATGCATCAATGGATCACAGCCAACATAGCATGCAAGACAACGCTTTAGCTGTCGCATCAACTAAGGTACGTCACGCGAGAACAGAGTACGGCCCGTCAACAGATATGCGCGTAGATATGCCACGTACTAATTTAGACGATCCGGGTATTGGTCTTCGGAAAAACGGCCGACGTGTTCTGACCCTTGCTGATCTGCATTCTATCGACGGGATTACCGATCATCGTGAGCCAGAAGCTGAAATTGAGTTACATCTAACAGGCAATATGGAGCGTTACAGTTGGTCAATTGACGGTCTTGAGTTTGGTGAAAGCACTCCTGTACACATGAAGCACAATCAGCGTGTAAGAGTCATTTTGCAAAATGACACTATGATGACGCACCCGATGCACTTACACGGGATGTGGAGTGATTTAGAAAACCAACAATCGGCAGTGCAAGTAAGAAGACACACAATCCCGGTACAACCTGCTCAGCGTATCAGCTTTTTAACAACTCCTCATGATGTGGGCCGTTGGGCTTGGCATTGTCACCTTTTATTTCATATGGACGCGGGGATGTTCCGCGAAGTGGTGGTCGCATGATAAATCCTCTAATAAGCCTTTCAACTGTTGGTGTCTTATTATCTGCTAGTACCATATTGACTAGCCACAACCTTGGGGCGCAGCAAAATACCACTGTAAAAACGCAGACATCAGGCGTTAAAGATCACTCTGAATTGGACCACAGTAAGATGGACATGGGCGCGAAAGATAACGCAACTATGGATCACTCCGAAATGGATCACAGCACGATGGACATGGGCGCGAAAGATAGCGCCTCCTTGGATCACTCCGAGATGGATCATAGCAAGATGGACATGGGCGCGAAAGATAACGCCTCCATGGATCACTCCGAAATGGATCACAGCACGATGGACATGGGCGCAAAAGATAGCGCAACTATGGATCACTCCGAGATGGATCATAGCAAGATGGACATGGGCGCGAAAGATAGCGCCTCTATGGATCACTCTGAAATGGGCCAATCAGCCATGGAAATGCAACCCCAAGGCGGCGATGCGCCAGAAAATGCCCGGGATCCACATGCATATTCATCTGGCTACACTCTCACCGACGGCCCTTATGCGTTAGCCGGACCTGGGCGACTGACCTTAGCAGACGAACACAGTTTTTGGTCAGTATTAGCGGACCGATTGGAATATAACGACGATGAAAATAGTACCGTCTACGACGTTCAAGGTTGGTCTGGCACCACCTTTGAGCGTGCTGTGTTTAAAGCAGAAGGCGACATTGTTAGAGGCAAACTAGTAGAAAGCCAGACTGAGTTTCTCTGGTCTCACGCGGTTTCAGCATATTGGGACACCCAACTAGGCGCTAGATTTGACCAATATGATGAAGGTCGAAATCGCCAATGGTTAACCTTCGGTTTTCAAGGACTTGCTCCCTATTGGTTTGAAATCGATGTCAGCGCATATATAGGCGAAAGTGGTCGTACCGCTATATCAGCAGAAGCGGAGTATGAGTTACTGCTTACCCAACGATTAGTACTACAAAGTCGCATTGAAACCAGTCTTAACGGCAAAGACGATGAGGTGAATGGTATTGGTAAGGGATTATCTGATCTCAGTGCCGGTATTCGTTTGCGTTATGAGTTTTCAAGACAGTTTGCGCCTTACGTAGGGATAGAGTGGACGACAAAATTTGGTAACAGTGCTGACTTTGCCCGAGCTAGAGAAGAGGAAGTAAATAGTACTAGCGTGGTAGCCGGCTTACGCTTTTGGTTTTAACCACATTAGCTCCCTAACCCTTTTTAAATAAAAAACAGTGACATCAACTCTATTATCGAGGTTCAAATGAAAAAAATTAAAATCGCAGCGTGTATTTTAGGGTTAGCTATTAGTGCCTCAAGTTGGGCGCATGTTGGACTCAAACAGGCTTCTCCTGCACAAGACGCCATACTTATGGAAAGTCCGAATGATTTGTCACTCACCTTTAGTGCCAAGGTAAGGCTTATCAAACTGAGTGTGAGTACTGACACTCAATCCTTGGTGGAATTTGGTTTCACACCAAGCGCAGAAGCATCAGTGATGTATGAATCACAGCTACCGAATTTATTACCCGGAAGCTACGACGTTAACTGGGTCGCACTGGGCGAAGATGGACATAAAATGTCTGGTCAGTATCAGTTTACCCTACATAAACAGGGCAAGATAAAAGACATGCCAGCGAAAAAAGCATCTCATAACGAACATTAACACTAGGTAAAAAAACGTAATGGATGTTTCCACTTGGTCAATATTATTACTGCTAACTAAACTGATTAGTTATGTGGGAACTGCAGCCTTCTTCGGTGGCTCGTTGATCACTTACTTGCTAACAAAAAATCAAGAGGTTATTGCTTCCGGCAGCGATGAATTCCGTTCGGCTATTTACCGCTGGCAACTGAAGTGGATGACAGCTTCCCTTGTTGCGGCCTTGCTATACCTGCCATTGCAAGCTGGATCAATGGCCGAAGCAGGCTTTAATGGTATGTTCGACAGTCTGATGTTGAACATCGCTTGGCAATCGGTGCTGGGAACACAGACCTTATGGCGTACTTTGTCCTTAATACTGATTTTAGGCTGGTTGATATGGATGAACCTACGTTATCGTCACTCATTATTACACCCGTCAAAAGCTCGATACACGCAAACTCAATATTGGGTAGGACTTATATTTGGCTTGATACTCGCCGCGAGTTTTTCCCTATCAGGCCACTCGGTCGAACTGGGCATTATCGCGCAAGTGTTGTTAACCCTACATGTCATTGCCATGGCAAGTTGGGCAGGTGCGATATGGCCGCTGTATACAAGTTGTCGTCAACTCCCGAGTGATAAATTAGGTGTCGTTATGCATCAATTTGGTCAGGTGGCTATGTTTATTGTGGCGTCACTGATTGTATGTGGCGCTATCTTAATATTCATGCTCGTCGATTCGATTGGCGAGTTATTTACCTCGCGCTACGGACAATTGCTGTTACTAAAATTAACCTTGGTCGCCAGTATGCTATTACTAGGTGCATGGCATAAATTTTCTTTGGTGCCCGAACTGATACGTAACCAAAACCCATCACCACTGAAAAAATCTATCGCGATTGAGGGCCTTATTGGTATAGGTGTGCTGATCACTACCAGTATATTCACTACATTAGTGGGTCCTGTGAGCCACTAAATTCTACTAGAAATTTAAATAACAGAGGTAAAAAATGACAAAAAACGTCCTAAATAACTCATTAATTGCAGGCGCAGTTATATTCTATGCATCATTTTCAGCCATCACCTATGCCCATGGCAATGAAGTGCATGAAACAAACAAGTCCATGTTTGCTGGGCTCGAGTTGGCCCCCGCAAAAACAGTCATGGCATTTCATCGAGCACTTCAACAGAGTAACAAAATTGCAGCTCGCGCGACGCTGGCTGATGACGTATTAATATTTGAAGGTGCCGCAGAACGCTCAGCCGATGAATACGCTAATCATCACATGTTAGCTGACATGAAGTTCTTAGCCCATATGACCAGCACACTGCTGGAGCAGCAGGTTTACGAAATAGGCGACCTTGCTTACTCAGTGGCCAGAAAGCGTACCCAAGGCGAGTATAAAGACAAAATATTGGATTATATTGGCTTTGAAACAATCGTACTAAAAAAAGTCGATAACGTATGGAAAATCACTCATATTCACTGGTCAAAATAACGAGGTGTACATGCATTCACAGCATATTATTTTTTTACTCACTTTGGCATTGTCGTTATTAATAGGTTGTTCAGAGCCAGTACCAACGTCACTAGATCAAACAACTCAGCGCATTCCTGACTCCGCTCAAAGTGAGAAAAATGTCAGCTTAAGGGTCTACAAAACACCGTCTTGTGGCTGCTGTAAAAAATGGATAAGTCATCTAGAAAATCAAGGAATATCCACCAGCGCAGTTAATTTACCGGACCTAGAAGAAGTAAGATTTAATTTCGATATATCTCCGCGCTACCGTTCTTGTCATAGTGCAGTTTCTGAAAATGGTTATGTATTTGAAGGGCATGTACCGAGTAAATTTATAAAACAGTTTTTAAACGATGTGCCAACAAAAGCTATCGGCCTTGCGGTACCAGGCATGCCAACTGGCTCCCCAGGTATGGAGATGGGCGATAAATTTATGCCTTATCAAATACTGCTATTACAGCGAGATGGCAGCAGTTTAGTATATGCAGAAGTCAGTCGTTACGAAGAGCAATTTTAGCCCTGAACTTCTCGCATCTGGCTTTACCCCTGACGCCCAATCGGGGGTTTTCTTATAAATACCTCACGCAAATTGACCTACACTCGCCCAAATTTTAATAAAAATCACAGTGCTAAAGTACTATTTCAGCTTCCACTTGGCGCATCTATATTAAGTATCGTTATCATTCTAACAACAATAAAAGAGGTCACGATAATGTCAAAAAATAAGAAGTGTCGTAAATTCCTAATCAGCTCGTTGATATGTATGCTGATACCGTTTAGCGCATTAGCATGTAAAGATGCCGTTGTGTTAGTCCACGGCAATACTGCTACCCCCGCAAGTTGGGATAATACTTATAATCATTTACTTAGTAATGGCTATAGCCCAAGCGATATTTACCGCCCAGATTGGGGTTCGAAGAACTGCGCTGCTTGTAATAACCATAGTGGTAGCGAAGAAACACCGGTACGCCAAGCCATTCAAAGTGCCTTAGTGTCCAGTTGCACTGGCAAAATTGATGTTATTGGCCATTCAATGGGTGCCACATTAGCGGCTCAGCAAATTGATAAGTTGGCGGCTGCCAGTCAAGTGGATACCTTTGTAGGGATTGCGGGCGCATTCTTAGGTTTAAAAAGCTGTGGTTATTATCCGTTTAATGTGTGGAGCTCTACCTGTGGCTCAGCGGGTTTGTCGGTATACAATCCGTTTTTGGACAGTATTTATGCCGTGCCTCTTGGGGAGAAGGTGTATTCCATTAAAAGTTACATTGATCAGATAATATGCTCGACAGGTAGCTGTAACGTTGGCGCTGTGCATAGCAGTCGTATAGCGAATGAAGACGCAACATTCACTTATGCATTAGGCCATTTTGGATTGCAAACCGACACAGCGGTAAAGCAATACCAGTTAATTCAGTAGGGTAAAAAGGCAAAAAAATAGCCGCAAAAGCGGCTATTTTTTATATGCTGAATTCACTTAGAAATCGTATTTATAGCTCAACTTAACCGTTGTGCCAATTGAACGAGTTCTGACTGAAAGTCCACTCTGTGTCACTTCCTGATCTTCGCCCATTAGGTTTTTTACCGTCAATTTGACGGTGGTGTTAAAATCTGGGTAGTAAGAATAGGTGGCATCCAATGAATGAAATGGTTGTTCAAACGAATCTTCACGGCCATTAATACCTGACGCTAAAATACGCTCACCAAAGACGTTGTAAACCAACGAGCCACTGTGGTTACCGTTTGCAGAATCATAACTGAGCTGCATATTAACCACATATTGAGAATGACCTGTCATCCGCTTAGACGTATTGGTTAAATTCCCTGCTGAAGCAGCGTCAATTTTCACTTCAGAATCACTTAAGGTGATATTACCTGAAGTAAAGAAGCCATCCGCTGCCCAGCTCAAGTCATATAACCACTCAGCTTCAACACCATAAACTTCGGCGGTTTCACCGTTAGTGAAACTGGCGGTATAACTTGAATCACCCACATTGAGTACGGTTTCAATCGGGTTAGCGATATCTTTATAAAAACCAGAAATGGCTAAGTTATCCCCATCGTCGAAATATAACTCGTACCGTAAATCGTAGTTTTTTAATGTTGTTGAGCTAAGCGTAGTGCTACCCGTGGTGCGAATATCCGTTAAGGGATCGTTATAGCCAACCGGCACAACTTCACGTAAATCTGGGCGAACTACGGTTTCACCATAACCGAAGCGCAACTGGTAATCATCGCCACCGACGTAAGTCAAACTTAGCGCAGGATAGAAGTCATCATCATTTACGGTACCGTTAAGAATGTCTTCTTCACTGTAATAATTATCTGAATCTTCTTTGGTGAATATCAAACTCGAAGACGACAACGAAACTTGCTTAAATGATTCGTATCGCAAACCACCGCTTATCCGCCAAATGCCTTTGTAGAAAACATCAAAAGCGGCATAACCTGCATCAATTTTCTGCGCAGCTAAATAATCATCAGCTTCTGGGGCAATGGGTTCGTTAAAGTTAATCAACATATTCGTATCGATGAACTCGTCTGTCAGGTAGTTCGTTATCGACAGAATGTCTGACTCATTATCGTTCACAACAATCGACGAGTTGCTATTATCAAGAAAGAAGCTCGAGGTTGTATAAAGACGAGCACGGTCTACAAAATCCCAACCGCCTTTTAATTCAACTTCCAAATTCTGGAATGTTAAAGGTAGCGTGACATTGCCACCCCAAGACTTCATGTTGTCTTCCATATCAACAAACTGGTAGTTAGCACGCCCCTGAGCACCATCAATAAATGACCCAGTATATGCGCCGTCGTCATAAGTATCCGTAAACTCATAAGCCACATTTAAAGGGTTATTTGTTTCAGCGCTCGACTCAGTGTATTGCCAATCAACGCCAACACCCATGTAGTCAAGGAATGTATGTTGCCCACGGAACTGGTCTACATCCAGGGTGCGTTCTTCGTAGTTGAAGCTATGGGTACGATCGGCTTCGTTGTCAGCAGCAATCGTAATATTTTGACTCGGATTTTGTGAAATAGAAATTTCCGACTCATCTTCATTATCTTCGATATAAATTTTGGTATAGCTGACGCTATGGTTATTTAACTTGTAACCCACGCTAAACAGCCCATTTAGGCGCTCTTCCTGCGTTGTCATCTGTGACTCTGCAAAGGTATCAAAACAAGAATTTTGAACATCTTCTGCAGTCGCAAGTTCACTAGAACAATCACTTGTTGGTGTGGCACTGGTCACAGCGCTAGAGCGGTCTGAATACGTCCACTTGTTGTCATACGCTAAAGACGCTAAAAAGCCGATTTGACCACCTAAATATTCTTCATCGAAACTATTCCCGATAAAGGCTTGAGCAGAGTAGTTGGGGTCTAGCGATTCATCTTTTAGTGTCAGGTTCCGAGGAACCGACTTGGCTAGCGTTTTATTAATCACGTTTGCTTGCGCTGCAGCAGTGGTATCACCCGAGACCAAGTTATCTTTAGCGATAATATTCGCTAAGCCAAAATCGCCACGATAATACGGAATAGCATCGGTTAATGCCTGAGGAATGCCACTGTCATCACGGCTGTAAGTATACCCGTCAGAATTGTTGCTATTGCCCTCAATACCAATTTGAATACCTGAGACAAATTGGGTCGGTATCGCTTTGGTACGAATGTCGACGTTACCACCACCAAATGCGGCTGGCATATTCGGCGAATAGGCTTTTTGTACCGATAAGCTTTCAATCACGTTTGCCGGGAAGATATCCAAGGGAATAACATTACGTGTTAAATCGGGGCTGGGAATGCTTGCGCCGTTTAAACGGGCGCTAGAGTATCTCTGGCCTAAACCGCGCACATAGATAAACTTACCGTCTACTAATGTTAAACCTGTCACTCGGCGCAGTGCAGATGCAGCATCACTGTCGCCAGTTCGTGAGATTTGCTCTGAGCCTAGAATATCAGCAACAAATGCCTGATTTTTACGTTCTTCGATAACGGCAGAAGCTGTTCCTTGTAGTCGAGATCCTGTCGCGACAACTTCTTCCATTACCTGGCTTTCTTGCGCGAACGCTGTACCTGTACTAACCAAAAGTCCTAATCCTACCGAGTAGGCGACTTTTTTAAGTTTGTATTGATTGCTCACCTTAAACTCCTAGCTATAAATCGAAAAATAGGCGCTACTAGGCGCCTATTTATCTAATACAAAATTGGTTACTCGTCTGCAGCAGCGTTAACAAACGCGTTATTCGCCCAGTTGTACCAATCTGACGTAGTATCGGTGTCTGATACCGCACCAATGAAGTCAGTTGCTTCAAAGAATGCATCTAGTGTAGAGGCATCAAATGCAGGTACTGTTATGTCAGTGCTAGTCGTTAAGGTAGCGAAACCATTCGCTGCTAGTACGTCTGCGTTGCCGCCAACGACTTCGCTCGAATTAGCTTCAAACCATTCTTGTACTGTTGTTGAATCACTACCAGATGTTACTGTTTCATTACCGGTATTAGCCAGTTGTGCACAGGCAGCAACAGAGTTATGTATTGATACGGTGCCGTTAACAATAACCTCAGCTGCATCGCCGCTGTAATTAATACACCACGTTTGGGTTGCAACAGGCTTAACTAGTAGCGTGTTATACCAAGTAGCAGAAATCATATCGTCTAGCTTAATAGCAATTGATTCGTCATCATCACGGATAGATAAACCGTCAGTGGTTAATACGGTTACGTTTGCGATAATCGGGGCAGATGCAGGCGCTTCAGTTGAAGACGTCCCCTTAACACCATCAGATTCAAAACCACCATTACCCATGTTAACCGTTACGCCACTTGCATTGACAACAGTGCCTTGTTTGATAAGGACATATTGAGCGCGCCCCTGCCAACCCGCATCGATATCTAAGCTATCATCTTGTGTGTCTGTAATGACGATGTGCTTGAGGTCAACTGCACCACCGAATAATTCAATGCCATCATCGAATCCTTGATATATATCGACATAATCGATTTCGGTGCCTGAACCAACCGCAAACAAGCTAAGGGAGTTCAAGTCATTTCCTGCTTCTTGGCCTGCAGGTAAACCACCTGCATAGTGAATTTTTACAAACTTAATTGTGCCGCTATCATCCGCGTTGTCACTGCCGCCGTAGTAGCTAGTAACACCTTCACTTTCTGCGCTACATGTTATTGCTGCGCGTTGAGCATCTGTACATTGGTCAGTAATGCCGAAGCCGTCAATCATCATGCCGCCCCAGTCGCCATACTGAGGACCATTTCCTACTGAATCAAGACGGGTAAATTCATTCACCGACGTAAATGTAATAGGATCATCAAGCGTACCTTCAGCTTCGATATTCGCGCCGCGATTCACCAATACGAATGAAGTTGATTGATTAAATGCGACGGTCGCGCCGGCATCTACGGTTAAAGTAGGCCCGTCAGTTTCAATGCTACAAGTACCGCCGTCCGTGTTACAGCCCTCACCTATCACAAGAGAGCCTAAAAAGTAATGAACACCATCGTCGCTCAAGTCAGCAAGGGTCACATCTGTTGTTAATGGGTTACTCGCACTTACGAACGACGTAGAATATGAACAATCTTGGCCGTCATATGTTCCTTGAACCGTCTCACCGCTAGTATTCTCGTAAGAGGCACAGACATTCGTTGTGCTGTCACCACCATCCGTTGTTGGGTTAGACACGCTGTTGTCTACACTATTATCTATAACCGTTGGAGTAACATTGATGTCTCCACCACAACCAGCTAGTAATAAAGCAGTGGCTACTGCTGATGCTTTGAAAAGATTCTTAAGTTCCATTGTGCTCTCCGATAAACGAGTATTTTTTAATGTGTTTTAAAATTTGCACGAAGATTACCGTGGCTCGGTGACATTTTTGTTACATATAAAAAGTGTCAGAAAAGTTTAATAAAAGTGTCATACAGAAACGCATAAAAAAGCGGGGAGATTCAGCGGAATATTAGAAAATTCTTTTTATTTCAAGTGACTAGTGAGATGACACAGATTGATATATAAAAACTCGGGCTGTGTCATCTTGCAAAGTAAGTTAATTAAGATGCTGTTTTACGGACAGTTCAGGGGAGAAAGAAAACGAAAACTCACTGCCCTCTGCTACTTTACTTTTAATACTTAAGCGTGAGTTATGGTGGTTTAAAACGTGTTTAACGATAGATAAGCCCAAACCAGAGCCCCCTGTTTTGCGTGAACGCGCTTTGTCTACCCTATAAAATCGCTCCGTTAAACGATCAAGGTGCTTTGCTTCAATGCCGTAACCGTTATCGGTCACTATATATGTAGCTTGTTGGTCTATAAGCTTCCACTGCACATGAATGGCACCTTTGTCTTGGGTGTAATGAATTGCATTAAACAGTAAGTTTGAGAACGCACTGCGCAGCTCAGTCTCTACTCCATAAATTCGAAGGTTTGGGTCAACATCCATAGTAATCGTGTGCTGTTTACTGGCGTTTAATGTGTCGGCTTCAATTTTTATGGTACGCAGGACTTGCGGCACATCTACGATATTTTCTGTTCCGCGCTCACTACTCGCTTCGATACGTGACAAGACGAGTAACTCTTCAATCAGGCATTGCATGCGGGTAGATTGAGAGCGCATTTCTTCGAAAGCTTTGGCTAAAAAGGCTTCTGGAATATTTTTCGCACCGGGTAGCGTTTCTAAGTATCCATTAATTACGGTCAATGGAGTACGTAATTCATGGGACACATTTGCTACAAAGTCTTTACGCATTTTTTCAATTTGAGTCAGCTTGGTCACGTCCCTTATTAACAACAGTAAGTGTTGATCACCGTAGGGCATAATACGGTACTCAAGAATACGTTGGTCGTTAACTGGGGATGGAACCTCAATGGGTTTTTCATAATCTTTGTTATGATAAAACTCAACAAACTGGGGGTGGCGAACCAAGTTATAGATCCTGCGACCGGCATCGTCTGGCCAGCGTAAGCCTAACTCGATACGCGCCAAGCGGTTACACCAAATGATGGCCGCGTTAGCATCAACTACCACTGCTGCATCCGGCAGGGCTTCAGACCCTTCTCTAAAGCGCTTAACTAATATTCCTAGCTCTTTTCGTTTTGCTCTATTTCGCCGTTGTAGCGTATAGATACCATCATAGATATGTTCCCATACACCATTCACTTTAGGGGGTGTTATTTTTTTACTCTGCCACAGCCAGTGATTAAGACGATAAATATTCCAATAATGACTAGCAAGCAGTAGTAATGCGCCAATAGCCACAGCCAAACTCGGTTCTGAGAAATACCAGCCGAGTAGAATAACCACCAGAAAATAGGCCGCTAAGCGACCCAGGCTTTTAAGCCAAGAGAAAGGGTAATACATGGCAGCAACTGTTCTCCTTTGCAGCCGAGTTTAGGTACGAAAGCTGAGCGCCCTCTGACTAGACCTTCACAGAAAATCGATAACCAGAGCCGCGTACAGTTTGGATCATGTTGTCGTGGCCAAACCGTGATATTGCTTTACGCAAGCGCCTGATGTGTACGTCGACGGTACGATCTTCCACGTAAACATTGGTGCCCCAAACATTATCTAGCAACTGCTCTCGACTGTATACACGTTCAGTATGAGACATAAAGAAATGCAGTAGCTTAAATTCGGTCGGGCCCATGTCTAATGGCTCATCGTTTGCTGTCGCCCGATGAGAAACAGGGTCGAGCTTTAAACCACTAAACTCAATGAGTTCATCACTTGAAGTGGGAGTTACACGTCTGATAACCGCTTTAATACGCGCTACAAGCTCTTTTGGTGAGAAAGGCTTTGTCACATAATCGTCTGCGCCGGAATCCAAACCACGTACTTTATCTTCTTCTTCACCACGGGCGGTAACCATTATAATCGGGATGTCACGGGTAAATTCGTGTTGCTTTAAACGTTTAGCTAATTGAACACCGCTTCCACCAGGCAACATCCAATCCAGTAGGATAAGATCAGGATAAGGTTCAACCACCTTTTCTAAGGCAACATCAAAGTCTTCCGCTTCGATGGTTTCATAGCCAGATTGCTCTAAGACAAATTTTAACATTTCTCTGATCGGCGCTTCATCTTCAACCAGTAATACTCGTTTGGCCATTTTTGTTTTCCTGTTCATGACAAAGTCCGCAATTATTCGTTACCTTCGTGACATATTTATTAAAGTTACCATAAAGAGTGTAATAACCTTGCCTAAATCCAGTAATATTTACCCTAAACTTGTCATATTTGCGAAATATATTGCTTGTTTTCAAACACTTGCTTTTCATTACAGCTAGATTGCAATAATTCACAGTGACTTGTTAATTTTATCTATAGCGCATATTCTTAATTTTCATCGCCTTCATGGATTACCAAATGACTAACGAAAAAAGCACGCTATCAAAGAAGCTTTTGACACGTGTTCTGTCTGTTTATTTTATATTAACCTTGATAGTTACTGTGGGACAAATAGTTACCGAATATGTGAATGCTAAAAGTCACATAGCCGGTGAATTACAAACCCTGAAAAACACCTTTAGTACCAGTTTGACAAGGGCTATGTGGGAATTAAACATGGCACAAGCTAAGTCAATTGCCACTGGATTAATGGAGTTGCCCATAGTGGAGGGCGTACAAATACGAGATGAGAATGGTCAGTATATTGCCAATTTAGGTCGCACCGCTGAACAGCCTCAATCGCCTATTCTCAAGGGTATGGAACAGGATAATATCGGTGGAACATTTGGTTATAGTTTCCCTTTAATATTTGAGTTTTCTGGTAGAACGTCGTTAGTCGGCGATGTTACTCTGTACTCCAGTGCACAAATTATATTCAGTCGAATTGAAGTGGGTATTTTCTTTCTCATTGGCAATGCCATCATTAAAACTGCCTTTCTGGTATTTCTGTTTATGAGTGCATTTAGAACCATGTTAACTAACCCGTTAAACGAATTGCGCCAACAAATATCAGACTTCGATATTGACGATTTAGAATCATCAAAACTGCATTTAAACGTCGCCGAAGATAATGAATTTACCTTGTTGGAACATGCATACAACGGCTTGGTTGACGGGATGGCTGACTTTCAGAATCGCTTAAACGGTACTCAGGTCGAACTGCGAGAAGCCAACCGTATGCTTGATGATCACAATATTTCATTGGAACAGGAAGTCGCTAAAAAAACCGCCACTTTAAGTAAGATAATGCTCGATCTAGAACAACAAAAAGATGAGCTAATTGTTAATCAGCGAGAGTTGCGTCAAGAAAATGAAAACCGTCAGTTTATCGAGGACGAACTTCGAAAGCGCAACAGTGAATTAGCATCATCGATGGACACCCTACAATTAGCCAAAGACCAGTTGGTAGAGTCAGAGCGCATGGCGTCCCTCGGTGGCTTGGTTGCGGGTATAGCTCATGATGTAAATACACCTTTAGGAGTCGGCGTTACGGCCACCAGCTTCTTACAGGAACGTTTAAATACACTTGAAAAAGCCTACCAGGAAAAAACCCTAACTGGCAGCACAATGAGTACGTTCATATCTGATGCGCAACAAACCATCACATTGTTGACCAATAACTTAAACCGCGCATCAAACTTAATTTCCAGCTTTAAACAGGTTGCCGTCGATCAAGCGAGTGAAGCTGAGCGGGAAATTAATATTAAGGAATATCTTAACGAAGTCATTCAGTCTTTAGCTCCTAGCCTTAAAAAGACTCAACACGTAATCAATATTAGTTGCCCAGATAAGGTCATAATTGTGTGCGCGCCCGGTATGTTGGCGCAAATTTTCACTAATATGATAATGAATTCTATTATTCATGGGTTTGAAGACATCACTAAAGGCACCATAGATATTAAGATTTGTCAGCAACCTGAAACGTTAACCATTGACTACCGTGATAACGGCAAAGGGCTGCCAAAAGATTCACTTGCCAAGCACTTTGATGCATTCTATACCACTAAACGCGGAAAAGGCGGAAGCGGTTTGGGTACACATATTATGTATAACCTAGTCACTCAAACCTTGAAAGGCGATATTGAGGTATCCAGTAAGCCAGGACAAGGCTTACAATACTTAATCACCATCCCGTTACATTCTTAACGCTAGGTTTGGCAGTTTTGACTAAAGACTGCTAGGCTAGCGGCCATTTTTATTTATCCCCAATCGTATTCATCCTTTATCAACGGACATTAATTTATGTGGTTCAAAAACCTTAAACTTTATCATCTTACCCAAGTACTCGATTTAACCGAAGACGACATCCAAGATAAACTCGCCGAATTTCCATTTCGCCCTTGTGGTTCACAAGAATTAGCCACTATGGGTTGGACGTCGCCTCTTGGCCAAGGCGATATGCTAGTACATAGCGCAGCCGGTAAGTTCTGGGTAACACTGAAGAAGCAAGAGCGTTTACTGCCAGCTGCTGTCATCAATGCTGAACTTGCGGATAAAGTTGCACTGGTCGAAGCAGAAACGGGTTCAAATGTGGGTAAAAAAGCCCAACAAGAAATGAAAGAAGAAATTGTGCAGCGTTTGCTACCCCAAGCGTTTACCAAAAATAGTTTTAGCCATGGTTTTATTTCTACGCAAGATAATCTGGTCGTCGTAGATGCCAGTGCTGATGGTAAAGCAGAAACATTTTTAGCGATGTTACGCAAAGCACTTGGTTCGTTGCCAGTAGTGCCACTAGCGAAGCAAAGTGTACAAGAAGAGTTAACGCATTGGCTTACTGATAATTCAGTACCTAATGATGTGGTTATACTTGAAGAAGCTGAATTGCGCTCAATGGAAGAAGACGGTGCAATTGTGCGCTGTAAGAACCAAGACCTTTCCAGTGAAGAAATAATGAATCATCTAAGCGCAGGTAAAACTGTGCAAAAAATAGCCATTGAATGGGATGAGACCTTCAGTGCTTTATTGCAAGAAGATATGGCAGTCAAACGTTTAAAATTCACCGATGTAATGACTGAGCAAAATGATGATATTCCCAGAGAAGATAAATTAGCCAAAATGGATGCCGATTTTGCACTTATGTCTGCTGAAATTGTGCGCTTTTCAAAACGTTTGGTTGAAATTTTCAATCTGCAACAAGATAGCGAATAATTCTTCGTTAAATCAAACCTTATAAAAAAAGCCAGCTGAAGCTGGCTTTTTACTTTATTGCACAATAATAGTTCCTGCTAAGTTCTATGCAAAAATAGCGAGTGCACTATCGTATAATTCCTGATAATCATCAGATTGCAGAACTGACAAGTCTTTAAATATTTCTTTTTGAACGGCTAAATTTAGGATCGTATCTTTTTGACTATCAAATTGTCCGGCCATAACCGCACCTAAACGCGTGAAATCAAGATATGAAATCAGGTTCGTTTGCACCGTCATATCGCTCCAACTTCTCGCTACGCTGACAAATTCATTTTCAAAGCCCCATTCGCGCATAATACTTGCGCCAATTCGACCCGCTAATTTATCGATTGCCACATTTAAGAATGTAGGATTAGCGAATACTTCTGGGTGACGCTCTGCTTCGGTCAGAATAGGCAATACACCGATATTGTGAACTAGTGCCGCTAAGGTCATGGTGTCAAGATTCAGGGTACGATTCTTTGTTTCTTTGACATGCAGTTGCATCACAGCCATCGCTGCAGCAACCACTTTCAAATTCTGCTGCCACACATCGTCCAAATAGATTTTCACGATCTCGTTTTTCGATACAAACAACTGCTCCATGGCGAGCGCGGTGGCAATATTTTTAATCTGACGCAGACCGATACGCGTTACAGCTTGCGAGGTAGAGGTCACTTTGACACTGCGGCCCATATAAGAACTGTTAGATATCTTGATCATACGCGCACAAAGCGAAGGGTCTTGCCCAATCACATCAGCCATCGCATTTAGATTGATATTCGGATCATCAGCGGCTTTACGCACTTTCAATGCGATCGCCGGGAGCGTTGGTAAGACTAACGTATCGTTGTTAATTTTTTCGACCAAGATGGTTAATAACGCATTTTCTGTAGACATGTTTCAACCTATTGAGTGTCACTTAATATTAAGCTAGCTGGCCTATATAGGCTACCTAGCAGCAATATGCATCCAAGCGTTTGATATTATTGACGAAGCTATTTTTAGAATAGCTTGTGCTGTTTCATCCGCGACGTTCAAATAATCCTAACATAGAATTTTACTTCTACGATGAGACTTTAAAAATATCTGTGCGCTTAGCTAATTTACTCGACGCTTTTGTCATGATAAAAGAATGCTTACTTTTACCATTTTAAGGTTTCATCATGTGGAAAAAATCCATTGTCAGCACGATATGCTTAGCCGCATTGACCTCGGGCTGTGCTTCATCGACAAATTCAGTTTCAAGCGCCTTACCTAAACCTATTGTAGCTTCATCATCTCTTCATGTGCTTCCTGATGCTAAAAATCGCTTAGATATATATCAATCCGTGCTATTAACCGCTGACTTAACGTCTCTTTCTAACAATCAAAAAAACATGCTAGCGCTGTTGATCGACGCAAGCCAAATTATGGACGAATTATTTTGGCAGCAAGCTTATGGCTCAGATAAAGACCAATTTTTAAGCCGTATTAGCAATAATGACGTGCGTCGCTTTGCGGATATTAACTACGGCCCTTGGGATCGGTTAAACGGTGATAAGCCATTTTTAAATAACACCGAAGAAAAGCCACTAGGCGCTAAGTTTTACCCTCAAGACATGAGCAAAGCAGAATTTGAAAACAGCGAATTTGCCGATAAAACGGGCCTTTATTCTATGGTTGTGCGCAGCCAAGACGGTTCCTTGGAAGCCATACCCTATGCACAGTACTTTGCTGCTCCATTACAAAAAGCGGCGACCTTATTAAAACAAGCGGCTGAGCTTGCCGATGATGCCACTTTTGCGAACTACTTACGCTTACGTGCAGATGCGTTACTAAGCAATGAATATCAGATTTCTGATTTCGCTTGGATGGACATGAAAAGCAACCCCATTGAATTAGTCATAGGGCCTATAGAAACTTATGAAGACCAGCTATTTGGCTATCGGGCGGCGTTTGAGGCTTACGTACTACTTAAAGATCTCAGCTGGAGTGAACGCCTGAGCAAATATGCAGCTTACTTGCCCGAGCTACAAACTAACTTACCGGTTTCTGATATTTATAAGCAGGAAATGCCGGGGGCCAATGCTGACTTAAACGCATACGATGTGATCTATTACGCAGGTCATTCAAATGCTGGCAGCAAAACAATTGCCATTAACTTGCCAAATGATGAGCATGTGCAATTGGAAAAAGGCACTCGCCGCCTGCAACTTAAAAACGCAATGCGGGCTAAGTTTGAGAATATTTTAGTGCCTATCGCCCAACAATTGATGGTCCCCGAACAACGAGATAACATTACCTTTGATGCGTTTTTTGCTAATACCATGTTTCATGAAGTCGCACACGGGTTGGGCGTTAAAAACACGATTAACGGCAAAGGCACCGTGCGCCAAGCCCTAAAAGAGCATGCTTCAGCATTGGAAGAAGGCAAAGCAGATATCTTGGGATTATATATGGTGAGCCAACTATTAGATAAAGGTGTTATCACAGAAGGTAAACTCGAAGATTATTACACCACATTTATGGCTGGGATTTTCCGTTCAGTGCGCTTTGGTGCATCAAGCGCCCACGGAAAAGCGAATATGATCCGCTTTAATTTCTTCCAAGAACATGGTGCATTTAGCCGTAATGCTGAGGGTTTATACGCAGTGAACATGAATAGAATGGGTGAAGCCATCGATGCGTTATCAAGGGAAATACTCACTTTACAAGGCGACGGTGATTACGACGGCGTGAGCACTCTAGTGGCAGAAAAAGGCATAATTAAAGCGACGCTTGCCAATGACTTACAACGCCTGACTGACGCAAACATTCCTGTCGACATCACGTTTGAACAGGGTAAAAAGGTGCTCGGTTTAGATAGTCATTTGTCTAATTGACCGATTAATATGCTATAGATATGATTGGCTGTGCTAAATTAATTGCTATACCGGCTGTAGGGAAGTAAATATTATTAACAGCAATCAATCTCTTAACAAAAAAGCCCAACAAGACGCCGCCGCAATGCTCTACCAAAATAGCATCGGCGGTATTCTTGTTTCTTTCTTTGCTGCAACCATGCTGGTTTTCGCTTTTGACAACTCCAATTTAGCAAGCTTTAAATACGCTTGGTGGGCTGTAATGGTTGTAGTCATTATCATCCGATTTATTGATTCAACTTGGTGGCGCATCAAACAAAAAGGCCAAGAATATGACGGTCGACGCGCTATTCTACGATTTATAACAGGTACTTTTGCTACCGCAATAATGTGGTGTGTTTACTGCTTAGGTGTTTACTCGACCGCAGATACCGTAGAGTTAGCCAGTACCATTATTATTGTCGCAGCCATGGCCGGAGGCGCAGCAAGTGTTCTAGCTGCACATAAAAAAACCGCTATGGCTTATTCGTTTATCTTGCTAGTACCTTTTTCAATTGCATTACTGTTATCTAATGATGATTACCGCCAAGTGTTAGGCGTATTAGGTATCTCGTTTGGATTAGTGATGAGCATCAGTGCCAAAAAAGCGGCTGAATTTACTAGCCAAGCGATACGTCTAAAAAATGAGAATGCGCTGCTTGTACAACATATGGAAGCGCAGGTAGAAAAGCGTACGCGTAAAATATACGAACTCTCAAACCTTGACCCATTAACTGGCCTATTCAATCGCACTGCTTTTTTAAACCATTTAAAGTCGACGCTCAATACGTGTATTGAGAAACATCAACCCATGGCATTGTTATTTATCGATTTAGATGGTTTTAAAAAAATTAATGACACCATTGGTCACGATGCTGGTGACCAGATACTGACGCAAACCGCCCTGCGTTTAAAAGAACATTGCGAAGATCAACAATTATTATGTCGTTGGGGTGGTGATGAATTCTTAATTGCCCTGCCCAATACGCAACAATCTGCAGCGGTTGCCCAAGCAAAAACCTTAATCGATTTTATATCAGAAGCGTATTTATTTGATAATGCTCAGCTTTCTCTGGGCGCAACAATAGGTATCTCGCTTTATCCACAACATGCCGACAACGAACTAAAGCTTATTCAGCTTGCCGACATGGCTATGTATCATCAAAAGAAGCGCGCTATTTCTACCTCTGGGGTCTTTTCAAAGGAATTGGGTAGCATGTTGACCCGAGAACAATTTCTCAAAGATGGTTTAGCAAGAGCCCTGGAAAACAAAGAACTGAGTCTGTGTTTTCAACCTATAATGGCTTCTGACAACAGTGAAATATGTGCATTTGAAGCCCTTTTACGCTGGAAAAAAGACGAAGAGCATATTTCTCCGGTGGAATTTATTCCTATCGCAGAGCAACACGGTTTAATTCGGAAAATTGGTACTTGGGTATTAAACAGGTCGTGTATTGTCGCAGCTTCTTGGCCTAAACCCATAGCGGTGAGTGTCAACGTATCTGTAAGCCAATTACAGGCAGATGATTTTATAAATATTGTTGAAGAAGCGCTGCTCGCCAGTGGCCTCAAACCGACACTATTACACTTAGAGATCACCGAGTCGGTCTTTTCATTTGATAAAGACATCATGATAGACCGGATCAAAATATTACAAAGCCGAGGTATTAAAGTCTCAATCGATGATTTTGGTACTGAGTATTCGTCTTTATCTGTTATGCAAGATCTAGCCGTTAATACCGTTAAAATCGATCGTTCGTTTATTAGTCGTCTAGATTCAAGCGGCTTAGCCATCGTAAAGGCGGTTATCAATATTGCTCATGCATTTGATTATTTAGTAGTGGCGGAGGGAGTGGAAACCAAAGAGCAAGCGATAGCCCTGCAAAAACTAGGCGTACACTTTTCTCAAGGTTTCTATTTTTCTAAACCGATAATTGAGCAGGACGTTGTGAGCTTTATCAAGAAGCCTTGCCTTAAACTAGCGCAACAAAGCGCGAGTATTACGTCTTAGTAGCAAGAACGAATAATACTGAATAAGGCAAAGGAACGTTTTCATTTGGTTACTTTGCCTTTTACTCGATTACTCGATTTTTAGCTTGTCACTATAGGGCGGCCAACCAAGGGGTTTTCCAGCCAAAACGTGTAAGTGAATATGGTACACAGTTTGTCCACCATATTCGTTACAGTTCATTACTGTTCGAAACCCTTGTTCCGCTAAACCATGCTCTTTGAGTATATGGGCCGCAACCCATGATAAATGCCCAACCATTTCACGATCTTCTCTTTCAATATCATTGATAGTGGCAATCGCTTTTTTCGGTATAACTAAAAAGTGCATCGGCGCTTGAGGATTAATATCTTTAAACGCCAAAGCGATATCATCTTCATATAAAATCTCTGCGGGGATGTCTTTGTTAATGATCTTAGTAAAAATAGTGTCACTCATTCTGATACTCCTTTTTCGTCGCCGTTAAGCGAATACAAACCATAATAGGATCGCACCTAACACCATGCGATAGATCACAAATGGCGTCATGCCCATACGTGAAATCCACGTTAGGAATAGATAAATACATGCATACGCGCTAACAAAAGATAATGCGGCGCCAAAAAGTAATGCATTCCAATCAACGGCATCGGGTGAACTGACTAAATCCAGAGTGGCCAATAGCCCAGCACCTAAGATCACAGGTATCGACAACAAAAATGAGAAGCGAGCGGCGCTCTCTCGGTCAAGGCCTAGCATTAACCCTGCAGTCATGGTGATCCCTGAACGCGACGTACCCGGTATAAGCGCCACAGCTTGCGCCATGCCCACAATAAGAGCGCTTTTCCATGTCATATCGTATATATGTTTATTCAGTGCTGCTTTTTTGTCGGCATACCATAATAGCAAACCGAAGCCGATGGTTGTGCAAGCTATTACCAGCGCCGAACGTGCATATTCCTCAATAAAGGCTTTACCAGCAAAACCAAAAATTAACGCCGGAATAGTAGCAATAATAACCCACCAAGCTAAACGACTGTCATCTGTTTGATTGCGGCTAAAACCTGAACCAAACCAAGCCACCAGCATGCGGCCGATATCGCCACGGAAGTAAATCATAACAGCGAGTAAACTACCCACGTGAACAGCGACGTCGAACGCCAACCCTTGATTATCCCAACCTAAGAGTACCGAGGGTAAAATAAGATGAGCTGAGCTCGAAATAGGTAAAAACTCAGTAATACCTTGGATAATTGCAAGAATAATAATTTCAGTAAGAGTCATTGGCGACTAGCGCTCCATGTAAATGTAATTGGCCATAACTGTTGTTGGGACTTATCGTATTGTTGCCAAAGTGTAAGGTAACTTTTTTTAACGAGCGGATGTTCTACTTCAGGTGCAATTTCCGCTAGTGGCTGCAATACAAAGGCATTATATAGGATCTCCGCGCGAGGAAGTTCCATAGGTACTTGCATAATGACATCGTCAAATGTCAGTAAATCAAGATCGAGTGTGCGCGGGGCAAATTTTTTACTTTCCCGTGTGCGTAAATTTTTCGCTTCAATGTTTTTTAAAATATTAACAACTTCAGCAATAGAGTGCTCGGTGGTCGCTTGCACGACTAAATTATAAAAATTATTGCCGTCAAACCCTACCGACTTGCTTTCATAAACCGACGACAGTGTGAGATCACCAAACGCCCTATGCATAGCATCTAGACCCGATTTTATATGCTGCTCTCGATTAATATTGCTACCTACACTGATAAAAATACTGTGCTGACATATCTTTTCACTGATCATTCTTTGCGCTCACGAGTGAACTCTACCGCCACATTTGTCGCAGTAGGCAGAATATCTGGCTTGCTTAGTTTAAGGGTGATTTTTTGCACTGGAAATTGTTTGAATATTTGCTCTATCATGGCCAGCGCCAACGCTTCTATAAGTGCAAATGTGCTATTTTCGGCCACGGCTGACACTGCATCAGCCACTTCAGCGTAATTCAGGGTGTCAGTTACGTTGTCACTTAACGCCGGCTTATTTAAATCACTGAACAATACAATATCGACCAGTAATCTCTGCTTCGCATCCCGCTCCCAATCGTACACGCCTATTAGAGACTGAACCTCTAAGCCTTCAATGTAAATTTTATCCATGAAAGATCCGCGCTGTTATTGGTTAACTTTTAAGGTAATCTTTAAGAATTGTACCTCGTTTACAGAACATAAGTACATGACGTCACTTAGCATTTTAATTTTTTGTAGCGCTTATCTTTTAGGCTCAATATCCAGCGCGGTATTGATCTGCCGTTTATTTAGGCTACCAGACCCAAGAAATACGGGCTCGAATAACCCCGGAGCCACAAATGTACTGCGTATTGGCGGTAGGCTACCCGCAGCCTTAGTGCTTATTTTTGACGTATTAAAAGGCACCCTGCCGGTTTATCTGGGATACTTTTTAGGATTATCCCCCATCGTGTTAGGGCTTGTAGGATTAGCAGCGTGTTTAGGGCATATTTATCCGCTGTATTTCAACTTTAAAGGCGGAAAAGGTGTGGCGACCGCCATCGGAGCGATGTTGCCTTTGGGATGGGAGTTATCCAGTATTCTGCTTGGTTGCTGGCTAGTAATGATCTTTATTAGCGGTTATTCATCATTGGCAGCCATAATTTCGGTCAGCCTAGCACCGATTGTTACTTGGTTTATTAAACCGGACTATACCGTGCCTGTGACTATGCTTTGCTTACTTATCATCGTACGTCACAAGCAAAATATTACCCGCTTGTTAAATGGTCAAGAAAGTAAAGTCTGGGACAAAGGTAGAACCAAGGAATAACACCTTAAGCATCCCTCCTTTATTTCTTCACCAGAACGTTAATCACATTGTTTAGATTGAACGACGCAGCATCGTATTTTATCGGCATTTGCGTTGCGCGTCGTTTATAGGCATGACCTTAAATGGCGGGCAATTCGTCTAAAGACCAACGAGGCTGCGCTTTAGTCGATAGTCCTTCATGCTCACCTGCTTTAAGGCGTTTCAAACCCGCGTAAGCGATCATAGCACCGTTATCAGTACAAAATTCTAAGCGTGGATAAAAGACCGTACCTTGGAGCTTTTTCATCATTAAATCGAATTCAACACGGAGTTGCTTGTTAGCACTTACTCCGCCTGCAATCACTAATCTTTTTAGACCTGTTTGCTTCAATGCTCGCTTACATTTGATGGCAAGCGTATCTACTACCGCTTCTTGAAACGCAAAAGCAATATTCGCCTTGGTTTGCTCAGACTGGTCAGAACTTCGAATGGTATTTGCCGCAAAGGTTTTTAAACCACTAAAACTAAAATCTAGTCCTGGTCGGCCTGTCATCGGCCGAGGAAATGCATAATGACCTGCTTCGCCCTTTTCTGCCATTTTAGCTAACAATGGCCCACCAGGATAATCCAGTCCAAGTAACTTGGCAGTTTTATCGAAGGCTTCACCGGCGGCGTCATCGACAGATTCACCCAGAATTTCATATTGGCCAATACCATCAACACGTACCATCATTGAATGACCGCCTGATACCAGTAAGGCAACAAATGGAAACTCGGGGGCAGGTTCGTCTAACATAGGCGCGAGCAAATGCCCTTCCATATGATGCACACCGATTGCTGGAATATCCCAAGCGAATGCTAAACTACGCGCAACAGATGACCCCACTAACAAAGCGCCTACTAATCCAGGTCCTTTGGTAAACGCAATCCCATCGATGTCTTTCTGAGTGCAATTGGCGTCTAATAAGGCTTGCTTGATAAGCGGGACAATTTTACGCACATGATCTCGGGATGCGAGTTCGGGTACCACACCACCATAATCTGCGTGCAGCTTTACTTGACTATAGAGTTGATGGGATAATAAGCCCTGATGTTCGTCGTAAACGGCGATGCCTGTTTCATCACAGGATGTTTCAATACCAATAACGCGCATAGTAGAAGTGGTGTTCCGAGTTAAGTTAGGGCGCACATTCTACCTTTCTCGGGATGATTTCACCATATTAGAGTGAATAATCAGCGTCTATTCCAATATTTCCCATATCGGGTCTTTACATTGTTAGCGTATATGATTAAAATTCCGCACCATTTTTAACCGAGCCGGTTATTTTTTGCGCTGGCAGACAAAGTATTTATTTTTGAGGTGAGATTTTAATGCCAATCGTTAAAGTTAGAGAAAACGAACCATTTGACGTAGCGTTGCGTCGTTTTAAACGTTCATGTGAAAAAGCAGGTGTTCTTTCAGAAGTTCGTCGTCGCGAATTTTTTGAAAAACCTACTTGGGAACGTAAGCGTAAGAAAGCAGCAGCTAAAAAACGTCTTTTGAAGAAGTTGTCTCGCGAAAACGCACGTCGCATAAGATTGTACTAATTCTCTCCTAGGGTGTTTGGAACATCAAACACCCTTTGCAGTTTTATCTTAGGTTCATTTTAAGTATTTCTTCGAGTCAATTTCATGTCCTTGTTAGATGATTTAAAAAATGCCCAAAAAGACGCAATGCGCGCTAAAGACAAAATTCGTCTTGGCACTATTCGCATGGCGTTAGCAGCGGTTCAACAGCGTGAAGTTGATGAGCGTATAAAGCTCAACGACAGCGATGTCATTGCTTTGCTTACTAAGATGGTAAAACAGAGAAAAGACGCTGCGAGTCAGTTCGGACAAGCTAATCGTCAAGATTTAGTGGCGATAGAGCTTGCCGAGATCGATATCTTGCACACTTTTTTGCCTCAGCCTTTGAGCGAAGAAGAAATCAGCACCTTGATTGACCAAGCGATGGTTGATACACAGGCAAGCGGAATGCAGGATATGGGCAAGGTCATGGCGTTGCTAAAACCTAAAGTATTAGGTAGAGCTGACATGGGTAAATTAAGCGGTCAAATAAAAGCTAAGTTAGCTTAGCTAGAACCCTTGAGATAGCCTGTATGTTTTTATAGGCGCCCACATAGTTTACTGTAAACAAGCCGCATTTATTTGCGGCTTGTTTGTTTAAGCAGAGCACGTATAGTGCTGTGCTGCATCATTTTATGTAGTGACACGATTATATTGAGAAGTTGACATGAACGGCCGTATACCTCGTGAATTTATTGATGATCTTATCGCACGCACCGATATAGTTGAAGTGGTGGATAATCGCGTTAAGCTCAAAAAAGCGGGTAGAAACTATCAGGCTTGCTGCCCCTTTCATAATGAAAAAAGTCCTTCTTTCACCGTAAGCCAAGACAAACAGTTTTATCACTGCTTTGGTTGTGGCGCTCATGGCAACGTAATTTCCTTTTTAATGGAATACGATCGTTTAGAATTTCCAGAAGCAATTGAAGAGTTAGCTCAGTATCACAGTATCGATGTGCCCCGAGAAAAGAACTCTACTCCCGCGCCGACTCCAGCGCAAAAGCAGCAAAAATCCGACGACTATGAGCTAATGGAAACCGTATCTCGATACTTTTCCCAACAGCTTAAAGTGCACGCTGATAAAGATAAAGCCATCGATTACTTGAAGAAACGTGGGTTAAGTGGCGAAGTTGTCAAAGCCTTTGGGATTGGTTATGCCCCTACTGAGTGGGATGCTGTACTAAGTACCTTCGGCCGCACGCCAGAGGCTCAACAACAATTACTTGACCTGAAATTAATTACAGAAAACGATAATCGACGTCGTTTTGATTTCTTCCGCGAACGCATTATGTTTCCCATTCGGGATAAACGCGGACGAATTGTTGGCTTTGGTGGCCGCGTGTTAGGTGACGGTACGCCTAAATACCTTAACTCCCCTGAAACGCGTATTTTCCATAAAGGCAACGAGCTTTATGGCTTTTATCAAGCTAAACAGGCTTATCGCAATTTGCCTCGCGTGATGATAGTTGAGGGCTATATGGACGTGGTCGCCCTTGCCCAATTTGACATAAAATATGCAGTCGCCTCTCTGGGCACCGCTACCACTGCCGAACATATACAAATGCTTTTTCGTACCACTAGTGAAGTCGTGTGCTGTTACGATGGAGACCGAGCAGGCCGCGAAGCAGCCTGGCGGGCATTAGAAAATGCACTACCCTATCTAAAAGATGGGGTTGAAATGAAATTCCTATTTCTACCCGATGGTGAAGACCCTGATACCTTGGTACGTCAAATCGGCAAAGACGCTTTTGAGCAAAAATTAATGATTGATGCTGTTCCTTTATCGAAATTCTTTTTTGATAATTTACTTCAGCGTCATCATATTGGCAGTGCTGAAGGTAAAGCCGCGTTAAAAGCAGAAGCGATGCCTATGATTGAACAAATACAAGGTGAGAATCAGCGCGCTATTCTGACCTCTGAGCTAAGTAAGCATATGGGCGACCAAAATCGTCATCGCTTAGAGCAAGACGTTGCAAAAGCGGACCAACATAAAGCCGGCGCTAAGTTGGATTTTACAGCGCTCAATAAGGCTAAGATATCACCGGTCAGAATGATGATTCGTTTGTTGTTAGACCAACCTGGGATTGCAGTGCAATGCCAGCACACGAACCCCGCAGCACTGGGCAATATGCAAATACCTGGATTAGATTTTCTTAACGAACTTTTTCAGTTTTGCCTTGCTAAGCCTGACGCCAATACCGCCCATGTTTTAGAGTATTTTAGGGAGCATCCTCAAAGTAAAAATTTATCTAAATTATTAAGCTGGGAGTATGCCGAAGAAAATCAGGTTATGGTCTTCAAAGACAGTTTTGCCAAGTTACTAGATTGGCATTTTAAGAGTAGAATGGATGAGTTGTTGTCAAAATCGCGCTTAGGAAATCTTAGCGTAGATGAAAAACAAGAGTTAAACCTACTTGTAAAAGAACAAAAATGACCCAACATATAGCCCAAAGGGGGTCGAGTCTGCTATACTGGCTAATTCGCTACAGCCTCGAGCCCAAGCAAAGTATTTAGCATTTTTAGTGCGTTTCATCGCACTCGGGATGCATTTTTAACCCAAATCGAGAAGTGTAAGGTATATGGTGCAAAGCAAGCAATCGCAGATAAAACTCCTCATTGCAAAAGGTAAAGAACAAGGCTACTTGACCTTTGCCGAAGTAAATGATCACCTGCCACAAGACATAGTTGACTCAGATCAGATCGAAGACATCATTCGCATGATTAACGATATGGGAATTAAGGTGTTTGAAAACGCACCCGATTCTGACGAACTATTAATGCAAGAAAACGCGCCTGATGAAGAAGTCGCGGAAGCAGCAGCCCAAGCCTTAGCAACGGTCGAGAGCGAAATTGGTAGAACCACTGACCCAGTACGTATGTATATGCGCGAAATGGGTACAGTTGAGCTACTAACCCGCGAAGGCGAGATTGTTATCGCCAAGCGCATAGAAGAAGGCATTAATCAGGTTCAATGTTCTGTTGCAGAATATCCTGAAGCCATCACCTATTTACTTGATCAGTGGGACATGTTTGAAGCCGAAGAAATTCGTCTGAGTGACATCATTGTCGGCTTTGTCGATCCTAACGAAGCAGACAACATAGCCCCCACCGCGACCCATGTTGGTTCTGAGTTATCTGAAGAAGAATTAGATGACGAAGATGATGATGGTGATGACAGCGATGATGAAGACGAGGAAGAAGAAGACACAGGTCCAGATCCAGAAGAGGCTCGTGAGAAATTTACAGAACTTCGTGTGCAATATGAAAAAGCACGTGATGTTATCGCTTCTAAAGGTCGCTCACACGCTAATTCGCGTAAAGAGATAGATGCCCTAAGTGAAATTTTTAAAGAGTTTCGCTTAATACCTAAGCAATTCGACCGCATGGTTAAAAACATGCGCAGCATGATGGATCGTATCCGTGTACAAGAGCGCATAGTGATGAAACACTGTGTTGCTACGGCTAAAATGCCTAAGAAAGACTTTATTAAAGCCTTTTCTGGTAATGAAACCAGTACCGTTTGGTTATTTGAAATTCTTTCTTCTAATGCACCTTATGCAGAAGAAATGAAAGTGCATCAAGAAGAGCTTGAACGTGCTATCGGCAAAATGAATGCCGTTGAAGAAGAAACCGGTTTGATCATAGCCGACATAAAAGACATTAACCGTCGTATGTCGATTGGCGAAGCGAAAGCTCGTCGCGCTAAGAAAGAGATGGTTGAAGCTAACTTACGTTTAGTTATCTCGATTGCGAAAAAGTACACTAACCGTGGCTTACAATTCTTGGATTTGATTCAAGAAGGTAACATTGGTCTGATGAAAGCGGTTGATAAGTTTGAATACCGTCGTGGCTATAAGTTCTCTACTTATGCTACTTGGTGGATCCGTCAAGCGATCACGCGTTCAATTGCAGATCAGGCTCGTACTATTCGTATTCCTGTGCACATGATCGAGACCATTAATAAGCTAAACCGTATTTCTCGTCAAATGTTGCAAGAAATGGGTCGCGAACCAACACCAGAAGAATTGTCAGAACGCATGATCATGCCTGAAGACAAAATTCGTAAGGTATTGAAGATCGCTAAAGAGCCAATCTCAATGGAAACGCCAATAGGTGATGATGAAGATTCGCATCTAGGTGACTTCATTGAAGATAGTACGATTGTACAGCCTCTTGATTCTGCTACTGGTGGCAGCTTGAAGAATGCAACTCAAGAAGTTTTAGCTGGCCTAACCGCTCGTGAAGCGAAAGTATTGAGAATGCGTTTCGGTATTGATATGAACACCGATCATACCCTTGAAGAAGTAGGCAAGCAGTTTGACGTTACCCGTGAGCGTATTCGTCAAATCGAAGCTAAAGCACTTCGTAAACTACGTCACCCTAGCCGTTCTGAGCAGCTACGTAGCTTCTTAGACGAGTAATCAAGACGTCTGATATGTTGTAATACAAAAAACCGGATTTAATATCCGGTTTTTTTTCGTCTACTGTTTACCTATCGCGCCTGCTGATTATCAAAGCGAGAACAATGTTGCCGGCAACGAATACATGTCTTTGCTTAATGCTTACACCGCAGATTAAGACTCGTTGGAATACGCTTGTATCTGTGTCAACGTTTAATCACCTTATGAAGACATTGAGCTATTTATTATTCATAAGATGCAATAAGACGCCGGATACAAAAAAAGCGGCTTAGGTTACCCTAGCCGCTTTAATGACATCGATAGTAGACTAGAAATCATCGCCTTTTTGATACGGAATTTCTTCTTCTAGTTTTTCTAATTTCTGGGTGATAACTAATGGAGAACCTGTATTTCGCGCTAACCAATAATAGGCGGTCGGTACAACAAAAAGTGTCAATAAGGTTGAAACTAATACCCCAGCGAATATCACCATGCCAATAACAGTTCTGCTTTCAGAGCCTGCTCCGCTTGCAAAAACTAATGGTAAAGAACTAAATACAGTCGTAAAGCTTGTCATAACGATAGGGCGTAAACGCAGCATCGCTGCTCTTTTAAGGGCTAACTCAAACTCTACACCTGCGTCACGTAATTGATTGGCAAACTCAACAATCAAAATACCATTTTTTGCGGCAAGACCAATCAACATCACCAAACCAATCTGACTATATATATTTAGCGTCATACCAGCAAAATAAAGCCCAATAAATGCGCCTACTAAAGCAAGAGGCACGGTTAGCATAATAACTAAGGGATGAACCCAGCTCTCGAATTGGGCAGCAAGGATCAAATATACAATGACCAATGCCATGAGGAAGATAAACAAAATTGAGTTGCCCGACTCTTGATAGAGTTGAGATTCTCCTTTGTAATCGACTGATACACCTTCAGGGAGTTCAGTATCCACGACATTGCGTAAATACTCTAACGCTTGACCGACCGTATATCCCTCAGCTAAGTTGGCGCTGATAGTGATACTACGCATGCGGTTATACCGGTTTAGCCGTGATGATGTAGCTCGCTCTTCTACCTTGAGCAAATTATCCATAGGAATCAGCTCGCCAGTGCGGAACGAACGTACATACAAATTATCAATACTTTGTGGACTACGATAATCTTCTCGGCGTCCTTCGAGTATCACGTCATACTCTTGGCCTCTGTCTAGGTAGGTTGATACACGACGTTGGCCTAGCATGGTCTCTAATGTGGTTCCGATATCACTTACCGATACGCCTAAATCAGCGGCACGCTCGGTATCAATGTTGACCAATAGTTGCGGCAGCGTTTCTTTATAATCTGAATCTAAGCGCAACAGGTTAGGGTTTTCTTGCGCTATAGAAAGCAATGTATCTCGCCACCCTACAAGTTCTTCATAGGTGTTGCCCTGCAAAACAAATTGCACGGGACGCCCTACTCCACGCCCACCAAGACTCGAACGCATAATAGCAAATGCGCGTACATCAGGAATAACAGAGAGTTTTTGACTTATTTCGTCCATTAACTCAAAGGTAGAACGTTTTTTGTCTTCTCCGATCGGTGTGCCAACAATCGCAATACCAGCACTACTGCCAAACCCTGGTAGACGAATAAGGACGCGCGTTGCATCGCCGCTATCTAAGTAAGGCAGTATGATTTCTTCAACTCTTCTCATGCTCCTACTATTTTCTTTAAAACTTGCACCCTCAGCTGATTGAATTTGAATAAAGAAGTTACCGCGGTCTTCCTTGGGTACAAATTCGCTTGGTAAAACCTCTAATAAACGTAATAAACCTAAAATACTGACAATAATAAGCAACGTCATTAAAATAGGTTGATGAATGGTTTTACCCAAAACTTTAAAATAATTACCTTCGAATTTAGTAAAAGATTTGTCCATCCATGCACTGAATCTAGTTTTATGCTGGCTTTTCTTCAATAACTTAGAGCTAAGCATCGGTATTAGCGTCAATGCCGTCACACTTGAAAATGCCACAGCCGCAGCAATAGCCAAAGCGAACTCAGTAAATAAACGCCCAATGTTACCTTGTAAAAAGACTAAAGGAACAAACACCGCAATCAACACTAATGTCGTGGCTATAACCGCAAAACCTACCTCGCGCGCACCGCGATAAGCTGCCAGCAATGGCGGTTCACCGAGCTCTATCCGTCGAGAAATATTTTCAAGTACAACGATTGCATCGTCGACCACCAGCCCGATAGCAAGAACCAAGGCCAATAAAGTGAGTAGATTTATTGAGAACCCGAGGGCATACATAACCGTAAATGCCGCAACGAGTGAAACTGGGACTGTAACAGCAGGTATAATGGTTGCTCGAAAATTACCGAGGAATATGTATATAACAAACACAACCATCAACATCGCAATAGCAAGCGTCTCATATACTTCATTAATTGATGCTTCAATAAAGACTGAAGAGTCATAACTTGGCACAATGAAAATATTATCAGGCAAGGTTTGCTTGATTTCCTCAATAGCAGCTTTCGCAGCTCTTGCTACCTCTAGCGTATTGGCTTTTGATTGTTTAGTAACACCGATACCAATCATATTTACACCATCGCCGCGAAACTCCGTTTCATCGTCTTCAGCGCCCAACTCGACTGTCGCCACTTCGCCTAATCGAATAAGATAACCATCACTACCTGCCTTAACGGGTAATCTTGAAAAGTCCTCAGGGCTCAAGTAACTGCGCGCAACGCGCACATCAAAATCGCGTTGCGTTGATTGTACCTCTCCAGCGGGTAACTCGACATTCTCCGCTTTAATGACCTGCTCAATGTCAGCAACCGTAATCCCTCTAGCAGCCATGGCATTGCGGTTAAGCCACACTTTCATGGCGTAACTGCGTCCGCCACCTAAACGCACGTTTGCGACCCCATCAGCCACTGACAATCGGTCAACTAGGTAACGATCCGCGTAATCGGTTAACTCCATTACACTCATATTGTCGCTACGTAAGTTGTACCAAACAATTACATCATCATCTGATGTAGATTTTGATACCTCGGGAGGATCGGCTTGGTCGGGTAAGTTATTCAGTGCCCGGCTGACGCGTTCACGTACATCATTCGATGCAGCATCAATATCACGAGAAAGGTTAAATTCTACATCAATTGAGGAGCGCCCATTCCTGCTGCTCGACTCAATATTTTTGATCCCTTCGATACCACTAATGCGATCTTCTAGTAATTGCGTAATACGGCTTTCGATAATGGCTGCAGATGCGCCAGTGTAAGTCGTGTTAATTGACACTATAGGAGGATCAACATCTGGATATTCACGTAAAGATAAAAACGTCACAGCGACGATCCCGAATACGACGAGTAATAAATTTACAACAGATGCAAAAACCGGACGTTTAATTGATATGTCAGATAACAGCATAAGAATTACCCTTGCGACGTGTGCATGGAAAGTACCTTAACGGCCGAGCCTTCCCGTAAACGAAGGGCTCCCTCGACAACAATTTTATCGCCTTCTTGCAAACCAGAGGTAATTTGTGCGATTCCAGGTTTGCGCAAGCCTACTTTTACTTCTTGACGGACAACCTTGTCATCCTTAATCACAAAAACGAACTGCTGATCTTCAATAGGTACCAGTGCGCCCTCGGGTATCGTTAACGTATCGAGTATTTCTTTCTGAAGATTAATTTGTAAAAGCATGCCAGGGCGAAGTTTTAGGTCTTTATTATCGATTGTCGCGCGGATCTGTATTGCACGTGTCACGGGATCTACCCGTGAAGCGATACTTGATATTTTACCTTCAAAAGTCTGCCCAGGGTAGGCAACCGAAGTAGCAGAGACCTTCTGACCTTTATTGACACTCGCTAAATGTGACTCTGCAATAGTGAAATCCATCTTAATGATATGTAAATCATCCAATGTCGCGATTAGGTCACCCGGCATAATCAAGGCACCTACACTGACCATACGTACACCCAGTAACCCGCTGAACGGCGCGCGAAGCTCTAACTCATCCAGTTGCGCTTTAGCTACTTCTAATTGAGCTTTAAATGCTTTTACATTCGCCTCTTGTTCATCAAGCAATTGCGCTGAAGCGGCACTTTTTTGTGCCAAATTATCGATTCTCTTTAACTGACGCTTTGCTTCTTGCAAATTGATGTCTAGTTCGTTTAATCGAGCCCGTTCTTCTCTATCATTGAGCTTTAATAATAGTTGCCCTTTTTTAACCAAATCACCATCATCAAACTCTATTCGTTGCACTATGTCTGATTTTTGCGCCGTCAGCATCACAGATTCATTCGCATTTGCGGTACCGAGTGCCTCTACCGTCACTGGAAATTTCTGCTCAACCACAGTATATGCTGTTACCGGGGTTGCACTTGATTCACGTTTTTTTTGCTCCGTATCATTGGGCAGATATAAGTAAACCAATAAACCACTAACCAAAATCAGCGCGATTAAGATAGGTGAAAATGAAATTCCTTTGGACATGGAGAAACCTTTTTATAAGTTGAGTTTTAAGTGTATGTTTTCTACGACTAACGTCGCTATTTGGTTCGATATTACGTTAATTTTTTGATTATATTAGTTACATTTACGCTTTCTTACACTTTTAAATTAAATAAGCTATTGGGCTGAAAAATACGTAATTTCACCGCATTTTAGAAAGCGCAGAGAATGGAAAATTTATAGATAAATACAAAACGGAGGGATTAACGTCTCATTATTTTCTTTAGTTAAAGCAATAAAAATATTCTCACAAAAAAGGGCGCTCATATGAGCGCCCTTATAATACTGCACTAAATAGTGCGAGTTTATAGCTTAATTAACTGCACAACGTGAACGTGTACACATACCTTGTAATAATCTTACGTCGGTATAATTCACCTGTCCATCTTCGTTAAAATCGAAACTCATATCGATGTCTTGACGAAGTTGAATAGCTCTTGTCAATGCACGTATATCAAGCATATCGACATCGCTATCGCCATCCCAATCGCCTGCAACCGCTACGACTGCATTATCGTTGACAGGACTGACCGCCATTTTCGTACCGATATTATTAGGCAAGGTCGACAAAGCCAGTAACTGAATAGGACCGCCGGCATTATCTTCAGTGACTTCAAGGGTAAACGTCAATAACTTAGTATTGTCAGGGTCTTGCAACCTTAAGCATATTTGCGAACCTGAAACGATATCCGTCTCAATATTACCTATTGATTCACTGGCATCCCCTACATAATGAGTCGTTAAACCAGTCATCCCATCGATTGATTCAAAACCGATCGAAGTCCCTAGTGTATCCGCCATTACATGCGTCACATCGCCGTAGGTGAATATGATGTCAGGCTCATTACCAACGGGCGCATTGTTGAAGATGACTTGAAAATCAAGAATATCATCAGCTACAGCAGCATACGGACGCATATTATCCCACTCAATAATAGTGAAGGCACCCGCGGTTGCAACAGAAACACCCGATTCATTAGCGTTATCAAATATCATATCGCGCCAGAAAGGAGCTAAGAGTCCATTTGCTGGATTCTCATCAGGCATTAATTGGTTTACCCAAGGCGTTGTACCTACATCGCCGCTAAAGCTGATGAAACCATCATCAGTTACGCCAATTGAATCATATGCTTGACCCAGTAACGAAGCAGGAACATTAAAGTTTGCCGTGACAGTATCACCGTCAGCATCAGAGAAACCGATGCCAAATGAGGCTAAATCAAGATAACCTGAACCCTGACCAAAGTTAGGATTTGCGCAAAATGCATCATTTTCATTAGTGGTAACAGAATAGGAAGCGGCTTGACCTTTAATAGATTCTTGTACCACGTTCCACGTTAAGGTGCCGTCATCGTCAACGGTTCCATCAGCTAAAGAACCTTCCACCAACTTTACGCCGTCTGGCAACGATAGAGCAATATCATATAATCGGTCTTCAGAGGTAAAGTTTGCGCCTACTTGTATGGCGTAATCTATTTGATCACCGGCTACTAGAAATCCATCGCTACCGCCAACCACTTGAACATCATCCGCTATTCTATCAAGATTAACGACGACCAGACCAAAGTTACCGGCTGAGTCAGCACTGGAGCCCACATCAAATGCACCAAAGTACTTATCACCTGCAACCGCATCAATATCCCAGCCAACACGAATGTCAAACGGGGTAATTGCCGCAATAGAAGATGGCGCATCAACGGTAAGGTTATCACCTAACTCACCATCGATTAACGCGGTAACAATGGTAAATTCGTCGCTAGCACCTGGCGCTGAAGCGCTCCAATTTTGGGTTACGATCCAATATGTGCCAGATTGAGGTTCAACTAGACTGACTTTTTCTAAAGCTGTGCCCGTCGCACTTGATCCTACAATTTCATTCGTCTCAGGGATCCCGTTTTCATTGGCATCACGCACAACAAACAAGTCCAAATCAGGAGATTCAGAAGCGGTAATTTCAGCCACTAAATATTTAGCGTTCTCTGGTACTTCCAGAGTAAGGACATGCACACCATCTTCCAAGTCATCTAGAGCATTACTATTATCGCTGTCTTCTAGAATACTTTCGGTTACACCTGTGGCTTTAGTTAAACCATACGAGCGCGCCGTAAAGCCATTTATCTCAACCGCTACTAAGTCAGATATCACACGGGTATCCGCACTTCTGTCAGCTGAAATATTAAACTCATTTGGAATATTACTGGTTGTCGCAATCACCGCAATTGGCATATGCAAATCGGGGGAATTATCTGAGGTAAGATTCAACTGGGCGAATAAAAATTCATCACCACTAACATCAGCCGATGCTGTTACCGTAATTACCTGACTGGCACCTGCCACAAGATCAAACGACTCAGGACTAACTGTAACGCTTACGCCATCAGAAATACCCACACCTGAAACAGACCACGAACCGTCTTTTGTTGCTGTTACCGTTCTCGTCCAGCGGCAGGCGCCTACACAGTTATCATCTGCCATACTGGGAATATTGAGTGTTTTAGGATCCCCTTCTTCATTCGGGTTAGCCGCAAGATAATTTGCGCCTGATTCATCCATCACCAAACCCGTTTGATTAGCCAAGTCTACCTGAATGCGTCCGGAGCCCATATCAAACCAATCCGCCGGCGTTTCGCCGTCTTCTTTACGCATATTAGTGGTAGCCGTCATCATCAACGCAGACCGTATATTGTCTGGTGTCCAACTAGGATTCGCCGCCATTAACAACGCTGCGGCGCCTGCTACATGAGGGCTAGCCATAGACGTTCCACTTAAAAAAGCAAAATCACTCGGGTCAGCTATATGGCCATCGTGACCAAATTTTTGGTCAGCGGAAGCCGCATAAATACTCACCCCTGGCGCCGCAACTTGTGGCGTGATGGTACTGATTGAAGGATTAGGTCCTCTGGATGAGAAATCGGCTAAGTCATCCCCTGCAGATAGGACTAATTCTCCTTCTGAGGGAGTGATGGTCGCCATATGGCCTTCACCACTTGCTAGCCAGTTACGCAGCAATTCAGCTTGTGCTGCGTCGATATGGATACCAGGGATCACGTATGCGTCGTTGTCGACACTACTGCCACCGTTAAGCACATTCCCTAATACAAACCCTTCTGCACCACCTGAGGCAACATTTTGTGCTTTTTCAACTCGGGCAATTGCACCGCGGTCACAAAGGACTATTTCTCCGCTGAAGGTGCCTTCTGGGAAAGGTTGTAAACACTGAGCAGGGTCTCCCGCTGGATCATTTGCATTAGCATAGTCCCCTGCGTAAACGATAGATGCGGTGATACCTAAAGAGTTACTGTTACCTGTTAACGTTCCTAGTTCGCTATCACCACCGGTAAATTGGCCAATTTCTTTTGAATAATCGATTTCACGTCCATGCGTAGACGCTGCAACAGCGGTGTACCATGGAGCATGTTTAGAAGTTGTGGCAGCATCAGGACCTGAGTTACCAGCCGATGTAGCCACAAATATACCAGCATTTCTAGCCGATAAAAATGCCATATCAACATCACTACTCCAGGGGTACCCTCGGCCACTAATAGAGTAGTTCATTACGTCGACACCATCCGTTATCGCATCCTCGATACCTGCAAGGATTGCCGCTCCTGGACAGTCACCATAGGTGTCGCCCGCATCAGAACGTCCCGGATAACAAATTTGATAAGCAATGATGTTGGCATGAGGTGCAACACCCGAAATTTGCGCAAATTCAAATGATCCAGGAATACCGTGACTTTCCTCACCTGCCCCTGGTGTCAGCACGGGTACATTGGACAATATATTACCAGCAAAGGTGCCCGCGGTGTGTGAACCGTGTCCACTATAGTCTTCGCCGTTTCTAGGTAAGTTAGGGGGGAAAACATCCGTATCCCCATAATCATCGGTTATTCTGGTGTAACTGCGAACACCAATGAGTTTGTCATTACATATCTCTGGGTAATCACCTGCGCAATCGCCTACATAAACGCCAGCACCCCGAGGGTTAGTATGATCATAACCGTCATCACCAATATCTGCGAATGAACGGCTACCGGTATTCACTCCTGAATCTATGGTGGCAATAATGATGCCTTCACCTAGCGTACCCACGCCGGAATTAGTGACTGAGCCATCCCATACATTCGGTGCGCCAATTTTCACCGGGCCTGTATCAGTATCCATTTTATACATTGTTTCACGTTCAACACGTTCAACGCCTGGAAGTTTAGATATTGCTTCAGCTTCATCAGGGGTAACTCTAACCGCCACACCGTTTACGCTGTATTTGTATGACTCAATAACCCGCAGACTATTTGCGACTCTTGAGGCTCGTGTGATAAATGAACTCTGAACACCTTTGAGGTAAGACACATAGGCTTTCACTTCTGGGGCTTCAACGTCGAGTTTACCGGCTTTCTGGGCGCCTTGCGCTCTAGCTAATGTTGAGGTTGTTTTTTTCGGGTTAGTGGCTTTTAGGTCTTTAATTCCACCATCATAAGTCGCCACTGGCTGGTCGGTTAATCTTACAATGTAGACATAAGGTTTATTTTCTATGCCTTTTTCGACTACAAACCTTTGAGCAATATTGGCTACAGGTGCTTTTTGATTTTTGTTTTTGTTGACCGATGTCGCGTCTACGCTTTTGATTGCGACTGATGTGACATCAAATTTCGATATTCCTTCAGCTAACTCATTAGCCGAGTGCGCTGACATAGACATCAATGCTGCAGATACAGCTATGGACAGTGTATGTTTCATTTTATCTCCGTTTCCCTGATGGGTTATTTTATAACCTTGTTATTAGATGTTTTACTTCAAAAGTACGGATAATTAAAATGCCTTGATATTTTGCCATCATGGCTACAACAGTAGTTTACCCGAACGGGTGTTAGCTTATTTTTAACTTACATATTACTTAATTGCAACTCAGTAAGTTGAATATGAATGGATTTAATTTTAATTAAATTGTATTGCCAAGTTTGCAGTCAAACGACATCTTGATCTCCGTTAGCATAACGCATTTTTGGGTAGGAATAATAGCCGTTATAAATAAACAAATTCATAAAAATTTCAAAAAAAAAGGCGGTTAATCAAGGATTAACCGCCTTTTCTGTTCATACTTCAAACAAACCAAAATCACTCACTAAGTGTGTACGAGCCTGGCTTGCTGATTACCTTTACGCTTTGCGTCGAAAGCCAAATAATGCCAAGCCAGCAAGTCCCATCAATGCCATAGAGCCAGGCGCAGGTACCGCGATGCTAGTAGCCGAGGCGCTTGTGTCTAAAGATGTTCCATCAAAATCATTTTCTCCGAACAAAGTCGTAGTCACCAATGAAAATGAAGACTGGCCTTCGCCAATGGCCAGCAAATCAAACGTTGCAACTAGATAATTTCCGGCGCCATAAACTACAGGAGCTAAAAAGTCTTGGTATAGATTAGTAGAAACAAGTCCAGCAGCTGCAGTGTCCACATCCAACCCACTGAATGTAACGTAGTCAAAAAGTGGGAAGTCAGAGCTGGCGCTACCATCTACATATGCAAAAAGACTGCTATCAAAATTCAGACCTGCGAAAAAGGCAGTAAAGTCTTCCGTAATACCTATCATATTGATATTAACAGACACTGTATCCCCAACTGATGGGTTTACATTATCCAACTCGATATTGATCATATTGGCGTTAGCGGTGCCAAAAAACATTGTACAAACTAATAAAAGTACTTTTTTCATTTTTATTTTCCTACTGTTAATTAAAGGGTACAACCTATTAAATAGCGCAACTTGTGCGAGTACACATACGTTGCAATAATCTTACATCGGTATAAGTTACCTGACCATCTTCGTCAAAATCAAAGCTGTTGTCTATAGTTTGACGAAGTTGAATCGCTCTTGTTAGTGCGCGAATATCCATAATATCCACATCACCATCAGCATCGAAATCGCCTTCCACTACTTGAACATCTGACTCTAACTGTAACGAAATCACAACAGGATCGTGATCAGACATACGATAAGCATCGGGTGCAAAATATTTCACTTGCTGAACTTCAGACTGAAAATCAAGGTTATAATCCAACACTACTGGCTCATCTGCATTGATGTGCCATTCGGTAGTATCAACTACACTGTCCAGAATACTAGCACTTGCTAAAGCGTGATCTAAGTACCCTAACTCACCATCAAACGAGTAAGAATAAGCTTCTGCTCCACCAAAGTAGTTAGCAAGGTCGATGTAACCCGCACTCATAATGGCGCTAATAGGGTCTTCCTTAGCATACGAGTTCAAGTCACCGATAATTAGCGCAGGTGTATCACCAAACTGTTCAGTAATAAAGGTTGTCAATGCTTGCGCGGCACGCGTACGTGTAAGGTTACAATTACCCTGCCCCGTAGTCGCATCATCATCACCAGTGCCACAACTTGACCCTTTCGACTTAAGGTGATTGACACTTACGACTAAGGTTTCACCGTTTTCAACTAAAGCAAACTTCTGCGCTAAAGATGGACGGTTTTTAGTGTCATCAAACAGAGCTCCGTTGTCGTCAGTAATCGAGTTATCGCTAGTTAATACCGCCAACTCACCGCTTAGGGTTACCGATGCGGGCTTATAAATAAGTGCAACGGTTATGGCATCAGTGCCAATGGTGCTGCCACCATCAACAACAGCATACGTATCCTCACCCATTTGCGCATTAATACCCTCAACCAATTCAATGATCGCACTGTCTGGACCAAAACCGTCATTCTCAATTTCCATCAAGCCAACAATGTCAGCATTCATTGCCACAATGGCGGCGACTGTTTTAATTTTTTGACGGTCGAATTCGCTTAGCCCATTTGTATCGGTGCCATTATCATCTGCACCTCGGCACTCAAAACCGCCAGTAGGGCCACATATATCCTGTCCAGCATCGATGGTATTGAAGAAGTTCAATACATTAAGGCTAGCGACTTTGAGGTTACCTAATGTTAATTCCGGTTGGCTGGTGCGTGAATTCGTCGCAGCAAAAGTCGGCGCTTCGGTTGGGATAACACGATACTCACTAAAGCTATAGTCAACGACTCCGGTCAATGCTGAAACCGTATCTCCCATTCTCAGGGTGTTATCTGCCGATAAACCGCCTGTGGGGAAAGGAACAACATCAGGGTTGCTAGTGTCGTTGCCATCATCTAATAACAGACGATTTAAACTATTGCTGGCAGCTAATGATACCGCTTCAGCAGAGCCTGGTGTAAAGATGTTAGTTGGGTTGTAAAGACGCCCATTAGATAAGGTAAGTTGACCAAAACGCCCTAAGGTGAAGTTGTCTGTTACCGTCAAGGCCGCTGAGCTTGTCACTAACATGCCTTCTAACGCTTCAAAATCGTCTAGAGATGTAACTGGCAAGATGAAATCAGTCGCCGAAACTGTGGCGGTACCACAGACCAATGGCGCTGACGAAAGGGTTATTTGAGTACGATCAAAGAACTCAGATACCGTTCCTTTCACTGATACGACATCCCCTACCGCTGGCATGCTAAATGCGCCGCTGTCGTTGAACACTAATACACCTTCAGACGTACTAGGATCACCATCAGTATCCGCGTCCTCTTCTTGGACATAGAAAACGTTAGAGTCAGGTAATACCGCCGTGACAACCGCCTGCACTAATACAGTTTGGTCCACTAAAGCGCTTGCACTACCATTGCCTTGCACTTGATGTATAAAGGTATCAGGCGCATTACAAACTAATAATTCTGCGGTGCTAAAGCTACTGATAAAGTCAGCCGCAAGCATATCAGGAGTGCCATCTTCATCAACGATTGAATCCGCTGGCAGCGTCAGAGTACACATATCATTGCCACTAAGCTCAGTGGTAGGCGTTAAGGTGAAATCTATTCCATTTAGCGCGCCATCTAAAGCCACTTCACCACTTATATTACAAACCAAGTTAGGCCATTGTGTCACCGTGACACTTTCACTGAATGTTATATTGATAACGCTATCTACGCCCACATCAGTTGCGCCTTCTACAGGGCTAATATTAACCACGGTAGGCGCTAAGTCCGGGACAGCACAGCCTGCAAATGATGTTCCATCAAGCTTGGTGCCTGGTGAAAATAAAGCACCATTGGCTTCGGAAACACTAGCATGCGCGCTGTAACTTTCACCTGTTACGTCAGGATTTAGCGTCAAAGACTGGTCGTTAGCGCCTTCAGAACCATACACAACGTCAAAAGTACTGATACCGTTGCTCACCGTGATGGTATCACCACCATTGTTTAAGCCAACAGTACCTGAAGATGCCGCCTGGACTAACGCTCCACCGAACACACCTTGGGGAGTTCCACCACCAAATACCACTGCGGCACATCCGGCTTCAATTACTGAGCCAGAAGGGAACGTATGGCGCACTTGAACCGCGTCACTTATCGTCCAACCGCTTACATCAATGGCACTATCGCCTGCATTCACCAGCTCTACGAACTCGTCATCACTAGAGTCGCGAGTGCCGTCTCCATTAGCATCACCGCTGATATCAGCAGCGGGGTCCGCATGGAATTCATTAATCACAAGACTTACCGTCGCGCTGTTGTCTATAACGGTAAAAGAGACGATGACATCTTCAGCCATATTATCTGGCTCGCCATCTAAATCAGTCACATCAATGGCGCTAACAGTAAAACTACAACTATCACCTGGTGCGAAGTCTTGATCAGGATTGAGCAAATAGCTTGTGCCGTCGCCCGATGCTGTAACAGTAATGGCAACGTCACTGGCACAATCGATAGTGTTATAAGCGCCAATAACGACCGGTTCATTAAAGGTTAAACTGATATTGGCATCAATTGCCACGTTTGATTCGCCATCTGCGGGGCTAACCACAACGCTGGGCGCGCTGTCTGTTACTTCACCACCAAAAGACTGACCGTTATTAATACTATCTGGTGTTTCTGCTGCTTCGGCTTGCCAGCTAAAATCAGCATATTCACTGCCGCTTCCAGATAACTGTAAAGATACGCCTACTGGCGTTGAGGTTGACTCGGCGACACCGATGTCAATACTTGTCAGGCCTATAGCGGGGCCACTGGCCGCTTCAAAACTGCCTTCATAACTTAGAAATTGTACGACATTCCCACCCGCATCAATTAACGCCATACCATCTGGCGCACCATTTTGAATGCTGTTGGGATAAACCGTAGCAAAGCCGTAGCCGCCACTTGGGTTTATAACAGTGCCAGAAAGATTTTCAGTTGAGTAATCAGTGAGCTGGGTTGGCGATCCGTTGTAAAGCACAACCGACCAACCGGTTAAATCAGTACCTTGAGGCGCCGCGATTTCAATAAATTCGCCAACATCCCCACCTATATTGTCATAGTGAATTTCGTTAATAAATACGCTGGTTGCTTGCGCCGTTGAGGCACAGAACAACGCCAGCAGAGCTGGGTATTTTAATTTCATAGTTTCTCCTGAGATTTTATTGCCAGTTATCCGGCTTCTTATAATTTTTAAGGTGGCAATGTTCTTATAATTCTATGACATCTATATGACGGTCAACTAAGCGTCAGTATGCAGCACCTATTCTCGATATTGTCACAGCATTGTTTAATATTCCAGCAGACTTGACCAAATAGTCAGTAATTAACTTCCTGACGCCAAGTTTCTTTACCCATCAAAGGGTTAGTAGTTGAGTAATGTGGTATTTTTGAGTGAAAAACATACAATTAAAACGTTTAGTTTATAGATAAATATTTTTGCAGGAGACGGATATGAGAAATGGAAATATAGCGAGGTGAAACGGGTGCTTAAATAACGTTTAAAACAGCACCCGCTTAATTTATTTTAACTTTAGCGCTCCTGGCTAATCCGCTTTTTGCTTAATCGAAATAAGGCAAAGGGCAATAACAACACGGCTAACCAACCCGCGCTGCCTCCACTTGCTTCAATGACCACGACATCGGGTTCAACATAGATAACTTCGTTGTTCTGACTTTCAATACTGACAAGATAGAGATCTGCATCGCTGTATCCGTCTGCTACCGCTAATAACTCATTGGTGAACGCGTCGTAAACCTCTATTAAAATTTCGTAATCATCAGGATAAAAACCGCTTAACAATTCCGTTTCAACAGTCAGTTGATCATCAGCACTATCGGCATCGATATGAAAATCTGCGGTGGTATGATACTCACGAAATTCCTCTCCAATACCCAAGTATAATCTTGCGTAAACGTCGCTGTGGTCATATTGCGTATCCACATCAATATCCACACTAAAATGATGGTAGTAACCATCGTAGTCACTGTCTGTATGCAGCGTAACGTAGGCATCGTAAATCCAATATTCTTGATTAACTTGCGTTGCTGCAGGCCGAGCCGCCAATTTAAGCGCAACTTGCCCGGGGAGTACTTCCTTTGAAGCTGTTTTTTGTGCTTGGCTAGGACTGTCTTGTTCAGTGCTGTGGGCACTTGTTTGCTGCGCTAACGCCACTGAAACAGCGGGAACGTTGGCAATTGTTGAAGACTTTTCTAACGTCGCTAATACATTACCTGCTTGGCGGTCGGTAGATTTAGCAGACCACGGTAACTCATCTGCCTGAGCAGACAAACTGCATATGACTAACAATGCGCAGTACTTAACAAATGATATTTTCATGATGCACTCCCTTAAAAGATATAGGGAGTGTGAGATTGATTGCATGAACAAAGGCTGAAGATAAACTTACACTAAGTTAATATGCCTTTGTACAGATGGGCTAAGCATCGGAAATACCTCCACTTACTCTATAAAATAGGTACCCCAACCGTCAAAATGTACTTTTTGTTTTTTTGCTATAGCCAATAACTTTACCGTGTCGGCATTGATCAGCTCGACGTCGAGTAAACGCTCTACTACCGCGTCAAAACAAAAAATGGTGCCGCCGTCATCGAGCATTAACTCTTCGGCATCACCTACTTCAAAACCGGCTTTAAACGCATCGACGGCGGCTTTTTCTAAAATATCGAAATCATCACCAGCAAAGTGGTACTCAATCGTATGCGGCTTAGTGCTGTCACTGCCATCCTCAATCAACGCTTCGACAGTCTCTTGATTAAATTCAAACCATTCTGCTTGTTCGTCTTCGCTCATATTTAATCCTGTGTTCAATTTAGGCCGCTAGTTTATCTGTTGCTTGCGGCAACTTCACTGTCTAATTGCGCTATTTTATCTTGCATCACCTGATGAAAGTATTCTGTCCACTCGCGGGTGGTGCGACTATCATCGAGCTCATAGGGCTTACCCACATCTATGATCAACGTGCCGTTATCCCATCGATTTAACTTGATCTTATTCTCTAGGTTGCTCGCCGCCACGATAATAACAGGTCGTTTAGCCAGTTTTGCAATACGAAATGCGCCTGATTTAAATGGTAATAAACCACGCCCATAGCTGCGCGTTCCTTCAGGAAAAAACCACACGGAAAGTTTACGTTTGCCCATTTTGTTAACTGTGTTTTTGAGCGTATCCATTGCCCGACCAGAGTTTTTGCGGTCAATCATAATATTACCTGACAACCAGTATACTTGACCAAAAATAGGAATCCATTTGAGGCTTTTTTTACCGACCGTAACCGTTCCCTTCAACGCGGCTGCGCAAATTGTAAAAATGTCATAGCTATTTTGATGATTAGCGATAAATATGTAAGGACCGCCACGCTGAGCTTCTGGCGCTATTCGTACCTCAAGCTTCAGACCCAGCAGTCTGCAGGTAGAACTATACAATTTTCCGGCCAAATGTACGTTGTCTCGATGAAAGGGACGACAAAGGCAAATCAATACCAGCAATATATTGATTAAAAGAAAGTAAAAGAAAACAGAAATAATTCGAAGCAAAGCCAGCACGCGAGATCCTATGGTTTAAAAGACGGCTTGATTATAACGTTATTTTCAAATTAGGATGTCTGATCAGTATCGTCTTTTAGTGGTATAGCGTTGATTTTAAGTTAAAAATCTCATTATTCTCGATTTATAGCCGATAATAATGAATATTCGTATCGCATACATACTTGGATTAGGGCGTTAGCATACATGCAACAGTTTACTCACGAAGATCTTGATGAAGACATTCTCACCGACTTGCTCGAAGAAATTAACGAGCTATACGAAGCCAGTGAACAGACCCTAATTGAACTGGAAATAAAGCCCAATGATAATGAGCTACAACGCGCATTATTTCGCTCGATACACACCATAAAAGGCGATTTGGGGCTGGTTAATTTCACCCCGATGATCCCATTATTGCAACACGTCGAAGATTTACTCGATTTTCTTCGTAAAGGCCAGATAGAGTACACCAGCAATATGAGTGATTTGGTGCTCTTGAGCATGGATCGAGTGAAAATATTTGTTGAAAACTGTATTCAAAATGGCAAGGCTGAGTATGATGCCAGCTTATTCAATTTACTTATCATCCAAATTTCGAAAATTTCCCCTAGCAATAGCGCTGAACATGACAAAATATTATCCGAAGCAGTACTGTTACTCGACCCAAGTTTAGATGTCCGAGCATTTAGTGCAGACTTACAGCATGGTGACAACCGCCCTCCTCCTTCGAAACTTGCGACAACCGGAATACCCAAACATTTAAGTCAACAAAAACATGGCGACATTTTATTTTTCCGTGAACTAATGAAGCCAATAGAAAAACGTTCAATGTATTGGAATGGACGAGGCGATCGCATCGCTAAACTAGCCGCTTATGTAAATAAAGTGGCGGGCTTGCCAATTGACGAAGATCAACTGGCTGTTGCTTGTTACATGCATGATTTCGGTATGGCATTTATGCCTATCGAAATCCTACATAAACAGGGCCGAATGACTGAAAGTGAATTTAATTTAATGCGCTCTCACGTGTATAAAAGCGCTCGCCTACTGGAACATTTAGACCACTGGGATGAAGCGCGAAAAATAGTGATGCAACATCACGAACGTACGGATGGAAGTGGTTATCCCCTTGGTTTAAAAGAAGCAGATACCTGCGATGGTGCAAAGCTACTGGGCATATTAGACACCTTTGATGCTATTACCCATAACCGAGCGCACAAAAGTCATGTAGTACATCCCAAAAAACGCGCCGTCATCGAAATTAATCGGATTAAAGACGGTCAATTTTGTCCTAAATGGCTGGGCATGTTTAATAAGTCGATGGCAGTCTTACTGACTAAATAGGCTTGCATGCAGATCCAGCATTAAGATTTATTTTTTATCAATACTGAATCTGTTTTATTTACATATTGAGTTCTTTCAGTTTTCGGGTGAGCGTATTTCGCCCCCAACCCAATCTCTTCGCTGCATCTTGTTTATGACCATGAGTGTGAAATAGCGCACGCTCAAGCAATACTCGCTCAAATACCAACATGGCTTCATCTAGAATATTATTGCGCCCAGATTGCAGTTGCTCATCAGCCCAACTGGCGAGCAAGGTTTGCCAGTCCCCTGAAGCTTCCTGGTGATCTTTACTAAGAGGTAATTCATGAATTTCGGGAGGCAAGTCATGTGGCAGCACCTCTTGACCACTAGCCATAACGGTAAGCCAGCGACAAACATTTTCTAACTGACGCACATTACCCGGCCAGGGAAGTTGCATCAGAATTTTCTTGGTCTCTTTGCTTAAACTTTTGACTTCAACACCTAACTCTATTCCTGCTTTTTGTAAAAAATGCGCCGCCAACAAGGGCACGTCTTCTTTACGTTCAGTCAAGCGTGGAATATGAATACGAATAACGTTTAACCGATGGAACAGATCTTCCCTAAACTTACCATCGGCGACCCGTTGCTCTAGATTTTGGTGTGTGGCGGCAATAATACGCACGTCAACGGTAACCGGATTATGGCCACCTACACGGTAGAATTGCCCATCTGCGAGCACCCGTAACAAACGCGTTTGCACATCCAGTGGCATATCGCCTATTTCATCCAGAAATAAGGTTCCTCCATCTGCTTGTTCAAATCGGCCTTGACGCGCATTTTGCGCACCTGTGAAAGCGCCTTTTTCATGGCCAAATAATTCTGACTCAATCAAATCAGCCGGGATTGCGGCCATATTTAGAGCTATAAATGTTTGTTTGGCTCGAGGACTGTGACGATGTAAAGCTTGAGCAACTAGCTCTTTACCTGTACCAGATTGACCGTTAATCAATACGCTGATACTCGACCGAGATAGTCGTCCAATCGCTCTGAATACCTCTTGCATAGCGGGCGCTTCGCCAATGATTTCCGTAGCTGTGGCTAGGGCTGGTCGATGATTACTTTTAGCCTGTTCACGCACATGCGTTAACGCTCTGCGCACCAACCCAACCGCTTCTTCTATATCAAAAGGTTTAGGCAAATATTCAAATGCGCCGCTTTGATAAGCATTTACCGCACTGTCAAGATCAGAGTGTGCTGTCATAATAATGACAGGAATAGACGGATAACGCTTATGTACTTCTTCAAGTAATTCCATGCCATCCATTTGTGGCATACGTATGTCTGAAACAATCACCTCTGGAGGCTGATCAGTCTGCAATTGTAAGAGAAGGTCTTCGGGATTTTCAAAACTAAAACAAGGTATATTGGCAGATTGTAACGCTTTTTGTAAAACCCAACGGATAGAACTGTCGTCATCAACAATCCAAACTGATTCTGTGCTCATGAAGTAAGCTCCTTCCTGTTAATTGGAATATATAAAGTAAATTCGGTATTTCCCGACCAACTCTCAACATCGATTTTGCCTTTATGATGGTCGATCAGCGTTTGAGCAATCGACAAGCCTAATCCGGTTCCTTCTTTTTTGCCTGTCACCATGGGGTAAAATAGGGTGTCTTTAAGTTCGGCAGGGATCCCAGGTCCGTTATCAATCAAGCTCACTCTCATGGCTAAAGGGTGACGTACGCCATGTATCGTCACTTGGCGTTCAATCCGAGTCACTACGTTGATTTTCCCGTCGCTTTGGTCACTTTGTAAAATAGCTTGCACACTATTACGCATGATATTCAGAACGGCTTGTTGCACCATATCTTGATCAATATTGCTCTCTGGTATACTTGGATCGTAATCACGTTCGATGGTAATTTCGTGACTCAAGTCAAGTTGAACTAGGGTGATTACTTTCTCAAGAACGCGATGTATATTATGACTTTGAAAATTAGGCCTCGAGTTAGGGCCCAGTAATCTATCAACCAAATTACGTAGTCTGTCTGATTGTTCAATGATCATGCGGGTGAATTCTTTTAAGCCTTCTGAGGGCAGTTCTCTCTCTAATAATTGTGCTGCCCCGCGAATTCCGCCAAGAGGATTTTTTATTTCATGGGCAAGACCCCGAATTAATTCTCGTGCAGCTTGTTGTTGAGCCCATTGTTGAGTTTCTTGGCTGATTTTTTTTTGTTTTTCGATTAAGCGTATTTCTAGCAGCAACGTCACCCCAGTAGAAGTATGAAGGCAACTTACCGTCACATCTGCATGGGTATGACGGCCATCAGCAAAACTGATCAGTACATCCCCATCGGAATACCCTTCGCCATGCTGCATATCTTGAGTAAAACGAACGAAATCCAAACTCGAATCGGCGATAAGCTGTTTAATCGGGCAATCTAACAACAAGTTTAGACTACGCTCGAACATTGCTTGAGCAGCGTGATTGGCTTCGATAATCACAAACTGCTCATTCAATAAGATGACGGCAGTCGATAAATTATCTAGCAAGGTGTCTGTTTTAATATTAAACGGCATAGGGACAACATATAATTTCGCACCAAATTGGTGCTAAGATATCTATCTCAGCTCAATACGATCCTGTGGTCAAGTGAATGATCCTACTTAGGACGGTTTAGCGCTGAAGCTTGGTGCAAATAAAACCTTTGCTTTGAAGTAGATGCAAGGACCTTGCCCGACTTGAGGGCAAATTCGATATAAAAATTATAAACACCCCGATCTAATGCAATAAGCTGAAAAGTTTCACTATTTTGGCTAATAACCAGGTCATTTAAGTGCAATTTATAAATACCTTGCACCTTCGGCGAAATAGTCGCTTTAATTGTTAAGTCACCGTTATTATTGCGGATAGTTTGTTCAGGTATAGGAGTAACGACCTTTAGTTGATAACGGGTATTCGTGGATTGTTTTATAGTTTGAGACAGTCCTTCAATACGTGGTTTCGTCATTGACTTTGAGGCTATCATCGAGCCTTTAGGTAACTCGATCGGCTTAATATTCCCTAAAGGCTTATCGGTATAAATGATTTCACCGTCATGGGTAATAACTTTGAATATGTTATCGCTTTGCGCGTTAGCATCTAATATAAAAAGTAACAATATCCATAAACGAATGACTTGCATAATTTTGGCTCATAAGAGACGAGACATCTAGTTTACCCCAATATCAAGCAAGTCGTAATTACACTATTTTGTTAAATAGATTAACTCCGGTAGTGATTCATAGCAGTCTAATAAACGGTGCAACACGCGGCGGCACTCTTTGTACAAACGACGCATATAAAAAAACCTGCTCAGAGCAGGTTTTTTAAGGTAAAAATTATGTTTCAGGTCGGCTGAATATGTTCATTCGACCCGCTACTACAGTTAATATTAAACGCTGTAGTACATGTCAAATTCAACCGGGTGTACCGATATATTTAACAATTCAACTTCTTCGCTCTTAAGGGCAATATAAGCATCGATCATGTCGTCGCTCATTACGCCACCGGCAGTTAAGAATTCACGATCACTATCTAGCGCAGATAACGCGTCTTCTAATGAAGTGGCAACAGTTGGAATTTCAGCCGCCTCTTCTGCAGGCAGATCATAAAGATCTTTATCCATTGCATCGCCAGGGTGAATTTTATTTTTTATCCCGTCAAGGCCAGCCATAAGCATGGCAGAAAATGCCAAATATGGATTAGCTGTTGGGTCAGGGAAACGCACTTCGATCCGACGCGCTCTTTCACTGCTAACATGAGGGATACGAATAGAAGCTGAACGGTTACGTGCTGAATAAGCAAGCATTACAGGCGCTTCGAAACCAGGTACTAAACGTTTGTACGAGTTAGTTGATGCATTTGCAAAAGCATTAATAGCGCGAGCATGTTTAATGATACCACCAATATAGAACAATGCATCTTCAGACATGCCGGCATATTTATCACCCGCAAAAATATTCACACCGTCTTTAGATATAGACTGGTGACAATGCATACCAGACCCATTGTCGCCAACAAGCGGTTTAGGCATAAATGTGGCAGTTTGACCATAAGCGTGGGCTACATTGTGAACAACGTACTTATAAATTTGAACTTCATCAGCCTTTTTAACTAAGGTGTTAAAAAGGAATGCGATTTCATTTTGACCAGCCGTTGCCACTTCATGGTGATGGGCTTCAACTGTCAGACCCATTTCTTCCATAACCATACACATAGCTGCACGAGTGTCATGAGAAGAATCAACAGGAGGTACTGGGAAGTAACCACCTTTCACACCTGGACGGTGAGCCATGTTCCCGTCTTCAAATTCAGCGCCTGAATTCCACTTAGCTTCTGAAGAATCAATTTTGAAGAACGAACCAGCCATATCTGTATGGAAACGAACATCATCAAACAAAAAGAATTCTGGCTCTGGGCCAAACAAAACCTTATCACCGATTCCGGTTGATTTAAGGTATTCCTCTGCCCGGCGAGCAACAGAGCGCGGATCACGGTCGTAGCCCTGCATAGTGTTTGGTTCAAGGATGTCACAACGAATGTTTACTTGTGTTTCTTCAGCAAACGGGTCCACAACCAAAGTGTCAGTATCTGGCATTAATACCATGTCAGATTCATTGATACCTTTCCAACCTGCGATAGATGAGCCATCAAACATTTTCCCTTCTTCGAAAAAATCTTCATTTACTTGATGGGCAGGAATAGAGATATGTTGCTCTTTGCCTTTAGTGTCCGTAAAGCGCAAATCTACAAATTTAGCTTCGTTTTCTTGTATAAACTGTAAAGCCTTTTCTACTGACATTTCGTCCTCCAGATTAAACGGTAATGTAAAATAACGTTGATATTGGTTAACTTAGCAATGCTCGAAGCGATAATCATGCCAACCACAATCTTGGCATAATCGCTGATATATGGCCTTTTTAAGTAAACACGGCTTGCTACGCCCAGCGCAAATGCACCAAACCGGTGATGTGACGCACCACAAAAGTGCACATCAGGAAATATAACCCTTGCGTGCTCTTTAACGTGACGCTTATTAGTGCAAATATATATTTGTAACGTTAAATATATATAAACACTAAATGGTGTTCGCAAAATGCACATTAAAACTGTACAATCCGCGCCCTATAAATTCAGTTAATGGTGGTTAAATCCACCCATACAAGAGAAACTACTATGAGCGCATCGCAAACCTCAACTGCCAACTTGAGGAACATAGCAATTATTGCCCACGTTGACCATGGAAAAACCACCTTAGTTGACAAACTTTTACAACAGTCCGGTACTCTTGAGAGCAGAGGCGCTGCTGAAGAACGGGTTATGGACTCTAACGATATCGAGAAAGAACGCGGTATTACCATACTTGCTAAAAATACTGCGATCCGTTGGAATGACTACCGCATTAATATAGTAGACACCCCAGGACACGCCGATTTCGGTGGTGAAGTGGAACGTGTAATGTCTATGGTTGATTCGGTATTGTTACTCGTTGATGCGCAAGAAGGCCCTATGCCACAAACGCGTTTTGTGACACAAAAAGCCTTTGCTCAAGGTTTAAAACCAATAGTAGTACTAAACAAAATTGACAAACCTGGTGCCCGTCCAGATTGGGTTATTGATCAAGTTTTTGATTTGTTCGACAACTTAGGCGCCACTGATGATCAGCTTGACTTCCAAGTGGTTTACGCATCGGCACTTAACGGTTGGGCGAGTTTAGACGCTGATGAACCAAGTGAAGATATGACACCACTGTTTGAAACTATTGTTAAGCACGTTAAAGCACCAAGTGGCGATATCGATAGTCCTTTCCAAATGCAAATCTCACAACTTGATTACAACTCTTATGTAGGTGTAATCGGTGTTGGTCGTATATCACGTGGTTCTGCTCGTGTTAATCAGGCAGTTACCGTTATCAGTGCTGATGGTACAAAACGTAACGGTAAGATAGGCCAGATACTAGGTTATATGGGACTAGATCGTACTGAAATTGAATTAGGTACCGTTGGTGATATCGTTGCAGTTACCGGTGTGGGCGAACTTAAAATTTCTGACACTATTTGTGATCAGAATAATGTAGAAGCGTTACCTCCTCTATCAGTTGACGAACCAACTGTAACCATGACATTCCAAGTAAACAACTCTCCATTTTGTGGTAAAGAAGGTAAATACGTTACATCACGTAATATCCTGGAGCGTTTGCAAGATGAATTGATTCACAACGTAGCCTTACGTGTTGACGAAACTGCCGATCCGGATAAATTCCGTGTATCTGGTCGTGGTGAATTGCACTTAGGTATATTGATAGAAAATATGCGTCGTGAAGGTTACGAGCTGGCAGTATCACGTCCAGAAGTAATTTTACGTGAAGTTGATGGTAAATTAGAAGAACCTTTTGAAACTGTGACCATAGATTGCGAAGAACAGCATCAAGGGTCAATCATGGAACAAATTGGCTTACGTAAAGGTGAGTTAACGAATATGTCTCCAGATGGTAAAGGCCGTATTCGTATGGACTTCATCATTCCTAGTCGTGGTTTGATCGGTTTCCAAACTGATTTCCTTACGATGACTTCAGGTTCAGGCTTGCTTTACCATACGTTTGATCATTATGGTCCTCATAAAGGTGGAAATATCGGTCAGCGTAAAAATGGTGTGTTAATTGCCAACGCTACTGGTAAAGCCCTTACTAATGCCCTGTTTAACTTGCAGGAACGTGGACGTATGTTTATCGGTCACGCGACCGAAGTATACGAAGGCATGTTGATTGGTATTCATACACGTGAAAACGATTTGACGGTTAACGCTCTTAAAGGCAAGCAATTAACTAACGTGCGCTCTTCGGGTACAGATGAAGCACAAACGTTAATTCCGCCTATCGTTATGTCACTTGAACAAGCTTTAGAGTTTATCGATAATGATGAGCTAGTAGAAGTTACCCCTAAAAGCATTCGATTACGTAAGAAACTACTTACTGAAAATGATCGTAAACGTGCGGGTCGCTCAAAAGAGTAATTGTTTAAAATCCAATAAAAAACGGCTCTCTAGAGCCGTTTTTTTATATCTATAAAATAGGGTTTGTTAATTAAATACTCTGCGTCTGCAACCCAGTACAACTAACGCTAATAACCCCCATAACCCAACACTGCCGCCAGACCCCCCTGAGCTAGAATCAGCGCTGCTATTTTGTACTAGCAAGGTGTTGGTAGTGGGTGTTAATTCAGAATGCGTCACAATAGCTCTATCAATCACAACTACATCACTAATAATAACCAAATTATCGCTGGTAATGCCTACTCCAGCTGTAGCTTGTGCTTGGCTATAATCGCGCAAAGGGGCAGCGCTGGCTTCACCTCCTAGATTAAATCTTTCCAAAGCAGCAATGGCATCGATGATTTCCATGTCATCACCTAATACTTGACCAAAGACTGTGAAACCACCATTTTGCATATCTAGATTAGTGCTATTATCGCTGACGTTAATAAACCACTGAGAGGTGGCACTATTGGCATTACCAGCCAACTTAGCCATGGCAATAGTACCGCGTCGATTAGAGAGTAAAGGCTCATTTTGTATGGCACTGCCAGCAGGTACTGTATCTAGCGGTAACATATCGTTGTATTGGAAACCACCTGCTTGCACCACGAACCCTGGTTCAGAACGATGCACTACATTGTTGAAATACGCTCCAGAATCAACATACGTCAAAAAATTCGCTACCGTTTGCGGAGTTGTATTGTCGAATAAGTTAACGCTCACATCACCAAGCACCGTTTTTATTTGTACTTCAGTTGCATTCGCTAGTCCTAATGACGCAGTGGATAACGTAGCGACTATGGCTAACGTGGAAAATTGAAATCTCATAAACAGCTTATACTTCGCATAAATTAAGGTAACTCTATATTAATAGATTCTTATCTCAGAAAACTTAACAATTTCTAATCATTTTTAGATAATCCTTTAGGGACGAATATGCATCTGGTATTCCTAAGTTAATTTAGCTGACATTTGTTTGCGCACAGATAACAACATTATTGCTATATATGCATTGAAAAGATTTTGTAGCAATGCAAAGCATCTGCCCATAAATTAAATACCAGACATAAAAAAGGGCTACCCCAGTCGCTGCGCGATTGAGGATAGCCTTTCTTCTTAATGGGACGCTGGCTGTGTTTTTCGCTAATCGGATACCGCTAATCGGATATCGCGTATCGGATACCGCGTATTACGTGAACCAGTATTGCATGGGATCCCCCGCATCACACTCGATGGATTAGGTTTCTCATAAGGGAGTGGCATTGCGCGATGGCGCTTTAGAATAAAGCCACCTTGATGATGCTGTGTAGATTGTCTTGGGTATTTTCGTTAGCCCAGAAACGAAAAAAGCCACCCGATTAAGGTGGCTTTGTTCTAAATGGGAGTCTGGCAGTGTGCTACTCTCGCATGGGGAAACCCCATACTACCATCGCCGCTAATGCGTTTCACTTCTGAGTTCGAGATGGGATCAGGTGGGGCCGCATCGCTATGGCCGCCAGACATAAACTGTTATCTATCAAGCTTGCGCTCAATAAATCAATATGTAAAAAGCTGATGCCGTTCCTTTTCAGGTCAGGCCGTAATCATCGCTAAATCTCTTTAGTCTTACTCTTGATTATCAATACTTGTCTTCATACTTACGCAAATAACATAAAGCTACTTGGGCGTTGTATGGTTAAGCCTCACGGGCAATTAGTACAGGTTAGCTTAACGCCTTGCAACGCTTCCACACCCTGCCTATCAACGTCGTAGTCTTCAACAACCCTTTAGGACAATTAAATTGCCAGGGATGACTCATCTTAGGGCTCGCTTCCCGCTTAGATGCTTTCAGCGGTTATCGATTCCGAACGTAGCTACCGGGCAATGCCATTGGCATGACAACCCGAACACCAGCGGTTCGTCCACTCCGGTCCTCTCGTACTAGGAGCAGCTCCCTTCAATCATCCAACGCCCACACCAGATAGGGACCGAACTGTCTCACGACGTTCTAAACCCAGCTCGCGTACCACTTTAAATGGCGAACAGCCATACCCTTGGGACCGACTTCAGCCCCAGGATGTGATGAGCCGACATCGAGGTGCCAAACACCGCCGTCGATATGAACTCTTGGGCGGTATCAGCCTGTTATCCCCGGAGTACCTTTTATCCGTTGAGCGATGGCCCTTCCATACAGAACCACCGGATCACTATGACCTACTTTCGTACCTGCTCGACGTGTCTGTCTCGCAGTTAAGCTGGCTTATGCCATTGCACTAACCTCCTGATGTCCGACCAGGATTAGCCAACCTTCGTGCTCCTCCGTTACTCTTTGGGAGGAGACCGCCCCAGTCAAACTACCCACCAGGCACTGTCCGCAACCCCGATAAGGGGTCAACGTTAGAACATCAAACATACAAGGGTGGTATTTCAAGGTTGACTCCACATCATCTGGCGACGATGCTTCGAAGTCTCCCACCTATCCTACACATGTAGGGTCAATGTTCAGTGCCAAGCTATAGTAAAGGTTCACGGGGTCTTTCCGTCTAGGTGCGGGTACACAGCATCTTCACTGCGATTTCAATTTCACTGAGTCTCGGGTGGAGACAGCGTGGCCATGGTTACACCATTCGTGCAGGTCGGAACTTACCCGACAAGGAATTTCGCTACCTTAGGACCGTTATAGTTACGGCCGCCGTTTACCGGGGCTTCGATCAAGAGCTTCGCTTGCGCTAACCCCATCAATTAACCTTCCGGCACCGGGCAGGTGTCACACCGTATACGTCATCTTTCGATTTAGCACAGTGCTGTGTTTTTAATAAACAGTCCCAGCCACCTTTTCACTGCGGCCCCCATTCGCTCATGAAGCAAGTTCAATCACAAACAGGGGCGTACCTTCTCCCGAAGTTACGGTACGATTTTGCCGAGTTCCTTCACCCGAGTTCTCTCAAGCGCCTTAGTATTCTCTACCTGACCACCTGTGTCGGTTTGGGGTACGGTTCGATATATCATAAGTTTAGAGGCTTTTCCTGGAAGCAGGGTATTTGCAACTTCAATTCCGTAGAATCTCGTCTCGTGTCTCAGGCATGTAGAATCCCGGATTTACCTAAGATTCAACCCTACACACTTTCACATAGACTACCAACGCTATGCTTGCATAACCTTCTCCGTCCCCCCATCACTGATATACCAAGTACGGAAATATTAATCCGTTTCCCATCGACTACGCATTTCTGCCTCGCCTTAGGGGCCGACTTACCCTGCCCTGATTAGCATGGGACAGGAAACCTTGGTCTTCCGGCGTGGGAGTTTTTCACTCCCATTATCGTTACTCATGTCAGCATTCGCACTTGTGATATGTCCAGCAAACCTCTCAGTTCACCTTCAGCCACTTACACAACGCTCCCCTACCACGCAAAGTAAACTTTGCGTCCGCAGCTTCGGTATATTGCTTAGCCCCGTTACATCTTCCGCGCAGGCCGACTCGACTAGTGAGCTATTACGCTTTCTTTAAAGGGTGGCTGCTTCTAAGCCAACCTCCTAGCTGTCTTAGCCTTCCCACATCGTTTCCCACTTAGCAATAATTTTGGGACCTTAGCTGGCGGTCTGGGTTGTTTCCCTCTTCACGACGGACGTTAGCACCCGCCGTGTGTCTCCCGGATAGTACTCACTGGTATTCGGAGTTTGCAAAGGGTTGGTAAGTCGGGATGACCCCCTAGCCTTAACAGTGCTCTACCCCCAGTGGTATTCGTCCGAGGCGCTACCTAAATAGCTTTCGGGGAGAACCAGCTATCTCCCGGTTTGATTGGCCTTTCACCCCCAGCCACAAGTCATCCGCTAACTTTTCAACGTTAGTCGGTTCGGTCCTCCAGTTGATGTTACTCAACCTTCAACCTGCCCATGGCTAGATCACCGGGTTTCGGGTCTATACCTTGCAACTAAAACGCGCAGTTAACACTCGCTTTCGCTACGGCTCCCCTATTCGGTTAACCTCGCTACAAAATATAAGTCGCTGACCCATTATACAAAAGGTACGCAGTCACAGAACAAGTCTGCTCCTACTGCTTGTACGTATACGGTTTCAGGTTCTATTTCACTCCCCTCACAGGGGTTCTTTTCGCCTTTCCCTCACGGTACTAGTTCACTATCGGTCAGTTAGGAGTATTTAGCCTTGGAGGATGGTCCCCCCATGTTCAGTCAAGATAACTCGTGTCCCGACCTACTCGATTTCACTTAAAATTCGCGTTCGTGTACAGGGCTATCACCTTGTATCGCTGTGCTTTCCAACACATTCCACTCGCTTGTAATTAGCTTAAGGGCTAATCCCCGTTCGCTCGCCGCTACTAGGGGAATCTCGGTTGATTTCTTTTCCTAAGGGTACTTAGATGTTTCAGTTCCCCTCGTTTGCCTCGTACAGCTATGTATTCACTGTACGATACCGCCGAAGCGGTGGGTTTCCCCATTCGGATATTTGTGGATCAAAGCATTTTGTCGGCTCCCCACAACTTTTCGCAGACTTACACGTCCTTCATCGCCTCTAACTGCCTAGGCATCCACCGTATACGCTTAGTCACTTAACCATACAACCCCAAATAACCTTTTATTTATTTGACGTACAGACATTACCAACAACCGAAGTTATTAGCATTTCTGCTTTGTATGCGTGACAAGTATTCATTTTCAAATCAGATAGAGTAAGCTCTTAAAAGAGTTCTCTTAGTTTTGATTACTTTATCAGCTTTCCATATTGTTAAAGAACATTTAGCGTTTAAAAAACCCTAATCAATAGATACTTAATAAGTACGTATTGATTAAGGCTTAGCTTTGTGCGAGCAAGACCGTCCACATTAAGTGGTGGAGCCAAGCAGGATCGAACTGCTGACCTCCTGCGTGCAAGGCAGGCGCTCTCCCAGCTGAGCTATGGCCCCGCATAACTATGCAGGTCGATGCGGTCACATCGATATCTTTTCTAACTAACGAAAAGATTTGGTAGGCTTGGGCAGACTTGAACTGCCGACCTCACCCTTATCAGGGGTGCGCTCTAACCAGCTGAGCTACAAGCCTATTCTTACGAACGCTTTCGCTTTCGCATTATAGTTGCTTGTTACCCAAGCATTTCTTTTTTGCTCTTCTTTACTAACAACAAAATAATCTGTGTGAACACTCGACCTGATGAGGCCTAACCTAATAGTAAGGAGGTGATCCAACCCCAGGTTCCCCTAGGGTTACCTTGTTACGACTTCACCCCAGTCATGAATCACAAAGTGGTAACCGTCCTCCCGAAGGTTAAACTAGCTACTTCTTTTGCAACCCACTCCCATGGTGTGACGGGCGGTGTGTACAAGGCCCGGGAACGTATTCACCGCAACATTCTGATTTGCGATTACTAGCGATTCCGACTTCATGGAGTCGAGTTGCAGACTCCAATCCGGACTACGACGAGCTTTAAGGGATCCGCTTACTCTCGCAAGTTTGCTTCCCTCTGTACTCGCCATTGTAGCACGTGTGTAGCCCTACTCGTAAGGGCCATGATGACTTGACGTCGTCCCCACCTTCCTCCGGTTTGTCACCGGCAGTCTCCTTAGAGTGCCCAACTTAAGGCTGGCAACTAAGGACAAGGGTTGCGCTCGTTGCGGGACTTAACCCAACATCTCACGACACGAGCTGACGACAGCCATGCAGCACCTGTATCTAGATTCCCGAAGGCACCAATTCATCTCTGAAAAGTTTCTAGTATGTCAAGAGTAGGTAAGGTTCTTCGCGTTGCATCGAATTAAACCACATGCTCCACCGCTTGTGCGGGCCCCCGTCAATTCATTTGAGTTTTAACCTTGCGGCCGTACTCCCCAGGCGGTCTACTTATCGCGTTAGCTTCGCTACTCACGGATTAAATCCACAAACAGCTAGTAGACAGCGTTTACGGTGTGGACTACCAGGGTATCTAATCCTGTTCGCTACCCACACTTTCGCACATGAGCGTCAGTTACTGACCAGGGAGTCGCCTTCGCCACTGATGTTCCTCCAGATATCTACGCATTTCACCGCTACACCTGGAATTCCACTCCCCTCTCCAAAACTCTAGCCTGCCAGTTCTAAATGCAATTCCCAGGTTGAGCCCAGGGCTTTCACATCTAGCTTAACAAACCGCCTGCGTGCGCTTTACGCCCAGTAATTCCGATTAACGCTCGGACCCTCCGTATTACCGCGGCTGCTGGCACGGAGTTAGCCGGTCCTTCTTCTGTTGCTAACGTCACAGCTAACGGGTATTAACCGTTAACCTTTCCTCACAACTGAAAGTGCTTTACAACCCGAAGGCCTTCTTCACACACGCGGCATGGCTGCATCAGGCTTGCGCCCATTGTGCAATATTCCCCACTGCTGCCTCCCGTAGGAGTCTGGACCGTGTCTCAGTTCCAGTGTGGCTGATCTTCCTCTCAGAACAGCTAGAGATCGTCGCCTTGGTGAGCCTTTACCCCACCAACAAGCTAATCTCGCTTAGGCTACTCTTTGCGCGGGAGCCGAAGCCCCCTTTGGTCCGAAGACATTATGCGGTATTAGCTATCGTTTCCAATAGTTATCCCCCACGCAAAGGCATATTCCTAAGTATTACTCACCCGTCCGCCACTCGTCATCTTCTAGCAAGCTAGAAATGTTACCGTTCGACTTGCATGTGTTAGGCCTGCCGCCAGCGTTCAATCTGAGCCATGATCAAACTCTTCAATTAAATATTTATCGAACATGAATTTTTTTTGGTAGACACTCATCAAGTGAGTGCCCACACAGATTATTTTGTTATTAATTGTTAAAGAGCAGTGCTACTTCGTAGCGTGCTTCCGGAGAAGCGGCTTAAGATGCTGTCCGAAGACCCTCTTAAGCGGGAGGCGTATAATACGCTCTCAAGTTTCGATGTCAAGGCTTTAACTTCATTTAATTTCGAATCAATTTTTGACGTAAATCTCAAACCGAATCAGCAAACTAAACTGCCCTGCATCACGCTAACCACTTGACTCCGAAGAGTCCGCAATTACCTGGGTAAACCCAGTGTCGGTGCAGCTGTTTTAGCGGCTGTCCCGAAGCGAGAGGCGCATTATAGAGATAGATTGAATTAGGTCAATACTTTATTGCCATAAAAATGAAATAAACCTATTGCAGAATGTTTTTTGAACAAAATGAGTAGATTACTGTCTATTTAGTAAATTTGTTGTTAAGTTTAAACTATCAAATGGCACGGATGTCATAACGTAGAAGTTAGTTTTAGTTATTGGATATCTGAGAAAATGAAAAAAATAATAAAAATCGCCATTATTGCAGGGTTAGTATCGACTGCGTTAAATATTAAAGCGCAACAAGAAGAGTCAGTGTCGACTGAAGATGGTCACTCTAGTAACACGTTTTTAAAACGTCAACTTGAGCAAAACCTGTCAATCGGACGAGCGGTAAAAAGTATCGTTAGTAACTATCCGCAAGAAGCGTCTAACGTAGTCAGTACTGCACTCGATATGTATCCAGAAAAGTACCAAGAAATTATTCACGCGGCGATTTCAGCTCAGCCTATGTTAACTGAAGATATTGTTAAAATAGCGCTTGAAAAGAATATTGCCAGTTGTGCCAATATAGTCAAAACGGCAATTAATGCTGAACCAAGCTATATAGATTTTGTTGTGACAGCCGCGGCAAATTCTACACCTGAAGAGCTAAATGAAATTGTTCGCGTTGCGGTGATTACCGAACCTGATTCAGCGGACTTCATTGTTCAGTCTTTAGCACAACAGCATCCTAATAAAATTGTCGAGATCTTAAGTTCAGCAATCGAAGCAGTTCCGCTTGTTGGGGAATATGTTGTGGAAGCATTATTAGCTATCTTCCCTAACGATGCAGAAAGTGTGGTAAGTACAGCGGTGCGCGAGTCTGCTTCTGAGCGAGATAATGTAAAAAGGATTATTGAGACGGCTCAGAATTTTGGTCTTGATGAACAGAGCATATATAAGTACGCAAAAGAAGGTGGCGCAACTGATGAGGAAATTACTGCAGCGCTAGCCCATAAGAACTAACTATTACGTAGGCATCGTATTACAGAATTACAGATATAAAAAAACCGGATTAAAATCCGGTTTTTTTATGGTTTGAATTACTATTCCGCAGTTGCGTCTTCAATCTCAACGACTTCTTCCACTTCTGGACGGTCTACTAATTCAACATATGCCATAGGAGCATTGTCTCCGGTACGGAAACCACATTTTAGAATGCGGATGTATCCACCAGGACGCTCTTCATAGCGTGGGCCAAGTTCATTAAATAACTTACCTACAACTTCTTTATCACCAGTACGTGCAAAAGCCAAACGACGATTTGCTACACTGTCTTGCTTAGCAAGTGTAATAAGAGGTTCAATTACGCGACGTAGTTCTTTCGCTTTAGGAAGAGTTGTTTTAATTAATTCACTCTTCACTAATGAGCCAGCCATGTTGCGAAACATCGCTTGACGGTGGCTACTATTACGATTCAACTGACGACCACTCTTACGATGGCGCATAGTCCTATCCTTCTTTAAAAATCAGTTTATATAAAATCTGATTAATCTTTTTCTGCGATGCTTTCTGGTGGCCAGTTCTCTAAGCGCATGCCTAGTGAAAGTCCACGAGAAGCTAGTACGTCTTTAATCTCAGTAAGAGATTTTTTACCTAAGTTAGGAGTTTTTAACAACTCAACTTCGGTGCGTTGTACTAGATCACCAATATACTGTATTGCTTCTGCCTTAAGACAGTTTGCAGAACGTACAGTAAGCTCTAAATCATCAACTGGACGAAGAAGAATCGGATCAAATTCCGGTTTCTCTTCTTTCTCAACAGGTTCTGACATATCACGAAGTTCAACAAATGCGTCAAGTTGCTCAGCTAAAATAGTAGCTGAACGACGAATTGCCTCTTCGGGATCGATAGTACCGTTGGTTTCCATATCGATAACTAGCTTGTCTAAATCTGTGCGTTGTTCAACACGAGCAGATTCAACATTGTACGAAATACGTGATACTGGACTAAATGAAGCATCAACCAATAAACGGCCAATTGGGCGATCATCTTCTTCAGAAGAGCGACGAGTTGACGCTGGAACGTACCCACGACCCATTTCTACTTTAATACGCATGCTGAGTTCAGCTTCGCCAGTTAAAGTACAAAGGACATGACTTGGGTTTACGATTTCAACATCACCATCATGCTGGATGTCTCCAGCTAATACTGGGCCCGCACCGGACTTCACTAATGTTAGTGTTGCTTCGGTTTTGCCTTCAAGACGTACCGCCAAACCTTTAAGGTTAAGCAATATTTCAATAACGTCTTCTTGAACGCCTTCTTTGGTGCTGTACTCGTGCAACACACCATCGATTTCAACTTCAGTCACTGCACAACCTGGCATAGATGACAAAAGAATACGACGTAGCGCGTTACCCAATGTATGACCAAAACCACGCTCTAAGGGCTCTAAAGTTACCTTTGCACGTGTAGGCGAAACGTTATCAATTTCAACTAACCTTGGTTTTAAGAATTCAGTTACAGAACCCGACATTGTTACCTCTCTTCTTTAAAGCTTTACTTAGAGTAAAGTTCGACAATCAACTGTTCGTTTATATCCGCAGACAAATCAGTTCTTTCAGGAACACGTTTAAATGTGCCTTCCATCTTTTTGCTGTCCACTTCAATCCAAGTTGGTTTCTCACGTTGCTCAGCAAGCTCTAAAGCAGAAACAATACGAGCTTGTTTTTTAGCTTTTTCGCGAACAGATACAACATCATCAGCAGAAACATTAAAAGAAGGAACGTTAACAACTTGTCCGTTGACCAAAATTGCTTTATGGCTTACTAGTTGACGCGCTTCAGAGCGAGTACTAGCAAAACCAATACGGTAAACAACATTGTCTAAACGTTGCTCTAAAAGTTGCAACAAGTTTTCACCTGTATTGCCTTTTAAGCGAGCCGCTTCTTTGTAATAGTTACGGAATTGCTTTTCAAGAACACCGTACATACGACGAACTTTTTGCTTTTCACGTAATTGAACACCGTAATCAGACAAACGTCCACGACGTGCGCCGTGTTGACCAGGTGGGTTATCAATTTTACATTTTGATTCGATTGCTCGAACGCCACTTTTCAGGAACAAATCTGTTCCTTCACGGCGGCTAAGTTTGAGTTTTGGACCCAAATATCTTGCCATTATCTTTCTCCAACAGTCCGTCGATTAAACGCGACGTTTTTTCGGTGGACGACAACCGTTGTGAGGAATAGGCGTCACATCGGTAATATTAGTGATTTTATAACCAGCAGCATTCAAAGCACGGATAGCAGATTCACGACCTGGACCTGGACCTTTAACGAATACTTCTAGATTTTTCAAACCGTAATCCTGAGCGGCTATACCAGCACGTTCAGCAGCTACCTGAGCAGCAAAAGGGGTAGATTTACGTGAACCACGGAAACCAGAACCACCAGATGTAGCCCAAGACAAAGCGTTGCCTTGACGATCTGTAATTGTCACTATTGTGTTGTTGAAAGACGCATGGATATGAGCCATACCGTCAGCAACTTGACGTTTTGCGCGCTTTCGCGTGCTTTTAGTAGGAGCTTTAGCCATTATATTCCCCGCTTACTTTTTAATTGCTTTGCGAGGACCTTTACGGGTACGCGCATTAGTTTTAGTGCGCTGACCACGTAGAGGAAGACTACGACGGTGGCGAATACCACGGAAGCAACCTAGGTCCATCAAACGTTTAATACTCATTGATACTTCACGACGAAGATCACCTTCGACAGTGAATTTCGCAACTTCGTCACGCAATTTATCAATTTGCTCTTCATCAAGATCTTTAATCTTGGTTGTCTCTGCAACACCAGATGCTTCACAAATGCTTTGTGCACGTGTAGAGCCTACACCGAAGATCGCGGTTAACGCGATTACAGTATGCTTGTGTTCAGGGATGTTAATGCCAGCGATACGGGCCATTAACAGTACTCCTCATAGTTTATGTCATCAGCCTAAAAAGCCCGATAGGATACTTACCCGATGACAAAATTGCAAATTAAGGTTTGCGGACACTATCGTATTTAGCAATTCCGCAAACCATTCGATTAACCTTGCCTTTGCTTATGCTTAGGGTCGGAACTGCAAATCACACGCACAACACCGTTGCGCTTAATGACTTTACAGTTACGGCAAATCCGCTTGACGGATGCACGAACTTTCATTTCATCACTCCGTAAATCGCTATCTTAACGGCCGTAGCCCTTAAGGTTAGCTTTCTTAAGAACAGACTCATATTGATGAGACATCAAATGTGTCTGCACTTGTGCCATAAAGTCCATGATAACCACTACCATAATAAGTAATGAGGTCCCACCGAAATAAAACGGTACGTTCCAAGCTATCAACATGAATTCAGGCACCAAACAAATAAAGGTTATATAAAGCGCGCCAGCTAGGGTTAGGCGAGTCATTACCTTATCAACATATCGTGAAGTCTGTTCACCAGGACGAATCCCTGGAACAAACGCACCGGACTTCTTCAAGTTGTCTGCTGTTTCGCGAGGGTTGAAAACCAACGCTGTATAGAAGAAACAAAAGAAGATAATCGCAGCAGCGTAAAACATCACATACAAAGGTTGTCCAGGGGACAACATCAATGCCACTTCTTGTAACCAAGAGAATGACTCATTCTGTCCAAACCAATTTGCAATGGTACCAGGAAACAAAATGATGCTAGACGCGAAAATCGGTGGAATAACACCTGCCATATTCACTTTTAACGGTAAATGTGTGCTTTGAGCTGCGAAGACCTTACGGCCTTGCTGACGTTTAGCATAGTTAACGACGATACGACGCTGACCACGTTCTACGAATACAACAAAGTACGTTATAGCAATTATTATTACGCCGATAAGTAACAAGAACAATAAGTTCAAATCACCTTGACGTGCTTGTTCTGCTGTTTGGCCTATGGCCGTTGGCAAACCAGACACAATACCCGCGAAAATCAATATAGAAATACCGTTACCGATACCTCTCTCTGTAATTTGCTCACCCAACCACATTAAAAACATGGTACCGGTAACCAAACTGACAACAGCTGTAAAGTAAAAACCAAAACCTGGATTAATCACCAAACCTGATATCAAGTTAGGTAGATTTGTCGCAATACCAATTGCTTGGAATGTTGCCAATACCAACGTGAAATAACGTGTGTATTGACTAATTTTGCGACGACCTGCTTCGCCTTCTTTTTTAAGTTCCATCATCGGTGGATGCATTACTGTCAGCAACTGGATGATAATGGAAGCCGTAATGTATGGCATTATACCCAGGGCAAGAACCGAGGCGCGCTCAAGTGCACCACCAGAGAACATGTTAAACATTTCTACGATGGTACCCTTCTGCTGGTCGAATAAATCAGCCAGCACCGCGGCGTCGATACCAGGAATAGGCACATATGAGCCAAGCCTAAACACAATTATCGCACCAAGTACGAACAACAATCTTGATTTAAGCTCACTCAAGCCGCCTTTTGCGCTTGAATTTGATCCTGGTTTAGCCATCTAGCTTATTCCTCTACCTTACCGCCGGCCGCTTCGATTAATTCGCGCGCGCCTTTTGTAACCTTCAAACCATTGATAGTAACAGCTCGTGAAATTTCACCGCTCTTAAGCACTTTAACGTACAACATTTCTTTCTTAACAAGACCTGCTGCTTTTAAAGTTTCAAGTGAAACCACTTCACCCTCTACCTTCGCAATTTCGCTCAACGTTACTTGGTCAGAAACCAAAGATTTACGTGAAGTGAAACCGAACTTAGGTAGACGACGCTGAATCGGCATTTGTCCGCCTTCAAAACCAGGTTTTACAGAACCGCCTGAGCGAGACTTTTGACCTTTGTGACCACGGCCACCAGTTTTTCCAAGGCCTGAACCCATACCACGACCAACGCGCTTACTAGATTTTTTTGCTCCTGGTGCGGGAGCAAGAGTATTTAAATGCATCTGTTACTCCTCCACTACTTCAACCATGTAAAATACACGGTTGATCATGCCACGAACAGAAGGGGTATCTTCGAGTTCACGAATATGACCGATGCGACGTAAACCTAGACCCGTAAGAGTCGCCTTATGTTTCGGAAGGCGACCAATAGCGCTTTTGGTTTGCTTAACTTTTATCATCTTAGTCATGTTCAATTACCCCAAAATCTGATGTACAGACAATCCACGTTTGGCTGCAACTTGCTCAGGCGAAGTCATTTCTGTCAACGCATTGATAGTTGCACGCACAACGTTAATTGGATTGGTTGATCCGTAACATTTTGAAAGTACGTTTTGTACGCCAGCGACTTCAAGTACTGCACGCATCGCACCACCGGCAATAATACCAGTACCTTCTGATGCAGGCTGCATGTAGACTTTTGAGCCTGAATGACGACCTTTAATTGCATGCTGTAGTGTGTTGCCATTAAGATCAACGTCCACAAGATTGCGGCGCGCTTTTTCCATAGCTTTCTGGATTGCAGCAGGCACTTCACGTGCTTTACCGTAACCAAAACCAACACGACCGTTACCGTCTCCTACTACTGTTAAAGCAGTAAAGCTAAAGATACGACCACCTTTAACTACTTTGGATACACGGTTTACAGCGATTAGCTTTTCTAACAGGTCACCCTGTTGTTGAACTTCTACTTTAGCCATAATTAACTCCTAGAACTGAAGACCTGCTTCACGAGCAGCATCAGCCAATGCCTTAACTCGACCGTGATACTTAAAACCGCTGCGATCGAATGCGACAATTTTAATGCCTTTTTCGATAGCTCGTTCTGCAATCGCTTTGCCAACTGCTACAGCAGCTTCTGCATTACCCGTTGATTTAACGGTAGTGCGAAGTTCTGCTTCAACAGTAGAAGCCGCCGCCAACACCTGTGAACCGCAAGGAGCGATTAACTGAGCGTATATATGGCGTGGTGTGCGGTTAATAACCAAGCGATGCGCGGCCAGTTCACTAATTTTTTTGCGTCCACGTGTAGCGCGGCGCAAGCGAGCTGTTTTCTTATCCATCGTATCACCTACCTACTTTTTCTTAGCTTCTTTACGACGCACAACTTCATCAGCGTAACGAACACCTTTGCCTTTATAAGGCTCTGGCGGACGGTATCCACGGATGTTAGCTGCAACCTGACCTACCAACTGCTTATCGGCGCCTTTGACGACGATTTCAGTTTGACTAGGAGTCTCAATCGAAATACCTTCAGGCATTTCGTATGCTACAGGGTGTGAGAAACCAAGTGTTAAGTTGAGTTTTTTACCTTGCGCTGCCGCACGATAACCAACACCATTTAACTGAAGTTTTTTCTCAAAACCTTGAGATACACCAATAATCATTGCATCTAACAGTGAGCGAGCTGTACCACATTGAGCCCAACCATCAACAGAACCTTTACGAGGTACTGCTTTAAGTTTGTTCTCTTCTTGAACAACTTCAACTGCATTATTAAATACACGAACTAATGTACCGTTTTTACCTTTAACTGTGACTTCTTGACCAGCGATAGTAACTTCTACGCCAGATAAAACGTCTACAGGAGCTTTTGCTATACGTGACATTTTTATCCCCTTACGCTACGTAGCCGATGATTTCACCACCCATACCCGCTTTACGCGCGGCACGGTCGGTCATCACACCTTTAGAGGTAGAAACGATAGCAACACCTAAACCACCCAATACTTTTGGCAACTCATCTTTTTTCTTATAGATGCGAAGACCTGGGCGACTTACGCGCTCGATGCTTTCAATTACTTTCTTGCCTTCGAAGTACTTAAGAGTCACTTCTAAAACAGGTTTAACGTCACCAGTTACTGCGAAACTCTGGACATAACCTTCTTCTTTAAGTACGGCTGCAATTGCAACGCGTAATTTAGATGAAGGCATAGATACAGAAACTTTGCTAGCCATCTGACCGTTACGAACACGTGTAAACATGTCCGCGATAGGATCTTGCATGCTCATATTAGCTACTCCTTACCAGCTGGCTTTTTTAAGGCCAGGTACTTCACCGCGCATAGCTGCTTCACGCAACTTAATACGGCTAAGACCAAACTTGCGTAGGAAACCATGTGGACGACCCGTAATACGACAACGATTTTGTTGACGCGTACGTGCTGAATCACGTGGCAATTGTTGTAGCTTAAGAACAGCGTCCCAACGTTCTTCATCAGAAGAGTTGACGTTGCTGATAGTCGCTTTAAGTTCGGCACGTTTTGTAGCGAACTTTGCAACTAGCTTGGCGCGTTTTACTTCGCGCGCTTTCATTGATTCTTTTGCCATAACCCTACCCTTACTTTTTAAATGGGAAACTGAATGCACTTAATAGTGCATGCGATTCCGCATCGGTTTCAGCGCTAGTCGTGATAGTAATATCCATACCGCGAATTTTATCCACCTTATCGAAATCGATTTCAGGGAAGATAATTTGCTCACGAACACCCATGCTATAGTTTCCACGGCCGTCAAACGACTTAGGATTCAAGCCACGGAAGTCACGGATACGTGGAATTGCAATTGAAACTAAACGTTCAAAGAATTCCCACATACGTTCACCACGTAGGGTTACTTTACAGCCAATCGGATAACCTTCACGGATTTTAAAACCCGCTACAGATTTGCGAGCAACAGTAACAACAGGCTTCTGACCAGCAATTGCTTGCATGTCAGATGTTGCGTTTTCCAACACCTTTTTGTCTGCTACCGCTTCACCTAAACCCATGTTTAGAGTGATTTTCTCAATCCGAGGGACTTGCATGACGCTTTTGTAGTTGAACTGCTTCGCAAGTTCCGCTACTACTGTTTCTTTATAGAAATCATGCAGTTTCGCCATCGTACTCTCCAATTATTAAACCAGTTCACCGTCAGATTTGAAGAAACGAACTTTATTGTCGTCTTCAAAACGGAAACCTATGCGATCTGCTTTACCCGTTTTAGGGTTAACAACCGCTACATTTGATACATGAATTGATGCTTCTTTCTCAATAACACCACCAGTAACGCCCAATTGTGGGTTAGGTTTCTGATGTTTCTTCACCAAATTCACACCTTCAACGATCAAGCGGTCAGCCGCTGGAAGAACTTTAAGCACTTTGCCTGTTTTTCCTTTGTCTTTACCTACTAAAACGATGATTTCATCATCACGACGAATTTTTCTAGCCATTATCGTGACTCCTTATAGTACCTCAGGGGCCAGTGAGACAATTTTCATGTTATTAACACGAAGCTCACGAGTGACCGGGCCAAAGATACGCGTACCAATTGGTTGCTTGTTTGCATTAAGCAAAACAGCTGCGTTGTTATCGAAACGGATCGAAGATCCATCAGAACGACGAACGCCTTTTCTAGTACGCACCACCACTGCAGTTAGCACATCACCTTTTTTTACTTTACCGCGAGGAATTGCTTCTTTAACGGTAACTTTGATGATGTCGCCAATATGTGCATAACGGCGATGCGAGCCACCAAGAACCTTAATACACTGAACCCTGCGAGCACCCGAGTTATCGGCTACGTCCAGGTTAGTTTGCATTTGGATCATGTTAGTGCTCCGCTGTTAATTAAGACTCTCACGAGTCATATTGTTTCGTAAAAAGCCAACATTATCGCTGACTTTTTATACATACCCCTATTAAAAGGGCGCGAAATACTAACAGAAAATGTACAGCTGCGATAGTCGTATTTGTAAAAAAAGTAATTCTATACCAAGTTATTTTCGTCATTGCATAACTGACGGGATAAATATCTATTAAAACAATGTATTACAGAAAATCTACTTAACCTAACTAAGGCTAAATATGCGGCTAATAAGAGACTAGACTTATGTAGGGGTCAAGAGGATTTGGAAAACATATTTCAATTATTTTAGATGAAAATAAATTGATTTTTAATCATAGCGAGGTGTTTCTGATTTAGTAGGCTTTGTTGCACTGCCTTCATTAGTGCAGCAGTGATATTTTATAGCCGGTAGGAGACTTATCATTTTCTTCAACTGTAACGATGTAATTTGCCACTTCATCCAAACCTAACAATTCAGTTCGGTCTAATAACACTTCTTTATTGTTATACATTGCTACTAGCTCATAATCACCGCTTGGTAAGATTATTTTTGCTGTTTGCGCGTAATCTAAAGCTAATAGCTGATATTGGGCTATTTCGATGCTCTGTCCTTTGCGTACAAAATAAAAGTCTATAGCAGGGAATTCTGGCACCAGGTTGACAACCTCAACTTGATGCTCGTAAACCTGTGGTAAGGTACTTTCCGTAAAAGCTAAGGAACTTAAGTGACCGTCGGTAGTTTGATAAATAATAATAGCCTTACTTTCCCCTTGATGTAACGTCACTAATCTATTTTCGAACGCTATACTTGGGTCTTCACTGGTTGAAGCAGACAAACGATAATCACCATAATTTGCGCTATTGAATACGCTTATACTATTCGCGTGTAACGTAATACTTTCATTTACTTGGTCATCAAACAAAACTGATACTTCACCTAATCCATTAAGACTATTGTATACACGATATTGTGCGGTTGCTTCAGCATCAGCATAATTTTTCACTAGAGATGAGTTAATCACTAAATCAATTTCTACGTTGCCTTGGATAACCCCGCTGGTTTTACGTAACACCATCATATATTCAGTAGCGTACATAAAATCTATTGCTGGGCTCTGGAAAATAGGGGTCGCATTTCCTGGTAATGTTAAATACACAACGTACTTGCCTTCGTCAAAATCGTCGCTGACTTGGACAGGGTCCCAATACGCAACCTCGGTTAATCCTTGATAATTAACTCGGCCAAGAAAATTAGCAGCACTAAATGTTGCACCCTCATCACTCATATAAAGATCATAACTCGCACCATCTGGCACCACCGAGGTAACAAATAAGCGGAAATGGTCCTTTAGGTCTTCATGGTTAATACGGTATTCTTTTATTGAAGGACTCGCATAATCGCCGCTCAGTACCATCATTAGTTTTTCATTATCTCTAAGAGTGATATTGCGTGTTTCGAGCTTAATTTTTTGCTGGTCTGCGTTTGCTCGATAAAACTCAAGATCCAAAACACCACTTTCTAACGTAAATACGCTGGTTGCGTCACCATAAGCAGCAGAGTCTAAATTCCTTCCGTTTACTTCACTCATAATGGTTGAGCCACCATTTATCGATCCGTTATAGAACTGTAAATACGCATCTTTGTAAGAATAATGATCTGAACTTGCTCCTCCACAAGCGTTTATTAACAGTACTGATGAGACGAAAAGGATTACGCGAGCAAAGGGTTTGAATAAATGTCTGAACAACGTGCATCCTCATTAATGCGATATAGTTAATCGTCATTATGAGGATGTTTTGAAATGGCAGAACGCCCCTTTACGTAACCTTTACACTCTTTACGTAAAGATGGCAATTAAGGGGCTAATAGATATAAAGCGTGGTGTTAGACAGATTAGATGGCTAATTTTGGTAGATCAAACGCTCTTTACTGTGCGTGTTAATCAAACCGTCGTACTTCTCTTCAAGCAAATGGCGTTTAATCTTCAACGTTGGCGTAAGTAAGCCATTTTCAACGGTCCAGTCATCCTTCATAATTACAATACGATCAAGTACTGCATGACTTTCTAATCCGCCGTTAACCGATTCTAGTGTCGCCAATAAACTTTTTTCTATACGCTCTTTGTCTTGCTTCGCGGCTTCTTCAGATAAGACCACAAGCGCAATAGGTTGCTTTAATTGTGAGCCTGTAACACAAACCTGTTCGACAGACGAATTACCCATAATCACTGCTTCGATTGGAACTGGGGCTATATACTTGCCTTTAGCAGTTTTAAAAATTTCTTTTAATCGGCCGGTAATTTTAATATAACCATCGTTATCAATAGCGCCTTTATCACCGGTTCTCAAAAAGCCGTCTTCGGTAAATACCTCAGCGGTTTTATCAGGCTCGAGGTAATACTCTTTCATATTACACGGCCCTTTGACTTGTATTTCTCCGTCATCGGCGATGCGAATATCTACGCCTTCATAAGCTCTGCCGATACTGCCGATTTTGTCTGCTCTAAAAGGCACACAACAGGTTCCGTAAGCACTATTCTCAGTCATGCCCCAACCTTCAGAAATATTCACCCCTACCTTTAAAAACCATTTTAGCGTTGCAGGTGAAATAGGTGCTGAACCGCTGGCACACAGCCGTGCTTCGTCTAAACCAAGTTTCTCTCTAATTTTGCTTGCGACAACCTTACCAACAAAAGGGATCTTCAATAGAAAGTCGAGTTTCTTTTGCGGCATATTGGCTAACACGCCCATCTGGAAACGAGTCCATAGCCGCGGCACTGAAATAAACAATGTAGGTTTTAAATAACAAATATCGCGATTAAAGGTTGCGAGTGATTCGAGAAAGCCGATTTGCGTATTGGCATAAAAACTTGCCATTTCGACCATCACTCGTTCGGTGATATGGGCAAGCGGCAAGTAACTTAGAATACGGTCATTACCATTAACACTGAGCTCGTTGCGTGAATTACTGGCTGCCCAGCTAATGGAAGAATAGGTGTGCACCACACCCTTAGGATCACCTGTACTTCCTGATGTGTAAATGATGGTCATTGTACTTTCCATCTGCGGAACCGGACGCTCCATGTAGGGTTCGTTAGCTAACAATGTATCCCATTGTTGATCGGCCTCAATATCAGGATAAGGAAACGCCAGTTTGATCACGTCTTGAGGAATCGCTGCCACTTGCTCTGCTGTGTCGTCTAATTTACCGACAAAAATAACCGGACATGATGCATGCTTTAACACATACTGAATCGTCTTTTCACCCGCAGTGGAATATATGGGGACAGATACATGCCCTGCTAACATGATCGCTAAATCGGTAATAAACCATTCAGCGCAGTTTTTTGATAGTAATGCTATGTGACTGCCTGATGGTAAACCCAGCGCTATAATTCCTGAGGCAATCCGACGTACTTGATCTGCAGTCTGAGCCCAAGTATAACTATTCACAACCCCATTGACTGGTTGTTTTAAATAAACCTTCTGGGGTGTAGTGTCTTCCCAGTGGTACATCATTTCTAAGGGGGTCTGTAATGACATTTTGTCTCCTGTACGTAAATATACATTTTAATAACAACGTTATAACGATTGCAGGTCCACAGGTCAAACAACTATAAGAGTTAGACATTTATTTACTATATCGTTATCAATAAACGAAGTGAATACAGCTCAATTTATAGCCAAAACGTTCTTTTTTAACCCAGCTTAGGCATTTCGTCAAACATCTCTTTAATCCAAGATGAGAATTGCTGCACTTTTTCCCTAGCAAAATGAGCAGAGGGTGCCACCAAGTAATACGCATAAAGGCAGTCAAAGCTAAAATCAAATAGTTTAACCAATTGACCTCGCTCCAGTTGCTCATAAATCAGACTGTGTCGTATCATCGCAACCCCCTGCCCTGCTAATGCGGCTTCAATTATCGTTATACTCGAGTCATCAACTTGTAGCACACTCAGATCATTGTTAGGGGCTATGGCGTGTTGAGCATAAAACTGTTCCCATGCTGGCATAACATCACTGCTATTTTCTTTTAAAATGGGATGGGTGCGCAGTGAAACAGGCGTTAAAATTTTACTGGCCAATCTAGGGTGGCAAACTAGGTGCATTGTATCACCGGCCAATTGACGACTTTCCAATTGCTTGTACTCTCCTTGACCAAAACGAATAGCTAAATCGAGTTCGTCTTGCGCAAAATTCAATAATCGATTTGTTGGTTGTATGCGGACATTAATATGCGGATAACGCTGTTGAAAACGAAATAGTCGCGGCACTAACCAACGTGACGACAAGGATTCAATAACAGTGAGGTTAAGCACATTTGGACGGCTATCTAGCGCAACATTACGAACCCCTTTATTAAGATAATCAAATCCTGTTGTTATATCAGGCAATAGAGCGTGACCAGCACGGGTCAACGAAATCCGCCGATGACCGCGCTCAAACAACTGACAACCCAAAAACTCTTCCAGTGTCTTTATGTGCTGGCTAATAGCAGCTGGGGTAACGTACATCTGATCGGCAGCTTCTTTAAAACTCATCGTTTGCGCTGCTGTAAGGAAATATCGCAATGTATTAAGAGGCGGGAGATTATTCATCGATAATACAAACTTCAATTAATATTTACTTAACTGTAGTTTAGTTTTCATCGTTTGTCAGAATCTCATCGCAGTTTTATCTTAAATACTCTTACAAACGAGGGTTTAACAATGAAAAATATAATACATACAGCATTTATATCGTCTTTAACAATATTGACATTAACATTAAGCGTTGAAACTAATGCCCAACAAACATTAGAAAAACTATATTCACAGACCGGTTATCCTTATGAGTCTCTTGTTAAACGTTCAAAATTAGTGCGGATTTTGTATCGACAAAATGGCGAACAAGTCAGTTGCCGGACCGAGGTTTCTCAAGATAATACAGTCTGGAAGGGGGAAGAAAGAAATGCCAAGCATAATGATTTCATCACTACGCCGCTTCGAGCTTGTTTAGGTCGGTCTGAAGCAAAAAGGTTACTAAAAAACACGTATCAATAGAGGCTATATATTGTAGTGCGTTAACTTCTGTCGATTGTTATCGCGATAAATCGCCCCGTAATTAATACTAAATAGGTATCATTTGGCGGGGCGATAATGGCAGCTTCATAGCACTATTCAATGTTGGTACTAAAAACTAATTAGCGCGTTGGCGAACTATCTCATACAAGCAAATACCTGTTGCTACAGATACATTCAGACTCGATACCGAACCAGCCATGGGTAACTTTATTAGCTCATCGCAGTGCTCACGGGTTAAGCGGCGCATGCCTTTACCCTCGGCTCCCATAACTAACGCTATTGGACCTTGCATCTTGCAATCGTAAATACTTTGGGTTGCCTCACCCGCTGTACCAACTACCCATACACCAGCGTCTTTTATCTCACGCAGGGTACGTGCAAGATTAGTCACTTGCACTAAAGGAATTAAATCCGCAGCTCCACACGCTACCTTTCTAACGACAGGCGTAAGGGCTACTGAATTATCCTTAGGTACAACGATAGCATCGATTCCTGCTGCATCGGCAGTACGCAAACAAGCCCCTAAATTATGTGGGTCAGTCACGCCATCGAGTATCAATAAAAACGGTGATGCACTATTTTTTATAATTTCGTCTAAATCACTTTCATTAAACTGTTTACCGGGCCTCGCTTTAGCGACCACTCCTTGGTGCTGCTCACCATTGACTTTATCGTCTAATGTTTTACGTTGACAAAACTGTACGGCAATACCAAATTTACGTGCATGGTTAATAATCGTATTGATAGGCGCATCGTCACGCCCCTTCAGTACAAATAACTCAATTAAGCGCTCGGGTTCGCGTTCTATTACCGCTTCTAAAGCGTGGATCCCATACAACCACTCATGTTGAGCCATAGTTATTTACTTCCTTTACTGACCGTCGAGCGGCGTGATTTAGTCCCGGGCTTCGATTCAGTTGCCCCTTTTGCCTTAGAGCGTCGAGTACGCGGCTTCTTCTTGGTTGGGTTCGCTTTAACGCCTCCTTTCGCATTTGAAGATTCAGCAGCAGCCTTAGATACTGGACTCCCCTTAGCTGGTGCACCTTTTTTGCCTGACGAAGACTTTTTAGTTCCGCGTTTCGTGCCTCTACCTTTAGGCGGTGCATTGGCTAACACAAAATCAATTTTTCGCTCGTCTAGGTTCACGCCGGCAACTTTTACTTCGAGAAGGTCACCTAAGCGATAAACAAGACCTGAGTTTTCACCCGCCAAATGTTGTTTGGTTTCATCAAAGTGATAAAAGTCGTTATCCAGTGCAGAGATATGCAATAGACCGTCGATATGAAATTCACTTAAACGTACAAAGAAACCAAAGCTAGTCACTGAAGCAATCACACCCTCGAACGTATCACCAACGTGGTCGAGCATAAACTCGCACTTGAGCCAATCAGATACATCTCGCGTAGCATCATCAGCACGTCGCTCCGTCATTGAGCATTGCTCACCTAACGTTTCTACTTCTTCTGCTGAATATGCTTTGCCACCAGTTTTACTTTTACGCTGCTGTTTTTTATCTATGGTTGCTTTTAACGCCCGATGTACAACCAAATCAGGATAGCGACGAATAGGTGAAGTAAAATGTGCATATGCGTCTAGCGCCAATCCGAAATGCCCGATATTTTCATGGCTATATACAGCTTGCTTCATTGAACGCAGCAACATAGTTTGAATTAGCTCTTGATCAGCTCGACCCTGAATTTTATTGATCACTTCAGTGAACTCTTGGGGCGATGCATCTTTGCTAATATGATGGGTAATTCCCACCTCAGCAAGATAAGATAAAAATGCAGTTAAGCGATCAGCGTCCGGTTCATCATGAATGCGGTAAAGCGCCTCTGCTTTTTGCTTCGACAAAGTTGTTGCCGCAGCCACATTTGCCAAAATCATACATTCTTCGATCAGTTTATGTGCATCATTACGGGTCACAGCCACAATTGTGTCAATCTTGCGCTGGGCATTAAACACAAACTTACTTTCTTGAGTTTCAAACTCGATCGCACCACGCTGACTGCGTCTACGCTTTAGCGTACGGTACATATCATGTAAATTCTTTAAATGTGGTACTTGCTCAGCATAACGCTTATGCAACTCTGGGTTGGCTTGCGCTTCTTCATCCTTCAAGAGGTCCCACACTTTTGTATAGGTCAGACGTGCTTTGGAATTCATCACAGCTTCATAGAATTGGTGCTCTACTAAGTCGCCATTTGAACTGACAGTCATTTCGCATACCATGCACAAACGGTCAACCTGAGGATTTAATGAACATAGGCCGTTAGATAAGACTTCCGGGAGCATAGGAATAACTTGCTCAGGAAAATACACCGAGTTACCACGATTTTGAGCTTCGCTATCAAGGGCTGTACCTGGTCGCACGTAATAACTAACATCAGCAATCGCCACCCACAATTGCCAACCACCGTCGTCGAGGGGTTCACAAAATACTGCATCATCAAAATCACGGGCATCTGCCCCGTCAATGGTTACTAGAGGTAATTGGCGTAAATCTATGCGATTTGCTTTTGCTTCTTCCGGCACTTCTTCATTGAGATCTTGAATCTGTTTGGTGACACCTTTTGGCCAGTCATGAGGAATATCAAACGTTCTCAACGCCATGTCGATTTCCATGCCCGGAGCCATATGCTCACCCAAAACTTCTATTACTTTACCGATTGCATTTACACGACGTCTAGGTCGCTGAACAATTTCCACCACTACGATGAACCCTTGGCGAGCGCCGTTTACATACTCTGGAGGGATGGTAATTTCATGATTTATTCGGCTGTCATCAGGGATAACCATACCGACACCATTTTCAAAAAAATAACGCCCAACTATAGGTTCACTGCGAGGTTCAATAATTTTGGCGATACGCGCTTCACGGCGACCACGATTATCAGTACCACTTTCTTTGACCAGCACAATATCACCATGCAATACGGTAGACATTTGTGCGTTATGAATAAATAAATCTTTTTCGCCATCATCACGCTTTAAAAAACCAAACCCATCCCTGTGGCCAATAACACGCCCCTGAATCAGCTCTTCTAATTTAAGTTTGGCGTATTTTTTATCACGATTGAATTCGATTTGCCCTTCACGCTCCATTGCTCGCAAACGACGTTGAATACCAATACGGCTATCTTCATCTTCGGCATTTAATAGATGACAAAATTCAAGAAAGGATAACGGCTTTTTAGCGTCAGTAAGCATTTGCAGTAAATATTCTCGGCTAGCTACTGGGTTTTCGTATTTTTCTTTCTCGCGCTGGTAAAAGGGATCGTCGCTCATATAAGTGATGGCGTTTCCATGTAAGGTAAATTATGCGACTAGTATAACGAAGCTGACGCAATTAAAAACGCTTTATTGACCACAAAGGGACGCAAGTGAATCTATATGCAATAAAGAGTGGGAATTAAAGTTAAGTGACTTAGGTGTCCAATGGACGTTTTGCTTTACGTACAGCTTTAGGATGCATCAGCTTTTCTAACTTAGTTAAGCAACTCGTAATTTTTTGATGCGTTTTTTTATTGTTAGTAATTGCGTTATACAACCAATGATAAGCATCTTCATAATCATAAGGACTGCCGTAACCATCTAGGAATAATTCCACCAGCTCAATTTGCGCCTTTTGATTACCTAACATAGATGCTTCACGCAAAAATACGACTGCTCGCTCTTTATCTTGCTGAACCAATTTACCTTGAGCGTAATACCGACCTAATTGCTCTAGCCCTTCAGCCAAACCTTGATCTGCCGCTTGGCGCATAAAATTAATACCTCGCTCAGGGTCAGCAGTGACACACACGCCCCAGGCCAGCATGTCTCCCCACAAAAACTGATAAGCCGGTATTTTTAGTGTCTGCGCTCTAGCTTCGATATCTTGTACCAGTTGGCAGTCATCTAATACCACTTGCGTTAAGTGTTCATTCCGATGGATCAAGCGTAATAATTCATCCTGAGAATAAAGCTGTACGGCTTTAATTTCTTCTGCCGCTCGGCTAAAAGGTGAACAAACAGAAAGCAAAGTTAGCATTATTGCAAACAATGAAAATTGAGACGTTTTAGGTAAGAATAAGATCATAGTGATATCAAATAGCTGAGACTCATATGAGTATTATCGGCAGTTGTCAGAATTGATAAACCCAAAACTGCCTAATTGCTATTTTAATATAACGCTAAACGCGTTATGAACTCGTTAAAGCAGATTGTACGACTTGTGCATGCTCAATTAAATCATGACCGAGGTCAGTCAAATAACCACCATCAGGTAAGGTAATAATCCCTTTGTCGAATAAACGTTTAGCCGCAGCAATGACATCAGGCTCGGCGTCGTTGTGAACTTTCAATCCTTGCATTAGGCTGGTCGTTGGAAACTTTAGTAATAAATTAAACTCATTAACCATTTCAGTGGTAAGAGACATAGGCAATCCTCGATAAGTGTTTATAAAGACTGTACATAAAGCTTGCTCAGCTTACTTTTACCAGCTAAATAATACGCATCAAAGTAGATAACGGACCTGACCTTATGCGATTCAAAAGTATGTCGAGCGAACCGATTAACGTTGCATAACTTGCCAAGCCAATAAACCATTAGCAGCTTATAAAAGCAAGCCTAAAAATCTAAAACTTTCATCTCTGATGAATCGACACAATTACAAAATAACTAAAAATAACAAGGTCTAACGATCCATCTCGTAACTTAGCAGCGAGCAGTTTATACTCGGTAAGTAACGCCGTTGTGAATTTTACTATTCTATTCATTCGATCGTCGATTAAATGTATATTTAAGTAATATAAATGAACGCTAGCAGTTTGAACCTCACGTTATTCTGCAATTCTTAAGAAGATTTATTAAGCGAAAATAGATACGCTCACAATAAACTTCATTTACATTCTAATTATTTGCGGCTTCAATTCCGCAATTTGATATAAGCGCAGAACATTATTATGCACCATACCCTTTGTAAGGTTGATTCAATCGTTGCTCTTAATCCAGTCGTGAGCTTGGTTACGCTTACCCCGCAACAAGCCTTTAGTCACCAAGCTGGACAATATTTAAAAGTGGTTATGGGTGAGGATGACCAACGACCATTTTCTATTGCTAACGCACCACGTAAAGATGAAAAAATTCAACTACATATCGGGGCTGAGCCTGGCAATAGTTACGCTGGCGAAGTACTTGATAGAATGCGTCAAGATGGCGAAATAACGGTAAATGGCGGCTTAGGCAGCGCATACGTGCGAACTAGCATTAGCATGCCAACTATTTTACTGGCGGGCGGTACTGGTTTTTCTTACACCCAAGCCATATTGCAAAAAATACTCGAGGTAACACAGCATACTGAAGGCCATAAAGATCCCTTATTCTTGTATTGGGGCACACGCTCCACTGCCGATATGTACGCCTATGAGGAGTTAGTTGCGTTAGCAAAACAACATGAACACTTTACCTTTATTCCAGTTGTTGAACATCCTGGCCATCAATGGGCAGGGAAAACGGGCTGGGTTCACAAGGCCGTTTTAGAAGACTTTGTCAGCTTAGAGCCTTATCGTGTGTATGTTGCTGGACGGTTTGAAATGGCGGGTATCGCGCGGGAGGAATTCCACCAGCAAGGTTTAATACTTAAAAACCTTTATGGTGATGCCTTCGAGTTTATTTAATAGCTCAGTGAACGTTAAATAACGTCAATAGACATCGAGCTACCAAACACAAGTTGTATTGCTGTTTACCAGCAATACAACTTTGATGCTAAATTTTAACGGCCCAGATGCGCTATACAGCGCCGCTGAAATCTAGCTGCCGCCAAGCCTCATATACAAATACAGATACTGCGTTTGATAAGTTCATACTGCGGCTGTCTGCGAGCATAGGAATACGTACCCGTTGTTCAGGCGGTAGATTCTGGATCACGTCATCCGGTAAGCCACGCGTTTCGGGCCCAAACAGTAGGGCGTCTCCGATCCTATATTCAGCTTTGGCGAAATAGGTTGTCCCCTTGGTTGTGCAAGCAAACACACGTTTAGGCTGCCTAGCATCTAAATAAGCCTGCAAACTGGGATAGCGAACCACATTAGCAAATTCATGATAATCAAGCCCTGCTCTGCGAACTCGCTTGTCATCCCATTCAAATCCTAATGGTTCTATTAAGTGCAACGCAAACCCCGTGTTAGCGCATAAACGAATAATGTTGCCTGTATTGGGGGGAATTTCAGGTTCATATAAAACGATATCCAGCATGTATAATGTCGCAGTAGTTCTAAATTAAAGAGATTCTAACAAATATGCGCTTGGGTCGGTAAGCTTTATCACACTGTCGGTGTATCCATAAATGTGAGTATCTGCTGCATACACGGCTGGCGATATTGGTCTTGTTCGAGTAAGACTTCATGCCTCGCCCCAGCTATCCTCAATACCTTACAGTTCGGGATTCTGTCTAAGACTCGGCTTTGTCGTTTATTATCAACGACTGTGTCATCGCCTGCTTGCACTGCACATACAGGTAGCGCAATCTGAGCTGCATTTTCTTCAATACTGTTCATAGCAATCAATGCAGCCCGTAACCAATGTCCTGTTACACCACCAAGTTGCACTTCGGGCTTTAGGTTATATTCATCTCTGAACAACCGATAGCGCGTATCGCTGTGGGTAAGTTCATTAAGAGAAAACGCTGTTTCCTGATAATCTTTTTGCCCTAAAAAGTAACTCGCATCGTGGCCTAAACCACGACTGATAAGCAAGTTCGCACCTATTAATATTTTTGCTAGCCAATCAGGCAAAGCGGGACGGATACCGAACATAGGTGCACAAAACACAACTTGTGAAAAGTCATCAGGGTGCGCCAATATATACAATGCCCCAATCGCACAGCCCATTGAATGGCATAACAACTGCGGCTTATGGTGAGTATTCGGTTGGATTATTTGTTGATAAAACTGTTTAAAATCGGCTACATAATCTGAAAAATCATGTACAAAACCCATATGAGGATTGCGGGTCATACGTCCCGATAAGCCCTGGCCCCGATGATCATGAATAAACACCGAATAGCCATTTTGGTACAAATCAAACATGACTTCTTGATACTTAACCCAAGATTCAATTCGGCCCGTTGAAATTGCCACCGCTCCTTTAGCCTCTGAATGGCATAAATATGCATAGCTAATCGAAATTCCCGACACACCGACAAAATGCCCCTGAACCACGGATGCCATCAATGGTTTAATTTGATCGTTGTACGTTAACTCAAGTTGCTTTTCATTACTTATTAGGTAGTTAGCCGCCATATTTAGCCTCAATGGTTTCACTAGGCTGCTAGCTTAACAGAGGAGATTATGGCTGAATACAAAGGCATTAATCAATAATGGGTAAGCGAATGTGAACACACAAGCCACCTTTGATTTGGTTATGCGCTGTAATTTTGCCGTTATGCACAGCAACAGCTCGACTGGCGATGGCTAAACCAAGTCCAATTCCCCCACTATCTCGCTCGCGCGCGCTAGAAACTCGGTAAAAGGGTTGGAAAATATGACTCAGATCTGATTCAGGTATGCCCACCCCATCATCACAGATAACCAACTCAGCCATCTTATCTTGTATGCATAAGGTAAAAGACACGTGCCGTTCGGCATACTTCAATGCGTTTCGCAGTACGTTTTCAATACCACTGGCAAGCAAATCTTCATCAGCACTAATGTTGGCATCACATTCAATGTTTACTGATAGTTGCTTATCCATTGATTTAGCTTCAAATTCGCAATCGGCCAGTAGCCCCGTTAACAAAGCATCAAAATTAATGATCCGCTTCTGTGAGGTCCGCGCATTACTATCCAATCTCGACAACATCAATACCTGAGCGACCATATGCTCCATTTGATGGGCTTCTTTTTCAATTCTGGCCAGCGCTTGTGCATTACTTGCGGATGAAACTGATGGGTCTTGTTGCTGAGCGATGCCAATCGCTAATTGCATTCGCGTCAAAGGCGAGCGTAACTCATGGGAAATATCCCCTAGCAGTCGTTTTTGTCCATTTAGCAACGTTTCTATTTGTTCCGCCATATGGTTGAAATCTCGGCCTAATTGACCAATTTCGTCACCACGATAACTAGCCGATCCTACGCGACTTGTTAATTCGCCGCTGGCCATACGCTTGGTAGCTTCTTGCAGCTGCTTTATGGGTTTAACTAACGACCAAGCGATTAAAGAGCATAAAAAAGCACTTATTAATAACACCAAACTAATCAGTAGCAAAGGGGGTTTTCGACGCATTTCTCCGGGGAATCCCATTGGTCGAACACGCCCAACAAACAGCAAGTAATCTGTGTCCACTAAGTTAATAGCCATAGGACCACTAAAATCCCCCATAGGGGTAATGATGCGTAAAGGATTAGCCGAGTCGATGAGATCTAAGAAAGGTTTTTCATTGTGTAAGCGTGGCATCGGGCCACTTAATATAATTTCTTTATTTTGCGGGTTAAGAAGAATAACGGTCATCTTTCCACGTTGTCCAAAACGCTCTAAGGTATTTTGCACAGGCTCGCCGTCGCGATTGCGAGAAAACTGACGTTGTAACGACTTGCGGCTGTTTTCAAGCATAAACTGCTGCTTCTCATCCATGGGCAGATATTCAACTTCAGGTGTAATACTTTGCATTATCCAGACAGCGCCGACTATCATTACGATGGTCGTACCCCAAAACCACAAAAAAATGCGTCCATACAAACTACGAAACGGATTAAGATGCCGCCAGTTCATTATATTTCACCTAAATAAACATAGCCGACACCCCTATGGGTTTTAATTTTATCGTGCTCACTGAATTGGTTTAATTTTTTGCGCAAGTTACTGACATGCATATCGATACTTCGATCAAAAGCAGCAAGTTTTCGTCCCAATACTTGTTCACTAATCGCCTGTTTAGGCACAAGATCAGGGCTACAACTCATCAATAATCGAAGAACCGCAAACTCGGTGCCTGTAAGCTCTACTTTCTGGGCATTACAAGCCACAGTTTGTGCCGCAACATTTAATTGCACGTCGCCAATTTCAATAACATTTTGTTTCTGCTTTTCGCCTTGCAGGCCAGCTTGTATATCGACCCGACGCACTATGGCTTTGACTCGTGCAGACAGCTCTCTATGATTAAACGGTTTGGCAAGGTAGTCATCAGCTCCTAGTTCAAGACCCAATATACGATCAAAATCATCGCCTTTGGCTGTTAACATAAGTACAGGTGTAATATGCGTCGCTCGCAAGCGCTTTAGCACCTCAAAACCATCTAATTTAGGTAGCATTACATCTAATATAATCAAATCGAAATACTGACCCGATTTGGCGGCAAATAAGCCCGCTTCGCCGTCACTGGCTACCTGAACCTTATAACCTTGGGCGCTTAAGTACTCTTTTAATAACTCAGTAAGCGCTTGGTCATCATCAATCAACAACAGAGACTTTTCTATCATGTGTATATTCCTTACAGCCACTGCGACATATCAAAAATCGCATTTATATACGTAAAATAATAACGGAAGCGCTCATCAGTGGCTTACGATTTACGTAATCTTTACACTGGGCTTGCGTTTCTTTGCGCAAGGATTGATAAACTTATATCGCATTCTAGCCCTTACGAGGAACATTTCATGCGGACGATGAAATTATTGTTTTCCCCTATCGCTATCTCATTGGCGATATTTTTAACGCAAGCACCAGCGAAGGCCCATCCTGTGGAGCATAATGGACCTGGATATTTGTACCATATACTTAAACAGCTGGAACTGTCAGATTCTCAGCGCCAAGACCTAAGATTACTGCTTAAACAGAAACACGCAGATAATGCCACGCTTGAACAAGACATGCATACAAATCGCGAAGCTCTGCGTATCTTAGAGCAAAGCACCGTGTGGAATGAAAACGATATTCGCAGCCTAATTGCGCAAAGCTTGCCCTTACGCGCAGAACTTATGTGGCAAAATCTAAAAATTCAACATCAACTTTGGTTAACCTTAGATACGACTCAAAAACAGTCATTTATTAATAAACTCAGTGAAAAAATACTACCAGATAAGCCCGTGGGGCGAAAAAATAATCGAGGCCGTCGTTTCGAAGCGCTGGCGCTTACTGATCAACAAGAAGCGCTATTGGTCGCTCAACACGAAATAGAAAAAGCTAATCGTGAAAAAAATAAAGCGAGTCATCTTGTGTTTAAAGAACGCATGCTAGCGCTAATATCACGTGACGAACTGGTAAAAAGCGATTGGCTAGCATTGGCGCAGGAAGCAAAAAATTCTCAACTTGAAAATGCAATTAGTCAGGCTAAAAACAAATATGATTTTTGGAATATGTTAACGCCTGAGCAACAGCTAAAGATGCTTGAAATACAATCATTACCAAGAAAGCAAATGTCTAGAAAATAGCGTCACCATGCAGACGACGCCTAAGTTTTATTACCAAGGCATGCGCAAGCGACGGCAGCTAACCTGTAGCTAACCATAAAGATATTGCTCTCGATTAAGGTAATATATTGACCTTAACATGACCTAATACTCAGGCATTACCCGTTCGTACAAGCCTTCAATAAACAGTGGCGATGTAATTAACATATCCGCTGTTGAGGTATTGCAGGCTACGGGCAAGTTCCACACAGAACACAAGCGTAATAACGCCTTAACGTCGGGGTCGTGAGGTGCCGGATTAAGGGGATCCCAAAAGAATATCAAGCTATCCAATTTACCTTCGGCAATCAATGCACCAATTTGTTGATCCCCACCTAGTGGTCCGCTTTTATAGCGAGTAACCGGTAAATCTAACGCCTCTTGTACCAAACCACCCGTGGTCCCTGTGGCCACTAACTTATGTTTAGAAAGTTCCTTTTTATGTTCTATTGCCCAGCGGATCAATTCTGGCTTTTTGTGATCATGCGCAACTAGCGCAATCGTCTTTTGCATGTTTTACCCCAATAACCTAACTAAAATTTTGAAACCAATTAATGCTTCCATATAACTCATAAAACAAAACGGTTTACAGCACTAGATACTTTTTGATTTTCAACCATTCCGCCGAGGGTCACAAAATGTCTTTTGTCTCCCTCTGCAATCGGTAATAGTCCCCTGTGATCCATAGTAGCATTGTCCATTTCAGTGACTTGCCATTTATCTTGAGCGAAATCGTAGCGCCAAATTTGCTTACTCGGTTTTGCAGGCTTACCGTTATAACCTATTCCATCATAGTTGTAGGGGTTATCTGAACCGCCCACAAATATCGCAGAATTAGTTGCGCTATCGCCTACTCCAGCCATGCGATAACGTGCCACTCCAGTTGGGTGGGCCACCGAACGCCAATCGATTTTATGCACTTCATCCTTATCAATCGTGCCGTGGTAACAAGCTGGTTGTGCTGAAAACGTGCGACGTTTATCCGGATGAACATCGACTTTAACCCCATCACAAAGCAATATATTATCGGCAACGATTGCACCTGCATGACCAAATACTGGCTGACCTAAAAAAGGCGATCCTTGTTGCCAGCTATCGGTTTGCACATCGTAAATTTGTACTAAATTGACATTACCATCGTTGTGCCAACCGCTAATTAAATACACATACCGATGGTGATAAACCAGTGCAATTGCATCGTCAACTGCCACGGGAGTCGCTGAGATGGGATAATAAGTATCGGTCACAACGTCATAGCGAAAATTATCAGGGCTCGATACTTCGTTATGCGCCTGGTCAACCGTATAGCCGCCAAATATATAAGCCATACCATCAACACCGACTGCGACACTGGCTAATCGACCTGATTGAGACAAACTTGATGGCACCGGTGATTTCGCTTGCCAATGGCTGACATTAGCATTCAATCTTTTGCTGTCTTTACCACGTGGATTAATATTCAGCGCCCACACTTTGTTATGTACTGCGTCGTAGGATTTTTTTGCACCTAAGCCCATAAAAGACAGTAAATAACTGCCTTTGATGGTATCCACTTTCACTACAGCGTTGTTAGTAACGGGTTCTGGCATAGCAGGATACGTCGCTATTGATTGTTGCGACGCTTTCGCTGTAGGTGATGTTTTATCAAAAGAGCTAAGTTGAGATGAGGTCACCTCGTTTGCCGATACTTGAGCATTATTAGCACAACCACTTAGCAAACTGATACTTGCTAGCGCGGCACACAACATTACTAACAGTCGAGTTTTAAACCTTTGCCTCACTATGCGCATTAAAAACAAACCTGTTTAATAAAATTGCGCAGTAAATTAACGGTAGGGTCAACATAATGCAGAGAAATAAACTCATCAGGTTGATGGGCTTGCTCTATGCTACCGGGACCTAACACTATGGTGTCGCAGCCCAATAGATTGATAAACGGCGCCTCTGTTGCATAATTAGCGCTAACCGGATCGAAACCAGTTAATGTTTTAGCCAGCTCTAAAATTCCTTGTTCATTGCGACATCCAAATGCAGGTGCCGACTCATACATTGCTTCACGGGTAATGCGCTGAGGGTATTTTTGCTTAAGCGGAGCTAAAGCCTCATCAATCATTGCAATGGCCTGCTCATCACTCAAGGACGGAATGGCACGTAAATCAAAATTCAGCTGACAGTGCCCGCAAATACGATTTTCACCGTCCCCACCGTGAATATGTCCAAGATTCATAGTGACTTCCGGCACGCTAAACGCATCATCTCGGTATTTTTCCGATAACTGCTGTTTTAAAGCAATTAATTTACCGATGGCTTGGTACATAATTTCTATAGCATTAACGCCCTTCGCAGGATCGCTTGAGTGCCCAGCTTTACCTTCGATATTCAAACTATGACCCATATGGCCCTTGTGTTTGAATATCGGTTTAAGCTCTGTTGGCTCACCGATAATCGCCATATCCGGTTTGATTAACTGTTGCTCAACAAAAAAACGCGCACCAGCCATAGATGTTTCTTCATCGGCGGTCGCTAAAATGTAGAGTGGTTTTTTCAAATTTTTAAGAGGAATATCCTTTATCGCTTCAAGAATAAAGGCAAAAAACCCCTTCATGTCACAGGTGCCTAAGCCATATAGCTTGCCGTCAGCCTGCTGTGCGACAAACGGGTCAAACTGCCATTTGTTATCGTCAAATGGTACAGTGTCTGAGTGACCGGATAACAGTAACCCACCCTCACCAGTGCCAATTTTCGCCAGCATATTGTATTTATCACGTGTATTTGGCACTTTTTGAATACTTATGTTGAAATCGTAATCACTAAACCAGGCCGAGAGTAAATCAATAATAGGCCGGTTAGATTGGTCTAAATCTGCGCTAAACGCGCTGATAGACGGTGTTTTAATGATATGTGCATAACGTTCTAAAAAAGACAAAGATGGCATAACCAAACCTTTAAATAATTATTCATTTTATTTGCATAAGTATATAACACATGGCATACTCGGCGACAACATGGTTTAACTATTTAGCAAATACACTTTTAGCTAAAATTATTCATACATATTATCTTAATTCGGTTTAATTACGCATATGAATTCTATTACATTAAAATTCGATTCCCTGCCTAGCTTCGCCAGCATGTTGTATCGACGATAAGTCGAGGTCTGATGCGTTTAGCTCGCCCAGACCTTTAGCATTTGCTAAAGGTCTTGGGTTTTTTTTATTTTTGTCACCATTGTTTAGTAAATTAAACCTTCACGATTAGTTAGAGATATACGTTTTATGATCAAAACTTGTATTATCGGAGCCAGTGGTTATACCGGCGCTGAATTAGCCTCTTTGGTTCAACGTCACCCACGCTTTGAGTTAAATGCCTTATTTGTGTCAGCACAAAGTCAAGATGCCAACAAAAAACTTGGTGACGTGCACGGTTACTTGTTTGCACAAGTAAACTTGCCGCTTACCCCATTGAATGACGATATCTTAAATTCTCTAGCGAATGAGATGGATGTCATTTTTCTTGCCACCCCTCATGAAGCGAGTCACGACTGGATGCCCGTTCTATCTTCCGGCAAAGCTGTGGTGTTTGATTTGTCGGGTGCATTTAGGTTAAAAGACCAACAAGTATTTGAACAATACTACGGTTTTGCTCATCAACAGTCAGCATGCTTAGAGCAAGCGGTTTATGGTTTGGCTGATTGGTTTGCTGAGGACATTAAAAAAGCGGATGTCGTCGCGGTGCCCGGTTGCTATCCTACAGCTTCGCTTAGCGCTTTAAAGCCATTGCAAAATGCTGGTTTTATTGCGGATGGCCACTTACCTATTATTAATGCGGTATCAGGTGTGTCTGGTGCTGGTCGCAAAGCGGCAATGGCCAGTAGTTTTTGCGAAGTAAGCCTACAAGCCTATGGCGTATTGGGTCATCGCCATCAACCTGAAATAAGTGCCTACTTAGGCCGAGAGGTTATCTTCACGCCTCATTTAGGTAACTTCAAACGCGGAATTTTGGCCACTATTACCGTTAAAGTGAATTCAGATGTGAGTGCGCAAGCAGTAGCTGATGCATTTGATCAAGCTTACCAGAATCATCCAATTGTGCGTATTCGCAACTCATGGCCGAAGTTGGATGATGTTGTGGGTACACCGCATTGTGATTTATTTTGGAAGCTAGATACTGATAAAGGCTATCTTGTCATTACCAGCGCTATCGACAATCTGCTTAAAGGAGCAGCATCGCAAGCGATGCAGTGTGCTAATCTGCGATTTGGCTTTGTATCGCAATTAGGTTTAATTCATGAGGTGGCAATATGACCCCCTTAGTGATTAAAGTAGGTGGCGCCTTTATGCAGGCCACTAAAGAAGCCTTGCAATTACTTAGCGTTATCAAGCAACTACAACAGAGTCGTCCTGTCGTGTTGGTTCACGGCGGCGGCCCTATGGTGGAGCAATTACTAGAATCGCTACAGTTAACCAGTACTAAGATTAATGGCCTTCGTGTTACACCACCAGAGCACATGCCTTATATTACGGGCGCACTAGCGGGTACGGCAAACAAGCAGTTATGCTCTTTTGCAATCCGTGCAAGTACGACTCCTGTCGGTTTGTGCCTAGCTGATGGCAATATGACCGTTTGCACCATACTCGATCCTGCCCTTGGTGCCGTCGGTGTTGCTAAAGCAAATTCACCAACTATGTTGAATTTGTTGCTCGAGGCGAATATCCTGCCGATCATCAGCTCAATTGGAGCCGATGAGAAAGGTAATTTGCTCAATGTTAACGCCGACCAAGCAGCAACTGTTATTGCGCAGCTGCTAAATGCCGACTTGCTGTTGCTGTCGAATGTGCCTGGTGTTTTGGATCACAACAAAGCCCTGATTAACCAACTCACTGCGCTAGATATTGATGGCTTAGTGACCTCAGGGGTGATCAAAGATGGTATGCAAGTGAAAGTTGACGCCGCACTTGATGCTGCGACGAGTTTACAGCGCCCCATTACAATCGCGAGTTGGCAAACACCTGAGCAACTCTTAGGATTGCTGGCGGGTAACCCTGTTGGCACTACCATAATCCCAAATATTTAAGGTACCTCCATGAAAAAGGATCTACTGTCGTTCACTGATTGGTCAGCAAAAGACCTCAATGCGCTATTACAATTGGCTATCACCATTAAGAATAATCCAGCTGATTATCGACAAGCTCTAGCGGGTAAATCGATTGTCGCTTTATTCGAAAAGCCTTCTTTACGAACCCGTGTCAGCTTCGATATTGGCATTCATAAATTGGGTGGGCATTTGGTTTATTTAGACAGCCAATCCAATAAATTGGCTGGCCGTGAAGACACCAAAGACATGGGTAACAACCTTGCGTGTTGGGCTGATGCTATTGTCGCTCGTGTATTTGCTCACTCTACACTGGAAGAGCTAGCCAGTGCCGCTAAAGTACCGGTTATTAATGCATTGTGCGACATGTATCATCCTTGCCAAGCCATGGCAGATTACTTAACACTAACAGAACGCTTTGGCGATCTGAGCAACGTTAAACTAGCGTATATCGGTGATGGCAACAACGTGACACATTCTTTAATGATTGTCGGCGTAGCATTAGGCTGTGAAGTCGTAGTGATTACGCCTCCTGGATACGAAGTTGATCCAAAAATCGTTGCGTTAACTGAGCAAAAGGCGGCCGAAAATGGTGGCAAGTTGGTTATAAGTACCGATATAAATGCGGCCAACGGCGCCCACGCTCTCTATACTGATACGTGGATTTCAATGGGTGACGAAACCCCAATTGAAACCATTAAACAGGCCTTTGGTAAATATAAAATTGATGAAGCGATGATGCAATCGACTGGTGCGCAATACGTTATGCACTGTCAGCCTGCCCATCGCGACTTAGAAATTAGCGGTACCTTGATTGATTCAGAGCAATCACTTTTGATGCAGCAAGCAGAAAACAGAATGCACGCCCAGAATGCCATTTTAGTGCATATTCTAGGCGGCGCGGCATAACCCCATTTAACATTTTTTAGGTAAAGACAATGAGCAAGAAAAACATTAAGAAAGTGGTATTAGCCTACTCAGGTGGTTTAGATACATCGGCGATTATTCCTTGGTTAAAAGAGAACTACGATTGTGAAGTAATTGCTTTTGCAGCAGATGTTGGTCAAGGCGACGAAGAATTAGAAGGGCTACGAGAAAAAGCCATTAAAACCGGTGCTAGCGAGTGCTACATCGTTGATCTAAAAGAAGAGTTTGTTTCTGATTACATCTATCCAACTATCACAACAGGCGCGGTTTACGAAGGTCAGTACTTATTGGGTACGTCTATGGCACGTCCAATTATAGCCAAAGCCCAAGTTGAAATTGCCCGTAAAGTCGGTGCAGATGCGTTATGCCATGGTTGTACCGGTAAAGGTAACGACCAAGTACGCTTCGAGGGTACTTTCGCTGCCTTGGCCCCAGAACTAACTGTTATCGCGCCTTGGCGTGAGTGGGACATGGTTTCTCGCGAAGACTTGCTAGACTACCTAGCTGAGCGTGATATCAAAACCACTGCTTCTGCGACTAAAATATACAGCCGAGATGCAAATGCTTGGCATATATCTCACGAAGGTGGTGAGTTAGAAGATCCATGGTGTGAGCCAAGTAAAGAAGTCTGGACCATGACCGTTTCACCAGAAGATGCACCAAATACGCCTGAACGAGTGGAAGTTAGCTTCGAACATGGTCGTATGGTTAAAGTCAACGGTGAAGCGCTTAGCCCATATCAGTGTTTGGTAACATTAAATACGTTAGCTGCCGCTCACGGCGTTGGCCGTATAGATATCGTCGAAAACCGTTTAGTCGGCATGAAATCACGGGGATGTTACGAAACCCCAGGCGGCACCGTTATGTTAGCGGCGTACAAAGCACTAGAAAGCCTAGTTCTGGATAAAGCTGCCCTTAAATACCGCGAGCAGATCGGTCTAGAATTCTCACATGTTATGTATGACGGGCGCTGGTTTACCCCCCTCAATGACGCGTTATTGGCTGGTGCAGCAAGCTTTGCTGAGCAAGTAACTGGCGACATCGTAGTTAAGTTATATAAAGGCCAAGCCACTGTTACGCAACGTCGTTCACCTAACAGTTTGTACTCTGAAGATTTCGCGACCTTCGGCGCCGATGATGTATACGACCAAAGTCATGCTGAAGGATTTATCCGTTTATACAGCCTATCGAGCCGTATCGGTGCGTTAAATAAAAAAGGCATTCCATTTAAAAATACAGGTATCGAATAATGAGCTTGTGGGGCGGACGTTTTCAAGACGGGAGCAGTGCGATGTTTCGCACTGTTAACGACTCATTGCCTTTTGATCGAGTACTCGCGAGCCAAGATATTCGTGGCTCAATTGCTTGGTCTCGTGCTATCGCCAAAGCAGGTGTACTGACTCAAGAGGAACAGCAACAACTTGAAGAGGCACTCAATGCCTTACTCGTTAAAGCCGATGCAAATGAGCTCGATTTTGATGCAAGTAGTGAAGAAGATATTCACAGCTTCGTTGAAGCAACCTTGATCGAGCAACTCGGCGATGTAGCGCGTAAGCTACATACAGGCCGTAGTCGTAACGATCAGGTCGCGACAGATTTTCGTCTATGGACGCGCGAGCATGTAGAATTGCTAGTCGAAGATGTACAAGCGGTGATTGCCTCTCTGGTTGGTAACGCTGAAGCGAATCAAGATGTGATATTACCAGGCTATACCCATTTACAACGTGCTCAACCCGTGCGTTATCCGCATTGGTGTTTAGCCTATGTTGAAATGCTTAAACGTGATTTGAGTCGTCTTCAAGATTTAAAAGTTCGTTTGAACCAATGCCCACTTGGCAGCGGTGCATTAGCAGGCACGACTTACCCAATCGATCGTCAGACTATCGCTGAAGAACTTGGCTTCGATAGTCCCTGTGTAAATAGCCTAGATGCCGTATCTGACCGAGACTATGTTTTAGAATTATTATTTGTTGCCAGCACAAGCATGATGCATTTATCTCGTATGGCCGAAGACCTAATATTCTATAACTCTGGCGAAGCAGGTTTTATTCAACTGGGCGACGCAGTTACCTCTGGCTCATCATTAATGCCCCAGAAAAAGAATCCTGATGCATTAGAGTTAATGCGCGGTAAATGTGGTCGAGTATTTGGTAGCTTACAAGCGATGCTCGTCACTATGAAAGGCTTGCCCTTGGCATATAACAAAGACATGCAAGAAGATAAAGAAGGCTTGTTTGATGCCACCAACCAATGGCATATCTGTCTGCGTATAGCTTGTGAAGTCATCGATAGTATTAAACTCGATAGCGAACGTTGTGCAAAAGCAGCCCGTGAAGGTTACGCCAATGCCACTGAGTTAGCTGACTACCTTGTGGATAAAGGCATTCCATTTAGAACGGCCCATGATATTTCTGGACGTGTGGTACTTGATGCGCTTGAAAAGAAAAAAGCCATCGAAGAACTTAGTATTCCCGAACTTAAAGTTTACTCACCTGTGATTGAAGATGACGTATATCCTGTTCTTCAACTTGAGTACTTGGTAAATAAGCGCGACATACTAGGCGGAACAGGTATAAAACCTGTGCTGGCGGCACTAGCTAACGCAAAAGCATCGCTGACAAAATAGCAGTGTAAAGCGTAAGGAAAACACGTGGTACTTTCACACAATGACAGCGTAAAGCTTTTTCGCAATTCAGCGCCTTACATTAACGCTCACAGGGGTAAAACCTTTGTATTAATGTTTGGTGGTGAAGCGGTTGAAGATGCAAACTTCGCCAACATTATTCAAGATATCGCCCTGTTAAACAGCTTGGGCGTAAGATTAATTTTGGTTCACGGGGCACGTCCGCAGATCGATCAACGTGTTGCTTTGCGACATGTAGAACCGCGCTTTTGTGAAGATTTGCGAATTACTGATAAACAAACCTTGGAATGTGTGAAAGATGCTGCGGGATCAGTGCGCTCGCAAATTGAAGCACTGTTAACCATGGGTTTAGCCAATTCCCCAATGCACGGTGCACAAATACGCGTTTGTTCCGGTAACTTAGTCGTCGCTATGCCTATTGGCGTGCGCAACGGCGTAGATTACGAACATACTGGTTTAGTGCGACGCATCGATGTCACGGGTATTAATGATCATCTTGAAGATGGCTCGATCGTATTATTACCGCCTATGGGGTATTCCCCTACTGGCGAAGTATTTAATTTGAGTCACGAAGATGTAGCGACAAATGCCGTTAAAGCACTTAAAGCTGACAAGCTGATTATCTTTTCACAAAAAGATGGTTTAGTGGATGAAACAGGTCGATTGTTACGTAATATACAACTTAATTCATTGTATCCCATGCTCGAGCAAACCCATTTCCACGCAGAAAAACACACTATTCAAACCATTATCGACAGCCTCGAATCTGGGGTAAGTCGTTGCCATTGCGTTAGCTATGGTCAAGACGGTGCCTTACTACAAGAATTGTTCACCCGGGATGGTGCTGGTTCGTTGATATCGCAAAGTTATTATGAACAACTTCGTAGCGCGACGATCGAAGATGTGGGTGGCATATTGAATCTAATTAACCCGCTGGAAGAAAAAGGGGTTTTGGTCAAACGCTCCAGAGAAATTCTAGAGCGTGAAATTGAACAGTTTACTATTATCGAACGCGACGGTATGACAATAGCTTGCGCTGCTTTATATCCCTACGCTGAAGAACAATGTGGCGAATTAGCATGTGTTGCGACTCATACTGATTATCGCGGCGGTAATCGCGGTGAACGTCTACTGAACGCCATTCGTGAGCAAGCAAAAATACAAGGGCTAAAGTCTATCTTCTGTTTAACCACTGTAACCTCTCATTGGTTTTTAGAGCAAGGTTTCGTGCTTGCCTCATTGGACGACTTGCCCGCTAAAAAGAAATTGCTGTATAACTTCCAACGCAATTCTAAAGTCTTTGTTTTAACACTGTAATATAAGCTTTAATATAATTTACAAAGGTAATTTCAGTCGAAATTGCCTTTGTTATTTCTCAGTATAATTTAGGACTTTCATGACCAAAGACGATCTGATCACCCAAGTGCAAACTCAAGCTAAAAATGTTGAGTTCAGCCAAGTAATCAATGTGATCCAACAAAATTATCAATATTCAGCAACAGCTTTCACCAACGGTGATTTAGTCAATGAAAAAGGTAGCAACGAGGGCTCATGTAAAATATTTTACTTTGCGCTGCTAAATCAACTATCCGAATTTGAAACCTTGAGTTTATTTGGTACCTTTTATCGAAACGATGTTGTGCAACATCCTGAAGGCAACGATCACGGTAACATCCGTAATTTTATGAATACAGGTTGGAACGGTATTAAATTCAACGCTCCGGCGCTAGTGCCCCTAAACCAAGATTAAGACTCCGTAGGTTCACCACCTATTTTTATTCACCTTAAAATCGTTAGGTCTCTTATTGTCGCTAAGATGAGCTCGCTCATCTTAGCGTTTTCTTTGCTACACTCCCCTTACTATTCTTTGACGCGCTAATATAAATTGAAAGAATGCACCCAATGTGGAAAATGCTGTACCCAATACGCAGACGGCGGTTTATCAGTCACAGACAGTGAGATAGATATGTGGGAATTATTTCGCCCAGACATTGCGCAATATGTCAAAAAGGGCTTAATTTGGGCAAGTCCACAAACGGGTAAGCTACTGAATCAATGCCCTTTTTTGCGCGTAATTTCAGCTGAGTCCGGAAACTCCAATCAAAAAGATATTTACACTTGCGATATCTATTACGACCGGCCTGATGACTGCAGATCCTATCCTGTTACGATCAAGCAAATGCTCAACGATGAATGTGAAATGCTCGAGGAGAAAGATTTAGCCAACCCCATCAAAGCGCAACGGGCATTAGATATTCTGATGAGAGATAGCCGACCAGCGTTTGATAAGTAATGCGCTGATTGTAATCGGTTAAAGGCAAACTTAGAGGTTAAATCCAATATACAAAAAAGGCCACATCAGTGGCCTTGTTTACAACATCGCATATGATGTTATTTGATACCCGCTGCGCCTGCTACTGCCTGCTTAGCTAGTTCGGTGATACGAGCCCAATCACCCGACTCGACTGCGTCATCAGGCGCTAACCAAGAACCACCCGCGCAACGCACGTTAGGCAACGATAGGTACTCAAGGTAGTTAGTTGGGCTTATGCCACCAGTAGGACAAAAGGCGATATCAGGGAAAGGTCCGCCGATCGCTTTAATTGCTTTAACACCACCAGATGCTTCCGCTGGGAAAAATTTGAAGTGGGTGTAACCAAAATCGATGCCGCGCATCAATTCAGAAATAGATGAGATCCCAGGAATAAGGGCGATACCACCTTTATTACCCGCGTCAAGAAGATCAGATGTCATGCCTGGGCTAATCGCGAACATTGCGCCGGCCGCTTCTACTTCTGCTAATTGCTTTGCGTTGGTCACTGTGCCAGCACCAATTATGGCGTCAGGTACTTCTGTGGCAATAGCTTTGATCACGTCAAGTGCTGCTGCGGTACGTAAAGTCACTTCTAGTACGCGTATGCCACCTGCAATTAGCGCTTTAGCTAGAGGTACGGCGTGCTTCACATCTTTAATAACCAGTACAGGAACCAATGGTCCTGAACTAAAGACTTCTTCTGAAGAAACTTTCCAATTTTTTGTCATTGTAGTTAACCTTTATAATGCTGTTGTAGGTATGCCATCGCGCCGATTAAACCGTGATCGGGCTCTGTTATAATGTATGTAGGTATGCTGGCAACGTAATCACGAAACCGGCCTTTTGCTTCAAAGCGCGCGCGAAATTCGCTTTTCTCGATAAATTCTACAAATCGAGATGCAATTCCGCCGCCGATATAAACACCACCACGGGTACACAAATTCAGCGCTAAATTGCCTGCAAAGCTTCCCATGATGCGACAAAACTGCTCAAGTGTTTCTCGGCACAAGGCGCAACTATTATCAATTGCCCGAGAGGTTATATCTGCAGCATCACTGTACTCTGACGGTACATTTTTAGCCGCTGCCAACCCCTGATAGATATGGACAATTCCTCTTCCTGACATCACTTCTTCTGCTGAGGCATGGCCTAACTTTTTAGTTAAAAAGCGCAAAATAGCGATGTCATTTTCATCGACAGCTGAAAAATCAACGTGTCCACCTTCTCCATCAAGCGCTTTCCATACGCTATCAGTACAGGTTAAGTGTTCAACACCTAAACCGGTTCCAGGTCCAAACACGGCAATATTAGCGTCGGGCACAGCTTCGCCTTGACCAATTTGCACCTTTTGGCTGTCGTCCAATCTAGGTAATGAATGTGCTACCGACGCAAAGTCATTGATGACCCCTAGCCATTTTAAGCCCAATTCACTTTGCACAGCTTGAATAGAAAAAGCCCACGTGTGATTGGTCATTTTGACAATGTCGCCGCTAACGGGACAAGCAATAGCTAAACAGCCAGCACCAAATTGTGTAGCTGGGAATTCCGAAAAGTACTGCTTAATAGCATCGGTTAATGTGTCGAAATCTGCACACAGATATTTGCGAATATCAGCCACTTGACCGTCGATAACTTGAGCTAAACGGATATTGGTTCCCCCAATATCCGCAACGAAATTAGTTGTCACGATTAATCATCCTGTCCGACGAAAAGTGAACAAGCGCCCTGCTCTGCACCCGTTAGAGTAGAACGCATCCCAGCAAACATTTCACGGCCCATGCCAATTTGGTGAGAAGCAACGTCCGTTACTCTCGCTTCGCGGGCAGTCAACGTAGCTTCATCAACATGTAGGGTGATATGACCTGTTTGGGTATTAAGCTCGATAACATCATCGTTTTGAACTTTGGCTATCAGGCCGCCCTTAATAGCTTCAGGGGTCAAATGGATGGCAGCAGGTACTTTACCTGAAGCACCTGACATACGACCATCAGTGACTAATGCCACCTTAAAGCCTTTGTCTTGCAATACGCCCAAAGGTGGCGTCAAGCTGTGTAGTTCAGGCATACCAATGGCTGAAGGACCTTGGAAACGCACCACAACAATACAATCTTTGTCTAAATCGCCTGCTTTAAAAGCAGCTGCCAATTCAAACTGATCTTCGAAGACAACGGCAGGAGCTTTTATAATGCAATGAGGCTCACGCAATGCCGAGGTTTTCATAACGGCTCGACCCAAGTTACCTGTCAATACTGATAAACCGCCATCAGGCTTAAAGGGTTCAGCCACAGTGGCAACCACTTGCTTGTCGAATGACTCAGTAGGACCATCTCGCCATACGAGTTCGCCGTGTTCAAGCATTGGCTCTTGAGTATATCGTTCAAGACCATCACCACAGATGGTTTTAACATCATTGTGCAGTAAACCGGCGTTTAATAATTCTCGGAACAACAATGCCATACCACCGGCTGCGGTGAAATGGTTGATATCGGCAGAACCGTTGGGATAAATACGCGTGAGTAGCGGCACAGCATCAGAGATATCAGAAAAATCATCCCAATTAATGGTGTAACCAGCGGCACGTGCCACAGCAACTAAATGCATGGTGTGGTTGGTTGAACCACCTGTTGCTAATAAGGCCACCAAGCCGTTTACGATAGCTTTAGCATCTACGATATGACCGATTGGGCGATAATCTTCGCCTAGGTCAGTAATGCGCGTCACTTGACGCGCTGCAGCATCGGTCAATGCTTCACGCAAAGGTGTGCCAGGATTAACAAAAGAAGAACCTGGTAAATGTAAGCCCATGGTTTCAACTACTAACTGGTTACTGTTCGCTGTACCGTAAAAAGTACATGTACCGGCTGAGTGATAAGACTGTGATTCAGCTTCAAGTAACTCTTCACGACCAACTTTACCTTCCGCGTACATTTGACGTACACGGGCCTTTTCTTTATTTGGAATACCCGATGGCATAGGGCCTGCGGGTACAAAAATAGTAGGTAAATGCCCGAAACTAAGACCCCCAATCAATAAACCAGGGACGATTTTGTCACAAATACCCAGCATCAAAGTGCCATCAAACATATTGTGCGACAAAGCAACGGCAGTTGACATGGCTATCACGTCACGGCTCATTAAGCTTAGGTCCATGCCCGCGTTACCTTGGGTTACCCCGTCACACATCGCAGGCACGCCGCCAGCAAACTGCGCCACGCTACCAACCTGATGAATAGCCTTTTTCAAAATTTCAGGGTAATCATGGTACGGCTGATGCGCAGACAACATATCGTTGTATGAGGAAATAATCGCAATATTTGATTTGGTCATGCTGCGCAAATCAGCTTTATCTTCAGTACCACATGCAGCAAAGCCGTGCGCTAAATTACCGCAGGATAAGGTGCCGCGATGTGGTCCTTGTAAACGCGCTTTTTCAATTTTATCGAGGTACGCTTTACGTGAGCCTTTGCTGCGTTCAATAATGCGCTGGGTAACTTCTTGGATAATGGAATTCATAATTTTCTCCTAGGGTGCCCACATTAGTTCAACATCGGCATTGTTTAGCACAGCGCGAATGGGCATAGCATGCTCGTCGCCACCTTTAATCGCTTCGTCTAATACTTGCTTCTTACTTACGCCTGTTAAGTGCAAGAAAATATTCTTACTGTTTAGCAGAGCAGGCAAAGTTAACGACATGCGTTGATTCGGTGCTGTCGTCGGTTGCACCGCGATATATGTTCGGCGCGCGCCTTGATCCAGACCTTGATGAATTTGCTCTGAGCAAGGGAATAATGAAGCCGTGTGACCGTCCTCTCCCATACCCAAGATCAAGACGTCAAAAGGCGTATGTAAATTGGCTAAGTTGGCCGTACAGGTTTCAACGGCATCTTTAGCATCCGCGTGCTCAGTTTTAAGACCAATAAAATTTGCTGCAGCAGCATTATTCTTTAACAACTCTCGGCGAACCATTTTCTCGTTACTGGCGTCGTCGTCAACACCGACCCACCGCTCATCTGCAAGGCTGATATCGACCTTCGACCAATCAAGATCAACATTGGACAGCGAGTTAAATAAAGCTTTGGGTGTGCGACCACCAGATACAATCAAACTGGCGCGACCGTTTTCGCTGATACCGGCTTTTAAAATATTCACAATACGCTCAGCAAAAGTGGCATTTAATTCATCAGTCGACTGAAAATTATTTTCACTTAATGACATATTATTTTTTCCCTATTTTGCTTTCATACCAGGCTCGGTCTTCACGGGCTAGTAACGCAATAGACGCGACAGGACCCCAAGTTCCAGCTTGATAAGGTTCGGGAGGCTCATTGGTGTGTCCCCAAGCTTCGATGATGCCATCCACCCATTTCCAGGCAAATTCTACTTCATCACGACTTACGAATAATGCCTGATTCCCTAGCATCACTTCGAGCAATAATTTTTCATAAGCATCAGCAATACGATCGTCTTGGAATGCTTCAGAGAAACTCAAATTCAGTCGGGATTTTTGTAAATCCATGGCACCGGTACTCGTCAAACCCGGTACCTTATTCATGACTGTGACTTCTACACCCTCATCAGGTTGCAAACGTATCGTGAGCTTGTTAGGCGGTAACTGAGAGAAACTATCTTCGAATAAGTTATGCGGTTGACGTTTAAAGTAAATAACCACTTCACTGGTTTTATTTGGTAAGCGTTTACCTGTTCTTAGATAGAACGGTACGCCTGCCCAACGCCAATTATCAATATCGACTTTAAGTGCCACGAATGTTTCTGTTTCGCTACGAGGATTGGCATCTGGCTCATCTAAATAACCAGGTACTTCTTTGCCTTTGACGAAGCCGCTAATATACTGACCACGAACACTTTTCTTGGTAATATTAGTTGAGTTAATCGGGCGTAACGCCTTAAGCACTTTAAGCTTCTCACCTCGAATGCTATCTGCATCTAACGTTGTCGGTGGCTCCATCGCAATCAAAGTCAAAATTTGTAATAGGTGATTTTGCACCATATCGCGCATTTGTCCGGCGGTATCAAAATACCCCCAACGCCCTTCAATGCCTACTGATTCAGCTACACTAATTTGCACGTGATCAATACTGTTATGATCCCAGTTAGTAGCGAAAATAGAATTTGCGAAACGCAGCGCTATCAAATTTAAGACGGTCTCTTTGCCAAGATAATGATCGATACGATAAATTTGTGATTCATCAAAAAACTCTGCCACTTGATCGTTAATCACTTTAGACGACTCTAAATCGTGACCAATTGGTTTTTCAAGCACAACGCGCATGCTTTTATCAATAACATCAGCGGCTTTAAGACCACGGCAAATATCACCAAATATAGAAGGAGGCGTTGCGAAGTAGCACACCATAGTGCGGCCAACATCAACATGCTCTGCGAAAACACTGTAGCTATCTGCGTTTTTCATATCTACGCAAACATAATTCAACTTGGCAGAAAAGCGCTCCCATGTTTCTTCACAAAGGGCTTCGCCACCAAATTTTTCAATATTTTCTTTTACGAGAGCAATATATTCTTGCAAGCTGATGGCATCGCGAGCGACGCCCAATATGTGGGTTTCAGCATGCATTAATTGAGCTTTTTCTAACTGGTAAAGCGACGGAAGTAATTTGCGGCGAGCTAAGTCACCCTTAGTGCCGAATAGAACAAAGTCGCATGGAGCGGATGAGTTATCTAACGTCATTGTGTTTAACCTGCTAATTAATGAAATTGCGTGATTGGAATTGGGCTAATAATAACACTTCAATCATGACTTATCTTTGCCCACAGTTAACAACAAATGTTGTAATTTTACAACGTTTGTTAAGAAAAGGCGACGATTTATACGCTTTAATCACCTCTTCAACCTGGAAAACAGCGCTTTTTTGTTAAAAAGTTACAAGAAGGTTACCAAGTTTTCCACCGACAGTGTTATTCTTGCTTCTACTTTATGATTTTAGTTAAGAATTCTGTGGCCTTATGAACATTCTTGAAAAAATAACTCAGCATAAACTGGCTTTTAGTAAGTCAGAACGCAAGGTAGCCGAAGTCATTTTGGCGAACCCTCAAATCGCGATCCACAGCAGCATAGCCGCCTTGGCAAAAATGTCGGACGTCAGTGAGCCCACAGTCAATCGCTTTTGTCGCCGCTTAGATACCAAAGGCTATCCTGATTTCAAATTACATCTCGCGCAAAGTTTAGCCAACGGTACTCCCTATGTAAACCGACATGTGGAAGAAGATGACGGCCCTGAGGAGTACACAAAAAAGATTTTTGAATCGACTATGGCGTCTCTTGAAGTTGCCCGTCAGTCGGTTGATATCAACACTATTAACCGCGTAGTAGACCTATTAACTCAAGCTCAAAAGATTTCATTTTTTGGTTTAGGCGCTTCAGCCTCTGTGGCACACGATGCGCTCAATAAGTTCTTTCGGTTCAACGTACCAGTGGTTTACTTTGAAGATATATTGATGCAGCGCATGAGTTGTATGAATTCATCTGAAGACGATGTGATCGTGCTAATTTCCCATACTGGACGAACTAAAAGCTTGGTTGAAGTAGCTCAAATAGCACGCAGTAACGACGCAACAGTCGTCGGTATTACATCTAAAGATAGTCCTTTAGCAAAAGAGTGTAATTTGGTTCTATCATTAGAAGTACCAGAAGATACAGATATGTATATGCCCATGGCATCACGCATTGCGCAGTTGACGCTAATCGACATTTTAGCAACCGGTTTCACCTTGCGCCGAGGCACCAAATTTCGTGAAAACCTGAAACGTGTAAAAGACACGTTACGTGGTTCAAGATTCGATAAACGTAACGATTAGTGATTAAAACTTACAATTAAAGGTGTTTTTTAGCAACCATTGGTCTGACCTCACGCTATTTTGCGCACTTTATTGGCTTTTAATGTTAAAAAATTTCACAATCACGACTTATTCATCTAGTATTTTCGTAATAAAATTACGAAACGGTAATAATTCTGTCAGCTTCACTTGTTATAATCGCCGACTGACAGCCATACAAAATACGATTGCGTATCAATTCACCCAGTAATTGTGGTTTGTGAGCTATCGTTAATGTCATGGCATATTTGAATAAAACCGCAAACTTTATTTAATACCTGCATTCCTGAAACAGTATGCGCCACAACCAGAGCAAATTAACTATGTTAAGACGAACCAAAATTTTAGCTACATTAGGGCCATCAACAGACACAGTCGAACAAATTGAGGGCATAGTACAAGCCGGAGCGAATGTAGTACGCATGAACTTCTCTCATGGTACTGCACAAGACCACATCGACCGCGCCGATAAGGTTCGTCAAGTAGCGAAAAAGCTTGGTAAATACATTGCAATCTTGGGTGATTTGCAAGGTCCAAAAATCCGCGTAGCCAAGTTCAAACAGGGTTCGATTATTCTGGCCATGGGCGACAAATTTATTCTTGATGCTGATATGGGTCGTGACGATGGCGACCAACACGCCGTAGGTATCGATTATAAAGCTTTACCTAACGATGTGAACGCCGACGACATTTTATTGTTAGATGACGGACGTATTCAACTTAAAGTCATTGAAGTCATCGGTAATAAGGTTCATACGGAAGTAACTGTAGCGGGCAAATTGTCTAATAATAAAGGCATTAATCGGTTAGGTGGTGGTTTATCTGCTGAAGCACTAACTGAAAAAGACAAAGAAGATATTAAAACAGCCGCGATCATTGGAGTCGATTACCTAGCAATCTCTTTTCCCCGCTGTGGCGACGATTTGCGTTATGCACGTCAATTAGCAGAAAAAGCCGGTTGTCATGCCATGATCTGCGCTAAAGTAGAACGTGCCGAAGCCGTTGCAACTGACGAAGCTATCGATGACATTATTGAAGCATCTGATGCGGTCATGGTCGCTCGTGGTGATTTAGGTGTTGAAATTGGAGATGCTGAGTTAGTTGGCGTGCAAAAGAAGTTAATCGCCCGCTCTCGCCAACTAAACAAAGTAGTTATTACTGCAACTCAAATGATGGAATCGATGATCAGCAGCCCGATGCCTACACGTGCAGAAGTGATGGACGTGGCTAATGCCGTTTTAGATGGCACTGACGCAGTGATGCTCTCTGCTGAAACAGCCGCCGGTGAATTTCCTGTTGAAACAGTGGCTGCGATGGCACGTGTTTGCGTTGGTGCAGAAACACACCCAAGCGTTCATATTTCAAAACACCGCATGGACCAGAGTTTCAGTTCAGTAAGCGAAACGTTGGCACTTAGCGCAGTATACGCAGCGAATCATTTGAGCACAGTAAAAGCGATAGTCGCGTTAACTGAAAGTGGCAGCACGCCACGCTTAATGTCGCGTATAACCACGTCGTTGCCAATCTACGCATTGTCTCGTCATGACTCGACCTTAAACATTATGGCGCTATATCGCGGTGTTAAGCCTGTATTCTTCGATTCTCGCGGCAGTAGTCCAGGTGAGCTAACCAAAGACGTGGTGGCTATCATGAAAGAAAAAGGCCTACTTGAAACAGGTGACTTATTCATTATGACGTATGGTGACACAATGGAAACCGTTGGCGGCACTAACGCGTGTAAAATAGTTGCGGTTAGCTAACTATATTTACTAGCTTAACCTGAGTTAAAAGCTGGGATATTGCATTTTGTCCCAGCTTTTTATTTTCTACGTAAACAAGATCACATTTCGCTAAAATCCACTGGCGGCAAACATTCAAAACCAGGTCTCGCAAAAAAGTAGCCTTGCAACAAATCAATACCCGCAGCACACAGCCAATTTGCTTCTTCGCGTGTCTCTATTCCCTCCGCGAGAGGTTCGATATTTAGCTCACGAAACATGTTCACACAATGACGAACTATTGATTGGCGAACCGTATCGGTGTCAATACCACGGATAAGCCCCATGTCCAGTTTAACGATTGTAGTCTGAAAATTCGCCAGTAAACCTAAGCCTGAATAGCCCTCACCAAAATCGTCAATTGCCGTTTTAAACCCCTGCGCGCGATAATACTCTACGATTGCTTTGACATGCTCTGAATCCTGTATTTTTTCACCTTCGGTAAACTCAAACATGATTTTATTAATAGGAAAATTGTACTTCTGTGCAGCATCCAGTGTAGGCCGTATGCACCGTTGAGGTTTGTATACGGCATTGGGTAGAAAATTAATGCTGAGTATTGAATTCAATTCTAGTTTAGCGGCTAGTGCAATGGCCTTAATACGGCACAATTGGTCAAATAAATAGAGGTTGCTTTGATTAACTTGGGATATCACAGAGAAGGCGGACTCATTATTCAGGCCGCGCGCCAGCGCTTCATAACCAAATATATTGCGTTGCCTAAAATTAACGATGGGCTGAAAGGCCATTGTAAAATCAAAGCCTAAGTCTCGATGTTCAACACATTGGCTACAAGATGATTTATTGGCTAACTCTATGTTTTCGTCCATTTTCGTACCCTACTGATATTTATGTTTATATAGGCTAAAGTTTCCTGCCCTTTTGGATACTGTACCCTGTATTCTGCGTGACAAATAGCAAGTTAACGGCGCTTATGCGGTCACTGTTGATAATTTAATAATCACCAAAGGGACAGCATACAGCTGCATAGTCATAACGTTAACTCTTTAGGTTAATAAGTGCGAAATTTTCACTTCGGTTGCAAATAAGGTTGTTCGTCGCCTAGGACACCTCTGACAATTGGGATTGTTTTACTCCCATCACCTGACAGTTAAGACGTCTTCCAACGTCTATCTGAAATAATGATCACATTAGGAACATACATCAAACTCAATCACATAAACCTGAAAGTAATTGCGGTGCAGTCGCTTCAACCATGAATGTATAGGTACAAGACAGAAACGACCTAAATATAGAACGGGTACAAATTACTGGCTCCCACATTAGAAGAGCCGATTTAGAAGGACCTTCGCCAGTTACTTCTTTATCGTCTGCAGATATTACCCAAACCGATGTAACCGACTTAATCGGTTTATTTGCCAAACTACCTATCGCAGGGCAAGGGATCTTTTCAACCCAAAGAAATAGCAATGATGGCAAAGTTAACAGCGGTTCTGGCGTTTCATAACGCGGATTAGGAGCCAATTCAACACTTATACGAGTCTCTGTCTCCCCTTTTCGAATGGAATAGATACCGATTATGTTAATACTAATAACATTCCACTAGCCGCAATAAAACACGTTGATATATTAAAAAATGGCGCATCAGCAACGTACGGTTCTGATGCGATAGCAGGTGTAATCAACATCATAACGAAAGATGATTTTAATGGTATTTAACTGTCCGTAAAGTATGGCGGTACGGCGACGGCAAAGAGTCCAATGCCAGTCTACTTTTGGTACCAGCTCCGATAAATCTAGCTATACGTTCCCCATTGATTATTTTGACCGTGAAGAAATTCTTTATGCTGATAGGGATTACGCTAAATCGGCGAGCCAATCAACCCTTCGCCCGAATAATCCTTACGCCACGGATTTTAGAAGTTCAGCCAGTTTAACGTTCAATTCGCCATTCCTATAGTTAGCCATCAATCAAATAAAGTGAAGGTTAAACGATGTGGTTTTACTATTAAACCATCGTAAATCCTATGAGAACTATAAAATGAGTACAAATAAAGAATTCGATATTGTCGTGTATGGTGCTTCCGGTTTCACTGGACGCTTAGTCGCTGAATACCTCGTAAAACAATACAAAGACGACAACAGCTTTACTTGGGCAATGGCTGGACGCAGCGCCGATAAGCTTGCACAAGTGCGGGATGAAATTGGTGCCCCAACTGATACCCCTCTTGTAGTTGCAGATGCAGAAGATGCGAAATCCATGCAAGCTATGCTTGACCGGACCCGCCTGATATTGACTACTGTAGGGCCGTACCAATTATATGGTTCGGAATTAGTCGCTATGTGCGCACAGTCAGGTGTAGATTACGTGGACTTATGCGGTGAGCCTGTTTGGATGCGTCTAATGATCGATGCGAACGAGGCTGCTGCAAAAGAAAGCGGCGCGCGCATTGTATTCTCATGTGGTTTTGACTCTATTCCGTTTGATTTAGGTGTATATCAATTACAACAATTGGCGAAAGAAAAATTCGGCCATACCTTTAATCGCGTTAAAGGCCGCGTTAAAAAGATGCAAGGTACATTTTCGGGTGGCACCGCTGCAAGTTTGAAAGCAACACTGGCCGCAGCAAAGCAAGATCCTAAGCAGTTTCAACTATTGCTAAATCCCTTTGCCCTTACACCCGGCTTTGCAGGGACCGAACAACCGTTAGGAAACAAACCCTATTTTGAAGAATCGTTAAACACGTGGGTAACCCCTTTCATAATGGCGGCGATTAATACCCGTAACGTGCACCGTAGTAACTTCTTACTGGAACATCAATATGGCAATGACTTTGTCTACGACGAAATGCTAATGACCGGTCCAGGTGAGAAAGGTGAAGCCATAGCCAATGCTGTCGCCAACGATAAAGGTATGATGAAAGACGGCGGCCCTAAACCAGGTGAAGGCCCAAGTAAAGAAGAGCGCGAAAATGGCTTCTATGAAGTGCTATTTGTCGGTAACGATCAGGAAGGACAAAACCTAACAGTAAGCGTTAGCGCAACGCTGGACCCAGGTTACGGTTCAACATCACGCATGATTACAGAAGCGGCGCTTTGTCTTATCAAAGACGCAACTGATACAGCAGGCGGTATTCTAACCCCAGCATCTGCTATGGGCGATAAGCTAATTACCCGTTTAGTGGACAATGCAGGCTTAACCTTTAAGCAAGTATAAAATCCTGATCAAGAATGAAAAAGCCCAAGCATGTGCTTGGGCTTTTTGTCATTAGTCCATAAACAACCAATAAGATTTTGGGGATTAGTATTCCCACCAAGATTGCTGCCACCACTCCAAAAATTCTTCGAAGTCGATAGAGCCATCATTGTTCTCATCAATTAAACCAAAGCCTTCTTCAACATGACTGGCCTTGGTCTTAGGAGATATTATGGTTAACAATTCAATAAACTCTGTTAATCCAATTTCACCATTGTTATCCGTATCGAAATAATCGAACTCTTTACGAATTTCAGCGACCTTTTCTGGCGCTAACGTCTTTTGATCTGCCATGTTTAATTCACATTAGTTAAGTTAGCCTGAGTGTACCCTTTCATATAAGCGAATGTCTACGTTAGTGAGGAAAAGCGCACTACGCAGGGAATCAACCGTTGCTTTTTCCAGCAGCAGTACGTTGTGCTCTGCGTTGAGAAGCCTTTTGCTGACGACGTAATTTTATGGCTTTCGTTGCATCTTCGCCTACGTGTGCCTCATTACGTTCTTTAGCCAAATTGACTTGTTTCTCACGTTCACGGAAACGCTTAAGTTGTTCTTCACTATGGGTACCATGACACTTGGGACAGCTCGCTCCCGCTTCGAAAAGTGGGCTTTGCTTATCTTCTTCGGTTATCGGCAATCGACATGCATAACATTGATCGTATTCACTTTTCTGTAAGTCGTGATTGACCGCCACACGATTATCAAACACAAAGCAATCACCTTCCCATAGCGTGTCGTCTTTCGGTACATCTTCTAAATACTTAAGAATACCACCTTCAAGATGAAAGACTTCTTCAAAGCCCTGTTCCTTTAAATACGCGGTCGACTTCTCGCAGCGAATACCACCTGTACAGAACATCGCAACTTTCTTATTTTTGTTTGGGTCAAGATTGTCTTTTACATACTGAGGGAATTCACGAAATGACTCAGTATTTGGATTAATGGCGTTTTTAAACGTGCCTATTTCAATCTCATAATCATTACGCGTATCGATAACGGTTACGTCGGGATCAGAGATAAGTGCATTCCAATCCTTAGGTTTCACATAAGTACCAACGGTGCGCAAAGGGTCAATACCTTCAACTCCCATGGTGACAATTTCTTTCTTCAATTTTACTTTAGTGCGATGAAAAGGCTGATTTTCATCTAAAGACTCTTTATGAGAAATAGGCTTGATCCGCGGGTCATTGTTCAAATACGTCAGTACTGCGTCGATAGCTTCACGAGAACCGGAAACCGTGCCGTTAATACCTTCTTCGGCAAGCAATAAGGTACCTTTAATACCATTTTCTTGCATAAAAGTGAGCAGCGGCTGACGCATGTCTTCAAAATTTTTGAGGGTAACAAATTTGTATAGCGCACACACAACGAAGGGTGCAGAAGTATTGTTTTGCATTAAGTTTTCCTTGCGATTTGGATCGTAAGTCCAGAGCAGTTAATAGATGCTTAAAAAAGCGCCAGAAATATAGCAAATCAAGGGACATTTTTAAAGCTTTAGGTTTGGCTTTCCCCATTAATATTTAAAAGCGTTAGATTTTAAAAACTGTACTGGTTAAAAAAACTAATTTTTGGTCAATTAAGATACTAGTTATTTTATTTTAATTATTTAAATTTACATGAAATGCCTAATGCATTGATTTATATCAATAATAAAACTGGCATCTGAGTTGCAAACAAATAATTAACAACACAACACACTGTTAAATTGATTATTCAAAGGAAACACTCATGAAAAAACTGACTAAAATTATCGCCGCCGCTACTCTTTCTTTTACTGTTCTTGGTGCTGCACATGCAAGCCCTGAATTCGTTCCCACAGATGACCAAGCTGGGACTAAATTATGTGTTACCGCTACAAAAGGTAATATTTTTAAAATGCATAAAGCGATGAAAGCAAATAAATTAACCAAGCGTTATGTGACAGAAAAAATGACCTGTAATGGCCAGAACATTGTGGCCTTTATCGAGCAATATGGTGATAAATCAACAAAGATGAATAATTATCTGACGAATGGAAAGTACAGCGAAATGCCTAGCGTCATCGCCAGTGTCAATACACATAAATAAGCACGCAGCACACAAAAACTTGATGCAACCAGAGCAAAAATTCCGCCTAGAGCGGATTTTTTGTGTCTAATAAACGCTTTAGTCACCTAGGCTAAGTAAGTGTATTAATGCCCCACACTGCCTCTCGATATCTTTTTATTACAAACCGTGGGATCCTAGAGATCTGTCTGCACCATTCAAGGTATAATCGCGAAATCAGCAATACGCGAGACAAAATATGTGTGAGTTATTGGGAATGTCGGCCAACGTGCCAACCGATATTTGCTTTAGTTTTAAGGGACTTCGTGAACGCGGAGGACGTGTAGGCCCACATAGGGATGGTTGGGGCGTGGCATTTTATGAACAAAAAGGCGTATGTATATTCAAAGATCCGCAGCCGAGTTATGAATCTGAGATTGCCCGCTTAATTTCGGATTACCCAATAAAAAGTAAAGCCGTTATTGCTCATGTTCGCCAAGCGAATCGCGGACGCATCGGCATGGAAAACACCCATCCTTTCAGTCGTGAGTTATGGGGCCGCAACTGGACATACGCTCATAATGGCCAGTTAAGTGGCTACACCGATCTACCCATAGACCGATTCACGCCAGTTGGAACCACTGACAGCGAACGGGCCTTCTGCTATCTAATGAGTGCTTTGGACAATCGATTCCCTAATCGTCCTAGCAAACGCATATCTGCTTTTAATTTTTTGCAAAGAGAAGCTAAAAAGCTCAATAAGTTAGGCGTGTTTAATATGCTCATCACCGATGGTGAGTACTTACTTGCATTTTGTTCGACTAAATTACAATGGATCACACGTAGAGCACCGTTTGGTAAAGCACATCTATCAGATATTGATGTGGATATCGACTTCGCTAAAGAAACAACGCCTAACGACATCGTCACTGTCATCGCGACCGAGCCCCTTACAGGTAATGAAAATTGGCGGAAGATGCTACCCGGCGAAGGACAAGTATTTCGCTTTGGTGAGCCCTTATAAACCATTGTTAACTTGGTAGTACTCATAAAAAGAGCAAACACTTTGCTCTTTTCTGCGATATTTCTACTGCGGTTTTTTACACAACTTTTACCTTAGCCAGCAAACATTCTCTGTAAATTTCAGTCAAAATAGTCCTACTTTCCTTCTATTTTAGTCTCTCTTTATATGTTTAAGAAAAAAATTAAAACTGTATTTTTTAATACCATTATTGCTGCGTTAACATTAAGTTTATCCGCATGTGATCTAAGTAGCAGCAGTGGCACTGATGCAAAAGGATACTATCAGTTCGTTAATCTCGTTCCACAATCCCCCGCTATTGAAGTGGTAATCGAAGACGAATCTTTAGACGAATTGGCCTACGGTGATGCCAGCGCGATTGATTATGTCAGTAAAGGAAGTTACGACTTAGCGTTCAATCAAATATTACCTAATTCACAAAACGATGAATTTACCAGTAGTGACAGCGTTAACGTATCAAAGAATAAAATCAGTACATATGTCATGTATGGCGACACAGACGCGCCATCATTTATCACATTTCAAACTGATATTTCAGATTTATTCGATGACGATTTCGATGAAGACTATGATGCAATCATTCAGTTTGCCAACATAGCAGACCTAAACACAGATATTGATGTGTACTTGTTAGCTGAGGGAGAAGATCTGCTAAATAAAGTTGCGGATTTTACTTTGGCATACAGTGATGACAGCGACGAAGTCGAAGTCGAAAAAGGGGTATACAAGATCATCGTAACGGAGTCTGGTACAGATACAATACTCGCTTCATCCGATAGTATTACCATTTCAACAGGAGACGCCATAATCTTCGCATTAACGGGTTACCTTGTTGCTGGTTCAGATGAGTTAATTAACGCGATAGTCGAAATTGAAACAGATGGCGCTCGATTACTTACCAATGAAGCACAGTCTGCCAATGTACGTTTTGCTCACGGCATATCCAATTCTGACTATCTAGATGTGTACTTAACTGAGGCAGATGTCGATGCTACATTATTGGCCAGCACGTTAGAATTCGGCGCCATATCTGATTCTTTTAATATTGATATTGATGATGTAGATGAAGGCGATACGCGATATTTTTATTTGGTCGATAACGATACAAGTGAAAAAATTGACACCTTCACCTTAAACCTTCAGCCCAGTAGCAGGTTATTAGTTCTCACCGCAGGTGATAATGCTTCCAGTATTACAGTAAATGACAATGAAGAAGACTTACGTGTCATTAGCACTCACGCCAAATTACTCATAAATCATAGTATTGACGATATTAAAAGTAACGCAATTGAGGTGGTCATTGTTAGTGATGGCGGTAACCCAGACTCATATACTCCTCAGGTGGAACTAAGTTATATGAGCAATGAGCAATATGAGTTAGAAAGCGGCGATTACGATATTTATATCTATAACGCATCAACTGGCGAATTGATTATTGAAACGTCTTTGCGGGGTGTTGATGAAGGCGACGTCATTAATCTTATTGCCACCGACTACGCTTATGGTGGCTCCCCTTATCAACTGCAAACCTATTTTAACTATTAATATATAGGGGGCAATGAGCCCCCGTATTCGCTATGGGATATCCACATGAGCTCGATACTTGTTCGGCCATTTTAATCAGTCGAAAACCTTAGACCCGCGTGCCGCCATCTAGCTCAATGGTGCGTCCGGTGAAATAATCGTTTTCAAAAATATACCTAGCCGTGTGCGCCAGTTCATCTACCTCAGCTAAGCGGCGCATCGGCACAGTATTCAAAAATGCTTCACGCATTTCTGGGCGCATTTGTGCTGCCATTGCGGTTTCGACTAAACCTGGGGCAATGCAACCGGTGCGTATACCAAAACGTGCTAACTCTTTACCCCACGACACGGTCATTGTAGCGACAGCGGCTTTAGATGCAGAGTAATTGGTTTGTCCAATATTACCAGCACGGGATACTGACGAGATATTGATAATCACGCCCTCACTCTTACTTTCGATCATTTGCTTGGCGGCTTCTCGGCCACATAAAAATGTGCCCGTAACATTCACATCTAACACTGACTGGAATTGCTCTTTGGACATCTTGGAGACTACTTTGCCATCTTTCACCTTAAGCAACATACCATCGCGCATAATGCCTGCACTATTAATCAAACCATTTAACTGGCCAAAATCCATACCGATATCGGCAAATGCCACTTCTACTTCCGCCTCGTTAGTAACATTTACCACGTAATATTCTACTTTCACACCTAAACTGCGTAATTCTTTAGCGGCTTGTTCTAGCGATTCTTTTTGCATATCGATAAGTGCAACGCTCGCTCCTTGCTGAGCAAACTCTTGTGCCATAGCGCGGCCTAAACCTTGAGCCGCTCCGGTGATCGCAATAACGCTACCTTCTAACTGCATAATTCTGCTTCCCTAATATTTGTTAAATTAAATGTATGGATATTCCCAGTGGTCAAGTTGATGCTAATTAGTCTTTGCCCATTCAACCATTAGACTTCGCTACGCTTTAGGCTTTTGTACAGAAAATAGCTCAAATATACTTGAAAAGTCTCGCTGACCATTACCTTGCATACTGTGCATATTATACAAATTTTGCGCCATAGCCCCCATAGGCGTAGTTGAGTGACTTTTGAGCGCAGTGTCTAAGGCTAAGCCTAAGTCTTTTCGCATCAAATCCACCATAAAACCGCCTTTATAGTCATTGGATGAAGGCACATTTGGCATCACATCTGGACATGGATTGTATAACTCCAGTGTCCAGTTTCGCCCTGAACTTTGCAGCATAATGTCTGACATCACCTTGGGATCAAGTCCATTATCAATCGCCATTTGCAAGGCTTCTGAAGTACCGAGCATTAACACCGATAACAACATGTTATTGCAAATTTTAGCGATTTGTCCTGCGCCATTTAGACCAGCATGGAATATATTTTTTCCCATGGCCTGCAACACAGGTAAAGCACTTTGATAGGCTGCTTCTTCACCACCCACAATAAATGTTAACGTTCCCGCAGCAGCGCCCGCTGTGCCACCCGAAACGGGCGCGTCGAGAAAGCGTATGCCTTTTTCGCTTAATGCATTACCCACTGAAATTGACGAGGCTGCATCAATGGTGCTCGAATCGATAACCAAGGTGTCTTCCGTTAATACATCTATAAGCCCAGCAGTACCACCTTCACTATCTCCTAAATATAAGCTTTTTACGTGTTTGCCAGCTGGCAGCATAGATATCACAATATCTGCGCCATCCACGGCATCTACTGCACTATTTACCGCTGTTGCTCCCTTATTTTTTAGCTCAGTGACAGCTTCGGGCACTAGGTCAAATACCTTAACCTTAGCTTGAGCTTTAAGCAGATTGGCCGCCATTGGTCCGCCCATGTTGCCTAAACCGATAAACGCGATAGTATAATTTGATAATGACATAACCTACTCCTTACCTAGGGCGCTAAGGGGATGCTCATTTGCTTGCCATGGACTATCAAAAAACCAGACCATGATTTCATTTGGAACGCTTTCAATCGTGGGGTATCGCCAGTTTGGTTGGTGATCTTTATCCACCAATAACGCCCGCACACCTTCTTGAAATTCGCCGAATTCTCCGCAACGGGATGACATCACCAATTCCATCTTAAAACATTCCGCCAAGGTCATACTCTGGCCATTGTGCAATTGTTTGAAGACCAAATTTGCACTGATAGGTGAACCCGTTTGTAAGGTCTTCTGGGCTTTATCAAGCCATTTATCATCACCTGCGTTTAAGGCCAGTATGCGTTTCGCAACCCCAGCCGCAGTGGTTACACTTGCAAGGGGACTGAGATTATCTTGTAGTGCTTGTACCTTACTATGCGGCAATAAGGCTTGATGCTGCTGATGTAAATCCGCACAAAGAACACTTAATTGGTTTTTGTTGGCGGCTTCATCTTTACTCCAAGGCAACTCATCAAGGCTGACTAACCACTGATTTTTTAAGTCGTTGGGGATAAAATAGTCGGCCATATTAACGTATAGCGCATCCGCGGCATTCATACTGGCGCCTGTCATGCCTAAAAACAGTCCACAACCTGGGGGCATGTTGTTTAGAAACCAGCTTCCGCCTACATCAGGATATAAACCGATATTGATTTCTGGCATGGCCAAACGTGACGTATCGGTGACAATGCGATGGCTCGCTCCATTCATCAAGCCCATACCGCCACCCATTACAATTCCTCCTCCCCACACCACAAAGGGTTTAGCATAGGTGTGAATAAGGAAATCAAGCTTATACTCCTCACTAAAAAAACGCTGCAGTGAGGCGGGCACGGCTTTAGGGTTGCTCGCCATGGCGTTATGCATCGCGACAACGTCTCCTCCGGCGCACAATCCTTTTTCGCCAGCACCATCAAGGATCACCATACAAATATCAGCATTTTGCTGCCAAGCTAAAAGCTGTGGCATTAACGCTTCTATCATGTCCATATTCAGTGCATTTAAGGCACTCGGTCGATTGAGGGTTGCATGGCCTATCTTCATGCCATTTTTAGTGGCCCGTTCTTGAAAAATAACGCAATCAGACACAATTTTCTCCTTTCGTTTGGCGACTAAACACCTTATAAAATTTTACCCGCATCGTCAGCTAATAAACGTCGCCCGACTATCATGCGCATAATTTCATTGGTACCTTCGAGTATTTGATGAACACGCACATCTCGAACATGACGTTCTAACGGATATTCTTGAATGTAACCGTAACCACCGTGAATTTGTAGCGCTTGATTACACACTTCAAATCCTATATCCGTCGCGAAACGCTTCGCCATGGCGCAATACGCGCTGCGCTCAGGATCTTGATTATCTAATTTAAAGGCCGCCAGGCGCACCATTTGTCTCGCAGCCACAAGCTCTGTAGCCATATCAGCTAGCTTGAACTGCAATGCCTGAAAAGCAGCTAACGGTTTACCGAATTGGGTACGCTCTTTCATATAAGCGGTTGCGGTGTTCAGCGCTTGCTGAGCAGTGCCGATTGAGCAAGTGGCGATATTGACGCGCCCTCCGTCCAAGCCCTGCATCGCGAAACTAAAACCTTGGCCTTCTTCACCAAGTAAATTAATTTTCGAAATACGCACATTATCGAATGTAATTAAGCGAGTGGGCTGAGCATTCCAACCCATTTTATCCTCGGCCTTGCCGTAAATAATACCTTGTGTGTCAGCCGGCACTAAAAACGCTGAAATCCCTTTAGGACCTTCACCGCCAGTGCGCGCCATAACCACCAGCACTTCGGTTTCTCCCGCACCCGAAATAAACATTTTAGAGCCATTGAGTACATACTCATCACCATCCACTTTTGCACCTGTACGTAAGGCGGCAGCGTCAGAGCCTGAACCGGGTTCCGTCAAACAGTAAGATGCTAGCAACTTGCCTGTGACTAAATCTGGGCACCACTTATCTTTGAGTGCTGGTTTACCCCATTTGGCAATCATCCAAGTCGCCATATTATGGATCGTCATCATGGCCGTAGTAGCTGTACAGCCCATAGATAGCTGTTCGAAAATAATCGACGAATCCAAGCGGCTCAAGCCCAAACCACCATCCTCTTCACTGGTATACAAACCACAGAAACCCAGTTCACCAGCTTGTTGAATCACGTCCTTCGGAAAGTGATGTTCTTTGTCCCACTTTGCAGCATTAGGCGCCAGAGCCTGTTCGGCAAATTGGCGGGCTGTATCAGCAAAGGCTTGCTGATCTTCGGTCAAATCAAAGTTCATAGTTAACTCACTTACTTTAAGTTGATGGTCATGTTAGGACCAGATGGAATATCGTTTTCAAACCAGCGAGCTGTCACGGTTTTGGTTTCAGAATAAAAGCGTACCGCTTGTTTGCCATAAGCATGCATGTCGCCGTAGAAGGAATTTTTCCAGCCCGTGAATGAAAAGAATGGCAATGGCACAGGGATCGGTACATTAATACCCACCTGTCCTACTTCTATTTCATGCTGATACTTGCGCGCCGCCGCACCACTTGCAGTGAAAATTGAGGTTCCATTACCAAATGGATTACGATTCACCAGCGCAATGGCTTCTTCTAATGTATCTACCACCATGCAGCACAGCACTGGGCCAAAGATTTCTTGCTGATAAATTTGCATCTCTTCAGTAACATCGCTGAACACAGTTGGCCCAACCCAGTTGCCCTTTTCATAACCTTTTAACGTAAAGTCGCTACCATCAATCAAACACGTAGCGCCTTCATCTTTACCTTGTTGAATAAGGGATAACACTCGCGCCTTAGCTTGCGGGCTAATCAACGGCCCATACGCGGCGTCTTCGTCGTCCCATAATCCAGGCTTTACCTGACCAATCATATTTGCCAGCTCTTCAACCCACTCACCTGCATCCCCTACAAAAACCGCAACCGATATAGCCATACAGCGCTGACCAGCAGCCCCGACAGATGCGCCCACTAGGTTATTCAATACTTGCTGCTTATTTGCATCAGGCATAATCACAGAGTGGTTTTTCGCTCCGGCAAAACATTGGGCGCGTTTCATATTATCGGTAGCTGTTTTATAAACATGTTGTCCGACAGGGACAGAGCCAACAAATGACACCGCACTTATGTCGTCGTGATTAAGTAATCTATTGACCTGATCTTTACCGCCATGGATCACATTTAACACACCTTTGGGCGCGCCAGCTTCAATAAATAGCTCAGCTAAACGCGTGGGTGTTAATGGGTCTTGCTCTGACGGTTTAAGGATAAAAGTATTGCCGCACGCCACTGCCAAGGGAAACATCCACAACGGGATCATTGCGGGAAAATTAAATGGTGTAATGCCTAAGCACACGCCTAATGGCTGGGTATAGCTGTAGGTGTCTATGCCCCGAGCGACATTTTCAGACGTTTCACCCATCATCATTGAAGGCACATTCATGGCTTGTTCGACGACTTCAATACCACGCCAAACATCACCTTTAGCATCAGCAAATGTTTTACCCGTTTCACTACTGAGTATTGTTGCTATCTCGTCATGATGCTCTTTAAGTAATTGTTGGTAGCGCATCATCACGCGTGCACGCTCTGACACAGGTACTTCACGCCAGGTTAAAAAAGCTTCTTTTGCACAAGCCACAGCTTTATCTATTTCTGCATCGCTGGCAATGGGGGCTTTGGCGATAACAGTGTTGTTTGCAGGGTTGGTGACATCGATAAACTGTAGTGATTCAGATGAAATAAACTCACCGTTTATAAGTAGAGGAATGTGTTGCATATATAGCCCTAATAAAATTGCTTTGATTTTAGCGGCAAACCAAAACTGTTAACAAAGTGTTAGTAGATTATCAAATAACTTACCTTTACGTTAACGTCAGTACAAACATTTATTTTATAAACTGACAACATCTGTATACATGATGACTAGTTTTCAGCACATTTGGTTAATAAGCTCTGGACTAAGTGAAATAATACGGCTATCTTTTTTACCTTGTTATGCTATTGATTATGAAACAAAAATACGCTCTACCAACCAAGGTAATTCATGTCCCCTAGTGATATTAAAGTAGCTATTGTTGAAGATAACGGTATGGCGCGCATTAATTTACGTAACCACTTAATGGAAATGGGGTTTACCGAGGTCGGCTGTTTCAGTAATGGTCGTGAATTAAAAGCCCATGCTAAGCTGCGCCGGATTGATTTATTGCTGATGGATTACCACCTAGGGCAAAACAAGAATGGCGTAGAAATCGTCCAAGAATTACAAGAACAAGGTTTACTGAAAAGCTCTACCAGCATTATTTTTATCACCTCAGACCGCTTACCCATAATCGTTGGACAAATCGTCGATGTCCACCCAGATGCTCTTGTTATTAAGCCTTACACGATCCGTAGCATTGAGAAAAACATCTCAGCATGTTTAAATTTCCGCCACTATCTGATGCCCGTATTTAAGCTGATGGATGACGGTGAATTTGATTTAGCTTTAGATAAATTAAACTACATGCTGGAACGTAACAGTCGTCCACGTATGCGCAGTCAAATGGTCAAATTACAAGCTCGCTTGCTAATCAAAGTGAAGCTTTTCAAAGAGGCGGCCAAGGTATATCAAGACGTGTTACGCGGTTCAGATAAAATAATATGGGCGAAATGGGGCTTGATTCAAAGTCTGTATCTAGATGGGCAAATACAACAAAGCGAAGAAATGCTGTTAACGCTTACCAATACGCAATTGACCAGCGATAAAGCACGAGAATGGCTAGCACGAATTTGTATTAGCAATAATCAATATGCTCAAGCAGAAGACCACATAGATAAGATCCGTGAAGGAGAAATGTCGGTTTCGGCGGCCCGCTTAAAAGCCTATATATTTCAAGCCCAAGAACGCAACAGCGAAGCGATTCAATTACTTGAGAAAAAGCGCGAGTCAAATCGCGGGATCCGTGAACGTTTCGATGAATTAACCCTCGATTTAGCACGCTGTTATTTGCAAGAAGCCGAAGGCAAAAAAGCCAACGAACGAGATAAAACCTTACAAGTCGCTAAATTTTTAATTGGCTCAGCGGGGCGCAAAAACCAAGACCAGAAGCTAGTGATTAAAAAAGACTTTTTATTCGCCGCTTTAGCAGTCATGGCTGGGGATGTAGACAAAGCCACTGAAATATTGCAAAGAGAAGGCATGGACGACATAGACAGTAATGACATCATGCAAATGACCGACGCTGTTTCTGCTTGGAAAGGTATTGGCAATGACCTTAAAGCCAGTGAAATATTAGCCTTGTGTAAAGCACGTTTAGAGCAAATTGAAGATGGCAACGAAGCAACCGTTGCCAATATGATAGTGGTGAAGCGCGAAGAGACCATCGGCGAGCGTAGGCCTGAAGCCATGAGTCTGAACAAAACCGGCTTAGAGCATTATGTAAAACACGATTATCAAAAAGCCACACAAGACTTTTATCAAGCCTATTTACTCTTCCCTCGGGAGGTCGCTTTTAGCTTAAATTTACTGCAAAGCTTAGTCGAATCAGGTGAGGCAAGATATCAAAGCCTGAATACGGCTCAATTTTTAAAAGAACTTTCTCGTCGCCAAATGACCCCCAATAATCTTAAACGGCTAGAGGAAATAGGCAAAAAAGTAGAGAGAGCACCTAGTAAATTTCCTTTATAACCACTAGTTAATGAGTGTTATCCGTTAACGGAATTTTAATATACCGCATACCGTTACTCTCAGGCTCTGGTAATACGCCTGACTGCAAGTTCACCTGCAAGGAGGGGTACAATAATTTGGGCACCGCAAGGGTTTTATCACGAGTGTTTCGTAATGCCACATATTGTGCTTTATCCATTTGGGAATTTACATGGATATTTGAAGAACGACTTTCACCTACTGTCGTTTGATAACGCAACTCACGTCCTTCAGGCTGATAATCATGGCAGACCCAAATTTTGTAATGTGCAGGTAATTGATGAATACGACTGATGCTATCCCACAATAATCCAGCATCGCCTCCAGGAAAATCACAACGAGCAGTACCGCCATCCGGCATAAATAAAGTATCACCGACAAAAATATTATCTTCAATCACATAGCTTTGGCTGTCACTAGTGTGCCCCGGCGTGCTCATTCCTTTCAATGATGCAGAGCCAAAGTCTAATGTTTCCCCTTCTGTTAATAAGCGGTCAAACGCTTGGTATAAGTGGGTCGACTGACTTTCATGATTAAACGTTTTAGCAAAATGATCTTCCACAACCTTAATACCTTCACCAATAACCGTTTTAACCGATGTTTTAGTGCGTAAATAATTAGCAGCACTCAAATGGTCAGCATGAGCATGGGTGTCTAAAATCCAATCAAGTTGCAAATTATTATCGCGTAAAAAGTCTAATTGCTTATCCGCGAATTCTGCACTTACTTCTCCAGATGAAAGATCAAAATCCAGTACGCTGTCTATTATCACAGCGTGTCTACGCTCACTATCAACCACGATGTAGCTAATGGTGCCCGTACCTTCATGAAAAAAACCGTTAACTTGAACCGCCATAATTAACTCCTTGCTTAATCATACATAAATATCGTATATTGCAAATATACAATATTAATTAAAGTATGTACAAGTTTATGTATCTGATGTTGCTAGTAAGCGCTGGTTTAATTGGCCTTAGTTTAGGATTGCTCGGTGCCGGTGGCTCAATATTGACCGTTCCCGCGCTAACCCTTTTCCTCGGTCTGGACGAAAAAAGTGCCATAACCAGCTCAATGATCATAGTCGGTATGATTGCGACTGTCGGCAGTATAAGAGCCTATCGAAACGGCGCCCTCGACAAACGCATAATTATCAGTTTTGGCATGGTAAGTTTACCATTTGCCGCTTTAGGGGCACGGCTAGGGATATGGATGCCGCCAGGCAGCCAAACTGTTCTACTCGTTGTTATTATGGCTATTGTTGCGATAAAAATGTTTGCCGATAAACCGCCTACTTCTGGCAAATCACCGAGTACATGGGCATTGCTAAGTGCAGCAGCAACGGTGGGGCTTGTCACTGGCGTGGTGGGTGTTGGTGGTGGCTTCTTAATCGTGCCGGCTTTGGTTATTTTTGCTGGTGCAAATATGCAAAGTGCGGTTTCCAATAGTCTGCTTCTAATCGTAATTAACTCGGCCACAGCTTTTACCTCTATTGCGCTTAGCGACCAATCCCCTGAATTAAACTGGCTGATTATTTTAACGATGGCTGGTGTAGGTGCCGTATCTGTCTTGGCGGGGCAGTCGATATCTTCACACTTAGATCAACATAAACTCAAACGTGGATTTTCCATTCTTATAGTAGTCGTGGCGATTTGGCTGCTAGCAAACTTATTTTATTGAGGTAATGACAATGCAAAACAAAGTATTAGATTATTCGCAGTATATTGACCAAGTCAGGCAAACCATCAAAGAGGTTACGTGTGAAGAGTATGCAAAAAGGCCAGAACAATATCCTATCTTAGTCGATGTTCGTGAAGCCGAGGAATGTCAGTCAGGTGTTCTACCTGGTGCACTCGTCATACCCAGAGGTCTGCTTGAAGCTAAACTGAGTGGTTTGGCCGTATGTGCGAATAAAGCTGACCCAACCACCTGGCTAGCCCAGCAAAATATATTGCTTTACTGTCGCTCAGGCGGGCGCTCAGCACTAGCAGCAGAATCATTGTTACATATGGGATTTAAACAAGTATTTTCGCTAGCGGGGGGCACACTAAGATGGTGCGAGCTCGGCTATAAGCTGTCGAACGACATTTAACGAAAACAAATTGAAATATAAAGTGAAGCTGGGCAAAGGTATTAGTGTAATACGCAGGGAAACAGCTTAATGATGCCGCTTTCTCCTTCCCAGTCACCTACCATCCAGATTTGCTCAAACGGATGGCTTGGTGGCACGTCTATTTTGTTACGCAGTGCTTCTATTTGCGCTCTATCCCATGCTGGATGTGCATTACGAATAACCAACCAAACACGCTCTGAGCGATAGTGCTTTAGAGACTTGTTGTACAGGATCCGGTTCAGTGCTTTGAGTAATCGCTCCTCGGGCTGAGTCATACTGTCGAGGTTTCGCAACTCTAAACAGGTTTCTTCATTTAGCTCACGACCTAGTATCTGCTTGGCTTCCAATTCGCTACCGTATAAATGTGCGATTTCGAGATCTAAACGTTCTCCTTTTAGGCGACACGAGACATCTGGCTTACTAGGGCGATTATGCCAAAGGTGGCGAATTTCATCACCGCTATCACGTTCATAGCAACGCATAAAAATTTTAGCCGCTTGGTGCTCAAGCTCGACTTTCTCTTGCTCGCTACTACTGAGTGTCGCCAAGCGCCTACCTCCTGTATTAAAACACCTTACAAACCAATATATAAATTCAAGTGTACCAATAGCAACAATTCAATGCACCCAAACGGGATTTAGCCTGTCAATTAACGCGTCTTGTAAACCCATTGTTTAAAATGGAAAATAAATATAACTAAAATAATAAAAAAATGTGTATATAAAAAATTCAGGCTATTAAAAACATTAAACATTCCATTATACCGAACGGTAAAGTCGAATTATTGCGATAATAAAACCAATTAATTATTGTAATCGTCCCTATTTAGTATTCACACATTAATTTAAATAGGGACACACTCATGCGTATATTATTTATTGTTATCGCCCTAATCGGCAGCTACTTTATTACACCAAACGCGCAGGCAGCAAAACAAGGCATCGCGGTAGATTACCTTTTAGGCTCAGACGATATTCAAGGAATACGATTAGCCTATCGTCCCTACGCGGCCCAACTTACACAAATAAAGTGGTTAGGAAACGTAGATTTGTATTGGGAAGTGAGTGTTAATTTTTGGGAATTCGGCGAACAAAATAGTCATGAAACGAATTACGCCATGGCTATTTCACCGGTATTTTCTAAACAGTTCGCCACTATAGCCAATAAGTACCCTCTGAGATGGGAGTTTGGTATCGGTGTATCGTTAGTTGAAGACACTCGCTTTGCGGGTAAAGATATTGGCTCTCATTACCAATTTGAAGACCGTTTAGGCTTAGTCACCGATTTCGGTGACAACATGAATCAATCTGTGGCGCTGCGATACATGCATTATTCAAACGGTGGTTTAAACGATCGAAATCCAGGCGTTGATTTTCTCAATGTTTCCTATGCTATTTATTTCTAGTTGTTGCCAATAAACACCATATATAGGCTTAATTCACTCGCCCAATGCATGCAAATACAAGGGCGAGTGTTTAACAATGCCAACAATCCACTTAACGCCAATTGCTAACCGGTTAAATAAGCTTTATTTTTTTGCTTTTACGTTAGCGGCATAGTCTTGAGCCTGCTGTAATACACGTAAGGCATTGGCACCCCAAATATTTGCCAGGTCTTCTTTGCTGTAGCCCTCATCTAATAAGCGCTGGGTAATCATTGGCAAATTAACCACATCCATCATGCCATCAACTCCACCACCGCCATCCCAGTCAGCACCTATACCCACATGTTCAGGCCCGACGACTTTTAAAGCGTGTAAAAAGTGTTTCATGTAGACCTCAAATGAGGCTTTCACCGCAGGATGCTCATGCTCAATTTCACGCCGTTTTTCAAGGATGATTTCACGATCGCTACCGTCTTTTACCAACTTCATTAAACCTTTAAATGCTTCTTTACGCTCAGGATCAGCAGGCAATGCTTCTAGGTATTCACTGTAGGCGTTCATTTGAATAACACCGCCTGATGCAGCGAGCATTTTAAGCAACTCATCGTCAACATTACGCGGATGATCGTAAATGGCTTTACTCCCTGTATGCGACAAGATAATCGGTGTTTTTGACAAGCGGATCATGTCTTTCACCGTTTCATCATGTGCATGTGAACCGTCTAGTACAATGCCAAGTCGATTAGCTTCAACGACTAACTGCTCACCTAAAGGTGACAAACCATCCCATTTAGGTCCATCAGGATCTGTAGAACTATCTCCAAATTGATTATTTTTAAAATGTACCGGCCCCGTCATTCGCAGACCAAACTTATAAAAGGTCTCCAGCAAGCTGATATCCGTGCCCAAGGGATACGAATTTTCCATGCTCATATATACAATGTGCTTGGCGTTCTTTTTTATCTCTTGAGCATCACTAGCTTGCGTTGCAAATTCAAATATTTCAGGATTCGCGGTCACCATGGTACGGATCGCTAATGCACGCAACAATGCAGTATCACGGCTTTGCTCGTAGCCTATTTTGCTTAACTCACCTTGGGGCGAGTATATGGCCCAAAATCCGCCGTCTAATGCGCCTTCCTGCATTCTGGGGACATCGACTTGTGAGAAGTCATGCCCATAGGAGTGACGCTCAAGAATATCAAAGCCTGGCACGACAAGATTAGCAGGCGTATCCAAATGCGTATCCAAAGTCACTAGTTGGCGCTGTATAGCGGTTGCCTCTTCAAGGGTGACAGCCCCCGCAGACTGGCACATCAACAAGCCAAGTGCTACTGACACGAACTGTTTGTTCAATTTATACATGTGTTTTCCCGTATTAATTAAAATGCTACCGTTAACGATGCTTGGAAATTGCGCGGGCTCAGCGGACGATAAAAGGCTGAACCAACAAACGCAAACGACAATACTTCTTTGTCGAACAAGTTGTCTACATTAAAACGTAAGCTAACATTTTCTGGCATACCAAACGGGTTAATACCGCCTAAATCAACATACGCACTAACGGTGGTGTAACTGTCCATTTCATAAGTTTCACCATAGTCAGTAAAGCGACTACTGGTGTATTTAGCTGAAACGTTTGCCACTATCCATTCTGTAGGCTCGTATGTAATGCCAGCGGTCATCAGCCAATCTGGGCTGTCGGCCAATTTATTGCCCGCAGCGTTGCTATCAAAACCATCAATCAACGTTGCATGTTTATATGAGATATTTGCGTTTAAATAGAGTTCTTTATTGAACGTTTCAGGCTGATACACCCCAGTTAATTCAAAACCATAGGCTTCTGAAGCGCCACCATTTATATAAAAACCTTCAGGTTGCTGTGTGGCTGGGTTAAATACATTACTGGCAAAAAGCCGGTTATCAAAGCGGGTATAGAATAATGCGATGGCGGCATTGAAGCTTTCTTGATTAGTACGGTAACCTAACTCGTAATTATCGGCTTCTTCACCCTCTGGGGTCTCAGGTTCAAAGCTAACCGCGTTATCGTATATGTCATCTGTGCCACTGGGCAACGCATAGTTCTGCGAGTATGAGGCAAAGATTTGGTCAGTATCGTTTAGCGTGTAAACCGCCCCTAACGAAGGTAAGAAATGATTGCTAAATTTACCCCCAACCGATTGAGGGCCATAACCCGCTTCACTGTTAATCTCATAATCGTTGTAATCTCGATAACCATCTAAAGAATAATCAACATTCAGTGACTTCACACCAACCTGAAGTTTTAAATCATCATCTAGCAGGCTGATGGTATCTTTTAAATACAACTGGGTAGTTTCACGGACCGAGGTGTAGTCACGGCGGTAGTAAGCCACTTCATCCCAAATCACGTCGCCATCAGCACTGCCGGCCGTTTTGTTAAGGCGTTGCTGCGTCCGGTGGTACGTGTCTTTTTCGCGCCAGCCACCAAATTCAATGTGGTTGTTTTCAAGCTCTAAACTAAAATCAGCCACGAAGCCTTTTCGGTCGCCACCCACAGACGATAAACCATATTGTACTCCACGGGGGTGAACAACATCTAAGCCTGCTGCAGCTTGGCGTTCATAAATCCCTAAGGTATTACTATAAGTATCTGGTGACACGCCGTAACCGTCTTTATCTTCGAAGTAATAAGTGCCGGTAAATTGCAAGTTATCTGTTAGGTAGGTATCGAGTTGCAATGAATATAATTTATCATCACGTACGTTAACTCGGTCTTCATAATAGCTAGTGCAATTACTGCCGGTAAACACGGGCGTAAAATCAGTTTGATCGATAGTGCCGTCTTGATTAAAATCGTATACCTCAGGTTGAGCAGAAATACAGCCCTCAGGAATGGAATCTTCGTAGCTGTAGTAATAATTATCAGCAAAGGTAGCAGCGGTGCCTGACGGCGAGTCATAATCAAAGAAATCATTCGCTACATAACTAAATTCCAATGAAGTTTCTGGGCTAAAGGTATAAATGGCTTTACCTTCAATGTGCTCTCGGTCAATTGTGCCTGGACCGCGCCATAAGTCACTGTCGGTTTTTGAGCGACTAATAAAAGCCCTAAATCCGTCTAAATCACCTGTTTCTAGTTTTATAAATGAACGTTGTAAGTCGTCGTCACCTATGGTTATCGACATCATGCCGCCCATTTGATCTGATGGGTCAACAGAATAATAAGACGCAATCGGCCCTAATGTTGAGTAGCTCGGCGCTGACACATCACCGGCACCAGGAGATGCAACCACAGACGCTAAGTTTTCGTTATCTACGTATCTGAAAATTGGACTACCACCAAAGGCATCTGAACGACCCATTGGCACGCCGTTTAACACAAAGCCCATCTGGCTTAAATTAAACGCCCGCACATTAACAGAGTTGCCAAATTCATATAAGCCCAACGCTCCGTCAGTTTGTACGTTAAAGCCCGGCAGACTCTCTAGCATTTTTAAGCCTGAAATACCGCCTGGCGCAGATAATAGCGCTTCACGGGTGACGGCTAAGGTATTGGTGACTTCGTCGGTACCGATCGCCACTTCTGTTTCTGAAATTCGGCGACCCATGACTTGAATCTTTTCTGCTGGCTCGTCTGCGGCCAAACTATCGGCGTCTTGAGCAAAGGTAGGGTTTACGGTAAATAAAGCGGCAAGTGACACGCTGAGTAGTGTCGGACGAAAGATTTCTTTAGTAATTTTCACGAGTGTGTTTCCTAGTCTATTTGCACTGATAATTGCCTATTCGGCGAATGCCCTTCTCTGAGGATTAACTAAATACATCACAATAAACGTACCAATTTCGACCACAGGGCAAATTCAGATCAGGTATCAGAGTATATTTCGACGTTTTTATTGCCGTTAACCACACATCCGACTAGTTAAAATAATAAAGCTGGGGGATATCACTAGCCACTAAATTGCCTCATCTGTCATCGGGTTGCACCAACAGGAATAGAAACGCACCATAAATGTGAAATAAATTGAATAATAAATTCGGGTATTTTATGACGCGAATCCCGCGTAATCATTAGCTTTTATAAGGTCGAACCAGCAAAATAAGTGATTGCAGTGCGTATTAAACAGGCCGAAACTAACGTTGAAAATAATGTGACTATGAAAATAAAAATACACAATTCATAGCACGTCTTTGGCCGTTTTCACCCTAAAAGCAATAGACGTTGCTTAACTTTGACCAATAAAAGGCATCACACCATGGACAACACACACACATTGAGTCACACCTATAAAACCTTGAGCACACGCGTATTTCCCCCTTCTCGTGTTGCGCTACTCGTTGCCTCTGTTATTGGCTCTACCGCCCTTGAAGCACAAGAGAGCAGCGCACCAGCAGTTGAAGAGAGCGCACAATATGAACGCGTAATCGTTACCTCACGCAAACGTTCTGAGTCAATGAATGACGTACCGATCAGCATCAATGTGGTCAGCGAAGATTTGATTAATAATTTGGGAGCCAGCGATTTCACCGATTTATTGGGTGTGGTGCCAAGTTTAACGGCTTATCAAAATGGTCCAGGGCGCACACGCCTATCTATTCGCGGTGTGGCAAATGGTGGTGGGAATGATAACGACACCCAAAACCAAGAAACCGTAGGTATTTACCTAGATGAAATCCCCATTTCAATGGGTGGCATGAACCCCGAACTTGCCTTGTTTGACCTTAAACGAGTTGAAGTTCTGCGTGGTCCGCAAGGCACATTGTTTGGTGCGGGATCAATGACAGGAACCGTGCGAATGGTCTCTAATGACCCGAATCTGACTGAATTCGAGGGAAAATACGAACTAAGTGCATCGAAAATTGAACATGGCAGCAATAACCAATCCGTCAAAGCGCTTGTGAACGTGCCGCTTATTGAAAACGAATTAGCCGTGCGGATCAGTGGTTATTACCTCGACAATGGTGGATATATTGACAACAGCCTGACAGGCGAAAAAGACCTAAATACCGGTAATTCCAAGGGTGCGAAAATTTCGGCTTTGTATATTCCTACCAATGAATTGAGCATCGATTTCAGCTATTTACACCATGATTACTCAGACAATGGCCGTCCGGTTGATATCGACTCCACTCCTTTATTCGTACGTGACTATCCATCTTTTGATGGCTACGACGATACCATGGATATCGCCAACGTTACCCTTACGTACGATCTAGATTGGGCTGAGTTAGTCAGTTCTACTTCTTACTTTGACCGCTCTATTGTTAACCCACGCTCATTGGATTTGTTGTTTGAATCCGCGTTACCGCCGGGCATTACCCCCCATGAACTAGTAGATTTAACTGATTCAGAAGTGTACGTACAAGAGTTGCGCTTGGCCTCAACCACCGACAGCGATTTACAATGGACAGTAGGCGCTTATGCTGACAAGAAAGACGTATTTTATGAAAATACCTTTCCCGTACCAGGAGCTGACGCCATCTTAGGTGTTCCCTCTTCTGCATTCGGCGCCCCAGATGATCACTTGTTTTACGGCTTTGATGACTTAACCGTTAAAACCTACGCCTTTTTCGGTGAGGCTTATTACGATATCGGCGATTTATCTATTACCGCTGGTTTACGTTACTTTAACTGGGAACAAGAAATTGAGTTTTATCAGTCTGGACTATTCAACGGCGAAGCCAACAGTGACACTCGTCCTAAAGGGAGCGTTGACGGGTTTAATCCCAAATTAAATGTGTCTTATCACTTAGATCGCGACAACTTAGTTTATGCCCAAGCAGCTAAAGGCTTCCGTTACGGCGGTATCAACGGAGCGATACCTGCATCCGTATGTGCCGATGAACTAGCCGAGGTAGAACGAGATGGCGGTGATACACGTTTCTTCGATCCAGATGAAATCTGGAACTACGAAATCGGCGTCAAAGGCAGCGATTCACAAGGTACGGTGAGCTACAATGCCACTTACTTCCATATCGACTGGACTGATATGCAAACCAGTCGTAGCTTTGAATGTGGCTTTGGTTTCAAAGAAAACGTTGGTGACGCAACCAGTAAAGGCGTTGAACTCGAGGTTACGGTCAAACCCGTTGAAGGACTAGTCCTCTCCGCAGGCGGCGCCTACATCAATACCTCTCTTGATGCCGACGTGCCGAATCTAGATGCTCAAAAAGGCGATGCTGCCCCGTTCGTACCTGAAGTATCGTTCACCACTTCAGTCGAATATTCTATGCAGCTAAACGAAAATTTAGAAGGTTTCGGTTGGGTAAATGTGCAGTACACAGATGACCGCAGTACTGAGTTCAGTGAACAGAATTCCAATTATCGTAAAATGGATGCCTATACACTGGCCAACATGCGCGTTGGCATACGCTTCTCAGGGTACGAGATATCGCTTTTTGCCAATAACATGTTTGATGACGATGGTGTCGTGCGCGCGATTGGGCGTCCGCCGTTTGATCCACCAGCCAGTATACGTGTTACACCGCGTACGATTGGCATGACGTTCAGAGGCGGTTTCTAACCCTGGGCATTACCTTCTATCAATGAACCAAAGATACAAGGCAGTAAACACAAACGCCTGCCTTGTTATCTTTTATTAATTTAAATGAAAAATTTCAAAACATATTCACACGTCGTCAATGGAGTTACTGATGAAAAAAATATATCTAATCATCATCACGATCGGGCTTTTTTGCTCACTTAGTACATTTGCCCAAACAAAAACTGAAGCGACACAAGCTGTAAACCAAGTAATTGATGGCTTACACGAAGCAGCCAGTCAAGCTGATTTAGACGCCTACCTCAGTTCATTTACCGATACCGGCGTTTTTATGGGTACCGATGATTGGGAACGCTGGTCGCGACCTGAGTCGTTGGACAAATACGTTGCAGAGCGCTTTGCGGGCGGCACTGGCTGGACGTATAAATCAGTCGAGCGAAACGTCAATTTTTCAACCGAACAAAATATCGCTTGGTTCGACGAAATAACTGTCTCTGAAAAATGGGGCCGCTTTCGTGGTACAGGCGTGCTTATCAATGACAACGGCAATTGGAAAATAGCCCACTACGCTATGTCAGTATTAGTGCCCAACGAAGCATGGGAAAAAGTAGCGGAGATCAATATTAAAACTTTTGCTGAACGAAGTCAGAAATGATACTCATTAAAGTAAACCTTAACGGTTCATCGTTTCATTAATTAAAGATGAAAGTGGCTTCCTGTTCCGGTAGTTCGCTGCCATGAAACAGTCAGAATTAACTATATTGCAAATCAAAAGCGTTTAGTATTTACTAAAAAAGCAGTAACACTAGCTCATTAAAACCTTAAGCAGCAAAGTTTTAATCAGTATGTTCTAAAAACAATGTTGTTTCTGAATGCTTCACCTAGGGAATAAGCTTTCAATGCCAATTGCCGCATTTGAGGCTACGGTAAGTTAGACGAGAAACATTGAAATCTACCACAATATTTTACTATTTTTCTGTGACGTTTTGTCGCATTTTTACAGGACATCACCCTCCCAAATTTTTAAAGTTTGGGAGTTACTTTTGTAATGGTTAATTTTTAGCCATGTAAAAACAGTGAGGATTAGAGATGCAAGAGGACGTATTAAGGAAAAAATCTATTCTTTCGGTTTTTTCAGAGTGTAAATCTTCTTTAGCTAATGTGGTACGTCGATATGTCAAAAAAGAATACGAGTTAGAAGATATTCTTCAAGAAGCCTTCGTAAAAACCTTTGTCGCAGATAAACAAAAGCAAATTAAATTTCCTAAATTATATTTATTTAAAACAACTAAAAATTTAGCTATTCGTGAAAATACAAAAATATCCACACGAATTACTGAATACATAGAGGATTCTGGTGAGTCATTACTCATTAGCAAAGAACAGGATGCTTTTGCTCATTTATCTAAGCAACAGGAAAAAGCGCTATTGCTTGCGGCGTTAAATTCTTTACCCAAACAATGCCAAGAGGTAACAAGGTTAAGGCTATTAGATGGTGTGAGAATTAAAGATATAGCTCTTCAATTAAATATTGCGGTGAGTACCACTGAAAAACATATAGCAAAAGGATTGGAGCGCTGCGATGACTATATTACCAAACAGCAACAGATTGGGCCCACTAAAACAAGTGATATCGAACCAAATATGAATAATAGAAAGAGTAAATAGGAATGACTCAAGTAGTTAATTTTCCAAATAATATTGAAAAAATCAAGCGCGAAGCGAGCGATTGGATTGCCCGTATTGAAAGAGATGAGCTTACGACTGCTGAAAAGGCTGAGTTGAATAATTGGCTTGCAATAAGCCCCGAACACGAAAAGCAATTAATACGACTCTCACAGCTGTGGGACACAATGTCAGAAATAGGAGAGCGTAGCTCGATTGAAGAGCAATCAACAAGGAAACTAGAAAAACGTACTTTTTTTGGTCATTTATTTACTCAATTTACCTATAAAACAGCAGTTTTAGCTTCCCTAATTATCGCTATACCGTTTCTTTTCTATTTACAAACCATGTTGGAAAACACTTCAAAAAATGGCCAGTACTTCACCCAAATAGGTGAACAAAAAAATATAATATTGACCGATGGCTCCGAGATATTACTAAATACAAACAGTATGGTAGAAGTTTCTTATAGTCGTGAGCAGAGAAATATTACACTTTTACATGGTGAAGCTAATTTCGGCGTCGCGCCTGACAAAAGTCGGCCTTTCACTGTCAAAGCAGGATCTGGCGATATTCGAGCACTTGGGACTAATTTTTCAGTACGTCTTGATGGGAATTTGGTTAATGTCTTAATATCTCATGGAACAGTACGAGTCAGGGCGAAAGAAAAATCAAATGAAGTCCCTAAAACAGACCAAACTGGGTATCGAAGCAGAAATGAAGTTATTGTTGGTGCGGGTAATAACGTTGTATTTGATGATTATGAAGTTGAGTCTGTTGAGCGAGAAAGCGATAAATCCATTGCGAAAAAACTGTATTGGAGAAAAGGTTTCCTATCTTTCGATGATGAGCCATTATCGGATGTGATAGCTGAATTATCGCGTTACACCAACCTAAATATTGTTATTGCGGATGCGTCAATTCAATCAATGAAGGTGGGTGGATTTTACCCCATAGACAATCTGGAGACTGTTTTTACTACTTTGGAATTAAATCTTGGTTTAAAAGTGAAAAAAATGAGTGGGGGAAATTACTACATCACTAATCCGAATAGCTAAACATGTTACCAATCAAATTAATGCTAATTATTTTAAAAAAAAGTAGCGGATTTCTCTTTTTTATTTCTCTGTATAGAAGAGTTGAATCGCAGCCTATTGTTTGCTTCGTCTGTTTCGTTTCACAAATTGTCGTTTTCAATTTGAAGTTTGAAAAACGATGATTCGAAAGATACTAAACGCTGTCGTATTTATGTTGCTCGTTAGCAAATCGGCGTTCGCTTCAGAGAACAATGATCTGACAAAACAAAATATAACGACTGTCTATTTTGACATACCTGAAACGTCCGCCGGAGACGGGTTAAGAAACTTTGCGCAAGCAACTAACTTAGCATTAATTTTTCCGCAAGCTCTGGTGACTTCAATGAAAACAAACACCCTACGAGGTCGCTTTTCGGTTGAAGCTGGGCTGATTAATTTGCTTGCGGGGACTGGTCTCAAAGGGTCAATTTACGCGAACTCTACAATTTTTATTGAATCAAGTGGCGATGATTCGAGTGCTTTAAAGGGTTCTCGAAAAACAGATAATATGAACAAAACAAGTTTGAAGGGGAAAGTAAAAACTAATGATACTGATGTTGTCGTATCTATTCCACCCACTAAGGTGTCGGTTGCTAAGGAAAGTGAACTTGAAAATATAGTCGTCACAGGAGTACGAGGTAATCCTCGAACCGTTATCAAAAGCCCTATTCCCATCGATGTTTTCAGCAGTGAACAACTTGAACAGCAAGGTCAAGCAGGACTCTTTGAATCATTGCGATTTCTTGTTCCATCACTAAATTTACCGCAACGTTCCGGAGGAGGAACGGGAACGTTTATAGCATCAGCAGGCTTAAGAGGCTTGAATCCAGATCAAACACTTGTATTAGTTAACGGCAAGAGGCGCCACAAGACCGCATTAATCAATACCAGCACTGGCTTATTCAGTGGTTCAGCTGGAGTCGACTTAAATATGCTCCCTACCTCCGCAATAAACCGTATCGAAGTACTGCGAGATGGGGCATCAGCTCAATATGGCTCCGATGCCATCGCTGGGGTGATAAATGTTATTTTGAAAGATAAACCTGGAACGGGCAGAGCTGTCATTTCCTCTGGAGAGAACTTTGATCGCAGTGACGGCGAAAATCTCAGTGTTGGCATAAGCAATGGATTCGCCTTAGGTGACGATGGTTATATCAATCTATCCTATGATTTTATTGAAAGTAAATTATCCAACCGTGCTCGCACTTTAGCGTTACCCGAAGACGGTGGACGAAACCTATTTGCCCTTTTAGAAGACGGAAGCTTTGATCCTAGAGAAAGCAGCATTGATCGTATGGTGACCAAGAATTTTGGTAACTTCCCGCAAACGACAAATATTTTTGGTGTACATGCTAAGGCTAGTCTTCATGACACCCAGCTGTATAGCTTTGCTTCTTACGCTCATCGTATATCAGATCTGACATTTACTTACCGACTTCCTAGTGACACGCGTAATATTATCGATATTTTCCCTTTAGGGTTTCGTCCAGAAGAGCAAATAGAAGAAAGTGATTTTGAAGTGGTCGCAGGTCTTACGGGTACGAGCGTAGAGTATGATTGGGATTTATCAGTGAGCTACGGCTTCGATGATACCTCTTGGAATAATACCAGCGGTGTAAATGCCAGTTTAGGCTCAGGCAGTCCAACCTCGTTTTTTCTGGGTAATATGAACTCAGAGGAAATGATAATTCAACTGGATGCCACCCGCTCTCTCATATTAGAAAACAGCGATCTTCAAGTATCATTTGGTCTGCAATATCGACGAGAAGGTTTTGAAATACTCAAAGGGGAGTATTTAAGTTACGCTGACGGGAATAATGGGTTAGAGCCAGGTGCACAAGGCTACCCAGGCTTTTCTCCTGAAGCCGAAAGTAACGTTTCTCGAAATAATATAAATGGATACATAGATTTAGCATGGGACGTTTCCGAAAAGCTCTTTTTAGCAGGCGCGCTACGTTACGAAAAATTTAATGACTCGGCTGGTGATGAAATATTGTGGAAAATAAACCTCCGCTATGAGATAAGCGACAGCGTGGCATTTCGGACTTCGATAAATACTGGCTTTAGAGCACCAAGTATTCAACAATTGGGCTTCCGTGGTAGTCGTGGACAATTCACCGATTTGGATAACGACGGTTTCGCTGAAATTATTGTGTTACGTCAGACTTTACCTCCGACCGATCTCGCTGCAAAGGCTTTAGGGGCAGGTCCTCTAACTCCTGAGACATCCGTTAATGTTAGCGCTGGGATTAGCTACACCCCCCTAGAAAATACATCCTTTACCATAGATTTTTATCAAATCGATGTAGATGACCGTATCGCGCAATCTTCTCAATTTAATCGCGGCGATAAACGTTTGGCTTTATCTGGCGGTACTATTGGTAATGAAATTTCAGCCCTTCTTGATGAAGCAGGCATTGATGCATCATTAGGCGCTGTAAATTATTTTACGAATGCCATTGATACACGAAGTCGTGGCGTCGATATCGTTGCTACGTGGTCGCCTAAAATGGTGATGGGCAATCTAATCCTAAGCGGTGCAATTACAACAAAGTTGATGTTGTTAATTCGCTGGAAAATCCACAGGAGTTATCAGGTTTAGTGTTAGCTGATGGCTCGCAAATAGAGCAGTTCGATCGTGAACGTTTAGGCACCTATACCGATGCAGTACCTGATTCAAAACTTAGCATTTCTACCAAATACGGATTAGATAAATGGCTGATAAATGCTCGCGCCACTCGCTTCGGTCGATGGACAGTCAAGGGTACTACTGAGAATCTCGATACAGATAACCAAGCAAAATGGATAGTTAACCTAGAAGCCGGTTATCAATTAGAAAATGGACTCGCGTTCTTTGCTGGCGCTAACAACATCTTCAATGTTTATCCAAAGGAACGCTTAGCTAATTCTTTAGGGACTAACTTCTATGATACGTATTCGCCCTATGGTTTCACTGGAGGAAGCTGGTACATACGCACTTCATATGCATGGTAATCAAAATGATTGCCGGTAACCCAATGACAATAGAGACGTTTGATAATGATGAAAAGTAAATTTTACAAGGTGAATTTACCCACACTGTTTAGCACTTTGCTAAACAACATTTCAGCAACTTTTACGTTGATTCAACGCAAAAAATTTAATACTGCGGGCTTCGTTACCTGCACATGGGGTTAGTAAAATGAGTAAGATTTTAAAGAATGGGATCCTAGGGTTAACGTGCTTACTTTCGCTTAACACCATAGCTGAAACATACACTATTGGTACTGGTAGCCAGAGCGGTACCTACTATCCACTTGGGGGGATGTTAGCGAAGATCTGGAGCGAAAATATTGAAGACTTTGATATGCGAGCTGAAGTAACGGCTGCTTCAGTAGAAAATACCATCAAAGTTGCTACCAAAAGACAACTCGCCGGAATCGCCATGGGTAATGTGGTATTGCAAGCGCATGAAGGTGTTAAGCCTTTTCCTCGTAAAATGGATGTAGCCGTTTTATTTGCTTTGTACCCTAATGTGGTTCAATTCGTTGTATCAGCAGACTCAGATATACAGTCAATTCAAGACTTAAAAGGCAAACGCATTTCACTGGGTGCGCCTGGCTCTGGGACACGCGTGAGTGCAACTAATATTCTTTCGGCCTTGGGCATAAGTGACAAGGATATCGATGCTCAATCTCTAAATTACACCGCGACAACCGATGCTATTTCAGCAGGTCAGATAGATGCAGGCGTAGTCGTAGGCAGTGTCGGTGTTGGTGCAATCACTGAATTGGCGTTCACTCATAAGATTAGAATTCTATCGTTTACACCAGAAGAGCTTAAAGCTGTTTCGGATAACAATGCGTCATATCAAGCAATGGATGTTCCAGATGGCAGCTACAAGGATGTTACCGCGTTTAGCGCACCAGCCGTATGGAATATCCTGATAGTAAACAAGGATCTCGATACCGACCTTGCTTATCAGATGACAAAGGTTGCTTTTGAGAATATGAAAAAAATCAATCAAGTGATTAGCGTCACTAAATATACAACGCTTGAAAATATGAACAAACTAGACGGAATCAACTTACACCCCGGATCGTTAAAATATTTAAAAGAACAAAAGTAAGTTGCATACAACTAAACAATCACGCTGATGAATGGTAATTGAGGCGGATAGTAAATATTGATTGCAGCAAATAAGGATTCAAACCGCTGCAGTCAAGCACCAGCCTAAATTAGAAATACAATCACAAAAATGAGTGAGTTGGTAGCCATCACGACTACCTTCGGAGAATCGCATGACGGATCAAACAACGACGAGTAATTGGGTAACAAACAAAGTTGTGTTAATTGCAGCGTTGGCGGCAATAGCATTATCAATCTTCCAAATATGGCAGGGCATAACCGCAGATTTATCTGCGCCTGTTTTTAGACCCATCCATTTAAGTTGGGTACTAGTCTTAGTCTTTTTAACTATTCCGTTAGTTAAGTCCCAACATTCCTCAGCGCTATATCTATTTGGTCGTTGTATTGACGTAGTTTTTATCATTGCCACTGCGTGGGCTTCATATCACATTATTTCCTTTGATTACGATGATATTTCTTTTCTACTCGATGGTTTAACGACGCTGGACCAGTTGTCCGGTTTAATTATTATCGTGTTATTGCTTGAAGCAACACGCCGCACAGTCGGTGCAGTAATGGTATTAATTGCGGCACTATTTTTGTTCTATGCAATTTTTGGCGACGCATTGCCTTCAGTTGTGGCCAGCAGAGGGTTTTCAATAGAAGAAATTGTCCGATTCCATGTATTTTCAACCAATGGGATCTACGGTGCGCCACTTGCAATTGCCGCAGGTGTAGTATTTATTTTTGTATTATTTGGAGCCTTTTTACAGGTTACGGGGGCAGGTAAGTTTTTTATTGACGCCTCTTTTTCTATCGCCGGAAAGTACAGAGGCGGACCAGCTAAAGCCAGTGTTATTGCTTCTGCAGCTCTAGGCTCAATCTCAGGATCCGCCATTGCCAATACTGTGACAACTGGCGCATTAACAATCCCTATGATGAAAAAACTTGGCTATAAACCAGAGCAAGCTGCCGGTATTGAAGCCGCTGCATCAACGGGTGGCCAGATCATGCCGCCTGTGATGGGCGCAGGTGCTTTTGTGATGGCACAATTTACCGGCATTCCTTACAGTGAGATATTATTAGTCTCTATTGCACCAGCCATATTATACTTTACTTGTACCTTGCTGTATGTGCATTTAATGGCTTGCAAGCTAGGCTTACAGGGTATGGAAGTGACTGAAAAAATCTCTACTGTACTAAAAGATGGCTGGCATTTTTTAGTGCCATTAATCTTAATAACCACTCTGCTACTGATGAGTTACTCGCCTATATTAGTGGGTATTTCTGGGTGCGTTGCGATATTGGTCGCAGCAATGTGTAGAAAACACAGCCGAATTACGATAGCGGTCTTTTTTGCAGGTATGAAAGAAGGCGCATTACTAGCGCTACCTATATCAGTAGCTTGTGGTACCGCAGGCATTGTTGTTGGTGTAGTCGGCCAAACAGGTATTGGCCTACAGTTTACACAATTTTTAATGGCCCTTTCTGGCGGTTATTTATGGTCTGTACTAGGACTTATTGCAATTGCTGCCATTATTCTCGGTATGGGGTTACCGGTAACGGCTGCATATATTGTATTGTCAATTATGGCTGTTCCAAGTTTAACTGAGTTAGGCGTTGGTTTACTCGCTGCGCATATGATTGTATTTTGGTTGTCGCAAACCTCTAACGTAACCCCCCCGATTGCTTTAGCTGCTTTCGCAGCCGCCGGTATTGCCAACACGTCACCTATGAAAGCTGCAGTCCAAGCTTTTAAACTTGCTCAAGGATTTTTTATTATACCGATCATGATGGCATTTTCTGGGTTGATCTGGATGGAAGGTCAAAATATTGATTTTGTTAAAGCTGTTATTTTAACGTTTGGATTAATCATCTCCTTTGCAGGTACTATTGAAGGAAGATTAGCAACCAAACTCCCAATAGCCGCCCGTGGCCTATTATTATTAGCAGGGTTTACTATGTTGGTACCTAACCTTTTTATCAATACTTTGGGTATTGCTATTATCATAGTCACGACGATAATCAACTATCGCGCGTCTAAGTTAGAAAGATTGCAACCTATTCCTGTTCGCTAAAAGTCGCCTAGCTCCGCTATTGGTCTGAACAAATCAATAGCGGAAGTATCACTCTTTGATAACGATGTTTGACAAGTTGCCAAGCACGAAAATGAAGATATTGCATTAGACCGCTCAACCTTCAATGACTTCATCTCTAGGCTGACGCGCATAGCCGTCACGCTAAAGATTGATGCTTAATTGCCTTCATATTCCTGAACGTACAATAGACGTGATGTATTTAACATTGACTGTCTCGATTCAGCTGTCGTTGATATTCAAGTATCTGTGCGCTTCTTCTTTTTTTTAGCTCGACGAATTCCGGTCGTGTTGCCTCTTTAATTTACCGCGTTATAGCTAAGCGCTGAGTTATTTTGAAAAAAAGTAGCGGTTTTTTCTTTTTCAATTCTCTGTATAGGTAGATTGAACAGCAGCCATTTTATGCTGACGCTCAACCTGAAGTTGGAAACAGTTGATTCGAAAGGTATTAAACTTTGTTGTACTTACATTGCTTATTAGCAAGTCGACGTTAACTTTTGAGATAAACGTTCCGGCCAGCTAAACAATAATGACAATGTATTTTGACATACCCGAACAATCTGCCGGAAATGAGTTAAGAGACGTTGCCCTGGCTGCTAACTTAGCTTTAATTTTTCCTCAAGTACTTGTGACCTCAAAAACATAAAACACATTGCGAGGTCACTTTTCAGTTGAAGCCGGTTTCTCGTTTTGCTTGTCGAGAGAGGTCTGTAAAGACCATTGACTCGAATTCTACCATTTATATTGGAGGAACAAGCTGCGATGACCCGAGTGCTTCCTAGGACTAACAAAGAGCAGAGAATATGAAAAATAAAAACGTAAAGGGTAAAGTGAAAATTGGCACTTATGGTGTTATCGCGTCGATTATGGCCGCCTCGTCGGCGGTAGCTCAAGAAGGAGACCTACCCTCAATGAGCAATGATAAAGCAGCCGACCTAGAAAACATCGTAGTTACTGGGGTGCGAGGCAATCCCAGAACAGTTATTGAAAGTCCAACTCCTATTGACGTGTTCTCCAGTGAACAACTTGAGCAACAGGGACAAACAGGGCTATTCGAGTCTCTAAGATTCCTTGTTCCATCTCTTAATCTTCCACAGCGCTCTGGCGGCGGCACCGGAACATTTATAGCATCAGCTGGTCTACGAGGCTTAAATCCAGATCAAACCCTTGTTTTAGTGAATGGTAAAAGACGCCATAAGACCGCGCTAATCAATACCAGCACGGGCTTGTTCAGTGGGTCAGCCGGGGTCGACTTGAATATGATCCCCTCTTCTGCCATAGAGCGTATAGAAGTACTGCGAGACGGTGCATCTGCACAATACGGTTCCGATGCTATCGCTGGGGTAGTCAACATTATATTAAAGGATGATGCTGAGGGTGGAAGAGCTGTTGTAAGTACCGGAGAAAATTTTGATCGAGGTGATGGCGAAAACTTTAGTGTCGGCATAAACAATGGTTTCGCACTCGGTGAAGACGGTTTCATTAATGTATCTTATGATTTTAAAGAAAGTAAATTATCTAATCGAGCTCGCACGTTGGCGCTGCCAGAAGATGGAGGTTTAAACTTATTTTTACCGCTTGAAGATGGCAGCTGGGACCCTAGAGAATCTTCTGTCGATCGCCAAATCACCAAAAATTTTGGTAACTTTCCACAGCAAACCAGTGTTTTCGGCGTAAACGCTGGGACTAGCATTGGGGACCTTGAGCTTTACACTTTTGCTACCTATGCCAACCGCAGCTCTGACCTCACTTTTACTTATCGACGTTCTTATGATGCCCGTAATATAGAAGAGATTTTCCCCCGCGGCTTTCGCCCTGAAGAACAAATAAAAGAAGATGATATTGATATCGTTACCGGTATTAAAGGAAGTAATTTTGATTTTGACTGGGATTTCTCAGTGAGTTATGGCAGCAATGAAAGTAGCTGGTATAACACCAGCGGTTTGAACGCTAGCCTAGGTACAGCAAGCCCTACTTCGTTTTTCCTAGGCGAAATGAATGCAGATGAGATGATTGCTCAGTTTGATGCTACGCGGGCTGTTGTGCTTGATGACAGTGAATTACAAGTGTCTTTTGGGATGCAATTTCGAAAAGAATCTTTTGAAATTGTGAAAGGAGAGCCACTTAGTTACGCCGATGGTAACAACGGTCTATCCCCTGGTGCCCAAGGCTTTCCTGGTTTTGAGCCTGAAGCAGAAAATGATATATCGCGCAACAATATAAATGCTTATGTCGACTTAGCATGGGACGTATCTGAAAAATTCTTTTTAGCTGGCGCATTACGTTACGAAGATTTTAATGATTCTGCTGGCGAAGAAGTGCTTGGTAAATTAAATGCGCGCTACGAGATTAATGATTCAATCGCGTTAAGAACATCTATTAGTACAGGATTTAGAGCCCCGAGTATTCAACAATTAGGATTCCGCGGTAGTCGTGGACAATTTGCCGATTTGGATAATGACGGCGTGGCTGAAACGATTGTGTTACGCCAAACCCTGCCCCCAACAGATCTTGCTGCGTTGGCATTAGGAGCCGATCCACTTACACCAGAGACATCCGTCAATTATAGCGCCGGCATTAGCTACACTCCGGCAAAAAATATGTCGTTCACCGTCGATGTTTATCAAATCGATGTAGATGATCGCATTGCACAGTCTTCGCAATTTAATAGAGGCGATACACGATTGTCCTTATCTGGCGGTACTATCGGTGACGAGATATCAACACTCCTTGATGCGGCAGGCTTTGACGCATCATTAGGTGCTGTAAACTATTTTACCAATGCGATAGATACCCGTAGTAAAGGCGTTGACTTAGTGGCTACATGGACACCAGAAGTCAATATGGGTCAACTCACGTTAAGCGGTGCTTATAACTACAACAAAGTCGATGTTGTTAGTGTGGACGATAATCCAGAAGAATTATCCGGTCTAGTACTCGCTGATGGTTCACAAATAGAGCAATTTGACCGCACTCGTTTAGGAACTTATACCGATGCAGTTCCAGATTCTAAAGCCAGCTTATCGGCTAATTATCGCATAGATGGCTGGGTAGTAAATGCTCGAGCAATTCGTTTTGGCGAGTGGACCGTGATACGCAGTACAGAAGCATTAGACACTAAAAATGAAGCTAAGTGGATTGTAAATATGGAAGCGGGTTATCAAATGGAAAATGGTCTTGAGTTCTTCGCGGGTGCCAACAATATCTTCAATACTTATCCTAAAGAGCGCACAGAAAGTTCCTTTGGAACAGGTTTTTACGATACCTATTCTCCTTATGGGTTTACAGGCGGCAGTTGGTACGTGCGCACGTCTTACGCTTGGTAGTTTTTTAAAATTTGAAATGGATGAGACGGGTTTATGTCGTCTCATCCAAATTCAACCAAATCTTGCAGTTAAAAGTAACCATGCAAAAAGCACGTCCAGATTTCTTAAGATATTTTACCTAAACATCGCGGAAGCTGGCAAAAGTTAGATAGTCATTAGGAGGAATATAATGATAAAGACTAAATATTTTAAGATGCAGACAATAGCTGCGATATGCACCCTCGTAAGTATTAGTTCTATTGCGTCAACTACAAGTTTTACACCAATTCAAACTGAGACTTTTAATACTCCAGGCTCAGTTTCTAATGCCTGGGGCGATTATGACAAAGACGGGGATCTCGATTTATTAGTCTCGATAAAGGGCGGAGAAGTTCGCCTTTATCGTAATGATGACGGCGTTTTTGTAAGTGTTGGCAAAGAATTAGGCCTCCCATTTAAGGGGGATCAGATACGTGGTGTTTCATGGGGGGATTACGATAACGATGGTGACTTGGATATATTAGGAGGCTCAAATGAGATGCCAATACCAAGTCGGAGCTATGTTTTTAGAAACGATGATGGAAAAGCGTTTGTAGAAGTCGCTGAATCCATAGGGCTAGCAATACCAGGTCGTATTAGCCGCCAGTCAAACTGGATTGATTACGATAATGACGGAGACTCTGACCTTTATGCAGCCAACCGTACTGGGGCAAACCAGCTTTTGCAAAACGAAAATGGCGTATTTAAACCGCTAGGGTATGCATCAGGCGTATATGATTCTAGAAGAACAGTAGGAGCTTGTTGGTTTGATATTGATAACGATGGTGATTTAGACTTTTTCTTAGCCAATCAATCAGGTGACAGCGATACTGTTGGTAGAAACGATATTGATAAATTTGTTGATATAGCGCCTGAACTTGGCATGGATGAAACACAACGCCTTTATTCAGAGGGCGGCGTGGGTTGTGCTGTAGGCGACTACAATAACGACGGTTATATTGACCTGTATGTCACCACCTATGGAGAAAACCTACTGTATAAAAATAACGGTGATGGTAGTTTTGAAGAAGTAGGAAAAACGCAGGGCGTTGTTGATCCAGACCATTCAGTCGCAGCAGCATGGGGGGATTACAACAACGATGGTTATCTGGATTTAATGGTCGTTGGGTATCACAAGGTCAATGGCCAATCGGAGCCGCTTGGTAAGCTTTACAAGAATACAGGCTCCAAGTTTGAAGTAGACGATAGTTATCCAGAATTAACCTCTGCTGGGGATCATGGAGTGGAATGGATAGATTATGATAATGACGGCGACTTAGATCTGTCTGTCACTGATGGCTACGGGGCTACGGGCGGACACTTTGTTTTTAAAAATGAAATGGACGAAGCAGCGCGCGCTAAATCTATTGCAGTTCTCGTATTGGACACTCAAGGAAATTATACGCAACAAGGTGCAGTTGTGAAATTCTTTGATGCTGACGGTAAAATACTCGGTTCAAGGATAGTATCTACAGGAGGCGGATATAATGCACAAAGCGCTCGACCTGTCTATTTTACCTTGCCAAAGTTACAACCCATAACGGTAGAAGTGAACTTTATGGGAAGTGAAAAACTAAGCGTAGAAGTCAAGGATATTACAACCTTAGCCAATAAACCGCTAATGGTGCATAGGCCTGTTACTTCTAAATAACCTAGGTGCAAACTTCATAAATACGTTATGAAGTTTGCTGTTTTTTTCACATATACCGCCCTATCGTTCATTCAAAATAATTTGTACATTTATGGTACCAATATCGAAACGACATTTTTCAATCCCCAGCCGTAATAGCTTTTTTCGACAATATTATTTATCGCTAAAAGTTTTAAGCAGACACCGACACACATGTTGTTGAATCTAGTATTTCAACGCCAATCTCTTATATAACAACAATTCCAATCATCCTAACGATTTTAGGACACCCAGTTTGTCGGCGACACCTTTTAGATGCTTTCATTGCATAAGACTTAATGCGATGGCGATGTTTATCGATATTGATATTGATATTGATATTGATATTGAAGACTTCAAGAGTGGGTTATATCTGCCACTGCAGCAATGTTATGGTAGTTGTTAGAAGCAGATATTCGCTATTTGTAATCCCTTCACTCAATTGGTTATTACGCAGACACTCAGCATTCTTTTTTGATTATATTAGCGCTGATACAAGTCAATCAGTAAGCGAGAAAAGCGAATGAAATAACAAGTACTTATGATTAGGTATTTTCAATAAAGCGACTATATATCTACTGAAATTTATATAAACGCTAACTGGTGAACTGAAAAGTGTGTGTGAGCCGCAGGGCCACTCACACATCACCGAACTGCTTTACTTCGCTCTCGTTATGGAACGATTGGTAATACTATTTTTGAAGGATATTTTTTGCTCATATGAATGGTCTGATTCGCTATTTTCATTTCAGAGGTCTTTGCAAAATCAGCTCCCGTGTTCAGGTTTCTAGCTAACCTAGGAAAATTACTACTGGTAATATCAATTCTTATACGGTCGCCAGGTGATAATTTATAACTGGTTGCCCACATATCAATGTCGTACTTGTAAACCTTGCCTGGCTCGATCAGCTTAGGTTTATCAAAACCTTCTCTATATCGAGCACGAATAACGCCATCGACAAGATTCAAGGCGCTTCCATCAGGTTTAACAACAATTAACTTAGCCATAAAGTCTGTATCAGGAGCACTGCTTGAAGCATATATTTCAGCACTAATCGGTCCTGTAATTTCGGTTGCTTGAGTAAATGGTTCGGTCACAAAGCGCAGTATATCTTCCCGTCCATCTAGCGGCTTTTGATCAAAAGGACCACGCAACTTAGCTGACATAATATTTCCGCCCAACGTCGGCACAGGGTCAGCGGGGTCATAGTCATATTTCATGCTGGCTGACTTAGCCGTTGAGGCCTCTGCAGAAAGTGTGTTGTCAGCATGAATATAGAATGGGCGATACGTAGTTCTCGCTAACGGCCATTCCTGTTCATCCCGCCAAACATTTTCTCCCATCACATAGATTCTGACTGGAGCCTCACCTTCTTTTATACCACTCGGCTTAGCATCGCCTTTCATCCAATAATTAAACCATTCAAGCAGCATTGCGGGTGCATCTATAAGGGAGTTGTCACCAAGCTGCATATCCCCAATTTTCGTTTGCTGGTTCCATCCATGAGGCCACGGTCCAATAACAAGACGTTGTCCTTTTCTTGCTGTTTCAGTTGCGGCTTCTTCGGTCATTGTTTTGTAGCTACCAATAGTGCTTCGTAAGAAAACATCGTACCATCCACCGATATTCATCGCAGGTACTGCCATTTCATTGGCACGCGCTTCCAAATTCAATGGTTTCCAATATGCATCATCTGACGGGTGATCAATCCAATCCTGAAAATGTTTAACGTTGAAACCAACACTTTCAGCTAGTGTATCAAGTGGTAGATGCTTAATTTCATTTACCCAATCGACTGGAAAAGACATGTTTGTTTTACTACCCACTAACCCGATTCCCCAACTCGCACGAGACAGCAATGAAAAAGCGCCTCCAGGATATGCTACATCACGATAATAATTCCCAGGGCTTACAGCTGGTGCTATTGCCACTAATGCAGGATTACGATTAACGGCAGCAAGCCACTGAACCGAAGCTAAATAAGAAGAACCAAACATACCCACTTTACCGTCAGACCAAGTTTGATCTGCTATCCAATTAAGCGTGTCGTCACCGTCATTTATTTCTTGAAAATAAGGATACCACTTCCCATCCGAATCATATCGACCACGCACAGACTGAAAAACAAGAGCATAACCATTCGAGGTCGCGAATTTAGCGTATTTTTGTCGCCCTGCTGCAGAGCCGTTGGTATATATATCCCTTATTAAAAGAGTTGGATAAGTGCCTGTTTTCTTAGGGAGGTATACGTCGGTCGCTAGCTCAACTCCATCTCGCATCGATACTGGAATGTGGTACATCTTTTTAACCGTTTCAGGAAAGTCATCACTATATTTAGCAAAACTTTGCGCCTGTACTATTGGCGATAATCCAAACGCCACTAAAAGGCCAAAAATTAGATTACAAAATCTCATAAAATCCTCACAAGTTATATTTTTTATTAAGGTCTAGTGTTTAAGAGCAATATCTAACGTTTTTCCGCTACTGCCATCGATAAACTTCCGTAATTATTTTAATAATGTTTAATTTCTCTTAGAACGATCGACTAACACCAGAAATGTAAGAGTAAAAACCATTAGCAAGTTATTTCCAATAACTAAAATTAAAATACAAGCATTCCTAGTTAACTCTAACTTGTTCAAGCCCCGAGGATCATTACTTGGTAAACTGGACGCTGACGTCACATCACCACCAGAGTCGCTATGCGCCAAAACCTGATTTACTTTTTACTGAGTTTGCCTATTTTGATTATGCTGGCATGGTTTTATTTCGATAAGCGCAAGATAAAATCACGTGAGTTAAAGCGTATCAAACTGCAAGCTCAGCCTTTACCTCCCGAGTATGTGCATATATTGCAGACTAAATTTCCTTTGTATTCACGTTTACCCAGCGACTTGCAGCGCACGCTTAAGGGTCATATGCAGGTTTTTTTAGCTGAAAAAGACATTATCGGTCGTGGCGATTTTGAAGTAACCGACACCGTTCGTGTGTTAATTGCCGCTCAAGCATGCTTGTTAATCCTCAATCGCCCTGGCAATTACTACCCCGGTTTTCGTAGCATTTTGGTTTATCCAGAAACTTATGTGGCAAATAGCACGCACAGAGACGGTATGTTGCAGGTGACCGCGACCAGTACTCGCGCAGGCGAGTCATGGCAGCGAGGTCCGGTTATTTTGGCATGGGATCACGTTTTGCAAGGGGCACGTGACAGTCGCGACGGACACAATGTGGTTATGCATGAGTTTGCCCATAAATTAGATGAAGAAAATGCCGCGATGGATGGTTTGCCACTTTTGCCCACCCCTGAGCAATATAAACAGTGGTCAGAAGTGCTGAATGCTGAATTTATACTGCAACAGCAAAAACTCGCCGATGGGGCCGACGATGTGATTGATAGTTACGGGGCGACATCCCCCGCTGAGTTTTTTGCCGTGGTAACAGAAACCTTTTTCGAAAAGCCACATCAACTTGCCCATCGCCATCCCAAGTTGTATGAACAATTCAAACAGTGTTACTTACTTGACCCTAAAGAGTGGTTTACAGGCTAACAACTTGCCTGCATTTTATTACGTAAACCTTGTTAGCGATTTTTCATACTCGCTGGCGAATAAATTGTCTACGCCTTGATAATTGAGAGGGAGACAGACAAAAATAGCTTTTCCGCTAAGAGAAACTACTGTAAATAAATATATTTAAAGTGGTTAAAGTCACCCTTTTCACGGCCGCCTCACCCAGAGAATATTTCACGTTTACTCAGATTATGTTACGCAACTTTTACCGCGTTAATAGTTCAAGTTTACCCACGAACGAAATCGCTGGTTAGTTTACGGCTGGGGAAGTATGCGATGCCCGGCGCCATGGGTTATCCATAGAAATGGCTAGATTTTGTAGAAACAAGTTGGCTTTAAATAGGCTCAAAAGTCAGGAGAATAGCGTTTCAATATCTATGACTTAGGTTAATCATAGCAATAGGTTTTACCACGTTAAAAAGGTAAAGAAGGGCGTGAGTTTTATGTTCTACCCACTCCCTCTTTTCACATCCTGATTTACTCAGGCAAGGTAATATTTAGTTCCAGCACGGAACAGTCATCACTATTTTCTAACTGTACGGTAACCTGATCTTCATCGATATTCACATATTTACGGATCACATCCATGATTTCTTTTTGCATTAGCGGCAGATAATCTGGTTGCTGTCGCTTACTGCGTTCGTGTGCAACAATGATCTGCAAACGTTCTTTAGCAACAGACGCCGTATTCTTTTTTTCTTTCTTTAGAAAGTAATTAAAAATGCTCACTATTTTCCTCCTAGTAGCCGCTTCAGAAATCCTTTTTTCTGTACTTCAAGAAAACGATGTTCGACTTCTTCGCCTAGTAAACGCGATACGGCATCAAGATACGCCTGTCCCGCTTCTGACTCTTGGTCTAAAATAACTGGCGCGCCTTGGTTAGATGCCTTAAGTACTGCTTCTGATTCAGGAATAACGCCCAATAATGGTACGGCCAAAATATCTTCAACATCGGCAACGCTTAACATCTCAGCGGCTGCAACACGCTCAGGGTTATAACGGGTTAATAGCAAATGCTCTTTGACTGTGCCGCCCTGCTCAGCTTTAAGCGATTTGCTCTGCAATATACCAATAATACGATCCGAGTCACGCACCGAAGAAACTTCAGGGTTTGTCACAACAATCGCTTCATCAGCAAAATACAGCGCCATCTGTGCACCCTGTTCAATACCTGCCGGCGAATCACAAATGATATATTCAAAGTCTTTTGCCAAGTTGGTTAAAACAGTTTGCACGCCTTCCATAGACAACGCATCTTTATCACGGGTTTGTGAGGCTGGTAGAATAAATAAACCTGGGGTGCGCTTATCTTTGATCAGCGCCTGGTTTAATGTGGCTTCTTTTTTAATCACATTAACAAAGTCATACACGACACGTCGTTCACAGCCCATGATTAAATCGAGGTTACGTAAACCTACATCAAAATCAATCACGACTGTTTTAAAACCACGCAAAGCCAAACCAGTTGCGATTGCCGCACTTGTCGTTGTTTTACCTACGCCACCTTTACCGGACGTTACTACAATAATTTTAGCCACTTAAATCCCTCAATAACTGTTTTAATCAACCCATTGTTAAACTATGCGTACACCGCTAAATAGCTTCAACCTGAATGGATTCACCGTCTAAAAATACTTGTGCTGCTTCTTTCCAGCAGAGCTCACGTAGTTTTTCATTTAATATAAAATAACCAGCAATAGAAACAAGCTCAGCTTCCATCTGCCGACAAAAAACTCGCGCATTTGTATCGCCTTTCACACCTGCTAAAGCTCGTCCTCGCAATGGTCCATAAATATGGACATGGCCATCTGCTAACACTTCAGCACCTTGACTCACCGCAGCCATAACGATCAAGTCACAACCTTCAGCATAAACCTGTTGTCCAGAGCGCACTGGCTTGGTAATCACCTTACTGGGGCGATACTCTAGTTCTTTTTCAACAAGTTGCTTTACAGGCTCAACTTGGGCTGATTTGGCCTGAGCCGGTTCAGCTTGAATGTCGGTGCTACGGGTTTTGGCAGAAGGCAAGGATGCAAGACCCAAGCCCATAACGGTATATTTCAATTCAAGCGCAGCGCCACGACAAGCAATTGGCTGTAAACCCATATCGCGACAATCGGCAACAATTTTCTCTAATTGCTCATCTTTAAGCTCACCTTCAAAAGAAGCGAGGTTGAGCACAAGCGGAGAAGCATTAAAGAACTGCGGTGCGGTATTAATTTTTTGCTTTAACTGGGCAAGAAATAATTCCGCAGAGTAATCGTAAAGATCCATAACCACCGCAGTAAACGCGGTGCCTTTCATCTGAAAACACACATTTGCCATTGGGCAACCTTAACCTACTAATAAAAAACTAATTAACTAACTAATTCATCTGCCTCAATTTAACATGCAGTTGAGGACAATCATCTGAAAGCGACGAAATCTGGACGCCACTTTAGCAAATAGACTCAACTTCAGGAAACGAAACTAACAACAGATTGACAAATTTATGACGTAAGTACAAAAGTACCGGACTTACTGGGCTATAAAGCGAAAATGGCGAAGTGAAAAGTATTATTTCGTATGAATTGTGCGACATATTCGGCTTTACTCATTCGTATACGCCATTCTATTTTTCACAGTTATCTATAGGACATTCCGCGCCATCGCTGTTTCGCCTGCAACTTTGTGTAGTGTTGCAATCACACGCCCCTCAAAAGACTGCAAGCAAGGAACTAGCCATATCTCACCTAACTTGAATAACGCAGGTATTATTCAAGTACGCGCCATCGCTAGACGTCTATCATTTTACTTCTTACACCTCTAAATCAAGTGTGTCTCTTGGGGATAAAAACAACACAGGCGCCCCAGATATAACCATCTTCTCGGTGTAATTCACCCAATCAATCCGGTTTTCTTGATTATCAAACAGTTTTATCACGTCTCCTTTGTTGTTCAGTTGAATTGAACCGAGTTGCTTAACCACAACAGATTCACCAGGCGCAAGTACTACTTTTCCAATAGTAACAGGCTTATCCTGATTGTCTGATAAGGTCCAGTCAGTCAGGTCAACGTCCACAGCGCCTAAATTAATAAGCGCAATCCACTCATTGTCTTTATCACGGCCCTTGGGATTGACCATAGCTGCACTGATATAAATATCCACTACATCATCTTTCACCGTCTGACGCTTTGCTGTCGTATTTTGAATATCAGCGGGCTTGGCCACTTCTATCAGTTCTGGGATCAGTACCTGCTCACCATCGACGATTTTAGGGCCCGATATATTAGTGGCCGTCGTACAATGCAGCATAGGATTAGCATGATAAATTTCAGGTTCAAACTGTAATCCCGTCAACTCTTCGATAAATGCAACGGTAGTTTGGTATGTCTGGTTATTATATTTCTTTCGACCTGACTTATCAGCCAAAGCTTTTTCATCTTGAAACATAACAAAAGCCCTCACTTCCAATTCATCTGACGTGTTAATAAAGCAAACAATCTTAAAAAATCCAGCGGGTACAAGTGCTAAGGGATGACCACTGGGATGCACACTGCGTTCGTAGTCAGCATAAAAAGGACCCGAAAAGGATGTGATTTTTCCATCCTTATCTAAATTTAAATCGTACACCCAGTCTTCCAACCCTAGCCATTCATCACGGTTCAAATTAACGTGTTGTAGACAAGCGTTCGTATAATAAAATGTTTCGTTAGAGGCTCGCTGAGCTTCAATAGGATTATCGCCCCACGCAGCCGTCGCGCGTCTTGCCAGATGACCACGATCCCAATCATTATTCTGGTAATACGCGTTGTCTAGCTGGCATTCTTTATTTATTCGCGTGTCTATACGCCATCGGTCGCTGCGGCTGGTTGTTTTAAATTTTGATTGGTCAATATTCAGTGCAACGTATGCAGCTGAACGCCTTTCATCAGCGCCATTCATCACTAAAGAGTAATGAACATAATCAGCGATATAATGACTAGAACGATCGTCATCACGCACTATATCCACCTCAAGATAGGGCGCAAAACTCGGCAAAGGCAAAATATAGTGATCCAAAAAATTAGGATCGTAAGCACTCATAAGCAGAACTCCTTTTAAAAATGGCACAGGAGAAGACAGCATAAGACCAAGACTGTAACTGCTCAGCTCAGCTCAGCAGCAAGTTATGCCGAGACTATGCTTGCGCCCTCCTCTGAGATTAAAAAATGTGCAGCAACATTAAGTAAAGCTTATAAATCTTTATCTGAATAATATTTCCTAATGGAAAACAAAAGCGCACTAGGGCCCTAGGGCCCTAAGCTTAGTTTATAGATGCATGTGCATATAAATATAACGAAAATTATTTATACGGATCACACGGCAATTTACCGTGAAAAAGACACCCAACACGGTAATGTTCAGAATGAGCCCACGATCAGCTGAAGATAAACCAATGAATAGCCACTATATTCATGAAAAAAAGTACCAATATGATTAGCAAATCTATAAAACTAGTACCCTAATAGTAATAGATCGCAAAGGATCAATATGTCAGACACCATAGTTAAAACTCGCATTACAGATATGCTCGGTATTGAAAAACCTATAATTCAAGCCGCCATGGGCTGGATTGCTCGCTCACAACTTTCATCAGCAGTATCAAATGCAGGCGGTATGGGCATTATTGAAACAAGTTCTGGCGAACTTGATGTCATCCGTGAAGAAATTTTAAAAATGCGTGACCTGACAGACAAACCCTTCGGCGTAAATATCGCCCAAGCGTTTGTGCGCGATCCCAAAATTCTCGACTTCATCATTGATCAAGGCATTAAGTTCGTTACTACGTCAGCGGGAGACCCAACAAAATATACAACCAAACTCAAAGAAGCTGGTTTGACCGTATTTCATGTGGTGCCTAACCTCAAAGGAGCGTTAAAAGCAGTTGAAGCAGGGGTTGACGGACTCATCGTTGAGGGCGGTGAAGGGGGCGGTTTTAAAAACGCTGACGATGTATCGAGCATGGTGCTAATTCCGCAAGTTTGCGAAGCAGTAAATGTGCCTATCGTTGCAGCTGGAGGTATTATGGACGGGCGCAGCATGGCTGCAGCGTTCGCACTTGGAGCAGACGGCGTATTAATGGGCACGCGTATTTTAAGCGCCATTGAAAGCCCAGTTCATCAAAACTGGAAAGACGCAATAATTGCTGCTGATTCTACGGACACGCTGTTTCTTAACCGCTCAGGACCCGGCCCAGCATTAAGAGCACTACGCACCGAACGTTCAACACGTATCTTAAATGAAGGATCCGAGAATATTTTCAGCGAATTTCAAGACACACAAGCAGTCTACTTTGGTGGCAACCTAGAGGCAGGGATCGCACTAACCGGTCAAGTCGCAGGGCGCATTAAAGAAACAAAATCGATAAAACAAATATTCGATGAAACACTCACCGAGTTTGGTGAGGTGACAGGTCGTTTAGCTCAACTTAGCGTTAGGTTTCACAACTAAATGTTTCATCTAAATTAGTTTAGTTCACTGGATAAATAAAAATGCCTAGCTGAACGCTAAGAGTATGTTGAATAATAACTGTCTATTGTATTCGTGATCGTTGATCAACGATCGTTGTTCGTCAATACCATCCGCAATATTCAGCTTGATGAACAGACACGCCTATCATCAACTTATTCTTTAAATACCAAAAGGGTCCTGTGTTTTCATAGGACCCTTTTTAGTATATTGCGCACAGCGAAGAGCGTTGTTAAGCCCTTATAATCTAGATACCTATACCCTTGAACCCATAGATTAAATGTGACAGAGCAAAACGCTGTCACACAATACTGGCTTTATGAGCTAACTGAGATCAAAACAACCCAGAAAAAAACAGACTATTAAGGAACAGTTTCTCGGTGCCGTAAAAATATCCACGAAAATTAGGATCGTCGCTAAATAAAATCACACTACCTTTGCCTTTGCTTTGGGCAACCAACATTGCCTTACCCGCTAACTGTTGCTGGTTTTGCTTGGAAGCATAACCAGTGAGTAAGGCATTTTCTGGAATTTTCACCACGGTAGCATAAGGGTTTTTTGGTGGTTCAAATGCGAGAAGCCCGCTGCGCTGGGTCGCAATAGCCCTGCGTGCATAGCCATAACCGATTGGATGCGTGTTATCTAAATCACCGGACATAATGGCACCACCAATAATATCTTGGGCCTTCACGTGATCTTTTTCGCCGTAGTCGATACGTTTTTGCAGCGCTTTTTCGCCCGCTTTAATCTTAACCGTTTCCACGTTCAGCATTGCTTTAGCTGCCCATTTGGCACCATCGCCAATACCCACCAGCGAGCCACCACCTTCAACCCAATTTTCAATATTTAATGTCAAATCGGCACTGATATCAGCATACTTTCCGTCGGCCATCACTATATGGCTATAAGGTTGCAAATCCATGTTATTTAGGTCGTTCTTGGTGACCATCACTACAGGCATTTGCATACGTTTATCGAGTAAATGCCAAACCTCACCAGCTTGGTATTGCGACATGCCAGGGCCGATGACCAATAGCACCTTAGGTAACGTAACCGCTTCAATATAATTGCTGCCCAAGTCCATACCAACACTACTGGTGTGCGAGCTATCAAGAGCAAATACTGGCACACCGTCAACGGTCGCGGCCTGTTGCATAATTTGCGCTAATTTATCGCTATCCGCCTTACTATCGATACCCCCTTGCCATCCAACCGAGACCATCACGCTGCCCCGGCCAAATGTATGTTCGCCTTGCTCGGTTTTTGCTTTAAAAGGAGTACGAGCAATGCGTGGTAAGAACCCAGCGTCTAGTAAGCGATACAACACCTTGGGCGCATAATAATGTGACCAATCAAACGCATAGGCGACGTTAGCTTTAGGCGGCGCTGAAAAAGTCGGAAACACAGGGCTGATTGCGTCGCCCACTTTGTAATTGCTGCGTGTCAAAGATTTAAATTCGATGCCAAAGGCTAAGGGCATTGTCCATCCAGATACGTCATAAAAAGTATTATTTTCAAATTTGGTGATTTTTTCGAATAAGCCTTTAACCATGGCATAACTTGCCTGATCAGTTTCCACAACATAGGCTTGCTGAGCTTTAAATATCATGTCTTTAATGGTCAAATCTTTCGTTAATGGTTTAACCTTAATTTGATTCCGTTCAAGTAACTGTAAAAAATGAAACAGTCGGGCTGGATCTTCTGGGGCAGCAAATACATAACCTTTGATATCGTCTTTATCTGCATGTTTACTGCTGTTTTTAGCAAAATCACGTTGATACGCTAATAAACTCTGACGTTTTTCTACGGCATTATTTAACAGAGCTAAACCTACACGATAGAACGTGCGGATATTGTCACGAAATGACAACACACCTCTTGGGGTCTCCAATAAACCACCAGAACTAGCTTGCTCAAATAGAATCCCCAAACTGCCGTACATCAAAGGGTAAGTAGCACCTTTGCCTAAATAAAAATTGTCATAAGACTCTTCGTTAAAATATAAGCGTGCTTCGCTATCCATAAAGTCCCGAGGACCCTGTACAACTTCACTTAACAAGGTCATGGCTTTTTTGTCGATCAAGGGATGCACCCTATCTGGCGCACCAGGATGAAAGTAGAATGACTTGTAAGAGCGCATCTCATGAAAGTCAGCCACAATATTGGGTCGCCATTGATGGAACTTACTCACCCAAGCAACTGGCTCGGGTTGCTGTTGCAACATCCACTGGCGGTTTAAATCAAACCAATAATGATTAGTACGCCCAGCGGGCCAAGGTGACCGATGCAGCACATGATTGGGATCACTCACAGCAACCTCTGATGAATATTGCCAGTTCCAGCCAGATTCTCGAGTATTACCGTCAGGATTGAAGCTGGCAGTTAGCAAAATAATACTGTTATCAAGCAAACTATCAATAGCGTCGCCCTGAGCGGCAGCCAAGTGATAGGCAATCGGCATGGCTGAGTCAGTAGAGCTAACTTCACCACCATGTACACCAAAGTTAATCCAGCTAACCACCGGCATATCAGTCGTTGATATAGTCGATTCACTAATATCTTGTTGGGCAAGATGTTGTAGACGGATCTGATCGAGTTTTTGCTGATTAGCAGGTGAGGTAATCGTTAAGGTGACAATTGGACGATTTTCATTGCTGTAGCCAATAACGTCATATTTCACTCTATCTGACTGGCTCGCGAGTTGCCTAAAATAAGCGATCATCATGTCATTACGGGTCATATGCTGACCTAAATCATGCCCTAAAAATATCTCAGGAGGAGTAACTGCGCCATCGAAAATACTTGATGGCGCATAAAGGGAGTCTATTTTCGGCGCAGATTGTATTTGGAAACTGATTACGCAAACAATGCTTAGCACTAGCGTTTGCAAAGATGACAATAATTTACACATAAATACCTTACTGAATGTTTTGAGACTGGCGAATAACTTGCCCTGCAAGGGTCTTAGATGCCTGGTGTTGAGCAATCACTATCTGCCCATTGAGCAACAACCATTCAACCCCTTCACTAAGCACTTCTGGATGCAGATAATCGGCTTTGGGCTTAAAACGATTTTCATCAAAAATAACGATGTCAGCAATACTACCTACCTTTAGGGTGCCACGATTAAGCAAACCAAAAGTCGTCGCCGGAACGGTGCTGCTTTGTGCAATAAATTGTTGAATACTCAACAACGATTCTTGTTTAACATAGGTCGCAAATTTTTTCGGAAAGGTTGCATATTTACGCGGATGTCCAGTGCTACCGTCTGAAGAAGTCATAACCCAAGGTTGCACCATAAAAGCATTGATATCTTGCTCAGACATATTGAAACTTGCCACTCTTGCATTACCCTCGATAATGATTTTACGTGCCGCATCTATGGGAGAAATCTGCCATAACTCAGCGACCTGCTGTAAATTTTTGCCTCTGATATCAGGACGTTTAGGGTCACTAATTAACAAGGATTCAGCACCGCCACGACGGCGTAAATTTTCCTGCATCGCCACTTTAAGTTCTGGCCATGTCGTTTCATCTTCCATTCTGGCTAGATAGGTTTGTGCATTCCCCGCCATGACTTCCCGTGGTACCAAACTACCGGCAATACTCGTACCTGAGGCTTTCCAAGGGTACTGGTCGGCACTAACATCGACGCCATTTTGGCGAGCTTCGTTAATCATCGCAATAACCTCGGTACTTTGCCCCCACACATCCACACCAAGGGCTTTTATATGGGCTATATGAACCGGAATATGGGCTTGTTCACCTATAGTGATCACTTCTTGAATGGCGGCCAATAAACCAATACTGTAGCTGCTTTCGTCACGAATATGACTGTCATAAACACCATGATAACTGGCGGCAACTTTGGCCAGCTCTACCACTTCATTGAGATTAGCGTAATTGCCCGGGACATAGTACAAGCCCGTTGACAGCCCAAGTGCTCCGGCCTGCATGGCTTGCTCAACCAAGGTTTTCATTTGCACAAGTTCGTTATCGCTGGCGGGGCGATTTTCCTTACCCATCACAGCTTTACGCACTGAACCATGCCCAATATACAGGGCCACATTAGTGCCGATGCCCTGCGCTTCATATTCAGCAAATTTACCAGCCACATCAACCGGGCCTCCCCCATCAACACTACAGAAAACGGTGGTCACCCCCTGTGTGGTGTAGTTAAGGTTAAGGTTACTTTGGTCTTTACCAAAATCGTTACAGGCGTGGGTATGGGTGTCAATAAAACCAGGAGCAACGATGTTATCGCCCGCATCAATACGCTGTTGGGCCGTCATATTCTCAGGTAATTTGGGACCAACAAACACGATGTTCCCTTGATCAATACCTATAACACCTTCAATAGGTGCGCTATCGCCCCCCTGGTAGATGTGTTTAGCGGTAATTAATGTATCGATAGTTTGCTGAGGCTGACTGCAACCAATGAGGCTTGATGCAAACGCGAACAAAACTGCTGAGGCAGCTTTAGAATAATTTTTATGCATTTTAGGGCTACCATTTAAAAAAGAAGAAGGGCGACATTGTCGCCCTGTTTTATTTTAGCTAACGATATTAATCAAAGTTCATGCTTAAGCTCAGGTACACATAACGACCTTCTGCATTATGCAAGCTTGCTTCGTAACCATAGGTTTCATCGGCTAATGGCGGGGTTTTATCGAACATATTGCGCACACCTAAACGTACCCGAGTATTTTCGAAGGTACCTTGGTCAAACGTATATTGACCGTAAATACTAAAGGTCGTCCAACTGTCGACTAACCAGAAATCGCCGGTGTCATTTTGTACTGCGCCGGTATCATAAAATTCACCAACATATTTACCGTACAGTCCCGCTCCCCAGTTTTGGTAATCCCATGTCAGGGTTCCACTGGCTTGCCATTCTGGTCTGCCATCCATTTGAACCAAATCACCTACATCATCTAGGGTTAAACCTAGTGCAGCTAATTGTGCAGATTCACTATCAACAGCTTGAAAGGCTTTAATGATTTTAGCGGCGTTAACTTTAAACTTGAAGTTACCTAAGGCGGTATCTCTCAACTTATAATATGCACCTAAATCTAGTCCGGATGTTTCACGTGAGTCTAGGTTTTCAAACAGCCCTATCACTTCAACCATATCACCTACAGGGGCTAGACCTGAGCCTTCAAAAAAGGCGATATCATCACTCGTTGCTTCAGCACGAATGACATTCGGATTGCTGCCGCCATTTAAACGCTGATAGTAATCTAAGTCGGCGATGTTCTGATAAGAGCGGATACCCACTAGATCTTCTTGCTTAATATGCCAGTAATCAGCAGTAAAGGTCAGATTTTCAACAAACGTAGGGGTATATACCAAACCCAAACCATAGTTATAATCTTTTTCTGGTTTTAAATTTGGGTTGCCTAGACGTATATTTGAAACACTGTCACTGCTGCTGCATTCACTAAAACTATCGACATTACCCTTATTGATGTCAGCCTGACAACGATAAAAGTCGGTTGGATAGTTCACACGTGACGTTACAGCTGTATGCAACTGTTCAAGGTTTGGCGCTCTAAATCCTTCCGCATAAGACCCACGAATTTGCAGACTTTCAACGGGATACCAGCTTAATACCGCCTTAGGTTTAAACACATCTCCTACGTCATTATACCGTTCATAACGGCCAGCAATTTGGAAGTTCAATTGGTTAACAAAAGGAATATCCATATCCGGACTAACTAAAGGCCCAGCCATCTCGACAAATGCAGATAAAATATTGCGTGAGCCATCTGAATTAGGTTGTGCGCTTGAACCCATTACATCCGAATCATAAGTAATACCAGTCACGCTATTGGTATACATCACCGTACCATTTAAGCGGTCATCATAATCATTTTCAAAGTTTTCATAACGCCATTCTGTCCCTACTGCTAAACCTACGTTACCTGCCGGTAAAGCGAATAGTTTTGCGTTAGACATTTTAAAATCAACTAACCCTAAGGCTGTTTCACCGGTGCGTTCAACATCAATTTTAAAACTATCAATGGTGTCTTGAGAATTACAGCTAGCACCACAAAAAGTGTTGTAGGCGCTGGCGTCTTGGCGATTCACTGCGTCTTGAAACAAGCTCAAGCTAATACGATTAGCTGTGCTATCAACGGTTTTCGCTGCAGAATACAATGCCGCGCTATCCCAATCCCAGTCTCCCTTGATCCCGCGCGCACCGCCCAACAGACGGTAAGAGGTATTTTTTACGTTGATGGCACGAGGCCCCGCGTCTAAAGAGCGGTAGGCATCGATAGTAATATCCAATCCTTCAACTGGTATATCGTAACCCGCGAGGCGGTTAACACCACTTCCTAGAGGGTTCCAATAGGCCGAATTTGCAATGGTAACGGGGGCAGAGGTCAAAGTGGCGGTCTCTGCCCGTTGTGAATTAGATTCAGCACGGTAATAACCTAACTCGCCATAAAGCTCAGTATCATTGCCCAAGTCGTGATTGAGGAAAATAAACGAATTAAGACGCTCTGTTTCAGGTAAGAATGTGCGCGCAGAGTTGGTATTGTATCCCTGAGTAGCTTTGGTAATACTGCCACTGTCGATACATAAACCATTTTCAAGTACACACTGTTGATTAGCGTCTGTGCCATCTAGTTGTTCGACGTGAAAACGCCCTGCTGAAGAGGTTAAGCCATCAACAGCCTGACTGGCGTCAAAACGTCCCCATTGGGTAGTAGTAGATGTATTTTGGAAATTAGTGTCCCCTTCCCATCGAGTACCCTCTAAAAACCGTGTTAGGTCTGAGTTCGAAGAACGGTCAAATTCTGAGGCCATCACTTCTGACCCATGGTAGTAATTTACCGATACGGTGACGTTAGTCATACCTTCGTTTAAATCCCAACCTGCCAAAGCATTAAGATTAACTTTTTCACGGCTGGTATTTTCTGCCTGTCCGTATTGCGCGTCAAAGCGAAATCCTGAAAAGTCTTGGCGCATTTCTGTATTTACAACACCTGCAACAGCATCTGAACCGTAAATAGCCGCTGCGCCATCATGCAATATTTCAACGCGGCCTATGCCAAGTACTGGAATTGAGTTGATGTTAACGGTGGTCACTGGTACTGAGTTTTCAGTCTGTGAACCCGGATGCTGAACTAGACGGCGGCCATTTAATAAGGTCAGCGTGTTACCTGTGCCTATGCTGCGTAAGTTAATAGAGGCCACATCTCCCCGCGATTGGTAAACACCGCTAACAACATCGTTACCGTTAAAATTTACACTACCATTACTGGGAATAGAGGCAAATAACTCAATACCAGAGGTAGCACCAATAGCATCAATATCGCTAGCATCGATTAAAGTAACAGGTAACGACCCAGTTACATCAGAACCTTTAATGCTAGAACCAACGACGACAATTTGTTCGAGATCTTTTTCGGCGGCTATTTTTTTACGTTCAATTGCGCGCTCAAGTTCTGCTTTACTATCCGCTTCTTCAACTGAACTTCGCATATCTTGAGCAGCTTGCGCTGACAAAGATATGACTCCAAACGAAACTAATATAGCCATGCTGAGCTTATTTAGACGATGATGTTTTGTGTGTAACATTGGCATGCCGCTCCTGTGTTTCCTGACTTCCTGATTTCAGTACGCTTATGTGCACCGATAATTATTGTTATATCCAGTATTACACTCGCAAAAAAATACCCCATAGCACAATTGATAAAACAGTCATAAACCATAACCTTGGGTTATGGAACAAAGGAATCGTCGCCATCAATAAGCTTCAAGAGAAGTGTAAGCCGCTAATAAATATAAATAAATTAGTCATTTTTAGGAATAAACGGTCATAAACCGATATGCTTTAAAATCAAGGGTTGGTAAATTGATTGAAAGTTTTTTACCTTGGCCCTGTTTCCCGTCAGTATTCTGCACAAGCCACGGAATGTGGCAAAACCAGAAACTTCGCCAATCCCATTTCACGTCGCAAATACCTCATAGCGCTGCCTAAGCTGCAGCTGAACACGCAAAAAAAATCGCAGGAACTGGCTGCTCAAAGGAACGTTATCACCTAACGAGGTCGTAACAGTAAAAGCGAGGGAGGCTAGTAGATTTGCTGTTAATAACGATTTGATCAATTAAGTTCATAGCAACAACCGAGTGTAAAACAGTCTTACCTGAGGCTTATTGCACATATTTTACTATCAATACATAACCTAAGGTTATGGGTGTTTAGCGCTTTATTAAGTTACTCGACTTTAGTGCCGTGCTAGCCTGCTTATAGTCGAAATTAGCTTAATCTGATTATGCATTACAATAAACTCGCGCTTTATTTGTTTTTTTTATCCTTGCTCGCTGCATTCTATATTAATGTCGAAATCGATCCTCGCTGGCAAGAACAACAGTACATCTACCAAACCTATGAAAACCAAAACGATGAGTTGGTTTACAAACTCAATCAAAAAGAGATTTCAGTTGGACCTGTCGTTGATTATCGCGATTCTCCGCTGCGGCAAACTGCTTTGGTCAGTAAGGGTAAACCCGCTTTAGATCAACAATGGGTTAAGATGCCCGATGAACGTTTAGTGATACTTAAACCTAGCTTTCATTATGGAATCTGGTCCTTGTTACCTGCTTTTATAGCCATCTCATTATGTTTGCTTACCAAAGAGCCAATTACTGCCTTATTGGGCGGCACGATTGTAGGTGCGATTGTATTAGGGCGATACGATATTACTGACAAAGTATTATTGCCTAGTATCAGCTCAGATGGCGCAGCTACCATCGTACTACTGTATCTGTGGCTACTCGGTGGGCTGATGGGCGTTTGGTCTAAAACTGGCGCAGCGCAAGCATTCGCCGATTATATGACAACGCATTTTGTGCGCGGCCCACGCTCGGCAAAGTTGGTGACCTGGTTGCTTGGCGTGATCTTTTTCCAAGGCGGCACCATTAGTACCGTATTGGTTGGCACGACCGTTAAACCTATGGCCGACAAGGCGAAGGTCAGTCATGAAGAGATGAGTTATATCGTCGATTCAACCGCTTCACCGATCGCATCGGTATTGGCGTTTAATGCTTGGCCTGCCTACATCCAATCTCTTATATTTGTCCCTGGCGTGGCATTTTTAGCCACAGAGCCAGATAGGATCCGCTTTTTCTTTAGCAGTATTCCTTTTAGTTTTTATGGGATCATTGCAGTACTGGGCACTCTATTGCTGTGTTTTAACATTACCTGGCATTGTGGACGTCGAATTCAACAAGCCAGACTACGCGCTATGCACACAGGAAAATTAGACGCTGATGGCTCTAAGCCCCTAGATGGTAAAGAATTGCATAAACCAGATGTACCAGCACATTACACTCCTAAGGTTTATGAATTTGTGCTGCCATTAGTCACGCTTATTGGCATTGCGATTACTACGTTTATCATCACCGGTTCACCAAAAGTAAACTGGGCTTTTGCCACAGCACTTTGCCTTTCATGTGGCATAGCATTAGTCAAAGGCATGAGTTTAGACGAGTTAATTTCTGGTATAGGCAATGGATTTAAATCTGTCGTAGTGGCGTCTGTGTTACTTATTCTGGCTATTACCGTCGGGGGCATTAACAAAGAAATCGGGGGTGCCTTATATTTAATTGAATTAATAGGGCAACAATTACCTTTTTGGACGCTGCCGGTTATTTTACAATTGTTAACCATGATTATTGCATTTTCCACGGGCACAAGTTGGGGCACGTATGCCATTGCGTTTCCTTTGGCAATGCCACTGGCTTGGGCAATTGGCTCAGCTCAGGGTGTTGCCCATCCCGAAATTTATATGGCGATATGTTTCGCGGCGGTACTTAATGGTAGTGTGTACGGAGACCAGTGTTCACCTATCTCTGATACGACGATACTAAGCGCGATGACCACAGGCTGCGATCTTATGGATCATGTTAAATCTCAGTTGGTTCCTGCATCGATAGCCGCCCTCTGCGCAGGGATATTATGGACCCTGTCAGCCTTTTTCCTCGCCTAGAGATTTTATTGTTATGCGACTCAGACAAATCGAAGTATTCCACGCTATTTATACGACCGGCTCTATTACCAATGCGGCTAATTTATTGTATGTGTCTCAGCCTTCGGTCAGTAAAGTATTAGCCCATGCTGAGCTGCAGTTAGGCTTTATGTTATTTAACCGCACCAAAGGTAAATTAATCCCCACAACTGAAGCCAATTTATTGTTTAAAGAAGTAGACATTATATATAAGCAGCTCAATTCAATTAAAAAAATGTCTGCAAACATTAAGCAAAGCGAACATGGTTTGATTGAAATTGCGGTCACGCCCGCTTTGGGTTTTCAGATTATTCCCAATACGTTAGCCAAATTCAAAGCCAAGCATGCCAATGTGTCCATTAAATTCAAAACCATGCACAATGACGAAGCTCTGCAATCACTTTTGGAACATAAATGTGATGCGGCAATCCTTTACGCTTCTCCTAGTTTACCCAGTGTGAAAGAAGTCAGACTAGGCAAAAGTGAGATGGTCGTCTGTTACCCCAATGCTGTTTTTAGTGAGCAACCTAAGACTCTGACGCTAGAGGCTTTGGCCAATCAAGAATTGATTGGCATATGGGACAGTGGCCCCTTAGGTGCGCTAGTGTGGGAAAGACTCATCGCCAATGATATCCAAATTAACAGCACCTATCAGGTAGATACGTATTATATCGCCACTAAATTTGTCGACAAAAATCTGGGATGTTGTACGGTGGATTATTATACCGCCTATGGCAACCAAACTGAGAATTTTAGCATCGCCTCGTTATCGCCTCCTATAGAATTTGATATCAAAGCTCTGTATCTTGAAAGCCGTCCTCTTTCGCGAATTTGTTCAACATTTTTACAGTATGTTAAACAGGAAATGACAGATTCCGTAATTGCGCCTTAAGGTGATCTTAACCCTGTAACGTGCAGGCTTCTATCTTGCACTTGTTGGTTGCACCATGTTGTAGCTAACACCCACGTTGAACGCCCCACGACCAGAGCGATGAAAATTGTCCTTGATGAAGTAGAATCAATTGTTAAGAAAATGCACAATAAAGGAGTTTGGCGAGGAAAATTACCGTTTGATAAGTGCATGAAGTCGGTTTGATATCAAAATTGAACAATCTATTAAATGGTCGAAGTAACTGCGAAAATATACAGCATGCCCCTAAATTCCAACTCCACTACAGCTAACTAAATTTTATAATCAACAGCGAAATGATAAACCTTCTGAGGTAGAAACCTCCAGAGTTATGTTACATGACCAACAAACAAGCGTCTGCGTTAGTCGGGGTGGCACCCATGAATCGAGAAAGTGGACGCTATAAAGGGCTGCGGAAAATCCAAAGAGGCAGGCATCAAGACAGGACTGTTTTGTAAATGGCCATGATGTCAGCAATACAAAGTAATCCCGTATTTAAGGACACATTTCAACGAATAGTCGCAGCAGGTAAACCTAAGAAAGTGGCTATTATCACGTGCATTAGAAAGATGGTTGTCATCTTAAATTCAATGCTGAGAGATGGGGGCATGTGGGAAGCGCCAAAGGCTACAAATTAGCTATTGACGCCATAGTCTCTTGTTAGAAAGACGCTTTACGCACAGATGCATCAAGTTTGTTTTTTATGAAACGAGTCAAATAAGGCGATTTTTCTAAGAGAGTTACAATTGATGGGGATATAAAGTAATAGACCTTAATAAACACTCTACCTAGGAATTTAGTCTTAAGAACTGTATCTCTGTAGTGTCGATAAAAAAGAACTTCAGGTGCATCAAAGTCTCCATAGACCGATGTGGCTATAAAGCAACCAGAGAAATCTTTGACTGTAGCCCCACAAAATGGACAAAGCGACTTGCGAGGTTTGGGGTCTCCAAATGCTCCCCGATCATGGATAAGCTTAGGGTATATTTTTTTGTTACACGAAGGACAGACAACTCGATCATCTTTTCTCTGTTCGGAATTTTCTGATGACGTAAGTATCTTTAGCTGCGCAGCATAAGGTCCTTTTTTTCCTTTCCGTGACTCAAACTCTACTATATCTCCGTTATTAGGCAAGTCTGCACCAATAACCTCTCTTACTCCTAAGAAATGCTCAGTTCCATCATCTGCTACAACAAAACCGAATCCTTTTTCTTTAGAGAAAAATTTTATCTTACCTCTCATTTTTACTCCATACTATGATTTAAATTGTCTTTCTAACGTCCCAAGCAGCGGAATAAGGGAACGCTTCGGCGCAGCCAGTGAGTAGTTTTCCGATGACTTGGCTTGTTAGGTTTGTGCCTGTCATATCTGGTTTCTTTTGTACGCATAAAAATAAATAGCTATAAATGGCATTGAAACGTCTAAGTTAGTCACAAGAAATAACCTTTCACTCGCTCGTATGTTATCTCTTTAGGCTTTACATCTTATGTTTTCTAAACATGTTCAGCTCTTCTAATTTAATATCGCTTTAAAGGGATTAACAGGACTCTCATGTTAAGTTAATTATTGAAAATAAGGTACTTAGTTGATGAAAGCCCACTTGGATGTGGGCTTTTTTATTGAGTTTCTAAATAAACATTGTCACTTTTAATTTGACTTCATATGTGACTAATCTAGTGTGCGAGTGTAGCTCATTTTAGTAAATGTGATTTCGCTCGTATCGAAGTACTCAGCATAAAAATCAGCGTAATCATCATCTGCATCTCCGCTGACTAACTTTTCACCTGTTTCTGGGTTTTGAGCTTGTTGGTAGTTACCAAATTTGAAGTATGACTCTGAAGAATCATCGACTGAAATAGGGTCGAGTGACATACCGTTTATTGTTACAGTCACTACACCGTGATCGTTTATTTCTTCAAATTCAAAGCTCTCACCTGAACGTATCGTTGTGAGTAAATGTTTTGTTTCTCCATCGCTATCAGGGTCTGCTAAACGAATATACACATCAAATACACCATTCATGGCAACACTGTCAGACTCTGTTCCATCTGGCGCGTTTTCAAAGCCACCTTCATCTAAATCAGCAATATATAATTTAGTAATAGTTGCCGTATCTGCAGCATGATGTTGCGCTACAATTGTTTTCGCGCCGTCATCTAGCGTAGCTGTTATGGTTGCTTTAAATTCTTCGTATACTTCTGTCATACCTACGCGATATTCACCATTGGACTTAATTTTAAGCTCATGTCTCCAGCCGTTACCATTCTCTGTAACATGCTGTGCAGCAAGTGCATCAAAGGTCATTTCGATAGGTGACAATGAAATAATATGGTCTTCTTCACCAAGTTCACCAGATTCTGCTTCATAGACTTCAGAGTACTCTTCGCACGAGGCATTGTATAAAATTCGCCCGGTTTCCTCACACTCATTACCGTAGGCTGTATCGATAGTTCCATCTTCTGTTTCATAAATTTCCAACCAATTAATATTGAAATTAGAACCCGTCACTAGGATTTTTAATGTGCTAGAGCCAGCGCTTAATTGACCTAAATCGATTGATTTAGTTGCCCAAGACTGCCATCCACCGGTATTACCAACATCGATTTCATCACCAACTTGTGAACCATCAACTTGTACAATAAAACTACCAGTAGTTCTTGGTGATGCGACCCGAGCATCCAAGGTATAGGAAGCAGTGCTGGGAATATCGATATTATATTCTAGCCATTCGTCAGCAACAATCCAGCCAACATTGTAGCCGCCGCCTGTATCAGCAGTTGTTTGCACATCCACGCTGTCAGTCGTGTATTGGCCGCCTTTATTTGCAGAGGTTGTATCGTAGTAATTGTCGTAGTCTTCTGCCTGAATTAGGCCTGGAATACTAGTTTCTGAGCCTGAACCAGTACCTGGTTCTGTCTCACCTGTGGATATTAAAGTGAAATCATCAAAACGACCTTCATCATTGTAATATTTACCAAACATTGCACCAGATGTTGTGGTGCCAGAATTAAAGCTAACAGTAACTTTATTCCAATCATCAGACGTGGATTTAGTTGATTCTGTTGATGTTCCTAGGTTAATTCCAATTTCTCCACTGCCTTCGACGTAAGCTGTGAGTATGTAATCAGTGTTTGCAGTTAACGAGACAGTTTGCTCAACACGCCCGCCTGAGCCTGTTATTTTAGCTGACTTAGATCCGCTGTATGAATTGCTTGAAATAGCTGATGGATCATCATCATTCCACCCATCAAAGCCATCTTCGAAACCTGAGTTATCTATACTAACCGATTCTGCATGGGCGCTAAGAGCGCAGGCCATTGAAAGTGCCGTAGTTAAAGCTAAATATAAAGAGGTCTTACGAATGTTAAAATTCATGCGTTATTTTTCCCAATTATTATTTTGGTATACAAATTAAATTCACCATCTCCGTTCGAAAAAACTATCTCCATTATTTATTGGTAAATTAAATTGGTATTACCAATTACCAGAAGTGGAAGGAAATAATTAACCATAAGGGTAATAAAATCAACCAATTATTTTAACACTTTATGTATATAGTTACCTATTTATACACTATATTTTCGTTTCATGTAATTTCTGGCTAAATTAATCGTTTAAAATCAATATCTTAATTTAACCCTGGTGGGGGTGAAATGTTAACATTTCATATCCAATTTATTTACATTGGTTTGCCGTGCTGGTTAGGTCGTTTCTTTAGAGAGTGCTTTTATTCGTGCGTGTTTTTAATATTTTAAGAGTTACCAATTTATACTGATTGGTAACTGATGCGTGATTGGGTAGTCAGCGATTATGGATATGTAAGAGTATCTAGGGTTAGAATCTGTAGATCCCCACGAAATCATAGATGAGCTTTAGGCTCACTTATGAGGGGGGCAATGTTGTTTGTGCCGTACCCAATGCTGTTTTAGTAATTTGAGATATTTATCTTTGTACGCTCATAAACCTTTAAATTGGTTTGGTTTTTTTAAAATGGGTGCCTAGGTAAATTCGCTTGAAATAATCAGATAAGTAAGAAAGGTGCAAATTATGGCTGTGGATTGATTCAACTCAGCGGTAAAGACCGAACCAAGTCCTGTTCCCCTCTCTCTCAGTCATAACACTACAGCCCACAGAACTCGAGTGGTTGAGTTCGTATAACGTAAATGTATCAGCGTAAAAGCAACAAATATGCGAACCCTCATTCAAGCTGATGAAGAGTTTCACCTGTGTCTATTAGAATTATGCGGAAATGTTCGCTTGAAGCAGGTGGTTCTTCAATTCTGGGGGCAAGCTCATAGAGTTCGCTATTTTACACTTGAACTGCGTAATAAGCCCACAGATTCAACAGCTGATCATATTGCTGTAGTTGAAGCTATTAGAGCTGGCGATGCGAAAAGAGCAGGAGAAATTCATAGCTTACACCGCCAGAAAGGTAAGCAAAATCTACTCGGTATTATCGAAAAATATCGCTTTGATCAGCTGTAGTGGTGTTAACCCCCCTTAATTGAATAAATCCTACTTAGTCTGACGATCGTCTACGAGCGAGAGGCAGGCACAAGTAACTAGCTGCTAGCTAATAGTCAAAAGCGTTTGAACCACTAAGCACACAGAAAAAAGAACTCTGAAATTATAAATAACCATAGGTGTATGTGTTATTTAGCTTAGTTATTGGAGCATTCACTATATCCATAGACCACTTTGAGCGGTCTGGAGTCAATCAGTTCCAACGCCTTCAACCGCAAATTCAATGATTTTACTTAATCAGTCGAACCCAATTGCAAAGCAATGTCGACGGTTAAATATCCTCAAGGGCAACATAATCAAAGTCAAATCCAAAACAGCGGGGAGAAACAACTTTAAGGGCTTCTTCTGAGCGATAAAACTGAGGACAGCCAACCGCAAATACTGCCACTCTTTGGCCATAGCGCAGTCGTTCAGCATTAATTGGCGTTGAGGTTTCATAGTCAACTATAACAATTAAATCTGGCACACTGGTGACAACCTTTTCTCCTTTGCGAGCAAGCAAATATTCATTTTTAATGCTAACACTCAAGGGTGAATCACTGCTGTCAAAAGATTCAATTGTGGCTTCACCAATGTCATAACCGCCAACAATTCGGGTAGCTTTGTCAATGACCTTTCCGGTATAGATTAAGCGACATTCACCATAAATTGAGTCTTTGAAAAGGGCCTGCAATGGCGCAAGCATTTCTGTCGCTAAGCCACGATTTTCACGCAAGGTCTGTCCAAGTTTAATGGAGAACAACAAAGTGCCCGGAATGATGGAATCTTTAAGTTCACGTCCGGTCATCGGATGCTCAGCAGTGGTAATCATGCCACCCGCCGCCATCGCTAGGCTGCGAATGTGTCGTTCATAAACTTCTGTGCTGTTAGTGGAGAAGGTTGCAATATTACCCGCATAATCATAGGCAAGCGCAGGGGTGGGTTTAACACCAGCAATGGCATAACTCATCATCTGGGCTTCAGGCAACGCTCTGCCCATACCATCACCATCAATAACAGGAAGGCCTCTTCCTACTGCTGCCACTAAAGGAATTAATGAATTTCCTCCGCCAATTTCAAAAGAAGCCACTGCATCGACTGTTTTTCCAACGTGTTTTTCAAATGCGGCTAATGTATTGGCAGCGTCCTCTACTGAAGGCAACAATTCTAGGCTCACCGTTGGTGCTCCTACTGAACCAATGGCAACCACATAAGCATCATCGTTTAGTTCAGAAGGGTCGATGACCTCAACTGGCCCAAATTGTTTGATAGCTTGTTCCGCTATTAAGCGTGGTACATAAGGGTCGCCGCCGCCACCGGTTGCCAAAAAAACCGAACCCAATGCTAAATCGTCTAAATGTTTAAGTTCAATTTTCATATTGTGGACTCCTGTGTATTGTCAGATGAGTTAGCAGACGAACTGGCCAATTCACCAATCACTTTTACACGAATACAGGTGCTAGATTCATCCATATAGGGAACGGGGGTTTCTTCGATATCAACCGTGCGCAAGGTTTCTGCTGCTGCCCCTGCATCAATAGCGCGTTGCATAGCATCTTTGGTGACTTGTTTAATTGCTTCTTCGCGAGCTAAGGTGCGGTAAGACACCATTTGCTCGGCTTCTCCGCCGATTTGTGCAATGGCAGCCCCTATCGCATTTGCGACACCAGCATGTTCGGGTCGATGGATTTCTGAAGCCGCGTTTAATCCATCGGTAACCAGTATTGCACCGCCGCCTACCAGTATAACGGGCATTGATTTTCCACCAGGCTTCATCATGTCAATATTTTTATCAAGCATGGCATGTAAGGTTGCTTTTGCCTTGCGGATGGTTTCAGCCGATATATGTGCGACTTTTGATTTGTCGCCAACGTCTGCACCGCCACTGGCCACCAAAATGTCGGTAGTGGTTAGGGTTTTGCCACCAAACACCAAACCTTCTGTTACTAATCGATGACCTACTGAACGCGGCCCAATTGAGGAACCGTCGGCTGAAACAATACTGCCACCACCCAAGCCAATCGCCAATATATCGGGCATTCTAAAGTTAGTGCGTACGCCACCAACTTTAATGATCACATTGGATTCCCGCGGGAAGCCATTTTGCAACACGCCTATATCAGATGTGGTGCCACCAATATCCACCACTATGGCGTCTTTCAAGCCAGTTAATTTATAGGCTCCACGTAATGAATTGGTGGGGCCAGAAGCAAAGGTCAGAGCCGGAAAGGAACGCACAAAGTCAGCACTCATCAAGGTGCCATCATTTTGGCTGATATAGACAGGGCAGTGTAAGTCGCGTTTTTTTAATGCACCTAAAAACGAGCTAACGACTTTGTCGGCAAAAGGCAGCAAAGTGGTATTAAGAATGGCCGCATTTTCCCGTTCCATTAAACCTAAACGACCAAAACTATGAGATAGGGTGATTTTGGCATCTGGAATGGCTTGGCGTATTTTAGCCGCAACTTGTTCTTCTGGTGCTGAATTAATTGGTGAAAATGCTGAGGCAATGGCAATATTTTTAACCCCGCTTTTAAGCATGCTGTTAATCATATTAGTGATTTCAACTTCATCTATGTCAGCTAACGACCAACCGTCATATAAGTAGCCGCCATGCAGCATGAAGCATTCACTATCAAGTGCATCTTTGAGATCTTGTGGCCAATCCAGCATAGGAGGCATGCCGTTACCTGATGGTAAACCAATGCGCACCGCTGCCACTTGGGCCAGTTCACGACGTTCAATAATGGCATTGGTAAACTGAGTGGTGCCGATCATCACGGTTTCAATCTTATCTTGTGAAATGCCACTTTCGCCTAAAATAACGTCCAGCGCATTGGTGATCCCCGAAATAACATCTGCGGAGGTAAGCGCTTTGGTCGATACCAATACGTTATCACCTTGCATAATCACTGCATCTGTATGCGTGCCGCCTACATCTATTCCAATTCTCATTGTGTTTTACCTCTAGCTCTTTATGCGATGACTGGAACGACGTTCATTCCAAGAAAGGGTTGTGTAGATAATGCCAGCAAGAATAATGGCATCGATAGCTGCTATTCCGGATGGTGAGGAAATCAGACTTTCAGTACTTAAAATGGCGAAAACGGCGCTCAACAACCAAGCAATAAATCCTTTAGGTGCAAAAGTGCGATTATCGCTAAGGGACTCGATGTTATAGGCGTGAGGACGGATAAACAGATAGTCGCTGATGATGATCCCTGCAACCGGCACAAAAATAATCGACAGATAAAAGATAAAGGTAATAAAGTTGTCGAGCAGATTTAATAAGGCCACAAAAATACCCACTAAACCTAAACAAATGGTCACTAAGGTTGCATTTAATTTGGGAAAAGTAGCAGTGGTGCTCAGCACAGCGCTGTATAGATTTAGGGAGTTCAGTACCCAAGAGCCGGCAATAACAATGATAGAGGCACCTAGACCGAGGCCAAGATCAATCATGATATCCAATATGTCTGTTTTGCCTGAAGCGGCACCAGCTAAGCCCGCAGCGCCCATAACCAAAAGTTGCACTACAACATAAGCAATAAAAGCGATGTAAATGGCACTGGACCAGTGTTTAACAAAACGGGTGATGTCTGGCAAAATGATAGCGCCAATAATAATCGCACCCACTACCGCTGAAATACCCTGACCAAGGGAAAAAGTTGCGACTTTTTCAGTCGCCATTATTTGTGAAAATGAATGTTCGCTCAGCGCAGAATAAGCCAATAAAAACGTTACCCCCGCGAGTATGGGTACCATTATTGTTGCCAACCAATTAATCGCTTTAAAACCGATAACTGTGGTGAGTGTCATACAAAAACTGGCAATAATGGCCAAGGTTAAAGGTGCGACCTTGATTTCAAAGACATCCAAGGCTAGACGGGAAACTGCATCACCGAACAAGTTTATATTGACCCCAAACCAGCCAAGCAACGAAATAGCAAAAGCAATATTAACTATGCTTGCGCCTTTGTCGCCAAAGGCTATTCGCACCAGCAAATAGGAACTCATGCGGGTTTTTGCGCCAATCACACCCATCACACCACCGATAGCAAATATAATCAGTGAACCAATGACCAAGGCCAAAAGTGCCTGTATGGGTTCGAGCGCCTGATGGATTTCAAGACCCGTAATAAATGTGGGTAATGAAAAGGCCACCATTGCTCCAACGGCTGCCACTCTGGGCCAAGGTACTAACTGGGCATTGGTGATTTTTACTGCAGAAAACTCATTTAGTTCCTGTTTCATAGACCTAACTCCACTAACAGTCGTGGGTTTAATAACAAGCTACTGAGCAATGAGTACCGATACGAGCACAGCCAATTAAAAGTCATAATTAACCTGAACACCAAAGCTAGAGCCAATATTCGGGAAACGTCCAAGTGACACCACGCTATTACCTAACAGCACTAAATCTTCTACTTGGCGTTCATCAGTTAAGTTGTCTGCAAAGGCCGTTACCGACCAAGCCTCGGCTTCAATGGTAGCTCTGAGATTAATCATGGTTCGTTTGGAAGATTGAATATCGGCAAAATCAAAGCTGAATATTCTAGGACCTGTGTGGTTCACATCGGCGCGTAGGATTAAATCCAACTCAGATGACAGCGCATATTCATACTCGGCAACCAAATTGAGGTTGTAATCAGCCACATGGGGTAACGAATAGCCAATTAAATCAGGGCGTTCAGAAAATGCTTGAATGTCAGAGTCAATTATCCCGCCATTCGCCATCAAGGTTAAATTATCACTCGCCTGTACAGAAAGCTCAAACTCAATACCTTGGGTTCTGACATCATCAACTGAGATGTTTTCTAAAGTAAAGGTTGTCCCATTAAAGCGGGTAACCTGCGCATTTTCCTGATCGATTCTAAACAAAGCGAAATTAAAGGTGCCGTTGCCATTTAATATGCTAGTTTTCAAGCCTACTTCAAAGCTATCAGAAATTTCTTTATCAAAAGTGCGATTAATGTCTGGGTGGGGTTCGTTAAACCCGCCGCTACGAAAACCACGTGAATAACCACTATAGATAAGTGTGTTATTATTCATTTGATAGGCCACTGAAAATTTGGGCTGTAGCTCTGAAAAGGTTTTTTGCTCAAAGGTCTCTTCAACAAAGCGCGAGTCAAAAGATTCTCTATCGTCGGTGTCATAACGAACTGCCGCCGTCACTTCGATCTGCTCAGTTACATCATAGTTTAGCTGTGTTGATAAAGCCCAAGCGCTGCTGCTGTTATCATCCAATATGCTAAATGCAATTAGGCTGTCATCAAAATCAGAGCGGGTCATCGGCTGATTGCCGACCAAATCGTCATAGTTATGATATTCACTGTCTCGTGAGCGTTCCTGCTTAAAGGCTGCGACTGCCCAGCGCAATCGTGTATCGTCGTTCGACTTTAGGCGCGCTTCAAAGGTGGTCGACTTCACTTTTAAAATGTTTTCCTGCGCGCTTGCATAGTAAAAACCGTCAAAGTCACTTTCTTTATTGGAATAATCGGCATCAGAAAAACCGTTTTGATCTGATTCACTGTGACCTGCTATTAATTCAAGAGTAGATGCTTCAAATTCGTGGGAGAATCGTGCGCTAAATTCGCTAAGGTCGCGAGTATCTAAACCTGGTACGTTGTGTTCAACTTGAATTGAAAAATCTTCAACAGTATTGGCGTCGACCGCTTGGTAATATCCAATGCCTGATTCTGTATCAGTCAAACGTGCATTTAAATCAAGGATAGAATCATCTGAAATATCGATGCTCAGTTTGCCAAACACCGAGTTTTCTTCATGAAAATCGACGCTTTGATTTAAAAATGTATTATCAAGTTGCCCATCGTAATCACGTCGGTACGCTCCGACTCTAAAGTAGGCTTTATCTTCAACCACAGCACCAGACGCGACACCAGATAAGCGCATATCGTTACCACTGGCAAAAGACGTACTGACCCGCGCTTCAAAATCGTTAGTAGGTCTGCGAGTGGTAATATTAACCGCACCACCTATAGCACCGCGTCCATAAAGTGCACCTTGAGCGCCACGCAGTATTTCGATTCTTTCAATATCGAATAACTGTTGATTCATAAATTCCAAATCAGAGGCAGTAATGCCATCCACCACAAAGGCTAAAGGCGCATCACCTACCTGAGGAGTGATTAAACCGCGGATTTGGATTCGAGCTAAACCCGGACGAAAATTGTCTAATTGGCTTAAATTGGGGGTCAGATCAGCAACATCACGAAAACTCTTAATACCAGCACGTTCAATTTGTTCGGCATTAAATGAGGTGATGGACTCTGGGATCTCTTGGAGGCTCTCAGCTCGTCCGCGAGCAGTGACAACTATTTTTTCGAAGGTTTTATCGAGTGATTCTTCGGCGGCGACAAGCTGTGAATTAGCAACAAACAGTAAAGTGCTTGGCACAATCAAGGCAGTCGTGATTTTATTTAGACGCTTAGACATTGTGTTGATTCCCGTATAGATGTTCAATTAGCAATTTTTGTTTTAGTTTGATGCTGTAGTATATTACCAGCCAACAAAAACATTCTGTTGAAGAAACAGCTGACACACGGATAATCTTTATTTCTTAGCTGTTCTCACAAAATAATCGTTTTTTAACTTCAATGGCCATTAAATGAGCATTAAAAAAAGCATCAAACTTGATCGGATTAATAAAAAGATAATAACCATAGTTCATACCCAATCTGATATTTCCAATCAAGAACTAAGCGAACGTGTGGGTTTATCAAACAGTGCCTGTTTTCAGAGAACTAAAGCGCTTAAAGAAGCTGGCTATTTTATCGGTTTTCACACCGACCTTGATTTAAATCGTATCGCTAAAAATGTCTTGGCTTATGTAGAATTCACCCTTGAAGCAAATAATCCAAAGGCTAGAAAAGTCTTTGAGGATGCCATAAATGTCATCCCAGAATTTATGGACTGCCTGAGGATTACCGGCGATGTGGATTATATTTGCTTTACCTGTTGCTCTGACACCCAAGCCCTCAATGAACTTTGCGATGCAGTGAATGGCAATCCTGATTTGGGCATACAAAAAGTTAAGACACGCATTATATTAGAACGCGCCAAGTGGTACCTGGGCTATCCGCTACAAAAGTTGGAGTGGTTGAAGTAAGGCTCAAGAAAACTCAAGGTATTTGAGACTGTGACCATTATTTGACCACTGAATACTAAGCTGAATGTAGGCGAGAAAATATAAATATTGCTTGCGAATTGAATTTGACCGTTAACCTGCGATTTGACTATAAGATGTTTTCGCACGAATCAGAAATCATACCGACACTACCCCTTGGTAATTACATTACTCCAGATAATATTTAATGCTAGCGTCCGTATTTTTATCTAAATACTCTCTCCATCGTTAATTTCAAAGCCCAGATCGATATACGCATCGATAACTTGCAGGCCATTTATGCGAGACAGCAGTTGCTGGGCAGCGACTTGACCAATCTTAAATCTCGGCGTGATCACACTTGCCAGCTTAGGAGAATAAAGCTGTCCCATTTCATGGCTGTGAATTAGAGAAATGCGTTGTAAAGACCGAACCTCGTCTTGATCCTCTATCAATTACCAAAAAGGGCCCTACGTTTCCGTAGAGCCCTTTTTAGTATTTGGCGGAGAGAGAGGGATTCCCCTCCATATCTCTACAAGGCACAGAACCCATGGTCTTGAGTTTATATGACGATAATGTGACAGAGTTTTGTGGCAGAGTAAAGCTAAAAACTCTGTCACATTATCAACTCGACAGTTTGTGCATATTCCGGTGATTGTGAACACCCATTCCAATCTGATCGTCCCCGCATTGGGCTAGTCTGTTTTGTACCCTAAGTGTTCACGTTAAGTCAATTCAGAGCGTATTTTTCGCATAGATTCTCCGTTTAAATTAATGCGATGCGCGTTTTGCATCAGCCTTTATAATATGGCATCAGCAAGCGTATTATCGCCGATGGATTGATACCTTTGGCCAGTCGTCAATTGACTGATGATCACCGTGGAAGTGCTGCCATCTCTATCATTCATTATTTCAATTAGGTCGTTGCGTTGTGCAGATTTAAGCGGCTCTAGTCCCCAGTCATCCAGTATTAACATGTCGATTTTAACGAGTAGATTTAGCGCTTTAGTGTAAGTGCCATCGGCCTTGGCTTGTGTCAACGTTATCATCGGGCGAGAGCTACGATAATATCTGGCACTGTAGCCTTTGGTGCAGGCGGGGGTGTGCGGCATCGCACGCTAAGTATGTTTTACCGCTACCACAAAGGCCAGTGAGTAATAGGTTTTGATGTTTGCTTACCCATTCACAGTTAGTAATGATGCCATTTGAGTTTGCTGAGCGCCTCGTGGCTGGCTGTAATCAATATATTGGGCATTGGCATGTATTTTCAGTTTGGCGGCTTTCAATAGCCTTTTTTGTTTACGTATTTCACGCTCGTGTTGTTCGCTTTGCAGTTAGAGTGCGCTTGCCATGCCGTTGAGTTTCAGTTGACGCAGTTGGCTTAAGGTTTGATTTATCATGTAATCGTCCTGTTAGAGGAAGCTTTATGGGCCATGGATGTTTTCGTGAACTTGTGCAAGGTAGAGGTGATTTCAGACGCATCTTGATGCAATTTATCTTTATTGCTTTTAAGATGTCTTTGATTTTTTTAAGTCAGTATAGCTTGTGCTGATTGGCAATAACGCAGGCTTTATCATAGCGACTGTGCGGATACTTCTTGCCTAGATTCAACATACCTAAACAGACTCTAAGCGCCTGCTCCTTGCAGGACTTACGTTGGGACTGGGCTTCAACCCAATCAAGACTGGCAGGGCCAACGTTTTTAGCCCAGATCACCAGTTTAGCTTTATCCCATTTATGGTAAACCTCATGTTGTTTGGTCATGTGTGCAGGTGTGGTGGTCATGCCGTAGCGATATTGTCTGCGTGGTTTGCCACTAAAATGCCACGGAAGTAGAGTTCAATCATGTTGAATTTAGCGTGCAGATCAATGCGCTCTCCGACCAAGTGATGAGGGACTGAGTAGAAGTGGCCATCGTATTGCACGTGGTAATCAATATTCACTTTTACAGGCTTGATATCAGTGTATTCATACGCATGCCTGGGTAACGGGCTTAGGTTGGGTTTATCAATGATCTCGTACCAGTGTTTTCGACTCCCTTTTAGATATTTTGACTGGCGATTACTCACGTCTTCAAGCAGGGCTTTAATCGTTTGGTTAAGCTCTGCTAACGAGAAGAAGGTGATGTTTCATATGCGCGCTAATATCCAGCGCTCAATGATTTGCACGCTAACTTCGGCCTTGGGTTTGTAGGGTATCGCTGGAATAATCGCCACGCCATAATGCGCCGCCATTTTCTGATAGGTTTGATTGACATCGGGGTCGTATTTACATGCACGTATGTCACCACTTTTTAAGTTGTCAGGCACGACTATTTGCGGGACCCCGCTTAAAAGCGAGATGCAACTCGCATGGCTTTGCACCTAATCGGGTAAGGCTTTTGTGTTAGTGGCTTCTGCGTAGGTGTAATTAGATGCGCCCATCACCGCGACGAATATCTGCGCGGTTCGCACCACCCCTGCAGTGCTGCTGACAATGGGCACTGTTTGCCCTGCATAATCCACAAACAGCTTTTCTCCCGCAATATGTGATGCATAGAGCGCCTTTGCTTATTACTCCAGACTGAATAATGGTAGCAATACTGATAGTAACCAAAGCTTCGTGTAGGATATTGCTCGGCATAATCCTCCCAAGCTAGGTATTTGGTCATACCTGGCTTCGTTAGCTCCCAACGCGCTTCTACCCAGTCAGGTATTTCACGCTGATCAGCCCTTTAGGGTAAAAAAAAGTCGGCTAAACCGCGCTCATCCAGTGCTTCTACAGCAGGCCAATCAAGTCCTAGCACTTGCGCGTTTTTCACTGTTATAGACATCAAGCCTACGCTTATTCGCAGACTTCGGTTGATTTGACGAATGCTGAGGTCAGATTACAGCTTCAGCCTCAATATATCTCTTAATTTACGCATTGATAATCTGTGTGCTGGCATAACCTGCTCCTTAAGCAAACGGAAATAAGTTAGCAGTTACAAAATCAAAGCAGGGAAAGTCATTCCGTCTGAAAATGAACACTCATTACGGTGATACCCAAAAAGTGTTCACGTTGGGGCCGGATTCAGTATTCACGTTGGGCTGGAATATGCACCAAAAATTATCGGTAATAAAACGCTTACCCAACGATAATTTTTTTCATCATCGCAACGTTAATTCTGCAACTAAAAAAACGAAACAACTGAGCTGTGTTTTTGTCCCAAAAAGAAAGTTTTGGAAACCAGTCTGAAAAGATCCTGATCTGATTTACCGCGAAACCAAATACCACATTATATGGCGTTACCGAGATTAGAAAAGATGTGTTACCCAGATGCGTTACTGAGATTTGGAAACTGGCGTTACCTAGATAAAAACAATCTGATGTAACGTAGGGAGGAGTCTCAAAACAAAATTAATCGATATCTGGAGAACACCCTATTCATTGGGCTAAAACGCAACTCGGAATGAAAATATCATTTTTTGTCAAAAACACAAAAAAAAGCGTAACTGTAACGAAGTTTGACGGATCGCGAACATGCGTTTTCACTTACGGGCAGACTAAGAACGGACGTCACCAAACAGCAAAAGCTTTGAAGAAAAGCATTATTATTTCAATCCTAGCTTGGAGATTTAGTCCGTTATTTTTCAATACAGTCTTGCTATTCCATCCCCTGACAATACTCGCTTTTAACGTTTATTAAGCTTATATAATGGAGAAATTTCAGCTGATTATGACATTTAATATCATTAATTTAATCGTGAAACTGGCGTTCATATAGCAACATTTATCAATGGAACAGAGCATTTATTAAAAGCTATCTTCGGCCGATCAGCTCAAAATAATTGTAGCAAATAAGACAAAAGCAGGAGGAAAATACAAGCAATACATTGATCTTCCCCTAACTTTGTAGACACTTTTTACTTAGAAACTGAAGTAAGGTAAAAAGTGTTATGAATAAAAAATATCCCGATGAATTTAAACAAGAAGCCGTTCGCCAAGTGGTTTAAAAAGGCTATTCTGTACCTGACGTTTCTAAACGCTTAGGTATATCAGATAAGTCACTCTATTACTGGGTGAGTAAAGTAAAAGTACCCGCTAGCCAATCGGCAGAGCAAGATGAAATTCGCAAACTTAAAGCTGAAGTTAAGCACCTGACAGAAGAGCGTAACATCTTAAAGGAGGCCGCCGTGTACTTTGCAAGCGAGTCAAAGAAAGGTACACGTTCATAAAATCCCGACTCCATGTTTATCGTGTCAGTACCATGTGCCGTGTGCCGTGTGCCGTGTGTTAAACGTTCATCGTAGTGGATTTTACGCCTGGTCGAAGCAATCATTATCAAAAAGTGCACAGGACAATGAGCGCTTGCTTGAACGCATCAAAGAAAGTTATGTGCAAAGTGGGGCTGTTTATGGCAGCCCTAGGATCACGCATGATCTTAGGCGACAAGGTGAAAGGTGTGGTGTGAATCGTGTTGCTAAGTTGATGAAGCAGGCCAAGCTCAAAGCTAATATTGGCTATAAGCGACGTTACTTCAAGTCTTCTACGCCTCATATTGCAGCAGATAACCATCTACAACAGCAATTTGTTGTGAGCGAGCCTGATACCGCTTGGGTATCAGATATAACGTACATCAAAACCTATGAAGGCTGGCTGTATTTGGCCGTGGTGTTGGACTTGTTCTCACGAAAGGTTATTGGTTGGTCGATGCAACCTACCATGACATCAGATATCGTGATTAAAGCGTTACTGATGGCGATATGGAGACGACCTGCGGTATCTGAGGTGATAGTACACAGTGATCAGTGCAGTCAATATGCCAGCGGTGACTATTTAGACTTTTTAAGTGTTCATAATCTGATACCCAGCATGAGCCGCCGAGGCCATTGTTTAGATAATGCGGTTGCAGAAAGTTTTTTTCACTCACTTAAAACGGAGCGAGTGAAACGAAAAGTGTACGTGAACCGAAGTGAAGCCAAAGCGGATTTGTTCGATTACATTGAGGTGTTTTACAATCGAACTCGACTGCATAGCCACCTTGGACATGTGCCCCCAGATGAATATGAAAATACATATTCACAGGCAAGTTAAGTGTCTACGAAACTGGGGGAAGATCATACGTTCGTTCAATAACAATTGGGAAGTCACCTATTCTGATGGAGGCTCTTCTTACGGACTACGTCACTTTATATTTGACGTTACCCGCTGCTCAAATTGCTGTGAAATTATACTTGGAGTGCAAGATATCCCTTTATTGAAAACTGCCACAAAAGTACCGTTTTGGAAACGCAGATTACACAAACGAAAAGATATATATTATTTACCTCACCCAACATCAGATGTGTACTTAGAACTGTTTGAACATAGCACCAATGCAGACGATAAAATGAGTTACGCCCTAAGTGCCTATCGCTTGTTTAATCAAATTCATCACCTAGAAAATAAAAATACTCAACCAAGTGAAATTACGCTTCGCCAATATCTTAAAGCTACAGAACATATTTTGGCATCGCCACCCAAGTACCACATGCCAGAGTACGACTTGCTCTGTGCCGACATCTATCGCCTACAAGGCCAGTTTGACAAGGCACTACAAACCTATAGAAATGTTAATGAAGAGAAATACCTTCATATCGTTGAGCAAGGAGTGGTATGGGTCTCAAACAAGCAAAGGCTGTTAATGATAATAAGAGCGAAGACCCATGATTACGAAGACAAATCTAGGTCAATCGTTGCAACCTAAAAAAACAAGATATTTTGCAATAGAGAATAAATATTTCAACTTGCTTAACTGAAATAGCTTACTGGATATAGCTATGTATGAATGGATAATGTTGAGGTAAAGTATCCTAAAACGTAAACAGATTCGTTATATTGAACCTAATTCCAAGCAAGTTACAGTTTCAGTAATGTTTATCATTTTGTGTTTATTCACTTTCTATCCTCGAGATAGAATTCACGAACCTCATAGTTAAGCTTGATGTTATTATTAACGTCTCATAATTTGAAAAATTAGAAGTAGAGGTCGGGTAGTTTGATACCACAAGCCAGTTTAAAAAATCATAAAGCCTATCTTGGTGACCTTATTGGTGGCAGTTTGATGATCCGTGAAGGGCAAATCGTTGCCGAACTGTTGCTTAAAAAGCCCAGTCAAGACGAGTGGCTTGATGCCATTGTTAATCAAAATATCTTACAGAAACGATCCGACGCATCGGCAAAACGTAATGCATCTACCATTAAAAAGCGTTTAGAAGGCTTAAGCGATGAGTTTTTAACGCAGCTCGCTTTTGGCAGTGCCGAGTTATCAAGCCAACTCATGTTTGCTGCAACGTTGATTCAATCCACTATGCTGGCAGATTTTATGCGTGATGTAGTGCTCGATGCAAAACGCATGTTTCGTGATCTTATCGACTCAAATGATTGGGTCGCATTCTGGGAAGATCGCTCAAGATTGTTTCCTGAGTTCGCACAAATGACAGAATCTTCTACCTATAAGATTAGCCAGGTTGTATTTAAAATACTGGCCGATGCGGGTTACATTGAATCAACCCGAAACAAAAAACTTCAAAATGTATATTTGCTTCCTGAAGTAAAAAGTTTACTCGCTGATATGCAGCGCGAAGACATAGTCGCGGCAATGGAGGTGTAGTTCAGTATGGTATTAGAAAAAGTACAATTATCAGACTTAAATCAGCGCTTAAACCAAGTGTTATCAAAGATAGAAAGTGCTGAATTTCTTAACAATCTAGGTCTAGGTAACGAAATTGGTTTTTACGTTTTTGATTATCCTGCTGAAGCCGAATTAACAGTGCGGGATCATCTAGAGTTTATGACCAATAAATTGCAAAGTCGTGGCAAAACATTCGCCAATATTAACTTATTTGCAGAGGTCGCCTCATTACTTGAGTCCAGAAATTTATTAACTCGCTCCTTTCAAAAGCAAAAATCACAGGGCGATGCCGCTTTGTTTAATGCATTAAAAGGTCCTCTTGAACAAAATCGTTTTGCTGAATTCATCGTCAACAAAATAGACTTAGACAACTGTGACTTCATTTTAATGCATGGTTTGGGCAGTGCCTGGCCTATTATCCGAGGGCATGAGTTACTCAATGCGTTACATGCCAAAGTCGGAGCTGTACCAACCTTATTATTTTACCCCGGTGAATGGGATGGCTTAGCGTTAAAAGCCTTCAATCGCATGGAATCGAACAACTACTACCGCGCATTCAAATTAGTGCCGTAAACGGATTTGGAAAAACTTAATGCTAATTAAAGATTTATTTACTAAAGATATTAACCGCCCCATCAATGGCGTAGTTAAAGCGGATCAACGCAATGACGAAACCGTCTATACCGAGTTAGATGAGTACGTCATAACCAATGAGTTGGCAAAACATTTTGAAGGCTTTTTTGATTCATACATGCCATCGGTGCGTGATCCAAAAGCAAAAGCGGCATCGGGTAAATTGGGGGTTTGGGTCAGTGGTTTCTTTGGTTCGGGTAAATCTCATTTCATTAAAATATTGTCGTATTTATTAGAAAACCGCCGAGCAGGCGACAAACCCGCAATTGATTTTTTTGCCGACAAAAAGCTTGATGCATTATTACTTGGCGAGATAAAAGCCGCAGTCGCAAAAGACAACACTGTAATCCTGTTTAATATCGATAGCCGTGCCAATACCGATGACGGTGACGACGCAATATTAAAGGTGTTTCTTAAGGTGTTTAACGAGCAAATGGGTTTCAGCAGCGATCACCCACATATTGCCCACCTAGAACGAGAGTTAACCAACAGACATATATTTGAAGACTTTAAACAAGAATTTACTAAGCTCACCGAAGTAAGTTGGACAGAAGAGCGCGACGCCTACGATTTCTATCGAGACGAAATGGCCTCAGCCTTAGCAACAGTCACCAAACAATCCCCTGAATCTGCCAAGCAGTGGGTTGAACAACTTGAAAATAACTTTGCACTCGATGTAGCAAATTTTTGTAAATGGGTAAAAGAATACCTAGACGTAAACCAAGACAGACGCGTGTTATTTTTTGTCGATGAAGTCGGGCAGTTTATAGGTAACAACATTCAAATGATGTTGAAACTACAAACCATCACCGAAAACTTAGGCACCATCTGCGAAGGCAGGGCTTGGGTAGTGGTAACGTCTCAGGAAGACATCGATTCAGTCATAGGTCAAATGACCGGCTCTAAAGGTCAAGATTTTTCAAAAATCCAAGGCCGCTTCGAACGTTTGTCGCTTTCGAGTTCAAACACCAGCGAGGTCATTGAAAAACGTTTGCTTGAAAAAGAGCAACCAGCCCGTGAATTACTGTCGCAGTTGTACGATGAAAAAGGCGACATTCTACGCAATCAATTGGCTTTTGATCAGACCACAACTGCCGAGCTGGCCAACTTCAGAGATGCCACAAGTTTTATTCATAGTTACCCTTTTGTGCCTTACCACTACACACTAGTACAAAAAATCTTTGAGGCTATCCGTAAAGCCGGTGCCACAGGCTTACATTTAAGCCGGGGTGAGCGCTCGTTGCTCGACGCCTTCCAAAGTGCGGCAAAACAAGTGCGCAACGAAGAAGTAGGTGTGCTTATTCCCTTGTATTACTTTTATCCGGCTATTGAGAGTTTTCTGGATACCTCGGTGAAAAAAGACATCGACCAAGCCTCACAAAAACAATCCATTTCACCTTTTGCCCTATGCCTGCTTAAAACCTTATTCTTAATTCGTTATGTGGATGTGCTTAAATCGACTTTAGATAATTTGGTGACTTTGTGTGTGAGCAAAGTGGATGAAGATCGCCTAGCCTTACGCCACAATATCGAACAAGCAATCAATGCGTTGGAGCAAAACGTACTTATCGCCCGCCAAGGCGATGAATATATCTTCTTAACCAATGAAGAAAAAGAAATTGAAAAAGAAATCCAACATACCGATGTTGAAGCCTCAGACGAAACCGTAGAGCTAAGTAATATTGTTTTTGAGGAGATCCTGCGCCGCAACAATAATTTTCGTTACGCCGAAAACAAACAAGATTTCCCCATCAGTCGTTTTTGTAATGGCATACCTCGTGATGGCTCACAAGAGCACGACTTAGTAGTTAAGATCATCTCACCTATAGATGCTAACTATACAGAATACGAACATGCTGTATGCGCTAACAGCTCTGCAGATGGTAATGGTTGTATCCTAATCAAACTCAGCGATAAACCTAAATTATTTGACGAGTTACGCACCTTTATCAAAACTCGCAAATTTTTACGCATGACCGGCGGTAACCGCCCCGAACAAGAAGTACTACTGCGCGACAAAGCCAACGACAACCACAAACGCCACAAAAGGCTGGTTATAGAAATTGAACAACTCTTAAGAGACGCGAGTTATTTCGCCTTGGGGCAAGAACAAAACCCCAGAGGTAGTTCAATTGGTAATATCTTGGATGAAATCTACCAATATGTAATTGAAAATACCTTCAGTAAGCTCAAGTTAATCAAACCCTTTGCCGGCGATATTCGCCGTGAAACCCAAAACGTTTTAATTGCCGACGACGTAGGGCAAATTGGGCTAGATCTCAATGCTGAAGAAGTGAATCCATTAGCCAGTCTAGAAGTCGAAAAACACATAGCCTTAGCAGATGACGCTGGCCGTTTAATCACAGCAGAAGACATAGTCAAAAAATTCTCAAAGCGCCCCTTTGGCTGGAATGATGAAGAGATCATCTTACTCATCTCTCGCTTGGCCCTAGCCAACAAAATATGTTTTCAAATGCGTCAACAAGATGTTTTGTTGAAAAACGTCTACGATAATTTAACCCAGGTCAGAAAACGCAGCGAAATGCGTGTACGACGCATTAAACAGCAGTCAGAAGCCAATCTAAAACGTGCGGCTAAATTATTCCGCGATATCTTTGGCAGTAATGCGCGCGAAACCGAGACGGAATTGGCAAATGACGCCCAAAGCAGCTTGCGTACCATGAAAAGTAAGCTCGAAGGTTTTGCCAATAAAGCCTCTACAGGTAAGTATCCTGGAGTGAAAGAAATCGACAATGGCGTAATATTGTTGGCAGGCCTGACCGACATACATTCCAGCTTTCAGTTTATTGAGCAGTTTTTAATTAATTCAAACGACTTACTCGATTTTGAAGAAGACTATCAAGACTTAGAAAATTTTTACGAGTCCCAGTTTTCAACCTGGCAAAAACTAACTCAGGCATTGTCAGTTAAGTTTGAACGTAACCGTACCGCGCTGATAAAAGACACTACCGCATCAACGGCTTTAAGCAAGCTTGAAACCATATACAACCAAGAGCGACCTTATAAAAACATCCGTGAAATCGAACCACTTATTGAGCAAGTGGTTGCGGTTAATAACAAACTATTAAATGAAAAACGTGAACATGCTAAATCTCGTATTCAAATCCGCATCGATCACTTAACGCAACAAATCCAATCTGCCGCTGTGCCATCTGATGTCAGCAATCATGCACTGCGCCCCTTGCAATTAGCTATGCAAAGGCTGGATGATTTACAAGGTATTGCCGAAATCCATCAAGAAATCACCGAAGCCGCCAATCTCGAAGAAGACGGCTACGAGGTGATCAATAACAACATTGAGCAACAACAAGCACAACAAAAGGCAGCGCAGGCCAAAGCTAAAGAAGCAGCAAAAGGGGGAGGGGCGCAAAACACCAGTGCTAAAGAGGGTGAGCAAACATATCCTGATCATACTGCTACTGAAAAACGTGATGCAGCAGAACCTGCCCCGAAAAAAATAGTCACCTTCGAAACCAGCAGCGTGTTGCGCAGCATTAACCCAAGCGCCATGATCGAAACAGAACAAGACATCGAGGATTATCTCAGTGCCTTACGTCAGCAACTAACAAACTTAGTAGCCGAAAATAATAAAGTTCGCATTAAATAAACAGGGATAGGAAGTTACTAATGAACACCAAAAACTTAAAAGCCTACGCGCCTAAGGCCCGTCGCCAGTTTATCGGGGCCGTTAAAAAGCGCGCAGCGCATTTGGGCATTTACCAGCATAATGTTGAGCCGGTGCAGTTCGAAGGTGGGGCCGCACTAATTGAAGGTCGGGTGTTTAGCCGCAAACAGGGTGAACAGCGCCAGCAACTTGAAAAGCGTGTTGCTTCAAAAGGCTACGAGTTGTTCTTACGTGAAATGGCCTATACCTGGTTTAACCGTTTTGCAGCACTTCGTTATATGGAGATACATGAATACCTAGACCATGGATTCAGAGTGTTATCTCACCCAACAAATCCAGATAGCCTGCCTGAAATTTTAAGCCATGCCTCTGATGTAGCAGACTCACTAGAGTTAGATAAAAGCCACATTATCGAGTTACAACTGGCCGGTGACAAAGAAGAAGAGTTGTATCGCGAGCTACTACTCGGTCAATGTCATCACTTGCATAAAATCATGCCCTTCATGTTTGAACAATTAGATGATGCCACTGAGTTACTACTGCCTGACAACCTCACCAAAACCGACTCTATCTTAAAAGACTTGGTAAACGACATCCCAGAGGAAGACTGGAGCCAAATAGAAGTTATTGGTTGGCTATATCAGTTTTATATCTCTGAGCATAAAGATGCTGTTATCGGTAAAGTAGTCAAATCGGAAGATATTCCGGCGGCGACCCAGCTCTTTACACCCAATTGGATAGTTAAATATCTGGTGCAAAACTCAGTGGGCAGACAATGGCTGGCAACCTATCCGGAGTCCGAGCTTAAAGGCAAAATGGAATACTACATTGAGCCTGCCGAGCAAACCCCTGAGGTTGTCGAGCAGCTTAAAGCCATCACTCCAACCAGTATTGACCCAGAGCAAATCAAAGTGCTCGACCCCGCCGCAGGCTCAGGTCATATCTTGGTTGAAGTTTACGAGGTTTTGCGTGAAATTTACTTGGAGCGCGGTTATCGCTTACGTGAAATACCTGAACTGATATTAACCAAAAATATCTACGGCTTAGACATCGACGACAGAGCAGCCCAGCTTGCAGGTTTTGCCCTAATGATGAAAGCCCGTGAAGATGACAGGCGCATCTTCCAGCGAGTACAAGACGGTGACGTGCATCTTAATGTTTATTCAATGCAATCTACCGAAGGGCTGGATATCCCAAGACTCTGGTCAGCATTGGATTTAGAGGACAAACACCAAAAAGGCACAACAGGGGGCTTGTTTGAGGAGCCAACCGGCGTCATTCCCGCGCAGGCGGGAATCTATAACGACTACCTGCAATTATTAAATTATCTAAAGACATCATTTTTACAGGCTAAAACCCTTGGCTCATTGATTCAAATAGACAACCAATACTTAGCCAATCTGCTTGCCCTAAAAGATTTGTTACAAGTCAAACAAAAAAGCACCGACCCAGCGGCTAAACAAGCCGCTATAGAGTTATTACCCATCGTGTATCAGGCCATTGCCCTTGCTCAGAAATATAATGCGGTAGTGGCAAATCCGCCTTTTCTAGACGATAAATACTTCGTTTATGATTTGAAAGAGTGTTCTAAGCAAAATTATAAAAATTATTCCCAAAATCTTTATTCGATGTTTATACAAAGAACTAGTGAATTGACGGACATTGGTGGTGAATATTGCTTGGTGACCCCTCTAACTTGGATGTTTATCTCAAGTTATGAAAAAGTGCGAAAAAACATTTTATTAAATCATTCTATATCGTCATCAGTGAAACCTTCTTATACCGCTTTTTTTGAAATGGCTAGTGTTCAATTTGTGGCTTTTACTATCAAAAAAGGTGTAACTAATTACAAAGGGAGTTTTTTCGATTTAGGCTATCTTGGCTCAGCTGGTGATCAGCCCAATAGACTCAAAAATAAATTAGAAAATAACTTAGGTTCGCAATGTTTTTCAGCGGATTTTATCAAGCTTCCTAGTTCGATAATTGCTTTTTGGTTAAATGATAAGATGAGAGAAGCTTTTTTAACTGGCGATTTACTAGGTACGTTTGCAAAGCCGAGACAAGGTATGGCAACAGCCGATAATGATAGATTTGTTAGATTCTGGTTTGAGATTGATCACTCTAAATTAGGGTTGAATTTAGAATCTATCGAACAAGCAAAAGAATTAGATAAGAAGTGGTTCCCATACAACAAGGGTGGTGGTTTTAAAAAGTGGTATGGCAATAATGAGAATGTTGTCAATTGGGAAAATGATGGACATGAAATTCGGAATTTTTTTGTAAATGGAAAATTAAAATCACGCCCACAGAATATAGAGTATTTTTTCAAGCCATCGTTAACTTGGTCCCTTATTAGCTCCTACGAATTTGGTGTTCGAGTTTGTGAACAAGGTTATTTATTTGATGTTGGAGGTTCGTCAGCGTTCCCAGACGAAAAAGATAGATATTTAGTTGCAGGTTTTATGTGCTCGAAATTAAGCAGCGAGTTTATGCAAGCTCTCAATCCTTCTGCGAACATGCAGGTTGGTAATGTAGCAAACCTTCCAATACTAAAAAAAGATATAGAGCCTGATAGAACAGAACTTGAAAATTTAGTAAAAAGTGCAATCGAGATATCTAAAGTCGACTATGACAATTTAGAAATTTCATATGGTTTTCAAAAATTGCCCATATTTAATTACAACTCGAACAGAATTAAGGATAACTTCAATTTTGAGCTACAAACAGAAGCGCAGGATGTTAGTGGCTTACAATATATTGAAGAGTCAATAAATAGCTTATTTATTAAAGCCTATGGCTTAGTTGACAGTATCTCTAGTGCTGTAGATAACAAATATGTGACACTTTACTCAAACCCAGATTATAAATATTCATCTAAACAGGGCAGTGATAAAAATTTCATAAGACATATATCAGATAAAGCTTTTGACTTAGTCTCATATTCTATTGGCTGCATGATGGGCCGCTACTCTTTAGACCGAAAAGGGTTGGTTTACGCCCACTCAGGCAATGAAGGCTTTAAAGAGTTGGCTGCTGAGGATACTTACCAAACATTCCCAGCCGATGATGACGGGATTATCCCCTTAGCATCAGAAGACTGGTTATTTGATGACGATGCCACCACGCGCTTCCGTGAATTTGTAAAAATTGTATGGGGTGCTGAACACCTAAACGAAAATCTGGAATTTGTCGCAGAAAGCCTGTGTTTACATGCCTTGAAACCCAAGAAGGGCGAAGGGGCGATGGACACCATCCGTCGTTACTTTTCAAGCCAGTTCTTTAAAGACCATTGCAAAACCTACAAAAAACGCCCTATCTATTGGTTGTTTAGCTCAGGCAAAGAAAAAGCCTTTGAATGTTTGGTATACCTACATCGCTATAACGAAGGCACACTCTCCCGTATGCGTACCGAGTACGTCACCCCATTAATGGGCAAGTACGAACATCAACACAGCAGCCTAGAGCAAGATATTCTAGAAGGCAGCACCGAGCAAAAACGCCTTGCCGAAAAAGCCTTAAAAGACCTGGAGAAAAAACAAGCCGAACTCCGCACCTTCGACGAACAACTCAAACACCACGCCGAAAAACGCATCACCCTCGACCTCGACGACGGCGTAAAAGTCAATTACGGCAAATTTGGCAATCTGCTCGCGGATGTAAAAAACATCCATGGCGTTGCGGTGAAGTAACATGAGTAGCTTATTGCCAGAAGAAACCAAAACTAACTCGCCGAGTTACTTGACTGATATTGAGTTTTGTAAAAATTTAGATCCTAAGCAAACGTTTAACAAGCATATTTTTACAAGAGTAAGTGCTGTTTCAATAATCTTTGAAAACATAGAATTTATGTACACTGTTTTTGATGATTGTTATTTCCGAAATTGTAAATTTATCGACTGTAAATTCATTGGAGCTCAATTTAAAAACTCAAGTTTTAGAGGTAGCGAGTTTACTGGTAGTACTTTTGACTATGCTCGCTTTAACAATACAAAAATCACAAATAAATTAATTGAAACCAATATTCCTGGGTACGAAAACGTAGCGCTTGAATTTGCACAAGCATTGAGAGTTAATTTTGCCCAAATGGGAGACTATGTAGGCGTAAATAAGGCTATAAAGGCTGAGCTAAGTGCGACTAAAGTCCATCTAAGTAAAGCGGCCTGGGGTAAAGATGGTTGGTATAAAAAGAAGTATGTAGGATTCTTTGACCGAGTTGTGGCTATAAAGGATTACTTTATTTTCTCTTTGTTCGATTTTTTATGGGGCAACGGTGAGTCTCTACCAAAATTATTACGGACAATAGTTATTGTAGTGGCGCTTTTGGCTTCTCACATTTATATGCAAGGAAATGAATTATCCGTATCTATTTCATCAGCTTTTTCAATATTTCTGGGTATTGAGACCAAAGTAGTGATTGACAAGTCTATAGTTTACTTAGCTGTTACTGGCAGGTTTATTCTAATGGGCATGTTTGTATCAGTCTTAGTCAAAAGGTTGTCGAGGCGATGAATGATAGTTGCGAGAGATATGTGTTCGGCTCTTTGGTTAGTGGGGATTTTGACTCAGGCTCAGACGTTGATGTACTCATAATAAGAAGCAATGATGGCTTGAGTTCGTTTCCACCTGATTGGTCTGTTTATACAAAAGAACGAATTGAAGAATTATATCGGAAGGGAACGCTATTTGCGTGGCATTTATACTTAGACGCAATACCCGTATCAGCAAGCGCAGTATCAAATGATTGTCTTCGAAAAATAGGTCAGCCAAGTGATTATGTTAATGCATATTCGGAAATAAGCGCCCTGTCCAAACTGCTGAAATCATCAATCGCAGAAATCATAAATAATTCACCATCTAAGATATATGAGCTAGGCATTGTAGCGCTTACTTTAAGAGATATCGGAATGTCAGCATCTAAAGCGTTAACTGGTAACTTTAACTTTTCTAAGTTTGCTCCTCTGATGTTGGGTGAATTCTCTGCGCCAATTAGTGAAACATACTATAAGTCTCTCATTGAATGTCGTAGGGCAACAATTAGAGGGCACAAAACTAAATTTACAGATGAATTATTGACCGAGTTATTTCAAGTAGAAAAGAAGTTGCTAGCGTGGGCAAACAACATCAAAGACAAAGTTTACGGATATCAAAATGAATAAATTTTTGAATAGAATATACCTCGAACGCAAGGCTTTAAAGCTGATTAACAGTAACTCTAATAGCAACGAACTTGCGGGGCTTACCAGATTGGCAATAGACGTTTGGAGAGAAAACACCAAGGGACTCGATATGATAATCCCTCTGGTATTAGAGTTGTCGGAGAAGCTCTCGTTGATCAATGAAAGGTCTGGCGAACGCTTTACAGCAGAATATGAATTGAATTCGGAAGAATGTGAACTTGTGTTTAAAAAACTCGAAAAAGCGTTGTTAGCAGCAAAATGACCCCGTCTTTTACCCATGTAACCACAAGGAAGTAAATTGAAATTACACAGCAGCGTGCAACAACAGATCCTCGAATGTAATACAAAACAAAAAGACTTTGCCGATAAAGCCTTAAAAAATTTGGAACAAAAACAAGCCGAACTGCGTACCTTCGACCAGCAACTCAAACACCAGACCGAAAAACGCATCACTCTCGACGACGGCGTAAAAGTAAACTACGGCAAATCCGGCAATTTGCTAGCGGATGTGAAAAACATTCACGGTAAGGCGGTGAAGTAAATGATTGCAAATATGCTTTATGTCAGTACAATTTGCATTCTTGGAACTTTGACACTATATATGGTGTCGCATGAGTAATGTTTTGTATGATGATGTAATACAGGCTCTTAAAGGAGCTGGAGCCTCAATGCGTTGTATTGAGGTTAAAAAGCACCTTGAGTCATTAGGCTTTACCGTTAAAGACGGTAAAAGAGGTGGACATAAAGTATTCACTCATTGTCATATTGAAGATTTTACTTCAGGTGCGTTTAATTGTGATCATGGAAAAAATCCTGAGATCAAGCGCCCCTATATAAAGAAAATAATAAAAATACTTGAAAAGTATGAAAAAGAATTGATTGAATATCTTGAGTGATTTCAAAAGGGATAAAAAATGGTAGATGCAAGTTTATACAATATTACAGTAAGAAAAGGTGATTTTGATGGAGAAACCTTTTTTGAAGCAAAAATTAGAGAATTGCCAGACGTTGCTGAATATGCTGAAACATTTGAAGAGGCTTATCAATTAGCATTAGATTCAATTGAAACTACTGCTGAGCTAATGCAAGAGCAAGGCAAAGTCATGCCTTCACCTATGATCGAAGAACAAAATTTCAGTGGCAGAGTGACATTACGAATGCCGAAGTCAATGCATGCTTCATTTGCTGGTTGGGCTGACTTTGAAGAAGTAAGTTTGAATCATTTGTTGGTTAACTGTTTGTCTATGTGTTTGGGTGACCATTTTGCGGCTAAGACAACTAAGCTAGAGAAAAACGATTATGCTCTCGGAACCCAATATTCGAGTGATTCGTTGCGAATAGTCAGTAAATCGAAATCGAACGTAGTAGACCTTAGACGTATTGATATATCTGAAGATGAGGGGAATGAACTTGCATATGGTTGATGATCCAGATTTTCAAACAGTCAAAGATAGCTTGGTGTTTAATGATATTTATATTAAGAGCACTAATGCCTCATGTGCTGATGATTGGGACCCGAAGCGCACAGATATAGATGGAGTGCGCTTTAAGTTCATGCACCAAATTAAAACCTCGGAAGTTATCACTGTAGAAGAAAATGGAGATTCGAGACAATATTTTAGAGTCAATTTACTGGTTGGTTGTCGGTTTGTTACAGCTGATGACAATAAAGAAGACGAAATAAAAGCGCAAATTGAAGCCACTTTTTGTGCTGAGTATCTGATGACTAAAGGGGATGTTAACCCAGATGGTTTGAAGGTTTTTGCCCTTGAAAACGTAAGTTACCATGTTTGGCCATATTGGCGAGAATATTTGGCCAATATGTGCAGTAGATTAAATCTCCCGAAAGTACCATTACCAACTCGCCAAATTAAGATTAAAAAACGTAAGAGTGAAGTGGACGCAAAGCAAACTCCTGAATAGTGTCATTTTTTACATGATAAATGCCCAATTCCCTGCGATTACATAAAAACACATCACCCGCGCTTATGCATTTTAACAAGGACGATTGAATATATGGCGTACTATTTATCCGCATTTATTGACCCTGGTAATTCTGGTGGTTCAGTAGTTATTCCTGAATTTATGGAGGGGATCAGCTCAGAGCCTGCAAGATATTATTGCCAAGTGTGTGAGGCGAGTTTTGCAACTAGGCAAGATCTTATATTACACGTGTGGCAGCAACACCCAACTAAACAACCTCAGTTGTATATCAATAATCGCGAACTCCGTTCAACTCGCTTTATTTGTCGTGACAAAACTCTTTTAGGCACCCTTATTGGTGCTAACTACCAAACAATCAGAGTGAATGGTGAAGAAACAGAGATTGAAGCTTTTAATTCGACAATGAAATTTTCTGACAATCAATTTTATGTCATCGAACTCATCAACTCAAAAGTAACAAGAAAATTTGAGCTGGATGTCAAACTTGCTGCATCTGACGAAATTAATGCTATCGATAAGTGCTTTATGTCGTTTTTTAATGGCCGAGGGTTTACGAGTGAAACCTTAGATAACTTTATTCAATCGGTTAAAGAATATAAGAGTGCAGTAGAGTACGTTGAGGGAATCGTTTGTTATTTACAGGGTATTTTGGCTAAAGACGGGCGGACTAGTTATATCAACTACGAAGACCATGAAGCGAAATTAAATGTTTCTTTGGAAAAGTTAAGTTCATTTAATTCTCAACTTGCAGAAGTCATATGTAATATCATTTATTTTATCAAAAATGATTTAAATTCCATTACTTTTAGTGGACTAATGCCATCTATTGAAAGTGTTACAGTGTTTTTATTAAGACATGAAAAGGTCGATATTTTGCGAGGAGTTGGTCAAGGTAATTTTGATCTACCGATTGATAGAATAACTGAACATACCGTTAGATTGATAACAGAGAAGTACCCAGAGCATGAGAGTGCCCAATCGTTTCTTAAAGAAGTAGATGCGCTATTACGCTCGGGGGATTTAACCAGAGAAGAAAAAGAAAAGCTGAATCTAGTCGTATATCAAAAAGCCATGCAATGTGGCGATGTTGATCTTCAATCGGCTTTTGCTAAAAAAATAAAGCGCAGTGAATGGGCTATCTGAAATGTGGAAAAAGAATAAGTATGAATGATATTAAAAAGCCACAGCGAGCACCGTTAACGGGCTCTATTTTTGAACTGTTGCATTCATTTGCCTCGAAAACGTCAAAAGAGTTAAAAGAAAAAAAATCGACAACTATTACAAAACTGTCAATTAGCCAGCAATCCTTGCTTAAAAATTCGATAGATTTAAAACCTTTAAGTGCAAAACAATTAGCTGAATTGAAGCCAATATTATTAAATGTGGATCCTAGTTTTTCATTAATTGTACAAATTGTGCTAATTGCCATTGAGCATAAAAAGCATGGTGTAGGCACTGTTATTGTCGAAGATTGTGCAAGATTAATCAGTATATTGATATTCAATATGAGTGCTGACACTCAAACCAGTATTTATTTTTCTTTGACGTCAGGAAGCCAAGGGAAAGTGGATTTAGAAAGGTTCGCAGCCAATCTTGACGCTCAATATAAGAGCGTAATTAGGCTTCAAAATGAAGATGTTGATGAATCTAACCTCACTAATACCGGTGAACCGATTAGTCCAGCGACAGTTAAAAAACAGCAGCAGAACATTTCAACACTTGGAATATTGTGGTGCCTTAGTAAAGGAAGAGTAGCGCCTACTGACGTCATAGAATTCCTTTGCCACCAATATTCAAAAGATATAGTCATTGAAGAAGAAACAAAAACAGATATAGCCTTGTTTTTGAATCAAATTCTCTCAAAACCTGAGTCGAAAAAGCTATTTCAGCTCATCAAATATTTTACCGATAAAGTGAGTGGAAGTGAGCGTATTAGGATTAATGAGCAGAAAGAATTAGTTAAGCAAAAAAAGACAATTAATTCATTGATGCAGGAGTTAAATGATAATGAGACTCAAACTGAAAACTATGAGATTGAGCTTAAGCAGTTAAAAGAGAAGATTGCCCAGTTAGAAAATAGCTTAGATAGTCAGCAAAAATTGGGTACTGCCGATGTTGTGCACTTAAAAGATGATCACAACAAAGTTAAGTCAAAAACCCTAAATTTACTGGAAGAAGATGTTATGCCTCTACTCCAAACGTCGCTTCATGCGTTAAACAAAGATACACCAAAAACACATGTCGCCATCCATCACATTGATTTAGTGTTAGAAAATATTGAAGGAACAATTAAATGGCTGAAAAAATAGGGATCGATTTAGGTACTACCAATAGCCTGATATCAGTTGTAACGGCCAAAGGGTTGGTTAAATCATTTACTGAACGAGATAGACCTCATCCATCCGTAGTTCATTACGCTGGCGGTAATGTTATATGTGGTACTAAAGCCAAGTTAAAAGTAGATCAAACTGAAAGTGGCGTACAAGGTAGCACTGTAAAGGGGCCAAAGAAGTATTTAAGTAGTGATGTTATAAATGTTGGAGGTGTTAATAAAAATCCTAAAGACGTTGTAACCGATTTAATACACTACTTGAAAGAGCATGCCGATAGTGAAGATGACGATAATATTGCTAATTTACAATATGCGGTAGTCACGATCCCGGTGGCTATGGACGGCAGAGGTAGGCGCGCCTTACGAGAAGCATTTCTTAATGCCGACATTCATATCGAAGCGTTTGTGCATGAGCCGTTAGCAGCATTATACGGCTATTATCGTAGTTTGCCTGATATGGAACTTGAACTGCGCAGAAATGAAGGAAAAATGACTTTGGTTTTTGACTGGGGTGGCGGGACTCTCGACCTTACCTTATGCCAAATTAAGAATGGAGCGATCTCACAGATTATCAATCGAGGTAACAACAAGGTGGGTGGTGACTATCTTGATGAAATCATATTGAAATGTGTAGAAGATGAGCACGCTAAAAAATTTAATTGGACAGAATCAACTTTCAAGCCTCGATTACCCGGTATGAAAGCACGACTATTACAAGAGTGTGAAAGAGCAAAAATAGTACTTTCTAAAAAGGATTCAGCACTGATTTATGTTCCTGAATATTTTAAGGCCAACGATGATGAAGCTGATATTGAGTTTTCTCTTGACCGAAAAACACTTAATCAAATTGCTGAAAAAATTGTAAATGCTGGCCTGAGAGAAATTGAAACATTACTGTCTATTGAATTTGCTGACGTAGATATTCAAACCCTTTCCTTTTGTTTAGCGACAGGGGGAATGGTAAATATGCCAATTATTAGACAGCGCTTACAAGAACTATTTGGCTTTGAACGGCTACACATATCTGAAATTGGTGACAGAATAATATCTCACGGTGCAGCTTGGATCGCTCATGATAATCCACCAATAACGCTGGCTAAGCCTTTTGAAATTGTAGAAGCTAGGAATTCTATGATTACCATAGTGCCAGAAGGTACATCTTTACCAAAACGCGGGGATTTTTTGGTGACAGAACAAGCAATGTATTGTGCTGACCCCAGAGACGGCAAGGCTGTACTCAGCTTTAAACGTCCACAAATGATTGCTAAATCTGCCTCTGCGGACCATAGGACTAGTTACGGCAACATGGTCGTCATGGTGAATAAGGACTTCCCCCCTCTAAAAGAACGGATTGATGTTACTTACTTAATTGATGAAAACTTGATAGTGACTGTTAAAGCTAAATCAATGGATGAAGAAGTTGACTCTGAGCTAGAAATTTATGATTTGGAATTCTCAATTCAAGCAATTGGGGATGATTCAATAAAAAAGTCGAGACGCTCAGGCCCAGTGAAAATTAAAAGTGGCTTGGGTGTGATTATTCGTTCAAATGTTTCAGAAAATAACGATAGCTGGCATTTAGTTCCAGGGGAACTGATGAAGCTATTTAATGCTAAATTCCCTTACTTTAGAAAACCACTGACGGAAGAACAAGAGTTTGAGCAAGTGCTTTATCAGACGTGCAGTTCTTGTAACCAGCGCTGGAAAAAAGGATGCTGTTCCCTGTCGTTGGTTGAATAGGTATTTTGAGTTACTAATGGAAATATACAAAGCTAGATAACAGAATGATATTTGCATTAATAAGTTAGGCAAGGAAATAAATTGAAATTACACAGGAAGCTAGAGCGTGAAATCTCAGAATACTGCCCTGCGCAAATCAATCACCATTCAGAAATACGCATTAACCTAGAACTCGACGATGTAAAAAATAGCCATGGCAAGGCGGTGGTAGTTTGAACGCAAACCCACAACAATTTTCGCGTAAAGAATTGGCAGATTTTTATGAGAAGCTTATATTGCTGTGGGAAAACGGCGATCTTCTAAATCAGAGTTTTAATATCCGTATAGGTAAATCCTTTCGTCGACTAAAAGATCAATATTCATTCGAACTTCATGCTCACGCTACTTTGGGTGAAGCTAAAGTCGCTTTCGATAATATCGATTTGACTGTCTCTGTTGAAAGTAAAAATACCATCCACTTGCACAATGCCAAAAACAACATTTTAAAAAGTTATTTTTATCACATTAGAAATGTTGCAGGCCATGCTGATATTCAAAAGATAAAGTTCAAAAATGTTAATTGGTACGTATTTGAACACATGTATTCAAATCAAATAAAACTCTTTGGCATGTTTAAAACCGCCGATTTTTGGAAAGTACATGGTGAGTTGGTGAATTTGAGAAAGATAAAGTAATGGAATTACGCCCCTATCAGCAAGAAACTGTTTCTGAGTTAATCAACTTTTGGTTGCTAAATAATCTAAACGCTGGGCTTTGCGTGTTGCCAACTGCAAGTGGTAAAACGGTTGTTTTTGCTGAATTTATCCGAGAAGCATTGTTAATTAAACCTGAAACGAAAGTATTGATTTTGGGGCATACTCAGGAAATAGTTGAGCAAAACGCAGTAAAGTTAATAACGGTATGGCCAGAAGCCAAAGTAGGCATATATTGCGCTGGACTGAAGCGAAAAGAAATTAAGCAAGTCACTTCTGCCAGTCGAGATTCCATCATTGCAGAGATTGGCGAATTCCCCGATTGGGATATCGTTATCGTTGATGAGGCGCATCTAATATCCCCCGAACTCACAACCCGTTATCAGTTCATCATAAGTACAATTCAGCTCCACGGTAAAAATCCATTTTTACTTGGTTTTACTGCTACGCCATTTAGAACAAAAACAGGCAATATTTACGGCGATGATGACAATCAACTATTTAAAAAACTGATCTATCAAAAGCGTATTGATGAATTGCAAAGTACTGGATATTTATGTCCGTTGCGGGCAGTGGAAACTGACTTCAAAGCCGTAGTGGATACCAGCAAAGTTAGACGAACAAAGCAGGACTTTGTGCAAACTGAGTTGCAAGCAGTCACCGCTATAGAATCAGTGGTGACAGACATAGTGCAAGACTGGCTTAATAAAACCAATGCATCTCTACCCACAGTATTTTATGCCAGCTCGGTGCAGCAAGCAGAAATATTTGCCGACGTGTTAAATACATTCGGGTTTCATTTCCCACTTATCACCGCTAAAACAGAAAAAACATTGCGTAAACAGTGGTTGAATGACTTTGAAGTTGGTGAGCAAAACGGGTTAATTAACGTCGCGACCTTGACCACTGGTTGGGATGCTCCAAGGTTATCTTGTATAGTGATGGCAAGACCCACTCTTAGCCCTGGTCTGTTTTTGCAAATTCTGGGACGGGGCTTGCGACTGCATAAATCAAAGTCCGAAACATTGCTATTAGACTATGGAGAAAACATACAACGTTTCGGTGTGATAGAGCGTATTGGGCCAATCATGGAGTCCAGATTTTACCATGATGAGAAATCTCTGATAATTGTATGCCCTACCTGCGAAACCATCGCATCGGTGTATCAGTTGGAGTGTGACGCCTGTACAGAAACGCTAAAACATGAAGATGATGTAAGTGTATGTTATGAATGTAATTCACCTAACGATAGGTACGCCAAGTACTGTGAAGTGTGCGGAGAAGCATTAGAAGATAATACGGATTTTTATCAATAATGAAATTAGAACAAATAGTTTCAAATATTCTCGCGAAATAAGCAGAGAACCGACCGATATCTTGGCAAGGTGACAATAGTGAGTCTGTTGATGAGCTTGACAATCTTGCTAATAAAACAAATACTTGTCCCTTGTCCTAGGACGTAGGACATTGAGGTTTGTGTAAACATGAAAAGTCAAGATGTTGTAGTACTACTTAAACTGATTTCGCTTCACGCAGAGTTTTTTGAAAAAAGCTTAAGTGTGAGTGATTTGATATTAACCAATGATTCGTTTGAAGATTGGACTGATGACTTGGGTAACTCAGAAATTGGGCGTTTAGGAATAAGTAGAGAATATTTCGAAAGTCGTTTTTCAGTGCGTTCCTTGGCCGCGGATACGGGCATTAGTAAATCTCAAATCAGTTTGAGCTTGAAAAGAATGTACGATGTAGGGCTAGCAAAAAACGATAGGCGCCTAGGCATTCCAAAAACAAATTCAAAAGCCTTACTGGAATTTATAGCCTATGGGATCAGATACGTATTCCCTGCAAAGGAAGGCGAGTTAACTAGAGGTATTGCCACTTCTATAGCTGCGCCTGTGTTACAGGGGAAATTAATGACGTCAGGTGAATTGGCCCCAGTTTGGCCATATGCCAAAGGTAAAACTAAAGGTTTAACCGTTGAGCCATTACATTCAAATATTTTTCAAGCCGTCAGACAAGATGGACGAATGTACGCCTTTTTAGCCCTAACAGACGCTGTAAGGTTGGGCAAACCACGAGAAAGAAATTTTGCCATTGATACATTGGCAAAGTTATTCAATCAAAACATATGAGTATTATTAATTTACAAAAGGCAATGTTAGTACAAGTCGCAGAAGCATTAGGTGGCATGTTAAATGACGTGGTTTTTGTTGGGGGTTGTACCACTGGGTTGCTGGTAACTGATGAATTTACTAAAGAGCAAATTAGGTACACTGATGATGTGGACCTCATTGTTAATATTGCCTCTTACGCAGCTTGGGCACAGCTTCAAGTTCAATTGAGGCAGAAAGGATTCAAAGAAAGCATGGATGAACCTGTAATTTGTCGTATGTCGCTAGGCGAGCTCGAAGTGGATTTTATGCCCATAGATGAAAGTATATTGGGATTTAGCAATCGCTGGTATAAACCAGCGTTAGATACTGCAGAACCTTATGCATTAAATGAACAACTCACTATATCTTTGGTTAGGCCTGAATATTTTATTGGAACGAAACTTGAAGCCTACAAAGGACGAGGAAATGGAGATGCACTCGCCAGTCACGATATTGAAGACTTATTAAATATATTTGATGGTAGAGAGGCAATAGTTAACGAATTAAACGCAGCGCCTAAAGAACTATACGAATACATTCAAACAGAGCTAAAAGTGTTACTTGCAGACGATAACTTTGAATATGCGATCCAAAGTACAGCCAATAACGATAGCAGCAGGGAAGCTTTGATTTATGAGCGAATCGAACAAGTTATAAATGAACGATAATTTAGAGTTAAAAATTGAGTGCTATTCGTTGCAGGGCCGAGCGCGGTCTACCAATCAAGACTTTACGTCTATCTATGAATATCCAGATGGCGTACTAGTTAGTCTGGCTGATATTGCAACAGCGGTACCCTTTGATGACTGCGAGTTTGTCTCGAACTTAAATAAAGAAATAACGCAGTCTATTTCGCAAGAATCACTCAATGATAAAAATGTATTTTTATCTCAGTTAATACAAATAGTTGAACAGCTGAAAAAGGTTTATAGGAAAGGATGTGCGAGCTTCATCATTCTTTATATCCCCTATCATGGTGAACAAGTCTGGGGATTGACTGTTGGTGACGCCAGATTGGGTCAATTGACAAAACAGTATGTAGAGTGAGTTACTCCAGTTCACACAGGCGCCAATCCGTTAGGCGAAATATTTACGGAACAAATGAAATCTTTGCCGGAACGAAATCTGCTTACAAAAAGTTTGAATATGCGCAGGGCTTTTAACCCTGACTTGTTTGAAATTGATATTTCAGAAGATACACAATTGATCATTGCATCTGACGGTTTTTGGGCTGAATTAACTGCTGTCACTCAATCGACATTTTTTCGTGATGGTGGACAAACAACAGATGACGATTGTTCCGCAATCATAATTTCCGAGATACAGCATGCCACAAAACTGTTGTGTGAATTAAATTCTGACAACTGTAGTTACTTCGATGTAACTGTTAGAGATGAGACTAAATGAATTTAGAACAAATTAAAAAAGGTATTCTCGCCAAATTTGAAAAGTGTCGAATAGTCTTCTGGCAAGATGAGGATGCTGAATTTGAAGAGCAAGTTTCCCAACTTAAGGCTGAATTAGAAAGCGCAGGGATTAGTGTTATCGCTTTAGATGATGAGTCACATTTAGAAGTTAAATATCGCGTTGAATTGTTAGAGCCTAAAACTAGTTTTCTTTTATATGGCGGTAAATCGATTAGTGAACCAACAAGAGACTGGTTGTTTGATATTCGTTTGTATGCACAACAATTTTACGCGGATTCTAGCTCAATGGTATTGAATGAGTTAGGTATGAGAATGGAGTTTCGTCAGCTAATTAGCGGCTATAAAAAGTTTTTTGGCAACAAACAACGTTATGCAAAACTACGTAAGCTAATTACTAGTAATGCTGATAAAGAAATATTGGAATTAGCAATGATTGCGACCTTAGCTAAGGTCGATACTGTTAGTTTTCATACCATAATACATCAGCTTATTACTCAATATAATACCGACAGTATTGGCTGTGATGAGTTTATTGATGAACTCGAAAAGTTTGGCCTAGCGGATGCATTTTGGTTATTCGCACTGAAAGAGTTTGGCTATTTATCAATAGGACTATGGGCTGAATCGGCAGCTACTCCTAACTTAAAAGATTTGATCTTTAAGTTGTTAGTTACTGATTGTCAGCACGGCTTAGTGTCATCTGGTGCTGATGTAGTTAAATCTAAATTTATGCAATCTTTGTCAGCACATTTGTTGCCCGTGTCACTTAACAGTGACCAAAAAGATCTGTTACCCAACGAGGTGCAAAAATTAATTGGCAATCACTCTGCGAAACGCGCCGCTGTAGTCAATTTTGTAACCAGTTGGCGGGAAAGTAGGACTTTGTCTGAGTCTTACAATCAAGTTGCTACAGAGGTCGCACTTGAACTTGAAATAAGAAGTAAACTTGATGAATTTAAACAGCCCAATCACTTACTGAAATTAGAGACGTTTGAAGAAGCTGAACAACAATTAATTAAATCTATAGCTAAGGACCTACCTGCCTTTGATAGCAATGATATTGCTGATTGGATATCACAAAGACTGAGGGGGCATTGGTGCCATGCTGAAAGTAAATATGCATCTATATATAAGGCATTAAAAGCAGCCAAACAATTTTTTGATTTAAAAGAAAAGTATGTGGATGGTTTTGTATTTTCTAGTGCAGGCGCTATGTATCAAGCTTACGAGAAAGAAATTTATCAATTCGATTATTACTATCGATTATTTGCTGAACATGCAATTGACGTACACAAACATGGATCAGACATATTAAAGGCAACAGGTCTGGTAACTGATATGGAATCAATGTATGTCGATTGGTATTTACATGATTTTGCTATTGCATGGGGTAACTTGGTAGACAATCAATCATTGCTAGCTAATTGGAATATACCGGGCATACCAAACCAGCAGCATTTCTTTAATGACCAAGTCAAAAGTGTATTAAATAAAACTCAAATAAAACGGGTGTTTGTGATTATATCGGATGCACTTAGGTATGAAGTCGCTCATGAAATTCATCAACAAATTAATGATGAAAAACGCTTCAAGGCTGAAATAGGCTCGCAACTTGGGGTGGTACCTTCGTATACGCAACTAGGTATGGGCAGTTTATTACCTCATCAATCCTTGACCGCCCACTTAAATAATAAAGTGGAGTATAAGGCTGATGGGATATCGGTACATGGTTTAGAGAATCGCCAAAAGGTATTAGCCAAACATGGAGGTATCGCATTTAAAGCTGACGAAGTGTTAAATTGGACTAATCAAGAAGGTCGCGACAAAGTTAAAGACGCTCAGGTTGTCTATATTTATCATGATGAAATAGATGCTATTGGCGACGACAGTAAAACCGAAAATCAAACCTTTGAAGCGGTACGTAATGCCATCGACGAGATTAAACAGCTAGTCAGTCGTATTATTAATCGTTTAAATGGCAGCCGAGTGATAGTAACCGCGGATCATGGTTTTTTGTTTAAAATGACCGACGTGACTGACAGTGATAAAACCACATTAAAAACCAAACCAAGTGGAGCGGTTGAAGCGAAAAAACGCTACGTGATAGGCTCGGGATTACCCTCGGATGATTATTATTGGACAGGAAAGTTGTCTAATACCGCTGGTATAAATATTGATGTTGAAGGTGATGCCGAGTTTATGATCCCAAGGGGTAGCAATAGGTTTCATTTTGTTGGAGGCGCAAAATTCATTCATGGTGGCATTATGCCCCAAGAAATTTGCGTACCACTTATCAGCATAAAAGAGTTGCATGACGAGAAAACACAAGTCAAACATGCCAAACAAAAAGTGAGTGTGGTGCCGTTAAAAAGCCCGCTTCGAGTTGTGTCTAATATTGACCGTATTCAATTTTTACAGACCGATGCTGTAGGCGACAAATTTAAAGCTCGTGAGTTAGAAATTTGGGTTGAAGATCCTGAAGGTAAAAAACTTAGCGCAACAGAAAAAGTGCTGTTTGATTCTTCATCTGCCGTAATGGAAGAACGTAAACGTAATGTTCAAATCAAATTGGAAGGTAGTGGTTTTGACAGAACAATGAGTTACAAGTTAATAATGAAAGACACTGACGCTAGTCAAAATCTTAATGTGCACTCGGTAACGATAGATTTAGCATTTGAAGATGATTTCTTTTAAGGGAAGTAAAAATGAATAATAACAATGACATTAACGACGACGAAAACAACAAAAATATCAATGTTGATGTCCATGTACACCTCCATGATGAAGAAAATCAGGCTGAAGACGTAGCTCAAGAGCATGAAGTTCTGCCGCCCACTGTTGCCGAAGAAAAAGCTGAATTAAAAAGTGTGGATCTTGATGAATTGATGACCACAGAATTTAAAGGCCGAGTAGTCAGAAAAGATTTAACCAAACAGTTAAAAGAAGGTGCGAATGTTCCTGTCTATGTGCTTGAGTATTTGTTGGGTATGTATTGTTCTTCATCAGAGGACGACCTTATTGAAGAGGGTATGAAGAACGTAAAGAAAATACTCAGTGAAAACTACGTTCGTCCAGATGAAGCCGAAAAAGCAAAATCAATGATTCGGGAGAAAGGCAGCCATAAGGTTATTGATAAGGTCACTGTTAAACTCAATCAGAAGAAAGATATCTATGAAGCGAGTTTGTCAAACATCGGTATTGTTGATGCTGTTGTTCCCAATAAAATTGTTAAAGAAAATGAAAAGCTTCTGACGGGCGGTATTTGGTGCATCATTACCGTAAGTTACTTTTATGAAGAGGGACAAAAAATATCGCCCTTTGGTGTATCGAACTTAAAACCCATTCAAATGCCTTCGATGAATATGGATGAAGTGTATGAAGCACGTAAAAAATTCACTATGGATCAGTGGATGGATTTATTACTTCGTTCAATTGGAATGGAACCTTCAAACTTAGAGCAACGCGCTAAATGGCACCTGATTGCACGTATGATCCCGTTCGTAGAAAATAACTATAACGTGTGTGAACTTGGACCACGGGGCACGGGTAAGTCACACGTATACAAAGAATGTTCACCTAACTCCCTACTTGTGTCTGGTGGTCAAACGACCGTTGCGAATTTGTTTTACAACATGTCTTCTCGCCAAATTGGTTTGGTGGGCATGTGGGATGTAGTTGCTTTTGACGAAGTTGCTGGGATACGGTTTAAAGATAAAGACGGCATTCAAATCATGAAAGATTATATGGCATCTGGTTCATTCTCTCGTGGTCGTGATTCGATTGAAGCTAAAGCATCTATGGTGTTTATCGGTAATATTGATCACAGTGTTGAGACCTTAGTTAAAACCAGCCATCTACTCGCCCCCTTCCCCGATGAAATGATTGATGCTGCATTTTTTGATCGTTTTCATGGTTATATTCCTGGTTGGGAAATACCTAAAATGCGCCCTGAGTTTTTCACTGATCGTTTTGGCTTAATTACTGATTATCTCGCTGAATATATGCGTGAAATGCGCAAAACGACTTTTGCTGACGCGATAGACAAATTTTTTAAACTGGGCAACAACCTAAATCAAAGGGATGTTATTGGGGTTCGTCGCACGACTTCTGGGTTACTCAAATTATTATTTCCTGATGGGCTTTATAAAAAAGAGGATGTAAGGGTATGTTTAACTTATGCATTAGAAGTTCGTCGTCGAATTAAAGAACAGCTGAAAAAAATTGGTGGTATGGAATTTTTTGACGTGAATTTTAGTTACATTGACAACCAAACCTTAGAAGAATTCTTTATCAATGTGCCAGAGCAAGGCGGTTCTAACCTAATACCAGCGGGTATTTCAAAGCCAGGTGTGGTGCACTTTGTTAGCGTTGGCGCAACCGGTAAACTGGGAGTATATCGTTTAGAGTCCCAAATGACGGCTGGAAATGGTAAACATTCAACGTCAGGATTTGGTTCAGATACCTCAGCAAAAGAGCAAGTTAGAGTCGGTTTTGAGTATTTCAAAGGTAACTTAAACCGAATTGCCGCGACATCTAGATTCTCTGATCATGAATTTCACCTGCATTTTGTTGATTTGCAGAGTTCAGGTAACAGCCATTCAGCTAGTTTGTCATCACTGGTAGCTTGTTGTTCTATATTGCTTGCGAAGTCCATCCAAGAGAAAATGGTAGTACTGGGTAGTATGACTTTAGGGGGTGTGGTTAACCCGGTACAAGATCTTGCGTCATGCATGCAGGTCGCACTCGAAGCTGGTGCAACAAAAGTATTAATTCCTATGGCTTCAGCATCAGACATCCCGACGGTTCCTGCAGAAACATTTACTAAATTCCAAGTTAACTTTTACAGTGATCCCGTAGATGCAGTTTACAAGGCACTTGGTGTCCAATGATGCCAAAGGAGGGCAAATAGAAGTCTTATTTTTAACTAAAAAATCTTTAGCTATCATTAACTAGCAAGGTTATTTATTCATGGTATTAGAAGGCAGTAGCAGTAGCGATTAACTCGCTAAAGTTACCCTTCTAATTTTGATTAAACACTATTTATATTTAATTTTTCATTTTACTGCTTTTCTAACAACTCACCCACTTCACATTCAAACAAATCACAAAGCTTATCAATAGCATCCAAGTCTATGCGTTGTGCAGTTTCTTTATATAACAAAGTTACCGTATTTCTGTTGAGTCCAGTTTCTCTTGCGACATCCATTATTTTCATTTTCTTCTCGCCCATCAAGCGCGCGAGGTGACATTTAATCATGCTTAAAGACCTTTAAAGTGCATTAATGTCACCCTGAATAGCAAAAAGCCATTGACAATTACATTTGGCGATGCATAATGTCATCCAGAGTGGCAATATGGATTTCTACATACATATTTGCCATATAAGTTAGCACTTAATGGAGAGCAAATCGATGAAAAATTCACAAGTCTACGTAACAACAGAAGAGCTATCGAATTTGATCAAATATGACTGTCGCACCATTCGTGAACGCTTGAAAGACTCGGTCTTATTTGAAGGGGTCCATTACATTAAGCCATTCGGTGGACGCAAGATTTTATACGACTGGGAAGCAATAAAACGAGACATGTGCAAGTTTTCGGCGAACGCCATGGGAATTCCCATGGCAAATGGTGGGGTGTCGCATGGGTAATGTAAATGTGCGTAAAGGGAGCCAAAAGCTCTATCTAGATTTTCGTTTCAGAAACCAGCGTTGCCGAGAGCAAACCGAACTGAACGATACACCTGGCAATCGTAAAAGGTTGGAATTGATGATGGATCGTGTCAAGGCTGAAATCTTGCTGGGCCAGTTTGATTACGCCAAGACTTTTCCAAGCAGTAAAATGTTAACGAAACTAAATGCTCAGGATAAGGCTTTAAACTCCGCGGCGGGTTTGCCACCTGAATTTGAGGAATTTACTGAAATCTGGTTTTTTGAAATGCAGGCTAGTTGGCGAAGAAGTTATGAGAAAATTATTCGGATGATCCTTGATCATCGCCTCATTCCTGAATTTGGTAAAAAAGCGGTCGACCGCATCACTAAAGCTGATCTACTCCAATTTCGCGCCCATCTCGCCAAAGTCGTGCGCAAAAATGGAAAGCATTTATCTGCAACTTATATCAATCGACATATGAAAATTATGCGAATGATTTTGAATGAAGCAGCCGACCGATACGAGTTTACAACACCTTATATGGGCATTAAACCGCTAAAGGTCCCTAAATCCGATATTGAGCCTTTTACGCCTCACGAAATTAGGCTCATTCTGAATACTGTTAGACCTGATTTTAAAGATTATTTTACGGTCCGATTTTTTACAGGAATGCGAACCGGGGAAATCGATGGCTTAAAGTGGCGTTATATTTATTTCGAAAATCGACTGATTTTAATCAGGGAAACCATAGTGGATGGTCATGTTGAATATACCAAAACAGACGGTAGTCAACGGGATATTCAAATGAATCAACAAGTATTTGATGCTCTCCACAACATGCGAAAAATTACTTTCAACAACGAGTACGTCTTTTGTTCAAAAACGGGAAGCCCTTTGCGCCATGATCTTGTGACGAAACGAGTTTGGCATCCTCTATTAAAGCACCTAGGCTTGAGAAAACGTCGCCCCTATGAAACTCGACATTCAGCGGCGACACTTTGGTTAGCAAGCGGCGAAAACCCAGAATGGATCGCTCGACAAATGGGTCACGTCAATACAGAGATGCTGTTTCGTATTTACTCGCGCTTTGTTCCGAACCTAACTCGAACAGATGGCAGTGCAATTGAACGCATGCTGACAAATGTCATGGCTGAACCGAATAGCGAGGAGAAAGATAATGCGTAATTCTATCCAACCATCGTTGCTGAATTCAAATCGGTTCAAACGCTTTAAGGGCAGATATTTTCTTGTCGGTTGTTTATTAAAACAAACTCAACATGGTAAACCTTACTGGGAAATGCGTTTATCTGATAGCGCAACAGCGGTCAAAATTTATTGCTTCGATAAAGGTCACTTCTTTTCGGCATTTAAGGCTAATTCCCTTGTTTATGTTGAGGTGTGTGTCAAAACGCATCTCGGCAAACCCTATTTACGGTGTGTTTATATCGAGGCTGTTACTCAGGAACCGCTGATTAATAACTTGGACATCAGAGCTATTCCTTCTGCGCTGTGTCCCTATCCAGATTTATTAAAGGATACCGTTAACTTGTTTAATTCGATCGATAACGGGCACCTAAAGAAGTTTGTATCACAAACGCTTTTACAAGCCGATATTGCAGATCGCTTTATTAATTGCCCATCAAAGATCGGAAGTAAACAAAGCGTGGAAAATTGCCTGCTGTCGAAAACCTTGCAAGTTGCAGATAGCCTTTTGAAAGACAAAAGCGTGAACATTGAATATCAGGATATCGCTATTGCATTTGCCTTCGTTCATGAGATTGGAAAAGTTAAAAAAGTCACTTCCGATGGTACCTTGTCGGCAATTGCCTATAGAGCTGATCTGGACGACCTTACTGTAGAAATTTGCTCTTTACCGCTATTACAACTGTCTAAAAAATCAAAGGCTTTGAGCTATCAAATGCGCTACTTGCTGACGGTCGGATTTACCAACAAAAACGGCAGATTCTGTGAAAATAAATTTCATTCGTGCCTGCAACACCTCACAGAATGTGTAGGGCATCATTCGCCTAAATTACTCCATCATCATTTACATGCAGTTGCTCCTATACAGTTATAGCGACAACCTGGCAAAGTAAACAAATTAATTTAACTAAAGAAATTAAAGGAATTCTATTATGGCCCGTCATCCTGACGTTCAAGAAAAAGATATCATCCAAGCTGGACGTGAACTCGAAGACATGGGAAAGAAACCGAACCCAGGCGCAATTAGAGCACAACTTGGATACCACGGTGGGCTTATGCGCATTAAGTCTATTTGGGAGGCATTTGTAAAAAAAGAGAGCAAAAGTTTTTACCTGAGCAAAGCACAGAGCTCAGCTTTGAAGCCCTGCCGGACGATTATGCCGGTAATGCGTCTCTGCTTATGGAAAGGGTTTCCTGTGCAATCGAGCAGTTAACAATCGAGGCCTATTTAAAAGGCCAGCAGATGTTCGATAAGCGCCTCAAAACTTTGGAGCAATCCCAGCTCGAAAAGCTCACGTTTTATGTGGAAAGCGAAGCTTCAGCAGACCAATGTATTACTAGGTTAGAAACTGAGTTGGATGAATCACAAAGTGAATTGCTGCTACTTGCAGACCAAAATGCCACGCTCCTGATTGAAAATTCAGAGCTTAGAGGCCGACTTTCTGTTTATGAAGGAAAGTTTTCTCAAATATCCCATCACCAATAACGCCTTCACGTTTAATTAATCGGAATATTATAACCCGTAACACGTTTTACCTTACTTCGATCTAGTATCCATTGTAAATGCAATAAACAGCTAAGAAGAAATCACATTAATCGTTCACCCGAGCCTATTGAAAAATTTAAATCGTCATATTTAGAGTTGTTTTTCGCCCAAGCAGTGTAATTTTTTCCATTATATAAAATCAAAGTGGTTAAGTTGCGCTACACCGTAGTCATATGCACACGATAACAGCTGATAATGGCGGAGAATTCTGCGGTCATGAACAGGTTGCAGAAAAACTAAAAACCGATATCTACTTCGCCAATCCCTACTCATCTTGGGATCGAGGATTGAACGAGAATTTTAACGGCTTGCTAAGGCAATATATTAAAAAAGGCACCGATTTAAGGACCGTTACAAACGAACAGGTCGCTGACGCGCAACGGGCACTTAACCTGAGGCCAAGAAAATGCCTCGGGTATAGACAACCCTTAGTTGTTTTTAATGAACTACGCAGCGCAGCTTAATTTAGCGAGTGGTGCACTTCGGAGTTGAATTCGCGAGTACTATAAAAGTAAAAAACTAATAATCCTGATTACCTATGATCCTCAGCCATGCCGTAAGTGCATGGCTCTGAAAGTCTAAACAATAAAGGCTATCAGCGACATTCAACCGCCATGTCTATCGAGCGGTCGAATAATTCACGGAGGTAAAAAGCAGTAAAATCGAGGCTTATAGAGCTCGGGAGCCAAAGGGCTGAGCTTTGTGGGTAATCAGGATTATAATAAAATTAGAACAGTTCACAAACTGACTCATATACACAAAAATTCTGCTGATCAAAGTGTGGATGTTCAACTGAGAATTACACAACGGTGTCGTTGATTTCCTTATACCGTTTGTATACTGAAGGTTAGGTGGTTCTGTAAAAAAATTTAGGCATTTATCAACTGCTTATTGTGGTACATCTATAATGAATGCATGATTTTAAAAAGGAGTAATAAAATGAATACGTCAGAACTTGAAATGTTAAGCGATTTATATGGCATTGAATCTGATGCGATCGAGCGGATTTTGAATTCAGAATTATCATCTCCCGAAGATAAATTACTAAAACTCATGTCAATTGCCACTGCGTATTTTGGAACGAGAAAACGCGCACAATCGTGGTTCGTAACTGAGAATATCGGCTTAGGTAGCGTTACCCCCTTGTCTTTACTTATGAGTGACGCCGGCTTTGCTAGCGTTAAGAACTCTGTCAACAGATTAAACCACGGCATGACATGTTGATGTTATGTAATAAAGCCCTATAGAAAATAGTGGGGTGCTATATTGCTTACTTTCCCAATCTATAATTCGGTATTATGTTCAGACAGATGGCTTAGTAACTAATGCATGTACCGGTCGAAATCGATCAGCCATTTCCCTCTTATGTCAGGATAGTTGACGCACTATAGGGAGTTGAATCATATTCAGAAGCTCTACAGGATAGAAACCGGATAAACATGAGCTGGTACAAGATATATAAGTGGCGCGGTAAACAACAGTCTTGCCCCTAATCATGCAATTTAAAGACTGGCTGGATAAATCCGTTAATCAGCTGCCGCCCAAAACGGCATTCGGGAAAGCGATGGCTTATAGCCTGAGCCAATGGCTTAGTGCCATTCAATTAACTCAACACATTGTTAAGCGCCCCCCCGCATTGCGACCGGGGGACGACATTGTTCACCTGTTGCCATGGAACGTCAAACTTAGTTAATAGTGATCCACAGACGATCTCGACACTTCAGCATATAGGGCTGGTCGGTGCCATATATATCATGCAACGTTTAAAATTGACGTATGTTGAGCCACACTCCCTTGTGGGGTCCTTTTTATACACAAGGCACAGAGAACTAATTAATGTCTGAAAATGAGCAAGCTTTACTACACCAAGATCCTATGAAAACAGCACGTGTTGCGCTATCAGTGTTTTTTAACATAGTCAGCGCATGGGATGTCAGACCGAACGAACAGATGGTTTTACTTGGTAATCCGGCTGAATCGACCTTTTTGACTGGAAAAAAGAGCGAGTAGCTAATTTATCGACAGAAACACTAGACCGTAATTCATACATACTTCGTATTTATAAAACCCTGGCATTTTGTTTCCTTCACGAGAACAAGCTGATGCATGGCCACAAAAGCCCAATAAAAATTTCAATCATGAGTCTGCTTTAAAATATATGTTGAAGGGCAGCGTGATTCATTTAAGTGACATATGCAGATACCTGGATTCACAAACAGTTTAATGCTCTTCTACCTTTAAACTTAAGGCAGACACCAGGTGTCAATGCAAATGTAGGATTAATTACCGAGCGACTTTGTCGTATTCACGTTAGCAATGTATTGCCTCATCCAACAATATTTTTGTTGTCAATGAGCGAGCAATTGATGTGAGTTCTTTGGCAGCTCCACAGAGTAAGCAGCCAGTTATAGTGTTTGGGTTGAGTAGTAAGTTTGTGCCAATTGCAGACATAGTCAAGCAGGTCAGGGAACGATCCTTAATTAGCAGAAAGGAGGCGGTCAGGGTGTCCCTGAATTTGACAATCAGGGAAAGAATTTAGCAGTAGGTTTGTTCTAATATTTATTGGCTTTTAAACGTAAACTGGACATTAACGCTTAACGTATGGGAATTTTAGGAGCGCTTTTTCAGCGAGTAAAATCCCCACTATTATGTTTTTGTATGGATAATCTTTCCTTGAATTCACATTCTATCCTTTTCAGTTTTAGGTAAAGTGAGGCCCAAGCTATAGCAGCAACTATAGCCTTCTTATGTAGTAGTTCGATGATGTTTTGGCTCCTCTGTTGAGAGACCGCTACCAATTACGAACGCTACATAGGACTCCAAGCATAAAACTCGGATAGTCAACTGGGCCTCGATAACTCGGTTACCGACCCGAATTAGCAAGGCAGAGTCAGCTTATTATGAATACAAACGCAAATCAAAGCATTACAGTGGGTGTCGATACGGGTAAAACACTACTCGATATTTATATCCGTCCATTAGATATTTATTTTTCAGTCACCAATGATGATAATGGGATAAAAAAGCAATAAAAGAGATTAAAACACATCGCCCTGAACGAATTGTCATTGAAGCAACAGGTCGATTAGAATTTGCTTTTGCAGTGGCCTGTAAAAAAGCCAACTTACCTATTTCAATTATTAATCCAGCCCACATTAAAAAGTTTGCTGGGGCCATTGGTCGTTTAGCCAAAACCGATAAACTCGATGCACAGCTTATTGCGCATTATGGTGAGGCCATACAGCCCGCAGAGTCTGAATTACGTCCTGATACTATGCAATTAATGAGCGATTTATTATCGAGACGCAAACAGCTTATCAGTATGCAAACGATGGAGAAAAACAGGCTGACAATACTCCCTAAGACACTACACAAAAGCGTGAATGCACTGCTTAAAATACTGATGCGTGAGATTGAAAAAGTCGATACGTTAATGAATGGGATCATTGAAGACTGTCCAGAGTATCAAGCTAAAAACGCCATCATTCAGTCAATGCCTGGTGTAGGCAAAGTCGTTGCCTTTAGCTTACTCAGTAATATGCCTGAACTAGGATATATCGCCAACAAACAAGCGTCCTCTCTAATCGGTGTGGCTCCTATCAATCGAGAAAGCGGGACTTATCAAGGACAGCGAAAAATCAAAGGAGGAAGACACCAGATACGCACAGTTATGTTCATGGCAATGATGTCAGCCATGCAGTGTAATCCTGTTTTTAAATCGACGTACCAACGATTAGTTGAGCAAGGCAAACCAAAAAAGGTCGCTATTATCGCTTGCCTGAGAAAGATGATTATTATCTTAAATTCTATGGTGAGAGACGGGGTTATGTGGGATGAGAATATGGCGAAAATTCAATGATTGACACCATAGTCACTTGTTATGTACGTTTATATTTAAGCCCACTTAATAGAAATGATGGCATGAAAAAACTAAGCGCGAAGTCATTATTTCGAAAGATGCAGCAAAATTTTTTGTAAAACTAAGCACATTCGGCTAAACCAACAACCTCTTTATGGCCGCATTTTCTCCGACGGTCTAGTCTTAAATGGAGTCCCCTACATATAGGCAAATTTGTCATTGTTAGTCAATCATTAATAATGCAGTAGGATCGATTTTGACAGAGGCACATTCCAGGTAAAAATGTTGGTGACGGGAGTATTGTTTTTGGTGCTTTTTATATCTGAGGCCTTCCGGCAATTGCGGGTTATGATTGCCTTGGGCAAACCCGCCTTCAGGATTGCATCTCCCCCCTGTTTGCTGTTTGCCGTTTTCCAGCCAGCGGCATGGTGGTGGTTATTGTGAGTCATATCAGAACTTATACTAAAGAATATGCAGCCACTTAGTGGTCTACCCTGTTGAAAAATGCGTCCGCTTCATGCGACAGATCAACTCGCTGTCTGCACTATTTGGCAAGCATCGGCCGTGGTAAAGGCTAATTGGTGCTGCACAGCTTTGTGGTAATGCTCAACCCTACGATGACGTCATCAAGATCCCCATAAAGCAGTTATTCAGACTTTTTAATCGGGATGTTTAAAAGCCATTAGACGTTCAGCTAAATCCTTCCACATTGGACCAGGCTTACCATCGCCAATCGCATCTTCTTCAAGGCTAACAATGGGCAAAACATCTTTGGTGGAGCTGCTGATCCAGAGCTCATCTGCTGCACGCAGTTCGTCTTCGGTAAAATCGCGCTCTTCTAATTTATAACCCAGCTCCTCACACATTTTTAAGACGAAAATGCGAGTCACCCCCGGCAGAATACGATTACTAAGGGGAGGGGTGACCACTATGCCATTTTTCACAATAAAAACGTTGGACGAAGTACCCTCGGTGATAAAACCGTCGCGCTTTAAAATCGCTTCCATAGCGCCAGATTCATTGGCTTCCTGCTTTATCATCACATTAGGTAGTAAAGAGACGGATTTAATATCACAGCGAGACCAGCGAATATCATCACGGACAATCGCACTAGCCCCCTTTGTCGCGTCAATATTGTAAATTGACGAACGCTCCAAAGACGATGCCGTCAGGAACACTGTAGGCTTGACTTCGTCCGCGGGAGCCGGAAATTTATGATCGCGCTTGTAGGGAGCGCCACGGGTTACTTGGATATAGATTGAGAGGTCCCCCTCTCCATTACGAGCTACCATATCGTGACAGAGGCTCACCCAAGCCTCCTTAGACATCGGATTTTCAATGGATAACGCTGCGAGGGAACGCTCTAAGCGTTTTAGATGTTCGTCGAGGCCGAATAGAATACCTCCTACGGCAGGAATGACTTCATAGATGCCGTCAGCAAACAGAAAGCCCCGGTCAAGAGGAGAGATTTTGGCTTGGTTGGCAAGCAGAAAGTCGCCGTTGAGATATACCGTATTCATTGTTGACACCATTTTCAAAGGTAGAAATTAAACATGGGCACAACCACTGCCCAGCGAACGAATACCTGCTCGTTGATATTCGCCAGGTCGCAAGTAACTAATCGTCCCTATTTAGTATAAAGACAATTAGTTACTTGCTGGTGAGAAATGCCCGCCAGAAATACTGCAGGCGAGTTTTGGCTAAGGTGTCACGGTAATCAGCCCCTTGGAGTATTTAAATTGTGTTCCAAAGGGTTCGCTGACTCGCTTCAGGTCGCCGATGATCTGATCTGCTTCTTCTGTGGGTGCTGGATAGGGCTGACCTCGCTGGGTGCGCTTGTTACCAAAACCGAGAGATATTGGGTGCATACGCACTTCTTTCAGCCTGCCGTCTATAGAAAAAACGACCTCAGCGACAACAGACTGCCAGTAACGGCGGTCGGCTGGGAAGCCTACGGTGTCATTTTTGGAACGCTTGCTGTAGTAGCCGCTTGGCAGGGCATCACCGTCTAGACTGACCTTGTCGTAGTTATCCGCAGGCTGCATATCAACTAAATCATTTTCAAAAACGAAATCCCCCAGAGAGTAAAAAATCGGCTTGCCGCTGTAGACTTCGACACCACGCAACATATGATGTCCGTGTGAAACCACCACGTCAGCACCGGCGTCTATGGCTGCATGGGCGAATTCAACATAGAAAGCCGCTGGCTGATCGCGATTGTCCAGCTCTAATGACTCATGGTGGTGGCCAGCGACAACAACCCAATCCGCCTGCTGTTTCGCATCACGAATACTGGCAATAAGCTCTTTCATATCTCGCTCATTAGGCTTAGTTATTTTGCTAAGTTCATCACCTACTTCGTAAGAAGCACCACCAAAATAGACCGAACCCTCGGGTACACCACGGAAAGCGGCCTTTTGAGCATTGACAGGTCCACCGGATAGTTCCGAAATCGTGTCGAAGGTAGCTTGAGGGACGGTGTATGTCACCGAGTGACGCAGTGGATTCAGACCTGGACGGCCGCGTAAATCCTTTCGCTGGGGTCCGGCGATACTAGCATCGGGAAAGCTTGTCGACAGGGAGATCATTGCAACACGACCTTTCTTGGTATCCAGATAACCAGGCTTACGGGCCAGAGCGAGATTTTCTCCCACGCCAGCGTAAATCAGGTCTGTTTCAGCCAGAGCTTTTAGCGTACTACGCTGCCCTTCGATGCCATAGTCACCTGTATGGTTATTGGCGAGGGACACCATATCGAAGCCTGCCCACTCGAGTTCATCCAGTACAAACCGCGGCGAGCCCATATATGTTCCCCCACTCTGTTGCGCCGGTGGGTACTCAAAATCGTGAATCAAGCTTTCGAAATTGGTGTAGGCGGCATCAGCCCCCCGAATGACATCGAACATCTTGTCAATTTTGGGCTTGTTGATGGTCGACATCCGGCGGTTGATGATTGAATCTCCAGTTAGGACAAAGACCATTTCGTCTTTCTCACCCCCGGCGGACTCCCAGACCTGCCCGAATGCGGACTGAGAAAACTGAATGGCAAGAAGGCCAACTACAACCGCACTGGCGGCACTGAATTTTACTTTCATAAATTATATATCCTTTAAGATTAAAAGAGTTTGGTGCCAATTTACTCTCAGAAGTCCTTGGTTAAACGCAGGGTCCAAACACGTCCCATCGCGACGCTATTGTAGACAGAGGGATCATAACCAGCGTAGTCTGGGGTCAATGGAGGCTCTTCGTCCAAAAGATTCTTCACCCCGAGTCGAATGGAAGTTCCATCCAGGAAAGAATCATCAACATAAAAAGTCTTAGAGACAAAAGCATTGAAGGTTATATTTTGTTCAACCTTCCAATAGTTAACGCCATCTACGGTTTTCACATAGCCAGGGAGGCTGCCGTTCCAGGTTTCATCTGGATTGAATGTCGCAGCGGTATCGGCATATTCGCCAATATAGTAACCGGAAACACCTGCAGCCCAAGTATCGTTTTCCCATGACAAAGACATGGAGCCGCGCAGCTCGGCATTGCCATCGGTTGCCAGGATTTCTTCTGAAACACCTGTCAACCCACCGGTACGAGTAAACTCATCCAGATAAGTCCAGTCGGTGACAAATGATAAAGTACCCCAAGAGAAATCTGGCATTTTATAAGTGACGTTAAAATCGTAACCTGCAACCTCTTGATTATCCAGATTAGCGAATGAGGTTAACGTATTGATCAGTTGACCGGCAGCAGCCAGCCATTGCGATTGAGGTCGACTGGCATTGAAGTCAGCGAAGACGGCACGATCTTCATCGGTAACAGCAGCTCGTACAACATTCGGGTTACCCACATAACTGTCAGTACCACTACCCAAATTAATATTATCAATTGAGGTACCTGCATCCAAAGCAGCCTGCGTTGCCGTCTGTAAACGCGCCGCGTCATCGTTGCGAATCTGGCTGGCGTTAGGCGTGGCAATCACGTTTTCCATCTCGATCTTGAAGTAATCTACTGATAAGCTCAGACCACTAGCCCAAGGGATATTAACAACAACCCCTAAAGTGATTCCTTCAGACGTTTCTGGTTCAAGCTCACCGAGAGCACCTGTTGTTTGCAAGCGAGGAGATTCACCGCCACCAATAAGATCGGCACGATATGGGTCATTATAAGACGCTACAGTGGTTCGCTCGTAGCCAAGCATCGCCAGGTTAGGAGCGCGAAAACCTTCGTTATAAGATGACCGGATCATAATCGCCTCGACCGGACGATAATCGATGGTAAATTTCGGGTTTGTGGTACTACCGAAATCATCATAGTTCTCATAGCGCAGTGATGCACCGATCGACAGACTGTAGATCCCAGGAATATCGTTATACGGAGAGGCCAACGGAATAACGGCTTCACCAAATCCGGCGAAAACACCGCGGGTACCGGAAAGATTTGCTGCTGGTGAAGCCTGGATAAAGTCATTATCGTCAGGGTCTAGGCCTAGCTCATTACCTTCATAGTTCAACCCCGCGTACTGTGGTCGATGTAACAGATAGTCTTCGTAACGATACTCAACACCAAAGGCAACTTGTAATGCTCCGGCCCAGGTTTCGACGAGTTCACCGGTCACCCGTGCATCAGCAGTTGCTAAAATGTCCGTACCTGTTTGCCTAAATTTCTGAGAAAACGTATCAATGACATCTGGGTCGTTGACATAACCTGAGGTTGGAGTAACCACCCCATCGATGGTATCAAAGTTATAACCAAAGGGATTGTATAAGCCGGCATCAATCGCAGCAATGGCTGCAGATTCCCGAATGGCATTTTGCGAAATATCACGGGTACGGTTTCTCGAATATGTGGCCGCCGTTTCCCAGTCCCAGTTCGCGCTGATATCGCCGCGAGCTCCAAGAACACCACGAAACGCTTCGGTATCCACTTCTGCCCGCTCATTGCCGTTATCGACAAAGCGATAGTTACTGAGAGTCACATTGGCATCATAAGGGTTTATCGGATTATCCGCATCGATAACGATTGTCCGGTTGGCAGAGGCACTATATGCGACTGGGGCTCGCTCCATGTTGGATTCAGCGGCATAGTAAAGCGCCTCACCGAACAGCTGCACGCCATTATCCAGTTCATAGTCCAACTGTGTAAACCAGTTCAGGCGTGATGTCTCGGGTAATGAATAACCACCTGAGTTCATATCATAGTATGCATCGCGAGAAAATTCGCCGTCACGTGCCCCAGGGGTATCACTTATAATAGCGCTGCCTTCACCGGTTGGGACCATATAGCGGGTGCCCAAACCATCGACAGAAAAGATTGGGTATTGACTGGACGCGTTACGATCAAAAAATGGTCCGTTAACGGAATTGAAACCGTAGGGTACTCTAGATACCTTATCAGCGTCACCACCGATATCGGTCATGTATATAGGATCACGATCGTATACGTCCAAAGTAGTCGTCACATGCAACTTATCTGACATATAGTAACCGCCGTGAGTAGCGGTAAAACGGCGATTATCGCCAGATCCGATTTCATTGAAGCCGCCCTGTACCTCAAGCTTGGTGCCTTCGTACTTTGAATCGATCACGAAGTTGACCACTCCAGCTACCGCGTCTGAACCATAGATCGACGAAGCTCCATCGCGCAGCACGTCAACCCGCTGCAAGCCACGTGCAGGCATGGTGTTCGCATTAACTGTCATTGTCGTACCTTGTGCCATACCGTGGGCAGCAATGCGACGACCATTTAAAAGTACCAACGTCGCTTCCGTACCTAATCCACGCATGGCAATACCGGCCACGTCACCCCGTGCCCCCGCCCCGCCCTGGGTTGATTCATTGAGTGGAACGCCGGTTACTGACGGAAGAGATGTTAGCAGTTCAACCGGTGTACCAGCATCGCGCAGATCCATTTCTTCCTGGCTCATCACAGTTACGGGCAGCGCCTCGCTATCGTCACGGGCAATACTGGTACCTGTCACCACAATTTTTTCCATAGCTGGATCGGATACTTCTGATTCACTCTGGGCATTTGCATGTGAAGCCGCCCCCGCAGCGATGCTCAACACAATCACCTTCCGAAGTATACCCACCTTAGACAACCTAAAACCCTTTTCTGATAAATATTTATCCGCTTGTAACATGAAAAATCCCCACAAAATTTTCGTTGGCATCTGGCCATTGCTCGGAATGTTGCCGGAGCACGAAACAGGAAAGCATGCCCTCCTGCTCTGCTCCTCCCTTGCTGCTTCGGACCTTCGAACTCAATACCAATCTAGACGTATGTCGATTTGGCCACCAATGAAAAGTTAAGAGCGTTGCATAACTGTTCGTTATATTTACGAGATAAACGCATAGCTAACGCTCCTTATCGGTGCAAAGGGGTCAGAACACGTTACAAATCAGTTATTTTTCGCGGGGGGGGGGGGCGTGGCAAGAAATATTAACGAACATCAGTCGATGATTTAGATAATACTTAGCCTCGTCGAGATCACACCAAATCAGACTAATCTGGCATTTTCCAACCAATAAGTATAGTAATCCTAATATCCAGTGAGCTTTTAGGAGGGGCTCTTCAACGCGTGAATGTTTGAACACAGACCTGGTTGAAACAGAATTCAGTTGAGCCAGGGAAAGTGGTTACCGGCCCCGGGGGCCCTTCTGTAGGCAGAAATAAAAAAAATGCCACCGATTACCGGTAGCATGCTCGAATGACAATATAGCGTAAACTCGACAGAGCAACTATTCGATAAATAACTTTATTTTTGTCAGGAGTTAACCCGCTGCACCAACCATACGCAGGCACACAACGCTACTAACGAAGAACCGCCGTAAACCACGCCCAAGCGATAGAAGCGAGTACGCCGTAGAAGATAAGCCAACGGGACAAATATCGCCACAATTGCAAATTGACCAAGTTCTACACCTATATTGAAACCGACAAGCGCAGACAAGAAGTTGTCCCCGGCATCGACGTCGTGGAAGACGTTGGCAAAACCAAAACCGTGCAACAGACCGAACAGCAAGGCTATCCAAACACCTTGGGCACCAGCAACAGATGGTCGCAAATTGTTAAGCGCCGCCAAAGCGACGGACGCGGCAATTACAGACTCCACCAGTTTCGGTGGCAATTGCACAATACCGACTACTGCGAGACTTAAGGTGATCGAATGGGCGATTGTAAACGCAGAAACAATGACCGCGACTCGGAGAAGGGTTTTACCAAACCCTTTCACCGGTTCACGACCAGACGCACTGCGCTGTAGAACCACAGGAATCAATAAGGCGATCAGAAATAAAATATGATCGTAGCCTATCCAGATGTGCCAAACTCCGGAGATAATAAAATCGAAAAAATTATCTTGATGTGCACTAGACTCTTCAAAATTTTCTCTGGGTAAAGGGGCGTTTAGGAGCGCCTGATGGGAACCTCCACTGGGCCAATGAATGTTAACCCTGCGCGGGTTTTTAGCGAGGTTAAAATCGCTAAGGCTGCAATCAATCGTAATATCGAGGATGGGTGGCTGGCCGTTCAACGTGACTGCCGCAGCAACTTGCGGAATATCTCCTTGCAATCCATAAGCTATTTCCCCGACGCGAGGTATGGCCGCAAGATCATTGACCGAGAATGAACAAGCCGTTATCAGATAGGCTTCGATATCGGCACGATGGGGGTATAATTCTTTCCAGGAGACTTGGTTATTCCTATCAGTATCTAAATTTAGAACACCCTGTAATTCCGTCACACTGACACGCAACTGGCCACCGATGTGACCTGATTTCTTGACGTCTAATTCGATATAGGCTTGAGATGCGGCAGCCTTTGATACAACTAATATTATCAGTACGCTGGCGACGAAAAAACACAAAAGAGACCGAATCAAAGTCTTACTCATGTGTGATATAACCGTAGCCGAAAGCTGTTAGTGAGCGTTCTTTCGGACATAATAAATTCCTATGTTCATTGCAGAAAAGACCGACAGTAGGTTACCTGCTGTCGGTGGGGTAAGAGTTCAAACACTTATGGATAGGTAACGTCTTTTCCAAATGGATAGAAGTCTTCCAGTTTCAGGTGTTGATAATTGAGGCCTTCCAGACGAATGGTGCCAAGGAAAGGTTGATCTGGTTCCACCAGCAGAATCGTCGGGGCATAGGCATTGTCGTGATAGCCTCGGCGGAAGTGAACCCTGGATTTAATGGCGATAGCCTTGTAATCTTCGGGGTTGATGCCGATGGAGGCGAAAGCCTCAGGCTCGGTGTTTTGATGCAGATAAGGACTGATCAACAACATATTGTTATCGCCAAACTCGACCCCTACCCAAAGTTGGGATCCCATCGCCCGCCCACGAGTCATTCCGCCACTGACATTTTTAACCGTACCGTTTACATGTACTGGCTCTCCGGCAGATACATCCAGTTTGCCACCGACATCATAGTCAAACTTGTCACCAACTTTGACGCCTTTTTCACGCAGCTCATCGATAAGGGCCGCATCTGCAACGGTGGCGATCAAGGTATCACTCAAACCCTGTTCGATGACTTGCTCCAACAACCAGGTCGCTGCACCTGACCGGTCACTGTGATCAGCCAGTACGATTGGCGTTTCACCTTTTTCCATTGCCGCTTTTGCTAGTCCAACACCTTCCTTCATGGAATGGACTTTAGTGCCGTAATAGAGATCTTTCCGTAAACGCCAGGCGGTTTCTGCCATATCATCAGCGATGTGGTTAGCCAATTCAGGATTACCGTTGGTAATAACTTGGAAAGTCATACCAGCTTCACTAGAATCCATAAACGCGAAGCCATAGTAGAAGTTCACATAGACATCTGGCTCACGTGCTTCCCAAACGAGGGCTCGCTGTATCAGATCCATCCAAGGGGATTGCCCAGTCCACTGCAATACTGAAGGCGTGATGATCGGTGGTTTGCGAGTAGCCGTGGTTGGTGTATAGCCACCGCGAATAGTGCGGATCAAAGTACGCGCGGCTCGCTCGCCCTGCAGGTAACCATCGTAATGGGGATAATATTTAATACAGAAAGCCAGATCTGCATAGCGTAGAAAATCTTTGTCTTCATTACCGTGAGGGTCGAAGGTACCAACTATAAACGCTTTGGGGCCCACCACTTCGCGAACGCGGCGGGCAAGCTCTGCTTCGGGTTTTGCTACGTCACGAACCCCCATAGCACCATGCACTGAGAGATAAACTCCATCGAAGGGCCCCTGGGCTTTCAGTTCAGAAATCATCTTGCCGACAAAGTGTTCGTAAGCTTCTTTGGTAATCCAACCGGATCCCGACCCTCGTTTGGAGCCCAATGGTGACTCGATACCGACCAATTCAACATTCGCATGCTCCCGGGCAACTTTAACAAAACCACCGATATAGCCTTCAGGCGAAGAGCTTAGTAACGCCTCACCCCGAGCTGGTGAACCTTCAAAGGTGAAGTCATCAATGGTGGTATCGTATGGCAGAAAAGTCACAGTTTCATGTGCAAATTTTAATACCGCAATCCGCACCGGCTTTATGGTGGCCTTTGCGGCTTTAGACACTGACTGAGCATCTGCCATGAGTGGCATCATTGCCAAAAGAGCGGAACTGATTAGCCCTAGAAAAGAACGTTGTATCGTTTTCATAAAATCTCCATCTAGCGGAAAGTTGGGCGACCAGCGTTTGGTCGCTTGAATTTTTACCTTATACAAGACACTACTATGGCGACCAATGAATTGCTGACAGGTATGTATAACCAGAGGTTATGAGCGTTTAGTCAGTCGTATCCCCGTAAAGGGACATAGTCGTTCTGGCACGTACCCAACCCTGCTTACCAACGGCGTTTTTCACCTGTAACCAACCGAGGAATTCTCGATTAACACGAACTATAGCGCCGCTCTGCAACGGCGAACTTTCTTCGCTGGGAACGAGGTCTGTAGGCTCTGGAAGGAGATTCACGGGTTGTAATACAATCGCCGCATCAGCATGACGCAGGTCAGCGTAAGCGGACCAACTTATCTGACTCATTATCAGAGCACTAATACTACATACCGCGATAACAGCCCCGGTTGCGAACCAATAATGCCGATTTTTGCGGTAGAGCCCTGCCACCGCAACACCTAAGCCAATCGCTATCAACAAAGCAAACAGTACGGCTAAACGTTGCCACACCGCAGGCGAAAAGTGCGCTGGCACTCCGGCAAATGTCTCGTCCACAAAGACATTTTGTAGTGTAGGGTCACCGGGACCGGCACTCGCCACACTGGCCTTTAATAACTGTCGCGTATCGCTATTGGACTGCAAAAGGAAGGCTGATAACGCATGAGCCATGGCAGGATTCAATACATTGTTATCGAGCATGGAACGAGCAAGATTTTGGTGGGCTGCCCAGTCGCGGCTATTTTCCTGCAGAGCCTGCTGCCATGCTTCTTCTTGTTCTGCTGCAGGTGCTGGCACGGAAAACATGACTAATACCATGGTTGCCACAGAGGGTATCCAGTGCTTACGCAGGGATGGATATGGGTGTACCCGTATTGGAGGCTGCAACTTACCCACACAAGCTTCGAAACTATTCAGCCATGCTTGCGCTGGACAACCATTGGCGGAATACAATCCCCGCTCAGAAAGCAGCCACAATGAATGCCACTTCTCAGCTTCAGCCTCTTTGCCGTTAAGAGATAATACCAGTGCTCGAACGTGTGTTGATGCAGGTGCTGCCTCAGCTATACCCCAGCTATCAGCAATACCTCTGAGACATATCTTCAGTTGCGATACACTTGGCGTATTATTGTAACTAAGATCGCTGCGCAGGCGTTGCAGAACACGAACACCTTGGCGACGGCGACGCATGGGTTCGGTAATCCAGGCGCGCCGCCAGGCCAAGCCCGTCCAAAACACCAGCGTTACTATTAATGCCGGTAAGAGCCATAAGAGTGGTGGCATACTAAAAACCGTATCGCCGATTTGTCCGACCGGTATAGGATTCGCGGGAGGCAAAGTAATATGTGTAGCTTTTTCTTGAATATTAGTTGCAAAGTCCTGCCCATAAACCACTACAGGAAGAGTCAGCGATACCGCTAGTGACAGGTATTTCAGATTAACCAAACCTCCCATCTTACCAGTCCTCCTGGGCTTGTGTTTGTTGCTCAGACGTCTCGGAGAGCAATTGATGAAGACGACCAGGAGAATCCCGACGCGAGACTTCCTCAAGGCGTTCACGTGAAAACGACAGTATAGGATCGGTAGTGCCAGTGCGATCTCCACGTCTGGCGCGCAGGGATGCCATTCGGACACTTTTCGGCGGTGGCGGCTTCGCTTCCCGCTTAATATCGAGATCGTCTGGCGCGGTCATATCCCCTAGGGCTGCATCAGTTTTGGCAGAAGCTCCCTGACCAAAAGAATCGGTTGCCGCTTGTTGCGTACTTTGCCCGGCCACCATCGGTGGCGCATCCTCTTCATCCAGGGCATTCGGTGGACGTTCAGATTGTTTCGGCTCTTCCTCTTCCTCAGGTTTTTCAAGAAGTACCACTAAGCGTTCACGATAGAAAGACCAGTTGGCAGCATTGGTATCCAAAGCTTCGCCCTGATGGGTCGCCTCAATAGCATCGCGAATAACTCCCTCTGTAGGCTCGAGCGCAAGACGCTTCTCATCGAGGCCATATTGGATAGTGGTCTCTACCATCAAGCGCAGGTCATAGGCGTCGTAATCAAATTCAGCCAGATGACGCACGATCGCCCGTAAGCGTTCGACAGGGTTACTATCGAAGACTTCCTGGACTTCAAAATCCGCCTGCGAATCAAAGTGGGCAAAGGCCTGCTTCTCGTATAACAAACTCCCAGCCACCATACAGAGGCTCACTGCGGCAATAGTACTCGGACTGAGTTTATTCCCTGAGAGATTACGGCGAATAGCACGGGGGGCTGGTCGTGGATGGAATTCCCGTAGCAAGCCAACAAAAGCCATCAAGACCGCCGGTAATAAAAACCACTGGAAACGCTCCAACACACCAGCGCTACCTTCACCCTCAAAACGCCCTTGCTTGCCGGTACGAATTTCGCTCACCAGAGAATCCACAGCAGATGCCACATCGATCACATTGAGATAAATGCCCTCAGTCCGATTAGCGAGCGTCTCCAGAGTTGCAGGCAGTAATTTCGAGTGAATGACATTACCTTTCGCATCCTTGTAATAGCCGCCATAGCCGTTGTCGAGAAACCCACCGGTTTCTGTGCCCACTCCAACCGAGAGGACATGGATACGCCGAGCAGACAATTCTTCAAGGAGGTCCTGCCAACCTTCGGTTGTACTTTCACCATCACTGAGCACCACCAGATAACGATCGACATCACCACCCTCACCGAATCCTTCAAGAGCAGCATTGAGCATGGCGGTATAATTGGAGCCTCCTTGAGGCATGTAGTCGGGCCCAAGTTCCGGCAAAAACTCACGAATAATTTGGTAATCAGGACTCATTGGCACCTGTACAAAAGCGGTGCCTGCAAATACGATCAGACCGACCCGCTCGCCTTCGAGAGCGTCAAGCAGCCCCTCGGTTAAAGCAGTGGTCTGTTCGAACCGAGTAGGCTCAACATCAGTCGCCAACATACTCCGGGAAAGGTCAAAGGCAATCATTACTTCCCCGGCACTGGTGTGAAAATTACCGCTCTGCTCACCCCACAAAGGACGAGCCAAGGCAAATACCCCGAACAGTATTGCCAATATACTGATAGTGCAGGCGGGTCGGATGTGTGCAGTAGTCACTGTGCGGACACGATCACCGGAAACCGCAACCTTTTGCATGGCCAACCAGCGAGATTGCCGTGACGTTCGCTCCATCCGGTATACTGCGATCAAGCTAGCGATAGGCAGTAGCAAGAGAAGCAGATAGAGTGGCTCCGCCCAACTCATGTTCGACGCTCAGTTCTGAATTCGCCAAATTCTCTGGACGACGAGTCTTCCCTGAGAAATCGTGAAAGCTCATGTACAGTAATAATCATCGTGTCACTCCCGTCGGGCACTTCATGATACCACCTCGCCTATCTGGCGTCGGAGTATACCGACGATCGCCCCCCCCAATAACATCAACCCCGCTAGGACCGGCACGTGAAATTGCTCGTGATTTATTAATGGTGGCGGTGCATCAAACTCCACCTTGGCATCCTGACTAATTAGTTCAAACGCCTGCTGCACGGCACCTTCATCAGTGGCACGGAAAAACAGACCGCCGGTACCTTCTGCGATATCCCTTAAGAGTAATGTGTCGATTTCTGAAGAGCGCATTTCCTTTCCGACGCGATTACCCGCATAATCATAGATCGGCATGGGTACATCACCTTCAGCACCTGCACCAATGGTATAAACAGCCACTTTTTCATCAGCCGCTAGGGAGGCTGCCTGGCGCGGATCTAAGGCTCCCTTGTTACTGGCACCATCGGTTAACAAAACCACGATGCCCCCCGCCCCTTCGGTTTTACGCCCTTGCCGCAGACGCTTAAGAGACACGCCAATAGCATCACCGATAGCGGTGCCGTCTTCAATCAATCCGATACTCAAACGTGCGGCCTGTTTACGCAGCCAGGCGTGATCAAAAGTAAGAGGAGCAAAGGTATAGGCACGACCGGCAAAAGTAACGATACCGATGCGGTCTTCTGGCCGCTCATTGATAAACGCCGAGATAATTGGTTTGATAGCCTGTAGACGATTGACGGTTTGCCCGCCCTGCTGGAAGTCTTCTGCATACATACTTGTGGAGAGATCAATCGCAATGATTAGATCATACCCCTTCTTGCGATAATCGAGTTGTGGAACCACCTGTTGAGGTCTGGCCATACCAATTATCAACAGAAATAACGCGACATAGACTAAGGCGACCATCCAAGACGGTGCGTCGCTGCGGGCAGACCCGCGCCATTGTTCCGCTTCGGGAACAACCCAAACTGCTGTGCCCCGACGACGGCGCAGCAAAATTGCTAAAGGCAATAGCAGCAGTAACAGCAACCAATAGGGATCGTGAAATACCCACTCTGTCATGGTAATTTAACCTCTACCATCTTCCGCCAGCCTGGTGTTGTTGAAAGTGATGTACCAAGGCCTTCAAGGTATCCGCTTCGCTATCGATCTTTAGACGCGCATCCACTAGAGGAAATAACTTTTCGAACCAAGACTCACGCCATTTCTTCCAGTGTGCATGCGAAGAGCGTGTTGCTCGGGATGTGGTGTCGAGATTGACAATACGCCCAGCAATCGGATCATACGTAGAAAGTCGAGTATTTTCCGGTAGGGCACTGTCCCAAGCATCGTCTGCACGGACACCAATGGTTTGACAACGCTGTTGTAGCGCCCGCCATCCCACAGGTATTACCCCAGGCAAGAAAGCCCCAAACCATAAAATTACACTTCCGTTAGTGGCAGCTCGGCGAATCATTCGCCAAGGCATATCGGACTCTGGCTCTCGATCTAATGCTGGGGCCGGCTGTCCAAGTAGTCTTGCTGCAGTGCGCAGAGCACTCTTTCGACCTGATTGAGGACGCTGAAACCAGTTATGTTGGGGAGAGGAATAAAACAGACCGATACGATCACGATGAGTGGCGCCAAGTAACATTAGCAACCCGGCGACCTCCAATAATACGTCTCGCTTGCTACGAGTACCCGAGCCAAATTGCAGCGCCGGGGTATCTTCGAAAACAAAAATAATGGACAGTTCGCGTTCTTCAATAAACTTTTTGCGATAGGGTTCCCCCAAACGCGCGGTCACGTTCCAATCGATATCTCGCATGTCATCTCCCCATTGGTATTTTACCACCTGATCGAATTCCATACCCTTACCGCGGAATACTGATCGATAGTTACCACTCAACGCGGTACTGACAGCATGTTGTACCTGCCATTCCAGACGTCGCAATACAGTGCGCGGCGCCAACGGTAAGGTGTTATCAGCAAACTGTTGTGAAGAAACTGGCATCAGTGCAGCCCTTAATAATTAGCCATATCGGGAACCGCTGTTTTATCCAGCAAGTCCTTCAATACCGCATCTGTGGTGACACCCATGGCTTCAGCCTCGTAGCTCAAGCCAATACGGTGACGCATAACATCCACGAAAACGGCTTGCACGGCAGCGGGATTGACGAAGTCTATACCGCGAATCCAGGCCAGTGCTTTACTGGCTTGAAAGAGGTTTAGTGACGCTCGAGGCGATGCACCAAACGATAACGTCGCTTCGGCGTCGCTGTCAGTTTGCTTGGCCAAATCTCGTGTAGCCCTCACCAGCTCAACAATATAAGCCTGAACCGATTCCGACATATACATCTGGTCAACCTGCTTACGCAACTCAAGGAGTTGCTCTCCATCAGCCACCGCAGTCACTTCTGGTTGTGATGTCATCTGCCCCCAGCGTCGCATCAACTCCAACTCTTCTTCCTGTGTGGGATAATCCAGCAACAATTTAAACAGGAAACGATCTAACTGAGCCTCTGGCAAGGGGTAGGTTCCCTCCTGCTCCATTGGATTCTGTGTCGCCATTACCAGAAAAGGTTTTGGCAAAGAATGAGTTGTTCCACCAATTGTCACCTGCCGCTCTTGCATCGCTTCTAGCAGCGCTGACTGAACCTTCGCTGGTGATCGGTTAATCTCGTCGGCCAATACCAAGTTAGCGAAAATCGGCCCCAAATGAGGTGTGAATTTACCGTCGCCGGTCGAATACACCATGGTTCCGACGATATCGCTTGGCAATAAATCCGGCGTAAACTGAATACGTTCGAAGCTTACACCCATTGCTTTGGCCAACGCATTAATCAATGTAGTCTTGGCCAAACCCGGCATGCCCTCAAGCAGAACGTGCCCGCCGGTTAATAAGGCAATCTGCAAGCGTTCAATAATTTGCTTCTGACCCAATACCGCTTTACCCACTTCGGCATCGAGGATTCGTGCCCAGGATGTTCCAGCGGTACCCATAGCACCCAGTTGTTTAGCTTGTTGCATCATCATTCCCAATACCACCCGAAATTGCTGCGCCATTAACCGTTCACTTCATCGGCCCAATCCGTGAACTGCGCATCCATAATTGCTTAAGACCAAGAGTAAGACTTCCGTACCGGATTCCACCAATGAATTTATCCTGCCGAGACATAACCAAGGGTTATGTCGTTTCAAGATTTACCAAAATAGATTGATAATCTCGCGCCAAAAGCCTCAGAGTTTTGATGTTATACTCGCACCTTTGTTGCCTACAAATGTATGCCATGCATCTTCCCAAGTAGTCTATATATCTGCATGGGGATCGAGATAGACGCCCTTATCGAGCTTACCCTCGCTTTTGCCCACCAAAACGGACACCATGGCGTCACCCGTTACGTTGACTGAAGTACGCACCATATCCAGTAGACGATCCACCCCGATAATGAGGGCAATGCCTTCGACCGGTAAACCAACTTGAGTCAACACCATTGAAAGCATAATCAAGCCAACTCCTGGAGCACCGGCGGTACCAATAGACGCTAGGGTTGCGGTGAAGATAACTGTGACGTAATCCGTCATGGTCATGTCTACCCCGTACACCTGTGCAATAAAAACCGTGGCTACCCCCTGCATAATCGCAGTTCCATCCATGTTGATGGTGGCTCCAAGAGGAACTACAAAGCCCGCAACCTCTTTATGAACGCCCAGTCGATGCTCCGCGGTTTCCAGGGTAATCGGCAAGGTGGCACCGGAAGATGCCGTACTAAACGCGAACGCCCACGCCGACCGCATTTTTTTCAACAATGGCCATGGCGACAAACCTGACAACACCTTTAGCAGCAGGCTATAAGTGACTACCGCATGAAAAATAAGCACTCCGAGCACTGTAAAAAAATACGCAGCCAAGTCCAGAATCACGGCAAAGCCTAACTTGGAAAATAGCGACGCCAGCAACGCAAAGATTCCGTAGGGCGCCAGCGCCATTAAGACCATCACCAAGCGCATAATGACCTGCTCAAGGTCCCGAAAGAAATTTGCGATTCGCTGGCCTGACTCGCCCGCATGAGAGATGGCGTAGCCAAATAAAAGTGCAAAGACAATGATCTGCAGCATGTTACCTTCAGCCATCGCTGCAATCGGATTGGAAGGCACGATATTCACCAATATATTCATAAACGGTGGCGTTGGCGTTGTAGTGAAATTTGTACCACTGGCACCATTGATATTTTCTCCAGGGCCGACCAGCACTGCCACCAGGAGTGCACTCCCAATTGCAAGCGCTGTGGTCAGTAGATACAACCCCATCGACTTACCGGCAATAGGTCCCATTCGAACGCTGTCACCGAGAGAACTGGAACCACAGATGAGAGATACCAACACCAAAGGCACCACCAGTAATTTGAGCGATGACACAAACATACGGCCGATGACATCGAGCACACCGTCAACAATGTAAACGTGTAAAAAACTACGGATGCCTTCGGAAATTCCAGTGCTACCGAGGATCAGATTTAGCAGTGTTCCGACCAAAATGCCGACCAACATAGCTATCAAAATACGATTGGTTAAACTCATAAAAGGTTCTCATAGCATCGATAAATATTTCGTACATTGGCTCTGTAGATAGCCATGAACGGACATAGCAAACATGGATTTCGGGATAGCAAATGCGGACGTCGCCACCTGTCCAACCGATCTGGATAAAATTCCAGTCATCAACTAAATCGGACTAAGTATTCGCGCAAATACTCGATATTGGCAGTAAACGCCGAAGGGGGGGCCGTCCCTTTCCAGGCTTGGATTAATTCCTAAAAAACCTGTGTTCAGCGATTAGATCTCTTTTTTTAAAGCTGCGTTGGAGATAATGAAACCTTTCTTAATATTCAATTAGCCAGCACAACAATAGCTATTGAGCAATTTCTGCTGGATAAGTGGCTGACTTTCTGAGACATCAAAGATAAAATGCAATTATCAAGCCACAACATCCAGTTCAATAAATTACCGACAATAAGCTTAAAAGGCAGATTTGACTTGTTCTATATTGGCGCATTAAATTACAAAAGCACTAAAATAGATAAATTCCCTACTATAAATATGGAATTGATTCGCAAGAAATTTAGTCTTCGATGTCTTCGTAAGAAATTATTATTAAACGCTATAGCAAGTGAAAAAATGAGGCATAAACTCTAGGTTAAGCCACACTCACAAGCCCCCGTATGCCATGAACGAATCAGATTAGCGGCGGTAGTTTCAACTGCGTCTTGAATGGCCCGGCGAACTACATCTTGTGCTCCATCAACACGGTAGACGGCATACAAAGTGACAGGGAGAGCTTGTGCCAGATGCCGAACCTGAATAGAGGGCCCGCCAGATAAGGCTGTGAAAGCGTCCACAAGAGCTACGCCCTCCCCACCACTTACTAATTCCCGAGCGATCCAATACGTCTGGACCCAAGTTGAAATTTCAGGGGCCGGTTCTATTTGATTGAGGATAGAATCAATCTGACGCCCCAGATTATCGTCGGTAGCAATACCGATAGTCGCAACGCCGCCCAAAGAATTCAGACTTAATGGCCGCGATATTTCTGCACTATCCCAAGTACCGTCGGCAGCGATAAGCACAAGCTCAGTGCTGTAAACAGCTTCACAAACTAGGTCTGGATGCAGAGTCTCTTGTAAAGTGATACCGATATCAGCCTCACGCAGAACCAGAGAACGCAACATTTCATTAGAGTGCTGGGTTGATAATTCGATATTGACCCGGCCCAGTTTGCGACGTACATGAATGATCGAACTAGGAACGACCGAATTGCCCAGCGTCGGCGTACTGACAACCCTCAAAATATAATTTTCAGCGCGAGCGATATTCGATGCCAGGCGCTGTAGATCACGCAACTCATCGAATACCCGCTCCATTTGCTTGCGCATTAGTACGCTCTCGTGCGTAGGCTGCAACCGTCCTTTGGCACGCACAAACAGAGGAAATCCGAGGCTCCTTTCTGCTTGCTGTAACAGTTTAGTTGCTCCCGGTTGGGAGATATGAAGTAAGGTTGCTGCGTCGGTTACTGTACCTGTTTCCAGAATAGCTTGGAAAATCTCGATATAACGCAGTCGCATGGAGCACATCCGTTTTGTGAAGCTAATCTGCATAACTCACTATTCCTCCTTCAAAAGTTATTACTTTGAATAAGCAGATTTCACGCCAATGGATAAAATTTAAGCAAATTGATTGGTGATCGTTCACTTATGGTCGTTGGGGATATGTACTTAAAAGAAGGTGTTAATTCGGCGCAGCGCTCGTCATTATTGACCCACAAACGAACTGTAGTCATAGAGCTGTACAATTTAGCTAACGGTATTTCGTTCAGATAATAGCTCAACAATAGAATCAAAAGTGATTGGGTTTTATTTGTGCAATTAATCGAGAGATGCTTCCCAATGGTGCAGAAACCAGGTCATTGGGTATTAGTAGGGTCACATTTCGATCATGTTAAGACCAGTAATGATCCTTTCGTCATAAAACGCAATCCATAGACCTTATCTCAGGTCGCTTACAAGATTCGCGATTTAACCTACTATTGGGTAGGGAAATGTAATTTTGTGGAACTCATGTCTGTTAGCTTTCGTTAAGGCCATTGGGTCAGATATATCAAGAGCACATGTCCGCGTAATAATATTGTCGACTAGAATATCGTTGTTGGCCGTCACACCAATGGAACCGCTCATTTAATACGCATTGGTGGCATCCTAACAGGCCATGAATTGGTTACTCAGGGCTCCATTTCTGTTTAAGCCCCATCTAAATACAGATAATTATCTGTGCTGGGATGCCGTCTGTCGCTGCCAGACATCGTCTGCTTAATTGGATCTCTTCGAGCGGTAGAGATAGTTCTTTACATTGCATTTCTAAAGATATTTTTTCATCGAGTTCACTGCTCCTTGTTTAGCATATAGCGCCGAGCTTTGAGGTTTATCCGCAACAGCGCCATGTTAGCAGTTTTAGTATCATGAGAATGCACTCAATAATTTTAATTTAAGTTCTTCTAGGATCTCTATCCCAGCTGATTCAAAATCCTGATGCAGAATTTCATTTAATTTGGGTTGGACAGATCTTAGCTTTAAAATAGCTTGATTGTCTGCCTCTATCAGCTGGCAAGTTAAAGCTAATGCATCATAGTAGTTAGGGCTGTGATCCCGAAGGTTTTGAATGAATTCAGGAGCCGCGCCAAATTGTTCTATGGCAAGTATTGAAAAATAAATAGAGATGCCTTCATTCAATATGGTGGGTTTTTCTTGGTTACGTGTTTCGACAGATGTTGTTGGATATAGAAGGTGGTAAATTTCGTGGAATAATTGAAAGTGTAATTGAATTTCATCATTACGTGCCTTTTCACTTAAAGATATAGCTACCCATCGCTCATCAAGGTAATAGCGTAAGTGTGAGCCCATATCGGTAAATTTAGTGCCAATATACTTCCAATCAGAGCACATCGGTCCGAACTACTCTTCAGTCTTAGAGAGATATTGTTTTGAGATTTCTTCAATATCCATGACTTCACCTATGCTGCGAACTGTTTATTAGTAAGACCTTACCTTGCATGGTTGGAAAGTCCAATGACCGCTTTTCGCTCAAAGCTGCCTATCAGATGATAATATAAATCTAATCCTCAAAACTGTAAAAAGATATTAGCCACTACATTTAACGTTAAAAATAATATGAAGTTTTTTCTATTGATTTTTGGCTAATTTCATCCCACGATAACTTCATACCTAAGGACAATTATAATAGTTATTTTTTAACGACTTAACGTCTACAGTAGTTTTTCTTACCTTCTCCACATTATTGATTTCATATTATTTTTTCTTATTAAACAGATAGTTAATGACTTTTCACGTTGATTTTCGTGTATGTTTTGCCTATTTTTGCAATATAGAAACAACACTTACCTACGCAGTCTCAAGCCAAAGCTAATGCCTTGGTTTGAGTAAACTATTCGATTCAGATAATGACGAAATCACCTATGAACGCAGAAAATACGACGACAACCAAGAGCAAAAACATAAACCTAAAAATTGTTCAAAAAGTCATCGAGTTGACCACTAAAAAAGGTTATCCGTTGAAGGACAAAAATCTAAACGGTTTTGCCCAAGCATTCGCTAAGGATGAACTAAATATCGTATACACAGCCCGATTTTCAGGCGCTGAAATTCTTCCCGGACACCGGGCTTACATCGTGGATATTTGGTATAAACACAAGAAGGTGTACAACATAGACTTTCAGGATATCGATGAGTTATCAGGTTGTGGAAGACGACCTAAAGGAGTTTGGCTGGACAAGCTTATGGAGCTAAAGTTATGAAAAAAAACGTAGATACACCCATCGATATTTTAGAACTTTCTTATGTTATTGAACGCGATTCTCAGAGTGGGGATTTGTCCCGTAGCCTTCTTCAACCGGGGCACACACTATACGAACCCGATCCAAAAGTCCCAAGGGGATTGAGACGACATTTACCATCAGGAAATATTGAACTCAGCTACTGGCAAGATGGCAAATTTGTCGTGGCAAAAATCAACCCCGAACGTGAATCTGACAACTAGATTCCAACTAACGTAACAATATTCACTATTCCAAAAACAGATGTAAACTGCATTAAACTCCTGCGTACTTGTCGTTCAACGGTATACTTTAATTCGATAGGGAGGCGGCTATAATCTAAATCCATTTTATCAACCATACTATTTCCTTTTAGCTCTTGTTAAGCATTAGTAATATTAGTGAATAAATATTTTTAATTACTATTAGTTTTTTCAATAATTGACTTGGTCATTTCATTAAGTGTTGATTGTTCAAATTTAGTTTTATCGTTAGATAGTGACTTAGCGAGTGCCTTGAAAACATCCAAGCCATGTTGAAAAATAGGACCACCTGAAGTTAAATTAACTCTCAATTCCATGATGTAAGGGTTGTTATTGGGCTTGTAATTAAATTTATACAATAATTGAGTTAAAGCTCTCAGATAAGCCAGAATTTCTCCGTTTTCGTAAAATCGGTAAATATTTAAATCTGCACAATTTTCTTTTCTATCTTTCGAATTTATGCTGTAAAAGCCAGTAACTGGAGTGCTATCAAACGTGTAACACAATTTCACTTCGGGAGAAAGGTAGGCTAATTGTTGTGCAAGGCCGCCACCAAGACTATGCCCGGTGGTTACCCATTTATAATTTTCTGAACATTTATTTATTTCAGGAATTTTTTCAAATTTAATTTTACTCTCTATGGTAGTGAGAAGTGATTTAAAATGTTGTTGTAGTTGTTGATAATAATTTTTTTTCCCCAATGCTAAACCTGAAAACCAATGTGCATTTGCAAACCAATCATTTATTTTTGTAAATCTTGTTCCCCTAAACGCTATGCAAATAAATGTTTCTGATTTTGATAAGAGATAGAATACTCGAAAAGACAATCCTTTTTCATGATTTTCATTGTTTAACCATGTTAATTCTTTATCAGTTAATTTTAATTCTTTCCAATTAGCATCGACTTTGAATTCTGGCTTATCTTTCAGAAATTCATCGAGACCTTGGTCTACTTGTTTACCATTGTCATAAGCAAGTGAGCTTAGGATTGAATACTGCCAACTATACAAAAGATTTTTATCTAATTTACCAGCTAAGATATCTGAAAGTTTATACATCCGATCATCTGAACGAACTATTACTTCATCTTCATTCTGTTGAAGCGGATTCTCTTTTAGTCCTACCATGCTAAATTCCGTCAAACACTCAAAACGTGTTTGACTAATTCAAACACGTTTACTGTTAACTGTTAAGTTACTTTTAACCAATTATAGCAACTCAATGAAAGTACTAATTTTTCAAAATGTCGCTGTGAATAGCAACATCCAACCATCAGAATCACGCTTTCTAAGTAATTTACTACTATCAACTTCAGTGGTTGTATCACCATCTTTTAAGTCGCCACGAATAGTCGTAAAATCTGTATCAATGAAATAACCAAATCCCACATTCATGGATTTCCCTTCACCTCGATACCACCCCATCATCGGACCAAAGCCTATGGTTGTCCCGAATCCACCGCCTTCTTGTTGAGCCAAACTAACAGCTAGAAATGGTCCGTATCCAAATTGTTCGATTTGATTTTCTTCAATTCCAAAATACCAATGAGTTTCGATCATTAAAGCCATTTGATAATCAACTTCCTTACGGATTCGAATGACTCCTTCAACATCATCCGTATTTTGTCTTTCAATTGTAATGTCTTCTATATAGGACTTATCACTGTATGAAAGGAGTGCAATGGCTGGATTCCAATTAAATCCACCAAAGTCATAGGCTTTTTTGATACTTTCAGCTTGGGCTTGTTCTGCTTTTACATTTTCAATAACCTCGCTTGGGTCAACTGAATCATCCACGCTTTTCGCTGCAGTAACTGTTGTCCCCAAAGTACTATTCCCATTTGTCGAAGTAGCCATATTACAGCTTGATAACCTTGATGCGATTGCAGCACTGAGTGGTTTTTGAAGAGATAAAGAAGTTTTATTGCTCAGCCCCTTTAGGTAAATCTCTGAGGCTTCCTTTTCATAATATGCTTTTGGAAGTGCAAATCCCGCAGCAACGCACTCGTCTATGGTATTAAACTTGTTCTTATAACCATTTTTTATTTGAGAGTAATAACTAGAATTAGAATCATGGCAGAGACCACTGGAGGTAAGTTTGATTTTTTGATTACTTATGTCTTCGATAGCGCACATTGAATAACATAAAGACGAGAACCCCATTGAGCAAACAATGGATAGTATGACCTTATTCATATCAGTATCCTTGGTCGAATTAATATTATGCCTTTCAATGATTAAAGATTTCGACCGCAAACATCCGATATGTATAAACCATCCCATGGCAAAGGTATACTACGACAAAACTGCTCAAAAAAACAACAGGCATGGGTGTTTTTTTATGTTGACATAAATATTTAATAGAAAGTTCTGAGCCAGAACAAGCCTAATTTCCTTTGATTTCAGTTATATTGTTGTAGATTAGGAAACACTACCAACTATAAAATATTGGCAATTTGATCTTCCCCCAGTTTCGTAGACACTTAACTTGCCTGTGAATATGTATTTTCATATTCATCTGGGGACACATGTCCAAGGTGGCTATGCAGTCGAGTTCGATTGTAAAACACCTCAATGTAATCGAACAAATCCGCTTTGGCTTCACTTCGGTTCACGTACACTTTTCGTTTCACTCGCTCCGTTTTAAGTGAGTGAACAAACTTTCCGCAACCGCATTATCTAAACAATGGCCTGGGCGGCTCATGCTGGGTATCAGATTATGAACACTTAAAAAGTCTAAATAGTCACCGCTGGCATATTGACTGCCCTGATCACTGTGTACTATCACCTCTGATACCGCAGGTCGTCTCCATATCGCCATCAGTAACGCTTTAATCACGATATCTGATGTCATGGTAGGTTGCATCGACCAACCAATAACCTTTCGTGAGAACAAGTCCAACACCACGGCCAAATACAGCCAGCCTTCATAGGTTTTGATGTACGTTATATCTGATACCCAAGCGGTATCAGGCTCGCTCACAACAAATTGCTGTTGTAGATGGTTATCTGCTGCAATATGAGGCGTAGAAGACTTGAAGTAGCGTCGCTTATAGCCAATATTAGCTTTGAGCTTGGCCTGCTTCATCAACTTAGCAACACGATTCACACCACACCTTTCACCTTGTCGCCTAAGATCATGCGTGATCCTAGGGCTGCCATAAACAGCCCCACTTTGCACATAACTTTCTTTGATGCGTTCAAGCAAGCGCTCATTGTCCTGTGCACTTTTTGATAATGGTTGCTTCGACCAGGCGTAAAATCTACTACGACGAACGTTTAACACATGGCACATGGTACTGACACGATAAACATGGAGTCGGGATTTTATGAATGTGTACCTTTCTTTGACTCGCTTACAAAGTACACGGCGGCCTCCTTTAGGATGTTAAGCTCTTCTGTCAGGTGCTTAACTTCAGCTTTAAGTTTGCGTATTTCTTCTTGCTCTGCCGATTGGCTAGCGGGTACTTTTACCTTACTCACCCAGTAATAGAGTGACTTATCTGATATACCTAAACGTTTAGAAACGTCAGGTACAGAATAGCCTTTTTCAACCACTTGGCGAACGGCTTCTTGTTTAAATTCATCGAGATATTTTTTACTCATAACACTTTTTACCTTACTTCAGTTTCTAAGTAAAAAGTGTCTACAAAGTTAGGGGAAGATCATTTATGAAATACCGTAACCGTTAGATCAACAATTATTTCGCTTTGAACTACTCAGTTAAGGTATGCCAAGTCAGTTGGGTATCCAAAACACTTTTCAGTAGCGCCAATGGAATTTCATTAACATCAGAATAGACGCTTAGAGTAATGTCATCTTCCTGAGAGTGCCCAGCGATCCGTTTTATAAGATAATGCTCAGCTCCTCCTTGGACGCACTTAGAAATCATAGTTCGGCGGTTACAGTGGAACACCACAATTTTACCAAGTTTTTTTTCGTTTTCGGTATTGATCCCAATATTTTTGAGTACAGTCCTGTTAAACCAGCGGCTGATAGGATCTCCCCAGCCTGAGCTTCCTGGTACCGACTTACCTTTGCGTATCTGCGAAAATAGCAGTGTCTGCCCCGATTTTTTTAGAGTATCTACATACTCAATGAACCCTTTGTCTAACAAATATTGTGCAATTGGGATCGTTCTTTCAGATGCCTCATTTTTTACATCTAAACCATGTAAGTCAAAACACCATAGATTTTCAATCAACTTAATATGACTCAGAGGCAATGCCGACATTTCATTGAGTCGCATCCCCGTGTAAAGCGAAATAGGTAAATACCAACTTGCATCATCTCTAAAGTCTCGCGCTTCTCGGCTGTCGATGGGCTGATAGTTCAATTGAGCCCTTATTTCCTCGGCAGTAAACGAGCGGCGTTTGGGCCCCTTAGCTTTGCCCTTAGCTTTAGCTATAGAGACACCTTCAAATGGATTCTTCATATCTGCATGGACATTTTTAATAAACCAGGTAAAAAATGTCCGATAATTTGACAGAATCCCATTGATTGTCTTAGTACTAAGGTGTTTGTCTCTACAACCTTTAGATTCATTTTGGAATCGATTGAGCAACATATGTTTGACATCTTGTGTCTCAACTTTTGAAAAAGTTCTCGCATCAAACGAACTAGAGACTAATTCATAAAGTAACTCAAACGATACTTCGTACTTCATCAATGTCTTAAGCTCTAGGTTAATACTTTTTTCGGATTTAAATTTCTCGAACTGCGCTTTTATACTGTAAAATGACGCTTCTTGAGCGAGTTCCTTTTGACATTTTCCATGCAGTTTGTCTTGCATTTCTTTATGCAGCGACAGCGCATGTAACAATTCTATTTGAGGTGCATGCGAAAATGATTCATTAATCTCATTAATGTATTCGTAAGACTCAGATTTTTTCTGGAGTTCATTTAACTGGGTGACTAATGCGTTAAGCATCTTCACACACTCTAGATACTGGCTATTCAGTGTATCTACTGGTAGCGCTAACGGTATTTCAGTTTGTGTAACCCTACTCACAAGATGTTTGCGTTCACTTATATTACTATGAAAATCGAGGCGCGCTGTCAAATTTTTGAAATCCGAATCTGATCCTTGTTGGTATCTCGTCAGCTCTCGACCTATACCCGATTCAATGTGAATTTTTCCAGCTTTGAGAAGCATCTCAAACTTTTTTCTTAAAGCGACTCGAAATTTTGCGGCTCGCAAATCGTCATGTAAATCGAGAAATGGAGGTAAAGGTTTAGGAGCGTCAGACCCATCTGTAGTAAAACAGCTAAGCTGTCCAGGATTATCTGAATTCAACCTGACCTTTGTTATATGTGATTCGCTACTTTCCATGTGCAATTCCCTCATTAAATTCCGTTTTATATATAAAGCTAACCATCGTGCATCGTCAAAATCGGGGGTTCCAAGAGAAGCGACAAAATGACTACCACTGATATCATATCCCATTTTCTCAAAAACGCCGGCGCGCAAGCGAAAAAAATAATTTGACGAGGTTTTATACTTATAAACGTATGAGGTATGACTTTTTTTCATGACGGCTCTGTCCTTTGTGACAGAGTTCTGTGACAGAGTATTGCTCTTCACCAAATCCTAAAACGCAAAAATCCCCGTAAATACGGGGCTCTGAGCTTATTTGGCGGAGAGAGAGGGATTCGAACCCTCGTTAGGTTTAACCCTAAACACACTTTCCAGGCGTGCGCCTTCAGCCACTCAGCCACCTCTCCAAAACTTTCTATTTTTTCTTCGAATATATATCGAAGTTAACACGTCCATGATGATTGACACCCAGTCCGTACATCCAGCCGGGTGCTGCTTTGCACCTAAAGAGGCCAACTTCACCCGCCTCTGCAAATTGTTGAAATGTAAATGTACTTACATTTCGAATTTTTTGCTTTACCGTCTTTAAATCACCAAGCGCAATATTCAGACAAGCTTTTAAGCAGGCGCGTATGTTAGGGAAAACAGCCTAGCTGCGCAAGTGTTTACTGTGAATAAGCGAGTGAGACGGTGGTTTATTGTTCAATTATCGAAATTTTATTGAACTCACCGCCCTTAGACGTATTTATAATACGAATTACGCAGGTAATTCAATTTTTCCGTCTATGACCATGATGCAATCCATACCGGCATTTTTTGCTGCTTGTCGGCCGATCTCTGTGTCCTCAAACACCACGCATTCGTCGGCTCTGAGACCCATATTTTTTGCTACTGTTAAAAACGTTTCGCCGTCAGGTTTGCCATGCGTCACGTCAGAAGATGTCACTACAGTTTCAACTCTATCAAGTAAACCTGTTCGCGTTAACATACGAATCGCATTGTCTCTCTCTGAACCGGTGCCAATTCCCATTTTAAGCGTCCCTTCATAACGCTGCATGACCTTAAAAGTATCGTCAATAACAGTTAGATCATCATCAAGGGCAAGCCAGGCTTGTCGTTTTACTTCGGCAACTTCATCTAAATCGTGATTTTGACCGTATTTTTCATTGAGTAACTTAGCAATATCCCTTGAGGGCACGCCGCCGAGAGCATGAATATATTGCCCATCATAGGGATAACCAAAATGCTCACAGGCTTGTTGCCAAGCGACTGCGTGAGAGCCCATTGAATCGATTAACGTGCCGTCCATATCGAATACAATTCCTTTATAACGGCTTAAATCTGGCATGAAACACTCCTAAATTGTGGGATTAAAACAATACTCTACACTGTAGATGTGGACGAAAAATGAAAAAGCCAGCATTAGCTGGCTTGCAAATTATTATTTAGGTCAGAACGCTCAGCTATGCGTTGCCAGTCACTTTCATTTTCAGTTCGGCAGAAAAGTCTAACATTCTGTTAAGTGGTACTAGGGCTTTTTTACGTAGTTCATCATCAACAAATATTTCATGGCCCGTTGTCTGTGTTAGCGCTTCATAGATAGCTTGTAAACCGTTCATGGCCATCCAGGGGCAATGTGCGCAGCTTTTACATGTTGCGCCGTTCCCGGCGGTTGGTGCTTCAAGTAAAATTTTATCAGGCGCTGCGTGTTGCATTTTATAAAAAATACCGCGATCAGTTGCCACAATAAAATGACTATTGGACATTGTTTTTGCAGCATTGATTAACTGGGTAGTCGAACCAACCGCATCGGCTAATTCGACCACACTGGCCGGTGATTCAGGGTGAACTAATACTGCTGCATCGGGGTAAAGGTGTTTCATATCGCGCAATGCTTTAGCTGAAAACTCGTCATGCACAATACATTCACCTTGCCACATCAACATGTCAGCACCGGTTTCTTTGGCAATATAAGCACCTAGATGACGATCTGGCGCCCAGATTATTTTTTTCCCCTGAGCATCTAGATGCTCAACAATTTCAAGCGCGATGCTTGAAGTGACCACCCAATCGGCGCGCGCTTTTACCGCTGCCGACGTATTGGCGTATACCACGACCGTATGATCGGGGTGGGCATCACAGAACGCTGAAAACTCGTCTTCAGGACAACCAATATCCAATGAGCATGTCGCTTCAAGCGTTGGCATAATTACGGTTTTATTCGGACTGAGTATTTTTGCTGTCTCGCCCATAAAACGCACGCCCGCCACTACCAGAGTTTGCGCATCGCAATCTCGGCCATAACGTGCCATTTCTAGGGAGTCAGAAATACAGCCACCGGTAGCTTCTGCCAAGGCTTGAATCTCAGGATCGGTATAATAATGCGCAACAAGCGTGGCATTTTTTTCGACCAGAAGGTGTTTAATTTTGTCGATATAATCTTGTTGCTGAACAACAGTTAATCGCGCTGGTTTTGCTGGAAACGGATAATCCACCGTACCAATTGAAAGTGCTTGGTTCATAGTGCTAAGTTGGTTACCACAAACATCATAAATCGTCCGGACAGTATACCGCCTGTGCGAACAAAAATCACACTTCCCGTTAAATCCAATTTTGTGAGTTTAATCCGCTTGCAGGAATTGTTGATAGCGCGAACGCCAGTAGCCGCCTTGTTCAGCGTTACCATCGGCATCAAAACCTTGATAAAAATTAATGTAAGCAGGCGTTAACAATGACTTATTTGTTAGACGATCTGCCCAGGCTTGCAGGTAAATTTGCGGAATGTACGGTACATCATAAAACTCCATAAAGGTCATTTTAGCACTGGGTTTATAAGCTTGCGCTTGATGGTTATCACATGTACGGGATTGACTGATTGCCAATGTTTTACCATTTATCAGCTTTTTCCAATCATGCACGTCAGGCTTTTCATTAGCATTACTGACGCGCAAATTAGGCGCATCACCGCCTGTACATATAGCCGTAGCAAGAGCTGAAGACAAAGGATATTCATCAACAAAACCAGCGAAATGGGCAAGTTCGTGCACAAACACATTGTAGTCATCTTCTGTGTCTAAAAACATAACTCCGTTGTGTACATTTGCTTTGCCAACTGGTGCCAGCACCACCACATGAGTAAAACGTTGACGAGTGAGAGACTGACTTAGCTGGGTGACATCACATCCTAAACGCCCCGCACCTTGCCAGTTATCAGAGCACGTTAAGGCATTTGCTGCTAACCAAATAGGTGTATTTATACAAATGGGTAATCCCTGTAAACGATGGTCGCGTTTAAACTGTTCAATGAGTTCTTCACCTTGCAACACAGATTGTAAGGTACTAGCGACAAACTGTAACTGCTGGGCGCAATGCGTAGCTGTGCGTTGAGGTTTCAATGTTGCAAACTCTGCCTTGCGCAGCTCCTTTTTCTGCGGATCAATCCGCATATTGAGTAGACGTGAAGCATGGGTACTGCCCAGATGTTGAGCCTTTTCCAATAATGCGATAGCCTCAAATTCATCTCCTGAAAGGGACAACCACTTGGCATAAAATACTGCGCTTGCAGGGTCTCGCTGTGCAGCTATTTTGAGCCAGTACTGCGCTTTTTGTGGTTCACTTTTAGCAATCCAATGATGGTATAAGGCTATTTGTGCATCGATATCTCCGCGCTTTGCGGCGTAAGTCAGCGCTTTACGCGATGCCTTACCTCGACCATTATTTGCTTGAAGGTGTGAAAAATATTGCTGAGCTTGAGGAGCGCCGGCTAATTTAGCAAAATGCAACCAATAAGCATTATTTTCGGCTATGGCTCTTTGGCTTAAAAGCGCCAGAGCTTGATTATCGCCAGCTTGATAAGCTCTATACAAAAAGTGCAGCGGGAAATCACTGATATTTGCTTGGGAAGATAAAAACGGCAGGTAACGGATAACATCACTACGCCCAGCAAGAACCCACGCAATAACGCAGAACAATAAAAGGCTGCTTTTTAGCACCAGTTATAACTTAAACTCAAAAACGCGCTTAAGGACCTTCACTTTCTGCGACCGCGTCATCACGAAGCATATCAAGCTCTAAGCGCGCATATCTGTGTTCAACATATTCGAAGACATTAGTGCTCAAGGCCAATTTGAAGTAATTAGAAGCAACGCCACGATTGCCCAGTGCTGAGTTGTACTTACCTAAATAAAAATAGGCTTCACATAAGCGGTCTGTTAGTTCCTGCTGACTCGTGACCCCTTGAATTAGCCCGTTTAACAATTCTTGTTCATCAATTCTACCTAAATAAAGGTCGACCAAATGCGTTGCCCAATTATCTTCATCTAAATTTTCGCGATTGTCACTCAATGCCATCAGCGCTTCTGTCTTATCCAGTTCACTGCGTGCTATAAAAGCCCAAAGCGCTCGGTATGGATCTGATTCATCTTTGCGATAAAACTCGCTAAAATCGTTCACTGCTAGATCGGCACGGCCACCGTAATAAAGGGCAATTCCACGATTTAAAAAAGCGAATTCATAATCGGGATTAATGTCTAATGTGGCATCAAACGCTTCATAGGCCTGAATGAAGTTCATTTGCTGGGTGTAATGCACACCTAAAGAGTTATACGCTTCAGCCATATTTGGTTTTAATCGCAGAGCATTATCAAAGTCATACTGGGCTAATCCAGCTAACCCTACGCTGTCATATAACATACCGCGTTGATGCAGTAATTCCGCTCGTTCTTGATCTTCTAAAGGGGCTTTAGCCAAAATTTGACTATACCGTGCAATGGCCATTTGTGAACGCACACTCATGGGTGCAGGCTCTGCGAGTAGTAAATTACTCATTTGTGCTTGACTAGACTGGGCTTGATTGCCATTAGCGCAACCGCCAAGTAACAATCCTAACAATATTAGAGAGAGAAATTTATTTTGCATAAGAATGTTCGACGCTTGACCTAAAAGTGATGGCGATAAAAAAGCGAAATCAGCCAGAAAGTGACGTTTAATTAAATGGCAGAGTGGCGTATTTAGTGAGAAATGTAAAGACAACCACAGCCCGAAAGTTGCGTTCTACTGTATCAAGTTGTAAAAATAATGCACACTAGCGGGCTACCACAAAAACAAGCGGTGCTATTTTGAACAATCCACAAACCGACTTACAAACTTTATTTAATGCGGCCCTAGACGTGCAGGCTAAAGCCCATGCCCCCTATTCAGATTACAGGGTCGGTTCAGCTTTAGTCGCTGAAGACGGCGAAATATATACTGGCTGCAATGTAGAAAACGTATCATTCCCATTAGGCCAATGTGCAGAAGGCAATGCACTTGCCGCGATGGTTGCAGGGGGTGCAAGGCAGGTAAAGGAGATATTAATCGCTAGCCCAAATGAACATTTTTGTTCGCCTTGCGGCGGCTGTCGTCAGCGTATTTTTGAATTCGCCAGCAAAGAAACTCTGGTGCATATGGCCACCAGCGAAGGTGAAATAAAAACGCTGAGCATGAACGATATTTTACCCTTTGCATTTGAACAATAGGCTTAAATAGATCGAACAAAAAAACAGCATTGCCAAATAATAAACTGCGGTTATAATGAGCGACGTTTTATAACGTATGCACATAGAAACAATCTATGTTCGATATGTCCACTTTCTTTACACCGCTTTTAAAAAGTCAATTACCTAGTTAGATAATAGATTGAATTAAAAGGAATTATTGAATCTGGCCCAGTTAATGCATTGTAATCATTTCAAATGACAGTTTGCAGTTAGGTAGTAGTTAAGGAGTAACCTATGACAAGTTTATTTAAGAAAGCGAAGTTTTACTCGGTAGCAGCCCTTTTGGCCATTGCCACAACACAACACGCTAGTGCAGCTGTAATTACTTTAGGCGGCCAAACAGCCACCGACGGTTCCGGCCAAACCAGTTTAAAAGTTAATGCAGATAATACTATTGACACACTTAGCGAAGGTTTCTTCGTTGAAACGTTTGATAAAGCCACTGCTATTTCAGGCTTTCCGTTATCACCAGTAGAAAGTTATAACGTTACGGGTAAGTCTACGGGTTGTGCGATTAACTCACCATTGCTTATTAGTCCTAGCGCAACATCAGTATTAAATGTACGCACAGGTTCTGAGCATAATGTTGCTGCGGCACCAGCTGGAGACAGCACATGTTACGCTTACACCACGCCAGAAGTGCGCGGTGAAAATAGTTACGTAGACATTGATTACACTGATTTCTTGGCTAGCATTGGTGATTTCGAATCATCGCTTGTCGGTTCTAGCATTGATTACCTAGGCTTTTACTGGGGTTCAATCGATACATACAATACGTTTGAATTCTATTCAGCTTCAAACGTATTAGTAGGCAGCATCGACGGACAAGAGATCCTAGATTTAGTTGGCGGCGTTGAAGGCGATAGATTGTCTGATAAATCTAACGTTTACGTGAATATTGATTTTACAGTAGACGAAGCATTTACGCGTTTACGCGTTATTTCATCAGGTGTAGCGGGTGAGTTTGACAACATTGTAGTAGGTCTAACTAACCGTGAAGTACCTGCTCCGGCTGGACTGGCATTTTTAGGCTTAGGTCTGATGGGTTTAGCACTACGTAAAAAATTAAAAAAATAATAAATTTCAATCTTAAATTTTAAAGCCGGCTTGCCGGCTTTTTTTATGCCTATAGTATTTATAATATCGGTGTCAGGAAATAATGCACTCAATTAATTAAAATCCAATTGCACGATATCAGTTAGTAATCCCCCTTAAGTAAATTCATTATAACCAATTTACATGTTGGTAAAAAAAATAAAAACTCCTTTTTAACCAAGACGTTACCTTAGTTATACCATTCCTACAAACAGCCAATTCATCCATGCTAACAAATAATAATTTGATTGAAATTAAACCAGTACATGGGAATTTTTTACAGTAACTGTGTGTTATTTGCATCACCAGTCGCGCAAAATTTTACACATTTGGTGAGGTCGTCATAAGGTCTAATTGCAACTGCATGAAATATATGGGTTTATTTAATTGGCTCGAATTGTGCTTATACTTTAGTAGCAGTCAATGTAGCTGCATAACGGAGTTACAAATGAAAAACTTGTTCATAAACACAAAATACTTATTTACTACCACAGTGATTGCATTGGCTGTGAGCCAATCTGTAAATGCTGCGGTTATTACCTTCGGTGGTCAGGCTGCGACCGATGGTTCTGGCAAAACGAGCGTTAACGTTAATGCCGATAACACAATTAATTCACTAAGCGACGGTTTCTTCGTGGAAACCTTCGATACAAACACTGCGATTACGGGTTTAGACTCGGCGCAAAATGAAGACTACAACGTCGCGGGCGCGTCAACAGGCTGTGCAATCAACTCGCCGTTGAGCGTTACCGCAAGCGCAACGTCAGTGTTGAATGTCCGTAAAGGTTCATCCAGAAATGTTGCCGCTGCACCAGCTGGTGACACGGGATGTTACGCTTATACAACACCATCAACAGTTGGCGTCGATAGCTACGTTGACATTGATTACACCGACTTTTTAGCCAGCTTAGGTGCAACTGTGCCTTCGTTAGCAGACTCGAGTGTCAATTACTTAGGTTTCTATTGGGGCTCAGTAGACACGTATAACTCGTTTGAGTTTTACTCTAACGATGTATTAGTAAGCAGCATTACCGGTGCAGAGTTGTTGTCCCAGTTAAATGGTACGTCAGGTAACCAAGCTGCAGATTCATCTAACGTTTACGTGAATATAGCCTTTGAAGCCAATGAAGCGTTTAACCGTTTACGGGTTATCTCTTCAGGTATAGCGGGCGAGTTTGACAACATAGTCATCGGCTTAGACAAGCGCGACGTACCAGCTCCAACAAGCCTGGCTATTTTAGGTCTAGGTTTACTTGGACTTGGTGTAGGCAAGCGTTTTAAAAAGTAACTTCTGTCCCAGTCATTTAAATTAAAAGTCGGTTCGCCGGCTTTTTTTGTGGCCGTTTATCAGTCCTGAACACTGAATAAACACCAATCAAAACAATATGAATTTTTTATTACGTCTGGGAGTTTTACACCCAGTGTCATATTTATGTTGCTCAACACAGTTAAGATCCGGCAGATTTTTTGGACCTTGGCGAGTAAATACCAATGAGCAAAACGCTGCACAAAGCACCGTTGTTTTTTATCCATGGGCAATGGAAAGATAACGTATCTGAGCGTGCTTGTGAGTCTCAGCAAAAAGCTAAGCCTTGTGGTCAGCATTTTATCGATGGCCTATTTAAGGCGCACTGGCGCGATGTATGTCGCCTATTGCACAAGTGTTATGGTTCTGGTCCCCCTGAGCCCGAAGATGTTGCACAAGAGGCTTTTAGCCGATTCGCACAGATGAACAATATCGCGGAGGTACAGGATCCCAAAGCCTACATCATCAAAATAGCAATTAATATCACCTTAAAATCTATCGGTCGTTTATGTAAAACCCGCAAATTTATTGACCAGCAGTTAACGCTAAATACAGATCAATGTGACGATATTTGCCCAGAAACCATTCTACAAGGTGAACAACGTATTGCAGCGATTCAAAAAGGCACAGAACAGTTAACAGATAAACAACGGGAAGTATTAATGCGCGCCCGTATAAAAGGGCAAACTTACATGCAAATATCCGCCGATACCGGTTGGAGTATCGCGGATATTAGCCGTCAACTGAATAGCGCAATGGCTATTTTAGAAAGTGTCGATGAACAAGCCGATAACCCTGCGTTAAAAACAAATATTATCTCTCCCGTTAAACGTGGCCAAGCGTCCATTCGAAAGAGCTGAAATCATGAAACATGAAATAATTGAGCCTGTGGCGCATGATCCCGACGGCGACCAAACAACGACCTCACTGGAAAATGCGCCTAATGTTCAAGCGCGAGAATGGCTGACCTACTTACATTCCGGTCATACTACCTCTGAAAAGCGTGAAGCATTTATTCTATGGCTTAACAGTAATGAATTGAATCAAGAGGCATTCAAGCGGTGTCAGCGAGTTTGGCAGACAATAGGCATGACAGATTGCGCTGTGGACTGGATAACACAACACGCTACTCAAGAATCAGTCTCGGCGGCTAAAACCAAGCCTAAGCACATACTCGCAAGAGCAGCAGTTTTACTAAGTGGCTTAGCAGCCAGCATCGCGTTATTGGTCGTTAATGGCGTATTTCACACCACGGATACATTAGAAATCGCGGTACCGGAAACGCTCTTTACCTCATCAATTGGGCAGAATCGTATGATTACGCTGAGTGACGGTTCAGATGTCATCTTAGCGGGTAATTCAAGTATATTAGTCAATATTGATCAGTACAAACGTCACATAACGCTGCGTAAAGGTAGTGCTTACTTTGATGTGACGCATGATCCTTCCCGGGTATTTGCCGTGACAGCGCAGCATACTCAAGTGCGTGTGCGAGGAACGGCATTTGAGGTAGAACACAGTCCTGATAATGAATTAAAAATTTCGGTTCAACGAGGCTTAGTTGACGTAGTAGATCTGCCTGAGGACGACAACGAAGACGAGAAAGTACTGCAGTTACACCCTTATGAACAATTGCAGGCCAACATAGATGGTGCATTTATTGGCGACGTTTCTCGTTTCGACCCTGAAATAGAATTTGCTTGGTTAAGCGAACGATTTATTTACGATAATGCGCCGTTAAAAAGCTTAGTGATGGATATTAATCGGTATACAAAAAAGCCGGTTGTTATCCTAGATAAAGACATCAACGAGTTACCGATCACCGCGTCCTTCACCTTCAAACAAATAGATCAAATGTTGGCGGGTTTAGCCGCTGCTTATCCTATTACATTAACCGAAGAAGATACCCGCAACGTATTGACGAAACATTAACATGCCGCGCCTGTATGCCTACCTATGGCATGCAGGCGCTACGCGCGAATTTGCATGAACAATACACATGAATAAAGAACCTCAATACACAAAATAAACTCCTCATGATTGGTGAAAATAATCAGGAGTAAATAATCACCCGCAGTGTGAAGTTTTTATGAAACCTGACGGTTTATTGAAAAAAAGCGCGCCACGATGACTCTTGTAGCGAACCCACATTAATTAACTGGAAGTTACATCATGCAAACACTTAGTCGTTCAATCAAGTTCGCTTTGTTTGGCACCGCACTGGCATCTTTGTCACCGATGGTCGTCTTTGCACAACAAAGCGAAATCAATATTAGCGTTCAACCCCTAGGCCAGGCATTGAATCAACTGTCTGAACAAACAGGCACCGTTATCATTGCTCCTAGCCGCCTAGTGAGTAATAAACAAGCTGTGGCCACGACGGGTCAATTGTCGGTAATGAGTGCCGTTGAGCAATTACTGCAAGGTAGCGGCTTGCAAGCTTACGCACAGCCAAGCGGTGCAATTGTCATAAAAAAAGCCAATTCATCAACCCTATCAACCCCAAATAATCGCGCAGCACACTATCAGACGCCAATGGATGAGATTGTCGTTTCAGCCCTCAAACGTGACAGTAGCTTACAAGATGCCCCAGTTGCCATTTCAGTGTTAAGCGGCGAAGAGTTAAAAGCCCAAGGCGTAACTGATTTCACTGACTTGATCGATAGTCTTTCCGGTATTTCAATTAATTCGGCTTTTGGGGGTCCTGAAAACAGCTTTATCACCATCCGTGGTATTGGTGGTGCGGACGATTATAAACCTAACGGTAATCCCTCGGTGGCACTGCATGTGGATGGCATTTATCAGACGTCTAATGCGTATTTAAGCATGCCGCTGTTTGATTTAGAGCGTATCGAAGTGTTAAAAGGGCCACAAGGTACTTTATATGGTCGAAACACCACTGCAGGTGCCATAAACGCGATCACTAAAAAACCGGGGGACTCCTTAAACGGCTATGCGGATATTGAATATGGCTCATACGATTTTGTTTCAGGTACGGCAGCAGTTGGCGGCCCAGTATCAGATAATTTAGGTATCCGAGTCGCCGTACTTATGGAGCAAGGTGGCGGCTTTATGGATGGTAAAGGTGCAGGTAATTTTGCTGGCTTTGTGCCAGAAGGTGCCGAAGGTATCGTGCCACCAGTTGCCGACCCAGGCGAACGTGACGGCTTTGGTGATGCAGATTTATTCGCTTTTCGCGGTACCGCCGTATATGACTTTGATGATGTCACTTCGCTAACCCTGCATTACTTTGTCAGTCAGGATAGGGGTGATACTCGTCAATATGACCGCATCGCCTTTGAAGATGATAACCCAGCGTTAAATGCCGGTGAAAATAGCGACCCATATTCATTCTATAGTAGTCAGTACTACTCCCATGAAATTGACGTTAACGGTTTTTCAGGTGACTTCACCCGTCAATTACATTCAGATTTAAATCTAGACATCTTGTTTGCATTGCAAAGTAGTGAACGCAATGTCAGTGGCAATGGTGACGGTACGTCATTTCCTCGGTATCAGTATAATTTCGACGATGAACTGGATCAAACTTCATTGGAAATTCGCTTAAGCGACGCCACTGGGGGCGACTTTGATTGGATAGCTGGCGCATTTTTCATGAACGACTCTGTTGATTTTACCAGTAACTGGTCCAGTTATGCCGTGCTGTCAGAGTATAGTTCCCCCTACAATCAACGACGTAACAGCTTCGCGACCTTCGGTAATATTGACTGGAACATTTCCAACGATTTAGTCGTAAGCGCAGGCCTGCGTTACACCAAAGATAACGCTAAATTTCGCGGAGAGAACATCGACTTCGATCCTTGGGGACTGTCAACATTCGAAAGTACTTTCAGCACCCAAGCGAATTTTTCTTGGGATCGTGAATTTGATGATAGCAATGTATCAGGCAAGCTAGCGGTGCAATATTTTATTAACGATAACCTCAATGTGTTTGCTTCTGTTAGCACCGCGTATCGTGGTGGCGGGTTTGATGGTACGTCAATCTTCTCAGAAGAAGAAACCCTCCCCTTTGAATCTGAAGAAGTTTTAGCTTATGAAGCGGGGGCGCGTTATGTGACTGACATTATCAACCTAACGTTTGATGTGTTCTCTTATGACTTCGAAGAACTGCAAGCCACAGCCCGCTTGTCAAATGATACAAATGGTCGAACCAACGTTGGTAAGGCAACGGTTCGCGGTGCTGAGGCGTCTATTGCTGTAACGTTATACGAAGCGAACAATCATAAAATCACCTTTAATACTGCTGGTACGTACCTAGATACAGAAATCACTGAATTCAGTTCAAATCGAGTGAATGATGTTATCAGCACTATTGGCGATCCTTTACCGGGCTCACCTGAATGGAGCCAAACAGCAGCGTTGAATTATCAAACCTCTTTTGCCAACAATACTCAACTAAATGCCCGCATTAATTACAGCTACCACGGTGAAGAATCAAATCGTCTTAACGCGGGCGATGGCAATACTGCGCCGTCTTATGACTTACTCGGTGTGCGAGTAGATGTAACCTTTAATAATGGCGTGAATCTGTATGCTTATGGGCGCAACATTACCGATGAAGTGTACTTTTTAGAGCTTAATGGTGGATCGCGTTTAGTGGGCGCACCTGCGACTTATGGCGGCGGTGTTAGTTACGCGTTTTAAAGATATTTTCTCACTGGCATATGAATAGAAACCTATGCCAATTTATTTCTTAAAAAGCGTCACCAATTTTAAGGGGCGCTTTATTATTTTACGTTTATCAAATCTCTTAGGAAATAGTAATGACGCCATTCTGGATATCATCATTTTTATTATTACTGATAGGCACAGGCAACGCCATTAGCGCCCAGTCGCCCCAAGCCAATATCATTAAAGACACGACACCGTATATTGCGGCGTCGTCATGGCCTGACCGCATTATTATTACCCCCACGAAATCCCCCGCCACCAGCCTTTCAGTAACTTGGCGCAGTGACCAATCCGTTACGTCATCTCAAGCTCAAATCGTTCAAGCAAGCCCTGATGCACGCTACGACATTCACGCTACGACGATTGAAGCTAACACTCACGCCACATCGTTGCGTCAAGGAAAAAACAATCAAGGTACATTTCGCTACCCTGCAAATGCACAATTGTCAGCGGTTAACTACCATTCCGTTACCTTTAAAGGTTTACAGGCCGATACCCTCTACAACTACCGTGTCAACGGAGCAGAAAATCAGTGGTCTCCATGGCAGCAAATTAAAACCGCAGCACAAAAAACGAATAGTGACATTGAGTTTTTGTATTTTGGTGACGCACAAAATGGCATTTACTCTCATTGGCCATTGGTGCTGCGCAAAGCCTGGCAACAGGCGTCAAATGCTGAGTTCGCCATTTACGCTGGGGATTTAGTGAATGAAGGCGCGAGTGATCATCAGTGGTCCAATTGGCTCAATGCTGGGCAGTTTATCCACAGTATGCTTCCGGCAATACTCGTACCCGGTAATCATGAATATGACTGGCAAGTTGATAAAAATGAGCAAAGAAAATGGGCCCTTTCAACACTTTGGCAAGACCAGTTTACCCTGCCCCTTACCCCTACATTACCGATTGAATTACAAGAAACCGTTTACGTTACGCGTTACCCAGACCTAGACATTTTTGTGCTTAATTCTGAGGCGCTAGGTAGCATTGCGTTGTTGCAAGCCCAAGCTCAATGGCTAGATGAAACACTACAAAATAGTTCTGCTAAATGGCGTATTGTGACTATGCATCATCCGATATTTTCATCTTGCGGCATGCCGTTAAACACCCCAGGGCAAGACGAACCTGACGTACGGGCGGCTTTCTTACCGGTATTTTTAAAGCACAATGTCGACTTAGTACTGCAAGGTCACGATCATACCTACTCTCGAGGCAGCATAGGTACAGCAGATGATATCTCTAGAATCGCCAGCCCCACGGCTCCTAAAAAAGTGAAATCCGTATTTGTTACCTCAGTTGCGGGACCGAAAACTTACCCACAAAAACCCACTCGCTGGCAAGAATACCGTGACTACGGTGTGACGCTTGAGCGCATAGGCGAGAATACCCCCACTTATCAGATAATCCAAAAAACTGCTAATAAGCTTAGATATCAGTCATTTACTACCGATGGAAAATTGTACGACGGTTTCTCCTTGGAAAAAGACCAAGACGGAAAAAATACCTTACACATTGACTCTGGTTTGCCTTTGCAGCGTACCTTTGACAACACAGGCTCTTACAAAAGCCACCATGATTTAGCCGAATAATCTCGCGTGAAATGTCTAAATGCGTCGCTACACATAAATTGATCAGACTTGATGATTAGCCTGAAGGGTTACGAATTCAGATTATTATATACACTCAAAGTGACTTTTTTATCAAATGTGTGTTTTCAGATGCATTGTCATATTTTGTTGCACGACGCCGTGGTTTTTCATCAATATCCATTTCAAAGGTAACTCTGCCGATGTTGCTTCTAAGCATCAAGATAAACCGTCCGGTCCTCACTCCCTCGATACCTTATTTAGGGCTCATTGGCGCGATGTTTGTCGGTTACTTCACAAGCGTTAAGTTTCAGTGGCTCTGTAACGCGAAAATATTGCCCATGAGGCTTTAAGACGATTCAGCACAGATGAATTATACTGCCGAGGTACATAATCCTAAATTGGCCGCTGTGTATAAGTAGCGACAACAATACATAACGATCAAATTAGCTAACGTCCCGCTACTCATTCAGCAAAAAATAACCGATAAAAATGCATTCCGACTTCCTCTTATTAAATTCGGCCTAATCCTGGGGTTTAATATCCTATATAACTGCACCTAGGCTGCACTTTTTCTGCACATTTAACTGGTAAATTCGCGTTCTTTATTTTTAATAATAGCCAAAAACTACAGGTGAAAAGATGATAAATCCTCCAGGCAGCAGAATCTTGAAATGGTCCAGCACGTTAATGTTATGTGTGCTGCTGGGAGGCTGTGGTTCTGATTCGTCTAGTGACGAGGATACTATTAACGACGGAACCGTTAATACCTCACCTGTGGTTGATGCAGGAACTGCTCAGACCGCTACAACGGGTGACGTTGTGACATTAAGCGCAACCATTAGCGATGATGATACGAATTACACCGTCATTTGGAGTCAGTTGTCAGGCACTGACGTGACACTAAGCGATTCGGCAGCCACCACAACCAGTTTCACCGCTCCGTCAGTTGAAACTGAAGAAACCTTGCAGTTTCAAGTATCGGTAGATGATGGAACCAACGATGCTGTCACAGACACCGTCTCTATTACCGTTAGCGCTGAAGACGAGGGTGAAGAATCGGACTCTGATAGTGTTTGGATCATCAATACCACGGGGGAAGTATCTTCTCGTATATTGGATTCATCTACCGGTTTAGGCGTGTTAGTAAACGTGCAATCGGTCAATGACGAGACCGTAGATGACGTCGACTATACTGTGGTCACCAGCCAGGGGATCCCAAAATACGATGTCACTATGACTCAGGATATTATTGATAGTATTAATAATCGCCCCAAAGCCAGTACAGATCTTGTAACCGGCGAAACGACAGCATCAGTCGGTGAGGTCGTCGAGTTTGGCGAAGATGTTGGTTATGTAAGCACGGGCGATGACTGTGATACCAATGCAGGATATGGTTATTGGCCACCAGGACCCGCTTGCCCCACCGAAGATGAACGAGAAGTCTATTTCCCTAAAGCGCCCGAGGCAACAACTGAAGAATGTGAGAATGGCTTAGGTAAAGTGGGCTTGTTCGTTAACGGTTCATCTGTTTATAACTGGGGCGATGGCATGAGCTACAACAGCGATGGCTCTTGGCAGAATCTTGCCCCTGTGGCCGAGCAATACGATGTTGACATCTGTGGCGGTCATTCGGCAAACGGCGACTATCATCACCATTTTTATACCAGTTGCTTAGCTGACTTAGTCGGTGATACCGGCGATCAACATTCACCTATTTATGGTTATGCTGCCGATGGATATCCTATATACGGCCCATGGCAAGATGACGGTGTACTTGCCGTAAGTGCTTGGGTCGTGCGTGATTACTCATCAAGCTCAGAGACAGGTTGTTCTGATGATGCACGCAGTTGTGCCATGGTAGATCAATACGATGCATCTCTTGGAACCGAATCGGCAACCCAAGGCCCAGAGTTTGATGATGTTGTCGAAACCTTGTCAGGTAATGAATTGGTTGCGAGTAATGGTTATTACTATGAAGATTACTATTGGAACAGTGATTTAACTGCACAAGGAGGCGCGTATCTTGATCAGTACAATGGTCATACTGATGCGACTCGTGGTTATCACTACCATGTGACAATTAGCGAAACAGATGGTGTCTATGCCCCAGCATTCCCGTATATCATCGGCACCCGCTTTGCTGGTCAACTACAAGATAATTCAGTAGCCGCATGTAGTACTGGTACCGTAACAGGACCGCCTCCAGGAGCGGGTTGATATGAAAAAACAGATATATGCTGAACCAACATCACGCTTTTTTCGTCATCTGTTGTTTGCATCGCTCACGTTAGGGGCGATTCAAATGGTTAATGTTATAGCGGTTGCGTCAACTGAAATACATGAACATAAAGCCTTAGATATTGGAGAGGGTACGCCCGTTCCCAAAATCGAATTAAGTGCTTATCGCGATGCTACTGACGGAGTCAATATTCATGTAGAAATAGACAACTACGTGCTCAATGCGCCCGATTTAGCCATTGATACGCCGGACCATAAAGTTGCAGGGGTCCTGCAAGGACATGCCCATGTATTTGTAAACGGAATTAAGCGACAACGTCTATACGGTAAAGATATGCATGTACCGCAAAGTTGGTTAATAAAGGGAGTCAATCAGGTGGCTGTTTCCCTTAATAGCCACCAACATGAAAACTGGATGTCGGGAGACCACAATATTGTAGGCTCGATATTCTTGGATTTGTCTAAAGAACCTATGGTTTTACATAACTTCACTTCTCAGCCAATTGAAAACAAACATGCCCACCATTAGGTGAGCATGTATTATTATCAGCACGTTTTGCTTTATAAATGCAGTGAGTCATGGCTGCTATTCACAACTAACACTCTCCCCCTAATAGAAGCGCATCTACTTGCTACTTACCACTTACTAATCGATATCCAAATCAAACTTCACCTTTTGCATTTCACGCTGTATGCCACTCTCACCATCAAGCAATAACTGGCCGACGCTGACAGGTGTGTCTTCATCCAGTGTAAGCGTGATGGCATCACCTTCAAGCAAGGCGATACCTGCATCTGTGAGTTGCTGCTCTATTTTATTATTGGTATTGGCCTTTGCTTGCTGGCCTCGCTCAATGGCTTTATCACGTAATGAATCAGCTGACACGCCTTTTTGTTTTGCCTCACTATTTAATAATGTGTCTAGTAGGCCATCATCTTCTAAATAGACGGATGCTTCGTGGATCACAAGTTCTTGTAACATCACCGTACCCATTAATAGCGCATTATGACTTCCTAGACCTTGGAGTTTTTTAAGGCCAGTCATCTCCATTGATACACGCACCTCACCGATATCATCGCCTTCGATGCTGAACTCTTCTAATTCAGCCTTATCATCTTCCACATCCACTTCCAAGGCGAAGTCCAAATCCACTTCATTCCCTTTTTGTTGCAGTAGATAAATAAACGCTTCATATAGGTCTTTCGGCTTGTCGCTCACCAAAAAGTCAGCGACACTAATGTCATCAGCAGATAAGACAATCTCACTTAAGACACCTTCTTCTTGTGCAAATTCTTTAATAATAAGCTCATCGATGAGTACCTTGCCAAAGCCGGTATCTATTATCAACTCATCAATAGTTGCTCCACCAAAAGGTGAAGCAGATACATCCCCATAAGCCATTTCCACACCATAACTACGGCTTTCGTTGACCAAATTATCCAAGGCATCTTCAGCCTTATTGGTGGCCACAATCGAACCGCCGATATAACCAGCAGCTAAAACCACAATTCCAACCAAGACTATTTTTTTAACATCCATATATTCGCTCTTCTATTAAATTCGTGACCCATGCTATAGATATCAATCAATACCATTGTTTGCAATCAAATCAGTCGATACATTAGTCTATGGGTATAAGTTTAGGGGCCGAAAAAGATCAGGCGTTGAATCAAAATAATCATTGAGATAGCATCGTTATTGCGTAAAGCTTATATTCTATATACAAATCAATCGCGACTATAATCATGCTTGCAGCACATTATTCATCAGTCATATTATTAATGATTGGCCTTTTTTTCACAGTGAATCAATCGGCTTTTGCCGAGCAAAATAATTGGTTAAAAGCGGGAAAAGTTGCCATTAGCTTGTCTTACGATGACGCCTTATTGAGTCAACTAGAAAACGTTGTACCCGCCCTGAACAAAAGAGAACTCAAAGCCTCTTTTTACGTCGTTCCCCTATCACCGGAATTTAAAGACCGACTACCGCAATGGCGAGCACTGGCAAAACAAGGCCATGAATTAGGTAATCATTCATTGTTTCATGCGTGTAAAGGCTCACTGCCCGGCAGAGAATGGGTACAACCGGAAAACGATCTAGATACTCGCACGGTTAGCGCTATGGTCAACGAAATTACTGTTGCCAACACCTTGCTTCACGCAGTTGACGGCGAAACCATTCGCACTTTCACACCGCCATGTTTTGACCAGCAAACCCAAGATGGTAATTACTTGCTGGCAGTTAAAACGCAATTTATCGCCGTAAAGAGCTGTGATGCTAACGACTTTTCAGTTCTTATCGCCCCTGAGGACCTAACAGCTAAGCAAATCATTGCTTTTATTGAAAGCCAACCGAAAAATATTAAACTCGTTAATATTCTGTTCCATGGAGTCGGTGGTGACCACCTCATAACGGCGACTGCTGAACATAACGCGTTACTCGACTACCTTGTTAATCATCAAGATAAATACTGGGTAGATACCTATCGAAATATCCGCTTAGCCGTTCCCCCTAAACCTGACGAATTTCCAAATAGTGATGTATGCCCTGGATAATATTTAGCGGGTAACGGCGCTAACAACATTTAAATAACAAATTGTCGAGGCGCTTTATATTAAAATGGGAAAAACTGTTTATCCCAAGGACCCTAAATGTTTGCAGGCCTCGACTTTGGCACCTCTAATTGTTCAATTGCCGTAATGGAGAATGGACACCCCGTATTACTCCCTCTAGAGGACGGTAAAACGCGTCTTCCATCATCTCTTTTTATTGAACACGGAATGTCAGCGCCTGCAATCATTACCGATGAAGCGCTTGGCGCACAAATCGCCGCACTCAAAAATGAGCAAGATAAAACCCTTTCCCTCACACAAGAACAGCTGGTGAATATAGCCCGTAAGCAATTGCGTAAAGCCCACCGGCTGCATAATGCTGGCGACCAACGCGCACAAAGCATAGTACAAGCGCTGGCAGCTAACGGAGATGTAATTTTTGGTGAAGAAGCGGAGCTGATGCATATATCAGATCCCGAAAGTGGCTTTTATATAAAATCACCTAAATCATTTTTAGGTGCAGACATTAACGCCACGCAGCGAGCCGTATTCACCACCATAGTCGAAAAAATGCTCGCCTTTATCAAACAGGAAACTGAAAGCCTTAAACATAATGAGCTAAGCCAAATCATGATTGGTCGCCCAGTTAACTTTCACGGTTTGCTTGGCAAAGACGGTAATAAACAAGCCTTGAGCATCATCAATAGTGCCGCCGAAAAAGTCGGTTTTAAAGAGATACAGTTTTTAATGGAACCCGTGGCCGCTGCTTATGATTACGAACGTCAGCTAAGCGAAGACAAGCTTGTATTGATCCTTGATTTAGGCGGTGGTACTACTGATTGCTCAATGATCAAAGTGGGCCCCAGCTATGTGAAGTTAATTGATCGACAAGATTGTATTCTGAGTCACACAGGTAAACGGATTGGCGGTATTGATTTAGATAACAAACTCGCCCTAATGGCATTAATGCCTGAATTTGGCAAGAATACCGTGTTAAATAATGGTCTTCCTGTGCCGAATCACTTATTTAAACAGGCCGTGACGGTCAACGACGTTGCCGCGCAGCAAGAGTTTAATGGGCGTATAACAGGGAAAGATATTGAAGAGTATTGCCGCATCAGTCCTAACCCCAAATTAAATCGTCTAAAAGCGTTACGCGACGGTAAATATGGACTGCGGGTAAGCCGTAGTGCAGAACAGGCAAAAATTTTGCTGTCTGACAACGAAGATATTCGCTTAGCCCTGCATTACATAGAACAGGGTTTTGAAGTGCCGATCACGCGTTCTCAATTAAGCGATGCTATAGCTGACGAGTTGAGTAAGTTTGAACGATTGATGAAAGAAGCCATTCAACAAGCAGGGGCCACACCAGACGTGTTATACGTCACTGGGGGAACCGCAATGTCGCCTGTGGTTCAGCACTGGATAAACTCAGTATTCCCCGGTCTTGAAATTGTGATTGGTGATCACTTTGGTAGTGTCACTTCAGGTTTAACCACTCATGCCCAGCGTATATTTACTGGCTAAAATCCTATTTAAAGAACAAAAAAGCTGCCCACAGATTATCACTGTGAGCAGCTTTGACTGAAACCACTTATCGGTATTTACGCTACTTGTGTAATGAAATCTTCATCACTACGACGTACCTTTTTCAAGTTGACTAACCAGTCGCCATCATCAGCGCGATAACCTAATGGCAGCATGACAACGGAACGTAAACCTTTTTCACGCAGTCCTAGAATAGCGTCCACTTCATCTGGCGTAAAACCTTCCATGGGCGTGCTATCCACTTTGGCGTCAGCTGCAGCAATCAAGGCTGAGCCCAAACCGATGTACGCTTGACGGGCGGCGTGCTCAAAGTTCGTTTGCGCATCACGCCCAGGGTAGGCATTGAGCAGCATATTTCGGTAATCTTCCCAACCTTGGTTTATAGAGCCGCGCTGTTCGTTGACCAAATCAAACATCATGTTAATGCGCTCGGCTGTATAGTTATCCCAAGCAGCAAACACAAGAAGGTGAGACGCATCCGTGATTTGTTGTTGTCCCCATGCATGAGGCACGATTTGCTGACGGATTTCTTTATTCGTGACCACTATCACTTCGTATGGTTGTAGGCCGCTAGAACTGGCACTAAGGCGAATAGCCTCTAAAATGAAATCCACTTTATCTTGGCTAACTACTTTGCTTGAATCAAATTTTTTAGTCGCATAACGCCATTGTAAATCTTGCAGTAAATCAGACATATAACCTCTTTTTTTAGGGTGTGTTTAATGAACACGCCATCAGTCTTAACTTACCGTTTAAATAGGGATGAAAGAGGTGGGAAACAAGGCACAGCAGAAAATTAGCTATCGGTTCGTACGTAAAATAATGAGCAATAATATAGTTGTTAAGGATAAAAATTACCTAACTCCCCGAACATTTAACCAGTAAATAGTCCGGGAAGTTAAGTCACAGGCGTTAACCAGCCTGATTAACAATCTCTTGCATCTGACTTTTTATATCACCATGGGCGTACAAGGTTTTGATTTGCTTTTGGTATTCGGTTACAAAACGCGGCTGAGACTTGACGTCCCCGAAAACACTTTCAAGTTGTAAAAATGCTAAAGAGTTTTGCGCGGTTAATGCAGCAGTTTTATGCAACTCGTCAGCCATCACATCGTTAATATCCAATGGTTCACCACGTAAATTAACTCGTTTATCACTGTAATAACACCAGGCGGCTAACACCAAGGTGACACATTCGATCTTGCCATGCTTGGCTAAATTTGCCAACAACGTTGGCATCAAAAAGGTCGCCACTTTTGACGAGCTCTCGAGGCAAATACGCGACAAGCTGTCTTTAATATTCGGATTAGAGAAGCGTTCAAACAACACGTCTTTGTACTCCGATAATTCAATACCAGGAACAGGATCGAGAATAGGCGTTACTTCGCTATCCATAAACAGGCGCAGATAACGTCTGAATAATGGCTCTTGTACGGCTGAGTCAATCGTCTCTTGCACATCAATTGAACCTAGAATGCCAAGTACCGAGTGCCCTGCGTTGAGTAGACGAATTTTCATTTTTTCGTAGGGCGTAACATCAGCCACAAATTGCGCGCCGACTTGTTCCCATAATGGTCGTGTATCGCTAAACTTGTCTTCAATGATCCACTGAATAAAAGGTTCACACACAACTGGCCAATTATCTTGTAGGCCAACTTCGTCGGTTAAATATGCCATATCGGCAGGAGTAGTCGCCGGTGTAATGCGATCAACCATAGCGTTAGGAAATTGCACGTCATTGGCAATCCATTGAGCTAAATCCTGATCAAACTTACCTACATATGCCAATAACATTTTGCGGGTCATATTACCGTTGTGCTGAATATTGTCACAAGACTGCACGGTAAAGGGCTTTTTTCCAGCATCTTTACGTATTTTAAGGGCTGCAGCCAAATAGCCAAAAACCAAACGAGGTGATTCTGGGTGGGCTAAATCGTGCACCACATCAGGATGCTCAAAATCAAATCCGTCCGTAACAGGGTTGAAGTTATACCCACCTTCTGTGATGGTTAACGATACAATTTTTGTTTCTTCGCTGGCCATTTTATCAATGACTTTTTGCGGGTCGTCACAGCTAAGCAAAAAGTCGGTAAGGCATCCAATAACCCGATTTTCAATTTGCCCATTGGGATGCTTAACGGTCAATGTGTACAGAAAATCTTGATCTTTAAGAATGCTCTGCATTTTACGGTCGCCTTCACGCAAACCGACACCGCAAATACCCCAGCTTAAATCGCCACTTTGCTGCATGTAATCATCGGTATAAAAAGCTTCATGCGAGCGATGAAAGCCTCCCACTCCAATATGCACAATACCCGCCGTAACAGCGCTACGATCATAATTTGGAACCGTGACACCTTCAGGCAGTACAGCCAGATTAGCTTGGTTCAATAAAATAGTATTTTGATTAGTCATTTATGTGTCCTAAATGCTGGTTGCAGCTGCGGTTTTTGTGTTGGTGACAGAGACCATTTTCTTACGCTGCATTGCCCAATAAGCAGTGAAAAAATAGATTAATGTGCAAACGAAAGCAACGGTGAAAAACAGGTCTCGGTTAACTTCATAGTCAGGGATACCAACACTGAAAAACATGGTATTGCACGCCAACACGAACGTAACGATCAAACTTACAAGAGAGGTTATGCGTAATAATTTGGTTAGCTTTGACATGTCTTGCAATACTTCAGGTTCAAGTTCTGCCTGTGCAGCCTGATGCTGCTCTACGCGTTCGTCGAATGCTTGCATATTAGCTTGTTCTTCTGGGTACTCGTCAGCCGCACCGTGGCGTCTCGCCATAAACGTATAAACAATAATGGTAAAGAACCAAGTCGGAATAAATAGATAATAGAAAGACAATATATCTAACGCATTTAAACCAAAACCGAACACTAATCCCATGCCCCAAGCCACAACAGCCGGACGGCTATGAGTCAACTGACGATATGCTACCCAATAACGGGTAAAACCTATACGTGGAAAGATGAAATGCTCGGCAAAAACAATGGCTCCTACTGGCACAACCAATAAACCAGCGTAGGTCAAAAGTGGCAGTAACTTAGTAAAAACAAAGGGGAAGCAGGCGATACACACTGTCACAATGCCTACCATAAAGGTAGTTTTGTTGCGTGAATGCGTTTTAAAAATGGCTTGAGCCGCTAGGCCTGCACGGTATAAATTGGCATTGGCGGTTGTCCAGCCAGCAACGATAACAATAACCAGACCAGATAGGCCTAGTGCTTGATATGCAACGTCACCTGGGTCTAGTTCAACAATCGATTTCTGTACGATGATTGCGGTCCCCGCACCCATAATACCGGCTGAAATCCAAGCGATGTAATGACCAAATAACATGCCCGCTGAAGTACATAAACCGTATGAACGTTTGCGTGCATAACGCAATAACGCCATATCAATCAAGCCTACATGGGTAATGGTATTCGCGGCCCAAGAAAAGCCAATGACTTCAAGTAAACCAATACCTGGCTCACCATTAGAATTCAGTCCCGTCCATACTGATATACTACCAATCTCCATGAAATCTGCCCAACCGTTTAAGCTTGTCTGCCCAATTACTGAATCAGCAAGGGCTGGCATAAGAATTAACGGGCCACTAACAAACATAACTAACAACCAAGGCGCACAGATACCAGAGAAGTTAGAAACCGCAGTAAAACCATACATCGCCACTAATACCACAATGAATCCCACGGCCAGTACGATCGCCACAAACCAAGGATTAGTCGGATACCAATTCAGCTGTGCTGGTATATTGAAAGCGAACCGCACCGCTGTAGCCGAGACCGTAATCATGGCGGCCGATATAACAGTGAAGATAATTACGTTCGCCCAATTATAAAGCTTAGTCATTGAATCACCTGCAATTTTTTGCAAGTAAGTATAAAGACTTAAACGGGTTTCTACGGCGATAGGCGTAGTGATAAAAGTCCAGCTAAGGACCGCTAAAATATTACCTATTAATAGACCGAGCAAAATATCGGTCATGGTCGCGCCAAGCGCGACAAACGTCGCACCAAACACAAATTCCGTGGCAGCAACATGCTCACCGGCGTAAAGACCTAGAAAGTGAGTCCACCCTTTTAATTTGTGTTTTGGAATCGGTAGCTGCTCTTCGCTAATATTCCCGATATTGGTGTTTTGCGTTTGTGACGTCATATTGTTTATCCAACTAGCTGTCTGTTTATGCCCACGCCGAACCCATTTACCGAGAACTTCGTTACTAACTTAATAGGTGTGATTGCCGCTGTTCTCAAATAAAACTTTTGAACGAACCCACGCATTTAATTAGAACCTGACGATTAAATGGGCATATGCCCTTAGTTCGAGCATATTCCCAAAATTGAGTACTACTTGTCAACTCTTTGTTAATGACAACTGAAGCTCGGCAACATCGTCAATTCTGCGAACCTAGCATTTAGAATCCGCCTGAAACTCTTATCCCTAAGAATATAAATTCTAATATTTTCAATAAGATAACAATATATGAAATCACTTTAGACAGCGAGTAATTAAAGTGAGTAGTTAATACTTTGTGAATTAATAAAGATAAAAAAATGTATTTTTTTTAACCGAACGGATAAAAAAGTGAAAATATACGTAAAGAAGCAATGCAGATTTAAAGAGGGAAGTAGGCGCAGGCATATTACACTCAATAGATAAAATACTCACTATGCCGATTAAACCGCGACTCTCATCTTTATGCATCGTCACTGGGCGGCCGTCAATTTGGTTAGATGTTTTTTTATCATTTACATCAATCAAAAATTTATAAGCATTCATGATATAAGTTTGCTTGCCTAAATCAAACGTGAGCATACCAAAGTCACTGCCTTTTTCGTGTATCTGAACATAACGATACCCAGAATCTTCCACTAATGAATTAGCGACAGCATAGACACAGGTTAATATAACCACCTAATCTACCCGCTGTAGGGTCACGGTCAATATGTTGAATCGGCGTGCCCCTTCCCCCATAGGTTGCCTTGCAATACGTCATGAGATTCGCCTAGGCAAACAGTCGGTTGATTTATGGGTGACAAAGTAAGTGATCGTAAAGTATTGTTGCTCTTAACGTGAAGCTGAACCGTTTGATTATCTTTTTAATCCAAAGGCCCAGGCAGCGCGCTAAGTTTAAGCACAAAATCTTCGCCGTCATCCAATCAATGTGTACACATGCTAGCGGCTACTCCCTTTGGCATTTTGTTGCTACAATACTGTTTTTTCATACAGTTTGTTTTTATGATTTTATACATCGCAGAAAAACCAAGTCTCGGCCGAGCCATTGCTCAGGGGTTTGCGGGGCGACAACAAAAGCGTGACGGCTATATTGAGCTAGAAAACGGTGATTGTGTCACTTGGTGTATTGGTCATTTATTAGAGCAAGCACAGCCAGATAAATACAATCCTATTTATGCCAAATGGGCGTTACAACATTTACCTATCATCCCCCAAGACTGGATATTAGTGCCTAAAAAAGGCACCAGCAAACAACTGACTGTGGTGAAGCGTTTACTCAAAACTGCCAGTCAAATAGTCAACGCTGGCGATCCTGATCGCGAGGGACAGCTATTGGTTGATGAGGTGATCACCTACTGTAGAGTTAAGCGAGCATTGATCGATAACGCTGGACGCTTATTGATAAACGATTTGAATGTAAGCGCAGTCAAAAAATCATTAAAAAATATACGCTCCAACCGCGAATTCAGCGGTTTATCAATATCAGCCCTCGCCCGCTCAAGAGCCGATTGGCTTTATGGATTAAATCTAACCAGAGCTTATACATTGCTGGGGCAACGCGGAGGGTATTCAGGGGTGTTATCAGTGGGGCGTGTGCAAACTCCGGTACTTGGCTTAGTCGTTAGGCGTGATTTTGAAATTGCACAATTTCAATCAAAACCCTTTTACGAGGTTATCGTCACACTGGCGACACAGCAAAAGCATAACGAAGACAGTCAACAGTTTACTGCCAAATGGCAACCTAGCGCCGCTTGCGAGCCCTATCAAGACGAAGAAGGGCGAGTCATCGTTAAAAAGCTAGCTGAAACAGTCGTCAAAAAAACATCTGGCCAACCTGGGCTGGTTGAGTCCAATGCAGTCAAAAGTAAACAAAGCCCCCCACCCCTGCCGTATAATTTGTCTGCACTGCAAATCGACGCATCTAAACGCTTTAATCTATCACCGAAGTCTGTACTCGATATTTGCCAATCGTTGTACGAGCGGCATCAGCTCATAACTTATCCACGCTCCGATTCACGTTATTTACCCCTTGAGCATTTTCGCGAAGCGTCCGCTGTATTAAGTGCCATTAAAGCGAACTCACCAGCCCAGCAAAACGCGGTAGAAAATGCCAACTGTAAACTCAAGTCAAAAGCGTGGAACGACAGTAAAGTCGACGCCCACCATGCAATTATCCCTACCAGTCGAACGAAGGCCTTGGCAATTTTGACACCGGACGAAGCGAAGATATATCAGTTGATTGCTACTCAATATTTAATGCAGTTCTATGGGCCTCATAAATATCAGGAACAAACCGCAGTGATTACCATTGCCGGAGGCGAGTTTATGGCAAAAGCAAAGTCCACCACAGATCAAGGCTGGCTAGCATTAACCAAACAAAATGAGGATAAGCACGAGCCTCAACTCCCTTCCCTGACAAAGGGACAAATACTGGACTGCATTGATTCACAAATGGTTGAAAAACAAACCTCCCCGCCCAAGCACTTCAGCGAAGCGACGCTATTGGCAGCCATGACCGGCATTGCTCGCTATGTACAAGACAGCAACATTAAGAAGATTTTAAAAGACACGGACGGTTTAGGTACTGAAGCCACCCGTGCGTCGATTATTGATTTACTTTTTAAACGTCTGTTTATGCAAAAAGTAGGTAAGGAAATACACGCGTCTCCCACAGGTAAAGCGCTGATAAACGCCCTTCCCAGTGAAGCAACTCAGCCTGATATGACGGCTATTTGGGAGTCAAACCTAGATAAAATTGCCCAGCGACAGATGCGTTATCAAGATTTTATGCAACCCTTAACGCTATCACTTACACAGTTAATCGGCGCCAGCCAGCAAATAGACACGAGTCAATTCGCCGGTCTTGCGTCGACTAAACCCGCTTACAAAAAGAAATGGCGAAAGAAGAAAGCAAATTAATAAATTTTTAATAAAAAAAACCGCTCGGCTAACCCTAACGGTTGCTTAGTTTTGCTTTTACTTCAGTTTGCTTCTACTTGCGGCGACGTAATAACGCGCCAAATATACCTAGAGCTAACAAAGCTAACGCGCCTGGTGCAGGTACATTAGTAACGGGGGTATTAGCGTTTAACGGCGTAATGCCATTAGCAAACACGGTTGGTGAACCATCAACTTCTAATATCCCATATAAAGATGAGCGGGGTCCATCGCCATAAAATTTGAACCCTCCCCAACTTTGACCATATCCTAATGCCCCATCGAAATAACTATACCAATTCAACGTATTTTCACCGTCTTTAAAAAAGTCATCAATATCACCGTACAAATCTTGTGCGGTGTTCACTTCATCATCTACACCGTATAATTTTTCAGTTTGCCAATTAGATGCATCGATCGTCATAGCAGTGTAGCTAACGTATTGATTTCCAACCCAAGCATCAAGTTCATCGTCAATCCATGCGACGGTATCCACATTCGTTATACCAAACCCCACCAATGTACTGTTCACTAGATTGTTAGTGACAGTGTATGTTCCAACCCCTTTGTCCGCATAACCAGGATCGATTTCATCATCTCCGCCGCCGCAAGGTATTGAGGAAAGAATAGTATCATCACAGATCACTCCTAAATTTGCAGAGTCTAGAGGTTGCACAACATTACTCGGCTCAGAGTTTGGCGCGCTACTTGGCTCAGAGCTAGCCTGAAAACTTTCCGTAAAATATATACCATTCAGATTATCAACATTATCGATAACCGTTGCACCAGTATGCATAGTGGCTACACCTAAACATAAAACGGGAAATACGTGCTTTAAAGAGATTAATTTCATTACTGCTTCCATGTGATTTTATTGACTTTTTATAGCGTCTAAGTTTTTAGAGGCGCGGCGAATAAGCAAAAAACCAGCCACTAAAAAATACCCTTTAATATCAATAGCTTAAAAATTAACAATTTTAACACTGTAAAAAAGCCTGACAAGTTAACCTGATGATTTTAATAGATATATATTGAATAAATCTATTTTTAACCACAAATAAAAAGGACGGAATATTTAAGTCTAAAACATCCGTTTATTTTGCAGGAAGTAATAACCTCTACAACACAGATAAATTAAATTACCCAAGCGCAGTGTTACTTTTTAACGACGATGTTAGGATAAAGGTTGAATTAGATGTAAAGGATGAATGCAATGATAAGGAACGTCCCGGGCGCTTTGAGCGTCTTTATAATATCGGTAAGTTTGATGCTGAGTTTACCGAGTAAAGGTGTTGAGCTGCCCACAACCCAATACAGTCGATTGCCATTAGTGGTAAAACCCGATTTATCACCCAATGGCGAGCAAATTGCTTTTATCAAAAACTACCTCAATCCCGAGGTTTCTGTGCTTTCCGTTTTAGATTTAAAAACGAACAAAGTAAAAATGTTGGTTAAATCAGATAATGAAGGTGTGAAGGTCAGCTGGTTTAGATGGGCCAATGAAGAAACGGTCATCGTCAGCCTGCGGATTGCCCGCACCCAAGGCACGGTAAAGTTCACTGAAACGCAGCTAGTCGCCATAAATATTGGTGAAGATGAAGTCAAGCAGCGTAATTTATTTAGACCAAAATCCGGTCGTTCGAACGAACACAGATCACAATTTCAAGATACAGTCGTGTCTTTTTTGCCTGATGATCCTGACCATATACTGCTCGCATTAGATCTCGATGTGGCCAACATGCCATCTGTATATAGAGTCAACATCAACACGCGAAGTAGACATCGACTACAAAGAAGCAAAATGAGGGTACGAAGCTGGATGGCCGACCGTCAGGGCAATGTGCGCTTGGGTGAATCTCTTAACTATAAAACGGGCAAAGCGTCTATTCATTATCGTTTACCAGGGGAAGACGATTGGCAAAAGATGTTTGAACACAACGCACTAGAAGAAGTGAGTATCGCACCTTTGGGCTTTGCGAAAGACCCCAACATATTATTTTACAATGCTTACAAGGGCGATAAAAAAGCCTTATATAAAATAAACCTTACTACCCAGGAATCCACATTAGTCTTTGAGGATCCCGATTATGATGTAGATGGCTCACTGATTTATTCCACCAAGCTTAACGATGTCATTGGTATACGCCATGCTAATAGCCCGACGGGCAGAATATATTGGGATGAGAATTATCAACATTTCCAAGCCTCGTTAGACAAAGCTCTACCTGATACGAGTAATTATTTAATTGATTTTAGCGACGACGAAGAAAGCTATCTACTTTATACAGAAAGCGACTTTATACCTGGTGAATATTTTTTAGGTAATCGTCCAAAAAGGTCGCTGGTGATGCTCTTCGAGCAATATCCAGGTCTACAAGACCTCGCCCCCACCAACCACAATTTAGTGAGTTATACCGCGCGAGACGGTACAAAAATAGAAGGTTATTTGTCCCTGCCCAATGGGGCCAATGGGCCCATTGCAACCATAGTGCACCCTCACGGTGGACCTGGCGCGAGAGAATATGACGGCTTTGATTATTGGACGTCATTTTTCACTAATCGAGGATACGCCGTCTTTCGCCCTAATTTCAGGGGCTCGTCGGGTTACGGCAAACAATTCGCCAATAGTCAAATGCAGGGTTGGGGATTAACTATGCAAGACGACATCACGGATGCCACCCACTGGCTGATAGATGAAAAAATCGCTGCCCCTAATCGCATATGTATTGTAGGGGCGAGTTATGGTGGATATGCTGCTGCCATGGCCACCGTTAAAAGCCCTGATTTATTCAAGTGTGCGATTAGTTTTGCCGGTGTGATGGATCTACAACGCTTAGTCAGTAAGAGTAGATATTTTCTAAATAAGAAATTTGTTAAAAAGCAAATTGGCGACGATGAAGATGACTTAGCGGCCCGTTCTCCTTATTACAGCGCAGAAAAAATTAATATTCCCATGCTATTACTACACGGAGAAGATGATCGCGTGGTAGAAGTAGGTCAAAGCCGTGAAATGTTTGATGAACTGCAAGATTTAAACAAAGATGTCAAATACGTGGAATTGAAAAATGGCGATCATTATTTATCTATTCAACGTAATCGTCATCGAGTATTTGCAGAAATGGATGCTTTTTTAAAAGTGCATTTAGGCGACAACGCCTCAAGCCAATCCGCCGCTATTAGCGAATAAGTGCTCAGCAAGCAATAACCCAAATTGTGCGCTACGTCAGTTTCAGTTGACCTAGCGCAATGAAGACAGCGGCTAGTGTGTGCGAAATTCTACCGGCTGCTGAAACTCATATTTTCCTCACCTTTTTTTGAATATTCCCCCAAACCATCGGTCGCAATCGATACGCAGTCCCCCTTGGGCTGACAAATACTATTTCAGTTCGATCATGATGATACTTGCCAATAACAAAAGTCTGATGATCAACCATATATACACAAAACCATATCTATCTCCCATAGGTTTGGCTTAAAAAATTATCTGTAAACCAGGCGACGTTATCAATTTATACCAGGTTCTTTTTGCGAAGCCTGCGAGCATAAACAAAGCAAAATTTATATTTTTGAGTGTTAAAAATGGAATTGTAAGATTAATTTTCTAAGATGCACCTTTAAAGCCAAACCCTGTAAGCTAAATTATTTTTTATCACTTAATCAGGAGGCAATTATGCCCGTTGTAAAAGTAGCGTTAGTTACAGGTGGCTCAAGAGGTATTGGCGCAGCGATAGTGCGTAGATTGTCAGCGGATGGTTTTGCAGTAGCAATTAATTACGCTAAAAATGCCGAGCCGGCAAAAGCGTTGGTGGCCGAATTAAAGAAAGCGAATCGCCAGGCAGTGGCGGTTCAGTGCAATGTCGCCATTACCGATGATGTGAACGATATGTTCAATACCGTTGAAAGCGAATTAGGCCCAATTAACGTATTAATAAATAATGCGGGGATAATGATAAATGCCCCTGTGGCGCAAAGCGAAGAAGGACATTTTGATGAGCAAATCGCCGTCAACTTAAAAGGGACATTCAATACACTTAAGCAAGCGGCAAACCGTATGCCCCATGGCGGGCGAATTGTTAATCTGTCCACCAGCGTAGTTGGCTTAAAATTAGAGAACTACGGTATTTACGCAGCAACAAAAGCAGCGATTGAAACCCTCAGTGCTATTCTAAGCAAAGAATTACGCGGCAAAGAAATCACCGTTAATACGGTGGCACCGGGGCCCACAGCCACAGATTTATTTTTAAATGGCAAATCACAAGAAGTGGTTGATCGTTTAGCTAAGATGAGTCCATTAGAACGATTAGCCACACCTGATGATATTGCTCGTGCAGTGGCCTTCTTAGTTGGCCCTGACGGAGCATGGATAAATGGCCAAGTGCTACGAGCAAATGGCGGCATAGTCTAAGTTCAACCTTCACGTTAGCGGCTACACCTAAGCCGCTACACCTGAGCATTTAGTTAGCTACAGCTTCAATATCTATCCAAAAAATTTCCGAATTGGTCCCATAACTACAAGCCATTATTGCGTTGTGACCTTTCCTGACAACCTCACTGAAGTAAACAAAGGCACTGACAAAACTTTACTTAAACGTGGAGTTCTTCAGCATTATCACGTTGTGCTCTTCGATTTCTTCTAATCGTTTGCTACTGTCTTTTTAGAGATAGATTTACTGGCGCATTTGACCAGAATAGCTTTGAACTAAGGGCATCACATGCTGCTAAACCACCGTTACAAGTTTTTATATATACACATCGCCAAAACAGGTGGAACAAGCGTTCGTGCGGTCCTTAATAAATTACGCTGGCAAGACCCTATGTATTACTTAATGTTTCCCTGCCACAAACTAAGTAATATGAGCGGCCATATTACAGGCACTAAGTTCCCACGTCACTCGGGTGCCATCGCAGCCAAAGAAATGTTGCCCGACGCTTTTTTTCATCAGTTATATAAGTTTGCGTTTGTTCGTAACCCTTGGGATTTGCAGGTTTCTTCTTATCATCATATTCAGCGTGAAAAGCCAGCACTGCTAGATGGTATTAGAAATTTTAAAGAATTCATTAAGTATAAATTTGACCCTGCAAGACCGTATATCTTCCACTTTGATATTGCTACAAAATTACAGAGCGACCATTTAGTCGACTTAGATGGCAATGTGATAGTGGATTATATTGGACGCTATGAAACCTTAGCCGAAGATTTCAACGTTATTAGTCAACACTGTGGTATGAAAAACGTATGTCTTCCTCACAAACGCAAAGCCCTCGACCGCCAAAAAGATTATCGCAGTTACTACGACGATGCATCAATTGCAGCGGTTGCAAAGCATTACCAACGTGATGTTGAGTTACTCAATTATCAATTCGAATAAAAACAGCCACATCAATGCCCTTGTTCTTCAGCGTAAGGTTAAGCCCCTTTACTCAATACGTCTTTTAAGGCGGACAAGTGTGATTCGAAATTTTTCCATTGGTCCATTCCAGTACGATAAATTGGTTGCCTAACCTGTTCTGAGCTGGGCGTTTTAATCGCTCGTTCAGTCTTATGGAAATCGATACATTGTTGTTCAAACGGCAATCCACAGAAATCGAGTATGCGCTGCACTTGCCCATGTAAATCATCAATAAGCGCTTCGTGTTGTACTTTAAGCACAAACCCTGGCAAAACGCTGTCCCAGTGGGACATCAATTTTTCATAAGCTCGATAATAGCGTCCAATGTCTTCAAGCCCGTAACTGAACTCTTGCCCATCACCAAATAGTTGCTTAAAACCGCTAAAGCAGCAGGCCATTGAATCACGTCTTGCATCGATTACTTTTGCGTTAGGCAGTATCAGCTTAATTAGACCTATGTGTAGAAAGTTATTGGGCATTTTATCAATAAAAAATGGCGCTCCCGCGCGATAAACGTGAGTATCTTGCAGGTATTTCTGCCCAAAGCGGGCAAAGTAACCTTTATCGAGATCTGACAATATTGCTGGGTATTGATTCTTCTGACCTTGTAATTTAGAAGCCAACCCGAGAATATCATGCAACTCCATGGTGCCGTCCACTTTAGAATGGGAAGCCAAAATTTGTTCAAGCAAGGTTGAGCCTGCTCTGGGTAACCCGACAATAAAAATGGGGTCAGCGCTTTGCTCTCCAACTGCTTGCAAGCGAGCAAAAAGTTCTGGCCGGCAAGTTTCGATTTGCTTGGCAACCTGACCTTCGAATGCATCAGGGTTGTACTTGATCTGTTGCTGCTTGAGTTGATTACCCTTGGCATAATGTGCAAACGCAGCATCAAACGATTTTCTGTCTTCAAGAGACTTACCTAAGGCAAAATGTAAGTGAATTCTATTTTCTAGGCTAACCTTGGGTTTACTAACAAGTGCTTCCATTGCGGCCAGTTCAGCATCGCTAAAATGGTAGGTTTTGGTATTCGCTAAACTCCAATAAGCATCACCGAGTTCATTATTGAAATGGTAAGCCCGTTGGTATGCGGCAATCGCTGCGGATAAATCCCCTTGAGCTTTTAACGCATGACCGAGTAAAAGCTGTATTCCTGGTTGATCTTGATTTTGCTGCAACAAGTCTTGATAGATTGAAATGGCTCCTTTCACTTCCCCTAAACCGACCATGGCACTGGCTTTAGCACAGAGTAAAATCGCGTTAGAGGGCGACGCAACCAATAACTTATCAGCTAATGTTTTGGCTTCAGCAAATTTAGCCATTTTAGCCAGTAATTTTAGGTAAGCCATACCCGCGACTTTGTTCTGGGGATAAAGCTCAATACAACTACTTAGAATAAATTCTGCTTCGCCGTAAACTTTTAATTGAATACCGATTTCAGCCAATAACAGCATTGCTTCAGCATGATGCTTTTTAGTTTGTAGAAACTGACGGCAAATCCTGTCGGCAGTATGTAAATCTCCTTCATACATTAAATCCGTCGCACCTAAAACCGCGCTTGGTAGTGCAGCTAAATATTCAACTTGTCCTTTGGCAATCGCCGCTGCTTTGCTATTACCCTGTTTGTCATAAAGCGGTTGTATTGCACGCCAGCTAGATAATAATGCGGGATTAAGTTGTGTCGCTTGATAGAAAGCCTGCGCGGCTTTTAGATGTTCTCCCATAGCCGAATACAAATAGCCATTTTCTTGCCATGCGCGGGCATGCTCAGCATTCAGTTCAAGTAACATTTTATTCGACTCAAGCGCCCCGTGGTGCTCCCCTTGTAGTCTTTGCGCAACAACCAACAGATATAATACTTCGATTCGGTCGTTGTCCGGTAAATCGGCGGCAAGTTGCTTCTGGCAGAGCAAAATGGCCTCGCTAAATTTTGCTTGCTGAATATTTGTTTTGATCACCTTGTACACTTCTTGAATTAAAGCATTAGCTTGACCGTTATTCTTAGTGCTCAATATTGCCACTCCGGGAGTTATATGTTGGTAACAAACTTTGGGTCAGTTGATCTTACACCCAATAAAAAAGGCAAGCCAACATAGGCTTGCCTCTTACAATTTCACTTACTTGTTTTGGGTAAGATTAAAAGAAGTCGTAAGACATTCTTAAGCCAATTGTACGTGGTCTGTTAGAAACAATTTTGGGCGTATATTGTTGAGCATCAATATACAAAGTTGCGTGCTCATCAGTTACATTATCAATAAATATTTCTGCTTTCCATTCATCATTGGTAATACCAAAAGCGAGGTTTGCTAACACGTAACTATCCTGAATATAACGTCCACCTTTAAAGGTTTCTCCATTGGAATCTGGAAAGGTCACGCCTTCATATACATCTGCTTCTTGTTCGATACTTAAGCCGGTTCCCGTTCCATAAACCAATTGTGCAGTATCTTCAAGCGCGTAAGCGTCCATGGACATACTCGCGAGACGATCACCGGTATAACTAATAGAGCCGTTTACATAAGCGGTTATGCCGTTATCCAATTCATGGAAGTAGCGTGCTCGTATGTTGCCCGAGAAATCAGCGGAGTAAGGTAGTTTGCTGCCAACAGGCGGTGCAATACCATCTAATGCAGAATTAATACGCGTCAATTCGGTATCTAGAATACTAAATGCCGCATTGATCACTAGGTTATCTGTTGCTAGCCAAGTGATATCTGCATCTAATCCGCGGATTTCAGCGTCGCCTACATTATCTGTGAAGACTAGAAAACTGATGTTAGTGGGGTCATAACGTGAAGTCTGCAAATCGCTAATTTCAGAATAAAATGCCGTAGCATTGACCCGTAATATACCATCTAAGAAGTCACCTTTAATGCCTAGCTCGTAGTTATCGAGTGAATCTGTGGTCGAATAAACAGGTATTCTAAAGTTCTCGAATGCGCCAGTTTGATTGGTAGCCAAACCACCGCCGACTCGGTTAGTAACAGGTGGACGGAAGCCTTCAGAGTAGGTAGCGAACAGCAATATATCTTCGTTAACCTTCCAATCGACCGATGCTTTAAGGATCACATCATCAACTGTTAATGTGCCGTTATCGTCCAATAAGCCCACTTCAAGTTGACCACTTTCTATCGCCGCTATCACTCCGGCATCCAAGCCTGATGCTGCCAACTCGTCTGGGTCTTGAGAGCCGAACGCACGCAAGCGACGGCTTACATCAACCGTGGTGGTCGAGCCTTTATAGGTATCTTCAATTTGGTACCAGCGGGCACCAAGCGTGGCTGTTACAGTTTCGCTCAGGTCATATTCAAATTGCCCAAATACCGCGACTTGGTCAATATCATGGGTGATATCGTTCACAAAACTGATACTTGGCTCAAACGGCCCACCATTTGAGTTTATGCCTTCAGTACCCACTGTTGTTCTGGCCAGATTGTCGAATTTTTCTGTATTAGCAATATTAAATTTACCCACTGATTTTAATTCTTGCTCATCATAAAATACGCCAGCAGTCACGCGCCATACGTTATCACTCGGTGTATTAAAACGAAGCTCATGGGTCATACGAGTGGTATCGGTTTTTTCTTTATAGTATTTGGTTGGATCCAAGCAACGTTCGTCCTCTGCAGCAACATCACCACCATAACTACAAACATAATACGCGGAGAATAATCCGCCATTTGTATAACCGGTATAATCAATGGTTGAATTGATTGAACGATTTAAGTAGCCACCAGTATAAACCACGTCCAGTTTATCCATACGCCCTTCAAGGGTCCAAGTGGTTAAACCAAATTCATCGTCGTTATCTTCTGGTACAAAACGGTTAGTTGACGTTTCACCTTCAAGGTTAGGATCGTAAGAAAAAACGCCTTCGGTGCTTAATGTTTGCTGGGTATGCTGTACCAACAAATCCCAATCTTCATTTATAATGTATGACAAACCAAATCGGGCGCCTGAATATATTGCATCGTTGAAATCATCTTCAACCAAGGCATCATTTTCAGGTGAATCAACTGGCGTATTCTGCGGATCACTAAGCACACCGCCAGATATTCTGTCGATGACTACAGCGCTACCAATATAGCCGCCATTGTTTGGATCATTGCGAATGTTATCAATCCAGCCGCCTTGATTGTCAGAATACGCTGCCACACGTACCGCAAGATCGTCTGTTACAGCAAAGTTCATAAACGCTTCGACTGAGTTGCTCATCTCACCACCTTTGGTGAAACCGGTGCTTGTATCAACGCCAGCAGAAAAACCGCTGTGATCAGGTTTTTTGGTGATCAATCTTACGGTGCCTGACTGCGAACTGGCACCAAAAAGTGTACCTTGTGGACCTGGCAGTACTTCAATGCGCTGCATATCTGTGGCGTATATATCTAGATTTCGACCCTGCATAGAAACCGGCTGCTCATCTAAATAAAAAGCCACTGACGGCTGTAATGCCTGTACTGAAGAAACTGATATATTACTTTGTGTGGTAGCAGCACCGCGAATATAGATTTCGTTCTGACCAGGGCCAGTTCCCTGAAAAATCACGTTTGGTAAGAATTCGACGTATTCTTGAAAATTATCAACACCAAGATTTTCCAACGCTTGGCCATTTAGTGCTGTAACCGAAACGGGAATATCTTGAATGGATTCAGAACGTTTTGTTGCAGTAACTTCAATGGTTTCAATGTGAGCTTTGCCTGCTTTGCTTGCATCTTCCTGTGCAAACGCTGAGGTAGTTGCGAGGGCGGCGATTACCGCACAGCTTAATTTAGATATTCTCATGTGCTAATTTGCCTTGTGTGATCGAGTGTTTTGAATATTTTTTGGATGCTTTATTTGGTCAATTATTATTCTAGAGCATTATATTAATTCTATAATGCTAAACCGCAAAATAAGTTCAACACGAATGATTATAACACAGCACAAAACTCTGAGCATAAAGTCCTTTTTATAGAAAAGTCTTTATAACTAAGACTTTATATTGATACCTAAATAATAATAACTACAAAAACTGTTGTAAAACACCTATATATCAAGCAATTGGTTCGTAAACGAATTATTTCACTACTACACTTTCAACCTTTTTTAACTGTATATTTTGCGACCATTTAATAAAACTAAAGTATATGGCTAAGTGGTCATACATTAGGTCTTTTTTGGATATTTTCTGAATTTATCAAGACGCGTTAGCATTACGCTTAGGTATTATGTTGATCATGTCGAAACAACCGAGAGACCTATTTAATAGTGGACTTTTCCTTAACGGTAGGCACAACGTGCAATATTCACAACACAGTGAAACGTTGCTGAAAAACATGGTTAGCTGAATTTTTTAACCGTCGTGACGAGCAAAGAAACCAATGAGAATATTTTTTCTTTGCTTTTATGAAGCAGTGCGATGCCAAAAATGCATTCACCGAGCTTGTTAAATACTCGGGGGCTTTAATATCGCGAATCATAATATTTAATGTCTTTTAAACATCACGAAGCCTGCAAAGCAAGTTAGAAAAAGTGTTAAAAGGGCAGGCTCTGGCACATGGACAGGCATATTAATGGGTACTGCAATACCGGCAAAATTAAATTCAAACACCTCATCAGGGTAATCCAAGTGTCTACCGAAAATACTCATACTACCGGTATTAGCAAAGGCCGTTGCATTCGAATAAATCGACAAGAAATAGCTATCTTGCTGGGGATTTTCAAATAGGTTAGATATAACAAGGGGTGATAGAAAATCAAAGCTGAGTTGATTTCCGTCAACGGAACGGGAAGCCGAGTTCGGCCCTTTATCACCTACGCCGTCAGTTCGATAATTTACGTCTAATTCAAAATCAGAAAAGCCCGAAATAACGGCTCTGTCTACCAGAAAGTTTCCACTGGTATTATTCAAAGAGGAGATAATCCTAGGTGCAAATATTAAATTACCGTCTGTGTCTGAGCGAGAAACACGATTTTGTATATTAATGCCGACTTGAAAAATATCGTTACCACTGGGTGATACAGAATCGTAAATAAGTTCATCATAAATAACCGGACCTGCTAAATCAGGTTGCATAACAGCCGTTGTACCCGCGAGGTCAATTGTATCATCAGATACCAGCAAAGCGGCATTAGATTTAATTGAGGTAAGTGCAAGCGCACTGCCTAGTAAGATGCCTATTAGCGTGACCTTAGTCATATTAATACCCTCATATGTGTTAGTTATATTCCGTTATTGGCTCCGCCTGACTAGAAATATTCCCCAGCAACATTAAGCAACGAGCAAAGACAGTCAGTACATTTATTGTACAATAAGATCCGTATTATTGCGTATTTCCAACTTGAAATTTTTATTAACAAAACGGAGAAACATCACAAAACAAATATAATCTATGCTTTCGCGTTAGGGTTAGGGTTAGGGTTAGGGTTAGCTTGATAAACTGGACATTAAGAGAACAAGACAAGAATATGAAAACACATAATAAAAAGGCCGGAATTAACCGGCCACATTATTTATTCAAGCGTTAAACTTGCTATCTACGCTTAGAGGTCGTGTTGCTAACGGGCCCAAAAGCGTAGGTTACGTAACGAACTGATAAAGTCCTTGGCAGACGCCTTGTTCAGATCAATCCAGCCAGCGTCCATTTTATCTTCAAGAGCCGCCGCGGCAAACAGCGCGAGGGCACTATCGGTATAACCTATGTACTTCATATGAGCATATGCATCACTAACAAAATCTTTTGCTTCAGGTATCTTTGCCAGCATTTGGGCACCTTCTTCTGTCAATAACACCAACACCCCATCGTACAACACAGAAGGCCCACCGTTGATTACTTGCTGGGCGGGAATATGCTTGCCTTTACTACATGTTACGCCACCCACTTGAGGCGCAACAACTTCATAATTAGCACCCTCTACCTTCAGGGCGTCGGTTACATCGGCGAATATCTTGGCATCTAAACCATCGCTGACTAATATGCCCAACTTGCGACCTTTAAAGCTTTTAGGGCCGTTTTTTAAGATACTTAGCGCATCTGATACAGGTAAGTCGTGGCGGGTTTTCATCGCTGCTTCTGCAGCTTGTGGCATAGCTTTTAGGCCCAATCCGTCTGCGACTTCATTGGCTAACGTTTCATCAATATTGAGTAAGTGTGATACTAACCGCTCCCGAATAGGTAAGTGCTCTACTTTTGATAGCTCGAAAATAAAGGCACTGTGTATATGTTCTTGCTCCACGTCGGTTTGGCTCAAATAAAACTGACGGGCTTGGCTATAATGATCAGCGAACGTTTCAGAACGATAACGTAATTTGTCACCGCTCATAGGTTCAGATGAACTCTTGTAACCGTGTGCTGGGCACTCACGAGGGTTGTTCTCTCCCCCATCCCATGAATTAGGTTCATAATTCACTCGACCTTTAGGATTCTGCATCGCCATATGACCGTCTTGTTGGAAGTGACGCATAGGGCATTTTGGGGCATTGACGGGAATATGCGTAAAATTTGGTCCGCCAAGTCGCTTAACTTGCGTGTCCAGATAAGAGAAGTTACGCCCTTGTAACAAAGGATCAGGCGTGAAATCCAACCCCGGTACAATATTTTGCGTACAAAAGGCAACCTGTTCAGTTTCTGCAAAGAAGTTATCCACTACCCGGTCAAGTACCATGCGTCCAATGATTTTGACTGGCACCTGTTCTTCAGGGATAAGTTTGGTTGCATCAAACACATCAAACTCAAAATCGTCAGCGAATTGTTGATCAAATATTTGAACGCCTAGCTCCCACTCGGGGTAATCACCTTGCCCGATGGCTTGCCACATATCACGACGATGAAAATCAGGGTCCGCACCGTTTAGTTTTAACGCTTCATTCCACACGACGGACTGCAAACCGCCTTTGGGTTTCCAATGAAATTTAACGTATTTCTCATCACCCTTAGCATTAATAAATTTAAAGGTATGTACGCCAAAACCCTCCATAAAGCGCAGAGATCTTGGAATAGCGCGATCTGACATCGCCCACATCACCATATGCATCGACTCAGGCGATAGGCTGATGAAATCCCAGAAATTATCATGGGCCGTTTGCGCCTGAGGAAAGCCGCGGTCCGGCTCAGCTTTAGCAGAGTGAATCAAATCAGGGAACTTCATGGCATCTTGAATAAAGAACACTGGAATATTGTTACCCACTAGATCCCAGTTACCCTCTTGGGTATAAAATTTAACAGCAAAACCACGCACGTCGCGGGCTAAATCAGGCGACCCCTTGTTACCTGCAACGGTAGAGAAACGCGCAAATACTGGGGTTTTCTCTCCCTTACGTTGAAAAATATCCGCACATGTGAGTGAGTCCAATGACTCATATGTCTCAAAATAGCCATGGGCACCATAACCCCGAGCATGCACTACGCGCTCTGGAATACGTTCGTGGTCGAAATGAAATAGCTTTTCTCTTAGTACATGATCTTCTAATAAACCAGGGCCGCGGCTACCCACTTTTAGAGAATTCTGGTCATCACTCACGGGGCATCCCTGAGCAGTGGTCATAGTTGGATGGGCATCAGTCGCGGGTTGATGTAACTCGCCGCCTTTGCCTTTATTTCCTGCGTACTTAAATGATTCAGTCATGGCTAGTCCTTCATTGCAATGGGAATAATAGAGTCAATATCTAGCGCGTTACATAAAGCGCTAGCGTAATTGCATAGTGCAAAAAAAAGACCAGCGGTTAGTGCGAGCAATTAAGCGGGTTTGCGCAGCATAAGCGATAAAATGAGGGCCATGGGGGGGTAAGCATTTACACTGTCTAATGTAAAATTTTCTAAGCGATGTTTAACGGCAAATGTAAGTTAAACGCATTTCGAGTTTTTCGCATATAGCACTACTGAGATTCAGCCTCACGGGTGCTTGGCTGTTTCGAAGGTGTATCGCAAATTATGGTTAAAGCAGGTGACTAGGTCATTGGAGTTTGTAGACTGTATTTTAACGATATAAACGCTAATACGGGTTTAGTGCGCATCTGGGTTAGGCCTTCAAGCCTAGAGCCCTAACCACCCGCTATAATCAACACCAAGGTATCTTTTAATACCTTTTGCATATCTGTTTCTATATTCATAATCAGTTCCAAATTAGGTCGTCCATGACCTTATTAATCATTAATTTGAAATTTTTATTTTGCGTTGTAACTCTTGAGCTTTTACCGATTTTGGTAACTTAACCTTGAGCAATCCTTTTTTAAACTCAGCTTCAATCGCATCTTGCTCAACGCTTACAGGCAATCTAAAGCTACGTTGAAAGCTGCCGTAATTGCGCTCCATTACATGCACATTGTCATCAGTGTCAGCTTCATTTTCGTACTTCTTCTGACCACTAAGCGTCAAAATACCATCCGACAAATCTAACGCAATGTCGTCATTATCTAACCCTGGTAATTCTGCTGTTAAGGTATACGCCTTTTTACTTTCGGTGATATCAACCTTCGGATTAACGAAATCGAGCTTGCTTTCGCCGCTGCCGATTGCTTCTCGAGCAAAAGGTAAGTGCGACGTAAAGTTTTGTACAAAATCATCAAAAACGTGTTGGCCAAACAAATTTGGAAATGAACCGGAAGATTTTTTGTCATCAGAACGATTATTTACAGATAGATTACTCATCATCAATCTCCTCTTAAAAGTCTAAATTGGGAAAACTGATAAGCACACCGCCTATCAGTTGGTAATAGTAAACTAGATCTTTCCACTTTTGATTTTGATCCAGATCAAATATTAGTAAGGCGTTTTATTAATCTAACGAGATGTTCGCAACGACCCCATTGGGTGACGAGAATTTAAGTCGCAGTGCACACCGCTATGCACTGAACACGTCGCAAATAACACCGCTCCATAGCGATCAATTAAGCACCTCGCCAAAAGGCAGAGGGCATTTGATTACTAGCGTGAGAATTTACGGTCGATTAGCGCAAGCAGTAACGAAGCGTTGTGCGTTATAACGGTGGAATGTTAAGAGCCCGTTGGCCGAAGGCCAGCGAGTAAAATTCTAAGCACCTTTGTCAGCAAATTATTTTCTTACTATGAGCTTTTTGAATTTTTACTTATCCAACTTATGATTTCTGGGTAAAGATCGGTAATTTTTTTATTTGCAGATTTATTTATATACAAGCGAATAAGTTCATTATTAAATGCTTTAAATTTATAGAAACCTCTCTTATTTACCATGAATTCTTCAGTATAGTTTTTAATATACTTATATTCTTGCGCAGAATAATTATCAATTGCATATAAAGATACCATTGACCAAGTCATATACTCATTAAACGTCAAATACGGTTTATTGTATCCACCACCTTTATACCAGGGTTTTAAATCGACCAAAGCAGTATTTATATCGCCTAAAAATTTATCTGAAATTGGATTAACGTACGTATGATCAATTTCAGTAAAAAATGAGCGAGTAAATTCTAACGTTTGAATGGATAAAGGGACTTCATCATTTTCATAGCGGTTAGGTGCACTAATAAACATAATAGATTCATTAAAATCATTATTAGAAAACATCCGAGAACTATTATTACCTGGGCCCAATGGAGAAAAGAAAACCTTGTAACTTTGGTACCTCCCAGGAAAATTAACTTCCAACCATCGCCAAATATTTTTTGGCTTGGCACCTGATTGAAATGTATTACTCAAGGTTGAGTAATACTCATGATGTTGCTTATAAAACGTTTTGAAATCACTCTTCTTTGCGAAGTCTTCTAATACGCTAATATTGTCTTTGACATTATCAATCGCTCGAAAGCCTTTATATACAGGGGACTCTTGTATTTCATCACCTCTGAACACATAGGCTGCAGCATTTTCGACGAAGGAATAATAATCAACATCATTCAGTCTCATAAATATTTCATGGTCTTTAAATGTTGAAAACCATGCTAGAACATCCGAATAATATTTTCCTTTGGCGTACATTTTATAATTTTCTTGATGAAACTCATCCGCTAAAGCTAAGATTATGTTACTCAGCTCATAAACTTCCGGCGTCTCAACACTAACTTTCCCCCTGTGTGATTGCATATATTCTTCAGTATAAATAGCGGGATTAGTCTGAATATTAAATGAAATTGTTTTTATCTTTTCACCAAACTGTAAATGTACCCGTTCGAAACTGTTACCTTTTTCTGAAACAAATAAATTCTCACCACCATATTTAATTTCAAACTTCGGGTTACTCCCCCAATAAGTTAAGCTCATTACTTTACTTTCAGGTAGTAAGTTAAAATCCAAATCCTGACTAAAGAAATCATCCTGAACCAACACAAAATTAGGTCTTTCTAAAATTATATAATGCTCACCTGCTTGCGTTATCCTAATTGAGAAAAGCAATAAAACTAACAGTATATATTTCATCGTAGATTATCCTTCAAAATTCGTTACTGGCGGTAAATGCAGATTACACTTCATTCATAGGCTAAAAATGGTTGGCTAAAATAACCAGGCACAAGTTATAGCTAGGGGTTTGAAGCCCTTCACAATGAGTGATGATTGAGCGAGTAATATATATCACCGTTCGACTAATGTTGATTGGCGTCATAGTATGTAGTTACCTCGGTTTAATTTGGTAATTTCCTTATCTTCCTGTCCCATCGGAAATAAGATCAAAAGGAATAGTCAGTCGCCTCGGTCTCTATGTTCCTTATTAAAAACCATGTATAAAATATTATCCATTAGTAAATTAATAATATGGCTGTCTTGGGCATTTCACTTAAACGTAGCCATCGAATATCACGGTCCCATCACCGCGTATTAATAGCTAGATTACAATAAGATAGTAGGTTTATTTCTTAAGCTGGATATCAAATAACTTAGCTCTATAAAACGAAAAAAACGGACCATAGGTCCGTTTTTTTGCTGTAATTTCCAACTAGATTTGTCGGTTACTACTTTGAAATATTGTAATCAAAAAATCTACTCTTCTATATAACTCTCAATACTTGGGCAAGAACAAATTAGGTGGCGATCTCCGTAGACATCATCAATACGATTTACGCTTGGCCAAAATTTGTTTTTAGCTACGCTCGCGACAGGATATGCCGCCGTTTGGCGATCGTAACTGCGATCCCAGTTGGCGTCGCAGATATCATCCAAGGTATGTGGTGCGTTGTGCAACGGATTATCTGTTTCGCCCCACTCGCCTGATTCAACCTTAGCCGCTTCTGCATGTATGCACACCATCGCTTCGATAAAGCGATCTAGCTCTACCTTGGCTTCAGATTCTGTAGGTTCGATCATTAATGTACCTGCTACAGGGAAGCTCATCGTGGGCGCATGAAAACCGTAATCATTTAAGCGCTTAGCAATATCAACTTCTGTAACGCCTGATGCTTCTTTAACAGGGCGTAAATCGATAATACATTCGTGTGCAACTCGGCCATTACGCCCGCGGTACAACACGTTGAAGTGACCGTCTAGCTTGTTGGCGATGTAGTTGGCGTTCAAGATTGCGACTTCAGTGGCTTTTTTCAACCCAGCACTGCCCATCATCTTGATGTACATATAGCTGATAGGCAAAATAGAAGCACTGCCCCAAGGCGCAGCAGATACAGCACCATTGCCAGCTGTTGTGTTGCCGGTGTCGACCACTTTATGATTCGGCAAAAATGGCGCTAGGTGTGATTTAACACCAATGGGGCCCATACCTGGGCCACCGCCGCCGTGCGGGATACAAAAGGTTTTATGCAAGTTCAAGTGCGATACATCAGAACCTATATAGCCTGGCGAGGTGATGCCAACCTGTGCATTCATGTTTGCGCCATCTAAGTAAACCTGACCGCCAAACTCATGCACTATGTCGCACATTTCTTTGATCGTTTCTTCGTATACACCGTGGGTAGATGGATACGTGATCATTGCGCACGAAAGGTTGTCGGCAACTTCAGTGGCTTTTTTACGCAAGTCTGCTAAATCGACGTTGCCGTTTTTATCACAGTTGACCACCACCACTTTTAAACCAACCATTTGTGCTGAAGCTGGGTTGGTACCGTGGGCTGAACTGGGAATAAGACAAATATTACGATGTCCTTCGTTACGACTTTCGTGATAATGCTTTATCGCGATAAGGCCAGCGTACTCACCTTGAGCACCGGAATTAGGTTGCATAGAGAGCGCGTCGTAGCCAGTGATATCAAGCAACCACTCGCTGAGTTCGTCTAGCATTTGGCTATAGCCTTGTGCTTGTTCAATTGGTGCAAAGGGATGCAATTTACCGAATTCAGGCCAGGTTACAGGGATCATCTCCGCTGTCGCATTTAACTTCATGGTGCAAGAGCCAAGACTTATCATCGAGTGGTTTAGCGCCAAGTCTTTGTCTTCTAAAGATTTGATATAACGCAACATTTCAGTTTCTGACTGATAGCTGTTGAATACTTTGTGGGTCAAAATATCACTGGTGCGCACCAATTCAACAGGAATTGACTGGCTACCTTTGGCCACAATTTGCTGGTCAAGTTGGTTCAGATCTAAATCATGTGCCTCGCCTAACAATACGTTGAACAGTGCATTGATGTCGTCACGAGTGGTGGTTTCGTCAAGGCTGATACCGACGGCACCTTCAATATCGGTACGCAAGTTCATTTGCGCTGCGTTGGCAGCGGCAACAATCGCGTCTTTTTTATCGCCAACGTTTACCGTTAATGTGTCGAACCAAGTGCTGTTTACTAGGCTCAGTCCTTTACTGGCGTGCTGTTCGATACCTGCCGCAAGAATATCGGTCAAACGATGTATGCGCGAAGCAATGGTTTTCAAGCCTTCCGGGCCATGATACACAGCATAGAATGACGCCATATTAGCGAGCAATACCTGAGCAGTACAAATGTTTGAGTTGGCTTTTTCACGGCGTATATGTTGCTCACGAGTTTGTAACGCCATACGCAAAGCTGGGCGACCACGGGTATCTTTTGACACACCAATAATACGACCAGGTAGAGAACGCTTATATGCATCGCGAGTAGCGAAGAATGCAGCATGTGGCCCGCCGTATCCCATCGGTACGCCAAAACGCTGAGCAGACCCTAATACAACGTCGGCGCCCATTTCGCTTGGTGCTTTGAGCAATACTAAGCTCATGATGTCTGCAGATACGGCTACTATGCCTTTGTTTGCTTGTATTTGGGCGATGATATCAGTTAAATCATTCACCGAACCTGTGGTGCCTGGGTATTGCAACAAAGCACCGAATACGTCTAGGCTTGTGGCCTCTTTAGCACTGCCAACAATCACGTCGAAACCAAACATGTCGGCACGGGTTTGAATAACGTCTAATGTTTGTGGATGCACATCATCAGCCACAAAAAATGTATTTGATTTTTTGTTTTTTGATACACGCTTTGCCAGACCCATTGCTTCAGCCGCTGCTGTTGCTTCATCAAGCAAAGATGCCGAGGCTAACTCCATTCCTGTTAAGTCAATCGTGACCTGCTGGAAGTTAAGTAACGCTTGCAAACGGCCTTGAGCAATTTCTGGTTGATAAGGCGTGTACGCTGTATACCAACCTGGATTTTCTAACACGTTACGCAATATAACATTGGGTGTTAGTGTGTCGTGATAACCCATACCGATATATGAACGGTGTACTTTATTCTTGCTGGCAACCGATTTTAAATAGGCCAACGCTTGTGCTTCGGTTTGACTTTCACCCACGTTAAGGCTTTGGGGCAAACGAATGCCTTCCGGCACAGTTTGTTGCATCAAGTCGTCCAGTGAGTCGGCACCGACGAATTCCAACATCTCAGCCATTTCAGCTTCACTTGGGCCTATATGACGGCGAATAAAATCTTGAGTTTGCTCTAACTGCGAAAGGGAAAAATTAGCATGTGGCATAACTGGCTTACCGATTCCTTAAAACGTGAGTGACCTAAATCAAAAGAAAAGCCTTTGATTTAATGTATATTTTTAGATGATGCATAGTGCATCGTTAACCAAATTTAGACTCAGCTAAACCCTTAACGATACTCAGAAACACAAAGAGCAACACTAGGTTGCTCTTTGATTTAGCTGATACTTAGTCTTCTGTGATACTGGTTTCGTAACTTTCAGCATCAAGCAAGCCTTCAACTTCTTTGATGTCATCGGCTTTGATGCGGAACAACCAACCGTCGCCGTATGGGTCAGAGTTAACTAACTCAGGGCTGTCCTCTAAGTCTTCGTTAACTGCAACAATTTCACCGCAAATAGGTGCGTACACATCAGATGCCGCCTTGACCGATTCCGCAACCGCGATATCGTCACCTGCGCTAACAGTTGAGCCAACATCTGGCAATTCAACAAACACCATATCACCAAGCAATTCTTGGGCGTGTTCGCTGATACCAACAGTAAAAATACCATTGCCTTCTGGACGAACCCATTCATGTGTTGCGGCGTAACGTAAATCTGCAGGGATATTGCTCATAGTAGTTCCTAAATATTGAAGTCGTTTGCTCAAGTGAAATAACGGTAAACCGCTATTTCCCCAGTTGATTAGTTATAAAACGCTTTTACCATTTCGTACAAAGCTCGGCTTAACCACATTTACTGTAACCCACTTTTTACGTATTTCCACCTGTGCCGTTTCGCCCACCGGAGTAGGAACGCGAGCCATAGCAATACTGTGGCCCAAGGTCGGGGAGAACGTGCCAGAAGTAATCGTTCCTTCACCGCCTTCAACCTTAACCGGTTGACCGTGGCGTAAAACACCTTTATCGGTCATCACTAAACCGACTAGCTTTTCAGTGCCGGCGGCTTTTTGCGCTTCTAGCGCTTGGCGCCCAACAAAGTTGCGGTCTGCAGGTTCCCAAGATATGGTCCAACCCATGTTGGCTGCAAGTGGCGAAATAGTTTCATCCATATCCAAGCCATATAAATTCATGCCAGCTTCTAGGCGCAATGTATCACGTGCACCTAAACCGCATGGTGCAACACCTGCATCAAGTAGCTTCTGCCAGAAATCAGCAGCCTGCTCGTTAGGCACCATGATTTCGTAACCTGCTTCGCCGGTATAACCTGTGGTGGCGATAAACAAATCTTCAGCCTGTACACCGAAGAATGGCTTCATACCTGCGACAGCTTCGTTTTGTGCCGAAGAGAATAAAGTGGCTGCTTTTTCTTTAGCTTGTGGCCCTTGCACGGCAATCATGGCAAATTCAGGGCGCTCAGTAATGGTTACGTTAAAGCCACTGGCTTGAGACGTTAACCAATCCATGTCTTTTTCACGCGTGGCTGAGTTTACGACTAAGCGATAGTTTGTGGTTTCAAAGTGGTAAACAATCAAATCATCAATCACCCCACCTTCGTCATTTAACATACCGCTGTATAAGGCCTTGCCGCGCTCTTGAAGCTTAGCTACGTCGTTTGCCAATAGGTGACGCAAGTAGTCTTGGGCTTGCTCACCAGTGACATCCACTATAGTCATATGAGATACGTCAAACATACCAGCAGCGCGGCGCACAGCATGATGCTCTTCTATTTGTGAGCCATAATTGATTGGCATTTCCCATCCATGAAAATCAACCATTTTAGCGCCTGCTTCCAAGTGCTTACTGTGCAAAACCGTTTTATTGGGCATGTGACTTATCTTATTAAATTAACGTTGTGCCAGTATAGGCAGGCAAATAACTCACAACAAATTGGAAATATTAATGCTTACATTAACAATACTTATCTATAGAATAAGTTTCATCAGATTACTTAATCTATAAGGCTAATTATGAAGCAACTATCTCTAGACAACCTACGCACCTTTGTCACTGTGGTAGACCTAGGGGGGTACGCTAAAGCAGGTGAGTATCTTGGACGTTCTCAGCCGGCGATTAGCTTGCAAATAAAACGTCTGGAAACCCAATTAAATAAGCGTCTTTTCAGCAAGGCGGGGCAAAGGCATGAAGTGAACCACGACGGCCTTGGTTTATATCATCAAGCTAAGGCCATGTTAGTCATCAATGATGATGTTTTTCGTCAGTTTGAACCTGCCTCTATTCGCGGCAGATTACGCTTGGGGATCCCCAGCGAGTTTGCAACGACTTTACTGCCCGGCATAGTGGGTGAATTCAGCAAGTTGTACCCAGATGTATCCTTAGAAGTCACCTCTGCATTAAGTAAATCACTTTTAAGTGAGAATTTACGTCAAGAATTCGATTTGATTATGGCGTTGATCCCGCATAATCAACCGCTAGAGGGAGAACTACTCCTTGATGACGATTTGGTGTGGGTGGGCAGTAAAAATCAAAATTTTGTAAGCAACACATTGAGTTTGGTACTCGCACCGGACGGATGCATGTATCGAAGCCGAGTGATCCAAGCATTAAAACAGCAGACGACTCAATGGCGGATAACCTATACCAACGCTGATTTAGCTGGTATTACCGCTGCAATCAATCAAGGCTTAGGCATTACTGCACTTGCCAGAAGCAGTGTGCCCAAAGAGCTGAATATCATTCGTCATGAGATGTTGCCAGACTTAGGAAAAATTCGAATTGCGCTGTTTAATCAAGCACAACGATATTGGCAAGCAAGTGAAAAGTTAGCGGAGTTTATTAAGTCTCGACTAGGGGAAATTTAGTTTGGAGCGATATAAGCTTATACAAAAAATTGAATGTAAACTGTTATTAAAACAAATAAAACAACAGGGTTAAAAACATCTAATGATGATTTATTAGATAGTTCAATCTAACGGCTACCTTGCCAACCAGAACGTGTAGACAAATACAGGTAGGTGCTAGATTGAATTTAGATTCCGGTGCGCAATAAGAACATGCCGATACATGCCAGCAATAAAACAACTGAAAAAACTTCACGATTATATTTACCGTGGTAATACGCTTTACGGCGATCTTTTAGGGCTTGGTAAACACCTGATGCATCGTGTTCAGGCTTTCGGTCATACGTGTCGCGTCTCATAATATTATCCTCCACGATTTTGTCTTGTATCGGCCGAACGGTTAAAAAGTTAACCTTCAGCGACAAGAAACAAGTTTATCTCTATATATGGATAATATAATACCCTTTAAGTTCAAATTCATCTTTTTTTACTAAATATTAACAACTTAGCGTCGCTAATAGTTCCTTAAGACACTTTTAACTAGATATTTATGGTCCTAACAACTTTATTTAGTCGTCAGATTTTAATCGAACATAGGTTTTGTATTTCTTTTTGAGCAATTTATCAATGTAGCGCGTCAATTTTATTTTATGATCTATGGCATCGTCTAATGCATCTGTTAGCTCTGTTAACATGGTTTTATAATATGTAACGTCTTTAACTAATGGAGTCGTAGCGCCGTCAGTTGTTTCTGTCGGGCTTGTGGGTTGTTCAGCAACTTGTACCTGGGGAGCTGCTTCTTCGACAGTCACTTTTTCCTCAGGTAAAAACATTTCATCCGCTACTTCTTTTACCACCAGCTCAACGGCATCTTCATCGAAGGTTTCTAGCTCTTCAAGGAATCCATATAATAATATGCGATCCATCAGGGTATTTATTTTACGCGGGACACCACGGGTAAATACATATATTTTGTCGTAAGCATCGCTAGAAAAAAGCGTACTGCCAGTATAACCCGCTTGATGCATGCGATATTCGATATACGCTTGAGACTCAGCTTCAGTTAGTGGGGCTAAATGACAGGATGCCACGATCCGTTGGCGAAACTGCTCCATATTTGGCGCACGCAGTATGGGTTGTAGCTCTTCTTGGCCTAACAAAAAACTTTGCAATAAGGGTTTTCCTCCTTTTTGAAAGTTCGACAACATACGTAACTCTTCTATGGTTTCCAAAGGCAAATTTTGCGCTTCATCTACCAGTAACAATGCTCGCTTGCCTTGTTGATGTAATTGGGTTAAAAATGTTTCCAAGTCAGCTAAAATATCGGCCTTGGTACTGCCTTTAACGGGGATTTCAAACTTATTGGCAACCATTTTAACCAGTTCATCTGGCGTCAATTTTGGCGTCACAATTTGCGCTGCAACTATGCCTGCTTCCATAGCGTCAAGCAGACTATTGGCAATGGTCGTTTTACCGGTACCAATATCGCCAGTGATAACAATAAAACCTTCTGCTTGAGAGAGGCCATATTGCAAATAGGACATAGCTCGCTTATGCCATTTACTGGCAAAGAAAAAACTCGGATCGGGAGTCAATTGAAAAGGTTTAGAAGTTAATCCGTAATAATTTTCGTACATAAAAACGCAGAGTCCATTGGGCAAATCGCACAAGCAAATATTGTTCTAGCTTAAGCCATCAGGGTTATATATAGCAATGTCTAAGGAGATAAAGGCACACAATAATTAACCCTGTGGTGGCCAACGACAACTGCCCAGCATAGAGCTGGGGATATTCAATGCCGTTATACGACGTAGTAATAGATAGAAAAAAAGTGACAAATACACCCTGCGGTTACAAATAAGTGCCAGATAGGATGGGTATAGCGAATTTTTTTCGCTACATAAAAGATAACGCCTACAGTATAACAAAGCCCCCCCGCTACCAGCAGCCATAGACCTTCACTTGCCAATGACATATACAAAGGGTAGATAAAGAAAATAGCCAACCACCCCATAAGTAAATAGGTCATCAGCGAAATTTTTGGAAAACGCCCTGCCGCTAAACATTTGAAGCCAACACCTATAATAGCCAACGCCCAAACCAGTGAAATACCGATGACACCTACCCAGCCTCCTACCGCCAAAAGCATAAACGGTGTGTACGTGCCCGCTATCAATAAGTATATTGCGCTATGGTCTATGACCTTAAGCACGGACTTGATGTTAGGATTTGTGAAGGCATGATACAAAGTTGACGACAAAAACATCGCTATCATCGACACGCCATAGATAATCGAAGCGACTTGCGCTAACGTATCCGCGGCTCTTGATAGCAAAAAAACTAACCCTACCACAGATGCAATACACCCAATGCCGTGACTTAATGCGTTGAGCCATTCTTCGACGATCGTGTAGGGTTTTATGTCAGCGAGTGATGGAACCTGTTCTTGCATTTAAGAGCCTTAATATTGAGTGACGTGATAATAGTAATATTTGAGCGAACACTTGTACACTGAATAATTAACTGCCTTTTGGCATTACACTTAGTAGAGTCTTCATCAGTGCAACAATGGTTTTTATACATTATAGAAAACAAGTATCAGCATTATTACACTGGGATATGCAAAGACTTGGTCAAACGATTTGCCCAGCATCAAAATAGCGGTCCCTTGTGTGCTAAAGCCTTACGTGGAAAAGGCCCATTAATCATGATTTATAGCGTGTCTTTGGCCAGCCACTCAGAAGCGCTTAAAATGGAAATATGGGTGAAAAAATTAACGAAGAAAAAGAAAATACAGCTAGTTGATGGCGAATTAGATTGCCCATTCCATATTCAAATCGTGCCCAAAATCACAGTCACTGAATACGAATATAATACCATCACGACTTAGATATTCAACGAAGCAAGTAGGCCACTGCTTGCCCCTAATAGGTCATTTTTATGCAGCAGTTTCCAGTTTCTCAGAGTTTATCTTCAGAATTAATCGCCGTAGCTGAACGCCATTGGCAAGAATTATCCGAACATGCAAATTTTGATAGTCAGTGGCAGACACACAAAGATCCATTTTGTCAGGTCTTCGCTTTAAGCGACTTTATTGCTAGGCAATGCATCCAGCATCCGCATTTTGTTCCTCGATTAATGACACTGTTAGCTCAAAAAAATGCGCCTCCAGATTTTGAAGCTCTATTGACTGATACCTTATCTGACGTAACGAGTGAAGAGCAATTATTAAAAGAATTACGCCTTTTTCGACATTTACATATGGCACATATTGCTTGGCTTGATTTAACCAACCAACAACTTATCGAGACTTCATTAGCTCAGGTATCTGCGCTATCCCAAGCACTTATAGTACAGGCCAGTCAGTGGCTAAAAAATGAATTAGCCAAGCGTTTTGGTTTGCCTATGGGTGAGCTAGGCGAGCAACCTATGTACATTATAGGCATGGGTAAATTAGGCGGTCGCGAGCTTAACTTTTCGTCCGATATAGATTTGATTTTTACTTATCCCGAGCAAGGTATGACCGAGGGTGGACGCAAGTCTATTGAACATCAGCAGTTTTTTACCAAACTGGCGCAAAAACTGATTAACGCCTTGCATCAGATAACCGCTGATGGTCAAGTCTATCGCGTTGACATGCGCCTTCGTCCCTTCGGTGAAAGCGGCCCATTGGTCATGCACTTTGCTGCAATGGAAGACTATTACCAAGAACAAGGTCGTGAATGGGAGCGTTACGCCATGGTTAAGGGCCGAGTACTTAACCCTGATGACAACTACTACCCTGAAATAGCTGATGTTTTACGGCCGTTTATTTATCGCCGTTATTTAGATTACGGTGCGCTAGATTCGCTGCGCAAGATGAAAGCAATGATAAATAAAGAAGTACGCAGACGTCAGCTGAGCGACAATATTAAATTAGGCCAAGGCGGCATTCGCGAAGCAGAGTTTGTTGTGCAAAGCTTGCAGTTGATTCGAGGAGGAAGAGAGCCCGCCTTGCAAGAGCAAGGCCTTCTTTACAATTTAGCTTTGCTTAACGAAATGGAAATACTCCCCACTGAAGACGTAACCGCGCTCCGTGGCAGTTATCTTTGGTTACGTAAAGTAGAACATTGCTTGCAACAGTTCGATGATAAACAGACCCAAGTGCTGCCTGACAATACTATTGATAAACAGCGTTTAGTTGCCATTTTGGGACTAACTGATTATGCACAATTCATGGATCAGCTGAATATCCATATGGATATTATCCATGAACAGTTTTTATTGCTTATCGGCGAAGATGCGGCACCAGAGCTACAAAAAGACGAAGAAGCATTATCTCCCCTTGAGGATTTATGGCAACTTGAACTGTTACCCGAAGAGCGCGAAACGATATTAGAGCATTGGCTATCAAAGGAACAGGCTGATATTTTTAGTCAGGCACTCATTACGTTTAGCGACAGCCTAAGTACCAGTCGTATCGGCCAGCGCGGCGAAAACATACTGAATAAACTTATTCCTCAGTTGCTGCTAGTGATTTTGCAACAAGCACCAGATACCGCAAGCGAAAGTCTGAATCGATGTTTACAGGTCTTTCGTGCCATTTACGGTCGCACCGCTTACTTAGATTTATTATTTGAAAATCAAGGGGCACTAAAACAGCTCGTAAGTCTTTGTGCATCGAGTCCTTGGGTGACCGATCAGATTAGCCGCTTTCCGTTATTACTAGACGAACTACTTAACCCTGCACAACTGGTTAACCCAACTGAACTCACTGAATATGATGCAGAGCTTCGGCTAGCGATGTTGCGTGTGGATGAAACCGATTTAGAGCAGCAAATGGAAGCATTGCGCCAGTTCAAACTGTGCCAACAACTCAAAATTGCAGCGGCCGATATAACCGGTGTGCTACCTGTGATGAAGGTGAGTGACCATTTAACCTACCTTGCACAAAGTATCATTCGCCAAGTGGTAAATTTAGCTTGGCAACAAATGGCTGAAAAGTACGGTGAGCCTGATGGCACCGATCTACTTGACGATCAACATGAGATACTAAGTCGCGGCTTTGCCGTCATTGGCTATGGCAAGCTAGGCGGCTACGAACTGGGTTATGGCTCAGATCTTGATTTAGTCTTTTTGCATAACTGTAATAGCCGAGCACCAACCAATGGCCCTAAGGCGATAGATTCTGGATTATTTTATCTCAAATTATCCCAACGCATATTGCATCTATTTAATACCAAAATGCCATCAGGCCAATTATATGAAGTCGATATGCGATTACGCCCATCTGGCAATGCTGGGCTATTGGTTTGTCATATAAATAGCTTTAGCGACTATCAAAATCAAACGGCTTGGACTTGGGAGCATCAAGCGTTAACGCGGGCACGTTTTATTGTTGGTAGTACACAGCTAGCTCAGCAATTTCATAATGTACGCCATCAAATTCTAGCAAAAACACGAGATCTTGTTGCTTTGCGAGAAGAAGTGGCAGACATGCGCGAAAAAATGCGCCAGCACTTGGGCTCCAATACAAAAGATGGGTTCGATTTAAAACAAGACGCTGGCGGTATTGCCGATATCGAATTTATCGTTCAATATTTTGTACTCGCCTATTCTTGCGATGTTCCAGCTTTAACAAAATGGCCTGACAATGTAAGAATATTGCAACAACTTCACTCAAGTGAATTACTTAGCGCTGAAGATGCGCAAATCTTGAATGACGCCTACTTAACCTATCGAAACACCAATCATAGGTTAGTCCTACAACAGACAGCTGAAGTGGCTGATAGTAGTGCATTCCAATCGTTAAGAGACGGAGTTAAGCGCATTTGGCAGCAGATATTTGAGGTTTAAACTGAAGGATATTACAAAGATTTTTCACGTTACCCAGTGAACTAACGCACTTCTTTGCAGTTGTCTTTTAAGTATTGGCTGTTCACTGCTGTGATCACTAGCGATCGCTGTTTGGGACACACATAGGTTTTGACCGTGCCATCGAAATTGCTGTCTATAGCACGGGCAATCTCATCTAAACTCCCTACGATAGAATTATCAATTTGAAAACCGTGCTTAATGATAAAGTCACGATTAAGCTCCCAAATGACCTGTAATCCCTCTGACTGAGCAAAGCTAATAATGCTGTTACGTAGTGTTGAGCCCGCTTTGAAAGATCGGTGTTTATATTCTCCGACCCAATTAGACGGCAGCGGTTTTTGCAAGCTTTCCATCTTCTGCAAGCGCTCTGCTAATGGTATATCGGATATATTGACTTCATTAACAAAATCACCGATGTTTTCTTCACGTGGATGACGAGATGACAAACGGTATTCAGCATAAAAGTCTGTCATATTCTGAGAAACAGACTTAGGCCCTTCCCCGCCCTCAGGAATAGGCGCATTAATATTCATTTGTTGTAGCACAATCACAAAAACCGCAATCACGATCAATGCTAGCGCCAAGATCGTATGGCGCCACCAAGCATAGGATTGGGTTTCACTGGGGTTGTGTCTCATTGTTATCATTACTACCTTTCAAACTCTTACCGAACAAGTGTTAATGTACGCTATATATAATCACTTGGCTGCTAGTTATAAAATGAAGGTTCAGCTTTATTAGGCCGTGTTTTAAAGCGCTTATGCATCCAGAGATATTGTTCTGGAGCATCTAATACTAAAGATTCGATCATTTTATTCATACGCGTAACATCCTCTTTATCGTCACCAGATGGGAAATTCTCCAGTCCCGGAACGACTTTTATTTTATAACCCGTGGCAGTTTTAATTGATGCAAGAAAAACCGTTTCACAATTTGCTTCTTTAGCGAACAACAACGAGCCGGTTGTGGTCGCTGTTTCTTGAACAGCAAAAAAGGGCACAAATTCACTTTTAACTCGTCCATAATCTTGATCTGGCAGGTAAAAACATATCTCCCCCTCATTCAACGCCTGAATAAGCCCACGTACATCACGTTTATGCACCATATATTTGTTAGAACGATTTCGCCCGTGATACTGCATGTATTCCATTAGACGGTTGTTATGTTTACGGTAAAACGCCACCGATGGATTTTTAAGACCTGCCACGCGCACAGCAAATTCAAGATTCATATTATGTATAGCGTAAGCCAGTACGCCTTTACCTTTAGCCAATATGGCTTCAATGTGTTCATAACCTTCAAACTGCGCCATTTTTTTGATACGCCAGGTTGGCCACCACCATCCCATGCTAGCTTCGAGTATCGCCATACCCGCGTTTTCGATATTAGCAGCAAGGATTTTCTCGCGCTGAGCTGGGGTATAATCAGGAAAACACAACGCTAAATTACGTTTGGCAATCTGTACGCGTTTTTTTGCTAGGATAGACAACAGCTTTCCTAGTCCCCTGCCGATATAAGTTTGTAAGCGATATGGCAGCCAAGAAATCGCGTAAAGAATAACAATACTGATCCAAGTTAACCAAAAACGAGGATGAAAAAATGCGAGTTCAAATTTTGGTGCGGTGACAAAAGACTGGCGCAATACCCACTCCGAAGAAAAATTAATGGGCTATTGTAAGCGACAAATAGTCAATTACTATTTAACTGGGTATAAAATTTTATTTACTTTATTCTATACATATAGAGCGCGTACTTTTTTGTTTTGCTCGGTTGAGCAAAAAAAGCTGAATTACATTGATTTAAACGGAACATAGATGCCTCAACCTAACTATCTCGATGCATATTATTGTGGACTAGAAGCGGTAAACAGCGCGACTTTACACATAAGCAAAGACCAACAGGTAATATTCGCCAACCAGGCGGCCTGTTCATTATTTGGTTACAGCGCTGAAAAAATGGCAAATATGCACATCAGTCAGTTGCTAGAAAATTTTAGTCCTAATAAAAATCATCCGTTTAAAGATCATTTATTTTACAGTGAAACGAAAGAGCAAAAGCAGCTCAATGAAATATTCAAATGCCTACTCTTAAATGAAGACCATGTCATTGCAGAGGTCAACGTAAAGTCGGTAAATTGGCTTGGCACCGATACGTCTTATGTATTGAATATCAATCCGAGTAATATTCGTCCCCCCTCTGGAAATGAAGTCTACGACGTTATTCATCGCATAAATGTCGCCACCACTGTCGCGAAAATCGGCATTTGGGAATTTAATATTAAGCAGCAAACGCTTATTTGGGACGAGCAAATGTTTCAAGTCTACGGTATTGATCCAGCCAACTTTACTGGTCATTTAAGCGATTGGACTGATTTACTTCACGAAGACGACAAAGAAGGCGTTTTGGCATGCTTAGATCAAGCGTTAAACAATGTCACAAAACTCGACATCGCCTTTCGCGTTACAACCCCTGAAGGTGAAACCCGCCACATTCGGGCGTTTGGCAGACCAGTGCGCTATGGCGATGGTGATGGTGATGTTGATGTTTTAAAGATAATCGGCGTAAATTACGATATTGGCGAGCAGCAAGAACAACAAAAGTGGTTAGAAAACGGTTTACAAAGTAATGAGCTTTTTATCAAGGTATTACGCGAAACCGATAACGCAGTCATTATCACAGATGAAAACGTCAAAACGAAATGGATTAACCCCGGGTTTACCCGTATTACAGGCTATTATCTTGAAGAAATAGTGGGTAAGAATCCAGGACTCATATTACAAGGTCCGCAAACTAATCCGCAAACCATAGCTCAAATGGGACAAGCCGTTGCAAAGCGTGAACGTTTTAACGTCGAGATATTAAACTACCGAAAAGATGGCACACTATTGTGGTTAAAAATAAATAGTCATCCCATATACCAAAAAGGAAAATTTAGCGGTTTTATTGCCATACAAAGCGATATCACAGAGCAAAAGAACGCAGAATTTGAGCTACTAAAAGCCAATAGTATTAAAAATGCCGTGCTCGATAGCGCACACTTACTCATGGTGTCGTGTGACGCCCAAGGGCGCATTTTAACCTGTAATCAAACAACTGAAACGGTACTCGGTTACGCACGAAAAGCATTAAAACGAGACGGGAATATTCAGCAATTTATGCTGAAAGCCGAACTTGAGAGGTTTGCTCGCGATAGTCTTAACCCGCATCATTCCCCGCTTGAAGCTTTTTTCGATGGGGCGTCACAAGGCAAAGTCGACGAAAACCAATGGACCTTCATAACCCAAAATGGCACTCCACTACCAATGGAGGTGGCGGTAACTAGCATCCGTTCTCAGGACGGCCAGTTGAACGGCTATCTGTTGGTTGCCAAAGATATTAGTCAAATTAAACTATTAGAGAAGGAACGTCAGCGTCAGCAAGACCTATTAAAAACCACAGGTGAGATGGCCAAACTTGGCGGTTGGGAGCTAAATCTAAGTACCAACCAAGTAATTTGGTCGGATCAAGTATATCGAATCCATGAGCTTCCTATCGGCTCAGAAGTCGATTTAGACAGTGCCATGAATTTTTATCCCGAAGATGTGCGCCCAATGGTGCAAAATGCCATTAATAAGTCTATTGCCAACGGACAGAAATGGGATTTGCAGGTGCCATTTATCACGGCTAAAAACAACAATATATGGGTACGCGCCGTGGGGTATGCTGAATATCAACATGGTGAACCTGTAATGCTACGCGGTGCATTTCAAGATATTACTGAAATGAAAAAAGCAGAAGAGCACGCGAAGGAAGCGAGCCGTGCTAAAAGTGAGTTTTTAGCCAATATGAGTCATGAAATCCGCACTCCCATCAATGGGATTGTGGGGATGAATGATTTATTGCTGTCCACAGAATTAACTAAAAAACAACGCCATTTTGCTGAACTCGTGCACAGTAGTAGTGAATCCCTGTTACTGCTTATCAACGACATACTTGATTTTTCCAAGATAGAAGCCGGTAAATTAAGCATAGAGGCGATTGGCTTCGATTTGCATTTACTGTTAGGAAACATCATTGATACCTTTGCCAGTCGTGCCCAGCAGAAAGGTATTGAGCTAATATTTGATTTACATCCAGATGTGCCTCAATGGATAACAAGCGATCCTGGGCGAATTCGTCAGGTTTTAAATAACTTAATTGGTAATGCGATTAAATTTACCCACCATGGCGAAGTGATACTACGTGCAACTTTACACAGGGATAAACAACTTAAATTTTACGTAGTAGATACCGGTATAGGCATTCACGAAGATAACCAAAAAGCACTCTTCTCTAAGTTTATGCAAGTGGATTCCTCAACGACGCGCCATTTTGGGGGTACCGGGTTGGGTCTAGCCATTAGTAAGCAACTAAGCGAATTATTAGGTGGTGCAGTTGGTGTTGAAAGTAAGTGGCAACAAGGTTCTAGCTTCTGGTTCACGATTAAACTAGAAGCATTCTCTCGTGTTATTCCCCTCGACTCTGCACTTTTTGCAGATTTTGCAAAACCTGTACAGGTTTTGGTTGTACACGACAACACAACATTAAACGGTATTTTACAAAATTGGTTAGCGGCGCAAAATATCATTATGCATCATGCGAAAAATGCATCTCAAGCTTTGAAAATACTAAGACATCGACACCTAAGTGATACACCAATAGATGTGGCGTTAATCGATACTAATTTGTCAGGCATCAATGGTGTTGAACTAACCAAAGCCATTCGCAGCAATGATTTGTTCGAGAAGCTGCACATTATATTAATGACACCTCATGACTGGCTTGAGGCGGGTACTTCTAGTCAGCTAACCGGTGCAGTAAGTTATATTGCGAAACCCATTAAGCCCGCAACGTTGCATGACGCCTTCAACAGCGCACTAGACACTCAATCAACGTCTAAGCCCATTATTGCCGAGCCTACAGTCAGGTTGCTTAACAAATATCAGCAAGTGCCGCATATTTTGTTAGTGGAAGATAACTTTATAAATCAACAAGTGGTTATCGAGATGCTTAAGAAATTGAATTGCACGTTTGAAGTGGCTGAGAATGGTCAAGAAGCGATACATACCCTAGAACAAGCCGATAAAGCATTTGATACCATTTTAATGGATTGCCAAATGCCGATAATGGATGGGTATCAAGCAAGTCAGATTATTCGTAAAAACATGCATGAGAATTATGCCTCTACAATACCGATTATTGCGCTTACAGCTAACGCGATGAAGGGTGATCGAGAAGCTTGCTTGGCCGCTGGTATGAATGCATATCTGTCTAAACCGATAGTATTAGCTGACCTAAGAGCTGAATTGCACCAATGGCTTCGATCGTAGATTTGGCCAATACCATCGTAGCGTTGGCCTATTCCATTCCAAAGGGATCAATAGTCTTTGGCAATGGCCTTTAATTTCTTCTCAAACTGAGCCATATGCTCATCTTTTTCATAATCAAAATGGTATTGATTATGAAACCCAAAACGAAGTTTGACTAATTGGTCTTCCATAAAAATGGTATAGCCATCAAAATCACTAAATGCAGTCACGCCACCGAGTAAATAGCCTTCTCCTTTACGCTCTCCTTTTTCACGGATTTTCTCGAATACCGACAGTATAAATTTGCTATCTATGTCATTTTTCATGCTGCTGCCTTTTTAGTGATTAATCTTTATTTCACGTTTTCTTATTTACCCTAACGTGTCTGGTGATCATTATCGGCAATAACTACTTTAATAACCACTTAAGTAACTATTGCAATAACCGAGTTGCAATAACCGAGCCTGTGCAATAACTAAGCCTGCTGAGTATATTCACTGCGATAAGGGCATGGTTAGCTAATCGTGATCGTGCCCCATACTGGATGTTACATAGGGATGTATACGAACGATATCAATACCACATTTGACATCTATTGTAGCTTCATACACCTCAATGATCATTGACACCGCCGTGCTAGCAGGTAATTTTGGGATGCCTAAGTACAAAATATACACACTTTTCCTAGGCAAGAGAGCAAATAACATCGGCTAGTGCATCAGAACATGGTTTACGTTAATAACGTATCTTAAATATATGCACACATATCGGCATGGGCCACAGAAACGAAAAAGCCACTGTTTTTATGCAGTAGCTTTGGTTTATACCTGACGTATTAATTAATCAACTAGCGCTTGATAAGCGATATTCTTAAAGTCTTTGTTATAAGAGAAATAGCTTGAAGGCATAAGCTGAGCCATAGAAATCACAATCATTTGCTCTTTAGGATCAATCCTAAAGTAAGTTGATGCCGCTCCTGCCCATCCATAATCACCTTTTGAACCCATAGTATTTGCACCCTGCTCATCAACGGTAACAGACATCGCTAAGCCGTAACCTTCGCCAGTAGAAGAAGGTTCAAAAGGGATTAAACTAGCTGGCAAATGATTGGTACGCATATATTCAACGGTTTTGCGCCCAAGAATACGTTGGCCTTTATATTCACCGTCATTTAATAACATTTGCGTAAAGGTATAATAGTCTTCAATGGTAGAAACTAAGCCACCACCCCCTGATTCAATTTCAGGCGCAGACAAATAATCGCCCAAAGGTTCGTTTTCCATCGGGACTGTTTGGCCTTGCTGGTTAATCACATAGATTTGCGCTAAGCGGTCTTTTTTATCCTCTGGTACATAAAAGCCGGTGTCATTCATTTTCAGAGGATTAAAAATATGCTGCGTAAAGTACTCACCTAATGTTTGGCCAGATAAACGTTCAACTAATACACCAATAATATCGGTGCCGATACTGTAATGCCATTTCGTTCCGGGCTGATGATTTAATGGTAACTTAGCTACTTCTGTTAATAAGTCTTCACGCTTGGTTTTACCCGAAAAAAGTGCCGACTGTTGATACAATTTATCCACTGGGCTTTGGCTAAAGCCGTAACTAAAACCAGCAGAATGGGTAAAAAGCTGCTTAATCGTCATGACCTTGTTGGTGTCTTCAAGGATCATTTTCTCGCCGTCCATTCCAGCATATACCTTTAGGTTTGCCAACTCAGGCAAGTATTTACTCACGGGATCGTTCATCTGGAATTTACCTTGTTCCCACAAGGTTAGCGCAGCTACTGCTGTAATTGGCTTGGTCATTGAGTAAATGCGAAATATTGTGTCTTCGGTCATAGGGGTTTTCGCTTCACGATCGCGATAACCAACGGCTTCAACATGTACTACTTTACCTTTGCGAGCCACTAAGGTAACGGTGCCGGCTAACTTTTGTTGATCGACGAACGCCTGCATTGCCGGTTCGATCCGCTCAAGACGAGCTTCAGACATGCCCACTTTTTTAGGCTTTGTTACACGAATATCTGCAAAGGCAGTCTGCACTAGTAAGGCACTCACGGCACTTGCTAGTAAGAATTGATTGATTTTGTTCATTAAAAACCTGTTTTAGGATAAGAGTCAATTATTGCATTTAGGATATATCATACTAATGTGACAAATCATCAAAATTAACAATAAGCTATCATTAGTCCCAGATATAAACACCAGTAATAAAGGCCCAATACCGCTGGTTATCCCATCGAACCTCTGTAAATCAACCCACTCTTATACATTTTCACACCACATGCCATTGTCATTTTTTTTATATTTTTGTTTGACAGCAGACCAGGCAACCTTGTGCGCCACCTCTTCTCGGCTTTGATGGCCCCGGCGGTCCTCGGGATCTTTATACTCATCCCAAGCACTATTAAAAGCGGCAAGATAGATACTTTGCGCTTTTGGCGGTAATGCATTTTGAACGCTGTTAGGTAAGTCTTTGTGAGAATTATATGGCATGTTTATCCCCTTCACTTGATAAGTGGTATCGTACATTTGCTGGCTGTTTTAAACATCTGCTTTAAAAGATGGTTTAGTCAAATTAGTAAGCAAAAAGGATTCCACACTGAAATAATGAGCCGCAAAAATATGTGCCGTCAGGAAATGTGTAAACCTGCGCTATGAATGACGGTAATTTAATTAAGATAGTGATTAACGTAAGTGCTGTACTGGGCCTGTCTCTGAATAAAAGAAAGGCTAGCGACATGACTTATTTGGCATATTTAAGGGGACGACACAATCCCCTTGAATTGTATAAATAGCGGTGATTTATTTACTGCGAAAGGTGCGTAGTAATTTACTCGCTAGTGAAACAACTACTAACACCAGCCCTCCGGCTGTAATCCCTATTACACCGTCAGCCACCACAGGTAAGGCAGAATTAATTATGCTCCCTAAGCCAGAGAATGACGCTAGCACGTTGGCGACGAGGTGATGAATAACCGGTACGCTATGTACTATGATGCCGCCACCCACTAAGAACATGGCTACCGTTCCTATAATGGCAAGGCTTTTCATTAACAAAGGTGCAATGATGAGCAGGCTGCGACCAATAAACCGCTGAATGGCGTTAAAGGAACCAGAGACCGATTTACGTAGCATATACAAACCCGCATCATCAAGCTTTACAATACCAGCAACTAAACCATACACCCCAATCGTAATGGCTATGGCCAACAGCGACACCACCACAATCTGTGTACTTAAGGGTTCAGTCTGTACAGTGCCTAATACGATCACCACGATTTCTGCTGATAGAATAAAGTCGGTTCTAATAGCACCTTTTATTTTGTCTTTTTCCAAGGCCACTAAATCAATTTTAGGGTCAGCCAACGCACTCAACTTAGCTTGGTGCTCTACATCAAGTTCATCCTTGCTGTGCAACCATTTGTGAGCGACCTTTTCAAAGCCTTCGAAACATAAATAGAGACCACCAATAACCAATAAAACGGTAATCAGCCAAGGCAGAAACGCACTAATAAGTAATGCTGAAGGTACTAAAATAAGCTTATTCAGGAATGAGCCTTTGGCCACTGCCCACACCACGGGTAGTTCACGTTCAGCTTTTACGCCTGACACCTGTTCCGCATTTAAGGCAAGATCGTCTCCCAATACACCAGCGGTTTTCTTGGCCGCAACTTTCGATAAGATCGCCACGTCGTCGAGAATAGTGGCAATGTCATCAATTAGAGCAAGTAAGTTTGCAGCAGCCATTGGCAAGTTCCTAAAAAATTGATTAATACAAAATGAATTATTCGGTTATCACGCTCTTCTGTGCGTTATCACCTTGTAGCAATAACATAGCACTGAGGGAGATAAGCTGTACATTGTCGTCTGCTAATTTCGGCAGCCGTTGCTGCAAATATGCAATGGTCTGACGATGAGGATGACCAATGGCTAACGAACGCCCGTATTTGCGCGCTTTTCTCAGTAAAAGATTAAATTGACGATCAATTTTTTCGACCGCTAAATCATTATCTAAAAACACGTGCCGACGCATGGTGGGCACGTGACGTTGCTTGGCAATAGTTTCAGCTTGTGTAAGAACAGTTGTACGACTGTCAATAAATACTAATCCATGTTTATACAGATAGTTCATGGTCGTGCGCATAGGATGTTCAAGTTGCGTCAACCGGCTACCCATATGATTATTCATACCTAAGGCGTTAGGCACGCTGGCAAACGCCGCATTGAGGGTTTGCACTATGGTTTTGTCATTCATACTCGCCAATAACACATTCGGCTCTTGCTTTATCCCAGCCATAGATTCCATAGGCATATGCAATAAAAATTCTCGTTGTTGCTCTTGGGCCAAAACGGCATATTTTTGGCTCATACTTTTATGGGGCAAAATTGACACAGCAACATTTTTAGGTAGCGCGAAAGCGGCAGCATCGCGAAGGCGATTATTACCAACGTCGTCAATTATAATGGCGATTTGTGCACTCTTCACTGGCATTGCAGGTGCCCATAATAGCGCCACCGCCAGACTAAAAATGCCTAACGAAAAACGCACCATCATTTGTGGTTAGCCATTATAATTTTAGCCACTGTGTCGGATTGATCGGATCGCCCTTATAACGGATTTCAAAATATAAATTCGGTGATGATTGACCACCACTTTGTCCTACGAGAGCAATAGGTTCTCCTGCCGATACCGTATCGCCCGTTTGGTGCAGTAAGGCCTGATTGTGCCCGTATAGACTCATATAGCCCTTTCCGTGGTCGACAACGATAACTAATCCAAACCCACGCAACCAATCTGCGTACAAGACCTTACCATGATGAATCGCCACCACATTGTTGCCCGCATTAGCATCAACAATTATCCCTTTCCAGCGCACTTGTCCTTGACGCTTGGTACCAAACAATTTGCGTACTTGTCCCTGAGCCGGCCTAAGTAACTTACCTTTTAATTTAGCCAACCCGTCGAAGGTGGTAGGTTTTTGGGCCGCTAAACGTTCGGCTTGGGTAATTGCTTTACGTAAATTCTGTTCGTTTGCTTGCAGCTCTTCAATTTTAGCGGCATCGGTTTCGATAGCGGATTGCAGCTTAGTCAAGGTTTGCTCTCGGTTGCGCAGGCCTTGAGTTAATGTCGCTTGTTGAGCTTGCTGGCGATCGAGCAAATTTTGTAGACTATCCTGTTTTTCAACCAAGGTTAAATTAACCTGAACTAACTCGTCACCTAATTGGCGAAATTCATCGATAATTTCACGTCTGGCTTTGTTGAGATATTCGTAATAAGTGATAGTACGCTCAAACTTTGCTGCATTTTCTTGATTTAGCAGCATTTTGGCATAATCGTAATTACCAGTCATAAACGCACTACGAATTTGTTTGGCTAAGGTATCTTGCTGCTGGGCTAATTTACGCTGAATTTCACCCTGACGTTTTTTGAGCGTTTGCTGATCTTGTTGATTTGCTTTTAATGCTTGCTCAGTTTTATTAAGTGCTTTAGCTGCCGAGGCGATTTTAAGTTCGCTTTGTTTTAATTCGTTTTGCAACTGCTTGGCTTTAACTAACTGCCTGGCAACCTGCTGTTGTTTTTGCTTAATTTGTTTTTGTAGTGCCTGTAACTCGTCTTTTGATTGTCCAAGGGCGTGAAATGGTAAAAAACAGACAAACAAAAAGCACCATAGCAATGGTGCTTTTTTGTTCTTAAACCATAACAACAATGGAAGCAAAAGAGCTACTTAACCAAAGTTACAATGGGCGTTCCAGTCATTTCTGGTGGCTGCTCCATACCCATCAAATGCAGCATGGTTGGTGCTACATCACTTAGTGTACCACCTGAACGCGCAGTGGTCTTTTGACCCACATGCCAGAACGGCACTAACTCGCTCGTATGTGCCGTGTGGGCTTGACCCGTGCTTTCATCAGCCATTTTTTCAGCGTTGCCATGATCAGCCGTAATCAAGCAATCCCCACCGACTTTTTTAATAGCTTCAACGACACGACCAATGCAGGTATCAACAGCTTCACACGCTTTAACTGCTGCATCGAAATTGCCTGTGTGACCTACCATGTCACCATTTGGGTAATTACAGATAATCGCATCAAATTTACCCGATTCAATTGCCGCGACTAATTTGTCGGTCAATTCCTTCGAATTCATTTCAGGCTGTAGATCATAGGTTGCAACTTTTGGAGAGGGTATCAAAATACGCTCTTCGCCTTCATACAAATCTTCTTTACCGCCACTATAGAAAAACGTCACGTGAGCAAATTTCTCAGTTTCTGAGATACGCAACTGTGTTTTACCGTGACTCGCTAACCACTCCCCCATAACATTAACCAACGGTACAGGCGGATAAGCAGCGGGGGCATCAATGCTTTCAGCATATCGAGTGAGCATAACAAATGCTCCTAAATCAATATGTTTGCCTTTGTCAAAATCATTAAAATCGGCTTCCACGAAAGGACGACTGATTTCCCGAGCGCGATCAGCTCTAAAATTCATAAAGAGCAAGGTATCGCCAGCTTCAATTGGCACAGCCTCGCCAATTACGGTAGGTTGCATAAATTCGTCGTTTTCTTCACGGGCATAAGAATTCTCTAACCCTTCAACCGCACTCGCTACATTAAATGCGCCTTCACCTTTGGCAATCACCTTGTATGCTTTTTCGACGCGGTCCCAACGAGAGTCACGATCCATGGCGTAGTATCGGCCGATCAATGTGGCGGTTTTCCCCACTCCCAGCTCTGCAAATACATTGTCTGCGGCTTCTAACGATGCTTTAGCACTGCGAGGAGGCGTGTCACGGCCATCTAAAAATGCGTGTAAGTAGACTTTTTTCGCGCCGCGCTTAACGGCTAGTTTGATCATTGCGAAAATGTGATCTTGGTGGCTATGCACGCCACCTGGTGACAACAAGCCCATGATATGAACGGCTTTACCCTGTTCAACAGCTTTATCAACATTGCTAACTAATACTTCATTCTCAAAGAAATCACCATCTTCAATGGCTTTAGTCACGCGAGTAAAATCTTGATATACCACTCGACCAGCACCCAAATTTACATGGCCCACTTCGGAGTTACCCATTTGCCCACCTGGAAGACCTACGTCCATACCAGATGCAGAGATCAGCGTATTGGTGGTTTCTTTAGTTAAGCGGTCAAGTACAGGTGTGTTTGCGTGGGCAATGGCGTTATTAGCAGTATCTTCTCGATGTCCCCACCCATCCATAATAATTAGGGCTAACGTTTTTTTGCCTTGGCTCATGATTGTCTGTCTCCGCTGGAAATTAGTTTAAAAAAGTAACGTGGGGTTAAAACGGTTAAATACAAAGTAAACGTAAACAGTTTACCATCACATCGGTCATATTATCCTGTGTATCTTTGCTCGTCACGGGCAATTAGAGGAAAAAACCCTCCGTTTACAAAAGCTTATTTTATTAGTTAGGCCAAGACACGGCTATGCCACTGGTTTTAGGCCGTAACTTCTATATACTTTGCACTCATTTTTTTACCTTGAATGTATCAAAGAGGCGCAATATTTATGGATCAAGTGATTGAATTTGCTACAAATCACTACATTTTAGCGGGTTTATTCGTCGCTTTATTATTATCACTACTATACACCACGGTTGCGAGTTCATTTTCGAAACTAAAAGAGCTTAGTACCCACGAAGCAACACTTTTAATGAATAAAAATGATGCCATGGTGCTAGATATCCGCCCTGTGGCCGAATTTAAGAAGGGTCATATTTTAGGTGCTAAACAAATAAAGCCCGAATACGTGACGAAGGGCGATTTTACTAGCCTTGAAAATCAAAAAGACAAACCCATTATTGTTGTGTGTGCAATGGGAATGACATGTAAACGTACTGCCAACCAAATGCTTAAGGAAGGTTTTGAGCAGGTAACCGTTCTTAAAGGTGGAATGAACGCTTGGCAAGGCGCCAGTCTTCCTATTAGCAAATAAACAAAAAGGTATATTTATCATGAGTAAAGTCGAGATTTACACTAAAGGACATTGTCCATATTGTCACCGCGCCAAAGCATTATTAGAGCAAAAAGGCGTGCAATACACAGAATTTAAAGTGGATGTTCAACCCGAATTACGCGCAGAAATGATTAAACGCGCAAATGGCGGTTCAACCGTGCCACAAATATTTATTGGTGCGCAGCATGTCGGCGGTTGTGACGATATGTTCGCATTAGAATCACAAAATAAACTAGATACATTACTTTCTGCTTAAGCAGAAAACTTAAGGAAGCAAAATGGCTGAAGAAAACCAAACAAATCCAGCTGACGCAGCGCAAGCCGCTCAGGGACCTCAATTCGCAATTCAACGTATCTACACCAAGGATATTTCATTTGAAACGCCAAACTCACCAGCTGTTTTTCAAAAAGAATGGAAACCTGAAGTTCAATTAGATTTGGACACTCGTAGTACACTGATTGAAGAAAACGTCTACGAGATCGTCTTGGCAGTGACCGTGACGGCTATGTTAGGTGAAGAAACAGCCTTTTTATGCGAAGTACAGCAAGCGGGTATTTTTGCTATAGGTGAAATGCCAGAGCAAAATAAAGCGCATATGTTGGGTTCTTTTTGCCCGAACACGCTTTTCCCTTATGCTCGTGAAACGATTTCTAATTTAGTAAATCGTGGTACTTTCCCACCGCTTAATCTTGCGCCTGTTAACTTTGATGCTATTTTTGCGGCTTACATGCAAAAACGTGCGGCTCAACAAGCTCAAGAGCAAGCACCTACGCAGTTAGACGCGTAAGTACTAACGTAATGAAACAAACAGTTTCAGTATTAGGGGCGGGGTCGTATGGCACCGCCCTTGCTTTTTGTCTCGCCAGAAATGGCGTTGTCACCACATTGTGGGGCCGAGATCCAAAGCAAATGCACGACATGGCCGCTGCCAGAAGTAATCAAAAATACTTACCTGGAGCAATATTCCCTGAGCCGTTAAGTATTGAAGCCGATTTATCCACAGCAGTCAGTCTCAACAATGATTTGCTGATTGTAACCCCCAGCCACGGTTTTTCGGCGCTGTTACGTCAAATTAAACCTATGCTCACATCGAAGCACAGAATTATTTGGGCTACCAAAGGCCTTGACCCCGAAAACGGCAGGTTATTGCAAGATGTGGCGCGCGAAATACTCGGTGACACTATTCCTCTTGCAGTGGTGTCAGGCCCTACCTTCGCCAAAGAAATGGTTGCAGGGTTACCCACCGCTATTTCCGTGTCATCAACCGACGACCAATTAGCCACTGATTTTGCCAATATGCTGCACTGCTCTCGTTCATTTCGCGTCTACAAAAATAATGATTTTGTTGGTGTGCAATTAGGCGGCGCAGTAAAGAACGTAATTGCCATAGGCGCAGGCTTAGCTGACGGCTTAGGTTTTGGTTCAAACGCCAGAACAGCTTTGATCACCCGCGGCCTAGCAGAGTTAACTCGCTTGGGTATAACGTTAGGCGCACAGCCTGAAACCTTTATGGGAATGGCAGGCCTAGGTGACTTAGTATTAACCTGCACTGACAATCAATCCCGTAATCGGCGCTTCGGTTTAGCCTTAGGCGCCGGTAAAAGCATTGACGATGCGATTGAAGAAATTGGTCAAGTGGTTGAAGGCTATCGCAATACCAAAGAAGTACATCAATTGGCTGCTCGTCACAACGTAGAAATGCCAATCTGCGAGCAAATATACAAAGTTCTATACGAAGCCAAACCCGCAAGAGAAGCGGCGTTGGCCTTGCTAGGTAGAGAGCAAACATCAGAATAATATTCTGAGTTGTGACTGCGTTTAGCTATTGCCCGAAAAATCTTATATACGATGAATGCCCTCCTACTCAGAGGGCATTTTTGTTTGTGATATAGCAGCGTAAGCGTAGAGCCAACTCAATGCGTATTGCGACAGGCAGTAATTGACCATAATGACTATTGAGGATCGACAAAAAAGTGAGTAAAACACCGCTAATTGCGCTATTTGTTTGTTGTTTACAAATGAAAAATGTTAATGGGTGACGTAATATTCCACTGAGCTTTGCCTGAATCGAATTTTACTGATACACCCAAGCCATTGTTTTCATCATCAAAGTGACGGTAAGTCTTGGTCGCTTTTGAGCGTGAGCGCTGATAAACATATGAAAACGCCACTAACTCTAACGAGTGCACTAATGCTAAGTAATTGGGTAAAAGCCAAGCAAAGGCATCCATAAGCCAGCAGTCTTGATTGAGTTTTTTTAATAGCGCTTGAGGGTATTGGCCATCAAGTTCGCACTTACTGTTGATAAATCTTAGGGTAAACGAGGGCATTTCGCTGCCAATTGTATCTGCGCTTATTGCCTCGAGAACCATTTCACAGTGGGTTTCAATTCGCGCTAACACGTGTTCGGTTTCTTGGCGCATATAGAGATCTAGCCCAGTAATAGGCTGATATCGAGTTTTAAATTCATCTACACATAGTTTAGGCAGCAATTGCTGCAATACTTGAGCTGAGCCGATTGTTGCTCTAGCTGAGCGCGCAACATTTTGGCGTGACGTATTAGTCAGTTGGATATGGGCAGAACCTATCATATGAGTACCTTGTGCTACCTCTGGTGTGCAGCTGATGTTTAACTAAGATGCCTAATCTTCAGCAGAGACTGTGCCAAGGTGGGTATTACCTTTTTAATCAATAAGTTATAAAGAAAATCTAGTTCTAATAGAAGGAAATAAATTGAAGTGTCATTTTTCTGACTGGCGCATCGAATGAAAATGCCCTTGGACAAAGATTAGATTTTCGCTGTATTGAGAGCGCAAAAAACGCAAAGTCGAGTTAGAAATAATCCAACTCGACTTTTAGGCTTAATTATTCTTTATTGAATATTTTTTGTGGTTTTTTTGCATTAGGGGCGCTCAATCACTAGCCTGAAATACACCAGATCATCTACATCATTATCATCCGACCAAATCCATTGGGCGCCATTGGAGCCATTCAGTCCGCTCACTCGTGAGCGCCACGGCTGAGCCCCGTAAGATCCGTATGTAGCGGCATTAGCCCAACCACTATCATCAAAACTTTGGGTATTCCAATTATCAAACGTTTGGGTAGAAACTTTCCAGTTAGTGTCGCTGACAATAACGCCTAGCTCAGTTTCTACCTTCGCGATAAGTGCAGCAATTCCATCTACATCCTGCGCCTTAATCGCTAACACGTTTCGACCAGAGACCAGTTCCACCGTATAACTTTTAGCGTACATCCAGTTGGTTGACGAGCCTAAGAATACGCCATTAAAAAAAGTGTCTTCAAAATTATCAACCGAAATGGTGATTGTTGCCATCTCCGATGTAACTGGCGCACTAGCGATAGACAGCGTAAAGGTTTGCTCGTCTTGCGTGCCCGCAGTATCACTCACCTGAACAGTGAAGGTAAAATCACCTGCTTCATTAGGCGTTCCAGCCAGCTCGCCACTTTGGGCGTCAAGGTTAATCCCGTTAGGTAAAGTACCATTGCTTAGTGACCATACAAAAGACTCACTTCCACCACGGGCAGCCAACATAATGGAATAGGCTTCACTCACCTGCCCTTCAGCCAAAGCGATGGTCTCAATAGCTACTGGGTCAAGGGTAGGTTCACTGCTTGCCGCTATATGATAACGAAAGTAAACAGTATCGTCGTCATAACGTTCATCTGACCACAGCCACTGAGCTTCACTCGTACTGGGCCACCATTTTACTTTCTTGTACCAAGGCCACACGCCGTAATAGCCATAAGTTGTGGCTGCCTGCCATTGGCTATCATCAAAATCCGTTTGCTGCCAACCTTCTGTGTATTCAGTAGACACTTTCCAGTTTTCATCACTGTATAGGGGCTGACCTGCTAACTCTAATTGAGCGAGCAATGCCGCTAAGCCATCGACGTCCATGGCTTTAACCGCCAGGACGTTATTCACTTGTGTAACGTTAACGTTATACAACTTACTGTTTTGCCAGTTATCCGATTCACCTAATAACACGCCGTTAAAATATAACGCTTCTGAATTATCTACGGTTAAGCGGATACTCAGTTGTTGATCGATTTCAGGCTCAGGCATAAGATTTTGTGCAGCAGCCCCCAGCGCTATACGCCCAAATGTTAACGCGCCTGAGTCAACCGCTTTAGCCGTATTTAATAACGCTCCAAGCATTTGCTGTTTATCTGGTTTGTTTTCCAAAGACGCTAATGCAGCAAACGCCCCTGCAACATGGGGAGCTGCCATAGATGTGCCTTGCAAGGTAGAGTATTTTGCACCCGGCACAGAAGAATTGATGCTCGTACCTGGTGCCAGTAGTGTTAAATAACTCGCTCGATTACTAAATGACGCCACGCTATCGCTATCTGTGGTCGCCCCAACACTGATAGCGTTAGTAACACAACCCGGTGCGCTTACCTTGTTGCTGTAACCATTGTTACCTGCGGCAATCACCACCGCGATACCCGCATCGTTCAATTTACTGACCGCTGTAGCGTAACTACGGTTATCTAAATCACACGCACTTTGACTAAGATAGCCACCTGCCCCTAAACTAATGTTTACAGAAGGAATTGAGTAGGTGTTTCGCAAGGTATATACCCGCTCTAACCCTTGAATAACGTCAGAATCATAAGCACCTAAACAAGGCGGACTCCCGTCACAATAGCTACTATCAAGGATTTTTGAGAAGACTTGAATAGCGATGATGTCAGCATTTTTAGCAACACCATGTAGGCTGTCGCTATTACCTGCAACAATCCCTGCTACATGAGTACCGTGATAACAACCACTGAAATTACAAGCTTGCGCTGCACCATCTGCAATTTCATCATTGTTACCGCTGGGACAAACTGATTCTGAAAATCCATTACTACGGTTGGTCGAAAAACACGCTTCTGATTTGACTTTGCCATTTAAGAAAGGGTGACTCGACTCAATACCGGAGTCGAGTATAGCTACCGTCTGACCTGCGCCATTTGCACCTATATCATAAGCGGCTTCGCTACCTATTATATTATTACTCTGGGTCAGGGTTGGTTGACGAATTTGATCGACTTGAATACTTTTAACCAGCTTGCTCTGCTCAAGAAGTAACAATGCACGCATATCTATTTCATACACGGCCATGGGTAGGTGTGTAAAACTATGGGTCAGTTGTGCGCCTGATTGATCAAGCGTTGCTTGTAAACTTGCTTGCGCACTAATGATTTGTTGAACGTTAGCATCACTTTGCTCAGTATCAGAGTGCGTTGTGGATACGGCAACACTTGATTCAATGTTAAGTTCAATAATGACACGCACCGAGTCGCTTTGCTGAAGCTTTTCAACCAACAATTCTCGTTGCTTGGAATCAAGTACATTACTTGTTCTGTCTACTGCAGTTAGCTCAATCGCTGCGCTGTTTGCACCGATGAGCAAATATAAAAAACTTACTGTATAAAGTGCGAATTTATAGAAAACGCTATTTTTCATGATATTTCTCATTAAGTGGTAGCCACTTATTTTAATCTAATAGGTCAAGATGTAATGTATCGAAAATCAGACCTTCGAATGACATCCTATGAACAATCAGGCTATCCTTAGCACGCTTTATGTATACATTCAGTAATACACAGCGCTAAAGATTAACAACTAGCCTTTAGTTTTAAACATAATGTTAATTTTGAATGGGCTATGTTTATTAATTCTATATGTGAAGCCCACACGTTTGTTGCCGCAAGGTATGATTCTGCCATAACAAGGGACAAAGCAATAGAACTGCCTATTTCCAGTCCATTAAAACAGCATTATCAACACCATGAAAATAGAAAGCTGAAATAACAAAGTTTACCTTGTTGTAACATTTAACCTGTCACACAGAGATATATCAACATGCAAGATGTCACTAGCGCCACCGAGTTATTGGTGCAAAGTTCTAATACCTATTTTTTATTGATCGGTGCGATTATGGTTTTCGCCATGCATGCAGGTTTCGCATTTTTAGAAGTCGGCACCGTTCGCCATAAAAATCAAGTCAACGCCTTAGTTAAGATTATCACCGATTTTGGTGTATCTTGTGTCGCTTACTTTTTTATCGGTTATTGGATAGCTTACGACACCTCATTTTATAGTAGCGCCCGGGAACTAACAGCCAACAATGGCTATGACCTAGTGAAGTTTTTCTTCTTGATGACGTTCGCTGCTGCCATTCCAGCTATTATTTCAGGCGGTATAGCAGAGCGCGCTAAATTCAATCCATTTTTATTGGCTTCTGCGATTATCGTCGCGCTGATTTATCCCTTCTTTGAGGGCATAGTATGGAATGGGAACTATGGCGTGCAGGACTGGATTACGCGAACCACAGGCTCACCCTTTCACGATTTTGCGGGCTCGGTTGTAGTACATGCAATCGGCGGTTGGTTAGCATTCGTGGCAGTGTTCTTCTTAGGGCTACGAAACGGCCGGGTGAAGGACAACAAATTGATTGCTTTCGCGCCTTCAAATATTCCCTTTCTAGCCTTGGGCACTTGGATTTTATGCATAGGTTGGTTCGGCTTTAACGTTATGTCGGCACAGACTCTGGACGGTATCAGTGGTTTAGTCGCTATGAACTCACTTATGGCAATGGCGGGTGGCATTATTGCGGCCTTGTTGTTCGGTAAGAATGACCCAGGTTTTGTGCATAATGGTCCTTTAGCGGGCTTAGTCGCTATATGTGCAGGCTCAGATATCGTGCATCCTATTGGCGCATTAGTTGTCGGTGTGGTCGCCGGTTGGTTATTTGTGACCTTATTTACTTTTATTCAGCGCAGTAAAAAACTGGATGATGTATTGGGTGTCTGGCCATTGCATGGATTATGTGGCGCGTGGGGAGGCATAGCTGCAGGTATTTTTGGCAGCGAGAGTCTAGGCGGTTTAGGTGGTGTCAGCATAGCAGCGCAAGTCATTGGCACAGTCGGTGGGATCCTAGTGGCGTTGGTTGGCGGTGTCGTAGTTTACGGTACAATCAATATGACATTGGGACTACGCTTAACTAATGAAGAAGAATACGTAGGTGCCGATTTAACGATTCACCGTATCGGATCCACCAACCACGATTAGTCCTATCTCACAAAACTGGCTCGCTATTTCGCAATGGCGAGCCAAATATCCATTTAGTCTTCGAAAATGCCTTTAAATAACGACCTTAGCCAATCAAGTGCTGAGTCTTGCTCGGTATTTTTATGCCAATAAAGATGTGTCGAAATTGGCGCGATCTTTATCGGTAAGTCAATTAATTCAACATCATCTTGACTGAGATGTTCAGCCAGGCGGCGAGGTAAGGTTAGTAAGTTGTCTGAATTAGCGACCATGCTTTTAGCTGCATAATAATTCTGGCATCGGATCACAACTTTGCGTGACATCCCCAGCTGCTGAAACGATAGATCTTCTACGGATGCACCGCTTGAGCGATTAGACACGCCGATATGTTTGGCATCGAAATACATTTTAATGTTCATCGACTTGGTTAAAGGGTGCTGTTTACGCATCAAGACACAGAATTCATCATCAATAAGCTTCTGATGCTGTACAGGTGATTTAATCGGCAAGGCCACATCTAACGCCAAATCCATATGTCCTGCACTCAAATCTCGAGTTAACGTTACTCGGTCAACTTTCACACTCGAAAACGTTACGTTGGGGGCCATTAGTGCCAATCGAGTGGTTAAGGCAGGTAAAATACTCGGCTCCAACGCGTAATGCATGCCGATTCTAAAGTGATGCTCGCTGGTCAATGGCTGAAATTCTCCCCAATGCTGCATAATTTGACGTAATCGCGTGAGATTATCGATGATCAGCGGCGCCATTCTCTGGCATGCTGGTGTGGGCAGCATACGGTTATTACTGCGCTGAAATAATGGATCACCCAGACATTCTCGCAAACGCTTAATCGCATGACTGACCGCAGATGGCGTGATATGTAGCACGTCAGCAGTACGCGTCATATTCTGCTCTACGTATAAGCTTTCGAAGACTTTGAGTAAATTTAAGTCGAGCTTTTTAAGGGCATGTATGTCTGCCATCATTACCTCTTTTAACAATGAATATAATTCATAGTATACCCACAGTATTTTTCATTTCATTCAATTTATTAATGCAGCTATGCTAACCACACATTCACTAATAGTCATTAAGCAAAGTAAGGGAAAGATCATGGATTTTGCTCATAGCCAAAAAACTCAGGATTACATTGCACGCGTCAAAGCCTTTATGGATGAACATATTTACCCAGTGGAAGAGCAAATCTACCGTGAGACCGAAGAACTGAACCCTACCGGCGATTGGACAAAATGGCAGATACACCCCTTTATTGAAGCGTTAAAAAAGAAAGCGCAAGAAGCAGGCTTATGGAACTTATTCTTACCTGACGATAAGTTAGGTAAAGGCTTAACAACATTAGAGTACGCACCACTCGCCGAAGAAATGGGACGCGTGTTATTCGCCTCTGAAATATTTAACTGCAATGCCCCTGACACGGGCAATATGGAAGTGCTTTATCATTTCGGTAACGAGTACCAACAAAACAAATGGCTTAAACCTTTATTAGCTGGCGAAATCCGTTCGGTATTCGGTATGACAGAGCCTGATGTAGCCTCATCTGATGCCACTAATATGGAAGCGACTGTAGAAGTAGACGGTGACGAACTGGTATTAAATGGTAAAAAATGGTGGTCAACTGGTCTAGGCCATCCTAATGCAAAAATCACCATTTTTATGGCGTTATCAAATCCTGAAAATGATAAGCATAGCCAGCATAGTATGGTGATCGTGCCTCTTGATACTCCAGGCGTTGAAATCAAACGTATGCTGAGCGCCTATGGTGACTTCGATGCGCCATCTGGTCATGGTGAAATGCACTTTACCAATGTGCGCGTTCCAAAAGAAAACTTGCTAGTGGGTTTGGGGAAAGGTTTCGCGATTGCACAAGGACGCTTAGGACCGGGTCGAATTCATCATTGCATGCGCGCTATTGGTGGTGCTGAAAAAGCCTTGGAGTTGGCAATGAAACGCAGCTTAAGTCGTACCGCATTTGGCAGACCGTTAATTAAACTAGGCGGCAATGGCGAACGCATTGCACAGGCACGTATTGCTATTCATCAAGCGCGCCTAATGACACTGCACGCGGCGTGGAAAATAGACGACGTTGGGGTGAAAAATGCCATGACTGAAATCTCCGCGATAAAAGTAGCGGTGCCTAAAATGTTGCAAGATGTGGTGGATATGTCAGTGCAATTGCATGGTGGTGCCGGAATGAGCAGTGACTTCCCACTGGCTAGATTCGCTGCTGGCGCCCGCGCTTTACGCTTAGCTGATGGCCCTGACGAAGTACATATGGGCATGGTTACCCGTCTAGAATTGAAGAAATATCTATAATATGGGGAAACATATAAATGAACGAGCTGCCACCGACCAAGCTGGCAGCGTTCGTCAAGGAGAAGAACTTAATCTTGAGTCTCTTCTCCCTTGGCTTGTTGCCCATATACCGCATTTAAACGGTACACCCGCTGTAACGCAATATACAGGTGGTGCTTCTAACTGGACTTATTGCCTGTCTTTTGAAAACTCTACGGGCAAAAATAGCGACGTTATTTTGCGTCGAGGACCTGTTGGTACAAAGGCTAAAGGCGCCCACGACATGGGCAGAGAATACCGCTTACAAGCGGCGCTTAAGCCTGTATATCAATACGTGCCTGAGATGTTGGCACATTGCGAAGATGAAGCGGTGATAGGTGCAGAATTTTACGTAATGGAAAAACTCAACGGCATCATCCCCCGTAAAAATATGCCCAGGGATTTATCATTATCGCCCCATCAAACCCAAACACTATGTAAAAATGCACTGGACTGCCTGATAGAATTGCATAAGGTTGACTATCAAGCGGCGAATCTGAGTCATATAGCGAAAGGAAGCGGTTATACACAGCGCCAAATTGACGGCTGGGTTGGCCGGTTTCAAAAAGCACGAACTTGGAATGTCCCTAAAGCAAATTACATTTGTGATTGGCTCAAAGCCAACATTCCTGATAACGAACACATTTGCTTAACTCACAACGATTTTCGTTTTGACAATTTAGTATTGGATGCTCAAAAGCCGACTCAAATTATTGGCGTGCTAGACTGGGAGCTTGCCACCCTTGGTGACCCGCTTATGGATTTGGGCAATAGTCTAGCCTACTGGGTGCAGGCAAATGACGATCGACTGGCGAAATCGACTCGTCGACAACCTACACATTTATCCGGTATGTATTCGCGTCATGAAGTAATCGATTATTATCTGGGTCAGACAGGCTTTAAAGTCGACAACTTTGCATTTTACGAAGTTTACGGACTGTTTAGATTAGCTGCCATCGCTCAACAAATTTACTATCGATATCACCATAAACAAACGAATAACCCTGCATTTAAAAACATTTGGTTCTTCGTTCATTATTTGATGTGGCAATGCCGACAGGCTATCAAAGGAAAGCGTTAGTATGGCTAGTATATATTTGATCAGGCATGGACAAGCGTCATTTGGCAAAGATGATTACGATTGCCTTTCAAGACTTGGGGAGCAACAAGCGGCTCATTTAGGCGTTGATTTGTCGCGCCGTGGTATACAGTTTGACAAAGTCATTAGCGGTGGCATGCTACGTCATCAACAGACTGCCAATAGCTGCTTAAGAAGTATGCAGGCTAATCAGAGCGTTGTCAGTCAAATGACAGTGAATGCTGATTGGAACGAGTATGACCATCAAGATATTTTAGCTCAGCTTAATCCTGATTTTGCTAACGCGAACGGTATAAAAAATCATTTAAAACAACAACAAAAACCTAACTTCGCTTTACAAGTCTTACTCGATAGCGCTTTTTCCCGCTGGATAAGCAATGACTACGTAGATGATTACAATGAATCTTGGTGTGCCTATCAAACTCGTATTCGACAAGCCTTACAAACCACAGTTGAACAAGCTGGTGATGCAAAAAACATTGCGGTTTTTAGTTCAGGTGGTCCGATTGCACTATTGAGTCAGTTGCTATTAAACGTCCCGGCTAAAAACTTAATGGATGTAAACTGGACCTTGGTGAATTGCGGGATCAGTAAAATCATTATCAGTAGTAAAGGACAAATATTGTCGACTTTAAATGAACACACTGCCTTCGAGGGGCATCATCGCCACCTTATTACTTACAAATAACTCAGAGACATCGCCATCATGACAAGAAAAAATATAGTAATCACTGGCGCCAGTTCAGGATTGGGCAAAGGGATGGCAATTGAGTTTGCCAAAATGGGGCGAAATTTAGGCCTGTGCGCCAGACGCGTAGAACGGCTCGACGAACTAAAAGCTGAATTACTGGCTATTAATCCAAACATTCAGGTGTTTATTCGCGCATTGGATGTAGATGATCATCCGCAAGTGTTTGAGGTAATTAAAGGTTTCGCCCAAGATATGGGCGGTTTAGATAGAGTCATAGTCAATGCTGGCATGGGAAAAGGCGCTTCAATCGGCACGGGATATTTCCACGCGAATAAACAGACCGCTATCACTAACTTCGTCTCCGCTCTCGCGCAATGCGAAGTCAGTATGGAAATTTTCCGCGAGCAAAATGCCGGTCACTTGGTCACCATATCTTCTGTGAGTGCGGTGCGCGGAGCTCGCCGAGCGATGACAGTATATGCTGCAACTAAAGCGGCTTTAACATCTATGTCAGAAGGTATTCGAATCGATGTTATGCATACTCCGATAAAGGTGACAACTATTCATCCTGGCTTTATTCAAAGTGAAATCAACGAAAAAGTGAAAGCAGTGCCATTTATTGTTGATACCGAAACGGGTTGTAAAGCAATGGTCCGAGCAATTGAAAAAGAAGTTGATAGTAGCTTTGTACCCACTTGGCCTTGGGCGTTATTTCGCTATATTGCCCGTATCGCGCCGCTTAGCCTGTTAGCTAAAATGAGTTAAACTCATCGACTGTGTATCCCCTGACAACAAAGGCTGACGTTGATATAACAAACAACATGGCCCAATGTTAATTGGACTCGCACCCACAAAAGAAAATAATCCGGCAAAAAATCTAGCTTGTTGTCCGCTCACGTTTCATCAAGCCACGATAGAACGGCGTGACATAATTACTCAGCTTAAAGAATTTCTGCTCAATAACTTTATTAGCAAAATTTCAGCGCGTTTATTGGTGACTTGCACTCCAAAAGCGAATGAATCCGCCGAGACGTACGTCTTAGGCGCCTTTTAAAAATAGTGACTTAGTTTGATGCTTATTAATCCTTAAGGCATACCGCGCTAATCCAATAAAGTGAATATAAAACATAATGACCGAATCTTTCTTAACGCAATACATTGCCCCTCTCGTGCTGGCTTTTATCATGTTTGGTATGGGTCTGAGCTTAACCAGATATGACTTTCAACAGCTATGGCGAGCGCCATTACCCATTGTGTTGGGCTTATTTGGCCAGCTTATGTTACTTCCCGTTTTGGCATACATGCTTGCTTTATGGTTCGATTTAACACCGCATTTAGCCATCGGCATCATGATACTCGCAGCCTGTCCAGGAGGTACTAGTTCAAATATTATCAGCCAGTTAGCGCGGGCCAATCTAGCACTCTCAGTCAGTCTCAGTCAGTCTCACAGCGATTAGTTCATTAATATGCGTCATCACCACCCCACTCATAATTCAATTTGCCATCAGTCAGTTTGGTCAGCAAGAGGAACAATCATTTTCCTTAGTGACGACCACCATTGGTTTAATTTTTATCACCTTAGTCCCCGTATTAATCGGCATCGTAATACGTCACTATTTTTCAGAAAAAGCGCTGCGTTGTGAGCCGTTTTTTCGGCATTTAGCCAGTGCATTTTTGGTGCTTATGATCGTAGCTATTGTAATTCAAGAGAGAGCTACATTAGCTTCGTCATTCGCAGCGGTATTCACCAGTGCGCTAGCGCTAAACATTCTTGCAATTTGTAGCGGGATCATACTGGGACTTCTGTTTAAGCTAGGTGCAAAAGACTGCATAACATTGGGCATAGAAGTTGGTGTACAAAACTCTGCCATGGCTATTTTAATCGCAATTACATTCTTGCAACGCGCCGACTACGCTGTTGCGCCTGGCGTATATGGTGTAACCATGTATATCGGTGCGTTCTTGCTAGTTTTTTTAGCGAAGAAGTTTCGTTAACCTTTATTCTCTCACTCACAGCTGGCTGTACTCAACGCTATATCTATTAGCACTTCGCGATGACAGATTAATCTAAAGCTGTCATCGCTAAACCAGCCTACCGCCTATCTTCAACAAAAAATTTCACTTCATTTTAGCCTTGTGTTATTTTTGTATACAAATTACATATGGTATACAAAAATGAAAGCGCTGCTAAATGACCTGAACTTCTCCGCTATTAGTGCTGGGTTTATCGCTGTGCTTGTGGGTTTCGCCAGCGCCGTCGCGATTGTATTTCAAGCCGCCCAAGCAGCAGGCGCAACTCATGAAATGATAGTAAGTTGGGTTTGGGCCTTGGGAATAGGCATGGGAGTGGGTTGTTTTGGGTTGTCTTGGTATTACAAGCGACCCATTATAATTGTGTGGTCGACCCCGGGAGCGGCATTACTCGCCACCAGTCTAGTAGGCGTTAGTATCGAGCATGCCATTGGTATTTTCCTTTTTGTTGCTGTTTTAACGTTAATTACCGGCCTAACAGGTTGGTTTGACAAACTAACACGGCGTATTCCTCTACCATTAGCCAATGCAATGCTTGCCGGCATATTGCTGCAATTTGGCTTGTCTATTTTCAGTTCATTTGCTGCACAGCCCATGCTCGTGGGCATTATGCTAATAAGTTACTTCGTTGCTAAAAGACTGGCGCCACGATTTAGCATTCTTCTGGTGTTAATAATAGGAACTCTGTATGCGCTATATGCAGAAATGTTCAATGCCAGCGTATTAGATATAACAATGGCAGAACCTATTTGGATCACGCCAGCTTTTGATTTTTCACTTTTATTAGGTGTGGGGATACCGCTCTTTATTGTCACTATGACTTCGCAAAATCTGCCAGGTATGGCGGTGCTTAAATCCAGTGGCTACGGTCAGCAGCCAATCTCACCGATTATCACCACCAGTGGTGCATTAAATTTAATTTTAGCCCCATTTGGTGGGTTTAGTTTCAACTTAGCAGCTATTACTGCAGCGATATGTACCAGTGAAGAATCACATCCTAATCCGGCCAAGCGATATGTAGCTGGCTTATCTGCTGGCATTTTTAATATTATTGCCGGTCTGGGGGCCACAGCTGTGGTCAGTTTATTTGCAGCGTTTCCTGTAGCGTTAATTGCCACACTTGCGGGGCTAGCATTATTGGGCACCATTGGCGCTAGTTTATATGGGTCGGTATATGACCAACAATACCGAGATGCGGCCGTGTTAACCTTTATTATCACTGCGTCGGGTGTGTCAGTATTTGATATTTCGTCGGCTTTTTGGGGTTTGGTAGTCGGCATGCTAACGCTAATGTTCAGTGCAAGACCAAATCAAACAGCTAAAATTTAAAACGGATGCGCGAGGATAATATGCAGCAAACCAAAATCGATAGCCTGTATATCCAGCTGAAGCGAGATATTGTTCAGGGTGAACTACCCCAAGGCCAAGCGCTTAAACAGACTCAGCTAGCTATGCGCTATGGTGTTAGCCGCATTCCTATACGAGATACCCTTCAACGACTAAAAAATGAAGGGTGGTTAAGTAGCCACGGAAAGTCCAGTGTGATGATCAGCCCGTTGAACGCCAATGACGCAGAAGACTTGTACCTTATGCGACTACATATAGAGCCTATGCTGCTTGCCCATGCGATCCCCAATACCAACTTTGAAACACTCGGCAAAGCTAAAGATATATTGCTGCAACTTCAAACTAGTGAGCAGCGTGACATATTGCAGCAAGGCGAATTAAATTGGCAGTTTCATCGCTGTTTGTATTTGCCAGCTCAGCGCGTTGCTTTATTTGAAACAGTGGCTCAATTACATCGATTGTGTGGGCGTTATATCGGCTTTCAGGAAATGGAACTTGATTATTTGTCCCACAGTCAGGACGAACATAAGGCACTGTTGACTGCAATTTCAGCGCAGGATATCCAAGAAGCCAACAGAGTACTCAGCGAGCACATTCGCACAGCGGGCGAACAATTAGTCAACTATCTTCGCCTTTCTGTGTAAAGCCGATTTACTATTTTCAGCAATTTGCGGTAGATTGTGCGTTCAATAGTAGAAGTTACGTTAATTTTGTTTAGCGGATATCCTTAACAAAATATAAAACTAAAAATCGGCAACATACTTAGGATAATAGTGAGCAATACATCAGCTGAGTTACGTGCGGTAAATAGCCAAGATGCAGCCAAATTACTTTATAGTAATACCACGGCCGGGTGCTTGATAACGCTCGCGTCAAGCAGCGCTCTGGCATTCGGTTTTAGCGATTCGCTCGTCAGCTCAACCAAAATTATCTGGTGGGGTTGTATGTTGCTCGTATTAATTCCTCGTCAGCTTGACGGTATTTTTTGGCAACGGAAAATACAACCCCGTAGCGATTTTGACGGAGACGCAGCTCAACGTCGCTTCGGAATAGGTTGCTTAACGACGGCGATAGTCTGGGCGAGCCTACCGCTACTCACATTCGATAAACTTAATTTAATCGAATTTTCCACCATGGTTATTGTGTTGTCATCTATGGCTGCGGGGGGGCAATCTATCTTGGCGGCTAATTCCCGTATAGCGATTTCTTATGCCCTTATTTTACTTATACCCATCTCTTTACTTGGTATAACCTCTCAGGATGATTTTCGTATACTCTTAGGCGGATTAGGCCTAGTGTTCGGTATTGCCTTAGTTTTTACCTACAGCAAAGCCGTTAAATTCACGCTCGAGTCAATCAATACGCGCAACATGTACCTTGCCATGGGTGAGCAGTTGCGCGAAGAGAAACAGCAGTTAGGATTGGTGAACCAAGAATTAAGTCAAGCTTACGATAGGCTAAATGTCGTTAACAACACGCTTGAAGAACAGGTAATCAAGCGTACTGAGAGAATAGCTAAGTTATCTTATCTTGACCCCTTAACTAAGTTAATGAACCGCAAAGCGTTTACGCAAACCTTAAGCAAATTAACCACTAGAGCAGCCCAAAGTCATAGCGATTTAGCGCTGTTGTTTATTGATTTAGATGGTTTTAAGAAAATTAACGACACTATGGGTCATCAGGTAGGTGACAGTGTGCTGCAAGAAATTACCCGGCGTATTAGCGCATTTGCTGACAGCAATAAAATCGGTCGTTGGAACGGTGATGAGTTTTTAGTCGCCCTACCTTATAGCGACAGCCAAACCGCTCAAGCGATTGCCAGCGCGATGATTAGTAGTATTTCCCAAGCTATCGTTATAAATAATAACAGCATGCACGTAGGGGCAACTGTCGGTATTGCCATGTGCCCAGAACACTCCACGCAAGCAGCTGAGTTAATTCAATTTGCCGATCTAGTCATGTGCGAGCAAAAAGCAACTTCAAATCGCGTTCCTACGGTATTTAGCAGTGAACTGCAGCAAAGAATAGTCGCATCACAAACCATACTTGAAGGTTTGCAACATGCTATTGAACGTCACCAATTATATTTATGCTACCAACCTATTATTTGTGCCAAAGACAACACGTTCGGCTCGTTTGAAGCCTTGCTACGCTGGGACTTCGCTGACCGCTTTATTGGACCAGACCAATTTATTCCTTTAGCCGAAAAGTCGGGCTTAATCATAAGCATCGGTGCTTGGGTGCTTAATCGCGCGTGTATGGACGCCAGCCATTGGCAACATGCCCATAACGCTGCGGTATCGGTAAATGTGTCGGTAATTCAGCTGATGGACGACAGCTTTATTCGCGCCCTTGATAATGCGTTACGTAGCAGTGGACTACCGCCAGATCGCTTACATTTAGAAATAACGGAATCAATATTTGTTGATAATAAAACAAAGATAAAACAGCAACTTAAAGAGATACAGGCGCGCAATATTCAGGTATCAATCGATGATTTCGGCACCGGCTATTCCTCTTTATCCCAATTGCAGACGTTATCGGTCAACCAAGTAAAGATCGATAAATCATTTATCGATAACATGGATAACAATGGCGAGGCTATTATCCGTGCGACACTGTTTATTGCCAGTGAACTTAACTGTCAAACTGTGGCGGAAGGCGTAGAAACTATCGAGCAAGTAGAGGCATTAACTGCAATGGGCGTCGATTATTTACAGGGCTTTTATTTCGCCAAACCCATGCGTAATGAACAATTAATTGAATGGCTGAACCCAATCAGCGATATTACCAACGTCTCTTTAGGCACAAAATAACGCCACATTAGCGGATTTTATTTAACAGATCCGCTACCATAGCACGCAAAATAATAACGTAAACCAAACGCTCTTGGTGCACCTCAGGATCTCGTGTTAAATGGCCCAGCTCTACTTTTATTATTCTGCAATGAACGCAGGTAAATCAACGTCTTTACTCCAATCTGCATATAACTATAAAGAGCGCGGTATGCGTGCTGAGATTTTCACCGCCGCACTGGACGATCGCTTTGGTGTTGGAAAGGTTGCTTCGCGTATTGGTCTTGAGGCCAGCGCCCACCTTTTTAATGGTACGAGTGACTTGTATCAACAGTTAGCAGATATGAACCGTGAACGAAAACTCGATTGTGTTTTTATTGATGAAGCACAGTTTCTAAATAAGCAACAAGTGCAGCAACTTGTGTCTGTGGTTGACGATTTAGATATTCCTGTTTTAGCCTATGGCTTGCGCACTGATTTTGTCGGCGAAACTTTCGAAGGTAGCCGCTACCTGATGGCGTGGGCTGATAAATTGGTCGAGCTTAAAACTATTTGTCATTGCGGTCGCAAAGCAACATTTGTGGTGCGCCTTGATCAGCAGGGAAATGCCGCCAAAGAAGGTGCACAAGTAGAGGTCGGCGGCAATGACAGATACGAGTCAATGTGTCGCAGACACTTTAAAGAATTGGTCTGGGACAAACCCTAATTCACTTAATCAGGCTAAACTCTTCATAAAAAAAGGCTCATATTTGAGCCTTTTTTGTATATTTATATTTTTAAACGTTTAGGGGCGCAAGGCTTTGTCACCGCGAGCAAGGCCACATACACCAGTGCGTGACGCTTCGATAATTTCAGTGGTTTGGGCTAACACATTAGCAAAGGCATCTAACTTATCACTGGTACCTGTGACCTGAATAGTATAGTTATTCAAATCTACATCGATGATTTGCGCGCGGAAAATTTCCACATTGCGATTCACCTCAGCACGTACTAATTCACTACGTGTGGCGACTTTAATCAACATCAATTCGCGTTCAACATGATTACCGTCAGTGAGATCAGTTACCTTGAGCACATCAATTAGCTTATTAACTTGCTTAGTGATTTGCTCAATAACTTTGTCGTCTGCTTGGGTAGTAATAGTTAGTCTAGACAGGCTTTTATCGTCTGTTGCTGCTACGCATAAGGAGTCAACGTTATAACCACGCTGGGAAAAAACACCTACAATACGTGATAGAGCACCGGGGGCGTTTTCCATCAAAACTGAAATAATACGTTTCATTATGTGCGCTCCGTTTTGCTTAATCTCATATCATCCATCGCCCCGAATTTAATTTGCATGGGGTAAACATGTTCATTTTGGTCTATTTGAATATCCATAAATACCAAGCGCTCTTTCTCAGCGAAACAACGCTCCATTGCCGCGTCCAACTCATCAGGATGGTCAACACGAATACCAATATGGCCGTAAGCTTCTGCAAGCTTAACGAAATCAGGCATTGAATCCATATAAGAACTAGAGTAACGACTCTTATAATTCATATCCTGCCACTGGCGTACCATGCCCAAAGCGCGGTTATTCAATGAGATGATCTTAATCGGCAATTTATATTGCAAACAAGTTGATAGCTCTTGAATATTCATTTGAATACTACCGTCCCCCGTAATCACAACTGAGGTGGCTTCAGGATGCGCCATTTGCACACCCATTGCAGCAGGTAAACCAAATCCCATGGTGCCAAGACCACCAGAGTTGATCCAGCGACGGGGCTTAGCAAAAGGATAATATAAGGCTGCAAACATTTGATGCTGACCAACATCTGAACTGACATAAGCATCACCTTTGGTGTGCTTATAAACCGACTGTATAACCTCTTGAGGCTTAATAACGTTGTCAGCTTTCTTGTAGTTCAAACAATCACGACCACGCCATTGTTTAATCTGATCCCACCAATCAAGTAATTTAGCTTTCTGCTTCTCGCTGTCAATTTTTCCTATATGGTCAAGCAACTGCTTGGTAACTTGCTCAACACTACCAACCACTGGTACATGTACCGCAATCGTCTTAGAAATAGATGCAGGGTCTATGTCGACGTGGATAATCGTCGCATGTGGGCAAAACTTCTCAACGTTGTTCGTTACTCGGTCATCAAAACGAGCGCCTAAGGCCAAAATACAATCGGCATTGTGCATGGCTTTGTTGGATTCAAGCGTACCGTGCATGCCTAACATGCCTAAACTTTGGGCATGCACACCAGAAAATGCACCTAACCCCATAAGCGTTGATGTAACCGGTAGATTTAATCTTTCAGCAAGCTCTGTAACCAGTTCACTGGCTTCGGCTGCGATAGCGCCACCACCAACGTATAAAATAGGGCGTTTGGCTTCAAGCAGCACTTTAGCCGCTTTCTTGATTTGTTTACTGTGCCCTTTGAGCGTCGGATTATACGAGCGCATAGTGACATCTTCAGGAAACTGATAAGGATGCTCTTCAAGCACATTGACGATGTCTTTTGGTAAATCAACCACCACAGGGCCAGGACGCCCAGTGTTAGCAATATAATAGGCTTTGGCAATGGCCTCGGGAATATCTACAGCGCGCTTGACGAGAAAACTGTGCTTTACCACAGGGCGCGAACAACCGACCATATCGGTTTCTTGAAAAGCATCTTCACCTATGTGCATTGACGGTACTTGACCAGACAATACGACCATAGGGATCGAATCCATATAGGCAGTCGCAATACCAGTAAGAGTATTGGTCGCTCCAGGCCCTGATGTTACTAGTACAGTACCTGTTGTACCTGTTGAACGAGCGTAACCATCAGCCATGTGCGCTGCGCCTTGCTCGTGACGCACTAGAATATGCTCAACATCTTCTTGAGCGTATAATGCGTCATAAATATCTAAAACGGCTCCACCGGGATAACCGAATACGTGCTTAACCCCAAGATCTTTTAGAGTTCGCACAACCATCGCGGCGCCTGACATCATTTCCACCGGTACTCTCCTAAAAAGTTGTTAAAAAAAGGTTTCGGCACAAAATTGCTACCAAACGAACGAAAACTATACTTGACCAAGGAGTAAGATTAAACAGGAATTTACATAAAAGTGAGATATATATCCCAATATAGCAATATATTAGGATATATCTTTCGTTTAGGCGTATTTCAAGCCAATTTATAGGATGGAATTAAGTCTTTTCGGATTAATTAAGGTTAATCATCCAGCTCAATTACTACTTCACTATCTTCAGACATGTCATCATCATCGCTCTGAGTTGACGGTCTACTACCATAAATATTACCAAGTTTAGGTCGATGTATGCGCTTGTCGTACTTATACCATGCTTTTTCAGCAACCGTACTCGGGTCTTTCTCACCCTTAGCTGAAGCTAATAATGAGTTATCTTCATCACATTCAGGTTCAACTTGACCATCAATTAAGGCAGCAATTAGGCAACCATATTGGCTCAGTGCCCTGCTTTCAGAAATTGAAAAGTCACCTGAACGTGAAAAACCATAAGGATAGTTTTTAGGATCGCTAAAAACACGTTGAAACAATGATTCTCTTGAAAGTTTTGCCATGCTGGCATCCCCGATTTAAATTAATTTAAAAACAACACGATTTGGCATTTGCCAACTTGCTTTATAATTTAAATCCGAAATCTGTCAATATTTTTCCCACGATTTTATATACGATTTTTGATCGATAAATAGCGTTTATAACATTAATGTTTCTATATGATTTTTATGACAGTCTGTTCGCCGCTAATATCGGAACAATTAGCTTAACGCTTTGGCACCCAAGCCCAAATCATTTCGCACTCAACCGGCTCGATTCCATTGGCATCGGTTACCTTAATTTGTACATTAATTTCACCTTTATCTTGCTGATTAAGTAGCGTGACTTGCTCGTGTGTTAAGGTGGCAACGGCAGTCATATCTCCCGTCGCACGTTTTACATAATTTAGATTCATACATTTGATCAGAGGGAGTTTGTCGCCTGGTAAATTAATACCCACGATAAAACCCGTAGCAGACTCCGCCAATAAGGCCATAGCAGCTGCATGGACACTGCCGATATGATTCTGTACCTTTTTACGGTTTTTCAAGCGAAATTCTACTTGAAGACCATCGGTAGCAAGTACCTCAATACTCGTGGTGCCCGCTAACTTTACTTTGTGACGGAATACTTTTGTCATTAAAAAAGTGCTGATTGGTGCGGGATAGTGATTTATTTTATCAACAAATTTTCGTAATGGATTGGATACGGGCACGTTGCCACCTTCATCTGGTTAGACCAGAAGTTAGTTTGCCCTCAAGACGCCTGAGTTACAAATATAAAATCACCTATAGTTCACATGCTTGTAAAGGATATCAAGAGGGATTAGGCCACACTGCAAGCTTCGCGACCCAAACATAATACTAACCGCAGGGATTTTGCCGTTTATCAAACGCAGCGAGTTGCTCTGGGGTCGCTGGTTTCTGATATTTAGCTTTCCATTCAGCGAATGGTATACCATATATGGCTTCACGCGCTTGGTCGTAATCGATTTCTACGCCCTGCTCTTTGGCTCCTGCCATATACCATTTAGATAAACAGTTACGACAGAAGTCCGCCAAAATCATTAAATCTATATTTTGTACGTCTTTATTTTCATCTAAATGTTTGATGAGCTGGCGAAAGGCAGCGGCTTGAGCTTCGGTTTCTTGAGCTGGAGTCATACGTTTTACCTGTGGTTTGGAAACAAAAATCTTAACCTACATTCTGGGGTCAGTTGCAGTAACTTCAATGCGCTGTGCGTTTTCCTGATGAAAATCCAGCAAGGCAGACAACCCTTTAAGGTTATGTAAGCTCCTAAATTCTATCCAATCAATCAAGCTGAATAAGCAAATAGCTGGGTAATTCCAACTATTAAACTTCCCTCTTTCAACTTGTTCGTTCAATTCTGCCAGCACGTTATTAACGCGTTCTTTTTGTAGCTTAAAAAACAGCTTGTCGGTATCGGCAACCACATCTGATTTAGACAGCAAAAACATTTGCACTAAGCTATCGTTTACTGAATCCACCAGCGTAAGTTGGTTCTCTTGGTCCCAACTGAGTGATGCGTAATCTAGCTGTTCACTTAGGTAACGATAAATCACGCGTGAATCATAAATAAGCGTGCTTTCATCCCCTTCAACATGCTCCAAAGCAGGCACTTTTAATGCCGGGTTTTTAGTAATCAAAATCGTCCGATCTTCGGATTCAAAAATTTGCATATTAATAAATTCATGTTGGGTATTAGCCAACCAGATACGTAAACGTCTCACGTAAGGTGAAGTGGTGGAGCCATATAATTTATACATATGTAGTCCTTACTGGTACAAGGTGATGATGTAACTGTTAATTGTGAGAAAAGCAGTTACCCATCAATATTAATAAACACCCAATGTGAATGCATCCCGAAAATTAGTCTAACAGCTTGTAGAAAAGTTCCTAGCTAGGCACCCAAGAGTTGGTTTTACATAACATCAGATGCTTTACTCAACCTCGTTAGTGCTACTCAGATGATGCAGTAGCGGAAACCACCATGCGAGACGCTTTACGCTGTTCACCGCGTGCTTTTAATGCCAGTAAGCTTGGGGTTAACACCAATGTTAATAAGGTCGCAAATGCTAGGCCACCAGCCACCGCGGTAGCTAATTGTGACCACCACTGTGTAGAGGGCCCACCAATATCGACATTACGGCCGATGAAATCGATATTAATTTCCGCCACCATAGGCAGCAGGCCAAGTATTGTGGTTACTGTGGTCATCATTACCGGGCGCAAACGTTGTGCACCGGTGCGCAAAATAGCATCAGTTGCACTGTAACCCTCTTTACGCAATATGTTGTAGGTATCAATCAACACAATGTTGTTGTTCACGACTATCCCCGCCAGCGCTATCACCCCAATACCTGACATCACTATGCCAAACGGTTTTTGGAAAATAGCTAACCCCAAGAACACACCCACGGTTGAGAACAACACCGCACTTAAGATTAAAAAGGCTTGATAGAAACTATTAAACTGTGTGACCAAAATAATCGCCATCACAAATAAGGCAATTAAAAACGCATTCACCAGAAAGGTTTCAGATTCAGCTTGCTGTTCATTTTGCCCTTTGACAATTAATGACACTCTAGGGTCGAGGTTTAAATCAGGTAGTTGTGCCTGCAGTTTGGGTAACTCAATACTAAGTAACTCACCCGGCGCCATATTGGCCTCAACGGTAATCACTCGCTCACTATCAATGTGGCGAATAAGATCCGTTTTTGGCTGAGCCTGACGCTGCACAAAATTACTGATAGGCACCATACCAGTGGATGTTTGCATGCGTAGTTCGTCTAGCTTGCCGATAAAGCGCGACTCAATTGGGTAGCGAACTCGAATATCCAATTCATCGTCTACATCATCAGGACGATACTCTCCTATTTTCAAACCGTTCGTCACAAATTGTACAGTACTGCCCACTAAGGTCGCATCTGCGCCAAAGCGTGCAGCATCACTTCGATTAACTTTTAGTTGCCACTCAATACCCGGCTGAGATGCCGTATCACTAATCGAGGTGAATTTATCGTTATCATCCAATGCGTGACGTACTTTTAACGCGGCTTCATTTAATAATTCAGGATAACGGGACGACAATTGAATTTGCAGATCCTTGCCTGATTGTGGACCATTCTGGTCGAGGGTAATTTCAATATCTAGCCCTGCAATATTAGACAGACGTTCTTGGGTTTCTTTCAGTACTTCGTCTGAATGCGGCCGTAAGTGCCAGTCGACTAAATTTAAGCGTAAATAACCGATTTGGTCTCGTCCGCCTGTGCGTGCATACAAGGTTTCAATCGCGTCCATATCAATCAACCGCTCCTCTACTTCTTGCACAATGACGTCTTTTTCGTAAATAGACATATCACCAGAAGAGCGCACGGTGACGTTAATACCACTGCTGTCTACTTTGGGGAAAAATTCTAAGCCAAGGCCCGATGCAAAATAAGCAAAGAATGATAATCCGGCCACAAAAAACGCTATCATTAGCACTTTCCACGGATGGCTAATAGCCTTAGATAACAAACGCACATAGCGTCCAGTAAAGCCTGTTAGCTGGGTTAAATCCCCACTTTCGGCAAGTAGCATTTGCTGCTTAGCGTTAGCTGAGATCGTCTGTGGTTTACCAAATACCGACCCTAGGGTAGGCACAAATACTAACGCCATCAGTAAAGAGGCTGAAAGCACGGCGATAAGCGTAAACGGTAAATACTTCATAAACTCGCCCATCATGCCGGGCCAAAACATAAGCGGCGCAAAAGCAGCAAGTGTCGTAGCTGTTGAAGCAATAATGGGCCACGCCATCCGCTGAGCAGCTTTAAGATAAGCTTGCTGTTTGTTCATCCCCTCGCCCATACACCTATCGGCGTATTCTGTGACCACAATCGCACCGTCCACCAGCATACCTACTGCCATAATCAGCGAAAATAGCACTACAGTATTCAAGGTGTAACCAAACATGGCGATGATTAAAATGCCGGTCAAGAACGAACCGGGAATCGATACACCGACTAAAATAGCGGTCCTGATCCCTAAGATAGCAACGATGACGATGGCCACTAATATGACTGCACTAGACACATTATTTTGCAGGTCGCCTAGCATCATGTTTACGTCAACACTTTGGTCTCCCGTGTAGCTCACATAGACACTACTTGGCCAAATAGCCGTTTGCTGGGCACCTTCTATCAATTCTTTAACATGCGTAACGGTCTCAAGCATGTTCTCGCCCGGGCGTTTCTTTACCTCTAGAGATACTGAATTATCACCGTTTAAACGAGCAAAGCTGGTAGGGTCTTTGTATGAACGCCTGACTTGCGCCACATCTTGAAAGGTAATTACCCGCTCGCCAACCACCTTAACTGGCTGCTCCATCACATCTTTTACTGACTCAAACACCGAGGGTACTTTAACCGCAAAGCTGCCTTTACCATTATCCATGGTACCGGCCGGTACTAAACGGTTATTACGTGACAGCAAATTTAAAATGTCATTTTGGTCTAACCCGTAAGATTCCATCAGTAACGGGTCAACTACGATTTCAACGATGTCTTCTCGGTCACCACCTATGTCGACTTCAAGCACTTCACTTAGGCTTTCTAAGCGATTTTGCAGCTCTCTAGCCACAGTAACTAATGCGCGTTCCGCCACAGGTCCAGACAACACCACTGTGATGGCTGCTTGCTGACCGGCCATAGTCACTTCATGAATAGTAGGCTCTTCGGTTTCTGAGGGTAATTTAGCCCTAGCCACGGTTACCTTGTCTCGCACATCGGCCAAGGCATCTTTTGAATCCAAGCCTGCAATAAACTCAAGAGTGATATTGGCGAAGCCTTCCCCTGCGGTGGCCTTCATTTCTTTTACGCCATCGATAGAGCGTAACTCTCGTTCCATGGGCTTGACCAGCATACGCTCAGCATCTTCAGGAGAAATACCATCGTGCACAATGGAAACATAAATAAAGGGGATAGGTACGTCTGGGTTAGCTTCCTTAGGTATGTTGGCATACGTGACCGCACCAGCCACAATTAACAGCACAAACATCATCAATACGGTGCGGCTATGGGTTAGCGCCGCTGCAATTAAATTATTCATTACTGTGGCTGCTCGGTTTTCGCTTGAACATTATCTTTCGGTTGCGAATTAGGGCCCGGGTTATTATCGACGTAGATCACATTCACCTTATCTCCGTCACGCACAAATCCATGCCCTAATGTAATGACATCCGTGATGTCACCCATACCGCCAAGCCATACCCCCTGGCTATCACTTTTTACAATATCAATGGGAATGAACTTAACATGTTCGTCGACCACCGTTTTCACGCCGATATTTCCAGCTTCATCAAGTGCCATAACAGAAGGGGTAATGCGCACGGCCATTGTCGTTTTTAAGGGTACGGATAACTCGGTGCTCATACCGGCAAGATGTTGATTGTTAGGATTATCGATAGCAACTTCTATTCTAAACGTATTAGTGCCCATGTCTGACACGCTTGATATATAACGAATTTTGCCATTGAGCGTTTGACCTGAAACCAAGCGACCTGTGGCTTGTTGGCCTAACGTAAGCGCTTGTACATCAGTCTCTGTGACATCCGCAGCAATAATAAGCGGATTCAAATCTACTAGCGTGGCGACCTTATCACCGTCTTTGAGTAAATCACCCAGCTCAACATTACGCTCGTTCACGATACCGTCGAAAGGCGCACTCAACGTCGATTTTGATAAAGCCAGCTCTATGGTGCTGACTTCTGATACGGCTAATTCAAGATTCGCTTGGGCTTGGGCTAAATTTGATTTTGATTGGTAGCCCTTTTGCCCTAAAGATTTCGCTCCTTCAAGTTCAATCTTTCGCTGGACTAAGGTAGATTTCGCAGATGTAAGGCGATTAACGAGATCACTTGTTTCAATATCAATTAGTGGCTCGCCTTGTTTGACACTTTGCCCTTCTGTCACGTAGATTTTTTCCACTAGGCCGCTAACTTCACTGCGTAGCGTAACCGAGCGATTTGGCTCGGTGCGCCCGTACAAATTAATCTCTCGGGTAATGGGCTGAGCATTGACACGCTCTACCCTAACACTGACTAAACCTACGTCACGGTGCTTCGCATCTTTTCGCGTCTGTGCGTCACTGTCTGGTTCCGCAAATAACATACCTGATGCCACCCATATTGTTAGTATTACTAAAATGACCAACGCTATCCAGTAAGGTTTTAAACGAAGAGTGTGCATCAACTTTGACATGAAATTTCCTATACGACGAACGCTTGATATATGTGATTAACTAAAAGCATACTCTAGGGCAGCATTAGTCGTGAAGAGTAAATGTTAGCAACATGTAAGTAGATAGTTTTTATTGTAAATACAGTAACAAGTTATGTACTTCGTAGTATTTTTTACCCGTATACATAACTTTTATACCAATGATTAATCGAATAAAAAACACGTTAACCCGCCACTGATACCTGCACAATTAGCCTGTCGAACTATTGGCCGTAAATGTATAACTAAGCGCGGGCTAAAATTTGCGATACGGCGTCTTTTACCGTTGCATATCTGATTTTTTCACATAGGCCGAACCCTGCTAATTGACGCAGTTTTAGCCGCGTAAAGAGCGGCATGCTCATCCCCGTTAAAAATCGGCAGTACGTATCAGCGGTAAGAACATAGTTAACCTTCCCTTCGATATGCTTAGCCAGTCCCTGCATTCCCTCTGCCACCGCTAGGGGATCAATTTCAGATACAACGTTTGTCACATGGAAGTGAGCGATATGCCCCCGACAGACACTACAATGGCCACATTTTTCTGGGGCCTTTTGGTCATCAAAGTAACGCGACAAATTATGACTAAGACATTTATCTAATTGAAAAAAGCGCACTAACATAGCGATGCGCTGCAGCTCTTTTTGTTCTTTATTGACAAAGTACGCATGCAGGTTTTCAGCAAGTTGAGGCTGATTGAGTTTATCAACATCAACTTGAAACACGTCAGTCATTTGCTTGGTTTGTAGTTCAATTAACTGGTTTTGTTGCAGATACTCTAGCGCGGCAACCACCCTAGCGCGTTCGTTGCCTGTTTCTTGAAACAACGTATCAAATTTTAGGCTTCCCCAGATTTTCTTAAAATCTGTATGCTGAAATACACTTTCTAAAAACACTTGACGAGAGGCATCAAATCGCTCCAATACCTCAGCCTTATCCTTCAGAAACTTGTAGCGCACATCAGCAAAGTAAGCATATTGAGGACGCACCACACCAAGCAACTCTAACTGCACCAATAAAGTTTTTAACGGTAATTGACGGATATTGCTTTGAGTCGATAAGCCATGGATCTGTACTTCCCACTGGCTACCTTGACTAAACTCAGTTGCAATGCCGCTTTCAGCTGATTGTGTTCCCTTGCGGATATCGTCCACCACATGTTGTATTCCTTGCAACTCAGGCGTATCACCATAAACAAAGTTTTCCACCGTGTTTAGGCCATCCAGATTACCTAAGGTAATACAATGTGAAAGTTGACCATCACGACCGGCCCGGCCAATTTCCTGACTATAGTTTTCAATAGATTTAGGTAAATCGTAATGCACCACAAAACGAATATCTGATTTATCAATTCCCATGCCAAATGCGATAGTCGCGACCACTACATGGGTTTTCCCGGCCATAAAATCTTGCTGTACCTGCTGGCGAATTTCATCCCCAAGACCAGCATGATAAGCCTTAGCAGATAAGCCATTTGCCGCTAACCTATGAGCCACTTGCTCGGCGGTATGTTGCAGCGTGACATACACAATACCGCAACCTTGTTGGTCGCTAACGATTTGCAAAAGCATCTGATCTTTTTCTTGCTCTGGCGTTGCTAATACCTGTAAATCTAGATTTTCACGGTAGAACCCCGTTTGCACTATATGCTCAGGTAAAATAGCAAAGCGCTTAGCCATATCTAATTTAACTTTTTTTGTGGCCGTAGCAGTAAGCAGCAATACCAAAGGAATATTCAGTTGTTGGCGATAATCAGGCAACTTAAGATAGTCAGGTCGAAAGTTATGACCCCACTCTGAAATACAGTGGGCCTCGTCAATCACCAACATAGAGACAGCGACACTGTCGATAAACTGGCGAAAACGCTCATTCTTGAAGCGCTCTACAGACACCATCAGTATTTTAATTTCACCGCTGCGCACCCGTTCCATCGTTGTGCGCTGCTCGTCAGCACTAAGGGTTGAATCAATACTGCCTGATGCAATACCTTTGGCTTCTAAAAAGGCCAATTGATCTTTCATTAACGCTAATAGGGGGGACACGACTAAGGTTAAATGGGGTAAATGCAGCGCACAAAATTGATAACACAGAGATTTGCCAGAGCCAGTGGGGAAAATAGCCAAAGAAGAATCACCAGTAAGCAGTTGATTAACCACTTGCTGTTGCCCACCGCGAAATGCATTAAAGCCAAAGGTAGTTGCAAGACTCGCGCACTGAGCTTGTGGATTATTGGCGATATCATTAGGCAAGAATTGCATGGCGTGTTCCTTTGGCCTTCGAGCACTTCCGTCCATGAGGCATTAAATATTTACGCCTGCAAAAATGAAAGAAGCGTAACGCCGACAAAACTACGAAAAGAAAACGAGCGACAATGTTTATGAGTTAATAACAAGAGTCGCTCAGTATAGATAAAGCCAACGGGGATTTCAGCCCTATTTACGACTCTACCATGCACTGACGTTCCAATGGTCTTTGGCTAGCCAATCCATTCTTGCATCTTCCCCAGCGATGCTTGCTGCTGTTGCATGACTCGAGTGGCAACGTCAGCGTATAAAGTGTCGATCTGTTCAGCTGACATAAAGCGCTTACTAAAGCCCGGATAAACTGGGTCTATGTGTAACCGCGCAGTGTTAATCAAATGACCTATTAAGGCTTTCACATTATCGGTGCCCATTGCCACGCGCATAGTGGTGAGGTAAATACCACTTTTCTGCTGATTTTCAGGGTCTAATTCAGAGTGTGATGTCAGCGCAGGACATAAAATAATGGTGTTGCTTTGACCAATACTCACCTGATGACTAAACGCTGGTTCTAGACCATCAAAAAAACGTACAAAGGTATCTCGGTCGATATCTGCCCCTTGCATGTCCATGGTAAACAATGGGCAAGGCCAACCATGGCGCATTTGGCTGGCTCGCAGCTCGCTATTCGGGTGACCCTCAATGGCGTGGCTGTTTACGTTCAACGCCGGATGCGATGCCATAAAGTGGCTGAATACCTGCGTGTTAATGACCTTTTGTAACATACGCATTTCTAACGTTTTCATGCCATTAAGTACATCAAAGGCTTTCTCTGAATCTAAGAACGCACCTTTAATATAATACACATCCCAGAACATCGTTTTTGACCAGTCGTAGCCATTAACGCAATCGCCTTTGGCCTGAAACATGCGATATCCTTGGCCAATCACAACACCAGCGGTGGTGGCGCCGCTGCCACATATGTCTTTGGTATAACTGTGTACCACATAGTCGGGGCGTTCTTGCTCGTCTACCCGGCGTAATGGTTGGTGCAATATAGGCGTTGCTAAGGTCGAATCCAGCATCACCAAATGCCCTGCCTTATGACTTACTTTACAGATGCCCGCAATATCCAGCACATAACCATGTGGGTTACACGGGGATTCAAGATACACGTGCAGGGCTTTGTCTTTCAGGCGATTGCCATGCTTAGCTTTTGTCGTTTCTAAAAACGCGTTGAAGGCTTGTGTGGAGTATCCATCGAACCATTCTAACTGAATATTAAGGCGATTTTCACGGGCAAAAAAGTCGTATAATAATTGATATACTCCACCATAGACATTACGCGAAACAATCAATACATCTCCATGGCTTAGCACGTTTGCTAATAAAGCATCGATGGCAGCCATTCCTGAATTAAAATTCCATGCTAAATAATCTTGCGCATAAGACCCAGCTTCTAAGTCGACAATGGCATTCGCCAAAGAGATATTAGTCGGGTTTAACAAACGTGAATAAATCTGATGAGTAGACTCCTTACCTTGAAACGCATCGTCTACCCATTCGGTACAGGCATAAACATAGGTCGCCGTACGCACCACCACTGGGGTTGCAGAAAATAAAGCAGTGACATTGTCGAACAAGGGATAGTGATGTTTCGACAAGCCAGAGCCACCTTGGTTGGTTATGCTTTGGTAAGTAGCCCTGAACGGATTTTGTAAAGTGTCTAGCACTTTAGCAATTTGAAACGACAAGAACTTTTTAGCGTTAAAATAAGCAACCTTATCCTGATGGGCGAGTTGGCCAAGTGTCTGGTTAGTGACTTTCCATAATTGATTTACATCCGCCTGAGCATGGTACAAATGACTGGCCGCTTGAAACAAAGCTTGGCCATATTCACTATTGCCGTCTATACCAAAATGTTGCAATTGCTCTTTTGTCAGCTCACTTATGCTGATTGCTTTAGTAGAATTACGTTTTGGTGAAAGTAATTTCGCATGCTCAATATACTCATCGCTGTGCATAATGTTGGTTAATCCATTTATAATTACGTAAAATAACCATAAACCAAATTAAAGTAGTAAATAACACCATTTAAAAGAATTTAATTTCAAATAAACGCAAAAATTGAATGAAAACGTTACTAACTTGTTAATTCTTCCAATTTACTGTGTTTTTTAAATGCAGATAATAATCAGATTAACAACGGTTATGCTGGCAATAAAGATGAAGCCCATTAGTATGTGGTTATAGCTTTTGGTCACTTGATTCGTTTTAGAAGGATGTGTAGGGCGCAATGAAATACCAAAAACGCTCCTCTGAAGAACAGATTGTTTTGTCAATTAGTGCGGCCGCATCCCTGTGCATTCTGCCCTTTTTAGTTATTCGAATTTATAACGAAGATTGGTCTATCGCATTATTGGATTTTGTGGCTGTGGCAACCACCGCAGGTTTATTTGGTTACGTCTATTTCACTAAACGTACACTATTCGCACGTTGGGTACTGTCGATAATCTGTATCGCCATCGCCTCGGGCACTATTTGGCTAAAAGGGCCTGATCAGATTGTCTGGGTGTACCCTGCCATCATTTGCCTATTCTTTATTCTTCCGCCGAGTTTGGCCGCATTACTTTGCGCAATAAATATCGCGTTAATTGGTTATTTATTGCCATCGGAAATGAGCGTGATAGAAAGCGCACGCTTTTACTTTTCAACGTTAGTCACCTTTATTTTTAGCTATGCTTTTGCAGATCGTATGCTTTATCAGCAAGCCCAACTGCAGATATTGTCATTTAAAGACCCCTTAACCAACGCCGGTAACCGCAGGGCCATGGAAGAGAAATTAATCGACCTGCTTAAAGAGCAACGTCAACAACCAGCGGAGAAAAAAGCCTGTTTGTTATTAATCGATTTAGATGAATTTAAGAAAATAAACGACAAACAAGGTCATGCTTGTGGCGATGATGTACTGAAACAGACCGCTGCGCTTATCGAACATATACTGACCCCGGAACAATGCTTATTTCGCTTTGGGGGCGAAGAATTCGTGGTACTGGCCAGCAACAATATTGAACAGTCCATTGCGCTTGCCGAAAATATTCGCCAGACAATAAATGACTTTCCTTTTGGGCAAAATGTGCGCTTAACCGTATCCATAGGCTTGGCTGAATACCAATACGACGAAACAGGTTTAGAATGGCTAGCCCGCGCCGACATAGCCATGTACCAAGCTAAATCTGCTGGGCGAGATTTGTGCTGCCTAGCCGCCTCGTAACCCGCGCACTATATTTGTTGTCTGGTTTAGCTTGTGCTAGCGCGAAAGCCATTGGTATCGGGTAGCCCATCAGTTAAGATCACACTTTATATCAATAATAGGTACTTCATATGACTCACGCTCTCGATCAAGACAGCATCGCCAAGATTGAACGTTACACCCCAGAGGAACGATTGCGCTATTTAGTAAAAGAAGTGGTGAGCCAACAACAAATCTGGATCCTTACCGATCAAGATGGCTGCGTAATGCTAAATACCGAAGACGAAGACTGTGCGCCAGTTTGGCCCAATAAAGAGTTTGCCCAATCATGGGCCACGGGCGAGTGGCAAGATTGCGAGCCAAAAGCGATTAGCTTAGACAAATGGTACGCCAGTTGGACATCAGGTTTAGAAGAAGACGACGTATTTATTGCGGTATTTCCTAACCAAGACGAAGAGGGCTTGATAATTTCTCCTCAAGAACTCGATTACGAGTTAAAGCAGAAAGCTAAAAAAACAAACTAAAAAAGAGCCCACAGGCTCTTTTCCTCAGGGTTTAACATTGCCGACGGACTGACTAAAGGTTTCAAACTGATTAGGTAAGTACTCGACTAATTGTCCTGATAAACCAACATAGGTTTTCAATGCTGGCTCTAGAGATAAAAAGACAGTGGGCAGCAGGCTAACAAATTGCTCTTCATTATTGCGCTGTTGTGCTTGCTGATAAGCCAAAGGTAAATCAGCGAAGGTGCTGAACATAGTCAAACAGTGAGTTAAATTTTTGGCTGCTAATATCATGTGTTGCGGACTGTGATTTTGCATTTTTTGCCATGCATTATTCCATACATCTTCAAGCTGGCTATGGCCAGCCAGCACCCCACTACACCATCTGGATAAAGGCAACTCGTTGCTCTCAATAAAGTGGGCATCTTGGGGCGCAGAGTAGGTTTTATCTAGTGTAACTCGTTCGTCACGCATCAAGCGTAACTGATGCTGCAACATGGCCATCAATAAGTCTGTTAACTTGTCTGCAGTTGCGGTGTCAGGCAATTGACCGTGCTGACGGAAAATCCATGGTAACCATGTCTCAGGCATAGGAATTTCTGGGGCACTGGCAACGGCAAACACTAAACCTTTCAAGTAGTCCACACTAAACAACGCATGAGTTAGCGCTTCGCTTTGGCAAAGCGTGTTGAGTTCTTGTTCTCGGGAGAATTCGTTTGATGTCATAAGGTCGTTAATATCATGCTGTTTGTTAATCATTATCCGTAATATAATTGTGAGGCGCAATGTAGCAAAATATGTGTAGACATTATTAACTAACATCAATCATAAAAACGCACATTCACTTAGATTACGCCATGTCACCTAACTAACGTTAATCCTCGGTGCTCAGGATGACAAAAATCACTATAAATTCAAAGTATCGATTAATTTAAAATATATCGCTGCATCTGAATAATTATAACTTGGCAATTTGTCTAGGTTTACAAAATATAAGGCTAAGATGAATCCATTAGTTGAGCATGCTTTATCTGTTTTTATGGCATTTTTCGCGATTATGAATCCTGTTGCTAATACGGCTGTCTTTTTTGGCTTGGCAGGCGATAAAAGTAAAATTGAACAGAGGATAATTGCAACAAAGTCTCTGCTTATTACGTTTTTTATTATTGTGATATTTGCGGTATTAGGGAAATCTATTTTTCACTTATTTGGTATAACACTACCAGCGTTAAGGATCACCGGAGGGATTTTGGTCTTTCTTATCGGGTACCACATGCTACAAGGTTCAAACTCGAAATTGCATACTGCACAAGAGAATTCAGATACTGATATAACTGTATCGCCTCTTGCTGTTCCTTTGCTCGCAGGTCCAGGAACCATAGCAACCGCCATGAACTATTCGGCTGCCGGTGGCTGGATGGAAATTGCCACCACACTCGTTACATTTTCAATACTGTGTTTTGTGACTTTCGTTTGTTTTATTTATAGCTCGAAAATACTGAACGTCGTCGGCGAAAGTGGGGTTGGCATTGTCACCCGCTTAATGGGGCTTATTCTGGCGGTAATAGGCGTTCAAATGTTAGTAGAGGGCCTAAATGCTGCGATTATTATTTCGTCTAAGGTGAGTTGAAAAATTGGCCTGTTATGGGAAACCGCTCCATGACTCAAAACCTACCTGCTAGTATTTTATTGGATTTGTAATCAAAAGACGCAAAGAGTGAGCTTCAATTTCTACAAGATGTATGAATAAAGTCCCGCGCAATAAAAAGCCGCTAACCCGTCATAATGATATGAGAGGTTAGCGGCTTTTTAGTATTTATAGCTAAACGGCTAGATAAAACCGCGTTACTTTTTAAGGCACGCTATAGCTTGTTCTAATTGAGAACGCGGGCAACCAAAGTTAATACGTACAAATTGTTTGTCACCAAAATCTATACCTGCGGAGGGGCCAATGCCCTTCTCTTCGAAATAGGCTTGTGGGTCAGCCACGCCTAAACCGCTAGCATCTATCCATGCCAAAAACGTAGCCTGAGGGGCAAGAACGCGAAGTCCGTCGATTTGATTAATGTGTTCTACGAGGTAATCCCGATTGTCGCGCAAATAATCTAATTGCGCGGATAACCAGTCATCACATTGCGTAAAAGCAGCTTGCGTCGCAGCCAACCCCATTACATTAACCCATGGGACTAATCCTTGTGCGGCCTGATTAAAACGCTGACGCACCTTAGCATCAGGAATAATCGCAAATGATGTGCCAAGGCCGGCCACATTAAAGGTTTTACTGGCCGCCATTAAGGTCACAGAGTTGTCTTTTGCAGCAGCTAATTTACCAGCAGGAATGTGCTTAGCCTCAGTATCTAAAATTAGATCACAGTGAATTTCGTCGGAACACAACATAACATTGTTCTGAGCACAAATATCGGCGATACGCGTTAACTGTGCTTCGTCTAGCATGCTACCAACAGGGTTCATGGGGTTGCATAGAATGAATAACGTACATTTCGGATCTTTTGCGTGCTTTTCAAGTACATCAAAATCGAGCATCCACCGTCCATCTACTTCAACGGTAGGTACATCAGCCCGCGTTAGCCCATGGAGTTTAGGCGCTGCAAGCATGGGCGGATAATTGGGAGTTTGCACAATGACTTTGTCGCCGGGCAGACAATATGCTTTACAAGCCACGTTGAAAGCTGGCACCACTCCAGGGGTCCACACTAACCATTCTGGTTCAATCTGCCAACCGTATTGCTTATTCATCCAATTAATAACGGCCTGATTTGCACCTTCAGCGTGTGCGGGCAATGTGTAGCCAAGTAAACCATGCTCAGCACGAGACTTAAGCGCATCAATAATCGGTTCGGCACAGCGAAATTCAGTATCGGCAATCCACATAGGCAGAATATCTCGACCTTTGTAGCGTTCCCATTTATAGGCATTTGAGGGGGTTCTATCAATAATGTTGTCAAACTGCATAATTAAAAAAATCTCTTTGTTTAAGCTTGGCTAATTTTATCTAGTAGCACAGAAAGTTTCTGGGTCAGGTCATCTGAACTGAAGGGCTTAGCAATAAAGTCGGTCACGCCCAAACGCTTAGCACTAATCACTAAGTCTTTGGTTGGAATCGCGGTAATCATTAGGAAAGGACAATTTAGCGATTTAGAGCGCAATGTTTCTAATATTTTGATACCACTGACACTGGGCATTTGCCAATCACAAATGACTAGGTCTATGCGCTGGGCATCTTCCGTTAATAAAAAGGCATTGGCTTTTATACTACTTGAAAAAACTAATATTTCACCGCTTACTAGCTCATCGACTATATGCTCGAGCAAGGTAAGCGTAATATCGTCATCATCAATTATCAATACATTTACAGCGTGCACTATTACTCCCTTACTTCCTAAACCGTTGAAAAGACTGACTCTTACCAACAGTGAACTAGCTTACTCAAATAATCCGAGTTGAGCACTGGTTATGTCGCTAAATGATAGCCCGATAAATGGTAAAATACTCTCAGCAATAGGTCTTATTTGCTTATCAATATAATGTTCATAGTCTAACGCACTGCTTTGATATTCAATAGGTTGTGCGCCATTTAAAGTAATAACATACGCTATTTGCCCTTTGTGCTGATAGCGAAGTGGTTTATTGCGTTGTGCATTATGTTCATCCGCCAATCTCGCAGCCTTAACATGAGGTGGTATATTTTTGACGTATTGCGATAAGGGGCGTCTTATACGTTTATGATATACCAATTGCTCATCAAGCTCTCCATTGCGTGTTTGCGCGACGACTTCTCTAATGTAAGATTTTACATCTTTATCGGCAAACACCCTTTGATACAGCGCCAATTGAAATGCCTTGGCCATATCGGTCCAGTCGGATCGTACCGACTCTAAACCTTTAAATATAAGCTCATCTTCATTGTTCTTATTCAGTTTGAGTCCCGCATAGCGTTTTTTACTACCCAGTTCAGATCCTCGAATTGTCGGCATTAAAAAGCGACTAAACTGGGTCTCAAACTCGATTTCGAGGTAACTTTCTAGCTGATGCTGCTCAGTGATATTTCGCGTCCAACGTCGATTAATTTCACATTGTAATTCTGTGCCCACGGTGTGCCCTTGCGCGGCCTGTATATCGTCACCTAACCATACAAATATGGAATCGGTATCACCATAAATAACGCGATAGCCGAGATCTTCAACCCAACGAGCTGTGGTTTGCATGATTTCATGACCGCGCAGTGTGATAGAGCTAGCCAGCCGAGTATCGTAAAATGGGCAACCACCTGAACCTAACACCCCATAAAATGAATTCATTAAAATCTTAATGGCTTGGGAACGCGCTCCATCATGGTGACGCTTTGCAGTATCACGTTGTTGCCACAGCGAAGTAATAATATCAGGTAGAAAGTGCTGTTCGCGGCTAAAAAGCGCATCTTTGAAGCCTTGAATTGCTTCTTCTGGTTGGCGTAACCCTTCCACTAACCCTAATGGGTCAATCTTGAAGGTGCGAATAATTGATGGATACAGGCTTTTAAAGTCCAGCACCAGTACATTGCGATATAAGCCGGGCTGCGAGGTCATAACGTAGCCGCCAGGACTGGCTAGACCACCGTCGACTGGTCGGTTAGGTGATATATACCCCGCACGGTGTAATTTAGGTAAGTACAAGTTTATAAACGCAGCTACCGAGCCTCCGACTCGATTTAATTCTAAACCCGTCAATTGGCTGCGTAGCGTAAGAAAGTCCAATACTTTGGTTTTAGCAAAAATATCTAAAACCAACTGACAGTCTTGTAAGTTGTATTCCGCTAATTTGACTTTGTTATGTAAAAAGTCATATTTAATTTGTGCTAAACGGTCATCCACATCTTCACTCAACTTGCCTTTACCCAGCAAGGTTTGAGCAACAAACTCTAAGCTAAAGCTGCTAAATTGATAGGTAGCGGTTTTAAGCGCATCAATACCATCGATTACCACACGACCCGGCATACTGATATACCCTTGATTCACTTCATTAGGGGCATCACGCCAATAAACCGCTTCGTTACCGCGCCCTAAAGTGAGCTTTAAACCGTAACGCTGGGCTCGTTCTATCAGCAAGCGAAAGTCAAAATTCACCACGTTCCAGCCAATCAAAATGTCGGGGTCTAAGCGTTGCACCTCATGAACGAATTGTTTAATAAGCGTTTTTTCGTCATCAAGCCACTCAATCCACGCGGGTCCTTCTTGAGCTTCACCGATCATCAATACTTTTTGGTAATCCGCGCTGACCAACCCTATGGAGTATAGCTCCCCATGCTCGCTACATTCGATATCAATCGACAATACAGAAAAAATAGGTGTGTACTGTGCAGGCTTTAGCTGGCTTTTGGTATAGCTAGGGAAATCGCCTGCCGCTTGCTTATGCCCAATGATATCTGCACTGGCATATATAAAACGTTCCATAAGGTAGCGATCAGCTAAGCGAATATCTGCTTCATAGCATTCTACCCCCTGCACCCGCAAGCGTTCTTTTGCCGCGTAGGCTTGCTGAGTCCGCGAGAAATAGACAGCGCAAACGCTTTGTTGATCGAAGCGCCTTAGCGACAAGGCTTTAAATGTGCTTGGTATATTGCTTTGCGCCAAAATGTCTTGCACTTGGGCGACGTCTTGCTGACTAATAAAAAACAACGCTTGTTGTGCAGCGGTACTGACTTTGATTGGCCCGTCAGCACTCACTAACCAAAATTCTAGATAGCTTTTACCCGCGATATCCCGTTGATCCGAGGTAAGAATAAACCCTCGATTTGTATTTCCCATAATATGCTGGCAAACCTGATTAAGAACTAATTGATGAGCTCGTTGGATGTACTACGACTTGGTCTCGACCTTGACTCTTGGCTAGATACAAAGCGGTGTCTGCGTTTGCCATAAGTTGCATACCATCAAGGTCTTTTGCATTAATGGTTAAACCAATTGAAGCACTGATTGTGAACTCGTTGATACCAACGAGTTCACTTACATTTGCCATTTTTCTGCGTAAAGCATCCAGCGTGCTGTACCCATCCTGCAATGACGTGTGGGGTAACACCACTAAAAACTCTTCACCACCAATGCGTCCAATCAAATCAGTATTTCGCAGGTTGTCGCTGCATACTTGGCTGAACGCAACCAATACTTTATCTCCCACTGCATGGCCATAGCTATCGTTTATTTTCTTAAAGAAATCTAGATCAATAATCGCTACGCACAAATCATAATGGTAACGCTGAGCAGCGCTAACCTGTCTATTTAATTGTTCGATAATATGGCGACGATTATATAGCCCAGTCAAATGGTCAGTAATCGCCAGGGTTGATAGCGCCCGACTTTGGGCCTTAACTCGAAAAATCATTACACCTAATAAACAGCAAACTAAAAGCGCAATACCACTAAAAGACCACAAGTACACATTACGCTGCTCTTGTGCTTCTAAGGCAAATCGTTGACTTCGATTCTGATGCTCAAGCAAACGATTCGCTTGCTCTGATTCTCGTACTTCATATATCGCGCGTATTCGATGTACCTGCTCCGAACTCCGATTTTCATTGTACAACTCGCTGAGTGCTAGCGCCCGGGACACATGGCCATAGGCTTGGGCGAAATCCCCTTGTCCTGCTGCCAGACGCCCCTCCAGGGTAGCCAATTGAATTGCATCAGATGGCATTGTTTGCGGATCTAACAAGCGCATTGCATGATCCCGATACTCCTGAGCTTTTTCATAGTCACCGGAGGCCAGAGCGACAACCAATAAACTGCGCGCAACTTGAAAATCCATAGGCGCATTTTCGGTTCGGGCAAATATATCCGCTGCTTTTTGCAACTGTTTTTCTGCAAGCGCATAGTCCTGTTGCGCAATACTAATTTGAGCCAACTTCATTAACGCATAGCCCACACCTTGCTCATCCCCTAAAGATTGAGCAATAACCGCAGATTCAGTAAGCTGTGCCTCGCCTATCGTTATGTTACCAGCATAGAAATTAGCAGAACCTAACCCATATAGAACAATACTAAGATTCAGTGGCTCATTATTTTTACGAGCGTGGGCAACGGCTTCGGCAAAATAAGGAATCGCTAACTGATAGTCGCCACGATTGTCGTACATAACGCCTAACATGGCGGCAATATTAGCTTTAGATATTTTGCCATACTCATGTGTAGTGCGGTTATAAGCTTCGAGGAAATTCTCAGCAGCAGCACTATATTCATTTAAGGTGATAAACAGCGAACCACGTACATATAACCCAAGTAAGTATGTATCTTCGTCAACATTTACTTTTGCCCACAAGATAGCTTCATTGACAATTTTTAATCCATCGAAGGGCTTACCCGCCATTTCTAAAGCGGACGCTTCAATCAACCTAAGATTATGATATAGCCAAGGTTCAGATTTTTGGGTAACGTATAACAGACCTTTTCGAACACTTTCAACTGCGTCTTGCGGATGCGTTAAGGCGTAATAGGTATCACTTAAAATAGCGTAATATTCTGCTTTTTCAGTACTATCCGCCTCTACTGCTGGCGGCGAATCAAGTAATTCTGTGAGAACCTGTTGAGGTTCAGTAGTCAGTTTTAATGTGAGTGCTTGGTACTGCTCGGAAAATTTTGAAACCACAGGCTCGGCAGCAATTGCGCTATGAATTGTTCCAACAAACAATAAAAAACAGAACCATGCAATCTTGGCCAATAGTTATCCCTTAGTACCCGAACCTTAACAATATTGAATAACTCAAAATACCACACTCCACGCAGTATTGACTAGCGCACTATTAACTGACGAAAGTAGGATTGCAACCATAGTTATAATAGGGTGAATTTTGACTGATTAACAGTAAATAGAAACAACAACTTTATCAGTTATTCAGTGTTTTTAACGTTCATTACTCACTGCTAGGTTGTTGGCTTTTCCAACGGCTAACGACAAAAACTAATGGGATTTTACCGCTATTAAAAATACCGTGGGAATCATTCGGCGCAACATAGAGCATATCTCCTGTATTAGCAGGGAAAGTTTCTCCGTTAACGCTCCATTGACCATTACCTGAAACCACATTCAAATACTCTTCATCGACATGTACGTGAGGTGGATGAATTTCGTACCCCGGCTCAATCACTGCCATTCCGGCTATCGCACCTGTACTTCCTACCGTATCACCCACAAAATAACTATAAAAAACCGCGCCGTCGTAATGACTAACTTGAGCTTGCTGACGAGTTACTACTTGAGTTTGCAAAATATCAGGTTCTTTTTTTAACCCCTGCGGATCAGTTTCTGCCAATGCCTGAGTTGATAGGCTGCTTAGCACGCACATTAACCCTGCAATAAGGAATGATAGTGTCTTTGTTATCATAAGGTTGGGTCTCACTTCAAATGGTTAATGTCACCGAAATAATACTGTTATTGCCAATATGTCGCGTGAAACGTTAACAATATTTTTAGCTAAGTAGAAGATAAGATGTCAGCTTATTGTACTTATTACTATAAGAAAACGTGTATTTGCTGTGCATCGCTAAGTGGTAACGGCTTAAGGTACACATTAGAGGAATATAGATGATGAGAAAATAGGTTGCGCGGCGAGTAGACAAAAAAATAGCCCCTAACGGGGCTACTTTTAAAGGAGCAGGTAGCGCTACCTGCTTACCATGTTGAAACTGTTGTCGTCCACACGCTGCAAAAGCGTAATGGCGAGAGTGTATTGATTAAATACGGTCGTTCAGTGCGCTCATAATAGGAGAAGCATTTAGACCGTTTTCAGCAGCCCAAGCGATAACGGTTTTGCCGTCTTGCTCAGGTGAAGATAAATCACTCTTTGGCATTTTTTTCACTAATAGTGTTCCTGCTTCCACAGCATCGCTAAGCATAGCCGTGCGGATTAAGCTGTTGCCACCACAAGAAATACCTGCATAATAATCTTGTAGTTTCAGGCGATAGTCAGACTGTACACGCTTCATTTTTTTGCGTAATTCACCTTTATCATCTGCTTTTACTATCGTACAAATATTTTGTAGAGCTTCCGCCACGTCTGCTTGTGCGGCGCCTGTCATCATCAGTGATGTGGCGATGATAGCGATAGAAGTTTTAACTATTTTCAACATGGTCAATTCCTCGGGTTCTTATAAATGATTATCTCGTTTCGTTGAGACCATTAAACGCCATTCTCGGCGAAAGAAAAATCTGTAAGGCGATACTTAGGTATTTTCCTGCATACCCGTTAGTTTTACCGAAACGCGTAAATAACTTGAATCGATCATTCCATATGAAAAAACGCAAATGCCTTAGACCATATCAAAAGGTACCCTTGAGGTTAAATCAAAACTAGGTGTGTTGAAACGTGAACAATCATAAAAAAGTGCGTTGGGGAGTCTTGGGTGCGGGGCGCATTGCTCATACGTTTTGCCAAGATATTAGCCATGCCAAATACGCTGAACTAATAGCTGTTGCTGCGCGTAAAATTGATTCCGCAAAGTCTTTTGCTAATACCTATCAAATTCCTATCGCTTTAGAGGGATATCAGGCCTTATATACCCATGCGGAGGTCGACGCAATTTATATCGCTACGCCGCACACTCTTCATTTTGAACAAGCTAAAGCCGCGTTATCCGCAGGAAAACACGTCTTATGTGAGAAGCCAATTACGATTAATCCTGAGCAATGTCAGCAACTTATTAATATCGCAGCAGAAAACAACTGTTTTTTAATGGAAGGCATGTGGACCTATTTTCTGCCTACCATTATACAAGCCAAAAAGTGGGCTGATAGCGGCAGAATTGGTGCGATTGTCCATGTAAAAGCGGATTTCGGCTATCCGGTAAAATGGGTAGAAGGCGACCGCATGTACAACCCGGAGCTCGCCGGTGGTTGCTTATTAGATATGGGGATATATACCTTAGCTATCGCCCAGCATTTTATTGGCCAACAGCCTGTACATTGCCAATATCGTCATCGCCGAGCAAAAACAGGGGTGGAAGATGACCTGACTATTTTGGCTCAGTATCGCGATGCAACCGCCACTTTGGCGTGTTCTTTCAGAGCTAAGCTACAGAATTCCGCGTATATCATTGGTGAGAAAGGTTACATCGACATAGCGAACTTCTGGCGGGCCGATCATTGCGCACTTTACGTAATTGACGATAAAGTCGATGAATTTAACGAACAGCGCAGTGGTTCAGGATTCGAATTTCAAATCGATGCTGCCAGTAAAAGCATTCTTGCAGATCAACAAGAAGCAGCATTAATGCCATTGTCCACCAGCTTAATATTGCAACATCAAATGCAAGATATACTGCAGGCAATTGCCAACACCTAAGCTGATATAGCTACATAAAATAGCTTAATTAGCGCCGTTACACTTATCTATATTTTTGATGTTACAGGGGAGAGTTTGCGGCTTTTCGACCTTAGCTTTTACTCGACCTTTTTGCACTGTCACTGTTTGACAGCTACAACAAATACTAATGGCGCAAAACAATATCAGTTTTCTGCTATACATACTCTATTCGCCTTGCGCAATTCAACGTGCACCATTCCACACTCTATAGATGTTACTTATTGCGAGCCTGTTTTTCTTTACTACGACGTTGCACACGCTCTATCCGATGCTCTTTTTGGGCTTTTTTATCGCGGGTCAATGAACCCGTTTTAAAGCGCTCTTTACGTAATGCTTTTTCTGCGGATTTTTTCAATTCAGCGGCCGCCATATCAGCTTCTTCTTTCTCTACCATATCAGGTGTTTCAAGACTAATGCGCCCAAGTTTGCCTGAACGAAACTCGTTGACTAAAACTTCGCAAATTTTGTGTAAATTGACTCTACCTCCTGCGCGTAACGCACCACGTTTCGCTGCAGCTAATTCTAAAAATTCAATTTCAGTATCAGGTATATGCTTGAGTTTGAAGCGCTCTTTAAGCAATTCTGGATAGGCTTTTATTAAGTAATCTGCTGCGAAAAAACCAACATCATCATATTCCATTGCGGTATCTTTAATGGCGCCTGTAGTAGCAAGGCGGTAACTGCTTTGTGGATTCTCAACTTTAGGCCACAGAATGCCAGGGGTGTCGAAAAGTATAATCCCACTGCCCAGATTAATGCGCTGCTGGGCTTTAGTCACTGCTGGCTCGTTACCCGTTTTGGCTACTATTCGATCGGCCAAAATATTAATCAGTGTTGACTTACCGACATTGGGAATACCACAAATCATAGTATTAATCGTTTTTATGCTAGCGTCTTTCTCCGGCAACATTTTTCGGCATAAATCGATGATCTGCTTCATCTTTTGCGGCTGTTCGGTGGTTGTGGTGAATGTTTTCACCCCCCGCTCTTGCTCAAGGTACTCCTGCCACATAGCCGTCACATCAGGATCGGCTAAATCTGATTTACTCAACACTTTTATGCACGGCTTATCGCCACGAAGCGTCGCAATCGCCGGATTTTCACTGGAATAAGGAATTCGCGCATCAAGCACTTCTATCAATAAATCAACTTGTGGCAATAACTCTTTAATCTCTTTCTGGGCTTTGTGCATGTGCCCAGGATACCAATGAATTGACATATAACCCTGCTCTGACTTGTTCAAATGTCGCCATTGTACGTTACCCGGGCACGCAAAGGTAATACAAAGCACATTGCAGAAATTATCTGTGGCAAAAATCATAATTCTCGCTGAATTTACGCAAATTATGCGTGAATAAAAAAGGGCAGGAAAAAGGGCAGGAAAAAGGTTAATAAAGTGTAATGAGTTGTAAATGTAAAACATAATTTGGTTTATACTAATTGGCTGAGAGATCCTTCTCGACAAACTTCTTATACGCATTATTTGTGTTTTGTAGATGCAAAGCGCGGTAATGAAAATCATAATTATAATGACGTAGCTATCCATGCAGGCTAATTAAATTAGCTGCAAATAATGCTGCGCGTCAAACGACTTGGAGAGCACACTTGCACCCGATATCGAATACACACACATTTACTTTGAAAAAATTAACGCTACTGACTGCAGCTGTATCAATCGCCCTATCGGCTAACGTGCATGCACAAGCTACCGAAAAAAATGAGCAAGCCAATAGTGATGACTTTGAGAACATCACCGTTACTGCCCGTAAACGTACAGAAAGCTTATTTGAATCACCAACGGCTATCACATCATTAAGTGCTAGTTTTATGGAAGATGCCAACATCAGTAACCTAGATGATGTGGGCAAGTATGTGCCAAATCTAAACATCAGTCGTTACGGTGCGGGTAACTCGGCCCATGCCTCTATTTTCATCCGTGGCATTGGTTTACAAGACCACATTATTACCACTGATCCAGGCGTAGGCGTGTATGTGGACGGGGTATATTTAGGGCGCCAAATGGGCTCAAATTTAAGTCTACCAAATATTGCTAGTGTCGAAGTTCTACGTGGGCCACAAGGCACCTTGTATGGCCGTAATACCTTAGGCGGTGCAGTGAATATCATTACTAAAAAACCCGGTGATGAATCTGTGGCCAGTGTAGCAGTTAAGTTAGGTACGTTGGGCCGCGTGGCAACAGACTTATACCTTAATGGTGACATCAACGATGACGTCAGCATTGCAGCAAGTGGATCATTTAAAAAACGCGACGGTGTAGGCAAAGCAGTTAATTTACCTAATCCTGAAAAGGAAATAGGCGAAGAACAGGAATTTAGTGGCCGCTTAGCTACAAACTGGAAAGTCACCAACAACTTCTCTTTGTTGTTTGCCGTTGATGGTTACGATAACGAAGGCGGGCAATCGCCTTATACCATTGAGTTCACTGATCCGAGTCCTGATCCTACGGATATTTTTAACGGTGATTTTCCATTGCTGACCGCAGATTTACTGCCTTCTGATCCAGATGATCTCGGAACCACAGTACCGGGACTTGAATCGACCGCAGTGTCTGGTTGGGGCGCATCTATTACGGCAAACTGGGATATTAACCAGAATTATTCAACCAAGTTAATTACTAGTTTCCGTGGTTCAGATTACGAAGGAGGCTTAGATGATGATGCTTCCCCACTAAATTTATCTGAATTCCCTGAAACGGGCGAAGCTGACCAGTATTCAGTCGAATTACAAGTTAACGGAACGTTCGATAATTACGATTTCGTGTCAGGCATTTACTTCTTCAATGAAGACGGCTCAACAGAGTCAGGTCCTTTCGTATTTAGTCCGTTCAACACCCCCGATAGTCTTAATATCGATGGCTCGCCTTCTTTCGGAGGGTACGGCTTCTTTGACTTACACCAAGAAACCGACTCCTTCGCTATTTACGCTAATGCTTCTTATGATGTTTCAGAAAAACTAACTGTTGGTGGCGGCTTACGTTATTCGAAAGATAAAAAAGACGCCGATGCCTTGTTCCCCTCTTTCGGGGGAGAGCGCGCTTTTAGAAGTGCCGAATTTAGCGAAGTTACATGGGATATTAATGCGGCCTATCAGCTTGATAATGGCTTGAACGTATACGCTCAAGTACAAAAAGGTTATCAAACAGGTGGGTTTCCTCCTCGTCCATTTGGCGGTCCAGACCAATTCGTTCAATTTGATGAAACGACTTCTATCAACTACGAAACAGGCCTTAAAGGTAAAGTTGCTGAAAACGTCTCTTTGTTAGCCGCAGTATTCTTTACTCAGTACGACGATTTGGCACTACCTTTTTCTGACCCAACTGCAGGCGGCGGCTTTGTCACCATTACAGAAAATGCCGGTACATCTGAAGCAAAAGGTGTAGAACTTGAAGCAACTGTAGACGTAAATGATAACTTCGCTCTGCGTGCGGCTTTGGGTTACTTAGATGCTGAAATTACTCAGGTAGACGAAAACGTCACTGGTGTGGGCGTAGGTGACTCCCCTGCATTAACCCCTAAATGGACCTTAATGTTCGCTCCGTCTTATTACGTAGACTTAGACAGTGGAGCAACATTGGCATTTAAGGCGGATTACTCATTCCGCGATAAAATGCAGGGCCAATCAGTCTTTAATCCTAATGAAACCATTGATTCGCGCAGTATTGTTGGATTTGATGTGAAGTACACTTCGATTAACGGTGATTGGTCACTGAGTCTATACGGTGAAAACGTTACAGATGAAGTATATGATCAAGGCCGCTTACAACAAAACGGCTTTGTCGGTATCGTTCGCAGTAACGACAGACGAGAATTTGGTTTACGTTTCAAAAAAGATTTTGAAATGTAAACTTATGTGCAAATTTTAACGATACGTAAAATAGGGGCCTTATGGCCCCTATTTTATGGCTAGGAGGTAAAGACACTAGGTAGCTACAAATCATTGGGCAATGTCATTGGTGGAATGTTGTTAAATACTAAATGCTTACACTACGCAATTGATTACACCCAAATACACCTGATACCAACCGTTTGATTAATTGCAGTCAAATAAGATAAACCTGCAATGCTTGTTACCACGCGTGATATTGGAAGACCGTTCGCCTACCGATAGTTTAGCCAATCCAAAAGCTATGCTTCACTCACAAAGCCAAATGTAAGGCCAATTCATAAAGAATATATTACCAATAAATATTAACAATACATAAAGTAGTAGGTTGTTCGATTTGCTCAACTGTTGTTTAAAGTTGTTACCAATAATAGACAGTAACTCATTGTAATATTCGTTACTTAGACTTTATAAATAATGAATACCTGTAGTGCTAATAAAACTAGAAAATACTTATGAAACAATAACTCCCCCTCAATATCTTAGTTTTTTACACTCCGCTTACCCAGGCGTTATAACTAAAAAAAGCTTCTTAAGCGCCAATCTCGCTCAAAAAAATCTCTCCATAACAAGGCTATTGCCTCACAAAACCTCCCGTTAAATATAACAATAATCTCACATTGGTCTTACAAAAATTAGACTAATTGGTAATTGATGTATTGTAAATGAAGTGTTGCAGGAGTATAAAGTGTCTCGACTTTGTGAGGATTCAACAACCTTTACATAACGATATTGCAACAATATTGGTCATACCAATATGAATGAGGACACATGAAATGCGGGACACAACCATGAAATTAAATAAAGTAAGTGCGATATTTAACGCGACTAGAGCTAAGGCCAATAACTTAGCTATATTCGGCGCTACACTGACGGCAATATTGGCCGCACCCGCTGTAATAGCCCAAACTGCAGCTGAGGCCGCTGCAGATACGCAAGACGTAGAAGTGATCAGAGTTCAAGGTATTGCGGGTGGTTTAGCTGAATCAGCTCGTCAAAAGCGCTTCGATTCACGTATTGTAGATGCGATTGTTGCCGAAGATATAGGTAAATTACCTGATAACAACATAGCTGAAGCATTGCAGCGTATTACCGGTGTTTCTATTAGTACTGACTTTGGTGTAGGTGAATCCGTTACTATTCGTGGTATTTCTCAAAACCGTGTTGAATTAAACGGTCGCTCTACCTCAGGTAGTGGCCGTGGTGGTATTAGCCTAGACGACTTTCCATCAAGCTTCTTAAAAACAGTTGAAGTTATTAAGTCACCTACTCCTGAAATGATTGAAGGTGCACTAGGTGGCACTATTAATATGACAACCGTTCGTCCATTAGAGCTAGAAGAACCGCTCGTTGCAATCACCTTAGATGGCGAATATGCAGACAAAACTGAAAATTGGGCCCCTATGGTCAATGCCGCTGCTGGTACAAACTGGGATTTAGGTGATGCCGGTACGTTTGGCGCGTCAGTAGTTGTCTCTTATCAAGACCGTGAGTTACGTCGCGATGAATTTATTAATCTTGTTACGCCTACTGAACTCGACTTAGATGGCGACGGTACCAGCGATCAAGCAAACACCCCAAGTGGCAACTACCTTGTTCGTAGCCAAAATACAGTAGAGCAAAAAACCGAGAAGCGCGAACGTACCGCATTCGGTTTGTCATTACAGTGGGCGCCTAAAGATGCTGATGGCTTTATTTATTTAGATGTTAACACCACTGAACTTGATGGTGGCCAAGAAGCGTACTCAGTACTTAATGACAGTAAAGACTATAGCGATTTAGTACTTGATAACGCTTATGGCGATGGTCAAGGCCAGCTGCATAATTTTGGTTCAGGTAGTGTGTTTGTTCAACCTAAAACATGGTCTGACTTCACGACTAATGAGTCAACTTCAAACGCGCTTGGTGGTGAATTCCAGTTAACGGATCAGTTGAAAGTCTCAGGCGAGATTTCATACGCTAAATCAGAAGCTAAGCGTAAAAACTCCGAATTTAATTTGCGTCCTATCTCCCGTGCACAATATGATGAAGATGGAACGATTACCGAGCATTTATTCACCATTACCATGACGCAAGATGGCGACAAAGTACCTGGTCTTGCATTCTCTGATCAAGATGCGCTGTTAGATCCAGACAATTTGGCTATTCGTCAATTTACTCACCAAAGATATAATGAAGATAACGAGGAAACAGCCATTCGTTTTGACGTGGAATACGTTGAACCGTTTTCTGGTTTAGATTTTATCCGTTCAATTAAAGCCGGTGTACGTACGACTGATAGCGAATATGAGTTAGACAGATATGACCTTAGAAACAACGGAAGTGAGCTTAAAGATTTACAAACCAGTGTGTCTTACGATGGTGTAGTCACTCCAACGTGGATAGGTGATTTTAATGATCAGTTTGGTGGTTTTAAGCAAATTAACCACTCGAACTCGTTTGACCAAAGCGGCATTTCAGGTAATAACGCATTAACAAATTATTTTGTTTATGACGGGGCAGCGCTAGCTTATGACATCAACGGTACCTACGATAGAGTAAAGCAAATGCTTGCTGGCAGCAGTCATGAGTTAACCGGCACACTTGATGAGAACATGGTTCGTAATACCGGTTCATACGCGAAAATCGAAGAAGAAACTAAAGCCATATATACCCAATTTAATTTAGATTTTGACCGATTGACGGCAATTATTGGGGCACGTTATGTGACGACCGACTTAACCTCCAGCACGTTCAATGAAACAGCTGATCATGATTACGCTGACTTCTTACCTAGCTTAAATGCGACCTATAATCTTACGGATTCAACAATTTTACGCTTTGCCGCGGCAAAAGTGATGCGCCGTGCAGAATTCGGTGAATTAAGCCCAGCATTAAACGTTGATAACTCTCTGGTAACAGGTTCACAAGGCTCTTACCAATTAGACCCTTATCGCGTAACACAATACGACTTATCAGCGGAGCATTACTTTGGCCAAGGCGGATTGCTATCTGCTGCCTTGTTCTACAAAGACGTCCAGTCATTTACAGTAAGCAGTAGTTCTTGTGCCGCTAATTCGAACACAGTTGATGGTCAAAACGTTACAGAATACGTAAATGTTTGTCTGCTTGATACCGCGGGTGTTAGCCAAGTTAACGTTAACTACGCTTCTGGCGACCAAGACCTTGCATACGTTGAAGCACAAAGGGATGCAGGCCTAACAGGTATTGTAATTAATACTGATGTAAATGGTGGCAGCGGTAAAATTGTTGGTATTGAATTAGCTTATCAACAACAGTTTAGCTCTTTACCTGGCGCATGGTCTGGTCTGGGTATTAGCACAAACTATACCTATGCTGACAGTGAACAACCGGATGGCAACCCTTTGCTAGACATCTCGAACAACACGTTCAACGGTCAAGTTTATTGGGAATACGAAGGTTGGCAGGTTCGCCTAGCGTACAACTGGCGTGACAAGTACCTAGATACCCAAGACGAAAAGCGTGTTCGCCCTGTTGGCGCATTGGCAACCGGTATTTACAATCGCACCGACCCAACTGCAGAATATTTTGACCCAACTTTAGGGAATAACTACCGTGATGCCCGTGGCCAATTTGACTTCTCTGCAAGCTATGATGTTAACGAAAACCTTACTCTTGTTGCGAACGCGGTGAACTTAACTGGCGAGCCAATTCGTCAAATAACAGAGCTTGGCAGCATCTGGCAATATAGCGAAGCTGACCGTCGAATGACAGTTGGTGTGCGCGCTAAGTTTTAAATCTTAGGTTAGTAAGCTTGATTACTAAGCACGCTAAAAAGAGCCTATTAATTCAATAGGCTCTTCTTTTTCACACCAGCATTATCAATCACAAGAATAGTCACAGTCTTATAAGCGAATAGCAAAGTGCAAACGTTTGGAGAAAATATGCAGATGAAAAACAAAGTGCTAGCCGTTGCTGAAAATGATCACAACGTCAATTCGACTTGTTGCTTTCCTAGGCTAACTCAAGAAATACCAAAACGATGGCCATGTGCACTTATTTCCTAGCAATTTAAGCAAGCCACACAGAACCATCAAAAAGTTTAATCATTAACATAATACGGGATGAAATATGACCAATATAAACGCTAAAATGTCAGCTTCAATTATATGCCTCTTTTTAGCTGGCTGTGGTAGTGAAACCGCTTCTGTCCCGCCTCAAAAAGATAAATCAAATGCTGCAGAACTGCTGCCAGCAAGCAAATTTGACTTAACCCATTGGTATCTGACTGTTCCGCTAGATGAAAACAATGACCAAGTGTCAGACATATATGATGTGCCAGATATACAAACCTTTTCCGATCCCAACTTTTTCTATCTCGATGAAGATAACCATATGGTGTTTGCCAGCCCAAATCGGGCAGCAACAGAGCGCACGTCTACCAACACCCGCAGCGAACTACGCTATATGATCCGTGGTAATAACCTATCTATTCCCGAAGGCGCACCAGGCAACAACTTTGCGTTAGCGTCTAACAAATCTGCTGAGCAGTACGCAGCGGTAGGGGGGAAATTAGAAGCCTCTTTACACGTTGATCACGTAGCGCAAAACGCTGGATATCCTAATAAGCCACCCGCGTATTCTGTTGTAGTCGGTCAAGTTCACTCTTTTCAACTTGATGACGCCCTGCAAGTTCCAGGACTGGGATGGGGTAATGAACCGTTAAAAATATCTTATAAAAAATGGCCAAACCATGAAAAAGGTTCTGTTTTTTGGACTTATGAGAGAAACCTCGCCACAGACGATCCAGATAGAATCGATATCGCCTATAAAGTGTGGGGCAGTAATTGGGATGATGCAACTGATCCTGGTGATGATGGGATTGCACTTGGGGAGGAGTTTAGCTACACGGTGAATATATACCAAAATGTTATGCATCTGGTCTTTACCAGTGCGAAACATGGCACGGTTCATCATCAGATCAACCTAGCCGACAATACCGATGCCAATGGCGAGGTAGATATAGCTGATTACCCTTATGCATACAAAGACGAGACACTGTACTTCAAAGCAGGTGCTTACAACCAATGCAGCACCAAGGCTAATGATCCGAGCTTTCGCTACCCTGCTTGCCCTGGCTCTGGCGACTGGGAAACAGATGTAGAAAATGGCGACTACACAAAAGTGACATTTTCAAAGTTAGCGGTTAGCCCAGCAACACCAATGTAAATTGGTATAAGGCTTGGCACTAAGCGATAGAGATCAAGACTCAATTGTCCGCTTTGTATTGATAATGCGGATAATTGGGAGTCTTTAGTCAGATCATCAGTGTTTATTAAAACGAAAAAAGAGCCATTGCCAGCGAGCAAATTAATTCGTTTTTAGTACCCAAAAATTAAAATCAGGAGTACATCATACATGTCAAAAGTATCTAAAATACCCTTCTTTCCCTTCGTATTACTACTTACGCTCGTATCTTTTTCGCAAGTGAGTAACGCGGTGCTTGTCAAAAATATCAAGCAGTTCAATGAAGCCGTAGCATCAGTGAAACCTGGGGATGAAGTTGTTCTGGCAAACGGAACGTGGAAAGACGTAGAGTTAGTTTTTCAAGCGAAAGGCTTACCAAAAAAACTCATCGAACTAAAAGCACAAACCCCGGGTAAGGTCATTATCACAGGGAAGTCCAATTTGGCATTTTCTGGCGAATATCTGGTTATTTCAGGCCTAGTGTTTAAAGATGGATATACGCCAACTGGCGAAGTGATTTCTTTTAGAACATCCGACGAAGACTTGGCTAACCACTCTCGAGTGACGAATGTTGTTATCGATAACTTCAGTACCACTGATCGCCAAATGTCTGACCTGTGGGTTGCTATGTACGGTAAAAACAATCGCTTTGACCATAACTCCCTAGTCAACAAAAGAAATCGTGGCGTAACCTTAGCGGTACGAATGAATTCTGAAGGTAGTCGTAAGAATAATCACCTTATTGAATATAATTACTTTGGGCCTAGACAAGTACTTGGCGCCAATGGCGGCGAGACGCTTCGCATCGGCACCAGTCATTTTTCTCGAGAGTATTCGAACACCACCGCCCAGTATAACTATTTTGACCGCACCAACGGCGAACATGAAATCATTTCAAACAAGTCGAGCGGCAACTCTTTAATTAACAATGTGTTTTTCGAAACTCAGGGCACACTGACGATGCGCCATGGTCACTTTACCACAGTGGAAGGAAACTACTTTCTGGGTAATCGTAAGCCTAATACTGGCGGTATTCGGATCATTAACGAAAGTCAGTCGGTCAGTAATAACTATATGTACGGGCTGACAGGCCAAAGATTACGAGGTGCTCTGGTTATTATGAACGGAGTTCCTAACTCGACCCCCAATCGCTACGATCCTGTTATCGACTCAGCCATGAACAACAACATTGTAATTGACAGCGATCACATCGAACTTGGCGCTGGCGCAGATGAAGAACGTTCCGCGCCACCAACTACGTCAGAATTCACTGGAAACATCATCTTAGGCAAGACCAATTTAACGCCATTTACACTGTATGACGATATGTCTGGTATCAAATTCGAAGCAAACTATTTAAACGAAGAAGCCAGCACACCGATTAAATCGGGCTTCGCCAGTACACCCTACTCTGTGACCACGAATAAGTATGGCTTAAAGGCGCCTGATAAAGCGTTGTTGGAAAAAATCGGTTTTGGTGAAGTTAAATTACCGGTTACCAAAACAGAGGTAGGCGCAAGCTTTTATCCCAAGAATGAGATTGATGTTGTCTTTAAAAGTGGCGAAAAAATTGCTGTAAAACCTGGCACTAACACCCTGCTGACCGCTTTGGAAGGCAGTAAATCTGGTGACATTTTAGTACTTGAAAATGGTGGCGAATATCTACTGACTAAGTTCGCGGAAGTGCACCACCCCATCACCATCATGGCACAAAAGGGTAAAAAGCCAGTCATCCGCTCGCAAAAGCCTAACTTTATCAACATAGAAAATGGTGGTGCATTAGAAGTAGAGAACCTTTGGTTCGACGGTGCACAATCGCCCGATTACAAAGGCAACACCATCATTAGTACGAGCAGCAACTCAATGAACATCAACTACACCTTATCGGTACGCAACGTTAAAGTGACAGACCTTGATGTGAATGGTTACTTTTATTTCTTTAAGGCTAATGCAGGAACTTTTGCCGATAGCATTGAAATTATAGATTCAGAATTTAGCAATATTACTGGCGCTATTCTGCAATTAAACAGAGAAGTAGATGACCTAGGTGTATATAGCGTTGAAAACCTCGTTATTTCTGGCAATACCTTTACTGACATTAAAGAAGAAGTCGCAACAGTATATAGAGGCGGAACAGATGAAAGCACCTTTGGTCCGGTAGTCACCGTAACAGATAATACTTTGACTAACGTAGGCAAAGGACCAACCCATAGATCTGGTGCATCCATGTATTTTCATGGGGTTCAAAAGTTGAATATTTCAAATACGACTTGGAATAACAGTGCTCCACTTGAGCTTTTCTTAACCAATGGCGAACCTATCACTGTTATTGAGAATGTTGAGATGAAAGACACTGGTAAGATCCGCGCAAACAATGGCGAATATAAAACCTCAGATGTGACTTACGATTAGCCTGTCATTTAGCACTTGATGGATTTTCCCATGCTTCCCGGTTTCTTAACAAAAAGAGTCGCTGGGAATAATCGATTCAAGTACAACGAACCCATTATAAATCCAGGGGCCCAGCGATAAAATGTCTGCTATGGGCACCCCATTATGATTATCGACTTATAAGATTTAGGAACAACGAAAATGACAAAGTTAACCGGCAAAAACGTGCTTATCACCGCAGGCGCCCAAGGCATTGGCGAAGCAATTACCAAACATTTAATTGATAGCGGCGCTAACGTTGCTATCCACTATTTCTCAAGTGCCGACACAGCGAACGAATTGGTCGAATACGCAGTCAGCAAAGGCCAAAAAGCGGTCGCGATAAGTGCTGACTTAACCAACGAGACTGAAGCAAATGCGATGGTCGAACAAACCGTAGATGCCCTTGGAAGTTTGCACATACTGATCAACAACGCAGGCTCACTTGTCGCAAGACGATTACTTAACGAAATGGATGCCCAGTTCTGGCACAAGGTCATGGACATTAACCTTACCTCTATGATGTTTGTGACACGTGCCGCAGCACCTTATTTAGGCAAACATGAAAGCAGCAGCATTGTGAATCTAGCATCACTCGCTGGTCGTAAAGGCGGTCACCCAGGGTCATTAGCCTATTCCACTAGCAAAGGCGCCATTCTCACGCTAACGCGTGCGCTATCTGCTGAACTAGGACCACAAGGTACTCGGGTCAACGCTGTCGCACCAGGGCTTATTCTAGGCACCTCGTTTCATAATACTCACACAACTAAAGCCTCTGCGGACCAAACAATTGCAGGTATTCCTATTGCACGAGCAGGCAACGCGGATGATGTAGCACGAGCGGTGGTCTATTTGGCATCTGAATTTGACGGCTTTATCAGCGGCGCTACGCTCGATATAAATGGCGGCGTATACAACATGTAGTTGTTTATTAAATCATAAACAATCTTGCGCGCGTTGGCGCTACTTTCTATTCAGCCATTTAAAAAAGATAATTTTATGCTTAAAACAGCGGTAATTCACCCGACCATTATGGAAGCCCTCGCCCGCTCTGGGCATTTTGCCCAAGTTGTCATTGCAGACGGCAACTTGCCGGTAGGTGCTATGACAGGTCCGAACTCAACGACGGTGCACCTTAACTTTCGTCCCGGTTTGTTAGATGCTTTAACAGTGCTCGATGGCATACTTGAAGTTTGTCCGGTTCAAGGCGCAATTGTGATGGAGAAGCCCGTTGAAGCGAATGCGGAAATTCACGACGCCTACAAAGCCATACTCGGGGATGTTACGTGGGAAGCGATGGAGCGCTGGGCGTTCTACGACAAAATTCGAGAGCCAGCTACGACTTTGATTATACAAACGGGTGAACAGCGCCGCTTTGCCAATATTATCCTCACTGTCGGGGTGGTAAAAATGGCAGAAGAAAGTGGCTTTTAATCGTTAGGCTTAAATGACTGCCAAGCACGATGGAAACACGTATAACAGGCTATAAAAGCCTGCAACTAATAATATATCAGTTCATTTTTGGGGAATAATAGTGTCAGCATTAATTAGAGCTATTTTGAGTTTTGGTCCAGCGTTTTTAGCCATTGGCTACACCATAGGCACTGGCAGTGTGACGGCCATGATTGTCGCAGGTAGCACCTTTGGCATGCAGTTGTTGTGGGTTTTGCTATTAAGCTGCTTGTTTTCGGGGGTCCTTATTTACGCCTATGGTAATTTTGCGTTAGTTACGGGAGAAACAGCGCTTTATAGTTTTAAAAAACATCTTAAATTCGGTAAGGTGATTGCTATCCTTATCATCATAGGTGTGTCCTTCGGCCAATGGAATTCACTGACTGGCATACTAGGGATTTCCTCCAATATTTTATTTGAAATGATCGCCATGTACTTCCCTGCTGTGATCCCACATAAATATGGTGTGGTAGTAACAATAGCCGTGCTAGTGATCAGCATCATGTACGCAATATTGCTAATCGGAAAGTACTCATTATTTGAAAAAATTCTCGTGATCTTTGTGTCCTGCATGGGGCTATCCTTCATAATGTCACTGTTTGTTGTGCACCCAATGCCCGTTGAAGTCATGCGCGGACTTATACCCGTTATACCCGATGTAGTGGGTGGTAAAATGATGGTAGCAGCTTTTGTTGGCACAACCATGGCCTCAGCTACTTTTCTGTCTAGACCTTTGTTTATTCAAGGCAAGGGCTGGGGCATTGCTGACAGAGCGCAACAAAAGAAAGATGCGATTGTTGCCGCTGTGCTGGTGTTTGTTATTAGTGGTTCTGTTATGGCTGTAGCCGCAGGTGCTTTGTTTCATGAAGGAAAACCAGTTACTGACGTATTAGATATGGTCAATGCCCTTGAACCCATAGCCGGTAAAGGTGCACTAACGGTATTCTTTTTCGGTACGCTTGCCGCTGGTTTGTCTTCCGTGTTCCCGTGTATGTTAATAGCCCCGCTGTTAATAGAGGATTACCGCTCGGGCAAATTGGATACCCAATCTAAACAGTTTCGTATCATCACAGGTATAGCAGCGTTATTTGCTCTAACTATTCCGGTATTTGGTTTTAACCCCGTTAAAGGACAGTTATTAACCCAAGTCTTTAATGTATTTGTTTTGCCGTTAGTTATTTTGGGGATAATTCTAATGGTCAATAAAAAGAAACTGATGGCCGAATATGCCGCAGGTTATCTACTCAATATTGTATTAGGTTTAGCGTTTATGTTTTCTATTTTGATTTCGTTTAACGGTATTCTTGGTCTACTAGAGTAATAAGGATACAAAATGATTGTAATTGTATGCGGAGTATCAGGAACAGGAAAGTCAACAATTGGTACGTTGCTGGCAGAAAAACTGGCATTGCCTTTTTATGATGCCGATGATTTTCATCCCCAATCCAATGTTCAAAAAATGACAAGCGGTGTGCCATTGAATGACGAAGATCGCCAGCCGTGGCTCGAGACGCTTTCAACCCAACTAGCTTCATGGGAAAGCCAAGGTGGGGCGATACTGGCCTGTTCGGCTTTAAAAGAGGCATATCGCGCTACGTTGGCGTCAAAATGTGCAAACAATATTGAATGGATCATTCTTAACGGTTCAAAAGCGTTACTTACCGAGCGATTAGCATCTCGTAAAGGGCACTTTTTCGAGCCGCGATTATTGGAGTCACAACTTAGTACGTTGGAGCTACGTGAGGATGACTGGGTGGTTGATATAAAACCGCCACCAGAGGAAATAGTTGGCGCAATCGTTCAGCGCTTGCAACCACCTAACAAAGCCTAAGGTATGAAAGACTATTACGCCCAATTTTATTGAGCAGGTTTTATCTTTTAGCCACTACATATTCGACACCTTTTATCATCATTAATGGAGTATAAATAATGAATTTAAAAAAAATACTATTCCCTTGCAGTGCCATTGCAATATGCGTTTTTGCCTTATCAGGATGTAATGCAACTGATAATACCAATGAAAAACAACCTATGGTGCCAGCAGATAAATTTGATTTAACCCATTGGAAAATGACCATCCCTACCGACAGCAACAATGATGGTAAAGTCGATGGTATCAGTGTTAAGCAAATACAAACTTATCAACACCCTGATTATTTCTATTTAGATGCGCAAGGTAATATGGTGTTTGCTACACCTAATAAAGCGTTCACTACCCCCAACTCATCTAATACCCGTAGTGAATTACACCAAGTCGTAGGTGACATAAATAGTAGAGGTGATGGTTTTGCGAATAACTTCTCATTAGCAGCCAATAAACGTGCTGACCAATACGGGCAGACAGGTGGCAATCTACAAGCCACTCTGCATGTTAACCACGTGGCTAAACGTGCTACTTATCCCAATAAACCCCCTGCTTATTCAGTGGTAGTCGGTCAAATTCATGCCACAAAAGATAAAACCTTGGTTGCCGAAGGCGAAGGTTACGGTTATGGCAATGAGCCCTTAAAAATCTATTTCAAAAAATGGCCAGACCATGAATACGGTTCAGTATTTTGGAACTACGAACGAAATCTCGCGAAGGAGAATCCGGATAGACAAGACATTAGCTACTCAGTATGGGGAACGCCATGGGATGAATCAGCTGACCCTGGTGAGCAAGGTATTGCCCTTGACGAAACTTTTAGCTATGAAGTGAATGTTTACCAAAATACTATGTATTTAACGTTCACCAGTGCTCGTCACGGTACAAAAAATTATGCCATCAATCTCGCTAATAACGTCGATGCAAATGGAAAAGTTGATAAACTCGATCACCCGAATGGATATGCTGGTGATGCTAATTTCTTTAAAGCTGGTGCCTATGATCAATGCAGTATTAAAGATGATCCGGGTATGTGGTATCCCGCATGTTTGGGTATTGGCGATTGGGAAACAGATAAGAAAAATGGCGACTATACACAAGTATCCTTCTCACGTTTAGTCACAGGACCCGCCAAGAAACCTAGCAACTAGTTTCTGACTGTTATTATATTTATTTGTCAGTAAGGTTGGATTTAACCCAGCCCTGCTGACATACACTTATACAAGAACAACCTATAAGCGAGCAATCTCACTCGTTTATTGCGCTTTCACATAGCACATATTTTAGGTTATTAAGTATTACCGGGATAACATTCTAAGATAGACATGCCCGATTGTGATTCATACTGAAAATTGCTAACCCCAGCAGGACAGAAAAAACGCTCCCAACGGTTCAGTTGTGTCACTTCATCGCCAATTCGAAGCGTACCAGAACCCTCTGTCACGACACCATAGAAAAAAGCCTCTTCATTGCGCACAAAGCTGCCATTGACCGAAGCTCGCTTGACCGTAAAACAGCTTGTTTTGTCCGCCCCGATAAGCTCTTCAAGGCAGTTACCTTGCTCATCAGTAGTAAGAACTTTAGGGGGGCAACGAAATTCAGCATCTACTTTATCTGCAGGAATCGGCTCAAAATTAAATACATCTAACGCCATTTCAATCCCTCTGTCCATGAATCTTGCCTGCTCGGGGATCACATATCCGCAGCGCTCAAATTCAAACCTCACAGCCAAATCCGACGGCTCCATAATTTCCAGCATGAGTATGCCTTCACCTAGAGCGTGTGGACGACCTCCTGGCAGCAGAAACACGTCGCCAGGCTTAACAGGTATGCGGTCAAAACAACTTTCTATCGATTCGATATCCTGCGTTTCAATCCATTCTTTTAATTGCTCACGACTAGGCGGACGCTGAAAACCAGCGTAAATGTAAGGGTCGCTCACGTCGTCTCGCGTTTCCAAAATAACATAGGCTTCGGTTTTACCCCGGGGTAACCCAAGTCGCTCTTGAGCAAAAGCCCGAGTAGGATGGGCTTGAAAGTGTAAACGCGTAGCGCTATCTAAATATTTAACCAGCGGAATATCGTCCAACGAGCGTGGCGAGCCATTAGCATTTCCCAAGAAATACTGCTGATCACGTTTAAGTAAATCACGAAACGGCACTGACTGCCCGTCGTCGTCTTTAACCATCGCTAAACCTTCCGTCACATGCTCGCGACCAACATTACGCGCTTGAACTGTTGAGCCAATCCAATCTTCAGGGAAGCTCGAATCTTCAGGTGTCTCTTTACCTTCAATCGTATCGAGCAGCTTACCGCCTTGATACGTTCGCCATACACGATTAGCAGTAAACTTAATAATTTGATTCATAATTCTATTTCCATTACTTCATGCTCAAGTGCACAGTAAAGCCACCGGCTCATGAGATTTAAAATATTGCCAAGGCGTAATTAGGTTTTGTCGAAAGTGGCTGAAAAACGATGCCAACCCACCTAATTTCCACGTTATAGCGCCTGCAAAGTAGAGAGGATGCCATGGTAGCTCATATAACTCATGACCAAAGCGAAGACAAAAATCATCGATAATATAACGTTAGTTATCGTTGAAAACTTGTGCTCTCCCATTAGGCTCTTTTTATTGCCTATGTAGACGATACACCCAACCGTCGCAGGTAACACTAATGCCCCAAATGCCTGCGAGCTGACCATGACTGCAATAGGCTTAGCGTTAAATATAGGTACGATTAATCCTAACAAGGAGATGACTAACGCCATAATTCGATAGCTTGGTCTCTTAAGGTTTGGCTTACGTTCATGAAAGTCGTCCAGTAACCAAGGTAGCAATGCCACATTAGGGAACTGCGACGACACACCAGCAGCTATCAGTCCGATAGTAAAAATAGCCACGGCAGCAGAGCCCGCTAGCGGTTCCAGCAGGTTAATCATTTGGGTTACGTTTACCAATGTAATCCCCTTAATATATAAGGAGCCAGCTGCAGCGGCCATTATTGAGGTACTAACAATGAACATCAAAAATGCCGAAAACAGCGCATCTCTATTTTGGGTCTTCAAGTCGGCCATAGTCCAACCGGCTTCTTTAACAAGAATGGTGCGTAATATAAACAACCCAGAAAAAACTGTGGTTCCCACCATAGACGCTATCACTAGAAATGAGTTTTTATCTGCCCCAGTATCGGGCACATTGGGAACCATGCCTTTTAAGATGTCTATAGCGGGGGGCATTAAAATAATAAAATTAATTAAAAAGCATAGGGCCATAATGCCAACAAAAATGGCTAATACTTTTTCAAATACTTCCGTTCTTCCAACTAAAAAAATCATATAGACAAAGGCGATGAAAAAGAGGGCAAAATAGATCGGGGATATGCCACCATCAATAAAATTCTTCGACCACTCGAAACAGACGTCCGCTAAAATGCCCATCACGCCAATAACACTTCCGCATATCTGGGTGGTAAGCGCGACAATAAAAAATATGCTCACCGCTGGGTGAATATGCCGTTTAAATGATTGCAGCGCCGTCAAACCCGTGACCAAGGTAAACTTGCCAAATAAATGAATTAAAAAATAGGTAATAGCACAGGAGATAAAAATGGTCCAAAGCAAGGACATGCCGTAATCTGCGCCAGCTTTTGCCATCGCAGTGACACTGCCCGTGCCGACGGTAAATCCAAACAAGAATATTCCGGGTAGTAACGATTTAAAAAACGTTTTTATATTATTCATTTTAGTGTGTACCGGCAGTTAACATAACCAGAGAATGACGAATTTAATCTTTACTTAAGCGATACAATTCGTAAGAATTTGCAGGTACACATTCAAAATAAGACGGTACCTGCTACATAATGATTTTGCTATTTTTGAGCGGATAGCGCCCGAATCACACCCCGTACTTCAGCAAGACCTTTTAGTCGCCCAATGCCCGAGTAACCAGGATTTACGGCTTTACCAATATCCCCCATCATTTGGTGACCATGATCAGGCCTGATAAAGATGTCCTGATATTCAGCATTTTGCTCTATCAGTTTTTCGTTTGAACGCCTTGTTTCTTCGTTTAACAATTCCTTTATCACTTGCACCATGTCGATATCGCTATCAAGATGACTGGCCTCAAAAAAAGAACGTTGTTCGTCAGGATCACGACTTACACCGCGCAAATGTGAAAAGTGAATGCGGGGCCCGAATTGCTTCGCCATAGCAGGCAAATCATTGTCGGGGCGGCTGCTATAGGTACCGACACACAACGTAATACCGTTTGACGAACTAGGCAGAGCCTTAAACAGCAATTCTAAATCATCAGCAGTACATATGATGCGCGGCAGACCTAACATATCTCGGGGAGGATCGTCTGGGTGAATAGCTAGCTTAACGCCCATTTGTTCAGCCCGCGGTAGCACTTTAGAAAGGAACGCGAATAGATTTTTGCGCAACACATCACTGCTAACATCTTTATAATTAGCAAGCATCGCGCGAAAATCATCGATACCATAGCTATCAGTCATTCTGCCCGGTAAACCAGCAATAATATTATTCGTTAAATTCGACCGTTCTTTTTCAGACATGTCATCAAAAACTTGCTTGGCTTCAGCGATTTCTTCAGCACTATATTCAACCTCAGCATTTTCGCGCTTAAGAATATAGAGGTCGAAAGCCGCGAATTTTTTCTGGTCAAAACGCAGTGCATAAGCACCACTGGGAAGCTTAAAGTTAAGATCGGTGCGGGTCCAATCGATAACAGGCATAAAATTATAGCAAATGGTTTTAATGCCACACTGGGCCAAATTCTCCATGGATATTATCCAGTTCTCCACATATTTCTCATGGCCAGAACGCGCTAATTTAATGTCCTCATGAACAGGTATACTTTCAACCACACTCCACTTAAGCGGCGCAAGATCAGCTTCGCAGTCTTCTATTAATGACTGATGCTGACGAATAGCTTCCTTAGTCCAAATCTCACCAGTTGGTATTGTATGCAGAGCGCTGACCACGTCGGTGGCACCCGTTTGTCTTATTTCTTCTATGGTTACAGGATCGCTTGGTCCAAACCATCTCCAAGATTCGCGCATAATCGTTTCTCTATTTTAAGTATTAAAAAAAGTATCTATCGCTTGTTCTATGCCAACTTCATTAATATTGCGGTGAAATTGTTGCACCGACGCCATAAAATGGGCATCGCTGAAAAAGCTAAACTTGTCCGCACCTGCTAATTTAAGAAAGCGCTCTACATCGTCAGAATCGTTCTTGGATATGACCTCGGCGAATGCATCTCGCATAGGGTCATTCAGATCATCGCTTAGCAGCGCTTTGCGTATAAAGCAGACCCAAGCCGAAAGAGCAAAAGCCAGATAAGATGAATCATCCCCATGGTTAAGCGCATCATCAATGGTAGGCAACAATCGTTGCTGAATCTTCTGTGAACTGTCGGTACCAACCTGCAATACAGCGTAAGGCAGGTTGCCATTGCGGAAGCGCGCGAGTACCTGATCGATATAAGTTTCGCCACTGACATCTTCTGGAACAGGTGTCACAGGCATCACGTTTAGCTTGAGTGCCTGTTCGGCAAATCGCGCAAGCCTTGGGCGTCGCAATGCTTCATGAATAAACTGATCACCGGCCAGATAACCTAGCGCTGCCAGTATGGAATGCCCAGCGTTTAAGAAGCGCAGTTTAATTCGCTCGTAAGGTGCAATATCATCAACGAAAAGCGCACCTGCGCGATCAAAGGGAGGACGCACACCAGCAAAACGGTTTTCAATAATCCACTGAGTGAATGGTTCTGCAGCAACCGGCGCGGCGTCGAATACCCCAAGTTGCTCTGCCACTTGGTCTTTTAATTGTTGATTGGTTGCAGGAGTCACTCGGTCGACCATTGATGAGCTAAAAACCACGTTTGCTTTAACCCAGCTTAGTGTCTCTGGGCTGTGACGTTCCAATAAAATCTGCACGCCACTCAGAAGATGTTCGCCGCCCGCATGCATATTATCGCAACATAGAATAGTTAATGGACTGCTTTGGTTTGTACACCGCTTGATCAATGCAGCGGCCAGATAACCATAAGCCGTTTGCGGCACATTAAGTGATTTGAGATCTTGGGCAATATCGATATTACTCAGATCAATCTGTCCACTCGTTAGGTAGTAGCCTTTTTCAGTTATCGTGGTAGTGACCAGTTGAGTTTGGTTGTCTGCTACTACATCAATCACTGATTGGGGCGATTCTGCAGCCACCAATATATTTTGAATTGCACCAATAATACGGTAACTCGTAGCCTCACCTAATGAAGCTAATGTATATAAATAATTCTGCGGGGTGAGATTGTCTCGCATGCCGGGCGAACGCATTGAAATTCCTGTGATGCCCCATTTTGTTTCCCCCTGATTCAGCAATGTGTCGCAATACACCGCCTGATGAGCGCGATGAAAATTACCGACACCAAAATGAACAATACCCGAGGTTATAGAAGCAGGTTCGTAACTCGGTCTTTTTATAGCGGCCGAAAGTTCACGTAAGGTGTCTATACTTAATCGTTCTATTTTCATCAAAATCTACTTTTTATGTGTGAGCCATTCACAGGCTATTGAAAGGCTCAATATATGACAGGTTAACGAAACGTTTATCGCATAAGATAAATACCAATTTTGAATCTATCCCTGATTAACTCAACGTGCTCAATGGTAGAAAAGCTATATACACAACTGGGATACGTCCGCCTGCCAGTTATTTTCCATGCTTGGATAAATCGTCATGTCTATTACCAATAGGTCTTAATAGTTGCTTATTTGTTAACGAAATCATTATGACCATTTTTATATTGATGTCCAGCCCATCGAATAAAAGTAAAAAATAAATAAGCCCATTCGCGCTAAATATAGCGCTTTTTCAAGTCTGTAAATTTAGAATAAAAAACAAATAAGAGAATGATTTTTATAGATTTTATCTTGCCGCAATAATCCCAATTACATATTGGTAAACCAATGCGCCTCAAACTGGTATAACCAAAATGTTTTCAAAAGACCTGATTAGAATAGACTAAGGGTTGACCAATTTGTTTTTTTAGAATACTTTTGTAACAACCTTGTTAGCGTTTTGCAGACCATATGTAATATTGATGTTGCGAGGTGCAAAAACTATAAATTAACGAAGTGGTGTTAGGGGGATTCATTGAGGCTCTTTAATCGCTGCCCACGGAGACACAAAATGACGCACAAACTATCTAGAATATCCTTAGCGGTTTTAGCAGCTACTTCGCTGAATTTCGCATCCTCGGCTCTGGCTCAACAAAACCAACTGGAAACTGAGGTCGATGAAACCGAAGTAATACAAGTTTCCGGCATACGTAGCTCTCTCACAAACGCGCTTGCTGAAAAACGCGATGCGAGCAACTTGGTTGAAATTATTCAATCAGAAGATATAGGTAAATTACCCGATCAAAACTTAGCTGAGGTTCTAGAGAACGTTACTGGCGTCCAAATTACAAGAACAGCAGGTGTTGGTACTGGTGTACAAATCCGTGGTACTAACGCAAACCGTACCGAAATTAATGGTGTGTCTACGGTAGGATCTGGCTCTGGCCGTAGCGGTATCAATTTTGAAGATGTTTCAGCCGCTATTATATCTGCAGTTGAAGTAACCAAAGCGCCTTCAGCGAAGACCATTGAAGGGTCTGTTGGTGGTACGGTAAATTTAAGAACTATTCGTCCATTACAGTTGGACGAAACATTGGCTTCAATAAGAGTACAAGGTGAGAACAGTAGCCTTTCAACCGATAGCACATTTACGCCAAGATTATCAGGCACCTTTGGTGACAACTGGGAGCTAGACGCGGGTAGATTCGGTGCAGTATTTAGTGTTAGTTACGCTGAACAGGACGTGACAGCATTTCGTCCTCGTGCAGACCGCGATAACTCAGTCGCTTCAGCAAGTGGCGTTGATAGTGCGCAATCTTTCGATTATTTACCTATTCAATTCTTCGTGCAAGATTACGATAACTATGAATATGAAACCAAAAACTTTGCAGGTACGTTAGAATTCGCACCCAATGACAATACCAAGTTTTTCTTTGATGTCGTTATTAACGATCAAGAACGCAGACAAGAAAGCTCAAGAATTCAAGCATCAGGTATCAGCGGCCTTAAAGATATTGCCACTCCAACTGGATTTGAAACCGTTAACTTCGGGTCTTTAGATGGCGTGAATCTAGGCAGTATACAAGCGGCAACTCAAGGTGTTATTCCACTTGATGCTGACGGCTCAGACGGTAACCTGCGCTTTTCTGGCGACACCAACTCTCGTATTACTAAAAGTGAAATATACAGATTAGGCGGTGAATGGACAGGTGAAAACCTTAAATTCAGTGTTGAACTAGCATCATCGAGTTCTGATACTACGACGCCTAGCTTTAATACGACACTTAACTTTATCAACCCTAATTCTCCTCTTGATTCAGCTACCTTATTAGCAAATGCTGAGTTAAATGCAGCCAATGCGGATAATCCTGATTGGGTTGATCTTTATGATTCAAATGAGAATGGCACACCGTTTATATATGACCTTACCGGCGGTGCACTAGCCTTTGGTATTCCAACAGGCGATGCAACGGCACCCACTTCAGAGCAATTGCTTGACCCTGCTAACGTTGTACTACGTGACGTTAATATCGGCCGAAATAAGTCTGAAAATGGCGAAGATGCTTTTCGTACTGATTTTACCTACTATATAGATAGCATAATTACCTCAGTCGATGTGGGTTACCGTTACAGTAAAGTAACCAGTCTGCTTGATGAAATTAGCTCAAACGTAGGTTTGCGAGATATCGCTGATAGCCCCTCAGGCGATCTCTTCTCTGAGCTTCTTGTAGCAGGACCTAACAACTTTAATGATGCTGATGGTCGCGAGTTATATGTTCGTGACTTCTTACTTCTTGATGCAGAACGTGTTGCCTCTGACCCAGATGGTGCATTAGCTATTTTGCAAAATGCTATCGATGAGCATGGGGGTTCAGTTTCAATTGATGCGCCTACATCAAGCTCAGCTGGTTTCTTTGATATCGAAGAAAAAACCCACGCTTTATATGCGCAAGCTAATTTTGAACATGGCATGTTCCGCGGTAACTTTGGCTTACGTTATTTACAAACTGACGTTACATCAACTGGTAACTCTATTACCCAAGATGGCGCCGGCAACGAATTAGTGTCGCAAGTAACAACAGAGGGTGATTATAACTTTGTGTTACCTCGAATTAACTTAGTGGCTGATGTACATGATGATGTAGTGGTTCGCGCTGGTTGGGGTAAAGATATTCGTCGACCTGATTTTAATGAGTTATCTACCTCTGTTACCTTCTCAACAAGCCCTAACCCGGCAGTTTCAATCGGTAACCCTGGCTTACAGCCTGAAGAAGTAACCTCATTTGATTTATCAGCTGAGTGGTATTTCGCTGAAGCCAGTGTACTGAGTGTTGGGTTTTTCCATAAAAAACGTACCGATCTGTTCGTACAACAACAATCGAACCCGTTTGAAGATTCTGTCACGGGCTATCGTGACTTGACCGACCCGTGTGAAGGCGGCGGTATTTTCAACCCTATCGCTGATGTAAACGTTTTTGGCCCTGAAGTAGGTGTGGGTGTTTGTGTACCGACCACGACTCAAATCAATGACTCTGGGGAAACCACGCAAAAAGGCATTGAGTTTGCACTTCAATATGATTTGGCAAGCTTTGAAGATGAGTTAGGTTGGGCATCTGGTTTTGGTATTATTGCTAACTATACCATTCAAGAATTCTCAGGTGGCGAAGCGGTTAATGGCGCAACAAGTCGTGCGAACACAGTATTTGCATTGTCTACGGGTGTTGATGATATAGACGTCACAGCCGTGCAAGGCTTACTTGACCTATCTGAAAATGCTTATAACTTTACGCTTTATTACGAAAAATATGGTGTTTCAGCTCGTATGCGTTACACATGGCGTGAAGCGTACCGTTCAACTGACTTCGGCAGTACTTCAAGCCTTCCTTGGGGTTTCCCAGTGGTTCAAGAAGACCGGGGGCAGCTTAATGCCAGCATCAATTACGATGTGAACGACCAATTGAATATTGGTATTGAAGCAGTCAACATCACTGAGTCTGAAGTTGAGCAGTCTTGTATTAATGAAGGTGCGCTGTTGTGTTATCAAGGCCTAACAGACCGTCGTATTACTGCAGGTGCTACTTACCGCTTCTAATGTCTTAGACTGAAAGTTTAAGCACACTAGCGTGCTAAAGCAGGAACCCATTAACCCCAGCCCAGTGCTGGGGTTAATTATTTTTGCTTTGTAAAAATAGGCTTAGCTTAGTATTGCTAATAAGAACTGTCCGCTTTACTTTTCTCTCGGGCAATATGAGCTACGCAACAGACGCGCCATACCACTTATTCAAACATGCTAGCTTTATCCTCTTGCACTACTGTCTTTTATTGCTGCCTTTCAATACAATTTTTTAATAAGCTGGATCGTCTTAGAAGAATGCCGTTGTTATTCCCACATCTAGGTTTGTAACTTGGCGTGGGTGAGTATCGTTGATGATTTAATCAGTGGATGTGGCTTAACAAAGAGTTATTAAATCAAACGTTCGCAGGCGATTATTCTGGATTTAACCGACTGATATAGCGCTGTTTAAAATGGTGAAAGGGTAACGTTTTAAGAAGTTCTTCAATGGGGATCATGGCGAATGCCCAGAAAATAGAAACATCTAAATAGAGGATAAGAAGCGCACAAATCGGTAGTGAAATAAGCCATTGCGTCACAAAGTGAATTTTCAGTACAAGATTACTATTGCCAAGCGCACGCAAAATATTACCGGCAACAGTGTTGTAAGCCCGAATAACAGGTAAAGCGATGTACAGCGGAGCGATAACCATTAATGCAGTTTGCGTGTCAGGATCAATATCGGGGTATATAAGCAATATAAATTGACTCAGTAGCAACAAAAGCCCTGCAATAACGACAGATACTGTCATGCCTATTTTAGTACAACGCTTGATAAATAATTTTAGCTCTGTGGTATCGTTTTGACCCAGCGCTTGACTGATAGTAATGCCTGACGCTTGTGCCCAAGCATTAGGGAATTGTGTTGCAGCACGTAACCAAGGGAAAATTAAGGTAATAGCAACAAAGGAGTACAGTTCCAGTTGTGCAAACAACAACTGATAGACAGTCGCCCCAATGGAAAGAACTAAAAAGTTAGCTGCTATAGGGTATATCTGTGCATATTGAGGCCGTAACTCCCGCCAAAAATAACGACTCTGGGGATACCTTAAATCCACTTCACTATCTATTTTTAGGGCTACATAAAGAAATATCGTTCTTAAAAGTACCGCGACTAAGCTCCCCCAAGCAGCCCCTTCTAAACCCAATCCTTGATATTCTCCAAGCCCGTTTATCAACACATAGCTGAGCAATGCATTTACGGGCAATTCAATCATAAAGCCTTTTAAAGGTACTTGTGTCTTACCATTTCCATTGCAAAAAGCAGTACACACTTGAGTGTATGCAGTTAGCAAAACGATATATTTGGTAATCGAAAGATAGGATTCAGTCAGCTTAGCCAGTTCTGCATCATCAGTAATGAACGACACTATTTCAGTGCCAAAAAAGTGTAGAACAAAAAGGAAAACTAGCGAGGTGACGCTGTTGATGAATAGCCCAGACCAATAAGCAACTGCAAGGTCAGCGCGACTATTCGAGCCAACAGCCCGGCCAACGAGCAGTTGAATGCCATTGCCAATAGCGATCTCTATCCCTAGTACAAACGACACTATTGTGGCTGCAATGCCCATTGCAGCCACCGGTAATTCCCCCAAAGGCGCAACCAAATAGGTGTCAATAAGTAACATAGACTGTACAAGCAAGGCATTAAAAGCTAACGGCCACGCTAACGCCCAATTTTTTTGAATATACGTTGCGGATTTAATCAAATACACGCCTCTATTAATCTTACACCCACAATGCGCCCTTAGAGTGACCTAGCGTTTACCGACCCATCCAACCACCATCAACCAATAAGATAGCGCCATTAACGTAAGCTGAGGCTTCAGAAGCTAAAAACACAGCAGGGCCTTTAAAGTCATCTGGGTTACCCCAACGTCCCTGGGGTATACGCGCCAAAATAGACGCAGCTCGTTCAGGATCACTGCGCAACCCTTCGGTATTGTCTGTGTCAATATATCCTGGAGCAATCGCATTTACATTCACCCCCTTACCAGCCCATTCATTTGATAATGCCATCACAAGTTGCCCTATCGCCCCTTTGCTTGCTGCATATCCAGGAACGGTAATACCACCTTGAAACGTTAATAACGACGCAGTGAAAATAATTTTACCCGCTTTGCGAGCCACCATGTCTTTACCAATTTCACGGCTTAGAATGAACTGAGAATTTAAATTAACATCAATAACCTTATCCCAAAGCTCATCACCATGCTCTATAGCGGGTGCTCGTAATATGGTTCCTGCGTTATTGACCAAAATATCAATTTTTGGGAAATCATCTTTGACCTTTTCAATAAATGCGTACAGCGCTTTGCGGTCGGCAAAATCACATTGATATCCTTTGAAGCTTCGCCCGAGTGCATTCACTTCTTTTTCAATTGCTGAGCCGTGGGACGCCAAACTAGCGGACACACCGATTATATCCGCCCCGGCTTCCGCTAAACCCAGCGCAATGCCTTTTCCAATTCCGCGCTTACAGCCGGTTACCAATGCGACTTTGCCTACTAAACTAAATTTATCTAACATGTTATTTCTTTCCAAATAATTGTTCACGACTGCTGGGCAATATAACCAACCACTTCAGTGAGCATGGTCTTTCGTTCTTTGCCCCAGATAGGCTGTCAGCTTAAAAGCTAATTCTAAACAGCTACGCTATCCCATCATAATGGGTCGTTTTAACTGTTTTACCCGTCTTGTCGGTTAAAATAGAAATCCATTTTGCATTTGATTGAATCTCACCGTAAGCGATCTTGTTTTCACTGGAGAACAAGAAAGTTTCAATGTACTTTTTGGAAGTTATTTTTACACCAATACAGTTATCAGCTTCGATTCGCTGAACTGAAATATCCTGAGAGATACCACTTTGCAGCGCATCTTTAGGCTGAAAAACATTGAGAAAATAAGCATTTTTACTTTTCTCAGGGTTCTCAATCAATAACGTTTTCAAACTGATACGGCGAATATCATCAGGGCGCTGTGGCGTCATAATCTCTTCGACTAGGGTTTCATCGACTTTTGTATCACGCGCCTTGGGGAACATTGTAAACACATTTAAAGCTCCCCTAGCGTTTACAATTTCAAACTGATCTTGGGTCACTTCGTTTGCATATCGTTCAGAGTGCATACGCCAAGTGTATGTATGTTCCAGTTTACTCTCCAGTTCATCTAAAAATATAAAGTACCCGCATTCACTATTAATAATGTGCCGTGCATTGCGTGTTAGTGCCATCTCGGGATAATACATCTTACTTGATTCGCCAACGACGTAGGTATAGCCATTATCACTTGAAAAAGCCTCTACTTGTGCAATCGCATCCTCTGGCACATCTCGCCAAACGTTATGAATACCTTTGCAATTTAAATCAAATCGTTGTGGGTCGCTTAAATCACCTTCTAACCATATTTTCTCGCCTACGCAACCCGTACCATCGACCGTAATCAAGTTATGCACTTCGGCTTTAGATGTTCGGTTATAACCTTCATCAATCGCTAACGACGCACCATTATGTATCAATATAAAGTGATTAAAATCTACGTGGTAGTGAGTCAAACTACGTGTTTTCCAATCATTTTTTTTGTCTAACTCCCAACTGAGTTTCCATTGTTTGTGGCCACCAGCTGGGCTTGATTTAAATGAAAGATGAGTCGCATCGGTTTCCCAACTTGACCGCATGACAACAAGCCCTAAATCAGGAAAATACTTCGTTAGCGGCAAGCTTGCAGGAGACTGCGGTTCTATTTCCGGGTTATACCAAATCAATTCCAGAAAAGCTTCAGGCAAGATCCCAGGAAATATTTTACTTTCATAGGCTTCTCTAAACAGAAATTTGTTGCGTACTAACTCACCCAACCATTGCGCTTGACCATTTGAGTATTCCGCTGCAATTTTATAATACGCAGAAATTGAATGAGAACTTCGTCTGTCATGCACATCGGCGAAATTAATGTTTTCTTCCCAATTCGGTGCACACTGATAAATACGGTAATCGAACGAGTTCTTTAAGAATCCCGCATTAAAATAGTTTGGTCCCCCGTCTTGGCGAATATAATCAGCAGCAGAAAGAAAGAAATTGATGGCATAACGCCAATATCCTGTCCCCTCGTAATTTGATCCATCCTCAGGCAGATATTCAAATACCTTCTCAAAGTTATCTTTAATCTCATCAATCCAAACTTGCGCGCCTTTATGTTCCTCACGGATTGCGTAGGCAGTTGTCAACAAGCCTGAATAGTTAATCCAGTTATGGTTTTGCCAATAATTAGTTGACCAACAATGTCCCAAATTTTCTTGGCCATAGTCGAATATTTTATTGCCTTGAAGAATCAACTTATTCAGAAATTTTTCACGCTCTTCTTGTGACAAGTGATCTTTAAGCCAATCATAGGATAATCCCAAGCCATATAATAACCACGACGCACTAAGATCCACGTCAACTAAGAATCCAAAACCCCAAACATCATAGTCAACCGCTGTAAAAATCCAACGTTTTGCTTCTTCGAGGTAATGCTCTTGATCAGTTAATAGGTAAGCTAAGCTTAAATTAGCCGCCGCCATTCCCATATAGGTGATACTGGTATGAGGGTGCTCTTTTGAAAGCACTTCCCCTTCATATAAACGGCATTGCTCTATAAGGCGAGTAAGGTGTTCCTTTCGAGTGGTATTAAGCTGTGCTTTTAATACATCAAGCTGATCATTTATAAGTAAGTAAGGCATGGTAAACCCCTGTTTTGTAAGGTGAAATTTTTATAATGAAGCAAGCATCATTAACGAGCTGCTATCAGTCAGCTCGTTGCGCTTCAGTATTAATTGATGACGCAGGCGCTTTCCCTGCCCTGAGCATCAATAAACTGATTGCCCCTATGATCAGCGCCAACACTAAAATGGTAAGCCTTCCTTCAATAGGATTCGGTATCACCAGCATTAACGCAATGAAACCTGTGACTGCAATGCCGAAGCGCCCGATCAGTGTCAATTGTGTTAAGTCATTGCCCTCACCCACTTCTTTTGCAAAGTCGATGGGCGTTTTCATATTCGTAATGAACTTATCGACCATTTGACGATGAGGAGAATCTTTAGCTGGCGCAAAAAGCGTTGATATAAGAAAACCGAATGTCCCCGTGCCTAACACTCCGAAGAATTGCTGCTGAAAACTCCATTGGAAGTTATCACTGTAGTTTTGAGAAAAGCCAAAATAGCTCAACGGCATCTCAAAAAAAGCCAAGCTTGAAAATACAAGCGCGCAAGCAATCGACAGTAAGGCCGCCCACCAAGGGGTTTGTCGAATAAACATACCGAGTAGCAAAGGAATGGTTATAGGCATGGAAAGCAGCGTGCCTACCTGCAACATAATATCGAATATTCCAGAACCATCTTGTTGTGCAAAATACATCGCTAAGCAAACAATCAGCACGCCCATAACCCAAGTCAAAATACGTCCGTAATGCAATAACTCTAATTCTGCTTTTGACTTCCATCGCAACAAGCGAGCCATTTTCGGATATATGTCTTTTATAAGAATAGCGACATTCGTATTAAGACCTGTGTCCATCGAACTCATAGTCGCAGAAAGGATCGCGACAACGATCAATCCAACAAGTCCGATGGGCAATAGACTAATACTGGCAACGGCGTAGGCGGCTTCAGCTGGCTTAGCGATATCGAAAGACATCACCAGTTCAGGATATAGAAGACGAGCTGTAATAGGAGGCAAGAACCAGATAAAACTGCCGAGCAACATTAATATGGTACAAAGCAACGCTGCCTTTCGCGCTTCGCGTCCATCTTTGACAGAAAAATAACGTGGGGCAGCATTCATCGAGTTAAAAACAATAAACTGTTTTGCCATCATGGCGCTCGCCCAGCCCCAAGTATAAGCACCACCAAAGAGAGTAGTCGAATTGACCATGCTGTATTGCTCAGTAAGACCTTGCGCTTCTATTTCTGCAAATAAATTATCAATTCCGCCAAGTGCATCTAGACAAAGCCAAGCAACAATCAGGGTTAGAGGTACAAGAATTAAGCCTTGAAGGAAGTCGGTCGCCATAACAGCCCAACGCCCACCTGTAGCAGAATAAAGGAGTACAACAATACCGCAGACCACGATGACATAATTAATATCGTAGCCAAATACCGCCGAGCAAAAAATACCGAGGCCGTAAAGTGCCATGGCTGAATAAAGGATACGTACGGGCACTTCATAGTATGCGTAGAAATCGCGTGTTGTTTCACCAAAACGACCGGCGATGGCCTCAGGGAATGTGGTTACTCGCATTTGACGCAACCAAGGTCCCATAAAAAGAAAGTTAACGAAAAAACCAAGGGCGTTACCAATAAAGATAAACATAGCGGAAAAGCCGGACTCATAAGCTATTCCAGCCGCACCAGTAAATGTCCACGCACTGAAAGCACTCATGAAAGCACTACTTCCTACTAACCACCAAGTACCTTTGCTGCCTCCTTTAAAATAATCATCCGTGTTAGCCGAGAATCGTTTAAAAACAAAGCCAACGACAATAATCAGCATGAGATACGCAACTATGACTAGGTATTCAATATTCGAAATTTCCACTTTCTTACCTCATATGAAGTTACCAATGCTAATCATACAAAGGGTAACCTTAAAAAACATAAATCGATTTAGTAAATCGATTTAGTTGATAAAATTATCATACTCTTGCAGAATGTCAATCTGCGTTTAGCTAGAGCTCGTTACAGAAAAATACATGTCAAAAATAAAGTTAATTGATGTCGCTAACTTAGCGGAAGTGTCGAAAAGTACCGTGTCCCAATACTTAAATGGACGCTTTGACTATATGTCTGAAAAAACTAAAGAGCGGATTAAACGGGCGGTAAGCGAGCTAAATTATGTTCCAAATCCTATTGCCCGTAGCCTTAAACTGGATAAGACCAAAACGATAGGTGTCATTGTTAGAGACATAACGGGGTTCGATACCAGCCGCACGATAAGAGGCATTGATGACTACTGCAAAACAAGTGATTACAACGTATTAATATACAACACAGACGTTGATCCCGAGGTAGAGGCTAAATCGTTAGAGGCATTGTATCAACTGCGAGTTGACGGCATTATTATTGCTCCAACAGGTAACAATACAGATCTAATAAATAAGTACATAGCTAACGGCCTACCTATAGTGAACTTTCAACTTGAGCATGATGGAAATGAAAAAAGCATCATTATTTCTGATTACCGAAAGGCCGCATATGAAGCAACCGAATATTTGATTACATTAGGCCATCAGCGTATTTGCTTTGTGACTCAAGATTTTACTAATGTAAAATCCAGAATGGACCGCTACCTAGGCTACGCAGATGCCTTGAGTCATTATGGCATTCCGGTGGATGATCAATTAGTACAATATTGGCATCGTAATTCAGGGTTTCAATCATCACCTAAGAGCATCCTTAATGGAATAAATCCGCCCACGGCATTTTTTACTCAACATCTCCCAATTACTACTGAGTTGTTAGCGATGCTAAACGCCGCCAACATTTTAATTCCTGATAATGTTTCTTTATTGGGCTTTGATGATATTCCTATGGCGGAGTTTTTTAAGGTACCCATTACTGTAGTGACACAAAACCCTTATGAAATAGGCCGAGAAGCCACTAAATTGTTGCTTAATAATATTAATAACAAAGAATTGGGCCGCCAAAAAGTGATGTTGCCCTGCTCTTTGACCGAAAGGTTATCTTGTAAAAAGTTATAGCGAAGTATTTAACTAATAAAAACGCACAACCTACCAAAATTACCATCCGGTGTTCGTTGGCCACTGCAACGATAATGTAAAACTTAAGAACCTAAATATCATCATCCAATGACTATACAAGCTGCTTTAAGCAGTTCTGATAATTGGCAAGTACAAAACCACGAATTGGTTGATCATTTGGTATAACAAAAGATTGACATTCAACCTACCAATCAGTTAAATTTGCAACAGTAAAAATCATTTTATTAACAATTAAATAATAAATTTCGTTGCCTATATAACTATCTATCAGCCTGATTTTATTTAATTAATTGATTATAAAAAGCTAAGTATTTGAGATTATTTAACACATAAAACGAATCTTAACTTGACGAGTAAAGCACAGTAGGTAATTAGCCTGATTTTGTGAAGAGTGACAAGTTAACTATGTCTGTGCTGTCTCAGATGAAAGGTTCCTCCGTTGTTATTAGGGTGTTAAAGCTAACTGGGCTTCACCTATTTTTCGGCTGGCTATGGGTGGTATCGACCAATAGGTACTCTTCTAACCCCCTTAGGATCTAAAAACAACCTCTTGTAAATATGATAAATCGGAGCTAATAGCGATGAGAAAAATAAAAATCACTGCTCTTTTATTAGTGGCAGCGACATTGAACATACCTTTGACAGTAAACGCTCAGGAACATCCAAACCTGATTATGACTAAAGCCGGTGTGCAAAAGGTTAGAAGTAACTTGGGCAACGTGCCTTTGTTTGATTCATCGGTACAAAGCGTAAAAAAAGAAGTCGATGCTGAAATTGCGCTTGGCATTGATACCCCTATCCCCAAGGATTTTTCAGGTGGTTATACCCACCAAAGACACAAGCTAAACTTTCTGACTGCACAAAAAGCCGGTGCGCTGTATCAAATATTGCAAGACGACAAATACGCTAAATATATTAAAGACATGTTGTTTCAATATGAAGCTATGTACAAAGACTTGCCTGTTCACCCACAAGAACGTTCTTATGCCCGCGGCAAGTTGTTCTGGCAATGCCTGAATGACAGTAACTGGCTGGTTTATATGAGCCAAGCCTATGATGCCATTTACGATACGCTTTCAGTGCAAGAGCGAGACAAGCTAGAAAACAACCTATTTCGCCCCTTTGCTGATTTCATTTCTATCGAGAATCCACAATTTTATAACCGAGTGCATAACCACAGCACATGGGGTAATGCTGCGGTTGGTATGATTGCGCTAGTAATGGATGATAAGGAGTTACTAGACCGTGCTTTGTACGGGATCGAAGACGATGGCCTTGAAATCGGTGGACGTGACAACGATGGCGGTTTTATAAAAGTAGCCGGTCAAAAAGCAGGATTCCTAGCCAATTTGGAAGACCCGTTTTCACCTGATGGTTATTATACTGAAGGTCCTTATTATCAACGCTACGCTATGTATCCCTTCTTAATATTCGGCTTAGCCATGAACAATGTAAAACCAGAAATGAAGGTTTTTTCACACAAAAACAATGTGCTACTAAAAGGGGTCGATGCATTACTTAATTTGACTGATGCCGATGGCGAGTTTTTCCCGTTAAATGATGGCCAAAAAGGTATGTCATATTACACGCCTGCATTGGTGACAGCGGTCGATATTGCTTATCAGTATGGCGATCAAAATCCACAATTATTGAGCATTGCTGAAAAGCAAAATGAAGTATTATTAGACCAGTCAGGCTTGGCAGTTGCTATAGGCATTCGCGACGGCAAGGCTAAACCATTTGTCAAAAAATCCATTAACCTCTCTGATGGACAAGATGGCGATCAAGGTGGTGTTGCTGTGCTTCGCTATGGTAACGAAGACCTAACCCTAGTATTTAAGTATGCTGCTCAGGGGTTGAGTCATGGTCACTACGACAAACTGTCCTTTTCTCTATATGAACAAGGTGATGAAGTTGTGCAAGATTATGGCCTCGCGCGATTCGTTAATATTGGTCAAAAAGGTGGTGGCAATTATCTAAAAGAGAATAAAACTTGGGCCAAAACCACTATTGCTCACAATACGTTATCTATCAATGAAGAGATGCACTTTGGTGGTAAGTATGAAATAGCCAGCGAACATCACTCAGATTTGTATTTCTATGATGCATCTAAAGATGATGTGCAGGTAGTAAGCGCAATTGAAACCAATGCTTATCCTGGTACTCAGATGCACCGCACCATGGCCATGATTAAAAGTGAAGGTTTCGAAAAACCCTTCCTACTGGATATTATGAAGGTTAATTCCAATAGTAAAAACCAATATGATTTCCCTTTCTATTTTATGGGTCAAGTCCTTAGTGACAACTTTGAATATGACTCTCCAACATCTTTAGCTCCGCTAGGTAAAGACAATGGGTATCAACATCTATATCTAGAAGGTAAAGGCAGACCGTCTAGCGACACTACTCAATTTTCATGGTTGGGCGATGGCAAGTACTACACCTTAACGTCAGCAACACAAAAATCAGACGAGCTGCTATTTACCCGATTAGGTGCCAACGATCCAGAGTTTAATTTACGCAGAGATGCAGCTTTGATGATCCGCAGAAAAGACAGCGCCAACACCACGTTTGCGTCTGTCATTGAACCCCATGGTAGTTATAGCCCTGTTTCTGAGTTATCGGTGAATTCCGACAGTAGCATTGCCCAGCTAACAGTGGTGCATGATGATGATAAATATACTGCCGTTTCAATTGAGGATGTAAAAGGGCAAACCAGTCTATTCATTGTAGCCAATGAAGGTGCGTCGATGAGCAAAAAACATACGTTGAAAATTGACGGCAAATCATATAACTGGACGGGCCCTTATCACTATACCGGTGGTTGATTAGCGACTTAAAAACATAAGTGATTGTCGCTGCGCGGCAGTCACTTATTTCAAAAGGAACCGATAAGCGCTTCTCACAAACCATATTTGGTCAGCTATTTAGCCCTGCCTACCAAGCTAAACTCAAGCGTCCCTGCAGGCTTCCTGTGGATATTCAAACTCTATTGTTGTGTGCGATAACTTATATTCGTCTAAGCAATCGGCCACCTCACATTTTATCGCCACTAATTGCTCAGGCATCAGCATTTCATTTAAAACCAAATGTGCGGTCAGTACATGTTGCTCGCCATCCAATGACCAAAAGTGTAAATGATGTATATCCTCAACATGCGCAATTCGTTGCAGCTTTTGTTTAATTTGATCCTGCACTTGCTCATCCGGTACACCTTGTAGAAATAACCCAAGGGTCATCTGAATATTGCGTACCACGTTGTATAAAATGAACAACGTGAATGCGATAGAGAGTAGCGGATCAAGTATAGGTAAGTTAACGAACATAAGTACCACTGACACTATAAGCACAGCGACCCAACCCAATACATCTTCAATTAAGTGCCAGTTAAGTACCCGCTCGTTTAGCGTATTACCAGCACTGAGCTTATACGCAGCGAAACCATTCACCGACACCCCTAATAGCGCAAGTAGAAACATACCTTCGGTATGGGGCATCTCAGGGGCAAATAAACGAGGTACACTTTCTATTAGCACCCATATCGAACCGCATACCAACACAATGCCGTTTAACATCGCGGCTAGCAGTGATAGACGTTTAAAACCGTAGGTAAAGCGATCAGTGGCCTTCTTATTTCCAGCACGATTTAAAAACCACGCGGTACCAATTGATAAGCTATCGCCTAAATCATGTACAGCATCCGCCATAATGGCCGTACTGTTGGTTAACCAGCCTCCGATAAATTCAATAATGGTAAAGGTGACATTGAGAAAAAAAGCCCAGCCTATACGAGACGAAGATGGATCAATATGATGATGGTGCCCATGATGTGAATGGTTATGCTCGGAATGGGAATGGGCGGCCTTAGTTTCTTTTGCTTGTGTCATGATCTTAAATATAACTTCACTTTCTGCTGTTGAGTTATTATTACCACACAATGGCGTGCCTTTCATTGCTTGAATAATTGTCTCACAGCACGTGGGTAGGGTAATACTGAACTTTATTACGCCAGAATGCTTGCATAGATTGAACTTGAACAGGCAAAATCTGTCTTCCAAACAGCCACTTTCCTATAGATTAAAATTCACGTTATGAAACACTATTTTTTTTTACTGCTTACCCCTTTAGCGCTATTTGGTTGCGCCACGTTAATGCCACTAGATGACGGTTTAACTCCGTTTAAAGGAAAACCTGTGAATCAATTGTTCAGCGTTATTGGCTTCCCAAATAATATTGAGTTGGTCAACAATAAAATTGTTCATACCTACCTAATCGAACGCAATCACGTTGGTTTGGTTACCGAAACAGAACATGCGACAGGTTTAGAGGGCCAAGACCCACTTATCGCCAAGACTATGATGCAACCAACACAAGTCAACGTAGAATGTGCATTAACAGTGATCACCAATAAGCAGAAAATAATCGAGCAATGGAAATACGAAGAAACTTACGAAGGTTGTACGCCATACCGCACAAAGCTCGCAGATTTTGTACACTGATAAACAGACTGAGTAATATCAGGCAGACAAAAAAAACCCTCATCGCTTGTTTGCACATTGAGGGCTTTTTAAAATATATCAAACGTAAAACTATGTGCTGAAGATACAGTTAGTCGTTAAATTGTCTAACAATGTGACCCAGTGTTTCTTTAGCATCACCAAATATCATGCGTGTATTAGGTTTGAAGAACAACGGGTTATCAATTCCAGCAAAGCCTGATGCCATGCCACGTTTAAGTACAAATACATTTTTTGCTAAATCTGCATTGATAACTGGCATACCGTAAATAGGGCTACCTTTCATTTCACGTGCCGCTGGGTTGACCACGTCATTTGCACCGATCACCATAGCCACATCGAAATTTTCAATACGCTTATTGATCTCGTCCATTTCGAACAACTGCTCATAAGATACGTCAGCTTCTGCAAGTAGCACATTCATATGCCCTGGCATACGACCCGCTACTGGGTGGATGGCGTACGCAACTTCACAGCCATTTTCTTCAAGCTGAAGCTGTAATTCTTTCATTACGTGTTGGGCTTGCGCTACCGCCATACCGTAACCTGGAATAACCACAACAGATTGGGCAGCTTCTAGCACATAATAAGCATCATCAGCTGATAGCGGCTTAACTTCACCTTCAATCACCATGTCCGTTTTGTGTACCGCCATAAAGCCTGAGAACAAAACATTGCTTAATGAGCGGTTCATGGCTTTACACATGATGTTGGTCAGAATAATACCGCTTGCGCCAACTAACGAACCAGCGACAATCAAAATATTATTATGCAAGGCGAAACCAGCAGCACAGGCAGCTAAACCCGAGTAACTGTTAAGTAACGATATAACCACAGGCATATCCGCGCCACCAATAGGTAGCACTAACATGATGCCAAATAGTAAAGACAAACCTAGGGCAACGTACAGCACCTCACTTGATGACAACGCAAAATCAGGCTGAGCGACAAATGCGTACCCCGTAGCAACAATGGCCAACACGATGATGCCATTCACAACAGCTTGTCCGCTAAAGGTCACTGCGCGTCCTGTAATGCGCTCACTTAATTTGGCCCAAGCCACAATACTGCCAGAAAAGGTTACGCCACCGATAAGCAACGCTAAAAACGTCACCACCAGAATAAATACCGATATACCGGCACCACTTTGGATCGTCGCCCAAGCAACGAATACGCTAGCCAAACCACCTACGCCATTCAACAAAGACACCATTTCTGGCATATCGGTCATAGCGATTAAACGTGCTGCGAAAAAACCCACCACGGCGCCTGCTAGCATAGCGATGGCAATCCATTGAAAATTCACAATATTATTATCGAGTAAGGTCACAACTATGGCTAACAGCATAGCGATGCCTGAGATAAGGTTACCTTTGCGCGCACTAGATGGGTGACCAAGAAGCTTTAAGCCAAAAATGAATAGTGCGGCAGATATTACGTAGGTGAAATTAATCACTAAATCTATATTTGATGTCATATTTATTCTCGCCTACTGCTTTTTCTTGAACATGGCTAACATTCTATCAGTGACCAAATAGCCACCAACTACGTTGATTGTCGCCAAAAAAACGGCAAAAGCACCCAAGTACATGGCGTATTCACCCAAAGTTTCATCACCAGCTAAAGCCAAAGCGCCTACTACCGTAATACCCGAAATAGCGTTGGCACCTGACATTAATGGTGTATGTAATGTCGCGGGGACTTTTTGAATTAATTCGAAGCCGATAAAAATCGACAACAATAAAATAAATAGCAAATATATGGCTTCCATTACGCTACTCCGTCTTGGGTTGTTTGCTTCTGTGCTGCATAGAAATCACTGATCATGGCGTTCACCACTTTACCTTGATAGGTAATAATGCATCCAGACTGCACCTCATCGTTAATGTCGAGGGCAAAGCGATTATCATCTTTTGACCAAAACTCGCTTATCAAGTTATACAGGTTACTTGCGTACATTTGAGTCGCATGTTTTGCTACGCCATTTGCCCATGCCCCTGTTCCAATAACATTCACACCGTGAATGCTTACCGTTTCTCCTGATACGCTACCTTGCACATTTCCACCAGTTTCTGCAGCCATATCAACGATGACACTACCTGGGCGCATCGAGGCAATGGTCTCTTGATTAATCAATATCGGAGGCTTGCGGCCAAACAATTGTGCTGTGGTAATAACGATGTCTGAATCCGCGATACATTTTGCTTGCTCTCGCTGCTGAATTTGCATTTGTTCAGGTGTCAGTGCCTGAGCATAGCCTTGGCCGGTTTCACCGGTTTTGCCTAAGTCTATGTCCAAAAACTTGGCCCCTAAAGATCGCACTTGCTCTGCTACCACAGTACGAGTATCGAATGCGGTTACACTTGCGCCTAAGCGTTTAGCCGTTGCGATAGCTTGTAACCCCGCCACACCTGCTCCGATAATAAATACTTTTGCGGGTTTCAATGTACCTGCCGGTGTCATCATCATTGGTAGTACATTAGGAAGGGTATTAACGGCTTGCATCACCATCACATAACCCGCCAAACTTGCTTGCGAACTGAGGGCATCCATCTTCTGACAACGACTAATACGTGGGATCATTTCCATACTAATACTGGTTACACCTTTACTACACAGGGTGTCCACGAAGCTAGGTTCATTGAAGGGGTCAAGATAACTCACTACCAATGCGTCTGATTTAACATAAGCAACATCGTCAACGCTAAGCTTATGTAAACTAAGTATAATGTCACCTTTTTGCAGTAACGTATTGCGGTTCGCTTCGACGGTTGCCCCCGCCTCTACGTATTCTTCATCTGGTACATGAATATGCTTACCCAATCCTGATTCAATAAGCACATCTGCGCCCAATAATTTGTATGCCTTTACGTTAACGGGCAAAAGCGCACAGCGCTTTTCGCCAGCTTTCATTTCAGCTGGAAATGCAATAGTAGGCATAGGCCCTCCAAGTTTTGTTACAATTTGACTTACAACAGTGCACAGACTATGCACTGCTAGAGTGCAATTTAGTAATTCAAATTAGTTATATAGAATATGTAAAAAACGTTATAAAAAAGTTATAACGCATTAGTTTCAGTGATATAGGTCTATTCTACTGAGTGAGAAGGCGAACAAAATCATCCTTGGGCGTGATCGCCCCCGGATACTGAATAACAATGGCTGCGGCCTTAGAGGCAAGACTCACCGCGTGTTCAATTTCTTTACCTGCTAACCGAGCGCCAATGTATACGCCATTAAATGAGTCGCCTGCTGAAGTGGTGTCGACCACATGGTCCACAGGCGCAATAGGAAGATGAATAAGATTGCTACCTAATTGGCAATACACGCTATTAGAACCATTCTTAATGACTAATTCGTGAATACCGTAAGGTTGACAGAATTCTAAAATATCACTGAGTTCAGTCAACCCATAAAGCTGAGAGAAATCATCGATACCCGGTAACAAAATATCTGTTAACTCATAGGCAAGATGGAATTGCTCTTGCGCTTCTTTTGGCGAACGCCATAATCTCGGGCGATAGTTAGGATCAAAAGCGAGCGTGACTCCTTGCTCCTTCAAGCGTTTAAGCATAGCCCAAAAAGCAGGACGCTCCTTAGGGTGAATAACAGCCAACGATATACCTGAAAAGAACACCAGATCGCTGTCGTACAATGACTCGATAGTGTCTTCGTCTACGTAACGCATCAATTCACGTGCTGCTGAATTTTCACGCCAATACAAAAATGAACGCTCACCATACTCATCAGTTTGTACTAAATAAACGCCTGGGTTTTGTTTACTTTTCTGAGATAAATATTGGTTATTCAAAGACGCCTGCTCACAATGTTGACGCAATTTTTCGCTGACAACATCCTGGCCAATAGCACTCATAAAATACACTTCCTGTTCAGGAAATGCGCGTTTTTGATAGACAGCGGTGTTGTAGGCATCACCCGCAAAAGACTGATGCATTACCCCATCGTTGCCTTCACGCAACTCCAACATACATTCGCCAATCAACACTACTTTTCGCATGATACACCCTGGATATAATTTAATTATAAAGCCCTGTGGGCTTCCATTAACGTTGTTGTGATAACAACCCTATTTAAGGCTTTTCAACGGCTCTACTTTTGGAATAAGGATCCAAATAGCCAGCATGGCAATGACCGCTAAAGATGCCCCAATAACAAAAGCCGGCGTATAGTTACCATCAGCGGTTAAATAAGGGACTAGCGCTGTTAACCCTAAAGCACCTAATTTTGCCGCCATGCCTGAGAAGCCAGAAAGTGTGCCAACGGCTTTTTTACCGAACAAGTCACTGGGCAGCGTTTGAACATTACCGATTGCGGTTTGAAAGCCAAATAAAATAACCGCCATAATCATCACTGCAGCAGTAGGGCCGCCAGGGTTTGCCATGGCTAACAAAGCCGGCAACATAATCAAACAACCTAGGGTGATGGTTAATTTGCGTGTTTTATCAACATTCCAACCTGCTTTAATGCGATTTTGTGCAAGCAAACCACCAAACCAAGCGCCAAACATGGCTCCAACATAGGGTACCCAACCGTAGATACCGATCTCTGTAACATTCATGTTATAAACTTCGTTGAGGTAAATAGGGATCCAGAAAACAAATAACCACCAAATAGGATCAATGGCTGCAGAAGCTATAATCACTCCCCAGCTTTGCTTACGAGACAGCAACTCGCCAGTAGAAGGATTATATTCATCTTCATCCTTTCCCGTTTCTACATCTAATGTTCTTTGTCCGGTTAAAATATACTCTCTTTCTTCATCAGTAATCCAAGGATGTGTTTTAGGAGGAGCCTTAACCAATATAATCCACGGAATAAGCCACAATAAGCCCATTAAACCAATTACTACAAAGACCATTTGCCAGTTAAAAAACACGGTTAAGTAAGCGATTAAGGGAATAGCAATAATACCACCGATGGCTGCGCCGGAATTGAAGATACCTTGGGCTAAAGCGCGCTCTTTGCTTGGAAACCAATCCGCATTACTCTTAGCAGCGCCAGGCCAGTTACCGGCCTCGGCCATGCCCAATACAGCACGAAAAATACTAAAGCTAAGTACTCCTTGCGCGAATGCGTGTGCCGCAGTAGCGAGTGACCAAACACCGATGGAAAGAACAAAGCCTAAGCGCGTACCAACCCAGTCAAATATCTTGCCAAAGATAGCTTGTCCAAAGGCATAAGATAAAATGAAAACAATCGATATATTTGCATAAATCTGTTTACGTTCTAAGTCCGATTCATTTGGAAAAAGGTCTTCAACAATATCGGGCCATAGCACGCTCAAAGCAGAGCGATCTATATAATTAATCACAGTCGCAAGGGCAACTAGAGAGACCACCCACCAACGCAAATTCTTCATTTTCATATTTTTATACTCTTGTTGGGTTAACGTAATTGTTAGACCAAAAAATAAACTACCCGCTTTTTTAACAATTTTAAGCTTTAAACTCTTAGGACTTTCTAAACAACAGCCATGCTCAGTTTAAGCATACAACGGTAACGGTCTTTATGAACCATTGCCCATTGTGATCATTTTATTATCTGCAACAGTTGCGGTTACTGGGCCTTTGGCATAACGTTCAGTTATGACTGGCGCTGGTGTATCGGCAAACGTGTTGCCCTTAACCACTGTCACTGGCTCGCCTACAGTGTGATCTATAATCACCGGTGCACTTTGCACAAATTCATTGTTTGAAATGGTTGTAACTTGCACACCTAATAGCGTCAAAGCTGCATCTGACTTATTGCGCTTGCCCTTACCAATATCACTGAATTTATTGTTGCTAAGCACGACATGGGGGCCAAAGGTACTTTCGTCTGTTCCGCCTCGGTAAACCTTAGCAATCGCCCCTTCAACATGCTCTACCACTGAATCTGATATCGTCAGATACTCGACGTTGTATATACCCAAATCATCAATTTCTTTGTTTAAGCGAAATAGATCACCTGTAATATGGCTGAACTGACTATTGGTCACGCGAATATAATCGGCAAAACTACGATTTCCGGCGTCAAAAAAGTGATACGAATGATTAATGTCGAGGTGTTCAAAGACACTGTTTTCAATGACTAAACGATAATTTTGCTGCATGGGTAAACGGGTAGTACGAATAAGGGTATTTCCTGCTGCATCAGGTGCGTTGGAAGCATCAATATGTACACCGTCTAAAGTCAAGTTACCAAAATTGTTGATCTCGAATAACGTGGAACGTTGAGGGTAAATAACTGCTTCGCCCTTTCTTTTGGCGCGAATAGTTAAGGTTTTATTTAGGCTTAGGATCTTGGCTTCACGATATTTTCCAGCTTGAAGTTCAAGTACATCACCAGTTGCTGCTTGGGCTATTGCATCAAATAAGGTGTTATCACCAGGCTCAACAGAAATTATTTTTCCTGAATCAAAGGCAATATCTGGTTCTGCTTTTGCGTACCAGCTTACCCCGACTTCATTTTTGCTAATGGGATTTAAATCTTGGCTTGCACCGAATTTCTGCTGCGCTTTATCACTTGGGTAAAGTAGCCCGTTAGCGGCGCGCTTTAAGGTGATTTCCTGTTGGTTGAAGCCCCTATCGATACTGGCTGTAGCCGCTTTATTTAATAAGTTATTTTCGAACTTTATACCGCTAATATCATCAAAAATATCGATCCCGTCGGTACCCTTATCATTAACAATAATATTGTCTTTAACAATGGAGTTTATAGGCGTGGCAGTACGTTCTTTATCGCTACCCGCTGCAAACTGAATATGCTCTACGTTCACTAAGGTATTATTTTCAATCAACGCATTATCCACTTGGTGATAACGATTGATCTTCGAATTAGGCACACCGTTCATGATCGTTAAACCACTGCCAAATCGGTATCCAGTTAGCCCTTCAAGGTAGTTATTGCGAATAATTTGATCACGGTTGATTATGCGTATACCACCCGTGTGATCAACACCATTGCCAAAAAATACATTATTTTCGACAATATTGCCGTTTCCGTGACGTAGAGTTAGCGTGCCACGGGATTCAAAAAATACGTTATTGCGAATGGTATTTTTACCCGACTTATTAGAAATTATCTCCACTTCGCCATTACAGCGATCAAAGTAATTATTTTCAATCAATGTAAAAGAGTCCGTTAACGAATGATGACTCGTACCAATCCGTAGTGTTTCACCGCCATTTGAACCTAAAATAGGGCGTGGACCAAAGTAGTTATGATCAATACGATGGTGATTTTGCTGACTTGCTTCAGTCGTTAATCGCACAGCCATGGTTACACCAGCGTTTCGCTTACCCACTACATGATTGTGGTCAAACCGGTTATGTTGGCCATACATCATCACCCAACTGTCTTGTTCGAATTTTTCGGGATTACTGAAGTTATCAATAACGACTTCAGTAATACGACTGTGGTTAGCCACGTCTTCTTTATTGCGACGAAATGCGATGACTTCGCCAGTAGGCGTAAAACCATCTTTAAATACTAAACCTGTCACCACCAAGTGTTCACCGGCAAGACGAAGGTTAGATTGTCCGCTAAGAAAGACTTTGCCCGGTGTTTGCCCACGCAGCGTTATAGGCTCTTCTTCGGTACCTTTGGCTTTAAATAAAATTTCAAAATTCTGCCATGTACCGTCAGCTAAAATAATGTTGTCGCCAGGCTGGATGTTCTTCAGCGCATTATCATAGGCTTGAGGATCTTTAACTAGGATATCTGCCGCAAATGCATTGCTACACGCAACAAACAATAGCGATAACAGAACGGGGCGTGTCAGGGAATGGAAATGAAAATTAGCGCGCATAATAATTGCTCAATCCTGTTCAAAATCGTTGATAGCTCTTGCCGGTATTGGCAATTCAGCTAAATAAGTGCGCTTTGCACGTGCGGGTACAAAGCGCCCTTTGAAAATTATATTAAGCCCGGAGGCATCGCCAACATACACATAAGTGTAGTGGTACAGAGGGTTTGTGTAAGTTGACGATTAAAAGCTGTGATCATGAAGAGCGCGACTTATTTTTATTTAGTTTTAGCATTACTAACACGTATTTTCTCGCTTTGCTTTCCAAGTACAGACACGCCAATGTAACCAATAGTCGAATTAAATGTCAAACTAATATTAACCAATTTAACAAATATGTTATTACCAATGAATTAAATATTGGTAATAACCAAAGTTAACGCTATGCTATACACTTGTTAAATAGTTTCGCGCTAGATTCGAAAGAGCTTGCATAAGCTGTACTTGTGGTAGAATAACTACAAGTAATAGGTATGACATTTAAAAGTAGGAAGTAAAAATGAAGAGTCGTCGATTATTCTGGAATATAGTCGAAAAAATAGAACTGCTTATTGAGTCTGGGTTATATCAACCTGGGAGCCGCCTGCCTCCAGAGCGAGAACTCGCTGAAACCTTCGATGTTAGCCGTCCTACTATTCGCGAAGCGATTATTGCCCTTGAGGTACGCGAACAAGTTGAAGTAAAAACGGGCTCGGGTGTGTATGTATTAGAAAACAAACTTGCCCCGCAGCCATTGCATAAAATCAGTGCTTTTGAGTTAACTCAAGCCCGTGCCCTTATTGAAGGTGAAGCCGCAGCCCTAGCTGCAGCCACTATAACTGATGAAGAATTGCTCGAGTTGAAAAGCACTTTGGACGCCATGGAAAAAGATGAAAATTCTGAACATGCTGACCGAGATTTTCATATGATCATTTCTCGCGCCACACGTAATAATGCCGTATTAATGGCAGTAGAAAATTTATGGCAAGTGCGCGACACCAATGTTGAAGTGAAAACCGCTTATAAAGGTGTTTGTAGCCAAAGTAGCGCGAAACGTTTAAATGAGCACACTGATATCTATCAAGCGCTTAAAAAGCGCGATAGCCAAACCGCTCGTGCAGCTATGCATCAGCACTTCAATCGTTTGATTAATGCCTTGTTTGAAGCAAAAGAAGCTCAAGCTTTAGAAGAAGTTCGTCGGCAAACAATTGAGACTCGAGGGTTATATTCCTTGTCACACGTAATGAAGTAAGCGTGTAACCTACTATTTTGCAGGTATCAAATTACCGAATATTAGGATTTCCAGACAATAAAAAAGCCAACGTATGTTGGCTTTTTTTTTAAGTTACCTTAATGATAACTTAAGAGAACAACATACCACCGTTGATATCAACGTTAGTACCTGTCATATAAGATGCTTCATCAGAAGCTAAGAAAGCCACTAGTTTTGCCACTTCTTCAGAACTTCCTTCACGCTGTAGGGCAGTTGAACCAGCCACTTTTTCACGTACAGCATCAGGAGTAAAAGTATCATGGAAGCCTGTGCTTATCATGCCAGGACACACGCCATTAACACGAATATCAGGGCCAAGCTCTTTCGCTAGTCCACGTGCAAAGGTCATTACCGCGCCTTTAGATGTAGCGTAAATTGCTGCACCACCGCCGCCGCCATCGCGACCAGCCTGCGAGGCAAGAGTAACTATGCTGCTACCTTTAGGCATGTGTGGGATACACGCATGAGTCATCATGAATAATGATGTTAAGTTTAAATCCATCACTTTATGGAAATGAGCTAAGCTCATATCTGCAACCTTAATGCGCTCTACTAAGCCACCTGCAACATGTACTAAACAATCAACTTTACCGAACTGTTCAACAGTGGTTTGTACACATGCATCTACATCTTCTTGCTTAGTTAAATCAGCTTTAACTGCAACGGCACGCACACCAAGTTTTTGAATCTCATCTACTGCACTTTGTGCGGTAGCTTCACTAGCAAGATAGGTAATTACCACATCTGCTCCGCGGCCTGCCAATTCTAACGCACAAGCGCGGCCAATATCACGACCACCGCCTGCCACTATGGCTACTTTGCCTTTCATTGTCATAACTTTCTCCACTGGATTTCTAAATTAGCAAATTAATAAACTTTCAACTAGTTGCTCCAGGGAGCACCGCACAGCCCGCCGAAGTGTTTTACCAATCCAAGTCTACTGCGCTAAACTAACTAATCAACCACCACATTGTCAACCAATTATTTGTATTTGGCTTTACCAATTGTCTTTTTTGGTGATTATTGTTAAAAGTGTGTTACAAGATTTACCCCTGTTGGGGGATAGTGAATATATTTTAAATGTCTGCGAGTACTTTTTATACCTCTTTCGATTGGTCTAGGTTAACTAGATCAATCTAGGCTGCTGAACAACATGTTAGCTATAACCAATTCTGTCAATAGCAGTACTAGTCGAGTGTTACATTGTGAGCATAGATAAATGCAATAGGTAACGATGCCAACCTTGGGGATAACGCATTCAAAATTTCTAAAGCTTTAAGTTTTATTTTCGCACTCATGCCGTTCATATGATACAGATCAGCGTTACTTTTTGCCATTTTCTGTACTCTGGTGGCTCGCCCAAAACGGTCAGCTTGGTATAATGCCAACCCTTGATGTATATCTATTTCAGTTGATACCCATTTCGCTAAGCAAAAACCATCTTCAATCGCCATTGCCGCCCCCTGAGCCACAAATGGCAACATAGGGTGACAAGCATCACCGATTAGGGCGACGTGATTATCTACCCATTTGTCTAAAGGCTCGCTGCCAAATAATCCCCATAGAAAACAACTTTCGAGGTGACTTAGTAATTCAGTAACCTGTGGATGCCATTTTTCGAACGTCCTACGCAGCTCGACAACATCGCCTGGTATATTCCAGCGCTCGTCATTCCACTCTTTGCGCTCTTGTACTGCGATAATATTAATCTCTTCACCACCACGTACGTAGTAATTCACCAAGTGAGCGCTGGGCCCTATCCATAAATTTGCATCAGGTTTAACAAGAGCAACTGGAACGTTTTTTGATTTTAAGGTGCCTCGCCACGCAACGTGACCGGTAAAATGTAGAGATGAGTTAGGCAGCAAACATTTTTTGACCGCAGAGCGAATACCGTCTGCCCCAACTAACATATCACAGGTAAATTTCCGCCCATCATGCAACTCAACTTGTACCTTGGTTGTCGAGCCATATTGTGTATGCTGATAGCGCTTCACCTGCGCCTTGAGGGTAATGGTTATTCCTCGTTTCAGCGCAGCTTGGTGTAACACAGAGTGCAGATCTGCTCGATGTATATGTAAATAAGGTGCGTTGTATTTTTGTTCAATGCGCTTTCCCAAAGGCATGCGAAGATACTCGTGGCCGCTAAGATAATGACGCATGGTTGCGTACTCGGGGAAAAAAGCCATGGAAATAAGTGCTTCACTTACACCCAGCTTTATCAGTACATGCATAGCATTAGGGCTTAATTGGATCCCTGCACCGACTTCACTAAGCGCGTCACTTTGCTCTAAAATAAGTACTTCAAAGCCTTTTCGTCTTAACGCTAAGGCCGTACTCAATCCTCCAATACCGCCACCAGCAACAATTACGTTTTTCGCCATTAATCCGCACCCACTTCGTTATTTCTCAGCATGCATTACTCGCAAAATATGTCCTCGAAGTGTATCAGTACAAACATAAAAAAACGCCATTTTATAAGGCGCCTTTTAATCTATTCATGAGGTACATCAATTACTTATCGTTTTTTCCAAACCGTTAGATGATTACGCGCTCTTGTACTAGAGCGGTTGTCTAACAGATAGTCGCTGACCAATTCATCTTCTTGAAGTAAATCGCAATTGTTTCCAAGGATTAATTTGAGTTGTGCTTCGCTTGTCTGGTTTTCGCCATTTGCTTTAACCCCACCTAACCATTTGTGCTTTGGCGTAATTTCTTCATTCCATGCATAAGCACAAGTTAATAACAGAACACCTTGAGGATTTAGACGCGATAACATGGTGTCCAGAAACGCCTGCGGGTCGTATAACGAATCGAGTACGCGATGGGCAACAATAAAATCATATCCAGCAAATTGCGGCTTCAAATTATGCCCATCACCCTGAGCAAAATTAAGATTTTCTGGGGCGTGATTGAAACCAAGTTGCTGGCGGCTAATCTCACAAAATTGTTGTAGTTCACCTTCACTTGGCAGGGCATAACGAAGCTGACCGTTTTCTTTTAGCTGTAAGCAATGTTGAATATGACGAGCGGTGAAATCGATCCCGTCGATAGCAGTAAATATACGACTCAGTTCAAACGAAACGCGCCCTACTCCGCAACCAATATCTAACGCTTTATCCATGCCACATTGTCCACTTTGAACGAGCGAACGAGTTATTTGTACAACCTGCTGTAAATCATGTTCTGCTGCTGCGCTATAAGAGCCATAATGGTGGTGCAACATACGACTGATGTCTGATTGGCTTTCGTAAGGGTTAACCGGCGTTATAGGCACCACTTCATTGCTTGATTGAACATATCTAAAACCAGCATGTTGATGAAAATGACGACGAAATGCATAACGCGAATCTCGCGTGGCTTCGTTGCCGGTAGATATCCACGATCCGCCTTTAATCAAATTATGCTGACCGTCGAAAGTCGGCGTCGAAAAATCATCGTACAAGGGATGCACTTTGAATCCATCAAAGCCATCAATTAGACTTTCTGACCACTGCCACACATTGCCAATGATGTCATAAAACTCCCCCTGTTCAAACGTATCAACTGGGCATGATGAAGCGTAGTGTTCGAGATTTATATTTCCTGGAGCTTTCTCCCACGTTGGTAAGTCGCTTTTCAAAGTATTTCGCATCACCTGCCATTCGGCCTCACTTGGTAAACGAACAAACCCCTCTAATTGGGCACTTTTCCAATTACAAAATGCTTTAGCTTCTAAATAATTAACTTCAACAGGCCAGCTAAGTGGCAGAGGCACATCATGCAGTAAATTACGCTGCATATAATGGCCATTTGTAAATGACCAAAAGCGCGGCATACTAGCTTTAGTATAAGCTAACCACTGTTTGCCTTCGTCTGTCCAATAGGTGGGCGCCTGATAACCACCAGCGTCTACAAATTGCATATATTCCTGATTAGAGACTAAGGTTTTGCTCGCATTAAAACCTGCAACAGATACATCTGAATTCCCATATTCGTTATCCCAGCCATAGGTGTCGTTATGAGTGGGTTTACCCAAGCGAATTTCTTTTGCTGACACAGGAACAAGCTCATTGCGTAATGCCTTTGAGGGCGCGCTATGCGTGACAGGAAAACTTGGCCATTGACCATTGTCTGTTAAATATTGGCTATCGAGCATCCGCATAATCACAGATGAGGTTTCGATATGGATCCCCTCATGCTCGCAACCCATTAAAATAATCCAGGCGGGTGAGTCTTGGGTAATAGGCAGGCTAAATTCCATATTATCAATGAAATCGCCGACCATGATTTTCACTTTGTTCCGATAAGTACGGACTTCATCGACTGCCGGCCACTGATAATTACCTGGAGATAAATCATCCCAAGACATTTCGTCTACGCCAACTGCGCAAGTAGATTCAATACGGTTGTCGACACGCTGCTGAATATATTTACCAAGTAGTAGCTTGTTGACATAAAATACCGCCGTATGACCATAGTAAAAAATCAACGGATGACGCAGGGCTTCAGGTTGCATATAGAACGCTTGGTCGTCATTAATCAGATCAAATAAAGATTCATACAATGCCCAATTTTGTAAAAAATAGCGTTTTAATTCCCGGCGCTTTAGAGACACGCTATCACCACTCAATAAAGGTGGTTTATGTAACTCGGGTAATTGTCCTGACTCAGGCTCAATACCTACTTGTAAATTCTGTGCATACATATTTAATTGCTTCTTTATTTATATCGTCATAGCCGGTAAATACCGGGCTAAAAATTCAGCGTGTAGCTTCTGTCCAACGGAATTAAACTGATCCCGAAAAGCCTCCTGACAATGACGGTCGACTTGATGTGCAAACCAATGTTGCTGGCTAAATAAGGTCAATGCCCCTTGATTGACAGAGCCATCAACTAAATGGGTATCGTGTAGCGAAGAAGGGAATGCGCAGCTTTCGAAGATTGGCGGCAGCCCATCAGTGCTTTGCCAGCTCTCGATCCCTTGTAGAACGTTAAGTAAAATAAAGATCATATTCAAATAAGGATCATAAGCATCACTCGTCGCACCAATTCTATGCTCTACTCGGGCTGTTTTATGCCAATCGTTGCTATAACTTAACACCTGATTATTTGCCCCATATAAAAAGGGCTCCTGCCCCATTAGCTGATTATGCTTACCCACCTCTTTATAAAGTGCGATGCTGCCTTGGTGTCCACCGGATAATAGAAATGGCGAACTAAGCTCTGCATCTAAACCATACTCTGTGCGCAGTGCCAAACGTTTGAACGCATCCTCTTCTGGCAAAAACAATGCACAGCATGCCAAGCTCGTTAACAGTAGATGATGCTGTATCCATTCCCCTACTGTGGAACTAGGGACGAGGTTATTGCCTTTCTCATCTGCCACGCTTACGTTCATTTGGATAGCATTTGGTATATGCACTGACCGTGTATCAGTTGAGAATATAGCGCCTGAACCCGGTACATATCGCCCTTTATCTGCCGCCCAAGCAACCGGTTTTAACAACACCTTTTCGGCACCAAAACGGCGCATGATAATAGGTAAAAAGCGCATCGCACTGGCTAAATCTTGCGCTTCCTTTAACGGTGATTGACCGTTAAACAATGAGACATATTCCCATTGTTGGTGCCAAAATTCAGTTTTCAACTCGCCATTGATGCCCAATTTCAAAAGCGTTTTATTCACCCCTTCAAAGTCTAAGCTATGCTTCGCACTGGCGGTCTCGTAGACGCCTTCAAGTTCTACATGGACTATGGCTTTGTAACCTAAGGCGTCAATTCGCTTTGAAAGCAGGGTGATAACCTGCTGCGCGACGGTTTGATTATGTGATGAGGCCGCAAACTGCTGCACAAGGTCCCTTATTTTTCAATTTATGACTGCGCAAGTGCACATTTCACCTATTATGAACTGTCATTACGTACCGAGACCAAAAAAGGTTGTAAATAATTGCATCATTTTAGTTGGTAATAGATGAAAGTTTTCATAATTCGTTGTGTTATGGAGTTATAGCTGGCCTTTAAAACCACCTCTTCCAGATCATAAAACCACCGAGCACTGCGACTAACGCAATCATAGAAAATGTCAAAACGTTAAATGCTTCTGGGTTATCAATTCCCGGTAAACCACCCACATTCATCCCAAATACACCCGTTAAAAATGACAATGGCAAGAAGATAGCTGTCACCAGAGACAATACGTATAACACCATGCCTTGCTTCTCAGCTATGCGATTGCGCAGTTCGTCTTGTAAGACTAATGCTCGTTCACGGGCTAAATCTAAATCTTCAACATAGCGCGTGGTTCTGTCGCTCAACTCCCGTAAAGTAAACGCTTGCTCACTGGTTAAAAATTGATTGCTGCGATAGAGCGTATCTAAGGCATCACGTTGCGGGGCGAGATAACGACGTATCGCAGCGGCTTGTCTACGCACAGCAGACAATCGTTGGCGCGCCTGAATATCCATCGATTCAGAAGTTTCAAACGCCACCAATTCTTCATCTAAAATATCGACCATTTCACTGATCCGTACTACCACTCGCTCAATAATCTCCAATAATAAGTCACCGACGCTGTTTATCTTTGCGCCCTGCTCAATATCATTTTTAACGTCTTGCACAGAAAGCAGCTTTCGCCCCTTACGGCGGCTAGAGACAATACCCTTTTCAGTCAACCATAAACGCAATGACACCATATCTTCTGGATCGGCATCGGGGTTAGTGTTGATACCACGTAAATATATCAGCAACCCCCCTTCAATTTGTAATGTCTTAGGACGAGTTTCTAAGGCAAGTAATGAATCGGACACTGACTTAGACAGGCCCAAATCGGCCATAGTTTGCTCAGCATCGATGGCGTCAGATTGTATATGGATCCAACTGAAACCCTCGCGTTGCGAAGGGTTTTGTAATTCTTTGGGATCGATATGCCGCGCAGAACCCTGTTCAAAATAGTAAGCCCATAGAAAACTGTCGCGCTGATGTAGAGATGACTTTTGATGATCCTGCATGGTGATACTCCCACCGAACGAATAGTGGGGCGAATATAAATCACCTCATAATAGATGCCTACCTGTTTTTCATGGACAGAGGATTCAAACTTTCATAAAAGGTGTAGACTAATGGCATATAATCAAAGCAATATTATCAGCTTAACCTTTTTGCTTATTACACTTGAGAATAAGCTAGCGTTGACGCTCTTTATTCGGCCTAGTCCTTACACGGTTTGACCCAATTTACATTTATTCGTTTTTCAGAGATCCATATGAAGATAGCTATTTTATCGCGTAACAAAAATATTTATTCCACAAAACGCCTCAAAGAAGCAGGCGAAAGTCTAGGCCACGAAGTCGATGTCATCGATACACTTCATTGCTATATGGACATTAGTAGCAATCGCCCCACAGTTAGATTTAAAGGCGAAGCGTTACCTCAGTATGACGCCGTAATTCCGCGTATCGGCGCATCAGTGACATTTTATGGCACGGCTGTGGTACGCCAATTTGAGATGATGGGAACATTTAGCATCAATGAATCTGTGGCGATCAGTCGTTCGCGAGACAAATTGCGTTCAATGCAGCTACTGTCGCGTAAAGGTATTGGTATGCCTCGCACCGGATTTGCCCATCACCCAGATCGTATTGACGACTTAATTAAAAACGTCGGAGGTGCGCCGGTCGTCATTAAGTTGCTTGAAGGAACACAAGGGATAGGCGTAGTGCTGGCCGATACGCAAAAGGCAGCGGAGTCTATTATTGAAGCTTTTATGGGTTTAAATGCGAATATTTTGGTTCAGGAATATATCAAAGAAGCTGGCGGCGCCGATATCCGCTGTTTAGTCGTCGGCGGAAAAGTCGTCGCGGCTATGAAACGTCAAGCAGCAGCTGGTGAGTTTCGCTCTAACTTACACCGGGGAGGCTCTGCCAGTTTAGTACGTTTGTCACCTGAGGAACGAAAAACTGCCATCGATGCGGCTAAAACCATGGGCCTTAATATGTGTGGGGTAGATATACTGCGCTCAAATAATGGTCCCGTTGTTATGGAAGTCAACTCTTCACCAGGTCTTGAAGGAATCGAAAGTGCAACAGGTAAAGATGTTGCAGGCATGATAATTGAATTTATTGCTAAAAATGCCAAACCCAACAATACCAAAACGCGCGGTAAAGGCTAAATGACTCCACTTATTATCGGCGGCATTGAAATAGGGCCTGGCGAGACAAAAAAAATACAATTAGAAATGCCCCCTCTTTACACTGCGACCAGAATGTCGATTCCCGTTCACGTGCAAAGAGGCAAACGTGATGGTCCTGTAATGTTCGTTAGTGCCGCCATACATGGCGATGAGCTAAATGGAATCGAGATTATTAGCCGTTTATTAAAAAGTAAATCGCTAGCAAATTTGCGAGGCACGTTAATTGCTGTTCCTATGGTCAATGTTTATGGTGTACTCAATCAAAGTCGCTATATGCCTGACCGGCGCGATTTAAATCGTAGTTTCCCCGGCAGCAAAAAAGGCTCTTTGGCAGGTATTATTGCTGACCTATTTTTACAAGAAATCGTCAGTAAATGTGATGTGGGCATCGACTTACACACAGGTGCAATTCATCGCAGCAACTTACCGCAAATTCGCGCCAACTTAGATGATAAGCAAACCATGGAAATGGCCAGAGCGTTTGGCGTTCCTGTGTTACTTAACAGCAACTTGCGGGATGGTTCTTTACGCCAAGCCGCATCTGATCTAGGGGTGAATATTCTGCTTTATGAGGCGGGACAAGCGTTAAGATACGATGAATTTTCGATCCGCGCTGGAGTAAAGGGTATTATCAATGTTATGCGTTCACTAAGCATGCTAAGTGCAAGACGCACAAAAAATGACTCTATCCAACGCTTTGTTGCTCGTCAAAGCGGTTGGGTCCGAGCTCAAGAAAGCGGCTTTGTTAATCATATTGCACAGCTTGGGGACCACGTGCTCAAAGGTGCGCCGCTCGCAACCATTGCAGACCCTTATGGCACGCCATTAACCACAGTGCTTAGCCCTGCTGAAGGCGTCGTCATTGGCAAACAAAATATACCCTTGGCTCAAGAGGGCGAAGCGATGTATCACATCGCCTATTTTCACGCCCCTGATTCTGTGGCCGAGCATGTTGAATTACTACAAGATAATTTATCGCCCGTGCCACCTACATTTGATGAGACTTAATCATGCATAGATATTTGAATAAACCCATAATTGGCACACTTGAATTGTGTGATTTACCTGAGCTGACCATTCAATCTTTAAATGTACGGGTCGATACTGGCGCCACGACATCCTCATTACATGTTGATAATATTGAGGAATTCAAGCGTGATGGGAAATTATGGGTTAGTTTTGATATTCATCCGAATATCCACAACGTAGCGGAAATTGTCCGCCGTGAAGCAAAAGTGGAGGTCATTAAGCGGGTGAAAAGCTCCACCGCCACTCTAGAGAAACGCTATACTATTAAGACTGAAATTAAGATGGCGGATTTGAATTGGGATATTCAACTTACGTTAACTGACCGCTCTGAAATGACTTACCTGATGCTACTTGGCCGAGAAGCCATGGCGGGAAAGTTTTTAGTCGACCCTTCCCTTGAATACGAGTTAAGTGCAGATTTGGTCAATTAATTGAAGGCCAGGAAAGAAACGTAATTACTGAGAAATAAACATATTTCGACCAGAAGTCTTTGCTTGATACAGTCGTTTATCCGCAATCTCTATTAATTCGTTTTGTTCTGCAGATACCGGGTCGCAAACGGCAATGCCTATGCTGCCCGTGATCATTCCAAATGGTGAGCCTTCATGTTCAATTTGTAAGGCGTGTATTTCTTGCTGAACTTTTTTAGCAACTGAGATTGCGCCAGTAAGGTCAGTTTCTGGCAATACAATCGCAAATTCTTCTCCACCAAAGCGTGCCACAAAATCTCCGGGGCGATCGACCGCATCTTTCAATGCCTTAGCAACGAGTTTCAAGCTATCGTCGCCGGCTAGATGCCCGTAAAGATCGTTGAATGATTTAAAGAAATCAATATCAAACATCAGTAAACCAAGCGAGTTACCTGAACGCTGATTAAGCTTTTGCTGGCGGGCCAAATACTCATCGAAATATCGCCTGTTGCTGACTTGCGTTAGACCATCTTGATAAGCCATTCGACGTAACTCATCAGTTAAAAATTTAAACGCCAGATGGGATTTAATACGATGCTTCAACGTGTTGACGTTTACCGGCTTGGTCAAAAAGTCAACACCCCCAGCATTCCAACAGCGATCCTCAGCGCTCGCGTCTCCGTGGCCGGTGACGAATACGATGGGGATGTCTTGGGTTTCAGTATATTCTTTTAACAGATTGCACGCAGCGACGCCATCAATGACGGGCATATCAATATCCATCAAAATCAGATCGGGCGGTGTTGCCAAGCAAAAATCAATCGCCGCAGAACCAGAAGTAACCGCGAATATGTCGTAGGTTTCAGTCAACGCATTAGACAAAATATGAATATTGATCGGTTCATCATCGACAATGAGTATTCTGGCCCGATTAACGAGCTTATGATTTCTGCCTACTTCGGGCATGACCTGAGGAATAACGTCGAACTCCTGTTTTAATCTCTGACTAAAACCCAGTGTTTTAGATTGTGAAAGTCTTACTCACTGATTTACATGCTAATTTTCCGCAGACTATATACTAAAGTCTGGTTGACATTAAGCGCTTTCGTTAAAGGAAAATGGATAATCATCGATTACAGTGAATAATTTTATAAAAATGACGTTTACCAGTTATTCCACATAATGTAATAAGATAATAACGCATAACATCCTTTCTAAAAATTTAAAATACCCACATCAGGTTCACAACTTAAGTCACTAAAAATTATCTATATTCGTGCTAATTTGCTACTTGATAACAAAATTGCTTCGATATATATCGAAGCAATTTGGAACAGTCAACGATTGACATAATATCGTGAGAACGGTAATCTTTAGTTGAACGCTCGTTCAAAAACTGTGTCTTGGGCAACAACATTAAAGTGCATATAAGTGGTATGTCAATATCGGCACAATAACGTAAATAACCAGAATTTAATTTATCAGCATACTGTGTTGTATATGCTAATCACAGCGAATAAACATTTTATAGAGAGGTGAGTATGGCGAATATATCGAAATTCGATAGGGAAGAAGTACTCGAAAAAGCTAAAAACTTATTCTGGGAAAAAGGCTACCTAGGTACGTCTACTCGTGAATTACAAAGTTCAATAGATATGCGTCCTGGCAGTATTTATGCCGCCTTTGGCAGTAAATCCGCGTTGTTCATCACCGTGCTAAACCATTATGCTCAAGCTCTTGGCACGCAAATGCAAGTCCAAGTTTTTGGCCAGATTGATGTGTTACAAGCTTTTAAAACGCTATTATTTGAATTAGTGCTAAGCCCTAACGCGAACAGACCAAGTGAATTGTGCATGCTGGTAAAAACGTTATCTGAACTTGATGAAAGTCATGTTGAAATTTTAACACAGGTCCGCTCTCTTCTTGTAAATGTCGAAGCCTTGTTTGCTCAAGTACTAAACGAGGCAAAAGAACAAGGTACTCTGCCCGCTCAATTAGATGTAATTGCAGCCGCTAAAACGTTGCAAGTGAATATCATAGGTTGGCGTACTTATTTAAAAGCCACTGGTGATAAAGACACTATAGAGCGTCAATTGGAGCAATTATTTGTACAAATGGCTCTACCTTGTCATTAATATTGCGTTGCTATGTCGAAGTATGTTCATCTAGAAAAAATCACTTTTAGCAAGCGCTAGTCGTCCAATTCGCTTGTTTGATTATTCCGTTTTTAGCTTCTTTAAAAACGCGTAAATTCAATAAACTATTGTCTAATACCCTTTTCAGCCGTTCCACCATAGAATTTAATGTATGTCACATTGCTAAGAGCAATAAGTGACTGATGGCGGTAATCCTTTTCGTTTGCCGCATCACAATCACATTGCGAACATCAGTAGTCGTTTGCGGAATAAATACTTAAAAGGGACGTTTAATGGAATCATTCGAAACACAATTGCAAACATTCTATGACAAAGCTATCACGTTAGGCACTGAGTACGGTGGTCAGCTTATTCTAGCCATCATTGTACTAGTTGTTGGCCTGTGGATTATCGGAAAAGTCAGCAACGCCGTAAGACGCCACGCTGTTAAAGGGCTGCCTGATGAGACCTTAGCGCAATTTTTAACCAATATATTTGAAGTTGTCCTCAAGGTGTTGCTTGTTATTAGCGTGGCATCAATGGTGGGAATTGAAACTACCTCTTTCGTGGCTATTTTAGGCGCCGCAGGTTTAGCGGTAGGCTTCGCTTTGCAGGGAAGTTTATCTAACTTCGCTGGCGGGGTTATGATCCTAATCTTTCGCCCATTCAAAGTATCGGACTATGTTGGCGCACAAGGATTAGAAGGTGCGGTTATCGATATCGGCATTTTCGTTACGACCTTCGAAACTTTTGATAAGCGTATTATCATTGTACCCAATGGTCCATTAGCTAACGGTAACATCACCAATTACACGGCAAGCAGTGTAAGAGCGGTAGAGATATCTATCGGTATTTCTTATTCCGATGATATCGCTAAAGGTAAAGCGGCTATGGAAGAAGCCATTAAGAATGATCCACGAGTTTTGCAGGAGGAAGGCAATGTGGTTGCTGTGGTTGATTTAGGTGCAAGCTCAGTCGATTTCTTAGTGCGAGCCTTCGTTAAAACAGAGGACTATTGGTCATTGTTCTTCGATATTCGTCCAATGCTCAAAGGTGCCATTGAAGAGGCTGGCCTCACAATACCTTTCCCTCAGCGCGATGTGCATATTATTCAAGAGAACAACTAGTAATATTATGGGTTACACCGTTTGCGTGTAACCCACTTTTCATAAGTAAACATTATAAAAACCGCTAACGCCTCAAGAATAAGACTCAGCGGCAACACATAAATACTTATCTAAAAACACTCCCTAAGCGACAGCTTGGTTAAGAATTTCACGACTCTGGGTTAATGTAATCGCTTGATTTTCACCAATAGCGTTCATTCCATGAGCTTCAAGTTGTGCCATAACCGCATCTATTGCGTGCGCTTTATCGCCTTTATGTTCAGTCAATTTCGTCGCTACGTCCAAGCTATGATAGAAATCTTCAATGGCGTCGATAGTGCGCTCAGCTAAATCATCAGAATCTGCTAGACCAAAGACATTTTTGCCCATCTGTTCTAGTTTGGCTTTTTTAACCGCAAGTTGATTGCGCAACAATGAAGGCTGAATGATAGCTAATGAGCGGGCGTGGTCCACGCCATACAAGGCCGTTAATTCATGTCCAATCATATGAGTCGCCCAATCTTGCGCTACACCAGAGCCAATTAAGCCATTCAAAGCCTGATTAGCCGCCCACATCAAATTAGCACGCCATGCATCATCCTGCTCAGCAAAATTATCGCCTAAGGTTTTTAATGCTTTAAGTAATGCTTCCGCATAACCGTCTTGCACCAAAGCGCCCGCTGGAAACGTCAAATATTGCTCACAAGTATGCACCCATGCATCGACTAAACCATTGACCAATTGACGTTGAGGCAACGTTTTCATGACGTCTGGATCCATCACTGCGAATTTAGGTTGAACCGCCGGAGCCATAAAAGCTAGTTTTTCGTGTGTCGCGGCTTTACTTACCACTGAGCCTGAATTCGACTCGGAACCAGTCGCAGGAAGTGTTAATACTGCACCCAAAGGCAGTGCATTTGTGACCTTATGCTTGCCGGTCAGAATATCCCATCCTTCACCTTCATAGGTTGCCGCAGCGGCGATATATTTTACACCGTCAATTACTGAGCCACCACCGACGCCTAACACAAAGTCAACCTTCTGCTCTTTAGCAATGGCAACCGCTTTATCAAGCACTTCAATTGTTGGGTTAGCGCCTACACCTGAGAATTCAAGCCAGTTATGATCGGCTAACGCCGCGACCACTTGATCATATACACCGTTCTTTTTAATCGAACCACCACCATACACAACCAGTACTTTTTGCTTGGGAGAGATAAGTTTGCTCAGTGATGCTATTTGTCCTTGGCCAAACTGTATCTGGGTTGAGTTTACGTAACTGAATTTCATATTAATGTCCCCTATAGGAAATGTAAGTTTGTTGTCAAGTTCGTGGTACGCAACGAACCTTTAAATCAGTAGAGGTATATTAGTGGCTAAAAAGATACTTTAAAAGAGCAATAAACCGCAAAAGCTTGCCTAAAACTATCAAATTAAGTATTTTAGCTCTTAATAAAATTGTAAGAGAAGCTCATGGATAAAATCGCAACTGCATTGAATACATTCGCTGAGCATGCGGATTTACACAACCTTGAAGGCAATGTTCGAACATCTATACCTGGTGTGCACTTTTTCCGCGCCAGCAAAGGTAACTCTCGACAACCGCTGGTTTATCAATCAGGCATTATCATCGTTGCTCAAGGTCGAAAAGTGATTCATTTTCCTGAACATCAAATTCAGTACGGAGCAGGAAACTATTTGGTTCTGGGGATCCCTATGCCTCTAGAATGTGAAGCGTTCACTGAAGAGGGTTTACCCATCATGGGTTTAGCTGTAGATGTCGATCCGACGCTGTTGCACAAATTGGTCAATCAAATGCGCCAACACCAAGGTTACATAGATAATGAACAATGTCGCCAAGTTAGCTGCGTTCAGTCAGCAAAAATAGATGGCCCATTAATGCAAACCATACAGCGCTTGATTGAGGTACTGCCGAACACCATCGAAAGTGATATTTTTGGCGCCGATATCGTCAAAGAGCTAGTTTATCGCGTGTTATGTGGGCCTCAAGGAAAAACCTTAATTGGCTTGGCTCAACACGACGGACACTACGCTCGCATAGCGCGATCGCTAAATACCTTGCACGCCAATTATGCTAGCCCTATTTCAGTAGAAACCTTAGCAGAAGACGTAAATATGAGCGTGTCAGCCTTCCATAGAGCGTTTAGACAAGTCACGTTTGAATCACCCTTGCAATATCTAAAGAAAATCCGTTTAGTCAAAGCCAAGGACTTAATTACCGCTAACGGCACAAGAGCGAATGAAGCCGCTTTTCAAGTGGGTTACTCAAGTGCATCACAATTTAGTCGTGAGTTTAAGCGCCACTTCAATCAATCACCGAGTGATATATCACTTAATGCTTGATGAAAGCTTAGAAAACTCATTAACCTTAATGCTAGGTTCAGCACAAGTTGAGCGTCTGGCATTATACTTTAGCACGACCCAGTTTACTCTGTGTGCAAGCCCTACAGGCAACGCTTTTTGCATATCAAAGCAGTCTGTTACTGATGTGGCGTCGAGTAAGATAACGCCATTGGGTTTATCTTTTTGCCAGCGCCATGCCGCTTTAATTTGCGGGGCTACAGGCGTGTGATAACCAAAATGTGTCACTGGGTAAGGTGAGAATAAAATAAATTGCTCAGAAAAGTTAATTAACGCCAGCTGTGCATCATTGGAAACGACATCGGCCATCGACGTAAATACATTTTTAGGTGTTTTGACCTTATTCAATAACTGATAGCCCCTGGTAGAATAACCAATCCATAATAAGGGTATAAATATTATCCAGCTGGTAAAAGGTTTTATCCCGCGTTTTTTCGCCGCCACAACAAAGACTGAAATAAGTAACCCTATCACTCCAAGCGTCATAAAAAATGCCCAGGGCTCAATATCGTATTTAATACCGAGTTTATTAGCAAAGGCCATGTCAATTTGACCACCTAGGCCAAATAGAAATAACCCAATCGACAATACAAATACAAATACAAATAACAGCCAGTTCAATAACTTGCTCTGTAATATTTGCTGCAAATAAGGCGCGATTATCAAGGCTAACATTGGCAATGCCGGTAAAATATAGACCCCGCGCTTTCCCGGACTAATACTAAAAAAAATTAATAACAGCACTATCCAACCAAGAACAAGCGTAACACGCCAGTCACTACTTCTGATCGCTTTGGCCCAAGGCTTAATGACCCAAGGTATACAAAGACTTAATGGTAACCAAAATACGGGAATAACGCTCGTCAGATAATACCAAAAGGGTTTAACGTGATGCCAAGAATCAGCATAGCGAGTCACTGTTTGTTTAAACAAAATATTATCGCGGTACGCATCAAAAAATAGATTTTGCTGGATATCAACCCAATACAACATAGGTAAGAACCATAAACAGATCGCCCCCAACATAACGACGGGCCCAAGCAACCAATGCCAAGACCAACCAGGGGTTGAATTGATGACGTACTCCTGCTTACTCAACCTAAGGACGACATAAGGAATAAGCATTAATACAGGAAGAAAACCGACCCCCTTGGTAATAATGCCGAGCCCCATAAAAAACCAAGCAAGAAAATACCAAAACCAACTGCCTTTAAGGAGCAAGAAGCGCAGCAGACTGTAACATCCGATCGTGATCCAGCAGCACACCATGGCATCAATTTGAGCGGTTTTTGCTTGTAAGATAAATTGCAATGTAGCTAATAACAACAAGCCTGCATACCAACCAATTTGCTCAGACCATAATCTGCGGCCAATATCATAAACAAGTAAAACGGTAACAATGCCTGCCAATGCACTGGGGACCAGAAATGCCAGTTTGAGGGAGCCAAATAATGCATAGAAAATAGCAATCGACCACATAAATATTGGTGGCTTATCAGGATATAACTCGCCGCCCCGCATGGGGAAAAACCACTGACCAGAATCGACCATATCTTTAGCAATTAAAGCAAAACGAGGCTCATCCGCTGGCCAAGGATCGCGTAATCCTAACCCCAATAGAATCATTGAACAGGCAAGTAACAACAGCCAAATAACGTTAGTATAATGATTATGCCCACTGAGGAAGTGCGGCCTGTTTAACAATGTTGCAGATGAGACGGTCATTAATACCACTCCGCGCTAAATAGCCTATTCACACATTAACGCATTTTTTTGTGGCTTAGCGGTTGCTTCCACGATTTTCGAATTCTTATATTGCTTATACAAACCAATACTCAATGCGCTAGAAACGCAAAACAGCGCCACACTTAACACTATTTTCCAAATTGATAGCACAACAATGCCTTTTCCCATCAAAGCAAAAACCGCCATTTGAGGGATGTAACCAATGCCTGAGCCAATCAAGAAGTAGCGCGCTTTTACATCAGTTACACCAGCGAGTAGGTTAGTCAGTAAATTATTGCCTACCGGTAGCAGACGAATTACAACAGTTTTTGTGATGGGTTTGTCTTTTAGAAAATCATTAATACGGTGAATACGCTGAGCATAACGACGCGTGATTAACGGTCTAAGTAACATACGAGAAACAAAAAAGCTTAACAGACATCCAATGATAGCGGCGACCACTGACAGTGCTACGCCTTGCACAAAGCCAAAGGCATACCCTCCTAGAAACGCCATAACCTGTCGTGGGCAACCGATAGCCATTGTGCCAGCACTGAATAATAGAAAATATCCTATCCCTTCAATGCCATTATTACGAATAGTAGAATCAACCCAATGACGATTGAAAGCATCAAATAACGGTAGCGTGCTAATGAGTCCGCCTAATACAGCGCACACAAATAAAAACAACAAACCTTTTTGCAGTCCCTTGGAGGAAAATAATATACGCTTTTTTTGGAGCATTAACTAATCCAAATACTCAGGTATTTTAACCCGACGCGTTAGCCATAACACCCCGAAAATATCAACCACCCCCACTCTAAGCCTACCTAACATATTGTACTTGGACTCCCCTGCTTGGCGATCCCGGTGGTTAACCTCAAGCACAATGACTTGACCATTAATACGCTTGACCAATGCAGGAAGAAATCGATGCATATGATCGAAATAGGGTAGTTTCATAAAAGTATGTTTAGGAATGATTTTTAAACCACAGCCAGTATCTGGGGTTCCATCGTTTAATAGCCAAGCACGTACACCATTAGCCACTTTCGACTGGAAACGTTTCCAGGCAGTGTCTTTGCGTTTTCGGCGGTAGCCCGCTACACAAAAATCGGTTCCTGGAGGTAGCTCGCGGGCAGCTTGTAGTAAATTGGGTATATCCGCTGGATCGTTTTGACCATCTGCGTCCATCGTAACAATCAATTCACCGCTAGCAGCCTTAACGCCGCTCATTATGGCGGTACTTTGTCCCACGCTTGTCTTATGCCGAACAGGTTGAATACAATCAAAACCAGCATCAATTATTTTGTACAGTTCGTTGATAGTGCGATCATCACTGCCATCATCTACATATACGATTTCAAACTCGACGGTACCGTCGAGTATTTCGATAATCTCATGGATCAATGGCGCGACATTCTGCGCTTCGTTTTTGGCCGGGATAACGACAGACAATTCCATTTTACAACACCAAATTTATGTTTTGCTGACGGTAACGTGTCGGATCGACAATTCAGTATTGTCAGCAAACAGAGCAATCAAAATTAATTAATGCAAAAGTATATTGCCTAATTCTTAAGGAATTATTAACAATCAAATCGCCCCATAAATCGAGGCACAATTGCATCGCTTACTATTTATGCGACCTTCAGGTAGCGCGCTATTATTTCAGTCCCATTGTTTGCATGAATAGGTTTGAATATAAAGCCGGATATACCTTGTTCCTGACAGGATTTAACTAATAATTGATCTGTGACAGAGGAAAGCATAACAATGGGTACATTTGAACCCAAGCGACGAATTTCAGCTAACGCTTTATCACCATTGAGTTTATTCATCACAACGTCCATGAAAATAAAATCAGGTGGGTTACTTTTGACTATTTCTAGCGCACCACTTCCATCATTAGCTTCAATGACATTAGAGTAGCCCAATTCGTGCAGGAATCTGGTTAACGCTTTACGGATCATTGCACTATCGTCGACCAATAAAATTTGGCTGTCTTTTGTGAGTGCGTTTGCATGGGGGTTTTCGATACCAACACTTTCTTCTCGCTTAATTCCTCCTTCGCGATAAACTACGTTGCGTATCAATAGATTAAAATAATACCGCCCGACACCTTCAATATTAATCGGTACGGTAACAACGTCTTGAACGCCGTTTAGGTACTTATCCATCTCACTCAAATCTTCGACAAAATACGGACTAGAAAAACCGTATTCTAGGCTATATCGACTATGTAAATCAGTTGAACGGCCAACGATGGTATTACCCCACTCCGCCAAAGCATTACGCAAATCATCCGTCATCTCTTGATGCTGATAGATCTCATTAAACATACTTTGACAGACTGCATTACCAATGGAAATCGCTGTTTCAGGGTAATGATGCATCATGATCACACCATTTAAATTCCCTGTCACTTCGGAGCATACTGCGTATCCCTTGAACCGAAAATCAGCGACTTTGTCCATAAAGGGTTCGCCTGCGGTACCCGACAGATTGGTCATAGCTTTTAAACTAGCAAGGGACTCATTGATAAAAGGGTAAAGGATAACCTTGTAGAGGGTTTCTACTGACATACTGCATTCTCTTATTTTTATTATTTTGATTGCGTGAGCAGCAAATTACTAAATGTAAGGAAGCATTGCAAGAACGTTAAATAGACAGAGTGCTTTTGCTAAGCCTTTAATTTTTTGGGGAATTTGAGGCTGGTCAGAATAGTGTGATTATTCATTTATAATGATTATGTGGCGCGTACTGTAATAAGTAACGCGCCACAAAACAGCTAGCTTGGCATAGCTGCCAATATTGCTTCTGGGCGAATAGGTAAATCTCTGACTCTGGCACCCACTGCATTAAAGATTGCGTTAGCAATAGCTGGCGCGACAGCAATCAAACCCGGCTCCCCTAACCCAGTAGGAAATTCTGTGTTTTGCACAAAACTGATATCCAACTCGGGTAGGTTGTTCATGCGTAGAGGTGAATACGTGTTGAGGTTAGTATCTTTTACTTGACCCTTCTCAAACGCAGTTCCTTCGAACAAGGCTAAACTCAAACCCCATAGCATCGAGCCTTGAGTTTGCGCTAAAGCACCATCAGGGTGAACAACTGTTCCGCAGTCTAATAATCCCGTTAACTTATGTACCTTTACCGCACCTGTTGTAGGATCCACTTCAACATGGGCAACACACGCCCCCCAAGTTGGCATATCACGCTCTTGCCCAGACGAAATAGCTATGCCTAGGCCTTGATTTTTAGGCAGCGTTTGCCCCCAATTCGTTTGTTGGCGAATATCAGTTAGCACCTTAGCGAGTCGCTTAGCGCCACCAACAGAAACGGGGGCTTCACCAGCATTTTTACCACTGGCGTCTAGTAACGATAGACGAAAATCAATTGGATCAAGGTTTTGCTTATGGGCAATTTCATCCATAAACGACTCAACTGCCCAGCCCGTCCAACCCGGCCCTACTGCTCGCAACCATCCAGGAACAAAGGTTTTCTGGGCAAGTGGATTATTAATAGCCCGCACTCGGTGGTTTTCTAACGTGTACCAGTGGTCAGCACCTGCAATCGAAAATGGGTCAAACTTACCTTTTTTATCTACGCCTTCAGGCATAAAAGCGGGTGCCATCGCTAACGTAGGCCAACCAGCGGCCGCACCATGTTCAATGCCAAGTAGATTATCGTCTGCATCCCAATAAGCATTCATTTGCTGTACGGAAGGAGAGCGAACACAGTCGAAACGCGCATCATCTTCACGCGTAAAAACCAGTTTAACGGGTTTACCAATTGCCTTCGCTGTCAGTGCCGCAGGTACCATATAATCGCCAGCAAGGCGGCGACCGAATCCCCCACCTAAATAATACTGATGAATAATCACCTTGTCTTCACTCAGGCCCACTGCCTTGGCTACCACTGGCAAAAATAATGACTGCCACTGATTGCCACAATGTACGTGGCAAATGCCATCTTTAAACTCGACAGCGGCGTTAACGGGCTCCAAAGTAAAGTGCAATACCGAAGAGGTTCGATATACAGATTCTAGCGACGATTTTGCTGATTCAGCAGTTTGAGCGATGTCTCCTTTATCAACCACCAAGGTGCCGGTAGTTTTATCTTTAGCCAGTGCGACACCTTGCTCAAGAATATCCTGCTCGCTAACATTGGCTGTCTCTCCCAAGCTGTATTCAACGTGCAGTGCATTACCCGCTTTTATCGCACCATAGTAACTATCAGCCAATACCGTTACCCAGCCCTGTACAGTATCTGTGGGGTCTTTAAGGATTTCATAACCCTGGTACCCTTTTACTTTCTTAGCGGCACTGTCATCCACGCTTTTAACAACACTGCCGTGGCGTGTAGGTGGGACGACGGGTCTGGCATAGACCATATTGTCTAGCTCAACGTCGATACCGTAGGTAGCACTACCGTTAGTTTTTGCTGGAATATCTAGCGCTTGACTCGGTTTTGCAATGAGCTGTCGGCTCCCAGGGCTCTTCGGCTTGAATTGAGCCAACTCATCTGCACTAAATTCGCGGTCGATTTTGCCATTTTTTACAATATCGGCAAAACTAACGGATTGATCACCCGCCACTACCATGCTGTTTTGCGTTTTACAGTCTTGTGGTTTAACACCTAGTATCTTTGCGCCAGCTTCAATCAGTACGGTACGGCCAGCGGCACCCGCTTGTGACATAGGCACGTACGTTTGAAACACTGACCATGAGCCACCTGTGACCATGTATCCCCATTTAGGGTCGGTATCTACATGTTTGATTTGAACGTTTTGCCAATCTGCACCCAGCTCATCAGCTACGATACGCGCAATAGCAGTGCCAACATGTTGTCCCATTTCTGCCCGCGCAACATTGACTAGAATATTTCCATTGGTATCAATTTCAAACCAAACAGTCGGACTAAATAGTTTATCCGATAATTTTTTTGATGCGCCACCGGTAACCACTTCAAGGGCATTAATGCTCGGCGCAAAAGCCATCAATAAACCACCGCCAACTGAGCCAATCAAAAAGCTGCGACGACTTTGTTCAACACTATCTTTACGTAAACGAGTCATATTAACTTACTCCCTGTGTTTGCTTTGCGTCTAGCTTAGGGTTGTAAATCTGCACGACTGAATCCGATTGCCCCGCCACATCTTTAATAGCTTCTTTGATGCGCGCATAGGTCATGCATCGGCATAAGTTACCACTCATGTAGGCTTCAATTTCCTCTTCGCTTGGGTTAGCGTTGGTCGCTAATAACCCGGCCGCTTGCATGATTTGTCCTGACTGGCAGTAACCACACTGTGGAACTTGGTGCTCTACCCATGCTTTTTGCAAAGGATGCTGATCCTCTAAGCCTTCTATCGTGCGAATTTCAGCATTGGCGATGGCGCCAATCGGCAATGAACACGAACGCACGGGCGAACCATTAAAGTGCACAGTACACGCACCGCACATTGCGATACCACACCCAAATTTTGTTCCTTTAAGGCCGAATTCGTCGCGTATTACCCATAACAAGGGTGTATCGGCCTCAGCATCGGAGGTGATTTTTTTACCGTTCAATGAAAATTCAATCATGGAGATTACCTGTTTGATTTTGCTAAATAAAATGGGTCCTGAATACTACGGGTCGGCAACGGGCTGGATCACAGCGACATCTGCTTGCAACTAATAATAGCCGCTTAATCGCCCTACTCCTAAAAACTAATCTGCAAAGAACCTTGTAGATACTTAAATATTGTCAAAATTAACAACACTGAAGCAGTTATATGGTCTATCTAATTAGCAAAAAAGCCACCTGATGGTGGCTTAAAAAATAAAATTATTGCCTGTTATTTTTGTGCGTCAAAATCAGATGACGCGTGTCGCTCAGGTAATTGCTCTTCTGGTTCGCCCCACGTACGATTAACCATCATCCCGCGCTTAACAGCAGCTCGTTCAGCAATTTCGTTCGCCCAACGAACCACATGGGTATATTCATGGGTCTGTAGAAACTCAGCAGCGTTATATACGGTGTTGCGTACAAGCGCCCCGTACCAAGGCCAAATCGCCATATCTGCGATGGTATATTCGTCACCTGCAATGTACTTATTGTTTGCAAGTTGTTGGTTTAACACATCAAGTTGACGTTTAACTTCCATTGCGTAACGGTCGATAGGGTATTGGTACTTTTCCGGTGCGTATGCATAAAAATGTCCAAAACCCCCACCAAGAAACGGTGCGCTACCCATCTGCCAAAATAACCAATTCAGGCACTCTGTTCGCCCAGCATGATCTTTGGGCAGAAATGCGCCAAATTTTTCAGCAAGATATAGCAAAATAGATCCAGACTCAAAGACCCTTGTTTCTGGGGTCGTTGTGGTATCAATTAGTGCTGGAATTTTTGAGTTGGGATTGATTTCCACGAAACCACTACCGAACTGATCACCTTCACCAATATTAACAGGATAGGCGTCGTATTCTGCGCCGCTGAAACCGGCAGAAAGTAGCTCCTCAAGCATAACCGTTACTTTGACACCGTTTGGGGTAGCCATCGAATGCAATTGAAAAGGATGTTCACCTCGAGAAAGCGTTTTATCAAAACGAGCCCCCGCTGTAGGGCGATTAATATTAGCAAACTTTCCGCCATTTTCGGCATCGAAAGACCAAATGGCAGGGGGAGTATAAGTCGGATCAGGCATAATAAAGATTTCCTCGGCTGTTTTGATACGTCATGTTGAATAGTTGGGGGCTGACAAAATAAAACCAAGGGATAAGCTAATCGATTTATGTACCAAGTAGAACAAAAAATATGTAAACAGCTATTAATACTATCGTCATCACGTCTTTACGTTAGCGACAGATTTGATTCCCCATAAAAAAGCCCGCTATAAAGCGGGCTTAAAACCGTCAACTTATTCTAGGACGGGACATTTATATAATTATGCGTTGGCAGCAGGCTGTTCTGCTGTTTGATCTTTAGTGATCGCATCACCAACACGCAATTGCAAGTTCTGAATCGGCTTGTCTGTGTTATTCGACAATTGAACCAAACGATTCAGTTGCCCTAATGACATAAGTATTGCATAAGCAGCACCTAAGAAACCGCTTTTGTGCAGTTCAACAACGTGCGCTTCGTCTAAATCTTGTAAGCGCTTTTCACTGACACTGAACATGCCCGTAATATTGCGTTTTTCGCCGTTAGTGTAATTAACCAATAATTCAATTGGATCAAGCAAATCTAGCTCAACTAATTTTTTAATGAAACGCTGAGTCGCCATTTCACTATTAGCTAATTCTGAAAGCAACTGCTGACGGTTCTCTAAAAACGGGCTAGGTTGGCCTTCCGCAGTGAAAACTGGTTCACCGTCGTCCGTTACCAATGAGCTGTTCTCGTCAAAGAATACGCCTAGCTTTTCACCATCAGGACGTACATCGAAAGGATAGCGCTGAATGTTCATTGGCAAACAATGTACTTGCCACTTGCCTTCGTGAACAAATAAGTTCGCGCCTTTCTCAGTGCCTAACACGGCAACAGAGTGGAAGTTTTCTGAATTCGGATCTTTAACAAAAACAACTGGCATCACGCTAGCAAGCTGAGCGTATTCACGGATAGATGCCGCAGCAATATGGGCTTCTTTGGCATAGCCGAAATCGTGCTGAAGATTTATTTTAAGGTCTTTATGTTTCTCTTTATCAAGAGGGATGTAGCTGATTGTCATAGAGGATATCTCTTACTTTAATGTTCAAAACTGGTTGCTTTTGATGGCCGATTAGCAGACCGTCTATACGGTACACTTGGGTATTCAGGTATAAAAAAATGGCCTCTAGGCCATTAAATATGCGATCCCTAATGCTAATTTTACAACAGCAAGTATCTTTTATTTATTGAGTGATGTCACGAATGTAAATGAATTATATCTAATTTGTTCATTTAATCCTGAACGCGGCATAAAATGCAGCTTACAACTCTTTATTTTTGCTGAAACGAGGCGGTACACACTGTGCACTGCCTCGAATAAAGCTAAGCTATCACATCTGTGGCGGGACTAACATCTTTACGTACACTGGTAATATATTCCTGTAATTTGGCTTCAGCCTCATCGCCAAATAATATTTCACAGGCTTCTCGTAACCCTGGGGCCGCAAGTATGTCTTCTTGACGCACAACTAAAGAGATTTTAGAACGGCGGCGCAAAAAATCCTCTAACTTCGTGACCATTTCGCGCTGGGCAGCGTGCTCTATTTCTACTCGTAAATATTCTGAGTTTTCAATAAGTAACTCAGCTTTTTCGGGATTTTCACGAATGTCTTCCAGCATATTTATGGCGTTACGCCCATAACGACGCCAAAAACGTAACGTGAGTGGTTCCGACGATGTTTCAGGTGTTAGCGCGTCAAAATTCATCAACTTGGCCCGATGAAAAAATTCATCACGTACCGTATCGTCAGGCTCGCCATACCACTTAAAATCGGCAAAGGGTAAGTCGATGCCGTAACTTTTCACTATACCTGCTACTTCATCCCCGACATTAATACAGTCCGTCAGTTTTCCACCAAATATAGACATATACTTATGCTCAGAATTCTGGTCAATTGCATGTTTGCGAGACAATTGAACCCAATCAGCCTTCCCACCTGAGCCTTTTATAGCAAGTGGACGCACGCCACAGCGCTCCGCAATAACATCGTCTTTGGTCAGTGGTTTATCAAGAGCCAATAACTTGTTTACGTTATCCAAAACAAACTGACGGTCTGCCTCTGTGACATGGGCATAAGGATTTTCTACCTGGGTATCAGTTGTACCGATACAGGTTTTTGGCCCCATAGGGATAACAAAAAACAAACGCCCATCGTCTGCGAAAAAGGTTAGCACTTTATTACTATCAGTTACGCGATCAACAATAAGGTGAATCCCTTTCGAGAACACGTGATGGTGTTCAGTTTTTTCTTGGTTTAAATCATTCAGGGGATCAACAAATGGACCCGCGGCATTAATCAATACCTTAGAGGTAATCTCAAATTCTTCCCCCGTTATGGCATCTTTCGCTTTTGTGGTCCAAATGTCTCCGTTTTTTGTGGAACCAAGGGACTCTACATAGTTCGCGGCAATACAACCGTAACTCATACTCGAACGGATAAAGTTAAAAACAAAACGCGCATCATTGTCTTGTAAGTAAGCATCTGAGTATTCAAATCCACCGACGACGTTTTGTGTATTGATAACGTCTTCCAAAGACTTAATTTTACCACCGCTAAGGTAGTGAGGCATTTTAGTAAATAGCCGCCCCATCACCCAATATAATAAAGTCCCCATATACACAAACAAGGGCGGAAAGCGGAAGCCTTTTTGAATACTGGTTAAAAAACGAATCTCTTTTACCGTAGACGGATAACTGCGCATCAAATGATTACGACTTTTACACAGCTTGTTGACCAGAGCATATTCATAACTCTCTAAATACTTAATGCCTCCCCAGGCCAAATTGGAAGAATTAGAACTTGTAAAGCCCGCAAAATCGCCTTTATCGATCAACGCGACTTTTACCCCTTTCGCCGCCAGTGCTGCTGCGGCAACAGCACCATTAATGCCGCCGCCAATAATTAGGGTATCAAACGTCCCTTTGGGCAATTGACGGATGTTACTCTTTCTCAGGTTGTTCATGTCTCTTCCGATAATTAAATATGTTTAAACTTTACTTATAGCTTCAACGCCATCATCACTGCCCCACGCAAATTTTGCCCTTTGTCCTAAAACAAACCTGTTAACAAACAAGGCAAAACTGATGCACGAAACTAATGTAATAGGCATTAAATGGATATAGTGCCAAGTGGAATAAATTGGCGAGAAATCAAACGTCAGAGAGCCATACAATAACACCCCAAAAATGACCGCCGCGATGCCCGCTCGTGCATCAACATCTTTGAACACCAACCCTACGACGAATATTGACAATATTGGCATACTTAATAAACCATTTAACTGTTGCAACAAGTTAATGATACTGTCGGCCTGTTGGTAAATTGGTACTAAGACTAATGATAATACAGTCAGCAACGCTGTTACCCAACCACTTAAGCGCACTACATTTGGGTTGTCGTTAATATAAGCTTCATGAATATCACATACGTACAAAGCCGTCGCAGAGTTCAATAAGCTGTTATAGGTAGATAAAACCGCAGCAGCCATTGCGGCTGCAAATACACCGGTAAGCCACAATGGCATTACATCCCCTACAATGCGTCCGTAAGCAGCATCACCAATATCGCCATAAAGCTTAAATGACACAATACCAGGTAAGACAATGATAGCGGGAACGATTAGAATTCGAATACCCGCAGCAGCGAAGACACCTTTTTGGGCTTCTTTAACATTAGGAGCAGCCATAGCACGCTGGGTAATCGTCTGATTGGTTCCCCAATAATATATTTGAATAAAGATCATTCCGGTAAGCAGCGTCTGCCAGGGTAAGGGAGAATCAGGTGCACCGATAAGCGTTAGCCTTTCAGCAGGAATACCACTGAAGTCAAAATCAATCGCTGCAAGCGATAAGAAAACCACTAACACAGCCATACTTAGCAACAGTACCCCAGAGTATGTATCGGATACGGCAACAGCCCGTAAACCACCGAAAATGGCATAGACCGCCCCCAAAGCAGCAAAGGCGATGGCGATATACATAAGCGGAATATCCACATTGAACATGGTTTGCATAAAGAGTGAGCCTGAATAAATAACAGCTGGCATATAAATCAAGGCGTTACCTAAGAAAAACAACATACCAATAACCGCACGAATGTGCTTGTTTTTGTAGCGTTTTTCTAATAGCTCTGTGGTTGTCGTACAATTATATTTGTAATAGATCGGGATAAAGACTTTAGCAAGAATGATCAAACCAATCACCGCCGAAAATTCCCACCAAGCCAACAACGCCATTTGGTTGCCATTCATACCCACCAGTTGGTCAGTACTCAAGTTTGTTAACGTGATTGAACCTGCAACAAACATCCAGGTTAAACCGCCACCAGCGAGAAAGTACTCCTTGTTTTGACTCTGCTGGTTATGTCCATGACCGCGGCATTTCAAATACGTTAGCAAGCCTATAATGCCTGTAACTAAAGCGAATACCGCCGTTTGAACCATATTTTCTGACATCTGATATTTCCTCTGCAATCATGCTGTGTATACATTGATTACTATTTATGTGCTTAATAATCCGGTCTGTTACCACCCAGAAATGTGGCAAAGACGGAACAAGTTTAAAGGGTTAAGACGCCACTCTGTCTTTCGCGACTTCGATTTTAAGTTGAGTGATCTTGTTTTCGGTATTGCGTTCATTGTGCTTTCTAAGCAACAGGTTCAACTGATAGATGGATAACAACATGGCGTGAATAGCAATTAAATAACCACTATCATTTAACCTTGTCATTTTTTCAGGCGTTAAGCTTTGTAATTTATCTTCGTCGATTGTGCACAAACCTGCGATATTTTGTGTGTTGCCATCTTCGAAAACCAATTGTAAATCGATGGCCTTAATAAGACCCAACGCTTCGGCTTCTTGCATAAAACGATAGGTTTCTATGTCTTGCTTAATACTTGCTTCCAGTAAACTTTTCGCTTTACTTAGGAATTGAGAAGCTCGGCCTGCACTATCAAATATCTCTTCACCGGATTCTTTAGAAAATACTTCACTGCTTTCCAAGATTCCAATGGTGTAGCTATTTTCAACTTTAGGAGACTGCATTAGGTAAAACGGAAAGGTTTGTAGACTTGTCGGTTGATAAATGGCATTCCAACGTCCTTCATCGACAAACAAATTTTGCATTGACTCAAAACTGCTAAGCGCCGATAGCACCCAACTGCCGTCTTGCTGATTACGTGAGAAAAATAACGGGAAATTAGTTGCAGCCTTCCCTACCTCTGAAACCCGAAGACGCATAATCTGCTGACTCTGGGCAAATTGAGCCAGGCTATTTTCTCGAAGTTTTAAATCTTTGTGTACGGTATTACTTAATTCGACAAGTGTGCTCATGGTTATCTCATACTCTGGGTGCTTAACCACCGCTCTATATATTCTCTGTGAGGAGGAAGTGTTTGCAGCAACTGCTGAGTAAGCTGCTGATTACGCTGTATTATTTTATGGGCATTTGCGTGCTCATTGTATAGATGAGGCTGACGGCTGAAATCTGGCGTGAAGCCCATTCCGTATAAAACGTATTGGTAGCTCGCCGCCGGGAACAACTCAATAGCAGCATCGAAATCGGCGGTAATAGGCCCTCTAAATTTCCATAGAGCCAAGTCTTCTTTCAGTGACGCTGGAATAGAGTCGGCTTGCGTATGCGCCTGCCAATAAGGTTCCGGGCGTTTGGTCAGCATGTAATGTAGTTTTAGAAAGTCGATAATGCGTGACCAACGATAGGCCATTTGTTGATTAAAGCGCTTCTCAATAATCGCCGTCAAGCTGGTATCAGGCGGAATGTTATCGGCAATAAAACGTGCTGAAATTTCCACCAGCATGATTGCCGTAGCCTCTAAAGGCTCAACAAACCCTGCAGCCATACCAACTGCCACACAGTTCTTTTTCCAAACTTGTGCTCTGTGGCCAGACTTAAAGCTTATTTTACGCACGGGGATATCATCTGACATCGGGCCCAAATAACGGCGCAAATTCGCTTCTGCTTCATCGTCAGATAAATACTGACTGGAATACACATGTCCAACACCGCGTCGGTGCGTTAATCCAATATCCCAGATCCAGCCTGCACTCTGCCCTGTTGCTATCGTATGACTGGCTATCGGACTAGTGGCGTTTTCATAAGGCATATGCAAAGCCAAAGCTGAATCATTAAACAATACTTTATCGGCGGAAATGAAGGGAACGTCTAACGCTTGGCCTAATAGTAATGAAGCAAAACCGGTGCAATCCACAAACAAGTCAGCATCAATCTGCTCATAACTCTTGAGCGTAATGGAGGCAATAGCGCCATCATCGGTCAAATTGACTTTATCAACCGTGCCGATGACTTGCGTCACGTTGAGGTTGTTTTTACAGTGTTCTTTGAGAACTTCGGCAAATTCACCAGCATCGAGGTGATAAGCGTAATTACATTGACCTTTGTATTCTGCATCGGCCATAGAGCGCGGCGCTAACCCAGCTTCACAGACATGGTGCTGAAAGTTGGACTCCACAGCATAGTTTTCAATCTTGTCTACATAAGGAGCCAAGTCAATACGCCCGTACCCTAGAGGCACCGTAAACGGGTGATAATAGAAATCGCCGTTGCCGTGCACCCAATCCACAAACTTGCCACCTTGCTTAAAACCGGCATGACAGCGAGCAAAAACCTCACTTTCTTTTAAGCCAATTTGCTGCAAGGTGTTCTTCATAGTTGGCCAAGTGCCTTCACCTACGCCGACAGTGGGAATATCAGAAGATTCAACCAGCACAATTTGTAAACCGTTGTTGTCGTCCGTTTTATGCTGCGCAGCAACAATAGCAGCCGTTAACCAACCTGCAGTGCCGCCACCAACGATGACAATTTTCTTTACCGCTTTTGACATGAATGGATTAGTCCGCGTAATAACTAGTGTGGAGCACGCTATGTTGCACTCCCTCATTATTTTCAATTTAGGTGAGATTTACACACTTAAATCGTCTTTAAATACCTTACCCAATAAAGCCTGACATCCTTTATGGGGTAATCTATTTAACGTGTTATTTTATAGGAAAAATGGCCCGCTTAATACTTGCGAGCCATGATGTTGTAATTAGATAAGCGCACCATGTAATCACATACTGCGCCTATTTATTACTAGGTTAGAACTTGGCGCGAACACCCACTGCATAGCGAGCACCATTATCTTCAACCGAGTAAACTTGGTTGTCGAAACGGCCAGTTTGCACTAGCTCTTCTTCTGTTACGTTGATACCTTCAACGAAGACAGTGACGTTTTCGTTTATGTCGTAACTAGCGCTGACATCCCATTGACCAAAGGTTTGAGTATTAATAGGCTCGCCGTTAAAACCATTGTCAACGTTACGCAAGAATGCTTCACGGTTATTGAATGCAATACGTGCTTGCCATGCGTCATGCTCATAGAAAACAACTAAGTTTTGCGAATCGCCTAAGCCTTCCAAGAAGTCAGTATCAGCGTTAACCACGGTGGCATTAGCCATTACACCAAAGCCATTTTCGAATACGTGAGTCACTGCGACTTCATAGCCTGTTACTTTGGTCGTTTCCGTATTTTGCGGACGACTAACGGTATACACTTCACTTGCACCGTTCAATTCTTCAGTGTTTGCCACTACATCATAATCAGGACGAGTAGAGTCTAACGCTAGACCTACTGCACATAAATTATCGCCAGTGTCGTTATTACATCTGAATCCATCGGCCGCAGCACGGTCTGAGAAAGTATATGTCTCTTCTCCAGTTAAGCTTACGATAAAGTCTTGCACTTCTTTACTGAATACAGCAAAGGTGAAATAACTAGCATCAGCGTAATACCATTCGAATGATAGATCCCAGTTTTCAGAGGTGAACGGCTTAAGCGAAGGGTTACCACCACTTGCGGTTAAGTTCTGACGACGAGGCTCGTTGAACGTTGTCGCGGGAGATAGCTGAGACATAGTTGGGCGTGTCATTGAGTCATACACAGAGAAACGTAAAACCATTTCATCGGATAAGTCTAACTTAACGTTAACGCTAGGTAATAAATTAGAGTAGCTATCACCTTGTTGGATATCGGTGGCGGGGCCAAATTCGTTAGCAAATAAAGTTAAATCCGAGGTCGGAACAACATCCTTAATAAAGCTTTGTACTGCAGCTACTTTAATGTCTGTCTCAGCGTAACGTGCGCCTACATTAACCGCCAACGGCATATCACCAATGTCATACACAAACGTAAAGTCTAGATACAAACTAGTCACATCTTCGTTGATGGTATAACGGTTATTTTGCAGCGATGTTACAATTGGGTTGCCCGAATCAGCAAGGAAATCTATATACGCATCACCGTCATAGGTATAGAAGGTTTCAGGGTAACCAGAGAAGAAGTTCTTTGCTGTGAAAGGTTCAAATCCAATGGTATCAATTGGTGCTTCAGTGCCGTAACCACAAAATGCGCATTGATTACCATAAATTTGAAATGCCGATTTTTCACGTTCTTGGCGGTAAACACCAAATTGTGCTTTTTGGAATACGTCCGAATCAGCTAAGTAAACAAAATCAGCTTTAAATTCGTTGATTTCGTCTTCATCAGTAAATGTCTGACCTTTTTCATTATAATGCAAACGAGCGCGGCTGGCATCAGGTAAACTGTCGCCGCCAAAACCATCGTGAGTAACAATTGGCACACTGCTTGTACCGTCAAATGCGTAATTGTTTATAATACCCACTACGTTGAAACGATCTTTACCAGCGCGATCATTTTCCGCAGAAGACGTTGATACATCGAATGTACCCTTAAGTTGAGGGGTAATATCCCATTCGACATTTACGCCAAATCCATCGCTTTGTGAATCACGCGAATTACGAGTATAAGATACGAAATCTGATGCTGGGTCACCACTACCACCGTGCAGACCAATTTGTTGATCAAATGTCAGCAAAGTGCCCGTTGCTTGATCGATGGTTGCATTGCCTACACGGTCAGGTTCAAACCATGCAGCTAAATCAGTCACTTGTGAATCGACTTCAAATTTAGAAATAAAGCCATCAAGGGTAATATTGACTTCATCCGACGGAGCAAATTGGAAAACTAAGCTTGCGTTAGTACGAGTACGCTCTTGTTGGTCAATGGCCTGATCCCAGTTACGTGGAATATAGGCATTGGTAAACAACACGCCGTCATCACGATTAGAAATCGTTTGGTCGGCACGCCAGCCGGCAGTGCCCACAGTGTTAATTTGTATATCACGTTCTTGACGAGAAACGGCTAACAACACGCCCATTTTATCGTCGTTAAATGTGTTACTAACAAGGAATGAAGCGGAAGGCGAAGTCTCTTCCGAAAGTGTTTCGTACATGCCCTTCACTGAACCAATAAGCTGGAAGCCTTCGTAATCGAACGGACGGGCAGTTGATACATTAATAGTCGCACCAATGCCGCCTTCTTGAAGATCAGCACGCGTACTTTTATAAACATCAGCACCTGTGATTTGGTCAGCAGCTAACACGTCGAAGTTAAACTCACGGCCACCGCTATCAGTCGCTAACTGGCGTCCATTAACTAAAACAGTATTGAATTGTGGTCCGAAACCACGCACTGTTACCGCTTGTCCTTCACCACCACTACGGTCAATTGATACACCCGTAATACGTTGTAATGACTCAGCTACGTTTAAATCAGGAAATTTACCCAAATCTTCAGCAGCAATACCGTCGGATACAATCAATGCTTCTTTTTTATCCGACATGGCACGCTTAAGGCTGCTTACTATGCCTCGAACTTGAATTACTTCTAGATTACTGTCGTCAGATGCTTCTTGTGCTATTGCTTGCATGGATAAACCAGCAACAGTAGGTACTAATAAGGCGGTTTTTACGGCCGACCAAATGTATGATTTTTTCATGGGATGTGCCCCGTTGTGTCCTGTTAATATGATGTGTTCTTCGTTTTTGGCGCCGTGCAAGTATACAGTTCCACTCAAACCACTCGCATAACTATAGGATCATGCCATTTGGCTACCTAGTGATATGTATGTTAAATAGTATTAATACAACTTGTCAACATGTGCGCAACATATACTGAATAGCTAATTAGTCTTAATTTGAACAAAAAAATTAAGAAGAATTCAAAATAAAGCATTCAAAAACATATACTTATATTTTTAAAATTAATTTAACCCTCCAATTTAAACGCTTTACACAGGGCTCAACGGACAAGATAATTATTTCGTCATCTATGTATAATTTCGTTAATCCAAGGTAAAAATGCCTAAAGCTCGATGCTCAGCTATTTTTACAATATAAAGAATAGGATGAAAACCTAGCAAAAATTAAGAAATTATTGATAAAGTTAAATAATACTATTTATATGTTTATAAAAACGATTAAAATGACTAATTAATAATTATTGTATAAAACTGATCCCAGCAAGGACCCTTTATGACGCAACATGCCGCACAACTTATTGCACTACATGGGCAAAAGAGCAGCCTAATTTTAGATGTCGGGCACGACACACCGCAGATTATTTATTGGCGCGCTAAGCTGTCTGAGCAATCGATCGTCGGCATGATGCGAGCTTTACGATTGCGTCAAGAGGCGCCAGTCTCGCCCATCGAAGAGCTTAGTTTGTGCGTGACCCCAACCTCCGGACAAGGGTTTACTGGCTTGCCAGGTCTAAGCCTGCACGGTGAACAAGATCAGTGGGCAACAAATCCATTGTTAAAAACGGTTACCCAAGAAAATACCCATACCGTAACCCTTACCAGCCTAGATAGTGCTCGCGGTATTGAAGTCGTTGTAGTGATTGAATTAGATGTTAAAACCGATGTGTTGACCTTTAACACGACAATTAATAATGTCGGTAGTCAACCAGTTACTATTGACTGGTGCGCAGCAGCAACCATTCCGACACCAAGCGATTTCGAGCAAATAGTTGGCTTTGAGGGACATTGGGCTGGTGAGTTTCAGCAGCATTCGTTAGATAAATTTTTTGGTTCTTACGTACGGGAAAACCGGCGTGGCAAAACCTCCCACGATAGCTACCCCGCGTTGCTATTGCATCCTAAAACCACCAATCAAGCCCAAGGTGAAGCATATGGTTTTCATCTAGGCTGGAGCGGCAATCATAAAATTGTTGCTGAAAAAATGGCGGATGGACGTTCATATGTGCAAATGGGCGAACTACTTTTCCCCGGTGAAATTGTGCTAGATAAAGGCCAGTATTATCAAACACCGACTCTTTTTGCTAGTTATACTGATCAGGGCTTATCGGTTTTATCTCAGCAATTTCATGAATATGTACGCAGTCATATCATTCGCCAAAGTGTACATGACAAGCCACGTCCCGTGCATTACAACACGTGGGAAGGGATTTACTTCAATCACGACATTGCGACCCTAAAAGATCTTGCTGAACGTGCTGCAGAAATGGGAGCCGAGCGTTTCGTATTAGACGATGGTTGGTTTAATGGCCGCAATGATGACACGGCAGGTTTAGGTGACTGGTATGTGGACAAAGAATTCTATCCACAAGGCTTAACGCCGCTAATCGACCACGTCAAAGCCCAGGGGCTAGAATTCGGATTATGGTTTGAACCAGAAATGGTTAATCCAGATAGTGATCTGTATCGCCAGCACCCTGAGTGGGTATTGGGTAACGAAATAAAGAAGCAGATTGACTGTCGTAACCAGCTTGTCTTGGACTTATCTCGTCCTGAAGTATTCGATTACCTGTTCGAGCGCTTAGATGCATTGTTGACTGAATACGATATTAGCTATGTGAAGTGGGATATGAACCGCGATCTAAACCACCAAGGTAATCATAGTGGCAAGCCTGGTGGTCATAACCAAATACATGCAGTTTACCGTTTACTCGACAAAATTCGGGAAACGCATCCACAAGTAGAAGTTGAAAGCTGCGCATCTGGTGGTGGCCGCGCAGATTACGGTGTACTCGCTCGTACCGATCGCGTATGGACTTCGGATTCAAATGATGCCCTTGAACGCCTAAAAATTCAGAATGGTTTCTCGTACTTCTTGCCATCAGAACTTATGGGGTCACACGTTGGCCCTAGAGAATGCCACATTACCCACCGGACCGTATCAATGGAAATGCGTGCATCTGTGACCCTGTTTGGTCATATGGGTATGGAGATGGATTTACGTGAGCTAACGGATGCAGAAAAAGTCGAGCTCAAGGCGATGACCGACTTATACAAAAAACATCGGGCGCTGGTTCATGGCGGCGATTTGTTCCGCTTAGAACTTCCTGCCTATATGAATGGGTTAGGTATTGTGGCAAAAGATAAGTCACAAGCGCTATTCTCTTACAGTTTAATAGCGTGTAGCTCAGCAACTTTGCCGGATCAGTATAAGTTTGCTGGATTAAATAAGAGCAGCCAATATAAACTCGATATCATTTGGCCAATCAAGAATACCGAAAAGTGGCCAAAATCGGGTTTATTTGGCTTCGCTAATCATTTAAGCGCGGTTGATGGGCACGTCTTTACCGGTGAACTGCTGATGCAGTTAGGTATGCAAATGCCGTTGTTAACCCCACAAAGCAGCTTATTGTTTCATCTGACGAAAGTTTAATTCTCTAAAATGTCGCTGCGCGGGCTATTTTTAGCTCACGCGGAGACACTTTTCACGCTTTACATTACCCCTCCTTCCTTTATACCATCGTCAGGTACGCGGCAGTATTTCCTCCTGTGTGCGTAAATATTGTTAAGCAATGAATAACCACGATAAAAAATATAATCCAAGGAACGACATGAAAAACATCCATAAAACGACTCTATTTGTTGCCTGTACATTGGCGTTTTCCAGCTACGTCAGCGCGCAATATTCCGCATCTGAAAAAGCAATAGCCTTAACGCAAGAAACCATACTTATTGATTCACATATTGATGTACCTTATCGCATCAGTAAAAAGTGGGTCGACGTAACCAAAGCCACCGATGGCGGCGATTTTGACTATCCTCGAGCAAAAGCGGGCGGCTTAAATGCACCTTTTATGTCAGTTTATGTGCCTGCAAACCTTGATGATTCAGACGAGTCTACTGCCCTAGCCCATAAACTTATCGATTATGTAGAAGCAATCGTTGGTCGCGCACCGGATAAATTTGCCATTGCAAAAAGTGTGGCTGACGTTAAAAAACAGTTTGCACAAGGCTTGATTTCACTGCCCATGGGAATGGAAAATGGCTCACCTATTCAAGGCGATCTGAATAACCTTAAAACGTTTCATGAGCGCGGCATCCGCTATATCACCCTCGCCCACTCGCAAAGTAACCATATTTCTGACTCATCCTACGATATTCGCCGCAAATGGAAAGGCCTCAGCCCATTTGGTAAAACATTGGTAGAAGAGATGAATAACATCGGCATTATGGTTGATATTTCCCATGTATCAGACCAAGCCTTTTATCAAGCTATCGAAATTAGCAAAGTGCCCGTTATTGCATCTCACTCATCCTTACGTAAATTCACGCCGGGCTTTGAGCGTAATATGGACGACGATATGATCAAAGCCCTAGGTGAAAATGGCGGAGTCATTCAAATTAACTTTGGCTCAACGTTTGTTAGCAAGTTATCGCAAAACTGGCGCAACAAGATGACGGCTAAACGTAAAGCACTTGTGGAAAAAGAAGGAAAAGAAAGCCCGCTAGTGACCGCGTTTGATGAAGAGTATATTGCTAACAACCCTTTTCCTTTTGCTAACGTAGACACAGTACTTGATCACATTGATCATGTAGTCGAACTTATTGGTATTGACCATGTAGGTATTGGGTCTGATTACGACGGCGTAGGTGATTCGCTGCCTGAAGGTCTCAAGGATGTATCGACCTATCCAAATTTGGTCCAGGGCTTAATGGATCGTGAGTATTCAGAAGCAGACATTAAGAAGATTTTAAGCGGCAACTTCTTACGCGTTTGGCAAGCAGTAGAAACGTACGCCGAACAACATTAGCACTTAGGTCAAGAAAATAAAAAGGCCCGTTTGCCTATAGGCAAATGGGCCTTCTTATAGATTAGACATACTATTTCGCGTTTGTACCTCGATAAAAATCGATACCGGTAGCCCAGCGATCTGCAAAACCAGGCCACGCCTCAGTTAGCTTGCCATCACTACCTTTAACTTGCGTAGCGCTCTCACGCTTAGGTAAGTAAGCACACTTGTTGGCGTCACTTTTCACGAAACAATCTAGAAACGCCAAGCTCATATGTTCGTTAATACGATTGAGTTGTTCGTTATTCCAGCTAGGTTCAATATAATGGCCGAGATCAGCATCCGTTTCATAGGCAACTTTCGGGGCTGGATGAGGCGCGATATTATGCCTCGCATTCTCAAACACCATCATGTATTTATCTTGACTGCCAGTCTGTTCAAATAATTTTTTAACACCGTTTTCATAGCCAGAAACGTCATCTTGATCACCTGACACATACAAACTTGGCACTGTGATTTTCGCCATAGACTCTGCATCATGTACCGATGTCTCGCCACCCCATGGAGCATAAGCAATCATGGCTTTCCAACGAGGATCGACCGTGTCACGACCTGCATTACAACTATTAAATATGGGCATAAGCTGTTTCGCGGTTTCTTCTGGGAACCCTAAACGTTGTAAACCGGCTTGATTAAAGTCATAACATGCACCAATGGTGTTTACCGCACCAAATCCGCCCATCGAATAACCAATAACCGCTGCATCATCGGTGTCAGTAATGCTCGCGATTGCAGAGTCATCTTGACTAAAATAATCCAGTACAAATTGTTGGTCTCGCGCGCGATTAATTAACGTACTAGGGAAACCAGAAAAACCTGAATTTACGAAATCTACATCCGCGGTAGTAGAATCTGTGTGATCAATACCTACCACTACGTATCCATGGCTTGCTAGATGCTCGCCAAGATAATACATAATCGTCCGATACCCAGTATAACCATGTGACAAAACCACCAATGGAAATTGTCCCGACGCTTTTGGCGCAGCATCTCTATGACTGGTGCCTATAAGGCTAAATGGTTTGTGCAACCGGGTGACGTTCTCATAGGTGGCAAGCGTTTCAGTTGCCGCTTTATCATCAGCCGGATACCACACCTCTAGTGTTAAAGGGCGATCTGCCTGTGAGGTAAAGGTCTGCGTATTAAGTTGCTTTTTATGTACCACGTTTAATGTTTTAACCCCAACAGCGTATTGGCCAGGGCTCGCCAGTTCGGGAGTAACAGAAGGTTGTTGAGTATATAGATGCTCAGCCGACGGCGCCGAAACTGCGCTACCGGTAACGGTTAGCAACGCCAACAAACACCAGCTTGTAGTTTTCACTTTCATAGAATCTCTCTTGTTCAAATTGATACCAGGTATCTTTAATATTGAATAATTTATATTATTTGTAATATTTAAAGCAAGAGGCTTTGTAAAAACAATGTTATTAGCGGGGTGGATCGATTTGTCCGCCAATACTATTATTGGTGCGAAACCAACCAGCAATGCTATAGCGATCTCTCTTAGCGGCGCGGACTTCGTGGGGGAATTGCTCACTAAGAAAAATCACGCACCGGTTAAAAATAGGCTCAACTATTAAGAAGGGTGATAATTGCTCATCATGAAACATAAGTAACTCACCTTGATCAGTTTTAAGCCAATCGGCGTTTAAATAAACAACGCTGCTAAGTAATCGGTTACTACCACCCTTAAACGCATCCACGTGACGTTTGTAAAAATCTCCAAGTCCATAATGAGCAAAATGGCTTTCATAATCGAATAACCCTAGAAACAGACGTCGATTGATTTCTATTCGTAAGTTTTCCATGAGTTTTAAATATAGACTTTGAGTTTCACTCTGATTATTGATCCAAGCGATGCTATCGCTACGCACATCAGTATTTACTTGTTGTAACTGCTCTCTGCCGATAGACGCTTGCTTAAAGTGCAAACGATGATCACTACTTGCTTCTAAATATAACGCATTGGCCACGGCTTCAGGTAAAAAATCAGCGACAACACAATAACCGTAAACAGTTAGTTGTTCACAGATATACGCGATCACCTGCTCATCTAAACAGCCTGCTTCATGGGTTTGCATTTGGGGGATAATCCTAGTGTCTGGTATCTAAAGGGGTTAACTTGAAGAAGGTTATTTAACAGCAATAGCCAAGAGATTGGGCGACGTTATCCCTCACGTCACTGAATAGATGAGCTACGTGTTTCTAAGTAAGTCTGTAGAATAATAGCCGCATCATTACTTGCTCGATGCCGCTGTACTTGGGTTTCAGACAAAATGCGCGACTTAGTCACACTCCAACTATCCATTTGTTTCTCGCTTAAAATCAGCTCGAGCTGGCTAAGTTCAAATGCCATTGCTATTCCTGCACTCTCGAACAAGCGCGACAACCATGGACTATCAACCACCCATCCATCTGAATAAGCGGTTTTACGCTCCAGCAATTGATTGAGTTCAAGGCAGACTTGTTGCACCGGCACGCCTTTTTTCATCAACATAGAGCGACTGATACCGTGCAGCGCCTGAGCTTCGTCACTCCAGTGCAGCCAATCATGTTGTGGGCGAATTAGGCGGCAAAAACGGTGTTCGCGGTCTAGTGCAACGCCCACTTCAATGGGATAACTGCCAGAACCGAACCCGCTGGCTTCAACGTCGAGGATAATAGGTGAAATCACATTGCTGCGCACTAACATTCAACTCCCTTTTCGAAGGTGGTTTATACCACCCCGTAACTTAACATCAATCTGCTTTAGCTTCGCTAAACCCAAGCCCCATCTGATATAAGGTATTTTTCTTCAATCCATATTGTTGGGCGACAATACCGGCAGCTTTTTTAGGCGGCAGTTCCCCCATCAATAATTTAAGCAACTTCAATGCTTCTTCAGGAATTTCATTAACATCGGTTTTGTGGCCCGCAATCATCAACACAAATTCTCCTCGCTGGTGATTCGAATCAGCATGTAACCATTCAAGCGCTTCATCTGCTGTACCCGAGTAAAACGTTTCAAAGGTTTTGCTCAGTTCTTTGGCCACTACCACTTTACGCTCACCGCCTAGCACATTAACTACCGCTTGCACTGTATCGGCTATTCTGCGCGGAGATTCATAGAATACACTGGTCGCTGTTTCGCGCGCTAAGGTCTCTAACGCTTGGGTTTTGGCGAGCTGCTTCGCAGGCAAAAAACCTTCAAAGCGAAAACGGTCAGTCGCCAACCCCGCTCCACTTAAAGCCGTTATCGCGGCGCACGCCCCAGGTAAAGGTATCACCTCTACCGCATTGGCGCGGCATTGATTCACCAACCCATAACCAGGGTCACTAATCAGAGGAGTACCGGCGTCTGAGATCAATGCGATATTCATGCCTTGATGCAACTTTTCGATTAATTGCACGGCTCGCTGAGTTTCATTATGATCATGTAACGAGATAAGACGGGTCTTAATATCAAAGTGTTGCAGCAGTTTTTGGCTGTGACGGGTATCTTCAGCGGCAATTAAGTCCACCTCATTTAATACTCTAATTCCCCGCAGAGTAATATCTTCTAAATTTCCAATTGGGGTAGGAACGATGAACAATTTTCCAGAATTTGCCACTATGAAACGCCTTTTAACAATTATATCGCTATTTTACCTTGTAACTTCCCATTACAGCATCCCGCCAGCAGGTAGATATTTGTCAGCGTTGGTATAAACTAACGGGCGAATTATCAAGATGTTAAGTGAGTGCACCTTTAATGAAATTAATCAGGTCGGTAGTGGTTGTTAGCCTAGTCGTTTTTATGGCTTCATGTGCAGATGCACCGAACAAAAAAAACACGGTAAAACGTCCAGATATCAAGGTAGTGCAGCCAGACCGAGAGCTTAGCAGTCAATATTACCTAAACCAAGCTCAACGTAAGTTTGCACAAGATGGTGATACCACTGAGCGCAACGATTTGTTGTTGTTAGCGGCAAGTAAACTGCAACAAGAACAAAACTGCAATGCCAGTATTAAACTGCTTAATATTCTAACGCCTGAATTGATCCACCCAGAGAATCAGGCCCAGGCTCAATTATTACTCGCTGAATGTTATGTGCAACTGCCAAGCCCAGCCTTATTACACGCCCAAAAATTACTTGAAAAATTACCAAATGATTTCACTGAACAAGCACGTATTCGTGCGGTTCAAGCCCATATCGATGAGCATCAACAAGCATGGCTAGAAGCAAGTAAAAACTTATTAGCAGCGGGTAATTTGAACAATGAGAATAGCCTTCGCTTATGGCGTGCCTTAGGCAATCTAAACGCAAAGCAAGCTCAACAAGCAATTATCGATGAACCTAGGCTTCGATCTTGGCTTGATCTTAAGGATATAGTACAACAACAAGGTTTAGAGCCTGATATGTTGCAGCGTAGTGTAAGCCAATGGCAAAGCAAGCATGTTTATCACCCACTATCTCAAGCATTACCAGAAACACTTATTACTGCCATGAGTAAAGCGCCAATCATTGCAAAACGCGTGGCGGTGTTACTTCCTTTAACGGGACGTCTCGGCAGTCAAGGTAATGCCATTAAAGACGGAATCGTCGCAGCATACTTGGCCCAGCTCAATAACTCATCGCTCAAAACTAATGGCACATCTATACCAAACATTGAATTGCGATTTTTTGATTCAGCACTCAAAACACCGCAAGAGTTAAATGGCTTGGTCGCAGATTATGACGTGATTGTTGGCCCGTTATTAAAAGAAAAAATTGCCGAACTGATTACATTGTTGCCCGCGAACAAGTCCATACTGGCATTGAACAGAATCGATTTAGTTATTGCTAGTGACACTACCGCAACTGCAACATTTGCTGACGCTAATCATTTGATAACAGAAAAAGCAAACGTAGCTCAGTCTGAAATAGAATCAGATGCTGTAATTTCTGATGATAAAACACAAAACTCTCGCCCCGAAATATTTTACTTTTCTTTAGCGCCTGAAGATGAAGCAATCCAATTAGCCAAACATATTTATGACTCTGGGCTTCGTCATCCAGTCGTTTTGTCAGCCGATACCAGTACAACCCAACGCATGGCTGAAGCCTTCATTGAACAATGGCGGGTCCACCAACGACAAAAAGATTATGTAGCTCCCGCTACCGGTACCTTCACTGATAGCAAAAGCATGCGTAAATTGGTCTCTGAGTTATTGGATGTTGCCCAAAGTCGTCAGCGTGTTAAGCAAATAGAATTACTTACAACTAGCGAGGTATATGCTGTTGAGCGTAACCGTCGTGACGTAGATGCCATCATACTTTTCGCCAATCCAGAGCAAACGGAGTTGCTTAGCCCCATAATAGAATCAAGCTTAAGTCCTTTTGCCGCCCGTGAAATATCGGTTTTCGCGTCTTCGAGGAGTTATACCTTAGATTTAAACAAAAATAGTATTCGAGATTTACGTAACCTAACGTTTATCGACATGCCTTGGATGATGCCCAATAACCCTTGGCTAGAGCTGGCAAATGAAGTCGGAACACTATGGCCTCAAAGTCAGGATAGTTTGTTACGTCTGTTCGCGCTTGGCTATGACGCTTACAACTTAATACCTAAACTAAGGCACTTGAAGCTGTTACCCATAACGTCTGTACCAGGCTTAAGTGGTGAGCTAAGCATTAGCAGCGACGGTGAAGTCCACCGCGTTTTACAATGGGCCAAGGTACAACAAGACCGAGTAACTCCTTTTGCCATGGAATAATCCATTACGCTCTTTAACCAAAGGTGCGCTAGGTGAAGCACGTGCCTTAGCGTATCTGAAACAACAGGGTCTTGAGTTAATTACGCAAAATTACCGATGTCGCAGTGGTGAAATTGATATCATAATGCGAGATGGTCAAGAATTAGTGTTTGTAGAAGTTAAATATCGCAGCGGACAGCAATTTGGTAATGCTGTGGAATTCTTTCATTCGCACAAGCGACGCAAATTTGAATCCGCAATTCAACACTATATGTTAGACAATCAGCTTAATCCTTCGTTAATCGCCCATAGAATTGATATAGTCGGTATAGATGTATTAAGTAACAACAGTGACAGAATTAGTTGGTTAAAGTATGTATAAAAACAACGACTACCGCGTATTGGAGCATGAATGTTAGATAGCATTAAAGCCAATTTTACCGAGAGCATTCAAACTATGATTGCTTCTCTTGAAGAATTACCAGAGCCTATCGCCCATGCTACGCAAATGATGGTTAATGCGCTTATTAATGGCAATAAAATACTGTCTTGTGGTAACGGTGGCTCAGCGGCACACGCCCAAAGTTTTTCTTCGCAAATGCTTAACCGTTATGAACGGGAAAGGCCTAGCTTACCCGCAATTGCGTTAACGACAGACACATCGACTATCACCTCGATTGCCAACGACTTTAACTATGAAGAAGTTTTTTCCAAACAAGTTCGAGCTCTAGGTCAAGCTGGGGACATATTGCTCGCCATATCTCCTAACGGGGCTTCCCGTAGCGTAATTGCCGCCATGGAAGCGGCCCTAAATAGGGATATGACCATAGTCGCACTCACGGGGCAAGACGGTGGTGAAATGGCCGGTTTGTTGGGCCCTAACGATGTGGAAATTAGAGTGCCATCAAGCCGCGCAGTGCGTATACATGAGGTTCATTTACTCGTTGTTCATAATCTTTGTGAGGGAATAGATGATTGTTTATTCCCCGAAACTTCACAGGAGTAATTCAGTGTTAAATTTCAAACCCAAATTACTCATAGGGGCGCTACTAACGTTAAGCTTATTACAAGGCTGTGCTGCCTTGGTGGTTGGTGCCGGTGTAGGGGCTGCGTCAGCCGCTCACGATCGCAGATCGTTAGGCACTCAACTTGATGATAAAACCGTTTCTAGCCGCATTTCTATCGCTTTATCAGAAAATGCAGGCATTGACAAACAAGCTAACATTCATGTGCACGTTTTTAATGGCTCGGTACTTTTAGTTGGGCAAGCCCCGACTGAAGCACTGATTCGCCAAGCGCAAGAAGCAGCGACATCTGTTAGAAATATTGAGAAATTACATAACCAAGTACGTTTAGGACCTCCGGTTTCAGCCAGTACAACAACACATGATGTTTGGCTAACCTCAAAAATCAAAGCAAATTTAATTTCGGATAAACGCATTGATGGCTTTCACATCCATGTTGCGGTTGAGAACTCAGAAGTCTTTTTGATGGGTCTTGTCAGTACGAAAGAAGCCGAAATTGCAGCAACGGTGGCGCGCAATATTGACGGCGTAAAACAAGTCATTAAGGCGTTTGAGTATTTGTAATATTCTAGGTAATCAACACGCCGCTTGATTAGTCAGGCGGCGCGATATTGAAGTAGTAAACGCGATACTACTATTTCCCGCGATCCACAGTACCGGTTTACCGATCAAGTATTTGCTAAAGCTTTAAAAGCCACTAAAAACCTTCCTCAACGAGCCCTATCAAGACACTTACTGGCACACCTCCAATAACGCTGCGTAAATCACGCACGAGCTACAATTTCTGGCTGTAACATTTAGACAAGAGAAACCTTTTTTTGGCTTAGCGAACTATACAGACGCGCCTAGCGGATGTTTAGTATGTATATCTTATGATTTGTTGTTCGGTCTGATAATTGCGCCCCACTCATTCTTATCCGCCAATGGCTGCTTAGTAAATAAGCGCTTATTTTTAATGGGTCTATTACGTAAAGATGCAACACGTTAGCATTTTACCGTTAACCAATTTAGCGCGGCATATAAAGAGACAAGATAAATAGCAGACATAAAAAAGGTGCCATTAGGCACCTATTTTTAATTCAAGTGACTGCCTACTTAACGATAGTTAAATTAGGCTTACCTTTTTTACTTGGAGCTGAAGCACTATCAGGTTTATCTGATGACTGCACTGGGCTCGGGGTTAAATCACTGCCATCACCTTCGAAATCATCTTCAGGAGTGAACACTGTACCTGCACCATTTTCTTTGGCGTAGATAGCTAATACCGCTTTACACGGCACGACAATGTTGCGGGGCACACCGCCAAAACGCGCATCAAAGGTAATCTCATCATTGCCAAGCAATAGTTTGCCACATGACGAAGGAGAAACATTAAGCACTATCTGTCCGTCACGGACATGTTCTTGAGGCACTAACGTACCTTGAACATGAGCATCAACCACTAAATAAGGCGTTAGATTGTTATCTACAATCCATTCGTAGAATGCACGAAGTAAATAAGGTTGATTTGATGTCATATTGTCATTTCCCACTATAGAGGGTTATGAATTTCACGTTCTTGGTCAGTCAATGATGCCTTGAACGAACTTCTTTCGAAAATTCGATTCATATAACCACGTACGTCTTTTGCACCGTTACCTGTTAGCTCGATACCAAGTGACGGTAAACGCCATAATAGTGGAGCTAAGTAACAGTCAACCAAGCTAAATTCTTCACTCATAAAGAAAGGCGTTTCAGCGAACAACGGGGCTAAGCTAAGTAGTGCTTCACGTAATTCATTACGCGCAGTAGCCACATCGCCTTTACCTTCTAAGACTTGCTCAGCTAACTTGTACCAATCATTTTGGATGCGATGCATCGTCAGGCGGCTTTGACCACGAGACACAGGATAAACTGGCATCAAGGGAGGGTGAGGAAAACGTTCGTCCAAATATTCCATGATAATATGAGAATTATAGAGCACTAATTCTCTGTCAACCAAGGTTGGCACTGTGCCATAAGGATTCAAGTCGATAAGATCTTCCGACAGGTTGTTTTTCTCGATATAGCTGATTTCTACTCCAACACCTTTTTCAGCCAGTACGATACGCACCTGATGACTATAAATATCGATAGTGTCTGAGAACAACGTCATAATAGAACGTTTATTTGTGGCTACAGCCATTAAGCTTCCTCCTAAATTCAAATTTTTATTCGCTGTTAACGAGCAAAAATTCAATTATTACTGTCTTTACTACGCAAATAAGGCGGCATTAACAGCAAAACGGTAAATTAATCTACCAATGATGAGAAAGGGGCGCAGGGCCCCTTAAAATTTTGCGGATTATACATTAACTTTTGTTGAATTAATGCACATCTCTCCAATATTCTTTCTTGAGTAAATAAATAAGCACAAAGAATACCAATAAGAAGATGATCACCCAGCGGCCTATACTTTCAGACTCTAAACGTGATGGCTCGCCGGTATAAACTAAATAGTTTACTAGGTCTAATACCGCTGAATCATATTCTTCAGGACTGAGTACGCCTGAACCGTCAGACTTTATACCGACGTAGCGCTCAACCATTTCACCGTCAACCATATGTTCTTCAGTTGTTTTGGTAGGGATACCTTGTAACTCTTGCAACACATGGGGCATACCCACTTCTGGAAAAACTAAATTGTTCACACCAAATGGACGACTTTCATCAACATAAAATGTGCGCAAATAGGTATATAGCCAGTCAGCACCACGGACACGGGCAACCAAAGTTAAATCTGGTGGCGGCGCTCCGAACCACTTTGCAGCAGAATCAGCAGGCATACCATTTTTAATATAATCGCCAACTTTTTCGCCGGTGAACTGCAAGTTCTCCTGACCTATCTCCGCCGGAATACCCAAGTCTTCGAACGCACGCTGATAACGTTGGTACTGCATTTGGTGACAACCTAAGCAATAATTCTGAAATAACTTAGCACCGTTTTGCAACGAAGCTTTATCCGTTAAATCATAATTGGCAGTGTCTAGGTGTACACCGCCACCTGCAGCAAATACTGCATTGGGTAGTAAAAAGGCTAAAACGAGTATTAACTTCTTCATCCTGTAATCCTCGCTGGGACTGGCTTAGTTTTCTCATTCTTGCTGTAAATCCACAGTAAGAAGAAGAAACCAAAATACATTATGGTCAAAATTTGCGAAGCAATAATCTTCCAAGCTTCTTGTGGGGTACCGCCTAAATAACCTAGGAAGATAAATACACCAGCAAAAATAATGAGATTCCAAGTGTGTAAACCACAACGATAACGCCATGATTTTACGCGTCCTCTGTCAATCCAAGGCAGAAGTGCTAACGCTACAATTGCGGCGAACATGCAAATAACACCGCCCAATTTGTGCGGTACGGCTTTCAAAATTGCATAGAAAGGCGTGAAGTACCAAACAGGGAAGATATGTTCAGGCGTTTTAAGTCCATTCGCAATTTCAAAGTTAGGATGCTCTAGGAAGTACCCGCCCATGCCTGGGTTAAAGAACATGACATAACAAAATGCGATCAAGAAGAGGCTAAAGGCAACCAAATCTTTCAGTACTATATGCGGGAAGAACGGCACGATGTCATCAATAATGTCGTACTTGTCGGTATAATACTCGTGTATTTTAAACTTGGTTTTTTCTTCTTCGCTAAGTGAACCTTTCTTACGCTTAACGTCAGTACCGTCGGGGTTGTTAGAACCTACTTCGTGAAGTGCAACGATATGCAGGAACACAAGAATAACGATAACAAGTGGTAAAGCGATAACGTGTAACGCAAAGAATCTGTTCAAGGTCGCACCTGAGATGACATAGTCACCCTGGATCCATACCACTAAATCAGGACCAATAACGGGAATTGCACTAAATAAGGAAACAATAACCTGCGCACCCCAGTAGGACATTTGTCCCCAAGGTAAAACATAACCCATAAAGGCTTCGGCCATCAGAGCCAGATAGATGAACATACCGAATAACCACAATAATTCACGTGGTTTCTGATACGAGCCGTAAATCATTCCGCGGAACATATGTAAGTAGACAACAATAAAGAACGCTGATGCGCCAGTACTGTGCATGTAACGTAATATCCAGCCATATTCAACATCACGCATAATGAACTCAACCGAAGCAAACGCGCGTTCAGCTGATGGTTCGAAGCTCATAGTCAACCAGATACCGGTAACAATTTGATTAACTAAAACGATAGTGGCTAGAAAACCGAACACATACCAGAAGTTCATGTTTCGGGGAGCTGGGTATTGAACAGCATGCATGTTAGCAACACGCATAATAGGCAAGCGGTATTCAATCCAATCCATTAAATTTTTGAACATATTATGCCGCTCCTTCTTCGGAACCAATCAAAATGGTGTTGTCATCCAAATACATATACGGAGGAACAACCAAGTTGAGTGGTGCAGGAACGTTATTAAATACACGACCAGCCATATCAAACTTAGAACCATGACATGGACAATGAAAGCCTTCAGGTACACCTTCAACGTATTCTTCGAATGCGCCATCTTTAAGATGTTGAGGAGAGCAGCCTAGGTGAGTACAAATACCAACCAAGACGGAGTATTCTGCTTTAAGCGAGCGATATTCATTACGTGCAAACTCAGGTTGCTGATCCTCTTCAGAGTTAGGATCCTTCAACAAATCATCAATTTTTGTCAATGATTCAAGCAACTCTGGTGTACGTCTGGTGATCCAAACTGGCTTACTGCGCCAAACAACGCGAATAAGTTGTCCAGGTTCAATTTTACTAATATCTGCTTCTACATCAGCACCTGCAGCTCTCGCTTTCACACTTGGGTTCCATGAACCTATGAAAGGAATTGCGACACCTACTACACCGACACCACCCACAACAGACGTCGCGACAGTCAAAAATCGACGCCGGTTATTATCTTGTGGTTGGCCTTCGGCAACAGACGAATCATTCGCATCTAATGATACATTGCTCATCCAATAATCTCCGAGGGTTGAATTTGCTCAAGCTTCTTTTAACAGCGCATATTAAGCATACGCACCAAAAGAAGTTATAGTTTTATCTTTAACCGAAAATGATAAAAGAAAACCCACAATAAATACAAGGAATTCGTCAATAAAACGAAGAAATACCGAGACTTAAGCTGGAAATCCAAACAAGACGGCTTTTTGACCAAATAACAGCCAAAAAAAACCCGGCAAATAGCCGGGTTTCGAATTCGTAAAAACGATTAACGTTTTGAGAATTGTGGACGCTTACGCGCTTTGTGTAGACCCACTTTCTTACGCTCAACTTTACGTGCATCACGGGTTACGAAACCAGCTTTACGTAAAGAAGGACGAAGAGTCTCATCAAATTCCATCAATGCACGTGTAATACCGTGACGAATCGCGCCAGCTTGGCCGCTAATTCCGCCGCCAGCAACTGTGACGTATAGATCGAATTTTTCAGTCATCTCAACCAATTCAAGTGGTTGACGAACAATCATTCGTGCTGTTTCACGGCCAAAGAATTCATCTAGAGGACGTTTGTTAACAACGATGTTACCGCTACCAGCGCGAAGAAAAACACGAGCGGTAGAGCTTTTGCGGCGACCTGTGCCGTAGTATTGAGTATCTGCCATTTTCTATGTTCCTTAAATGTCTAAGACTTGAGGCTGTTGAGCAGCGTGCTTGTGCTCAGGACCAGCGAAGACCTTCATTTTGCGGAACATATCGCGCCCAAGAGGACCTTTTGGCAACATACCTTTAACCGCTTTTTCAATGATCATCTCTGGTTTGTGGGCTTGTAACTTCTCGAAGTTAGTCTCTTTAAGACCGCCTGGGTAACCTGAGTGAGAGTAGTACATTTTACCTTTAGCTTTGTTGCCGGTAACTGTTACTTTCTCTGCGTTGATCACAACAATGTAATCCCCTGTGTCCACGTGAGGTGTGTACTCAGGCTTATGCTTTCCGCGTAAACGGCTAGCAATTTCAGTCGCTAAACGACCAAGTGTTTTGTCTGCGGCGTCTACCACATACCATTCACGTTTTACCGTTTCTGGCTTTGCAACAAAAGTTTTCATCTAATATTACCCAAAAAATTTATGTCTAAATGTTACGTTGTTTCTGTTATTTCAAACCTGAGTTTAAAACCCCAAAAACCGCTTAAAACCAATACACTGACCCCTTCGAGTCGTATGATTCTTCTACTTTCCCAAAGTAGGTGTAACTGGGCAGGGCGCGAATTATACAGATGTTTTCACTAAACGCGAGTAGAAATTGTGCGATCTGGTGTCTAATTTCGGTCACAGAGGAGTGTTAAGACTAGATTTTTTGTGTTGGTATGAGGGAAATTTGCAAAAAAACAAATCTCCCTCACCTATTAATGGCCGTCGAAATTAAGTTGCCTTAACCATAAGCCTTAAAAAGAGGAGCTTCGCTATAGACTTCATTGAAAATATCGAAGAAGGTTGGGCTAACACTTAAATTCATGGCAATGCCTAAGCCTTTGGCTAAGTCACTCGCGGATACAATCCCACGAATTTGATGAACCTCGCTGTCTACGACTAAGCAATGTTGCAAACCATTGGCTCTTAACATTTCTACCACATCGCCGATTTTAGAACGCTTGAGCTCTCTAAAGAGGATAACCTTCAGTTCCTCTTTTGTGCGCATAAAATGACGAACACACAAATCTGTTCGTTCAATACCAGAGGCAATGCGCTTTATTTTTTCTTGGTCGTTTAGATCATCTAAACTAATAACTCCGATGAATTTTTGGCTGCTGTCGAGTACGATTTTTAGACGTACCTTTTCCTCGATCATTCGCTGCTCAACTTCATTAATTGGTGTATCTGCTTGAATAACAATAGGTTTTGATTTTTTGAAATCAGTAAATACAGACATTGCTGGCGAATCTAGCGTAATCCCTTGATAGGTTTCAGGCCAAGCTAATTCATCTAATTGGTTTAGTTCGTAAAGGGCTATATTTCTCATGATTTTTCTTCCTAAATCCTCACTTTGGTCAACCAAAGTGGAAACTTTTATTTAATTAATTTTTTTCACCATTGCGTAAATGCTATGTGTGATCCAATTGCTTGATAAATTAACTAATAGAAGGTGGGGCGCGAATGGTCCCTAAATCATAAATCTGGCGGAAAGAAGGTTGAACACTCGTAAAATAATAGTTTTTACTACCCGGCATCAATAACGTTGGGAATTTAAAGCCAACATAGAAGTCTTCATCACGGTTATCAGCTTCTTCGGATACCTGCAATGATTGAGAATCTAATACATCTGATAAAACTGCATTTCGTTCAATATTTACTTTACCATTAGTCGTAGTTCGTCCCTCAAAACTGAGTAACGAAAACAACAATGGAAATATTAAAACCAGTAATTTATTCATAACGTATCGCGAGTAATAAAACGCTGTACCTCTTTAGTATGTAAATCGAATTAACAACTATTTTCAATCTACACGTGATCCTAAGAAAGTGAAATCAAACTTTGTAACAAGCAACGACAAATTTATCGTTCTTATTGTTGAGGCAACAGATTAACTAGAAAGTTCTTTCGCCTGTTGCCAAAATACTTCGAGTTCGGTCAATGGGGTCTCAATTATTGCTCGCCCTTGTTGGTTAGCAATTAATTCTACCTGTCTAAAGCGCTTCTCAAACTTATTAGACGCTTTGCGTAATGCCGTTTGTGCATCAACATTCACATGACGAGCCAAATTGACCACCGAAAACAACACATCGCCAATTTCGTCTTCAATTGCACATTGATCGGGAATAGGCGCGTTCACTTCGTCCAGCACTTCAACTATTTCTTCTTGCAATTTATCTAGCACGGGAGCGAGCTCCGGCCAATCAAAGCCAACCTTGGCACATTTTTGCTGCAATTTTTGTGCTCTGAGCAATGGTGACATCCCAGTAGGTACGTTTGCTAATAAACTGTTATCTTCCGTTTTACCCGCATCAATACGCTCTTGGTTTTTTATCTGCTCCCATTGCCCTTTTTGAACAGGTATTTTTTTGCCATCAGGTCCGGCAAATATATGGGGGTGACGTCGGCGCATCTTATCTGCAATGCCTTTAGCAACATCATCAAACGTAAACTCACCTTGCTCTTGTGCAATTTGTGCGTAGAACACCACTTGAAATAGCAGGTCGCCCAACTCATCGCGGATATGTTCCATATCCCCTTTATCAATAGCGTCAGCAACTTCGTATGCTTCCTCAATGGTATAAGGCGCAACACTTGCGAATGTCTGCTGTTTGTCCCATTCGCACCCAGAAACCGGATCTCTTAACTGGCGCATAATGTTAAGTAACTCGTCTAGCGCAGTTTCTTGTGTGCTGCTCTTAGTATCCTGCTGTGCCAATCGATTTTCCAAAATTGAATCTGCCATTATTAATTGTCTGTTCTTTGCACCATCTCAACGCCTTTTATCCCTTCAATACGTGTCATAACGCGGGACAAACCGACTAAATCTTTAACCTCTAAACGCAATGATATACGCGCTAAACCCGATTTGACGTCACTGGCACTGTTAACCCCAAGTAAACCGATTTTTTCATTGGCTAAAACAGTGGTGATATCTCGCAACAAGCCGTCTCTATCACTGCAAAAAACTTGTACGTAAGTTTGAAATGATGCGCTGATATTACTAGCCCAATCCACGTCAATTTCGCGCTCAGGATGCTGATCCAATAAATTACTTAACTGATCGCAATCTTCTCGATGCACGCTGACCCCACGTCCTTGAGTGATATACCCCTGGATAGGTTCTCCGGGTAACGGCTGGCAACAACCTGCAATTTGGGTCATAAGATTGCCCACCCCTTCGACCACCACAGTATCTTTCTTAAATTTATCGGATTGCGGTTTTTTAGGCTTTATTCTTGGATCAATTTCTGATGGTGGTTCGCGAAGCTGCAACAAATAGTTTACGACCTGCATAAGTCGAATATCACCACCGCCGATTGCAGCGTATAAATCATCTGCTGTATTCATGTTGTAACGAGAACACGCTGCAGAAATATCCTTATTTTCGATACCTGCTTTTTGCAATTCGCGTTCAAAAATCTCTTTACCCGCGGTTAAGTTTTTATCTCGGTCTTGCTTTTTAAAATAGGTGTGAATTTTGGCCCGCGCTCGAGATGAATGCACATATCCTAAGCCTGGATGCATCCAGTCACGGCTCGGATTTAGCTCTTTGCCCGTTAAGACGTCAACTTGGTCGCCAGTTCGTAGCTCATAGGTAAAAGGCACTATGCGTCCGCCGACTTTTGCACCAATACAGCGATGCCCTACATTGCTATGAATGTAGTATGCAAAATCCAGTGGCGTCGAGCCCAGCGGCAGATCTACCACATCCCCTTTGGGAGTGAATACATAAACCCTATCATCAAATACCTGACTGCGAAGTTCTTCAACCAAATCGCCCGACTCAGCGACTTCTTCTTGCCATAGCAAGATTTTACGTAGCCAATTAATGCGCTCTTCATAGCCTGAACGACTGCTGCTTGTTCCTTCTTTGTAGCGCCAATGAGCCGCAACACCCAGCTCCGCGTCTTGATGCATTTGAGCAGTTCGAATCTGAATTTCAATCGTTTTATTTTCTTTACCTAAGGCCACCGTATGTATTGACTGGTAACCATTAGGTTTGGGGGTCGCAATATAATCGTCAAATTCCCGCGGAATATGTTGCCAATTCGAATGCACTACGCCAAGTGCACCGTAACAGTCTTGCAAGCGATCGGCGATAATGCGTACAGCCCGAATATCAAACAATTGCTCGAAGCTTAAATGCTTCTTCTGCATTTTTTTCCAGATGCTGTAAATATGCTTAGGACGTCCGTAAACCTTAGCTTTGATATTTTGAGCGTCTAAAGCAGCTTGTAATTCTTGTACGAAATCTTCGATATATTGTTGGCGAACAGTGCGTTTTTCATCTAATAAATTAGCGATTTGCATGTAGGTCTCTGGGCGTAAATACCGAAAGGAGAGATCTTCTAACTCCCATTTAAGCTGCCCAATCCCCAAGCGATTAGCCAAGGGGGCATATATGTTTGCACATTCGCGTGCAACTAAGACTCGAGTTTCTTCGTCTTGGTATTTGACCTGCTGCAAAGCGCAAATGCGCTCAGCTAACTTTATAACCACCGCACGCACATCCTCAACCATGGCCAGTAACATACGGCGAACATTATCTATCTGTTCTTCGTCATTCTTACGGGCACTGTTTGCTCGGGTGTGCAAAGACTTAATTGCGTCCATACGTCTAACGCCAGTGATAAGCTTTTGAATACCTACCCCAAACTGCTCTTCAATTTGTTCTTCGGTTAATTCATGCGTCTGGCAATAGGGATAAACCATAGAGGCTTGAAGGGTTTCGTCATCCATGTGTAGTTCATGCAGAATCTCTACCATTTCCTGACCGACTAAGAGTATTTCAGGCGTATCAGACACCACTCGTAGCTTATGTTTACATTCATCAGAGAGCGACAAAGAATCTAGCCACTCATCGAAGGGAGGCCGTTTTGATTCATGAACTTTGCGGATAGCAACCATAACGTATCCTTGTACTAAATAGCGTTAACACCCACGCATGTGCCTAGGCTGAAAAATGGTAAATATATACAGTATACGCGCCAACTTGATCTAAAAGACCAAGTCTTTGGTTATTTATGGCTAGCGAGTGACATTCGCCAGAGTCGTTAAGATACGCAATTGAAATTTACCAATGATAAGCGCTTATTCTAGCAAAAATATCCATCTATTAATGTAAATACTGCACATATGGTGCACCTTATAAGTGAGATGCACCAAAGCCTTACGCCATAATTTAAGGAGACTCTAAAATTACCGTAGCTACAGCGTAGCTTTGTTCGTCAGAAATAGAGATATAACTAGAGGTAATATTACGTTGTTCACACAACAGAGCAAACTTAGCGTAAAAGCGTAAAAATGGCTGGCCAGACGGTAAATTATGCACTTCAACATCTTGAAAACTAATGCCATTACCAATACCAATTCCCAGCGCTTTGACCGCAGCTTCCTTGGCAGCAAAACGCTTTGCCAAATAGCGAGCAGGAAATGTATGCTCATCAAATATTGCCAGCTCGCTGGCGGTTAATACTCGCTGAGCTAATCGACTGGAGCGCGTTAATAGCTTTTCTATACGCGCTATTTCAACTATGTCTGTGCCTAAACCCATCACTGCCATAACGACTCTCCGATTTACTGCGTAACTCGAGCTTCTAAAATCAGGCGGCGCATATCTACTACCGCCTTTTCTAAACCTTCAAATGCTGCGCGAGCAATAATTGCGTGGCCGATATTTAACTCTATAATCTGCGGAATTGCCGCGACGGGTTTTACATTATGATAATGTAATCCGTGTCCTGCATTCACTTTCAATCCCTTTGAATCAGCATATTCAATACCAATTTTTAGTTTAGCTAATTCAGCTTCCTGCTCTGCTTCAGTTTTCGCATCAGCATATTGTCCAGTATGAATTTCAATATAAGGCGCTTTGCAAGCGACGGCTGCATCGATCTGAACAAAATCAGCATCGATAAACAGCGATACTTGGATCCCCTTAGCCGCTAGACGTTCACAAGCGTGCGCAATTTTTTGTTGATTACCGACCACATCCAATCCCCCTTCCGTGGTGAGCTCTTCACGTTTTTCTGGTACCAAACAGCAAAATTCAGGTTGCGTTTGCAGTGCGATCTCTACCATTTCGTCGGTAACAGCCATTTCCAGATTGAGACGGGTATTTATAGTCTGACGTAACAAAGCCACATCACGGTCTTTTATATGTCGTCGATCTTCACGCAAATGCACTGTGATGCCATCGGCACCGGCCCGTTCGGCAATATCAGCTGCGTGAACCGGATCAGGGTAACTCGTTCCGCGGGCGTTGCGTAATGTCGCAATATGGTCAATATTGACCCCTAACAGAATATCTTTCAATGTCCTCTCCCTTTAGAGACAAAATGGGTTTGTTTAAATAACTCTCTGCTCATTAATGGCTTGCTACCGAGTAACTCAGACAGCGCCACTCTGGTAATCACTTTAGCAACCAGTAAGCTGTCCTTATCCCATTGTTCGCTGGCAACACGTAATAAGTTTCGCCCTGAATAGCTGCCAGATTGGCGAATATTACCAACATTTACACACCCCAGCTCAGGAACGATACGATAATAAGCTTCGGACAAGAGAGCGTCCCCCGAATTAGCGTCATGTGCTAAGTCGATGGCGTAGCCTAATGCGTCAAGCAGACCTAATTCAAAACTTCGCAAAATGGGTTCAAATTTTGTCTCAACAACCAAAGCGTGCAAACTTTGCTGATATAGAATGAATATTTCAGGATGGGGAATATCATCTGCTAACACGCGATTTAACACTTCATTTAAATACAGTGCGCAGTACAAAGCCTGACCAGTTAATCGAAGCATGGCACCTGTTGATTCAACTTGCTGTAGGTTTTTTAGCTCGTAACGTCCCGAAACACCAATCAACAGCGGCTGAAAAGGTTGTAGTAAACTTTTTTTGTCGCTTTTGCTGCCACGTACCCCTTTTACGATCGCAGAAACTTTGCCATTTTCCACCGTAAATAGGTTGACTAAAAAACTGGTTTCCCGATAAGCACGCCTGTGCAATAAAAAACCATTTAACTGTTCTGCTGCCACGGTACGCTCTTCAATTACATGGGGAAACGAGGGGTACTTAAGAGACTTTTATTCGGACCACTTTCATGGCTTCGAATGGGAATCCAGCTATTTCTTCAGTAATGGCGTAGTAGGTCAGATTAACCCGGGCACCTTCGAGGTTTTTGTACTGCTTTTTGCGGCGAAAACGAAACGGCACGTCATAGCCTTTAATTACTAGAGTGTTTACAAACCATTGATCTTCCTTTCGTTGTACATGCGACTCTACGTCCATGTCTTCAGAATGGGTCAACTCTTCATGTTTACTAAGCAACTTATCGATTTCCGATTTTTTTGCCATCATTGCGCCCTATTTACCTAAGAACAAACATAATAGCACCACAGCGAACACAAAACGATATGTAGCCCACTTGACGTTACTATGCACCTATACACACACGATATTAGAGAGGGTTTATCCCTTCTATCAAAAACTGTAAACTCGTGCGGCCACGAAATTCATTTATATCAAGTTTATACGCTAGCTCGACGCGCTTACAATGCGTATTAGGCCATATATTCGTATCTACATTAAATGCAATGCCGTCGATGAGTTTTCCCGTTGTTAGCCGGAGCATCATTTTAAGGTGTTTTTGCCCCACTATACGCTGCTCCACTAACTCAAACTCACCATCAAATAAGGGCTCTGGAAAGCCTTGCCCCCATGGGCCCGCATCTTTGAGTATTTGACAAAAATTAAGGGTCATGGAACTAGCAGGTATTTCACCGTCCGATATCAGCTCACCCGCTAAAGGTTGACCTGCTAAATGTTCTTCTGCAAGTTGAGTAAAGCGCTGGGTAAATTCTGTAAGTTTTGCTAACTCAATGCTTAACCCTGCTGCCATTGCATGGCCGCCAAACTTAATAATAATCCCAGGATAGCGAGTGCTCAATTCTTCAAGTAAATCACGAATATGCACCCCTGGAATCGAGCGAGCAGAACCTTTAAGTATCGCATCATCTTGATGAGCGAAAGCAATCGTTGGTCTGAAATATTTTTCTTTAATGCGACCAGCAAGAATACCAATGACGCCTTGATGAAAATCGGCCTGATACAAAATAAGCCCATGGGGCATATTTTCTTCACTTAATTGTAAGTTCTCTAATGTCGCTACTGCCTCTTGCTGCATGGACTGTTCAATTTCTCGACGTTCTCGATTCAAGCTATCCAACTCAACAGCAATTTGCTTAGCTTTGTAGTCTGAATCTGTCAGCAAACATTCGATCCCCATAGACATATCGTCCAGACGACCCGCTGCATTTAATCTAGGTCCTATAACAAATCCTAGATCAGAAGCGACCATTTTCCGTTTATCGCGTCCAGCCACATCTATCAAAGCCTGAATACCTGGGCGGCATTTATCACTGCGAATTCGCAATAACCCTTGATGTACCAAAATTCGATTGTTTTCGTCCAAAGGTACGACGTCGGCCACGGTACCTAGCGCAACAATATCTAGTAGTTCAGCTAAATTGGGAACAGTAATATTGTGCTCTGAAAACCAGTTAATTTGGCGCAAATGTGCCCTAAGCGCTAACATCAGATAAAAAGCGACGCCCACACCAGCCAAATTTTTGGACATAAACGCGCAATTCGGTTGATTGGGGTTAACAATGGCATCTGCAATCGGTAACGATTCTGCGGCTAAGTGATGATCGGTTACCAGCACGGTAATCCCTAGCTCTTTAGCTCGCTCTACGCCAGCAAAGCAGGCAATGCCGTTATCTACCGTCATGATCACCTGAGCACCTTGCTCATAGGCAACATTAACAATTTCTGGGCTTAGTCCGTAACCAAAATCAAACCGATTTGGTACCAGATAATCGTGATTTTTGCTGCCCATCATACCCAATGCTAACATGCTCAATGCCGTACTGGTTGCACCATCTGCATCAAAATCACCCACAATAATAATGCGTTTACCTTCAGCTAATGCAGTGGCTAAAATAGATACAGCCTGATCAATCCCCGACATATCTTTGTAATGTAAAAGGGCTTTAGCGCTGCGTTCTAGTTGTTGCTCGGTTGTTATACCCCGAACGGCATAAACTTGCTTTAAGGTTGGATCAATTGACGCGGGAAGATGATCATCAGAAACAGGGGAACGACGGCGTATTTGCACAGACATACTCTACATTAAAAGGGTGAAAACGTGCGCTTAAAAGAAGCGCAGGAGTGAAAACTCCTGCGTAAAACCTTAAGATGCGTCCTGTATTGCTTGAAGTAATTGGCTAGGAGGTTGGTAGCCAGGTACAACACTACCATTGGGTAATATAATATTTGGTGTGCCATTGACCCCGACACTCTGACCGAAATTATATTGATCAGCGACATGATTTGAACAACTTAGCTTGGCCACGTTTTCGCCACCTTTGGCTTCGTTAAGCGCCTTTTGCGGATTATCTGAACACCATACTGATACCATATCTTGGTAGGGCTGACTGTTTAGTCCTGCACGGGGAAATGCTAAGTAACGAACAGTGATCCCTAGATCGTTATACTCATCCATTTGATTGTGCAATTTGCGGCAGTATCCACAAGTGATGTCTGTAAATACATTAACTACGTATTTTTCATTATCGGCTTTGTATTCGATAGCAGAGTCTTTAAACTTTTCAATACCGTCTAAACGCATTTGCGTAAGGGTATTTTCCGTTTCATTACGCATACCTTCGTCTAAATTGAAGATCCGCGCTTGCAGCAAGTATTTGCCGTCTTCGCTGGTGTAAAACAAACCTTTATCAGTCTGCACTTGCAATAAACCAGGTACGGGTGAATCACCTATCGAGGAAACTTGCATACCCAACGACTTCTGAATTTTTTGTTTAACACCATCAAGGTTTTGACCACTTTTTGCTGTATCAGCAGCATTTGCGCCAAAACTCATTGATAAAAAGGCACACATGGCCAGAAAAAAAACACGATATTTCATATAAATTCCACTTTAAACGGATAAAGATAAGACCACGAGAGTACATAATAATTTCATTCTATCTGAAATGCATATTAACTGCTTATCCACGTGATACCAAGCAGGTGACACAAATACTCACACTCTTAATATCTTAACTTAGCTGGTAGCCTTAGCCTCTCGGGTGATGGGTTGCGACTAGCTCTTGTAAACGAGCGGTCGCTACATGGGTATATATTTGTGTAGTGGATAAATCACTATGCCCTAATAACATCTGTACCACTCGTAAATCAGCCCCATGATTTAATAGGTGGGTAGCAAAAGCATGACGCAGCGTATGTGGCGACAAATCACTTTTAATATTTGCTTGGACAGCATGGAATTTAATTCTATGCCAGAAGGTTTGCCGAGTCATGATGGTGCCACGATTACTGGGGAACAACACATCACTTTCATTACGCAGCAATAATCCCCTAGCTTCTTTCATATATACGGTCAGCCAATCTAATGCCTCTTCCCCTAAAGGCACCAGACGTTCTTTATTTCCCTTCCCCGTTACTCTGACCACCCCTTGGGAGATACTGAGTTGCCCTACCCTCAAGGTAACCAACTCAGTCACGCGCAAGCCAGTCGCGTACAAAACCTCAAGCATGGCTTTATCTCGCAATTGAATTGGATCGTCAGTTTGCGGTGCGCTTAGCAGATCATCAACTTGTTGTTCAGATAGCGTCTTAGGTAACGGCTGACTGAGTTTAGGGTTTTGTATACGACTTATAGGATCATCTTCTCGTATGCCGTGGGCTAGCATATAACCAGAAAATCGCCTTAGGCTACTTAAGCAGCGCGCGCTACTACGTTCAGATAACCCACTATCATAGCGATGTGCCATATAGTGATTAATATCTTCGGTTTGAATATCAAGTAAACTAACTGGCGGCACTTGAGTCAGCAAAAAATCATTGAACTTGGTCAAATCACTTCGATACGCGTCCAACGTGTTTTCACTAAGTCCCTTTTCCAACCATATGGTGTCCAAGAATTGTTCAATAACGTCAACGTTAAGTGTTTTATTGGTCAACTTGCCCTTCCTGTCCGCACTGCCAACAGACCTCAAAATTTCCGCCATTCGTTTCAGCGCAATTCGGGCAAACCCATTCCTCCCTCATGACTGTATTCATTTGGGCAATGAGTTTTTCGGCTCTAGGTTGCCAACTAGCATCATTCAACCAGACTTCTGGCTGGCAATCTAAAGGCGATAGTTCTCCCATAGCACCACTGGCAAATTCATTTTTGATAAAGCAGGGAATATTATGTTGCTCAAGCAGTTGCTTAACTTGCCACACCATAAATCGGTCATTGTTAGTATATAATTTCATTGTTTCTCAGAACTGCTTGAGCAAAATAGCTTAATCCATGTCGATAGACACGTTTGACAACGAGCCCAGTGTATTGCCGTTGTCAGAATCAAGCTTAATCATTAAACGTAAATCATTGGGGGAATCTGCGTGATGTATCGCTTGCTCCAAGCTGATTATTTTCTGCTGGTACAAACTATACAGTGCCATATCAAAGCTCTGCATTCCCATTTCTTTACCTTTACGCATAGCGTCCTTTAAGCCACCAATTTCATTGCGCTGAATCAAATCAGTTACCAAAGGTGAATTAAGTAAAACCTCAATTGCCGCAACACGGCCTTTTCCATCAATGGTTGGCACGAGTTGCTGAGCAATAACAGCGCGCATATTCAAGCTTAGATCAAAACGTAGCTTTTCATGTTGTGCTGGGGGCGCCAAATGCATAATCCGCTCAATAGCTTGATTAGCATTATTGGCGTGCAGAGTTGCCACACATAAATGCCCCGTATCAGCAAACGACATGGCATACTCCATGGTTTCCATGGAGCGAATTTCGCCAATTAAAATCACATCTGGCGCTTGGCGCAATGAGCTTTTCAATGCGTCATCGAATGACATTGTATCAATGCCGACTTCCCTTTGTGTTACCACACAGTTTTGATGCTCATGGACAAATTCAATAGGATCTTCAATGGTTAAAATATGCCCTTTTGAGTGTTTATTTCTATGCCCAATAAGCGCCGCCAACGATGTTGACTTACCGGTACCAGTAGCACCAACAAATAGCACCAAACCCCGCTTACTCATAATGATCTCTTTAAGCACTTCTGGGAGACCAAGATCATCCGCTTGGGGGATTTCGGTCACGATACGTCGTATCACCATGCCAGGCATGTCTCGCTGCCAAAAAGCACTGCAGCGAAAACGCCCAATACCTTCACGAGCAATGGCGAAATTACACTCTTTGCTCTGTATAAATTGGTCTTTCTGAGCATCAGACATGGCGTCTTGTACTAAGCCCCAAGCTCCATCTTCATCAAGTTTTCTGCCCCCGATAGGGGTGATTTGCCCATTTATTTTGGCGCTGATAGGCATACCAACAGTAATAAATAAATCAGACGCGCCTACGTCAGTCATCTCTTGCAAATACGGGGTTAAGTCCATAAACATCTCAACTTATTTAGCGCTAATAATTAATCGTCGGTTTTTTATCGATAGATAAGGCAGCGGCATCTTCATTGGTAATAACGCCTTGCGCTACTAACTTTTTCAAACACTGCTCCATCGTTTGCATACCGTGAGCCTGGCTTGTCTGCATAACCGAATACATCTGCGGTACCTTATCTTCGCGAATAAGATTTCGAATAGCCGGAATGCCCAGCATAATTTCATGCGCTGCGACCCGTCCCCCCCCGACTTTTTTAAGTAAGGTTTGCGAAATAACTGCTCGTAATGATTCTGACAACATGGAGCGCACCATGGATTTTTCCTCTGCGGGGAAAACATCAATCAAACGGTCAATCGTTTTAGGTGCTGAATTGGTATGTAACGTTCCAAACACTAAGTGCCCTGTTTCAGCAGCGGATATTGCTAAGCGAATCGTTTCTAAATCGCGCAGTTCACCGACTAAAATAACGTCAGGATCTTCGCGCAAGGCAGAACGCAAAGCATTACTGAAGCTGTGCGTATCACGATGAACTTCTCGCTGATTCACTACGCAAAGTTTGTTCTCATGCACAAATTCGATAGGGTCTTCAATCGTTAATATATGCTCACGTTTATGACGATTAATATGATCGACCATCGCCGCCAACGTAGTACTTTTCCCCGAACCGGTTGCACCAGTAACTAACACTATGCCCGTGGGCTGATTAATAATATCTTTGAAAATTTGTGGCGCACCTAAATCATCTAGACTCAGAATATTACTGGGAATGGTTCTTAACACCGCCGCTGCGCCACGATTCTGCATAAAAGCGTTTACCCTAAAACGTGATAAATCTTTTACTTCAAAAGAAAAGTCAGTTTCTAAGTTTTCTTCATATTCTTTGCGCTGATTATCATTCATGATTTCATAAATGAGAGCGTGAACTTGTTTGTGATCTAAGGCCGGAACATTTAGCCGACGCATTTCTCCATCAACCCGTATAATCGGCGGCAAACCTGCGGAAAGATGTAAATCTGATGCGTTATTTTTGACACTAAAGGCTAAAAGTTCGGTAATATCCAAAGTCTATTCTCCGTTAACAAGTTGCAATATGGGAACAATAGCAGAACGACTTGAAATCGCACTGAAAACAATCGAGCAGAGTGCTTGTGAGGCTAATCGTCCAGCAAATTCAGTTAAATTACTAGCCGTAACTAAGACCAAACCCGTATCCGATATCGTGCAAGCGTATGAAGTTGGACAACGTCTATTTGCTGAGAATTATGTACAGGAAGGCCTTGATAAGATTCAGCAACTCAGTGAATTAGATGATATCGAATGGCATTTTATTGGTCCGTTACAGTCAAATAAGACGCGCCCCGTAGCTGAAAATTTTGACTGGGTACACAGTATCGATCGCTTAAAAATAGCTCAGCGATTAAATGACCAACGCAGCGCCCATAAAAAACTAAACGTTTGCATACAAGTCAACGTTGATAACGAAAGCAGTAAAGCCGGCGTGTCGATAACTGATGTTAATGCACTCGCTGAGCAGATAAGCGCACTGCCAAATTTAACCTTACGTGGACTAATGACGATACCAAAAGCTCACAACGATGCAGATATGCAACGTAAAAGTTTATTAACCATGCAGCGGACTTTTGCACAACTACAGACAAAATATCCGCAAATTGATACCCTGAGCATGGGGATGTCTGGCGATATTCAGCTCGCAATCGAATGCGGCTCAACGATGGTTAGGGTAGGCAGAGCTATTTTTGGATCTCGTCAATAGCGTTAGTGCATCCCATTGATTTTTGATTCATGTGAATCCACAACATAGGATAATTATGCAACATAGAAATATCGCCTTTATTGGCGCAGGAAACATGAGCAGAAGCATCATAAGTGGCATGTGTAATAGTGGTTACCCCGCAGATAAAATCATTGCTAGCAACCCGTCTATGCCAAAGCTAGATGCCTTAAAAAATGATTTCTCTGTTCAGATAACCCAACAAAACAAACAGGCTGTCGAACTGGCTCAAGTTGTTGTATTGGCCGTTAAGCCTCAGTTAATGGAAACCATGTGCGCCGATTTGAAAGATAATGTGGCATTGGAAGGCAAATTATTTATTTCTATTGCCGCGGGTATTGAAACGGCACGTTTAAGTGAAATGCTCGGCGGGCAAGATAACATTATTCGCACCATGCCAAATACACCAAGCTCTTTAGGCAAAGGCATGACAGGTTTATATGCGCCAACAAATGTCAGTCAACAAGACCGACAATACGCTGGAGATTTAATGTCTCAAGTCGGTGAAGTAGCCTGGGTCGAGTCAGAAAACATGATCAACGGCGTGATTGCCGCAGCTGGCAGCAGCCCAGCTTACTTTTATGCTTTTCTTGAAGCGATGCAAAAAGAAGCAGAGAATCAGGGATTTGATCATCATACGGCACGCTTGCTTGTTCAACAGGCAATGTTAGGTGCAGCAGAAATGGTTTGTCACAATCCGCAACTTGAAATTGGCGAGTTGCGAGCCCAAGTTACCTCTAAAGGTGGCACGACAGCCAAGGCCGTTGAGCACTTTCAAAATAACGGTATAGACGAATTAGTAGCAGGTGCAATGCGCGCCGCCATTACCAGAGCCGAAGAAATGGCCAAATTATTTTAATTAGCTTTAGAAAGAGACCCCTCGATGAGCGCGATGCAGTTTTTAATTAGTACCCTGTTTGAATTGTACTTAATGGTAGTACTGTTGCGCTTTTGGCTGCAACTGGCACGAGCCGATTTTTACAATCCTTTTAGCCAATTTGTGGTGAAGGCAACTCACCCCATTGTTGCCCCTTTACGCAGAATATTGCCTTCAATCGGTAGAATAGATACGGCAACTCTCGTGCTCGCGCTTTTAGTGGCGGGTCTAAAAATTGTGGCTCTTAATCTACTTGTCGGTAATACCAATATCAATCCATTTGGCGTATTGATTGGGTCATTCTATTTAGTCTTAAAAGAAGCGCTTTCCTTGGTGATGTGGGTGTTGATTATCCGCGCTATTATGAGCTGGGTTAGCCAAGGCTACAACCCGATGGATATGGTGTTAGGGCAGTTAACTGAGCCGTTACTTGCCCCCATAAGACGCCGTTTACCTAATTTAGGCGGGTTAGATTTATCCGTTATGGTGGTGATTTTGGTTATTATCTTCGTACAGAAATTGTTAGGTGATGTATTTGGCTTCTTTTAAACGGTTAAATTTGGCGAGTGGCATGCTGCTGCTCGTTAGTTTCTTATTTTCAGTCGCTACCTTGGCAGAACAAAAAGAAACCTTGGGCGACTGGGATGTGCACTATATCGCGTTCGATAGTACATTTATTACCCCTGAGATTGCTAAGCATTACGGTATTGTGCGCAGTAAATACAATGGCGTAATTAATATTTCTGTATTGAATACAGAATCTCAAGTTGCTCAATCGGCCGTCCTGACAGGGACTGCACGGAATTTACTCGGCGTCAGCAAAAAATTGTTATTCAAAGAAATAACGGAAGGAGAGGCGATTTATTATCTCGCCGTCATCCCTTTTAGCGATCAAGAAACCTTTCATATTGCGGTCGACATAAATGACGGTAAAAATAAACAAGTACTTAAATTCCAACACAAATTTTACGTCGAATAGGAATAATTTAGACCAAAGTTAATGCTGGATAACATTGCGTCCTTGACGGTTCTAACTTAATGTTTAGTCTCTCATTAAGAGGTAAATATGAAGAAGCAGTGTGAACCGGACTCGTCAATATGCACTTCATCAGTGGATAGGACTAAACGCACAACCCTTAAAACCCTAGGTACTGGGGCTGTTCTCGCTACGTCTATTATTAACGCCCCCTATGTTTTCGCTAGAAAAACCCACACTCTGCGTGTCTTAGGCACCCACGTCACGTTACAAGAGCAACTCAGGCAACGGGCGATGAGCGATCTGGGTATCAATATTAAATTCGAGCCGAAAGGTAGTCCAGGTGTATTGCAACGAGGTTTGTTATCACCTGAAAGCTTTGATATTTATGAGCAATGGTCTAACAGCATCCGTCCTTTATGGCGTAATGGCTCAATTCAGGCAATCGACAAAAGGCGCATTACCCATTGGGACGAAATCAATTCATTGTGCAAAACAGGAAAAGTTACCCCTAGCGCCAAATTTGGTGCCGGCGATGCCCCATATAAAATAATTAATGTCCAAGACGACGGCTCCCTTGGTCCTAAACATACTAACAAGATCAGTTTTTTACCCTATGTGCATAATGTCGATTCCTTTGGTTACAACACCAATGAAATTGAACAAGGTATCGCCTATAAGTCAGAAAGTTGGGGATGGTTACTCGACAGCAAACATAGCGGTAAGGTAGGTATTATTAATGACCCCACCATAGGTTTATTCGATCTAGTACTTGCCGCCGACGCTAGTGGAATGATGAAATTTGCCGATATAGGAAATATATCAGTAGACGAATTAAATAGGTTGTTCGATATTTTAATCGACTTAAAGCATCAGCAGCACTTCGGTGGCTTTTGGAACTCGGTACCTGAATCGGTAGAATTTATGCAAAGCGGACGCGTTAATATTGAAAGTATGTTTTCACCTGCCGTATCTGTGCTAAATGGCCGCAACATCCCTGTTGCATTTGCAGCACCAAAAGAAGGCTACCGAGGCTGGCACGGCGTAATGTGTTTATCATCTAAAGCATCAGGGCGTACCAAAGACATCGCGTACGAATACATGAACTGGTGGTTATCTGGTTGGCCTGGCGCATTTATCGCCCGCCAAGGTTATTATATCTCTAATCCACAACGTTCGACTAAATACCTTGAGCAAAGTGAATGGGACTATTGGTATAATGGTAAGCCAGCAAGCAACTCGTTAAAAGGCCCTGATGGAAAACTATCAGTTAATCGAGGTCAAGTACGTTCCGGTGGCAGCTATGCTGACCGCTTTAGTAATGTGGCTGTTTGGAATACGGCCATGCCAACCTACGATTATACCTTACAAAAATGGTATGAATTTATAAGTTCTTGATTATGGCTGAGATGATTAAACGTGTTTAAAACCCTTAAATCCCAGATTTTACTAGTCTCAGTAATTCTAATTCTTTTGCTTGTTTCTCAAGTGTTCGTCACCCGCAGCAACCAAAGTACCTTTGTTAATAGCTTAGATTTAACACAACAAGCCGTTTTCAAGGTTAGTTTAGTACGTGAATTAGAGCGTGACGTATTAGATTTACAACGTAATGTTCTGATTTACAAAGACTCAGCTAGCCAGTCGGCTATTGCGCGCTTCAATTCATTGATTCAAACATCGATAGATAACTTAGACGCTTTGGAAGAGCTAACCCGTAGCGAAGAGCAGGTCGAAATTTACCACGGTTTTATTTCTAGAATGCGCGGCCATGTTAGTGAATATAAAGATAACTTTTCCAATGTTATTGCGGGGCGCAGTAAGCGCGATATGTTATTTGAAAAGCGTTTAATGATTGATATAAATGAACTATTGGCCAGCCTGTCTAGCAAAGATCCGAGCACAGCTCTAAGGATCGAACGAGCAAAATATCACATAACACGCGCAGAAAATGTTACCTATCAATATTTATTGCGTCCTGACTATCAACTAGTTGATAAATTTCGCGCTGAACTAGAGATGGCTAAAACCGAATTATTGGTTAATGTCGGTCAAACCGAGAAACATGCAGAAATTATCAGCCGATTGGACAAAATAAATGCAGAATTCTTACAGCTAACCAATGTTACCAGTGGTTATCTTTTCCTCGTGAATGTGGTTATGGCAGGTTCAGCCAATGAATTTTTATTTATGGCGCGGGAATTGAATCGTTTAGTGACTTCAAAGCTGGGCGATACTAACCAGCAAGTTAAAAAGAATATTGAGAAAAATCAGTTGAGCAGCAACTTATTTTCAATCATTGGTATTTTGCTGGCCTGCATCACAGCCTACTTCCTAGTATCAAGGATTATGCTGCCAATCAATACGATCACCGAAGTCTTTAAAAAACTGGCTAAAGGTGAAGATGTAGATGCGATCCCTGGCATTACACGTCAGAATGAAATCGGACAGTTAGCCAATGCTGCAGATGTATTCCACGAAAAAAATAAACAAACCTCGGCTTTACTGGCAGAAGCACAGCGCTTAAATGCCAAGCAAGAAATGTTAAATGCCGAATTAATTGAATCAAAACATAAAGCAGAACAAGCAACCCAATCCAAAAGTATGTTTCTTGCCAATATGAGTCACGAAATTCGCACGCCCATGAATGGCATCATAGGCTTGCTTGATGTAGTAATGAAAAGTGATTTAACGCCCAAGCAGCGCCAACATTTAAATAAAGTAGAGTATTCAAGTCAAATTTTGCTCAGCTTGATTAATGACATTTTGGATTTTTCAAAAGTAGAAGCAGGAAAGCTCGATATCGAACAAGTCGCTTTTTCGCTCAATTCAGTATTTGCCAACTTATTAACTAATATTTCTGCTAGAGCACAAGAAAAGAACCTCAATGTGCGCTTTATCTGTGATCCGAACATTCCACCAACATTGATTGGCGATCCTTTACGTATCAGCCAAGTGCTGTTGAATTTATGCAGTAATGCCGTCAAGTTTACCCGCAATGGCTCAGTAACCATTAACATTACCTATGATTTACTCCCCAATACTAATCGAGTCATATTGCGCGCAAGCGTCAAAGATACCGGTATCGGTATGTCAAAAGAACAATTAGAAAAGGTGTTTGATTCATTTACCCAAGCTGATGGCACCACCAGTCGTGACTTCGGTGGATCGGGTTTGGGGCTTACTATAGTCAAGCAGCTAGTATCGTTAATGGACGGAGAAGTAACAGCCGAGTCGCAGATCAATGTAGGTAGCGTGTTTAATGTAAGTTTTACCCTTATTTCTCAATCTAACGAACAGCAAATTTTCACCATCCCAGCGCAGTCTAATCGTCAGTTGTATTATTTCAGTAAAAGACCAAAAGGCTTTATAGAGCAAACATACTTCGACAATATTTCTCTCGAATTTCATCATTTCCCACATATGCAACTTAATAAGATGATTGAAGAAATCACTGATAATGACATTGTTATTATTGATGTAGCCGATCAAGGCGAGCATCAAAGCATCACGGCTTCATTACAAAAATTAAAAGACAGCAACAAAAATGTTGGTTTTATTACCGACACTCAACCTAGCAACTTACCTCAAAAGCTGATCAGTGCTTGGAGCTTCCCATGTTTAACCCACCCGTTTACGCCTGGACAGTTAACATCGTTTATTTATTCTTTACTGGACGACGAAAAATTCATCTCTGATATACCCAGCCCGCAATTTAACAAGCAATTGGAGTATGAGGGCCACATATTGCTGGTAGAAGATAACAGCATTAATCAAGTGGTAACCGGTGAGATGCTTAGAGTATTAGGGATCACCTTTGATATAGCCGAAAACGGCCAACAAGCAGTAACAAAGGTCATTAATTCAGCTCACTACGATGTGGTATTGATGGATATACAGATGCCCGTCATGGATGGCTATCAGGCCACAAAGGAAATTCGTCAGTTAGGCTTACTTGATTTGGTTATTTGCGGGCTATCAGCCAATGCAATGAAAGAAGATTTCATACAAGCCAAAGAGGTTGGCATGAACGAATACCTTACTAAGCCTCTAAAATTAGTAGCCTTAGAGAATATATTAGCCAAATACTTACCCCCTAAAATAATACGAGAAAACACTATAGGCGATAACAAATAGTCGCGACATACCGCGACACTCGTTATCATAAATACTGCTGACTACATCCTCCGCAATCAAACAACTTTTTGTTGTTCTCGGTACTCTCGTGGCGTTTGACCAAAGTGTTTCTTAAACACAGCGTACATATACTGCAAAGAAGGATATCCGCATACATTCGCCACTTCAGTGGTCGACATGTTACCAATAATCAACATGTTGCAAGCCTTATCTAGTTTTTCATTGTGGATCTCAGTGTGGATACTATGTCCTCGTTCATCTTTAAAGCGTTGCTCTAAATTAGAGCGAGATATACCTACATAATCTAGTACTTGATCCACTTTAATTCCCCTAGCAGCATTTTGCCGGATAAAATGCATAGATTGGATCACATACGGATCTTTTAAGGCTTTGAAATCTGTCGATTGTCGTTCCGATACGCCTGCAGGTGGAACTAGCACACGCTTGTTTTTCAAATTACTATTATCTAACCGTCTATGCAGCAATTTAGCTGCTTGGTAACCCATCTCGAAACAGCCTTGTGTGACAGAGCTCAAGCTGATGCGACTGAGATAACGGGCAATATCGTCATCATCTATTCCAACGATTGAGATGTTGTCCGGTACCAACTTACCCGTATGCTCACATGCTTGCAGTAGATGGCGTGCACGGGCATCTGTCACACTAATGATCCCAACAGGGTTCGGTAAACTTTGTATCCAGTCAGTTAATCTGTTCATTGTGTATTGCCATGTTTCTGGCCTTGTGGGGTGTCCGCGATAAATCGAGCATTCATAGCCATCCGTGTGACATAGCGTAATAATCGCCTTCTCACGCTCCACGGCCCAACGGTGATCTTTGTTGCTGGGCAGGCCATAAAATGCAAAACGCTCTAAGCCCTTTTTCTTCAAGTGTTCGTATGCAGCTTGCACAACCGCAAAATTATCAGTAGCTACATAAGGGACATCTGGATAATCTTCTTCTGCGGAGTAGGAACCACCGACCCCCACAACTGGAATACTGCTGTTGACGAGCATTTTTTGAATAGCTGGGTCGTCAAAATCTGCGATTATACCGTCACCACCCCACTCATCTAGTTGTTCTAAACGGGTTAGAAAATCTTCTTCTAAGTAAACGTCCCAGTCCACTTTCGACGATTGTAAATAGTGGCCAATCCCTTCTATAACTTGACGGTCGTAAACTTTATTGGCATTAAACAATAAACTAATACTGTGCTTCGCTTGAAACATACATCACCTAAAAATCAAACTTCTTCAGTTATATAGTGCATTAGCGAGTATCACTGCACTACTACATTACTCGTTAAGAGCGTTACGTTATTTCGTTATTAAATTTCGTTATTACCTGCTTTGCAGTTTAATTTAGTCGTTCTGCTAGTATTTGCCAAACTCATTATTTGGCAGGTATTCCCATGTTTTTAGGTATTGATTTAGGAACTTCTGGTATCAAGTTAGTGTTAACTGACGACAACGGCGCGATAGTAGATAGTACATCTAGTGCATTTGAGGTATCCAGAGTAAAACCTTTATGGTCAGAGCAAAACCCACAAGACTGGTGGGATGGATTCTGCGTAGCCATGGATAAGCTAAATGCACAATACGACCTTTCAAAGATAAAAGGCATTGGTTTCGCCGGCCAAATGCACGGGGCAACGTTGCTAGATAAGGAGCAAAATGTCATTCGTCCCGCAATATTATGGAACGACGGTCGCTGCGAAGCTCAGTGTGCTGAAATAGAACAGCTTGTACCTAACGCCCGAGAAATTACTGGCAATATCATTATGCCTGGATTTACTGCACCCAAATTACTATGGGTTAAGCAACACGAGCCTGAGCTATTCGCAAAAATTGATAAAGTGCTGCTACCCAAGGACTATTTACGTTTATTGCTCAGCGGTGACTTTGCTACAGACATGTCGGATGCCGCCGGTACTATGTGGCTAGATGTAGCAGGACGTTGTTGGCATTCAGATATGCTCAACGCCTGTGGTTTAAGTGAATCAAACATGCCGACATTATATGAAGGCAGTGACATCACAGGCTTATTATCAGAGCCGCTTGCCAAACGATGGAACATGAAAAGTGTGCCTCTGGTCGCCGGAGCAGGCGACAATGCAGCAGGTGCAATTGGTGTAGGAATAGTCAAGCCCGGTCAAGCCATGTTATCCCTTGGTACTTCTGGGGTATATTTTGCCGTCAGTGAAGGCTTTCGCAGCAACCCTGAATCAGCGGTGCATAGCTTCTGTCACGCATTACCTGATACTTGGCATTTGATGTCGGTGATGCTTAGTGCTGCCAGCTGCTTACAGTGGTACAGCGAAAAAGTGGCCAAACGTGATGTGGTTGATTTACTCACAAGTCTTGAACAGGCAAAAATTAAAAATAGTATTGATTTTCAGCATTGCCCATTGTTTTTACCTTACTTAAGCGGTGAGCGTACTCCCCATAATAATCCTAATGCCAGTGGCGCATTTTTTGGATTAACCCATTCAACAGATCAAACCGTCTTGACCCATAGCGTACTTGAAGGTGTCACCTTTGGTTTAGCTGATGGGGTTGATGCATTACACGCCTCAGGTGTGACTGTCGATGAAATAACACTGATTGGTGGCGGTGCCAAGAGCGCGTATTGGCGTCAATTGATAGCGGATGTATTACAGCGCCCCGTCACCTATCGTCAAGGCGGTGATGTGGGCCCAGGATTAGGTGCTGCGCGTCTGGCACAATTGGCACTCGCCCCTAATGCAACGCTTGAAACTATATGCCCACAACCGCCCCTTGATTCGGTATACCAACCCAATGCTGAACGAGCAGAAGTGTATGCCAAGCGGCGAGAAAAATTCGCAGCGCTCTATCAAGCAACACGTGACATTTTTTAGCCCGTTGGGCATCAAATAGTTCGATGCCCAACGACCTTATTGAAAAACCCACAAAACACAAAAGTTAACCTAAAAAACATAATTGTGACGCTCATCATCTGTTGTGATGATGAACGTAACCGAAGATGAGTCGTTAACATAATACATTAGGAGAGCCCCATGGCTGAATATTTTAAAGACATCCCAAAAGTACAATTTGAAGGTACAAGTTCACACAATCCGCTGGCCTTTCGCCATTACAACCCAGACGAAATAGTGTTGGGTAAAAGTATGAAAGACCACTTACGTCTTGCCGCATGTTACTGGCACAACTTCTGCTGGGACGGCGCCGACGTCTTCGGTGCAGGTACATTCGATCGTCCGTGGTTGAAGCCAGGGGATGCTATGCAACGGGCAAAAGAAAAAGCCGATGTGGCATTTGAATTTTTCTCAAAACTCAATATTCCTTACTACTGTTTCCATGATGTTGATGTGTCCCCTGAAGGGAACTCTATCAAAGAATACATCAACAACTTTGCACAAATGACCGATGTACTTGAAGCCAAGCAAGAAGAAACAGGGCTTAAGCTATTATGGGGTACAGCAAACTTATTCAGCAATCCTCGTTACGCTAGCGGTGCTGCGTCTAGTCCTAATCCCGAAGTGTTCACTTATGGGGCGACTCAGGTCATGCACGCAATGAACGCGACTAAGCGTTTAGGTGGTGAAAACTACGTATTATGGGGTGGCCGTGAAGGTTACGAAACGCTGCTTAACACCGATTTACGTCAAGAGCGCGAACAACTTGGCCGCTTCATGAATATGGTGGTTGAGCACAAGCACAAGATTGGTTTCAAAGGATTACTGTTGATCGAGCCTAAACCTCAAGAGCCTACTAAGCACCAGTATGATTACGATACTGCGACCGTTTATGGTTTCTTAAAGCAGTACGGTTTAGAAAACGAATTTAAAGTTAATATTGAAGCGAACCATGCAACATTGGCTGGCCACTCGTTTCAACATGAAGTGGCGACAGCCATTTCCCTTGGTTTATTTGGCAGCATAGATGCTAACCGTGGTGATGCTCAACTTGGCTGGGATACCGATCAATTCCCTAACAGCGTTGAAGAGTTAACGTTGGTTATCTATGAAATGCTTAAAGCGGGTGGCTTCACTTCTGGTGGCTTTAACTTCGACACAAAATTACGTCGTCAAAGTTCAGATCCACAAGATATGTTTATTGCCCACATTGGCGGTATGGATCATCTTGCAATGGGTTTGAAAAAGGCCGCACAGATGATCGAAAGTGATTTCTTGGGTCAAGCTGTGAGTAAACGTTATGCCGGTTGGAATGGTGATTTAGGAAAAGGCATACAAGGGGGCGATTTCACCTTAGAGTCTTTATCAAAATTGTGCATCGATAAAAATCTACAACCTAAGCATGTCAGTGGACAGCAAGAATTGCTTGAGAACAAAGTAAACAACGTTTTATACGGTTAATAACCACTCCTATTTACCGTATATATTATCGAGCTGTGTCCTGTGGCTCTCTACATACTTGGCCTAACACGTGTTAGGCCATTTTTTTTGGCCCCTCTCTCGCCTCTGCTACCCTATTAAAGTCATGGCTTTAAAATTCAGACATCTATCCCCTTTTATATGTGTCTATGTTCGATAATCCCTAGCGGACTACTTGTTATATCACCGCATTCGCGTTTTATCGTATCTATGGCGCAGTAAAATGTAAGATAGGCTAACCATCACACCTATATATCCCTTAGACGTCTATATAAGTGTGTGTGTATATGTGTTTGCTTGTTAGCAGCGCAATAACCAAAAGTCCGTTAAATACGCAGCATAAGCTAGTTTTAATAGGCATGTATTGATATCAGAGATATGAAATACCAGATACAACAAAGCCGCTACTGAAGTGACCCCCAATAGCGGCTTTTAGTAGCAGCTTTTAATCGAGCATGCTTAGGGTTTAACCTTGCATTTCTTCCAGCTCTTTACCCTTAGTTTCGTGTACCAATTTGAATACAAATACAATTGAAATCAATGCTCCAATCGCGTAAATACTATACGCCCCAGCTAAGCCAATTGAGGCTAAGAATATTGGGAAAGTAAAGGTAACTATGAAGTTAGCCCCCCACTGTGCAAACCCAGCGACGGCCAATCCAGAGCAACGAATTTGATTCGGGAACATTTCTCCGAGCATCACCCACATAACAGGTCCCCAAGACAAGTTAAAGAAAAATACATAAGCATTCGCGGCAACAAGTGCGACTACGCCTTGATCTCCCAAACTCAAGTTACCATTTGTATCAAGACCAGAGTTAGCAAAGACATAGACCATGGTACCTAAGGTGATTGTCATGCCAATAGAGCCAATCAACAGAAAGGGTTTACGTCCCACTTTATCAATAAGAAACATAGTAACGAATACCGCTGCGATGCTAACCGCGCCACTTATTACGTTGATCATTAGGGCATCGGATTCTGAAAATCCAGCCGCTTGCCATAATATAGCGCCGTAATAGAAAACTACATTTATACCTACTAGCTGCTGAAAGACCGCTAAACCAATGCCCACCCACATGATAGGGCGTATTTTACCACTGACTTTATCAATTAGATCTGTCAACTTCGGTGCAGATGTTTGTGTCTCTAGAGAGGCATCAATTTCCTGAAACTTACTTTGCCCTTGGGCATCTCCGTACAACGCATTTAATACCCGCTTCGCTTTTTCCGTATTCTTGCTGATTACCAGATAACGCGGACTCTCAGGAATAAACATCAGTGCGATTAAAAACAAAGACGCGGGAATTAATTCAATCCAAAACATCCAACGCCAAGCTTGAAATCCCATCCAAAATTCAGCGGTAGATGCACCAGCAATATCCGCTAAAAAGTAATTACTTACAAAGGCTGAAAATAGACCGAAAATAATGGCGACTTGTTGAATTGAAGAAAGCGTGCCACGAAAGCGTGCAGGCGCAATTTCGCTGATGTAAGCGGGCGCCATAACAGATGCTGCCCCTACCGCTAAACCACCCAATATACGATAAACCACAAACTCCATGGATGATGTCGACACACCAGAACCCCATGCACTTATTATAAAGAATACCGCAGCGGTAATAAGCAGAGGCCGACGCCCAAACCTATCAGCTAAGCGTCCTGCGCTGAATGCACCAACTGCGCAACCCAACAACATACTGGAGACATTAAAACCGGTGCCCGCGTTATCCGAATTAAAAGCACTTTGTAATCCGTCTACAGTGCCGTTTATCACACCACTATCAAAACCAAATAAGAAGCCACCTATGGTTGCGACGCAACTGACAAGAATGATCATCAGCGTATTTTCGTTATTTTGAGACAAAATGTATTCCTCTTTATTATCCCAGATGGAAAACGCCTGATTGAATTATTATTTATGGATTCAATTTTGACGTTAATTCACAAAAAGCCTAAACATAAGGTTCAAGCTAAAATCTTATTTTTAGTAATAAGCTTGATACGGAACTATCGTGCCGTCTTGGTTATATTTCAGCTCGGCCATTTTCACACTGCGCAGATGGGTCTGCCCTTTTGACAAAGTGCTATCGTGATAAAATAAGTACCACTTACCTTGGAACTGTGCGATTGAGTGATGATTGGTCCAACCAACAACAGGGTCAAGTACCACACCTTTGTAAGTGTAAGGACCCATCAGGTTATCACTCATGGCATAAACGATTTTATGGGTATCCCCAGTAGAATAAGATAAATAGTAATTATCTTGGTACTTATGCACCCACGCGGCTTCAAAGAAACGTCTATCTAAATCACCCTGCTTAATAGGCTGGCCACTTTCATCTAAAATCATGATGTCCTGCGGTTCACCGTCCATCGATACCATATCAGCAGCCAACTTAACTGCTTTGGGCATCAGTGCAGGCGCATCATCTGCAGGGTAGTCATCTTGTGAGTTATATTCGCCTTTTGTCCAGCGCTGCAACTGCCCGCCCCAGATACCGCCAAAGAACAAATAATGTTGCTGATCATCATCCTCAAATACGGCTGGGTCCATACTAAAACTACCCGCCATAGGCTCTGGTTGCGGTTTGAATGGCCCCACAGGTGAATCGCTGATCGCGACACCTATGCGAAAAATATCTTGCTTGTCTTTAAGAGGAAAGTAGAGGTAATACTGACCATCTCTCGTCGCCGCATCAGGCGCCCACATTTGTCGTCCTGCCCAAGGCACATCATCAACCGATAATGCAACACCATGCTCAGTTACTTCTGCACCAACGTCATCCATTGAAAGAATGTGGTAGTCACGCATCGCGAAATGATCACCATTGTCATTTTGTGGTATGCCGGCTTCATAATCATGGGATGGGTAAATGTACAGCTTGCCGTCGAACACATGGGCTGACGGATCCGCTGTGTAAATATTTGTCACTAAAGGCAAAGATTTAGACTTATATTCGTCTAATCCTATGTGCTTTTCTTGCTGCCCTGAAGCCTGAATAGTCGAAACTTCTGAAACCGACGAAGTATCAACAGTCGTTTCGTTCTTGTGGGCTTGCTCTGTACAGCCAGACAGCATCACAGCACCAAAGGCCAAAATAGATAAATAACGTGTATGCACTATGAAATCCTACTCATTAAATTAGTTATAGTCATGTTAACCATATGTAACGAGTCGTGTCCAGCGCACGTCAGTTAAATTTCTACTTATGGCAAAAATAGTAAAGCCCGAATGAAAAAGCACAAATGGTAGAAGTTTAAAACTCAAAATTGAAACCATGCTCACAAAGCTTCTGATACACCACCATATCGAATCGATACAGGCTTGCTGCACGATGCATCACACCTTTTTGTTTTTCATCACAATCAATTAGCAGATTCATTTTTAGAATTTTTCGTCTGAAATTAGGCTTATCTAATTTCACATCTAAGATAGCTTCATACACTTCTTGTAGTTGTAATAATGTGAACTTTTCTGGCAGTAAGTTGAACCCAATAGGTTCGTGGCGAACTTTATTTTTTAGATGCAGTAAAACGGCTCTTACGATGTCGCTATGATCATAAATTAAATCAGGTAAATGGCGCACGTCGCACCATTCAACATGAGACGCCGTACCTCCCGGCATCATCTTGTATAGATCCGGGCGTACGAGAGCATAATAAGCAATAGTCACTACGCGCTCAGCTGGATAACGCCCAATGTCACCAAAAGCTTGAAACTGCTCAAGGTACATGTCATCCACGCCGGTGATCATTTTCAAAATCCGTTTCGCTGCACCATCAATAGGTTCATCATATGCAACCCAGCCGCCTAACAAACCCCATTGTCCCTGAGCTAACCCCGTGTTGTATTTGGCGACCAATACCATTAATCGACCATTTTCTATACCCAACACCACGTTGTCTACTGACAAGGCTTCGATCATATGTGGCTTAGATAATTCGTTGTTAGTTTTGTCCAATCGGTTTCCTCCAAGCTCTGAATTATTTTCAAAAAACCCTTTATTACGCATCTTAAACAAAATCCTTTTATTAACAATCGGTAAACAAGTCGTTATTGGGATAAATAACGAACAAAAAGTAATTTTACTAAAATATAATAATTGATTTACAAATTGTCACAATGACCATTATGATTTCATCTCGTTACACTAGTCAATAGTGTGGGATCTTGCAGAATGAAAAACTAGCAATCTGGATATTCCACTCCTCTAGCACCGAATAGGAATTTGAGATGAGAATGTTTTCCGTTAAAAAAGTCTGCGCGTTGGGGTTTGTTGCTCTAACATTCAATAGCTTCGCAGCCAGCGATTACCGCAATTCAAGTTTACCCATTGAGCAAAGAGTCAGTGACTTGCTTGGGCAAATGACACTGCAGGAGAAGGTCGCTCAGTTAGAAACGGTCTGGTACGAAGGACGAGAATTAAAGGGTCCTAACGGAGTATTGAAGGCCGACATGGCAAAGAAAATTTTGCCTTTAGGTATTGGCCACGTGGCCCGGCCCAGTGAGGACCTTTCACCTATCGATACAGTTAAATATACAAATGCAATCCAAAAATGGCTAGTCGAAAATACCCGCCTAGGCATTCCCGCTATTTTCCATGAGGAAGCACTTCATGGTCACGCAGCCAGCGAAGCTACCAGCTTCCCCCAAGCAATTGCGATGGCCAGTACATGGGATCCAACATTAATTCACGATATTTACCAAGCCAGTGCCGAAGAAGTCAGAGCGCGTGGGGGAAATCAAGCACTCACGCCTATTCTAGATGTCGCGCGGGATCCTCGTTGGGGTCGTATCGAAGAGACCATGGGCGAAGATCCTTACCTTATCGCTGAGTTGGGTGTATCGGCCGTAAAAGGGTTTCAAGGTGATGACCAACAAATCCCCGGCAACCGTGTTATGGCAACACTCAAGCATCTAGCGGGTCATGGTCAACCCACTGGTGGACTTAATATCGCTCCCGCGCCAATTGGTGAACGCGCTTTACGTGAAGTATTTTTATTCCCATTCGAGGCGGCAGTAACACTTGCTCATGTGGGCAGTGTAATGGCGTCGTATAATGAAATTGACGGTATACCTTCTCATGCTAACAAAATGTTGCTCACTGATATCTTGCGCGATGAGTGGGGGTTTGATGGTTTACTAGTAAGTGATTACTACGCTATAAAAGAGCTTATCACGCGCCATGGCCTAGCTGGTAGTAAAGAAAATGCGGCGATCATGGCACTCAATGCTGGTGTTGATGTTGAAATGCCTGACCGCGATGTTTTCCCGCTTTTAGAGAAATTAGTCACCGAGAAAAAAGTCCCACTGAATAAAATCGATACAGCAGTCGCGCGGATTTTGCGTGAAAAATTTAAACTGGGTTTATTTGACAACCCTTACACTGACGAAACTAAAGTCCAAGCTATCGTCGGCAGTAAAGCCCATCGCGAATTAGCCCAAACCAGTGCAGAGAAAGCAATGGTGCTATTAAAGAACGACGGTGTTTTACCGTTTAATAAAGCGGACATTAAGCAAGTAGCTGTGATTGGCCCCCACGCAGATGAAACGCTTCTTGGTGGCTATAGTGATATCCCTCGTCAAACGGTTACGATCCTTGACGGTATTCGGAATAAACTTGGCCAATCAGCCAAGGTTGAGTTCTCCCGTGGTGCTGTTATTACTGAAGATATCGAAGATCCTTTACCTGCATCAGTCAAAGCGCAAAGTTTTTCAAAAGAACGCTGGAATAAAGAAAATATGAAACTTGCGGATCAAAGCAATGCACAGCAATTAATTGATGATGCCGTTGCTTTGGCTAAAAGCAGTGACATTGCGGTCGTCGTCGTAGGATCAAACGAAGGTACATCACGAGAAGCTTGGGCAGAAAATCATCTGGGAGATAGAGACTCATTAGATCTACTCGGTAGCCAGCATGCACTTGTAGAAGCGGTATTAGCGACTGGTACCCCTACGGTCGTTATCTTATCTAATGGTCGCCCTTTAACACTTGGTAATTTATATCAGGACGCCCCGGCAATAATTGAAGCTTGGTATCTAGGCCAAGAAACGGGTACAGCGATAGCAAACGTACTATTTGGTGATGTAAACCCAAGCGGAAAACTTCCTTTAAGTCTGCCCAAAACGGTTGGTCAATTACCGGTATTTATAATCACAAACCATCAGCAAAACGTGGTTATATTTTTGCTGATACAGCCCCCGCTTTTGCATTTGGTCACGGTTTAAGTTACACCACGTTTGCCTACGGTGACTTAACAATAGACGCCAGCGATGCGCAAGCAAACGGCACCGTAATCGCCAGCTTTACGCTGACCAATGATGGCAAAGTCGACGGAGAAGAAGTCGCGCAATTGTATATTCGCGATGTATTTTCCAGTGTGACGCGTCCAGTTAAAGAATTAAAAGGCTTTAAACGTGTGGCGTTAAAAGCAGGTCAAAGTAAACGCGTTACTTTTGAGTTACCGGTTAACTTGCTTGCGTTTTATAATGTGGACATGCAATTTGTAGTTGAGCCTGGCGCAATAAACTTGATGATTGGCAGTGCATCAGATGATATTCGATTAGAAGAGTCATTTGACATAGTTGGCCAAGTAAGTGAGATCACTCAGCAGTACAAAGCCTACTTAACGAAAGTCAGCGCCTTGTGATTATCAGAGCACTCGCTCGTCTATAACGATTCAGGCGGCCCATTTGTGGCCGTCTTATTTATTTTCACAGCAAAGCTGTGTCCTACCCTATCGACTCAATGCCATCAGTAAAATTATCTCGCTAATACGAAAATTAATCGACGATTTCGCTGCCTACAAACTATTGACCGAATCGCGCCATACTAATTCAGGCTCAAATACGTGCGCAATCTCAGGCTGAGATGCTTGATATATATTCTTTAAAATCCAGCTGGCAGCCATCTTTCCCATATCTTTTACCGGGTAATTCACTGTAGAAAGCTTAGGGTACATATATTGCGCGAGTAAAATGTTATCAAACCCCATAACAGAGATATCATCGGGTACGGCTACGCCTTTATCACGCGCTGCCTGCATCGCGCCAGCGGCCATTTCGTCATTAGCGCACACTACTGCGCTAAAGGGGATATGCGTGTCCAATAAAGCTAAGATACCTTCATTGCCCCCTTCTTCTTGGAAATTACTTTCGAATAATAATTTATCGTTGCAGGTAATACCGTATTCAGACAACGCGTCTTGATGACCTAGATAACGATCACTGGCGTCCATTTTCCACAACGGCCCTGATATATACGCGATATCACGATGGCCATGTTCCAATAAAGCTTTGGTGGCTAAGTAACCCCCTCGACGATTATTCAAACTGATGCAGTTGTCGCTGATTTGAGGAATGTAACGATTAATCAAAATAAAGGGATGTTTACTTTTCGCAAGCTCAATTAAGTACTCATCGCTGATCGCTTCGACGTGTAAAATAAGTGCATCACAGTTTCTGTCTATCAAGAATTCAATGCCATCTTTTTCGCTAACGGCATCACTGTGCCCTGCGGCAATAATAACGTGCTTGCCTGCTGTGCGAAGTTGCTTTTCAATGCCGCTCATCATCGCACCATAAATAGGACCGTGTAATTCTGAAACAAGAATACCTACACTGTTTGAGCAGTTTGACGCCAATGAACGGGCAATGGAGCTAGGCCGATAATTCAGCTCATCCATTGCTTTATTGACTTTATCCCGGGTTTTTTCACTAACCCGCGTTCCGCCATTCATCACTCTAGAAACAGTAGCTAGGGACACTCCCGCGAGCGCAGACACTTCATAAATTGTCGCCATAACGTTTGTTATTTACCTTAATTAGATTCCGGTCGGAGAATTTTAATGCGTCTCTTTGACGATAACACTTTGAATTTCCATCACCTTATAGTCGTTTAGTTTATAACGGCTCATGAGCCAAGATACAATGATAAACGCCACTGCCGGGAAAATAGTAAAGGAAACCAAAATGCCATTGACGGCTTCAGGGCTTTGGGGTGTGTCGGGTTGATAGCCATAGTAAGCCAGAAGCCACCCAACGATTGCTCCTCCCAGCGCAAGGCCAAGTTTAATGAAAAAGACCACTGATGAATACGTCATGCCTGTAATACGCAAACCGGTTTTAAACTGACCATAATCAACGGTGTCAGCGATTTTAGCCCACAACAAAGGGGTACCCATTTGTAAAAAAACATTACCGATGAAGTAAATAACAAATGCTAAGACCAACTGATCAGGCTTAATCCAATAGCTTCCTACACACATCACAGCAGCAATAATTAACACGCCACTGTAGACTTTAATTTTACATATACGTTTCACTACGCTCGGCGCCACCGCGCAGCCTAATATATTACCGATCATACCTAGGGTAATAAACGCCGTGATAAGATCTTCTCGGAGCAGAAAATACTTCACGTAATAAATGGCCAACGTATTGCGCATCACCATACCAATCAACACAAAAAAGGCCACTGCACACAAAACTCGCCACTGATCGTTTTGCCATAATGAAGCCATATCCTGTTTAAAGGTAGAATTTTGCTTCGGCGCAATCACCCGCTCTTTCGTACCGGCAAAACACACAAAAAACATAATTACGCCCACAGCACTCATCGCAGCGATCGTAAGTTGATAGCCCTTCGCTTTGTCACCGGCACCAAACCAATCGACCAGCGGTAAAGTACATGCCGTGACAATTAAGCCGCCCAGCATGCCAAATACAAACCGATAAGATTGCACGGAAACCCGTTCTTTAGGATCAGCTGTTATCACGCCGCCTAATGCGGAATACGGAATATTAATTGCGGTGTAAGCAATCATCAGCAAAGCATAAGTGGCGAAGGCATATATAACCTTCCCCTGCTCGGTAAAGTCAGGCGTGGTAAATGCCAACACACTTATCACCCCAAAAGGTACAGCTAACCACAATAAATAAGGCCGGAACTTGCCGTATTTAGTTTGCGTACGGTCGGTCATAGCACCCATTAACGGATCAGTGACCGCGTCAAAAATACGCACGACTAAAAATAGCGTGCCCACCACCGCTGGTGATATGCCAAAGATATCTGTGTAGAAAAAGGATAAAAACAGCATCACCGACTGGAAAACAATGTTACTGGCTGTGTCCCCTAACCCATAAGCGATTTTTTCTTTTATGCTTATCATGATGATCCCTCTGCGACTAAGCGCTTTTGGCGAAGTGGCGACGACTAATGAAATCTCTATAAGCTAACCCACTCGCCTTAATAGTGCGCTGCTGAGTGGCATAATCTACATAAACAATACCGAAACGCTTTTCGTAGCCTTCAGCCCATTCAAAATTGTCCATCAAGCTCCACGCGAAATAGCCGCGAATATCCACACCTTTTTCAGCGGCGTCACTCACTGCTTGTAAGTGCCCCTGGAAGTACTCAATACGATTGGTGTCTTGTACCTGGCCATTAGCATAGGTATCCGGCATCGCGGCACCATTTTCAGTGATATAGAGCGGCGGTAAAGTATATTGCTTGTTAAGTTGAAGCAAAATGTCAGTTAAGCCCTGAGGGTATACTTCCCAGCCCATGTCGGTAAAAGGCAGAGATTCGTCTACCCACTTTTCCCGTTCATTTTCTCCCGTTGCCTGATAAACCTCACGGGTATAATAATTCAAGCCCAAATAATCCATCGGCTGGCATATAATATCCATATCGCCCTCTTCAATTGGCGGCATTTCAGCTTCCGGCAAAGTGTCTATTGATGAGGGGTATTTCCCTTCTAGCACAGGCATAACATACCAATGGTTAAGATTTTGGTCAGCAGCCCACGCTGCTTTGATATCTTCTTCGGCATCTGTTTTGGGATAACAAGGGCTTACGTTTAGTACGATACCATTTAAGGTGTTTGGGCTGTTTTTCGCCAGTGCTTGCATACCCAAACCGTGGGCCAATAACAGGTGATGTGCAGCTTGTTTACCAAATGCTTTGCCCACTATACCCGGAGCATGAATGCCTAACTCATAACCTAAATAGGCGCTACAGAAGGGTTCGTTCAAGGTCGAGTAGGAATACACTCTGTCACCAAATGCTTGAGTGATAAGTTCTACATAATCACGAAAGTGATAAGCCGTTTCACGATTCAGCCAACCGCCATTGTCCTCTAAATGCTGAGGCAAATCCCAATGATATAAAGTGACATAGGGTTTGATATTTTTTTTGTTAAGGGCATCCAGTAACTTGATGTAAAAACTCACCCCTTGTGGGTCTAACTCACCATTTAGCGTGATGACTCGAGGCCAAGAAATAGAAAAACGGTAGGCGTCAACTTCAAGTGACTCGATCAAATCTAAATCTTCTTCCCAGCGATGATAATGGTCGCAGGCAACTAAGCCATCAGACTTATCTTTAATCTTGTCGGGCGTAGCACAAAAGGTATCCCAAATGCATGCTCTTCGCGAGTCAGCGGCCCCTTCGATCTGAAAAGCGGCGGTGGCTACGCCATAGGTAAAATTAACTTGGCTAAGTGGAGATGATTTTGCGAGAGATATTTTCATAATCAATTAATAGTTGCCTGCGGTAAGTAAAAGCGTAGAAGAATTCAAAGAGCGCATCTAACAAGTCAAAACGTTTGCTGATTTAAGTGAATTACAAAAAACCAAATGAAAGCGCTTACATTAATGTTATTACTTTGTTACGCTTAGGTCAACAAATCAAGTTTATATCGCGACATAGATCGTAAAACAGACAGGTAAAATTCCATGATCAATCCATCAACTATCGTTTCACCTGAGCCAGTTCAAAGCGCTGCGCCGCAAAGCTTTCGTTTTGCTTTGACCTCGCTGACCTCATTATTTTTCATGTGGGGTTTCATTACAGCAATGAATGACGTACTTATTCCACACCTTAAAGGCGTATTCTCGCTGAGTTACACACAAGCCATGTTAATCCAATTTTGTTTCTTCGGCGCGTACTTTTTAGTGTCAGTTCCAGCAGGTTGGTTAGTTAAACGTATTGGCTTTCAGCGAGGTATCAGTGTCGGTTTACTCGTGGCTTGCATTGGTTGTTTACTGTTTGTACCCGCAGCGACAAGCCACGCTTATTGGATTTTTCTAAGTGCGTTATTTGTGTTGGCATCGGGTATCACTATTTTACAAGTGGCTGCGAATCCGCTGGTTACTTTACTCGGTAAACCAGCAACAGCATCAAGCCGCCTAACACTAACGCAGGCATTTAATTCGCTTGGTACAACGCTTGCGCCGATCATAGGTGGCGCACTTATTTTTTCGGTTCTCGCTGAGAAAGACCTTACCGCTGACAGCGTTATTTTACCTTACGTGGTGCTAGCTTCAGTGCTGTTTTTATTGGCAATTATTTTTTTAAAAATATCATTACCTGATACCTCCTCGCCAAAAACGCATAATTCACACCCGCAGGCAAAAGGCAGTCCGTTACAGCATCGCCACCTCGCGTTAGGTGCCGTGTGTCTATTTATCTATGTGGGTGCTGAAGTATCAATTGGTAGCTTCATCGTTAACTTTCTTGGGGAAGACCATATAGCCGGTTTAGCCGAGGCAACTGCTGCCACATACCTTAGTTACTATTGGGGCGGAGCCATGGTTGGCCGATTCATCGGTGCAGCCGTTATGCAAAGAATCTCTGCCGGCAAACTACTGGCTTTTAACAGCGTATGTGCCATGGCCTTAATCGCATTTGCTATTTCAACGCAAGGTGAAATTGCCATGTGGGCTATTTTAATGGTGGGTTTATTTAACTCAATCATGTTCCCGACCATTTTCAGCCTCGCACTTACAGGTCTAGGGGACTTAACAAGCCGCGGCTCAGGGATATTATGTTTAGCCATAGTAGGCGGGGCTATTATTCCGGTATTACAAGGTGCACTTGCGGATAACATTGGCGTACAACTGTCGTTTGTATTACCTCTCGTTTGTTACTTATTTATCGCATTTTATGGCCTGAAAGGCTCTAAACCTACGCAATATTCAGCTGTCTAACTTATTACTACGGACTTTCAATTATGAATACAAAACGCAATCAATCATTGCTCCTTGGCGCAACGTCTATCAGTCTTATGTTGCTGGCCGGATGTTCTCAGCCTAGACCAAAAGAAAACACAACAAGTTTAGAAAATGTGTCAGCCAGTGCGCAAGCACTCGAGTCAGACTCGCTGAGTATTTGGCCTGAACTAGACATAGCCGTCAAACGTGACCCTGCCATCGAGCAGAGAATCGCCGATATACTCAGTAAAATGACATTAGCGCAAAAAGTGGCGCAAACCATACAACCTGAAATTCGCGATATTACGATTGAAGATATGCGCACCTTCGGCTTTGGCTCATATTTAAACGGCGGCGGCGCATTCCCCAATAGTGATAAACATGCATTGCCAAGTGATTGGGTAGCATTGGCCCAAAAGATGTATCAAGCATCCGTTGATGACAGCATTGACGGTTCTGTTATTCCCACCATGTGGGGAACAGATGCTGTACATGGTCACAACAACGTAATTGGTGCAACCTTGTTCCCGCATAACATAGGCTTAGGCGCTACGCACAATCCTGCACTGATTAAAGAAATAGCAAAAGCCACAGCCGAGGAAGTGTTGGCCACTGGCATCGATTGGATTTTTGCCCCCACTGTCGCCACTGTACGTGATGACCGCTGGGGTAGAACTTACGAAGGTTATTCAGAAGATCCTGAAATAGTAAAAGCCTACTCAGCCGCGATTGTTGAAGGTTTACAAGGTAAAGCCGATGAGAACTTTTTTGGCGACCATCAGGTAATTTCGACCGTTAAACATTTTATTGGCGATGGTGGTACTGAGGGCGGAGACGATCAGGGCAATAATATTGTCCAAGAACAGGAATTATTCGATATTCATGCCCAAGGTTATGTTGGTGGCTTAAGTGCTGGTGCGCAAACCGTTATGGCGTCATTTAATAGCTGGAAGGGTGACAAGGTTCACGGCAATCACTATTTACTCACCTCAGTGTTGAAAGAACGAATGGGCTTTGATGGTTTAGTCGTTGGTGATTGGAACGGACATGGACAAGTTACTGGTTGTAGCAACGAAAGTTGCCCGCAAGCCATGAACGCAGGACTGGATATTTTTATGGTTCCCACCGCGGCGTGGAAACCCCTGCTTGAGAACACCATTGCCCAAGTTCAATCTGGTGAAATTAGTCCAGCACGCTTAGACGATGCAGTATCCAGAATTTTAAGAGTGAAGCTCAGAGCAGGCCTTTTCGATAAGCCAGCCCCAGCCGAAAGAGCCTTATCAGGTAACCAAGATATTATTGGCTCACCAGAACACAGAAATATTGCACGCCAAGCCGTCCGTGAATCATTGGTACTATTAAAAAACCATCAACAAATATTACCTTTATCGCCTAGTGCAACAATATTAGTCGCCGGTGGCGGTGCTGATAATATTGGTCAACAGTCAGGTGGCTGGAGTATCACTTGGCAAGGAACCGGTAATACCAATCAGGACTTTCCTGGTGGAACATCAATCTATCAAGGCATAAAGCAAGCTGTGGCAAAAGCAAATGGTAAGGTTGAGCTAGCTGTAGATGGCAAATTTAAGCAAAAACCAGATGTGGCGATTGTCGTGTTTGGTGAGCAACCCTATGCTGAAGGTAACGGCGATTTAGATAATCTTGAATATCAGCGGGGCAACAAAACTGATCTTGCATTGCTGCAATCATTTAAAGACCAAGGCATACCTGTCGTATCGGTATTTCTAACTGGGCGTCCTTTATGGATTAACCCCGAACTGAATGCCTCAGATGCTTTTGTTGTTGCGTGGTTACCCGGCACGGAAGGCAGTGGCGTAGCAGATGTTTTATTGACCAATGCGCAAGGTGATGTGCAGCATGACTTTATAGGTCAGCTATCTTTTTCTTGGCCAAAAAGTCCTGAGCAAAGTCATATTAATCGCTTTGACGAAGATGACACACCATTATTACCCTACGGTTTTGGTTTGCATTATGGTCAAAAGAGCCCACTCGACAACGCATTATCTGAAGACTCAGGAGCAAACCAATCTCAAGCACTTGCCACGCTATCTATTTATGACAGAAGCATTCAGGCCCCTTGGAAAATGGCTCTAGTCAATTCTGAAAAAAAGCAGCACCATTAGCAGCAGCATGTTAGAAAATGGCGCAATGAAATTTAGAACTATCGACAGACGCGTACAAGAGGATGCATTCAAAGTAGATTGGCTACAACCAAATGCTGGTCAACTGCGTATTTACCATGATTTTGTGCAAGATATGCGCAGCTACCCAGAAGCACAAAGCGCATTAAGCTTTGACTACAAGCTAGATGCAACATTAGAAGCACCTTTATGGCTGCAGGTTAATTGTACAGACACATGCCAAAGCGATATTGATTTAAGCTCGCATATGTCATTTAACCAACCCGCTAAATGGGAAACGATAAGCATCGACTTAACCTGTTTCGAACAAGGCGCCGAGGATTTCTCAAAGGTGGGTATTCCGTTCGCATTACGTTCTGCAGGTATATTAAGCTTATCACTATCAAATATTAGCATCATTCCCAACGCTGCTGATAAAGCAGATGTGCAGTGTGCAACGCAATAAAAGGCGCTAACGACCAATAAATAGTCATCGTCCATCTAATGACGATGGCTACATACACTGCACCGATGAACACTCGCGAACGATAGATGTCCGCGAGTGTTTCAAGTTATCGTTATGTTATTAATAATTCCCCATCCCGTCCCTTCCAAAGAAAAACAATAATACTTAAAATCAATGCATTAGTTAGAAATAAGCGAGACTAATACGACTAACAGCATGCAAAATATTTACATCCAATTGAATGAATTTCAGTCAGATTGTTAATTTTTTGTTGATCTAGTTTAACAAATATCATAATCTTAATGAAAGCGCTTACATAAGTGCATTTTTTTAATCAAGAAATGAAAGCGCTTACAATTAACTCGTTGATCGACAACCGGGAACACACATGAAAGCTAAAACATTTTATAGAACACAACTTGCGACCAGTATCTCATTACTGTTAGGCGCCTCTATCCTGGCCCCTGCAGTGGCTCAAGAAGCCAATGGGAGCGACCTAGAAGTCATTCAGGTTAAAGGTATTCGCGGCAGCATGATTAAATCGATGGACGTTAAACGCTCCTCGTCAGGTATCGTAGATGCAATAAATGCGGAAGACATTGGTAAATTCCCTGATACCAACCTAGCAGAATCCTTGCAACGCATTACTGGTGTATCAATTGACCGAAACAATGGCGAAGGCAGTAAAGTAAGCGTCCGTGGTTTTGGCCCTGAACGTAACTTAGTGACTCTTAATGGTCGTCAATTGCCCACCACTACAGGCGATCGCTCATTTGATTTTGCCAATATTGCCGCTGAAGGTGTAAGTGGCGTCGAGGTTTACAAAACGTCTAATGCAACGGTACCTACCGGTGGCATTGGTGCGACGATTAATATCCTGACCAACAAACCTTTAAACAACCCTGGCATGCATTCAGTAATCAGCGCACAAGTACTGGATGATTCATCTGCTCAATCGGGTGGTACCACCCCAGAATTTTCTGGTATTTACTCAAATACATCTGATGATGGTAAATTTGGTGTGTCTATTTCCGGTAATTATTCAGAGCGTGAAAGTGGTAACCAACAAGCGAATGTTAGCACGGGCTGGCGTTCATTTGACGGCACCGCAGACCAAGACTGGAGTGGCGCGGCAGGCTCAAATCCCCAATGGGGCGGCGTACCTAAAGATGAATTTCAAACTAATCGCCCTGGTGATGGTGACATCTATTCAGTCCCACAAACCACCGCCTATAAGTTTGAAGAGCAACAACGCAAACGTACTAACGCGCAATTAGTATTGCAATATAGTCCTATAGAAGAGTTAACAGCGACCCTAGATTATACCTATGTCAAAAAAGAAACAGACACCCAATTCAATGATGTGTCTGCTTGGTACGGATTTTCACCATCAAAAAATGTGTGGACAGACGGCCCTATCTCATCTCCTTTACTTTATTCAGAAGATTACGAGGAAAATGGCCTAGGCTTGCAAGATATCGCCATGGGTGGCGGTGATTACGGTACACGTGATGAAACTAAGTCGTTAGGTCTGAACTTGGATTGGCAAGTGAACGACAACCTAAACTTAGAATTGGATTATCATAATTCTTCCGCTGAAAATACGCCTAACAATGAGTTTGGTTCCAGTAACAACCTGGCAATGGCTGGTTTTGTTCGCGCATCATCAGCAACCGATTTTTCTGGTGATTTGCCAATCTTGGCAATCCGCGGCGGTAACGCTATTCAACCATCGGATATGGTGGTAACAGGAAGCGTATTTACCAATAATCAAAATCGTGCCGACACTGAACAAACACAGTTCCGCGGTAAATATGTATTTGATGAAGCTGGCAGTATCGATTTCGGCTTATCACTAACCACCTCGGAAAACCGCGGACAAACTAAAAACGTTCAGCGTAATAACTGGGGCGGTGAAGGTTCAGCTGGTGCATATGATTCAAGCTTATTCCCACGTAAATCGATCCATGATCAATTTACGGATATAAGCGGCGGTAACTTCCAAGACTTCAACGGGATATACGGTGAAGATTATGAAATTATGGATACCTATTTTGCCTTTGATTTTGCTGGAGTAAGAGAGCAAGCAGCACAATTGTTAAGTGTGCAAGCTGTTGGCGATTGCGGCAATTCTTTTTGCCCATCAACTGACTATGCGTCAGATACCGACAGATATAATAAAGAAGAAATGACCGCTGTTTATGCCCAATATAATTATGACGGCGAAATAGGTGACATGCTGTATGACGTGCATGTAGGTTTACGTTATGAAGAAACTGATGTCACCTCTACCTCTGCGGTACCCGGTTATAATGGAGCCGTATGGAATGGCACAACTGAAGTATTTTTACTTTCGTCAGGCCAGCAGGAATTCCAAACGCAAAAAGGCAGCTATAACCATACCTTGCCAAATATCAATTTTAATATTGAAGTGGTTGAAGACGTTATGTTGCGAGCGGCGTACAGTGAAACAATTGGTCGTCCAAATTATGGTCAAATGATAGGCGGTACTTCACTTAACGAAGGTGCACGATTTGATGGCGGAAGCGGATCTTCTGGCAGTGCAGCATTGTTACCTCTGGAATCAGAAAACATTGACCTTTCTGCAGAATGGTATTACTCACCAGGAAGCTATGTGTCATTGGGATATTTTAGAAAAACAACCACCAATAACGTTGTCATTGATAGCATTGTAACTACCACAGGTATCGCAAACCCTGCAGATGGACCTTACCAACAAGAGGCTTTAGCTGCTGTGGGTGCCGATGGTGCCTTACAACGCCAATATATATACGATACTTATGGTGCCACTGACCCCTTAGTTAGCTTGGTCAATGGAAACATTGAAATTCAAGGTAACCCTGCCACAGATAACTTGATGACGTTCGATATTAATACTCCAGTAAATGAAACTGGTGAATCAACATTTGACGGTATTGAGTTTGCGGTCCAACACCTATTTGGTGAAAGCGGCTTTGGTGGCATTATTAACTACACTAAAGTAGACACAGGTGCTGAATTTGATAACTTTGATATAGGGGCTAGCACTCAAGACGTCGAATTAGGCATCAGTGATACGGCAAACTTGGTGGCGTTCTATGAAGATTACGGCTGGTCAGTGCGCTTAGCTTACAACTGGCGTGATGAATTCCTTGAATCTCAATACCAAGGCGATGTAGGCGTATCCCCTGTTTATGTAGAGGCTTATAGCCAATTGGATATGACCATTAGCTATGATGTTCCTCAGGTCGAAGGCTTAAATATATTCTTTAATGCTATCAACTTGACTGATGAATACATTCGCAAACATGGACGTTCTGAATATCAAGTACTGAATGTGACTCAACAAGGTGCCCGTTATAATTTAGGCGCTCGCTATACGTTCTAGGCATAGCGTAAGCAATTCCTAAAATGTTGCATAAGGCCGCTGAATTAATCCATAATTCATGCGGCCTTTTTCTTATTATTGCTAACGTACACATTAACATGCGGATCTGTTAACTCAGATGAAGCAATATGGCTTAACCAGTATATTGTAGTAAACACATATTTATCTGCTTACCCTTATCTAATTAACGCAATGGGATCCATAATGGCCAACAACGTATTACTTAACAGTATCGATCATCAAAATATAAAAGTGATTACCGAACATTCACCAGCGTATGGTGACAACTTATGGTACAGCCCCACTTTCCCTAGCGAATTCAGAAGTGTTCAAGCCTACTATCCTATATTCTTTAACAAAGATCCCAGCAGCGGAAAATTTTTCGCCATTGCATTATTCGGTTTTAAGGATCAAGAAAACTTATTCTTGCAGGATAACAAATGGCAAGCTGGCTATATTCCCCTGACCGTTGCCAGACAGCCTTTCTTGATAGGCATACAAAAGGTCAAAGAAGACGGAATTGAAAAAGAACAAAGAGTTTTACATATCGATCTTGATAACCCTCGAGTGAACCAAGAACAAGGGGAGCCATTATTTTTAACTCATGGCGGCAATAGTCCCTACGTAGACCGCGCAGCTGATATGTTAGAAGCGATACATCACGGTTTTGCAGACAGTACTGCATTTATCGATTGTCTGGTTGAGCATCAGTTGTTAGAGACATTTACCTTAGACATCACACTCAACGATGAAACTAAATATCAAATGATTGGATTTTATGCCATTAACGAAGATAAGCTCAATGCACTCGACGGTGAAGTATTAGGCAAGTTACATGAAAAAGGCTATTTACAGGCCATTTATATGGCTATCGCTTCACAAGCTAATATCAGAACCTTGATGAATAAGAAAAACGAACTGTTAGGGCTATAACAGTCTGTTACGCCTAACCTAGCTGAGTACAATCCAATGTTGGCAGTCGAAAAAAACGTTAAACAAATTACCAACTGTCGTCCCGGCGATATTCCACCGTTTGTTTTGTCGTCCACTGAGCCCCTTATTTTGAAAGGGTTTGCAGATGCATGGCCAATTGTTGAGGCTGGGCTGAAATCAACGAAGTTGGCCGCGGACTATCTACGTGGTCTGTATAACGGCAAGCCCGTATTTAGTGCTTATGGCGAACCGCATACTCAAGGACGTGTTTTTTATAACGACGATATGACAGGCTTTAATTGCCAGGGTGTAAAGGCCGATCTCAATCTGCTGTTGGATAAACTATTAGCTCATGATGCCGATCCTTCCCCTCCTACCATCTATGTCGCATCTGCTGAGGTAAATAATTGGCTACCCGGTTTTAACCAACAAAATAATGCGGGTATTGATGACTTCAATCCATTAACCAGTATCTGGATTGGTAATCAAAGTAAGATTGCCGCCCATTATGACGTACCCAATAATTTAGCTTGCTGCGTAGTGGGCAAAAGACGCTATACCGTTTTCCCTCCAGAGCAAATAACTAATCTATATGTAGGACCGATGGAGTTATCTCCCGGGGGACAAGATATTAGTTTGGTCGATTTTAGCCATCCAGACTATGCCAAGTTTCCGAAATTCAAACAGGCTTTAGCAGCGGCTCAAGTCGCTGACTTAGAGCCCGGAGATGCCTTATTTTTACCCAGTATGTGGTGGCATCATGTTGAGGCTTTAACGTCTTTTAACGTATTGGTAACCCATTGGTGGCGAGATACTCCAGCCTTTATGGGTAGGCCTGAAAATGCATTAAAGCTCGCAATATTGAGTTTGCGTAATTTACCCCCTGCACAGCGCGATGCGTGGAAAGCCATTTTTGAGCATTACATCTTCGACCATCAGCCTGGGGATTTAGACCACATTCCTGATGCAGTAAAAGGGATGTTATCTCAACCTCTGGATCTACTATCGGCTAAAAAAATCAGAGCGGAATTGCTCAATAAATTAAAAGTCTAAGCACTCGTTGCTCGCATTATTTATAGGACGAAAACACAGATGAAAAAACAACCGATTAAACGCGTCGTAATTGCCGGTGGTGGCACAGCAGGTTGGATGGCCGCAGCAGCGCTATCTAAACTGTTAGGCAAAAATTTATCTGTTTCATTGATAGAGTCCGACGACATCCCCACGGTAGGCGTGGGTGAAGCGACAATACCCACCTTACATATTTTCCATCGTTTGCTAGGCATAAATGAACAAGAATTCATGGCTGCTACCAATGCAACATTCAAGTTGGGTATTAAGTTTGAAAACTGGGCTGAAGTGGGTCAAGACTATATCCACTCTTTTGGCTTTCTTGGTCAAGGTTGCTGGGCCGCGGGATTTCAGCACTTTTGGCTCAAAGGTCAACAAAAAGGCATAACCAGTCAAATTGGCGATTACATACCCGAGCACTTAGCTTGCCGCGAAGGTCGGTTTGCAGTGCTTGCCAATCAGGATCAAAACCACGCCTACCACTTGGATGCAGGCTTATACGCCAAGTTTTTACGTAAAATTGCCCAACAACATGGTTGCAAACGTATCGAAGGTAAAATTCAAACGGTGACCTTAAATGATGATTCTGGCCATATTGACTCCCTAACTTTAGCGTCGGGTGAGATTATTGAAGGTGATTTATTTATTGATTGCACGGGTTTTAGGGGCTTATTAATAGAGCAAGCCTTGCACACCGGTTTTGAAGATTGGAGTCACTGGTTACCGTGCGACAGTGCAGTAGCAGTGCAGACCACTGCAACAGAAAACCCAGTGCCATATACTCGCTCAATAGCCCGAGACGCTGGCTGGCAATGGCGTATACCACTGCAAAACCGTACCGGGAACGGCCTGGTCTTTTGCAGTAAATACATGACTGACGATCAAGCAAAAGAAGCGCTACTGGCAAACATTGAAGGGGAAACCCTCAACGAACCACGTGTTATTAAATACAAAACAGGTACGCGGCGTAAACATTGGAATAAAAACTGTGTGGCAATTGGCCTATCATCTGGTTTTATAGAGCCTTTAGAATCGACCGGTATTCATCTTTTTCAACGAGCGATAGTACGGCTTATGCTTATGTTCCCAAGCGATGGCATAGAACAAGCCGAAGTTGACGAATTTAACATCCAAAGCCGTGCCGATGTAGACGATATAAAAGATTTTATTATTTTGCATTATCACCAAACTCAGCGTACCGACACCCCATTTTGGCGATACTGTAAAAATATGGCTGTTCCCGACACGCTTACCCATCGTATGGCATTGTTTGAAACCACAGGGAAGGTCTACAAAAAAGCCGAAGAGCTATTCGGCGAAACCTCGTGGATCCAAGTTATGTTAGGTCAAGGCATAACGCCTACGCAATATCACCCTATCGTCGATATGATGGGCGATGAAGAATTACAGCGTTTCCTTGATAACATTAAAAACAACGTCAAGAAAAAGGTAACTAACTGGCCTGATGTAAACGACTTTATTCGCCATTATTGCCAAACGAATATTGTGCGCTAATGCTGTCACCCTTTACTAAAAATCCTAACAGCACAGTAAAAGTCATGTTCGTAGGGAGTGAACAAACACCGGTAATCGTTATCGACGATATGCTGTTAACACCACAAGCGGTCGAGGCCGACGCTTGTGCAAACACGGATTTTAGCCCAGCAGAAAATGGCTTTTACCCCGGCACACGCTCTGCACTTCCAAGGGAATACATCATAGAAGTAGTCCGAGCGTGTTATCAAAAAATAGCTGAGGTTTATGCGATACCCCTAGCGTTACAACTTAAACCCCAAGCGGGTTATTACTCATTGGTTAGTACCCCAGGGAATAGATTGTCTGTTTTACAACGCATACCCCACTATGACGCCACTGAGCCTTATTATTTTGCACTTTTGCATTATATCAATACTGATCAACATGGTGGCACAGGCTTTTTTAGAGACAACTCGTCAGGCTTTGAACGTATTGGGCAGGATAGAGAAGAAACGTATTTACAATCTGCAGAGCACTTTATCAATCATATTCAGGCGCCTGCTGCTGCATATATTACTGCCTCAACCAAACAATTCACCTTGCACTCAAGGGTCGATTATAAACCTAACCGTCTTGTTATTTACCCCGGTAATTTACTGCATTCAGGGTTGATTGATGAACACAATGATGTGAGTGTTAATCCTGTCAATGGGCGCCTAACAGCCAATATATTTATCAATTTTACCTAGCTAGCTTAATACATAACGAACATTCCCTAGGGCAAAAGTCTATCTGCGCTTCAAATATCAACTTCTAACAAGATAGGATAATGATCAGAATAAAAGCGAGTTTCTGGGGTCTTAAGCACCCTTGCCTTCACATACATAGAAGCAAACGTTGTCCACATTCTGTCCAACCGAAACAACGGAAATGTGGTAGGGAAAGTCGCGCTTACTGTCTGCTCTGTTAACACCTCATTGATCCCTTTAAATGCTTGGGTGAAGAACTGCCATTCATTGAAATCTCCCCCTAGAATTATTGGCGTCGTGGATACCTGCAACTTTTCACGTAAATACTCATCAAGAAGTGCAAATTGCTTTCGCCGCTCGCTTTTCTTTAAACCTTTGTGGGTATTAATTATCCGTAGCGGGCCAATATCAGTGTCTAGCACCACTTCTTGTATATTGCGTGGCTGAACATCTTTTTGGCTCACATCTAAGGTTTTTTTTGACAGCACAGGAAAGCGACTCAAGATAGCGTTGCCATACCACCCGTTAGATTCTTGCAAGGCGGCTGACTCAGCAAGATCAGTAAAATGCCCCGCGCACAAATCTTCAATGTCCTGCTCAGTCTTACGTTCAGTTGGTCGGGTATCCATTTCCTGAATCAGCGCAATATCAATATCCTGTGATGCTAAAAATAAGCCAATACGATGATAATTTTGCACCTTATCAACTCCGACGCCACTATGAATGTTATATGTCACTATCCGCATGTTGTTTTATCCATTCTGTGCTTTCTTAAGCTGATACATACGCGCTAGTTTCTGCGAAACAAAGATCATTAAGATCCAACAAGCGATCCCGCCGGCCAAATAACCAATAGCTTGTGGCGTAGGGTCGCTAAAAATTTGACCTAAAGAGTCACCGACTAAACCTTTTGCAATCATGGGAGGGAACATTCCCAAAAAGGTACCTGCTAAGAACTGCATTAATCCAATAGACGAAATCCCAGCAACCAAGTTAACTAGACTAAAAGGTGCCACGGGTAGCAGGCGTATAACTGCCACCCCAACAACGCCACTGTTTTTAAATTTTTCATCAACCGCTTGAATCTTCGCGCCGCCCAATTTGCGCAACCCGTTGCTACCCATTACGTGCCCTAAACCAAACATCATTGCCGAGCTAATTAACGCCCCAATCATTCCGTAGATGGGGCCCCATATAGGTCCGTATACGGCCGCGACCGCCAGTGACAAGACGGTGACAGGAAAAAATAATAAACCAGCCACCACGTAAACAAGGCAGATAGTCGGTATCACCCACATGGTTCCGCGCGTATCTTGTAGAAACTGCTCCAGTTTATCCGCCGATAACCAAGGTATGGAATGCGCGGCCCAAAAAATCAAGCCTCCGAGAACCAGTACCAACAACGCGGCCATAAGAAAGACGATGGTTTTTTGCTTAGGGTTACCCACGCCTACGACTTTGCCATTCGCCATTTGTATGGGGGCAATAAGGGGTTTTTCAGGGTCGGATAAAGAATTGAAAACAGGCTGCCATGCCTTACTGGTAAATTGCGTATCCTCGACTTCTGCTAATTGATAACTGTGTGGCTGTTGTTCACTTAGCAAATTTCCTAATGGGTCTTGTGTGCTAAATATCTCTTCCACCTGCTCAATAGAGCGCCCTGTGTGTTCAGCCAGTAGATCGTCTCGCACCCTAACAATGTCTCGTTTATTTTGCTCTGTGTCCGCAGCGAAAATTAAATCTACTTCCGTATCTAAACTCATTGAACGGTTACTGATATTTGACGACCCAATGACCAGGTAACGATCGTCAATACTCATTACTTTTGAGTGCACTCGCTTTTGCGTGCTGTTTCCCTGTTCATTGGTAAGGGTCGAATAGGTCATCTTTACTCGACTTTCATCAATACCTGCCGCTAAGATACGCTTAAAATCAATTCTGCTTGCCCAAAACGCCTCACTCTCGAATTTTCCTTTAGGTTCATAAGAACTAACAATCACAACTTGTAAACGCGAATGTGTCTTTAGTTGTTTATTCAAAGCCTCAGCTATTTCTTGTCGAGTGGTAAATTGATTTTCGATAAAGATAAAATGCTCCGCCTGAGCGATAAGATCAAGCAGCATCCGACGTACCTCTTGCACAGGCTCAACACCATCCATAAAAGGGATAGTACGCGCCAGCGCACAGGGTAAGTTTTTCATCGACGGGGGAAAATGTTCAGGCCAAGACTGTGGCACTTGCTTTAAAGAGAGGTTAGATGAATCAAACGGAATCGCTTTTTGTTCGCTGATCCGGTCCCAACGCCATCGCACTAGCTTACCGAATGATTCAACAATCGGACCACTGGTCAGTACTTGAACATCATGTAAAGGGCCATGGGGGCCATCGGGGCCCACACGTTGTGGATGCTCAACAAGGTGTTCTCGAGTGTCCCATCGGTTAGTCGATACATCCATACCACCTGAAAACACGATTTCATCATCGATCACGACGACTTTCTGGTGTTGACTACCGCCCATGGGTATCGTGCTGTCTAAGGTTGTTTGCACATTGTCAGGGGTTTTGTTATCCCACACTTCTTTTGCCCACATTTCACGTTGGCTAAAGAACGCCAGTGACGAATCCCATCTCAGTAGATAAATTTTTATATTCTCGTTCTGATCCGCCTTCCATTTTAGTAGATCGCTTATGACTGATGGTGCAGTTGCATCCTTTTCTTCATCGCCGCGCAGCAGTCGTATGCGGCTATCGATGTCCCAACCGACAATAAAAATACTGCGCTGGGCTTTACAAATTGCGCTGTGTAGCGCGCGGTAATAATTAGCGCCATCAATTAAAGGCGTGGCATAGCTCGCTAGGCTTGTTTGCCAACAATTTTCATTTTGTTGAAATAACGATGAGGCATTATCTTTCATGCTTAGTCCGCCTTTTTTTGCTGTTTGACCAATTATGCTTAGCTGCATTAAAAACCACTAACCGCTAATATTTATAAAATTTACATACCAAGTGGGTATAAATTTTCTACTTATAAAAAATCATCAACATGGACAAACCCCAAGTAAAATGCGGGATAGCCATTAATTGGCTAATAGAAAGTAAATTTATTTATACGATATTTTCGGTATATATAGGACTTCCGAGCAAAATGTACGCCAGCCAGCTGTAGAACCCTCGGTACGAAAATAAGTAGAAAAAATATTCAAGTTAACGCGGAATAGAGCGGATTTACTTAAAAATAACCTATACAATGGTCGTCGCAGGTTTCTGCAAACAATTTTATTAAACAAAGTAGAGTAGATTATGAGTAAAGGTACAGTTAAGTGGTTTAATGCAGATAAAGGTTTCGGCTTCATTACTCCAGAAGACGGTGGAAAAGATTTATTTGTTCATCACTCAGAAATTAAAAGCGGTGGTGGATACGCAACTTTGAACGACGGCCAAGAGGTTGAGTTTGAAATTGGACAGAGCCCTAAAGGCCCATGCGCGAACAACGTAGTACCTGTTTAATTACAGATTTACGTTAGTAATCGCCTAAAACGAGCCGCTTTGCGGCTCGTTGCTTTTAAGCTACTAATAAAGTTTACGCTTTAATTTTCTAAAAATTAAAGTACCGCAATAGCAGCAGCGTAATCAGGCTCATCAGCCGTTTCAGATACTTGCTCTGTGTAAATAACCTTGCCACTCTCATCCAATACAACAACGCAGCGTGACAACAAACCTGTTAACGGTCCATCAATAAACTCAACTCCGTAGTCTGTACCAAATGAACTTCTAAAGCTCGATCCAGTTTCAACATTCTCAATTCCTTCAGCACCACAAAAACGTGCTGCAGCAAAAGGTAAATCAGCTGATACACATAGAACCTTGGTATTTTCTAATTTACTCGCTTGCTCGTTAAACTTGCGAACTGACATAGCACACGTGCCTGTATCCACAGACGGAAAAATATTCAGAACTAATCGCGCCCCTTTATAATCGGCCAATGTAGTTTCAGATAGGTCTGTTTTGACCAAGCGAAAATCTACCGCGTTTTCACCTACACTCGGTAATACACCAACGGTATTAAAAGGATTGCCCTGTAAAGTAACTGTGCTCATATGTTCTCCTACTTAGTTAAATTATGCTGATTCTTAAGATAACAAAATGGGGGACGAAAGATAGAAAACAATAGCCAGGTCTTATAATTACTTTCACATCAGGTATGCATTATGTCTTCGAAAATTAGATTGGTTTTGTCAGCACTCGTGGCTTTTGTATTTTACTTTAGCTGGACGTACTGGGCAAATAGCTTAGTCACAAACGATTTAGCGGTGATTTTACGTTCGGCGCTAGTGCAAGGTATGCTTAGTGGTAGTGTGACAATACTGTTTACATTTGCATTGGAAAGAGCAGTTAATCGTTTCGGTAAACACAGTGTATCATTGATATTTGTGGTACCCATATTGTGTTCTGTTTACGCAAAAACAAAGCAAAATATTGCCATATTTAAAACCTTTAATCATGCGTTGAATAAGTCTGCGGCAGTGATGCATTCAACAAGAATACCAGGAACCCTGCTAGCGCCACTTATTCCCATTGCCATGCAAGGCAGCTTAGCGCTTGGTGCAAACTTGATAAACCAAACACCTAATTTATGGTTAACCATTTTGCCCAGTATTGTATTTAGCGCAATATATGGCTATGTGTATACGTTTACTTTGCTAAATAGGCGAGAGACTCTTGACCCTGCTAGATAAAATATTACCTAGCTAAAGTAATAAAACGATAAGGTTGTGGATTTTTTTCATCTGGCTCGTTCAATTCACTGTCTATTTCTTGCCACGAACCGTCAGAATAATCAGGAAAGTAAGTATCCCCGGGGGTATCGAGATCAATAAGGGTCAAATACAGACGATTGGCATGGGCCAAAAAATGCTGATAAACGGTTCCACCGCCAATCACCATTATCTCTTGCTCATCATCACTTATTCCTTGTTGGCTCAAATGTAATTTGGCAATCGAAATAGCATCTTCACAACTGTTTACTACCGTCGCATCTGCTAGTGCATAAGATTTGTCGTTAGTAATAACAATATTCAGGCGACCAGGTAGTACCCTACCAATAGACTCGTATGTTTTACGACCCATGATAATGGGCTTGCCTAAGGTAACACGTTTGAAGTGTTTTAAGTCAGCTGGCATATGCCAAGGCATTTGGTTGTTTAAACCTATGATTCGGTTATTTGCCATTGCAGCAATTAAAGCAACTTTTGCCATTTACCTATTCCCCTACGCATACCTTGATACTGCTATTGCTACCAACTAAACTTAATTACTTCGATTAGCTAGGGCGTGCCTAACTAACCGATTAATATATTTATTTTTGGTACACTATTTTTGGTATACAACTTCGAAGTCGTCATCACCATCGAAATCATCATCATCGTCGTCGAAGTCATCATCATCATCGTCTGAATAGTTTTCAACTGTCTCTTTATGATAAGTATCCCACTTGAAGCCAACTTCTTCTTCGTCCGATTCATCAACAACGTTAGCAGGTAACGTATCGATATAATCCATGACTTTAATACACAATTCTTTAGTATTTTTACCCTGAACGGCAGAAATACTGTAATAGTCATCTTCCCAACCCATGGCTTGAGCAATTTCTTTACACAAGTCTTCTGCTTCATCTTCGAACATTAGGTCAGTCTTATTAAACACTAACCAACGCGGTTTAGCGGCTAATTTAGGGCTGTATTTTTCAAGTTCGCCCACAATTGCTCTAGCATTATCTACTGGATCAGAGCCGTCTGCAGGCATCAGGTCAATCAAATGCAGCAATACACGACAACGTTCAAGATGTTTAAGGAATTGGATCCCCAAGCCAGCCCCATCTGACGCGCCTTCGATCAAACCAGGAATATCCGCAATAACAAAGCTGCGCATAGCATCTAGGCGAACTACACCCAAATTAGGAACGAGCGTAGTGAAAGGATAATCCGCTACTTTCGGCTTAGCCGCTGACACACTGCGTATAAAGGTCGATTTACCCGCATTTGGCATACCGAGTAGACCCACATCTGCAAGTAGCATCAACTCAAGCTTAAGCATACGTACGTCACCAGGGGTACCTAAGGTCTTCTGCCTAGGTGCACGGTTTGTACTGGTTTTAAAGCGTGCATTACCTAAACCGTGAAAACCGCCTTGAGCAGCTTTAAGACGCTGACCATGCTTGGTTAAATCACCCAGTAATTCGCCCGTTTCAGTATCAGTAGCGCGTGTGCCAACTGGCACCATCACGTCAAGATCAACACCTCTGCGGCCGGTACAATCAGCACTTCGACCATTTTTACCACGCTCAGCACGATGAAATCTTTCAAAGCGATAATCGATAAGCGTGTTTAAGTTTTCATCCGCAACTAGATATACACTGCCACCATCACCACCATCACCGCCGTCCGGGCCGCCATCTGGAACATATTTTTCTCGGCGAAAACTAACCGTACCGGCTCCGCCATCACCCGCTTCTACGCGGATCTCAGCTTCATCTACAAATTTCATCGTTAACTCAACTTTAAGGTAAAGAGTATAAAGAGTTTATACTACTTCGCTGTTGTTGCGGCGTCATACCACAAATCAGCGTGCTTGCCCGCCCATTCATACATATGAAGGTAGACTTTTCAAACAAAAAACCCCGCACAAGCGGGGTCTTTTAAACTATGTAAAGTAGCTAATTACTCAGCAACGATACTTACAAACTTACGGTTTTTAGGACCTTTCACTTCGAATTGAACTTTACCATCAGATAAAGCAAACAAAGTATGATCTTTACCGATACCCATATTGTTACCAGCATGGAAACGAGTTCCACGTTGACGAACAATGATGTTACCAGCTAAAACTGACTCACCGCCGTAACGCTTAACACCTAAACGTTTACTTTCTGAGTCACGACCGTTATTAGTACTACCACCAGCCTTTTTATGTGCCATTAGTTGAAACTCCTATTAAGCGCTTATACCAGTGATTTTCACTTCCGTGAACCACTGACGGTGACCCATTTGGGTACGTGAATGCTTGCGTCGACGAAACTTAACGATCTTAACTTTATCGCCACGACCATGCGTTACGACTTCAGCTGTAATTTTTCCGCCACTAACAAAAGGCGTACCGATCTTAACGTCTTCACCATTGCTCACCATTAAGATTTCACCGAATTCAATTGACTCACCTAGAGCCACTTCGATTTTCTCAAGACGAACGGTTTGGCCTTCAGCCACACGGTGTTGTTTGCCACCACTTTGGAAAACCGCGTACATAATTAACTCCGCTCTGCGCTTATATCATTGCGCTATATATTCAAAAACAGGGCGCGAATTGTACGTGAAGCATCCAGTGGTCGCAAGTACCAAATTCAATTTATTTGCTCAAATATGCAGCAACACTTAATCTACGCGTCTTTGCGAGCAATTGTTACGTAATGTCTACTGGATACCCTGCGCAATTTCTGTAAAATCGCACGCTAATTAACACCTTATTACGTCAGAGCTGAAATTTAAGTATGGATTTAGACAACATCCTTTCACTCGCTGAGTCAGATATGCTCGCGGTCAATCAACTGATCCAGAAGCAGGTGAATTCAGATGTCTCTTTGATTAATCAACTAGGCTTTTATATCGTCAACAGTGGCGGCAAACGTTTGCGTCCCCTGTTAACCGTTTTAGCCGCCAGAGCACTTGCTATTGAAGACGAGCAACATCATACGCTGGCCGCTATTATTGAATTTATTCATACCGCTACCTTGTTGCATGACGACGTGGTTGACGAATCCACTATGCGTCGGGGCCGCGAAACAGCCAATGAAGTATTCGGCAACCAAGCCAGTGTATTGGTAGGTGACTTTCTTTATACCCGTTCGTTTCAAATGATGGTTACCTTAGATAGCATGCGCGTTATGCAGATACTGTCTGATGCAACGAATGTTATTGCAGAAGGCGAAGTATTACAGTTAATGAACTGCAACGATCCAAATACGACCGAAGAAAGCTACATGCAAGTTATCTACAGCAAAACCGCACGCTTGTTTGAAGCGGCGACGTTATTGTCTGCAGTGCTCACCAAGCAAAGTGTTAGCATAGAAAATGCCATGCAAGACTATGGCAAATACTTAGGTACAGCCTTTCAGCTGGTCGACGACATCATGGATTATGCGTCTGATAGCGAAGACATGGGCAAAAATATGGGTGATGATTTAGCTGAAGGCAAACCGACATTGCCACTTTTATATGCCATGTGGAACGGCAATGCCCAGCAAGCTGCGTTGATTAAAGAGGCCATCGAGCTAAGTAACGGTATGGACAACCTCGACGCCATTTTACATGCTATCGAAGAAACAGGCGCGTTGACTTATACCAAACAACAGGCCTTAAATGCATCTCAGCAAGCTATCGATGCATTAGCCCCGATACAAGATTCTGAGTATAAACGCGCGTTAATTGGTCTGGCGCATATATCAGTAGAACGTGTGGCTTAAGCAACACAACAGGGCATCTAATAAATGAAAATACCCCGTGACGTAAAGTAGCGAGGTATTTTTAACGCCAGTCGATTAATCTTTCGAAATACTCACGCGACCATTGACGGTTGATATTGAGACCTTACCTTGCCCTTCTCCCATGCTCGTCGCCAACCAACTACTGGGGCCGTATTTATCTTTCTTAACCCGATCTGAGGTTAGTCGATTGATTATTTTGCCACCCGCATGGGACCGTATATCAAATAGAGCAGATACCTGTTGGGTGAAATTTAATTCTATTTCTCCTCCTACTGTTGTGGCTTTTATCTCTCCACCTTTTGCTAAACTTAAATCAACACTTAATTCGCCATTTACAGTTTCCAAATTGGCGTACTTCACGGTCTGCATTGCCAATGTAACGTCGCCGTTGACGGTGGTGACTCGTACCTCTTGACTACTGGACTGCACATTTACGTCACCGTTAACCGTTTCGTATTTATCTTCGCGCCCTTGTGTGCTGCGTGAGCGAATGTCTCCATTAACGGTTTCAATGGCCACATCACCTTGTAAATCATCTGCGTTTATATCGCCATTTACAGATTCTAGCCGTAATCGCCCGGCAAGTTTCTGCGCATCAATATCGCCATTAACCGTTTCAATACTGACCCCTCCGGTAATATTACTTAACGACACATCAGCATTAACAGCGGTGTAGTTTAAGCGGCTTTGCCGTGGCACAAAGATAGTAAGTGCATCTTCATCATCTCGCCCCCAGCCTCCTCGCATGCCACTTCTGACTTTTACCTTGATGGTAACCTCGTTACCCTGACGCTCAAAAATAAAGCGTTCGGTGCGTTCTCCAAGGACCCCTTTTACTTGCACTTGCGCCTTATCCCAGCCTTTTATCTCAGCCTTGCCATTTACATGTTCAATCTCAACATATCCTTCAGGGTTAGCATCTAAGGTGCGATCCACTTTCTCACCCGCCAAGACATTTACGCTTGCGAACATGCTCGCACCCGCTAATAGTGCGCTAAGCATTAATACTTTCATCTTCATACTCCCATACACTCCTGCTAGGCCTGCGACCATTTAGGTGAATGCACTCGTTCGATTAAATTAATTTGTTGCTGATGTACGCTTTGTAGCATTTTCAACAAAGCCATATTATTGGGTTCATTTTCCAGTGCCTTTTTGATAGCAACAGCCGCACTGTCAAGCTCAGCCAACTGCTGTTGCCAATTTTGAGTTAACGCAGTTTGCCCTTGATATTGAATCAGCAAGGCACTTTTTTGCTCTTCGTGTTGCGCACTTAGGGCCGCAACCAACTCATCACCGGTGATCATGTGCTCACTGGGCATAAGGTTTTTCCAGCTCACCAAGGCTACTAGCGCTATCGCAACTGCGAGCATAACGAACTTACCTACCTCTCGAGCAAGGGGGCTTTGACTGCGCAGGGCAGAGTCATTTAAGTGATGCACATTACGGGCATCATCTTGTTGCTTCACCAACGCTAACTCAATACCCGGCCATAAATCTCGCTCCGGTTGCTTGTGCTTATTTAACGTGGCCAGCTTTTCTTGCAGCATCTGCTCAAAATCTTGTTTATGCATACCCCATCCACTCCTCTAACAACTTCTTTGCCCGATGGAATTGAGCCTTACTTGACCCCACTGCCATATTTGTCATTTGGGCAATGTCTTCATGGCGATATCCTTCAATCGCGTGCAACACAAAGACAATCCGCGCTCTTTCTGGTAAACGGGTGACGTATTTTTCGATATCAACTTCACCCACCGAAGGTTCTGCAATATGGTTTGCAGCGCTTGAGTCCTCGATATTAAACATGCGTTGCACCCAGCCACGTTGTTTACGAATATAAGAAATCGTAATATTCGAGGTCACCGTGTGCAGCCAAGTCGAAAACTTACTCTGTTCAGAGTAATCACCAATTTTACGCCATAGCTGTATAAACACCTCTTGGGCAGCATCCTCAGCCAAAGAACGGTCAGCGGTAAGCCGATAGCACAGCGCATACACCTGTCCAATATATTGGTGATACAGTTGATGATAGGCCTGTCGATTTCCATTTTTTACCGCTAGTAGTAGCTGCCGTTCTTCATCAGTGGCAAACTTATGCTTAGCGGCAACGACATTTGAATACTCAGTCAATCTTCTTTCTTCGTTGGCTAGGTTATTAAGTGAGTCGCAGACTAACTCACAAAGGTTTAAAGCAGCAAAAAATTATCTATTGGGATCAGCATGAAAGTTTTAGGTTTATTCGCAGGTACTACTCGGCCGATTGGCCCACAGAATGCCCCTTCAGGCATAGACAAACGTCCCGTTACAACGGTAACGGTCAATCACTTAGGGATAACCGACGATGTGCAAGTAGATAAACGCTACCACGGTGGTCCAGAACGGGCTTTGCACCAATATGCTTTGCGTGGGTACGAAACCATAATTAAACGGCACCCACTAATGCACAAGCGAGCAACACCAGGCAGCATAGGAGAGAATCTAACGAGTACACTAATGCACGATGAAAACGTAAACATTGGTGATATTTATGCCATTGGGCCAATTGAAGTCCAAGTTAGCTCACCCCGTATACCTTGCTGGAAAATTGAAGAAAAGTTAAACCAGAACGGGTTAGTTAAGTTTATCGCTAAACATCAAATTACTGGCTGGTATTACCGTATTTTAAAAGAAGGCGTAATTTCAATTGGCGACGACATCACATTGCTCAGCCGTGCGAATCCAGATATTTCCGTGGCGTCGTTCGTGCAGCAACACTTCGATAAAAATACCTCAGTTGACGCACTGTATATGTTAAGTCAGGCTAACGGTTTAGACCCAGAATGGAAAACGCGTTTTACTCGCCGTATTGAACAGGAATAATAAGAGTCAGCGAATTTTAGACATAAAAAAACACCGCACAAAGGCGGTGTTTTTTAGTATTCAACAAGGCTTAAATTAAGCTTCTTGAATAACAATCAATTTGATTGTAGCTGTTACTTCAGAATGCAACTGTAGATCGATTTCGAACTCACCAGTTTCACGTAAAGTACCAGTAGGCAATTTAACTTCAGATTTAACGATCTCAACACCAGCAGCAGTAATTGCTAACGCGATGTCACGAGTACCGATAGAACCGAATAATTTGCCTTCGTCGCCAGCAGGAGCTGCGATAGTGACTTCTGCAAGTTCAGCAACTTTTGCTGCACGAGCTTCAGACGCTGCAAGCTGGTCAGCAATTTTTGCTTCTAGCTCAGCACGACGTGCTTCAAATTTTTCTACGTTTGCTTTAGTAGCAGGTACCGCTTGTCCTTTAGGGAACAAAAAGTTACGTGCATAGCCTGATTTTACAGTGACACTGTCACCCAAGCCGCCCAGGTTGGCGACTTTGTTTAGTAGTATGATTTCCATCTTGCTACCTCTTATTCCGCCAGGGATTACTTGTGAGAATCAGTATATGGAAGCAATGCTAGGAAGCGCGCGCGCTTGATAGCAGTTGACAACTGACGCTGATATTTAGCGCTAGTTCCAGTGATACGGCTAGGTACGATTTTACCACTTTCAGTGACATAGTTTTTCAACATAGCGATGTCTTTATAATCTATCTGGACAACACCTTCAGCTGAAAAACGGCAGAATTTACGACGTCTAAAAAAACGAGCCATTTTTTGTCTCCTTATTCTTGTTCGTCAGAAACAGCAACTGCTGCTTCAGGTTCTACAGACTTGTCTTCAGAAGACGGTCTTTCATCACGCTTTTCACGACGCTCTTCTTTAGCCATAGGAGATTGCTCAGATTCAACACCTTTGGTTCGCATAACTAGGTTACGCAAAACAACGTCGTTGAAACGGAAAGCAGTCTCTAGCTCTTCAACCGCTTCAGCAGATGCTTCGGCATTGATAAGAACGTAGTGTGCTTTGTGTAGTTTTTCGATTGGGTAAGCCAATTGACGACGGCCCCAATCTTCCATACGGTGGATTATGCCACCATTCTGGGTAAGAATTCCGGTATAACGCTCGATCATACCTGGAACTTGTTCACTCTGGTCAGGGTGAACCATGAATACGATTTCGTAATGACGCATCATATTGCTCCTCACGGTTGTAGCCTCGACAGCACAGTCAAACTGTATGGAGACAAGGAACTAATAAAGGTGACTGTTTTAAGCGGCGCGAATTGTATATAAACTGGCCGGTCGGCACAAGCTATATTTATGCTTATACTCACCTTGTTATATTTAGCGTGGTCGATAAGGTAGATTACGGGCGTAATCTACCTTAAAAGAAGCTCTTTGAGGATTAATCATCAATGTCTTGTTTCATTAACCAACTGCTGAGTTTTTGCATATCTTGATCGGCGGCAAACGTTAGTTCTTCAACCCAGTCATGTACATTTTGCCACCAAGCAGGGTGATCGCCCTGCTGTATTTGGTTAGCAATTTTCTGCACGCGCGCTAAACCCACAGAGCCTGCTGCTCCTTTAATTTTATGGGCTTGTGAGCAGACCTCATCTTTTTCATTGGCACTTAAACTAAGCTGTAATATTTCTAAATAAACCGGCATATTTTCTTCGAACACTTTTACACTGGTGCTGACCATTTCGTGACCTATGGTATCCACCAGCGTTTGCAGCAAGTCTAAATCAAGAATGGCGTCTAACTCGCTATCTTGCTCTTCATCTTTAGGTTTATGAGACTCATAAGAGTGCTCACTGAAGAGTGAATTAAATACTTCGATAATTCTGCTTTTCTTAACAGGTTTTGCGATAACGTCGTCCATGCCACTATCAAGATACTCTTGACGGCGTTTAATTACGTTAGCGGTCAAAGCCACTATACTCGTTTGCTCAACCAAACCTTCCTCGTGCAGGGTGCTCGCCACATCAAACCCGGTCATATCAGGTAACTGAATATCGAGCAGTATCAAGTCGTATTGCTTGTCACGCACCATTTGAATCGCTTCAGAACCTGTCATGGCAACATCCACATGTTGTTCTAGCTTCTCAAGTAATGCTTTGGCGACCATCACATTTAGTTCGATATCTTCAACCAAAAGTATATTCAGGCCCCGAACCTGCAATTCTTCAACCTGCATGGGACGTTTGCTTATAGGCAACGGCAACTCAACCGTGAAACACGTGCCTTTACCTATTTCGCTACTAACTTTAATGTCACCATGCATTAACGACACCATCTGCTGACAAATTGCCAGTCCGATACCGGTACCGGTGGCGCTTTGATGTTCAGGCAAATTAACCTGGTAATACATGGCGAATATTTTATCTAATTCAGTTTGCGGAATACCGACGCCCGTATCCCCAACACGGAATTTTACGTGGCTAATGCCATCCCCTGTGGTATGCGCTTCGACGCTGAGACTCACCCTGCCTTTTTGCGTAAATTTGACCGCATTAAACAGTAAATTCCATAAAATCTGCCTTAAGCGCGTGCCATCGACTTCTACAAAATCAGGTAACGGCTCGCGAATTTCTGTGTCGAACGCAAGATTTTTATCTGCCGCCAGCAATTTAATAATACTGCTGAGTTCTTCAGTGAAATCTTTAATCGATACCGTTTTTAACGACAATTCAAGTTTGTCACGGCCCATGCGGTCTATATCAATGATATCGTTAAAGATATTACCTAAGGTAATGCCACTAGCATAAATCGTACTTACCCAAGCAAATTGCTCTTTATCCAGCTTGGTATCGCGTAACATGCGACTTAGCCCAACAATACCGTTTAGCGGTGTACGTAACTCGTGGCTTATTGTAGCAATAAACTTGGTTTTATCTTTACTGGCCTTGGCAACAATATTCTCAGCTTGTTTACGTTCAGTGATATCACGGCCAAATGCCAATAAACCTAAACGCGTACCATCTTCTGCATAAAAAGGTACTTTGCGCATTTCGAAATAGCCTCTGCGACCATCCGCAAAACGTAACCAAATTTCCTCGGTGATACTGATATTTTTCTCTAAGACTTCCTGATCACTTGCCGCTACCTGACGAGCCAATTCTTCTTCCCACACTTCATGAGGTGTAAGGCCAATCAGCTCTGCTTCAGTGTGTCCAGTCATCTGTTCCGCGACGCGGTTACAACCTGCAAATTGGCCTTCTTCATTGCGGTAATAAATTAAATCAGGAGAGGCATCAATGATGGAGCGCAACAAAGTAGATAAACGCAGTGCTTGCGCCTCTTTTTCAGCCCGCTCTTTTATTTCGTTTTCCAATTCAACAAATACATTTTCACGTTCTGCCTGCGCATTTTTGCGCTGCTCTATCTCGTAATTAAGCTGTTTGATATTATTTTGTAGCTCTCGGCTAAGAATAATATCTTCTTCTCGTAGGCGCTCCAATTGCGTCACAGCTTCGGCTAGATGCCCTCTGGAACGCTCAAGCTGCTTCACGAGTTCACTGAAGAAAAACAGTACCCAAGGCGCGCTGACAATGGTCAGTATAATTGCGCTCATAAAATCTTCGAGTTTGACGTCGCCGATAATATATATGCGTAGAAAATAGGTGCCTGTCATGGTGAAAACAAGGGTGAGGAATACGAACAACACGCTGACCCGCAGTGTGCCAAAACGATTGATAAACTGGGCAAATCTAAGGGCCCAAGGTTCTACTGACTCTTGACGCTGCATGCAATGATTCCATATTTTGAACAGATGTCTATGAGCGCGACATGCTAGCAAGTTCGTTCGCAGGGTCAACAGATAATGCAAAGTTGCCTTGCCAATTTCCCACGCAATCCATATATTTCTTGTAAAGAATGCCTATTTAACGCGATGTCTGCCTACTCAAATTTACTTTTTATGCACTTTTTTTAAATAATTATTCTAACAAAAACCATTTAATAGCTGTTCACAGCAGCTGACCTTAACTATTTATTAACAATTGACGCTCTAAACTACGATTCTTTCATAGAATATAACTAAGTAAATGAATGACCTTTAAACCATTGATTAATATTAAAATAATGTAAATACATCAACCTATTCTAAGGTTTTTTCCAGCAAGTTCGCACTTCTGAATTGATTTATATATTTTATCTCGGTATTTTGTAAGGCCTGCTTAGTATAAATATTCGATACTCGACTGGTATCCCCAATAATAAAAACGACAAGAATACATAGCGTGACATGGCGCAGTTCGGCCGCTTTTTTGTGTGCCAAAGATTGCCCGTGAGCGTTAAATAAAATACAGCAGTAATCTAAAACACAACCTTACCAGTCGTCGGTTGAAGGAGTTACGCCAATGAGTTTATATAATCCTAATGATTCCAAAGACAACTGTGGATTTGGTTTAATCGCCCATACCCAGGGTGAAGCCAGCCACAAGCTTGTCATTACCGCAATTGAAGGATTGGATCGCATGCAGCACCGTGGCGGTATTGCCGCTGACGGTAAAACCGGAGATGGTTGTGGCTTGCTACTTCAAAAACCGGATGCGTTCTTTAAAGAAATAGCCGAAGAGAATGGCTGGAAGTTAAGTAAAAAATACGGTGTTGGGGTGATATTCCTAAATCAGGACGAAACCTTAGCGGCACAAGGCCGTAAAATATTAAATGAAGAATTAGAACGCGAAACACTCGGCGTTGCTGGATGGCGCGTGGTACCTACTGACCATTCAGTGCTAGGCGATCTGGCTGCTTCTGGTGTACCTCAAATTGAACAGGTTTTCGTTAATGCACCCTCTGGATGGCGCAAGCGAGACCTAGAACGCCGCTTATTTATGGCGCGTCGCCGTGCTGAAAAGCGGATGAGCGAAGACAGCGAATTTTACATCGCGTGTTTGTCTACGTTGGTGACTATCTATAAAGGCCTAGTCATGCCCAAAGATTTGCCTAAGTTCTATTTAGACTTAGCCGATGAGCGCATGAAATCCGCTATTTGCGTGTTCCACCAACGTTTTTCTACCAACACTTTACCTAAGTGGCCATTGGCACAGCCATTCCGCTTTTTGGCTCATAATGGCGAAATTAACACTATTCGCGGTAACCGTGATTGGGCGCAGGCCCGTAGCAGCAAATTTGTTACCCCCTTATTACCTGATTTAGCCGATGCGGCGCCGTTTGTTAACACTGAAGGGTCAGATTCATCTTCATTAGATAATATGCTTGAGCTCTTCCTTGCTGGCGGTATGGATTTATTCCGCGCTATGCGTTTATTAGTGCCACCTGCATATCAAAATAACAGCACCATGGACGACGCGTTACGCGCGTTTTACGAGTTTAACTCTATGCACATGGAGCCTTGGGATGGCCCGGCCGGTATTGTATTAACCAACGGTCGTCACGTTGCGTGTAACCTAGACCGTAATGGTCTGCGTCCAGCACGTTACGTTATAACTAAAGACGGTTTGATCACGCTTGCCTCAGAAATTGGTATTTGGGATTACAAACCTGAAGACGTGGTTGAAAAGGGCCGTGTAGGACCTGGCGAAATGCTTGCCGTAGACACTTACACAGGTAAAATCTGGCGCTCTAACGAGATTGACGAAGAGCTCAAAAGTCGCCACCCTTATCGGGAATGGATCGACAAAAACATTCGTCGCCTGTTACCTGTTGAAGAATGCGATGCTTCATTGATTGGTCAGCGCGTGTTTGATGACACCATGATGGCTACATACCACAAACTTTTTGCTTACAGCTACGAAGAGCTGCAGCAAATCGTTAAGGTATTAGCAAAAGACGGTCAAGAAGCCGTAGGCTCCATGGGTGACGACACCCCAATGGCTGTGCTGTCATCGAAGCAACGCACCATATATGATTACTTCCGTCAGCAGTTCGCTCAAGTCACTAATCCGCCAATCGATCCCTTGCGTGAAACTCACGTTATGTCGTTGGCTACTTGTATTGGCCGCGAACAAAACGTATTTAGTGAAACATCAGGCTATGCACATCGCGTGCTTTTCGACTCGCCAGTCTTAATATATACAGACTTAAAACAACTACGTGAATTCGATTCAGAGTACTACTACTCTGAGGTCGTTGACCTAAATTACAAACCAGAAGAAGGCCTGAAAAAAGCCATCTTGCGTATTTGTAACGAAGTTGAATATTTAGTTAAAACAAAGCATGCCGCGTTCGTTATTTTATCTGACCGTAATGTAAAAGCTAATCGATTAACCATTCCAGCAGCCATGGCTGTGGGTGCCGTTCAGCGTCGCCTAATTGATAAATCATTGCGCTGCGATGCCAACATTGTCATTGAAACCGCATCTGCCCGTGACCCGCATCACTTTGCGGTACTGATTGGTTTAGGGGCAACGGCTGTTTATCCGTTCTTAGCCTACGAAACCATTGAGCAAATGGTCGACAAAGGCGAGCTTGGCATTACCGCCATGCAAGCCGTATTGAACTATCGTAAAGGCATCAATAAAGGTCTGTACAAGATCATGTCTAAGATGGGGATTAGCACAGTAGCCAGTTACCGTAGCTCAAAATTATTTGAAGCCATCGGTATCAACAGTGATGTGACTAAGCTTTGCTTCCAAGGCGTACCAAGTCGTCTTCAAGGGGCTGGTTTCAAAGATTTTGAACAAGATCAAATCAACTTAAGTCGTGTAGCATGGTTAAAGCGCAAGCCTGTTGAGCATGGCGGTTTATTAAAATACGTACACGGCGGCGAGTATCACGCCTACAACCCAGACGTAGTCACCAGCTTACAAAAAGCGGTTGTCAGTGGTAAGTACGATGATTACCGCGTATTTAGCACACTAGTAAATGAACGCTCGCCGAGTCATTTCCGCGATTTATTTGCTTTAAAGGCGGAAAGCCCAGCTATTGATATCAGCGAAGTAGAACCAGCAGAAGATTTATTCAAACGCTTTGATACTGCCGCGATGTCTATTGGCGCCCTTAGCCCTGAGGCTCATGAAGCCTTAGCGATTGCGATGAACCGCCTTGGTGGTAAATCAAACTCAGGGGAAGGCGGCGAAGATCCAGCACGTTTCAACACCGAGAAAAACTCTAAGATCAAGCAGGTTGCTTCTGGTCGTTTTGGGGTAACACCTCATTACTTAGTGAATGCTGACGTTATTCAGATCAAGGTGGCCCAGGGTGCTAAGCCCGGTGAAGGTGGTCAATTACCCGGCGACAAAGTCAATAAGTATATTGCTGAACTGCGTTTTGCCGTGCCTGGTGTAACGCTTATTTCACCTCCGCCTCATCACGATATTTATTCGATTGAAGATTTAGCGCAGCTTATTTTTGACTTAAAACAAGTTAATCCTAAAGCGCAAATATCAGTCAAGTTAGTGTCTGAACCTGGCGTAGGAACCATAGCGACTGGCGTGGCAAAAGCTTATGCCGATTTAATCACTATCTCTGGCTACGACGGCGGCACAGGTGCAAGTCCGTTAACCTCGGTTAAGTATGCGGGTAGTCCGTTTGAACTTGGCCTAGCAGAAACGCAGCAAGCCCTTGTGGAAAACGGTTTACGCCACAGAGTACGCGTACAAACTGATGGCGGCCTTAAAACCGGTCTTGATGTTATCAAAGGCGCTATTTTAGGGGCTGAGAGCTTTGGTTTTGGCACTGGTCCTATGGTGGCGCTTGGGTGTAAATACCTACGAATTTGCCACCTGAACAACTGTGCGACAGGCGTAGCAACACAAGACGAAAAATTACGGGAAAACTACTTCATTGGTTTACCCGACATGGTGATGAACTACTTTAAGTTTATCGCCCAAGAAGTGCGCGAGATCATGGCATCACTTGGCGTCACTAAGCTTGACGATTTGATTGGCCGTACCGAGTTACTAGAAATTTTGCCTGGCGTAACGGCTAAGCAAAACCAGCTAGACCTTAGTCCGATATTGGCTAAGCCTAAAGCCGGATTGCACACCAAACTGTTCTGTTCACAAAGTGCGAATAATCCATTGGATAAAGGCGACTTGAACTTACAGATTTTGAATGATGCGCAGTCTGCCATTGCTTCATTACGTGGGGCATCGCTGAAATACCCCGTACGCAACACTGACCGTTCAGTGGGTGCGATGTTATCTGGCGCTATCGCACAAATACATGGCAACCAAGGTATGAGTGACGCGCCTATTAACATTCACCTTACCGGTACAGTCGGTCAAAGCTTTGGTGTATGGAACGCAGGTGGCCTTGAAATGCACCTAGTAGGCGACGCCAACGATTACGTGGGTAAAGGTATGACAGGCGGTAAGCTTGTTATCAGTAACCCCACGAATATCACCTTTGACCCACACGTCAGCGCGATTATGGGTAACACCTGCTTGTACGGAGCTACCGGCGGTAAATTGTTCGCCGCAGGGCGTGCTGGTGAGCGTTTTGCTGTACGTAACTCAGGTGCCGTGGCCGTTGTTGAAGGCACAGGTGATAATGCTTGTGAATATATGACAGGCGGTATCGTTGCCGTATTAGGCGCCGTAGGTGTTAACTTTGGTGCCGGTATGACAGGTGGTTTTGCTTATATTCTGGATGAATTAGACGATATTGAGCATCGTATTAACCCTGAACTAGTGGAAATTATGGGCATTGAAGACAAGGTTATCTTGTCTGAGCACTTACGTGGCCTAATCAATCAACACTATGAAGAAACAGGTAGCGAGTTCGCCATGGGCTTACTCAATAACTTCAATGAAGTGTTAACTAAATTCCGCTTAATTAAGCCTAAGACCAGTAATGTGAAAAATTTGTTGGGGCACATCAGTCGCTCATCAGCAGAACTTAGCATTCAGGCCCAATAAGTAGCAGGACGAGAATCATATGTCTAAAAATGTATATCAATTTGTTGACGTAGAACGTATCGACCCGCCTAAAAAGCCGATCGTTGTGCGTAAAGCAGAATTTGCTGAAATTTATCAGCCCCTAACACAATCGCAAACAGAAGGTCAGGCAGACCGCTGTTTAGATTGTGGTAACCCGTATTGTGAATGGAAGTGTCCGGTACATAACTATATTCCTCAATGGTTAGAGTTAGCCAATCAAGGAAAAATCTTAGAGGCCGCTGAACTTTGTCACAAAACCAATAGCTTGCCAGAAGTCTGCGGGCGTGTTTGTCCGCAAGACCGTCTGTGTGAAGGTGCATGTACCTTAAATGATGATTTTGGCGCCGTGACCATCGGTAGTATTGAAAAATACATCACAGATACCGCCTTTAAACTCGGTTGGCGTCCGGATATGTCTGGTGTTGTACCGACGACCAAGAAAGTCGCTATTATTGGTGCCGGCCCTGCTGGTCTTGGCTGTGCAGATATTTTAGTACGTAACGGTGTTAAAGCTGTTGTGTATGACAAATACCCTGAAATTGGTGGCTTGCTAACCTTTGGTATTCCAGCATTTAAGCTTGAAAAAGAAGTGATGACCCGTCGCCGAGACATCTTCACCGATATGGGTATTGAGTTTGTTATGAACACCGAAATCGGTAAAGACATCGACTTCCAAACCTTACTGGATGAATACGATGCCGTATTCCTTGGTATGGGGACCTATAAACCAATGTTAGGTGGCTTTGCTAACGAAGGTGCCCCTGGCGTATACGAAGCGTTGCCGTTCTTGATTGCTAATATTAATCGTCATCTGAAGTTTGAAAAATCAGCCGATGAATTTGTTGATATGCAAGGCAAAAAAGTCGTGGTACTCGGTGGTGGAGATACCACCATGGATTGCGTACGAACGTCAATTCGCCAAGGCGCTACCAGCGTCACCTGTGCATATCGTCGTGACGAAGACAGCATGCCAGGCTCACGCCGCGAAGTGGTTAACGCTAAAGAAGAAGGTGTAAACTTTACTTTTAACGTGCAGCCTCTTGATATTGAGCTTGATGCCGACGGTAACGCCTGTGGCGTTCGTTGCGTGAAGACTCAGATGGGTGAGCCCGATGCAGCCGGACGTCGTCGTCCTGTGGTTATAGAAGACTCTGAACATGTAATCGAAGCTGACGCCGTGATTATCGCCTTTGGTTTCCAGCCTAGCCCTGCTAGCTGGTTTGGTGACTACGGTATTATCTTGGATGAAAAAGGCCGTGTACGCGCACCTGCTAAAGGTAAGTTTGCGTTTCAAACCTCCAACCCTAAGATTTTCTCAGGGGGCGACATGGTGCGTGGTTCTGACTTAGTGGTGACGGCAATCTTCGAAGGCCGTGAAGCCGCAGAAGGTATGTTGGACTATATGGGAGTTTAAGACTATTTGGCCGTTTAGCCTTATTTGATACGACCCACATAATGATAAAAAAGGAGCCTCGGCTCCTTTTTTAATGGCAGACTTTCGAAAATATTACTCCTGCTGAAACCCATACATCATTAAAAATCGCACTCAATTCATTCGTGTTTAAAATACCAAGTATACGGTTGTAAGTGGCGTTCACGCTAACGATGGGTTAGCGTAGGTACTGGACTTATTGAGGTATTAACTCTATGACAGCCACCATTAACCTACCAAAAATTATGCAGATTGGCGCCGGCGCGATTAACGCATTGCCCGATACCCTTGTTAGCTTAGGCTGTCAATATCCCTTCATTATTACCGACAGCACTATGGTAGCGCTAGGGTACACAGACAAAATTACCGAATTGTTAAGCGCACAAGGAATACGTTATGGCATATTTAGCGACACGATGGCCGAGCCAAGCGAAGACTCAATCTTACCGGCCGTCGAATTAGTCCGTCAGGATAAATACGACTGTTTGTTAGCCCTAGGTGGCGGCAGTGCCATCGATACAGCCAAAGCGATTGCCCTATTGGCTACCCATGGTGGCACAATGCGCGACTACAAAATGCCTAACCCCGTGAATATACGCTGCATGCCCGTCATTGCTATTCCCACTACCGCAGGTACTGGCTCAGAGGCTACCCAAGCGACTATTATTACCGATGCTAAAACGGATGAAAAAATGTTGTGTATGGGCCCAGGATTAATGCCCATGGCGGCAATAGTAGATTACGAGTTAACCCTAAGCTTACCGCTACGCATTGCCGCAGATACCGGCATCGATGCCCTGACCCATGCCATTGAGGCGTATGTGAGTCGTAAGGCCAATCTCTTTAGCGATCAGCAAGCGATAGCCGCAATGAAGCTAATCGGGCAAAACTTGCTAACCACCTGCCAAGATGCAAAAGATTTAGCGGCGCGAGAGGCAGTGATGCTTGGTGCGACCCTTGCGGGTATTGCTTTTTCCAACGCATCAGTTGCCTTGGTTCATGGTATGAGTCGCCCGTTAGGGGTGCATTTTCATGTGCCACATGGCTTGAGTAATGCCATGTTACTGCCCACCGTCACCGAATACTCCATTGCCAGTGCTCCCCAGCGATATGCCCAGTGCGCCTTGCATATGGGACTGATAGACAATATTGAAGATGAAAAATTGGCACACGGTGCGCTGCTCAAACAATTACGTTTAATCAATTTAACCTTAAAGGTGCCGAGCTTGGCCGAATTTGGCGTGCAAAAAGAGGTGTTTTTTAATGCCCTGCCCTTAATGGCTGAGCAAGCCTTGGCATCTGGCTCACCAAACAATAATCCACGCTTAGTCAGCAAAGACGAGATTATCGCATTGTATAAATTGGCTTGGGCGGGTGGATAACAACTCGCACTAATCTGACAGAGTTAATGCCGAGGCACACGATGTGAAATTTGCCGTTAACCTATCGCCTTAGCCCCTAATACCTAGCGCCTAATACATGGCCCCTATTACATAATCCAATGGCCACAGCCGCGTTTTTCCAGCGATGTGTTTAGCAACCCGCGCCCATAAAAAAAGAGCCTAGGCTCTTTCTTATGATTGCGTTTAGCGCTGAACGTTACGCCTCGGCGCTATTTTCAGCTTCTGCTTCTTGCGCTATTTGCGCTAGCGCTTGTTCAAACACAGCGACAGGCTGGCCGCCGCTGATCAGGTGCTTATTATTCACAATCACCGCAGGAACCGAACTAATACCGTTCGCTTGATACAACTGCTGTGCTTCACGCACCTCTTGGGTAAACTTGTCAGAATCGAGTATCGCTTTGGCTGCGTCTTTATCAAGGCCAACACTTTCTACTACCGCCAGAAGTTGTGCGTGATCACTCGGATCACCACTTTGTTTAAAGTACAAATCGAACAAGGCTAACTTAAGCTCAGTCTGCTTGCCTTCATCTTCAGCCCAGTGCAACAACCTGTGGGCATCAAACGTATTGTAAATGCGACCGCCGCCACGATTACCAAACGCATAACCCACTTCCAGTCCACGCTGTTTAATCATTTCACGGTTTTGCTCGCTTTGCTCAACACTGATACCGTACTTCTCGGTGATGTGCTCAACGATTTCCTGCCCTTCAGGGGGCATATTTGGGTTTAACTCAAAGGGTTGCCAAGTAATATCCGCAACCACTTTACCTTCCAATTTACCTAACGCCTCATCAAGGGCTTTGTAGCCAATGATGCACCACGGGCAAGAAACATCAGAAACAATATCGATTTTCAGTGGGGTAGCCATAATTCACTCCTAATTTTAAGGTTCAACACAGCATTGTGCTGCCTTATTCATATTCTTTAGATTGGTATAAGGTTGGTAATATTCAAGGTAAGTGCTGTAATCCCTCTAAAAAGGGGCTCAGATAGCCTTCTCGTTGAGCAGGTCAAAACTCAGGTAAATACGCTGCTTAGTAGCCAAAGACCGTTGTAAATGAAAAATAAATGCACTTTAGGTAAAAAAATACGAATTTTTTTACAAAATACCTTGAGTTAATTTCCCCCAACCCCATTTATCACCGCAGAACAGATTTCTGAGCAACGTGAAAATCGCTGTTCATTTTAACCGTCCGAGTAATCGGCAACTTAAACCCTTATCCATATTGGAATTTTCAGGAGATTTGAAAATGGCAATTCGTCCTTTAAACGATCGCGTTATCGTTAAGCGTCACGAACAAGAAAGCAAATCTGCAGGCGGCATCGTATTAACGGGCTCAGCAGCAGAAAAATCAACTCGCGGTGAAGTTATCGCTGTCGGCAATGGCCGCACACTAGATAACGGCGATGTGAAAGCAGTAGACGTTAAAATCGGTGATATCGTAATTTTCAACGACGGTTACGGCGTGAAAACAGAGAAGCTAGACGGCGAAGAAGTATTAATTCTGAGCGAAAACGACATCCTAGCAGTAGTCGAATAACCCACCGTTAACCAAATTTAGAGGAATTAATATCATGGCAGCAAAAGAAGTACGTTTTTCTGATGACGCTCGCGTAAAAATGCTAGCAGGCGTTAACATTCTAGCCAACGCAGTAAAAGTTACCCTCGGTCCTAAAGGCCGTCACGTTGTACTAGAAAAATCATTCGGCGCTCCTACTATCACCAAAGATGGTGTTTCAGTAGCCAAAGAAATCGAATTAGAAGATAAATTCGAAAACATGGGCGCACAGATGGTTAAAGAAGTTGCGTCTAAAGCTAATGATGAAGCTGGTGATGGAACAACGACAGCAACCGTATTGGCACAAGCTATTGTAACTGAAGGTTTGAAATCAGTTGCTGCAGGCATGAACCCAATGGATCTTAAGCGTGGTATCGACAAAGCAGTTATTGCTGCCGTTGAACAGCTTAAACTTCTATCTGTTCCTTGTGCTGACAGCAAAGCTATCGCCCAAGTAGGTACTATCTCTGCTAACTCTGACGTTGAAGTAGGCGACCTTATCGCTGAAGCAATGGACAAAGTAGGCAAAGAAGGCGTTATCACTGTTGAAGAAGGCCAATCTCTACAAAACGAATTAGAAGTTGTAGAAGGTATGCAGTTCGACCGTGGTTACCTATCTCCTTACTTCATGAACAACCAAGAAAATGGCACTGTTGAGCTAGAAAGCCCATACATCCTTTTGGTTGACAAGAAAATCTCTAACATCCGTGAATTACTACCGACTCTTGAAGCCGTAGCAAAAGCTTCTAAGCCTTTGTTAATTATTGCTGAAGACGTTGAAGGTGAAGCACTCGCTACGCTTGTTGTAAACAACATGCGCGGTATCGTTAAAGTAGCAGCGGTTAAAGCACCTGGTTTCGGTGACCGTCGTAAAGCGATGTTACAAGATCTTGCTACCTTAACTGGCGGCACAGTGATTTCTGAAGAAATCGGTCTTGAGCTTGAAAAAGTAACCCTAGAAGACCTAGGTACTGCTAAGCGCGTTGTTATCAACAAAGACAACACTACAGTGGTTGACGGTGCTGGCGAAGAAGATGCGATTAAAGGCCGTGTTGCTCAAATACGTGCACAAATCGAAGAATCTAGCTCAGACTACGACAAAGAGAAACTTCAAGAACGCCTAGCTAAACTAGCTGGCGGTGTTGCAGTAATCAAAGTTGGCGCAGCCACTGAAGTTGAAATGAAAGAGAAAAAAGACCGCGTTGAAGATGCACTACACGCAACTCGCGCCGCGGTTGAAGAAGGCGTTGTTGCCGGTGGGGGTGTTGCACTAGTGCGCGCTGCGTCTAAAATTGTTGACCTTAAAGGCGACAACGAAGACCAAACACACGGTATCAAATTGCTACTTCGCGCAATGGAAGCACCTATGCGTCAAATCGCTGCTAACGCCGGTGCAGAAGCATCAGTTGTGACTAACGCAGTGAAAAACGGTTCTGATAACTTCGGTTATAACGCCGGTAACGATACTTACGGCGACATGATAGAAATGGGTATTCTTGACCCAACTAAAGTGACGCGTTCAGCACTACAGTTCGCAGCATCAATCGCAAGCTTGATGATCACAACTGAAGCGATGATCGCTGAAGCACCTAAGTCTGATTCTGCCGGTGGCATGCCTGATATGGGCGGCATGGGTGGAATGGGCGGAATGGGCGGCATGATGTAATCCGAGAGGATTGCTTTGCTCTCAAAGCTTCGCTTTGATATCTTGAAAAACCCGCTTCGGCGGGTTTTTTATTGTTTGTTTTTTATGGCCTGCGGCCACTTATGTGCATCGCTTATTTATGCACTGCGTGTACCCATCAATTAAACGCCTATAGCGTGTAAAATCAATCTTAACTGCTATAACAGGTAAACATTGATTTACCGGCTATGGCGTGTAAAGTAAGTTAATTGAGTAAAATGCTAAAGGTAAATAACTATGAAGGTGACAAATTCAAAGCAGCTTAGTGCATATATAAAGGATATTCGTCTAAATCAAAAGCAATCTCAAACAGACACTGCAAAAAAAGTGGGTATTCGTCAGGACACCATTTCAAGTTTTGAGCTAAACCCTGATTCTACTAAATTAAACACCTTATTTAAGATTCTATCTGCTTTAAATCTTGAATTAGAAGTTAAAGTAAGGAACTCAACACTGTCAGAACAACAGCAAGGTAACAGCTGTGCGGCAAGCATTAATACAAGTGATAGCAAATGGAAGGAAGAATGGTAATGGCTATTCTAGATGTTTATATGAATGGCTATTTAATAGGGGAGTTCACTAAGTCGGCAAACGGATCTCATATGTTTAAATATGGACTCAAGTGGCTAGAAACCCCCGGAAGTCGCCCAATATCACTTTCTATGCCATTGCAACGCAAACAATATATGGGGACTGATGTCTATAATTTCTTTGATAATTTATTACCCGATACTATTGAAATAAGAAATAAAATTGTTGCTCGTCATGATGCGCAATCTACACAAGCATTTGATTTACTGGAAAAAATAGGTCAAGACAGCGTTGGCGCTTTGCAGTTAATACCCCACAAACAACCCGCTCCCGATGTAAAGAAGATAGAAAGTAAGCCACTGTCAAACAAGGCTTTAGAAAAAATTCTAAAAGGCTATGAGTCTGATATGCCATTAGGTATGTTAAAAGAAGAAGAGGACTTCAGGATTTCACTAGCAGGTGCTCAGGAAAAAACAGCGTTATTAAATCTTCAAGGACAGTGGCATTTACCTCTAAAAAACACGCCAACTACACATATTATGAAACTACCAATCGGTGAAATAAAGACTCATTCACATATTATTGATATGACCGACAGTGTTGAAAATGAATATTTGTGCATGATGATTGTGAGAGAGTTTGGATTGGATGTTCCACAATGTTCAATTATCAAAGTTGGAGATATAAGGGCACTTGCTGTTGAGCGCTTCGACCGAAGACGTTCTTCAGATGGCGAGTGGATCATGCGATTGCCACAAGAAGATTTTTGCCAAACTTTAAATGTTCCATCGGCAAAAAAATATGAAAGTCACGGTGGTCCGAGTATTAAGAAAATTATGGATTATTTGCTTGGCTCTATGAATTCGCAAAAAGATCGATTGGATTTTATGAAGTCGCAGCTACTATTTTGGTTGTTGGCTGCGACAGATGGGCATGCAAAGAACTTCTCTCTTCATATTCACGCTGGTGGAGCATATTTTCTTACCCCATTTTACGACATTTTATCGGTCTATCCTGTCATGGGTGGAAGAGGATTGAATATTCGAGACGCAAAGCTAGCGATGGGGCTAAAGGCGACAAAAGGAAAGAAATACCTGATAAATGATATCTTTCCAAGGCACTTCTTAGATACTGCCAAAGATGTCGGCTTCGATATTGAAATGATGGTGAATATAATGACTCAGGTAGTTAATGATCTAGACTCGGTAATTACTCGAGTTGAACGGCAGCTAAAAAGAGATTTCCCAGTGCACATAAAAAACGCAATATTTAAAGGAATGAAAAACAGAGCTAAACGACTTGCTGATTACAAAACTCAATAAAAACCCAGTTAATTTGCTGTGCTGGATTTAATGTTATGCGAAATATCGTATTGAAAATAGCAGCATTTAAAATCTAGGGGGATATTTTTGGGTGCCTATTATCAACAAAGTTAAAATAACAAATAAAAACAATGAGATAAGTCTAACATAAGTAGCATATTGCAACCCGATAGATGATATTCCACTCAAAATATCCCTTTTAAATTGAAAAGCCCGAATAGCAATATTCGGACTTTTTTTGTTTTTTATCAATATACAGACACTTTTCCTTAGTTGGCGCTAAGTGGTGAGGGTTAGCTCTTGTCGAATGATTGCAGCGCCAGCACTTAATGCGCTTAGTTTGGCTCTTGCCACATCACGTGATAACGGTGCCATGCCGCAGTTGGTGCAAGGGTAGAGCTTGTCGGCATCAACGTACTTGAGTGCTTCTCGCAAGGTATTGGCGACTTCTTCTGGGGTTTCTATGGTATTGGTTGCCACATCAATGGCCCCTACCATCACTTTTTTACCTCGGATCAGTTCAAGTAATTCAATAGGCACGTGAGAGTTATGACATTCCAGGGAGATGATATCGATATTCGATTTTTGCAATTTGGGAAAGGCTTGCTCATATTGTCGCCATTCTGAGCCCAGGGTCTTTTTCCAATCTGTATTGGCTTTGATGCCATAGCCATAGCAAATATGTACAGCCGTTTCGCACTTTAGGCCTTCAATGGCACGCTCTAAACATGCAATGCCCCACTCGTTAACGTCATCAAAGAACACATTAAAGGCTGGCTCATCAAATTGGATAATATCCACACCTGCGGCCTCTAATTCTTTGGCTTCTTGATTAAGGATTTTGGCAAATTCCCAGGCGAGCTTTTCGCGACTGTGATAATGATCATCATAGAGGGTATCGATCATTGTCATGGGGCCTGGCAGCGCCCATTTAATAGGCTGCTTGGTTTGCTGACGTAACAGCTTGGCATCTTCTACAAACACAGATTTGGGCCGGGAAACAGCGCTAACGACCGTGGGTACACTGGCATCGTAGCGGTCGCGAATTTTAACGGTTTTACGGTTCTCAAAGTCAACACCGGTTAGATGCTCAATAAAGGTCGTTACAAAATGTTGGCGTGTTTGCTCACCATCGCTGACAATATCAATTCCTGCTTGTTGTTGTTCATGTAACGACACACGTAACGCATCGTGCTTACCATCAATAAGTGCTTGGCCCTCTAATTTCCACGGTGACCATAGCGCTTCTGGCTCTGCGAGCCACGATGGCTTAGGTAAACTGCCTGCGGTTGAAGTGGGTAGTAATGGGGTAATCGTCGCTGATTTCTGAGTAACTGTTTTCATAATAAATACTGCTAAGCCTTTGTGTATAAGTAGTTTGGATTATTTAAAGCGCGTAATTGGCAGACCACTGCTCAAGCACGGTTTGATAGGGCTTGATAAAGTGCTGCTCGGCAAATTTGGCCTGCTTAAACGCCAACTTGCTGCGCTCCTCTCTGTCATACACAATTTGGGTTAACGAATGATCTAGGTTGCTCAAGTTTGGCTGATAACAATGTCCTGCAACGGTATTGGCATTATAAATTTCAGGTCGGTAAATTTTTTGAAAGGTTTCCATTGTGCTGATCGTGCTTATCAACTCAAGATTACTGTAATCATTCAGTAAATCGCCAAAGAAAAAGAAAGCCAAAGGCGCAACACTATTCGGCGGCATAAAATAACGCACCTGTAAGCCCATTTTTTTAAAGTATTGTTCAGTCAGTGACGACTCATTTGGCTGGTATTCGTAGCCCAAAACAGGATGCTGATTTTCAGTTCGATAATAAGTCTTGTTATCCGACACACTTAGGCAGATAACAGGTAGCTTTTTAAAATGCTCTTTATACGCATTTGAGTTCACAAAATATTTAAAGAGCTTGCCATGCAATTCACCAAAATTATCTGGAATGCTAAATTGGCTTTTGCCCTTGTTATGCTCACCCAATAAGATACTAAAGTCATAATCACGCACGTAAGATGAAAAGTTATTGCCGACAATACCTTCAATGCGTTCGTTGGTTTTATGATCAACAATATTGGTTTTTAATATCTCAATAGAGGGAAAGGTTTCACCACTGCCTGCCACATCCATATCAACAGAAATGATTTCAAGCTCTACAGAATAACGATCGCCTTTGGGATTATCCCAATACGCTAAGGCATTAAAACTATTGTCGATCATCTTGAGCGTGTTGCTTAAGTTTTGTTGGCGACTTTCACCTCTGGCTAAATTAGCAAAGTTCGTGGTAGCACGTGTGCTGTCCGAAGGATGATAGTTTTCATCGAGGGATATGTTCTTAATAGTAAATGCAAAATCTTTATTCATGACCTTCTGATATCCAATTTCTGTATAAAACCCAAATACATTCTTTGCTCTTTTTATGTGGCCTAAACAAGAACCAACGGTCTTAAGACCTGAAGCTAGGAGCTGAATGGGATTTATACGCGGAAGATTAGATGAATAAAATTGATATAATCTCATTGATACATGAGGAATATTCATAATAGGATTGATGACATCATTCAAAGCCCGACGCCTTGAGAGTGATATATAAGACCTAAGATTAAAGATTTTTTGATAGCAATTGACTTGAACGTTGCTCAAATCGTTAGCGTTGATATCTTAGAAAGCCGGAATAATAATATTCGTTCCTGCAGCAAACCTTCTATTGATAAAACACCCCACGGGATTTCTTATCAGTTAGATAAAAAATTTTAACTTGCTATAATTTTTCGGTTGCAAGCCCGAGTCGTTATAATATAACATAACCATTGATATATTATAACGATACGGATTTTGTGTGCCAGAAATAGATCAGGCTAAGGCCGTCATTGAAGCAAGTTCACTTTGCGTCAATATAAAAAATAACCCTATTCTAAAAAATCTAAACTTCCGAGTTGAAGCAGGTGAAATATACGCTTTACTCGGTGGCAATGGCGCGGGTAAATCAACCACGTTAAAAACCCTTTTGGGGTTTAATGCTCCAAGCAGCGGATCGGTGAAAGTTGATGGCAAGGAAGTGGTAGACGCGCTTAACCTAGTGCGTGAAAGGACCGCATACTTACCGGAATCGGCGACTTTATATTCACATCTAACAGCCCGTGAAAACGTCAATTATTTTTTGTCATTAGCTGATATAAAAAAATCAGATAATGAGATTAACCAAGCATTTAATCGCGTTGCTTTACAAAAAGATGCTCGTGATCGTCACATGCAAACTTACTCAAAGGGCATGCGACAAAAAACCGCAATTGCGTTGGCCTTACTGCGTGAAGCGCCGATCTTTTTATTAGATGAACCCACCTCCGGCCTCGACCCCGTTGCTATCGATGAATTTAACCAACTTGTCCGAGAACTTGCATCAGGCGGCGCCACCATATTAATGGTCACCCATGACGTATACGGTGCCTGTCAAGTGGCAGATCGTATTGGCTTATTACGAGATGGCGAACTTGTGGGCGAGTTTTCAGCCCCGCAAAACGGACAAATTGAAACCGAACAGGTGCACGCGGCCTTTGCTCAACGAGGCGCAGCGTGAGTGATAATTCATTTTCAATAGCGAGCTTCGCAAAAATTATTATTGTCGCCAAAGATGAATGGCGTTATTGGTTGCGCTCTAAATTAGCAATATCAGTATTGGCAATCGGATTATTACTTACTTTATCATCTGTCATAGTGACTGCCATTAATACAATGGAGTTAAGCCATACTAGGCATGCATTACAAAGCAATGCACAGCAGACCTTTGTTGACCAGCCTGACCGACACCCACATAGAATGGTGCATTATGGACATTATGCTTTTAGAGCCCCATCGCCACTCAGTGCCTTAGACCCTGGCGTTGATGCCTACACTGGAAATTCCATATTTCTGGAAGGACATCGACAAAACAGTGCAATGTTCGCTGACCAAAAACAAAGTACAGCATTAACTCAGCTTGGCAATCTGACGCCGGCATTTATCGTACAAACCTTAGCTCCGTTGCTACTCATCCTTATTGGCTACAGCTCGGTAAGTCGAGAGCGTGAATCCCAAACACTTACCTATCTGCTATCTCAAGGTACGTCAGGCTTTACGCTAATTGCAGGTAAGGGATTGGCATTACTGTCGGTCATCGGCCTTATTTTAGTCCCGTTATCCGTGTCGGCGCTTTTTAGCCTGCATGAAGGGGAAAGTGTTGCCGCTATTTTGGGATTTATTCTGGGGTACGCTCTTTATCTAACAGTATGGGCATTGTTGGTTTTGCTATTTTCTAGCGCATTTTCAAAAAACAGTGAAAGCTTCACTGCACTGACATTAGCCTGGATATTACTCTGTGTGGTGATGCCAAGAGTTGCCAGCTCTACCGCAATGACGGCAGTCCCCACGGCAGGAAAGCTAGAAACTGATTTTGCTGTTATCGCACAACTCAGAAAATTAGGTGATGGTCACAATGCCAGCGACCCTGCATTTGCCCAATTAAAAACGTCTTTATTAAAACAGTACGATGTAGATTCAATTGAGCAGCTTCCTATCAACTATAGAGGTGCAATTGCAATGGCATCGGAAGCAGAATTAACGGGGGTTTTGAATGAGTTTGCAGAACAACGTATGCAAACAGAGTTAGCCCAAACAAATGTATCCAGATATTTCGGTTGGCTATCACCTATGGTGGCAGTTCGTACATTGTCGATGAACACAGCAGGTACCAGTATAGAAACCCACCATAGATTTCTACGTGAGGCTGAAGCCCTTAGGTTTAGCTTTGTGCAAGGCTTAAATAAGATTCAAGTAGAGCAACTTAGTTACCAAGATGACATGGCTCGCAATACAGACGCTGATGCGGCACAAAAAGCGCGAGTAGAAGCCAAAAACTGGCAAGTGTTAGAAGATTTCTCGTTTGGTATTGATAAGCCCACCCTTCGATTAAAACGAAGTGTACCTGCTTTTTTACAGTTGCTAGCTTGGATAGCGGCGCTAATATTTGTCATTCGACTGGTAGGGAAACGCTTAGTATGAGTTATATGTTTAAACAGCTTAGTCGCGAATGGCGATTTATGCTGCGTCAGAAATACCTACTGGTGCTATTGGGCTGCACCGTCTTAATATCTGGTTTTTCAGTATACAGTGGCTTAAATGAAATTGAGCAACAGCAGCAAACAATCGAGCGCTTAAAAGTGGCCGATTTAACCGACCGTACTGAAGCACAGCAAAAGTATGACGACATCGGGTCGCTGGCCTATTACAGTTTTCATCTTACTTATTCAGCACCTTCGGATTTAGCCTTTGCGGCCTTAGGTGAGCGCGATATTTACCCATGGAAGCATCGCATTAAAATGCTTGCCATAGAGGGGCAAATCTACGAAAGCGACACTCAAAATGCGGAACTCACCCAAGCCGGTAAAATCGATTTTGTCTTCGTAATAAGTGCCCTCTCGCCGCTCATTATTATCTTGCTGTTCCATGACTTATTCGCCAGCGAACGCAGCAGTGGCAGGCATGATTTGTTAGTCACCACCGCAAAATCCCCTTGGGCTTTATGGGGAGCGCGTGGAGCAATACGTTTCATGTCAGTTTTTCTGTGCCTAATGCTGCCATTTTATGCAGGGGCTTGGGTGAGTGGTACGTCACTTGATGCTGTAGGACTGGTATCTTTCTACTGTTTCATCTATTTGGCGTTTTGGACGATATTAAGCGTTTATTGGGGCAAAAATGCAAACAGTGCCCCTAAGGTGGCCTCTGGGTTAATAGGAATATGGGTGTTGTTCGCCTTTATAACACCGATTCTAGGCGACTTGATCATCAACAAACTTGTCCATTCTCCTAAAGGTGGCGACATAGTGCTGATTCAGCGAGAAGCAGTAAATGACGCATGGGATATTCCTGAAGAAGTCACTATGAATGCGTTCACCGCAACCCATCCTGAATGGAAGGATAATGTCGCCATGGAAAGTATGTTTGAGTGGAAATGGTATTACGCATTTCAACAGGTAGGCGATCAAGCCGCTGCTTCAATATCTGAAGAATATCGCGCCGCATCCGAGAAAAAATACGCGTTAGCTGGTTATGCATCATTACTTTCCCCACCCTTGTTACTGCAACGGCTATTAACTCGCCTTGCTGATACAGACGCAATTGCCGCTTTTAACTACGAGCAACAAGTACGGGCGTTCCATCGACAGCTTCGATTGTTTCACTACCCCTTTCTATTCGCTAAGGGCGAATTTGACAAAGGGAATCTAGCTAGCATGCCTAGTTTTGACAAACTCATTATTGAACAACGAGACGATTGCGATTCCGATGGCGTTCAATCGACACAAAAATAACAATTAAACTATCAATAAGGTTTCACCATGAACTCTGGTACACACGGGCTAAAGCTCACCTATCTCAGTGCCTGCTTAGCTAGCCTGTTTGTCAATCAAGTCGTTGCAGCAGATGAGCAAAGTGCATCAAAAAACGTAAACCAAGAAAATCCCATCGAAACGGTCAGCATTGTTGGGTCTCGTCAAGCTTATCAAGGCAACTTTAGCCCATTAGAAACCCCTCAATCAGAATTAAGAATAAATTCTGAAGCATTAGAAAATGCAGGTGCGATTGATTTAAACCAAGCATTAGACTTGTCTGCATCTGTTGCTCGTCAGAATAATTTTGGCGGCCTTTGGAACAGCTTTGCTTTACGGGGATTTGTGGGTGATGAAAACCTACCCAGTAACTACCTTGTAAATGGTTTTAATGCGGGCAGAGGTTTTGGCGGCTCTCGCGACCTATCAGGTATCGAGACAGTCGAAGTATTAAAAGGCCCACGCGCGGCACTATTTGGCCGTGGCGAACCTGGCGGCACAGTAAACCTAGTCACCAAGCGCCCAACATTTGATACCGCGGGCGAAATAAAGATATCTGCAGGTAGCTATGATACATACCGAGCGGATATAGATTACACCACCCCAGTATCAGACGAAGTAGCGGTGCGCTTTGTAGGCTTCTTTGAAGATGCAGGCAGTTTTCGCGATACCATTGAAAGCACAAAACAAGGTTTTAGCCCTTCAATAGCATGGGATATCAGCGATGAAAGTACCCTAGTTTACGAATTAGAATACGCTCACCAAGAAGTTCCCTTCGACCGAGGTGTGTTAGCGATAGATGGTGAGCTTGGACGTATTCCACAAAGCCGCTTTTTAGGTGAGCCCGGCGACGGCCCCATGGAAGGCGACGTATTAGGGCATCAAGTTGAGTTTCAACATGACTTTGACCAAAACTGGAGTGCATTAGTAGGTGTTAACTATCGTGATACCTCATTAGAAGGCTTCGCTACGGAAACAGGTTTTGATGGCATCGTTGACGAAGAAGTGGATCGCTTTCGCCGCTACCGTGATTATGATGCAACCTATCAAGTATTTCGCGCTGAACTTACCGGTAACATAGAAGTCGCTGGATTAGCACATCGCTTAATAGTTGGTGTTGATTCAGACAAGTTTGAGAATGACCAATTTGCGCTGCGTGACCGCACTACCGAGCAGTACATCAAAGTGTTCAACCCTGTTTATGGTGAACTAGCAACAGATTTTTCTACACAAATAGATCGCCTTGAAACACAAGAATCACTTGGCGTGTTTGTGCAAGATCAAATTAGCTTAACCGACAAGCTTGATATACGTATCGGCGCACGTTTTGATGACTATCAACAGACCCTAAATAACCGTTTATCTGATAGCCAATCAAAGCAAGAAGAAACGCGGGTCAGTCCGCAGTTTGGTATTGTGTATGAGGCATCTGATACGCTGTCTGTGTATGCGTCTTATGGTGAGAATTTCCGCCCCTTATCAGGTACCGACAGCAGCGGTGACGGCTTCGAGCCAAACCAGTCGACCTCAGCCGAAGCAGGCATTAAATTCACACTGAACGATGGCGCATTGTTTGGAACGATTGCCATATTCAAAGTCGAGCAAGACAATCTTCTCGTGGTTGATGATCCAACCAACTTCACATTTGCAGCGATTGGAGAAGCAGAGAGTCAAGGCATTGAAATTGACATCAATGGCGAAATTGCAGATGGATTAACTCTTTGGGCGTCTTATGCTTATGTAGATGCGAAAACGAAAAATGCCTTTTTTGATGCCAATTTTGGTTACACAATCGAAGCAGGGACGGACCTACTTAATGTGCCTGAGCAACAACTAAGTCTACAACTGGTTCAATTGCTTGAGCTAGACGGTAAAGAGTTCGAAGTCGGTGGTGGCTTAGTGTACGTAGATAAAAGAAATGGTTACTTTGGTACCGATTTCACCCTACCTAGCTACACCATTGTCAGAGCGTTCGTCGCTTATGAAATAACGGAGTCAATTTCGTTGCGGGCTGAAGTAGATAATTTATTTGATAAAGATTATTACACCAACTCATTTGCAGATGTTTGGGTACAACCTGGTACCCCGCGCAGCTTTAGAGTGTCAGCCTCATATAACTTTTAATATAGTGGCACGTCATTTGGTGCTGTAGAGCGGTGACATCAAAGTAAGTTTACCCGACACTCCGCCAATTCGTACGACTCATAAAGCCTTGAAAAACCCGCAGACCTTAAGGTCTACGGGCTTCTTTTTGCTTAATCACCAACTGATGTATTACGAGGCAGGTTCGTGCAAACCAAAAGGGTTATCAATACTGTCGCTTGGCTGGGTAAACCAGCGCGGACCTTCATCGGTCATATAAAAATGATCCTCTAATCGAATACCGAATTCATCGGGTATAACCAGCATAGGTTCATTGCTAAAACACATGCCTTTGGCGAGTGGGGTTTTGTTGCCGCCAACCAAATAAGGCCACTCGTGAATATCTAACCCAATGCCATGGCCGGTACGATGTGGACAACCGGGTGTTTGGTATTCTGGGCCTAAACCTTGTGAGGCTAAGTATTGACGAGCCGTTGCATCGACGTCTTCGCATGGCACACCGATTTGGGCGGCGTTAAAGGCAGCAAGTTGTGCGGCTTTTTCATCGCCCCAAAACTGTCGTTGCCGACTCGTTGGTTCACCAAATACATACGTTCGGGTAATGTCAGATATATAGTCGTACACTTTGCAGCCGGTGTCGATTAACACGACATCCCCTTCCTTGAGAATTTGCGGATCTTTAACACCATGTGGGAATGAAGTCGCGATCCCGAAGAGCACAATACAAAAATAATTGCCCGGCGCACCAACCTTTTGGTGTGCTTGTTCAATAAAAGCTTCTACTTCTGTGGTGCTGATTCCTGGGTACAACATACTTGCGGTTGCTTGATGCACGGCTAAGGTCATATTCATCGCCCCTTGCATCAACGCTAGTTCGCTAGCAGACTTATGCATTCTACAATGGGCAGTAACCTCTTGTGCATTGATGAGCGTTAAGCCAGTTTGGGCTTTATTGATACCGTCGAATATAAAAAACTGCGCGCTTTCGTCTATACCAATTGTGGCGGTATCGGCTATGTTTAGTTGTCTTAGGACGTCAACAAATAAGCCATAAGGATTTTCATGCTCTTGCCAGCCGTGTATTGGCCCATCTATGACTTTAAACCCATTTAGACTGCCAATTTCGAAGTAAGGCGCGATATATTGCACAGCGCCTTTTGCTGGCAGAATGGCCCCTACCATGCGCTCACTGGCATACCATTTCATACCGGTAAAATATGTAAGGTTGGTACCTGCATTTAGATAAATAGCGGCGATATTATGGGCTTGCATATACGCTTGGGCTATAGCCATACGCTTTAAGTGTTCTTCTGGCTGAATTGGCACAAGGTCTTGAGTCATATCGCTCAATGTGGCTAATGCTTGCTCGGGTGTTTGCGTGCCTATACCGATTCCTGTGCCTGTGCCTGTAATAGTGTCATTATCAAGAGTCATCATTTTTCTCCTAAGTTAGATGCCGACTAAAAACGATGTCAGGCACCCTGTAAAATGTGTAATAAAGCTATGATATCACTGACGTTGGCAACACTGCGCTGATAAAACCTGGATTTTATTCGAACTCGTTCGCTTATGGCCTACGGCCACTCTACACGTTACGCGTGCGGGGAATTCGCTTTGCGAACTGTGTGCACCTTATGCCCTTCGCTTATCAAAGTATGCGGTTTTAAAAAGCGTCTAAAACATAGCCGTTTTCAATCAGCAGTAAATAACTTAGCTCGGACTGTTGCTCTGTATTCCCGCGGCGAAGTAGCCAATAATTTCACAAACAAAGAGGTAAAATACCCCACATCTTGATAGCCAATTTTATCTGCTACTTCACTTACGTTTAGATTACTTGTTTGTAATAAGTCTTTGGCGATTTCAATACGGACTTTTTGTAAATACCGTAGCGGTGTTTGTCCGGTGGCATTTTTAAAACGGCGGTTAAATGTGCGTACGCTCATTTCAAAGCGCCCCGCTACCTCGCTCAGGTTAATCTGCCGGTTATAATTGTCTTGCAACCAAATTTGCGCTTGTACTATTTCCTCATCGGGGTGCTGTTTTGTGCTGCCTTCAAAGTAACTTGTGTTTTCATAGGGGCGGCGAATTTCATGGGAGAAATTTCGCTCAACAACGCTGGCTATCGCTTCGCCATAGAGCCGTTTAATAAAATGCACGGTAAGGTCGGCCATCGCATTCACGCTAGCTGAGCAGTATAGATTGCTAGCTTGGGTAATAAAGTATTGACGTTTTAATTTGACCCTTGGGTAGTCTCGTTGAAACTGATCAAAATAATGCCAGTGAGTGGTAGCAGGTTTATCATTGAGCAGCCCTGCTTCAGCTAAGAAACAACAGCCTGTGCCTACTGCTGAGAGCATCGCTCCATTTTCATAAGCCTTACGTAACCACGCTAAAATTTCGGGGTGTTTTTTTACAATTGGCCGAGGGTTTCGCCACAGAGCAGGTAAATAAATAATATCGCTGTCACCCACTTCTTCGAGTTGGGTATCGGGTAACAAGGAAAAACCAATACTGGTTTTAATTGGTCGTTTATCTATGGACGTTGTTTGAATAAGCACGGCTTCAACTTGGCTACCTTCTTTTGCACGAGCAGCACTTTCGGCGGCACGTAACATTTCAAAAGGCAAAGTCGCGCTAGTGGCCAGCATATTATCGCAAAGTAAAAAGGTAATTTTATGCACAAGTCAGCTTAGGCAATTTTTGGGTGTCTTGGGCCAAGATAGCGAACCAGTGGCTAAAACACCACACTTTATGGCCATTATAACCCTGCCAGAACACAAATCTAGACAGTAGACTGCGGATACTCAAACATTTGGTATCTTAAGTATGTCTTCATTACCGGTCATCGTCGGATTTGGTGGTTTTAATGCCGCAGGTCGCAGTTCATTTCATCACGCTTACAAACGAATGGTAATAGAAAGTTTACCTGTGAATGAACGAGAAGAAACCCTGCTTGGTTTGGCCACAATGATGAAGTTGGTGCGTTGCGAAAACGGTCTCTTTATTGATAATGCGATTGAAAATAATCAACAAACCTTAACGGCAGAAGAAGTGGTTAAACGCTTTTCAGAGCAAATTTTAAATTCGACCCTCATTCGCACAATCGAAAAAAGCCACTTCGATGTAAATGCCGTGCATTGGCAAAAAAATATCACTATGAAGTCTACAGACAAAATAGGCATTTGTTTTGAATTGCCCCGTAAACAATTACCTGACCCAATACCGACAAATTGGCAGTTAACTGATATTAATAAAGACCGAGTGAACGTTGAAATTATCGGCGAAGTAGATCTCAAAATAGACAGTTATCGTGAATGCCCAGTAAAAGTAGCAGGACAATTACCCAGCGGATTTAAACCCGAAGATCACTACAATGCCCGCTTTCATCCTCGCGCTTTACAAATGGCTATTATGGGTGCATCAGATGCCATTCGTTCATTAGGCATGGAATGGAAAACCATAGTCAATGCAGTCAAACCAGATGAAATAGGCGTATACGCCAGTAATGCCATGTCGCAGCTGGATGAAAACGGTTTTGGTGGCATGTTGCAATCACGCTTAAAAGGTGGCCGAGTCAGTACTAAGCAGTGCCCTCTAGGCTTAAACACTATGCCTGCTGACTTTGTGAATGCTTATGTGCTAGGTAATGTTGGTCATACGAGTGCAATTGTTGGGGCCTGTGCCAGTTTCCTTTATAACCTCAGTGCTGCCATTGAAGATATAAAAAATGGCAAGCGCCGTGTGGCCGTCGTTGGCAATGCCGAAGCACCCATATTGCCAGAAATAATTGATGGTTACGCCACCATGGGCGCACTTGCCAGCGAAGACAATTTAAAACGTTTAGACAAATCTGAAACAGTTGACCATCGCCGTGCAAGTCGTCCTTTTGGCGAAAATTGTGGTTTTACCATCGCAGAATCGACCCAATATGTGGTGTTAATGGACGATGCATTGGCGTTAGAGCTAGGGGCGGATATTCATGGCGCAGTAAGCGATGTATTTATTAATGCTGATGGTTATAAAAAATCTATATCGGCACCCGGCCCAGGTAACTACATCACAATGGCTAAAGCTGTATCTGCGGCCCGCGCGGTTGTGGGTGATGAATCTGTTCGCGAGCGTTCGTTTATTCAAGCTCATGGTTCAAGTACGCCTGCCAACCGCACCACAGAATCACGTATTTTTCATGAAGTGGCAAAGATTTTTGATATTCAAAACTGGCCCGTCACTGCGGCAAAAGCGTATGTGGGTCATCCGTTGTCGCCGGCGAGCGCCGAACAGTTAGTGGTGAGTCTTGGTGTATTTAAACATGGATTCATTCCGGGTATTAAAACCATCGATAAAGTGGCAGATGATGTATTTGATGAACGCTTAAATATTTCAATAACCGATATCGATAAAGGCCCAGGAAATGTTGATGTTGCCTTCCTAAACTCCAAAGGATTTGGCGGTAACAATGCCACTGCGACGGTATTATCACCTCACGTTGTCAATACCATGCTCGCTAAGCGATACTGCACTGAAGATATTGCGGCTTATGAATCTCGCCGTGAACAAGTACGTGAAAAAGCCAAGGCCTACGATCTATCAGCCAGTCAAGGCAACTTTGATACTATTTATCATTTTGGCCAGGATCTTATCCAAGACGATGATATTCAAATGAACGATCAAGAAATTCGTATTTCCGGATTTGCCAATCCTATCGATTTAAGAATGAAAAACCCTTTTGAAGATATGATTTAGAATAAGTAGAAAAATACAAAAATATCCGGCTAAATTAGCTGGATATTTTATAAAAGTGACTTAGGTAAAACAGGTAAATTTGGGATTGTGAATCGATGGGTAAGGGTTGCTGTCCTTTGGTAGCTGAGATGACTTTGATCTCGTTCTAGGCTTTGCAGTGAAGCTGTACTTTTGCTTTTGCTCTTTTATGACAACTGAAACTTTCTCGATAAAAGCAGCAACACCTATTTAACTCACAAGCGTAGGGTAACTCGGTGGAATTTCACGGTAAATTTTTTCTCAATCGACTTTGCGAAATATAGAATTAGTGATTAATCTTATTTGTATCCCTTAGCGATATCAATGGATGTGGATATTGCTTTTTTTGTGACTTGTACAAGGAAGAATGACATGAAAACCAAAACACCTATCACTTTTGTACTTTCGAATATTTTACTTTTGTTTGTTCTGTCTGGGTGCGCTACCCAGCCGCTATTGTTAGCAGATTTTGATAATAACACCGTGGGAACACTCCCCGACCTAACGCTTGCTGGCGACCCTACGGGAGATGAAATAACCTGGTCTGGCAGTACCGCCAATAGTTCAGCATCGTTGGCCCCACTAAAAGTCATCGCAGACACCAACGGTGAGGCAGGCGATAAAATCCTGCGTCTTTTTTATACAAGTAGTGACCAGTCTATTAGCTCGTATTTGGGCTTTCATGCCAGACCAACTACTGAGGAAAATGGCCTTTATAATATATTTTGGGACGGCGTTATTGAGTATCCGGGTAATCGGTCAAACCAAACACTTTTTATTGCCGTATACAGGTCGGCGCAGTGGCATGCGGATCCGCTTGTCAGCTTGCGTATTTATCGCACGCCTGATGGGCCAGGTCAGGGCTGGACAAGCGTTAACGTATCTGATGACAGCAATGTATCGGAAAGACGAATAGGATTTATACGTGAAGACTTGCCCAACTCTGGGTTTATTTCGGTAGATATTGAAAAACAAAAATATAGCCTGTTTATAGGTGGGCTTACGGCTACAGGCGACCTACCATCAGACACCACCATTGATCGATTAAGCCTTTATGTATTTTTCGCACCCACCATTGCTCAGGACGATTCATCAGGTCTAGGGGTTTACTACATTGATAATGTGAAAATGTTACAGAGTGAGCCTGATGAAGACTAAATAGTTGGCGTCATAGTCACCTTAGGTACGCATCTGACAAGTCGCTAATATTAACGGGAAAGTTCACGTCCCGAATAAGTAAAAGTAGCGACATGTCTTCGATGCGACATTCCCTAGGGCGATGGCGATGGCTATGGCTATGGCTATGGCAATAAGCATAGTTTAGATTCAGCGTCTCTGAACCTGTTGATCCCTGTTAATTTTCTATCGGGCTCTTAGAAAGTCTTTATCCAGTGCGCCTGAGATATTACGCAGCTCATAATCAATAATTTCCGCAGTACGCGTAGCGCCCGCAGTTTTGGTAATTTCTGCAACAGCAGTGATGATCAGTGCTTCTAGTGCGTCACTGTGGTTAATCTTTTCTTGGTCAGCTACAGCTAAAGCATCTGCTATACACTGCTTTGCAATACTGTACTTACTCATTTTGGCTCTCCTTACGCGAAACTCTTAAATCGGCTCCCAAAAGATGGGAAATCTTAAAATGGAAAAGAAAAAAGGCCAAATACGTCGGCCCTTGTTAAGTATGTACTCATACAATAATGGTTAAGTTAACCTTTGTTACGCTCATATTCACGTACCTCATTTCGACCAACCACCATATGATGAACCTCATCTGGGCCATCCGCATAACGTAGGGTACGTTGGCCTGCATACATAGCAGAGAGCGGTGACCATTGAGAAATACCGGTAGCACCATGTAATTGCATAGATTGGTCAATAATTTCACAGACCCGCTCTGGCACCATCGCTTTGATCATATGTATCCAAATACGTGCTTCTTGGTTGCCTAGAACATCCATGGCTTTAGCGGCTTTGAGTACCATCATACGCATGGCTTCAATGTCGATACGCATCTTCGAGATAACTTCAACGTTCTTACCCAATTGATATATTTTTTTACCAAATGCTTCTCTTGAAGTTGAACGCTCAAGCGCCAATTGCAATGCTTCTTCCGCTTGTCCAATTGAACGCATGCAATGGTGAATACGACCAGGGCCCAAACGTACTTGAGAAATTTCAAAACCACGGCCTTCACCTAACAACATGTTAGTTTTGGGTACCCGTACGTTTTCAAGTTTAATGTGCATATGTCCGTGAGGTGCATGGTCATGACCGAATACCAGCATTGGGCCAACAATTGTTACCCCTGGGGTGTCTAGTGGCACGAGAATTTGTGACTGTTGTTTGTGTGCAGGAGCATCGGGGCTACTTTTAACCATGCAGATCATGATTTTACAACGCGGATCTCCGGCGCCAGAAATATAATATTTCTCACCATTAATCACCCAGTCATCACCATCTTCAACAGCCAAGGTTGAAATATTTTTTGCGTCAGAAGAGGCTACATTAGGTTCAGTCATACCAAAGCAAGAGCGTATTTCACCTCTTAATAGAGGTGCTAGCCATTTAGCCTTCTGCTCTGGTGTACCTACGCGTTCTAACACTTCCATATTACCGGTGTCAGGTGCTGAACAGTTTAATGTTTCAGACGCTAACGGTGCTTTACCAAGCTCAACGGCAATATAGGCGTAGTCTAAGTTAGACAAACCTTGTCCAGTTTCAGCGTCAGGCAAGAAGAAATTCCACAGTCCCGCTTCTTTTGCTTTGTTTTTAGCGCCTTCAAGCAATTCCATTTGACGGTCAGAATAGCTCCAGCGATCAGCAAGTTTTTCTCCAATTGAATAAAATTCTTCTTGGATGGGAATAACATTCTCTTCAATGTGCTTCTTTACCGCAAGATAAAGTGGACGCACGTCCTCAGACATACGTAAATCATTTAAATCTTCAGTCGACATAATTGTTCCTTAAAATTGAGTGAAATCTGATGTGTTTTACTGACGCTTCGTGGCACAAATATTGAAGCTAAGATTTCAAATAAATCAGTCAAAATATAATATGTAAATGAAGTGTAAATGGCCAATGAAATCGCTACAAGAAACTGAAATTATTGATATTTTTAAAAAATATGTCTTTTTATAGCGTCTTTATAAAAGTGGATTATAGGGGTGTATCACTGTTACTTTTTAAAATGCCATTTTAAGCAAGCTCCGTGCAAAATATGAGCAAACGAGAATTTAAATATCAGCGGCGTTTTTTTTAAAAAGGGATAACGATTAGTAAAAATTTTTGTGCTGTATTTTTCGTAAAAAAGAGGTTGGCACGGGAAACACTTACTCATTGCTACAACGATAGTAATTTTCGATAATAACTTGACTTACGCTATAAATTAGGAGTAAGGTGTGTTCAAGCTTTGAGAAGAGCCTATTTTGTGAATCCCACGATGTAAGTTATTAAGTAGTACTCTAGTCATATTAGTTTATTTGTAATTCTTCGCGTTATCCTCAGTAAAATAATCGTTTTCCTCACATGCTCTATCGCCACAATTTTTTGGCGCACTTTTAAATTATTTCTAGGATATCTATTATGTCTAATAAAACTACTGGTTCAGTAAAATGGTTCAACGAAGATAAAGGTTTTGGCTTTATCGAGCAAGAATCTGGTCCTGACGTTTTCGCACATTTCAGCGCAATCGTTAGCGAAGGTTTTAAAACTTTGGCTGAAGGCCAACGCGTAGAGTTTACTGTTACTCAAGGTCAAAAAGGCCCACAAGCAGAAAACATCGTCTGTATCTAGACCTTGTTAATCAGCGCAGTTAAAGACTGCGCTATCGTTTCACTCATAAATAAATATGAGTGAAGCAAATACGCCGTTTATGTTAAACGCGTACTGAATACCCTTAAAACGAGTCTTAAATAGCAACACCTCGTCTTTATATTTCGGCTCATACTCCGAGTCATCCCGCCTTATGCTGTAACCTGTATTCCTTTTCCTTCATTAAGAATGTTATATCCCTAATTTGAAAATACCCAGTACAAAGCAATCGGCGGCTCAAAGAGAATTTTATTAATTTGAATCAAACCGCACAATTATCCCCCATACGAACTTACGACAACCCTATCCCTGGCCGTGAATTCATTCTGAGTCTTTTTAGTAGTTTAAAAAAGCACTTAAATCGCGAACAAATAGCTGATGCACTCGCATTAAACTCCCCCCAAGAAAAAGAAGCACTCAGAAGACGTTTACGTGCAATGGAACGCGATGGTCAGCTGTCATTTCAGCGTAAGGGCTATCAACTAATTGATCCCGAATCCCTTGTTAGCGGCACCATTAGCATCCACCCTGACGGTTTTGGTTTCGTGACCTATAGCGATTCTGAGAAAGACTTATTTTTGCCTAAAAACCAACTCAACCATGTATTTGATGGCGATGTGGTTCAAGTGCTTATTGAGCCTGGGAAAAACGCCAAACGCGCTTATAGTAATTTACTTAAGGTGCTGCAGCGTAATACCACCCACATCGTGGGCACACTTGTGCGTGAAGGTGAGCATTACTTTTTACTGCCTGATGACATTAAGCTTGCGCAAAACATAAACGTTGAACAAAGCACGTTAAAGCAAGCGCAAGTCGGTCAATATGTGAATGCCAGAATTACCCACTACCCCAACTTTCGTCAAAACACGCAAGTTGAAATTATTGAAGTAATAGGTAATGCAACCGATGCTGGTATAGAAAGTAAATTAGCCCTTCATCGTCACGGTATCTCAGACCAGTGGGATAAAACCTTACTTGATAAAGCAAATGCCCATGGCTGCGTGGTGTCACAAGCAGACAAAGCACAACGCATAGATTATCGCAGTTTACCGTTTGTCACCATTGATGGCGCAGATGCGAAGGACTTTGATGACGCAGTGTATTGTGAAAAAAATCAAGCCGGCGATTGGCGCTTATTGGTAGCAATAGCGGATGTGTCGCATTATGTTTTACCTAATGATGCACTGGATATTGAAGCCCAAGAACGCGCGACGTCTATTTATTTGCCTGATCAAGTTGTACCTATGCTGCCTGAAACATTGTCCAATGGGCTATGTTCGTTAAATCCACATCAAGACCGCTTGGTGATGGTTTGTGAGATAACCATTAGCGCCAAGGGTGTAGTGACCCAAGCTGATTTTAGCGAAGGCTTGATACAGTCTCATGCGCGACTAACATACAATCAAGCAAACGCACTGGTGTTTAAGCCAAACAGTAAGCCTGCCAAAACCGTTTCGGATCCCAGCCCTGCAATTGTGCCGCATATTAAAAATTTACATGCTTTGTTTCAGGTGCTGAGTAAGCAGCGTAAACGCCGCGGTGCCATAGAATTTGAAACCCGAGAGCTCGCACTTAAGCTTAATAAACACAAGACCATAACGAGCATTTCACCGGTTAAGCGTAACGACGCCCATCGTATGATAGAAGAATTTATGTTGTGTGCGAATGTCGCCACGGCGCAATTTTTACAACGGCATAAAATTCCGAGTTTGTTTAGAGTACACGCTGGACCACAGCAAAAAAAACTCACTGCGTTACGTGCGTTTTTATCTGAAAAAGGCTTAATCCTAGCTGGCGACGATAATCCAAGCTCACATGACTATAATGATTTACTGAAAAAAGTGAGTCATAGGGCTGATGCGAGACTGATCCAAACCTTGTTATTGCGCTCGCAAAGTCAGGCTGAATACTCATCCGTTAACCAAGGGCACTTCGGTTTAGCCTATGAAGCGTATGCACATTTCACGTCGCCCATAAGACGTTACCCAGATTTATTAACTCACCGTGCGATACGCGCAAAATTGCGCAGCAGTAAACCTGCCAGTGGCTTTAACTGGGTATTGCGTCAACTTAAACTAGACAAGTTAGCCAGCAAAACTATAAGCAAAACCGCTTACCCCTACACAGCACAAGACGTTGAACAGCTAAGCACTCATTGCTCTGGCCAATCGCGCTTGGCCGATACCGTTAGCCGCGAAGTTGAAAACGCGCTGATGTGTAAATATATGCAACCTTTTATAGGTGATTCTTTTGATGCCTCTATATCAGGTATGAATAACACTGGTTTCTTCGTTTCATTAGAGAACAGCGGCGCAGAAGGCTTAGTGCATATCACCAGCTTAAAAGGTGAGGCATTTACATTTGATGGAAATAAGCAGCAAATTAGTAATCAACAGCATACCTATCATATTGGCGACCACGTAAGCGTTGTTTTGAAAAATGTTGATTTACGCAGCCGCAAAATGAGCTTCGAAATGGCATAAAGGGCACCTATGCACCCTTAACTAAAACAAAGCCTGACGCCGACTGAACAAGCAAATTAGTGCGCTAGTCGGATTAGGGTTACATGGCTAAAAGAGCAAAAGGGCACAACCGCAAATATTTTAGCAATATTTTTTGCTGGCTAAGGCGCTTTACCGTTTGGCTGACGGAATAACCTGAATAGATAGAAAGGCAAAGCAGCTATACATGATCCGACAAAGGCGATGCCCATATCTTTTTGCGCATCCCATATATCCCCTTGTGTGCCCAGATAAGAATCCCCCTCTGCAGGAAAGAAGATATCGGCAACCAGCCACTCTAAAATTTCATAAAGGGCACTAATGGAAAGTATTAGAGTAATGGGTAAAAAGAAGGCAATGCGCGGCGGGTATTTTAACCAAGATGAAAAGCACTCCTTCATGGGATAGTAGAGTAAAAAACCGAAGCTAAAATGAACGAGACGATCGTATTGGTTTCTAGGCGAATGAAAAACATCTTGAAAGTAAAACCCTAAAGGATTCTCGGCATAGGTATATTTTGAACCATAGACATGCAGACATAAAAACAAACAGAGCAAAAAATAACTCACATTACTGAACTTGTATTTTCTGTAAGTAATAATTAAAAATAGCAGCGAGATGACCGTCAGCGTATTTTCAATAAGCCAATTGGCAACATCGGTGGTACCAATAATTGAATTTGCCCATACAGCGATAAACACCGATATAAAAAGCAGCATCCAACCCAAATCTGTTGTTTTATTGCTGCTTTTTAACATCACTATCTAACAACCTTATAGATTCAAGTTAAAACATTAATATTAATGCGTTAGTTAACTAAAAATAACGTTATCTGTTGACCGCGTGGCAGTTTGTGCACCCACCTGAGACTTTTCCTGCAAGGTAGTAACGGGGCTCCGGTAGCGATGCAGCGGTTCGAGCTTTATCGATTTGACTGACAAAGTCTTGCATATAATCTTCCATAAATGGATGGTTTGCTCCCATATCTCCGCCTTTCAAACTCGAGGCAATTTTCCCGATATTTTTTAGGGCATTTAGTACTTGTTCACGTTGAAGATCAGGTTCATTTTGGCTCTGTTCAAGTGGTTTATCGAGTGCAGTATCAAGTAAAGCCATCTGATGAGCCAATCGATTCATATCAGAGCTTAAATCAGCCTGTTCGGTATATTTAAAATCAGGGGGGTAAGTCACTTTGCGCAATGATGAATTAAATTGGCTGCTGCACCCTACCAAAACAAACGTGCTGATCACCGCAGTGACAGCAATTTTGCTTAACGCTATTCTTAAATTCTTCATACATGTTGGCTCCTTATGAAACCACTCAAATTGCTTACTAAAGCGCTTTTTCTGTTTTTTGGATCATGTCTAATAATTCATCTTTAAGATGAACGCGGCGTACCTTGAGTGATTCTATGTAGTCATCTTTAACCGGTGAATTGCGGTTTTCTAAATCATTAACTTCGCTTTCTACTTCATGATAACTATCAAATAATTTGGCAAAGTGAGCGTCGTTCATTTTAAGGTGGCGAATGGTGTGGTGATGTTCTGGCAGATCTTTTACCAGTGAATGTTTTTCTAGTTCCATGGAGATTACTCTATATTGTTAGCGGTTTAATTCATACTAACCAGTAGCAAGTAAATCGTATTGATCCTCATCATTGTTTTATCATCTATATTTATTGAGGACTGTTTACGTCAGCTAAGCGTGAGCCACTAGAAAAGTGAGATATTACGGGTGAAGAATATGAAAGGGATGAAGGCTTTGGGCAAGATTAAAGGTTCAATTGCTTACCAATATGCCATGGATACCAACCTTGCTGTAAACGGATGGTTATAGTTTATTTTTTAAGGTTGTTACTTAATAAAAACAGGTGTGAGTCATCATCACACCTGTTTGCATAGTACTAAAACGCGCTATCTTCTAAAAACGTGTTAATCAATGTACAAACCTTGTCAGGTTGTTCATCAATAACCCAATGACCGGCATCCTCTAGCCAAATCAGTGACGCTTTCGGAATAGCATCCGTCAACATTGGCGCATACTTTGGCTTTTGGAAGTTATCCTTGTCTCCCCATAATACTAATGTTTCATGAGGTAGGGCTTTAAGATCTCCCGCAATGGCTTGGGTATATTCGCTGTTAAGTCGACGCATATTGCGAAATAAAGCCGCTTTACCCTGTTCACTGCTCCACTGGGCCACGTAAAGTTTAATCAGTTCTTCGGTCATAACACTGGAGTCGTATACACCTTTAGGCATAAAATCTCGCAATATGCCTACGAATTCTTCGACGCTGGTTTGTTGTTCAACGCCAGGTTCGAGCAAGGGCTCAAATTCAGGTATCGGCCATGAATCAAAACAGACACTGTCAATTAAAACTAAGCGATTAACTTTTTCAGGGTGTTTCACAGCTATCAGTTGGGCAACACCGCCACCGATATCGTGGGCCACAATATTTGCTCTAGAAATGCCCAACGCATCCATAAATTTACGAATGATGCGGCTTTGGGCATTTATCGATACGTCCGTGTCGACTGGCATATCAGATTCACCAAAATTGAGCAAGTCTGGGGTGATAACTCTGTGGTTAGCTGCCAAGGTAGGCATCACATTTCGCCATAAAGCTCGGTTGGTAGGGATCCCATGAATTAGTAATAATGGTGAGCCCTCTCCCATCTCTTCATACGCAATTTGATGGCCTTCAATCGTAACATATTGAGTGATATTCATTTTTATCTCCTAGTCGGTCAAATATGGCAACTGGGTTTGTTACCGATGATGTCTGCAAGTATGTGAATTAGCGAAAATACAAGGCACTAAATTCAACCAAAAATGCTCTACGCGGAATGAAATTTTAATATTTGATGCTTTTTAAAGATGCGAATATAGATACATTGAGCCCATTGTTACCCTATAAAACGCAGCGAATTGTATTAGGGCGTAACACCTCAAATCTCAATAGCGTTTCAAACGCTAGCCACTGCAAACTTATTTATCACATTGCTTAAAGCAAATATCAGCCCAATTCTCGAATATAAAACAACTAATGGAATCGGAAATAATATTTCAGCTAGGCTTTTGGTTGATCCCCCTTTACAGCAAGGGCTTAAAGCGAATATTCAACCATTGAATCTACTAATAACCGAATAATAAGGCACATCGATTGCGCCCAATTAAACATGATGTCGGCAGTTCTCTTACTCCTGAATGAAATTAAATCTAATTGAGATGAAATAATTACCCACTAGGCTAACCTTGAATAAGCCGCTGCAAAGTCATTGATTTTTGCTGAGTGATTTGACTCGAGTAGGTGCTGGGGGGATTATGTATTTATCTGAAATAGGGAAATTGACACTATGCAGCTTTACTCTCAAACCTCGTCCACGTGGTCTAAATTTAATCTACTAACACTTTTTTTTATAACGTTGTTACTTTCATCTTGCGCCACTTTGGCACCTGATTTTGAAAAACCTGATTTGCAACTTACCAACTTGCAGCTCTTGCCATCCCAGGGTCTAGAGCAGCGATTCCGCCTGAAATTTCGTGTGGTGAATCCCAACAATACAGCCTTCCCGGTAGATGGGATGAACTTCAAGTTGAACTTGCGCGGGCTACAAGTCGCCACGGGTGTGAGTGACAAAAAATTTGTATTGCAGCCATTAAGTGAAGATACGTTTGAAGTAGACGTCAGTGCCAGTATATTTAATTCTGGTCGGCTGCTGCTGGATATTGTGAACTCACAGCCTGAAGAATTAGCCTATGAAGTGAATGCAAAAATTTTCACTAGTAAAGGGTTATGGGGCAGTATTCCGGTTACGCGCAGCGGCGTTATTCCATTTGGCATCAATAAGCGCAGCACAAACACTAAGATTGACCCATTGTAAAATTGTCTATTTTTCAAACTGTTCTAAGCTTGTAGGGTGTTGCCTTTTTAGTTAGGTGTATACGCTGTACTAATCTCTAAAAGCCCTATTAGCTTAATTGATACCCGTTACTTTATAAACAACACGCATAACGTTCACTTCTTCGAAAGACAGCTAAAGCGGTTCAAATTGACCTTTGATAAATTTGTCTTCGACTGTCTCGCTGTGTTCGCCGTTCATTCTTGGGTGATGCAATGACTGTACTTGAGTCTGTGCAACTAAGTAATAACAGAGCCCCATACAATCTGACCGCATTGCTTTAGCCAGATTCGTTGTCATAGTGGCCCTGTTAATTGTATTTAACATTATAAAAAATGACTAAAGTACAATTCATATGAAAGGCATATTTATTATGAATGCATCTCGAAAAAATGTCCCCACGATGTTGCTATCTATTTTAATGGTAATGACTGGTTCGTTTACTCATGCCGAGGCGAGACCGCTTATTCAGGAAGTACTTTTAGTAGGTGATTCCTGGGAGCTTACTGTCGATGATAAACGAGATAATTTAATCATACGCGGAGTCAAAGGTCGCCAAACGAAAAATAGCACCTCAACTTTCAATTATCAGATTGTATGGGGTGGGCATAGCGGCGTTCTTCGCGCAGTAACTGATAATCAGAATTCAAGCCAATTTATATCGTTAATACTTACTGACTTAAACGGTATTTCACAAGAATGCCGAGGCTATATGGCGCAAAATACAACTGAGTTTATGGCGGGCAGTTGTGGCAGTAAAAACGAACCTGGCGCTTGGTATGCGGTGCGAAATAACCGTGAGCTTGCCTCAACCATTAGTACTAAAGCAAACCAAGAAATCTGTGATGCCAAAGTAAATAAATGTCAGCTTAAAGTTGATCGGTTGAATGAGTCTAAACAAAACCTAAGCAAGCAATACTTAGCAGCTAACAGCGTTAAAAACCAATGCCAGTCCGCGCTTAAATTATGCTACCAAGAGCAAGCAGCTCCTACTTCGCAGACAGTTGCTAATAAGTCTTTTTCTTCGTTCGAGAAAAAAGTTAACGGGGATTATTACGGTTTAGGTCGTAGTAAAGACAAATCTGATACACAGGTCCAGAGAATCAATATTCCTGGACGACCAAGCTCTGGAAGTGACTTAGAAAATTGGTTGCGACAACATAATGGCGCTTTGCTAGGCGTCGCCAAAGGTATTTTGAACAGCGCTGATCGTGAACGTTTTGATAGCCACGAAACTCAGATGTGTAGCAGCAATATATACTGTGAAATGGCCTTTCGCCAACAAGTGATTAAATGTGCTTTAGACTTAGGGTGCTAAAGATGTCAGTGATAAATTTAAGATTATATCGAGTCGTTAAAACACTACTGATGATGTTCTTAGTCACGGCTGTTTCACCGGTTCTCGGCGAACCACCTGAACCGAATTCTGCTCCAACAAGTGTGCTTGAGTCGCTCTCTATTCAATCTTCTGTGCCATTACCACCACAAAATACTAATCACAAAAAAGAACATACTTCTTTGACATTAACGGACGTCTGGTGTGCAGATATTAATGATGAATCAACCCGCGATATTTGCTGGGAGTCCTATAAGTCGAGTTTCAACTATTATAAAATCGGCCATGAGCATCGTGCCAAGGTTTTTGCTTGGCAACACTTCTCTGCACGAATTATTTTTTTCGTCGTTCTCGCGTTGGTAGCAATAGGCATCTACTTCGCTTGGGTACAGTTTAGGCTTGATATCAAACCCAACAACGGTAGTGTCGGGACTGGGCAAGAAAAAGAGCATAGGGTTGAGCTTTCGACTTCTGGTATTAAAGTCAGTTCGCCAGTTCTTGGGGTCATCATATTGGTGCTATCGCTAGCATTTTTCTATTTATACTTAGTCTTTGTTTATCCCATTGCAGAGATTTTATAGTTGATGGACACTAGCTAACCTTTCACGGAATAAATTTTACTCTCCCCGCACTGCACTAACACCTAATGCTTAATGCCTAATGCCTAATGCCTAATGCCTAATGCCTAATGCAGGATAACTGTCCGGCAAAGCATCGATATATTTATGCTAGAATTCACGCCTTCTCAATGAACGGATCCAAAAATGACATCGTTAAAAAACATAAGCCTAATTTCCCTAATGATATGTGGAATTTTACAGTTTAGTAGTCAGGTTTATGCGCAAGAATCAGTGGAAAAAGTAATGGCCAGTACCGATGTTGAAGCTACCATGAAATCCATGTCTTTTACCTATCGACAAGCCATGCAAGCAACTGACCCAAGCGCGATGCACAGTATGATCGACAAGTTGCAGCAATTAGTTACCTCAGTGCAATTGGTGCAGTTTGAGCCCAAGAGACAAACGATATTGCAACAAGGGCTAACGGAAGTGCAAACACAACTGAGCTTGGTTCAGCAAAGCCTAGGGGCGAGTGATATAAAAACAGCAAAACAACGATTGCAAAAAGTGATCGCGCTAAAAAAACAGTACCATAAAGAACGCAGTCCAAGCATATGGCGGCTACTTTTTGGCAGTTAATAAAAATTCAGAGCACATTGCAGTAACGCATTAACAAGATGCCCATTGGAAATCGAATCCATTTCTTATTTACGTGTAGTCAATAAACTTTGTACTTCGAGGTCTGTGGTGAGCGCTCCTAAGTTTGGCTCGGTTGGGCATATAATTCCAGCTCGAGCTGCCTTAAAAACAACCAGCGCAGAAATAAACACCTTTATAAAGCCTAACGCACATCACCACTTCATAAATGCTAACTGCACAAAACAAAAGTACAGCAGACACTGAGCATGCAAATTTAACCTTATAGATACATTTAGAGAACATGCCATTAGCAAAAGTTACCAACAGTTACATATTTGTGAAAATCTAAGACCGAGGTCTTATATCGTCTTTGGCTCACAACGTTAAAGTCAGCTTCTACTTGTCTTTTTACTCGTTAGATCTCAAAACTTGTTGATGTTTTTATGCAAACGTATCTTAAGTGGCAGGTCTATCGTTTTAACGATATTTTCTTAGGAGTATGCATGTTTGCAAAATCACGTATCGAATGCCCCGAATTACGTAAAAAAATAATGTCAGCTGATGAAGCGGTCTCTTTTATCCACGACAAACAAACCGTTGGAATGAGTGGTTTTACCGGAGCAGGTTATCCCAAGTCGATTCCAGCTGCGTTGGTAGAAAAAGCCAAAAAATTACGGGTATCGAACCAACCCTTTAGAATTAATTTATGGACCGGAGCATCTACTGCACCAGAATTAGATGGGGTGCTCGCAGCGATAGATGGTATCAATATGCGTTTACCGTATCAGTCGGATCCCGTTTGTCGTCAGCAAATTAACGACGGTTTAATGGATTACGTTGATATTCATCTATCTGAAGTATCACAGAATGCTTGGTCTGGATTTTTGGGAAAACTTGATATTGCGGTTATTGAAGTAGCCGCGATACACGCTGACGGTCGCATTATTCCTTCTTCATCTGTAGGTAACAATAAAACTTGGGTAGAACAAGCTGACATGGTTATCTTAGAAGTAAACGACCAACAAAGTGTCAAGCTAGAAGGTATGCATGATATATATTATGGCACTGCTTTGCCGCCAAATCGTAAACCTATATTACTGACTTCACCGTCAGATCGAATTGGCGAGAAATACTTATCAATCCCCATTGAAAAAATTGTCGCGGTTGTTGAAACATCAGCGCCTGATCGCAATAGTGCATTTAATCCCCCCGATGATGTATCGAACCAAATCGCCGATCATATCCTTGATTTTTTCACCCATGAAATTAAAAAAGGTCGACTACCTAAAGGGCTATTACCTATACAGTCAGGTGTTGGCAACATCCCTAATGCAGTATTAAGTGGCTTAGAGAATGGTGGTTATAAAAACCTAACTGCGTACACCGAGGTAATACAAGACGGTATGCTTGGTATGCTTAAATCAGGCTCATTGTCAGTCGTCTCAGCAACGGCGTTTTCTTTAAGCCCGCAAGCATTAGATGAGTTTAATGAAAATATCGATTTCTACCGCGACAAAATTATATTGCGCCAACAAGATATTAGTAATCACCCAGAGATCGCTAGACGCCTAGGTATTATTGCCATGAACGGCTTAATTGAAGCTGACATATACGGCAACGTGAATTCAACCCACATTATGGGCTCACGTATTATGAATGGTATTGGCGGTTCGGGGGATTTTGCGCGTAATGGTTATTTATCTATTTTCATGACCCCTTCAATTTGCAAAAATGGGTCTATCTCAGCGATTGTGCCTATGGTGTCCCATGTTGATCACACTGAACACGATGTGAAAGTGATAGTTACCGAGCAAGGTTTAGCTGACTTAAGAGGCTTATCCCCTCGTCAACGCGCTAAGGTGGTTATTGAAAAATGTGCACATCCGTTATTTAAAGACCGTTTGTATGATTACTTCGATCGTGCATGCGCCAGCAAACGCGGTATGCACACGCCACATATTTTGAACGAAGCGCTAAGCTGGCATCATAACTTTGAAACTAATGGCCAAATGTAATTTAACTAAGCACCTTAACTAGGACTTTTAAATGGGCTTCTTAAATAAGCCCATATGCCTAGCAATCAATATATCAAATAATAGGCCCATTGATGGCAAGACACTGCCAGCAATGGGCCTAAATCAATAAGATAGCTATCGGAATTTTGTGCATAATCTTAGCGTCGTTTTTATCCCATATTTACCTGTTAAAATTCACTGTTCCTTTGAATCTGAGCATAGGTACGGCACAATCTAATATGGCCGCAAAATACTGAGTCTCAAATATGGCTCCGCCAACATGTACGGGTTGATTACTGGTACAACAATGTCCCCCAGCGCTGAATAATAAAGGTGATTATGGCAAAACCAAATGTGAAAGCGCCGTCTAAAAGTGTGAATATTTTTTGCAATAACTGCCAACAACAGCTTTTTAGATATAAAAAAGGCGGCAAAGGCGCCCTTGTAAAATGTTTCAAAGAACGAATTACCAAGGATTTTACGACACAAGAAGGTACCTGTCCGCAATGTAAAACGGTGTTCGCTAGAGATACACTTATACGCGGTACGCCTGCTTTTAAAATGATAGGCGGCAAGGTGTGGTTTAAATAGACCAACAAAAATTAATCAATCGACCCATAATTTCTCTCAACTTTAGCGCATGTGGCGTACTTTGTTAGCCCTTCAATCAACCACCATTAAGGCACGGTATTCATCGTAGGCGTACTGATCTGTCATGCCGCTAATATAATCCTGCAGCAAACGACAACGATAATAAAATTCTAACTCTTCGCTAGGTTCATTTTGAATTGCGTGTAAATAGGCTCTGAGGTGTTTGTTCGGCAGCTTTTTGATTAAACGCCTTTCAAACAGCGGCGCATTTTTGTCTTGCTGGTAGACCAGCGTAAATTGGCTTTTGCTCAACTTCAGTAGCGGTTGGTAGCAATCTAATAAGCCATTAATTATTTTGTAACCTTGTAGCTCTCTAGCTTCAACTTCTTTATTACAAAAGGCGTATTTCAGGGCAACGTTCTTAAATGCCTCGGACAACGCATGAGCAGCGCTTCTGTCTTCCAATAAAGCCTGATTAAATGAACCATGAAAAATATCATCAATATTAGCAATAAATCGCTCTACGGCATGTCCTACTAGAGGATGGAGTACGCCTACTCTAAGTGAAATGAAAAACTGGCTTTCTTTGGATATATCATCTGCTTCAGATGCTTTAAAGGCTTTTGAGGTGATGATTTCCATCAATCCAGCGTTGTTATCCAAGGCAAATTCAGTATGTATTATTAAAAATTCAGCACACAAAGATTTGCCGAGTTTTTCAATATCGAGTATGCCCTTTTCTACTGCGTCTTCTAAATCTGCAATGCAGTAAGAAATATCGTCTGCGGCTTCCATGATATAAGAAGCAGGATGACGATGCCCCACCTGCATATCTAGGGTTTCACACAGCGTTTCAACATATTGTTTTTCGCTATAATAAAAACCCACTTTCTTCTGCAGATAGCTAAGCGCCTGTCCTTTATCCGGCTTGGTATCCGTACCACAACGAGTATATTTGAGTATTCCAGCAACCTGACTATAGGTGAGGTTCAACTGCAGCAGTGTGTGAATTAGTCTAATGGCTTGTGCGTTGCCTTCAAAATTACATATATCACGCTGCAACTCTTGGCTTAAGCTAAGTGCTCGGTTATCTATTGTTGGTGCGCTGATGGTCAGGTTTTTATTGAACCAATCATTAATCGCTTGTTCGCCAAAATGACCAAAAGGCGGATTACCCACGTCGTGCATAAGACAAGCCATTTCCACGACGCTTTCTAAGTGTCGCTCAAAGTCGGTCAGATTATATGCAGTCTGCTTTTTAGCATCTAACTTATTGAAAATACTTTGCACTATAAATCGGCCGACCTGTTGGACTTCTAATGAGTGCGTTAAACGGCTTCGTACGGCTGCGTTTCGCTCTAAGGGAAACACCTGTGTTTTTTGCTGAAGCCTTCTTACCGCGGCTGAATTGATAATACGCCCACGATCACTTTCAAAATCGAACATTAACGATTTAGTTGATTCTCTTTTTCTCGTATTGTGAAGTCGGTCACTCGTTAGCTTTATAGAAAAATCGATCATAGGTACTTCTTGTAATAGCGGGGAGGCAAACAGTACAACAAGAGGTAACGTCATGACAATTTTTACCCATCACAAAACTAAGTTAACCCCTGATTATCATTACAGATTATTTATTTTATGATAGCGGAGAATCATAATCCGTCTACGGCTATTCGCATTCGCATTCGATTGGAGTGATGCGTACCCGAGCACGGGATATACCTATTGATTCTACGTTTGCTCTTTAAACATGCCTTAGTAACCCCAAGGTCTATTCTTCCAATTCGGCCACAGCCAGAGACAATCTCATGCCACACAACTCAGTGCCTCCTGCAGCACAGTTCATCGCATCAAGAGATGTCGCACAGGAAATTTGTAAAGAGGCATGCGAGCACATTCATACGCTCAGTGCCGCTCGTATTTTGGTTTTAGCCATGCTCGGTGGGGCTTTTATCACTATGGGGGCGCTGTTTTCTATCTTGCTCTCAACCGGCGTTGAGGCCCACGGAATACAGCTTTTATTGCAAGGACTTGGGTTCTCGGTTGGCTTCTTTTTAGTCATTCTCACGGGTGCGGCACTCTTTACAGAGGCTAATGTTATCTTGCCCGTCAGCGCGCTAAATTGCTCACGCAGCGATATGCTGCGTCGTGGGTTAAAATTTTGGATACTGGCTTGGATTGGTAACTTGCTAGGCGCGGTGCTCACAGGATGGGTGATTTCGATCGCTCAGGTATATTCGCCAGAACACTACGCATTATTAAATAGTGTAATAGCTAAGAAGATGCATTATCAACAGGTGGGGGGTGTCGAAGGTTGGTTCTCCTTGATGCTATCAGGTATGTTGGGTAATTGGATGGTCGGTATGGCGGCCTTTCTTGCTGTCATGGGGCGCACCATCATAGATAAATTCGTGCCTATATTTTTGGCTGTAAGCTTGTTCGTGGCCGGTAACTTTCAACACAGCCCGGCTAACATGGCTTACTTTTCAATGAGTATGCCTCTAGGCGACGGTCCGGGCTGGTGGGATGCCATGCTTTGGAACATCATCCCCGCTGGAATAGGCAACATACTCGGCGGTAGTTTATTAGTCGCACTGCCGCTGTGGTATGCACTAAGCTCCAAGCGTTAGTCTAGATGTTGCATAACGGCAGCCATTTTTGCAGGCATCTATAGGCAAGTCTCTATGTCTATGCCACTAAGCCTTGTCTTTGTCTTGCTCCATAACGATAGGAATCGGTTTGCTGGCTTCTCCAGAATAAAGACTGATATGCGGGAAGGGAATTTCGATATTCTGTGCATCGAAGGTCTTTTTTATTTCCTGATACATGCTGTTTTTTAACGTCAGAAAATTCTCTCTTTTAGCCCAAACTGAAAATTGTATATCTACCGATGAAGAGCCAAAACCCAGTAAAATGAATAGTGGCGCGGGTTCATCTAAACAAAGTGGGTTTTTAGTTGCGACTTGGTTAAGCACCTCTTTTACACGCTCAATGTCTTCTTTATAAGCGATACCAATCTGTAGGTCGGCGCGCCTAATAGGAAACCTTGTTAATGTGGTAACTTGAGTCTTAATCATCGATTCATTCGGAATACGAACAAATAAGTTATCAAAGGTGCGGATTTTTACCGACAACAAATCTATTGAGATCACCTCCCCTGTGGTCGACTCAACTCTGATCACATCGCCGATAGAAAAAGGTCTTTCCATCATTAAAAATAGGCCGCTGATCAGGTTGGACGCTGACGTTTGTGAAGCAAAACCAATAGCAACACTAAAGATTCCCGCAGCACCAAGTACAACACTTAAATCAAACCCCAGTTCTTTCATCACGGAGATAGAGGTCAACACTAAAATCCCATAAAACACCACCCTTTGTGCCAGTACCATGCTGTTAATGGTGAGATGCGCGATCTTAAGACGGCCCACGCCATTTCTGGCCAAGCGCGCCAATAAGTACCCAATAATTAATATTAAAAAGGCTTTGCCAATAGCAAAGACGTGGAATTGCTGCATCAAACCAAGCGTAATACTGGTCTCTTCCATAATGTGTTTTCCTACGGTTATGCTTACTTAAGCCACTAAACTTCTAATTGAACGCATAAATGTGTGAGCATCCGCTATTTCTCTGGCGTGCGAGACTAAGGTAATAGCCGATTGATCCCGTTCTTTAGTTAAGCTTTTGATGTAAAAAGATGGTCGCGCTGTATCTAAATGATGCGTTAAACACACTTTGTCAGTCCAAAACTGTTCGCTAGCGTCCGCGTAAAGATTTAAATATGGGATTGGAAGGTTAATTCTATCTACGGTTAATAATTCATCATGCTCGTTCAAAATGCTTATTGTGGTGATAGCTCTATGAGACCGTTTGGGAATATTCTGTAATGACACTCTGGCATCAGTGTACTTCGAATAACATAGCTCACCAACCATTGTGGATGGGCCAAACCATGAGTCTGACGGCAACCAAAAAGGAAGGTCACTAATAGGTAAAGTACTGCCGATGTTAAAAAAGGCCAACCATAGAGGAGAACTCACGGAGAGTTCTATTTTTTCTCCAGGAAGTATATTTAAAGTCGAACTAGGCCTAACAATGATGGAACGATTTGCCAGCAATGGCGCAACTCTTAATGCATCTTGGGTTTTGTTAACGAGGTATCTTTTGGGCTGAATATCTGTAAACCCATCTATAGATACTGCGTCCTCTAATACCAATTGTTCAAAACTCTCATCGTTGGTCTCTTCATTCCAAATAAGCCACTCGGCATATTTGCGTTGTACTGAAATTTTACGACTGCCAATTCGCCAAGTTTTAACCTCATTTATTTCGAAATTAATATCACCCCACCATTTTTTCATTCGGATCACTCTTTTTAGTCGATGCCATTTGACTGCTACTATCTAATCAGTTTATTACCACAGCGCAGGTAAATTACAGAAAAATATCATCCGCACCTAAAAATAAACCACAGTAAGCAGGAATTAATAAGACAGCATGATAAATAAGGGCGTTGCAGCAAAATTAAAATAACCATATGGCAAAGCGGTAGGGGCTGTTGTCAGAATGTCTGGTAGCGTCCCAAATGAGTGGTTATAGATGAGTGGCTATAGATAAGCAGTTATGCTCAAGCAAGTTGGCGAAATTGCTATTTTGGGATGGGCTGACAATTAATAATTTCATAACTAATAATTAGGCTGGTACATCCATGTACTGGCATACGTCTGATGGGAGCCACTTGGCCTAATATTATTGGTTATATCTAGTCTAGTATACCGCTATCAGCCGTCAGGGCGTAAATAGGCGATATCGTCGTCGTCATCAGCATGAAAATCGTAACCACCGTCAAAATCATTGTTCAGCTCATTAGATACAGTCATAGGTAGTTCCAATATATCCTGAGCATAAATTGCGGCATTTTCTGGTTGCTTAATAAGACCCTTTAAATCATTAAAATCTAGCAACCTTATTGTCTGCAGATATTCTTTTGTTGATGCCGGTAGTTGCTCAGTGAACTGGGCAATGCTCCCTTCAAATTTGACTTTGAGTGCGTCTTTCTCGGTGCCGATTAGCAACGCAATAAATTGCTGATATAACGTATTGGTAAATACTTTTTTATCAGAATCGATAAGCAAAAGTGCCACTGCAGAGTTTAAAAACTTTTGCAGTTCAAACACTAATACGTCTTCATCATGATCAATTATCAGGCTATTAGCACTGTATTTAGCCCCAATATTTTTATATATCTGTAATAGTCTTGCACTTTGCTGACCCTCTTTGACTAACGCCTTATGCATTATTCTGATGTCAGAAATATCATTTATGCCAAGGGCATATTGGGTGATTGAAATATCTTCAAAATATGAGGCTGATATCTTCTTTAACTCTGCGTATTTAGCCCAACCGGCTCTGAAGCAATACACGATACCTTGCTCTTTTATAATGCTTTTCGCTTTCTCAGTATTGTTATCGCAAAGGTCAAGCAAACCTAAATTGCTCATACCCAATACGATTTCACAGCCCTTTCTAATCTGATCCGCATAAATTATCGATAAATTGTCAGACGCTATCCGCAACGACATATCGATTAATTGCTGTTTAGTTTTATGCATAAATTCTGGAGGGAAATAGCCCTCACTTTCACCGTCTTTTAAGATTAAAAGTAGAAAAGGGTGATTTCTTAACTGTGCAATTTTCATTGATCAATCCTACTGAATGAAAGCATAAATACGATTTTCATTTGCATATTAAAGCGGCGCAAACATATCATCAGTATCCATTTCAAGGGCTGTCACTCGTTGTTTATTGGCATTTTGTTTTAAGGTGCTTTCAATGTTTTCCAATGTGCCGTTAGTACTAACGGTCATTACTTCACGATAAGCATCTTCACTTAAAGATTTTATCTTCATTAGCAACTCTTCAACGCTCCCTGATGCTTGCTCTTCATCTTCTTCCATTTCTGAAAAGTCGTGCCCAACAAACGGCAAAGACAAATACAGAAGACCAAAATCGTCTTCCACAATGACTCTTAATATTTCCAATTGTTTTTCTTCGTCATCAGTGGTTAGAAAAATTTGCGTTAATAAACTATGCGCTTCCGTTTGTGCAGAAAATACGGTGTCTTCTTCCATATTTTCCCAGTACGAAGGCTCAACGTTCAATAATTGCTTAATTGATTCCGCGTCCATTAACCAGGTAGCAATAGATGGGATAGTGGCATCGTGCTCTCTCACAATTTTAGCAACGGTCAAAATATCCATCTCGGTTAACACTGCGAGCATTGTCTCATCGCCCTGCTGTGAAGCAATAGCTTCTAAAGCTGTGCCTGCTTGTCTGCCGCTATGCTGGGCTTGTTCCATAATGTCACTTGCAAGAATTAATGCATTTTTAGTCAAGTTAAATCCTTAATTTTCTTCATTTATCAATCAAGTTTTTTGATAGTAATCAGCTGAATCTAATAGTTATCGTTTTCGAAAAAGCTTACCGAATCGTAGTCCTGATCCTGCTCATTCTCGTCGGATTCGGCCTTCAGTGGCGTCGCGTCGTAGCGGTTATAAAAATGAATAAGCAAAACGGCATTTTTCAAATCACGTTCTGAATGGTTCATTATTTCAGTAATACAAGCACGCGCATCGGCATGCACACCCACAAACGGTTTTATCTCGGCCCAGGTGGGCTCCTTTGTGAACACGACTTTTACTAAGTTCTCGCTATCGATACGAACCTTAGTCGATATCGCCATCGCTAGTTGATCAACCATGCCATTAAACAACGAAGGCATTTTCTTTAACTGTTCGAATAAACTTGATAGATAATTTGTTAATAAGTCAGGATTTTCAGGATCATCATATGAGGTCATGTTTTCTAAATACATAGAAAAATCTCCGCTCAAATAATCAGGTACATTTGCTTCAAGTTGCATTCATTGTTTCCTAAGTAAAAGTCTAATTCAAAGCCGAGCCCAAGCCCTAGCCCAAAGCTGAGTCCCAAAACGAGTCAGCAACTTCTCGAGGATTGGTTATCACGGTATAATTTTGTTTTAAATATACCGCGCGCTTTTTAGGATCAGAAATAACATCATAAGCCTGTTGAATTAACTGAAATTTCTCTTTGGCTTCTGCACCATCATTTCTATCAGGGTGATATTTATTGGCCAGCTTGCGATACGCTTTTTTAATATCGATGGTCGAAGACGATCGACTGACACCCAACTGTTCAAAATAATCCATAAACTTCTAACTACCTTTTGCGAGACAACATAAACATGACTGTTGACATGATGGAGGTAATTTTACCTTCGAAATGACAATATTGACATCATAAAAAGGGTTTGTAGCACATTAGTTCATAAACGGCACAGCCCTTGCTTTGCAACTCTATAGAATACATTCCAGCCTAAGAACACAGGGACGCTGATATCGCCTAGCGTTTTTCATTATAAACAAGGTATTTATTGGCATTGTTAAGGCATTTTGCAACTGGGCTAACCAAAATAAAAAGGTATAGAGAATCTCAAGAATACTCCCATTACATTAAGATTTGATGGGATAAAGCAGCAATAGACTTCGAGCAATTACTCGCTGAAGGACTTACAAACGCTAATGTTATAAATATTCTTTGGCTATTTTATTTAAAAATGATGAAAAATATGCTTTTAAGGCTATTTTTTTAGTTTCGCTTTAACGTCGACAAACTGACTATTACTAAAGAACGTTTTACGTTAAGTTGCCGCTATGTCTTTGCCTATAAGGGCCTAACGCTATCAATTGACTATATTCAAATCATGGTAACAGATGGCTAAGACTGGCTCATGCTAAGTACAACGCATCAAGCGACAAAAATCTTACTCCACTTGGTGAAAATCGAGATACAAGCACATATATTTAACCTAAAACGGCGAGTGTACTTAATGGATTTGGTCGGCTCTTCCCCCCCCCTCCCCGCTTAATGAGAACTGGCAATAACATTTTTTATGCTGCTATCACCAGCCTTATTTTAGAATAATTACTTTATCGAGAACTCATCGAATAATTCCACTTGAGAGTCGAGATCTGTAGGGTCAAAGACGTAACTTTTCACGGTACCTGTGCCTGTGTCCATAATCGAAAATACCGATAGGGTGTTGCTAGTCACAAACGGCAGATTTGGGTAATTTTCGTTTTCCATACTCATGGGGCTAAAGACACTGGGGAAACTCATAACACGGTCTTGAGGATCGCCATTTGGCGGATAGTTATCAATAGACCAACGTGGACTATCCGAGTTCACATCGGTCCAAAAATCGGCGTAACTAGAACGCACATCGTTAGTATACACACCAGTGGTATCCACATAATAAGCGCCATAAGAATTTCCCACGTTAGAGCTTTCCAAGTAGTGCATATCTTCAACTTGTGCTCGATTCCATAAATGTGAATGGCCGATATGAACTAAATCCACCCCGTTTTCAAGTAACAAAGGTTCGATGTCGTTTAACCACACGTCTTGTGCCAATGGGTATTGGTAGCGCACTTCAGTTATATTATCTAACATAGGTTGTACTGTGTTGGCCCATATATCGGCAGATAATGGGAACGTAAGTTCGGTAATGGTTTCAGTACCATTAGAGCCGGCTTCTACCAATTGCATAACTGGCTGTGCAAGTACCGGTACGGTGTTATCTCCTAAACCAAATACCCCTTGATGGGCCATCACCACTTTATACTTTGCTTGCTTAAACGCATCCGTTTGCATAACGCTTGCTAGCCACGCATATTGCTCTGAGTCTTTATCAAACCGCTCAAATATAAATTCGCCAAATCCCCACTGAGAAGGATCTTGCAAGGTACTTAAGCCTTCAACAAACTTAGACTTATTATCACCAGACACACTCCATGAACGCCAGATACGTGATACGTTCATTGATATGATGAAAACATCGCCAAATACAGCAGAGAAATACTCTTCACCACCTTGCCCATCATCAGGAAACGAAAAAATATCTAAGAAGCTTTGTTGATTATTTGAGTTATCTGCAATCCATTGCGACTTAATCTCTGCATCATCACTTGGATTAACTTCGGCTTTCACCTGCTCGTAAGCGACCTCTGCATACCACTGGGGCTGCGGATCGTTAAAGCTACCATTGAGGCTATACTCCTCTTCGTCAGGTGCATAGCGCCCCATTACTTCATGGTTTCCGATAGTGCCGAACAAAGGCGCGTGCTGCAGAATTTCACCACCGTTATATGGAAACCCCGGAAAGTATTTTTGATAGTGCCCCTGCATTGCAGGGAAAAAACCAGGCGCGTTGTCTTTCGCTTGGTCAAACCATTCAGATGCACGATCAGGTACATTGACAAAGTCACCTGCAAATAGCACGGCGTCAGGAGTACCCACGGTTTCAACGACTTTTTGATAATTCGCCACCACGTTCTTTTTAGATTGCAAATCAGACGTCAGTAGAATCATTAAAGGGGCATCTTTGGCCGGTGCGGGGGCGAGCGTAAATATATCGCTAGCAAATTCAAAACCATCACTGTCTTTACTGGAGATAGAATAATTGACACGGACCCCTTGTGTTAGGTCTTTTGCTGTTGCTTCATGACGATAAACAGGTCGATAACTCAACGCCTCATAGGTTTTATCTAACTGTTGAGAAGAAGCATCTTCCATCATCCGTGTCAGCTGGGTAGTGGTCACGGATGAAGTCGACAAGTCACCGTAATGCAAGGTGTGTTCACTGCCTTCAAAATTAGTAAACCACACCACATTCACAGAGTCATCCGTAGGCAATTGTAAGAACGGATCACTTAACAGCTCATGGTCAGGATTGACCATGACAGGTACCTCAACCGGCACTTCAACTTCCACGGTCTTATCATCATCACAAGCGGAAATCCCCGCTACTAGACAAAATACACCTAACGAGCGGTTAAACATTGACATTTTTTTCATCTTTTTTTCCATAATGTAAGAGTGAATTGAATTGCTTATTCAAAGCGATGCGGATGGACTGACTAAATAATTCTGGAGGGAGGTTAGGCGATAATAACGACAGAAATATTACATATTTCACTTGTTATAAAACTTTAATAAACCATCGTTTTGTGACAAAAAAACGACAAAATACGCTAGAAGTTAAGCATTTTGCGGAGTAAGAGCATTGTTTTAGGTAGTCAATGTTCCCCTTTATACGTAAATTTAATAGCTAACAAATTAACCTGTAACAAACTGGCGTCTCATTTATAAATGCACAATTCCTGCGTTTAACACATAACCGCTGTATTCCTGAGAATGTTTCATTCAACTTCTTCACCCTAGCCTCTCCCGCATGCACCAATCTAGCGCGAAAGTCCATAATTCAAAGGTGAACGTTCAGGTATATTGTTTGACTAAATAAAGGTGAAAGGTAATGTCAAAATATTTCGTAACCTACTGATATATATAAACAGCCTGCATTTTTACTACTGGTCACGCGTCGCAAAAAAGTTAGGAGTTTCATGTTTATAACTGACAAAACAATATACATACAAATGCAGAAAACGGGATGTAGCCATATAACCTCTTTGCTTTTCAATTTTTACGGTGGCCAGCAAAACCGAAAGCATAGCGCAGCCCCAAATAGGCTCATTAATTCAAGCACTTACTTTCTTTCTTCCATAAGAAATCCTTGGGACTGGTATCTCTCACTCTGGACTTACGGCGTGCAAGGAGAGGGAGCTTTAATGAAACGTCTGACCCAAAAACAGTATCAGAAATCACTCAAGTTATCTTTGAAGTCCCCCCGTGAAAACAAAAACCTACTGTTTAACGAAATAGCAAAAGACGTATCTTTGTGGCGTAGCGTGTACGACAAAAGCGATAAAGTAGATTCGTTTAGAAAGTGGCTAAAACTGATACATTGCCCGAGTCATAGCCACTTTTTAGGTGAGGGTTATGGTACTACTGGTATAAATAAATTTTGTGGGTTTATGTCTTATAGATACCTTGATCTGTGCTGTGCGCACTTTCACAATATAGACAAACAAAAGACAATTGCGGACTACCATGATTTAGTTCAGTTTGAAGCGGAAAACTGCTACATCGATTTTTTTATACGCCAAGAATCTTTGGAGAAAGACTTTCTAACCGCGACGAAAAAAATAAGACCTCTCAGCCCAATGCAGAAAAATCACGTTTTAAACGCCAAAAAAGTTAATGCCTCAAAAAGGCTACTCAGTGTAGGCGATTACTACGACCAAGAAACCGTCGACCTTATTTATGATCGAGACAAGCTTCTAATAAACAAATTTGGCTATACCGCACCGCAAATATCTTAATATAACGCTTAACCTACCCACCTTTTGAATCTGTACTTATTTCTTAAATGAAACCTTTGTACATAATACGATCAAAAAAGCAGCGTGTATGGCACGCCATAATCACTCTGCTTTTTATTTTGCCGAAAGCCTTAACGCACTAATCAAGATGGAGTTTAGCTCTCATCTTGCTCGCTGTTACTGTTACTGTCACTCGACAAGTCAGCTAATCCACCACCTAGCACTCGATATAAAGTGATACGATTATTCAAATCTATCCTGCGTGTGGTAATGAATGACTGCTTGGCGCTGTACATTGTGCGCTGGGCTTCTAACGCATTTTGAAAGCTATCTACGCCCCCTTTATAACGCGCTAGAGACAAATCGTAACTGCGACTTGCAGCCGTCACTAACGCATCTTGAGCATCAAGTTGATCTTGAATCGTCGCTCGGCGCGCTAAGGTATCAGCCACTTCTGAAAACGCGCTTTGAATGGCATATTCGTAAGCTGCAAGATACTTTTTTTGCTGCGCTTCGCTGTAGGCTAAATTCGCATCGTTTGCGCCACCATTGAATATGGGCAACGTAATATTAGGAGCTATCGTCCAAATTGAACTTGCACCACCAGTAAATATGTCAGACAAAACAGAGCTGGCTAAACCACCCGTGGCCGTTAATGACAATGTTGGAAAGAACGCGGCCCTAGCAGCGCCGATATTCGCATTAGCTGATTTCAAATTGTGTTCTGCAGACAGTACATCCGGGCGCTCTAGCAACACAGTTGAAGACAAGCCTGCTGGTACATCTGTGACCAGCGTTTCGCTTTTAGGTAATGCTTGGGCAAGCAAGCTATCATCAAATTGCTCACCTACTAATAGGCGCAAAGCGTTTTTGTCTTGGCTTACTTGGGTTGTGTAACTGGCAATATCAGAGCGTGCAGAATAATAAATGGTTTCTGCACTTGCCACATCAATTCTTGAGTCAACACCAAGCTCTAAGCGTTTATTTGTGATGTCCATGGTTTTGTGTGCATTGGCTGTCGTTTCTTCTGCCAAACTCAGTAAGTTACTATCCGCTGCTAACGTAAGCCACGCATTAGCGATTTCACCGATCAGAGTAATTTTTGCTGCTTTTGCGGTTTCTGCGCTAGCTAAATACGCTTCCATTTGCGCGTCGGTCAAACTGCGATTCTTACCAAATAAATCGATTTCATAGCCACTCAAACCCGCTTCGGCTTCGTAAGTTGTGCTGATATCGCCTGTTGATGACTTGGTACGCGTTCCACTTAATCCAGCATCAATTTGCGGGTATAAATCGGCTTTTTGGATGCGGTAAGTGGCTCTCGCCGATTCTACATCTGCTAAGGTTTCACGTAGGCTTCGGTTGCTATTAAGCGCCAACTCAATAATCTGCGCCAACCGCGGATCTTTGATAAAGTCTTTCCAGGGGACCTGCATCGCCTGCTCTGTTGATAGTCCCTGGGTCTGTGCATTTGGCTGGTCTTGCCATTCGTCAGGTACGGGTAAATCAGTGCGCGCATAATCAGGTGCTAAGGTACTACAACCCGCTAAGATTAACGCGCCAGCAATAGGCAGTAACCTAGCGCTGCGCATCATATTCATGCTTAGTTTAATCATGGGCATTCTCCCCCGCATTTGGCTCGTCGTCATATATTGGACGTCGTTTCGGGAAGAATCCGCGGATCAATACAAAAAACATAGGCACTAAGAATATTCCTAAAATCGTTGCGGTTAATGTACCACCAACAATACCTGTACCAATTGAAATACGGCTATTTGCGCCTGCACCAGATGATAATGCGAGCGGTAACGTACCAAACATAAATGCTAAGGACGTCATAATGATCGGACGTAAACGCAGTTTTGCTGCTTCCAGTGCAGAATTTATCAATGACGCGCCTTTCTGATAGGACGCCTCAGCAAACTCCACGATCAAGATCGCATTTTTCGATGCAAGACCAATCGTTGTTAGCAGCGCCACCTGAAAATAAATATCATTTTCTAGTCCGCGCATTGTGCTCGCGATTGCTGCTCCAACTAAGCCTAATGGAATGACCATAATAACTGAAAATGGGACTGACCAACTTTCATATAACGCAGCAAGTGCTAAGAACACCACCAGAATAGAGATCGCATAAAGGGTGCCTGATTGCCCGCTTGAAAGTTTCTCTTGGTAAGACAAGCCACTCCATGCATAACTTAACTTGCCTTGGCCTACTTCTTCGGTCAAGCGCTCCATTTCAGTCATGGCTTGGCCCGAACTAACACCGCTAGCCGAAGCACCTTGTATTGAGTAAGAGGCAATACCGTTAAAACGAGATAAGCTTTGCGGCGCACTCGACCAAGAAGATGAGCTAAACGCTGAGAATGGCGTCATAGTAGTTTCGCCATCTGCGTTTACCCCTCGCACATGCCACTGGCCTAAGTCCTCTGGTTTTGAACGATATTCGGCTTCGCTTTCCACATAAACTTTCTTTACTCGACCATTATCAATAAAATCATTCACATAACTCCCCGCCCAAGCCGACGTTAATGTCGACGATACATCCGACAGTGATAAACCAAGAGCCGTTGCCTTGCCATTATCAATATCAATTTTGAGTTGAGGCGTGTTACTCAGTGAACCTTCGCGAATACTGGTGAGCAATTCACTTTGGCGTGCTTTTGTTAGTAATTCATCTTTCAAACGGGTCAATTCTTCACGACTAGTCCCTGTTGCAGCCTGCAGTTCAAAAGAAAAACCGTTGCTTTGTCCTAACCCTCGGATAACCGGTTGCTGCATAGCAAAAATACTTGCATCACGAATAGTCGACAGATTTTTGTTCATTCGCCCTATTAGTGCGTCAGCGCTCTGGTCATCGTCGGTACGCTCATCCCACGGCTTTAACCCTACAAACCCCATGCCCGCATTTTGTCCGCTACCAGAAAAGTTAAAACCTGAAATAGAAAAGACTCGTACAACGTCTCTTGTTTCTTCGGTTAAAAGGTATGTCTCTACTTGCTCGGCGACGGCCCGAGTTCGTTTAATGGATGCGCCTTCAGGCAAGCTAACTTGGAACATAGTACTGCCCTGATCTTCTTGGGGTAAGAAGCCCGTTGGCATACGTACGATAAGTAAACCTAATATCGCAATAATAACGCCGTACACTATTATCCAGCGCACCTTACGCGTAATAACATGCTCTACATGCCCTGTATATGAGGTAGTGATACGGTCAAACATACGGTTAAATCCAGCAAAGAACCCTTTACCTTCTTTGTTGTGTTTGGTCTTAGTCAGTAAGCTTGCACATAACATCGGGCTAAGCGTTAACGCAACAATAACCGACAGCGTCATTGACGACACAATAGCCACAGAGAATTGTTTGTAGATAACTCCAGTCGATCCACCAAAAAACGCCATAGGTAAAAATACTGCGGATAACACCACCGCAATCCCTACCAGCGCACTGCTGATTTCTGACATGGACTCAATAGTTGCATCCCGGGGTGATAAGTTCTTCTCGCGCATTAAACGCTCGACATTTTCAACCACAACAATGGCATCGTCCACCAGCAAGCCAATGGACAACACAATACCGAACATGGTGAGCGTATTGATGGAAAACCCAAAGGCTGACAACACGCCAAATGTACCGAGCAATACAACGGGTACAGCAATGGCTGGAATTAGTGTCGCTCGCCAGTTTTGTAAAAACAGGAACATCACAATAACAACCAGCACCACCGCTTCGATGAGCGTTTGTACCACTTCGCTGATTGAAATTTTGATAAAATCAGTACTGTCACGAGGAAACGTAACTTTGTAGCCATCGGGTAAGTTTTTAGCAAGCTCGGCCACTTTTTCTTTTACCCGAGTTGCTGTGTCTAAGGCATTCGCCCCTGGCGACAGCATAACGGCAATACCCGATGCAGGATGGCCATTTAAACGCGGGATAGCATCGTAACTCGCACTGCCTATTTCAACTCGCGCAACATCACTCAAGCGCACGTTGGCGCCGCTTGCATCATACTTTACAATAATATTACGAAATTCATCAGGCGTAGACATCATTGACTGCGCTGTCACTGTGGCATTAAGTTCTTGGTCAGCCAAAGACGGCACGGCACCAATTTTACCTGCAGGTATTTGTATATTCTGTGCACTTAACGCGCTGGTAATATCAGACGGCATTAGCTCATAGGCAGCCAGTTTTGTCGGGTCTAGCCAGATACGCATGGCATACTCTGAACCAAACACCCGCGTGTCACCCACCCCATTAATTCGAGCAAGTTCATTTTCTATATTAGATGAAATGTAATCAGCGATATCAAAGGAAGAAACCAGATCCGTAGAATCGTAAATCGCGGTAACCAGTAAAAAGTCACTATTAGACTTTGTTACCGTTACCCCTTGAGTTTGTACGGACTCAGGGAAGCGCGAAGTGACCTGCTGTACTTTATTTTGTACTTGCACTTGAGCGTAATCAGGATCAGTACCTTGCTCGAACGTAATACTGACTGACGCTGAACCATCTGATGTGCTCGAAGAAGAAAAGTATAATAAGCCATCAAGGCCAGTTAACTGCTGTTCGAGTATTTGGGTAACGCTATTCTCAACCGTTTGCGCATCAGCACCTATATAACTGGTGTTAACACTGATAACGGGAGGAGCCACACTTGGGTACTGCGCTATCGGCAACGACATAATCGATGCAATACCGGTCAGCATGATAATGATCGAAATGACCCAAGCAAATACAGGACGATCGATAAAGAAACGGGCAAACATATATTACACCCCTCCTTGCATAGCGGAGGTGTCTTTTGCTTGCTCAGACAGGGTAACCATAGAGCCGTTAGTGTCCATTTGCACTTCAACAGGTTTAACCTCGCTGCCTGGACGTACCTTACCGCTACCTTCAACCAATAACTTATCATTAACCGCTAAGCCGCTCTCGAGTAGCCATTTATTGCCAACAGCATTAATGGTTTTTAAAGAGCGCCTTTCTACTTTGTTATCCTCGTTAATCACGTACGCGAACGCTTCGCCAGTCGCATCATGGTAAACCCCCTGCTGCGGAACAAGGATCGCATGTTCATCTACCGCTTCATTGACTTTGGTTCGTACAAACATGCCCGGCAGCAATATCCCGTCAGGATTTGGAAACTCAGCACGCAAAGTGACGGTACCTGTAGCTGCATCTACGGACACTTCTTGCATTTTTAACTGACCTTTAAGGTCGTATTCACTGCCATCCTCTAATGTAAGCGATACTGCAGTTGTGCCTTGTTTAACACCCTCTTTACTGATGAGCTGGCGCAGTTTCAGTAAATCTTTGCTGCTTTTAGTCATATCCACGTAAATAGGATCCAAGGTGCGAATGGTAGCCAAAGCCGTGGTTTGCTGAGCCGTAACCAGCGCGCCAGGCGTCACTGTGGAAATTCCAATATGACCAGATATCGGCGCAGTGACTTTAGTAAATTCAAGATTAATAGACGCGGTAGCTAGTGCAGCTTGGTACTTCTCAATATCTGCTTTGGCTTCAAGGTAAGTGGCATGAGCATCGTCAGCTTCCTGTTGCGATACCCCATCAAATTTTAGTAAGTTGGCATACCGTTCATTTTTTAATCTAGCCGTCTCAACGGAAGCCTTCGCACTGTTTAAGTTCGCTTTAGCTTCATTGTAAGCAGACTGGTAGGTCGCTGGATCAATTTGATACAACAATTGTCCTTGCTCAACGGTATTACCTTCTACAAACGAACGTTTTTGAATAATCCCGCCCACCTGAGGACGCACTTCCGCGCTAAGAGATGCAACGACGCGCCCCTGCATTTGAGTGTCAATATCGTGAGGAGCAGTGACGACAGTAATATACGAAACGGCTGCTACTGGCTTGGTTCGCGCTGGCGCGCTCTCTTGTTGACAGCCGCTTAGCAAAGTCACTGCCAGCAGCAACCCCCCAATGTAAATTGAAGATTTCATAACTACGTGTTCCTCGATAAGTAAATAGAAAAAAGTGAGTCTTAAACTATCTGTCCATTCACCCTATAGGTCGATGGAGGGGTATAAGCCTACAATTGAGCAAATATTAACAATACATAGGTTAAGAGAGGGTTAACCTACGCAAGATAAGAGGTTATAAATACCTAATAACGCCGGCAAGAACATCGCAAAAATGTAAGCAAATATATTCAACTGCGAAGAACAAAATGGGCAAAAACAGCGTCGTTTTATTTCAGTTTATTCACTCTAGAAAAACGGTGACTCAAATAGCAATGCATTAGCGCCACAAGGAGTATATTGAATGACAAACTAGCCAACCAATCAACAATTCCTATCGATACATTATTGGCTGTTAATAATAACATTACCAAAGAGCATATTAGGCTCCCCCAACCAATCACGGTAAAGAGAATTTTCATTTTTTTTCTAAGGGGTCGCTGACAGAACGGTTTATGGTGTTTATCCATTGCTAGGGACAAACACCATAACGAGATCAATTGGATACTAATACTCGTTATTATCACTTTTTCTGCCTACTGACAGGCGAACTTACCTGATAAGGAAGCAAAGCAAGCGGCTTTTTTTTCAACCAGAGTGCGGTCTGCATAAACACAAACCCACTTATCACAATAAAAATGTTAAAGCCTAAATACGTGACATTCAATTCGCGTAACGCGCCCACTAACCTTTGGCTGTCTTGCAGTAAATCGATCAACGGTATTAACAAGCAACCCACGCTAACAGCAAATAACTGTTCAACCCAAGCCTTTCTAGCGGAGCGCAGAAAGCTATGCGCTAAGCACAAACACCAGACCCACAGGAATACCTGTACTTCAAACGCGGCCCGATGTTCGATTGTTAATGGCAATAATCGATTGCCGATGAAAAAAGCGACGATAGCCAACGGCAACCCTGCTATAACAGCAATGTTAAGTCGCTCAACAATATAGTGGCCTAGGTGACGTTTTTTCACTTTATCTAGGCGTTTATTCAGCCAGATAATCGATCCAGTCGCGATGAGCGCACTGGACATCACACCCAATAAAAAGAGTAACCAACGTAAACCGGTACTAGCAAAATGTGCCTCGTGCAGACCAAAGAAAATTCTTCTTACACTTGCAGAAGTACTAACCGATGAGTAACCCGTCAAAGGCTTACCACTTTGTGCTGAGAAGACCAATCGCTCAGTTTGATATGACAAGGTATGCTCATTAACTCGCTGAACAATGATTCGACCATTTTCGTTATAAGGCTGTTCAAATGTTATGACTTCAATTTGCTTTTGACCCGGCCAAGACTCGTTCACCTGAGTTTGTACAGCTGAAAAGTCCATTAATGGTTGAGTGTCAGGTTTGGTTGTCACGATTTGACTTAGGCCAGGGCTGAGCGATCGACCGAGTTGTCTCTCTCCACCGGCGTAATACTCTGCGCTCCATGGCATATACATGATCACATATATCATAATGCCACTAGTACAAATCATCACACAAAAAGGGATAGTCACGACTCCTGCTAGCGCGTGAAAGTCCGTTAACGTTTTTAATAATTTACCTGTACGCACAGTGAAGAAGTCTCGAAAGAAACGCCTGTGGGTAAATATGCCACTAAATACCGCCACCAACATAAACATAGCAGCTATGCCCGCTATGTAGCGTCCTCCATATCCGCGCAATTGCAGTGTGTAGTGAAAAACTCGAAAGAAGTTACCGCCAGCGGTTTCGCGCGGAGTAATGATGGAGCCAACTTGCACGCCTAAATCAAGGTTATGTCTGTCACGCCCTTCACTCCACTGAACCGTCCATTTTTGCGTTCTACTATTGGGTAAATAGATGCGCCATCTATCTGCATTTGTACCCTTTTCGTGCAACACAGCCAATGACCGATTTATGGTATTTTTGCTTGAGGTAACCCTTTGAAGCTCCGGTTGCATCCACTGGGTCATTTCAGGATTAAAATAACTTAAGGTACCGGTTAAAAATATTGTAAACAACAACCAGCCTAGCACCAAACCAGAATAAGTATGTAGCCAAACCATCGATTTTCTAAAGTCAGGTTTCATCCCTCACCTAATCCGTAAATGATCACGCCACACACACTTAAAATGAAAAATAAATCACGCCATAGCAAGGCACTACTGCGTCGACAAAAGCTGATAATAATAATAGCAAAGTAGAGTACATAGCTAAGCATCGTACTCACCATTACTGCTTCATGCTTATCGCATGCATGACTTAGCACTAACAGTGGTACGCAAGCAAAACTAAATGCAATAGAAACAAGATAGCCACCACCAATGGCAGCTATCAAGCGAAGTGACACATCAATGCGATGTTTTATATACACAATAATAGCAAGTGCGCTAGAAGCTGTAAGATGCGGTTAATTTGGCATTCCGACTTTCGCCAGGCAAGCCACCTAAATATAAGGCCTTACTGTAGTAAGTTTCATCCGTAAGATTACGAAGATTAAGCTGGATATTCCAGTCCTCCCCCACATAACTTATTGCACCACCCAAGACGGCATAGGCGTCAACAATGGCATAGTTAATACCAAATGCGGAAGCCGCAATTGACCGTTCATCTTCATAGTTAACACCTATACTGAACTTAATTGGGTAAGAAAGGCCATTGAATTGATGACTATAACTCGTCCATAGACTGGCAAATTTCTGTGCTATACCTTTGGTTTGCTCTTCCACTTGGCTAAGCGCATGACTACCAGGGTTTGTCACCGCATCTTGATAGGTCGCATTGAAATTCATCGACCATTGCTCATTCAGCATAAGGTTTAGATCGAGCTCAACACCTTGGGTTTCATCACGCTCATCGTAATAATATTCAGCAACATCGATATTATAAAACGCGTCTTCTGGATCATCTTCGTAAAGTGGGTTTGAATAACGCAGATTAGTTCTGCTCGTTTTGAACCATACTAATGATGCAAGTAGCTCCTCATCAAAGGCGGTGAATCTTGCTCCTAAATCAAACGATTCAGATTCTGAATCGGGTCGTTCATCATCCCCAGTTAAACTACCCAACACGCTGTAAGCCATGCGGCCTTTGGACTGGTTCACAAAAGTGGCAAATTGATCTGAAACTTTATAGTTCAACCCCAAATTGTAAGTAAAGCCATTGTCATCTGCATCATACTCAGGATTACCATCACTGAATTGATTTTGATAGGTTTGCTTAATTCCACTGTAAGCACCACCGACGCGTGCCGTTAATGCATCTGTAACGTAAACAACCTCTTGCAGACTCAATCCCCACGCTTTGGCCGTCTTGTCATATTTACTTCGAAGCGACGGGTTATAATCATCAAACTCACCTGTAGGCCAGTTTGGTTGCCGAATATCTAGAATATATGGAACAGGATCACTGCGGGTATCATCAGCATCCCATATTGAATATTGGGTATAGGTCATATCGCGATATTCGTAATTTGCACTGATTAAATGCTCACCACGTAAACTTGCAACACGCCAAGTTTTAGATATATCTGCAAAATACTGCCATGTAGATTCCTCAGCAGAAATATTACGATACTCTTGGCGCCGAGCTGCGAAAGGGTAAAGCACATCATCGATAATTAAGGGCGCTCGAGGGTCTAGATTAATCACCCCATTGCGGTCGTGATAAATATAGTTATAGGCTGAAGTTTGACGAATATAGTCTGTAGTGTAATTACGATACTGAAATTGATGGGTTAAACGCCAATCGTTAGCAAAGTCCAGTTCTTGGCGGACTTTCAACCTAAGCTCTTCTCCTTCATTTGGTGTAGACAATGGTGAAATTAAACCAGTATCACCTAAGTCGATAGGTTGCCAACCGTCGGTAGCACTGAGTGAATCAGCGAGTGTTTGGCGCTGCTCATCAGTAAGCTGCAAACCACCATCAGCAACATCACCATTTATCAAATCGTCAGCCGTTATATTGCCGGGTGCCGTATCAATTAAACTCAAATCAATTAAGCGTACCGGATCACCAATCGAGTCAATCTGCACAGCATCATCAATGTAAGCGGCAGTAAAAAGGACTGAATTATCGGCAGAAAACTCATGACTCAATGATGCATACAATTCGCTACGCTCTGAACTTAAACCACGATAGCCATCGGATGTTTCGTAATTAGCGACCAAACGGTATGCAGTATCGTCATCCAAGCCACCGGTCGCATCAAACATAACGCCGTAGTTATCCCATTGCCCAACGATAAATCGCATTTCATAGGCTTCTTTTTGTTGAGGCTTTTTTTCAATTAAGTTAATCACACCACCAGCAGCGCCCATACCGTAAAGTCCAGTCGCCGGGCCTTTAAGCACCTCTATGCTTTCGATATTAGTCATAGTACGTGTTGGGTTATAACTATTCTCTAGATCTGCCCCCCCGTACATCCCATCGTAGGCATAATTTACGCCTAACCCGCGAATGGCTAGATTGTCGCCTACCCCGTAATTATTGCCATCTTGAGATAAGCCGCTGACATTTCGCAGCGCTTCTTGCAAAGTTGTACCCGCTTGCTCATTAATCAAAAGTTTATCGACCACCACGACTGCGGCAGGCGTCTGCATCAAACTCATATTAGATTTCGTTGCGGTACCAGAATCCATGATCAACTGATTATGCTTACCATAAACAGTAATTTTTTCTACATCGGCAACTGTCGTTGCGACTACCTCAGAAGAAGCACTATTATCATTCGCTAGGGTGGGTATAGAAGCGGTGGTCAAAATGGTGGCAAAAGCCGTTGATATTGGCCAATTGTGTGTGCTTTTGGGATGCATGGAGTGCCCTAATAAATTATTACAAATTCGAAGGGCGCGAATGATAATTAATATCATTTACATTATCAATACTTAGTTTCTAAAAACTGGCTTTTTAGTACAACTAGAGTATCAATGAAGGAATTTAAACATATCTGCACCTGCAACCTACGTCGAATATTCACCGAGTAGTTGCTGAGATCAAAGAGATGAACTTACGCTAAATGATCTTCTTCTACCAAAGCTTGGTAATACAGTGACGCTAGGTAAACCAGAGAAGATAAAGCTAGAAAAAATCCTAGCTTAGATTCGCAATAACCACAAAAATTGGTTGCGATAAGAGCAAAATAACCGTTGATGAAAAGTGCGTTAGGCCATTGATTATCAGCATGTTATCGCCTTTTACTGCACATACTTGTAGAGACAATGAGCTAGTCAGGAACCCCCATGCACGTATAATATAGCGAGCATACATAATGGGGGCATTACGCATCATAAGTCCTTCACATGCATTGCTCTGGACTTAACAATACCGTACTAAGGTAAATTCGAGAAAAATTGCTGACTCTCATCAATAATCCGTTCAGTTTGTATAGGATCCGGTTCTGTTGACCAATCCCCAGGTTTGAATGTTCCACCCAAAATCATGTAATCATTACGAGAGAACATGTACAGCGAATCACTTCCCCCGCCTACCGTCAGGTAATCAATGGCGGGATCCGGTGGTAACAAAATCAACTGCCCTTTGGCGGGCATTATGCCTTCGTCACCAAATAGTGCTCTTGACCCTAATCCTGTGCAGTTAAAAATAACTGGCTGGGTAAGTTTTAGAAGCTCGTCTTGATCGTTGAAATTACGAATAACAAACTCACCACCTGCTAATTGCACATCTTGGATTAAGCGACGCAAGAATGTGGACGTTTCAACCAACATGGTCGCTGATACCGTGCAATAAGTTGTGGGAAAAGGATGTTCGTTCGCCCCATACATCTGACTAAACGGGTAATACTGACGAAATGGATTATCAGCTTTAGGTAGCTCGTTACTCGCGGTGTATAGCTCTATCCATTGAATACCGTAATCAGCCCCTACCATACGAGCAAATGTTTCATGGGCAATTTTCGCCGCTAACTGCAATTGCAGTTTAAACGTATCGCTTGATACGAGTGGGTCGTGCACACTATACGGCCCCCACTCACCACCAGCCACTTGTGATGTGGTGTGCCGCGCCATCTCTTTGGTATAAATAGTCACTTTCCAGCCAGCTTCTTGTAACAGCCGAGCGGTGGTTAACCCCATCACTCCACTACCAATAATCGCAGCCTCTTTATGTTCAGCAGACTTTACTTCACTCACAGCTAACGCCGATGAGCCCCAAGATAGGGAAATTCCCCCACCGCCATGTCCATAATTGTGCACCAAGGTCTTGTCGCCAAATGCTTCACTACGCACCACAAATCCTTCGGGACGATAGGGGCGATGCCCTACGACTTCTGTAATAATATTATTCATAGAGATTTTTGGTGCCAATAATGGCTTGCGTGAAAAAGGACGCTTAAAAGCCGTATTAGCAGGGGCTGAAGCTGTATTAGCGCAACCACCTAACGATGCAGCTAACGCGCCGACACCAAGTCCTTGTATAAAATTTCTGCGCTTAAATTTACCCTCGAACATGCTGATATCCTTAGTTTTATTTTATTATTGATGGCACTATCTAGGCTTAGTCGATGTTCGTATCTCGACCTAATTGGATGAAAGCAAGGCACTTGCCAGTATGTGAGCAATACTCAGTGCAGCGACTTTTATAGGGGGAATGATTCCCAAAGCGCTATTATTGTTATGCGCAATGGCGCTGATATTGACATAATTATCTAGCCGCCTTCGATAGCCCATTGCATCCATATTCGGAGGCAGAGTATTTCAATCAATATGACTATGAACCCAACCAAAGGTGATACTACATGTCGTTAATTTCTAACGCTGCAAATACAAAGCCTGCCATTAAAACCGCCGTTATCGGTTATGGGTTTTCAGCAAAAACCTTCCATATTCCTTTTATCAGTAATATGGCTGAATTTGCCCTTGTGGCAATCAGCAGTCGTCAACAAGAAAGAGTCAACAAAGATTGGCCAAACGCACAATACTTCGCTTTACCTGAGGCCTTAATAGCGCATAGTGATGCAGAACTAATAATCATTACCGCCCCTAACGATGTGCACTTTTCGTTAGCTAAACTGGCATTAGAAAATGATAAACATGTCATTTTAGAGAAGCCGTTTGTCACCAACAGCCACGACGGTGAACGTCTTATCGCACTGGCAGATAAAAATCACAAATTACTCAGCGTTTTTCAAAACCGTCGTTATGACGGGGATTTTTTAACGGTGCAGAAGTTAATCCGTGAGCAGCAATTAGGAGAGATAAAAGTATTCGAAGCACATTTTGACCGTTTTCGCCCAGAGGTACGTCAACGCTGGCGAGAACAAGCCAGCGACGGAGGCGGTATACTATTTGATCTTGGGCCTCACCTGATCGATCAAACGTTACAGCTATTTGGTATGCCCCAAGCAGTAACGGCGCAATGCCGCATCATACGTGAAGGCGGTACGACGGTAGATTACTTCAATCTGGTATTGCATTATCCAGACAAAATCGCAGTCTTGCATGCAGATATGTTGAGCGCCACGCCCAATCGACGTTTTACGATTCAAGGTAGCAAAGGGACTTTTCAAAAATACGGATTGGATCCACAAGAATCACGATTAATAGCAGGGCTTGCCCCTATTAATGCCAATTGGGCTGATGAAGATGCCAGTCAATATGGTCATATATATCACGCAGGTGACGCGCAGGTGGTCGTAACTGAACGAGGTGGTTATCAACATTATTTTCAGGCCACCGCCGAGGCAATTCGTAATAACCGACCTCATCCTGTTTCTGCTGAGCAGGCCCTCCACACAATCAAACTCATCGAGTTAGCGTTAAAAAGTAGCGAGTTGGGGTTGACGCTACAGGTAGTCAGTTAGCACTGTGTGAGTTTCTGCCAAACACGCAAATATTCGATTTCATAATCGACCACACCGTCGTCTTTTTCTCCCTCAGGGCTATTAAGCTTTAGGTCTTCTTTGCTATCTGGTATGCCGTGCTATGGGAATGTTTCTTGGTCTAACCATATACTCAATGGCTTATCTGCAAAATAGCCTTGCTAATCGGTTAGTCCATCACGGTTGGCTCTAGCCCATTGCGTAACTTGATCCGGTGTTACGGTTGAAAGCAACTTGCCGTCAACATAATATTTTCCCCCTGTTTTGTCCCATTCAACGCCATAAACGTGGTATGAAATTGTAGTTTGCAACTAAACCGAATCCTGTGGAATTTAACGAGCAGATAACCGTATTTTTTAAAAACACGAATAGGCGCCATAGGCCCTTAAGTTTCAATGCCAGAGACAGCGTACGGAAATATTGTATCTATTTGTTCGATATCCACTGACTTACCATGTCGATTAACCGAACGGTATTTGGCTAATTCGGCGGGTTGAAGATAACCGGAAAGTTGTTCCAAATCATTTAAACGCACACCTTGGCTAACAAGATAGGTTAAATAGGTGTGTCGTAAAACCTCGGTAGACAATTGCTCTGGATAAGGCAATTCCGCATCATGTCCTGTGTTGATGATTATTTGGCAGAAATCCTCAGTTGACAGAGGACTTGCCCATAATAAATCATCCGCCTGCAAACCCTCACAAAGCTGTTCAATAACACTCGTCAACGGCCTAGTCAGCTTTACTTGTCGAGCATATGCGCCTGTTATCTGCAGCTGAGTATATGCCTGCACAAAATCGCCTTTGGTAATTTTACCAAGCTCCGTGACATTTACCCCGCTTAACAATAAGCTGATAACCACTTTAGCTTGCTTATTAGCCACACTGTACAAGCCTTGGCACTCGGCAGTGGTTAGTAAACGGATATTGGTCTGCTGTGTGTGTTGTTCGCCTAACTGCAAAGGTTGAGCCCTAGACCCTAACTTAGTCTGTTCAGCCCCCTGTAATTCTGCGTATGGATTCCCGTGTTGTTGGCCCGGTAAAACCACGAAATTAGTGCCCCCAGCCGATAACGACTTTTGGCGCACAATAAAACTGAAAAGTAGCAATGCCATCACTGCCAACAAAATAGCAGCAACAACACTGATAAGCGTGTCCTGCCAATAGTTGGGGCCGATAGGAAACTCTGGCGTAAAAGGTTGTTCGAGTATGCTTATTTTGGCGTCAAAGGGCTTCGACACTTCTTGGGCAACAAGCTGATTTTTCAGGGTTTGAGCCTGGGATTGCAATTCTTTTAAGCTCTCATCTAAACGTCGATATTGCTCTAACTTTTGATTGAAATCCTGAGCCTGATTCTGAAAATCCGCTAATTGCTCTCGCAAGGCATTAACTTTACTCACAGATACAGCGAGATTGCGTCGTGAGTCTTGCAAATATAATAACTGACTGTCAGCTATTTGTTGCTCTAAATCTTTGCTTAAACTGATAAATTTTTGTTGTTTGGCAACCACTTCAGGATCCCGTTGTAAATATTCCTGAGTATATTTTTCTGACAATGCTGATAACTCTGCGGCTAATTCTTGCACCGCCGCACGGTTTACATCAATACTCGCCTTATCAACAGGACGTTCAATCAGTTGGCCATTAGCAAGGGATTCATTAAGACTATCTAGTTCTGCTAATGCTTGCGTTTTCTGCGCTTCAGCTTCATCTAACGAAATACCTAATCCTTTGATTTTGTTTGGAATTCGATTGTCGTTACGCTCTAAAGATATAATATTATTGGCTTGCGAAAACTCATCTATAACCTGTTTTTGCTGAGCAATTTTTTGTTCCAGTGCAGTCAATTGCTGCTGATATTGCAGTATTTCATCGGAGCCGTTGCTAACGCGCTCCCGCTCCAGTAACGACATATATAATGACAACCACTGTTGCAGTACAGATTTAAGCAGTTCAGGGGTGGGCCCCGCAGTTTGCAAGGTTATTATTTTTCCTGTTTCACTTGCTGTTGCACTAAGCATGTCTCTCAATTGTTGTACATTAAGATCAATCAAATGTTCTTCACGCAACTTAACTGACAAGGTCTGCAACAGGCTGTTGCTGGTCAAACGCTGTTGGTTAAGGCTAAGTTGTTGCTGAGCAATATAATCAAGCTCTTGGGCGTTTTGCGTAGTATAGGAAAAATGCATAATCGCCTGACTTTGAAACTCAGGCGCTCTGCTCCAAATAAAAATGTTTGCTATCGTCAAAACAAAAAGGAACACACCTACCAGAACCTGCCAACGCTTTTTTTGCACTCTTTTTTGTTCTTGTGCCGCAAGAGGATCGTATCCACCGCTAGGCATATTGGGAATATAATCAACTTTGTTAGAAAAGGGCATTGTACGGTTCCATTTGACATTAATATGATGAGATAACGTGTGAATATTAAGATAAAACGAAGCAATTTACTGCCTATCATTTTTAGTTTATCTAGGCTTTTTGCTATTCTATTCAAACGTGATGCGCGATTAAACAACGATTCAAAGTATGACCAACTAAATCAAAGACCGTTCTATTGTTTTTCGGCTAACTGAAAAGGCTATAGCTGTAATTGTTTATGCCGATTAAAAAGTCTTTTTTCTCACTATTAACAGTCTTTTTAATTATCAATATGCTCAAGCCTGCCTAGCAAGCACATAGCGGTCATTAAAACCCATGCTAATATACTGTTCCCTAGCATTAATCAGTCAGTAGCCAAGCGCCATGATCCATGCCCATAAAATTTGTAAAACCTATCAAGATGGCGACCGGCGTCAGGTGGTATTAAGTGAGCTGGATGTAAATTTGCCTCCCGGTGGACAAATGAGTATTCAAGGGGAGTCTGGTTCGGGTAAATCGACCTTATTACACATGCTTGCAGGCTTAGACAAACCTGACAGTGGTCAGCTAACAGTCAACCAACTGGATTTAACCACGATAGGCGAGCGTCAGGCTGACCATTACCGCCGCTCCACAGTGGGCCTGATATTTCAGCGCTTTAATCTGATCGATTGTCTGTCGGTATATGACAATTTATGTTTACCGGCCCGGTTGAACAACAATCTCGATTCCGGCTATATTGCACAATTACTTGATGCGCTGGGAATCGCCCAGCACAGTAAAAAACGGCCTAATCAGCTATCTGGTGGTGAACAACAACGAGTTGCCATTGCTCGAGCCTTGTCCCATAAACCCGCGTTATTGCTGGCAGATGAACCCACAGGCAACTTAGATAATAAAAACAGCAGCAAAGTCGCCAAACTGCTCTATGAGCAATGTCTCAAATTGCAAACTAGTTTAGTTGTTGTGACCCATAGCAGTGCGGTCGCCGCTTTGGCCGAGCAGCATTACCTGATGAAAGATGGCAAGCTGGTGCGGGCGAATTAATATGCGCCTATTGTTCTGGTATTTACGCACCGTGGTGCAAAGTTATCCCAGTGCGTGGCTCCGGCTAGCCCTGTTGTATATAGCTTTGGTAATAGGTTGCGTAGGCGTAAGTGCGGTACTGGTTATCAATCAGGGCGCCAAGCAAAGCTATGCTCAGCAAGGTCAGGGGTTACTACCTTTGATTGAGTACAAGCTGGTCGCCGCGTCTGCCCAGCAACTGAGTAAACTCGATTATGCACAAGTGCGCCGCTTAGGTATTACAGAAGCGGTGGCTGTATCCCAAATTTCAACTCTATTGCTTAACGCACAACATCAACCGTTAACGATTAAACCCATTGATATTATGGGCTTTGATAGTCTAGCTTTGCTTAATTATCTGACGAGCCAACAGCATAAGGAAATTCGTCCTCAGGAGCAGTCGCAACAATCACGACTAACGCGTAAGCTCACTAACCTACCCCGGAATTCAGCTTTTATTTCTACAGAGCTTTATACTAAATTACGCGACCAAGCGCCGAGCCATTTAGAAATAGATAACAGCATTGTTATCACAACCGCACAGGGCCAGCGTTTACCATTATTACAACAGGTAAATCTATCCAACATGGATAATGAAATCATGATGGACATAAGCCTTTTTGCTCAGCAATTTGGCGAAACGTCTATCAGCGATATATTGCTCGTGGGGGAAATTAGCCCCCAACGTTTAAACAATATTCGTCGTTTGCTACCAGCGCATCTAACTCTACTAAGCCTGCCAAGTGCCGAACAAAACACCGGCATGAGCGACAGTTTTCAACTAAACCTACTTGCCATGGCTCTACTGATGTTTGTGGTATGTCTATTTATTGTAATGAACGCTTGTCAGTTATTGATAATGCAGCGCCTACCTATGCTCAAAATATTCCGTCAGTTAGGAATTTCACGCCTAAGCATATTAACCGGCCAACTGATCGAATTATGGATATTAACCTTGCTCGGGGCCGCCTTAGGCGTCTATTTGGGGGTAGCATTAGCGCTTTATTTAGCGCCAAGTATTCAAGCTACCCTAGAAAGTCTATTTCGAGTCAGTGTGGGTTTTGCAGAGGTGTCTTATTTAAGTTTGTTGGTGCAGGTCTTATTACTCAGCGCAGTGGGCGTTACCCTTGCTGCTTTGTTGCCAGTCAAACAACTTAATCAAACGTTATATCGCGCCGATGCGGCATCCCCTGCTAAGTCTTTTTGGGTTACACCCGTTGCCTGGCTGCTTTTAGTGTCAGCTGCCGTCACGTTATGGTTAAGCCAAACGATACTGGTCAGTTTAATAGGTATTGCCTTGTTGATTTTGGCAGGCTGTTTCGTTTTGATTGCCTGTTACCCCTACGTACTAAACACGGCGAGTGCATTAGTGCCTAAGGACTGGCCGCTATTGCACTGGAGCCTGCAACATAGTCTATGGCTGTCTGGGCGCAGTAAAATAGCCTGTTGTGCATTTTTTATTGCCCTGATGAGTAATATTGGTATGAACTTGATGGTCGATAGTTTTCGCCAAGCCACTGATGATTGGCTCAACCAGAAGTTAATTGCCGACTATTATCTGTATCAGACGGACAAAATAGATGCGGTCACCAGCATTCAACAATTAGGACTGAATATCCAAGCAGTACAACGCTTTGAGCTTAAGGCCCAGTATGCAGGCTTGCCAATTCAAGTGCATTCTCACCCCAGTACTGCGGGTTTTATTGCGGCGTTGAAAACCCAAAGCCAAATACCTGATGCCGGCGTGGTATATGCCGCCGGTCAAGGTGCATATGTAAATCAGCAATTTGCCCTGCGCAATAAAATTAAGCTAGGACAGTCTTTATTGGTGCCGCTCAATTCAGGGGTAAGTGCCTTTGAAGTGGTAGGCATCGTCTATGACTATGGCAATCCTTTTGGACAGATATTATTGCCACCAAAACTATTTAACGATAATAGTAAACGCTCAAATGTGCTGGCCTTATATGGTAGCGCGGCGCCAATTAAAATCTTAAGCGAGTACCTTGAACAACATGGTTTTAATCGCGCTCAACAATTGTATAGCGCCAATCAATTAATCGATTTGTCTATGGCAACATTCGAGCGTACTTTTGTTATCACCGACAGTCTTAACATAGTGACATTATTGGTTGCCGCCATTTCTTTGGCTTGTGGGATTATTGTATTAATGCAAGACACCAAACCTCAGCTGACGTTACTGCGTACCTTGGGCGTTAGCCGTTGGGTGATACAAGGATTGTCGCTGATGCAATATCTCTTTTTATGTTTATTGGCACTGATATTTGCCATTCCTTTTGGCATATTGCTTAGTTGGCTATTGATCAACTTTATCAACAAACAAGCGTTCTATTGGACGTATTCTTTGAATATTTCCATTAGTCAAATTGGGGCCGTATCAGCTATGGGTTTATTACTGGTCAGTATGATAATTCTGTTGCCATTATTGTGGGCGAATAACAAACCGCTAATTAAGGATATTAGATGGCTAAATTAATCTTTTTAAGGCTAGCGACTATGCTCACGTTATGCCCCTTATTGGCATTACTACTGAGCGCATGTAGCGATCAGTCGGTCAGCACTGACCCAAAAAGCGTTTTATTTTCCGAATCAACACCCTCAGTTACCGGCAAACCTGCTAACCCAAATTATGTGATAAATTTGCCAGCAGATCACCTAGCCCATCCAGATTTCAGTGTAGAGTGGTGGTACATAACAGCCAATCTAAACGATGAGAATGGCGACGATTACGCCTTTCAGTGGACCTTATTTCGTTTTAGAACTGGTGAACAAATTAGCAGTTGGGATAATGGCCAAAGTTATATGGCCCATGTGTCTTTGCACAGCGAAAATCAACACTGGTTTGCAGAGCGTTTCGCCCGAGGAGGTGTAGGCAATGCGGGTCTGACCGAACAACCTCTGACCCTATTTTTAGATGACTGGCAATGGCAAGCAAACGACGGACAAAGGTCTCTATTCCCTTCCACGATAACCGCCAGTAATATTGCTGATACCCAGACGCAACAATCAACACAAGATGCCCAGCTTAGTTTGCATCTATCTACTAATGGACCCTTTGTGCTACATGGGCAAAAAGGTTATAGCGTAAAATCAGTGACACCGCCTTTGGCTTCTCATTATTACAGTCAGCCATTTATTCAAGTCACCGGGAATTTGCAGGTCAACGGCAAAGAACACCAACTAACAGGACAAGGTTGGTTTGATCATGAGTGGAGCTCCCAGTTAATGGACGCTAGCACTGCAGGCTGGGATTGGTTTTCTTTACACTTAGACAGCGGCGCGAAGATCATGGCTTTTCGCATGCGTTTGTCAGGCCAAACAGACTACATCTCAGGCAGTTATATCGAGCCCAACGGCACTTCTACTGCCTTGTCATCGAGTGAATTGGTTCTGGAGCCCCAAGGCCAAACCGAGATGTCAGGACGATTATACCCGTTGGCTTGGCGCCTGAATCTACCAGGTAAAAATATCAACCTTAAACTGCAAGCCAGTAAAAACGACCAGGTTAATTCGGGTCGTTTTACATATTACGAGGGAGCATTAGACATTAGTGGTACTCATAGCGGCAGAGGTTTTATGGAGCTGACAGGTTACTAACCTGACTTTGCTCTAAGAAAATCTAAAGCTGCGCAGCCCACAGTAGTTAAAGAAAGATGCAGAGGAGCGAGGATTAATGTAAATCCTCTTCCCATAATATTCCGTCTGGCCGCGTCTCATCAAACAACCAACTATAGTGACGTTCCACATCACTGCGTTTCACTTTAGTAGTAGCAGTTAATAAATCGTTTTCTACCGTCCAACCGTTACTGCATACCATAATGAAATCAAGTCTCTGATGACTCTCTAACTGGCTATTTACGTGTGCTAGTGTGTCTTGCAGAGACTGTTCTATATCTTTTGCTTTACGCTTGCATGACTGATTCAAGACCACCATGGCCACTGGTTGTTTTTGCCCTGAACCCAATACGCAGGCTTGTTCGACATTTAAGTTAGCGAACAATAAACTTTCAATCGGAACAGGCATCACGTATTTGCCTTTGGCTGTTTTAAATTGTTCTTTAATACGTCCGGTTATTTTATAGGCCCCGGTCGGCGTCATAGTCGCGACGTCACCCGTTCTAAACCAACCATCGACAAAGTTCTCTGCTGTGGCTTTCTCATCGTCGTAATATTCGGAAAACACCAAGTCACCGCGAATGAGAATTTCACTATCTGGTGATAACTTCATTTCAATATTGGGCATAGGTTTACCGATGGTGCCCAAATCTTCATGGCTATAGGGCATATTGCCGCTAGCAAGTCCGGTGGTTTCTGTCATTCCCCAGCCTTCATTAATAGGGATACCTAAACGGTGATACCAGGATAAAACAGACTCTGACATAGGGGCGGCCCCAGAACCGAACGTACGAGCTTTATGTAAGCCAAGTTTTTTACGTATTTTACCCGCTACTAGTTTACCAACAATGGGTATTTTGAGCATTTTTTCCAGTTTTTCGGCACCCACTTGACTTATAACCTGTGCTTGAAAAACTGACCAAAGACGGGGTACAGATGAAAAGCCAGTAGGGCTAGCGTACTGAATATCTTCCACGAACGTTTTTAAATTTTCAGTGAAGTACACTTCAACTTTACAGCGCACAAAAACCGGTACTAAGCTGCGCTCAGTAATATGGGCCAACGGCAAATAACTGATAGAACGATCATCAGATTTAATTTCGAATAGACTAATAATATTGTCAGCTGCAGAGGCAAAGTTCTTGTGTGATAACACCACACCTTTAGGCAAAGATGTAGTGCCTGAGGTATACGAAATAGTCGCCATATCGGCACTTTCAGGCATATGCGGGTCTTCAATCGGATCAAATGCTTTTAGCCAGTCGTCCCACTTTTCATGACATTCAACAGTGGGGTAAGGAAACGATATGCTCAACAATGATTTAGGAATCGCCTTTGTAGCGGCATCTAGGTTATCAAGCTTGCCAACAAAGATAGCTTTTGCACCACTGTGCTTAATGACATGCTCAATGATATTAACACCTGCGGTCGCGTAGATTGGCACACTGACCATACCTGCCATAGCTATCGCAAAGTCAGCAATAATCCACTCGGCACAATTTTTTGACATAATGACAATACGGTCGCCTTTTTCAAAACCTTGGGCGCGCAAACCTTGGGCAATGCTCTGCGCTTGATGGGTTACATCAGCCCAAGTAAATGTGCGCCATTGGCGATCGATAGGCTGATGAAAAAACGGTTTGTCTGGGTGCTCGGCATGGCCCTCAAGTAAACTATGTATAACCGTTGCATTGTTCATTACATTCTCCTAATTAAGTATCACTTCGAGGCAAAACCTAAAGTGCAAAAATAAGTTATTAGCGGTCGGAACAAGCCATTAACTGCCGGTGAATTTTGCGGGGCGCTTAGCTAAAAATGCACGGCTGCCTTCTTTCGCATCGTTGCTATGGGCACATATGTTTTGTAATTTCGCTTCATGGTTAATCGTTTGGCTTAAATCACTGTGCATCGCCTGATTAAGCGCCTCTTTGGCGTAGCGCAAAGACAATGGCGCTTTCTGGCAGAGTTGTTGCGCCAATAACATGCTTTGCTCAAGCAACTCATCATCATTAACGACCTTGTTACATAGCCCTAAACTAAGGCAATCTTGTGCACCTAATTTAGTCCCTAGGGCAATGAGTTCATATGCACGTTTGCGGCCGACTGTGTGGGCTAAATGCCAAGTTGCACCACCATCGGGTATTAAACCAATGGCACTAAAAGCTTGATAAATATAGGCACCTTTACCCATTACGGTTAAATCACAGGCCATGGCAAATGCACTGCCAATACCCGCCGCTGCGCCATTAATTGCGCTAATCCAAGGTTTTGGCGATTCAGTGATAGCCATAAGGGCGGGTTTGTATGACTGTATTAGTCCTTCCTCTACGTCGAGATCGTCAGGCATAGGCTCAGTTAAATCTGCACCAGCGCTAAACGCGCGTCCTTCTCCGGTTAAAATAACCACGCGTATATCGTCGTTGCTATTCACTCGCTCGGCTGCATAGCGAAAGGCAGTGCGTTGATTTTCGTCGAAGGCATTAAGTTTATCGGGTCGATTAAAACGAATAACGGCCACGGCGCCGTTTATAGAAGTGGTAACGGATGATGATTCTGGCACGGTTCTATCTCAGCTAGGCATCGCTGAAATACCAGCAAGACGCCAATCAAATGAAATTAAGGAGTAGACAATGCCACTGAGTAGCCGAATTTGTAAAATTGAATCTAACTATGAGTGACCATATTCAGATGTTATAGAAGTGTTAATGCACTGTTTGACGCGGGTTAAAGAGTGAAACCAAGCCGCGAGTATTGAAAAATGCGGCTCAATTTGCACATAATGTTACAAAGACGCCGCAGCTCGCGAAGCCTGATCGTATAATCCAGACATCGAACGAAGTGTAGCGGCCAACTTCACTAGCTCGTCGGCGTCAACGTCTAACAATTTCAATCCGTCAAGTAAGCATTGCTCGCGCACCCGCCCATATTCTTCACATGCTGCGCGACCTTTATCTGTTGTGGCATAAAAAATTTCTTTTCCGCGCTTACTACCGACGACTAATTCGAGCTTAAGCAATTTTTTAATGGCGTAATTGACCGTGTGGGTATCAATGATATTGAGCATAAACGCAATATCATTTAGACGTTTTTCTCGGCCACGATGATTAATGTTATGCAGAATCAGAATGTCTAACACCGCAAGCTCGCCAATGCCCGATGCGCTTGCACAGCGCACCATCCATTGTGAAAATGCGTTGTAGACGATAGTCATGCCGTACTCGACTTCTGACAAAGGCCAATTTTCAGGGGACGCTAAATGCTCGGAGGACACAATTTTTTGTTCGTGCCCATGTACGGGTATATCGTTCGCGTTACTCTGTGATCTATCGCCAGACTGTTTTTCTTTTTCACTCACGGTATGACTCTCTTTTGCTTTATCTATCGACTAACGGGGAACTATCAATAACGACGAAACATTATTCGTCTTCACCAACTGCACCAAAACCACCGCCTGTGGGCGTTTGGATCACCACAACATCACCACATTGTACAGCTGTCTCACCACTGCCTCCAAGGTCGAACCATTTTTGTCCTTCTCGTTCAATCCAGTTATGCCCGAGCTCTCCGGCTTGGCCACCCTTTACCCCAGCTAGGGGTACCTCACGATGACCGGATAAAATAGCGCACTGCATATTAGCCAAGAAGCGAATACGTCGTTCTATGCCATCCCCCGCATGCCAGTGACCTTTACCACCAGAACCCCGGCGCACGATAAATTTCTCTAATAACACGGGATAACGCGATTCTAGTATTTCAGGATCCGTTAAGCGTGAATTAGTCATATGGGTATGTACTGCCGCAGCGCCGTTAAAACCCGGTCCAGCAGGTGCCCCAGAACATATGGTTTCGTAATATTGATATTCATCATTACCAAATGTTAAGTTATTCATAGTGCCCTGACTCATACCCAAGGTACCCAGCGCGCCAAACAAGGCATTGGTCGCTGCCTGACTCACTTCCACGTTACCAGCCACTACCGCGGCGGGATAAACAGGATTGAGCATGGAGCCTTCTGGCACAATGATTGTCAGCGGGCGCATACAGCCTGCATTGAGTGGAATATCACTATCGACCAAGCAACGAAACACATACAGCACAACAGCTTGGGTGATCGCTCCAGGCGCGTTAAAATTGCTCGGTTGCTGTGCACTGGTCCCCGTAAAGTCAATGCGGGCGCTGCGAGTAACTCGGTCAACATCAACCTTAACGCATATACGCAAGCCGCCATCCATTTCATAGGTGTATTGGCCACCCTGTAGAGAGTCTATCGTGCGACGCACACTCTGTTCGGCGTTATCCATAATATGTTGGGTGTAAGTGTTCACCACAGGTAAGGTGTGTTCGTCCACCAGCTTAAGCAGCTCTTGATAGCCTCGACGATTCGCGCCAATTTGCGCGTGTAAGTCAGCCACATTTTGGCTGAAATTGCGCACAGGGTATTTTGCGCCTAGCAGCAAGCGTTCTAATTCATTATGTAAAAACTGTCCTTTTGAAACCAATTTCATACAAGGAATAATCACCCCTTCTTCGATAATTGTTTTCGCGTTTGGCGACATGGAACCCGGCGCGATCCCGCCTATATCGGCGTGATGAGCTCGGCTGGCCACATAGAAAATGACCTGCTCATTTTGCTTATCGAATATCGGCGTGATCACGGTCACATCAGGTAGATGCGAACCGCCATTAAAGGGATCGTTGTGAATAAATACATCACCTGATTCTATGCTCAAACCGCTCTTGATTAATACTTTAACCGTTGCGTCCATTGAACCTAAATGCACCGGAATATGCGGTGCATTAGCGATTAAGCGACCACTTAAATCAAACACAGCACAAGAAAAATCTAACCGCTCTTTAATGTTCACCGAGGATGACGTATTACGTAGCACTATGCCCATTTGCTCTGCGATAGACATAAACTGATTATTAAAAATCTCCACCATCACCGGATCGCTTTGAGCCTGTTCTACCGTGCTTTGTTGGCTTTTATTATGGGTTACTTGCTCACTATCCTGTGCCTTTGACGTGTCGCTAATCTGCTCTTTTTGCAGCACTAAGTGCTTGTGTGTCGTCATCATTGCTGACCAATGCGGCTCAACAATGACAGTGCCGTTGTCTTCTATAATAATCGCCGGGCCCTGAACACTATGACCGGGAAGTAACTGGTTCAACGAATAAATGGGGGTATGATGCCACTGCCCCCCAGAAAAAATTTGCGTGTTTTCTTGCGCATCAGGCAAGGTACTATCGGTAAGAGGATAAACAGGCTCGTCAATATGCTGGCCTCCCCCCGCAGATTCCATAGAGATAGACTCAATAACGATGTCTTTCTCAGGGGAAATAAACCCATACTGCGCCAGATGCACTGCCTCAAAGTCAGTCTTCATCTGCGCGATCGAGCCCAGATCTATAGGCAAAGTGGTATCGGTGCCATGATAACGTAGAAACACCTTGGCACTATGGCTTTGCGCATCACTGGTTATGCCTTGTTCAGATAACTCGTTAGCAGTGTGGGCTTGCAAGCGAGCAAATGCGCGCTGCAATTCAGCCAAACTGCTGGCTGCCATAACATGTTGAAATGTCTCGGTGCGCTGGCTGCGAATATCAGCCAGTCCCATGCCATAGGCCGATAAAATACTAGCAAAAGGATGAATAAAAATAGTTTGCATGCCTAAACGGTCCGCCACTAAACAAGCATGCTGACCGCCCGCACCACCAAAACAAGTCAAAGCGTATTGTTGTACATCGTAACCACGCTCAATAGAGATTTTTTTAATAGCTTGCGCCATATGCTCAATGGCGATGGTTAAAAAGCCTTCGGCCACTTGCTCACCACTGGCATCCATTCCCTGTTTTTGCGCTATGGTATTAAAGGCAGTTTTAACCACTTTATCGTCAATGGATTGGTTGTGCTCAGGGCCAAATAATTTAGGGAAAAAACGTGGGTCGACTTTCCCCAAACACACATTCGCATCGGTAACGGTAAGTGGCCCACCATTGCGATAAGACATGGGCCCTGGGAATGCGCCAGCCGATTCAGGCCCAACCCGAAATCGCTGCTGGTCAAAGTGCAACACTGAGCCACCGCCTGCAGCCACAGTATGCACACTCATCATAGGGACGCTCATGCGTACCCCTGCGACTTGGGTTTCAAATGCCCGCTCATAGTCACCGGCATAATGAGAAACGTCGGTAGATGTTCCTCCCATATCAAATCCAATGATTTTATTAAAACCGGCTAGCTCACTGGTGCGCACCGCACCAATAATGCCACCTGCGGGGCCTGACAAAATCGCATCGCGCCCTTGGAATTTGCTGGCCGCTGTTAAGCCGCCGGATGAACGCATAAACTGTAAACGTCTGTTGCTACTCTGCTGCCCTTCTTTGGGCTGCTCATCTGTGTTTGCACCGATAGCGGCGCCAACCCGCTGTACGTAGCGACGCAAAATGGGCGACAAGTAAGCATCAACTACTGTGGTATCACCTCTGGGTACGATGCGCACCATAGGGCTAACATCATGGCTTGTGCTGATTTGACTAAAGCCGATTTCTTTGGCTATTTGCGCGACACGCAATTCATGCTCTGGATATTTGTAAGCATGCATAAGTACTATGGCCACTGAGCGATACCCGGCATCATATTGCTGCTGAAGATTAACGCCCACAGCTTGATCATCTAAGGGCACAAGTACGTTGCCGTCATTATCAACACGCTCACAGATTTCAATAACGTCTTGATACAAGACTTCTGGCTTTTCAATATTCAGGGCAAACGTTTTGGGACGCACTTGATAGCCGATTTCTAGCACATCACGCAGACCATGGGTGATAGCCAGCACAGTGGGCTCACCTTTTCGCTCAAGCAAAGCATTGGTAGCAACCGTGGTACCCATTTTGACACTGCCAATTAAATGCGTTGGAATAGGCGCATTGGCCTCAATACTTAGAAAATCTCGAATACCTTGTAAGGCTGCATCTTCATAAGCCGTAGGGTTTTCAGAGAGCAACTTTCTGGTCAGTAAGCGGTTTTGCGGATCTTTGGCTACGATATCCGTAAACGTACCGCCGCGGTCAACCCAAAAATCCCAACACGGGCTATCAGCATTGCTGATCGCCTGATTCGATTTTTGAATGGGCTTACTCGTTTTGTTTGCTGCGCTGCTCATGTGTCTTCATCCCCAGATTGAATGCTTTGTATGCATTCAATCTAACCATACAATGACAATTTATCAATATTTTATAAATATAATGTTGATATGCATTTTTTATGTTGCTAAGTTGGATCATCGTCAAAAAAAGCTAATATGCTTACCTGATATTGCCTAACGAGATTAGATACGCCCAAGCGTGCACATAGGAATTAAGAATAATGCCCTCACTGAATATTTTTAAAAATGTCGGACCCGGTGCACTGGTCGCCGCAGCGTTTATTGGTCCAGGTACAGTGACGGTTTGCACACTGGCAGGGGCTAATTATGGCTACGTGCTGTTGTGGGCTTTGCTGTTTGCCACCATCGCCACCATTATTTTTCAAGAAATGTCAGGTCGTTTGGGCACCATAGCGCAAAAAGGCTTAGGTGAAGCGTTGCGTGAAAGCCTGCAATTCTCTATTTGGAAATGGCCGTTGTTTATCCTCATAACCGTTGCCTTATACGGTGGCAACGCTGCCTACGAAGCCGGTAATTTGTCTGGGGCAGCATTGGGGGTTAGTGCAATTCTAAGTGAGCCAAACGAAGCGGCTTTTACCTGGACCATACTGAGCATTGCAACCCTCGCAGGATTAGCTCTATGGCGGGGTAGCTATCGTCAGGTTGAACGCTTACTAATGGTTCTGGTGCTCTTTATGGGCGTGGCTTTTATCGGCACATTTATCGTCAGCCAACCTGATTTATCAGCGTTTACCCATGGATTGTTTACCCCAACGCTACCCGACGACAGTTTGATTACTGTGGTTGCGTTAATCGGCACAACCGTAGTGCCATATAATCTATTTTTACATGCTTCAGCAGCCAAAGCGCGTTGGCAAGGTGAGGCTGACTTACCTGCCGCCCGAGCTGACTCAGTAATTTCCATTGGCTTAGGAGGCTTAGTCGCCATGTTTATTGTATCCACAGCCGCAGCCAGTTTATTTTCAAGAGGGTTAGGGGCAAGCAGTGCGGCTGATATGGCGATTCAACTGGAGCCTCTTTTTGGTTCTTTTTCCAAGTACTTATTAGGGGCAGGACTTCTCGCAGCAGGATTAAGCAGCTCACTGACCGCGCCACTTGCAACGGCTTATGCCATAACAGAAATTATTAACCCCAGTGAAAAAACACGGGAAAAACTGTTTCGCTCTGTGAGCTTAAGTGTCTTGATAGTCGGGGTGGTATTTGCCTTGAGTGGAGCAAAGCCCATTAATATCATTATCGGCGCTCAATTCGCCAACGGGTTACTGCTACCCATTATCGCCGCTTTCTTACTTTACACCATGAACAACAAAGCATTGCTAGGCAAGCACACCAATGGCTTGTTAGCCAATGGATTGGGGGCTCTAGTATTTTTAGTGTCTGTTGGCTTAGGCATTCGCTTAGTGCTTAAATCATTCTCGATAATGTAACCACTATTCTTATAACGCATAACAGTTGGTAAAATACGGGCATTAAAAAAGGCGCTAAACGCCTTTTTTATTAGTAAATAGCAAAATCCAATATAACTAGTCTTCTTTCGGGGCGTACTTATCTTTCATCAAATAAGCGAACGCCGTACTAAACGCCACTTCTTGATAAATTTTAAGACCTGTATCGCCGTAAGGAATATGCACAGGGTTGCGCTTGAGTGATTCTTTAATATCAGTGGGTGACATTATCGTCACATCTAAATCAGCAATCAGCTCGATAGCGGCTTCCAGTTTAAAACCCACGGCACCACCGGCAAATTTTCCTTTCATTGGACGCTGGCGAATCACCACTTTATCCACTGAGTAGTCAGCCATTAACTTGGCAAAAGTTTGCTGAAAATAACGTAAGTCTTTCGTGCTATTTATATCGGTCAAGGTCAAGCGACGACTGCGAAAATCTGGTAACTGAAACACCTCTTCAGCCAACGATAACAAACACACATTCACATCATTACTATTTATTTCAACACCACAAACTTTCATATATCACCCAACTTATTAAGACCCGCGCAGTATAACGCAAAATCAGCAGACGTTAACCTTGTTTGGTAAAACGCGTTAAAAATTCATTATGGTGCAGCACATTAGTAAGAGGCGCCAGTGTTGCCGCTAATATTTAGTCATTCTGGTAACTGGCAACGCTCAATCAATTAAACAAAAAAAGCCCCTGCAGCGAAGACGCTGAGGGGCCATTACTTTGTACTATTTAATAGAAGGCATAATTAACGTTAACCATATAAGACGGACCGAACTGACGACGCGTGGTCACAATACCATTGTCATCTACCGTTTCTTCGTCCACATCAGTCAAATTAGTGCCCTGTAGCGAAACGCGTAATCCTTGTAAATAATCGATGTCAGAATCTTCAAAGTCGTAACTGATCTGCGCGTCCAGTAGAGTTTCCGCATTACGGGTGGATGTTTCAATTTTGTTTGAACCACCACGTTGATAGGTACTGAACTCAGAACGGTCAGTCCCTGCTAAACGCACTTCAAAACCACCCATGGCATAATAAGCGGTTCCCTTGCGTCTTTGGCTGGTTTAGAGCAAGGCCTAAATAGCCACAATGACACATTAATTGACCATGCGATTGCCCGTATTTTAATGGTGCATAGCATTATTTTGAGTATCGGTTGTATACCGCTAATCTATTCGGGAGACGAATTAGCCCTATTGAACGACTATCGCTACGAGCGAGATGACAGTAAAAAACACGACGGGCGCTGGGTACACCGTATACCGGTAACAGACGAAGTAATTGAGCAAAGTAAAACCCTCCACACACCGCAACATAAAGTAACAACAGGTTTACAGCAACGCATTGCCATACGTAAACAACACCGTGTATTTGGACAAGCCGAAACGCGTATTTTGAACAGTGATAATGCGGCTATTTTTGCTTATGAACGTTATACGGATGACGGTAAAAAGTTAGTCGCCATATGCAATTTCAGCGAACACAAACAAAATATTAGCAGCACATATTTGGGACTGGATAACGGTGATATTTGGCAGGATTTTTTATCTGACTTGGTTAAAACCCCAAAACCAAAAATACTAATACTAATACTAATACTGAAACCCTACCAAGTCATGTGGCTGACGCCGCAAGCATAAGTCAATGTATCTGTATGCTTTATTAAAACACTATAGGCTAACACGTCAGCCAAATAATAAATGTTGCCAGCCATCAATTCAGGCTGACAGCACCTCACCCTCTTTGACTACGGGCAACTTTGACGCACCACTAGGTGAGTATCTAACAACACTACTTGCTTAGTATCGTGACTAAATAACAATCCTGCGGCTACTCGGCCTTTTTCCAGACTTCGCTGACACACAGTGGTAAGACTGGGGACACTGCGTTGTGCTTCAGGTATGTCATCAAACCCGGTAACGTGCAAATCCTTTGGAATGTCGATGTTCAATTCCCCCGCTATGCGAATAACCGCCAATGCGATCACGTCACTCATGCATAAAACCATTTTAGGTAATGGACTTAACGTGAGGGCTTCTCTCGCAGCTATTTCTGCCATATCAGGTGTATTAAGTGGGATATGCCAGATTTGACTAGGGGAAAACATAATCTGGTTATCGGTTAACGCTCGCACATAGCCTTTTAAACGATTGCGCGATATTTCTTTTGACTCAAGATCAATATCTACCGCCGTTAATCGACAAATACGGTTAGAGTCTACCAAACGCAAACCCAAAATAGCCACGCTGTCCGGCTTAGTGGCTAACCCGTGATTTGCCACTGTATAAGCGCCGTCCTCGTTATTGATATTGACTGATGCGCTATCGTTGGTTTCAAAGTCCACAGCTATTAGTGGTTTTCCACCTCGCTGAACCCGTTCAAAAATATCCCCTGCGGGCGCGCCATAAAACACAAACCCATCAGGTAACGATTCAGAACTACTTTGGGTCTGCTGATCAGACGCACTGGATAACAAAAGTAATTGTTTGTTCTCGTTAACCAATACCTCTGCTACACCTTGCAAAAACTGACTCGCAACCGGATCTGACAAGCTATAACTAATTGAATCGGCAAGAACTACGGCAATAACACCAGACTCCCCTTTACGCAACGTGCGGGCGGCAAAGTTTGGCCCGTGATAACCCAACTCCGCAGATTCACGCAAAATACGTTCACGTAACTTTGCTGACAACTGAACCGGGCGATTAAACGCATTCGATACAGTTGCAGTGGATACACCAAGCTGCACTGATACTTGTTTAAGGTTGAGTTTTTTATTGATAACCGCGACGTTCCACTAACATTATTAAGGGCTTAATTTAGCAAGATTGACAGTATTGTCGCCAGCTCAACAGGGCTCAATAACAAGGTGAAAATCACTTATAGATATCTATCAATACTTCGATGTTGAGTAGCCTAGCAACTTGACTGATTATTGAACTTCATATAAAAACCCGAGAATCACCATGCTTAAATTGTACGGATTTGACGTCAGTAATTACTTTAATATGATCAAATTAGCCTTGTATCGTAAAGGCTTAGATTACGAAGTTGAAATTGTTTACCCTAATCAAGAACCTGAGTTTTTAGCCAAAAGCCCCATGGGTAAAGTTCCCGCTCTTGAAACCGAAGATGGCATTATCGTTGAAACCAACATTATTATGGAATATCTAGACGCTAAATATCCTGATAAGCCGTTGTATCCATCCGACCCGTTCGCACAAGCAAGAGTAAAAGAGCTCGTCAAATTCATCGAATTATATCTTGAATTGCCTGCCCGTCGCTGCCACCAAGAAGCCTTTTTTGGCAGCAAGGTTAGTGATGAAACGCGCAAGGATGTAAAACGCGCACTTTTCCGAGGCATCACAGGATTAAATAGATTAGCGTCTTTCTCACCTTACGTGGCTGGTGAGGAATTTAGCGCCGCTGACATTATGTTTTTATACAGCGTTGATTTAGCTAGCTCAGTGGCTAAAAAATTGTACGATATAGACCTGCTCGAAGGCTCTAATGGCGCTAAAGCATTGATGGCTAAGTTAAATGAACTACCTGAAGTGCAGAAAATTGCAGAGGATCGCAAAGTAGCAAATAAAGCATTTGTAGAGTATGTAACAAGTTTTAAAAAATAAACCGTGATAAAACGGTAGGCTCAGAGGGGGATCTTCCTTTACCATATAGGGCTCTTATAGGAGAACCATGATGAGCCTTACTTCAAATGCTAAATTCAGCTGCCCATATTGTATGGAAATCAATGATATTGAAATTGATCAAGATAACGATCTGGGCCAACAACTGATTGCTGATTGTCAGGTCTGTTGTAGCCCTATAGAAATCCTTATTACCCAAGACGATGATAACGACTTTATTATTCACGCTCGTACCGACAGCGAATAGTCTATTTTTACGGAGTTCTACTTTGATTGACATTTTCCATGCGTCCGACTCTTTGCGACGCAAATTACACACCATTGAAAACGAGCGCGATTTAATGCAACTAGTGCTTAAAAATTTAAGTCAGTACCGGTTTGCTACGCGTGTTGAACACACTGAATTGGATATTGCTTTTGCTGCATCAGGCGGCCCCAGTCATTTCGCTAATACTGATGCCATAGAGATTGCATGCACCCCAGTGGTTAACCGCCCAACGCAATTTAACGACATATTACTAGAGCGCCAAACTGGCTATATTAATCTGTCCACCCCGGCGGGTTTTATTCCTTTGGTTGACGCAGTAGAGCGCAATGGCTTTTTGCATAAAAAACTACTTAGTTAAGTTTACTGCTTTAATTTCGAGTAATGGTCCACTTGGTTCTGGGCCATTACTCGCGGTTGCACTTCTATCATTGTCGCTACCGAAAACGGCCTTTAGTGAGCAAATTAGCTTTACCAAAAACACGCTAAAAAATGATATTCAGCTGAGTTACCAATGGAACGATAAAGACCAGGAACGTCATCAGTTTTCTTTCACCTTACCTCTTAATGATATAAAAACCAGTCACCACAAACGGTTTGTGCCTCAGCAAGTTAGTCGATATCAATACATTGCCATGCAAAAAGAACGCAATAAAATCGATGCAAAAGATGCTCGAATTGAAATAAAGCGTATTGGTGGTGACCTACAGCTCAGTGTAAGTAGCCGTTTACCCCAAGCCGCTGCCAAGTACCAGCGTCAATTACTCGATGCCAAAGACGAAGCCTTCGAGCAATATTTGAGTGATAATTATTACGCTCATTTTAGTGATTATTTGGGTCAGCAAGGTATTAAGCCAGATCATTTACGCTATATCAGTGAGAACCAAACGGTTCTGAAGCCGTTTGCCGAAGCCATGTATTTAGAGGCATCAGAAGAGGGGGATATGCGCGCTTTTTTAAACTTACTATTGAGTTGGTTGCAAAGTATTCCGTATGATGACTTAGAGAATCGGTTATCTTCAAATGGCTCTGGATTTTCGCCACCTTTAGCTCTGCTTAGCAACAACCGTGGTGATTGCGACAGCAAATCCGTGTTGATGGCCAGTATAATACGGGCGCTGTTTCCACGAATTGAATTAGCTATGCTGTATTTACCAAATCACGCATTGTTGGCCATATCACTCCCCTTGTCTAAGGATGAAAAAGGCCGACAAATAGAAGGAGAAACATACTTGTTAATGGAACCGACGGGCCCTGCTTTAATGACATTAAACGAAACCGCTGCCACGAGCCAACGATCACTCGATATGGGAATGTATAGCTACGAAATTATACCTTAAGCGTCATATGCCAATTTTTATAATGCTTTTTAATGAAAAATACGCGCCCTTTGATAATTGCCATGTAATTATAAAAGGCGGTCGATTATACCTAGCCTGAAATAGTTTATATTCAGTAAAATTGTGAGTCCCTATGAATCCATATGACATCGTGCTGTTAATCCATATTTTACTCTTCTGTTATTGGTTGGGTGGTGACATTGGCGTTTTCTACTCAAGTCAATTTGTAGTAGATAGCCAACTCAGCAGAGAAACCAGAATGACAGCCGCTAAAATTATGCTTGGCTGCGATCTTATCCCCAAAATATGTATGAGCTTAATGCTCACAGTCGGAGGGATTTTGGCTCACTATTTAGGGGTACAACATGATCCATGGCAGTTTGTAGGCATTATATTACTGGGCCCAATATGGCTTACCATGGTGCTAGTATTGCACTATTACCATAACGCTCGTTATATACCCACATTGACTAAAATTGATTATATCTTCCGCTGGATAATGATCGCAGTAATCGCCACCTCGTGTGTGTACGCGTACAATTCTGGTAGCTTAGATCAAGCGCCGTGGTTAACGTTAAAACTATTGGGTTTCGGATTTTTAATATTTTGCGGTCTTATGATCCGAATAAACCTAAAAGAATTTTCTGTCACTTATGCCAAAATGCTCCAGGACTCGCACGATGATAGCGATAACCAGAAAATGGTTCGTAGCCTTAAAAAGGTAAAACCTTGGGTAGTAATTATTTGGTTGGTATTGATACTTGAGGCTTATGTGGGTATCGCAAAACCACTTTTTATTTAAGAAAATAACCGCCATTGATAATGGCGGTTTTAATGACCAATTTACTCATTGAGTAGTGTTATAACTGCTCTTCGGCAAATTCCGCTAAACGGCTGCGCACCACACCGTCTAGATTGACGGTAGCACTACCTGAGAAGTTTTTAAATTTCTCTACTATGTAAGTTAGTCCTGAGGTAACCGCAGACAAATAATTACTGTCTATTTGCGCCAAGTTACCACTGCAAATTAACTTAGTGCCTTCACCACAACGCGTAATGATAGTTTTAAGCTGAGACGCGGTTAGGTTTTGTGATTCATCCAAAATTACAATAGCGTTTTGAATACTGCGGCCACGCATAAAGTTTACGGATTTAAACTGAATATTGGCCTTTTCCATAATGTAGCTCATGGACCCCTTAACGTTTTCATCGTTTTTGTGCAGCACTTCTAGAGAGTCGGTAATCGCCGCTAGCCAAGGTGCCATTTTTTCTTCTTCTGTACCGGGTAAAAAGCCAATAGATTCGGCAATTTCAGGGGTGCTACGTGTCACAATAATCTTATCGTACATGTTTTTTTCGACCACCATTTCAAGGGCTGCCGCTAATGCCAATAAGGTTTTACCACTGCCTGCTGGACCCGTTAAGATAACTAAGTCGATGTGTGGGTCGAGTAACGAATGTAGCGCCATTGCCTGACCTATATTCTTGGGCGTGATCCCCCATGCTCGGCGACCCATCAAGCGTTCGTAGCCTAAATCTAACACGTCTATTTCGGTCTCGGTTACCGATTCAACCAACCCAGCGAAATGTTCAGTGTCATCAAGTAAATATTCATTAACGTATGCTTCAGGTAAAACATCTTTGGTCAGGGTATGAATAGTGTCTCGGCCCTCAGAGCGACTATTTACCGCGGTAACTTCGCTCCAAAAATCTCCCTTAAAACGATGAAAACCTTTGGACAAATATTTGATATCACTAATTAATTGATCGGTTCGGTAGTCTTCAACGTGCGCTAGCCCGGCTCCTTTTGCTTTGAGTCGCATATTGATGTCTTTAGTCACGAGTGTGACTTGACCAAGTTTATTCTGCTCCTGTAAGTACAACGCAGTATTAATGATGCGGTTGTCGTTTTCGTCGCTAGTAAACACATGTTGATCGGCAGGCAGAGCATGGTCCACGAAAATAGATAATGACCCTGTAGGCGCAGTATCGCCAGAACCAATCCCCTTCATACTGACGCCTTCCATAAGCTGCTCTGGGGTAGCGTCATGGAGCAAATCTTCCATGGCACGAATGGATACCCGTGCGTCACGAGCAACGTCTTTTTTACTGTCTTTGATGTAATCGAGTTCTTCAAGAACAGTCATCGGGACGACAACGTCGTTTTCTTTAAAGGATAAAAAGGCAAGGGGTTCGTGAAGCAGTATATTGGTATCTAGTACATAAATTCTGGTGTCTAACGCTTTTTTTTCTGGCATTCGTCACTCCGTTTTTATAAAAGGCACTGCATTACAAATCACCAATAAACAGCCAACCGTATTCAATATTGAACTGCTATTGGTTACCTGTTAGTTAAACAATAAACCACTTTTCGTGCTTAATCATCTACTTTTATTAAGTAAATGTTATGTGTATATACGCGCCTATTCATGTCTTTTCACCTATGGTTAGACCTGCATAAGCTTGGGTTATGTGTATTTATGCACAATATGTTTAGAAGAAGGTGGATTCACCTCCATCCCTAAGCACTATTGGTATACAATGCGCGCCGAAATTATTCCGCCCGCATCAAAAAATCAGTTATGCATACACTGTTGGGAGACACTCTATGGCGCAAAAACATTCATTCGCACTTGGTCAACGTTGGCTAAGCGATACCCAAACAGAACTCGGCTTGGGGACTGTGGTATCGGTTGATAATCGCGCAGTGAGCCTATTGTTCCCGGCCACTGGCGATAGCCGTGCCTATGCCAAGCAGAGTGCTCCTCTGACCCGAATTTCATTTGGCGAAGGAGACGACGTAACCAGTTATGAAGGCTGGGATATGCAGGTTATTAGTGTGAGCGAAGAAAACGGCATGCTCACTTATACAGGTATTCGCCAAGACACCCAAGAAAAGGCAATTCTTAAAGAAACCTTTATCGATCATCATTTTCAGTTGAATCAGCCAGAGCAGCGCTTGTTTGCCGGCCAGTTTGACCATCCCAAGTGGTTTGATTTACGAGAGCAGTGTTTAAATCATCAATATGCCCATAGCACGTCGTCATTACTGGGTTTTGTAGGCGCACGGGTTGATTTAATTCCGCACCAATTACATATCGCTGCTGAAGTAGGTCGCCGCTTTGCGCCCCGCGTACTGTTAGCCGATGAAGTGGGTTTAGGTAAAACCATTGAAGCCGCGCTTATCATCCACCAGCAGTTATTAACCGCTAGGGCTGAGCGTGTATTAATAATCGTCCCCTCAAGCTTGGTACATCAGTGGTTAGTGGAAATGCTACGCAGAGTGAACTTGGCATTTTCTATCTTCGATGAGGAACGTTGCAGCGCAATGGCCGGAGAAAGCGGTAATCCGTTTGAATCTGAGCAATTAGTGATTTGTAGTTTAGATTTTTTAACGCACAACAGCAGCTATTATGAACTAGCCATGCAAGCCAAATGGGATTTAATGGTTGTAGATGAAGCTCATCATCTTATTTGGAGTGAAGGACAAGCTTCACAAGAATATCAAGTGATACAAGGTTTGGCTCAAGTGACCAAGGGTGTATTACTGTTAACCGCAACACCAGATCAACTTGGCCATGAAAGCCACTTTGCTCGTTTGCGCTTGCTCGATCCAGCGCGCTTTCATGATTACCACAGCTTTGTGAAAGAAGAGCAGCAATACAGCCAGCTAGCCCAAGCCATCTCTCCCTTAATATCCGGTGAGGTGCTAAGCAAAGAAGATATCGAGGCTATCGAAGCCTTCGCTAAAGATGAAGAGCTTGGCGATATCAATGCCATGACCGCTAGAAAAAAGACGCAGTTACTGCATAATCTGTTAGATAGACATGGGACCGGACGTTTATTGTTCCGTAATAGCCGAGCAGGCGTAAGTGGCTTCCCGGATCGTAAATTATTCAGCTACAGCTTAGAGCAACCGGAAGAATACCTGAATGCCCAAGCGGAAGACCCGTCTAATTTATCGTTACATCTTACCCCTGAACGCAATCCAGACTTGGTCAACAGTTGGTTTAATGTCGATCCCCGCGTTGATTGGTTTATCGATAAACTGCAAGCTCTTAAAGGCGAAAAAGTACTGACCATCTGCGCGAACGCGAGTACCGCATTACAACTAGCAGAAGTATTACGCGTTAAAGCCGGTACCCGAGCAACGGTATTCCACGAAGGTATGGGCATAGTAGAGCGTGACAAAGCAGCAAACTATTTCGCTCAAGACGAAGAGGGCGCCCAGGTGCTTATTTGTAGTGAGATTGGCAGTGAAGGTAGGAACTTCCAATTTGCACATCATTTGGTCTTGTTTGATTTACCCCAAGTACCCGATTTACTTGAGCAGCGCATAGGCCGTTTGGATCGTATCGGTCAGACCCAAGATGTATGCATTCATGTGCCGTACTTTGATATGAGCGCCCAGCAGGTATTACTCGACTGGTACCATCAGGGACTCAACGCATTTGAGCAAACTTGCCCTACTGGCATGACGGTATTCGAAGAGACTCAAGAACTATTGCAAAGCTGCTTGATGTTTCCCACAGACTTTGCAGCCAGTGAAAAACTAATCAATCAAACCGCTAGTTTGCACAGGCAACTCAAAGCGCGTCTAGAGCAAGGTCGCGATAAACTACTTGAATTAAATTCATCAGGTAAAGGCCGAGTAGAAAAACTGCAAAAAGAAATTTTACAAGCAGAAGACTCTCCTACCCTTGAGCTTTTTATGACACGCTTGTTCGATACCCTAGGCCTTGCGCAAGAGGACAAAGACGAGAGCTGTTATATTCTTCGTCCTACGGAAACCATGGTAGCAACGTTGCCCGGGCTCGATGAAGAAGGTATGACTATAACCTATGAGCGTACTACTGCTACTCGTTTAGAGCATGTTAGCTTCTTTAGTTGGGACCACCCTATGGTGCAACACGCCATGGAAACCGTCACCACAGAAATTACCGGAAAGAGCTCAGTCGCACTAGGAGAGGATAAATCACTACCTGCTGGCGCATATTGGCTTGAGTGTCTATTTGTGCTGTCAGGCAAAGCTGATAAGTCATTGCAGCTTGATCGCTTCTTACCGCCAACGCCAATAAAGATATGCGTTGATACGACTAATAATGTTGTGGACAAACAATTTATCAAACTCGATAAAGTGCGCGGAAAAATGGGCAATCAGCTTATTAAAGCTCTTACACCTCAGTTAACTAAAGCCCTTGCTGTGGCGCAAAGCCAAGGTGAAAAAGACGCAGATAAAGTGCGTAAGCAATGTCAAAAGCAAATGCGATCTCTATTAGGCGGCGAATTAAAACGCTTGCAAAGCTTACAGAAAGTTAACCCTTCTATTCGAGATGAAGAAATCGCGTATTTACAGGGTCAAATTGATGATTTGAAAAAGGTGATTAGCGAAGCACGCGTCAACTTGGAAGCTATTCGCCTGGTCGTGAATAATCCGTAAAGACACAGGTTAATAATATGCTGCCAAGACAGCTATAACTGAACATGGGGTTCAAGGATGAACCTGCTTTTTAAAAATTGGCCTAGCCACTTCGCTCTACTATTTGTTTACCGTCAAATACGCAAGCCATCACCAACCCAGTGCTATTGTGGGCAGTGACAAGGTTATAATTTAGTGCTTACATATTCGGTTTTATACGTCCCACTAAAGATACTTAATCCGCCTTTATCTTTTTAATCAGCGTTTATTAAAGTAACTTCATTACATATCCGATAACAGGTAATGATTAGGTGAATAACGGCTTTTTATGAATATCCGCACGACTACATTTTACTGCTTAATTGCGTATTGCATTACGCTTGCCCAATATGCAGCCAGTGCGAGTACGTTAAGCGATGTTCAGCGACAACTGTTTCCCGACAAAGCTAAAGTTTTACAGGTTAATCAGGATGCAGTCCCGTTAATTGAATCACAAAATACAACGTCTAACCTCAATGGCGTGGTGATTCTAATTGGTGAATCAGGGCGTCCTCCAGTAAGCCAGCAGAATCTCGCTATGTTGACGCAATATTTAAATGATTTAGGTTGGGTCACCATGCAAGTTTCGCCACCGACGATTGGTTTTGAACCTGATCTAGCTATAGAAGATAATGGTCAATCTGGGACGCAATCTAATGCAACACCAACAGATGAAACCCCAACTGAGACAAGGGAACAAAACCCGCAATCTCAACAGAGTAAACCCGCAACACCCAGCTCCCCGCAATACCAAATTCATCGCATCAGTAATGCGCATTTTTTAGAGCACGAAGCAGAGCTCAAGGAATTGATAAAAGCGACGATGCTACGGGCACAAGAATATTCAGGATTTCGCTTAGTCATAGCCCAAGGAAGTAGTGCCGCTTGGTTGATAAAAATATATGCTGAAAAGCAAATTCCTAACCCAGATGCAATGGTCGCTATTAGTCCATTTTGGCCCCAGCGGAATCTAAACTCACTTATTGCCAAGTACACAGCTATCACTGAAATGCCGATACTAGATATTTACAGCGCCCAAGATAATAGCTGGAGTTTACTAAGCGCAGCTCAACGAACAACCACCGCCACTAAAAGCTTGAAGTTAGATTATCGCCAGAGAGAACTTACCAGCGCTTTTAATACTAAACCTGATAGCGCTTTTGTGAGTAAAGAAATATACGGGTGGCTACATAATTTAGGCTGGTAACACATTTCATTACATTGTAGTAGCCATATAAAACATTTTAATTATCAACTAGATAGTTAAATTGTCGACTATTTCCTGCATAAAAATCCAACAAAATTTATTCGAAACACTATACTTTTGTCTAATTCGACTTTCAAATACGAGGGTATTAGGCTGTGATCCATGTACAAAAATTCTTAAATGTTAAGTCTCAACAACTCGCGTATTTTGTGCGAGCTTTTTGGAACAACCGTATAGTATACAACGAATTAGACCTATACTTTTGGGACACCATGGAAGAATGGTCTCAGGTGAGTCATCTCGCTAATCAGCCAATATCACAACGAGAACGGGTATTTTGGTATGTGCTGCATCAATTACATTTTTGGCCTGAACAGAAATTGCGTGAAGACATTAATGTACGCAGAGACTTAGATTTGTGTGTGCATTTTCTCGAGAGTCAAGAAGACTACCCTTTCCCCTTTGAGTACTCTGGCGCTAGACCTTAACATCTCGTTAAGGTCTCGTTTTTCATGCATTATGATTCGCTGGCTTTAGTATTCCAAGGGGCTATTTTCAACAGCATAGCCATGCCAGGCAAAGCGCACACAAAGCACAGCATAAAGAATTGTGTGTAGCCAATTGATTCAATAATATAGCCTGTCCCCGCACTCACAAATGTTCGAGGGACAGATGCGATACTGGAAAATAATGCAAATTGGGTAGCGGTAAAATGTCGGTTGGTTGATTTAGCCATAAATGCAATTAAAGCAACTGAACCTAAGCCCACTCCAAAGTACTCAAAGCCGCTGGCTACTGCTAAAACGAGATGGTTATAACCCACCATAGATAGCATCACGTAACCCAAAATGGAGATCAGTTGAAAAACGCCAAAAATCCATAAGCTGCGATTAATCCCCAACTTAACCATTATGATCCCACCTAATATCGTGCCAGCAGTCGCTCCTATGGTTTTGGCAATTTTGGCTATTGACCCAATTTCAACAGTGGAAAACCCCATATCTAAAAAGAACGGCGTTTCCAGCGCAGTCGCCATACTATCGCCTAACTTATAAAACATGATGAACAATAGAATAAGTACGGCTTGTTGCCAGCCTTGACGCTGGAAAAACTCTACAAACGGCTCAACCACAGCTGAGCGTAATGTTTTGGGTTCATCCCCAGCTTTAGAGGTTTCATCTATCATCAAAGTTGTGACCAAGCCAACCAGCATAAAGACTGCGATGCTCAAATGAGCCACTGACCAAGGATAAAAACCGGCCAAAATCATCGCCAATGAACCGGGTACAAAAGACGATATGCGATAGGCTTGAGCGTAAAACCCGTTACCTGCCCCCAGTTCATCATCGGGTAATAATTCCCGTCGATAGGCATCAATGACGATATCTTGGCTTGCACTGAAAAATGCAATAGCCGCAACAATAACGATAATGTGACTGATTTCCGTGGCAGGGTCGTAGAAAGACAATAGGCTCATCAATAGGATAAGTGCAATTTGGGTGATAAACATCCATCCCCGTCGCCGACCTAAAAATGGGACCACGAAACGGTCCATCACCGGAGACCATATAAACTTCCACGTGTAAGGAAAAAGTACTAGGTTAATTAACCCAATCGTAGACAGATCGATGTCTGCAGAGCGCAGCCAAGCAGGTACAAATTGGATCAGTAAATACAAGGGGAGACCGGAGGAAAAGCCAGTGCAAATACAAATGAGCATGCGTTTATTTAATAACGCCTGGCGTAACGTTTTATTATTCATAGCAACTGCGTTTTCTTATAATTATAGTGTGACGATATTGGCTAAACTAGGCAATAACCACTTGATTGCGGCCGCCCGTTTTTGCTTGGTATAGGGCCTTATCTACTCGCTCTAACCACTGCGTATGTTGTTCAAATGCAGGATCAAATTGGGCTATCCCTACACTGACTGTAAAGGAAATACTTTGTTGTTCATACTCTATTGTTAGCTTTTCAACCGACTGACGTATACGTTGGGCAAGTACCATGACATTTTCCGCAGCAGTATCGGGCAGCAAGATTGTGAACTCCTCTCCTCCATATCGACCGCAGATGTCCGTCTCCCTAGAGACATGGCTGATTAATTTTGCCAATTGGCGAATAACTTCATCGCCCGCAGGGTGACCATAGGTATCATTAATTTTTTTAAAATGATCGATATCCAACATGATGACCGATGAATTTCCTGGACTGCGCATGTTTCGCTTAAATTCTCTACTGAGTTGCTCTTCCCAATAACGGCGATTAAAAATTTCAGTTAAACCGTCTACTCGACTTAACTGCTCCAATTTAATGTTTAGCGCATCAACTGCTTTCTTGCTTACTGCTTGATCAGTCACGTCATATACAATTATACACATCTGATCAACATGACCAGATAACGAAGCAAGAGGAAAAATAGTGATATTTTGATACATGAATTTGGAAGGTGAAGTAATCGGTCTATTGGCACCAAAGTGAAATAAATAAGGGCGTTGTTCCCAAATGACAAAAACCGGACTTTTCAGTGAGAATACAGGCTCAGCTTTAGCTCGCAACCAGTTCTCATCTATTTCAGAAAAACTATCGAACAGCGATTTCCCACGGATCATACTCGGAACGATACTACTGTGATTTTCCATAAATTGATTCCAAACCACTACACGGTAATCACGGTCTACCACCACAATACCAACCTCAATAGAGCCTAGTAAATCATGCTTCCAATGCATTTCTGCTATGTCGTTTGTGTCCCGCACAGACCAGACTCCTAAAGTGAGGTTTTGAGCAATTTATCGTAAACCAATTCCATGGCATGACCTGGAAATAACAGCAACAGATCAAATTGGATATCTTGTGAGTTAATTGCGTAGGCAATTTCAATTGCTAAAATTTTATCCCATCGCTGGCTGTTATTTTCAAGTACTTGATCGATATCGCAATGGCGTCCCAAAATAATGGGATGATTATGACTAAAGCTGACATTCAGCTGCTCTGATAAGGCATTCAAACATGCCGCAACCAAAATATTAGAAATATCCATCAACACTTCTAATTCAAATTCTGATATTGAGCTTTTTTGGCTGTATTTGAGCAGCTTACCCATGTTGACAAAATTTGCATCATCAAACAGCACTAATGCTTCACCATTAATGCCTGCACCAATAAAACCATGGGATACAGCAGATATACTATCACTATTCTTCACATCAGAAATCGCCATATGCAATTCGTTATGGGTAATAAGATTTACGTTTGGAATAGGTAACCGAATAAACTCCCCGAGTAACTTAGCCAATTGTTCACCAGCTCGCCCCATGGCGACATTGGCCATTTCTCGATAAGCATCGAGTTCAGCCCCTTGACTGTGGGATTCAATGACCGCGAAATTATCCTTGCGCGCTTGGGCACTTGGCTTTCCCGCGTAAATGCCATATTGACGCAGAATGTCACACAGCTTTTGGTTATCGACGGGTTTGCCGATAAACGCAATCGCCCCCAACGCTAACATTTTTTTGTGCGCTTCTGGCTGAACATCACCTGAGACAACAATCACCATGGTGGGTAAGTCTTGATCCTTAACAACTTGCATTGTTTGGTAACCATCCATCACCGGCATATTCAAGTCTAAAAACATAACATCGCCTTTACCTTGCTCTATAAACTCTATTGCTTCTTTGCCGTTTTCAGCAAAGTGCATTTCCACATCCCATCCGTCAGGGATAGAACGAGCCATCTGCCGACGAGCAAAAGCGGAGTCATCACAAATAAGAACTGACGTTGTCATATAAAGTACCGATTCCGTAGTTAAAGCCTGAACATTTAAGCCAGATAAGGAAAATTTTTTGCGCAGTGATGTATAAAACGAATCCATTAATCTTAAGGTTAATCGGCTTTTTCCACAAGCAGACCTTAGTTCAAAGTATTCATGATTAAGACTCATAATTTCGAGCCAACAAATGCTTATAATCTGCTAAAATATCGCCAGTAATTTCTAAATGAGTGGTCGCCAAACGTTATGAAACAATATCTGGATTTATGCCGACGCATAGTCGACGATGGCATATGGGTAAATAATGAAAGAACCGGTAAAAAATGTCTGACGGTCATCAACGCCGATCTCAGTTATGATGTTGCAAATGGTGAGTTCCCGCTGGTTACGACCCGTAAAAGCTTTTATAAGTCAGCGATAGCTGAAATGATTGGCTACATTCGCGGCTACGATAACGCTGCAGATTTTCGAAAAATAGGCACGTCAACATGGGATGCAAATGCCAATGAAAACGAAGCTTGGTTGAATAATCCCTATCGTAAAGGTGACGACGACTGCGGATTAATTTATGGCAAAATAGGACGAAACTTTCCCAAACCCGATGGTGGGAGTATCGATTTGTTGGCCAAAATTGTGCACGACCTGAAAAACGGCATTGATGATCGTGGTGAAATTCTCACCTTTTATCACCCTGGGGCTTTTCATATGGGCTGCCTTCGTCCGTGCATGTACAGCCATCACTTTTCCTTACTGGGCGATACTTTATATTTAAATAGTACACAGCGTAGTTGCGACGTGCCTCTAGGTCTGAATTTCAATATGGTACAAGTCTATTTCCTTCTGGCCATCGTAGCTCAGATTACGGGCAAGAAAGCTGGTATGGCATACCATAAGATAGTTAATGCACATATTTATGAAGATCAACTTGAACTGATGCGCGATGTCCAGTTGGCACGTGAACCACTGGCCATACCAAAGCTCATTATTAATCCAGAGATTAAGTCACTAAAAGACTTGGAAACCTGGGTCACTATGGATGACTTTAGTATAGAGGGCTATGAGCACCATCCGGCTATCAAGTACCCTTTCTCAGTATAAAAATTACTAATCACTTTAGATAAAAAGGCGTTTTCTTAGCAGCACCTCCTGAAAACTGCATATTTTTACCCGCTAAAGTTGACCACGCACAAAATTTTAGGCATCGAATATGAGTTTGTGGATCCCGTTTACGTTAATGGCTGCATTTATGCAGTCTTGGCGAAATGCATTTCAAAAACGTTTGAGTGCTGACGTTGACACATTAGGCGTTACTCTTGCGCGCTTTATACTCGCCGTTCCTATGGCGGCTATCTACGTATCTCTTCTGTTCTATTATGGTGATACTGAGATCCCCCTAATGGAATGGCATTTTTATCTAATTATCATTCTCGGGGCAATATCACAGATATTTGCCACAGCTTTAATGGTTACGTTATTTCGTCTACGTAATTTTGCCATGGGCGTTGGCTTAGCTAAAAGTGAAGCCGTTATTGCAGCCGTTTTAGGGGCGTTATTCTTTGCGGCGCCGCTATCTTATATAGCTTGGATTGGCGTACTTATCGGTGGGATTGCCGTATGGCTAATGAGTGTGCCAAAAGGCATGAGAAATATATCATGGCCAACGCTGATAATAGGCCTAGCTAGCGGGCTATGTTTCGCATTTACAACGCTTTTGGTACGTGAAGCTAGCTTAATGACGAAGCTGCCGTTTTTACTAGGTGCGGGTTATGTGTTGTTTTGGGTTTTACTCGTACAAACCATTATCATGCTGGTGTGGCTACTAATCCGCAGACCCATTACTCTGCGCGCACTATGGGCAAGGCCCAAACTGGTATTTGTCATTAGCTTTTGTAGTTTTGTAGGTTCGATTGGTTGGTTCACCGCGATGAGTTTGGAAACAGTGGCTTTAGTGAAAACCTTGGGGCAAGTAGAGATTTTCTTTACTCTACTGATTTCAGCAAAATGGTTCAGAGAAAAATTACAACGTTCAGATAAGTTGGGTTTAGGAATGATACTTGTCGGTGCGATATTTGTTATTTTGGCATAAAAAAACCAGCTTTAAGTAACGACTCGAAGCTGGTTTTTGTAGTAGCTGATAAGCTTAGAATGCGTAGTTATACTGGGCTGCTAAAATAAAAGCGTTGCCTTCACTACTAAACTCCCACTCACCACCCGCATCATCTGCTTCAGTAAACGTGCGATCTTGACCACGAACAATGCTTAATCCTAAGTCAATCGATGAACTGTCATCAAGTAAGTAGTTTGCGCCGGCGCTTAACCACAAACGATTGGTATCAGGGATTGAAATTGACAACAACTGAGAGTCAGTAGGTGTTTCGTCGTAAGCAATACCAGCACGCAATTTCACTTTTGCATTTAACTGGTAATCGGTACCAATGGCGTAACGGAAGCTATCAGAAAAGTTTTCTTCTTTTTCAAAAATAGGATCTTCTTGGCTAGGAACGTACGCTTCTAAACGCTCAAAACTGCTCCAGTGGGTCCACATTACGCTGTAATGAAGACCCCATTTTTCGTCTAACTTATGACTACCTGAAAATTCAGCTATCGCAGGTAATTCTATATTTACTGTACCTGGTTGTGATTCACCGGCCTGACCATTGGGAAATACGCTAGGGATAAGCGGTAATTCATTGGTATACGTACCGTCAAAGGTGATATCAACTTTACTGCGGTAATGGAATCCGAAGCGAGAGTTTTCATCAATATCGTAAGCTACGCCTAAGTTATATCCGTAACCGTAGTCATCGCCTTCTAAGTCAACAGCCAACGTACTAGCAGGCACAGTTATACCATTAGCAGCTAAGGCGTTACTGAAATCCCCTAAGTGACGGGTAATCGTTGCATCGGCATAAATAACATTTAATCCACCAGCAACCGTTAAGCGATCATTTAGCTTATAGGAAACACTGCTGTTAAAATTGATGGTCACAATTTCAGTTTTACCCGCTAACTGTCCCGCCGCATAATCTTCATCAAACTCTGTAGCAAGTCCGAAATTTGAGAATAGACCAAATCCCACGGCGAATTTGTCATCAATAGGCATAACAAAGTAAGTAGCAGGTACAAAGGCTTCGGGGGCAATACTGTCATCGTCTAACCCAGCGGCACTAGAATATTCTGGTGCGCTCTCGCCCGTCAGGCTCACATCAGGAACAATATATGTACCAACAACAGACAATTGATTCTCGCTAAACTGTGACATCAAAGCTGGGTTACGGGCAACAACAGAGGCATTTTCAGCGATTGCGGCGTCACCAGCAAAGGCCCGCCCTAAACCAGAAGCACTGTGCTCTGATAGTTGAAAGGCAGCAGCGAAGGAGTTCAATGATAAGGTGCTTAAACCTGCCGCTAAAAGGATTTTATTTAATTTCATATGTTCTCTCTATGACTCGAATAACCGCAAAGGATAAGCGTAGAGTCTGTCCAAAAATTAGGAAGCGGATAATATAGCTTTTGTTAAGAAAATGTCAGTATTAGTCGATAAAATGCAGCTACTTTGCGGTAAAATCGTACAACTAACCAATATTAAAGTTTCACCAATAGCGAATTTAACTATTAATTCACGTAATACTAACCAGGCATTAACAATGGAGATGCTTTGAATATATTTTTTGTAGAGCGATATTGTTTAGCACGGTTAAATATTTTGCGTCAGCAAAAACACGCCAACTCCTAGGGTAAATAAATATGAACCCCACAGAGAGTGCTCAATAACAACAACTAATGTTGAACGTGATTGCATATAGCGATATCCAAAAAGCACCCCACCAATACCTGATAAGCCGACTGCTATCCAGTTTCCGTAAACCACATGAGCAAGAGAGAAACTCAACGTACTCAGAGCCCAGCGTATATTTTTCGAGGGGATAATGCCTTTATACCGATGAAAAAAGAACGTTCTAAAGATTAGCTCTTGTGGAATAACCGAAATAATTGGATAAATAGCCAAAGTTATCAACCAAAACTGGAGATCTTCTCTGGGCAATTTAAATAGAATTTGTGGTGCAAAATAATACACTAGCAACCCGAGCGCGATAGCCGCTGGCACGAAGAGTTTTAAGGACGCGCGAATATGCATCCAAAAATCATGGGTATTAAACAGGCGAAAACGTTTGAAGTCGACGTCTCTCCACAGTAACCACAGACAATAACCCCCCATCAAAATCAATAATGGCATCAACCAAGTGTCGTAGTCTGAGACGAGGAACAATATTAACAGCGGGGTACATAAAAATAGAACGGTCAGCTCAGACCAACGTAGCAAATGCATATAAAAACTCCTAGATGGAATATTATACAATTACCGCGCAGTTTTTGTTCATAAAATTGTCATGTATTTATGTTAGCAATCAAAAAATATAATATCATTCTAGAATTTATCTAAACGATAAGTAATTAATGCGCTTTATGAAAAAGACATTTCACAGGTATTATTTTTCACATTCCCCCTTGTAAAGCCCCTGCAAACGACACATATATCACCTATATAAAGACAACAATTTTAATTTCTGTGCATTTTAATAACTGACCTTAGGGAGATAAATATGACGACCATCAATATCGGTATCAATGAAGCAGACAGATTGAAGATTGCTGACGGACTAAAAGCTTTGTTGGCAGATACTTATACTTTGTATCTACAAACCCATAATTTCCATTGGAATGTGACTGGCCCACAATTTCGTGAATTGCATTTAATGTTTGAAGAGCAATACACTGAGCTTGCCACAGCAGTAGACGACATTGCTGAACGTATTCGTACCTTAGACATAGCGGCCCCAGGCACGTATAAAGAATTCGCAAAACTAAGCTCTATCAAAGAAGTTGACGGTGTGCCAGAAGCCTCAGAAATGGTTGACCTGCTAACAAAAGGTCATGAACAAGTCGTGAAAACCTCACGAGAAGTATTGAAATTAGCTCAGGCGGGTGATGATGAATCTACTGCGGCGTTAGTATCTGACCGCATGCGTATCCATGAAAAGACCTCTTGGATGTTACGCGCAACAAGAAAGTAAATACCAATCAGTTTAAAAAAGGGCTAGTTTACTAGCCCTTCTTTTGCATATAACCGAGAAAATTAGTTAACGAGTGTGGTGCCGCCATCAATCGGTAATATCTGCCCAGTCATAAACGCGCTAGCCCGGCTTGCTAACATAACAGCTACGCCAGCAATATCAGACGCTTCTCCCCAGCGACGCATAGGAATAGACTGTAACTCTTCTTCGAATGCTTCTTTATCTTCGCTTAAAAACTCGGTCATCTTTGAATAAAAACGTCCTGGAGCAATCGCATTGACGCGAATGTGCTTACCCACCAGTTCATTAGCCAATACACGCGTCATTTGATGAATTGCTGTCTTAGAAACGGCATAGCTGAAGTTATCCAGTCCATTACCAACAATACCCGCAATAGAGCCAATATTAATGACCGCTGATGTATTCTCACTCGTCGCATTTTTTTCCAGCAGTGGCATCAGTGCTTGAGTCAAAAAGAACGGGCTCTTCACGTTGAGATCCATTACTTTGTCCCACCCCTTCTCAGGGAACTGACCAAAAGGTGCGCCCCAAGCGGTCCCTGCGTTATTCACTAATACATCAATATGTTGCTCACGCTCATTGATTTGCTTCACTAGGTCCATCACGCCTTCACTTGTGGCGACATCGCCCACCAGCGCGACACAGTCGCCAAACTTACTCAATTCTTTGGCCGTGTCCAAACATGCCTGCGCCTTGCGAGCAGTAATATAAACGCGTTTGGCACCGGCTTCTAAAAAGCCCTGCGCCATAAAAGCACCTAAACCGCGCGATCCACCAGTAACCACGCATACTTTGCCCTGCATTGAAAACAAATTTTCCAGCATCAAATACTCCTGAATATAAATCAACCATCGTTGATTTAGACTAACAAGAACAACTAAAGCAGATTATTTTTTAGGGTGATAATTAAGTATAGGTATCGTGGGTAGAATAGACCGGTTTGAACAAGACTGACTCACGAAAGACGTGAGCCAGACAAATAAGCAATTAAGCTTTCACACCCTTGTGCTGCATTGCTGGGGTCTCTACCATCTTATTGCGACGTAACGACCAAATCATGAGTACAAGCCCACCAATAATCATGGGAGCAGACAATATTTGCCCTTGAGAAATTCCCATTGAAAATGCTCCTTCATAAAGTCCAATATGTTGATCCGGTTCACGGAAGAACTCCACAAAGAAACGGAAGCAACCATAACAGACCAAGAACAGTCCGCTAACCGCCCCTACAGGACGTGGCTTGCGTGAATAAAGCCAAAGAATGATAAACAAAGCAACGCCTTCAAGGGCAAATTCATACAATTGTGATGGATGGCGCGGTAAGGAACCAGCACCTGGAAATATAACGCCCCAAGATACATCCGTGGTGCGTCCCCACAGTTCGGCATTAATAAAATTACCAATACGCCCTGCCCCTAAGCCAATGGGCACCAACGGCACAATAAAATCTCCCACTTGCAGAAAACTACATTTGGCTTTACGAGAGAACCACCACAATGCAACGATAACCCCTAATAACCCACCATGGAAGGACATACCGCCAGTCCATATTTTAAACAGATACATGGGATCAGATAGAAAGAGATCAAATTGATAGAAAAATACGTAGCCGATCCGTCCCCCTAAAATCACCCCTAAGAAGCCCCAAAATAACAAATCGCTCAGTTGGTCTTTTGTCCAGTTAGTACGTGATAAACGGACGCCGGCAAGCCAAAATGCGGCAGCAAAGCCGATAAGGTACATCAAGCCATACCAACGCAAACTAAGAGGCCCAACACTAAAAATGATGGGGTCTATCTGCGGAAATGTAAAATAACTACTTACCATGTTGAATTTTTATCCTAGTAACATTCGAAGGCTAACAATAATTAAAAAGCCGGCAAAAATTTTCTTTAAAAGTTGTGTATTCAAGGTGCGACTTAGCTTCGCACCAAAACCTGCTGTAAAGACCGATGTGCAAACAATACCTAAAGTAGCAGGCAAATAAATAAAACCGACTGCCCATTGAGGTAAATGTTCGTTGTTCCAGCCAGCGACAATAAAGCTGGCGGATCCAAATAGCGCAATAACTAATCCACTAAAGGCGGCACAACCGATTGCGATACGAATATCCACTCGGCACCATAATAAAGCGGGCACCATAATAGCACCTCCGCCTATCCCCATCACCGAAGATATACACCCAGTGATCACACCAATAAGCAGCAATATCTCCTTAGAGACATCGCGTTTAGCGCTCTTGTTCCCCAGCAAGATCATTTGTGCTGCAATCACTAACACCAAAATCGCAAACAAAGTCTTTAACGACTCGGCGGGGATCATCGTGGCAAATTGCGGACCGATGATCGCGCCAACCGAAATGCCTAACCCAGTCCAAAGTAAATAAAATTGCCTTAAGTTCCCAAGTTTATAATGGGCTCGAGATGAAGAAATAGCAGTCAGCACAATCGTTGAAAGTGAGGTGGCGATAGCCATAGGCATGGCTACCTTAAGTGGTAAGTGTACGTATTCAGTTAATAGATAGAGTAAAGATGGCACAATGATTAAGCCACCACCGATGCCTAATAAACCTGCGAATAAGCCCACAACGGCCCCGAGGCCTATGCACACCAATAATATAAATAATGCAGGATCCACTTTATTTCACTCCTGCTAAATACCTGCGCGGATAAGAGCGCCCAGACCAATCGATTCAAGATATTGATTAACCCGCTCGCGCACGTTTTTCGGATCACTCATTGCTAACACTTCATCAAGCAATATTTTGGCGTCGTCGAGTCTAGCACTGCGTGCGACCCACTTGATTTTCATCACACTGTGACTATTCATACTCAGTTTTCGATATCCCATGGCCATCAGCAAAATAGTACCACCAGGTTCACCTGCTAACTCACCACATAAAGTAATAGGCACATCTAATTTATTCGCCTGTTGAGCAATATCGTATAATGCAGCAAGCACAGCAGGATGATAACTATCATATAATTCAGAGACCCGAGCATTGTTTCTATCAACTGCCAGCAAATATTGGGTTAAATCGTTACTACCAACAGAGAAAAAGTCGACTATTTTTGCCAACTGTGGCATTTGATATATAACTGCTGGGACTTCCAACATCACCCCAATTTTGGGTTTATGTAGCTGCCCGCTATTTTCTTTTGTCTCTTCTTTAACTTCAAAGAATGCTTGGCTGATTAAGCGTTTTGCTTCTAGTACTTCACTAACAGAAGTAATCATAGGCAGCATAATTTGCAAATTTTTCAAGCCGATACTGGCTCGTAACATGGCGCGGATCTGTACCAAGAACACTTCAGGATGATCAAGTGTCAGCCTGATACCTCGCCAGCCTAGGAACGGATTTTCCTCAGACATGGGAAAATACGGTAGTGGTTTATCTCCACCAACATCCAAGGTACGCATCGTAAACGGTTTATCAGGCTCAGCCATAAGCATGGCTCGGTATAGCTCAACCTGCTCAGTCTCCGTGGGGAAACGTTGGCGCATCATAAACGGAATTTCGGTGCGGAATAAGCCAACGCCGTCTGCATATTTTGAATAGGTGTTTTCAATTTCAGCAGATAGTCCAGCATTAACCATTAAGCTCAGCTGACAGTTATCTTTGGTCAGTGCAGGCAAGTCATCTTGCGCAAGAATTTTATCACTTAGTAATTGTTCTTCATGGATAAGCTGCTGAAACTCACGTTCAATTGTCTGATTTGGCGAGACAATAATTGCACCAGTATAACCATCGAGCAAAATATCTTTGTCATTCAATAACGACAGTGGCAGACCAGTAACACCCATGACCGCAGGCACACCCAAGGCTCGAGCCATAATTGCTGCGTGGGAGTTGCTCGAACCTCGAATGGAAATCAAGCCACACAATCGACCCTTTGGAAATTCGGCCAACATGGTTGCTGTTAATTCTTCGGCCACCAAAATACATTTTTCGGGTAATTCTTCACGCGTTAACCGGGTCGTATCCAGATTGAGTAAATTCGCTAAAATACGGTTGGATAGATCTTCCACATCTACCGCTCGTTCACGCATATAAGCATCGCTCATCGCCTGAAACTGAGCAATGTAGGTTTCAATCACTAATTTGAGTGAGGTGGGAGCATCCCAACCCAAGACAATCTTCTGCTCTACTTCTCGCCCCAAACTATTGGCATCTAGTAAATGTTGATAGAGCGTGAAAATGGCTTGTACGTCATCCGGAACCTCCCCTTGAATACGCTGAGATAAAAGCTCAACTTGCTCACGGGTTTGCTTAACAGCAGCACGGTAATGCTTTATCTGAATATCATGGTCGTTGCTGCGTTTTGGAACGTGGTTACGCAAGTTAACCAGTAAGTTTTGTACTACCCCCACTCCTGCCGCTAGCCCTGATGAACCGGGAACTCCATTTAGACTTTTAATCTCATTCTGTTCGGAGTTTTCGTCACTTAAGCTAAATCGACCGCGGGCTTCCGCATTAACTATTTCTACTGCCAATTGCATGGCGAGAGTGACTAAAAAAGCTTCTTCATCTTGGCTAAAAAGGCGTTTACGTTGCTGTTGTAACGTTAGTACACCTAACACTTTTCGCTGATGGATAATCGGGGCGCCTAAAAAGGCGTGATATTGCTCTTCTTGCACTTCGGGGTAGTGCTTAAACCGCGGATGAGTTTGGGCATTACTAATATTTATTGGCTCTTCGCGTTGACCAATCAAACCTATAAGGCCTTCAGAAAAACCTATCGAAACCTTACCTATCGCACTTTTAGCCAACCCTTCAGTAGCGCGCAAGGTAAAGCACTGCTTTTCGTAATTCGCGAGGTAGATACTGACTGAGTCAACTTTAATCGCCTCTTTGAGACTCTTTACCACACCGCTAAGCGCATCATCTAGGACGGGATTTTGATTCACCTCTTTAACGATGCGTTTTAGCTTGGTTAACATATTAACCCTTTAGTTTTTGCGTCTACGTTTACTTCTTTGGCCTTGGGCCGGCTTTGAGCTTAAAGACATGGTAGTAGGCGCGAACTCTTTCATTGCTCGGCGATACACTTCACGTTTAAACGACACCACATTGCGAACCGGATACCAAAAGCTTACCCAGCGCCAGTCGTCAAACTCAGGATGGCCCGATTGTAGCAAATCAACATCTTGTTCTTTGCACGTCAGTTGTAACAAAAACCACTTTTGTTTTTGTCCAATACAAACAGGCGCACTGCCTTGACGAATCAAGCGCTTAGGCAATTTGTATCTCAACCAATTTTTGGTTACCGCTAAAATTTTAACTTGCTCTGGCTTTAGTCCAACTTCCTCGTAAAGTTCGCGATACATGGTTTGTTCAGCAGTTTCACCTTCATCGATTCCGCCCTGCGGAAACTGCCAAGAATGTTGACCATAGCGTCTTGCCCAAAAGACTTGACCTAGGCTATTGCAAATCACTATGCCAACGTTGGCGCGGAATCCTTCGGCATCAATCACTTAGACTCCCGAGAATTCAATTCTTTTATTGATTGGCATTCTTCCATAAACTACTGACTATGCATAGAATAATCACAATAATTTACGGGCTCTTGGCCCTGAGCTATATCGCGACAACACTTACTACGGCGTATTCGTGGAGTTTTGTACATAAAGCCCTGCCCATAATACTTCTGGCCTTAGTCGTATGGCAGCGCTGTTGTTTACCGAAAAAATGGCTTTTGCTAGCAGGCATATTATCCAGTGCCGGTGGCGATATGTTGCTTGCTTTGCCAATTCAAAATAGTTTTATTTTGGGTTTAGCAGCGTTTGCATTGGCACATATCTTATACGCCCTGTTTTTACTGCAATGGCTAAATTTGAAACGTATCACTGCGTTATTTACCTGCTTATTTGTGGTGTATCTGATTGGAATGATGTTTTTGTTGATCCCCGCAGTAGGTAATCTACAAGTACCCGTTAAAGGTTATTTTGTTGTTATCAGCGCGATGGTCATCACAGCCATGGGGGCGCAAACGCAAAGTATATCAATACGTTTCGGCGCACTATTGTTTGTCGCATCGGATAGCTTATTGGCCATTAACGCCTTTATCACTCCATTACCTATCCAGTCTGTCTTAGTCATGGGCACCTATTACGCCGCCCAATACTTTATCGCTTTGGGCTGCATTCAACTGGCAAAAGAACATGAGATTACCTAGCTCACCTCCCAGTAGTATCGACGAGTTACTCCAACGGGCTGAGCAATTAGCAGGCCTAACCTTAGGGGAATTGGGCCACATGGCTAATATTCGTGTGCCCAAAGACTTCAAGCGCGAAAAAGGTTGGAGCGGTCAATTACTCGAATTAGCCCTTGGCGCACAAGCTGGTTCCAAAGCTCAGCAAGACTTTGCCAACATTGGCGTTGAGCTGAAAACTATTCCCATCGATTTAACCGGTAAACCATTGGAAACCACCTACGTGTGTTACGCCCATTTAACCGATGTAGCCGGAATTCATTGGGCTACCAGCAGCGTGCGCAATAAGCTAAACAAAGTGTTGTGGGTGCCAATTGATGGAAGGCGCGATATTTCGCCAAGTGAGCGCTGCATTGCCACGCCATTTCTGTGGTCTTTACAAGCAGAGGAAGAGGCGGCTTTGCGTCAGGACTGGGAAGAGATAATGGACATGATAGCCATGGGAGATATCGAGAACATTACCGCGAGGCATGGTGAATATTTACAACTGCGCCCTAAAGCCGCTAATGGCAGTGCACTAACGGACGCCATTGGTCGTAATGGCCAAATAGTGCAAACTCGGCCAAGAGGATTTTATTTGCGCAAAGAATTTACCAGCAAAATATTAGCTGATTATTTTGGCGAATAAATTGGGTTCGTAACAAAGCGCCTAATTGCTCACCATGAATAATGTAGTGCTACAAAAAAGGCGCCTTTGGGCGCCTTAATAAACTGACAATTTTAACAATCTACTGCGGTGTGCGCAGTACCATTAATTTAATTTCTGTCATATCTTCCATAGCATATGTGATCCCTTCACGGCCTAGGCCCGATTCTTTCACACCACCGTAAGGCATATTATCAACACGCCAACTTGGCACATCGCCAATTACCACGCCACCCACATCTAATTCGTCCCATGCTTTATGGGCTTTATAAATGTCACGAGTGAATATGCCGGCTTGCAAACCGAATTGGCTGTTATTCACTTCTTTCAACGCTTCATCAAAGTCACTGAATGAGCTGATAATAGACACAGGCCCAAACGCTTCCTCGGCATTCACGGTCGCATCGTGAGCAACCCCTTCTAACAAGGTAGCTTGCAACATAGCGCCATCGCGTTTACCGCCAGCTAGCAGAGTCGCACCACCTTTCACCGCTTCTTGGATCCAAGTATCTAGACGCTCGGCTTCCGATTCTGAAATCATCGGTCCGATAAAGGTACTTTCATCAAGCGGGTCACCATGTACTAGATTGGCCACTTTCTCGGTATAACGCTGTTTGAATTCGCTATACAGTTTTTCGTGAACCAAAATACGCTGCACGCTAATGCAGCTTTGTCCCGACTGATAATAAGCACCAAAAACAATGCGCTCTATTGCATCGTCTAAATCGGTGTCTTCATCCACCACACAAGCTGCGTTGCCACCTAACTCTAGGATCACTGGCTTCTTGCCAGCTTTAGCTTTTAATTCCCAACCGACTTGCGGTGAACCGGTAAAACTCAGTAATTTGAAGCGCTCGTCAGTAGTAAATAAATCTGCACCATCACGACTACAAGGTAAAATGGAGAATGCACCTTCAGGCAAGTCTGTTTCTGCTAACACTTCGCCAATAATTATCGCACCTAATGGTGTACGACTTGCGGGCTTCATCACAAAAGCACAACCGACAGCTAAGGCCGGCGCGATTTTATGAGCCGCTAAATTCAGTGGGAAATTAAACGGTGAAATAAATGAACATGGGCCAATGGGTACACGCTTATACTTACCTTGATACCCTTTTGCACGAGGGGTAATTTCTAGATTAAGCACTTCACCTTTCATGCGCACAGACTCTTCTGCAGCAATTCTAAAGGTGTCGATTAAGCGTGTCACTTCGCCTCTAGCATCTTTAATGGGCTTACCTGCTTCAATACACAATGCGTGGGCTAGCTCATCAAAGCGTTCTTCAAAGCGCTTTACGCAGTGATTAAGTATGGCTTGTCTTTCATAAGGCGCCATTTTATTGAGCAATGGCTGGGCTTTCTCAGCAGCCGCAATGGCTTTATCAATAACGGCGGCGTCAGCCAATGCGGCATAAGTCGCTACTTCACCCGTATACTTATTGGTGATCTTCAGATCGCGATTCGCGTATACGGCTTTACTCGCCAAATAATAGGGATATTCTTTCGCTAACATGCTGTTTTCCTTATAGTTGCTGACTACGTTCGCGGATCGTCTCGTTCAACGTCTTGTCATTTAGGCTATAGTCGACCGGCACATCGATAACGTGTACACCGGGCTCTGCCAAGCAGGCTTTTACAAGAGGCAAAATTTCATCGGCCGCTTCAATTCTCCAACCTTTGGCGCCATAGCTTTCTGCGTACTTTACAAAATCAGGGTTGCCATAATCTAAACCGTAATTCGCAAATTGCATGTTGGCTTGTTTCCACTTGATCATGCCATACGCATCATCTCTTAAGATGACGACGACTATGTGCAATTTCAAGCGCACAGCCGTTTCTAACTCTTGGCTGTTCATCATAAACCCACCATCGCCACATACAGTCAACACCGGCTTGTCTGGGTGAACCATTTTAGCGGCCATCGCGGAAGGTAAACCTGCGCCCATGGTTGCCAGCGCGTTGTCCAGTAACAAGGTGTTTGTCAACGCTGCAGGATAATTGCGTGCAAACCAAATTTTATATACGCCGTTATCTAATGTGACTATGCCATCTCTAGGCATCGCTTCACGTATATCGCGCACAAAACGCTCGGGTAACACAGGAAAACGATCGTCATTTTCACTTTCCGCTTTATGCTCTAAAAATGCTTGATGTGCTTTTTTGAAAAAACTAAATTCCCATGCACTTTGTTTCTGAATTTGTTCTTTAATCTGCCAAATACTGTTAGCAATATCACCCACCACTTCAAGTTGCGGGAAGTAAACTGGATCGACAGCTGCGGTTTCAAAGTTAATATGAATGACTTCTCGACCACCGTGCTGCATGAAAAATGGTGGCTTCTCTACGACATCATGGCCAACATTGATAATAAGGTCAGAGCTGTCGATGATTCGATGCACGAAATCACCGGATGAAAGCGCGGTATTACCCATAAATAACTCATGGGATTCGTCAAGCACGCCTTTACCCATTTGGGTCGTCACATACGGAATACCTGTTTTTTCAACAAATTCCTTTAACATTTTTGACGTGAGTTTGCGATTCGCCGCCGCTCCAATAAGCAGCAACGGTGAACGGGCACCTTCAATCATCTCAATGGCTTTGTTAATCGCTTTATACTCTGCAATGGGACGTCGAGAAATACTTGGCTTAAGCAATTGAGCTTGGGTGTTTTCTGCAGCGATATCTTCAGGCAATTCAATGTGGGTCGCACCTGGACGTTCTTCATGAGCAAGTCGAAACGCTTCACGCACAACTGAAGGAATACGGTCACCACTAACAACTTGCGTAGTGTATTTAGTGATTGAACGCATCATATCGACCACATCAATCACCTGAAAGCGCCCTTGCTTGCTGGTCTTCACTGGCTTTTGCCCAGTGATCATTAGCATGGGCATAGCACCTAGCTGAGCGTAAGCACCTGGCGTAACAAGGTTGGTAGCACCAGGACCGAGCGTTGATAAACACACGCCTACTTTTCCGGTCAATCGTCCATATGTTGCAGCCATAAAGCCAGCACCTTGCTCATGGCGGGTTAATATCAATTTAATGTCTGAGTCTCGTAGAGATTCCAATAAATCCAGGTTTTCTTCACCAGGGATCCCAAAAATGTATTCAACACCTTCCGCCTCTAGGGCTTTAACGAATAAATCTGACGCTTTCATTTAATCTCCACGTTGTTGTTATGCGCATTCAGCGCGCCGGTTTTCACCGTTGTTCTTGATAATTATCTAACGTTTACTGTGCCAACCGACGAGCAATTAATCAGCTAAGCTTTTGCTATGTTGTCTAGCATGCCATTTAACAAAAAAGATTAAAGTACGAAAAATCGATTACTTAAATCGATTAATTCTTAGCACACCAAATAAGCACTCTTTCTGTTACTTCTGGTTGCAACACTATCGTACCCTGCTGAAGCAACTTAGTAAGGCCAGTGCGAAAACTACTTTCATCTTCCTGGCGAAGTACTGGCCATGGGTCATCATTGTGATTTATATCAATAGGTAATTTCAGGTCTACCAACAGGACCTTGAAAAGCGCCAACTTATTGCGTGCGCTCGCTAACCCATCATCAAAACACTCGAGTGCTTCATCTACAAAGTAGCTCAAAGACTTATCACAGGCTTTAGGCGCTTTTGACTCCTCTAGTAGCAACGCGCCAATGCCCAGTTGTAACTGCATATTTTGTTTATCATTAAGCAAGGCATTCATCGTAGACAGTAACGTAGCAGTTGAAGCCAATGTTGCCAGTTTTTCCTTGAGTTCTGATGCGTGAGGCGCACCGACAAGGAACGGGTTTTCTTCGTCGCTTAGCGCCTGCGCGCAAAGGCTTAAATCGACATTTTCATACTGCCCTATCAACGACCTTAGTTGATGGCCTAACGTTAAAATTTGTTGCTTTTTGGCCGGGCTGAATTGATTTTCAAATAGGTTTAACGTTTCCTCAGCCAATAACATACCCGCTTTAATCGTACGCCAATCATTAACGTTTTGGCTTTGATAAAACGCATCTTCACCACCTTGCCAAACCTCAAGAGACTGCTCGAGTGCAGCGATCGCACCTTGAGCCGTCGACATATTTGTGTTCATGTTGAAATTTGCTGGCGATTGGTAGCATTGCAGTGCCGCGTTATCTGCCAAGCGGTAGCCCCTAGCCGCCTTTGACTGCATACCAAAGCGTAAAGGAGTGATACAAACAAGTTGCTGGGCAATTTCAAAGAGTATTGCTGGGTCACCCTTTTTCAATTCGAGCTCGACTTCACATATATCAACACTTCGGCCATTCGCGCTAATGGTCCCTTGGTCGAATACCAACTCAACTTGAGCATCATCTGAAAATGTAATAAGAAAGGTATGGCGCAAAAAATCAGTGGAAAACATGAGATATAAATCGTTTTCTAGTGCAATTAGATCTACCGAAGCAGGCCAAATTCGTGGATCAAATAAATCTAACTTCAAGTCAGGACTAGGCAACGGTACATTATATTCTGGACGCTGGTGCATGCCCGCCACTACAATGCCCTTGGTTTTTACCGTTTGTTCAAATTCACCATTGCAACCTCGGATACGTAGGCCTATGTCATGTTTACGCAATGTTCGTTGAGGTGTTTCGAAGTAATCATTGCGCAGTTGCTTCCCAGCAGAATCAGTGTAATTTAGTTTACTTTGCGCTAACCAAGATAAAATATCTTGATATGCGCTTGGGGTTGCAAGCAACTTTAATTCAATTTCTATGTCCATAGTGATTGTCATTTAATTTTTAAAAAAGTACCTTACCTTTCCCTTTTGTACAGTACAACGCAAAGGTCAAGGTGTAAGACTAATCCGGTTCACCTATTGCCTTTCCCATAGCTAGGCCATAAGATCGAGCCAGACATTCAGAGACTATATATTTATTATGCTAAAGCGATTTTTGATCAGTGTTACCTGCGCCTTATTTTTGTTGCCTACTATTCAAGCAAGTGCTCAACAATCACAGGGTGAGACGCAATATATTTCAGATGATTTATTTACTTTTATACATTCAGGACCAGGTAGAAATTACCGTATTCTGGGCTCTATCATCGCAGGATCTGAAGTTACAGTTCTGCGCACCGACAGTGAAAGCAACTATGTTGAAATTGTCGATGACAAAGACCGCACAGGTTGGGTTGATGGTGAGTTTGTTAGTAAACAAAAAAGTTTACGTGAATTAGTGCCTGGATTACAGCAGCAACTGGCTGATGCAACCCAAAGTACCTCTGCTCAACAAAATGAAAACGATAGTTTGCGCCAGCAATTTTCTGAGCTTCAATCCCAGAACAATAGACTGACGAAGCAATTAAAAACTCTTGAAGAGCAAAATGCCGACTTTAGTCAGAAACTAGACGCAGCCGATCAAACAGCGAAAATGCAATGGTTCACACGTGGTGGTATTGTGGCACTCATTAGTTTGATTTTAGGTGTGATCGTGGCTTACTTGCCTAAAAAACGCCGAAAAAGCGATACTTGGATGTAATGTTTAGGATATTCCTCATTACTTATAAAGCCGCCCCAAGGCGGCTTTTTGTTTTTATTCCAAGGAAGTCACCATGCCATCTTTAGATATATTGTTATCGTTTTCCGTTGCAGCGCTGTTACTCAGCTTATCTCCAGGCCCCTCAAATCTGTACATCATGGCTCGCAGTATTAGTCAGGGGCATCAAGCAGGCATCGCTGCCGCAGGTGGAATGGCGGTAGGCTCTTTTGTATATGTACTGGCGACTGCATTTGGCCTAGCAGCAATTTTTATTTATTCTCCACTGGCGTTTATGTTGCTCAAACTCGCAGGTGCGGCATACTTACTTTACCTTGGTTGGTTATATCTGTTTAGTCACAAACACCGAGATGAAAACAAACCTAAAATAACAGTGATGTCGATCCCGCGCATTTTTGCGCAAAGTATTTTGGTTGAACTCACCAACCCAAAAACAGCATTATTCTTCATTGCATTTTTGCCCCAGTTCATCAAAGAGGATTCGGGCTCTGTTATTGGACAATTTGCGGTACTGGGCATTATGTATGCGCTTATCGCGTTTATTTGTGACGTATCTGTGGCTATGCTTGCTGGAAAATTGGGCAAATGGTTAAACCAACACCCTGCCTTTGAAATATGGCAAAACCGCTTTAGTGGCGGGTTGTTATTGTCGCTTGGTAGTTACATTGCAATTGACGAACTAGTTAGTGGTACATAACATTATTTTTATTTAAATTACTCTTAATACAAGGACTTACCCATGCAACTATTGGCCAAGCTTTTAAAAGCATTGAACTCGGACGACAGTCCTTGGCAACTTGCTTTTGGCGTAATGTTAGGGATGATTATGGGCTTAACCCCATTTCTCGGCTTACACAGCGTGTTCATTTTATTTATCGTACTTTTTTTACGGGTTAACCTCAGCACCTTCCTACTCGCTTATGCACTGTTTTCTGGCTTCACGCTGCTGCTGAATCCTATGATGGCAGATATAGGCGAATCCTTGCTGACATCACCAGGCCTAACGGGTTTGTGGACTAGTTTGTATAATTCGACATTTGGTCAACTTACCCAATTTTATCATACACTTACCTTAGGAAGCTTACTGTTCAGCCTAATTTTGGCACCTTTTATTCTAATATTGAGTAAAGTTTTAGTCGTTCAATATCGCGTACGCTTCATGCAATGGATAAATAAGTTGAAGATTGTTCAGTTCCTTAAAGGTAGCCGTATCTACCAAATCTACCAGACGCTAGGAGAGTAAACATGCAGAAACTTATTCGTTGGCCTGGACTCATCGCATTTTTCGTTATTACTGGGCTTATAGCCGCTATCGCTATCCTATTTTTAGATTTTTGGATTAAATTAGCCGCAGAAAAAAGTTTAGAATCAACCACCGGTGCCGAGGTCAATATTGCCCAAGTCACGCATACATTTTCTCCTTTTGGTGTCACGCTAAGCGGCATTCAGTTAACAGATCCCGCAACGCCAACTCAGAACCAAGTTCAAGCACAAGAGATTACTGCGCAAATCGAATTAACGCCTTTGTTGTTACGTAAAATAATCATTGATGATTTAACGATCAGTGGGGTGCAGTTTGCCCAGCCTAGAGAATCTGAAGGCGCGGTTTATCGCACTGCCACTACTGCGATAAAAGAAGAGTTACAAGAAGCGTTTGATCCAAAAAATCTTCCCAGTGTAGATGAAATACTTGCTAATTCGCCGTTAAAAACCACTAAAGCGGTTGAGCAAACTCAAGCCGCTTATAAAAAACACAGCGATATACTCAAAAGCAAATACACCCAACTGCCCAGTAAAGACACCTTAGAAAATTATAAGAAACGTGTAGAAGCTATTACTAATACAGATTATAAAAATCCGCTGGAACTCGCTAAAGCAAAAGAAGAGTTTGATGCCCTGCGCGAAGAAATTAAAAGTGATAAAGCCAAGCTTACCGAGTTTAAAGATGCGGCAAACGCAGCTAAAAGCGAGATGGCACCGACGTTAGCTGAACTAAAATCAGCGCCCGGGGAAGATTACGCTCAACTACAGGGGTTGATTGCCGGTGATGAAGGAGCAATCAAAGACGTAACAACCATGGTTTTTGGAGAAAAAGCAGGAGAATTTAGTCAATACGTACTCGGTGCATATGATTTAGCTGCTCCTATGCTGAGTAAAAGCAAAGAAGAACTCGCTGAAGAGCAAGCATATAATGGCCGCTGGATAGCATTTGATGACACAGCTGCGCTGCCAGATTTTTTAGTACGCAATGCTGATATATCTATCAAATGGCAGAGTGAAAACGTGCTGAGCGTATGGCACGACATTACTAATCAGCACGACAAAATCGGGCGTCCTACCACGTTCAAAGTTGACTCAAGTGCGAGCAAGTTGTGGCAGTCCCTTAAATTAAACGGCGATTTTTGGCTAAACGATACAGGTGTAAAAGCCAACCAAGATTGGAATTTACGTGGTCTGGCACTGTCTGATGTTTCGTTGTTAGACCAAGATAAGCTGTCTTCAAAATTACTTAAAGGATTGTTATCAAGCTCAGGCAAAGCCAGTATCAATCAGAACGTTGTTTCGGGCACAGGTAATGCCGCCCTTAGTCAATTACAGTTAACAGCAACCGGTAGTAATAATCTTACCAGCGTTATTGCTGAAACGCTTTCAGGCCTGTCTAACCTAACCATTAACTCCGATATTGGCGGTACATTAGGCGATATCAATTTAAGCTTTAGCTCTGATTTAGATAAACAATTAGCTACGGCTATGCTATCGAATTTGACTGGCGACCAGAACAGTAAGCTTGCTGAACTTAAGCAAAAACTCAATGCTAAAATCGAAGGGCCATTAGGCGCTACCGATTCAGAGATGAGCCAATGGTTAGACTGGGAAAAGCTCGCTGATGGCGACTTAAGCAGTATGCAAAGCATGCTTGATAGCAAGCTGAATAGTGTGGTAGACAACAAGAAAAACGAGTTAACCGACAAGTTAAAAGATAAGCTAAAAGGTAAGTTTTTTAATTAGTTTTAAACCGGCGTCTTTCGACATTTTTCGGTTTTAGGTTAATGACTAAATTCGGTAAAAAATTGTAAGGCCAGTTTTTGTTAACTGGCCTTTTTATATTGTTCGCTCATTGCCTGCTTCGCTTACAAGCAGTGTTTCACTAGCCGCGGTAACAAAACCTCGGCATAATACCTGCCAAAGATTTAATTAACCTCAGCCAACACAAGGAGCCGACAAAAATGAAAGTAGTGCCCATACTCCTTTTCGCTTTGTTGGCAGCACTACAATATCGCTTATGGTTTGGTAAAAATAGTATTCCAGAATACGTCGCTATGGAGCAGTCTGTCGCTGACCAAGCCGAGCAAAACGCTGAATTACTGCAACGTAATAATCTACTCAAAGCAGATATTAAAGATCTCAAAGTTGGTCTTGAGGCAGTAGAAGAAAGAGCGCGAAACGAGCTCGGCCTGATCAAACAAGGTGAAACCTTCTACCGTATTTTACCTAGCGAAGATTAAACATAGATGTCACTTCTCCCCCAATACACCGTAGTTGTGCCCGCAGCAGGCATTGGTCAAAGAATGAAGGCCGACAGACCCAAGCAGTACTTAACCATAGCTGGCAAAACAATTTTAGAGCACACCCTAGAGAATTTGTACGCCCATCCGCAGGTTAAGCATCTCGTGGTCGCGCTAAACCCACAAGATAACTATTTTTCAAGTTTAGCCATCGCTAGTCAACCTTGGATCACGCAAGTCGATGGCGGTGATGAGCGCGCCGAATCAGTCCTTGCAGGGCTAAGTACTATTGAAAATGAAGAATGGGTATTGGTGCACGATGCTGCTCGTCCTTGTTTAGCCCACGATGATTTAACCAAGTTGTTAGCGGTCGCGCAGTATTCAAAACACGGCGCGATACTCGCTTGCCGCGTACGCGATACCATGAAGCGGGGTGATGCTTCGCAAAATATATTACTGACTGAGAGCCGAGATAATTTATGGCATGCTTTGACGCCGCAATTCTTCCCCTTAATGACACTGCGCGATGCGCTGCGTAATGCGGCACAACAGGGTGTGCAGATCACAGATGAAGCCTCTGCAATAGAATGGGCTCAAGGCACAGTAAAGTTGATTGAAGGGCGCGCGAGTAACATCAAAGTAACCCAACCAGAGGATTTACAATTGGCGGAATTTTACTTACAACACAAGGCAAGTTTATGACTATGCGCATAGGTCACGGTTACGACGTACACAAATTTGGTGACAACGGCCCTATCACTATTTGCGGCGTTAAAATTGACTACGAGCAAGGTCTGCTAGCGCACTCTGATGGTGACGTCGCTCTGCATGCGCTATGCGACGCGTTGTTAGGCGCGCTCGCTCTAGGTGATATAGGCAAACATTTCCCGGATACGGATGCAGAATTTAAGGGTGCTGATAGCAGAGCGTTATTACTTCATGTAATGAAATTAGTGAATCAACAAGGTTATCAAATTGGCAATATTGATTTAACCATAGTGGCTCAAGCCCCTAAAATGTCGCCTCACATCTTAACGATGCGCGAAAACATCGCGCATGATGTTAGTGCTCAGTTGAATCAAGTCAATGTAAAAGCAACCACGACTGAAAAGTTAGGCTTTGCAGGACGCAAAGAAGGCATTGCCTGTTACGCGGTTGTGCTTTTAAGCACAAACGATACGGTATAACTTAAATGCAAATTGATAATTGGCGATATCTACACAGCACACCAGAAACCACTGGTATATTCAAGCAACAGCCCAAAGACTTTATCGTGCAAGAAATTCTTGGCTACGAACCTATAGGCGAAGGCGAACATATTTATTTATGGGTACGTAAAGAAGAGCTAAACACCGCATATTTAGCCGAACAAATAGCTAAGTTCGCTCAATTACCCCTACGTGCCGTAACTTACGCCGGGCGAAAAGACAAACACTCTGTGAGTGAGCAGTGGTTTGGCGTACACAAACCCGGCAAAGCAGAGTATGACTGGTCTGCCTTAAACGTGCCCGGCGCAAAGGTACTCAAAGCAATAAGGCATAATAAGAAACTCCGTACCGGTGCTTTAAAAGGCAATAAATTCACCATTTTACTACGTGACATCACCAAGCCTGATGGCATGGCCGAACGGATTGAACAGATATGTAAAACCGGTGTACCTAACTATTATGGTCCGCAACGCTTTGGTGACAGCCGTTACGATCCCAAAGGGAGTAATCTGGTTCTCGCGGAAAAAATGATTAACGGCGAAGCAATACGTAATCGCAATAAACGCTCGATGGCTATTTCCGCCTTACGCTCTTGGCTATTCAACGAAGTACTAAGTGAGCGCATTAAATCAGGCTATTTCGACACGCCTCTTGAAGGTGATGTAATGTCTTTAGCGGGCAACCACAGTTACTTCGTTAGCGAAACCATAGACGGCGATGTTAAGCGTCGTTTAGCTGAGCAAGATATCTATTTATCTGCGCCACTGTGGGGAAAGGGAGAGCTTGCCTCAACGGGAGCGGCTTTAGTTTTCGAAAAAAATGTCGTCATTAAACATCCCAAAGTGACAGAAACACTGGTCTCCTTGGGCTTAGAGCAAGAAAGGCGCCCCATTGTTTTATACCCACATAATCTTACCTGGGCATTGGAACAGAACAACTTACGTATTACCTTCGATTTGCCAGCCGGTACATTTGCCACTTCGGTGTTACGTGAAATATTAACTGTCGTCACAACTGAATTGGCGCCTGCAGAATGAGAATTCTACTGAGCAATGATGATGGCGTATTCGCCCAAGGCTTAGCTGAATTATATCGCCAATTAAGCCCAGAGCATGAGATAACCGTCATCGCCCCAGATCGCAACTGTAGTGGCGCTAGTAATGCGTTATCTTTATTGCAACCCTTACGCATAGAACAGATGGAAAGTGGCTTCTACGCAGTTAATGGAACCCCTTCGGATTGCGTACATCTGGGAGTGAACAGCTTTCTTGAGCAAGACCCCGAACTTGTTATATCCGGCATTAACCACGGCGCAAACTTAGGTGACGATGTTATTTATTCTGGCACTGTAGCAGCCGCAACCGAAGGCAGGTATATGGGATTACCCGCAATTGCGGTGTCGCTTTGTGCACACACCAGTGATAACTTTGCCGGTGCAGCTAAACTAGTTAGCCGTATTGTAAGACATTTACAAGCGCATCCGCTGCCGACTGATCAGATTTTAAACGTTAATATTCCTGATTTACCCTATGCGCAAATTAAGGGTATAAAAGTCACGCGCCAAGGTAGACGACACCGCGCTAAAACAATGATCAAAGATGTTGACCCTAGAGGTAAGCAGATTTACTGGTATGGTACGGTGGGCGACGAACAAGATGCAGGTCCAGGAACTGATTTTCACGCCATTAGCGAAGGCTATTGCTCAGTGACGCCTTTATCTGTGGATATGACCGCTCATCAATCTCTTGAGGATGTGCGACAATGGATAACAAAAATATAATAATTAGTAACGGCATAAGTACTTTATTGCTATTCACCATTTGGCCTTAATCACACACGTTGGATAAACAGTTACATGAGAGTTTCTTCACGCAAAGGGGAAAGCCTAGCCCATCTGTTAAAACAAGAAGGCATCCATAATGCTTCGGTTCTTAATGCAGTGGCCTGCATCCCTCGAGAATTATTCTTGCCTGATGCTTTACGTCATAAAGCCTATCAGAATACTGCTTTGCCAATCGGTCAGGGTCAGACGATTTCGCAACCGTATATAGTAGCAAAAATGACAGAGTTATTGCTGGCATCAAGTAATGCCCCCAAGGCTGTGCTTGAAATCGGCACCGGCTCAGGTTACCAAACCGCCATATTGGCTCAGCTCTTCGATAAAGTATTTAGCGTTGAACGAATAAAAAGTCTGCAATTTCAAGCTAAACGCAGAATGAACCAATTGGATTTGCACAATGTCTCTATGAAGCACGGTGATGGTTGGCAAGGTTGGGCAAGCAAAGGCCCATTCGATGCGATTATTGTTACAGCAGCAGCGAGTCAAGTGCCCAGTAAATTAGTTGAGCAACTCAACGATGGCGGACGCTTAATTATCCCCGTTGGCGAACAAAGCCAGCAATTACATTGCATCACTCGTGAGGGTGAAGGCTTTAGTGAAAAAATAATTGAAGCGGTACGCTTCGTACCACTTGTCGCTGGAGATATCATTTGAATGCCCTGCTCCAGTCTGGCGACATAGCCCAAGCCAATCCGTCTTGGGTATTTTTAACAAATCATTTATGGGCTGAAAAATAATGCAACTTAAACGAACATGGCGCGACTACCTAGCGTTGGTATCAAAGGGCATAATAATGGGCGCCGCAGATGCGGTTCCTGGTGTGTCGGGTGGCACTATTGCATTTATTACGGGTATTTATGAAGAGCTGATATATTCGTTAAAACAATGTGGTCCTGAAGCATTGAAGGTTCTTTTTCGCCAAGGCTTAGGCGCCATGTGGCGACATATCAATGGCACATTCCTCATTACCCTACTGTTTGGTATTTTACTGAGTATCTTGACTGTTTCCAGGATCGTATTATTCTGGCTCGACACTTACCCCGTTATGTTATGGTCGTTTTTCTTTGGTTTAATATTGGCCGCAATATGGTCACTGATCCGCCATATCGAACAATGGAAATTCAATACCGTCGCTTTCTTTCTGTTGGGCACCCTTGCTGCTTATTTAATTACTATGATTACTCCAAGCGTCATTCCGCCAACCAACCTATTTATATTTTTATCCGGTATGTTAGCCATTTGCGCCATGATATTACCCGGTATATCAGGGAGCTTTATCCTATTGCTACTGGGGATGTATACCCCCATTTTAAGCGCCGTGAAAAATCTCGAATTAGCAACTTTGGGACTTTTTGCCGTGGGTTGTGTTGCTGGACTATTAAGTTTCTCCCGCGTTTTAAACTGGATGTTTAGCGCTCATCGCACGCTTACATTGGCTCTGTTGGGTGGTTTTATGCTCGGATCACTTAATAAAGTTTGGCCTTGGAAATATACGCTTGAATCAACGGTTAATAGTCACGGCAAAATTATCCCTCTCGTGCAAGAGAATATCTTACCTGGCACTTTTGAAGTCTTAACCAGTGAGCCTTCTTACTTATGGTACGCCATAGCATTAACTATTTTTGGTGCTGGTAGTGTGTTGTTACTAGAAAAAATAGGTTCAGCATCCAGGGAGTGATCTTGTTAACCTTATTTGTGACGTTACATTTCGTTATCTTTTGTCATCATCAAGGCAAAAGTTACCAATGAAAAACGCCTACTTACTGTTGGTGCTTTTACTTTGTCTGCAGTTAGTGGCTTGTTCGGGTCGCAAGTCTCCGGCGCCTGTAGCCGAGCTGTATCAAGGGAAAACATTTCGTGATGTTAAAAAATCATCCTATAATTCTCATATTTATATCGTTGAAAAAGGAGATACGCTCTTCACAATATCGTGGAAAAGCGGTCAGGATTATCGCGATATTGCTAAATTCAACAATATACGACCTCCGTATAATATCTTCCCAGGCCAGCGCCTAACGCTCAAAAAACCACCAGTGTCAATCGTAAAAAAGTCTAATAAACATACTGGTCAGAGCTCGAAATCAAAAACAAATCAAGTAGTTGACCCCCCTAAGAAGCAGGCGTATGGTGATTCTAACGCCACTGTTAAGAAAGGGGTTGTTACCTCTTCCAGCAGTGAGTTTCCGAGTAAAATTACGGCTTGGCTGTGGCCAACTAAAAATAGTGTTGCAAGTGGTTTTTCTAACACCGAACATGGCAACAAAGGCTTAGATTTTAGCGGAACCTTAGGGTCACCTATTTTGGCGGCCGCTGCTGGCAAAGTTGTTTACACAGGGGATGCCCTGCGTGGATATGGAAAACTGATTATAGTGAAGCATTCGGACTCATTTTTAAGTGCTTATGCGCACAACGACAGTATTCTAGTGAAAGAGCAACAGTGGGTTAGGGCAGGACAAAAAATTGCGACTATGGGAAATAGTGGTTCCGATTCAGTCAAACTTCATTTTGAAGTGCGCTACAAGGGACAATCTATAGATCCGCTACGCTATCTGCCTAAACGATAATAACAATAAATAAATATAAAGTTTCAGGAGATGTTTAGGAATAAGTTATAGCTAAGGAGTCACCCCATGCGTCAGCAAAAAAGCAATACCATAGAATTAGATGTAGTTGATGATATAGAACAAGCTGTTGAAAAAGAATTAGTCAAAGCAGAATCAAAAGACAAATTTAAAGATATTGTCTCAAATAAAGAAGCCCCCAGTAAAAACCTCGATGCTACCCAATTGTATTTAGGCGAAATTGGCTTTTCTCCACTACTTACAGCGGATGAAGAGAAATACTTTTCACGCCGAGCTCTAAAAGGCGACGAAGCCTCCAGACAACGAATGATCGTCAGTAACTTGCGCTTAGTGGTTAAAATCGCGCGACGTTATAACAACCGTGGTTTAGCTCTACTTGATTTAGTTGAAGAAGGTAATTTAGGCCTCATACGTGCTGTTGAAAAATTCGATCCTGAGCGTGGCTTCCGTTTCTCAACCTATGCCACCTGGTGGATCCGCCAGACCATAGAACGTGCAATCATGAATCAAACGCGCACCATACGTTTGCCTATACACGTGGTAAAAGAACTTAATGTGTATTTACGCACTGCCCGCGAATTGGCACAAAAGCTAGATCACGAACCCACTGCTGAAGAAATTGCAGAGGCCGTGCAAAAGCCAGTTGCAGATGTGAATAAAATGCTACGTTTGAATGAACGCATTACGTCGGTCGACACCCCTATTGGTAGCGAAAACGATAATGTCTTACTCGATATCATCGCCGACGACAAAGGCCATGATCCGGAAGAAGACCTACAAGACAAAAATATAAAATTAAGTATAGTCGGCTGGCTAGAAGACCTAAACCCCAAACAACGTGAAGTGCTAGCGAGACGATTTGGCTTATTAGGATACGAACCTTCAACACTAGAAGACGTAGGCGTAGAAATTGGTTTGACACGAGAACGCGTCAGACAGATTCAAGTTGAATCACTGCGCAGATTAAAGGATATGTTAGGTCACAAAGGCTTGAATTTAGAGTCTTTATTTAATCAACTTGCTTAAATAAAACACGTTTTAAAAAAAATGCCGCTCAATAATGAAAGCGGCATTTTTGTATGGATTTTAGCTTCCTAAAGCGCAAAACTGCTATTAACAGTCAGTGTCTTCAGAACCCATTTTCGCTTTTGCATCTTCACAAGCATCTTCTAATGCATTACCAGCATCAGTCTTCATTTCGCTTGCTTTGTCTTTAGCATCTTCGTAGGCATCTTTTGATGTTTCTTTAGCATCTTCATAAGCGTCTGCACTTTCTTCTTTGGCATCTTCATAAGCATCGGCAGTAGATTCTTTAGCGTCTTCATACATGTCTTTGCTTTTTTCGCCAGCAGATTCCATTTTATCTTTGCTTGTTTGCACAGCTGAATCTACTTTCTCACCTGTTGTTGCTTCTTTGTTATCACTACATGCGGCAAGAGATAATGAGGCAACAAATATCACCATGGCTGTTTTAGTAAATGTATTTTTCATTTTAGTTCCTTGTATTTACGCTGCTCGAATATTCAAGCGATTGAGTATTACTTTTATTAAGGTATTAACCATGAATAAAATTAACCCGAAGTAACAAACTACTTTGCCAAGACCATGCACTACCCCTTCAAGCATAGCCACATTTCGCAATGTTAAAAGTGCGGTCAAAGCACACACTATGATGACGAAGAAATACATGATTGTCTCCTGTAATTTTTAACGAATATTTCCATCCAAGTAAGCATCAAACGCCCATTTGGAAAATTCATTCAATTTGATAATATCCTTTAACCAACCTAATGCGATTATCATGCCAAGTCATAAGCGATTGAAATTTCGGGTCTTTAACTAAAAATGTAATGCTAACCGCGTGTAAATGTGGGACATTGGCAACACTGAGTTACAACATTAAGCGTGGTTATTTCTTGTTCTTGCCTATTCACTTTGTCAGGATACATATCTAATCATTCTCTTTTCGAAAACAACTACGAGTAAAGTTCAGTATGCCGTCGTCTCCCTACTCTCCTTCATCGCCTGACGGCGGTGCCTATCGCCTAGTATTCCCCAAAGTATGTAAAACACGCGATGTCGTCACTTGGCTCAGGGAAGGTAAGCAACAATTTAAACGCGCGCCGGGCCCGTGGGTAACCTGCATGCTAATTTGGTTTGCCTTTTCGCTGTTGATGTCATTTATTCCCATTATTGGGCAAATTTTAAGTGGTTTATTAAACTATGTATTTATCGCGGGTTTGATGTTGGGATGTTACGAAGCACATCAAGGAGGAACATTTACCAGTCAGTATATGTTTGCAGGCTTTAAACACAATGTATCGAAGTTAGTTGGGCTTGGCGTTGTCAGTATGGTGGTTTCAGGTGGAATAATGTGGCTGGCACTTGGAGATATGTATCCGGCGATGCTCAGTGGAGACCTAGAGACTATACCAGCGGATATAGATATAGAGGGTCTGTTATTATCTATTTTGATAGCTAGCCTGTTACTTATTCCGTTAATGATGGGCTTATGGTTCGCTCCGGTCTTAATCATTAGACATGATTTATCTATCTTTGCTGCGTTACGATTAAGCTTTGTCGCCTGCTTTATAAATACTCTACCATTCTTTTGGTACGGCTTAATTTTAATCCCTATGTTGTTATTTGGAATGTTTACGCTGGGTTTGGGGTTACTGATTGTGTTACCCGTGATTATGATCAGCATATACGCGTCTTATGTGCAGATATTTTTAGAACCAGTTGTTGTCACCACACCTGTGGATTAAACAAATTCTGCTCATAAGACAGCAACCAAATCATTCAATACGTCATTCCTATCGACGTCAATAACGCCAGAGATAAAAAAGCGACAATAAAAAAGTCGCTTTTTTATTGTCTAATGTTTCATCTTAAAATATGTTGAGATAAGGTTAGATGCGTTCGTTTAACACATTAGCTATGGGTGATGACATTAGCTGACGCTCTGATACCCAAGCCCGCAAGGTCTTACCATCGCTTTCAGGTGTATTGAGTAAACTTTTTGGCATCTTCTTTATCATCAACTCCCCCGTTTCGAGTGCATTATTCAAAAAAGCAATACGGATTAGACTTTCACCATCACAGCTAATACCTGTGTAGTAATCTTGCAATTTCAGACGGTAATCGCTCTCTACCTTTTTCATTTTTTTGCGCAATTCCCCCTTATCATCTGCTTTAACTATCGTACAAATATTTTGCAAATCTTCGTTTACGTCTGCATGTGCTGATAAAGAAAATACGCAGCAAGACATAATAATAACAGCGGTGGTTTTAGCAATTTTCAACATGGTGGATCCTTGAATAAATATGAGTCGGTCTCTGATGTCGCGGATTAGACAGTAATATGATTGCCTAATAAATAACCAACAAAATACCTAGGTGTAGTTTTTTATACCTTTAATGGCAATACTTGGAGAGGGTAAATCTGCTTACCTAATAATAAATTAAGAATTGATAGGGACTTAGAGAAAAGGCTGCTAGTATCTGCGCCCATTTTTTCAACGTTTATAGGAATAAAAATGTCTAAACTTTTCTTTAAAGGCCGCATAGATCCGCGGGAGAAATATCAACACTTTGGTTATAACACCCAACGTAAAACAAAATTAGGCAGTAAAAATGCGCCTCTTATATTGAGCGTACAAACACAGGAAAGACAGCTCGAACTTGAAACTGTTCTCAAACAACACAATTTTTATGGCGAGATAATTGTCGATTCAGCCAAATCAGAAAATACCATACAACTTGATACGTTATTAAGCCTACCTGGAACCCAAACATCTGAAAAAACGCCTAACCGCAATGATCCTTGTATATGCGGAAGTGGCAAAAAATTCAAAAAATGTTGTGGATAAGGTCAGCACCTTAGCTGACCTTTCGGTCTTTTTATCTTTCAAATGGAAATCTAACGTTAGAGTGTCTTCAACCAATCCTTAAGTTCCACTGCCACAGGCTTATTGTGTTGCGCTAGAAACGCTGTGAAACTATGGGCATCTCTATTAACAATACGGTGCATCGGAAAACCCACTTCGTTCGCACAAGCCATACTTAACGCGTCATTTCCCACATCGTAAGCAACATGAGCATCGCTGGCAAAAACAATCTTCCAGTCAAGCTGATCGGTTACCTCAAGTACCTTTTTACAGTTTGGCGCACTCCCTGAGCGAGAGCCCTTGAACGAGCTATTATTCACTTCTAATACTACATTGTTGTCTTTTGCTGCTCGAACAACCTCTGCAATATCTATAGGGAAATTCGGATTGCCCGGATGGCCGATTATCTGAATATCGCCTGTTTCGATGGTCGCAATCATGGCCTTAGTATTCTGCGCTTTACTGGCTGGAGCAAAAACCGGTTCATGAAAACTTGCAATAGCAAAATCAAGAAAAGGATGAAGACCATTGGGAATATCATGGCCGCCATCTACTGGCATAATATTCGCCTCAATTGCACGTAATATAGCGACGCCGTCAACTAGCCGAGGTAACACATGACGATTTCCGAAATGCCATGGATGTGGAGAATCTGGCATAGTGGGCCCATGCTCAGTCAACGAAAACATCTGCATACCCTTGAGTTTTGCTTGTACCGCATATTCTTGTACTGTGCTATACGCATGAGTGCTTGCAACGGTATGTGAATGCGTATCAACCAATAATGTCATTCTGTTCTCCTGTATTTTATTTAATGATAACAACAGCCCATGACACTTTTTTTAAATCATGATTTAGTAATCGATAGCGGCAAAATTAAGCTACCAATTATCGCTAAATACAGAACTAAAATATAAACGAAAATAAGCAGTTCAGCTCAGCGAAGATACTAGCATAATATTTATACAGTCTTAGCCTGAAAACAAATTCCGATAATGTCTAGTTAAATGAGGAATATCGCTCATAAATCAATAGCCACGAACAGAAAATCCATCAAACACGGTTGTGAGCTTGATGCTTATTAGGCGATAATATTCTTTCGCACTAGCAAAAATAATGAGGACTGTATGATAGACAAATTTATGCAAGCTGCCATCGATGAAGCAAAAATTGGGCTTGAAGAAGGGGGAATCCCCATTGGTTCTGTATTAGTTTACAAAGGTGAAATTATAGGTAGAGGTCACAACAAGCGCGTACAAAGTGGCAGCCCTATTCTACATGGCGAAATGGATGCACTGAATAACGCAGGTCGTCAACCAGCTAGCGTATACCAAGCGTCAACCTTATACACAACTTTGTCACCTTGTAGCATGTGCAGTGGCACAATATTACTTTATGGTATTCCGAAACTTGTTATTGGCGAAAATCAGACATTCCAAGGAGAAGAAGCGCTACTGACGGCTCGCGGTGTAGCCATAGACGTGGTTCACAGCGAAGCTTGCATCTCACTGATGAATGATTTTATTCGCGATAAACCAGAATTGTGGAACGAAGACATAGGTGAGTAAAAGCGACTTTGAGAGTAAAATAATAATCACTATGCTTTAAATACCACTCATAAAGTTAAATATAATTTACATTACGAGAATTGTATTCTATATTTTTTACATATTAATTTATGGGATCGTAATCGTATGTCGTTTAAAGAGAAAAGTATTTGGGTGTCACTGGTTACAACTGTATTTATCTTTAGTTATTATTTTATAAGTTTACAAAGTTTGGCTGACCTGCCTGTCAATGAGACAAAACAAATTGCGGGTGAGTTACTTTTAAAAGCCATTATTATGATGATAATAGTTGAGATTATTTTTCATATTATCATTGCAATTTTCAATCCTGATGACGCTCAACAAAAAGCAGATGAGCGTGATAAACTTTATCAACTAAAAGCGAATAGCATTGGTTATTCCTTCTTAATTTTAGGTGTGATGATTTCCTTAGGACACATTTTATTGAACGAATTTCTCGCCCCAACTGACACATCAGAAGTCATCCAAGTATTTCCACTTTTGACGGCCCATATCTTACTGTTCAGTTTTATTATTTCCGAGTTGGCACGTTTTACGAGTCAATTATTTTTTTATAGAAAAGGTGCCTAGAGTGGCAAATGTACCCATCAAAAATAAGGTTCGAGAATTACGATTTTTTGCTGATGAAATGACGCAGAAAGAGTTAGCAGAATTGGTTGGTGTAACACGCCAAACAATTATGGCTATTGAAAAAAGTAAGTATTCACCAACGCTTGAAGTGGCCTTTAAAATTGCAGAGGTATTTGGTCAATCTATTGAAGAAGTATTTCAATACGAAGGTTAATAAAATCTTTTGTTAGTAATTACTAACAATGATATTTTTTATACATTTATAGCTAACAATAAAACATATAATATAGTCAGCACAGGAAATATTACTATCCTATGCTGACGAAAAAGTTAAATAAATAGTAAATACTTACTTACTATTCACCCTTCCATTTTACTTCATATAGGTCACGTCGGCGATCCAGATAGTTACGTACTGAACCTTCGTTTTTGAGCTGTTTCAATTTATCAAAATCAAGGTCAACTATCAGCGTCATCTCAGTATTAGGAGTGGTTTCAGATACGATCGCATCATGAGGAAACGAGAAATCAGAAGGCGAAAAAACAGCAGTCTGACCATACTGAATATCAACATTATCGACCTTAGGTAAGTTACCCACACTACCAGCAATTGCCACATAACATTCGTTCTCGATAGCTCTTGCTTGCGAACATCTACGTACCCGTAAATAACCATTTTTGGTATCCGTCCAGAAGGGTACAAATAGGATCTGAACATCTTGTTCAGCAAGTAATCTACCCAGTTCAGGGAACTCCACATCGTAGCAAATTAGAATGCCCACCTTGCCAAAATCGGTGTCAAAGGCTTGTAGTTTATTGCCCCCTTGCATGATCCAATCTTTCTTCTCATGTGGTGTCAGATGCAATTTATATTGGCTTTCTACTCGCCCATCTCGGTGACAAAAATAACTCACATTGTACAATTCATCATCTTCGATAACAGGTACCGAACCAGCAATGACATTAATATTGTAAGACACCGCCAAACGCGAAATTTCTGTGAGTATTTCATCGGTATAGGTTGCCAAATTCCATATAGCATCTATCGAAGAATCGGCGTGTTTAATACCCATCAAAGGGGCGTTAAAAAACTCGGGGAAAAGTGCCACATCACACTTGTAGTCTGACAACGCATCAACAAAGTATTCTACCTGTTGAAGTAATTCAGGAATATCGTTGAAGTAACGCATTTGCCACTGAATACAACCGATGCGCGCCGAGTTGCGTTGGCTAGCCAATGGGCCTGGCTCTTCTGCATCGTAATAGATGTTATGCCATTGCAGAAGCGTGGCATATCCTCGAGAGGCTCTATCTTCAGGGAAGTACGCTTTAAGTAATTGTTTTACTTCAAAGCCATTTGATAACTGAAAGGTTAAAATAGGATCGTGTAGGTCTTTGGACTTAACTAACTCGACATATTCGTAAGGTGACATCTGTGCTGCATGCTTGGCGTAATTTGGAATACGACCACCGGCTACAATCGATTTCAAATTTAGATTTCGACATACATCTTTACGAGCCTCGTATAAACGGCGTCCTAAACGCAATCCACGATATTCAGGGGATACAAATAAATCGATCCCGTATAATACATCTCCTTTGGGGTCGTGCGTCGACATATACGCATCACCCGTTATATCATCGTAGGTATGTTTATCACCAAATTTTTCATAATCAATAATAACTGATATGGCGGCCGCGACGACTTTGCCTTTATCTTCAATACAGATCTGTCCTTCAGGAAAAACATTCAACTGTGATTGAAAATTTTTCAAAGGCCAAGCGCCGCCAACTTGCGCATATACAATGTCCATCAACTCTTTTACATCTGCATAATCATCAATGGTTAAGTGGCGTAATTCTAATATATGTTCAGGGTCATCGACCGATGGTGTAGTGCTGTTGTTATCATGCATAAGCGTACCGTTTGGCTCCGTTTTAATAGGGTTTGTTCACGAGTAACAACCTGTACCAGCGCAGGTGTTTCGTCAAGCAATGATTGTTCTTCAGGGATGTTTTACTTGGATAATTAGCAGCGAGTCAGTTTTCAACTTTGCGCTTTTAATCGCGAGTATAGATGTAGAATTTAATAAATATACCCTTAGACCAGCAAAATACGCGCCATCCACCTTAAATCGAGAATGTTGCAATGGTTTAATGTATTTCGCTGATGAGATATGCTCGTCTGGATCTAAAGCTGAAGGTCACAGCTATAAGTATCAAAGGGTAAATTTTGTGAGAACGTTTATGCCTTTTTGTAACGGGAAATAACATCCTGTGATTGACCAGTTATTCGACAATTAAAGATTTCACTAAACTATCTTCGCCACCATAGCGCTGAAGATATTTGTTCACTATAATGCGCGACTTTAAGGTCCCGCAATTAGGTATTTAAGGTAATGGCAGAACAAACTGATTGGACAATCGATGACGCAGAGCGCGTTTACGGCGTAAAGCGTTGGGGTGCAGGTTACTTCGAGATCGGCGCTAACGGTAATTTACATATTACCCCTGATCTCGCTAATAAAAATATGCGTATCGACTTTCAATCTGTCATCGACGAGATTAAGCAAGAAGGTATTCAATTTCCCGTTGTTGTGCGTTTTCACGATATATTGCGTTCACAAGTTGCGGCACTCAATAAAACCTTTATCAATACCATCGAAGAAGCCCAGTACAAGGGTAAATACATGGGTGTTTATCCGGTTAAAGTCAATCAGATGCGTGAAGTCGTTGAAGAGATAGTAGATGCAGGTGCTCCTTTCAATTACGGTTTAGAAGCTGGCTCTAAGGCTGAGCTCATCACTGTTATGGCTTACAACACCAACATTAATTCGCTGACTATTTTGAATGGCTATAAAGACGCTGAATTTATGCGCTTAGCACTGCTTGGCCGTAAATTGGGTCGCGAAATGATTGTGGTTATCGAGAAATACTCAGAGTTGAGCTTACTAGTTAACGCAGCCAAGCAGCTAGATGTTATGCCTATCATCGGACTGCGCTCTAAAATGACGGTTAAAGGCCGTGGCAAATGGGAAAGCTCCGGCGGTGATCGCGCTAAATTTGGTTTGACCACCAGCGAAATGATTTGCGCTGCTCGCTACTTAGAAAGTGAAGGTATGGGTGATTGCTTAAAGTTGCTACATTTCCATATCGGTAGTCAGTTAACCGATATTCGTGCAGTAAAAGAAGCCATTAGTGAAGGCGGCCGTATTTACGCTGAATTACATCGCATGGGATTCAAATTAGAATATGTTGATGTCGGTGGTGGTTTAGGTATCGACTACGACGGCAGTAAATCAACTAACGACTCATCTCGCAATTACACCATGGATGAATACGTCGCCGATGTCGTTTATGGTATGCGTGAAGTGTGTGATTTAGAAAATGTACCTCACCCTACCCTCGTAAGCGAAAGTGGCCGCGCCATAACCGCTCATCACAGTTGTGTGGTTGCGCAAGTCGTCGGTGAAATCCGCGCCAATAGCGCTGAGTTACCCACAGACGAACTGCCCACAGATCATATTCTGTTAGGCAACATTCGTGAGTTAGCAGAAAGTGTTGATACACAAAACAATCTGCAGGAGATTTTTAATGACGCCTCACAATGGAAAGAGCAAGCCATTGGTGCATTCAAATTGCGGGTTATTACTCTCGAAGAATTGGCTAAAATTGAAACATTGTACTGGCAGATTATGGTGAAATTACAGCATCGCTTAAAAAATGCTGATTTTGTGCCAGAGGAACTGCAAGAACTCGATTATAATTTATCATCACAATACCTATGTAATTTTTCAGTGTTTCAGTCCGCTGCAGATACTTGGGCTATTGACCAAGTATTGCCCGTGGTGCCGATTTCACGCATGAATGAAGAACCCACAGTAAACTGTTCCCTAGTTGACATTACCTGTGATAGCGACGGCAAACTTGATCAATTCGTTGTAGAACATGGCATATCTGATGTACTGCCAATGCCGCCTCTTAAAAAGGGTGAAGACTATTATTTAGGTTTGTTCTTAACGGGCGCTTACCAAGATGTTATGGGCGACATGCACAACCTTTTTGGTCGTCTTAACGAGGTTCACATTTTTGGTGATGATGATGACCCTGAAGATTTCTACATCGAAGAGGTTGTTAAAGGCTCTTCGGTGCAAGATGTATTGTCTATCATGCAATACAATCCGGATGCCATGGCGCAATCGATGAAACGAATGATTGATCAGCATATTTCAAGTGGCGATATGAAACCACGAGAAGCCGTGAAGTGGACCGACTTTTACGAAGACTGCTTAAAAGGTTATACCTACTTAAAAACCAACTAAGGGTTGATCAACACATAATAAAAAGCCCCGTTTATATCGTTAAACGGGGCTTTTTTTATACTTAAAAAATATACTCCGTTAAGTTGCAGCTATTATGGTTTAACGCTACCGCTTAGTAATTTTTGCTTCTCATCGTATTGTTCAAAATAACTGGCCCAAAAATCGGCAGTAAAATCATTAATAAGGTTCGACTCCGCATTCATCAGCATAAAATATCCGACTTTCTGATCCGGCGCAAAAGACACAACAGCTCGATAACCTTTTACCCAGCCACCATGGTAATTCAATTTATGGCCATCAAAATCGTACACACGCCAACCAAGTCCATAGTGCGCATCTTTCAAATAGCGTTTCCACAAGCGACGATGCATTTCGCGCTTAGTTTTGACTCTGGGCTGCGTTACCTGATCAATAATTTGCGGTCCAATAATATTTGGTTTTTCGCCTAATAATGCCCCTACCCACTTAACCATATCAGCACCATTAGCGTTAACTCCGGCCGCCGGTGAATAACGATAATAATCATCACTAACCGCTACGCTGCGCCACTTATTTTTGGCTATTGCAACATGTGGCTTAGCCCAAGAGGAAGAGGCCTCAAGCCCTTTTCGTCCCACGCTTGAGCCTTTCATATTAAGCGGTAGCAACACTTCATCTTCTAATTGTTGCCGGTAAGACGTATTGTTTTCTTCAAAATATTCTTCTATCACACCGAACAGAGTATTTTGATAGGTGTAACATTCACCCGGCGTACACAAAGGCTTTAGCGCAGTTAACATATTTAACACACGTTTTACCGGATAATTGGCCTCAATTAGGTTGTCATAAGCATTCGGTGAAAAGCCACTAGATTGGCCAATCACATGGGCTAACTGTAAATTATTAGTGTTCTCAAAACTGAATTCATTGGTCATATTTGTCACTGGCGTTTGCCAACTAAGCTTGTTTTCTTCGACCATCTTCGCCATTAAGATAGACGTAAACGTTTTAGACACTGAAGCTAAACGAAATACGGTATCTGGCGTGATAGCCGATCCGTTACTAGCTGTTTTGCCCGACACCACCATTTTTGCCGGCTTACCCTCTTCAATCAAGGCAAACAAATATCCAGGCACTCGTTGTTTTGCCGTCTTGCCCTTCACGCGTTTTGCAAAGTCATCAAGCCACTCTTCACCCCACGCTTGGGAACAAACAAGGCTAGAAACGACCATACCCAACAATAAAAAATATTTAAACACGTGAAATGGTTAGCTCCAAAATAGCGATAAAAAACATAGTAACTTCCTTTTACTGACTATAGGTAAAACGGCCGCGTATTATCAGCTGTATTAGCCTTAAAATTCAACAAGCAATTACGCACCCTCTATGTGAGCGACTATTTTGCTTTGAGTTCCGCTTTCGACGCATAATAATGGCTCAGCGGATTATTATTAGTCCATGACTTAACACATTCGGTTCACTCATGCTCACGACACAACATTTTCAGCAAGCTAGATTATCCCGAGATCCTCGCTTCGATGGACGTTTTTTTATTGCGGTCAAATCAACCGGAATATTTTGTCGTCCAATTTGCCCGGCCAAACTCCCTCTAGAAGAAAATGTCGAGTACTTCACGTTGGCGCCACAGGCAATGCTCGCGGGGTATCGCCCCTGCTTACGTTGTCGGCCTGACAGCGCACCTCATTCTCACGCATGGAATGGCGTCGATACCACGGTCACTCGAGCCATGGCACTCCTTAATAAAAATTTGCACCTTAATATGAGCCAAATTGCCGCAAAACTTGGAATAAGCGATCGCTACTTGCGTCAGTTATTTATACGCCATATCGGGCTCAGCCCGAAGCAATATCAGCTATATGAACAAATTTTGTTTGCCAAGCAGTTACTTCAGCATACACAACTTCCGGTAGATCATGTTGCCGATGCAGCAGGGTTCAACGACGCCAGACGCTTACAATACAACATGCAACGTGTAATGCGTCGCACACCGAAAGAATTGCGCATAAAACCAACTGACCTACTGCAACCCATTGTAATTCCTCTTGCTTATCGCCCGCCTTACAATTGGCCCCAATTACGAGACTTTCTGGCTCGCCGTGCGATAAAAGATTGCGAATGGCTCGATAACACCAGCTATTCTCGCAGCATCCTACTCAATGGCAGCCGCGGATATTTTCACGCTCAACATCAACCTGATAAGCATCGTTTTATCGTGACCTTGAGTCTAGATAATTTGCATATGCTCAAGCCCGCACTGCACAATATAAGACGAATACTGGATTTAGATGCCGATAGCATGACCATAGATAAGCAGCTTATTCAAAGTGGTTTAAGCGAAGAGCACATCGCTCCGGGTATGCGGATCCCTGGTGTGTGGGATACCTTTGAAGCGGGCTGCCGAGCTATATTAGGGCAGCAAATATCCGTTACTGCGGCCATCAATCTGGTGACAAAACTGGTGGCTGTACTTGGCCAGCTTATTCCGCTGGCCCCAGAGAAAAGCCCCTTGATCAGACGATATTTTCCTACTGCCGAGGCAATCGCTAATAGTGACCTTAGTTTCTTAGGTATGCCAAATAGCCGCCGGGAGACCCTTCGTCGTTTTGCCTCATTTTATCAGCAACACCCCGATGCGCCTCCAGATGAATGGCTATCACTAAAAGGCATTGGTCCGTGGACGGTAGCTTATGCTAATTTGCGCGGGCAATCTCAGGCTGACATTTGGTTAAGCAGCGATTTAGTCATCAAAAAACAATTACTATTACATAGTATTGAAGCCGATAAAGCTTGCCCTTGGCGCAGCTATTTAACGTTTACCTTATGGAGTCTTGCCTGATGATCCCCCCCAAAGATTGTAATCAATCATATGACTATTTATCGACCGCAACGGGTCTATTAAAAATAAGTGCTAACGATTTAGGTATCAGCGCCATTACGTACGTTGAGCAGCAAGATCAGAAACCAAGCCACCACCCTATATTACGTAAGGCCAAGCAGCAACTGAGCGAATACTTCAATAACGAACGGGAAGTGTTCGATTTACCCTTAGCGCCAACAGGAACGGTATTTCAGTGTAAAGTTTGGCAATTGTTATGCGATATTCCCTACGGGCAAACCTGCAGTTATGGGGATATTGCTAAGCGCTTAGACAATCCTAAAGCGGTACGAGCAGTTGGCAGTGCCAATGGTAAAAATCCCATATCCATTATTGTCCCTTGCCATAGAGTAATCGGTGCTAACGGCACACTTACCGGATACGCAGGCGGCTTAAAACGCAAAGCCTATTTACTGCAATTGGAAAACTCACTATTTAGTGCACGTCATACTAAATAAGCGCAATAAGGAACATTTATGCAAGCGCGTCATTTTATTGAGCTGATTTTTCTCGCCGGTATCTGGGGTGCCGCTTTTATTTTCACTCGTACTGCAACGCCTGAGTTTGGCCCTATTAGCTTGATCACTATGCGCGCAGGTATTGCCAGTCTTATATTGCTGCCCTTTGTTTGTAATCGCCTCGCTTTGGCGCAAATAACCAAACATTGGCAAGGGATCCTTATCGTCGGACTGACCAACACCGCCATCCCTTTTTGCCTTTTCAGCTATAGTCTATTGCACATTGGGGCTGGTTACGCTTCTGTTATGAATGCCACCGCTCCGATGTTTGGCGCACTTATCGGTCTACTATGGTTAAAACAGCGTATATCAGGTTTAGCCGTTGTGGGGTTAGTCATTGGCTTTATGGGGGTGGCCATACTCAGTGCAGCTCAAGCGGCTGCGTTCAACGCACTCGCTGTTCTACCCACGCTTGCCACGCTTGGCGCCACTGCGCTATATGGTTATGCTGGCTGCTTCACAAAGCAGTATTTAAGTGATGTAAGCCCGATGGCTTTGGCCGCGGGCAGTTTATTTGCTGCGACTTTATGTTTACTGCCTTTAAACATTTGGTTTATGCCCAGCTCTTTACCCTCGTCCAGCAGCTGGATCGATGCCATTGCCTTAGGGAGTTTATGTACTGCTTTAGCCTATTTATTATATTTTCGTTTAATAGCCAATGTAGGACCAAGCAATGCTTTAATGGTTGCATACTTGATCCCAGCATTTGGCATTATGTGGGGAATTATTTTGTTAGGTGAAACGTTCACTATGTTAATGTGGGCAGGCGTTGTGTTAGTAATAAGTGGCGTAGTGTTAGCCACTGGCATTATTGAAAGACGCAGGTTAAAAATTAAACCTGCTCTTTAAATGCGTACTTGAGTGCGTTTAATGCTCCGCAATAAGCTGTAAGCGCACCACATTTCGCCCTTCTCGCTTAGCGGCAAAAAGCGCGTCGTCTGCGGCGGCAATCACCTCATTAATAGTCCGAGGAATAGCGGTGAACGAAACACCAAAGCTTGCAGTCATTTGAATGGACATACTGCCCGTGGTAATCGTCATATTGGCTAAACGATTACGCACCGTTTCTGCCACGTCAACCGCTTCATGAGGCCCGGTATTCGGCAGTAGTAATAAGAACTCCTCACCGCCCCAACGCCCCAGTATGTCTTGCTTTCTTAACTCCAACTGCAACATCGAAGCAATCTGACGCAAAACGATATCACCCGCTTTGCGACCGTGGGTTTCATTGATTGATTTAAAATTGTCTAGGTTAATTAAGACCAAACTCACAGATGATTTCTCATACATAAAGCCATCAAACATCAGTGACATACTTGCGCGGTTAGGCAGTTCAGTTAATACGTCAATCTGACGGGTTTTTTGCATGTCTTTTTTGAAGTAATACAACAAATTGTAAATAATCAAAAATAAGCCAAAAATAAGCACTAACAAGGTGACAATACTAAAAATAAAGCCACGGCTGATCTCAGTTTGACGAGACTCAAGGGGCGTCATCAAGTATAAAGTCCAATCAAACGGTTGAATATTCAATTCTGCTATTAAAAAATCATAACCATTTATTTTCACCAATAGGTTATTCAACGAGCCTTGCTGATCTTCTTCTGACAAATCTTTAAACCAAGGTAAATTGGTCAAATTAGTAAACTCTGAATTCGCTGCTACCAACTTGGGGTCCGATGACAACGTAATATTTCTGTCTTGATCGGCAAAAATAAAGTCGTAACCATAGGTTTCTTTATAGCGCGCAAAAATATCTAAAAAGCTGCGCAGGCTTTTACCCACACCAAAAAAACCAAGAAAACGTTGGTTCTCGTCAAAGACTTTTAAATCAATATAGAAGTGGGTATCTTCCCATTTTCCAATATCGGCAATTTCGTTCTGCGCTGAATCTTTGTATTTGAAATACCAACTTACGTCACCTTCTACCAGCTCAGTAGTGGTGCCATCAGAATAATACTGGCGTCTATTTTTTTCGCTCGCGATAAAAAAATTCATGCCAAATTCGCGGTGTAATCGTTTAAGACTGGCAAACACAGCATCTTCATCAATAGACTGTGCTCCCATTAAATCTTGTAATTCTTTGGCTTTTACGAGAGTTTCAGATATATGCAGTGGTTTCATCAGTTGCTGAACAATCAGCTCTAATGCGGGAGAGTGGGATTGTTGTTGAGCACGGCTTTGCTCTGCAACGATTTTAGATACACTAAAATGTACCAACGTCACTATAGATATAACGACAACGACAAATAGCAGTAAGATACTGCGATGTAAGGTCCGAAAAATATTCACAAACTACCCTGTATAAAATAAACTAAAAAACGGCTTAACTGCTTATTAGTGCACCCAGTTATTCATTAACTCCGGTGCGACTAATTAATTGCTCTCGTTAAACCAAAGACCTTTTTTTACGCAAATTATTTCATAAAAAACAACATATACACTAAGTTTTATATATTGTTCGCCACATAATCTGCTGACAATACGGTTAGGTCGGTAAATTTACCTTAATAACTCTATTATAAGCAAGCGACCAAAATAAGGACATTGTACTTTGGTTGCAAAGTTATTGTTTGGTTGCATCAATTAATAAATATTTTTACGTCACTTACCTGATAAAAGATCGAGCACTGGTAGTTTTTTCCCGCATCAGTAAAATACCCTCACTTCATTAGATTCAGGATACTTCATGTCATTTTCAGTAGTAATACTCGCAGCAGGCAAAGGGACGCGTATGAAGTCTTCAATGCCTAAGGTTTTACACCCAATTGGCGCCAAGCCAATGGTTCAACGGATTATTGATACCGTAAATCAGTTGGGGGCTAATTCTATCAACTTGGTCTATGGCCATCAGGCTGAGCAACTGCAATCTGCCCTTGGGCACAACGCGTTAAACTGGTGTTTACAGGCAGAGCAGCTTGGTACCGGTCACGCAGTGCAACAAACAGTACCTTATATCAATGATAACGAAGATGTACTTATTTTGGTTGGAGACGCGCCGCTTATAAAAGCCAATACTCTGCATAATTTATTACAAACAAAAGCCCAGGCCGATGTTGCGCTGCTGACGGTTAACGTTGCTGACCCAACAGGAATGGGCCGTATTATTCGTCAAGGCGATCAAGTGACGGCTATCGTTGAACATAAAGACGCCAGTGATGCCCAGCGTCAAATCAATGAGATTAATACCGGCATGATGGTATTAAATGGTAAAGATCTAAAACGCTGGTTAGCAAATTTGAACAGCAACAATGCTCAAGGCGAATTTTATTTAACCGACGTGATTGAAATGGCTGCCAACGAAGGCAAAATCATTAAAGCGGCGCAGCCTACCAGTGAAGTAGAAGTGGAAGGCATTAATAATCGTAAGCAACTCGCTGCCATAGAGCGCGCCTTCCAATTTGAACAGGCCGAAGAACTCATGATGCAAGGTGTGAGCTTACTCGACCCCCACCGTTTTGATTTACGTGGTGATATTATCGTCGGACAAGACATCGTCATTGACGTCAACGTGGTAATCGAAGGCACAGTGAAAATTGGTTCTAATGTGACAATAGGCCCTAACTGTATTCTAAGAGACTGTGAAATTGCCGATGGCGTCACTATCGAGGCTAACAGCATGTTAGATCAAGCCGTAGTCGGCGAAAATTGCTCTGTGGGACCTTATGCACGCCTGCGTCCCGGCACGGTTATGCATGAAAACGCCCGAGTCGGTAATTTCGTTGAGATGAAAAAAACGACATTGGGTAAAGGCTCGAAAGCTAACCACTTATCGTACTTAGGCGACACAACAGTAGGGATTGGTGCCAACATCGGTGCAGGCACCATTACTTGTAACTACGATGGGGTTAATAAATCAAAAACGATTATCGGTGACGGTGCGTTTATTGGTTCGAATAGCGCATTGGTGGCACCAGTTCAAATTGGTAATCAAGCAACCGTTGGTGCTGGTTCAGTGATAACTAAAACAGTAGCTGATGAAGAGTTGGCCATCGCTCGAGCCAAGCAACGTAATATTAGTGGATGGCAGCGTCCAACCAAGCCCTAAGGATTATTAGCGCTTAAGGCATTGCTGATAGCAACAAAACTAAACAACAAAGAAGGCTCTACTATATCAATAGAGCCTTTTTTATTATTGGTGAATCAACCACCATTTATTCAGCATGGTCACTGGTGAAGTTACAAACATGTAAGTCATTTAAAACCTTATCTGTTGACTTGAATATCCTTCGATTTAACACCGCGGCAACCAAAGCCACGTATTTACTGTATGTTTGCCTAATAACTAAGTATTCGCTTTAATAGAGACAAAATAATCCCTTTATCTTTCGTTTCGAAAGATATATATTTCGAATTATGCAAAAACGAAACACTCAACAACGCCGACGCGCAATTATCGACCGCCTACATGAGCACCGTGAAGTCATGGTCGATGAGTTGGCAAAGCTGCTTACTACTTCTGAGGTCACGATCCGCAAGGATCTGACTGAGCTCGAAAATAATGGTTTGCTACTGCGTAAATTTGGTGGTGCAGTGCCCTTGCCCCAAGGCTCGTCTGAGCTTTCCAGCGAAAAACTTTCAGCACGCAAAATTGCTATCGCTAAAGTCGCGGCCACACTTATCAAAGATCACAACCGTATTATTATTGATAGCGGAAGCACTACAGCGGCACTTATCCCTGAACTTGCGAGCAAAATTGGTTTAGTCGTGATGACAAACTCATTACATGTGGCGAATTCACTATTAGAAAGCGAAAATGAACCCAAAGTGTTAATGACGGGTGGCACTTGGGATCCACAGTCACATGCGTTTCAAGGGAAAATGGCAGAGCAAGTATTACGAGCCTACAATTTTGACCAAGCATTTATTGGGGCCGCCGGCTTGGATCTACAAAAAGGCACAACTACCTTCAATGAACTGACTCAACTGAGTCAAGTGATGGCTGAAGTGTCTAACGACGTGATCGTGTTGGCTGAATCAGAAAAGTTACAACGTAAAATACCCAATGTTGAATTGCCATGGCTGGCAATATCGATACTGGTTACTGATGACTTGATCGCTGACAGCGACAAAAAACATATTGAAAAACAGGGCGTGAAGGTAATTTGCGCACAAACTAAAAGAATTGGAGCATAACCTATGTGTGGGATAGTCGGCGCGATTGCAGAGCGTAACGTAGTAGAAATATTGCTAGAAGGTTTAAAACGTTTGGAATACCGTGGATACGACTCTGCTGGTGTTGCCTTACTCGATACCGAAGGCAATCTAACCCGAGTCCGACGCACCGGTAAAGTTAAAGAATTAGCCGATGCTTTGCACAATAATCCCGTCAAAGGCAGCGTGGGCATTGCCCACACCCGCTGGGCAACACACGGTGGTGTAACCGAAGCGAATGCCCATCCGCATTTTTCCAGCGAACGTATCGCTGTGGTACACAATGGCATCATTGAAAATTACCAGCACCTGCGCACTGAACTTTCGGCTCAAGGCTACGGTTTTAGCTCAGATACCGACACTGAGTCGATTGCTCACCAAGTGCATTACGAATTGGACCAAGGCGTTGATTTGCTGCAAGCGGTTCGCACCGCAGTAAGTAAATTCAAAGGCGCATATGGCACGGTAATTATCGATAAGCATGAACCTGATCGCATGATCGTTGCACGCTCTGGCAGTCCGCTGGTTATCGGTTTTGGTATCGGAGAAAACTTTATTGCCTCAGACCAAATGGCACTATTACCCGTCACGCGTCGTTTTATGTACCTTGAAGAAGGCGATGTAGCAGAAGTCACCCGTACCAGTGTCACGGTTTTTAACCAAAGCGGTCAGATAGTAGAGCGCGATATTGTCGAGTCTGATATTGAGCACGATGCAGGAGACAAAGCCGGTTATCGTCATTACATGTTAAAAGAAATCCATGAACAGCCAACGGTTGTGCGCAACTGTTTACAGGGCCGTTTAGGTGAACACGACATCAGCCCGAATATTTTTGGTCAAGGAGCCGATGAAGTTTTAGCGAACATAAAGCACGTGCAAATCGTCGCCTGTGGCACCAGTTATCACTCAGGCATGACGGCCAAATATTGGTTAGAGCAATATGCCAACGTATCATGCAATGTTGAAATCGCCTCTGAATTTCGCTACCGCAAATCCTTTGTTCACCCAAAGAGCTTGTTGGTTACCATATCTCAATCGGGTGAAACCGCCGATACACTGGCCGCATTACGCTTAGCAAAAAGCTTAGGCTATACCTCAAGCTTAGCTATTTGTAATGTACCTGGCTCATCATTAGTGCGCGAGTCTGACCTTGCCTTTATGACTCTGGCAGGGGCCGAGATTGGCGTTGCATCAACGAAAGCGTTCACCACTCAGCTCACCGGCTTCTTAATGCTGACATTAGCCTTAGGTAAACATAACGGTATGAGCGACGTTGACCATAAAGCAATTGTTGATGGGCTACACAGTCTACCAAGCAAATTAGAGGAAACCTTAAGTCTGACGCAAGGCATTAAGGACCTAGCCGAAGAGTTCGCAGACAAGCAACACAGTTTGTTCTTAGGCCGTGGCGATCAATACCCTATCGCGATGGAAGGCGCGTTAAAACTTAAAGAGATTTCCTATATTCACGCCGAAGCGTATGCGTCAGGCGAGCTTAAACATGGCCCATTAGCGCTGATTGACGATGAGATGCCCGTCATTGTTGTGGCCCCCAATAACGAGTTACTCGAAAAGCTGAAATCCAACGTTGAAGAAGTGCGCGCTCGAGGCGGCATCATGTATGTATTTGCTGATAAAGAAGCCCACTTTAAAAGCGATAAGACCATGCGCGTAATCAATGTGCCTCATTGTGCGGCGGCGATAGCACCGATTATTTACACATTGCCATTACAGTTGCTGTCTTATTATGTCGCCATAATCAAAGGCACTGATGTTGACCAACCACGAAACCTCGCAAAGAGCGTAACGGTTGAGTGAGAATTGGTAGATAGTGTAGGCATATTGTGCGATCGAATTAAAGTTTGAAACTTGGAATTAAAGTTTGGAACTTGGAATTAAAGTTTGGAACTGGCTCACTTGAGCTGGTTTCAACCCATTTTGATTAAAATACACCGATGTTTCGTTTATTAGAAAAATACAATTTAGATCGAAGTTGTCATTATATACTCAACGCTTGCCTGTGAATGTGAGCGCTCATTATCTGATTAGCCTGAGAGAAACGCCCTGCGAGAGGTTTATATGAGCATCGATACGGCCCCAAAAGCGATAATTGACTATAGCTTTACGTCTCAGTCGATTAGAAAGTTAGCGGCTGACTACGGTATATCACTCAAAACACTTGCCAGTATCATTGGGTGCACTTCGACGAAGATTTACAGTAAACCTATCAGGCTTCATACAGGACCGGCGCAACGCCTTTTGCAACTAACCGATTTAATGTACCTAGCGACGAACTACTTTGGCTCGGTAAGTAGGGCAAAAAAATGGTTCGTTGAATACAATTTGGGTTTAGACGCCAAACCGCTCCAGTTATGCCAAACGGAGGAAGGTATCAAGAGAGTCGAAAACTCTATTTTTAGACTTGCGACTGGAATGACGGCCTGATTACTAAGGTAGTCAGGTGCCTGTAAACTTCGAGCATTGAGATCAAGAAAAAAACTAAGCTGTTTCTGGATTACGTGTGACGATTCAATCTTTAAACTTGCTATCAAATTACTGAATGATAAGTGACCGAGAATATGTAAGATAACCTGGAACAGACCGATGGATAAGAATGGTAAGGTTGCTGTCATCGTAGGTATAAACACATTGCTTGATCGATGGGGCTTAACAGCGTCAGAAAAGACCGCAATTCTTGGTTTCGCATCAGATGCGGACCTTGACTGCTTCATTAACTCACCTTCAACCCTGAACTTATCTCCGGCCCTGGAACAACGTTTATCACTCATCCTCAATATTCACGCAGAGCTCAGGCTCATTTTCTCTAACCCAATGAACGTTTACGGTTTCATGACCATGATAAATAACAATTCACCATTTCTGGGGAAGAAGCCGATTGAGCTAGCATCTCAAAGTTTAGAAGGTCTTAATGCTGTTTATAAAGCTATATCGTTTATGGGTGGCGGTCACTAACTTAGACAATAATTAGGCAACGTCTCGTGAGAGAGCGATTGTTCCTGTGTGAATCTATCATGATTTCAAGCAAAGCAGGTCTATCAGCTGTAGTAGTGTGATTACCAAGGGATAGTGTCGGTCTAATTACCAAGCGACTTTGTCGCAACGACATCAGCAGTTGAAGTTTGTTTTGACAATCTGACAGTCTCAAATGAGCGATAAGCGGTCATTAACGCCTTGCTAAGCGGAAAATAATGGTTGGCTATAATCGCGAAGCGATGGCCAACTGTTATTTTTCCGTTTAAGCAACTTGTTAGCTACTTTAATTTTGATGTAACTGAATCGAGAATCTTTAATAGCTCTGAGCTTTTTTGCTGTTCAATTTTGGATCTTTCAATCTCTACCGTAGATTGACCTTTTTCTAAGACAAAGTTTCTCTCTGTTTTTATCAAGTTATCTACAACTTTTTCAGTAATTTCGTTATTTCCAGATTCTATAGAAAGCCTTAAACCTAGATATTTACTTTCAATATTTGTAATTTCATTTTGAAAATATTTAATCTCTGACAAGCTTTGTTTGTATAATTTCAAAAAAAAGTAAGCAAACACCTCAATTAAAATAACAAGGGAGAGCCTAGGTACAAAATGAGACGCAATCTCTATTGCATTTGTCATTAGGGGCGCTTCAAAAACTGAGTATCCAAGTATTCCTAGGCCAGTAAGAGTTGTAAAGATACCTAGGATAAGATTAACATTTCCTCTTTTTGCTAAGTTTTGAACCTCTCCCTCTAAACGAGAAGAAATTTGAGTAAATACTTCTTCTTGCCCTTTTGAACGAAGCTGCTCATTAATTACTGAAACTAAGCTCTTTTGATAATCATCCAAGGCTTCTGATTCAAGCTTAGCTTGAATTTTATCTAGAATTTCTGCTTTATCCGACTCGCCGAACAATTCACCAGTAACCGAGCCACTTTGAATTTGTTTGATAATTTTTTCAAAGCGAGTTCTAAGATCATTGTTTTGCTTTTCTATTTCTCGGTTTCTATGGCGGAGGTTATTAAATTCTTCCTTGAAGTCATTTGGTAAAGACGTTTCAAAAAACTCTCTATTTCTTGAACTAACGGGCTGTAAATACATGAAAAAAGCTAGGACGGTGGCTACGCCAATAAACCCATATGACAAAAGTTTGTATGATTCTGGAAAATCAAAAAATTTCCCTGTGATTATAAAAACAGGAGCTAAAAGAGAGATTATTACGAGAGTGACTCTACGTTGTCTTTGTTTTTTCTCTTCGTAATATCGCATTTCTAAAAGACGCTCATTCTCCATCCTTGCTTTGCGAAATAAAAGCTCTTTCTCTATATCTTTATAGTTATCGTCCATAAGTTTTCCGTGTGCTAGTAGCTAACGCTTTTTATAAATGGCGCGCGATTTTTGCGCGTCCAGTGAAGGCCGTTGTTTGGCCGTAACGATATTTAATAAACTTGTTATACGTTTATTACACCACTACATGAACTTCTCTAGCACCTGCACCAAGCGCAATTTCACGGAGGACTCGATCTTCTATTTCAGATAAACCACCTTCGAGATACTCATGAGGTTGAATAATAATTTTAGGCGCGCGCTTAAAAAAGCCAATTGCACCGAATTCTTTAACCGCATTTTTGAGACAGCTTTCTGCTACAAAAAATTTACCGATAAGTAGCCTAGTGGTTGTAAAAGGCTCTTTAGAATGAAACGTCATTTTACGACCTTCAGAACTTAGCACCATCTTGTTCGAATATATATCTACTTTGATTTCCATATCACCTCAATCTGAAAAACGTATAACGCCCCAAGCAGGGGATTTTATGAGCGTTGTTCAGCGAGTAAAATTCCCGCTGACTTGGCTTGTTAGGTGCTGCTTGGCAAATCAAATTCTTTATCATACTTTTTGTGATACTCATTAATTTGCTCAACCACTCGGTTTACTCTTTCGTATGATGCGTTTTCCTCGAAGTACAAGATGTACTTACCTGAGACATCTTCATTCGTTGAGAAAGAATACTCAACATCAAATATTTCGATAAACACGTCTTCGATGTAATCGCGATGCTCGAAATCGATTAGCTCAACAAAAGCTCCCCAAGTAGGGTGCTGACCAACATTGAGCTCAGAAAGAATATATCGAAACTCTTCAAGCATCATGGGCACCTAACGCTTATTATCGAGCATGTCGTATATGTAACTTCTCGATTCGGTAGTTTTTTTCGTCATTTTAAGTTCTTACCTTCTGATTTTATTCAGTATTTTTACTATCGTACGAGTAAAACCACTCGAAGTTGCAAAAGCAAAAGGAGACCTCGGTTTAACGAGACTTTTCTGCTTCCTATTAAAAACCATGTGAAAAATATTTTCCATAGTTAAATTAATAACTTAGCGTTTTTAAGAAAAACAAAGCGAGACCAACCAAAACTACATAATAGGAAGCGACATGGGCATTATTCACTAAATCCGATTATACCTGTTTTTTTATACAGGGCATTTAAATACGAGATAATTGGCAAGTCAGGGAATTTGTAATCCGTTTAAATGAGATCTTATGGTGCATAAAAAGCTAATGCCGAATGTCCGCAATTGGCACTGAGGCGACGGGCAACTTTGAGCCTAAAAACAGACGGTTGAGCGTTTAATCTGACGGTGAAGTTCGCTTCAAAATAGGATCTACAAGTGGCTGTTGCCGAACGATTCAAAATAGCAGATTATAGTTATTAAAGCTTGGAAGACTTTCTTAGGTTTCCAAGTAAAAAGTGTCTACAGAGCCAGGGGAAGATCACCGTTCTTTTATCATACGCTGAGACTCTTTAGCCAATTATCAGCTATGAAAAGTCCGCTCCATTTCAAAGCGGCTAAACGAGGTGAAACGACCATGTTTAGAGAAAGCGTTTTGGGCTAACGCCTATACGTGCTTTAAACACTCTGGAGAAGCTAGCCGTCTCAGTGTACCCCACTTGTCTAGCTATCTCTTCGACCGAAAGGCCGCTCTTTAATAACAATTGAGCCCTTTCCATCTTTGAAGAGAGTAATAACTCCCGAAAGCTCGTTCCTTCTTTTGACAAATTTCTTCTGAGTTGGCGACTGCTAATATTTAAACTGTGGGCTACTTGCTCAAAATTTACCGACAAACCGTATTCTTCTATCAAATCGATGACACGTCCAAGAAAGGTTTGTGAACGCTCGAGTTTTGCGAGAACTTCGTCACAATACCGTTCGCTGGCCAAGCGAATTTTTCTATTGGGTTGTGGTAACGCTCGCTTTTGTATCTCAGTGTCGAAAGAAATTTGATTAAAGGGTGCATCAAAGCACACATCGGCCCTAAAATATGCATCATAAGCCTTAGTGGGTCTGGTTGATCTCATCGAGATTGATCTGACAGACACTGGCGCTTGTAAAAGGCTGGAAAATAATGACATACAAGCAGCTAATCCCCGCTCCTGGCAAAATCGCTGACAGTCTTCCGGAACAGAACTGTCATTGACTCTAATACAAAATTCCTGCTCGGTCGATGCCAATTCGTAGCGACTAAATGACAAGCCAAACCAGCGATAACGCTCAGTAAGCTGTAGCGCTTGTTCCAAAGTGTCACAGGCTGCCATCGCTTGGCCGAGCACACCCATGGCCGAGGTATTATAGTGGCGCGCAACTATAAGGCCGAGTTCTTCATCCGTACCGCGAAATCTTTGGATGTTACGGATTAGTGTCAATTCTTGCCATGACTGTATGCTTGCTAGAGGCTCATCTAGAGAAGAGGGATCGATAGCGGTGCCGACTAGGCAGTCCGTCAAGTTCATTCCAAATTCTAGGCCTATTTTTATCAAAATCGATGCACCAGTGGTGTCTCTTAATCCTTGCCAATCAATCACACTAGCCAGCCCTATAACGGAAAATGGTGAGATGAAAGTCGTTAAACTAGCGATCTTGTCCGAAACTGTCAAATTTCGGCCATTTCCACACTGGCGTCTGTGTCTTTTTTGTTCAAGACTAAGCACCTATAACAACCGTTCTGGAGATTATTCCTTATGATTATCGCACCCAATGCAGCAACCAACAGACCATCGGCTCAATATAAACACATTGATGTTCGCCCCTTGACGGGAGCTTTGGGTGCAGAAATCTTTAACGTAAACGTTACGCAGCTAAGTGCGTCCGAAATAGCGGAAATAAAACAGGCACTATCTGATCACTTAGTCGTATTTTTCAGGGATCAGGAATTGAGTATTGAAGATCAGGAAACCTTCACCTTACATTTCGGCGATTACGGAATAGACCCGTTTGTGCCGGGTTTGGAAGACCATCCGCATGTATTGCGGCTTGTTAAGGAGGCGGATGAATCTACCGGTTACGTTTTTGGTGGGGCTTGGCATAGTGATTGGTCGTTTCAAGCAGCCCCTCCTTCGTACACTATTTTATATGGTTACGATATTCCGCCTTATGGTGGAGATACGATGTTTGCTAACCTCTACCAAGCTTATGAAATGTTATCCCCAGAGATGCGGCGCATATGCGAGTCGCTGCAAGTGACTCATAGCGCTCGCCAAGGTTATGCTCCGAGTATGGCCGGTGTTCACGACTTGTACGAAAATATGGAAGTCATTGCGAGTGAAGAAGCGTTGAACATTACTGTTCATCCCATGGTGTGCCGTCATCCTGTGACCAGTCGTAAACTGTTGTTCTTAACCGGCGTATACAGTATTGGTATTGAAGGAATGCATCAAGATGAGGCCGACACCTTACTAAATTTTCTAAAAAAACAGATAGAACACCCAGTTAATACCTGCCGCTTTCGGTGGCAGAAAGGTTCTATTGCTATGTGGGATAACCGCTGTGCCCTACACCTTCCCATGGGTGACTACCACGGTATGCGCAGGGAAATGTATCGAACGACCGTAGCAGGTAGCGTCCCCAAAAAGTAAAACTGGGGTCAGGCAGCTTAAAAGTTTTACGCCAGTGAGTTTGAGTTTTTGCACTCATTACGCACACATTCATTATGAAAGTCTTTTCGCTGATGCTTACTCTCCCACGATATATTAGACACCGCATAGTTAGATTAATGAGTTAGCATTGTTTCGCACCAATCAGTTTCAAACATTAATACCGCATATTTTAGTAAGGATTGAAGTTTAGGTTTCGATAGTTTCAAACTTTATGCAAGTGACAGAAAATTGGCCTACACAAAACCATGGGGGTTACGCAGTTTCAGTTACAAACTTGGAATTAATGTTTGGAACTTGGAATTAAAGTTTGGAACTGGAGTGGTATTCAAATAATGTCGGAACTTCTCAAATAATGTTGGAAAGTGATCTGTTCTGGCCAATTTTTCTTTGATAGCGGTATGAGACTTGAATCCCTGCTATATCATTGCAGATGCCCATACCGCCATGCTCTGATGAATATTAAAATCGTTAAGGTAGATGTTGGCCACCTGTCACACCCATGATTTCAGCTGTTACGTAACTTGATTCTTGCGAAGCCAAATACACGTAGACTGGGGCTAATTCAGCAGGTTGCCCTGGCCTGCCAATCGGAACATTCTCACCAAATTTTGGTAATTTTTTAGCTGGTTGTCCTCCACTTTGCTGCAGAGGTGTCCAAATGGGACCTGGAGCAACACCATTAACCCGGATGCCTTTATCAATCAGCATTTTTGCTAAGCCTTTAGTGAAACTGGTGATCGCACCTTTAGTTGACGCGTAATCAAGTAGCCCAGCGGAAGGCTGATAACTCTGAATTGATGTACTATTAATAATGCTTGCACCTGGCGGCATATGTTCAACCGCAGCTTTGGTTATCCAAAACATACCAAACACGTTAGTCGCGTAAGTTTGACAGAATTGTTCGGTGCTTAAATCTTCTAGGTTAGCGACAAACTGTTGTTTTCCTGCATTGTTTACCAATATATCGATTGAATCGAGATTTTCTACGCTCTGAGTTACCAAACTTTTACAGAAGTCTTCATCAGATATATCCCCTGGGATACCGTAAGCGTTACAGCCGCTCGCCCTTAAAATCTCCAGCGTATCGCTTGCGTCCTCTTCTTCACTTGGCAAATAGTTAATTACGACATCCGCCCCTTCTCTTGCAAAAGCAATGGCAACGGCTCTTCCAATGCCAGAGTCCCCTCCCGTTATTAATGCTTTTCGGTCTTTTAATCTATTACTTCCAAGATAGGTGTCTTCACCATGATCCGCTTTTGGCTGTAATATTTCATCTAAGCCGGGGTCAGGTTGATCGCTGTCTTTTTCAGTATCGCTCATTTGATATTGGCTTCTAGGATCTTGCATCGTATATTGATTGTTTTTCATTATCAAAAACTCCTTCAAACACTGTGTTTGTTATAGGTGATTAGGATCTATTCGAAAGTGATTAACGGCTTGATAATCGCTCCGAGTCACGATCTTGCAATCTGTTTCTAGGATTATTAGGTGTTGGTTTATGTAATGAGCGGATAGTACGATTGAGCTTACGAAATGTACCGTCTACATAACGTTCGATGGGCTCAATATCGACGTGAAGATTATATCTATCTTGGAATGTTTTCACTTTGCATCTCCTTCTATAGTTTAAGGTCTACAACTGTTCATATGTTTTGCATATCACTTTGAAAACAGCAATTGATGTGCCAAATGACTTGATTTGTAGTGAAAGCATTATGAAATAACGATTTTAGTGGTTCATTAGCATCCTAGCTAAATATTGAAAAAATTCGTTCGGGAGACTCCTTGTCAATAATGCTTAATGATGAGGAAAAAATTACACATTCATTCCCATCGCTAAGTTATAAATAAGCATTTTACAGGGTAGAGGTTTTGCGATTTGTGGCATAAATCACATGAGGAAAGTGATGCTAATACTGACGAACTTGTAAGCGTGCAGCGGTACGGATGATGAGCACCACAGACGCACCACTGCACTAATTGCACTTATTGCACTTATTGCACTAATACTAGTGGTGTGATTTGCTTCTTAAAATGGAGGTAATTAGTAACCCTCCTAATACTGCTAGTCCAGTGGTTTTAATCGGATTAGCCTTAACATAGGTGCTGACCCCATTTACCGTACTCACAGCTTTCTGGCGCTGATTGGAAACCGCTTTGTATAACTTGCGCTTTTCCGCTTCGCTTATGGTGTCTGCAAATGTTTCTGAAATACTATTTTTATCGAATTGATTACTCATAATGTCCTCCTAGTTATTATTTAATTTGCCGTATTAACAACGCAAACCGTATGCCACTTAGGCGTAACAACCAATTATGTCTCTTAGCGTAATGTGTTATGTATCGCGTTTATTGTGATGGCAAGAGCAATCAATGAACAAGCACAAAGCCTGTTGTTGATTCGCTTTTTTTCGTTAAAGTAAAAGATAAAGGTGGTCATATTATTGTGTGCAGAACAGAAGACTTAAGGTGAAAGACATGGCAATTACTGTTGAAGATTCAATACACGAACCTAAAGGCAATCCGTTAGAGAAAATTAATGCACAATTCCATCGCCTTTACCAAGTTGAGAAAGCAAAAGCTGTTACCAGCATTAATGATGGTGAGGTTATGTTAATTTGCCGTATTGATAGCAGACTTATCGTTAAAGAAGGGAGTAGAGTTAAAGAATATGTGATAAATGATGAACACTACCAGAGCCTCAAAGCGATGAGTCATGCAACTTTAGCGGTATACTATCAACTAAGACATTCAGTAGATGAAACCACAGTTTATCAGGTTAAAAAGTGGGTTTAACAAATTCGAAAGCAGGCCCTTACCTTACTGGGTGGCAAAGTAGCCGATATAACCATGAAACTGCTAGAACAAATCGAACATTCAAATGAGCTTTCCCACAGTGCAATGAGCATGTATCAACAAGAGCTTGAGGCTATTTATGCTAAATTGATGACCGAAGCCGTTAATGATGAAATAGACAACCTTGTAAGTAACCTCGAAAGGAGCTGCAGTAAAGCCGATTATCCTAGCTCTAAAATTTTTATGATCGTCTTCGGTGGGCACCAACCCAGATACAAGGCACTAGCGCTGCAAATTTTTAAAAAGTGGTTCGCTGGAAATAAGGATCATATCTCAAACTGTGAACATCACGTGCGTTATTGCGAAGCGGGTAAGTCATTAGATGACGCTGTGGACTTGGTAGCGACAGCAATAGTCGATAGAGAATTAGCTAAATCAACTATGGGTTACTCGGAAGCGCTTAATAGAGATGTGTTGAGTGCCGTAGCGGAAAAAGCCATTAAAGAGTATTGGGTTAAAAACCATTTACGTTAGCAAACTAGTAGACTACTAATTGTCTACTTCTACTCCCCCTTCACCATTCTAACACCTTGCAATATTTCATCAGAGCAGCTGTCGCCATGGATGACAGAAATGTCGCCAGTGGTTTCAAGTACGACAGCGCGAACTTGTGCAAGGTCTAAAACATTTGCTTCTCGAAGCTTCGCAATGAGGTCAGTTTCTGCAACACGAGTGGCTTTTAAGGCTGCATGCAATATGACCCCATCTTTCATGAGTAAAGCTGGCTGATTTTGCATTATAGACTCGAACGTTTTTGATTTTTTACGGATAGTTGCAGTTGTATATTGGACGGTGAAGAGCATCGCCATAGATAGTATTGTCTGCATAAAACTAGTCCAATCGGTTGATTGGCTTGCTCCTGCCAGTAAAGAGCCAATGGCGACCGTCATAACAAAATCAAAGTTGGTCATCTTAGAAAACGATCTCAAACCATTTACTCGCACCAGCAAGACGACCCAGAACATAGCAATTCCCGTTAACGTCACTGCTCGCAAGAAAAGGTCCACTAGTGGATCGCTAACAAACATGTCTATCTCCTTAATAACGTGCGATTTGTGTCATGCAAATTTATCGCCCAAGAAACTAAATGTAATATGCTAACTATTACCTTAATCGGTATAACCCTGAAGGCGTTTTACGTAAAGTTGGTTTGTAACAACAATGAGTAAGACGGTAAGTGGTGCAGCTAGTAACACACCGGCCATTCCCACCATGCTAGCTAACAACACTTGAACCAACAGAACCAAAGCGGGGGGTAAGCTTGCAATCTCCGCTTGGAGTATTGGTGTCAGGACGTAACTTTCCACAGTTTGTATTCCCATATACAAAATAGAAACGTATAACAATGTATCAATACCGGTAAGAATGCTCACTAGGGCTGCGGGAATAAATGCTAATAGCGGCCCAAGGTTAGGAATGAAAGACAGGAGAGCCGCGATGATCCCTAGTATTAACGCTAAATCTATCCCCAAAGCCCACAGTCCAATAGTTGTAAACAGACCAACCATAACCATTGATGCTAATTTAGCAAGTAACCAACCTGCTAGAGCTGTCTCACAGCTCACTAGAAGATCTCGCGCTTTTTGCTGATGCTGTGGAGGGACTAAACTAAGGCTTCCGTTGACATACCATTTAGGGTTTATAGATAAGAATAACGCCAAAATGATAGCAAAAACAAAGTTCCCCAAGCCGTTTATTGTTGTTGATAACAAGCCAGAGGCAGCATTCATTACTGTACTCATCTTTGGATCATAGTTGGTAATTTTGTCTAAATTATCGCTAAACTTTCCGATTGAGCTGAATTCTGTGAATTGTCCTCGAACGTACTCTAGTGCTTCAGGCATTCTATCGACCAATTCATTCGCCTGAGTAGATATTTTGGGAGCAGCGTAAGTCATTAAAAGTCCTAACAGCAATACAGGAGCAAGCATGGAAATAGGAAGCCATACTTTAGTCGTGATATTTGTCTTTTTCGCCAACCATCGAGCTGAGCCGGAAAACATTACGGCAATCAATATTCCCCCAAAGGCAATAAGGAAAATTTTGCTGTTTTCTATTATCAACCATGTAAACAGTACTACTGCAATGATCGTAACAGCCTGAACGAATGTGCGCTTTGCGACTAACTTTAAATTCATTTAGTCTCCCAATGTCTTAAGATGTGTTGCTTCAATAGAAAATCACATTACGTGTAAGTCACGCTTGAGAATGATTTTATTACCTAGCTAGAGTTATTAATATCAAGCCTAGTCAGCAAAGACCAAGCCAATTTGAAAAGAAGTTGAATTACATTGAAGTGGGCCAACAAATCCGGGCACTCTAATTGAGCGATGATTCTCAAAACCGTAGTTCGCTATAAATGCACGAAAAATACGTAAAAGAATTTAAGTTAGATGCGATCAGCATAGTACTTGAGTAGCAATTTACACGAGCTGAAAACACCCGCAGTATGGAAGTAAGTCCTAATTCAATTACTCGCTTAATCAAAGAGCATGAAAAGGTGCGATTAAAATGGCTAAATTACAAAAAGTAGATGGACTGGGTTGTCATATAGATGTTGACCGCGTCATAGCGTACCAAAGTACAGTCAATGGGTAAGCTCCTGTATTACCCAAGGACACTTCATAGAATATGTGCATCACCATGACAATCAGTGGTTATGGGCACTTTTTTACACGATTTAGCATATTAAACAGGTAATTTATTCCCATCGCTGAAAGCGCTAGTTTTTATGATGAATTCGCGTTGGCCTTATTTTACGCCCGCTTGAGCCAAATATAATACTACCTAAATTAATGGCTCAAAGGTTGCTGTATCAAGGCGTGAGTCAAGAGCAATAACGCTCTCAACCAAAGGAGATAGCTATGAGTGATGTGATTACAGGTCTATTCAAAAACCCCGCCGAAGCGAGTGCAGCCATAACCATGCTAGAACACAAAGGGTTCAGCGATGCGAATATTTCGTTAGTGGCAAACGACTCAATTTCCAAAGACAGTTTCGCCCTTACTGATCATTCTAAATTACCAGAAGGAGTTGCTATAGGTGCTTCATCGGGTGGTATATTGGCGGCGGTTGTTGGTGGCCTTGCTGCTGTTGGAGTAGTCGCGACAGGAGGTGTTGGTGTATTAGCTAGCGGTCCATTAGTTGCCGCTTTAGCTGCTGGCGGAGCCGGAGCGGCTGCAGGAGGCATTATTGGTGGAGCCATAGGCCTAGCGATCCCTGAGCATGAAGTGAAATTTTACGAAGACGCGATTGAAGAAGGTTCTGTATTAGTCGGAGTTCACTATGATAACAGTGATCAAAAAGACGTAATAAAAGAAACGTTTAAGCACTTTGACGACGTGAAAGTAGCCAGCGCGTAACAAAACAGAATAAGGCGTGGTGAGCTTAGTTCACCACGTCGCACTATTGTAATTCTTAAGTGGTTTGATCTTCCCCCGACTCTCTAGACACCGCATATTTAGATTGATGAGTTTTCACTGTTTAGTGCCAATCAGTTTCAAACATTAATACCACACATTTTAGTGCGGATTGAAGTGCAGGTTTCGATAGTTTCAAACTTTATGGAAGTGATAGAAAACGACCTACACAAAACCGTGAGGTTTACGCATTTTCAGTTGCAAACCATAATTACGAACCCGCTTTTAGCGGGTTTTGTCTTGTGCGGGTCTATTAAAGTATTAGGTTTTAAGCATAGTTACTATGCTATTAATCAGGCGGGTTATAGTAGAAAGCGTTCATCAGGAACATATACCCTTATGTCCGTTTTGAGCGAGAAGCCCGCATAGTCGAAACATGCTTTTACTAAATTAGAGCAGATTCTTCATCCCGAAGTGTTAGGACTTCATAACCTGTTTGGGTCACTAAGATTGTATGTTCCCACTGCGAAGAGAGCTTTCTATCCGCGGTGATAACCGTCCATCCATCCTTTTTGGTCTTCGTTTTTGCCCTACCTTGATTGATCATAGGCTCAATGGTAAAGGTCATTCCTTCTAACAAACATACTCCCGTTCCCGTCTTTCCATAGTGCAGAACTTGAGGGTCTTCATGCATTTCTCGACCTATGCCATGCCCACAATATTCTTTCACAACAGAGTACCCTTCCTTCTCTGCTAAACTTTGTATAGCCGCACCTATATCGCCTAATGTTGCACCGGGTTTAACTTTTCTAATACCTGCCCACATAGCTTCATACGTTTTATCCACCAGTCGTTTTGCCAGTGGACTTGCATCACTCATGATATACATTTTGCTTGAATCTGTGATGAAACCATTCTTCTCTAAGGTAATGTCTAGATTAACGATATCTTTTCGTTTCAGCTTATAATTGTCGTTTGGTACACCATGACAAACGACCTCATTTACTGATGAGTTTAAAGCGAATTTGTAGCCGTATTGGCCAACACTCGCTGGTCTTGCATTTAATGTATTACGTATATAATCGTCAACTTGATTATTAATAGCTAAGGTTGAAACGCCTTCTTTTACAAAACTATCCAACATTTTAAACACTTGAGCCAAAAGTTTTCCTGACTCACGCATTAACTCAATTTCTTCTGAATTTTTAATGTTTATTTGCATACTACTTCACAATTTTTAGCGATGTTTCGATAGTGGATTTAGCGAGTTCATTCGCAATAAGTTCTTGGAAAGTAGCGGTAGGATTTAGCTCAGCTAAACGTCCCATTTTAATCCAGAATTCAGCTTGGGCGTTTATAGAGCGAGACATTACTTGACAGCTTTGACGAACGTGATCGTGAACTTCATCGGAGATCTTAATTATTCCCATGATAAACATACCATATATAAAACATATACGAAGTGTATACACTCGTGTAACTCTTTACAATAGTTTAGAACTATCATAGACATGAGGTTTTGCTAAAAAAGGTGATTGAGGTTACAAATTCCACTGATGCCTTTCTGCTAATTTGAAGCAGACTTGTTATCGCTCGGCAATGCCTGCAATTGGCACAAACTTCTCAGTCAGGTTTAACCCTCAACTGAACGCTTTTAGGCTCGAAGCTGCCTGATTCAATTCCCTTGTGACTGCTCTGCCCAAGATAGCTGTCATTCATCTTGTACTCGCTTTTACTAATAGTTTACTCAAAAAATTAAGTACAAAGACAGAATCAGTCGTCTTTAATTGCGTCTTTATAAATTGCTAGTGGACTAGTTGAGGGTCCTAAATAAAACACTATAATTTCAACTTCTGTTAAACCCTCATTTTTCGCACTATGCCAGCTATTCACCAACTCAATAATCGTATCGCCCTCATTGAGAGTAATAGTTTGTCCACCATCTGATGTAAGGCTTAGCTGTCCTCTTACTAAATAGCCAAAGTTAATCAAGTCATGCTTGTGAGTTGCAATACTTGTTTTCGATGGGATTACAACTTTTATAATAGTAATTTCTGGACGCTTATCGAGATATTTGGGTAGCGTTCCAGAATCCCAACTCATAGAACTCTTCTGTAAAATTGAAAACTCTATTTGAGCTGGCTTTTGGGGCTTTATCGATTCACTGTAAGTTGCTGTTGAAAACAAGCAACTTACAGTGAAAAAGAAAGAAACGAAAATAGTCTTCATATCTGCGCTAAGCCTCCGTCAACTTGAAGGTCTACACCATTAATAAAACTTGCTTCGTCCGAGCATATGAAACAAATCGAATTAGCTATCTCTTTTGATGTAGCAAGGCGTCCAAGTGGCGTATTGGCTTTAACATGACTGATGACATCCTTCAAAACATCATCCTCATATCCAAATTTTTCTAAAATAGGTGTTTCTGTAACACCGGGAGATAAACAATTTACTCGTATACCCTTTGAACCTAGCTCTTGTGAGAAAGAACGAGTCAGTGAGCGAACAGCCGCCTTAGTCGCGCCATAAATAGCCCATGGTCCGCTACCCCGATTCGATTGAATTGAACCTATAAGTGCAATTGAAGCCCCATCACCTAGGAGGGGGAGCGATTTTTGCACTGTGAAGAACAGGCCTTTAACATTGATATCAAATGAAGCTTCGAAACTTTTTTCTGTAACATTTGTCAATTCTTCAGTTACAGCAATACCTGCATTAGCAATCAGAATATCAATCTTGATGTCCCGGCTAGACAGCGCACTGTAAAACGTTTCTAACTCATGAACCTTGCTGACATCGCAACGATGAACATGTAAAGATTCAGAATATTCAGCATTTAAATTTATTAAAACGTCTACGTTTCTAGAAATTGCATATACATGGTGACCTAAAGACAAATATTTCTTAGTTGTTTCCAACCCTATACCCGAATTAGCACCAGTAATGACTACATTAAGTTGCTTCATTTTAAAACCCGTTTTCTTTAACAAGGCTCAAACATATCCAATTTGTATTAATTTGTATTTCATATAGTGTGATATTTCCAATATAACGGATATGGCTGATGTAATGACAAAAGAAGACAAAGACAAATTTGAGTATATAGGTGTGTTTATTCGCAACTACAGGCAAGCAAATGGCTTAAGCCTACAAACTCTGGCTAACCTGTCCGGAGTGAGCCGTTCGATGATTTCTCAAATCGAGTCTTCAACTACGAGTCCGACACTGATGGTATTGCAAAAATTAGCTTCTTCAATGGATATTGATTTGAGAGATCTAGTTCAGCCTCCTGATCAAGGAGAGTCGATTTCCGTTAACGTTCCGAATGAAGCTAACAAAATTAGCAAACCAGATAGTCCGTTTGTTTGTCACTTACTGCAAAAGCATCAAAAACAAACATGCACAGAAATCTATCACTTTTATTTTCGTTTTACTGGAAGAACGGCTTTTGCTGCCAATATTAAAGGCTCCACAAAAAGTATTTGGTTAGATTCCGGATCTTTAACGCTTCAATTGTCCTCAAAGAAAATGATTATTAGAGAGAAGGAACTAGTTACCTTTGCGGCGAGCACTCCCCACAGGTTCGAAAGCGAGTTGAAAAACGGATTAGCGAAGGGGAGTTTTTTTGTAGTTTACTAACGAGTAGCATTTGCTAAGGAATAATTTACTGGGATAAGAACTACGAACAAAATTGAATGCTCTACGACCGCTTTTAGGCTCTAAGCTGCCTGTCACCAAAACCCTTCTCTATTTCTGCTAATGGCACTAACCAGACTAGCTGCTTTGAGCTTTCACCGAATGGTCAGCCCCAGTTATTCTAAATATTGAGTATCTTGGAAAAGAAACAACAACACCCAAAGTCATAAGGCACGCAATCGCAGCCTAATCAACAAACATAAGGTGTTCGGTTTATTTAACTTTAGGTGTCTAGATTGTTGTTGAATTGATTATGATCACTAAAAGACTTTTTAATACTGACTATACTCAATCCGCTGAGATGGCGTCGAGTCTGTTTTAGTGAAGCTTGTAATGTCATTGAAAAACACTTTTTATATTGTGAAGGAGAGTAATATGCGAACACGTAATATTTTATGGCCTACAGATTTTTCCGATACTGCATCACATGCTTTGCAATATGCCATTGAAATGGCGAATTTATATCAAGTGGGCATTCGTATTTTACACGTTGTCGAGCAGCCTTCAGGTGATGAGAATTATATGATCCTTGCGATAACGCCCCAAGAATTAGCAAAAAATATGGAAGACGCTGCGGCGAGTAAAATGCACGAATTATTAAGTCAATTGAATACTAATTTAAAGATTGAAACGGTTATTCGACATGGTGATGCCATCAATGAAATTTTGGCCGAGACTAACAGCGGTGACATTGGCATGGTGGTTATTGCTAGTCATGGAAGAACCGGACTTTCTCATTTTTTAAATGTTAACGTTGCAGAATCGATTATCAGAAAATCTGATTGCCCAGTGTTAGTAGTCAAATGAAATCGGCGTTTATTTCTTGTCTCGTTGTGGTTTTAGACGGGATAAAAGTGGACACCGAGTTGGATAAAAAATGAGCGCTTGGTAACGGTAGACTCGGGGCTTAACAGCGCAAAGGTGAAAGTTTAAAACTGGGAGCAGAGTCAACTTAAAACATCCATGGCAGTGAAGTTGAGTTTTTTGCACTCATTGTGCACACATCCATTGTGAAGTTCTTTAGCTATACCAGTATGTACTTTTTGGGCTTTTCCCTGTTGAATTGAGACAATAATGAAGGTCCGCAAGAGGTATAAAACACTAATTGCATAAAAAACCCTTACCGTCTGCCTTCTCAGTACTGCCGCTCTCGCGGCAGTCCAGTTGACGTTGAGGTGTTTGAATTTCGGGCTGTCTCAATTTCAAACGGCACGATATTAAGCAAAAATCTGCGGATACAAAATGATAGGTTCAGGTTGGATGCAGTTTCAAAATTTAATTCATTCGCACAGACTTTTTAAAAAACGCCAACTGCCCTTTCTAATATAAAGGTCGATATTTAGCCTCAACACACAGGCTTTAACTTACTGCAAAACCACGACATAAGTGTTGTGCCAAAAATCGATAATAAAAGCTGTTGTCACTTGGCCTAACACCTTGTTAGCATAGCGCCGATCTATCCCTAATTTGTGTATTTAGCGACCGTGTACGTCGCTATCATAAGGAGTGAACTTGAATAAAAGTATGCTAACCAATGCTGTTGCCTTGATATTGTTGATACTTGGCCTAGTGTTAGAAAATTCGATTATTACTACAGTGGGCATATTCGCTTTGTCTGGGGCAATCACGAACTGGCTCGCGATATATATGCTATTTGAAAGAGTCCCGTTACTTTACGGCTCAGGTGTTATCCCATTGCGCTTTGAGGATTTTAAAGCCGGTATACGCGATTTAATGATGACTCAATTTTTCACTGAGCAAAATATTGCTCGTTTTCTAAGTAGTGATAACCAACAACTTAAGCTGGACCTAGCACCAGTGCTGGAAAAGGTCGACTTAGAGCCAACATTTGATTCTTTGGTAGAGGTGATTAACGCGTCTTCTTTTGGCAGTATGTTGGGCATGTTTGGCGGGGCTGAAGCGCTTACTCCTCTTAAACAACCCTTCGTTGCAAAAATGAAAGAGTCGTTAATTGGTATCAGCCAAGACGAACGCTTTTTAAGCCTGTTAAGTAGTCAGCTTGAACAGCCAGATGTGATGCACGATGTGCAACAAAAAATTGAGTCTATTGTCGAGCAGCGTTTAAATGAATTGACCCCAAAAATGGTCAAAGAGATCATTCAAACCATGATTAAAAAACATTTAGGTTGGTTGGTCGTATGGGGCGGCGTGTTTGGTGGTCTAATTGGATTAATCACTATTTTATTAGTCGCTTAACCCAGCAATTTAACGTTATTTAGCCGTAAACATGCTTAATCAGTTTGCGGCGTACCTTGCCCAGCCTTTAGTCATAGTCGATTACCTTTCACAGTGCTGCGAAATTTCATATTCTACTTGGCTTTTATGTTCCCGCTCGTTACTGCTGTTTTAATAAGAAGCGGCAACAATAGGTATGTGAACAACTCGTGCTAGTTCGCTTGCCTGCTAAGCTAAAAAATAGTTAAATTAATTCTCACGCTCACTTGCAAATAATTCTCATTTAGATTAAATTAACCCTGCCTGTTTGATACTGAGTTTCACTGGTCCTGGCTTGGTGTCACATCCATGGCAGATATTTCAAAAGAAATATCTGCCTTTTTCCTTTTTTCTAAAAAAAACCCTTAAGTTAGACTAATTTACTACGCAATTATTGATATTTAGTCATCCGAGGAGTACGGTTCAGATATCGGTATTTTGAGGCAAATGAACTGCCCGAAGCTGAATTATTTTACGCTGAAGTGGATGACATGGAATGAAGTATCTTGCTAGTGGTAGAATGGCCAATGCCGTTTTTATATTGACGTTTGTAGTTGGAAGTATCATTGCACTACAACTTTTTAATACGGGCGTGTCAACTTATCGTGATCAAGAACTTGGTCATGCTCAACATCATCTTCAACAATTTGTTGCCCGGTACGATATTGCATTACAACAAACGATTTCGCGCAGTAGCAAACTATCTCAAGCGATCAGTAGCAACACGACTCTAGCCGAATCTGAGTTAAGAAATTTTATCCAACTGGTATACCCAAAACCGCAAGATGTTAGCGATATTTATTTGCTTAACTTTGCAAAAGCGAGTGATATTCAGATCCCTCGCTTTCATTTTTCACCTGAAATAGGTCTGTCATTGCCAGGCTCAATCGTTGGCGATGTCATCACCCCCTTTTTAGCTCAAGCACGCATTCGTAACGAAATAGTTGTCTCCCCTATTATTCCTTCGCCAACGGCCCAAGGGAAACTTCCAATATTTGTTATTGTTCAACCTATAGCTCGCCCAGCCAATCAGGACGAAAGAGCGTATTTGATCACAACGCACCGAGTCGCTTCTTTGACGCAAGCATTGCCTCAAGAGCTTTATAATGAGAATTACGCTTATGTTTTAGAAGATCATGAGCACAACCACTATGCTTATCCCGACGATAAAATGCTGGCGGATATTCCCATAAATGATACACAGCGGTCAGATATACCAAATTTAAATGTTCCGCTTAGCATTCTTGGACAGCAATGGCAGCTTTGGGTTTATCCACCAAATGCCAACTTACAGCCTGTCGATTGGTTTCATTATGTTTATTTGACGCTCGCTATTTTAGGTTGTTTGCTTGTCAGCTATTTATTACGCTCGGGTTTGATCCATCATAGGCAATTGCATCAACGCTTTTTGGATCAAGCTGAAGAATTGACCAATAAACAGGCACAACTCAGTCGCACTCAAGCAGCCTTGCTTGACAGTCAAAAGTCCGCAGAACGAGCACTAGGGGGCAAAACCCAGTTTATGACGACGCTGGGTCATCAAATACGCACGCCAGTAAACGGTATTATCGGCATGACCGATCTATGTATGCAGACCGAACTATCCCTTAAACAACAGGATTACTTACGTAAGATAAATGCATCCGCCCAACATTTGAATGCAGTATTGGGTGATTTATCAGATTACGCGCTACTGGAGTCAGGTGAGTTGCGATTAGTCGAGCTTCCATTTTCACTGCATGAAGTCGTTGATGGCTTGTACGCTATGCTGTCTAAAGAAGCACAAGACAAAGGTTTAGCATTTAATATTACTGTTCCCCATAATGTGCATTGCGATCTGATCGGCGATAGTCGACGACTTAGTGAAATCATGCTCAATTTGTGCATTAATGCTATTGAGCATACTACCAGCGGGCATATCCATCTGATTATGAGTGCTGAGCAAGACCAACCTACCTCGTCAATTAACAGCGAATATCAACTCACCTTTATGGTGACCGACACAGGTTCTGGCATCGGCAATGATGACATATCTAGACTGTTCAATAAGGGTCAGCCACTAAGCAAACAGAAAAACGTTAATGGCGGCTTAGGGCTGTCTATTAGTCAAGCATTATGCAAGTTAATGGGTGGGGAAATTACCGTAAGTAGTCAGTTAGGTATCGGCAGCTGTTTTACAGCTCAAGTAAATTTGAAGCTGAATAATCTGATCATTACCGCACCAGATCACCCCAAAAAATTATCAAAACCTCAAAGGGTTATGGTTATCGACGATAACCCTATTTCTCTAACAATGCTCGAACACGCACTAACGAGCATGGGGGCGACCGTTAGCGGCTATCACTTCGCCAACGATGCCCTTGATGCATTAATTGAGGAAGACCAGCCAGACGTTATATTACTCGATTGGGTAATGCCACAAATGGGCGGCCTTGCATTTTTGACTCGCTTGCAGCACTTAGACAAAAAAATCACCAGTCGAATATTGGTTTTAACTGCTTATGATGGCAAAAGCATCACCCGCATGACCCAGCATTTCACCGTTGAACGTATTCTGAGCAAACCGTGCCGCAATGAAGAGTTGTTTCATATTATCGAGGGCAATGACACTATTCCCATGACCAACACGCTAGAATCCACTTTAGATGGACTGGTTGTAATAGTCGCCGAAGACAACATGATCAACCAAGAAATTATTTGTGAACTGTTAACACAAGAAGGTGCAACGGTGATCCCGGCCAATGACGGGCAGCATTGTATTGATGAACTAGCGCGCGCGGAGCATGTTGATATTATTTTAATGGATATCAACATGCCAATTATGGATGGGTTAGACGCCCTAAAAGTTATTCGCCAAGATCTCGCCATGAAGAGTTTACCTATTGTTGCCTTGACCGCGAATGTGCTTGAGCAAGATAAAGAGAAATATTTGCAGCAGGGCATGAACGAACATTTGGGCAAGCCTTACGATAGAGACCAAATTGTTGAGTGTATTTTACGGCTAACTCACAGAGACTAATGGTAAACGGCCCGTTACACTTAGTTGCGGGTCTGTTTAGCCATTTCAATAAACGCGTTCTGATATTCAGGGCGCGCTTCGCCAGCTCGAAAGCCCACATGAATATCTTTAAAAATGCCCTGTTGACCTAATCTGACCGGAACTATCGGTAAGTCTTTCTGGTGTTGTTCCACCAGCCATTTTGGCAAGGCAGAAACGCCGCGTCCAGCACTGACCATTTGTAACATGATTTCAGTCGTTTCAATGGTTCGATGCCTTTTGACCCCTGCCCCAGCTGGAGTTAAAAACTGACTGAAAATATCTAACCGACTCGCTTCAACTGGATAGGTAATCAGCACTTCGTTATTCAAATCTTGTGGCTTAGCAAAACGTTGGCTGGCTAAAGGGTGTCCATGCGCTACCACTAAAACATGTTCATAGTTAAATACGGGAAGATACTCTAAGCCCTTTTGAAATAATGGGTCAGGGGTGATTAACATATCGATATCATAACCAAGTAATGCACCTAGACCGCCGAACTGAAATGCTTGACGCACGTCCACGTCCACATCAGGGTACTGATTAAGAAATGGCGCGACGACTTTTAGTAACCATTGATAGCATGGATGACATTCCATGCCGATACGCAGCGAACCGCGTTGTCCTTGGGCAATTTGTTTAATCAACTGCTCACTATGCTCAAATTGCGGTAATACCCGGTTCGCTAAGTTTAATAAGCCTTGTCCCGCCTGTGTTAAGCGCAATCGGCGACCGTCTTTTTGCCATACTGGTGCCCCCAAATGCGCTTCTAGTTTTTTAATACCATGACTCAGCGCCGATTGCGTGAGATACAAGGCATTCGCAGCTTCAGTTAAGGTGCCATGTTTATCCACAGCATGAATAATGGCTAAGTGATGTCGTTCAAGCATTGGCTAATAAACCTATGAGTAAAATTCATGGAATACTAAAAATATAGCATTATTTTTACTGGGTTATTATGACTATTATCCGTTTATCGCACCTCAATTGAAGGGATATATAGCTAAACGACATAACTTAGAGTCCCCGCTAATTGGTAATAAACGCGAGCTCGAATTTTTACTCGAAGCTGATTGGCAGGACAAAAATGCTCAGGCTAGGTTAGAACAAGAAAGTAAAAACCTGCGCTTAGGGCAGCTTGAAACACAGTAAACAAGGGATTTTGTGCAAGTCGGTGATTTTTCATTTTAAGACCAAATACTCGATACCCGCTTTTTATTAGGCAATACCGGTATTACCAGCGGCTATTTGCGAGTCTAACGTTAAGCCCGAAACCTAAATGCGTTTTGGGCTTTTTATAACGTGACTTGAATCAAATGACTATCTCGCCTTCTTAATTTTCAACGCACGTTTAACCTTGCCTTTAACGAAACGCCAAGGTGTTTGCGGCCCCTTAGGCACACATAAGCGTAAATGCGCATAGTCTTCATCGTTAAGCTGTACTTCGCCGCCATGGGCAAGTAATAACGAATGGGGCTGAATATCGATTAGCCGCTCAACTGAATGACCATACAGTTCTGGGAAAAAAACCGGAAAGGGTGGGATAAAGCGTTTTTTTACTTTGACCACTAAATCCGCCACATACATTCGCCGACTCGGCATATGCATAATAGATAAGTCTCGGTCAGTATGCCCTGGCGTTTCAAAAACACACCACTCATCAAACCCAGGGATAACTTGCTTGTCGGTTAATTTTATATCGGGTTTTAGCGTTTTAGCGTACCACAAACTTTTACGTTTACGCCCCAGCCGCCCTGCGACCCAACGTGCCAGCGTAATATCCGTTAAGTACATTAACCAACCACTGACGCCTTTGTACCAAGAATGCTCTGCATCTGCAGATACAATTTCACATCCAGTTAAGCGTCGCAATTCATGCGCAGCGCCTGCATGATCAGGATGCATATGGGTCACCATCACGGTTTTTAAATCAGTAAAAGGACGATTCAGCTCATCGATAATAAATGCTTTTAGGGTATCTACATCCGCACGAGTACATCCATCAAGTAGCATCAGGCCATTTGGATACTCAACCAAATAAATAGACTGAATATAGCCTGGTAAGTGATGTAACTTCATAAATACAACCGCTCTTATTAACTAATTTTTATCCCACTGCACCATACGTTGCCAAAGCACTACAGCATACTTTTTGTTTTAAATAGTTAACCCAAAAAAATCAATATAAGGATGTAACTTTCATACCTGCAGGGGTATTTAGCTTGATAATGTTTTCTTACTCTTTGTATCGCTCGCACTTTATCCACCATAAATTAATAAGAGGTTGCTATGCAAAAATCGTTTTAGCACAATGTTGCTCGCAATTGTTTGCCTATAGCGCGCAACAATATCGTATCGTTAATAAAACCCCATCAACCTGAAATTCCAAGGAACGTACTGTGACCAAATCTGAAACACCCACCTCATTATATGTCGTCGTGGGCTCTCAAAACCCTGTAAAGGTTAACGCAGCGAAAAATGCTATTGCTATGCTCTACCCAGAACGCAATGTGATTTGTCAGGGTATGCACGCCCCGTCTAACGTGGCAGAACAACCCATGACAAGTGAAGAAACCCGTATTGGGGCAGTTAACCGAGTCAAATTTTGTCAGGAAAATGCCGAAGCGGATTTTTACATAGCTATGGAAGGCGGTGTGGATAAGTTCGAATATGGGCCAGCTACATTTGCTTATATCGTTATAGCAAACCATGAACGCCAATCAATTGGGCGCGGCGCGATTATGCCCATTCCTGAATCTGTTTATCAGGCATTAGCTGATGGGCAAGAATTAGGGCCATTAATGGACAAACTCTTTAACACGCAAAATATCAAACAAAAAGGTGGAGCAATTGGCTTACTGACCAATGGCAATGCGACCCGAGAAGGTAATTATACTCACGCGATAGTGCTGGCTATGGCACCTTTTTTACATCCAGAGTTATATCCTGTTAAGTTTCAGAGCAACTAAGCTAATTGATATCCCCTAGAAGGTAAGGGATACGCGCACACCAAGATGTTCGCCGTCTGCAGTTAATCGATTTTCAATTTGAATATCTGCACCATGAAACTGGGCAATAACTTTAGCCATATATAATCCTAGGCCAAGATGGGGTTGAGTAGAGCCATGCTCACTTCGCACTGAAACCATTGAATCGAAGAGCTTGTCTTGCATATCTTGTGGTAGAGCTGGACCGTCGTTATCGATCGTGAGTAAATGATGATTGCCACTTTGCCCGAAGGTAACCTTTATGACTGTATGGGTTGGGCTAAATTCCAGCGCATTAGCGATTATTTTATCCAGCATTTGTCCAAATAGGTCTGCCGACCCGGAAAGCATGGTGCCTTCATGTTGATTATTAAAGGTAAATTCATGGCTGGAATACGTCATACGATAACCCGCCACATACCCTTCTAGCAGTGCAGTTATATCAAACTCCTCCCGCTCACTGCTTTGAATTGCCTGTTCGAGGCGTGTTGCCTCACTCATATTGTTTAAGATCGTACTTAAGCGTTTTATACCCAGTTGTGCACGGTCAATATATTGTGCATCTTCTGGGCTTTGCTCACTAAGCTGTAAATTTTCTAGAGAGGATTTAACGATCGCCACTGGCGTGCGTAATTCATGAGACAAGCGAGCCGACATGTTCTGTAAATAGGCGTTATATTGTCCCAACTTTCCCAATACTATGTTAAACGTGGTGGCCAAGTCGCCGATTTCATCGCGCGCATTGGCATTGGGGATCGTTGCCACTATCTTGCCGTTACTATCGATTGCCGCTTCTGTTTGGTTTCTTAGCTTACGAATACGAAATGACATACGTGACGCAAACAAAAATAAGGCTAATGTGCCTAGCCCCATCACTGCTAAAATCACATGAAAAAGTTTTTCTAGCGCGCGGTTTCTCAGCGTGCGTATACCATTTGTTGTTTGCTCAACAACCACCGCACCCATTACATTTTCATCTATATAGATAGGATGAGCAGCAGATAGTATCACCGCTTTATTGTCTGGACTTAAACGCCACAACGAAGCAGGTGTACCCGCCAACGCATCATTAATATCTTGGCCCTGAAGCGCATAAGCATCTTGCAAGTCGTCGATAAATTCCGCTGGCGGCTTAGTTAAAATTTGGTAGTAAATAGGCAGTAGCCAATCACGTTCTATTTTTTGCCACCAGTCAGTATCATTTGGGCTTTCAGCCGTGTAAGCCGTGGCGCTCAACCCCACAGATTTATGAATACTTCCCGAGCGTGCTAACACCCGTTTATGTTTATCAATCACCCACACCCGCGCGTTGGAATACTTAAGGCCTTTGATAATTTTTTCAATTTCTGGTGATGGCACCAATACAGTGCCAAGGGCATCAACTTTGTTCGGATTAGCAGTGCCAATGCGATAACGCATGCTGCGCGTAACGGGATCATCCACGTCGGTAATGGCAAAGGCAATTTTACTGCTCATCATCCCGAGCGGGAAACGTAGTTCAATATTATAGCCTTGCTCGGTGTTCAGCCAGCGTCCTTGAATTTGAGTTTCTAGCGCCACTGGTCGCATAGAGTCCAACGGCTCTGATAGTAAATAGGCATTCACCCAACCGGCTTCCTGTGGCGCAACCACATAGCGTTTAAAGCTGTCGTCTGGCGCTGTCATCGCTATTTGTAGGTAATCATTACGATCAACCCGTAAACTGTCTTTATTACGCAGCAGCACCGCCTCGTCGGTTACTTCAAACATGGCGTACAAATACATACCGAACTGCCCGACCATATGCCTAAAGTGAAAACTGTCAGGCTGATATTCAACGTCGAAATTCAATAAATGAGCTTGCCCATACTCGATACTCAAGTGTTGATAGTCGAGCCAGTCATCCAAATTACCGTCCAGACGAATGGGATCGTGAATTTTATGAGCGTATAGATCAGTACCAGGTTTCACATCGGTTAAGTAAGCACTTTGTGTATCGAACAAAGAAGGACGTTCGTGAAGCGCGGTTGCCACTGCTCTCGCAGTGCCGACCATAGTTTGCTCTTGCCCTATGCGCAGGTAACTTTCTAGTTCCCACACGAATTGATACCCCAGCCAGGGAATAGCAAATAGAAAAAGTGATAGAGCCAGCAACTTTACGCGGATCCCGAAACGCAGACGAAATGGTCGTCTAGTTGAAGGTTTATTTACTGGCTGACTGAATGAGCTTGGCATAGAGGGTTATTTTTCAATTCCATTTTTCCAGCGATAACCCATACCATAAACTGTTTCGATACGATCAAATTCGCTGTCCACTTGCTGAAATTTCTTACGAATACGCTTGATATGAGAGGTAATAGTGCTGTCATCAACCACCATTTTAGATTCATCCATCAATTGTTGGCGACTCTTTACATGTCCAGCATATTTAGCGATGGCATGCAGCATCCAAAACTCGGTCACTGTTAGTTCTATATCCTGCTCTTTCCAACTAACCGTCATGCGTTTGCTGTCAATACTCAACGCACCTGTTTGAATAACGTCTTCGGATAATTGAGGCTGATTCAACAAAGCCACTCGGCGAAACAAGGCTGCGATACGCGCCAGCAAATGCGGTAGGCTGATATCTTTGGTTAAGTAATCGTCCGCCCCCATTCGTAGACCACAAATAATGTCGTAGTCGTTATCTCGCGCGGTAAAAAAGATGATTGGCAATGTTTTAGATAAACTGCGCAACTGCTGACATACCATAAAACCGCCGTCTATTTCCCCCTGCAAACCAATATCTATGATCGCCAAATCAGGTAAGCGCTGAGCAAAGCCTTGCTCTGCTTGTTGCCTATTGGGGTAACAAATGACTTCGTAACCTTGTTTTTTCAGCGCTCCAGCGTAATTCTCTCGAATAGCGAGGTCATCTTCTACTAGCGCAATACGTTGAGACATAACTACTCTCGTTGAAATTTGTGCGCTCACTATATCCTAAAATACCGGCTGTTTTGACGTACAACAGCAAATTCCATTTTTTCGCCACAATTGCCCCACAGATTGCCATTTTTCACCCACTAATTAGCCTCAAAGTCCCTGTGTAATAGCGCTAATACATAACTGTTCACACAATCTGGAGTATGCCATGAAATATGCAGCCATCGCGTTAACCCTATCGCTTATTATCAACCACGCAATTACGCCATTAGCTTTGGCTGACACAAATGCAGCGCGCACGTTGAAAAAGCAAAACACTCAGAATGACGCTCTGGGTTTTGGCTCAGGGGCATTATTTGGCACGGCCATCGCTGGCCCCGTAGGCGGTGTGGTAGGCGCTATATTCGGTTTATTTATTTCCAATGATGTTAATAACGATAAAGCGCTTGTTCGTGCAGAATCTGCTCTGGCAAACAAAGATCAACAATTACTCGCACTGCAGTCGGCTAATAACCTTATGCACCAGCAAAACATGACCCAATTAGCCAGCTTAAAAGCAATACGTGCTGATGGCGCGGGGATAGTTGAAAGTAACGTGAGTACGACACCTATTGAAACCAGCATACAATTTCGCACTGGATCTTATCTAGTAGAACCCCATTACCAGCGCCAATTAAATTTGTTCGCCCAAGTACTGCGCCAGTCACCCGAATTACAGGCTACGTTAACGGGTTACGCTGATAAACGTGGCAATTCAAATTTCAATCAAGCGCTTTCACAACAACGCGCTATCAGCGTAAAAAAGTATCTTACTAAGCAAAACGTAAACCCTACACAACTGCGCACCGAATCGTTTGGTGAGACCCAAGGACTGGATACCAAACATGATCAAGAAGAATTATTTTTCGCTCGTAAAGTGACGGTTTCAATCAGTAACACCCCGTCAGTATCAATTATGGCCCGGGCAACTCACTAACATAGCCAAATCAAACGGAGAACAGGAATGTCCCTTTTACTCAAACTTAGCGGCTTATTGCTGGTGATTTGCACAATAGGTGTATTGCACAGTGCCGCGTCACAGTACTTGATTCAACCAGAGCTCAATGGAGACATTATGCATAAAGAACAGCAAAGCCCAGTCAAATACCGCCAAGTAGTCGCGGATAAACAAATACCGCAAAACGTATATGTTGATAGCATCAATGATGTAGCACAAGGCAGCCTATTTTATACCCGCCAGCAGCCACCAATTGAACAGAATAATACGCAAAGCGAAACCGGCGTTCTTGAACACAAGCGCAGTTATCAATTGAGTCCCCTATTAAGTACAGATGTAAAAATTCGTGTGACTGGCATGATTGCTCGCACTCAGGTCACGCAGCGTTTTCATAACCCAAGTCAGGATTGGGTTAATGGTATCTATGCCTTTCCGCTACCAGAAAATGCTGCGGTAGATCATCTCAGCATTACCATAGGTGAGCGCGTAATCAACGGGATAATCATGCCTAAAGAACAAGCTAAAGCGCATTTTGAAAAAGCCCAAAGCCAAGGCAGAAAAGCGAGCTTAATAGAGCAACGCCGACCCAACCTTTTCACAAATTCGATAGCCAATATTGGCCCACTTGAATCCCTGAGTATCACCATTGAATATCAGCAAGTCGTGAGCTTAGATGAGCAAACGTTTAGTTTGCGTTTCCCTATGACGATAACTCCTCGCTATTCGCCCACTACCCGCCATCCCCACACAAAAGGCATCGTGGCAAGTGTGAACGAACAAGGCTGGGCTTCGAGTACTGCCGTCTTAAGCCAACAAATAAAACCTGTTGCTGAAACCACTAATCCCATTAGTATAAGCGTGGATCTAGACAGCGGTTTTTTACTCAATGCTAATGATATTGTCAGTGAGCACCACAAGGTAACCATATCGCCAAAAAATAAAGCCTCGAGCCACGATAAAATGCAGGACTTCCACATCAGTTTTGCTCAGCAGCAACCGGCTAATCAGGATTTCAGTTTGACGTGGCGTCCCGCTGCAAGTGATTTACCCAGCGCCGCACATTTCAGTGAAATTCAAGGTGGGTATCGTTACGGCCTCGTAATGTTGACACCTCCGTTGCAAGACACGCCTAACAAACAACCCATGCCAAGAAACGTTATTCTTTTGCTCGACACATCAGGCTCCATGGCGGGCGAGTCAATCGTACAAGCTAAACAAGCGGTCGCTTTTGCCCTCACCCAGCTACATGCCGACGATAAGGTGAATATTATTGAGTTTAACGACCAACCAAGACCCCTTTGGGATCGCGCAATGCCAGCCAATGCCGCTAATATTCAGCGCGCTAAAAACTGGGTATCTGGTTTAATTGCCGATGGCGGAACGGAAATGGCTCCTGCTTTAACGCTCGCTTTGCACAACAAAACTGCAACGAATAACGAGGGCACTTCACCTGTCAACTCGACGCTGCGCCAAGTCGTTTTTATCACCGATGGCAGTGTCAGCAACGAAGATGCGTTGATGAACCTTATCGAAAACGAGCTAGACAACAGCCGCTTATTTACCATTGGTATAGGCTCAGCGCCCAATAGCTACTTTATGACCCAAGCAGCACAAGCTGGTCGCGGCACGTTCACTTACATTGGCGATGTAAATCAAGTTCAGCAAAAAATGCGTGAACTATTTAATAAGCTAACGACACCTGTGATGCAAGACATTCATATCGACTTTGTCAGAGAAACAGAGTTCTATCCGAATGTTATTCCCGATTTATATGCTGCCCAGCCAGTCGTTATTCACTATCGGGTACCCGTGCTTCACAGCAAAAATGGCACGGCCGTGCAACAATCCGACAATGCTATCAAAGTAACGGGACGGCAATCGGCACTGCCATGGTCAGTACGTATGCCACTTAGCCCCACACCTCAACGTACAGGGTTAGGCGTGGCGTGGGCAAGACAGAAAATAACCCAACTAAGCAATACTTTACGTCGAGAACAGAATCAAGAGATGCGTCAAATATGGCAAAAAAGCATCACAGATCTTGCGCTGGAACACCATATCGTTAGCCAGTTCACTAGCTTAATTGCAATTGATGAGCAAATATCCAGACCCAAAAATGAAAACAGCAAAAACAAACCTATTCAGCATAACTTACCAGCAGGCTCCACGATGATGGCAGGAAACCTGCCGCAAACGGCCAGTAATATGCCATTGCACATAACCCTAGGACTATTGCTTATAGGGGTCGCGTTGTGCGCCCGTTCAAAACAGGTAGTATAAAAAGACGACAGCCAGCCCGCAGGTTTCGCATAAAAAGTGCGCATCTTCAGGCTGTTGCGCTTATCTGCTTAATCAGTGGCGGATTGTTTTTTTCTCATGGCATATATATGTGGGCCAAAGCACAATTAGCTCAAGTATTAATTGCCCAGGCTTGGCAAAATGCTTTGCAGGTCACCGCGCTTGCAGCGAGTAAACCTCGAATAACGTCAAACGCTGTTAAGCAAAGTCAAAACATTAAACCATGGCCTTGGGCAGACACCTACCCTGTGGCTAAATTACAATTCGCCCAGCAATCATTATATGTATTGGCTGGGGCGTCAGGACGTACAATGGCATTTGGTCCAGGGCATATGAGCCCAACGCCATTGCCGTTCGAAGGCGGTAATAGTGTTATAACGGGCCACAGAGACACCCACTTTTCGTCACTGCAATACCTTAATAATGGGGATTTAATAGAGGTAGAAACGCTTACGGGCAAAGGGCAATATAGGGTGACAGAAACATTTATTGTGGATCAGAGTCAAACCCAAATCATCGAATCACAAAACCAAGACCAACTCACCCTGATCACCTGTTATCCATTTAATTCAATATTACCGCAGCCAACCTTACGTTTTGTGGTTAGCGCACAGCGCGTGTTCAATGTGTCCAGTAGCTAATTGATAATCTAAACAATAACGGTCGTTTGCCAGATGTTTTTCCAGGTTTTTCGTTACATTGATTGGTGGCGTGGTAAGCCCATAAGACTCTGTATTTATTAGTTGTAAATTACTAGTGTAGTTTATGCTTTAAAATACAATGGAAATGTAAACGTTATAATATCCCAAAACAAAAATTATGTTTGTGTAGTGGTCATGTAATATTGTGCGACGCACTGCAAGGTCGAATAATTACTCTAATGGGGTGTATTTATACGCATTACTCGGCTCAAACTTTTTTGGAGAATAGGAATATTAGAACCAGCAACCTCACATTATCGGCAAATTGTTGAAATCGTGTACCTTTATGAGGGCATTGACGATGATATGGTTTGCTAAAGTCCCCGACTGACCACTTTAGCTCTGCTTGGTCTAGCTTATTTGGCCTCCCATTCAACAGACGTAAAAACATTGATTGATACTTTCTTTCACACAGATGAGTATACTCGCACCGCTCGATGATTTTTATTTATAGACATTTAATAAATTGTTATTGATCATTAAGTTACTTAGACCCAATGATAAAACTAACTTTCAGTTTGATCACAACATATTAAACGACCATTGCCCAGTATTTTGAGGTATAAGCGGTTGTAAGTCGATAATCAGACTAAGTTGCCAACCTTGCTTATTCAGGATAAATGAATTCACTCTCTTAGCCGTTCAAATATTTTGAATTGGGAGACGTGTCAATACACCCACTACTGTGACTTCGCTATCCGCAGTGTTGCCGAGAATTAACAGTCTAATTATGCCAATAAACCACCTAACAGCCCCGATATCGCAGATTCAATACTTTAAATCTGTAGCGTCGCTAAGCAAATCAACAAAAAATCTATATATTTCGAGAAATAAACAACAAATATGGAGCGAAAACACCTTCGTTATCCACATTCTTTGCTATCAAATTTATCTTCTTCAGATTAAAGGTTAGTCATCTTTATACTTTTCATATATGCCTTCAAAATATTCGGGGTGGGCAGCAAAAGCAGCGAGTACTTTAGGATCGAAATGTTCTGGCATTGTTCTCCCATCCCCGTTAATAATGATATCTACTGCTTTTTTGTGGCTGAAAGCGGGTTTGTAGGGACGCTTCGAGCGTAATGCATCATATACATCGCATATGGCCATGATGCGTGCAGATAAAGGGATAGCATCTCCTGATATACCTTTAGGGTAGCCGGTACCATCCCAGCGCTCATGATGATTCATCGCTATCTCGGCTCCCTTTTTGATAAGAGGAGAATCTCCCTTTTTAAGGATTGTTGCACCAATAACACTATGAGTCTGCATTATTTTCCATTCTTTGGGTGTAAAGGGTGATTTCTTAAACAAAATATCATCGGGTATACCTATTTTACCAACATCGTGCATGGTACTTGCAAAGTAAAGCTCTCTTATATCTCGTTTGCTAAGTCCAAGTAGTTTGGCTAGCATACGAGAATACTGAGCGATACGACGTACGTGAGCGCCAGTATCTTCATCTTTGTATTCAGCGGCGCGAATCAAGGTTATTAATGTGTCTTTGTAGGCAATTTCAAGCTCAGCAGTACGCTCGACCACCTTAGCTTCTAGAGTGTCATTGTACGTAGAGAGCAGATCGCTGTAGTCTTTAAGGCGCAGCATGTTTCGGACACGCAACGTAAGTTCGGCTCGATCCACAGGCTTGCTCAGAAAGTCCTCAGCTCCTGAATTTAGAGCTGCCAGCTTAGCCGTATTACTATCCAAAGCCGTGATCATAATGACTGGGATAGACTTAGTCTGTGGATTGTATTTAAGTTTACCCACAACCTTATTACCATTCATTCCTGGCATCATGACATCAAGTAATATTAAATCTGGTGGTTCAACTTCCACACGTTTCAACGCTTCTTCACCGCTGCTCACTGTGATTACGTTGTAACCTTCGTACTCGAGCATTACGGTTAACAGCTCTCGGTTTGGAGCTTCATCGTCAACAATAAGAATTTTAGCGGGGTTGTCCATATTCATATCCTGTCAGTAAAGTGCGGTCATAATGGCTAATTCAGCGTTTTATTAAATATTTTTCAACTACGCTCCATAATTTTTTATAGCGCAATGGTTTTGATATATAGCCATCACAACCTGCGGCTCGACAACGATCCTCGTCACCAGTCATGGCTAGCGCCGTAACAGCAATGATGGGGATTAATTGTGTAGCAGGGTCTTTTTTTAGCAACGAAGTCGCTTCTAAACCCGACATACCAGGCAGCTGAATATCCATCAGAATCAAGTCAGGAGTTTCAGATCGGGTCTTGTGCAGGCAACTATGCGCATCTTCCGCCTGAATGACCTTATGATTAGCCGCTTCCAACAATAACGTTGCAAGCTCCATATTATTTGGATTGTCTTCTACGATAAGTATGGTAGCCATTTATTTTTTCTGACGTCTATCTATTAATGGGCTTCTTTTACGCCTATCTTTCGGACCACTTCTTTGGCGCTTAATTTTCAACGCGCGCTGTACTTCGCGTCTGCAGGTCTGGCTATTGAATTCGGATTTTTCAATGATTTTGTAAATGTTACCATTGAGCATTTCCCTATCTTCACGACTGACCACCTTAGCGGTTACAATGATGATAGGAATCGAATCAGTTTCAGGATATTTCTGGAGTGCATTGACGACATCAAAGCCGCTAAGATCAGGCATCATTAAATCAAGCATGATTATCGCTGGCTTATGCTCCCGAGCAAGCTCAATGGCCTCTGCGCCGCCGTGAGCAGAAAGTGGTATTATTCCCATATGTTCCAGTTGGGTGGCAACGAGCTCCAAAGCAAGAGGGTCGTCGTCCACGACCAGTACCTTTAATCCTTTTAGAGCAACTAAGTTATTTTCTATAAAAGGATGTATGTCATCTTGTAGTTTGTTTTAGGGTGACTGGTTTTTCTAGCACGAGAGAAGCCCCTAGCGCCCAACCTTTGTTGGGACTTACGTCGAAAGCAATTATCACCATTGGCACATTTTTCAATGCAGGTATCTGTTTACACCGACTAAGAAACTCCCATCCGTCCATTCCAGGCACTGAATGTCTAAGGTGATTAAAGCAGGGGTTACTCGTTCCAACACCCGAAGTGCTTCCTCTGCACTTTGAACATGATGTACTGCAAAACCTTCCTCCTTCAGTGAGATATTTATTAATTCGGCAGATTTTTTGTCCGCCTCCACCAAAATAGCGAGAGGGATGGTTGTGTGCTCCTCGCCGATGTCATCATAGTTTTTCTCTGTGATTGTTGGCGGAAGCTCAGAGATGCTAATTTCATTCCCAAAACTCGCGTCACGCCAAGGTAGCCAGAACGTAAAACAGGATCCCAGCCCCGCTGCGCTGGCTACTGCTGCCGCACCACCGTGCAAGTGAACGAGATTTTGCACCATCATCAATCCTAGACCCGTGCCCTCATATTTTCGAGATAGACTGCTATCAATTTGGCTAAAAGGTTGAAAAAGCTTGTCGAGATCATCGCAGGATATACCGATACCGGTGTCATGCACGGCGATTTCCAAAAACTCCTCGAAATCACCCATTACATTTTCAGCTGCACCGATTTCACGGATTTTCCAAAGTTCATTTACTGCGACCAAATGAGCCTTTGAGCGGGGTACTCGACGAGCATTTAAAGTTACCTCTCCACCATCAGGTATAAACTTAACCGCATTTGATAAAAGGTTATAGATGATCTGCTTGAGTTTACGTCCATCACACTGCATCAAACCTAGCTCTGTTGGCATATTCTCTTTAAGAATTATTCCCTGCAACATGGCTTTCTCTTTTACCATAATGAGACTACCGCGTAGCAAACTGGCAGGTTCCAATATTTCTAGATCGAGGTTCATCTTACCTGCTTCTAACTTAGAAAGATCGAGTACATCGTTCACCAACGAAAGGAGATGTTGGCCACTCTCAAAAATATTGCCGATGTACTTTTTTTGCTGCTCTGTAATTTCGCCGATTAGACCATCCTGCAATACTTCAGAGAAACCTATAATGGCATTGAGGGGGGTGCGCAATTCATGTGACATACTTGCCAGAAATTCGGACTTTACTCGGTCAGCACGTTCTAACTCTCTAGCTAGTGCTTCAAGTTCTATTCGAGTGGTTTCTAAGCCGGCTTCAATTTCTTTACGTTGAGTAATGTCTTCGATAGCGAGTAGGATGACTCGCTTTTTACCTTTCGATTGCTCTATCTGTCGTGCATTTAACAGCATAGTACGACGACCTATGGTGGCGAAATCATGCTCAACCTCATAATCATCAAAACTGGTCTTCTCAGGTAAAATCGTTTCAAGCAACTCTCTCAGTTTGGGAATATCCCATTGTTTATTGCCCAAATGATAAATAAGCTGCCCAATGGTCTCTTTTGGCTTAACTTTAAAAATTTCATAAAAAGAGCGACTAGCGGTGACCACCCTTAAGTCCTGGTCGAGCGTAATTAAAGGCTCTCTTACCGTGTTGATGATACTTGCAGCATACTCTGCCAACTCTATTTTAGTACGCTTGGCATCCACTACGAATCTCCTGACAACACTGCAAAAAAAGTAAAATAAATTACCCTAAAAGTAGTTATAGTAGCAGGTAATTTATTACACGTTTCATCTAATTACAGCATCTTAGCCTTCGTTTCTGATTTGCAAGCTATAGTGGGTAGGAATAAATAGATATTGCTTGTGCTTCGCAAGCTATAGAGGGTGGGGATAAATAGATATTGCTTCTGCTTCACAATGAAAGTGCACTCGTCGATAAATAACGATTTTACTGCTGCAAAGGTAGTTATGCGCGAGGACTAATTATTTGATAATATTGAGGCTATTTGCCAGCTAACCTGCAATGTATAACCACGGGTTATCCTTGTTGTTTAGACCGATTTCTAAATCGCTGAGCATGGAATCATTGCGGCAGTTTAAGAAACCTCGTTGAAAAACTGCCCTAGCATTTTAAAAGTTACGGACAACAACAGTGTTGAGCTCTCTTCTTATAATGTTCAATCACTGGTAAATCTAAAATTGGTACATTAATATTCTTGAGCATAGAGATCTTTCCTAAACTCTGTAGCCACTTTCTACTCAGCTTCTCAAACCCGCCTAATCGTACTGAATTTTCGCTTGCAGCAACCAGAAACTGATTAAGTCTTTCATTAACGAGACTAAATCAATGTAGTTGTTAGGCTTGGTTAAATAAGCATTACACCCAATCATATGGCACTCTTTAATATCGACTTCAGAGTCCGAAGTAGTGAACATGATAACTGGAATGTGTTTCAACGTGGGATTTTGCTTAATCTCAGCCAAAGCCTCTCGGCCTGATTTTCGAGGCATATTTAAATCTAACAATATGATACTAGGAAGAATTTCGGCATTTTCTAAAAAGTGAATCAGTTCCTCACCATCATCTACAAAACGGAGCTTATCTAAAACAATTTCATTATCTGAAAACGCATCTTGAATTAACTCTTGGTCATCTGCGTCATCATCAGCAACCAAAATGTAACTAACCGCTCTGATCTTTTTGGAAATATAACTGGCATCTTTGTTCACAATAAACACAACCTTTTTGAGTTTAGGGTTTCAGTGACTCAACCGTCGAAGAACACCTAAAAATACCAATATTAATATATGCAAATGCACCGTATTTTTAATAAAAAATTACGGCACACCCAGTGCTTGCTAGAAGGAACTAAGTCAAAAACTAACCGCGGATATTACCACATAGCATATCGCTAAGATAAGAACAAAATGTAATGTTATTGTACTACTGATATTTTAACCGGCAACGTGACGAAAAACGAAGCGCCAGTGTCAGTGTCAGTTTTTGATTCGGCCCAAATTTTACCACTGTGACGATTAACAATTTTTTTGCAAATGGCGAGCCCAAGACCCGTCCCTGTATATTCAGATTTAGCATGCAGGCGCTCGAATAAATCAAATATTTTATGTTCGTGTTCTTTGTTGAATCCAACACCATTGTCATTAAATTCGACTGTCACAAACTCACTGTCTCGGCTTATTAGTCGAATAGTTAAAGATGGCTGCACATCAACTTTTGCGAACTTTATCGCATTGTGAATAATATTTTGCGCAACCCTATGAAGCTGATTTTTATCGCCAAACACCGTACCGATTTTATCTTTGAATATCTTTGCCTGTTTTTCAGAAACCAATACCTCTAAATCGTTAATGACAACGTCGAGTATATCGTCGAAATTTACCTCCTCAAATTCGTCATTCGAACGATGGATCCTTGAAAAACTTAATACGGCTTTTATAAGAGACTGCATACGTTCTGCTGAACTCATCATCTTTGAAAGATAAGCATGGCCCTTTTCACTTAAGGTCATTTCTGTTTGTTGAATACGCCCACCAAAGGACTGAATTTTGCGCAGCGGTTCCTGTAAGTCGTGAGACGCTACGAAGGCAAATCGCTCTAACTCTTGGTTTGATTCTTCAGACTTGGTTAATGCTTCTACCAGTTCATTTTGAATTTTTTGCTTATCTGCAATTTCTGTTTTCAGTTCTTCGGTACGCACATCGACCTTATGCTCTAGAGCCTCATTGAGCAATTCAAGCCGTTCAGATTTAGACAGGACGTAATTAACGATTGTGTCTCGAAACTTTAGCGCACTAGATAGCTCAATCGCTTCCCAGGCGAGAGATTGATTTTTAACGTTTTCACGCCATAATCTGAATGAGCTACGCGGCATTAAGCGGTGACTACCGTCATCTAAAAATTCGATGACCTTCTCTGGTTTACCGCCCCAATCTTTAGTCTGTTCTACTTCTTGACGAAACCAAATTAAAAACAAATTACTTACAGACGAGACTGATAAAATAAAGACACCACTGGATATATCGCTGATATCCAAAAAGTCGCTATTTTCTTTACCTAAATTTTTGCTGTAATAAATATTATCCTCAGCGAGTTTGTTGGATACGGCCCAATCAAATAACGCCTCAATTCTTAGTGGCGCAGGAGTCTTACCGAAGCACTCTATATTCTCTTCCAATCGCCAAGCCACACCAGATGCATTCATCATCTGCATAAGATTATCTGATTCTTCGCGTAGGCCGTCAGTGAAAAAAATGCGCTCTGCCATCTTGGCGGTGATCGAAGCGTTGAGTGACTTCACAGCCGAATCTCGGTGTTCAGCCTCGGCCTGGACTTTTAATGAAATTAAGTAGGACAGCATAAGCCCCATATACAGGGCTACTTCTCGGGTTTCAAATGGCACTATGTGAGTGGAGTAATGATGGCATGCAATCAATCCCCAAAGCTTGCCAGATACCACTATACTAATCGACATTGAGGCTCGAACCCCCATATTGCGCAAATACTGACAGTGAATAGGTGACACGCTACGTAAAACAACTTTACTCAGGTCAATCGGACGGTCGTTGGGATAAATCATAGATTGCTGAGCATCGACATTCGCCAGTAAACGAATAGGATTTTTTACGTACAACTCTCGTGCCTGCTTAGGAATATCAGACTCAGGGAAATGCTGTTTCAAAAAGGAATTAAGTTGGCTTTTTTTTGCTTCGGCAATAACTTCGCCATTGTAGTCAGCGTCGAATTTGTAAAGCATTACCCGATCAAATCCCGTTACTTTACGGATTTCGTTCACTGAATAAGCAAACACGCTGTTTAGATCTTGAGTATTTACCAAATCGTTTAACGACAAATTAATAAGATTTTTCACTGGATTGAATGAGCTAGCACCGACCGTTAGCTTTTGTTCTAACTCAACCAGTAAAAAGGCATCATTTAAGCTCAAAATTGCATTGAAGACATGCTCACCATGCTCGAGGCTTTTTGCTGTGACTTGTTGTGGATTAACGTCGTGAAAGCCTTTGCTAAAGTCTAACCCTGTTACCAGCCCAGCAAAATCGTTATCAAGCAGTTTAGTTAAGGATAAGCCAATTAGCTCATCGATAGGGCGAGCCATAAGGTCAGCAAGGTTTTGGCTGCAATACCGTAAGAACAAGGTTTCTGCTTCGAAAACCATCAAATAACCGTGAGGTTGAATAGAGCCAGGAATATGAATTGGTTCCTTGTGGCAATTGTCTAATGTCACATCAAACGGTTCGTTCATGTATTCAGCCCCTCTAAGCAATCATGGATAGACTGAAACGCAAGTTCAGCTCCTGCTTTTATCTCGTCATAGTCGTCAGGATTATGCTCGTAGTATTTTTGTAATACTGCCAAGAACTCGTGCCAATTGGTCATTCTTTTCATTCCGTAACTCGCAAAGAATTCTACACCGTGCTGGGCGTCTAACCACGAATGGCGCGTTAACCGAGCTTGGATGTGTTCACCGCCTAATGTGGCACCTTCAATGACGTAAAGTAATCCCATAGCCTGCGCTGATGACGATAAATTCAAAGTCACCTTGCTTAGGTGCTTGCCTTCGACCTGTTTGATAAGGGGCTTCAAATGGGCAATATCGTTTTCCAGCCAACGCAACTTGCTTCTATTAACATAGACCTTCTGGGATACAGGATAATTGTTGACGGCTTGTTCCATCTCCTTATAAGCATTGTGCATGCACAATAAAACTTGATAGTAAGTCTGTGCATTCAAGTCACGATGAAACAAAATTCTCGATAATTTCCCTTCAACTTCCCTGTGTAAGCCAGCAGTGCTCGTCTTAAGAAAAAGCCCGATCGACATTGGCTTAATATTGCTATTGGTCATACTAGAATTTACTTTATTACCTGTTCACTGAATTAAAAATATGGGGCAGAGTTACTGTCTTTTTGTTGTGTTGTGTTGTGTTGTGTCGTTTCTTTCATTTCTTATCGAGCTGCCCCTTTTCGGGCGCTTAATATGACGAACACTAATAATTTAAATTTATAACTTGCTCATCACCCTCGACTATTTTTTGCTTAGTTAGACCTTTCATCTTACTTAACATTTTGACATCAAAATTTCCCTTAAACAACCAGAGGTAGGCTGTAAATCTTGGCAGTACTGTTGCGATTGACGCAGTATACAAGCGTTGGAGTGAACACCATTGAAAAACCTTATCTGAGTCTTTAATTTGCAAATTAGGCCATTTGTAAGCCGCAATATTTTATTATGTACTCGAGCTATAAAAAGGCGTGTAATAAACGCTTGAACATGAGTCTAGCCAACAATGTTTGCTGTGGTCCCAGAGCGTCATTCTGACTGTTATTACACATCTGTATACCAATCCTGGATTGACAGCATCGTAGAATCCAATATTCTATCGGCGATTTTTTAGCAAACTTCGTGAGTCCATGAACGCTTTATCCTTGCAGGCCCAATTTATTCGTATTCGCTCGAACAAACTGTTCGAGATTTTTGTGATTTCGGTGATCGTGTTTTCCGCTCTATTGGTTGGTGCGAAAACCTATGAAATGTCACCTACGATGCATAATATCACTCAGTTTCTCGACTGGTTCATCAGTGCGTTTTTTCTCACTGAAATCACCATTCGTTTTTTAGCCGAAGAACGTAAACGAAACTTCTTTAAAAACTTCTGGAATATATTCGACACATTGATTGTGATCGTCAGCCTGATCCCAGCAGAAGATGCAGATTTAGCGGTTATTGCCCGTCTAGTCAGAGTGTTCCGGGTATTACGGATGATTTCTATTATTCCGGAACTGCGTATATTGTTAGTATCGTTGGTCAAAGCGTTGCCTCAGCTTGGCTACGTAATGTTATTGATGTTTATAATTTTTTATATTTACGCAGCGGTCGGCAGTACTCTATTCGGAACGATTAACCCAACGCTTTGGGGTGATATCACAATATCGTTATTAACCCTGTTTAGAGTTATGACCTTCGAAGACTGGACGGACGTCATGTACGAAACCATGGAAGTTTATCCACTTAGCTGGATTTTCTACCTGACGTTTATATTCTTTACTGCATTTGCGTTTTTAAACATGGTGATAGGTATCGTGGTTAACGTTATGGAGCAAGAGAACGAACTGGCTCGTAAAGAAAAAGCAGCACTTGAAGCGGCTGAGCATGAACAAGAACATGAGGAAGAACCAACCCTTAGCGATATACTGATCCACATTAAAGGGTTGCAGCGACAAGTCGAACAATTATCATCACATACCACTAAGCAAAGTAGAGATTAAAATTATGCATATCGTATGTCCTCAATGCTATGCCATTAACAATATACCTGATAGTAAAGATCACACTGATGCGAAGTGCGGTAAGTGTCAGCATAAGCTACATACGTATCAGCCTTGTCAATTAACACAAGGGCAATTTTATCGCTACATTGAGCGCAATCATCTACCTGTTTTAGTGGATTTTTGGGCCAGCTGGTGTGGTCCGTGTAAAGTAATGGCGCCGGTTTTTGCCAAATTAGCAGGCCAAACTGAAGGCATTTTATTCGCTCAGCTAAACACCGAGCAAGCACAGCAGATCAGCACCGACGCAGGTATTCGCAGCATTCCCACTTTGATCCTATTCCATCAAGGCAAAGAAATAGACCGTGTATCTGGCGCGTTATCCGAGCCGCAATTGAAACAATGGATTATGCAAGCCATGCAGAAATGCTAAACATCTGAGCTGTAAAGCAAGAATACACAACAAAAAGCCCTTAAATAGTCTTATTTAAGGGCTTTTTTATAGTGCCAAAAACGCTACGCTTTTAAGTATCTTCTATCAAAAAACACTGACAATCGCAGTTGTCGCCTTGTTATGCTCGTTAGCTTACTCAGCATATTTCGTTTTTAACTGCGCCAGACGTTTAATACCTGCTTCGGTTTTCATTTCACGTTGGCTAAGTTTGCGCTTTCCTAGCATCGTTTTATCCGCGAGGAATAATGCCTCAACATAGTTGAGATAGATTTCTTCATCGCGCATATCATCATTTACTACCGCCTCGTATTGTTTAACGGCTTTGTCGTAGTCTTTTCTCGCAACCAATACCTGAGCGAATGTGTCTACGGCAGCAGCATTATCTGGGCGCTGCTTAACGGCATTTTCAGCATACTCCTGGGCTTTATCCAACTGACCGTTTTGTAGAAACAAATATGCCAAATTATTGAGCGCTACGAAGTTATTCGGGTTTTGTTGCAGTAAGGTTTGATAGCTGGCGACAGCTTGACTGTCTCCACTGCTTATTTGACGTTCTGCCAACATCATCAATGCAGCGCCATCGTTAGGTGCGCTTTTTAAGTGTTGTTGTATAGCCGTTAACGCTTCATCCTTTTTATTAAGACGCTCTAACGTAAACACCCATAACACTAAGTTACGCCCATTAGGTAAACCTATATAAGCGGCATGAGCATTAGGCTCAGCTTGGTCAAATTGCCCATCTACAATTTGTAAGCGTGCCAAAAAGCCTTTTACAATAGGCATAGACTTGAGTTCTTCAGGAATAGCATCGTAGGCTTTTCGAGCGGCATCCATGTCTTTGTTCATCAACAAAAAATGGGTTTGCAGTAACTGCATTTGTGTATCGTTACGTACAGCTAAGAAACCGTTGGTCAGTTCAACGCCCTCGGCGTACTTTGCGGTATTGTCTAGCAATAACAACTTACCCACCACAGCTTGTTTATCGTTAGGCGCTTTGCTTAACCACAGGTCGTAATGCGCTTGCGCGCCAGCCACATCGCCTGAGCGAATAAGCGCCTGACCTTTACCTTGCCAATAAGCCGGCGGTAGTGACGCTTCTTGGTCAAATTGGGTGAATTGCTCTAATGCTAGGTCGTATTTCCCTTCTAGTAATAGGATCCGTGCGTACAACATACTCACTTCTTGGTTATCAGGAGCCTTGTCTCGTGCGCTCTTAATGCGCGCAATACCCTTATCAGCGTCACCTTGCTGTTTGTTCACTAAGTAAGCAGTCGCTAAAGCAGGGGTATAATTAGGATAACGTTTAATTAATTCGGCCAACGCATTTTGCGCACCGGTGTAATCTTTTTCAGCGATATATATATTGGCTAACCCTAGCGCAGCGCCTTGATGTTCAGGCGTAATGCGCAATACGTGCTGAAATTCTACCTTGGCTTTCTCAAACTCTTGTTGTTTGGAGTAGATTTCACCCGCGAGTAAATAAGCACTCAGGTCGTTGGCATCTTCGTCTTTCCATTGCTGGGCTAACTCTAACGCTTTGTCGAATTGTTTGGTCGTCACGTACGCAGTAGCAAGTGTCTTCTTAGCGCTTTCCAGTTCTGGTGATTTCTCTAATGCCTCTTCTAAATCCACAATACCGTCAAGATTATTGAGCGACAGTTTGAGTAAACCCAAACGGGTTAAATCTTCTGCAGTAGTACTAATACTCGATGACTTATCCACTAACTGTTGGGCTTCTTTGACATTTCCTTGGCGTAACAGCTCATAGCTCGCTTTTGAAAATAACTGGGCATCTTGCTCACTAACATCTTCAATGCGTCCAAGTACATCACTAGCTTCCGTCGTCAAACCAAGTTGTAACTGGCTTGCCGCCAGTAAACGCAACCCTGGGTGATTATCGGGCAAACTACTCGCCACTAATGAAAGGTGACGTTGGGCAGATTCAAAATCTTTTTGTTGATAGGCAGCGTAACCGGCAATTAAACGTAGAGCAGGGTCATTGATACCGTTTTGTATCCCCAGTTCTGCATACTTCTGCGCCTCTGGATAATCTTTTTCAGCTATACGAGCGGCCGCTTTAAGTTGATTCAGTAAACCGTTTTTTGCGTTTACCGTTAATAATTTATCGACATATGGCTCTGCTTTAGCCGTTTCACCTAAATCAACCCATAGTTTTGCCAACACGAATGTGGTTTGTATGTCGTCTGGATATAACGATACATAGTGATCAAATTCCTGAGCAGCTGCTTTCGGATCGCCCACACTTAAATGTAACTGTGCGGCCAATTTAAGTACTTCTGGATGATCGGGGCTGTCATCTTTAACTTCGCTAATACTTTGCAAAGCAAGCGGATAGTCTTTGTCTAGTATTTCACCATAAACCCTGCTGAGGGCTTTAAAGACTGAATCAGTTTCAAGCTGTTGTTGGTCAGCGATAATAGCGCGAGCGTCATCAGGTTTATTTAAACGCACCAAGGAAACAATTTTGAAATATCCAATTTCCGCTTTGTCGTCAACACTCAAGTTAACGTTTTGGTCTTCCATTTCACTTATTGCTGCATAAGCACCGGTACGCTGATACGCACGAGTAAGTAATGGCAAAACTTTAGCGCCGTCATAACCGTATTCTAACGCCCTATTCAATTCTTTTTCAGCGCTCTCAAATTGTTTTTCGGCGATATACAATTTGCCTAACTCAAAGCGCGCTTCAGGTGATTTAGGTGCCATTTGCACCGCTGTTTTCAACGAGATAATAGCTGACGCATTATCATTATTAGCGATAAATTCTTGCGCTGCTTGAATATGTTCTTCACTGGTTTGCTGACCACAACTGATCAACATCCCTAGTGATAGTGCGATAATCGTTTTTCTCATATTTTTCATCTTCCCTATCCTATGTTCTGCGCTTAGCCGTCATCAACTGAGTTTAGCCCTCTAATTTAGGCAACTGTTGGCAAAATATACTAAAACGTACCGACTATTTTAGCCGAAAAAAATGGCGCTGTTGCAATCCATCTTACTCGAACAATCGAGTCAGATAAAAGGCTAATTGCTATCGATTTTTGCTTGTTTTTGTCGCCCTAAATTGAGCAAGTCTTTTCATTAAATTTCAAGCCGGTGATTTTTTTGTCCTACAAATGCATTGTCATGTAAATAGCTAAAAGCAAACTCGCATGGGTTTGCGTAAATTTTCATGGCAACTTGTTGCATTTTTAAAGGTTATTTTTCATTACATTAACGCATTGATAACAACTTAACGAGAGATCTCAAATTAATACAGATAAGTTCAAATAAAACACGGCCTAACGTGGTGTATAGAGGTGATTTCTCATATAATACTTTTTTTGTGTATCCACGCTGGTTTCGTTTTAGAATTTGACTGTGAAATCTAAGTTAATCCTGCGTGTTTCTAACTAGGGATAATTAATGACTGACACTGTCGAATTGACTTTTAAAGACCTCAACCTACCTGCCGAACTTCTTCAAGCTTTAGAAAAAGTAGGTTACGAAAAACCCACACCAATCCAAGCTGAATGTATTCCGCTTATTATGCAAGGTCACGACCTTCTAGGTACAGCGCAAACAGGTACAGGTAAAACAGCAGCATTTGCTTTGCCAATGCTAGCTAATATTGACCCAAACAACAGCAACACCCAATTATTGGTTTTAGCGCCAACTCGCGAACTAGCGATTCAGGTAGCTGAAGCTTTCCAAGTGTACGCTAGCTTCTCGCGTAAAATTAACGTATTGCCTATCTATGGTGGCTCTTCATACGACAACCAAATTCGTCAACTAAGACGTGGTGCTCAAGTCGTAGTAGGTACGCCTGGTCGTGTTATTGACCATATCAAAAAAGGTACGCTTAAATTAGATAACTTGAAGTTCTTAGTACTTGATGAAGCCGATGAAATGTTACGTATGGGCTTTATCGATGACGTTGAATGGATTTTAAGCCACGCTCCTGACAAGCGCCAAACCGCTTTGTTCTCAGCGACTATGCCTGATCCAATCCGCAAAATAACTAAACGTTATTTGAACGATCCGAAGCAAGTTAAAATCGAATCTAAAGTCACTACTGCTAGCACTATTACCCAGCGCTATTGTCAGGTTGCCGGTCATCATAAACTTGAAGCTCTTACCCGTATAATGGAAGTGGAGCAGTTCGATGGCGTGATTATATTTGTGCGCACCAAAACTGCGACAATGGAATTGGCAGAAAAATTGTCAGCCCGCGGATATGCTGTTGAGCCACTAAACGGTGATATTCCACAGAATTCTCGTGAACGTACCGTTGAACGTTTGAAAAATGGCAAAATTGATATTCTGGTTGCCACTGATGTTGTTGCCCGTGGACTTGATGTTGAGCGTGTAAGCCACGTTATTAACTATGACGTTCCATACGATACTGAATCTTATGTTCACCGTATCGGCCGTACTGGTCGTGCTGGTCGTAAGGGTGATGCAATATTGTTTATTTCACACCGTGAAAAACGCATGTTGTTTTCAATTGAACGCGCTACTCGCCAATCAATTGAGCCTATGCCTATCCCGTCAATTTCACAGTTAAATGAAACGCGCTTAAGCCGTTTCAAAAACAGTGTTATTGAAGCGATTAGTGACAGCAGTATTGAGACATTGATCCCGATCGTTGAGTCTATTCAAAAAGAAACAGAAGCATCACCAGAAGTGATAATGGCTGCATTAGCTAAAATCGCACAAGGTGACGAGCCTCTTATCCTTAAAGAAGGTGATCGCCCAGATTTAAACTCTGCGCCACCTCGTGGTGAAAGAAATGAACGTGGCGGCCGTGATGAGCGCGGCGGACGTGAACGTGGTGGACAACGTGGCGGTGAGCGCGGCGGTGAAAGACCTCAACGTGCGCGTAAGAGCAGCACTCCTGAAGAAGGTATGCAGCGCTACCGCATCGAAGTGGGTCATTCTCACGGTGCTAAGCCAGGTAATATTGTGGGTGCGATTGCTAACGAAGCGAATATCAGCAGCAAAAACATTGGCGCTATCGAAATTTACGATAACTTCAGTACTGTTGATTTACCAAAAAGCATGCCTCGTGCGACGCAGGAAACACTACAGAAAACCCGAGTTGCTGGTCAACGCTTGAATATGCGTGAGTGGTCAGATCAACCTCCACGTCGTAAAGCTAAACCTGAGTAAGGTTAACCAATAGCGCCGTCTTTATTTGCTAAGCACTTATAGACAACAAGGTGTAAAAATTTAGAAGAGGCCTAAGGGCCTCTTTTTTGTGCCTGCTATTTCATCTGCGCAGGCTCAATATACTAATCCTCTGGTAAAAGCGTCACTTAGCCCTGAGTAAATGCATTAAGTACTCAATATTAATAACTAAAAAGAATATACATTCAGCTTTCAATACTTTATTTAAATAACAAGAACACGCAAAATAGCCCATATACTTTGTGCAAAGAGCGTTAGCAGTCACCCATGCAATATTTCCCTATTTTCGTTGATACCACTGAACTTAACTGCCTCGTTGTTGGTGCTGGTGAAGTAGCTGCCCGTAAAGTTGAACTGTTACTGAAAACTTCAGCGACAATTATTGTTGTTGCACCTTGGGCATGTGACACAGTCAATCGCTTGGCTAATGAAGGGAAAATCACCTTGCACACTCGTGGCTACGAAGCCGACGATTTAGTCGCTAAGCAATTAGTATTTGTCGCGACTGACGATAGCGCGTTAAACGTAACGATTCATCAGCAAGCTAAAGCCCTCAATATTCTCGTTAATGTGGTAGATAACACCCCGCTTTGTCAGTTTATTACACCGTCCATTGTCGACCGTTCGCCCATTATTATCGCCATGAGCAGCGGTGGCGTAGCGCCTGTATTACTGCGTTATTTACGCCAGAAGCTAGAATCCGTTATTCCCCAAAAAGTGAGTTTACTCGGACAATTTTCTGAAAAATTCCGTGATGCTGTCAAAGCCCGATTCGATTCTGTCACCAAGCGCCGATATTTTTGGGAGGACGTGCTTGATGGCGATGTTGCAGAACAAGTATTACAAGGCAATCAAAGTAAAGCAGAGCAAATGATGCACGAAAAACTTGCCCTAGATGAGCACGACTCAGGCAAAGGTGAAGTGTATTTAGTTGGCGCAGGGCCTGGTGATCCTGACTTGTTGACCTTTCGTGCGCTACGTTTAATGCAAAAAGCTGACGTGGTCGTTTATGACCGCCTCGTATCAAAAGAAATACTTGAGCTGGTGCGCCGTGATGCAGAGAAAATTTATGTAGGCAAAGCACGCAGCTTGCACACAGTGCCCCAAGATGAAATCAATCAATTATTAGCTGACTTGGCCTTAGCCGGTAACCGCGTAGTACGTTTAAAAGGTGGGGACCCGTTTATTTTTGGCCGCGGCGGTGAAGAAATAGAAACCTTGGTTGAAAAAGGCGTTAGCTTTCAAGTTGTACCCGGTATTACAGCAGCGAGTGGAGCAGCAAGTTATGCTGGCATTCCACTCACCCACAGAGATCATGCTAAATCAGTGGTTTTTGCCACAGGGCACTTACGTGATAACAGTATCGATTTAAATTGGCCAATGCTGGCTCAGCCCGAACAAACCACCGTATTCTATATGGGCCTGACTGGCCTGCCAGTGATATGTGAAAAGCTCATTGAGCACGGCTTACCTGATACCACCGAAATAGCCTTGGTTCAGTCAGCGACGACCCCAGAGCAAAAAGTAGTGACTGGTAATTTACGCGATATTCAGCAAAGAGTTACTGAAGCAGGTATTAAGCCACCAGCGCTTATTATCGTCGGCTCAGTGGTCAGTCTGCGGGATAAACTGAACTGGTTTAAGCAAAACGCATAACCTGTGCTAGCTAAAACCTTAAACTTTTTTAGCTAGAAAAATAGTGTGCTTGCTGCCTTTGCCGGGGCGAGCACGAACAACACGGGTATCTACTTTAAAACCTATTTTTTTAAGACGCACTTCAAACAAATAGTCTGGTCCAGCCGACCAAATCGCCAACATTGCTTGGTCTTTCATGACTTGATAAATTTCTTTTAAACCCGCCTCTGAATAAATCCAATTATTATCAGAGTGGGTTAATCCTTCAGGACCGTTATCCACGTCCAATAAAATAGCATCATAGGTAGGTTTTTGTGTATTAAGCAGCATCTTCACATCGCCCACACATACTGTCGTTCTTGGGTCTTGCAACGGATTGCCTGCACAATTACCCAACGGGCCTTGATTCCATTTCACTACTTCTGGTATTAGCTCAGCCACTGTGACTTGGGACGTTTCATCAACGGCTTTTAACGCTGACGATAGTGTGTACCCCATACCCAGACCACCGACCAATACGTGAGCATTTTTACGGTTTTTAAGATGAGAACATCCCAACTCTGAAAGGACTTTTTCCGAATTATAAACGCGGCTATTCATTAACTCGCCACGTATACCGGATAAGCGAATAGAAAATTCTTTATCTCGCTGAGAAAACTTCAGCTCGCCGCCATTGTTAGGAATAGCAGCAGTATCAAGAAGGGTCCAAGGGATCATATAACGTGCCTAATGGGATAAGGGGCTTTTTATGGGGGCGCATATTAGCACAATTAGCCAAGGGCGCCTTAGCTTATAGACAACCCAGCCTAAGCGGCCTGTTTATCTACCAATAGCGCTCTTGCGTAATTTGTCCCGGTGAACGACGCAGATGCTTTTTCAGCCCCATGTCTTTTAACACTAACATTGCTTCTTCAATCATCTGTGGATTTCCGCATAGCATCACCTGACTTTGGGTCGCATTAAGCACCTGGCCTGCTTGTTCAGTAATATCGCCAGCGCGCAATAAGTCGGGAATACGCCCTTGTAATGCGCCGTTAACTTTCTCGCGACTTACAATTGGCACATAATTAAATTGTGTGGGGTAGTCATGTACGCATTTAGCAATAAATTTTCCGTATGCTAAATCGTTTGCATAACGTGCAGCATAAACCAAAATAACCTGCTCATAGCGCTGCCAAATTTCACTTCCTGCCAGTATAGATAAGAACGGCCCTACCCCAGTTCCGGTAGCAATAAGCCAAATATCATGACTATCAGGGACTTCACTTAAGATTAAAAAACCGGTGGCTGGAGCCATCACTTTTAACGCGTCCCCTTCACGTAACTCATGCAGTTTAGGCGACAACACACCTTCTGCAACTGGTACAGCCATAATTTCAAGTTCGCTGTTTTGTGGATGACTAACCAATGAATAAGGCCGAGACACGACGTTACCGTTTTGCTCTAGTCCTACTTTGGTAAATTGCCCTGGGGTATATTGAGGAAATTCATCACATTGAAAACGAAGACTAAACAGATGATCGTTCCAATCTATACGCTGGGTCACTTTTGCATCTAACCACTGGGCCATACAACCTCCAATTAACAAACTGAATCATTATGCTTTGAAGATTCATCATAACGAACTCGAGAATTATTTCATTCTTCGTCTTTGCATAAATCAAAAAAAGCCCCTTTAGCTACTAGGGGCTTTCTCAAGTTTTCTACTCAATAACTGATCAGGTACGCTATTAAATGATATAAGGCATACTTGGCGTACACTTATCTAAGCGTATCGCTTAGTCACCGAAATTCATCGTAAACTCAACACCATAAAAACGTGGTGGACCGGCTACAAACGTCGGATTTCCAAACCCGCCTCCGGTATTACCTGCATCAACTAAATACTCTTTATCCAGTAAATTACTGGCAAACAGACTAACAGACCAATTCTCGTCACTCCCTGCGATGCCAATACGTGCACTCACAAGACTGACGGCATCTTCGCTGATATCTAGGCCTGAAATAGGCGCATTGGCTGGTTCAAAGAACACATCTGAGCGATAGCTGTACAAAAGCGAACTGGTCAGGTTGTAATCTTGCGCTAGTTCGGTTGAATAAAACATACCGATACTGGCGGTCCATTCAGGCTGTAATCTAAAGCGATTGCCCGCCAAGTTACCATTGGTGCTGTCATCATCGATGGTGGCATCAAGATAGGCAAAATTGGCGAATACTTCGAAATCGGCTCCTAATAACGCACGGACCTCTGCTTCAACGCCCAAGTTTGTTGCTGACCCAGCATCCGCAGCAAAAGCAACTCCGTCATCATCAAGCAAAGTGACCTGAAAGTTTGAATAGTCCTGATAGAAAACTGAGGCATTGTAGTTAACTGATTTATCAAAAGCCTGACCTTTAATGCCTGCTTCATAGTTCCAGATGATCTCTGCTGGTATTTCGCTGACTGACTCTTCACCTAGACCGTCTTCACCACGAACTGATGTCACGCTGAGCACATCTGAGCGACGACCTTTTGATATAGTTGCGTACATATTGATTTTTTCATTAAACACATACAATAGATTGAAACGCGGTAACCAGTCGTCATAGTCCGCTTGTGCACGGAATATTTCACCATTGGTGTTAACCGTAAATAGCTCACTCCCCGTTAACACGCTCGCAGGGGCATTAGAGCGGTAACCACTGCTTTTATCCTCACGCACGTAGCGCAATCCTGTCGTCAGCTCTAATACGTCATTCAATGCGTAGGTAACATCTACAAAAGCGGAATAAGCGTCGGTATCGCCGTAATTTTCAAATTCAAAACTATAAGGCAGTAACTCAAAGGCCCCTTGTGTCAAGGTGGGGGTTAGAATCGGTACTGAACCATCACTAGCAACACAAGGCTGACCAAGGTCCGAAAACGCCCCTAAACAATTTAGAAAAATTGACTCTTCGGTGCTAAAGGGTACGGCCTGACTGCCGTCTTCGGTAAAATAGCTCACACCCGCAATAGTGGTTAACTTGTCACCTTGGTGAATTAATCTAAATTCTTGGCTGAATTGATCGCCATTGGCATCTTCGGCAAATTCTAGAAACCATGCTTGAGTACCATCAGCATCAAACACTTCTAACGAATCAAAGCTACGGCCCGCTGTGATTGAAGTAAATGTGAGTGCGCTATTGATATCCCAATTGACTGTGAGGTTTAAGTCTTCAACTGTACGTTCTACGCCTAAGTCTTGGCGACCAAAAACGTCTTCAGATTCAGGACTGCCCGCCATTTCAACAAATGTGAATGGGCTGGTATTTCCGCCAGTAGGCGCGTACAAGCCATTTTTAAATGAGGTGCCTGTGTCATCATTTTTTTCATAGGTGTAAACCAAATCAACCGTGACATCTTCATTAGGTGTGAAACGAAGTGATGGGCGAAACGAAGTACGTTCGATGCCATGCATGTCTTCTTGGTCAAAACCATCTGGGTTTTGCGAACCCGCTTCACCCGCAATATTACGGATGAAACCATCGCGCTGGCGATAACTAAACGCCAGACGGCCTTGCACTTGGCTATTGCCGCCTGTTACAAAGCCGTTTAAGGCTTCAGCGGAATAATTACCCAAACTGCCTTTTAACTGGGCGCTAAATTCTTCTTGGGGCTTACGGGTAATTACACTTAATGCCCCGACAGACGCTGCGGTACCGAACAACGTCGCTTGTGGTCCCTTAACTACCTCAACACGCTCAATATCAAACAACTCAAAATAAGAGCCCCGAGAGCGAGAAACATCTGCGCCGTTATAATAAATAGACACACGCGGTGCCGCTTGTGATGAGCCGCTATCAGAGGTAATACCACGAATGACAAATCCCGGATTGTTCGGGCTTTGCTCTTGAATAACTAAACCAGGGGTAATTTCTGACAAGGTATCTAGCTCAGCAACACCCAAACGCTCTAAGAAGGCGCCGTCGTAGGCACTGATGCTAACAGGTACGTCCTGAATAGACTGATCGCGCTTCTGGGCTGTGACCGTAATTTCTTCAATTTGATTGTTATTTCGTTGCTCTGCTGCAAAGGCATGAGTGCCCATAACTGCGGCAACCAACAAAGACAATTTACTGAGGGTAAAAATAGATGGTTTTAGGGTTTTCATGTGTGTTCCATTTATGAGTGTCTGCGAATAAAGCGCTGCAAAGGTACTCAGTAAATGCGAAACCTAGATGACTGTTTCATGACAAATATATGACGCTGTCATTTGGGCCAACTATTTAAAAACATTACATTTTTTCAATCTATTAGACATTATAACCATGACTAATAAAAGCAAAAAGCCGACGGTTCTAAACCAGTCGGCTAATTTTCAAAACACGGTATAGACCTAGTCGGCTTTCATTACCAACCTATTCGCTAACCTATACTATTTACCCAAAGTAAATTTAGTGTCTTGGTCACGCATATAATACAAGGCAAAACATGCTGCCCACATTGGCCATGCTGCGAAGAACAATAAGTTGCTGAAAGCATCAATATATAGTGCGAAAGCAGATAACGTAGAGCCACCGTGCATCAAAAAGATAAGCCCGTAAGTAAAACGCTTTTTAATACCGGCAACAAATGCCAACACGAGTAAAAGCTGCAATGCCCCCATGATATAAGCGATTGTTTCACCCAATCCAGGAATTGAGTAGAACTTCTCGAAAATAGCGATGCTATGACCTGGGTTCACAAATTTGTCTAATGTCCAAACAAACATGACAATGAACACCCCAAGACGCAGGGCTAATAAAGACCACTGCAGACGGGTACGTACATCACTAGATATCGCTTCACTCATTTTGATTCCTTGATTATGACTATTTTGCAGTTTAAAAAATTAAACTGGCCGTTAAATCGGCTTTATTAAATAAAAAGCACCACGTCAACTTTTACGTTCACGTTGGGCTATTATCACTACTTAATAGTAGATATATGACCAGACCGAAATACGCAGAATTTCTTACAGTGAAAGCGTAAGTTTTTAATGCGACGCGACCAATAGCAGAGTTGTATCGTTGAATGACATAACTGTGATAAAAATAAGGCTAGAATCGACTTAATAGCGTATGCAGTTGCATCGTTCCAACGACTTAAATGAAACGACTTTATGACATGCCACCCAATTACCAATATAAAAGGTTTTATCTTTGACTTAGACGGTACGCTTGTTACTTCCAAGCTTGACTTCAGCTACTTGCGTACCCTTTTGGGGTGTCCACTGGATCAGGACATCTTACATTTTATTGCCGGCTTACCATTCCCTGAGCAAGAACATGCCAATAAAATTGTTCAAGATTATGAGCTTGAAGATGCCCGCAATGGTTTATGGATCGATGGCGCTAAGCAACTTATTCATGCCTTACAGCAAAAGCAGCTGCCCGTAGCCATTGTGACGCGCAACAGTAAACAAGCCACAACATTGAAACTAGCGAGCAATCATATACTGTTCGACGTAGTATTAACCCGAGAAGACGCCCCACCAAAACCTGACCCTAGCGCATTATTGCGTATAGCCGAACGTTGGCAAATTCCGGCTACCCAATTGGCCTACGTGGGGGATTACTTATATGACATACACGCTGCAAAAAACGCCGGTATGTTAGCTTGCCTATATGCGCCAAACGAAGCCCCAAACTATGCACATGAGGCGGATTGGATATTCAATAATTTTGCGCAATTCAAAGATATTGTCAGCTCAGTTCGCGAGAACCACACAATGAATAAGGCAAATACACTCGACTGAGTTACAGACTGAGGAATATATCAGCGACCTTGCGCGCTTCTTGCTCGGTATTATATATATGCCACGATAATCTAATGCTATTTTCTCGACGGTCATAATAAACGTTAGACTGCGTTAATTTGTTAGCTAGGCGATCAAGTATGTTCTTTTCTAACGCCAAGCAAAGCGTGCCACCCGATTGTTCAAGATTAATCATTTTCGCTAAATGTGTAGCCGCGCTACCAAGCACAATACTCTGCAAATTTTTACTATGAGCGTAAATGTTTGATACACCTATTTTGCGTATCTGTTGAATCCCCACCATCGCGCTAGCATAGGGCAAAACACTAGGGGTGCCACCCCAAAAACGCTTAGCCCCTTTTGCATATGCAAAATGCTCAATATCAAACTCAAATGGATTTTCGTGAGAGAACCAACCTATATTCTTAGGCTGCAAATCATCTAAGTGTGATGGATTAACCCACATAAAGGCGGCTCCTGGACCGCCACATAACCACTTAACACATGAGCCCAGCACCACATCAGCCTGCCAGTCCTGCAGATCAATTGGAATAACCCCAGCAGACTGGGCGATATCAACGACAACGGGAACTTGCTTGGCGCGGCATAATTTGCTGATTTCAACAATATCCGACAATTCACCACTATTGGAATGCACATGAGTAATAACGGCTACCGCCACATCATCGGTCATGTGTGCTTGCCATGCGTCTAAGTCATTGGGGGCAATGTCTTTATCGATTAATTTAAGCTCAAAGCCATACTCTGCTAGCCCTTGTACAGCAAAACCAAGAGACGGAAATGCTGTTGCATGCATCAAAACCGTGCGTTTTGGTTTATTAGGTAGTGGTGGTAGTGACTGTAAATACTGGCTTAGCCCGCTCGAAACACTTAACTGCGGGCAAAAATCGACATCACTTGCGTTAAAAATCATCCCTAATTCGTGACAAAATTGGTCAATAATGCCTAACCACTCAGGCCAAGCGTCGCCGCCTTTTTGTTGCCAAGGCGCAAAATACTTCTGAGCAACAACACTGCTGGTTTGTACCGGTAAGCAGCCTACCGAATGACTGAGCAAATACATGCCTTTGGGCACAGAAAAAAAAGCACCTTCACTCTGTATATTACTGTGCATCTTGGCTCGCGACTCGATGAAATGGACAGCCTGACGAGGCACTCACATTGTTGTCTGCACCACTAATAGAGTCACGCACCTCACCATAAACTTGCCCCCAACTATTGGTCATGCTGCTACGAATATCCCACAATTGCGGAAAGAAACGATGCTTAGCGCCGTTTTCCAATATGGTCACTGCCCGCCCCTTTAAAGACTTAGCTTCAAGCCCTATAGAACGCTGAATTAAAAACAGATGTAAGCTGCGAAATTTTTGTAACTGCTCGTCAAATTCTGCTAGGCACTCAGCCAACATATAGCTTTCATCATGGCTATATTGGCTATCATAGATTTGTTCGATAGATTTATTTCGCCCTGCCAAATACTGGTCTTCAAAGACCTGCCAAATGTCTTGTGGCATTTTTAACAAAGTGCGAAAACCCGGTGACTCTTGACCGCTACCATTACCGAGTTGCAATCTAATTTGCTGATACTCCTTAGGTGACATGGTCTCTAGTAAATCGAGTTGCTGGCTCATCATGCGTTGAATAAACGAGACCCGCTTCATTAATGACACCACTCGCAGCGTATTTTCTTGCTGCATATATTCCAACACATCAACTAAGGTGTAGATCATAAGCTTCATCCACAACTCCTCCACTTGGTGCACAATTTGAAACTGTAACTCGTCACCATTACATAACTCAGTTAACGGCTTCTGTGCACTTAGCAGTTGCTGACAGTTTAAGTAACTGCCGTAATCAAGAATCTCAGGGTTATCAAGTAACGCATGGTATTTTTGGCGAAAGGTCGATTCAGTCTGATTCGGTATTTTCATTAGTCACACTCAGTTTGAATATTGCACGTTTTCACGCTGTTAATATCAACCATGCTAGAACACTCGCCTTTGAACATTGTTCTATTTATACTGATTAAATATGTATTTTTAGAACATCGTTCCGGAAAACAATTAAATGAAAAAACATACATTAGATATCAGTGCTAAAAAGATAGTCATGGCTTTAGAGCAAGACGCACGAATGTCGTTCGCGGCCCTCGGAGATACAATTGGTATGAGTAAAACCCCCTGCTGGAACAGAGTGCAGCAATTACAATTAGCTGGGGTCATAGAAGGCTACAGTGCGCAGCTTAATCCTAAAGCGTTGGGATTGACCATTCGCGCTTTGGTTCATGTGGTGGTCGACTTTGAGCATTATCAGGCGTTTGAGCAGGCAATTATTACCCATAAGGCAGTGCGCTCATGCCATGCTGTAACGGGTGATTCTGATTATGTTCTGGAAATACTCGCCAGCGATATCGAAGCATTTGACGAACTGCTTCGCGCTCAACTAAGCCGCCTGCCGGGCGTGCAACGCTTCAACACCGCCATTTCAACCCGCATGGTTAAAAATAATGGTCCTTATGCTGCTATGCTGGCGTAGCGTGCACACTGGCTTATAAGGTCTGGGCTAGTCGCCCCTACCAAAAGATTCTACAAATGCCTCGGCAAAACGTTTAGGGGATTGGGTATCCATGTTGAAATACAAACTAGGTTCAATAAGCTCAATCTCAATCACTACGTATTCGTCTTGATAACGTAATAAATCAATGCGCGCATACAAAGCATCATCTGGCATAGCGGCCATAGTATGACGCGCCTGAGTCAACATCTCTTCATCTGGGTCAACGGTTTGCATACTGCCACCATGTTCTTCTTGCACCCTAAAATCTCCCTGTTGTGGCGACTTTAAAATGGTATGGCTGTAATGCCCGTTAAAGTAAAATAATGAGTATTCGCCTTGGGTAACCACTGCTTCAATAAACGGTTGCACCATAAAAGCACGATCCGTAAAGACCGATTTTAAGTCCTTTGCTTGAGCAAGCAGTTGCTCGCGGTCAAGCATATAGGTGTGATCAGCATTAGCGCTTATCGTCGGTTTAACCACCAATCGCTCACAACCGAAATGCTCAAACCCTGCACTGACTGCAGACAAGTCAAAAGTGTCCAGCCACAGAGTCGGTACAATACTTATCCCCTGACTGGCAATATCTTTTAAATATTCTTTGCTTATATTCCACGTCAGTAATCGCAAGCTATTTGCGAGTATCGCCGTAGACTCGTCGATACGCCTGAGGCATTGCATAAATGCTCTAGCATGTTGTTGATAATCCCAAGTACTGCGCACAACGACTACGTCGTATGTGTTCCAATCCACGTTTTTGCTATGCCAAGAAACAGTCTCGACTAGCCAACCGACTTGCTTCAAAGGCTCATACAGCAACTCATCATAAACAAAGTAACCTTCAAGGTTATCGGTGGATAAAAAAGCACAACGTTTCATAGAATAATTGACCTTAGCGTAAAGAATAGGCTCTTATCGTGGTGGCTTGATACCTACCATCAAGGACACCGATAAGACTCAAAAAATATTTCTAGCTACATAAAAAAGCTCAGCCGCCATTAAAGTAATACCTGAATAACGTTAGGGATTATACTTGGCTCACTAACACTCACGGTTTTATGTCGGTTTAGCTGTCCTTTGGTAATCGTGACCTTAGACTTTGCCACCGCGCATTGTTTGGCTATATATTTGATTAGATGGGCATTAGCTTTGCCATCGATGGGCGGCGCCGTAATCGCAACTTTAAGTTCATCTCCATGCAAACCTATAATTTCATCCCGAGAGGCTTTAGGTTGCAAATATACGCGTAGCTGTAAGCTACCATTTGTTAGTGCCGCTGCCTTAATTACGGAATTTGACGTGCTGTTAGATGCGAGTGAATTTGTCACTGTGTATCCTTAGGATGACGCTTAGAATTAGCATTTATATGACGGCGATAGCGTCTCTGTTCACGTTTGGTTTGTTGGCGTTTACGGTCTTTTATTACCGCATATACGATACCAAGCAGCATACCCAAAAATGCCACAATCAACGCAATACCAATCCACTGGCAGAGCACTGGATATGCACAAGGTAAACCGATTTGAATGGCTGAATCTTCCATTTGTACACTTTAACATGCAAATTAAGAACGAAAATAGACAAGGGTCAAGATTATGCTCGCATACTGCGAGCATATAAGAGTGTTATGACATCAATAACCGATGCATGGCAAGTCTAGAAGGGATTTTGACTGTATCCCTGTGCAGCAAAAATAGCGTGGGCAGTCATCGCCGATAGCGCCATATCTACTCCTTCAATCATGTCTTGATTAGTAATTTCATTAAAAGCCGCAGATTGCCCACACAAGACAAACTTAACGTTATTTTTAAGAAGCTTAGAAATCAGTTCACTGTTAGGGTTTTCTTTATCGTATTTAGCGTTATACGCCCTGGCGTTTAACATCTCATTACTGGCGCTGCCATGCACAACTATCGCTAAATGAATATCTTTGGCTGGCACACCATTCGCCACATGCATATTAAGAAAGCGCGCCACGGTGTCAAAGCTGCGATTAAGTGCACCATCTTTCCCTGCTTGGCTGACATCAAATACCACTTTGAGGACGGCGCCTTTCTCAAGCTTCATATCCTGCTGCACAGGCGCATGTTTACCATAACCAAAAATAACCGGACCATCAGCAAACTCAGCCGCCATGCTTTTCCCCCCAACACTGCTAAGCAGTAACATGAGTGTCAATATCGTCAATTTTTTCATTTTATCTCCTTCGCTATTTATATTTCATTGGTTGTATTTAATAGGTATTAGTCAATTGCTAATGCGCTAAATCGGCCTCTCGACTGGTTTTAAAGTCAGAGTCCATTTTCCACTTAGGCCAGTCTCTTGAATTAGCGAGTGTTTCAGTAATATCGACCATTAACTCAATATCTTGCTCCACACCACCTAAGGACCAGTCGGCCGAAAAGTCATCTTCAGCCTTGTGATATCGATGTGCGATATAATCAGGGTCCGTATCGCCCAAACTCATAAACAACAAACTCGGCACACCGCGTTTCGCCATTGAGAAATGATCAGACCGGAAAAATAAACCATTTTGTGGACGCGGATCTAACTTCACCTGACGATGTTGCACCTTAGCAGCCTGCACTAGGTAATCTTCCATTTCAGATAAACCATCGCCGTATTGTAAAATATAATCCACTTTATCTAACACGTTCATGCCATCAATATTGACCAGTGCCACCATGTTTTTGGTGGGGATAATTTCCCCTTTCGAAAACTGCTCCGAGCCAATTAAGCCTGTTTCTTCAGCCGTGAAATTAATAAATAAAATAGAACGCTCAAATGGCGTCACTTTATGTTTCGCCATTAAAATACGTGCCATCTCTAATGTGCCACCAACGCCAGAGGCATTATCTACGGCTCCGTTATAAATAATGTCACCATCTGGCGTGTGTTTCGTACCAAAATGATCCCAATGAGCGCCTACCAACACATATTCATCAGGGTACTTACTGCCTTCTATTTTCGCCACAACATTGTGTGACGTTGCTCGGCTAATGGTATTCACAAGGGTTAGGTTGGCACTTTGCTGCAAAGTAGTAGGGGTAAAATCGGCTTGCAGTGCTTGCTTTTTAAGTTGCTGATAATCAAGACCTGATTGCTTGAATATTTGCTCGGTCGCGGCCAATTGCAACCAGCCCATAATAGGTAACTTCGATTTATTTTGCTGACCGTCTACCAATGTGTATTTGCTGCCAGTATTCGAGCTTTCTACCACGCTCCAAGGATAAGCTGCCGCTGCGGTTTCATGCACAATTAACACGGCTTTTGCACCTTGACGAGCAGCTTCTTCGTATTTGTAAGTCCAACGACCGTAGTAGGTCATTGCGTTACCTGTAAATAATTTAGCATCTTGCGTAGCAAATCCTGGGTCGTTGACCAACACTATTACTGTTTTGCCTGAGACATCGATATCAGCGTAGTCATTCCATTGATATTCTGGCGCATTAATACCGTAACCAACAAAAACTAAGGCAGAATCATTGAGTGTTATTTGCGAGTTGATTTGCTCGGTACGGGCGGTGAAATCACTACCTGATGCAAAAGATAAATCACCAATTTTCAATGTCATATCTTGGTTGGGGGTAATTTTCGCCATCGGAACGGCTTGAAAGTATCGCCCTAACGGCGAGGATTGCCCATTATTCGGATTAGCGCCTAGTAATCCCATGGCTTGATATTGCTCAGCCAAATAATTAATTGTCAGTTGCTCTCCTTCGGTCAAAGGCCCCCGCCCTTGAAAAGCGTCCGATGCCAACACTTCAATATGCTTGGCGACATTAGGCAAGTCGACTATAGATATTTTTTGCTCTGCATTCGCGTGCATGCCGCTTAACACCAAGGTAAGCAACACAACTGCTTTAACATTATTGTAAAATTGACAAGGTACTTTGGAACTAAACATAATATGGGTCTCGGTATGAAATTAGGAACTCGTTATGAACACTTACTTAGTTTCGCATACTTAAGACGCTAATTTCACTCAATTTTACGCTTAGTTTCGAGTCTAATTGGCGACAAAAAACCAATAAGAGAATAGGAAAAACAGCTGTAAATCGATATACTCATGACTGTTTACAATTGGCAGCACTCACTGAGTGATACGTTCGATTACTATCTGCGTATAACAACCAAATATAATAATAATTAAACACACAAATAAGGTTTTCCCCCCCAATGAACAATAGATGGATGAAAGTTCTATTCCCCGCTCTTGCTCTTGTCGCCGGTTTTGGCACCATGACATTGATTGAAGTTAGTGCATCAGAAGATGAGAATAAAGAGATAGTCGATACGCGCCCGACCGTTACGGTGGAAGCCGCTCATGCTGAAGACTATCAAGTGGTTATTGCCAACTACGGTGAAGTACAACCCCTTGAGCGCACTATGATTTCATCGCAAGTATCTGGTGAAGTCGTCAGTTGGCATCCTAATTTTGTTGCTGGTGGCTTAGTCTTGCACGGTAGCACCCTGTTTAGTATTGAGAAAGACACGTATGAAGCTGCTCTTCTACAAGCCCAAGCCAACGTTAGCTTAGCCCAAGCACAACTAATAGAAGAAAAAGCCCGGGCCGATGTAGCCAAGCAAGAAGCCAAAGGCATTCCTAACAGTCAAGTGTCTGATTTATATTTACGGAAACCGCAGTTACTTAGTGCTGAAGCAAACTTAAAGTCAGCTCAAGCAGGTTTGAAAATAGCGCAGCGCGACTTAGACAACTGTGCGGTCATAGCGCCATACGATGCCCTAGTCGTTAGCCGTAATATCGGCGTTGGCCAATTTATAGTTCAAGGCACCACAGTAGGTGAAATTTATAGCGTTGAAGCAGCAGAAGTTATCTTTCCTATCGCTGGTTTTGATCGTGAGTTTTTACCTGACAATTTAGCCGATAAAGAAGCACAAATTACCACTAACGGTTATAACCCCGTTAAGCGCACAGGCCTTATTTCTCGAGATTTAGGTGTGGTAGACCAAGCCACTCGCATGAGTCAACTTGTAGTGCGTGTTAATGACCCTTACAGTTTAAAAAGTAATTTGCCAGCCCTTAAATTTGGTAATTACGTACAAGTGAGTTTTTCTGGTCGCACCCTTGACCACATCTATCGCTTACCCCAAGCATTGGTGAATAACCAAACTGTGTGGGTGATGGACAAAGACAGTAAGTTGCAGCCCAAAAAAGTCGAAATCTTACGTGAAGAAGGTGAATTTTTACTGATCAGTAAAGGCATATCCGACAACGATAGCATCGTCACCACACTACCCGAGTATCCGCAAACGGGTATGGAAGTGAAAGTGAATAATGTCACGGCCGCTGATGAGTCAATCGCTCAGCAAGCCAAGTAGGAGCCTGTATGTCAACTGAAGATGAAACACCACGCCCTCACGTACCACACGAAGAACCGATCCTACACAACGGTAAAGCGGATAAGCAAACAGGCCTAATCGCTTTTTTCGCTAACAATTCCGTGGCCGCTAATTTGATGATGATTTTTATCATCATCATGGGCCTGTTTAGTTACTTCACTATTCAACGCCAAATGTTTCCGAACATTGAAATTAACTATATCAATATCAGTGCCGTCTACCGTGGTGCCTCTCCCCAAGAAATAGAAGAAAGTATTCTGATCAAAATTGAGGAGTCGTTAAAAGACATTACTGAAATTAAAAAGGCCACATCAAGAGCCTTTCGCGGTACAGGACGGGTCACTCTCGAGATCCAAAAAGATAAAAAACTGACCGACGTACTCGATAAGGTCAAAGCACGTGTCGACAGTATCGCCACATTCCCAGCGGAAATGGAACCACCGGATATCTCGCAAGTCGAGTTCCAACAAGACGTCATTGAAATGTCTTTAGTAGGTGATTTGCCGATTACACAGCTCAAGCCTATAGCCAAGAAAATAGAAGACGAGCTATTACAATTGTCTAATATTTCTTTGGTCAGTGTCGATGCCCCAGAAGACGAAATATCCGTTGAAATCAAACCTGATATTTTGCGTAAGTACAATTTAACCCTCAGTGATGTTTCTCAAGCTATTCGTAACTATTCGGCTAATATTTCTGCCGGTGAACTACGTACCGATTCAGGCATAGTGGCCGTTCGCGTTGAGAACCAATTGTATAATGGGGATGAGTTTCGCCATATTCCTATTAAAATTAGCGATACAGGCGGCAAAGTATTATTAGGTGACGTAGCGACCATTCAAGACGGATTTGTTGAAGGTCAGCGTTACTACAAATATTCAGGCGTGAACGCTATTTACATGTCGGTTAAGGCCACGAAAGACCAAAGCACCATTCCGGTCTCAAAAACAGTGAAAGACTACATTGAGATGCGCAATAAAACCCTGCCATCTGGTCTTCAGCTCAAGATACTCGTGGACATGACCTATTACCTTAACGCGCGCCTAGACATGATGCTCACAAATCTTATTCAAGGAGCGGTTTTGGTTGCCTTGATGCTGACTATATTCCTGCGCTTTAGGTTAGCCTTCTGGGTTATGCTCGGTCTGCCAGTGTGCTTCTTAGGTGCCATCATGATGATGCCCATATTTGGTGTGACCATTAATATTTTGTCTCTGTTTGCATTTATTATGGTGCTAGGGATCGTGGTGGACGACGCCATTGTCATCGGCGAGAGTGCTTACAGTGAAATAGAAGAGTCAGGCGGCGGCGCAGAAAGCGTTATCCGCGGTGCCAAACGGGTAGCCACTCCTGCTACTTTTGGGGTTCTGACCACGATTGCGGTGTTCGCTCCGGCATTATTTTCAACCGGCCCAGAAGGACAGTTTTTCTATGTTATCGCCTGCGTGGTGATCCTGTGCCTCGTATTTAGCCTAATTGAATCAAAACTGATTTTGCCGGCGCATTTAGCGCACATGAAATTCACTCCTATTAAAGAACACAGTTGGCGTGCTCGTTTTAATAAGCGCTTCTTCGGCTTTGTAAACGGCAAGTACAAGCGTTTTGTCCAAAAATGTACCGAATGGCGCTGGTTTGTCTTTTGTATTTTTATCGCGGTATTAATGATCAGTTGGGGCTTGGTGTCAGCCAACTACGTACGCATGATCCCCTCCCCTAAAGTGCCCCATGATTTCCCGGGTATCACTTTTGAGATGAACGAGAACGTGTCCGATGAAGCGGTCATCAATGCACTCATTACCATTGAAAGTATGGTCCTTGACGTAGACAAACAAATAGTCGACGAATACGGCAACACTATGATGCGCGATATCATGGTATTCAACCGCGGGCGCACAGAGGGCCGAGTACAAGTACCGTTAGTAGATGAAGATGATCGTCATTTTGATGCATTTGAACTCGCCAGACGTTGGCGTGAACAGCTGCCCGATATTCCAGGTATGAAATCCATTACTATCATCGATGACATCAACGGTGGCGGTAATGACGATGGTGAATTTGGCTTTATGCTATTCGGCAGTGATATTAATACCCTTAATGCTGCTGGGCGAGAATTTATCTCCATGTTGCAGCAAACCGATGGCCTGTTTGATATCAGCTCTACTATCGACCCGGCCAGTAAAGAAATTCAAATGGACTTACTACCCGTGGCTTATGATTTAGGCTTAAATTTAGCCGAAATTGCACGCCAAGTTGGCGCCAGTTTCTACGGTGGTGAAGCCCAACGAGTTATTCGTGGTGGCGACGAAGTGCGCGTGATGGTGCGATACCCCAAAGTCACCCGTGAACGCTTTGCAGAACTAAAATACGCTGTGATTACAACCCCAACAGGTAAAGAGGTCATGCTTGGGGACGTCGTTAGCTTAACGGAGAAACCGGGTATTAACTATATTCGCCGAGAAGGGGGATACCGTAGCGTATATGTGTTCGGTTCAATTGACGAAGAAGAAGTCGAACCAAATGCGGTTATCGAAAAAGTTGAAAAAGAATTACTCCCTCAACTTAAAGATAAATTCCCCGGGGTAAAAACCGAACTTGGTGGCACCATCGAAGAACAACAGGCGCAGCAAAGTCAGCAAATGATGTTCTTGGTTGCGGGCTTGATTATGGTTTATATCCTACTCGCCGCGCCGCTTAAGAGCTATGGCCAACCACTGATTATTATGTCGGTCATTCCCTTTAGTTTGACGGGTGCGATTTGGGGTCACTTCATTTTTGATATCGATTTAAGCATGATGTCGACCTTTGGCATTATCGCCGCCGCAGGGGTGGTGATAAATGACAGTCTGGTAATGACAGACTTCGTCAACCAACAACGCGCGATGGGTGTGCGCCTCAAGGACTCGGTTATCAATGCCGGTTGTGCACGCTTTCGGGCGATCACACTGACGTCGATTACCACCTTTGCTGGTGTCTTACCCATCATGTTCGAAACCAGCTTACAAGCAAAGTTCGTCATTCCGATGGCGGTAGCATTAGGCTTTTCCGTTATGTATGCCACGCTAGTAACACTGATCTTAGTGCCCTGCTTGTATTTAATACTGGAAGATATCAAAGCCCTATTTAGCGGAATATTTGCCGCAATCGGTCGTCTGTTTAATCGCAAGAATAACAAGCAGCAGACGACTCACCTAAACTAATAGCGAGCCGTTCCCTGTATACGCTCACGTTTATACTGGGAAGCCTGTAATAAGAAAGCGTCTTAATGACGCTTTTTTTATTCCCTTCCAACGAGATTTAAATAAATCCCAAGCCTGACCGATACACTTAACGGCATAGACTTTAGTAGATGATAGCAAGGCTAAATTAACGTATATTATTTCACCACATGCTGATGTGGTCAGCATAACGGTTATTATCAAGCATTTATAATTATAGCGTCATACTTTCAGGCATTAGCCTTGAGTGCTCCATTTCTGATTTCAGTTCATGCGCTGAATGAGTGGGTAAAATAAGAACGTGAACGAAAAAAAGATAACAAATATATTTTATATTGGGGATTGGCAAGTTACCCCTACGACCAACTGTGTCCGCTCGGGCGATACCGTCAAGCAACTAGAACCCAAAGCGATGGACGTTCTACTGTTACTTTGCCAACAACGGCATGAGTATGGCGCCGAGCAAGTGCTCAGTGCTGATGATATTGCCGACAAGTGTTGGGGAAACGACATTGGTGATAACCCAGTACATAAAGCCATTACCCAGTTGCGTAAAGCTTTTAACGACAAACCCAGTGCCCCAAAATATATAGAAACCATTCGTAAACGGGGCTACCGTATAGTCGCCGAGCTAGACTTCCCCAATGCAGAGGCCACAAACTCAGAAAAACCAAGTATTAACGACTGGCAAGGTGGCTCACCTTTTCCAGGGCTGAGCGCTTTTGAGCCCGATGAAAGCAAAGTATTTTTCGGTCGCAATGAGCAGATCACCACGTTGCTCACTCGGGTGTCGACTTTGATTTGCGCGAAACAAGCCTTTTGCTTGATCCTTGGCCCAAGCGGCAGTGGTAAATCGTCCCTAGTAAACGCAGGGATTTTGCCCCGCCTGACCCATAAAAATGGCTACGATGGCCTCGGCGTAGTCAGCTTTACCAGCTTAGATTTTGCCGATGTCAGTCAGTCTCGATTGTTTATTGATTTAGCCTCTTCGATACTGGACTGGGACGCAAACGATATACCCGTGTTTGACGGTTTAAGCGCAGAGGCGCTGGCTAACATGCTGCAAAAAGACTGTTGTGAAGTAATAGCAATGTGTGAAAGGGCTTTGGGCTCTATAAAAGAGCAGTCGGGCGCCTCAACTTTTCAATATGCAAAACCTCAGTTCTTTTTATTTATTGACCGTTTAGAAGTCTTACTTTCATCCCCGGCCTTCGAGGATGATGAGCGCAAAATTTTCCTCAATACCATTGATACGTTAGCCACATCGGGCTGTATTTTAATATTCAGCGCCTGTCGTAATGACTTCTACCCGTTAGTCGTCAAATATCCAACCTTAATGGCGGGTAAAGAGCGAGGTGCACATTTCGATTTACTTCCCCCGACACCTAGCGAGTTAAGCCAAATGATCCGCTTGCCCGCACAGGCTGCAAATTTAAGCTGGACGATTGAACCCAATAGCACATCTCCCCTTGACGAAGTGTTATGTTATGAAGCGGCCAATCATCCAGATGCCTTGCCGATGTTGCAGTACACCTTGCAAGAGCTATACGAGCAACGCAGCGTTGATAACGAAATGCTGTATTCGGTTTATCGTAAGTTGGGCGGTATAGAGGGTGCAATCGGCAAAAAAGCGGAAGAAATTTATCTGCAGTTATCCACTGAACAACAGGCTCAACTGGAATTTCTACTGTCATTGCTTGTCACGCTTAACCCAGACGGCGAAACCATCACTAGCCGCGCTGCGCGCTGGTCTCAACTCGACGACAATCCATTAAAACATTCTAGCCAACATCAATTCGTACAGGCCATGGTAGAAAGTCGCTTGTTCGTATCGCACCTGCAAAATGGTGAGCCTTGCTTTAGCTTGGCACATGAAGCATTACTACGAAAATGGGCCAGAGCAGCGAAATGGATAAGCGACCATAGAGAAGGCTTGCAAATCAAAAGCCGTTTGCAGCAGTTAGCAGGCCGTTGGCAATTTGAGGATAAAAACAAAGCCTACTTGCTCGCTGAAGGTAAACCGTTACAAGAAGCATTAAGCTTACAACGCAGCCTAGTATTTACCCTTGAAGAGAATGAGCGCGGACTGATAAAGGCATCGCAAAAAAGCGGTAACATTAAACGTTGGTTAAAGCGCACCACAGTGACGTTACTATGTGTACTCACCTTCACGGCTCTTTTTATGAGCGTTAAAAGCCAACAAGCAGAAAGCCTAGCCCAGCAAAAACGCCTCGAAGCCGAGAGCCTATTAGGCTTTATGGTAGGGGAGTTTGCCGACAAACTGCGCAGTGTAAAACGTATGGATTTACTCGATGGGATTAGCAATAAAGCCTTGGAGTATTTTAGCCAACAAGATGAAGAGGTCGAGGCGTCTTTGTTCCCGTCTTTAACCAGCACAGAGCAAAATTTTAAAACCCGCTCTCAGCATGCACAGACCCTTGCTGCAATGGGAGAAGTGGCCTATTCGCGCAATAAAAATGATGAAGCCAAGCAGGCCTTTGCTTCAGCCCAAACGATTCTAGACAAGCTATATAAAATACAACCCGAGAACAGCGAGCTATTAAAGGCCCTAGGCGCGAACGCATTTTGGTTAGGGCAATTGGCAATGGATAGAGCTGAATTTACTTCGGCAAAGCCGCATTTCGAGGAATATCTGTCTTTTAGCAAATTGATGAATCAGCTAAAACCCAATAGTGATGACGCTAAACTTGAGCTTTCTTATGCTTATCTAGCAATGGGTGCCGTTACCAACAAGCTCCAAACTTTAAGTGAAGCCAAAGTTGCATTTGAAAAGGCATTATCGCTTCAATATCAACTGGTTGATGGTATTTCTGATACTGATATATCTCATTTAAAGGTTGCTAATACTCTCGAATGGCTAGCTGAAACAGAAGAGCAATTAGGCAGCCTACAACAAGCGGTGCACACACGTGAAAAAGTACAAAACATTATTGCTAACTTACTAATTACTCACAGCGATAACGCTAACTTAATCGAAAGCCTTGCATACTCTTACCTAAATAATGCCAATGTGTTGTATTATTTAGGTCAGTATAATGCGGCGAATCGCTCGGCTTTATCGGCCAAAGCTAATTTAGATACTCTGTTACTGCAAGACCCGTCGAATGAAATATGGCAACTTGACTTGTTGAGTGCCCATGCGATAAATCTATATCTATCTGCCTTGACTCACAGTGCGCCGTCAAACCAAAGCATAGCATTGGTCGATTTCGAAAGAATATTAGCAAGAGCAAGAATATATTACACATCCATTACCATTATTATTAAAGGCTATCAACTTAACGGTAATTGGGCGTTAGCCGAGCGTGCGATCACGTTGGCAACGTCAAAACTAGAACAGTTATTAAGTGAACAACCTGCAAACCAGTTACTGTCGACAGCATTAAGTCATGTTTATTTGTTAGCGGCGAAACAAGATGAGCATACACAGAACCAGGAAGGTGCTGCATCTACCACCAATGCCACTAGCAATGCCAAATCCAACAAACGCATAGCCTGTCAGCAGGCCGCCAACTTGTTGCGCCCCATTGTAACGGATAACAGCAGCTACGAGGTATTACTGCCCTATGTACAAGCCCATGACTGCTTACAGCAGCAGGATAAAGTTAGGCCGTTCGTTGATAAATTAGCGCTGATGCAAATAAAAAATTATAGTTTTTAGCTCACCATAACGTTCAACCAAAAAGGAAGGAAAAATGTTCCCACAGATAAAAAAAATAAAATCCCGAGTATTAGCGAGTCAAGGATGCGAGCCCGTAGTGCAGTTTTACGATAGCGAGCAAAAAAGCTGGGATGAAGAGATTGTGCTCGATTTTAACCGCTCTGGCATGGCGATTTTCACCCTAGATACCGATGACAGCGCAGACCCTTATATCTTCTTCGGGGCACTGCAAAAAACCGAAGATGGCTGCAACCCAGATACTAATTGGGATTTTATGATAAATGGCGCCGGTAACATTATTTGCTTTAATAATGATTGCCAAAGCGCTCAAGATATCTCTGTTAGGCTGACCTTAATTCAGCGCGGTGACGATGAGTTTGCCAACGCCATTATCAGTGCCGATCCCATGATCAAAAACCGCCCAAGCTAATTTTATAAGGTGAAACCTACTACACATTAGCTTGGCTATATTCACTGACTACTGATGAATAAAACGCCTAGCTCTTTGTCAATGATCTATATAAGCGCTCTGCATGAGCGATTACATAGTAGATCTGCAACGGCGTTTGTGTATTGGCTCAATTTAAGATGTCACTACGCCAGTGCATTTAGTCTAAGTATTACCTTCACTAGGCAGAATTGTTGAAATATCTTTGTCGACGCATTCACTCAGTGGGGTCTTTGGGCTATCGTAGTGCAAAAGCAACGGCCAGATTACAGTCATGAACCTTCCAACTGAAAAGAAAAAGTGGTTAGCCGCGGCATTAACCATTATTAATGCTGATTTTAATCGCTCATCCGACACTCATTTAATCAAAGTCGACTTACCCTGTTTTGTTGACGTGTCGCTGTACCTCAAGGATGAATCCACCCACCCTACAGGAAGCCTCAAGCATCGCTTAGCGCGTTCGCTATTTTTATATGGTTTGTGCAACGGGCTAATTCATCAAAATACCACCATTGTTGAGTCTTCATCTGGCAGTACTGCCATTTCTGAAGCGTATTTTGCGCGTTTACTTGGCTTACGTTTTATTGCGGTGGTACCCAAAAGCACGGCGAGTGAGAAGATAAAACAAATTGAATTTTATGGCGGCGAGTGTTTTAAAGTTGAACCACAAGATCTGTACGCCAAGGCTCAGCAACTCGCCGACGAACTAAATGGCCACTACATGGACCAATTTACGTACGCAGAGCGAGCAACCGATTGGCGAGGCAATAGCAATATCGCTGAAAGTATTTTTGCCCAAATGGCGCTGGAATCCCATCAAATACCTAGCTGGATTGTAGTGAGTGCCGGCACCGGTGGCACCTCTGCCACCATAGGCCGCTATTTGCGTTATAACCCTGCATTGCATCTCAAAACCCAGCTAGCCGTAGTCGACCCAGACAATTCAGTGTTTTTCGATTACTACCGAGACCGTAATAGCGAAATCACCAACAAAAAAGGCTCACGCATCGAAGGTATAGGCCGTCCCCGCGTTGAACCCTCATTCTTACCCGACGTGGTTGATCATATGATTCAGGTACCGGATGCGGCGTCTATCGCGACCATTCGTTGGCTTGAGAAAATTCTTGGCCGAAAATGCGGTGGCTCAACCGGCACCAATGTTTATGGCGCCCTGCAACTTATCGCCCAGATGATAAAAAATAAGCAACAAGGCAGCGTAGTCAGCATGATCTGTGATTCTGGTGAACGCTACCTAAACAGCTATTACAACGATGAGTGGGTCACGCAGCAACAATTAGTATTAGCGCCTTATACTCAGCAACTAGAAAATTTTATGCTAACGGGGGAAATGTAGTACTTATAAGGGCGCTGGTGGTTCTGTCTAACGGCTATTAGCTTCCCCCTACCCTCATACGATGGTAACTCACAGTAACGACCGAAATTTTTATATGGCGGTTAGGGTAAAACAAGCAGTTAAAAAATGGCCCCTAGCAATTTTATTGATAGAGGCCATTTTTATTCGCACTACCGCTGAGGGCGATGACGCATTCGTTTATACTTCGTCACCGTCGTCGTTTAACGATACGACTTTGGTTTTGCTAATTTTATGGCGGTAAATTTCACGCAAGTATTTAATTGATTTTTTCACACTTTCCCGGGTCAAACGAATGTCATTGATCGAGACAAACTTGTCTTTCTCACGAATAAGTTCACGGTACTTTTTCTCGTACATGGGCTTGATAGCGTACCAGTTGGTATCGAGAATTTTCGCTGGGTTTTCGAACTCTTCTAGCATCAGGTCCAGCGCGGCTTCATCAAACACTTCGGCGCGAATAAATTCAAGCATAGCTTGATCAAGTTTTTCATCGAAACGGTAATTGTCTCGCGCGAAGCAGCGCTTGATATAGGCCACAATCAAGGTTAAAAAGTCATCACTCAAACAGGGGCTTTTTGCAATTAGCGTGGTCAGCGATATATTCGCCGAAGCACCAATAACCAATGCATAGCGTTTTAGCGTCGTGTTAGGGAATAACGCATTAAGGTGTGATTTTAAGCGATTTAAATCCATGTATGAAAGCTTGTAATCTTTTGGCAGTGAGATGATGGACACCACTGACGAGCAATTTTTAAAGAAATGCAGATCCTTTAAGTGCTTTGCATCATAACCACTTTTTAGATATTCACTTAATCGTTCTCTGTAGCGAGACGACTCAATGGGTAACAGACTTATTCCTTCGATGGCTTGTGTGATTTTATTGAAATGAGGTAAATCGATTGAGCGGAAGAACAAGTCATCGATATCTAAGTCATTCCCGCCCCTATCAAGAATTTTAATTCTATCTAGGTTCGAAACGTTTTCGACCGGTACGACCGACTCAGCATAAGCCAAAGCAACAGGCCCAGCTAAGCTCATAAACAAATCGTTGGCATCTAAGCGAATCGTTTCCCCTATATCAATGCCTGCACGGCGAAAATAATTTTCGTCATAATCAGTTGTGACCGCTTGTGCCGTTAGAATGTTGAATATTTGCTGAGAAATATACTGATTGGCGTGCTTTTCCATGGCGTTAACGTCTATATGCTGAATACCGCTGTCGTCAGTTTCTTCCGCATAACGCATAATATCGTTAGAGATCAGCATCATGGCATTCCAAGGGCGAATACGGTGCATGGCGCTAGCATCACTGCTGTCTTCTTTATCGAAGTTATAGGAGAAATCCCACTCTTCAGCCATATACTTACATAACAAACGACCTGCGTTGATATGTAAAGCTTCTGACATTTCAACACCATGGTCAGAAATATTGGGCAATATACAAATGCCACTGGTGAAAATCGGCTCAAAAACAAAAGAATGCCCGCGATTATCTTCGGTTTCACTGAGTACTCTGGTCTCAAATGTTTTGCTCATATAAGCGTACTGCTGAGCCAGACCAAATTCAGATGCCATACCTGAGCCAGTGCCGCCCCCCGCACTAAAGATATAAAAGTACAACCGAGATTGATTCGCTTTAATACCACATGAATCAATAAGATATGAGTGGATATTCTTCCACTCTTTGTTGGCAAAACGCTGGGTGTCTTTGTTGAGGATAATTCTGGCTAAGTACTGACCGAGAATAGGCGCATTACCTGCCCCACCAGCATGTACCTCAGACAAATCCATGATTTTCATCTTGGTGTATTCTTGTAGAAAACTGGCCTTTTCACCCTTGTTTGAAAAGCGTACGCGGCCCTCAATATCTTTATCAAGATCGCCCAACATGACCAAGGGTTCGATCAAAAATACCGGCTTTACATCTTGACCGCTCGACAAGTGTAAACCGCGCTTTATCCAGCGCATCGGACGATATTCTTGCTCTCGGGATTGGCGCTCTTCGTTTTCAAATTCATTCAGGTAAAAATTACGAGCGTTATACACCAGTGATGCCACATCAAGCGCGATATTAGAACCACAACGCCCTAAGCCAATTAAGCAAACTGACGGGAAGTTCTGTTGCTTACCCGCCTCAAGTTCATTATCAGGATTGTCTATGGGGAATACACTACTGCGAAGGGCATCAATGTTCGCTAGAATCTTTTCTAAATCTTGTTCAGTGAAGTACATATAACGTTCATTAGCGAAGGAAGTACTTGTTGAAGACGTAACGGCCTTGTCTATTTCAGTACTTTGCGGAGAGATTTCTTCAATTGTCGGCTCATCCTTCTCTATATTTGCGGTCATAGCGCACTTCCTGTTTCGGCAAGACTGGTCAGCCTTTGATTTAATTAGAATAAAAAGATTTTAAGTCGTTCTCTATATTTAAGTAGTCTGTCCATACTCAAATTGCAAGGCTACAGCAGATCCAATTATCTAACTGAAACAATACCTTATCACTACATTCGAGTGGCAGCTAAGGCTTCAATGTACCTTGACTCAACCTGCACTTAGTTATCCAATTTCATAACTAGGTATAAATTTCGCGTGTTCAAGCATTTAGCCTACCGAAAATAAAGTCATTAACCTGCCAAAGTTAACTCTTTCAGCCCATTAACTTTGCGCTAAATATCCTTATCAAAATAGCATTTATCATCAATATCCTAGTTATTCGATTTCAATAAATACAAAAAAACTTATTTTTTAATTATGAAAACCCCAATAAATTCATAACGTTAAAATCAGAAGGTTAGCGGAAGGTAATAAAGCAAGCATCTGTATAAAGTATTATCGTCGATTAACGCATCACTAACACATTGGGTCATCGGTAGGTAACAACAAACACCCTACCTTCGGCACAAAAGGAGCTAACATGAAAACGTTTCTACTATTACACATCGCTTTACTTTGCACTTTGGGTTACGTCAGCCAGAGCATCTTTTTCGATACCTTAGGGGATGTGGTGTTTACCATAGCCAGCGTAATATGCGTACCGATTGTCAGTGCCTATGCATTGAAATGCTATTTCAGCTTTTCCTCAATGCGTCACCGTAATCATAGAACTCTCTAAGCACATACCTATTGAGTCGTTATTGGTAGTCATAGCTAGAGAACTGCCTGATGTTGACATAAAGACGTTATCTTTACGCCAATGTATTTATGTCAACAAAAACTGCCCTCACGTTGAAATGAAGGCTGTTTACAGAAAAACAATTTGTGCGTCATGCACTCTTTGCGATTACCAAACGTTAATTAAAAACGTCGATGGGAACTTGCTTGTCCAATAACTGAGATTGTGACAAGAGATGTCCGTTGATCATCGTCATATTTATCTTCGTCGTATTGGCAATATTGTCTAAAGGACTGGCTTTCAAAAATACTATATCTGCTAGTTTCCCCGCTTCCAATGTCCCGGCATTTAGACCGAGCGTTTTTGCTGGCACTGCAGTAGCTGAGCGCAATGCTTGAAACGGCGTTAATCCAGCTTCAGAGACATAAAAGTCTATTTCCGCGTGCAGGTTTAGCGCCATCACTAAGTCTGTACCTGCTGTAACCGTTGTGCCTTTATCAAATAGCGCTTTTAAAGTAGTGGCCATTTTCTTGAGGGATGCTTGATACTCAGCAGGAAACTCCCGAGGATGCTTGATTCCATCTTGTGCCCAACTGGGATATAGGCTTAAACGCGGATCATTAACCAACTCAGGATTTCTAACTAGATAACCGTTAATCGCACCAAAAATAGTCGGTGTAATCACCTTATCGATGAGCTGTGTGGCATCATCAAATGCATGACCATGGATGTGTTTTAAGCTATATCCTCTACGGCTTGTCGCGCCTAAGTGCTCGATATTATCTACGCCAATAGCTGACGATGGATATACTTCATGTGAGGATACCGGTACTCCCATATCATGATGAGCGAAACCCACTACTTTTTTCTGCTGAGCATCAGGTAACCGTACGTAGCTTTTTAGGTGGTCATATTTTAACGCTTTTGCCCTAGCCAACTCCTTTTCTAAATGAGCGGGACCAGCGATCGCAATACCCATTTTGTAATACACGCGTTGCCATTCCATCAAATGTCCAGTAGTAAAGACTCTAGGCCCTACCCTAACACCCGCCTCACTGGCTTCTCTGTCTTCTACACCATGATAAGGTTGATTACCTAGGTCACGCACCGTAGTAACACCATAAGCTAACCAAGCTCGGTGTGCTGACTGACCCAAATCTTTTTGCGGATGCACATGACTTTCTATCATGCCAGGCATAGCAATAGAGTCTGATGCGTCAAAAAATTTGACGTTTTTATGATTGATAGGATCATGAGGAATAATTTCAGTAATGATATTTCCGTCAATAATAATATCCTTATCTTCTTGTATCTGGTCAGTCACACCATCAAATACCCCGCCCACATGGACGACCAAACGTTCTTTTGGCATATCAACGTTGTAGAGTAACGGCGTGGTCACATCTTGAATTTGACCGCTTCTGATATTAACGGTTTTAAGTTTATCTTCTGATTGAAATAATAAGGTTTCTGAATCGCCTCCCCAACTGGGTGAATGCGCAATTTCATTAGTTATACTTCTTGGCGGACCTAAAGGCTCCCCTTTTAGAGATACAGGCCAAACGTGCAACGTACCACCATAGATAGCTGCCATACTCTTCCCATCTGGTGACCAAACAGGCCCCGCCCCTCCTCGGGTATCAATGGATAAGTTAGGCACCGGCGAATACCATTGTGCCTCTTGAGAACCATCAGCTGCTACGACATAGACCTGATTAGTGCCTTCGCGAAAACTGTGCGAAAAAGACAAGGTACCCGCAATAGCAATACGTTGGCTATCCGCAGACCACGTTGGCCGACCGGGTTGTTTTAATGTCGGTGTAAGCTCAGTCACTTCGCCGCTATCAACATTCACAACTGCGAGACCTGCGACTCCCCACATTCCATCAACGTTCAGATAAGCGATACGTTTACCATCCGGTGACCAAACAGCTTCTAGGGGCTGTGTTGTAATATTTGTTAACTGGCGTTCCTTACCCGTGGCAACCTCACGGATCCATAACTGCATCATATCGCCGCCTTGATCCGATGAATATACCAAAAACTTGCCGTCGGGCGACCAAGCAGGATCCGCTTGCATATAGTGATTCTGAGTTAGATTTTTCGGCTCTTGCCCTATTGTCATTAGGTATAAATTACCTAAGGCCACAAATGCTACCTGTTTACCATCAGGTGAAAGTGACGGGCGCATAATACCGACGGCTTCTTTTTTCTCTACTGTGCTAAAATCACGTACCGTTCTCTCATAGTCTTCTTTAGCAGAAACCAGTTGAGCGCTAAATGGGATAGTATCAATTGTTTTACTTTTCAGAGCACCATGTTTAATTTCGCCTTCTGCGACATAATAAAACTGTCCATTGTCAGTCCAACTGGCTTGAAAAGGAAAAACATCATCTTCACCGCTAATGATCTTACCATCGACTAAAAGCTGTAATTTCTCTCCATCACTTCGACCGTAAGCTAACACACCCGATGGGCTCCAAGACGGTTGGCTAATAATTGTCTCGTCAGATAAAATAATACGTTCACTTTTAGACGTTATATCAGTGCTCCAAAGGCCATACTGATTATCCCGCATGCTTGTGTAGGTTACTTCTTTGCCATTAGCGGTCCATGTTGGCATCCGATTTTCGTACTCGTCGTCGGTGATTGCGGTTAGGTCTCCAGTAGCAATATCTAATGTCCAGATGTCGTAGCTTGCATAACTGCCTTTGCGATCTGAAGAGAAGGCCAGTTTGCTGCCGTCGGGAGAAAATACCGGCTCCCTGTCGTCAAAGGGTCCCCATGTTAATTGCTGACGATTACTGCCATCTGGCGCGATCGACCAAATATCGTACCCTCCATCAATAAACGCAAAATACACCAGTGTTTTACCATCCGGAGACCACGTTGGCTGATGAGCGTCGTCAAACACGTCAGTTATCTTAGTTGCTTTTCCACCTTTACTCGGTAAAACCCAGAGACTGCCCTGTAAATCGATGGCTAACCATTCGCCATCAGGCGATACGGCTACGGACATTGCCGTGCCTTGATCAACGGTAATATTTTTATATGTAAAAACAGGCTTACTTGTTTCGTTTGCCACAACACTGTTGATATTGCCCAAGAATAGCCCGGCTAATACCACTTTAGAGATAATTTGTTTCATTTGATGCTCTATTTTAAAATGCAGAAAAGTGCTTACTGTTAACCAGTAAGCACTGAAAAAGCTTAAAATTTCTTTTCAATACTCGCGTAAAAATAACGAGAATAAGGTAAATACAAGCTAGCTAAATAATTGCCCGATGCGTTTAAGGGAGGCTCTTTATCAAAGAGATTTCTCACTCCTACCTCGGCGATAATGCCACCTAAAATCGATTCATCGAATTGATACTGAGCCGATGTATTCCAAGTTGTTACAGAAGGAACTTCAAAATCTAGACCACTGGCATATTTACCGTCGAGCACACTCCCTGTGTACTGAGCAGATAAACGATAAACAAAGTCTTCATAGCGCCAAATAAATCTGCTGCTCGCTTTCCATTCGGGCTTCGCTCCGTTTTGGCCGACTTCATCAGCCGTACCGATAACGATATAGCTATCAAGTAGACCGGCATCTTGAGCAGCTTTCGCATTTTGCATTTCTTGCGTTAAAGCTTGTTTGAAGTTCAATAACTTAGATGCAGCAAAATTAAACGAAAATGAGCCATATTGCGTTTTCGTCGAACTCCAATCCACACTAAAGTCTAATCCGCGCGCCTCTAGAGAATTAAGGTTAGAGTAATCAGTTTGGACGTATTGGATTTCACCAACGGGCTCTAAACCTGTACCAGCAAATCGAGCAATATCATCGCTGCTGGGATCAGCTCTAAACACTCTTGAATCTGAGGAATCTTGAATAGTACGAAGATATAAGTCATTTATGATGACATCGAGAGTGGGCGTCACACCTATTTGATCTTCGATTTGAATGCGCCACGCGTCGACTGTTAGCTTCACGCTTCCCCAGTCATCTGGCAAAAACTGCGGCGTGAATACCGCGCCAATCGAGACGTTTTCGGATGTTTCAGGCTTCAGTTGGTCATTACCTTTCATATGCCACGTTACCGCATAAGAATCCGTACATTCAGCATAGCTGTTTATTTGCTCAGATCTCAACGCAGCCTCACAATAGATATAATCAGGGAAAGTAAGGTAACGAGCCATCTCGCCAGCATTTAGTACTTCAAGATTAGGCGCTTTAAACCCCTCTGACCAAGAGCCTCTAAACATAAGGTCATCTGTTACTGTCCACGCTAATGCAACTTTAGGTGTAGAGATGTCGCCTACATCACTGTAACTTTCATAACGTGCCGCTAACTGCATATCTAACGACTGTATTAGTGGGATATTAAAATCTTCTGCGATAAGCGGCACAGCAAACTCTAAATAAGCAGTTTTAACATTTCGGCTTCCATATGAGTCTGGCGTAGGGCTACTGCCAGCCAAGTCACTGTCATAAACGGTACCTGTATACCAGTCAGTATAAGGAGCCGAGCCATCGACGAGTGGGTCTCGGTCATCTTTGAGTGACTCATACCGCACCTCAATACCGGCAGCAAAACCAACCTCGCCTGCAGGTAAATTAAAGATATCAGACTTATTAACCTTAAAATCCCAAGAAGCTAACTCTGAAGTACTTTCTCGTTTTGTCCATGCGGTAAAGGAATCGATAATATCCTGTGAATTAACCGTGTCATCCCCATAACTAGTGGAAGTAAGGGAACCTCCAGCAAAGGGATTATATGCGTCAGCGGTAGTACCAGAGAGTGCATCTACAATTTTCGACACACTGTAGCCTTCAGACTTGTCTATCGATTTACCTTGGGAGTACAACACCGCCGATTCCCATTCAAAATCGTTATTAGTCCAACCTTTCAAACCGACTAAGAATCGCGTCTGCATGTTGTCTACATCCACCCCTCTGACACCCCCATCGGCAAATCTATAATTACGCAATTGCACCGCAGTCCCTTCTTCAGAGACATTATTTAGATTAACAAGGCGATTAGGGTTAGTCGTGCCGTCCGCTAAATACATTGCTCCTAGAGGATTATAATAAGCATCAGCAGGAATATAGACGGGTTGATTAACCGAGAACAATCCAGATCCGGTGACGTATTCGGTTTTTGCTTTATATAGCGATAACTCTCCGAATAGCTCTAAATCAGCCATCAATTGATAAGTAAAATTGGTAAAGATGTTCATACGATCGACTTTGGGAGTCAGGTAGGTATTTTCTTTTGATGCATCATATTTATAATCATCAGACGCAGAGCCTGAAGCAAAACAAACACCACCTGAAGATTCAGTAGCGCAATTCTGTGAGTCACTCAATTCAGTGTGAAAGTAGCCTGCTGTACTGCTGATGGCATTACCATTTTGAAAAATCTGACCGTTTGGAGAGACAAAATTTCCCCACGGAGTATAGGTGCTTCGCAGGTCAAGAGCGGCGGTTCCTTCAAGATCAGTACCGTTTAAAAATCCTCTATGGTCACTGGTTGCCGTATACCATTGATCAGAAGTATATTGCGGTTCTCTATGAGACAAATTGTACATCATAGAAACATTGCCTCTACCGCTATCAAAATCCGTCCCCCAATAGCCCGTTAAGTCGGTATCTGAGCGATTAGTACCGGGGGCGGCGCCGTATTTCAGTTTTATGCCAGCGCCGTTAATCTCCTTATTGGTCACTATATTGACTACACCCGCAATGGCGTCAGAGCCATAAATTGCCGCAGCGCCATCTAACAACACTTCAACTCGGTCAAGGCCGTACATAGGAATGGCATTTGTATTGAAAGTAGTTGTAGACATACTGTTATCTACTGTTGATGTAGTTGGGTGAATAACCGAACGGCGACCATTAATTAACAATAATGTGTTAGAAGCACCTAAGTTTTTAAGATTAAGAGAGCCGGTATCTCCTCGAGCCGCGTTACTACTGCCTGGTATCCATGACTCATTCCAGGTCATATCCCCCATCTGAGGCATACTTCTAACCAGTTCATTACCGTCCCCAGCACCGATGGCATCAATTGCATCTTGATCGAATACCGCGACCGGCAGCGCGGCCTCAGTACGCAAATTACCAATCTTAGAACCAACGACCGCAATTCTTTCTACTTTCGCCTCTTTATCGCTAATGAGGTTAGTATTTGTAGACTCATTCTGGCCTGTCTCTACTGACATCCTCGTCTGGCTGTTGGACGCCAGTTGGGACTTTCCCAATGGTTTACTACCATCGAGTTCAGAAATAGCGACCGTGTCATCACCAATAATCGTATAGGTGAGCCCAGTATTACTTAGTAATGCACTGAGAGCTTCAGAGCTCATTTTCTGACCCATCACGCCTTGTATATTGACCCCTTCAATAATGTTTGTTTGAACGGCTAGTTGCACACCTGATTGCTTTGAAAATGCTAATAATGCTGCATCCAATGATTGCGCTGGAATATTAAACTCGATGGATTTATTTAATTCGTTAGCATCAACTGTGAACATCAAGGAAGGAATTAAGACTGAGAGTGCTATAGAGAGCTTCCTATTGAATTTCCCTTTATTTAGTTGTCGCATGTGATTTTCCACCATTTTAATTATTTTTGATTTATAGGTTCAGTAGCTGTCATTTAACTTTAATAAATGACAGCTACCGACTAAGACGGAAAAACAAACAAGAACGGAACTTAAAACTTTAATTAACAGAACTATTTTTTATTCTGGTGGTATCAGTGACCAATACAATGTCACCATTATTATGACTTAAAACCTTTATTGGAAATGCCTGCGAAATACTGTCTAACCAGTTTTCTATACGGTCGGTATACACCGTTCCCGAATAAGCTTGGTTGCCAACCTGTTCGTCACCGATTCTAATGGGATGCTCTGAATAACGATTGATATCTTCAACAACAAACTTCAGCTTCTCAGTTAAGTACTGCAAGCTTCCTTCTCTCCAAGATGTAACAGTCTTCGAATTTGCTGGTTCAACCTCAGAAATCGTATCGTCGTTATACGTCAGTTGCTGTTCAGCAAGTAAAAATGTATTCGTATTACCGTACTTCTTTTTAAACGCTTTAATAATCCTAGGGACTGAGGATGGCTTGGATTTAGGTTCAACTAATACTTTGCCTTCAGCCACAGTTACTACCACTCGTTCAGACTGGCGCATAATGTTAAACTCAGTACCTACAGCAGTAACTGTGCGACTACCCGAACCCACTACAAAAGGTCGATTAGGATCTTTAGCTACGTCGAAGTAAGCCTCGCCTCGTTCTAAAAGTACTTTTCTTTGCTCTTCACTATATGCGACTGAAATCAAACTTTGGGCACCCAGCGTAATGACTGAACCATCATCGAGCTCTATTCGTTCATGCTGGCCAGATGCCGTTTCATGTACTGATACGGCAATATCACTTTCGCCCAAGTTAGGCATGTGAGCGCTTAGTAAAACGAATAAAGCAAATGCCATGACTGATAAGGCAAATGAGGGTAAGAGATTTTTTTTAGCCGGTAATTTAAAATCTAAGAAAATCCTATACCATTTTCGCCAACCCCTTTGATTCAAACGCCACTGCTGGACACTAATGTCACCATCATAGTCATCATCTAACAACTCATTATCGTCTGGCCAATCAATCTCTTTCGCTTGAGTGGTCAATTGCATAAGCTGTTCAACTTTCTCAAATGCTTGCGTATTCTCCTCACTGGCTTGTAGCCAAGAAAGCCAATCGACTATGGCCTGCTCAGTAACTTCTGGATCCTTAATGGTGTAGTACCATAGTGTTGCCTCATGCAGGGGCTCTAAGGTTTTTTCATCTTTCACTGACCACCTCCGGTCGCTTCTTCCAAACGCATTTGACAATGTTCGGTTGCGCGAACCAGATACTTTCTGACCATTCGGTCTGACAACCGCATTAACTGAGCAATTTCATTAGTCGTCATATCGTGATAACGACTTAACATGAATACTTTGCGACATTTAGCTGGCAGCTCATTCACAAATCCATTCATCAATCTCATTTTTTCATTTACTAAAGCGACATGTTCTTCCGAAGGAGCTTCTTCTTTAAAAAATGTCATTGGCCGATACCGACTAGCCCGTTGCGCAGAGCGCAAATGATCCACTGCTAAATTCGACGCAGTCTTAAAAAGATAAGCACGTAAGTAGCTAATTGCTCCCGGTTTATCCAGATCAAGTAACCTAACATAGGCTTCTTGTGCAACTTCATGGGCATCTGAGTCCGATGGTAAACGCGCGCGTAAAAAACGTAACAGAGTATCGTTATGTTGATTAAATAAATCCGTAATTAATGCCCGCTGAGCTTCACTCAGATCGTTATCTTCTACATAAATTCGGAGATCACGGTTGTTAATATGTTGTGCAACTGACACCGTTTGTCTCCTTTTTAGTCGTATCCTATATGCCCTAACGCTTAAGACGCTAAAAACGGAACCTTAAAACAAAATTAAATTTATATTTTTTTTATTAGCACTATATCCGATGACCTAAAAATGTTCTTAAGTAATTGTTTAATATTGATTTTTATATAATAAATGTGAAATGTGACAAGTATTAAAAATATTACACATAATGCGCAATATTAATACGGGACGAAATATTGTCTTTTAACTGCACCGCACTTTATAGCTACTTCAAATAAGAACATGACATTGCACTTTTGAATCATTGTGCCGGTGATTCTGTGCGCCAATCTATAGCAATTTTAGCCTTGAGATTTTCTACCGCTACAGCATGACCGTTTTCGTAAAGCTTGAAAGCATAAAAAACAACCTGCCCGAACCAATCTAAAAACAAAATAAAAACCTACAAATCAATAACTTAAAAAAGGAAGGTTAGCAGAAGGTATTAGAGACTTTAGTTTAATAAAGTGTTTGCCATCAAACATCAGCGTGACAACGCAAAACAAGGAAGAACGATGTCAAACTCAAAAAAATCGAACGATAAAACGCCTAAAATATCTTCATTGCTAGATACTTTTTCGGTCCCTTTATTAAATGAAAAGATGACGGCGTTTAGCAGAATGGCGAACGTAATAGCTGAGGCTATTTTTATCGTAGATAGAGATGGCGTAATTGAAATGATAAACCCGCTTGCGGCAAAATTTTTCGGTGCACCACAAGAATCTCTTGTAGGACAAAAATGGTTTACCTTTCTTCACGAACGTTATCGAGAACAATATGAATATTTATTTTTGAATTGGCAACGCAATCCCGATTTAGCCTTAAATCATGGCCCCAAGGAAGTACTTATTACGCGCTGTGATAGTACATGGTTGGAAGCCGATTTATCTGTATCTTGCCTGCCTACATCGATTACGCATTCCGCACCATTGTTTGTGGGCGTTATCCACAACTTATCTAAACACAAATCAGAGTACAGCGAACTACGCAGATTGGCATCCACTGATCACTTAACTGGCTTAGCCAATCGCCACAACCTTGAAAAAAAATTAGAGAAAAGTTGGCTCGAGTGCCTCAACAATACCCAACCCATAAGCTTAATTTTGATTGATGTGGATTATTTCAAATTATTTAACGATCAGTTTGGCCACGTCAATGGAGATAAATGCTTACAGAGGATTGCTAAGACGATACAAGACTGCCTTCCCGCCAATGACAGCTTAGCAGCACGCTATGGCGGAGAAGAATTTGCCGTAATTCTGCCGCGCTTTAAAAGCGCCAGTGCTGACATTGTTGCTAAAGACATTCAACAACAGATTAATACCCTTACTTTTAGCGATTTGGGCTTACCTGCAAATTTCAGGGTCAGTGTCAGTCAAGGCATTGCTACTGAGTTCGGCGGGCAGTTTCGTACCACTGAAGCCTTAATTTGTGCCGCTGACACCGCCTTATATCGCGCTAAAGCCGATGGCCGAAATAGAATTAGCATCAGCCTTTAATATCACCAGGAGGCTCGGCTACAGTAAAGGCGCGCCTAAAAAGTGACAACATAATTAAGCACAACATGACCACAAACGCGCTAATGCTGAATAGCCCCTGGGGCGGCAGGTATTCAACTGCCACCCCAGTAGCAAACCCGGCCAGCAGCATTCCCATGGCAAATGCGTTTTGATACAGCGTTGCGGCAAAAGTGGGTTCGCTAGGCAGTAAACGTTGTAATAAATTCACGCCTAGCCCTGCCATAATTCCGTACATGATGGCTTTTAGAATTTGCAGTAAAAATAAATATGACGTGTTTTGACTAACAGGCAACAGCACAAAGAAAGTAATACCGACAAGGCTCGCGACAATAAATAGCTGATGGTACGAGAAACGAGAAAGTAAACTAGGGCAGCGCATAATTAAGCTAATTTCAACGATCGCTGCGCTCATAAAAAGCCCCCCAACCAGACTAACAGACAGTCCTTCCTCAACAAAATAGACTGGCAACAGATGTTGATACAAATTAATGGCAAAACTGAGTAACGTGAAAAGCAGTATTGGTGGCCATAAGTATGCGTAGTCCATAATGCCATTGACCGTTTTAGTGGGTGGGTAAACCAGATCGCCTGACTTTACTTCGCAAGCCTGCCTATGCAGTTCGGCGCAACTATTCAAATCTACCGCTATAGCGTTGTCAGAGACAGGCAAATAACAAAACAACAGAGCGAGTAGTATTAACACCGCCCCAAGGGCATAAAAAAACACGTTAAACCCGAGGTGTTCAGTCATATAAAATGCCACACTTGGGCACACTACCCACGCAGCGCTGATTGTTGCCATTAACCGCGCATTTACCGTGGTCATTTGTTCTTCTGGAAAATATCGAAACGCCAATCCCATTAATAGCGACGTTGATGCATGAAACGGGGCAAACAGGGTTATCATGATAAGCGCAGCAAACAGATAATTTTGCGTGCTACTTAAAAGCCATACTGCGCAACTGGCCATCAGGCTGGTACCCAGCAGCCAAATCTTGTGTCCGCCGAGACGCTCCACAATTCTAGAAATAACAGTAGCGTAAAAAATACTGCTAAGGGAATATCCGCCCAACAACACACTCAGTTGCGCAGAGTTTGCACCGAGATACCGGTATGCATACAAAGACATGACAGGGATAAAGCACGCCATAACGCAGGCGTTAATAAAGCCGATTAAATAGTAAGGGCTATACCTGTACATAAAGTTTACGCCGTATTTCACCACGGATGAATCGACTTCCTTCTGAATTGCATAAAATTAGCTATTTTTAGATCTTTTTCACTGCCCTAACCTATTACATCTTCAATATAACAAAATGGTTTATGGAATATTGGGCCTTCACAAGTAAGATATTGTTTTTTAAGACTTTTACTTACTCTCCCAACTTAATCAAAACTATCACTACAATGACAAATATGGCATATAAGTAAAAAATTAAACTAAATCAGTTATAAAACGTAAAAGATATATAACATTTAGTACCAATCTAAGCTATTTGCATTGAATACTAATGTAATAAAACACAAGGTTACTAGGTCTCTAAGCACAGAATCATTTATAAGGGAAAAATTATGTCGACTTTACCGCACAGCTTGTTTGTTAGTGCAAGCTTAGCGATGGCTTTTAGTGCCGGCGGCCAAGAGCAAGACAACAGTGTCGAACATGTTACTGTTACCGGCTCAGCGCTACCTACTTTGATCATGTCCCCCAAAAATGCGGTGATCGACGGTCCATTCGGTAAAGATAAAAGCTTAACGGACATTGCTCGTACTCTGACCTCGATTTCAAGCGACATGTTAGAGCAGTTGTCCATTGACGACCTACAGGACGTACTAACTTTAGTCCCGAACACGTACTCAGCCAGTGGCTTTGGCGCACCGAGTTTACCTACCATTCGAGGCCAGTTAGGAGAACTCTTTCAGCAAGGTATGCGCCGACAAGCCGGTAATAACGGTTTCGGTATCCCACTGTCATTTAACAGTGTAGGCCAAATAGACGTCGTAAAAGGTGCACCGTCAGTAATACTCGGTACCACACAACGCAACGGTGGCTTCGTCAATTTAAACAACAAAGTCGCCACTTTGTCAGGTACCGATATAAAACTGCAAGCCAGTGCCGGTAGTTGGCAGCATTATCGCGGGCAAGTTGATGTAAATACCGCTATAGATGAAGGTAAAAGTGGTATTCGAGTCAGTGCAGAATACATAGACAACGACAGTTATTACGATTTTAGCGAATATCAGAGTAAAGACTTATTTGTTGCTTATCGCTTATTACCCGACGATAAATCTAGTTGGGATATCAGTTTTGAATACTTCGATGTCGATTTTACTGATAATGCAGGGATCAATCGCCCTACACAAAATCTTATCGATAATGGCTTGTACATCACAGGTCAAGGCGTGCAGCCTAATGGGTCTCAAGTACCGGGGGCATTTGCAGTCGTCTCACCTACGGGTGAAGTTCACATTCCTCGCAATAGGGTGCTAACCGACCCAGACACCATTAACAACGCTCAAACTTACGTTTTGCATAGTACCTATGAGCGCCAGCTAAGTTCTGTACACAGCCTAACCAATCGTAGTTACTTTCAGTATCTAGACCGCGAAGAAATTGCCCCAAATAGCTTTGTTGAAATTATTGATGGTGCCAAAACGGTACAAAACCGTATAGAAATTAATTCAAATTGGAGCGCCGACCAGCAAACCACATGGGGTTTGGATCTGCGTTACAACGATGTATTAGGCTACAGCCAATTCACCACTGAAGCAGACTTACCCATTGATCTACTTGGCAGTGTAGAGCAGCGCCGTATTCCATTAACCAATGCACAACAAGCTCGTTTGGTTGAACTTCGCCCAGGTGTTTTCGTATCACCCGGTGCAAACTACGATGTGGACGGTGATGGCACTAACGACTTTTCGTTGTCTGATACCACTGACTCCACTGCATGGCAAACAGGTTTATTCGCCGAACAGGACAGTGACTGGAGTAACAGATTCAGTACCACAGTCGGTTTGCGCGCGGACCATTACGATGTAACAGCCCGCGATGCTCTGGCTCCACAAGGTCAAATAGCGGCCCAAGACAGCTTTAGTAAATGGTTGTACGCTGGCTCAGCCAGTGCTCGTTTTAAAATTAACAGCGATATTGTTACCTATGCGACTTATAGTTACAGCGAAGCAACGTCTAACAGTATGGGAGGCGGCACGGTACTAGGTGCAGACAATAAAATAAGCCCCCTCAATTTTGCCACAGAAAATGAACTTTACGAGCTGGGCATAAAGTACTCACCTGCAAATACCCCTTGGTATGCTGATGCCTCAGTATTTGAACAAACTCGCAGCTTACGTAACCGTGACGGCAGCAACACAGGCATCATCGCCAAAGGTTTTGAAGCCCAAATGTTTTATCAAGGCGACGCCTTGTGGGCTAATCTAGGGTACAGCTATCTAGATGCGCGTTATGACGACTCAGCCAGTGCTCAAGATTCACAGCAAGTCGCCGATGCCTTTGATAACTCCCGCCCTGATATTATTCAAGGTACCGGTATAGGTGCACCTAATTTTGCAGGCTTTGCAGCCTCAAATCAACGTGTACAGGGCATACCACAACAGACTGTTTCTGCCAGTGCAGGTTATCAAATATTAGATAACTGGGACGTTTCGGGCTCGGCTATTTACAGTAAAAGTTACCCGCTCGATTATTTAGCCACAGTGTTAATACGCGACCAGATTACGATTAATGCCAACACCAATGTGACGCTATCAGAGCAATCAAGCTTACGCTTGGAAGTACACAATCTAACAAATGAAAAAAATTGGCGTCCCGTTTTTGAAGGCGGCTATTTCGGTTCAACCTTGGTTTTTCCTGAACTCCCACGAAATGTTCAGTTAACCTATACCTACAATTTTAAGGCCTAAATTAGACATGAATAGTAAACGTACAATATTAGTCGTTATTATCGCTGCGCTTATCGCCAGCTTTTTTATATTCGATTTAAATCAGTATCTCACCCTTGAGAGTTTAAAGAGCAACCAACAAGACCTCGCTGAATATATCAATGCAAATTGGTTAGTCGCATTTATCGGTTACCTTGTCATTTATGCTGTCGCCACCGCCCTAAGTGTGCCAGGGGCAGCTATTTTAACCCTGGGTGCAGGTGCATTGTTTGGCTTCGGTTGGGGTTTATTACTCGCTTCCTTCGCCTCAAGTATAGGTGCGACATTGGCCTTCTTAGCATCGCGCTTCTTACTGCGTGATTGGGTAAAAAGCACCTTCTCAAAGAAACTTGATTCCATTGATAAAGGGATCGAAAAAGACGGCGCGTTTTATTTACTTAGCTTGCGTCTTGTTCCTATATTCCCTTTCTTTATCATAAACTTAGTTATGGGCGTAACGGGCATTAAAACGTGGACTTACTACTGGGTTAGCCAAGTAGGTATGCTGATTGGCACCGCGGTTTTCGTCAATGCGGGTACCCAATTGGTAGAAATAAACCAATTATCAGACATCGTTTCAACTGATCTTATCCTATCGTTTGTATTGTTGGGTATATTCCCTATTTTAGCCAAGTTCATTCTTAGTGCTTTGCAACAACGTCGGGTATATAAAGGCTGGAAGAAACCTAAAAAATTCGACCGTAATCTTGTTGTTATCGGTGCAGGCTCAGCAGGTTTAGTAACAGCCTATATAGCAGCAGCCATTAAATCATCTGTAACCTTAGTTGAACGTCACAAGATGGGCGGCGACTGTTTAAACACAGGTTGCGTACCGTCCAAAAGCTTATTACACGCCAGTAAACTCGCCCACATTCACCACACATCGCAAAATGCAGGTGTGACTTATGAAGCGCCAAAGATAGATTTTGAAGCCGTGATGAACAAAGTTCATAACGTTATTAAGTCTATCGAACCCCATGATTCTGTTGAGCGTTACGAATCCCTTGGTGTAAAAGTAGCTATTGGTAGCGCGACCATAGTGTCGCCTTGGCAAGTGGACATTCAAACCGAAGATGGGGTGCAATCACTCACCACTCGCAATATCGTAATTGCCACCGGTGCCCGCGCATTTGTGCCTGACATTCCAGGTTTAAAAGACATCGATTATTTGACTGCTGACAACCTTTGGGAAATTACTGAGCAGCCTAAACGCCTAATCGTACTGGGTGGTGGGCCGATTGGTTGTGAATTATCTCAAGCGTTCGGTCGTTTAGGTACGCACGTCACCCAAATTGAACGCGGTGATCAGGTACTGAGCAAAGAAGATCCAGATGCAGCTAAGCACTTACAAATTCAGCTGGAAAAGGATGGTATCGACTTACGCCTCAATACCAGTGCGATGGCGGTCGAAAGCACCAGTGAAGGCAATGTGTTATTGGTTGAGTTTGAAGGTAAAGAAGAACGCATACCTTTCGATAAAATCCTAGTGGCCGTCGGCCGTCAAGCTAACCTAACCGGTTTTGGTTTAGAAAAATTAGGTATTGAGACTGATCGTACCGTCATTACCAATGAATTTTTACAAACCAAATATCCGAATATCTTAGCGGCCGGTGATGTAGCAGGCCCTTATCAGTTTACCCATACTGCCAGTCATCAGGCTTGGTATGCTGCGGTAAATGCGTTATTCAGACCGTTTAAAATATTTAAAGTTGATTACAGTGTTATTCCTTGGGCAACCTTTGCTGAGCCAGAAATAGCGACAGTGGGTTTGAACGAGAGCTCTGCTAAACAACAAGGTATTGAAGTAGAAGTCACCCGTTACGACATTGGTGGACTCGACCGAGCTTTGGCTGATGATCACGCGCGTGGTTTTGTTAAAGTGTTAACCAAACCCGGTACAGATAAAATTCTAGGGGCCACTATCGTAGGAGCCAATGCAGGCGAACTATTGGCTGAATTCGTATTAGCCATGAAGCACGGCCTTGGCTTAAACAAAATACTGGGCACCATTCATATTTATCCGACTATGGCTGAAGCTAATAAAAACGTAGCTGGGAACTGGAAAAAAGACCATGCACCGCAAAAAGTGCTAGCCTTTCTTGAACGCTTCCATACATGGCGCCGTAAGTAGCATATTAGGTAAACAGGACATGCTCATTTGAGTGTGCCTTCGACTGTTTAGTAAATGCCGAAGCTATTGATAGAACGATAGCTTCGATTTTGCTTATTTATATTCAAATGAACGATTTTTTATACGAGGAATAGCATGAATACGTCACATAGTATCTCGAAATGGTTAGCGCGTTACACTGCCACCTTTAGCGCTCTCATTTTGCTGTCGCTCGCAGCTAAGCTGCATGCAGCTGACTTTGATCACAGTTATGCTGGCTTTGACCAACTGTTAAAAGAGGTTGTTCAGGTTTCAAAAGACAATAAACAAACTCGAGTCGACTACCAAAAACTTGCCATGCAAAAGGAGACGTTAAACACCCTGCTGAGCGCATATTCCAACGTCACAAAAAGTCAGTACGATACTTGGAGCAAAACCCAAGAACTAAGTTTTTTGATCAATGCATACAATGGCTTTACGTTAAAACTCATCGTGGATAACTGGCAAGAATTCACCGCAGACGCTGAATCTATCCGTGATTTAGGCAGTTTATTCACTACCCCGTGGGAAAAAAAGTTTTTCACACTCTTTGGTAAAAAGCATAATTTAGACGATATCGAGCACAACATGGTACGCAAATGGTTCAAAGAACCTCGTATTCATGCCGCTTTGGTTTGTGCTGCTGTTTCCTGCCCTCCCCTTCGAAATGAAGCCTTTGTCGCCGACCAACTGGTACAACAGCTCGATAACCAAATGCAGTTATTTTTAGCTGATAATAGCCGAAACGAAATACTAGTTGATGGTCAAGCTTCATTATCTTCGATTTTCAAATGGTATCGGGGTGATTTTGAAAAAGGCGACCAGGGCTTTAATTCGTTGTTCGATTTATTGAGTGCCTACAGCGATGCATTAGTGGAAGGTGACAACAATCCACAGGTGCAGCGCGCGTTAATTCAAAGTGGCGATTACCCCATCATATTTAAAGATTACGACTGGCGTTTAAATGATGTGGCTAACTTCTAAATCGTTGCGCTTTTTTAGCAACCTAAAACGCTTAAATCAGTTAGCGGCTTCGATTGTATTAACAGCTGTATCTATTTTGGCAGTATTGCCTGGCGTAAACGCACAGCAAGTGCTAGATACACCAATCATCCAGCTTGAGAGCAGCTCACAATGGCAGCAAACCTTGGCTGAAGCTAAGGGCGAAACGGTGTATTTTTATGCATGGGGCGGCTCAAAGCCAGTTAACGATTATTTACGCTGGGCAGCACGAGAAATCGCCAGTCGCTACAATGTACGCCTACGCCATGTAAAAGTAGCGGATATTAGTGAAGCCGTTAGTCGTTTAAAAGCGGAAGATGGCAGTAAAAGTGCTATAGACCTACTATGGGTAAATGGCGAAAATTTCAGTTATCTAAAAGAACAACATCTGTTACTTGGCAACCTTTGGTCATCAATCCCTAATAGCGCATTACTCGCCATACAAAAATTGCCCCTACAAAACGATTTCGGTGTGCCAATAGAGGGCTTTGAAGTGCCTTGGGGAGTTGGCCAATTCAATATAATTGCTGACGAGAGTTTATTTTCTCATACTGGGTCTAAGCAAAACACAGTGACGCCAAGCAGCATATTGGCAGTCGCTACGCAAAATCCTGGGCGCGTTAGCTATCCTCGCCCGCCTGAGTTTCATGGCACTACTTTTTTAAAACAGCTATTGGTTGCTCTAAGTAACAAAGACCAACGTCTCTTTTCTGCTGCAACGCCTCAAGCCCAAGAAGATCTGTTGCCCTTGTTATGGAATTACCTTGATCAACTTCACCCGCTCAGCTGGCAACAAGGTAATGCATTCCCAAGCTCAAATACCGAGCAGCTATCATTATTTCAGCAAAAGCAATTTGTGATGACTGTCAGTTTTAACCCGAACGAAATAGAGAAAGAAAAAAGTGAAAAACGCATTCCTGCCACCTCACACCGTCTGTATTTCGCTCAAGGGGCTATCACCAATAGCCACAACTTAGCCATACCCAAAGCAGCACAAAACTCAGCCGGCGCTAAGGTCGTGATTCATTTTCTATTAAGTGAACTGGCACAAAAGCAAAAACTTAATGGTAGTTGGGGTGATCCGAGCGTTATTACCCCCTTGTTAGATGAAGCTTCAACTTTACCTGCGCAACAAGAACTGCATAGTTCATGGCAACAAGTTATCGAAGATAAATGGCAACAAAAATACGGCGCCTAACGCTTAGTACGGGCTGGCTAATTGTTGCACTTGTAGCAGGCCTGCCCTTATTTGGCGTAATAGTCGGGTTATGGCCATCTGTTCCTATCTCGGGGGCTGATGTAATACGTTTCTTTGCGTACAACGGATTGACGTTATCCATCACCAACACTTTATTCATTTCTTTGGCTGCCCCACTTTTAGCGCTGTACGTAGCCTTTATGGTTTATAGCCAATATCGTTTTAATCCACGCTGGCAAACATTAGAAAAACGACTTGCTCCGTTGTTATCGCTGCCTCATTTAGCCGTTGCGTTAGGTTTAGTGTATTTGTTTAGTTCAGGTGGCATGGTGTTCAATGCTCTTTGGGGATTATTCGGTCAAGCTGCTCCTGACTGGTTGGGGTTACCACGAAAAAGCCTTTTAACTATGGTATTGGCAATCAGCATAAAAGAAGTCCCGTTTTTTCTGCTGATATTAAGCGCACTAGGCCGCCAACTCGCCATCAAAGACTGGTTACTGCAAGGCAAGGCCCTAGGTTATACCGAGAGGGCAAGTTGGTGGCTATTAATTTTCCCCATTATGCTTAAGCAGTCGCGTTTAGCATTGCTCGCCGCAATGGCCTATACCTTATCGGTACTGGATCTTAGCTTACTTATCGGGCCAAATATTCCACAACTTTACGCTGTCGTGCTTTACAACTGGCAAACAGGTTTTACCACCTATGAACAAGCAAATGCATTTCTGGGCAATCTGGTTTTACTGGTTATGCTTGGCTTATTGATATTCAGTATCTATGTGCATGAATGGTTTGCTGTAATGCGTTTACGCACTAACGCAATTATGGCCAACCCGTTTAGAATTGCTCGCATAAGCCAGATATTTACAGCATGGTTAAGTTTTTTCAGCCTGTTAACAGTGGCTATCTTAGCAACCTTTTTGCTCTGGTCTATGGGCTGGAATAGTCAAAGTACCCTGAGTACTGCTAACTGGTCATTTGTCCTTTGGCAAGATGAATGGTTCTTTATGCAAAGGCCACTGCTAAATAGCCTAAACATTGCATTTTTTAGCAGTATTTTAGGCGTTGCTGTCACCCTACTCGCCTTAGAACTGCAGCAACAAACTAAACGTAAGCTACCCGATTATATTTGGTTAATGGCTATATTGTTGCCGCAACTGAGTATGGTGTACGGTTGGCAAGTTGCCCATACAGGTTTATCAGGTAGCTACAGTACTGGTTGGATCATTCTGTCTCATTTGCCCTTCACGTTTGCTTATAGCTACTTAGTATTACGAGGACCTTTTCAAAGCCTGAACCGACACTACGAATTGGTTGCTGCAAGTTTTGGTTACACCTATTGGCAACGTTGGTGGCGAATACGCTTCATGTTGTTGCGCCCTGCACTACTAAGTGCTTTGGCTATCGCATTTTCCGTTAGTGTTGCGCAATATATTCCCACACTTATGATTGGTGCTGGACGAGTCACCACCATTACCACAGAAGCGGTAGCTATCGCCTCTGGCAACGAGCAAAGCATTACAGCAGTCTACATAATCGTGCAAGCCGCCCTTCCTTTTATTGCTTTTTTAATTGCCAGCATACTGGCCCAACGTATTCGAGGAAGTTTTGATGCTGAGCATCCGTAATTGTCATATTCAGACCGATAGTGGTCGCATTGCGCTACCTGATATCAACTTAAAAAGCGGCGAATTGCTCGTCCTGACAGGACCAAGCGGCATGGGTAAGTCAACGCTTCTGCATTGGATATTAGGTGATGAAATTCTTCATGCCGATATTAGCGGTGATATTACTCTGAATGACATTCCACTTAACGGCCTTAACATCGAAAAACGTCGTATCGGCTTACTTATGCAAGACGTGCATCTATTCCCCCATTTGAACGTGTTAGACAACATCTGTTTTGCTTTACCTTATTCCTTAACAGGAGCGAACGGTAAAAAACTGAACAAAAGCCAGCGCCGTGACGTAGCAACTAGCATGTTAGATAATATTGATATGGGCTATGTTGCCCAGCACTATTCTGACCAACTTAGTGGCGGCGAGCGTTCTCGAGTAGGCTTGATAAGAGCATTGGCTAACCAGCCCAAGGCATTATTGATGGACGAACCTTTCGCTGCGCTTGATCCAAGCACCGGAGCACTCGTTAGTCAGTGGGCTTTTAAACAGCTACAAGAGCGAGGAGTGCCCAGCATCATGGTTAGCCACGACATAAACAATATACCACCCCAAGCTCAACACTTGGATTTAGCCACCTATTATCACAGTATAAAGTGAAGTTATAAGCAGGCGCATGTTCGGTAGTGAAACCTGTAAGCAGGTGAAAATACTCTAATTAACAAGGTAAACCATGATTGACCCCATACTAAATAGGCTATTAAAGAAGCCACTTTGCAGCCTAGCTAAACAACTAATTAAGCGTGGTGTCACTGCCGACGGCGTAACATTAATCGGTTTCATTATTGGCATGCTAGCGGTACCCGCTATTTTTTACGGCCACTATACATTAGCGCTATGTCTAATTTTATTAAACCGGCTGGGAGATGGGCTAGATGGCGCCATAGCGAGAGAAACCTCCCCTTCAGACGCCGGTGGTTTTTTAGATATTACCCTAGATTTTATCTTTTACTCTGCCATTGTGTTTGCCTTTGTTTGTGCAACGCCAATGCAAAACGCTATTGCAGGTAGTTTTTTGATGCTGTCGTTTATGGCTACAGGGGGCAGCTTTTTAGCCTTTGCGATTATGGCCAGTAAGCACGGCATTGATAGCCCAAATTATCCGCAAAAGAGTCTGCATTATATGGGGGGGCTGGCGGAAGGTTTTGAAACGATTCTTGTACTGTGTCTGTTTTGCTTGTTTCCAAGCTACTTTGTGCCGATCGCCAGCGTGTTTGCCGTTATTTGCTGGCTGACGGCGATCATACGTATCTGGGTAGGTTATAACACTTTAGTTGCCACTAAAACTCGCAACACTTAAATCGAGATTGACCAGTCGCACTTCATTTTGATTGCTTATCTAAATACATAATTAATAACAAACTTAAGTCCAAAAACTGTTACTGATAGTATCAGTTGGTTCATATATCATGCGTTAACAAAATTCGATTTATAAAATTCGAATATTACAATAAGAACGGAGAACATCTTATGAAGACCTTGGTCAGCCTTGTCAGTTTACTGGCGATTTTACTCGTCGCTTTACCCGGACCCTTATACAAGTTTGGTATTTTAGAGTTAGGACCTGCATTTACCGCTTTACGTTTTGGTGTATACGCCGGTATTGCAGCATTAGCACTTATCCTTATTCAACTAATTTTCTTACGCAAAAACATCAGTTGGGCAGCTGTTGGTGTATCAGCAATATTGGCTATTGTTGCCGTCGGTTTACCAATGAGCATGATGGGGAAAGCGAAATCAGTACCACCTATTCATGATATTTCTACCGATTTGGTTAACCCTCCTAAGTTTGTCGCCATTGTTGCCCTTCGTGCCGATGCGCCAAACCCAGTGGAATACGCTGGCGAAGAAACGGCTAAACAGCAACGCGAAGCCTACCCAGAATTGATTACTCAAAAGTATCCTCAAGACACAGAACAATTATTTGATGCTGCCGAGGCTTCTATTAACGATTTAGGTTGGGAATTAGTCAATGCTGATAAATCATTAGGACTTATTGAAGCCACAGATACCACTGGCTGGTTTGGCTTTAAGGATGACGTTGTTGTGCGTATTCGCACCACCGGAGAAGAAAGCTACCTAGATATACGCAGTAAATCTCGCGTTGGTATGAGCGATTTAGGTAAGAACGCCGAACGTATCCATGCGCTTATCGATGCGATAAACAGTAAATTTTAATCCCGCTCCTAGCGATATAGAGCATAAAAAAATGCCCAGTGATACACATCACTGGGCATTTCTTAGTTTACCGTTAGGTAATTATTAGTTACCTAGCAAACCTTTCATCACGTTATTTAGAATTTGCTTTTGCGCTTCAGTCGCATTTTTGCACTCTTGCGTCTTTGCATCTTCGCCTTTCATCAGCTTAGTCGTACATTCTGCCAATATTTCACTTAGCAGCTCAGGGTCGTCTACCAAGTCTTCAACTGAGGGAGTACCACACGCGGCTAATCCAAACACCAAAGGTAGTACCAATATAAATTTTTTCATTTTTCTTCCTTAAATACCCAGTTTAAAACGCTGATCGCTCGGGCTAAAACGTCAGCTTTATCCTCTCAACTAATTGAAAAAGCGAACATTACATATCCGTTAACAATTTATCACGTTTAGATACTAAAAAAATATCTCGTGAAGTACAACTTTTTCTATTGAAAATCAGACTGTTAACATCATCTATTAGGCGAGGACAAAAGTAGATTTCCATTTTCTGTGTTCGCTTTTAATGTGCATACACGTCTGCTTTATGTTGCTCACTCAATCAATTTTTTTATTTAAGGAATTTCAATGAAAGCTTCAAAAATTGCTTTACTAGCAGCGACCGTGATCTCAGTTCCTTCTGTTTACGCAGCATCTCCTGATTTTAATTACGTAGAAGGCGGTTACGCCAAAATTGATGTAGACGACACCAGCTACGATCCTGACGGTTTTAAAGTGTCTGGCTCGGCTTTGGTAGGTAAAAATGTGTTTTTGAATGGTTCCTACACAGATACCTCAGATGAAATTGCTAACCGAGATATTGATTTTAATCAACTAAGCCTAGGACTGGGTTACCGGATGGCCGCTTCAAGCAATACTGACGTATACGGCGTAGTCAGTTATGAAGAAGCAGAACTCGAATCATATGATCAAAACGGTTACGGTCTAACAGCGGGTATCCGTTCTCGTGTAACACCTAATATCGAATTAGACGGCGGTGTTTCATATATCGATTTAGACGACGATGACGATACATACTTGAACTTAGGTGCAAGTTATTATTTCACGCCTGAAGCAGCGGTAAGCATTTCTTATCGTACGTCAGACGACAACGACATTATGGGTATCGCCGCGCGTTACTCGTTTTAATCTGAATATCTATCGCGAATACGCAGATGAGGGCGACATATAAACGTGTCGCCCCGTCTTAATATTTGCTGTAGGTACGCCTTTAGGTAACTAAAAATTTCCTAGTACGTAATCTGGTAATTCATTTTCTAACGGCAACGGTGTAGGCACGCCGTTATCGTCGATAGCAACAAATTTAAAATGCCCTTGGGTGACCTTTTCACGCAAACCAATACGATCACGCCTTACCCACGCCTCAACGTTGATCACCATTGAGGTGCGCCCTAAATGTACAACACTAGTGTAAAGACCCAAAATATCGCCAACTTTCACGGGGCGAATAAAACTCATGCTATCAACTGACACAGTCACCACACGACTTTGCGCTCTTTGGCCGGCACATATACCTGCTGCAATATCCATTTGTGATAGTACCCAACCGCCAAAAATATCACCTGAAGCGTTTGTGTCAGACGGCATGGCGAGTGTACGAGTGGTAAGTTTACCAGTGGCTTTTTCTTCGGGCATTTCGCTACCTTTATGTTAGTTCCCAATGGGATAATCAGCGCTGTGGGGCGATTGTAGCACTTTTTTATTTTGTGAGCTGGTACCAAAGTGTTAAGTCAGATAATGGGGTTTGCGAAGGAATAAGTGGGTTAGGCAAGTCAATAATTTTGCGTCCATTCAAATTCCCCCTTTGAATAAGCCACTCATTGTGCTTCAGAAACATCTGTTCAAATGAACCGTCTTCGATGGCTATTTTCAAACCTCGTTCTATGTCATCAGCCAGCGCTTGATCATCTTTATTGACAAAAAAATACATGGCCGTGGGATAACGTAGCAGAATAGTCTTTTCAACGGCGAGGTTATATTCGGGCCAAGCTTCCAGCTCACCCCATATTTCGATAATAGAACGTGGGAAAAAGTCAAAACGTTCGCTGTCAGACATATCGAACAAACGCTCATAACTCGAGGATGTCATCACTTCGATACCACTGTTGTTCAAAATATAATTGTCTGGCCAATCGTGACCTTGCCCGGCGGTAAGGTGCCGTAATTCAACCAAGCCAGTTACATAATCAAATTTGCTCTGTTGACTGGCATGGATCAAAAATAATCGCCAACCAATTAAACCTTTATAAATTGGAATACGAATAGGTATATAATTTTTTTCTCGTTCCTCTGTGCTCATGGTCCAAACAACATCCGCAGCATTCTGTGTGCCGACCATGCGCAGCGCACGACTTTGGGTCATTTGTACCTTGCTTGGTTTTAAGGCATAGGGTTTATCGAGTTTACTCAGTGCGAGTTGCAATAATCGTAAAGGATAAAGAGGCCTTTGGTCTTTAATAGAAAGGGGGTTAGGGTAAAAAACCGTCACTTGAGCACCGAATGTCGCTGTAGCAGTCATTGAGAATAATAACCCTATAACGACGCCAAGGAACACGCTGAAACGCTTCACGAGTTCCACCAATTTTCGGTAAGCGCGACTTACGAAAAGCATGGAGTAGCGAATTCCGCTCAACTTACCTTCTCCTTCCATGTTGAATTAACCTAGTTTAGCTAGAAATCACATAACCGACTGATTTTTAATCATATTGGTCTATAATAATTTAGCTGTAAAACTAAGGAACATCAATAATAAAGAGAAATTAAATACCCTATCGCCCTTAAGGGATCCTCGTTGGAACTATTTCCTTCACGCTGCTTATTTCCTACTTAAGCGTTTTGCCCTGCTACCCAACCACTGCTCCAAGCCCACTGGAAATTGTACCCCCCTAACCAGCCCGTGACGTCCATGACTTCGCCAATGAAATACAGGCCTTCAACGTCTTTGGCCATCATGGTTTTAGAGGATAGAAAATCGGTGTCGACGCCGCCTAAGGTGACCTCTGCGGTGCGATAGCCTTCAGTGCCGTTGGGCTTTAATTGCCACTGGTGAAAGGCTTGTGCAACGTCATTTAAGCTTTTACCTTGGTATTGTTTTAGGGGCTTATTCTCAATACCTAAATACGGCAATACAGCTTGTACATAGCGTTTGGGGTAAAACGCAGAAAGAGCATTACTTAGCAGTACATCTGGCTGGCTCTGTTGCGCTTTTTGCAGCTGTTCCTGCAAGTCGCCGTTCGGGTATAAATCAAATTCGACTGCTTGACCTGGCTCCCAAAAAGATGAAATTTGTAGCACCGCAGGGCCGCTTAAGCCTCTGTGAGTAAACAGAATATTCTCGTTGAAGCTAGTGTTGTTGCAACTGGCGCTCGCATCCAGAGAAATACCGCTTAGCTCGGCTAAAACGTTTTTATCTTGTTCATGTAGGGTGAAAGGCACTAAGCCGGCGCGCGTGGGCTTAACCGTTAAACCAAATTGCTCAGCTATTTTGTAGCCAAAGGGGCTTGCGCCGAGTTTGGGCATAGACAAACCGCCGGTGGCAATGACCAGTGATTCACACTGGTATTCGCCTTTGCTGGTTTTCAACGTGAAGCCTGTAGCAGTTTTTTCAATGCTTAAAACGTCACATTGACTGGTCACACTCGCCCCAGCTTTTTCGCATTCACTAAACAACATATTAAGTATATCTTTAGCGCTGTCGTCACAAAATAGTTGGCCGAGGGTCTTTTCGTGATAGGCAATACCATACTCAGCGACCAAGCCGATAAAATCCCATTGGGTATAACGGCTGAGTGCTGACTTACAGAAATGTTTGTTGTCACACAGAAAATTCTCGTGAGAGGCATACATATTGGTGAAGTTACAACGACCACCGCCTGACATCAAAATTTTGCCACCGATACGCTTAGCGTGATCTAGCACAGCTACGCTGCGCCCGCGTTTTCCTGCTTGCGCGGCACAAAACAAACCGGCTGCACCAGCCCCTAATACGATGACATCTACTTGCTTAATATTCAGAACCAATACTCTTGTAAAATTGCGCTCGATCGACAGTTTGTATTGCCGACCATTTTGGTCGGCAATTCTAACAGTTTATTAATGATTTAGGTTCTACGTATTAAGACTCTTAAATCAGTACGACCAAATATGGATGCAGTCGGTACATTTAGCCTTTTTGCAACGCCTCAATACGCTTGTCGAGTGGCGGATGGCTTGAAAACAGTTTTTGCACCTTGCCAGCGCTAATTGCAAACGCGGCCATTTCTTCTGGCATAGGGGGCGCATCTTGATTTTGTTTTAAGCGTTTAAGCGCTGCAATCATATTGTTACGCCCTGCCAAGCTTGCGCCACCCGCATCGGCTTTAAATTCGCGATAGCGTGAGAACCACATAACGATCATTGAAGCCAAAATGCCCAACAGCACTTGGCTAACAATAGACACGATCCAAAATGCTGGCCCGTGACCCCGTTCGACCTTAAACACTACTCGATCAACAACATGCCCTATCACCCGAGATAAGAACACAACGAAGGTGTTCAACACCCCTTGAATAAGTGTCATGGTGACCATATCGCCATTAGAAACATGGCTAATTTCATGGGCCAGAACTGCTTCTACTTCATTTTGGGTCATGTTTTCTATTAAGCCCGTGCTTACCGCAACTAAGGCGTTATTTTTATTCCAACCAGTGGCAAACGCATTTGGGCTTGCATGCACAAATATGCCTACTTCGGGCATACCGATATTGGCTTGTTTAGCTTGATGTTCAACAGTACGTAATAGCCATCTTTCGGTGTCATTCACTGGGCGCTCGATAACATGAACTCCCATGCTGCGCTTAGCCATAAATTTAGACAGTAGCAGTGAAATAATCGAGCCGCTAAATCCTATTACCGCCGAGTAAACCAACAAGGCTTGTAAGTCTAAGTCGACACCATTTTGCGCCAACAAACCTTGAAAGCCAAACAGACTAAACACTAAACTAATCAATGCCATCACAGCAATGTTGGTGGCCAGAAACATCATTATTCGAAACATACTTATTACTCCAAATTTGTTGAATGTAATATGTGGACTATAAACGTTCAGTACAATACCTATACATGAAAATTAGCTAATCCTAGCTTGAAAATAAAAACGTTAGAACTTGCTTATTCACTCGCGCCAAAACCTAAAACACAAACCAGGCGCCAATTAAGGCGGTTATTTATATTTTACAATCGAATTTGCACAGGATCTAACTAATGTTTACAGCTGTTGTTCTAATAGGATCCCCTTAACTCGAAACCAAACTGGCGCATAGTAACTTAGGGTATTAAACTAGTAATTAATTTCTCTAATCCATCTATATAACTTAATGAATCAAGACGTTAAACGTAAAACAAAAACGCAGGCGTTGATTTATTTACTCAAATCTTGTTGGATGGCACCGCTGGCGAGCAAAGAAGCGACAGCTAAGTTCCGTAGAAGCCAGTTCCTTGCTGTGTTGCAGGTTGTGCCATTGGCCAGCTTGGCGACCTATTTAATAATCGCGTTAGCGTTCTTTACCACTTCAGAAATAGTACCGCCTCCTACCTTTATTATTTGGGCCTGTGGTCTGACCCTCATTGCTAGCTATAATTTGATGCTTTGGCGGCGCTTTATCTTACATCGACAATGGGCCAGATACGGCGTCGTCACCCATTACATATTAATCTTTAATTTGAGCCTCGCGGCTTTACTTTACGGCTATTTATCCCTGCAATTATTTTCTCTGCTTGCTGATAACCAAAGAATATTACTTGTGGCCATAATTGCTGCATTCTCTGCAACGGGTTGCTGGATGTTTGCCAGTATTCCATTAGCTGGCTTGTTATGGAGCATGCTGCTGTCAGGTGTGTTCGGCATGGGTATATTGACTACCTCGAGCGATTTTACCTTTCTGGGTTACTTAGCCATTGGCTACAGTTTATTCCTGTGTGCGACAGTACTGATAACGTCAAATCGCTTTATTCATGCGCTAGTAACCAGAAAGAAGATGAGGCAACAAAGTGAGTTAATTAGCTTATTACTCAATGACTTTGAGGAAAACGCTAACGATTGGCTTTGGGAAATAGACAGTCAAGCTCGTATTCAACACGTGTCCATTCATTTGATTAACGCCACTGGAAAATCAGCACACGAACTAGCCCAACATGATTTTATTGCTATTTTGGCGAGTATTATTGATACATCAATCGAAACTGCGCCCTCTGATTTACATAAACTGCGTCAACGGTTAGCTCTTGCGGTGCCATTTAACGATCTTCGAATACGCGTACAAATACAAGGTGAAACCCGGTGGTGGGCGTTTACTGGTAAACCCTTGCTTCAAAATCGTCAAAGCACGAATGGGTGGCGTGGAATTACCACTGACGTGACTGAACAACATCAGCGAGAATTAGAAATGGTGAGGCTAGCCAATGAAGACTCGTTAACAGGGCTAGCTAACCGATACCGCTTTATAAAAGAATTAAACACCATAGCTTTAAGCATTAACAACCCGCAACCGTGTTTTGTGATGATGCTTGATATAGACAATTTCAAGCATGTTAATGATTCAATGGGACACCATGTAGGTGACCAATTACTGTGCGTGATTGCTAGGCGTCTGACTAATATCTTACCCTCTGACGCCGTTTTAGCGCGCTTAGGTGGGGATGAATTCGCCATACTGATTACCCAGAATGTTACCCAGCAATGGGCACGTAAGTTTAGTCATTTGATACAAATAGTACTAGCAGAGCCAACCATTCTAAGCGCCCATAGCTTAGATATACGAGTCAGTATTGGTATTAGTTTTGCTCCACAAAATGCCAATACTGTCGAAGAGTTACTTAAAACTGCAGATATGGCGCTTTATCACGCAAAAGAGGAGGGACGAAACAGAGTCTGTGTATTTACCTCAACCTTAAAAGAAAAATCACTACACAAACAGCAGTTACTTAACGATTTAAAAACAGCAATTAAAAAACAGCAATTTTTTCTAATGTATCAACCGCAATTTGATCTGCAGACATCACAATTAGTTAGTTTTGAAGCGTTGGTACGCTGGCAACATCCTACATTAGGTTTGGTTTCACCAGATGAATTTATTTCTTTAGCTGAGTGTAGCCAGTTGATTATTGAACTCGGAGCATGGGTATTAGAGCAGGCATGCCTAGACTGTATGCAATGGCCAGCATCAATAAGCGTCGCAGTAAACGTTTCAGGCGTACAACTAGAGAATTCAAATTTAGCTGAAACTGTTAACACCATCTTGGAAAACACCACTTTGCCCCATCATCGATTAGAGTTAGAGCTGACGGAGTCGTCAATTATGAGTAATAGCAGTAAGATACTTACCATGCTCAGTAACTTTCGCCTTGCCGGCGGGCGCGTAGCAATCGATGATTTTGGCACTGGCTTCTCGTCGTTTTCCTACTTACATGACTTCCCTTTGGATAAACTAAAAATAGATCGTTCGTTTATTAATTTACTTGACGCTGGCATCCCCGGTGACAAAGCACATGCGATTGTACATTCGATTATTCAACTCGGTAAAACCTTAAAATTACAAATTACCGCCGAAGGAATAGAAACCCAAGAGCAGTATCGACAGTTACAGCTACTGCACTGTGATTTAGGCCAAGGCTTTTTGATGGCAAGGCCATTAGATGCACAACAAGTTTTGAACTTTATTGCTGACTACCAAGTTAAAGCGTCTTAAATTAACAGCGACAAAGATGCAGTTACTGTCAATAACATAACCTATAGTTTCAGCTTCGATTATAAATGCAATATTGTTACGTTACGTCTATCCCAGATTTTTATAAAATATATTTCAACTTCAAAAAACTGCTCAGTATCCGAAACGGAAATTTTTATTGCCCGGTGGTGAGATACATAAATGCACTTCAGCAGCGTTAGAATTGATTGGTATAAGAATTTCAAAATAAGCATCTGGCAGGCAACGTAGTTAAAACCAGAATTATGCATTTTTTGCGTGGCGATATTCTCAGCTTGAAACGTTAAGTCTGAGGCAGTCCATGGTCCTGGCGCAACAATCGTTGGGCAAACCGCGCCCAGTTCCGATGTAATAGGTTTAGCGAGCTTGGGCGTTCCAACCGCCTTGTTACGCTGACCTTCTTCCCCTGCACCCCAAACAATCACATCATGAGATGCGCCAGAACCTGTGATATGGATTTCGTCCACGTCACCATGCTCACATAGGTACCCGCCAACATCGGCACCGCCTTTAACAATGCGCGATACATTGATATCACTTAGAGGCTTAAACGTGTCGTTTAAAAAATCCGTAAGATATTCATTCACCGGTTTCATCTTCAGAATAAGCACCTGATGTTCGCTAAAGACTTTATGCAATACATCCAACGGAGCAATTGCTGCAATATTGCCTGCCCCCAAAACGAGCGCAACTTTACCATGGCGTTGATTCGCGGGCGTGTTGTAAGCGCTTGCTGTGTGCTGAGCAAGGTTATCGAGGGTAACGCCATCTTCCATCCAAACTTCTGCTGAAACGCCAGACAAAAGCAGATGATCCCAAATGGTGTGTGGTAGCACTCGTAACGCAGTTTGCCCGCTTTGAGTTTGGCGTTTTTTCAACGATTAAAGAAAGCCCTTTCCTTCCATTTTCGATAATGTCTGTATTAAACCATTACCAGCAGACATCAACGGATATTGCCCAGAAACCCACTCTTCACCAACTAGTGCGGAATCTTCAGGCATCCCTTTCATACGACTAGCGGTTTCGGCTCAATCCTTGGCGGCGGATAGCTCAGCAAGCGCCTGATCCAACGGAATATTACGTGGGGCTTCGGGAAAGACATCATCTTTAATTGCCGTATTAAGCATTGTTTTTTCCTTTTTCTATAAGGTGTTCACCAAACTGTTTACGCAGTTCAACTTTTTGCACTTTCCCAGTGGCACCTATAGGCAATGTGTCGACAAAAATAACAGCATCAGGGATCTGCCATGATTGAATTTTGCCTTTGTAGAACGCCAATATATCGGCTTCAACAGGAGAGGTATTTGGCGCTTTTACCGCAACAACAATGGGACGTTCATCCCACAACTCATGGCGAGCAGCAACGGCAGCGGCATTAACGATATGAGGATGAGCAATGGCTATATTTTCTAATTCGACTGTTGATATCCATTCACCACCTGACTTAATAATGTCTTTGGATCTATCGCGAATAACCATATAGCCGTCTTCATCGATCGTTGAAACATCACCGGTATCGAACCAGCCATCATCAGTTAACGCGTCACTATCTTTACCAAAATAGCGTTTAACGACCCAGTGACCGCGTACTTGAAGATCACCTTGCGTCTTACCATCGTGTGGCAGTAACTGTTTGTTTTCATCCAGCAAACGTAAATCGACACCAAATAAGGGTCTGCCTTGATTAGTGCGTAGCTCGGTCTTTTCTGAGTCAGACAGAACACTGTGGCGTTGTAGAAATTGGTTTATTGTGGCAACAGGTGAGGTTTCAGTCATACCCCAAGCATGGAGTAACTCCACTCCGTAAGCAGCGAATTTGGGGATCATTGATGGTGGCAATGGTGCCCCACCGACCACAGTTCGCTTCAGGCTAGGTAATGTGGACTCTGATGCCTCAAGCGCCGTAAGTAGATTCATCCAGATTGTCGGTACACCCAATGCCATGGTTGTTTTGGTCTCATCAATCAAGGCCAAGATGCTTTCGCCGTCAAGATTAGGACCCGGAAGCACAAGCTTACAACCGTTAGCAGCCGCGATATACGGCACTCCCCATGCATTCACATGGAACATTGGAACCACAGGTAAAACCGTATCTTGCGCTGACAGCGCAATGCCATCAGGCTGATTACCCACAAGCGTGTGCAATAGCGTAGACCGATGTGAATAAAGAACCCCTTTGGGCTCGCCAGTTGTACCAGAGGTATAACACAGACTTGATGCTGCACGTTCGTCTACATCGGGCCAAGGCGCATCTGCCTCACCGGTTTCTAATAGATCATCGTAAAACAGTAATCCTGGGATACTTTGTGCGGCGGCGTCATCCCGAGGGCCCATAACAACAAAATATTGCACCGTTTCTAACAAAGTATGAATTTTTTCGATTACCGGTAAAAAGGACTGTTCAAAAAACAATACCTTGTCTTGCGCATCGTTAGCCACAAACGTAAGCTGTTCTGGAGCAAGGCGTGGATTGATGGTGTGGCACACCATACCGCCGCCCGAAATGCCAAAGTAACTTTCAAGATGACGTCGATTATTCCACGCAATCGTTGCACAACGATCACCATTAGCAATACCAAGCTTGCCTAACGCTGAAGCAAGCATACGGGCATGTTGTCCCACTTCTTTCCAATTACTGGTGGTCCGTTCGCCGGAAGTTTCAACCGATATTATTTCGGTTTTTGGGTGATAACGCTCGGCATGTTCAATAAGGCTGCCGATTGTTAGCGGCATCTCCATCATTTGTCCTAGCATTGCGGCTCTCCTATTAATGAATCGACGGGGTTTTACTTGTTATTTAAAGCATTCCCGTACAGGTATTTATTTAAATGATTATTGGCTGTGACCAAAGGGTATTTCCCAGCACATACGCCTTATGAAACGGCATTACCCAATACGAGTACCATTGCCGCAACCCTAATAAAGTAGTAGTTGAGCAAGGGTTTTGCAGACGTTATGCCCTGCGAATTAAATCTGCACATTTCTCACCAATCATGATGGTAGATGCGTTGGTATTGGCATTTATGATTGTCGGCATGATCGACGCGTCAGCGACGCGCAGTCCATCGATGCCATGTACACGTAGTTCATGATCGACAACCGCCATCTCATCATTACCCATTTTGCACGTTCCGACTGGGTGATAGATGGTTTGAATATACTTATTTATGTAGGCTTTTATTTCTTCGCCAGTCTGAATGGTAGGATCCGCTTCCAGTATCAGAAGGTTGTTGGCGGCATATTCAAGGAAACGAGCCGGTATAGCACAGCCAGCGGAGTCCGAACCAATTACTACGTAATCGTATTCTTCAGACGACGGGGTTTGCGCTTGAGCCGCGCTCAGAAAAAGCGTAGCTTGCGCTACAATCACGAGTGTTGCGACCATACGCAAAAACTCGCAGCGATAAACTTTACCTGCATTGAAGTCGTTTGATAACGATGAAGCTTTTAAATTTTTCATATCTTTCTCAGCTTGCGTAATCTTTAGTATTTTTTAGGTCGGGCCTATATCAGACATAAATCGAGACCCCAATTTGCTTCTAATTATTTAGATACAGGAAAGCAGGATACATGCTAACGTAAAATAAATGTTAATTTACTGAAATAAAGAGGTTTATTTTGGAGAGTTAAAAAACTTGAAGGTGGATAAATCAACTTAAGACAAATTGAAATTAAATGGGTATCAAGATGAAAAACTTGTAACGTAATTGGCTGGTTGTTTACGATGCAGAGTGGCTCGAGACATACCTAACTACTTGGCCGCTTAACTCACATTATCTTTACTTTACGCTAAAGCCGTTGAGATGAGTTTTTGCATCTCAAGATCCACTTTGCCTAATGACTTTTTATTTTCAATCGCCAAAGCTGACTAAGGTAATGGGTCTACAAGTGCAAGGTATTCTTCAGGCAATTCTTCAAGCGTTATCGGGTCGTCCCCTTAATTAATCTTATCTGCATAAAGTAACGCACTCCCATGTTCTTGAGTATTGCTAGGCCAATCTCAGCAGATAACGTGGAGGCTCCATTGATACAGCCACTGTACACTTAAAAATCATCATCAGTATTTTGGTAATACAGGGCGGTGACCTAGATTGGATTTCAGAATATAAATAGGGCTGAAAAATTCAGCCCTATCATTCGATTATTCCCTTAGCTTTAAAACCAATGTTTTAGGAATAGACTCCCTACTGAGTTGCCCAAGCTAAACACTAACTTATTTACGGCTAAGCAATGAGCGAATTAATATGCCACTCAGTAGCACTAAACCCGCAGACCGAACAGGATGCTCCTGAATATGGTGCCTTAGATTGGATTGTTGCCAGCGATTAGCAATCTCCACTCCTTTGCCCGCTAACATCCGACGGCGCGAGCCGCTACCTTGACGTTGGTCACCAGTAGGTTGTGCCGCTTGGTGTAAATTCTGTTTGTCTGTTTCACTCAATGTGTCCGCTATGGTTGGAGACACATGGTTATTTGCATCAACTGAATTATTCATTTCTTCTCTCCAATAGTGTGTGTAAATCACCTATATAACGTGTTCAATATGCGACTCAAGCCGGTTAGTTCTGAGCCTCTTGAATGTTTAAAAAAGATGTCCCAGATGGACTTAAGCCTGATGAAAAGTGAATGGCAGTGTCCGCTGCCATTTACTTGTTCGATTGAAGAAGCCTTATGCTGTAGACACCTTATCGGCACCGGCTGTCTCTAATATCTTTTTGATATCATCTTTATTCTCACTGGTGTACTTAACACCAACCAAAATAGAACCTTTGTCGATTGCATCTTGATAGTATTTAATTTCGTGCTCAGGAATAAATGCACCTATGATTGCACCAATCGTTCCGCCCGCCGCTGCACCAGCACCGCCTGCGGCCAAAGCCGCCACCAATGGGCCCGCGACTAATAATCCGCTACCGCCTGTGGCCACCGCACCTACTGCTGTAAATCCGGCAACAACAGCCGCTAGCACACCTGTGGAGGCCGCGCCTATGATGCCGCCTTCTGCCGCTTTACTGCCTTCGTCAACGGCAAAATCTTCTTTAGAATATGAATCGTTCGCTACAATACTGATGTCCGACTCCCGAATTCCCATTTTCTCTAGGTTGAAAATGGCCGTGCTAGCATCGATTGATTTTTCAAATAGACCTGTAATGACTTCGCTCATAAAGATTCCTTAATAGGTAAATTGTGGATAACAACTTCTACTCAAATAACAAAATAATAAGAGCAAATTTCAGGCCCGAAAAAAATATAATCATCAATTACCCACCAAGCCTTGTGCTGCATGGATTTAACGTTAAGGAAGACAAAAAAAAGTGTAGTATTGTACTCGGAGACTTGAAAATTATGCGAAAGCCAAATGTAAAATTTTCCACTCGCTGTTGTCGCATTACCTGCGCTTTAGACAATTTACTGGCGCGCCAAGTCAGTGCGTCATTTAGGGACTTTTTTGGGAGGATTAACGACCGACAATCATCTGTTACTGGTCAGGATCACCCTAAATCGGTAGACCTCTACTTCCTGTAATTAAATGCAGTATGGCGCCATTATATTCGTGACATAAGGCAGATGTCTCGGCATTTATAACCAACCATTTTGATGGGCGATGCGCGCCGCTTCAATTCGATTTTTAGCATTTAACTTACTGCTTGCAGAAGATAAATAGTTTCGTACTGTCCCTGCTGATAGGAACAATTTGCTGGCAATTTCGTCGGTAGACAATCCTTCTTTGGCTAGGCGTAGGGCGTGCCGCTCTTTGTCTGACAGCGGATCTTTTTCCATCCATGACTCGACCATCAGCTCTGGTGCAATGGCGCTACCCCCTTGCTGCACTTTGTGAATTGCCTTTATGAGTTCATCTGACGGTGAATCTTTTAATAAATAGCCTTTCACCCCTGAGTCCATTGCCCGGCGCAAATACCCACTTCTGGCGAACGTCGTTAAAATAATGACTTTGCATTGGGCTTTTGATTCATAAAGATGCTGGGCGAGCTCTAACCCTGTCATATCTGGCATTTCAATATCGCTAAGCACAATATCCACTTTTTGGCCGCTGAGGGATTGCATGTAATCAAAGGCCAGTTTGCCTGTCGCGCAGCTATGCACTACCTGTAAGTTATCTTCCAAATCCAAAATAGTCGCTAGGGCGTTACGCAACATGGTTTGGTCTTCTGCCAGTAAGATATTAATTTGTTGCATAAAGGGGTTCTCTTTCGCTTATGGGTAGCACTATTTCAGTTAGCGTGCCCTTGAATCCACCGCCACTTTTTATCTGCACCGAACCGCCAAGCTGACGTATACGTTCTTCAATGCCTTGAATGCCAAATCCACTGCGGGATGTTTGTTCAAAACCTTGGCCATCATCATGAACAGTCAATACTATCTGTTCATTGACCTTCTTTAGCGTCACCGATACGTTGCTGGCCTTAGCATGGCGAAGTATATTGGTCACGAGCTCGCGTAATACGATGGCTAATTCTTTATTAGCAGATGAGACTAAATCGATGTGCTGCTCATCTAGATTGTCAAAATGGTAGGTAAAATCAATATCGACACCCGCAAAAACGTTTTTCGCATTAGCCAATTCACTGAGTAGATCACTGGTGCGGTAACCCGATACCACCTCACGAACTTGGCTAAGGGCATCTCTTGCAATATCTTCCAGTTGCTTTATTTCAACCCGGGCTTTAGCAAGGTCTTTATCTAACAAACGACCAGCTAAATCCGCCTTTATGGTGATAACCGAAAACGTGTGGCCGATTAAGTCATGCAGGTCTCGAGCGATACGCTCACGCTCTGCTACCTTAGCAAGGCGCTGGGTTTCTTTGCGCGATAATATCAATGCTTGCTTGTTTTGTTGCAGCGCATATTGGTAGGTATTCATCAGCCCGATGATGGCGGTAAAGGTCAAGCCTGGAACATAAAAATACACACTTAATTTGAATACAAAGCTTATCGCCACCATCCAAAGCAATATGCCAAATATAATGGTAACAGCAAATTTGACTGATTTTAATCGACTACACATTGCCCCGGCATAGATGAAAAATGTGTTGGCGGTTGGGCTAAGCAAAGCCGCTACGCTGCCGATTACCAGAATGGCGATAATATGGTGAATAAGCTGGTGGTTGGGTGCCCAGTAGCAACGAAAGTACACCAATAAGAATGCCAAAGTAGCCAGTGCAGACCATAATAGCTCTAAGGGCTGTTGATAAGTCATGGCAACTGGCACAAAAAAGAACGGCAAGTAAATTAACAGTAAATAAGGCGTCATTGGTTCGCTTAAGTTTCTGGGCAATAACCAATTATCTAATTTTCGCAGTACTTTATTCACCCGTGCTATTTCCTTGTATGTTCGCTCAATCCGTTTATTTTTATTCTATTTATGCTGTTTTTTTCTTCATCGCTAATATAGCCGATGCGAAAAATAATATTGAGAATATCACGAGTATAAGCAGATGTTGTACGACAGAACCACCAGCGTCTTGTCCCACCACTTTTAGTGCTAACTGTGACAAATGGTAGGGGGGTAAGAACTGGGCAAAGGACTGTAGGTAACTCGGCAAGAGGCTTAGTGGTACCCACAAACCTGAAAGGAACGACAAAGGCAAATATATGACATTCACTACCGCAGGGGCGCTTTCAGCTTTAAGCAACAAGCCAAGCGTTAGGCCCAGCAAGCAAAAAGGCAACCCGCCTATGATCAAAATCCCCGACAATAGCAACACTTGCCCCAGCGATAAGCTCACGCCCGCCAAACCAAATGCAACTAAACTTAACGTCACCAGCACAATGATAGAGAACCCCATGGACACAAAAAGACGACTCACAACTTGTGCCGATGCAGGCATAGGCGATGCGTCTTTTATATCTAACCAACCTTGACCGCGTTCGACGGCTAACCCTGCTCCAAATGAAAATAGTGCAGGGCCAATTACGCCAAATGTGCCATAGGTGCATAACAAAAAAGTGGCTGCTTGCGGGTTGTGTTGATTCATTAACACCCCAAAAAACAAATAAAATATGGCAGGAAATAACGTCGCGGGTAACGCAAACGCCGGATTACGAATACTCTTTAGCCACTCAAATTTGGTTTCAAGATAGAACAACTTAGCTATTTTTTTCGCCGTCATTCGATGTGCAGCGCTGTGATTGGATAAATGCGCATTGGATGAAACGTCAATCGTGTTTGAATTATTCATTATTGTTCCCCTTGATTATTAACATTTTCATTAAGTTGTATAAAAGCGTCTTCTAAGCCAACACTTGAAACGGTTAGATCTTGTATATCAGCGTAAAGCGTTAATAACGCTGCTAAGGTTTGATTCACATTTTGGCTAGACAACTCGATAAACTTGCCACTGATGCGCACTTGCTCTACGCCAGCAATATTTCGATAGCGTTTAGCTATATCGGTATTGAAGTCATCAACAGTGTTACCAGCACTGAAACGAATAGTCGTGTGGGCAGCACTGGCCTTTATTTGGCAGGTTGTACCCCGCTGAATAATGTCACCTTGGTTAAGCAAGACAATCTCGTCAGCTAAACTGTCGGCTTCTTCTAAATAATGGGTCGTCAAAACAATACCGGTTCCAGCGGCTTTAAGGTCTAAAATAGCTTGCCATAAGCCTTTTCTGGCCTCGACGTCCATGCCGACGCTTGGCTCATCCAAAAACAGCAGCTTAGGATTGCCGCATATACTCAACGCAAACAGTAATCTTTGCTTTTCGCCCCCAGATAACTTCTTAGAGTAGCGATTTTCCATGCCCTGTAATCCTGCGTACTCAATAACGTTTTCATAAGCCATAGGTTGCGGGTAATAGCTTCGAAAAAGCGCGATATGCTCTTTAATTTTTAACGTTTCAGGTAACGATGCTATCTGTAGTAAAGCGCCCGCTTGGCGTCTTGCAGGTAACGAGCCCGCGGGATAGCCAAATACACTCACCTCGCCCGCATCGGCGTTCAACCTGCCAAGTAAGATATTGATTAACGTGGTTTTACCTGCGCCATTGGCGCCCAAGATAGCCAGTACCTGAGCTGAATGAATATCCAAATCGATATTATTAAGGGCAATTTTATTGTTAAAGCGCTTATGTACGCCGCGCAAACTCGCAATCACCTTAGATGACGCCTCGCTTGAGTGACTGGATACTGCTCTGGTGGAGTATTGCATGGTGATACCTTTCTTCGTTTTGTGAGCGTAGAAAGAGTATGAACAAGGAAAGGGGCTGACATCACAGACAACTGTCATCAATAGCAGATGACAATTGTCACATTATACAATTGACTATGAATGCTCGGGTGAAACGAAGGGAAACCCTACAGGCTGTCTAACATCGTTTGGGCATCGCTGACTTCGAACTTGCTTGGTGCTTCAATGTTCAATGCTTTTACCACGCCATTTTCAACCAGCATAGAGTAACGACCAGAGCGCAGCCCACCAAATGTCCCCGTATCTTTGGCTAACCCTATCGCTTGGCTAAATGCAGCGTCGCCATCGGCTAACATAGTAATATGCTCAGCATTTTGCGACTTGCCCCATGCTTCCATCACAAAAGCATCGTTAACCGATAAGCAAATAATGCTATCAACGCCTTTTGCGGCAAGTTTATCAGCCAACGTGATATAACCAGGTAAATGGGTGTTTGAACAGGTAGGGGTAAATGCGCCAGGTACGGCAAACAGCACGACTTTCTTATTCGCAAATAATGCTGCGGTAGTAGGGTTACTGCCTTCGTCATTTTCACGCAGGCTAAAGGTAACTTCAGGTAAGGTATCGCCGACTTTGATCATTGTATGTCCTTTTTAAAAGTGAGTGGTTGATATTGCGTTATTTTGCCTGCAGCAAGTCCCATTTGTTACCAAAACAGTCTTGAAATATTACGACTGTGGCGTAGGGCTCATCTCTGGGCAGCTCTAAAAAGGTCACACCTTTTTGCAGCATATTCTCATAATCACGTTGAAAATTATCAGTTTGTAAAAAGAAAGCCACGCTACCAGCTGTTTGGTTTCCTATCCACTGATGTTGATTTATCTCAGCTTTCATTAACACCAGCGCAGCGCCCGCCTGACCAAGTTTATGACTTGGTGCGACCCGTACCCAACGGGAATTTGGGCCATTTTTGATGTCGTCAAGCAGGATGAAACTCAAAGAATGGGTATAAAACTCGATGCCTTTATCGTAATCATCCACCAGCAGAGTGACGTTACATACGCTTTGTTGCATGAAATTCCTTACTATTATTGCGCGTTATTTTGTTGTTTAAAAAAACACCTTAGTTAATCAAATACACATCAAAACGATTTGCTTTGCCCTGCATTTCAATCTGCGGTTTTTGCCCAGCTAAAAATGGCGCCCCAGCAGGACGTTTAACCACAACACGTTTTTTAGCTAACGCCAATGCCGGCGCTAGCAAGACATCGGCATCTTCATCAGGACCTAATAACTGCTGAAATAAGCGCATTTCTTTTTTGACTGCGGCACTTTTTTTACGATGAGGGAACATAGGGTCAAGGTACACTACATCGGGGACGCTGTGTGACCAATTACCCATCAAGTCAACCGCAATACCATGATGCAATACCATTCTATTGGGTAACCAAGACGCCAGCGAATCGCTATGCTGGGCACGCATCAAACCGTCGGCCAACAAAGCCGACACAACAGGTGAGCGCTCTATCATATCAACGCAACATCCTAAACTTGCGAGTACAAACGCGTCACGGCCTAAGCCAGCCGTTGCATCTAGCACGCTTAACTCAGTTTGCCCTTTTAACCCAACAGCTTTGGCTATGGCTTCTTTTTTACCACCGCCGTGTAGGCGCCTAAACGTTAGCGCATCAGAGGCAAAATCGACTAACACTTCACCGACTTTCGGTTCATTGAGCTGCTTAAGTGCTAAATGCGCCTCGCTTTGCATTAACACTAATCCCTGGCTGACATTTTCAGCAAACACTAAACGCCACTGTTGTGCCGTATTCCTGGCTCTATCAATAAGCCCCTGACTTGCGTCTTTAGGCACTGTGATCACAGGGATACATTTAACGGGATGATTATCAGGCATGACCGTATTGCTCTTTATGGCCGAGCCAACGATTAATAATGGCTTGAGCGTTAGCTGGGTATTGTTCCCATAATTGCTGAGACAGGGTTTGTACTTGGGGAATAAGCTCGGCGTCGCGTACCAAATCAGCAATACGTAAATCGGCTAAACCAGTTTGTTTCGTGCCGAGTAGTTCACCTGGGCCCCGTATTTCTAAATCTTGTTGGGCGATGTAAAAGCCATCGTGTGACTCACGCAACACGGCTAAACGCTTGCTGGCAGTTTTCGATAGCGGACTCTGATACATCAACACACAGTGACTTTCCACTGAGCCTCGCCCTACCCGGCCGCGCAATTGGTGTAGCTGGGCTAAACCTAAACGTTCCGGATTTTCGATGATCATCAAACTGGCATTGGGCACATCTACGCCCACTTCAATGACAGTGGTGGCGACCAATAAATCCATTTCGCCATCTTTAAATTGTTGCATTAGACGCTGTTTTTCATCAGCTTTTAAACGGCCATGCACCAGGCCAACTTTTAACTCAGGTAAAGCTGACGCAAGAGCAATCGCGGTCTCTTCAGCCGCTTGTGACTGCAACACTTCCGATTCTTCAATTAGGGTGCATACCCAATATGTTTGCCGTCCATCTTCAACGGTCGCCAGGCGGACCCGTTCAACCACATCAATTCGGCGTGTGTCGGGCAAGACTACGGTGGTGATAGGTTTGCGCCCTGGAGGCAACTCATCAATAACTGAGGTATCAAGGTCTGCATAAGCGGTCATGGCGAGTGTGCGCGGAATGGGTGTGGCAGTCATAATTAACTGGTGGGGAAATACCCCCTGTTGCACGCCTTTTTCACGCAGTGCTAGCCGCTGATGCACCCCAAATCTATGTTGCTCATCAACAATAACCAATGCGAGAGATTGGTATTGAACAGCTTCTTGAAACACAGCATGAGTGCCCACCAATAACTGTAATTGGCCACTGGCTAAGTTCTCAAGCGTTTCAGTACGGGCTTTACCTTTTAACTTACCGGCTAACCAGCCTACTTCGATTCCAAGGGGACCAAACCAGCCTTGAAAATTATTCATATGCTGTTCGGCTAATAACTCCGTAGGCGCCATCATAACCACTTGGTAACCTGCACTGATAGCCGACAAAGCGGCCATAGCGGCGACTAGAGTCTTACCGGAGCCCACGTCTCCTTGCACCAGACGCATCATAGGTGTTGGGCGTTGCATATCCTGCTGAATATCGCGTATAACGCGCTTTTGTGCGCCGGTTAACTCAAACGGCAGACTGTCCAGTAGTTGCTTTAATAAAGGCTTGCTAGGTGTAATGGCAAAACCTTTTTGCTGCTGACTTTGATGGCGTACTTTTAACACGCTTAGATGATGAGCGAGTAATTCTTCTAAGGCCAAGCGCTGCTGCGCAGGGTGTTTGCCCTCTTCTAGTAAGGTCAGCGTCACATCGGGCGGCGGCCTGTGCACTAGGTGCAATGCCTCCACTAAGCCCACTTGATGTTGATACATACCATCGGGTAGCAATTCGGCTAAACCGCCTTTATCAAGCAATGCGAGGGCTTGCTCCGTTAAATTACGCAACGTAATCTGCTTTATCCCCTCCGTGGAGGGATAAACTGGTGTGAGTGACTCGGCTAAATTCGTCGGCGATTCAGCACTGATGGTTTTATATTCAGGATGCATGATTTCAAGACCAAACTTGCCTGGACGCACCTCGCCAAAACAGCGAATACGCGTGCCTTCTTCAAGGCTGTTCTTTTGAGCAGCTGAGAAATGAAAAAAACGCAGTGTGATCGTCCCCGTGCCGTCACTGATACGTACCATCAGCATGCGCTTACGGCCAAATTGCACATCACAGGATGTTACCTCTCCTTCTACACTGGTGTGTAAATGAGGCATTAATTCAGCGATGGGATAAATTCGAGTGCGATCTTCATAACGATGGGGTAAGTGAAACAACAGGTCTTGCACGGTATGCAAACCGAGCTTTTCCAGCTTTTCGGCGACCTTACTACCCACCCCCTTCAGCTGAGTAACAGGAGTTTGGGCTAGTCCGAGCATCGCATGTCCGAGCATCGCATGTCCGCGCATCGAATGTCCGAGCATCGAGCACCTATAGGACTAACGCCAACATAAAGCCTCAATGTTGGATAAGCGATCGTATGCTCATTAGAATAATGCTGTGAAAAAGAAATAGCCGCCTACCTTCTGTCTGAATAACGCCGCGCGGGTGCATTATACTTCACGATTTACTCAAGTGGAGCAAGAACTTAACACCGATTTGTTAGATCCTTGCTAGAAATACAAGCAAACAAGGTTATAAAGAATACTTAGCGGCTTGATACAACAACTCAGGAGCTAAGCGCTGTTTATAATTAGGGTTCACATAACTAAATTTGATTATGCCTTGCTCGTCTAATATAAACACCGCGGGCGCAGGCAAAACGGCATGCCCGCTACTATCCGACGCGTTTAGCTCGACGCCCTTTTTTGTTTTGTACTTAGCCGTAGTTTCATCTGCTACATAATACCCAATACCAAACCCTCGAATGGTGTTGAGTTTGCTGTCAGACAATAATTGCACAGTAAACTTGCTTTGCAATTTTTGCGCTTGTAATTGGGCTGGCGTTTCTGGAGAGATGGCTAAAATTTGATAGCCAAGTTCATCAAGAGAGCTTTCTATGTCTTTCAATCCTGCGAGCTGGCGGTTGCAATAAGGGCACCATCCCCCACGATAAAATATCAACACGGTGGGCTTTTGCATGGTCAAGGCTTTTAAACTGACGGGCGCACCGTCTGCAGTTTGTAATGTGGTATTCGGTGCACTGTGGCCAACTAATAGGGGCATCACATTGTTGGCATCATTGGCTATTAACGTGCGATCCAGAGCAAAGCTAGGCATTGAAACAAGCGCAGCAAGCAACAACAATAAACCGCCAAGTCTGATTTTTAGGTGGTAAAGCATTTGATTTCCTTAATCAGTGATCAATTGCAACACAAGATAGCATTGCTTTGGCTGTGCGAAAACAGTCCAAAAAGCACTGCCGCATTCATTGCAGTTAATCAAGCAGCCTAAGGACGCTTATTTGTATAAATACGCTCGTTATCGCGCAGTGTTTCTTGTTCTAATTTGCGCATACCTTTGGCAGTCATTTGCATTTTTTGCCACCAGCTAGCATCCGCTACTATATTGCCGTTTTCATCTATATGAGGGTAGCCGATAGATTTGTTTTTACAGACTCTAGACAATACTGGAAAGCCACCTTCAAACAACACTCGCTGACACTCTTCTTCACTTAAATTAATAGTGTTATACATGCCTGCAAGTTCGCGCTGGCGCTGAGCTTCGTATAATACGACAGCTGCAGCAACCGATACATTTAATGACTGCACCATTCCGACCATGGGTATCACGATGTTTTTGTCTGCTAACGTAATCGCTTCCTCGGTGGCGCCGCTCTTTTCCTGCCCCAAAATAATGGCAGTGGGTTTGGTATAATCTATCTCACGAAAGTCTACGGAATCATCAGATAAATGCGTGACCAAAATTTGCATATCTTGCTGTTTTAAATGACGCACTGCGTCACTTATATTGGCATGCATATCTGTGTAAACCCAGTTTTCAGCACCCATCGAGGTTTTTTTACGCAATCTTGCGTTGCTATCCCATACGGCATGAATTCGATTAATGCCCACGGCGTCGCAACTGCGAATAAGCGCCGACACATTGTGTGGTTTATGCACTTGTTCTAAACATATCGTTAGGGAGGGCTGGCGAGTAGCAAGTAATTTACGGATGCGCTGATAACGCTCTGCAGTCATGGAAGCTAAAGCAGTCATAGTCTTATGTTCTTATTCTTATGATGCATCTAGAGCAAAAGTCCGCATCTTTTAATCAGCGCACGGTATAGGGCTATACGCGTGCGCAACACAGCGCAAAGGCGCCGCCAATATTATAGCGTTAAATCAGAAATAAACGGGGTGTTACTCAGGTAACTCCATCACACCGTCAATTTCAATTTGAGCGCCTCGAGGTAATTCTTTTACACCAATCGCTGCACGCGCTGGGTAAGGCTGCTTGAAGTACTTGCTCATAATTTCATTAACGGTGGCAAAGTTAGATAAATCCGTTAAGAAAATATTAACTTTCGCTAAATCGTTAGTTGTTCCACCAGCAGCTTCACATACAGCTTGTACGTTTTTAAAAACTTGTTCGGCTTGTGCTGCGAAATCGTCAGAGACCATTTCCATGGTTTCAGCTACAAGTGGAATTTGCCCTGATAAGTAGACAGTCGTGCCAGATTTAACCGCTTGGCTGTATGTACCAATAGCTTGTGGAGCCTTGTCAGTATGAATAACGGACTTAGACATAATATGCTTACCTTTTAAAGTTTATACGTTAGGAGATTTATTCTGCTTAGATTGACTATGTCGGGATACCCGCTGTACTTCGGGCATAATGCGAATTTTACGCATCACATCCGCTAGCTGAATACGATCTTTGATGGTCAGTTCTATATCAATATAATAGATACCGCTTTCTTTTTCTTCGGTTTGTAAACCGACAATATTAGAGCCACATGACGCCACATTATTGGTTAAATGGGCCAGCGTCCCTTGGTGGTTAATTAACTCGATTCTCAGAGCAGCCTTGAACTCGCCAAAAGGCTCTACATCCCATTTCATGACTAATACACGTTGGGGCTCTTCTTTGCTTAGCTTGCGAATATTGCTACATCCAGCCTGGTGAATCATCATGCCGCGACCGGGACTAAGCACAGCAACAATTTCATCCCCTGGAATAGGATGACAACAGCGAGAATAAGATACTAACAGACCTTCCGTGCCTCGAATGGCCACTTTACGTCCGCTTTCTGGTATTTCAGCCGCTTCACCTAACAAGCGTCGCGCGACAATGGCACTGAGTTCGTTACCTAAACCAATGTCTGCTACTAGGGATTCAAAATCAGAATGCTTAGTTTCTTCCAAAACACGTGCGATATCAGCTTGCGGGATTTCATCTAACTTAATTTTGCCCAATGCATGGCGCAATAAACGATTTCCCATGCTGAAAGCTTCTTCTGAACGCTGGTTCTTAAGGTAATGACGAATATGTGAACGCGCACGAGCACTGACCACAAAGTTTAACCAACTTGCGTTAGGCTTAGCTCTGGGTGAAGTAATAATTTCAACGGTTTGACCGTTTTCTAATGGCTTACTAAGCGAAAAAGTACGCCGTTCAACTTTCACGCCCACACAGGTATTCCCCACTCCGGTATGCACCGCATATGCGAAATCGACTGCTGTTGCGCCAAGTGGTAACTCGACAATGCGTCCATCGGGCGTAAATCCGTAAATCTCATCTGGGAAGAGATCCGTTTTTACATTTTCAATAAATTCAAATGATGAACTGGCACTTTGTTGTAACTCAATTAATGATTGCATCCACTTGCGGGCACGCACTTGTGCAGTGGTGTCGCTAGATTCTTCGTCGTCTTTGTACATCCAATGCGCGGCGACGCCAATATCAGCCATCTTATCCATTTCGCCGGTACGTATTTGTATCTCGACGGGAATACCATGAGGACCAATTAAAGACGTATGCAACGACTGATAACCGTTAGTACGAGGAATAGCCACATAATCTTTAAAGCGCCCTTCGATTGGTTTATATAAACCATGCATCGCCCCGAGAGCGCGATAACAATTATCCACACTGTCGACCACCACGCGAAACGCGTAGATGTCCATGACTTCGTTAAACATCAATTCTTTATTTTTCATCTTGCGATAAATGGAATAAAGATGTTTTTCACGGCCAATGGTTTGGGCGTCAATGCCAAAAGCCGCTAATCGGCTTTCTACTTCTTTGCGGATATTTTCAATAATTTCTTTACGATTGCCCCGCGCCTGCTTTACAGCAGCTTTGAGCGCACGGTGACGCATAGGGTACATGGCTTGAAAACCTAAATCTTCCAGCTCATTTTTAATATCGTGAATACCCAAACGATGGGCAATAGGAGAATAAATTTCCAGAGTTTCACGGGCAATGCGGCGTCTTTTATCAGGTCGCAGTGAACCTAAGGTACGCATGTTGTGGGTCCGATCGGCAAGTTTGATCAAAATCACCCGAATATCTTGCACCATCGCCATCAACATCTTGCGAAAATTTTCGACTTGGGCTTCTTGCTTGTTACTAAAATGAATTTTTTCGAGTTTGCTAACACCCTCGACTAGCTCACCTACCGCTTCACCAAATTGCGCACTGAGATCATCTTTACTATGGTGGGTATCTTCAATCACATCGTGTAGCAATGCCGCCATGATCGTTTCATGGTCAAGACGCATATCGGCTAGAATACCGGCAACCGCAACAGGATGAGTTATATAGGGATCGCCACTGGAACGCATTTGTCCATCATGGGCGTCTCGGGCTACAACAAACGCACGCTGAGTTTCCGCTACCTTGTCCGGGGGGAGGTAGGCCTCAAGCTTTTGTTTTAAACCCTCAAAAAGATACAAGTGTTGTTTATCTCAAACGGTGGAAAGTTTAAGGATACGGTGAAATAGGCGCTAAGCCAACGGCTAAAACATCTGTTTGATGCACTGCCGCTGGAATCAGGCTTTTTTCTTGATTTACTGGTCTTGAAGGATGTTTGCAGCAGACTCAAACTGAGCTTGATCCTGTGCATGTTGATCACGCAAGTTTTCAGCATCAAGAGTCGAAGCATTTACAAAACCTTCTTCGATTTCACGTAGTGCTACAACTGTAGGCTTATCGTTACCTACCGTTACATGTGCAACCTTACCTTCAATGGCAAGTTGTCGGGCACGACGTGCTGCGACTAAAACCAAATCAAACCGATTGCCAATTTTATTTACGGCATCTTCAACTGTTACGCGAGCCATTTTGATCTCCGTCGGGTAGCTATGTTTTCAAAAAAGGTCGCATAGTGTACTTGCAAACCTCAAATTAGAAAAGATCTTTAATGATCTTAACGCTGAATATTTGTGCTAATCATTGGCTAATAAGTTTTCAAACAGGCTTTGATGGCGCATCACTTGTTTTTCTTTACGCAAACGACGACTTGATACAATAGCGTCAAGTTCCGCTAGGGCGGCCTTAAAATCGTCATTTACCACGATAAAATCAAACTCATGATAATGCGATATTTCAGATACCGCTTTATTCATGCGGTCTTGGATAACCTCTGGCGTGTCTTGGCCCCGCTCGGTCAAGCGGCGCATTAATTCTTCACGAGAAGGCGGTGCGACAAAAATAGTCGCCGTATCCGGAATTTGCGCTTTAACTTGCCGTGCGCCCTGCCAATCAATGTCTAAAAACACATCGATTCCTTGACGCAAAGTTTGCTCAATAACCACTTTAGACGTGCCATAGTAATTACCAAACACCTCTGCCCATTCAAAAAATTCATCTTTACTGATGAGTTCCTGAAATACTTCTCGGCTAACAAAATGATAATGCTCTCCGTCCACTTCCCCAGGCCGCGGGGCCCGTGTGGTATGCGAAACCGATACTTGCATTTCATTATTGTGAATTTCAGTAGAATGATGATTTTGCAGTAACGCTTTGATTAGGCTAGATTTACCCGCCCCTGAAGGCGCTGCAAGTATAAATAAATTTCCGAGTGATTGTGGCATAGAAGATTTTCAGTCAAGTAAGTAGATAAAGTGAGTGTTGAGACATCTATGCAATGTTAGCATATTCCTTTATGCAATGGTGCTAATGCACAAAAACGATCCACACAAGGTGAAGTTACAATGAATGACAGCCAATACCATCAAATGGTCGATGACCTGTTGATAAACCTAGAAGAAATGCTCGATGACATAGAAACCGATATCGACTATGAATCAGCTAGCAGCATTCTTACCCTTATTTTCATTAACGGCACTAAAATCATCATTAACAAGCAACCCCCTTTACATCAGTTATGGGTAGCGACAAAGTTTAATGGTCATCACTTTAATTATCAGGACGGCTTGTGGATTGACGAACGCACAGGCGTTGAGTTCTGGCAATTTATGAACGATGCCGCCAGCAAGCAGGCTGGCGAACCGGTCTCGTTCCCCCGTCCAAAAGCATAAATATTAAGAGAGTTATCACACTATGAGTGACAGTAATTTATCATTTGTTGAAGTAAACCCTAGTCAACCACATACCGCGGTTGTTATTTGGCTGCACGGATTAGGTGATTCAGGTAATGGTTTTGCGCCCATCGTTCCCGAGTTAAAAATGCCTGATTCATTACCCATTCGCTTTGTTTTCCCCCATGCTCCGATTCGCCCCATTACCGTGAATAACAACATGGAAATGCGCGCGTGGTACGACATTACCAGCATGGATTTCAATCATCGGGCAGATCGCACCGGTGTTGAAGAATCAGCAAAACAAGTAGCGCAATTAATTGATGCTGAAATCGCCAACGGCACTCCAGCCGAACGCATCGTGCTAGCTGGTTTTTCCCAAGGTGGGGTTATTGCATTGCATTTGGGTACCCGTATTAACAAAAAGCTAGCCGGCATTATGGCGTTATCTACTTATATGTGTGATCCAGAGACATTGGCCAGTGAAGCGAGTGACGTAAATAAGAGTACGCCTATCTTAATGGCTCATGGTCAACAAGATAATGTGGTACCTGTGTTTATGGGTAACGCCGCTTTTAAAGTATTACAAGACAACGGTTATGCGGTTACTTGGCAAGATTACCCTATGCAACACAGCGTATGTTTAGAAGAGATCAATCATATCTCGGCCTGGTTGCAAGCCCGTTTTAGTTAGCACTTTTTAAATAACCAAATCTATTTAAATTAATGTTTGCCATGATCCCAAAGCACTTTCGTGCTTTGGGACAAAAATGTGATGAAATTAATTTCCTGTATTAGCGGTTTTATTAAGTAGAACCCTTATTACCGCACTGGTAATGTCAATCAATACAGGAAATATTATGTCGATTAATGCACTAGCTCATTTATCACACGTCGCAAAAACTGCACTTTTATTTGTTATTCTTAGTTTTAGCCAAACAGCCTTAGCACAAGACCCTATCGAAACAGGCTTATTTAATAACAAGGCCATATACGGCTACGATACAGTCGCCTACTTCACCCAAGATAAAGCAGTAAAAGGCAGCAAAACATTTACTACCACTTGGCGCGGTGCTGATTGGTTTTTCAGCTCACAGACTCACCTTGATTTATTTAAAGCGGATCCAGAAAAATACGCCCCTCAATACGGTGGATACTGCGCTTATGCAATGGCCACTGGTGATTTTGTTGGTATAGATGAAGACGCATTTGTGATAGATAACGGCAAGTTATACTTAAACTACAGTGCCAGCGTGCAACAGAAGTGGTTAGCCAACAAGGCTCAGTATATTCAGCAGGCTGACGCTCAATATCCTTATTAAGCAACTGAGCTTAATTAACCGTGAAGCGTATAAATTGGCTGATATTAAAATAGCACCATTAATCAGCCAGCACAGTGCAGATATTTCTGCACTGGCAATGCGCGCTAAAGCACATTGGGGTTATTCAGCCGCATTTATGCAGCTATGCCGAGCTGAACTTAGCTATTCACCTGAACAAATAAACCACGAGGATTTTCATTTTGTTGGGGCTTGGTCGCCAGGTACTTCTGATATTCAATCACCGATAGGGTTTTATGCGCTTGAGCGTTTATCTGCCAAGCAATTTGAATTGCTTGCCTTGTTCGTTTGCCCCACCAAAATAGGTTTAGGCGTGGGAAGCATGTTATTACACCACGCCTTAAAATTTGCAAAAGCAAAACGATTCACCTCAATAGTTATTTATAGTGACCCACATGCCGCAGAGTTTTATGCCAAAAACGGCGCAACGCGAATAGGAAGTCAGCCGTCAGGCAGTATCCCAGGGCGCGAATTACCCGTTTACGAACTCGCCTTTTAATTTGCGCTCTAGGTTTTAGCAGAGCAATCTGCGTGTGTATTTATCTACCTTATTACTCGTATTACGCTTTTTTCACTAAAACTAGGCCTTTGTCTACTCAAAACCTTGGCAAATTCTGATAATATCCCCTTATAAACTCGTTAGTTAATAGTGAAATTTTCATGTCAGAACGCGTCATTCGAATCGCCACACGCAAAAGTGCTTTAGCCATGTGGCAAGCAGAATATGTGCAAGCCAAACTTCTTGCAGCACACCCACATATCAGTGTGGAGCTAGTGCCTATGTCGACCCAGGGTGATCGTATATTAGACACGCCACTGGCTAAAATTGGCGGCAAAGGTTTATTCATCAAAGAGTTGGAAGTGGCCATGAACGAGGGCCGTGCCGATATTGCGGTGCACTCTTTAAAAGACGTACCGGTAGATTTCCCTGACGGCTTCGGCTTGCACTGCATATGTGAGCGTGAAAACCCTTACGACGCATTTGTATCAAATACCTATTCGAACATCGAGGAATTACCTCAAGGGGCGATTGTTGGCACGTCGAGTTTACGTCGTCAGTGTCAAATTCGCAGCGCGCGACCAGACCTAACCATTCGCGACTTACGTGGTAACGTGAATACGCGTTTAGCTAAGTTAGACGATGGTCAGTACGACGCTATTATTCTGGCTGCCGCAGGGTTAATTCGTTTAAATATGCATGGGCGCATTAAGACTTATATTCAACCAACCGTATCCTTACCCGCTGTTGGCCAAGGGGCCGTGGGTATTGAGTGTCGTAATGACGACGCTGGGTTAATTGAATTACTTAAGCCATTAAATCACCAAGCAACTGAATATCGCGTAACAGCAGAGCGCGCCATGAACGCAAAATTAAATGGAGGTTGCCAAGTTCCAATCGGCAGTTACGCAGAGCTAACAGGGGATGAACTTTATCTAAGAGGCTTAGTGGGCTCACCCGATGGCGCGGTCTTATTACATGCAGAAAAACGTGGCCATAAAGACGACGCCATAAGCATCGGAGTGGATGTAGCTGAACAGTTACTCACCCAAGGTGCCGGTGAAATTCTTCAGGCTTTGTATAAAGACTAATTGATGTCAGTGTTAATTTTTCGCCCCGAGCAAAAATGCGTCAATAGCGCGGCGAGCTTCGCTGAAGCGGGCTTGCCTGCGATTGGTATTGGCCTGATTGACACCCAAGTTTGTGAGCATGCCCTTGAACAACTGCCCGCAGCTCTTGCTGCACTTAAGCAAAACGACTGTATTATCGTTACCAGCACAGTAGCAGGCGATTTACTTAACCTTCGTAATATACGCATACCAGCTAACATCAATATTTTTGCTGTAGGCGCCAGCACCGCTAATAATTTAAGGGCCCAAGGGTATGAAGTGGTGGTGCCGCAAAGTCCAACCACTGAAGGTTTATTGTCGTTGAAACAATTAGTCCAACTGAGCGGGCGCAACGTGGTGATCATCAAGGGCGAAGGCGGTCGCCAAGATTTAGCCCAACAACTGACTCAGCGAGACGCTAATGTTTATTTGGCTGATATTTATCGGCGGATAAAAATTGCCACTCCTAAAGCAACACAACAGTGGCAAGCTGAGCAGATTAGATGCATCATTGCTACCAGTGGTGAAATGATTGAAAGCGCGTTTGAACAGTTTGAACCCAAGTGGTTACAGTCCTTACCTTGGATTGTAGTGAGCCCCCGAACTGAACAAATTGCAGCTAAACTCGGTATAAACACAATATTTGTAAGCGATGACGCTAGCGACCAGGCACTTATTCGCCGTGCCAAGGAATTTTTGGAGCATTAAATGGCAGACCAATCAGATACAAACAATACCTCAGGCAATAAGCCAAAGAACGAGACGTCAAACAAGGCGCAAGACAAGCCGAAGACGATAGACTCAAGTGCAGTCATCACGCCTGCGCCGCCTAAAATCGAATCAAAACCCGATACAGATAAAAAGAATCCTGCAGCTCCTTTGAAAAGCGACAACAACGTGAAAAAAACTTCCAGTTCAAGCGATAATGCTAGCGTGAATTCCGCGCCCAAAGCTAAAAATGAAAATAACAGCAAACCTGCAAAAACAGGCTTTCTGTGGTTTGTGACCATTATCAACCTGTTGATTTTACTATTAATTGTAGCTGCGGCTTATTGGGGGTGGACCCAATGGGATGAGCAAAAGCTCAATCAAGAAACGAGTCAAAGTGAACAGCAAGATATGCTTAATCGCCAAGCTCAGCAAAATCTAACGATTACCGATGAAGTTCGACAACAAAATCGCACTTTAGAAACTCAATTACGTACTTTAGGCCAAGAATTAGAAAGCGCCTTAAGCGACGCTCAGGCGGCGAAAGCGCTATCTCAAGCCAACAAGCAAATGTTGAGCACAATAGCCGGACGACGCCCAGCAGACTGGTTACTGGCCGAAGCTGACTTTTTAGTGCGTATGGCTGGCCGAAAGTTATGGTTAGAGCATGATGTTAAAACCGCCATCGCGATGCTGCAATCGGCTGACAGTCGCTTACAAGATTTAGACGACCCAAGCTTGTTGCCAGTGCGTGAGCGTTTAGCCAACGACATTCAAGCATTGGCTCAAGTCAATCCGGTATCTTTATCGTCTATCGCCCTTGAGGTGAGTGCTTTACTGCCTCAAGTAGACGAGCTAACCCTGAATACATTTGAACGCCCTGATATCGCTGCTAACCCTGATAACGTCTCTGCTTCAGTTGACGACTGGCGCAGTAACTTAGCGCGAAACTGGCGTGCATTCACCGAAGATTTCTTTAGCTTTAAAAAGAAAGAAGCTGACGTGCAACCTTATATGTCCGAGCAACAACAATGGTTAGCCAAAGAGCAACTTAAGCTGTCGTTGTTGCAAGCTCAAAGTGCCGTTTTAAAAGAAAATATTGAGCTGTTCCAGCAATCGCTTAAAAACGCACAACGTGCACTGACAGAAAATTTTGCGGCGGATGACATGTCTGTTAAACAGTTCTCCCAGCGCTTAAATGAACTGACAGAGACTGATATTGAACGTGTTTATCCAAGCCAATTCAATTCAGCGCCGGCACTTCAAGATGTCATTCAGCAACGTATCGACAATGTGTTCGTTAATGGAGTTAGCCAACCATGATAAGAATACTAATGGTCTTTGTGGCCTTACTTATTGCAGTGCTTATTGGCTCATTAATATTCGATGATAAGGGCTACGTATTTATTGATTTCGCTGGTTATGTAATGGAAATGAACGTGTTTTCCATGGCAATCATGACCATCTTACTGATTGTCGGTTTATTGTTGTTCTCGTGGGTGATCAAAAAATTAATTATGATCATCTCAGGCTCAAAAAACTGGTTAGGTAACTGGGGCTCACGTAAGAAGAAACGCGCCTTCACAGGAGGCTTAATTGCCCTCGCCGAGCAAAACTATCTTGAAGCACGTAAGCAACTTGCCAGCATTGAGCAAGAAGACTTCGACGGTTTAAATTTATTGGCCGCAGCTGAGGCTGAATTACAGCTACAAAATCCCACAGGAGCGCGTGAAAACTGGCGCTTGGCGACGTCTTACCCTAAGTCGGCGTTTGCCGCCAAGTTATGCTTAGTGCGCGACCATTTACAAAACCAACAACCTGGTAAAGCCCTAGAAATATTAGGGGAGCTTGAAGACAAGCAAAAGCGCCAGAAGTCAGTATTAATCCTGCACGCACAAGCTTTGGTTCAAGCGGGAAAATGGCATGAGTTAAAAGACCGCCTGCCCTCTTGGAAAAAAGCCTTAGGGGAACAATACGAACATTATATGCAACTCGCTTCTCAAGGTAATTTCGCTGAAATTGCCAGCAAAGAAGGCGCAAATCAGTTAAAAGAGAATTGGCATTCATTGCCTAAATCAACCCGCCGAGATCCAGCCCTGCAAGCCGCCTATGTTAAGCAGTTAATCGATCAAGGAATGCATATTGATGCCGAAGCGGCATTGGGTGAGTATAATAGAAACAAACCCCATCCTATGTTACTACCTCTTTATAGAGAGCTTAAATTGTCTCACCCTACTACGGCCTTAAAACAGCTGGAGCAGTGGATCAAGCAAGACGATATGAACATAGAACTACTATCGACCTTGGGTGCACTCGCCTATAATGCTAATGATTTAAGTCTAGCCGAGAAAGCGTTAAGCAAAGCGATTAAGCTGGGCAGTCGTCAGCAAGATATTTTACTGTTGGCTAGAATCAAAGAGTCCCAACAAGACAGTCAGCAAGCCCTGGCCTTATACAAACAAAGCTTGGCTGAGCCAAACGAACTGAAAAAAGCAAACTAATATGCACACTTCTTTATCATTAGCGAAATGGCTGTTAACCATTTCGCTTTTTACGGCGACTCAAGTTTTTGCCCAAAGCCCTAAAACTCACCAAATCTCTGAATTAGTAACCATAGCCCCCGCATTTGAAGTCATCGTACTGGGTGATAGCGGCGGTATACAGGATGGTAATTTAAGTGCCTTCTTGCTGCGCGCCGTAAGCGAAGCAAACTATGTAGCATTAGATGCTGGTACCTTGGTTAACGGTATAAATCAAAGCATTAAGCGTGGGGCATTCACTGATTTAGCTTTAGTGGATGATAAAAAATGGGGCAAGGCAGGAACAATATTACGACGCCATGTAAAAGCATATTTACTCAGCCATGCCCATCTCGACCACGTCAATGGCATGTTGGTTTCGTCACCTGAAGATAGCGCAAAAAATATCTACGCATTGGCTTCCGTTAATAACATGATTGGCGAGACCTACTTTAATGGCAAAGCGTGGGCCAATTTTAGTGACCGCGGTATTGAGCCCACACTGAATAAATATCATATGGTAGATTTACTTCCGAGCAAAACAACGCCTATTGCTAACACGCAACTTAGTGTCAGTGCATTTAGCCTTAGCCATCCAGTTGAATCCAGCGCATTTGTGATTGAGCATAACAACGATATGTTTGTGTACTTTGGTGACACCGGAGCTGATGTAGTCGAACAACAAGGCAAATTAGCAAAAATTTGGACGTATTTGGCCAAGCAGGTTAAACATAAAACCCTACGTGGCATCATCATTGAGACTTCATTTGAAAATGAGCGACCCCACAACTTACTATTCGGTCATTTGACCCCTGAACTTCTGATGCAAGAGCTCGGTAATTTAGGACGAAAAATCGGCGGCAATGCCCCCCTTAAAGATTTAAAGGTCGTTATCAGTCATATCAAATATACCCTCGCTAAAGATACCGACCCAAGAGCGATAATCGAGCAACAGCTCAATGAAGCCAATGAAGCCAATGACCTAGGACTAACGATTATTATTCCTAAACAAGGGCAAAAACTGCTGTTTTAATCTTCTTTTGGGTTAACGATAAATGTAAAAAAACGCGTATTGAATGAATCAATACGCGTTTTTTTATATTAGCCGTTATTCATGTAAATCTTTACAAGCAAAGTTCTCGCAGTGGTATCGTGGCCGCACCAATGGCAACCGGAAACTTCTCGACGCCTGACACCACTATTTTTGGCATAGGACGCTTAGCCCCGCGCCTGAATTGAGCGTATACGTCAATCCGCGGTATCACCATCTCGGCTAATTCTTTAGGAATATGCCCCCCAAGTATAATTGCCTCGGCATCAAGTAAGGCAGAGCAACAGGTGGCAACCAAGTCGAAAGAATCCTGCACTTTGAATATCCATTCTTCGACGCCAGGCCAGTTGGGATCAAACTCCTCGTTCAAATTATAAATAGAGCTGAAATTCACACCGTTTTTCTTCAAGATACGTTTTAGCAGTTCTAAATTTGGATGAGCGTATATTTTAGTGGGTAACATATCGCCCAACTCACCAGCATTACCATAAGTACCCCGTAATACCTCAGAATTGGTAACGATCCCGCCACCAAATGCCGATGAAACAAATAAATATACAAAGTTCTTATACTGGCGACCGACCCCAGCAACACCCTCACCCGCTGCGCCAGCGGTACCATCATTTACCACCCAAGTCGGAAGTGTGAAATGGCTAGATATTATTTCGACTATATCGACTTGCGCCCACTCCTCTAACATATGGTGGGTGTTCATCTTGCCATCCATTGAACTAAAGAAACCGGAAATACCCACGCCAATACCCAGCACTCGAGTTTCGTCTAATTTAGCCGTTTCACACAGCTCAGTTATCAAAGTGTCAATCGCTTCAAGTACATGAGCAATACTCATGTCGTCCATTTCACACATATTCGTGGCAATAACATTACCAGCAAAGTCCATTACCGCTACACCGACAGCATCGAGCAATATCGACACGCCAAAGGTATAGGCATAGTCTGGATTCAACTCGATAGCAAAACCCGGTTTGCCTTTAGGATTAGGGATCATATCTTCGGTTTGACGCAGCACCTTAGACTGGGTGAGGCCTTTTAATAAGCGAGACACCGTTTGCTGGGGAATTTTGGTAGCAGATACGAGCTGACTTTGGGTAACGCGTCGTTCCCAGAAAACAATCTTGATAATATCACGCTCAATATCTTGAAAAAGCTTATTGCCTTTCCCTAACGTAAACCCTGAACGTAAATATTGACTGTTGTCGATTGAAAACATCTGTAATACATCTACCTTAAAACGCTATAGCCTATTTGAATCGTGAAAATAGAACAAGAAACAAAACCTTAAGTCTGGCGTTTGCTGGCTTAAGGCTAATAGTAAGCTGGCGAATATAAGCTTAACCACCAGCCCGAAGCAAGCTGCTATTTGTCGTCAGCTAAAGGCTATTCAATAATAATTGCTCTGAAATCATTAACATTAGTATTCGTTGGGCCAGTGATAACTAAGTCATTTATAGCGCCAAAGAACTTATGACTATTGTGAGTAGCCAATAGTTCGCTTGCGCTCACACCTGCTGATAACGCTCGAGGCAATGTGGTTTCATCAATATAAGCTCCCGCGACATCTTTGCTACCATCCACGCCATCGGTATCACAAGCCAGCGCAGAGATCCCTTTCGCGCCATCTAGCTCAAGGGCTAATGCCATTAAATATTCTTGATTAGGCCCACCGTCACCGTATTCTTTGCCCACCGTTACCGTTAGCTCGCCCCCTGAGAACAACATCATGCGCTGACCGTTGGCCTTGCACGCCAAGGCTTGTTTAGCGTGTATCTTAGCAACATCTCTGGCTTCACCTTGAATGTCATAACCTAATACTTGGGTTTGCCACCCTTGCTGCTGGGCAACGCTAATGGCGGCATCAATCGCATGCTGTGCGTTCGCCACAATATGATATTCACTTGGGGCAGTGTGCTTTGGCGCAGCTTCAGGCTTTGCCAAGTAATTAGCAATACTGCCCACAGGAGACCAATTGTACTTTTGCAAAATAGCCAACGCCTGAGCCTTGGTTGAGGGATCAGCAATGGTTGGTCCAGAGGCGATATCAGCGGCGTTGTCCCCCACCACATCAGAAATCATCAAGGTCACGTGCCTTGATTTAGCGGCCTCAGCCAATCTGCCGCCTTTCACCTTCGACAACTGTTTACGCACGGTATTAATTTCATCGATACTGGCGCCGCTTCTGAGTAGAAACTGATTGAGCTGCTGCTTGTCAGCAAACGGCACATCGTCATCGGGTAAGCACATAAGTGATGAGCCACCACCTGAAATTAAAAATAAAATAGGTGTCGTTGCTGGCGTATTTTTCACCAACTCCAGTAGTTTTGTACCGGCGAGTAAACTGTTGTCATCTGGCGTAGGGTGGTTCGCCGTCAGCACCTCTATTTTGCCGGTATCCCCTGCGCTTTCGTACCCGTAGCGGGTTACGACAGCGCCGTAGCATTTATCACCCAAGGTTTTATGTACCTCAGCAGCCATTTCAGCAGCCGCTTTACCCGCCCCGACCACACATATGCCATTGCTGGTATCTAGCTTACTTAACTGCTGGGCCATACAAGCACTAGGCTGACAAGCAGCCACAGCGATATCAAATAAATCACGTAAAAAAGCCTGATATTTCATAAAAAACCTTAAACAAACGCCGTTGGAATATACAAACAGAAAGCAATCATCGCACCGAACATGCTAAGCAATATCACCACATCCTTAACGGTAAGAATGGACAAAGAGACAGGCGCCGCGGCCAATTCCTCATCGTTAGGTTGATAAGTGAAGGGCTTAATTTTACTCATTAGCACTGCCATCATAACCGTCACAACAAAACCAATGAAGTTCCACCAAAACCAGAAGATCTCGGGAGCGATAAACGATATTAATAAGTTAAACAAAACACCGCTGACTAACCCAATATTGACGTGCAGGCTTGATGTGCTTTTCGTTAGCACTGCAAGCAAGAAGACCGCTAGGATTGGTCCATAAAACAATGAGCCGACTTTATTGATAGCTTCAATAATGGTTGGCGCAATATTGCCTGCATACAGCGACAATATTAGAGTGACAGCCCCCCAGCCCAGGCCCATATATTTTGCCAATTTCAAATAACTTTCTTGGCTCACTTCTTTGTTGGTAATGCGGCAGTAGTCTTCGATGGTCACCGCAGACAGAGAGTTGATTGCAGAGCTTAATGACGACATAGCAGCAGCCAAAATAGCCACAACCAATAAGCCAATTAAGCCATGAGGTAAGTAGTCAAGGATGAACATGGGCATCATCCAATCAGGATTATCTGCTGGGATTTTTGCCATAAAGCTTGGCTCTGACATGGCTAGCGTGCCTACAATTAAACCGGATAAGCAGTACAAAATAGTAATGGGGAAACGAATAACTCCGTTAGCTAAAATCATATACCGTAGGTTTTTTGGATCTTTTGCAGATAGTGCTCGTTGCGCCTGAGTTTGGTCGCAACCATAATATGACGCATACAATACTACGCCACCAAAAATCATTGGCCAAAAGCCAAAGCCGTCACCGCTAAAGCCGTATGAGTCAAACTTAATCGCTTGCAAGCGGTTCGGATCTACATTAGCTAGGAATGTGTCAACGCCACCTAGGTAGTAAAGACCGTACCCAATACAGGCGATTGTACCTAATACAATGATAATCATCTGAATGGCATCGCCATAGACGACCGCCTTCATGCCGCCTTGCAGTGAATAAAGTACGGTTATCACACCGGTTAACAAGATAGCTTGCCATGCTTCGATACCCATGGTGCCTTGCAGAATAAGGGATACCGCATAAATCATAATGCCGGTCGCAAACGCCCGACTAAATTGAAAAACAATACTGATCAATACCCGCGTAGAACGGCCAAAACGGGTTTCAAGGTAATCATAAATACTGACGATCCCTGCGCGGTATAACTTAGGTAAAATAGTAGATAACACCAGCAGCATAGCTAACGGCACCCCTAATTCGTAGGAAAGCCACTGCAAGCCACCACCTTCACGCAACCCTACAAAAGCGGGGGCAGAAATAAAACTAATAGCAGAAAGCTGAGTAGCCATGACCGACAACGCCAAGGGCTTCCATCCTAGACTTTTCCCACCCAAAAAATAGTCACTTTTATTTGTCTGTTCACGCAGCATAAATCCCATGACTAAAAGCGCCACCAAATACAATGCAACAATTAAAAAATCTAGTGTATTCATAATTCTCTTCACATATCTGCACGAGCTAAAACCATACCGTTCAAGCTACTAAATTAAAAGAACGGTGAATAGTTACCCACTGGGATCTTTTCCAATGGGTAAGCTACTCAACCTAATTGGCGCAAGCAGACACCAATACACTCACTTAAAAATCATACCGAGCGGTTAGGCTCACACGACGAGGCAATACGGGACGTCCGATAAAGAACTCACCACCAGAAACTTGGCTATTTCCTTGACGTGGAGAACCTTCCGTAATTCCTTCACTGTCAAATAGATTCCATACGCTAATGCCCAGTCTTATTTCTTGGTCGTTATTAAGCTCCCAAGAATAACCCGCATTAAAGGTGGCAATAGTGTGGCTATCTAATTCAACCGAGTTGTCGTCATTGGCGTAAGAATCACCGAAGTAACTCACGCCTAAACGTGCATCAACAAAGCCGTTGTTATAAGAAACCGCTGCGTTGCCGGTAAATTCAGGCTGTCTTCTGGGTTGTTTACCCACATTAGCCCCTTCGCTAAATTCAGCATCTTGATAAGTAATATTACCTTCTAGCGTGATTTCGTCAGATACATTCCAGCGTGAAATAATTTCAGCACCGGTGGTTTCAGTAGATTGCTGCTTAACCACTTCAAGTAAACCGCCTGAACCATCATTTTCGAAATCAACAGAGCGACGATTATCTAGATTAGCAATAAACAGTGATGCATCTATATATAAGTCTTTCGGGAAGTACTTCACACCTATTGCGCCAAGGGTAATATCTTCGCCTTCATAGCTTTGCGGCTCACCGTTGTCGTTAAAGGTGATACTTCTGATTTGTGGGAAGAAATAACCCTTTGATGCGTTAGCGTACAAGTTCATGTCGCTGTCATCCATTTTGTATAACAGCGCACCAGAGAAAGCAGCTTCTGTGGTACCGACTTCACCATAAGTGAAACGACCGTTACCTGTAGTATTCACTTGCAGGTTAGATGCTAATGACGGGTCATCAGATACTACAACCACTTCACTGCCTTCTGACTTAGTGGTGCCTTCAGCGCGCTCTACACGCATACCCACATCAAACGCCCAATTGTCGTTTTCCATTTGGTCTGTGACATAAAATGCGATCCGTTTACTGGTTAGGTCTTTGTTGGTATAACTCGTACCTGGCCCTACAACCCCATTTTTAGAATACTGAACCGTTTCACCTGCTTCGTTAGTAAAAGACAGGTCAACTAAACGTGCATTCTTACCGTTACTAAAATCAGCTAAGTAACTGGATATAATGTTGTAGTCCATTTGCGAGGCGTTAATGAAAAACGTACCAATATTCACAGTATGGTCAAAGCCGCCTGCTTCTAGTTCACCTGTTACGTTAAACTCAGTGCTGAAAAAGTCACCGTCTCTTTGGCGATCCAATAAACGGTTACCGAAGACTAAATAATCGTCAGGTAAGGCGTTACCTGTTTCAGACCACGTGTAATTGGCCGTGCCCAATGAACTGAGCAAATCACCATTTACCGTTCTGCCTGCGTTGGTAACATAACCACTTTGAGGCTCAGGCGTATTGGCGATACCGTCTCCGTCAAGGAATAGATTGAATTGATGATCATAACTTGCGGCTTTCGCTTTACCGCTTAAGCGCCATGTGTCTGTTAATTCTTTTTCAAAATCAACACCAAATGAACCACCTTCTGTAGATACACCGTCACGAATAGGCGACTCGTAGGTACCATCCGCAGTGGGGTAACTTAGGTCAGCGGCAGCTACCGTCTGGGCAACATAAACGGTTTCACCGTCATTACCGGTTAATCGGTCACGCGATGCGCCCTCTAAAGGCAATGGTAAGAAGAATTGCACTTTGTCGTTAATCATTTGACCATGGAATGCGATATGACCATCATCAAATTCTTTGCGTATATTACCTCTAAGTTGGTAACCTTTAGTGGGTAGGCCAGTATCTAGAGGGCCCTCGTCGTAACGGTAGAAACCAGAGATAGCATAGTAAATATTGTCATCGCTTGATAACGCACCACTATTGAAAAAATCTGTTCTAATGCGACCGTCTTCGGCAAGTTCTACTTGAACGGTACTTTCTGGGTCGTCACTTCCTTTACGAGAAATATAGTTGATTATGCCTGCCACTGAACCAGGGCCGAACAAGTTAGATACACCACCACCAACATATTCCACTCTTTCTATACCTATATCAGGGCGGTAATAAACATCCTGTGCAGAAGAGGTTAACCCAGACTGAAATGCAGGCATGCCATCGTAATTAAGGGGCGTAAACTGGAACTGGCCTCCTGAAGGTAAACCCCTTACAAATGCGTTGGTTGCCACTTCGCCACCACCACCTTCCACTTTAATACCGGGAACACTCATCAATATGTCTGCCTGACTTGAAAAACCTGTGTTCGCAATTTGGTCTTTCCCAATCAGCGTTGTTTTAGCAGGTGTATCTGCTTCTGTACGCGCAACGCTTGAACCGGTAACAATGATGTTTTCATATTCATCAGCCTTTGGTTTCTCAGTCTTTTCTTCTTGGGCAAATAACGGTGCAGCAAAAAGTATCGATACTGCACAGGCAATAGGTGTCATTTTCATGGTGTTCTCCAATCTCTTAAAGATGGTCAATAGTGTGTTCGTCATAAATGATGCGAACGTTTAACGTTATGTTATTTATTTGTTACTACAAATCAAATTTAAACACACAAAAAAAACATTTACAACCCATTATGAGTGCTTTAAGATTCATTTGTCGGCTAATAAACCAAAAAGAGCACCCATTATGACTTATGATGTTAATAGAAAAGATGTTTCAGAAAATACTGCTGCATTAATAGAAAAAGCCAAAGAGACACTGATTGCGAATGATCTTGGTGGGTACACTGTGCCTACCCATGGCTTGTATCCATTCCAGTGGAACTGGGACTCTGCTATTACCGCCTTAGGTTGGAAACACTTCGACGAACCCCGTGCATGGCAAGAATTGGAAGTATTGTTTGACGGTCAGTGGGATAACGGCATGGTGCCGCACATCTTGTTTCATCAAGACTCCACGACTTATTTCCCGGGTCCAGATATTTGGGGCTCAGATAAACGGGTAAAAAGTACGTCTATTTCACAGCCTCCCGTGGTGGCAAGTGTCATCAAAGATATGCTCGACACAGCTGACGATAAAGCCTTAGCGCGCAGTAAAGCCGAATCATTATTTTCTAACTTAGTTGACTACCACCTTTGGTGGTATAAAGAGCGGGATCCACTCAATACGGGTTTAGTCGTTAGTTACCACCCTTGGGAATCCGGCATGGACAACAGCCCAGCGTGGGATGAAGCTCTAGCAGCGGTACCTTGTGTAGATTGGGAATATGAACGTCGTGACCTTGGCCATGTTGATTCATCGCAACGTCCGCATAAAAGTGAATACGACCGTTTTCTGTTTTTGGTCGACTTCTTTAAGAAGCATAAATTCGACAGCGAAGTCATCTTCAATGAGTGCCCTTACAAGGTAAACGACATTGCCATCATCGCTATATTGCACAAAGGCAGTAAAGATATACTCGCTTTGGGTGAAACATTAGGCATTAAAGACAAACGCTTAGATGTATTAGCTCAGCGTATTGAGCTTACGCAAAGCGCGATTTCAACATTATGGTGCCCTGAGTCTCAATACTTCTATTGCCGCAACGTACTAACAGACACCTTATGTAAAGTGCGTACGTCAGCCGGTATGCTGACTTTATTTGCAGGCTTAGCTGACGCGCAGCAAAAAGAAATCTTAAACACCAAGGCCAAACAGTGGAACGCTGCGAGTCAATACTGCATCGCCTCTACTCACCCAGAAGAAAGTCGTTACGAGCCACAACGTTACTGGCGTGGGCCTATCTGGTTACACATCAACTGGATGATAGCCCTAGGCTTTGAAAGTGAAGGCTTTCAAGACACCGCTGATAAACTACGGAGCGACTGTCGCGCATTAGTCGATTTGTCTGGTTACTACGAATACTTCAACCCTGAAACGGGTGCAGGTTGTGGTGGTAAAGACTTCTCGTGGACCGCAGCTATTGCGTTGCATTGGTTACTTTAAGTAACGTCAGGAGATTAAGATGACAAACAGCACACCACATTTTAGCAGCCCTACGTTTCTGCTTGACCATATAAGCGACACGCTCAAGTTTTACGAAGCCAACGTAGATGACCCCCATGGCGGCTTCTATCAAAACTTCCTAGACAACGGCGATGTGTACGACAAGGGCACCCGCCACCTAGTGAGCTCAACCCGTTTTGTCTTTAACTATGCCCGTGCCTATCAAGAATTCGGCGAAGCCAAATATCTAGCACGGGTAAAGTCTGGTATTGCATTTATTCGCAGCGCTCATTACATACCCGAAACGGGCGGTTATAACTGGCTAATAGACGTGCAAGAGGGCGTTGTCAGCGTAAAAGATCAAACCAATCACTGTTATGGCTTTGCGTTCGTGATCCTCGCTTACAGCTGGGCGTTGCGCGCAGGCTTAGAAGAAGCGCGCGAATACCTAAGTGACACGTTCGACACCATGGAAACCCACTTCTGGGATGCAAGCGCAGGCCTTTACAAAGACCAATGCAATGCCGATTTCAGTGTATGTGATAACTATCGCGGTCAAAATGCCAATATGCACACCTGTGAAGCGTTAATAGCGGCCTATGAAGCCAGTAACGAACGTCGCTTTCTTGATCGCGCTATCGCCTTAGCAGACAAGATGACCAATCAACAAGCGGCGCTAATGGGCGGTTTAATTTGGGAACATTACGATCTCAATTGGCAAGTCGACCTTGAGTACAACAAAGACGACCCGAAAAATCTGTTTCGTCCTTGGGGATTTCAACCTGGTCACCAAACAGAATGGGCCAAGTTACTATTATTCATTGCCAAGCACGACCAACGCCCGTGGTTAATTCAGCGCGCCAAAGCCCTATTTGACCAATCATTAGCAGTCGCATGGGACAAAGAACACGGTGGTATATTCTATGGTTTCGCCCCAGACATGAGCATTTGCGACAATGAAAAATACTTCTGGGTTCAAGCGGAATCTATGTGCTGTGCAGCCTACTTACATCACCACACCGGTGACGCTGTTTATCAGCAATGGTACGACAAAATTTGGCAGTACTCTTGGCAGCATATGGTCGATCATCAATACGGCGCCTGGTTTAGAATACTGACCCACGACAACCAAAAAATTGACCAGCTCAAAAGCCCCATTGGCAAAACCGACTATCACACCATGGGCGCTTGTTTTGACGTACTCGAATTAGTACGCCGCCATCCTATGACGTAAGTTAGCCCAAGCGCTTGCTGTAATCCCTTGTAAACGCTATCAGTAAAGCAAACGCTGTAAACGGGTAGTACTAGCCTGCATGAAACACTGTGTCCCCTTTGGTTTCATGCAGGCTTTTTATTGTTTGTTTATTAGCTGAATTACCAGTCTTTACATAACATTAACCAGCAAACGTATCCCATGGTCCCCTTATGGCTAGGGTTCTAGTCGGTGAATAGAGGTTCACGAATAAGACTGAGCCATCTGGTGAGAAACATGCACCAGCCAATTCCGTTTGCATATTCAAACGCGCAAAATTATAAGCTTCACCTTGCGGGGTAACTCCGCGCAAATGATTATTAACCACGTCGGTGTACTGGTCTTCACACACTAAAAGATGACCGTAAGGCGTAACCGTTAAGTTATCACCAAAGTTGTACAGGGATTCATCTTCACTTTGTAAAAACAATTGTAGCTTTCCAGATGAACTCGCTTCTTCTGGTTGCCCTTCAAAAGAAGACGGCTTATAGCGCATAATTTGCCCGAGTTGCTTTGCACCGCCATTGGTACAACAAAAATACAATTCATTGTCACCCCAATGGATCCCCTCACCCCGAGCGAATAATGCTGCCCCGTCTTTAAAACCGCGATCACGCAGGTCATCTTCAGGGCTTTCAGGGCTATCTAGGTTTATCCACTGGGCATCCACCCACTCTTGTACCGGCATGTGATCCGCTACCCAATTACGTGTGTCATAACCTTTAGTGCCTTTAATCACTAAGGCCTGTAGTTGACCGCCTAGGGCTAATTTCCCTGGTTGATGAGGAATGAAGCGATAAAACAAGCTGTCGCCACGGTCTTCCGTTAAGTACACAATCCCCGTTCGTGGGTCTACCGCTGCCGCTTCATGATTAAAGCGCCCCATGGCGGTTAAGGGTTGTGGTTTGATTAACCCTTGAGCAGAGGCTGGCACTTCAAAAATATAACCATGGGATTTCGATACACCAGTACCCGCTTTAAGTACCGACTCTTCACAGGTCAACCAACTATTCCACGGCGTCACGCCACCGGCACAATTTCGCACTGTGCCAACTAAGGTCAAAAACTGCTCTTCCAACGTTTGGGTTTTCAGGTTGTAAACCATCTTACTGGTTCCCCCAGGTAAGGCCACACCATCACTGTTTTGGTCGTAAGCTAACTGACTCTTATGTTGTTTAATACTCGACTCAGCCTTGATTAAGTCCCTTGGGTGCAACTCATGATTACGAATAAGCACAACACGCTCCTCGTCTAACGCGAAACAACCCATGCCATCAGCTCTATCTGGTACGGTAAGACCATCCGCCATTTCATCACCCAATTGTGAAATAACCTGATAATCAAACCCATCGGGCAAATCCAAAATATTCTGAGGATCGGCGACAAGAGGACCAAACCCATGAGTATTTTTAGCTAAAGAAGCTGCATTTACTTTGCCAAAATAACTCGCCGTAAGACCACCAAACGCTAACGCACTTGCGCCCAAAGTAAACTGTCTTCTAGAAATCATAATCTCGCCCAAAAAGTTAAAATAAAGCCCCACATTAAAAGCGTTATGTTATCACATAACCAATTTATTCTGTTAATTTATGATTAGAAGGGAATATCACGCCAATATGACAACTTCATTTTGTAACCTAGGTTCGATAAACCAGAAAACTCGACATTAAACATATATCGACAAAAATAAAACTAAATAAAAGTGGAAAAAACGCTGTATTTCATTAGAATCAGCGCTCACAAAATGAAGCGCTTTTAGCTTAGCTGGCTAATGATTAGTCGCGAAGTGACGAGAGGTAGTTGAACGTCACGTCGAGAAAGAAGAACGACAAACCGCGATGATTTGGTTGGAACCAAGCTTCATGGATGAAAACGAAGAAAGTAAAATATATTATTGCACCCGTAGCTCAGCTGGATAGAGCGTTGCCCTCCGGAGGCAAAGGTCATGAGTTCGAATCTCGTCGGGTGCACCATTTCTAAAAGCCTATCAAGTTATCAATCACTAACTCTTCATTCTCTGTGACCAGATTGTGACCACATGCACTCTGAACCGTAATTTACACGTGCTCATTTGACTATAAGTAAATCCTGCAAAGATTAATAAAGTGCGAGTAATAAACACTTTCTTTATCCACTACGATAAGATTGCCCCCGATCGTACCGCCACGATAAAGTGTTGCTCTACTGTAACCAGCGCTTTTATCTATAAGTTTTATATAAAGCTTTTCTAATTTAGCAGCTCATATTCTTTTGGTGGCAAATTAGTTAGTGTTTCATTCGGCCAATCGTAAGTGCGTCCGGTAATCTAGGGATATGTGATTTCCACTCCGCCTGTTACTAAGTAAAAAGTGTCTACAGAGTTAGGGGAAGATCAATATGTCAGTTTGAATTCACAGTAGCCGTCCATAATCACCCATGTATCTCGCCCCAAGTTGGCTGAGATTTATGGTACATCTCATCCGTCTGCTTTAAGTGATGACAGTATCTTTTAGCCCACTCAAGGTAATTCGTTGTATTACCCTTTTTTTGTAATGGACTACCATAATGCTTACTAATAAATAATCAAAATTCACGCTGAGCCAGTAAATATAATCATATTTAATGCCTTGTAATGGTTTTTCACGCAATTGATTTAAATTTTCCGTCATAATATAGTTTGTAATCATTATTCACGAAATTATGCTTTATATAATCATTTTTCATGGGTGATAATCGTTTTTCATGGTAAATCATCATTTGTAGCTTGGCGTTATGGCCTTAACACAAATGCAAATTATCCAATCGCTTGGCGAAGCGATGAACTGGTTTGAGCGAGAATTAAGTTGGGGTGTGCCACCGACTGAATTACGTCACCTTTGCGGCCGTATTGGGGAATTATATGCGGCGCTAATTTCCAACGGGCAAATGGCTACCGAGGTAAATCAAAGGGGTTATGACGTAGTTAGCGCTGAGGGCGAGCGTATATCAGTAAAGACCACGGCCATGATGGGAAACAAGGGGCATGTTACGTTTAATGCAAACACCCTTGAATTCGTTGACCGGGTAATCATTCTTCGTGTTAATACAGACGAGATGCAGGTAGAGACGTTATTAGACACCTCTACCGCTGAGATGATTGAACTTTTGGGCAATGAAAGAAACACTAAGCGAATGCTGTCATTAAGTAAATTAAGCGGCAGACCTAAAAATAGAGTTGAGATAAAGTCTGTTAAAGAAGTTACATTTCAGGGCTATCTTATCCGTGAACTTGAGACAGGCACAATTGAAATTGACTTAAACGGCGAACAGATAAGCCCTGTTAAACCCAAATTACGAAACTTAGCTAAAATTCTGAATGTCAGTTTACTAAACAGTAACGGAAACCTATTTAACACACGGCAGTTGGGTAGCCTGATCATAAAAACCATTCAAGAAATGAATGATTAAATTCTGCACTAACATGATTATTGGCCTCATTGATTACACATCGCGCTTGAAGGCTTAAATATCCATCATTCGGTCAATATTCATTGATAATATTCGTTTTTCTTGTTTTTGCATCTCAACTAAATTAGTGAATATTTCTTTCAACTGCATTTCATCCACTTCTTGCTCTACTTGGCTATATAACTCAATAAGTTCATCGCTAAATCTCGTTGCCAATTCAGCAATATATTCCATGGATTTATCGGTTTGCAACGTTTCAAACTCTGGGATCTTAAGTATATTTTGGTCATTAGCGAATTGAAGATAAGTATCTAGAATGCCGGTAGACGAGTCTTTCTCATAATTTCCTAATGCTTGGGCAGCGTCATTTTCGTGCTTAATGAGGTAATTTAATAATAATTCTACTTTTTGTGGATTTTCGTTAGTTGCCAGAAACTCATATAGTTTAGCTAACCGAATATGAAATGATTTTGCATGTTTAATGGCATCTCGTGTTTTTTCAAACCGCATTTTGTTCTCTTTATTAAATATGCATAGTAATTAACGCTAATTATCAGTTAAGTGATAAAAATTATGTTGATGATAATCAATTTTTTACAACAAACAGTAAGTCTGCCAAAAAATATATCTTAGACTGGTGATATCAGTAAAATATACCACGCTAATTGGTGGTAACTCGCTAAAAAAGCCATCGTACAAACCAAAATAATGTCGTTTCAACCTGACGTAATATACCGTCGACATACTTAGTTATGGCATTGCGCGATACATAAAAAGGGACATGCTTAATGACGACATTGGCTTGGATAATTGTCAGCAGTTTATTGATGAGCTCAATAGCACTGGTGGGTAGTGTAACACTGCTATTGAAGCCATCGACCCTTAAAAAATTGCTATTACCTTTGGTTGCCTTCGCTGCGGGTTCGCTTCTAGGAGGGGCATTTTTGCATATGATCCCTGCTGCGCTTAAAGCTAATCTGAGTATAGGGAAGATTGGATTATTAATTATCAGTGGGTTTACTGCTTTTTTCATTCTTGAGCAATTTTTGCATTGGCGTCACACCCATCAAATACCCAGTCAGCAAGATGGACACAAAGAACCTTTGACCTACTTAATTTTATTTGGCGATGGGCTGCATAATTTTTTGGGTGGCATGGCAATAGCCGGTACCTTTTTAATCGATATCCGTTTAGGTATTGCCAGTTGGCTCGCAGCCGCAGCACATGAAGTGCCACAAGAGTTAGGAGATTTCGCTGTACTTGCTGATGGTGGCTGGTCCAATCGTTCAGCATTGTTTTTCAATTTTCTATCTGGGCTGACGTTTTTACTGGGTGGATTAATCGCTTATTTTTTATCTTTTAAAATAGATGTTTCTTGGCTTATTCCCTTTGCCGCAGGTAATTTTATTTACATCGGTGCGTCAGATTTAATCCCCAAAGTAAACAATGATACAACTCACAATGTAAAAGATAGAGCGGTGACCTTAGCGGCGTTTGTATCCGGTATCGTTCTCTTGTACTTGGCGATACCCTAACGATATTTTTATCAAAATTCCGCGATAGTGTTGAACAAGGCGTCGCTAAAAATAGTGAGATTCATGCCTATTGAAACGAAAAATAAAAGTCGCTTATCCTTTTGCTATCATTTTTACTCATCCCGTCAATGCTCACAGGCTAGAGTAAAAACATAGTGCCCGTCTTCGTTGATATCTCGGCTTACTTCATCCTCAAAATACAGATAGTTCAGGTGCGCAAGCGCTTCGGCAATGGCGAAGAACATATTGTGTTCGTTTAACTCCCGTTTAAACAATACAGGTAAGCATTCTTTGATAGTTTTACCTTGTGCGCAAAACGATTTTAGGTTGGCAAGATGCTCATGATGATGCTCAATCAATTCATCAACCCGCTTATGTAACCCAACAAATGGTTGTTTATGAGAGGGTAATACCAGCGCGTTCTGTGGAAGGTTTTTAAACTGCGGTAAAGTGTCTAAGTACATTTTCAGAGAGTTAGCATTTGGCTCGGTACTGTACACCCCTATATTCGGGGTGATGATGGGTAACACATGATCCCCTGATATCAATACGTTTGTTGTGGGGTTAAACAAGCAAACATGTTCTGGCGAGTGTCCTCTGCCAATCAACACCTGCCACTGATGGCCACCAATGGTCAGATTATCGCCTTCTTGCAAACGTTCATGATGCAAAGGAATTGGCCGAATAACTTGCCCTACCCCTTTATTCGTTTTGCGGTTTTCACTGGCGGTTGCCACGTACTCTGATGACATACCACAGCGCACAAGGTATTCATCGTCTTGCCAGTCTGATGCACCTCTGCTGCCTGCACTCATAGCTCTGCCAACAAAGTATTCAGAATGACTCATATACAATGGCGCACGATATTTATCGACTAAATAACCAGCCATACCTATGTGATCAGGATGCATGTGGGTGACGATTATTTTGGTTAAAGGCACATCTAATTGATTTAGTAGGCTATCCCATAACTCTTGCGTTTTGTTTACCCCAAATCCGGTATCGATAAGCGCGTAACCTTTTTCATTGGTGACAGGGTCATTATCTTCAATCAAATATAAGTTGATATGATCCAGCTCAAACGGCAACGGCATGCGTATCCACAGAATACCCGGTGATACTTGCTGCCATTGACCAGCTTCAGGTGCTTGCACATCAATAAAATCAATTGTCATTGGGTGAACTCCACGTTTTATAGCGCTCTATTACAATCAACTTTGATCTAAACCACCACGCACAACGATGAATCATTAACTATCAAAACCTTGAATAGCAAAAATCGTGACTTCTACACGCCGCCCCAGAGCCGTAACTATTAACCTAATCTAGCCGCTCAACTTAATTACGGGAAAATAATCAACCACTTCTATTTGCACTCTCATGATATTGGTCAATAATCATACAAGTGTGAACATTTAGGCTAGGGATATGGCCAAAAATCAAATGGAAAACAATTCTACCCTCCCCCGTAAACCAAAATTTTTACGTATTTGGTTACTTGCTTTGATTGGCATTTTTTCGATTGTCGCCTTCGGTTATTATCAATACAGGCTGCAGCAAGAAAATTTTGCTAATACCAATTATTTTCGAGTGTTGTCTGAAGCCGCCTCACAACTAGATAATAACCTCGCCCAATTAATTAGCTTGTATGAATGGGGCGAAAGCGAAGCCAATATACGGGCCATTCTGCCCAGTTATAAAAGTGCAAAGCTGACAAGCCAGCAAAGCAAAAGCTGTAAACCAACGGATGAAACTGGCGCACAAACCAATCTGTTTTATTACCAATTCGACGGGCAAAATTTTTTAGTTAAGCCAAAAGGAATTGACGATGTCAAAGAACCGGAAATAGAAAAGAAGGTAAATAAGTACATCGCCTGCGCAAGTGTTGCCAGCAATGACATTCTGCCCGTCCCCAAAGCGGGCTTTAGTCTCTATTTATTCGTTAATCAATCTAATAAAGTTATCGCGAGTCGCGGCGAACAATCGGCTCTTTCAATCATTAACGTTAACCATATAAGTCGACTTATTGCCGAAAAACAAAATCTCAGTTGGAAAGATCTTGCATCCGACAACCAGCAATCTTCCACCGTTGAAGGGCAAAAACTACCTGGTTTCAATCATTTTTTAGATTTGCAACTCACAGCAGGTGAGTACCGCATCTTCATTTATCCCTACAAACTGAGCAATACAGACAAACTCATCGGTGATATATCAAAACCTCTTTACGTATTGGGTGTACTGCCCAAACCCATGCTTAAAGCAGAGCAAAGCCAGCGCTGGAATTTGAGTTTGCTATCTATCACTTTGCTGCTCTTGATCTTTGCTTGGGTCATGTCACGTCTGTTTATGTTATCCAACAATCAAGCTGTGGGAGATATCTTTTATTACTTAACAATGGTCTGCAGTTATCTTCTTTTTGTAATGGTTATTTCACTGTTGTTCGCTTATGGGGAAAAAACCACCGAACAGAGCTATAAAAAAACGCAAGCAAAGCAACTACTGACAAGTATCAATTCTGGATTTAATCGAGAAATGAGTGAGATAGTTGATGAGCTCAAAAAATACCGTAGATTTTATCGCAATTTGCTTGAAGCTCTGCCAGAAAACTTACCTGGAAACACTGTTCAGCAAACAGAAACAGCAGAACGTACAGCACTCGCTTCACTTCTATTACACTGTGACAATTATCAAACGCCCGATGCAATTAAAGAAAAAACAAAGTGGAGTTACAGCACGCTAACAGATGTCTATCAAACTGTGGATAGGCCCACTGACTGTGATCTCGAATCGGTTATTACAAACAAAAAACGATTGAATCAGATAAACTTTTTTGCCCCCGGCCTGCAGTTTATTCCTAGCGAAAAAGATGATGAAAAATATGCCCAGTGGTTTAACGCTGAAAAAGGGATCACCCAACAGACTAAAATTTTGAATATTGTGCTTTTGGATAAAGACGGTAGCGATACTATGCCGATGTTTTTTTTCAACGAAAATAATAAAAAACCGACCAGCTTCCAACTTGCACAGAGGCAATATTTTAGAAATGTCCGTGACCTAAAAGGCTGGCAAGCGAAGTTCGGTGACCTATCTAAGTCGGCAGGTAAGCAAAGTCCACCGGATATAAAAAACTTCTATATACAGCGCCTGCTGAATCTTAATAACGGAACACGTGGCAGCACAATAGGTATGCCCCTTTACGACGACCCTCAAGAAAACGGCGAAGGCTATGTCATGGTGGCCGACATCACCCTTCCATCCCTAACGATGACTGAATTTAATCAGCCTAATAAATTATTAGACATGACATATATGGTCGTCGATCGAGACTCTGGTCAGGTTTTATTTCATTTAGACGAAGATCGCACCTTAGTGGAAAATTTATTTAGTTTTGGTCAAGGAAGCGAGAAAATCACGCACCGTATACGCGCGGGTTTGGGAAAAAAAGGAGATTGGGTCGAAGGGTTTTATCATGGAGTAGCCGGTACTTTTAGTTATCAAAAAATGCCCATCGAGCAATGGGCATTGGTGATATTTATGCCAAGTGACAGTCTTGATATTTTTATGACCAATCTATTTCTGCTAAACAGCATCACCATGGCCGTAATATTATTATTTATTTCGCTGTGCATAGTCATAATGCGACACTTTTTTGATACTGGTTTAATCAAATTAAAATGGTCAATTCCATTGGTTATTGAACGGCGCAAAATCATGTTGTTTAGTTCAATTTATATTGCCAGCATCTATCTTGGTTTTTGGCTCGACAATGCTCTTAACCGCTCAAATGGAATAGAACCACCTTATGTGTATTGGCTTACAGTACTGGCTGCCGTCGCATGTTTGGCTTGGGGATATTTCGAATATCAGAAATACTATCGCAAGTCACGCCAGGCGCAGCGTCAGCCAATAAACAGCAAAAGGGGCGCATTCGTATTAACCATTTGTTATATTTTTACGGGCGCTTTATGCACTTTTTACCTGCAACAGGTCGGCATGTCTTCGTCGTTAAGTTTGAATTGGTACTACACCCAGAAGTTATATCCCGCTAGATTAAATCAAGAACGTCAGGAATTACATACCAGTGCACTTAACCGGTATCCTAATTCGATCAGCCGATTTCATGTGGCCCCCTTGAGTCTTATGCCCATCTCTGATGAGTGGGAAGAAACCTTAACGTCAAAGGCAACTGACACCCCGTATTTGCAACCTAAAGACGTTCGCCACTTTGGCAAGCTTGTTAATACATCAGATATGAAAAGCTGGGTAATCCGTTATTTAGGTTTTAAAGAAGATAAAAAGCAAACAGGAGAGAATGAAGAAACCGAAGAAACCGAAGAAACCGAAGAATTGAAACTTGCGCGCACTGCAGATCTGAACGGGTATTTATTTATTATGGTTGTCAGTTTTTTAATACTTTGTTTTATCTGGGTACGTTTTAATAAACTCATTTTGGCCGTGCGCTTATTCGGGCCACCGGAGTTTTTGCGCCATCTCAATCAAATTGTTAACCGCCCCTATAAAATAGATGACTATTATCCGAATAAGGCATTAGTGCTCGACTTGAATACTGTTCCGACTGCCGGTTACAACATTGCTCTGTTATTACAGCAATGGCAAAACAAGGCAAAACATTTACCCGTATTATTTGGTAATTTTTTCACTCTTTGTCCGTCGTTAGTGGAGATTGCCGGACAAGATAATCCTTTTCCCAATATGAAAATATCCTTAGAAAGAAGCAAAGAAGGAATAGCATTAACGCTATGGGATATAGAAATGACTTTAGAGCTGCCCATACAAAGAAAACTACTGCTACGTTTTATTAATCATTTAAAATCGCTAGAAATTGCAGGGCACCTTGCCAGCGTCACTATTATCAGTGAATTCCATAGCCTGCAACGTTTGTGTTTAAAAGATACGCTGCTAAATTCTCAAGGACAAAGCGCCCAACAACTTGAACACGGGGAATATTTCTCGTGGGCTGAATGTCTCATGGATTTCTCGGTTTTAGTCCCCTCGGACCTTAAAGAAAATCTAGATTTAAAATTTATTCAACATGAAGTGGATGCATTTCCAATGTTGGAATTTCTTCGTTCTGAATTAAACTTACCCATCGCTAACACATGGTATAAGTCGTTTAATTTATTGCGTTGGATATACCTCAAAGATTGGCAAAAAACCCACAAAGAATGGGCATCAATTAACTTTATTTTACTTAAGTCTGAAGCTCTTTATCGTTTCAAGTGGGAATCCTGTTCAGCAGCAGAGAAGCTAGCACTATTCTATTTGGCCCAAAACAAACGAGTAAATCCCGCTAATCTGCAAATGTTAGAACATTTGGCTTTGAATGGGCTCATAAAAGTTAAACGAGGCAGGGTACATATCGTCAATAAAAGTTTTGCTTATTTTGTTCAGTATGCCGAAGACAGAGAAACCCTTCACCAACTGGTCGCGGAGGGTAACCTGGGCCGGTGGCAGAGTTATAGACTACCCGTGACGTTACTGATTGTGATGGTTATTGGCACAATTGCTCTGACATCGGGTAACTCTTTGTATATGATCGTGGCATCAGCAATGGGTGTTTTGGGTACTATAGGCAGCTTAACCAATAGCGCTAATTTGATCCGCAGTAATCTGCAAAAATGAGGATCACATTAAGCCGTAAGCATATTTGAGATAGGCAACACCTCGGTGCGCTTCATAATGCATCTTATGTACGATGAATAGGTATGCATTTTCAACCTCGCTAATAACTGTATATCTAAGCTTTTTGCAGAGTTTGTTACAGTGGCATTTTTATGCAAACACACTTGGCCACAGTAACGCTAAATGGATTTTTTACATACCTTCCATTAAATCCGATCTTAACGTAGACAACGAATTTTTAAAAAAATATTGTTACCGTTATAGCATTGTATGAGCAAATAATAACCACTTAAGAAGGACATAATGCGTGATCGACCAAGCCAGTAAAATCCTTAAAGAAGTGTTTGGTTTTAACGAGTTTCGCCAGTCGCAAAAAGCGATTATCGGCAACGTACTCAACAAGCAAAATACTCTGGCGATCATGCCTACCGGCGGCGGTAAATCGTTGTGTTATCAAATTCCGGCTTTATTGTTTGATGGCCTGACAGTGGTTATTTCCCCCCTCATTTCACTGATGCAAGATCAAGTGCGCCAACTCCAAGCACTCAATATTCCAGCTTGTGTATTAAATAGCTCCCTTTCAAAACAGGAATATCAAGACAACCTGCAGGCTATTGGCGAGCAACGTTGTAAATTGGTATTTTTAGCACCAGAAACGGCTTTGCAAACCAATGTTATTGCGCTATTAAAAAGCGTCCCACTGGCCTGTATTGCCATTGATGAGGCCCATTGTATTTCAGAATGGGGGCATGATTTTCGTCCTGAATATCGCCAACTGAATCTGTTACTTGAGCAGTTCCCCAGTGCGGTGTGCGTTGCCCTGACTGCCACGGCTACCCCGCGGGTGCGAGCCGACATTAAGCGACAGCTTCATATTCCTGATAACAGCGAATTCATTGCCAGTTTTGACAGGCCAAATCTATATTTAGAGGTATTACCTAAAGACAATCCCTACCAGCAATGCACCAGTTTTATCAAGCTGCATCCAGATCAATCCGGCATTATTTACTGCCTGTCACGTAAGCAGGTTGATGAGCTGAGCGGCAAACTCAGCGCCGATGGTTACTCAGTGGCGGCCTATCATGCAGGGCTTAGCAGTGCTAGGCGAAATGATGCGCAAGAACGCTTTATTCGCGATGATGTGCATATTGTAGTGGCCACCATTGCTTTTGGTATGGGTATTAACAAACCTGATGTGCGCTATGTTTTGCATTACGATTTACCAAAAAATATTGAAGGTTATTATCAACAAATTGGCCGAGCCGGTCGCGATGGCTTATCTGCCGATTGTCTTTTGCTCTTTGGTTATGGAGATACCGGGAAAATACGCTATTTTATCGACCAGATTTCCGACGAACAGGAAAGACGGATTGCCACCGGGCACCTAAATCAAATGCTGGCACTGGCTGAAACAGACACTTGCCGTAGATTGCCATTACTGCAGTATTTTGCCGAAACACCGCAAAGTGAAAATTGTGCAAAGTGCGATAATTGCTGTAATGAGAGCAAGCAAAAAAGTGATTTAACGGTTGCAGCACAAAAATTTCTTTCTTGTGTGTATCGTACCGGTGAGCGCTTTGGTGCCAGCCATATTATTGATGTATTACGAGGCTCAAACGCTGAAAAAATACTGCAAAACCAGCACAACTTGCTTTCAACTTACAACATTGGCAACGAGTACAGCAAAAAGCAGTGGATGGTGCTATCGCGCCAGCTATTGCAAAAGGGGTTATTGAGTCAAGATGAACAATTCGGCGGGCTGCGCCTGACCAAACAAGCAGCTGACGTACTCAAAGGCAATGCCCCCTTCTTCGCCCTGCTACAACAAGCAACCGTTAGCAGTAAAACCAGTACCACCTCGGCGCAACCAGGCGACGCAGCGCTAGTACAAATACTTAAAACAGAGCGAAAACGCTTAGCTGATGCCGACAATATTCCACCTTATGCTGTGTTCGCTGATCGCACGTTAAGCGAAATGGCTTACTACTTTCCTCGCTCATCACAGAGTTTATTGAAAATTCACGGAGTCGGTCAGGCTAAATTAGACAAATACGGTGAGATATTTTTGCAGCTTATCAGTGATTATTGCCAGCAAAATAATTTACAAGAAGTTAGTAACGACCAAGCCCCCAGTAAAGCCCCCAGTAAAGCCACCAAATCAAGCAGCCAAAGCTCACAAAAAACCAGTGCCAAAACCCTTGAAATTATCAACGCCTTTCAAGACGGTAACGATATCGAAGCGCTTGCCACTTTGCACAAGGTTAAAGCTAACACCATCAATAAGCACTTGTATGACTATGTGCAAGCAGGTGAATGTCTTAATGAACCCGAGCGACTGCTTTTGGCAACCAAGCTAAGTAAAACTGAAATCGACCAAGCCCTCAACGCGTTTAAGCAACACGGAGCAGAGCGTTTAAAGCCCGTGTTCGATGCGCTTAATACACAAATAAATTACCAGCAATTACACTTATTAAGGGTGTATTTTGTGCAACATAAAGGCGCTTGAATCAGTTTATTCCCTAATCATCCCGATACAATGAGCAATCCATTGTAGGGAACAGTGAACCATCCCTTGTTAGCACAATTAATTTTCCTTGATGTGGATCAGGCCGGCAATACTACGCTATGCCATAGTGGCGTTGAAATAAACGCAATTGGTACCTTGGTTTAATGCGAAACGTCATCAAATGACAGGTCATTATGGCTGGGTTCTCTACGCATGCCGCCCGTGCTCCATAGAACGAGCTAGCGAGGCGACGTAACACTTTTACCATAGGGCACAGCATGATAGTAAAAACTTGGCAGGTTATCAGCAGCATAGTGCTTATTACTACCATCAGTGTTTTGCTACAGATCCCTAATGAAACTTGGGGTACAGCAGCAACGGCCAGTCTTGTATTAGGTGCGTCAGCTTTAGCATGCATGGCGACGTCTTGCACTCTATCTAGCCGCTGGAGTTTTGTTGAAAAATTATTTGGCGGCTTGGATCAGCTCTACCAAACCCATAAATGGCTCGGCATATGGGCCCTTGTCTTCGCTGTTTATCATTTCGTTTTTAAAGCTAATCTGGATTCTTGGGATGCGTCGCCAATTCTAGAGCTTCCCAAATACTGGGCGCGGCTAGCACGTCAACTCAGTATCGTGGCATTAGGTTTTATTGTGCTGCTAGCGTTAAACCGTAATATCCCTTATCACGTCTGGCGTTGGTGGCATAAGCTCTCAGGTCCGTTTTTTCTCATTGTTATATTACATTGGCTGAGCTTTAAATCCCCCATCACCCTCGATAGCTCAGCTGGTATCTGGCTAGCGCTGATCTGTGCGATTGGCGTAATGGCGGCGTTTTACAAGCTGGTGTTATACCCTCTTCTCGCCTCGGGTGGCGAATATAAGGTGGTCGCCGTGTCACATGGCAATAAAGCGGTACACTTAGAACTTGCGCCCGTTAATCGTAGTTTTGCATTTGAGGCCGGTCAGTTCGGGTTTCTAGCCCTCAAAGAAGCCGGCTTACGAGAGCCCCATCCATTTACTATCGCCAGTGCGCCGACTAACACGGGCAATATTCATTTTGTCATCCGAGCATTGGGTGACTACACGCACAGATTAAGCGAACAAGTTAAAGTCGGCATGGTGGCCGATGTCTATGCTCCCCACGGCCACTTTAAGCGCATGCCTGATGCACAAACAGAGATCTGGATTGGTGCAGGAATTGGCATATCACCTTTTATTTCATGGTTGGAGGATAAAAGCATCGGGCACTTTGAGTCCGAGACCTTAGTGTATTGCTTTGAGCCGTCTCGGGCTTTCCCTAGCGTTGAACGTATTAAAGAGATGGCCGCCGATTCGGGCGTACGGTTCGTACCGAATCCAAGTGATGGCGACGCGTTAGCAGAGACGATCCGCCGCGTGGCCACTGAAGTCAGTCCACAACAGGTTCAAATCAGTTTCTGTGGTCCAAAAGGGTTATTGAAGCACGTTGAAGAATTGATGAAAGCAAATAATATTCCTGTAAAAAACATCCGTTACGAATTTTTTGAATTCCGTTAACCTAGGGGATGAAACGGGCATAAGACACAAAGTTGCTGACTCATTCATGGCCAATATCCTGTCTTTCTCGCCTGCCTATCCTGCCCAAGGTTGGTCCATTTATTTATGCTTAATAAATGGAAATCTCCTTATCTCCCGTTTGCAGACGGGATGTAACGTGACCAACCTTGACGACACCGTCAATAATTAATAACTTCGAGGCCACCTCCGGTGAAACCGATACTAGTAGGCCGCCGTTCGTTTGTGGATCAAAGAGCAAATCAATAATCTGGTTTTGTGCATTTTCACTGACCATGCAACGGTTTTTCAAAGGTAATAACTGAGGGAGTAAACTGGAGGCTACGCCCAGCTGCGACAAATCTAACGCCCCGGGTAACAAAGGCACGTTTCGACTATCGATATTAATTTGTAAATCAGAGCCTTCAACCATTTCCAAACAATGACCTAGTAAACCAAACCCGCTGACATCGGTTGCACTATGCACTTCATGGTTTTGCAGAGCCTTAAAAAAAGTGCGGTTAGACGTCAGCAAATGCGCCCAAAGATCATCCACTGTCCCCGCTTCGGCTTTTAGCTGCATATCGGCAGCAAGAATAACCCCAGAGCCTAAAGGTCTGTTTAGTAATAAAAAATCACCCGCTTTGAGGTTGTTCTTTGGCCATACGTGATGCTGTTGTCCGTTGACTACAATGGCGAGGTGGGTTTCTTTGCCTTGGGTGCTGTGACCACCCACTAGGGTGGTTTCGTGATGAATAAGTGCTTCGGTAATACCATTCATAAGTTGTTGAAAATCACGCTTGCTCAAACGAGGATTGGCAAAGCAGATATTGGCCCACACTTGTGCGCTGGTCGGCTGAATGCCCATGGCGTATAAGTCATTAACCGCATGATGAGTGGTCACAATACCGAGGCGGTAAAGATCATCGGTAAAGGCGCGAAAGCCATCAATGCTTTGGTATACGCTTTGTTCTTTGTTAACGATGGCAATCGCAGCGTCTTCGGTCTTAGTCAAATGATGGGGAAAATTCGCTTGCTCATAAATAGGTAAATCTTTTAGTGACTCTTGTAACATCTGTGGGCCAAGCTTACTGCCACAACCAGCGCAATGCATGGGTTCGTCCATGTCGCTGTGCATACTGGGTAAGTGCTTTTGAAACAAATCCATAAAAGTTAAGTCGATGTGATCTTTCCACTTCCACACCCAGCCACCAGAAAAACTAAAACCCATTTTTTGCCCAGCCGCTGTTCGGTTTCCAAGTGAAATGAGTGATAAGAAACTTGTCTGCAGTTTAGTTTTGGTGAATGTTGTATGTTGCAAAGCCGCACGTAAGTTTTTTTCCAAAAAAGGCGCTGACCGGACCGCATAGACCCCCGCTTTAGGGCGCGGTGAGTAAGTCATGCTTGCCACATCGCCAGCGGCAAAAACATCAGGATGCGAGGTACTTTGCAGGTATTCATTTACTTCAATAAAACCTTGTTCGTCCGTTGCTAACCCTGCTTTTTTGGGCCAAATGGGTGCCGTTGCTGGGGTGCACCAAATCGATTTATCGATAGCAAGCACCTGATTATCGTCTGCAACTAACTGTTGTTGCTCGACCTTGGTGACACGAAAATGATTAACTAAAGTCACATTGTTACGTTTTAGCGCTTTGCGGACAGCCTTTTGCACACCCCTTTGATAATTTGACAGTAAGTCTGAGCCTGACTGAACCAAAGACAATTGAATCGGTTTTTGCTGCTGCGCAAAACGGTGAGCAATCGCCAGTGCAATTTCAACACCCGCGGCACCCGCACCAACAACCGCCCAGTGAGGAGTCTTACCTTGATAATCATGGGCCAGTAAATGGGCCCATGTAGCCGTTAACTGACTAACTGGTTTCACCCCAACGGCAAATTCTTTGGCACCGGGCACAGTCAGGTTTGGCGTTGAGCCCACATTGATCGACACCTTGTCGTATTCAATATCAGGGTGGTTATGTATGTGAATGCGCTTAAGATCAACATCAAGTCCCGTAACACGTCCATGAATAAAACGTACGTTAGCGGCTTGAGCCAGTTTATTCAGATCAATATGCGTTTGCTCTTTAGAATAATGTCCGCTGATAAAACCTGGCAGCATGCCTGAGTAAGGTGTCAGACGAGTGTCTGAAATAAGTGTGAGTCGTACATTAGGGATCGGTTTCATCGCCAACATTCTGAGCACCAATACATGAGTATGACCGCCGCCAATAAATACCAGATCGCTTTCGTTCAAGAAACTTACCTTATTAAAGTGTGAGGGCCGATGTTGTAACTAAACCAGAGGATGCCAATGGGCACGAACATCTTCTTTAAATAAAAATTGCCAATTAAGCTAACAGACCGAGCAAACTAGCTTCCATATTCAGTAAAAAACGTAGAATTTAATATAACGACGCCATTGCCTATAAAAGCGCCAGCGATAGTCCAACAGCAACACAAAAAATACTGACCTGATTAGCCTACAATTTTTTCTTATCTGCTAACCATTCGAGTATCTCTTTATGATTACCTTCAAATATTGTTTGTTGCGCTTTTGCGGCCAATTGATACTCATACATAGGGTCGTAATAATCACTCAGCAACACGTCGATTATATCGTCAAATTTGGACCAACTCCCTTGATTGATTAGCTGCAATACCGCGCTATCAAGTAAAAGAATGAGGTTTTTATAACGATCACCACCGAGGCGAGTTTTTATACGGGTCAGTGCACTGCGGATAAATTCATCAAGGTACGTTATGGCAGCCTCTTCACCCTGACTGAGCTGTGACTGGTAAGCATGCACAAAGTAATCTTTACGAATTCGCTCGATACGCTCGTTCAACTGCGTATTGAGTAATACGGTAGGCGCTTGCTTACTCAGTCCTATATACTCTGGTAACAAGGCAATGCGGCCAATCATGCGCGATTCATCTTCAAATAACACAGGGGCATCAGTTTGATTGCTCAGTTTTAACCATTTTATCGACCATGCATTTTCAAAATCAATTTGGCTTGGCTGTTTACTACCAGTACTACCAAATGCACTGCCTCTATGATTGGCTAACCCTTCAAAATCAATTGATTGAGGCCAATCTTGAATAACTTCAGTTTTGCCTGACCCCGTTGCGCCTGAGAGAACTTGAATATTCCCTTGAGCAATTCGGTCATGCAATTGCGTCAACAAAAACTGCCTCATCGCCTTGTAGCCACCCACGACCAGCGGCATATTGATGCCTGCTTCAGCTAACCATTGTTGCGTCAGATGAGACCGCAGCCCACCACGAAAACAATATAAAAGCCCGTTCGGATTATGCCGGTGAAATAACTGCCACGCGCGAATTCGCTCCTCTTTAACTGCGCCCTTTACCAAACTGTGGCCTAAAGCCAAAGCCGCCTCATGGCCTTCTTCTTTGTAACACGTACCTACGGCTTCGCGTTCTTTATCACTCATCAATGGATGGTTTACAGAATAAGGAAAAGCACCTTTATTGAATTCAACTGGTGCTCTAACATCCATCATCGGAATGTCGTTTAGAAACAAGCCCTTGTAGTCAGCATTAGATAGCAAGCACAGTCCTTAAAAATCGAGTAAGAACACTTAGCTTATCAGAATTGTTATCAAGTAAGTGATTCTCAAGACCAATGGTCTACGTATAAAATCAATTATCAAGTTCGACTATTTGCCCTTGATTTGATTAAAAAGGTCTCCAAGTCTGATGATAGAACATTAATAATGTGATGATGTTTATGCGACGTAAGTTTCGGTGGCATTCACGTCACAACATAATTAACCGACTAAATATGAAAGGACAAATAAATGATTGCAGATCAAAAAGTGGTATCGCTAAACTACACAGTAAAAGACGCAGAAGGCGAGCTCATCGATAGCTCAGAAAATGCCAAACCATTAGTTTACCTACATGGCCAGCACAATATTATTCCCGGTTTGGAAACCGCACTGGTAGGTAAAGCGCCAGGTGATGAATTTGATGTTACCGTTGAACCAGAAAACGGTTACGGTGAATACAACGCAGATATTCTACAAGTTGTGCCTCGTGAAGCTTTTAAAGGCGTAGAAGAAATCGAAAAAGGTATGGTTTTTAGTGCTGAAAGCCCGAATGGCCCAGTTCAGTTAAGGGTCGCTAACATTGAAGGCGATGATATTACCGTTGACCCTAATCATCCATTGGCAGGTAAAACGCTGACGTTTTCTGGCTCAGTGATAGATGTTAGAGAAGCCACTGAAGAAGAACTTGCCCATGGCCACGTTCATGGCGAAGGCGGACACCAACACTAGGCATTCAATCTAGCAATGAGGTGAGCAGTAAATTTTATCTCTATTTACTGTGACCCTTTTTTAGGCAATGCCATGGTGGCCAAGTCGAAGAAGCTGCAGACCAAAGCCCAAGAACAAGTGAGCGAAGGGCGTCTACTCGTTGAAAAAGGCGCTGGTTTTATCCGTAACGTACCACTGTTGCCTGATAGCCAATAAAGCTAGGCGTATATAAACACCAAAGGGCCGCACACTGCGGCCCTTTTTGGTAAGCGCATTTTACCTAGTTATCACCACCCTTTAGCCTTTGCCAGAAAGACTCGATTGCAGTGCATTTTTATACGCTTCAAATGCAGGGATAGCCGAGGTGATGACAGATGCAATGGTAATGATGACAGTGATTTTCAGCGTCTTCCACGACAACAAGTTTGCACTTAAAAACAGACCATAATGAGATGCGAGCCCGTCAGTGAACAGCGCCAAGGTTAAACTAACGAGCGTAATAGAACTTACAATACTAAGTAGCACCAAAATAAGCGCCTCTAATAACACCAATGCAAAAATTACAATTGGGCCAGCCCCTAATGTTCGCAGTACCGCAATCTCGCCTTTTCGCTCATTCATGGATGCAAGCAACATGGTGGATAACCCAAACAGTGACGAGATTAAGACCAAAATGCTGATAACCCTAAGTACATTCTCAACAGATGCCATCATTTGCCATAACTCTGCCAGCGCAACCCCTGGCAAAATTGCCATTAAACGGTCGTCTTGGTAATTATTCAAATCTCGTTGCAGTTTGAAGGTAGCGAATTTGGTTTTTAATCCAAGTATTACTGCTGTCACACTTTCGGGCTGAATATTTTCTAGTGATCCGCCTTGAAGGATTTTTGCTAACTGGGATGGCGGCAAATGAATCGCCTCGATGGCGGGCAACGTTACGTGCACCGTTTTATCAACGGGCGTACCCGTCGCGTTAAGAATACCGCTGATGACAAAAGGACTATGATCGTGATGGGTAAAGCTTGTCGCACCAATGCCGTGAGCAATAATAATTTTATCGCCCACATGGTAGTTTAACTGCTTGGCGACGTCTGCCCCAATAACAGTTTCAAACAGACCTGAAAAGGCTTTACCTGATGCAAAATTAAGAGCCTTATCATTGCCGTACTTGTAGTGGATGAAGTAATCACTATTGGTACCTAGTACGCGAAAACCACGATGGGAATCCCCTAATGAAATAGGAATTGCCCAAGCTACTTGGCTGTTTTCTGTTAGCATTTCATAGCTTTTATAATCGATATTACTAGTGGCATTCCCCATACGAAAGACCGAATATAAAAGCAAGTTTAATTGTCCAGTCGGCGCACCGACGATGAGATCAGCGCCCGAAATAGTTCGGTTAAAACTGTTTTTCGCCTCCTGACGAATATGCTCAACACTGATTAATACGCTGATACTAATCAGCAGTGACAGAAATGTCAGAATAACTGATTTTTTACGGCTGCACAGGCTGCTCCAAGCGAGGGAAATTAACATGCTGTAGCCTCTGCAGACTCACACAAGCTTGGCATATCGATGCTTTTTTTGAAAAAGCGTTGCAGGGACATATCATGACTCACGAATACCAGCGTCGCATCAGCGGTCTCACACATTTCTAGCAAGGTATCCATAAAAGCATCCCTTGCTGATGCATCTAAAGCAGAGGTTGGTTCGTCCACCAGTAATAACTCTGGTTCGTTGATAAGTGCCCGAGCAATCGCCACACGCTGTTGCTGGCCCACACTCAATGAATTTGCCGGCTTGTGTATGACATTTACTGGCAGCTTTAACCTTGAAAGTAAGGTGCTGACAGCTTCTTCAAGATGTTTATTCCGTTTAGCAGCAAAGTAGTTGGCTAACTGAATATTCTTCAGCACGCTCAAATAGGGGACTAAGTTGAATTGCTGAAACACCACACCGATATGCTGCGCTCTGAAGGCATCTCGGCGCCTACCAGACAACGCTGAGAAAGGTTGCTCTAATAGCTCGACCGTCCCATCGGTCGGGTTTAACACGCCTGAGAGTAAATTAAGCAGTGTCGTTTTGCCTGAGCCAGAATCTCCGTGCAGGAACACTCGCTCTCCTCTTTCAAGCTGCCACTGCGGGATACAAAGCACTGACTCTGTACTCGATTTAGGATAACGATGGCGCACATTTTGTACGTTTATCGCTAGATTTCTTTTAATATTACGGTTAGCTGGTTTAACTGCTTTCATGGATAATTCTTTAAAATACGTTACGATATAAACTTAACAATTGATATGTTATAACATTTACTTCATCCTAAGACTAAGTAATATTTTAATCACAGATACAGCTAATGAAATTACGCATTTTTAGTTCGCGCGTCATCGCCCTCATATTCACCACTGGTTTGCTTTATTCGGCAACCGCGGTACAAGCCAGTGACAATTATCAAGAAATAGAGTGGATAGCATTAATGCCGAAGGACGATCTTGATGCATTAATGAACCCACCTGAATATTTATCAGATATCGCCGACGGATCAGAACAAGATTCGGTTGCCGCTTTTAACAATAAAGAAGCGGATGATGCAAATACAAAGCGCTTTCAAAAGGCGTTGATCTCCACACGTGTGATTGAATCATATGCGAATAAACGCATACGAATCCCTGGTTTTATTGTGCCATTAGAATCGGATGCATCTCAGCGTATTACTGAGTTTTTTATCGTGCCGTATTTTGGCGCATGCTTACATATGCCACCACCACCGCCTAACCAAATTATTCATAGTCAAACCCAACAAGGGATAAAACTAGACAGTCTTTATGACCCTTTTTGGTTTGAAGGCACACTGGTTATTGATACCAAAGAAAATGCCCTTGGAACCTCTGCATATCGCCTTAAGCTAGATAAAACCTACCCATTTGAGGAAGAATAAATGAGAACGCTAAAATCAATCGGTTGCATATTGACATTACCGTTGTTGATACCGTTAGTAGCGCAGTCATGCGAACTACATAGTGGACGAGGGTTTGGCATATTTTCGTCTTTTCATCCTCTGGAGCAAATGCACTACCAGCAAACGTTTACCCAACCGCTGCACGTCACTCATCCAAGCAGCGTTAAAGCCGAGACAAATACACCGACAGTGGTCAAAATTGATTACGGTATTCCTGATACCTATAAAAATGTCGTCATTCGTTTTTCTGGTAGCGATAATGTCACGTTTTTAGATGGCGTAGCGTTATCAGCTCAGGGTGCGTCGGGCAGCTACCCACTCAAATATCATGTCACCAAACCTGGTAGCCATAAAATTTCATTACATATCAACGCCTTAAACCATGACGTTCCAGTAGACTTTACACAATCTATTACTGTAAACGCTACATGATGGTAACGCTTGCTGCTTATCAGTTTGAGTACAGATATATATGGTATATAGCAGGCGGAATTAGTGTGTTTGAAGTGAAGAGTCTATGTTAAACAACACGCTTAAGATTGCTGCCACATTATTAATTTTCTTTGGCGCTGGCGCCGCGCTCACTCAATTATTGGATTACAATTGGTCACTGCAAATACACAAGCTATTTTCCAGTTCAGTGCTGTATGTTACCCCTGATATCGATTTACGTGACCGCCTGAATAAAAGCGAAAGAATACAGATAGGCTGGCGTAACCTGTTACCTAATTCAGACCAATCGGTGCTAGCAAAATATCAATCAAATAACGAAAAATCCCTGAGTGAACAGGTGGCCCTTTCCATAAAATCCTCCACTGACCAAGCTTATCAATCCGCGTTGTATTCCACTGATGTGGTTGAGCAGATTATTGGCCAACATGTTAGTATTTCAGGCTATATTGTGCCTATCGACCTAAACGAAGATAGAAGCGTTAAACGTTTTTTCTTGGTGCCCTATTACGGCGCATGTATTCATTACCCACCACCACCGCCAAATCAAATGATTTACGTAGACCTTATCGATGGTTTTTCAAAAATAATGATGAGCCAAGCGTTCACTCTGACCGGTGTATTGGAGAAGGGCCTATTTGAAGATCATCAAGGCACTTCGGCATACAAACTAAACCTGTCTGAAATCAAAGAGTTCCACGAACAACCAGATGAATACCGCAACCACTAACTAATCTGCCGCGAAGTTAGTTAAACGACTGTGTGCCTGCGCAAACAAGCACCAACCGCGATTCTCTATGATTCACTACTAATGGTTGTATTTTTGAAATCAATCGCGACTGCGTTGTGGGCATGTAAGCTTTCTTGATGCTCAACTTTAAACCAATAATCGAGCACATCTTTTTTAAGTTCAAGTGCATGCTTTAAGCGCCTTGCCGCATCTTCACAAAACATTAAATTTTCAGCATTTAACTTGGCGAACGCTTGCTCGTCTTGACGTTTGACAGCAGTTTGTACTGGCGTGCCAATCACTTCTTCAAGTTGTGTTATTAGATCGGGAAAATTGGGCAACGTATTACCATCAAGGGTCAGTTTAATATACGCATAAGAGCGCTGACTATGGGGTGTAGCAACGACACCATTTTTAGATGTGACCCATTGGGTTATCTCACTTTTTGCAATCATATCATCAGTAAAACGCTCAGAAATGGCATCGCTCAACGCTTGTTGTGATAACGCAGACGAGCATGGGCAAGTGCTCGAATACGCAATAGTCAAAGACAACACGGTACGTACTTGGCCATTTACTAGCTCAGTGGATATTCCAATAGGATAACTCTGGTAGCCAAATTCGTCACTTAGCAGTGCTTTCTTTCGAAGAGTTAGCTCAAAATCTAAATTCACTTTCGCGCCTTGGCTAAGTCCCTGTTGAGAGGCAACCAGCTCGGTTAATAGCGCTTTGAGCGCAGTAGCGCTTAATAACTCAGTACCCAGTATGTCGTTCAACTTTAGAAATAAGCGTGACATATGAATACCTTTTGCATCGCTTTTGTCTAAGCTGACATACACATCAGTTTTGGCGTTAACATATGCTGTAACTTGGCTTGCCAACGGCACTTGAATCGGTACAGCGATACGCTCCATACCCACCCACTTGAGCGCAGTGGCAGACAAAACGCTTTCGCTGGACGTAACATCCGGTAAATTTATGCTCATAAACTAAAATGGTCCCGTTTTGGATAAATGATTAATGATAGTGTGACGTTGAACTGACAAGCTATTTGCTCAAACCTTGTGGTTGAATATTCACTCAAAATACAAAGTCCAAGGTCAATAATAGGCGTTGCTCGTTGCTGCTATTTGGGGGTGAACGATGCACCAGACCAGCTCCCTCATTGTCAAACCAGCCTTCGCCTTTAAGCAGTGCCACGTCGCCACTGGTCATAGCTTGAATAGACCTTTTATCAACATAAATACCGGATTGGTCATCGCTTAAGCCGTTATTACCAGCACCCAACTTAGTACGATCAACTGTTTCATTCGTAAGCCATTGTGTGCCAGGACCACAAAAAGAGGTGACCAAACGACACGGAATCCAATCCACATGAAATCGCGGGCACATAGCTTGCTCTAGCACTTTTAGACGCAGACCAGCACGTTTCAAGTCAAACAAACAACAAAACATATCAACAAGTGACGCGATGATTTCGGTCAGTTCGTCATTAAATCCAAGGGGAGTCAAGGCCATGCTTAAGTCATCGATAATGGAGCTAGCAGCAATCGTTTTTTCAAAGTTGAGACGCGGATTTTGTTCTACACACTGCGCTATGTGCTCAAGTAAATCTTTTGAAAGCGTGCGCTGCCATACAACAATGTTGTTCTGTTCTTGGTAAATATCAGGTAATACACTGCAACTATCACCTAAGGCGTAATTAACACGGTCTGCTGAGCCGTTAGCACCGTGATAAATGATGTGCTCTGGAGTTTGCACCACTGCTGCTAAGCTCATGCATCTTCCTCCCATACTGGGAACGGATCAGGCAAGGTTTTCCAGTGAGCCTTTCCTTGTAATAAGACTTCATCGTCCAGCAGGCATTCATCTAGGGCTTTTCTAATTGCAGCTTCTTGTAAATTCTGACCAATAAACACCAACTCTTGGCGCATATCTCCAAAGGGTTCTTGCCATAAGGCATTAATTGATTGCAGATATTCTTCGTCTGTTGGCCATTGCTCTTTCGGCACGGCTTGCCAGAACAAACCACCAAAACCATAGCGTGCAATACCACCAGCTTGATTCCAAAGGCCTGCAAACTGAGGGCGTGTTGCTAGCCAAAAGTAACCTTTAGAGCGCAGTAACTTACCAAAACCTTTTGTATTGTGAACAAAGTTGTAAAACTTCTCTGGGTGAAATGGCCGTCTCGCTGAGTAGCTAAAGCTTTGAATGCCGTATTCTTCTGTTTCTGGATTATGCTCACCGCGCATTTCTTTCAACCAGCCAGGTGCTTGTTGAGCTTGTTCGAAATCAAAAAGCCCAGTGCCGATAATTTCTTCTATCTTTACCTGCCCATTATTGATTGGAACGATACGCGCATGAGTATTAAGGTTTTTTAAAATTGCCTTTAACCGCTCTATTTCAACGCTATCCACTAAATCCGCTTTTGAAATAAGCAGCACATCAGCGAATTCAACTTGCTCAATAAGTAAGTCAGCAACACTGCGTTCATCATCTTCACCCAGGCTTTCATCGGTCTCGGTTAAATACTTAGCTTCGTCGTAATCTTTGAGAAAATTAACACCGTCGACCACAGTTACCATAGTGTCTAGGGTCGCTATATCTGATAACGAAATGCCGTCTTCATCAGTAAAAGTAAAGGTTTCAGCTACTGGCAGAGGCTCAGAAATCCCAGTTGATTCAATCACTAGGTAATCAAACTGACCTGTGCTGGCTAGTTTACCAACTTCGATAAGTAGGTCTTCTCTGAGCGTGCAACAAATACAACCGTTACTCATCTCTACTAGCTTTTCATCCTTATGATTGAGTGAAATCTCATTTTTTAGTAACGAGCCGTCGATATTGATTTCACTCATATCGTTGACAATAACCGCTACTTTTTTGCCTTGGCGATTATTAAGAATATGGCTTAACACTGTGGTTTTACCTGCTCCTAGGAACCCGGAAAGCACGGTAACGGGTAGTCTGTTCTTTGGCATTGGATTTAGCATTAATATTAGTCCTGGTCGTGTATTTCTATATTGTCGTCATGGCGACGCAAACGATAGTTAAGAAAGTGCCCGTAAGCGATGATGCTTGTCCCTAGTACCGTTAGGGCAATTTCACCGTATTTACCCACTATCGCGTGCCCTAAAGCAGAGGTAGCAATTAGAATCGCTAACCCCACTAAACCAATAAGCAATACGCGATGGCTGCGATGATGCAAGTAACCAATCACTAGAGCGATTGCGCTAATAGGCACAACAGCTACTAGCAACATCCGATGAAATAGCTCATCATTAAACGCCAGCAATCCCGTAAGAGCCGGCATTAAAATCAATATAATAGGAAGGAAAAGGCAGTGAATAACACATAATAGCGATAGGCCCACTGCCGCTTTATCACTCATTAGCTGTAACTTGGTCATGGATGTCTCAAGAAAGTTTTTTATGAAAAGTCGATTGGCAGCTTTTGCACAGGCTATAAAGCTCTATTTGTGAACCGACAGACGAAAAGTCAGCACTTTTGGCATGGTGAGTGAGTGCCTCAATAACTTCTTGGGCAATCTCCACTTCTTCGATGTGCTGACACGACTTACAAATCATAAAAAGGGGCGGATGTTCTTCACAAGCGCCAAATGTATGATTGCAAATAATATATTTGTTGATGGATTGCAGGCGATGTACAAGGCGTATCGATTCCAAGAAATCTAACACGCGATATACCGACATCGTCTTGATGTCTGATGCAATTAGCGTGTTGTAATGATCCGTCAATTCATAAGCAGACATAGGTGTTTTAACGTCAAGTAGCACCTCTAACATATGCAGACGCGTTTCGGTCAGCCTGCTACCTGCTTTTTCGCACATATCTCTGGCTATTTCGATAAAATCATCGGTGTTTACAGGACACATAATCACCACGCTATATCTGGTTCAGCTGGCGTTAGCTGCGCCAAACCTTGGCTAATATTCGTTATCCATTGCGCCCGAATACTGGTTAACGACACAAGGCCCTTGAACAGCGTAACTGTCAGTTTCTTGACCTTAGCGGGGCAAGCAAACCGGTATTCAACGTTCACGTCCTCGTGCAAAAACTCATTATGATCGCCATGCTCGTGATGTTTCTCATCATGCTTTTGTGCATGCACAGTCTCAATGTTATTCAAATAAGCTAAGTTCAAAGAATGTGTTACTTCATTCAAGGAGCAATTAGGGTTTAATTCGATTATCGAGTTATTGTCCTCTAGCCTTTTTGCGAAAAGCTGAATGGTCTTTTGCTGTGCCTCGTTTTCTGGCGCATGCTCAAAGCCAAGCACATCTGCTGCGGGCAAAATAAGCTGCACATGCCAATTGTTATCTTCTTGCGAAATGAACATTTGCCCCTGACCATGAACATGCTCTTGTGCAGCAACTGTAAAGCAACAGCTCACTAGCGCGCTCAACAGCAATACATTTTTCATCATTCATTTACCCTCTTATTTGCAGCAATACGGCTAACCCTAATAACTCGCGCTTTTGTGCTGATTTATCTCGTTTTCTTTGCTCGGCAGCATCCTTTATCTAAGGGTTACTTTCATCCAAGCAACAAGCCTATGTGCTAAGCAATGCTATTTATGCGAAAGGTCCTTCATTAATCCATTTTAAGATTAATAAGGCTCTTCCATTTGATTATAATATAACATAACATTTAATTAATGATACATTATAACATCACACGGGAAAATAAAAATGAATAGGATATCTTCACTAGCAGCGCTGATTAGCGTGCTCTTACCTGCCAGTCTTTTAGCGCAAACCATAGAGGGGACGGTAGTCAATAACGCTGGTCGTACCGTCGCGGGGGCGAAAGTAAAAGTGGAAGGAATAGGCGCTGAAACGGTCACCGACAAAGCTGGGCGCTTTGTTTTTACTGATTTGAACGAAGGTAAAACAGAACTACATATTTCCTCATCTGGATATGCCCATTTGCATCAGGACATTTCGATGCCAACACAAGGCATAAAAGAAATTACCTTTACTTTGCAGCGCTCTCCTATCGAAGTTATCGATGTGTACGCGACGCCAATTCATATGTCAGTAATGGAATCTGCGTCACCTGTTAGTGTACTTTCTGGGGAAACACTGCGCCGCCAACAAGCATCAACCTTGGGTGACAGCTTAGAAAAACTGCCTGGTGTGCAATCAAATTTTCATGGTGCGGTTGCGAGCACTCCGATAATTCGTGGACTAAGCGGCCCTCGAGTGTTGATCTCACAAAATGGTTTAGACGTCAGCGATGTGTCTCGAGTCGGACCAGACCATTCGGTTGCCACCGAAGCGTCAACCGCTCAGCAAATTGAAGTACTGCGTGGCCCCGCTACATTATTCTATGGCAGTGGCGCAGTGGGAGGGGTAGTCAATGTAGTAGATGGCCGCGTGCCTACCGACAACACAACGCGTGGCGAATGGCTGCTCGAAACAAACTCAGTAGATGACAAAAAACTGGGCTCATTCAACCTCACTACAGGCTATGAATCATTCGGATTCTACGCTGATGGATATTGGCGCGAATCGAATGACTATGACGTGCCTGTCGCACCAGATTCCGACTCTGATGAGCCGCAAGATCATGTGGTTAAGAACAGTGCTGAAAAATCTGATGGCGTCACGTTAGGTGCAAGCTACTTATTCGATCAAGGTTACGTCGGTGTAGCCGTTGAGCAGTTCAATCGCGAATACGGTATTCCTGGGCACTCTCACGGTGACAGTGAAGACGAAAATGTTTATGCAGATCTAGAGCAAACCCGCGTACAGCTTTTAGGTGAGTTGAACGTTGATAGTAAGTGGATCAGTAAAATCAATTTACGCGGTGGCTTCACCGACTATGAGCACGCTGAAATAGAAGAAGACGCAGTTGGCACCGTGTTTAAAAACGAAACTCATGAAATCAAGCTCGACTTCATCCACAACCCCATCGCAGATTGGAACGGTGGTATCAGTTTCCACTACAAAAACAGTGATGTCGCGGCCCAAGGCGAAGAGGCATTCACGCCGCCGTCTAAGGCGCAAACTATTGCATTAGCCATTATGGAAGAAAAACACTTTGGTGACGTGTTACTGCAATTTGGTGGGCGTATTGAGCGCGTAACGATTGATGCCAACAACGTATTGCTACCCACGCTTGATGCGCACGACCACGATGACGAAGCAGAAGAGGAGGATGATCATGACCACGATCATGAAGAAGAATCTACAGTGACCCGTGTTTTTGATTTAGCCCACGAATTTACACCAGTCAGTGTATCTGCGGGTTTAGTCTGGGACTTCACCCCAGGGTATAACTTAGGGTTGTCTATTTCCCGTTCAGAAAGAGCCCCGTCTGCGTCAGAACTACTATCGTTTGGTGCACATATTGGCACAGGTACTTACGAAGTAGGCGCGTTATTCGCATTGGATGACGACGGCTCGAGCATAGGTCTGACCGGAGAAAATATCGACTTAGAAACCGCTAATAATATCGATTTAACCTTACGTAAAACTCAAGGTGATATTGGTTTTGTATTCAACGCATTCTACAACCAAGTCGATAATTACTACTACCAAATAGCCACCGGATTATTTGCTGAAAGTGGCCACGATCACGATCATGAACATGAAGAAAGTGACGTAGAGGAAGATGAGCACACAGATGAGTTACCCGTTTATCTTTTTCAGACTGACGACGTCATATTACACGGTTTCGAAGCACAAATTGCATGGCAAGCCACCGACACATTCAAAGCGACCTTATTCTCTGACTATGTTCGCGCTCGCTTAAAAGATGGCGGCGACTTACCCCGCACTCCACCACTGCGCTTCGGCTCTCAGTTTAGCTATGAAACTGCGCGTTTGAGCGCACATCTCGATATCACTCGCTACCAAGAGCAAGATCGTGTTTCTTCAGACGAAACCACTACCGGTGGCTACACCTTGGTTGATGCAAGTGTGTCTTATGATCTGCCGGTTTCAAGTCAGGATATTGTTGTTTTCCTAAAAGGCAGCAATCTGACTGACACAGAAGCCAGAGTACACACCTCATTTTTAAAAGACATTGCACCACGCCCGGGACGCAGCATTTCAGTTGGCGTCAGAGGCAATTTTTAGCTCAAAATTCATTTACATAACAAGGAATATACAATGACTAACACACATAAATTTAATCTTCTTGCTGCGGTTATTGGCGCAGTATTGCTAACAGGTTGTGGCGACGCTGAAACCACCCTAATCGAAAAAGATCCAATAGAAATACCTGACGAGGACCATGATGATGATGAGCATGACCACGCAGATGATGAATATACGATTGATTCAATGGGCCGACTAGCTGTGTTATCCGCTGAAAGTAACGTTACCACTATATTCGATTTAGACGATGGTGACCTACTAGACACCTTCACCTTAATTCACACATCTAACACTTTAACATCGTCAGCAGATTATCGTTTTGCAGTTATAGCGAGCCGAGCGCAAGACTATGTGGGCTTTATTGATGGCGGCATGTGGCGCGAAGATCACACTGCACATTTACATGATTACGAGCAAAGCCCTGCCATGAGTGACTTTGAAGTCACAGGCAGCAGCCCTACTCATATTTTAAGTCATGATGGTCAATTAGCCGTATTCTTTGATGGCAATGCAGATGCAGGCACGCCAGCCTCAGTGAAGGTCGTCACCGACACGCAAATAAGCAGCGAAGCCGATCCGCTACCCACTTTAGATTACACCATTAATATGCACGGTGTAGCTGAGCCTCGAGGTGAATATCTACTTGCCACCGTTCGTCGGGACGACGCTGAAAATACCTCAGTTGCGAAGGTATTGCCTGACCAAGTCGGTGTGTATCACTTACATGACGATGTTTATGAACAAGAACAAGTATTGGATGTGCTGTGCCCTGATCTACACGGTGCGGCTCAAAACGAGGATTACGTTGTATTCGGTTGTACCGATGGCGTGCTTTCAGCTCATGAACATGATGATGAATATGAAGCAGAAAAAATTGCTAATATTGATTTGTTAGACGGCTTGCGTATAGGCACATTGTACGGTCACGAAGAAAGTGATTCTTTGATTGGTATTGCCTCTGGTCACGATGCGGGTGAGGTTATTCTTATCAACGTTAACCCTGAACAAAGCATGATGGAAGCATTGTCATGGCAACCTGATAGCGACGTGACGCCCGTTTCTTATGCTTTTTCTCATGAAGGTAGTGAGTTTTTGATACTCGACAGCCTAGGTTTTTTAAATGTACTTAGTGCTTATGAAGAAGATGGCATAGTGCGCTGGGAGCTGCGAGAAAGTGTAGATATCTCAGAGCAAGACGTATCCACTATGCCCGAAGGCATGTCATTTAGTATGACTGTGGCGCAAAATAGCGATTACGTTTATGTATCAGACCCCATTGCTCAGCATGTACTGCAAATCGACCTTGAGTCGCTAACAATAACAGGCGACATTGAACTGGACTTTGCCCCAGACAATATCACTTGGTTAGGTATTGCTGAATCGGACCATGATCACGACTAAATGTCGCATAAAAAGTAAATAATAAAGATCGCCCTATATGGGCGATTTTTTTATATAATGAATGAACGAAAAGATCACCTTTTACGTAAAATTTTGCACCTAAATAATTGATTTAGTTGCTCAATAGCGATACAACCATTTAAATATCTGAAATAAATCAGTAAGCTAATTAAAGTGAAGCTGGTTTTAGTTTTAACCTGTAGTCACTTTAATAGTGTGCTTGTGATAGCTCAGTTTTTATAACGTTAACAACATTGAAATTGACCGTGTATTGACATATTAAAAGACGAGCCCGAAATGTCCTCCAAAAATATTGACCTAGTTAACTTGCGCCAAACGTTATTTGCTTTGTTAAAGCCAGAACGTTCATTTTTCGCTGTTGTCATCGCTTATAGCGTTGTTATCGGCCTGCTAACGTTAGCCGTGCCTATTGCAGTACAAACCTTAATAAACACAATCGCCAATATTGCTTCAACGCGCGCGGTGATCACCCTTGCTATTGTTTTGTTCAGTACCTTACTTCTGTCAGGTTGCTTCGCAGCCCTGCGCATGCGTGTCATGGAATATTACGAACGGCGTGTCTATGCGCGTTTAGTGGCTGATCTGAGTCTGCGTACTATATTGGCGCCCCATAGCTATTTTGAAGGTAGTCAAAACACCTCGATCACTCATCGTTATTTTGACATCATGACATTGCAAAAGAATGTACCTAGTTTGATGGTTGATGGTATTGCTTTGATATTACAGATGATTGTCGGTTTCACCCTCGTCTCTTTTTATCACCCGTTTTTACTCGCGTTCAATCTATGCGTAATTTTGATTATGTATATCATTTGGCGACTCTGGTCGACCCAAGCCAAGATTTCAGCGGTGCGCTTATCTGAATCAAAGTACTCCACCGCGAAATGGCTAAGTAACTTGGCATCGGCCAACGACTTCTTAAAATCCTCTTCTCAGTTCGATTATGCAGGCAAAAAAACCGAGCGCTACGTGTCAGAGTATGTAGATAACCATTCTCGCCATTTTTCGTTCACCTTTAAACAAGTCGTTATGTTTTTGGTGCTGTATGCCTTGGCAAGCTCTGCTTTACTTGGCTTAGGTGGCTGGTTAGTCATAGACGGGCAATTGTCCATCGGGCAACTTGTCGCGGCAGAATTGATTATGGCTGCAGTATTTTTAGGGCTTTCTAACTTCAGTAATTACCTAAAATTGTATTACGAGTTGTATGGCACAGCAGATAAAATTGGTGGTGTTATTAGCATGCCCCAAGAAGCATATGAGCAAACATCTAAGCCAGCGCCTGCTGGCGGTGCGCTAAATTTCAATAATGTAATTATCAAGCGTAAAGATGAATCATGCCTTATCGACAAAAATATCGCTCAGGGCGATAAGTACTTTGTAACGACCCAATCTAATTGGACCCAGCGCACCATAGTTAACTTACTCAAGCGCTACGAAACCCCCGCATCCGGTTGGATTAACCTTGATAACAACGACCTGTCTGATTACGACACCTACGATCTGCGCCAAGCCGTGTTTGTGTTAGACCGCTCGCTAATTATTGAATGCACCATCGAAGAATACATTAAAATGTGTGCTCCGGATGTATCAACCAATGAGATAAACGTCACCCTTGAAAAAGTAGGCCTTACGGATATCATTAATTCCCTGCCGCTTAAACTAAAAACCTCGATATCCGCGGTGGGTACGCCGTTACAACCCCTTGAATTCATACTGCTGAAATTAGTGGTCGTCATGCTTTCTAAGCCAAAAGTGTTGATAATTAACCAGCACTTTGATGCTATTCCTACTTCAAGACGTGAAAGAATATTAAAGGTAATTGAAGCAACTAACCTGACTGTATTGTATTTTTCAAATGCGCCAACTACCGGTTTTTTAAATGGAGTTATTGCGCTAGAAAGTAAAAAAGAGCCCATAAATAGTGGCCACAGCAGCGCAGGAGATAAACCATGAGTAACGCTCATAACGATTTCATGGGAGAAATGAAAACCTTACAACATTTAGAGGTGCCAAAAACCCACAAAACAATTATCTGGCTTGTGATAACACTAGTGATCGCCGCAGTGCTGCTATTAACATTCACTCCATGGGTGCAAACCGCCTACGGCACAGGCACCGTTAACTCGCCAGATCCTTTGTACCGTATTCAACCTATCTCAGCTTTACTTAACGGCCAGATTGAGCAGTGGCATGTAAGAGAAGGCGATAGTGTTAAAAAAGGTCAACCCATAGTTACCTTAGTCGATGTGGATTCTGACAGGCTAGAAAAGATACGCTCTCAACAAGTTGCCGCTAATCAGCGTTATGTCTCAAATAAAATCTCAGTACAAAACGCACTAAGTAACCTCTCACGCCAGCAAAAGTTACTCCAAGAAGGGCTGGTATCTCAAAAGGATGTCGAAGCGGTTGAAATTGCACTCGAAAAACTTAAAGCGGAAGCATCTAAAACAGAAGAAGATTTAGACACACTTAAAATGACATTGGCTCGTCAAGAAACCCGTACTAAATATGCCCCAATGGACGGCACAGTCGTTCGAATGAAGTCAGGCGGAAGCGCTACTTATGTCACCTCAGGAAGCATATTAGGCTGGTTTGTGCCGGCAAACGTTGAACGACAAATCAGTATAAAGATTAGCGGTCTTGATGCAGCACTTTCCACAAAAGGCAAAAAAGTCAGGATTCAATTTGAAGGTTGGCCAACATTCCAATTTAGTGGTTGGCCTGCTATGTCAGTGGGAACGTTTGAGGGAGTAGTATCATTTGTCGAACCTGTCGCTGACCAATTTGGTTTTTTCACCGTCTGGATTGAGCAAGTCAATACCACAGTCGCGTGGCCAGATCATGAAAGCGCTCGCTTAGGCAGCCGAGTCAGAGCATGGATACTACTTGAAGAAGTACGGTTAGGGTACGAGTTATGGCGACAATTAAATAATTTCCCTCCCGTGCGTGTTCAAGAAACCCAAGAAGGCTCGACCTAATGTATAAATCACTGGCTTATGCCACGTTTTTACTTGGTATTTCTGTGCCATCCCAAGCATTAACATTGCAAAAATATCTGTCATTTGTATCTGATAACCACCCTGAAATACTGGCACTTGATGCCACGACAGGCCAATACGGCGCAGATATTCAATACGCTGATGGGGCCTATGACGCAAAACTAGATCACAACAGTTTTTCGCGAGTGGCCGGCTACTACGATGGTTTGCAAGCATCACAAAAGTTCTCAAAACCCCTCGAAGCATATAATGCAGAGATCTTCTCTGAATACCGCATTTCACATGGTGACTTTCCGGTTTATGAACAACAATACGCGACCCTGTCTGGTGGTGAAGCATCATTAGGCGTGAAGCTTTCATTGCTAAAAGGCCGCGACACAGATAAGAATAGAACGGCGATGGCGAGTGCACGCCTGAAATACAAAATGTGGAGTGAAGAGGCAAAACTTGCCCAAAGTGAGTTTTACTATTCTGCAATTCTAGCCTATCTCGACTGGGTCGAATCCGTGAGCTACTATAACAAAATAGAGCAGTTGGTCGAAGCAGGTGTTAATAGGCAAGATGGTATTAAAAGACGAGTTGCAGAGGGAGATATTGCCGAAATTGAGCTGTTAGAATTTGAAACTCGGCTACTAGAGCGGCAGGTTACTTTGCTCTCAGCTGAACGCAAAGTACAAGCAAACATTCAAAAACTGCGCTACTACATGCATAGCAACGCTTCGCTTAATGATATTCAAAACGCCCCCTCAAGCGATGCAACGAACATGACATGGCCAATTGCGTTCAAAAATGTCATGCATGCTGAGGTCTCTTCAAACCACCCCGCTTTAGCGGCAAAAGCTTACGAAATGCAGGAATTAAAACAGAAAATGCGCCTCGCAACAGTCGACCTGTTACCCAAGCTCGATGTTGAGGCTAAACTCGCGCGAGATATAGGCTCCGGCCCAACGTCACTTCAAGACACAGAAGCTAAAATAGGTCTGTATTTTTCAATGCCTTTTGAGCGCTCACAAGCGAAAGCAAAAAAGAGTAGAACACAGTTCGAAATCAATGCTTTAGAGCAGAAAACCAACGCCTTGCAACAGTCAATTGATGCCAAACTACAAGAACGTCTCATCAACCTTACCTACGCCAAACGTTTGCATAACATGCAGAAAAAACAGGTTGTTTTATCACGTCAACTTTTCGAGCGAGAACAGCGACAGTTTGAATTTGGTTCAAGTGATTTTTTTATGCTTAATAACCGAGAAGTCGATGCGTTCCAAGCGGATTTGAAAGCATTGACCGCGCGTATCAATGTATTTAGAGAAGAGCTCGCTATAATGAAGTTAAATGCCCAGCTAGATCACGAGTTTATTCAGCACACCCTACTTTAAACGCCCACGTCGAGTAGCAATTTAAACTTTGCCCCCTAAGCACAATGGCTGAAACAGGCGCACTAGATCCGCATAAGGGTTTATGACCATTGCAGCAATTTAGCTTTTATACGCGCAGGCAAACTTACCCTCGTCCATCAAGGCAGTCTTAAAACAGTAGCAAAAATGAGTAACACAGCACAAACCTTGCCCTTTGCACGACCCTTTCGATAATAATTTGCTTAAGTGCTTAGTTCATTATTAACGGCTTACTAAGTCGAAGCGACTCACAAACTTGTTTCTTGTAGGAGACTTCCTTTAACTACGGAAAGCAAAATTGATTTTTATTCAACGTTGTGAGTAAAAACTTCAAGGTTGCTTAACTTCCACATAAAACGTTTTCGATATAATCCCAAACTGGTATGAATAATCTAGTTAAACTAACAAGGCGCTAACAAACGTTAATTTCAACTATCTGATAACTAGCACTAATTCGTTTCCTTTCGTGGTAGAAAAAACTTATAAAATATAAATTTTTTAAGTTTTCATGTAAAGTTAATGCCTGAAAACATGGTATGCAGGTTATATTTTAAAGTAATAACCAGTTAAAAAACCGCGTGTCTTTATATACTTTTAACGAAATGGATACCTACGTGACGCAAAGTAAACCTCAGATTAAAAATGAACCTGCAATACAGAAATTGCTAAGTAGAATGCCTGACGACGTGGCAACAAGTTTTTCAGATGATCAATTATTGCACTTGAAGCTAGCCTTAGGTGCGCGCCAGTGGGGAAAGCATAAAATAGACTTTCGCGGAACTGTTGCCCTGCCCTTCTCACCCAGTAAAATCTACTATGTGTTACTTATGGGCAAAAACCACAGAGACTTATCCCGTACTGAAAAGGCGGTATCAGCCTTTACGATTACACTTTTTGTTAGCTTATTTATTTTTATCTGTGTACTCGTAGGGTTACTCGTTGTGTATTTACTTAAGTCGGCTTTAGGCATTAATTTGTTCGAAAATTTTTCACTGGGAATTTGGAGTTGGTTTAAAGCGTTATGGTAGTGAAAGCCTGTTATGGTCAGTCATAGAAGCAAATTTTTAGCACGCAGCGTAAATTTATTAACGCTTATCTGTAAGCTTCAAATTATGACTTTCTTTAGGATCAGTAAAATAGTTTCCATATATCAACACACTATTATTTTTCGCTAATAGGGTTAATTTCTATCTCTTTTGGCTAAGACCACCCGAAGTATCCACATTTAATAATAAACCTAGTCCATAATAAGCTTAGTAGGTCTATACTTTGTGTATTTTTTTGACCGTTACTTAGAGGGTACTTATGAACCGTAATTTCATTTTATTAAGCATGGCCACCATAGGGATTCTTGCGCTCGAATGCAGCGCTGGTGATACAGATAAAGAGCCTCTTGTCCAAAAACAAGCTGAGTTTACTATAAAAGGAACACGAAACCTTGATAAAGACGAGAACGGCCTTTATGACGATGTCGAACGAAAAGCAATGCTTGATGTGCTGCAAAACATCAGCCCTGAGATCAAAACAACCTTTGATACGAATAATGACGGCAAGGTATCAGTACTTGAACAAACGAGCGGCCGCCATCCATTATCACAACTGACAAATAGTAACAAAGTCGTTGCTAGCTCAGTAAAAATACCTTGGTCACCTAATATCTACTCTGAATGGATTTCCACGTCAGCCCTTCAAGAGGATGCCCCACTAGGTAAAGTAGCAGCACTATCCTCCCGAGGAACGGTAAACAAAACCGGTTTAACACAGCAGAATAGAGATAAACAACCCCAACTTAATGCGGTCCGTAACGGAATAGAATTTGCGGCTAACTCAGGGCAGTATCTTAGTATGGGCGTTCAAAAAGACGCCCGTTGGAACTACCGTTGGTGTCTTTTTACCTTCCGGATAGATGGAATGAGTGGCGCTGGTGATACAACCGTGCTGGTTGATATCAATCGTGGTAATAGCGCAGGCCAATCATCACCAAAAATTTGGTATAACAAAGAAACGGGGCTAAATGTTGAATACGTAGGACAAGCACAAAGCGGCTTAGATAAGCGCGTTTTGACAACGAAAGATATTTACATCGATGGTAAAAGTTGGAATGTCGTCGTTGTGGGTATGCGCTACGGCAGAATGTACGCCTCAGTCAATGGTCGCGATATTGATATTGAACAACCCGATTATTATTCAGCGCCTCGTATCTACGAAGGAACAACCGTCATTGGTAGCACGCAGAATGATAACAGTGCATGGGCATTAGACGCGCTACTCTTAGGTACGACTGAGCCCTCTGAGGCAATGATACGCAAAATGAGTGGATGGGCTGCCCATCGTTTGAGTTTTGAAAAAAAACTACCTGAGAACCATCCTTACTATTCACAACACCCCGTGCTTGATGAAGAAGATCACCCCCATCGCTATGTTCATGACGATGAGGCTTGGACGCAATGGGGCCAATCGCTTCAAGATTCCATCTTTCGAAAGAGTAATGCGGGCAATAAACCAGTCAACACGGAAACATTTGAGCGCGTCTTTTACGATGATTTTCGGAGTAAACGCATTACGCGAAGTTTTACCGGCGAAGGAAACCTATGGCAATCCCCTGGTTTTAATACGGCAGTAGGTGCTTCTATTCCATTAGCACTTCCGGGAACTGAACCCGATGCCTATGCTCATAATGCCGAAACTAAAAAGCAGACTCTATCTTTGGTTCCCAAAGGCAACAGTATGGTTGCAAGCGCTTTTTATTCGGTTAACGATATGGGCCACGGGTACACTTGGGATGGCCCTAAAGTCATTAGAATTCGCGCAATGTTCCCCAATATCCCTCAAAAAGACTTAGCACCTGGCCTTTTTCCGGCCTTTTGGTCCTATGGTACTGAGTGGCTATTTTGGCGAACATCTAATCGCATAGAAGTGGATTGGTTTGAGTTTGACGGTAAAAATGGCCAATGGTTAAACGGTCTCGCAAGTCACTATCACTATAGTCATTTAACGGACAACATTTATGCAAAAAATAATAAAAGCGCCAACAGTTACAAGGCGTACGGTGGCGAGTTAACTGAAGCTAAATCAAACATTCCGGGAGGACTCTATTTTTGGGATGGTCAATACCACACTTGGGAATTTGTAATAGATAACGACTTAACCTATATAAATGTAACCGTGCCAGACCAAAATGGCAAAGATCAATGGGTTGAGGTAGGGCGCAGTAGAACCCCTGCTACTTATCTTGAGCGCATGGATATCCAATTTGATTACGCCCTGAAAGACGAACAGCCCAAACCCATTGGGGAGCAGAAATTTACTGTGGATTTTGTGGAAGTGCTGCAAAAAACTGCGCAAATTTCTCATTTTACCGAACCTTTTATCGCCGCCCCGCAAATCACTGGCGATGCATCCGTTGGAAGCACGATAACATGCACTGCTAATTTACAAGGGGTGAAAGATGCTCGTTACTATTGGTTTGCCGATGGATACCCTTTGACCTATTCGTCAAACGCGTCTTACACACTAAGCACTAACGAGAAGGGTGCAAAAATTCGGTGTATGGTTAAGGCAGTTGGCGCGCTAAATATGCCTGAGGCATGGTCAGCGGAATGGGAAAGTCCAATTGTAAAACAGTGAAATAAATATCGCCCCACAACAAAACCGTGCAATGGTTTAATGATCACGAGCATCGAATAAGGTAGTAGTTTTACCACCTTATTCGATGAAGTGGCAAAGACGTACTTTTTCACCAGAATTTAAATTAAAAGCAGCTCTTCCCCGGTGGATTACGCAATAACAACACCGTGATGGCAGCCTGTCGAATGCGCAAGCACTAGAACAGAAAAATTCATTTTTAATAAACTTCCGCTCTCTTGATATCAGACGGACTCGACTGCACGCCCAGTTTGATCAATTAAGTACGAATGAGAAGTTAAAAACAAGCTTCTGCGTCTTTGATATTGTTCATAGTATCCACTATGAACACCACCAACGTGCACAAAAAATGAATATTGAGCTCACGACATTGCTCATCAAAGTCAACAAGTCAATTAACCACAGCCAAAGCTCTGAATGAAACTGAAGTATCTTCGAGATGATGCAAGAGCAAGATTAAATGTTGGCCGTTTCAACGCGCGCATGTTAATGAAAGAGCTTGTACTAATATGTAAAATACCTATTCGTGTACATATAAAACTGCGACGGTTGAGCACCCAATATACAAAATCAATTACGATGGAGTTTGATGTATCAAAATGCGACAGGTGTCGGCTGTGGTGATACCACCTATATCTGGCTGGGTGACTAGCGGTTGTAATTAATTTATACACGAAACGTATTGTAGACTGGTCTATACCTCATCAATCGGAAGCCGAAGTCGCATATTCAGGCAACAGGTCTGGCGTTATCAACGGACACACAGCGTGCGTCGCTAGAGAAATTGTTGAGACAATACCCCGATCAAAAGAACATTAAGAAACTTGAAGCTTAAGTGAAAATCGATAACTGGATATTCTTCTTAGCAGCAAGAAAAATACAATATGCGATATGCGATACAAGTTAGTACTGGATTACGGCAACCATTAACAACTGCATATATTCAATAAATAATTAGCTCCCGCAAATTTGGAAACCAACCAAAATTAAAGTCTACAATCAATTACACACTAAAAATTAGAAAAGAAAACGATTGATTCATCTACAAGAGAAGAACTACTTTAGTGAAAAAAATTAGCTAATGGCATTTTTACAAGTCATTAATTAACAACATCGAATTAGACCTACTATATAACATACTAATTAAACGTGATTATCTTTTTTAAACATTATATTTACATAACGGAAGCATATCAATTCTGTAAGACAAGAGTGACGAAAATATGTCATAACATTCTGATGTAGTTCTTAATATTTTATTGTATTATATTTTTATACTAAGAAAAAAATAGATAAACGACACTGAAAGTTTAGTAATGGAATATATATAATATGAACAGAAATATTGCTTTGGATGTCCTAAAATTAATCATGGCGTTTATGGTGGTGGGCATACATGCTAATTTTATGATGGACTTATCACCATTAGGTAATTATCTTACCGTCCATGGTATGTTTAGAATAGCAGTCCCTGTTTTTTTCGTAATAAACGGATATTTCTTTTATTACGTCCTAATTAAAGAACAACAATTAAAATGGCTTAGAAGAGTATTTATTCTATATATTACATGGATGGTATTTTATTCATACTTTTGGTTTTCGATACCAGATATGTCTTTTATTTCCTATGCGAAGCTTCTTAAGGTTGTTTTTTTTGGATATTATCATTTATGGTATATTGCTGGAATGATTGGGGCAGCTGTAATATTACTGATACTTCGAAAATTGCCGTCATCTATTCTAATAATATCTATCATACTAACCTTCCTTTCTGGAGTGATAATACAATACTTAGGAAATTATCACATTTTTGAAGGAACCTTTTTAGATAAATTGTTTAACACAAATCAGATGCATCGGAATATGATATTTTTAGCATATCCATTTTTTTGTACGGGCTATTTAATCAATAAACATTCACTTCCTAGCAAAATATCTTTAGAACATTCATTTATCTTAAGTATTCTTGCAATAGGTGCATTGTTAGGTGAATCTTATTTTAATTTTCTCCAAGAAAATAGGGATGGATATTTTGATAATTATTTTTCACTTATTTTAATTTGCCCAATAATATTTATATTATTTATTAAAGCTAACATCCCCGGAACGAATAGAAACATCGCATTATATTCTTCGTCTATATACTTTATACACGTATTAATTCTGATTATACTGCAAAAAATTACCGCCCTTAGTCCTACATATGTAATGTTATTTACTATTTTACTCTCAGCATTTGTTTCATATTTCATTATAAAAATCAATAAACGGTTGAAATTTATACTCTAAATCGCCAACGCTTATTTAATGAAAATTTTATGGAATTTATTTAACTGCATTTAACACCACAGATTTATACGGTAACGCGCATCTAATACACGATAATTAACGAGGAAAGTCCCTTTTCAAATAATAGACAATTCGCTTACATTATAATGAAGAACGTTTCTTAGCATTAAAGAGACAATCCCAACATGCAGCGATTTTCGCTCTTTGTAAACAGGCTAAATTACTCTTATTGGATGCGTAGTAAAAAATTAATTTTAGCCATCCTTTTAAAAAATACACCAAAGAAAGAAACCTTGCATGACCTTTACCTAGATATTTTCCTGAAATATATAAATACGACCAAGTCATATGATATTGTCTAAAAAAACTTAATTTTTCACTGCTTCCTGAAGACCCTCCATCGATATGGAAAGCTTTGGCATCTGGCGTATAAATTAACTCATAACCACTTTTTTTGGTGCGTATACAAAGGTCATCTTCTTCAAAAAATAAAAAAATATTTGGATCAAAGAAACCTACCTTTTTCATTATTTTCATATTGAAAAACAGTACAGCACCAGATAGAAATTCAGCACAGATATCACCGTCAGCTCGCAGAAAATTCCCTTCGCTGATCTTTCTCTGATGAAAATTTCGTCGATATGTCTCTTGTAAATAACCGTTTTCATAAAAAATTGCAGTACTAAGAATACCAGCTTGAGCATAAAGCGCAGATTTTTTGACTAAAGTATCTAATGCGCCTTTCCCCATTACTGCATCGGGATTCAGCAACAACGCGTATGGTGTTGTTATTTGCTCAAGGGCAATATTATTTGCAACGCCAAATCCTAAATTATTAGCATTTCTAATTAGTTTTATTTTGGCGGTGCCAAAAGAGTCAATTACATCAGAAATATTATCAACACTTGCATTATCGACGATAAATATATTCGAAACTAACTTTTCATTTACTACTGACTCTATTGCGGCTCTAACTACACTAGTACTATTAAATGTAACGATAACAACAGAAACTGGACCAATATCATTAATCATTTAGTACCTATTTCAAATTTACTTCAGCATAAAACTGAAATACAACAAATTGTAAAACACTGTAAAATAGAAATTAATAACAAATCATAAATAACTGCTAATTATATCTTTCATCATATTTTCTACTACATATTTGGAACCTTTAAGCGACAAATGCCCATAGTCAAATACTAATGGGGTATTTTTGTCATCTACTTTAGCTAGACAACCGTTCTTGTTACATAACTGATCAATCATAGAGAAATATTCAATTTCTGAATTATCATAATCTATATGTAATTGACTATTAATTCTCAAAACATTACGATTAAAAGAGCGATCGTTAATTACCCTATCATCTTTATTAAAGTGTCTCCGGGCAATCGTAGTGGGCAAGGATGGCTGCCATTGTGGTACCGGTCCCACTAAAATTAATTTAGCACCTAAATTATGCTCATATAAATATTGAAGTATTTCATTAAAATCATTTTTATCATGATCAATACGTTGAGCTAAAATAATTACTTTAGGCTCAATATCTAATATTTTATGCTTTGCCATATCATTTGACCTATCACAAGCACGTTTATATTCCTCTACAGATTCATTATCTTTCTTAATAAGCGGTCGGCAACCTGAACTAGCGACTTGGTTAATGTGAACATTCGGGAATGTGCTTCTAATACCATAAGAAAGTGCTTGTGCATGTGAATCACCCCAAATAAATATCCCACCTTTACCATTTGTAGTGCAAGTCTCAGAGATATCATCAACCTTTGCACTAAGAGATTCTGCATCGAAGAAATTACACTGCTCCATAAATGCTTTCGGAAGATATTTTTTGTAATTTTCTGTGTGATAAATAGACACATATTTTGCTTCTTCAGAATTAGCAATGCTTCTGATAGGCGTATTGATGCCATTTTCTACAAATATGAAAGAGCCTAAAAATCCGGTAATGCATAAGAAATAAACAGGCTTACATTTTAGGTACCCAAATACGCTAGTAAAATCATTTCTAAACTTAATTTTCTCAATATATTTGTAACTCAAAAAACCAAGAAATATCGACAGTGCAATACCAAAATATATGAATATGCTATCCAGTGAGTAATAATAAATAGCGACCACAAAAGGCCAGTGCCATAAGTAGATAGAATAAGACCAAGCCCCTACTTTCTGAAACACAATATTGCTAGTAATAAAACTGTTGTTACGTTGTGCCTGAATGATAAGAAATGAACCGAACACCGGGAAGATTGCAAGATAACCAGGCCAAGGATTATCTTTTGAGATAAGCCAGTAAGAGCCCAAGATTAAGGCCAAGCCAATCCACTCTAGCAATTTTTTTCTTTTTTCTTGTATGGAAAATGGATACAAATAAGCAACACCGCCAATCATCATTTCCCAAGCTCGAGTATGTAATAAATAATATGCCGTACTAGGCCATTGGTAAGTAGCAATAACGCAAAAGATAAAACCAAAAACACTTCCCAACAAAATTGCGGTTTTCATCATTTTTAAAGACATAAATTGCCGCATAGCAACAAGGACTAATGGGTAGATTATATAAAATTGCCATTCAACCGATAAAGACCAAGTGTGTAATAGCCATTTTTCATGCGACGCGGTATCAAAATACCCAGCTTCCATCCAATATATGAAATTGGATACAAAAGTCAAACTACTGCCAATGTGCTTACCCAAAGCTCTGTAATCGAATGGAGTAAGATAAAACCAACCAAATACAAGCAAGGCTAAGCACAGTATTGCTAAAGCAGGAATAATTCTATTCGCGCGAGCAATATAAAACTTTAATATGGAGAAACTCTCTTTTTCAATACCTCTAAATATTATTCCTGTCATTAAAAAACCAGAGATAACAAAAAACACATCTACACCCGCAAAACCGCCTGGCATCCAAGACGCATCAAAATGAAATAGCACAACGGCTATGACTGCTATGGCTCTTAATCCATTTATATCTTTTCTAAATTCCATGATAGTCCAACCTATAAATAAAAAACGGAGTTAGCTAATAAATAATAACAATGAAACGCTCAATAATGAGCAATTTATTAACTCTAAAAATTAAAAACCAATTATTTTAATCTTACTAAAACTCGCAAGCAGTGAATCGTATAAGGCTTGTCATTAACAAGTTATGAAAATTGACTTCAAGAAGAAGCCTCATCGCCATAAGAGTAATCGTTGTAATAACCTTGATATCCAGAGTCAGACATCTTTTTAGTATCAACTTGGTTTAACACCACACCGGCTATTTTGGCGTTGACCCGTACTAATTTACCTATACCGTTTTGAGCAACCCCAACACGTGTGTCATTACTTTTCACTATAAAAATAACTGCATCTGCTTGCTTGGCAATAATCAGAGAGTCACTGACCACTTGAACTGGCGGGGTATCGATAATAATACGATCAAAGGATTGCTTTAATTCTTCTAATATATGGGCAAATTTTGGAGATGTTAATAACTCCAACGGATTTGGCGGCCTTTGTCCACAGGGCATAATGGTTAGACCTGAAACTTCATCCAAATATATACATTCGTTCAACTTTTCAGTACCTGATATTAGATTTGCTAAGCCCGGATGATACGGCGGCAGGTCAAAGCGCTTGCAAATATTTGGCTTTCGCATATCAGCATCAATCAGCAAAGTACGTTCAACTTGAGCTAATGCAAAAGCGAAATTAATGGCGGTAGTTGTCTTACCCTCACCAGGTAAAGAAGAAGTTATTTCAATGGTTTTTGTCTCTTTATCAAGTTGCGTTAATAAGAAGTTGGTTCGAAGGGTACGTACAGACTCAGCGAACCTTTTGCCATTTTCATCATAAAAATAGTGCAACAAAAAGCCGTTCTTTTTCTTCACGCGCACTAGCGGCAATAAACCTAACAAACGCTGGGATAGTTTATCTTCGGTACCATTAATGTGCTTAAAAGTATCGTTTAAAGATTCAACCACAAAAGCAATTACGAGCCCTAACCCTACTGATGCCATAAAAGCTAAAATGACGATAAGCATCTTATTAGGTTTAACGGGGTTTTGCGGTCGAAAGGCCCGGTCAGTAAAACGTGCAACCGCCGAATTAAAATCACCAGTCACTTCAGTTTCTTTCGAACGAGAGAGAAACGTATTATATATTTCACCGTTCGTTTCTACTTCACGAGATAATTTTTTATATTCATATTCTTTCGCTGTGAGTGTCTGGAATTGCGCTTTTATGCGCACAAGTTCTTGCTCGAGCGCTTCAATATTACGCTCACTGGTAGACAGCTCTTTTTCTACCCCAGTAACTAAGCGGCGTACTTGCTCATTAAAGTTACTGTTTACGGTGGCCAATTCAGCTCGAGCAGCGATCATTTTTGGGTGTTTAGGCCCATATCGCTGGCTTAATTCTGATACTTTACGCTCAACCGTGACCAAGGTTTGTTTTACATTTTGTATAACATCTTGTGAGCTGATTTCACTTATCGATCCCAACATCTCTAAATCATCACGGCCATACTCATCGATAACGCGCACTATACTTAATAGTTTGTTTCTGACCTGTCTTGCACCAACCAATTGCTCAGATGTTTGCTCTAATTCTTTTGAGACTAAACCCACCACGCCCGAGACATCCACTAAATTCTCGCGTTCACGATATTGCTGTAGTTTTAACTCGGACTCGTCTAAGCGAATACGTAAGTCAGATAAACGCGTGGTTAACCAGCCCGAGGCCTTTTTAGTCATCCCCATTTGTGCAGATAGATTTTGCTCTATATACACTTCGCCAACCGTATTGGCGACGAGTGCAGCTAATTTAGGATCACTACTCTCGAAGGTAATGTTAACTAATTGTGTGGTACGCACAGGGTCGATCGATAACCGCCCTAAAAAGGTGCCGACTAACGACTGTAAAGCCATTTCCTCTTGTTCTGGACCTGATAATACCGACACTTTCTTTTTAGGTAAAAAAGGAATGAGGCCTTTAATATCGTTAATAACTTCTCTTTTACGTGACGAATTAACAATAAAATCTGGGTTATTTTTTAAATCTAACTTTTCTACAACTGCCTGAGCAATTTTACGCGATTGTAGAATTTTAAATTGCGTTGTGTAATATTCTTTGCGGTTAGAATCAAGGCCGTAAATATCGTCAAACGACACGGCTTTCGCTTGATCAGCCTCTATTAATAGGGTAGCTGTTGCCCTATATATCGGTGTTACCTTAGTTACTGCAAAGACCGTCGTCAGTGTTATAACTATAGCCAGTAAAGCAATGCGCCATTTATGCTTATTAATTACCGCAAAATACTGGCGTAAATCGATAACCTCGTCGGCAGAGTTTTTAACCATTTCAGCCGTCACATTAGCTTTCTGGGAAGGTGAATCTAATTCCATACTTTCAATCTTTCTCATTATAAAAATTCTTTAAAAAAACCGCTGTTCAATGGTAACCGTATCACCAGCATTTACTTTATAGTCAAGAGATGCTTGTTGCTTTTTGTCTTTCTCTCTCTCTTTGAAAAGAGATATTTTACTTATATCTGCGCGCTCAGTTAAACCACCTGCCAATGCGATAGCCTGATTGATAGTCATCCCCGGTTGATAAGGGTAGCCGCCTGGCAATTTCACTTCACCAAGAATATAGAAAGGGCGATATTCAACGACCTGTACATAAACATTGGGGCTGATTAAATAGTCGCCTTTTAAACCTTGCTCAATAACTTGTTCAACCTGTTTTACGGTTAAGTCTGTTACCTTAACCTCCCCCAAAAATGGATAATTGATGTTACCGCTACTACCCAACAAAGTTTCTATCGCTAAATCCTCTTCACCAAACACCTTAATAGCTACCTTATCACCAGGGCCTAAAAGGTAGGTTTCTTGCGCAAAGACGTTTATCGAAGTTAACGAAATCATGAACAAGAAAAAAAATGTTATTTTTATAAAAATTTTATTCACAAACACCTCTTATAATCAAAAACTTCGCACGCATAAACCTAAAAACACTATATTTAAAAACATTTAACAAACCTATTCATTTATTATATTTCGTATCAGCAAGTGCTGCTGAGTTAAAAGCAAACCCCATGCACAAAGGAAAATAAAATAACAGCATTGATGGTGCGCCACTTGACATAAAAAATAACATAATGATTGAATAAGCCAACAAACACAAAAAGCAATCTCGTTGTCTAATAGAATTAAAATTGTTTTTTAGTCCGAAAATAAAATAAGGGAATAGTAATAAAATAAGACCAAAAACTCCATACTCGATTAAAATATCAAGAAATACATTATGCGTATATAAAGCTAGATTCGGACTATAAAAATAGTTAATCATATGATTAGCTAACATCTTAGGCCCTACACCAAAAAATATATTTTTTTGAAATATATCCCAACCAAACGTTACTAAACTCTGGCGATGCAAATTAGAAACCCACAAAGCTGCATCTTCATCAAGATAATATATTTCAACATCGCTATAATTAAAAAAAGAAAACTCTGCTAAGTCAACCATGTTCGGTGCTAACATTAGCAAAACCACGCCGAAGCCAAAGGCTCCCATTAGCAACCATTTAAGCGCATAACGATAAGCCATAATTAAATATATCAGCGAAACGATATGAAAAGCTAAAATCCCTTTCCGTTCAAGTGAAAGTAAAATAAAAGGGTATAAAATTATCAAGGGAAAAATATATTTTTTATTATTAAAAAAATAAATATGGCTGACTAATACAACCCCTGTTAGAGCGAGTATGTACTTGGCATCACCTAAATCTTTATAATGGTAATATTTTCCATGAGCAAAGTGATACAGAACGACAAAGATACATATCATTAGTAACGCTTTTAAAAATAATGCCTGAAATTCTTTAGGGTATTTAATTGATTGACCATAAACAATTCCAATAACGACCAACAATAGCGCCCACTGGACTGACTCAACTATTGCATCCTTCAAGCTTGATTTTAAAAGGCCAAGTAACAAACAGTATCCGATAAAAACAAACACCATTTGATAGCCATGCGGCACGCACCATACAATGCGTCGATGACGTGCAAGAACAAAATAGAGACCGATGATGGTTATCGACGAGATATCTGCCAAACGAATAATAACGCCAGGTAACGAAAGCCGTAGATCGGTGAAATACAAAGGAATAACAGTCGCAGCCAAAACGAGCAATAGCCTTTCGATAATTTGCAACTTAATTTGCATATATCCCTCGTATAACTGATAAATTAATCACCAACTAATTACCTAACAACGTGCTATATAACTCAGTATGTCTTTGAGCGCTTTTTTCAATCGAAAACTCATAGGCACTTTTTATTGCTAGTGTTGACATATCATTATAAGAAGTAATATTTGACGTTACAGCTAAGATCAAAGACGTTAACTGCCCAATATCCCCCACTTCAAATAGATACACGCTGTCAACCACATCATTTAAACCCTCTACATTAGTTGCAAAACAAGGTAAGCCTGCAGCCATAGCTTCAACCACAGCTAAGCCAAAGCCCTCCCAGTTGGATGACTGAACATATATATCAATACTGTCTAAAAAGTAAGGGATATCGCTAACTTGCCCATGAAAGTACACCTGGTGCTTTAAGCCTAAATCAACAACCAGATTTTCTAACTTTTCGCGTAATTCGCCATCTCCAGCCAAATGTAACTCATAGCCACTGCCCAATTCTTTTAACGCCTTAATTAACGTCTCAATATCTTTTTGCTTAACGAGTCTGCCAACCATACCGATTTTGATAGGAAAACGAAGTGCTTCAATTTTACGTTCTTGCATTGAAAAACGACTTAAGTCAACACCATTATTAATAACTAACGCCTTATCGTTACTCCACCCTAAAACAAGTTCAAAGGCTTTTTTCACGCCTTCTGAGATACATACAACTTGTTTAAATCGGCGGAAAAAAATAGCCTCAAACCATTTAACCAATTTAATATCTCGTCTACGATAATAAGGATTATGTTCAGTCAATATTTTTAAGGTGGATGATAGAAGTGCAATATACATAGAAGGGAATAAATGAGCATGGACTAGATCGGCTTTATTCAAACGTTTAATGACACCAAACAATCCTAAATCTCGCTTGTGATAAACACTAACGCCTAAGCTATTGAGTTCGTCAATATATTCATTTTCACCGCGGGTAAGAATGACTTCAAATTCAAAGTCATCTTTTTGCAACGTCATTAAGTCGACTAATAAACGTTGTACGCCACCAAGACGTTGTAAATCATTAGTAATATGTACTATTTTATTCACTTAAAAAACCTACAAATTAAACAGGAGAGTGAATAGTTTATCTTACCTATTATATTAGAACCATGCTGTTTAACGAGCTTATTTACCTCGATCATTTTGGGATAACATAGTTGATAATAAATTTTTCTATCGGCTTTATCTGATATTTTTAATCCCTTTAACATAAGCAAAAATGTACGTTTTTGAAGTTGTGATACCAATTCACGTTTTTGGTGAGTATTATCAATAGTCTGCTGAATAGCTGTGATTAAATTTACTAGTAAATCGGAATATTTAGATGTTCTTAACGCCGTTGTTGAGCCCGCACGTTTGCGATAATAGACCAACGTGCTTGAAATACGAACACTAGTTTGTGCTTTTGAAAAAGCGTGAATATTAAACCAAATATCTTCATAAATCATACCCTTCGGGAACCGCAAATCGTTTAATGTGTCTCTATTATACAAACGAGTCCACACAAAGAAGCCTGTATGAAACGGATTTAAATTTGATGAAGGCAATTCAGATATGACTGTATCGTTAACATCCGGTAAGACTGTTGTAAACTCTGTGAAACCAAATTCAATAATGTCATTTTTGGCACGTTCGACATATGGCTCAAGAGTTTTCCAATAATGTGGTGCAATGGCATCGTCTGAATCGATAAAGCCAATATACTGCCCTTGAGCGACTGCTAATGCTTTATTTCGGGCTGCGGCCTGGCCTTGATTAATTGGTTGCTTAATAATGCTGGGGTTAAATTTTAGTGCCTGTTTATGTTCAGCAATAAATTGCTCAACCAAAGTGATAGAGTTTTCAGGGCAGCAATCGTCTACAAAAATGATTTCGACTTTATCTGTATTAATTCCCTCGAATAAGCTTTGCATCAACTCTGGTATATACTGAGCAACCTTATAAACTGGGCAAATGAGCGACACTAGAATTGGCATATTATGCTTCCTGTCGGGCGCTAGCTTGATGCTTAGCACCAATGACGCCATACTCTTCTGAGTAACTTTCTAACATGACAGGCAATGAATACTTTTGCTTATATAATTCATACGCTTCAATACCGTGATCAACAATTTTTTGTTTATCATCTATATATTCCGCCATCGAACTTGTCATCACTTCAGCATCACGAATCGGGACTAAGTAGCCAGATTTGTGTTCAACAATGAGTTCAGAACAACCACCTACATCTGATGTGACTACCGCTTTTTTACATGCCATTGCTTCGATAATACTGCGCGGTAAACCTTCCCAAAAACTGGATAATACAAATACATCTGCCTCAGCTAGTTTTTCTGCGAAATTATCGACCACGCCACAAAAATTAATCATACCAGTTGGGAAGTTAGCAAAATAAGATTTTACCTGTTCTTCGTACTGTCCGTCTCCGTATATGCTTAAAATAAAGGCTTTATCATCTGCTAATAATTGCTGACAAGCTTCCGCTAGCGTCGCGTAGTCTTTTTGATCTTCAAAACGCGCTGCGGTAATAAAATGAACGGGATCATCGCTTAACTGCCAATTATCGTTACTGATACCCAGCATACCATTGCGTATCACTAATAACTTTTTATCCGGTACGCCAATACGCAGGTATTCATTTTTATCAAACTCACAAACACCAATAATGGTCGAAGGTAAAACTGATAATGTTTTTTCAAGTAACTGATATTTTTCATACCCTTTGTTTTCAGGTGTATTAACAAAGGGCACACCATGTGGCACATAGTAGGAGCGCTTAAATGTTAACATTGCCGCGATACGCCCTAATGCGCCTATTTTTGCGGTATGCCATGAGCAAACTTGTGGTTTTTCAGCGAGAATAAGCCAAACCAATTTAAGTAATGACAGTAAATCGCTTATCGGGCTCAAATCCCGTTTCAAACCCGTTAATGCATGCACCTGAAAGCCTGAATCACGTAATTTATCAATCGCTTCTCCATTCCCGCCAATTGCATAAATTACTTCAGCACCCTCTTGACGAAATTTTTCACCAATTTGACAAATGTGCTTAAAAGAGCCTGATACCACTGTATCTGAACGTGTCATTCCTATTAAAATTTTCATTTTTTGCTCCCTTAGCTCTTATATTTATTGTTGACTAATAAAAAATTGGTCGTCGCCGGTGTCGTTCTACGACCTGTAGTTCTAATAAAATGGTGAAGTTTTGATGAATGAAAGTTCATTTATTTATCGCTCAAAATTGTTTGATCGATATACCTTAAAAACACTCTTCATATTTAATAAAACATTCCTAAATTTTATAAATTTGCTTTCTTCTGCTTAATGAAAACGGCCCCTTTGTCTGTAAGGAATAGCCCCAAGGGCTTTATCGCACAAAAGATTAGAAAAATTAAAATAGTGACTATCCCTCCTAAAAGTCCTGAGAGTATTGAAATTTTGGATATCATTAGGTAAAGGGCAATTATAAAAAAAGCAGAAAATAGAGATGGTGAGAATTTATTAATTAATTGATAACAAGTTATTCTTGTGTACATAATTATAAACATGAGCGTTAATAAAAATCGTAAAATACTGGCGATAACAACAGCATAAGCGACTCCAATCACGCCATAGTCGAGACCAAACCAAACTGAAAAAAGTAATATAAACAATGAAGTAACTTGCTTAATTGTTAATATTTTCACTAAGTCGTAAGCAGCTAAGAATGAATCCATAAATGAAGATAGGGCTCTAAAAATAATACAGCTTGCAAGTATCTGTAATAAATCACCGACTACTCCCCACTGACTTCCCATCATAATAAGTACAATTTCGTGAGCCCCAACAATTAAAAGAATCGAACCAAGTGTTAGGGCCAAACTTAATAATGACAGGGACTGTAAAAAAAAGACTACCAATTTATCTTTCTCGGACTTCATTGCTGCCATAACTGGAAATACAACACGATCTACAACAAGTAAATATATCTGATTAGGAAAATCGACAAGTTGCATTGCCCTAGAATAATTTCCGAGCGTGGCACTTCCTAAAAATCGGCTTACAATGGCAATGTCTAATTGTTGGCTAAGTAAACCCAATGTATTATTAAAGAAAAATGCAGAAGCATATTTGCTAATCTCAACCAATTCTTTTTTATAAATTTTATAGCGCAGGTTTCCCCACCCTTTTTGCAATATAAATAAAATAGAAATTAACTCTGAAACCCATAAACCGATAATGATCGCCCAATAACCTATATCGAAGTAGAGCAAGGGTACGGTTACAAAAACATTACCCGTAATAGTGCCAAATGCCTGCACTTTTCCTATAAAAAGAATGTTCCCACCGCGTTGTAATAAAGCAGAGCAAATATTGCTCACTCCAAGTAATAGAAACATCAAACTGGAAACTTTTAATGGCAAGCCAATTTCTTCAATCGTTAATATGTCAGCAATAGAAGTACCTAGAAAAATAAGTGTAATACTCACTAATGTGCATAGCCCAACAGATAAACCTAGTGCGCTGCCTATATGACGCTCGCTGATTAAAGGGCGTTGTATAACGGTTCTTAGTATTCCCATGTCGGCGACAAGGTACGCAAATCCGAAAACCATAGTAAAAGCAGCCACGACACCGAAGTCTTCAGGGGTAAGAAAGCGCGCAGTCACCATTAGAATGAATAATCTAACTAACTTTGACGAAATAGTTAAAGCAGCCATTGTCCCTATGCCAGATACCACTGACCGATTTTCAGACATTATAACCTCCTGACTAAAGAGGCAGTTTTATATACTGATAAAAAAAGAATACGAGGTGGCATTTTTTTAAATTCTGATTTTCTAACCGAATTAGTAATGTCTTTGGTAATTGATATATTTTGGGCTAACGTTTTTAGCGCGTTTTGCCAGTCGTTTTTATTCGTCAACTGTTTGCGCCATTTTATATAACGCCCCAAGAGATCAAAAAACAGCCGGCTATACATTCGTTCAATGCTAATATTTTTATTTTGGGATAATAAGTATTTATCAAGCGCGTGAACGTTATTGGCAATAAGAAAGTAATCAGGATTAAACTTTTTACTCACTGACTCATCATTTAAGTCATAAAAGTAAGTACCTTTACAGTAATCGATCATTCTCGATTGCGTAAAAATAATACGAGACAATAATTCATCTTTGTAGGTTTTGCTCATATCTTCAAAACTATCTAAGAATGAGTAGGCAGAAAGAAATATCGACTTTCTATATACGCCGAAACTATGTGCTCCCCAACCATCTATGCAAGATTTAAAGACATCATCCCCAGATTGAGGCCAAGAATCAGTGAACATATTAAACGGGACTGGCTCACCTCCGCCAACTTTCACCTGGGTGAATAATACAACATCAATATTTTTCGTAAATTTTTCAAGTGCCAACTCGATCGCATTTTCAGAAATAGTGTCATCTATATCTAGATATACGATGTATTCACCCTGCGCTTTTAAAGCACCTGCTCGGCGAGCTTCTGCTGCACCGGCATTTTTTTGATCCACAATATGAATGTTTGAATAACTTTTAGCTAACGTTTCAAGCTTTGATAATGATTTATCTTGAGAGCCATCATTTATAACAACCCACTCAATATTCGGGTATGTTTGAGCTGCAACGCACTCATAGCATTTATCAATAAAAGACTCGCCGTTATACACTGGTGTAATAATGGAGACTTTTTCATTGATTTCGTCTATTACCGTCATTATCAAATACTGCCCATACTGTTATAAGCAATATACCAATCAACAAACTGCTGCATGCCATATTCAATCTTTGTATCAGGTTTAAACCCAACTTCTTCTTTCAAACTGTCAATATCAGCAAACGTGGCAGGGACATCGCCCGGTTGCATGGGTAAGAAATTCTTTTTAGCTTCTTTCCCGGACGCTTTTTCAATCGCTTCAATAAAGGTCATTAGTGCGATGGGTTCGTTATTCCCGATGTTAAACACTTTATAAGGTGCTTTGCTTGAAGACGGTGACGTATTGGGGTTTTCAGCATTACGCTGTGGTACTACGTCTTGAATGCGAATAATGCCTTCAACAATGTCGTCAATGTAAGTGAAATCGCGCTTCATTTTGCCATGATTAAATACTTTGATTTCGCGGTCATTCAATATTGCATCCGTAAACAAGAACGGCGCCATGTCGGGGCGGCCCCAAGGACCATACACAGTGAAAAAGCGCAACCCTGTTGTGGGTAAGTCGTATAAATGACTGTAGCTGTGTGCCATTAATTCATTCGATTTTTTTGTCGCCGCATACAGTGATACCGGATGATCGACTGCGTCTTCGGTGGAAAACGGCATCTTTTCGTTCATGCCGTATACCGAACTAGATGACGCATAGACCAAATGCTGTACTTTATTATGCCGGCAACCCTCAAGAATGGTGGCCATACCCACTAAATTTGAATCAATGTACGCCATTGGGTTTTCAATTGAATAACGCACACCTGCTTGAGCGGCCAAATGTATAACGCGTTCGAATTTCTCATCGGCAAATAATTTAGCGATACCCTCTCTGTCAGCTATATCGATTTTAATAAACGTAAAATTATCGAAATGTGCAATTCGCTCCAAGCGAGCGAGCTTTAAATTAGGGTCGTAATAATCGTTTAGGTTATCTATACCAACGACTGTATGGCCTTGTTCACATAACTTTTCAGCAACAAAATTACCAATAAAACCAGCTGCGCCGGTTACTAAGTATTTCATTTGTACTTCCTTTAATTTATTCGCTAGGGGCGTTAATAATGCTATAGGCCACTATCTATAGTTTGAGTCGACGCATATATATGCGACTCATTTAATAAGCGTTTTTGTCTGTAAATGAACGGAAAATAGTAAAGAAGACGATTTTTGCGTCCATCCATAAAGACCACCTACGAATATAATCTAGGTCGTATTTGATGCGCATTTCCATTTTCTCTATTGTGTCTGTCTCACCACGCCAACCATTAATTTGTGCCCAACCGGTAATGCCAGGCCTAATTTTGTGACGCAGCATGTAGTAAGCCACAGCTTTGCGATATTCCTCGTTGTGTGCAGCGGCATGCGGTCGCGGCCCAACAACTGACATTTTGCCTTGCAATACGTTAACAAATTGCGGTAATTCATCGAGAGATGTGCGACGAAGAAACGCACCAAGCTTGGTGATGCGCACATCATTCTTTGTCGCTTGGGTAACAACATCAGAATTTTCTGTTACGGTCATTGAGCGGAATTTATACACCTTAATGTCTTTACCATTCAGGCCGTAACGACGTTGTTTAAAGATAATGGGCCCTTTCGAAGTGGTCTTCACCGCAATCGCAATTATCAATAACGGAATACTAATGAGCAGTAAAATGGCGCTCGCGAGTAAGATATCTTCAATACGTTTAGTTAACGCATACGAACCGCGCATGGGGTTGCAAAACACGCTTATTGTTTGAATGTTTCTTACATGCGCCATCGAGGCACTCATAATACTGAACATATATAAGTTAGGCACAAGCTGAACATTAACCGTGGTATTGCCCAGTAATTGTAAAATAGCGGTGATGCGTTTTTCAGCCGATAACGGTAAGGCTATGTACACAACATCAAATTCGTTTAAACGCGCGTGGTCAACTCCATCGTCAACTTTACCGTTTATCATTCCGTGGTAGGTTTCCGGTAGGCGTTCTAAGTCTCTGTCATCATAAATGGCGGTTAAACGGTAGCCAGTTTGCGGATTGGCAAGTATTTCTCTTGCAAGATTTTCTCCTTCGGTAGTTAACCCAATAATAGCTACGTTCCGGGTGTTTAAACCTTTACTGCGTATACGACGTAAGAATAAACTGAAACATCCTCGCCAAATTATTAACAGAATCCCTGTTAATAAAAACCAGGCAGAAATTGCGCCTCTTGAAAGATCCGCATTCGATTGGTCCCAAAAGAGATAGAGCAAAATAAGAACGAAAGACAGCGACCAAGACAGCAAAGTATTAAAAACAATCTCTTTGAAAGCGCCATCACGCCATGAACGATATAGCGCCAGCATTTCAGCTGTAATAGAAAAGCCAATAATAGAAATAAGGAAAAGTACAAAAAAGTCTTGCGTGTAGTGGATTTGAAAAATTGATAACGCCATCACCAAAGCAAGCTTTATAAACAATAAATCGGTCAGTCGATAGAAAGTCGCAAACTTATTAATGTTATTTTTGATAAGACCATTTTGTAGGACCATATCCCACCTCCTTGTAATAACATATTTTTAACATATGGTAAGGTTCAACAAGCTATATTACTGATGCTTAAACCCACTAAAATTTATTTCACAATTTAAAAAATTCAATTTTTAAATTAAATGACATGCATAAAAAACGAGTGATTTTCAACAATTAAACTCACACTATATAATTTAATAACTTAATCATTAAAAAAGGGTAGTTTATTTCGCATGAAAAGGTGAATACCTGTTCCATCAGTAAATTCAGCGACACATCTTATATTTATTAAGTTTCACGTCAAGAAAATTTCAAACAACTGCACATTTAATTAATCGTTAGAATCAATTAGTTGAATACGCTCACATTAAGAAGAACCATTTATGATAATCTAAAAAAATATGGTATATCCAATCTAACATATTCCTATCAAAGCTAAGAGTAGTAAAATATCGTTTTATTTGTATTTTTTTTGTTAACAAATAAAGATCCAGTATTTTATTTACCTTATGTTTACTTAAAAAGTCTTTATTATTAATTTAATATGAATCAAGTTTATTTTCCTTTACCGAGATAATTTTAAAGGCTTATAACTTAACGATCCTGACTTACAAACAGCAAAAATCGAACCAATGCATTTTCGCGTTAAATGTAATAGCGGAATATGCATGTTATACAAAGGTTTAAGACGCAATATTGGAAATAATGTTGGTAGGGTAACGATAGTTTTCCCCTGCTCTTGCTCCGAAAAGGTGAATTAATATGCACAACAATCGTGCTGGGTTTATTTTTTACCTTTAGCTACAGATTATTCAGAAGTTGGGATTTGACGTAATACAATCTCATTTGCAATTGTTGACAACCGTTCGCTCTTGTCTTCATCACAAAATACATTTTCAACGAGCAAGCTTGCTAAATAACAAATTTTAATCCGCTGCGCCTAAGTTTTCTGTCGGTACGTATTCCCTGTTATCAAATGTGGGGTCATGCAGTTATGGTAATTTGCTAGCTGCTAGTAACTAGTTACAATTTCCATCAGTCAGTTAATGCGAATCTTGTTTTCGCCCGCTATTTTTCAAGATGGGGCATTAGGCTATTTAAAAATTATTTAGAATTAATTGGCGTCGCGCATAAACACTAATGTTGAATTGAATCAAATATAAAACCCAACTATGACCAGTCTATCGAATATATAGTCTATTACATAATTGAAATGCTTAGACCCAAAGACAACTCATGAATCCGTCAGGTATATGTAGCTACCAGAGCGCACTAAAAATACCAAACAACATCATTGTCTCTAGCTTGCAAGAAACACTTCTAACTTAGGTTTTATCAATAGGGTCATCACAGGTGATAAGATTAATGCCACGGGCAATACCATTAAATAGCTGGCTAAAAACGCTTCACTGAATAGCGCTAAATCCCTCATTCCGATATTACTATACGTAGTGCTTAGGGCCATAATGGCCTCCATGCAGATTGCCATTCCTGATCCAAAAATCAGGTTTTTGTGTACAGCGGAAAAGCTGCTAAAAAATGCCTCTACCACCTTATTTATGACCCACATCACGCCGACGCCCATGGGAAAAAGCACACTCACAGCCTGAACAAAAGAGAGCGCCCATTGGCGAACGAAAACATCAGTAAAGCCAATGTTCGAATAGGTCAAGATCCCTGTGAACAGCCCACCAAGCACCATGACCATAGTGATAATGACCAAAATTTTTTTTATCGTGCTTTGCATAATATCTAGCCACCAAAATTATTTATATACCAGAGCTTTATGATAGCAATGTAGTTGACAATATCAACTATAAATTTAATTTCGTAATCGCATTTTAAAAATAAACACGTGGGCTAATCACACACTGCTGTTATCAACGATAGTAGCAGCAAAAATGTGACTCTAGTCTCACGATCGTTATAAATAGCTGTCATAACAAAACGCCGATAATTAACACGGTTGCAACAAATAAATACGTAACACATTAATAAATAACGATATTTTAACATCGTATTTTTATGATAATGTCATTTAACTGACATAATCGACTGTTCGTCGAACAGTAACTATACAGTTTTAAGCAGCTGGTTATTATCGAAGAGGGAGCAATTTTATGGTTAATATTTAATCTTTGTGTCAGGAGGCACTTATCCCCTAGAGCAATATCACCGTTAATGCTGAACTATCAAAAAATCAGTTAAAGCCGAGTAGTCTTCGGTTTAAAAAAACAATAATTTCAACGATTTAAGTATAGTTACAGGTAAACAAGATATGAAGAGAACAACAATAACACGTAGAGAGTTACTTGGGTGGATTGGCAAGACGGCAGGGGTTGCCGTTATGTATCAAGCAATGTCTTCTCTAAGCTTAGCCGCTGAATCTACTTTCAAACCCGGCTTTAAATTATCCAAAGCCCCAAAAGGCGCAAGTATTCTAGTATTGGGAGCAGGTGTCGCAGGCATGACAGCCGCTTATGAATTGCGTAAAGCTGGCTATAAAGTGCAAATTCTTGAGTATAATGAGCGAGCAGGCGGACGTTGCTGGACCATTCGAGGCGGCGACAGTTTTACTGAATTAGGTGGCGAAACACAGCACTGTAAATTTGAAGACGGCGGTTACCTCAATCCCGGCCCTTGGCGTATCCCCTATCATCATCACGGTATATTACATTACTGCCACGAATTCGGCGTCAAGTTGGAAAGCTTCGTACAGGTGAATTATAACGCCATGGTGCACTCAAGCGAGGCATTTGGTGGCAAACCAAAACGTTACCGTGAAGTACAAGCTGATTATCAAGGACACGTGGGAGAGTTACTCGCAAAATGTGTCGATCAAGGATCTTTAGATCAAAGCATAACCCCCGAAGATAGACTCAAGTTACTGGAGTCACTGCGTAATTGGGCCGGATTAGATAAGTCAGGGATCTACCGTAAATCCCTTGAAAGCAGTTTAAAACGAGGTTTCGCTGTGCATGCTGGCGGCGGATTAATGCCCAAAGCTGTACCGTCTGACCCAATTGATTTTTCAGCTCTGCTTCAATCTGACCTGTGGAAGACTATTTCACAAGGTCAACAAAACGAGCACCAAACCCAAATATTTCAGCCTGTCGGTGGCATGGATGGCGTCGCAAAAGGCTTTGAACGTCAAGTTAAAGATCTCATCACCTATCAGGCCAAAGTCACAAAAATACAGCAAGATGACAAAGGCGTTGCCGTCACTTATGTAGACTTAAACACTGGCAAAGAGCAAAGCGCCACCGCTGATTATTGTGTATGTACTATTCCTTTATCAGTGCTTAGCCAAATCCCCGTTAATGTCAGCGGTAAAATGCAGCAAGGTATTCGTTCCGTTCCTTACAATGCAGCTGTTAAATTCGGCTTACAATTTAAGCGTCGCTTTTGGGAGCAGGATGAAGCGATTTATGGTGGCATTTCGTACACCGACCAACCCATTCGAAATATTTCCTATCCTAGTGACAACTTTGGCAGTAAAGGCAAAGGTGTATTGCTTGGGGGCTATATGTGGGGCGCACCGAACGCCTTCGAATTTACCTCAATGACACCTGCGGAGCGCGTTAAAAAAGCAGTCGAAATGGGCGCAAAGATCCATCCTCAGTATTTGGAAGAGTTCGATAGTGGCATAGCCGTTGGTTGGCATCGAGTCCCTTGGACCCATGGATGTTGCGGCGTATGGACGCCTGAAACACGCGAAACCCATTATGATAATTTATGCCAAATAGACGGGCGAATGGTGTTAGCGGGCGAGCATTTATCTTATTTAAACGCTTGGCAAGAAGGCGCTATTTTGTCAGCACTAGATGCGACCGAACGATTACACAAACACATTACATCCGCTGAGGTGGCCGCCTAATGAAATCAAGCATAAAAAGATTAACGGTATTCACTACTCTGCTGTTAGCCAGCAGCACCTTTTCCCTCAATAACTATGCAGCAAACGATGCGAGTGAACATCAAGATGTCACAATATCGAATGCTAGACATTTTGAAGAACAAGGCGGTGAAGCAATCTTTAAATCGGTATGCCAGGGGTGCCATATGTCAGATGCTAAAGGTGCCAAGGGTGTTGCTCAATACCCGGCACTCGCCAGCGACACCAATCTGGCCGGCGCGCCTTATCCGATTTATATGGTATTAAAAGGCCAAGGTGCAATGCCTGGCTTTGCCTCCGTAATGTCTGATCAGCAGATAGCTGATGTCGTAAACTACGTGCGAAGCCATTTTGGTAATCAATATGAAGATCTAGTGCAAGTTACTGACGTGAAAAGTTTGCGTTAATGGGCTGAGCTGGCCATTTATAGTGGCCAGCTCTGTCTTTCAGACTGATAATCAAGCTAACAGGCCAGTAAATACTTTGACCATAGTGATAATAGCTAAGAATTTTTAGCGTGTTGCACAAAATATCCGCTAACCTAAATTAACGCCGTTTATAACGCTAGCACCTATCAAGTCGTTGCTATTAAAAACTATTTTAAGAGGCTTTTGTCTCTGCCTAAACTACACCTTGCTGGATCATCGCATCAGCCACTCGGCGAAAACCCGCAATATTGGCACCTAATACCAGATTACCATCGTGATCAAATTCTTTGGCAGTTTCACTGGCCACTAAAAATATATTCTTCATAATCTGCTTAAGTCGCTGATCCACCTGCTCGAACGTCCAGGTTTGCATACTGGCATTTTGCGCCATTTCTAATTGACTGGTTGCGACACCTCCGGCATTGGCAGCCTTGCCCGGCCCATAAGCAATACCTGCAGCTAAGAATGCATCTACGGCCTCATGCGTTGAAGGCATATTTGCCCCTTCGCTGACCAATTGACAGCCATTTTCCAATAACGCCTTAGCGTCTGCGAGAGTGAGTTCATTTTGGGTTGCACAAGGAAACGCGGCATCTGCGCTATAACGCCATACACTATGACCATCCGCTGGATATTCATTAACTGGGGTATGTACTGCCTCGGGATAGGTATCAATATATTCAAGCAAATCGCAGCGTCGCCCCTCTTTAAGTCTTTTTATCAATCTTAAGTCAATTCCACTTTCATGATAAAGCGTACCGGATGAGTCGCTACAACTAACGGGTGTAGCCCCTAGTTGATAGAGTTTCTCCATCGCATAAATGGCCACATTGCCAGCCCCTGAAACTAAACAGCGCTTCCCTTGTAAGTTGTCTCCTCTTTCTTCCAGCATATAATCAGCAAAGTACACCGCGCCATAGCCTGTGGCTTCCTTACGCACTAACGATCCTCCCCACAATAAGCTCTTACCAGTGAACACTCCTTCGTAGCGACCAGTTAGGCGTTTGTACTGACCAAACATGTAGCCAATTTCCCGCGCACCCACACCGATATCCCCAGCGGGAACATCGCATGTGGGCCCAATATGTCGATAAAGCTCACTCATAAAGGATTGACAAAAGCGCATAATCTCAGCATCCGAGCGCCCCCTAGGATCGAAATTAGCACCACCTTTTGCACCGCCAATGGGTAATCCGGTCAGGGCATTTTTAAATATTTGCTCGAAACCTAGAAATTTTACAATCCCCGCATTCACAGAAGGATGAAATCTTAATCCTCCTTTGTATGGACCAAGCGCAGAATTAAACTCCACCCGATAACCTTTGTTGACTTGAATGTCGCCTTTGTCATCGACCCAAGGAACGCGGAACATGATCTGCCTTTCTGGCTCAACTATGCGTTGAATTATTGCTTGTTTCCTGTAATGGCTGTTCGTTTCTAAGAGCGGCTCCAACGAGCTCAGTACTTCCTCTACGGCTTGATAAAACTCCGCCTGCGCCGGACTACTGCACTTTAAATCTGTTATCGTTCTTTGAATATAAGTCATTAATTTCTACTCTTGATTTGCTCGTTTCGGTCGGTTTCCCTAACGTTTCTTACTGTCTACATTAATAATTTCCACCGATTGCTCACCCCTTTGGGTTTGCCATTTAATACACTGGCCTGTGCTCAAACCGATTAATGCCGAACCGATAGGAGCAAACACCGAAATACTGTCTTCGAACTTGATAGTGTCCGCTGGTAAACATAGGGTTTTGGTAAACGTTCGTTGGGTATCCAATATTTTAAAGGTTACCTGGCTACCGATCGCAACGACGTCTTGGGGTAAGTCTTTGCAGGCAACAATCGTCGCCCGGTCTAGTTCATTCTCAATCGCACGAATGACCTCAGGTGGCAATTTTGAACGCTCAAGTTGAAACTCTAATTCAGCTAAATCAGCCGTTGAAATAATGATGTCTGGTTGTGTATCCATAATCTATTCCTTGCGTTTTAATATAAAAAAAGGGGCTCATATAAGCCCCTTACGTTAACTGGCTACTTCTGTTTATCTTTGCGCTTACGACGTTTTTCTTTTAACGTGCTTTGCGGCTTTTTCTTGTCTTTACCTGTACTCATGAGCTTATTTTCCTCTAAAAAAATTCAATACGTTTATTGCATTAATACCCTTTCAAAGATTAATTACTCCAAAATTTCACCCTCCATTATCCTATCGACTCATAGGCAATTAAATGCTCAAATCTGTAGCACTGTGATTCACCGCAATAAGCTCCCATTCAAGCTCTCCTTGCGATGTTTTCACTTGCGCCACATCTCCACAGCGAAGCCCTAATAGCGCTACACCGATCATTGATGTGAATAACACAATGCCCTCTGCTGGGCGGGCTTTTTCATCTTTCACTATTCGTAGCGTTAGCATCTCTTGGCTAAGCACATTTCTTAATGTCACAGTGCAGCCAACTCGAACACGATTTTCCAAACGCGAAGCTTGACTGTCGCAAAACTCCAGGCGATTAAGTAACAAACATAGCGCCAAAGGATTCAGCAAGATCCGATGGCTAGCGTCTTGAAACACAGAATTGGGTGGGCAAATTAAGGTTTTGCAAAACCTAAAAATATGCATTAGCACGGCTAAATCTCCAACCGAACTGATAACTAAAACAAATGAACAAACAGGGGATATCTGCCGAGCGTAAGGACTACGCTCGGCTTAATTTGGTAAGGTGAGTAAGTTACTCTTTATGGCGACGATGGTGCTATTGTTAAACATAATTCCCTCAAAGTATTAGGCTGATAATAGTCCCCTTTAAAATAAATACAAGAGCAAAAATGCACTCTATTTTAACTATCGTTAGTCGCTACCTATTTCACGATAAACAGTAATAGGTGACGGTACTCCATACGCCATGCATAGGCAGTATTTACACGCTAAAACGCTAATTGTAAGCACCACTATTTTTATGAATCAATAGGTAGAAAAATAACACCTTTAAGCATCCTTTACGGGTAATATCACAAAGGCTCAATAAGCGAAAAAGTAAAAAACGTTGTGGCCATTATTAAAGCCTCAAGTGAATTATCCCCTAGCGGAGCCACTACCTAGATATTGATAATCAGCATTAATAGTCCGTTCAATGCTAAAGCAAAAGTCCGCTGTAAATATAAAGACTTTAATCTGCTATTTTTGTCGGATTTGTTATGTGAATTAATTAACAACGTCTTTAATTACCTGTTCCACTTCCTTGTACTCAGTTGATTCAACAAAACCGATTGAGAACGTTTGCGGTGTATTCAGATATTTGTTTTTATTACTTCGTCCAAAACCTAGCACAGTCATATAAGGCCTACTGGCGTAATCATCTGGGTAGCTGTCATCTTCATGATGAAAGAAATAAATCATCCGCGAGGCTTTTTCATCCCCAAAGGCGTACCATTCAGGGCTAGGTAAATCGCCGCTAAAGCCTTCGTTGATGGGATGAGGTTTGTTGTCAGCCGAGTTAAACCAAAAATCACTGGCATCCATCTCGCCGCCAGGCACACCTTCGTATTGCACCCAATAATGATAACCCTCGCTAACTTGTAGCATGGTGAAATCGCACCGATCTGGGTAGAAGTCCCATTGCCCCTGCCACTTGCCGTTACCTGAGGTAAAGATGATCTGCACATGCTGAGGTGTTTCAACCGAGATGCGAGAAGAGGACGGGTCTGTGCCAGCGTTCATGGCATGAAAATAGCTGCCATCTTGTTTGTGTATTGCATTAGGAAAACCACGATACTCGCCTTTCCAACCCGAGCCTTTGCTATCGTTAAATCCAATCCAATCAACACCGTCTACATCCAGCATACTGGATAACCCGCCCCCTTCTTTTTCGAGGTAAAAGGTTGCATTCGAAATACTAACTACGTACGCAGAAGCGCTACCAGCTGAGTCATCAACGCCATGAGTGAGTGTTACCTGCTTAACTTCAGTGACGCTATTGCAACCCACACTGAATAAGGAGAAACCAAACACAATAATAGCAGCGCATACATTCGAACACGCGGTATATGGGCTTATATTGGACGCTAATATTTTTAACAGCATGGGCTTACTCACCTATAAAAGAGGGGGTCAGTAATCTACTAACCCAGATTTACGTTATGTATAACTATGGTGCGTGCTTGCAACACTAGGCGGGACTCGTCACCCGTTTAGATTTGGGTTTTGCACTTTTTTTCAGTAGAAACCCGATGGCTAATATGGCCAGAGCACACAAAGCAAATACCATTCGTCCCCACATTGGATTGGGTATTAACATCATGAAAAATACCCCTGTCCCCATATATAAGACCATAGAGCCTAATTTATCGCGTTGCTGCCTGTCGAATTCATCTTGTTCAAAGTCGGCAATAACAGGCGTTTCAAAATCCGTGAAGAAGCGATCGGTTTCCTGCTTATGTTCATCCCGTTCTTCCTTATAGAAAAAGGTTGTTGAGCAAAAGAACCCTGCAGTAATGACTAAGTGCGCACCTATGGTTATCATTAAGTTCATGTCTATGGATTCGCGGCGTGTGAACGCTTGCTCTAAGCCAATCCATTGAGCGAATAGCTCTGGCGTTAAAATGTTAGCCGTACACCAAGATACAAACATACCAATAATTACCGTAACCCAAGGTGCCCACTGAGGGGTTTTTCTAATAAACAATCCAAAGATCAGCGGCACAAGTAGCGGTACTTGGACCATAACCGATACGCTCATCATTAATTCAAATAAACTTAATTCTTTCAAAGATTTAAAGAATAAGGCCACCACGATAACCAAAATCCCACTAATAAAACTAACATAGCGGCTGACGGTTAACAGATGTTCGTCGCTAACAGTTTTGCTCTTTTTAAGCAGCAATGGTTGATAAATACTCCTGACAAAAATACCGGCATTTTTATTCAGCGCTGAGTCCATTGACGACATGGTCGCGGCAAACAAACCCGCTAATAATAAACCTACCGTCCCAATGGGCATGGCATTACGCGTGAAGACCAAATACACCGCATCCGCTGCCTTGTTACCTAACTCAGGATACGCCGCTGCCGCATCAGGATATAAAATGGCCGAGGCCCAAGGTGGAATAAACCACACTATGCTGCCCACACCCATTAACACCATAGCCAGTAACGCGGCTTTTCGAGCATTGTCTGAATCTTTCGCGTTCAAAAATCGGAATGCGTCGTGCATGTTCATGATCGTGATCATTTGCTTGGCTAAAAAGAAGACAAACGTGCCCACTAAAATGACGCCATAGTTCATATCTGGCCCCATAATAAAATCACTTGGGAAGTTATTCACCAGCTCAACCGGCCCACCTACCATCACCAAAGCAACAATGGCACAAGCAATTGATATTACCGCTACCACCAGCGTTTGCACAAAGTCTGACGCTACCACGCCCCACGCCCCAGATAACACAGATACAAAGACCACGGTTAACCCAGTTACTATGATCGTTAGCGTAATGTCAGCTTCAAACACAGCACTGGCGAAAACACCTAGTGCGTTCAACCAGACCCCTGCATTAATAAAACTAAAAACGATTAAGGCCCATGAAAAGAATTGTTCGTTTTGGCTACCAAAGCGCCGCTTAATGCCTTCAGTTGGGGTATCCACGCGCATCTGGCGAAAACGTGCAGAGAAGTAGGCCCAGCCACAGAAATACGCAAAGGTATTAGCAAAAAATACCAAGCTAATGGCAAAGCCGTCGGTAAATGCCTTACCAGCCGCGCCGGTGAAGGTCCAGGCTGAAAACTGCGCCATAAACGCCGTTGAGCCCACCATCCACCACAGCATACGACCGCCGCCACGAAAGTAGTCGCTAGTGGAGTTTTTTGCCATATCTTTAAAGGCAAAACCAATGCCCACGATGAGGATAAAATAACCGACTATGACCAGATATTCATAGAACATGGGTAGCCCTTTTATTGCAGATGACTAACGTCAACCCAATTATCATTTTTACGAATTAGATCAATCAGTTGTTGATATTGACTACCTTCTTTAAAAGTTTGATATGGGGCCACGTCTTCCCCCTTTATATCATTGACTAATTCTCTGATGAGATACCGCCAATTACGCTCTGTATCCCCTTCCCCTTGAGGGTTATTTTTTACGATGTCGTCAGGTAGAGGTAGTCTTGTCCAATTGTTATTCTCATTGTAAAAATACAAGGGGCCGCTTCCGTAATGGCCTTTGATATATATCGCACCTTTGCTGCCATAAATCACTATATGGTCTTCGTTGAAGCGTGGATGTAAGCCGCCGTGTTTAAACAACACAGACACAGGCTTTTCGGCTAATTTGCTTTCAAGCTGTGCTAGCACCGTATACGACCATTCAACATTTGATTCGCCCCATTGCAAAGACGGATCGTTAAGATCATCAGGAATAAAGTCACGGCGCTTCTTAAAGTTATGTACTCCTTCAACAATCGGAGCTCGGCCTAGGTCATCGCGCACTTCGCCCATGACCGACAATATTTTCTCACCAATGATAGACGTCACAATCGATAACTTATGAGTGAAGTTGTTATTCAAACGCCCACCGCCATCTTCTTTGCGGTGCGACCAACCAAAGGGAATATCCCGCTCTAAGTTAAAATGCGAGATACACTCAACTTCTAACGGCTCGCCAATAGCGCCTGCAGCGACCATGCGCTTAGCGTGAATTACATCCGGCATATATCTAAAGCTTGCAGCAAAAGCCGTTTTCACGTTTTTCTCAAGCGCTAAGTCGTACAATTTTTTAGCAGACTCACCGGTTGCGGTCAGCGGTTTGTCACTAAACACATGGCAACCAAACTCTATTGCCTGAATAATGGCTTCTTCGTGAGCGCCACCGGGTGTGGCAATTGACACCACATCGGGTTTACATTCAATCAATGCTTGCTGCCAATCAGTACCCGCATATGGGATCGCTAAATCTTTGGCTACTTGTTCAACCACGCTTTTTGTGCGACCCACAATGCCCACGACTTCAACACCCACAGATCTGAATGCTTCTGCGTGCCCTTGACCGGCAAAACCGGTGCCTTGAATCAATACTTTTATATTTTTACTCATGTTATTTATCTCGACTTATCAAAGACTAAATTCACTATGCGAGGCTACCAATTCCAAACCGTTCCGTCTTCCAACCGACTAACTGGCAAGTATGAACGTTTATAGGGGTATTCTTTCGCTGCTTCTTCATCAAACTCAATGCCTAAACCAGGCGCATCACTAACGTAGGCAACGCCATCTTTTACCTCAATCCCATGTTTGAATATTCGGCCGGATGCCGCATTACCAAAACCAACAAATTCTTGTATGCCGAAGTTAGGGGCCCAAATATTCAAATGCATGTGCGCGGCAAAACAAACAGGGGAAAGATCTGGCGCTCCATGTGGCGCAGTTTTAACGTTATAGATGCTGGCGAAGTCAGCTATGCGACGAAGCGCAGTAATGCCACCTGCGTGGGTAGCGGCCACTCTGATATAGTCGATAAGCTGATTTTGAATCAGATCTTTACAGTCCCAGATAGTGTTGTAGGTCTCACCAATGGCTAATGGCGTAGTGGTATGTTGGCGTATAACCTTGTAGCTGTCTTGGTTTTCAGCGATTGAAGCATCTTCTAAAAATAATAGATTATAGGGCTCTAAAAGCTTACCTAGTCTTGCTGATTCGATAGGTGTTAATCGACTATGAACGTCATGTAGCAGATGCACGTTATTACCAAAACGCTCTCTTGCATGACGAAAAAGCTCAACAATCATGTTGAAGTACTTTTGCGTAGACCATTCTTCTTCTGGTGGTAAAGGCCGACTACCTTGTAGCTCAAAATAATCAGCTTTGTCGCCCAGCACGCCATAGGTAACATTCAGTCCAGGAACCGCACACTGTAATCTAACCGCTTTAAAGCCCTGATTAATGTGCTCTTCGGCTTTATCTAGAGTGTCCTCTATCGTTTCGCCGCTTGCGTGTGCATACAACGTCACGCCGCGTCGGCTTTTACCACCAAGCAATTGATAAACAGGCATGCCTGCCGCCTTGCCCTTAATATCCCACAGCGCCATGTCTATAGCGGCGACTGCAGCCATATTCACAGCCCCTTTACGCCAATAAACGCCTTTATACAGATACTGCCAAATATCTTCTATATCGTGGGCATTTCGCCCAATAAGACAAGGAGCAACATGCTCTTGCAGATAAGCAACCACAGCCATTTCACGACCGTTTAGTGTTGCATCCCCTAGGCCATAAATGCCGGCGTCGGTCATCACCTTAACGGTGACAAAATTTCTGCCAGGGCTACAAACAAATACTTTAACCTCGGTAATTTTCAACTGATGTCCTCTCTTCGAGTATTAGCGCTCAGACTGTATTGAATTAACTGCACCGTCATTCACTTGTAATCTTTGAATCTTGGTTTTTTACACAAGCTCAAATTTACTAAACCGGTTTAGTTGAACAAATTATCATAATCTTGCAGTATGTCAACATCCCGCAGCCAAAATCATCAGCAGATAAACTCAACAATGGCAAAAGTAAAATTAATTGATGTCGCACAACTGGCATCAGTATCAAAAAGCACGGTATCTCAATACCTCAACGGCCGTTTTGACTATATGTCGAAGGAAACACAGGTACGCGTGAGAGCGGCAATCAAGGAGTTAGACTATGTGCCCAATCCTATTGCCAGAAATTTAAAGGCCGATAAAACGAAGACCATAGGCGTGATTGTAAGAGACATTACCGGCTTCGATACCAGTCGAACTATTCGCGGGGTTGATGATTACTGTAAAGCAGTTGACTACAACGCATTGATTTACAACACAGATTTCGATCCTGATACGGAAGCCAAATCCCTAGAAGCCCTATACCAACTGCGGGTAGACGGAATTATCATTGCGTCGTCAGGCAAAAATAATCAACTAATATCTGACTATATAAAAAAGGGCATGCCCATTGTTCATTTTCAATTGGAACATGATGGCAGTGAAAAGAACCTTATCTTGTCAGACTATCGCCAAGCTGCTTTCGATGCGACCGAGTATTTGATTCAACTTGGGCATAAGCGAATATGCTTTGTCACCCAAGATTTTAAAAATGTTAAATCTAGAAATGAACGATACATCGGCTATGCATCAGCCCTTGAAAAACACCACATTCCATTAGATAAAAACCTAATTCAATATTGGCAACGAGAAACGGGATTTGAGCATTCACCTAAGAGCATTATAAGCTCCAGCGCATCGCCAACGGCCTTCTTCACTCAACATTTGGCTATAACCACTGAACTACTGACCCATTTAAACCAAGAAAAAATTTCAATACCTGATGATGTTTCACTCATCGGTTTTGACGAAATTCCTATGGCCGAATTTTTCAAGGTACCCATTACGGTTGTCAAACAAGAACCTTATATTATCGGCAAAGAAGCCGCCAAATTACTGCTGGAAAACATAAACGATAAAAACAGACACTCGCAGAAAATCATGATTTCATGCTCAATCACGCAAAGGCAGTCTTGCTCGTCGCCTAAAGAATAAATATCCCTATAAAAGCCCGATATACCAACAAATAAGATAAATCGGTTTATCTTATTTGTTTTGATGACGTTCTTAATAATATTGATTAAAAGATTAGATAGACACGAAGCAAAAAAACACTGCCCTACCTAGGCAAAATAACAAATAACGTTGCGATACTAATAGCTACAGTTTACAACGGACCACATCCCCGCATCGAACACAGTCAACCAGCTTTTAACTAAATATTCTTATCATGACACCCATAATAAAATTGGTTAATTCCAAACCCTAAACTAAGCTCAATATGTGTTTCATTTCTAATCTGATGGGTGCGCCATGCCTCAGTCTCGTAAAAGTCAAATTAGCTTAATAGATACCCCTTATTACCACTGCGTTTCTCGCTGTGTTCGTCGTTCCTTCCTATGTGGTATTGATAAATACTCAGGTCAAAGTTACGAGCATCGTCGAGGCTGGGTCGAGAGTCGATTACTATTCTTAGCATCGGTCTTTTCAATCGATATTTGTGCTTACGCAGTGATGAGCAATCACACGCATATCGTATTGCATGTAGACAAAACGTTAGCAGAAGCTTGGGAAACCGAAGCGGTATTAACTCGTTACCATAAATTACATAAGGGTACTTTGTTAACCCAAAAGTACCTCAAGGGGTACCCATTAACTCAAGGAGAGTTGATAAGCTTTGACGAAACCGTTGAGCTATACCGAAAACGGTTGTACGACATTAGTTGGTTTATGCGCAATTTAAATGAATATATCGCTAGGGAGGCAAATAAAGAGGACGACTGCACGGGACGGTTTTGGGAAGGTCGCTTTAAGTCCCAAGCCTTGCTAGATGAAAGAACTAAATATTCTTATCATGACACCCATAATAAAATTGGTTAATTCCAAACCCTAAACTAAGCTCAATATGTGTTTCATTTCTAATCTGATGGGTGCGCCATGCCTCAGTCTCGTAAAAGTCAAATTAGCTTAATAGATACCCCTTATTACCACTGCGTTTCTCGCTGTGTTCGTCGTTCCTTCCTATGTGGTATTGATAAATACTCAGGTCAAAGTTACGAGCATCGTCGAGGCTGGGTCGAGAGTCGATTACTATTCTTAGCATCGGTCTTTTCAATCGATATTTGTGCTTACGCAGTGATGAGCAATCACACGCATATCGTATTGCATGTAGACAAAACGTTAGCAGAAGCTTGGGAAACCGAAGCGGTATTAACTCGTTACCATAAATTACATAAGGGTACTTTGTTAACCCAAAAGTACCTCAAGGGGTACCCATTAACTCAAGGAGAGTTGATAAGCTTTGACGAAACCGTTGAGCTATACCGAAAACGGTTGTACGACATTAGTTGGTTTATGCGCAATTTAAATGAATATATCGCTAGGGAGGCAAATAAAGAGGACGACTGCACGGGACGGTTTTGGGAAGGTCGCTTTAAGTCCCAAGCCTTGCTAGATGAAAGCGCGGTATTAGCATGCATGGCTTACGTAGATTTGAATCCCATTCGAGCCAACGTGGCTTCAACACCTGAGGCTTCGAAAAACACCAGCATTAAAAAGCGTACGAAGGCTTTGAAGAACAAAAGGCCACAGCCTAAGGCTCTTATGCCCTTTATAGGTAGTCACAAAGAGGATATGCCAAAAGGAATTACCTTCGATTTAAAAGATTATTGTGAATTAGTTGATACTACTGGGCGCTATATTAAAGACAGTAAAAGCGGGGTTATTGATGATAAGCAAAACCCTATTTTAGTGCGCTTAGGGTTAAACTCAGTTCAGTGGTTAACCCTTACCACTGAGTTCGAAAAGCATTTTTATTATGCCGCTGGAGCAGAACAAATGATGCATGCGTTCAAGCGACACACTCAACACCAAAGACTGCGAGGGTTGGACAAGGCACGACTGCTCCTTAAAAGGGCGTAAATAGCGCGATAATCCTTCGCCAAAGAACACTCATTTTGTGAGCACCTTTGCTTGCGCCTTATATAAAAAACTCCGCTTAAATTAATACTTAATCGCGTTAGATAACAAATTGACCTGATTGAAATCTATTGAACTACTCATAAATGAATAAAAAATACTACTAATCGTCCTGCTTATGTTCCATGAATTAATATGGATGTCTTATATAAAAATATTGGTAGAAGGCGAACGGCTTAATCTTAATTCAGAGTAATTTAAATATGGATGTCATTATTATTTTATGCGTGGATATGTTTGAAAAAAACGGCAAAAAAATTTGCCGTTTATAGAGTAAATGAAGCATCTTTGTTCTGCGACGAATCTACATTATGAATATCAGTTTCGCTTTTGAAAAGAATAATATAGCGAACTATTTATTTGTAAACGGGATACTTAGCCGTTAACGCTGCCACATCTTGACGCACAATGTTGTACAAATGCTCTTCTTCTATATTATCTAACAAATCACACATCCACTGAGCGAGCTTTGCAGCATCTTCACTACCAATACCTCGCGACGTTAACGCTGGCGTCCCTATGCGTATACCACTAGTTACAAATGGCGATTGAGGATCATTAGGCACGGTGTTTTTATTAACCGTAATATTAACAGCGCCCAAAACTTCATCGGCTTGCTTACCGGTTAACCCCTTAGCAGTAAGATCAACTAAAAACATATGGTTATCAGTCCCGCCAGATACTACACCAAAGCCCCGCTGCATAAATACCTTAGCCATGGCCTGTGCATTATCAATAACTTGCTGCTGATAGGTTACAAATGAGGGTAAGGATGCTTCTTTGAAGGCGACTGCTTTCGCAGCAATAACATGCATCAAAGGCCCACCTTGAATGCCCGGAAAAATCAGTGAATTGAACTTTTTTTCGAGACTTGGATTCGATTTACACAAAATCATACCCCCTCGAGGACCACGTAAAGTTTTATGGGTTGTGGTGGTAACCACATCGGCGATGGGAATTGGATTTGGATACAAACCTGCGGCAACAAGACCTGCAACATGCGCCATATCAACAAACAAATAAGCACCAACACTTTGCGCTATATCTTTAAATTTTTGCCAATCAACAACACGAGAGTATGCAGAAAAACCAGCGACAATCATTTTTGGTTGATGTTCTTTAGCAAGAGCAGCCACTTGCTCATAATCGATTAGGCCAGTAGAGGTATCTAAGCCATATTGAATCGCATTGTACAATTTGCCAGAAAAGTTTGGTTTCGCACCATGAGTCAGATGACCACCATGGTCTAAGCTTAAACCTAAAATTGTATCCCCCGGACTTAACAGCGCCATATACACCGCCGCGTTTGCCTGTGAACCCGAGTGTGGTTGCACATTAACGTAATCCGATGAAAATAATGCTTTAGCTCTTTCTATAGCTAACGTTTCAACCCCATCTGCAAATTCGCACCCGCCGTAATATCTTTTCTTAGGGTAGCCTTCAGCATATTTATTGGTCAGTTTGCTTCCTTGCGCCTCCATCACTGCTTTACTGGTGTAGTTCTCTGAGGCGATAAGTTCGATATGATTTTCTTGCCGTCTACCTTCATCACTCAACAAAGCAAATAAATCAGGATCTGTTTCTTTTAATGACATATTTAGGTCAGACATAACGCTTCTCATTGATTGATTAGGATGATTATGCTAATTCTTACTGCGCATAAAATAAAATCAATAATTACAATGATGTCATAAACTTTTCAAATAAAGCTAAAAGAATAATGGAAGGAATCTTATGAAAAATTTGTCAGTCGATTTTTTACGTTCATTTGTGACAATTACACAAACGGGAAGTTATACACTTTGTGCAGAGCGCCTAAAACGCACACAACCAGCCATTAGCTTACAAATTAAAAAGCTAGAAGACGTTATAGGCGAAAAGCTATTTATTCGAGAATCTAATCGACTGACACTAACGTTAGCTGGCAGCAAGTTGTTAGAATTTAGTATGAAGATCATATCATTAAATGATCAAGCCATGCGGGAGTTTGGACGCCCACAAGTCAGCGGAAATATAAGGCTAGGCATCCCAAGTGAATTCTCTACTACATTAATGCCAAAAATTATTCGACGTTTTATAAATACTTATCCTGAAATATCACTGGAGGTACACTGCGCACTCAGCAAAGATCTCTTATGTGAACCGCTTAAAAATAAATTTGATCTCATTTTATCATTACAAGAAGAGGCTGATTCTACTCAGGAAGGGCACATTATCACTGACCAATTAGTCTGGGTAGGTAGCCAGAGGTTCGTCAATAATATCCCCGAAAAATTGCCTATTATCGCAGCACCTTCCCCTTGCCTTTATAGAAAGCGAGTCACTTCAGTATTGAATACACATAAGAAAAATTGGCAAATAATTTACACTATTGCCGACCTAAATGGTATTCAAACCGCTATCAATGAAGATTTAGGTATTACAGCCTTAGCCAGAAGCACGGTGCCTCCCGGGTTGTTTATACTTCCACCAAGCCCACAGTTACCAGAACTAGGTCAGGTTGGTGTTTACCTAATGAATCCTCAAAAAGTGCGTTCAGAGGCTATTGAACTGCTAGCAAAGACTATTGAAACCCAACTCGCGATCTAACAACGCAAGATTGCTGTGTATAAATTAAAAAGGCAGCGTTTGTGAAGTGACCCCCAATCGTTGGACATTCCAATTACTGGGGGTCTTTTTATGTCAGCGGCTTTTTAATTCCGTACTTATACTTACAAAGGTGGTCCCGGCGGCGCTGGATAGCGCGACATTGGCTGCTCCCCCCATCTTAAAAACTCTCTTGAAGGAACATATTTAACGGGATCAGTTAAATACAATCGAATGCTTCGATATGCTTGCTGGTAGTGTGCTTTCGTTAATGGGTCTTGATGCTTTTTACCTTCAAGCTCCTCAGCAAGATCTGATAAAGTCATCATTATCATTGCCGTAACTTCAGGGCTAGATTTTACGTCAGCACCGGCGGTCATTAAGCTATTGAGCACAACGCTTTGTGTCACTCTGAGTAAAGCTGAGCGACCAGAAGACTTACCAATTTTTTTACCCCATGTCTGTTGCATTAATGTCTCGATTAACTGAGGCAACGTCAATGTTGCAGGGTCTCGCGCTTCGAATGCAACCATTCGGCTAAGTTTGTTAGGCTCTAACAGTGGGGTCACAATTAAATCTGCCAGAATACGCGCCGCTTTAAGTTGGTCAAACGCATAATCATCAGACATATCTTCGCGGTTAAGACCTGGGTGTACTGTTAATTGAACCAGTAAAGACTCAGGTAAAGCCAATTCATCCGGCGATAAACTAAGCATAAGTTTACTTAGCAATTGCTTTTGAAGTGCTGTGGGCACTATTTGAGTAGGCATAATACCATCACCTTTGACCGCCCATTCGTGATACATACCACCAATAAAACGCTGTGCCGCTTCAATCGCCCACCGATGATGTAAATACACCATCCAAAGTTTCATATCGCGTAAATGACCCAGTGGCTCTCCTTCATCCAACATATCGGGGCCGTATTGCGCTAGCATGATCTGCCTTGCTTCGAAGCTCTCATCCATGTATTTAACGGGCGACGAGAGGTCGTCATACCATGCCCAACGAGGGTCAGTAGATGGAACAAATAAAATGCCGTTATTGTGCATTTCTTCAATAATGCTGTTTAAGCCTTTCGCCTCAACATTTTTTGCCAGAGGCGTATAAGCATAACGCACCATGTATTTATCATATTCACCAATTCCAATGGCAAACGCTGTTGATAAATCCAGTTTTCCATCTTTGACCTTCACCCTGGGCGAAGGATATTCCATGACTGAGGCGCGATCATTAATACTCGATGCCCAATTATGACCAAAACCTAACACATGACCCAACTCATGAGCTACCAGTACCCGCTGACGTGCTAACGCAAATTCTATTTCAGCTTCAGCTAATTTCTTGCCATCTGCTGTCGCCGCCTTCACGTAACTTTTATAGTAACTGGCTACTGTTCTCATGCGATGCGAGTCGAGACGACTTTTTGAGCCTAAAATCTCTCCTGTCCGTGGATCTCGATACGTACCGCCCATAGAGAATCCCCGGCCATCTCGCTCTATCCATTGAACCCAAGCATAGCGGATATCCATAGGATCCATGCCTGGTTCAGGTTCTTTTACCTGAACAGCATCTTTAAAACCCGCGGTTTCAAATGCTTCATTCCACCAGAGCGTACCTTCTTTCATTGCTTCTCGAATATCATCTGGAATGGCAGGATCAAGATAAAATACGATAGGCTTTATTGCTTCACTCAGCATGGCCTGCGGCTGCTTTTTCTCAAGTCGCCAACGTGTTACCCAAGAGACTTCCGTATCTTTATTAATTGGATTAGCCAGGTTGCTAAATTTCAATTTACTGACCCCAATACGAGAGTCTGCAAGGCGTGTTTGGTAGCCAGTAGGGGCGCGTAAAAAAGAATGATGAATACGCATTGATAACACGCGGGAGTCAGGTAAGACGTTTTTTACCACGATATTAGGTTTACTAATATTGAAAGAAGCAATGGTTTCAATTTCGGTATTGTCAGTGAAGTTTTTCATCCTAGCCGGATAAAAACCACTTTTGTTATTATCAAATTTGAACTGAGCGTGCTTCGATGCTCTTCCGTTTTCTACATCAGCTGCATCACGAATAAATAAAGATGTCGCGTCAACTAAGTGTTTACTTTCTGACTGCGCAATGACAGGCAAAGATGCCAGAACTGAAGTCGCAAATGAAAGGTCAACATTGTTGACTCTCTCAGGCGTGCCTCCTTGCGCTCTAAAATCCAAATTCTGTTGAACAACCAAAACATTGGGTCCACTTTTGTGAAAGTGAACCACCATGCTTTTTAAGATCCCTCTGTCCAAAGGTAATTCAACTGAACCTGCACCAGTAGCGGCACTTACGTAATACAAAACATCGCTGTCGAACTCTGTAAGTTCCATTAACACTTTGCCAGCATCTGCATCCCAATAAAAAGGAATAAATCCTGGCTGTTTTGTTAAGGACTTAGTCGCTTGGGTAAAATCGCGACTTTGAGCCTGACTTACCCCTGAAAACGCACCCAACACCAGCATAATAAAGGCTGCGTAAATAACACGCAACAGCAGCCTATAACGAAACGAGGGTATGCCAACCCCAGCACTATCTACATACTTCGAAAATATAACAGTCATTAGCGGCTACTCAGATTTAATAGTAGGGTAATCAATACCCAACTGTTCTAAGTAGGTGTCGTATTTCTCAGCATCATAGTAAAACTCGCGCATTCTATCGCGATACTGGCCCATAATATCTTCATTCAAATGAATTTGTGGGGTGTCTTTTTCACGCAGTAACGATTCATATTTAAGATCTTTTGTTTGCGTATTGGTGAAGTAATCATCCATTTCTTCGAGTAACGAAGGGTCAGTAAATAGATCAATCATGGTCATGGCATGCGCTTTAGCGCCTGCAATAATGCCTTTATGCGCGATTGGCGTTGCCATAGAAACCGCATTTGACCAATTATGGCCCGGTAAATTAGGAATATTTGACGGATATAACATGAAAATTGTTGGTACCACCCAAGAGATATCACCTACATCATCTGAGCCGCCCCCAGTTAACTTATCTAAAGGAGGGGGAGCGACCATTGGCATGATCTCTTGCGGCAAGCCTATTTCTTCTGCACCGATTTCTTTTTGCAGTGCTTTAGCGAGCGTTAAGTCGTCATCAGACCATTCAGGTAGGCCCACTGCTTTGATGTTTTCGTATGCTCTATAAGCCAAAGGCTTATTTGAATGTAGTGGCCATGCAGACCCCATCACCACAGAATCCCAAGTCGTATTCGTCATCAAAGCTGCGCCCTCAGCAACCTTATCGCCAACCTCCCATAACGCTTTGATATGGGGATAATCTACTTCCCTAAAGAAATACCAAGAACTGGCTTTAGGCGGCACCACATTGGGTTGGTCACCACCATCAACGATAACGGAATGAATACGCTGCGATAGTCTCAAATGTTCCCTGCGGTAGTTTAAACCAACACTCATTAATTCAACGGCATCAAGCGCACTTCGTCCCCGCCATGGCGAGCTTGCACTATGGGCTGATTCACCGTAAAAGTTATATTTTACTGAGACCAATCCTGATAGCCCAGGGTTACCGTAAAACGTACCAAAACTGCTTCCTACATGTGAATAAAGCACCGCATCAACATCATTAAAGTACCCAGCACGAACATAGTAGGCCTTAGTCGCCAATTGCTCTTCTGCGACACCAGGCCACAATACAATGGTGCCTGATATATCATTCTCTGCCATGTAGTCTTTGAGTGCTATGGCGGCAATAATATTCACTACTTGGCCCGAGTTGTGCCCTTCCCCGTGGCCCGGTGCTCCTTCAATAATGGGCTCATGATACGCTACACCGGGTTTTTGTGACGCTTTAGGAATACCGTCTAAATCTGTTCCCAGTGCAATAACGGGTTTACCTGATCCCCACTTAGCGACCCAAGCGGTTGGAATACCCGCAATACCTTGCTCAATCTCAAAACCTTCCTCCTTTAACATCTTGGTTAAATAGGCTGACGTTTCAAACTCTTGAAAACCAAGCTCACCAAACGAAAAGATGGTGTCATTCATAACTTGCGCAAGCTTCTTCTGCTTGTCCACTGCAGCAACTACTTGAGCTTTTGCATCTGCACGCTGCTGTGCTGTAAAGGTTGTAGCAGCGGCTTCAAAAACCATACTCATTGACAAGAACATAGCACTAAATTGCAATAATTTATTCAGTTTCATAAGGTGTATCCTCTAGATGGAATCATCACTCAGCACAAAAAGTACAGGCCGCAGTTGTGCGGCCTGTAAACACATTTACTCTTTCACTGTTGGGTAAGTAATGCCTAACTGCTCTAGGTATGTGTCGTATTTTGCAGGGTCGTAGTAGAACTTCTTCATGCGCTCTTTGTACGTAGCCATTATTTGCTCGTTTAAATGGATCGCAGGCGTATCTTCAGCACTTAATAAAGGAATGTACTTTTCATCCTTGGTTTGCACGTCTTTGTAGTAATCCCAGGCTGATTCCATCAGTGCATCACTAGTAATCAAGTCAAACAGATTCAAAGCTTGTACTTTTGCACCTGCCAGCACGCCCTTGTGCGCGATAGGAGTTGCCATAGCCACGGAATTTGACCAGTTATGGCCAGGTAAATTGGGGATATTGGCAGGGTAACGTAAGGTGATTGTAGGCACCTGCCACGACACATCACCGATATCATCTGAGCCACCGCCCATATTTTTCTTCGGATCAATTGGATCCGACAACACTTCAATCTCGGTTTTCAACCCTGTAGGTTCAACGCCGATCTCTTTTTGAAGTGCTTTGGCTAGGGTCATATCGTCATCTGACCATTTTGGCATCCCAATCAGCTTGATATTAGAATAGGCATTTTCGGCGATAGCCTTGTTCATATGCTGCGGCCAAGCAGAGCCCAGTACCGTGGACTCCCAAGTAGTGTTGGTCATTAAAGCTGCTCCCTCAGCCATTTTGTCGCCAATCTCCCACAAGGACTTAATATGTGGATAATCCGTTTCACGGAAGAAGTACCAAATACTCGCTTTTGGCGGCACAACATTCGGTTGATCGCCACCATCCACAATTATCGAATGCGTTCTTTGGGACAAGCGCAAATGTTCGCGGCGATAGTTCATTCCAACGCTCATTAGTTCAGCCGCATCAAGTGCACTACGACCACGCCAAGGTGACCCAGCACTGTGTGCCGATTCGCCAAAAAAGTCATACTGTACTGATACTAAGCCGTTACCTCGGCCTGCGCCCCAACTTGTGCTAAAAGCATTAGATACATGCGAAAACAGAACCGCATCAACGTCTTTAAAATATCCATCTCTCACGTAATAGGCCTTAGTGCCTAATTGCTCTTCAGCAACACCCGGCCATATTTTAATGGTTCCTTTGAGGCCATTTTTCTCCATATATTCTTTAACCGCTATGGCAGCAACTATATTCACGACCTGCCCTGAGTTATGACCTTCACCATGACCGGGCGCACCTTCAATCACAGGATCATGATAGGCAACCCCAGGTTTCTGCGACGCCTTAGGGATGCCATCAATATCAGAACCCAGCGCAATAACGGGCTCACCTTCTCCCCATGTGGCCATCCAACTCGTAGGAATACCTGAGATCCCAGTTTCAATTGAAAAACCGTTATCATTCAGTATTTTGGTTAAATAAGCGGAGGTCTCAAACTCTTGAAAACCAAGCTCACCAAAGCTAAAAATCATATCGTTCATTACCTGAACGTCTTTGGCTTTGCTCGCCACAGCATCAATGAGCTCTGCTTTCGCGTCCATACGCTCATTTAACGTCATATCTGCGCTAGCTAAAGCCGATAAAGGCCCCACGACCAAAGACAGTCCCAAAATACCTGTTACAAATTTCTGTTTAAACATACTGATTCCTTTTGAAATTTAACTTAATACCCAATTACATATTTACACGTACACCAAGTTTGAACTCACGCCCAAGTACGTCGTAAAGCCCGCGGTTAGTTTCTAGGTAGCCAGGACGATTTTCTGAACCCTGAGAGGCCGGATAAGCCACCATTGCAGGGTCGGTGTCAAAGACATTTCGAATAGAAACGTAGAACTCTGCATCCGTATCTTCAGCAAAGGTAAAAGTTTTAGCAGCATAAAAGTCGAAGAAGGTTTTGCCATCCACGCTGTTATCATTAATGGTGTAGTTTGGTGCGGAACTGACAGGGCAATTAGTGGTACATTCGATATATGAATTGTTGAGTACACCATCACTTACACCGCGGGCGGTAATGTTGAAAGTCATATCATCAAGGTTGTAACTAACCGAAGCTCGGTATTTCCAATCCGGAGTGCTGCCAGCATTTGAACCAGCTGAATCAATCGCTGTGACACCGTTATCAATAATATTTTCTAAATAGTTAGTTGCCAAGAAACGCAACTTGACTCCCCCTAATCCACCGTCAAAAATGTCCCCCATATCAAAGTCGTAAGTAACGTCGTAATCCACGCCTCTAGCGGTCATTGAGTCAAGGTTGTCGTATAATAGATTAATCGTCTGTAGCGTACCGCTGGCGTCATAAATCATATTGTCACAGTATTTTTGCACGCCATACTCTACACAATATTCCGCCGTATCATCGGCGGTAACAAACGATATAATCCCGTCAATTTCAACTTCATAGTAATCAATGGTGGCAGAGAAGTTTTCGATAAAACTAGGTCTTAAAATAACGCCAGCTCCCCAAGAGTCAGCTTCTTCAGGTGCCACAGTAGGATTACCTTGAAGGTTTTGAATCATAGGAACCGAAGCACCATTTATGGTTACCGAGTTGCTACGGGCGGTACCGGTAGCATATAACTCACTCAGATTTGGAGCCCGAATATCTCGTGAGCGAGTTAAACGGAATGTTGCATCTTCAATTGGTCTATAGGTAAGACCGGTTTTCCAAGTAGTCACTCCCCCAGAGGTGCTGTAATCGGTGTAACGCACAGCGCCGTTGAAATCTAGATCATCCATCAATGGGATCAATGTCTCAACATATGCTTCTTTTACATTGTACGAACCTTCCGTAACTTTATAGTTTCCGTATTTCCAACCACTCGAATACTGAGGGTCCACATCGCCATCCATTTGTTCATGGCGATATTCAGCACCAAATGCGATTGAGATAGGACCGGCCCACCCTTCAATGTCGCCAGTGCTAAAATTTACAGCGGCAACATCTTGCACAAATTCTTGTATACGACGGGGTTGCCCCAGCACGTAACTCAATGCTTCGTCACTACCAACACCAACGCCTAAACGGTTAAGCGGAATACAGCCATTTGAAGGGTCTGTTAGTGTAGAGCGACAAACCACCTCTCCTGAATCCGGGTCAACAATTGCGTCGGTTGCCAAGTCTAGGCGTGACGTATTATAAGTACCCGTCATATGTTCATCAGACTTGGTTTTGCCGTATTGATAATAAGCATCCCAAGTGAAGAACTTATCACTTAATCGAAACTCACCATTCCCGCCTAGCACGATACGCGTGGTATCGCGCACGTTATTTGCTCCGGAGGCGGGCATGTCAACGTTACTCGTATTTAAACTAAAACTAGCTAAGCCAAGATCAGCCATTTGTGAAGACACAGATGAGGGTAAATAGGCGTTATCAGCATAAATGGTTACCCCTTTTGACGTGGGGTTAATGTAATAACTTAAGCCTTCATACTCTGCATAGGAACCCTGCATATACAACTCAGCGCCGCCCACCATATAGCTGAATCTGGCGAACAAGTTCTTTCGTTCTTCATCAGCCGCCAGTGAGTTTGTTCCAAGCATGCCCGATGTTGTATATTCCCAGTCGCCACCTTGCATCCATTGGCCCGATACTGCGCCGTATGCGAGTTGATTAACGGCCCCATCAACGCCAAAATAAGTCCCCTCCAAAGGACCTGATGCAATTAAACCACCAGGGGTATAATTAGAAATACCAATACCGGTATCAACTAAATAGAAAGGAGAACCTTCACTGGTATCTGGGTTAATCATGCCCACAAAACCCTGCTCGGCCCAGTCACGTGTGGTGTCATGAATGCCATTTGCTGAGTAATACTCACCACTAAGTAATAAGTGCCCGTCACCACCAGCTAGCTCTGAACCATAAGTCAGAACCACTTTACCGTTTTCATGGTCGCCGTACGTCGTTTCGCCATATTCAACTTGCGACTTAAAACCAACATATTCTTTATCAAGAATAAAGTTCACAACACCACTAACGGCATCTGAACCATACACAGAGGAAGCACCACCAGTCACAATTTCTACATTTTTGATCAGTGACTGAGGGAATGTATTCGTGTCCACCTCGCCAGTCGAGGCTGACACAACATTTCGTTGTCCATCAAACAAAACAAGCGTTCTGCCGACACCCAAAGCACGTAAATTTAACGCAGCAATACCTGATGCTCCACTACTTAAAGAACCCGAAGAGGTAGATGCCGTCGTACTGCCTGTAACTGAAGGCATGGTATTAACGAATTCAGCCACACTACCGGGCGCGTAGGCATTAATATCTTCTTGGGTCATAAGCGTGATCGGCGCTGGTGTGTCGTAGCCGTCACGAGCAACTCTTGAACCAGTCACTTGAATCGATTCCATTTTTATTTCGTCAAGATTTTCTGCTTCGATATTCGACTCTTGTGCAAAAGCATGACTACCCATTAAGGAAGAGGAAATCATTGCAGCTAAATAGGTTACTTTCATGGATTTGGTACTATTTGGGCTTTTCATGTGTGTATCTCCTGTTCAAAGAACATGTGCGTTTTTTCGGCTTATATGAGCGGATTTGGATTTGCTAACACCCATTTGCAATCTTGTCGTTGCCTTTGAACAAAAGCACAAGCCATACCTAAATCGCTGATTTAAAGAATGTTAATGGGATATAACTTGGATTGCGCAGGAAGGATAGAATATGAATCAGAATATATTCATATTTTTCAGATGGTTACAATGATGAAAAATTCTATTAACAAAGTGTAAACGTATAAATTTTTCTTATCTTGCTGGGCGTTATTATCAGCTAATTAAGCATTCGTTTTTCATGCTATAAGAAAATATTATGGCTAAATAATCGTTATTTATATGGAAAAATAATTCGCACTATTTAAATGCACTGCGCCCTATTAAGAGTCATAACGCGTAAATACCGGTGATATAAAATGGGGCTATTTTAATTGGGATAAGGATATGGCGATAAACGGGTGTTTAAAGAAAAGGGCGTACAGCCGATATTATAGGGACTAAAACATTGATAATTTTAATAGCCATACGCGACAATATTTAAGCTACAGCTTTGCTATTGTCGCGCGGGTGCAATCACGCTATTTGAATTAAGACCCTAACCTGCCAAATGCAAAAAGTGCAAATGGCGGTGATATTGATCAATTACATCGTTGATCACCGCTAACTTCGACCAACCCATAATATCGTAATTTTGCCCACCTTCGCTTAAATGCACATCAGCTCGGTAATAGGTATATTCCCCATCAGAGTCAGGTACTGGGGTCTCAGTTGATTGACCATATTCAGGTAAATGGTGAATAGTTGGGTAGACCGCGTATACAAACTCGGCGTCTTCGCCATGCTGAACCGTCAATGTGATCGCTTCAGCAGATTGGCTAATATTAGCTTCAATCTGTTTTAAGGTTAATTCTTTCGCCACCGAGTCGAATGCTTGTTTGACGGTTTGTTCAACGAAGCGTTCTACCGTAGGCTTATTGGGAAAGTCTACTATGGTGTGTAATCGCTCTTTCCAGCTATCGCTACCCGCGTTGACTTGCCCTGATGGTGCATGAAGCGTCATGCTTTCACGTTTGTATTCTTCGACCCTTAGGGCTTTTATTAAGCCGTACATAGATATCAGTAATATCACTGCAAACGGCAAAGCGCTGGCTATGGTCATAGTTTGCAAGGCGCTTAGTCCACCAGCCATTAATAAAATGCCAGCAACTAAACCGACCCCGCCGGCCCAATAAATACGCTGCCAAACCGGCGTATCGTTTTGACCGTTAGAGCACAACATATCAACCACCATGGCGCCTGAGTCACAGGAAGTGACAAAGAACACGACAATCATCAGCACCGCCACACCAGATATCACATTTGACCAAGGGAAGTGTTCAAGAAATAAAAATAATGCCACCGGGGTGTTATCTGTCGCCAGCTTCGCTAGTTGCGTACTCCCCTGATTAAGCACTAACTCAATCGCGCTATTACCAAAAATAGTCATCCACGCCAGCGTGAACATAGATGGTATCAGCAATACCCCAATCAAAAATTCTCGTATGGTGCGGCCCTTTGAAATACGAGCAATAAACACACCAACAAAGGGCGCCCACGCTAGCCACCATCCCCAGTAGAATATAGTCCAGCCGCCTAACCAGTCCTTTTTGTCGTAAGCGAAAAGATTAAAGGTATTACGTACCAAATCAGATAAGTACGCCCCGGTATTTTGTAGCATCGCTTGTAACAAAAATACGGTAGGTCCAGCTAGTAAAATAAACACCAGTAAGCCAATCGCCAGCAGCATATTAAATTCAGACAATATGCGAATTCCCTTATCTAAACCACTGACAACCGAGACAATAGCCAAACCAGTGATTGCCACAATCAACAGCAATTGGTAGGGCTCAGATATAGGGAAGCCGAACAAATAATTAAGGCCCGAGCTAATCTGTAACACTCCCAAACCCAGTGACGTTGCTACGCCAAAAATAGTACTGATGACAGCGAAAATATCGACCACGTTACCGCGCCAGCCGTAAATTTTATCGCCGATAATAGGGTAAAGCGCAGAGCGTAGTGTTAGAGGTAAATTATGACGATAACTAAAATAAGCTAAGATAAGCGCAACAACAGCGTATATCGCCCATGCGTGCAATCCCCAATGGAAGAACGTCATCTTCATCGCTTCTCGCGCCGCCTCAATGGTGCTAGGTGTTGCCGTAGGCGGAGCAAGAAAATGCATTAAAGGTTCTGCAACCCCAAAAAACATTAAGCCAATGCCCATGCCTGCCGCGAACAACATTGAAAGCCACGAAACAAATGAATAATCAGGCTCAGCGTGATCCGGCCCCAGCTTAATTTGACTATGCCTCGATATGGCCAAATACATAACAAAAATTAAAATCGTAGCGACCGTTAACACATAAAACCAACTCCCGTTATCCACAATAATGGTTTGCAGCTGCGAAAAGGTTTGATCAGCTAACTGAGGGGAAAGTAACGCAAAAAGGAGTAAGGCGATGATGGCGCTCGACGAACCGAGAAAAACGATTTTATTTAGATGCTTAGAAGAACTGATTGGATTCAATATGTTTCGCCTTTATGTGTTGCTTAACCACGCTTTTTATTCGTTTTAGGTGTCGGCTTAGCTTGATACACGATAACCCATCCTAGCACAGCGTCAAAAATCAATCCTTATAGGCCATTCAAATCTAGCCCTATCAATAACACAAGCAGTCATGTATCCGTAATTAGCTAAGTACTTGAATGTGCATTTTATAAGTTTAAGCACGGACAAGTTATATAAGCCCACTTGTTAAATTCCCCCAATAACAACTCGTAGTCTCACCCACTTTTATGAGCTTATTTATTATGGGTGTCATGATAATTAGCTTGTCTTCCATTGGCATTTACATGGGCGACATTAACATGGGTGTCATGATAACGATGCCCCTCAATAGCAATACCTGACTCTGACTAATTAACATGGGTGTCATGATAAAAATTCTGACAAAACGCTATCGCCAGAGAGTCAAATACAGGCCAACTCTAGGCGAGAATTATCATGGGTGTCATGATAAGGATGTGCTTTTGATAAGGCCAGTTAACATGGGTGTCATAATAAAAATATCCGTAGTCCACAATCAGATCCCCGTAACCTCAATGCCTAACTTCGACTAGTTGATAGGCCTAATTATCATGGGTGTCATGATAAGAGCCTTTGCTCAATGCACTATCGCGAATACGGTAAACAGCGTCCAACTCTAATCATTAACACCTAATCATCTTTACCTTCGCGCTCTGCTTTTGATAGGGTTAGTTATCATGGGTGTCATGATAAAGATGCGGGTGATGATAACGATGTTCTAGATCATCTTACGAAGCTGGAACGTGAGCGTAGGCCTATCAATCACCAGTACTTAGTCCGCTTTACCTTCGCGTTCTACTTTTAATAGTGCCAACATGAGTTCGCGTTCTTTGGGTGATAGGGAATCTAGGGTCTTTTTAATGTTGTTGCGGTAGCGTTTTAGGGTGACTTCGTCACCGGCGATGGCGGCGTCAAGTGTGTGTTCGTACTTGGTGAGTAGCGCGTTGAGCTTAGCGGTGTTTTCCATATTGGCGGTGTGGGCGGTGTACGCTAGGTACATTGCACCGCACAGGGCTAAAAAAGTCATTACATCGAATTTGAATGAGATAAAAGGGGCTTTTGTTTGTTCGGTCATTTTTGCTGTTCCATCGTCAATGATATTTTTAGTTTGAGTACTTCAACTTGCTGGGCCGCTTCGCCTAAGGCCTGACTTTGTTGATAAAATAAATACTGCATACCAACAAACATGGCGACCATTAAAAGCACCAGTATTAGGTTGTCTGCTATCCATTCTTTTGCGAAATCAATTACCTTGTTCATCATAGCCTTGCCTTACAATCTGGGAGTTCTTCATATGCAATCGTATTGGTTTCAATCGACTCACTGATCATTTTCGCCGTCACTGTGCCCAGCACAAAGCAGCGGTATCGTTTGCTGCGCTCAAGTTCGAGTAAAATCAGGTTATTCTGGCCTTTCTCGTTTAGATTATTGAGTAACGCTAACGTGGCTGGCATGTCATTTAAGTAGCTAGCCATATTATGCTCAAGGCGCTGCATAAGGGTTTCTTTGGCAATATCCCCTTGGGCCAATTGCAGCCAATACGAGGGGTCGTCCACGTTCGATACATATTCCAGCGCTAACGATTGCCAGTCGGGCTGATAAAATAAACGCTGCTCAGCAATAAGGCCGATGTCGGTGCCTTGCATAAAGTTAGGCATGCTCACTTCTGCCACTTTATTATCGGCTAAACGTACGCCTAAATACGCGCCTACGTTCATGTCTTGCTTGAGCAGAGTAATGTTGGTGTCAAAAGGCGCTGTCACCTCGCCGATGCCGAGCATTTCAGGCGCAAAATCAAGCATCGAATACGCGAGGTCGTCATAGCTACGTAGCGAGAAGCGCGCTGTTTCGCTATGCGCAACGGGTAATCCATTTTCGTCTCGCGGCAGTTTTTTGTGTACTACACTTGCCACCGCATCAACCACAGCAAAGTCACGATAGGTTTTGAAAATACCGTTCTCTAAATCCAGTACGTAACCAAACCCCACGGTGAACGTTTTATCGAAGGTGTCTACATCACTGAATTCCTCGGCAAAGGCGACCATCATGCCGTGATAAGAGTTCTCGCCCATTACCGACTTGCCCACAGGTATGCCAAAGGCGAACACGCCCAGCCCCATGGCCACCAACAAATACACTTTGCTGCGTGCCCACAAGTACATGCCCAGCTTGATAAATAACAAGAAAATCGCCAGCAAACTTGCCGCAATACTCACCGGGGGGATAACCGCTAATTTAACGGCGTCTTTGCCCAGCTGAAACATGCTACCGCCAGGTGAAAACGCAGCGGTGGCGGCAGTCGATGTGACCATTTTAATAAACGAAATATTGTCTTGGCTAGCCAGCCACATCTTCTTGTAGCGACTTTCTGCAATGCTTGGGGTAAAGCTTTCCATGTAGTAAGGGCCAAGCGCAATTTTCGCCAGTACTTTTATTTCATACAAACGAGCAAAGTCGACCCTATCTAGGTTTTTCTCTGGCACACCACCAAAGCTCGAGCCGTCTTGGTATTTCACCCACAGCGCCTCAGCACGGCCTTTGTATTTATTGGTGATGGCTTGTCGCAACGGGCGCATGTCATTCATGGTCCACTCTTTGGCCACATGCACATCATTTTCTGTAAACACGGCAATCGCCACATTGGTAGCAACGGGCGACTGCACGTATTGTTCATACTCCATTTCTTCTGAAATACCATATGCCCGATGTAAATACGCTCGGCGGCCACGGGTAAACATGCCCATAAGTTGATATTTCGATTTAAGAATTTTGGTTAAATTAACTTCGTCAGCCTGTAAATACACACCAAAGCGTTCGCCGTCTTCAAAAGTTAGGTTATTCAGATATTTAGCAAATTCAGCTCGATAAAAATCATGACACTCGCGGTCGCACTTCGAGCTTTGGTACTTATTGCGGATATCACGGTACACCTTAACGATATTTTCATTCTCGGCGTAGTCTTTACGAAAATCATCCGCCTTTATCAACTCGTCTGAATATACCTTCCAGTGCTGATTAATCCGCTCGTTAGCTTGGTTCAACAGCTCGTTACGTTCTTGCTCAAGCAAAGCAAAGTTGTTTTCCCGTCTGCTGGCCTCGGTATAGTCTTGCCTGGCCTTTTTATAACTGGCCCACTCCGCTTTATAAATACCATCGAATTTACGAATGCGCGGCAGTGCATCTTTGCTAAAGGTTTCTTCTTGGCGATTTTGTAAAAATACATCCGCCATATTTTGCAAGTTTGATTCAATTAAATGATTAAACCCACCCGAGAAATACGCCAATGAAGGAATAAGCGCCACCACTAAATCTTTACGCTGCGGGTCACTCACTATCTCATCAAATTCAGGAAAGCCTTCAATGGTCACAGATTCAGCCAAATAGGCCTCTTTATAGACGATTGCCCGTACCGCACTGAGTTTTTTCTCGTTCGAGGTGCTATCTACCACGCCATCAATCACAATGCGCAGTGACGGAATAATCAACGCCCACAACAACACAAATGCAATTGGCCTGAACACCCATTTACCAAGTTTGTTAATACCCTGCTCTGTCTGAGTGTCGACTGTGTCTTTAGCTTCGCCCAAAATATTAAATATATGGCCTGGCATAAATGAAATAATACCCAAGGCTAAACCGAAGCCCGACAAGGTACGGCCAAATAATTCCAAGCGCTCTGCGGTGAGTTGGTACTCACCAAATACCGCTTCTAGCGGCTTAGCGTACATATCGATTAGCAGTAAGTTAAGGGATAATTCAAGGCACACATACACCACGAATAACCCAAGTAATACCAGTATCTTCACCTGACCAGCGCCCTTAGCTAACATCAATTACCCTGCTTTCTCATGGTGGCTTTACGGCGTATATAGTCGGTACTCACGTCTTGCTTACGATCTTCACAGTATTTGTACAATGGGTCACTCGGTGCAAGGCGGCTGCAACGACTGCCGGACTGTAATTTTTGATAGGTCGAGTACTTCAGTACATCGCCATTAATCGTCAAATATTGACCTGAGGTAAACAAACTTTGCTGCTTAGCTAACTGGCTAAAATCTGCATTACTGGGCAATACATTCACCACGCTAGGTAAGTCATTTGCTTTCGTGTTGCTAATAAATTTTTTACTTGGGGGCTGCACAAAATTATGTGCCTGCATACACGCTATAACGGGCGAAGTACTAACGGCAAACGCCTTTAGTTCAGCATTGGCGGTATAATTGAGTTTAAAAAAAGTTCGGTCTTGAGCAGCAGACGTACTCAAGGTATCCCCTAAATATAAATACCTTGCCGCTGCATTTTCAAGTACCGCGCTATAACCCGCTTTTTCTACTTGTTCAAGCAATGCACTGTTAACCACCAAACGCGTGTGTTTCACCGGCAGCAAGCTTTGCACTGAGGCCAGTAAATCAGCTAACGAATTCTCGGTAACACCGGGCTGTGGGCGAATATAAATTTCATCACTGGGCATCATGCGCGGCGTTAATACACTGGCAAGCAAAGCAAGGTCAAACTCGCTGCTAAACTGCGTGAAATCATTGTCAGTGCTCACCACCTTCCAGCTACCGTTCACCAAAGCCACATCGAGGTAAAAACCCGTAAACACATCTTGATGCTGGCCAATATAGGGTGGCAAGTTGCTACTGGTCACGCGATACAGCATATCAGCCTCGCACATGCCCCTCATCACAGGTAGCACATCACCGTTATCAGCAATCAACAAATTACGTTGTAGCAAGGCTTGTTGCAGCGCAGCGTACTGAGCCTTTGCGCTACCATGCGCAGGAAACGCACTACTAACCGTAATCGCGTTCGAATACGCATCTGGGCGCTTATCAACCGCACAACCAGACACAAATACAACCGAAAACAGGCTAAGTAAAAAAAGCAGAGGGTATTGACGTGAGAGCACGAAAAATTCCATTTTTATCGACATTTACGAATAAACTATAACAACAAAAAATGTATTGCAAATCAAAGTGTTAAATAGTTATTGGTGAAGGTTTTACGTGTCAGAGAAAGTAAATGGCTAAGATTATGGCAAATTTATTGCGATGTTATCAATGGTGTTTGCGTATAGATTAGGTATGTGAATTGCGTGATAGGTATGAGGTTTCAATTAATGCGCACTAAAAACGCAAGTTAATCGAAGTCTGAAGTGCCTATCATGGGTGTCATGATAAAAGGCGGACTAAGAACGCAAGTTAAACGAAGTCTGAAGTGCTTATCATGGGTGTCATGATAAAGGGCGGACTAAGAACACGAGTTGATCGAAGTCGGAAGTGCCTATCATGGGTGTCATGATAAAGGGCGGACTGAGAACGCAAGTTGATCGAAGTCTGAAGTGCTTATCATGGGTGTCATGATAAAGGGCGGACTAAGAACACGAGTTGATCGAAGTCGGAAGTGCCTATCTTGGGTATCATGATAAAGGGCTGACTAAGAACGCAAGTTGATCGAAGTCGGAAATACCTATCATGGGTGTCATGATAAAGAGCGGACTAAGAACGCAAGTTGATCGAAGTCGGAAGTGCCTATCATGGGTGTCATGATAAAGGGCGGACTGAGAACGCAAGTTGATCGAAGTCTGAAGTGCTTATCATGGGTGTCATGATAAAGGGCTGACTAAGAACGCAAGTTGATCGAGGTCTGAAGTGCCTATCATGGGTGTCATGATAAAAGGCACTTCACGATACCGTACTCTGTTACTAAATTAACCTTAGCCCGACTACTACTAACATAACCACATTCGCCAATAGCCCAATTAAAAAGAAATAGGTACGTGGGCTAGGGTTTTTCTCCGTGGAAATTGCGTAGTACAGCACCATATGCACAACCCTCGCAATAACGTAGGTCCACACACAAATAGCAAATACAGGGCTCTGATAATTAAGCACAAATGCAAAAAGAACCGTCCCAACAAACAGCGCACTGTTCTCTAGGGTATTTTGGAAAGTACGATGAGATCTGAATACAAAACTGTCGTGGGATAAGTTTTCATCTATTTTCCCAGGGATCGCATTTGGTTGCTTAGCCTTACTAAACGTCGCGACCATCCACTGCACGAGTAACATCACCAAATATAAATAGAACGCCGTGTAAGCCGAATAGGCGAGATCAAACATATCACTTTCCTTTTATAAATTAATGGGTATCACAGTAGCAAGCTTAGTGCCCAATATAAGTCATTGATATATAGTTTATTAAGTGTTGTTCATCTTGATGGAATGTAACAGGTACAGGGTTGATTATAAGAATTACCATCGCGCCAAGTTTATTAAAAACAACCATTTTGGAGGTATTTTGTGGGGCTATTGAGATGGGTGGCTTAACAAGTTCTTACTTCGGTTTCTAAGTAAAAAGTGTCTACAGAGTTAGGGGAAGATCATTCACCAGACAATTGGCGAACGTATATGCAAAGGTAGAGCAAAAGAGAAGAGCATCGGCTGTGCCGACTTTAGTCACTTAGATGGCTGTCCATTTAATTGAGTCTATACTTCGATTTCTACAAATCGCACATTAACACTACATTCTTCGAATAAATCTAATGCGAAGCGAAAATCTTCTCCCCACTTTTGATCTTCTAAATTTGGTGAAAATGCTATCAGTTCGGAAATGCCTGATTGTACGATCGCTCTTGCACAGTCCATACAAGGAAACCAAGGTAAGTACATACGACAACCATCTAGAGAGATCCCAGCACGAGCCGCATTGTAAATAGCGTTCCTTTCTGCATGTTCCGTCCATTTATATTTCGCTGGTCTTGAGTGTCTTTCGTCCAAATCATCGTCGGCATCTCTTGGAAAACCGTTGAAACCAGTCGAGCGGATTTCGTTGTGAGGACCCACAATCACACAACCAATCTTTGTACTTCGATCTTTACTCCAACTCCCAACCACTTGAGCCAATTCAAAATATCTTTGGTCCCAAGACGTTAATTTGCTATGAATTAAGCTCATTTAATCTCTTTCCCCAGTTTTTTTTCTCAGAAGAGCTATCACTCTCTAAGCATTCATAACCGTTTTTGACCAATTCAAAAACCAGATCCTTCCATTTAGAGCTACTAATTACTCCGGAAGCTAACTTGGTTGTATTTAATATCTCAGCTCTAATAAGTCGCGAATCTATACTTGAAAAATTTCGAGTAATTTGATTAATTATTTCGGAGCATATTTCAGTACTCTTAGTTGAAGATGCTTGTTCCATCAAACTTCGAGCTGCACCAAACCTTACCCATTCATACTCTTCTTTATCAAATAATACTTCTAACAATTTATCTCTAGCTAGGTTATGCCTAGAAGCAGAACCCAAAAGATGGACAATTCGCCACCTTATACCAATGATAGACTGCTTGTTTTTAATGTCATACACATGCATTGAGTTGAATATAGCGATTATATAAAGCACATTTTCGCTAGTTAGTGTTTGTAACCTCAATATATTCGATGCAGTCCAACCAATTACAGGGTCTTCTAAAAGTGCATTCATCAAGGTAATTTGCTCGTTTTCCTTTAAAGTTTCTATTTTATCGCTTAAAAATACACTACGAAACTTACCCATTCGCCCATTAGTTAGAGGTTTACATGCATATCGCTTTTTATAAGCACAAATAATTTCGTCTGGAGAGCTATCAAAGTTTATTTCCAATGAGTTTCCCATCAACTGGTAACAATCCAAATACTCTTTTATACCCTGTCTTGTATGCTCAAAGATATCTGAAGCCCTTAAAGCATTCAACGCAAAGATAGCATCTCTAAATTCAAGTTCTATATGGTTCGGAATAGCATCAAACTTAGAATCAAAGTCAGCTAAAATCCTCAAGACATATCGATAGTCCCAATCATAAAGTGCAACTAGGAAATCTGTTATTTTTCCACTTTTTTGAGTAATTTCAGAAGCGAAAATGATAGACTCAATGGAGAGTTTTTTGATTGAAATATAATCAAAGTGCTTCTTCTCCCATAGTTTATTATTTTCTGCGACGTGAAGAGCTGCGAGCCAATCGTGAAACAGTTGGTGCTGAAATCCTAAATAATCTTTATCATCCTTAATAAGAGTTCCAGATTCTTTTAATAAATCCATCAATTCATTATCCAATCCCGCCTCATTCCATTTGTCTTCTAGCGCAATTGGACTTTTATGTTCCTTATACATATTATATGCTACTTTTGCGGCTGCGAGTATTGACTTATTTTTCGTCTCATCAGACTTGTTTTCCGTAAACACATGGTTCAAAAAGTACTCTCTCATTAATTCATGTCTATACTGAGCATGTGTCTTTTTTTCCAACGAAAGATTAATGTAAATTGATAAGAAGAATGGACTACTAAGCAATTTCTCCCAATTAGTGTCCAGTTTCTCATCGGCAGAAGAACTATTTAATGACGATGCAATTATGCTTTTTGATAAGGGCGCCATTGTATACTGTTTAAATTCTGAACTTTCTAAATTTTCTGAAAGCCTGTCTCCAACGATTACCGTTACTGATCGTTGATTATACAACTTTTCCAAACATCCAAGAACCTTTCTCTTATTAGTCTGCTTCTCGTTCAACCCATCTGCTATTACATAAATTTGCGCGGAGGGTTTACATTTTTTAATTATTTTAAGTTCTTCAAATTTAGAGTTTAATGCTGTTTCATCAAATAAATTTTCATAACCTTCGAAAACATTTGGGGTTTTCGCCAAGTTTAACCAAAAAACAGCACAATCGGAATGAGCTAAATTGCGCACAAGATCAAGAAGGAAGTGTGACTTTCCACTGCCACCTGAAGCTGCAATTCTAATTAAATTAGGATATTGAAGTCTCGAATAAAACTGTTTTGCTGTTAAATCATTAGGACCATAATTATCCAACTGTGGGACCATCATATTTATGAAGCCTAAAGATGTATTAGTTCGTTCATTTAAACGAAGTTCAAAATCACTTGCTTCATTTCTTTGATCTTTACTTTTCAATTTCCTTAAAAGCAACTTCATATGATCAAAATGTTGTTCAGCTTTAGTTTCTTGAATCAAGTCAATATTCAACCCATAAAACGCACTCACGGGTATTGCATATGCAACCTTGCCATCCTTATTAGTTGACCCAACGATACCAATTACCTTTTTATTCGATATCACAGGGCTACCGCTATACCCCTGACGTGGAGCTTGCTCTAAACTATTAGGTTTAAGCTCAAATCGATCTCCAATTAATTCACCTACGACTCCGTCGCATGAAAGACCTCGACCATGTGTGGGTAAAAACGCCAAAGTTGAGAAGTGTTCTTTTGCTATTGGTTCAGACCACACCTGCAATATATCATGCTCAAGCTCAAGCTCAATACCTTGTGAACATGGCACCAATACCGCAACATCACCGCTATAAAATCCTTGTTCATTTTTCTTCGGTTCCAACCATTTTGCAACCTTGCAAATTACCTTTTCCATTTCGATTGAATTAGGTGAACTGCGGTAATGCACTGTCACCAAATCTTTTTCTGTCGGTTTAACGTCACAATATTCCTTTCGATTCAAAGAGTGATTGATAACGTGCGCGCAAGTGACTATTTTCTTGTTTGAAATTAGCCACCCTTGGCCAGAGATTTCACCATTTGATTTCGTTATTTTAACGGTTATGCTGGCAAGGGAGCTCATTTATCGTTGTTCTTCCAGACAGCTTTGATTTTTAGAGTAACTTCTCCACTAACCTTACTAACGATAACATTTGCGTCAGCGCTAAATTTCAAGCCAAATTCAACTTCAATAGAATCTGGAGCAACAGCAACATCCTTAATAGATTCAACGGCAGCACTAACCAATCCCGAAACAGGTGAAAGAGCTTCTTTCAAATTAGCTGTAACATTGTTTATCCGATCTTCAGTGGAAGCAAATACTTCACCTTCCTCTTGTTTTTCTATTAAGACATCCTCTGTCGCCTCAATGAAGATAGTCTTATTATTGTCTAGTTCAAGCTTAACGAATTGCGTCATGTTCTAATTCCTTTTAGTTTATGAATTTAAATCAACTTTCTTTAGTGTCAGTCCTAATACTTCCCCTAATAAAGGCGGGACAGCATTTCCTACCTGAGTATATCTAGGACATTCTTGAGTTCTTCTATGACCGCCAGTTGTATATTTCCCTTGAAATTTAAAGTCATCTGGAAAGGACTGTATCCTTGCATTTTCACGAACAGTTAAGATTCTAGGTTCAGAATAATGTAACAAGTCATCAGGTAAAGTGGTCAAAGTTCTAGAAGGTTGAGATGGGTCTAAAACACTTATTACTTGTTTTTTCATGCCAATTACTTTTTTTTGCTCAGCAGTTAATCCTAATCCAGGTCGGCATACTTGCTGAATATATTCAAATTTTTCAACTGTGGTGCCCCGGTGCCTAGCGATCCTCAAACCATTTGGTTTAGAGCCATTAATGCCTTTTCTCATCGCCTTTTGAAACGTTGTCAATTTATCAGGAAGTACATAATCTAATTTTTTAAAACCTGTATTCTCATTTCCTGAATGATAAACTTTATTAGCTCCAATGTGTTCAAGGTCACTTATTGCAGCTTTAACAGAAATAGGTGTTTTAGGTAATTTCTTACTCTTAAGGAAGTCGTGTCTCAATGACTCAAGCACTACAAAAGGGTCAACATCAAGTTTACAAATGTCTTTTCTAATACCAATCATAATAAAACGGGTACGTTTTTGAGGTACACCATACTTTTCACTATGCACATAATCGGTAAAAACTTTATAACCAAGCTTTTCTAGCTTAGCTTTAACGACCATCGAGTACGGTTGTTTTTCAGCTATACCCTTAGAGTCTTTAAATGTCGCGTTAAAGCCACGTACATTTTCAAGCACCAAATATTTGGGGCTTACGATTTTTACCATTTTGATGTATTGCTCAGAAAGCTGATTTCTTGGGTCTGAAGAATTTCTTCGCCCAGCAAGAGAAAAACCTTGGCACGGTGGACCACCTGCAATCAAATCGACTTTTCCCTTTAACGCTTTCAGAGAGTCGATATAGTCTTCAAGTAGAGTTTGAATGGTAGTTGCTTTTTTGGGCAGCCAATCGGGCCAATCAAAATGGCTATATTTATCGCCATCGATTAAATTATACCTAAAAGTATCAAAAGCCATAGGGTCTTTTTCAACAGCAAATATTCCTTTCCAGCCAGCATTACCAAGGCCTAAGGAAAATCCACCACATCCAGAAAAAAGGTCAATATATGTCCCTGTTGATATCAAATTTTTAATATTAGATTCCACTATCAAAACAACCAACTCACAGTACTGTATTTATATACAGCATTGCAAGCTACATTCCTATTTATTGCCAAGTAGGATACTGTAAATGGTAATACTTAATCCAGTTTATAAAATGGTATTCCCTTAATAAAATCCCCATTATGACCTAATGTTTTGCATAGTGACTCAAAGACCTCTAACGAAGCTATTCTGTTAATTGTACTTTGACCCGAGTTTGGCAAACCAATCCGATCTAAATCGCTTACTTTAATTCCAGGTACTTTATGTACAAACCAACTCTGAATTGGCTCCATATAATTTTCTTTATTAGTTTTAAAATGTGAAAAGAATTGTGAAGCGAGAATTACACCAACCCCAAATTCTCGGCCTTGTAACAATAGTTTACTCAGTACCGGGAATTCATAAGGCATGATGTTGTGTGCTTCATCAACTAGGAGATAAGAATCAATAAACCTTGTTTGAGGGCTCTCACCTAAAAAAGGCCTTTTCTTTACTTTTTTCATATAGTCGTAGTAAAAGTTAAGGAAGATAACGATTATCATATTCTTTATTTTATCGTCACTGAACCCGCTTAGATCAATGGCAATAGTGCTATCAAAAAAACTTTCGAAGGTTTTTATTTTATCAGGATTACTTTCAAATATTTCGTAATCGATTATATCACTCATTATTGTATAGGTAGTATCAACCTTACCATCCACCAGCTCTTCGTAGGCTTCAAATACTTCATAAACAGTTGGGTCTCTCCCTTCGATTTCCTTGAAGCATTTTTTAACTGCTTTTTTCAAAAAATTATCTTGAAGAGGTTTCTGTGCACTAAATATTTTACTTAGTACATCTCTAAAAAATGAATAGCGGTCTAACCAGGGAGTTGCCGCTGATGAATCTGAAGTGTTGAACATATTCAGAGGAAGGTCTTTGGGCTTAAAAACCTTAATATCAGTTTTAGATATGAATTTACAGTTTTCATTATCAAGGTCACTAAAGTCACGTTTATAATCCAATATAAGAACTTTTGGTGCGACTCCACGATTATTCTCTGGCTTACTTACTAGTTGATACACTAATGATTTTAGTAGTTGTGTTTTACCTGTACCAAGATCACCAACTACTCCTATATTTATGTTATTCAAAGCTGTATTGCCGGGATAAAAAGTAGTGTCTTTATTTTCAAACCTATCCAGACTTTCACCAACCTTGAAATTAATTCCTAAACTATTAGTAGTGCTTTCTTTACCTACATCTTTTGGAATCTCTTCATGATCAGGAGTTAAGGGACTTTTTTGTTCACCTTGATTTTCTTTGTCTTGGCTTACTTCTAATTCTGTAGTCGCACTCACTTTCTTAACGTCACTCAATAAGCCCCAATGACCAACTTTTGAAAAAACATCTTTAATCACAGTCTCTTGTTTATCACTTAGTAAAGCAGCAGCAGAATGGTGAGATAAAACAATTGTATCTTTAAATTCTTTATCAACAGATGAAATTATTTCCCCATGCAAGCAATTTTCTAAACTAATCAACCTGCCTACTTTGTCAATTTCAACATCAATATTTTTTGACATCAAACTAATAATTGTCGATTCATGAAACTTAGACCACTCAAAGCTTTTCTTCTTAACACTATTTATTTCACCATATATTCTAAAGCCATAATCAATCCATGATGACAGCATCTCTCTCCAAGCAAGTCCCCACAGCTCACTCTTCTGGGATTCTTTTTGCATATATTCAAGAAAATCAGCAAAAGTCTTCGCTTGCTTTATAGCGTTAACTCTTTCTTCTGGCATCATCTTTTCAGATCTAGCTTTAACTTCCACAGGGGTTAAACGAATTGACTTTGCCTTCCCTTCCGATAAACCAATACTAATAACAATTAAATCTGGTCTCTCCATATTACCCGTCTTTAAATGAGCTCTTAGGCTATCAAACCTTGGTTGGAATATATCCGCTGGGATAATCAAGTTTATATGTGAATCTTTGATTACAGGAATTAAGCCATTACAATTGATATTATTCTGAAATTCGGTTTGTAATAATCTTAAGGCGACTAGCATACCTATCTCACCAAAGCTTGACGTTCCTCCACTCGTTAATTTCTTTAACGTTGGCATACCTCTTAGTGATATCTCTTGTAGTAAACTTTTGCTTTGCTCTTTATCTAAAGGTGTTTCCCCTTGGAATTCTATTAGTGCATTTTTAAGAGCCTCATGCATATTATCCGACTCGCGAGCCAATAAATAAAATCCGCTTGATTGACCTTGATCAGAAGAGTATTTTGGTAACTCATAATCCCACAGTAACGATGTTTGATCTGGCATCTGGAAACAAGATGCATCTATAGTCGAAGATGAAACTGCGCAAAAATTAGTGTTAAAGAGGGAGTCTTCCAATGTCTTTAAGTTTGGTGCAAATACTAAACTATCGAATAAATCAAACTCTTTACATGAGCTTTCCATGACATCGAGAGTATTTAATAAAACATTTTTGATACTTCCATCCTCATCAATTGGTGATGTGATGAAATGACCAACTCTAGACTCTGCCAAAAACTTATTCTGTTTTGAAAAGCTATGTTTAATACTTTTTCTAAACAAACCAGTTGTGTCAACAGCTGAATTAAAATTATGCTTCTCGAAGGTATTATTCATCGTTTTTAAATGATCAATAATAGCTAAATCTCTCTTCTCAATTTTTTCATTATTCTTTTTTGTATACCAACGTACATTAGTACCAGAACGGGCAGTTAATGATGCTAGAATTGCTGGTTCAGGCTGCGCTTTTTGAGATCTCGTATCATATACTCTAAGTGAGTTTGCACCAGCTGAGGACCATTCATCTTTTTCTATCCCTAAGTTTTCCTCACACCACTCCTCGACCCCAACATTACAAGAACTTTGGCCTGTAGTGTCACTTGTTAAAGATATAGTTAAAGTAGATTTTGCACATGCTAGTTGTCGAACATCATCAAGTGTCCTTTTAACTTGCTGAGTGCTGAAACCTTGTGCTATCCCGTCTATCGTTATTCCAAACTCATCGCCAAAAATTGATTCATAATCTTCATCGTTGATGTTAGATATACTGTCAGTACTCCAAAGAACACTCCAATAATCAGAGGAGGCTCTTACCGAGGCAAAACCTTTATATTCAGGTGATGAATTAGCATTTAAGCATGGTAGCGCAAAGCAATCAGGAAATACGGTGGGGTCAATAACACCTGAAGCCGGTGCACAAACTCCATCTTTTCTGGCATCTTCAAGTAAACGTTGAGCATTGCAGTGCCAGGCAATTCTTACGGGGTGAAATGGTGATAAAATAACAGCATCTGGAATAGAGTTTAAACAATTATTGCTCGATTCTTCAGAGTGCACGGTTAAAATATCACTCCATATAGCTGTTTCATAATCACTATTTAGCCATTTGAAATATTCTGTGATGTATGAATTAAATGCTACTTTAAATTCGTCATCTAAATAAAGTAACCCGAAATTCAAAGATTCAATTGAATCCCCATTATTATCACAATATTTTTTCAATAAAATACGGAGAATATCACGGCTTTTAATATAAGTTTGAGGTACTGCTGAAGCTAGTGAATCGTATGTTGGCCTGGGATCCAAGAAAATTTTCATATCCGAGATTACCGGATTTGAATTCCAGACTGGCTTGGTCCATTTATTCTTCAATCCAGGCCCTAAAATAACCGGATAGAAAGACTCATGATCACTCAGGATCCAATGTTCAAAGTTTGATAGCATGGTCTGTCTTACATCAACTTTTAAAGCTGATTTTCCACCACTACTTTCAATTACGAGCTTGCGAAATTCACTCGAAACACCTTTAGGAATAAATTCACTAACTGTAAAGCTAATTAAATATTTACGAGTTACATTACTATCATAATCATCGAGTTCGAATTCATAAACACAATCTTCATCAGCTTCAATTAAACAAACAGCATGCTCTTTAGAGGAAGGTGTTATATTTTTAAATGTAACTTCATCATTGGAGTCACTAGAGAAAAAACCAGTCATCTTGGAATCTAGTTTTAGCCCGGCCGTATGAAATAAATCAAGAGTGTGAGAACCTATACCATTTAATTCAATTTGGCATTCATAATGTCCCTCATTATTTTTTTTGGCTATTTTCCCTTTCTTAGCTTTAAATTTGAAAGGGGTGATTTTGGTTGCTGACCGACAGTTAATTGTAATCTGGGGCTTAAATGACTCTAAGTTTATTACTTTATAAACTAATGGTTTTACAAGTGAATCAGATGAAAAATGGTATCTAAGAAATAAATCATGCTCTAAAAATCCAACTTCGTCTTCCCAATTTACATCTGTATCTGTAATTGTAATTGTTGCTATGCTTTGTAACGCTTTATTACCCGACGACTTACTTATCTCTAATATTACTTCACCTTGTTCATCAGCGGGGGATATTAGAAAAGATGTTCTATTTTGAACAACGTCAGGGTGACTTTTAGATATTGGGTTATAGAGTGTATCTAAGCATGTAACTATAATTTCTGAATATTCTTGTGGTTCAGAAAAGCCTCCTAATAGCTTGCCCCAAGTTTTATTGGTTAAAGTATTCCACCAGTTCGACTCATCATGTTCTTTTGCTTTTGCATAATTACCCATTGGATTATCATGAAATTCTGATGCCAAAAGGCAGTTTACAGAAATAGACTTGATAAATGATTCTAGAGCTTCTTTGAGTTCAAAGTCTTCATCAGGTAGCTCATTAGTCATCATTTCTAAACCACTATGAAAACCATATTCAACAAAGTAATTGGAAATCTTTTCAGGTAATTTTAAAGTGGCTAAAATTTCATCACCTTCTATGCAGGGCAAACCAAGCTGTTCATAAAGGTGAAGGCTATTTGGATTAGTAGATACAGTATTATAAGTATCCTCCAGGATAGTCCAAACAGCACGTCTGTCACGATGTCTTTGATCGCCATCCCATGCTTCTGTTAAAGCCCCTTTAATAACTTCACTTACTGTTTCCTGTTCGTTTTCGTGAAATTTAGAAAGTATCGAATTCAAAATATTTAAAATTAAAGATTCTTCCAACCATTCATGCACATTATTATGATGTTGGGTTGAAATTCCTTTGCGCTCCGCCGCGGTTTCAGAAGAAAGGTTCGTAATATCATCAATAGCATGTAAAGCAAAATATGAGCCCTCCTCTGTATTCCTAACAGTTACTAAATGATTATTTGTGCACCTGCCTGAATTTAAGTTTTGAGGATCATTATTAATACTTGAATCAACAAGTAAAACAGGAATATGTTTTGTTAAATTATCTCTTGATATTTTTAGCTGTTTTTCTCCATTACAAAGATAGGTAAATATTTTTTCCAACATGTTCTTTGGTAACCCTGAAAAAAGCACACGAATCGGATCTTTTTCATTAGTTAAGAGAGCTGAAATTTCATCCTTAACTTCTTTAATCAAAAACTTATAAAAACTATTCATTACTATTCCCTATTTTGAAAGGTGTATTGATGACCATGCCACCCTCTGCATCGGGACTCTCAATTACTAAACCTAAACTTCTAAGTAATTTATAGAATGTACTATTACTATCTTGTTGAATCTCTGCCTCTAGGCCGTAAAAGGAAAGTTGCTTAATTAAGTCAGCAATAGTACAGGGGCCTTCTGTCTGAGCTGCAGTACAATGCACCATCAATAAAAGTGCTGTAGGTCCTAACCCCACTACCCATGGGGCACTTGAATAAGCACCTTTTTTACGAAGAAAGTAACCTTGGTCATAGCTTTCTAAGCCTGCTTCAGATGTTTGCCTTTGCCTAACAACGTAACTAATGAATTCTAAAATATTTTTAGATGTTCCTTTTTTGCATGCTGTGATCTTAGGTTCCATGTCAAGAATGGATCTATAATTTTCTCTATATGCCGGGTAATCGAAATACTTATATTGTTTGGCTAAGTGATTTAACGTTTGAGTGATTTTTTGTGGAGAGGATAGAATAACTGCATTATCATCAAAATAATCATTATCTGAAATGTTGCATAAAATTAAATTAATAGAACAACGACCTAATATATAACCCCTTACTGTTGCTTCTATAGTTTTATTAGTTGGCTGTTCTAGAGACCAAAAGTTATCATTTTGTGATAATTCATATTTTACTTCTTCTTCATTAAAGTGCTTCCCTTCGCTCAAAGCCTGCTCAAGCATTGAAGATATTTTTTTATTTATGGTACAAAGCCACATAACATGGGAACAGGCAGCGATTCGACACAATGATTCCACCATTGAAATCCATTGCCTTCGTGTTAAATAGTTTTTCAACGCAAGGACTATTTTTAAGTCCTTTACAAATTGCAGGGCAGGATTTTGTAATGAAAGGTTGCCGAAAATTTCATCTTCTTTTAAGGGTAAATGGTTTGGTCTAGACCAAGTCCCTACAAACTCTTTTTCACGCCAAGTCGTAAACTCTTTTTGAATTAATTGTGCCCAAATGTCATCGTCTTCTGTAACCGATAACTTATCAAATATCTCCTGCCATAAATATAATGCATCAACTTTATCATCAGTACCCATACTAATCATTTTGGCAATCAATTTACCTGGATTCCATGGATTTCCGGCCAGCCTTGCTGACATTGAATAAATAGTAGAATCTGGTACCAATGGACTTAATTGTAAAAATTGTTTTTTAGATTGATTGGTTTGCTTAGGACTTGTAATTGACCTAGTAACAATTTGATTCCATAAATCATCATCTATATCAATTGCACTTTCAGCACCATTAGGTCGCTTTCGTTTATCAAGGTTTCTGGTTAATTTCCGACCAAGAACAGGTGGTTGCCTTTCGGAAATTACTCCAGAAAAACCTACATTTCGATACAATGAAGCCAGTAAAATCTCTCCCGTAGCTACTTCGGGTAAAGGACTTAAATGAAGAAAGCTCTTTGTATATTTTTTATGTAATGCTTCTGATTTCCAAGGTGCTTCATTGAAACTAGACAGATGACTCATTTAATTTCTCCAGTAAAAGCTAAATCTTCATCTGTATCAATCTCAAACTCTTTAGCACCAATTTTAATTTTTGCACTTAAATCAAGGTAGTCTTCATCCCTAACTATCTCACCAGCTATTATTGATTTAACTTCATCAAGCATTGCGAAAATTTCTTCAGGTAGTGAAGCTTCATTTAGACCCTTTTCTATTTCTCTTAAAGATTTAAATAAATTGAAAGTTACTGGCAAATAACGTTTTTTGTGAATGGAAATATATGGCAAGTACTCCTTAGGTTTCGATAAACCGTCATAAAACTTAACCATTTTTGGCTTAATTTCGCTCACCAGTAATGAAATGTCTCTATCTCGATGTGCAACTGGTTGGCCAAACGTTGTTGATAAGGGAATAGAAAAATGTCCGTGCTCATTTATTAACCCACGGATTTGTCGTTCAGTGTTCTTAATTTGTTTTTTATCATCATGGAATTTGGAATAATCGCTCAAGGCTGCAACACTTTTACATAAACCATACTTAACACCTAAGCTGCGTTTAACCAATCTAGATGAAAACTGTCTGATTGAGGCCTGTAAAAATCTGACTTGATTCGAGAGTAAAGGACTATGGTTATGCTCCATCAAAAACTCATCTGCTAATATCAAATTTTTTAAAATTCTTTTATCTAATTCTGGCAACCTTCTTGAAACTAACTTCAAGCCGTCGCTGATAGACAACCCGAATCTTTCATCGATAAAGTCTGCTGTAACATTGATTTTTTCATTGTTTACGTTCTTTTCGAAAAAAGTCACATCACCACTTAATAACGCAGGATCTAGGTAATGAGAAAAACTTTCTGAAAGTATTTTCCTTATAGAGTTCGAATCGTTATTTGTTAGATTAGCTAATGCCTTAAAATGGTTTGAGGCACTACAATATTCTTTATAATGCTCTGAACTTTTAGGCTTTTTAAGAACAGCTAATTTTGCTGTTCGGTGATTACCTTTATTCAATTTAGGCCATAAAGAAAATAATCGATGATGGTATAATTTACTCATCATGAGATAAGGCGCTTTGGCAAAGCTAAGGTCTTCCTTTTCTTTACTAATTACCTCTAGTTGATTTGCAGTCCATTCACATGGTGAATATAGTTTCTTTCCAATCATCAACTCCTCTTGGTCCCCAATAAACAAATAAGATACTAGCGAATATAAATCTCGGAAAGTCCATCTTTTTCCAGCACATAATTCGTAAAAATGTAGTAATTTCACTAGGTTATTTTGAGCTTCTTTCTCTTCAAGCAATAATTTATTTTGGCAAAATGGACAGACTGAATGGTTGTCACAAGGGGGTTGCCATAATTTATCTCTAAGAGCTTGATGCAAAATCTGATGCATTACTGCAATTGACTCACCAGAAGCAGGGGATACTAATGACTCGACATCCATAGGCCAAATAGCAATATTTCGCCCTTCTAATGGCCACGAATCGGGAGCTAATGGTCCTCCACTAGCGGCTTTAACTAGTTCATTAATCAGTTTAATTAAAGGTTTGTTATTTTTTTTATGAGCCAATGAAGAAGCATTTGCTAAAACTCCACGGTTGATACAGCAGATATAAACACCTTGGAACTCGCCATTTAATATACTGACAAGTTCATCATTTAAAAGCTTTTCTGGATTTGTCTGATTTTGTTCAGTGTCTTTTTCTGTAGCATCTTGTACTAAGTGGATTTCTGGCTTTATACCAAATTTTGGTTCCCATAAATCCGAGAAATTAACTACTGATTTTCTTGGGGGTAATGTCCCTTCTAAAATCTCGTATTGTTCGGCAAAGCGTCCTATCAAGACACCATCAGCTTTTATAGCTTTATCAAAATCCTCTATACATCCTTCAACAGCATCTGTTTTACCATTACCTGGTCCCCCTATTAACAATATAGCCCTTGGCGTGTATTCCGAATTATTATTTACAATTTCACTAACCCATTTTTTTAACTTTATTGTCAAAGGTGTTTCTATTTTTTTCCCTGCTGGTCTGCCTGAGTTTTTTTTGAATGGGTTTCTAACACCACCTTGCTTTGAACCAGCCCAGTTGAGAAATGCAACGGGGTAAAGTTTGTCAACTTCGCTATTCATAATCCTAAATCCATATAGTTTAAAAAGGTATGTAAAACAGACAATATATCTATCTTTAATGAGTACTTATATATTGGCAATCTTTAGCTATCAACCTGCGAGGTAAGGTTCGTTGAAAACTAGAAATTAGATGAGGAATCGAGTCGCCAAATTTAAGCGACAATTCCTTTACCCGATCAAACGCAAGGTGTATTAACTCCAAATCACTTGCCATAAATATTCATAACCATTGAACGTAAATCATTGTTTTTAGTGTTTTTTATACAAACGAGATTACTATTTTTACCAATAAAAGCAAAGTAGTTATTTTTTGACCGTTGTTGCTTCTCGTCAGAGCAAATTAACAGCCCATCCATGTTAATTAATCGCATAGCAACTAAAACCCCACGGTCGGCCAAACCGAAGTTTTTAGGCTCACATTGGCGAAATTCGCCAATGCCTTAACCATCCTACCACTCACTCAATTGCTGCATATCTTTCAAACGGCCTCTTTGTAGCAGTAGTGCTTCAAACAAATCATCAATAGAATCGTTTTGTGCGCTGAGTCCGGGTAGTGCGATATTGGCTTCGGCGAAGAAGCGTTGTTTTTGATTCTGTTTGTTGTCGTTTAACCATGCCGATGCCCACCAGTGTTGCATGCGCTCTTTAGCGGCATTGAGTGTTTTTTCGGAGGGTAATTTATCTCGTTTGTTATTGTTAACTTGGCTATCGCTGGGAACTAGGTTCCATAAATCATTATTTGGCCAGCGTGAAAAAGGCATGCTGTGATCGATGTCGTATTTTCGCTTTAAGGTTTTCGCTGACCAAATACAGTGCATTTGTTGAGTGGTAGCAAGGGTGTCGAACCGCTGGCGAACGCCTGTAGTTGAACGCTTTGGCTCTTCCCATTTTAATGCTTGGTAAAGCAGGTATTGCTTGTCTGGTGCGGTATAACCTAGGTTACCTTGGTAGCTGGCCATGGTTTTTACCCATTCGCTGACTAAAACAGGCTCTATCCAACAGGCATATCGGCTTAGCGCTAACCAAGTGGTTTCGGGTAATGAGAACTCGCCCCACTGAGTTAGGGTGTTTAAATCTAGAAATAGACTGTCTTTTGCTTTAACGGTTTTCGCGTCTACTTCAAACACTCGGGTATCACTGTTAGGTAAGATTATGTACTTGCACGGCATGTCTCTTATATTTTGCGCACTAGCCGAGAGCGTTCGGTATAACGCTTTTGCGTCGGCACCGACAAATAAGTTACCAATGCGAAAATCGGCTGAGGCTCTGTGGGTTAGTTGGTACCAACCGTTGTTTTTCATAAAGCCCATATTGGGGCGTTGATTAGGTGTTTGAAATAACCTGTAATGGTCAATTAAATCTTTGTATTGGTGAATCCAATACAAAGCCACCAAGCCTAATGGCAGTATGACTCTGTCACCGTTTGCAGAAGGTTCACGCCTTAGTACCGCACCTGCATGGCCATCGGCAATTCTTAACAATACTCTTAGCAGTGCCAATTTGTGCGTGGCAGATTTTCCGTCATTAATGGCCACATGGCGGATAAATGGGAAGGCACCTGTGCCGTCGTCTGGCATTTGCAATACGAGAGTTTGCCAGTAAACGTCCTCACGCCCTAGTTGGTCTTTTGTGTTTTGCGATTCGAGTTTTGAAAACAAGCCTAGGTTTTGTGCTAGTGCCTCAACTTCTTCAATGCTGACGTCGAACATTTTCCTTTCATGCTGCTCTTGTGCTGACATGCCAAATTTCAGCGATACTACTATTTTACCGCCGGGTTTGAGCAAATTGGCTAACTTACGCAATGAGCGACTCCGTTGACTCACAGGAATATGCATCCAAACGGCACTTAATAAAATCAGGTCAAAACTGATTTCTAAGCGTGTGGTTTTATCTAATGCAGGTAGTGAGTCTTGCAGCCAATGAACATTTTGCCCTTGGGTGGTGTTTTGGCCAGTTTGCAGCATTTGTAATGCGGGCTCTACGGCATAAACACGGCACTGATTATTCCCTTGATTTCTTTTGGCAAGTAAATTGGCGATATGACTTACGTCTCGGCCAACACCCGCGCCAACATCAAGAATAGTGGCATTGGGTTTGTCTAAGATAGCGGGTAAATAGTGCGCCCAATTGCCGTGTACTTGCTCAAACGACAAGGATAAATATTGCGGCGCTATTTCTTGAACTTTATTATTGTAATAATCGTTAGACACATTAATCCTTGTGACACATCAACTGGCTATTTTCTATGGCAGTGCGAATTTTAATAGTATCGCTGAGGGGTAAACACTTCAAATGAAGTACAGGTAAATATCTTGAGCTATAGGTACAAGCAAAATGTACCCGATGGTCAGTCATTTGTCTTTCTTCGTTATTCGGCAATCTGTATAACTATTACTTATCCCTGTATTTTCAGTACGTTAAAGGAGTAACAACACTGTGACTTATCTTATTTTTTGATTGAGATATTTTCCGCTTTTGACGCAGCAGACAGATAAAGGTATTGGTAGGTACCTATTCAATTTTTTAAACGATGCCCCAAGTAATAAAAGCGTTGCGGCCAAGCTGAAGTAATTGCTAAGTACCGTGAATCAAGGCCCTGCCATACTGCCCCAAAATGCCCGAGGGATGGTTTGTTGTCTCAAGGATTAGGATTTTTTTGGATAAATTACTAATATGAGACACTTCCATTATGAAACTATAGTTTCATAATTTAATCTATAAAGTAATTTTTGTTTCACATGAAGACAATTGGGAAGGTCGATTTATCACTTTCTTTAATATTAAAATGAAACTATAATTTTATTAATCCTAGATTAAAGAAAATATAGTTTCACTATGAATACTATTGAATCAAAACCAAAGCGCTCTGCTGTCATTTTCCCAAAACACAAAAAGGTGTTAAGCATCTTGGGCGAAAACTTAACTCTGGCGATGAAACGACGCGGTGTTACCCAAGAAATGATGCACAGTAGAACAGGGATATCTAAACCGACGTTACGAAAAATCTTAAAGGGTGACCCTTCTGTTTCGCTTGGGCACTACGTCAACGTTTTAGCCTCCCTGGGCCTAGTGGACGACCTAACTAAAATCGCATTTGATGACGAGCTAGGAAGAAAGCTACAAGACATCAAATTGATGAATAAAAAATAAGAGCGTCGTATTATGGAAATCCACGTTTACGCTGATTGGACTGAAACCACTGACCCTATGTTGGTCGGCACATTGCGCTCGTCTGAAATAAGAGGAAAAGAGCATTTCAGCTTTAGTTATGATGAGAAGTGGTTAGCCTCCGACTATGTTCTCCAGATTGATCCTTCTCTAACGTTATTCGTTGGTGAGCAACATGCCCAGAGCGATAAAAATTTCAAAGTATTCCTCGACTCATGCCCTGATCGATGGGGGCGGTTGCTGATGCAACGTAGAGAAGCGGTTATCGCTCGACGAGAGAAACGACGAGCAAAAAGTTTATACGAGACAGATTACTTGCTGGGCGTTCACGACTCATTTCGTATGGGTGCACTGCGCTTTCGCACAGCGTTAACAGGTCCATTTTTAGACGATAACCATGAGCTATCTGCGCCAGCAATAACCAACCTACCCGAGCTACTACAGGCTGCAAATAAAATAGAAGAAAAACCAGATTTAGATAATCCAGATTATCTAAAATGGCTTAATATTCTGATTTCACCGGGTTCATCATTAGGTGGAGCCAGACCAAAGGCGTCAATAAGAAATCATGATAATAGTTTGTGGTTAGCCAAGTTTCCCAGTCGTCATGATGATCACGATATTGGCCTATGGGAGTTCGTCGTATACCAAATGGCGATCGAGTCAGGCATCGAAATGGCAGAGTCCAAAGTTGAAGCCATTGGCAGACATCATATTTTTTTAACGAAAAGGTTCGACCGCACCGATTCAGGGAAACGGCTTCACTTCAGTTCCGCGATGACTCAGCTAGAATACTTTGATGGTCAGGATGATGGTGCAAGTTACTTGGAACTTGCAGAATTTCTCATACAACACGGTTCTAATACTCTGCAAGATCTTAAACAACTTTGGACAAGAATGCTGTTTAACATCATGGTCTCAAATTGCGATGATCACCTGAGAAATCACGGATTCATTCTTCAGCCCACTGGCTGGCGGTTATCTCCTGCCTACGATATCAACCCCATGTTATATGCCACTGGCCTACACCTTAATATTAATGATGTGAGTAACGCGCTCTCGATAGGCTTGGCATTTGAGGTTGCAGAGTACTTTCACGTTAATGACAGTACCGCCAAAAACATCCACCAAAGATTGTTAAATACTGTCTCAAAGTGGGAAAACCTTGCTCAACAAGCAGGTATCAGCAAAGAGGAAAGAGAGCTGTTGAGGGATTGCTTTATACTCGACTAGAGCGTCAAGCCAGTGTGGTCGAACTTCATCTGCATTAGAGCAGCAGAATTTCGTTTACCCTTTGTTTTACACGGAGCACGCAATACAGATACACCTGAAAAATTAATTATTCTTATTTTACATTTGCACGCTGTTTAGAGACCCTAACTCAAGCGCTTGTTTGATAACAGAATAGCAAACTCATCATTTTCAAAGACAGGATTGAGTATCCTGCGTCACCGAGCCTAGTGCTGTTACGGGCGGGTGCCTATATCTTGATATGGCCAGTGCTTTATTGGAAGTGGTTTAAAAGCCAAGATAAAACATGCTTTATCACCGACCCAGATTATGTTTGGCCTGAACCAAGACCGGTTGATCCTGAGACAGTGAAACATAACAAAAAAATGGCTCAGCTTGAAGCCCAGAAAGTACAGCAGGAATGGGAGGAATTTGTGGATGCCCTGCCCCTGTGTGGCTCGCATATTATGTACAAAGGCACAGATATTTACGGTGAAAGACTCGCTGGGCGCTTTATTTTTGAAACGGCTGATTTGCTACCCATGGTCTTCGATAGACTAAACCCTAAACCTTTTTCACTTAACGATGACGCTAGCGCTAGAGACTGCTATGACGTAGAAGCTGAAATTGACTCGAAAACAAGCGCTCGGGCGAACCCGCATAGCGGCCAAAACACCCAGGAACACTATATTCATCGCTGGTTGCGCACTTACGACCCAACCCATTATGTGTGCAATGTGGTACCTAATACGTTTGACCGGTTTGAATATATCGCCAGCGATATGATTGGGGCGGGCAAAGGCCAAGTGCATTGCAAAAGCTGTGACACAGTTTATACAGCAAGTGAAATAAAAGCAGGCGACGAAGACACAGGTGGCTGGATACTAGGTGCCATGCATTGCCCAAAAGAGCACTTATTAGCACGGCGCAAAAAGATACATTTATTGCGCTGCGTGCAGAGCGAGTAAATGACGATACCTGTGAACATCGCTTTGGCGTTTCAGTCATTCGCTAATATCGATAACTCACCCCGAGATAAAACGTACTGCCACTGGTTGTGGAGTTATAGGCCCGGTCTTGTGAGCTACTGTACTGCTCTTCACGTTCATTGGTTAGGTTCAGCGCTTCTGCTTGCAATTGCCATTGGTCATTCAATTTAAAACGTACACTGGCATCAAGGTACATGGTTTGATGAAACCCTGTTTCATCTTCGTCTATTAAATTCGCACTGTTAACACGATATATATACCTATCACGATAAGTAGCCGAAAGACGGGCGTTTAGCCGCTCGGTTTCATAATATAGGGTGAGTGACGCAGTATGTTTTGATAAATTTGGAATGGCTTTATCAAACAGAGGCTGTGCGGTTAATTCATTGTAATAAGTCATCTGACCATCGGTGAAAGCATAGTGACCAATAAACCCCATATTCCCCCAAGGCTTAGGCAAGTCAGGGCGCTCATAACGCAGCATAGTTTCAATACCGGCGATGCTTGCCCGTTCCTGATTGGTTTTATTGACCAAGGTGACAAGGGTTGAAGCGTCTAAGTTGGTATCGGCCCAATGATTAGGAAAATTTGTTTCGCCAAAGGTGAATTGGGTAGCTTGCGGTACAATAAAATCGGTAATGTTTTTATAAAAAGCGTTAACCGAAATGGAGGTATGTTGTTCAATATACCGTTCTACGGCAATGTCGACATTGTTTGATGTATACGGCGACAGTTGATGATTGGCGCCATACACAATCTGATTTTGCTCATCGTATGTTAACTCGCTGCTTAAATCGTCAAACGACGGAAAGCCAATATTACGTGACAAGCCTAAACGCAGTATCCATTGTGCGCGAGGTTGAAAAACCAGATTTACACTAGGCAGCCATTGTTGATGCTGCTCTGCAGAGCAACATGCTTCAATTGAATCAAGCGTAACGTTGATTTTCTCTTGTTGATAACGCAAACCTGCTTGTATTGTTAACCTATCCGTTTGCCAATTGGCGCTAATATAAGCTGCACTTTTGTCTTCCCTTAGCTGGCTTTTTTTGTTTGTTATGGCATAGGGATTTGCGGTTAAATTATATGGGTTTAGGGAAAAAAACTGAATCGCTTGATTCGTTTTTAACCCTAACCAACTGACGTTCGAATGACTATTTAACAGCCGCGTCATGTTGGCAGGTAAGGCGGTGTCATTGCTTGCCCATTGCTCTTTTAATAGGTCTGTCTGATAGGTCGACGATGAGAACGTTGTAAAGCGATTAAACTCTAGGCCCCACTCAATATTAAGCGAATCAAAAAGCTGTTGGCTAACAGAGGTTTGAGCATGACGGTAGCGCGTGGCGGAAGCATATTCTTCAAGGTCGATTTCACTCATGTGCCACATACTGTCTTGGCGTAAATCGCTAGCATATTGGATATCAGCAAAGTAGCGGTCATCGCGATAATCAATGCTGACATCACTGATCCCCCGGGTATAAATTTTATTGCTAATGGGTATGTTAAAGGTCGATTTTTCTTCCCCTATAAGTATTTTCCAGCGACGGTATTGGGATACGTTAAGCGTTGCGCTTACAACGACTTGGTTGTAATCAGTTTGGGTTTGTTGATAGCGGCTTTCCGTAGCCACCCGACCATTTTGATAAGCGCTATATTCCAATTCGCTTTGTTCATTGATTTGGGCATCAGACAATTGCGTTACGCCCACAATGATGGGCGTAGATTGATCGCCTCTGGGATATAAGTGGAACTCATCGCGCTGTGAATCTAGTCTGGCGTGCAACAGATCTACATTCACCTTTACCTTTTTCCCGTTATATTCAAGGCCACCTCCTATGCCCAATCGACTTTGTTCACTGCGCCAAATAGAATAGCGATTGCCTCTGGGAATAATAACTTCCCCCTGAGTGAAAGCTGATTGCAGCTCAGGCGACAATAATGCGACTGAACTCTGCGGTAAGGAGATTTTGCGCCATCGAATAGTATTTGCGCCTTGCTCTTCAACCAACCGCTTGCCATATGACACAGATAAAATCGCTCCCCATTCGCCCCACGTATTCGACACCATACTGGAGAACCGCTCAGCGGGCTGTTCAGTGTATTGGTTGTAGCTCACTTGAGGTGTCAGCACGAAGTTGAAACCTTCTCGATCAAAGGGTCGTGTTGTGCGCAGCGCCAATGTGCCTGCTAAACCACCAGCAGGCTGGGCAACAGAGTATGCTTTAAACACCTGGGTTTGACTAAACAGCTCAGCAGAGAAAAGGTTGAAGTCAAACGAACGATCATGCTGCTTTTGTACACGGCTATCCATGGGGGAATCATTGTTGGCTAATACGGGCATACCGTTGACTGTTACTAAAGTAAAATCAGGGGAGAGCCCGCGCAATGACACTTGCCGACCTTCCCCCGCTTCTCGGGTAATAACAACCCCTGGGATCCTTTGTAGTGCTTCAGCAGTGTTAATGTTGGGATAGGTGGCGATATCTTCGGCTACGATGACGTCTGAAATTTCTACCGTGGCTTTTTTTAATGATTGAGCACGTAAGAGTGATGCTTGAATACCGGTAACAACCACTTCATCTATGACGCTATCTTGTTTGGCAGGCTCAGAAGCGACGCTGGCAGTAACAACGATTCCGTATTCTGTGACTTGGTAAGAATACGGCGTCTCTTTAAGAATTTTTTGCAGCGCCTGCGTGACACTATATTGGCCCACTAGATCAATCGCTTGCGGCTTAGTGTAAGTTCCTCGAGATGCTACAAACGCCACACCAAATACTCGCGAAAGCTGATTAAATGCATCTGCAAGGTTGTTTACTTGCAAATGAATATATTGTTGTTTTGCTAACTCGTCGGCATGCACTGTGGGGCTGACACAGGATAACAGAGTCAGAAGAAGTAATATTTTACGCATAATGCTGCTAATTTTAACCACTGCCTGGTAGCCAAAAATAACTGGAGGGCTCTATCCTAGGGTGAAGTGACCCAACTGAGACACTAATTGCGCTGAAGCACAAAGCGCTCAGGCTCACTTACTAACGCTAGTTGATGAGCACTGGCGAGTAATGTTAAAGCCTGTTTTGGGTCGTCTAACGAGAAACGGCCGACTATAGGAATATTCTTTAACTCGGGTGAAGAAAGCTCAACAGGCTTGGTTAAATAACGTTGCAATTTTTCGACGACTTGAGCCAAAGGCAGATCATTCGCCTCAAGCCAGCCACTTCGCCATGAAGGCAACATACCCAAGTGACCGTCGCGTTCTAAGCGTACGTCGTCATTCGTAATTTTAAGGGTTTGCCCTGCCGTTAAATTGATTCTTTTTCCTGCCGTGACTTGCACATGGCCTTCGTAAACACTAATGGTGGTAAGTGACGCTGAATAATCAATATCAAAAGCGGTGCCTAACACAGTGACGGTGGCTTGCCCTACGTCAATCACAAATGGTCGATTGGGGTCTTTTGCTACATCAAAATACACTTGGCCACTGATTAATAGCGCATGCCTTTGCGCGATGTTTTGCTGTATTTGCACCGCACTGTTGGCGTTGAGATGTAATTGGGTGCCGTCGATGAGTACCTTCGAGCTGCGTTGTGCTAAGGGCGACTCGAGTTCCAGCTGATACACGTTGGGCGAAGCCACAATGACGGTGGGGTTAGATTTTTCTGGCTGTTGCCCTGAAATGAAATATACCAACACCCCCAAACAGGCAACAGTTGCCGCCATAGCTAAATGCGACATATATTTTACAGGCTGCTTTTGTATGCTGACGTCCCGCCGCTGTGCAGAAGATGTGAAAGCCGTTTCGAGTACGTCAGATGACATCACTGCTTTCATTTGCTGATAGGCTGCGGCATTTTCTGGGTCATTCATCCACGCTAGGAACAACGTGTGCTGTTGTTCGCTCAATTCATTTTCTTGGTCAAGCCAGTCGGCGGCTTGTGCAAGTCGTTGTCTATTCATATTTAATCTTACGTGCTGTTAGTTATCGAGAAGAACTACTCATTTGTATAACGGAAATTGGCAAAAAAAGGTGACATTTATCGCTAAAATTCCCAGCCATGTTTTTGTGCACAAAAGGTTACGTCTACCATCGCGCGATTGATGTGTTTTTTCACCGCTTCAACAGATAGATCTAATTCTTGTGCTATATCTTCTCGACTCTTTCCTTCTAAACGCCTCATTTGAAATACTTTACGTCGCAATGGCGGCATGCTGTCTATTAACTGGGCGACTATCTTTACTTTTTCGCTATTTAAATATTCGCCTTCAATATCCGCATGATGTGCTTGGTGCTCAGTTAGCTCTTCTGTCATTTGGTGCTTTTTTTCGATGCGCCAATGATCAGACAGTACGGATTTTGCCACAGTCATCATATATGCGAGGGGGCTTTGCAACGTTTCGCTAGGTGCTCGGCGAAACGTTCTGAGCATCGTTTCTTGAATCACATCATTGGTTAAGTCAGTGCTTTTGGTTTTATTCTGTACAAACCTTCTCACCTTGGGCATAAAAGGAATGAATGATTCGTTTTGTTTCACAAGAGTCACTGCCTAAACGCGATTGAGCACAACCTAATCAGCGTTATGCATTTTGAAAATTAGATTTCTTCCTATACTGCCATATTCGACAATGCCAAATGCACAGACTAATAAGCTTTTGCATCCAACGGAAAAACCCTTTTAATTCAGCTGGTTAACCACTCATCTTAAAGATTAATTATGACAAGTTTATGACTATTATCCTTTTTTAAAAAATATAAAAAACTTTGTCCCCTTATCTGATTTCAGCTCGTCTGTTGCACATGATCTTCAAGTAAAGCTTGAGGAGAACCCTAAACCACACGACCGTATTGATGATAAAGGAAACCTGAATGAAGCTTCGACATTTTGTACTTTCACTGGCGGCCATTAGTGTCCTAAGTGCATGTAATTTAACCGACGACAACGATAAAGAAGTGGACGCGCTTGAAGAACAAGTTGCTGCGTTGCAGGCGCAACTTACTTCACTCAATGCTGCTAGCGAAACCGACCTAGCAACCTTACAGGCCACTGCTGATGCCATGCAGGCTGAACTAAGCACCATGGAAGCTGCGCTAGCAGCCCTTCAAGCTGAGACGAATGCTTCTACCACAAGTGATGACATTGTTGCTCTGCAAGCAGAGATTGATACATTACAAGCGACTTTAGATGCATTGATGGCTGCTGCGCCTGTGCTAGGCAGTGCAGGTACAACAGGTGCCAATGTGTTAACTAAAAACGCCGATAAGATTTTACGTTTTGCCATATTCCCTGATACACAGGGTCGTGACGACGACAACATGAGCGTATACGCTGAAGTCGATCGCGACGGCAATGCCTTAGCGGTAAAAGAGTATATAGGCGTCGATTATAACGGTGATGGCTATTACGACGCTGGAACAGAAAGCCAAAACGACAGCGTAAAGGCTGGGGATTGGGACGAAGACGGTATTAGTTACTTGGTAAATGTTTCTGACCCGTATCATCCATTTATAGAGACCGACGATTCTGGCGAACCCATTGTGGTTGCCCCAGAAGATCGCAAAGACTTTGGTCCAGACTGGAAGGTACTGCCTCTACCATTGGTTGAAGCCGTTACTGACAAAATGATCGAGCTCGATGTAGATATTGTATTAGCCACCGGTGATATCACCGAGTATCGCGCTGAATCAGATTACGTGCAGTGGATGGAAAAGGTCGCCCAACCGTTAAAAGCTGCAGGGGTGAGTATATTTCCTGCTCGTGGCAACCATGAAATAGTTAACGGGCGTAACTGGCCGGCTTGGTTTACCAATGAACAAGAGTGGGAACGCCAATCGGTTAATAATGTGTATAACGATATCAATCCTTACGATGGTTACGAAGCCGTTGATTTCGATCAAGGGTATCGTCTATATCAATCTTATACTGGCGCCTTGGTGCAAGAACATTTAGATGCGGGCACAGCAATTGGCTTCCCTGGCGCTGAGGACTTGGTTTATTACGTGATCCAAGACAAAACCTTATTTATCGCGTTAGATTTTTATTTTGCTGAGTTATATAGCAGCGCTTATCGAGGTACGTGGACCATTCTGCGTGACTGGTTAACTGAGGTCATTACCACCAACGCAGCAAATGTTGATCACATCGTTGCTTTTGGACACGAACCCTTATCCACCAAAAAGCGCCCACAAACGTATCAAGTCGAAATTTATGATGCTTATGTTGCCGAGCGTTTATCTCTTGAAGCGGCATTAGAAGAAGCACAGGCGACATTGGATAATGCTGTTGACGGCGGCGCATCGGCTGAGGAAATCGCGGTCTACTCTAATGCGGTTGAAGCTGCCACCAGTGCCTATGAAGAGCTAGAGGAGCCTAGTTTAAATGGTTACGATATTGGCCAATTAGGTTATCTGCAACTACAGGATGAAGCAGAACCGGGCTTGGCCAGTGATATATTAAACTTATTTAACGATTATAAAGTGACCTATGTGGCAGGTCATGACCATCAATATGCTCGCAGCCTTATTCACCCATCAGCGGAGGATAAAGATAGTGCAAATGGCTTTACCCAAATTATTGGCGGTAACGCGTCATGGAAGGCCTATGAAGACTTGTACGGCATGCACGACGAGCATGAAACAGGTTTGTTTATTAATAACTTTTACGACACCATCACCGGTGGCAATCTAACCAACAGTGAAGGCACAAACTACGCAAGTGTAACCTCTGATTTGGGCAATGGTATTTCATTTGTGGTGGTTGAGATCAATGGACGTCAAATTACCACTAAATCCTATTTTGCTGAGCATACGCTAACCGAAGTAGATATGAACTTAGGGGCACATTACGACTACGCCCAAAATGCGTGGTGTACCTACAGCGGTGATTATATGGTGACAGGTTCTACCACCACAGAAAGCTGCGCTGAAGTTGAGTGGCAAGTGCTGGATGAAAATACGCGTACCACAGATGCAACCGTGCGCGTTGTAGCACCAGATCAAAACTACTATGCACATTCAACAGCCAGTGCAGACGACGGTTATATCGGCTCAGAAGCAACGATAATTGACGGTTACAACCTTACCTACAACAGCTCATATGCTGCCACTGTCGGTGAAGTAGAACGCTTACGTGAATTACTTTCGTTGAGCTGGTTTGTAGATGATGATGCAACCACCCTTTCGGACGTCTTGTTGATAAGTGGCAACCAAACTCAAGAGGGCTCGTACTTTGACCAATACGGTTACGTTAGCTTACCCACTGTCGATGTTGACAATGGTACGTTAGCTCAAGGCGAGTCGGCTTCATTAACCTATGTTAACCAAAATGGTGAACAGGTGAACAACGCCACTCACGTAGCTCGGGATGGTGTGTTTAATAAAGGTACTGATGTTGAAGCATCACTTAACCCAGATATTGCCAACGGTAACCCTAGTGGTAACAGTGCCAATTGGACAGAGCGCTACCTTGACGATGGGTTAGATTTTGCTGATGCCATGACATTGGTCTTCGCCGCGCCAGAGGGGACAACCCTTACCGATTTAACCATTGGTCGTTATGACGAAGCGAGCGAGTCATGGGTGCCCGCTTTTACTGATGAGTGCTATATTGAAAGCGGTTATTCAGACCATTACTCTGTTTACTATCGCTTAACAGATCAACACCCCGAAGGTGGATTTCAGGTCAGCAACTGCCAGCAGCGCTATTGGGGTTATGTGAAAGACAGCCACACCATTTGGGGCTTTATTCACACCGACGGTAAATTTGCAGTGATCGAAAAATAACGTTTTAGGCTTCAACCTAACAATGTAAATACCTAAAGGAAAAACAAAGCCTTTTGCTAATATCTTGGCAAAGGGCTTTTTATATTGCGCGAGCATTAGACTTGGAAAAAAAGCACCTCTATCGCCTGCCACATAAGGTTTATAGATAACAGCGATAGGACTATCTGCACTGCGCGCTGAAACTTTTCGGCGGGGATTTTATGTAAAAGCTTCAGCCCTAGCCAGGTGCCAACTGCGCCAGAAGCAATCATGGCAATCACCAAAGGCAACCATTGCCAAAAGGCAAAACCCGCTGCGCCGTACACCAGCGCTTTCAATGAATGTTGCATGGTCATGCTTGCTGAGAATGTGCCGGTAAAACGCATTTTGTCGTAGCCTTTACTGTGTAAGTAGCTGCCGACCAATGGCCCGCTTGCACCGACAAACATAGATAAAAATGTGGTTATCAAACCTGCTAGGGCTTTACCCAAGGGGCTTGATTCTTTTATTTTTGGTTTCTGGCCCCACAGCAAAAATAGGACAAACCCGCCCACAGCGAGCTTCATCCAATCCAAAGGTAAATCACTGACCACAAACGATGCCGCTAATGCACCAATAAGGCCACCAGCGATGAAATAGAGCAGCATGCTTTTATCGATATATTGGTAGGTCAGTAGCATACGATTGGCATTAGAGCCTAGCTGCACCAAGCCATGTACCGGTATTACAGCGGCCATGGGTATAAAAGACGCCATCGCGACCAACAATAATAAACCTCCACCGGCCCCTAAAGCGGCGGTCAAAAAGGACGTAAAACCCGCCAAGACGATTAGGAATAGGCTCAGTAGAGGGGTTATGAATTCACTGCTGAAAAAGTCCAAAGTGGCAACATACAATTAAATAAGGGTGTTGCATCATAGCGTGATGCCGCCCTGCCATTCAAACTAGCTTGCTGGTAAACCCAACTTAAAAAGGTAGCCAAAACTAACACGCATTAAGCTCAATTAAGGTACTGACCCATTAATGAGCCTCGATTAACTCGTGCTATATGGATACTACTTTTACCGGTGGATTCGCTATAACAGGCTTGAATACAGGCATTAAACTCAAAAGCGATTGACACATCCCATACTTATAGTATTTTGTTATATAAGAATTTTTTAACCACACAAATAATAGCCCTATTCAAATATGACCCACCGATTTTCGCTTTTTATCTCAGCATTCTGTTTGCTCACGCTTAGCTGGGCAACCACACTTAGCGCTGAAACCGAGGATAAACTAAAGTTCTCAGGCTTTGCTCGGGTCATTATGGGTTACCTTGATGATGAAAACGCCGAGTATGTCGGCTACGACAACAGCGTTAACCTTAATCAACAGTCGCTATTGGGTTTACAAGCGGACTATAGATTAAGCGACGATTTTTCTGTTACAGGCCAAGTTGTGGGGTATGCGAGTGACCAGCGTAATTCTGGGCTAGAATGGTTATACCTGACTTACAGCCCCGACAGCGCACTGCAAGTTAAGCTTGGCAGACAACGAATTCCTTTTTTCACCTACAGTGACAGCCTTGATATTGGCTTTGCTTATCCTTGGTTGACCCTACCGCAACAGGTTTACGATACAGCTTTCTTTTCTACGTTCGATGGTGCATTAGCCAGCTACGAATTTGCTATTAGCGACTGGGTTATTAACTACGAAGGCTACTGGGGCCGGTTCGACGACAAAATATATTTGGCTAGTCAGAATATTAATACCCAAGTAATTGGTCTCTTTGGTGTGAATGCTTCCGTGGGATATAAGAATTTCATTTTGAGGGCATCTTATGGTCAAGGCGATATTGATATTGAACAGGATGAAGTTGAACAATTTAGTCAATTGCTACGTCAATTTGGGTTTACTAAAAATGCTGATTGGCTGAACGCGAATGGATTACTGCAGTTTTATCAATTAAGTGCAAACTATGAAGATTTAGATTATTTCGTGCGTAGTGAGTTTGCAATGGTGAAAGGTGAAGGTGGTTTATTCGCAGATATTAATAGTTTTTATATCTCCGCAGGGTATAACTTCTACCCCTACACAGTTTATATCTCGTACAGTAAAAAAGATCTTCATTTTGACCATATAGCCAGTGAAATACCCTTTGGAATTTCGACTGATTTAGATGTACTCGCAGCAACTTATCTTGGGGTACTCGCAGCCTTCCCTGATGATAAATCAGCCGGTACAAAGCTTGGTTTACGATGGGATTGGCGTACCAACTTAGCATTTAAAGCTGAAATGACCTTTGTTCAAGCCAAGGATACCATCAGTAATGATTATGCCGTAAGAGACTTAGGCAATTTTGATGGTCAGGCCGTTTTATATCAGCTTGGCATTGAATGGGTATTTTAATGAAAAAATATCTTACCCTACTCATTTTATGTTCAATTAGCTTTGCAAAGATAGGGTCTGCAGAGGCCATTGTCGTGTTGGCGAATACCGCAGATAAATCCATTCAACTCAATCGTCAGCAAGTGCGTAACCTCTTTATGGGTGGCGTAATACCCTATGACTTACAAGCGGTTGCCCTGCCTCCTAAAAATCAGACTCGGGTATTGTTTAACACTAAAGTTGTTGGCTTAACAGAATCACGCATTCAGTCATATTGGGCGCAAATGCGCTTTACTGGTCGTAAAAGAGAGCCCAAAGAAATCGATAACGAAAGCTCGGTTCTGGAATATCTTAAAAACAACGAAGGTGCTGTGGGTTATTTACCTGCGGGGATCTCTATTCCTGCTAACTTAACTGTGATTTACACCATAAAATAAGGCCAATTAATCACCCTACAGACCGTGTGCTACTTCAATATATACGTAGTTCGGTTTAATGACATAACCATTGCAAAAAGCTAGCTAAGCTAACAAATCAGCGTTCTTTAAACATTCCTACCCATGAGGTTACAGATAATAAGATTTTGGCCGATATTACCTTTGGCACTTCAATAGGAATATGTCGGTAATTATATGATAAGCGACAGTAAGTAGTCAGAAGCGAATGGCCCTATTGTCATAGCAGTTTGTTTATTAAGCACGTATTTACCCTGAAAAAGTCAAACGGATTAAAAGCATGATCAGACGAGTATTTCATCTTATATCAGCAAGTTGCATTATTTTGCTGAGCTGGGCACCTGCAGTACATGCAGAGGATGAAGATAAACTCCAGTTCTCAGGGTTTGCGCGCGTGATCATGGGCTATTTGGATGACAAAAATGTTGAGTATGTTGGTTACGACAATAGCGTTAGTTTTGACCAACAGTCATTATTGGGGCTGCAAGCAGATTACCAGTTGAATGAAGATTTTTCTTTTACTGGCCAATTGGTCGGGCACACAGGATCCCAGCGCGATTCGGGTTTAGAATGGCTTTACCTTACCTATAAACCCAACAATTCTTTTCAAGTTAAACTCGGTAAACAGCGTATTCCGTTTTTCAATTACAGCGACAGCCTAGATGTCGGTTTTGCCTACCCGTGGTTAACGTTGCCCCAACAGTTTTACGACACGGCTTTCTTTTCAACATTCGAAGGTGTGTTAGCCAACTACGAGTTTTCGCTCGACGACTGGGTGATTAATTACGAAGGATATTGGGGTTATTATAACGACCAGTTTTACTCTGGTAGTCGTACGATTGATATCAAAGCCACCGGACTTTATGGTATCAGCACGACTTTGGGCTATAAGCATTTATCTCTCAGAGCGTCATATAATCAAGGGGATGTACAGCTGGGTTTTCCAGAAGCCAGTCAACTTTCTGAGCTATTAGACCAATTAGGCTTTAGCAACAATGCAAATTGGTTGAACCCAAATGGGCCCTTTCAGTTTTATCAATTAAGCGCCAATTACGAAGATCTAGATTATTTTGTGCGTAGTGAAGCGGCTAAAATAGCCGGTGAAAGTGGTCTGATACCTGATGTCAACAGTTACTACATTTCCGCAGGTTATAATTTCTACCCTTACACGGCTTACATCTCCTATAGTGTAAGGGATGTTAAATATAGGCACATTCCAAACGAAATCCCTTACGGGGTGTCGGATCAGCTGGATGTACTTGCCGCGACGTATGATCTCGCTTTATCCCAATTCCTCGATGAAAAAACTAATGGAAGCAAAATCGGTATTCGCTGGGACTGGCGATCTAATGTCGCTCTGAAAGCAGAAATAACCTTAGTCAGGGCTGATAGCAAGGTCAGTAATGATTCCGCCTTACAGGATTTAGGTAACTTTGACGGCCGAGCTGTTTTGTATCAGCTGGGGATAGATTGGGTATTTTAATGGCAAAATATCTTATTTTATTTATTTTCTCTTCCCTGAGTTTTGTATACAACGCGAGTGCTTCTGAGGGCATTATTGTGGTGGCAAATACAGCTGACAAATCAATTAAACTCAATCGCCAACAAGTGCGAAATCTATTTATGGGAGGGGCTGTGCCCTACGAATTAGAGGCGATTTCGCTGCCCTCTGATAATCAAACGCGTGTTTTATTCAACACCAAAGTGGTGGGCTTAACAGAATCACGCATTCAATCATATTGGGCACAAATGCGCTTTACTGGTCGTAAAAGAGCACCGAAAGAAATGGATAGCGAAAACTTAGTTCTGGAATACCTTAAAAACAATGAAGGTGCTGTCGGTTATTTGCCTGCGGGTATCTCTGTACCTGACAGTTTGACGGTGGTCTATACCATACAATAAGGGTAGTTAATGACACTGAATACGCGTAGTGTGTTTGTCGACACAACCATTTCGATAAGCAACGTAAGTTAACAAATGAGTGTGCCTTAAAAATACCTTCGCTTGGGTGTTACAGATAATAAGATTACAGCCGATATTACCTGTTGTGCCCCAATCGAACTATCTCTGCCATCATCCTGCAAACTACTACAGGAGTCAGAAGATAATGATAACTCTTGCCAGAGTAGTTTGTTTATTGGGCACGTATTTACCCAGAAAAATTCAAATGGATTGAAAACATGATCAGACGAATATTTCCTCTTATATCAGCGAGTTGCATTATTTTGCTCAGCTGTATACATGCAGTACAGGCGGAAGATGAAGATAAACTCGAGTTCTCAGGGTTTGCGCGCGTGATCATGGGCTATTTAGATGATAAAAACGCTGAGTATGTGGAATACGACAACAGTGTTAGCTTTGACCATCAGTCATTGTTAGGGTTGCAAGCAGATTACCAGTTCAATCAAGATTTTTCTGTTACCGGCCAAGTAGTAGGACATACCGCAACCCAGCGCGCTTCAGGTTTAGAGTGGCTTTACCTTACTTATAAACCCAACAATAGTTTACAAATTAAACTCGGTAAACAACGTGTTCCTTTTTTCAATTATAGCGATAGCCTAGATGTCGGTTTTGCTTATCCGTGGTTAACCTTGCCCCAACAGTTCTACGACACGGCTTTCTTTTCAACATTCGAAGGTGTGTTAGCCAACTACGAGTTTTCGCTCGACGATTGGGTGATTAGTTACGAAGGTTATTGGGGTTATTTCGACGACGAATTTTATTCTGGTAGTCGTACCATTGATACCAAAGTAACTGGCTTATTTGGCCTCAGCACAACTTTAGTATATAAGCATTTATCCCTTAGAGCGTCATATAATCAAGGGGATGTGCAGCTGGAGTTGCCAGAAGCCACTCAGCTGGCAGAGCTTTTAGACCAATTCGGCTTCAGCAACAATGCAAATTGGTTGAATCCAGATGGGCCCCTACAGTTTTATCAATTAAGCGCTAACTACGAAGATTTAGATTATTTTGTGCGTAGCGAAGCGGTTAAAATCGTTGGTAAAAGTGGCCTAATACCTGATGTTAACAGCTACTATATTACCGCAGGTTATAATTTCTACCCTTACACCGCTTATATTTCCTATAGTACGAGGGATGTTGAATTTAGGCACATTCCAAATGAAATCCCTTATGGGGTGTCAGACCAGCTGGATGTACTTGCCGCGACGTACGATTTTGTTTTATCCCAATTCCTCGATGAAAAAACCAATGGAAGCAAAATCGGTATTCGCTGGGACTGGCGGTCTAATGTTGCCCTGAAAGCAGAAGTAACCTTAGTCAGAGCTGATAGCAAGGTCAGTAATGATTCCGCCTTACAGGATTTAGGTAACTTTGACGGCCGAGCTGTTTTGTATCAGCTGGGGATAGATTGGGTATTTTAATGACAAAATATCTTATTTTATTTATTTTTTCTTGCCTAATTTTTATACACGACGTGAGTGCTTCTACGGGCGTTATTGTAGTGGCAAATACAGCAGATAAATCGATTAAACTCAATCGCCAACAAGTACGAAATCTATTTATGGGAGGGGCTGTGCCCTACGAATTAGAAGCTATTTCGCTGCCCTCTGATAATCAAACGCGCGTTTTATTCAACACCAAAGTGGTGGGCTTAACAGAGTCACGTATTCAGTCATATTGGGCACAAATGCGCTTTACCGGTCGTAAAAGAGCACCAAAAGAAATGGATAGCGAAAGCTCAGTTCTGGAATATATCGAAAATAATGTGGGCGCGGTAGGCTACCTACCTGAAGGCACTGCTATACCTGATAATTTAACGGTTATTTATTCCATTTCTCTTGAATAAATAAACGCGCAGAACACACCGTTAGATTGTCGATATGAAATGTTGCGGTCCGTAGTATGAGCCTTCTAAAAAAGTAACATAGCGCAAAATAGTTTTTTAAAGCATTTAGCTTAGCTAACGTAATTGCGCTATTTTTTAAGCACAACAACAAGTTTGGTAAATGTATTCAAAATTGATATCAGTCGTTCAATTACCAAGCAAAAATACAGGGTGTTTTAGCCTTACTACTTACCCAGTTAAATGCTAAAAATACTTGTAAATTAGTCTAGTTTTGAGCAAAAAACTTTGACACTCGATTGGGCTATAGTATTTTCATTAGTAAGAATTTTTTTAACCATACAAAAAGCAGACCTATTTAAAATATGACGTATCGCATTCCTTATTTGTTGTTGGTAAGCAGTTTAGTCTGGCTTTTTTTTACTCCCTCACTTTATGCTGAAACCAATGATAAGCTTCAACTTTCTGGTTTTGCTCGGGTAGTAATGGGCTATCTTGACGATAAGGATGCCGAATACCTTGGTTATGATAATTCAATCAGCGTCGACAAAGAAAGCCTTATCGGCTTGCAAGCTGACTATCAGATTTTAGATAACCTTGCCATTACCGGGCAACTTATTGGGCATACGGCTGAGCAACGAGACTCAGGCATCGAGTGGTTATATTTAACGTATACCCCCACAAATTCACTGAGGTTTAAGCTAGGCAGACAACGTACCCCCTTTCTAAATTATAGCGATGTAATTGATGTGGGGTATGCCTACCCTTGGGCTACCTTGCCGCAACAAACTTATCCTCGACACTTCTTTTCTACATTTGACGGCTTGATGGCGAATTATGAGATATCTAACAGCCTATTTGTGATGGATATCGAAGGTTATTGGGGCTATTTTGAAGATGACGTCGTCATAGCAGAGCGTCAGATGAAGGCAAAAACGGACGATTTTCACGGTTTAATCAATACTATTCACGTTAACAATTGGACGTTTAGAGGCTCGTATCATCAAGGTAAAACGAGTGTTGAAATTGACGATATAACACAATTCAGTAACCTTCTTAGTCAGATTGGTTTTAGCGAAAGTGCAGAGTCCCTGGCAACGGATGGTACAACAGAAGTGTTTCAATTAAGCGCAAGTTATGAAACCCTAAATTACTTCGTCCGGGCTGAGTTAAACCACATACACGCTGATCTTGTTTTTGTGCCCGAAACCGACGGTTATTTCATCTCCACCGGATATAATTACTTTCCCTTTACGTCTTATATTTCTTACTCAAAAAATGTCACCGAGTATGAGCAACCTGCCAGTGATATTCCCATCGGTCTGAGTCCACAACTGGATCAACTAGCCTATGGTTACCTCGCCATATTTGATCAATTGCCCGTTGATAGCTCAGAAGCTTTTACCCTTGGTACCCGATGGGATTTACAAGCGGGATTAGCCTTAAAAGGCGAAGTAAGCTTAATAAGAGGTAAAGCCGATGACAACGCGTTCTTTACTTTTGATGATGCTGATTTTGATAGAAAGGCCCTGTTATATTTATTAGCATTGGAGTGGGTGTTTTGATTAAAACCTCTTTATTGCTGATTGGCACCATATTTAACCTAACTGGTAATATTTGCTTTGCAAATGACGCTATCACTGTTGTTGCCAATACCCAAGACAGATCAATACTTTTAAATCGCCAGGAAGTGCGCCATTTATTTATGGGCGGGGCACAGCACTATGGCTTACACGTGATTGCTTTGCCGCCTGAAAACCAAACTCGAGTATTATTTAACACTAAGGTTATTGGCTTAACCGAGTCTCGCATTCAATCGTATTGGGCACAAATGCGCTTTACCGGTCGTAAAAAGGCCCCTAAAGAAGTGGATACTGAGCGCTTAGTAATCCAATACATAAAAGATAACGAAGGGTCTGTGGGTTATTTGCCTGCGGGTGTATCTCTGCCTGACGAATTAACTGTAATTTACACCGGTTTATAAAGCCTTGGCAAAAATGAAAATTTGAAAAGTGATTGAAAAATAGCCATAAAACACTTCAATAGTGAGATTATTTGCCACTGAATCAGCCTAAGGTAGTTTGAATAGTGGGCGTTGAATTTTAATTAGATTGGAAAAGTCATCATTTAGAGTATGAAAAAGCAAATTGGGAATTTAATTTTCGTCTGTGGTGTGTTGCTTTTTAGCCGCGTGGAAATATTGCATGCGCAGACCGAAGACAAACTAGCGCTTTCTGGATTCGCCAGAGTGGTGGCAGGTTATCTTGATGAAGATAATGCTAACTTTATCGGCTACGAGAATGAAATCAGCCTAGGAGAGCAATCGCTTTTAGGTTTGCAAGCAGACTATCAACTCACCGATCGTTTTTCAGCTACGGCTCAAGTTATAGGCCGTACGGGTGGTGACTCAGATTCCGGTATCGAATGGCTTTATGTTACGTATACACCAACTAAATCATTAAGGTTTAAACTCGGTCGGCAGCGTACACCGATGTACAGCTACAGTGATTTTTCAGATGTAGGCTTTGCTTATAACTGGGTCTCGTTACCACAACAGGTTTATCGCCAATTCCTATTTCCAAATTATGATGGATTACATGGTCAATATGATTACGTTGGGCGGAATGTGTCTTTATCGATTGAGGCCTATACAGGCGGCATTGATAAAACGTTTATGGTCGACGGTGAATCTTTTACCACTGATATTCAAGATTTGTACGGCATTGTTGGCACTCTAGGTTATAAGGGCTGGACATTTAGAGCCTCTCACCACGGTGGCGACGTGGATATAATACGCCAAGAATTAACTGACTTTACATCACTTTTAAGAATGTCTGGTTTTGTTCAAAGTGCTGATTCTCTGTCAATGTCAGGAAAGGGTAAATTCTCTCAAGTTAGCGCATTTTACGAAGACCTAGACTATTTCTTTCAAACTGAGATGATGCAGATAAATACCGAGTTATTTTTAGCGCCCGATACAAGCGCTTATTTCATATCTGGCGGCATGAATTTCTATCCAATATCTGTGTATGTATCTTTTTCAAGAGACACTAATCGCTACAGTAAACCGAGCGCTGAAATTCCCTTAGGCGTAAATGCCCAATTGGATCAACTCGCGTATGGTTATCAACAAGTATTCAGTCAAGTAGGCGACAATAGCAGCGTCAGTTATACAGCTGGGGCTCGTTGGGATTGGAAAGAAAATGTAGCCCTTAAAGCGGAAGCGACTCTTTTAAAACAAAGAGAGGGAAATCAAGACCTGTTTAACAATATAAAGGGTGGCTTTGACGGTAAAGCGATGTTGTATCAAGTTGCTTTGGAGTGGGTATTTTGATGAATATCAATCTACGCCCAATAGTTTTAACGCTTACATTGTTTTGTCATTTTTGTTGGGCGAATAGTCCTATTATTGTTGTCGCGAACACTCAAGATAAAACGATTACTTTAAGCCGGCACGAAGTGCGTAATTTATTTATGGGCGGCGCACTAGGCCATGATTTTAAGGCAGTTGCGTTACCTCTTGAAAACCACACACGCATCTTGTTCAACACCAAGGTCGTTGGGCTAACTGAATCACGTATTCAGTCCTACTGGGCACAGATGCGCTTCACTGGGCGTAAAAAAGCCCCTCAGGAAGTCAACAATGAGCAATTAATGCTGGAATACCTCAAGAATACTGCAGGTGCGGTGGGGTATTTACCTGCTGGTATTTCAATTCCTGAAGAGTTAACGGTGGTGTATACTGCTCCTTAGTGTTTAAGCAATGCCAGCAAGCTCATAGGTTTAGCAAATAAGTAACCTTGCAGCTGATGGCAACCGTTAGCAATTAAAAAATCTGCTTGTTCACGGGTCTCTACCCCTTCTGCACAAATTTGTAAGTTCAATTGCTTGGCCATTTCGATGATCGTTTTGGTGACCAGCGTGCTGCGTTTTGAAACATTCAGGTTATCGACAAATTGTTTATCGATTTTCAGCGTATTGAGATGAATTTGTGTTAAATATCCTAAAGACGAATACCCTGCCCCAAAGTCATCAAGGGCGATTGAGCAGCCCATATCGCGTATTTGCTTCAAAAACTCATTCGCTATATCAAAGTTTTCTAAATATGCCGATTCTGTTACTTCAAACTCAATATGGGAGGTTTGTACGTTATAACGCACGAACATAGAACGAATGTAATCAATCAATAAGGTATTTTTAATATCGTGAGCAGATAAATTTACCGACACGACTATCTCCCCCGGATGTATAGCCAGTAATTGATCCAGCTCTTGACAGACTTTTTTAATCACCCATTTGGTGATAGAGAGAATTTTTCCGCTCTGCTCAGCAATGGGAATAAATTCAGCTGGCGACACCGTGCCCATGGATTCGCTATTCCAACGGATCAGGGCTTCGTAGCCTACTATAACTTCATCAGCGGACACTTTACCTTGATAGTGAACACTAAACTCATTGTGCTTAATCGCATTGGAAATCGAGTTAGCAATAAGTAAGCGACGCTTGTTATCTTCCATCATGTCGGGCACAAAAACGGTATGCGTGCTGCGACCGGCCATTTTAGAGCGGTACATGGCAATATCTGCATTGCTAATAAACTCGCTCACGTTGAAATTCGAATCACTGGCGCGAGCGATGCCGATGCTGACACCAATTTGCACCTCCCAAGTCTGGATGGCAAATGGCACGTTCAACCCATTAACTAACCGTTCGGCTATTTCAAATAGCTCTAATTCATTCGGCTCGTTGTGCAAAAGAATCAGAAATTCGTCACCACCTAGACGTGAAATAAGGTCGCCGTCGCGTAAAATGGATTTAGTGCGTCGGCAAACCTCCATTAACAATAAGTCACCGACTTCGTGACCAAATGCATCGTTAACACCTTTAAATCCATCTAAATCGAAGTACATTAAAACCAAGTTACGTTCATCTCGCTTGGCTTTGGCTAGCTCTAGCCTGAGGGTTTCCATAAAAAATTGGCGATTGGGCAAGCCGGTTAACCCATCAAAATTAGCGAGGCGCTCCATGGCTTTCTGTTGCTCTTTGAGCTGATCTGTATACTGACTGTTCTTCTGGGTTTCGCAATTGATGGTTTCCATCATACTGTTGATATCTCGGCTTAATTCTGTCACTTCTTGCTTGCCATCGATATTAATTCGCAATGAATAGTCATGGGTTTCTTGAATTTTTTGGGCGAAACGAGATAACCGGCTAAGAGGCAAAAACAATTGTCGTTGAATAAACAATGAACCCACAATTGCTACAAAAAGAACCAACAACACGAGAGGTAAAACGCGTTTTAATAGCGTGAGTTTACTTTTGTTAAGCGGGCCTACAGCATCGTTAACAATCAGTAAATAACCAAGTGGTAAACGAGCATCGCCCACTAACTTTAAGGCAATAAGCTCACCGTCTTTCACCCTTACTCCTAAGGGACTTAACTTAAGCCTATCGAGGTCGATATTAATTTCGGAAGCACTAGGCGTGAATAAAGGGCCGAAATACATATTTAGACGCTGCCAGTGACTGTCATATACTACGGCATATTTCACATTCTCGTAGCGGTCTAGACGTAATAAAGTCGCCGTCACTTCAAACGTGTCGGGCTCTGTAGTAATAAGAGAAACAAGATCGTTCGCTAAATTTTCAGATAAACCTTCAAGATCACCTCGTGTCGATTCCAGATACAACTTCTCGTATTCCTCAACAGAAGACACCAAAACTGCCGCACAGACTAAAAAAATAGCAACAACGGTAAGGGTAGTTGTGGTGTTCTTGATTGTTCTAAACAGCATGTATCAATCCTTTATTACACCAATTTTCGACTCGCTACTAACGACAATATGTACAGTTTGGTTTGACTTATCAATTCATTATAAGTCTTACACTATCTGAACAACTAGAAAAAATGGAAACGTTAATCTCGTTATAGTGTAGTGATTATCGCCAACTTGCGATATTAATCAAATGGTTAACTTTTGAAATTAAATTTACCTTTCTTATTCTTCAAAAATACATCGCTGCAAAGCGCTGTGCAAAGTTAAAAATAATCGAGGCTTGTTATTCACGCCCCTTATTTTTACCCAAGCAAACCTCTTCAATTGAACTAAACTCACTAAATGCAACGTAAATACACATTTTCGCAACATTTATAACAAATATAAATAGTTGAATTTATTGAATTTAATTTTTATTTGCTATAAATGTGAACTTTTTGTAAGCGAAAACAGTTGACGATGTTAAAGAGTTAAGGGAATATGCTCATCAAGCGGGCACATACTCACATTAAAGACGTTAAATCAGAGTTTGGGCGTATGCCCCGAGTTCTAATGGCGGTTAAAGGATGTATCGGCGTTAGATGATTTCCATTGAAATCTTTACTACCACACACAAAACTTACTTTAATAGGACTCTATTATGTTAAAAAACATACGAAAAACACTAGCTTTGTCAGCCGCCAGAACAGAACTTCATACCCCTAACATTCAACGCATAACTAAATTAGGCGTAGTCGCTGCAGCCGTTATGGCTGCGTCTGCTCCTTCATACCTACAAGCTGCAGAGTTTCTTGATGGACGTGCTGAGGTTAACTTCCTCGCAATGCAAAACTACCAAGCAATACAAGCCAAAGAAGGGGCATTTCGTCCGGTGGACGAAGAACAGTCATCTGGCTTTGGCCGTATCAGAGCCAACCTAATGCTTAAGTTCCACATCACTGAATTCATCTCAGCCGATATCGACATCGCTGAAGAGCCAAATGATTTCGGTAACAACGGTGACCGTGATTTCTCATTCCACAATGATTACTCGGGTATCGAGTTTGACCTATTTGGTCTTACTGAGTACGAGCGTGAAAACGCCAACCTAACGCTTCGTTTAGGTAATATAGGCGGCTCGCCTTTCCAATTTAAGGGCTTTCAAGACGGGGCCGACAACCAAGGCAATGCCCTTATCGGTAATGGAATAACAGATTACGCAACAGCAGAAAATGGCGCGCAATTACGATACACCCAGACATACGATGAAGGTGTGGTTCGCAGTTTCAACGTTGTTGGTCATGTTACCACCTCAAGTTTTGGCGAAGCGTTTCAAGAAGACCGAGGTTTTAACTACCTATTACAAGGTGCCGTCGAGTTTACGGGTGGCTTTAAAGTCGGTTTGAATTTCTTACAAGCAAATCAAGGTGATCAGTTACGTTTTGAAAACGGCGTAGCAAGCCTTGATGGTTTAACCACCACAAACTATCGTTTTGGTGATGGTGAAAACTATAACTTCTCAGCTTCACCTAGCAGCGAGCGTGATACCCATGTGGGTGTTATGCCAGGGCTTGACCAAACAACCATTCAGTTAAACTTAGCGTATCAACCGTCACCTGAAACTAGCTTGATTTTTATGATTGGTAAATCCAGTGACGATTTTACCTTCGCAGATACAGCAGGAAACGCAGTAGCCGGTATTACTTACTTTGGCATAGACGGCGTGGTTGATCCGACAGGAACAACTTTCGATTCAAATAGCGTGATCAAAGGCGATACGTCGGTTGAGTACTGGACAGTTGAGGCTCAGCATTATGTTATCCCTGGCAAATTCTATGTAGCCGCGCGTTACGCAGAAGCTGAGAACACCTCAGATCTTATCGCCCAAACAGATAACACTGTAGAGCGCCTTCAAGTAGCAGCAGGTTATTGGTTTAACGATAAAACGCTTTTGAAAATCGAATATGTTGACCAAGACGAAGGCATTAACTCAGGTGGCCAAATTGGTACTGGGTTTGACGGCATCACATCTGAAATTTCGGTTAAGTTTTAGGTATCAGCCGACTTCTGTCGGCTTTATCTAATTGTAAGCTAATATAAATTATAACAACTGTCTCATTTACCTATCGAGTGAATGAGACATCTAACTTTGTACATAAGGGGAATGCCCGATGTTAAACAAATTGACTATGCTGACTTGCGTCGCGTTAGGTATGAGCGCAACAGTTGCCGCTGAAACCATCACCATCGCCACGGTAAATAACGGCGACATGATCACCATGAAAGAACTCAGTAGCGATTTTGAAAAGAAAAATCCTGATATTGACCTTCAGTGGGTCACGCTAGAAGAAAACATTTTACGCCAACGCGTTACCACAGATGTTGCCACTAAGGGCGGTCAATATGACGTCATGACAATTGGTACGTACGAGGTGCCTATCTGGGGTAAGCAAGGTTGGTTAACTGAACTTGACGGCTTAGGCGCGGATTACGATGAAGAAGACTTACTTCCCGCTATCAGAAGTGGCCTGTCGGTAAATGACAAATTATATGCAGCGCCTTTTTACGGTGAAAGCTCAATGGTCATGTACCGTAAAGACTTGATCGAAAAAGCAGGTCTTGAAATGCCCACCAAACCTAGCTGGGAATTTATCCGCAAAGCGGCTAAAGCCATGACAGATAGTGACGCTGGTGTATATGGGATCTGCCTGCGAGGTAAAGCTGGCTGGGGTGAAAACATTGCGTTGATTACCGCCATGTCAAATTCGTTTGGTGCCCGCTGGTTTGATGAAAATTGGAAGCCACAATTTAACACACCCCAGTGGAAAGACACCCTGCAATACTATGTTGACATAATGACAGAATCTGGCCCTCCTGGCGCATCTTCAAACGGGTTCAATGAAAATTTGGCATTGTTTCAAACAGGTAAGTGCGGCATGTGGATAGATGCCACTGTTGCTGGTGCCTTTGTGACCAATGAAAAAGATTCTGAAGTCGCCGATAAAGTAGGCTTTGCCATGGCACCGGATATGGGCTTAGGCAAGCGTGGAAACTGGTTATGGGCTTGGACACTTGCGGTACCTTCTAGCAGCGAAAAAAGCGCAGCAGCCATGAAGTTTATTAGCTGGGCAACATCTAAAGAGTACCTCGCTCTAGTCGCAAAAGAAAAAGGTTGGGCTAACGTACCCCCAGGAACGCGTACATCTTTGTACGCTAATCCTGAATACCTAAATGCAGCACCTTTTGCTGAAATAACTCTGGCGTCTATCGAGTCAGTTGATCCGAAAAATCCAACCGTGCAACCCGTGCCTTATGTGGGCGTGCAATTTGTTGCCATACCTGAGTTTCAGGGTATTGGTACTGCCGTAGGCCAACAATTTGCCGCTGCATTGACTGGGCAGATGACGGTAGAGCAAGCATTGGCTAGTTCGCAACGCTTGGTCGAACGCGCAATGCGTAAAGCACGTTATCCAAAATAGTTAATTTTTGATGGGGGGTAAGTGCATGTCACTTACCCATGGTTTTCACTTGAAGAAGGTCTAGATTATGGCGACGATGCAATCTCGTAACTTAGCTAGAATGATGTTATTTCCATCCGTCGTATTGTTGTTGGCATGGATGATAGTACCGCTGTGCATGACATTGTATTTCTCATTTTTAGATTACAATCTACTCACACCCGGAAGCGAAGAATTTATTGGTTTTCTAAACTATGAGTTCTTTCTCACAGATCCTGCTTTTTTTGCCTCTTTTTTCAATACACTGTTGCTCGTAGGCGGTGTACTGCTTATCACCATTTGTGGTGGTATTGGCCTGGCCATTTTGCTTGACCAAGCTATTTGGGGACGAAATTACGTTCGCATTATGGTGTTAGCGCCGTTCTTTGTTATGCCGACCGTTTCTGCTTTAGTGTGGAAAAATATGCTCATGAATCCGGTGAATGGGTTATTTGCACACTTTGCCATGTGGATTGGTGTCGAACCCGTCGACTTCTTTGCGCAGATACCGTTGTTGTCAATTATCATCATTGTGTCATGGCAGTGGCTACCGTTTGCAGCATTAATATTACTCACTTCTATTCAGTCCCTTGACCGTGAGCAATTGGAAGCCGCGGATTTGGATGGTGCCGGTCCGTTTAGTAAATTTATTTATATCGTTATGCCGCATTTATCTCGCGCTATAACAGCCGTAATTTTAATCGAAACCATATTTTTACTGTCGATATTCGCTGAAATATTGGTCACAACCAGTGGTGGGCCGGGCTATGCTTCGACCAATCTTACCTACTTGATTTACACGCAATCATTACTTCAATTTGATGTTGGCGGAGGCTCAGCGGGAGGTATTGTCGCAGTCATCATTGCAAATATTGTCGCTATTTTCCTTATGCGCCTAATTGGCAAAAACCTGGAGGACTAAATTATGGCTATGAATAACAGTAATAAATCTAAAATTATTTATACCGCTTTAGCCTGGGGCATAAGTGGAATGATCTTTTTCCCCATTTTATGGACCTTGCTAACCAGCTTTAAAACGGAAGCTGAGGCAATATCAGCCAACCCCAGTCTATTTATGTTTGATTGGACACTTGAAAACTATTCAGACGTACTGGCGCGTTCCCCCTACTTTAACCATTTTTGGAATTCTGTAGTGATTTCAATTGGTTCTAGTTTACTAGGTTTAATCATAGCCATACCCGCAGCTTGGTCCATGGCGTTTGTGCAAACTAAACGCACTAAACATTTATTAATGTGGATGCTGTCGACCAAAATGTTACCGCCGGTCGGTGTACTGATCCCTATTTATTTGATGTTTAGAGATTTCTCTTTGCTCGACACTAAATTGGGCTTGGTCATTGTTATGACACTGGTCAACTTACCGATAATGGTGTGGATGCTTTACACCTATTTTAGAGAGATCCCACATGAAATCCTTGAAGCATCACGTATGGACGGATGCAGTATTGGTGAAGAGATATTTCATGTGTTACTACCGCTTGCACTGCCAGGTATTGCTTCTACGCTACTGTTAAACGTTATTTTAGCGTGGAATGAGGCTTTTTGGACGCTTATATTGACCGCAGCAAATGCAGCGCCGCTAACGGCATTTATTGCCAGTTATTCAAGTCCAGAAGGATTATTTTACGCCAAGTTATCAGCAGCATCGGTGATGGCCATTGTGCCCATACTTATACTTGGTTGGTTTAGTCAGAAACAATTAGTGCGCGGATTAAGCTTCGGCGCAGTAAAATAGGAGCGTTATCATGGGCAGCATTACTTTAAAACAGGTCACGAAAAATTTCGGCGACGTAAATGTAATTAAACCAATAGATCTACAAATTCACGATGGCGAATTTATCGTATTTGTTGGTCCATCGGGTTGTGGTAAATCAACTTTGTTGCGGATGATCGCAGGTTTGGAAGATACCACCAGCGGTAATATTGATATAGACGGAAAAGACGCCACTAATACGCCTCCGGCAAAGCGCGGCTTAGCCATGGTGTTCCAATCCTATGCGCTGTATCCACATATGTCGGTACGTAACAACATTGCGTTTCCATTAAAACGCGCAAAAGTGCCCCCTGCTGAAATTGAGGCAAAAATTGCCTCTGCGGCAAAAATACTGAATCTGGGGGATTATCTGGATCGTAAACCCGGACAGTTGTCAGGCGGTCAGCGTCAACGAGTTGCAATTGGCCGTGCGATAGTGCGTCAACCTTCTGCATTTTTATTTGATGAACCACTGTCTAACTTAGATGCATCATTGCGCGTTAACATGCGCCTAGAAATTTCTGAGTTACACAAAACCCTTGATACTACGATGATTTATGTCACCCACGATCAAGTAGAAGCGATGACCATGGCAGATCGCATTGCGGTATTTAACGCCGGTGTGATTGAGCAGGTCGGGACCCCCCTCGAGTTGTACCAAACTCCGGTCAATCGCTTTGTTGCTGGTTTCATTGGTTCGCCAAAAATGAACTTTATTGATATTGAACCGGTTGACGGCGATCCAACCAGTTGCGTTGGTGTACGTCCGGAGCATTTAAAAGTGACACAAGATAAAGGTCTTTGGACGGGTAAAGTGGGTGTAATTGAGCATCTGGGGTCAGAAACCTTTCTACATATTCATGTTGATGGCGTGGGTCCGCTTACGCTTAAAGCTGATGGTGATTGCCCATTGAAATACGGCGACGATGTGAACTTGACCGCACCGCAAAACAAAATCATGCATTTTGATGCCGCGGGTAAGACTCTGCCACCCACTCCATTTTCGGGTAACTAGACTAAACAGCGAGACACACCCTTTTTAGGTTTGTCTCGCTATTTTCAACCGCGAAATTAACCAACCTGATTTGTATTAGCATTTTGCTACATAGCATAGGAGCTCAATTCAATGACTATTAAACTTGGCCTTGACACACTTGATGCCTTACCACCAAACGTGTCTAAACCCAATTATCAACGCGCAATGCTTTCACCCGGTATTATTCACATTGGTGTTGGTAATTTTCATCGTGCTCATCAAGCGGTTTATTTAGACAAACTATTTAACGCAGGTCTGGCCTATGATTGGGCTATCAGAGGAGCAGGCATTAAATCCTACGACTCGGTTATGCGTGAGAAGCTGAAAGCTCAGGACTGGTTAACGACCGTGGTAGAACTAGACGCAAAAGGACTCACCGCTAGGGTTTGCGCTTCAATGCTCGATTTCATCGAAAATGATGCCAGTACGTTAATTGACGCGCTCACCGATAGTCAGATCCGCATAGTGTCGCTGACGATTACCGAGGGTGGCTACTTTATGGACGATAAAACGGGCGGGTTCAACCTTGCCCATGATGAAATCCAAAGGGATATCGCTAATATTGACTCCCCCACAACCGTATTTGGCTTAATGATAGCCGCGCTTAAACGTCGTAAGGAACAAAACAAACCGGCTTTTACCATTATGTCCTGTGACAATATTCCTCATAACGGTAAAATTGCCAAACGCGTAGTGAGTGAAATGGCAGCAGCGATCGACGGCGATTTAGCCCAGTGGATCGACCAAAACGTTACCTTTCCGAATTCTATGGTTGACTGTATTACCCCGGCAACATCAGAGCAAGAGCGCCAACGTCTGGTGACTTTATTTGATATAGAAGACCAAGCCCCTGTTTTTTGCGAACCATTTAGACAATGGGTACTAGAGGATGACTTTGCCAATGGACGCCCTCCCCTAGAAGAAGTTGGTGTCGAATTTGTTGCAGATGTAGCCCCTTTTGAACTGATGAAGTTACGTATTTTAAATGGTGGCCACGCGGCAATTGCCTATCCAGGGGCTCTATTCGGCATTCACTTTGTACACGATGTTATGGCCCACCCGCTTATAAGCTTGTACTTGAAAAAACTGGTTACCCAGGAAGTTATTCCTACTTTACCTAGTGTACCTGGGGTCGATTTTGATGACTATTTTGCCGTTATCGAATCTCGATTTGCTAATCCTGAGGTGTGCGATACTGTGCCGCGCCTCTGCCAAGATGCATCAAACCGCTTACCCAAATTTATTTTGCCCACTATTGTGGCGAATTTAGAACAAGGTAGAGATTGTGCTGGACTAGCGTTAGTTGTGGCATTGTGGTGTCGACTTTGTGCTGAAGGCGATGTTGCCAATAGCAAAATAACTATTGATGACCCACAAGCTAAAAGGCTTATAAAACAAGCCTCTATGGCAAAAGTGGAACCAGCAATATTTTTGCAAATGACGGACATATTTGGGACACTCTCACGCAACACCGTATTTGTTAATCATTTTACGTCGATGTTAGAAATGCTCTGGGCTTCAGGTACTGAAAAGACCTTAGAGTGGTATTTAAAACAATAATAATAATTGTCGGTTATTGAATGACTCCTTCCCACACATCACTTTTGCAGTACCCCATAGAATTAATCATTTTTGATTGCGATGGGGTACTGATAGATAGTGAAATTATCAGTAAACGCGTATTGCTACAAATGCTCTTGGAGCTTGATGTGGCCATATCCGATGAATATTTTGAAGCGAACTTTCTTGGACATAGTTTTGAGCATGTCACGGCCAAAATTTTCGCTGACTTTAACGTAACATTGGCAAATTCGTTTTCCCAAGACTATCAAACTAAATTAATGCAGGTTTTCGCTTTGGAGCTTGAACCCACAGTTGGACTAGAGCAAATGTTATTAGAGCTCAAAGTACCTTATTGCGTGGCGACCAGTAGCAGCCCTCAGCGAGTCAGTCGAGCGCTAGATATAACGCGTATTGGCCACTACTTTGGGGATAACGTTTTCACTGCTTCTGAAGTAGAAAACGGTAAACCCGCTCCTGATTTATTTTTATACGCAGCAGAAAAAATGGGGGTTGATCCTCAATATTGCCTAGTGATTGAAGATTCCCCTGCAGGCATCGAGGGGGCCAAGGCCGCCCAAATGCAGGTTATCCGGTATGCTGGCGCAGGCCATATGCAGCAATGGAGGCAACCCGTCGAACCCTCTGTTGATAATTTGACGACAATCCAAAATTGGCAAGATCTCTATGCGCTTGCACCGACGCTCAACACAATACCTAATATGCGAGATAAACGTGGTTAAGCTTTCCAGTGCCGAAAATAGACGATTAGACGACGCCGCTCGAGCCGGCTGGTTATATTATGTTGCGGGTAATACCCAAGATGACATCGCAAAAAAGCTCGGAATTTCTCGCCAATCTGCTCAGCGCATGGTGGCATTATCCGTCAGCGAGAAGTTAGTAAAAGTAAGACTCGATCATCCCATTGCTAAGTGCATGGACTTGGCTGAAAAAATTGCTAACCGGTTTGGACTACTTTCTTGTGAAGTGGTGCCAAGTGACCTTAGCGATCCTACTTCGACCGTGGGTTTAGCCCAAGCTGGAGCTAACGAAATTGAACGCCATTTAAAATCAACAGAACCCAAAATATTGGCTATGGGAACTGGCCGAGTATTGCGCGCCTGCGTAGATGAGTTGGCCCCACTTGATTGCACCCAGCATAGAATTGTTGCCTTACTTGGTAACATGACATCTGATGGAGCGGCGTCTCCTTACGATGTAGTCGTGCGTATGGCCGAACGCGTAAACGCTAAGCATTATCCTATGCCGCTGCCCGTATTACCGCAAAGTGTGAAAGCAAAAAATCAGTTACATGTTATGCCGCATATTGCACAGAATATGGCATTAGCTCGACAAGCTGACGTAACCTTTGTAGGTGTAGGGAATTTAGGCACTAATTCGCCACTACATTTAGATGGTTTCGTTACGCCTAAAGAGTTAGACGAGTTGCAAACTGGCGGCGCAGTCGGTGAAATTATCAGCTGGGTTTTTGACAAAAACGGTCAGTTGCTTGACTGTGGCATCAATCAACGGGTCGCTAGTACGCCCCTTATTGTTGCCTCCAGCAAACCTGTATTTGCCATAGCTGCCGGTGAAGATAAGGTTTTCGCAATTCTAGGCGCCCTGCGTTCAAAGTTAGTTAACTCATTGATAACCAATGAATATACCGCAGAGCGACTTTTAAGCATCGACTAAATTTGCTGTATTTAAAAAAGCCAACATTAAAAAGGGACCATCAGTTACTGAAGGTCCCTTTTTAATGGTTAATTTAATACTAACCATCTGATTAGTATTAAATTTTATCTATGCTTTGTTTTTAACTACGAACGTCATGGCATTAACTTCAGGTAAGGTGGGTAACGCCGTCATTGCGCCAATTTTAGCGCATACTAAACCACTTACTTTTCCGGCAAACTCAATAAAACCTTTGAAGTCGTCCTGATAGAAGTTTTCGCCTGGCGCACTTTTCGCCATTTGAAATAATATTGCGCCAATAAAAGAATCTCCGGCACCAGTGGTGTCTACTGCATTAATCTCATAGGCTGGGACAATATATTGCTGACCATTTTGTGAAATTAAGCAGCCATCTGGACCTAGCGTAACCAATACAACTTTGACACCTAAATCATGAAAGTACTGGCAACCCTTTGCCATATCATCCTGATGTGAAAGCAAAACTAGTTCTTCGTCACTGACTTTTACAATATCAGCTAAGGCAAAGTAAGTATTACAGATATCTCTGAATTCAGCTTCGCGGCCACGCCATAAATCTATTCTGAAATTAGGATCGAAACAAATAATATTGCCATTCTTCTTGGCTTGCTGAGCGATACGCAAATAACTGTCGCCTAGTTCACCACCTAACAATGCAGTGGCTGAACCAAGATGTAAAATTGAGTCACTCAACAATGTGTCTATCGTTGCGTCATCTAGATTAAGCTGTTCGTCAGCCCCTCTATTAAAGGCAAATTCACGCTCGCCATTATCACCTAATGATACAAAGGCCAAAGTAGTAGATGTGGACAAAGACGCAACATGATCAGTGTTAACCGCATAACGTTTTACTTCTTCAATTAAAAACGCGCCGAACGGATCATTACCAACTGAACCAACTAAAATTGGCTCACCACCTAATTTACCGATGCAAGCTGCAACGTTTGCTGGCGCACCACCTGATTTTTTTACGTAATTAACGCCATTTACCAAACCCTTGTTGGTATCTGTACACACAAAATCGATGAGCATTTCACCAATGCAAATTACCTTCATAATCTTTTTCCGTATAAAATATTGCACACTATGGATATGACGAGAAACTGCATAAAAGAACGCCGAACGTATCGGTGTTACAGACCTTTAAAAACTGATTGCATACACCTCGATTTAATCAAACATCGACAGTGAAAAGCTACTTTTACAATGCAGCCAACAGTTGCGTTTTTCGTTGCGTAGACCAATTAAGATTATACGCAAAACAAAAACCAATTAATATCTTTAGCCCTTTGTTTATCTATATTTTACAATTATTAATAAGATTAAAAGGAAGCTCAAATTACAGCATGTTTAACACACATTAACGACAAGCAGTATGTTAGTTTAACGTTATCCGAACTTTCCGTTATTTACCAACTGAGTAATAGAATTTAGAGGATCTTAGCGACAGATTTTGCTTCGTAAATATAATTCAGTAGGCACGCCCGAACGATATAACCAAGGGGTGAGGTAATGCGCTTCAATACAGCCTATTCTTAGCGTAAGCACGTATGAATAGGCAGAAAAATAATATTAAGTCGGCAATTAAGAATTACGTGGAAAACTCGTTAATGCTAATTTTGCTACGTCAACGAGTTGGTCTTCGGTGGCGCCACTGCTGGCTTGAATGGCTATTCCTTGTATAACGGTACTGATAAAACGAGCCAATGTGCCAACGTCAATATCTTTTGCTAAGTCACCCTGTTCTTTGGCTAATTGGAAACGATCACGCACTTGCTCTTCATTTTGCTGACGGCGCTTAGTTAACTCTTCTTTTACACCAGCAGCAGCTTCACTGCAGGCCAACGCACCTTGCACCATAACGCATCCTTGAGGATGCGATGGGTCAGACATATTTTTAGCCGCGCCTAACAACATATATTCCGCTACTTCATAAGCGGTTGGTTGCGCTAAAGCGGGCTTAAAAAAACCACAAGGGCGATTTTCATAAAACTCTATCGATTTTAAAAACAGCTGCTCTTTGTTACCAAATGCAGAATACAAACTGGGCTTGTTGATACCCATCGCACTGGTTAAATCAGACAGTGAAGCACCGTCGTAACCTTTGGCCCAAAAAACCTCTAACGCTCTTTCAAGCGCAATTTGCATGTCAAAAGCGCGTGGTCTACCCACTGCAGCATTACAACTAACAGCACTCATTATTCGGCTCCTGATATAATTATGCTCACATAATAAACAGGTAATTAACCCTTGTCTATAAGGGGTTATTTACTAGTAAGTACAGAAAATTGGTTATTTCCAATTTATAGAATTAGGCAATAATCTTGCAGCTTTCGGCATTCATATCACCCAGCCCTTTGCGTACTATGCGTTTCATGGTTAGTCAGACTAAATGAAGCAAAGTTCAAATTTCACGGCGCCTATCAATCAAATACTCTCGTTTAAAAGAGAACTCATCAAAACGGTTATTAGTTAGCACAAAAATAAATTACCAATCGGTACATAAATAGATTGACTGTGTAAATCACATCTATATTCTTACCGACCAGTACATAAGTATCAAATTTTACAAAGAATCAAATTACCAACAGCGTAAAAATTAGGAAAACTAGGCTCATGAGCACAAAACACAGCATGAAAAATTGGATATTAGGCATAGCCGCTAGCATTGTTTTGGTAGCTTGCGGCGATCCAGATACACCTAAACAACCCACAGCTCCAGCGGCACCTCAAGTAACCGTTGCTAAAGTCGTGCATGAACGCATTACTGAATGGGACGAATTTACCGGCCGCCTTCAGGCGCCGCAAACAGTAACCTTGATTCCACGTGTATCGGGTTACATTGAAAACGTTTTGTTTGAGGAAGGTGCGGTTGTTGAAAAGGGTGACGTTCTATTTCAAATAGACCCACGCGCTTTTAAAGCAGAAGCTGATCGCCTAAAAGCAGAACTTCAAAGTGCGCAAAGCGCATATATACAAGCACAAAACGATTTTAATCGAGCTAAAACCCTAAGCGAACAACGCGCTGTATCAATAGAAATTCTCGATGGGCGCTTAGCGCGTAAGCAACAAACGTCAGCAACTGTCGCATCAGTATCGGCGGCATTGGTACGTGCTGAACTTGACTTGTCTTATACACAAGTAACAGCCCCTATTTCAGGCCGTGTTTCTTATGCTCAGATAACTCAAGGTAACTTTGTGACAGCGGGGCAAAGCATACTAACCAGCTTGGTATCAATGGATAAAATGTACGCCTACTTCGATGTTGATGAGCAAACTTATCTTAAATACGTTCAGCTCGCTCAGTCGGGAAAACGCAGCAATACCCGCGATGCTAGTGGAAACCCTGTGTATATGGCTTTGGCTAACGACATTAACTTCGACTATGCAGGTAACATTGATTTCGTTGACAACGCAGTGAATCAACAAACTGGCACCATACGTATTCGCGCGACGTTCCCTAATCAAGATCATGCATTGCTACCAGGTTTATTTGCCCGAGTTAAGTTGGTTGGCAGTAACTCTTATCAAGGTATTTTAATTGATGAAAAAGCGGTGGGTACGGATCTAAACAAAAAATTTGTGTTGGTTGTAAAGCAAGATAATCAACTTGAATATCGCAACGTTGTTTTAGGCGAAAAAATCAATGGATTACGCATAGTCACCGACGGTTTATTCCCCCAGGACACCATCGTAATAAATGGCTTACAGCGCGTACGAGCCAATATGCAAATACAACCCAAAGTTGTCGATATGACCTCGCAAGAGATCCTTACCGCACTGCGCCAGCAACAAAAATCACTCGACCAAACTAGCAATGAATTGACGGCGCAAGCCAACGAAACACTTGTAGATCGCGGTTAAGGGGACGATTATGTTTTCGCAGTATTTTATACGTCGTCCCATATTTGCGGCGGTTATATCTCTTATATTCTTTATCGTGGGTGCAATCTCAGTATGGCAACTGCCTATTACTGAGTACCCTGAAGTAGTACCACCTACCGTAGTTGTGACCGCTAATTATCCGGGTGCCAACCCTAAAGTTATTGCCGAAACGGTGGCTTCGCCACTGGAACAGGAAATTAACGGCGTTGAAAACATGTTGTATATGTCTTCTCAGGCCACATCTGATGGGCGCATGACCTTAACCATCACATTTGCTATTGGCAGTGACGTGGATTTAGCCCAAACCCAAGTACAGAGCCGGGTTGAGCGCGCTAAACCGCGCCTACCGGAAGAAGTTCAGCGCTTAGGTGTAGTAACCGAAAAGTCGTCGCCAGATTTAACTATGGTCGTGCATTTAACCTCGCCAGATAAACGCTACGATATGTTGTACTTATCAAACTATGCGGTGTTAAACGTAAAAGACGAATTAGCACGAATAGAAGGCGTTGGCCAAGTACGTGTATTTGGTGCAGGCGACTATAGTATGCGCGTATGGCTAGACCCCAACAAAGTCGCGGCCTTAGGTTTATCACCAGGTAACATTGTTAGCGCTATCCGTGAACAAAACCAACAAGCTGCCGCCGGTAGCTTAGGCGCGCAACCAAGTGGGAATAGTGATTTTCAACTTTTAATCAACGTCAAAGGTCGCTTAACCAATGTTGAAGAATTTGAAGACATAATTATCAAAGTTGGTGAACAAGGCCAGATAAGCCGGTTAAAAGATGTAGCACGAGTAGAATTAGGCGCTTCGTCTTATGCATTACGTTCAATGTTGGACAATCAAGATGCTGCTGCAATGCCTGTTTTTCAAGCATCTGGCTCAAATGCGATTCAGATTTCAAACGATGTACGCAGTAAAATGACCGAATTATCGCAAACCTTCCCTGATGGTTTAAGTTACGACATTGTTTATGACCCAACGGTATTCGTGCGCGGTTCGATTGAGGCAGTCGTTAAAACCTTATTTGAAGCCTTGTTGTTAGTCGTTCTGGTAGTGGTGTTGTTTTTACAAACGTGGCGCGCTTCGATCATTCCATTAGTGGCGGTACCCGTATCATTGGTCGGCACATTCGCCTTTATGCATCTGCTAGGCTTTTCGTTAAATGCGTTATCATTATTTGGCTTGGTTTTAGCCATAGGCATAGTCGTGGATGATGCCATAGTGGTGGTAGAAAACGTCGAGCGTAACATTGAAGAAGGTTTGTCTCCTGTTGCTGCTACCCAAAAAGCCATGAAAGAAGTCACTGGCCCTATTGTGGCAACGACATTGGTACTCGCTGCGGTGTTTATTCCAACAGCGTTTATGTCTGGTTTAACAGGTCAATTCTACAAGCAATTCGCGTTAACGATTACTATTTCAACTTTTATATCAGCAATTAACTCGTTAACGTTAAGCCCTGCTCTATCAGCCTTACTACTTAGAAGCCCTCACGAGAAAAAAGATCTTTTGACTCGTGCCATGGACAAATTATTAGGCCGTTGGCTGTTTAATCCGTTCAATCGTTTCTTTACGCGTTTATCAAACGGTTACGGCTGGGTAGTTAAAAAAGTGTTGCGCTTCGGGTTGTTGGTAGGTGTGATTTATATTGGCTTAGTTGGTTTGACGGGCTTGCAATTCGCAACCACGCCAACGGGATATGTACCCGGTCAAGACAAACAATATCTAGTGGCGTTCGCCCAATTACCTGATGCTGCATCACTGGAACGCACCGAAGCGGTCATTAAAGAAATGTCTCGTATTGCCCTTGAGCAACCCGGCGTTGCCCACTCAGTTGCCTTCCCTGGTTTAAGCATCAATGGTTTAACTAATAGCACTAATAGTGGGATTGTGTTTACTCCGCTCGATGATTTCGCAGATCGCACCGACCCATCGTTATCGGCTGGCGCTATAGCGGCTGCGCTTAATCAAAAATTTGCGGCCATTGAAGATGCCTACATTGCCATATTCCCGCCCCCGCCAGTACAGGGTTTAGGCACGATAGGTGGCTTTAGATTGCAAATTCAAGACCGCGCAAATTACGGTTACGACGAGCTCTATAAAATCACCATGCAAGTGATGCAAAAAGCATGGGCTACCCCTGAATTGGCGGGTGTTTTCTCAAGTTATCAAATTAATGTACCGCAATTAGATGTGGACATCGATCGCACTAAAGCAAAACAACAATCTGTTTCTTTAGATGAGTTATTTACGACTTTGCAGGGATATATGGGCTCGGTATACGCCAATGACTTCAACCAGTTCGGTCGTACATACCAAGTTAATGTACAAGCAGATGAGCAGTTCAGACAAACCCCTGAGCAAATTGCCCAACTGAAAGTACGTAACAATCGCGGTGATATGGTGCCAATTGGCTCGTTTATTAGCGTTAACAATACCGCAGGCCCTGACCGAGTTATGCATTACAACGGCTTTACCACTGCGGAGATTAACGGGGGTGCCGCGCCAGGATTCAGTTCTGGTGAGGCCCAAGCGGCTATTGAGAAGATCTTAGCCGAGACCTTACCTAACGGCATGAGCTATGAATGGACAGAACTAACTTATCAACAAATTCTGGCGGGTAATGCGGGTATGTATATTTTCCCGTTGATCATATTGTTGGTGTTTATGGTGTTGGCTGCTCAATACGAAAGCCTTAGCTTACCGCTGGCCATTATTTTGATTATTCCCATGACGTTATTGTCAGCTTTAAGCGGTGTACTTATCGCAGGGGGTGACAACAATATATTCACCCAAATCGGATTTATTGTACTGGTGGGGCTGGCAACTAAAAATGCAATCTTGATTGTGGAGTTCGCAAAAGATTTACAAGACGAAGGCAAAACCGCCAGAGAAGCCATATTAGAAGCCGGTCGACTGCGTTTACGTCCCATTTTGATGACATCAATTGCATTTATTATGGGCGTAGTGCCAATGGTGCTATCAACGGGCCCAGGGGCTGAAATGCGTCAAGCTATGGGCGTAGCAGTGTTCTCAGGCATGATCGGCGTGACCCTATTTGGCCTATTGCTTACCCCATTATTTTACTACGTACTGGCTAAACGCGGTGAGCAAAATGCACTTAGTTCCACTCAATTAAACACTGCCAAACAGGAGGCTGACCATGGGTAACATTAAAAAAATCGGCACACTCGCGGGACTACTTGTAGTCCTTAGCGCCTGCGCTGTAGGGCCTGACTATCAAGCCCCAACTAAGGTAAAAAATATTGCGTTAACAGACTCATATCAACAAGCAGATAAGCTAACCAATTGGTGGCAGGCTTTTGGTGATGAAGATCTGAATCAGTTAATTAATGTCGCATTAGAAGAAAATCGTACGTTGTTTCAAGCTCAAGCTAATGTGCTGCGTGCCTATGCGATATTTCGTAACAGCGCTAACGATGTATTGCCTAAAGGTACCTTGGACGCAGGCTACCAAGCGGCTAAAAATCCAACCTTACTAAGTACCGATAATAATACCATCACACGTGGTTATAATACGGGCGCTAATTTGACTTGGGATGTGGATTTATTCGGTAAAGTACGCCGAGCGATTGAAGCATCACTGGCCGAAGCAGAGCAAGCCGACATTTTATGGCACGATGCTCAACTACAAATTATCAGTCAAGTGGCAGCGAGTTATGGTGACTATCGAGGTGCACAATTCCGCTTAAAAGTGGCCGAGCAAAACCTCGCTAATTTGCGCCAAACACGCACCATAGTCAAAGCACGTTTTCAGGCGGGCTTTGCCTCTGAATTAGAAATTGCGCGCATTGATGCGCAGGTATTTCAAGTTGAGGCCAGCCTGCCTCAGATGCAGACATTGTTAGCGCGCGCCGATGCAACGTTATCTGCCTTGCTGGCAAAAAAACCGGGGCATTTAGCTCTGATTAGCGAACCGAGTTTACCTCAATTATCGCAACCCGTTGCGTTGGTACAAGGTGAAAACTATCTTCGTTATCGCGCTGATGTAGCCAGTTCAGAACGGGCTTTAGCCGCCAGTACTGCTCGTATTGGTGTAGCGACCGCAGATTTATACCCGAACGTTTCAGTGAATGGTTTTTTAGGTTTTTTGTCTGGTCCAGGACTAACTCTCGGTGGTAACACAAAAAGTTGGAGTGTCGCCCCGACTCTAAGCTGGCAAGCTGCTGACTTGGGTTCGGTTAAAGCGCGTATTCATCAGGCCGAAGCAAGTTCAGATATTGCTCTAGCCCAATTTGAGCAACAGGTTTTTGATGCCCTAGCTGATATGCAGTTTTCATTGCAAAGCTATAACTTTAGTCGCCAACAGCAATTAAGCACAAAACATCAATGGCAGGCTAGCGAAAAGGCCATGACTATCGCTAAACAACGTTTTGAAGTAGGTAGTGGCGAGTTTATTGAGCTATTAGAAGCACAACGTGATGTATTGCAAAGCCGCGATCAACTTGCCTTGCTTGAGCAACAAAGCTTCAACAGATTAGTAGATATATACCGCGCATTTGGCGGCGGAATAAGCGTTATTTAGGCTTATGTTGCCATCATGCAAAGACATAATGACAGAGCAAGGTAGTAAATGCAGAGCATTATGTCGAAGCAGGTGATTGTAGACAATCGCCACTAATCACTGGTGGCTTTGTTGAATTTAGCAATCAAAAGACCTAGCAAATCACCAGAGCTGAATTCACTTACTGATCGCAAAATCGCTTCAGAGGGTCTGAAGTAGCGAGAAGCTTAAGCAACAACCTTTTGCGGGCATATCAACGCGCGAATAATTGGGCACTAACGGCGGCAAATAGATCGTCATCGTTCATTGCTTTACTAACCAACATGGCACCTTCAAGCAAGGAAATAGCAGCGACAGCCTGACTTTTTGCTTGCTGCTCAGTGTTGTCAGTGCCAAGTGTATATGCATGGGTTAACCACTGGATGTTTTGCTCAAAGAAACGTCGAGTCTGTAGCTTAACCTTTTCAGGTAAGCCGTCAGTCTCCGCCCCCAACAAACCACAAAGGCACATTTTTTTATCTTGCGTTAATGCATGTTGGAATTGTTGAGAGTACACCTCAATGGGGTTTTTACCATGGGTAATAAGCTCGTCGGGCGAGCCCAGATTTGCAATAAAATTATCCGTGTATTGGCGCGCTAATTCTGCGCCCAAATCAGCTTTGGTAGGAAAGTGATAATGCACGCTGGAGCTTTTGATACCGATTTCATCCGCTAATTCTCGAAAGCTAAAGTTGTTGTAACCACCGGTTCTAACTTTATTTTCGGCCGCTTTAAGTAACTGCTGCTTTTTGCTCATGCACACTCCCTTTTTCGGCAATTATCTATCAGTAGATACATGGGTACAAGTCGAAACATCTCCTTGACCGTTTTCCGTTATTTTCTACCGATAACCCTGCTTAGCTAAGCAATTTCCATCAATACGCGTATCGATTACCTATGGATAATTCACGTGTATAGCTTTTTGGTTAGGTGGTTTGCCCATAAATTAAAACAAGCTAATCATGACTTGTAACCATCTGAATTTATTATAATAAAATATTTTTCAAAAACTTCATCACGCCAATTTTGATAAATTTTGACCTAATAAATTTGACACCAGTTAATTAGATCCCTATAACTACCTACCAGTAGATAGGTATAGTAATGATTTCCATATTACTACTAAGATAATTATTTGTAACCAACCCATTTTATTTACTTTAAGGTAGACCCTATGATTATTCACGATGTAGAAAATTTCCCTAATCCTCTTCGCGTTCGTATCGCTCTAGCTGAAAAAAATGCACTTGATGCAGTGACTTTCAAGTCTGTCGATCTCATGAATGCAGAGCATAGAAGTGAAGCTTTTTTAGCAAAAAACCCCTTTGCTGGCGTGCCGGTGCTTGAACTTGACGATGGCACATTTATCGCTGAATGCCCTGCTATCATCGAATATATTGACCATCATTTTGCTGGGCCATCTCTTACTGGCGTGACGCCTAAAGAACGTGCGGTTATCAGTATGATGCAGCGCCGTGCTGAAACCCAAGTACTGGATGCCATTGCCAGCTATTTTCACCATGCGACAGATGGTTTAGGCCCAGCACTGGAAACAAATCAAAACAAAACATGGGGCCAAGATCAGCAAGCTAGAGCTTTCAAAGGTCTGGCATACTTTGATTCCGTACTGGCTAAACATGCTTATGCGGCAGGTGAGGAATTTAGCGTAGCCGATATCACCTTGTGGTGTGGGTTAGTGTTCGGGGGTTTCTGTAATATACAGATACCTGCTGACTTAACGCACCTACAAGCTTGGCACGATGGTATGGCTGTGCGTCCAAGTATTGCGGCTTAATGTGAAACGCACAGATTTTTGTGCCTAATAGGAGCCTGAACATGAATATAAATGCAGATTTTAGCCAACGCGTCGTTGTTCACAGTCAGCAGCAACCGTGGATAGCCTCACCTATGGTAGGCGTTGAACGTCGTCCATTGGATCGCGTGGGTGATGAAGTTGCGCGAGCGACGACTATTGTCCGTTACGCGTCTGGCAGCCACTTTTCGCCCCATGTTCACAGTGGGGGTGAAGAGTTCATTGTGCTGGAAGGCGTATTTCAGGACGAGCACGGTGACTATCCCGCTGGCTCTTATATCCGTAATCCGCCACAATCATCACACACACCGGGCTCGGCACAAGGGTGCGTGATCTTTGTAAAGTTGTGGCAGTTTGACCCGCAAGACAGACGGCATGTGAATATAGGTGTTACAGCTTATAATTCGCACCTAAGCTACGAATTCGTTCCACCAGCCCAAGGTTACAGCCAAAAAAATCTATACAAAGATGCATTTGAAACCGTCACGATATTTGAATTAGCAGCCAATAATGTACTGAACCTAGATGCCTCAAACGGTCTGGAGCTTTTGGTACTTGAAGGTGAATGCATTGAAGGAAACGACACCCTTATTAAATATAGCTGGCTTCGTTTGCCAATAGGTAGCACGTTCAGTGTAAGAGCAGGTAAAGAAGGCGTACGTTTGTGGATTAAAACTGAACATTTACCCTTTGTAGATGAGCAAATCAAGCGAGTAAAAAGCGCTCCGTCATAACCCATTATTCAAATATAATCCCTGATTACAGATGAAAACGCCCCCTAAACCGGGCGTTTTCAATTAACCAACAAGCAAAATATCACTCAACACCACCCACCTCCTTCTATGACTCTAATAATTTTTATCATGACACCCATAATAACTTTTGTGTCATTTGCGTCTATCTTTCCATAATTTCAATCAAGTTCACTCTTCTATAATTTTTATCATGACACCCATAATAATTTTCATATTATTTGCATTTATCTTTCCATCATTTCAATCAAATTAACTCTTCTATGATTGAATGATAATTCGGACGTTTCCCAAGAGAAGTAATTTTTATCATGACACCCATGATAATTTCCATATTATTTGCATTTAGCTTTCCATCATTTCAATCAAATTAACTCTTTCATGATTGAAGGATAATTGGGACATTTTCCAGAGGAATAGTGATATTCGTTAATGAAGGATACTTTGACTAAGGATTAGACACGTGTAGCCAAATCATGCGTTTTTTATGAGTGGTTTTACTCGGTTAAATCGCTAATACTAGATTAGCTTCGATTGAGTAACGCTTTTGCTTTACCCATGCCTCGTAATCGTTGATGTTGAGTGTGGCGTTTAAAAACGTGCATTATTTGCTCAGCCCCAGCGGCAGAAAAAAAATGTTTTTCAAACTCAGTAGTAAGGGACATCCATTGCTCAACAGTTAAACCAAGTGATGTTAATAAAGGACTTTGTTTTTGTTCTAAATAACTTTTTTTGCTGTATCTAATTTGGTTACCTGTCGCATCAACTAATTCACAATAATCCTTTAACGCAAATGCGATGCCTTTGGGCATATTAATTCTGTGGTTACCAACAAACGGCATAAGATTTTTAGGCTGCCGTTGTTTAGCCTTTAACGCGACTGTACGCATTTTAATGCTAGTGTATTGGGAGGTTTGCGCGCTTTCTTCGATACTCGCTCTTACTGGGTTTAAATCTACATAGGCCATACACGCTAATAGTGCGCTTTCGTCTAACAGGGCTTGTGATTTAAACCGACCTTCCCAAAATCGGCCTGTGCAACCGTCTTCCTTATTGGCCTGTCTAGCAATATTCTCGTTCAAATCGCGCATTAGCCAGCTAATGTCATACAATCTTCGGCGATAAATGTCAGCCGTTTCATTAAAAGTAATTCGCTCTGCCGCTGAGAGCTGATCACCAACGAGGTATCTTTGCGTTAACACAGTCCCTTTATGGATAAGGTGATAGCGTGTAAGGACTTCATCTACTCCCCAACTCATTGCACGAGCTTTATCTACGTGTAACACAAGGTGGGTGTGATTACTCATCACAGCATAAGCACATATATCTATCGCAAACACGGTTGATAAAAACAGCAATCTGTCTTCCACCCATCCCCGGCGGTGTTCGTAACTTTGGCCTGTGTATTTATCAAAACCACACAAAAATGTACGACGTACACAGCGAGAAACGCAATGGTAATAGGATGTGTCCGATAAACTAATTTGGCTTTTGCGAGTCTGGGGCATGACGCACCTTCCCGATATATGATGAAAGACCTGGTAAGTGTAGTTTATTAGGCGAAAATTACTGTTTTGCTATGGGTGTCATGCTTAGGAGAGCGTTTTGTTATGGGTGTCATGCTTAGGAGAGCGTTAGAAAGCTTATTTCTGGGTGGGGTGGTGGATATGAAAAAGCCTCGGCTGGGGAAAGCTGAGGCTTTAGATTACTGAGATGTTTTTATCACATGTTATCGATCCGTGAATGATTAAAATCACATGGATCTGCGGTAATAATCATTAATTCAGTGTGACAAATTCTTCTGCGCTGGTGGGGTGAATAGCTACACAAGCGTCGAAGTCGGCTTTAGTTGCGCCCATTTTCATGGCTACGCCGAAGCCTTGTAAAATTTCATCCATACCGTAACCGATACCGTGAATACCCACGACCTTTTGATTTTCGCCAACACAAATCAGTTTCATGCGTGTCATTTGTCTGTGGCTCGTCAGTGCAGTGTACATAGCGGCAAAGCTCGAGTTATATACTTTAACATTGTCTTTACCAAACTCCGCTTCGGCCTCAAGCTCGGTTAACCCCATAGTACCAATTGCAGGGTGACTGAAGACCACTGTTGGGATCAATGTATAATCCATATGCGCGTCTGTTTGACCATTAAATATGCGCTCTGACAATAAACGTCCAGCCTTTACCGCAACAGGGGTAAGCTCGACTTTCCCTATATTATCGCCAACGGCGTATATGCCGTCCACACTGGTGTTTTGATATTTATCAACCGCGATATACCCTCGCTGATTAACTTTTACACCTGCTTTTTCAAGCCCCATATTATCGTTTGCCGGAGCACGACCTATTGCCCAAATAACACAATCAGCTTCAAGCTTTTCGCCACATTCAAAGGTCAACGTCAGACTATCATCATCATTTTTTTCCAGTTTTTCTGGAATACGATGAGTATGCAAAGTTGGGCCATCTTGCGCCATCGTTTCGACTAACGTCTCACTCAACATCGTATCGAAGGAGCGTAGCGGCGCATGCTTACGCACCACCAAATGGGTTTCGCTACCAAGTGAGTGCAAAACGCCAGCTAGTTCAACAGCGATATACCCTGCTCCTACTACCACTACGCGCTTAGGTTGCTCAGTTAGCTCGAAAAAACCGTCAGAATCTATGCCTAAATCTGCGCCAGGAATACTCGGGGTAACGGGACGACCGCCGGTCGCGATAAGAATGTGATCTGCGGTGTAATGTTTACCATCAACTTCGACCGTATTTTTATCAACGAAACGCGCAAAACCGTTAATGACGGTAATGTCGTTGTTACCTAATACACGATCGTATGAGGCATGAATACGCTTAATATAGGCTTCGCGACTATCGACTAATTTTTTCCAATCGAATTTATTCACCGTTACATCGAAACCGTAATCTGCTGCATAATGATTTATCGCTTCAGCAACTTGGGCACCAAACCACATAGCTTTTTTCGGCACGCACCCTACGTTTACACAGGTGCCACCAATATGACGCGCTTCAATTAACGCCACTTTTTTGCCGTGTTTAGATGCGCGGTTCGCTGATGCAATTCCACCACTTCCACCACCGATACAAATATAATCAAAATCTGCCATTTCTATTTTTCCTAAATTAATTAGTTCTGACTACACGATATAAGGTTAGCCACCACAAAGACAAATGAATTTTCTAATCAGCTTAATCGTTATTGATAAACCAGTGCAAAATAGACCGAGCATCGATGAATTAACTTACACAGTAAATAAATGACGAGAATGCTTTGTTCAAACCACAATCATTTTAATCAAGTTTTAGCCAACCACTTGAATTTAAACCTCGCCCCCCTTATTTACTACTCATCATTTCGTCGACCAAAGAGTTCACTATGTCCCTAAGCCCGCTGCAAGATTTATCTGGATTACCGCGTTTTTCAGACATTACACCAGAGCAAATACAGCCCGCCGTTGAGCAAGCCATTAATGACGCAAAGCAAACGATAGAAACATTACTCGCCCAGCCGTCTTACACCTGGGACAACTTTGCCGCCAAGCTTGAGGATAAAGACGACGAACTCGGTCGTATGTGGTCGCCTGTTTCTCATATGAATTCAGTGGTCAGTAATGATGACCTAAGGGAAGCTCACGACGCTTGCTTGCCGCTCTTGTCTGATTATGGCACATGGATAGGCCAGCATAAGGGTTTGTACCAAGCCTACCTGCAAATCCAGAACAGTGACGAATTTGCTGAACTAGATGAAGCAAAACGTAAGGTCATTGAAATCACAGTCCGTGACTTTGAATTGTCAGGTGTTGGCTTAGACGATGAGAAAAAACAGCGTTATGGCGAAATCAAAAGCCGTCTGTCTGATTTGTCGTCCACCTTTAGCAATAATGTAATGGATGCCACTTTAGGTTGGCAAAAACATATTACTGATGAATCACAGCTCGAAGGCTTACCTGAGTCAGCCCTTGGCGCAGCTAAACAATTAGCTGAAAGCAAAGAATTAGACGGTTGGTTATTCACCCTAGATATACCCAGCTATCTGCCTGTAATGATGCATGCTGATAATCATCTACTGCGTGAAGAAATGTATCGTGCATTCACCACCCGCGCCTCGGATCAGGGTCCGAATGCAGGCAAGTGGGACAACGGTCCGCTTATTGATGAAACTATGGCTTTGCGCCAAGAATTGGCCCAGTTGTTAGACTTTGCTAACTATGCAGAGCGTTCATTGGCAACCAAAATGGCTGAATCGACTAGCCAAGTTAAGGGCTTTTTACATGACTTAGCAGCCCGCTCTAAGCCGCAAGCTCAGCAAGACCTCGCTGAACTAGCCGACTTTGCAAAAAAACAATTTAACAAGCCTGAACTTCAAGCGTGGGACTTTGCCTATTATAGCGAAAAGCTCAAGGAGCAAAAGTACGCCATTTCAGACGAGGCTTTACGCCCTTATTTCCCTGCTCATAAGGCGGTAGACGGATTATTTGAGGTAGTCTCTCGCTTGTACGGACTGCAAATCGCTGAACGTGACGGCGTTGACACTTGGCATGACGATGTTCGTTTTTTCGATATCAAAGATGCCAGTGGTGAACTTCGAGGCAGTTTTTATCTCGATTTATACGCTCGGGAGCATAAACGAGGCGGCGCATGGATGGACGAATGCCAGACCCGCCGAGCTAAACCAGATGGATCGGTGCAGTTACCGGTTGCTTACTTAACCTGTAATTTCAGTGGACCAGTTGGTAACAAGCCAGCGTTGTTTACCCACGACGAAGTTATTACCTTATTCCACGAATTCGGCCACGGAATTCACCACATGTTGACCCAAATTGACGTCGCTGGCGTATCGGGTATTAATGGTGTGGCTTGGGACGCAGTTGAATTACCGAGTCAGTTCCTTGAAAACTGGTGTTGGCAGCCTGAAGCCTTAGCATTTATCTCTAGTCACTATGAGACCGGTGAATCTTTACCTAAAGATTTACTGGATAAAATGTTAGCGGCTCGTAACTTCCAGTCGGCCATGCAAATGGTTCGTCAGCTGGAATTCAGTCTGTTCGATTTTACCTTGCACGAGAAATACAGTAGCGAGGAAAAAACGTCTGTTCAGGCCTTACTCGATGATGTGCGCAGTGAAGTTTCGGTGGTTATGCCTCCTGAATTTAACCGCTTCCAAAATAGCTTCGGGCATATTTTCGCTGGTGGTTATGCTGCAGGTTATTACAGCTATAAATGGGCAGAAGTACTTTCTTCAGATGCGTTCAGTCGTTTTGAAGAGGAAGGGATCTTCAACCAACAAGTTGGTCAAGATTTCTTGAATAACATTCTTGAAAAAGGGGGCAGCAAAGAGCCCATGGAGCTATTTGTTGCTTTCAGAGGGCGGGAGCCAAAAGTAGACGCACTATTAAGGCACAGCGGCATTGAAGAATAAGTAAAGTAAATCTAATTAAGCAGGAGTCAGGGTGAGCGAAAACGTTTTAGCAAATTTGGAAAATTATCAGGCCATTTATCAACGAGCCTGTGAACGAAAAGGCGGCCCTGACGCCGTCGAAAGCTTACTTAGTGATCCTTTATCAGCTCATGACGTCGCCCAACTGGGTGATGATCGTTTTTTGGCTGAATTTAGTAAAAAAGTTTTCCAATCCGGCTTTGTATGGCGTGTAGTACGTAACAAATGGCCGGAGTTTGAACGGTTGTTTTTCGAGTTTAATCTGGACAAAGTCTTGCTTATGCCAGAAGAGATGTTGGAAAAACGCGCTCAAGATCCGGCCATTATTCGCAACTATAAAAAAGTCAAAACAATTCAAGAAAACGCGATGATGATTGACTCGGTACGTCGAACCCACGGTAGCTTCGCGCAATTTGTAGCGAACTGGCCTGCCACCGATATCATTGGTTTATGGGCTTACCTTAAAAAACACGGCGCCCGATTGGGTGGTAATACTGGCCCCTACGCTTTGCGTGCCTTAGGCAAAGATACCTTTATACTCAGTCGCGATGTCAGCAGCTATTTTACTCAGCGCGGTATAATCTCCGGCGGGGTCAATTCGAAACGTAGCCTTAACGCAATCCAACAAGCATTTAATCAATTGCAACAAGAAAGTGGGCGTTCGATGCAGGCACTTAGTATTTTGATTGCTATAAGCGTTGGCGACAATCTCTCAGCGTAAAGTTTTAGACATAGATTATTGATGATAGTGGCTGGTTCGTAGGGTAAATAATCTTTTGCTACAAACTGCACGTATAACAATGTAATTTTTTTAGATTGGCACTGTTAATTTCGTTACACTAGCGCCAAGAGTTTATTAAGGAATTGACATGAGCGTCAGTGAGAACAATGCCACTACAGCGGCCAATCCAAGTGCTAGCCAAGAGCAAGCCTCGGAATCTTCAGAAAAAACCCATTTCGGTTTTCAGCAAGTAGATAAAAATGCCAAGGCTTCTATGGTTGCCGAGGTTTTTCAGTCAGTTGCAGCCAAATACGACATTATGAATGATGTGATGTCCATGGGTATTCATCGTTTATGGAAGCGTTTCACCATAGACTGCAGTGGTGCTAGAGCTGGCCACAAGGTGCTTGATTTAGCGGGCGGCACTGGCGACTTAACCGCAAAGTTCTCACGCATAGTGGGTGAAAGCGGCGAAGTCGTATTAGCTGATATTAATGATGCGATGTTGCGTGTGGGCCGTGACAAATTACGCGATAAAGGTATTGTGGGTAATGTTCAATACGTGCAAGCCAACGCTGAAGCCTTACCTTTTCCTGACAACAGTTTCGATATTATTACCATTGCCTTTGGGTTGCGTAACGTAACCGATAAAGACAAGGCCTTAGCATCTATGTATCGAGTCCTTAAGCCCGGTGGACGTTTATTGGTATTGGAGTTTTCCAAACCAACGAGCGAAGTATTAAACAAAGTATACGATGCCTATTCTTTCCATTTGCTGCCTAAAATCGGTGAGTTAGTGGCAAAAGACGGCGATAGTTATAAATATCTTGCGGAATCGATTCGCATGCATCCAGAACAAGACGTGCTTAAAGGCATGATGGAAGATGCTGGCTTTGAGCAAGTGACTTATCATAATTTAACCGGCGGTATTGTTGCGTTACATCGCGGGTTCAAATTTTAAATGTTAGTCGGGCAACTGCTAAGCGCAGGCATTGAATTCACCCTTAACCAGCTTATACAGCTCGACCCTGATTGCCAAGGACGACTGAAAAAGTTATCTAATAAGCAGCTGCAGGTCACAGTAAAAGAATTACCCTGGTCACTGCTGTTTAGTTTTTCCCAGCAAATTGACGTTAGCACGCTTACGCCTAGCGACCAGGAGACGCCATACGAATCGACAGCTGATTGCCATATCACGTTAGACATTAGTACTCTGGGCGAGCTGAAAGATAGCAGTAAAATCAGTCAACTTATTCAACAGGGGAAGTTAGATTTAGCCGGTGACATAAATGTCGCACAAGGCTTTAGCAACCTAATGAAAGAACTCGATATTGATTGGGAAGAACAGCTATCTAAATATACTGGCGATGTAGTCGCTCATCAAACATTTAGCAGCGTTAAATCATTTTATACCACCGCCCAACAAGAAATTGAAAAGTTAGCTGATCAGTTTAGTACACGGCTAACGCAGCCCGACGCAGTTGCCGTTACACCAGCAGAGGTGGAAAACTTCTGTGAGCATGTGAACACTTTACGCAGTGGCTACGACAGGCTTGAAGCCCGTATCGATAATTTAATAGCCTCACAACAGGACGACAAGTAACCCGTGCGGATCCTTCGTTTATACCAAATCAACAAAGTTTTTTTACAATACGGCTTAGATGAGCTCATTCCAGAAAAATGGCTACCTTGGTATGCCAAGCTCGGCCGCTTCGGTTTTTTTTGGCTGCGAAATAAACATAAAGATAAATCCCAGGGCACACGAATTAGGCTTGCTCTGCAGTCATTAGGTCCGGTATTTATCAAATTCGGCCAGATGCTGTCTACTCGTAAAGACTTATTAAGCCTTGATGTAGCCAACGAACTAGCTATATTGCAAGACCAAGTTGCCCCATTTGATAGCGAGGTAGCCAAGCAAACCATCCGTCACGCCCTTGGTCTGAAAGATTTAAGTGAGTTGTTCAGTGAATTCGATAGCACCCCCTTGGCATCAGCGTCCATTGCCCAGGTGCACGCAGCTAAACTAATTGGTCACAGCGAAGAAGTTGTTGTGAAGGTTATTCGTCCAAATATTGGCTCGGCTATTCATGCTGACATCCAATTAATGCGCACTTTCGCTAACGCTTTGCAAAAGTTATTACCTGATGGCAAGCGTCTTCGCCCAGTTGAAGTGGTAGCTGAGTACGAAAAGACCATCGTTGGCGAACTCGATTTACTCAATGAAGCAGCCAACGGTATTCAATTTAAACGTAATTTTGAAAATTCTACCGCCCTATATGTTCCACATATATACAGTGATTATTGTCATGCAAATGTGATGGTCATGGAACGAATTTACGGCACGCCCATATCAGATATAGCCACCTTGGAGGCACGTGGCACAAATATGAAAAAACTCGCGGAGCGTGGTGTTGAAGTATTTTTCACCCAAGTATTCAGGGACAGCTTTTTCCATGCGGACATGCATCCTGGAAATATTTTTGTCGCATTGGACAACCCCGAAGATCCACAATATATCACCATTGATTACGGCATTGTAGGCACCTTAAACAGTGAAGATAAGCGCTATCTTGCTGAGAATTTTATTGCCTTCTTCAACCGTAATTATCGTAAAGTTGCTGAATTACACGTGGATTCAGGCTGGGTACCTAGCAACACCAGTATTGACGAGTTTGAAGCGTCTATTCGCCGTGTATGTGAGCCTATTTTTCAAAAGCCGTTAGCGGAAATTGAGTTCAGTAATGTGCTATTACAACTGTTTAATACTGCTCGGCGTTTTAACATGATTATTCAGCCACAATTGGTGTTATTACAGAAAACATTGTTATATATCGAAGGCTTAGGCCGCCAACTTTATCCACAATTGGACTTGTGGAAGACCGCAAAACCTTTTCTTGAAAATTGGATGCGTGAGCAAATCGGCGTGAAAGCCATGTATAATAAAGTGTCAGCAAATTTACCATTTTGGTCTGAAAAACTACCTGAAATTCCTGATTTGGTGTACGACTCGCTGCGCCAAATGAAGCGCTACCCTGAACAGCAAAAGTTGCAATTTGAAAAGCAACAATGGCAGGTTAAACAACAACAACGTCGCTTAGTTTTTACCATTATCGGTGCCACCTTATTGATCGTGTCCAGTGTCATGCCTATCTATAGTCAACATTGGTGGTTACCCGCAGGTGTGGCAACAATAGGCATAGTAAGTTGGTTGATCGCATGGCGCTGCCGAGTCGCAGAATAATCTTAAAACGAAACGTGCGTGCCATAGTGACCTGCTGCCTATTTAATGCACGCTGCGTTTAGGTATGGCCGAAAAAGCCTTCAACTCTTAAAGCTAAACCATAAGATGGAGCAAAGTGCTCATCTCGCCGCATTAAAATAAAAGGTTCTACTTCATAAAATAGCCACTTTCTTAGGGCATTCTGACGCCAACGCACACTGACATAATGTTCGTTTAGTTGGTAGTTTGGCCGACTCAAACCCTCAATATAATAACCACTGATAATGGCTGTTTTCTCGTCAAACTGATGTAGGCTTTGCCAGCTATGCCGCCACAGCCAGTCTTCAGTTTTGTCGCGGTAGTAAAAATTATTGTCGAAGCGGTATAAGGTTGCTGCGGTTGCACTGTAATCAAATTTAGTTGAAAAGTGACTGCCAAAACCATCATCACTGTAATAATAAATTGAGCCTTCGACACGCATTAAGGTATCAGTCGTCAAAGAATAATGATTACGATAGCGACTTTTTACGAAAGTTTGGAATCCGCGGCCCACTCCAATTCGATGGGAAAACCCACTATTTGGCCGAGACCGCCAGCGTAGTGCGAGATTTAATCTGTCTTTATCACCAAAATTATCGTCTTGACCTAAACGTTCATTACCTAGCTCAGTTTCATCATCATAGTCTGACAACACCACATCTAAACGGTTTTTAAGATTCGGTAAACGCACCCTTACTCTGAAGCGATTTTGAAATTGATTGAGTGAACGAGTACGCGGCTCCCAGCCAAGCCGAATGCGGGCTTCAGCCTGAGCAGTTTCTTGATGCATTACCCCGTCGAGAAAAAAGAAATCATCAAACCATATCGCTGAATCTTGTACTGACTGAGCAATATTTTCATGCATATCATCGAGCCAAGGATAATCTGGCTGTGGCTCGTTTTCTTCCCCGTTGCAGTAAAATGCGCTAAACATAAACAGCAAAACAACGTGTTTTATTTTCAATACCGCACTCCCTGTTTTTTTAACTCTCACTGTGCATTGAAATGTTTGCTTAATCAAATCCAGTGACCTTTTTAATTTGCTACGTATAATGGGGCCAAATATTTAAGAGGAGTATGTTATGTTCGGTATTAGCCCAATGCAGTTGATCATCATTTTAGTGATTGTAGTTTTACTTTTTGGCACTAAAAAACTTCGTAATATGGGCGGAGACTTGGGGTCTGCAGTCAAAGGATTTAAGAAAGCAATTTCAGATGAAGACAAAGAAAAAGACGCTGATTTTAAAGCAGATGGAAAAGTCGAAGATACCACTACTGACAAAGAAAAAACGGTTCAAAATAATGTCAAAAGTGAATCAGATACAAAGGCTAAAAGTGAGTAACGCGAGCATTATCCATGTTTGATATCGGCTTTTTAGAATTATTAGTCATTGGTGTTGTTGCCTTGTTGGTGCTTGGACCTGAACGTTTGCCTGGTGCAATTCGTTCAACCCTGCGCACTGTGCGCAGTGTCAAAAGTATGGCCACTGGTTTTCGTCAGGAGGTTGAGCAACAATTTAAAATCCATGAGTTGCATGAAAACCTGAAGAAAGCTGAGCAGCAAGGTCTTGAAAACCTATCGCCAGAGCTGCAAAAATCCGTTGATGAACTGCGTGATGCAGCGAAGTCTGTTCAAAAACCTTACGAAAAAAAGTAGTCACGGATGTCAGATCCAAATAGCTTAATTGCCCACTTAGTTGAATTACGGGGCAGAGTTTTAAAAGCGGTATTGAGTGTGTTTGTGGTATTTTTATGTCTGGTGTATTTTGCCCAAGACTTGTATCACTGGCTCGCCACCCCGCTATTAGAGACTCTGCCAGAGCACGCAGAAATGATTGCCACAGATGTAGCATCACCATTTTTTGCCCCTTTTAAATTAACACTCGTACTATCATTTTTTATCGCCATACCTGTGGTGCTATATCAGATTTGGGCATTTATTGCGCCAGGCCTGTATCGCAATGAAAAACGTTTAGTCGCGCCGTTATTATTTTCCAGTACCCTGCTTTTTTACTCCGGTATGGCCTTTGCTTATTACGTGGTATTTCCTTTGGCTTTTGCGTTTTTTACTGGCGTTGCCCCCGAGGGTGTAACAATTAATACTGATATCAGTAGTTATCTCGATTTTGTGCTAAAAATCTTTTTTGCCTTTGGTTTATCGTTCGAAATACCGGTGGCTATTGTACTCATGTGTTGGACGGGAGTGAGTACCCCTGACGCTCTGCGGGCGAAGCGCCCTTACGTGATCGTAGGTGTGTTTACTTTGGGTATGTTGTTAACCCCTCCCGATATTATTTCGCAAACCTTGCTGGCCATTCCAATGTGGATACTGTTTGAAATCGGTATTTTGGTTGGGGGTTTTTATGCAAAACGCAAAGTAGAGCCTGAAGAAGAAGAACAAAAAGAAAACGAACAGGAGCCATTATGAAAATTTTTGTTATCACACTAGGATTACTTTTTAGTGCGGTATCCAGCGTCAACGCGCAAGATATCATTAGCGAATTAAACGTTTGCCGTGCTGAAAGTAGCAATACGCAGCGTTTGGCTTGTTATGACAAACTATCATCAATAAATCCGAAAGATATTAAAAGTCATGTCCAAGCGGATGTTATCAACAAAACGGATACAGCTGTTTCAGCCCCCTTACCTGTTGTAAAAAAAGAAACCGCAAAACCTGTTGCATCACAAAGCTACGCTAGTCGAGACAATCAGGTCAAAAACTTCGGCCTTGCAAAAATAATTGAACCAGAACAGAAAATCGAAAAAATCACTGCAGATGTTATTGATACTAAAAAAGATCCTTACGGTAAACTTATTGTTAGCTTAGAAAATGGTCAAGTATGGCGGCAAACGGGTAACTCTACCTTAAGAATCAGAACTGGTGATCAGGTTTACGTTGAAGAAGGCATGCTAGGTTCATATTTTTTAAGCAAGGAATCGAGCAATAAACGTATTCGAGTGAAGCGGTCTAAATAGCGTGCAATGGTTTGATGTTGGCGTAAATGTTCCTAGTGACGCAAGTACATTAGCCCCTATGCTTCAGCGTGCTGTTGATGTTGGTGTCACGCAAATAATGCTAACGGGTACTAACATCACTATCAGTCAGCAGGCTGCTGACTTGGCGCACCTGTACCCAGAGCAAGTTTTCAGTACTGCGGGCATTCATCCTCATTATGCTGAGCTTGCTCCCAATGACTTTATTCAAAAAATTAGAACATTAGCCAAGCAACCACAAGTTGTTGCTATTGGCGAGTGCGGTCTAGATTTCAATCGTGACTTTTCTCCTAGAGACATACAATTAGCGGTTTTCGAACAACAACTTATTCTCGCCTGTGAGTTGGGCTTGCCGGTATTTCTTCATGAGCGCGACGCATTTAATGCGCAATACAGGTTGCTTGAAAAATACAGCAAGCAGTTGAATGGCGCCGTAGTACATTGTTTTACAGGCAATAAGGAACAGATGCAGGCTTATTTGGCATTAGGTTTTTATATTGGGATTACAGGGTGGGTAACCGATGAGAAGCGTGGTACCGACCTTAGAGATGCCATGGCGTATTTACCCATCGAGCGTTTAATTTTAGAAACAGATGCCCCCTATCTCAAGCCGAAAAAATTATCCAGCGACAAAATTGTCGGCGTAAAGCAGAACGAACCTTGTTATTTGCCCGTTATCGCCAAAACATTGGCTGCGTTAATGGATACTTCAATCGAATCATTGGCTACGCACAGCAAACACAATACTCAACAGCTATTGGCGTTGGGTTAATTACATTGGCTATAAACGCGTTATTCCGCAACGTACTTACCCAGCGCGCTGCGGTTCAGTTGTTGTCAATTACCTGTATCTTATTATTTTTGAGTACGGTGTTTTCAATAAAACTGCAGACACCGGCACAATTATCGCAAAGCACATTGCTATATTTACAAGACGCTAAACAGCAATATCAAATACACACCTTACCAGAACCTTCGAGTAATGAGTGGCTCGTGGCCCAAGGGTTTCAGCTGGGTTTAGACATCTCAAAAACGCCGTATTGGTTAAGCTTTACCGTTCCCGCGCTTGATCCTGCCGAGCATTGGTTGTTGGAGCTAAACAACCCACTTATCGATCAAATATCCGTGTGGCTTTTAGAAAACGACCAGTTACTCAACTTATACCAAACCGGCGACGCATTAAAGTTTTCGTCTAGGCCTATGCCATACGAAACTTTTTTATTTCCACTGCCTAAATACGATCAACAATTACGAATTATTATGCGTATTAGCAATGAAGGAACGCTGCAATTGCCTATAAACCTATGGCCTGAATCACGATTTTTAGTTTTTAATGGTGAGCACAGCATTCTAATGGGGCTATTTTTTGGTGTGCTGGTCACTATGGGCCTAAGCAGTCTTTTCATTTTTGTTATTAGTCGCCAACCCGTATTTCTGTTCTACGCTGGTTATGTTTTTAGCTTCGCTTTACTCTTAGCCTCAATGCAAGGCTTGGGGTATAAATATGTATGGCCAGATAACCCATGGCTGCAGCAACACAGCGTGGCGATCTGGGCTAATGCCACTGCATTTTGTACCATCATATTCACCAATATATTGCTCGATATAAAAAGCATCAGTAAACGACTACATAAAATCCTGAATGGAATAGCTATATTTTTTGCTATTAGCTTAGTGCTTTCTTTATTAATACCAAAAGCCTGGTTTATGGCACCGTTTTTATTCGCTCTGGGCGCTATTTGTGTGCTTATGTATGGCTTGGGTATTTGGTGTTGGTACAAACAAGTCCATTTAGCACGCTTTTACACTTTGGCTTGGACGTCACTATTAATCAGTTGCCTGATTGCTTGTTTAGATCACCTAAACTTTATCTCGCTAGCTATTTCATCAAATTATTTATTGATGTTGGGCGTTATCATCGAAACGTTCTTACTCGCCTTAATGTTAGGCCTGAGTGTAAATCGTCAGCGCAGGCAATTGTTCAGCGTGCAAAAAGAAGCCCTGCGCAAAGAACGCGATATGCGAGCGGTGCAAGAGGAAGTGTTGGAGCAACAAAATAACGCTCAAGAAGCGCTTGAATATAGTGTGCAAGAACGCACGTTAGAACTAGAAATTGCTTTGCGTGAATTATCCGAAATTAACCGTGAACTAGAAGAAAAGAATACCCTCGATGCATTGACCGGTATTCGAAACAGACGTTATTTTGATAAAAAATATCTTGCAGAAGTGCGCCGTAGCCGTCGAGAACGCACAGAACTGGCGGTCGCTATGATAGATATTGATCATTTTAAGCGTGTGAATGACGAGCATGGGCATTTAGTAGGCGATGACTGCATTAAGTTTGTGGCTGAGCGCTTGAAAAAAGCCTTAAAACGCCCCACTGATGACGTATGTCGTTACGGCGGCGAAGAGTTCGCTATTATTATGCCTAGCACCGATTTAGCGGGCGCTAAAGATTTATTAGAGAGAGTACGAGCGGATATACATGATAGTCCCGTATACAGCGCTGGGGTATCTGTAAGCTTGACCGTTAGTATCGGTTTAACAAGCGCCGTAATGGATCCTCAGCAAAGTGAAGACACATTGATTGGCTTTGCCGACCAATTGCTCTATCAAGCCAAGAATAACGGACGAAACTGTATTATCACCACGCAGTACTCCAATACCGACCAATCTCAATAGGACAGCAACCATGGCCGAAACTTTCCCAAATATTCGTATGCGACGCATGCGCCGTCATACCTTTACCCGAGATTTAATGGCGGAACACCAGCTAAGTGTCAAAGATCTTATTTATCCTGTTTTCGTGTTAGAAGGTAAAAACCAACGTGAGAGCATTGCATCTATGCCCGGTGTTGAACGCTTATCAATTGATTTACTGGTAGAAGAAGCGAAAGAGTTATATGCCCTTGGCATTCCAGCGCTGGCGTTATTTCCCGTTACTCCCCTGGAGCGGAAAACTGAATGTGCTAGCGAAGCTTTTAACCCGGATGGTTTGGCTCAACGAGCCGTAAGAGCTATTAAAAGCGCACTACCAGATATGGGCGTTATCACTGACGTAGCCCTTGACCCATTCACATCACACGGCCAAGACGGGCTACTGAATGATGATGGTTATGTGTTAAACGATGAAACCATTGAAGTATTGATTCAGCAAGCATTGTCTCATGCCCAAGCAGGTGCCGACATTGTTGCGCCATCCGATATGATGGACGGCCGTATAGGTGCTATTCGTCAGGCACTTGAGAGTCATGGTTTTATCAATACATGCATCATGGCTTATTCCGCTAAGTATGCTTCCCACTATTACGGACCGTTTCGTGATGCAGTCGGCTCTGCGGGCAATATCAAAGGCGGCAATAAAAAAAGTTACCAAATGGATCCCGCTAATTCTAACGAAGCGATAAGGGAAATTGCGCTAGATATAGCGGAAGGTGCCGATATGGTAATGGTTAAACCTGGTATGCCTTACTTGGATATAGTGCGTCGCTGCAAAGACGAATTTTCGGTACCGACTTTTGCTTACCAAGTCAGTGGCGAATATGCCATGCACAAGGCGGCCTTTTTGCAAGGTTGGCTGGACGAAGAAGCAGTGATTATGGAATCATTATTGGCCTTTAAGCGCGCTGGCGCAGACGGCATTCTGACCTATTTCGCCAAACAGGCTGCGCAGATTTTAGCGCGAGATAAGTAACCTAGATTTAATATGAAGATTAGCTAAAAGGTTAGCTGAAAGATTAATGACAGGCTGTACGGTGCGCTGGCAAATTTGCCGGCGTTCACCTTCTTAAGGTCTTAACCCTACTCTCATTACTCGCAGGTTAAATGCCAGCCCATTTTATGCTGTTGAAACTTTTCGTTGGCTAACTCAGCATCAATCAAAGGATGAGCTTTAAGCCATTTTTCGGGGAAGGCAAGATGCCAATCATCGCCGTCAACATCTAACCTAAAGACGGGTAACAAGTTATCTTTGCGACGTATCGATAAAATACACGCTAAGCGTAAAACGCGCACAAGACTGCGCATTACGTCACGCACTTCACTGTGATTTTGCTTAAATAGGTTAGGACATATCTGCTGACGGTGATTCAACACTAAGGTTTTTATCCCGTCACGTTGTAAATTGGTAAACCCCACCATTGGCACATAACCTAAAATATACGCACCGTGTTTATGGTGTAACTTGTACTCTATATGCAAGCCTGTTTCATGTAGCATGGCGGCTGCCGTCAACATCGCTTCGCCATCAACGCCACTCACATCTACCTGCTCACTGAGTTGATGGAACAATAGCAACGCCACGTCTTTGACTCTTTCTGCTTGCTCACTATCAATGTGAAAATGCAGCATATGCTGATGAATAGTTTGCATACGTCGATCGTTTTGCTGCATGTTTTCAAGCATGCCGTAAATCAGACCTTCGCGCAGTGCACCGCCAGATATTTGCATATCTTTAATATTAAGAGATTCGAACAAGGCGATAAGAATAGCTAAGCCGCTAGGGAAAATAATCCGCCGGGACTCTTCGAGTCCCTCAATAATAAGATTATCTAAGGTTGCACAGTCGATGCATTGTTGGCGTAAATTATATAAATAATCGAGCCTAATAGCGTCACTTATACCTAGCGCGACTAATATTTCGGTAATCGCCTGAGGTGTGCCAGAAGCACCCAAACATTGCTGCCAGTCAAAGTTAATGAATTTGTCGGCTACCCCATCTACTAGTATTTTAGCAGCCTGAATCGCATTATCAAAATTGGTTTCACTGAGTATGTCATCCACAAAATAACGTTCTTTAAACGTTACACAACCCATGTTCAAACTAACTAGGTTAATGGGATCCATATCATTACCGATTATGATTTCAGTACTCGCCCCGCCTATATCAATAACAAGAGAATTACCTTGATTAGCAGAGGTATAAGCCACGCCCAAATAAATTTGACGAGCTTCTTCTTCACCACTAATTACCGTTAGTTTGTGCTTGAGGATTTTTTCAGCTTTGGTCGTGAAGACTTGAGCATTTTTTGCTAGGCGCAAAGTGGCTGTTGCCACCACACGAATATTATCACTGGGAATATCTTGCAGACGCTCGGAGAAGGTTTCGAGACAGCTCCAGCCGCGCTCTAAGCTTTCATCGTCAAGTATCATGTCATCGCCTAGCCCTGAGGCTAGGCGGACTTTTTGCTTAACTTTACCAATGATTTGTACATTACCCGCTACGACCCGAACGATGACCAAATGGAAGCTGTTTGAGCCTAAATCAACGGCTGCATATAACTCCTCAGGATGGCTCTGGGGCAAGCGAGTAGATGTAATCATGGCTTCCTACGGTTACGCGAACTCGATTGACGCTTCTGTGGGCTGCGACCATTTTGCATACGCTTTTTATGGCGCGGCTTAGGTGCCTCAACATCACGAAGAAGTGCATCCGGTTTGTATTCGGTTACTGGAATAGCATGTTCGATGTAGGTTTCAATCGCTGGTAAATTCAGTGCATAGCGCTCACACGCGAAGCTAATTGAACTTCCACTTTGACCGGCGCGACCGGTACGGCCGATACGATGCACGTAATCTTCCGCATCATCAGGTAGGTCAAAGTTAAATACGTGGCTTACCATAGGAATGTGTAATCCACGGGCAGCAACGTCGGTAGCCACTAGCACGTCTAATTTGCCTGAGGTGAAATCCTCAAGAATTTTCAAACGCTTGTTCTGCGGAACATCACCGCTTAATAAACCCACGCGATGTCCGTCAGATTGTAACCAATCAGATACTTTCTCGCAGCTGTGCTTGGTGTTGGCGAAAACAATGGCTTTATCAGGCCACTCTTCTTCCATCAAGCTTAGCAATAAGGCAATTTTATCTTCATCAGAAGGATAAAAAAGCTCTTCTTTGATACGTGTACCGGTTTTGCGCTCAGGCTCGACTTGCACGTGCGTGGGATTATCCATGTGCTCGTAAGCTAGCTCTTGTACTCGATACGACAATGTCGCCGAGAACAACATGCTTAAACGCTCTGTTGGTTGAGGCATACGATTGAAAAGATAACGGATATCTTTAATAAAGCCTAAATCAAACATGCGATCAGCTTCATCAAGTACTGCTACTTGAATACCAGCCAAAGAAAAGATGTTCTGTTTGTAATAATCAATGATCCTGCCAGTAGTGCCGATAATAATATCTACACCTTCTTGCAGTTTTTCCCGTTGACTTTGATAACCTTCGCCCCCATAAATCAATCCGAGAGACAAACCAGTGTGTTGACTTAGCAATTCTGCATCGTTAAAGATCTGAACTGCCAACTCTCTGGTTGGCGCCATAATAATGGCTCTTGGTTGTTTTTTAGTGGGCTGCGGGTTACTTAGCAAGTAATGAAAAGTTGCCACCAAGAACGCGATAGTTTTACCGGTTCCGGTTTGCGCTTGACCTGCTATGTCATGCCCTTCTAATAAAGGGGGCAAGCTTAACGCTTGTATGGGCGTGCAGTGACTAAAGTTTGCGGCGGATAACGCCTTAACGACTTGCTCATTAATTGGCAAGTCCGCGAAATGTGTTTCGGTTAAATGAGTTGTTTGCATAGCTTATAGCTTATCAGTGCTTGCATTAAAAAACAGTTTCTATATAACAATCACGATCACGCTGAATTAAATCGGCGCTAGAATAAATGACGGAGAAAAGAATGAGCGACAAAATTATCCAATTATCGGACGATAGTTTCGAGGCAGATGTTATCAATGCGACTGGTCCTGTACTGGTTGACTTCTGGGCGGAATGGTGCGGTCCGTGTAAGATGATTGCGCCAATTTTGCATGAAATTGCTGACGAATTCGATGGCAAGTTAACAGTTGGCAAGCTAAATGTCGATGAAAATAACGAAACACCACCTAAGTACGGTATTCGTGGTATCCCGACTTTACTTTTATTCAAAGGCGGTAACGTAGCTGCGACTAAAGTGGGCGCACTATCTAAGGGCCAATTAGAAGAGTTTCTTAACGAAAATATCTAATAATAGGTACTGAAATTAAGCCCGATTACTTCGGGCTTTTTTATACTTTGCGCAATCCATGTTCAATGTACGACGATTAAAAGCACTATTTTCACTAGACGTACTGTAATTTTGGTGCTAAATTTTCATTGTTCTCACCTGAACAGACCTGTATTTTCGTACCAATCAAAGATTTTAAAAGTAATTAACTTTGAACCATTCAATCAATTTTTGCTGTTACAGCGAATTTTCCAAGCATAAAAAGACCCACCAATATGAACCTAACGGAACTCAAGAATAAACCAATCAGTGAGCTAGTTGCACTGGCCGAGAAAATGGGCCTAGAAAACATGGCCCGCGCGCGTAAGCAAGACATCATATTTTCGATATTGAAAACCCACGCTAAAGGCGGAGAAGATATTTTCGGCGACGGCGTATTAGAAATCCTTCAAGACGGCTTTGGATTCTTGCGTTCTAATGACGCATCGTATTTAGCAGGTCCTGACGATATTTACGTCTCACCGAGCCAAATCCGCCGTTTTAACTTACGCACTGGCGATACCATTTCAGGTAAAATTCGCCCACCTAAAGACAGCGAGCGCTACTTCGCCCTGTTAAAGATTAGCGAAGTCAATTTTGATCGCCCTGAAAATGCGCGTAATAAAATATTGTTCGAAAACTTAACGCCACTGCATGCCAATGAGCGTTTAATCATGGAACGCGGAAACGGCAGTACCGAAGACATTACTGCTCGTGTACTTGATTTAGCAGCACCTATCGGACGTGGTCAGCGTGGTCTTATCGTCGCACCACCAAAAGCCGGTAAAACCTTATTATTGCAAAACATCGCTCAGTCAATTGCCGCTAATCATCCAGAATGTTTATTGATGGTGTTACTGATTGATGAACGCCCAGAAGAAGTCACCGAGATGCAACGCCTTGTTCAAGGTGAAGTTATTGCTTCTACATTCGATGAGCCAGCGAGTCGTCACGTACAAGTGGCCGAAATGGTTATCGAGAAAGCAAAACGCTTAGTTGAGCATAAGAAAGATGTGGTTATCTTGCTTGATTCAATTACCCGTTTGGCCCGTGCCTACAACACTGTTATTCCATCATCAGGTAAAGTACTAACCGGTGGTGTGGATGCAAACGCATTGCATAAACCAAAACGTTTCTTCGGTGCTGCACGTAATATCGAAGAAGGTGGCAGTTTAACTATTATCGCCACAGCGCTTATCGATACCGGCTCTAAAATGGATGAAGTTATCTACGAAGAGTTTAAAGGTACTGGTAACATGGAATTGCACCTTAACCGTAAAATTGCGGAAAAACGTGTTTTCCCAGCGATTGATTACAACCGTTCAGGTACTCGTCGCGAAGAGTTGCTGACCACTCAAGATGAATTACAAAAGATGTGGATTTTGCGTAAAATCGTCCATGAAATGTCAGAAATCGATGCGATGGAATTCCTTATTGGTAAGTTGTCTATGACCAAAACCAATGACGAATTCTTCACTGCGATGCGTAAGCAAAGAAGCTAAGCATGTAGCACAAATTGCATTATAAAATCCGCTGTTGGCTTGCCCACAGCGGATTTTTTGTTTTGCGCTTGGCCTGTTTCAACTCACTAAGGGCAAAGCACTTGAGCATGAGCTATTTTATGCTCAATTATTGATGGATTAACGCACAAACGGGACTCGCTCCGTGATTTGGGCTACAATCCGTTTCCAAAATTTTATGGCTGACGACATCTTGATTGTTAGGGCGACATTTTATGTGCCGACTCAAGTGCGTTGATACCTTTTAAACCGATGTTAAGTGAGAGTGAAAATGCCTCAAGTTGCGATTGTTATGGGATCCAAGTCTGATTGGCCCACTATGGCCCAAGCGGCAAAAATGTTAGACACGTTAGGTGTGAGTTATCATGCTCAAGTAGTATCAGCTCATCGCACCCCAGCACTGTTAACTGAATTCTCAGAAAGCGCTGCCGACAAAGGCTATCAAGTGATTATTGGTGGCGCAGGCGGCGCAGCGCACTTACCCGGTATGATAGCCGCTCACACTCACCTACCCGTTTTTGGCGTACCCGTGCGCTCAAGCCAGCTAAGTGGTGTGGATTCCTTATATTCAATCGTACAAATGCCCAAGGGTGTGGCGGTTGGTACCTTAGCCATCGGAGAAGCAGGCGCAGCTAATGCAGGCTTATTGGCCGCACAAGTCATTGCCTTACAAGATACAACTGTACGGGACGCCATCATTCAGTTTAGACAAAAGCAAACTGCTGACGTGCTTGCACAGCCCCCATTGGAATTGCCTGAATGAACGTACTGATCTTAGGCTCAGGTCAATTAGCCAGAATGATGGCATTAGCCGGCGTGCCGCTTGGTATCGAGGTACGCGCAGTCGACGTGAGCAATCACAAAGTGGTCAATCCGATAGATAAACAGGTGCTAAACATACACCTTGAAACTGCTATTGAAGCCGCCGACGCCATTTCAGTGGAATTCGAACATATTCCCGAAGCACTTCTTGAGCAAGTAAACCGCAGTGGTAAGCTAATGCCCAGTATCGAAGCCATCGCAGCGGGTGCTGATCGAGTTAAAGAAAAAGCCTTATTAGATAAACTAAATATTGCTAATTGCCCCTACGTGATTGTTGATAACGTTGATCAACTTGATCAAGCCGTTGAAACTCTTGGCGAAAAGCTGATTATTAAATCGAGCCGAGACGGTTACGACGGGTACGGCCAGTGGCGCTTATCCAGTAAAGACCAGCTACCTGAAATCAAACAAGCATTGGCTGAGCTGGATCTAAAAAAAGTCCCATTAGTCGTCGAAAAGATGCTCAACTTTGAACGTGAAGTGTCGTTAGTGGGTGCTCGGGGTAAAAATGGTCAACTGGCCTTGTATCCTTTGGTTGAAAACCTACACCATCAGGGACAATTACATACTTGTGTGGCCCCTGCCCCGGCTATTACGTCAGTATTAACAGCCCAAGCCAAGGATATATTCAGCGCACTTGCCAATGAGCTAAATTATATTGGCGTATTAGCGGTAGAGTTCTTTCAGATGGGCGATACTTTGCTAGTCAATGAAATTGCCCCACGGGTGCACAACTCTGGGCACTGGAGCATGCAAGGCGCGGATACCTGTCAGTTTGAAAATCACTTACGGGCGATTTGTGAGTTACCCCTGGGCTCAACCGAAGTTATTGCCTCCAGCGTGATGCTAAACGTGATTGGCTGCGATTTACCTTCTAGAGAACTATTAGCTGTACCAAGAACGCATTTGCACGGTTATATGAAAACCCCACGCGCAAAACGCAAAATGGGCCATATAAATATTACCGCGAGCAACTATGCTGAGCTTGGCGCTAAGATGCAAAAAATACAAAAATGGTTACCCGATAGCTATTTCCCAACTCTAAATAGTGAAGCGGAACGTCTTTTACAGATAAAATAAGATCTTTTGGTTGACAACAAAAGTGGAATCAATAGAATGTCGCCTCGCTCTAGCACATGGCTGCCTAGAGCGGGAATCTAGTGTGCCGACTTAGCTCAGTTGGTAGAGCAACTGACTTGTAATCAGTAGGTCACCAGTTCGACTCCGGTAGTCGGCACCATTTCCCTTCTTTGCATTAACTTCCCTATTTTTAAGCCCTTCGGGTGCTTTTTTGCTATCCACTTTGCGAACTTCATGATTTTCAGGCATTTATATACCGCGTTCACTTATGCGCGATGCTGTTAGCGCCACCGCCAATGAACGCATACTAGCCTTCGATGCTCTGGGAGACATCAGTCGAAAATAAAAATGCCCCTTCATCGATTTAAAATTTTTAATCTTGAGGGTCAAAGTAAACGTAGCACAACTCAAACATTAAAAAACGAGCTTGATTTAGCTGACTTCCAATACTTTGCATGGTTGCAACTGAATCGACTTATTGACTGAGCTCTATTGGGTCATACATGGCGAGAAATTCTTCTGGCGGCAGTGGTTTGGGAAGGGCCAAAATATATACGACTCGCTCTTCCACCGCCCCCTCTGCATGTAGCACTTTGGCTGGGATCACGATTTTATCCCCTGCTTTTACTTTCGTTCGGGTACCACTTTTGGCATCTAAGAAGTCGGTTTCACCTTCCATAATATAAGCATGTACTTCATCTGCATGCCAGTGTTCATGGAGCCCTTCAGACGGCCCAGACACAAATGTTGTCGGCCATGTATCGTTTTTTATTACGTCGTTAAGTACATCCGCTGTGGAGTTGAAAAAGTCAGTATAAAATTGCAAACTCATCGTATTTTCCCTAAAAGTTGAAACGTATATGGCAGACAACCAAGCCATTGCATGTAATTGAGCTTAACTATTGTTGCTCGTTTGATAAACCCACCTATACTCATGACTTTAGTGTACGGAATGCATGAATGGATTTTGAATCTGTACGAGTATTTGTAGATGTTATGAAGCGTGGTAGCTTTGCTGCCGTTGCTCGTCAACGCAACGTTGACCCTTCATCTATTTCCCGCTCTGTTGCGAGCTTGGAGTCTCAGTTGGGCTTCCGGCTTTTCCAAAGGACCACCCGAAAGCTCTCGCCTACCGAAGCAGGCAATGAGTATTTTTCTCGCGTTCAAAATCTCATGGGTGAATTTGACCGAGCCGGTGAAGCCGCTTTAGATTTGGTTAGCTTGCCTACGGGTACATTACGAATAACGGCTTGCACCTCCTTTGGGCAAAGAGTCTTGGCGCCGATTTTGCCAGAATTTCGCGCTTTGTACCCCGACCTGACGCTCGAACTATTATTAATGGACAGCCATGTGGATCTCGTTAAGGAGCAAATTGATGTTGCTATCCGGTTCGGGCAACGACCTGTGGGTGATTTCATTTCACATAAATTGGTTTCCAGGCGATTCCATGTTTGTGCGAGTCCTACGTATATTAAAACGCACTGTAAGCCGAAAGATCCTACTGCTTTGAGTGAGCTTGATTGTCTTTTGTTTTCGATGCCTGGGTATCGCAGCACATGGAAATTTCGCGATTTACACAATAATACGTTGGATGTGCCTGTGACCGGCCATTTACTGATTTCCCATGGGCTCACCATGACAGCTTGTACTGTGGCAGGCCTTGGTCCCGCTCTTCTACCCGACTGGCTTTGCCAAGATGAGATACAAAACGGGCTGCTTGTGGACTTGTTCCCTGATTACGCATGCACCGCAACAGAATTCGATACTGCCGCTTGGCTGGTCTATCAGAGTCGCTCATATTTGCCGTCAAAAGTACGGGTATTTGTTGATTTTTTAAAAGCTAAAGTCTCAGGTCAGGCCTAACGATATTTACTTGGTCGGGGGCACAGAGAACATAATATTTGTTTGTAAAACAGAAATTAACGGGACCGCCATGCTGAAACCCTTTTGATATATGGGTTTCTATTTGAGGTCGCTAGATTATTATGACAGCGAACTGTCGAATTTGAACGTATTGATACCGTGATATATAGGCAAAAAACACCTACCGTATTGGTAGGTGTTTTTTGATGATCACCTTTGCTAGATGACGACTGAATTGTATATCAGTCGGAATACGCCAAGCGATTAAATTTTTGCTGCTGGTAATCGGCATCACCGAAGGTGGTGTTAATTATCATCAGGCGCTTCACGTAATGGCCTACATCTAGCTCATCAGTTAGACCCATGCCGCCGTGTAATTGGATGGCTTCGTCACCAATCAATTTTCCGTTTCGGCCTATCATCACTTTTAATGCAGCAATGTTTTTAGCTAAATCATCTGCACCACTTTCTGCTGCACATACCGCGCGATACAATATTGACTTGGCTTGTTCGCCCGCCATAAACATATCGACCATACGATGTTGCAACGCTTGAAAGCTACTGATCGCCACGCCGAATTGCTGACGGGTTTTGGTGTATTCAATTGTGGTGGTATTTAATTTTTGCATGATGCCCATCGCTTCAGCACATAAGGCAATAATAACCTCGCCAACCACAGCTTCAATAATGGGGTAAGCTTTATCGACGTCACCTAGCACATGGTCGCTCGCCACGCGTACATCGGTGAGTTTAATATTGGCAACCAATTGGCCGTCCATTAAACGATAAGACGTACGTTCTACACCAGCAGCGTCAGTATCAATTAAGAACAGCGTAATGCCCTCTTCGTCGCATTGTTCGCCCGAAGTTCTCGCTGAAACCACCACTTTGTCAGCAGCGGCACCATTAAACACAACGGTTTTTTCGCCATTGAGTACAAAATCATCACCGTCGCGTTTGGCTTGAGTTTTCACATCAGCCAACTCAAAACGACTCTGACGTTCCAAGTAGCCAAATGCGCCCTGTAGTGAACCGTCAATAATTTTTTCGATATAGGTATCTTTTAATGCTGTATTGCCACTTTTATTAAGCAAGCCACCGAAGGTTAATACGGTTGCTATAAAGGGCTCAACCACTAAGCCTTTGCCCATCTCTTCCATTACGGCCATAACGTCGGTCGCACCACCGCCAAAACCACCATGGGCTTCGTCGAAGGGAATAGAAAGCCAGCCAAGCTCAGCAAAAGTTTGCCAATTTTCAGGGTTAAAACCTAGTTCGTGAGCAGCATTGCTGCGACGACTTTCAAAGTCATATTCGTCTTGCACAAAGCGCGCAACGCTGTCTTTGAGCATGTTTTGTTCTTCAGATAAATTAAAATTCATGATTAAAGACCCAGTACGTATTTAGCGGTAATGTTTTTCTGTACTTCGTTCGACCCACCGTAAATAGTGGCTGCTCGTCCGTACATGTATGCTTTTCTTGCGTCATGACCAAAGGCGTGACCGATGCTTTCAGCCGTTTCTTCACCGTGAATAATTCCGCTGTAGTAACCCGCCAAATCCATATACATTTGCTGGATTGCTTGTTGAATTTCAGTGCCTTTAACTTTTAGTAAAGATGATTCAACACCTGGCCCTTTGCCGTCAGCCGTAGATGCCAATACGCGCAATTCGGTATACTCTAATGCCATCAATTCAATTTCAGTGTTCGATAAACGATTCTGGAATTGAGTATCTTCAATAAGTGGGCGTCCACCAGTGATTTCTTCACTGAGTAGCTTGCGCAAGTCACGTAACCGGCGTTTTGAGTCAGCCACTGCTGCGATAGAAGTACGTTCGTGAGCCAATAGAGCCTTTGCGTAAGTCCAACCTTTGTCTTGTTCGCCAATGCGGTTAGCAACGGGTACACGGACATTGTCGAACACCACTTCGTTAAGGCTATGATGATCATCGATAGAAGAAATTTTATTAACCGTAATGCCCGGGCTTTTCATATCAATTAATAAGAAACTAATGCCATCTTGTCGCTTACCAGAAGAATCGGTACGTACCAAACAGAAAATCCAATCGGCATACTGGGCATATGTAGTCCAAACCTTAGCACCATTGACAATATAGTCATCACCATCCAATTCAGCCTTGGTTTTCAATGCCGCAAGATCTGAGCCTGCACCGGGTTCTGAATAACCCTGGCACCACCAATCTTCGCTTTTAAGAATGCGTGGTAAAAAGCGCTTTTTCTGTTCTTCACTACCAAAGCCATAGATAACCGGCGCAACCATTTTCAGACCGAATGGCACCACGTCTGGGGCGCCAGCTAATGAACGCTCTGTTTCAAATATGAAGTTTTCTGTTACCGACCAGTCAACACCACCGTGCTCAACGGGCCAGCCTGGAGCCAACCAGCCTTTGTCATTCAGTTTGTTCTGCCATTCAATTTGGGCAGCCTTAAACTCTTGGTCTTCACCACGAATTCTGGTGGCTAAATCTTGCGTCCAATTCTCAGACAAAAATGTGCGCACTTGGTCACGAAAGGCCAATTCCTCAGCCGAAAAGGTAATATCCACTTAATGTCTCCTCTTTCAATTGTTCATCTCGGGTATATTCCCCAAGTAAGCCACTACTCTACGCCCCTTCTTTCTCCTTGTACTTAGGGTAAAATGCCACATAATAAGGCATATGTGCCAAATAGCGTACGCGGAGTAAATTGTATGCCTAGAGCAAAATGGCGAGTGGCCTTACTAATTTTCAATGGAGCTTGGGCATCTACTGTATATGGCTCACTGGAGTTATTTCACAGCGCTAATTTACGCCAACCAAAAGATAGGCAGTTTCACTGTGACTTGCTAAGTGCAGACAGCAATCCGGTTCAGCTCTATGGTGGCCAGTCGATCCATGGCGATGTAATCATCGGAGAAGATGCATACGATCTCATTATGCTGGCGCATTACTGGGGGGATTTCGAACAGCTCACCAAGCAATATCCTGGTATTCCGCCTTGGTTGGCTGAGCAGCACGCAAACGGGGCACGTATCGCTGGGATCAATAGTGGAATCTTTTGGGCGGCTGAGGCAGGCTTGTTGAATGGGGGGCGAGCAACCACTTACTGGCGTCATTTGAGAGAATTCGAGCAACGTTATCCCGAAGTTCAATGGCAAGCCAACCAAGCGAGTGTCGAACATGCTGGCATCTACAGTTCAAATGGCCAAAATGCATCAATGGATTTAAGTATGCATCTACTGGAAAAATTTTGCGGTCCATCAATAGCAGCCAGCTTAGCCAGAGATATCAGTTTTGATAGCAGACGAACCTACGATTTAAACCTAATTAATATCGCTGGTTTTCGGCAACACAGAGATGTGGGTATTCACCGGGCTCAGGACTGGCTAGATGAGTATTTCACTCAAAGTGTAGAGCTGCAGCATCTCGCCAAAAAAATTGGTATGAGCAAACGCACCTTTATCCGTCGATTTCAAAAAGCGACGGGAGAGTTGCCCTCTCGTTATCTGCAGCGTCTTCGAGTCGAGGCGGCTAAACACCGCTTGGGCAATACGCAAGACAGCATTAAAACCATTGGCATGGGAGTGGGTTATCGGGATATTAGTTCGTTCTCAAAGGTATTTAAGTCGCTAACGGCTGTGACACCACGAGAATTTCGTTCTCGGCTTCGTCCGGCGGGTACTAGGAATATTTCAAAAGCCGATTAAAAATGCCTTCAATATCTTTTAGATTACGACAAGGTTCAACACTGGAGCACCATGGTGAATACTGCGACATAATTGAATCGCCAGAATCCCAACTATTGCGTTGTTCGGGGTTAAGCCATAATACCCGCTTACTTTGACGAAAAACCTTTTGCCAAATGTCTGTTCGACCATCGCCTTGGTTATTGCGCGCATCACCTAGCAGGATAACCGTCGTTTTTTTATCGATACTTGCCAAAACTTGTGTCTGAAAATCTGCCAGAGCCTTGCCATAGTCCGTTGATAAGCCGCCCCAGCGCTGCATTATTTCTTCCAGCGCTAACTCAATATTCTCTTGCTCCAATAGCTGTGTTACTTCGATCATCTCAGAAGCAAATACAAAAGAGCGGACTTTCGGCATGACGTCCTGTAGCGAGTAAAGAAACAATAAAAGAAAACGCGCAACACGGCTTACCGAACCGCTGACATCACAGATTGCGACAATTTTAGGTCGTTCTATGCGTGTTGCCTTCCAACGAGTGTGAAATAGAGCCCCGTCAAAAGCCGCATTAGCAGCAATAGTTTTACGCACATCTAACAAGCCTCGCTTACGTGTTAATCGTCGCCGGCTATGCTGAGCTGCTAATTTACGGGCAGATCGTTGCACCAAGCGTTGCATTAACGCGTAATCAACATGCTCAATTTGACTTAATTTTGCCTGCTGTAAGTGTTCTTCACGGAACTTAGCGCCCTTGTGTCGTGCAAAAATCAGGTATTGCTGTTCCACATAGTCTTTCACTTGCTCAAGCAAACGCGCTCGAAATTCTATCAATTCGTTCTGACTTTTTTTCTGCTCAGGATTCTGGGTTTCTGCGTGAATTTCAGCACTTAGGGCTTCGTCACCCATGCGTTGCATTATTTTGTAGGCAAAGTGATTTTTTTGGGTAAAGAAAACGATAGATGACAAATTCTCTGCCATTGCAGCCTGGGTAATTGCCAGGCGCATATCTTGCTTTTGACTAAGTGACTGGCCCAACGCTGAGCTAGCCGCGTACTCGTCAGCGCTACTTTCTTGCTCATTTTCGCCTAAGCCCGCCTCGCTTGTTGTTTTTTGCTCTTCAGGCACAAGCTGGTCGCTATCCGTTTGCTTAACTTGTTCAACACCAGTGAAATACAGATCAAACAATTGGTCATAAATAACTTGATCTGTCTGGCGTTTAACCAATGTTAAAGCCAAAACTGTTTTGGTCGTTTTACGGTTTTCGAGGCCTAACAACTTGATAGCGTTGAGCGCATCCAAAGACTCTGCTGGTGACACGGGCAATCCCGCTTCACGCAATGCCCCAATAAAGTCGGCAACAAAACGCACCTAAGATACCCGCTTCAACAAAGCTGCAATTTCAGGCTCGACCAATTCAATATCATCCTGAAACTTCAATAATAAATTCAAGGTTTCTTTTACCCAATGGGGATCAAGTGTTTCAACATTGAGTAAAAGCAGTGCCCTTGCCCAATCAATGGTTTCACTGACTGCAGGGGATTTTTTCAAAGGCATATTTCTCAGTTCGCCTATCAATGCCACGATCTGTTCTCTTAGCTGTGTCTCTAGCCCTTGCACTTGCGTTGCCAAAATACGGCTTTCTAAAGCCGCATCAGGAAAAGGAATATACAGATGCAAACAACGTCGCTTCAAGGCATCACCGAGCTCTCGAGTATTGTTACTGGTAAGCATCACTATGGGTGTCGATTTTGCTTTTACCGTACCAATTTCTGGAATAGACACTTGATAATCCGATAATAATTCTAGTAGGAAGGCCTCAAATTCTTGATCAGCCTTGTCTATTTCATCAATTAATAACACAGCGCCGTCGTCACTTTGCAAAGCTTGCAATAAGGGCCTAGGCTCCAAAAAATCCTGCGAATAAAAGATATCGCCAAAATCATGCAACCGAGCAATAGATTCGTCTAAACCGCGAGCGCCTCTGAGTACATCTCCCAGTTGCTCTTTAAGTACTTGGGTGTAAAGCAGTTGTTTGCCGTACTTCCACTCATAAAGTGCTTTTGACTCATCAAGGCCCTCATAGCATTGCATACGGATCAGCGGAGCATTTAGATAAGTAGCCGTTATTTTTGCCAATTCGGTTTTTCCTACACCGGGTGGCCCTTCAATTAAAATAGGTTTTTGCAAGTGACAAGCGAGGTAAATTGCAGTGGCAACCGAATGGCTGCATATGTATCCTAAAGCCTCGTATTGGCGTTGAATAACCTCTGGTGAGGCAATTTTTTCTTGATGCTTTATGATCACAAATATCCAGCATTTTGGGGGAATATGCAGCATTATTCGTTTAAAGCCCAGTCAAAAGCAAATCGTTCTGGCTGTTGATAAACAATCAATGCGCTTAATATATGCCGTACAAAATCACCCAAAAAGAGTTATTGTAAATGAGCTAAATAGTGTGCCAAATGACCAGAAGCGCCATACTAAATTGGTATTTATGGGTTAGCTTCCAAGCAAAAGCCGCAGATGATAAAATCAGTCTATCAAACCATTCGTTAATGCCATTTCGAAGACGTGGCTATGCTTCCATAGCCATTTTTCATTCGTACTACTATCACGTCTATTTACCCTTAAGAAGGTGGGAGCATTTTGGCCATACATTTAATAACAACCAAACAAACAGACAACTTTAACGACTCGTCTATTGTTGCTTCAATTAAAAATCTTTGGCAGAAAATCGAAAAGAACCATAAAAAAAACGATACAAAGAAGAAGAAAATAACGCAGCTGTATCAAAGTTTTCAGTCTAATGTGCTGCCTCACGAACAAGAAATGTGCATTCAAGTGCAAACCCTAATCACCACGTTAATACCTTTTGTTTCACGTAAATCTTTGAGTGAAGCACACCGTGAGGAGTTATTGGATTGGATCAATCAAGAACTGTATTTCATTGAATCGAATCCCTTTGCCCAGAATATTGAAATAGATAGTTTGCGTGATGCGCTGCAACAACAATTATTAATTTTGGCTGAAAGAAATCCTTTTGAAGAAAGTGCAGAGAATCTACAACAATTAGCCATGATGTTAGAAGATTTGTTTGGTGACGAACTAAATCTAAACGCCGAAGAGCTCAGTAACGTTGCCAGGGATCCGGACGAATTACAGCAATACATAGACCGTATGCATAAAAAATCACAAGAAGAGCAGGACGCTAAGCAGCGCGACGGTGATCACAATGAATGGCAAGACGAGCAATATGATCAGGTTGATCAGAATGGCCAACGAAAAAGTGAACGACTCGCGTTAGACAAATTGTTTAAACGCAGCGAGTTGAACAAAATTTATAAACGTTTAGCGGCCAAGTTTCACCCTGATAAAGAAATGGATGACGCAAAAAAAACCCATAAACATAAACTGATGCAGCAACTGTCAGAAGCTCGAAAAACCAACGATGCCTTTACCTTATTATTAATGTATCAACAGCATTATGACGACACCGACTTGATTTTTGATGACGCTACGATGCAAGCAATAGAAAAGTTACTGCGCCAGCGCATACATTTATTGGAGCGTGAAAATCATCAACTGTCATCAGCAAACACCCCAGAGGGCATGGTATGGCAACAATTATCTGGGCGAAGTAAAAAAGCCACTGCAAAAAACATCGAATCATTGATTACTGAGCGACAAGAAATTGCTGATAACTGCCAAGCAATAGTTAAAGACATCACTAACCTAAAAATGCTCAAGGAGTATTTGAACGAACGATTAGATAATGCGCCACTTGCGGATACAGACCTCGATACTTTTAATAAAATATTTTCCTGATGGTTGTTGTTACCAATCGTGGTTTGTACATAAATTAATAGTTGCACGATTACTTTGGTTTTTAATGCCGGTTTATTTAAACTGGTCGATTGTGGTTCGTATCTAAAATGAAATATAACGATAAAAGAGACCACCGAGACAAGTAGTACACGTTATTAAAATAATGTAATGCTACTGCCCATGTTTGCCTCATATCTCAAGGCTGAAAGCCTGCTTAGCATCATCCAAGAAGAAAAAGATAAGCGAAAGCGCTTGCTGAAATTGAGTGACACCGGCCAAAGGTTGAAGCTTAAGGCTACCGATATTTTAGATATAGTCCTGTGCAACTTTCCAGGGATCACGCCTTCACAAACTCTGCAGTTGATGGATTTGCTTGATTGGGTGATGGAGCCGTCACCTACTACTCTGATTAGCAGCTATTCTGTCTACTTTACATTTCGTGAAAACTTAAATTAAGCTATAAAAATCAGCAGGTAATAAGGTTACACTGTTATTCTATTTTAGTTTTAGGCGAGTGATTTCATTGTGCAGCAAGCGCTAACTTATTTGGGCACCTTAGACGATGTGGTGCAACGCTACCCATGGAACATTGAGATGGGCCAACAGCAATTCAATCAGATGTTGATCCGCAAGGCTTTATTGGGCGAAAAAATTATTATCAATGACGGATATCTGTTAAATCATCCGTTTGCACGCCACGCATTACTCAACCCGACCTCGTCTCCGCTAAAAGCACTAGTAGAAGCAAACTTTGTACAAATCATGTCACGCAGCGGTTCGCTGTTAGACGTGGCAGAGAAAATGTCTGCCCAGGGTGTCGAAAGCTTTCAAACATTACAAAAGAGTGCCGACTGGCCTGCGCTTCGAACAATGCTAAAGCAGTGGGAGCCGGGGTTACAGCGCATCGAAAACTTCATTCCTTGGCCGAAAAAACATATTAGTCATGGGTTTGATAATATGCTGTGTCGCAGTCGGCATTTACACGTTGAAAACCTAGGTATGACTGCAGTTACTAATGATGACTTTCAACGCGTATTTGATTTATATACATTGAAAAATAAGTCTGACAAAGAAGCAACGCGGACTCGCTGGGAGCAAGCCTGTATAAAAGTGTTAGGCGATACGCCTAATGCTAAGGAAAAAATAAACGAGCTAATGGGACTCGCCAGTGAAGCGTATCACTATAACTTTGCGGTCTGTCTGAGCGCACAATTTAGCCAGCGTAAAATCTTAGTTGAGACTCGCTATAGCCGTGCGTTCGCCGATTTAATTCAACTAGGGCAACCCACTGAATCAGAACTAATTGATATCCCGTCAATTCAAATTCCGCAAAAACTAAGCTTCGATCGCCCTCAACTATGGAAAGAGTTAGTCGACCCTTTTAGCGACGTAGCGGGCGTACAAAAAGAGTATCAGGATGTGATGGAACAGTTCTTCGCTGGCCAAGTAAACGCAAAGCTAGTAGAAGAGGTTTCATTAAAATACTCTAAAGCCCTGTCTGCACATTTTGAAAATGACGAGCAAGACGGCGGCATTAAAAAAGTTGCATTGAGTATTGGCTTTTTGGGCTTAGGTTTGGTGGCCGGTGGGCCTGTTACCGCAGGCTTACTATGGCTTGCTGAAAACAGCTTACTGCCCACCGTTACTCGGGTATTTAAGCTGCGAGATAAAGGCTTTTTTAAAAAAAAGACACCGAATCAGTCATTAGATCTCTCTCATCAAAACACCTTAAGTTCAGTGTCTATCTCATTGCCGCTAGCAGAAAAGTTAGCCAAAGATATTCCTGACTTTACTTAGGTTTATTGGGGGCATGGTTTTGGTTACTCAGCATGCCCCAAACAATTTAGATTGGCTGAATACCTGATTGACGTTCAACATTGAGTATTTCAATTAACGCATCGAATGCACGTTGGGGCTCAGTGTGGCGACATATTTTAACCGCTGGATTATTTCCGCCAATGTGCGTTATCCCGAAAGTAGCAGGGTCGTAATGAGAGCGCGTCTTGCCTGCTTCCGTGATTTTGGGCATGCTGGTGTCTGTCCATTTACCTCCTGATTTTACTTCACTAAATTCCACCCAGACTGATTGCAACTCTCCTTGACATAGCTCTGGCTCAACTACCACAAGCGCTGCTAGTACGTCCCAGAAGTAGTATTCTTCTGACTCGATAAACCAGTCATTGTCATCTAGCACTTTATCCCAGAACTTAGCGGCTGGTGTTCTGACTTCACTTTTAAAACGTTTGGCGTATTCGGGGGTCACTTTCACTTGGTTGGTTAAATCTAATCCGACAACTTCAACGGCCAAATTAGAGGCAAAAACCTGCTCTGCGGCCACTGCATCCACGTAAATATTCCATTCTGCCTTTTTGTTAGGGTGGTCCCCTGTAAAGCCTGGCACGATAATATTACCAGGCGCATCAAAGCCGCCGCCCATCATCACAAGGCGCGATACTTTAGACATATCTTCTGGGTATTTATGCAACCACTGGGCAATATTGGTTAAGCTGCCCGCACTGAGTAATACCACTTGCTCATTTTGTTGGCTAAGCAGGTGATGAATAAGCTCTACCGAGTCCATGTCAGTTGGTTGGCGATTTGTTTTTGGTACAGGTACACCCGAGAGCGTATCAGCCTGCTGACGCCAAGGAGCGGGAAAGGCAAAATAACCATCAATCGGGTAATGATCGCCGCAAGCAAAAGGCACGTCAGGTGAGTTTGACAGCGCAAGCAGTCCCGGAATATTCACCATATTTTCAGCACAATCGCCTTCCCCAACGCCATTAGACGTCACGCCAAGCAATTCAATTTCTGGGTGATTTGCCACCACTAACATAGCCGACCAATCATCAATACCCATATCGGTATCGTAAATGACCTTTTCGGCTGATACGGAAGAACAAAAAATAGCAAAAATAACTGCAAGTGACGCGTTTGATACGCGGGCAAAACGTTGGAACATCTCAATACCAATAACAATTTATAGAGGGGGCGGGAATGTAGCAAAAAAGACGCCACTATTCTCATAAAAAACAAGCCGTTAAATTAAAGGCTTTACACCATGCATAAAATACAAGCAATGCGACTTATGCACCAAGGAATCAAAACTTGCACCAAAAAAAAACCTAAACCATTGTCATGGTTTAGGTTTTTAATTCACTTTGCGTTTTGCAATGTGTCACCCGATTTATCAGCTAAGCACATTTAGCCAATAAACGGGGTACTTGGACTACTTACTCAGATGCATATCTGTGATGTATATACGGTTTCCTTGCCCGCCTCCCACACCAAAAATGGCAATTTGGGTAAGCTTCGATAGGTTTAGCGGTATATCCGCTAAATTGATGGTCACCTCATTCCAATTACTGTTTACTGAAAGTGGTACTTTGTGCTCTGAGCCATCAACAACAAAATCTAACGTGTATTCTGAGAACCCACCAGCAGCGGCGATTTTAAAGTTGAGGGTTTGATAAGCGGCAACATCGATGCTGTATTGCTGCACATCACCATATATATCACCCGCTAAGGCCAGTACCGCCCCCCAACTACCTGAGCCGCGCACTAACTCAAATGCACTTAGTCCGTTGTACATCACATCAGAGTTAAAGCTTGTGCCGGTTGACCATTCACCAATAGTCATATTGCCATTGTGCGCATAGTCATCACCGTCAAACAGCATATCGCTGTCTTCACCGCTTGATGAAAAGAATACAAACTTGTCATCTGAGCTGTCTTTATCAGCCAAGGCTACTTTGCCTGAGTCATACATAACCAAATCTGTAATGTATAAGCTTTGGCTAGCCGAGCCGCCGTCATACACGCCAAAGAGTGCAATTTGGCTAACATTGGATAAATCGACTCCGTACATACCAAGGTCAATGTCAATGTCATTCCAATCAGCTTGGTTCGTTAGCGCGAACCCGACTTCCTGAGCAGACTCTTTGCCGTCAATAGCAGAGACTATAGACACGGCGTACCGCTCAAAAGCACCCTGCGACGCCGCCTTAAAACGAAGGTTTGTGTAGGTCGAGAAATCCGTATCATAGTTATCAATACTATTACCATCTGAGATATCACCTTGTAAGGCCAACACTGCACCCCATGAGCCACCAGCAGAAAGTCGTAAGCCATTTAAACCATTATACTGGGTATTTGAGATCCCCGTACCCGTGCTCCACTCACCGAATATTACGTTACCCACATCGCTGTAATTATCGTTATCAACAATTAGATCAACACTTATGGACGCATCCGATGAGATAAACACGAAATCGTTAGTGGTGTCAGTTTCAAACTCGATGGCACTGTCTTTCACTAACGAGAAGTCCGTCACGTAAATGCGTGACACTCCGGCTTGCCCACCAATGCCATACACGGCAATCCAATCGACTTTGGATAAATTAAGTGGAATAGCTTTCGTATCCAATGAAATACTCTGCCATGTGGAAACAGATTCATTTACCGGTATCGCAATTTCCTTGCTAACACCGTTGGCCGAAATCGCCACTTTGTATCCGCCTGCGTAATGACCTGTCGTGGCGACTTTGAGGTCAATGCGGTTAAATAAACCGAAATCACCGTCTATTCCATTTTGAAAGGCCAATACCGAGCCCCAATTCCCTTGTTCCGGAGAGTTTGAGCTAGAAATCAACTCCCAACCACGCAGACCGTCGAACATAACGTCGCTTTGCAAGGTTGTACCCGTGCTCCATTCACCTACCGTATTGGGAGCGAAGTTGATATCTGTTTCTTCGGTCGCTGAAATCAAGACGAATTCGTCTTCAGTGACTGGCTCACCATCCCCGCCGCCATTTGTGGCTTGGAGCACCACACTCACATCATCGATTTGCACGATACCTATGTCAGCACCAAGGTCAAAGAATACGCGGCTGTTGTCATCTCCAAACCCATTCACAGTGAACGTGTATGAAAAAGTCTGCCAATCCGTTGTCAGTGCAGCATTCTCGGTTACGTTGCTCCAAGGATCGTGGTTTAGCCCAAGTCCAACGACGATATTACGCAAAATAGACGCCTTCGCTTTGAATGTCACCACATAGGTTTCATCCGCGATTAAGGTCATGACTTGGCTTAGGTTGACATCCCATGAGTTACCCGCAGCGGCAATATCCGCCTGGAACACATAGTTGCTTGCCTCTTGAATGACGTTCACGTCTCCCGTCCACCCTTGGACGCCATTGTCAAACGAACCATTGGCGACCAATTCATCACCGACTTCAGGATCGGTTACACCACCACCGTTATCCCCATCATCGCCGCCTGTGCCGTCATCTTCACCCTGCAAAAATTGCACGTTATCAACACGGAACACCGCGCCCTCTCCTTGTCCCCAATCGGGGAAAAGCATCACCACGTCTATTCCATTTAACATCAAACCGCCTTGTTTAAGGGTCGATAACGCAATGGAATAGTGCTGCCAATTCGCAGTCGGAGTAACAAGCGTAACAACCGCTTCACTGGCCGCACCGCCCTGCTCCACCTTCAAGTTCCAGGCTGCTGAAGTATTGGTGCTCGGCGTAACAAGTTTCAGATCAAATTCCAACGTACCACTATTGGCAATTGGGGATGCATCAAAAGGCGCTGGCACTGTGGCCAATGTGGTGTTGAATCCCAATACGGTTGGAATGTCACCTACCGCGAATTCAATCACCTGAGACTGAAGCTCATCATCGAACACCACCACTGGTGTTGACTCGCCACAACAATCCCATGCAGGCCAAGCATCGTTTAACATGTCGTCAAATATCACTAAATCACGAGCGATACCATCTGATTCCGGCACAGGGATAGGCGCCGCGCCATTTATTAAGGTTCCGCCATTTGCAACAGACTCTGCATAGCCATCCGTTACAGTCGCGCAGCCATGACCATTGCTAGGTGATGTTGAGCACTCATAAACCCGCACATAATCCACTTCGAAACGATTGGCTGCGCTAAATGCGGAAGCATCGACACCGCCTTGATTTACCGCTTCAGGCCAAGCGCCACCTACTGCGAAATTAAGCAATAAATGAAAGCGCTCATCGAAAGGCGCGTTATTCCACAAGGTTTCGCCGCTTTGCTCGGTGTACCATCCACGATGACTCAAACCATTCGCGGTACCGTTAGCGTCGTAACTGACGGTTGATTTACGCTGTGTTTCATACAAGACCCCATCCACATACCAGCGTAACTCACCTTCTTCCCACTCAAGTGCGTAAATATGAAAGTCATCTGCCGGATTAGCGTCTTCTGGTAAGGCATAACTAAGGCCGGAATTATCGTTATTGGGCCAACTTTGACCATAATGGATTGTGCCGTGTACATTCGATTCCACGGCACCTGTGCCATCATTCAATGGCACACCAAGATTCACTGCTTCAAATATATCGATTTCACCCGAGTGTGGCCAACCGCCGTAGATGTAATCTGTAGGCAGCATCCATATTGCAGGCCACGAGCCTTGTCCACTTGGAGCCTTGGCGCGTATTTCGAAACGACCGTATGTCCAATCACCTTTGTTTTTAGATATTAAACGGGCAGAACTGTAAGGCAAAGGTTGTCCCGTTTCTGGTTTGGCGACGATGGTTAACACACCGTTTTGGACAAATGAGTTATCACTGCTGGCGGTATAACATTGCTTTTCATTGTTGCCGCCACCGTCGCAATTGACCTCGTGAGACCATTTTTCTTGATCGATTGACGTGCCATTAAATTCGTCATTCCAGACTAAGTTCCAGTCTGACGTAACATTGACCACACAACCCGTGGCATCAACGATGCTATTGGCTGGCGTATTAAGACATTGGTCAATATCATCGGCTACACCGTCATTGTCAGCATCATTGCCGTTATCACCACCGTTCCCCTCATCTGAAGAAGCAGGCAAGGTCAGGTCATCAAAGTAGAACGTCCAGTTAGCTGGGTCTGCTTCGGCATTCCCCATTTCGCCCAAATCAAAGATTAAAGTGATAGCCGTCGTGCCGCTGCCGGTCATACCACTAAAATCAAAGCTGAGTTCTTCCCAGCCTAAGCCAGAATGTGGGGCGCTAATCTCACCCACAACGCCACCTTCCAATTTAAGCAATACATTAACCGCTCTTGGCGACCAAACTTTTAGAGTGATCACTGTGTTCTCAGCAATATCTATTGGATTGTTTAATGCTAATGTTGTGCCTCCCCAAGGTTGCCCTGCAAACTTCTGCATTTGTCCAACTTGCGCACTGGTATTAATGCCGGACATATCTGGATTTGCCGCGATAGTCGCCACCCCTCCATCGAAGTCAGTAAAAGCGTAGGTTGCCCCCTCAAAATCATGAACATCAGAGCCGGTAGCACCACCATTGCCGTTGTCACTTCCTGCGTCATTGCTATCAACTAAGCGTATGTTATCGAAATACACTACGTTGTTTTGCGTCCGTGTATTAAAATCAAAATCAGGGAAGACAATGATCTGGTCAATATCGATGGCTTCAACAAGACCAATGTAGCCGCTAAAATCAAAGGTAAGTTCTTCCCACTCGTTGATTTTAGTATTGGCCACTTTTATCTCGCCTTGAGCCCCACCGTTTGCGATCGCAAACTTGATACCCACATCGCTTAGCACACTTTTGTATACCATGATTTTAACGAAGCTATTGGATGGGTCTAGGGTGAAAGGTGTTATTTGGCCGTGCTGGATCTCCGTACCGACCCATGGCGCACCTTCAACTTGCGCGGTGAGTTTTGCCACTGTGGATGAGTTATTAATGCCAGAAGGATTGGGATTAGACACAAATTCGAGCGGGCTATTGTCGCCATTTTCAAATACGTTCCAATTCAATTGGGCACCAAAACCTTGTGCTTCAAAATCGAACGCGGTTAAGTCACTGCTCCCACCTTGGTCCCCACCACCATTATCTGTCGTATCTTTGACTGTGACACTCACATCATCAATATACACAGCACCGGTTTCTGCGCCTAAATCGAAGAACACTCGGCTGTTATCATCCCCAAAATCAGTCGGGGTAAGGGTATAGGTAAATGTTTGCCACTGGGTGCTCAGCGCCGTAGTCTGAGTTACATTGCTCCAAGGATCGTGATTAAGCCCCAACCCCGCTATCACGCTGCGCACAACCGACGCTTTTGCTTTGAACGTAAGCTCGTAGGTTTCGCCGGGCACCAAGGTCAGAATTTGACTGAGGTTAACATCCCAGGGGTTACCCGCAGCAGCTACATCGGCCATAAATACATTATTGCCGTTGTCTGTTATAACGTTGACTGCGCCAATCCAGCCATCAGTACCATTGGTGAAATCACCATTATTAACTAGCTCGCTTACCGGTATAGGATTTTCATTGCCGTCATCGCCACCGCCGCTTTCATCATCATCGCTGCCGAAGAATCGAATGTTATCGAAGTACACTATGTTGTCTTGTGCTCGGGTGCTGAAGTCAAAGTCGGGAAAAACAATAATTTGATCGATATCTATCGCTTCAACTAACCCAATATAATCGCTGAAGTCGAATGTAAGTTCTTCCCATTCATTGACTTTCTGATTAGCAACTTTAAGTTCGCCTTGTGCTCCGCCGCTGGCGATTGCGAATTTTAGGCCTACATCACTGATGACGCTTTTGTACACCATGATTTTAACCAGACTGTTACTGGCGTCTAACGTGAATGGTGTAAGTTGACCATGCTGTATCTCAGCGCCAACCCAAGGTGCACCAGCCACTCGCGCGGTAATTTTTGCTACCGTTGATGAGCCATTAATGCCTGCGCTATCAGGATTAGCAACAAGTTCTATCGGCGGGTTATCACTGTTCTCAAACACATTCCAGCTTAACGATGCGCCAAAACCATCTTGCTCGAAGTCAATGGCCGTTAAATCGCTTTCAACTTCTCCACCTGAATTCCCCTCGTCAGCTGACTGCAAAAAAGCGACATTATCAACTCTAAATACCGCGCCTTCTCCTTGTCCCCAATCTGGAAACAGCATAACGATATCAATACCATTTAGATTCAGACCCGCATTGCTAAGGGATTTTAAAGGGACTGAATAATGCTGCCAAGCAGCCGTTGGGGTAGCAATGCTAATTTCCCCGGCCGTTGCGGCGCCGCCTTGCTCAACTTTAAGATTCCAACCAGCTGCATTATTATTAGGGGGTGTAACGAGCTTCAAATCAAATTCAAGCACACCCGCTTCATACATAGGAGATGCATCAAAAGGGCTAGGATTCGTTGCTTGATTGGTATTAAAGCCCAGCACCGCCGGGGCACCATTTACTTCAAACTCAACCACTTGAGACTGACTTTCATCATCAAAAATCACACGCGGGCTTGTGTCTCCGCAACAATCCCAGGCAGGCCATGTGGGCAGCATTTCATCATCAAAGATGATCAAATCTCGCGCAATGCCATCTGACGGTGCGGTAGGAACCGGCGCTGCGCCATTGACTAAGGTGCCGCCGTCGGCAATAGGATCTAAATAGTTGTCTGTTACCGTCGCGCAGCCTTCACCTGTACTAGGTGAAATTGAACACTCATAGACCCGCACATAATCCACATCAAAGCTATTTTGCCCGTCAAACGCAGATGAATCGACCCCACCCTGATTGACCGCTTCAGGCCAACTGCCACCTACGGCAAAGTTGAGCAATAAATGAAAACGCTCATCAAAGGGTGCGTTATTCAATAAATTTTCGCCGTCTTGCTCGGTAAACCAACCTCGATGATCAAGGCCATCTGCTTGACCATCAGTGTCGTAGCTAACTTCTGATTTCAATTGCGTTTGGTACAACACACCGTCAACATACCAGCGTATTTCACCTTCTTCCCACTCTACCGCATACACATGAAAATCATTGGCGGGATTAGCGGCATTGGGCAATGCATAGCTTTGCCCTGTGTAGGAATTGTTCGGCCAACTGGCTCCATAATGCAGCGTGCCATGTACATTGGACTCAACAGCACCGCTGTCATCGTTCAAAGGCACCCCAAGGTTTACCGCTTCGAAGATATCGATTTCCCCCGAGTGCGGCCAACCACCGTACTTGTAGTCGGTAGGCAGCATCCATATTGCTGGCCATGCACCTTGGCCACTAGGCGCTTTTGCGCGTATCTCAAAGCGGCCGTAAGTCCAGTCACCTTTTTCTTTACTGATTAGGCGAGCTGAGCTGTAGGGTAAAGTTTGATTGGATTCAGCTTTGGCTACTATTTTCAGAATACCGTTTTCAAGATAGGCATTTTCTGCGTTGTCGGTGTAGCACTGTTTCTCGTTGTTACCCCCACCGTCACAATTTACTTCATGAGTCCATTTAGTGTCATCAATAACGCTGCCATTAAACTCATCACTCCACACGAGTGTCCAATCAGAGTCATTGGTTACTAGCGAGCAACCTGTCTCATCAACCTCTATGCCCGTGGGCGTTTCAAGACACTGATCGATGTCATCATTAACACCATCATTGTCTTCATCAAGCTCTGCATTGCTTTGTATTGCTAAATCGAAAGTTAGTCGTGTCCGTCGCTCGTACTCAAAACGCACGTTTACCGATATGGTTTCACCTGGGGCGATGTCTCCCAGTAAAAAATCAAAATATGGAACACCTTCGTCTGTCTGTCCGTCGGCGTCCTTTACGGTTAAGCTCGCGTTATCCACCAGCACTCTAAAAGGCCCACGAATGGATTGCGAACTGCTGTTGGTCGCTTTAACCTGCACTATATATGCGCCTTCACCGCGCACATATCGGGCGCTGGATTGAGATACGCTTATGGTATTGTCTAACGGACCCCACTGAGCGGATGCCGAACAAGACGCAAAGAGTAAAAGGGCACCGAGTACCCCGCTCATATCGTTTCTAATTTTCATTGGCTTATCTCAACAGTGGTTTGCGCGTTTAGAGATCTGGTTTGCAACGATTTACTGGAAAATGCTTGAGAGATTTTTTTACGACTCAACACACCTGCACAGCCCAGTAGTAAAAATGCTAAAGTTGATGGTTCAGGCACATCTGTCGCCACCTCTTCTAGGGCAGTAAAGCTAATAGATACAGAAGATTGATTATCATCGACAGCAAAACCGTCGAACATATAAAACGATAGTGACCAGTCTTGATTAACGTAACTGCTCAGCTCAGATGCTTGTATCGCTAATGATTCAGTAAAGCTCTGCATAGACACGATGGGCATGGAGAATAACTCCACATAGTCAAAATCTTGATTAAAAAGACTGATAGAAAACTCGTCATCGAATGTCGAGTCAATCAGCGTGGTGTCGACACTAAAATTAATATTTAAAAGATAATCAGTGCCACTAACTAATGACAATCCTTGTGATAGTTCGGCTTCAAAATCAACCGTATCATTGACACTTAAGGTCGCGGCACAATTACCTGGCGTGCCACTAACCGAGACATTTCCAAATTGATCCCAGGCACTGACATTACAGGTATTAGAGAAATCGCCACCTGTTAACAAAGTGGCCATTGCTTGGTTAGAGGTCAGCAAAATACTGGTGGCGAGAGCGATGTGTTTAATGGTTTTCTTCATGTGTTTCTCCTAGACTTATTTCTTGTGATCTGCCCTGTACAAGCGCATTTTTAATATCGACTACTTGTTAAACTAGGCTGGTCGAATCCGGCGTCCTGCCAATCACAGGATGTTTGGTAACACACGACAAAGCCCAAATATCGTTTCACTAATTTTTCTGTTTTAGTTAACCCCTAAGCACTTCATGCTTTCGTCTCTAAATTTGCTTCGTTAATTAAGGCGTTTAATATAAATATGAAAGCGCTTTCATTTTGCAACGTAGAGATAAACCTGCGTGAATAGTCGAATACTCACAGAGATAAATAATTAACAGCTAGGAAACAATATTTTTACAATAGCAAAGGCTTAACCTTAATGAAAGCGCTTTCATTGATCTTTATTTGACCATTAGGCAAGCGTGTTTACGCATTAGGTAATGACTAAGCTAGCTGGAGATCGATAAAAAATAACAAATAGAGGGTGTGCTGATGCTGATTACACATATCAATTAATGAACGAAAGTACATTGGTGCGTAAAGTGCTTTCTTTAAGTCACTATCAAAAAACAAGAGGAGGGAAAACAGAGCGTTGTGAAGCGTTGCCGTTACTTTGCGCGGACAGAATTAAAAAAGTTAATGAGAAAAATTTTAGCGTGGAATCCGCTAGGCCTACAAACAAGATTGCAGCCCTAGCGCAATAATGAATTAAATCCCTTTATTTACGCTTACCCGATACTCGAGCCCACTCCCCATCAATCTCGATAGGCTCCATGTCGAAATCTTGGCTGTAGAGGTCATTTATGTCTTGAGCTTGTTCAGCCAAAATACCGGACAATACTAGCTTGCCACCTGATTTACAGTAAGCCGTGATCACTTCTCGTAAGTCCCGCAGTGGTCCAGCAAGAATATTAGCCAGCACCACATCAGCTTGCAGTTCAGGTTGATGTTGCGGTAAATATAGCTCGATTTTATCACCAATGTGATTGCGGTCGGCATTGGTCTGGCTCGATAACAAGGCTTGCGGGTCGATGTCGATACCCACTACACGTTCAGCACCTAGTTTAATCGCGGCGATACCTAATATGCCAGAGCCACAGCCAAAGTCGACTACCAACTTATTCGTTAGCTCTAAGGCATCTAACCAACGTAAACAGAGAGCTGTTGTTGGGTGCGTTCCGGTACCAAATGCTAATCCAGGGTCGAGCATAACGTTAACCGCTGAAGGGTCAGGTACATCACGCCAGCTTGGGCAAATCCATAATCGCTCGCCAAAACGCATAGGATGAAAGTTATCCATCCATTCTCGCTCCCAGTCTTTATCTTCTAACTGGTCAAGTTTATGAGGAAAATTAGCGCCTAGCACTTTTGATTTACTAAGCCTGGCAACTACCCCATCCATATCGTGATCGGCTTCATACAAACCCACCACTTGGGTTTCAGGCCACAACATCACTTCGCCTGGTTTCGGCTCGTACATGGGTGTGTCTTTCGCGTCAACAAAGGTAACAGCTTGGGCACCATTGGCACTTAGCATGTCGCCGACTTGTTCAGCATCTTTGGCTTGTGTATCGATAATGAGTTGGATCCAAGGCATAGCGGGTCTTATCAAATGGCAAAGAAGCCAGTATAACATTAGTTATTTAGCGGATTCTGCGTAAACTAATATCTTGGCGCAGTTACATGAACTTTTATGCTAGTAAATGCGTTCTTATGCTTATCTTTTTTGTATTTTCGGAGCTATTTTGTCCTCATCTCGCGACTTAACTCGCCCGCCCGTTCACAAGGTATTGGCTAAACTCACTTTACCTATGATCCTTGGCATCATCGCTGTGTTATCGGTGTCATTAATTGATACCTACTTTGTTAGCCAGCTCGGTACAGAACATCTTGCCGCCTTGTCGTTTAGCTTCCCAGTTACCATGAGTATATCTAGCTTGGCTATTGGCTTAGGCGTTGGTGCAGCCTCTGCCGTGTCGCGCGCAGTCGGCTCGAATGATACAGATCACGCAAAACGCTTGTCTACTGACAGTCTACTGCTGGGTATAGTCGTAGTCATGGTGGTTGCTGTGGTCGGTTATCTCAATGTTAAACCGCTGCTTAGTTTGCTTGGGGCCTCATCAGACGTATTGGAGCTTGGTGCCCGCTATATGCGTATTTGGTTTATTTCAGTACCATTTTTAGTGGTACCCATGATTGCCAATGCGTTAATACGGTCTGTAGGTGATGCTTTTTGGCCAAGCTTAGTGATGATTGGATCAGCGGCCATTAATATTATTTCTACGCCAATTTTAATATTCGGCTGGGGCGTCATACCTGCCTTCAATATAGAAGGCGCAGCATTAGGTACTCTATTCGCTCAGGTACTCACTTTATTTGCTTCGTTAGCCATACTGGTTATCCGCGAAAAGCTAATAAGCTTTCATCTTGCCAGTAAAGAAGAGCTCTTAGCTTCATGGCGCTCGTTGCTATCAATAGCAGTACCTGCAGCAGCCGGCAATATGGTGAATCCACTGTGTATCGCCATTGTTACCGCCATTATCGCTTCGTTCGGCGAAAAATCTGTTGCGGCCTTTGGTTTAGCGACTCGAATTGAATTTTTTGCGGTCATTCCTATGCTCGCATTATCTTCAGCCATAGGTCCGTTGGCAGGACAAAACTGGGGAGCACATAAAATACTCCGCATCATCGATGGGTTAAAAATAAGCTATTGGGTATGTCTCGCCTGGACAGGACTGCTAAGTGTTTTTTTGTGGTTCTGGGCACCCGCCATCATCTCTGGATTCTCGTCTGATCCTGCGGTTACCGATGACGCACTTTTATATCTGCGTATTATACCCATCAGCGTCTGGGGTTACGGTATTGTCATTGTCGCAGCTGCTGCTTTTAATTCGATCGGTAAGGCGAAAGTAGGCTTAGGCTATTATATTATTCGCTCGGCATTATTTTATGTGCCTTTGTCATGGTTAGGCGCAATGTATGCCAAAGTCGCTTATGTCTTTATTGGCATAGCACTAGCCAACGTGGTGTCTGGCATTGCGATAGCTGTCTACTCGATATGGTGGTTAAAGCGCACTGCTGCAAAAAACTCACAAACGTAAAAATAAAAAAGAGCGCCGAAGCGCTCTTTAAAAATCATCAATGTGAAGAAGATATTAGTGACCGCCTAGGCCCAATTTCTTTTCAAGATAATGAATGTTAGCACCACCAGCGGCGAAGGCTTCATCTGCCATAATACGCTGCTGAAGTGGGATATTCGTTTTAATTCCTTCAATAACCAACTCACCCAATGCATGACGCATGCGGGCAATCGCCACTTCACGGGTTTCGCCGTAAGTGATCAATTTACCTATCATAGAATCATAGTTAGGCGGCACGGTATAACCCGCATATATATGCGAATCCCAGCGCACACCTAACCCACCAGGAGAATGGAACATATTGATTTTACCTGGGCTTGGAATGAAGGTATCTGGATCTTCAGCATTAATACGACATTCAATCGCATGACCACGAATATGTACCTGATCTTGAGTGATGGATAATTTTTGACCATCAGCGATACGCAGTTGCTCTTTAATCAAATCGATACCAGTGATCATTTCTGATACAGGGTGCTCAACTTGAATACGCGTATTCATTTCGATGAAATAGAACTCGTCGTTTTCAAATAAGAACTCAAACGTACCCGCTCCACGATAACCTATATCAACACAAGCTTGGCAACAACGCGCGCCAATTCGAGCACGCATCTCTTCGGTAATGCCAGGTGCTGGCGCTTCTTCAACGACTTTTTGATGACGGCGCTGCATAGAACAGTCACGCTCACCTAAGTGAATCGCGTTGCCTTGCCCATCAGCCAATATTTGAATTTCAACGTGGCGTGGGTTCTCAAGGAATTTTTCCATGTACACAACGTCATTATTGAATGCTGCACCAGCCTCACCTTTTGTCGCCGCAATTGATGAGATTAACTCATCTTCGTTGCGAACAACACGCATACCACGACCACCGCCGCCGCCTGCAGCTTTAACGATTATCGGGTAACCGATGCGCTTTGCAATTTCTTTGTTACGCTCTTCATTGTCGCCTAAAGGTCCATCAGACCCAGGAACACAAGGTACACCAGCGGCTTTCATTGATTTAATCGCTGACACTTTGTCACCCATCAAACTAATGGTTTCAGCTTTTGGTCCAATAAAGATAAAACCACTGCGTTCAACTGCCTCGGCAAAATCTGCACTTTCTGCAAGAAAGCCGTAACCAGGGTGAATAGCAACAGAATTAGTAATTTCTGCAGCCGCAATAATACGTGGAATATTTAAATAACTTTCGGTTGCGGATGCTTTACCAATACAAATGGTTTCATCAGCCAAAAGCACATGTTTCAAACTTTCATCAGCGGTGGAGTGCACTGCAACTGTCTTGATGCCCAGTTCTTTACAGGCACGCAAGATGCGAAGTGCTATTTCACCGCGATTGGCAATCAGTACTTTATCAAGCATTATCAGTAACCTGCTTATTCAATGATGAATAGGGGTTGATCGAATTCAACCGGCTCTTGGTTGTCGACTAAAATCTCTTTAATCACACCAGATTTATCTGACTCAATCTGGTTCATCATTTTCATTGCTTCAATAATACATAAAGTGTCGCCTACTTTGACACTTTGACCAACTTCAGCAAATGCTTTCGAGCCAGGAGAAGATGAACGGTAGAACGTACCCACCATAGGTGATTTTACACGGTGGCCACTAGTTTCAGCGACAACAGGCACGGCTTCAACTAGCGGTGCCGCTGCAGGTGCAGCATGTTGGATAGGCGCAGAATATTGTACTTGAGCTGCCGGTTGGCCGCTGCGATGAATGCGCACAGATTCTTCACCTTCGGTAATTTCAAGCTCGGAAATGCCTGATTCTTCAACTAACTCAATGAGTTTCTTTATTTTACGTATATCCATGATGTTATCTCTTTTTGATTTGTATACATAAGCGACCGGCAGCAAACCGACCACGGCAACTAATTAGGTTTACTATTTATATGTTGTTGTGCAGCGCTCAAAGCAAAAGCATAGCCTTGCTCACCCATACCACAAATAACGCCTAGTGCCACATCTGACAAATAAGAATGATGACGAAAAGGCTCGCGGGCATGAACATTCGATAAATGCACTTCGATAAAGGGAATCGATACGCTTAACAATGCGTCACGTAAAGCAACACTCGTATGGGTAAACGCGCCAGGATTGATAATAATGAAGTCAATTTTTTGATAAGCACTGTGGATAGCATCAATTAATACATGCTCAGCGTTAGACTGAACATGACTCATCGCTATGTTCAATTCGCCAGCACGTACTTGTAACGTGTCCACAATATCTTGTAGGCTACGTGAACCGTATACTTCAGGTTCACGTTTGCCCAACATATTAAGGTTGGGTCCATTAATTAATAAAACTTTCAAGAATAAGCCGCTATCTTCGTTAAAATAATAATTATCTTTCATTATTAGCAAATAAGTATCTGTTTGGCGACTAATTTCGCCTAAATTTCCTACTCATTGCACTCAATTGGGGTCATTATAGAGCTAACTTACAAATTAGCAGCAAAATACTGGTCTTATCAGCGAAGATTGCGCCCAAGTTTGCGTATTTTATCTCAATACTAGGTATATTTTTGCGCGCATTGACGCCAAAGCGATATCAAGGTCAAATATCACTATGAACTATATTGCACATATCCACCTCGCCAAACATACGCATACCAGCTTGGTAGGTAATTTTCTGGGTGATTTTATAAAGGGCAGTGTGTTAGACGATCTGCCTTTAAATCTGCAGCATGGCATCCGCTTGCATCGCCATATCGATGTATATACTGACTCACATCCGATTGTGCTTGCGTTAAAAAGTGACTTTCCTAAATCGATTCGTCGCTATGCAGGTATTGTGCTTGATGTATATTTCGATCATTTATTGATACAGCACTGGCAACAATTTTCTAGCCCTGCGTTGGAAAAAAATCAGCTATTCAGTGAGTTTTATCAAAACTTGGCACAATTAGATATGGATATAAGTCCCCATTTCTCGCGGGTTAGAAGCGGGCTTTTAACGCATCAATGGTTAGCAGATTATCACGAGTTAAGTGCATGCTTGCGTGCTATGCATGCCATTGAGAATCGCTTCTCACGTAAACTTCAATTCGCTGAACAAGCCATTATATATATCACTGCAAATGAGCATCAGTTAAAACAGTCTTTTTTACATTTTTATCCTGATTTACTTGGGCACAGTGAGCGGTTTGTCAGTAAACTTGAAAGATAGATAATATTTCACGTTCGAGGTACTTTGTGTCAGTTAAAGAAATCAATCATCCCTTGGTTCAACATAAATTAGGCTTAATGCGCGAAGCCGGTATTAGTAGTAAAAATTTCAGAGAGCTCGCCAGTGAAGTCGGCAACTTACTAACTTATGAAGCAACGCGAGAGTTAGAAACGGAAACGGTGGAAATAAACGGCTGGAACGATGAGCCTATCCTAGTAAAGAAAATCAAAGGTAAAAAAATCACGATTGTACCTATTTTACGGGCAGGCCTTGGCATGTTAGACGGCGTAATGCAGCTTATTCCTAATGCGAAGGTAAGTGTAGTTGGCTTATATCGCGATGAAGAAACACTACAGCCAGTCGCTTACTTTGACAAAGTGGTAAAAGACGTTGATGAGCGCACAGCACTGATCGTCGACCCAATGCTCGCGACAGGCGGCACACTCATCGCAACGATTGATTTGCTCAAACAAAAAGGGTGTCAGCATATAATGGGGTTATTCTTGGTCGCAGCGCCAGAAGGTATTAAAGCCGTTATGAACAAACACCCAGATGTAGATATTTACACCGCTGCGGTGGACGAAAAGCTTAACGAGCAAGGTTATATTTTACCGGGATTGGGCGATGCTGGCGATAAAATATTCGGTACCCGTTAAGGGCTAATGTCCGCACGTCGTAAAAATCATATCAAGTCGGTAATGACAATTTGTTATTACCGGCTCATCGCATAGCCACTTTTTATAAGGTATCGATTAACCACTGTAGTGTTTGTTTGATTACGCGCTCGTCATAATGACTTTTTGGATTATACGTATCGAAGATATGATCTGCGCCTTGCAGCACTCGCGCTTCAGCAAGCGCGGATGACGTTAATGGGAATAGGGTTTTCTCAATCGGTTTAACATAGTCCTCACTGCCTCGAATTGATAGCAATGGTCCCTTATAAGCGCTTAAATTTTGGTAAATATCGTAACCCATCATCCCTAAAACATGTTCTTTGGTGACCGTCAGTGTTTTCCATGTTGGCACTTTCACTTCACCTGTTTCAAGTACGTGACGCATTTGCTCTGGCGACAAAATACTTTGCCCTACCAGCGATGGGTCGCCAGCACTAGACCAGAGCACAACGCTGTTAATATCTGCTGGATGTAAGCCCATCAATCTGATCGTGGTAGAGCCTCCTAAACTGAAGCCGACCACCCCTGTTGGCTTATCACTGTACTGCTGTCGCAAAAATGCCAGCCCTGTCTCGGCGTCAGTAATGCGAGAAGCGAAAGTGCTGGTCAACCGATATCCAGTACTTTCACGTTCGCTCTCTCCGCGTATATTGATTCTAAGGGACGCAATATGATGCTCAGCTAACTGCGCCGCTAAGCGTTTATACATATCGCCCACTTCATCCATATTCCCAGCCCAACCGTGGATTAACAATACGCTGCCCTTTGCCGCCCCCACTGCTGATGTATGCGTAGCCTGTAATGAATTGTCCAAGGTAATAACTCGTTCAGTAGTCCCTTGGGCATTGAAGCATAAACTGGTCAAAAACAGGACGGCACTTAACCGCCTAAGTAACAGGCTGCTAAATAAGATTTTTATGCAAATGTTGTGATTAATCATACCTGTAGTCCTTACTCTTACCGTAATGGCGAGCTTCATTTTTATAAAATACTATTCACATGATTAGCAAATGCAGGAGCCTGCATAAAACCCGTTACCCGCGAACCACTTATCTCGTTGCCTTGGGTATCAAAAAACAAAATCGTCGGTAACCCCAGAATTGAAAAATGATCCTGAAACGCAATATTGGTCGCGGTATTATCTGTTAAATCTATTTGCATCCATACTGTATTACCAAGCGCTTCAACCACGTCGGCATCTGGAAAGGTATACTTTTCAAACTCTTTGCATGCTACGCACCAGTCTGCGTATAAATCGACCATTACCGTTTTACCTTGCGCATTAGCAGCAGCCAATTTTTGCTCGAAGTCGTTTAAATCTTTGACCACGTCAAAAGTAGGATGACTCTGTTGAACCTGATTATGAACAGCCGATGTTTGTGAGAACAGTACCTGATAGCCGTACATGGCAGATGCGAATAAACCCACAAATATCACCAGCGCTCGCGCGCCTTTGGCAAAACTAACTTGGCTAGCTTGATTCATCACAAAGAAATAACTAAACGTGACTAAACCTAATATTGCCCAAGCAATATCTGTTACAACGTGATTCACTAAGCGCTCTACGAACATTAAAGCCACCGCTAGCATCATAAAGCCAAAAGTGACTTTAACTATGTTCATCCACGCACCAGCTTTGGGTAGCAGTTTGCCACCGGTAATACCAAATAAAATTAACGGTATGCCCATGCCTAAACTTAATGCATATAACGCACTAAATCCCAGTAGCAGGTCTCCGCTTTGTGCAATATATAATAGGATCCCCGTCAGTGGTGCTGTGGTGCAAGGCGAAGCAACAAGACCCGATATAGCGCCCATAAGCAACACCCCAAAATAGCTTCCGCTTTTTTGTTTATTGCTCATACCGTTGAGCTTTTCTTGCCATCGTGACGGTAACTGCAATTCGTAGGCACCAAACATCACCAGAGCTAGCAGTACAAAAATAACGATTAATGCACCTAAAATTGCAGGATGTTGTAAGGCGGCTTGAAATTTCACTCCGGCCGATGCCACAACCAAGCCCAATAAAGAGTAAGTCAATGCCATACCCTGCACATAAACAAATGAGAGAATAAAGGCTCTTGAAGTGCTTATTCCTTTACCTTGGCCAATCACAATGCCGGATAAAATGGGGTACATGGGAAATACGCAAGGAGTGAATGCAAGCCCCACCCCTAAGGCCAAGAAAATCAATAACACCCATACTAGGCTTTGTTCACCGGTAAGTAAGTCAACTAATTCAAATTGCTGTGAGACAGACGTACTTGCGTCAGTTTTTTGAGCCGCAGCCCCAGACTGATCAGTTGTCACGCCCGCGACGGCATTCAGATACACCACTTGGGTCGTCGGGGGGTAGCATAAGCCGGCTTCTGCACAGCCTTGATAACGGATTTTTACGACGGAATCATCTTCTGACTGCAAGATCGGATAGGTTATAGACACACGATGATGATAGACCTCTTGAGGTTCATCAAAGAATTCATCTTCTTTCATTTCCCCTTGGGGGAAAATAGGTTCTGCTAAAGTGGCATTTTTTGCTACCGCTTTAAATTGCTGCTGATACAGGTAATAGCCATCAGCCACGTCCCAAGTAACGATAAGCTCATCGTTGTTTTGCACAAAATCAAACACGAATGCTTGTTCAACTTTTAAAAATTCTGGCTCATCGCTAAACAGAGAATCAAAGGAATTAGTCTGGGCTGCGTTAGCACATGACCACAGCAACATCAGCATAAACACTGAGAACGATTGGATTAACTTCATTTAAGACTACTTATCATCAGTTCAACATTTGTAATATAGATTAAGGCAGCATGCTTAAGCACACATTAAGCCTTCCTTTAGGAACGCCAATATAGACCTTATCACTCATCGCTGTCTTTCAAAAAGACCATAATTGAACAAAGTTTATCATTAAGCATGTACTCAAAGAGCGGTTGCCATACTTTGTAACACTGTTACTCTTGGGAAACGGCATTAAGACGCCATTACATTCTTTCATATAGTAAATAAAGAGACCGCTTTGGGTAAATTATTCTTATTGTTTGTATTGATACCGATCGTTGAAATATCATTATTGATAAGTGTCGGTGAGAAAATTGGCGGATGGAATACCGTCGCAATCGTCATTGCTACGGCGTTGATTGGCTCGTATATAGTACGCCAACAAGGCTTAACCACGCTTATTAATGCGCAGCAGAAAATGCAACAGGGCGAGATCCCAGGTCAAGAAGTTGCTGAAGGCTTACTGTTGGTTATTGCGGGTGTGATGCTAGTGACTCCTGGCTTCGTAACAGATTTTATCGGATTTTTATTCTGCTTACCTATGACCCGTCCACTCATTGCCAAAGGCTTATTATCAAAGCTTCAAATGCAAGTAGTGAGTCAGGCACAAGGTGGTTTTAATGCTCAGCAGGGATCGGCCAACCGTTCAGCGAATGATGACATCATTGAAGGTGAATTCGAGCGCAAAGATGAATACAAGGCTGATACAGAGCGTTTAGACAAACCTGACTAATGGATAAATGTGGGGCTATACTCTCGAAAGAGAAACAGACATAAAAAAAGCGGCTAAAGCCGCTTTTTTTATTTTAAAACATTACTATAACTTATACGTCGACGGTACCGCAGAATCGATAACCTTCACCGTGGATGGTCACGATTAATTCATCAGCATTAATCTCTGACTCGAAGTGCTTACGGATACGACGGATTGTAACGTCTACCGTACGGTCATTCGGACGTAATTCACGACCCGTCATTTCCATAATCAATTGCTCACGAGTCAGAATTTTTCCAGGGTTACTCAAGAACAAGTGTAACGCTCTAAATTCACTGCGCGGCAATCTGAACTCTTTTTTGCTGGGCGAAATTAAACTACGACTGTCGCTATCTAATATCCAGCCATTAAAGCTAACCCGGCTTGGCAAGTCATCATCTTCAGCGTTATTTAATGTACGCGTTAATAAGTTTCTTGCTCTAATCGTCAACTCACGTGGGTTGAACGGCTTAGTAATATAATCGTCAGCGCCAATTTCCAGTCCTAGGATACGGTCTACATCATTGTCACGACCAGTTAAAAATATCAGACCGATATTTTTGCGGTCACGAACTTCACGGGCCAAAATCAAACCATTTTTGCCGGGTAAGTTAATGTCCATAATAACTAAGTTTATTGCATGATTTTCAAAAAAATCGTGCATCTCACTGCCGTTTTCAGCTTCGAAGACATTGTAGCCTTCTGCTTCAAACAAACTTTTAAGAGTTGTTCTGGTAACAACCTCATCTTCTACAATCAAAATATTGGGCGTCAGCATCGTATTCACACCATGTTTAAAAAATATGGATAAAAGTCTATCAGAAAATATCTAAAAATCAGGGTTTTATCTAGATTAAATTTTAACTAATGCAAACAACCCACCTAACTCTGCATTTATGTTTGCAGATATCGTACCTGTTTACCACGTATTCAAGATATTTTCTGGCACGCAATTGATGTGGGGATTGTTATACAAAAAGCAATACAACCCAAAGTTTAGTTCAAATGAGATGTACTCTGTGTGGCTTTTTTAACGGGAAATAATATAGTGAATTCAACGCCCTGACCTTCTTCACTAGTAAGTGAAATTGAGCCGTTTAAAGCCTGAGTAATCAGATTATAAACTAAATGCATCCCTAAACCGCTGCCACCTTGTCCACGTTTGGTTGTCACGAATGGGTCGAAAATACGCTTGCGCAAATATTCAGGGATACCAGCACCATCATCAGTAAACACAATTTTAATCTTGCGCTGTGCCACCAAACTTATTGTAATGTTTATCACACCTTGGTCTTTACTTTCAAAACCATGAATAATGGAATTCATAATAAGATTAATAATAATTTGATTGATGGGCCCAGCTTTCGATTCAATATATAAATTTTCTGGGCATTGCACGTTAATTACATGCTTCATGCTTTTCAATTTAGGCCGCATCGATAACAGAATTTCATCCATTAATTTCGAAAATGAGAAAACACGGTCTAACTCAGATGATTGGTCTACCGCTACCTGTTTAAAACTGGAGATCAACTCGGCGGCACGATTTAAGTTGCGATAAATGATATTTAGGTTTTCTTGCCCCTCGGTAATAAATTTAGATAACGAACTGGCTTTTAACGTTTTGTTCTCGAAATCTTTTTCCATCGTCGCTAACCGATCTAACATCATGGTTGATGCTGTCACGCCAAGTCCGATTGGGGTGTTTACCTCATGCGCGACCCCAGCAACCATATCGCCCAGTGAGGCCATTTTTTCATTTTGCACCATTTGGCGTTGAAACTGATGGAGCTTCTCTAAGGTCTGTATCAGCTCACTGTTTGCTTCTTTTAGTGCAAGAGTGCGCTGAGTCACTTTTTCTTCAAGGCTACTATTAAGTCGGCGATATTCTTCTTCAGCTTCGTTTTGACGCTGCAAGTGCTCTTGCGTGCGTTGCATCATGGCATTGAAGGCTTCACCTAAAATATCCAGCTCTTTTACACCGCTGGGCTTGGCTCGCCCAGAATAATCTTTATGACGAGAAATTCGTTGAACTAAATGGGATAAATTGCTAATGGGTCCGGTAATCGCACTCTGTAATTTGAGCGTCAGCAAAAAACACAACAGTAACGATAGCAGTAAAACCCCAACCGCAATAACTATCGAGCGCGATATTAAACGCTCAAGGCCATCAGCAGAAGCACGTACGTACGTATAACCTAACAATTTCCCGTTATCTTGTTTAATTTCTCGGATAATTTCGACCGTACTGCCGTCAATAGTGGGCGTAGATAAAGAGTCAACGCGATCAAATTTGGCATTCACTGGGGCAACACCGTCTTTGTTATAACTGGCAAAAAATTCTAATTTTCCATCTTCCACAAAACGATAAATATGCACGTTTTCCAGGATATCGGAGGCACTGAGACTGCTTAGATTACGCTCTTCATTGAAATTCAACTCATCATCGATGGTAGATACTGCATTACGGCTGATAAGTTCAGAAAAAATATTGACGTTGCTAATCAGTTGCTGACGATAACTGCTAATTTGGCCATACAAATTAATGCATGTAGCCATAAGCAGTGCCAACGAAGTAATCGCCATTACAACCCAAATAATCAGGCTTTTAATCGACAAAAAGTTACTTTTAGCATCCATGTTTAGAATAATTATTACCCTTAGATAAGCTTAGTAATCATATTGAGCTAAACCATGTAAAAATGAAACTGTTAATCGTGCTTGAGGTGAGTTTCTTACGCTTTATCTCATAATATGCATCGACTATTTGCGGATCAACAACAGTAAATCTTGCTCCGTGAGTCCCCATTGTTGAGCGAAACGTGTCAAGGTAACTTGAAGCTCTGGTGTATTCAATTGGGCTTGATGTGCCGCACGTATGCCGCTTACGTCAGAGAGACACAAACACACCATATCGCCAGCAATAACGTTAAGTTCATCTATATCAACTGGTGATTTTTTATACATAAGATGGGCACAAGGCTCGCTTCGAGCTTTCGATTGCAAACATTGCTCGGGCAAAGCTTGAGCAGATGCACAAAACAAAAAATTTACGAGAAGTATTAACGCGGCTCGCATCATTTCCCCCTACTAGAATCGGCAAGACGACACCCGTTAGCACTATCCACCGATTGCTGCATGGTAAAGTGCCAAATATTGTTCAGCCGCTTGGTGCCAGGTAAACCGGCTGTGCATAGCACGGGTTTGCGTCGCTTTGAATTTATCGGGGTATTCGTGATAGAACAATAGTGCTCGATGAATACAGGCCAGCAGCGCTTGACTGTCAGGCTGTTCAAACACAAAACCGGTGGCGTGCTCTGGTGCATCGGCTAAATCGATAACAGTATCTTTTAAACCACCGACACCGCGCACGATTGGTAAGGTACCAAAAGCCAAGCTATACATTTGATTAAGCCCGCATGGCTCGAACAGTGACGGCATTAAGAAGAAGTCGCTTCCCGCCTCTAGCATATGTGCTTTTTGTACACTAAATGCCTCAATAAACGCAAACTTACTCGGGTAACGTTCTGCTACATCTCGTAACGTGCGACTTATTTGTGGATCGCCGGTACCAATAATAACCAACTGCACATTGTGCTGCATAAGCTGCTCAAGCATTGGCAAAATATAACCAAAGCCTTTTTGCTCAGTCAGCCGGCAAACCATGCCAATCAGCGGTATAGATAAATCTTCAGGTACGTTAGCTTCTTTTTGTAAGTCGATTTTGCAGCTAGCTTTGCCGCTCATATCGTCAGCCGTATACGTCTGAATAATATGTGGGTCATTGATGGGATCCCACTGACTGTAATCGCAGCCATTGAGTATGCCGCTTAGATCACTACGGCGCTGCTGAAACTCGTGGTACAGATGATGTGAGCCCAACGGCGATAACAACTCTTGGGCGTAATTAGGGCTAACAGCATTAATTTTATGAGCGTAGCGAATACCCATGCGAACAAAATTCAATGCATCACCGTCTAATTGTGAATGCAGTAAGTAATGAGGTTGTAAAAACGGAATATCCGAGAATCGATGTGTGCCTTGGTATGCGCCATTATGAATGGTGAAAATGCTGCGACTGCGATTGAAGAAGTCACTGTCATCAATACTCATAAAATAAGGTGTTAACGCTGTGTGCCAGTCGTTGCAATGCACTATGTCTGGCTGAAAATCTACCGCTTTAGCCACTTGTAGCGCGCCTTGAGCAAAAAAGGCAAACCGTTCAGCGTTGTCTGAGTATGCGTGGTAGTTATCTGAATATAAACCGTCTCGGCCAAAGTACTCAGGATAATCCAAGGCAAAAACGGGTACATTGCCAACTTGTAAGCGCTTTATACTGAAATTGTAGGGTTTATCGCTGGCAAATAGCACCTGTGGCTCAGCCCAATTTTCCCCTGGGTGTTGTTCGGCAAGTGTTTTGTAATAAGGCATAACGATACACACTTCATGACCCATTTCTTGCAAAGCGATGGGCAATGCTTTGGCTACGTCAGCTAGCCCGCCCGTCTTAACCAGATCTTCAACCTCTGATACAACGAATAATATTTTCATTAACACTATACCCCATTGGATTTTCGATTCATTGCCCTATTGGAAAATCATAGCGATACTGATTAACGTGGACTTTAAAACATATATATCTTTACAAGCACACTAATATAACTTTATTCAACGACGACAACAATAAACACTAAATTTGCTTGTTTCTGCCAGTGCGCGCACAGACTTAAACTGTTTTTCAAGCTCTTCGGCGTAGCGTAAAAACTTATTTGCTACCAAGATTAACGTTCCGTTATCTTGTAAATTACCTTTCAACTGCTGCATAAAATTCTCAGTAACTGAGTAATCTGTTTTAATACCCGTGTGAAATGGAGGGTTGGTGAAGACCTGAGCGAACTTACCCGATAAGGAACGTAAACCATTAGAAGGTATGATATAGGCATTCAGTTCATTCAGCTTAGCGCTTTGCTGTGAACAATAAATTGCCAGTGCACTCACGTCGCTCATGACCACTTGGCACTTAGGATTTTTGAGCCCAACAAAACAGCCAATAATACCGGCACCGCAAGCGAAATCTAATACACGTCCAGATACAACTCGGTCAATGCTGGTCAGCAACAACTCTGTGCCTAAGTCCAATTCGCCATGGCTAAACACCCCGGGAAGTGAACATACCTTAAAGGTTATTTCGGCGACTTTATGCTCAGAAATGCTCTGCCACTGAGTAATATCGAACGCTGCCACGGGTTTATCAATAACAGCGGCAAACATTGCGCAGTGACGGGCAGTATCTATTTTATTCACACTATCTGAGTATGGTGTTAACAGTTTCGCGGCGCTTTTAATACCGCCTTTATTTTCCCCTACCACCAATAATGTCGCACCAGGTTTCAAACATGCTGCAATGTTAGCCAATAACATTTGACCATGGGCTTTGGCTTTAGGTAAGTACAGCACCGCGCCATCGAATTGGGCATCGCTGTTATAGGCAGCTACAAATTGATGCTGTGTTTCGCGCCCGTTGGCAAGTGCAACACTTTGCTCGAAAACATCAAAGAACTGATGAAAACCATGTACGTCAGAATTATCCAATTCTGAGAAGACATACCCATCAGTTGGATTAACGATTAACCACTTACCTTGAGCGAGTAGCTCGGCACTGCGTAATAAAACTTGGCTTGCTGGTGTTAACATTAGGCGTCTCTCTCGAACATTAGATCCCAAACTCCGTGACCTAGGCGATGTCCACGTTGTTCAAATTTAGTCAGCGGGCGTTGCTCTGGACGTGGCACATAATCATTGGTGGAGGATAAATTTTTATAACCTGGCGCAACAGACATAATGTCGAGCATATGCTCGGCATAATTTTCCCAGTCGGTGGCCATATGAAAAACACCTCCCAACGCTAGTTTTTTACGCAATTTTTCTACAAATTCAGGCTGTACGATACGGCGTTTATGATGGCGTTTTTTATGCCATGGATCAGGAAAAAACAATTGCATACGGCTTAAACTGCCATCAGGGATACAATTCGCTAACACCTCAACCGCATCGTGCTCGTAAACGCGTAAATTAGTCACGCCTTGCTCTTCGGCATCGGCCAAACATGCGCCGATACCTGGGCGATGAACTTCGATACCAATAAAATCTTTATCTGGTTCATTTTTAGCCATAGTGACTAAAGATTTACCCATACCAAAACCAATTTCTAAGACCACAGGTGCAGTACGACCGAATACGTCTTCCATATTCAGTAAACCTGATTTGTGCTCTAAGCCCAAGGTTTCCCAATTGCTTTGAATGGCCTTCTCTTGGCCTTTTGTTAAACGACCTTCGCGCTTAACAAAGCTCTGGATCTTACGGATATAAACGCCGGATTCGGCGGCTTCTTCTTGGGTTTTAAATTGGCTCATGGCTCTTCTCATATCTCGCTGTACTTAGCAGCCGCGCATTATGCCGCCCAGAACAGGTATTGCAAGGCTATAAAGATAAATTAGCTGAAATTTTCAACAAAATAGTTGGCAAGTGCAACAGGCTGTTCAAGAGGTAACATATGAGCAGCATTATCAAAAATATGCAGTTGGCTATTAACTATCTGGTTACTCAAGCTGGATATTTTATCTGGAGGCGCTATTTGGTCTTGCTCACCCACCAGTAAATGCACTTTAAAAGGTGCGGTAGCAAGACGTGCTGTTAGGTCCTCTCGATCACTTAACGCACTCATCTGGGTTGCCAATACGCTAGGACCTAAATCGCTCTCCATGGCCTTTATGGCATGTAGCACTTGAACGTTATCAAGCGAGAAAACAAATTTTTGCATGCGAGCATCGCTCATTCCTTGATACTTTTTACTTTGAATGGTTTCAATGATCGATTTACGGGCTTGGCGTTCTTGTTCATCAAACTGACCTGGATAACTGCCAATAAGAGTTAGCGATGCAACTTTGCTGGGCTGCTGCAAAGCAGTTAACGCTGCCACATAACCACCCATCGAAAAACCAACTAAATGTGCGGGTTCGTCAAAATAATCCAATCTGTCGCCACTCAGTGCAAGCATCTGCTCTAGCGTTTCAGCCCATTGTAAAGGCACAAACGCGCGCTTAGGTATGTTCATAGCTTGCCAACAAGGCATGAAAACACGTTCGTCGCACAAAGTACCAGGGTAAAAAATTACAGGCTGTTCTAGGGGAATAAATAATGTAGGTGCGAGGCTAGTCTTTGTCATTTCAAGTGAACCATTTATCGATAATTAAGGTATGATCACGCTATTATTTTACAGCGCAGAAGCAGTATACCACCCGTGCAATCTCAGTCTCAGCTAACATCAACTTTTGCAAACCGAATTCTGGCTTGGTTTGATAACCATGGTCGCAAAGACTTACCATGGCAGCAAGATAAAAACCCATATTCCGTGTGGGTTTCCGAAATTATGTTGCAGCAGACCCAAGTTAAAACCGTGATCCCCTACTACCAGAAATTTATGCAGCGCTTTCCCAATATTTTAAGCCTGGCTAACGCCCCTCAAGATGAAGTGCTGCACCACTGGACCGGGTTAGGTTATTACGCACGGGCTAGAAATCTGCAAAAAGCCGCACAAATGATCCGTGATAATTTCAATGGGGCTTTCCCCCCTGTTATTGATGACGTTATCTCGTTGCCTGGAATAGGCCGTTCAACTGCCGGTGCTGTATTATCATTGGCTTGTGGGCAACATCACAGTATTTTAGACGGTAATGTAAAACGCGTTTTAGCCCGCTATTTTGCAGTGGACGGTTGGCCCGGTAAAAAGAATATTGAGCAAATTTTGTGGCAATACGCTGACTCACTTACCCCTGAACTGCGCACAGATGATTACACCCAAGCCATGATGGATATGGGCGCCACTATATGCACACGCAGCAAGCCCAAATGCGATAGTTGCCCTTTGCAACAAGACTGCTTAGCTTTTGCACAAGGTCGTCAGAGTGCTTTACCGTCGAAAAAACCTAAAACGACCATACCGGTCAAAAGCACAGTGATGTTGATCCCCATGTGGCAATCGCAAATACTCATTTATCAGCGTCCGCCCAGCGGTTTATGGGGTGGTTTATGGGGGTTTTATGAGGCGGATTCAATTGACACAGTAAACATACGCGCCCAAGAACTCGCATTGGCCAATTATTCAACCATCACCTTAGCGCCATTTCGCCATACGTTCAGTCATTTTCATTTGGACATTCAACCGGTGATATTACAACTTGAAACACCCGTGACGAACAAGATAAACGAGGCGCAGCAAATGTGGTACGACTTGCTATCCCCGCCAAATGTCGGTCTGGCTGCACCAACCAAAAAGTTACTTTCAGTGTGTAAAACGCAGCTTTAATGTCGAACCGAACATACTAGTCCATTTTAGCTATGCGCAAAAAGGGACTATTAATTAGCATATATAAAAAGTTATCCACTAACACAGCAGCACGTTCGCTCAGAGCAAAACTCGTGGGATTAAGTAACCAACTGCTAATAATCCCTGTAAAATAAACATTTTCCGTTACCGCAACGAGTTTAATATCAACGTCTGGGAATAACTGGCCACATTTAATGGCTTGACGGTATGCGCGCTCCATTCGCATTAAAAACTCTTATTGTTTTTCTATGTTTAGCCGCACTTTACGAAAATTGGAGTATTCCCATGACGGTCATATTAGTGGTTTGTGCTGGCTGTGTTCTTCGTTCCTTTATTTTTTGTTTTGGTGTACAAACTAGCGGGAGATCGCTCTCATAAGGAAACGCCATGATCGATCCCCAATTTTTACCTTTGATGTGCGTCACAATGGCACCTGTGTTGTTTTATTTTTTAGGTGCAATAATCGTCGGTCAGTTTTTTCGGATAAAAGAAAGCTGCTCTGTGCGCTAATGGGTAGAGTACAATCTCTCCCTCAAGGCGATGAATTTGCTAGAATGTACAAAACGAGGCTAGTGCACACTGGCCTTTCACTGACAATACGAGGATTAGTATGAGCAGAACGGTATTTTGCCAGCACTTAAAGAAAGAAGCAGACGGCTTAGACTTTCAACTTTACCCAGGTGAACTAGGTAAAAGAATATTCGATAATATTTCCAAAGAAGCATGGGCAGGTTGGCAGAAGAAGCAAACCATGCTGATAAATGAAAAAAAATTGAATATGATGGAGCCAAGCGCACGTTCTTTTCTCGAAACGCAGATGCAAGCTTATTTATTTGAAGGAAAAGAGCCTGATATTGAAGGTTACGTTCCCCCAAAAGCTTAGGAAGTTAGACCTAGATTCACAGTAATTGTGCATAACATAAGCAGCTCAGTATATTTTTCATGCAAACAGACCTAAAAGCGTAAATAATTTGCATAAAGTAGTTGACTTGAATGCCGAGAATCCGTTTAATACGCACCCACAACGAAGCAGGCACAAGCCAGCCAAGTTAACAGATTTGCCCGGATAGCTCAGTCGGTAGAGCAGAGGATTGAAAATCCTCGTGTCGGTGGTTCGATTCCGCCTCCGGGCACCATTATTAAAGAAAGCCTCAACGTTACCCGTTGAGGCTTTTTTGTTTTTGATGTCTCATTCTATAAAATACCGCTCAGAATCAAGCTAAAGCGAGTCATGTGTAGCCTAGCTGTATCAAGCTAAACACTCATGCATTACCCGGGGCCATACATACGTCGTAACCCCACCCGATTTCAGGGACGAGGCTAATTCAATCTCTAGTACGTTTATTGCCGAGAGCCACTCGTAGGCTCTATTTTGCAACTAGGGGGACTGAGGACTTACGTCAATATCGTCTGGAAAAATTATCCTCCTTCAATCTTGTAGTAAGTCCTACTTGATTCCACTAGCTAATTTTCGTCCCTTAGCGCAATACTATCAATGGTATTTTGCTGTGCTCAAGCATTTTCATAGTATTGCTACCTACAAAAAACTGCCGAAGTTTGGAATGCCCGAAAGCCCCCATTACAGTGAGTTCAATTTGATTGGTCTTCTGGTATGCCATTAATGAGTCATGAATATTACCTTCGATATAAGACGCAATGACATCAAATCCTTTTGCCTCTAATTTCTGTTGTGCTGAAGTAAATTTTTCTTTCAAGTTTGCTTCATTATTTTTCACAGAAACAAGATGACATTGAAGACCATGCAATAGTCCACCATCGATAATTCTTTGCAGTGCTTTGTCTGCGACCTCTCGACCGTCATAAGCAATCATAAATGAAACAGGCGCTTTGAATGCTTCAGGAATAAGCAATACTGGATTTTCAGCCTTACGCAGCAAGGTTTCGATATTCGACCCTAAAGCGCTGACATCATCGGTATGGCCCGTACCACAACGGCCGATAATAATAAGCCGCGTATCCTCTTGCATATCGACAATTGAATCTACCAGCTCCCCATGTCTTTGCAATGCGGTGACATTCTGAACACCTGCCACTTGTGCCTGTTCCACTGCGTCATCAAGTAAATGCTTGCCTAACTGCAGGGCAACTTTACCGCGTTGCTCATCTAGCTTTGTCATTTCCTCAAGCAGGGCTGAACGGGCACCGAGACCAATAGCACCAGTGTAATCGTCAGCACCATGCTGTTGTTCTTTCGCTAAGGTATGTAAAAATAGAATAGGTTTATTGAGTTTTTTCGATGCCCAAACAGCAGCGGTTGTCACTGCTGAAGTAATAGCGGAGCCGTCTAAACAGGTAATTATACTTTTCATCATTATCTCCTTAATGTCCGCCAAACAGTTTTTCAACTTCTTTGGGGTCATTGTGCACGCCAAACTTATCGACGACCGTTTCTGTCGCTTGATTCATGCCAACGATATTCACGGTAGCTCCTTCCCGGCGGAATTTAATAACCACCTTATCCAATGAAGATACAGCGGTAATATCCCAAAAGTGGGCGTGAGTAAGGTCGATAACTACTTTTTCAGCGACTTCTTTAAAATCAAATGCATTAACAAATTGTTCCGCGGAGGCAAAAAAGACCTGACCGACTACTTCGTATGTTCGAACATTGTCAGCTTCGCTATATAGCGATTTCACTACCATAAAGCGGCCGATTTTGTTGGAGAAGAACAAGGTAGCCAAAAGTACGCCTATTAATACCCCAATGGCCAGGTTATGTGTGGCCACAACAACGATGACGGTACTTAACATAACAATACTCGACGATAATGGGTGGGTACGTAAATCTTTGATGGATGACCAAGAAAACGTACCAATAGAGACCATTATCATGACGGCGACGAGCGCTGCCATCGGGATTTTTTGCACCCAATCATCAAGAAAGACGACCATAATAATCAGCACTAAACCAGCGACAAAAGTTGATAATCTTCCCCTACCGCCAGATTTCACATTAATAATTGACTGCCCTATCATCGCACAGCCCGCCATACCGCCAAAAAGACCCGCTCCGATATTCGCAATCCCTTGACCCCTACATTCCTTATTACCGTCACTGGTCGTGTCGGTAAGATCGTCAACAATCGTCGCGGTCATCATTGATTCAAGCAAACCAACCACTGCAAGTCCCAATGAATAAGGTAAGATGATCATCAGTGTTTCTACATTCAACGGCACATCAGGCCACAAAAATATCGGTAAGGTGTCTGGTAACTCTCCCATATCTCCCACTGTGCGAATATCTAAGCCGAGTGCTAGTGACGCGATGGTAAGAACAACAATACACACCAGTGGCGAGGGGATCATTTTTCCTACGGTGGGAATGTAAGGTAAAAGATAAATGATCCCGAGGCCCGTCGCAGTCATCGCGTATACATGCCACGTCACGTCCGTTAACTCAGGTAATTGCGCCATAAAAATCAGAATAGCCAACGCGTTAACAAATCCAGTTACCACTGAGCGTGAAACAAATCGCATCAGGTTACCTAGTTTCAGATAGCCCGCCACTATTTGCAGTACCCCTGTGAGTAACGTTGCCGCCAGCAAATACTCTAGCCCGTGCTCTTTGACAAGGGTGACCATGAGTAAGGCCATTGCACCAGTTGCCGCGGAGATCATACCTGGCCGTCCGCCTACAAACGCGATGATGACGGCAATACAGAATGAGGCATAAAGACCCACCTTGGGGTCAACACCGGCGATAATTGAAAAAGCAATGGCTTCAGGTATTAGGGCTAATGCCACGACAATACCGGCAAGCACATCACCACGAATATTAGAGAACCAGTCTCTTTTCATATGTTCGAGCATGTAAATAACCTAATGTTAGATGTTTCCTCAAGGTCGAGGAAAGTGGTTGTTTATATTTAAAAAACCGGAAGATATTCGCCAATTGCGCGATAAGTTTCACACGCAACTGTCAGCGCCTATGATAAAGACAAATGCTTAGGGTGGCGTAGGATTCAAGGTCATATTCCTTGGTTATTTAGCGGTATGAAGTAAATGATATCGCCTTTATATTGCTGTCACAAATAACGATATCGCTAAAGTTCGCACGAGCAATATCGTTGCTCGATTGAGCGTAGCTTGATCAAAAAAATTAATACAAATTATTCCAAACTAACACTTATGAACTAGGCTGTAAATTGAGTTACATCCATGGAAGGTTTGAATATGTTTCGTTTCCTGTTCGGTTTCATGCTGTATTCGTATGCACTTTATAGTTATCCACTTTTTGGCCAAATACCGCCCGCCATTGAACTGGCTAATCGCTATCATGAAGACATTGCAATAACGGATTACTTGGTCAGTGAAAAACTAGACGGCATTCGGGCCCGCTGGAATAACGGGCAGCTCATCACCCGTTCAGGCAATCCCATATCCGCACCTGATTGGTTTATTCGCGGTTTTCCCACCCAATTTTTAGATGGCGAACTGTGGATAGCACGTAAAAAATTTGAGAAAACCGCTTCTATCGTTTTAACGCAACAACCCGGCGACGGATGGTCTGACGTAAAATTTATGATATTTGATTTGCCTGAAGATCTAGGACCGTTTAGTGAACGGTTCAGTAAGTTAGAGGCGTTAGTAGGCCAAGCTAACCTACCTCAACTAAAGGCCATTGCTCAGCAACGATTTTCCAATACATCAGCTCTTATGGAGGCGCTAGACGACGTCACTGCAAAAGGCGGGGAAGGATTGATGCTACACCATCAAGATGCACTGTATGTATCGGGTCGTAGTAATAACGTACTAAAGCTTAAAAAACATTTTGATGCAGAAGCCACTGTGTTGGCGTATTTACCGGGAAAAGGTAAATACTTAGGCATGATGGGATCACTTATTGTACAAATGAGCAATGGAAAAAAATTTAAAATCGGCACCGGCTTTTCAGATGATGAACGGCTCCATCCTCCAGCGATAGGTTCGGTAATCACCTACAAATATTATGATTTCACCGTGAATGGGATCCCCAAGTTCGCCAGTTATATCCGACAAAAAACACTAAAGTAGGATAATTTGTGCAGTATAAATGGTTGTTCACACTAAATTAGTCGTTATAATCCAATTCATAATATTATCCGTAAGAATGACAGGACTACCCCCTGACGTGGAGAAAATAGTGAAACGTAAAATTTTGTTGTGCATGTTTGTTGGTTTAGCCTCGATTTTCACGGCGCAAGCTGCGATTAACTCCGATGACGATATAAAATCACGTATTGCACCTGTGGGCAAAGTACATATTGCCGGCGCTAAAGCAGAAACGGCTTCAGCAGGTGGCCCACGTTCAGGTGCGGACATCTACTCATCAGCATGCGTCGCATGTCATAGCTCAGGTGTATTAGGTGCGCCTAAGTTTCAGAATGCTGCTGACTGGGCCCCTCGCTTAGAGCAAGGCTTCGACACGGTATGGCAACATGCAATCAATGGCTTAAACGCAATGCCTCCTCGTGGTACATGTGGTGATTGTTCCGATGATGAAATTAAAGCCGCTATTGAACATATGATCGAAGGTCTATAATTAATCGTTTTAAAGCAAAAAATTGTTAGTAAAAAGGCCACCCTAAGGTGGCCTTTTTGTAACAAATAGTTTATTTTCAACTCTATAAAAATAATAAAAAATAGAATTTCTGTGCACGCAATATCGTCTCGTTCCGAAACTACCAACATCTCTGACAACTTATCTATTGAAGAGTTACGTGAACTGATCCCTCAGTTGCAACAACTCACCGATAAATATAAGCACTCAGAAGCTATTCAAAAATCACTTTTTGATATCTCTGAACTTGCGAGCTCAGTCAATGAATTATCCCGCTTATACCCTGCTATCCACGACATCATCGGACGCTTTATGAATGCCCAAAATTTCTATGTGGCATTTTATGACCAAATAAACGAAGTGGTTGATTTCGTTTATTTTGTCGATCAATTTGACGAAGTTGCATTACGGCAGATCCCTGCCAGTCAATTAATGGAAGGTTTTACCGGCTATATTCTGCGCAGCGGAAACCACCTTTTTTTAACGGAAGAAAATCGCGAACAGCAACTCAAAGAAATTAACGTCCAACAAATCGGTTCAGGCCCAGTAGATTGGATTGGTGTGCCATTAAAAAGAGGCAACCAAGTCATTGGCGCTATGGTGGTGCAGAGCTACGATAAATCGATACGCTATATCCAAGAAGATTTAGACATCCTATTGTTCGTCTCGCAACATATCGTCAATACAGTCGATCGCGTTAAAAGCCGCGAAATGAACGAATTAACGATCCGCGAACGTACCAAGCAACTGCAAAATATCAACGAAGAACTCCAAGAAGAAATAAACGAACGACAAAAAGTTGAGTCGCTACAAAACGCATTATTTGAGATATCAGAGTTATCAGCGTCTGTTGACGGCAACATGGCAGACTTCTACGCTTCCTTACACGAAGTTATCGCCAGATTAATTAGTGCACCGAACTGTTATATATCAACTATCAGCGCAGATAAAAAACGACTCGAATTTCCTTATTATTCTGATGAAATGAACTCTCAAATCGAATCACGCGAGGTGGGACTTGGCTTAACGGAATTCGTATTGCGCTCAGGTACTGCAGAGCTAATCAATCCTTCAAGAGTCAAAGAGTTAACCGCAAAAAATGAGCTCGATGCTGTTACAGCAAAGAACATGCTGGAACAAAATAATTCTTGGCTAGGCTCACCTTTAGTCGTTGACGGTGAAATATCTGGCGTCATTGCAATACAAAGCTATAGCCAAGATGAACATTACTCATTGCGCGACTTGGAGCTACTGCGTTTTGTCTCCCATCATATTGCGGTGGCATTGGAGCGCAAGCGCTCTTCAGACGCGATACATGCTTATAATCAGCAGTTAACTGAGAAAGTTAAAGAACGCACAGATGAGCTAAACAAAACCAATCAATATTTACAAAAGCAAATTGAAGAGCGCAAAGCAATTCAGCAAAAATTAGTACATGACGCCCATCATGATGCCTTAACAAATTTACCCAACCGCACTATGTTCAACGCTCGTTTAAGTCAGGCGTTAGCAAATAAAAAACGCTATCCACATAATAACTTTGCTGTGGTCTTTATCGATTTAGATCGTTTTAAACAAATTAATGATTCAATAGGCCACCACGCCGGCGACTCATTTTTGATTGAGGTAGCCAGGCGTATTGGTCTTTGTATACGTAGTCATGATTTACTCGCCCGTCTTGGTGGTGATGAGTTTGTTATCTTATTAGACAATTTCGACTCCCCAGATGACGTAGAAGTGATTTCTGCACGAATTATTAATTCTATCGCTGCGCCGTTTGTACTCGACGAGCGAGAGATTTTTTCTGGTGCCAGTATCGGTATCGCTTATATTGAAAGCGGTTATCAATCAGCCAGTGAAGTAGTACGTGATGCAGATGCTGCAATGTATCAAGCTAAATCCCAAGGCCGCGGCCAATTTGTGGTTTTCGATTTGACTATGCGCAAGAAACTACTTGAAGAACTGGAAGTTGAAAGTGAATTTCGTAATACATTAAAAATTGGCGCTTTTGAAGCTTACTCTCATCCTGTTTTCGATATGCGAGACTCCAGTCATCTGTATGACGAATGTCGCATTCGGTGGATGCACCCTAGGTTAGGTGCTATGGATCGCGATAGTTTCTGGCAAATTGCAGAGCACAGTGGCCTCGTAGTAGAGATGGACAACTACATGCTGAATTCAGCTTTTGCTATGTTAAGCAAAAAACTCACGCCTTATGCTAAACAAGAAAACTATCGAGTAGCGGTTAATCTTTCTATTCATTATCTAACGCAAGCAGAAGCTGCCGTGCAACTGATACAAGATATTAAAGCTAAGCAGATTGATCCTAAACGTTTAGTCTTTGAATTTGATGAAAACGATTTGAATCGCCGCGCCGAGTTTAGCCTACCAGCGATAAAGCACTTAAAACGCTCTGGTATAAAACTTGTACTTGATAACTTTGGTAGTGGTCTTGCCTCGTTAAGTTATTTGTATTCTTATCCGTTTGATTTTGTCAAAGTGGATCATCGGTTTGTTAAAACCATATCTCGCTCAGAACGGAATTTGAAGCTCATACAATCGGTGTTAGCGATGTCTCAGCACCTGAACTTTAAACTCATCGTTTCCGGTATTAGTGACAAAGAGCAAGCAGATTTATTGCGTTCGATCGGCTGTGAACTCGGCCAAGGATCCTATTTAGAGGAACCAACAGCCATCTCAATCGAGCGCTAAAACGTCACTTTTTATTCATCATATCCCGCAGGTGAGCAATGCCCGTATGGCCTTTTTGCTGGCGGGCTTCAGAGCTAACTTTAACTTTTTTTATCTCCCAGATGACATCATCAGCGGGTAGTTCATGTAGAAATCGACTCGGTTCGGGCTGAATCACTTCACCATATTGGCGACGCTCCTTAGCCAGGGTGAAAAAAAGCTCTTTCTGCGCGCGGGTTATCCCTACATAGGCCAAGCGACGCTCTTCTTCTATATTGTCTTCATCAATGCTGCTTTGATGAGGCAGCAAGCCTTCTTCCATCCCGACCATAAACACATACGGAAACTCTAAACCTTTTGATGAGTGTAACGTCATGAGTTGAACTTGATCGGTTTCTTCGGTGTCTTCACCGCGTTCCATCATATCGCGCAAAATTAGGCGGTTCACCACTTCTTGCAAGCTCATTGGGGGGTCTAACTCTCCACCTTCGAGCATGTCACTCACCCAGCCAAACAAGGTACTGATATTCGCCATACCCATTTCAGCAGCTTTAGGGCTAGTGCTGGTTTCGTAAAGCCATTCTTCGTAGCCTATATCTTTAATCATTTGACGAATAGCAGCTATGCTATCGCTACGTTTAATTTCGTCGGCTAGCTCTACAACCCACCGGGAAAAACGCTCTACTGCTTCTAACGACTTACCGGTTAATATGCTGGACAACATAGGAGAACATGCCGCCTCAAACATACCTGTGCGGTTTTCGTTAGCAAAATTACCCAGCTTTTCCAGGGTCACACGACCAATACCACGGGTGGGCGTATTGATGACCCGCAGCAAGGCATTATCATCATCTTGATTCACCAGTAAGCGTAAATAGGCCATGATGTCTTTGACTTCTGCACGGCCAAAAAACGAGGTGCCACCATTGATTTTGTAAGGTATGCGGTTGGCCATCAGGACTTTTTCAAACAAGCGTGATTGAAAGTTTCCCCGGTATAATATGGCGTAATCTTTAAAGCTAGTGCCTTGCATAAACTTATGGGCTATCAACTCGGCAACGACACGCTCTGCTTCATGCTCTTCATTTTTAGCCGTAATAATACGCAACTCATTGCCATAGCCTAGTTCAGAAAAAAGCCGTTTTTCGAATACGTGTGGATTGTTTTGGATCAGGATATTCGCGCAATGCAATATACGACCTGATGAACGATAATTTTGTTCTAATTTGATCACCCGCAAGTCGGGAAAATCCTTGCTCAGTAGAACCAGATTTTGTGGTCTTGCACCGCGCCAAGAATATATAGATTGGTCGTCGTCCCCAACCACGGTAAATCGAGCACGCTGGCCAACCAGTAAACGCACCAACTCATATTGACTCGTGTTGGTATCTTGGTACTCATCTACCAGCAGATAACGAATACGATTTTGCCATTTCTGTCGCACCGTTTCATTGTGCTTAATTAACAAGGTTGGCAGCAGAATTAAGTCATCAAAATCAAGGGCATTGTATGCTCGCAAATGATTCTGATAACGCTGATAAAACTCTGCAAATTCGGTTTCTCCTGCTGATGTGGTGCGTTTTAGCAATTGTTCTGGTAACAAAAGATCGTTTTTCCAGTTCGATATACAGCTTTGCAACAGTTTCAATTGATCTTTATCACCGCCCAGTTCAACATCCGTTAAATCCTTAAGTAGCGCCAAACTATCTTTGTCGTCGAACAGCGAAAATCCCGCCTTTAGTCCTAACGTTTTCACCTCAGCCTTAATAATTCTCAGCCCCAAAGTATGAAATGTAGAAACCTTTAACCCCCTAGCCTCCTTTTTACCTAACGTTTGCGCGACCCGCTCTTTCATTTCTCGAGAAGCTTTATTGGTAAAGGTTACCGCAGCAATATAGCGCGCCGGAATATCACATTCGCGCACAAGGTAGGCGATTTTGTTGGTGATTACGCGGGTTTTACCACTGCCTGCCCCCGCCAATACCAAGCAAGGGCCGGATATGTAATTTACTGCGTCATTTTGGCCTGGGTTGAGTTTCATGAATTTCACTTTTTTATTGGGCAGCGAATTGTAATATCAATCCACCCTAAAAGGCGAACAATCAGCCTCAAATTATGCATTTCTGTGTGTGATTTGTAGATTAACGGCACAGATAGTTTTTATGCTGCCAAGCGTCTTAGTATTCGCTACAATAGGGGTTCAATCTTATGACGGAGCCCAAGATGCTTGACCCAAAAAAATTAGAGGATATTGCTAAACAAATCACGGATGCCATTCCTCCTGGCGTGAAAACAATGGCTGAAGGCGCAGAGTCAAAGGTTAAACAAGTGCTACAAAGCCAGCTCAATAAATTGGATTTTGTGAGCCGTGAAGAATTTGAAATTCAAAGCAATGTGCTCATACGCACACGAGAAAAGCTCTCCGTTCTGGAAGCCAAATTCAACGCATTAGAAAAGAGCTTACAAGAAAAATAAGGTCTATTTACCGGCCTTTTTGTAGCTGAGCCAACTCATTTTTGAGGCTATTAACCACGACTAGCAAATCCTCTGCAGAGTGCTCAGTTTCTTGAGCCCCTTTCATAGTTGACTCAGATATGGCAGCAATTTCTTCGACTTGAGATGCAACGGAGTTGGTGACATTCGATTGTTGTGTCGCCAATTCGGATATCTCACCACTCATATTGTTGATAGTGCTGATCACTTCGGTAATGCGCTGTAACGATGCCTCAACCACCGCACTCTCTTGAACACTCACATCCATCTGAACACGGCTTTGCTCCATGCTCAATTCTGTGTCTTTCGTTGCCTGTTGTAGTTTACTGATAATGTCATGAATTTGATTGGTTTGGTCTTGAGTACGCTTAGCCAATGTACGTACTTCGTCAGCGACGACCGCAAACCCTCTACCATGTTCGCCTGCTCTAGCGGCTTCAATCGCTGCGTTGAGCGCAAGTAAGTTTGTTTGATCAGCAATGCCGTTTATTGCATTTGACACTTGACCAATATTTTTACTGTCTTCCACCAGCCGATTTATCGCTTCTTGTGAACGACTCGACTCCGATTGCATATCACGCATCACAGATTGTAAACGTCCGACTAACTGCTTACCCTGTTGTGCTTCACTTTGCGCCACCTCTGCGGATTCAGTAGCGGTTCCTGAGTTCTTATCAACAGCATGTGCAACTTGAGTTAATTGCTGCATAGATTGAGCAATTAACTCAGTCCCAGATTTTTGCTCTGTCACATCTTGCTTGGTCTTGGCGGTTATTCCTTTGAGGCTTAACGCCGACTGACTTAAGGTCTCTATAGCGTCACTGATACGCGCAACTAAGGTCTGTAAGTTCTCAGTCATATGATTCATATCATCGGCAATATCGCGCATTTCATCTTTACCGGACACCGCAACACGAGAGCTTAAATCGCCATCGGCAATACTGTGTACAGCCGTTACTACTTGTTTGATATTCTCGGTAACTGACAAATACATTCCAATAAACAGGTAAAAAGCCAACAAAACGGCGATCACTGACACACTCAAAATAACGTAATTTTTAAATTGAGCTTGGGCAACTCGCTCATATAGCAGCCCATCTAGGATTGGTAGCAAAGATGAAGCGAAATCACTTAACTGTTGATTTACCGCTTTGCTACTTAATAAGAGTTTGTTACTGGTGATGTTAATACTATCGGGGTCGAGAATTTGTTGCTGAATAACGCTTTGATGAGCAACCAAACTACTTTCAAGGGCTTGCCATTGTAGAGCAGCCGCTTTTTCTATCTCAGGGTTTGCCTGCAAGCTCACTTGAATGCTTTGTTCCACGCCCTCAAGCATAACGGGAAGCTTTTGATTGGCGTTTGATAACCCGATATATGAGTCTGGGGTAAAACTACCGGACTGGGTAACCTGCAGAGCTAATGAACTAGTTATGGCCAGCTGATCTTGCATTTGCGGTAAACTACGAACCAAAGTAGTAATGAGATAACTCGTGTCGAGGGCTAAATCAAGCTCCAGATTAGTCACATCTGAAATCGCCTGCGACAAAGTCGCTAATGCCTTAAATGCGCCTTCCTTATCACCGTTATCTAGTGCCTGCTGGTATCGTTCAACGCTTCCATTGACTCGCGTTGAAGCAAGCTCATCTAATGCTTTTTGCTGCACAGATAATGTAGAAGTAAAGACTGATTTAGCATCAATAATGTTGCTAGCTAGATTGAGCTGCTCGTCTTGCAGAGCTTGAATAAAAGCGACACCCTTACGCTCTTGATCAATAAAATTAATGTCTTCACTGTATTCGTATTGCAGTAAAGCTAGACTCAAAATCAATGGAACCAAGAAAATAATACTGATGATAGTGAATTTAACCGAGTAACGAAACTGCGACATTAATGTTTTAGCTGGGTTACAAATGGCCCCAATCAGGTTATTCATATCATCTCCGGTAGATGTGATGCTAACTAGCGTGTCACATAAAGTAATGTCCAGCTATACCCAACGCGATAGCCATGCCCACATAATTGTTATTTAAAAAAGCCTTAAAACAGGCTTGTCTATCTCGGTAAAAAATCAAACGCTGCTGATGTAAAAATAAACCTGCCGCTACCAAGACGCCAAGATAAAACGGCAGACTCAACTGCAAATATCGCCCTAGCACCATAAGCATCAAAACGACACTCAATTGCAGTAAACCAACTATAAACCTGTCGTATTGACCGAATAAAATAGCGGTAGATTTCACACCAATTTTTAAGTCATCACTTTTATCCACCATGGCATATTGCGTATCATAAGCAACAGTCCACAAAACATTAATGGCAAATACACCCCACGCCCAACTCGGTACTGTCGCGTTAACAGCCATAAACGCCATGGGTATTGCCCAACCAAACGCGGCGCCCAACACCACCTGAGGCAAATGGGTATAGCGTTTCATAAATGGGTAAACACTGGCTAATACGAGTGCACCTATTGATAAAACGATGGTCTGCCAATTTAAGGTCAGTACGAGTAAAAAAGCCACCCCTACTAAGGTCGCAAATAATCCCAGAGCTTGCTTTTCGGTCACAATGCCACTCACTAACGGACGCGCATTTGTTCGGGCCACCTTACCGTCTACCTTACGGTCAGCATAATCATTGATTACACACCCAGCTGAGCGCATAACAAAAACCCCAGTGACAAAAACTACTGTGATCGACCAAGGTGGTAAGCCTTGTGCAGCTAACATCAGTGCCCATAGCGTAGGCCACAGCAACAAATAGGAGCCTACCGGCTTATCAGCGCGCATTAACAACCAAAAACCGGTGAACGTAGTGCGATTAAACAGCTTACTGCTCAAAGCTTGCCCCTCTATATACCGGCGCCTGCGGCAAAAATAGTTCTGCAACCATCATGGCATAATCTTGATAATGAAAAACCGATCGTCGGCCCCACATCGTTGCAATAGCAGGTAAGTCATAATGGTGTAAAAACGCATCACTAGGTTGCATACACATCAACTGAAATGGTTGACGCTTAAACCTGTTATCGTTAAATATCAGATGTCCTAAAGGTTTATCGCCTAAATTTAGAAAATCTCTTTCACAAAGAGCTTGCGGGATCACTGAACGCGCGAGCACCCAAGGTTGAGTATCGCCATGCAATATCACCTCACGTATTTGCCAATCTTGCTTGCGGCACTGCTCAGGTTCCACTCCAAGCTGCCGATATTCATCTAGCGTTGCCAATGCTTGGTACTGACCGACCACTTGAACATTAAATTCTGCGCAATGAGTTTTTAAACGCTGAGTTAACGAGCCTGTATTCAGTAACCAACTTTCTAAATGGGAATTGGGGATAGATATGTGCCCTTGGTTATTCCAAGTCACAGCATCATCTAAAGGGAAGGCACTTTTATGAGTATTTTGCATAGCCACGCATAATAACAATTGCCGCAGCTAGACTAAAGAGCGAATAAATAGTTTTAACGATCTGGCTAAATATTGGTAAGCTATTGACACAATAGAAATTAAAACACCATCAGCAAAGAGGCAAAAATGCGTATTTTTCGATCGTTTTGCATTTGTTTAATATTGTTAAGTGCACTAAGCACCTCTGCTTTTGCTCAGGAGCCTGCTGGTAAGCAATTTGCCTATTTTGGTTTAGAGCCAGACATAGTGACTAACTACTTAGGTTCTAATAATCGCAAGTTAGGATATGTTCGCATCACGATCGAATTGATGCTTGAAGATGCAAGTGATCTAGAATTAGCTGCGCACCATGCACCGTTATTGCGTGCAACGGCCATTGAAATTCTGGGTCGTCAACCAGAAGAGCGAGTTAGATCGCTCACCGGACGAGAAGACATTCGCCGTAGTCTTATAGAAAATATGCGCAAGTTAATGAAGAAAGAAACGGGGTCAAATATGATAAAAGATGTTATTTTTACCAAGTACATTTATTACGGCTAAGTCTAGCTGTATTGAATAAGGCGACTGTTCTATTATCTCTTCAGACCGAATATCCAAGAGTCATAAAAATCAGTCGCGATAGCATTTATAGATATCAACTAATTCTCAGCACACCAGAGCCCTAAGCCATATTTAGGCTCTAGACTTTTTCACTGACAACCTGCTGAGCACAAATGCAAATGCGCAACCGGTAAATAAGCCGACGGTGTGAGCAGTATTTGCCATACTGACCCAAAGAATATCTGCATAACCAATCACTAGCCATACTAACAAAAAGCCCACCATGGGTTTAGGTATCATCAAACCCCAAGCTGGACGCAACCAACCTAACCACCAAACGCAGCCAACTAACGCATAAACTACTCCAGACAAACCACCAAAATTCGGCCCGCTAATCAGTAACTGCCCAATATTAGACAACAAAGCCGAAACCAAAAATAATACCGTTAAGGTCGTTTTACCTAAACGACGTTCAATTTGGCCGCCCAATGTCCACCACCAAAGTAAGTTAAAGACTATATGCAGCATTGAGAAGTGGATCAGCGCAGGACCGATTAAACGCCACCACTGATGATTATTCAACAAATCATCAATGGGTTGAATAACTAAGACTTCGTAGGGCCAAATGACGCCAACCATGGCAAATAAATAGATGCCTAAACACACTAACAACACACTGGTAGTGACAGGCGTATCACGAAGTTGTTGCCAAATACCGGTTAACGAAATACCTGATTGCCCCTGGCGTAAACTTACGGTTTGACCGCTATCCCAAGCTGCTTGCTGGTACTTGATGTCTTTGGGAGCTTGAATAAATTCACCCGCTATAACACTTGCTTGATCTTTATCTGCTTCATTTAACAGCTCTACGCCGTGTTCATGGCCATCGTGTTGCAAGGAATATTGGGCTGAAATCCCTTTGCTATTCAGATAATTAATCAATAATAACGCAGCACGTTCCTGACTAAATTTGACCAATAAAAAAGGCACTGACATCGTTTACTCACCGCTTATAATAGGAAGGCTCTGGCGCCACGCTTCAAACCCACCATCCATGCTGTACACCTCATCAAATCCTTGATGTATTAAAAACTGAGCAGCTTGTTGGCTGCTCACGCCATGGTAACAACATACAATAACGGGCGTATCAAAATCAGTTTCTTGAGTGAAATTAACTAAGGTGCCATTCGTTAAGTGTACGGCACCTTCAATATGACCCGCCACAAATGACTGCTCATCACGAATATCAACGAGACGAGCTTGCTTTGCTTCAAGTTTTTGCTGTGTATCCTGCACGGAAATATGTGCGAATTGATCCATGATCCTACCCTTTGATTACCAATTTAATATTACTTTGCCAGATTGGCCTGAGCCCATGGTATCAAATCCTTGCTGAAACTCATCGATATTAAATTGATGGGTAATAATCGGCCCGAGATTTAAGCCACCTTGAATAAGACTGGCCATTTTATACCATGTCTCAAACATTTCACGCCCATAAATACCTTTAATCACTAACCCTTTAAAGATCACCTTATTCCAGTCAATGGCAACGTCACCCGGCGGTATACCAAGCATCGCTATCTTTCCGCCATGGTTCATTTTGTCCAGCATATCGCGAAAAGCCGCGGGCACACCTGACATCTCGAGTCCTACATCAAAGCCCTCGGTCATGCCTAAATCATTCATCACGTCTTTAAGACTTTCTTTAGCCACATTAACTGCACGAGATGCTCCCATTTTACGTGCCAGCTCTAAACGGTATTCATTGACATCGGTAATCACCACATGGCGTGCACCAACATGTTGTGCAACTGCTGCAGCCATGATGCCAATGGGCCCGGCCCCTGTGATCAATACGTCTTCGCCAACCAAATCAAACGACAAAGCTGTGTGTACGGCATTGCCGAACGGGTCGAAAATTGACGCCAAATCGTCTGAAATATTATCGGGGATTTTAAATGCATTAAACGCTGGAATAGATAGATACTCCGCAAAAGCACCGGGGCGATTGACTCCAACGCCCGATGTATTGCGGCATAAGTGACGACGCCCCGCTCGGCAATTACGACAATGCCCACATGTAATATGCCCTTCGCCGGACACCCGATCTCCAATAGAGAAACCACGTACTTCTTCCCCTATCTCGACCACTTCGCCCACATATTCATGGCCAACAACCATAGGGACGGGAATAGTATTTTGTGCCCACTCATCCCAGTTATAAATATGCATATCGGTGCCACAAATAGCCGTTTTGCGAATTTTAATCAGCAAATCATTATGGCCGACCGTAGGTAAGTCACTGTCATGCAGCCAGATACCCTTTTCGGATTGAAGCTTCGCTAACGATTTCATTGGATCACCTTGAGCTCTTTACCCACTTCAATAAATGCGTCAATAGCACGATCAATTTGTACAATACTATGAGCTGCAGACATCTGCGTACGAATACGCGCTTGCCCCTTGGGCACCACGGGGAACGAGAACCCCACCACATAGATACCGCGCTCAAGCATTTTTTCAGCCATTTCACTGGCTAGTTTTGCATCCCCAAGCATCACTGGAATAATCGCATGATCTTTGCCAGACAACGTGAACCCTGCTTGCTGCATTCGCTCACGAAAATGCGCGCTATTACGCGTTAACTGGGCACGTAGTTCATGCCCTTGGGCGAGCATATCAAACACTTTTAGAGACGCCGAGACAATCGGAGGAGCTACTGAATTTGAAAATAAATACGGGCGAGAACGTTGGCGTAACCACTCAACTACTTCTTTTTTACCCGAGGTGTAACCACCTGATGCACCACCAAGTGCTTTGCCTAAGGTACCGGTAATAATATCGACCCGCCCCATTACATTGCAGTATTCATGGCTACCACGACCTTGCTCACCGACAAAACCGGTAGCATGGCAGTCATCGACCATCACTAACGCGCCATACTGATCTGCGAGATCACAAATACTAGCCAAATCAGCAATGACTCCGTCCATGGAAAACACGCCGTCAGTGGCAATCAATATGGTTTCAGCGCCATCGTTTTTGGCTTTTTCTAACTGAGCTGCTAATTCCTGCATATTGTTATTGGCATAGCGATAACGCTTAGCCTTACATAAGCGCACGCCATCTATGATACTGGCATGGTTAAGTGCGTCAGACACAATGGCATCATCTGGCCCCAATATAGTCTCGAATAAACCACCATTTGCATCAAAACAAGACGGATACAAAATAGTTTCTTGCATGCCGAGGAAGTCACTGATTTTGTTTTCTAAGGCCTTGTGAATATCTTGGGTACCGCAAATAAAACGAACTGATGCCATCCCAAAACCATGGCTATCTAATCCCTCTTTAGCTGCGCTAATTAACTCTGGGTTATTTGCTAAACCAAGATAGTTATTGGCACAGAAATTTAACACATTCTGCCCACCGGATACCTGTATATCGGCACTTTGCTGTGACTGAATGATACGTTCGGTTTTATAAAGCCCCTGAGCTTTGGTTTCGCTAATTTGCTGTGCTAAACGATCATAGAACGCTTGTTTCATGAGCTGACCTCTTGGAAAATTAATATGGCGGGATAATAAAGGATAACCCCCTGTGCATGCGAATAATTGGTGCAATTGGTATGCTCAATGAACAAAGGGAACGTCATAGATTTTTTACAACAACTGAAAACTAAAACTGCAGGTCGAGCTTATTCCACACACCGTCGTCGAGTTTCGTAGGCAATGCTTGATAGAGATCATCTTCAAATATAGGCTTAGAAATATAATAGCCTTGGGCCACATCACAACGCATTTCTTTAAGCATATTGAGTTGCTCAGCGGTTTCGACACCTTCAGCAACCACTTTCATACCTAACTTACGCACCATAGCCACTGTGGACTTCACGATCTGTTTATCAGCACTATTACCACTCATACCGGCAATAAAGCTACGATCAATTTTGATGATATCCACCGGTAACTGCGACAAATATGCTAGTGATGAGTATCCAGTACCGAAATCATCAATGGAAAAACTAAAACCTAATTCTTTTAATTCGTGCATTTTACGCAGCGTTTGCTCTATGTCTGCCACAACTGTGCGCTCAGTTAGCTCTAACTCAACCTGTTCTGCCCCTTGTTCGCTCTGCGCTAATTGCTCGCGCATAAAGTTAATTAGGTTGGGATCTAAAAACTGACTTGCCGATAGATTAACCGCAACGCGATAACCACGAAATCCAAGGCTTTCAAGATGCGCCAATATCGTAAAAGCACGTTTTATGCCCCAATAACCAAGGGTTATCATGCTCTCCGAGTTTTCCATGATAGGTATAAATTCGTCAGGCATAATATAGCCATTTTTCGGATGCAGCCAACGAACAAGCGCTTCAAAACCAATTAACTTACCCGTACTGATTTCTATTTGTGCTTGAAGGGCAAACTTGAACTGTCCATCTAATAAGGCATCTCTTACGTCGTGCTCAATCTCAATACGGCGCATAACTTTCGTGCTCATACCTTCGTTAAACATACTATAGCGATCGCCACCAGCATCTTTCGCAGCATACATCGCTATGTCCGCTTGACGCACTAAGTCATCTACTGTCAAGTTTTGTCCTTCACAGGTAGTGATCCCTAAACTTATGGAGGTATAAAAACGTTGAGCACCGATTTCAACCGGTTCACGAAATTTAATGACCAACTTCTCAGCAAGCGTGATGGCGTTACTGACGTCATCCATTTCCTGAAGCACAATAACAAACTCATCCCCACCAAAGCGGCTAATAACATCAGATTCTCGCAAACTGCTTCGCAAGCGTTGTGCTGCAACCATCAAGAATTCGTCACCTACACCATGCCCATAACTATCATTAATTTTTCTAAAGTTATCAAAATCTAGCAATATAACGACTAATGGTTTAGGTGTGCGCGCTAAAGCCGCTATTTTTTTGCGCAGTATAAAGTTCAACATATTACGATTAGGTAACCCTGTGAGCCGGTCATACATGGCGATATTTTCCAGCTCTCTGGTGTTTTGCTCAATCTTGCCGTCCATGGACTCCAATTGTTCTCCGAGCAGATTCGTTGAACGCTGAACTTCATCGATTTCATCCAGAAACATTAGGCTATGCTTGAATTTCATGTCATTGAATTCGTCATACTTCTTTTGTGCTAACAGTGGCAGACGTTTTGCTAGAATCAACAAACGCCTGCGTAAGCGCTCAGCCATCAAAAAAAATGTCAGCGCACATAAGGCTACAACAATAGCCGAGATGGTAATGACACCAAGCTGATAACTGTCGTGCCTTGCCCACTCTTCACTAATGTCATGTACTGCAAGTAGATAAGCCGTATCGGCAACATCGTTATCAACAGGTAATAAATTTATTAAGTAGGCTTGTTCGTTCATAACCAGCCGGTATCCCTTGTCTAGCACCATATCGAGGGTGATATCTTGAGGAATAAGCTTAAGTAAAGCATCGAGGTTCTGACGTTTTATGTAAGAAATAGGGGCTTGTATCTGTGCATCACGAAGTGGCGCCCCCTTTATTCCCGATGGCGTGACAACCAATGCAAGCTCAGCCGATGTGGAGCGATTCAATGCCGCCATCATTTCCAGTAAAGACGCACTGGCGGTTAACACCAATAAATCGCCATTCGCTGATAAAATCGGCATGCTAATCAACTGAAAACAGGACTGTACACAACGAATTTGTGACACGGAAGACTGGTTTTTTAGCGTTTGTGCTACACCATCTTTTACATAATCAGGTATGTATTGATGATTTGCATAAATCACCCGCTGTTCGCTATCAAATAACCATAGATTGTTAATCTGCCAATTTAGCTGCAGATAATCAAACTCTTCGCTAATAAAGTCTCTCGTTGCATCTGGATTATCAGTTATCCCTTGTTGCAAATGAATAAATGACTCAAACCAGAGCTCCAAGCGATTGCTTAGCATTTCTCTGATTAAATGCATTTGATTTAAATCTCTGTCGTGTAAAGCTTGATGCTGACGGAGGTAATCTTGATCGTTTTTATCAATCCAAACGATAGTCAATAAACTGCTGGCGATCAGTAAAAAACCGATCAACAGGCTCATGATTTTCCATGGAAGGCTGATAAAAATTTGCATGCTTAAAACCAATAAATAATTTGCAGCGCCCATATATCCCAATACTGGGAATCATTGGTCACAGTATCAGGAATAAAAACCGGCGCTAAACGAGCGCGCCCATCAATTTTGTGATATTCGGCCCGAACTCGCCAATTTGTTGAAAAATCCCATGACGCACCAAGTGTTAACTGATCTCGATAGGCAAAATAATTCGGAATAGTACCGCCGCTGTTCTGCTGATATTTGATTCCATTTCGGTCATCCCTATTGGCATCAAACGTATCGAACCTTACCAATAACGTCACATCAGGGTGAATAAAATATCGCCCCTGAATATACAAGCCTTCGGATATCCCATTTTCGTCTCTACCTTCAGGAAATAAACCTTTGAATTTGCTTTCTTCATGCATCGCTTCCGCATTGATATCCCAATATTCAGCGCTATAGGAAAGACTCAACATGATCCTGCTTAAACGAGCACTCCCATCGGTGAAAACATCATTATCACTCGAATGGTAACTAAATTTAGTTTTTAGCAGACTCATGCCCAATGATAAGCCACTGCTAAGAGGGCTAAAAGACACGCTAAACTGCGTATCAAAATCATGTTCAAGATCACCAGTAGCCAGTTTAGACATTAAATTTTCAGTTTGCTCATCCTTAACACGTGAGCTGCCGTGGCTCAATCGTACGTCCCATTCGCCAAGTGAATTCAAGTGTTGCGCAGTTAAGGAAAGACCATCGCTGCCTAAAGACACATCGCGAAATGCATCAAAATATGACGACTGAGGCAAAACAATAGAGGGCATGGTGTGTGGTACATCGCGTGTTGCGGAATATAACCAATGGTAATTTTTATAACGTCCTAGATGCGCGTTAATATTCCAACTGTTGGAGTTAAGCAGCTGATAATCTAGAAATAAATAGTCTATTCGCAATCCTTCACCAAACCGATTACCACCATTGATATAGATACCCTGAGCTGACACTCTTAGCTTTTGATTAATACGATAAGATGCATTAAGCCCCACTTCAGTTAAGCGTAACGATACATCACCGCTGTCATTAATATAATTGCTGTCGCTGGACTGGATAATGCCTTGCGCACCAAAGCCGTGCCATACAACGTCACCAGCCGAACTCACACTAGGGTGAGTAAGCGAGAAAATGAGAAACGAAAAAAGTATGCTTGATTTGATCACCTTACCCCTCCTTGAGAATACGTACAGCGTGTGTGCTTGGCGGTAATGTGTTCGATAGAATATAACCAATGGCGCCTGGTTGTTGACTAATCATCTCGATCATTTCTTGGCTATCACTCACCAAAATAGGTTTTTCTCCCAAACCAGAATAAGCTAATTTATTCCACGTACGCTCAAGTTGGTAAGGGAACATACCCAGAACGTTTTTACAAAAAAATTGATGGGCAGGATCTTGTTTATTTAGCACATACACTTTTATTGCAGAGCCATCCTCCCAGGTAGTTTGGCGCATTGAAAAAATCCAGCGCACGCGGCTTTCAGTCAATGAGGTTACATTGACACTACTATTGGCAATCACCTGTAATTTTGGTTGTTCAGCGTAGGTAGTATTGGCGCAAAACAACATCAATAAAGCGAGTGCGAATCGAAACCCTATGTGATGGATATTTTGCAAAAATGACTCCTAATCCAATACCGTTTCCGTGCGATAAAAAGCAACAGGGAGTATAACTCCTTTGATTCTTAGTAAGTTATAAGGTGAGTATTACTTGTTATGGTGATTTATTACAGGAAATTTTTTATCCTATTTAAAAGATTTAACAGATAACTATTGCTCACAAGCTTAGTCTAAAACTATTAGAATACTGTTAAAATGCCAATTGAACCTATTTGCTGGCGATATAATGAACATCACCTTATCCTCAAAACGAAAAGAGCGCTTCAGTCTATGGGGTTATACTCTAGTGCTGTGGATTTTGTTACCTTTTTTGTTTTTGCATTTTTGTTACCAATTTTTGACTAAAAAATTAGCCAATTCAAAAACTCGCATTCAACGCTTTGGATTCAATTTGAGCACAGCAGTACCCGGCGGCTTGTTGATCCATTGTGTCTCGGTGGGAGAAGTAGTCGCCGCAGCCAACGTCATCAGCGCAATTCGCAAAACACACCCAAACATCCCTATAACATTGACCACTACGACTGTTACTGGCGCCAAACAAGCTAACGATTTATTCAAAGATACTATTACCCACTGTTATTTGCCGATCGATACTGGCTGGATGATGCGCCGCCTCCTCAAGCGCGCCGCCCCATCTCAGGTCATCATCACAGAAGTAGAGCTTTGGCCCAATATGATTCACCAATGTTGGCGCCGAGATATTCCTGTATCGGTGATTAATGCACGCATGACAGATCGCTCAGCGCGTACCTATGGAAAAATATCAGCACTCTTTGTGCCTATGCTGCATAAATTGAGTAAAATCTGCGCCCAAGGCGAGCGAGATTTTAGTAATTATCAAATGTTAGGTGCGCCAACCAATACCTTGGTGCTGACCAATAATATTAAATTTGAGCAGCCTGCTCGGCCTGAGGCCCATCATCAAGCGGAAGATTTCGCCAATGCTTTTGGTATTTCCAAGCGCCCCATCATTGTTGCGGGCAGTACTCATGCTCCTGAAGAAAAAGTGCTACTCGTCGCCCACCAGCGAGTACTCGACCAACACCCCAATGTATTGCTAGTGATTGTACCCCGCCATCCACAGCGCTTTAATGATGTGTATCAGATTTGCCAAGCAAGTGGGCTGAACTGTATACGCTCGTCTGATGGCAGCCAGAATGGGGGGGATCCTGACAAAGCACAGGTATTGCTAGTCGATGAAATGGGCAAACTACAAGCCTTATATGCCTTAGCCATTATCGCTTTCGTGGGTGGCAGTATCGCCGATCGGGGTGGGCATAATGCATTAGAGCCTGCCGCCTATGAAGTCCCCATTTTAATGGGCCCCCATCGCTACAATAATCCTGCGATATGTCAGGTTTTAGCGGAAAAAGGCGCACTGTTCGAGGTCAATAATGCTGAGCAAATTTATCAGCTGGTAACGGCGTGGCTAACCGATGAAAGTGCACGTAAACATGCGGGACAAGCAGGAAAACGTGTATTACAAGAAAACAGTGGCGCGGTTAACGCCACATTAAAAGCCTTAGGATTTTCCTAAGCCAATACGCATATTGTTATTGCAAACTTTTGAATAAATCGACCAAGGCTTTTGCTTCACGCTCAACGGTATAATGCTCTAATACTCTAGCACGGCCAGCTAGACCTTTTTCATGTAACACTTTGGGGTCTGATAGTAGAGAATCCATTTTTGCCGTGACTGCCGGCAAGTCATTAACAGGCACTACATGGCCATCTATGTCTTCACGAATTATTTCTTCCCAAGCCCCCGCCTGAGTCGCCAAGACCGCTGCACTGCAACTCATCGCTTCAAGTACCGTTAGCCCAAAACCTTCATTATCACTTAACGCAGATACCATGGACAAGGCGCTAAAAATAGGTGGTATGCGTGCAAACGGTAATTCTCCAGTAAATACAATACGCTCACTCAAACCTGCTTTAGCAATTTTAGCTTTAAGCTCATCGACAAACTCTTGGTGACTGGATGATATCGCCCCCACTACCACAGCAGTGTAATCTGGGTATTTAGGCAATACTTCGATGCAGGCATCCACGAATAAGTGCACGCCCTTTTGCTTTCGCACTCGCCCTAAAATACCAATGCCGTATTTGCCCCCGTAACCTAATGCTTGCCAAGCCTGCTCTTTGTTGTCAGCAGGAGCGAAATTTTCAATTTGAATGCCATGAGGAATAATGGCATTTGGCGGCTCAGCTAAATACTTGGCAGATGCTTTACTTATCGCCACAACAGCGTCCATTTTTCGGGTCAGCCATAACGTAGAGCCAGAACGAAATCGCTGGGCAGCGGAGCTAAACACCATTTTAATTTTTGCGCCAAAGATATATTTGAGCACAACCGCTTGGATCATCTCATCCACTCGTCGCGCATGAAAAATCCGATACTTACCATTTTTCAATGGCTTACGGCACATTTTTGCCACTTGCCAAAATGTCATTGCCTGAGTTTCATCAGGCAAATAGTGTGTTCCCATAACCCGCAAGTTCATCAACTTTCGCTGATAAGACATAACCTGCAACATCGTTGAGGTCACACCAGAGAAATTGGAATTTGAGTTTCCTAAAATCAGCTCGACTTCTTCATTTCTCGAGACGTTTGCTTCACCGTGATCCATAGTTATTACATACTCACTAATTTATGATTGATTGTTGACAGCCATCGCTTGCCACCTTGCGCAGAAACTCGCATTCATACACGGTACAGGTATACACTAAGCCAAATTTTGCAACGCACCTTGTGTTTCATGCCCAACATTCAGCAAATAACCAAAGACAGCAGCACCATTATATTTGATGCTGAAATATTCGCAGCCCCTGATTTAACTATTTTTGATAGTCAATATTGGCGGTCTCAGCAGCAACTTACCGGCAGCGCCACTGGGCGTGGCACGACCTATTTTTTCGAACACGCTGACAACGAATATGTATTGCGACATTATCGCCGCGGGGGGCTCATTGGTAAACTGATCGATGACCAATACCTGTTTCGTGGAATTTCGCGTACCCGCCCATGGCGTGAGTTCAAATTACTAGGCGATATGTTCAACCTTGGCCTACCCGTACCTGAACCAGTGGCAGCCCTAGTTACGCGTCAAGGTTTGACGTATCGCGGCGATATTATTATCAAGCGAATTGCCAATAGTAAAGACGTATTTAGCCGGCTGTGTGAAGGTCCTCTACCCGATAAGATATGGCATGCTATCGGTGCCTGCATTCGCCAGTTCCACGATCATAACGTGTATCACCATGACCTGAATATTCATAATGTCATGCTCGATGAAAATAATAAGGTCTGGTTAATTGATTTTGACAAGTGTGCCATTCACGCCAGCAATAACTGGAAGCAAGCAAATGTAAAACGTCTGCTACGGTCATTACATAAAGAACAAAATAAACAGCCAACGTTTTATTTCAATGAACAAGACTGGCAAACGTTGATGGCAAGTTATGGTATTACCCCTTAACTAAAAAACATTCAGCCAAGCGCTCTGATTCATATGGTGAATACCCAATACAAAGCACAATACAATTTAAGAGCGAATTGTTACACTCGATTTTTTGTTACTTGTTCTTTTGGAATAAAATAATACATGGTTCGTTATTGGATACTCGGCTGTTTACTTGTGGCCTCACATGGATGGGCAAAAGGCTTATCACCTTATTTGCCATTACAAATTTCCCCTGAAGTTGAATCTCAAATCGAAAAGGTTATGGCGTTAACGCCAGGTCCCCCCTTGACCAGACCGTACAAAGCAATTGACGTGATGCGTCGCAATAAGCTTATTCAAACACGGTTTCCTGAGCTTCACCGGTCTGTTGAAGCTTATCTTGCAAGATACAAAGACACGTTTAGTCTGACCCATGTCAGTGCGTCAGTATCAGCAAGTGACGACGCGAGTGCTCCTCTACCCAATCAGCGTGGTATAAAACGTGATTCCAGTTATCAAGTTTCAGCATCAGGCGTAGCCTACATTTCACCCTTTGCTTATGTGGCAGCTGGGGCCGTTTATGCAAACGGCGAAGATATTACGTTCTACAATACTCACGTAGCTTTTGGGTATGAATATGCACAAATTGAGGCAGGCTACCGCGAACATTGGTTTTCTCCGATGCAGAATTCCGCGCTACTAACCAGTACCAATGCGAAACCTAGCATTTCGATAACGGTCAGTAATGCCACCCCTATATCCGACTGGGATATACGCTACGAACTGTTTTATTCAAAACTCGATGACACCATTGGCATTAGTCAACGAGGGGAGCTGTTTAGCGGTAAGCCTAATTTAGCGGGACTGCACTTGAGCGTATCGCCCGTTGAGGCATGGACGATTGGCCTAAGCCGCACAATTAAATTTGCCGGTGCGAATAACAATCTAAGTGTAGGAGATGCCTTGCAGGATTTGTTCAGCTCAACCAGTAAAGACCCATCCTCAGCGTTATCTCCTCAAGCCCTAGCCAGCGATCAAAAAACAGCGATATCCACTAAGATTAATTTACCTTTCGCTTTGCCTGTTTCACTCTACGGTGAGCTTGCCTTCGAACATGCCCCTGAACTTGATGAGCAAGAGCCTAATGACAAAGGCCTTGCTTTCGGGGTGTATTTCCCTATGGTAACCAACAACCTGTCGCTGCGTTATGAATTCACTCGCTTGGACGAACTGTTTTATCAGTCGGACTTTTATACTGCGGGTTATACCAATGAAGACCAATCACTTGGTCACTGGGTTAATGACTTGTTCCTTGGACAAGAACAGGTACAGAAAACCAGCCACTCGCTGAACATGAACTGGAAATTCGCCCAGGATCAAGTGATTGATGTGACATTCACAGCGGCAGATAGCGACACTAATTCTAGCGCCCAACAAGCGTATAAAGAATTAAATTTGCGCTATAGCTTCGCCACACGCTTTGGTTTTTGGGGCGTAGATCTTGATGTAGGTGAAGATCGTCTTGGGGAACAATTTAAACGACTAAGTGCATTTTACCGTTGGTAAGCATGTAACGATGCCACAGTTGCTGTAGAGCCATTAGCTAAATGGAATGCGGCAGAAGCGGCCATATTGATAAGGTATAAAAGTATGCACACAAAAGCTGTTTATCCGGGCACATTTGATCCGATTACAAATGGCCACGCAGATTTAATCGACCGAGCAGCCAACATGTTTGCTCACGTAATAGTAGGGATTGCAGCCAATCCCAGTAAAAAACCTTTGTTCAGTTTACAAGAACGGGTTGCGCTAATTAAAGAAGTCACCGCTCACTTGTCTAATGTTGAAGTCATTGGTTTTGAGGGTTTACTGGCCGATTTCGCGGACAGTCAAGGCGCTACAGTACTTATTCGTGGCTTGCGTGCCGTATCTGATTTTGAATATGAATTTCAGTTGGCTAATATGAACCGTCGTCTAAATCCCAACCTAGAAAGCATTTTCTTAACCCCTGCAGAAGAAAACTCGTTTATCTCTTCCACATTAGTTAAAGAAGTCGCATTGCACCGCGGTAAGGTTGATCAGTTTTGTCACCCAGCGGTACAGGCTGCATTAAAACTCAAGCTGCAAAAATAAATCAAAAGCGGCATTCGTTTACGCCGCATTAGATCACAATCACGTATCCTATGTTGCGCGCCTTATAAAAGCGCGCAACATCCAATGAGCATAAGAGGACCCATGGCTAAACGTTATTTATTTTACATATCAGAAAACTATGCCTTTCAAATACTGCGCCCCATGCAGGATGAAATTCATAAACGTGGCGATACTGTCGCATGGTTTGTAGAAGGGAGTAACATTAACCGAGAATACTTTAAACCCGATGAACAACAGTTAGCTAGCGTGCAGGCCGTTATAGACTACGAACCTTGCGCGGTATTTATTCCAGGCAATATGATTCCGTCGTTTATACCCGGGCTGAAAGTCTGCGTTCGTCACGGCTTTATTGGTTTTAAAACGCGCGTAAAAGACGGATTAAACTATTCTTTTATTATTCGTGATTGTTTTGATTTGTACTGCACTCATGGCCCGTCTATGACAGATACATTTAAACAACTGGAAGCGAAACATCAACACTTTAAAGTAGTCGAAACCGGTTTTTGTAAGATGGATCCATTTTTCAAAAACTCTGCTGCGGCTCATAAAACGGACGATCGTCCAGTAGTATTATTTTCGTCAACGTTTTCCCCTAGAATGTCTCAGGCGGAAGCATTGCTGCCAACGATTAAACGGTTGTCACAAGATAAAAAGTGGCGCTGGTTGGTCACTTTTCATCCCAAAATGGCACAAAGCACAGTAGACGCCTATAAGGCAGCTCAACATGAAAATTTAACCTTTATTGAAACCGATAATGCGATGCCACTAATGCTTGAGGCAGATTTAATGTTAGGAGATAACTCATCCATGTTGGTTGAGTTTTTGATGTTGAATAAACCTGTGGTCACAGTTAAAAACGAGCACCCCAAGCCACACCTAATTAATGTAACCGACCCAACTGAAATTGAAAGCAGCATAGAATATGCGTTAACTCGCCCAGTAGAGTTGATGTCTAAAATAGAAGACTATGCCGCCCAAACACACCCCTACACTGATGGCCTATCGAGCGCACGTATACTCGACGCCACAGAAGACATGCTAGCCAACTCGCCTCACTTAAAGAAAAAGCCGTTTAATGTGATCCGCAGCTTGAAAATGCGTAAAAAGCTCGGTTACTGGAAATGGTAAACCAGTGTTAAGCTGAAATAGATGACGGGCTAAACCAAGCCCATCACTCTGAGATTGCTTATTTTTGGCACTGTTCGCAGAAAAACGTATTCCGTTGACCCAGCGTGACTGATTGTATTTCACTATCGCACACTTCACAGGCCTTACCTTTACGCCCATACACGCGCAAGTGCTGTGCAAAGTAACCTGGGCGACCATCCGCTTGGGTAAAGTCTTTTAACGTCGTACCGCCCTGCTCTATGGCTTTGGTCAATACTTGCTTGATGATGACGCCTAAGGCCAAGTAACTTTTTTTACTGACCTTTTTCGCGGCCTTACGCGGGTCGATCCCCGCAATGAATAATGACTCGTTAGCATAAATATTGCCTACACCAACCACCACTTTGTTATCCATAATGAAGTTTTTCACAGCAACACTCTTACTGCGCGACAGATCATATAAACGCCGACCATCGAATTCGTCTGTGAGGGGCTCAGGCCCGAGGGCCGCTATCATACTCATTTCAGGCTCGTTGGCATTTTGCCATAAGCACGCTCCAAAACGTCTGGCATCGTTAAAGCGCAGGCACACACCGTTAGTTAATACGATATCCACGTGATCGTGCTTGATCACTGGCGTATCAATATTCACCACCCTCAGCTTGCCCGACATGCCTAAATGTAAAATGATGCTACCTATAGTTGTATCAATAAATAGATATTTAGCTCGGCGACGTACATTTTTAATGATAAGCCCTTCGGCTAAATGCACTTCTTCGGGCACTAGCCAACGTAACTGTCTGTGTCGCACAACGACCTGCTTTATTTGCTGACCGATCAAATGTGGGCTGATACCTAAACGGCTAACTTCGACTTCTGGTAACTCAGGCATGGGGTATATCCATCAAAAAAAGTTGCGGCCACGTCATGTTAGTGACTTTATATAATTGCGTGCCTAGCACAGGGTATTGTACGAACATGTCGCCAGCCATTTGGAAAAACAAATACCTGCGCGGCGCGCTTTGTCCAGCTAGCCAAACATTAACTACCTTGGCACCTGTCAGCGAATCGTGCTCAATGGGCTCAAGCTTAGCGCTCTGCCAATGACTTATCGCTTCACTTAGCACCTGATTATCAATCCCTTGCTCAGCCGGCAACAAACGCCAACCACGTCCTACTCGCTCAAGGGTGGTCGACCCCATGTCAATACTAGTAATCACTTCGCCACTAGGTATTAAATCCTCTAAGACCTTATCACTGGGGCGACTATCTGAAAAAATATTCCCCGTTAAGTTGAACATAATAATGAGCAACAGCATTGAAATAATAAGCACATTATTCCAGCCACGGGAGGTAAGTCTAATCATAATTTTGCTAGCGAAGGTAAAAGATTCATCTGGGGATTATGGCACGTTGAATACGTGAAAAAACAATCTATTTGGTGAGTTTAGCAAGATTAACATAACGCAAAAAACCCGACATAAGCCGGGTTTTTCGGGAGACAAAACAAGTATTAATTACTTAATTTTGGCTTCTTTAAACAAAACGTGCTGACGTACTTTAGGATCAAACTTTTTGATCTCCATTTTGCCAGGCATGTTACGTTTGTTTTTATCTGTGGTGTAGTAAAAACCGGTACCAGCAGAAGACACTAACTTGATTTTATCACGCATAATCTGTGTTCCTTAAATTTTTACGCCATTGGCACGGATATCAGTTAATACTGAATCAATACCTTTTTTATCAATAATACGCATACCTTTAGCGGTTAAACGTAATTTCACGAAACGGTTTTCGCTTTCAACCCAAAAACGGTGGGTTTGTAGATTTGGCAAAAAACGACGACGAGTCGAGTTTTTAGCGTGTGAACGGTTGTTACCTACCGCTGGACGCTTGCCTGTCACTATACATACTTTGGACATCGTATTTGTCTCCAAACAATTCTAAAAATATTTAGCTCTGACAAGCATGTAAATACACGTGCCAGCTTTAGCTATCAACAAGAGGGCGCATTTTATACAGCAAACAGCTAATTAATTCAACGATTAACTGATAAAAAGCCTAGTCTTTTATTATACCAAAAGCAGTACGGGTTAATTCCTGCGTTTTTGTCTCGGCTCGAATGGCTTTATTTCTGGCTAACATCTCAGGGGTAACGTAGCTGTGATCATGCTCTAAATGCAGACAAACTGCGGAGTAGCGCACTTGGATTCCCCGTACCCCAAAATTAATTAGTCGTTCGCCAAGCTCTCTGTCTTGACCACCGTATTGCATTCTCTCATCAAAACCATTCACCGCAAAGATATCTTCACGCCAGCCGGATGCATTATGGCCATTCCAGCTAGATTTTGCCGGAGTAACAGAATTCATGATGGCGCGTTTCCATTGTAACGTCGTCAATTTGCTTAATTTACGACTCCTTTTTACCCCGTTCTCAATCAACCAGTTGCGATCAAAAGCTTGGCCGTTTTGAATATGCTGTTGATTAATCAAAATACTGGTTGGCATCGGTAATTTACAATAACCTCCGGATAAAAACCGGCCTGGCTGCGCACGCGATTTATGTACTTGTACAAAGTCTTGCCGTGGAATGCAGTCGCCATCGGTGAACAAGACATAATCGCAGGTGCTTGCCAACAATGCTTTGTTCATTATGCGTGACTTTTGAAAGCCCTGGTCCTCCTGCCACACATGGGTTATCACCAAGTCAGACTGCTGCATAAAACGTTCAATACAGGCCTTGGTATCAGGCGTTGAGCCGTCATCGGCAATGATAAGTTCGAAATGTTTATCACTTTGATAATGGAAGCCCCACAACACTTTCTCTAGCCAAAGAGGGGAATTATAAGTCGTAAAAATAACGGATATTTTCATGATGCTCAGCCAAAAATAGGGTACGACTTCATATCTAATCGCAAGCAGTTGACAGCGACATGAACAAAGCATGACATTTTTGTGGCTCTGGCGATTTCAACTCAGAAAATTGTCGGCTAAATAAGTGATTTATTTAAATAAGTCCGCGTTCAGCAAACGACACTGCTACACCATCTCCCACAACTAAGTGGTCGAGCACCTTGATGTCCAGTAAATTCATGGCACTGATGATACGCCCAGTAATCTGCTCATCCGCTTGGCTTGGCTCAGCGATACCTGACGGATGGTTATGCGTTAATATAACCGCTGCTGCGTTGTCCTCTAACGCCTGTTTAACCAGCACCCGAGGATAAACCGAAGCGCTATCGATAGTCCCGAAAATAGTAGTCTTAAAAACATACTATTTAAGAATAAACTTATATAATTCAATTCCTTATATGTATTATCTGTACTATTTAACGCTTACTAAAGAATGAGTCACGGGATTTGCATTGTTTATTTTATTTCGCTCAATTGGAACGCATATGTGTGGGAATTTAACCTACTCATCTAACTTTATTCCAGTCACACCATGCATCCTCATGAAGGCACACCCAGATTCTGTTCCATACGGTAGAGTAATGTACAGAAATAAAATAAATAGATTTGTTGCTAAGTATCTAGATACTTTACAATAAAAAAAGGCTTCTGAATGTGGGATATATTGTCCATAAAAGCAAAAAATACGGATATAAAAGAGATTAAATGAGTAAAACTGCGAAAAAAAGAAATAAAAAAATTAATTCAAAGAGGGCATTAATATCCGAATCTTATAGGGATTTAAGAAGGGTAAAGAATGAGGATGTTTTTTTAATTTCGTTAAAAAAATTGATTAAAAACCCTTTCACTAGACCTAATTTTTTACCAAATAAAAAAAATTTCCAAGATAATCTAGTTGATGAAAAAATGTATTGTCGTGGAGAAAGTCTTAATAATGATTTAATCTGGACTGTCGAAGTAATAACGTATCTAGCAGAAAGCTTGAGTTCTTATATTTCTGTTAGAGAACAAGTTGAAGAGAAAATTCTAAACGGTGACTATTCAGGAGCCTTAATATTAGTTGAAGAAATAAAAGAGCGTTTTGGATTTTCATATTGGTACTTAGAGAATAAGTTCTCCTTATTAAGTCGCCTTGGAAGAGAAGAAGAATTATATGTTTATCTCCGTGAAATTAAGAAGAGTTTTACTGAATATTCAGGAAGAGACGCTTCATTACTGATGGAGAAGTCGCTTGTGAAAAAATCGACATCTCGATTTGAATTTATGATTCAATCAATTTTAGATAATGTTGAAGAAGATAGTATAGACTTTGATGCAATTAGCTTTATATTTAAGTTTGATGTAAACCAAAAATATAATTTTAGCAACTTATTCAGAACCGTAATACATTTAAATATTGTTGATATATATAACAGTTTTATACGAATAACATCTTATTCATTAGTCAATAATTTAAAACTCTCAGATGTTTGTATAGAATATTTAAAAGAAATAAAAAATATTTTAAAAGACCCAAAAGTAGATAATCTTTTACAATACACAAACCATGAATATGACACTTCTTCTGACTATCATGTAATGTGTGAAAACTACATATCAGGTGATTTTGAAAATGTAATAATATCTTTTGAACATATGGAAAAACCTCTAACATTCCGTGTTGTATTTATCGAGCTTTATGTAAAATCTTTAATTTATCTAAATAGAGAGCCAAAGCATTTTTTTGACGGGGTATTTGATGAGTTAATAGATTACGCGTACCAAATCACTTGTTCATTTGATGAGTGTCATAATCAAACACTTGACGATGTAGCTTGTCAATTTACCCAAAGTGATTATCCATACTCGTTGAAGATTCTTAAGTTGAAAATGACTAACAGTAGTAAAGAGTCTGTTGATCGAGAATATCGACTTGTAGATATATTAATAAATTATAACAACCCTTTTAGACCCGAAATTGAATTGACTAATAGCATTTGTTCTGGATATACAGCAAAAAATATTAATAATTTGAGTGATAAGATCCCAAAATTCAGATTTAACAAATGGAAAGGAGATGAGTTGTTTGATGCTTGTGCATATGTTGGTGCACTTGAACTTTATGAACAGATAAATGATGTGCCTAGATATCTGCAACTTGAAATACTTGAGAAAAGAATATTAATTCATTACGAATTAGGGAACGTGAACGACGTTGTTAGTATTATAGTCGATTTATATTTATCTGAAAATCTAACCTTAAAAAGGTTACCACTTTTTGATATTAAAGAAAAAGTACTAAATTCAGAGTCTTTAAATCGAAAATCAATAAACACGCCAATTTTTGCTTATGTTTTGAAATTAATGGGGTTATCTAATAATCAGAAAGTAGCATTGTTGTGTGACGATTTTATTTATCTCAATAAATTAACTACAGCAAAAGATATTACAATTATAGACGATAAGGTAGAGTTCCTATTTCTAAAAGTGATGTCTGTAGAGGTGCTAAATCGGCAGGACTTTAAAGATCGAAATCTAGATGATTTTATTAATCGAGCATTATTACTACATAAAGTTTTAAAACAAAGAGATAATTCCGAATCTCTCAGTAATGAGATAGAATATTTGGTTTCTCAATACTCACGAAAATTATTCAAAAATGAGCTAGGTAGAGGGAAGATAAGCATAAATATCGACGCTATAAAACTCATTATAAAAAATAAATTTAACAATGATTTTTTAGATATTCTTAAAACCGACCTCAATGTTGATAATGAAAACAATGTTGAATTTTCTAGTGCATATCTGAAAATACGGGAGTTTGTACTCAATGTTCGTGATTTATACGCAACACACGAGGCTTATGGGTTGGAGAATAGCTTAAATACAGATATTAGACATAATGGGATAGTGCCCACCTTAAGAGTAGTTTTTGAAGAAAATGAAGTTATTTGCAATAAGAAAAAAGACACATATCTGAATAATTTAAATTATGAAAAAAATTGCAAAAATAGCTTAAATTACCGAGGTTACAATTTATTTCAGAGTAAAATAAAAGAATTTTCGGAGCAAATTGATACTTTATTAAATAGTCTAAAAAGTAAATATTTACACGTTTTCACTAATGATTTAGATGAAAAAGAAAAACTATTTAAATTAACGATAGATCATAATGATGTTTTGGATGTAATGAAATTTGTAAAGTCGACTCAGGACTTAAGTTTGGCCATTGACTATATATTTGAATTGTTAAATAAAAAAACAGCCCAAGCTATGAATGCCGGGGCTGCCGTACTTCAATTAGGTATAAAAAATAAGGTTGACGGATTTATTAGCAGTTTGATTGATGGCCTAAACAAAAGCGCAAAAGTTAATAGTGGATTTATAGAAAACCTAAGACATGCCAAAAATCAATTTTCACATGTTATTTTTGAGGTCTCGGATTGGTTAGACTTTTCTAAAAAGTCTGCTGATGACTTCCCATTGCAAATTCCGATAGACGAAGCTTTAGATTTTGTTAAAAAGACTCACCCTATGATGAATATTACATTAGAATATTCTAATCATGAGAAACCATACAGGAATGATTATAAAGGTGAGTATCTAGCTACATATATTAGAATGTTTTTGATTTTATTTCAAAATGCAGCAAAAAGTAAAACTAAATCTTCAACTTGTAGGTTGAAAGTTGATTACGTCGTTAATAATAATGTTGTATCTATATCTGTAAGCAATGATTATGATTCTATTGATTTAGATTTAATTGATAAAATCAAGTCATCTTTGAATGAAGGTAAGATATTAGAAGGCGCATCGAAAGGTTCGGGAAGTGGTATATTCAAAGTTAAAAAAATGCTGGAGTATGAATTAAAGGTAGACAACAAATTGAATATCCGAGTCGATGAAGTCAACAAGATTTTTAATTTGGTGATTAGCTATGATTCAACTAAAATCCGTGAGGCATAAAGTATGAAGTTTCTTATTATTGAAGATGATGAAGATAAAGCTAACGCTATTAAGGAATATATATCTTCTTTAGAAGATTCTTTGGATGCTTCTTTTGATGTTAAATCTAATTACTTGGAAGGAAAGATAGCGCTTACAAATTCATACGATTTCTTAATTTTAGATATGACTTTACCTCTTGATGATACTTCACTAGATAATAAGGTATCTACTGCAGGAATTGATATTCTAGAAGTAATGAAACATCGAGGAGTATTAAAACCATGTGTTATTCTTACTGGGTATGACACATTTGGAAAACATCAAAATAGAGTTAATCTAGACTCTTTATCGAATAGAATTGAAAAGGAATACGGCGATATAGTTAAAGAAGTGCTTTATTATGAATCGAAAGATGGAGATTGGAGGGAAAAACTAAAATCAGTATTAGAGGAATTAAATTGATAACATTTTTGATTGTAGAGGACTGTCATAATAAACTGTCTGCCATAAAACAAAAACTAAATGGATTAGGCGTTAGTGAATTTAGGATAAAAGAAACTAATAATAAAAATGATGCATTGAACTTTCTGAAAGAAAGTATTTTTGATTTTCTAATATTAGATATAAATATATATGCTAGCGCGGATTGTGTAAGTATAACTAAAAATGCGGGAGTTGATTTATTAATAGCAATTGAAGACTCTATTTTTAGCCCTCGTAAAAAATATAATATTCCTAATACTATATTTGTCATGAGTGAGTATCCTGATGCTATTACTAATAATGGAGAGTCTTTTAATAAATGTAAAGTAATTCCCTGTCAATATAGTTCTGACTCTGAAGATTGGATGTTGGAATTAGATAGGGAGGTCAAGTTAGCTGAGTTAAAACAACAATCAGTTATTGATAGAAAATCTAACGATATTGTCGTTTATTCAGTACATGGAATTCAAACGTTTGGTGGTTGGCAAGGCAAACTAGACAGAGAGTTGAAATCGCATACCGAAACCAAAGTTCTTGAGCATATCCCTTATAAATACCATCACTTTCCAATAATTCATTTTTTGAGAACAGGTAAAAGACTTAACGAAGTTAATAAGTTTTCGAAGGAAATTAAATTATTAGCAAATAGATCACCTGATACTAGGATTTGTTTAGTTGGGCATAGTTTTGGCACATACATCATTGCAGAAAGCCTTAAATCCTTGGATGTCAGGATTAACGTAGAGAGCATAGTACTATCAGGAAGCGTTCTACGTTCAGATTATGACTGGTCAGAAATAATATCAAGGCATAACATCAAGACTATAATTAATGACTGTGCTTCCAATGATCTGGCTTTAGTGGCATCTCACTTTTTTGCTAGAGGTCTGGGAAAGGCTGGTATCGAAGGCTTTTCTCCTCATGGTGGCATAGTTCAAAACCGCTACTTTAATGGAGGTCACTCACAATTTTGCAATAATAAGACATTAAAGGAGTGGTGTTGTTTGATCCATGGTGAAGAAATAAATATTGTGGATGAACGAAAAGACGCTGGGTTATATGATTCGTTTATCAGTTGGTTTACGAAAACTTCTCGACGTTGGATTTATACCATTTTTTTTCTTATATTCATGTCAATATTATGTTTTTTTATCATATGAGCTGTGATCTTCCCCTAACTTTGTAGACACTTTTTACTTAGAAACTGAAGTAAGGTAAAAAGTGTTATGAATAAAAAATATCCCGATGAATTTAACCAAGAAGCCGTTCGCCAAGTGGTTGAAAAAGGCTATTCTGTACCTGACGTTTCTAAACGTTTAGGTATATCAGATAAGTCACTCTATTACTGGGTGAGTAAGGTAAAAGTACCCGCTAGCCAATCGGCAGAGCAAGAAGAAATACGCAAACTTAAAGCTGAAGTTAAGCGCCTGACAGAAGAGCGTAACATCCTAAAGGAGGCCGCCGTGTACTTTGCAAGCGAGTCAAAGAAAGGTACACGTTCATAAAATCCCGACTCCATGTTTATCGTGTCAGTACCATGTGCCGTGTGTTAAACGTTCATCGTAGTGGATTTTACGCCTGGTCGAAGCAACCATTATCAAAAAGTGCACAGGACAATGAGCGCTTGCTTGAACGCATCAAAGAAAGTTATGTGCAAAGTGGGCTGTTTATGGCAGTCCTAGGATCACGCATGATCTTAGGCGACAAGGTGAAAGGTGTGGTGTGAATCGTGTTGCTAAGTTGATGAAGCAGGCCAAGCTCAAAGCTAATATTGGCTATAAGCGACGCTACTTCAAGTCTTCTACACCTCATATTGCAGCAGATAACCATCTACAACAGCAATTTGTTGTGAGCGAGCCTGATACCGCTTGGGTATCAGATATAACGTACATCAAAACCTATGAAGGCTGGCTGTATTTGGCCGTGGTGTTGGACTTGTTCTCACGAAAGGTTATTGGTTGGTCGATGCAACCTACCATGACATGAGATATCGTGATTAAAGCGTTACTGATGGCGATATGGAGACGACCTGCGGTATCAGAGGTGATAGTACACAGTGATCAGGGCAGTCAATATGCCAGCGGTGACTATCTAGACTTTTTAAGTGTTCATAATCTGATACCCAGCATGAGCCGCCGAGGCCATTGTTTAGATAATGCGGTTGGAGAAAGTTTTTTTCACTCACTTAAAACGGAGCGAGTGAAACGAAAAGTGTACGTGAACCGAAGTGAAGCCAAAGCGGATTTGTTCGATTACATTGAGGTGTTTTACAATCGAACTCGACTGCATAGCCACCTTGGACATGTGCCCCCAGATGAATATGAAAATACATATTCACAGGCAAGTTAAGTGTCTACGAAACCGGGGGAAGTTCAGTTGTTACTTATCGCACTATATTATCAAGCGACTGTACGTCTCGCTGGAGATAAATATTAATCTCTTTGCTTACAAGCCTTTACCATTCTGTTGACGATACGCTGCTCGAATGGGATAAACGCTAATGCATACTTAGTCATTACGTGGTTAAAACGCCCTATATATTCACATCGGTATGGGAGATTAGGTGGGAGCCACTCATCAAGTCCTTTAGCCCCTTTTTGACGGTTTAAAGACGCCTGAACGAGTATGAGGTTTTCGACATCATTGGCAAATAATGCTTTGTGCTGTCTACTCCATTTATCTCCACCATGACCATGGGCAAATTTTAGCGGGACGATGTGGTCGAGATCTAACTCTTTGGACACACTATAAGTGTCACCTGAGTATGGGTCATACCACTGCCCTAACAGCACATTGCACAGCTTCTCCGATTTAAAAGAGACAGGTTTTGTTGATGTCTGAATGAGCAATTCATGTCTCGTATTCTGACAGTCTTTATCGCTGTCTAACCAGTGCGGCCAATCGCTTCTATCATAAAGCTCTACAAAGCTTCTGTTTTCTTCGATTGCTTCCTTAGTCGCCTTATCTATAGAGTTAGTTTTTGATTTTGGTAAACGACCTCCCCTGTTTATACATGCGGCAACAGTATCGAACGCCACGAATTTTTTCGTGCGATGATAAGATGAACTCGTTTTATCATGGCATATTCCAGAAGATGACTGTTTAACCATCGGAGAGGTTTGCGCTGAAATGTCAGCCTGACCACATGCGTTCAGGCTCAAAAGTACCGCTAGAACTGAACTGGTCAAAATAGTTTTCGTTTTCATTTTATTCTCAAAAAAAGCTTCATTTATAACGCTGTAGAATTCCCTCTCAGCGGCAATCTACCATTATCTCAGGCCTAGCTAAGAATAGGTAACTCATTTCCTGATATTCATTCCAATCTATGGTAGAAAAGCCAGTGACTGAGAACGTTACTCATCCGTTCGGGTTTGTTCATCTCGCTTCCGTTTTCTAAACACATTGTATATTTCGTGGGAATTGACCAATATAGGCAAGAAGAAAACATACTTGTAGCTGACTTCATATATTAGGAGTATGTCATGTACGAAGAGCTTATTTTTCTCATCCCTTTGGCAATACTAGTTATCGGTACAGCATTGGTTATACGCTATCCGAAGAAATCAGAGCGTGGCGACCGTCGCTAAGACCGCCCCACTATGTTGTTCTTAATTTATTTTATCTAACTAACAAATAATCTTGGGTATGTCGCTCCACTTGGTAGTGTATTGGGGCGAGAGGAACGCTCGTCGCATAGCAAACTTTTGCTCGAAGCCTTTTGCGGCTATTTGAACGGTCGAACGACCATACCTGGCATTAATATTATCCATACACGCCATAAGCTTGGTATTGTCATTCGATTGGCTGAATAGGTCGTATTGAAACAACCCTTCGTCATGTAAATCCATCAAACCGACACCGTATTTGTAATAGCGGACCCCTGACTTATAGAGTTGCCCTATGGCTATTTCAATCACTTTAACGATGTTGCAAATATCGTTGGTGGGCACCGTAAATCGATGAAAGTGTGAGCGCCGAAAATAGCCTTCAACGTCATGATGTGAGCTAGTAGCGAACAGCGTCATACTTCCGGTGAGACTCTTCTGCCTAAGTTATCTCAACTAAAAGCAGATACCATGCAGGCTATGAGTCATTTAGTTGCAAGACGAAATCAATTTCTCGTCATGCAAACGATGGAAAAAAACCGTCTTTAGATTATTCCAAAAGAACTCGCTATGACCATCAAAACTATTCTCACCGTTTTTAAAAACCAGATAACCAAAATTGAGAATAAAATCGTCGCGCTCATAGAATCGTGCCCTGATTATCAAGCGAAGAATTGCATCTTACAAAGCATGAAAGTAATAGGAAAAATAGCCTCCGCTTCCATCATCAGTAACCTGCCAGAGTTAGGTTATATGACCAACAAACAAGCCTCTACATTAGTCGGCGTGGCACCCATGAATCGGGAAAGTGGACGCTATAAAGGACTGCGGAAAATTCAAGGAGGCAGGCATCAAGTCAGAACCGTTTTATACATGGCGATGATGTCAGCGATACAAAGTAACCCCGTATTCAAGGAAACATATCAACGATTAGTCGCTGCGGGTAAGCCTAAGAAAGTCGCGATTATTGCCTGCATTAGAAAGATGGTCGTCATATAAAATTCAATGCTGAGAGATGGGGTCATGTGGGAAGCGCCAAAGGCTCCAAATTAGCTATTGACGCCATAGTCTTTTCTTATGCATTTCTAACCATTTCCTCCATAGCTTTTAATGTTCTCTCTTCAGAGATAAGGTCTGTTTCCATTCGAATGGTTAGGCGCTCCACATAAGCCAAAGCGGAATTTGATAATTCTATAGGCTTGCCTATGTTTGGATCGCTGAGCCATTTCTCTACTCTAGGTTGGTCTTTTTCTTGGTATTTCAGAGCATCAAGGCAAAGTATTAATCTCTCTTTCTCTTTTGGGTATTTTTCTTCCAAGCTTGGATAAGTCGAAAGTAGCTTATGTTTTTGCACTACTGCAAAAATTAATTTTTTCGTTACTGACAACTTTTTTTCCTCAGCAATCATCATGTTTTTTCTTCTCATAGCGGCTTTTTCGAGGTCGCTTTTTGCAGCATTTTGATTTGCTAATTTATTTGCTTTGTAAGAATTGAAGCCAGCATATAGTGAAACAATTAAAGCTAAAAAAGCGATTACCTCAGAAAGGTATTTTAGTAAAATCTCCAATGCTTAAATTTTCCTTTCATGCATAACGCCTTGCTCATTTGCGCAGCGGTTGTGGTGTATTTTTGTGCAACAATGAGCGTAGCGAGTGCACAAAAAGAACGTAGGCCGTTGCGTCAAATCGAGCAATTTGTTAGGTGATTCTGCTCTAGACATACAAACTAAGCATGAGTGCCAACCAAGTAAGAACAAATAAAATTAAACTCGTTTCTTCCACTTCGTTGTTAATATGTAGAAATAACAACGTAAAGAAGAAAGCTAGCGGAGTATTCACTATTACTGAATATTCAGCAGGTATGTCACGTTCGCTAAACCCCATGATAACTCGTCCAATTAACCCAAAGACTGACACGAGAAAGAAGGCCCGTATCATCCACAATCTCAAATTGTGATCAGATTCTATTGGACGAACCCTCTTCAACTGAAAGACGTCTTTAAGAATTACAATTATCTCTCGATCAATCTTGTTCATAAGGATACGACCGAACCATAGCTTCACCTAACACCCAAATAATGAGCAAATATCAGTTGGTTAAAATAAGCGACGCAGGAGCAAAAACCAACTGCTATTTGTCCTGATTAATTTGCTTGTTGGGTGCGATTATCGCGTTTTGTACCTTTTTAAAAAATATGAATACAACTATAAAGGCACCAGAAAATATATAAGTGTATATTGGAGATAAGCTATAAAAATAAGCCCCAAAGCCAATTAAATAGCTTAACAAGGAAATAAGTAGAACAAAATGGTGAATTGACGTTGCTTTATCATTGCTTGTATTACTAAGAACTATCATTTCTTTAAGTATGGATAGAGAACCAAATGAAAATGTTAGTGAAACTATAAATGCAATTAGAGAAACCATTTTAGCGTATACGTTTACCTCGCTGAGGCTTGGTATAAAAATCAATAAAGCAAGTGACGTAGCTGCAACCCCAGCACTTAACCAAGTGAAAAATTCTATACGTGGACTCGAAATCAATTTAGCACCTAACGCCCTGTTTAATAGGCAATAAAATTGTTGGCTAAAATTAGCGACGAAGGAGCAAAAGCCAACTGTTTTTTGTCCATGTTTGACAGCTTGTTAGACAATACTTTTATCTAACCCATCAAGATATTGAATATGAAATACTTTATATGATTTAGTATTACTATCAAAATATAATTTAATTCTCTCCGCACCTACTGAATTACTTTTAGAATCAGTACTTAGGAAGTCAATAGCGGTTTCATAGGCTTTTATAAAGTATTTTTCATTAAACGATTCTGCCTCAGATTCAGGAGAAGAGCGATCAGGAGTAAAATACAATTGAATTAAGTTAGAGCCATATTCGATATGCTGCACTAGGTCGACGGGGATTATTAAAGGAGTCCTATACGTGAATGGTTTTATTTCTGTTGTTTTTATTTCTGTTGTTTTGATCTCGTATTTGATTGTCATTTATTGATAGTTAATTCATTTATCTTGTAGGTACAATAAAGAATATTCTCACCATGTAAAATGTGTATAGTTAGAAAGTGGCACACATACTTCTGGCATCACACAGGGCGAACATCAGAGCTGCTTCTTAAAGGGTCGATGTAAGCGAATGGAGCGCGTCACCACGCCCTCTATCTGAAAGTCGTCACCTTCTTGCAAAAAGTACGGTGGAAATCGTTTACTGGAAGACAGCAAACAGCGCTGCACTTTATCAATTTTTTTACACACGAATACGCCGTTAAGGTTAGCCACCACCACGTCTTGGTCTTTAATTTCTTGCGCGCGGTCTACAATCAATAAGTCACCCGAGAAAATACCATCGCCTTTCATGGACTCCCCCTGGGCAAATCCGATATAGGTTGCAGAGGGATGGTCAATCAGTAGCTGGTCTAAATCTAGGCTAAGCTGTGTGTATTCTGCCGCAGGTGACTCAAAACCGACGATACCCGCAGAAGCTTTAATAGGAATAAATTTCAACATATACTGTTATTATATACAGTATCATTCTATTTAAAATTAACTTCGTTATACTTTTTTAGGTGAAATATGTGTGGAAGACTAAACATAACGGATGATGAGTTTGTAAGAGGGCAGTGTATCTCATTAGGTATTAACTTAAATCGTACACCTATCATCCCCAATCGATTTGTAAGGGCAGCTAGCGAGATGCAAAACTCTCCAATAAACTTGAAAGATATGCTATTTCGAAAGCGTTATTAATTTCCTTTTGGAAAAAACATCCTTTCAAGCTTTAGACTTTTATAAAAAAAAAGGCTAAGTTCTACTTACATAGATAGTAGATATGCCTCCAACTTTTACAAGTTACATTTAAAAAAATTTGCGTATACAAACCGTCCAAGGCAGAACGGCTAAAGTTTGTGTCGGTCTCGCTCCGCTACACCTTTTAGTCAAAAATTATCAGGGCGTCATGACCCTAAGGAGATAGTAATGGACTCAATTTCCATCAACAACTTTACAGAGGCTGCAAAGGGATGCCAAAAGACAATTTTGTTAGCCTCGGTTGTTTCCATAACTCTGATGTCCTTTGCACTTGCTATTGATTTTCAAAATGTAAACATACCTGGATTGGGAGTAGAGTTTGGCGGGAAGGCTGCGTTAGGGATGTTGTTTGCTGTTTTTTTCTCGCTCGGGGTATATTTAGGAATTCAACTAAGAATGGTCAAATCGAATTACGATGCCATTGATTGCGAGAAAACTCAGAACGCCCTACTAAGATTTCCATCAATTGTTTGTGGTAACAAATACCTAAGACAGTTTTTCATTTGGCTTCCGTCCACTCTGATGTTTTTAGCGATGTATATCGCGTTTTCTGGAAGTGTGCTTTTAGCTCTTATTTTGGTTTTTATATGCTCAATTCCCTATTTCTTCGCTGCTCAAATTGCGTTTAATACTGGAAAATAACATATTGAACAAATTAGTTGCAAAAAAGTGGCTAGAGAAACTGCTCATTCGGCTTCGGCTAACCATGTTCACATTTCCCCGTTTACTTTGAGAAATGCACTTATTATTTGAATTTCGGTTTACCTTATGAGATTACCTAAAACTACTGAGTCAATTCAAATTTTTAATTATGTTGAGCATGGAGACGTCATATTGCATCTTAATATCAACTGGTATGGCAGTGGAAATTCCGTTTAAAGTAACAAGTTTCATCGCCACCTCCCCACAGGATCTTTCCAATTCCCGCGCAACATCCGTGATCGTTAAAGAGTGTTGAATCATTTCAAATAAGATATCTTCTTCGTTAGGGTTCCATACTTTTCCACTATTTTCTGGTAAGAAAATCCTTTTAGTTATAAAACGTTGGTAGAAATCTTCTATTTCTCCTATGTAAAAATCAGAAATAGGTCGTCCATTGCAACATTTTTTATACTTTTTTGAGCGCGGCCAGATCATCCAGCTTTCTCCTCGACAGAAAATTAAATACCTTTCACTGTCTATCTTTTCCCAAGATACTAGAGAGTGATGAAAAATTTTTTTCATTGTTTGACGTCTTGACATAGATGAAAGCAAATATTATTGGCGAAAGTGAGTAAAATGAGAGTTATATCCCGTGGCCTTATAAACATCAAGTGTTGATAGTTCTGCCTTTTGGGCAAAACTTTAATGAAAGACGAAAGACTCGTAAATTTTGGTAGGTCTGTTCGCAATGTGAGAAAGTTAAAAGGGCTTTCACAAGAGGCATTGGCCAATTTGGCAAACATTGATAGAAGTTATATGGGCCATATAGAACGCGGTGAAAAAAATGTGACTTTAACGAAGATTTATCAGATAGCGGATGCACTAGACATTTCAGTGAGCAAACTGCTAAGTTAAGATATCTTCCGCATGCCCCAAGTGAGATATTATATGTTACCAATAACCCTGATGTATGGATTTTTGTTCCTTAATATTTTTAGCGGTTTAGTAGCCATTTTTTACGCTCACAGATATTTAAAAAGCACACGATTTTCCAAAGAATAATTTACTCTTAGGTAAAATTAGCACTCCTGCTAAAAATTTAAAGTTCCTAACTTTTTTGATCTCCCCATAGAGGAATATTAGATTTATCTGCGATTTCGTAGAACGTATCAGCTACAGCTCTAGAACGTTCAGGATCACACATATATCTTGATGACAGCTTTGATGATATTTTGTCTTTATACTTTTCTAAATTTTGCGCCACCCACTTATCCTTAAATATCTTCAAAGCTAAATGACTGCTTTTGTCTTGATTGCATTTTTTGTGAGCAAGCACGAAATTGTGAGCTAAATCATAATTATATTTTTTAAGTGGTATAAAATGATCGACGTGAGCGTCTCCCTTTATTTTTTTTTCACAGTAAAAACAGTAACCTCCCTGGATTTTTTCCAGTAGTTCAGACGCATACTTCAAAGATACCCGTTTACTGCCAAACAAAAAATCCGCTAACTCGCCGGACTTTCCCAAACTAGCTTGATTTGACTTAATAGATGCAATTTTATCAGCCCACCCTTGCCTTACGAGTTTTACGACTATGTCATGAAAAAATCGAAAACTATCAGCTACCCCCTCGTTCAACTGAATATAGCTTTTACCTTTTTTATGCTCATACAGAAATGGCACGATGTTATTTTCGATTAATTGTAAACGCCACAAAGGCCCTTCTCTAATGGATTTTTTTGCACTATTAAATAACTCAACCCACTTTTTTTCGTTTAATTTTTTAGCCACCGTCAGATTATCACCACCTCTACCTTTTAGTGTACGAATTGTTTTAATTACAGTTGGCTCCTTATTCGTACTTTGGTGCAAAATGCTTTCACGAGATATTATCTCTTTGGAATCATTAGTTTCTGAACTATCAATTTTGAAAGGTTTGGCATGTTGCCAATATAGACTGAAGATTCTCTCTACCAAGTCATCTACTTCTATTTTAAGTTTGGGTTTTTTACTTATATCACTCTCAATGCAGAGATCTGCTAAGGCATGTAATAAAGCAAATTTATAAGTTGAGGATGTTTCAGTATTTTCCAACAAACGTTGTATATAGGAAATGAATTCAATTCTTTTTTGATAGATACAAGTCATTCAAATTCCTTTAAAAATCTAAGCTTATTTAAAACAAGTCAAGGTAGTGTAATTAATTTCTCTAGATTATATAGTGTTAAACTTTAAGTCCAAAATTTTTTGGATTGCAGAAACAAACCCTCGCTCGAAAATGATACTTCCACTTTCATTTATGATTGCTCCTCGAGAAGTCTTGACCCACCTGTTTCGATCAATAAAGCTGTCATCTATAGCCAAACTAAGGGCATCGATTTCGCTTTCCGTCCAACTAAGTAATTTTTCGGTACTATGTAAATCAGAATTTTTTTGTCTTAAGTCAACTTCTAACGTTTTAACAGACTTGACGAGTTGTAATTCAGAGTACAGGTGCCGGTTTTTCGATAATAAATCGTATACTAAATATCGAATAGTTGGCTCCTTAATACGCTCTACCCACTCCCTACCTTTCACAGATTTTGTAACAGTATGTGGAGAGTAAGCCTCTTGCCAAGCTTTAATTAGCAATTTATAGGGTTGGCCCGATTTATTCCTAATAGATTGAGCTTGCGGAACGCCTAACTTGCCGCCGACGCGAGATATAGTAGAGATGGAAAAGTCTTTAGAACCCCGTTCCAACTGCTCTTCACATACTTGGTTTATTATTTTCAAAGTTTGCTTCACTCGCGCACTTTTTGTTTCTCGGAGCAATGTATTATAAACGTCTTCAATCATTATATATTTCCTTCTAGCAAAACTTTATTTGCTGAACTCATTAATCGATGAAATTTTGTCGATAATAATTTGCAATCATTACTGCGATCCAAGTCATCAAATAACAATTCTCCGCTAAACAACTTTTCAATATCTTGCCAACTGGAAACATAGCTTTGAATAAGAACAGACGCTTGATTTCCAACAATGAGTTGCTCTTCTTCTGACAATCGATATAGGAGTGGATTTAGACCATTCTGCGTAGCAAGTCTATCTATCATCTGAGAACGTTTAGGAATGGCTCTAGATGCACTCGAGGTGGAATAAATCGTTGCATTTTCACAAATTTCATTGAGTAGCTTAAAGTCAGTACCTGGCTCCTCTAGTCTGAAGTCCATTTCAACTAGTGAGGTAGGAGCAATTAATAGCTTTCTATCAATAGCATTTGACTCTCGCATGATAATCCGGCTTTCATTCATTAAATTTTGAGTAGCTGCAAAATCTGAAATAAATACATCAAGCTTCATTGTTTTTTCTTCAATATCAGCTTCATTTCGTCTTAGAATATTAGTCTTTAAAAAAAAGCCTCCGGCTTTCTCGACATCATACTTTTCATCTTTCAGAGCATCAGCTTGTCTTTGTAACTCTAGCTGTTCAATAGAAACCGTCTTTATTTCCAATAGCAGTTCGTTACACAAAGCTCCCAACCCCCCCAAAAAAGCGGGCCCGGTAATGAAATATCGACACCTTACACAGTTTCGCTTTCCTAGATAACCAATTAACACAGGGGAGTTATCAGCCTCTCCATATTCGTTTGTCCCACCAGTATCGCAACCTCCCCCACCCATTGCACAGATTCCCTTATCCGTAAATTGGTAACTTGCTTTGGGCCACGAGTCAGTAACGTCATTTAAAAAAACACTATCTCTCGCATAAAGTTCTCCTTTAGCTTTTTCGATGCTGTCACTAAGAATTGTGTCCTCTAAGCGATGCACACATTCTTTTAATGCTTTTTTCTCTGCTTTACAAAGCTCCTTACGCATTGTTCCGTGACCAATTTTCGTATAGTAAATAGTCATTACAATAGAGGCGTGACCAACTAATTTTGATATCACGTGTATCGGTACGCCACCGTCAACAACATACGCAGTAATCAAACTTGTTCTCATCGAGTGTGGTGTATATTGGCTTCTATAAATGCCTTTATCGATATGAGCTAAATTCTCATTTCCATTTTGTATTAGATACAATAAGCGGGGTAGTGAACGCGTAAAAGCCATGCTTGTATTTATCGGATCTCCATTTGGCTTTGCCGGATTTCTGAACAAAAACGCCGTTTCTCCTCTAGCTGTAAGGATTCGCTCATTAATTTTCCTAGGCAGCTCCACTTCAGTCCATTTGGTCATTTCTTTCAAAGGGTTATATTTTGACTGCCAATTCCTCAATCTGATAACTAATAGAGCTAAGTCGTGCGGGATGTAAGGTACGCTGTAACCGCCCTCTCTAGCTGAAGTTTTATTCGTAGTGATAAACATTCCTTCAGCACCGTCACTCAACTTTTTAATAAAACCTCGCTTGTTTACTCGGCAGCGAGATAAACCAAGAGAGTTTTTGACCCACTTTATTGCGTTAGGCGATACTTCTAAAGGAATCTCGTCGTCGCCTTCGCCAGAATCCAACCAAAGTATCTGCTGGCCTCTCAAAGGTACTTTTAACAAAGTATAAAGTGCTACCGCTTTTACAGGGCTCCATATCTGATATTGAAGTGTACTCTCAGGCTTAATTCTCCAAGCACAGTCATCATCTGCAAAATCAATAGATTTTTTATCGATATCTAACCAATCTTTCTCAAAAAAGTTATGAAGATGCGTAGCGGATTTGAATCCACTAAACTGGTTCCCAAACAGATACATCCTTGCAGTCTCTACAATGCTTAAAGGTAAGACCGGTCTGACCGATTCTGTCGGCACCCTTTTGGGTAAACCCATTTTTATATTACCCATTAGAGTTTTAAGAGGGTTCCTATATCCCGGTAGTACTAGCTCTTCGTATTCATCCTTATCTGTGCAGTAATTATCAATAATCCAATCAAAAAATAGCACCATGATATTATGAAACCGCAACTGGCTAGTACTTGCCTGATCGGAAATTAGAGCTTCATAACGTAATACGTCAAATTGATAATCACGATGGAGCATTTGTGAAGGCAGTTGAGTAGGCTCAGAATCCCTGAAAAAACAGTCATAATACTTTGAAATAACGCTATTTTTTGTGTCTATCCCTTGTTGTGTTCTTAGAAAGGCTTGGGTTGCTACTTTCCATCCTTGGTTAAACTTTAATAATACTTCTTTACTCAGAAAATTACGCCAATCAATCCAAGCATTAGGCTCATGAGTTTTAGGAATGCAATAGAGCCTTGGATCTTCTTTGTACCTGTGGCTATATTCTACAGATGACGATATATGTAATCTGACTGCAGAGACAGAAGCCTCTTTGAGAGTTTTATATTTCTCTGGTAAATTTAAAAATTTATTCCACGACTGCCATTCTACTTTATAAAACGTCTGTGGATGTCTAGGTAATTTGTTATCATCTTTACAATTTTTTAAGTATGACCTACATGAATCAATACCTAGAGCTAAGGTCGCTCGTGATGCCTCACGAATATTTTTATATTTGTGTATCTCTGTATTTAAGAAGGCGCCGAACCCATTCCATTCACTTAAATAATAATTACGAGGATCATAATGTAGTTTAGGATCACATTTAAATTTTTTTCCGTATTCTCTTCCTGTCTTGATTCCTAGCGAAATAGCAGAATCAGAAGCCTCTTTCAGAGTAATGTAATAGGTTTTTTTTCTATTCAGAAATTCACCCCACCCCTTCCATAATTTTGAATAGTAAAGCGCTGGACAACTGGGCAATCTAGGATCTTCTCGATATAATTTATAATAATCACTTTGACCCTGTATTTTTAATTTTATCGCCGCGTCTGAAGCTGTTTTCAAACAGGCATATTTCGAAACAGGCTTAACTTGTTTCAAAAATACAAACCAATTGACCCATTCTTTGGCATAGTCCTTATCTGGAGAATAAGGCAGACGAATATCTTTTTTGTATTGACGGTGATATTGCCATTCACTTCGAAAACCGAGCTTTATTGCCGCTTTGGAGGCTTTTTGTATAGTCTCGTAAATTGGGAACGCTGTTTTTAAGTAGACTTTCCAAGAAACCCAATCATCTTTATATTCCCTAGATGGATTACTTTGCAATTTGGGATCTTCTTTGTAGCGGCGCTTATATTCTTTTTGGGTTTTTATGTTGAGATTGAAACTTGCATTAGAGGCTTTAAGTAGAGTTTCGTATTTTTCAACTACAACAATTCCTAGATAGTGCGACCAACTAACCCACTCTTTCGAATAAGTACGGTCCGGACTCTTTCTTAATTTAGCATCTACTTGATAACCGAGATAATAGTCCTTACGCGTTTGAATGCCCAGACGCTGGGTTACTTTAGATGCCTCTTTTAAAGATCTATATCGAGGTTGCGGTTTTGTACGATTAAGCACTGCGTACATATCACATTTATAATTCCTCATAGGAGTCGAAGGCAGCCTAGGATCCTCTTTGTACCGTGTTTTATATTCGAGACCACTTTTAATACCTAATTTGGTACACGCGGCACGAGCTTCTTCTAAAGTCTGATATTTTTGCAGTCCAGTTTTGAAGAACTCTGGCCAACAGCTCCACTCATTGACATAGAATCTATAGGGATGTGCTGGCAACCTTGGATCTTCTCTGTATCGGATACGATATTCTTTCTCAGTTGAAATATTTAATTTGGTTACCGCTTTTGAGGCTAAATCTAACGTTGAATAAATTGGCCCTCTGTAGCTCTTCATTCTGGCATTACTACCGATGCAGTTAGGAGTTCTTCAGCTTCCACCAACTGTCTTCGAAGCTCTTTGTCGGATGGTTTAGTATAAGTGTGTTGGCTTTCAAGGCTTTTATGATGCATAGCATTACGAATAGCTACCGGTGAGACGCCACTTTCAGCTAAATTTTGCCCATATCGATGTCGGTCGCCATGGGGTGTTGTTCCTTCGTTTTTACAGTAAACAAGCCCAATTCTCTCTACGGCTCGCTTACGTGCCTCATAGTAAGACTTAATTGAGTAAGGTGAACCGTTTTTTGATGTAAAGGCATAGGGGTGCATTGCCGTCGAAGGAGCGCCAACCCTTTGATAAATAATATAAAGCCGCCAAAATTCAAAGAATAACTCACCGGCTTTTTCCGGAAAAAAGTATACAATGAAAAAACGATCTCTAGCATTGGAAAGTGACGGATTTTTCCACCCCGCAAATTGTTTTGAACTGACATCATAGTTACAGCGAGGTTCTAAGCTATATTGCTCTAGTAGGTATTGTCTTCTAGTAATATTTTCTTTGCATGGGGCCCTACCAAAAATAGGATCATACACTTTAACAACTTTTGATAGTGCTTGGTTTTTTACTTCGGCGATATCCTCAATGTATATATGGGCTGTCTCGCTAATTCGCAATCCACCGTAATACATGAGTAACGTTATTAACACATCTCTAAGGTTTATACGTTCATGGAGTTGTTCTTTGTGCTCGGATTTAGGAATTAGAAAACCTTTATAAAGTAACGCATTTATCTTTTCTTTAGGGAAGGCTTTTGAGTCATCATTAAAATGCGATGATGCCGTAAATCGTCTTAATCCTAACTGCCTCACTCGAAGAGTTGACTGGTTTACAAGTTCAGGTTTCCAAAGATGTGACAAAAACGCCTTATCTTTTTTGTTCAGAAGGGATGCCCATATCAGTTTTTTTTCAAAACTAGACGCTTTTCGAAAAGGATTTAACTGTAAATCTTTATTGTTATTAACTACCGACAACCAATCTGTGTAGTGGGTGATAAGACTAAGAATAAAGTTAGCGTCATCAGGTTTTCTAGATTTCCAAAAAAGATTAGAAGGATCCTGATTGGTTTTACTAATTGTTCCAGTAAATAATATGTGGCTAAACTCCCTGAAAAGATCTAGAGGTTGAGCAAACACATTTTTATTTGCGTCGATATAATCTATCAGTAGCCGATTTGCAAAGATCGATCGACTTTTCCAACTTTCGCTTTTATAGCGATTATCCAATAAATATTTGAGGTAGCTGAGCAAGACTCCTTCTCTCGTCACGATGCACTTTGAATTAACAACTTGACCAGTATTATCTAAGATAACATTCACTTTTAATGTAGAACTAGAGAGCATTTCAACTCCTCATACTCTAAAATGCACTTATATTTTCACCAGAATCATAACCCAAATTTTTGCGCTGAGCTTCGTAGAGAAAGACAATATGATGAACACTTTCAAGTTTTGTCTAATGGTAAATAAATAAACCCCATCATTTCAAAAAGAAATGAAAGGACATGTGGGGGAAGGCAGTGAAATTTCAACAAATAACGAAGATAAACTGCCTTAAAAAAAGAGAATGTGCACCAATGTCGGAGCAAAGTGAGTTGCGGTGCAGAAAGCCGACAAAAGCAAGCTTAGTACTTTAAAACAATAAGTTCAAATTGAATTTTCAAACCCGAAACGTGAATATTTCTCACCCACTTGTAACTAATTTTTATAGATTTTATATTACAGTTGAAATGTTATGAGGGGATAAATTTGAAAGAAATCTTAGAAAAAATCGAGAAAACTTTTTCTAATTTTAAGACATAATTCGTCACGAGTTACTCTTCGCTTTACCTATTTTTTACCAGTTATATAGTAGCTATTATCCGGTGCTATTAAGCAAATCGTGAAATTAAATATTACATTTTTTATACCCTAAGACAACTAAGTCCCACGATAGTTATTACAAATATTACATTGAGAGAAGGGTACTATCCGAAGAACATCTTGCGGAATTTAATTAACTGATGCTGGCTATCAAGTAATAACATGCCAAACACTTCGTTCGGTTCATCTCGTAGCTGGGCTATTAAAAAATGTTTTGTTTGTTGGGCGCTATTAAATACGGTTTCGCGTTGCAACTGCTCAGTGAAAAAACGCTGGCTTAGCTCTATTGATGCTTGTAATTGAACAAATTTTGCTTGCCCTAAGCCTTTAGCAAGACAAAAGTCTTGCTGACTTGCACCAATCAATCCGCGCAGCGAACCAAAGGTATTAAGTAAGTTACGAGCAAGATCAACAGCGCTAAGCCCTTTGGTACCCGTTCGTAAAAATATAGCCAATAGTTCTGCATCGGATAAAGCTGTAGGCCCTTGTGCTAATAGTTTTTCTCTTGGTCTTTCATGGCTTGGCCAATCGGTTATTTTCATACGTCCCTGACTATTCTCGAGTTTCTTTTTTGTGTCTACGAGGGACACAAAATCGAAAACAATTGAAAATTAAGCCTAGCAAAAGCGGTCTATTCCAGCCAATAATGACCACATAAAATACCTAAGACAGCAAAATGATCCCTATGCAATTAACTCAGCAAAAGATTCTTCTCGGCATAACAGGCGGTATAGCGGCTTATAAAACCCCAGATTTAGTCAGGAAATTAACGGCTCTTGGGGCACAAGTACGTTGTGTAATGAGCACTTCAGCAAGCGAGTTTGTAAGCCCCTTAGCGCTGCAAGCGGTCTCAGGGAATCCAGTCGGTGATAACCTGCTCGATCGAAATGCAGAAGCAGCCATGGGCCATATTGAATTGGCTAAATGGGCTGACAAAGTGCTTATAGCGCCAGCTACAGCGAATTTTATGGCTAAGTTAGCACACGGCCTAGCTGACGATTTACTCTCTACGCTTTGCCTAGCCACCAGCGCACCGTTATATATCGCGCCAGCAATGAATCAACAGATGTGGCACGCTCCAGCTACGCAAGCTAACTTAAACGTGCTTGTACAAAGGGGTGTCAAGGTTTTGGGCCCAGCTCCCGGTGAGCAAGCGTGCGGTGATGTGGGTTTAGGTCGTATGTTAGAACCTGTCGACATTGCTAACATGTTAGCCCAAAGTCCAATGGATCCCATTTTAGCCAACAGGCATATTGTGATTACAGCAGGGCCAACCCGGGAAGAAATAGATCCCGTACGCTTTATCAGTAATCACAGTTCAGGGAAAATGGGCTACGCACTAGCGCAAGCCGGATTAGCTCTTGGTGCTAAGGTTACCTTAATATCTGGACCGGTTAATTTACTTCGCCCAACAGGCGTTGAAGTAATAGACGTGGTTAGTGCCGAACAAATGCATAAAGCTGTGATGAAAGTGGTGCCGGATTGCGACATTTTTATAGGTTGCGCAGCTGTTGCTGATTACAAACCACAACAGAAAACACAACAGAAAATTAAGAAGTCCGATTCGGAGTTAACACTTACTTTTACTAGAAACCCTGATATTCTTAGTGATGTTGCACATTTAGCTCAGCCTCCTTTCACGGTCGGTTTTGCCGCTGAAACGCAAGACGTCGCCCATTACGCTCAAGATAAACTCAAACGTAAGAAGCTTGACATGATCGCTGCAAACGATGTGTCCCAAGCAGGTTTAGGTTTTAACAGCGAACAAAACGCGCTTAATGTTTATTGGAATAATGGTGAAAAAAATCTCGGCGTGGCCGATAAGAGTCAGTTAGCGTTAACGCTAATGACACTTGTTGCACAACGTTATGTACAGAAAACGACGTAAATAAACCAAGGACATGCTCTTTAGGTAACGAAGAACACAGAGGTCACTTTAGGATAGAAAATGGCAATAGCAAAAAAAATAAATCGCCGCGCACAAATATTACAAGCACTCGCCAGTATGTTACAAACCAATCCAGGCCAACGTATCACTACGGCTAAACTGGCTGCACACGTGGGTGTATCAGAGGCTGCGCTGTATCGCCACTTTCCCAGTAAAGCACGGATGTTCGAAGGATTAATCGAGTTTATCGAAGAAACACTCTTTTCGCGTATCAACAAAATCATAAACGAAGAAAAAGACTCTGAGACCCGTTGCCAGTTAATTCTGCGTTTAATACTAGGATTTGCCGAGAAAAACCCAGGCATAACGCGCATCTTAAACGGTGACGCATTAATGGGCGAACAAGACAGACTGCGTGACCGCATAACCCAACTATTTGAACGCTTAGAAACTCAGTTAAAACAAGTTCTTAGAGAACGAAAGTTACGAGAAGGTAAAACCTTACCAGCAGATGAAGCGATTATCGCCAACTTCCTTATCTGCTACGCGGATGGTCGCATTAACCAGTTTATTCGCAGTAAGTTTACGCGTCGTCCTACCGAGGGCTTTAACGAGCAATGGCAGTTTATTAGCACTCAGTTCTTTTTGAATTAATTTAATAGTTGGTATCACAATCAAAAAAGCCAGTTTAGTTACCTAAGCTGGCTTTTTATTAGCTAATAATTGAGAATTAATACGGCTTATTAGAGCGCCTTTTTCTCACTGACTACCCAAGCTTTTACTTTTTGCTCGAGAATATTCAGTGGCACTGGCCCATCTTTTAATACTTGGGCATGAAAGCCACGAATATCAAATTGCTCGCCTAGCTCATCACGCGCCCATTCACGTAACTCCATGATTTTAAGTTTACCGATCATATAGGCTGTTGCCTGTCCCGGCATCGCAATATAGCGCTCAATCGCTTTTACCGAATCATTTTTGGGGTTAGGGGTATTCTCAATTAAATAGTTAATTGCTTGTTCACGACTCCACTTTTTACTGTGGATCCCCGTATCGACAACTAATCGACAAGCACGCCATAACTCCATTGCCAAGCGGCCAAAATCAGAATAAGGGTCTTGATAAAACCCCATGTCTTTCGCCAGTTCTTCTGTGTATAGGCCCCAGCCTTCAGTGTAAGCAGTGAATGAACTGTATTTCTGAAACTCCGGAATGCCCTCGAGCTCTTGCGCTATAGCGCGCTGCATATGATGACCAGGAATGCCTTCATGGTAGGCTAAAGCTTCCATTTGGTAAGTCGGCATATCGTTCATATCGTATAAATTAGCGTAGTAAATACCTGGGCGAGATCCATCTTTGGCAGGGCTTTGATAGAAGGCCTTACCGGCTGATTTTTCACGAAACGGCTCTACTCGCTTAACCATCATTTCTGCCTGGGGGATCAAACTAAAATAATCGGGCAGCTTCTCACGCATAGTATCGATAAGCGCCTTGGCTTCAACTAAGTACGCTTCACGCCCGTCGTCAGTATTGGCGTAATAAAACTGTTTGTCTGTGCGCATAAATTCAAAGAAGTCTTGCAGGCTGCCTTTGAATTCGACCTTTTTCATGATGCTACGCATGGCTTGATGAATGCGCTCAACATTCTGTAAACCGATATTATGCACCTGATCAGCCGTTAAATCGGTAGTGGTAAACCATGCAAGACGGTTCTCATACCACTTTTCACCATCGGGTAGCCGCCACACACCATCCCCTTTAGGTGTTAAATCACGTTGTACGGCCAGTTCGCTAATTAACGCTTGGTAAGCTGGTTTTACAGACTGTAGTAACGCTGTTTTGGCATCATCAAGTAAAGACTTTCGCTCACTGACGGATATATCTAGCTTGGCGACCTTGTCTTGAAAATCTTGCCAAATACTGGATACATCATCGCTTTGCTCAAAAGGCGCACCTGAAATCACATTTTTTGATGCTTGTAACATTTGATCATATGACCATTTCGGCGGAAATACACCCATCTCTTGCCTGATACGTAGCTGCTCAATCACTTGCGCAAATAAGTTATCTACGCCTTTTAAGCGGCTAATATAAGCCTGCGCATCTTCTATGTTGTCAACGCGATGTACGTTAATTAAAAAGCTAGGCACCATAGTGTGATAAGCACTGAATTGATCCATGATGTAGGTATGATGGCGAAATTTGTCATTCGCTAACTGGCGCTCCAGCGACACTTTATTAAGCGCTAAGCTAACCTTCTCTGCTTGGCTTAACTTGCTTTCATCAAAACCGTTCAAAGCACTTAACTGAGCCTCAGCTAAGGCTTGGCTTTGCTGGGCAAAGCTTTCACTGATGTTATCCCACTTATCGTAATCCCATTTGTATCCCAAATAGCTTTGAAATAATGGCGAGCGGTGCAAGCGTTGTTCGAAGTTATCGGCAAAAAATGCGGCTAAACGTTCTGATTCTGTTTGCAGTGCTTGTGCCGTCTGTATATTTGCTATTTTATTTTGATTTGCTTGGGCTTGCACATTCAACGACGAAAAAGTCACTGTTGCTGCAGCAAGCGAAAGGGCAATTATTGATAGTTTCATATTGGCTCCCTGATATTTTTATTATGTATTTGCGTGTCCGGTGAAGTCGGCTTCAGGCCTGTCAGCAGGCATATGAATGACCACACAAAATAAAATGAGCACAAGGTTTGTCCTTGCGCCCTCTCATCTATTAACTGATTAGGCAATTGTTCGCCTTGCCACTCATTTACTTGGAGAATGTATCACCAAAAAAGTCGCCTTCGTTCCAACTTGAACGCTCAGCTTGATTAGCTAAGGTGAGACCGATGTAGTAATTCACTTCAGCAAATTTAGTGGCTGCCTTCCAATTAAATGGCTGATTAAAATCATCACCGGGTTTGTGATAATTAGTGGCCAGAAACTCGCCAAACTTTTTACTGCCATCAACCGCAGGATCAGCCGATTGTAAGCCTGGCACTAAAAAGACAGACGGTATGCCTTGTTTCACGAAGCTGTAATGATCAGAACGCGTAAATAAGGCTTGGTCTGGCCAAGGGTCAGGGCTAAGCGTTAACCCAACCTTTTGTGCCGCCAGGCTAACCGACTCTTTCAAATCACTGTGATCCGCGCCAAAGGCAATCACATCGTTAAATTCGTAAGTCAAAATCGGCATGTCTAGATTGACGTTGGCGATCAAGGCCTCTTTTGGCACAGTCGGGTTTTGGGCAAAATAATCAGAGCCTAACAAGCCTTTCTCTTCACCGGTTACCGCCACAAATAAAATGGAGCGCTTAGGGCGCTGTGGCATTTGACTAAATAAACGCGCGGTTTCAAGTAACACCGAAGTACCCGATGCATTATCCATCGCACCATTGTTGATTTTGTCTTTCTTAACGGTTTTGGCGATACCGATATGATCAGAGTGAGCTGAGTAAACAATATATTCATTTTTCAGTTCTGGGTCTGAACCTTCCAATATGGCGACCACATTGGGACTACTAATCGTTTTGTGCTCACTACGTTTACTAAAATCGATGCTAACAGGTAAAGCAAAACCTTTTGGAGATTGGTCTTCTTCGAGTAATTGATACACCTGCTCTAAATTCATATCTGCATTGGCGAACAAAATTTCAGCGGCTTCTTGACTCAAATACGCGCTGTTTTTAAGGGCGGGGTACACATTTGCGGGTTGACCACTTTTATCTAGCCAGCGCACCGTGGGAGTATGAATGTAATTCAATAAATTCTGATATGGGCGTACTTTTTCAGCCGTAGGGGTTGTAATGGTTATATAACCAATGGCACCGTGCTCTGCCGCATGACGTTTCTTTTCATTGGTTGAGCCAAAATGCGCACCTTCTTCGCTAGGGAAAGAGGCTGGCTTACCAGATAAAACAACCACGACTTTACCTTTAACGTCTAAATCAGCGTAATCATCATGTTCTAGTTCAGGTGCAACAATACCGTAACCAGCAAAAACCAGTTGGCCTTTGACGCTCGCAAGCTCACTGACGGGACTGGCACTGGTGATGTATTGCTTGGGATACGCTAAATCTACTTTACCTTTAGCTGTTTCAAGCACCAGAGACGGTGAAGATTGCTCGAGTGATGCTTGGCGAAACTGGGCGCGTTGCAAAAAACTGCCGTTGTCTCCCCCGGGCTTAAGGCCGTAACCTTCTAGTTCTGTAGCGATATACAAAGACGCAATTTCATGACCACGGGCGCCGGTGTCACGACCTTCCAATAAGTCATCAGATAAAAAACGTAAGTGAGATTTGATTCGCCCTGCATCCGCTTTTACGTTTTGTGCTGACGCGGCGGTTTCCGGCATTGCATTTTGATGTGAAGATTGACAACCAGCGAGCAATAGCCCTGCTGAAAGCATCCCTAAATACATGATTTGGCGCATTTTTATTCCTTTCTATCGGTGTATTTATATTATTTTGTCAATAGATTGACCAGCCCTGTGGGCGTTCGCAAGTTTACAGGGTAAATTAACGCTGACCCTGCTGTTAGCAAAATTGTACGATATCACTAGCAGCAAGCAAAACCCCCTGCGCTCAGTGGCAGATTATATCGGATCGCTTAACGGCAAAACTTAAGTGCAACGTGCAATACTGGCTATCAGGTTTATGTTTGGTTCGACCGATAGGGCTTGGCGATACGCATAGGACTGGTTAGACTGCAGCACTTTCATTTTCCACACCTTATGTAAAAGCATTATGTCGAATAACACCTCATTGTTTAGAATTCAATTTATCGCTAATGGCGTGCGCTACGAGCTGTATGTGCGCGAACTTTGTCAAGGCAGCCTATTTGGTTTTATCGAGATTGGAGATTTTGTTTGGGACAACCATACCAGCGTCGTCGTTGACCCAAGCCACGAAAAACTCAAAAATGAGTTTGCCGATGTCACCACCACTTACATTCCTATGCACAATGTTTTGCGTATCGATGAAGTAAAAAAACAAGGCACAGCTAAAATCAGCGAGTTATCTGATAAAGTAACCGCTTTCCCAAGCCCAATTTATACCCCGAAAAAATAAACGACTTGGCACTAAATAGATAACGAATGTAACGACTGAGTACGTTAGCCAAATGCATAATAAGGAATCACTATGTTCAAACGCGGTTTATTACTAAGTACGGTACTTTTTAGCCTATGTTTTCAAGCGCTAGGCGCGAGTGAGCCGTCACAATCTCGTAAATTAAGCGCTTTACTTGAGCAAATTTGGCAGTACGAATTATCAGTCGATCCCATAAAAGCCACTCGCTATCAAGACAATCGTTATAACGATAAACTCAAAGATCTTTCCCCTGAGGCATTAGAAGCAAATTATCAGCGTAATCAGCAGTTTTTAAAGCGCTTGCAAGCAGTAGACGACAACGCCCTAAACCACCAGCAGAAAATCAGTAAATTGATGCAATTGCGTGAACTGCAAAATGATATTGATTTGTACCGTTTTAACGCACACTACATGCCCATTACATCAGAGTCAGGCTTTTACAGTGCACTGGCTTTTTTACCTGCATCAGCACCGTTTAAAACGGAACAAGATTATCATCATTATTTAGCCCGCTTAGGGCAATTCCCACGTTATTTTAAGCAGCAAATAGCATGGATGAAAAAAGGCATAGAAACCGGACGAGTACAGCCCAAAGCTGTGCTAAATGGATTTGCAGAAAGTATTCAAAAATTTGTTACTGCGGAGGTACATGACAGTCAGTTTTTTACCCCCTTTAAGCGCCTTGCTGATTCAGGCTTTAGCCCAGCGATTCAAGCCAACCTTTATACTCAAGGTGAAACTACGGTTAATCAAAGTGTACTGCCTGCCTATCAAGAGTTTTATGATTTTTTAGTCGACGAATATATTCCTAGTGCAAAACAAAATATTGCAGCTAGCACTTGGCAAAACGGTGCCGAATTTTATCAAAATCGCAGCAACTATTACACCAGCACCACCTTGAATGTAGCCGACATCCATCAAACTGGTTTGTCAGAGGTAAAGCGTATTCGCAACGAAATGCAAAGCGTACTCAATACCCTTAATTTCGATGGTGACATTAACCAATTTATTCAGCATTTACGTTCCTCCCCTGAATTTTACACGACCAGCGCTGACGAATTATTAATGCGCGCCTCCTATATAGCCAAGCGTATCGATGCCACACTGCCGCAGTTGTTTTATACTCTGCCACGCATTCCCTACGGCGTGGCGCCGGTACCCGATAACATCGCCCCTAAATACACCACAGGTCGTTATATCGCCCCGACAAGAGACGACCAGCCGGGTTATTATTGGGTTAACACCTACGCCTTAGATAAACGCCCTTTGTATGCCCTACCCGCTTTGACTTTACATGAAGCAGTGCCGGGTCATCACTTACAAATATCTCTGGCGAGTGAAATGCAAGACTTACCCCCCGTGCGTCGTTATACCTATATATCTGCATTCGGTGAGGGTTGGGGTTTGTATTCTGAATATTTAGGTAAAGAGGTAGGAATATATACCACGCCTTATGAAGAGTTTGGCCGATTAAGCTACGAAATGTGGCGTGCGTGTCGCTTGGTGGTAGATACGGGCATGCATATGCAAGGCTGGTCTCGCCAGCAAGCTATTGATTACATGCTAGAGAACACTGCATTGTCTGAGCATAACGTTACCACAGAAGTAGACCGCTACATTTCATGGCCAGCCCAAGCCTTGTCGTACAAGATTGGGGAATTAACCATTAAACGCTTACGCGCAAGAGCCGAAAAAACCTTAGGGGATAACTTTGATGTGCGCGCCTTTCACGATGCCGTGCTTGCCTACGGCTCAGTGCCCTTATCCATTCTAGAGCAGAATATTGATATGTTTATTAAGGATAATCAGTTGCGGGATATTTCATAAATAGATTGGCTTTCATTTTGGATGAGTTGCACTATAAAACACTGAAATAAAAAACCTTTCACCATAAAAGTGCTTCAATAAAGAAATCGCTAAGCTAAGCAGTGCTCATCATTAAAAAACTGACTTAGCGCTAACCCGCGTACACAGCAATAGACCCATCGTTTCATAGCATATAGCCCTTATACCCACTGCTATCCTTTAATAGTGGTGCACTGCTTGCTTAACACAACGATTGATTATAGATCTTTGCCGCTTACATCTTCGGCGATGAAAAGAAAAATTTAATTTAAACATCTACTTATGGGCTTACTATGAGTAGGGCGTTGATTTGATTGAATCATAGTCACAGCAAATTATTTATCCCCTTAAGCAAGGAACACCCCTTTTGACCTCCCCTGATATCAGCTCTGTTTTACCCATTGTTTTGACGCTTATTTTTTCCCTATACACCCGAAATGTAGTTATTGGTTTATTTGCAGGGGTCGTAAGTGCCATCGTCATGCTGACCGGGTTTAATCCCCTTGCTGTATTATCAGAATTAGTTAAAACCCATCTAGTAGGCACAATAACCGACAGTTACAATGCAGGAGTAATTGTGCTGATGGTATTTATTGGCGGTTTTGTAGCGCTAATGGAAAAGTCAGGAGGCGGCCCCGCCTTTGCAGCCAATATAATGAAATGGATAAATACCCGAGCTAGGGCACAAATAGCAGCCTGGCTTGGTGGTATTTTTATCTTTTACTCTGACCTTGGTACCCCTTTAATTGTTGGGCCCGTTTTTCGCCCCTTATTTGATAAATTAAAGATATCCCGTCAAAAGTTAGCTTTTATCGTTGATTCCACTGCATCTCCTGTCGCCATTTTGGTTCCTTTTATTGGTTGGGGAATATACATCATGGGCTTGATGCAAAAAGAATTTGACAGTGCCGAGCAAACTATTTCTGCCTGGAGTGCCTTTATTCAAACCATACCTTTTCAGTTTTATGCCATTCTAGCCATAGTTATCGTACCTTTGTTGGTATGGCGAAAAGTCGATTTTGGGGCCATGGCTGCGGCAGAAAAAGACTGTCTTAATACACCAGAAGCAATATCAAACGAAGAAGTTCCAGCGAGTCAAAAAACTCCTTTGAGCCAAGAGAAATCTACAATAGCTCCTTTCACTCACCCAAATGCTCGGGCTTCATTTGTTTTTGTACCCTTAGCGATGATGGCTGGTGTATTAGCTATGATGCTAGTTCCATTAGGGTTTCCTTTCAACAGTGTGCCTGGTTCTGTATTTCGCGCAGCCTTAAGCAGTGCTTATTTTTTAGCCGCGGTATCCCTAATGGGGTTAATGGCTTGGTATAAAGTACGCAGCTTAAATAGCAGTGTAACTATGTATTTAAATGGCATGAGTAACATGATGCAGGTAGCTATTATTTTGGTACTCGCATGGACATTAAGCTCTTTAGGAAAAGAGCTAGGTACCGCCCAATATATTGCCGAGCAAGCTCAGCGAGGCTTTCCATATTGGTTACTACCCGCCGTCGCATTTATATTCTCTGGCGTAATTTCATTTGCCACGGGGTCATCATGGGGAACCTTTGCCATCATGTTACCTTTGGTTATTCCCACATCCTTTGCAATAGAAGCACCATTATTTGTGAGTATGGGCGCAGTGCTTTCAGGCGGGTTGTTTGGTGATCACTGCTCACCTATTTCAGAAACGACCATTTTATCGGCCACCGGCTCGAACTGTAATCAATTTGAACATTTTCGAACTCAACTACCCTATGCTTTATTAAATGGCAGTATTGCTCTATTAAGTTTTCTCATCGCTGGCATTTATCAGCACAGTGCCATTATTGTATTGTCGCTATTAATCCAAATACTCTTAGTGGTGGCGATTAAAAGGGCTAAGAATTAGCGATTCTTAGTCATATTATTTTGTTATGCATCATATTTACGCTCAAAACCTTCATATCAGCAAATTATTAGGGCTGTAAAAAAGCCTAGAGGAACAGTAATAACCAGTGAATGCAGAAAACTTTCCTTAACTCTGAAATGATCATTGCGAATTGAAAAAAAGTGATTGAATCATTCATTAACCGATCTAAAGATAGACAACGTCTTGAGCACAATGCTCTACGCTTTCGCTGCCTGCAGTAAAGCTGAAAATTCATATTCATTCACCGGCATGATCGACAAGCGGTGGCCTTTTTTGACTAAACCTACTTCGCTTATTTCGGGCATGGTTTTGATTTTTTTCAGGGGCAATATAGCAGGGAATTTTTCGATGAACTTTACATCAACCATCACCCAACGGGGGTTGTCGATGGTTGATTTTGGGTCGTAATAATGACTTTCAGGATTGAACTGGGTGTGATCAGGGTAAGCTTCTTGGGTCACTTCAGCTAACCCCGCAATACCCACCTCTTTACAGCTCGAATGGTAAATAAAGACCTTATCGCCGAGTTTCACTTGGTCTCGTAAAAAGTTACGCGCTTGGTAATTACGTATACCGTCCCAGTGCTCTGTTTGATTTGCTCGGGAAGCTAAATCGTCAATGCTAAAGGCATCAGGCTCTGTTTTAAATAACCAATATTGCATCTGGGTTCACTTATCATGAATGAAAGGGTAATTATGCCCCTTCATCCATGTATTTCAAGCGTTGCTGTTAGTGAATATCGTTGCGCCAGGTGCGAATGAGCTCAGCTAGCGGCGTTGCATCCACCAGCTTAAAGTTTTGATTATGACTGGGCATAATATTTCGTCCGTCTTGGACAACCATTAACCCTTCAGGAAAGATATCACCCAAGCCTGAAGCAATGATCTCAAGGCCATCGGTTTCTGATACGCCATCGACCTTAGCGGCCAAGTTCATGCCAATATCAAAACTGCCTAAATAGCGATTGTTATCGTCTAGAGCGAATACAGCAAAACTGTTGTTGCCTTGACTCGAAGCAATCAAATAGCGCTTTTTATCCACGTGATAAATACCGATGCCTTCCACATCTGCCACAAAGTGCTGGTTTAAAGGAGCGATAAGGATTGGCTGACTTTTGTTTGGAGCAGCACTTATTTGCCATATGCCTTTGGCTTCTTCACCAAAATACAGTTGAGCACTGTCGTCATCCACCACACAACCTTCTGGCTGACTAGCTATCTTGAACTGTCTAACAAGTTTACCGCTTATGCGGCTACCTTCAGCCTCAAGTTGATACTGCTCAAAGTGGCCGTCAGTGTCATTGACAAAAACATGATATTGCCCATTAATTTGCCCCATACACAATCCATAGACATCGTTAAGACCAGTGGCAATATCTTGCATGTAGCTCACCTTACCGGTGTGAGGCTCAATGGAGAATAAGCTAATGCTACGGGTGCTGCGATTGCTCGCGGCGGCAATATCAAATGTTTTACCTGGCAAGGTAAAGTCGTAACGTACATCAACATTATTGACTCGGCCTACCGGTAGGCTTTGCAATAACGTCCCTTTTAGATCATACACATTCAAACCGCGCTTTTTATTGGTGCCTAGAATGCGCGCCTTGTTTGGCTGAAGGCGGTTAAGCCAAATCGCAGGGTCATCTGCGGCGTCACCTGATGTTTCAACCGCTTGGGTTTCAGCAATAGGCAATACCGTTTTAAAGTGGCTGGCAACGGGTGATTGACGCCTGACAGTCAAAGGCAAAACAGCCTGTTGGTACAAGCCGGTTTCATCATCGAATAAGCCCACAAGTACGCCCTGTTTTGTGCTTATAACGTGGGCGCTTTCAATTCCTTGTGCACCTTTAATTTCTATTCGTTGCGGGCGGTTGGTTTGAGTCGAGTCAATATGCCATAAACCGCGCTGCTTAGGCGTTGCCACCAGCAAACTGCCATCCGCTAGCATTTCAACTGATGTCACCTCTCCCTCAAGCCCAAGGTTAGACGCGCTGCTCAAAATGCCTTGCTGAGCTGTTACGGCCACAAGTTCCCGTGTTAACTCCGCTTCTGGCACAGCAGAGTAACGCCATATACCGATATTTGCCTCGGTCACGTACAAAGATTGGCTGTCATCATCAACTACGCAGTCTTTGACTTGTGGCACACCCACAAACTGGCGCAATAAAACGTTGCTCACGCTATGTTGAGTACCATCAATAACAATACGTTGAGTCAGCATGCCGTCTTCATCTGCAATGACCAATACGATATTTTGCTGGAATGCTTGCCCTTGGGGGAGTGTTTGCAAACACAGTGCTTCAATACTAGAGGCATGAGAGATGCGTTGTAACAATGAAAACTGCCGGGTAGTCCAATCTAAGCCTATAAGTAACGCATTACCGCTTTTATTGTCTACAGTGGCCAATACATCCCAGGTGTTATCTGCAATTTGCACGTCAGACCGCCTATCAAGTAACTCAAAGTTACCAGGGTATTGAGCTAACGTTTTGCCATTTTTATCGGTAAGCAGTAACCCTTGTTGTTCGCTAGTTAACAACCAATACTGTTGCAGTTGATGCATGACAGGTAAAGCAACCTTACCTGCAATGTCGGCATTGTTATCCAAAGGAAAAGTTTCAACTTGCGCACTGTGAGATTGAGCATAAATAGCTGAGATCTCAAACGCTGCTTTCGGCTCCATTTGGCAAGCATTTAACACCATAGGTAAGCTTGCCCATAAAAGGATTTTTTTCACTTCTTGTCCTTATTCATTTGATATTGATAAAGCATTTGGCCACCAGCATCTATAAAACTGACTGTTAACTGATCTTTATTAATGCCCACACTGGCAAATCCCGCTTTTGATACAGCAAATTTGGTAAATTCACGCTGGGCAACGGGCCGTACTTCCGAGCCAGCCCCTGACACAAAATGTTCAACGTAGGTACCTGCAGGTTGATTATGCTGTAAGTCGTGTTCGTGACCGGCAAGGTACGCATCCACTCGATGCCCCTCAAGGATTGGCTCGAGTACATCACGAATGCCTCCGGTTTTACCGTAGCGTTTGCCGCTTGAATACAAAGGATGATGGCCGATCACTATTTTCCAAGTAGCACGAGTACTGGCAAGTTTGTGCTTCAACCAAGTTAACTGTTTAGCTGCGTCTTGCTGCTGAGTGGCCGCATATTTAGACTCGTATTTGTAGTCAGGATTAAGGGGGTTGGTATCAAGAAATACCAGAAGCACCGATGCACCGTCGTCTAGCTCAAAGGTTTTGGCGTAGTATTGCGCTGGCATTTGCCAACGACGACTGACTTGAGTGTAATCGATTTGTGCTTGCCAATTGCCTCGGTAGTCATGATTACCCAGTGTAGCGTACCAATCTTCGAATAAGTGCGGGCCTTTATATATTTGCTCAAACGAACTCTGCCAATAAGGGTCGCTCACCGATGCCACACCGTTCGAATAGAAGTTATCCCCTGTGGTGACAATAAAGTCACCTCCGAGTTGCTCCATGGCGATATCCATCCACATCGCGACTTGACGCTGCTGGTAATGACCATTCCGTCCCCAGTCACCCAATACTAAAAAATTGAGACCGTCTTGGGCTTCATCTACATTAGCGATTTGATGCTGTTGATAATACGCGTCATCGTATACCTGAGGGTTAATCTGTGCTGTTGCGGGTAGGCTGAGTAAGCAAAACAGGAAGTACGGCATTAGCTTTAGTTTTTTTAGTAACAAGGGAGTGACTCCAAAACCGCTAACATTAGGCAGTTTATTAAAACAGTTATTAAAGTAAGGCGTTTATCGGTAAACGCCTACCCCTCATTTACAACGTCCAATTAAACCCAAACTCTAGCGTGCGACCATATTCTTCATACTGGGCATTCACACTTGGTTTATCAAAGTAGTGGTAGTAAGGCTCATCGTTAATGTTGATGGCGTTAAAATAAACATGCATCTTTTGATTGATGAAATACTTAGCCATGAAATCTACCTGTTGATGGCTGTCTTCCATGCGAATTAAATTACCGTCAATTTCTTCCAGATTTTCGCTCTTGTACGACATGGTCAAGCGCAGGCTAAACAGTTCGCTTTCGTAGCCGAGTGTTAGGTTGCCAATTTTGTCTGATTGATTTGGCAAAGAGGTGTTATATAACTCACCATCTAACAAAGTCTCTGCGTCTGAGTCTGAAAAAGTGCCGTTGGCTGAGACTAATAAGCCGTTGTCAAATGCCTTGACCCAAGATAACTCTAGTCCACTGACTTGGGCAGTATTTCCGTTAATGGCTTGGGTGACTTCGTCGAAACCTTCCCACCCTTGTGTGCCTGCGACATCCGCGATGATCACAAAGTTATCGATGCGCTTATAAAAATACCCGGCAGACAATACGCCTATGTCTCCAGGGTAATACTCAAGAGACAAATCAATGTTATCGGACTCATAAGGTAGTAATTCAGGGTTGCCCACTTGCGCTTCGCGCTCAGTAACAAACTTACCATCATCTTCCTCGGTTTTACTTTCAATAATTTGAAATGCCGCCACATCTTCAAACTTAGGCCGAGAGATAGTTTGGGTGTAAGCAAAGCGCGCAATTAACTTGTCACTGAATTCATAACGCACATTCAGACTAGGCAGTAAATAATCGTAGCTGCGCTGACTCTCCCAAAGTGTATTGACGACTTCTTCTACATCGATTTGCTCGTTTTCAATCAACTCTACACGCATACCAGAGGTACTAAACTCGGTTTTTTCATAACGAAATCCCGCCACGATACGCAGGTCTTCAATGTCTATTTTTCCCATTAAATACAAAGCTAAAATGTCTTCTTCGTTACTGTATGTCGCACCGTTTGACTCAAGTTCTGAGTCAAGTTCCATTTGCTCAAGCACGCTTTGTTGCTGGTTAAAAAAGTCGCGCAAGTTGGCCTTGTTTAACCCAGGACCAAAATCGCCCAATCCCCAATCAGGGGTTGCAGCCGCAAACTGACTTGGGTCAAACTCGTCGAAATCCCCATCATAAAGAGAGACGTTCGCCTGATTGGTTTTTTCACGGTCGCGGTATTTACCACCAAATTTAATCTCAGCGCTGTGCCCTTGCACTTCTAACATGCGCGTGAAATCAATTTTGAAACTGCTTTCGCTATCTTGGGCGTCGTTTTTGCTTAGCTCTATTTCATCCAACTCGTAATTGCTTAAATTCATCGCAGCTGCATCTTGGGTGATGCTCGGAATGGGTCCTTGCATATCAGGTGAGATAGCCATGCCTTCGCCCACGAAGGTGTAATATAAGGAACGTGGCTCATCTTCTTTGGCTTTTGAGTAACCCAACTGGTATTCAATTAACCAGTCATTTACCTGGTGCTCAGCACCGGCAGTGAGGGACAAAATACTTTGTTCTTCAAAACGGTCTTTACTGCCGCGCTCAATGTCAGAATCATCACCATCAAAGGTAAACGTATTAGCCATGCGGTATTCATCATCAGTAAAGCGACTGTATAATGTTCGTAAGTAGTATTGATTGTTAAAATTCGGCCGGTAATCAAAGTTCACCGCAGCCCCCAAGCGTTCACGGTTAATGCTGTAATGACGCTGCTCTATTTCATCATCACCGTTTGACTCTATGTTGTCAGAGCCAAAATCACGGTCGAAATAAGAAATGGCAGCCGCCACGCCAAATGTGTCGTTAAAAACCTTGGTTACACTACCTGAAAGCTTAGGGCTGACTTCATCTCGTAAATCATTTTTACTGGCTTGAACCGTCAGGCTGGCACTCGCGCCTTTTTTGTCAAATGCACTGAGGCTTTTCACTTCAACTGAGCCACCAATCGCATCACCGTCCATGTCTGAAGTGACGGATTTTGACACCTCAAGGGTTTGAATCAACTCAGAAGGGATAACATCCAGCGCCACTGAACGCACACCTCCTTCAGGGGAAGGGACATTTAAGCCATTTATGGTCACGTTATTTAAATTCGGATCAATACCTCGTATACCAACAAAACGCCCTTCACCTTGATCTCGTTCAATAAATAAACCAGGTAAACGTTGCAGGGCTTCCGCCGCATTCTGATCAGGAAACTGACCAATCGCATCTGCTGACACAATAGATTTAATACTGTCAGCACTTCGTTGCTGGTTTAATGCACTGGCTTGCCCTGCCCGCTGACCATAAACAATAATGCTTTCAATATCTGGTCTATCACTGACTAACACAAAATCTTGCGCTAAGGTTTCGCCGGCTTCAATTTCGATGGGGACTTCGATGGTGTCTGCACCCAAATACTTGATTACAATGGTATATTTCCCTTGGGGTAAATTACCGAACCGAAATGAACCATCGCGACGTGATACCGTACTCATTCCCAGTTCTTTTAGACTAATCTCTGCGCCCGCGAAGTAGCTGGTTTGACTCGTGTCCGTTAACAAACCTTGTAGTGTACCGAGGTCTTGTGCTGCCCCGTGTAAACTGAATAGTGCGCTAATACAGGCGATTGTGAGTGAAGACTTTGTGATTGGCATCTTGATCCCTCGATCGTAAATTATCTCAGTGGTGTCACTGATGAATTGCCCGCCACGCTAGCCAGCCCATGTGACAGTTTCATGAACGCCTTTACCTTCAACGGGTACTTCAACCGTCAATTAGCTGAATAATGAGCCAAATTTCACTCTGAATGAGCCGATTTGACCTGCCATGTATTCGGCGAATATGCTTATTCGACTCTGGGTTTTAAACACGCATCGCTGCTCTGCATTCATTCAACTGTCACTTTGCTGAGCCAATATGACCCCTTAGCTATCATTGCTTTGTGTCAGGATTAGATTTTGTTGTTTGAGAAAGCCGTTATGAATTTATCGTTATTAGCCCGTCATCAAACTTTAATTTCGGTTATTGCCGCATGTCTGGCTCTTGCGGTCAGCTTAAGTTTTGGTCTTGGCCAGTTAAAAGATTGGCAAGAAATAAGCGGGTTAGATATTTTAGGAGAAGGCAGTATTGCCGCTTTTTCGCTGATTTGGCTGTTCTTTTTATTAATTAGTCGACCCCCAGGAAATGTCACCACAGGACTCGTGCTCGGTTTGAGTTGCTTTATGTTTTCGGCGCTACTCGATTTATTTGATGAAGTGGTGCATTACCAAGCGGCCGCGGCCGGTTTAAGCTTAATAGAATCTATACCGGCTGGCATAGGTATGTTTATCATGAGCTATGCCTTGTGGCGCTGGCATCACGAGCAATTAGCGTTAAATCGTCAGCTAAATCGCCGGGAAGCGAACCTGCGCGAACATGATCAGATTGATTTTATTACCCAGCTTTACCGAGCTGACTATATGCGCGGTCAAATAGACATGCAGTTGCGAACCAAAGACAGCAGTCCTTTTTCAATCATGATGCTAGACATTGACAATTTTGATGCCTTTAATCGCCAATTTGGCCCAGATGAAGGTGACCGATTACTACGTGAAATATCTGAGCTGATATTGATGAATTTACGCAAAACAGATTTAGCCTGTCGCTATGCAGGCGATCGTTTTATTTTATTATTACCCGATACTAATCTAGCGCTCGCAGATGAACTAGCACACCATATTCGCCAAGCCATTTCACATCTAGCGTTTAAACCCGCCCAACAGGACACGCCTGTTTATCATTCTATGACGATTGCCGCTGAGGCCGATCGAGTGGGCGATGCAGTAGATAACATCATTAACCGGGTAAATCAGCGCTTAGATAGTTATAAACAGTACGCGTAGATGAAAAACGCGCAACGTAATCATGTCGGCGTAGACGATAAATTTATGCCCGCCCATCAGTTAGCAGCCAGTTTGATGGACTTAGCCATTGCCCGAGGCGCAAATAAAGATCGCTTATTACGCGGCACGCAAATTTTTTATCAAGATATGAAATCAGGCGGTACGTTATTAAGCCCTGCTCAACTGTTGCGCTTAATTGCTAACGTACGAACGCAGGTGTCTGGGTATGATTGCTCATTCTTACTCGGTAGACGCGTATTCCCAGGTAACTATGGGCATATTTCTAACGCCCTTTTACATAGTCAAGACCTGCAAGACGCGCTTCGTTTATTGTACATGTTTCGCATGCAAATTTGCCCCTTCTTACATGCGTACAGCTACCGTGACAATCAGCAATTACACTTGGTGATGAATGATGCCCTAGGCTGTGGTGCTCAATGGCAGTTCATTGTTGAAAGCTACTTAACCGCTTTCGTGTCAGCCACAAGATTGCTACTTGGTCGCAGAGTACCCTTTCATTTCGACTTTCCGTTTGCCAGGCCTAGGCATATTCAAGAATATGAAGAGAATTTAGGGTTCAGACTTAACTTTTCTCAGCCACTTCTGCGCATCCGTCTTGATGTTCAATGGTTAAATATTCCTTTTATACTACAAAGCAAAAGCCTTAAATGGCATGCTGTGCAACAACTTACTCAACACGAGCAAATTAACTGCGGGTTTGTTGAAGCGCTTAGGAACTCTCTACGCAATAAGCGCCACCAAACGCTTCAGGAAACAGCATTAACATTCGGTATGAGTCCGGCAACCTTTAAGCGCAAATTAAAATTAAATAATATACGGTTTCAGCAATTACAAGATGAGCTTGGCGTGCAGCAAGCTATCCATTTGTTACAAGTCAAAAAACTCAATAACGAAGATACAGCCAGTTTAATGGCATTTTCAGACGTCCCCAACTTTAGACGGGCGGTTAAACGTTGGACCGGTTTTACTCCCAGTCAATTACGCCTATAAACCTCCTTCCTCTTTATGGCGGCATTTAGAAAAATAATCATATGTTGAATCAATTACATCCATAATCTGACCTTTACTGATTATGTGTAGGACTTGCATATCAACGCACGTTCAATATACTGTGTTTACATACAGTATAGGTGACATATGAAACCCACTATTGATGAACTTAAAAATAAGCGCCTACTTTGGCAAGCAAGCCAAGTAAGCGCTGCTCAAAATACACTTCCTAGTGGTTTCGAGGCATTAGATGCGCATTTACAAGGTGGTTTGCCCGAACAAGGCGTTGTGGATGTCAGTACGGCAATCGGCATCGGTGAGTTACGTTTATTACTGCCCAGTTTTGTACTGCGTCAGCAAAGTAGCGAGAAGTTACTCGTGTTTATTGCACCGCCCGTTCGCTTGAATGGCCCTATGCTATTGCAGCTAGGTTTTGACCTAACACGCATCCTCATTATTGAACCGAAAAATGCTAAAGATGCATTATGGTCAGCAGAGCAATGTTTAAAAAGTGGCTGTTGTGAAGGCGTTTTTCTTTGGCATCAATCTTTGGAAATCCATCAAGCGAAGCGACTGCAATTCGCCGCAGAAACGGGTGGTGCACTGAGTATCATTATTCGTCAGAAAACGCACGAACACTTCTCACTGCCGGTTTCATTGACGATGGATCTTGCAGCTGCACCGGAAGGTATTGACGTGACCATCACGAAACGCAAAGGCGGCAGTCACAGTGAGCCGTTTGTCGTTAACATGGTTAAGGCATGGCCAGCTCTCACGCGTCGATTGCCCATTAGAAAAAATATACCACTTGCCACCATTCATAGCCTGACTGGTTAGTCTGTAGGATGCACTCTTTATGGTTATATTTACATTTTCCTAATCTGCAGCTGGACTCCTACGCTCTTGAAGAACGAGCTATAACTTCTCCTTTGGTAATACTGGATTCAACTAACAGCATCGTACAGTTAAACCAAGCCGCACGAGATTTAGGCATTAAAATGCACATGAGTCTAGGCACCGCTGCAGCCTTACATCGTGATCTGCAAGTGGTGCCCTTTAATCCAAAAATTGAACAACAACAACTCAGCCTGATCGCCCAAAATCTATATTTAACCGTCTCTGATATTAGTTTTTTTAGCCCGCAGGGCTTACTACTTAAAGTCCATAATATGTTGGGCTTATATGGTGACTTAAGCACACTTTGGGGCATGATAAAAAAGCAACTGGCTTCCCATCATGTTCACTTTTCATATGCATCGGGTCACTCTCCTTTAGCAGCCAAACTACTGGCAGTAAGAGGGTGGAATAAAGTCACCCCTAAGCATGATGAAATAAGAGGGGCGCTCAAACATATCGATCTGGTTTTTACCGATCTCACTTCAAAAGAAATTGGGAAGCTAAACAGTGTTGGGATAAAAACGGTTGAGCAATTATTCTCTGTACCGTTTAGTGATCTCGCTAAACGTTTTGATACTCAAGTGATTACTTATCTTGGTCAACTCAGAGGGGATTTTAAACATCCCGTTGATTTTTTTCATCCCAAAGAGCATTTCCAACAATACATTGAATTGCTGTATGAGATAGAACGTAGTGATGTATTACTTAAGCCTATTCAACACCTACTGACGAGTTTGGAGAATTTTTTACTGCAAAGAGACGAACTCACTCAACAACTTCACCTGACCCTTTACCAACGAGATAAGACCCCTTTAAACGTTAACATTGGATCACAACAAGGTGAATACAGGGCGCGAAATTGGTCAGCCTTACTGACCTTAAGATTCGAAAGCCTGATATTGAGCGCACCGATTGTCGCTTTGCAACTAGCTACCGGTAAAACGTTTGTCCGCAGTCCTGACAAACAGGATTTATTTCTTGGAAGGCAAGGGGCGGTCTCACGCTTACAGCTGGTTTCGTTACTCAGTGCAAAATTAGGTGATAATGTGTTATTTAGCCCTGGTACGATGAATGACTATCGGCCGGAATGCGCATCAAAATACACCCCCCCATTAGAAATAAAAGAATCAACTCCTCTTTACAATTCACCTTTGCGGCCCAGTTTACTGCTACCTGCACCAATCATTTTGTCCGAAGTCGTGTCAATCATGCATGGCCCTGAACGGATAAGCACAGGTTGGTGGGACCATCATTCGGTGGTGAGAGACTACTTCATTGCAATGAGTCAAGATGGCCAGTGGTTTTGGATATTTAGAACGCCAGAAAAGCAGTGGTTTTTGCATGGTATATTCAGCTAATGCCTCAAAAAAACACTACCCAATATGCCGAGTTATTTTGCCAAAGTAATTTTAGTTTTTTACGAGCGGCCTCTCATCCTCAAGAGCTTATTTTACAGGCCAACTTTCTAGGTTATCGAGCACTTGCTATCACTGATGAATGTAGCGTAGCGGGTATAGTACGCGCTTACTCCGAAATTAAAAAAAAGCAACTCAATATTCGACTAATCGTTGGAAGTTTGTTTCATTTTAATGAGGAGTTAGAGATCATATTATTGTGCCCTAATCACAAGGCTTATTCCGAGTTATGTCGTATTATTACCAACGCACGCAGACGCGCTGAAAAAGGCTGTTATCACCTTGAATTATGGGATTTAAAAACGGCTAAACATTGCCTCGCCATTTGGATCCCCAAGGGAGATAAAAACCGAGACGAGTACTGGGCTAAGTGGTTAAGTAGGCACTATGCCAATCGCCTATGGATAGGTTACCAACGACATCTTACTTCAAACGAACAAGACTATTTAGCCCACTGCGAATTCTTACAGCATCATTTCCAGATTCCCGTCACCGCATGTGGTGGCGTATTAATGCATGCCCCCGATCGATATGAGTTACTCTGTGTACTAAATGCGATACACAAGGTTAAAAATATAGAACATGTAGTTAATTATATACCACAAAATACCGAACGTTCACTTCGACCGTTAGCTAAATTGAAACGATTGTACTCAACCGATTGGTTAACGGAGAGTGTCCATATTGCCCAATTATGCACTTTCGATATGAGTGAGTTAAGTTATCAATACCCTGCTGAGTTGATTCCTCAAGGTTCGACTCCAACGGAACATTTACGTAAACTTGTAAAGGCAGGAATGGCAATTCGTTTTCCAGATGGCGTCACACTTGCTATCAAGCGGATCATCGCCAAAGAGTTAAAACTCATAACTTTGCTTAAGTATGAGTTTTTCTTTTTGACTATTTCAGACATTGTACAGTTCGCAAAATCACAAAATATACTCTATCAAGGAAGAGGATCGGCGGCCAACTCAGTGGTCTGTTATTGCTTAGAGATTACCGCCGTGGACCCTAGGCAAATATCGGTTTTATTTGAACGATTTATTTCAAAAGAACGTAACGAGCCGCCGGATATAGACGTTGATTTTGAGCATGAACGTCGTGAAGAAATAATCCAATATATCTATAAAAAATACGGCCGTGAGCGAACAGCCATAGCAGCAACCGTGATCACCTATCGACATAAAAGTGCTATTCGTGACGTGGGTAAAGCATTGGGAATTCACGAATCTCAAATAGATTTTTTTATTAAAAACATTAACCAACGCGATAAATTATTGAATTGGCAAGCACAAATAACAGAGCTTGGGCTCGACCCAAGTTCCGGCAAAGGGAAACACTTCATTCAATTAGTTAACGAGATAAAGGGATTTCCTAGGCATCTATCACAACATGTAGGTGGCTTTGTCATTTCAGCCAACCCTTTATATCAATTGGTACCCGTTGAAAACGCCTCAATGGTGGACCGAAGTGTGATCCAATGGGATAAAGATGATTTGGAAAGTTTAGGATTACTCAAAGTCGACGTGCTGGCATTAGGTATGCTAACCGCCATTCGTAAAAGTTTCGATCTGATTACTAAACATCAGAGTAAGGTCATTAGCATTGCAGACATAACACGGTTACCAAGCGATGCTGACGTATATGCCATGATCCAACGTGCTGATACCGTTGGTGTATTTCAAATAGAGTCTCGGGCACAAATGACAATGCTTCCGAGGCTACGGCCAAAGTGTTTTTACGACTTAGTCATTCAAATTGCAATTGTCAGGCCTGGGCCTATCCAAGGTGACATGGTCCACCCTTTTTTACGCCGCCGTGATGGAAAAGAGCCTGTTGAGTATCCCTCTAAAGAGGTCGAAGCTGTTTTATCTCGCACTATGGGCGTACCAATATTTCAAGAACAGGTTATTAAGATAGCAATGGTCGCTGCTGGTTTTACTGGCGGTGAAGCGGATCAGTTACGTAGGGCCATGGCGAGTTGGAAAAAAACTGGTGAGCTGATTAAATTTAAAGATAAGCTTATCGACGGCATGCTTGCTAGGGGCTATAAATCGCAATTTGCCGAGCAACTGTACAAACAGATATGTGGGTTCGGTGAATACGGTTTTCCTGAATCTCATTCCGCTTCTTTCTCAGTTCTTGCCTATGTTTCGTCTTGGTTAAAATATTATTATCCAGAAAGCTTTTACTGCGGTTTGTTGAATAGCTGGCCGATGGGGTTTTATACACCCGATCAACTGATACAAGATGCAAAACGTCATCACGTAAAGATTCTTCCACTGTGCATTAACTCGTCAAGCTATGATCATATACTAGAAAATTGCCACGGTAAGTTGGCAATTCGATTAGGAATAAGACTCGTAAAAGGGGTATCTCGTAATCAAATTGAACATGTTATCGAAAACCGCCCCTTTGACGGATTTAAACAATTAAACGAACTAAAAGACAGCGGGTTAAATAGCGGGCACTTAGAAGCGCTGGCCAGCGCCAATGCTTTTCAATCGATCAGCAATAATAGATACACCACGAAATGGTTACTAATGAACGCTGAGCCCAATTTACCGCTATTTAATCAGCTCTCTTTAGTTGGCGATTACACACCAGATCAACCTACAACCTTAAATACTGTTCTTGAAGACTATCGTACGACAGGACTTAGCTTAACTTTACATCCTATTCGAATATTAAGTGATGCAAAGTTACTGGGTCGGTATACAGCTGCGAGTCAGCTCGAGATTATTCAACATAAATCGGTAGTATCCGTGGTAGGCCTTGTTAAAGGAAGGCAAAGCCCTGGAACAGCTGCTGGTGTCACCTTTATTACCCTTGAAGATGATACAGGCAATAGCAATGTGATCGTGTGGCAAGCGACAGCTAGGGCTCAAAAACAAGCTTATTTAAAAGCCACGATCTTGAAGGTGAGTGGTATCTTAGAGCGCGGAGATGGCGGTGTTACCCATATTATTGCCGGTAAGCTGCATGACCTAAGTCACCTCTTTGTAGAGCTCGAAACTCGTTCCCGAGATTTTCATTAATTTGCTAACTAGCCAATGCGACTGAAAAGTATGCGTTTGGTAATGCTATCCATTCGATTTTGAGCGTCACAAAGTACAGTAGCCCCTAACACTATAATGGCTAACGTCATCAGCACAATTAATACCTGACAACACCTGACCTTGAACTAAATGCCAGATATAAAAAAAAGGGCTACCCTGGTCGCGGCGGGATTAAGGATAGCCCTTTCTTTAATGGGAGTCGGCGGTGTCTTTCGGATATCGCGTATCGCGTCGAAGGCTTTTTTTTTAGCTGCATTGCAGCGCCTGCCTGAACGACATTCATGAATGAATGAATGGCTGGCAGGAAGATGCTACAGGCAAGTATGATACCTAGCCGCGTATCGGATACCGCGTATCGGATACCGCATATTACGTGAACCAGTATTGCATGGGATCCCCCGCGTAACACTCGATGGATTAGGTTTCTCATACGGGAGTGGCATTGCGCGATGGCGCTTTAGAATAAAGCCACCTTGATGATGCTGTGTAGATTGTCTTGGGTATTTTCATTAGCCCAGAAACGAAAAAAGCCACCCGATTAAGGTGGCTTTGTTCTAAATGGGAGTCTGGCAGTGTGCTACTCTCGCATGGGGAAACCCCATACTACCATCGCCGCTAATGCGTTTCACTTCTGAGTTCGAGATGGGATCAGGTGGGGCCGCATCGCTATGGCCGCCAGACATAAACTGTTATCTATCAAGCTTGCACTCAATAAATCAATATGTAAAAAGCTGATGCCGTTCCTTTTCAGGTCAGGCCGTAATCATCGCTAAATCTCTTTAGTCTTACTCTTGATTATCAATACTTGTCTTCATACTTACGCAAATAACATAAAGCTACTTGGGCGTTGTATGGTTAAGCCTCACGGGCAATTAGTACAGGTTAGCTTAACGCCTTGCAACGCTTCCACACCCTGCCTATCAACGTCGTAGTCTTCAACAACCCTTTAGGACAATTAAATTGCCAGGGATGACTCATCTTAGGGCTCGCTTCCCGCTTAGATGCTTTCAGCGGTTATCGATTCCGAACGTAGCTACCGGGCAATGCCATTGGCATGACAACCCGAACACCAGCGGTTCGTCCACTCCGGTCCTCTCGTACTAGGAGCAGCTCCCTTCAATCATCCAACGCCCACACCAGATAGGGACCGAACTGTCTCACGACGTTCTAAACCCAGCTCGCGTACCACTTTAAATGGCGAACAGCCATACCCTTGGGACCGACTTCAGCCCCAGGATGTGATGAGCCGACATCGAGGTGCCAAACACCGCCGTCGATATGAACTCTTGGGCGGTATCAGCCTGTTATCCCCGGAGTACCTTTTATCCGTTGAGCGATGGCCCTTCCATACAGAACCACCGGATCACTATGACCTACTTTCGTACCTGCTCGACGTGTCTGTCTCGCAGTTAAGCTGGCTTATGCCATTGCACTAACCTCCTGATGTCCGACCAGGATTAGCCAACCTTCGTGCTCCTCCGTTACTCTTTGGGAGGAGACCGCCCCAGTCAAACTACCCACCAGGCACTGTCCGCAACCCCGATAAGGGGTCAACGTTAGAACATCAAACATACAAGGGTGGTATTTCAAGGTTGACTCCACATCATCTGGCGACGATGCTTCGAAGTCTCCCACCTATCCATCCTACACATGTAGGGTCAATGTTCAGTGCCAAGCTATAGTAAAGGTTCACGGGGTCTTTCCGTCTAGGTGCGGGTACACAGCATCTTCACTGCGATTTCAATTTCACTGAGTCTCGGGTGGAGACAGCGTGGCCATGGTTACACCATTCGTGCAGGTCGGAACTTACCCGACAAGGAATTTCGCTACCTTAGGACCGTTATAGTTACGGCCGCCGTTTACCGGGGCTTCGATCAAGAGCTTCGCTTGCGCTAACCCCATCAATTAACCTTCCGGCACCGGGCAGGTGTCACACCGTATACGTCATCTTTCGATTTAGCACAGTGCTGTGTTTTTAATAAACAGTCCCAGCCACCTTTTCACTGCGGCCCCCATTCGCTCATGAAGCAAGTTCAATCACAAACAGGGGCGTACCTTCTCCCGAAGTTACGGTACGATTTTGCCGAGTTCCTTCACCCGAGTTCTCTCAAGCGCCTTAGTATTCTCTACCTGACCACCTGTGTCGGTTTGGGGTACGGTTCGATATATCATAAGTTTAGAGGCTTTTCCTGGAAGCAGGGTATTTGCAACTTCAATTCCGTAGAATCTCGTCTCGTGTCTCAGGCATGTAGAATCCCGGATTTACCTAAGATTCAACCCTACACACTTTCACATAGACTACCAACGCTATGCTTGCATAACCTTCTCCGTCCCCCCATCACTGATATACCAAGTACGGAAATATTAATCCGTTTCCCATCGACTACGCATTTCTGCCTCGCCTTAGGGGCCGACTTACCCTGCCCTGATTAGCATGGGACAGGAAACCTTGGTCTTCCGGCGTGGGAGTTTTTCACTCCCATTATCGTTACTCATGTCAGCATTCGCACTTGTGATATGTCCAGCAAACCTCTCAGTTCACCTTCAGCCACTTACACAACGCTCCCCTACCACGCAAAGTAAACTTTGCGTCCGCAGCTTCGGTATATTGCTTAGCCCCGTTACATCTTCCGCGCAGGCCGACTCGACTAGTGAGCTATTACGCTTTCTTTAAAGGGTGGCTGCTTCTAAGCCAACCTCCTAGCTGTCTTAGCCTTCCCACATCGTTTCCCACTTAGCAATAATTTTGGGACCTTAGCTGGCGGTCTGGGTTGTTTCCCTCTTCACGACGGACGTTAGCACCCGCCGTGTGTCTCCCGGATAGTACTCACTGGTATTCGGAGTTTGCAAAGGGTTGGTAAGTCGGGATGACCCCCTAGCCTTAACAGTGCTCTACCCCCAGTGGTATTCGTCCGAGGCGCTACCTAAATAGCTTTCGGGGAGAACCAGCTATCTCCCGGTTTGATTGGCCTTTCACCCCCAGCCACAAGTCATCCGCTAACTTTTCAACGTTAGTCGGTTCGGTCCTCCAGTTGATGTTACTCAACCTTCAACCTGCCCATGGCTAGATCACCGGGTTTCGGGTCTATACCTTGCAACTAAAACGCGCAGTTAACACTCGCTTTCGCTACGGCTCCCCTATTCGGTTAACCTCGCTACAAAATATAAGTCGCTGACCCATTATACAAAAGGTACGCAGTCACAGAACAAGTCTGCTCCTACTGCTTGTACGTATACGGTTTCAGGTTCTATTTCACTCCCCTCACAGGGGTTCTTTTCGCCTTTCCCTCACGGTACTAGTTCACTATCGGTCAGTTAGGAGTATTTAGCCTTGGAGGATGGTCCCCCCATGTTCAGTCAAGATAACTCGTGTCCCGACCTACTCGATTTCACTTAAAATTCGCGTTCGTGTACAGGGCTATCACCTTGTATCGCTGTGCTTTCCAACACATTCCACTCGCTTGTAATTAGCTTAAGGGCTAATCCCCGTTCGCTCGCCGCTACTAGGGGAATCTCGGTTGATTTCTTTTCCTAAGGGTACTTAGATGTTTCAGTTCCCCTCGTTTGCCTCGTACAGCTATGTATTCACTGTACGATACCGCCGAAGCGGTGGGTTTCCCCATTCGGATATTTGTGGATCAAAGCATTTTGTCGGCTCCCCACAACTTTTCGCAGACTTACACGTCCTTCATCGCCTCTAACTGCCTAGGCATCCACCGTATACGCTTAGTCACTTAACCATACAACCCCAAATAACCTTTTATTTATTTGACGTACAGACATTACCAACAACCGAAGTTATTAGCATTTCTGCTTTGTATGCGTGACAAGTATTCATTTTCAAATCAGATAGAGTAAGCTCTTAAAAGAGTTCTCTTAGTTTTGATTACTTTATCAGCTTTCCATATTGTTAAAGAACATTTAGCGTTTAAAAAACCCTAATCAATAGATACTTAATAAGTACGTATTGATTAAGGCTTAGCTTTGTGCGAGCAAGACCGTCCACATTAAGTGGTGGAGCCAAGCAGGATCGAACTGCTGACCTCCTGCGTGCAAGGCAGGCGCTCTCCCAGCTGAGCTATGGCCCCGCATAACTATGCAGGTCGATGCGGTCACATCGATATCTTTTCTAACTACGAAAAGATTTGGTAGGCTTGGGCAGACTTGAACTGCCGACCTCACCCTTATCAGGGGTGCGCTCTAACCAGCTGAGCTACAAGCCTATTCTTACGAACGCTTTCGCTTTCGCATTATAGTTGCTTGTTACCCAAGCATTCTTTTTTGCTCTTCTTTACTAACAACAAAATAATCTGTGTGAACACTCGACCTGATGAGGCCTAACCTAATAGTAAGGAGGTGATCCAACCCCAGGTTCCCCTAGGGTTACCTTGTTACGACTTCACCCCAGTCATGAATCACAAAGTGGTAACCGTCCTCCCGAAGGTTAAACTAGCTACTTCTTTTGCAACCCACTCCCATGGTGTGACGGGCGGTGTGTACAAGGCCCGGGAACGTATTCACCGCAACATTCTGATTTGCGATTACTAGCGATTCCGACTTCATGGAGTCGAGTTGCAGACTCCAATCCGGACTACGACGAGCTTTAAGGGATCCGCTTACTCTCGCAAGTTTGCTTCCCTCTGTACTCGCCATTGTAGCACGTGTGTAGCCCTACTCGTAAGGGCCATGATGACTTGACGTCGTCCCCACCTTCCTCCGGTTTGTCACCGGCAGTCTCCTTAGAGTGCCCAACTTAAGGCTGGCAACTAAGGACAAGGGTTGCGCTCGTTGCGGGACTTAACCCAACATCTCACGACACGAGCTGACGACAGCCATGCAGCACCTGTATCTAGATTCCCGAAGGCACCAATTCATCTCTGAAAAGTTTCTAGTATGTCAAGAGTAGGTAAGGTTCTTCGCGTTGCATCGAATTAAACCACATGCTCCACCGCTTGTGCGGGCCCCCGTCAATTCATTTGAGTTTTAACCTTGCGGCCGTACTCCCCAGGCGGTCTACTTATCGCGTTAGCTTCGCTACTCACGGATTAAATCCACAAACAGCTAGTAGACAGCGTTTACGGTGTGGACTACCAGGGTATCTAATCCTGTTCGCTACCCACACTTTCGCACATGAGCGTCAGTTACTGACCAGGGAGTCGCCTTCGCCACTGATGTTCCTCCAGATATCTACGCATTTCACCGCTACACCTGGAATTCCACTCCCCTCTCCAAAACTCTAGCCTGCCAGTTCTAAATGCAATTCCCAGGTTGAGCCCAGGGCTTTCACATCTAGCTTAACAAACCGCCTGCGTGCGCTTTACGCCCAGTAATTCCGATTAACGCTCGGACCCTCCGTATTACCGCGGCTGCTGGCACGGAGTTAGCCGGTCCTTCTTCTGTTGCTAACGTCACAGCTAACGGGTATTAACCGTTAACCTTTCCTCACAACTGAAAGTGCTTTACAACCCGAAGGCCTTCTTCACACACGCGGCATGGCTGCATCAGGCTTGCGCCCATTGTGCAATATTCCCACTGCTGCCTCCCGTAGGAGTCTGGACCGTGTCTCAGTTCCAGTGTGGCTGATCTTCCTCTCAGAACAGCTAGAGATCGTCGCCTTGGTGAGCCTTTACCCCACCAACAAGCTAATCTCGCTTAGGCTACTCTTTGCGCGGGAGCCGAAGCCCCCTTTGGTCCGAAGACATTATGCGGTATTAGCTATCGTTTCCAATAGTTATCCCCCACGCAAAGGCATATTCCTAAGTATTACTCACCCGTCCGCCACTCGTCATCTTCTAGCAAGCTAGAAATGTTACCGTTCGACTTGCATGTGTTAGGCCTGCCGCCAGCGTTCAATCTGAGCCATGATCAAACTCTTCAATTAAATATTTATCGAACATGAATTTTTTTTGGTAGACACTCATCAAGTGAGTGCCCACACAGATTATTTTGTTATTAATTGTTAAAGAGCAGTGCTACTTCGTAGCGTGCTTCCGAAGAAGCGGCTTAAGATACTGTCCGAAGACCCTCTTAAGCGGGAGGCGTATAATACGCTCTCAAGTTTCGATGTCAAGGCTTTAACTTCATTTAATTTCGAATCAATTTTTGACGTAAATCTCAAACCGAATCAGCAAACTAAACTGCCCTGCATCACGCTAACCACTTGACTCCGAAGAGTCCGCAATTACCTGGGTAAACCCAGTGTCGGTGCAGCTGTTTTAGCGGCTGTCCCGAAGCGAGAGGCGCATTATAGAGATCAAAACTGACAGCGCAACCCTTTATTGAATAAAACGATTCGACCGCTGGTTTTATACTCAATCTGCCTAAAATTGAGACGTTTCACTTCAAAATGAAGACTATTAGCTGATACGAGTGTTATATATGTTATGCGTAATAGCGAAAAATAATCGAATATAAACTGAGTAACATACGACCTACTTAAACAAACGCTATATTCGATCGGCAATACAACATTAAAAATGCTCAGCCTTTACCGAAAAAAATCATTAACCTGGATATGGATACTTAATAACTGGCTACTATTTTTTGTCATGACAAAGCAGAGCATAAATATCTTATTATTTAAAAGTAGATTAATGATTAATTTGGACCGTGAGCTTGTCTATTATAGATTGGGTAAATACAAATATTATTCAATATACGACGCACCAAAACCGGCGAACGAATGGAATACTCAACCCGAAAAAAAAGTCATGCCTAGAATGTATATATTAACGCAGATAATTTTTACGCTACTTATACCTTCACGCATTATGCATCCCACACTTTTATTAGGGTTCAACTTTGTGAATATACTCTCGAACAACTCCTGGCCATATCAAGAAACTTCAAAGCGACTTTACTAATGCAATAATCACATTCAGCCCCAAATATATTTCACTATGTAAAGGTACAGGCTATTTTATGTGTCAAATTGAAGCAGAGATTTATCAATCAATAACCTGGCGCGACTATAGTTAGTTATTAGAAGCCCCATGGCGGCAGCTAATGCGTAACTACCTACCAATGAATCGAGAAACAGAAGTATTACTGTGCTCGGCACGCATGATAAGTAATACAAATCTTTTATGCAGTCTTCAACAAATAAAAACCTATTCACTATGTTGTATTAATAATGCACGATTTAGATTAGCAGATTAATGAGATCATTAAGGAGTTAGACAATCTCGGAAATATGAATGTAATTACCCTAACCACCGGAGAGGAATGCAATAATAAAAGTTAGGCTGACTTCACTAAGAATCATTTAGCAAAACTATATTTTAGTGCCCACAACGACACTGTTTATATATATTTAGTCAGATAGACTATTTTTTGTGGCGACATAAATCTAAAACATCTCACCACACGTGTTCAAGTGACTGATTTGGACCCACCATTTGTAAATACAGATTAGTATTTACTAATAGATTCGATTTAGCTTGTGTTCATTTTTGACATTCACTTAACACGATAGTCTTTAGCACCATAATGGCTAATGTCATCGGCACAATTAATACCTGCCCATGAACTTTCATGGATGGATGAGATGCTACAGGCAAGTATGACACCTAGCCGCGTATCGGATACCGCGTATTACGTGAACCAGTATTACGTGAACCGGTATTGCTTGGGTTCCCCCGCGTAACACTCGATGGATTAGGTTTCTCATACGGGAGTGGCATTGCGCGATGGCGCTTTAGAATAAAGCCACCTTGATGATGCTGTGTAGATTGTCTTGGGTATTTTCATTAGCCCAGAAACGAAAAAAGCCACCCGATTAAGGTGGCTTTGTTCTAAATGGGAGTCTGGCAGTGTGCTACTCTCGCATGGGGAAACCCCATACTACCATCGCCGCTAATGCGTTTCACTTCTGAGTTCGAGATGGGATCAGGTGGGGCCGCATCGCTATGGCCGCCAGACATAAACTGTTATCTATCAAGCTTGCACTCAATAAATCAATATGTAAAAAGCTGATGCCGTTCCTTTTCAGGTCAGGCCGTAATCATCGCTAAATCTCTTTAGTCTTACTCTTGATTATCAATACTTGTCTTCATACTTACGCAAATAACATAAAGCTACTTGGGCGTTGTATGGTTAAGCCTCACGGGCAATTAGTACAGGTTAGCTTAACGCCTTGCAACGCTTCCACACCCTGCCTATCAACGTCGTAGTCTTCAACAACCCTTTAGGACAATTAAATTGCCAGGGATGACTCATCTTAGGGCTCGCTTCCCGCTTAGATGCTTTCAGCGGTTATCGATTCCGAACGTAGCTACCGGGCAATGCCATTGGCATGACAACCCGAACACCAGCGGTTCGTCCACTCCGGTCCTCTCGTACTAGGAGCAGCTCCCTTCAATCATCCAACGCCCACACCAGATAGGGACCGAACTGTCTCACGACGTTCTAAACCCAGCTCGCGTACCACTTTAAATGGCGAACAGCCATACCCTTGGGACCGACTTCAGCCCCAGGATGTGATGAGCCGACATCGAGGTGCCAAACACCGCCGTCGATATGAACTCTTGGGCGGTATCAGCCTGTTATCCCCGGAGTACCTTTTATCCGTTGAGCGATGGCCCTTCCATACAGAACCACCGGATCACTATGACCTACTTTCGTACCTGCTCGACGTGTCTGTCTCGCAGTTAAGCTGGCTTATGCCATTGCACTAACCTCCTGATGTCCGACCAGGATTAGCCAACCTTCGTGCTCCTCCGTTACTCTTTGGGAGGAGACCGCCCCAGTCAAACTACCCACCAGGCACTGTCCGCAACCCCGATAAGGGGTCAACGTTAGAACATCAAACATACAAGGGTGGTATTTCAAGGTTGACTCCACATCATCTGGCGACGATGCTTCGAAGTCTCCCACCTATCCTACACATGTAGGGTCAATGTTCAGTGCCAAGCTATAGTAAAGGTTCACGGGGTCTTTCCGTCTAGGTGCGGGTACACAGCATCTTCACTGCGATTTCAATTTCACTGAGTCTCGGGTGGAGACAGCGTGGCCATGGTTACACCATTCGTGCAGGTCGGAACTTACCCGACAAGGAATTTCGCTACCTTAGGACCGTTATAGTTACGGCCGCCGTTTACCGGGGCTTCGATCAAGAGCTTCGCTTGCGCTAACCCCATCAATTAACCTTCCGGCACCGGGCAGGTGTCACACCGTATACGTCATCTTTCGATTTAGCACAGTGCTGTGTTTTTAATAAACAGTCCCAGCCACCTTTTCACTGCGGCCCCCATTCGCTCATGAAGCAAGTTCAATCACAAACAGGGGCGTACCTTCTCCCGAAGTTACGGTACGATTTTGCCGAGTTCCTTCACCCGAGTTCTCTCAAGCGCCTTAGTATTCTCTACCTGACCACCTGTGTCGGTTTGGGGTACGGTTCGATATATCATAAGTTTAGAGGCTTTTCCTGGAAGCAGGGTATTTGCAACTTCAATTCCGTAGAATCTCGTCTCGTGTCTCAGGCATGTAGAATCCCGGATTTACCTAAGATTCAACCCTACACACTTTCACATAGACTACCAACGCTATGCTTGCATAACCTTCTCCGTCCCCCCATCACTGATATACCAAGTACGGAAATATTAATCCGTTTCCCATCGACTACGCATTTCTGCCTCGCCTTAGGGGCCGACTTACCCTGCCCTGATTAGCATGGGACAGGAAACCTTGGTCTTCCGGCGTGGGAGTTTTTCACTCCCATTATCGTTACTCATGTCAGCATTCGCACTTGTGATATGTCCAGCAAACCTCTCAGTTCACCTTCAGCCACTTACACAACGCTCCCCTACCACGCAAAGTAAACTTTGCGTCCGCAGCTTCGGTATATTGCTTAGCCCCGTTACATCTTCCGCGCAGGCCGACTCGACTAGTGAGCTATTACGCTTTCTTTAAAGGGTGGCTGCTTCTAAGCCAACCTCCTAGCTGTCTTAGCCTTCCCACATCGTTTCCCACTTAGCAATAATTTTGGGACCTTAGCTGGCGGTCTGGGTTGTTTCCCTCTTCACGACGGACGTTAGCACCCGCCGTGTGTCTCCCGGATAGTACTCACTGGTATTCGGAGTTTGCAAAGGGTTGGTAAGTCGGGATGACCCCCTAGCCTTAACAGTGCTCTACCCCCAGTGGTATTCGTCCGAGGCGCTACCTAAATAGCTTTCGGGGAGAACCAGCTATCTCCCGGTTTGATTGGCCTTTCACCCCCAGCCACAAGTCATCCGCTAACTTTTCAACGTTAGTCGGTTCGGTCCTCCAGTTGATGTTACTCAACCTTCAACCTGCCCATGGCTAGATCACCGGGTTTCGGGTCTATACCTTGCAACTAAAACGCGCAGTTAACACTCGCTTTCGCTACGGCTCCCCTATTCGGTTAACCTCGCTACAAAATATAAGTCGCTGACCCATTATACAAAAGGTACGCAGTCACAGAACAAGTCTGCTCCTACTGCTTGTACGTATACGGTTTCAGGTTCTATTTCACTCCCCTCACAGGGGTTCTTTTCGCCTTTCCCTCACGGTACTAGTTCACTATCGGTCAGTTAGGAGTATTTAGCCTTGGAGGATGGTCCCCCCATGTTCAGTCAAGATAACTCGTGTCCCGACCTACTCGATTTCACTTAAAATTCGCGTTCGTGTACAGGGCTATCACCTTGTATCGCTGTGCTTTCCAACACATTCCACTCGCTTGTAATTAGCTTAAGGGCTAATCCCCGTTCGCTCGCCGCTACTAGGGGAATCTCGGTTGATTTCTTTTCCTAAGGGTACTTAGATGTTTCAGTTCCCCTCGTTTGCCTCGTACAGCTATGTATTCACTGTACGATACCGCCGAAGCGGTGGGTTTCCCCATTCGGATATTTGTGGATCAAAGCATTTTGTCGGCTCCCCACAACTTTTCGCAGACTTACACGTCCTTCATCGCCTCTAACTGCCTAGGCATCCACCGTATACGCTTAGTCACTTAACCATACAACCCCAAATAACCTTTTATTTATTTGACGTACAGACATACCAACAACCGAAGTTATTAGCATTTCTGCTTTGTATGCGTGACAAGTATTCATTTTCAAATCAGATAGAGTAAGCTCTTAAAAGAGTTCTCTTAGTTTTGATTACTTTATCAGCTTTCCATATTGTTAAAGAACATTTAGCGTTTAAAAAACCCTAATCAATAGATACTTAATAAGTACGTATTGATTAAGGCTTAGCTTTGTGCGAGCAAGACCGTCCACATTAAGTGGTGGAGCCAAGCAGGATCGAACTGCTGACCTCCTGCGTGCAAGGCAGGCGCTCTCCCAGCTGAGCTATGGCCCCGCATAACTATGCAGGTCGATGCGGTCACATCGATATCTTTTCTAATCTACCGAAAAGATTTGGTAGGCTTGGGCAGACTTGAACTGCCGACCTCACCCTTATCAGGGGTGCGCTCTAACCAGCTGAGCTACAAGCCTATTCTTACGAATGCTTTCGCTTTCGCATTATAGTTGCTTGTTACCCAAGCATTTCTTTTTTGCTCTTCTTTACTAACAACAAAATAATCTGTGTGAACACTCGACCTGATGAGGTCTAACCTAATAGTAAGGAGGTGATCCAACCCCAGGTTCCCCTAGGGTTACCTTGTTACGACTTCACCCCAGTCATGAATCACAAAGTGGTAACCGTCCTCCCGAAGGTTAAACTAGCTACTTCTTTTGCAACCCACTCCCATGGTGTGACGGGCGGTGTGTACAAGGCCCGGGAACGTATTCACCGCAACATTCTGATTTGCGATTACTAGCGATTCCGACTTCATGGAGTCGAGTTGCAGACTCCAATCCGGACTACGACGAGCTTTAAGGGATCCGCTTACTCTCGCAAGTTTGCTTCCCTCTGTACTCGCCATTGTAGCACGTGTGTAGCCCTACTCGTAAGGGCCATGATGACTTGACGTCGTCCCCACCTTCCTCCGGTTTGTCACCGGCAGTCTCCTTAGAGTGCCCAACTTAAGGCTGGCAACTAAGGACAAGGGTTGCGCTCGTTGCGGGACTTAACCCAACATCTCACGACACGAGCTGACGACAGCCATGCAGCACCTGTATCTAGATTCCCGAAGGCACCAATTCATCTCTGAAAAGTTTCTAGTATGTCAAGAGTAGGTAAGGTTCTTCGCGTTGCATCGAATTAAACCACATGCTCCACCGCTTGTGCGGGCCCCCGTCAATTCATTTGAGTTTTAACCTTGCGGCCGTACTCCCCAGGCGGTCTACTTATCGCGTTAGCTTCGCTACTCACGGATTAAATCCACAAACAGCTAGTAGACAGCGTTTACGGTGTGGACTACCAGGGTATCTAATCCTGTTCGCTACCCACACTTTCGCACATGAGCGTCAGTTACTGACCAGGGAGTCGCCTTCGCCACTGATGTTCCTCCAGATATCTACGCATTTCACCGCTACACCTGGAATTCCACTCCCCTCTCCAAAACTCTAGCCTGCCAGTTCTAAATGCAATTCCCAGGTTGAGCCCAGGGCTTTCACATCTAGCTTAACAAACCGCCTGCGTGCGCTTTACGCCCAGTAATTCCGATTAACGCTCGGACCCTCCGTATTACCGCGGCTGCTGGCACGGAGTTAGCCGGTCCTTCTTCTGTTGCTAACGTCACAGCTAACGGGTATTAACCGTTAACCTTTCCTCACAACTGAAAGTGCTTTACAACCCGAAGGCCTTCTTCACACACGCGGCATGGCTGCATCAGGCTTGCGCCCATTGTGCAATATTCCCCACTGCTGCCTCCCGTAGGAGTCTGGACCGTGTCTCAGTTCCAGTGTGGCTGATCTTCCTCTCAGAACAGCTAGAGATCGTCGCCTTGGTGAGCCTTTACCCCACCAACAAGCTAATCTCGCTTAGGCTACTCTTTGCGCGGGAGCCGAAGCCCCCTTTGGTCCGAAGACATTATGCGGTATTAGCTATCGTTTCCAATAGTTATCCCCCACGCAAAGGCATATTCCTAAGTATTACTCACCCGTCCGCCACTCGTCATCTTCTAGCAAGCTAGAAATGTTACCGTTCGACTTGCATGTGTTAGGCCTGCCGCCAGCGTTCAATCTGAGCCATGATCAAACTCTTCAATTAAATATTTATCGAACATGAATTTTTTTTGGTAGACACTCATCAAGTGAGTGCCCACACAGATTATTTTGTTATTAATTGTTAAAGAGCAGTGCTACTTCGTAGCGTGCTTCCGAAGAAGCGGCTTAAGATACTGTCCGAAGACCCTCTTAAGCGGGAGGCGTATAATACGCTCTCAAGTTTCGATGTCAAGGCTTTAACTTCATTTAATTTCGAATCAATTTTTGACGTAAATCTCAAACCGAATCAGCAAACTAAACTGCCCTGCATCACGCTAACCACTTGACTCCGAAGAGTCCGCAATCACCTGGGTAAACCCAGTGTCGGTGCAGCTGTTTTAGCGGCTGTCCCGAAGCGAGAGGCGCATTATAGAGATCAAAACTGACAGCGCAACCCTTTATTGAACAAAACTGTTTGACCGCTGGTTTTATGTTCAATCTGTTTATAGTTAAAGCATTATGGGGGTTTTTACGTCAGCAATAGTACTTCTCAGCGGGAGTGAGTTTGTTATCATCTTCTTATAGAACTCTAAATTGGATTAAATATGAGCATTAGAAGTTATAAAGGTATACAACCAAAGCTTGCCGATGGTTGCTATATAGATGAATCAAGTGTGCTAGTGGGCGATATAGAATGTGGGGAACACGTCAGTGTTTGGCCGTTAGTTGCCGCCCGTGGTGATGTTAACTATATAAAGATTGGGGCGCGCAGCAATGTTCAAGATGGCACGGTGTTACATGTCAGTCGTGTAAGCAAAGAAAATCCGAAAGGTCATCCGCTTATTATTGGAGAGGATGTAACGGTCGGCCATAAATGCATGCTACATGGATGCGAGTTGGGTAACCGTATTTTAGTCGGTATGGGCGCCATTGTTATGGACGGAGCCATAGTAGAGGATGACGTTTTTATAGGTGCTGGTAGTCTAGTACCCCCTAATAAACGCTTAGAGAGTGGTTATCTATATGTTGGTAGTCCAGTAAAACAGGCTCGACCACTAAAAGAATCAGAGCGTGCTTTTTTGAAAATGTCCGCTAATAACTATGTCAGACTAAAAAATGAGTATTTGGAAGAATAGTTAATAAGGTACAAGAGCATAGTTCAGTTACTGCGTTGAACTAACTTCGAATTATTTGGGCGTTGATATGTATGATCCCATTTACGTCCCAATCCTCGTTTTCTACGAGGTCATTAATGTGGTCTTCGATGTCAAATTGGTAGTTCTGATAAAACAGTGCCATATCATCAACTACTAGGTTGTTAATATGGCACTGCATCATTAATCCCGAAACGATAACCTGTAAAATCATCATTTCGTCGTCCTGACTATATCCCTCTTGTACTTGGACTGCTTGATTCACAGCATTGCTCTTACAGTCTGAATGACCGGCTCAATTTGCGGCCTGACATTACGCCATAAATAGAAACTCTCTGCAGCTTGGCCAACTAACATGCCTAAACCGTCACTTATCTCAATTTCAGCGTTATGCTTTTTAGCCCATTGCATAAAGGATGTTTGCTGCGCCTTATATGTCATGTCATATGCAAATACAGCGTTTGAAAATATCTTGACGCTTATTTGCGGTATATCACCGTTAAGACTAGAAGACGTACAATTAATAATGCCATCAAAGGTGGCTTCAGGTACATCATCAAAACCCGAGCTAGATACTTTACCTTCTCCTTCAAACATAGCGGCAAGTCCGTGAGCTTTACTCGCCGTGCGATTGGCAATATGAATACTGGACACCTTAGCCGTTAGCAAAGGTAAAATGATCCCACGTGTGGCACCACCAGCACCAATTAGTAATATGCGTTTTCCATCAAGAGAACCCCATAAACGTTGCAGATCATGTACTAAGCCTTCTCCATCAGTGTTATCACCTAATACCGTTCCGTCGGGACGTTTATATAAAGTATTAACCGCTTCTGCTGCTTTGGCACGAGGTGTTAATTCATCAGCAAAACGAAATGCATCAAGTTTAAAAGGTGATGTAACATTTGCGCCAGTATATCCCTGCGCAAAAAATGCTGTGATTGCTGCGTTGAATTGATCGTCATCGGGTTGTTGACGCCCATACTCGATTGATTGGTGAGTTTGTTTAGCAAACAAACTATGGATTAAGGGGGATTTACTGTGCTCTATTGGATTACCAAAAACTGCGTATCGGTCCATAATCTCAAAATGAATGTCGAATTAGTTAAGCTAGGTTAGCCTAATTTTCAACATGACTGAACTGTAAAATACCTTTACTACAAAGAATTAGGCTTATACGTATAACAAATAGAAGACGACGCCACAGCGTCGTCTTCTTAAAAATCTAAAATTTGTAGCCTAGCATGACCGAATATACCCATGGGTCTACGTCAACAGAAACCTTAGCTGGCAAGTCTAATACATCAAAATTAGCTCGTGTATCAATATCAATATAACGCACTGATGCGTTTACTAACCAATGCTCATCAAGTTTGTAATCCATACCAATTTGCGCGGCGATACCGAATGACTCTTCAAGGCTTAAGTTATTGAAACTTTGGTTTTCGCGGCTACCCACAAACTCTTCGTCAAAGAAAACCGTGTAGTTCAAACCAAGCCCCAAATATGGCTGAATGGTTTCTGATACTGGCAAATAATAAATAACGCTCAAGGTAGGTGGCAACTGACGACTTTGAGCCAACTTACCATCACCTAAACCCAAGTCGTTGTCTTGTGTATCTGTCAGGTTAATATCGTGTTTGAAAGGACTAGCTGCAAGCAACTCAAGACCAATGTTATCAGAGAACATATAAACAACATTTAAACCCAATTGAGTATCACTGTTTACAGATGTTCCCATTCCCACATTGCCTACATCTTGAACGGTCACATTTGAACTTGATTCATCAGGCGCCACCGTAGTTAAACCGGCTCGAACAATGATATCACCAGGTTCGTAAGCATGAGCTGAGCCGAGCATGCCGGCGGTGAGTACTAAACTGCAAAAAACTGTATTTGAGACTTTCATTATTACCTCTGCGTATAAATTCTAACGGCAGTGTAATGAGCAGCTCTAAGGGTTTATTGATCTAGCTCAATGTTTTATATAGGCTGAAAGAGCTTCGTTATGAATGCGCTACTAAAACTGATCTGGATCAAAAATGGGTATAAATAACACCGAACCAGGGAAGAATGTCGGTGTTAATTCTCAGTAGTCCGAATTGAGAGCTATTCGTTTAACCAATCTCTAGCATGTAAATAGTCTTTATGTAACAAGGCTTCATTACTTTCAGGTAAAGGATTAAAATCATATTCCCATCGCGCGAGTGGAGGCATTGACATCAAAATAGATTCTGTTCGCCCACCAGTTTGTAAACCGAACAATGTTCCTCTGTCCCATACTAAGTTGAACTCCACATAGCGCCCTCTTCGATAAAGCTGAAAGCTACGCTCTTGTTCTGTGTATGATATGTCTTTACGTTTTTCTAAAATAGGTACATAAGCGTCTAAAAATCCATTGCCGACGGCCTGCATAAAAGCAAAGCTACGCTCGAAACCCCATTCATTTAAATCATCGAAGAATAGCCCACCCACGCCTCGTGTCTCATCACGATGTTTTAGATAAAAATATTCGTCACACCAATTTTTATATTTGTTGTAGACCTCGTCACCAAATGGATCGCAAAGCGTCTTTGCTGTTTGATGCCAATGTAATACGTCTTCATGAATTGGATAAAATGGCGTTAAGTCGAATCCACCACCAAACCACCAAATAGGATCTTCTCCCTCTTTTTCCGCCATAAAAATGCGTACGTTAGCGTGAGAAGTTGGCACATGGGGGTTTTTCGGATGAATGACTAACGATACGCCCATGGCTTGAAAACTGCGCCCAGCCAACTCGGGTCGAGAAGCTGTCGCAGATGCAGGTAACAGTCCTCCGTAAACATGAGAAAAGTTTACGCCACCTTGTTCTATCACTTGCCCATTGGTCAATACTCGAGTACGCCCGCCACCACCTAATTCTCTTTGCCAGTTATCCTCTCTAAAACTGCCTTTGCCATCAGCCATTTCTAAGGTCTGACAAATATTATCTTGCAGGTTAAGTAAGAACTGCTTTACCGATTCAATATCGGTCACTGTAGGTTGTGACATAATTAGTTATCTCTAATAGTTTGGCCACTATGACCATGGCGAATTTTACTTGGGCTTTTTGCGCCACCTAAGCTCCCATCAACAACGACAACTTGGTTGGAAAAGTACGTTTGGACTTGGCTTACCGACATTGCAGGTGAATGGCCAGCCGTGTTCGCACTGGTAGAAACCAAAGGCTTATTAGCTCGTACACACAAGTCTTTTATAACAGGGTGAGCACTGACCCTCACGGCAATAAAGTCTGAAGTCCCCGTAAGCCATGCTGGTGTATTCTTTGCTTTGGGCAATAGCCACGTAATAGGACCTGGCCAGCTTGAAAAAATCTCAGTTCGCTTGGTCATTTTTATTGCACTGTCATCCACATAAGGCAACAACTGAGAATAATTATCGGCAACCAAAATCAGCCCTTTTTTGACGTCACGCTGTTTTAAAGCAAGGAGTTTCAGCACCGCTTGTTCATTGTCAGGATCGCAACCTAAGCCATAAACAGCTTCTGTTGGATAAGCAAATATCTTACCCGCTGAAAAATCGAGCAGAAAGGGATCTTCAATATGATGTGATGTCATTTTATTAATATATGTACGTCAGGTGGTCCAGAGTGTAAAACATGATGCAGCGAGGATAAACCTAAAGCGGTTATTCAGCCGGTTGTTTATATCCACACTTACGTTCTGGACATTGCCAAATAAGACCTGCTGCGGCTTTCTTTTCTTGCATTATCGGCCATGCGCATTTTGCGCATGCATGGGCTACAGGTGGAAAATTTAACGCGTAGTGGCATTTTGGATATTGGTCACAAGGATAGAAGTTTTTACCGTACTTATTGGCTCGCTTGATTAAATGCCCTTTATGACATGAAGGACAAGCAACGTTGTCAGCCGTCTCTTCTTTGTTAGATTTTATATAATGGCACTCAGGGAAGTTACTGCAGCCGATGTACATGCCATAACGTCCCTTGCGGATAACTAATTCGGACTGACACTCCGGGCACTTTGAACCTTCAATTGCGGTTAGCTCTGTGTTATCGCTTTCATGCAGGGGCTTACTGTATTCGCAGTTTGGATAATCACTACAACCAATAAAAGCACCGTTTTTACTATGGCGTAATTTCAATGGTGATTGGCAAATGGGGCACATGCCTGGATCGAAGGCAGATTCCTGAGTATTAAAGAGGGAGTGATCTATCTTAGACATACAACTGAAGTGCCTTAATAATCACGGGTTTATCAAGTAAACCCGTGTTAATGAATCTAATGTAGCGGCCCTTCTGGCTCTTCAAATAATAAGTCTTCCATTTGGGCGTAGGCGTTTTCTTTACCTGGAACATTAAATAGCACCATTAACACGACCCATTTCATATCTTCCAAGCAAAATTCTTTTGAGTCGATTTCCATGACTCGATCGATAACCATTTCCCGAGTGGTTGAGTCCAGTACATTAATATGTTCTAAAAATATTAGGAAGCCACGACACTCTAAATCTAAGCGCATTTCTTCTTCTTGCGTGTAAATACGCGTAACAAAAGAAGTAGGGCCCTTGACCAAATACGGTTTAATGTCAGTTTCTTGTAATGCGGCAAGTTTCTCTAGCCAAGACAAAGCTTTATATATTTCGTCTTGATGAAAACCAGCTCGCACCAGTTCATCAGTCAACTCATCTTGGTCAACGCGGATTTCTGTTTCACTATGAATGAAATTTTCAAATAGATACATGAGGATATCAAACATACTATTTTTCCCCCAATTTAAGGTAACCACCTGGAACAGCTATCACTAAACCACGCAATTCATATTCTAACAATTGAGACATAACCTCAGCAACTGGCATGCCACATCGCTCAACAACTAAGTCTAACGGTGTGGTTTCAAATTCTACACTATCTAACAATTTGTCAGATGCCAAGCTTTGTCTCGCGCTTTTTTGCAAATCATTCTGTTGAGTATTCAAGAAATTAAGTGCTAAGTGTTGATATTCTTCGTTAATATCACTCACACTCTCTACTAGCTTAGCACCTTGTTTAATTAAGTAATGACAACCCTTAGACAAAATGTTGTGGATATTGCCCGGCACAGCGAATACATCTCTATTTTGCTCAATAGCATAACGGGCGGTAATTAATGACCCACTCTTTATTGCCGCTTCAATAATCAGAGTGCCTAAAGACATGCCACTGATGATGCGATTTCGGCGCGGAAAATTTTCAGGTCTAGCAGGCGTATCTGGGGCAAACTCCGACACTAACGCACCACTTTGATCAAGTATTCGACGCGCCATATTATTGTGTCGTTTAGGATAGATATTATTCAATCCGGTGCCAAGCACTGCAATGGTTTTGCCATTGGCTTGCAATACACCTTCATGTGCTAAGCCATCAATACCTAATGCTAATCCACTCGTTACTGTCCAGCCGCTTTGTGATAAACCTTGCGCAAAATACTTAGCATTTTGTTTTCCCGCCGCCGAAGGATTACGGCTACCGACTATGGCCAATTGATGGGTATTTAATAACTGCATGTCGCCACTTCCATATAATAATATGGGCGGTTTGTCAGTTTGCAACAGGGGTTGCGGATATAGCTGGGAGTCAACACTTATAAGCATATTATGTGGCTGACAAAGCCATTGTGTACTCTTATCAAGTAGGTACATATCAGGGCTTAACAAGCGCTGTGCTTGAACGTCAGAAAAGCCTATAAATTGTAATTGCTCATTGTCTATAGCGAATAAATCAGCAACTTGAAGGTTATTTGTTTGCAGGATAATGGCAAGTTTGGTTAATGAAAAACGGGGAAGTTGAGCTAACGTCAGCCATTGACGATCTGTCTCTTCATTCGATTTGCTATTAACATTTGCTGTTTCTCGCAACTTAGGGCTCCACTTATCTATGATTGCCCTAAGGTTTTGCAACAATAGCGCCTTTACGAATAACTGTAGACGAACGCGTGACGAGTGCATAACTCACCTTAGAAAAGACTTTAAATACCAGTAATTCACCTACTTTCATCCATGGCTGGGGTAAAGCGCCATTGAAGGAAAATGCGCGCTCTAATGCCTGTGTTTCGCTTAGATACTGTGCAGGTTCACTGTCCAAGACAGTAGCGCCCTGCTGATAGATCCCCATCACTATGCCAGCTTCTACGTCATTATCCCCTATATCGATAATAACAACGCTGTACTTACTTGATAGTTGATATTGTGAGAGATCGGCTATAATCTGCGCTTTTTGGTCAGTGGCAGCTTTGATCTGCACGATTGGATGGATATCATTAGCTTCGCTGACTTTCAGTAGTTTATCACCACGCTTAACTTCAAGATTGGCCCCTGAAAGCAACACCAAAGACTGCTTCGGTATTGAAGTTACAAGCGCCTGGCCATCAGCAATATGTCGAATCGCAATAGCTAAAAAGTCGCCCTCTTGGTTATATAGCGTTTGCTGTTTACGAACGACTTCATAATGGCCGCTGGTCATGCTTTCTTCATTAACTAATACCAAGTCGCCATTGGCAAAGTATTCAGAGCCTTCGGTACTGCCAATGATTGAGGGTAGCGCTGCATACTCTAGCTCACTGAGCACTTTCTCATGATTAAAATAAGGCGTAATTTTGTGCCAAGGGAGCACTGCAATTGGCTGATTATATTTTGGTATCTGCTTAGCGGTTGGTGAGCGCACAATGTAGGTTTTTTGCTGGCTTCTGACTAAATCGATAATAGGCTCTCCAGCTGCATTTTTAGTTAGCCTCAGCTCGTCACCTGGAAATATTAAATGAGGGTTAATAATTTGCGTATTAGTACGCCAAATTTCAGGCCAGTACCAAGGTTTGCTTAAAAAGAGATTGGAAATATCCCATAAGGTATCGCCAGCCTTTACTGTATAAACTGTTGGTGCAGTATCTTTCAGTTTTATCACTTCAGCATGAAGAAAAAACGGTATAAATAACAAGGCAATGCTATAGCTTTTTAAATTATTAAACATGGGGGAGGTGCTACCTTGTCTCTGTGGCTATTATGTTTTTATTCCATATCGGTTAGAATAGCTTGTTATCGCAAAGATTAAATAGCCTGATGATCAGGTTCGTATGATTATTAATACCAAGGACGTCCCTACCCTTCAATAAAAGTTTGCAGGAGTTCGGTGCTAGGTAAGATATTTTTTGAACACCTTCCCATTAAATTTCACAGATTGATCTTCGGGGAGCAAAACGAGTTAAATATAGAACATGGCCATATTAGACGTATTACAATTTCCAGATGAGCGCTTGCGCACAGTTGCCAAGCATGTTGAAACAATCGACAGCACCATTAAAACCCTTGTGAGTGATATGCTCGACACCATGAAGGATGAAAATGGTATCGGTTTAGCCGCAACGCAGGTTGATGTGCATAAACGCGTTGTTGTGATCGATGTCTCTGAGAAGCAAGACACACCACAAGTTTTTATCAATGCTGAAATCACCCATATGGATGGTCTAACAGTCAGTGAAGAAGGCTGTTTATCAGTACCCAATAACTATGCAAAAGTTGAACGTGCTGAAAATGTCACGGTTAAAGCGTTAAATGAACATGGGGATGAATTTACGTTGGACGCAGATGGTTTATTAGCAATCTGTATTCAGCATGAGTTGGATCATTTAAAAGGTAAGCTTTTTGTAGATTATTTGTCGCCATTAAAGCGTCAACGCATTCGCACCAAGTTAGAAAAAGAAGCACGTCTAGCAGCTAGACTCTAAGAGGTCACATTGAAATTAGGTCTTAATATTGTTTTTGCTGGAACACCGGAATTTGCAGCCACCCATTTAGCCGCGCTTATTCATTCTGAGCACAATGTCATTGCAGCCTATACTCAACCCGATAGGCCAGCTGGGCGCGGCAAAAAGTTGCATGCCAGTGCAGTGAAGCAACTTGCTGAGCAACACGGCATTCCTGTGTATCAACCCGCCTCCCTAAAATCAGACGAAGCACATCAACAGCTGGCGGATTTACAAGCGGATGTTATGGTCGTAGTGGCTTATGGGCTCATACTGCCACAAAACATCTTAGATGCGCCTAAGTATGGTTGTTTGAATGTGCATGGCTCGCTACTCCCAAAATGGCGAGGAGCGGCTCCGATTCAACGGGCCATTTGGGCCGGTGATAACCACACAGGTATCACCATCATGCAAATGGACAAAGGTTTAGACACAGGTGATATGCTTAGTGAGTTACGTATACCGATTGAGCCTGAAGATACCAGCGCAACGTTGTACCTGAAACTCGCTGAGCTTGGCCCTAAAGGTTTATTGGAAACCTTACAGAATTTGCATAATATTACTGCACAACCACAAGATAATAGCTTAGCAACCTATGCCGAAAAATTATCAAAACAAGAAGCTAAAATCGATTGGAACATGTCAGCCAAGCAGTTGGAACGTAATATCCGCGCTTTTGACCCTTGGCCCGTTGCGTATTTCGAAACCCAAGACGCAGCCATAAAAGTAAGGCGCGCCAAAGTGGGCCAATCTGCTTCGGATCACCCCCCCAAGGTTGGACAAATAATCCAAGCTGACAAATTCGCCATTGGCGTTCAGACCGGAGATGGTATTTTGCTCATTGAAGTATTGCAGTTACCAGGTAAAAAACCACTGGCATGTCAAGATGTACTTAATGGGCACAGCGACTGGTTTGCCAAAGGTAAAGTTTTGTCATGAATCATTCCAAAGGACGATACCAGCAAAATTTGCGAGCAGATGCTGCCCGGGTTCTTTATCAAATATTAGAGCAAGGTTTATCAGCGAGAGAATGCCTTCCTGCAGCCCAACTACAACATAATGAAAAAGACAAAGCTTGGTTGCAAGAAATGACCTATGGTGTATTGCGTCAACTTCCTATCTTGCAACATTGGTTGAGGCTATTGTTGGATAAGCCATTAAAAAAAGACGTTAAAGTGGTCGAGCATTTAATCATGTTAGGGTTTTACCAATTAGCTTACTCTCGAGTTTCTACTCACGCAGCCGTATCAGAATGCGTTAACGCATGCGCCCCTCTTAATGCTATTGCCACAAAAGGTTTAGTTAATGCTGTGTTGCGTAACTTTATTCGTCAGGATATGGCACAAAACCTACCTGACAGTGAACAAATTTTAAGCGGCCAACCCAAATGGTTATATAAGAAGTTAGTTAGTGCTTACCCTAATAATTACCCAGATATATTGGACGCGATGCAACACAAGGCTCCAATTTGGTTGCGTGTTAATGTTAAGCACAAAAGCGTTGCAGAGTATTGCCAGTTACTGGATCAGCAAGATATCGCGTATGAGTGTGAAGAGCAGCAATCCCAAGGGATTATCTTATCGAAAGGCTGTGATATTACGTTGCTTCCAGGCTACAACGAAGGTTGGTTTGCCGTTCAGGATGGCGCGGCTCAATTAGCTGCACCTTTTTTAAATTGCCAACCTGGCGATCGTGTATTGGACTGTTGCGCCGCGCCGGGAGGGAAAACGTGCCATATATTAGAACTTGAACCCGATATAACCCAATGTGTGGCGATAGATATAGCAAGTAGTCGCTTGCAGCGTATCGAAGAGAATTTAGCCCGTTTAGGCCATAAAGCAACACTAATATGTGGTGATGCCAGCGAACCAAATACTTGGTGGGATGATCAACAATTTGACCGCATATTACTGGATGCTCCTTGTTCCGCGACGGGTATTATTCGGCGACATCCGGACATTAAGTGGTTACGTAAATCTAGTGACATCGAGGTGCTTGTTGCTTTGCAGGCAAAAATCATCGATGCCATGTGGCCATTGCTAAAATCTGGCGGAACGATGCTTTACGCAACGTGTTCAATTTTACCGACAGAAAATCAGCTACAAATAACGGAATTTTTGAATAGAACACCTGATGCCAGCGTTGATGTTAGCTTTGATAACGATGCGCCGGACAAACCAGGCAGGCAAATTCTACCTGGTAATAAGCACATGGATGGTTTTTATTACGCACGACTAATAAAGTCCTAATAATTGTATATTACCTATACAGAGCAATAAGTTAGAATGAATCTATAATGAAAATAATTATTATTGGCGCTGGCCAAGTAGGTGCAACACTCGCTGAGAACTTAGTGGGTGAGATGAACGAAATCACCGTTATAGATTCTGATCACGATACCCTTAGGCATCTTCAAGACAGGTTAGATTTACGTGTCGTAAATGGTGTTGGCTCACATCCCGACGTACTGAAAAAGGCAGGTGCAGAAGACGCTGACATGCTCATAGCAGTAACGAGCAGTGATGAAAGCAATATGATGGCCTGTCAGGTAGCTTATAGCCTATTTAAAACGCCGACTAAGATCGCTCGGGTGCGCTCTGAACAATACATTATTTATCAAGAACAACTATTTAAGCATCAAGATGTACCGGTTGATCACTTAATTGCCCCTGAGCAACTTGTTACCAAAGCAATTAAACGCTTAATTGATTATCCAGGTGCACTGCAAGTTGTAGAGTTTGCTGATGGTAAAGCCAGCTTAGTAGCCGTCAAAGCTTATTATGGGGGCTTGCTGGTGGGACATGCTTTATCAACGTTAAAGCAGCATATGCCTAATGTTGAAACCCGTGTAGCAGCTATTTATCGGCGAGGACGGCCAATACGCCCACTGGGTACGACTGTTATCGAAGCAGATGATGAAGTATTCTTTATTGCTGCGACCAAGCATATTCGTGCTGTTATGAGTGAGCTGCAAAAATTGGAATCTAGCTACAAGCGTATCATGATCGCTGGTGGCGGCCTCATTGGTGCTGGGCTTGCAAAACTTTTAGAACATAATCACAACGTCAAATTAATAGAGTTCAGTCAAGAACGTGCCAAGTATCTATCGGCGCATTTAGACAAAACCATTGTCTTTTGCGGTGATGCTTCCGATCATGAACTACTCACAGAAGAGAATGTTGAGCAAGTTGACGCCTTTATTGCGGTGACCAACGATGATGAAGCAAATATTATGTCTGCCATGCTCGCAAAACGTTTAGGTGCACAGAAAGCGATGGTACTGATTCAACGAAGTGCCTATGTTGATTTAGTTCAGGGTGGCGAAATCGATATTGCTTTTTCACCGCAACAAGCAACTATTTCCGCTTTACTGACGCATATACGTCGTGGAGATATCGTTAATGTCTACTCATTAAGACGAGGGGCAGCTGAGGCTATAGAAGCGATTGCCCATGGCGACAAAAATACATCGAAGGTAGTTGGACGTGAAATTCGCGATATTAAGTTGCCGCCAGGCACGACTATTGGCGCTATTGTAAGAGAAGACGAAGTAATAATTGCCCACAGTGATACTAAGATAGAAGCGAATGATCACGTTATCCTATTTTTAGTTGATAAGAAGTTCATCAGCCACGTCGAAAAACTCTTCCAGCCTAGCGCTTTCTTTTTCGGCTAAGCAATAAAATGCACCTTAGCCTAAAGGCTAGATTGGCGAACGTGACGAAATAACCTAAAATCCGCCCCAAGATTAAAGGCAAATTAAAGGAATGATAATGAAAAAATTAAGTGTGGTTCTCACAGTAGCAGCATTAAGTATTCAACCTCAGGCACATGCTGAAGGTTGGTTAGACTCAATTAAAAATATGCTCGGTATGGAAACTCAGCAAGAAGCTGCAACACCTTCTATAACCGGCATGGTGTCTTCAGTGACTGATTCATTAGGCGTCACTCAAAGCCAGGCATCTGGTGGTTTAGGTGCAATATTTAACTATGCAAAAGATAATATTTCTTCTGAGCAATATAGTCAGTTAGCCGATGCCCTTCCTGGTGTAGGTGGATTACTCGAGTCAGTTCCAGATATCAGCAGTATGACCAGTGAAGGTGGTTTAGGGGGCATTTTAGATAAAGCGTCCAGTTACAATGACTCGTTAAAAGCACTCAATGACGTGAAAAAGCAATTCGAAGCACTGGGTTTAAAACCAGAAATGATTACCCAATTTGTTAGCAAGGCCCAAGCTTATCTAGACACACCTGAAGGACAGCAAGCGAAACAATTGCTTACTCAGGGTTTAGGCAAGCTTCTTACTAGTTCATAAAAGCAAAAGGCCTATTCGAGTCTTAATTGCTCATTAAAAAAAGCCACTTTGTGGCTTTTTTTATTTTAGTTAGTCTCATTTAGTTTCAAAAATTTACCCTATACTCAAACTTAGTGCCAAAACCTAAAAAATTAACATAAATGGACTTTGCTTTAAGCCAATTTAGAGTTAAGGTTTTTAAAGCTACTCAGGAAGAGGTCGTGTTAGCCAATTTGTCACGAAGTATTTATGGAGGAATATTATGCAAAATATCAAGTTACCCACCACAAAATTAATCTCAATACCGTTTTTACTATTTAGCATTTGCTGTATGTTTTTTTCGTCTTTGTCTGTTGCGCAAGAAGAGTCAGAAGAAGACGCTTTAGCCAAGATGCAAGCGCAACTCAATTCCGAGGTTATGTCTCGTCCATTTTTGGCCGAACGTCCCAAAGAGGTCGATAGCTATATCGACAGCATGCTTAAGAAAAATGTTAAACCTCAAGAATACCAAGGTACCTATTGGCGCCGAGGTTACACCTGTCGTGATTTATTACGTTATGACTGGACGCAATACCGCAACTGTCGATACTACCATCGGTACCACGGTCGCTATTATTACTAAAACCACAATTAATCAATAACATAAGTAAAGGTAATTACTATGAAAAACTATGCTCGTACAGTCAAAATGGCGTTTGTTGGATTAACGATTTTGACCTTAACAAGTTGTGCTGCTGTTCATACATCAATCGCAAAAAAGGACCTTGATGTTCAAACGAAACTCAGCACTTCAATTTTTGTTGACACCGTTGCTCCAGAAAAACGTAAAGTATATTTGGAGGTTCGCTCTGCTGTAATGGAATTTGATCGCAATGCGTTCAGAGTGGCCCTAAATGAACAGATTGCAGGTAGTGGTAATGGTTATACTTTCGTTGACAGCCCAGATGAGGCCCAATACACCATGAGTGTATTCGTACGTAACCTTGAAAAGGCTTCACCTAGCGCAGCTGAAAACTACCTTTCTAGTGGCTTCCAAGGCGTTGCTGCTGGATCAGCGATTGGTTATGCAACAGGAGGTAGTTATCGTGGTGCTGCAGCGGCAGGTTTGATAGGTGGATTAGCGTCAACCGCGGCAAATGCTTTTGTGAAAGATGTGACTTACTTATTAGTGGCTGATATTCAGATACGTGAACGGGCTAAGAAAGGCGTTATTGTGCGTCGCGACTCAAAAGTAAATACTAAAATTTCTGATGATGGCGGAACGACTCAAACTTATTCCGAAGCAACGAATCAGAAAGAGTATCGTACGCGCGTTGTAACAACAGCCAACAAAGCAAACTTAGAACTTGAAGAGGCTCAACCACTCATGTTCGAAAAGACTGCCTACGCTATGGCTTCGTTCTTCTAACGATACATTCAGCAGGATAAATTCTCTCGCTAAAATTGCAACGGCTAGCCAGTAATGGATAGCCGTTTTTTGTAAGTGTATTTTGTTGATAGCAATCAGTCACTAAACATTCGTCAACAGAAGGTTTAAAGTAGAAATATCGTAAATGAAACAAGCAACAAAAGTTATGTCTATTATTATCGAGTAAAGCAAATTTGATTGCTTAACTACGCCAAAATGTCGGTGAAAATAGCACGAGTAAAGAGAACACTTCTAAACGCCCAAACAACATCGCCAAAATCAATAACCACTTACCCATATCCGATACGTCCGCAAATGAACCGGAAACCGTGCCCAACCCAGGCCCTAGGTTATTTAGCGTTGCAGCGGTTGCAGTAAATGCAGATACATCATCCATACCCGTCGCAATTAAGCAGACCATAATAATGACAAAGATCATCGCATACGCCGAGAAAAAGCCCCATACCGCTTCCACTACCCTATCAGGTAATGCACGATCACCAAGCTTAACGGTATAAACTGCTTTAGGATGAATTAAGCGATCAACTTCACGCTTACCTTGTAGATAAAGCAAAAGAACACGTACAACCTTCAAGCCGCCACCAGTAGAACCTGCACAGCCACCAATAAAACTCGAAAAGATTAACATAATGGGCAAGAACGCTGGCCAATGTGAGAAATCAGTTGTAGCAAAACCAGCCGTTGTACTAAAAGAAACAGATTGAATAAGCGCTTGATCAAACGTAGTGCCTGCATTATCGAACCAATTAAAATCCATCAATACAATAAAGTACACAGCCACTAATACAAATTGAATAAGAAAAAATGCTCGAAGTTCAGGATCATAGAAATAACCCATTAGCGTTCGCCCACTAGCCGCTGCGTAGTGAAGTGCAAAATTCAATGCTGCGATCCATAAAAATATTACGCAGACTATATTGATCATTGGACTATCAAAATAGCCAATACTCGCATCGTAATTTGAAAATCCCCCTATGGCAACGGTAGAAAATGCATGACACAAAGCGTCAAACCAATCCATGCCAGCAAACCAATAAGCAACGCCGCAGCATATTGTTAGGGTCAAGTAGATGTACCATAAATGCTTTGCGGTATCTGCGATTCGCGGCGTCATTTTCGAATCTTTAACCGGTCCAGGTGTCTCAGCCCGGTATAACTGCATTCCCCCTACGCCTAGAATCGGTAATATTGCTACTGCGAGTACAATGATCCCCATTCCACCTAACCATTGTAACTGCTGACGATAAAACTGTACGGCCTTAGGTAAATAGTCAATCCCTTGGATAACTGTGGCACCGGTTGTTGTTAATCCTGAAAAGGATTCAAAGAATGCATCAGAAACCGACATTTCGGGTTGCTCAAGCAACAATAAAGGTAACGCACCAAAACTAGCGAGAACGGTCCAAAATAAAACCACGATAAGAAAACCTTCCTTGGCACGTAGATCTCTACGATGAAGGCGATTCGGGTACCAAAATAGTAAGCCAGTGCCGAGACACAGCAAGAAAGCGAGAAAGAATGGGAGGCCACTACCATCTTTGAAATACAAAGAAATAATTGCGGGGGGGACCATGGTTACACTAAACAGCGCAACCAGTAGGCCTAATATCCGAGTAATCGTTCGGTATTGCATCTCTTAATTATAGCCCACTAAAGTACGCAATCTAATGCGTTTCAAAAATACCAACATTAGTAATCGTTCTTTCTTAATTTTATTATTGACCAACAGATGTATAGGGATTGTCCACTCCAACAAAATCAAAAGCAATACACAAAGCTGAATAATACTCTAAACACGCTTTTATTAACGTTAGCAAACACTTAGCTATACTAGCTTTAAGGTATATAACAATTAATCGAAATAAGAAAAGCAGATCGACAGCTTTTATACCGTGTAACATTGAACTATGCGAAACTAAATTTTGCTATCGAACGAAAATTTACCAATTACTTCAAACCCCATCCTAAATATAACTCTTGATATATCACCTACAGATAAAAGTATTAGATACGACAATACACTTGTTATAGAACTGTTACATCACTTACCCTAGAAGCCTTATCAACTCGGTCTTATGCATTTACAGTAAGGTATTGTACAATTTTCAGACAAAAACAGTTTAACATTTCGCCTTCCCTCGCTGTTAATTTGCGTGTAAAGTCACCTCCCCTTTTGGATACCTAATAATATTTATTAATAATGTTATCCACATCGGGAAATTCTTCTAAGTAAGCATAATATATTTATAGCGATTAAATTCACCCCAATAAATTCAAGGGCTGTAGATCGACTTGTTGATCCAAAGAGATCCATCACGCACTCATCTAAAATTTTATTCAACAGAGTTATCCACAAATTGATCCGATCTCCGCGTGGATGAATAGTTCTGTGTGTGGCATCCTTTACGCGTTTACATAAATCCTGAGAATCCAATATCCATGAGTAATACAGACCCCTCTTCTACACCCGTTATTCCGAACAATCCGTTTATATTGGTTGACGGATCTTCGTATTTATTCCGTGCCTTTCACGGCATGCCGCCCTTAACGAACTCTAAAGGCCAAGATACTGGTGCAGTCTACGGCGTAATCAATATGCTGCGTAGTTTAATTAAACAGTTCAAGCCCACGCATATGGCAGTCGTGTTTGATGCAAAAGGTAAAACATTTCGCGATGATATTTATAGCGAATACAAGGCTAACCGTCCCTCAATGCCCGAAGAACTGCGAGGACAGATCGAACCGCTACATAACATCATTAAAGCAATGGGCTTACCGATCATTGTTGAATCAGGCGTTGAAGCCGACGACGTGATCGGAACACTGGCAGACCAAGCCAGTAAACTTGGGATCGCCACCTTGATCAGTACTGGCGATAAAGACATGGCTCAACTCGTAAATGAACACGTCACTTTAATCAACACCATGAACAACCATGTTATGGATCCTCAGGGTGTCATTGACAAATTCGGGGTCCCACCTGAATTAGTCATAGATTTTCTTGCTCTTAAGGGTGACAAGGTAGATAACATTCCAGGCGTCCCTGGCGTAGGTGATAAAAGCGCTCAGGGCTTGTTGCAAGGTATTGGTAGTATAGATGAGATCTATAAAAATCTTGAAAAGATTGCCGGTCTTGAATTTCGCGGAGCCAAAAAAATGGCCGATAAAATGCGTGAATATGAGGAGCAGGCTCGACTCTCTTACACCTTAGCTACGATTAAACTAGATGTTCAAATGGATTGTAGTCCAACTGATTTGAAGCCTATTGAAGCAGATTACGGCGCTTTAAAAGAATTATTCGCTGAACTTGAATTTAAGCGATGGCTAAAAGACGCTACCGACGCTTTAAACAACACTGAACAAAAAGTCGAATCTAATTCATTAGATGTCGATAAGAGCGACACAAGCGAACTTCAAGTCAGTTATGAAATTATATTGACTCAAGAAGCGCTTGATAGCTGGTTAACAAAGCTAAATTCAGCTGAGCTCTTCGCATTCGATACGGAAACAACCAGTTTAAATTACATGCAAGCCGAATTAGTTGGTATGTCGTTTTGTATCGAAGAAGGAAAAGCGGCCTATCTGCCATTAGCCCATGATTATGTGGATGCTCCAGAACAACTCGATCGTGGGCAAGTGTTAGCCCAATTTAAAGAAATTCTAGAAGATTCGAGCAAAGCGAAGGTTGGTCAGCATCTAAAATACGATAAAAATGTGTTAGCTAATTATGACATTACTCTTCGCGGCATTGCGTTTGATACGATGCTTGAATCTTATGTTCTTGACAGCGTAGCAACTCGTCATGATATGGACAGCCTCGCGCAGCACTACTTGGGCATATCTACAATTCATTTTGAAGACATCGCAGGTAAAGGTGCCAAGCAACTAACATTCAATCAGATTCCTCTTGAGCAGGCAGCACCCTATGCTGCCGAAGATGCAGATATAACCTTACGTCTACACAACCAATTATGGCAAAAACTTTCTAAAGAGCCCGAACTGGCCGCTGTATTACGCGACATTGAAGTGCCTTTAGCGTCTGTATTAGCCCAAATGGAACAATTTGGTGTTTTGATCGATAGCCAAAAGCTAAGTCAGCAGAGTCAGGATCTTGCAACTAGGATCATGCAATTAGAAACTGAAGTTCATGTAATGGCTGGAGAAGAATTTAATTTAGGCTCTACGAAACAGTTACAAGAGATACTGTTTAAAAAATTAGCCTTACCCATACTTAAAAAAACGCCCAAAGGCGCCCCATCTACGTCGGAAGAAGTGTTACAAGAGTTAGCACTTACATACCCTCTACCTAAATTGTTAATGGAGTTTCGCGGTTTAAGTAAATTAAAAAACACTTATACAGATAAGCTACCTAAGATGATAAACCCACGCACCGGACGCGTTCATACATCTTACCATCAAGCGATAACAGCAACGGGCCGATTGTCTTCGACTGATCCGAATCTGCAAAATATTCCCATTAGAACAGAGCAAGGTCGTAGGGTAAGGCAAGCTTTTATTGCACGCCCTGGTTATAAAATCGTTGCTGCAGATTATTCTCAGATAGAACTGCGGATAATGGCCCATCTTTCAAAGGATGAAGGGTTATTAACAGCATTCTCAAATGGTAAAGATGTACACACAGCAACCGCAGCTGAAGTTTTTAACGTACCACTAGAACGAGTAACGACTGAACAAAGACGTAATGCCAAAGCTATCAATTTCGGTTTAATTTACGGTATGTCAGCGTTCGGTCTAGCGAAACAGCTCAACGTTTCGCGCCATGATGCTCAACATTATATGGACCTATATTTTGAGCGATATCCAGGTGTACTTAAATATATGGAAAACTCGCGAATAATTGCTAAAGAACAAGGTTATGTTTCAACCGTATTTGGCCGACGTTTATATTTACCGGAAATAAATGCCAGTAATGGCTTACGTCGAAAAGGCGCCGAGCGAGCAGCAATTAATGCCCCAATGCAAGGAACGGCGGCAGATATTATTAAAAAGGCCATGATCAAAGTAGCAACGTGGATAGATTCATTAGCCTATGACGAAGTACGTATGATCATGCAAGTGCACGACGAGCTTGTTTTTGAAATAAAAGAACAAAACTTAGAAAAACACCAAGAAACTATTGTTCAACTTATGGAAAATGCAGTAGTTCTAGATGTTCCGCTTATAGTTGAGGCAGGTGTAGGCGAGAATTGGGACGAAGCCCACTAACTAAATCTTCAATAATTAGTAAAAATAAGCGCTTTATGTAATTTAATTACATAAAGCGGTTGGCATTTTGGTGATCTTTGCATAATATCTGTCCTGTAGGGTACAGAGGTATGTATTTTCAGACCTTTGCTTCAACCTCAGCACTTGCTGGGGTTTTTTTATGCTCTAAAGAAATTGATTCTTTACAATATTAATTAGAATGTAGTCATTTCAGGTATGAAATAACTATTTATAAAAATAATTTTACTTTGAATGAACTTATATAAAGTTCAACACTCTGATTTGGTGTGTGTTCTAGATGTTTTAAAACCTTGTCTTTCGACAAGGTTTTTTTTTGCCCTTATTCCTGCTCAGGCTCTTTATCTTGATTGTAGCCAAACCATTGGTCTAATACTCGTTCACAATTATCTAGCCCTAAACCATTTAATGATGAGAACAGATGGATCGTTACATCACCACAAAACGCCAATGAAGCTTCTCTAGCCATCAATAGTTGTGCTTTGCGTTTCCCTGACTTCAGTTTGTCAGCTTTAGTCAGTAAACCCAAGACGGGTAAATCTGCTGAAACGGCCCATTGTATCAACTCTTGATCCAAATCTTTAAATGGATGGCGTATATCCATCAGTACGACTAAACCTTTCAAGCTGTCACGCTTTTGTAGATATTCACCTAAAGACTTTTGCCATTTAAGTTTAATTGCCATAGGTACCTTGGCATAACCGTAACCAGGTAAATCGATAAGACGACGTTGCTCATCTAAGTCGAAAACATTAATTAGTTGTGTTCGACCAGGAGTTTTACTGGTGCGGGCTAAGCTTTTTTGGCGTGTCAGGCGATTAAGCGCGCTTGATTTACCTGCATTAGAACGCCCTGCGAAGGCAACCTCAACTCCCTCATCAGCGCACAAGTGGCTGATATCTGGAGCACTTAAATTAAACTTAGCTTGACTATAATGACTCACACTTACTCCTAGTCATAAAACGATTCTAGATCATTACCCTTATTGATTTGTCTATTATATCAGGTAAATACAAATCGAAAGTGGTTGTTATGTCGTATAATATTGCGCTAATAGTGTGGAATATATTTTACTGGCGCTGTAAATGTGTAAAATACACCAGTTACTATTCTGATAATGGTTAAATAATCAGCAGCTTAATGAGAAAGAATATGAAAATAATGGGTTTGTTAGTTAGCGTTTTTTTAGGTTTATCTGCTAGTGCGATGGCAGCCGGTGATATTGAAGCAGGTAAAACAAAGTCTGTTGCATGTGGGGCCTGTCATGGTGCCGATGGAAACAGCATGATAGACATGAATCCAAAACTGGCTGGTCAGCATGCTGATTACCTAGTTAAACAGCTACAAGAATTTAAGCTTGCCTCGCAAACGGCTGGAGAAGAAGGTCGCAATAATGCTGTAATGAATGGTATGGCGGCAGCCCTATCAGAACAAGACATGCAAGACATTGCGGCATATTTTTCAAGCCAAACGGCCAAAGAGGGCGAGACGCCCGAAGATGCAATTGCAGCCGGAAGCAAGTTATATCGCGGTGGCGATTTAGATCGTGGAATTACCGCATGTACTGCTTGTCATGGCCCACGTGGTAATGGAACTAGCCTTTCTGGCTTTCCCGATATCAGCGGTCAGCATACAACTTATTTAAAAGCCCAATTAGAAGCTTTTAGATCAGGCCAACGAGCAAATTCACATAATGGCATGATGGCAGATATTGCTAAACGCCTAAGTGACCAAGATATTGATGTGTTGTCAAAATACATAGCCGGCTTATATTAAAAATCACTTGCATTAGCAACGCCTAAAAAACGACCCAATCAGGTCGTTTTTTTTTATCTATCGGTAAAAGTAATAACTGAATACTATGTAAACGAGTTGTAAATATTTAGTTGTCGTGTATTCTATCTCCCAGAAAAACAACAGGGACAACAAACGAGAGTTTGCTCATGGAAGATTATTAGCAAGCAGTGCTAAAACTTTAAACCTTTGGTGAAAAGGCAAGGACGACAATAATAAAGCGTCAGGAAGACCCTAAACTATATACTGTTTTCGTTAAAATTAATAAAAAGAGAAAACATGAAGGACCACCACTAACTGTTCAGGATGAACGACTGTCGAGATCGGTGTCTTACGACACATCTGTGATTTGAGGGCAATAGCTTAGGCTATTGCCCTTTTTATTAGCTAAATTTCACTCCTTATCTTGTGAACCATATTTAACCAGTCTGTTTTAAGGTAAAATCCGCGCAAATATTGTGGAGGTTATTTATGCCTAGAAAAAAGAAGTCTCGGAAAATCGGTCAAATTGGAACACCCCTAGCACCGAAAACAAAACGTAAATCAGTACCGGCAGCACCTAAACGAAATAAAAAAACGTTGGGCAAGGCTTCTGGTAGTCGAAATAATCCAGAACAAACTAGTTCGTCAAATCAACAGAAGAAAGCTATTAAGGATCCTAGAGTAGGCAGTAAAAAACCAATCCCTTTGATCATAGATGACAAACCAAAAGCTAAGGTAGCGAAACCTAAGTACTTCTCCCCTGCTCAGGAACTTGAAAGTATCGAGCAAAATGAACGCTTCGGAATGTTACTTGAAAAACTCGATGCTGATCAAACACTAAGCAAAGAAGAGCGTGCATTTGTTAATAGATTGACAGCAAGACATCAGGAACTATGTGAGTTATTAGGCATATCAAATGAGGAAGACGAAGCTGCAGATTCATCTGAAGATGCTCTATATGCGCAATTCGAGTCTATTGATATCAACAAATTTAAATAAGTTTTTAAAATGAGCTACTTTGCTATTTCACTTATCGTTATTGCTCTATTGATCATCGCCGGTCTGGCTTTTTATGCCGGCAAGCTCTTGTTTATGCTTAACAAGCAAAACAAAAAAATGGCGCAAACGAAACAACAGCGAATTACACGGCTAATGGAAAGTATTCGAACAATTGCCATGGCCGTGGAACAGCAACAATGCAATTTATCGGAAGGTAGTATTCGTTTGTATCATTTACACGAAAGTCTACCTATTGATAACAAGCCTGATTATCAATCTCAATATCCAGGGCTTTATACCTTGTATATGAAGGTCAGTAATTTTCCAACCCATGAAGCTAGAGATAAGCTTTCATCCCTTGAACGAAAAATACAAGACGATGAGAGAGAAGCTGCTGAGGTAGAACTTGAAAGCCAAATCCTGCGTGATGTCACTAAATTGCGAACCTTCACGCCTTAGAGGCGTTTGGGTTTGTAGGATAGCAGAAGCAGTCTGTAGTGTGGTCATTCACTAATCCCACGGCCTGCATAAACGCATAACAAATAGTACTTCCTACAAAAGAAAAACCCCGTTTTTTTAGCGCCTTACTCATTGCGTCTGATTCGCTTGTTGTAGTCGGCACCTCTTTTTTGTCCACCCAAGCGTTTACTGTCGGTTGGTCGTTTACAAATGACCAAATATAATCTGCGAAGCTTATGCCTTCCCGCTCAATCTCAAGAAACCCTTTAGCATTCTTAATAATGGCATTTATTTTAAGGCGATTGCGTACTATGCCTTTGTTTTGCAACAAACGCTCAACATCGTCTTCAGTCATAACACTTATAAGCAATGGATCAAAGTTATGAAACGCTTGATAGTAATTTTGCTGTTTTTTCAAAATAGTTAACCAACTCAGACCAGCTTGCTGGCCATCCAGGCATAATTTGGCGAATAGTGCGTATTTATCCTGAACGGGGCGTCCCCATACATTGTCGTGATAATCTTGATAAATCGGATCTTGAGAAACCCAAGCACAACGAGTCTGGTGCATTTTTTCGTCCTTTAATAACCTATTGAGGCATTAATATGGTTATTTAACCTACATTGATCGGTATACAGCAGGTATACTAACCGGCGTTTTTTCGGATTATTTTTGTGGCAGCAATTAATGAATAAGTTTGATAGTAAAACCTTTCAAGGACTGATTTTATCACTCCAAGACTACTGGGCAAGACAAGGTTGCGTAATCATTCAACCTTTAGATATGGAAGTCGGCGCAGGCACTTTTCACCCTATGACATTCCTACGATCCATTGGACCAGAGCCAATCAGTAGTGCATATGTTCAACCCTGCCGTCGACCTACTGACGGCCGCTACGGCGAAAACCCAAACCGATTACAGCATTACTACCAGTTTCAAGTAATGCTTAAACCCTCACCGAGCAATATTCAGGAGCTTTATTTAGGCTCACTTAAAGAGCTCGGTTTCGATCCTCTGGTGCACGATATTCGCTTTGTGGAAGATAATTGGGAGTCGCCTACGCTAGGTGCATGGGGACTTGGCTGGGAAGTCTGGTTAAATGGAATGGAAGTTACTCAATTTACCTATTTTCAACAGGTAGGCGGAATTGAGTGCTCACCCGTTACTGGTGAAATTACCTATGGGTTAGAACGTTTAGCTATGTATATTCAAGGTGTAGATAGCATTTATGATTTAGTTTGGACAGATGGCCCCTTAGGCAAAGTGACTTATGGCGATGTTTTCCATCAAAACGAAGTTGAACAATCTACCTATAACTTCGAATACGCAGATGTTGACGCTTTGTTTGGCACGTTCGATCACTGTGAAAAAGAAAGCCAAAAGATGATCGAAGCAGGATTACCCTTACCCGCTTATGAGCAAGTAATGAAAGCATCGCATGCGTTTAACTTACTAGATGCTCGCCACGCCATCTCAGTAACGGAACGTCAACGTTATATACTTCGCGTTCGTGCGCTGTCTAAAGCGTGTGCAGAAGCCTATTATCAAGCTCGAGAAAAGCTTGGATTCCCAATGTGTAAAAAGGAGGCTTAATTCATGCGTTACGAAAATTTATTAGTTGAAATTGGTACCGAAGAATTGCCACCTAAAGCACTCGGTAAGTTAGCCCAAGCATTTGCAGACAATGTTCAAGCCGCACTAGATGACGCTGAGTTAACATACTCATCAGTCAAATGGTTCGCGTCCCCTCGCCGTCTTGCAGTGAACGTGTTAGGTCTAGCAGAGCAACAAGAAGATAAATTAATCGAAAAGAAAGGCCCTGCTGTTTCAGTTGCGTTTGATGCATCAGGACAATCGACTAAAGCAGCTCAAGGTTGGGCTCGTTCGAACGGAATTACGGTAGAACAAGCAGAGCGCTTAACCACGGATAAAGGCGAATGGCTATTATTTAAGGGCCAGGCAAAAGGCGAACAAATTGCCAAGCTTTTACCTGCAATGATTGATTCTGCACTCAAGAAACTACCGATCCCTAAGCCAATGCGGTGGGGAAGCAGTTCAACACAGTTTATTCGTCCTGTGCATACGGTTTGCATGTTGTTTGGTAACGAGGTAATCGCCGGGAATATATTAGGTATAGACTCAGATCGCGTAGTCTATGGTCATCGTTTTCATGGTGAAAAACAGTTCAGTTTGGCACATGCGGATGATTACTTAGCGCAGTTAGAAGCACATTATGTATTGGCTGATTTTGCAACACGTAAAGCGAAAATACAGCAGCAAGTTAATGCTACCGCGCAAAAAGAAAATGCAACTGCCGATATGAACGACGCTTTACTAGATGAAGTAACTGCGTTAGTTGAGTGGCCTGTGGTATTGACTGCCAGTTTCGACGAGTCTTTCTTAGAGGTGCCTAAAGAGGCGCTAATATACACCATGAAAGATGACCAAAAATACTTTCCATTGCTTGATCAAAACGGTCAACTCAAATCGCGTTTTGTGTTCGTGACTAATATCGAGAGTAAAGATCCAAGTCAAATAGTTAGTGGTAATGAAAAAGTAATCCGCCCTCGCCTAGCGGATGCGGAATTTTTCTTTAATACTGATAAAAAGAATACCTTAGAGTCGCGCCTTGATAGTTTAAAAACCGTTTTGTTCCAAAAGCAATTAGGTACGCTATATGAAAAATCTCAGCGCATATCTCAGTTAGCAGGCAGTATTGCAACGATGTTAAACTGTGATTCAACGTTAGCAATGCGCGCAGGCTTGCTATCAAAAACAGATCTAATGACCAACATGGTTATGGAGTTCCCTGATGTTCAAGGCATTATGGGAATGCACTACGCTAAATTTGACGGTGAGGATGATGACGTAGCTTTAGCTCAAAACGAGCAATACATGCCACGTTTTGCCGGAGATAAACTCCCTACTTCTCATATCAGCTGTGCCGTTGCATTAGCAGACAAAATAGACTCATTAGTAGGCATATTTGGTATCGGTCAAATGCCCAAAGGCGATAAAGACCCTTTTGCTCTAAGACGAGCCGCTATCGGCGTGTTGCGTATTACAGTTGAAATGAAGTTACCGTTAGACCTTGTTGATTTGGTTCGCGCCTCTATCAGCTTGTTTGGCGAGAAGTTGACCCATTCAGATAATTTAGAATCTCAAGTCGTTGATTTCATCTTAGGGCGCTTCAGAGCATGGTATCAGGAGCAAGGAATTGATATAGATGTAATTCAAGCCGTTGCTGCTAGACGCCCAACTAAGCCAGCCGATTTTGCGGCCCGAATTGAAGCTGTGTCTGGCTTCAAGCGTTTAGCATCCGGTCTTGCTCTTGCTTCAGCAAACAAACGCGTCGCTAATATTCTCGCTAAGAATAACGTGACGGGCGTTCATAATATCAATCCTGCATTGTTTGACAGTGAACAAGAGAAAGCATTGGCTGAAGCCCTTAACGGCATTGAAGGAAATGTAACGGCTTTCGTAAATGATGGTAACTATCAGGGCGTATTTACCGAGTTAGCTACGCTACATACTCAAGTAGACAACTTCTTCGATAACGTTATGGTCATGGCCGAAGATGAGCTGGTACGAAACAATCGCCTCGCTTTATTGTCCAAGTTGAGAACGCTGTTCTTATTAGTAGCTGACATTTCTATTTTGAATCAGCAGTAACATTAGGATTGACTGAATATATGAGTTTTAGGTACCCATTTATGTCCAAGCTTAAACATCTTTACTCCGCCTGTGCAGTTTGTCTTATTAGTAGCTGTGCTAGCTATACGGTAGAACCCTATAAAGATATTCAGCAACTTCCTGATATGTACTTACGGGGTGTGTTTACTTGGTGGGAAGCCGATCCTCAATATCAGCTGACACTTAAAGGTGGTAGCACTTATGCTACCACCATTGAATTGATTGCTGATGGTCAACCCTATGACTTTAAATTTGCAGATAAGGATTGGACACCAGGTTCTAGTTGTGGATACAAAAGTCAGTATAGGGATCAAAGCGTTACATTGGGTAAAACAGTCTATGCTGATTGTAATACCACTGACGAAAATTTTAGGTTCGTTCCTAAAGAAACTGGCTTATACGAATTTACAATTAATTTCTCCAATATCGACAAACCGGCAGTTACCGTAAATAGATTATGATTTGATACTCATTTTTCATTATTTGATTTATTTTTATAGATATCAATAACTTAAATAACTGTACTAATAGGTGAATTTCTATTTTGAAAAGTATTAGCGGAAAAATTTATATCAAAGTGGCGTTAGCGATTGCTATCGGTGCCATTGGTACGTCACTTGTTACATCGGTTTTATTGTATGTCAACGCTGTGAGCAGTGAGCAAAATAAAGCCCAGGCGTTAATCGAGCAGATTGGGGCCACTATACGCAGCACTGCTTCGATTGCACTATATGTACAAGATCAAGAATTAGGGCAAGAAATTGTTCAAGGCTTGGTTATAAACGATCTTATTGCCGGCGCAAAACTTTCTGACTCTGTAAGTTTAGATGTTAGTTTTGGCATTCTTAGTGGTAGTAAAGGTCTTATAAAGACTGAGGTCCAGCACCCTTTCATTCCCAATCAAACGATTGGCGAGCTTCTGATATACCCTAATCGTAATTATATTCAAAGTATTGCCAAACAAAACGCTATCAATGACGCACTTTTATTACTTCTTTACTCTGCGATTGTGGCACTTTTTGTGTCGGTTTTTGTGCATAAACTTCTGACCCAACCATTACAAAAGTTAACCGCAAGTTTCTTGAAGATTGACCCGCGCAATACTGAAACTATGCGCACATTAATTCATAATGAAAATGACGAAATTGGTCAGATGGTTCAAGGCATCAACGATCTTATGGGAGAGCTTAAAAGTACATTGGAAAATGAAACTGACTTGCGTATTCAAACCCAAGCCTTAGAGAGTAAGTTTCGCCTAATATTTGAACAAGCCAGTGCCGGTATATGTCTAATAGACGCCGATAATAAGATTAGTGCATCAAACCCTGCTTTCAACAATATGCTACCAAATTCATTAACTGACACTACGTTTATTGAGTTGTTTGAGCATGTAGATCAACTCGCTAGTTTACTAATCAGGATACGTAATGAGGAATCCGTTAACCATCTATCTATCGATCTAAAGTGTAAATCACTTTCGGGCGAAAAAAAGAAATGGGTTCATTGCTTATTTTCTAGGGTTACTACGCAACGTTCCGAAGTGCGTCAGTCTGACACTGGCGCCCAAGGACCACTTATAGAAGTTATCATGTATGATGTGACTGCACGTGTTGAAAAGGAGCATAAAACACGCTTCGAAGCAGACCATGATGCATTGACTCACCTTAAGAATAGACGTTCCGGTGAAGCAGAAATAGAGAACTTGCTCCAGACCGTAAGCTTTTTAGATTTAAGCTTAGTCGTTTTTATGATTGATCTTGATAATTTTAAACCCGTCAACGATGTCCACGGCCACGATGCAGGTGACCGAGTTCTTATCGAAGTTGGTAAACGTTTACAGTCCGTATTCGATGGTAAAAATGAATTCTGTAGTCGCTGGGGTGGTGATGAGTTCGTAGCCGCATACGTAGTCAACGAAGTAAATATAGATGAAATTTGCGCATTGGCGCAATCTACGCTTGATAGTCTGCGCTATCCTATCGATATATCCGATGATATCAACTGCACTATAGGTGGCAGTATTGGTGTGGTAATTGCCCCTACTCATGCTGATAATACAAAAGACTTAATCGCTTGTGCTGATAAAACGATGTACCAAGTAAAACAAAACGGCCGTGGCCATTTTGAAATTTTTGACCCTAATTGGTTATAACGTACGTTTAATACATATTAATTAACGATATAATGCTAATCGCACCGCAGCGTCAGCATGGATTGCAGTAGTGTCGTAAAGTGTCACATCTGTATCATCTTGTCGAACAAGCAAAGAGATTTCAGTGCATCCTAAAATCACACCTTCGCAGCCTTGTGAATACAATTCATCAATAATATCCAAAAAACGTAGTTTAGACTCCTCAGAAAAGATGCCTTTACACAATTCTTGATATATAACTTTATGAACAAACGCCCTATCCTCTTCGCAAGGGACTGTCACTTCGATACCAAATTTCTCGTGGATTCGTGTTTTGTAAAACGCTTGTTCCATCGTAAAAGCAGTACCTAATAAACCAACTTGCCTTATATTTGCAGTACACAACACTTCTGCCGTTGCATCCGCTATATGTAGAATAGGTAACGGGGTAAAGCGGCTTATTTCATCAACTACCTTATGCATAGTGTTAGTACATATAATTATAAAATCTGCTCCACCTTTCTCTAATTCAATAGCTGCGTGACCTAAAATAAGCCCTGTATCCCTCCAATTCCCCGTTCTTTGTAGTTGTTCTATGTCTTGGAAGTTAACGCTATTAAGTATGATTCTAGCGCTATTGAGGCCACCTAAAGCTTCGTTAACTCCTTTATTTAGCAGTTGATAGTAATGGGCGGTAGATTCCCAACTCATTCCTCCTAACATTCCGATCGTTTTCATTAATCTTCTCTTATATTTTTAGTCAAAATTGAATTTTTTAGTAGGTATAGTTTCATAGTTGAAATACTGAGTTAGGATAATTGTGATATGGGTAAATGGGTCCAGGGTCCAGGGTCCAATCCACAATAACCTTATTCGGATTTTCCCAAAAATAACCAAAAAAAAGCCCGCGTTCTAAGCGGGCTGATCATTATGTTACGGGCTTATTCTATAACATCAAAGACGCTATACATCTAAGTTCGCCACTCTTAAGGCGTTTTCTTCGATAAATGCCCTTCTTGGCTCTACGTGGTCACCCATTAGCGTAGTGAATAATTGGTCAGCTTTAATAGCATCTTCAATCTTAACCTGAAGCATGCGGCGCGAACCTGGGTCCATTGTCGTTTCCCAAAGTTGACTTGGGTTCATTTCACCTAGACCTTTATAGCGCTGTATATATTGACCTTTTTTAGATTCGGCCATTAGCCAGTCTAAACCTTCAGCAAATGAAGTGATAACTTTAACTTTATCATTCCGTTTAACGTAACCACCCTCTTCAATCAGTCCATTAATAGATTCATTTAACTCCCGTAGACGAGTGTATTCGATAGATTCTATAAATTCTTGATCGATTTTGTATTCTGTATCGATACCGTGCAAACGGATTATCAGCGCAATATACCAGTTGTTACGCTCGCTATTTTCCCTTATATCATAACGATACGTTGCACCATCAACTTCATTACGTGTCAGGCTTTCGCTGTAGCTATTTGCAATAACTTCGAGTTTAGCCTTGTCTTGTAGGTCAGATAAAGTAATAACCTTACTGTATATTAAGCTACTTAAAATGACTTCTGGCATAAGACGACTCATGCGTTTGATCATTTTCATAGCGTTTTGATATTGATTAACCAGTTTTTCAAGGCTAATACCGCTAAGACCAGGTGCCTCTTCATTAACGTGTATAGATGCATTATCTAAAGCAATAGTCGTTAAATACTTTGTTAGTGAATCGTCATCTTTTAAGTATTGTTCTTGTTTGCCTTTTTTAGTTTTATATAAAGGCGGTTGAGCAATATAAATATATCCACGCTCGATTATCTCAGGCATTTGACGATAGAAGAAGGTCAGCAACAAAGTACGAATATGCGACCCATCAACATCTGCATCCGTCATAATAATGATACGGTGGTAACGAAGTTTTTCAGGATTATATTCATCGCGACCGATACCGCAACCTAAAGCTGTAATTAGCGTTGCAACTTCTTGCGAAGATAACATTTTATCGAAACGAGCTTTTTCAACATTAAGAATCTTACCTTTCAACGGCAGTATAGCTTGGTTTTTTCTGTTTCTTCCCTGCTTGGCTGAACCGCCAGCAGAGTCCCCTTCCACTATGTATAACTCTGAACGAGAAGGATCTTTTTCTTGGCAATCGGCTAATTTACCCGGTAACCCAGCAAGGTCAAGAGCACCTTTACGTCTCGTCATATCACGTGCTTTACGCGCCGCTTCACGTGCTCGAGCCGCATCTATAATTTTGCCTATAATGATCTTACTGGCTGCGGGATTCTCTAATAAGAATTCATTCAGCTTCTCACCCATTACTGTTTCCACGGCAGGGCGTACTTCTGATGAAACTAATTTGTCTTTTGTTTGTGACGAAAATTTAGGATCTGGCACTTTAACGGACACAACAGCTGTCAACCCTTCTCGAGCATCATCACCGCTTGCGTTAGTTTTATTTTTCTTATTATGACCTTCTTTTTCCATAAAGGTATTTAGAGTACGAGTGAGTGCGCCACGAAATCCTGCTAAGTGACTCCCCCCATCGCGCTGTGGAATATTATTGGTAAAGCAATAAACATTCTCTTGGAAAGAGTCATTCCATTGTAGAGCAACCTCTACTGAAATTCCGTCCTCACGCTCACTGTTAAAGTGAAATACTTGCTGATGGACTGGTGTTTTGTTTTGATTTAAATACTCAACAAATGCTTTAATTCCACCCTCATACATGAAGTGATCTTTTTTACCGTCACGTTCATCTTCCAGGGTAATACTTACACCTGAGTTAAGGAATGATAATTCACGGAGACGTTTTGCTAAAATGTCATAGTGGTACTCTATTCCATTAAAAGTACCTTCACTTGGCCAGAATCGAATAGTCGTTCCTGTTGAATCAGTTTCACCGATGGCCTCTAAAGGTTTTTGAGGCACCCCGTGTCGATATTCTTGCTCGTGCACCTTACCTTGGCGGCGAATCATTATCTGTAATTTGCGAGATAACGCATTCACTACCGAAACACCCACGCCGTGTAAACCGCCTGACACTTTATAAGAGTTATCATCAAATTTACCACCGGCATGAAGTACGGTCATAATAACTTCAGCTGCAGAGATACCTTCTTCTTCGTGTATTTCTGTAGGGATACCACGGCCATCATCTTTGACAGAAACAGAGCCATCAGTATGAATTTTTACGTTTATATTGGTACAGTGCCCAGCTAACGCTTCGTCGATTGAGTTATCTACAACCTCAAACACCATGTGGTGTAAACCTGTACCGTCGTCAGTATCACCTATATACATACCAGGGCGTTTACGTACTGCATCTAAACCTTTTAATACTTTAATACTCGACGAATCGTACTTATGCTCTTCTGCCATTTGATTAAATCTCCTCTCTCACCTGGCCATGTTCCACGTGAAACATTTTTTTATTTTGGTATTTATCTATAAATTCTAGCTGATGCTCTTCTATCGCAGTGACGAAAAGTTGGGTGTTTGATTCAAGAAGTTTATCAATAAAAACTTCTCGTTTTGCTGCGTCTAATTCAGCCCCAACATCATCTAGTAAGAAAATACAGGTCTTTTCGGTATAGGACATTAAACACTGAGTAGTAGCGAGTTGTAGTGCTGCTACCAGCATTCTAAGCTGTCCTCGGGACAAAACCTCATGAGCGGGTTTGCCGTCGATTCTAAATCTAACATCGGCCTTATGGGGGCCAACGCTTATGTAACCATTTTTATAATCCCGGTCTGCAGATTTAACTAGCGCTTCGCTAATGCTAAGACCTTTTTCCCATCCCCTATAATACGAGATTTCAACACAAAACTCAGGTAAAAAATGCTCTAGATTCGAAGTAATTAAAGGTATTAAGCTGGACATTATCTGATTTCTAAAATTAGTCAGCTCATTAGCATACTTTGCCAATAATTCTGTCCAGTAAACACGTTGTGGATTAGCGTAGCCGACTTGGTGCTGTCGGCATAGGGCATTGTTATGTTTTAGAAGTTTTGTATAACTGTTCGAACAAATTAGAAATGAATGTTCCACGTGAAACAAACACCAATCTAAATACTTTCTTCTAAGTTTAGGCGCGCCTATAAGAATATCCGAGCTCTGAGGCGTAAAAATTTGGACTGGAAGTTTACTGACTAATTCTGAGATTTTATTGCTTTTGAAACCATTGATACTCACGTTAACGGAATCATTAATATCGCGAGAAATGCCCAGGCGTTGATTAATATCTTGCTCTGAACACTCACAGAAAACAGTAAATGAATTAGCCTGGTTTTGAATAACGTGCTTGTGCTTTGCTGTTCTAAAAGAGCGACCAAAGCCTAAATAATGGATAGCCTCCAAAATTGAAGACTTTCCACTACCATTTTTTCCAAGTATAAAATTAACGCCGTGACTTGGTTTAAGTAATACATCTTGCAGATTTCGCAAATTGCGTATCTGGACGCTGTCCAGCTTCATATTAGTATCAACAAGGAATGTACTATAGCCTCATTGGCATAATAACGTACAAAGCAGAATCATCCGCCCCATCTTCAATTAATGCACTACTGTTAGAGTCCGCTAAAGTGAACTTAACCTCCTCGGCATTAACCGCATTGAGCACATCGATTAAGTAAGCCACGTTGAAGCCTATTTCTAAATCTCCGCCTTGGTAATTAACATCAACAATTTCTACTGCTTCTTCTTGCTCAGGATTGTTAGCGGTAATTTTCAATTCACCTGAAGATAGATTGAGACGTACACCTTTGAATTTTTCATTAGAAAGGATTGAAGCACGAGAAAATGCATTCTTTAAGGCAAGCTTACTGGCAACAATGTTTTTATCACCGTCTTTAGGTAACACTCTACGATAATCCGGGAAGCGACCATCGACTAACTTACTGGTAAAAATAAAATCATTAGAAAATATTCGAATGTGGTTAGAACCAACCTGAACTTTCAACGACTTATCGCTATCCTCTATTAGCCTGATAATCTCCATAACGCCTTTACGGGGGATAATGACTTGACGGTTGGGCAAAGTAGCTTCAGTGTAATTTAAGCGACACAATGCAAGCCTGTGTCCGTCTGTAGCAACGGTTCGAATAACATTATCTTCAGTTTCTAGCGACATGCCGTTTAAGTAATATCGAACATCTTGTTGCGCCATAGAAAAGTGCACACTGTCGATTAATCGCTTCAAATTTGATTGCGAGATTTCAAACTCTAGATCGCCCTGCCAATCCTCTAGGTTTGGATAATCTGTTGCTGATAACGTTGATAGACTATATTTACTGCGCCCACAGCGCAGAATCGCTTTATTCCCATCAAGCTGAAAACTAATTTCACTACCTTCAGTTAACCCACGAATAATATCTAACAGCTTCTTGGCAGGCACTGTAATCTCACCTTCCTCGAATTCACCGGTAAGAGTAACATTAGAAATCAACTCGACTTCTAAATCGGTACCTGTCAACCACAATGCATTTTCACTAACCTTTATCAATACATTAGAAAGAATTGGTAAGGTATGTCTGCGTTCTACAGCGCCAGAAACTAACTGTAGCGGCTGTAAAAAGTTTTCCCTGCTTATGCTGAATTTCATCTAAATTCTCGTAACTTTTTTATGAAGATAAGGTGCGAATTAAATTTTGATAGTCTTCTTTTATATCATGACTCTCTTCTCTAAGCTGCACAATTTTCCGACACGCATGCAACACTGTCGTATGGTCTCGTCCGCCGAACGCGTCACCTATTTCTGGTAAACTATGATTCGTCAATTCTTTTGACAAAGCCATAGCCATTTGCCTAGGGCGTGCAACACTGCGACTTCGACGCTTAGAGAGAATATCTGCCATTTTGATTTTATAATACTCAGCCACTGTTTTCTGAATGTTATCTATGGTGACGAGCTTTTCCTGCAAAGCCAATAAGTCGCGTAAAGCTTCTCGCACAAAATCTATTGTAATCGGTCTACCAGTGAAATTAGCGTTGGCGATAACACGGTTAAGCGCCCCCTCTAGTTCGCGTACATTTGAGCGCAACCTTTTAGCAATAAAAAACGCAACCTCATCAGGTAACACTATTTTATTCTCTAATGCTTTGCGCATTAGTATCGCTACCCTAGTTTCTAATTCTGGTGGCTCAATCGCAATTGTTAAACCCCATCCAAAACGAGATTTTAAGCGATCCTCTACTCCGTCAATTTCCTTGGGATATCGATCAGACGTCAGAATAATTTGCTGGTTACCTTCTAATAAAGCATTGAACGTATGAAAGAACTCTTCTTGAGAGCGTTCTTTATTGGCAAAAAACTGGATATCATCTATAAGCAATGCATCAACAGAACGATAATAACGTTTAAACTCTTCAATAGCGTTGTTCTGCAGGGCTTTTACCATATCTTGAACAAATCGCTCGGAATGCATATAAACTACCGTCGCATCTTTTTTATTATCAATAATACCGTTACCAACAGCATGCAAAAGGTGAGTTTTACCTAAGCCTGTACCGCCATAAATAAACAACGGGTTATAAGCCTTACCAGGATTATCAGCTACTTGTCGCGAAGCTGCCCGCGCTAACTGATTCGATTTACCTTCAACAAAATTATCGAATTTATAATTAAAGTTAATATTACTTTTATGAGACGCCACAATTTTAGGGTTTGGTGGACTTATCGTATCAGCTTGAACATTACTGCGCGCGGCCTGGTGTCTTTGTAGGGATTTAATACTGTTCTCTACAACCGAAGAACTGGCGCTTGCGCTGGGCGTTGAGCTGAAGGACTGACTTTGTTGAACATTCGCCGAAGATCTTACTTCTATCCTCAGCTGAGGTACAGAATCAGTGGCGCAGAACTCTGCGAATAGGGCCTCAATTTGTGCAATATATTTATCACGAACCCAATCTAATACAAACCGATTGGGTGCAAAAAGCGTAATAGAAGCTGTTTCCTCATTAGCAATTAATGGTCTTATCCACATACTAAATTGCTGAGTCGGCAAATCTTGCTGAAGCCTTTCAAGGCAACGATTCCATAAAGACATTAAAAAACTACTCCGAGCCAACAATATAGAGGAAAAAAACAAAGACCGATTTAAGAAGACAGAAAAAGAAGATTGACAAAAAAAGGCTTAAACGACTAAATATCCAACACTAAACACTGAATATACTTCAATTATCCCTTTAAACTGTGCATAAGTAAATATGGGATCCTAACTTCGATGAATGAAATTCAATTATACAAATAAACAATTGAATTTATTACATATTTTTATTTAATATAAAAATAACGACTCTAATAT